>NZ_LWLE01000013.1 GCF_001905125.1 Streptomyces sp. TSRI0281 | reverse complement strand
TTCGCATGACGCGAACCCGGCACATTCGTATGCGCCAGCTCATCCACCAACGCCACCGCCGGAGCCCGCTCCAGCACCGCATCGACATCCATCTCGGTGAAAACCGCCGAACGGTACTCGATCTCACTGCGCCGCACCTGCTCCAGACCGTGCAGCATCACCTCCGTACGCGGCCGCCCATGATGCTCCACGAACGCCACCACACAGTCCGTACCCCGCTCCACCCGACGATGCGCCTCCGACAACATCGCGTACGTCTTACCGACACCGGGTGCCGCACCCAGATAGATTCGAAGCTTGCCGCGCGCCATGGCCCCATTGTCTTCTCGAATCCGGCGTTGTCTCTCATCAGCCGGTGGCGCCCGGAGCGGCGGCCGATGTCGACGCTACTCCGAAGATTTCGGACATCGCGGGCTGAGGGTGGGGGCGGCAGCCGTATTGACGGAACCCTGATGCCTTCCCGGTCGCCGCCCGACGGCGCTGCGACCTGCCGGAAAGCCCGCAGGCGGACGCCCTGCCGGCCGGCCGGCAGGCCCGTTACGCGTGCCCGACAGTTCTGCCCCGGGGGTCGTCCCCGGGGCTGTCCTGCCGGGCAGGCCGTCACACGTGCTCGACGATCCGGTCGTCACGCATATTCGACGGTCGTCACACGCGCTCGACGATCCGGTCGTTACGCGTGCTCGACGCGGCCGGTCGTTACGCGTGCTCGACGATGTGCCCGTCGCTCAGCTCCAGGACCCGGTCGGCGAAGCCCAGCAGCTGGGGGTCGTGGGTGGCGACCAGGGCGGTGACGTTCTCGCTGCGGACGACCGCGCGCAGCAGCTCCATGACCGCGAGCCCGGTCTCCGCGTCGAGCTGCCCGGTGGGCTCGTCGGCGATCAGGAGGGCGGGGCGGTTGGCGAGCGCCCTGGCGATGGCGACGCGCTGCTGCTGGCCACCGGAGAGTTCGCCGGGGCGCTGCTGGGTGTGGTCGCCGAGGCCGACCAGGGAGAGCAGCAGCGCCACCCGCTCCTCGCGCTCGACCGGGTCGGCCTTGCGCAGCCGCATCGGTACGCCGACGTTCTCGGCGGCGGTCAGGATGGGAATCAGGCCGAACGACTGGAAGATGAAGCCGATCCGGTCGCGGCGCAGTTCGAGCAGCCCGTTCTCGCCCAGTGCGGACATGTCGGTGCCGTCGACGGTGATCCGGCCGCCGTCCGGCGCGTCCAGGCCGCCGACCAGGTTGAGCAGGGTCGTCTTGCCGGAGCCGGAGCGTCCCTTGAGCGCGACCAGTTCGCCGCGCGGGATCTCGAAGGAGACGCCGCGCAGGGCGTGCACGGCGGCGGCGCCCGTGCCGTACGAACGGTGCAGGTCCTCGACGCGCACCATGGGCCCGCGTGCCGGGTCCTCGGCTACGGCCGTGCTGCTCTGTCCGCTGGTGCTCTCGGTCATGTCACTCCCCGTACGTACGCGTCTCTCGCGGTCGCCAGTATGTGCATGAGGCACACGGCCGGGCAATGGTCAGTTCTCGGGCCGCCCGAGTTCGGGGGCCGGCCGAGCGGCCGGAGGGGGTCGGCCGCGGGCGATCACCCCCTCCCCACGCCCTCACGCGCGGTGACGCGGCCCCGCGTCCGCGCGTGCGACGTCCCGTCCGCCGTGCGGTGACGCGGCCCGCGTCCTCGCCTGCGGTGTCCATCGACAGCACGGCGCCCGCCGTGCCCGCCCCTGCGTCGAACTGCTCCGTGAGCCACGGGAAGTCCGTACAGCGGGCGGGCACGGCGGCGAGGCGGGCCGTCCGGGCGGTTCAGGCGCCCTTCGCCAGGTCCTTCAGCGCGATGTTGAGCTGGAGGACGTTGACGCGGGGTTCGCCCATGAAGCCGAGGATGCGGCCGTCGGTGTGGTCCTCGACCAGTTTCTCCACCTCGTTCACGTCGAGGTGGTTCTTCTCCGCGACGCGGCGGATCTGGAGTTCGGCGTAGGCCGGGGAGATGTCGGGGTCGAGACCGGAGCCGGAGGAGGTGACGGCGTCGGCCGGTACATCGGCCGGGTCGACCCGGTGGCCGGGGACGGAGTTGTCCTTGACCACGGCGGCCTTGGCGGCGGTGACCCAGTCGATGAGTTCCTCGTTGTCGCCGGAGCGGTTGGTCGCGCCGGAGAGGATCAGCTTGTACTGGGTGTTGACGCTGTTGCTGCCCAGACCGTTGGAGGGACGGGGCTGGAACCACTTGAGGTCCGGCTCGGCGGTTTCCTGCCCGTCCTTCAGCGGCAGGTCGTAGCGCTGCCCGATGAGGGAGGAGCCGACGACCTTCCCGTTCGCGGTGACTTCGGAGCCGTTGGCCTTGCCGGGGAAGAGTGCCTGGGCGACACCGGTGACGGCGAGCGGGTAGATGACGCCGCAGACCAGGGTGAGGACGAGCAGGGCACGCAGTCCGGCGCCGAGCAGCCGGGCCGTGCTTCCTAGGGAGTTGTTCATGGCAGGTCAGCCGATTCCGGGGATGAGGGAGAGGATCAGGTCGATGATCTTGATGCCGATGAACGGGGCGACGAGGCCGCCCAGTCCGTAGATGCCGAGGTTGCGCCGCAGCATGCTGTCGGCGCTGGAGGGCCGGTAGCTGACGCCCTTCAGGGCGAGCGGGACCAGCGCGATGATGATCAGCGCGTTGAAGATGACGGCGGACAGGATCGCGGATCTCGGGGAGGAGAGGTCCATGATGTTGAGCTTGTCCAGGCCCGGGTAGACCACGGCGAACATGGCCGGGATGATCGCGAAGTACTTCGCGACATCGTTGGCGATGGAGAACGTGGTGAGCGCGCCGCGGGTGATCAGGAGCTGCTTGCCGATCTCGACGATCTCGATCAGCTTGGTCGGATTGGAGTCCAGGTCCACCATGTTCCCGGCCTCCTTCGCGGCCGAGGTACCGGTGTTCATCGCCACACCCACATCCGCCTGAGCCAGAGCCGGAGCATCATTCGTCCCGTCACCCGTCATCGCGACCAGCTTGCCCCCCGCCTGCTCCCGCTTGATCAGAGCCATCTTGTCCTCGGGCGTCGCCTCCGCGAGGAAGTCGTCGACTCCCGCCTCCTCGGCGATGGCCTTCGCGGTCAGCGGGTTGTCACCCGTGATCATGACCGTCCTGATGCCCATGCGGCGCAGCTCGTCGAACCGCTCCTTCATGCCTTCCTTGACGACGTCCTTGAGGTGGATGACACCCAGGACCCGCGCGCCGTCCGCGTCCTCCAGAGCCACCAGCAGCGGCGTGCCGCCGGCCTGGGAGATCCGGTCGGTGAGCGTCTGCGCGTCCTGCGAGACACTGCCGCCACGCTCCTTGACCCAGGCGACGACCGAACCGGTCGCGCCCTTGCGTACCTTGCGCCCGTCGACGTCCACCCCGGACATCCGGGTCTGGGCGGTGAACACGACCCACTCGGCCTGTGTCAGCTCGCCCTGGTGCCGCTCGCGCAGCCCGTACTTCTCCTTGGCCAGGACCACGATCGAGCGGCCCTCGGGTGTCTCGTCGGCCAGCGACGACAGCTGGGCGGCGTCCGCCAGCTCGGCCTCCGTCACGCCCTTGACCGGGACGAACTCGGCGGCCTGCCGGTTGCCCAGCGTGATCGTGCCGGTCTTGTCGAGCAGCAGCGTCGACACATCACCCGCCGCCTCGACCGCGCGCCCGGACATGGCCAGCACATTGCGCTGGACCAGCCGGTCCATGCCCGCGATGCCGATCGCGGAGAGCAGCGCACCGATGGTGGTCGGGATCAGACAGACCAGCAGAGCGGCCAGCACGATCATCGACTGCTTCTCGCCCGCGTAGATCGCGAACGGCTGCAGGGTCACCACGGCCAGCAGGAAGACGATGGTCAGCGAGGCGAGCAGGATGTTCAGCGCGATCTCGTTGGGCGTCTTCTGCCGGGCCGCACCCTCGACCAGGGCGATCATCCGGTCGATGAACGTCTCGCCGGGCTTGGTGGTGATCTTGATGACGATCCGGTCGGAGAGCACCTTGGTACCCCCGGTCACCGCCGAGCGGTCACCGCCGGACTCCCGGATGACCGGTGCCGACTCACCCGTGATCGCGGACTCGTCCACACTCGCGACACCTTCGACGACGTCCCCGTCGCCGGGGATGATGTCGCCCGCCTCGCAGACCACCAGGTCCCCGATGCGCAGATCGGTGCCGGCGACCCGCTCCTCGTTCTTCCCAATGAGCCGTCGGGCGACCGTGTCGGTCTTCGCCCTGCGCAGCGTGTCGGCCTGCGCCTTGCCGCGCCCCTCCGCCACCGCCTCCGCCAGGTTGGCGAAGATCGTCGTCAGCCACAGCCAGCCCGCGATGGCCCAGCCGAACCAGTCCGTCGGATCCAGCACCGCGAGCACGGTGGTGAGCACCGAGCCGATCAGTACGACGAACATCACCGGGGACTTGACCATCACCCGGGGATCCAGCTTGCGGACCGCGTCGGGGAACGAGGTGACCAGTTGCTTGGGGTCGAACAGGCCCCCGCCGACCCGCCCTTCGGGCCCGCGTCCCGTCGGCAGGTCACTGTGGGGCGCGAGGCCCGGATCGGCGGTGGACATGGAGCCGGGCTCCTCAGGCTTCTTTACGTTGGTGGTCATGACGCCAGCCCTTCGGCGAGCGGACCCAGCGCGAGGGCCGGGAAGTAGGTGAGGCCGGTGATGATGAGGATCGTGCCGACCAGCAGACCGCTGAACAGCGGCTTCTGGGTGCCGAGCGTGCCGACGGTCGCCGGTACGGGTTTCTGTTCGGCCAGCGAGCCGGCCAGGGCCAGGACGAACACCATGGGCAGGAACCGGCCGAGCAGCATCGCGATACCGATGGTGGTGTTGAACCACTGGGTGTCCGCGTTCAGCCCGGCGAAGGCCGATCCGTTGTTGTTGGCACCGGAGGTGTAGGCGTACAGGATCTCCGAGAAGCCGTGTGCCCCCGAGTTGGTCATGGAGTTGCCCGGAGTGGGCAGCGCCATGGCCACGGCGGTGAAGCAGAGCACCAGCGCCGGGGTGATCAGGATGTAGCAGGCCGCGAACTTGATCTGGCGGGTGCCGATCTTCTTGCCGAGGTATTCGGGCGTACGGCCGACCATCAGACCCGCGATGAACACCGCGATGATCGCCATGATCAGCATCCCGTAGAGCCCCGAACCGACACCACCGGGCGCGATCTCGCCGAGCTGCATGCCCAGCATGGTGATGCCGCCGCCGAAGCCGGTGTACGAGGAGTGGAAGGAGTTCACCGCACCGGTCGAGGTGAGGGTGGTGGCGACCGCGAAGATCGATGAGCCGCCGACCCCGAACCGGTTCTCCTTGCCCTCCATCGCCCCGCCCGCGATGTCGAACGCGGGGCCGTTGTGGGCGAACTCGGTCCACATCATCAGCGCACTGAAGCCGAGCCAGATGACGCCCATCGTGGCGAGGATCGCGTAGCCCTGCTTGACGTTGCCGACCATCTTGCCGAAGGTCCGGGTCAGGGCGAACGGGATGACCAGGATCAGGAAGATCTCGAAGAGGTTCGAGAGCGGGTTGGGGTTCTCGAAGGGGTGGGACGAGTTGGCGTTGAAGTAACCGCCGCCGTTCGTGCCCAGCTCCTTGATGACCTCCTGCGAGGCGACCGCCCCGCCGTTCCACTGCTGCGTGCCGCCGTTGAACTGGCCGACCTCGTGGATGCCGGAGAAGTTCTGGATGGCGCCGCAGGCGACCAGCACGAGGGCACCGATCACCGCGATCGGGATCAGGATCCGTACGGTGCCGCGCACCAGGTCGGACCAGAAGTTGCCGAGTTCACCGGTGCGGGCGCGGGCGAAGCCGCGTACCAGTGCCACCGCGACGGCCATGCCGACCGCCGCCGAGACGAAGTTCTGCACCGCGAGGCCGCCGGTCTGCACGACATGGCCCATGGCCTGTTCGCCGTAGTACGACTGCCAGTTGGTGTTGGCGACGAAGGACGCCGCCGTGTTGAACGCCTGGTCCGGGTCGATCGACGAGAAGCCGAGCGAGCCGGGCAGGGACCCCTGCACCCGTTGCATCAGGTACAGGAAGAGGACGCTCACCACCGAGAAGGCCAGGACGCCGCGCAGATAGGCGGGCCAGCGCATTTCGGTGGTGGGGTTGGCGCCGATGGCCTTGTATATCCACTTCTCCACCCGCAGATGCCGGTTCGAGGAGTAGACGCGGGCCATGTGGTCGCCGAGCGGACGGTACGCCAGACCCAGCGCCACGACGAGCGCGAGCAACTGGAGCACACCAGCGAGGACGGGGCTCATTTCGGGCTCAGAACCTCTCCGGGTACAGAAGGGCGAGGACGAGGTAGCCCAGCAGGGCGACGGCCACGATCAGACCGACGATGTTCTCGGCAGTCACAGCTTCGCCACCCCCCGCGCGATGAGAGCCACCAGCGCGAACACCGCGATCGTGGTGACGACGAAGGCCACATCGGCCATCGTGTGCTCCTAGATGAGGTTCGGATTCTCGGACCTCATGAGCAAACATCCGCCCGGGGCCTTCTCCGCCCGCGTTGATGCCTTCCTTACGGTGAGGGGCAACCCCTTGATGCCGCCCATACGTGCCCGATACGCGCCCCATACGCGCGCCCCTCGCACGCTGTGGGGACGCACGGAAAAAGCCGGTGGGCCGCACCCCGTGAAAGGGGTGCGGCCCACCGGCCGACGTGTGTGCCGAGAGCGTGTCTAGCGGACCTCGGTGATCTCGGGTCCGCGCTGGAGCTGCCCCATGCCACCGGAGAACTTCGAGTTCTCCTGGTCCTCCTGCTGGATGCCCTCCGGCACCATCTGGGCGTCGTTGGGGAGCTTGAGGACGATGGGGTCGCGCGGGGCCATCGGGCCCTCCCCGCGGACGACCACGGTGTCCTGGAAGATCGTCTCCAGCAGCCCGGCGGCCTCCGGCTGCACGGCACCCTGACCGGAGATCACCCCGCGCAGGAACCAGCGCGGTCCGTCGACGCCGACGAAGCGCACCAGCTGCACGCCGTTCGTCCCGTCCGGAAGCTGTACGGGGACCTGAGCGCGCAGCTCCCAGCCCAGCGGGCCCTCGACCTCGTCGATGATCCCGCCCTGCTGGGTGATGCCCGAGGCGATCTCCTCGCGGACCTCGCCCCAGATGCCCTCCTTCTTGGGGGCGGCGAAGGCCTGCAGCTGGACCGCGCTGTCGCGCAGGACCACGGTGGCGGCGACGATCGCGTCCCCGGCCACCTCGACCCGCAGCTCCATGCCCTCGACACCGGGCACGAAGATGCCGCCCAGGTCGACCCGGCCCTCGCCGGGCTGGGAGACCTCCTCGATGTCCCACGGCCCGTCCGGCCTGGGGGCAGGCGGAAGGTTCGTCCGGCGAGCGCCGGACTCGGCTCCGTCGGTACCGTCGAGCTCGTCGGCGACCTGCCCGGCCTCGCGCGCTTCGTCCGCCGTGTCCTCGGCGGAACCACTCTTCTTGCGACGTCCGAACACGTCAATGTCCTTCCCGGTCGGATACGACCGATGCGTAGCTGTTCCCACCGTCGGTGATCCCGCCCCTGACACCGTCCACGGCGGCATGACCGCCGGTGGACCCGAAGCCCCCCTCGGCCCGCGCCGAGCCGGGAAGCTCCGCCACCTCGTGGAAGCGCACCTTCTCGACCTGCTGGACGACCAGTTGGGCAATCCGGTCGAACCGCTCGAACCGCACGGTCTCGCGCGGGTCGAGATTGACCACGATCACCTTGATCTCCCCACGGTACCCGGCATCAACCGTCCCTGGGGCATTCACCAGGGCGACTCCGCAGCGGGCCGCGAGGCCCGAACGCGGGTGCACGAACGCGGCGTACCCGTCGGGCAGGGCGATCGACACTCCGGTGGGCAGCACGGTCCGCTCGCCGGGGGCGAGTTCCGCGGCCTCGGTGGTCACCAGGTCGGCCCCGGCGTCGCCCGGATGTCCGTACGACGGAATCGGCACGTCCGGGTCGATGAGGCGGATCAGTACGTCGACGGGCTGTCGCATCAGGGGTTCACCTCGAAGGCACGGGCGCGCTTGACCTGGTCGGGGTCGGCCATCGCTGCGCGGATCTCGGCCGGGCGGCCGTTCTCGATGAAGTGGTCGACCTTGACCTCGATGAAGAGGGCGTCGGCACGGACCGCGACGGGCCCGTCCGGGCCGCCGATCCGGCCGGTGGCACTGGAGTAGATCTTCCGGCGGTGTACGGCGGTGATCCGCGCGTCGAGGTGCAGCACGGTGTCCACCGGAACCGGCCGCACGAAGTCGGTCTCCAGCCGCCCGGTCACCGCGATGACCCGCAGGAGCCAGTTCAGCGAGCCGAGGGTCTCGTCCAGCGCCGTGGCCAGTACGCCACCGTGCGCGAGGCCCGGTGCGCCCTGGTGGGCGGCCTTCACGGTGAACTCGGCGGTCACGCTCACGCCGTCGCCGGCCCGCGCCTGGAGGTGCAGACCGTGCGGCTGTCCCCCACCGCAGCCGAAACAATGTTCGTAGTGCGCGCCGAGGAGCTCGCCGGGGGCGGGCGCGTCGGGGTGCCGGACCGGCGCCACCGCGTCGGCCGGGGGTGTCAGAGCTGTAGATGTTCCACTCACAGGCGCAGACCTTACCCGCGCGGGCTACCCCGGGTCGCGCCGTGCCAAGCTTGGATTCATGCAGCCTTCCGCACCGCCCTTCGACGAACGTCTCACCGCCCCCCGTTCCTGGTGGTTCATCGCCTTCGGGGTCGGTATCGCCTGTGCGCTCATGCTCCTGCCGCTCGGCACCCTGCCCCTGCTCGGCGGCCTGGTCGGCGGCACCGCCGCGACGGCGGTCGTGGTGAGTTCGTACGGCTCCGTACGGATCCGGGTGGTGGCAGGCGCGCTGGTCGCGGGCGACGCGCGGATTCCGCTGTCGGCGCTCGGGGAGCCCGAGGTGCTGGACGCGGAGGAGGCGCGGGCCTGGCGCTCGCACAAGGCGGACGCGCGGGCGTTCATGCTGCTGCGCAGCTATGTGCCGACGGCGGTGCGGGTGGAGGTCACCGATCCGTCCGACCCGACTCCGTACGTCTATCTGTCCACCCGGGACCCGCAGGGCCTGGCCGCGGCGCTCACGGCGGTACGAGCGGCCTGAGCGCCCTTCGCGGGGCCTGCTGCCCCGTACCTGAGGACAGCCCTCAGGGCTCGTCGTTCTCGGTGGTGTTCCCGATCGTCCCGGGCAGCTCGGCCGGATGTGCGGGCTGCTCCAGGGGAGGCAGCTCGGTGAGCCGGTCCCAGTCGACCCGCTGCTTGCGCAGGTCGTTCCTGACCCTCTCGGCGAGCTTCTTGGTGTCGCGGCGGTTCATCACGGCGCCTACCGCGGCGCCGACCATGAACGGAATCAGGTTCGGCAGATCGCGCACCATGCGCTTCATGATCTGCTGGCGCAGCTCGCGTTTCATCTGGCCGCCCAGTGCCGCGTTGAGCGTGGTGGGCCGGGAGACGTCGATGCCGCGCTCCTCGGTCCAGGACGTCAGATACGCGGTGGAGCGCTGGGCGAGATTGCCCTGCGGGCGCCGGCCGTAGACCTCGTGGAGCTCGGCGACGAGCTTCATCTCGATCGCGGCGACGCCGGTGATCTCCGCTGCCAGCTCGGCGAGCATGGCGGGCGGTACGGGCAGCATGGCCGCCGCCCCGATGCCCGCGCCGACGGTCGCGGTCGCTCTGCTCGCGCCCGCGATGAGTTTGTCGGCGAGCTCCTCGGGGCCGAGTCCCGGAAACTGCTCGCGCAGGGTGGCCAGATCCCGCACCGGGACGCGGGGAGCCGTGTCGATGATCCGGTCGGCCAGTTGACCGACTGCGGCCCTGGCGCTCTCCCCGCCCTTGCGTACGCCCCGTTTCAGTGTGTCCAGACGGCCAGCCCCGGTCCTGGGCTCCGTCGTCGTGCTCTGTTCGGCCCCGTCCGGTACGCCTGCCGCCCCGGCCACTTCGAGCGAGGCCGAACGGCCCCGCTCGTCGTCGGAGGTACCGGAAGGATCGGGCAGGGCGGCAGAACGCTCGGCAGACGGGCTGATGCCCTCTGCCGGGCCTGTGCCGCCCTGATGCGTCTCCGGACCGTGCCGGCGCCGCAGGCGCCGCTTCCGGAACGGTGTGTCGCCCGCCACGGCCGACTCGACCTCAGTCGCAGTCGCGGCAGATCGGCTGGCCGTTCTTCTCGCGGGCCAGCTGACTCCGGTGGTGCACGAGGAAGCAGCTCATGCAGGTGAACTCGTCGGCCTGCTTGGGCAGGACCCGGACGGCCAGTTCCTCGTTGGAAAGGTCCGCTCCGGGCAGCTCCAGCCCTTCGGCCGCGTCGAACTCGTCGACGTCGACGGCGGATGCCGTCTTGTCGCTCCGACGAGCCTTGAGCTCTTCGAGGCTGTCCTGGTCCACGTCGTCGTCGGTCTTGCGTGGGGTGTCGTAATCCGTTGCCATGTCGCTCTCCCCCTCATGGGTGTCTGCGGGTGTCTCAGCGCACGTAACGCGTGAGAGGCCGGACTTGTGCCCGACCTGAGGCGGAGATCTTGCCTCACATCAAGGTCTGTTACTCAATCGACACCCAACCGGACAACCTCGACGGCGTTCGGCTTGGGTGGCGATGGGGACCGTACACGGTCCTGATGGTGCAGTTCACGGGCGCCACCCCGTGTACTTCCCGTGATATCGGCCCCCGAAAACCCGGACGATTACCGGCTTTCCGATAGAGGCTTGATCACGGAGAGTAGATGGCCTGAAAATCGCTTCTGTGATCGATCACACATGGATCGAGGGGGAACGGGTCCTGAAAATTCCGCCCAAAGCGAACACAGAGATTCGGTGCGGGCTTCACACCGTGCAGCCTCTCAGACCGGCAGGGTGACACGCATCACGAGACCACCGCCCTCGCGGGGCTCCGCGATGATACGGCCTCCATGGGCCCGCGCGACGGATCGCGCGATCGACAGGCCGAGGCCGACCCCCTTGTCGCTGCCGGTGCGCTCCGTACGCAGCCGTCTGAAGGGCTCGAAGAGGTTGTCGATCTCGTACGCCGGCACCACAGGACCTGTGTTCGAGACGACCAGCAGGGCGTGTCCGGGCTGGAGCTCGGTGGTGACCTCCACCCAGCCCGCCTCGGCCACGTTGTAGCGCACCGCGTTCTGTACGAGGTTCAGGGCGATCCGCTCCAGCAGGACTCCGTTGCCCTGCACGACGGCCACCGCCCGCTCGCCGCGGATCGTCACGCCCTTCGACGTGGCCTCCGCACGGGCCTGGTCGATGGCGCGCTCGGCGACCTCGGCGAGGTCGACGGGCTTGCGCTCGACGATCTGGTTGTCGCTGCGGGCGAGCAGCAGCAGGCCCTCCACCAGCTGCTCGCTGCGCTCGTTGGTGGCCAGGAGGGTCTTGCCGAGCTGCTGGAGCTCCGGCGGGGCCTCCGGGTCGGAGAGATGGACCTCCAGGAGCGTGCGGTTGATCGCGAGCGGGGTGCGCAGCTCGTGCGAGGCGTTGCCGACGAACCGCTGCTGGGCGGTGAAGGCCCGCTCCAGCCGGTCCAGCATGTCGTCGAAGGTGTCGGACAGCTCCTTGAGCTCGTCGTCCGGGCCGTCCAGCTCGATCCGGCGGGACAGGTCGGTACCCGCCACCCTGCGGGCGGTGCGGGTGATCCGGCCCAGCGGGGACAGGACGCGGCCCGCCATGGCGTACCCGAAGGCGAACGCGATGACGCTCAGGCCGACCAGGGTCAGCAGCGAGCGGTTGAGCAGCGTGTCCAGCGCGTGCTGGCGCTGCTCCCCGTTGCACGCCTTGAGCGCGGCGTTGGCCTGGTCGGCGGAGAGGCCCGGGGTGAGCGCCGGGCAGGCGTTGTTGGTCAGCTGGATCTTGCTGTCGGGCAGCAGCTTGAACGGCAGCTCGGTGCCCACGTGCAGGGCCTGGGCGGCCAGCATGTAGATGATCGACAGCAGCAGGATGCCCGCGATCAGGAACATGCCGCCGTACAGCAGGGTGAGCCGTATCCGGATGGTCGGGCGCAGCCAGGGGTACGAGGGCTCCTGCTGCTTGGGCTCCCAGGTGGGCTTCGGAGGCGCGGTGAGCGGCGCGGGGGCGGCCACGGCCCTCAGATCCGGTATCCGGAGCCGGGCACGGTGACGATGACGGGCGGCTCGCCGAGCTTGCGGCGCAGCGTCATGACGGTGACCCGCACGACGTTCGTGAACGGGTCGGTGTTCTCGTCCCAGGCCTTCTCCAGCAGCTGCTCGGCCGAGACGACCGCGCCCTCGCTCCGCATCAGGACCTCCAGCACCGCGAACTCCTTCGGGGCGAGCTGGATCTCCTGCTCGTCCCGGAAGACCTCGCGGCGGTTCGGGTCGAGCTTGATGCCGGCCCGCTCCAGGACCGGCGGCAGCGCCACGGTCGTACGGCGCCCGAGCGCCCGTACCCGGGCGGTCAGCTCGCTGAAGGCGAACGGCTTGGGCAGATAGTCGTCCGCGCCCAGCTCCAGGCCCTCGACGCGGTCGCTGACGTCACCGGAGGCGGTGAGCATGAGCACCCGGGTGGGCATGCCCAGCTCGACGATCCTGCGGCAGACATCGTCGCCGTGCACCAGCGGGAGGTCCCGGTCCAGCACCACGACGTCGTAGTCATTGACCCCGACGCGCTCCAGGGCAGCCGCTCCGTCGTAGACCACGTCGACGGCCATGGCCTCCCGGCGCAGTCCGGTGGCCACCGCATCGGCGAGCAGCTGCTCGTCCTCGACGACGAGTACGCGCACGGCGCATTCCTTCCTTAGGTCCTTCGACAGGTACACACAGCGAACGGCCCGTGTCGGGGCCGTTCGATTCACGGTCAGCAGCACTGACTGTGCGCATCCATCCTGCCCGCAACGCGCATAAACCGGCGGTAAGACGACGTGCGGCCACCTGCGGCTCCGGGGAATTCACCGGATTCCCGGACCAGTTGAGGTTTCTCTGAGGCTTCGTGTGGGGAGGAGGGGTTCACACCCGCGATCACGCCACGCACGTGGCATGCCACAGCCCGCTCCGCACACCGGCGAAATGGCGTGATCACCCGCTCCTGCGGCCCCTGGCCGGAGGAATCCCGGGCACACCCCCGTGCCACCGACCCACGATGAGGGGGCGCTTCATGGACGCTTTCACCGCTGGTCTGCTGCAACGCATCAAGAACACCGAGTCCGACCTCACGCGTGCGCGCGAGACGGGCGACGACTTCCTCGCGGACGTCGAGCAGGGCGAGCTGGACGACCTGCACCGCCTGGCCGCCGAGCACGGCGTCGAAATCGGCGCCACAAGCGTCTGAGTCGCCGCGAGAGGGCCCCGGTGCCGTGATCGGCGCCGGGGCCCTTCGCTGTACCCGAACGCCCGCCGGAGCCCCCACCAGGGGCTTCGACGGGCGTTCCGTCAGTCGTGCCAGGCGCCCAGCTCTTCGAGGAGCGCCTGGAGCGGCTCGAAGACGCCGGGGGTGGCGGCCACGGTCAGGTCGCCGTCGGCGGGCAGTCCGGGGCGTCCGCCGGTGAGCGCGCCCGCTTCCCGGGCGATCAGGTCGCCCGCCGCCAGGTCCCACGGGTGGAGCCCTCGCTCGTAGTAGCCGTCGAGCCGGCCGGCCGCGACATCGCAGAGGTCGACGGCGGCCGAGCCGCTGCGCCGGATGTCGCGCAGCCGCGGGATGAGCACCCGGGCGACGTCCGCCTGGTGCGTGCGGACGTCGCTGACGTAGTTGAAGCCGGTCGACACGAGGGCCTGGTCGAGCGGCGGAGCGGGCCGGGCGCGCAGGGCGTTGCCGTTCGCGTACGCACCGCCGCCGAGCACCGCCCGGTACGTCTCGCGGCGCATCGGCGCCTCGACGACGCCCACGACCCGCTCGCCGTCGCGTTCGGCGGCGATCGACACGGCCCAGGTCGGCAGGCCGTAGAGGTAGTTCACCGTGCCGTCGAGCGGGTCGATGACCCAGCGGATGCCGCTGCTGCCCGCGGAGCTGGCGCCCTCCTCACCGAGGAAGCCGTCCTGCGGGCGGCGCTCGGACAGGAAGCCGGTGATCAGCTTCTCGGCGGCGATGTCCATCTCGGTGACGATGTCGATGGGGCTGGACTTCGTCGCGGCCACTCCCAGGTCGGCCGGGCGGCCGTCGCGCAGCAGGGCTCCGGCGCGGCGGGCGGCCTCCAGGGCGAGGTCGAGCAGTTCGGACAGGTCGGGGTCGGTCACAGCACTCCCAGGGGCTCGGTACGTACGGGCTTCTCCGTGCGTACGGGCGTCTCGGTGGCGGTCGTCGTGGTGCGGGCGTCTCGGGTCGGGCGTCTCGGGTCGGGCGTCTCAGCGGCTGAGGCCCGGTGTCCAACGGGGCCCGCCGCCTCCTTCACGCGTACGGGCTGTCGGCGCCCGCGGCGGCCGGCTTGAGCGCCCTGGCCGGGCAGCAGCCGGCCGGGCACAGGTCGTGCGAGGGGCCGAGCGCGCCCAGTGCGCAGGGCGTCACCGGGCTCCCCCGCTCGGCCTCGGCGCGCTCCAGGAGGAGCTCTCGTACGGCGGCGGCGAACCGCGGGTCGGCGCCGACCGTCGCGGACCGGCGGACCGGCAGACCCAGCTCCGCGGCCTTCGCGGTGGCCTCGGTGTCGAGGTCGTACAGGACCTCCATGTGGTCCGAGACGAAGCCGATGGGGGCCATCACGACCGCCGGGACGCCCTCGCCGTGCAGCGCCTCGATGTGGTCGCAGATGTCGGGCTCCAGCCACGGGATGTGCGGGGCTCCGCTGCGCGACTGGTAGACGAGCCGCCAGGGGTACTCGATGCCGGTCTCCTCGCGCACGGCGTCGACGATCACACGGGCGACGTCGAGGTGCTCGGCGACATAGGCGCCGCCGTCACCGTGCGCCTCCCGGGGGCCGGAGGTGTCGGCGGCGGAGACCGGGATCGAGTGCGTGGTGAAGGCCAGATGCGCACCGGCCCTGACGTCCTCGGGGAGGTCGGCCAGCGAGGCCAGCACACCGTCGGCCATGGGCCGCACGAAGCCGGGGTGGTTGAAGTAGTGGCGCAGCTTGTCCACCCGCGGCACCGCCACCCCCTCGGCCTCCAGGACCGCGAGCGACTCGGCCAGGTTCTCGCGGTACTGACGGCAGCCGGAGTACGAGGCGTACGCGCTGGTGGCGAGGACGGCGATACGGCGGTGGCCGTCACCGGCCATCTCGCGCAGCGTGTCGGTGAGGTACGGCGCCCAGTTGCGGTTGCCCCAGTACACCGGCAGATCCAGGCCGTGGTCCGCGAAGTCCTTGCGCAGGGCGTCGAGCAGCGCCCTGTTCTGCGCGTTGATCGGGCTGACGCCGCCGAACAGGAAGTAGTGCTTGCCGACCTCCTTCAGCCGTTCCTCGGGGATGCCCCGGCCGCGGGTCACGTTCGCCAGGAACGGGACCACGTCGTCCGGGCCTTCGGGGCCACCGAAGGAGAGCAGCAGCAGGGCGTCGTAGGGAGCGGGATCACGCAGATCGGACATGCCCTCGATCCTGCCACCCGCCGGGGACGGTGCGGCAACCGACATCCACCCCCGGTCCCGGGCCCGGGGCCCGCCGCGGCGTCCCGGCCACCTCTCCCCGCCGCCGGAGAGGCCGTAAGCTGTGTCGGCCATCTTCACGCATGACAGGCTCGACCGGAGTGCCCCTTGCCCAGCCCCTACCGCGCCATTTTCGCCGCCCCCGGCTCCAAGGGGTTCTCCGCCGCCGGATTCTTCGGCCGCATGCCGCTGTCCATGATGGGCATCGGCGTGGTGACCATGGTTTCGCAGATCACCGGCCGGTACGGGCTGGCCGGCGCGCTCTCCGCCACGCTCGCCATGGCGGCGGCGGTCTTCGGCCCGCAGATCTCCCGGCTGGTCGACCGCTACGGGCAGCGGCGCGTGCTGCGCCCGGTCACCCTGGTCTCGGTGGCGGCGGTCACCGGGCTGCTGATCTGCGCCCAGCAGCGGCTGCCCGACTGGACACTGTTCGTCTTCGCCGCGGGCGCGGGCTGTGTACCGAGCGTGGGGTCGATGGTCCGGGCCCGCTGGGCGGAGATCTACCGCGGCTCGGGCCGCGAGCTGCACACCGCGTACGCGTGGGAGTCGATCGTCGACGAGGTGTGCTTCATCTTCGGGCCGATCATCTCGATCGGGCTCTCCACCGCCTGGTTCCCGGAGGCGGGACCGCTGCTGGCCGCCATGTTCCTGGTGGTCGGCGTCTTCTGGCTGACCGCGCAACGCGCCACCGAGCCGGTGCCGCACCCCAAGTCGCAGCACACCGGCGGCTCGGCGCTGCGCTCCCCCGGCCTCCAGGTCCTGGTGATCACGTTCGTGGCGACGGGGGCGATCTTCGGGGCGGTCGACGTGGTGACGGTGGCCTTCGCCGAGGAGCGCGGCCACAAGGCGGCGGCCAGCCTCGTGCTGGCGGTCTACGCACTGGGATCCTGCCTGGCGGGGGCCGTGTTCGGGCTGCTGCACCTGAAGGGCAAGCCCGGTACCAGGTGGCTGGTGGGGGTCTGCGCGATGGCCGTGAGTATGATCCCCCTCCAACTGGCCGGGAACCTTCCGTTTCTGGCCGTGGCGCTCTTTGTCGCGGGCCTCGCCATCGCACCGACGATGGTCACCACCATGGCCCTCGTCGAGCAGCACGTACCGCGCACCAAACTGACCGAGGGCATGACCTGGACCAGCACCGGGCTCGCGGTCGGGGTGGCGCTCGGCTCCTCGGCCGCGGGCTGGGTGGTCGACGCGTCCGGGGCCGAGGCGGGGTACGCGGTACCCGCCGTGGCGGGAGCGCTCGCGGCCGTGGTGGCGTTCCTGGGGTATCGCCGGCTTGCCAAGCCGGTACCTACGGGAGGGCGCGGGGAACATGACGGACACCTACGCACGGACGACGGCGAGCACGTGGCGTAACTGGGCGGGCAATGTCACCGCCCGACCGGTACGGACCGTGTCCCCCGCCTCGGTGGACGAGCTCGCCGAGACGCTCCGCAGGGCACGCGAGGACGGCCTGAAGGTCAAGCCGGCCGGCACCGGACACTCGTTCACGGCGGCGGCGGCCACCGACGGGATGCTGATACGCCCCGACCTGCTCACCGGCATCCGGGAGATCGACCGTACGGCGATGACGGTGACGGTCGAGGCCGGCACCCCGCTCAAGCGGCTCAACACCGCTCTCGCCCGCGAGGGCCTGTCGCTCACGAACATGGGCGACATCATGGACCAGACGGTCGCCGGGGCCACCTCCACCGGCACCCACGGCACCGGCCGCGACTCGGCGTCGATATCCGCGCAGATACGCGCCGTCGAGATGGTCACCGCCGACGGCACGGTGCTGCGCTGCTCGGCCGAGGAGAACCCGGACGTGTTCGCCGTGGCCCGGCTCGGGCTCGGCGCCCTCGGCGTGATCACGGCGATCACCTTCGCCGTGGAGCCGGTGTTCCTGCTGACCGCCCGTGAGGAGCCGATGACCTTCGACCGGGTCACCGCCGACTTCGACCGGCTGCTGACCGAGAACGAGCACTTCGAGTTCTACTGGTTCCCGCACACCGGCAACTGCAACACCAAGCGCAACAACCGCAGCGCGGGCCCCGCCGCCCCGCCCGGCAAGGTCAGCGGCTGGATCGATGACGAACTGCTCTCCAACGGGGTCTTCCAGGTCGCCTGTTCGCTCGGCCGGGCGGTCCCCGCGACCATCCCGTCGATAGCCAAGCTCTCCAGCAGGGCCCTGTCGGCCCGTACCTACACCGACATCCCGTACAAGGTGTTCACCAGCCCGCGCCGGGTGCGCTTCGTGGAGATGGAGTACGCCCTCCCGCGCGAGGCCGCCGTCGAGGCGCTGCGCGAGCTCAAGGCGATGGTGGACCGTTCGCCGCTGCGGATCAGCTTCCCGGTCGAGGTCCGTACGGCGCCCGCCGACGACATCGCACTCTCCACGGCCTCGGGCCGCGAGAGCGCGTACATCGCCGTGCACCTGTACCGGGGCACGCCCTACCAGGCGTACTTCACCGCCGTCGAACGGATCATGACCGCACATGCCGGCCGCCCGCACTGGGGCAAGATCCACACCCGCGACGCCGACTACCTGGCCGGGGTCTACCCGCGGTTCGGCGAGTTCACCGCGGTACGCGACCGGCTCGACCCGGACCGCCTGTTCGGCAACGACTACCTGCGCCGCGTCCTCGGCGACTGAGGACGCGCCGGGCGCTTTCGCCACCGCCGCGGCGGTGGCGAAAGCGCCCGATGCGTCCCCGGGTACCCACCGGAGTCAGCGCCCGCCGGTGCCCGTGTCGGGCGGAGCCTGCTGCTCCTGGCCCGGGACAGCGCCCTCGCCGGTCGGCTCGGGAGCGACACTGCCGCCTCCGTCGCCGGGTGCCGTGGGAGGCGGCGGAGCGGGCGACTGCGTGGTGTCGCCGCCGCCCGAGCGGGAGGGCGTCGGTGTCGGCCCGGCCGTCGATCCCTGGTCCTTGTCCTGGCTCGTACCCGGGTCCGGGCTCTGCCCGTCGCCCTCGTCCGTGCCGGGCGTGGACCCGGTGCCACTGCCGGTGCCGGGGCTCTGCCCATCTCCGTCCGGCTCCTGCCCGGTGCTGCCGGACGGTGCCGGGTCGGCCGGACCGGAGTCCCGGTCCCCGCCGCGTACGACGGAACCGACGGTCGTCCCCCGGCCACCGCTCAGGTCGTTGCCCGAGACCAGCTCGAACGCGGTGATCCCGACCATCGACACGCCGAAGACCACGGCGGCGGCGAGGACCGGGCGCTTCCAGCCGCGCAGGCGGGTGCCGTGCGTGGTCGCGCCGGAGAACTCGTCGTCCGGCCCGCCCGGCACCGGTACCCGGGCTCCGCCGGCCTGCGGGAGGAGTTGCGTCCGGGCCGGGTCAACGGATTCCGGCCCCCCGGCCTCGGGGACCCGCCTCAGCATCCGGGTGCGTTCGGGATCGAGCCCCAGCACCCGCGTGCGATCCGCGTCGGCGCCGTGGGCACCCTCGGCACCGACGGATTCCGGGCCGTCGGTGCGGGGCCGCAGCGCTCGCGTACGGTCCGGGTCGTGCTCCACCGTGGGCAGCACCGTCGTGGCGTCGGCGGCCGGCCGGCCCGTCGCCCGGGTCTGCCGGGCCGGCATCGTCTCCCTGGTGCGTACCGTCACCTGACGGCCCGCCGGGTGCGTCACCTGGACCGTGACTTCGCGGATCTGCTCACCCGTACGACGGAAGAAGTGCTGGAAGACCGATCCTCCGCAGGTGGCGACGATGCTCATCACCCCGGCGCCCACGATCGTTCCGTACACGCCCAGCTGCGAGGCCAGTACCGCGGCCGCGACGGCCGCCACGGCACTGCCGGCGACCTGCGGCAGACTCAGATCTATGCGCCTTTCCTTGGGTTCTATGTCACTTTCCGGCTTCTGAACCATTACCAGCCCCTGCTTGACATCTCTCCCACCATGCAACAGGAAGGGACAAATGAGCGAAGTGAATAGTTCCGTTTCTGGCGATTCTGTGAAGCAGGACACGCATCGGGGGCATTTCGCAGGTAACTGGGTAACCCAACTCCCGTGCCGCACGAGAACTTCGGCGGCGCGCCGGTCCACTCAGGTGGCCCAAATGGAGTACTGTGACGAGCCCTGGGGCGGACTCCCGCATGGGTATCCGCAGCTACGGAGGGGGCCGACGGCGGCACTCGAACCGGCGACGCCAAGGCGGCACACGGGCGCCCGCTACACGGAGTGACCATTTTTGGTCACTTTGGGTCGCAATGGGCAACCGTGTCATGCAGGCGTTCCAGGGCCAATGCCCGACACGCCGGGCAACTTGGCAAGGTTGTGGCAGGCTGCACCCGGGCAGGCCACACTCGACTAGCGGAAGCAGCGACGCACGTGACGTCGGCAGGCACCACCCGGGAGGTTCCCATGCCCGAACTGCGTGTCGTGGCCGTCTCAAACGACGGCACACGACTGGTGCTCAAGGCTGCGGACAGCACGGAGTACACGCTTCCGATCGATGAGCGGCTGCGCGCCGCCGTGCGCAACGACCGCGCACGGCTCGGCCAGATCGAGATCGAGGTGGAGAGCCACCTCCGCCCCCGCGACATCCAGGCCCGGATACGTGCCGGTGCCTCCGCGGAGGAGGTCGCTCAATTCGCCGGAATCCCCGTCGACCGTGTTCGCCGCTTCGAGGGCCCTGTGCTCGCGGAGCGCGCCTTCATGGCCGAGCGGGCCCGGAAGACTCCTGTGCGCCGTCCCGGCGAGAACACCGGCCCCCAGCTCGGCGAGGCGGTGCAGGAACGGCTCCTGCTGCGCGGCGCCGACAAGGAAACCGTCCAGTGGGACTCCTGGCGCCGTGACGACGGCACCTGGGAAGTCCTCCTCGTCTACCGGGTCGCGGGTGAACCGCACTCGGCGAGCTGGACCTACGACCCGCCCAGACGGCTGGTCCAGGCCGTGGACGACGAGGCGCGCTCGCTGATCGGCGAGAGCGACGACGTCGCCGCGCCGGAGCCCAGCTTCCCGTTCGTGCCCCGGATCGCCCGGCTGCCGCGCGACCGGCCGCTGGACCGTGCCCTGGACCGCCAGATCCAGATGGAGCGCCCAGCCCCGCCCGCACCGGAGCCGGACGACTTCCTCACCGGTCCCTCGGCCGGTGAGCGCGACTCGCTGACCAGCCTGCTGGAAGCGGTGCCGAGCTTCCGCGGCGACATGGTCGTACCGGAACGGCCCTCGCAGCCCGAACCGCCCGCGCTCGAACCCGCCGGGCAGGAGCCCGAGGCCGACGAGCCCCCGGCCGCGGCGGCTTCCGCGGGCGCAGGTTCCGCCTATGCCGATATCCTGATGCCGCGGGCGGTGGCCGGTCATCGCGACCGGCTGACCGGGACGACCGACCGCCAGGCCGAGGCGGACGGGGTCCGTCCGGGCCGGCGGGCCGCGGTGCCCAGCTGGGACGAGATCGTCTTCGGCACCCGCCGCAAGAAGCAGGACTGATCGAGAAGTGACCCGCAGCGGAACGAGGGCCCGTACGCAGTCGCGTACGGGCCCTCGCCCGTTCTGGGTGTCCGACTTACCGCGGATCGGGCCCCTTGGCGACGGGCCGGGACCCGTCGAAGGACCACTCGGACCAGGAGCCCGGATAGAGGACACCCCGGAATCCGGCGATCTCCAGGGCCAGCACCTCGTGCGCCCCCGAGACCCCCGAGCCGCAGTAGACGCCGACCCCCTCGGCGCTCGTGGCCCCCAGCCCGGAGAAGCGGGCGGCCAGCTCTGCGGCGGGCAGGTAGCGCCCGTCCTCGCCGACGTTCTCCGAGGTCGGCGCCGAAACCGCGCCCGGGACATGGCCGCCCACCCGGTCGATCGGCTCCACATCACCCCGATAGCGCTCCGCGGCCCGCGCGTCGAGCAGCAGACCGGAACGGGCGAAGGCCGCCGCACCGTCCGCGTCCAGCGTCTCCAGCGCGCCCGGCTCCGGCCGGAAATCGCCCTCGCCGGGGGCCGGGATCGCGGTGGACAGCTCGCCGGTCCATGCCGCGAGACCGCCATCCAGGACCCGGACATCCTGGTGCCCCGTCCAGCGCAGCAGCCACCAGGCGCGGGCCGCGGCCCAGCCCTGGCCGCCGTCGTACACCACGACGGGAGTGCCCCGGCAGACCCCGGCGCGGCGCATCGCGGCGCCGAAGGCTTCCGGGTCCGGCAGTGGATGGCGGCCGTTGCTCCCCGCCGGACCCGCGAGTTCCGCGTCGAGATCGACGAAGACCGCGCCGGGGATGTGCCCGGCCTCGTAGTCGGCGCGGCCGTGCGGGCCGCCCAGCTGCCAGCGGACGTCCAGGAGCACCGGCGGACGCGGCCCCGCCGACTCGCTCGCACATTCGGATGCGGTAATGATGGGCTTCATGGGTGCCATCCTCGCTCAGGGGCCGACCCAGCCGTAACAGCGCCGGAACGGACAGACCGCAACAAAGCGGTCTCCTTCCGTCGAGAACCCGGAACTCGCGGCGCGGCCGGGGCGCCTCGCGAGCCGGGTGGTGCAAGCATCTGCACGGGACGAACGCACCCGATCCGGAGAACCGGACGGAGACCGACGCCGTTCCCCCGTACGGCCACCACAACGGTCCGAGGAGAGAGAAGACGATGACCGAGGCTGCCGCTCGGCGCACGCCCGGAACACCTTGCTGGGTGAGTCTGATCGTGCACGGCCTGACCGCGACCCAGGAGTTCTACGGAGCCCTGTTCGGCTGGGAGTTTCAGCCAGGGCCCGATCAGCTGGGCCCCTACGTGCGCGGCCTGCTCGGCGGGAAAGAGGTGGCGGGCATCGGCCAGCTGCCGCCCGACCGGCATCTGCCGATCGCCTGGACCACCTATCTCGCGACCGACGACGCGGATCTCACCGCGGAGACGATCCGCTCCTGCGGCGGCACCGTCGCGGTCGGGCCGCTCGACGCGGGCGATGCGGGCCGGCTCGCCATCGCCTCCGACCCCTCGGGGGCCGTGTTCGGGATCTGGCAGGCCGCCGAGCACCTCGGCACCCAAGCGGCGGGCACCCCCGGGACACCCGTCTGGAACGAGCTGGTGACCCGCGAGACCTCCATGGTCGGCAAGTTCTACCAGGCGGTTTTCGGCTATGAGACGGAGGCGGTCGTCTCGGCCGACTTCGACTACCAGACCCTGCATCTGGACGGCCGTCCGGTCGCTTCGCTGCACGGTGTGGGCCACGCCCTGCCGCGCGACCGGGGCCCGCACTGGATGACGTACTTCGAGGTCGCCGACACCGACGAGGCCGCCGCACGGGTCGTACAGCTGGGCGGGCACATCCTCCAGCCGCCCCAGGAGGGTTCCCACGGCAGGCTCGCGACGGTGTCGGACCCGGAGGGCGCCGTGTTCACGATCGTACGGTCGCGCAAGCGCTGACCCCGGGCTCCCGGCCGGCGGCCCGGCCGGCGCTCGTCAGCCTGCCGTGCGCACCGGCGGTCCGTCGCCCCCGGGCGCCCTGGCGGTGACCAGCAGACCGACGAGCAGGCCCGCGAGCACCATGCCGCCGACGGCCCACCAAAGAGTGTCGGTGTAGCCGCTGAGCATCTCCTCGCGGAGCTGCTCGGGCGACCATGACGCGGCGGGACGCAGGCGGGCGGCGAGGACGCCGGTGAGCAGCGCCGCGCCGATCGCGCTGCCCAGGTGCTGAGCCGCGGTGATCGTCGCCGAGGCCGCGCCGGAGTGTTCCGGGGCGACGGCTGCGGTCGCGGTGGCGAAGACCGGCATGAAGGCCAGGCCGGTGCCGAAGCCGGTGAGGACCATGCCGGGCAGCACCTGGGTCGTGTACGCGCCGTCGGCCTCGATGCCGGTCAGGAGCAGCAGTCCGAGGGCCGCGATCGCCAGGCCCGCCACGATCAGGATGCGGGGCGCGACGCGGGGCAGCAGACGGGCGGCGACCTGGGTGGCGCCGATGACGATGGCGGCGGCCATGGGCAGGAAGGCCGCTCCCACCGCGGCCGGGGCGTAGCCGAGGACGGTCTGCAGGTGGAAGGCCAGGGTGGTGAACGAGGCGGCGACGCCGAGGCCGGACAGCAGCATGGCGAGGAAGCAGCCGACGCGGTCGCGGTCTTCGACGGTGGACGGCGAAGGGGATGGGCGTGATGTCGTGGTCCATCGCCACAGGTAGGCCACGAGCAGGACGACGCCCACCGCGAACAGGGCCAGGATCAGGAGGTCGTTCCAGCCGCGGGACTCGACCTCGGTGAGGCCGTATACGAGGGCGGCGAGTCCGCCGGTGCCGAGCAGCACCCCGAGCACATCGAAGCGTGCTCCCGTGCCGCCCGGTCGGTCGTGCGGCAGGGTGAGTGCACCGATCAGGGCGGCCACGGCGAGGGGGACTGCGGCGTACAGGGACACACGCCAGGTCAGGCTCTCCAGAAGCCACCCGCCCGTGAGCAGCCCGAGTGCCGAACCGCCGCCGCTGATCGCGGCGTAGATCCCGAAGGCTCTGCCGCGTTCCTTCGGGTCGGTGAAACCGGTGGTCACCAGGGCCAGCGCGGCCGGTGTGAGCACCGCGCCGAAGGCTCCCTGCAGGGCGCGGGCCCCGATCAACATGCTGGAATCAGCCGCCGAGCCGCCGAGCGCGGAGGCGATCGCGAATCCGGCCAGACCGATGATCAAGGTGCGTCTGCGTCCCACGAGGTCCGTGATGTGCCCGCCGAGCAGCAGCAGGCCGCCGAAGGCGAGCACGTACACGGTGAACATCACGCTCAGCCCATCGGCGGGCAGACCGAGATCGGCCTGGACGGACGGCACCGCCATGTTGAAGGTCGTCGCGTCGATCAGCACCGTCAGCTGGGCCAGGGCGACCACGACCAGCCCCCACCAGCGCCTGGGGTGCGGGGACGCCGAGTCCTGGAGGGGGGCCGTGGCCGGGTATGCGGACCAGGCGCCGGGCGGTGGGCCCGGGGGCGGTCCGAACCCCTGTGCGGGGACGGAGTGCGCCGGGGCCGTCGGGGCGTACGCGGGCGGCGCGGGCAGCGGGTGGGGCTGCGCGGGCGGGACAGGGGCGGCAGGCTGTGCGACAGGTGTCCCGGCAGGGTCTGCGGCGACGGCTTCCGGGGCGAAGTCCAGCAACTGGGCAGCATGGCGGCCCAGTTGTGCCAGCACGGCGCCCGGCAGCCATTCCGCTGCCTGATCCTCGGCCGTCCGCGCGGCCACCTGCTGAGGGGTGGGCCTCTCGGCCGGGTCCTTCTCCAGACATGCGCGTACGAGGTCGACCAGCGACTCCGGTACGCCGGTCAGGTCCGCCTCCTCCTCCGCTATCCGGAAGAGATGGGCGTTCAGGCCGGTGTCCGTGGCGCCGAAGAGGAGGCGCCCGGTGGCGGCGTGGACAAGGACGGCGCCCAGACAGAACACGTCGCTGGCGGGGGTGAGTTCGAGGCCGCGGACCTGTTCCGGCGACATGAAGCCCGGCGAGCCGATCAGCATGCCGGTGCGGGTGTGCAGGCTGTCCCCGGCCGGCCGGTCCATCGCCCGCGCGATGCCGAAGTCGATGACGCGGGGGCCGTCGACGGTGACGAGGACGTTCGACGGCTTCAGGTCACGATGGATCAGACCCGCCTCGTGCACGGCCTGCAGGGCGAGGGCGAGGCGGTTGGCGAGGGTGTGGACCGCGTACTCGGGCAACGGTCCGAAGTCCTTGGCGACCACGGTGTGCAGGTCGGGCCCCGGGATGTACTGGGTCGCCACCCAGGGAAGGGCGGCCTCGGGGTCGGCGTCGAGCACCGCCGCCGTCCAACTCCCGCCCACCCGCCGCGCGGCGGCCACTTCACGGGCGAAGCGCCTGCGGAACTCGGGGTCCCCGGCGTACTCGGCCTGCACCACTTTCACGGCCACGGTGCGTCCGCCCTCGGAACGGCCCAGATAGACCAGACCCATGCCTCCCTCGCCCAGCCGGGCGATCAGGCGGTAGGGGCCTATGCGGACCGGATCTTCGGCGATCAGCTGATTCACGGGAGAAAGATAGCCCAACTATCCAACGGGGGTGGGCTCCTCAGGCGAATCGTGCCCTCCCTGCCACCGGGAAGCGGCGCAGGCCCCTCCCGGTTCCACCGCGGTGCCGCGCGCTCCGCGGCCGACGGTGTCTTCCCCGGGCGGGGCAGGCACGTCCGCCACCCGCCTTCTCGCCGGAGGAGAGGCCGTGAGGACGCCTCAGCCGTGGTTGACCGGGAGGACGTCCGGGGAAAGGGCACCCGCACGGGCCGCGGCGCTGGTCATGCGCCGGTAGTGGTGGCGGCGGCAGAGAACCTCGTAGCCGATCTCCTCGGCCGGGCGGTTGACGTCGCCGACCACGACCTGGGCGCCCTCGACGACCATCTCCCCGTCCACCGTGCGGGCGTTGTGCGTGGCGCGGTCGCCGCACCAGCACAGGGCCTCCACCTGAAGCTGCTCGATCCGGTCCGCGAGCTCGATCAGCCGCTGGGACCCCGGGAACAGCTTCGTGCGGAAGTCCGTCCTGATGCCGAAGGCGAAGACGTCCAGACCGAGATCGTCGACGACCCGGGCCAGCTGGTCGATCTGCTCCGGGGCGAGGAACTGGGCCTCGTCCACGATCACGTAGTCCGCCTTGCCGCCCTGGGACAGCTGGGCGACCAGATACGCGTACAGGTCCATGCCCTCGGTCGCCTCGACCGCCTCCGTCACCAGGCCCAGCCGGGAGGAGAGCTTGCCCTCCCCCGCCCGGTCGTCGCGGGTGAAGATGACGCCCTGGAGTCCGCGAGCCGACCGGTTGTGACCGATCTGGAGGGCCAGCGTGCTCTTTCCGCAGTCCATCGTTCCGGAGAAGAACACAAGCTCGGGCATGAGGGGTCGAGCACCTTTCGGAGGGTGGCCGGTCGGCCGGGAGAACGGAAAACGCGGTTACGAGCGTACTTCGAGGAGCGGGACCAGTTGTTCGACGGGGGTCATCGAGCCGTGCATGCCGACCATCGCGGACTCGTGCGGCTCGTTGACCGACGCCGTGATCACCACATCGTCATGGGCGGCGGCGACCACGTCGCCGATGCGGCCGTACACCCGCTCGTCGATCCGCGGCCCGAACCAGCCGGCCTCGATCGCCTCGTCCCGGCCCGCCACCCAGAACTGCTCGCCGAGCACTTCGCGCCAGACCGTCAGCACATCCGCCTCGGCCCCGGGGACCGCGTACACATGGCGCGCCCGGCCCTCGCCGCCGAGCAGGGCGACGCCCGCGCGCAGTTCCCAGTCCTCGTCGAAATCGATCCGGGACTGTTCATCGAAGGGGATGTCGATCATCCCGTGGTCCGCGGTGATGTACAGCGCCGAGCGGGGCGGGAGCTGCTCGGCCAGGCGCTGGGCGAGCCCGTCGACGTACATCAGCTGGCCGCGCCAGGCATCGGAGTCGACACCGAACCGGTGCCCCTTGCCGTCGACCTCGCTGTAGTACGTGTAGACGAGCGAGCGGTCCCCGGCGGCGAGCCGTTCGGCGGCCACGTCCATCCGGTCCTCGCCGCTGAGCCGGCCGAGGAACGAGCCGCCGCTGAGCGCGACCTTGGTGAGCGGGGTCTGCTCGAACGTGGGCGCGGAGACCTGGGCGGTGCGCACACCCGCGGCGTCGGCAAGCCGGAAGACGGTGGGGTACGGCTGCCAGACCTTCGGCGCGGTCCACGGCTTCCAGCGGAGCTGGTTCATCAGCTCGCCGGTCTCGGGATTGCGCGCGGTGTATCCGGGAAGGCCGTGCTCACCGGGCGGCAGCCCCGTACCGACCGAGGCGAGCGAGGTGGCGGTGGTCGCCGGGAATCCCGCGGTGATCGGGCGGCCGGTGCCGCCGCGCGAGGACGGCAGCAGGGAGTGCAGGAAGGGGGCCTCGTCCGGGTGCGCCTTGATCTGCTCCCAGCCGAGGCCGTCGATCAGGAAGACGCAGTTGCGATCGGCCGGCGTCAGTTCGGGAATCGTCGCGGTGAGGCCGGGTACGCCCTGGCCCGCGGCGAGGGTGGGCAGCAGATCGGCGAGCGAGCCACTGCCGTACTCGGGTACGGGTGCGGTGTCGAGAGCGAGCGGGACAGGGTCCTGCCAGGCCGGCTGGGCCATCAGCGGCCGGTCGCCGCGGTGGCGGCCGTGGCCTCGGAGAGCGACTGGGCGAAGGCGAGGGTCTGCCGGACGGCGTCCGGACCGTCACCGGCCTCGCTGACGCGCAGGCTCAGGTCGTCGGCGGTGGAGCTGCCGGTGTAGCCGTGGTCCGCCTCGCAGTTGGGGTCACCGCAGGCGGCGGGCTCCAGATCGATCCGGGAGACGGCGCCCCAGCCGATGGTGAGGACGACCTCGCGGGGCAGCGTGCCCGGTACGTACTTCTCGGGGTTGGCCACCACCCGGCTGACCACGACCGACGAGATCCGGTCGAGCTTGACCGACTCGGTGGACGTGGTGGCGTACGGCGTCGGGGAGCTGGTGTCGGCGGCCTGCTCGTCGGTGTGGCTGACGATGAACCGGTTCTCCGTCAGGACGAGGACCGTGACATGGCGGCGCACTTCGTTGGAGTCGAAGGTGGTCTCCTGGTGGACCAGGTACGAAGCGACCGGCTCGCCGCCGACGGCGGCCTCCACCGCCTCGGCCACGAGGGCCGGGTAGTAGCCGCTGCGCTCGATCGCCGCGCGCAGCCCCTGGGTCGTCGTACCGGTCTTTGCCATACGGACCATCCTACGGGGGGCTGATGGCTGCCGGGGACGCCGTGGGGCGGGTCGGTGGGGCCGGGGCGGCAGGCCGGCCGGCGCCGGTCAGTAGCTGGGGAGGCGGCGCGGGCCGCGGTCGGTGCGGGCGGGGGGCGGGGCGAGGCGGACGCTCGCGCCCAGCACGCTCAGCCCCTGGGTGGCGACCACGACCGGTTCGAGCGCGACGGAGACCACCTCCGGGTGGTCGTCGACCAGGCGGGACACCCGGAGCAGCAGCTCTTCGAGCGCGGCGGTGTCGACGGGCGCCGCACCGCGCCAGCCGAAGAGCACCGGGGCCGCCTTGATGGAGCGGATCAGCTCGGCGGCGTCGCGGTCGGTGACCGGTACGAGGCGGTGGGCGGTGTCGCCGAGCAGCTCGGAGGGCGCGCCGGCCAGGCCGAAGGAGAGGACGGCCCCGGCGGCCGCGTCGATCGAGGCACGGACGACGGTGTCCACGCCGCGCGGCGCCATGGCCTGGACGACGGGCTGGAGTTCGGCGGGCTTGCCGAGCAGGTCGGTCAGTTCGCCGTACGCGCGGCGCAGAGCGCTCTCGCTCCCGAGGTCGAGGCGGACACCGCCGAGGTCGGCGCGGTGGCGCAGATGGGGGGCGGTGGTCTTCAGCGCCACCGGGTAGCCGAGCCGGGCGGCGGCGGCGACGGCGGACTCCGGGTCACGGGCGGGCAGCGTCGGCCGGACGGTGATGCCGTAGCGGCCGAGCAGTTCACGGGCCTCGTCGTGGGTGAGCGGTCTGCCGCGCGGGTCGGGTGCGGGGCCGAGCAGTGCGTCGATCAGACCCGCCGCACCGGGCTCGTCGATGGTGTCGTCGAGGAACTCGGGCACCTTGCCGGGTACGGCCGCCTGGCGCCGCCACTGCGCGTACTTCACGGCTTCGGCGAGCGCGCGCACGGCTCGTTCGGCGGCGGGGTAGGCGGGGATCCGGCCGGTGCGGGGGCGGGCCGAGTCGGAGTCCGGGGCGGGGGCGGCCGGGGATGCGGAAGGGGATGAGGGTGCGGGTGCGTTCGGGGATGCGGCAGGGCGTGCGGGGTTCGGTGCGGGAACGGCCGCGGAGGGCGTGCCGGGGGCGGACGGTCCGTTCGCGGGCCCTGTCCCGGACCCGCCGCCGGACGCCGTGGCCCTGGGGCGGGTCCGGGCCACCGTGCTGCTGGCGGCGGCCAGGGCCTCGGCCAGCCCGCCGATCTCCACATGGACCACGGCCACCGGCTTGGCGGGGCCACCGGCCGCCGCCCGGCGCAGGGCCGCGGCCAGGACCTCGCCGTCGCCCGTCTCGGCCTCGCCGTTCTCCCCTACCCAGGGGATCGCGGTCACGATGACGGCGTCGCACGTCTGGTCGGCGAGCGCCTCGGCCAGGGCATCCCGGAAGTCCTGCGGGCCCGCCGCCGTGGTGAGGTCGAGGGGCGGTCGGGGGCGCAGCCCCTCGGCGAGGCAGGCGTCGTACGTGAGGAGGCCGAGGGATTCCGAGTTGCCCAGGATCGCGACCCGGGGGCCCGCCGGGAGCGGCTGGTCGGCCAGGAGCAGCCCCGCGTCGACCATCTCGGTCACCGTATCGACCCGGATGACGCCCGCCTGACGCATCAGCGCGGAGACCGTGGCGTCGGGGATGCGGCTGACCGGTACGGCGTGGCCGGGTGGGGTGGAGCCGCTGTGCCGGGCGCCCTTCACCACGACGACGGGCTTCACGGCCGCGGTCCGCCGGGCGAGCCGGGTGAACTTGCGGGGGTTGCCGATCGATTCGAGGTACAGCAGGGCGACGTCGGTGTCCTGGTCCTCGTACCAGTACTGGAGGAAGTCGTTCCCGGAGACATCGGCCCGGTTCCCCGCGGAGATGAACGTGGAGAGCCCCGCGCCGCGCCGGTGGAGGCCGGAGAGCAGGGCGATCCCGATCGCGCCGGACTGGGTGAACAGGCCGATCCGGCCGGGGGCGGGCGACTCGGGGGCGAGGGAGGCGTTCAGCCGGACGGCCTCGGAGGTGTTGATGATGCCGAACGCGTTCGGGCCGATGATCCGCATGCCGTACGAGCGGGCCTGCCGGACCAGTTCGCGCTGGAGCTCACGGCCCTCGGCGCCACGCTCGGCGTATCCGGCGGAGAGCACGACGAGTCCTCGCACTCCGTGTTCGCCGCAGTCGGCGACGGCCTCGGGCACGCGGTGGGCGGGGACGGCGATGACCGCGACGTCGACCCGCTCGTCGATCTCGCCGACGGAACGGTGCGCGGGGACTCCGTCCAGCGTCGTCAGGCCGGCGGCGAATGCCCGGTTGACCGCGTACGCGCGCCCCGTGTAGCCGGAGCCGAGGAGATTGCGCAGGACGGTGCGGCCCACTCCGCCGGGGGTGCGGCCGGTGCCGATGACGGCGACGGAACCGGGGGCGAGCAACCGCTGCACCGACCGCGCCTCGGCCCGCTGTTCGCGGCCGCGCTGGACGGCGAGGGACTCGGCGGTGGGTTCGAGGTCGAGCGTGAGGTGGACGGAGCCGTCCTCGAAGGTGCGCTGCTGGGTGTATCCGGCGTCCCGGAACACCTTGATCATCTTGTTGTTGGCGGGCAGCACCTCGGCGGCGAAGCGGCGGATGCCGCGCTCGCGGGCGACCGCCGCGATGTGTTCGAGGAGCGCCGAGGCCACTCCGCGGCCCTGGTGGGCGTCCTGGACGAGGAAGGCGACCTCGGCCTCGTCGGCGGGCGCGGAGGCGGGCCTGCCCTGTTCGTTGATCCGGTCGTAGCGGACGGTCGCGATGAACTCACCGCCGATCGTGACGGCGAGTCCCACCCGGTCGACGTAGTCGTGGTGGGTGAAGCGGTGCACGTCCTTGTCGGAGAGGCGCGGGTACGGGGCGAAGAAGCGGTAGTACTTCGACTCGTCGGAGACCTGCTCGTAGAAGCTGACCAGCCGCTCGGCATCGTCCGTGGTGATGGGCCTGATGCGCGCGGTGCCACCGTCACGGAGCACCACGTCCGCTTCCCAGTGGTCGGGGTACGCGTGATGCGGACTCTGCTCCGGCGTGGGGTGCATGGGCAAAGCGTACGGCCGACACACCGGTCGCGGAGGGATCGGGGCCGGGGCAGTCTGGGGAGGCCGACCGGCGGCGCGGCGGTGACGGAGGTCGGGCACAGCACCGCATACTGCATGAGAGACTGGTCTAGACAACCGTTGATTCGTGAAGGGCAGAACCATGGCTGAGCGCCGCGTAAACGTCGGTTGGGCCGAGGGCCTGCACGCCCGCCCCGCTTCTATCTTCGTCCGTGCCGCCACGGCTTCCGGCGTCCCCGTGACGATCGCCAAGGCCGATGGCAACCCGGTGAACGCCGCCTCCATGCTCGCCGTGCTCGGTCTGGGCGCTCAGGGCGGCGAGGAGATCGTGCTCGCGTCCGACGCCGACAACGCCGAGGCCGCCCTGGACCGTCTGGCGAAGCTGGTCGCCGAAGGTCTTGAGGAGCTCCCCGAGACCGTCTGATTCCTTCTCGGAACAGAATGGCTTCATTCCTCGAAAGAGCCGTGGCACCCGACAGGGCGCCGCGGCTCTTTCGTCTGTACCACCCGCACCGTCGAATTCGGGCAGCGGGAATTTTCGGGCAGCAGAAATAAAGCCCTCCGGAACCTCCGGAATTACTCTCCTTTGTATACGGCGCAATTGTTAATGCCGGGCACTTGCGACGTTTACGCCGTGTTGCGAACTGCTCACCCGGCCGCGGCCCGCCGTGCGGCCGCCCGCGCGGTCCGTGCGGCGCGGGCGGTGCGCGGCGACGGCCCGCTCCGCGTGCTGGACGGCCAGCGCCCTGGCCCGTTCCGCGTCGCCCCGTGCCACGGCGTCCACGATGGCACCGTGCTCAACCCAGGAGTCGACGGGCCGGGCGGGCTGCTCGACGGCGTACATCCAGGCGATCTTGTGCCGGAGCTGGGTGAGGAGCGCGATGAGGCCGGGGCTGCCGGATGCCTGCGCGAGGGTCTCGTGGAACCAGCCGCCCAACGAGCGCAGATCCTCGCCCTCGCCCCGGCGGGCACGCTCCTGACCCAGCCTGACCAGGCCGCGCAGCACCTTGAGGTGGGCGTCGGTGCGCCGCTGGGCGGCTCGTGCGGCACCGAGCGGCTCCAGGAGCATCCGGATCTCCAGAAGGTCCGCGGCCTCCTGCTCGGTGGGCTCGGCCACACAGGCACCGGCGTGCCGGCGGGTGACGACGAACCCCTCGGACTCCAGGGTGCGCAGCGCCTCGCGGACCGGGACCCGGGAGACCCCGTAGCGACGCGCGAGCACCTCCTCGGTGAGGCGGCTGCCGCGCTCGAAGACACCGGAGACGATGTCGTCACGAATTGCCGTGCATACCGAATGCGCGGGAATGCGCATGTCCGAACCTCCGCCTTAATCCCCGCGAAACGCGGCCGATCGACGCCTGCTCTTCGACTCTATGGCAATCGGCCGGAATTTCCGATGGCAGGCCGGAATTCAGGGATATCTTTTGGCCACGGAGCGGTTCGGCGGCGGGTTCGGCCGCAGTTTCGACCGGCGGCATCGACCGGGGTCCGGCCGCGGCTTCGAGCGGGGGTAGCCGCAGTTTCGACGGCGGGTCCGGTCGGGGGTTCGGCCGCGGTCCGGCGGGCGGACCGGCGGGCCGGCGGGCGGATCGCCGAAGGCCCCGGCGGGAAGCCGGGGCCTTCGGGAAAGCGTGCCCATGGGACAGCCGAGAAGCGTGGGTCAGACGTTCAGACCGTGGGCGCGCAGATAGGCGACCGGGTCCATGTCGGAGCCGTACTCGGCGGTGGTCCGCGCCTCGAAGTGCAGGTGCGGTCCGGTGGAGTTGCCGGTGGAGCCGGAGAGGCCGATCTGCTGGCCGGAGGTGACGCTCTGGCCGACGGAGACGCCGATGGAGGAGAGGTGGCCGTACTGGGTGTACGTGCCGTCCGTCATCCGGAGCACGATGTTGTTGCCGTACGCGCCGCCCCAGCCGGCTTCGACGACCGTGCCGGCGCCGACCGCGACGACGGAGGTGCCGGAGGCCGCGTGGAAGTCCACGCCGGAGTGGCTGCCGGACGACCAGAGCGAACCGCTGGACTTGTAGCCGGTGCTGACGTACGAACCGGCGACCGGGAGGTGGAAGGAGGTCAGCCGGGTGCGCTCGGCGGCGCGGGCGGCGCGCGCCTTGTCCTCGCGCGCCTCCTTGGCGCGGGCCTCGGCCTTGCGCTCGGCCTCCGCCTTCGCCTTGGCTTCCGCCTCGGCCTCGGCCTTCGCCCGTGCGGCCACTTCGGCCTGGTGCTCCTGGACCTCCGCCTGGGCGTCGATCCGGTCGGCGAGGGTCGCCTCGATGGCGATGACCTGGGTGAGGCCGGTGTCGCTGACGCTGTGGGCCTCGGAGTCCGCGGCGAGAGCCGGGGTGGCCATACCGCCGATGACGCCGGTGGTGGCCAGAGCCGCGACGCCGACGACCTGGACACGCTTGCGCGTCAGGCGGCTCGGGGCACGGTGCTTCCCGGTGACACGGGTGAACGCCATGGAGGGCTGATCCTTTCCTTCCTTCTCGCCTACCGGGTTAGCTGACGGGTTCGGAGCAGGAAGGTCTCCTACGGACACCGGGGGTCCCGTACGGGACACGGCATCCGATTCACCCCAGGGACTTCATGGGTCCCCGGCTCCCCAGGCTCGCGCCTGACGGGGACTCGGCGATGGCTGCCCGGCGCCGCGGACGCGGCATACGGGTGACGGACAGCGGAGCCGACGCTAAGCGGGGCCGCTTTCGCTCACCAAACGGACAGCCGGTTTTGTCGCACATCCCACAGGACAGACAGGCAACCTTCCCCAAAAAGCGGATGAATAGGGCAAAGGAGAAGACCCCAGCGATATGGATCACGCCGGGGCCCCTCTCCTGCCGTTTCGCGGCAGCGCGAACAGACCGGTCAGCCGCTGACGACCGACACCTCACCGATACCGAGTGCCCGCACGGGCTCCTCGATCTGTGCCGCGTCCCCCACGAGGACCGTCACCAGCCGGTCCACCGGGAACGCGTTGACCACGGCGGCCGTCGCCTCCACCGTGCCCGTCTCGGCGAGGCGGGCGTACAGGTGGGCCTGGTAGTCGTCCGGAAGGTGCTGCTCGACCTGGTCGGCCAGCGTGCCGGCGACCGAGGCGGCGGTCTCGAACTTCAGCGGGGCCACCCCCACCAGGTTCTGCACGGCCGTCTCGCGCTCGGCGTCCGTCAGTCCTTCGGCGGCCAGGGTCCTCAGGACCGTCCAGAGGTCGCCCAGCGCCGGGCCGGTGGACTCGGTGTCCACCGAGCCGCTGATCGCCAGCATCGCGGCGCCCGCAGCCCCGGTGGACGAGTCGGGAGCCGTCGAGCGCAGGACCTGACCGAAGGCCCGGACCCCGTAGGTGTAGCCCTTCTCCTCGCGCAGCACCCGGTCCAGCCGGGAGGTGAGGGTGCCGCCCAGGCAGTAGGTGCCCAGCACCTGCGCGGGCCAGACGCTGTCGTGCCGGTCGGCGCCGATCCGGCCGATGAGCAGCTGCGTCTGCACCGCACCGGGACGGTCCACGATGACCACCCGGCCGGTGTCGTCGGCGGTGATCGGCGGCACCGGACGGGACCGGGCGGAGTTGCCGGACCAGTCGCCGAGGGTGTCGGCGAGCAGGGCGTCCACATCGATCCCGGTGAGGTCGCCGACGATCACGGCCGTCGCGGTGGACGGGCGGATGTGCGCGTCGTAGAAGGCGCGCACGGCCGCCGCGTCGATCCGCCGCACCGACTCCTCGGTGCCCAGACGCGGGCGCGACATCCGCGCCGTCGCCGGGAAGAGCTCCTTCGAGAGCTGCTTGGCGGCGCGCCGGGCGGGGTTGGCCTGCTCGTGCGGGATCTCGTCCAGCCGGTTGCCGACGAGACGCTCGATCTCGCTCTCGGCGAAGGCCGGGGCCCGCAGCGCTTCGGCGACCAGGCCGAGCGCCTTGGCCAGCCGGGAGGCCGGAACCTCCAGGGAGACCCGGACACCGGGGTGGTCGGCGTGCGCGTCGAGGGTGGCGCCGCAGCGCTCCAGCTCGGCGGCGAACTCCTCGGCACTGTGCTTGTCCGTGCCCTCGGAGAGCGCCCGCGACATGATCGTGGCCACGCCGTCCAGGCCCTCGGGCTCGGCGTCCAACGGGGCGTCCAGGAAGATCTCCACGGCGACGACCTGCTGGCCGGGCCGGTGGCAGCGCAGCACGGTCAGCCCGTTGGGCAGGGCACCGCGCTCGGGGGCGGGAAACGCCCAGGGCCGCGCCACGCCGGGGGTGGGCTGCGGGTGGTACTCCATGGCTACTCCAGTCACGGCGGCGTCGCTCACTTGTCCGCTCCCTCGGGCGCGTCGGTGCCCTCGGCGGCCTCGGCGGCCTCCGGGGCGTCGGCCACGGCCTCGTCCGCCGGCTCGACCGGCTCATAGACCAGGACCGCCCGGTTGTCGGGGCGCAGGGCCGCTTCGGCGGCGACCCGGACCTCCTCCCCGGTGACGTCCAGCACGCGCTGCACGGCGGTCAGGGCGAGCTGCGGGTCGCCGAACAGCACGGCGTACCGGCACAGTTCATCGGCGCGGCCCGCGACCGTACCGAGCCGGTCCAGCCACTCGCGCTCCAACTGGGCCTGGGCCCGTTCCATTTCCTCGGGCGTGGGGCCCTCGGCGGCGAACCGGGCCAGCTCCTCGTCCACCGCGGCCTCGATCTGCGGCACCTCGACGCCACCGGACGTCTTGACGTCCAGCCAGCCCAGCGAGGGCGCGCCGGAGAGCCTCAGCAGCCCGAACCCGGCGGCCACCGCCGTACGGTCACGGCGGACCAGCCGGTTGTGCAGCCGGGAGGACTCGCCCCCGCCCAGCACGGTCAGCGCCAGATCCGCGGCGTCGCACGCGCGCGTGCCGTCGTGCGGCAGCCGGTAGGCCGCCATCAGCGCACGCGCCGGGACCTCCTCGTGCACCACTTCGCGCAGTTGCTCACCGATCACCTCGGGCAGCGTGCCGTCGCGCGGCGGCTGCTTGCCGTCGTGGGACGGGATGGAACCGAAGTACTTCTCGATCCAGGCGAGCGTCTGCTCGGGGTCGATGTCGCCGACCACGGAGAGCACCGCGTTGTTCGGGGCGTAGTACGTACGGAAGAACGTACGCGCGTCTTCGAGGGTCGCGGCGTCCAGGTCGGCCATCGAGCCGATCGGCGTGTGGTGGTACGGGTGGCCCTCCGGGTACGCGAGGGCCGTCAGCTTCTCGAACGCGGTGCCGTAGGGCACGTTGTCGTAGCGCTGACGCCGTTCGTTCTTCACGACGTCACGCTGGTTCTCCATGGACTCCTCGTCGAGCGCGGCGAGGAGCGAGCCCATGCGGTCGGCTTCCAGCCAGAGAGCCAGCTCCACCTGGTGGGTGGGCATGGTCTCGAAGTAGTTGGTCCGCTCGAAGCTGGTCGTCCCGTTGAGCGAGCCACCGGCCCCCTGTACGAGCTCGAAGTGCCCGTTCCCCTTGACCTGGCCCGAGCCCTGGAACATCAGGTGCTCGAAAAGGTGAGCCAGGCCGGTGCGTCCCTTGACCTCGTGGCGCGAACCGACGTCGTACCAGAGGCAGACCGCGGCGACCGGGGTCAGATGGTCCTCCGAGAGCACCACACGCAGACCGTTGGCCAGGCGGTGCTCGGTCGCTGTCAAGCCGCCGGAGCCGGCCTGTGCTGTGGCCGTGTGACCCATGGGCATGTACGTCCCTTCGATCGCGATACTGATTTTCCTGCCAGACCTGCCACTGTAAGCAAGCGCACCGACACCTGGCGAAGTTCCCGTTCCGTCGATGTTGTCGTAGATGCTGCCGCAAGCGGGCCCCTCGGTGGGCCCCGGCGGAGCGCTTCGGACCGCTTCGGACGGGTCGAGGTCGGCGTTGTCAGTGCGGCGGTCCACAATGGTCCGCGTCAGAACCTCAGGTTGCCCGAACAGAATCTGTGAAGGAGTCGCAGCCGCGATGGCCCGCCGTAGCACGAAGACCCCGCCGCCGCCGGACGACTTCGAGGAGAAGATCCTCGACATCGACGTCGTCGACGAAATGCAGGGCTCCTTCCTCGAGTACGCGTACTCGGTGATCTACTCCAGGGCCCTGCCCGACGCCCGTGACGGTATGAAGCCCGTGCACCGCCGCATCGTGTCCCAGATGAACGAGATGGGACTGCGCCCCGACCGCGGCTATGTGAAGTGCGCCCGCGTGGTCGGCGAAGTCATGGGTAAGTTGCACCCGCACGGCGACGCGTCGATCTACGACGCCCTGGTGCGCATGGCCCAGCCGTTCTCGATGCGGCTCCCCCTCGTCGACGGACACGGCAACTTCGGCTCGCTCGGCAACGACGACCCGCCGGCCGCCATGCGTTACACCGAGTGCCGGATGGCCGACGCCACGTCATTGATGACGGAGTCGATCGACGAGGACACCGTCGATTTTCAGTCGAACTACGACGGCCAGGAGCGGGAGCCGGTCGTCCTCCCGGCCGCCTATCCCAATCTCCTGGTCAATGGCGCGTCCGGGATCGCGGTCGGCATGGCCACCAACATGCCCCCGCACAACCTGGGCGAGGTCATCGCCGCGGCCCGCCACCTCATCAAGCACCCGGCCGCCGACCTGGAAACGCTGATGCGGTTCGTCCCCGGTCCCGACCTGCCGACCGGTGGCCGGATCGTGGGCCTCGGAGGCATCAAGGACGCGTACGCCGCGGGACGCGGCACGTTCAAGATCCGAGCGACCGTCGCCGTGGAGGATGTGACGGCGCGCCGCAAGGGCCTCGTCGTCACCGAACTGCCCTTCGCCGTCGGCCCGGAGAAGGTGATCGCCAAGATCAAGGACCTGGTCTCGGCGAAGAAGCTCCAGGGCATCGCGGACGTCAAGGACCTCACCGACCGTGCCCACGGCCTGCGCCTGGTCGTCGAGGTGAAGAACGGCTTCGTGCCGGAGGCCGTGCTGGAGCAGCTCTACAAGCTGACGCCGATGGAGGAGTCCTTCGGCATCAACAACGTGGCGCTGGTCGACGGCCAGCCGCTGACCCTGGGCCTCAAGGAGCTGCTGGAGGTCTATCTCGACCACCGCTTCGAGGTGGTCCGCCGACGCAGCGATTTCCGCCGTGCCAAGCGCCGCGATCGGCTGCATCTGGTCGAGGGCCTGCTCGTCGCGCTGCTCGACATCGACGAGGTCATCCGGCTCATCCGGGACAGCGACAACTCGGCGCAGGCGAAGCAGCGGCTCATGGAGCGCTTCTCGCTGAGCGAGATCCAGACGCAGTACATCCTGGACACCCCGCTGCGCCGGCTCACCCGGTTCGACCGGATCGAGCTGGAGAGCGAGCGCGACCGGCTCACCAGCGAGATCGACGCGCTGACCGCGATCCTGGAGTCCGACACGGAGCTGCGCAGGCTCGTCTCCTCCGAGCTGGCCGCGGTGGCGAAGAAGTTCGGCACGGACCGGCGCACGGTGCTGCTGGAGTCCGCGGGCTCACAGATCGCCTCCGTACCGCTGGAGGTCGCGGACGACCCGTGCCGGGTACTGCTCTCCTCGACCGGTCTGCTGGCCCGTACGGCCAACGGCGATCCGATCGTGGTGGCGGAGGACGCCAAGCGCGCCAAGCACGACGTGATCGTGTCGGCCGTACCGGCCACGGCCCGCGGCGACGTGGGCGCGGTGACGTCCACCGGGCGGCTGCTGCGGATCGCGGTGATCGATCTGCCCCAGCTGCCGGACACCCACGCGGCCCCCAACCTCTCGGGCGGGGCACAGATCTCGGAGTTCCTCACCCTGGAGACGGGCGAGGAGCTGATCTGCCTCACCACGCTGGACGAGTCCGGGCCGGGCCTGGCGATCGGCACCCTCCAGGGAGTGGTGAAACGGGTGGTGCCCGACTACCCGGCCAACAAGGAGGAGTTGGAGGTCATCTCCCTCAAGGACGGTGACCGCGTCGTGGGCGCGACGGAGCTGCGTACGGGCGAGGAGGACCTGGTCTTCATCACCTCCGACGCACAGTTGCTGCGCTACCCGGCGGCGCAGGTGCGCCCGCAGGGCCGGGCGGCCGGAGGTATGGCGGGCGTCAAGCTCACCGCGGGGGCTCAGGTGCTCTCGTTCGCCGCGGTGGACCCCGCGGCGGACGCGGTGGTGTTCACGGTCGCCGGGTCGCACGGCACGCTGGACGATGCGGAACTGACGTCGAAGCTCACCCCGTTCGACCAGTACCCGCGCAAGGGCCGGGCGACGGGCGGAGTGCGCTGCCAGCGCTTCCTGAAGGGTGAGGACGTCCTGGTGTTCGCCTGGGCGGGTGCGGTCCCGGCGCGGGCCGCCCAGAAGAACGGCACCCCGGCGCGGCTGCCCGCGCCGGATCCGCGACGCGACGGTTCGGGCACACCGCTGCTCCAGCCGGTGGCGGTGATCGCCGGACCGGTGTAACCGGCCCGGCGGCCGGCCACCGGGCCGAGGGCTGGTCCTCCCGCAGTCCCCCGGCCCGCCGGAGGACTGCGGGACAGCCCTCAGTCCGCGTCGGCCGGCTGTTGTACGTACCTCAGGACGCCCCACATGCTGCGCTCATGGTGCTCCTGACGCTCACGGTCCACGTGATCCTGGGACCCGGTGCGCGACGCGTCGTGATGCGCGTCCTGCCGGGCGTCGTGGTGTGCGTCCTGCCACGTGTCGTGATGCGCGTCGTGCGGCCCGGCGCCCGGTGAGGTGTCCCGGGCATCGTGAGGGACGTTCGCCGTATCGGCGGGCACGCGGCAGTCGGTGAGTTCCTTGTGCAGGGCCTCGGCGTCGATGCCCGAGCCGATCAGGACCAGCTGGGTGAGCCGCCGCTCGCCCCGGGCCCAGGGCCGCGGAACGAAGCGCAGGAACCTGCCCACCGCGTGCAGGGCGTACTTGTTCGCCCGGTCACCTTCGCCGAAGTCGGCGAACCCCTTGATCCGGTAGAGGCCCTCGGGCCTGGAGTCGAGGAACGCGAGGAACCGGCGGGGGTCCATCGGCCCGTCGGAGGTGAAGGCGACGCTCTCGTACGCGGCGTGCAGATGGCTCGTGTGCCCCTCCTCCCCCGGCTCGCACGCGTCGAGGAGCAGATCCTCGAAGGTGAGCTGACGGGCCTTCTCCTCGGCATCCGGCCGCACCGCGGGGTCGAAGAGCAGCTCGGGGTCGATCCGGCCGTGAACGGCGGAGATGACGGCCGCCCGGCTGCCGAGGGCCGCGACTTCCGCGCGCAGCCGCTCGTGCTCCGCCCCGTCCACCCGGTCGGTCTTGTTCAGCACGACGAGATCGGCGACGGCGAGATGGCGGACGATCTCCGGGTGGCGTTCCCTGGTCCGGTCGAACTCGGCGGCGTCGACGACCTCGACCAGTCCCCCGTACAGGATGTGCGGGTTGTCGCTGGCCAGCAGCATCCGTACGAGCTCCTGGGGTTCGGCGAGGCCGCTCGCCTCGATGACGATCACATCGAGGCGGGCGGAGGGCCGCGTCAGCGTCTCCAGGAAGGTGTCGAGTTCGCTCGCGTCGACGGCGCAGCACAGACAGCCGTTGCCGAGCGAGACCGTCGAGCCGACCTGCCCCGCGACGGTCATGGCGTCGATCTCGATGGCCCCGAAGTCATTGACGATCACGCCGATCCGGTTGCCGGCCCGGTTGCGGAGCAGGTGGTTGAGCAGCGTGGTCTTGCCGGATCCCAGGAAGCCCGCGAGGACGACGACCGGGATCTGCGGGGTGCGGGGCGGGGTCAACGGGGGCCTTCCTCGGAATGTCGTCAGGGTGCCGGGACCGGCTGCGGCGGAGGCGTACCGACGTAGCGGGCCGCCGGGCGGATGATCTTCGAGTCCTCCGCCTGCTCCAGGATATTGGCGCTCCAGCCGACCACGCGCGCCGCGCAGAAGGTGGGCGTGAACATCTCGCGCGGCAGCCCGCAGAGCTCCATGACGACCCCGGCGTAGAACTCCACGTTGGTGTGCAGCTCCCGTCCCGGCTTGAGCTCGGCGAGGATGGCCTCGACCTGTCGTTCCACCTCGACGGCGAAGTCGACGAGCGGGCCGCCGAAGCCCTGGGCGATGCCCCTCAACATGCGGGAGCGCGGGTCCTCGGTGCGGTAGACGGGGTGGCCGAAGCCCATGATGCGTGCGCCCGAGAGGACCTGTTTGCGGATCCAGCCGTCGATACGGTCCGGGGTGCCGATCGCGTCCAGCGTGTCCAGGGCCCGGCTGGGCGCTCCGCCGTGCAGCGGCCCGGAGAGCGCGCCGACGGCGGCGACCAGGCAGGCGGCCATGTCGGCGCCGGTGGAGGCCACGACCCGGCCGGTGAACGTCGAGGCGTTGAAGCCGTGGTCGACGGTGGAGATGAGGTACTGCTCGACCGCCCTGACGTGCGCGGCGGCCGGTTCCGCGCCGGTGAGCATGTACAGGTAGTTCGCGGCGTAGGGCAGGTCCTCGCGCGGCTCCACCGGTTCGAGGCCCTGGCCGAGCCGGTACAGGGCGGTGAGCACGGTGGGTACGGCGGCGCAGGCGGCGAGGGCGTCGTCGCGGCGGCTCGGGGCCCCGATGTCGTACAACGGGCGGAATCCGGCCGAGGCCCCGAGCAGGGAGAGCGCGGTGCGCAGTCCGGCGAGCGGGCCCGAGACCGCGCCCGCGCGGGCGATGGCGGGCAGCGCCCCGCGTACCTCGGCGGGCAGTGGGCGAAGGGCCGCGGTGCGGGCGGCGAAGTCGGCGCGGGCGGCCCGGTCGGGCAGCTCGCCGTGGAACATCAGGTACCAGACGTCCTCGAAGCTGCGGGTCCGCGCCAGCTCGATCGCCGAGTACTGGCGGTAGTGGTAGAAGCCTTCGCGCCCGCGTACGTCGCCGAGAGCGGTGTCGGTGACGACGACGCCCGCGAGGCCGCGGGGTACGTCGAGGGGGGCGGTGCTGTGGGTCGTGGCCGGCATCTCAGGATCTCTTTTCCGTGACTCCCAATATTGATTCGACTGTCCATGCTTGACTTAATTCCTGTCAATATTGATTGAATCAATGCGTGTGCATCGATGGAAGCTGAGGAATGCATGGATACGGTGGGCACCATGACGGATCAAGCAGCGCACGCCTCGGGCTCCGGCTCCGGCCGCGACACCGGCTCGCGGTTCGGCCCCGGCTCCCGCTCCGAGCAGGAGGGCGCGGCCGAAGGGCGACGGCTCACCACACGGGAGACCGCCGAACTGCTGGGCGTGAAGCCCGAAACGGTGTACGCGTACGTCAGCAGGGGCCAGCTGAGCAGCGTGCGCGCCCCCGGCGGGCGCGGCAGCACGTTCGACGCCGTCGAGGTCGAGGCCCTGGTCCGTCGTACGGGGCGGCGCGAGCACACACCGGCCGGGAACGATCTCGTCTTCCGTACCGGCATCACCCTCATCGAGCAGGACCGGTACTACTTCCGCGGGGTCGACGCGACCGAGCTGGCCCGGGAGTACGGCTACGAGGAGGTCGCCGAGTGGCTGTGGACGGGTGAGCTCCGGCCGGGGGTGCGCTTCAACGCACCCGCCGAGGCGCTCGCCGCGGCGCGCCGGGCGGTCGGCGCACTGCCCGCGCACAGCGGCTCGACGGACCGGCTGCGGGTGGCGGTGATCGCCGCGGCGGCCGCGGACCCGCTGCGGTTCGATCTGTCGCCCCGCGCGGTGCTCAGCAGCGCCCGCAGCCTGATTCCCACTCTGGTGGGCGCACTTCCGGTGATCGGGGGCGCGAAGCCGGGCGAGGGCGCCGAGCGGGACGAGAACGGCGAGCGGGACGAGGGGGGCTCCGGCACGCTCGCCCGGCAGCTGTGGCCCAGGCTCACCGCGCGGCCCGCCGACCCGGCGTCGCTCGCGGTGCTGGACACGGCCCTGGTCCTGCTGATCGACCATGACCTGGCGGCCTCGACACTGGCCGCCCGGGTCGCCGCGTCCGCCCACGCCCATCCGTACGCCGTGGTCTCCGCAGGTCTCGGCGTTCTGGAGGGGCCGTTGCACGGCGCCGCGAGCGGCCTGGCCCACCGGATGCTGACGGAGGTCGTGGACCGGGGCGGCGCGGCCCCGGTCGTCGCCGATCATCTCCGGACCGGCCGCCGGATTCCGGGGCTGGGACACCGGCTGTACACGGGTGAGGACCCCCGTGGCCGGACCCTGTTCGCCCTGCTGGAGAAGGTGCCACAGGCGGCCGACGCACTGGCGGCGGCCCGTGATGTGGTGAGCACGACAGCCCGGCACACCCCCCTGCACGCCAATATCGACCTGGCCCTCGCTGTCCTCTCGGTCTCCTGCGGCATGCCGGCGGAGGCGGGCGAGACGGTGTTCGCGGTGTCCCGCACGGCGGGCTGGATCGCCCATGCGCTGGAGGAGTACGCGGAACGCCCACTGCGGATGCGGCCCAGTGGACAGTACGGAGGCCCCCGCCCGCCGCAGCCGTTGCCCACACCGGCCCCAGGGGAAGGACACGGGGAGGATCCGCCCCGGTAGTCGTGCGGCGAAGGCATCCGGAGCCTTCCGGCCCAAAGCCGTCCGGAGCTGTCCGGGGCCGCCCCGAGCCCGTCCGGAGCCCGTCCCGCGAAGCGTCATCCGGCGAGATTTCCGGAAGGGCGGGAGCTGGCTCTACCGTTCGTACGATGAACACCCCACCGACCACCGTCCGGGGACCGCGCCGGTTCGGCTGGCCGAAGCGGGTCTTCTCCCAGGTGCTGCTGATGCAGCTGACCATCATCACCGGTGTCACGGTGCTGGTCACCGGCCTCTTCCTGGCCCCGCTCAGTGCCCAGCTCGACGACCAGGCGATGCGCCGCGCCCTCGCCATCGCCCAGAGCACGGCGGCCCAGCCGCAGATCGCGCGGGACCTCCTCACCACGGAGCCCTCGCCGCGAGGCCCTGTGCAGTCCGTGGCCGAGCGGATCAGACGGGCCACCGGTGCCGAGTACGTCGTGATCATGGACGGCAGAGGAGTGCGCTGGTCGCACACCGAGACCCACCGGATCGGCAGGATCGTGTCCACCGACCCCAGCGAGGCGCTCGCGGGCCGGGACGTCATGGAGATCGACAGCGGGACTCTCGGCCGCTCCGCCCGCGGCAAGGTGCCGCTTCTCGACGCGTCCGGTCAGGTCGTCGGGGCGGTCTCGGTCGGAATCGCGTACGACAGCGTCCGCGCCCGGCTGCTCGCGGCGATCCCCGGGCTGCTCGCGTACGCGGGCGGAGCACTGGCCGTCGGCGCGCTGGCCGCCTATCTGATCTCCCGCCGCCTCCAGCGGCAGACCCATGACCTGGCGTTCTCCGATATCTCCGCGCTCCTGACGGAACGCGAGGCCATGCTGCACAGCATCCGCGAAGGAGTGGTCGCCCTGGACCGGACGGGGCGCGTCCGGCTGCTGAACGACGAGGCACAGCGTCTGCTGGGCCTCGGCCCGGACATCGCCGGCCGTCCCCTCGACGAGGCGCTGGGCAGCGGGAGGACCGCGGATGTGCTGGCCGGCCGGGTCGTCGGTGACGATCTCCTGACCGTACGGGGCAACCGGGTCCTGCTCGCCAATCGGATGCCCACGGACGACGGTGGCGCCGTGGTGACCCTGCGCGACCGCACGGAGCTCGAACATCTCGGCCGTGAACTCGACTCCACCCGTGGCCTGATCGATGCGCTGCGCGCCCAGGACCACGAGCACGCGAACCGTCTGCACACCCTCCTCGGCCTCCTGGAGCTGGAGATGCACGAGGACGCCATGGAGTTCGTCACCGAGGTCGTCGGGGTCCACCGGGCGACGGCCGAACAGGTCACCGAGAAGGTACGCGATCCGCTGCTGGCCGCTCTGCTGGTCGGCAAGGCCACGGTCGCCGCGGAGCGCGGTGTCTCGCTGCGCATGGCGCCCGGCTCGCTGCTGCCGGACCGGCTGGTGGACCCCCGGGGTCTGGTCACGGTCGTCGGCAATCTTGTCGACAACGCCCTGGACGCGGCGGCCGGCTCCGCCGAGGCGCGCATCGAGGTGGGCCTGCGGACGGAAGGCCGTACGGTGGTCCTGCGGGTCCATGACAGTGGTCCCGGCGTGCCCCCCGGCCAGTACGAGTCGATCTTCACGGAAGGCTGGTCGACCAAGGAGCTCCCGGCACACGGCAAGCGGGGTCTGGGACTTCCGCTGGTGCGGCGGCTGGCCGAGCGCCAGGGCGGCAGGGTGGCCGTCGCGGAGTCCGCGGACGGCGGAGCGGTGTTCACGGTCGTGCTGCCGGAAGCCCTGAGCGAACCGGAACCGGGCGGCACACCGGTCCCCGCGCATCCGGCGACGTCAGGAGAGAACCGTTGATCCAGGTCCTGGTCGTGGACGACGACATCCGGGTCGCGCAGATCAACGCGGCCTACGTCGCCAAGGTGCCCGGTTTCCGGGTGGCCGCGCAGGCCCACTCCGCGGCCGACGCCCTCGCCAGGGTCGAAGAGGTCCCCGTGGACCTGATCCTGCTCGACCACTACCTTCCCGACAGGAACGGCCTCGCGGTGGTACGTGAACTGCGCGGCCTCGGCCACCACGTCGACGTGATCATGGTGACGGCGGCACGCGATGTCGCCACGGTCCGGGCGGCGATGCGGCACGGTGCGCTCCAGTACCTGGTCAAGCCGTTCACGTACGCGGGTCTGCGGACCAAACTGGAGGCGTACGCGGCACTGCGCCACGCCCTCGACGGAGACGGCGAGGCCGAGCAGACGGAGGTGGACCGGCTCTTCGGCGCACTGTGGGCGGCCGGCGAACCCGACCTCCCCAAGGGGCACTCACCCACCACGGCGGAACTGGTCCGGCAGGCGCTGCGGACCGCCGACAACCCGCTCTCCGCCCAGGAGATCGCGGAAAGCGCCGGAATGAGCCGCCAGACGGCCCAGCGCTATCTGAAGCTCCTGGAACGCACCGGCCGGGTCCGCCTGACCCTGCGTTACGGCGAGACGGGCCGCCCGGAACACCGCTACACCTGGGCGACGGGCACCTAGCACCACCCATCACCCGTCGTGACCGGCCCGGCCTGGAGGACCGGCACGACCCGGTACGACCGGCCGAGGCCGGGCCGAGGCAGTACCGCGACGGCCCGGGACTGAGCTCCCCCGCTACACCGCACCCGCCCCTGTCAGGGCGCGGACCTCCGTCTCCGCGTGCTTGGCCTCGTCGGGCGGACCGGGTGAGGTGACCGTGCCGATCCATCCGGCCAGGAAGCCCAGCGGGATGGAAACGAGTCCCGGGTTCTCCAGGGGGAAGAGCTGGAAGTCGGCCCCGGGGAACAGGGAGGCGGGGCTCCCGGAGACGACCGGGGAGAACAGCACGAGGACGACGGAGGGGATCAGACCGCCGTAGACCGCCCAGACCGCGCCCCGGGTGGTGAAGTTCCGCCAGAACAGCGAGTAGAGCAGCGCCGGAAGGTTCGCCGAGGCTGCCACGGCGAAGGCCAGACCCACCAGGAAGGCCACGTTCAGATTCTGGGCCATGAGGCTCAGCGCGATGGCGACCGCCCCGATACCGGCGGCGGCGATCCGGGCGACAGCCACCTCGCCGCGCTTCTCGACGCCCGAACGCCGGAGCGAGGCGTAGAGGTCGTGGGCGACGGAGGCGGAGGAGGCAAGCGTGATCCCGGCCACGACGGCCAGGATGGTGGCGAAGGCGACGGCCGCGACGACCGCGAAGAGAACCGTTCCGCCGGTGGAACCCTCACCCCCGCCGAGAACCAGGGCCAGCAGCGGAACCGCCGTGTTCCCGGCCGCGTTCGAGGCCCGTACGTCCGCCGCCCCGACGAGCGCCGCCGCCCCGAACCCGAGCACGATCGTCATCAGGTAGACGGGGACGGACGAGGTGCCGACGGCAGCGCGCACCGGGCGCTCCGCCATGCGGGCGGCGACCACGTCCGCGAGTGTGAACCGGCCGCAGTTGCGGACGAGTTCGGCGACGAGCAGCAGGACGACCAGCCAGGCGACCAGGAAGCCCACCGAGTAGAGCATGCCGTCGTATCCGAAGAGGGCGATCAGCCCGGAGATCCCGAGGAGTGAGGCCGCCGACAGGTAATCACCGCCGATGGCGAATCCGTTCTCCATGGGCGAGAACAGCCGCCCCCGGCGTAGAACTCCTCTGCGGAACCCTGCCGGTTACGGCTCACCCAGGTGGTGATGCCGAGCGTCACGGCGATGAACGCGCCGAAGAGCAGCAGCGCCAGCGTCTGATGGTCCCTCTCAACGCGTGATACCTCTCGTCATCTCCTGGGTGTCCCACCGGAGATCGAGCGCCGCCCGGTCCCTGTGCAGTCGCGCGTGCCGGGAATACGCCCAGGTGAGCAGGAACGTGGTGAGGAACTGCCCGAGCCCCGCGACCATGGCGACATTGACGGCACCCGCCACGGGGCGGGCCATCAGCCCGCTCGCCGTGGTCGCCGCGACGACATAGGCGAGGTACCAGAGGAGGAAGGCGGCAACGGCGGGAACCACGAAACGCCGATAGCGGCGGCGCACCTCGCGAAACGCCTCGCTGCGCTGCACCTCGACATAGATGTCGGCCGTGCTGAGCCCCTGCCGCGGGCCCACCTGTCCCGGTACGCCGCCGGGTGCGCCGCGGCCGATGCTGCCCGGCTCGCCCCGGCCGGAAACCGACGCGTCGTACCACGGGTCAACCAGCCGCACCCCGGCGGCATCGGACCCTGCTTCCTTCTCCGCCGAGCAACTCCCTTGCCCGCGGGCCTCCTTGGCCGCGCAGCCAACCATGGGCAGATCGGGAAGACCCCGGGTTCATCATTCGCCGGGCTTCACCTCTTCACGTGACGGGGGATCCGGGCGGGTGTGCGAGTCCCCGAACGTACGCGTAGCGCACCGCCTGCGCTCTGTCGCGCACCCCCGTCTTGGCGAAGAGGTTGTTGATATGGGTCTTCACCGTCGCCTTCGAGATGTGCAGGCTGCGGGCGATCTCGGGATTGGACAGTCCCTCGGCAGCGAGCACGAGCACCTCGGCCTCACGGGGCGTCAGCCCGTCGGGCAACTCCGCCGAGGCGTCCCGGGCGTCCGGGACCGGGGCCGCGGTGACCCGCTCCACCAGACGCCTCTGCACAGTGGGGGACAGTCCGGCCTCGCCCGACAGCACCGCCTCGATGGCCCGCACGATCTCTTCGCCCCGGGAGTCCTTGGTGAGATAGCCGCGCGCTCCGGCCCGCAGCGCGGTGAGGAGCGAGTCGTCGTCCGCGAAGGTCGTGAGCACCACGACCTGCGTGCCGGGGAACTCCTGGCGGATACGTCGTGTCGCCTCCACCCCGTCGCAGCGGGGCATCCGCAGGTCCATCAGGACGACATCCGGGGCGAGCTCGGCCACGAGCCGGACCGCCTCGTCCCCGTCCTTCGCCGATCCGATCACCTCGATTCCGGGCAGCAGCCCCAGCAGCATGACGATGCCTTCGCGGACCACCGCCTGATCGTCGGCGACCACTACCCGCGCGCTCACGCGGGCACCCGCAGATTCACCACGAACCCCTCCTCACCCGGCCCGGCGTCCAGCGTCCCGCCGAGCAGTTCAGCGCGCTCCCTCATCCCCAGCAGACCGTAACCGGAGCCGCTGACAGTCAGCTCGTCCGCGGACCGGCAACCACCCGAATCGCGTACTTCCAGGGCGATCGCGTCAGGCAGGTACTCCAGCGTCACGAGCACGGTGGACCCCGGCGCGTGCTTGCGTGCGTTGGTCAACGCCTCCTGCGCCACCCTCCTGATCGCCTGGGACGCTTCCACCGGCAGGTGCCTGCGCTCTCCCCGCACGGTCACCCGGGCCGGGTCGGCGACCATCAGATGGCGCAGGAAGTCCTCCACCGGGGTCATCTCCCCACGCAGCGCGGAGAGCGCCTGCCTGGTCTCCGTGAGCCCGTCCCGCGCCATGGACCGGGCGGCGACCACCCGTGCCAGAACCTGATCCCGGAACTCGCCGGGCGGTTCCCGCTCGATCAGCAGCCGGGCCGCCTCCAGATGCACGAGCTGTGCGGAGAGACTGTGGGCAAGCACGTCGTGGATCTCGCGGGCGATCCTGGAACGCTCGTCCAACGCGGCCGTCCCGGCCTCTGCCACCCTCGCGGCCCGCTCCTGCTCCAGAAGCCGCTGACTGTTGCCGCGGGCCTCCGCGTCGAGCCGCAGGACATACCCCGCAAGGCAGAGCCCCCCGGTGGTGACCGCCGTGGTCAGCCACCCGTCGCCCTCGACGACCGCGTAGGCGCCGAGGGCCACCAGCGTGGACGGCACGGCCGCGCTGAGCGGGAGCCGCTCCAGAGCCGTGACCGCACATCCGCACCACAGCACCGCGGCGAGCATCCCGGCCCCCGCTTCCTGTGCTCCGAACGCCGCGAGCAGGAGGAGCACCAGCAGCGCCAGCGACGGCCACAGGCGGTGATGCAGAGTGGTGCGGAGGAAGGCCCGTGCGGCCACGGCGCAGCCTGCCACTCCCAGCAGGCCGGTCACGATCCCCCAGGGCCCGAATCCCGTGTCGTTGTAGGTGCTCCAGAGCAGACCTGCCAGCACGGCGACCCGCACGGCCCACCCGATCATGGCCCGGTGATGGGTCCGGTTCATCCTGGCGAGGGCTTCCCGGGACGGCCAGCTCGTCCAGGCGCTGCGGGTCACACGCGGTCCTTCCAGGCCGATTGCGCCGATATGCCCTGGGCGGCGACACCGTACGACGGACGCATCTGCCGGGCCCGCCAGGTCAGCACCCCACCGCGTGCGAACAGCGTCATGGCGAGTGCGGCCAGCAGTGCGGCGGTGCCCTGGTGTATGCCCAGCAGCAGCGCTCCCCCGGCCAGAGCCGCCCGCAGAGCCACTCCGCCGGTCCAGACGAAGACGGTGGCTCCGGTGCCTCGGCTCCACAGCGTGCCGTCCTGCTCGCGCCACAGCCGGGCCGTCCAGCCCCAGCCGGCGCCGGTGACCAGCCCCACCAGGAGTCCGGCCCCGAGAATCACCAGGGACAGCACCTCGTGGCGCGGATCGGTCAGCCCCTTCTCACGCACGGAGAGAACAAGCAGAACGCCCGGCAGAAGCCACCATCGCTTGTCCTCGGCGATCCGCCGCGCGGAGAACTGGCGGACCACGACGAGAGCGATGACGGCGACGATCACCAGGACGTTGAAGAGCCCGGACATGGCAGCCTCCGAAGTGCGGGAAGGTTCATCGCCTTCGACGCTACGGAGTCGCCGGGGCCGGCAGATCGGCCCGGGGGTTGATCGTGGGTGGAGACGTGGTCTCCACCCACGGGTGGAGACCTGTCAGACGTCGATGCGCGAGCGGTCCAACGTGGCCGCCGAGCTGGTGATGAACTCCTTGCGGGGGGCGACCTCGTTGCCCATCAGCAGATCGAAGACCTGCTCGGAGGATTCCAGGTCCCCGATGTTGATCCGGCGCAGCGTGCGGTGGCGCGGATCCATGGTGGTCTCCGCCAACTGGTCGGCGTCCATCTCGCCGAGACCCTTGTAGCGCTGGATCGAGTCCTTGTACCGGACGTTCTTGCGCTGGAGCTCCAGCAGCGTCTGGCGCAGTTCACCGTCGGAGTACGTGTAGATGTACTTGTCCTGGCCCTTCTTGGGCTGGACCAGTTCGATCCGGTGCAGCGGCGGAACCGCGGCGAACACGCGTCCCGCCTCGACCATCGGACGCATGTACCGCTGGAAAAGGGTCAGCAGCAGGCATCGGATGTGGGCGCCGTCGACATCGGCGTCGACCAGCAGGACGATCTTGCCGTAGCGGGCGGAGTCGATGTCGAAGGTCCGCCCGGACCCCGCCCCTATGACCTGGATGATGGCGCCGCACTCGGCGTTCTTGAGCATGTCCGAGACGGATGACTTCTGGACATTGAGGATCTTGCCCCGGATCGGCAGCAGGGCCTGGAATTCACTGTTCCGGGCCAGCTTGGCCGTACCGAGCGCCGAGTCGCCCTCGACGATGAAGAGCTCGCTGCGGTCCACGTCGTCGCTGCGGCAGTCGGCGAGCTTGGCCGGCAGCGAGGAGGACTCCAGCGCGGTCTTGCGGCGCTGGGCGTCCTTGTGCTGACGTGCCGCGATGCGTGTACGGGCGGCTGCCACCGCCTTTTCGAGCACCGCCCTGGCCTGGGCCTTGGCGTCCCGCTTCGTCGAGGTCAGGAACGCCTTGAGCTCCTTGGCCACCACATTGGCGACGATCCGGTTGGCGGCCGAGGTGCCGAGCACCTCCTTGGTCTGCCCTTCGAACTGTGGTTCCGCGAGCCGTACGGTGACGACCGCCGTGAGGCCTTCCAGGGCGTCGTCCTTGACGACGTCGTCCTCGGCCACCCGCAGCATCTTGGCGGAGCGCAGCACCTCGTTGACCGTCTTGGTGAGCGAACGCTCGAATCCAGACATGTGGGTGCCGCCCTTGGGGGTGGCGATGATGTTGACGAAGGACTTGACGTTGGTGTCGTAGCCGGTGCCCCAGCGCAGCGCGATGTCCACACCGAGCTCACGGGTGACCTCGGTCGGGGTCATGTGCCCGCGATCGTCGAGGACCGGGACCGTCTCCTTGAACGTACCCGTTCCGGTCAGGCGCTGGACGTCGCAGACGGCCTTGTCCTGAGCCAGGTACTCACAGAATTCGCTGATCCCGCCGTCGAAACGGAAGATCTCCTCCGTCTTGCCCTCGCCATCGATCCCCCGCTCGTCGCGCACGACGATCGTGAGGCCGGGGACGAGGAACGCAGTCTGGCGGGCCCGCTGGTACAGGTTCTCCAGATTGAGCTTGGCGTCCTTGAGGAAGATCTGGCGGTCCGCCCAGTACCTCACCCGGGTACCGGTACGGGTCTTCGGAACCCGCTTCGCCTTGCGCAGGCCATTGGCCGGATCGAACGGGCTGTCCGGCCCCTGCTCCGTGAACATGCCGGGGACGCCGCGCCGGAAGCTGATGGAGTGGGTCGCGCTGTTGCGGTCGACCTCGACGTCCAGGCGGGCGGAGAGCGCGTTGACGACGGAGGCGCCCACACCGTGCAGGCCGCCCGAGGCCGCGTAGGAACCGCCGCCGAACTTGCCGCCGGCGTGCAGCTTGGTCATGACGACTTCGATGCCGGACAGACCGGTCTTGGGCTCCACGTCGACCGGGATGCCACGACCGTTGTCGCGCACCTCGACGGACGAGTCGTCGTGAAGGATGACCTCGATGTTGTCGCAGTACCCGCCGAGTGCCTCATCGACCGAGTTGTCGATGATCTCCCAGAGGCAGTGCATGAGGCCGCGGCTGTCGGTGGACCCGATGTACATCCCGGGGCGCTTGCGAACCGCCTCGAGCCCTTCGAGCACGAGAAGGTGCCGCGCGGTGTAGTTGGAGCTGTCCCTGTCCACGGCGCCGCCTGCTCCGGTCAGCAGCGCAGTGGACGGCACGGACGTATCGGCGGTCACGCGGTTCGCTCCTCGCTGAATTTCATTTGGGGCCCAAGTGGGTAACGGGCTCGGCTTCGGTAGCCGCTGAGAGCCTACCGAGGCCTGGTAGAGCGGTTGTAACGCCACCCTCGGGGAATCCTCATGCTAGTCGAGCCGCTTCCAGGCTCGCATGAATGTTCGATCATTCGTTGGAGTGACGTGCACATCACGTTCCCTTCGAGGCATGAACCATTTAGGCTCCGGGCACGTCCTCATGAACAACCGGCAAGCCGGCCGGCGGACTGACCCAAGACAAGCAACGCGAAACCGTAGCGCTACGCAATACGGCACATTCGCCGCCAACCGTCAACAGACAGCCATCCTGAGAAGAAGTTTCGAAGAAAAGCCACGAGCGGGAACGTTTTCGGCCTGGTTGGATGTTGACCCTGGTACGACAGCTCGTCGAGCTAGAGAAGAGGCGACGTGACTACTGTTCTGACCCCCGCGAGCCCGCTGACCGCAGCAGACCGCTGTGACCGTTGCGGCGCCCAGGCATATCTGCGCGTCGTCCTGATCAGTGGCGGTGAACTGCTCTTCTGCGCCCACCACGGACGCAAGTTCGAGCCGGAACTCAAGAAGATCGCCGCGGAAATACAGGATGAGACGGACCGGCTCACCGCCGTACAGGCCAGTGCCGCCGAAGAGGAACAACACTGAGACCTCGCATCCACGACGAGCCAGGGGCCGGTCCAGGACCGGCCGACGGGCGACTCCCCGATGAGGGGGAGCCGCCCGTTCTCGTCGTTCCGCGGCCCTTCGGTTCAGATCCGGCCCGCCGCCCAGCCAATGGCAGCGGAGATCCGGGTGTACACCCCTGGGCTGTCGGCGTGCCCGCAGCCGCTGCCCCAGGAGACCAGGCCCACAAGCCGCCCACGGGCCACCAGAGGCCCGCCGCTGTCTCCCTGGCATGCGTCGTGCCCGCCCTCCGGATCGCCCGCACAGAGCATCGCTGAGGCGTCGTAGGCGCCCTCCTGGCCGCCCGGGTACGCCCGGGCGCACTCACTGTCCGGGAGAAGCTGGACACGGGCGGAGCGCAGAGCTGACGCGTATGTCCCGCCGCCGGTCGTGTCACCCCACCCGTAGACCACCGCATCGGTCCCCGTGGCGTAGGCGGCGTCGCCCTCCCGGGCCATCGCGATCACGCTGCTCTCCGGCAGGGCCGTGGCCAGAGTGAGCACCGCGAAGTCACCGGCATTCGTGACCGGGTCGTACCCCGGATTGGCCCAGGCCTCCCGTACCGGAATCTCCTGACCACCGGAACCGCGCAGCTGGTCCCGGCCCGCGATGATCCGCAGATCGCGCACCTGGCCCACATCACCACCGAGCACCTCGCCGCTCAGACAGTGGGCGGCCGTCAGCACCTTCGTCGGGGCCACGGCCACCGCGCCGCAGAACTGACCGGCGCGCGTACCTCCGAACCGGTCACGGCTCGACAGGGCCACCACCCAAGGGCTTTCCGCCACGGTGGCGGGCTGTCCGCCGATGATGATGGTGTCCGCGGCCGCGGCGGCCGGGGATCCGAACGGCATCAGTGCCGCCGCGGCGGCCAGGGCGAGCGCCCCCGTCAGGGCGGGGGCGACGGTGCGGGACATATGGACTCCTGACTCTACGGTGGACAAGGTTCACTCAGAGTTGTCCAGTGCAGAGGTGCCCGCACCCGCACAGGGCACGCGGAGCGACACAGGCCGAGGGCCCGGCTCCCCCTGGGGTACCGGGCCCTCGGCCTGTGTGTCGCTCTGTTCGGCCTCGGCCTAGTCGAGGTAGTCGCGCAGCACCTGGGAACGCGACGGGTGACGAAGCTTCGACATGGTCTTCGACTCGATCTGACGGATGCGCTCACGCGTCACGCCGTAGACCTTGCCGATCTCGTCCAGCGTCTTCGGCTGACCGTCGGTGAGACCGAAACGCATCGAGACCACGCCGGCCTCACGCTCCGAGAGCGTGTCGAGCACCGAGTGCAGCTGCTCCTGGAGGAGCGTGAAGCTGACCGCGTCCGCCGGAACGACTGCCTCGGAGTCCTCGATCAGGTCACCGAACTCGCTGTCGCCGTCCTCACCCAGAGGGGTGTGGAGGGAGATCGGCTCGCGACCGTACTTCTGGACCTCGATGACCTTCTCAGGGGTCATGTCGAGCTCCTTGGCCAGCTCCTCCGGAGTGGGCTCACGGCCCAGGTCCTGGAGCATCTGGCGCTGCACGCGCGCGAGCTTGTTGATGACCTCGACCATGTGCACCGGGATACGGATGGTGCGGGCCTGGTCGGCCATGGCGCGGGTGATCGCCTGACGGATCCACCAGGTGGCGTACGTGGAGAACTTGTAGCCCTTGGTGTAGTCGAACTTCTCGACCGCACGGATCAGACCGAGGTTGCCCTCCTGGATCAGGTCGAGGAAGAGCATGCCGCGGCCGGTGTAGCGCTTGGCCAGCGAGACGACGAGCCGGAGGTTGGCCTCCAGCAGGTGGTTCTTGGCGCGGCGCCCGTCCTCGGCGATGATCTCCAGCTCGCGCTTGAGCTTCGGCGCGAGCTTGTCCGAGTTCGCCAGTTTGTCCTCGGCGAAGAGACCCGCCTCGATACGCTTGGCGAGCTCGACCTCCTGCTCGGCGTTGAGGAGAGGGACCTTGCCGATCTGCTTCAGGTAGTCCTTGACGGGGTCGGCCGTGGCACCGGCGACGGCGACCTGCTGGGCAGGCGCGTCGTCCTCGTCGTCATCGGAGAGGACGAAGCCCTTGTTCTCGCCCTCGCCCTCCTCTTCCTCACCCTTGCCGGCCTTGACTTCCTCGGCCGCCTCGTCACCGTCGAGGAGCTCGTCGTCCTGCTTGCCGGACTTCTTCGTTGCTGTCTTCTTGGCCGCGGTCTTCTTCACCGCGGTCTTCTTGGCAGCCGTCTTCTTGGCTGCTGTCTTCTTCGCGGGAGCGGCCGCAGTGGCGTCGTCGGCCACCGCGTCCGCGCTCTCGGACGTCGAAGCGGCAGTGGCCGCGACGGTCCTCGTCACGGTCGTCTTCGCCGCGACAGTCTTGGTGGCGGTGCGCTTGACCGGGCTCTTCGCTGCGACGCTCTTGCGGGCGCGCTTCGGCGACTCCGCGGCACTGACCATCAGCGTCACACCCTCTTCCTCGAGGATCTGGTTGAGGCTGCGCAGAACATTCTTCCACTGGGTTGGCGGAATCTGGTCAGCCTCGAAGGCCCGACGCACGTCATCGCCGGCGATCTGCCCATCAGCCTTTCCCCGCTCGATGAGCGCCATCACAGACTCGGACTCGGCGATCTCCGGCGGGAGCGTACGGGATGTGCTGGCCGACACGAACAACCTCTCGGAACGATGGAAACGGCTTCCGGCCCGGCCCTGGAGAGGGCTGGAACCGACGACCGTCGACTGGGGATGTTGCCGACGGCGCGGGTTTGGCCTCAGAACTGCACAGCGCCCTGAATGGCTGCTGTATTCCTTCCGCGACGGTCACCTCTTAAGTCATCGCACTGTTTCGAGGAGTGTTACGCCCAATCCGCGTGGCCCGAGTCACACCTCATTTGCGACGAACAGTGCCACGGGTGACATCCCCCCACAATTGTGCCGCCGGACCGAGGGTCCGGCGGCACAGGGTCCATGCACCCCGGCCGTGCTGTGGTCAGTGCTCGCGCGGCGCGGGAACCACCCGCTCCACCTCCGGGTGGACGACGAGCAGTTGACGCATGGCCGTCTCGGCGCCCGCGGAATCGCCGGAAGCGAGGGCATCCACGATCCGGGCATGGTGGGCAACCGACGCCTCGGTCGGGCGGTCACAGCCAGTGACGGGCGATCCCGAGACGTGCAGAGCCGCCGAGACGATCCCGGAAAGGTGCTCCAGCATCCGGTTGCCCGCGGCCTGGATGAGCAGGGAGTGGAACTCGGCATCGGCCCGGGAGAACGTGATCCCGTCCCCCTGCCCCAGGGCGTGCCCCATGATCTCGACCATGTCGCCGAGCCGCTGCTGAATGTCCTCACGGCCGTGCCCGGCCGCCAGCCTGGCCGCGAGCGGCTCGATCGTCCAGCGGAGCTCGGCCAGCTCGCGACGCTGGTCATCTCGCTGGGGACCGAAGGCCCGCCATTCGATGATGTCGGGGTCCAGCAGATTCCAGTCACTGACCGGCCGCACCCGGGTACCCACATTGGGGCGCGCACTGACCAGGCCCTTGGCCTCCAGAACGCGCAGGGACTCACGTACGACAGTGCGGGAGACCTCGAAGCGCTGACCGATCTCTTCGGGAACGAGCGGTCGGTCGGCGCCCAGATCACCGGAGACGATCATCTGACCCAACTGCTGAACGAGTTGGCCGTGGAGGCCACGTCCACGGCTGGCCGATCCGCGCCGGCCGGCTCGCCCCAACTCGGAATCGGGACCGCCCCAGGAGCGGATCGCGGCGCGCTCGCCGGCCGGCGCCTCCGCATAGGGATAGCGGTCGAGTTCGCCCGACCCAGCGAGGCCGGAGTCGGCGGAGCGGGCGGCGGTCATCATGGTGTGCGCAAGGGTACTCACGCATCCTTTGTCGGCCTGGCGCGCCCGCCCCTTGAGGTCTTTGGTGAAAAGCACACGAAAGGGTGATCGGCGCTCGCCCCGCAATTGACGACATAATTTCACAAAACAGGCAATTCCAAGGGAGTTGCGCCCACCGTACGGCTCACTGGGAACGTTGTGGTCACCAACGCGCCCTGCCGCGAAGGCTGGTGAACAGATACGCGCAGATCAGGGCCGACAGCGACAAGGTGAGCGCCGCCCCCACGGGCTGCGCCACGACCCGCGCAATTGCCAGGACCCATCGGTCCGCCTCATGCGGAAACTGCCACCAGGCCAGCTCCCGCAGCCGGGCCGGGAGTCCTGCGATCGATCGCGCCGACGGACCCGCCAGAACCTTCTGGACGAGAGGAACGATGAGTACCGGAACGGCCAGGACCGCGGCGACTCCGGCTCCGGCCACCCGGAAGACCCCCGCCGCCAGCAGGCCGGCCCAGGCGCAGCCGACAGTGAGGCCCGCCCAACTCGCGGCGAGTGGGACAGCGTTTGCCGGGACCTCGATCAACTCCTGGCCGTAGGCGAGGCGAAGGGCCTGTGCGTCGCAGAGCACGACGAGCAACGCGAGCAGGAGGGCGGTGCCCGCCGTGACCGCCAGCTTGGCGAGGAGCAGCCCGAGACGCCTCGGGACCGTCCCACGGCCTGCGGCCAGCGCCGGATACCTGTACTCGTCCCCGAAGGAGAGGGCACCCAGCAGTCCGGCACCGAGCGCCGCGGGAGGAAGCGGCAGCAGAGCGGGCCAGGCGGCCAGGAGGTGCGACAGAGGCGTCCCGTCCGTGCGGGCGAGAAGAACCGCGGACCCTGCCGACGCCACCAGAACAGCCACCATGATCATGGTCGTTGTTCTGACGCCGAAGAGGCGGCGCAGTTCGTAGCGCAGGGGGCGGAGCGGCCCGCGGGCGGGTCGTACCGGAATCGGGGGCGGCAGTTCCGAGAGGGCGACGGACGACGCCTGGCGCGGTACGGCCGCGGCCTCCGGGGCGGCCGCGGGCCCGGCGTCGCCGACCTCGTCGGCAAGTTGATGAACCGGAACACCGTGCCTGAACGCCGTGTCCCCGATCTCGGCGCAGCTGCTGCCGTACACCGCCAGACGGCCGCTCGCCTCGGCCACCACCTCCACGGAGCGCTGGGCGGCGCGCGCCTCACGGCTGACCACCGCGGCAAGCCGGGCGGCGTGCGGTGTCCGGACAGCGACGCGCGGGCGCAGCCGGGTGCGGGAGAAGTCGGCGACGTCCTGGTCCGCGACGAGGCGCCCGCCGTCGATGGTGACGACGCGGTCAGCCGTGCGGGCAGCCTCCTTGGGATCGCTGACGGCACACAGGACCGTGCCCCCCTGAGCCGCGTGGGCGCGCAACAGCCCGTACAGCCAGCTGTTCTCCCGCGGTGAGAGCCCTTCCGCCGGTTCGTCGAGGAGGAGCGTGTGCGGATCGCCCAGGAGTGCGGACGCGAGACCGAGCCGACGGTCCATTCCGACCGAGAGGGTGCCGATGCGCTGGTCCCCGAGTCCGGCGAGGCCGACGACTTCGAGCACCTCATCGGCCCGGACCGCGGGCACACCGGCAGCGGCGCAGAGCATACGGAGCTGGCCGCGGCCCGTACGGGACGGGTGGCCCGGCACGTCACCGAGGAGTACGCCCACTTCCCGCGCCGGGTGGGCGATGCGGTGCAGCGGCCGGCCCCGGAAGTAGGTGACGCCGCGCCCGGAGTCGAGTTCGAGCATCAGGCGGAGTGCCGTGGTCTTGCCGGAGCCCGGAGCGCCGAGCAGTGCGGTGACACGGCCGGGCCGGGCTTCGAAGGTCAGATCGTCCACGGCGGGCAGGGCGTCGCGGCGGGGGTTGCTGGTGAGTCCGATGGCCTGGAGCATCGCTTCTCTCGCGTTTCTCGCGGAAGGTGAGACCGCTCGGCGGCAGGTGGGTACCGCAGCAACATAACGCGATATTTAGGACTTTTTGCGCAGCAACGGACCGGCGGGCGTTCCGCAGGTACAGGCCGGACACCTCGATCGGCGTCGCGGGTTCACGCCCCGGCTCGTGAACCCGCGGCGTGTCAGACCTCGGGCCTCAGCATCGGCGGGTTGAGCACGGTGGCCGCACCGGCCCGGAACAGCTGCGCGGGGCGACCTCCCTGCCGGGTGGTCGTCCCTCCGGAGGGCACCAGGAAGCCGGGCGTGCCGGTGACCTTGCGGTGGAAGTTCCGGGGGTCGAGAACGACGCCCCACACCGCCTCGTAGACCCTGCGCAGCTCGCCGACCGTGAACTCCGGCGGGCAGAACGCCGTGGCCAGCGACGAATACTCGATCTTGGAACGGGCTCGCTCCACCCCGTCCGCAAGGATCCGCGCATGGTCGAAGGCCAGCGGTGCCGACTGTTCGCCGTCCCGGCCCGACCCGTCATCGGGACGGAGTACATCGACGACGGACGCCCAGCGCGCGCTGTTCGCGTCACCGCCCGCACGAGGCGCGGGAAGATCCGGGGCGAGCGCGAGGTGGGCGACGCTCACGACCCGCATCCGGGGGTCACGCGCCGGATCCCCGTAGGTGGCGAGCTGTTCGAGGTGCGCGCCGTTGCCCACCGCCGGGGTCGCCGGGTCGTGTGCGCAGAGTCCGGTTTCCTCGACGAGCTCACGCGCGGCCGCGGCTCCGAGGTCCTCGTCCTCCCTGACGAACCCGCCGGGCAGTGCCCACCGGCCCTGGAACGGCGACTCCCCTCGGCGTACGACCAGCGCGCAGAGTTCGTGACGGCGCACCGTGAGCACGACCAGGTCCACGGTGACAGCGAAGGGCGGGAACGTCGACGGGTCGTAGGGCGGCATGCCGCGATCATAGTCGTCTGCCTGACGATAAACACTCCATTCGTCATCCTCGCGAGGCAGAATCCTGCGGGCTGTCGGGCAGTCCCGCCCGGAGCCCGGAGGGACGTTCTTCGATCACCCCGTCGAGGCCGATTCGGCTGATCCGTACCGCGGAGCGCTCACCCGCCACGTGCGGTCCGGAGGCGCGCACCGCACCGGGTCGCGCCTGCCCCGCCCTCAGCGCTCCCCCGCAGGGCCGGATGCCGCCCGGATCCACCGGGTCCGAGTCACGTGCCCGCATCGCGGGAACGCGCGACGGCGTCCGGACGGTCCCCATGACCTGCTCGTTGATCTGCTCGGCCACCTGCTCGTTGACCGGGTCCGGGATGCTGGAGTGGAACAACAGTGGGGGCATCGGGGTCGTCCGCGCCGCCTGTGCGCTGGCAGCCACGGTATCCGCAGGGCGATGGACCGTACGGTCTCCGGCACCCCTGTGAACTGCCCCGGCGCCGACGAGACCGCGCCGTCATCGGCCGCTCCTGGTCCCTCGCTGCCCGTACCGCCCGGCGTCCCGCGTCCTGCGCCGGGCCACGGACGTACCCGGACGGACAGAACCGGGCGTCGCCCTCCTCCCCTTGGCGTCCGGCGGTGTCCGACGCGCCGGGCGAGGCCGGGGCCTGTGCTCCGCACGAAGCCGCGCACGTCCCTCACGGCGGGCGCTGTGCGTGGCCCCTCCGCGCACGCCACTGTTCCGGAGTCCGTCGCTCGGGGCCCCGCTACCCTTGGTGCCACCTTTCAGGACACCGCCGTCCTCGACGCCTTCGCCGACTTCGCCGCGCAGACAACGGCGCAGCGTCTCCGGGTCCAGTCCTTCGTTGCACGCCTGGTGCAGCAGTTGAGCGAAGGTGTAGTCGGGGTCGGCGCGCAGGGCCAGGCCCAGCGCGACTCGCGCGCCCGGCTCGTCACCGGTCGACCAGGAGACCCAGCCCGCCAGGGTGAGCGGGGCGGCGGAGTGTTCCACATAGGGTCCGACGCACCGGCGGGCGAGCGCTCGCCACAGCCTCAACGCGGAATCCGCTTCGGCACCTTCCATCCATTCTGCGGCCTTGTCCCGGGTCTCCCGGTCCTGAAGCCCGAGGATCACGGCTGCGGCCTCGTCATGGCTGATCAGGTGGTCATCACTCCTGTCAGTGACCGATGGCACGGCCGAGGGTGCGTGCCGGAGACGAGCCATGAGCACCCGGGCGAGATCAAGCGTCTCCTTTGCCACTTCGCCCCGCCCCTCGCTGTCCAGAATCCTGGACACCAGCGAGGCCCCGGCCGTGTCCAGCGCATGGCACTGTGCCGGTACCGCTGTGGTCTGCCACGGTGCGAGCCTCTCCTCCATGTCCCGCAGGGACCCCCTCACCTGAATTCCGGCGTACGTGGCCGCGGCGGCCATGACCGTGGTGCCGGGCAGCGCGAGGGGGTTTCCCTCCGTCGGACAGCAGCGGCCGTCGGGGCAGCAGTAGGACCAGTAGCGGCCGTCGGAGATGCAGAGCGCTTCCAGAACGGGTACGTCGAGTGCGCCGCAAGCCGTGCGCAGACGCTGGGCCAGAGGTTTCAGACGCTCCATGGTCTGGCCGGCGCTCTCACCCCCGACCGGATCCTGGCAGAGGAAGATGACGATGGCGTCGGGTCGGGAACCTCGTCGCTCGCTGCCCGAGATCAGACATTCCGCGAGCTGATCCGCGACGGGCCCCCATTCCTTCGGCGACTGCGGAATTCCGAGCCTGAGCCGGCCGCCGAAACGGCCCCGGCCGCCGTGCAGGGCCACCATGACCACGCTGTCGCTCGGGTGGAAGCCCATGAGGTAGGGAAGTGCGTCGGCGAGCTCGGCGGGACCGCGCAGGGTGATCTGCTGCTCGTCGGCCGGGCCGGTGGATTCGTGGTGCTTGTTCATGGCATGACCGTCCCGCGATCAGCCGATTTCCGCGACCCCTGTGGATAACGTTATCCACAGGGCTGCGTCGCCGTTCGCGGTTTGTCGTAGCCATCGGGTTGCATGGGGGCATGACCAACGCAGACCGTGCAGAGCTCAGGGCTTCGGCCGATTCCGTACTCGCCCGCCTCGTCGGGGACCCCACCGGTACGGCCAGACTGCGCGAGGATCAGTGGCTGGCCATCGAGGCGCTCGTCGCCGAAAAACGCAGAGCGCTGGTGGTGCAACGCACCGGTTGGGGCAAGTCCGCGGTGTACTTCGTCGCGACTTCGCTGTTGCGCGCGCAGGGCAGCGGCCCGACCGTCATCGTCTCGCCGCTGCTGGCGCTGATGCGTAACCAGGTCGCGGCCGCGGCCCGGGCCGGGATCAGCGCCCGGACGATCAACTCGTCCAACCCGGAGGAGTGGGACACCGTCCAGGCCGAGGTGGCCGCGGGCGAGGTGGATGTGCTGCTGGTCAGCCCGGAGCGGCTCAACAACCCCGACTTCCGGGACCAGGTCCTGCCCAGACTCGCCGCCGCGACGGGGCTCCTGGTGGTCGACGAGGCCCACTGCATCTCGGACTGGGGACACGACTTCCGGCCGGACTACCGACGGCTGCGGACGATGCTCGCCGACCTCCCGGCCGGTGTCCCCGTGCTGGCCACGACCGCTACCGCCAACGCGCGTGTGACCGCGGATGTCGCGGAGCAGCTGGGGACGGGCGCCGACACGGACGCGCTGGTTCTGCGTGGCCCTCTGGACCGGGAGAGCCTGAGCCTCAGCGTCCTGCAGCTGCCCAACGCCGCACATCGGCTGGCCTGGCTGGGTGACCACCTCGGCGAGCTTCCGGGCTCGGGAATCATCTACACACTGACGGTCGCGGCCGCCGAGGAGATCACGGCCTACCTGCGCCAGTGCGGCCATACGGTCGCTTCCTACACGGGGCGGACCGAGAATGCCGACCGCCAGCAGGCCGAGGACGATCTGCTGGCCAACCGGGTCAAGGCCCTGGTCGCCACCTCCGCACTCGGCATGGGATTCGACAAGCCCGACCTGGGCTTCGTCGTGCACCTGGGCTCCCCCTCCTCCCCCATCGCCTACTACCAGCAGGTCGGACGTGCGGGGCGTGGCGTCGAGCACGCGGAGGTGCTGTTGCTCCCCGGCAAGGAGGACGAGGCGATCTGGCAGTACTTCGCCTCGGTCGCCTTCCCGCCCGAGGAGCAGGTGCGGCGCACGCTCGATGTGCTGGGCCGGGCGGACCGGCCGGTGTCGCTGCCCGCGCTGGAACCGATGGTCGACCTGCGCCGCACCCGGCTGGAAACCATGCTCAAGGTGCTGGACGTCGACGGTGCGGTCAAGCGGGTGAAGGGCGGCTGGACCTCCACGGGAGAGCCCTGGATCTACGACTCCGAGCGCTACGCCTGGGTCGCCCGGCAGCGGGCCGCCGAGCAGCAGGCCATGCGTGACTACGCCTCGACGGCCGGGTGCCGGATGGAGTTCCTCCGCCGCCAGCTGGACGACGAGGAAGCCACGGCCTGCGGGCGCTGCGACAACTGCGCGGGCGCACGGTTCGACGACAAGGTCTCCACCGCCGCCCTCGACGGTGCCCGGGGCGAACTGGGCCGCCCGGGCGTCGAGGTCGAACCCCGGAAGATGTGGCCCACCGGCCTGGCCTCCGTGGGCGTCGACCTCAAGGGCCGCATCCCCGCGGGTGAACTGTCCTTCACCGGCCGGGCGCTCGGCCGTCTCTCCGACATCGGCTGGGGCAACCGGCTGCGCCCCATGCTCGCGGCACAGGCACCCGACTCCGTGGTCCCGGACGATGTCGCCAGTGCCGTCGTCACCGTGCTGGCCGACTGGGCCAGGGGGCCCGGTGGCTGGGCCTCCGGGGCACCCGACGCCCTCCCGAGGCCGGTCGGCGTCGTGACCGTCGCCTCGCGCCGCAGGCCACAGCTCGTCCAGTCGCTCGGCAGCCGTATCGCGGAGGTCGGCCGTATGCCCCTGCTCGGAACCGTCGCGTACGCACCGGAGGCCGAGGACGTACGGATCTCGCAGACCAACAGCGCACAGCGGGTGCGGGCACTGCACGAAGCACTCGTCGTCGAGCCCGAGCTGGCCGCGGCGCTGGCCTCCGCGGGAGGACCCGTCCTTCTCGTGGACGATCTTTCCGACACGGGCTGGACGCTCGCCGTCGCGGCACGCCTGCTCCGACGGGCGGGGGCGGAAGGGGTGTTTCCGCTGGTCCTCGCTGTTCAGGCGTGACAGGTGGCGTCATCCGGGCCTGACCTGGGCAGGGATATCAGTGTCATTCCGGCTGATTCCCGTCAGCCTTGGCAATTGCTCGTTGCCGCCTGCGGATACGCCAGGAAGAATTGGAGTCGCTCCCCGCACGGTCCTTTCGCGGCCCGGAAGGGCTGTGCCGCGGCGCGCCCCCACCCGACCCTGCCCGCATCGTGGGCGCGTAGCGAAGGGAGGACCGTGACCTTCGGATTCGCTCCGTCCGCAGCCACTTCGATGTCGGCGTCTTCGGTTTCGGCAGACTCCGACAACCGCCTTGCCCGCATACTCGAACCGGCCGAATGGGCCTCGGCGGGCATACCCCTGCTGCGCAACCCCCGCGAGGTCGTGAGCGGCCTGCACGCCAGGCACGGTCCGACGCCGACCACCGCTGTGGTCGCGGTGCTCGACCACGAGGAGCGGCTCACGGCCAGCGCCTCATTCGTCCGCCGAACGGCTGTGGCCGCGGACGGCTGGGACTTCCGCAACGCGCTGCTGGCCCATCTCCGCCGTGTCATCCCGCACGACCTGCGCCGCCGTACCCCCGTACGTACCGCGGTGCTGCTCTACTGCCGTGAGGGCGACGAGCGCTGGACCGAGGAGGACGGTGCGTGGATGTGGGGTCTTCGGGACGCCTGCACGCTGCACGGCCTGCGATGCGGTGCGTACATCACACTGACCAGTGGCGGATGGCAGGTGCTCGGTGAGGGCCGGGGCGGGCGCCGGCCCAGCTCTCTGTCACGGCCGACCGCTCTTGCCGACATCGCTGTCGATCACCGTCCGGCCCCGCTGCGTACCGGCGGCGGAGCGGCGGAGGCGCAACGGCACACGGCTGCCCGTTGAACCGGAGCCCCGGTTCGCCCGCCTGCGCCGTTCGGGCAGCCGGGCGAACCGCAGGTGGACGTCTCAGACGCCCGCGCCGAGCGCGGAGTTGATCGTCTGCGGGTCTCCGCAGACGATCAGCAGCGTGTCCGCACGTTCCCGCGCCACGGGAAGCGCGCGGGCGACGACGTCGTCGACGTCTCCGTTGACCGCGACGACGACCACCGGACGGGACGTGGCACGGTCGGCCGCCGAGGCGGCCGCGAAGAAGACGTCGTCGCCGGCGTCGTGCTGGGCCCAGTAGGCGGCCTCTCCGAAGGAGAGTTCGTGTGCTGCCCACGGGTGCTGCTCGCCGGTGGTGAGCACCAGGATGTCACCCGGTGCCCGTCCGGATTCGAGCAGCAGATCAACGGCCTCTTCGGCCGCGTCGACTGCGCCGCCGGCCGGGGCCGGGATCAGCTGGAGCTGCGGCGCGGAACGATTCTCCTGCTGCGCCGGCCCGGTCTGGGCGGCGGCGGGAGCGGGTACGGGCTGCGGGCGCTGCGCGGGAGGCGCGGGCCGCGCGGGGCCGGGGCCCGGACGTCCGGGACGCGGTGTGGCCGCGGAACGCGGACCTGGTACGGGACGGGGGGTCGGCGCGGTGCGGCCTGCGGCCGGAGTTGCGCGGGGACCCTGGGCGCTCTCGTGAATCTGAGGCTCCTCGGGGATGAGAGGCATGAATGGTGGTCTGTCGGACACCGACGCAGTCGGCGTCAGGGGGTGGGCGCGTGTGCGCGATCAGAAATCGAAGCCGAGCTGGCCCCCGCTTTCCAGTGCAGCCGCCTCGGCGGAAAAACGGACCTTCTTCAGGTGCTGCCACCTGGGCAGCGCGTCCAGGTACGCCCAGGAGAGGCGGTGCTGGGGCGTGGGCCCCCGCTCCTCCAGTGCGGCCCTGTGTACGGGAGAGGGATATCCCGCGTTGGCGTCGAAGGCGAAGTCTGTGTACTCCTCGGATTCCGCGCCCAGTTCGGCCATCATCCTGTCGCGGTGGACCTTCGCGATCACCGATGCCGCCGCGACCGCGACGCAGGACTGATCGCCCTTGATCACGGTGCGGACCTTCCAGGGCTGCCCCAGGTAGTCGTGCTTGCCGTCGAGGATGACGGCGTCGGGACGTACCGGGAGCCCTTCGAGGGCCCGCACCGCGGCGAGCCGCAGTGCGGCGGTCATTCCGAGATCGTCGATCTCCTGCGGTGACGCATGACCGAGTCCGTAGGCCGTGACCCAGCTCTTGAGCAGCGGGGCGAGTTCGGCGCGACGCCTGGGAGTGAGCAACTTGGAGTCGGTGAGCCCTTCGGGCGGTTTCCGAAGGCCGGTGACCGCCGCGCAAACGGTGACGGGGCCGGCCCACGCTCCGCGTCCGACCTCGTCGACACCGGCGACGGTTCTGGCACCGGTGGTAGCGCGCAGCGAGCGCTCGACGGTGTGCGTGGGTGGTTCGTACGGCATGGCGCCAGCCAGAGTACGCCGACAGCAACGGCAGCAACACCCCGGGGCGCCCTGCTCGCCGCGAATCCGCTCGTGGCACCGCTGGGAGCAGGGCGAACCGGCCTTCACCGATGGCTTCCGCGGGGGCGCGACCGGGAGCGGAGCGACGAAATCGATGAGGCCGGAGGGATCAGTACGGGTCGTAGGAGTCGTAGGAGTCGCCCTTGGGGTCGGCGTCGCGCTCGCTGCCGCTGCCCCGGTCGAAACAGCCCCGGCCGTCGACGACCGCCGGCCGTTTCTCCAGGATGCCCCTGGCCCGCGCTTCGCCCCAGCTCGTCGCGTACCAAGGCGAGTCCGAGCCGTCCAAGGTGCTCTGAATCTCCTGGAGCGCACAGGAACGCAGCGGTTCGGGAAGGGTGTTGAGCGCCGGTACGGCATCGGCCGAGAGGCCCTTGAGGTAGGCGATGTCGATCGGCTTGTCCTGGCGATGGCGCTGGACGTTCTGCTCCGCGATCACCGCGTCCGGCGAGAGCAGCCCGAAGGCGAGCACACCCACCGCGGCACTGACCGCGACGGCCCGTGGCAGGATTCTGGCCCCGAACACGCCCGCCCCCAGAATCAGGACCATCACCACGCCGAGCCACAGTTCCACGGCGGCGACGGATATCCGGAGCCTGGTCAGGCCGTATTCGTCGACGTACAGGTCCATGCGGCGCAGCGCGGACGCCACGACGACAAGGGTGAGTACGCAGAGGGTGCCGAGCACGCTGCGGACGAGGGTGCGGTCCCGTTTGCCACCGCGCGGCGCCCAGCGCAGAGCCAGGGCGATCACCAGGAGGGTGAGCAGTGTGGCCCAGAGGAGCTGCCAGAACCCTTGGCGCGCGTACTCGGAGCGGGTCACCCCGGTCTCCGTCAGCACCTTGCCGTAGCCACCGAACAGGACGGTGAGCTGAAGGGCGATGAAGGCGGCGAACAGCAGATTGAGCACGATGAGCGGGAGCGCCCACTCGACCCTTCCGCGGGGCTTTCCCGGGCGGACGGTGAGCCCGTCCCAGCGCATGGGGGCGGCCGCCGTGTACGCGGCGGCCAGGGCACCGGCGAGGCCCAGCAGGAACAGGAAGAACCGCCAGGGGCCTTCGCCGACGGACGCGTCGGGGGTGAGGTTGCCGAGGAGGTCGGCGAAAGCGGCGTCGGCACTGGCGAAAAGGGCGCCGAACACGGTCAGGAGCACGGCAGCCACCGCGGTGGTGCGTAGCGCTGCGCCCCAGCGGCCGCGGTGGCCGTCGGCCCGGTCGCGCAGTCCGCGCCATCCCCACTGGAGCCCGGGGACGATCGAGTCGAACAACCCCACCGAGCCGGCCAGCACTCCCAGCCAGCTGCGGCTGCCGTGCAGGGCGAGCGAACCCAGTGCGATGGCCGACACCACGGCGAAGAAGGTCGGCCAGCCCGCGTCCCGGAGTGCCGGGACGGAGAGGAGTGCGAGTCCTCCGACCGCCCAGGTGAGGGTCCAGGGACGGGGGCGACGGCCCACCGCCTGTGCGGCGAAGAAGGCGGCCAGCGCCGCTGGGAGGGCCACGATCAGGAGATTCGGCCCGACACCGTCGCCCAGGAGCAGTGAACTGAGCAGTGCGGTGGCCAGGACCGCCCAGAGCGTGGCGGCCCGGATGGTGGCCGGTGCGGTGGGGCGCAGCAGGGACAGCGGTCGCGGCGATTTCGGACCGGGCTGCCACGGGTTGCCCTGCTGCGGCCCGGCTCGCCGTTGCTGTTGCCGCGCCTGCGGGTCGGCGGGCGCGGGAAGCGGCCCCGCGCCCCCGGCGACCGGCGCCTCGGACTTCACCGCGGCGGGGGCCTCGGACGGCACGGAGGCCGTATCCCGCGCGGCCACCCCCTCCCCCTCGGCCCGCCGGGACGTTTCCGGTGCGCTCGATGCTTCGGACGCGTGGGACGCGTTCGGCGCATTCGATGCCTCGGACGGTTGATCGGACATGGGACCCCTCCCCCACCGGGGTCCGGTCGCGCGGCCAGTGGGCGGCGCGCCTGCCCCGGTTGTCTCATTCGGCGCACGCCCGTCAAGATCGACGAGGGGCGGCGTGGCCGAAAGAGTAGCTGCGGACCCCTGTGCCCAGACGCTCAGGATGATGCTGTGGCAGGACCGTGACAGTCGGCGCGGTGGGGCGGGTCGCACCGCGCCGACGGGTGCGTCATCAGTTGTGCGCGGGGGCGGCCCAATGCGGGAGGTCTTCCGTCTGCGCCAGCCAACCGGCCGGTGGCGTAACGCCGTTGCCCGCCGAGACGACTCCGCAGGCGATGGCGCACGTCGTGTCGACATCACCGCCCGCTTGAGCCGTCTCCCAGAACGCCTGCTCGAAGTCCCCGAGATTGCGCGCCGCCGACCAGAGCGCGAACGGCACGGTGTCGTGCGCACTTGTGCGGCGTCCGTTGCCCAGGACCGCGGCGACCGTGCCGGCGTCCTGGTAGTCGAGCATGTCGCGCGCCCGGCGCAGGCCCGCACCGACAGCACTGCGCGGGACGAGCGCGACGACACCGTCGAGGAGATCCCCCGGGGTCGGGGGCCCTCCCGGGGTGGCGGCCAGCGAGGCAGCCGCGGCCACGGCCATCGCTCCCACGACAGCCTCGCGGTGCTGGTGCGTGGTGTACGAGGAGATCTCGGCCTGGTGCGTGGCCTGCTCCGGGTCGCCCGCGTACCAGGCTCCGAGCGGCGCGATGCGCATCGCGGAGCCATTGCCCCAGGACCCCTGGCCCTGGAACAGTGCGGACGCCAGCGCTCGCCAGTCGCCGCCCTCCCGCACCAGCCTGAGCAGTCGGTTCACCGCGGGCCCGTACCCCCGGTCGAAATCGTGGTGCTCGGCGAAGGAGTGCGCGAGGGCGTCCTGATCGATGCGGTCGTGCGCCGCGAGAACGGCCAGGACCGAGCAGGCCATTTCGGTGTCGTCGGTCCACTGCCACGGGCCGGGTGGCAGGGCGCGTTGTTTCAGCAGTGGGTAGTTGGCCGGGACGAAGAACTGGGAGCCCAGGGCGTCTCCCACGGACAGCCCACGCAGGCTGGCCAGGGCGCGTTCGAAGCGCCGGTCGGAAGCAGAATCAGCGGTCATCGCCCTGCCACTCTATCCGGTGATGCCGTACGGCTCGGGGGTGCGCCAGCGCACAAATGGCCGGTCAAGCGTGTAGCGGCCGTCCTCACCGAGCAGCAGCGTCCGCGTCTCGGCATTCCCGGGGTTGGACAGTGACTCGAACTCCGCCACCGACCAGTGGAACCAGCGCATACAGAAGAGCCTCATGGTCAGCCCGTGGGTGACCAGCAGGACATTCTCCGGATGGCCGGGGTCCTCGAAACTCCGGTACAGGCTCTCCAGGAAAGCCCCGACCCGGTCGTACACATCGGCACCGGACTCGCCCTGGGCGAAGCGGTAGAAGAAGTGGCCGTAGGCATCCCGGTATGCCTTCTGCAGCCGCACGTCCTCCCGGTCCTGCCAGTTTCCCCAGTCCTGTTCGCGCAGCCGCGGCTCCTCCCGGACCCGCACCCGGTCGAGATCCAGGCCGAACGACCTGAACGTCTCGTGCGTCCGACGGTAGGGCGATACATAGACACTCACCCGCTCCCCGTCGAACAGGTCACGCAACCGGACCCCCGTCTCCCTGGCCTGTCGCAGCCCCGTGGCGGTGAGCCTCAGCGCATGGTCGGGCTCCCGCTCGTACACCGTGTCATCGGCATTGCCCTCGGACTCGCCGTGCCGGACGAGGACAATGCGCTGCGGTCGTGCCATGCGTCGAGCCTAGATCGAGTCCGGCTCAATCGAGCAGTTGTCCGGACTCCATCCGGCGTATGTGACCAACGAAACGACGGCGCAGCAGTCGGTCGTGCGAAACCACCACCATCGCGCCGGACCAGTCCGTCAGAGCCCTCTCCAGCTCCTGAACCAGTCCGAGGGCCAAGTGGTTCGCCGGTTCGTCGAGGAGCAGCAGGTCGGCGGGGCGGGCCAGCAGCCGGGCGAGGGCCAGCCGTCGGAGCTGTCCCGCCGAGAGGGAACCGACCGGCACATGGAGGTCCCGGCGGCGGAACAGGCCGTACGACAGGAGCAGTTCGGCCCGTTCGTCCTCGGCCAGCGTCAGGCCCCTGCCGAATGCCATCAGCACCCGCTCCGCAGGGCGTCGCACCGGGATCTCCTGCGGGAGATACCCGATGCTGCGCGGACGGACGGCGGAGCCCGCGTCCGGATCCAGGACCCCCGCCATGACGCGCAGCAGAGTGGACTTGCCCGCACCGTTCCCGCCGTGGATCAGGAGCTTCTCCCCTGCGGACAGGGTGAGCTCGTCCACGGCGAGCCGATCCCCGACACGGACGCCCCTCAGGGACAGCAGCTCTCCCGTCACCGCACCCGCCTCCGGGCGTGCGGCGAAGCGCAGCGGCTCCGGCGGTCTGGCCACGGGCTCGCCCTGGAGGCGGCGCAGCCTCTCCTGAGCATGGCGGATCCGTCCGGAGACCGATGACTGGACGCGTCCGGCGGCCCGGTCGTACGCCATTTTGTTGTTGTCCTTGATGGCACGCCCGGCCGCGACGCCATGGGCGGTGGTCCGCGCGTACTCCTCAAGGCGAGCCGTCTCCTCGCACCAGCGCGCGTACGCCTGCTCCCAACGACGACGTGCCGCCTCCTGCTCGTCCCGGAAGCCCGCGTAGCCGCCGCCGTAGCGCACGACGGTTCTACGGTCGGCGTCGACCTCCAGCACCGCGGTGGCGACCCGTTCCAGGAAGAGCCGGTCGTGCGAGACCGCGACGACGGTGCCGGGATGCGCGAGCAGCGCTGATTCCAGCCACTCCAGGGCGCCCTCGTCCAGGTGGTTCGTGGGTTCGTCCAGCAGCAGTACCTCCGGGGCCGCCGCGACCAGACACGCGATACCGAGCCGTGCCTGTTCGCCACCGGAGAGGCTGCCGAGGATCCGTTCGCGGCCGATATGGGTGAGGCCGACTCCGTCTATCGCTTTGTCGATGCGGGCATCCGCCTCGTATCCACCGCGCAGTTCGTAGGCGGTGAGCAGGTCGCCGTATGCCGCGAGATCCTCTTCGCCCGCCGAGCCGAGGTCCGCCTCGGCTCCACGCAGACGCCGCTCCATCCCGCGCAGCTCCGCCAGGGCCGCGTCGATCGTGTCCCCGACCGTGCGATCGGGCGGCAGCTGAGGGGTCTGGGCGAGCAGCCCCGCACCGCCCTCGGACAGGGTGATCACCTCCCCGGCATCGGCCTGTTCGAGCCCGGCGAGCAGGCGCAGCAGCGTGCTCTTCCCTGCACCGTTCTCACCGACGATGCCGATCCGCTCACCGGGGCGAACCGTGAGCGAGACGTCTTCGAGCAGAAGCCGGTCACCGCGGGACACCGTCACATCGCGGAGAGAGATCTGCGTAGGCAAGGGCGCCTCCATGAAATAAATGCAACCGTTGTCGCATTAGGAGGATTGTGGCACACTGAAGCGCACTAATGCAACGGGAGTAGCAATTGAGTGACGAGAAGGCCGCCGCGAGTGCGGTCGATTCAGGCCCCGCGCCCGGTAGCCGGCGCCCCGGTGGGCGCACCGCCCGCACCCGAGCCGCCGTTCGCGACGCGGTGCTCACGGGCCTGGCCGAGCAGGGCTTCCCCGGACTCTCCGTCGAATACGTCGCCGAGCGTTCGGGCGTACACAAGACGACCTTGTACCGCCGCTGGGGCAATGTCGAAGGGCTGGTCGTCGACGCCCTCGAACTGGCGGGCGAGGACAGCTGGGCACCGCCCGATACGGGCAGCCTGCGGGGGGATCTGCGCGCACTCCTGCGCGAGACCGCCGACTCCTTCCGCGACCCCGCCCAGGCCGCCGCACCGACCGCGTTCATCGCCGCCGCGTTCCAGTCGCCGCGGGCAGCAAACGCGCTGCGCGCCTTCTACTCCGAGCGGTTCGCGCGTTGCGGAGAAATGGTCCTGCGCGCCGTCGAGCGCGCCGAGATTCCTCACGGCACAGACGCGGGTGCGCTCATACGGGCGGCGTCCGCGCCACTGTTCCTGCGGTTGTTCATCACCCGCGAGCCGGTCGACGAGGGCCTCGCGGATCAGGCGGCGGACGCCGCCCTGGCGGCCGCCCTGGCCGGGGTGTTCACAGGGCCGGCGCAACCGACGCTCACCGCGGACGGCACAGCCACCAGGACTCCCGCCTCAACCGGCTGATCACACCGTCCAGGACGGTTCGAGCTCCACCACGTCTCCGGTCAGCGCGGCGACATCCGTCTCGGTCTGCGCACGCACGGACAGCCGTTCGGCGCTCTCCGCCCGGTACTTGCCGCGCTCGGCGCTCGACTGCCACATCGACAGCACCAGGAACTCGTGCCCCGGAGCTTGTCCGAACACGCCACGCAACATCCCGGGCGATCCGGCCATCGCCGGATTCCACACCTTCTCCTGCATGAGGGCGAAGTGCTCGACACGGTCCTCGTGCACCTGACTGTGGGCCACTCTGACGACGTCCGCGTCCGCGAAGTGCGGCTCAAAGCCGGTCTTCACATCGAACCGGTGCTCGAAGAGCTTCACCTGCATGTCCCGGTACATACCAGACTGCGCGGCGGCCAGCCGGTCGTGCCCACGGGCCATGAAGGAGTCGTAGAAGACACGGTTCTCCCAGAACGCGAACACATGGGCGACCTCGGGGCGACCTCGGCTCCACCCGCCGCTCTGTCCCCTGAATCCCGGCTCACCGAGCAGCCCCGCCCACTTTCGCTGCCCCCGCTCGAAGCCATGACGGTCGACCACGGTGCAGCGAATCCACTTGACCAGCACCGCGCCATCGTACGGCGCCGAACGTGTCGTGGGTCACCAGCGGGGAAACGCTTGCCCGAATCGACGTGTCCGAAAGCCTCGTTGCGGCCGACCGCCACGGCGAGACACGAAGAGGCACCGCCGCAGCCGGCGTGGGTGGCCCGAATCCGTCGTCCGACGCCAAGGCAGTTGGTTCCATGGACAGTTACGTACATGATCGGGTGATGAGAGCGGCCCGTCGGCCCGACTGCCAGGAGGGAAGTCCTGTGAGCACTCCTAACAAGGACATCGAGAAGGTCGAAGTACGGCTGAAATGGGACCCCAGCGACAGCGGCGAACCGGCCAATGACCTCGACATCATCGCCGCCACGTACACGGTCGAAGAGCCCTACGGCAGCCCCTCGTACCTGGTGCACTTCGACAGCCGCTCACCGGACGGCACCATCACCCTGAATCGGGACAGCAGGACGGGCCAGGGCCTCGGTTTCGACGAAGCCATGACCATCGAGCTGGACCGGCTGGCGACGACGTACGGGCGGGTGGTCGTGGGCATCGCCATCCAACAGCGCAATGGCCACAAGACATTCGGCGACATACGGCGCACCGGGGTGCAGATCCGCGAGGGTTACACCACCCTCTCCGAGAACGACTTCTCCGGCGTCTCGGCGGCCACTGCGGCGGTCGTCGCCGAGTTCATCCGGGACGACTCAGGAGTCTGGGCGTTCCAGCCGGCCGTACGCGGCTTCGACGGTGACCCCGATTCGTTCGCTGCGGTGATGGGAAGCCGAACCCCGGGAACATGATCCGGCGCCGCGCCGACCACATGTCCTCGGTGCGGCCCCGATGACTCCGGTCATCGGCCGCCGCACCGCTCACAGGCGGTCCCGTGCGCCCCGGGGGCGGAGGGCCTCGTAGGCGACGGCCGTCCGTGTCGCCTGCGCATCCATGGCCGAATTCTGGCCAACACCGGACAGCGACCCGTCGAACGCCGCTCACGTGCCCGCGTTCGGTAGTCCCGCTGCGGCGCGGCTTCCCGTCCTCATCCAGGAAATGGCCCTTTGCCGCCGGGCCCGGCCATCCGGCGAACGCGTTGAAGAGGGCCTGTCACCGGCACGACGAAGGGGACCGGCCTCTGGCCGGTCCCCTTCGCGAACTGCTGGTCAGCTACCCGTGCGGGCTACGTCGGATGCCGCATCCCACGCGCTTCCGCCCGGTATCAGCTGCAGCCGCTGGTGGAGCCGCAGCCCTCGCAGATGTAGCAGGAGCCTGCGCGCTGCATCTTCGTACCGCAGGAGAAGCAGAGCGGTGCGTCGGCGCTGATGCCGAGCTGCATCTCGACCAGTTCGGCCGAGGTGTGCGCCGTCTTCGGGGCGGGCTTCTCAGCGGTCTCGACCGGAGCCGCCACCGCCTTCAGCGGCTCCACGTGAAGCGGAGCGGACTGGGCCAGGCTCTCGACGTCCAGTTCGCCGTCCTCGAAGGACGGCTCGTACGAACCGGTGTCGAGGTGACGCTGACGCTCCTCGGCCGAGTGGATGCCGAGCGCCGAACGGGTCTCGAAAGGCAGGAAGTCGAGCGCCAGGCGGCGGAAGATGTAGTCGACGATCGACTGCGCCATCCGCACGTCCGGGTCATCCGTCATACCGGCCGGCTCGAAGCGCATGTTCGTGAACTTCGAGACGTACGTCTCCAGCGGAACGCCGTACTGCAGACCGACCGAGACGGCGATGGAGAAGGCATCCATCATGCCCGCGAGGGTCGAACCCTGCTTGGACATCTTGAGGAAGACCTCGCCCAGACCGTCGTCCGGGTAGGAGTTGGCGGTCATGTAGCCCTCGGCGCCACCCACGGTGAAGGAGGTGGTGATGCCCGGACGCCCCTTGGGAAGGCGCTTGCGAACCGGGCGGTACTCGACGACCTTCTCCACCGCGGTGCGGATGGTGTCCTCGGCCTTGGCGGTGACCGCCTCCTTCTCCTTCTCCTTGGTCTTGGCGGAGAGGGGCTGGCCGACCTTGCAGTTGTCGCGGTAGATCGCGAGCGCCTTGACGCCCATCTTCCACGCCTCGAAGTAGACCTCTTCGACATCCTCGACGGTGGCCGTCTCCGGCAGGTTCACCGTCTTGGAGAGCGCGCCGGAGATCCACGGCTGGATGGCCGCCATCATCCGGACGTGGCCCATCGCGGAGATGGAACGCTCGCCCATCGCGCAGTCGAAGACCTCGTAGTGGTCGGTCTTCAGACCGGGGGCGTCGATCACATTGCCGTTGTCGGCGATGTGGGCGACGATCGCCTCGATCTGCTCCGGCTGGTAGCCGAGACGGCGCAGCGCCTGCGGCACGGTGCCGTTGACGATCTGCATCGAGCCGCCGCCGACCAGCTTCTTGAACTTGACCAGGGCGAGGTCCGGCTCCAGCCCGGTGGTGTCGCAGGACATCGCGAGACCGATGGTGCCGGTGGGCGCGATGACCGATGCCTGGGCGTTGCGGAAACCGTTCTTCGCGCCGAGGCGGATCACGTCCTGCCAGGCCTCCGTGGCGGCGGCCCAGATCGGCGCGTCCAGCTCGTCCACGTGGACGGCCTTGGCGTTGGCATCGGAGTGCTGCCGCATGACGCGCTGGTGCGGCTCGGCGTTGCGGGCGTAGCCGTCGTACGCGCCGACGACCGCGGCGAGCTCGGCGGAACGCTTGTACGAGGTGCTGGTCATCAGCGACGTGATGGCACCGGCGAGCGCGCGGCCGCCGTCACTGTCGTACGCGTGGCCGGTCGCCATCAGCAGTGCGCCGAGGTTGGCGTAGCCGATGCCCAGCTGACGGTAGGCGCGGGTGTTCTCGCCGATCTTCTGCGTCGGGAAGTCCGCGAAGCAGATCGAGATGTCCATCGCGGTGATGACCAGCTCGACGACCTGGGCGAAGCGCTCGGACTCGAAGGACTGGTGGCCCTCGCCGTCGTCCTTGAGGAACTTCATCAGGTTCAGCGAGGCGAGGTTGCACGAGGTGTTGTCCAGGTGCATGTACTCGCTGCAGGGGTTCGAGCCATTGATCCGGCCGGACTCCGGGCAGGTGTGCCACTGGTTGATCGTGTCGTCGTACTGAATGCCGGGGTCGGCACAGGCCCAGGCGGCCTCGGCCATCTTACGGAAGAGGGACTTGGCCTCGACCTCTTCGATGACGTCGCCGGTCATCCGAGCGCGCAGCCCGAACTTGCCGCCGGACTCGACGGCCTTCATGAACTCGTCGTTCACCCGGACCGAGTTGTTGGCGTTCTGGTACTGGACGGACGTGATGTCGTCGCCGCCCAGGTCCATATCGAAGCCCGCGTCGCGCAGGGCGCGGATCTTCTCCTCCTCCTTCACCTTGGTCTCGATGAAGTTCTCGATGTCCGGGTGATCGACATCGAGGATGACCATCTTGGCCGCGCGGCGCGTGGCGCCACCGGACTTGATGGTTCCGGCGGAGGCGTCGGCACCCCGCATGAAGGAGACCGGGCCGGAGGCGTTACCGCCGGAGGAGAGCAGTTCCTTGGAGGAACGGATACGGGAGAGGTTCAGGCCGGCGCCGGAGCCGCCCTTGAAGATCATGCCCTCTTCCTTGTACCAGTCGAGGATCGACTCCATGGAGTCGTCGACGGCCAGGATGAAGCACGCGGATACCTGCTGCGGCTGAGGGGTTCCGACGTTGAACCAGACAGGCGAGTTGAAGCTGAAGATCTGGTGCAGGAGGGCGTACGCCAGCTCGTGCTCGAAGATCTCGGCATCCGCGGGAGAGGAGAAGTAGCTGTACTCCTCGCCGGCCTTCCGGTACGTCTTCACGATCCGGTCGATCAGCTGTCGCAGACCGGTCTCGCGCTGCGGCGTGCCGACAGCCCCACGGAAGTACTTGCTGGTGACGATGTTGACCGCGTTCACCGACCAGAAGTCGGGGAACTCGACGCCACGCTGCTCGAAGTTGATCGAGCCGTCGCGCCAATTGGTCATGACGACGTCACGGCGCTCCCACGCCACCTCGTCGTACGGATGCACGCCGGGGGTGGTGTGGATGCGCTCGATACGCAGACCCTTGGTCGACTTGGTGCCCTTGGTGCGGGAACCTCGTGCCGGGCCGCTCGCCGTCTCTGTCATGCCGCCTCCCATATGTGGGCAAAAACGCCCTGAAGTGCCCAGTTCTTCCCGGGACACAGTGTGTGTCTGATGCTCCGGACGCCGCGTACGGCATCCGCGAACAGGTCTTGTACTGCCCTGTCGCCGTCCGGCAGTCCACTGCCGGACGGGACGAGCGGGTACCGCTCAGTCGGCGGCAATGGCGGGCGCCGGGACCTCAACGGTCTCCCGGCTTCCGCAGTCCTCCACGAGGGGCTGCCGCTCGCGCAATTCCACGATGGCGACCTCGAAGTCTTCGAGTGAATTGAACGCCCGGTACACGGACGCGAAGCGCAGGTAGGCGACGAGGTCGAGTTCCTGCAAGGGGCCGAGTATGGCCAGACCCACGTCATGGGTGGTCAGCTCGGCACTGCCGGTGGCACGCACCGCCTCCTCGACCCGCTGGCCGAGCTTGGCGAGGGCATCCTCCGTGACGGGCCGCCCCTGGCATGCCTTGCGCACGCCGGAGATGACCTTGGTGCGGCTGAAGGGTTCGGTCACGCCGCTGCGCTTGACCACCATCAGCGAGCAGGTCTCCACCGTCGTGAAGCGGCGGGAGCAGTCGGGGCACTGACGGCGCCGACGGATCGACGTGCCGTCGTCGGTGGTGCGACTGTCGACGACCCGGCTGTCGGGGTGCCTGCAGAAGGGGCAGTGCATGGCTCCCAACCCTCCTTCACAGCACGACTGAATAGCCTCTTCAGGTCCGTCGCGGACCCTTCGAAGCAAGCTCAAGCATAGGCGATGGCCACGAGCCCGATGAACCCGGACCACAACTTCTGGGCGGCTGGAGTAATCCAACCACTAGATCTAGGGTTTGGCCGCGTTTTCTGCCCCAGCGCGTGTCGTGCGCCCGGGACGGCCCGAAGGCGGGGCAGGCCAGGCATGAGGGTACGGGAAACACGCGGCCGCCGAGACGCCGGGGCACCGGTCGACACCCTGGAGCGACACCCCCGCGAGCCACCCCGTACGCTCCGGAGGCGCGCGGGGACGCTACCGTAATGAGCCGAATTGCCGGTCACTCCAAGTCCCGCTCATACACCTGGCCGTAATGCCGCGACAGGCCTTTATTCGTTTTTCACTCGAACGTGTGTTTGGCGCAACCTTTCGAAAGCTACTACCGTTGTCCAACTAGGGAGAACATTCGAGAGGGGCCGACGTGACCACCACCGCAGACAGTGCCACCATCACTGCCCAGGACCACCGCTCCCAGAGCCGACTTGAGCCGGTGCATGCAATGAATGACTCAGTCACGAACACGGAGGGGCCAGAGCCCGCGCGCCCTGCGCGCTCATTGCCCGGCCGGCCCCCAGGAATCCGTGCGGACAGTTCTGGGCTCACGGATCGGCAACGGCGGGTGATCGAGGTAATTCGGGATTCCGTGCAGCGCCGCGGATACCCGCCGTCGATGCGGGAAATCGGTCAGGCGGTGGGACTGTCCAGCACCTCTTCCGTCGCCCATCAGCTGATGGCCCTGGAGCGCAAGGGCTTTCTGCGACGGGATCCGCACCGCCCGCGCGCCTACGAAGTCCGTGGATCCGATCAGCCCAGCACCCAGCAGACGGACACGACGGGCAAGCCCGCCGCTTCCTATGTGCCACTGGTGGGCCGGATCGCCGCCGGTGGGCCGATCCTCGCGGAGGAGTCCGTCGAGGACGTCTTCCCGCTCCCCCGCCAGCTGGTCGGCGACGGAGAGCTGTTCGTCCTGAAGGTCGTCGGTGACTCGATGATCGAAGCGGCGATCTGCGACGGCGACTGGGTCACCGTACGGCGTCAGCCCGTCGCCGAGAACGGGGACATCGTGGCCGCGATGCTGGACGGCGAGGCGACCGTCAAGCGTTTCCGGCGCGAGGACGGCCATGTGTGGCTGCTCCCGCACAACGCCGCGTATCAGCCGATCCCCGGCGACGAGGCGACCATTCTCGGCAAGGTCGTCGCGGTGCTGCGGCGGGTGTGAAACCCGCCGATTCCGACCGGGCCCCGGGATTCACTGCGCCGATCCCGGGGCCCTGCTGTGTCACCCGATGGCCGACGCCGCATGCCCCGACTGCTACGTGCGAGCGGCCCACTCCCCCTGTCTACTTCCCGTCGGCCTTGGCCGCCGCGTCGATGGATGCCAGTGAGCGTCGGGCCTGGTTACGGTCGGTCGTGTACCAGAAATCAGGCAGTGAAGCGCGCAGATAGCTTCCGTATCGAGCGTTGGCCAGCCGGGGGTCGAGCACGGCGACGACTCCCTTGTCGCCCGTGGCCCGTACGAGCCGACCGGCGCCCTGGGCCATCAGGAGCGCGGCATGGGTCGCCGCGACCGCCATGAACCCGTTGCCGCCCGCCTCCTCGACCGCCTTCTGGCGGGCGCTCATCAGCGGATCGTCGGGCCGGGGGAACGGAATCCTGTCCATGATCACGAGCTGGCAGCTCGCCCCGGGCACATCGACGCCCTGCCACAGCGACAGGGTGCCGAAGAGACAGGTCTCCGGATCGGCGGCGAAGTTCTTGATCAGCTCGCCGAGCGTCTCCTCGCCCTGCAACAGAATCGGCTTGTCCAGCCGGCCCCGCAGTTCCTCGGCAGCCGCCTGAGCCGCTCGCATGGAGGAGAACAGACCCAGGGTCCGGCCGCCTGCCGCCTCCACCAGTTCGGCGAGCTCGTCCAGCATGTCCGTACGGGATCCCTCCCGTCCGGGCGTGACCAGATGCCGGGCGACGTACAGAATGCCCTGCTTCGGATAGTCGAACGGCGACCCGACGTCCAGGCCCTTCCACTGGGGGACGTCGTCGCCCGCGGTGCCTTCCGGGGCGAGCCCCAGCGAAGCCCCCACCCCGTTGAAATCCCCGCCCAGCTTCAGCGTCGCGGAGGTCAGGACGACGGAGCGGTCGGCGAACAGCTTCTCGCGCAGCAGGCCGGAGACGGAGAGCGGTGCGACGCGCACGGAGGCCCCGAAGCGGTCGTGCCGTTCGTACCAGACGACGTCGTACTCCGAGCCCTGTGTGATCCGCTCGGCGACACTGTGGACCGACTCGACCGAGGCCATGGCCTGCTTACGGACCGCGTCCTCGTCCTGGACCGACTTGTCCCGGGTGGCGCCCAGAGCGGAGATCACCGTGCGCGCGGCGTCGCGCAGCGCCATCAGCGCGTACCCCAGGTCCTCGGGCACCTCCTCCAGACGGCCGGGGAGCGCCAGCTCCATGACCCGCTCGAACCCCTCCGACGCGGTCTGCAGGGCATCGGCGGCCTTCTCGTTGACCAGCTTCGCCGCCCGGCGTACCGCGCGGTTCACCTGCCCCGGAGTGAGCTCACCGGTGGCGACGCCGGTGACCCGGGAGACCAGCTCGTGGGCTTCGTCGACGATCAGCACCTCGTGCTGCGGGAGCACGGGAGCGCCCTCGATGGCATCGATGGCCAGCAACGCGTGGTTGGTGACGACCACGTCGGCGAGCTTGGCGCGCTCCCGGGCCATCTCCGCGAAGCACTCCGCGCCGTACGCGCACCTGGTCGCGCCCAGGCACTCACGCGAGGAGACGGAGATCTGCGCCCAGGCCCGGTCCGAGACACCGGGAGTGAGGTCGTCCCGGTCCCCGGTCTCCGTCTCGTCGGACCAGTCCCGCATCCGCAGCAGGTCCTGTCCCAGCTTGCTCGACGGTGCCGCCGCCTCGAACTGGTCGAAGAGCCCCTCCTCCTCGTCCTGCGGGACCCCTTCGTGGAGCCGGTGCAGACAGAGGTAGTTCGAGCGCCCCTTGAGCATCGCGAACTGGGGGCTGCGGCGCAGCAGCGGATGCAGCGCGTCGACCGTACGCGGAAGGTCTCGTTCCACGAGCTGCCGTTGGAGCGCGAGAGTCGCCGTGGCCACCACGACGCGCTCCCCGTGCGCCAGCGCGGGCACCAGATAGCCGAGGGACTTGCCCGTGCCGGTACCGGCCTGGACGAGCAGATGGGATTGGTCGTCCACAGCCTCGGCAACGGCCTCGGCCATGGTGGCCTGGCCGGGCCTTTCCGAACCGCCGACGGCGGTGACGGCGGCATGGAGGAGCTCGGGGAGAGATGGCTTCGTCATAGCCCGACCACCCTACGGCGCACCACTGACAACGGCGATCACTCCCGGCCTCACACGGCGGGGTGGAGCGGATTGGGAACGGTGCCGTGGATGGCCGCGTGCGGACGCTGAGGCCGGTCACGGTAACCGTCCACATGCAGACGGTTACGGTTGAGACAGAGGCGCTCGATCTCGGGAGTGAGCATGTCGAACGTCTCGAACCGTTCCTTGAGCTCGGGAAACCGGGCGTGATGACGAAGAATCTCCGCCCGGACAAGTGACCAGAATTCACCCTCCGGGACACCCAGCTGTTCCTCGCACAGGGGGGACAGATAGCGGAAGACCCCGACGAAGAGACCGGAGTGGATGAACTGGGTGAGGAAGGAGGGTTCCTCGGTCAGCAGGACGCGCCGTACGTCCTCGGGCATCGAATCGTGCTCCGGCAACGGCAGGGCACTGACATTGACGTCGTCGACGAAGTCCTTGATCGCGAGCCGTACGGGGACGTCCTGTTCATCGAAGACGACGATGGTGTTCTCGCCGTGCGGGGAGAACACCGTTCCGTAGCGGTAGAGGAAATGCAGCAGAGGCGGCACCAGAGCGGCGAACAGCCGGGTGAGCCACACGGTCGGCGTCAGTCCGGACCGGTCGACCAGCTCGGCCGTGAACGCGCGGCCGTCGGGGTCCGTGTGCAGCAGTGAGGCCAGGGTGCGGGCCCGTTCGCCCGGTGCCAGCCGAGGAGGCAGGGGCTCTCTCCAGATCGCGCCGAGGATCTCCTTGAACTGGTACGGCGCCTCGGGAAGATGGTCGTACAGCGGGTGCTCGACGGCCACGGAAGCGACCTCGCCGAGAAGGATGATGCGACAGGTGTCGCGCAGAAACGGATCGGCGTCGCACAGGCCCTGCACCCAGGCGGTGACGGCCGGCGCGGCGAGCGTGCGCTCCGTGGGCAGACCACGCCATACGAGCGTGTTGAGGATCGACAGCGGCAGTTTGACCGTGTGCCGGTCGGGTCGCCCCACATTGGAGAACGTACGGATGGACTGCTGCGGCAGCCGGGCGTCGGCGTCGGCGTGCAGCGCGACGATGTCCCCGTCCGCGATGGCCGGGGCGAAGAGCGGAACGATCCATTCGTTCCACTGCCAGGGGTGCACCGGGAGGTACAGGTACTCCTCCGGGTCGAGGCCGCGCGAGCTGAGTTCGGCGACGAAGGACGCGCGGACGGGGGCGTCGAGTTCCTGGGCGTAGAGGCGCTCGGGAGTGGCCAGGCTCGTCACCCCCCGGTATCCCGCGATGCGGGTGCTGACGGCGATCCAGGGCAGACGTACCACTCTCCGTGTCTCCGGGGCGAACCGGGCGGTGTCCTCCGCGGAGAAACCGAGGCGCCCTTTGTTGGCGACGAGCCACGGGTGACCGGTCTGGTGCCCTTCGAGCTCGGCGTAGTCGAGCTCGGCCAGGCGACCGGCGGTGAGAGCGGTGTGATCGAGACGGGAGTCGGCCGCCAGTGTGGTGGTGACCTCACGGATGAGATGGCCGAGCGTGGCACCGTCGAGTCCGAGGAGACCGCGGGCACGGGTGAGGAACCGGAGCGGATCCCGGAACGGCCGCGTCCGGGCTCGCGGTTCGCCGGAAGGCCCGGCCGAGCGGCCTCGGGGCGTACCGGAAGGCCCGGTCCTGGACGGCCCTTCGCACACATGGATCGAATCCGGGATGACGCGCCAGCTGCCATAGACGCCGCGGCCCGACCGGAAGCTCAGAATTCCGCCGTCGTCGAGCCGGATCGCGTAGGTGTCGCTGGCCCCGGGCCGTTGAACTGGCTCGATGATCTCTTCGTAGGCGAATTCGCCGAGCATCTTGGCGAGCAGCCGGGCTGCCGCCCGCTCCCAGACCGTCCGGTTCAGCTCCGGGGTCCTGAGCAGGCCGTGGGATTCGGCTGATTCATGGCTCGCAGGGTATTTCGGCACGGGGACTCCTCCGGGTGGAACCGATGGGGTTCGAGCGGTCTGGGTAATACGGCGAGTTGTTCACAGCTGGGCACGGTGCGTTCGGTCACGGATCATCAGGGCGCAACGCTTGGCGGGGAGTTCCACCTCGGCGGAAAAGCGGAAGCCGGCGCTGAGGAATGCGGCTACGGACGGCGTATTGCGGAGGTCCGGCTCCGCCACGACGCGTCCGCACAGGGGAAGGTGATCGAGTACGAGGTCGGCGACGGCGCGGAGCAGGGTGGCGCCGACGCCCCTGCCCCGGTTGTTCACGCCTCCGATGAGGAGGTGGAGGCCGGTGTCATGAGGCCGGGCCGGGTAGTGGCGCGCCAGCGGGTCCAGATCCGCCCGGTAGATCTCCCAGTAGCTCATGGGCATGCCGCCGAGCACGCCCAGACAGGGGATGCTGCGTCCGTCGCCTTCGAGCTGTGGTCTGAGATGTTCGGCGGTGACGGCGTCGGGTCCGGCGAGTTCCCAGAACGCGGCGACCGCCGGGTCGTTCATCCAGCGGCTGAGCACGGCGAGGTCGCGGTCCAGTCGTACCGGGACCAGCTGGAACACGCCCGTGGATGTGGTGACGGGGCGCCAGGTGGCGGGATCCCCGAGCAGATCGGAGGCGGCCGGCCGTTCGTCGGCCGCTCTCACGTCGTCGCCCAACAGAGCCAGGAGTTCTTCGGAGAGCCTCAGGTCGAGGGTGTCCTCGGCGCTGGTGACGGGCGCCGCAGCGGGGCCGGGCTCCGTGTGCGCATCGGCGGGAGGCACGGTGACGCTCTCCTCTCCTGGGTTCGGTCAGTCGGATTTCCCCGGGGCACAGGAACGCGACGGCTCGGGGACGTGATGGCTCACGTGGTCAGAGGATTGGCGATGGAGACGTAGACGGACTGGGTGTCGACGGGTCCGACCAACTCGTCGAGACCGTGCATCCGGGTCAGCAGGTTGGCCTTGCAGCGCAGTTGCCGCGTGTGAAGGAGGTACGTGGGCAGGGGCGAGCCCATCCCCGCGGCACCGGTCAGGAAACGGCGGAAGGCGGCGAGGAGGAGCTGCTCGTCGGCGAGTTGCTGTGCTCCGAAGGCGCCGATGAGTCCGAACACATTGTTGATGCCGAGGTAGTAGGCGAAGCGCTCGTCGGTGACCGGATCGGAGACGAAGGTGTCGCTGACGGTGCCGATGCCGGGGAGCCGCTGTTCCAGCGCGGCACGGTGGGATTCTCGGAAGTAGTAGCCCTGGTTGTCCCGGTAGCGGCCCCCGATGGGCCAGCCTTCGGGGTCGAGCAGTACCAGCGTGTTCTGCTGGTGGGCTTCCAGGGCCACCCCGGCGGTGGCGTCGAGCCAGAGCACGGGGCGTACGACACGGTCGAGATAGCGCAGGAACCACTCGGCGCTGACGGCTCCGGTCGTCCGCCCGGTGCGCGTGGCGAGGCGGGAGACGATCTCCGCGAGCCGGGAGCTCACCTGGGTGCGGCCCGGCCAGGGGCGCTGCGCGGTGAGTCCGGCGATGCACACGGCGTCGTCGTCCGGTCCGAACGGGTTGTGGCGGAGCATGACATCGAGGCCGGGTACGGGCAGGCCGTCCATGCTGTCGACGGCGAGCCAGGCAGGGTCGCGGACGATGTCGAAGCCGGGGTGGGCCTGCTGCCACTGTGCGGCCAGCCCGGTACCGAGCAGGCGGTGGACCTCCGCGCCGCGGTGCAGTTCCTTGCGGAGGTTCTCGCGACGGGAGTTGGTGATGCGTACGCCGAGGGAGAGCTTCAGCATCAGGTTCGCGCCGGGCCGGTGCACCGTGCGGATGGAGGAGGTGGGGTGCCAGCGTTCCCCGTGCCGGCCGAGGTCGTGGAGGAGCCCCGCTTCCCGGAGCGCGGACACGTCCGGGCGGCGGTGCAGTTCGGCGGCCTGCCAGGGGTGCAGCGGGAGCGCCGCGGTGTTCCCGGGGAGGCGCAGTCCGTCGGTGTGGGGGGCGAGGAGCGCCTCTGCGGACACCGGGCCGCCGTTGTCGGTCCAGGAGGATTCGGTGGCCAGCACCGATCGGTCCACGGCGATCCAGTGCAGCGGGAACGAGCCGTGCAGCTCCGGTGAGTAGAGGCGCGCTTCCGACTCGGAGAAACCTTCGCGGCTCTTGGGCGTCGGGTGCAGCGGGTGTCCCAGCAGGAGGGACTGTTCGGCCGTGAGGAACAGGTCGGCCTCGACGGGAGCTTCCGGGGTACGCCGCCGCTGGGCGATGAAGTCGGAGGTGTGGCGTACCGAGTCGGCGACCCTGGCCACCAGGTCGGCGCCCCCGTGGCTCCCGGCCTCACGGCCGAGGAGTGCCGCGACGGTGACGGCGTCGACGGCCGGGCCGTGCTCGGGTGCGCTCTCCAGGACCGGTGCCCCGAAGCGGTGTGCTCCGGTGGCGGACCAGTAGAGGACGGGAACGAGCAGGGCGGTGCCGGTGGCGGGAAGGGGGATGCGCAGGGTGTCGCGGTCGGGGCGGGGCAGGTCGTTCTCCCGGATCCAGCACCGCAGCAGGTTCTCGGTGCCCGCCCCGTCCGCGGCCCGGACCGGGTCCGGGTGGTCCAGGAGGTCCGCCGGTGCGGAGCCGCCGGGAGTGTTCGCGGGGGTGCGGAGGTCTCTGCGGGGTGCGGCCTTCTGGCGGGGGACCGTCACCGCCTCGACCGTGCCGGGGCAGGCCGGCCCGTCCTGCCCTCGGTGCGGGTGGGACTGAGGGCCGTCGGCCTCGGATGCGTGGATGGGGTTCACGGCGGTCTTCCTTGTGGGGGTGTCCGGGGTCAGTGGATCGACCCGGCAGCGGCCCGACGGTTCGGCGAGCGCTCCGCGGCGGTCAGTGCGTCGGCGAGGCGGTCGACGACCGCCGTTGCCTGTTCGTCGGTGAGGGTGAGGGGGGGAAGCAGGCGGACCACGGCACTGTGTCGTCCGCCGAGTTCGACGATGAGGCCGCGGCTCAGGCATTCCTGCTGGACGGCGAGGGCGAGGACGGGGTCCGGTGGTGGCGGGGCGGAGCTGCCGCCGGTCGTGGTGGGGAGCGGCGCGGCCTCGGGATCGACGAGTTCGATGCCGATCATCAGGCCGCGTCCCCGGACGTCGCCGATGCTCGGGTGATCCGCGCTCAGCGCCCGGAGGCGGGCGAGCATGTGGGCACCCAGGGTCGCGGCGTGCTGCGCGAGCCCGTTCCTCCGTACGTACGCGAGGGTGGCCGCCCCCGCCGCCATGGCGAGTTGGTTGCCGCGGAACGTACCGGCGTGGGCACCCGGCTGCCACAGGTCCAGTTCGGACCGGTAGATGATCACGGCGAGCGGGAGGGAGCCGCCGATCGCCTTGGAGAGCACCATCACGTCGGGCACGATGCCGCTGTGTTCGACCGCCCAGAAGGCACCGGTCCTGCCGACGCCGGTCTGCACCTCGTCGGCGATCAGCGCGATGGAGCGGGCCTCGGTGATCTCCCGCATCCGGCGCAGCCAGCCGTCGGGGGCGGGGTTCACCCCGCCTTCGCCCTGGACCGGTTCCAGGATCATCCCGGCGGGGGCGGGGACGCCGCCCTTCTGGTCGTCCAGGAGGTGCTCGGTCCAGTGCGCGGCGATGTCGGCGCCCCGCTCGCCGCCGATCCCGAAGGGGCAGCGGTAGTCCTGGGGGAACGGCAGCCGCGTCACACTGGTGTCCTGGGCACCGCCGGAGGCGGCGAGCGCCCCGGCCGTCATGCCGTGATAGGCGCCCGTGAAGGCCAGCAGGCCGGTGCGTCCGGACGCGGCGCGGACCAGTTTGAAGGCCGCCTCGACGGCGTCCGTGCCCGCGGGGCCGCAGAACTGGATGCGCGCGTTGTCGGCGAACTGCCGCGGCAGGGTGGCGAACAGCTCGGTCGTGAAGGCGTCCTTGACCGGCGTGGCGAGGTCGAGCACATGGAGGGGTGCTCCGGAGTCGATAACCTTTCTGATCGCCTCCAGCACCACCGGATGGTTGTGTCCGAGTGCCAGCGTGCCCGCCCCGGAGAGACAGTCGAGATAGCGCCGTCCGTCCGCCCCCTCGATGGTCAGCCCGCGCGCCCGCACGGGCACGATCGGCAGCGAGCGCGCATAGGTGCGGGCAGCCGATTCACGCAGCGACTGACGTCGAAGAATGCCCTCGTGCGCGGAGGGCGGTGCCACCGGAGCTGGTTCGGTCACGGCCACGGCTGTAGGTCCTCCTGCGATAACAGTTGCCTTGCACGTCAGTACGTCGTCCCACGGGCGAACTACGTGGATGAACGCTGTCCCTGTGTCCCCCGTACGTACCAACGACGCCGCTCGCCGGGGATCACGGGTAAATCGGAAGATCCTTGCGGAGGCGGAACCACGGCCCTGCCGCGTACCGTCCCCATCGGCACCGGCATAGTGGGGGCCGCACTCGGGGCGGGAGGGAGCGTTCCGACGCCCCACATGCCCGAAGTACCCGAAGTGCAGTACTGAGTCACGAGTGTCGAAGTCCCAGGGGGATCACCAGATGCGACCCATTCGCCCGACCGAAGCCGCACGCCCCGGGAGGCGCCGACTCCGCATGCCCTCCCCCGTGCTCGCCGCAGCGGCCGTCGCCGCCGTCCTCGCGCTCACCGCCACCGCCTGCGGGCCGGAGGAGGACAACGCGGGCGTCACGCCGGGCAGCTCGGCCGGTCAGTCGTCCGACGGCAAGGTCACGATTCCGGACGACCTCAAAAACCGGCTCAAGGAGCACGGTATCGACCCGGAGAAGTGGAAGAACGGCGAGTGGAAGAACTGGAACAAGGAGAAGTGGCTGCGTGAGGCCAAGGACTTCGTCAACCCGATCATCGAGGGCCTCTGGGACCCGGACCGGATGCGGGATGCCGACAAGTCCCCGGAGAAGCCGGTCGACAACGACATCTCCGGCGACGAAGGTGTGACGGACCCTACGCCCTCCCCGGTCGAGGCCGCGGCCGTATCGACGCCCTACCACGACAACGCCCCGGAATCCGGGAAGCTCCTCTTCGACGGGCCCGAGGGCTCGATGGTCTGCTCGGCGACCGTGGTGAAGGATCCCGCGAACCCCGGCAAGTCCAACATGGTGTGGACCGCGGGGCACTGCGTCCACGCGGGGAAGAAGGGCGGCTGGTACCGCAACATCGCCTTCGTCCCGGCGTACAACAACAGCGGCCTGTCGCTGGAGGAGCTGCAGAACGCCCCCAAGGAGAAGATCGCACCGTACGGCGTCTGGTGGGGCCAGTGGGCCCAGACGTCCGAGCAGTGGATCGCCGAGGGTGCCTCGGTCGGCGGACAGGGCGCTCCGTACGACTTCGCGGTGCTGCATGTGACGCCGGAGAAGGGCGCGACGGGCAAGTCTCTTGAGGAGACGGTCGGTTCGGCGCTTCCGGTGGAGTTCAACGCCCCTGCGGTGGCGGAGATCGCGGACATGACGGCGACCGGATACCCGGCCGCGCCGCCGTTCGACGGTCAGAAGCTGCTCCAGTGCAAGGACAAGCCCGGCCGCCTCTCGGTCGTCAAGGACGAACCGACGATGCACCGTATCGGCTGCACGATGACCGGCGGTTCCTCCGGCGGCGGCTGGGTCGCGGCGGGCCGGGACGGCAAGCCCGCCCTGGTCTCCAACACCTCGATCGGCCCGGTCACCGCGGGCTGGCTGGCAGGCCCGCGCCTCGGCAAGGAGGCCAAGGGCATCTACGAGGCGGTCAGCGAGAAGTACGCCGGGCAGTAGGCCGGCCGCTGGCCGTCTTCGGACGGCAACGACCCTGTCGGTACCGGGAATTCACCCCGTTCCCGGTACCGCGGTCGCCGACTCCGGTGGCCGATTCGGTGGTTCGAACAACGTCGGCCCCCTGACCGGTTCGCGGTCCGGGGGCCGACGTCGCCATATGCGGTGGAGCCCTGTCCCCGCGGCCCGGACCGGGGCAGGGACACCATAGGGTGGGCGCACACCATGGGTGGTCAGCGGGTGGACCATTCCTTCCATGTGACGCGTCCATGGCAATTCGTACATGTACTCAGGGGGATTCCTTTCCATGCGATCGATACGTCCGCTGCTGGCCGCGACCGGCCTCGTCGCGGCACTCGCGCTGACGGCCACGGCCTGCGGCCCCGACGAGGACGGCGCGGCAGGCAGTTCGGCCACAGCCGGTTCGGCCGGCCCGGCCGACGAGAAGGGCTCCGACGGCGGCCTTCCCGACGGTCTCGGCGACACACTCAAGAAGCACGGTGTCGACCCGGAGAAGTGGAAGAACGGCGAGTGGAAGAACTGGAACAAGGACACATGGCTGCGCGAGGCCAAGGACTTCATCAACCCGGTCATCGACGGACTGTGGAAGCCCGAGCGGATGACATCGGCCGAGGAACCGGCCAAGACGATGGCGGCCGGTGACCTCACCGGCGGCCAGGGCGTCAGCGATCCGGAACCGGCACCGGTCCGGGCCGAGCCCGAGAAGCTGCCCTACCACCAGTACGCGGCCCCGGTCGGCAAGGTCTTCTTCGACTCCCCCGAGGGCTCCATGGTCTGCTCGGGCACCGTCGTCAAGGACCCGAAGAATCCCGGCAGGTCCAACCTCGTCTGGACGGCCGGACACTGTGTTCACGCCGGTGCGGACGGCGGCTGGTACCGCAACATCGTCTTTGTGCCCTCGTACAACGACCAGGGCAAGTCGGCGGCAGCGCTGCGGAACGCCCAGCCGCAGGAAGTCGCCCCCTACGGCACGTACTGGGCGGACTGGGCCGCGTCCTCCGGTGAATGGATCGCCGACGGCGGTCCGACGGGCGGCGAGGGCGCTCCGTACGACTACGCCGTGCTGCACGTGAAGCCGCAGAACGGTACGAAGTCACTGGAGGAGACCGTGGGCAATGCCCTCCCGGTCACCTTCGACGCTCCCGAGATCCAGCAGATCAGCGGCATGGGCGCCTGGGGCTACCCTGCGGGACCGCCGTACAACGGTCTGCTCATGCATCAGTGCGTCGACCGTCCCGGGCGGCTCTCCATCAGCCCCGGGACGCCGACGATGTACCGCATCGGCTGCACGATGACCGGCGGCTCCTCCGGCGGCGGCTGGTTCATCGAGGGGCCCGACGGCAAGTCGACGCTGGTGTCCAACACGTCCATCGGACCGGTCACTTCGGGCTGGCTGGCCGGTCCCCGGCTCGGTGAGGGCGCGAAGGGCATCTTCACGATGATGAGCGACAAGTTCGCCGGTCGGTAGTCACGGCACCGGGTCCATGGCCGCGTGCCGGGCCGGTGATCGCCGGACCGCTCGGCGGTCACCGGCCCGGCACGCCGGAAGGCCCGTCCCCGGGAGGCCATGAGGTCTCCCCGGAACGGGCCTTCCGTCCGCACGGCTGTACCGCGGGTGTGCGGTGTCAGTGCGCGGCGAGATCGAACACCGCCAGTTCGGCGGCCAGCTCCTCGTGCACCCGCGCCTTGAGGAGTGTGCCCTCCGCCGTGTGCTCCTCGGAGATCACCTCGCCCTCGGCGTGCACCCGGGAGACAAGGCCGCCCTGGGTGTAGGGAACGAGTACGTCGAGCTCGACGGACGGCCGCGGCAGCTCGGTGTCGATGAGCGCGAGCAGCTCCTCGATCCCGGCGCCGGTCCGCGCCGACACGGCGATCGCGTGCTTCTCGATACGCAGCAGACGCTGAAGGACCAGGGGGTCCGCCGCGTCGGCCTTGTTGATGACCACGATCTCCCGCACGTTGACCGCGCCCACGTCACGAATCACCTCGCGTACCGCGGCGAGCTGCTCCTCCGGAACCGGATGGGAGCCGTCCACGATATGCAGGATCAGATCGGAATCGCCGACCTCCTCCATGGTGGAGCGGAATGCCTCGACGAGGTGGTGCGGCAGGTGCCGCACGAAACCGACGGTGTCGGCCAGAGTGTAGATGCGGCCGCTCGGCGTCTCGGCCCGGCGCACGGTCGGGTCCAGCGTGGCGAACAGGGCGTTCTCCACAAGGACACCCGCACCGGTCAGCCGGTTGAGCAGCGAGGACTTGCCCGCGTTGGTGTATCCGGCGATCGCCACCGAAGGCACCTTGTTGCGCTTGCGCTCCTGCCGCTTGATCTCGCGGCCGGTCTTCATCTCCGCGATCTCCCGGCGCATCTTCGCCATCTTCTCGCGGATCCGGCGCCGGTCCGTCTCGATCTTGGTCTCACCGGGGCCACGGGTGGCCATGCCGCCACCGCCGCTGGAACCGCCGCCGCCCATCTGACGGGAGAGCGACTGACCCCAGCCGCGCAGACGCGGCAGCATGTACTGCATCTGTGCCAGTGAGACCTGCGCCTTGCCCTCCCGGGACTTGGCGTGCTGAGCGAAGATGTCGAGGATCAGGGCGGTCCGGTCGACCACCTTCACCTTGACGACGTCTTCCAGGTGGATCAGCTGGCCGGGGCTCAGCTCACCGTCGCACACGACGGTGTCGGCCCCGGTCTCCAGAACGATGTCGCGCAGCTCCAGCGCCTTGCCCGAACCGATGTACGTGGCCGGGTCCGGCTTGTCGCGCCGCTGATAGACGGCGTCCAGTACCTGGGCGCCTGCCGTCTCGGCGAGTGCGGCGAGCTCCGCGAGCGAGATCTCCGCGTCGTGCACGGTCCCCGAAGTCCAGACACCGACCAGCACCACGCGCTCCAGGCGCAGCTGCCGGTACTCGACCTCGGTGACGTCCTCAAGCTCGGTGGAGAGGCCCGCCACGCGCCGCAGTGCGGCCCGCTCGGAGCGGTCCAGCTGGTCGCCGTCCCGTGCTCCGTCGATCTCGTGGCTCCAGGCGACGTCCTCTTCCATCAGGGCGTCGGCCCGAAGGCTTTCGTTGAGGCTCTCGGTGGCATTCTCCGTGGCGCTCTGCGCGTCCTGCGCGTCCTGGGGAAGGGAAGAAGAGGAGGTCATTGGATCCTTACGTCGATAGATGTGCGTTACGCCAGTCACAACGCGTGACGTGCTCGGATGATTCCCGCTGACGGGATTCCCGGCGCGGCCGCAGTGCCGACCTGTTGATAGTGGCACGCCCCTGCCGGGCCCGTCACTCGGGTTTCCGCCGTTTCGGACCCCGTTTCGGACCCCGTACCGACCCCCTTGCGCGGCTCACTGCGCGGCCGGCTTCCGGCTGCGCCAGTCCGGGTGTCCGGGCATCGGGGGCGTCTTCTTCCCGTACAGCCAGGCCTCGAAGAACGCGCCCAGGTCGCGTCCGGCCACCCTGGACGCCAGCTCGGTGAAGTCCGCCGTGGTCGCCGACTCGTCCCGGTACTTGTGCACCCAGGTCCGCTCCAGCCGGTCGAAGGCGGCGGTGCCGATCTCCTGGCGCAGCGCGTAGAGGACGAGTGCGCTGCCGTCGTACACCACTGGCCGGAACAGGCTGATCTTCTGCCCCGGAGCCGGGGCGTCCGGGTGTGCCGGGGGCCCGCCGGCCGCTCGCCAGCCATCGGACCGGGTGTACGCCTCCCGCATGCGCCGCTCCAGCGGCTGCTCGGCGTGCTCCTCCGCGTAGCGGGCCTCGTACCAGCTCGCGTGTCCTTCGTTGAGCCACAGATCGGACCAGGACCCCGGCGAGACGCTGTCGCCGAACCACTGGTGGGCGAGTTCGTGGACCATGACCGAGTCGACGTACCACTCCGGGTAGGCGGGTTCGGTGAACAGTGACCGCTCGAAGAGGGAGAGCGTCTGGGTCTCCAGCTCGAACCCCGTCTCGGCGTCGGCGATCAGCACTCCGTATGTCTCGAAGGGGTAGGCGCCGACCTGCCGCTCCATCCAGGCCAGCTGGTCCGGGGTCTTGCTCAGCCAGGGTTCCAGCTTCGCGCGGTCCGCGGTCGGCACCACGTCACGCACCGGAAGGCCGTCGGGGCCGGTGCGCCGCAGGACGGTGGACCGGCCGATGGAGACCTGGGCCAGTTCGGTGGCCATGGGGTGCTCGGTCCGGTACGTCCACGTCGTGGTGGCACCGTGCCGGGTGCGGCCGGCGGGCAGACCGTTCGCGACCGCGGTCAGTTCCTCCGGGGCGGTGATCCGGAACGTGAAGTACGCCTTGTCGGCGGGGTGGTCATTGCTCGGGAAGACGCGGTGTGCGGCGTCGGCCTGGTTGGCCATGGCGAGGCCGTCGGAGGTACGGACCCAGCCGCCGTTGTTCTGGTCGCCGTTGGGATCGCTGGTGTGCCGGACCGTGATGTTCAGGGGCACTCCGGCCGGGAGACGGCCCGGTGCCCGGACGACCAGGTCCTCGTCCTTCATACCGAAGTCGGAGGTCAGGCCGTTGACCTCGACGCCGCGGACGGTGCCGTGCGTGAAGTCGAGGTTGATCCGCTCCAGTGGCGCGGTGGTCCGTGCCCTGATCCTGGTGACGGCGTCCAGGGGTTCGGTGTTGCTGCCGTGGTAGGTGAACGCGATGTCGTACGACAGGACGTCATAGCCGGGGTTGCCGAGCTCGGGAAAGAGCCGGTCGCCGATGCCGAGCGGCACGGGCGCGGGAAGAGTGGCGGCAACGAGGGTGACCGACGCGGTGGCCAGCAGGGCGGCGCGCAGTCGGCGGGAGGTGAGCGGCATGGACTACGGCTACCAGCGACCGCCGGTCGCGCGGGTACGGCGCGCGCCGCACCACCCGAACGAGGTCGGCCGGTCGAGGGCCGGAACCGGCGGGGCGCCTCCCGTCAGCCGGTGGGAGCCGGCTGCTGGGCACGGCTCACGTCGTACACCCCGGCGACATCGCGCATGGCACGCATGAGGGCGGGAAGACCCGCGGCATCCGGGAGCTGGAGGGTGTAGGTGTGCCGGACCCGCTGCTCGCTGGGGGGTTCGACGGTGGCGGAGACGATCGCCGCGTCGGCCGTCGCGATCGCCTCGGTGAGGTCGGCGAGCAGCCGGGGCCGGCCGAAGGACTCGGCGATCAGGGTGACCCGGCATTCCGAGGCGTCGCTCCAGTCGCCGCTCTCGTCCCAGCCCGCCGCCACCGGTGCGCGGCCGATCTCCCGCATATGGGCCGCGGCGGGGCACTCCTGGCGGTGCACGGTGACGGCGCCGCCGCGTACCAGGAACCCGACGATGGCGTCGGGCGGCACCGGGGTGCAGCAGCCCGCCAGGCGTACGGGTCCGCCCGGCCGGTCCAGCACGACACCGGCCGTACGGGCGTCCGTCCTGGCGCGCCCCGTCGGCGCGCCCTCCGGGGTGCCGGTCGCGGGGTCCGCCGGCTGCGGTCCCGGCCCTTTCGGACGTGCGGCGTCCGGGGTCCGGTCGTCATCCGGATGGGCGTCGAGCCAGCCGGTGATGGCGATCCGGGCGGCCGGGGTGCGGGCGTGGTCGAGCCAGTCGGGCGAGGGGCCGGACGCGGTGTCCTCGGTGAGCAGCGGCTGTACGGTGTCGCCGTCGCCGAGGACGGTGCTGAGGGTGGCGAGGCGGCCGTTGACGCGGGCCCCGATACAGCCGTGGGCCTCTTCGCCGTACTGCGCGTAAGCGGCGTCGACGCAGGTGGCTCCGGCGGGGAGTCCGAGCGTTCCCCCGTCGGTGCGGAACACCGTGATCTCGCCGTCCTGGGCCAGGTCGGCGCGCAGGGTCGTCCAGAAGGTGTCGGGGTCCGGGGCGGACTCCTGCCAGTCGAGGAGCCGGGAGAGCCAGCCCGGCCGGGTCGGGTCGGCGCGCTCGCCGTCGGCCGGTTCGGCCTGCAGCGGTGCGGTCGCGTTGTCCTGGGTGTACGGATTGCCGAGTGCGACGACGCCCGCCTCGGCGACCTTGTGCATCCGGTGCGTACGGATGAGGACTTCGGCGACCGCTCCGTCCGGGCCGACGACCGCGGTGTGGAGCGACTGGTACAGGTTGAATTTGGGGGCCGCGATGAAGTCCTTGAACTCGGAGATCACCGGGGTGAAGCAGGTGTGCAGTTCACCGAGGACGGCGTAGCAGTCGGCGTCCTCGCCGACCAGGACGAGCAGCCGCCCGAAGTCGGTGCCCCGCAGTTCGCCGCGTTTGGTCCCGGCGCGGTGCAGGGAGACCAAGTGACGGGGTCTGATCAGGACTTCGGCGGTGATGTCGGCCTCCCGCAGCGTGGCCCTGACGCTGTCGGCCATGGTGCCGAGCAGGTCGTCCTTGCCGCCCGCGGTGGCGATCACGGCCAGGGTACGTGCGTACTCCTCGGGGTTCAGGATCGCGAACACGAGGTCTTCGAGCTCGGTCTTGAGCGCCTGTACGCCGAGGCGTTCGGCGAGCGGGATGAGCACGTCGCGGGTGACCTTGGCGATCCTGGCCTGTTTCTCGGGTCTCATCACGCCGAGCGTGCGCATGTTGTGCAGCCGGTCGGCGAGTTTGATCGACATGACCCGGACGTCGTTGCCGGTGGCGACGAGCATCTTGCGGAAGGTCTCGGGTTCGGCGGCAGCCCCGTAGTCGACCTTTTCGAGTTTGGTGACGCCGTCCACGAGGTAGCGGACCTCTTCGCCGAACTGCTCGCCCACCTGATCAAGGGTCACCTCGGTGTCCTCCACGGTGTCGTGGAGGAGGGAGGCGGTCAGCGTGGTGGTCTCCGCGCCGAGTTCGGCGAGGATCAGTGTCACCGCGAGCGGGTGGGTGATGTACGGCTCGCCGCTCTTGCGCATCTGTCCCCGGTGCGACGACTCCGCCAGGACATAGGCCTTGTGCAGGATGGAGAGGTCGGCGTCCGGATGGTGGGCGCGGTGGGCCTCGGCGACATGTCCGATGGCGTCGGACAGCCGGTCGCGGGAGGCCGGCCCGAGCAGTGCCACACGTCCGAGTCTGCGCAGATCGATCCGGGGACGACCCCGTTTGCGAAGGGGAGCACCTGGGTTGGCGGCCTCTGCACTCATGGGGCACCTCCGGCAACGTCGACCGGCGGTGGGGAGAGGCGGATGCGCCTCCGGGCCGGTGCTTGATGCTACCGACCCCACCACGTGGCACAGTCCGGCTCTCGCCCAGCGTGAAACGGATCACCCATTCGAGCGAAGTTCCCGGCGTGTCCGTGAGGTCCCGTCGTACGCCCGAACGAGCAGCTCATGGGAAGGTCCCGCCAGGCACCCGGAGGGCACCGCGACGGTGTCCTAACCGATGGCCGTTTCGAGCCAGACCGGATCGATGAAGCCCTCGGCGACGATCACTGCGGGGCCGGTCATCTCGATCCCGCCGTCCGGGTTCTCGGTGATCACCAGCGTGCCGCCGGGCAGGTCCACCCGGTAGGTGACGGGGAGGCCGGTCCGCGCGGGGTCCACGCCGTCGCGGCGGGCGGCGGCGACCGCGACGGCGCAGGCGCCGGTGCCGCAGGAGCGGGTCTCGCCCGAGCCCCGCTCGTGGACGCGCATCGCGACATGGCCGGGGCCTCGGTCCACGACGAACTCGATGTTGACCCCGTCGGGGTAGACGTCCGCCGGGCTGAACGGCGGTGTGGAGCGCAGTTCACCGGCGTGCGCGAGGTCGTCGACGAATGCGACCGCGTGCGGGTTGCCCATGTTGACGTTGCGGGCGGGCCAGCCGCGTCCGTCGAGGGTGACCGTGACGCCCTCGTCCGGAAGCAGGGCGCGTCCCATGGAGACCGTGATGTCGCCGCCCTTGGCGAGGTGGACCCGCTTGACGCCGCCACGGGTCGCGACGGTGAGGTCGCCCTCCTCCACGAGGCCGGCGCGCCGGAGATGGGCGGCGAAGACGCGGACTCCGTTGCCGCACATCTCGGCGATCGAGCCGTCCGCGTTGCGGTAGTCCATGAACCACTCGGCCTCGGCCGCCATGGGCAGCGCCTCGGGGTGCGCGGCGGACCGTACGACGTGCAGCAGACCGTCGCCGCCGATACCGGCCCGGCGGTCGCAGAGCCGGGCGACGACGGCTGCGGGCAGGTCGATGGCGTTGTCCGGGTCGGGAACGATCACGAAGTCGTTCTCGGTGCCGTGACCCTTGAGGAAGGCGATCTGCGAGGTGCTCACAGGGCAACTGTACGAGGCCGCGCCGACAGCCCGCGAACCCGGAGCCGGGGTGGAACCGATACGAATTGCCGATCGGGTTCCGGTACCGGTGCTGGTGCTGGGGCCAGCGCTGGGGCCGGTGCTGGAAAGCGCCCGGCAGGTGAGCAATGGGGGCGGTCGGTCGTACGTCGGTCGTGCGTCGGCCGTCGCGTCGGCCGGTAGCGGTGCTGTCGGCCGACAGCACCGGTTCTCAGGAGCGGAGGCGGGCCACGCGCCAGACGGCCAGCGCGACCAGTCCGGCGCAGACGGCGACGTACAGGGCGATCACGCGCCAGTCGGGACGCTCTCCGGTGCCCCTGGCGGGCAGGCCGGGCCAGGTGTGGCCGACGCGGCGGGCCGCCATCATGCCCCAGCCGGCCGCGCAGCAGCTGATCAGAAGCCCCAGCATGGCGACGACCGCGCCGCCGCCGCCGAACTCGAAGGCGAGCGGGAAGGCGAACATCAGGGAGCCGACCGCGGCCAGCATGACGATCGGTGCGAGCTGCCAGATACGCAGTCGGCGCGCCGGGCGGAGCTCGACCTCCACCTCGGGGGTGACGTGCTCGTCGGGCCCGTCGGGGCTCAGGCTGCCCGCCGTGTGCCCCGTATCCGGTGCGTCTTGTTCTGTGTCGCGAGGGCCGGCCTCCATCGCCACGCGCCCTCCCAACTCGGACTGGTCGATCGATGCTCGATGATGGCACGATCACGGGTGCCGAAATGACGGCCGGAGCTTCCCGATGCCATCACGTGATCAGGCTGTAACCGCTCGTTCGACCAACGTCAGCGCCCGGTGCGGGAGTTCCCGGCGCTGGTCCTCCGTGCCACTGAGCCATTGCACACGCGGGTCGCGGCGAAACCAGGAGTCCTGACGGCGCGCGAAGCGTTTGGTGGCGCGCACCGTCTCGGCTCGCGCCTCGTCCTCGGTGCACTCCCCCGCGAGGGCCGCGAGCACCTGCTGATAGCCGAGCGCGCGGGAGGCGGTGAGCCCCTCCCGCAGCCCTTCGGCCTCCAGGGCGCGCACTTCGTCCACGAGGCCGGCCTCCCACATCCGGTCGACCCGCAGGGCGATGCGCTCGTCCAGTTCGGGACGGCCGACATCGACGCCGATCTGCACGGCGTCGTAGACCGCCTCGTCCCCGGGGAGATTCGCGGTGAAGGGCTTGCCGGTGATCTCGATGACTTCGAGGGCGCGGACGATGCGGCGTCCGTTGCTGGGCAGGATGGCGCGGGCGGCGTCCGGGTCGGAGGCGGCGAGCCGTGCGTGCAGTGCGCCGGGGCCGCTGTCGGCCAGTTCCCGCTCCAGCCGGGCCCGCACCTCGGGGTCCGTACCGGGGAACTCCAGGGCGTCGATGGCGCCCTTCACATAGAGGCCGGAGCCGCCGACGAGGACGGGGGTACGGCCTTCGGCGAGCAGCCGGTCGATCTCCAGCCTGGCCAGCCGCTGGTACTCGGCGACGCTGGCGGCCTCGGTCACGTCCCAGATGTCCAGCAGTCGGTGCACCACACCACCGCGCTCGGGGAGCGTCAGTTTGGCGGTGCCGATATCCATCCCACGGTAGAGCTGCATGGAGTCGGCGTTGACCACTTCGCCGTCGAGCTGCTGGGCAAGAAATACGCCCAGATCAGACTTTCCGGCTGCGGTGGGGCCGACGACAGTGATGACGCGGGGGGGTGAAGCGGGACTTGTCACCGGCACAGTCTCGCAAATCTCCGGCCTCTTCCCGAACGTGCCGAACGGCCCTCGGAGCAGCGCGACCGCCTGCCCCGCCGAGTAAAATCGGCGGTAACGGACAATGGGGTGGGAGAGAGCGCTCGTACACAGTCCCCTCTGCACGGAAGGTGCCCCATGGGTTTCCTGGACAACCTGAAAGCCAAACTGGCGCCGGCCAAGGACAAGGTCGGTGACCTCGCGCATCAGCACGGGGGCAAGATCGAACAGGGCCTCGACAAGGCCGCACGCACGGTGGATCAGAAGACCAAGGGCAAGTACAGCGACAAGATCGTGTCCGGTACGCAGAAGGCGAAGGACGCCGTGGACCGTCTGGGCCACAAGGACGAGGGTGGTAAGCCGCCCACTACCTGATCCGGACCTGATGTCGCCGTGATCGCGCACAGGGGACGGCCGTGGAGCGATGAACTCCCGGCCGTCCTCCGTGTGCGCTCGTTCCCCGCCGGTCCGGCAGGGGGCACGGCTGCCTACCGGCCCGGCCGTTTCACGACCAGGCGGCGACGGTGTAGCCCACGCCGTACGGGGCGTCCTCGTACAGCAGTTGCCCGCCCAGGCCCGCACCCTCGGCGGCGCCCGCGAGCACCTGCCACGGCGCGCGGCCCGCCACCTTCAGTTCGTACGCGAGGGACTCGTCGAGCCCCCGGAGCGCGGCGAGATCCGCGGACCCCAGGGCACGGGTCGCCCGCGCGTCGAAGTCCATGGCCCGCTCGTCCAGATATCCCGGCGCCTTCAGCGTGCGGCAGGCGCTGCCGTCGCCCATCACCAGGAGCGCGACGCGGTCGGCCCTGACGGCCAGCTCCCGCCCCGCCCGCGCGCAGCGGTCGCCGTCGAGGGGCTCACCCACGCCGAGTCCCTCGACCGGGGCGTCGGCCCATCGTGCCCGGTCCAGCAGCCACGCGCCCACGGCGAGCGAGGGCGGCAGCGGGCGGGCGGGCGCGATCGAGGTCTCCCCGGCCGCGCGACCGGGCGAAGACTCCGCGCCCAGGCGCACTTCGAGGTCGACGCCGAACCCCCTGAAGGACCCGGTGGCGCCTGCGGGATGCGCTCCACGGGACTCCTGCTCGGCGGGACCGACCACCACGAGCAGATCGGGCCGGGAGGCGGCGAGCACGCCCAGAGCGTCGAGGCACGCGGTCCTCGCGGCATCGAGCTCGGGTGCGGCTCCCGCCGCGACCTCGGGCACGAGGAGAGGCGGACAGGGGCACACGGCAGCGGCGACAAGCATGCCGATCAGCGTACTGCGGGGCGCCCCGACTCCTGGTGCACCGTCAGCCGAAGCCGAAGCCAGGGCCGAAGCCGGGGGCGGGGGCGGGGGCGGGGCCGGGGTCGCAGGTCCGGGCCGGGAGACGGAGGCCGGGGAAACCGGGGCAGGAAGCCGGGGCCCGGAGCCGCCCGGCCTCCCCGGTGTCGGTCTCAGCCGCAGCCGGGAGCCGCCGCGGCCGGCAGCGGCGCCGGGGCGCCGATGCCCGGCAGCCCGAGCATCACACCGGCGGGCTTGGCGGCCGCCGCCGAGGTGCGCCGCTCCCAGGCGTCCCCGGCACGTGTGCTCCGTACGCCCAGTGGCGCGCCCTCGGCCAGCAGGTGGTGCGGGGCGGCGTAGGTGATCTCGACGGTCACCACATCGCCGGGGCGGACCTCCTGCGAGGGCTTGGTGAAGTGGACGAGACGGTTGTCGGGGGCGCGGCCGGAGAGGCGGTGCGTGGCGCCGTCCTTGCGCCCCTCCCCCTCGGCGACCATGACCTCCAGGGTGCGGCCGACCTGCTTCTTGTTCTCCTCCCAGGAGATCTCCTCCTGGAGTGCGGACAGGCGCATGTACCGCTCCTGCACGACCTCCTTGGGGATCTGCCCCTCCATGTCGGCTGCCGGGGTGCCGGGCCGCTTGGAGTACTGGAAGGTGAAGGCGTTCGCGAAGCGCGCCTCACGCACCGCGTGCATCGTCTGCTGGAAGTCCTCCTCGGTCTCGCCGGGGAAGCCCACGATGATGTCGGTGGAGATGGCGGCGTCCGGCATCGCGGCACGCACCTTCTCGATGATCCCGAGGAAGCGTTCCTGCCGGTAGGAGCGTCGCATCGCCTTCAGGACGGTGTCCGAGCCCGACTGCATCGGCATGTGGAGCTGCGGCATCACGTTCGGGGTCTCGGCCATCGCCGCGATGACGTCGTCGGTGAAGTCGCGGGGGTGCGGCGAGGTGAAGCGGACGCGCTCCAGGCCCTCGATCCTTCCGCACGCGCGCAGCAGCTTGGAGAACGCCTCGCGGTCGCCGATGTCGGAACCGTACGCGTTCACGTTCTGGCCGAGCAGGGTGATCTCGGACACGCCCTCGGCGACCAGCGCCTCGATCTCGGCCAGGATGTCGCCGGTGCGACGGTCCTTCTCCTTGCCGCGCAGCGCGGGGACGATGCAGAAGGTGCAGGTGTTGTTGCAGCCCACGGAGATGGAGACCCACGCGGCGTAGGCGGACTCGCGGCGGGTGGGGAGCGTGGAGGGGAACGCCTCCAGGGATTCGGCGATCTCGATCTGTGCCTCCTCCTGGATACGGGCGCGCTCCAGCAGCACGGGCAGCTTGCCGATGTTGTGCGTACCGAAGACGACGTCCACCCAGGGCGCCCGCTTGACGATCGTGTCGCGGTCCTTCTGCGCGAGGCAGCCGCCCACGGCGATCTGCATCCCGGGCCGCTTGGTCTTCATCGGGGCGAGGCGGCCGAGGTTGCCGTAGAGCTTGTTGTCGGCGTTCTCCCGTACCGCACAGGTGTTGAAGACGACGACATCGGCGTCACCGTCGGCGCCTTCGGGTGCGCGTACGTAACCGGCGTCCTCCAGGAGACCCGACAGCCGTTCGGAGTCGTGAACGTTCATCTGGCACCCGTAGGTGCGCACCTCGTAGCTTTTCTTGACGTCCACTGCTTCGCTCCGGTTGCCGCTGCTCATGCGACAAGGGTAGGCGGTAGTCGCGCACCTCCCGGCGTCCCTCCCCTTCGCCCCTGTCCTCCCGCCCTCCGCGGAGCCCGTGTCCTCCCTCCGCCCGGCGGCGGCCGGGCCTGGCCACCACGGGTGTGAGCTGGCAGGATCGCGGCCATGCTCCACGCACTGTCCCGATTCGGCCGACGACGCACCCTTCAGGGGGGCGCCGCCGTCGTGGTCGTTCTCGGGCTGCTGCTGTGGTGGGTACTCCCCCTGGGGGAAAGGACGCCCACCGGCTCGCTGACCTTCTCCACCGGCGTACACAGCGGGGTCTACCAGCGGTACGGCGAGCGGCTCGAAGGAGCCCTGGCCAAGGACATGCCCGAGGTGTCCGTGCGGCTCCAGACCAGCGAGGGCTCGCAGCAGAATCTCGAACGGGTCGCGACGGGGAAGGCCGACTTCACGATCGCCACCGCTGATGCCGTCGCCACCTACCTGCGCGACGGCAAGCCCGGCGCACAGCGGCTGCGCGGCTGTGTACGGCTGTACGACGACTACGTACAGCTGGTCGTGCCCCGGGACTCCGGGATACGCAAGGTCTCCGACCTGCGGGGCAAACGGGTGGGCGTGGGGCAGCAGGGGTCCGGCGTCCGGCTGGTCGCCGACCGGCTGATGAACGCGGGGGGCATCGATCCGAGGACCGGGATCACTCCGGTGTCGGCGGGCATCGACACGATGCCGACCCGGCTGGCCAACGGACTGCTCGACGCGTTCTTCTGGTCGGGCGGTCTGCCGACCGGCGCGGTGCAGGAGCTGTCGGACCGGTTCGCCATCCGGCTGGTGCCGCTGGAGGATCCGCTGATCGCACAGTTGCAGGCGGCGGGCGGATCCACCCGCTACTACCGCTCTGCCGTGATGCCGGCCGACGCCTACCTGGACGCGCAGCAGGGACAGTCCGTGCCCACCGTTGCTGTCGCCAATCTGCTGGTCACCACGGACCGTACGGATCCGGCGATGACCGAGGCGTTCACCCGGACCGTGATCAACAGCAGGGACCGGATCGGGCGCGAGGTGCACGCGGCGCAGCTGGTGGACCTGCGGACGGCGATCTACACCGACCCGCTCCCGCTGCACGAAGGAGCGGGGCGCTACTACCGCTCGGTCAAGCCCTGAGCGCCCGGTCCTGCCATTCGGTCAAGCCCTGAGCACCCGGTCCCCCTAGGCGGCCCACCCGGTCAGCTGTGCGGAGTGTTCCGTGGCGCCGACACGGTCACCCGCAGCCCGTGCGGCTCGTGCGGGGCGTACGCGATCGAACCGCCGCCCGCCGCGAGCAGCACCCGTGAGATGGACAGCCCCAGGCCCGACCCCTTGACGTTCTGGTGCCGGTTGCTGCGCCAGAAGCGGTCGCCGATACGTTCCAGTTCCTGTTCGGTGAGCCCCGGTCCGCGATCGGCGACCACGACCGTGGCCCGGTCGGCCTCGGCGGCGACCGTGACGCGTACGTCCTGGTCCGGCGGCGTGAACTTCAGGGCGTTGTCGATCACGGCGTCGAGGGCGCTGGAGAGGGCGATGGGGTCGGCCCACGCGGTGACCGCCGCCGCGCCGTCCAGCGTCAGGATCACGCCCTTCTCCTCCGCGAGCGGGCGCCAGGAAGCGACCCGCTCGGCGGTGAGCGCGCCGATGTCGGTGAGCTGGAGGTCGGCCTCGGTGTGCTCGGCCAGCGCGAGGTCGAGGAGATCGTCGAGGACCTGGCCCAGGCGCTTGCCCTCCGTACGCACCGAGGCGATCTCCTCGTTCCCCTCGGGGAGTTCGAGGGCGAGGAGCTCGATGCGCAGGAGCAGCGCGGCCAGGGGGTTGCGCAGTTGGTGCGAGGCGTCGGCGACGAAGGCGCGCTGCTGCTCCAGCACGTCCTCCACATTGTCGGCCATCTCGTTGAACGAGCGGGCCAGGCGCCTGAGTTCCGGCGGCCCGCCGGAGGCCGCGACCCGTGACCGCATACGGCCGCTGGCGATGTCGTGGGTCGCCGCGTCCAGGATCCGTACGGGCAGCAGCACCCAGCCCGTGAGCCGGAACGCCGCGCCGACCGCCACCAGCATCGCGAGGGCCTCGCCGAGGGCGATCAGCAGCCAGCCGTTCAGCGTCCGGGACCTCATCTCACCGGTAGGTGAGTCGATGACGACGACGGCGACGACGTCACCGTCCCGTACGACGGGCGAGGCGACGACGACACGGCCGTTCTGCCACGGCCAGACCTGGGGCGGATCGTGGGAACGGCGGCCGAGCAGTGCTTCCTTGAACGCCGCACGCCCCTCCCCCTCGACGGGCAGGAGCCAGTCGGAGGGAGCCTTGGCCAGCGGTCTGTCGTCGCGGAAGAAGACGCCCACCCGTATCCCGTACACGGAGTCGTACGCCTCCAGCTCCGCCTGGAGGGTGCGTCTGCGTTCGTCGTTGTCAGGGATGGGCTCGCTGACAAACTGCGCCAGCGCGGCGAAGCGCGCCGTGTCATCGATCCGGTCGATGACGACGCGCTGCTGTTCGGCGGCGGCCACGCTCACGGCGAGCGGGAAGCCCAGGGCGAGCAGAACGGCTGCCATGAGGACGATGAGCAGCGGAAGCAGGCGGGTGCGCACCGGGAACGTACGCCCTTACGCGGACGGCGAGACGAGCCGGTAGCCGACGCCCCGCACGGTCTCGATCAGTGCGGGCAGCCGCAATTTGGAGCGCAGGGAGGCGACATGCACTTCCAGTGTGCGCCCCGTTCCCTCCCAGCTGGTGCGCCACACCTCGCTGATGATCTGCTCCCGGCGGAAGACCACACCGGGCCGCTGGGCCAGCAGCGCGAGGAGGTCGAACTCCTTGCGGGTGAGCTGGACTTCCTCGCCGTCGACGCTGACCCGGCGGGTCGGCAGCTCGATGTGGACCGGTCCGAGCCGCAGGGCGGCGACGGGTGTCGGCGCGGTGTCCTCGCCGGATGTGGTGCGCCGGGCGACGGCATGGATACGGGCGAGCAGCTCACCGGTGTCGTAGGGCTTGACGACATAGTCGTCGGCGCCGAGGTTGAGGCCATGGATGCGCGAGCGCACGTCGGCGCGGGCGGTCACCATGATCACCGGGGTCGCGGTCCGCTTGCGGATCTTGCCGCACACCTCGTACCCGTCCTGGTCGGGCAGCCCGAGGTCGAGGAGGATGACTCCGAAGGGCTCCTTCTCCGCGGGCAGCAGGGCGCGCAGGGCCTCCTCGCCGTTGCGGGCGTGCACCACCTGGAAGCCGTGCCGGGCGAGCACGGCGGACAGGGCCGCCGCGACGTGGTCGTCGTCCTCGACGAGCAGCAGTCTCATGGCCCTCCTTTCCGTCTCCCCAGGCTTTACGGGCCTCCGGGCTACTTGCTGATGTCGCGTGGCGTTACGTGCTGTTACGTACCGATACATGGCGTTTCACTCCGCGTGGCCTCTGTGAGGCTTCCCGTTCAGCGGCGTTTCACGTCCGATCTCTTCAAGGCATCCACTCCGATGACGGGCACGTCAGTCAAGGGCCTGCCGGTTACAGCAGGGTTTCCGTTATGCACCCGGTACGCCCCGGCGCTGCTCCAGGCGTCCCGTTCACGCGGAGTGTCCGGTTGCCGCCGGATCGTTATGCTCAATTTCCGCTCAGATGTAATGACTCTGGTCGCACTGCGTCACTAGTGTCCTTGCCAACCGAGGAGGACGGAGCAAGAAGCCGATGAGCGGAGTTTCAGTGACCAAGGCCGCCGAGGATGCCGCGCCTGCGGCGAACGACCTTGTCGTACTGAGCAACGTCAACAAGCACTTCGGCGCGCTGCATGTGCTCCAGGACATCGACCTGACCATCGCCCGTGGCGAGGTCGTGGTCGTCATCGGGCCTTCCGGGTCCGGCAAGTCCACGCTGTGCCGCACCATCAACCGCTTGGAGACGATCGACTCGGGCGCGATCTCGATCGACGGCAAGCCGCTGCCCCAGGAGGGCAAGGAGCTCGCCCGGCTGCGCGCCGACGTGGGCATGGTCTTCCAGTCGTTCAATCTCTTCGCGCACAAGACCGTGCTGGAGAACGTCATGCTGGGCCAGACCAAGGTCCGTAAGACGGAAAAGAAGGCCGCGGAGGAGAAGGCCCGGGCCCTGCTCGACCGGGTGGGCGTCGGGGTGCAGGCCGACAAGTACCCGGCGCAGCTCTCGGGCGGTCAGCAGCAACGCGTCGCCATCGCGCGGGCGTTGGCGATGGACCCCAAGGTCATGCTCTTCGACGAGCCCACTTCGGCGCTCGACCCCGAGATGATCAACGAGGTCCTCGAAGTCATGCAGCAGCTGGCCCGGGACGGGATGACGATGGTCGTCGTCACCCATGAGATGGGCTTCGCCCGTTCGGCCGCCAACCGTGTCGTCTTCATGGCGGACGGGAAGATCATCGAAGAGGCCGTGCCCGACCAGTTCTTCAGCAATCCGCGCAGCGACCGGGCCAAGGACTTCCTGTCGAAGATCCTTCACCACTGACGACAACGACCTACGACATAAGGAATGTTCACATGAAGCTCCGCAAGTCGGCCGCTGTCGCGGCCATCGCTGTGCTCGCCCTGACCGCGACCGCCTGTGGTGGCAAGGAGGGTTCGGCCGGCGACAAGCCGTCCGGGACCAAGCCCGGTTCCTCCGAGGCCCCGAAGCTGCCGACGTACACCGTCGCGACGGGTGTCGACCTGGACTCTCCGGCCTTCAAGGAGGCGAAGAAGCGGGGCAAGCTGGTCATCGGCGCCAAGGCCGACCAGCCGTACCTGGGCTTCGAGGACCAGTCGACGAAGGAGCGTTCCGGCTTCGACATCGAGATCGCCAAGATGATCGCCGCCGACCTCGGCTTCTCCGACAAGCAGATCGAGTGGAAGACCGTCGACTCCGGCATCCGCGAGACGGCGATCTCCAAGGGCCAGGTCGACTACTTCGTCGGTACGTACACGATCAACGACGAGCGCAAGAAGCAGGTCGGCTTCGCGGGCCCGTACTACAAGGCGGGCGCCGACCTGCTGGTGCGCAAGGGCGACACCTCCATCACCGGCAAGGAGTCGGTGAAGGGCAAGAAGGTCTGCTCGATCGTCGGCTCCACTCCCCTCCAGGAGATCAAGAAGCCCGAGTACGGTGCGAGCGTCGTCGAGCTCGCCAAGTACTCGGACTGCGTGCAGCAGCTGCTGACGAAGCAGATCGACGCCGTCACCACCGATGACTCGATCCTCAAGGGCTACGCCGCCGCGAACTCCGGCAAGCTCCAGGTCGTCGGCAAGCCGTTCACCGACGAGCCCTACGGCGTCGGCATGAACAAGGACGACAAGGCGCTGCGCGAGGCGATCAACAAGTCGCTGGAGAAGCACGTCACGGACGGCACGTACAAGAAGATCTACGAGGCCACGCTGGGCCTGTCCGGCTCGGACTACACCGAGCCGCCGGCCATCGAGCGCTACTGACCGCTGCCTCGTCGCCGAAAGCGTCCTGCCCCATCGCCGGTTCCGCGCTGCTGACGTCTCGTCACCGATGCGGCACGTGTGACCGGCCCTGACGCCGTACGCGTGATCGAAGCGTCCCGTACGCCACCGCTGCCGCCCCTCGCGGACGCGGTGTGCGTACGGGGCGCCCCTTCCCCTGCCCTGATGCCGCTGACCGCCGACGCGGAGACCTCATGAACGTACTGCTCGACAATTTCCCAGAGTTCCGCGACGGCTTCATAGGAACAGTGTCGATCACCGCCGTCAGCTCGGTTATCGCCCTGGTCCTCGGTGTCGCCATCGCCGGTTTCCGGGTCTCGCCCGTGCCGCCGCTGCGGATCTTCGGCACCGCCTGGGTGACGCTGCTGCGCAACACCCCGCTGACCCTGCTCTTCCTGATCTTCTACTTCGTCGTCCCGGAGATCCTCTTCCCGGGCATGAGCCCGTTCCTGCTCGGATCGCTGGCGCTCGGCTTCTACACCTCCTCGTTCGTCTGCGAGGCGGTCCGTTCGGGCATCAACACCGTTCCGCTGGGACAGGCCGAGGCCGCGCGCTCGATCGGCATGACGTTCGCCCAGACACTGCGGATCGTGGTGCTCCCGCAGGCCACCCGGACCGTGATCCCGCCGCTGAGCAGCATCTTCATCGCCCTCACCAAGAACTCGGCGATCGCGGGCGCCTTCAGCGTCACCGAACTCTTCGGCTGGCAGAAGCTGATGAGCGACAGGGGTTACGAGATCACTCCCGTCTTCATCTGGGTGGCCCTGGGCTACCTGGTCGTCACCTTTGTCATCAGCGGCCTCTTCCGGCTGCTGGAGCGTCGCATGGAGGTCGCCCGATGAGCGCCAGCGTTCTCTACGACGCACCGGGACCCAAGGCCGCCGCCCGCAACCGGATCTACGCGGTCCTCGGCAGCCTCGCCATCCTGGCGCTGCTCGCCGTCAGCATCATGCGGCTGTCCGACAAGGGCCACCTCGCCCCCGAGATGTGGGACATCTTCAACTACTCGGGCATCCGGCAGAACATCGCCGACGCCCTGGTCGCCACCCTCAAGGCCTTCGGCCTGGCCGCGATCGGCTCGCTGATCCTGGGTGTGGTGCTCGCCGTCGGACGGCTTTCCGACCACAAGCCGGTCCGCTGGGTGTCCGCCACGTTCATCGAGCTGTTCCGCTCGATCCCGCTGCTGATCACCATCTACGCCATCTGGGTCGGCTTCCTCACCGACTACTCGATGTGGGCCCTGGCGCTCGGACTGTCCGTCTACAACGGCTGTGTGCAGGCCGAAGTGCTGCGGGCCGGCATCAACTCGGTGCCCAAGGGACAGAGCGAAGCGGCGTACGCCCTGGGCATGAGCAAGACCCAGGTCATGGTCAGCGTGCTGATCCCGCAGGCCGTCCGGGTCATGCTGCCGACGATCATCAGCCAGCTCGTGGTGACCCTCAAGGACACCTCGCTGGGCTTCATCATCCTGTACCCGGAGCTGCTTCAGACGGCCCGTCTGATCGCCTCCAACACTCAGGTCAACGGCCAGTACCCGTACGTCTCGACGATCGCGGTCATCGGCACCATCTACGTCGCGATGTGTCTGCTGCTGTCGGCGCTCGCGACCTGGATCGAGAAGCGCGGGCGGCGCGCCAAGACCGGCATCCCGGTGGCCGCCGCCACCGGGACCACGGACGTGCTCGACGCACCCGGCGGCCCGTCCGCCCCCGGCACGGGGGGCATCGGAACGGGCACGGGGGGCGCAGGGGGCGCAGGCATCGCGAAGACCACCGCAACGGATGGTACGGACGGGATCGGTGGTGGTGACGGGGCCGGAGTGGGCAAGGACTGACCCTTCCCACCAGGAGCATTCGAGGCAGCGGCGCACGCGCCGCTGCCTCGGTCACTTGACGCAAGCACCCCCAGTGGGTTGCATACGTTCTGTGATCACGCACCCGGCTTCGACCGCCACGTTCCGCACGACCGTACGGGCCGGAGGGCACGCGCCGTGGACCCGGTGATCGTCGTCGGCGCCGGACCCGTCGGTCTGACCCTGTCGCTCGCCCTCGCCGCGCAGGGCGTCCCCTCCGTCCTCCTGGACGAAGGTCCGGGCAAGGAGGAGCCGCGCCCCGCACGCACCGTCGTGCTGCGCGAGGACACCGCCGACCTGGTGGAACGGCTCGGTTGCACCAACCTGGACGAGTCGGGCCTGCGGTGGACCGGCTGGCGTTCGATGCGGCGCAAGCAGCTGGTGCGTGACGTACCGCTCGGCGGGGAAGAGGGCGGAGCGCAACCGTCCGCCCCGGTCCATCTGCCGCAGCACGCCCTCACCGCCGGCCTGCGGGACGCGATCCGCGCGCAGGATCTGGTGCGGCTGGTGCCGTTCAGCCGGATCGACACCCTTGAGCAGGACCCCGGCGGGGTCACGGTGCACACCAGGGAGCCCGGTTCGACGTGGTGGCGCGGGAGCTATCTGGTCGGCTGCGACGGCGCCCGTTCCACCGTACGCAAACTGCTCGACATCAGGTTTCCCGGCCGTACGGCGGTGGAACGGCACGCTGTCGCCGCGCTGCGCGCCGAACTTCCGTGGCCGGACCACGCCGTACTGCACCGGATGCCGCCCTGGCGCAACGGCGGCGCCGAAGTGACCGCGCGACCGCTGCCGGACGGCGTCTGGCGGCTGGACTGGCTCCTTCCGCCACGCGGCGAACTGGTCACCCCCGATGCTCTGATCACCCGGATCCGGGACACCCTGGCGGGGTGGTGCGGCGAGACACCGGCGTACGAACTGCTGGACACCGGGGTGTACACGCTGCATCACCGGCTCGCCCGGCGCTGGCGGGCGAAGCGCGCCTTCCTGGCGGGCGATGCCGCCCACCTGCTGGGGGCGCTGGGCACCCAGGGTCTTGACGAAGGGCTCCGGGACGCCGAGAACCTCGCCTGGAAGCTGGCCCAGTCCTGGCACCAGGGCGCCGGTGACCTGCTGCTGGACAGCTACCAGGCCGAGCGCAGGGCCGCGGTCGCCGCACGGCTGCGCGCCGCCGACCAGTCGCTGCCGATACTGCGCGGCGGTGGCGGGCTGCGGACACTGGTGCCGGGCGGTGCGCGAGGACACGACACCCTGCTCGCCGACGGTCATCTGGGGTGCGGACCGCTGGGCGCACCCCCTTCGTACACGCACTCCCCCCTTTCTCCGCAGCGCGACGAGGCGCACACCCCCGTGGGTACGCCCCCTGGTGCGCCGGTCACCGATGTCGGGGTGACGGCGCCCGACGGGAAGACGGTGCGCTTGCGCGAACGGCAGGGGCGCGGGCACTTCCTGGTGATCCTGATCGCACCGGGCACCGGGGTGTGGGACCGGCGCCACTGGCTGACCGCGGGTGTCATGCCGCGGCTCGTGGAGGCCGTCGACGCGCTGCCGGTCAGGAGTGAGCTGCTGGTGGCCGAGAGCTATCCGGGGGCGTCGGCCCACACGGTGCTGCTGGTCAGGCCGGACGGGTACCTGGTGGCGGCCTTCGGCGGTGTGCGGCCCGCGGAGCTGTACGCGGCGGCGGACGCGGCACGCGGCGGCGGGCACTCCGAGGACGGGACCGGCGACGACACGGAGACGGCGCACTCGGTACGTGCCTCCGTCGGCTCCGACCGGACCGCCGACATCAATTGACCCTCGCAGGCGCACATGGTGTACTCCAGATCATGACCGACACCGATGTGCGCCTGTGGCGGAGGGTCCATATGGACCTCGTCCGTTACGCGGGCTGCGTGTGTCGCCCGTCCTGCTGAATCGCCTTCCCCTGCCGGCCCGTGCCGCTTTCCGCACGGCTGTGCCTTCGCGCGAACTCTCAGGACGGTCCCTGTGTCTGCACCCTCCCCTTCCGTAACCACGGCTGCCTCCGATTCCTCCTCCGGTGCCGGTTCCTCCTCCGGTGCCGATTCTCCCTCCGGTGCCGGTTCGCCCTCCGGTGCCGGTTCCCCCTCCGGTGCGGGCTCCTCGCACGTCTCCGATTCCTCCTCCGGTTCCGCCGGCTTCTCCGGTTCCGCTTCCGGAACCCCCGCCGGGCCGGGCGTCACAGAGCTGCTCGACTTCGTCCGCCGTACCGCTCAGGACACGGCCCTCATCGGCTCCCTGCCCCTCGACCCCGAGGGCCGTACCTGGGTCCGGCTCGCCGGTCCCGGCGGCAGCGAGGCATGGCTGATCGGCTGGCCCCCCGGCACCGGCACCGGCTGGCACGATCACGCCGACTCGATCGGCGCCTTCACCACCGCGGCGGGCACCCTCAGGGAACACTCGCTGGCCGCACGGCTGCCCACCGACGGCTGGAAGACCCTGGAGTTGAGCGAAGGGGTCGATCGGTCACGTGAGTTGACGACAGGTCAGGGCCGGGCGTTCGGGCAGCACCATGTGCATGAGGTGCTGAACGAGTCCGACCGTGAACACGCCGTCTCGGTGCATGCCTACTACCCGCCGCTGCCGCAGATCCGCAGGTACAGCCGGGCGGGCGCGGTACTCCGCCTTGAGCAGACCGAACGTCCGGAGGACTGGCAGTGAGCACCGGTGGCAGCAGCGATACCGACAGCGGCACGAACCGTACGGAACGGGTGGGCATCGACGCGTTGCTGGAGCGGGTCAGGACCGGTTATGACCGGATCGGCCCGCAGGACGCGGCGGCGGCAGCGGCGGACGGCGCACTCCTGGTGGACATCCGCTATGCGGCACTTCGCGAGAAGGACGGCCTCATTCCGGGAGCGCTGGTCGTGGAGCGCAACGAACTGGAGTGGCGGCTCGATCCGCGGGGAAGCCACCGTGCCGCCGAGGCGGTCAGCCACGACCTCCGGATCGTGGTGATCTGCAACGAGGGGTACGCGTCGAGCCTCGCGGTCGCGTCGCTGCGGCAGTTGGGACTGCACAGGGCCACCGATCTGATCGGCGGATTCCAGGCATGGCGCGCGCAGGGGCTCCCGGTCGACGCCCGACCGGGAGCACCCTCCTGACCGGGAGCACCCTCGTGACCAGGGGCATCCTCGTGACCAGGAGCATCCTCCTGATCGGTAGCACCCTGACCAGGAGCACCCTCGCGTGTCCGAAGGGGGTGGCTACTGCCTGGATGCGGCCACCTCCACCGGTCGGGTCTTCAGCGCCAGCCGACCGGAAAGAGCGGTGGCGACCAAGGTCAACAGGGCGGCCGCGCCCACCACTTCCGCGTACACCAGGGGCAGCACACTGGGGGCCGCGCTGCCGGTCATGCCGACGCTGAACGCGGTCAGTACGGCCAGGGCGATACCGGTGCCGAGGACGGTGGCCAGGAGCAGCACCGCCAGAGCTTCGATCCGGAGCATCCGCAGGACCTGTCGGCGGGTCGCCCCGGCCAGCCGGAGCATCGCGAACTCCCTGATCCGTTCGGAGACCGACATGGCGAGGGTGTTCACGACGGCGATGGCGGTGAAGGCCAGCACAAGGCCCATGGCCAGATAGTTGACTTCGGCGTTCGCCTGAGTGCGGTCGGCCTGGAGCCGGTCGACCGCGGCCGGTTCGAGAACGGCGATCCCGGGAAACTCCGCGATCCCGGTGGCGAGTTCGTCGCGTCCCAGCTCCGAGGCCACCAGGACCGTGGCGGCCAGCGGGTTGTCCATGTGGCGGGCGACCTGGTCGTACGGCAGGGTCAGATCGCCGAAGCCCAGGCCACGGGCGTACACGGCGACGACGGTGAAGGTCGCCGGGGTCCCGTCGCCCAGGTGCAGCGTCAGCCCGTCGCCGGGACCGAGACCCAGCCGGTCGGCGGCGAGTTCACTGATCGCCGCTGGATGAGCGGTCGTGGTGAAACCGGTGAGCGAACCACTGGTGACATCGGGGTCCCAGGTGCGGCTGAGACCGGCGGGGGTGACGCCCTGGGCCGTGTACTTGTCGAGGCCCACCCGCACGGTGGTGCGTACGACTTCGGTGGCGGCCGAGACCCCGGGCGTCGCCCGGATCTTCCGGGCGGCGGCGGACGGGACTCCGAGGCCCTGACCCACCAGGACCGCGCCGGCGCGGGTGCCTTCGCGGGCCTGCGTACGGGCGGCGTCACCGAGCGTCGGCTGGACGAAGAGAACGGTGCAGGTCATCCCGATGAGCAGGGTGAGGGGGGTGACGACAGCGGCCATCCGGGCGGCGTGGCCACGCAGGTTGGCGGTGGCGAGGCGGCCGCCCGGACCCGCCTGCCGCAACGGTCCGGCGAGCAGCGCGGCCGTCGCCCTGACCAGGAGCGGCCCCAGCAGGGACACGGCGGTGGCCAGCACGACCACCGCGAGGAAGGTGACCGGGGTCGACGCCGCCTCGGTACGCAGGATTCCCAGCACGGCGACGAGGACGAGACCGCCCGCCAGCAGCACCAGCCCCGCGACGATCCGGCCCCACGCCGGGCGGTCACCCTCGACCGCGGACTCGGCCATGGCCTCGGCGGGTCGGATACGGGAGATCCGGCGACCGGAGATCCGCGCGGCCGCCCAGGCTCCGACGAGAGTGATGGCGACCGCGGCGAACAACGGGAAGATGCCCGTGGTGCGTTCCAAGGAGGCGGGGACGGCACCCATGTCGATGAATCGACTGTGCAGCCAGCCCGCGAGCGGCAGCCCGGCGAACGATCCCAGCACCCCGGCCACGGCTCCCACCAGCAGCGCTTCACGGCCGAGCAGCCGGCGGACCTGGCGCGGAGTGGCGGCGATGGCGCGCAGCAGGGCCAACTCACGGTGGCGCTGCTGGATGGAGAGCGCGAATGTACCGACGACGACCAGGACGGCGACGAGGAGCGCGGTACCGCCCATCGCGCCTCCCATGGAGATGAGTTTGATACGGGCGCCCGCGGCGTCCAGGAACTCGACCGGCCCTCGGTCGTCTCCCGTGGCGACCTGCGCCGTCGTGCCCTTCAGCGCCTGCTCGACCCGCTGTTCCAGCCGGCCGAGGTCCGTGCCGGGCTCGGGGATCACGCCGAGGGCGGATACCTGGCCGGGGCGGGCGGCGAGCCGTTCGGCCTCTGCGGCGGCGAAGAAGAGTGAGGTCTGCTGCTTGAGATCGGCGCGATGCACGTCGTCGGCACGGTCCGTGACGCCTGTGGGGACACCGGAGCCGGTGGAGCTCTTTGAGGTGTGGGAGACACCGGAGGCGCGGGAGGCACCGGGGCGCAGGGAGGCATCGGCCGACGTGGGAGCGGCGATTCCGCTGACGCGGTACGGGCGCGGAGCGCCGGTGGACTGCACGGTGAGCCGGTCCCCGGGCTGAAGTCCGGCCCGCTCGGCGAGCCCGCGGTCGATCACCACGTCGTCGGCCGAGGACGGAGCCTTGCCTGCGATGATCCCGAACGGCGTGAGCGGCGCGGAGGCCCAGGAGTGGCCGTACGACAGCCGGTCGGCGGACAGGTGCTTCCGGCCGTCGGACAAAGGCTGGGCGAGGAAGGTGAGTTCGGGGACCACCGTGTGGACACCGTCGAGGGCGCGTACCCGGTCGGCGGTGGCGGCGGGCAGCCAGGCGCGCTCGGCGACGGGCTTCGCCTTGTGTTTGGTCTTCGTCTTCCCGTTGCCCTTGTGCTTGACCGTGGTCCGGTGGACGTTCTGGTCGGCCGAGACGATCAGCGGGGTGGCCGCGTACCGCTCGGTGGTGATCCTTCCGCGCAGACCGGTCTCCAGAAGAGTGCCGCAGGCGGTGATGAGCGCGGCAGCGCACATCAGGGCCAGCAGGGCACCGAGGAACCCGCCTTCCCGGTCCCGGATCGTCTGGAGTGCGTAGCGCAGCATCATCGTGCGTCCGTCTCGGTGCGGTCGATCGTGGAGTCGGGGGCCGGGAAGGCGAGCAGGCGGGTGTGGACCGTGCGGGAGGCGGGCGGGACATCGCCCTCGGGCCGCTTGTAGCGGTTCATCAGGGCGATGTACTCCTCGAAGAACTCCCGGAGTTCGGGGAGAGTCAGCCGCAGGGAACCGCGCGAGTACGCGAAGGCATCGGCCCACTCGCCCTCGTCCGGCTCTCCCGCCTCTTCCGCCTGCCCTGGGCCGCTCGGCCGACCGCTCTCACGGGCGGGCAGCGGGGCGTCGCGCTGGAGCCGTTCGAAGAGGGCGAGGTCCTCGGCGTACGCGTGGTGGTTGAGCTCGTCCATGACGAGCCGCGTCTCGAGGTTCTGGCGGGACCTGGGCGGGAAGCGCCGGTCGCCCGGAATCGCACGCCACCATCTGCGGCGGTGGGCCCCGGGTGCTTCCGCCCCGGAACCGGATCCTCCCGCGTCTCGGTTCCCGGTGCCCTCGGGCCCGGTGCCCTCGGGTCGGGTGTCCTCAGGCTCGGTGTCCTCGGGCTCGGTCTCCTCAGGCTCGGTCTCCTCGACGAACCCGTACCGGGCCAGTTCACGCAGGTGATAGCTGGTGGCCCCGGTGTTCAGACCGAGGGCACGGGCCAGGCTCGCGGACGTCGCCGGGCCGTGCAGGGTGAGGTGCTGAAAGATCCGCTGGCGTCGCGGCTGGGCAAGCGCCTTGAGCGCCGCCAGTTCGGTGATCTCGGTACCGCCGGGCTTCTCTGCCATGGCGTACACACTGCTCTGTGCACAGATATCTGTGCACTGGAGCATGCCTGCGTCTTGATACGGGGGTTAGCCCCCCCGTTCGACGCGCTTCTCACGCACTCTCCGGTCCGCCCCTACGCCCTTCACCACACCCGAACGCCACACTCCAGTGGAGCAATCGCCGTGCGCGACCGACATTCGCCTCATACAGAGGACCGAAATGTACGGAGATGTCGCACTGATGGAAGCCACTGCCCTCACCCCTGATCAGCTCGACCTCCAGGCGGCCCGCCTTCATGAGACGGAGGCGTGGCAGCAGATCGTCACCGGCTGGGAGTACACCGCCCCCGCGCCCACGTTCCCCCCGGCGTCGACCCCGTCGGCACAACCGGCCGAGGAATCAGCGGAGGAACCGGCAGAGGATCCGGTTGCGGCGGGGAACCCGCCCCGGAGCGCGGCGCAGGGCTCGGCCGACTGGCGAAGCCTGCTGTCCGTACCCGTCGGTCAGCTCATCGACGACTCGATGCGGACGCTGCCCGCCGCCCCGCCGTACGAACGCCCGCTCCCCGGACGGCTGGGTGCGGTCCTGCCCGACCGTGTCCATGCCTGGCGGCGCGTCGGACAGCCGGACCTCCGCCCCTCCACCCAGCTCGGCTACGCACGGCAGGTCCTGACCGAGTGGGGCTGGCAGAACACCCCGTACCGGCTGCGCAACGCCCGTGGCGCCCGCTGCATCTGCGGCGCCCTGCTCACCGCGCACCGACTCGGTTACGGATCCCTCAGCACCGTGAACCGGGCCGGGGCCTGGCTGATCACCGAACTCCGCTCCCAGGGCTGGCCAGGACTGATCGGCCCCTGGAACCGGCACCCCGGCCGCACCGCCACCGACGCCCTGGCCCTGATCGACGCCACCATCCGCCGGGCATCGTCCGCCGGACACTGAGCCGCCCCGCCACCCACGAAGGCGGCCCCCCGACCGCCGACCGGAAACCCCGCCCCGCCCCATCCTGGCCGTGTCCCTCCCCCGCCTGGCCGTGTCCCTCCCTCGCCCCCGTGGACGGACCACCGCCCGGTTCAGAAGGGCTCGTCCAAGCCTTCCGTGTCCTCGCCCTCTTCCTCCAGCGCCTGTCGCACCACGCGCAGGGCCATGCCTTCCCCGTACCCCTTGCGCGCGAGCATGCCCGCCAGGCGGCGCAGACGTTTGTCGCGGTCCAGGCCCCGCGTGGAGCGGAGCTTGCGTGCCACGAGCTCGCGGGCGGTCTCCTCCTCCTGCTCCGAGTCGAGTCGGCCGACCGCCTCGTCGATAAGGGCGGAGTCCACCCCTTTGGTGCGCAGTTCGCGGACGAGGGCGCGGCGTGCGAGCCCCCTGCCGTGGTGCCGGGACTCCACCCAGGCGCCCGCGAACGCCGCATCGTCGATCAACCCGACGTCCTCGAAGCGCGACAGCACTTCTTCCGCCGCCTCGTCCGGGATCTCCCGCTTACGCAGGGCGTCCGCGAGTTGTTTGCGCGTTCGAGGGGTCCCGGTGAGCAGACGCAGACAGATGTTGCGCGCCTGCTCGACCGGGTCTCGCGGCTCCCCCTTCTCGGCCCTCGACGAGGAAGGGGAGCCGCTGCTTCTGGTGCCGGAGCGGCCACGTCGGCCCGCCCCTTCGCCGAACCCCGTTCCCGCTCCCCCGCGGGACCGGGTACGGGAACGTCCTGCGGGACCGTCCCCCGACTCGGACACGAACCCTTCGCCGGGTCCGCCGGTGAACTCGGGACCGGGTCCCGCGCCGGATTCATCGGCGCTGCCCGGCCACTCCGTACGGCGCGTCACGGTCTAGCTCTTTGCCGCCGCGGCCTTGGTCGGCTTGGCCTTGGTGGCCGACGCGGGTGCCGCCTTCGCCGCACCGTCGGTGGTCGCCGCCGCGTCCGCGGCCGGCTCGGCCTCCGTCTTGGCCTTGTCCTTGTCCTTGTCCTTGTCCGGCCGGACGCCGACACCCAGCTTGTCCAGGATCTTCCTCTCGATCTCATTGGCGAGATCGGGGTTGTCCTTGAGGAAGTTGCGGGAGTTCTCCTTGCCCTGGCCGAGCTGATCGCCCTCGTACGTGTACCAGGCGCCGGCCTTGCGGACGAAGCCGTGCTCCACGCCCATGTCGATCAGGCCGCCCTCGCGGCTGATTCCCTGGCCGTAGAGGATGTCGAACTCGGCCTGCTTGAAGGGCGGCGCGACCTTGTTCTTCACGACCTTGACGCGGGTGCGGTTACCGACGGCGTCGGTACCGTCCTTCAGCGTCTCGATCCGGCGGATGTCGAGGCGCACCGAGGCGTAGAACTTCAGGGCCCGGCCACCGGTCGTGGTCTCCGGGGAGCCGAACATCACACCGATCTTCTCGCGGAGCTGGTTGATGAAGATCGCGGTGGTCTTGGACTGGTTGAGCGCGCTGGTGATCTTACGGAGGGCCTGGCTCATCAGACGGGCCTGCAGACCCACGTGCGAGTCACCCATCTCGCCCTCGATCTCCGCACGGGGCACCAGGGCCGCGACGGAGTCGATGACGATGAGGTCGAGGGCACCGGAGCGGATCAGCATGTCCACGATTTCCAGCGCCTGCTCACCGTTGTCCGGCTGGGACAGGATGAGGTTGTCGATGTCGACGCCGAGCTTCTTCGCGTACTCGGGGTCGAGGGCGTGCTCGGCGTCGATGAACGCCACCGTGCCGCCGAGCTTCTGCGCGTTCGCCACGGCGTGCAGCGTCAGCGTCGTCTTGCCGGAGGACTCCGGCCCGTACACCTCCACCACACGGCCACGCGGCAGGCCGCCGACGCCGAGTGCGACGTCGAGTGCGGTCGACCCGGTGGGGATCACCTCGATCGGCTCGTTCGGCCGCTCACCGAGGCGCATCACCGCGCCCTTGCCGAATTGCCGTTCAATCTGTGCGAGTGCGGCGTCCAACGCCTTCTCGCGGTCGTTTCCTGCCATGGGTTCCACCCGATTTGCTTGAGTCGATCGCTTCACGTCAAAGACGCTAACCCCTGCCACTGACAATGGGCCTCGACGTCCTCCCGGCCTGTGGACAACTCCACGGTCGGGCCCGGGAAAACCCGGCCGGAATCCCATGAGAATGGATGTTCGATTTTAGTGTCAAGCGCACCACGCCGGGCCCACGCAACCGAGAGTAGCGCCTTATAACAGTCGTCATTCCGTAAGTCAATGAAGAGTGTCGAGTCTCATGCTAAATTCCTGCCATATACGGACATCTCATTCAAGACTTTCGGATCCCGGCGGTCCACGTTCCGGCGGCCCACGTTGCGGCGCTACCGGTTCCGGGCTCGCCGGAAAGGTCGCGCTGGTCGCGGGGGCGACCCGCGGCGCGGGCCGGGGAATCGCCGTTCAGCTGGGCGCCGCCGGGGCGACCGTGTACGTCACCGGTCGTACCACCGGGTCCGAGCGTTCCGAGATGGACCGGCCCGAGACGATCGAGGAGACAGCGGCTCTCGTCGACACACGCCGGGTGGTCTGGTCATCGAGGTGACCGACGGGACGGACGAGTACAACGCCGTCAACTACCGGGTCTCGTTCTTCTACGACCTGGCGAAGGCCGCGGTGAACCGGATGGCCTTCGCACTCGCGCACGGACTGGCACCGCACCGCGCGACCGCCGTGTCGCTCACGCCCGGCCGGCTCAGGTCCGAGGCCATGCTCCAGGCCCACGGGGTCACCGAAGCCACCTGACGTGACGCGATCGCGCACTCGCTCCATTTCGCCATCTCCGAGACCCCGTCCTTCGTCGGCCGGGCCGTGGCCGCCCTCGCGCAGGACCCCGAGGTGGCGCGCTGGAACGGGACGTCCCTGTCCAGCGGGCAGCTGGCGCGGGTCTACGGCTTCACCGACCTGGACGGCAACCGGCCCGACGCCTGGCGGTACATGACCGAGGTCCAGGACCTGGGGCGGCCCGCCGACGTCACCGGACACCGCTGAGACACCCCAGGCCCGCTCCGGGCCGCGAGGTGTCAGCTACGGTCGTCCGTCCCCGCGGCACCACCCGAGCCGCCGACGCTCTCCGGCCAGTCGGACCCCCCGGACCGGTCCGAACCGTCGGATCCGGCCCGCCGGTCCGGTCCGCTGTTTCCGTCGCCGCTGCCGGGGGCGGACACAGCACGGCGAATCCGTGAGCGCACCGATTCGCCCCGCTGCCCGCCATGGCGGCCGTGGACTCTCGGGTCGTCCGTCACGTCGTACCGCTTCACATAGGCGCCGAGGAACGCCTGGAGCGTGGCCACGGCCGGGATCGCGATCAGCGCACCGACCGCGCCCATCAGCGCCGTACCCGCGATCACCGAGCCGAAGGCGACCGCAGGATGGATGTCAACGGTCTTGGAGGTGAGCTTGGGCTGGAGCACATAGTTCTCGAACTGCTGGTAGACCACGACGAACCCGAGCACCCACACCGCGTACCAGGGGTCGACGGTGAAGGCGATCAGCATCGGCAGGGCGCCCGCCAGATACGTACCGATGGTGGGGATGAACTGCGAGACCAGTCCGACCCAGACCGCGAGGGCCGGGGCGTAGGGGACTCCGAGGATCACCAGCAGGATGTAGTGCGCGATGCCGGAGATCAGGGCCATGAGACCGCGCGAGTAGAGATAGCCGCCGGTCTTGTCGACCGCGATCTCCCAGGCCCGCAGTACCTCGGCCTGCCGGGCGGGCGGGAGAACGGAGCACAGAGCGCGCCGCAGCCGGGGGCCGTCGGCCGCGAAGTAGAAGGAGAACAGGAAGATCGTCAGCAGCCGGAACAGCCCGCCGAGCACCGTCGTGGACACATCCAGCACGCCGGTCGCGCTGTTCTGGACGTACTTCTGCAGCCAGTCGGAGTGCAGCAGGCTGTCCTGCACCTCGACCCGCGAGAGGTCGGTGTTGAAGGTCTGGTTGACCCAGCTGATCACCGAGTCGAGGTACTTGGGAAATTCGTCGACCATGTCGACGATCTGACCGGCGAGCATCGAACCCAGCAGCACGATGAAGCCGACACCGGCGATCAGCACACCGAGGAAGACGAGGAACGTGGCAAGGCCGCGGCGCATGCCGCGGGCCGACATCCGGCTCACCGCGGGCTCGATGGCGAGCGCGAGGAAGAACGAGATGAGCACGTTGATCAGCAGCCCGATGAGCTGGTCGAACGCCCAGCTGCCGAGCCGGAAGCAGGCATAGAGCGCCAGTGCCAGCACCATCGCGCGCGGCAGCCAGCCGGGCATGCGGACCGACCCCGTGCCGGACGGCGGCGTCGGTGGCGCGGCCGGCGGGACGGGCGGGGAGGTGGACGGCTGGGTCTGGGCGGTCTCGTCTGTCGGTGCCACGGAACAAGTCTCGCCTACGCCGGTGACAGCCTGCCGCCCACCCCGTCAGCGCTGGTCGCGGGGATGTCCACGGGCCCGTCAGCGCTGGTCGCGGCGATGTCCACGGGCCTGCGTCGGCGACTGTGGCCGGGTCGTCCACGGGCCTCTCAGCGCTTGTGGGCGGGGATGTCCACGGCCTTGCAGATTCCTCGCCAGACGTCTTTGGCATCCCATCCGGCAGCGAGTGCCTGGTGCACCGTACGACTGCCCAGTTCGGCCATCACATGGTCGCGCGCGAACGAATCCGCGTACCCCTCACCGAAGTGGTCCGCCATCCGTTCCCAGAAAATCGTCAACCGCATGCCACCAGTATCCCGCTCCTGAGAGTGCAGCCGGGCCGCTACGCATCTGCCAACGGCACTTTCCGTTCTACGGTCGGTTCATGGCTGGAACCGGAGCAAACCCACTCGCCCGCGCCGAGCAGTTCATCTGGCTCACCGCCCGCGTCCTCGAACAGCGGCGGTTCGCCCACGACTTCCTCGAAGGAAATACGGACGCGGTCGAGACGGCACTCGCCGCCTATCTGAACGAGGACGGCGGCTACGGCCACGCCCTCGAACCCGACCTCCGCGGCCCTGTGAGCCAGCCGCTGCACACCGCCCACGCGCTGAACGTTCTCGACTCGATCGGCCGCTGCAACGGACCGCGGGTAGAACGGATCTGTCGCTATCTGACCGATGTGTCGACCAAGGAGGGCGCGCTGCCCGCGCTCCTGCCCACACAGCGCGGCTATCCCGCCGCGCCGTTCATCCCGATCGTCGACGACCCGCCCGCCGAGCTGCTGGCCACCGGCCCGATCGTCGGGCTGCTGCACCGCAATCAGGTGTGGCACGCCTGGCTGTTCCGGGCCACGGACTTCTGCTGGGATGCCGTCGACACCCTGGAGCAGTCACATCCGTACGAGATCGAGGCCGCGGTCGCCTTCCTGGACGGGGCCCCGGACCGCGCCCGCGCCGAGGCCGCGGCGGGCCGGCTGGGACGGCTGGTGCGCGAGCAACGGCTGGCGGTGCTGGACCCGGAGCGGCGGGCGGAGTACCCGGGGTCGCCCGGCTACGCGCCGGGTGAGCACCACTTCCCGTACGACTACGCCCGTACACCCGGGTCGCTGGCGCGGCGCTGGTTCACCGACGAGGAGCTGGACCGCTCGCTCGACCACTTGGCGGCCGAGCAGCAGGAGGACGGCGGCTGGCCGGTGAACTGGCGCCGGTGGGCACCGGGCACGGAGCTGGAAGGCCGTCCCCTGGTGACGCTGAAGGCACTGCACACCCTGCGGGCGTACGGTCGCAGGCTCGGCTGACCGGGCCGGTGCCGTTCAGCCCAGCGCCCGTACGCCCGCCGTCACCACGACGGCGGCGCCGACCACGACCAGGAAGGGGGCCCGCAGAGCCAGCGCGAGCGCTGCCGCGGCGAGGCCCACGCCCCGGGCGTCGAGCACCAGCTGCCGGCCGTCCCCGAAGGTCTGCTGTGCGGTGAGGGCGGCGAGCAGCGCCACCGGGAGGAGCGCGGCCAGGCGCTGCACCAGTGGCCGTTCCAGCACTCCGGCCGGTACGACCAGCCCCAGGAGTTTGGCCAGGTAGCAGCCGACGACGGTCAGTCCGATGGCGATCCAGACGTTCATCGGAGCTCCTCGGCCTTCTTCGGGCGCCCCGTCAGGAACAGGACCACGAGTGCGGCGAGCGCGGACAGGAGAACCGGCAGTCCCGCGGGCAGTACGGGCAGCAGGCCCAGGGCCAGCAGCACCGCGAGTGCCGCCGTGACGCGTTCCGTGGTGCTCTTCAGCATCGGCGCGAGCAGCGCCAGGAACACCGCGGGACTCGCCGCGTCCAGCCCCCAGGCGTCGGTGTCGCCGAGCGCCTCGGCACCCAGCGCGCCCACCAGCGTGGTCAGGTTCCACAGCACGTACAGGGTGAGCCCGGTGACCGTGAAGCCGATCCGCGCGGCCCGCCGGGTGGGCTGGGGCAGCGTGACAGCCGTCGTCTCGTCGATGACCCACTGCGCGGCGAAGGGACGTAGGGCGCGCGGCAGGGAGAGCAGCTGCGACAGGCGCAGGCCGTAGAAGACGTTGCGTACGCCGAGGAAGAACGCTCCGGCCGCCGCGGTGTACGGATTCCCGCCCGCCGCGAGCGCGCCCACCAGGGCGAACTGCGAGGCTCCGGTGAAGACGAGGAGGCTGAGCGCGCAGGTCTGGAGAAGCGTGAGTCCGGATCCTGCCGAGGTGACGCCGAACGCGAAGCCGGAGAGCCCGACGGCGATGCCGACGCCGAGCGCGTCCCGTACGACCGCCGCGTCCGGCTTCTCCCGCCCGGCGCCGACGTCCGCGCTCTGAGGGGGTGCTGTCTGTTCTGCCACGTCCGGAACGTTACGGGGAGCGGTCCGGGCCGGTCTTGTACGTTCTTGCGCGCTCGCGCCGGTACGCGCCCGGTGGCACCCCCACGATCCGGGTGAAGTGACGGTTGAGATGCGGCTGATCGGTGAAGCCGACGGCCGCCGCGGCGTCGGCGGGGGTGACACCCGCGTCGAGCATGCGTCGCGCCCGGCGCACACGCGCATCGGTGAGCCAGGTGTGCGGCGGCATCCCGTAGCGCTTCTTGAAGGCCCTCAGCAGCGCGAACGGGCTGGTGCCCAGTTCGGCGGCCAGCGTCTCCAGGGTGGGCGGCCCGGTCATCCGTTCCTCCAGCACGGCACGGGCACGGGCGGCGTCGCCGGCGCCCGCGGCGTGCGGCGCCAGGGAGGGCAACGGGCTGCCGTGCCGGTTCAGCAGCCGGGCCACCATGACCCGCAGCAGGCTGTCGGCGGCCAGCGCGTTGCCCTCCTCCGCGGCACGGTGTATCTCGGTGATCAGCCGGGCCGCCCGGGGGTCGGCCGCGCTGGTCTCGGCGAACCCGACGGTCCCGCGCAGGCTCGTCACGTCGGCAGCGATGTCGTTGATCACCTGGGCCGACGGATAGAGCGTGGCGTACACCCAGCCCTCGGGGACTCCGGCGCGGGCGGTGTGCGGCACCTCCGGATTGATCATGACCACCATGCCGGGGCCCGCGTGCACCGTGCCGCCGGGCAGTCCGACGTCCTCGACGCCGCGGGTGATCGTGCCGAAGACGTAGCCCTCGTGGCTGTGCCGGGGGAACGTGTGGCGGACGTACCGGGCGCGCAGAAGATCGAGGTCGGGCAGCTCCGCGTGCTGCCAGTACCTCGCCCACTCCTTCGTCCCGTCCACTCCCGCCATAGGCGAATTCTCGCAGGTCCCGGCTGCTTTCCGCAGGCCCGGCAAGATCGCCGCGCCCCCGCCGCACGCCTTCCGCACGCACGTGCGGACCGCCTTCCGCACGCCCGGACGGCCGTCATGGACGCACGCCGTCACCGGCTGTTGTCAGTGGCGGGGTGCACGATGGGGACATGGTCGGCTCCGCACTCGATTCGTTCTCGCCCGCGACCCGCAGCTGGTTCGCCGGTGCCTTCAGCGCGCCGACGGCCGCGCAGGAGGGCGCCTGGCGCGCCATCGGTGAAGGCAGCGATGTGCTGGTCGTCGCGCCGACCGGCTCCGGCAAGACCCTCGCCGCGTTTCTGGCCTCGCTGGACCGGCTGGCCGCCGTCCCGCCGCCCGCCGAGGCGAAGAAGCGCTGCCGTGTGCTGTACGTGTCGCCGCTCAAGGCGCTCGCCGTCGATGTGGAGCGCAATCTCCGCTCACCGCTGACCGGTATCCGCCAGGAATCGGTGCGGCTCGGACTGCCCGAGCCAGAGGTGCGGGTGGGGATCCGGTCCGGCGACACCCCGCCGGCCGAGCGGCGTTCCATGGTGACCAAGCCCCCGGACATCCTGATCACCACACCCGAGTCGCTGTTCCTGATGCTCACCTCCTCGGCCCGGGACGCCCTCGCGGGTATCGAGACCGTGATCCTCGACGAGGTGCACGCCGTCGCCGGTACGAAGCGCGGTGCCCATCTCGCCGTCTCCCTGGAGCGGCTGGACGAGCTGCTGCCCAGGCCCGCCCGGCGGATCGGCCTGTCCGCGACGGTCCGGCCCGTCGACGAGGTGGCGCGCTTCCTGTCACCGCAGCGGAAGGTGGAGATCGTCCAGCCTCCGTCCACCAAGGAATTCGACCTGTCGGTGGTCGTCCCCGTCGAGGACCTGGGCGAGCTGGGCGGCTCCCCCGCCACCGACGGCGGTGCCGACCAGGCGGAGAAGCCGTCGATCTGGCCGCATGTCGAGGAGCGCATCGCCGATCTCGTCCAGTCGCACCGCTCCACCATCGTCTTCGCCAACTCCCGGCGACTGGCGGAGCGGCTCTGCAACCGGCTCAACGAGATCGCTTACGAGCGCGCGACCGGAGCCGTGTTCGATGAGCACGGATCCGGCACACCCCTCCCGGAGCCCCTGCCGGAAGCCCACTCCCCCGCGGAGGTCATGGCCCAGTCCGGCGCGGCGAAGGGCGCCCCCGCGCTGCTCGCCCGCGCGCACCACGGCTCGGTCTCCAAGGAGCAGCGGGCCCAGGTCGAGGAGGACCTCAAGGCGGGACGGCTGCCGGCCGTCGTCGCCACTTCCAGCCTGGAGCTGGGCATCGACATGGGCGCGGTCGATCTGGTGGTCCAGGTCGAGTCACCGCCGTCCGTCGCCTCCGGGCTGCAGCGGGTGGGCCGGGCCGGGCACCAGGTGGGCGCGGTCTCGACCGGAGTCGTCTTCCCGAAGTACCGCGGCGATCTGGTGCAGGCCGCCGTCGTCACCGAGCGGATGCGCCAAGGCGCCATCGAAGCCCTGCGCATCCCGGCCAATCCCCTGGACGTGCTCGCCCAGCAGCTGGTCGCCATGGTCGCGCTGGACACCTGGCAGGCCGACGACCTGCTGGCCCTCGTCCGCCGGGCGGCCCCGTTCGCCTCGCTCCCCGAATCGGCGTTCACCGCCGTGCTCGACATGCTCGCCGGACGCTATCCGTCCGATGCCTTCGCGGAGCTCCGGCCGCGGGTGGTGTGGGACCGCGTCGCCGGAACGGTCACCGGCCGCCCCGGCGCACAGCGGCTCGCCGTCACCTCCGGCGGCACCATTCCCGACCGCGGGCTCTTCGGCGTCTTCCTCGCCGGGGCGGACCCGAAGAAGGGGGGCGGCCGGGTCGGCGAGCTGGACGAGGAGATGGTCTACGAGTCCCGGGTCGGTGATGTCTTCACGCTGGGCACCACGTCCTGGCGGATCGAGGACATCACCCGCGACCGGGTCCTCGTCTCGCCCGCGCCGGGCGTTCCGGGACGGCTGCCGTTCTGGAAGGGCGACCAGTTGGGCCGTCCGCTGGAGCTCGGCCGCGCGCTGGGCGCGTTCCTCCGGGAGATCGGCGGGCTGTCGCAGGAGGATGCCCGGCTCCGGCTGCTCGCCGCCGGGCTCGACGCCTGGGCCGCGGACAACATCCTGTCGTACCTGGACGAGCAGCGCCGTGCCTGCGGCCATGTCCCGGACGACCGGACGATCCTGGTCGAGCGGTTCCGGGACGAGCTGGGTGACTGGCGGGTCGTGGTGCACTCCCCCTTCGGTGCCCAGGTGCACGCCCCCTGGGCACTGGCCCTGTCCGCCCGGCTGGGTGAGCGGTACGGGATGGACGCCCAGGTCATGCATGCCGACGACGGCATCGTGCTGCGGCTGCCCGACGCCGATCTGATGGGTCTGGATCTGCTCGACTTCGATCCCCCCCAGGGCCCGGACGCGGCGGGCGGCGCGGTCGGGCCGGGACCGGCACTGCCCGATGGCGCGTTCGACAGCGAGCAGGCCCCGGTCGGCGCGGCCGACGTCGTGTTCGACAAGGGCGAGATCCAGCAGATCGTCACCGATCAGGTGGGCGGCTCGGCACTGTTCGCCTCCCGGTTCCGCGAGTGTGCGGCGCGTGCTCTGCTGCTGCCCCGGCGCAGCCCCGGCAAGCGCACCCCGCTCTGGCAGCAGCGCCAGCGCGCCTCCCAACTGCTCCAGGTCGCGTCCGAGTTCGGTTCGTTCCCGATTGTTCTCGAAGCGGTCCGCGAATGCCTCCAGGATGTCTTCGACGTTCCCGGACTCACCGAACTGATGGGCGACCTGGAAGCGCGTCGTATCCGGCTGGTCGAGGTGACCACACCGGAGCCCTCGCCGTTCGCCCGCTCGCTCCTCTTCGGCTATGTCGCGCAGTTCCTGTACGAGGGCGACTCCCCGCTCGCCGAGCGACGGGCCGCCGCGCTCTCCCTCGACTCCCATCTCCTGGCCGAACTGCTCGGCCAGGCAGAGCTGCGCGAGCTGCTCGACGCCGATGTGCTGACCGAGCTGGAGCAGGAGCTCCAGTGGCTCACCGAGGACCGGAAGATCAAGGACGTCGAGGGCGTCGCCGACCTCCTTCGCGTCCTCGGCCCGCTCACCGAAGCCGAGTTGGCCGACCGGGGCGCCCAGCCCCCATGGGCTCCGGAGCTGATGTCGGCCCGCCGCGCCATCAAGGTCCGCATCGCCGGCGCCGACCACTGGGCGGCGATCGAGGACGCGGGCCGGTTGCGCGACGCCCTGGGGACCGCCCTTCCCGTCGGCGTCCCGGAGGCGTTCACCGAACCGGTGAAGGACCCTCTCGGCGACCTCCTCGCCCGCTTCGCCCGTACCCACGGCCCGTTCACCTCGACCCGGGCCGCCGAGCGCTTCGGGCTCGGCACCGCCGTCACCGACGGAGCGCTGCAACGGCTGTCGGCGTCGGGCCGGACCGTCCAGGGCGAGTTCCATCCGGCGGGCATCGGACAGGAGTGGTGCGACGCGACCGTTCTGCGCCGACTGCGCCGTCGTTCGCTCGCCGCGCTCCGCCACGAGCTGGAGCCGGTACCCCCGGCCGCACTCGCCGCCTTCCTCCCGCAGTGGCAGCACCTGGGCGGCAACAGCCTGCGCGGGATCGACGGACTGGCCCGCGCCATCGAGCAGTTGCAGGGCGCCCCCGTTCCCGCATCCGCACTGGAGAAGCTGATCCTGCCGAGCCGGGTCACGGGCTACACCCCCGCGATGCTCGACGAGCTGACGACGACCGGCGAGGTCGTCTGGGCCGGTGCGGGGGCTCTTCCGGGCAAGGACGGCTGGCTGTCCCTCTATCCGGCGGACAGCGCGCCCCTGCTGCTGCCGCCACCGCATCCGCTGGAGCAGTCCGCGCTGCACGAATCGGTCCTCACCGTCCTGTCCGGCGGTTACGGCCTCTTCTTCCGGCAGATCGCCGACCAGGTCCGTGCGACCACCCACCCGGACTGCACCGACCCGCAGTTGGCCGACGCCCTCTGGGACCTGGCCTGGTCCGGGCGCCTCACCAACGACACCCTCGCCCCGCTGCGCTCGCTCCTGGGCTCGGGACGCACGGCGGGCTCGACCGCCCACAGGGCCAGACGCAGCGTTCCGCGAGGCCGCTACGGATCACTCACCGCGGCCGCCCGGCCGGCGTCCCGTACAGGCCCGCCCACCGTCTCGGGCCGCTGGTCCCTGCTGCCCCCGGCCGAACCGGAGCCGACCCACCGCGCCCACGCCCTCGCCCGTACCCTGCTCGACCGCCATGGCGTGGTGACCCGTGGAGCGGTGCAGGCGGAAGGCGTCGAGGGCGGCTTCTCCGCGACGTACCGCATCCTCGCCGCCTTCGAGGACAACGGTCAGGCGCGGCGCGGCTATGTCGTCGAGGGGCTGGGAGCCGCCCAGTTCGCGATGGACGGAGCCGTCGACCGGCTGCGGGCCGCGTCCACCGCCCGCGACCGTACGGACCCGGGGACCGCGCCCCGCGCCCTGGTTCTCGCGGCGGCCGACCCGGCCAATGCCTACGGGGCCGCCCTGCCCTGGCCCGAACCCCCGGACGGGGCAGGCCACAAACCGGGCCGCAAGGCGGGGGCGCTCGTGGTGCTCGTGGACGGTGAGCTGACGCTCTACATGGAGCGCGGTGGCAAGACGCTGCTGGCCTGGCCCTCGGACCCCGACTCCCCCGCACTGAGAGCGGCGGCCGAGGCGCTGGCCTCGGCCGCGCGCGCGGGCGCTCTCGGCACCGTCACGGTGGAGCGCACCAATGGCACCTCCTCCCTCACCTCACCCCTGGGCCGCACCCTGGAAGCCGCCGGATTCCTCGCCACCCCGAGAGGGCTGCGCCTGCGCGCCTGACCGGCCCGAGGCAGCTACCGACCGCCTGCACCGCCCCACGAGTCCCGCGGTCGCCCCCCCGCGTCCACCATCCGTACCGCGCATCATGGAGGCATGCCTGAAGGAGACACCGTCCTGCAGACCGCCAAGCGTCTGCACACAGCGCTCGCAGGGCGGGCCCTCACCCATGCCGACCTGCGCGTTCCGAGATTCGCCACCGCCGACCTCACCGGCCGCACCGTTCTTGACGTCACCGCGCGCGGCAAGCACCTCCTCACCCGTCTCGACGACGGTCTCACCCTTCACAGCCACCTCCGGATGGACGGCGCCTGGCGCGTCTACGCCCCGGGCGAGCGCTGGCGCGGCGGCCCCACGCATCAGATCCGCGCCGTCCTGGCCAACACCGAACACACCGCCGTCGGCTACCGGCTCCCCGTGCTCGAACTTCTGCGTACCCGCGACGAGGACAAGGCCGTGGGCCACCTCGGCCCCGACCTGCTGGGACCCGACTGGAACCCCGACACCGCTCTGGGTAACCTGCTCGCCGACCCGGACCGCCCGCTCGGCGATGCCCTCCTGGACCAGCGCAATCTGGCCGGCATCGGCAATGTCTACATGTGCGAGCTCTGTTTCCTGGCCCGACTCACCCCCTGGACCACCGTGGGCGCGCTTCCGGACACCACCGCGGCCCGTCTGGTGGCCACCGCCAAACGACTCCTCGAAGCCAACCGTGACCGCCCCAACCGCACCACCACCAACTTCAGTACCACCGCGGCCCTCACCCGGGCCCACGCCCATGACCGCCTCCATGTCTACGGCCGGGCGCAGCGCCCCTGCCTGCGCTGCGGCACACCCATCCGCGTCGCCGAGCGGAACGGCCGCCCCGTCTACTGGTGCCCACGCTGCCAATCGGGCCCCACCCAGTAGTTGACGCATCGTCAGATCCAGTCGTACGGTCCGGTCATGCCCCTCACCGCGTACGACCTCACCGGCCGGTCCGCGTTCGTCACCGGCGCCGCGAGCGGCATCGGCCGGGCAAGTGCGGTCCTGCTCGCCGAGGCGGGGGCCACGATTCACTGCGCGGACCGCGATGAGGAGGGCCTGTCGGAGACCTGTGATCTGATCACCGCGTTCGGGGGCACGGCCCGCGCCCATCGTCTCGACGTAACGGACCGTAGCCAGATCAACGGCGCCGTGACCGAAGCGGGAGCCCTCGACATCCTGGTCGCCGTCGCCGGAATCATGCACACGAGCAGCGTCCTGGAGACGGCCGACGAGGATCTGGACCGCGTCATGTCGGTCAACTTCAAGGGCGTCCTGTACGCCTGCCAGGAGGTGGCCCGCGGCATGATCGCGCGTTCCGCCCCCGGTTCACTGATCACCATGGCCTCGGGCGCGGTGGACGCCGCGAGTCCGGGCCTGCTCTGCTACAGCGCCGCGAAGGCGGCCGTCGTCCAGCTGACGAGGACTCTCGCCACGGAGCTCGGTCCCCACTCCATTCGCGTGAACGCCGTCGCTCCCGGCTGGATCCGCACGCCGATGACCGACCGCCACGACGCGGACCAGCAGCATCGGGCAGAGGCCGCGATGGTGCGGATCTCCCCGCTCGGCCGGGTCGGCGAGCCCCAGGACGTCGCGCACACCGTGCTGCATCTCGCGTCGGACGCGTCGTCCTTCACGACCGGTCAGATCCTCCGCCCGAACGGTGGCGTCGCCATGCCCTGGTAGACCACACGGCCGACGCCACCGGCCGGCCCGCCACCGACCGACCGGCCCGCCACCACCGACCGGCCCACCGCCACCACCACCGGCCCGGCTGCCACCAACACCGCGCCACCGGCACCACCGGCCGGACTACCACCACCGGCACCGCTCCGAGCTTCGGCGGGCCGTGTCACGGCCGACGTCGTCCGCCCTGCCCGCGTCCCCCGTACCGGCACGCCCCGAGCCGCCACCTGCCCCACCTGCCCCCTCCTGCGGCGGCGCATCAGCCGCCCCGGAAAGGACTCTGCCGGGCCGCACCACCGCCCCCACATGGATGGGCAGCAGGCTCAGCCCCCATCCGCCCGCCGCCACCGCCCCCTCCACCAGCCCGGCGTGCTCCGGCTCCAGCACCAGCCGGAGCACCGCCCACCACCACAGCCCGCCGAGGACGAACGCCGGCACCCATCGACGCACCATGGCTGCCTCCTCCGGCCGACGCTAGACCGGCTCGCTCACCCGACGGGAGGGCGTACCGGTGCAGTACCGGTGCAGTACCGGCGCGCATGGCACGGCCAGGCACGAACCCGCACTCCCCGCAGCAGGCGCACCGCTCGAAAGGGGGCCCCGATGACCGGGGCGCCTTTCCGGCAGTTTCCCCTGGCACCGGCCCCGCTGCATCCAGAGCAAGCGGCCGGAACGACCGGATGAAGGTAACCGGATGAAGGCGGCGAACCAGAACACGGGCAGCCGCACCACCCCGCACCTACCCGTGCCCGTACCCCGCACCCCACCGCGGTCCGGCTCCCTCACACGCAAAAGCCCCGGCCGACCCCTCCAGGGGTCGACCGGGGCTCCCGATCACACCGAACCGCGCAAATCAGGCGGCGACGACATCCACCGCTTCCGCGGGCGCCTTGATGGTCACCCGTCCCGTCGGCACACCTGCCACCGACGACACAGAGACGGAATTGAGCCTTGGTCGTACCGGTACAGGTACCGGATCGCCGGCCGCTGCCGACTCGGCCAGCTCAGCCAGGGACAGCTCATCGCTCACTTCACGCATGAGCTCGGACATCCGTACGTCAAGCGCGTCGCAAATCGCGGAGAGCAGTTCGGAGGATGCCTCCTTCTGCCCCCGCTCCACCTCGGAGAGATAACCGAGCGAGACCCGGGCGGACGAGGAGACTTCGCGCAGAGTACGGCCTTGGCGCTGGCGCTGCCGACGCAGCACGTCACCAAGCAGGCGACGGAGCAGAATCATCGGTGGCTCCCTCCTCGGACCGCGTAGCCGCATCCTTCACGCCCTACCGTACCGCCTTGTGCTGCGGCCGTGCGGGGAGCGATGTCGTGTTCACTCAGGGCTGCAAACATCAATTCCCCCCGTTCTGTTCCGTATCCTGTGCCCCTACATTTTCACCGAGTTCGCTCGAAAGCAGCTCAAGCACGCTTCGCACAGTCTCTCTACGGATGTCCGCGCGCCCGCCGTGCAATCGCAGCGCGGTGACTTTCTCGATGCCGGACGGCCCCGAAAGTGCCACGTACACCGTTCCGACGGGCTTGCCTTCCTGCGCCTCGGGGCCCGCGACGCCGGTGGTCGACACACCCCAGTCCGCTCCCAGGAGCCGCCGCGCCCCGGCCGCCATCCCCCGGGCCACATCGGGATCGACCGCCCCGCGCTCCGCCAGAAGGGTCCCGTCGACGCCGAGCACGTCCCTCTTCAGGGGCGTGGCGTACGCCGTCACGGCCCCTCGGAAGGACTGCGAGGCTCCGGGTACGGAGGTGAGCTCCGCAGCGACGAGACCGCCGGTCAGCGATTCGGCGACGGCAAGCGTCTCACCGCGCTCCACCAGCCGACGCAGTACGCGGGCCGCAACTGTCACCGTTCGGCCTCCGCGCCACCACGCGCATCGGCGGTGGTGCGCGCATTCCTCGCCCCACCCGAGACGTCCGCCCCACCCGCGCCGGGGACGTCCACCGCACTCACCCCACCGGAGGCGTCCGCAACGTCTGCGGCACCCGCCCCACCGGAGGCATCGGCCCCGGCCCCTGCGGCACGCTCGGCAGCGACTCCCCTGCGGCGCAGGACGACGGCCTGGCGTACGTAGTCGAGCCCGGTCGCGACCGTCAGCACGACGGCGGCCATCATCACCCAGAAGCGCAAGGTGGCCAGGGGACCGGTCAGCGCCAGCACATACATGCCGGCCGCGACGCCCTGCGTGAGCGTCTTTATCTTCCCGCCACGGCTGGCCGGGATCACCGCGTGCCTGATCACCCAGAACCGCATCAGCGTGATCCCCAGCTCACGGGCGAGAATCACACCGGTGATCCACCACGGAAGATCACCGAGCGAGGAGAGGCAGATCAGCGCCGCACCCATGATCGCCTTGTCGGCGATCGGGTCGGCGATCTTCCCGAAGTCCGTGACGAGGTTGTACGTACGCGCCAGATGCCCGTCGAACACATCGGTGATCATGGCCACGGCGAACGCCGCCCAGGCGAAAGCTCGCCAGACCGGGTCGTCACCACCGTTGTGCAGGAGCAGCATGACGAAGCCGGGGACGAGCAGCAGCCGCAGCATCGTGAGGATATTGGCGATGTTCCAGAGGCTGGCCTGGTTGACGGCCGCAGTGCCCAGCTTGCCGCCGCGGACCGGCTTCGCGCCGGTGCCGCCTGCCGCGGATGCCGGGACTCCGGTCATCTGGCCACCTCCGCAAGCTCATGGTGTTCGGCCACCAGGTCCACGCCCTCGGTGCCCACCACCTTTGCCTCGACCATACGGCCAGGCACGAGCCCCTCGCGTGTGGTGAAGACCACCTGTCCATCCGTTTCGGGGGCCTGGTGCGCCGCGCGGCCCACCGCGACCGGGCCGTCCTCCTCGGACTCGACGGACTCCACGAGAACCTGGAGGGTCTCGCCGAGCCGCTCCTCGGCCCGCTGCGAAGTCAGCTCCTCGGCCAGCTGCGAGATGTGCGCCAGCCGCTCCGCGATGACATCGGCGTCCAGCTTGTTCTCGTAACCGACCGCTTCGGTGCCCTCCTCGTCGGAGTAGCCGAAGACGCCGATGGCGTCCAGCCGCGCTCCGGTGAGGAAGCGTTCCAGCTCGGCGAGGTCGGCCTCGGTCTCGCCGGGGAAGCCCACGATGAAGTTGGAGCGGGCACCGGCCTGCGGAGCCTTGTTACGGATGGTGTCCAGGAGTTCCAGGAAACGGTCCGTGTCGCCGAACCTGCGCATCGCCCTGAGCACGCCGGGGGCGGAGTGCTGGAAGGAGAGGTCGAAGTACGGGGCGACCTTCGGCGTCGAGGTGAGGACGTCGATCAGCCCGGGGCGCATCTCGGCGGGCTGGAGATAGCTGACCCGGATCCGCTCGATCCCCTCGACGTCCGCGAGCTCCGGCAGCAGCGTCTCCAGGAGGCGGATGTCGCCGAGGTCCTTGCCGTACGAGGTGTTGTTCTCGGAGACCAGCATGACCTCCTTGACCCCCTGCTCGGCCAGCCAGCGGGTCTCCCCCAGGACGTCCGAGGGACGCCGCGAGATGAAGGAGCCGCGGAAGGACGGGATGGCGCAGAAGGAGCAGCGGCGGTCGCAGCCGGAGGCGAGCTTCACCGAGGCGACCGGGCTGGTGCCCAGTCGCCGCCGCAGGGGTGCCCGCGGACCGGAGACCGGTGCCACGCCGTCCGGAAGGTCCTCGGGGGCGGGAGCGGCCTCCTGCGCGTGGCCCGGCAGGGCGACCGCGGCGTCCTGCCGCTCGGCGGGGCTGATCGGCAGGAGCTTGCGCCGGTCGCGCGGGGTGTGCGAGGCGTGGATGCCACCGTTGAGGATGGTCTGGAGCCGGTCGGAGATATCGGCGTAGTCGTCGAATCCGAGGACTCCGTCCGCCTCCGGCAGGGCCTCGGCGAGATCCTTGCCATAGCGCTCGGCCATGCAGCCGACGGCGACCACGGCCTGGGTCTTGCCGTGATCCTTCAGATCATTGGCTTCGAGCAGGGCGTCGACGGAGTCCTTCTTGGCGGCTTCGACGAACCCGCAGGTGTTGACGACGGCGACATCGGCGTCGGAGGCGTCCTCGACGAGCTCCCAGCCGTCCGCTGCCAAGCGGCCTGCAAGCTCCTCCGAGTCCACCTCGTTACGGGCGCAGCCGAGAGTGACAAGGGCGACGGTACGGCGTTCGGGCATGGACTCAAGACTACTTCGTCGCGGCACGCCCCCTGCCGTGCAGGGTTACCTGCTACAGGGAGTAACAGAGAATGGGCGCCCGGCAGGGGTGCCGGGCGCCCATCCAAGCGGATCGAGAACCGAGAAGCGGATCGAGAAAGCGGAGAACCGGGAACCCCACGACACCACGGAACCCGCGGGGCCCGAAGGCCCCGGGAGCACCCGGGCGCCGGGCCGACGGTCAGCCGACCTCGGGGTCGCCCTTCGTGTACGAGAGCCGCTCGACCTGACCCGGCTCGAACTGGTCCTCGACCTTCTTGCCGTTCACGAAGAGCTCGATCGCCCCGGCGTCGCCGAGGACGAGGTCGATGCGCTCCTTGTCCTGGAAGGTCTTGGACTCGTCCTGGAGCAGAAGGCCGTCGAAGAGCAGGCGGCCGTTGTGGTCCTTGGCGGAGATCCAGCTCTTGCCCTGGGTCGCGCTGAGCTTGACCGTCACCTTGTCCCTGGGGGCCGCGGCGATGGCACTCTCGGAGGGCACGGGCTTGGGGTCGGCCGGCTTGCTGGCGGCCGGTTTGGCGGTGGCCTTGTCGGGGGTCGAGCCCTCGGCCACCTGAGCGGTGTTCGCGGGTTCGTCGTAGCCGTTGAAGAGCGTGAAGCCGACGAAGCCGACCACGGCGACGATGGCCGCGACCATGGCCGCGGTCCAGTTGGGCCGTCGGGGTTCGGAACGGATGCGTTCCGCCTCGAACAGCGGTGCCGCCGGGGTGGGCGCAGGACGGCCGCCATGTTCGGCGTCGTACTGCTCGACCAGGGGTTCCGGGTCGATACCGACGGCACGGGCGAGCGTACGGATGTGGCCGCGCGCATAGACGTCGCCGCCACAGCGCGAGAAGTCGTCCTGCTCGATCGCGTGCACGATGGGGATGCGCACCCGGGTGGAGCTGCTGACTTCCTCGACCGTCAGACCTGCGGCGATACGAGCCTGCTGAAGCACGCGACCGATCGAAGGCCGGTCGTCTTCGGGGGAGTTGCCGATGGACACGGGGGCGCCTTTCGAGCGTGAGCCACCTGCTGGATGTTCAGTCTAGGGGGGGTACGAAAGGGTGGGGCAACCGGGAGCGACGACTTTGTACGCCATCGGGTTCGCCGGACAGCCCCGCCGACAGCTCCGCGGACGGAGCGGGAGGCGGAGCACGGAACTGATCGTTCGACTGAGCAACGGGCGGAGCGGGGGATGAAGCGACGGGCGGAGCGGAGGATCGGGCCGAACCAGCGGAAACCGCTGTAGGAGAAGCATCCGCTGTCCCTCCCTCAACTTGACGTACGACCGGCCGAAACGGTTGCCCACAGAACCTCTACGGAGCAGTTTCCCCCCGGATTACCGCCAACACCCCGTCGAGCTCGTCCGGTTTCACCATCACATCGCGCGCCTTGGACCCCTCGCTGGGTCCGACGATGTTGCGGGACTCCATCAGGTCCATCAGCCGGCCGGCCTTGGCGAAGCCGACCCGGAGCTTTCGCTGGAGCATCGAGGTCGACCCGAATTGCGTGGAGACGACCAGCTCAGCGGCCTGGCAGAGCAGATCCAGGTCGTCGCCGATGTCCTCGTCGATCTCCTTCTTCTGCTTCGTTCCGACCACGACGTCCTCGCGGAAGACCGGGGCCATCTGGTCCTTGCAGTGCTGGACGACGGCCGCGACCTCGTCCTCGGTGACGAAGGCGCCCTGCATACGGGTGGGCTTGTTCGCCCCCATCGGCAGGAACAGTCCGTCACCCTTCCCGATGAGCTTTTCGGCCCCCGGCTGGTCGAGGATGACGCGGCTGTCGGCGAGGGAGGAGGTCGCGAAGGCCAGCCGCGAGGGCACATTGGCCTTGATCAGACCGGTCACCACGTCGACCGAGGGCCGCTGGGTGGCGAGCACCAGATGGATACCGGCGGCGCGGGCCAGCTGGGTGATGCGGACGATGGAGTCCTCGACGTCACGCGGGGCGACCATCATGAGGTCGGCGAGCTCGTCGACGATGACCAGCAGATACGGGTACGGCGACAGCTCCCGCTCGCTGCCCTCGGGCGCCTTGGCCTTGCCGTTGCGCACGGCCTGGTTGAAGTCGTCGATGTGCCGGTACCCGTACGCCGCGAGGTCGTCGTAGCGCAGGTCCATCTCCCGCACGACCCACTGCAGGGCCTCGGCGGCCTTCTTCGGGTTGGTGATGATGGGCGTGATCAGGTGCGGGATGCCCTCGTACGCCGTGAGCTCGACCCGCTTGGGGTCGACCAGGACCATCCGGACGTCGTCCGGCGTCGCCCGCACCATGACCGAGGTGATGAGGCAGTTGATGCAGGAGGACTTGCCGGATCCGGTCGCACCGGCTACCAGGACGTGCGGCATCTTCGCGAGGTTGGCCATCTCGTAGCCGCCCTCGACGTTCTTGCCGAGCGCCACGAGCATCGGGTGGTCGTCCTCCGCCGCGTCCGCGAGACGCAGTACGTCACCGAGGTTGACCATCTCGCGGTCGGAGTTCGGGATCTCGATGCCGACCGCGGACTTACCGGGGATCGGGGAGATGATCCGGACGTCCGGGCTGGCGACGGCGTACGCGATGTTCTTGGTGAGCGCGGTGATCCGCTCGACCTTCACGGCCGGGCCGAGCTCGACCTCGTACCGCGTGACCGTCGGGCCGCGGGTGAAGCCGGTGACGGCCGCGTCGACCTTGAACTCCGTGAACACGTTCGTCAGCGAGGCGACGACCACGTCGTTGGCGGCGCTGCGGGTCTTCCCCGGCCCGCCGCGCTCCAGCAGGTCGAGCGAGGGCAGCGCATACGTGATGTCGCCGGAGAGCTGGAGCTGCTCGGCGCGGGCGGGCAGCGGCTGGGAGTGCTCCGGAGCGGGCTTCGTCAGATCGGGTACGCCGCCGGAGGGCGACCCCGTCCTCTCGGTGCCCCGGCCCTTCGCCCCGGCACCGCTCTTCTCCGCCTCCCGGGCGCCGGGTACGGGTGTCCCCGTCCGCTCCCGGTCCGCGGAGACGCCCTGGGTCAGGTCGGCGACGATCGGCGAGGGCGGCATTCCGTTGAGCACCGCTCCGTCGAGCGCCGCCGCGGCGGCGGCCGCGACATCCACGGCGTCCATGGGCCGGTTCATCGCGGGCTGTACGGACGGCCTGCGCGGCCGCCTGCGCCGGGAGAGCGCTTCCGACTCGGCGTCGTCCGGGTCGTACTCCCCGTCCGCCTCCGAACGGCGCGCGGAGCCGCGGCGCGAGCGGTCGGGGAGCGCCTCGCGCCACTGCTCGTCGTAGCGGTCGTCGTCGCTGTCGTCCGCGCCGGGCTCGTACACCGGGTCGACGATGCCCAGCTTGACGCCGAGCATCCGCAGCCGCTGAGGAATGGCGTTGACGGGGGTGGCCGTGACCACGAGAAGCCCGAAGACGGTGAGCAGCAGCAGCAGCGGTACGGCGAGGACCTCACCCATCGTGAAGATGAGCGGTTTGGAGGCGGCCCAGCCGATCAGACCGCCCGCGTCCTGCATCGCCTCGGTGCCGTCCTCGCGCCCCGGCGCTCCACAGGCGATGTGGACCTGTCCGAGGATGCCGATGACGAGGGCGGAGAGCCCGATGACGATCCGGCCGTTGGCCTCCGGCTTCTCCGGATAGAGGATCAGCCGTACGGCGATGGCGCCCAGCAGTATCGGGACGAGCAGATCCAGCCGGCCGAACGCTCCGGTCACCAGCATCTGAACGAGATCGCCCACCGGTCCGCGCAGATTCGACCAGGTGCCCGCGGCCACGATCAGCGCCAGGCCGAGGAGGAGCAGCGCGAGGCCGTCCTTGCGGTGCGCGGGGTCGAGGCCCTTCGCACCACGCCCTATCGAGCGGAACAGCGCGCCGACGCCGTGCGCGGCACCGAGCCACACGGTGCGCAGGATCCACACCACGCCCCCGGTGGGAGACGGGGCGGGCTTGGGCACGGGCTTCTTGGCCGCCGCCTTCTTGGCGGGAGCCTTCTTCGTGGGCGCGGACTTCTTCGCCGGGGGCTTGTTCGGCACGGACTTCTTGGCGGGCGCGGCTTTCTTCGCCGGCCCCGGGGTACGGCCGACGCGCTTCCCGGTGCCCGCCGTGCCCTGGGAACCCTTGCCGGACGTACGTGAGGCCATGGGTCCGAGGTTACCGTTGTCGACGCCGGTGAACACGCGTGCCTACTGGTTCACCCGACCGTGTCGCCTTACCGGGGCGCGAAACTGACGCACACTCACTCCGCAGGCGCCGCCGGGCAGCGCGGAAGCACCCGGCATCCCGGACGGGAAGCGGCGAATGCCCCTGACAGATCCCCCGCGAGGGATCCCCCGCAAGGGCCGCCGCCCGCCCGGTTCTCCGAGCGCCGACGTCCCTTGCGCCGGGCCGTGTCCGCCTAGTTCTGCGCGGGCTAGTTCTGCGCGGGCAGGGCACCGGCGTTGCCGCCCGCGCCCGGCTCCAGTGCGTCGAGCGCGCGACGCAGCCCGGTGAGCTTGCGTTCGAGATGGGCCGCGGTCGCCACGGCACCGGCGTCCGCGGACTCGTCGTCGAGCTGCTTGGAGAGGGCTTCCGCCTGCTCCTCCACCGCCGCGAGCCGCGCGGAGAGTTCGGCCAGCAGACCCGCCGGCTCCCTCTCGTGCTCGCCGCCCGCGTGGCCGCCGCCTTCGAGCTGGAGCCGCAGCAACGCGGCCTGCTCACGCAGCTGACAGTTCTTCATGTACAGCTCGACGAAGACCGAGACCTTGGCACGCAGGACCCACGGGTCGAACGGCTTGGAGATGTAGTCCACCGCACCGGCCGCATAACCCCGGAAGGTGTGGTGGGGACCGTGGTTGATCGCGGTGAGGAAGATGATCGGGATGTCCCGGGTCCGCTCCCGGCGCTTGATGTGCGCGGCGGTTTCGAAACCGTCCATGCCTGGCATCTGGACGTCCAGCAGAATGACCGCGAAGTCGTCCGTCAGCAGCGCTTTGAGCGCTTCCTCCCCTGACGATGCCCGTACCAGTGTCTGATCGAGCGCAGAGAGGATGGCCTCCAGCGCCAGCAGATTCTCCGGCCGGTCATCGACCAGGAGGATCTTGGCCTTCTGCACCATGGCCCGTCCTCCTCGCCCCGGAATCGCACCGGGTGCCGCCCCAGGGGACGACTCCCTTACGCCGTCCGTCCTTGTGCCGGTCATGGTAGCCGCACCCCGCCCGTCACCACACCCTGTCACCGCGATGTCACTGTGCACGTAGCGCAAACGCGGTGGGAGACCAGAAGGTTCCCCGGAAATCCCGCGCTCACACCCGCTCGGCCACAGTCGGTCAGCAATTTACTGTGATTCACCCAATCCCCGATCACTCTCCGTGCATCCATTGCTCCATGACCGCAAGAAGATGATCAGGATCGACGGGCTTGGTGACATAGTCGGAAGCCCCGCAGTCGATGGCCTTCTCCCGGTCACCCTTCATCGCCTTCGCGGTGAGCGCGACGATCGGCAGCCCGGCGAACTGCGGCATCCGGCGGATCGCCGTCGTCGTCGCGTAGCCGTCCATCTCCGGCATCATGATGTCCATCAGTACGACCGTCACATCGTCGTGCTGTTCCAGGACTTCGATGCCCTCGCGGCCGTTCTCCGCGTACAGAACCGAGAGTCCGTGCTGCTCCAGCACGCTGGTGAGCGCGAAGACATTGCGGATGTCGTCATCGACGATCAGCACCTTCTCACCCCGGAACCGGAACGTCCGCCGGGCCTCCGGCTCCTCCTGCCCTCCCTGCACCCACTCCTCCTGCGCACCGCCCCCGCCGACGCCGCCCGCACTTCCACGGGCGGGCGTACCGGCCGGCAGTGCGGGCCGTCGCGCCGTGTCCCCCAGCGCCTTGCGGCGCCGCCGGAACATCCCCGCCGAGTTGGCCGGATCGCCCAGCGGAGCCTGACCGGCCCCCCGGGCGGCCTCCGCGTGCAGGGCGTGCTCGGCCGCGATGCCGTGGACCTCGATGGGGCCGGGGCCCAACTGCGGGTAACCCTGCGGCGGCAGCTCGCTGGTGGCGTGCAGCGGCAGATACAGCGTGAACGTCGAACCCCGTCCGGGCTCGCTCGCCGCATGGATCTCGCCGCCGAGCAGCCGGGCGATCTCGCGGCTGATGGAGAGGCCCAGGCCCGTACCGCCGTACTTGCGGCTGGTCGTCCCGTCCGCCTGCTTGAACGCCTCGAAGATCACCAGCATCTTGCTGGACGCGATGCCGATACCGGTGTCCGTGACCGAGAAGGCGATCAGATCGGCATCCGCGTCACGCAGCGATCCCGCCTCCAGCAGATGCTCCCTGATCGCGTTCGGCACATCGGGACCGGCCGGCCGGATCACCAGCTCCACGGCACCGCTGTCGGTGAACTTCACCGCGTTGGACAGCAGGTTGCGCAGCACCTGGAGCAGTCGCTGCTCGTCCGTGTGGAGCGTGGCGGGCAGCTCCGGGGACACCCGTACGGAGAAGTCGAGCCCCTTCTCCGCCGTGAGCGGCCGGAACGTCGCCTCCACGTAGTCGACCAGCTGGACCAGCGCGATCCTGGTCGGGCTGACGTCCATCTTGCCCGCCTCGACCTTCGACAGGTCGAGGATGTCGTTGATCAGCTGGAGCAGGTCGGAACCCGCTCCGTGGATGGTCTCGGCGAACTCCACCTGCTTCGGCGAGAGATTGCCCTCGGCGTTGTCCGCGAGCAACTTGGCGAGGATCAGCAGCGAGTTGAGCGGCGTACGCAGCTCGTGCGACATGTTCGCCAGGAACTCGGACTTGTAGCGCATCGACACGGCGAGCTGCTCGGCGCGCTCCTCCAGGACCTGCCGGGCCTCCTCGATCTCGGTGTTCTTCACCTCGATGTCCCGGTTCTGCTGGGCCAGCAGTTCGGCCTTTTCCTCCAGTTCGGCGTTGGACGCCTGGAGCGCCTTCTGCCGGTTCTCCAACTCCTGCGAGCGGTCACGAAGTTGTTCGGTCAGCTCCTGGGACTGTTCGAGGAGCTTCTCGGTCTTCGTGTTGACGCTGATCGTGTTGACACTCGTCGCGATCATCTCGGCGAGCTGGTTGAGGAAGTCCCGCTGAATGTGCGTGAACGGCTGGAACGAGGCCAGTTCGATCACGCCGAGAACCTTGCCCTCGAAGAGCACCGGCAGCACGATCACATGCGCGGGCGGCGCCTCACCGAGCCCGGAGGAGATCTTCAGATAACCCGGCGGCACGTTGTCCACCTGGATGGTCCGCTTCTCCTCGGCCGCCGTACCGATCAGCGTCTCGCCGGGGCGGAAGGAGGTCGGCATCGAGCCCGCCGAGTATCCGTAACTGCCGCGCATGCGCAGCACGTACGAACCGTCCTCCCCGCTGTCCGAGCCGACCTCTCCCGTGTCGCCCGGCACCATGGCCAGGAAGAACGCGCCGTGCTGCGCGGAGACGACCGGGGTCAGCTCGCTCATGATCAGCGAAGCGACATCGTCCAGATCGCGGCGGCCCTGCATCAGACCGGAGATCCGGGCGAGGTTGCCCTTGAGCCAGTCCTGCTCCTTGTTGGCGAGGGTGGTGTCGCGCAGGTTGGCGATCATCGTGTTGACGTTGTCCTGCAGCACCTGGATCTCGCCGGCCGCGTCCACATCGATCTTGAGGTTCAGATCGCCGCGGGTCACCGCGGTGGCGACGGCCGCGATGGCGCGCACCTGACGGGTCAGGTTCCCGGCCATCTCGTTCACCGACTCGGTGAGGTCGCGCCAGGTGCCGTCCACGTCACGGACGCGGGCCTGACCGCCCAACTGCCCCTCCGTGCCCACCTCACGGGCCACCCGGGTCACCTGCTCGGCGAACGACGACAACTGATCGACCATCGTGTTGATGGTGTTCTTCAGCTCCAGAATCTCACCGCGGGCGTCGATGTCGATCTTCTTGGTGAGATCGCCCTTGGCGATCGCCGTGGTGACCGTGGCGATCTGGCGCACCTGGCCGGTCAGGTTGGAGGCCATCGAGTTCACGGACTCGGTGAGGTCCTTCCACGTACCGGCGACTCCCGGCACCCTGGCCTGACCGCCCAGCTCGCCCTCCGTACCCACCTCGCGGGCGACCCGCGTCACCTCGTCGGCGAACGAGGACAGCGTCGTCACCATCGTGTTGACGGTGTCGGCGAGTTCGGCGACCTCGCCGCGCGCCTCGACGGTGACCTTCTTCGTCAGATCGCCGTTGGCGACCGCCGACGAGACCCGGGAGATGTTGCGCACCTGGCTGGTGAGATTGCTGGCCATCAGGTTGACGTTGTCGCTGAGGTCCTTCCAGATGCCGGTCGCGCCGCGCACCCTGGCCTGACCGCCGAGGATGCCCTCGGTACCCACCTCGCGGGCGACCCGCGTCACCTCGTCGGCGAAGTTCAGCAGCTGGTCGACCATCGTGTTGACCGTCGTCACCAGTTCGAGCATCTCGCCCTTGGCGTCAACGGTGATCTTCTTGGAGAGATCACCCTTGGCGACCGCGGTGGTGACCTCGGCGATATTGCGGACCTGCAGGGTGAGGTTGTTCGCCATGCCGTTGACGGACTGGGTGAGGTCCTTCCATGTACCGGACACACCCTGCACCTCGGCCTGACCGCCGAGGATGCCTTCCGTACCCACCTCACGGGCGACCCGGGTCACCTGCTCGGCGAAGTTGGAGAGCTGGTCGACCATGGTGTTGAGGGTGTTCTTCAGCTCCAGGATCTCGCCCCGGGCATCCACGTCGATCTTCTGCGACAGGTCACCCCGCGCCACCGCCGTGGCGACCTGCGCGATGTTACGGACCTGAGCGGTGAGGTTGCCCGCCATGCCGTTCACCGAGTCGGTCAGATCACGCCACACCCCGGCCACACCGGGCACCTGCGCCTGTCCGCCGAGCCGCCCGTCCGTGCCCACCTCACGGGCAACCCTGGTCACCTGCTCCGCGAAGGCGGACAGCTGGTCGACCATCGTGTTGATGGTGTTCTTCAGCTCCAGGATCTCGCCCCGGGCATCCACATCGATCTTCTGCGACAGGTCACCCCGCGCCACCGCCGTGGTCACCTGGGCGATCTGGCGGACCTGTGACGTCAGGTTTCCCGCCATGAAGTTGACGGAGTCGGTGAGTTCCTTCCAGGTCCCCAGGACGCCGTCGACCCGCGCCTGGCCACCGAGACGGCCCTCCGTGCCCACGTCCCGCGCCATCCGCGTCACCTGGTCGGCGAAGGACGACAGCTGCGCCACCATCGTGTTGACGGTGTTCTTCAGCTCCAGCATCTCGCCCGCGACATCGACGGTGACCTTCTGCGACAGGTCGCCGTTGGCGACCGCCGTCGTCACCTGGGCGATGTCCCGCACCTGACCGGTCAGGTTCCGGAACGCCGTGTTGACGGAGTCGGTCAGGTCCTTCCACGTCCCCGCCGCCCCCGGCACCTCGGCCTGACCGCCCAGCCGGCCCTCGACACCGACCTCCCGGGCGACCCGGGTCACCTCCGAACCGAACGACTGAAGCTGGTCCACCATCGTGTTGACGGTGTTCTTCAGCTCCAGCATCTCGCCGGCCACATCGACGGTGACCTTCTGCGACATGTCCCCACTGGCCACCGCGGTGGTCACCTGGGCGATGTCGCGCACCTGCGTCGTCAGGTTCCGGAAGACCGTGTTCACCGAGTCGGTGAGGTCCTTCCACGTCCCCGCGGCCCCCGGCACCTGGGCCTGACCGCCCAGCAGACCTTCACCACCGACCTCGCTGGCCACACGCGTCACTTCGTCCGCGAAGGTCCGCAGCGTCTCGGTCATCTGGTTGATCGTCTCGGCGAGCTGGGCGACCTCGCCGCGCGCGCTCACCGTGACCTTCTGCGACAGGTCACCATTGGCGACCGCCGTCGTCACCTCCGCGATGCCACGCACCTGCGAGGTGAGGTTGCCCGCCATCGTGTTGACGGAGTCGGTCAGGTCCTTCCACACCCCGGCCACACCGGGCACCGTCGCCTGGCCGCCCAGTTCACCCTCGGTACCGACCTCACGCGCGACACGGGTCACCTCGGAGGAGAACGAGGACAGCTGGTCGACCATCGTGTTGACGGTGTTCTTCAGCTGGAGCATCTCACCGGCCACATGGACGGTGACCTTCCGTGACAGATCCCCCTTGGCGACCGCCGTCGTCACCAGCGCGATGTCCCGCACCTGCGCCGTCAGCCGGTACGCCATGGTGTTGACGGAGTCCGTGAGGTCCTTCCACGACCCGGACATGCCCCGTACCTGGGCCTGCCCGCCCAGCTTGCCCTCGGTCCCCACCTCGACCGCGACCCGCGTCACCTGCTCGGTGAACGCCGACAGCTGGTCGACCAGGTTGTTGACCGTACGGGCGACCTTCAGGAACTCGCCGCGCAGCGGCCGAACCGTCTCGTCCGCCGTGTGCGAGCGCAGCTCCATCCGCTGCTCAAGATCACCTTCGGCGACCGCCGAAAGCACCCGGCCGACCTCGGACACCGGTCGCGCGAGATCATCGACCAGCTCGTTGGACGCATCGATCGCGGCCGCCCAGGAACCTTCGCAGGCCCCCGTCTCCAGCCGTTCCGTGAGTTTTCCCTCACGTCCCACCACACGCCGTACGCGTGCCAGCTCACCGGTGAGATGAAGATTCCGGTCGGCGACCTCGTTGAAGACCGCCGCGATCTCCGTCATCACGCCGTCGCCCGAGACGGTCAGCCGCCTGCGGAAGTTGCCGTCCCGCATCGCCACGAGGGCCGCGAGCAGTCTGTTCAGAGCCGCCGCATCCACATCGATGGTCCCATTGCGCTGTTTTTTCACGGACTGTCCGCCTTTTGTGCGCGTTCCTGAACCCCGCGCCGCCACGCCAGACTCCACCGTGTCCCTCCCGCAGGGTTTGACCGTATCGCTCGGGCCTATCCGGAAAGCTTGCCCAGTTCTACTTTGACTCACCGCCACAGCACACCGTTGACGGGTGACCATGCGGACGTCAAATCGTTGAAACGTACCAGGCCGGAACTGGTCGGGGTGGAACCTCCAACGGTTCCCGCACATCCCTCCCTCGGGAGCCCGTGGTTGTGCGCCCGCGCACAACTGCCGGGGTATCGGTCCCGAAGTCGGCCCTCGTGTACCCGCGACAGTGAACGAGCGTCTAGCCTGGCAGGCGAATCGAAGTGGCGAGAATCGGGCACAGGACTCGGGGAAGCGACGAGACACCATATGGGGAGTGCTGTGATCACCGCGCGCGCGGCTGCCACCTTCGACCCGGTCGGGCGCTCGGTCGCGACCGCCCGCGCCTTTGTCCGGGACACCCTCCAGGGGTGGGGCTACAACGATGTCGTCGACGACGCGGTCGTCCTCACCAGCGAGCTCGTGACCAACGCCGTCGTGCACGCGGGGACCGCGGCCGACGTGCTGTGCCTGCGCACCGAGGACGGCGTACGCGTCGAGGTCTCCGACCACTATCCGGAACGCGAGGTCCCGCTCCAGAGCAGCGCTCTGGACTTCGGCAGCCCCGACCGCGAGAGCGGCCGGGGCCTGCTGCTCTGCGCCGCGCTCGCCGTCCGCTGGGGCGTCGAGTACACCCCGACGCGCAAGCACGTCTGGTTCCAGCTCGACCTCCCCGAACGCCCGGTGGGCATCCGCTCCGCGGGCCCGGTGCTGCCGATCGCGCTCCTCCCCGTCACCGACGAACGCGTACGCGTCGCCGTCGTGCAGATCGACCGCTCCGGCTCCATCTCCGCGTGGAACGACGACGCCGGGTTCCTCTTCGGTTACGCGGCCGACCAGGTCACCGGGAAACAGCTCACCGACTTCGTGGCCTGGCCGCACACCCCGGGCACCAACACCGGCATCGCCGACGCACTCCAGCTCTCCCGCTGGGAGGGCAGCTACGGAATCCGCGGCTCCGACGGCCGCGTCATCCCGGTCTACGCCTCGCACCTGCGGGTACGCGACACCGAGGGCGAACCGTCCACCGTCTGCCTCCTCGTCCGCGAATACGAACGTGCCGTACTCCTGTCCCCCGTACGCACCCCCGTCTCCGACACGACCGCCGAGAACCGTGCCGCGGACCCGTTCGAGGTCTTCATCGGCTCCCCGGCCCCCGACGACCTCGACGGCCTGCTCCAGCGCACCGTCGAACGGGCCCGGGACATGCTCGACGCCGACGCCGCCTTCCTCCTTCTGGCCACCGACGACGAGACCGAACTGGAGGTCCGGGCCACGACCGGCCTCCCCTCGGCCCGCCAGCGCTTCGCCCGGGTCCCCGTCGAAGCCGGAACGGGACGGTACGGCTCCGCCCGGATGCCCGCCGTCCACGAAGACCTCACCGCGGTCCCCGGCGCCGTCCCCCTGCTCGGCGACACCGGCATGCGCTCCGTCGTCACGGTCCCGCTGAAGGTCGAGGGCCGCCTCACCGGCTCCCTCGGCGTCGCGGCCGAAGCGGCGGGCCGGTACTCCAACGAGGAAGCCCTGCGCCTCCAGTTCGCCGCCGACCGCATCGCGCTCGCCGTCGAATCCGCCCGCCTGGGCGAGCTGGAGCGCCTGCGCCGCGGCTCCCTGTCCTTCCTCGTCGAGGCGTCCGACCTCCTCGCCGGCACCCTCGACCGGGACCAGACCCTCGCACTCATGGCCCAGATGACGGTGCCCACGCTCGCCACCTGGTGCGCCGTCTACACCATCGCGGACCAGTCCTCGGAGCCGTACCTCTCCTATGTCCTCCACGAGGACGAGGACCTCATCGACGGGCTCAAGGCCCTGCTCTCCAAGATCGACCCGCCGGATCCGGTGCCGACCCCCGGCGCCCGCGTGTGGGCCGCCCCGTCCGAAGCGGCTCACCGGGCGGCGCTCCTCACCTCCACGCGCAGCCTCGACCGCGACGCGCCGCCGAGCATGGGAGTGGCCACCCGCACCACCCTGGCCACGGCCTCGGCCGTGGGCGGGGAGACGGTGGTACTCCCCCTGGTCGCCCGCAACCGCGTCATCGGCATGCTCACGCTCGGGAAGCCCTCCGACGACCACTTCCGCCAGGAGATCCTGGAACTGGCCGAGGACCTCTCCCGACGGGCCGCACTGGCCCTCGACAACGCCCGCCTGTATTCGGAACGCACGGCGATCAGCCAGTCCCTGCAGCGCAGCCTGCTGCCTCCGGGCCTGCCCGACGTACCCAATGTCGAGATCGAAGTCATCTACCGCGCGGCGGGCGAGGGCAACGAGGTCGGCGGCGACTTCTACGACGTCTTCCCCATCCGCGACGGCGCGTACGGCTTCGCCATCGGCGACGTCTGCGGTACGGGACCGGAAGCCGCGGCCGTCACCGGCCTGGCCCGGCACGCCCTGCGTCTGCTGGCCCGCGAGGGCTTCGGCGGTCCGGCCGTGCTGGAACGGCTCAACGCCGCGATCCTCGACGAGGGCACACGCAGTCGCTTCCTCACGCTGCTGTACGGGGAGCTGTGGCCCCAGGAGGACGGCAGCGCTCTCCTGAAGGTGGTGTGCGCGGGGCACCCCCTGCCGCTGCGTCTGCGTCAGGACGGCTCCGTCGAGGCGGCCGCCGAGCCTCAGCCGCTGCTCGGCGTCATCGAGGACCTCGAACTGTACGAGCAGGAGGTCACCCTCGACCCGGGCGATGTCCTGCTGTGCGTGACCGACGGTGTCACCGAACGCCGTGAGGGCGCCCGCATGCTCGGCGACGACGGCCTCGCGGACGTCCTCGCCACCTGTACGGGCCTGACGGCCGGGGCGGTCGCCGCCCGCATCCTGCGCGCCGTCGAACGCTTCGCGGCCGAGCCGGCCTCCGACGACATGGCCATCCTGGCCATGCGCGTCCCCGAACCGCCACTCGTCTGACGGTCGGCGCTCAGGAGCCGAACGGGCCGTCCAGGGCTGCCCATTGCAGCAGCATGATGGTCTTCGCGTCGGCGATCTCCCCGGCGCGGATCATCGCGAGGGCCTCGGTGAAGGGCAGCTCGACGGTGGCGATGTCCTCGCCCTCGGCGGCGATGCCACCTCCACTGCCGGTGGCGGTCGCCGGGGTGTACGGGGCGGCGAAGAAGTGCAGCCGCTCGGTGACGGAGCCGGGGCTCATGTAGACGTCGAAGACGTGCTCGGCCGCGCCGACGGTGTGCCCCGTCTCCTCGGCCGCCTCCCTGCGGATGGCCTCCTCGGGACTGTCCCCGTCCAGCAGGCCCGCAGCCGTCTCGATGAGCATTCCGTCGGGGTGGCCGTTGACGTAGGCCGGGAGACGGAACTGGCGGGTCAGCAGCACCGTACGGCGGTCGGGATCGTAGAGCAGGATGGTGGCGCCGTCGCCCCGGTCATGGGTCTCACGCTGTTCCCGGCTCCAGTGTCCGTCGCTGTGCCGGTAGTCGAAGGTCGTCCTGCGCAGGACGTACCAGTCGCAGGAGAGCACCTCCACATCGACGATCCGCACCCGCGGGTTGCCGGTCAGGTCACGGCCCTGCCGGTCGAGGCCGGTGCGGCCCCGGCGGTCGGGGGTATCGATGCCGGCGGTCATCGCGGGGCCGGAGCGGCGTCGAGGTTGATCAGCGGGCGGGGAACAGCGTTCATGGCGTCACCTCAGTGGCGATGTGCGGGTCAGTGGCGATGTGCGGGCTTCGGAGGACGGGCTTCGGAGGGCGGGATGCGGAGGGCGGGGGCCTCAGGCCAGGAGGACGGGCACGCCCGCCGTCCTGAGCGCCTTCAGCGTGTGCGGGCCGTTGGGATGGGTGTCGGAGTCCTCGGCACCGGTGTCGGTGACGAAGCTGTCCACCGCACCGAGCGGGGCGACCTGGCTGAACGCCCGGACCCCGAGCTTGGTGGCATCGGCCACCGCGACGGTCCGGGCGGACTGCGCCAGTCCGGCCTGTTTGACGGCCGCGTCGTCCAAGGAGAACTCGGACCAGCCGTGCTCGGCGTGCACACCCCCGATGGACATGACGAAACAGTCGAAGGCCAACGACTCCAGCGTGCGCAGGGCCAACGGACCGACCAGGGACCGTTCTCCGGCCCGTGAACGCCCGCCGACGACGAGCAGGTCGATGCCGGGGCGGTCCGCCAGACACATCGCCGCCTGGAGGCTCAGCACCGCCACCGTCAGGGGCCTTCGGGCGGCGAGGTGCTCGGCGACGTGCACGGTCGTGGTTCCGGCGTCCAGCAGCACACGGGACCCCGGCTCGACCATCGCGGCCACCCGGGCACCCAGCCGGTCCTTCGTGGCGGACTGCCAGGCTTCCCGTGCAACAAAGCCCGCGCCCTCTTCACGCGCCTTCGTGGCCACGGCGCCGCCATGGACTCGGCGGACGAGCTCCTGGCGCTCCAGCGCGTCGAGGTCCCTGCGGACCGTCATCTCGGACACCCCCAGACGCTGGGAGAGTTCCGAGACGGAGACACGGCCGGAGCCCTGCACCAGCCGCAGCGTCAGGTCCAGACGATCAGCAACACCCATGAACCATTTCTATCATGCTGATGTTCATGTGAACATCAGCATGTGATGGGCTGGAACACAAAAAAGGCCCCCGCCGAATGGCGGGAGCCTTTCTTCTGACTGAGCCCCAATGCGGAATCGAACCGCAGACCTTCTCCTTACCATGGAGACGCTCTACCGACTGAGCTATTGGGGCCTGTCGCGCTGTGCAACGAGATAAAGCATACCCTGAATCCCAGGGTGCTGTTAACCATCGGACGCGCCGATTCCCGGCGGATTCTCACGAGCCTCACGGAACTCCCCCACAGACCGGCCGCGCGCCGGCCCGGCCCCTGGTAGCGCCGCGAACAGCATCGGGAGGAAGGTTACGAGCATCGGCGAAAGGCCGGTGAACGCAGAAAAGCCCCGTACCTTGCGGTACGGGGCTTTCCC
>NZ_LWLE01000012.1:507917-710327 GCF_001905125.1 Streptomyces sp. TSRI0281 | reverse complement strand
GGCCACACACCACCCGAAACTGCCCACCCATCAGGCCAAAGACCGTTGCAGTACTAGGGCCCGTATGTGGTTGCGATCTTGGCCGCCGCGGATCGCGGTCGCCATCGCCGAGATAGGGGAATTGGCAGGTCGGTAGTGGTGGCGAGTACTGAGTGAGCGTCAAGAGCGGCAGGGAGAGCCGGCGCTGGCGCCTGTTCGGCTTGAATACGGCTACTCGAACGGCTTGTTCTACGCCTATACACGGTCTTATCTCGAACTTACTCTCAAATCGCCCTTAGTGCTCTCGCTGCCTGGCGGCCCCTAGAGGATCAGGGTGCGAAAGGGGGTGGGGCAACACCTTGACGACACCCGCGTGGCAACGCGGGGCGCGTAAGAGGCCGAGGAGGGGAAGGGCGCGATTGCCACGTCACATTTGACATGCCCGCACCATTAGATCTTTCTGACCGAATAGCACCAATCGAAGCATGATCTCTCGCTGTTGCCGCGCATCCTGCGCATTCCACGTGAAGCCAACCGACGAAGAAGGTCGTGAGTCGCAATGTTCAAGAGAACCTCCTCGAAGGCCCGACGCCTGGGGTCGGCCGCCATGGGAATCGGCGTCATGGCCCTTGGTGTGGTGGTCTCGCCGCTGGCCACCGGTTCGGCGTATGCGGCGCCGTCCTGCGGCGTTGATGGTGTGCTCTGCGGAAACATCATGTCCGGCTATACCGGTTCCACTATGACCGATGTCGCTGCGACCGGTGGAGCCGGCAGTGCCGTGAAACTGACCAATAACTATGGTTCCCCAAACCACTGGATGTTCGTTCCCAGTCCCAGCGGGAACGGAGCCTTCACGATTCGGGTCGCATCGAGTGGACTGTGCCTCGACACCACCAATAATTCCGATAGCGCTATTGTACAGATCTGTAGTGGTCAGAGTTCCCAGGATTGGTACGCTCAGCCGCTGCAGACAACGAATACCGGATACGAACAATTCCGCTTTCGGCGTGCCAGCGACAACAAGTGTCTGAATGCTTGGGGCGGCGGTACGTCGGCGGGTACCACCGTGGGTCTCTGGAACTGCCAGGGTTCGAGTGCCTGGAACGACCGCTTCGCGATCGGCAAATACGGTTCCGGCCAGGAGCATGCGCCGGAACTCGTCCAGCAGCTGAAATCCTGGGCCACGATGTATGCGTTGAACCAGTTCAACAACAAGTCCTCGGTCATCCCGACGGCTACATTCCAGGTGGGGACTCCGGCTCCGGCGAAGTCCGGCCCCGCCCAGGTGGTGGGCCCCCCGGCTTTCGCGGGCGCCAGCGGCTCGGTATACCAGTACGGCTGGTCGCACAGCACGGGGTACACCTTCAGCAACGGCGGATCGGTCACGGTCACCGGAACGGTCGGAACCGGGCCCCTGAGTACGTCGCCCGTGGCGGCATCGATCTCTGTGGCCATTCAGGGGTACTGGGGAAGCCAGTGGAACACCACTACGACGCAGTCTGGTCAAGTTCAATTCGACATCCCGCCCGGTCAGGTGGGCTGGGTGGCCCGAGCTCAGCTGCTCAAGGCGATGACCGGTACCTGGAGCATCATTAACGACAAGGGGGACAGCTGGCAGGGGACGGGAACGGCTACCGTTCCGGCGGCTGACGGCACCGACTCTCCGAGCAACGCCAGCGTGCTCTACCAGTGCACGACCAACCCGTCCGCGGCCACGTGGGCCGAAGCCTGCTACAAGACGGTTCCCAACGGCTATCCGTACCCGGCGACGCGCCCGTCGGTGTAGTCCGTTCTGGTGCTGTAAGTCAGGTCTCCTGGCACGGCCGGTGTGACCTGCCAAGCGGGCGCGGCTCTGTCGAGCTCCAGCTCTCCATGCTGAAGCTTCGTCGCGGGAGTCGCGCCTTGGCGCTGTCAGAGGGCATGTGGTGACGGTTCTATGAACCCGATACTGCGGCCAGGGCATGTAGCGGGTCGTGATCGTTGGGTGGGCCGGGTGAGGTCTTTGATCCAGATCATCGACGCGCGCAGGTGGAGTCCGGCGAGGTAGCTGTCCGGGGTTTTGTCGTATCGGGTGGCGGGGCCGCGCCATGCCTTGAGTTTGTTGATCAGGCGCTCGACGGTGTTGCGTTCCTTGTAGAGGTCGGCGTCGTGACTGACGGGCCGGCCGCCTTGGGAGCCCCTCTTCTTTCGGTTCGCGCTCTGGTCCTTCTTCTCCGGGATGACTGCTTTGATGCGGCGTATTCGCAGGTGGGCGCGATTACCGCGCGAGGAGTAGGCATTGTCTCCGGCGACCGCGTCCGGCCGGGTGCGGGGGCGGCCGACGGGCCCGCGCACGCGCACCTTCGTTGTCTGACCTGTGAGTTTCGCTGGGCGGCCGGAGTGTAGGGGCACCTCTCCGGAGCTGCGCCCCTGCCCTCCACGTCGATGGGAGAATCGGGTCATGACGACTGAGGCCGGTGATTTCGAGCTGACGATGGAAGAGCTGCGCATCGTCGTGCGCTACGTGGTGGAAAGCGCTGAGGATGTCCTTCCGGCGTTTGAGGAGGCTGTTCCCGATGATCCTCGGCCTCGCGCAGCCGTTGATGCTGCCTGGGAGTTCGCGAACGGCGCGCGGAGGACCAAGTTGCAGCGCGTCACCGCGTTGGACGCACACCGGGCTGCGAAGGAAGCACCCACCGAGACTGCACGCCTTGCTGCGCGTGCTGCTGGCGACGCCGCAGCTGCCGCATACCTGCATCCCATCGCGAAGGCTACCCAGGTAGGTCACATCCTGCGCGGGGCTGCATGTGCAGCGCGCGTGGCCAAGTTGAGTGCAGGCGGCGATCCCGCTGTCGGAGACGAGCTGATCGAGCAGGCCCGGCGACGCGCTACGCCGGTCCTGGTCGATGTTCTTGTCCGGTATCCGCTCGCTCCAACGGGCAGGAGTCGCGTTGCCCACCTCATGAGCACCTTGGACGCTCTCCTGCGCACATCGCGCTGAGAAAACCCCTCTTGGGACGTCACCGAACTCTTGATCACCCGCAATTGCTCGGACAGGGCTCGGATCGGCCGACGGTACTCGCGAATCCGCGGATCCTGCACATCTATTCACTCCTGCGGCCCTTCCCTCTGAATCTTGTGGAGCTCTGCGGCATCTTGGCGGTAGAAGGCTCAAGCGCCGGTCAGCTTTTGACACTGCCCGGGAGAGATCGCGGCCGCCCCATTGGGACAGCGACAGGTAGGTGTCGAAGCCTTCCGGGAGCTGTTCAATGACGGTATCGACTCCGGACGCCGCGGCGACGGCGTGGACACGGTCGTCGTCTCCCACTTGGCCGACGGTGATGTTGTCGCGGGCGAAGGTCTGTCAGCGGCTGATGCCCTGCGGGACGACCGCGAGGACGAGCAGCGGTGCCAAGGCGGGGTGGAGAGTGACGAGGATGCCCGCCGGCGCTCCCGAGCATTGCGCGGCCCTGCGCATTGTCATCAGATCGCGGCGAAGAGCAGTTCCGGCACCCACCGAGCGCGCCGGGCCGAAGAGTCGGTCGACCTCATTACGCAGGCCCCGCGCCACCTGTGCAGGTGCAACAGAGCTGCCCGTGGCGCGTTGAGGTCGGTCGTGTCGTGGTGCCACTGAGTCGAATTTGTGCGGGCATGTGGCGAACCGGCCCATCTACGTAACCACCGCCATCCCCGTGAACAGCTACCGCAAAATCTTCGGACCGTGGGGCGATGACGGCGGCGAGGGCGCCACGTACTGGCAGACCGTCCTGACCGAAATCCGCAACCGGGCGCGAAAGACGTGCTGATGCCGGTCAGCGACCGATCAGGTCAGTTCATCACGCTGGAGAACCAGCGTCTCTCCAAGGCAGCCGACCGAAGCGATGGCGGGACTCGCATCGATCGCCGCTGATCGATGCGGCCTGATGCGGCCTGATGCGGCACGGTATCCCGCTTGCAGAAGGTGATCTCGATGGCCATCCTCGAAGGCGGCGATGCGCCGGCCCATCCCGCCCCACGCTCCCGATCACCAGATCGACCGCTGAGCGAGCATCGTCAACAACCACGGGAGCAGCGTGCCGCCTTTCGTCTATCAGATCACCAAGTACGACCCTGCCCACCGCGACGGGCACGGCAGCTACATCGGTGCTGAGGACTCGATCAGCGACCACGGAACGGTCGAGGCCGCCTATCTGCAAGCGATTGCCGCCTTCGCCGAGGACACCCGCATCGACCGCCTGGCCATTCGTGAGCCGGGGATCTCCGGCTTCGCCCACTTCGGCCTGGAGCCGGCTGTCGACGGCCACGGGCTTGCCGGGCTCTTCCCACCCGACCTCAGCGGGTTCCACGACGGTGCGGAGGTGCCTCTCTCCCACGGCCTGGAGCTGGTCAGAGGCATGCTCCCCGACAACGGTGCCTGGTGTCGTCTGGAGGTGGAGGACAGGTTCGCCGTGCAGGTCGGTGGGGACCAGTACGTCTATGTCAGCAGCGACAAGCCCTGCCGGCGGGCCGTTGCCAGCACCCGGGCTCTCGGTCTCTTCCCGGAGCGGCTGGAGGCCTCGGCGTCGGCCTGGTGAGCGAGCGCGTGTCGCTGTCTCTGAAGGCATTGCAGGAGGACCCGATGGCGCAGTTCCTACAGCAGGTCGGCCAGATCACGAACGGCGTCGTGACCAAACTCGTACCGCTCGGCGCCTTCGTCCGTATCGAAGACAGAGAGGACGGCCTCGAAGGCTTGGTGCACCTCACGGAGCTGGCCGAAGGGCACGTGGACCGGCCCGAGGATTTCGTTGAGGTCGGAGATCGCCTCACCGTGAAGATTCTGGGCATCGACCTTCCACGGCGTCGGATCACCCTCTCCCATCTGCAGGCCTTCGCACCCGGCGAGTGCTGACCAGCACAGTCATCGCTGCCGAGGAATGGGCGGCCGGGCCGGCTCGACTGGCTTCCTGCTGTACTCGCCTCGCTGGACCGGCCCTTCGTCATCGAACGCCCGGATGAGCTCCGCGACCTCGTCGAAGCTCTCGCCGAACGGCTCACGAACTCCGCCCGGCGAAGCCCGCCTCACGTATGACGGACCGGAAGCCCCCGTAACCGGTCAGCGCTGAGACCCTTCAGACCCGGTACGTGGGCTGTTCGGCGCCGTCGAAGCCGTACCGCCGGACGGATTCACGGTCCGCCATCGACAGCGAACGGTCCACGTTCGTCGGCACAGAGCACCGTTGTCCCGTGTACGAACACTGCGCAGCTCAGTCAGCGACCGCTGCGGCGGCCAAGGTATCCGACGCGGGTATCCTGCTACGGGAGTTGCAGGTGACAGGGACCAGCGGACGCAAATTTCACCCGGGGGCAACATGGTGCGCGTGCTTAAGGCTGTAGTCCCGGTGCTCACCCTGATGGCGGTCGCGATGGGGTGTTCCTCGTCCGAGGGGAAGGACGGGCAGCAGCTGACCGTGCAGCGGGAGAACTACTGCACGCAACTGGGGGCGTGGCAGAAGGCGCGGAATGCGGCGGGCACGGACACGCCGGAGTCGTCAGGGTACGACGAGGTCGGGGCCGTCGCTCAGGACGCCTTCCTCGCGATGCGACCGCTCCGGAACGAGGCAGTCGGCGGCGGTCGCACCTTGGCGGAGGCGACGGTGGCAGCGATGAACAACAGTGACTCCGAGGCGGAGGGGCGTGTTGTGCAGTACTGCGGCGATGCCGGCTTCGAGACGCTGACCCGCTAGGGCGCGTATTGAGTCGTGATCAATTGGTTCGTGTGAGGTCCTTGATCCAGATCATGGAGGCACGGAGATGGAGGCCGGCGAGGTAGCTTTCGGGTGTCTTGTCGTAGCGGGTGGCGATGCCCCGCCAGGCTTTCAGTCTGTTGATCAGGCGTTCGACGGTGTTCCTCTCTTTGTAGAGGTCGGTGTCGTGGCTGACGGGCCGGCCGCCCCGGCTGCCTTTCCTCTTCCGGTTGGCAGCCTGGTCCTTCTTCTCCGGGATGACGGCCTTGATCTGGCGTTTGCGCAGGTAGGAACGGTTGCCGCGGGAGGAGTACGCCTTGTCCCCGGCGACCGCGTCCGGCCGGGTCCGGGGGCGGCCGGCCGGGCCACGGACCCGGATCTTCTTGAGCACGGGGATGAACTGGGGGCTGTCGGCGGCCTGTCCCGCGGTCAGGACGATCGCGAGCGGGCGGCACTTGCGGTCGGCTGCGAGGTGGACCTTGCTGGTCTGCCCGCCCCGCGAGCGCCCGAGCAGGGCGGCCTTCAGCCGGAGTTTGTGTCGGCGTCGGTTACGTCGCCGCTCTTCGTGGGCGGGACCACGGTCGGCGGATCGCCCGGCTTGTCCTTCCGCCCCGCCCCCTTTTGCCGGGCCTTCTCCTCCTCGGCGGCGGCTCTTTCCAGGGCGGTCAGGACGCTCTCGTCCAGGTGCATCCCGGCGGCACCGTGGTGGGCCCGGGCGGTGGTGGAGTCCACGCTGACCAGGGACACGTCTGCCTCGCCCCGCCTCGCGGCTTCGGCGATCAGACCCTCCAGCAGGGCCTCGAAGACCCCGCCGTCACGCCACTGCCGGAAGCGGTTGTGGACGGTCGGCCAGGGACCGAACTCAGCCGGCATCTCCCGCCACTGCCCGCCTGTCCTGAACTTCCAGATCACGCCCTCGAACTGCTGCCGCAGCCGCTCGGGATACGGGCCGTACCCGCCGACCGGCAGGTACGGCCCGATGAACTCCCACTCCACGTCCGCCAGTTGCACTTGCGTCATACAAGAAGGTCTACCGGTCCAAGCGTCGCCACGACAGCGAATCCCGCAGATTGATCACAACTCAATACGCGCCCTAGCGGCGTCGTGCACCAGCATCGCCTCAACGTCACCTCACGCCTACGCTGCAGCAGCTCCAACAGAATGCGTGAACGGAAAGAGGGACTCGAAGTCGTACTCGTCCGTCGATGACCGGGAAATCAGTTGGACCGAGGCAACGAAGTACGACAAGGCGCGCACGTGGGCACAGTCCCGCTGGTACACCTCGAACTACCGTCTGAACAAGGTGAAAGTCACACCAGATGACGCCCTGACCAGCAACGACCTGCACTGGAAGGACAAGAAGAAGGCCGATGGTGCACTCGCAACATGGGAACGCCACGGCAATATGGGTGCGACGGACTACATTTATCTCAACAAGCATTACCTGGACGGCCGTGGAGACTGGGCCTCCGACTACTGGCGAAAGGCAGCAGCCGCACACGAGTTCGGTCACGCGCTCGGCTTCTGCCACAAAGGCCAGGAAAAGAAGTCACTCATGACTCCGGACATGAGTGAGGTGGCGAGCAATCAGCCAACTGAGCATGACCGCAACGCCTACCACAGACTCTGGGGATAAGATGCGAATCAGTCGGGGAATCGCCGTAATGGCTTCGGCCGCCGCCGTCATGACCGCAACGGGGTACGGCGCGTACCTCAGCCTGGCAGGCGCCGAAAGCCCGGCCAGGGCCGGTCGGTCAGAGTCGCTTCGCGTCCCCGACCTGTCCAGGGACGAGTACGTGGCACACGCCGCTCAACTCCTCTTCCACGGCACGGTCATCAGCAAGAGCGGCCAGCAGCTCACCGATGACAACGGCGACATGGAACAGCAATGGCTCGTCGAGGTCGAACGGTCGTTCAAAGGCGACGTCGGCGGAAGAATCGAAGTCAACACCAATTCCTTCCTGGAGTCCGGCAAGGAGCTCCCGGACCCAGGAGTTCCGGCAATGAGGGTAGGCGGCCAGTACGTCTTCGCGGGCGTATGGAACGACACGGACGACCGGCTTGAGGTCTACGGCGGCACGGCGGGCATCCACGCCTCCAGAGGACTGGAAAAGCCTGACCCTGGCCCACGCCTTCGAGGCCCGCAGGTGGGCGACACGGTCGAACAGCGCTGGGCATACGCCGTGGCCCATGCCGGCCCGGCCCCTCACACCTCATCCGATTCCGACACCTGACCTCGCTGTGAGATCCATGCCCGCATCGCCCGTGCGAGTGGACCGGCGACGTCCCTGTCGCAGGGCGCCGTCCTGCTCGCGCCGGCCCATGAGGAGGGCGCCGGGCAGCCCCGTGAGACAGCCCGGGCCGGCTGCCCAGCCGCCCCGGAACAACACCACCGACAGCTCAGCGTCCGCCGGGCCGGAGATGAGCACGCCGACCGAGTCGGGATCACGCACGAGAGTTCTGTCCGTCTCACACCGCTGGGGCCACGGCGCGGTTTCGTCCCGCCAGGTCATCTGCCCGACCTTGAGACCGGCCGCCAGCCATCGCGCCATCCGCTCAGCGACTACTGCGGCTGCCTGATCAAGGTCGATGACGTACTCCATGAGCGGATCGTGCCCCACTCCGACGCGCCGTTCCACTGAGGTCCCGGGGTGCAGGCGTCGGAGCGCGGCGCGTTCCTGTTCCATGGCGCGGCACTCGTGCCCCAGGGGCACCGCGGGGAGGCAGGCCACCGAGGCCGGGCAGCCGGCCCCCACTCCCCCGTCGGCGGACTGGGGCCACCACGTCACCACGACGAACCCGGGACGTACAGGACGACCCGTCCATGGTATGGACCTATTGACGCATTGGTCCAGACCTTCTACGTTGTGGGGCGTCCTGAGCAAAGGCGGTACCCGGCCTCCAGACCGGCTCCGCCTCGCACATCAGCCTGCCATCGTCCGGTCACCCGCAGGCGCACGCGCACGGTTCGTCTCACCCCTGTACCACCCCACCACCGCAGGGAGAACCATGTTCCACAGGCGCAGACCACTTTCCGGAAAGAGAGCATTTCCCGGTACGAGGGCAGCGGCACATCCGCCCGGATCCGGCGGCGCGCGACGGCTGCGGCAACGGGTCGCGCTCCTCGGCACCGCCCTGCTGCTGCCGCTCGCCGGGCTCACCGCCCTCGCGGCACCCGCCCACGCGGCCGGTACCCTGACCGCGTCCTTCACCACGCAGGACAACGGCTCCTGGTGGAAAGGGACGTACATCGTCCGCAACACCGGAACGGCCGCGGTGAACGGCTGGACCCTGGAGTTCAACCTGCCGGCCGGGGTGGCCCTGTCCGGCAACTACAACGGCGAGGTGACCGTCTCCGGCCGCCACGTGACCGTCAAGAACGCCTTCTACAACGCCAACGTCCCGGCAGGCAGCACCACCGAACCGTATAGCTACTGGTTCACGGCGAACGGCACCCCCGGCACCCCGACCGGCTGCACGATCAACGGCGACAAGTGCGACGGCAGCCCCGACGTCCCGCCGACCGCCCCCGGAGCGCCGAAGGCCACCGCGGTCACCGCGCGCACGGTCGCGCTGAGCTGGGTCGCCGCCCGCGACGGCGACCACCCCGTGGCCGGCTACGAGGTGCTCAGCGGCTCGGAGACCGTCGCCACAGCGACCGGCACCTCCGCGACCGTCACCGGCCTGACGCCGGCAACGGACCACACCTTCACCGTCCGGGCGAAGGACATCCGCGGCAACGTCGGGCCGGCCAGTGACCCGCTGTCGGTCAGGACGGTGGACCCGGCGACCGACCCGACGCCGCCGACAGCTCCGGGCTCCCTCCGCTCCACCGGCAGGACCGCATCCACCGTCGGCCTGGCGTGGGGCAGGTCCACCGACAACGTCGCCGTGGCCGCCTACGACGTCTACCGCGGCGGCACGCTGGTCACGTCCGTCGGCGCGGACACCCTGACCGCCACCGTGGAGGGGCTCTCCCCGGCCACTCCGTACACCTTCACCGTCAAGGCCCGGGACACCGCCGACAATCCGTCGCCCGGCTCCAACGCCCTGACCGTCACCACCGACGACGTGGCCGGCGCGGGCAAACAGCTCAAGGTCGGCTACTACGCTCAGTGGGGCATCTACGGACGCCAGTACTTCGTGAAGAACCTCGACACCTCCGGTGCCGCGGCCAAGCTGGACGTCATCAACTACTCGTTCGAGAACATCGACCCGAAGAACCTCACCTGCCAGGCGGGGGTGACCAAGGGCGTCTCCGGCAACCCGCAGGACCCGGACGAGGGCACCGGCGCCGGTGACGCGGACGCCGACTACGCCCGTCCCATGTCCGCCGCCCAGTCCGTGGACGGCGTCGCGGACGACGGCTGGGGCAAACTGCGCGGCAACTTCAACCAGTTGAAGAAGCTGAAGGCGAAATACCCCAAGCTGAAGGTCGTCGTGTCCCTCGGCGGGTGGACGTACTCGAAGTTCTTCTCGGACGCCGCCGCCACGCAGCAGTCCCGGGAGAAGTTCGTCAAGTCCTGCATCGACGTGTGGATCAAGGGTGACCTGCCCGTCTACAACGGCGCGGGCGGGCCGGGCACCGGGACCGGCATCTTCGACGGCATCGACATCGACTGGGAGTGGCCGGGCTCCGAGGGCCACCCGGGCAACCACTACGGCCCGCAGGACAAGGGCAACCTGACTGCTCTGCTCGCGGAGTTCCGTAAGCAGCTCGACGCGCTCGGCGGCGAGCACAAGCTGCTCACCGCGTTCACCCCGGCCGACCCGGCGAAGATCGGGGCCGGCTGGGACCTCAGCCGCATCTTCGAGTCCCTCGACTACGCCAACGTGCAGGGCTACGACTTCCATGGCGCGGGCAGCGACAACTCCTGGGAGCCGAACCGCGCCGGTCACGCGTCCAACCTCTACACGGACGGCCAGGACCCGTACGCGTTCCACTTCAGCGTCGAGAACGCCATCAACGCCTACCTCGGCGCCGGGGTCAACCCCCGCAAGCTGACCGTGGGCTTCCCCTTCTACGGGCGCGGCTGGCAGGGCGTCGCGGACGGTGGCGTCAACGGTGAGTGGCAGAGCGCGAGCGGTGCCGCACCCGGCCAGTTCGACACCGAGGCCGGCGTCAGGGGCTACAACAACCTGATCACCAGCTTCCCGAACATGACCGTCCGCCACGACGAGCAGTCGGTGTCGACGTACGGCTACACCGGACCCAACGGCCAGTGGTGGTCCTTCGACGACGCCTGGTCGATCGCCAAGAAGACCGCCTGGGTCAAGTCCAAGGGGCTGCTGGGCGGCTTCGTCTGGGAGATGTCCGGCGACACCCCGAACGGACAGCTGATGACCGCGTTGGACAACGGGCTGAAGTAGTGGAGTGACGCGACACGGCCCGGGTTCCGCCGGGCCGTGCACCGGGCCCGGGCGCGGTCGGCGGACCCCGCCCGGGTCGTCCCCCGCTTACGGCCCACCGCCCCAGCTGTTCACCACGTGTCCTGCCGGGCGTTGGGCCGTTAGGAGGAACGGGCGTGATCGGCGTCCCCGGCGAAAGGATGCTTGATGCTCACGAAGCGCGTTGGCCACCGTCTGGTGGTGCTGTCGGCCACGGCCGCCGCATGCACCGGCGCCATGACTGCCCCGGCCGTGGCGAGCGAGAACATTCTCGCAGCCGGCAATGGCGCATACGGCAACACGATGATCAACACGCACAAGGAAGTCACGGCGGCCGGCGAGACAGCTCACGGCAGCGGGGTGGTCGGCAGTCTCGTCCAACTCCCGGTGAACCGACCCGAGAACGGCGGTGGCGGTGGCAGTCTCCTCTTCTCCGACCGTGAGTGGAAGACCGCGGTCACCCCGGTGGTCTGGGAGCGGTGAGCGGCTTGCGGTTGAGGGGGCTCCTGGCCAGGATCTGGACGCCGGTCGCGGTCAAGGAGCGCCGTCGGCAGGGCGTTTCCGCGGCCGGGTTGGCCTCCGGCGCGGTGTCGGGGGCGGTGTGCGGCAGCGAGCCGGTCAACGGCTACCAGGTACTCGAACAAGTGGTGCAGCTGCCGGTCAGCACATGGAGGTATCACTGGGACCCGCCCCACGTTCGGCACCTGGGCCCCATGGCGCAGGACTGGTGGAAAGCCTTCAAAGTGGGTGAGAACGACAGGACGATCTGCTGCACCGACGCCAACGGAGTGGCCCTCGTCGCGATCCAGGCCCTGCACCGGGAACTCACCGAACTCCGGAGCGAAGTCGCAGCCTTACGGGCCCAGGCCCCCCAGCACACCGCCCCCACACCGGCGGAACCTGACCCGACGCCGCGTCCCCGGGCCCCCGGCGTCGGCAGTAGTACCGGGTCGCCGGTTGAGTAGCCGACCGCGATCGGCGAGAACGGGAAATGTCCGTGACCGCTGAACCGGCAACGCCACCTCCCACATCCCCGGCAGTCGTGAGGCAGTTCAGGCTGCATGCGCCTGATTGATGAGGCGTGTCTACCCGGCACCGCAGTCGGCGCTGTCTCCGTCCGGGCCGGGAGTGTCCTGTCCCAGGCCCCGGCGGATCGCGATCTCCACGGGTGAGTACGCGCCGTCGGCCCGCTCCAGTTCGTACGGTGCGGCCGGCATCAGCGGCGGCTGGGCCATGAAGCGCGGTCGCACGCCATGGTGCGGTTGCGCGGCGTGCACCAGGAACGGATGGCACAGGAAGACGTCGCCCGGGGACCCGGTGGCGAGCGCGAGGGGCCGGTGCTCGGACGCCGCCACCAGATCGGGCGCAAGGGTCAGCCCGCTCGCCCCGTCCTCCCCGTACTTCTCCAGCACCTTCGGTACGTCGAGGTGTGAGCCGACCCGGATCCGGGTCGGGGCGTCCTCCTCACCGACCTCGCTGAACAGGAACAGCATCAGCAGCGCCCGGCCCCGGGAGCGCAGATTCGTGAAGTACCAGCTCTCGCCCTCCGGCAGATAGCTCCCCTCGATGTGCCAGCCCGCATCGTCCGGCTCCTCCTCGTGCGGGAAGCGCAGCGGAAACGTGCCCAGCGAGTAGCGCGGCTCCCAGCATCCCGCGCCGACGAGCAGATCGTACGCGCGCTGCAGGGACGGGGAGTTGGGTGCGGCGGCGAACGGTCCCTGCGCCATACCGGCCACCCAGTGCACGGGCTGCGCCCACGTCGCCGGATCGTCCGGGTCACAGCCTGTCTCTCGCCACAGCAGCCGCGCGCAGTCCGCGGCCACGCGCGGTGCGACGGCGCCCTCCAACTTCACGAAGCCGTCGCGGAGGAATCGGGATACCAAGGTCGTGTCGTCCATGCCCCCATCGTGCGGCGACACCGGTCCCGGTCACCCGACCTTCTCCGCACCGCTTTTGTCGGGTTCACCGAGCTCCTTCTTGTCCCTCCGGTTGGCGGAGACGAAGCATGGGATTCGCGGCCGTGATACCCAGAAAGTAGCAGTACCATTTGGTTAGGTTATCCGAGTGGTACTGCTACTTTTCCATGGGCACAGAGCGGAGGAAGGCAGCGATGAGTTCGCCCCGCGTCGACGGGCGCACCCTCCGGTTCCAGCACCGGCGGCCGGAGTTGCTGGCTGCGGCGACCGAGTACGTCCTCGAACACGGCGTCAGCGGCCTGTCCCTGCGCCCCGTGGCGCAGGCGCTCGGTGTCACCCACGCGACGTTGCTACGGCACTTCTCCTCGAAGGACGCGCTACTCCTGGCCGTCGCAGAGAAGGTCCGCACGGATCTGGCCGCATGGCTGGTTTCGGACGTGGAACTCCGCCAGGCACACTCGACGGCCGAACTCGTCAGGGCGATATGGCATCAGCTGTGCGAACCGCAGGGGCAGCGCCAGTTCCTCCTGCTCTTCGAATTCGTCGGCCGCCACGGGGAGAAGTCCGGGGAAGACGAGGAACCCTCCCGGGCGATCGTCCACGACTGGATCGAGATCATCGCCAACAGGCTTGCTGCGGACGGCTGGCCGCCCGAGGACGCCTCCGCTCTGTCCACCCTTGTCCTCGCGCAGCTCCGGGGCCTACAACTCGATCTCCTCGTCTCAGGGGATCGCTCACGGGCGGACCGCGCCATCGACTTCGGCGTACGACTTCTCGACCGCCCCAGCCGGGCCGGCAGTCCAGATGATCACGGGTAGACAGCCTGCCTTTCGGCCCTTCGCCTGATGTCGGCCTGACGCCCCGGCCGGCTTGAGACAACGGCAGTATCTCGACCTGAGGCAGGCCGTCCGCGCGGGACCGCGCCGCGACCGGCTCACCCCCGAGCAGTGCAACGCACTCACCAAGATCGGCATCGAATGGACGGCATGAGCTCCCCGGACGAGGGACACGAAGCGCCGCTCGCGGCACCCGAGGTCAATGTCGAGCCTGACGGGCGCCTGACCGTTCCCGCGGAACACGTCACCGCGCTCCTGCGGTCCATCGCCCGCTCCTGGCAGGCCGGTGCCCACGACGGCGTCCCCGTGATGACCACAGAGAGCGGACCGGGAATCAGCCTCGAACCCGTGACCGTCCGCTCCCTCGCCGACGTCCTCGACAACATCGCCAACCAACTCGACGTCCAATACATCCACATCACCACCCACACCGCGCACACCGAGTAGCGACACCAGCAGGACGATCAGCCGACGGGCGCGCGTCGCCGCCAACCCGCGACGAGGCATACGGTGTGCGGTCCTGGTGCCAACTGGGGGCACCGGCGCACGGGAACACCGACACCAACGGCTTCCCACGGAAGAGGTCTGTGCGCAGCCGGACCATCAGCGCCGTCCCCTGTGGCAGCCACCCAGCCCGCACCGGTCGGCCTCGTAGTCCTGGTTGGGACCTCACCGCCACTGTCCCTGAACCTGGAGATCGCCGTCACGGCTTCAGCTTGTCGGCCTCCCGGACTTGGTGCAGGTGGATGAGGACGTCGAAGGACTTGGCGAGGGCGATATCGCTCGGTTCCGCGGGGAACTGGGTGCCGAGGTTGAGCGTGGGCCGGGCCGTGTTCAGCCAGGCGCGTGCGCGGGCCGGGGCATGGCGGACGTCGAGGTAGAAGTCCCGGTGGCGGACCTGGTCGAGGGTGTGCTCGTTCCGGCCGGGGCCGGCGGCCCCCACCGTGAACTTCTTCCAGTCGCCGCCGAGGGCGGTGTCCTTCGACAGGAAGGAGCCCTGGTTGAAGGTGAAGCCGATGGGGAGGTAGTTCTTGCCCATGGTGTCGCGCAGGAAGGAGCCCTGTGTCTTGGGGTACATCGTGGGGTCACCGGCCTTGTAGCCGACATGGTCGTTGTGTGCCGACAGCAGCACCTTGCTGCCGGTCTGCCGCTGCCACCAGGTGACGTTCTGGGCCATCACCTCATCGCGGAAGCGCTGCGAGGCGGCCATCGAGTCCGGGTCGGTGACGTCCATCGTGAGGAACTTGGCGGTCTGGGCGATCGACCGGGCGTTCTGCTCGGCCCACACGAACGCCTCGTCGCCGGGGTCCTTTTGGCTGCTGACCAGGTCCAGGGCCTGCTGGGCCTTGGCGGCGAGCTGCTGTCGTTCCGCCAGCGGCTTGGCCAGGTAGGCGAAGACGTCGTCGATCGGGCGCAGACCGGCGTAGAGCTCGTTGAGCCGTGGCAGCGCCGCCGGGTGGTTGCGCTGCATGTAGCCGGTCACCCGGCCGAAGAACTCGTCGCTCAGTGTGGGAGCGCCGAGGTCGTTGCCCATGAAATGGACGGTGCGGCCGGGGTTGCTGCGGTTGTGCTCCCGCATCCACTCAAGAAGGCTCACGAACTCCTCTCGTTCCCAGGGGGAGTTGCCCAGCGCCTCCTTGGCCATGCTGCGGGCGTCGCCCTTGCCGGTCTGGAGATAGTCGTCGATCCGGAGCCCTGCTGACCAGCTCATCTCCAGGGAGAAAGTGGTGAAGCCCTTCTTCTCCACGAGGTAGCGGAAGACCCGCTCCTTCATGGTGAAGAACTCATGGGAGCCGTGCGTGGCCTCGCCGAGTCCGACGACTTCGGCGTTGCCGATCATCGCGGCCAGGGCACGCAGGTCGGCCGTGTCTCCCCCGGGCTCCGTCGAGCGCAGCGGATGGGCCACCCGCTCCAGCTCGCGGACCGCGCTCCGCTTCCCCTCAGCCCCGTCGGCCGGTGCCGCTTGGACCGCCACAGGAACGAGGACCGCTCCCATCGCCACCACCGCGGTGGCCAGCAGTCCCCGTCGGCTGATGTATTTCCGGCGCCCGTCCATGGTGTTCTGCCCCTCAACTTGTGCTGTGCAACTTGAGAGAATCGTCGCCCTCGATGCCATGACCACGTAAGGGAGCCTGCTTCCGAAACCGTAGGGGGGATAGCCCCCTCTCGGAGGTGCAGCGGACAGCATGGACAGACATCGTTACGGGCCCGGACGCGCGCCGAGCAGCCGACGGCGATCATGGGCGCGGCGCTCGTGTGACACCGGCCGCAGCCGGTCGGCGAACCGCGGAACGGCGCCGAGCGGCGTGACCCCGGGCATCGTCGCCCGGGGTCGCGTGCTGTCGGCGGAACGGGCCGATCGGCCGCCTCGCGCGTCCCTCGGCGAAGCGCGGCGCGCGGCCGGGCCTCCGCCCGGTGGCTCCTCAGGGCCGTCGTGCCCGGCGGAAGGCGGTCAGGGCGTAGCAGGCGAGCAGGACGAGGGTGAAGGCGAGACCGATGCCCGCCGCCTGACGCATGTCCGGGACCTCGACGGCGGTGGCGGCGACGGCCAGCACCCCGAGTCCGGCCACCAGCGCGAGCTTGCTGCCTCCCGGGATGGTGAAGCCCGTGAATTCCGCAGGGTGCGCGTCCCGGTGGCGGCGGAAGGCGATGTACGAGGCGAGGATCAGCAGCCAGACGAGCAGCACCGCGAAGAGAGCGATCGACATCAGGATGCTGAAGATGCCGCCGACGTCGTAGAAGGCGAGCAGCGCCGCGGCCGCGATACCGAGGGTGGAGGCGGCCAGGGCCGTGGCCGGGACGCCGCGGAAGGTGAGGCGGGCCAGCGGGGCCGGGGCCAGGCCGTCGTCGCCGAGGGAGTGCAGGAGACGGGAGGCGCCGTACAGGTGGGCATTGGCGGCGGAGACGGCGGCGATGAGCACGACGAGGTTGGTGAGGGTCGCCGCGGCGGGCACGCCGACGTCGGAGAAGACCCGCACGAACGGGCTCTCCTCGATGCTGCCGTCCCCTGCGGCCAGCCGCCGCCACGGGATCAGCGCCACGACCAGGGTGATCGCCAGGACGTAGAAGACGCTGAGCCGCCAGGCGAGCTGGCGCATCGCGGTGCGGATACTGCGCTGCGGGTCGGTGGCCTCGGCCGACGCGATGGCGACGACCTCGAAGCCGGCGTACGCGAACATCACGACGGACATGGCGATCCAGACGGACTTCGCACCGTGCGGGACGAACCCGCCGTCGTCGGTGAGGTGCGCGAGGCCGGTGGCCTCGGTGTCCGGGAGGCCGAAGAAGACGAGGAGTGCCGCGCACAGGATGAACGCGCACAGCGCGGTCACCTTGATGGTGGAGAGCCAGAACTCCGTGGTGCCGAAGGACTTCACGTTGATGATGTTCACCGCGAGCACCACCACCGCGATCGCGAGGATGGCCGCCGACATCGGCACGCCGGGCCACCACCAGCGGATGTAGAGCGCGGAGGCGACGACCTCCGTACCGATGACCACGACGGCGCTGAACCAGTACATCCAGCGGGTGACGAAGCCGGCCCACGGGCCGAGGTACTTGTGCGCGATGGCGCCGAACGAGCCCTGCACCGGATGCGCGGCGGACATCTCGCCGAGCAGGACGGCGATGATCGCGACCAGTACGGCTCCGATCGCGTACGAGATGATCACGGCGGGGCCCGCGGCGGATATCGCCGACCCGGAGCCGAGGAACAGGCCGGTGCCGAGCGCGGAGCCCAGACCGATCATGGTGGTCTGACGGTGGGTGAGGGAGCGGACGAGACCTGGGCCCTTCGCCGGTTCACCGCTCGTGGCGGGAGGGGAGACGGGAGCCTGGGCGGGTCTTTCCGGAGCGGCCATGGCAGGTGTCCTTCTTGTACGTGTGGGTGTGGGAGTCGCGGCGGGAGGGGGGCGGCGGATCGTTCCGCCGCCCCCGGAGGGCTCAGAGCTCTTCGCTCGGAGAGCTCGGGCTCAGAACTCGCTGTTGCGGAACGGCCTTTCGGGCCGGTCGAGGTCGGGCCTGCCCAGCACCTTCGGTGAGGACAGCGCGTAGATGCCGTGGTTGGTCAGCACCCAGGCGATGTTGCGGTCCCACTCCACGTACACGCCGTGGGTCTGGTTGCCGTACGCGTAGTCGGGGGTCTCGGTGCCGTACGCCTTCGGGACGAAATAGGCGTCGATCTTCGGCGTGGCGGGGTCGGAGACGTCGAAGAACTGCACGCCCGCGTTGTAGAAGCCGTAGCCGAGTACGCCCGGGGTGTGCCGGCCCGGGTTGGTGTAGGAGCCGGTGCGCTTGGGGCCGAAGCTGCCGCGGCGCTGGCAGAAGTCCGTGATGCCGGCGGACGGAGGCGGGGTGGGACGGGGCAGGGCGCCGACGACGCGGGGGTTCTTCGGGTCCTTGGCGTCGATCTGGTAGACGTCCTTGTACGGCTCGTAACAGTCCTCGGTGAGCGGGTAGCCGGAGTAGTGGATGATCCCGGTCCGCTCGTACTGCGAGACGTCGATGTTGTCGCCCTCGGTGCCCGAGACGGACGGCGGCAGGTCCAGGTGGCTGACCGTCCTCAGGTCGGCCGGGTTCGAGATGTCGAGGACCGTCAGGCCGTAGCCGCCCATGGCGGCGAAGGCGTAACGCCCGCCCTTCTCGACGGGCTTGGGGATGAACAGCGGCATCCGCGCGCCCATCCAGCTGGTGCGGTTGCCGCAGCGCGGGTTCTTCCGGTACGCCGCGTCCTCACCGGTGCGCTGGCCCGGCAGGTGCCAGGTGTCGAGGAGCTTCGGGTGGGCCGGGTCGGCCATGTCCCACGACTGGTAGCCGGCCGAGTGAAGGTTGGTGGGGTACTCGGTACGGGAGTACGTGTCGTCGGGCGCCGTCGCGATGAACATGTACCGCTCGCCGGTCCAGTACGGCGTGTCGAGGGAACCGGAGCCCTGCTGCGCCGTGTTCGGGTCGCTCGTGAGGCGGTCCTTCTGGGTGGCGTCGGTGGAGACGGTCGCGAGGAGCTTCCAGTCCTTCTTCCGGGGGCCGTCCAGGCGGAAGACCTTGAAGCCCTTGAGCCCGGGCTTCTCGCGCAGCTTCCTGACCCCCTCCGGGTTGCTGTACTTGTCGTTCGCCGGGTCGTCCGTGAGTTCCGATATCTGCCGCTTGTCCTCGAAGCTCTGGACCATGACGTACGCGTCGAGCTTCTTGTTCCACTGAATGGTCGAGGCGCCCCAGTAGTCATTGGCCGCCCAGGTGCCGTTGGCCTTCGTCTCGTCGCCGTCCACGTCCTGGCGGCTCATCCTCTCGACGACCTTCACCTTCTTCACATCGGTGATGTCGTAGACGCGGCCCTCGGAGCGGTCGTACTGGAACATGTAGCGGCGACCGCCGAAGTCGACGATGTTCTGCCAGGTGTGGAAGGGGTCGGGAGTGAAGTCCGCGCCCTCGTACGCGGCTTCGACCTTCATGTTCTTGATGTACGAGCGGGTGTCGTACTTCTTGTTGCGGCCCGGGAAGGAGTGCTCGTGCTCCTCGTCGACCGGCGTGAGAGCGGGGTGGCGGAACGTGCCGTCCAGCTGCATGCCGTACGCGCCGGGGTCGGCCGGCCCGGGTCGACGGTCGGCGCAGACCTCGGGGATGTCCGGGTCGGTGGCGGTGGCCGTGGCGGTGGCGCCGGAGCTGCCCGGCACGAGGAGGGTCGCGGCGGTGGCGGCGGCGACTGCCGTCGCCAGGCCCGCTCTTGTACGGAGGGATCGCATGGGCAGTCCTAGGGGTCTCGGCGGCGGAGAGTGGACGTGCGAAGGGGGCCGGTCCGGTCCGGGAGCCTTGCGGAGCACCGGTCCGGGAGTGGTGAGGGGCCGGCCCGTGGGTCGGGTACGGAGGTGGTGCGGTACCGGTCCGCCGGGAGACGGACCGGTACGGAGCCGGACGCGCGGAGGTCGGGCGGATGCCGTGACCTCGGGGATCGCGCGGACCGGGCGGTCGTGCGACCCGGTCAGGTGACCGTCGGGCGCTGCTGGTGGGCGGCGGCCCGGTGGGCGCCCGTGGACGTGATGTCCCGCAGCTCCCGCACGGCGTGCAGCACGTCCGCGTGCGTGAGGTACAGCGCGTTGAAGCCGAAGCGCAGCAGGTCCGGGGCGCGCATGTCGCCGATGACGCCACGTGCGGTGAGCGCGGCGACCAGCGGGTACGCCTCCGGGTGGCGCAGAGCGACCTGGCTGCCGCGGCGCGCGGCCTCGCGCGGGGTGGCCATGGTGAAGCCCAGGCCGTCGAGGAGGGAGTCGGCGCACTCCTGGAAGAAGCCTGTCAGGGCGAGGCTCTTGGCCCGTACGGACTCCATGTCGACCCCGTCGTACGCCGTCAGCGCGGCTTCCAGGGCGACCAGCGAGAGGAGGGGCGGAGTACCGACGCGGGCCCGGGTGATGCCCGGGGCGGGAGCGTACGTTCCGGACATGGCGAACGGCTCCGCGTGACCGTGCCAGCCGGTCACGGGGTGGTCGAAGCCCTGCTGGTGGCGGCGCGCGACGTAGGCGAACGCCGGGGCACCCGGACCGCCCGAGAGGTACTTGTAGCCGCAGCCGACGGCGAAGTCGGCCTCGATGGCGTCGAGTCCGATGGGCATCGCGCCGGCGGCATGGCACAGGTCCCAGTGCATCAGGGCCCCCGCGGTGTGCGCGGCGCCGGTGAGCGCGGCCGTGTCGTACAGCTCGCCGGTGCGGTAGTCCACCGGTGCGTAGGCGGCGACCGCGACGTCCGCCCCGTCGGCGGCCAGCACGGCGGCGGCGTCGCGCGCGGGCACCCTGCGGACCTCCAGGCCCAGCAGCCGTCCCACCGAGTCGGCGATGTACTGGTCGGTGGGAAAGTGGTCGGGGTCGGTCAGCAGCAGGGGGCGGCCGGGGCGCAGCCGGGCGGCGGCGAGCAGCGTGTTGAACAGCTGGACGCTGGTGGAGTCGCCTGCCACCACCTGGCCCGGGGACGCGCCGATCAGGCGGCCGATGGCGTCGCCCGTCCGTACCGGCGCCTCCCACCAGCCGTTGTTGTTCCAGGAACGGATCAGGTCGGTGCCCCACTGGCGGTGCACCGCGTCCTCGACGGCCGGGGGAACGGCCGCGGGAAGGGCGCCGAGGGAGTTGCCGTCGAGATAGACGACCCCCTCGGGGAGGAGGAAGCGGTCCCGGACGTGCGCGAGCGGGTCGGCGGCGTCCAGCGCGGCGGCACGGTCGATGAGCGTTGCGGTCTGCTTCTCGGTCGTCGATTCGTTCAGCACGAGGTCACTCCGTCGTTGCGTGTGAGGCGGTGGGCAGGGAATCGGCGGACGCGGAGGCAGCCGGTACGGGGGCGTCGCCACCGCGGTCGTTCACGAGGTCGAGCGCGATGTCCGCGAGCAGGTCCTCCTGTCCGCCGACGAGTCGCCGCCTCCCCACCTCGACCAGCAGGTCCCGCGTGTCCAGACCGTGGCGCACGGCGGTGGTCTCCGCGTGCCGCAGGAAGCTGGAGTACACCCCGGCGTAGCCCAGGGTCAGCGTCTCCCGGTCCACCCGGACGGGCCGGTCCTGCGTCGGCCGTACGAGCTCCTCCGCCGCGTCCATCAGCGGGAACAGTGCGCAGCCGTGCTCCCAGCCCATCAGGTCGAACACGGCCACCGTCGGCTCCAGTGGCGCGTTCCCCGCTCCGGCGCCCTGGCCCGCGAGCGAGGCGTCCACCCGGTAGGCGCCCGCCTCCACCGCCGTGACGCTGTTGGCCACGCCCAGGCCGAGGTTGTGGTGGGCGTGGATGCCGATCTCGGTGGCGGGGTCGAGGACGGCGCGGTAGGCGCGGACCCGCTCCCGTACGCCGTCCATGGTCAGCCGGCCGCCGGAGTCCGTGACGTAGACGCAGTGCGCGCCGTACGACTCCATGAGGCGGGCCTGGGCGGCCAGTTCGGCCGGCGGGGCCATGTGGGACATCATGAGGAAGCCCGCCACGTCCATCCCCAGTTCCCGGGCCAGGCCGATGTGCTGGGCGGCGATGTCCGCCTCCGTGCAGTGGGTGGCGACGCGCACGGAGGTGACACCGAGCGCGTGCGCACGGCGCAGGTCGTGCGCCGTGCCGACCCCGGGCAGCAGCAGGGTGGTCAGCCTGGCCCTGTGGAGGACCTCGGCCGCCGCCTCCAGCCACTCCCAGTCGGTGAACGCGCCGGGGCCGTAGGTCACGGAGGAGCCGGAGAGACCGTCGCCGTGGGCGACCTCGACGGCGTCGACGCCTGCTGCGTCGAGGGCGGCCGCGATGGCCCGCACCTGGTCGAGGGTGTAGCGGTGGGAGACGGCGTGCATGCCGTCGCGAAGGGTGACGTCCTGGACGTAGACCGAGGTCATCGGGCCGGACTCCGTTCGGCCAGGCGCTCGGCGGTGCGCAGCGCGGCGGAGGTCATGATGTCGAGGTTTCCGGCGTAGGCCGGGAGGTAGTGGGCGGCGCCCTCCACCTCCAGGTACACGGAGACGAGCAGCCGCCCGCCCCCGGCGAGCCGCGTCAGCGGGTCGTCGTCGGCCACCCTGCGGAACTGCGGTTCCTGCTTGAGCCGGTAGCCGGGCACGTATGCGGCGACGGACTCGGCCATCGCGCGGACGGAGGCTGCCACCCGTTGTGTGTCGCAGTCGTCGACGACGCAGTGCACGGTGTCGCGCATCAGCAGCGCCGGCTCCGCCGGGTTGAGGACGATGATCGCCTTGCCCCGGGCGGCGCCGCCCACCTGCTCCAGGGCGCGGGCGGTGGTCTCGGTGAACTCGTCGATGTTCGCGCGGGTGCCCGGACCGGCCGACCGCGAGGCGATCGAGGCGACGATCTCCGCGTAGTGCACCGGTGCCACCGCCGAGACGGCGGCGACGATCGGGACGGTGGCCTGGCCGCCGCAGGTGACCATGTTGAGGTTCGGGGCGTCGAGGTGCTCGTCGAGGTTGACGGGAGGGACGACGTAGGGGCCGATGGCCGCCGGGGTCAGGTCGACGATCCGTTTGCCGTACGGCGCGAGCGCGGCCGCGTTGCGGTGGTGGGCGCTCGCGGAGGTGGCGTCGAAGACGATGTCGATATCGTCGAAGTCGTCGAGGGCGAGCAGCCCCGTGACTCCCTCCGCACTGGTCCGGACGCCGAGCCGACGGGCCCGTGCGAGCCCCTCGGACTCCGGGTCGATGCCGATCATCGCGGCGGCGGTGACGTTCCCCGGACCTCGGACGATCTTGATGAGGAGATCGGTGCCGATGTTGCCCGATCCGATCACGGCTGCCCTCATCGGACGGCCTCCTTCAGCAGCGGGGTCAGACCGAAGAATCGGACGGCGTTGCCGCCGAGGACGGCCTGCTGTTCCTGCGGGGTGAGGGCGCTCTCCCGTACCAGCCGGCCGATCGCCTCCTCGCCGAGCGGGAAGGGATGGTCGGAGCCGAGCAGTACCCGTTCCGCGCCCATCACGTCCACCAGCAGGCGCAGCGCACCGGGGTCGAAGACCGCGGAGTCGACCGAGAAGCGGTCGGTGTAGTGCGAGGGCGGGTGCGGGGTGTCGGCGCGGACGAGGTCGCGGCGGTGCCAGGCGTTGTCGGCCCGGCCCAGGAGGTACGGGAAGCTGCCGCCGCCGTGGGCGAACAGCAGCCGCAGCGATGCCGGCAGACGCTCGAAGGCGCCGGAGAGGATCAGCGACAGGATGGTCAGGTGGGTCTCGGCGGCCATGCCCGCCAGCCAGGCCAGCATGTACCGGGAGAAGCGCGGGCCCGTCGGCAGGTCCCAGGGGTGGACCAGGACGGCGGCGTTCTCCTCGGCGCAGTGCGTGAGGAACTCCAGGAGCGCCCCGTGGTCCAGGTCGCGGTCGCCGAGGTGGTTGCCGATGTGGACACCGTGAAATCCCTGGCGCATCGCCTCGCTGAGCGTGGCGCAGGCCGCCTCGGTGTCCTGCAACGGCACCTGGCACAGCGGGGCCAGCCGGTGAGGGGCGTACGAGCCGTACTCAAGGAGGCGGGAGTTGACCGTACGGCACCAGTCGGCGGCGCGCCCGGACTCCAGGCCGTAGCCGAAGAGCAGCGGTGTGCTGGACAGCACCTGGACGTCCACGCCGAGCCGGTCCAGGTCGGCGACGCGCTCCGCGGGGTCCCACAGGGTGCGGCGCACCGGCCGGTACTCGGCGGCGCCGGCCATCATCATTCCGGCGTCCGGGCCGTCGGTGGTCCGCAGCCAGGGACCGTCGTCGGAGCCGGTGAGCCGCCGGGACTCGGCACGGCCGATCTCGGGGAAGACATGCGCGTGGATGTCGACGACGGTCATGCGCCGTCCGCCCCGTCGCGACGGGTGCGCGGACGCAGCTCCTGCGGCCAGTCCTTGCCCGGGTGCACCGCCCCGCAGTTCCCGCAGGTACGGGCGGCGTCGTCGCCGTAGAACGCGGCGAACACCGGTGGCAGGTCGTCGACGATCGAGCTGAGCTGTACCTCGCTGCGGTGGACCAGGTGATGGCAGCGCGTGCAGTACCACTCGAAGGCGTCCCGCTGTCCCTGCGGCCGGGCGAACTCGACGACCAGGCCGACGCTGTCCTCCTCCGGTCGCTGCGGGGAGTGCCGCACGTGGGGCGGGAGGAGGAAGACGTCGCCCTCACGGATGTGGATGTCGCGCGGCGGACGTCCCTCCTCGTCCATGACTCGCAGCACCATGTCGCCCTTGAGCTGGTAGAAGAACTCCTCGATCGGGTCGTCGTGGAAGTCGGTGCGGCGGTTGGGGCCTCCGACGATCGTCACCATCAGATCGGCGTCCCGCCAGATCTGGACGTTGCCGACCGGCGGCTTGAGCAGATGGCGGTGTTCCTCGATCCATGCCTGGAGGTTGAACGGCTGCATGGTCATCGGCGCGGTTCCTTGTTCGGAGGGATGTGGGCGACGGCGCTGATCTCGATCAGCAGATGCGGATGGGGAAGCTGGTGGACGGCGACGGTGGTGCGGGTCGGACCGCTCTCGTCGAAGTACTCGGCGTAGACCTCGTTGTAGCCGCCGAAGTCGTTCATGCTCACCAGGTACGTGGTCACGGACACCAGGTCGTCCAGGCCCCCGCCGACGGCGGCCAGCAGACGCCCGACGGTGTCGAGCACGGCACGGGTCTGGGCCCGGATGTCGAGATCCGTCACCCCCATCGCGTCGGCGCTCGCGCCGGCGAAGGTGCCGTCGGGGCGGCGCGAGCTCGTACCGGACACGAAGACCAGGTCGCCCGCGCGCCGGAGATGGGGGAAACGGCCGCGGGGCGGGGCGGCTCCGGGCACGATCATGCCTCGTCCTCCGTGGTGAACCGGACGGTGCCGAGGCCCGCGACGGTGGCCCGTACGTGCGTTCCGGGCGGCAGCGGTACGGCGGCCGTCGCCGCGCCGGCGAGGATCACCGTGCCGGGCTCCAGTGGACCGGCGAGCCGGGCTGCGGCGGCGAGGGCGCGCACCGGGTGTCCGAGGATCGCCGCGGTGGAGCCGGTTTCGGCCGGACGCCCGTCGAGCTCCAGGAGGACCCCGAGGTTGCCGAGGTCACCCGGGGCGTGCCACGGGCCGATGGCGTAGCCCGACGCGGACGTGTTGTCGGCGATCACCTCGGGCAGGGAGAACCGGAAGCCGTCGTAGCGGGAGTCGATGACCTCCAGCGCCGGGGCCACGGCCGCGACCGCCGCCATGGGGTCGGTGCCGGGGCGCAGCGTGTCGCCGAGGAGGAAGGCCACCTCGGGCTCGACCCGGGGGTGGATCAGCCCGGAGACGTCCAGACGTCCCCCGTCGGCGATCTCCATCCGGTCCGTCAGCCGCCCGTGGATCAGGTCGGTCACGCCCATCTGCCGCATCTTGGCCAGGCTGGTGAAGCCCAGTTTGAAGCCGGTGAGCCGCTCACCGCGGGCCAGCCGCAGCCCGATCAGGGCCTCCTGGACGGCGTACGCCTCTTCGGTGTCCTTCAGTCCGCTGCCGCCGCCCGGCAGCGGACGCCTGTCCCGTGCCGCGCTGTCCAGGGTCCCGGCCAGTGCCGTGACGTTCATCGGGTGCTCCCCTCCTGTGCGGTGCGCCCGAAGGCCGCACGTACCGAACCGAGTCCGTCGATGCGCGCTTCGAGCACGTCGCCGGGCTCGACGCTCGTCATGGGCCCCAGCGCGCCGGTCAGCACGGTGTCCCCGGCCCGCAGGGGGCGGCCGAGCCGCACGAGCGTGTCCGCCAGCCAGACGGCGGCGTGCAGCGGATTGCCCAGACAGGCCGCGCCCGCACCGGTGGAGACGGGCTCACCGCGGCGCTCCATCACCATGCCGGCGGTCCGCAGGTCGAGTTCCCGCAGCGGTACGGGGCGGGTGCCCAGGACGTACGCGCCGCTGGAGGCGTTGTCGGCGATGGTGTCGACGGCCGAGATGTCCCAGTCGCGGATCCGGCTGCCCACCACCTCGACGGCGGGCAGCGCGAACGCGGTCGCCCGGATCACATCGGCCACGGTGTGCCGCTCGTGGGTGAGGTCCTGTTCCAGGACCAGGGCGACCTCGGCCTCGGCCCGCGGCTGGAGCACCGCGCCCCAGGGGATCTCGGCCCCGTCCGGCACAGCGGTGTCGTCCATCAGCGGACCGAAGTCCGGTGTGCCGACGCCGAGCTGGGCCTGCACCGCCGCCGAGGTCAGACCGATCTTCCAGCCGGTGACGCGGCGCCCCTCGGCGAAGCGGCGGTCGCTGAGGACGGCCTGGACGGCGTAGGCGGCCGTGAGGTCCCCGTCGGGGAGGAGATCGCGGACGGGGGCGCACGGGACACCCGTCCGGCGCGCCGTGTCGAGTCGTTCGGCGGCCCGCGCCACCGCTTCGTCCACCGTGGTCACAGCTTCACGCACACATTCATCGGCTCGGAGAAGAAGTCGAGGGAGTGGTCGCCGCCCTCGCGGCCTATCCCGGATGCCTTCACCCCTCCGAAGGGAGTACGGAGGTCGCGCAGGTTCCAGGTGTTGACCCAGGCGATCCCGACGTCGAGGGCGGGGGCGACGCGGTGCGCCCGGCTCACGTCACCCGTCCACACCGTCGCGGCCAGCCCGTACGGACCGTTGTTGGCGAGCGCCAGCGCCTCCTCCTCGGTGTCGAACGGCGCCAGATGGACGACGGGACCGAAGATCTCCTCCCGTACCGCCGGATGGTCTTCCGGCAGCCCCGACAGCACGGTCGGCTCCACCCAGAAGCCGCCGTCCCGGTCGTCGGAGAAGCACGGCACCCCGCCGCCCGCGAGCACCTGGCCGTCGGCCGCCGCCCTGCCGAGGTATCCCAGCACCTTGTCGCGGTGCGCCGCCGAGATCATCGGGCCGTACCCGCTCAGCGCCCGCGCACCGGTGGCCAGAGCCTCGGCGAACGCGTCGAAGACCGGCCGCTCCACGTACATCCGCTCGGTGCACAGGCACACCTGCCCGCTGTGGGTGAAGGACGAGCGGAGGGTGCCCTCCACGGCCTTCTCCAGATCCGCGTCGGCGAAGACGAGACCGGCGTTCTTGCCGCCCAGCTCGAACGAGACGGGGGCCAGGCGCGCCGCGGCGGCCCGCATGATGGTCCCGCCGGTGCGCGACTCCCCGGTGAAGGCGATCGCGTCCACCCCCGGGTGCTCGGTGAGCCACTGCCCGGCGGCGTCCGCACCGTGGCCGTGGACGAGGTTGAAGACCCCCGCCGGTACGTCCGCCTCGGCCATCACCTCCGCCAGCAGACAGGCGGTGCCCGGCGTGAGTTCGGAGGGCTTGGCGACCACCGTGTTGCCCGTGGCGAGGGCGGGGGCGACCTTCCAGGTGAGCAGGAGCAGCGGCAGGTTCCACGGCGAGATCACCGCGACCACGCCGAGCGGCTTGTGCACCGTGTAGTTCAGCGCGCCACGGCCGTCCGGGGTGCTCGTGTGCCAGGACCGCTCACCGCGCCCGGCCAGGAGGTCGGCGTACGAGCGGAAGTTGGCGATCGCACGCGGGATGTCGACCGTCGAGGCGAGCTCGCGGGGCTTTCCCGTGTCGGCGCACTCGGCGGCGACGAACTCCTCGAAGCGCCCCTCGATGCCGTCGGCGATCCGGTGCAGCATCCGCGCACGGTCCGCCGGGCTCCACGAGGCCCACGGCCCGCGCAGTGCCGCCCGCGCCGCGTCCACCGCGCGGTCGACCAACTCCCGGGAGGCGGCGGGCGCTTCGCCGACGGTGTGCCCGCGGGCCGGGTCGATGAGCGGGAACGGGACGCCCGACGCGTCGAACCCGCCCCCTACGTAATGCCGCACAGCTGAGCGCACCTTGCAGACCTCCGTTGCCAGGCCGGGGATTCGGATCTGGACCCGGCGTGTGCGGGTAGCATGCGCCCACCGAGCTATGCCGAACCAATGCCAAAAGGCGTGATCCCCATACCGAATCGGGTATGGCGAAGTTCGGCCCGCCACCCCGCTCCCGGAAGGAGCCCCGGCGATGGACCTCCTGGACGGCCGGCTGAAGTTCCGTCACCTGACGCTGCTTGTCGCGATCGTCGACCACGGCAGCGTGGTGCGGGCCGCCGAGAGCCTGCACCTCACCCAGCCCGCCGCGACCCGGACCCTGCGCGAGCTGGAGGGCATCGCCGATCTGCCGCTCTTCGTCCGGGAGCCCCGCGGCATGCGGGCGACGCTCTACGGAGAAGCGCTGACGGAGCACGCCCGCGCCGTGCTCGCCGAGATGCGGAGGGCGGAGGAACGCCTCACCGCGCTGCGGCAGGGCCGGGAGGGCACGGTGACGGTGGGCGCGCTCCTCGCCGGCACCAATGTGCTGCTTCCCCGGGCGGTCGCCCAGCTCAAGCGGGACCGGCCCGGCCTCACGGTCGTCGTACGGGAAGGGACCCCGGACGTCCTCCATCCCGCGCTGCTGTCAGGCGAACTGGACGTCGTCGTCGGCCGGGTGGGGCCCGCGCCGAGGGAGGGGGACGGTCTGCGCCAGAGGCGGCTGTACCGGGAGCGCATCCGGCTCGCCGTCCGCGCCGGCCACCCTCTGCTGGAGACAGCCGACGTGGCACTCACGGACACCCTCGGCTTCCCGTGGATCCTCCCGGTCGAACAGACCGCCCTGCGCCAGGAGCTCGGCGCCCTCTTCGTGGACCGGGGCCTCACACTGCCCTCGGACCGGGTCGAGTGCACGTCGTTCCTCACCATGCGGGCGCTGCTCGTGCAGACGGACATGGTGGCGCTGCTGCCCGAGCTGGTCCTGCGCGCCGACGAGCACCTCGCCGCCCTGCCGGTCGAACTGCCCTCGGTGGGCCGCACGGTGGGCACCACCGAGGCGGCCCACCGCACGCGCACCCCCGCCCTCCAGGCGCTGCTGCACCACCTGGACCATGAGGCGGCGCTCCTGCGCGAGACGCTCCACGGGCCACCGGCGGAGGGCTGAGGGCTGGAGCGCGGCGCCGGGGGCACGGGCCGGCCGTGGCAGGGCGGCTGCGGCGGGGTCGAGGCGGGCCCGGTTCCGGACGTTGTGCGGTTTGCCCCTGTGGGGTGTGTTCCGCGGCCTCGTGCGCCCCGGCCGCCGCGAGGGGCCGGTCTCAGTCGGTGGCGGGGCCCGGATCGTCGAGTTCGTGCAGCCCCGCCGGGTCCTCGTCGGTCAGCACCTCCCCCGCCACGGTGACGAAGCGCTGGGCGTGGCCCCGGTGGACGCACAGGAGTTGGTCGCGGGTGCCGGTCGGGTCCCGGTGCACGGCCAGCGCCGTACCGTACTTGCTGCTGTGCCCCGGCATCTCGGTGTCGGTGCTCCACCCGGCGCCGTCGAAGGCGGACCACCACAGCTGCTGGCGCGCGGGGTCGCGGTGGACGCACATCAGCTTGCCCTCGAAGACGGCGAGGCCGATGTTGCTCCGCGTACGGTGCCCCGGCAGCGCGCCCTCGGAGGTCCAGGCGGTGCCGCGCAGCCGGCTCCAGTGGATGGCCCCGTTCTTGGGGTTGCCGTGCAGCAGGTGGAGTGCGCCGTCGTACTCGGCGAGCGCCGGGGACCGCGTGGTGGCGCAGCCGGGGACGGGTTCGGGGGTGGTCCAGTCGCGGCCGTCCCGGCTGGTGGTGACCATGATCCGCTGGGCGGCGTCGGCGTAGGCGAGGTGGAGGGCGTCGCGGTGGACGGCCAGCGCCGGGCCGTAGACGCTCTCGGCGTGCGGGACCGGCCGGTCCGGCGTCCAGGTACCGCTGTCGTAGGAGGTCAGCGCGATGCCCCAGTCGCCCGAGCCACCGCGGTGCGCGCAGTACAGCCGGTCCCGGAACACGGCCAGGGCCGGGCTGCCCAGGGTGTGGTGGGCGGGGAACGGCTGGTCCTCGGAGCGGCTGCCGTCCGCGCGGTGCGCGGTCCACCGCAGGCCGGGATTGTCGCCCCGGCCCTGGTAGACGCAGTACAGGTCATCGCGGAAGACGGCCAGGGCAGGGGTTTCGGAGGCGTAGTGGGGCGTGAACTGCGCTTCGGTTCCCCAGCCCGCGCCCGGTGCGAACACGCTGAACCACAGGCCGGTCTCGCGCGGCGGCGCGTCAAGGGCCGTGGGGGCGAGGAGGGTCGGCGCGGACCACGGCGAAAGCAGCTCGCACCCGGCGCCCCGGGCGGCCGACCGGATCTGTTCGGCGCGGCCGGTCAGCGCCGCGCCGACGGCTCCGGCGATATCCGCGGGCAGAGATCCGGCGAGCACCTCCGACACCAGGCCGCGGAAGCCGTCGAGGGGCCCGGTGCTGTCGAGGTCCGCGAGGCGGTCGGCGGCCCGTTGGTCGAGGCGGAGGGCGAAGCCCCACTCCAGTATGCGGACGGAGACGGACGCGCCCGCCGCGGCGAGCTCCTTGGCGGCCCCTTCCGCGCGTTCCACGGCCTTGGCCGAGGGGGCGTCCGGGCCGGATTGCGTTGCTGTGCCGCTCTTCCGCCCGGGGGCGGCGCCTTCGATCGCCATGCTGTCTTCCTGTCTGCAGGGCCACGGCGGGGCGGTTCGCCCCGCGCTCGGCGCGCGGGCGAATCATCCGGATCCGCGGGCATGGGTGCTTACGGTCTGTTCCTGGCCACACATACGCCGGTTTGCGGGCCTCCCCACGATTCACCGGGCGTCCCTGTGCGGACGGTTCGGGCGGTGTCCGGGCCTGCTCGGGCGGCCATCCGTGCGGCCTCAGCGAAGGGGGGCGGGAACGGTGGGCAACGGCCGTGCGTCGTGCGGCAGCGGAAGGATCAGTTCGCCCACCCGGATCGTCCCGCCGCGGATCACCTCGGCCCGCAGCCCGCCGCGGTGCAGCAGGCCGCGGATCAGGCCGGGGCGCACCAGTTGTTCGAGGCGGACGCAGGGTTCGCTGAGTTTGAGACCGCGCAGGATCACCGCGCCGATCCGGAACTCCTGGTCCACCAGCGGGTCGAGCCGGATATCGCGGCAGACGAGGTTGCGGCGGCATTCGGCGGGGGTGAGCGTGATGCCGTGTTCGCGGGCCAGGGCGTCGAGGGCCTCGGCCTCGATGAGGGTGACGTCGCAGACCCCCGACGTCCGGCCGGTTCCCCGGCGTCGGGGCCGGGGGCCCTCGCCCGCCCAGTAGTTGCGGTCCCCCACCAGGCCGTGGCCCGCCACCGCGCGGGCCTCCGCGACGCGGAAGGCCGGCTCGCCGGGGTGCGCGGCAAGGTGCAGGGAGGTGACACGGGCGGGTCCGGGCGGCGGCGGGTCCTGCGCCATGGGCGGTCTACCCCTTCAGGAAGTGATGCGTGAGGGAGCGAAGCGTGCGGAACTGGTCCACGTCGATCTGATCGAGCCGCAGTTCCCGCCCGATCAGGTCCTCCACCAGCAGGATGAACTCCATGAAGCTGAGCGAGTCGATCAGCCGGTTCTCGATCAGGTCGAGGTCCTCCGGGATCTCCTCGACGGTGGGGTTGCGTTCGCGCAGCCAGTCCACGACCGGCTTGATCACGTCGTCCATCGTTACCTCTCGTGGATCCGGTTCGGCGTGTGGGAGCCGCTCGTGCGCGCGGTGGCGCCGTTCGCGGGGCCCGGGGCGGCTGCGCGGGGACTGCGGGCGCTCTCGTACTCCCGGCCGATCCGGGCGATGGTGACGGCGGCCGGGTGCCGGGCGGTGACGCGGTCGCAGGACCGGCCGCAGTACATCGCCATCTCCTCGATGCGGCCGGTGGTGCCGTCACCCGGAGCCGCCGCGCTGTAGCGCGGTACCGGGTATTCCCGCCCGTCCACCCGAGTGGTGGCTATGAAGGTGGCCGGGGCGCGTCCCGCGGTGGTGGTGAGGGGATTGCGCAGGACGCGATGCGGGCGGTGCGGCCAGCCGATGTCGAACAGGGAGGTGATGAGGGTGTCGTCGGCCACGGCCTCGGCCACCCGCCGTTTGAACTCCGGGTGCGCGGTGGATTCCGCGGCCGGGACGAACAGGGTTCCGGCCATCGCCCCGTCCGCGCCCCGGGCCACGGCGTCCGCGAGGTCTCTTCCGGTGGCGATCCCGCCCGCGACGGCCAGTACCGTGTGCGGGTAGCGGGCACGGACGGCGGCCAGCAGGAGGTCCACGGGCAGCGAGCCGAGCAGATGGCCGCCGGCTTCGGTGCCCTGGAGGACCAGGACGGCCGCACCCCGTCCGAGGGCGGTGCCGGCGTCCGCGAGGGTGCCGACCTGGACCACCAGCGGGTGCCCGGCGGCCCGGACGGCCCGGGCCGCGTCGGCGTCGGGCAGCCCGAAGGACGTGACGAAGGCGCCCGGGGGCAGTTCGGGCAGGACGGCCCGGAGCTGGTCCAGGCAGGCGGCCGGGCCGGTGACCTCGGGGATCACGTTCACCCCGAACGGGCGGCTGGTGGCTGCCGCCACCTCACGGACCAGCCGGACGGCCCGCGCGGGTGGTTCCTTGTACAGCGCGAGGGTGCCGCCCGCTCCTGCCCGGGACACCGCGGCGCACAGTCCGGGCCCGGCGACGGCGCCCATCCCGGCCTGCAGCAGCGGCAGTCCGAGGCCGAGCCGGGCGGCCAGCCGGGTCACGAGCGCTCCCCCGCCCGCCGTACCGCGTGGTGCGCGGCGGCCAGGTCCCCTTCGAAGAGGTCACCCAGGGCGTGCACCCAGCGTTCCAGGCCGAAGGCGACGCAGCCGGTGAAGGCGGGGCGGCCCGCGTGGCGGATGGCACGGCGCTCGCCGAAGAAGTTGCGGTGGTTGTTGGTGGAGGCCACGGCGGTGCCGTCGGTGTGCAGGTACTCGTCCTTGACCGGGGCGAGCAGCTGTATGACGGTGCGGGAGCCGTCCTTCTCGAAGAACGGGTCGGTGGCGGGCTGCCGGTCCAGAGTGAGGCCGAGGGCCGTGCCGAAGGTGGCGATCCGCTCCCGGTGCCGGTCGAGGTGGGCCCGTACGGCTTCGGCGGAGCCGACGCACACGATCTCCCGCATGGTGAACCCCCAGAGGCGGCGCAGCCCGTCGTGGTGGTCCTCGTTGCGGAAGCACTGCGCGACGGTGGTGATCAGGACGGGGGTGTCGGCGCTGGTGCCGGAGAGGTGCAGGAAGCAGCCGTAGCAGGCCGCGGAGGGCAGCAGGTGGGTGGCTTCGGCCAGGTCGGCCGCGGGCAGTGCGATGTCTCCGGGCGGGGCCGCGGCGCGGGCGGCCAGCCGGTCGCGGCGGATGCGGGTGACCGGGTTGCCCAGGTGCGGGAAGTTGCGGAAGTAGTCGAGGGACCGCAGCTCCTCGGCCCGCAGCAGCGGCGGGTAGCTCTGCCGCCGGGCTCCGGCCTCGGTGCCCCAGCGGGTGAACACCGCGTCGAGTGCGTCCTTCAGCAGGACGGCGGGTTCGTCGAGGGTGGCCAGTCCGTCCCGGACCGACCAGGTGGTCGCGGTCTCCCCCGTGGACGCGGGGTCAGTGACGGGCATCGAACACCCCGATCCGGTGGAGGAAGCCGGTTGTCTTGTGCAGGACCTTGGCGTGGGCGGCCTGCCGGGCGGGGTGGGTGAGCAGCCGTCGGCGCAGTGCGAAGCCGTCCGGGAGTCCCGTGTCGCGGTAGACGGCCGGGTTGTAGAAGGACTCGATGCTGGTGGTGAGGTAGCGGCCGAGATAGCTGCGCAGTTCGTGCCGGGCCGTCTCGTCCAGGCCTCGGTCGAGGAGCCGCTCCCACAGCAGGTGCACCAGGCGGCAGCCGAAGGCTATGTGGCGGGATTCGTCCTGGTGGTGCAGCCGGTTGATGTGCCGGACGGTCGGGTGCAGGCGGCGGTCGGCTGCCAGCTGGACGTTGTAGTGGTCCACGATCTGCTCGAAGACCAGGATCCGGGCGAAGACCAGGAAGTTCTCGATGTCCGGGTCGCGTGGGGCCTCGGGCAGCTTGACCGACCTGTCGGGGTAGATCTTGCCGGCGTACTTGAGGCAGAAGGTGGCGAAGAACCACATGTGGTCGTTCTCCTCACCGATGAAGTGGTGGAAGAACTCGGAGGGGAGCGCGAAGCCGGGTGTGTGGACGCGCCGGGTGACCTCGATGAGCAGTTCGCGGATGCCGTGCACGTTGAGGCTGTAGAAGTTGACGCTCTCCCACCGGCTCAGGGCCTGGAGCTGGGCGGGGCTCAGTTCGTCCATCAGCTCGGTGCCGTGGAGGGAGAGCAGTTCGGGGGACATCCAGAGTTCGTCGGTGGGGATCTCGGCCGGCCAGTCGAAGGTGGTGAAGGGGTTGTAGTAGTCAGCGGTGGCCTTGTCGGAGAGCCGGTCGAGCAGGGTCCGGAACTCGGTGTCGTCCGCCGTCGTGGTGCTGACCGCTCGGGCGGGCGGGGTGATCGGGCGCATGGGCGTCACTCCTTCCATCGGATGGCCGACAGCAGGGCCCGGTGGAGTTCGGGAGTGGATGCGGCCACGCAGGACCGCTGGTTGGCGATGCTCAGGTCGGTCAGGACGGTGTCGCCGAGCGGTTGTCCGTAGCCGTCGGTGATGACCGCCCCGGCCCGCTCGGCGAGGAAGACCGCCGCCGCGATGTCGTACGGGAACAGGTGCAGGACCCGGCCGTTGCCGACGCGTTCGAACTCGGGCAGCAGCGCCGGATCGTCGCGCAGCAGCCGGTTGCCGATGTCCACGTAGGCGTCGAGCTGGCCTGTGAGCAGCCGGGAGATGGACCAGGTGGCGCTGTTGAAGACGAAGACCCCTCCGGTGTTGGCCGAGCGGTCGATGAGGTGGCCGTACGCCTCGGTCATCAGCCGGGCCGGGTGGCCGTTGAACTCCAGCGACCAGAACATCCGCGCGGGGTCGGTGGTGCGGGTCAGCGCCGGTACGGGATGGTCGTAGCCGTGCGCGGTGATGCCGGGTGTCGCCCGGTCCGCGTAGAGGTAGGCGCCCGAGCGCAGTTCCATCAGGATCGCGTACTCGACGTCGGCGATGCGCGGGAGCTGCGACATGCGGGCGACGGCGACCGAGACGGTGGCCGACTCCAGGCCGGCGACGGCGGGCCGGGTGCCGTCGATGGGGTCGACGACCAGCAGGTGGGCCGGGTCCGTGCCGTGGTACTGCAGGCCGCGGTCCTCGGAGTAGACGGCGACGGGCAGGTCGTGGTCGGCGACGTACTTCCAGGTGGCCGCCTCCGCGACGTCGTCGAGGCCGAACTGGGCGTCCCCGCCCGGAGAGTGGCCCCGGACCAGGCGGCTGCCCGCGTGGTGCTGAGCGGCCAGTACGGCCTCGCGGACGGCTCCGGCGAGACCGGTCACGTACTGCCGCATGGCTGCGGCCCCCCAGGGGCCGGCGTGCTCGGGTCCGGTCATGCGGCGGCCTCCGCGTCGAAGAGGGCTTCGATCCGGTCGCAGAGCAGATCGGCCTCGGTACGGGTGAGGATCAGCGGCGGACGGATCTTGATCACGTTGCCGCGGCCGTAACGGGAGGTACGCAGGATCAGGCCGTGGTCCATGCCGCGCCGGGCCAGGGCCTGGGCCCGTTCGCTGTGCGGGCGTCCCCGGTCGTCGCCGATCTCGATCCCGATCATCAGGCCGAGGCCGCGCACGTCCACGACGGCGGGGTGGCGGGCGGCCAGCGCACGCAGCCGTTCCATGATGTGGGCGCCGACCTCCCGGACGTTCTCCAGGAAGCCGGGGCGGCCGATCACGTCGAGGGTGGTGGCCGCTGCCGCGGCGGCGAGGACGTTGCCGCCGTAGGTGAAGGAGTGGTGGTCGCTGCTGAGCCCGGACATCCGCTCGTCGGCGACGATGGCCGCGATCTGGGCGCCGGAGCCGCCGAGGCCCTTGGCGGTGGTCAGGATGTCGGGTCGGACCCCGTAGTGCTCGGCGGCGAACATCCGGCCGACCCGGCCTATGCCGGTCTGTATCTCGTCGAAGACGAGGACGATGCCCCGTTCGTCGCACAGGGCACGCAGCGCGGGCAGATAGCCGTCGGGCGGCACGATGTTGCCGCCGCTGCCGGAGACCGGTTCGACGACCACGCAGGCGACGCTGCCGGAACTGGCGTGGTCGAGGAAGTCGTTGATGCGCTCGACGCAGAGCATGCCGCAGCTGTCGGGGCCCGCCTGGCGGTAGAAGCAGCGCAGGCAGTAGGGGTCGGGGACCTGGAGCACGCCGGGCATCAGGTGCGGGAAAGGGGCCTTGCGGAAGGACTCGCCCGACATGGTGGTCGTCATCATGGTCTGGCCGTGGTGGCTGCGGAACAGCGTGATGACGTCGCGGCGGCCGGTGGCGAGCTGCGCCATCTTGACAGCGCCCTCATTGGCGGTGGAGCCGCCCGACACCTTCAGGTGCACCTTGGTCAGGTTCGGCGGGGTCACCTCGACCAACCGCCGCACGAGCTCGTTGACGGGGGCGGTCTGGAAGGTCGAGGTGGTGTGCACCAGTCGTTCGGCCTGGTCCCGCATGGCCTTGACCACCTCGGGGTGCCCGTAGCCGAGGCTCAGGTTGAAGGTGCCGGAAGCGCAGTCCAGGTACTCGTTGCCGTCGGTGTCATACAGATGGACGCCCTCGCCGTGCTCCATCTCGTACGCGCTGACCGGGTAGTACAGATGGTTCTGTGCGTAGTTCAGGGCATCGCTGCGGACGTCGCCGCGTGCGTCACTCCGGGCACCGTGCTGGGCGCGCATGAGGTCGGCCATATGACTCCTGTCGGCTTCCGTCCGTGGATACGAGGGACGGCGAACATCGATGACTCCGGGCGGTGGAATAAAAGATTCCCGTCGGAATGACGAGGGGACGGGGGGCGGGAGCTATACGTTCAGGACGAAGGTGAAGGCGGCATTCCAGCCCTCGGGTGTCTCCCGCACGTCCATGAGGCATTCTGGCCGGAAATACTTGTCGAGGTGGTTTCGGCGTTCGCCGGGAAAATACAGCATCGTGGTCAGTACGGCTCCGCCGGGCGGCTGCACCTTCACGTGCACGTGCCGCGTCCGCCCCGGGTACATGGCGGGCAGCACCGTCTCCAGCCGCCACTGCCCCTCGGCGTCCGCGAACTGGTGGCCGCGCAGCCGAAATCCGTCGCCGTCGTAGACTCCGGCACCCCCGACCTGCCAGAAGTCGAGCAGGGTGCCGCCGATCGGTTCCCCGTCGGGGGTGCGCACGGCACCGTGCAGCAGCATCGGGACACCCCCGTCCACATCGCCCCGGAAGCTGGTCCTGAAGGGGGTGTCGGGCTTGTAGTACGGGCCTTCGCGCAGGGCGGGCGTGGGCGGCGTGCCGTTGCAGCGAACGGTCGGCGTGAGCATCTTCAGGACGCTTTCCGGACTTCCGTTCTCCATAGCGGAATTCTCCCTCGGTCAAAGATCCTTCGCTTCGGCCCAGGCAGAGTAGCCGGAATTCTCAATGCTGAGAAGAACACCATGTGTTGCCTCTCAGCCATTCCTTCGGCATTTATTGCCAGAACTTCCGCGATCTGCACGGACAGCAGTTACCTCCTGGGAATGAAGTGGTGCACGGGACGGATGGGAACGGGGGCAACCATTGGCAACCGTGGCCGGCAGCGATCAGTGCCTGCCGGCGGCGGTCCGGTGGAGTACGGCGCGCGCACGGGCGAAGTAGGCGGGGTCGGGCGGAGCGGTGAGGATGTCCGCGAGCGCGAAGAGGTCCAGCGTCCGGCTGAGACGCAGCCAGTTCGCAGGCAGACGGCCGTTGCCGCCCCGGAAGCCGTCGACGAAGCCCGTGGTGAAGGCAGGCGGGTACTCGTGGGCGAAGCGCAGCATGTTCCCGACGTCGAAGAGCGGGGAGCCGCTGAAGGCGAGCTCCCAGTCGAGCACGGCGGCCACCGCCCATTGCCCGGCGCGCCGTTGGACCAGAACGTTCTTCGGGTTGAAGTCGCCGTGCACCAGGCTCCGTTCACCCTCCAGGGCAGCAAGTGCCGACGGCCCCCGGCGGGCCAGGGCGCGCAGTACGGCCGAATCCGTCCCGCTCAGCGGCCCGTCCGCGGCCGCCGTGACCAGACAGCGGTCGACGAAACCGGGCAGGTCACCCAGCGGGGCCGCGCCGTCCGGGGCCGGTTCCAGCGAAGAGTCGCCGAAGACGCCCGGGCGGGGCAGCCTGACCCGGCCGATCCGCGCCAGCACCGCGCCGACGGCCCGGCCCAGGTCCCGCGCTTCGCCGCTCGCCGGGCCGGCCGCGAGCACCTGGCTGAGCGGGGTCCCGTCCACGAACCGGTAGAGCAGGGTGGGGCGGCCGGTGGCGTGGCCCTGCGGATCGGCCGCGACCACCGCGGTCACCGGGACGGCCCGGGCCGCCGCCCGGCCGAGTACGGCGATCTCCACCGCACAGGTGTTGCGCGGGACCCGGCTGCCGTGCGGCCGGTAGCGGCGCACCACGTAGCGCTCCGCGCCCGCCGCGTCGGGGTGCTGGGCGGTGAGCATGGCCATGTCGTTGGTGAACCCGCCGGGCAGCGGGTCCACCTCGTGCAGCAGGGCCCCGGGCAGGGCGTGCCGGGTCAGCCAGGCGTGCGTGGCCGGGTGCAGGAGTCCCACCGGATGGGAGCGCGTCATACGAACCAGCCTGCCCGGCCCGGGGCCGCCCTCATGCGGCCGTTCCCCCCAATGGTCCAGCGCCGGGCAACGACCGTGCGGCGGCGGCCGCCCCGGCCGCCAGCACCAGTCCGCCCGCCGGTCCGGCGAGCCGGCCGAGCCGCGCCGGGACCACGAAGTCCTCGGCCGCATGCTCGGGCAGCCCGGGGTATCCGGCCAGTGCCGAGGTCAGTTCGGCGCGGAGCAGCGGGAAGAGCCCGGGGAACTCCGCGACGCCGCCGCCGATCACGATCCGCTGGGGTGCGGTCGTGTAGACGATGTTGCGCAGCCCCGCGGCCAGGTAGGCCGCCTCCAGCCGCAGCGCCTCACCCAGTGCCTCCCCGGTCAGTTCCTCGGCCGGGGTCCCCCAGCGGGCGCCCATCGCCTCACCGCCCGCCAGCCCCTCCCAGCAGTCGCCGTGGAAGGGACAGGAGCCGGGGAAGGTGTCGCCCGCGATCCTGGGCACCGTGAGGTGGCCCATCTCGGTGTGGACCAGGCCGCTGACCACCTTGCCGCCGATCACCGCACCGCCGCCGATCCCGGTGCCGACGGTGAGGTAGACGTAGGTGTCCAAACCCCGCGCGGCGCCCCAGCGGCCCTCGCCGAGGGCCGCACCGTTGACGTCCGTGTCGATGCCCACCGGCACTCCGAGCGCGGCAGCGAACGGTCCGGCGACGTCCACCCCGGACCAGCCGGGTTTGGGGGTGGCGGCGAGATGGCCGAACTTGGCATGTCCTGGGCGCAGTTCGAGGGGTCCGAAGGAGGCGATGCCGATCGCGTCCAGCGGTCCGGTCTCGGCGGCCGTCTCCCGGAAGAAGGCGATGGCCCGAGTCAGGGTGGGGCCCGGTCGGCCGGTCGGGAACCGGGTCTCGGCCTCGATCCGGTCGGGGGCCGAGCCGACCAGACAGACGAACTTGGACCCGCCGGACTCGATGGAGCCGAGCCGCGGCGCGCTCACGCGTCCACCGGCCAGCCGTCGGCGCCGACCGGGCCGGAGTGCGAGCGGATGACGACCTTGAGTGCGCCGTAGCGCGCGGGCCGTTCGGTGCCGCCGCCTCCGTCGCCCCGGGTGAGGCCGCCGAGCGCGGTGAACGCCTCCGCGTACCGGTCGAGCGGGAACTCGTGTGTCACCAGCCGCTCCAGGACCGGTCCGTCGCCGTTGCCGGGTCGCTGGGGGTCGCTGAGTTCGGCGGCCAGGTCCACGGCGACGGGGAAGGTATCGGCCCGGTAGTCCCCGGCGCCGATCAGCTGGATGCCCCGGTTGGTGAGCTGGAGCGGGCGCAGCGGCACGGTGTAGGTGTCGTCGAAGCCCATCACCACCACCCGGCCGCCGTCGTCGATCAACCGTAGTGCCGCGTCCAGGCCGGTGCCCGTGGTGTCGAAGACGACGGAGGGACGCTCGCCGCCCGATGCCTTCACCACGGCTTCGGCCGGATCCGTTCCGGCCACGTCCACCACGTGCGCGAACTGTTCGCCCGCCCGCTCCAGCCGGTAGCCGTCCGGTTCGGCGACGGTGACCCGGCGAGCGTGGCGGGAGGCGACCAGTGCGGTCAGCATCCCGATCGGGCCCGCGCCGAGCACCACCACGGTGTCGTCGAAGGTGACGGACGCGGCCCCGACGTTGTTCAAGACGCAGGCGAGCGGCTCGATCAGGACCGCGCTGCGGAAGGACAGCCCGGCGGGAACCCGTTCGACGAAACGTTCCGGCAGGGTCACGGTCTCCGCGTATGTGCCGTCCTTGTCGACGCCGACCTCGGTCCCGGCCTTGTGACGGCAGAAGTTGGTCGCTCCCCGGCGGCACGGGACGCACCAGCCGCAGAACAGCGTCGGGTTGACCACCACCCGGTCCCCCACCCCGACCGAACGCACCTGGGGTCCGGTCTCCCGCACCACCCCCACCGACTCGTGTCCGAGCACGACGCCCGGCCGGGCCGGGAACCTCCCGAGCAGAATCTTGCGGTCCGTCCCGCAGACTCCCGTACCGACGACCTCCACCACGACATCATCACCGTTCACGAGCTGTGCGTCGGGCCGGTCCTGAAGTTCGGCGGAGCCTGGACCCAGATAGACGAGAGCGCGCACGAGACCTCCCCATCGGTGTGGAAAGGCGACGCTAGCGCAGCCGAACGCGGCCGGACACGACGCCTCTGAGCCATTTCGCGGCTGCTGTGGCTGCCGACCGCCCCGCACCGTCACTGGTCGCCCGGTGCCCCGACCGGGGGCGCCGGGCCGACGTCCCAGGCCGAAGATGCCCTGGACCGTCCTGCGGTCCCCTCGTGCTCGGTCCGGCCCCTGTCGGCGTCGACCGGGCCGATGCGGTCGATGACATCGGCGAACGAAGTACCGGCGATCCGCCGGCCACCCCCCTGAGATGCCCCACTTCCCGGATCCGCGGCAGAGTCGGTACTCAGGTGCCGAACCTCAGCTCGCCACCGGCAGCCCGCGGGTCCGTATCCCGTACGAGTGGGCCGCGGCGGTCAGCGCGAGCCCGTAGCCGGCGAAGGCGACCATGCCGATCCAGGCGACCAGGAGTGCGTCGCCCGAGGAGTGGAAGTCGCCTTGGCGCATGGTGACCACGCCCGCTGTTGCCAGGGCAGAGTAGCCGATCCCGAACACGCCGTACGGAGCAAGGGTGGCGGCGCCGAGCAGGGCCGGGGCCAGCGGAAGCCAGCGCGGGACACGGCGGCCGCGCAGGGGCAACGTCCAGCGGGGGAAGACCTGCCCCCAGGGACGGACCAGCCCCCAGAGCAGGAAGACGCCGAGCGCGGCCAGCAGCATGGTGGCGTCCAGCCCCCAGGAATCCAGGGTGAGCCAGATGCCCGAGGCTCCGTTGCGCCGGGACACCGCCCGCATCTCCGCGCCGGAGATCCCGGCGAAAGTGCCCCCGGAAGCCCAGATCAGTTTCATCCCGGCGTAGGGCAGGAAGGCCGCCGTTCCGGCCCAGGCCGCGAGTTGAACCGGCCCGGACGCTGCCGATGGCTCCTGCACGCGGGCGCCATCGGCCGGACGATGCTCGGACCGGGCGGTGGCCGCCAGCAGCAGCGTTCCCACCGCAGCCAGTGCGTGGTTCGCCGCCGCCGTCCCGCTGTCCACCCCCTGGCCGAACATCAACGTGATCACGTCCATCAGCAGACTGAAGGCGGCGATCCCGGCCAGCACGCAGAGCAGCCAGAGCAGCCGGCGGAGTGCCGGCAGCAGCCCGTACCGCAGGACCGCCCCGCAGGACAGGGCCGCCGCGACTCCCACCGCCACCGCTGCCCATCCCAGCGAGGGCGGTCCCGGGTCACCACCGTGGTGGAACAGCGGGGTCCCGCTCACCACACAGGTCAGGCCGAAGCCGGAATAGACCACTCCCCATAACACTGCCGACCAGCGTGCCCAGCGCGGCTGCCACTGCCATCGCATGAGCCGTGACGTTCTCGATCCCCGTACAGCAACGGTCATCGTTCGAATGTCACATCCACGACGGCAGCCGGCATCGGCCCCATGGACCATCTGCCCTACCTCTGCGTGATGAGTTCCCATCAGACTCAGGTATGCATCGCGGCGTCCCTCTACCTGAACGTGCTCGCCAGCGGGCAGGGCATGGCCTACCCCGCCCGTGACTACGAGGAATGGGCGCGCCGGGCCGGCTTCACCGGCGTACGGACCCTCACCGACCACCCCTGCGAACACGGCCTGACCATCGGAACCAAAGCGTGAGGAAAGCCTGCGGCGGCCGCGGCCGCTTCCCCGTACCCGATCCGGGTGACCCGGTCACCACCTCCCCCGTCCGCTTCCTGGCGTGGCTCGTGACCCGGCACCGGGGCAGCCTCGCCCTGGCCACCGTGTTCGGTGTGCTGTGCACCCTCGCGCAGGCGCTGGTGCCGGTGGCCATCGGCTTCGGCATCGACCGGGGGGGGCGCTGCTGGTGTGGGGCGGGGCGGTGCTGCTGCTCGGCGTCTTCCAGGCCGTCGTCGGGACGCTGCGCGACCGGACGACGGCCTGGTACCGGTTCGGGGCGGCCTACCGTGCCACCCAGTTGGTCGTCCGCCAGGCCACCGAGATCGGCTCGGAGCTGCACCGGCGGGCCTCCACCGGTTCGGTGGTCGGCGTCAGCGCCATGGACGTCGGCTACCTGGGCACCACCGTCGAGGGCACCGCACGTGGCAGCGGGGCCATCGCCTCAATCCTCTTCGCATCCGTGTTCATGCTGGTCACGTCGTGGCAGCTGGGGCTCGTCCTCCTCTTCGGCGTACCGCTGATCGCGGCCGCCGTCGCCCGCCTGATGCGGCTGCTGCACGGCCGTCAGGAACGACTGCGTGACCGGCAGGGCGCACTCACCGACCTGTCCGTCGACATCATCGACGGACTGCGCGTGCTGCCGTCGGCCGGGAACCGGCCCGGCAACTGGCTGCTCGATCCGGAGCTGGCGGACCGGACACGGCAGGCGCTGGCCGGACGTGCCCGACCGAGGTGTTCGCGCTCTGCCCCAACGAGGCAGTGGTCGAACTCGCCAGGACCCTCGGAGCGAAGTCGGCGGTGCCCGGCCACGCCTTCCTCGACCAGGGCGGTGACCGCCTCGCCGACAGCAAGGCGGCCTTCCGCATGCTCGGGGCCGGCGCCGGCGCGAGGGCGGCGTCAGCGCCAATCCGGAAAGCGCGTACCGCCTGATCGCACGGCTCCTCGACGCGGGCCGACCGGTCATCCTCAAGAAAGAGTTCGCCGAGGCCGGCAGCGGCAACGAGGTCCTGCCCCTCACGGAGGGCATCAAGGTCAACGGCGCGGCCCGTACGGTGGTCCTCCCCGATGCCCGCGACGCCGTCCGCATCCCTCAACGAACGCTGGGAATGGCTCACCGAAGGCCGGCTCCATCAGATCGTCGTCGAGGAATACCATCCGTGCAGCCGGGCCGTGTTCGCCGAGTTCTGGATCGGGGACGAGGGGATCGAACTCGGCGGCCAGGGCGAGTTGGTGGCCGAACCGGTCGCCGACCATTCCTTCCTTCCGGCCCCCGACCTGACGCCCGACCAGGAGCGGGCCCTGATGGCGGGTGGCCGCCGACTGAGCGCGGTCCTCCGGGAGATGGGCCACCGAGGTGTCCTGAGCGCCGATGCCATCGTGGTCGACATCGGCGACGGCGACCCCGAGGTCCTGTTCACGGAGTAAAACGGCCTGGTGACCGGGTCGACCCGGTCACCACCTCGGCAAGCGTCTGGCCGGAGCCGGCTACGCCCACGACCGGCTGCCGGCCGAGTACGTCTCCTGGCCGATGCCCTCCTTCGCGGAAGCCCGCAAGTACGTGGAGAGCGAGGGCCTCGCCTACGACCAGGAGGCACGCACCGGCTTCGTCCTGCTGAACTCCTGGCGGGACAAGAACGGCGGCACCGTCCCCTTCTGCCTGATCGCGGAGGACATCGAAGCGGGGGAGCGCCTGAAGGAACGGCTCATACCGCAGACCCCGAAACGCTGAGCCAGGGCCCCTGACCGGTTCCGACCTGCCCCGGGCGACAGCAGACGCTGATCGCACCACCCGCTATTGGGCAGTGCCGACGATCGCACCACCCGCTATTGGGCAGTGCCGACGATCGCACCACCCGCTATTGGGCAGTGCCGACCCACAGGTCGGTGCTGTGGGCATCGACGAGCGCACTGATGCGGGTGAGTGCGTCGCCGACCGGCTGCGGGTCGAGTCGGTGTCCGTCACGCAGGCGCAGGGCGACGTGATCGTCGGTTGCCTCCTTGGCGCCGATGACGGCTTGGTAGGGAACCAGTCGGGCCTCTCGGATTCGGGCGCCCAGGGTGCCGCGCTCCGGTCCTGCGATCTCGGCACGCAGTCCGAGGCCGGCACAACGCTGCGCGAGGGCTGCGGCGTTGGGAAGCTCGGCGTCGGAGATCGGCAGGATCACCAGCTGAGTGGGGGCGAGCCAGGCCGGGAAGGCGCCGCCGTACTGTTCGATGAGATGGGCAACGGCTCGCTCCACGCTGCCGATGATGCTGCGGTGGATCATGACCGGGCGGTGTTTGGCGCCGTCCGCGCCGATGTAGTGCAGGCCGAACCGCTCGGGCTGGTGAAAATCGACCTGGACGGTGGACAGGGTGGACTCCCGGCCGGCGCCGTCGGTGACCTGGACATCGATCTTGGGGCCGTAGAACGCGGCCTCCCCCTCGGCCGCCTCGTAGGGCAGGCCGGAGCGGTCGAGGACATCGGTCAGCAGGGCGGTGGACTGTTGCCACTTCTCGGGGGCGGCGACGTACTTGCCGCCGGGGCCGGGGAGGGAGAGCCGGTAGCGGGTCGGGGTGATGCCGAGCGCCTCGTAGGCCCGGCGGATCATCTCCAGCGCGCCCCGCGCCTCCTCGGCGACCTGCTCCAGGGTGCAGAAGATGTGCGCGTCGTTGAGCTGGATGGCCCGCACCCGGGTCAGCCCGCCGAGTACGCCGGAGAGTTCGGAGCGGTACATGCCTCCCAGCTCGGCCATGCGCAGGGGCAGCTCCCGGTAGCTGTGGGAGCGGGAGCGATAGATCACCGCGTGGTGAGGGCACAGGCTGGGCCGCAGGAGGACCTGCTCACCGCCGAGGTCCATCGGGGGGAACATGTCGTCGCTGTAGTGCGCCCAGTGCCCGGAGATCTCGTACAGCTCCCGCTTGCCGAGGACCGGTGAGTACACGTGGCGGTAACCGGCTCGCCGCTCGGCGGCGCGGATGTACTCCTCCAGGGTGTGCCGTACGGTCGCGCCGTCGGGCAGCCAGTACGGCAGGCCCGCGCCGATCAGCGGGTCGGTGTCGAACAGGTCCAGTTCACGGCCGAGCTTGCGGTGGTCATGCATGGCGGTCTCCTCGCGGACATCGGGCGAGTGACCGCAAGGCGAAGCCCCGGGGCACTCGCCCCGGGGCTTCGCACTAAGACATCTGTCAGCGCGCCGGGACACTCTCCGGCGTCGTCGTCATAGCAGCGCGCTTCATGCCGCAGACGTTAGCAGGCCGTGGCGACGGCCACACGGTCATTCCTCATCGGGGGTGCCCGGATCGCGCGGAGGTCGCAGCCGACCAAAGCTCAGCCTGCGGGACGGTCAACGGTCGCCGTACGGCCACTCAGTCATGCGGTGTAGCCGGTGCGGCGTTCAGGGCGGCACCTGCTGACACCCGGACGGTGCCGACGGACCCAGCTATTGCTCGCGCGGCCGGTACTGCGGTGTGGCCGAACCGAGCGGAAGGCTCGCGGGGAACAACCGCGACAGATCCCGGTGTATGCGCTCGGCGTCGGTGCGCACCTCGGTGGGAACGTCGCCGCGTTCGGTGACGAGTCGGGTATAGATCGGGGTTTCCTGGAACACGAGTGCTGTCTGCTTTCCTGTGCGGGCTTGCCGCCTCGGCGGCGTAGGTCGTCGCCGCAGCGTACGGCGCCCCGCTGACATGCCGGGAAGTCGGCAGGCCCGGGCGGCAGCGGGACCGGGCACGTTGGGCAAGATCCTGGCCGCCGACGGCCTTGATGGGAGGCTTCTCGACCGGGAAAAACCGATTGTAGGGTGATCATCCAGACGTCTCACGCCAACCGTTCAAGCCTGCAACCCACCAGCAGGAACAGAACACCCGCTATGCGCATTTCCTGAACCCGCAGCCGCAGCCGGATGCGCCGGATTCCGGGATTCCGCCCGCCCGCGCACGCCGGGGGCGGCACGATTGGGGCTCCATGGAGTGCGGCTCCACTTCAGAAGCGTCTCTGATCGGGCGACGAGGTCGGAGGCGGGCCAGGAGGTGCGGTCGCGGTGCAACGGTGGCCACTTCTGCGTGCCACAACGCTCTGGCGGAAGCCGCAAGGCACGGGGCACGAGCAATGAGTCGGTGAGAGGGAAACGCAACCATGAGTATCGCGCCGACAGGCGACAACGACCACGATCCGCCGGACGGGCTGACCGCAGCAGAGGTCGGGATGTGGCACGCGTTCCGCGACGGCAGCGTCTGCGACCTTCGTACGGGCGACAGCGAGGCCGACGATCCGCACGGCAGACATCCCTGGGGACCCGAGCGCAGCGTGCGCGCCCGGATCGTGGCCCGGCTGCTGCTCAACGGCCCGCCGGCCCTGCCCGGTCGGTTGTCGTCTCTCAGACTTCGCGGTGTAAAGGTCACCGGCGTACTCGATGTCGCTGGGGGCACGGTCGTCCCGTACGTCGGACTGGAGCAGTGCCGCTTCGAGAAGGAAGTGCTGCTTACTGAGGCGCGCTTCACGACGGTACGGCTCGTCGACTGTTCGGGTGCCGCGTCTGGAAGCTGCCCGAGTGCATACGCGGGGCGACCTTCATCTGCCGCGCTGCCACTTCCACAGGGGCGTCCGCCTCACCGGCGCCCGCATAGGCGCGGACCTGCTGCTCAACCAAGCCGTCGTGTCCGGCGACCGGCACGGCCATTCGATCATGGCGGACGGGATCTCTGTCGGGCAGGATCTCCAGGCCGAGATGCTGGAAAGCCACGGTGAACTGAGCCTGCGCGGCGCGACGGTGGGCTTCTCGCTCTCGCTGCGCGGCAGTCGGCTGAGAAACGCTCAGGAGCTCCGCGCTCTGAACGCGCCACAGATGACAGTCGGGCACACGCTCTCCCTGACGTCGGCGCTGGGTAATGCCTATGCGAGCGTCTCCACTCCCCCGCGCGGGCGACGCTTCGAGTGCGTGGGAGGTGTCCGGCTCGACGACGGGCGCTTCGGCGACGCGATCGACTTCGAATCGGCGCGCTTCAGGCTGCTTGGGCGCGAGGACGAGATCTCGCTGCGCCGTGTCCAGACCCCGGAACTGCGCTTTCTCGGGGAGCGGCCGGAAGAAGGGCGGGTCGTCCTGTCCGGCGCGAGGGTCGACAAACTGGTCGACAAAGCGACGAGCTGGCCCGGCCGCGGCCAGATACTCATCGACGGATTCGTCTACGACAGCCTGTCCTGGGTGGGCCCTTTCCCGCTTGATCAGCGCTTGGCCTGGTTGGCCGAAGCCACTACCGAGTACAGCTCCCAACCGTACGAACAGCTCGCCGCCACATTCCACCGTAGCGGCGACGACCACGCTGCCACTCGGGTCTATCGTGCTCAGCAGCGGCGGTTGCGGGCCAACCTGCCATGGCCGAGGCGAGCGTGGCACGCCTTGCGGAATGCTCCAGGTATCTCTGTGGCGCTGTGGGCCGCCATCGTGATTGCGTTGCTGGTGGTGGCCTGGCTCAGCACGAGGGCGGTCCTGCCGGGCATCAGCAACAGTGCCGAACTGGGTCCTTCTGACGCACCTCCCGTCGTCGTGGCCATCGTCAGCGTCATCACGGCCTCCGGAGTGCTGATCGGAGGCATTCTCAACGGACTCGCCAAGTTCGTCAGAGCACGAGGGCAAAACGCCTCCGACATCGTCCAGGCTCGCGGACAGGCTGACGCCGACCTCATGCGAGCCCGGGCCGAGATGCGAAGGGCAGAAGCCGACATGCTCCGCGCCCGCGCAGGCCTGCCCCCGGCGGAGTCGCTCCCACCTGACCCGAGTATCGCCCCGGAGACCGGCCGTCCCGCCCCTCCTGCCCTCTCCGAAAACGAAGACGGGGCCCCGTCGCCGCCGTGACCGTCATCGCGGAGATGAGGGAGCGGACGCACCGGACCCCGAGCGCCGGGGAAGAGGCCCAGGCGGGCATGGCCGAGGTCCCGCCGGCGCCGGGCCGCACCCGGTTGTCTCCCCTCACGATCCAGTCACCGACCACCTCGCGGTCGCCGGGCGGACCGAGCGCACGCCCCAGCCGCGGTTCGCGTACGGCCAGGTGATGAAGGCCGGGGGGCGAATCAGGCGAAGGCCGCCCGCCTGTCCGCTCAACCGGGAAAACGAAGGTCAAGTCCAGGGACCATTTGACAGCGGATCCGGATGTCCCGTCCCAGCCGGTGAAACCCAACGGGCGGCACAACAGGCGTTCAGCGCCGCGCCACGTAGTAGACGTTCAAGATGTCGCCCTCCACCCTCTGGGTGTCGACCCGGCTGAACCCGGCATCGCCGAGCATCCTGCGGGCGGTCTGCTCACCCCACATGGTGCCCAGGCCCTCGCCGCCCTCGCCCAGCGAAACACTCATGCAGTAGAACGTCGAGAAGGTGTACAGCGCCGGACCCAGCGGGTGGTCGACGTTCTCCTCCAGACGGCTGGATGCCGCGATGTCCCCCATCAGGAACACGCCATCGTCCGCCAGGGCGCCGGCGACGGCAGCGAGCGTGCGCGACGGCCGGGCCAGGTCGTGAATGACATCGAACGCCGTGATCAGGTCGTAGGGGCCGGTCAGCTCGGAACAGTCGCCTGCCTCGAAGCCGGCGTTGGTCAGTCCCAGGGCGGCTGCCTCGGCACGCGCAGCGGCGATGCCGTCCTCGGACATGTCGAGCCCCCGGAAGCGGCTTGCGGGGAAGGCCCTGGCCAGGACGTTGACCGCGTGGCCGTGGCCGGTACCGATGTCCAGCACGTCGATGCCCGAGCCCAATCTCTCGGTGAGACCGGGCGCCAGCGGAACGATCCCGTTCACCAGGGCCAGGTCGAAGACCTCCCCGGACTCCTCCGCCTGAAGGGTCTGAAACCTCGGGTACGCCGAATACGGCAGCCCGTCCCCGGTGCGGAACGCCTCCAGCACCTGCTGCTCGACCTCGCCCATCATTCCGAAGTCCTGCGCGATCCGGGCCAGATTGTCGGGCCCCGCCGCTCGTGTCAGCGAGGCGGCATGTTCGGGCGGCAGCGCGTACGTGCCCCGCTCGGGCTCGTAGTCGACGATGCCCCCGACGACCATCGCTCCCAGCCACTCCCGAACGTAGCGCTCGTTCAGCCCGGCGGCCCCTGCGATCTCTCCACTCGTGGCCGGCGCCATGCCGGCCATCGTGTCGAACAGACCGCTCTCATGGCCCAGGCCCGCCATCAGACCCAGGCAGGTGTCGTTCACCACCTGGATCATGCGACCCGCGAACGCCTCCTGCTTCACCGCATCCGGTGCCACGACGGACATCGCTCCTCCTCTCGCCATCGGGCCACGAGGGGAGGCGGGCACACGGCCGATCGCGCTCACGGCGGGCGGCTCGACGAGACTGCGACGGACTCTCTCCACCGGCCACGCTACGCCACCCGGGCGCCGACGGCTGCCCAGGAGGGCCGCCGTTCCCGAGAGACCACCGAGCTCCTGCCGGCCCCGCGCCGAAGCCCGCCACGCAGCGCGCAGTCGGCAGTCGGCAGTCGGCAGTCGGCAGTCGGCAGTCGGCAGTCGGCAGTCGGCAGTCGGCAGTCGGCAGTCGGGAAAAACATCCAGCTCCTGATCCAGACACTCGATGGGGAATACCCCTTTCGAGCCCCTCCGGCATCAGGCAACCGCCCACGCTCGCGCCGGCGAGGCCGCGGATGTCCTCGCCGATGGATCCACACCAGAATCCGGAACCAGCCCCTACCGCGGACCGCCACTCGCTGGTGAACCTGTCCTCCCCCGAGGGGTTCCGGAGGTCGTCTCGAAGCCGTCGGTGTTGATCGGAGTACGTCCGTATCGCGGGCCCGTCCCAGATGGCTGCTGCCCTTCCTCACCCCACGGCCGGAGCCGCGCCGAACATTGTCCGGCGGGGCAACGGCTCTCGCGCGACGGGCCTGCCTAGCGTACGGGAATACACCACCTACCTGTCAGGAGGTCCCGTGCCCCGCAATCACCCGAAAAGATTCACACATCCCTTCGAAGCCATCGAGCCGCCGCGCAACGTCGAAGTCGTGATCGGCGTGGTGTCGATCACGGTTCTGGTGATGGTCCTCGGTGCCCTGTCCGGGTCACTGGTGTGGCTCCTGGGGCTCCTTGTGTTTCTGCCAGGAACGGCGTCGGCGCTGTGCACCGTACGGCAGACGCAGTTTGTCGCTGTATGGACCACGCTTGTGGTCACCATCACCGTGGTGGTCCGGCACGGTGACGGGGCGTCGTGGCTCGACAGGATCCTCATGGTGCTGCTCACCCTCACCCTGGGAGCGGCCTCCGTGTACGCCTGCCACCGGCGTATCCACCGGGAACACGAGATGCTGCGGATTCGCTCCACCGCCGCAGCGATGCAGCGCCACATCCTGCGCCCTCTGCCTCTGCTCACCGACGACGTCCTGGTCGACGGTGTGTACGAGCCTGTGCAGGAGGACCGGCTCGTCGGCGGCGACATCTACGACGTCGTCGTCTCCCCGTGGGGAACCCGGGTTCTGATCGGCGATGTCCAGGGCAAAGGCCTGCCTGCGGTCGGCGCCGCGTTCGCCGTCATCGGCGCGTTCCGTGAGGGGGCTCACCGGGAGCCCACCCTGACCGCGCTCGCCGATGCCCTTGATGGCTCCGTCGTACGGCACAACTCCTATGCCACACAGACCGGCGACGACGAAAGGTTCGTCACAGCGCTCATCCTCAACATCGACGCGCACGACGAGGTACAAGCCCTCAACTGCGGGCACATTCCGCCGCAGCTGCTGCATGACGCCACAGTCAGCACACCGACCCTCGACTCCGGTGTGCCCCTCGGTCTCGCCGAACTCGCCGCCGAACCCGCGACCGTCAGCTGGTTCACCTTCCCGCCCGGCGCGACGCTGCTACTGACCACCGATGGGCTCACCGAGACCCGTGCCGCCGACGGTACGTTCTACCCCGTCACCGAACGCCTCGCCGAGCGCGCCTCGCTCTCTCCCACCGAACTGCCGGATGCCCTCTACGACGACGCGCGCGCCTTCGCCGGAGAAGGCGGGCAGCATGACGATGTCGCAGTCCTGTCCGTCCGACGGTCCCCGCATCACTGAGCGCGACACGACGCACGTACACACAAGTACGTGCCCTCGGGCAGCGATCAGGGTCCGAACCGACCCGCCAGGGCGTCGGCGCGTTGCGAACCGCACCACAACGTGGGTGCCCGTCACAGAGCTCCCCGCACAAGTCGGGCTGATCACAGGTAAGGCGGCGAACAGGCGGCCGGGCGGTGTCCCTGTTGCGGAAGGCCCCCCGGCCCGACCGTGTGGCTATCGAACGTCGTAGGCGCGGGTGATGGTCTGGGTAACCGAGTTGCTGTTGGAGTCAGTGAGGGTGGCTCTCAGCATGACCTGTTTGCCGGTGGCACCGGTGTGGTCAAGGGTGGCCGTCCACGTGCCGGCCCGCTGCTCGGTCGGCGCCCGGGTCCAGGTGGTGCCGCCGTCGTAGGAGTAGGACAGCGATGCCTCTGTGATCGTGCCCGGTGTGTACCCGGCGTGGCCTTCGGCGGACAGACCGACCTTGATACCTCCCCGCGCGGGCAGCGTGTTCACGCCGTCCACCGGCAAGTCGTACGCCGGGAAGAAGATCGGCACGCCGCGGGAGTAGACGTCAGGCTCCAGGCGGGAGCGGAAGCTCCAGGTAGTGGTGAGAGCGGTGGAACGCAGCCAGTTCCGGTCCGAGGTGTCGATCTTTGACAGGTTCTGGGTGAGTTCGTACGCGGAGTCCTCGGCCGGCACCTTGAACGCATCGTACGGATAGGTGCTTCTGGCGCTCTCCTCGCCGTCGCGCTTCAGCAACAGGTCGCCGAAGGACCCGCCGTAGGACCAGTGATCGCCGGAGCCGTCGAGCCAGAGCGCACTCCGGAAGCCGATCAGATCGCCCTGTCGCTCGGCGGCCAACGCCAGGCCGCCGTCGGTGTCGCGCGTCGCGGCCGGTCGCAGGAGGCCGCGGTACCACTCCTCCGTACGCCGGTCACCGGGCTGATGGACGCGGTATTGGTCGGCCATGAACGCGGCAAACGGGAAGCTGGTCATCGCGCCGTGACCAGGTGTCGTCGCCGGTCGTGCAGTGGGCGGTCCCGGGTGCCCGGCACCTCGACCGGGGCGAGCAGGCTCACCGGGACAGTGGTGTTCCTGTTCCAGGCGGGGAGGATGAACAGCCCGTCGAGGTAGTCGGCCTCCTTCCCGAGGGCGTTCCACTTCTCGGTGACCCGGGCCAGCTTGGAATCACTCGGACGGTAGACCCGGTCGGACCGCAGCGGCCCCCGGTCGGGAACGAGAGGTTGTAGACATAGGATGAGCCGCTCCGCGACCCGGTGGCGCGCCAGGTGGGAGCCGGAACTCGAAGAAGCCCTTCTGGGCGCGCCCTTCGACAGAGGCGGAGAACTTCTGCACGTTGCTGCCGGCCGTGAGTGATCCGTTCAGCTGCCAAGTGTCGTCCCACGTGCGGCTGCGGCCCTGGCTGAGCGTGTGGTCCAGGACGGTCCAGCGAGGACAGGTCGATGTGCGGCGACATCGCGTAGCCGGCCGTGGAGTCTGCGTCGGAGAGGTGGCCCGCGCCGTAGATCCAGAGCGATCGAGGGGGCACGGTCGACTCGGCTTCGCCTCGGCGACCCGCGTCGGAAGGGGCTGGCGGAGTCCGCGTGTCGGGAGCCGGGTTCTCTCGTTGGTTCGGGAGTGCGGCCCGGGACCGTCCGGCCGTGCGTGGTCCGAACAGGCACCGGGACGTGGTCCCGGACGAAGGAGAATCGCGATGGGTGCGGAGATTCACGGGACGGGCGGCGGTGGCGGACGTGTGGGTAAGCGGGCCGCGGTGCTGGGTGCGGTGGCCGGGGTGGCGTTGGTTCCGGCGGGTGCCGCTCACGCGAACGTCATCGGGATCGGGAACGCGGTGTTCGGCAACACGTGCGTCAGCCAGGGCAGTGCACAGGCTGCGGGCACCACGGTGGCCGGGAGCGGGTTGGGCAGCGGCAACCAGGCCGGCTTGCCGTTGAGTCTGCCGCGTAACCATTGCGGCAACAGCGGCATCGTCTGCACAGCTCTGTTCGGCTCCAGCGTGTGAACCGGCCGGGCCTCCCCCACTTCGTACGCGCTCGGCGTGCACTTCGAGGGTGACGATCCGGGAAGGCGGCTCGCACAACAGTGGAAGTACGGCCGCTGTCCCGGTGTCGTGTCCGTCATGGACGGTCAGCGCACACGGCGAGAACCTGCAAGCCGGAATCGACGGCGGACGCCGTCGATTCCGGCAGCAGACCCGTCACGCCCTGAACTCAGGCGTAGGTGTAGAAGGGCGTGTGGTCCAGCATGCTCTGTGGGGTCGTGTCGGTCCAGGGAGGCATGGTCTCGTCCAGATCGATGACGTCGGGGGTGCCTCCGGCGGGGAGGTACTCGGCGCTGCTCGGGTGGAGTGTGTGCCAGTCGGCCCAGAGCTTGTCGACGAACGAGTGGTGCAGCCAGAACACGGGATCATTGGGGGAAACACTCGTCTCCATCTGACCCCAGATCCAGGTGTGCACCCGGTTGTGCATGCTCATGTATCCCGCCGTGCCTTCGAGCGTGGAGCGGAAGCCGGATGAGCCGTCACGCCAGGGCGCGGAGTCGTAGGTGGGAATGGCGAGGGCGGCGTCGACCTCGGCCCGGGTCGGGAGAGTGGGGACGCGGTAGGCGAGATTGCGGGCGAGGAACGGGCGGGTGTCGACCTGGATGGTGATGGGCCACTTGCCGGAGGAGTAGGCGAAGGGGCCGTCCATCACCTGGTCGTCCAGGGCTCGGCCGGTGCCGCCGAGGAAGTCCGGCGCCCAGAGCGACGAGCCGACGGTGTTGTCCGCGGTCCAGTCCCAGTAAGGGATCGACACCGACGGGTCGACCTTCTGGAGTTCGTTCTCGAAGTCGATGAGGAACTTGCGGTGCCAGGGCAGGAACGACGGGCCGAAGTGACCCACGTATATCCCGGTGTTCATGTCCAGCGCGAACCGGAGGCGGTGGGCGGCGACGAACTCGTCGTACACACCTTTGCGCTTGACTTCCAGTACAGCGTCGACAAATGCCTTCTTCTCGGCACCTGTGAGGTTCGCCTGGTTCTTGCGTACGGTCATGGCAGTTGCTCCCGGCTCAGGCTGTGGGGTCGAAAGGAACGACGTCGGCGCCCTTGAGTGAGGTGACCGCGGTGCGCGCGGCGTCGCGCGGGTTGGCGAATCTCTCGTAGTGGTTGATCGCGCTGCTCCAGCCGCTCTTTCCGTGCTGCATCACATGGAGTTCGCGGCCGTCGACCAGGACGCGGTAGCCGGTGCTGTGTCCGGCGTGGGCATGAGCCTCGGTGGCCAGGCCCTGGATGCGGCGACCCTGGAAGACCTCGTCGAAGGACGCGGGCCCTCCGGTGCCACCGGGTGCGGCCGCCTTGTCGTTGCCCTTGACCGGCGCGGTGTCCGCGGACGCGGTGGCCACGCCGACGAGCGCTATGCCCGCGGCAGCGCCGGTGACGGCCCCGAGGGTCTGACGACGGGTGAGTTTGGACATGGTGAATACCCCCCATGAGCATGAATGAGGCGGCCCCCAGGTTGTTTGGGGCCGCCGCGACCATGACTACATGGGGAGTGACGGTTCACAGAAGCAGCAAAATTTTGGTTGGCTGTCATATGGACATGTCTTCGCAGGTCATACGGGTGCCGCCGCCATCGATTCCCCTCCATGCCGACGCTCCACGGATCACAAAGTGAAGATTCCGCTGCGAATGAGCCCCGCACGTGAAGATCCTCCGGGGCTCACCCGGCCGCCCGCGTCAGGGCCATGATCTGAGCATGGCCTGAAATCGGGTCACCCTTTTGCCCGTTACGCCCTATTGGCCGGGATCGGCGGCCCGGCCTGGTCGCAGTCCGACAGCTCCTTCTCCCCTCGCGCATCCCTCACCCGCCCAAGCGGCCGTGCTCCGGTGAGTTCGGCCACCCTGGGGACGCGCCCTTGTCCAGTGAGCAGCCGGGGCCGCTGGGTGGGTGGATCGCACGCACTCCACGGTGCACGCCGGACGGGATGTTCGCGCCTGACGTCGAACGAAGGAGCCAGGATGGACCGCACCGTGGAGGATCCGTAGGACTACGTGTTCGACCTTTCAGAGGATCTCCTCATCCAGGAACCCCCGGGGGCACGCGGGAGTGAACGCTCCGATGTATGACTGGCCGTGCTGGGCCGTCACACCGGGCAGGTGGAGCACCGGCGGTTCGGAGAGATCGTCGAGTACCCGGGCCCGTTTCCGGATCGGGCCCCACCGCGAGATGACACGCAGCCAGCGGTATGCCGTACTCCCCGGCCGCCGCCACCGCCTGTACGTCGTCGGTGTGACGAGGGAAGACGACACCCATCAGGGTGATCGTGTACATGCTCGCGTCCCGCGACCCGAACGACGCCGCCCCTCCTTCATGGGTCTCCATCCGGCCGCGTGCACCGAGTACCACTGGCCGTACCACGGGGAGTTGCTCGGTGCACGCTTCGCCGCGGCCACCCCGCCTTCCAGCCGGGCACCGTACTGGTCGAGGACCGGAGCCATCCGGCGATGCGCCACCTGGGATGCCTGCGCCGCGCGGCGGGGACAGCGGGCTGATCCCTCGGGCCCGGGGACGGCCACCGGATTCCCCGCCTCACTCCCACCGGAAGCTCCAGGCCGGTCCGCACCGACGCGAGAGCCGGAACCCACTCAGTGACGCCCCATCTGCTGTCGGCGTGCTGCCTCACAACCAGCCGCGGCGGGCCGCGATCACTCCGGCCTGGAAGCGGTTGGCGGCGCCGAGGAGGTCGTGCAGCCGGCTGATGCGGCGGCGCATGGTGCGGACGGACCAGCCAAGCTGGCGGGCTATCGCCTCGTCCTTGAGACCGCTGACCAGGAGGGTGAGGACGAGGCGGTCCTCCTCGCCGAGGGGGTCCTCGGCGGGGGCGTTGAGGGGCAGTGCCCGCTCCCAGCACATTTCCCAGTAGTCGGTGAGGGCATCGAGCAGAGTGGAGGGGCGGATCACCGCGGCGCGGACATTCTTGAGGTCGAGGGAGAGCGGCATCAGGGCGAGCCTGCGGTCGGCGATGGCGAGTTTGATGCCCAGGCCGGGCAGGACGCGGGCCTGTTCGCCGTGCCGGACCAGCTCGCGGATGTCGTCGAGGACGCCCGGCCATTCCAGTGCTTCGGGAGCGTAGACCGCGCGGTACCGTACCCCGCGGCCGAGCGCCGTCGCCTCCACCGGGTTGGAGGTGGTCAGGGCGTACGGTGGCCGGTCCAGGGTCATCACGTCCTCGTGGGCCTCCTGTTGAAGGCGGACGAACCAGCGGCCGAGCGCCTCGCTGCCGGTGGTGATCTCCACCTCGTCCTCGTACGTCGCACCGGTGCGCGCGGCGGCGAACAGCCGGGACAGCTCGTCGGCCGCCGAACGGACCCGCTCCAGCTCGTTGCTTCTGGCCCGCACCAGCGCCTCCACAGCGGCGCCCGGCTCGATCGCGGCGTAACGGCGGCGGGAACCGGAGAGGCGGCCGACCAGCCCGTGGTCACGGAGCCGGTCCAGCGCCCTGGCGACGCGCTCGGCCGAACAGCACAGATCCGCGGTGAGTTCGGCGGGCGCCGCCGTCCGCCGGGACAGGACGGCGCGGTAGACGCTCTCGTCGAACGGATCGATGCCTGCCGCCGTGAGTTGCGGTGTTTCGGGAGTCATGGACGGATGGTGGCCCACTTGTGCCAGCGGCAGCAATGGGCCACGAAGATCGGTTGTGCGGCAAGTGTCCTCACCGCTAAGACCTTTAGGCATGGCAATGAAGTCACGAAGATCGCGTCATACCGCCCTCGCCGCCGTTGTTCTCGCCGGCACGCTGGCGGCGATACCGGGTGCCGCCGACGCGTCCGCGCCCGACCCGTCGCAACGAGTGCTCGTCGAACTCTCCGGGAGTCCCGCGGTCACCGCCGCACCCGGTGGATCGCTGCTGTCCGCCGAGGCCGTCCGCGGCGTCGGTACCGCCCGCCGCGCGCTCGACGCGCGGCAGGAGACGTTCCTCGGCTCGGTGAAGAGCGCCGGGCTGCACGCTTCGGCCACCCGCAGACTGGGGCTGCTCGTCAATGCCGTGGCAATGACGGTGCCCGCGTCCGAGGTCGGGCGGCTGTCGTCGCTGCCGGGCGTCACCGCCGTCCGCCCCGACACCCGGGTGCTGACGAAGACGGACGCGAGCGTGCCCTTGATCGGAGCACCCGGCGTCTGGCAGCGCAAGGACTCCGCCGGAAGTCGCGTCACCGGCAAGGGAACCACCGTCGCGGTCCTGGACAGCGGCGTGGACTACAGCCACCCCGACCTGGGCGGCGGACTCGGCAAGGGGCACAAGGTCGTCGGCGGGCACGACTTCGTCAACGGCGACGAGGACCCGATGGACGACAACGGCCACGGCACCCATGTCGCCGGCATCATCGCGGGCAAGGCGGCCGAGAAGGGCGGCGTCACCGGCGTGGCGCCCGGCGCGAATCTGCTGGCCTACAAGGTGATGGACGCCGATGGCTCCGGCTACACATCGGACATCATCGCGGGAATCGAGGCTGCCTCCGATCCGGCCAACCCGCACCGCGCCGATGTCATCAACCTGAGCCTCGGCGGCCCGGGCGACGGCACCGATCCGCTGGGCTGCGCCGCGACCGCGGCCGTTCGGGCCGGTGTGGTCGTGGTGGCCGCGGCCGGCAACGACGGTCCGGGCCCGGGTACGGTCAGCAGTCCGGGAACGGCCGACGGTGTCGTCTCGGTCGGCGCTTCGACGAGCAATCTGCGCCTGCCCAGCGCCTATCTGGCGGGCAGAAAACCCGAGTTGATCCAGAGTTACCGCGGCATCCTGTCCGCGAATCCACCGGAGCGCCCCGTCACGGCGCCGCTCGTCGACGTCGGCGAGGGCACCGCCGAGGACTGGAAGCGGGCCGGGGACGTACGCGGAAAGATCGTACGGGGCCAGATGCTCGTCGCCGCCAGCGCCCAGTACCTGACGGGGAGCGCGGTGGAGTGGGCGCAGGAGGCGGAGAAGCGCGGCGCGATCGCCGTACTGGCCGGCCTGCCCTCCAACGACGGCCCGGTGTTCGTCGCCGGAGCGCCGGGAGAGGTCCGGCCGCCGGAGGTGAACCCCGAGCCGGGAGTGGTCCAGGTGCCGTCCTCGTCCGCGCGGATCGACGCCTCCGGCGACTCACTGCGCATGGACCGCCTGGTGGTGATGGGCATCGACTCGACCCAGTACGCGGAGTTGAGCACCCGGCTCGCCGCCGGGAAGGTGTCGGTGACACTGCGCGGCACCGACACCACCGACCAGATCGCCTCGTTCTCGTCCCGCGGCCCCACACCGGCCTTCGGCCTGAAGCCCGATCTGGTCGCGCCGGGCGTGGAGATCCGCTCGACCATCCCCAAGGCGCTGTACGGGCCCGGCCAGTACCGCATGTCGGGTACGTCGATGGCCGCCCCGCACGTCGCCGGCGCCGCGGCCCTGCTGCGCCAGCTGCACCCTGACCGGGCCCCCGCCGAGATCAAGGCCGCGCTGATCGGCACCGCCGAGCCGCTGAAGGGCAGCGGGCCCACGACGCAGGGTTCGGGCCGGCTCGATGTGGCCGCGGCCGCCTCGGCCACGGTCAGCGCCTCACCGGCGTCGGTGTCGTTCGGGCTCGCCGATCTGTCCCGGCGTCACGTCGGCGGCATCGCGAAGGTGACACTGCGGAACTCGGGCAAGCACCCGGTCGCCACCTCGCTGCGGACCGACGGTGCGGCCACGGTCTCGCCGAAGCGGGTCACCGTGCCGGCCGGAAGGACCGCGACCGTCACGGTCTCGCTGCGCGTCGCCCGGCCGGTGGCCGACACGGAGATCAGCGGCCGTCTCACGGCGACTCCCGACCGGGGTCCGGCGATCGAGGTGCCCTACCTGCTCGCCGTCCGGTATCTGGCCGTCCAGGCCGCGCCCGATCCGAGCGACGGTCACTCGACCGTGCACATCGCCCCGCCGACCCGGCTGGCCGCACCGCCAGTCGTCACCGTCACCCCGCCGCGCGGCAAGGCCGTCAAGGTCACTTCCACCCTCGATCCCGCCAACGGCTACTACCGGGCCGAGGTGACCGGCAGCACGGCCGGTGCCTACCGGGTCTCGGTACGCGGCACCGCCGGTACCGGACAGCGGCTCACCGGCGCCGGCGCCTTCGAAGTCACCCCGGTCGACAGCCGAAGGGACCGCTGGGAGCCGGTCGGCCCCAACAGCGAGGCCGGTTCCGTCGCCCTCTCGTCGAGCCGGCCGAAGCAGGCCGTCCTCACCCAGTACCAGAAGGCGGCTCCCTGGCTGACCACCGACAACGGCGCCTCCTGGCGCCAGTTGGGACGGCTGCCAGTCGCGGACGGCACGGGCCCGCTCGTGGTGGACGCGAAGAATCCCGACCGCTGGTGGTACGTCGTGAACAGCGTTCGCGACGGCAGCCGCCGGGGCGCCATCCTGCGCACCGATGACAACGGGCGGACCTGGCGCACGCTCGACGTCCCGGACACGCGCATCGCGGCGCTCGCCGCCGATGAACAGACCCGTACCCTGGTCGCGGTCTCCTCGGACGCACTGCTGGTCAGTACGGACGCGGGCGACCACTGGACGACGTATCCGACCGGTGTCACCGGCGCCATCACCTCCGCCGCCGTCACCGGCGACACCCTTTACATGACGTCGAATCACGGCGTCTGGGCCCGCTCCGGCATCGGCTCGGGCAATCCCGGCGAGGCGCGGCCGCTCTTCGACGAGGCCGACGGAACCGTCGGCAGGGTGGCCGCCGACTCCTCGGTCGTGGCGGTGTACGTCCCGGGCCGGGGAGTTGTCGGTTCCCATGACAGCGGGAAGACCTGGACCACCCTGCTGTCCATGACGGAGGGCGGCCTCCACCTGACCATCTCGGGTGACGACCTGTACCTGAGCACGTTGACCGGCAAGGGCCGTCTCAGCCGCGACCACGGGCGGACGTGGACCGAGGTCGCCGTCCCGTCCCGGGCGGCGGTACCGATGGACTACGACCGCTGGGCCGACGGTTCCGTCACCGTCTCCAGCGAACAGGACGGTCTCTACCGGGGTGCCGCGAACGGCACCGGATATCGACGGATCGGCGTCCAGGGGCTGACCGTCAACGCTCTCGCTGTCAGTGACGGCCATCTGCTCGCCGCCACCGAGAGTGCGGTCTACCGCACCGCGCTTCCCGTCGCGAGCCCGGAATGGGGCCGGTCGGGCGGCGAGGGCGGGCGGGGCGTCGGCGTCCCGCAGCTCGCTGTGTCGGCCAAGGATCCGAAGGTGGTCTGGAAGGTCCGGCGCACCGGGTTCGGCGCGTTCGCCGTCGAGCGCAGTGGCGATGGGGGTGCCACCTGGGAGCACAGGGGCAGTTCTGCCGAGGTGCCGACCGCACTCCTGGTCCACCCCGCCGACCCGAACCGGGTCATGGTCAGCTTCCAAAGCCTTCTGGGCCGTGGGCTGTTCGCCACCAATGACGGCGGCGCGACGTGGAAGAACCTGTACCACGAGCGCACCTTCGACACCATCGTGGGTGACCCCGCGAACCCGCTGCGCCTGTGGCTCGGCAACACGGCCGGTCTCTACCGGTCCGACGACGGTGGGGTGACGGTCACCAAAGTCGCCGGCGGCCCGGTGACCGCGATCGATCTCGACGGACGGCGTCTCGTCATCGGCGGCGAGAGCGTTCGCGTCAGCTCCGACGGCGGCCGGACCTTCCGCACCGCGGACACCGGCGCTCTCGCGATCCATGTCTCCGACCTGCTCCGGGTCAAGGACACGTTCTACGCGGCCACCACCAGCTCCAGGGCCAGCGGCCTCCTCCAGGGCGGCCGCGGCGTCATGCGCAGCACCGACCACGGTCGGAGCTGGCACAACATCTCCACCGGCCTGCAGAACACCAACACCACCAAACTGGCCGCGGGCCCCGACGGCCGCACCCTCTACGTCGGCACCGTCGACGGCGGCGTGCACCGTCTCAACCTGCGCCACTGATCACCGTGACCCGCCGCCCGGACGGTTCCTCCGTCCGGGCGGCGGGTCACGCCGCGGCCGACAGGGGACGCGGCGCACCCGCCTTCAGCCGGGTGGCGAGCGCGCTCTGCTTGCGCCGCACCGCCCCAGTGGCGAGGAGGGCGACGAGGGCAGCCACGGCGAACCCGATGAGGACGTCGTGCGGGTCGTGCGCGCCCACCCACACCGGGAGGCCGCGGCGCGCGGACGGGGAGCGGTCCACCACACGAGCGCCGGCGCCACGAACGGCATCAGCAGCGGCATGAGCAGCGCAGCGATCACCGCGGGCGTCGCCTATCCGGTGACCGCGCTCGCCGCCGGCCCGTCGGCCGCCTGCGCCTTCGCCATGACGCGGTCGACGCTGCGTCAGCTCCACCAGTACCGCACCGCGCACGCGCCGCTGCGGAACGCGTCCTCGGCGGTCGGCGGGAGACCGCAGCGTCCTGGACCGCCCGAAGCCGACGGCCTGCGCCCTCCCCGGGAACCCGGGGCGCGTCGTCACGGAATGGCCGTCGCGGCGGCTTGCCTGCTGCTGGCCTGCTCGGCCGCGACCGGCGCGGGAGCCGCCACCGGACTCATGAGCCTGCATCACCATGCGGAGATCGCCCAGGGCGAGGCGCAGGACGACTGACCGGACACCTGCCACAGGGACGTACCCCACCGATGGCAGGTCCACCCATTCACCGTGCCGACGGAGCACGCCTGCGCGCGCCGCGCCCTCCAGGGTCGCCGCCATGGGACGCGTTCGAGCGAGTCCGGAGCCGGGCGCGGATCACCGCGGGTGGTCACGGCGTTCGTATGCGTTCGCGGTCTGGTACCTGCGTGCCGTCACCTTCGTCAACTTCCTCAGCGCTGTGTGGGTCTCCTTCGGAAACGACATCCGGCGGCACAGTGACGGCGAGTACTTCACGCCCTATCTACTGACCGCCGGGTTTGCCTCGGGTGCTCTGTCCCTGTTTCTGGCGGTGCACCAGCCGGCGGCGTAAACGCGCGGCCTGGATCCTCAATCTCGCCGTGTCCGGGCTGACGCCGGTGCTGACCGCCCTCGCCCTGGGGTCGCCGGTGTACCGGCAACACGCCTGCTCGCCGCCACGATGGTCTCCGTGAGCAACACCGACCCGGACCCCGGGCGCTCCGACTTCCCGGAACGCTGGCGCTACGGCGTGCTCCGCATGTTCTCGCTCACCTACGACGACGTCCACTTCGAGGGGATCGTCACCCCCGGCTGGGCCCATGTGCTCATCAACCTGATGAGCACGGCACTGATCCTGCTGGTCCTGTACGCGGCGTTCAGGTCCCGTCGCTCCGTCGACCCGCTGACCGAAGAGGACCAGCGGGACATGCGTGCGCTGCTCGACCGTCACGGCGAACGGGACTCCCTCGGCTACTTCGCCCTGCGCCGCGACAAAAGTGTCATCTGGTCGCCGTCGGGCAAATCAGCCGTCACCTACCGCGTGGTCAGCGGGGTCTCGCTGGCCTCCGGCGATCCGGTCGGCGACCCGGAGGCATGAACGGGAGCGATCGACCGCTGGCTGGCCCAGGCCCGCGCACACGGCTGGACACCTTCCGTGATCGGGGCGAGTGAAGAGGGTGGCACCGTCTACGCCCGCCACGGCCTCGACGCCCTGGAGTTGGGCGACGAGGCAATCGTCGACACCGGTGAGTTCGCTCTTGAGGGCCGAGCCATACGGAGTGTCCGCCAGGCGCACCACCGTGTCGAACGCGCCGGGTACACCGTTCGTATCAGCTGTCACGAGGACCTGCCGCCGGACGAGATGGCCCGGATGACCGAACTGGCAGACGACTGGCGCGACGGGGCGACGGAACACGGTTTCTCCATGGCGCTGGGACGTCTCGGCGACCCCCAGGACGGGCGCTGCGTGATACTCGTCTGCCGTGATGCCGACGGACGGCCGCGTGCCCTGCTGAGCTTCGTCCCATGGGGCGGCGACGGGCTCTCCCTGGGCCTGATGCGACGTGACCGGAACTCGGACAACGGGCTGTTCGAGTTCATGGTGCTGGAGTTGATCCGGCGCGCGGGCGACCTCGGCATCACCCAGATCTCGCTGAACTTCGCGATGTTCCGCGCGGTCTTCGAACGCGGCTCCCGGATCGGCGCGGGTCCCGGGCTGCGACTGTGGCTCTCACTGCTGACGTTCTTCTCCCGTTGGTGGCAGATCGAGTCGCTCTACCGCGCCAACGCCAAGTACCGGCCCATCTGAGAGCCCCGCTTCCTGCTGTACGCCCAGAGCACCGACCTGCTGCGGATCGGGATTGCGAGCGCCCGTGCCGAGGGGTTCTTAGAAGCCCCCGGACTGCCGAAGTGGCTGCACCGCGGGCGCCTGGAGTCCCACCCGTTGAACACGGCGGCCCGCCGTACGGGCCGGAGCCGGATGATGTTCGGGCCGTCAGCCGCCCCAGCGCCAGTAGAGTTCGGGCCGGGACTTCGTGCCGCAGTCGGAGAGCCTCAGTTCGGGTCTCTGCCGGTCGCGGCTGTCCGAGCGGGCGGGGAGTTCACGGTCGTCCTGGTACAGGCAGCGGCCATCACTTGCGGAGATCTTCCAGGCAGTACGTTTCCAGGTGCTGCTCCGCCCCCACGCCTCACGGTTCCACTTCTGGCTCCGGCGACCGTGTTCGTCCGGTGTCTCCAAGGGATCTCCCCTGCGCGCGGAGACCGGTGAATCTGCTGGTACTGCCGGTGGATCCACAGACTCCAGTCCTTCTGGAGAGGGCCCGCGAAGGCAGTGACGTTTGCGCATGTCCCGGTGGCCCGGCACTTCCGGTGGGCGAGATACCAACGCGCCACCTCGCCTTCTCGGTCGACGCTCCGGGGCTGAGATTCTCCTTCACGGCATCGGCGCCCAAGTGGCTTCTGTGGGCATGCGTCTGCACGGTCGTCTCCGGGGATTGCCTCACCGTCAGCGTCGCATCTCCGGCCCCAGGACGCCGGTTCGCCCTGACCAGTCCGGGGTGCCCGTCGGCCCCTGGTGCGTGCGCGCCGTTCGCTGAACGGCTACCGCGAACCGCTCAGCGAACACGATCGGAGACCGGGAGGCGGAGTGGCCCGTTTCTCCGAACCGGCCTCTGCGGATCGGAGACTCGTACCTATGCCGCGCAGTCGTACTGCTGGGCGAGGTGGTCGACGGCCTCCAGCGCAACCGTGCGGGAGGCGGCGATGAGGGCCGCTTCGTCCCAGTTCTCCGCCGCGACCACCCCGGGTGCGACCTTCAGGGTGACGGTGACGTACTCGGCATCGGTCTTCATCTGCTTCGGGCATGCGGTGGGGAGCTGGACCTCGCTCTGTCGGGGGCCCACCCACCCGGACCGGCCGTCGGTGAGTGGGGTGGCGCCCTTCATGGGTACGTTCGGGGCGTCGGCAGGCCGGACATCCAGGGTGTACTGGATCCGGGGGGGGCGTGTCCTCGCTCGTCTCACGCCCGACGAAGCAGACGGTGGAGAACACGGGGTCAGCCCCAGCCCCTTCGCTCTTGTCCTCGTCCACGGCCGGCTTGCCGCCCTTGTGGTCGTCGAGGAGCCTGACGGTCTTCTCCGTGAGCATGCCGAGGCAGAGATTCCGCGCGCGCAGGTCCTTCAAAGGGCTGGGCCACATGCGGGCAGCGATGACGGTGGCGGCCGCGACCAGGAGTACGGCCGGCAGGATCAGGTACTTCCTGTTCATCGGTGCCGCTCGCCGATCTTCATGTCGGTGTCCTTCGTGCCGTTCTGGTACCACTGCGGGGCGGTCGGCCGGAGGCCGTCCTCGTACGCGCCGGGGCCGCGTCCAGCTCCGCCGGTGGGGCCCTTGTCCGTTGCCACCTGACGCAGCATGGCATTCCTTTCCCTCTCGCCGCTGTCGAAGTGGTGGCGATGGTTCCTGATCCAGGGCCGATGCCGCCGAGCTCGTCGCCCACCACGACGTAGTCCGCCGAGCCTCCGCCCAGCAGTACGGAACAAGGCTCCCTGCGGCGGCCGAGGGAGCGGTCGGCCGGGCAGCCGGCCTCGCCATGGCCGTCCCTTCGCCGGCCCGCTGCGAATATTCGGTAGTGGCCCCGACTACCGGCGGTGAAGATCGCGGCATGCATATCTTCCTGGAGACCGAACGGCTCGTGCTGCGCCCGTTCACCGAGGCCGACGCCGCACATCTGCTCGCGTTGGACGGCGACCCCGATGTCACGCGCTTCACCAACGGCGGTCGGCCGACAAGCCGTGAGGTGATCAAGGAGCGGACATTGCCCCGGCTCCTTCACGTCCACCCCTGCATCGGGACCCACGGCTACTGGGCGGCGGAGGAGAGGACCACCGGGGCCTTCCTCGGCTGGTTCGAATTCCGCCCCCTGGACGACCACAGCCCCGCCGTGATCGAACTCGGCTACCGGCTGAACAAGGCCGCCTGGGGCAGTGGATATGCCACGGAGGGCTCACGGGCCCTCCTCTGCAAGGGGTTCACGGAATTTGGGGTGGAGCGGGTGACCGCGAACACCATGACGGTCAACGCGGGATCGCGACGTGTGATGGAGAAGGCGGGCCTGTCGTTCATCCGGACGTTCTCCGGGGACTGGCCCGACGCGATCGAGGGCTCCGAGCACGGCGAGGTCGAGTACGAACTGACCCGAACCGAGTGGGAGCAACGCCCGCAGGCGCCGGAGACGCACTGATCCTCGCGACCACGGGCGCTCGTCGCGCATCCGGGTCACCGTGAGAGTGCGTGACAGCCCGACCGGGCAAGGACCGCGACCACGAGACCGTGGCCGTGGCCATGCCGGTGCGGGTCTTCCCCCCTCGGGCCGGTCGTACGCACGGACCGGCTCCACCGGAACTACGGGGTCACGCGCGCCAGGGCGTCAGTCCTTGTCGTCCCGCTTGAGCGAATCCACGGCACCCTCGACACGGTCGCCCAGGTCATCGGCCTTCTTCTTGGTATCGGCCTTGACCTGGTCCGTCTTGCCCTCGGTCTCCTTGCGCTTGTCACCGGTCGCCTTGCCGGTCACTTCCTTCGCCTTGCCCTTGAGCTTGTCCAGCGCGTTCTCGTTCTTGTCAGCCACGATCACTCCCGCTATACGAAGAAAACAGGACTACCTCTGCACATCACCCTAGGTCGGGACCGGGCGCCGCGCCTGGGAGAGCGGGATCGGGCAGCGGCTCCCGGCCCGGTCCCGGTGGCGGACGGCCCGCGCGCGGCGTTCAGCTGCCCAGGCGGCGCTTGCTGAGCCAGGCGACCATCTCGGGGTCGTGGTGGTCGAAGAACAGCGTCGTGCCGGTTTCCAGGTCGGCGATCCGGGCCATCTGGGCGTCGGTGAGTTCGAAGTCGAAGACGTCGAAGTTCTGCGCCATCCGGTCGGGGCTGACCGACTTGGGGATCGTGACGATGCTCCGCTGGATCAGCCAGCGGAGTACGACCTGGGCTGCGGCCTTGTCGTGTGCCCTGCCGATCTCGCTCAGGACGGGGTGGGTGAACAGGTCGTTCTTGCCTTCGGCGAATCCGCCCCAGGACTGGTGCTGGACTCCGTGCTCACGCATGAGGTCGTGGTCGGCGGTGCGCTGGAAGAAGGGGTGGGTCTCGATCTGGTTGACCGCGGGGGTGATCTCGTTGTTGAGGATCAGGTCCAGGAGCCGGTCGGGGGAGAAGTTGGCGACGCCGATCGCCTTGGCCAGGCCCTCGCGGTTGAGTGCTTCCATCGCGCGCCACTGGCCGTAGACGTCGCCGTAGGGCTGGTGCATCAGGTACAGGTCGACGTGGTCAAGGCCCAGCTCGGTCAGGGACGTCTCGAAGGCGCGGCGGGTGTTCTCCTCGGCCTGCGCGTCCTGGATCCACAGCTTGGTGGTGACGAACAGTTCCCCGCGCGGAATCCCGCTGTTCTCGATGGCCCGGCCGACGGCGCCCTCGTTGCCGTACGCGGCCGCGGTGTCAAGGAGCCGGTAGCCGACCGCGAGGGCGTCGGTGACGGCCTGTTCGGTCTTCTCCGGCGGGATCTGGTAGACGCCGAAGCCGAGGATCGGCATCTCGATGCCGTTGTTCAGGGTGACGGTCTGCATGTGGATCTTCCTTGTCGTTCGGTGCGTGGGAGCCGTCGGGCAGCCGGGCGGGGTGAGCGGTGTCAGCGTTCGAGCATCTGTGCCTGGGCTTCGGTGTGGGTCTCTCCGGCGGCGGGCGGCAGACTGCTGAGCTTGTCGAGCTGAGCAACAGTGAGCGCGATGCCGTCGGAGGCGGTGTTCTCCTCGACCCGGCTTACGCGCTTGGTGCCGGGGATCGGGGCGATGTCGTCGCCCTGCGCGAGCAGCCAGGCCAGCGCGACCTGAGCGGGCGTGGCACCGGCCTCGGTGGCGACGGCCTGGACCTCATCGGCGATCGCCAGGTTGCGCAGGAAATTCTCGCCGGTGAAGCGCGGGTTGTCGCGTCGGAAGTCGTCCGCGTCGAACTGGTCGGTGGATCGGATCGTGCCCGTCAGGAAGCCGCGGCCGAGGGGCGAGAACGGCACCAGGCCGATGTTCAGCTCGCGCAGCACCGGCAGGATCCGCTCCTCCACGCCCCGGGTCCACAGCGAGTACTCCGACTGCACCGCGGTCACGGGATGGACGGCGTGGGCGCGACGGATGGTGTCCGGGCCGGCCTCGGACAAGCCGAACGCACGGACCTTGCCCTCGGCGATCAGCTCGCCGACCGCACCGGCCGTCTCCTCGATCGGAGTGTCCGGGTCGACCCGGTGCTGGTAGTACAGGTCGATGCAGTCGGTGCCCAGGCGTTCGAGCGAACCCTCGACCGCCGTGCGGATATTGGCCGGGCTGCTGTCGAGGTTCCACGGTCCCCCGCCCGCGTGGGAGACGAGGCCGAACTTCGTCGCCAGCACCACCTGGTCGCGGCGGCCCTTCAGCGCCCGGCCGAGGAGTTCCTCGTTGGTGTACGGGCCGTAGATCTCGGCGGTGTCGATCAGTGTGACGCCCAGGTCCAGCGCACGATGCACGGTACGGATGGACTCCGCCTCGTCCGTCCCGGATCCGGTGTAGCCGTGCGTCATCCCCATCGCACCCAGTCCGATGCGGGAAACCTGCAGGTCACCCAGGTTGATGTGCTTCATGTCCGTGATTCTCCTGATGGGTTGAGCTCGGGATGGGGGTTGTTGCCGACGTTCATGCCGGCCGCGGCATGTCCCTTCGTCCGGGTGTCCACGCCGCCGCTCGCGGCGGGCATCGCGATCGCCGCGAGCCGCGTCAGCGGCCGGGTGCGTTCATCGATCCCGCCGGTGTGGCGCAGGACCTCGTCGAAGGCGAAGTCGTCAATGATCCCCCTGGCCGGACGGTGCCGTACGCCTGCTCGTAGGCGGGCATCAGCCCGACGGCCTCCAGCACGACGTGCGAGCCCTCGCCACCGGTCAGGTCCCTCACCTCGGCTACCCCTTCCCAGGTAGACGTCGCTCGGGCCGGAGCCGCACACGCAGGCCGGCGTGATCCGGACGATCGCGTCCGTGGGCTCGACGATCCGCGGGTCGGGCGCGTTCTCGACCCGCACATCGCAGGGCCCGTGCAGGAAGGTGGCACGCATGGAAGATCTTGCCTTTCGTACCTGTGGCGAGTTGTTGAGCTGGTGAAGTCCGGCGGCCTCCGAGCTGGTCAGCGTGGTTCGAGACGGAGCGTGGCAATGCGGGCCCGGTGGGTCAGTACGTGCTCGACAATGCTCGGGTAGTGCCCGTACTTCTTCCGGTAGGCGGCGTCCACCTCCGGGTACTCGCCGGGGTCGGCCTGGTGGAAGGTGACGTCCTGCCGGACGCCGCCGGCTTCGATGCGACCCCGGTTACGGGAGCGAGCCCCCCGATACCAGGGGCCGGCGGGGCCCTTGACGGAGCGGACGTACAGATGGTCGCCGGAGCGGACCACCCACATCGTCACCGGAGGGCGCAGGGTGCCATTGCCCCGTTCGGAGGCAAGGTCCAGCTCCTCAGCCGCAGCGATCTTCTCCAGATCCGACCCGTTCCAGTCCACCGTCATCGTTCCCTTCCGCCGGGCAGGGCCGAGAGCCAGGGCTCCGCTCGGCCGTGTCGCTGTCCATCACATCCACCGTGGCCCGCCGGTATGAGGCACGCCATCGGGGCGGCACCGGCCCGAGCGGAACCGGTACGGGGACGGCGGGGGCGCTCGCTCCGAACATGAGGCGACACGCTCAACCCTGCCCCGCCTCGCCTGACAGAGGCAGGCCGAGATGTGCCAGGGGGTAGCCGGCGGGGGTGTGACGGGGCCCCCTCGACGGGCGCATCGCACCGTCGACGGGCAGACACTGTCGATATGGCACCCGAGCACCACAGCGGCGGCGACGAACTGGGACGCTTCCTGCGCGCCCGCCGCACCTAGATGATTGATTCCAAGGGGTAGCTGTACGGACGCGAGGGTGCCCACTCTCAGTGTGTGACGACCGAGATAGACACCCTCGCAACTGCACTGTACGTGCGGGTTGATGACCTTTTGAAGGCCTCGCCGCATCTTGCTCCGTGGCGGCCCCGGGTGGGCCTGGAGCCGAAGCTCAGCGACGCGGAACTGGTCGCTCTCGCGGTGATGCAGCCGCTGCTGGGCTTCGTCTCCGAGGCCCGCTGGCTGCGTCATGCCCACGCTCACCTGCGGCATCTGTTTCCGTACCTGCCCCAGCAGAGCGGCTGGAACAAGCGCCTGCGACGGGCATCCGGCCTGGTCAGACAGGTTCTACGTGAGCTGGCCACCGACACCGCCCTGTGGGGCGATGACGTGTGGATCGAAGACTCCACACCGGTGGAGTGCGGGCGCTCCCGCGAGACCGCGAAACGCTCCGACCTGGCCGGATGGGCCGAGTACGGCTACTGCGCCAGCCACTCGCGGTTCTTCTGGGGACTGCGCCTCCATCTGGTCTGCACTCTGCACGGCCTGCCCATCGCGTTCACGCTGACCGGCGCCAAGGCCCCCGAGCGCGAGGTGCTCCTCGACATCCTCGACGTCGATCCCGGTCTGCTGGCCGGCCGTCGGGCACCGACTCTGCTGGCAGACCGGAACTACTACGGCCGTGACTTCGAAAGCCGACTCGCCGAGTCGGGCGTCATGCTGCTGCGGCCGGCCCGCAAGGGCGAACCCGAACGAGCCGGAGCCGGACTGTTCAAACCGCTGCGGCAGCTGATCGAATCGGTCAACCAGACCCTGAAAGGCCAGCTCGATCTCGAACGGCACGGCGGTCGCACACCCGCCGGGGTCACCGTCCGCGTCCTGCAGCGGCTCCTCGCCCTGACCGCCGCGATCTGGCACAACCACAACACGGGCGGACCGGTCATCCGCTCGCTGACCGCCTACGACCACTGACCTTGGAATCAATCATCTAGACCAGTCCCCAGCCGGCCGGCCTCACCCCCAGGTAGGCAGAATCACCCTCAGCTTCCAGGGCCCGGCCCTCGAAGGCACCCCCGGCCACCGCATGGGCATCTACACCGCCGAACTCGGCACTCCCGACCACGACGCCATGCTCCTGCTCGACCTGACCGCTCCCCACCGCGCCGAGCTGCCGTCCAAGCACGAGCCGTATCCAGCTGCGCGCGGCCCTCCGCGCAGCGAGTGGCAGCCGAAGCGAGCTCGCCCGTGGGAAGGGGAGCACGCACCGTCTCGCGTCTCAGATCTGCGGGACCGGCAGCAGAACGAGCGGAAGCGTTCCGGCTTCCACCGCGGCCCGGTCGATCGTGAGGCCGCAGTAGTCGCCCACACCGCCGAACACGCGAGCCGGAATGTCGCGGTGGTGCTCCTCGAAGTACCGCGATGCCTCCTCCTGGGTGTGCATGCCGTCGTAGGCGGTGGGGAAGACAGCCCCGGCAGCATGCAGGGCGATGTCGAGCTTCGAGTTCCGGCCGGTGCTCTCGGCGAACTCGGCCTGCCAGGTGCGACCGTCGTCGCCCGGCGCGTGCGGGATCCGGGAGGGGCCCGGTCCGAGGTTCAGGGTGAGACAGATGATCTCCTCGCCGACGAGGGGATCCATCTCCGGTACCTCGCGGAAGCCGAGGGACCAGGTGGCCGCCCACGTGTCCTCCAGGACGTAAAGCCAGCTGCCGCAGGTGCCGTACATCGCGCGGCTGACGTCCCCCATGTCTGCGGGCACGGCGAGCTCGTGGCGCTCCTTGTACAGGTCCCCGCATCCGAGCTGCTCAGGATCCGCGCCGAGCCGGACGAGGAACTCCTCCGTGTCCACGCCGCGGGCCGCCGTCAGGGAAATGCCGCGGAGCATCCCCGGCATACGGCCCTTCGCATCCTGGTGGGCATGCTCGCCGATCCACCGCAGACCCGAACCGCGTTGATCCCTCATACGTTCAACCTATGGGACGGGCGCTCCTCCGGCGAACATTCCCGGCACTCCTCCTTGCCCCTGAGGGGCGAACCTGCGTGACCCCCCCACCCCTTTGGTCCGCCCGCCCCGACCTCCACACACGCCCGATCACGCTCCCCAAGCGGCTACAGCTTCCGGCGTCCGCAAATAGGGGATCAGCGCGCCTTGCACACCTTGGGAGCTGTCTTCTTCATGCCGAGCAGCCGGAAGGAGTTCTGGCCGAGTGCGATACCGCGGAATGCTTCGTCCCCGAGGGACGGGCTGATGCGGCTGGTGACCTCAAGTTCCTCTTCGTACACCGTGTAGTCCTTGTTCGCGGACGCCACGAAGTCGGTCCCCGGGATGGCCCTGTTGGGGTATCGGTCGAGGAATGCGGCGTACTTCTGCCGCGCTCCAGGCTTACTGAAATATTGGTCCCCCAGAACCCGCCAACTGATGTCCAGGGTGAGCCGGGGGTATGCGTCCGGAAGCCTTTCCATGATCCCGATGTGCTGATCGGGATCCATCGTGGCGAGCTCCTTCGGCAGACCCATGTGCGCCCAGACAATCTTGTTCTGGGGAAATTGGAGGAGTGTCTCCTCCATCAGGTGGAGGTACTTCGTGGGCTGCGCATCGCTCCCGAGATCCGCGTGGATGGTGATCGGCATCCCACGGTCCCGCAGCACCTTCATGAAGGGCGCCCAGTTCCTGATGTTCTCACTCGTCGCAGGCTTGTACTGATGGGGAAACAGCGCCTGCTTGACAAGGTTGACCTCCCCCGCCCACCGGAACACCCCCGGGAACTCCTGGTCGAGGAGGGCAATTCCACTCGGAATGGTTCTGGGTGATTCAGGTCCATGAACGTCATGGAGGGCGTCAACTCAGGAGTGAAAGGCTTCGCCCCCACGTAGGTGGCCGCGTTGACGAAGTCGTTCTTCGTGCTCGGCACGACAGGAGTGCCGGGGCAGTCCAGATAGTACGTACATCCCGAGTCCGCGGGCAGGGTCTGGCCGATGCCGTACATACTCGCGTAACGGACACCGCTCTTGCCCAGGTAACCGTTGAGTTCCTCGAACGGAATGACATACGTCGGCGCCCGGAGCCGTACGCGGCCGGGCGTCGGCGTACCGCTCGGACCGCTGCCGAATGAGGGCCTGCCGCCGCCGACGGGCGTCACAGAACGACGCTACGGATACGCCGGCACCGAACGGCCCAGAGAACCCCAACAGTCCATGCTCACAAGGACGTTAAGGTCGATCTGCCGGGACGCCGAGCAACCCGGCCCGGACGGGCAGTGTGCCGACCGGCCGGGTCAGTGCGCCGACCGGCCGGGTCAGTGCGCGGTGTCTAGCCTTGTGCGGGCTTGTGCGGCAGGCAGGTCACCCCGATGCCGGTACCCGGGGAGACAGTGACGCCGAGCAGGCCGAGGAGACCGGCAACCGCGGGGTCGTCGGAGTTTTTCAGGGACTCGCAGTCCTGGTTCGCCGGCTTCTCCTTGGTAGCGGGTGCACAGTCAACAGCCACCACGCCGTTGAGGTCCGGGCCCGAGCAGTGCAGTTCCACCGCGGGCTCGGCCGCGGAAGCCGGGAAAGCACCAGGGGACAGCACGACGGCCGTCGCGATTACGGCGGGCGTCACGAATCGGCGGAAATTTTTGATCATGCCGACTTCAACGAGGATCGCCCGCCCCGGACACGGAACTGCGCTCCCGTAAGCGGGCGTGACACCAGCCTCGACGGTCACTGAACGCCCGCTTACGGAAGCGCAGTTCGACATCTCCACCCCGCCCCCCATCTCACATGGGGGTGCCGCATATGCATGCTGCGGCTCACATTTCACTCGTTCGTGTACGCGGTCCGTGCTCGGGGGCACTCTGCCGGCCTCTTCCGCCAAGGATCAACGAGCGACAGGCGCCATACAGGGGCGTGCGCCGTGTTCTTGGTATGCCCGGCCGCACGCACTGTCCGAAACAACAGAATCGACTCATTGTGCACTTAACTCCGCATGAGCAGGAACGCTTGCTGATCCATGTGGCGGCCGACGTGGCGCGCAGGCGCCGCGACAGCGGGCTGCTGCTCAACTATCCAGAAGTGATGGCCCTGTTGACTGTGTACGTCTTTGAGCAGGCGCGGGCCGGCAAGACGGTCAGCGACATCATGGACTCGGGTCGGCAGTTGTTCAGCCGTGACGAGGTGATGGACGGCGTCCCGGAGATGATCAAGAACGTGCAGGTGGAAGCCACGTTCCCGGACGGCACCAAGCTGGTCACCATCCACGATCCCTTCCCGGAGGCCGCAGAGGAGCCCGAGGTGTACCCGGGCAGGATCGAACACCCTCAGCCGCCGCGGGAGCCCGACTGTCCGGTCGATTGCGCCGGCAACGGCAAAGACTCGTCGTCGTGCTGTGACCAGTGCCAGGGCGCGGCGTCCTGGCACGAGGCGATCACGTTCAACGCAGACCTGCAGGAAGAGGCCGTCGAGCTGCCGGACGGTGGCGGGATCAGTGGGGGCAGGACAAGGATCAAGGTGCGGAACATGTCCGACCGCCCCATCCAGATCGGTTCCCACTACCACTTCCCCGACGTCAACCCGGGGCTGAAGGTCCTCAAGGTCGAAGTACCTTCCGGTCCGGAACTGAAGCCGCCACAGGAGCTCAAGGACTGCGAGGCGGCACAGATGCGCCGGCTCAACATCGCCGCCGGCACGTCCGTGCGCTTCGAGCCGGGCGACGTGTGCTGTGTCGAACTGGTGGAGATCCAGGGGGACCGACAGATCGAGGGACTGCGCGGGGTGACGCACCGATGAGCAACAACTCAAGCGCCTCGTCGAGCGGCGGGTCAGCGAACTCGCGGGAGAACCCGACGCCGAGCAACCGACTGAAGCGGGCCGATTACACCGCCCTGTACGGGCCCACCACCAAGGACCGCGTCCGCTTGGCCGACACCGCACTGACGATCGAGATCGAGGCCGACTGGAGCGGCGGGCCGCAGCACAGCGGCAACGAGATGATCTTCGGTGGCGGAAAGGTCATCCGTGAGTCGATGGGCATGTCGCACATCGCGAGGGACAAGGCCCCTGAGGGCCGCGAGCCGGTGGACACGGTCATCACGGGTGCGCTGATCCTCGACTGGTGGGGGGTGGTGAAGACCGACGTCGGTATCCGCGACGGCAGGATCGCCGCGATCGGCAAGGCGTACAACCCCGAAACGATGGATCCGATCCTTGAGTTCGAGATGCCGAAACGCCGTGCCCCGGACAGTCAGGACGGGCAGGGGCAAGGAGGGGTCCAGGACCGGGGGCTGCCGGAACCATCGAACTTCGTGGTGGGCCCGAGTACCGAGGTCATCTCCGGCAACGGGCGGATCCTCACCGCGGGCGGCGTGGACACGCACGTCCATTTCATCTGTCCGGAGCAGATCCACGAGGCTCTTGCCTCGGGCGTGACCACGCTCATCGGTGGCGGCACCGGTCCCGCCGAGGGCAGCACGGCCACCACGGTGACCCCGGGTGCGTGGCACATCACCCGGGTTTTCGAAAGCCTGGACGAGTACCCGGTCAACATCGGCCTGCTGGGCAAGGGCAGCACGGTGAACGAGGATGCTCTCCTGGAACAGGTCGACGCCGGGGTCATCGGGTTCAAGGTCCACGAGGACTGGGGCGCCACTCCCGCGGTGATCGACACGGCACTGGACGTGTGTGAGGCCCGCGGGGTGCAGCTGGCCCTGCACGCCGACTCCCTGAACGAATCCGGCTTCCTGGAGAGCACCCGAAGCGCCTTCTCGAAGAACGGGAAGAAGCGCTCGGTTCACATCTTCCATGTCGAGGGCGCCGGCGGTGGCCACGCACCGGACATGATCGAGCTGGTCAAGGAGGACAACGTCCTGCCCGCTTCGACCAACCCGACCCGCCCCCTGACGGTGAACACCGTGAAGGAGCACATCGACATGATGGTGGTCTGCCACCACCTCAACCCGGATATTCCGGCGGACATGGCCTTCGCCGACTCCCGCATCCGGCCGTCCACCATGGCCGCGGAGGACCTTCTCCACGACATGGGAGCCATCTCGATGATGTCTTCCGATGCCCAGGCGATGGGACGAATCGGGGAAATGATCATGCGCACCTGGCAGACCGCGCACGTCATGAAGTCCCGCTACGGCCCTCTGCCGGAGGACCTTGAGAGCGCGAAGGTCCGCCCGATCGCCAACGACACGGATCACTCGTACAACCCGGACCGGCTGGTCCCGAACGACAACTACCGGGCACGCCGCTACGTTGCCAAGTACACAATCAACCCGGCGATCACGCACGGCATCGACGGGTATGTCGGTTCCGTGGAGATCGGCAAGTTTGCCGACCTGGTGCTGTGGGAGCCGAAGTTCTTCGGCGTCAAGATGCACATGGTCCTCAAGGGCGGGCAGCTCGCGTACGCGCAGGTGGGCGACGCCAACGCCTCGATCACGACGCCGCAGCCCTACCTGCCCCGGCAGGTCTGGGGGGCCACCGGCCGTGCCACCCGAAGCAACTCGGTCAACTTCGTGGCCGACAAGGAAGTGGCCGACCGCCTCAACTCCGGCGGAGGCTCGGCCGCCGACGGGCCGTACCCGAAGGGACTCGGCCTCGACAAGAAGTTCGTGGAGATCACCAGCACCCGGGGCGTCACCAAGGCCGACATGAAGCTGAACGACACGGTGCCGGAGAGCCTTGAGGTCGACCACAACAGCTTCGAGGTCACCATCGGCGGAGCGACCACGGGGGACGCCCGGACGGAACTCAACGGGGCGACCGTGCCACGCGCCTATGTCACTGAAGTGCCCATGGCACAACGGTACTTCCTCTTCTGACTGGGCCGGGCCCGCCCTGCCGAACGCCGTCACTGCCGCTGTGTCCGGGTCGGGGTACCCCGACCCGGACACAGCACACACCATCCGACCCTGCGAAAGGCAGCCGCTCGCCATGAGCCGAGCCGCACTGCTCCTGCTGGCCGACGGCCGCTTCCCCGCCGGCGGGTACGCCCACTCCGGCGGCGTCGAATCCGCGATCGCCCACACAGCCGTACACGACATCGACAGCCTCGAAGCCTTCTGCCGCGGGCGCCTGCACACCACCGGCCTGACTACAGCCGGACTCGCTGCCGCGGCCGCCGCCGGATGCGACCCGCTGCGGCTGGACGGCGCCGCCGACGCACGCACCCCCGTCCCCGCGCTGCGCGCCGTGGCCCGCAGACTCGGACGGCAGATGATGCGGGCGGCGCGCGCCACCTTCCCGTCCGCCGAACTCGACCGCCTGGCCGCCGAGCTCCCCCAGGGCGCCCACCAGTGCGTCGTCCAGGGCCTCGCCGCCCGGTCGGCCGGGCTCACCCCGGTGGAAACCGCCCTTGCCACGGCGTACGAGAGCGTCGGCGGTCCGGCCACCGCGGCGGTGCGCCTGCTCAGCCTCAATCCACTCGACGCCTCGCGGCTGCTGGTGCACCTCAGTGCGGAGATCGACACCGTCGCCGCTGCCGCCGCCGACGCAGGGGCCCGTGCGACGACCGAGGGCCTTGACGCCCTGCCGTCGGCGTCCGCCCCACTGCTGGACATCACCGCGGAGCAGCACGCCGCCTGGACCGTGCGGCTCTTCGCCTCCTGACCCCGTCCCTCCCCGTTGGAGTTTTCATGCACCTCGATCACCCCGTGACCGTGCCCCACCACCACACCCACAGTGCCGGGCCGCTGCGCGCGGACGGCAGCCCCCGCGCCTTCCGCGTCGGCCTGGGCGGTCCCGTCGGCTCCGGCAAGACCGCCAGTGTCGCCGCGCTCTGCCACGCCCTGCGCGACAAGCTCTCCCTGGCCGTCGTCACCAACGACATCTACACCCGCGAGGACGCCGAGTTCCTCCTGCGCGAGGCTGTGCTGCCGCCGGAACGGATCACCGCGGTGGAGACCGGAGCCTGTCCGCACACCGCGATCCGCGACGACATCTCCGCCAACCTGGAGGCCGTCGAGCACTTCGATGAGAGCCTGCACCCCCTCGACCTCGTGCTCGTCGAGTCCGGCGGCGACAATCTCACCGCCACCTTTTCCAAGGGCCTCGTCGACGTGCAGATCTTCATCATCGATGTCTCCAGCGGTGACGACATCCCCCGCAAGGGAGGTCCCGGCATCACCAACGCCGACCTCCTCGTCGTCAACAAGACCGACCTCGCCCCGTACGTCGGCGCCGATCTCGCCACCATGGCCGCCGACGCCGAGCGGCAACGCGGCGACCTTCCCGTCATCTTCACCAGCCTCACCTCCGACAACGGCATTCGCGAGATCGCCGACTGGGTCACCGGCCACCTCGCCCGGTGGCGTACGGAGGCGGCAGCATGAGCACCGCTGCCCATCTCGCCACCCGCAGGGATTCGCCCGGACCCGCCGGCCCCGTGTCCGGCATCGGTGAACCCTCCGGGCACCCGGACGGTGTGCGTGCCGCCGCCCGGATCCGCGCGACGTACAACGGACGCGTCACCACGCTCCCGCAACTGCGCAGCGACGGCCCGTTCCATCTACGCCGTATGCGGGTCGGCGGCAGGGGCGCGACGGTGGGAATCATCGGTGCGATGAGCGCCCCGCTCGGCGGCGACCGGCTCGCCATCGACATCACCGCCGAAGACCGGGCCGAACTGGAAGTCACCACGGCCGCCGCCACGCTCGCACTGCGCGGCCCCACCACCGCCCCGGCCACCTACGACGTACGACTGACCGCCGGGGAGCACGCCCGCCTGCGTTGGCTGCCACAACCGCTGATCAGCGCCGCCGGCAGCAACCTGCGGCAGACCTGCACCGTGAACCTCGCCGCCACCTCACGACTGCTGCTGCGGGAGGAACAACTCCTGGGCAGGGCCGACGAGGAGCCGGGCCGCCTCGTCAGCCGCATCCGGGTCCACCACGCGGGCCGCCCGCTGCTCGACCAGCGCACCGCGTACGGGGACCCGGAGCCCGGATGGGACAGTCCCGCGGTCCTGGACGGACACCGCGCTGTCGGCCAACTCCTGCTGGTGGATCCGGCGCTGGACGTCAGCCGCGGCCCCGTCCTGCTCCGCGACGGGACCAGGAACGGGGCTGCCGTCCTCGCACCTCTGGCCGGCGGCCCGGCACTCCTCGCCACCGCCGTCGCACCGAACTCCTCGGCTCTGCGGGAACTGCTCGACGAAGCGCTCGGACACGCCCTCGGAAGGTAGGGCGCCGAGCACACCGCCCCTCGGAGAGCGCGGACCACACCGCCGTTCGGCCCGAGGGGCGATCGCGTTCGAGCCCCCGTCGACGGGGCGGAGCCGACGTCGGGTCTGGCGGATCGACGGTCGGCACCTGCCGTGTCGATTCAGGTCGGCACGACGAGGAACTCGGGTCCGTAGGTCTGCGTGCCGTCGCTGTCCGGCAGCGGCTTCTGCATGAGTGAACGCGCGGGGGAAGCGAGCTGGTACATCTTGCCGACCGACGCACCCAGCTCGCTGGCGGACCCGGTCTCCCACGCCTTGTCGAGGTGTCCGAGCATGGTGGTGTAGGTCTGGTTGAACGTCGTGAGCAGTGCGGCCACGTCCGGGGCGGGGTCCGGCCACGAGGCGGTCGTGAGCCGGCCCATGGGGTAGGCGTCGGGGAACGCGACGGGGGCGCCGTCGAACTTCCAGTCGGTACCCGTCCACCGCAGCTTGTGACCGTGGTAGAGCTCGCCGAAGCGGTAGTAGTGGGCCGGGGCGTCCCCGCTGCTCGGTGAATCCGCTGTGCCTTCGCCCTGCTCCTTGATCAGGGCGATGCTCTCCTCGATGACGCCGAGGCCGGTCATCGGCACGAGCTTGTTCGCCGCACCGACGTTGCTGGTCAACTGCCTGGCGGGATCGATGGTGGGGTTGACATCCTTGAAGGCGTCGAGGAGGGCGTCGTAGAACGCTCCGATCGTCGGCACACCCTCGTCGGTGAAGGCCAGGGGGTGTTCCGGCATCTCGATCTCCATGAACACCTCCTTCACGTAGTTCTTCGTGAGGCCGGACAGGTACACGCTCAGCTGGGGCCGTACCCCGCCCGGGAGATGACCGGGGTAGGAGATCTTCGTCGCGGCCTCGACGATGCGCGGTGTACCGCCGATCGCGGTGAGCATGTTGGAGACCAGTCCCATGTGGAACATCTCGTCGACCGCGATATGGGAAATGAGCCGAGCGGCTTCGGACGACGACGACTTGACCGACCAGTAGCCGCACAAGTACGGCGGGAGCGTCGACAGTTCCAGTGCGACGGCCGCCTGCAAACCGTCCTTGAGCCACTGCAGGTCCCGTTCCGGAGTGGGGGTCGTCATGAGCCGGACGATCTCGGACGTTTCGGCGACTGCGCTGGTCATATCGGGTTCCCTGCGTTGCGTTGTCGGGCCGATCCTGCCGTAGCGGCATCGGCCAAGGAGCAAGCCGCTCCCGTGGCGACAATGGCGCACGGGCGCAGGCGGACCGGCCGGGTCCGCACCAATCAACCGGAATGAGTGAACACCGAGCCGGGGCCCGTCCGACGCGCGGTACATCGCCTAAGGTGCCGACCGGTTCGCCACCGAGCCTGCTGGAAGCTCGCCACGGGCGACAAGGCCCTCGTCGAGAGTTCCTGGCGAGCGCGGACTCACACTCGCCCGCAGCAAGGACCCCCGCGAACGGCACCGGTGGCGCAGGCAGCGCAGGTGGCTCAGGTGGCTCTGTCTGCTGACCGTCAGGTAACACGTCGTCCAGGGCCGGGGCCGACACCGGTGGGTTGTTCGGTGTTGTCACCCCATGCCTGGTTCAGGCATGTGTGAGGCGCCGCTCCCCCGGTCGGTGTCTGCCTCATGAGACACACGAAGGTACGCCCACGCCAAAAAAACTCGGTGGCGTTCGGCGGCAGAGAGACTGCCGCGTAACGCCACCGAGGTGTGGACGGTGGTCAGACGCCGCTCTGGACCGGACCGATGAGGGTGCCGGTGGCCACGGTGAACCCGCCCTCGGCGAAAGAGGTACCGGGGATCTGCCCGCCCGGAGCCTGGAGCGTGAATGACGCCTCGTCCGCGGGGGTAACGCGGCCGGTGTTCGGAACCTGAATGTCGAAGTGGACCGGGTGCCCCGGGCCGAAGGTCACCGCGGTCTTCTGGCTGCCGTAGCGCCCGGCAGTGACCCCGCTGTCCGAGCCGTGGTCCGAGAACCGCACGTCCGTGGGCGAACCGGCCAGCTCGCACGGCTCGTACCCGCGCGGCGCGGTCAGGGTGACCCGGTAATGACGGTGCCCCGCGCTGCTGGGCGCATCGATGATCTTCGCGGTGTGGTTGGCCGGACGGCAGGCGGAGGGGGCAACGCTCCTGCCCGTTGTCGGTGAAGCCTGCGCGAATCCCGCACCAGCGGCGCCCGCCAGCACAGTGGCGGCGAGGGTGACAGCAATCTTCCGGTTGGTACGCATCATGAACACTCCTTGCCTTGCTCAATGGCCCTTCGGGCGTTCACCTTCAGAACCATGGTCAGCACGATTCCTGCCCGTCCTCCCTCGCGAGGAATGTTTCAGGACGGCCACAGACGAGTCACCAGTACGTGGGTGTCGGTACGGGTGCGTTCGAGCTGCCCTGGGCGCACAGGGCGGCCGAACCATCGAATGAGCCGGGCGAGTGGACTTGACGATGGCTCTGTACGCGGGCAGGTGGAAGCGGGGAAAGAGAGTGGGCCCCCACCACGACCCATGGAGCCCCTGATGAAACGCACTGCCACAGCGGCCATCTGTGCCGCCGCAGTCCTGCTCGCCACCGTCCTGACCGGCTGCTCCGACAGCACCGGCAACTCCGCCGAGGAAGGCCACGGCCCCGCCGTCTCCAGCCCCACTCCCACGAAGGTCGAGCAGGCCACCGTCGCCACGAAGTCCGCGGGCAAACTCGGCACCATCCTCGTCGACGAAAAGGGCCGCACCCTCTACCTCTTTCTCGCCGACAAGGAGAAGAACAAGTCGACCTGCACCGGCGACTGCGCGAAAGCCTGGCCACCGCTGCTCAGCAAGGGCGCCGCCAAGGCCGGCAAGGGCGTGGACAAGAAGCTGCTCGACATCACCAAACGCTCCGGTGGCGCCGAACAGGTCACCTACAACGGCCACCCCCTCTACTACTACGCCGGTGACTCCAAGCCCGGCCAGACCAACGGACAGGACCTCAACCAGTTCGGTGCCGCGTGGTACGTCCTGAACGCCAAAGGCAAGAAGGTCGGGAGCTGAGCCGGGAGAGCGGCGCGAGCGCCCAGCGCGGCGGAGTCGGCGGCAACGGCCGGGCGGTCCGCGCCGTGCTCGCCGTCCTGGTGCCCATCGCGGTCGGCGTCGGAATCTATGTCTTCGGCACGCAGCACACCCCTGACTACACCAGCGGACTCTACGGGCAGCACGGCACCGCCGCGGTGGACCTCAAGGCCAGGCTCGGCAGCGCACTGCTCTGCCTCGCTCTCATCCAGCTCGGCCTCGCCCTGTGGATGTACGGTCGTGTGCCCGGCACCCGGTCGGCGCCCAGGTCCGTACGGTCGGTGCACCGTACGCTCGGATTCCTCACCTTCCTCTTCTCCCTGCCGATCGCGTACCACTGCCTCATGGCCTACGGGATCGAGACGACGACCCCGCGGGTCGCGATCCACTCCTTCGCCGGGTGCGCCCTCTACGGTGCGTTCGTGGCCAAGGTGATCGTCGTACGCAGCCGACGCCTGCCCGGCTGGCTGCTCCCGGCGATGGGCTCGCTCCTCGTGCTCGGCGTGGCTCTCCTCTGGTACACCGCAGCCCTCTGGAACCTCAACGGTGACTCGGTCCCGGGCTTTTCCTCGACCTGAGCGCCCGCCCGGGAGAAGACCGGCTTTTCCGCTGCGGCCGGTTCGGACCGCGACAGCGTTCTCCCATACATGCGGTTCACCGGGCGGTAGTGGTGGCCGAGTACTTTGCCGTTCAAGGTGTTGGTGCTGCCCGACCGCCGACGGAGCCGACGGTGCGGGCGTCAGGTCAGGATCGGGATGAGTCCCAGGCCGCTGGGGACGGTCACCTGGATCATAGTGGCGCCGGAGATGTTCGCCAGGGAGCTTGGTCTTGCCCTGCGGCGCTTGAGAAGCAGCATTCCGCCCGTCACACCGTAGGCCACCGTGGCCAGCGCCGACGGACCGCCCATTGCCGCGCCGACACCGATGCTCTTGAGCCTCCTCGGTGGCGCCTGTGGTGACCGCGACCAGGGTCACCACGGACTCGGGCAGTGCCGTCCCGAACGCGGCCAGGATCGTGCCGACCGCCATCTTCGCGATATGGAGGCGCCGGCCCAACCACTCCACCGCGTTGACGAACCACTCGCACGAGAGATGGATCGCCACCGCGCACACGACGAGCAGAACGAAATGGATCACACTGATCGCCCGGCTTTCCCGCAGCGCGGGTTGCTGAGCGGTACGCGGCAGGAGTCCCGTCGTACGACATCGGCCCCGCGATGTACGTACATCGTCGACGAAGAGTCGAAGTTCTGGCCCACCCGGCAAATTCTGCACGGGCCCGGTCACCGGGAGCCGCAAGGGCTCCAGCATGTCAACGACCGGTTTGCGGGGCTATTCCCGTACGCCTGGGGATGCGCTGGGAGAGAGCCGTCGCGGATGGCCTTCCCGCGGGTGTCTCCCACACCTTCGGGATCTTCGGCGCGCGGGTCAGTGTGGCCCGGGGGCTATGAGTCCTTCCAGTTCGAGGTCGGCGACCGGGTGAGCCTGCGGCTCATCAGGTCGATCATCACGAGGCGGATCATGGCTTCGGAGCGGTGCGGATGGGATCAGCGGAAGCGGCCCACGTGTTCGCGCAGGAACGCGTCCAGGGTGCGGGGCTCCCGGCCCAGGACGCGGGCTACCGTGTCGGTGGGTGACTCCGGGTGGGACACGGCCAGTCGCTGGACATCCACCACGTGCTCGGCGAGCCACGGGGGCATGTGCGCGTGATGGACGAGGCTTTCCCTCAGTTCGTGCGGGGCCAGGTCCACGTAGCGCACCGGACGGCCGAGCAGGCGGGTCAGGGTTTCGGCGAGTCCGCCGTAGCCGACCGCCTCGCTCCCGGTGAGCACGTAGGTACCGCCCGCGAGCTCGGCGCGCGTCAGCGCCGCGGCGGCGACGTCACCGATGTCGCGGCAGTCGACCCAGTTGCACGGGGCGTCCCGCATCGCGCCCAGGACGACCCCCTGCGCGGCCACGGCCGGAGCCAGGAGCAGCAGGTTCTGCATGAACGCGTAGGGGCGGAGCACGGTGTGGGTGAGGCCGGACGCGCGCAGGTGTTCCTCGACGGCGTGGTGGCCGCGGGAGATGGCGACGGGAGAGTCCGCTTCGGCGGACGGATCGGAGATCTTGACGATGTGCTCGATACCGCTGTCGGCGGCCGTGTCGATGACACGCGTTTCGAGCTCGACCTGCGCCGGGCTGTTGGCCATGGCGAGGAAGAGTTGTCGGGCGCCCTTGAACGCCGCGCGCAGCGAGGCGTTGTCCGAAGCGTCGGCGGGCACGACCTCGACCACGTCGCCGACCGCGTCGCCGAGGTGGGCCCGGAGCCGGTCAGGGTCGCGGGTCAGCGCCCTGCTCGGCACGCCCGTCGCGGCGAGGCTGCGCAGCAACGCGCCGCCGGTGGTTCCGGACGCTCCCATGATGACGATCATCGTGTGCCTTTCGGTCTTCCCCGGGGCAATCGCGGGGGGGGTGTCTGGCGATGCGTAGGCCGGCCGGTGGGTCTGCTCCCGGCATGGGCGGTGTGAGTAGTACGGGGCAGGGGCGGAACAGGGGTACGGGGAGTGCAGGCGGTGCGGGCTGCGGTGCGGCTGCGGCTGTCGTGGCTGTGCTCGCTGGGTCCTGCGCCCAGGTGTCGGTCAAGCGGCGCCACCACGACCGAGGTGCCGACGGTGGACGCACAGGCCGCCACCGCCAACTCGGCCTGACCACCGGCGACCCCGCCGACGCTGACCATCAGGGCGGGGCGCGGTAGGGGACCAGCTTCCCGATTATAATTAAGCAGCTAACTATTGGGGCACAAAAGGGCAACCTCCCGCACCGGCGGGCGCCGCAGCGCGCGATTCGGGCCGGGCCGACCTTTCGGATCGCTACGCAAGGGACACGCAACCGGGCGCACGGCCGGGCGAACTACTCCGCGGTCAGGGCGCCGATTCCACGAACGACCCGCGAGAGCAGATCCAGAAACACCGCACGCTCGTCGACAGTGAGCTCGCCCACCATTTCCTGAAGGCGAGCGAAATGCTCGGGCGCCATGTCGCGCAACCGCTGCGCACCACGAGCGGTCAGGACCACCACAGCGCCCCGCCCGTCCTCGGCAGACGGACGCCGAGCGACCAGCCCCTCCCGCTCCAGACCGTCGACCAGGCCGGTAACCGTGGCCCGCGAGACGCCGAGATCGGCGGCCAGACGCGAGGGGGACTTCTCCCCGTCGTGATCCTCCAGATCCGCGAGCAGCCGGTATCGCCCGGTCGACAACCCATACCTCGCGAAGTGCACCTCCGTCGCCCGACCGAGCCGCGCCCCCGCCGAGATCAGCCGCACCGCGACGAGCACCGCCTGCGGGTCGACCCCGAGACCGTAGTGCTCCAACTGCCGCCGAGCCTGATCCAGCGTGGGTGACTCATGGTTGGTCTCGTCCGTTGCCATGCAAGTAATATGGCAGCTAACTACACCCTCGGTCAAACCCAATGCCCGGCCCACCGCCACCCGGACACCGTTGGCCGACCCCGCCCCGCAGGCAGCGTCAGAATCGTTCCGCCTCTCCGCGCCCTGCCTCGCGCGGTCAAGCACCCCCGAGGATCGTCCCGGCCCTACGCTCCCGAAGCTGCCGCAGAACGACAGGCAGCGCCGTGTAACGGGAGCCAGTGGTGATCGCGGAGCCTGCGCATGACGAACAGCAACTGCCCGCCGCTACCGGGGCTCCGGGTATGGAGCCTCTCCTCATCCTGTGGAGGAAAGGAGGTCCTCGGGGTATCCATGGGTGGGGCGGCGTGGCGAGGGCGCTGAGTTCGGCGGGCAGGGCGGCCCGGGCGGTATTGAGGTCGTGGGCGAGCTCGGTGATCATGCCGTTGACAGCGTCAGCGGCTTCCTGCCGGGTACGCCTGATGCTTTGCTCGATGATGAGGACGGCGTTGGCGGGATACCCGGTCCCGGCTTCGCGGTTGGCCGAATAGAGATCGTTGACAAGGCCGGAGTGCAGACTTGCCGCGCGCCGCAGGGCCCGCATCGCGGGGCTGGCCAGTGAGGCCGCCGGAAGCAGGGGGTGCAGGTCGAGGGCGGCGAGGTCATGGAGCCAAGGCATCCCCACCGAGTATTCGCGCCTCCGGAGGTACAAGGGAAGGTCGAGCGGGAGCCCGGAGGAGGCCAGGACAGCGTCCTCATGGTAGGTCCACAGCCACTTCTTCAGATTGGCCGCGAGCCCCGCGCCCCACGGGCCGGGGAACCGGGGGCAGGTCTCGTTCCACAGGTCGGCGGAGGCGTTGAGGACAGGGCTGCGGAACGCGGGGGCGTTGCGTCGAGCACGTCGCACAATGCACTGATGACCTTGGCGCATGTGTCGGGCCGGGAGCCGATGGCCCCTTCGTCGAGCTGGTCTTCGAGGCGGAAGACCGTGGCGAGCCACCGGGTTTCCAGGATCAGATCCTGGAAACCGGCATGCGACCAGGTGTAGGCCGCCGCACCGTCAGGGTCGGTGCGGCGCATCCGCTCGCGCGCCCCGTCGGTGGGTGTGAGTCCGGCGGTTTCGATCCACCCGGCCACGATGTCCGCGACCCAGGGGACGTGCGGGTTCACCGCGTTCGGGAAGGGCGCACACATGTCCGGCGCCTGAAAGCCGGTGGCCTGCGTCGTGTCGCTGGGCGCGAGGTTCTCCGCGACGGACGCCCGGAACTGCGAGGCGATCCGGGCTGCGGGGATCCCCAGCCCGACAGGACCTCGCAGAAACGCGGGGCGAGGAGCTCGGTCCACGGATGGCGATGCGTGAAGCGCAGGTTGCGTCCACGGTGGTGATGAGGTCGGGAACGACGGATCAGGAAGCAGGCGGCCTCTGTGCAGCGGCTGACCGACTGCATGCTGCTCCGCTGAGTGGTCCAGCATTCCCGACACCGGCCGCACCTCCGCCCCGTACACCCCGTACACCCCGTACACCCCGAGGCTAGGCACCCCGTAGGTCGGGAAAAAATCTGTCCATCCGTTGGCCCCAGGACATCGCAGATCCTCGACAGGGTCGAGAAGCGGATGGCCTTGGCCCGCCCGTACTTGAGCACAGACAGGTTGACCATGGTGATGCCCACCTGCGCGGACAGTTCGGTGAGCGTCATGCCACGCTCGGCGAGAAGCCGGTCGAGGTGGATCCGGATCGCGTGGAGCTCCTCTTCAGGCATCACATGGTCCCTTCGAGGTCCTTTCGCGTGCGCACGCCCTCGCGCATGATCCTTCCCATGATCACTGCGGCGAGGCCTGCGAGGACGAGCACCTGCGACCCGGAGACCGCCGGCCCGGAATCCGCGACCGGCACCATGCTTCCGACGAGCCAGGACTGCGACCAGCCGACGACGAGGCCAGTCAGCGGCGTACCCACGGCGACGAACCAGCCGAGAACGGAGAGCCGTCGCGACACCGCCTCGGTGAACGGCCCCTGGAGCACGGTCGTCCTCAGCAGCCGGGAGAAGAGCAGCAGCGCGAGGGAACCGAACAGCAGCCAGGGCAGCGCTCCCCCGAGGTCTGCGGCGCGCTGCCCCACGGAGGGGCTGTTCTGACAGAGGTCCGTGGCACTGCTGGACGCCGCCGCGCCCTTGGTGATCGGCAGCCTGTCCGGCGCCAATGGGGCATGGCGCCAGAAGCCCGTCTGTACCCAGACCGCACCGTCGTCGAGCATGCCCGGTGTCCGGCTAGTTCCTGGGTGCTGTGGCCTCGTAGTACTTGTAGAGCGCTGTCCCCTCCTTGATGGCCGTCTGCCATGTGCCGTCCGTGACCGCATAGGCGTTCATGTCCAGGGAGGCCGCCCCACCTTCTCCCACGGCGGCCGCGATGCGTCGTACCGCGCCCTCGCGCACGTCCCCTGCGGCGAAGATGGCGTCCACCCCCGTCGTCGTGAGCGAGCCCGGTCTTCCCGAACTCGACGCCGGTCAGTTTCCTGTCTTTCCCCACGCAGCTGAAAACCTCCGTCCCTTCGTAGACCGTGATGAACTGCCAGTCCATGTATTCCCTCACCCTGTCCACATTGCCGGGGATCGTGTCCTTGCCGAATTCGCCCCGGACGAACATGGCCACCTGCAGCTTCTGCGCCGGGTCCTTCGCCTTCTCCTTCTCCTTCTCCTCGGCGAGCAGGATCGCGGCTACGGAGGCGGTGTCTCCAGCGCCCACGATCCCGATGACTCGTTCTTTCCTTGCCCTGGCGATGTCGGTCGGCAGCGTGCCGTAGTACACACCTCGGCCCAAGTACTGCTCTTCGCCTGTACATCCGAGCCGGTTGGGCTTGAGGCCCGCGGCGATCAGCACCATCCCCGCGTAGAGGTCGACGGGACCTTTGCCGTCGGTCCTCTGGATGGCGAGCTTGTACGTGGGATAGAGGGACGAGTCCTCGGTCCCGGTCTTCCTGGGATCCTCGATCTGTGTGATCGCGGTGGCCCTGCACCCCGGAAGCCACTCGACCCCGGCCGCGTTGATCTGCCCCATCCAGGTGTGCGCCAGGTCCAGGGCCTGGTCCCCGCAGGGATTCCCAGATAGTTGTTGATCGGATTGAGTGCGGTACCGGCCGCCCCGCCGACCGTCGGCCGTGCCCGGCCGGGGGAAAGAACGTGTTCGAGCTGCGTGACATCCTGCCGTGTCGCGTAGTCAAAGGGGGTATGCGCGGGGATCACGGAACAAGAGAACAGGCGGGGTCGAGTGAAATCAGCACAGGAGGATGAGTACTTGGAGTTCGTGGCGGTGAGGGCGAAGGCGTTGTACCGGTCGGCGTATGTGCTGGCGGCGGGGGACACGCATCTAGCCGAGGATCTGGTGCAGGAGACTCTCGGGCGGGTGTATGTGCACTGGAAGCGGGTGGCGGGGGCGGACAGTCCGGCGGCTTATGCCCAGACGGTTCTGGTCCGTACTTTCCTCAGTCTGCGGCGTCGGCGGAGCACCGGGGAGCGTCCCGTCGGGAGTGTGCCCGACAGTGCGGCGGCGGGCCCGGATGCGGCTTTGCGGGTCACTCTGCTGGACGCGCTCGGTCAGCTGCCGCCCCGGGACCGGGCGGTGCTGCTGCTGCGTTACTGGGAGGACCGCAGTGTCGAGGAGACCGCCGGGATGCTCAGGCTGAGCAGCGGCGCGGTCCGTTCGCAGGGCACCCGGGCACTGAACCGGGTGCGTGCGTTGCTCGGTGACAGTCTGTCGGACCTGGTTGTGCACTGAGTGCCGGTACCCACGGGTCGGACCCGTCGCAGAATTCCCGTCAATGACAGAGAAGGTGATGTCAGTATGCCGTTCGAAACAGATCTCGCACGTGCCCTGGACCGTACGACCGAGTCCCTCGAACCCGATCTCACCGCGCTCACGGGCGGAGCCGTGGAGCGTGGGCGGAGCCGCAGCCGGCGCCGGCGTAACGTGGTTGTCATGGCCGGGGTCGGGGCCTGCGCGGCGGTCGCGGCAGCCGGTCTGGTGCTTCCTGGTGTGCTTGCCGGGAGTCGCCCGGCGGAGTCCGGTATGGAGACGGTGGCGCTGGCGATGCCGCGTTCCGCGATCACCGGTACTCAGATGATCGACGCGGTGAAGAAGACGTTCCCCGGGAGCCGGTTCGGCCAGGACAATGGGCAGAGCAACGACCCCTCGGACCCGTCCGGCGGGTGGGTCGCCAACGGCGGGACGGACGTGAACGACGGGCACGGCGCCGCCGCTGTCGGTGTCTCGGCCCAGCGGCTCAGGCTGCCGCTCGGGGACGGCGAAGGGCTGAACTGCGACGGCACGGCCGGGCGTGCCGAGGCCGGCGACACCTGCGAGCTGAGCGAACTGCCCAGCAGCGCCGCGCTTCCCGGCGGAGCCCTGGTGATGTCGGAGAAGATCGCGGAAAGGCAGCCGATCGGTGCAGACCCCGTCCCCGACTCCGAGATCGCTCACCGCTGGACGACGACGGTGACCCTGAAATCGACCGGCGCCCAGCTTCAGATGGTGCAGTGGAACACCACCGGCGACTCCGGCAACGGAAGGCCGAAACCGACCCGCGACGCTCCCCCGCTCACCCAGAAGCAGGCGGTGGCCGCACTCACCGGCCCCACCTGGGCACCGATCCTCAACGCTGTCGGCTGACCCATTGCCTTGCCGAAAATGGGGGCAGAACCTCCGTGCCCTGCCGCGTCGGCAGGGCACGGAGGTTCTGGTCGGTGTGATGTCGCCCCGTCGCCGTTCGCAGTAGGAGTACACCGCGCCGCCTGGCAGGTAGGCCCACTGGCAGCAGCCAATCCGGCGGTCGGTCCGACTGGCTCCCGAGTAGCCGGGAACTCCCGGGCACCGCGGTGTCGGCCCGGTCACGGCCGCGAGCCGGTCGCGGGCAGCAGCGGTCCAGCACCTCATCCGCGACAGGTGCGACTCGCTCCCGTAGCCGGAACGCGGGCAGCAACCTCAATACGCGCAACTCCCCGGGCAACCCTCGAAGTGAGTATCGCGATCACTGGCGGCCACCGTGCAGCCCCGATTCCACGTCGTCCAGGGCCGAGAGGAGCTGGGGGGCCACATGGCTCCACGCCCACTCCCGGTCGGCAGGCGCAGCCTTGCGGGGCTCCACCTCCACCAGCATGATCAGGTAGAGGTACGCCCGGTAGAGCGCGAGACGCAGCCGTACCGAGTCGTCGAAGACGACCTCCCCACCGGCCCTCGCATAGCCGGTCAGGAACTCCTTGTCCTGTTCCATGTCGGCGAAGAGCGCCAGCGAGACGAAATCGGCCACCGGATCGCCCCAGAACATCCGCTCGCCGTCGATCAGCCCGCTCAGCCGGACGGCGCCGGGCGGCCCGGAGAGCAGCAGGTTTCCCTGCCAGAGGTCGAAGTGCACCAGCGCGGGCCGGGTCACCTCGTCCAGCACGCCGGACGCGGCGGCGAACACCTCCCGGATGGCGGTGGTGGAACGCGGAAGCCGCGCGGCGTACCGCTCCGCGTCGTCCAGCACGGCACCGGTCATCGTGGTGAACGCCTCCCGCCAGGTCGGTGTCAACGGCCCCAGCGGCTGCGCGGGGTAGCCGAATCCCGGCCCGGTCACCGCGTGCAGGCGCGCCACCAGTTGCCCCAACTCCTCCCGCAGCCGCCCCTGTTCGCCGTCCTCCAGAGAATCGGCGACCTCGTGCCAGGGACTACCGGGGCAGGCCGTCATGATCAGGTAGGGGCCGGTGTCCGCGGCGGCCCCGGTATCGCTGTGGACCACCCGAGGCACGATGCCGGCGTCATCGACCGTCACGGCGGACTCGTAAAAAGTGACCTCGCCCGTCAACAGCCCACGCTCATACGCCAGCCCTTCAGCCGAACGCGGTGGAAGCTTCAGCACCCAGTCGCTTCCCCGGTCCAGAGTGATCCGGAGAACGGTGTTGTACGTTCCACCGGTCAGCGCGGCGTACTGGGCCGACTCCCGTCCCCGCACACCGACTTCCCCCAGAATGGCGGCGGCCGCCTCAGCAGGATTCTCGTGGGACATGCTCATCTTCGCTCCTCCCCGACGGACCCGGACATGCTTCGTCGTGCTGACTCATGAAGGCCAAATGCCCCCGCGACCACCGACGGTGAGGCGCAGCTACTCACGCCGGGTCCGCTGAGCCTCGCTTGTCCTCGACATGGACGATGTGAAGTTCGGCGCCATCCCGATGGCGCTTGGAACGTCCGAACAGCCCGACAGCGACCTCTGACTGACCTTGAGGCTCATCAGGGCCGACATAGGTAAGGACGTCATTGTGGTGCCCGGTGACGACCCATCCCTCGGCGTCTTTGAGGTCGATCACCCCAAAGTCTCCTGCCGAAGATCCGGCATGCGCCGGGCCGAACTTCTTCAGGATCTCGGTGGCCTGTTCAGCAAGCTCTCCATTCGGGGCGGTCAGCACGACACAAGTGCCGTGCTCGAACAGCACCCACGACTTGCGAGGGTCGGCGAGAAGCCGCTGCCAGACATCTATCAGTATCTCGGTATCCACGGCGGCCATCCTGCCGCACACCACCGACACAGGGTGACGATCGACCGGTGCCCATGGCGAGCACACGACATCTTCCGGTGGCGTGTGCGGGCCGGGTGGTCTGCCACCGCGCCGGCGCGTGTCCGGCCGGCGGACCTCGTACGGCCCGACGCCCGGCTACGTCGGCGCGATCACCTGTTCTCAGCCGTGTCCGCCGCGCGGAGCGCATGGCTGGCGGGTGCGTTGTGTTGTACGCGACCACCACCGACAGTGGAAAGGACCATGGGATCCGGGAGAGGCGAACGATGGCGTACGTGTACTTCGACAGCAGCGCGTTGCCACCCGAGGACAGGTTCGACTGGTGGTGCGAGACTGTCAACCGCGGCGTGGCGCCCACCCGGAATGCCAGTAGTCACGCGGCCGAATTCACGGGCAGCTTTGCCTCTTTGACGATGGGACCGGTGCAAACCAGCACCCTGGCTTTTCCTCCCATACGGTCACAACGGACTACGGAGCTGATCCGCCAGTCGGATCCGGAGACATACGAGTTGACCCTGGTTCTCAGCGGCCAGATGTGGGTGTCCCAGGCGCGCGAGGATGTCCGGGCAACCGTCGGCGAGTTCCTCATGTGGAGCTCCTCACTCCCCTACGTCGGCCGAGCCGTCAGCGGCAGTCCGATGGACGCCCCGCGCGCCGTCATCGTGCACCTCCCGCGAGCGCTCCTCCCGCTGCCACACGCCAAGATCGATCACCTGCTCGTCCGGAATCTCCCGGCCGCCGACGGCATGGGCGTTGTCCTGGCCCGCCACCTGTGCAGCATCATGGACCAGGGCCCCACACTCACCGAGCAGGACTGCAGAGCGCTCGGGCCCGCAACCCTGGACCTGGCCACCGCCTTCCTCGCGCGTCGGCTCGGCCTGCTCGACCGGGTACAGCCGGAGTCCCGCACCCGAGTGCTGCTGGCGCGTATCGACCACTTCATCGACGCCAACCTCACGGATCAGACGCTGTCTCCCTCGGACATTGCCGCACACCACCACATATCCGTCCGCACACTCCACGCCCTGTTCCGGCAGCGGGAGCGGACCGTCTCCGCGACGATCCGCCATCGGCGGTTGGAGGGCGCGCGAGCCGCGCTCAGCAATCCGCGCCTACGTACGCTGCCGATCCGCGCCATCGCCGCACAATGGGGCTTCACCGACGCGACCTTGTTCAGCCGCACCTTCCGCGTGGCTTACGGGATCACGCCCCAGGATCACCGCCACGGAGTGGCACTCCCTGCCGATGGCCGACCGTCTGCATCCTGAAATGCCGACTGCGGTTCAGCGTCAGCAACTGCGCCATTCGATCGAGGCATAGCCGAGAAGGGGGTTGTTGGTCGTCGTGGCCACCCGGAAATCGATCTGCGCGCCCTTGGGTCCAACCTGCGGGCCGTCGACCGCCTCGTTGGTCCACCGGTCCCAGAATCGGGTGAAGGGACACCGCCCGTCCGCGCTGTCGTCCCGCACCCAGCCCGTGGCCACATTCCCACAGATGTATCCCTCCGTGGCGCCTTCGGCCCTCTCTCGATAGAAGTGCGTGCAGTCAGCGGAAGGAGCCGCAGACCGCACTGCCACCTCGGATTGCGCGGAGGCACCTGCGGGAGTTGCCAGGAAACCGGAGAGCGCCAGAACGCCCCCTGCGATGCCGGCGAAAGTCTTGCGCATAGCCAAAGCTCCTTTGGTGAGTACGAGTGGCCGGAGTGCGATCGCCTCATGCACGCCGACGAGTGGCCTTGCGGCAGGTCGAGGGGAGGAGGTCGTCATCCACTCCGGCACCTCTGGATTCTGTCCTTCACGCGTGCGGGCCGTCATGGGCAACCAGCGCGAGAACCCTGGACTTTGCGCGCAAGTGCACTGCAGGACGGCCGTTGAGCGCTTCGGCGAGGGCTCGGCCAGACAGGACCCGCGCAGGCAACCACCAGTTTCGAGGAGTACGTCGTCCAGTCTGTCAGCCGTCGCCATCCGGGGCGGTCTTCTCGCCCGTGGGAGCAGCAGGCGGTCGGCCGTTGCCGCTGGTGCATCCGTGGCCGAATCACGGCGGTCCGGCATCGCGGCCGAGTGGGCGCCGGTGCAACCACTGTTGCCCCGGACCTCGTCGGGGCGGTCTCGGCTGGACGACCGGACGGTCCTCAACGGGATGGTGCGGTGGTTCCGGACCGCGGTCGCGCGGCGGGATGCACCTGAACGCTACGAATCGCGGGTGAGTCTCCACCAGCGGCTGGTGTCGGTCGACTCCAGTACCGTGCCGGCCGTCCGCCGGTGTCCGTTCTGACGGCGGGTACAGAAACGACCGCACCCAGTTCATCGCGAGTTCCGCAGGCGCGGGCGCACGGCCGTGCCGGGCCCCCGACATCCACTGCCGCGCGGATGCCGTACCCGCGCGGCACACGCCGTCCTCTACCCGAGCGCGAGCATCGCCTCGGCGACCTCCCGTGCCGCCGCATCGGGGATCGCGGTGGCGGCCTCTTCGAGGACGAGCAGCCGCGCCCCAGGGATCTCGCGCGCGATCGCCTCGCCATTGCCGACCGGGAAGAACCGGTCGCGGCGGCCGTGAACGACGAGCGTGGGCACCTCGACCTCGGGCAGGCGCTCGCGCCAGCGGGGTTTGCAGTCGAGCTTGGAGAACACCATGCCCATCTGGTTGGCCATCTGGACCGGGGGTACGGTGCCGGGCGTGCGGTCCCAGATGCGCTCGGCGATCGCGCGCGCGGCGACGGGGTCGTCGCCGAGGATCTCCGCACCGGCGGCAGCGAACTCCCCCACCGCCTCGCGGTCGGTCCAGTCGGGCATCGGATGCGCGAACAGCCGGCCCATCGTCGCCTGGTCATGGTCGGGGAGGTCGTCGTCGGGCGGGCCGGGCGCGACCGCGCGGGTGCCGGCCAGGGTGAGCGCCGAGAACGCGCCCGGATGGTCGAGCACGGCCACCTGGGCGACCATTCCACCGACGCCGATCCCCGCGAGGTGCGCGGGCCCTCCGCCGAGCGTGTCGACAAGAGCCGCCGCGTCGGCGGCGAGGTCGCGCAGGTCGTAGGCGGGCGCCTCCGGGTCCGCCGTCGTCGACTCGCCGCTGTCGCGCAGGTCGTAGCGCACCACGCGGCGCCCGCCCGCGGCGAGGCGCTCGCAGAGCGCGTCGGGCCAGGAGAGCATCGTCGTCCCGCCCGCGAGCAGGACGAGTGGTGCGGCGTCGTCACCGAAGGACTCGATGCCCAGGACGACCTCATGGGCGTTGACAGTGGTCATCGGATCACCGTATCCGCCAGGAGCACACGACTCCCGAAGCGGCGCGTCGGACGTACGGTGAACGGTCGCCCCCGGAGTGCTCAGAGGCGCATATGGTGCACGCCGTTCACCGGCATCTATGGCCCCAACGGCATGGACGCGACATTCTTCGCGAACGGCGCCGGTGTCCCCTCGCGACCCGGCCGATCAGGCCGATCAGGCCCTCGGACACCTCATGCCAGCAGGCAGGGTCTACGCAGTCACCCGCGGTCGGCACAAGACCGTTGGTCTTCACACACCGATGATCAACGGTGGCCGGGGCCTTCCCGCAGCCGGTGCCCAGGCAAGATCGTGCTGGATGGCTGGAGCACCAGGTCACGCTGATACCAGGTGCCCGGCTTACCGCCGATGTGGGCGGGGTCGACGCGGCCGACGGGGACGAACCCGGCGTTGGTCAGCACCTTTTGGGACGCGACATTCTGGCAGGCCGTGGCCGCTCGCAAGGTGCGCAGCCCGTGCTGGGCCGCCGCCAGTCGGCACACGTCCCGGACGGTCGCGGTCGCCACGCCGCGGCCGGCCACGTGCTGCGCGACCCGGTAGCCGAGCTCCGCGGCGCGGTCCTCGATGTCGACCAGGTTGAACCTGCCGAGGACCGAGCTGTCCTCGGCAACGAGCACGTAGAAGGCGCAGATGCCCGTCTCCTGCTCAGCCAGCAAGGCGTTGTACCTGTCGGTGAACTGGGCGAAGAAGTCGTCGCCGCGGTCGGAGACCGAGGCAGCGAAGTAGGCGCGATTCGACAACTCGAAGGCCAAGACCGCCGGGGCATGGCTGACATGCAGCCGCTTCAGCTCGGGCATGGCCCAACCATAGCCAGGTGGTTCGCCGAGGCCACCTGGTTTCCGGCGGCGATGGACGGCCCCTAGCCCAAGGGCACATGACGATCCGCAGCGAACAGCATTGGTCGCGGGTACGGGTACGGGTACGGGTACGGGTGTGTGCGACGTAGCCGTTCCGCACACCCGCACCCGTACCGTTCCCCGGACGTCCTCAGGCCCGGTCGCCGAGCCACCGGTGGATGGCGAGTGCGGTGGTACGGGCGTGTTCCTCCAGCATGGTGAAGTGGTCCCCGGGCACGGTGACCTCGGCGTGCGGCAGGATCCAGTCCGGGGCGGGTTCGGCGCCGGGCAGCAGGTCCCGGGCCCGGACGTACAGGGTGGGACAGGCGAGCGGCGCGGGTTTCCAGTCACTGAAGAGCTCGAAGTATCCGGCCATGGCGGTGAGTCGGTCGGTCTCGGCCGCGGCGAACTCCCCCGCCCGGCGCAGCATGTCCGAGGTCATCGCGGAGAGCGCCTGACCCCGGTCACCGTGACCGGGGGGATAGGTGTCCACCAGGACGACGGCCGCCGGAGCGGCACCCTCGGACTCCAGACGCTCGGCCACGGCATGGGCCACCCAGCCACCGGCCGACCGCCCCAGCAGTACCGCCGGACCTCCGGCCGCGGCTGCGCGGACGGCGTCGGCCTGGGCGGTGACGAGGGCGTCCAGTGTGGCGGGCAGAGCCTCTCGGGGCTCGAACCCCGGGTGCCGCACCGCGGAAACCGGGCGCAGCCCTCGCAGTCCGGCACCGAGGCGCGCGTACTCCTGCGGTCCGGACAGGGCGCTGAGCGCGGGGGAACAGACCAGCCGGGCGCCTGTACCGCCCGCCGTGAGCATGACGGGTTCGTGGGTCGCACCGGGCGCCCCGGTCCCGTCGAAGACCGGGCGCAGGCGCGCGGCGATGGTGAGGAGCACCATGCCGTCCCAGCTCCGTCCCCGGGCGCAGGCGGTACGAAAGAGTGCGCCCAGGGAGTCCGGAGCTCCGCCGCTGTGCGGTGCGTCGGCGGCCCGCATCCGGGCGTCCGGTCCAGTGCCCGCCGCCGGACTGCCCGCCGGACCGCCTCCCGTGCCGTCGTCCGCCGGTAGGCCCGGGGAGCCCGCAAGTCCGGCGGCCTCAGGCCGGGCCTGCGGGCTCCCCGGGCCGTCGGGCGCGGCGCCCGCAGGAGGCGCCTCGGCGGCAAATCGCCGCGTCAGCTCGGCGGCGAGCGCGCGCGGTGTCGGGAAGTCGAACAGGAGCGTCGACGGCAGTGCCAGCCCCGTCCACGCCGCGAGCTCATTGCGCAGATCGACCGCGGCCAGGGAGTCCAGCCCCAGGTCTGCCAGCAGGGTGTCCTCGTCGATCTCGCTCGCCCCCTCCCCATGGCCCAGGACGCGGGCGGCGAGGGTCCGGACCTTCGTGAGCAGCGCCCCGCCCTGCTCGCCGGGTCGAGCAGTCGTCGGCGCCCGGCCGAGTCGGTCCCCGCCTCCCTCGTCGGCGTCGGCGGCAGGTGTGCGGAGCCGGTTCGCCGCCGGTTCGGAGCCGCGGAGGGCGGCCGGGGCGAGGCGGGCGGCCACCACCACGGGTTCGTCCCCGGCCACGGCGGCGTCGAACAGCGCCAGGCCTTCCTCCGGCCCGAGCGGGCCGAACCCGGCGCGGTCCATCCGCTGCCGATCCGCGTCGCCGAGGTGCTCCATCATTCCTTCGTTCTGCCGCCAGGGGCCCCAGACGATCGACGTACCGGGCAGTCCGAGCCGCCCGCGGTGTCGTGCCAAGGCGTCCAGCGCGCAGTTGGCCGCGGCGTAGTTGGCCTGGCCGGCGGAGCCGAAGGTGCCCGCCACCGAGGAGAACAGCGCGAACACGGCCAGGTCGTGTCCCCGGGTCAGTTCGTGCAGAGCCAGGGCGGCGTCCGCCTTGGGGCGCAGCACCTGCCTCAGACGGTCGGTGGTGAGCGCCGTGACGACTCCGTCGTCGAGCACTCCGGCGCTGTGCACCACACCGGTCAGCGGGTGGGCCGCCGGTACCGTGTCGAGCAGCGCGGCGAGCGCGGTCCGGTCCGCGACGTCACAGGCGTGAACGGTCGCCTGGGCGCCCGCCTCCCGCAGCTCCGCGACGAGTTCCCGGGCCCCCGGGGCATCCGGCCCGCGGCGGCCGACGAGCAGCAGATGCCGGACTCCGTGAGCGGTGACCAGGTGCCGCGCCACCAGCATGCCCAGGGAACCTGTGCCGCCGGTGACCAGGACGGTGCCTTCCGGGTCGAGCGGCCGCCGCTTCGTCGGCTTCGGTGCCGCCTCGGCCACCGGCACCAGTTTCGGTACGTATGCCGCCCCTCGGCGTACGGCCGCCTCCGGTACCGGGGCGGCCAGCAGGGCGGGCAGGGCGCTCCAGGAGCCGGGGTGTTCGTCCACATCGATCAGGGCGAAGCGGCCCGGATTCTCCCGCAGGGCGGAGCGGACCAGTCCCCACACCGGAGCGTGCAACGGTACGGACGCTGCTTCACCGGACCGGTCGTCATTCCCGCGAGCGGTGCCGTCCGCCGGGAAACCGTCGTCTGCCGAAGTGACGGCGCCGGACGTCACGAGGACCAGGCGGGAGCGGGACAGGTGCGGTTCGGCCAGCCACTCCTGCACGAGCTTCAGCGCCCAGCCCGCTGCGCGCAGCATCCCGGCAGCTTGGTCCTGCGCGTCGCCGGTCGTGTCCGGCAGCGGGCACGGTGCCACGACGACGGCCGACGACGCATCGGACGCCGCCGGGCCCGGGTACACCGGAACGCCGGAACCCGGGGGCGCGAGGGCGTCCACCAGCGGTGTGCCCGCCGGGCCCAGAACCCCCCAGCGGGGCATCGTCACGGGTGCGGGCGGCTCGGTCAGCGGCACCCAGTCCGTCCGGTGGAGAGCAGCGGTGGCGGCCTCCGCCGTCGCCGAGCCGGTACGCGGAAGAGGCCGCAGCGTCAGCGATCGGACCGTCGCCACCGGTGCGCCTGTCTCGTCGGTCAGCTCCACCCCGGCCTGGCCGTCGGGCCCTGGGGTCAGCCGGACCCGCACGCGCTGTGCCCGGGTGGTGTGCACGCGCACTCCGCTGAAGGCGAACGGCAGGGACAGCCCACCGGCCGCGGGGCTGCCTGTCCCGGAACCGTTCGTGACAAGGCTGTCCAGGGCCAGGGCGTGCAGCGCCGCGTCGAGCAGCGCGGGATGCAGGCCGAAGTCGGGGCCGCCCGCCTCCGGGCGCGGGGTCCGGGCCGCTTCGGGCAGCACGACGTCGGCGTACAGCTCCTCCCCGTGCCTCCAGGCAGCACGCATACCCTGGAAGGCGGGGCCGTAGCGCAACCCGTCGGCGGCCAGCCGCTCGTACGGTCCGGTCCCCGGCCCGTCGGCATGCAGCGGCACCGTCTCCTCCGGCGGCCAGGACGCGTCCGGCCGGGGCGCGTCCTGGCCGGACGCGCCGCCGGTTTCGGTGGCGGTCGCTCCCCCGTCCAGGGGCGGCTGTGCCGTCGAAAGAGTTCCGGCGGCGTTCCGGAGCCAGGGCCGGTCACCCGCCGGAGTGTGCGGCCGGGAGTGGAAGAGCACGGTCCGCCGTCCCGCTTCGTCCGCCCCCGCCACCTTCACCTGCAAGGCCACTGCGCCGTCCGGGGGCAAGGGCAGCGGCGCGGTCAGGACGAGCTCGTCCAGAATGGTCGTACCCGCCAACTCACCTGCGTGAAGGGCCATTTCGACGAAGGCGGTCGCCGGTAGCAAGATCTGTCCGGCCACCACATGGTCGGCGAGCCACGGCTGTTCGCGCACCGAAAGCACCCCGCTCAGCAGCAATCCGTCGTCGTCGGCCGTGCGGGTGGCCGACTGCAGGAACGGGTGGGTGGTCTCGGCCGTCGGGGACACGGGCGTAAGTTCCGGGGCGGCCTCCAGCCAGTACCGGCGGCGCTGGAACGTGTACGTGGGCAGTGCGACGCGGCGGCCACCGCGCCCGGCGAAGACGGCCTGCCAGTCGACGGGCACGCCGTGGGCGTGCAGCGTGGCCAGCGTGTCGAGCAGGGCGTCCGCCTCCGGCCGCGTGCCGCGCAGTGTCGGCAGGACCAGCGGTGCCGGACCCCGCTTGCCGCCGTCCGCCTCGCCCGTGTCCGGGTCGGTCGGGGCCGGTCCGGAGGAGAGCAGGCCGGTCGGGGCCGGTCCGGAGGAGACCAGGCCGGTCGAGGCCGGTCCGGAGGGGACCAGGCCGGTCGAGGCCGGTCCGGAGGGGGCCAGGCCGGTCGAGGCCGGTCCGGAGGGGGCCAGGCCGGTCGAGGCCGGTCCGGTGGAGATTGGCCCGGTGGAGGCGAGGCAGTCTCGTACCAGGCCGGTGAGCACCCCGTCCGGCCCCAGTTCGACGTAGTGTGCCGCGCCTCGGTCGCCCAGGTGCGCCACCGAATCGGCGAAGAGGACCGGACGGCGGACGTGGTCCACCCAGAACTCCGGTGTGCACAGCTCCTCGTCGGTGGCCGCCCGGCCGTGCACGGCGGTGATCAGAGGCAGCCGCGGCGCGGCGAAGGAAAGCCGCCGGACCACGTCCGCGAAATCGGCCAGCACGGGCTCCATCCGAGCGGAGTGGAAGGCATGACCGACCCGCAGCGGCGTCACCGAACGGCCCAGCTTCCGGAAGTACGCGGCAGCTTCCCCCACCGCGGCCCCGTCGCCCGAGACGACCACCGAGGCGGGGCCGTTGACCGCGGCGATCTCCACCGCACACCCGGTATCGGCGAGGTGGGCGGCCACCTCGTCCGCGCCGGCGGCCACCGCCGCCATCGCGCCGCCCGGAGGCAGCGCGTCCATCAGCCGGCCACGGGCCGCCACCAGTGTGCACGCGTCAGCGAGGGACAACACCCCAGCGACATGTGCGGCCGTCACCTCGCCCACCGAGTGCCCTGCCACCAGGTCGGGGCGTACCCCCCAGGCCTCGAACTGCCGGAACAGGGCCGTCTCCAGGACGAAGAGCGCCGGCTGCGTGAACCGGGTCGTGTCCAGCAGCGCGCCCCTCTCCGTACCGGGCTCGGCGAACATGACGTCCCGCAGGGGCATCGGCAGCAGCGTGTCGAGCAGGGCACAGCACTCGTCCAACGAAGCGGCGAAGGCCGGATACCGATCCCGTGACTCGTACAGTTCACGGCCCATACCGACGCGCTGGCTGCCCTGGCCGGTGAACAGCAGGGCCAGCGGGCCCCGGTGGCGGGACGTGCTCGTGTGCGCTCCGCGCCCGCCGCCGTCCTCCGCCACGGCCCGCAGGGAGCCGAGCAGCCCGTCACGGTCCCGGGCCACCGGCACGGCCCGGTGCTCGAAGGCCGCACGCGTGGTGGCGAGTGAGTACCCGATGTCCACCAGGGACACGTCGGGCGTGGCGACCACCTGGTCGTACAGCCGTCGCGCCTGGGCCCGCAGCCCCGGCACGCTCCTGGCCGACACCGGAAAGGCCACCGCGGCCGGTCCGGGGTGTGTCGCACCTTCCAGCACCGCCCCGGGCCCGACGTGGCCGCTCGCGACCCCGCCGTCCGCTGCCGCATGCGACAGCGCGGCCTCCTCGTCGTCCGGAGTCTCTTCGAGCAGCACATGGGCGTTGGTGCCACTGATGCCGAACGAGGACACCCCCGCCCGGCGCGGACGGTCCGTCGCGGGCCACTCCTCCGCCCGGCTCAGCAGCGCGATCCGCCCCGTGGACCAGTCGACACGGGGGGTCGGTTCGTCGGCGTGCAGGGTGCGCGGCAGCACGCCGTGCCGCATCGCCTGCACCATCTTGATCACGCCGGCCACTCCGGCAGCGGCCTGGGTGTGACCGATGTTCGACTTCACCGAACCCAGCCGGAGGGGACGCTGCCGCGCCTGCCCCCCGTACGTCGCGAAGAAGGCCTCCGCCTCGATGACGTCCCCCAGCCGGGTGCCGGTGCCGTGCGCCTCCACCGCGTCGATGTCTCCGGCATTCAGGCCCGCGTCGACGAGGGCCTGCCGGATCACCCGCTGCTGCGCCGGTCCGTGCGGTGCGGTCAGCCCGTTGCTCGCCCCGTCCTGGTTCACCGCCGAGCCGCGCACCACGGCCAGTACCGGAAGTCCGGCGCGGCGTGCCTCGGACAACCGGCTCAGCAGCAGCATTCCGGCCCCCTCGGCCCACCCGGTGCCGTCGGCCGACGCGCCGAACGCCTTGCAGCGGCCGTCCGGGGACAGCGCCCGCTGGCGGCTGAACTCCACGAACGATGAGGGTCCCGACATCACCGTGGCGCCACCGGCCAACGCGTAGGCACACTCGCCCCGGCGCAGCGCCTGGGCCGCCAGGTGCAGCGCCACCAGGGACGAGGAACACGCCGTGTCCACGGTGAGGGCCGGGCCTTCGAGACCGAAGGTGTAGGCGATACGACCGGAGGCGACGCTTCCGGCGTTGCCGAGGCCGAGGTAGCCCTCGACATGCTCGGGCGTCCTTGTCAGATGGCGGGCGTAGTCGCTGTACATCAGCCCGACGTACACCCCGGTCGCCGAACCGCGCAGGGCGTCGGGGACGAGACCGGCGTGCTCGAAGGCCTCCCACGCCACTTCGAGCAGCAGCCGGTGCTGCGGGTCCATGGCCAGCGCCTCGCGGGGAGAGATTCCGAAGAAGCCGGGGTCGAAGCGGTCCGCACCGGAGAGGAAACCGCCTTCGCGCACGTACGTCCGTCCGGGCCGCCCCGGATCCGGGTCGTACAGCGCCTCGGCGTCCCAGCCCCGGTCGGTGGGGAAGGGACCGATGGCGTCCCTCCCGTCGGCCACCAACCGCCACAGTTCCTCGGGAGAGGTCACGCCTCCGGGATAGCGGCATGCCATCCCCACGATCACCACGGGGTCGCCGTCCGGCCGGGCCGCGCTCCGGTTCACGGGCCCGGTGCCGGACGGCGCGGCGGCGTTCTGTGAACCGAGGTGGTCGGCAAGTGCGGCAGCCGTGGGAAAGTCGAAGGCGACGGCCTCGGAGAGCGGCAGGCCGGTGACGGCCGACAGCCGCTCCCGCAGCACTGTCGCCGTCAGGGAGTCCATGCCCAGGTCCCGCAGTGCCGTGCTCGGCTCCACCGCCTGGGGCGCACAGCCGAGCACGGCCGCCACTTCGTTCCGCACCAGGGCCAGCAGGTCCTCCGACGGCTTTCCGGTGGCCGCCGCGACCAGCGCCCGCGCGGGCAGGTCCGCGAGGTTGCGCCGCAGGGTCTTCCCGGAGGCGGTACGGGGAATCTCCGCCACCTCGAACAGCTCGACGGGGACCTTGAAGCCGGACAGCTCCGCACGGCAGGCGGCGAGGACGCGTCCCCTGTCCAGCACGGCGCCACCGGGCTCGGGGACCAGATAGCCGATCGGCACCTCGCCGAAGACGGAGTGCGGGCGCCCGGCCACAGCTGCGTCCGCCACCCCCGGCAGCCGCCGCAACACCGCCTCCACCTCGGAAGGGTGGATGTTCACCCCGCCTCGAATGATCAGATCACTCGCCCGGCCGGTGATGGCCAGCCCACCGAAGGCATCGATCCTGGCCAGGTCACCCGTGCGGAACCAGCCGTCGCGCAGTACCTCCGCGGTCGCTTCCGGCCTGCCGTGGTATCCGACCATGACCCCGGGCCCGTTGACCCACAGCTCGCCCTCACCCGTGTCCCGGCCGTCGGGGCCTCCGCCGACCCGGACCCGGGTGCCGGGCAGCACCCGGCCCCACGCCCGGGACGCCCCGGACACGATCGCCTCGCCCGGCGCCGGCATGGTGACCGGGCCCGCCTCCGTGCTGCCGTAGTGCTCCAGATAGGGGACACCGCAGATGGCCTCGAAGGACTCGCGGAACCCGGGCCCCGCCGCGGCGCCGGCGCTGACGCAACCCCGCAGCGCGGGGGCGCCGAGACCGCCGCCGGCCTTGCCGCCGTCGATGCCGCTCCGCTCGCCCCGGACCGCGTCGAGCAACGCCGAATACGTCGTGGGGACCCCGCCGAGCAAGGTGAACGAGGCATCCTCCTCGCGCAGTTCGCCGAGCACCTCCGCCACCGAGAACCGGGGCAGCAGCACCGCGCTCGCCCCCACCGCGGTCACCCCGAGGAAACACACCACCTGACTCATCGCGTGGTGGAGGGGCAACGGCCACAGCACACGGTCCCGTTCGGACAGTCCCAGGACGCCGACGAGCCCCGTCGCGACCGTCGAGAGGCGGTTGCGCTGAGTGGACAGGACGCCCTTGGGTACGCCGGAGGAGCCCGAGGTGTAGAGCAGCCAGGCCACTTCGTCCAGTCCGAGATCGTCCCGGGCCGGCGATTGCGGCTCCGTGCCCGCCAACTCCTCGTACCGCAGAACACCTTCCGCACCCGTGGCGAGCCGGTCCCCGGCCCCGTCCTCGGCCCTGGACCCGTCCTCGGCCCCGTCCTCGTCTCCGCCTTCGGCCACCACCACGGTCAGTCCGGGTCGCACTGCCGGCGTCGGCCGCCGCGTCAGGCAGACGCCATCGGTGATGAGCACCCGCGCCCCGCTGTCATCCAGCAAGCGGGTCAGCTCCGCCTCCGAGTTCCCGATGTCCAGAGGTACGCCCACGCCGCCTGCCCGGGTGACGGCGAGCAGGCTCTCGACCGCCTCGACGCGGTTGCCGAGCAGTACGGCCACCCGGTCGCCGCGCGCCAGGCCGAGGTCTGCAAGGTGACCGGCCAGCCGCGCGGTCCTCCGTTCCAGCTCCCGGTAGGTCACATGCCTGAGCCGGTCCTGAAAACAGACCTTGTCCCCCAGGCGCCGGGCGTGGTTCTTGAGCAGTTCCGGCAGTGATGTGACGACGTCGGCGTGCGTACCCACCGTATGACCTCCTTGAGATGACCCGTCGTTGAGGACGACCGCACAGTTCACCGGGTTGCCTCCCGGCGACGGGCGGACCACTTCGGGTCCCTCCCTCAGCTTTCCCGCGACCTTGGACACTCTTCACCGGTCGGCCCCCACCATCGGGCCCGGGTCCGGCCCACCGGCCCGGTCGCCGCCGACAGGAATGCCCCGGGCCGATGCCCAGTTCCAGGGGCGGTTGCTGCCATGCGGGTGCTCAGTCAACGTGCACGGCGGACCACCCGCTCGCGTACGCAGGTGGTTGACGCGTCAATGCCGTACCTGCGGCGGGCGGCATGGCCACCCCGGCGCCACCGTCCCTGTACCGGGACCGTGGCGACGACCACGATGGCCGGCGCCCCAGCGGCATGGTCGTTGCGGCAGGGAGAAGCGCTGCGGAGCACACCGCCTCGTGAAACCGTGATCGCTCTGCGAGAATCTGCGGGAAGTCGAGGGCGAAGGCCATCCGTGGGAAGGATCAGCGTGGGGGCCGTGACAGAGATGACCGATTCCCGGAGCCCTGCCGGATCATGGCCTGGCAGTGGGTGCGCAGCCGTTGGGGCCACCGATCCTGCCACGCCCGCCAGACGAGGACGTGGAACACCACCAGGAGGAACCCGGAGAGCGCTGCGGTGCCCAGCGTCGCGGCTACCACTTTGTCGATCTTTTCGAAGCCCCCTTCGGCCCCGACGCCGTGTGTACCTGAGGCCTTGCGTGCCAGCAGTACGCAGGTGTTGACCGTGATCCATCCCGCGGCGATCAGCCCCGCGGCCCACGGTGCGCGGTCGGCACGGTTGTCACGCCGCGTGCGGTGAAGCGGCAGATATCCGGACACCAGCTCCGCGTGGGCCCTGCAGGCCACCTTGAAAGCGGGGTGGTCGGTGAGTGCCTTCACCGACACAGGACGTCCGGCGGACCACGAATCGCGGGCGAACCGCCACGCCTCCAGGACCAGGGGATGCTCCGGAGGAACCGCGACCTCCTGGTCCAACCCGGCCAGGGGAAGGAGTGGTTGCTTCGGGTCGAGCCATACGGCCGGGTCGAGCCGTATCTCAGGGCTGGTCCGTCCCTCCGGGTCGAGGCTCGCCAGCCCTGCCGCGATCAGCGACCGCACGGCCATCTCGGCCGCCGCCCACTCCCGTTCCCTGGGATCCGACCGTCGGAATCCGGGCCCGAGCAGCCATGCCGCGTGGTACTCGTCCAAATCGCCCGACGCGATCAGCCGGTCCGCGGTCCGCGACCCGGCCCGGTAACTCGACAGGGCCAGTCCCCCGATGCCCAGGTTCAGGACCGCCAGGACCCCACTCGTACTCACCACGAGCCACACCACACCATTCATGGAGACAGGAATAGAGCATGTTCCCCGCAGCCGCTACGGTGCAGCCGCGATCGGGCTGGCACCACGTCCCATCCACAACCTGCTCAGCTGCCGCGCATCCGTCGGGCACGTCGGCGAGGTCGGCCGGGCGCGCACGCCGCCACTGGGGTCAGGGCAGTTCCCAAACGGTGGCCTCCAGCCTTCCCTGGCCGTTGGCCGCCGCACCGCTGGGTGTGAAGTAGCCGACCCGTCCGGCGGCGGTTCCGAAGCAGGCGGTGGAGCCTGCGGGGACGTTGACGCTCCGCTGGGCCGGATTGGCGTTGAGGAGGCCGACGCACTGCTCACGCCGGGGCGGTGACGCGCCGTCCCAGAGCACGATCGCGTTGCCGGTGAACTGGCTCCCATCACAACTGAGCCGGCAGGTCATGCCGACATCCCCCGCGAGTGCCCGCTGCGGCGGAACGGTGTCCAGAGACCAGGCCGCTGTCACGATCCCGGTGCTGCTCCCGTCGTCCAGGGTCAGCGTTCCGTGCCAGCGCACAGGTACGGCCGCCGGAGGCGGATCGGGCGCTTCGTCGGAAGGAACCGCTGACGGTGAGGGAGATGGGGATGGGGATGGGAGTGGAGGTGAGACGGTGGGGGTGGGGATGGGGGTGGGTGTGGCCGGCGTCGAGGCGGCGGACGGCTGCGAGGGGACGGACGTAGGCGAAGGGACGGCCTGGTCGGTCGTGTCGTGCGCCCCGGTCGCCCAGATGCCGACCGCGGCGCCCCCGCCGGCCAGCAGCAGGACGGCCACCGCCCCGCCGATCAGCAGGACACCGGGGCGGATGCCGGGCTTCTTGGGATCCGCCGTCGGGTGCTTGGGCGGATCGTGAGGCACGGGGGACGTGTGGTGCAGACCGGTGCCGCTCCCGGCCGGGACCAGGTCGCCCTGCCCGTCTGCTTCTTCGAGTACGACCAGGCGCGCACGGCAGCCGTCCAGTTCGGTGAGCAGGTCACCACGGCGGTGGACCAGCTCGTTACGGCGTTCCGCCAGGAGCCGGCTCGCCTCTTCGAGCTGGTGCTTCCTGTCCTGGCTGCCGGTGCTCAGCGAAGGCCGCGCCCGTCGGCTCTCCTCCTCCAGGTCCGTGCGGAGCCGGTTCTCCCGCACACGGACCTCGGCCAGCTCCTCCCCGAGCCGGCGCAGCGCCTCCTCGCCGTCCAGGAGGCGCAGCAGGAGAGAGTTCTGGTCGCTGCCCCGGGCGTCGGCGCCGATGTCGACCAGGACCTGGCGGTAGGCGGTGAAGAGCTCGGTCCTGCGCTGCGGTGCGGCGGGGTCGTCGGTACGGCGGGTGACTTCGGTGAGCAGGTCGTGGAGAAAATCCCAGGGAGGCAGGCTCTTGCCCGGGAGGTACGTGAAGCGGATCGCGGAGTCCTTGTAGGCGGGATAGCGCAGAGCGAACTCACGCGAACTCAGACCCGCCAGATCGAACAGCACCCGCAGCCGGCTGCCGAACTCGACCCTCAGCCGTTCCCTCTTCTCCTGTACCTCCCGGCGCGCGAGAACACCGTCTCCGCTGCCGTCCTGACCATGTGCCACTGGTGCTCCCCCTTCACGGGTGCGAAACCGGACAGCCCACTGGTACGCACCCCCACCGCCGCGATGCCCTCGGCCACCACGATGCCGGACCCAAAAAAGCGCCCCAGTGGAGTGGTCGCCCACCATCAGGGAGCCCCGTCACTGTAGAGCCAACCACCTCACCCGGCAGCCAAGTTGAAACCCATCCCGTGCTGCTGCCCAGCACATCCTGGCAAGAATCGCACCGCTGTCGAGCAGTGGAACGGCACCAACGGGCAGGATGTCAGCGACCAGTTGCCCGGCATTCAGGATGTCCGCGTGCCCCACCACGGCGGCCCTCTCCCCCGGCACTGAGGTTCGGCAGGATCCGCAGGTCTTCGTACCGGGGTGGGATTATGACCGGGAGCCTCAGCACCGAAGGCACCAACAACAGCGCGGAAGCCTCCGACGACCTCGCGGACGAGCGGACCGCTGAAGGGACAACTCCGCACCCGGTAACGGAAATCGTCACGCGATGGTCACGGCTGCCAGTGGGCCAGCGGGCCCTGATCGCCCTGGCCCCCACCTGTCATGCGGTGACACCATGCGCAGCTCGCGGCCGGGTTCCGCATCGGTGCCACGACGGCCTACCGCTACACGGGTGAAGCCTTCGCCACTCTGGCCACACCTCGCTCCTACTCCGGCCGAAGCAATAAGTACCGTACGGACGGAGGCGTGCGTGATCCTGGACGGCACGCTGCCGCCGACTGACCGGATCACCGACACCGTGGAGGCCGACCCTATCCAGGCCGTGTTTCAGGAAGCGGGTGACTCGTGGGCGGCGAGTTCTTCGGCCAATTCCATGCAGCGCAGGCGGGCCGGGGAGAAGTCGTAGGGCATCTTCCCTGTGGCTTCGAATGCGCTCATGGACTCTTGCCCCCTGCCAGAGCTTTGGCCGGCCTCGTCCTCACCCTCATCAGCGGTAGCGGGGTGCAAAGTGTCCCAGGAGTCGAAGAGCGCGTCGTCGCTCTCCGCCAGGCCGGAATCCTCGATCACGGCTTGCAGCGCCTGTTCGAAGGCGTGCCGTTCGGTAGCCACCCGGGCCACACGGGGGTCATCGACAGCGATCGTGTCATCGAGTGCCTCCTCGGCGGCATCAATACGGTCGGAGTCCTCCCGCAGATCCGGGTGAGTGGCCAGGGCGATGAAACGGGTGGCCTGGACGGCCGCACCGAGCGGGCCGAAGATCCGCTCGGTGACCAGCAGGCTGTCCAGGTCCGCCTGGCGCAGGGAGCCCTCGGGCAGGCTCTTGAGGCGGCTGGTGACGAAGTCGGAGAGCAGACCCATCCTGCTGCCCTCGGTACGCATGCGCTGCACAGCAGTCCGCTGCCGCCGCAGTTCTGCTTCCTGGGCGACGAGGGATTCCTCCAGCCGTTCCAGGATGCTCCCGATGCCGTCGTCGCTGTCGGCACCGGCGGAAGCCGTGTCGGCGAAGGCGTCACGGATGTCGTCCAGGGCGATCCCCGCGTCGGCCGTGCTGCGGATCCACAGCAGCCGGATCATGTCTTCGTAGCCGTAGCGGCGGCGGTCGTCGCCGCCCCGCACGGGCTCGGGGAGCAGGCCGATCTCGTGGTAGTGGCGGATCGCCCGCGGTGTGGTGCCGACGAAGGCCGCCGCGTCACCGATCTTGACCTGGCGCGGCGGGATGAAGGGCGAATACATGAGCAGGGGCCTTCCTCAGTGGGTCGGGAGATGAGTCCACCGGACCACATACCGCTACGGAAGGTGCAACCCGAGTCGCTCCGCCCGGCACCCGTGCCAGGACAAGCAACCCTTCCCCGTAACGATCGGTCCGCCCTCCGCCAGGACAACCGCAGGAAGGCGGGCGGGGTCACAGCCACGTGCCGCGCCTTGTAGTCCTGACGGTCAAAAGCGGCCCCGGCCGTCGCCAGCGGTCCGGGCGGGGATTCAGGCCCGCTACTGGGGTATCTGCCGTTTGTGGATCACGGGCGCCGATGCGTGTTGTTGCCGGCGCGTGCCTCTCTCCGTGGCTGCGGGTGAAGAGTTGCTTGTCCTGGCACGGGTGTGGTGTCGCGGTCGGCCGGCAGGTGTTGCCCGGCCTTGGTTCCGGGCGGAGAGGCCGGGTAGCAGAAGGCCTCAGACTGCGACGGAGAGCAGGTCCACCACGAAGACGAGTGTCGAGCCCGCCGGGATCAACGGCGAGGGTGACTGCTTACCGTAGCCGAGGCGCGGGGGAACGATGATCTCGCGCCGGCCGCCGACCTTCATCCCTCTGACCCCGCGGTCCCAGCCCTTGATGACCTTGCCACCGCCCACGGCGAACTTGAACGTCTTGCCCCGGTCCCAGGAGGCGTCGAATTCCTTTCCGGACTCGAAGGTGACCCCGACGTAGTGAACCTGGACAACCCTGCCCGGCTTCGCCTCAAGCCCGTCCCCGACGACGAGGTCGCGGAATGTCAGCTCGGTGGGAGCGTCACCCTCCGGAAGGTCGATCTCGGGCTTCGTCAGTTCACTCATTACCGCCTCATTCGCTCGCCGCCGGGAGCCCTCATACAGACCAGCCAGGCACATGGTCGCTTTATGCAGTAGATCATCATGTTGCCGTGAACGCTGTTCTCTTGGAGTGCGTCAAGTCCAACGGAGCGCGATGCTCAGCGTCACTGGGCGTGCTACGCCATCGGTACGCTGCGCCCGTACTCGGTGGTGGCGAAGCCCTGCTCCCCGCGTCCGCGGTATGGCCCCTGGGCCGTCGCCCGGTGGCGGGTGGCCCGCTGCGCGAACGGTCCTTCAGCCTGCGCTGAAAACGGTCGTGGACTCGCTCCATAAAGCGCCGTCAGACCGGACACACCACCCGGGCCGCGGGGCCTCTCACCTCCACCTCGACCGAGTCGAACTCAGCCGTAACCGCCTCGACGTCCACGTCGCCGGTCCCCTCTCACACCAGCGAGTCCCAGAACAGCACCGGTCTGCCTGACCAGCACCATCACCACTCGCAACCGGCCGCGGCAGCGGCCGGAGGGAGCGTCACTTCCGACTGTCCAACGACAAGGCGTACGCCGCCCACCCCGAGCCAGCCCCTCGCAATCGAACGTCGGGGGGCGCTCCGCAATGGCTCCCCAAGGCCGGCCTGTGCCAGAAGCCAGTAGTGACGTCGCCTGTGGTCGCCGGCCACGTATCTGCTCCAGGTTTTTCTGCCCTCGGATCAGGGGCTTGTGCAGGTCACCCGGGCGAACAGGTCCAGCGGGCTGGATCCGTGGTTGGTGGCGCGCATGGTCCACCCCGTGGCCGTCGGGAACGACTCGTTGAAGTCGACCGCCGGGTTGCCCAGCCCGCCGCCTCCGGTCGGCACCTCACCGGCCCCGCACTCGGCGTGCGCGGTGCCCGTGGCGCCCTGTGCCAGGCTGGTCGGGGCGCTGGCATGGGCGGTGTGGGGCGTGCCGGTGCACCGCACATAGGTCTGCAGGACCGTGGCGCGGGGGCCGTGGTTGGTGACCCGGCCGACCCACTCCTGGCCGATGTCGGACGACTGGCTGATGTAGGCCTGCCCGCTGTCGGACCCCGTACCGCGGGAGCCGGCGTTCGGTCCGCCGCCGGTGGCCACCTGTCCCGGATCGCAGACCGCGCGGACGATCGCCGTCTGCCCCGACCCCACGCTCACAAAGGTGCCGGTCCGGGTCGTGTGGTTCTGGGAGGTGCAGATCGCCACGGGCGTAAAGGTCTGCGGGGTGTTGGTCTCGTTGTAGACGTCACCGACCCAGCTGATTCCGCTGGGCCACGTGGCGGTCAGAAACACCCCGTTGCTCGTGGTGCGCACGCCCCCTCCGGAGGGGACCTGGCCTCCCTGGCAGGGGACGTTGGTCGTGCTCGCCGAGTGCGGGGCCACGGTCGAGGGCGCGCCCACGACGATGGTGTGCGGGGCCCGCACCTGGGCGGGGGCGGATTCGGGGCCGACGGGGGACGCACCGGTGCAGAGGGCGGTGGCGCACAGAGCGGCGACGGTGCCGAACGCGGCCAGTCGAAGACGGCTCACGGTGACTCCAGGTGATCATTGGGCGAGAATGTCAAGGTAGACATGCCCCACGCATATGAAATCGATACACAGAGTCACTGGAACGGGTGGCGGTCGCAACGGGTCTACTTCATCAACTCTCCGGCGTTCACCCGCAGCGACTGCCCCGTGATGTGCCGTCTCTTTTCTCGGTTCTGGCACAGATCTTTGCGGAGTCGTCGCAGAGCGCCAGGTCTCCTCGCTCGCCGAGTTGAACGAGATGGTCGAACAGCTGACGATCTCCGGCAAGCCGTCGGCGACGTGACGTCCTTGCGCGAGTGGCGGGTCGCTCATCTTCTTCCGGAGACCGGGCCGCTGAAAGTTCTTGTGGTGGTCGAGTTCCTGTCGGATAGCCAGGTAGCCAGGTACGGAGCGTTCTACGGGGCGCCCTCCCGTACGGAGTTGGAGAGGTACTCCTTCCTGGACGACGTGAACCGGGATGCGGTGCAGGCCAAGCGGCGCGCACAACCGGCCGGTGGTCGCGGTCCAGCGGACGAGCGTGCGGTGGCTGGGCCGGTTTCTGCCGGACCTGCGGCAGGCGCAGGAGGAGGTCGCCGGGTATCCGGCGGAGCGATTGGAGATCACGGATCCGTCGTACTTCGAGCAGTACGGCGAACGTGACGGGATAGCCCGTACGCAGCCGGGGAGATCCGGGAGACGGGGGTCGGCGGGACGTCGCCGGGGTCCAGGCCGCTCCTCCTTCCAGCTTCCCGACCTGCCCGGCGGCCTGCGGCCCTGCGCGACAAGGACGCCGCCGACGACGAATCAGTGGCCGGTGGCGGGCACCGGTCGGTGCGGGCTATGGCAGTTCGGGTCGGTACGCCGGTGGCGGCCGGTGCCGGCGTGCGGTCCGGCCCGGGTCCGCGCCGACGAAGGCCACCGTGGCCGTGGCCGCCCTGCTGCGGGCCGCCGGTCGCGGGCCGCAGGGTCCGCGTGTCAGGGCACGGTGATGACGATCTTGCCGCGCGCGTGGCCTGTGGTGCTGGCGTCATGAGCTCTGGCGGCCTCCTTCAGCGGGAACACGGCGTGCAGCGGGACCGCGAGGCGGCCGTGGTCGACGAGGTCGGCCGCCAGCGGTAGTCCTGCCCAGCCCGGCGACCCTCCGGCTTCGGAGCGGGAGAACCGCACTCCGTGCCGGCCCCCATGCCAGGTATATGGGGGAAGTCCACGGTGGCGATGTCCCGCAGCTTCCCTGAGCGCAGGTACCAGTCAGCAGGGGTGACGCCGGTGGCACGCACCGCGATGCGGACCTGACCGGGCCCCGGGTGCGGCTCTTCGACCTCCTCGACGCAAAGGACCTCGGAACCGCCACAGCAGTGGTATTGCACGGCAAACACGGACAATCTCCGTACACATGGCACGTCGTTCAGCAAGAGAACTCGCAGCCGCTCACCTCTGCGGCAGAGAGCTGACCGCGGGCACCGCGGCACCAGGTCACGCTAACCCGCTAAACGGTCGACCCCTTCCGTTTGTGATTACTGAGGTTTTCAAGGCGGGGTCGGTGGGTTGATGGCCAGTCTTGTGGCGGTAAGACAGCCGTCGATGAGACGGGGCCGGAGTTGAATCCTGCGTAACTGGGCCTTGCCCCCTGATGTCGGACACACGAGACACTGGATCCTGAGAATCTGAGGACGGACATCTCGCGGTCATGAAGAACTACCCGCCGCAGTTCAAGGCGGACGCGGTCGCGCTGTACGAGTCGCGGCCCGAAGCGACGATCAGGTCGGTCGCCGCCGATCCGGGGATCAATCCGGAGACGCTGCGGAACTGGGTCCGGGCGGCTGGAGCGAGTCGTCCACGAGAGCGCCGCACGCAGGAACCCGGCCCAACCGCCAGCCCCGTTGCAGGCGGAGAACGCGGCTCTGCGGAAGAAGGTCCGCGAGCTCGAGGAGGAACGCGAGATCTTGCGGAAAGCGGCGAAGTATTTCGCCGGGGAGACGCGCTGGTGAACCGCTTCCAGTGCGTCGCCGACCATCAGCGCCGTTACGGCGTGAAGCGGCTGTGCAGCATCCTCGGCGTCAGCCGCTCGTGCTTCTGCTACTGGCGCCGGACAGCCGCGGACCGGGCCGCCCGGCAGGCGGCCGACGCGAAGCCGGCCGCCCGGATACGGGCCGTGCACCAGGAATCGGACAGCACCTACGGAGCCCCGAGAATCACCGCCGGGCTCCGCGAGACGAGCGGTGAGGCGGTCAACCACAAGCGGATCGCCAGGATCATGCGGGCGTCCGGGATCGAGGGAGTCCGGTTGCGCCGACGACACCGCACGACCGTCCCCGATCCGGCCGCGGCCCGGGCGCCGGACCTGATCGGCCGCGACTTCACCGCCACGGTCCCGAACACGAAGTACGCCGGCGACATCACCTACCTGCCCCTCGACGGCGGGAAGTTCTGCTACCTGGCGACCGTCCACGGCCTGCGGCCACGGCACGATCGCCCTCGGAGCATGGGCGGTCGCCTCGGGCCTGGTCCCGGCGTCCGCCGACGGAACGACGGACGTCGTGATCGACGTACCCTCCGGTCGCGTCACGGCGAGCGTGCGCACCGTCGGCGGCCGGGTCGCGGATGTGACGTTCATCAACGTCCCCGGCTACGTCCACGCGCGCGGCGTCGAGGTGCCGACCTCGCACGGAACCGTCGCCGTCGACATCGCCTTCGGTGGCGCCATGTACGCGGTGCTTCCGGCCGAGCGGTTGGGGCTGCGGGTCCGGCCGGAGGACATTCCCCCGCTCATCGCGGCGGGCCGCGAGATCCGCGACGCGCCGAACGCGGCCGGCGCGGCCGGACATCCGGAGGACCCGCGGCTGTCCGGCGTCTACGGGACGGTGTTCACCGAGGAGGCCGGCCCACCGGCCCACCGGCCCGACGGCACCCGGCGGTTGCACCACCGCAATGTCACCGTGTTCGCGGACGGTGAGGTCGACCGCTCCCTGTGCGGCTCGGGCACCGCCGCACGGGTCGCGCTGCTGGCCGATGCCAGGGAACTGCATCCCGGCGACGAGCTTCTGCACGAGTCGGTGGTGGGATCGGTCTTCCACGCCAGGATCGCCCGTCTGACCACTGCCCACGGCCTCCCCGCAGTCGCACCGGCCGTGACGGGCACGGCGTACGCCATCGGGACCTGCCGTTTCACCGTCGACCCCGACGACACCCTCCTGCCGGGGTTCGTGCTGCGATGACGACGATGCTCGACGAGGAGGACGTGCTCGCGCTCGGTCCGGTCGGCGCGGTCGCCGCAGTCCGGGAAGCGCTGGTCGGGGGGCTCGACCCGGACGGCGGCGTGCCCGCGTGCGATCATTCCGCTGGCACGTGGTCAGGGGCTGCTCATGCCCTCGGAATCCGGCGACTGGTTCGGTGTGAAGATCGCGACCGTCGCGCCGGGCAACGCCGCGCGCGGGCTGCGGCGCATCAACGCCACGTATCTGCCGCACGACAGCGAGACCCTGACCCTGGTGGCGATCCTGGACGGGGTGGCGCTGACGACCCTGCGGACCCCGGCCGTCTCGGTCGCGGCCTGCCTGGACCGGCTGCGCGCGCTCGCGGACGCCCGCGGAGGACTTCGTCTGGTGGTCTTCGGTGTGAGCCCCCGGGGAGAGGGGCACGTCGCCACTGTCCGGGCCCACGTCCCGGTGGCCGACGTCACGGTCGTCACCCGGCGCGGGGGACCCGTTCCCGGCTGGGCGGACCGGCATACGACGGCGGACGGCGTGGAAACGGCAGCTTCGGTGTCTCGCGCGGATGTCGTCGTCACCGCGACCTCCGCCCGCGAACCGGTGGTCGACGGACGTCTGGTGCGCGACGGTGCGGTGGTGCTGGCGATCGGCTCGCACGAACCGGACGTGCGGGAACTCGACGGCGCGCTGATGGGCCGCGCGACGGGTCGTCGTGGAGAGCCGGGAGAGCGCCCTCCGCGAGGCGGGCGATGTCGTGATGGCGGTGCACGGGGGCTCGCTCCTCCCGGACTCGCTGGTGACCATGACGGACCTGATCGCCTCGCGGGCCGTTGCCCCGGCCGACTGCCCGCTGGTCGTGAAGACGTGCGGGATGGCCTGGCAGGACCTGGTGGTCGCCGTCGCGGCCTACCGGCGGAAGGGGGGAACGCCGGGGGAACGGTCCTGACTGTCCGGTCCGTAGGCGCCCGAACCGGTCGAGACAGCCGGTCGTGCCGGACGGGCCCCGTGTCAGCGGGTTCCGCGCCAGAGGGCCGAGGACACATGGCCGGCTTCCCGCTTCCGCACCGACCACAGGGTCCGCACATGCGCGAGATGGCCGCGCACGTACTCCTCTCGGCCTCCGCCGCGTCCCCGGCGATCATGATGTCCCGGCACCAGTCTCCGCGTGATAACCCGTCACCGGCGTCTGGAACACCGCGCGCGACGAGAAGAACCACGAGCAGGCCGCCGCGACCATCATCGGCGTCCAGGGCCGCCGCATCACAGTCCCCCGCCCAGTGATCAGTCCCCGGCTTCGCCGGGTCAGCCACCACCAGCGCCCCTATCGACTCGCGCGAAAGTGGGCGGTGCGCACCGACGCATCATGCGTCATCGCGCTCGTCGTCTCTCCTCGGCTGCCAACCGAACCATCGCGGTACGACACAGCCCCAGTCCCAACCAAGACCTGGACCATACGCGGACCAACTCCCCCATCGAAAGGGCCGGACCGACATCCTGGCTGGTCAGAAGGGTGTACCGCCTGTACCGCCAGCAGAGCGGCATGCCGGGCTCAGTTCCCGGCCGCGCCCCGGCCCCCGGACCGCTGCCGGGCGCGGCTGAACTCACCAGTGCCGACTCGGGCGGCAAGCGTATCGTCGGGGCCGGACAGCAGGGATCCGTAACCGGTGGCCGCCCACAGGCTGCGCTCGGTGGCCACCTCGAAGTAGGGAATGGTGCGGCCCTGGTCGCGGACCGCCAGCACCTGCGGCGAGCGGCGGGCGTGCAGGGCCTGACCGCAGTCCTCGCAGACCGCGACGTCGGCCCGCTCCCGGCGGCCGAGCGGGCGCCAGCTGGTCCGGCGAACGGCGCGGCCGTGCCGAGGGTCGAAGAAGCACAACGGAAGTCCGGGGTCCGGGGCCAGGGCGGAGCGTCCCTCGGCGACCAGGGCCAGTACTCCGACCAGATCGGGCATGTCCTGTGCAGCGTCCAGCACCCGGCCGGCCGCATCGTAGGCATCCAGGGCCCGGCTCAGGCCCGGAGTGGCGGCGCCGTCGGCGTGCTCCACGGCCTCGCCGAGAGCGAGTATCCCGGCGGAGGCCTGTCGGCGCAGCCCCGCCTCGTCGGCAGCCTGCTCGGCGGCGAAGACGGCGTCAGGGAAGGTGAAGGCGGTGTGCCGGGGCGAGCGGCGGCGCACCAGGAAGGCAGTACCGACGACGGCGAGTATCAGTACTGCGGCGACCGCGAGCCATGTGCCCGAACCGCCGCCGGAAGAGGAACCGGAGGGGTCCTCCTCGACCTTGGGCCGGGCTGAGTACTCCTTGTCGATCCTGGCGGTCTCAGCCTTGTAGACCTCGGTGCCGTTGCCGGCGTCGATCAGTTCCACGGCCTTGCCGACCCGGGCGGCCAGTCCGGCGTCGTTGAGCTCCTTGAGGAAACCGACGGCGGCGGCGGCGTCGCGGGTCTGGTGCGCGTCAGTGGGCCACTCGGTGCCGTTGAGCCACTTCCCGTACTCGTCGGTGGTGATCAGGATCAGCTGTTGCTGCCCCAGCCGTTCCTTGATCACCGAGGCGAGCGCGCGGTCGCTGCCGTCGAACGCATCGCCCTTCTTCAACGGCACCAGCACCACCTTGATCGGAAGGCCGGTCGTGGCGATCCGGTCGACCAGGGCCTGCTGCTGGGCAGAGTTGACAGCGGCCTCGTAGGAGGGGTCGACGTAAACCGGGCTACCGGCCAGCGCCTCGGCGATCATCGACGCGGTCGGCCCGGTCCCCGCAGTCTCCGCAGTCTCCGCAGTCTCCGCAGTCTCCGCCCAGGCTGCGGCGCCGGTGCCGAGCAGCGCCGTGCAGGCCATCAACAGGGCGGTGAGCAGCCGGGCGGTGAAGCCGCGGGAAGCACCGGACGGGCGGTCACAGGTCAGACGTTCACTGGACACTGGCGGACTCCCTGGCCCTGAGGATGAGTGTTTCAAGCCCTTCACGGGCAGCCGGCAGGACCTGTCCGGCCTCGTCCCAGGCGGTCCGGGTGCGGCTGTCCGCCGCGGGCAGGCGCAGCAGCCGTTCGGTGACCTCCCGTTCGCGGGTGGCCGGGCCTGCGGTGCTGCGGTTGGCGCCGCTCCTACGGAGGGCGTCCCGACACGCGGGGCACAACCGCGTGGACCGAGGGCCGACGCCGAGGTCGACGAGCCACCCCGGGACCCTGCCGCCGGTGGCCTCGCCATGCAACGGGTTGAGCCGGCAGAGGGTGGGATGGAGGTGTCCCTGAAGAGCGGCGAGTCCGGCCTGGGCGAGCACGAGGACAGCGGCCAGGCGCCCAGCCTCGGCGGCCTCGTCGGGACACCTGTCACCGGAGCCGGAGCCGGAGCCGGCCAGCAACTCGGCGGCGTCCAGGCAGTCCCAGGCGCGGGCGCGGCCGGGCGCTTCCTGGCCGACGGCGGCCAGCCTCCCGGTGAGCTCGCGGACATCGGTGGCAGCCCAGGCGCGCAACTGCCGGACGGACGGCAGCGCAGTGGCATGCCGAGGTCCGGCGGGCGACGGCGAGGGGTCGGCCGCGCGGGTGCGGAGAGAGCGCAGCACGGCCCGTGTGATGACGATCCCCAGCCAGGCGATCAGCAGCAGCGTGCCCAGCAGCATCGTGCCGAGCATGATTCCGGGCCCGAAGTCGCTGGTGAACAGGCCGGGCAGCCGGTTGTCGCGCAGTGGGGGCAGTCCGGCATCGCGGTTCGCGGGGTCGTCGCCCTCGCTCGGCCGGGCTGCGGCAACGGCGTCCAGGGTCCGGTTGAGGCGCGGCACCACCCGAAGGTCGCCGTCGCTGCGGTACTCCGGATACAGGACGGTGGACGGCAGGCCCCTGAAGCGGCGCGCGGCGTCCTGGTCGGTACCGAAGGTGTCCAGGTCGATCCGGCCGGACACCGGGTCGATCAGCACATAGACGCCGTTCTGACCGGTGCGCTGATGCACCCGGGCGAGCAGGATGCTCCTGTCGCCCCCACTCTCGTCATCGCCGTCTGTCGGCGTGACCAGTACGTGCACCGGGCCCTTGGGCGCGAGATCGGCGATCCGCTGCCGGATCGCGGGCAGGTCGGCGCCGGTCAGCAGGTCCGCGGTGGACGGGTCCTGGTAGACCGGTCCGGCGGCGAGCCCTGCAGCGACCTCCTCCACCCTGGCATCCAGGTCGCCCTGGGTGACGCTGAGGTCGGGCCTGTCGACGGTCTGCGGGAAGACGGTGGGAGCGGCCAGCACCACGGCGACCGCGGCAGCCACCGCCGCCATCGTCGTCACGGGCAGCACACCGCGTCGGCGGGCAGGGAACCAGGTGGTGCGGGCCGGAGCCTTCGGCTTCGCCGCTGCCTTGCCGGAGCCCTCTCCCGAACCCTTGGCCAGGGTGACGGCCGGGGGCTTGGTCGGGACGGCGGACTTCTTCTTCCCAGCCGACTGCGAGCGGCGCCGGGAGAGCCGGATACCGAGGGCCAGTACCAGGCCGGGGATCACCACCACGGCCAGGCCGAGCAGCAGGTTCTGGTTCTGCCGGTCGGTGGAACTGATGTACAGGTCGGGCTTGCCGTTCTTGTGATAACGGTCGTACAGCTCGTCCGCCTTGGCTGCGGCCCGGTCGCGGCCAGAGGCGATCGCGTCGACGAAGGACTCGAACGCGGCGAGTGGACCGGCCCCGTACGGGGTCCCGTACAGGGCGATACGGCAGGCCTCCTCGTCCGGGACGTCGACGCCGAACGCGGAGGCGGAGATGCTGCTGTGGTCGCCGATCAGCACGTACAGTCCGTCCTCGCCCAGCCGGTCGCGCACCAGGGCGAGCAGCGTGGCGTCGCCCGCAGGCAACGCCAGCACATAGGTGGGCACGCCGGTGCGTTCGGCGAGGGCGGCGATGTCCGGGGCGAGCGAGCGCGGCAGCCTACGGGGACGGTCGGCCGATACGTAGACCGGATTCCTGCGCAGCTCCTCGGCCAGGCGCTCGGGCTGGGTTGCGCCTTCGGCGAATCGACCAGTCGGAGCGGTGGTGGCCGTGGCGCTCGACACGGTGCTCGGGCCGGCCGCAACCGTCGTTCCGGCGCTGCCGAGCAACACGAGGACCGCCAGCGCCGCGCCCGCCCGGGCCCTGAACGCCCCAGTCCGTCTCCGTATCCCTGTCAGCGTCCGCATCAGTGCCCTCCCCGTGGTTCGGCCGGTCACTCTACCGGTGCTGGTTCCCGACACCTACGGATGCCTTCCGGCCCGGGGAGCTTGCCGCAGCACGGCGAGGCACGGAACCTGCTGGACCTGGAATCCTCCGGTCGCCCCCCTCGGCATCGGTATGGAGGTCCGGGTGTAGCGGCGCCCGGTCGCCCATACACTCCCGGCTCGTACGCCGGCAGAAATGTGGGCGCTCGGCCCCCCTCGACGGTGAAAGCAGCCACCCTAACGGGGTAATGCCCGACAGATCACGGGATAGTACATTAGGGATGGCAACGAAGAAGGCAAGTGACTGGGCTTCAGGCCCTGTGTCCGAGCGCCCAACGCGGTTTGCCCAGTACCAGCAGCAGATTCGCGAAGAGGGGCCGACACGGCCGCTTCTGTCTCCCACCCCAAGGACATGACCGGCTGCGGGAACACGTAGCTGGATGACGATCGACGTCATGTCAGCCAAGGCCCGGCGAGCGGTACGCCAAACGGTCTTCTTCCGTTCCCCGGTCGCGCGACCGCCTTCAGGTCCGCCGGCATCCCCTCAACGCGACTGCCCCAGCTCGACTTTCATCCGTTTCGGCAGACGAGCCGACGCACCACCCCCTCGTGCACCAACGGCGCCAAAGCGGCATGGCGCACACCGCCACTGCCAGCGCTCCACCCCACAAAAGGAGTTGACCCATGAGTGGATGCGGCTGCGGGCAGTCCCCCATCGCCATCGGCGGCTGTCAGCCCTCCAAACCGGCCTGTCCCCCCGTTGCTTGTCCCGGTTCCAAGCCGTGCGAGCACTGCGAGACGACCCCACTGCGCGACTCCGCGCCGTACCGGGTCGCAGCGACCGCGAGCAGCACCGACCCCACGCCGTACTACACCATCGCCAACACCCATGCCGCACTGGACCCTGTCGTCGCCCAGACCATCCTGAACAGCGGCACGGGCACGTTCCCGGCCGACAACGGGACGCACAACGGCCAGCACACCTGGCTCGCCGGCGTCGTGCACATCGACCCTGCGTCACTGCGCGGCAACCCCACCAGCGTCACGATCAGCGCCTCGGTCCATGTCCACAACGACGGCAGAAACGCGGCCTGCCAGCTCTACGGCCGCTTCGCCCTGTGGAACGGCACGACCCCGATCCGCGCCGATCTCCTGGGCCCACCCGATCTGCCGGCGGGTGGTGACGACAACGGCGTCATCCCACCGACCACCGTGTCCCTCGCGGACGTCCTCGCGGGAAAGATCGCCGTCGAGCTCAACCTGGAAACAGGCAACGACGACACCTGCCGAGTCGGCCCCAAGCAGTGGACCGTCGACAGCTTCGTCCTCACCGTCCAGGCGTCCGCCCCGGGCTGCGGCAGGCCGTTCCTCCGTACGACCTGCCGTAACTGCGACGGCACGATCACCTGCACGACCGACACCCTCGACGGCTCGACTCCCTACGCCGCGGTCCCGCCGGTCATCCCGGTCGCCTCCTGCCAGGATGGATGCGCCACCGCACGCCCTCCGTGCCTCTCCACCGACCGGGGCAACGCCATCACTCGGGGCAGCGACGGGTGTCTGTACGCGCCCGACACGCCTGCTCTGGACCCGTCCCCGTGCAATGCCGCACGGAACACGACCGGTGGACTACTCGTGCCGCGGATCGACCTGACGGGTATCGCTCCTGGCGGCAACAGCGGCATCGAACGGTCGGTGGACATCGACGTCACCGGCACGCCCGGCTGCCCCGAAAGGTGGAAGATCGGCGCCCGCCTCACGCCGGTGAGCGCGTTCCTCAACTCCGAGCGGCAGCACGCCAACCTCCTGGCCCGGGCCGGTACCGACGTACCGATCCCCGAGTCCGACATCGTGCTCCCGGAAGCCGGGGTATACCACATCGACAGCGATGTACGGTACGCGCTCGGTTCCGCCATCGGCGGCAGCGGCTACATCATCGGCTGGCTCAGGGACGAGACCACGAACACCCTCCTGACGAGCTTCACCCAGATCGCGGCGATCAACGCAGCGAGCCAGGAGCAGCAAGGCGGAACCACACACATCATGACCGAGTACACGGTCGCCTCCGGCCCTCGGACGGTCCGCCTGCACCTGATGTTCGTCCTCACCGGCGGCAAGATCTCCAACGCCGAGGCCGGCGGCACCGACAGCAATGGCGCAACCCGGATGCGCTTCCTCAAGGTCAGGGATTAGGACCTCGCTTCGTTCGGTGAGTGGGCGTTGGCCGAGCGAGGGTGTCGCGCTCGTAGACGCAGTCGAGCGCGACGATGCCCAGCGGCTGTTGCGGCGCTCCGGGCGGTAGAGGATGCACGCCTGCGTCACCACCTGCTCGCGCACGGCTTTCGCCTGGGTGGCGAGGTCGGGTTCGCGCTGGTCCGGGCGGACCGGGACCGCACCGAGAGCCGGGTCGTGGTTGTTCATGCTCAACGCCAGGCCAGGGTTGAGGCGCCGGTCAGGCGGCGGGTCATCATGGCGCTCATGGCCCGGTAGACCCGTGATGCAGAGGAAGAAGTGAGGTGTTCGTAGTCCCGGACGAGCCTACGCTGCAACATCGGGATGCCGTTGATCTGCTCCACCACCCACCGCTTGGCCTGCGGAACGAAACCGACATCGTGGCGGAGGCGTCATGACCGCTTCGAAGCGGTCATGACGCCTCCGCTGCCACCGCCCACAGGCGGGCTCGTCCTCCACGCCCCATGTCCAATAGCGACCCGGGCACGGAGTAGTCACATGATCGGTCGGACATTTCCTAGTAGCGCTTCGTTACCTTGAGTGATTTTGCCTGGTGGTGGGCATCTTCCGGGCGTGAAGCGGGGGGATATCGAGCGGCTCCGGGGCGGGTCGGCGGGGTTCGTGGGTGATGTGTTCGGGTCGTTGCCGCGGCGGGATCAGCGGCGGTGGGGTGCGTGCTGTCTGCGGGGTCTGATGCTGGACGGTCGGCGTAAGTCGGTCCAGCCGATGGCCGAGCGGCTGCCGGACGGGAACATGCCGGCCCTGCAGCAGTTCGTGAATCAGTCGCCGTGGGATCCGTTGCCGGTGCGGCGGCGGATGGCCCGCCGTCCGGTCGAGGCGATCACGCCACAGGTGTGGGTGATCGCCGATGTGTCGTTTCCCCAGTGCGGCCGGGCCTCGGCCGGGGTGGCCCACCAGTACTGCGGAGCACTCGGGAAGCGGGCGAACTGCCAGGTCGCGGTCACCTGTTCATGCGGCGACCGACACCGCGTCGTGCCCACTGGACCGGCAGCTGTATCTGCCCCGGGAGTGGACGGACGAGCCGGGCCGCTGCCGCCGCGCCGGTATCCCGGACGGCACCGTCCACCAGGAGAAATGGCGCCTCGCGCTCGGTCTGCTGGACAACGTGTCCGGGTGGGGGCTGAGAAGCCCCGGTCGTGGTCGCCGACGCGGGTTACAGCGTCAGCCCCCCTTCCGCCACGGCCTGGAGGAACGGGGCCTGTCCTCCAGGCTGCCGGTGTGCAGTTCCCCCTCCGGGGCTGGGTTTGTCCACAGCGGTCGGCAGGGACTGGGCGATCTCCACGCGCGAAGGATCTTCACCAGTGGCCGAGGCGGCACCCGCGCTCAGGGCGATGGCGGTGGCCGCCGCACCGAACAGCACGGTCGCACGCTGGAGACGGAAGGTCCTAGGGACTCCTGTTGGCGAGAGTGGGGGCGTACGCCCGGTCCCCCTGCCAACGCTCCGGGCCCTGAGGCTGATGCGGTCCGCCGCACCGCTTCCCCCCTCCCGCGCCGCACCCCGCCCACGATGGAAAACCCCACCGGGCGGGACTCGCCCGGACCACCCCGTCAAACCAGCCACAGATTCGTATGGCTCGGCACTCCCCGGCCTGCGGCCGGAGGTGGCGCCCTTGTAGGGAGAGAGAACCCGGACCGACCGCAGGAGAAATGACCATGCAGCACGAAACCTTGACCGCTCAGCGCTACTGGCACACCGGGACCCGCGTCAGGATCACCCGCGACTACACAGTCGTGAGCCGTGGGCCCGGACCTCCAGCGGCACTTGAGCGTATCTCGCCCGTCGCGTGAGTGTCGGGCGCCCGTGGGCGCCCGGCGGCCGCAGGGCACACCAGGGCCCCGGCCGGCCGTGCTGCCGGGACGGGTTCCGTCAGCCGTAGGCGGTTATTCCTCTCGTTCCAACTCGGCCTGGGCCCGCTGGGCGTCCAGGTCGTCCTGAGCGGTCTTGTAGATGTCGCGCACGAGCTCGGCGCCTTCCTTTTCGGATGCGCCCGTGAGGCCCTGCATTCGATCGGCCCAGGTTTCATCAGGCTGAGTCATCTCGGTCTCCAACCCTGGAGGACACGGACATACGCCAGGTTCAGCAGGTGGCAACGCACGAAAGACACATCCGCTATTGCCCCACTTGCTACGATATCGCGCTATTTACCCGAACTCCACCCGCTCGCTGGCGAGAACGACGTCGAGGGCGCCGCCCGACAGACCAACCGTCCAGTCTGGCTTTATCGACGTCTCACGACAGCAGTTGTTGAAGGCCGCGGGAGATGGCTGCCGAGCCGGAATGTCGCTGTCTACGAAAACGGAAGGCACCCGCCGACACCCGGCAACGGAGCTGAGAGTGGCCATGGCGAAGTCCAGGTATGCGGCCATACGAATCCAGACTGATGGCCACAGGAAGTCGCATGTCCACCTCTCCGGTATCGATGGCGTGGCCGATCCAGCCGCAGGCCGCCCGGACCCTTGCTATCCGCTCGTGAACGTTGTCCGGTCGGAGAGGTCGCGGCTGACTGGTCCTGCGGTGTGCCGGCATCGTGGTCAGCCGCGACCTGACCTACTCAGCGCTGCCCGGTGCGTGTCCGGGGTAGCGAGAGCGACGAACGCTGTTTCGACGGCCTCCGGATACGCCTGGGGCTTCCCGTGGCCGGCCAGTGCCAGGTAGATGCCGGATAGGTCGGGGCCCCACCCCTCGCGACGGGTTGATCAGTCCTGCGCCGCGTTCGCCGCGGTCACATTCTCGATCACGCGGCCGAGTTTGGTCTTGGCCCGGGTCAGGTCCTGGATGCGTGCGGCGATGCGGTCGCGTTCGATGATGAGCTGGTCGAGCATGGCGGGGGTCGCGACGCCTGTGCTCACGCACGGCAGGAGTTCGACGACGGTACGGCTGGAGAGGCCGGCCGCGAAGAGGTCCTGGATGAGCTGGACCCGCTCCAGGGCTTCGTCGGGATAGTCACGCTGCCCACCGGGCGTCCGCGCCGATTCCAGGAGCCGCTGTTCCTCGTAGTAGCGCAGGGCCCGCACGCTGACCCCTGACCGCCTGGCAAGCTGTCCGATGCGCATGACGCAGGTCACTCCCTTCCCGCTCGTACCTCACATTGATGTCAGGTTTAGGCTAGCGGTACCGGCTCCGGGGGCAGCCCTGGGGGCCGATCGAACCGTTGCCGGCACCGAGATTGATCATGACCCAGCGGCGGACCCGAGGGCGTTCACGCGGTTCACGTACGCACGGCAGTCCTCGCGTCGTGCCGGGATCGCCGAGCCCGCCCGAGGGCACATGGGTGTCGACCGTGACGGGCGGCGTGATCCCTCGTAGTGGCACAGGCCCCCACGCTCGCCCCCGCCCGCTCGGCAACCTCACCCACCCGCGCCTGCCCTCCTCCGGCCGGGCGGCAGTTGCGGCTTGCACCTCACGTCAACGTCAGGTTCTAGAGTGACGAGCGTCGGATGAACACGTCATTCCGGCCCGTCAAAGTAAGGCAGACCATTATGCGCGCAGCCCGGTTCCACGAATACGGCGGAGCGGAGAGCCTGGTGATCGAGCAGGCCCCCGACCCCCACCCCGGACCCGGTGAGGTCCGTGTCCGCGTCGCGGCGGCCAGTGTCAATCCCATCGACTGGAAGCTGCGCGCCGGCGCCCTGCAGCAGCTGATTCCCCTGGAGCTACCCGCCATTCCCGGGCGCGACGCCGCCGGGGTGGTCGACGAGATCGGTGACGGCGTGCAGGGGGTGAGCATCGGCGACCGCGTCTTCGGGCTGGGCGGTGTCACCGGCGCGACCGCGGAGCTGGTCATCCTCTCGGCCTGGGCCCACGCCCCCGGCACGTGGAGCGACGAGCAGGCCGCGGGCGCCGGTCTCGCGTCCGTGACCGCGATGCGCGGCCTGAACGCGCTCGGCTCCCTCGCGGGGCGCACCCTTCTCGTCGAGGGCGCCGCCGGTGGCGTGGGCAGCGCGGCGGTCGAGATCGCGGTAGCGCAAGGTGCCACTGTGATCGGGACAGCCAGTGAACGCAACCACGAGTTCCTCACCGCACTCGGCGCCGTTCCCACCACCTACGGCCCCGGCCTCGCGCAGCGCCTCACCACCCTCGCCCCGCGCGGAGTCGACACAGCGCTCGACACCGCGGCCTCCGGATCGCTGGACGACCTCGTCGCGATCACAGGTGACCCGACGTGCGTCGCGACGGTCGCCGACCATGCGGGCGGGCAGCGCCTGGGCACGCATGTGGTCAACGCGGAGAACGATTCCCCCCTCCTGGCCGCGGCCGCGGAACTGGGCCGGCAAGGCCGCTACACACCCCGTATCGAACAGGCATACCCCCTGGAGCGGATCGCCGACGCCCACGCGCACGCCGAGCGCGGACGCACCCGAGGAAAGATCGTGATCTCCATCTGAACAGGCCGATCTGTATCTGAACAGGCCCACGAGGTAGGTAACTCGCAACGTGCGGGCCTGCGAGGCGAGCGTGCCCTCGATCGGTACCGGCGAGCGGGCGGTCCGGAGCGGGCCGATCTCCATGGCGCCTCGTCAAGCAGGCCGCCCCCACTCGGGCACCACACGTGGCACATGAGTCTTCGTCCACGGGGCACCAGCCTCATCCAGCTTCAGCAGCCCGGTGAGAGGGGTTCACATACGGGTTCCAACCGCTCACCGCACCGCGCACCTTCCGCCAGTGGTGCGAGGAGCACCGCGCCGACTTCAACTGACACCGCACGAACGGTGAAGTGCCGTGCATGTGCACGCGCGACGACGCCCTGCTCTCACGGTTACGGGTCTGCCGCGTGGACGCCAGTGTCTACGCGGCAGACCCGTAATGGTGCTCATGATCACGCAGGAGTGATCGCGAAACTGTGAAGCCTGGAGGACATGTGACGAAGTCCGACAAAGAGATCATGGAAATCCTTGAGGCGTACGACCTGACCGGGACCGTCCGGTCAGCGGCGACCTTGGCGAGACACGACCCGAAGACGGTCAAGCGGTTCGTCGAAGCCCGTGCCAGCGGGCGCGATCCCTATGAACGAGAGCCGCGGCCGAAGATGATCGACACGTTCCTGAAGAAGGTCGAGGAATGGGTTGAGCAGTCGAAGGCGACGATCCGCGCCGATGTGGTCCACGAGAAGCAAGTGACGATGGGCTACCTGGGCAGCGCACGCTCGACGAGGCGGGCGGTGAACTCGGCGAAGATGGCGTGGAAGGCGGGCAAGCGCCGCACCTACCGGCCGTGGGTTCCCGAGCCGGGCCGCCGGCTGCAGTTCGACCGGGGAGAGGGCCCCGCATCGATAGGCGTCGGACCCGGCTGTTCTGCGCGTGGCTGTCGTGGTCGCGGTTCCGGGTAGTGATCCCGGTCTGGGATGGCACGTTGGGCACACTGGTGGCCTCTCTGGACACGACCTTGCGCCGGATCGGCGGGTCACCGACTTATGCGCTGACCGACAACGCGAAGACGGTCACCGTCGAGCACATCGCCGGAACCCCAGTGCGGCATACGCAGGGGTTGCCGCCGGCCGGCATTACGGCTGCCAAGTGGTCAGTTGCGTGCCGTACGACCCGGAATCAGAGGGCGGCGCGGAGGCAACGGTCCGTATCGCGAAGGCCGACCTGGTGCCCACGGACGCACATCTGCTCCCGCCTACAACTCCTTCGCCGAGCTCGCCGACGCCCGCCGCACCTGTACGAGCAGTACCTCGGCCTCGTCCGCTCGCAGGCCGGACCTCCGCACGCCGTCGTCTTCGAGACGAAGCCCATCGCGTTCGCACTCCGCGACGTCGTTCCCGGCACCGATCTCGCATCCGTTGCCCAGCCCGGCATCGGTGCCGAGATCTGGCTCCACGCCACGGACGTCCAGGCCATCCACGATGCTCTCGTCGCCGACGGTCACACCATCGTCTCCGCACCGATTGACGGCCCCTTCGGCCGGACATTCACCTTCGCCGACCCCGACGGCCACCAAGTCACTCTCCACGACCGCGCCTGATACGCCCAACGTCACTGGGCAATCACCGGCCCCGAAGACCGCCGTTGCGCCCGAGGCGCGAGAATCCGGGCGACACTGACTGGCCCTTCGCGTTCAATCGCGCAGACCTCCGCCGTCAGCAGACCGATCAGTCACGGCGTCACGGCCGGACTGCTCGAAACGCGCATGGCCAGGTCGGCGTTCACGTTGCCGCGTTGCTCGCGCGGAACAGTTCCCGCGCACGAACCGCGCCCCTCGGGGCACGAAGTCGCATCTCGCCCCGGGCACCGCGTTCGTCCAGGACCACGCGGTGGAGCCGAGCCCGAACCCGGTCCAGGCTCCACTGCGCGATCCGCCGGTAGACCGTCCGCCGGGCCGGACCGAAACACTGTCGGAAGCTGCCGCCATGTACAGCCCGAGGTGGCCACGAAGACGACCCCGGCCAGAGCTTCACGATCAGCGGCCCGACGCCGGCTCCCGCCCTACGGACGCCTCACCTCTGCTCGACGAGTGAGTCCGCCAACAGCCGAACGTGTCATTGCCCCCGGCCAGGATGAGAAGGAGTCACTGGCCTTCGGGTACCAGGAACATGACCAGCGAACCACGTACACCGGAACTCACTTCGCTCACTTCGTGCAGCAGGTCGTTGGTGCCGACGAGAATCGAGCCGCGGCGAAGGACGAACCGTCTGGGCTGCTCGCTGTCCATGTGAGCCACAAACTCGCCCCCGGTGTAGTCATCACTGAGACCGATGACGACGTTGGCGCAGTACTCCGGGTTCGCTTCCGAGTCGGTGTGACGTCCTATGTATTGGCCACGCTGCATGTAGTTGACCTGCGACCGCCGCACGGACACCTTGTGGCCACACAGCTCGCCCCAATAGGCCATTGCCTCACTCTTGGCAATGATCTGAAGGATCTCCTCGGCGATGTCCGGCGCTGCCACCTTATGCGGTGCGGAGGTGGAATCGGACATGGCGATGTCGAAGGAGTCGACGACTATGCGTCCGACCTCGACATTGTTGTTGTCGCCGATTCCTACATCGCGCGGCAGCTTCTCGCAGAGCTCAACCACCCTGTCGATCTCCTCTGCGGAGTAGGGCCCGTCATCGGGTCCGTCGATCATCAGGACGGAATCCAGCATGAGCAGTTCGCGGTTGGTACTCATGATTTAGCCTCCCTATTGGCGTGTGGGTCAGCGAAGCACCAGCGTGCAGCACTTGACGCTGCCGCCGGCCTTGAGAAGTTCCGATACGTCCACTCCGACGGGGCTGAAACCCCGTTTCTCCAACTGCAGAGTCAGACCGGTGGCACCCTCGGGCAGAAGAACGTTCCGACCGTCCGAAAAGGCGTTGAGTCCGAACACCGCGGCGTCTTCGTCCGACGCGATGACGGCGTCCGGGAACATCTCCTTCAGAACTGCCTGGCTGCCGGTCGTGAACGCTGCCGGATAGTACATGATTTCGGTATCGGAGAGTACGGCCAGGGCGGTGTCCAAGTGGTAATGCCTCGGGTTGACCAGGGTCAGCCCCGTGACCGGAAGCCCGAAGAATTCCTGAGCTTCGGCGTGCGACCTGGAGTCCGTACGGAAGCCCGTGCCGGCCAGGATTCTGCGGCCGACGGTCAGATAGTCGCCTTCTCCCTCATTGATGAACTCCGGCCACAAGACGTCCTCGTAGCCGTTCTGCAGAAACCAGTTCAGATAGGCGGGCCCTTCGGCCGTGCGCTCGACATGCCGGAATCGGGCGCCCAGGACCTTTCCGTCGACGACGGTGGCACCGTTCGCAGCGAAGACCATATCCGGGAGACCGGGGACGGGCTCCACTACCTCAACGGTGTGCCCAAGGTGCGTGTAGAGCTGGCGAAGCTCCTCCCACTGACGCACCGCCAGGCCGTTGTCGACCGGCTTCTCCGGTGCCATCCATGGGTTGATCGAGTAGACGACGTCGAAGTGCCGGGGGCGGCACATCAGCAGTCGGTGTGGTTTGGCCGTACGGAACATTCCCCGCTCCGATCTAGAATTCATGGTTTCCACAGGGGACAGCATCGAACGCCTCCGATACGTCTTGATTTGAATGCGGTTGTCAGCGGCTCTGAAGCTCGTCGGTGCACCCGATGCCCTCCTCATCCGCTCGCGCGTCGCCCGCCGCCCGTGCTGCCGACCGCCCTCCGCGTGTCCCACGCCGAGCGGAGATCCCGAGCACCACCGCTGCGGCCAACAGAGTGCAGACACCCATGCCGAGCATGGCCGTCCGCAGTCCGTAGGCATGTGCGACGACACCGGCAAGAATCGGGGGGGCCAGGCTGCCGAAGGACTGAACTGCCCTCCAGAGCCCCATGGCGCGTCCGTGCATCTCCGCAGGAGCGGCCTTGAGGAAGGCGATCCTGCTCGCAGGGTTGAACAGACCCGCTGCCATTCCCCAGAGGGAGATGGCAGCGAATGCCATGCCCACACTGTGGGAAGAGGCGAACAGGGATTCCCCGGCGCCGACGAGCACCACGGTCATGACGAAGAACCAACGGCGGACGACGAGAGTCTGCCCCTTCGACATCACGTACGTCGCCGCCAGGAGCGCGACTCCGAAGGCTACTTGGAGAGCCGCGTACGTCTCGGCCGGCTCGGACAACACCTCGCTGACGAAGAGAATCTCCAACGGGCCGATCCAGCCCAGGGATACCCAGACCATGCCCGTCAACACCAGTGCCTCACGCAGCGACGGGTCTCTGATGAGGCTCCGGTGACGGCCGCCCGCATCAGGGTCCCTGTCCCTGCTGCGGGAGGGCACATCAACCCGCAGCACGCAGAAGATCGCCAATCCGACCAGATGGACGGCCGCGTTCGCCCACTGGGCGCTGTTGCTGCCCCAGTTCGCCAGCATGACAGCCGACAGGGTGGGGCCGGCGACGATGGGAACGCTGCTGGCGAAGCCCAGCAGAATGCTCGATTTCACTTCTTGGTTGCTCCCCAGCACCCTGCTGGGCAATGCGTCGATGGCAACCTGGGTGACCGCCCTGGCCACTCCGCTGGTCAAGGCCGCCACGAGCAACCACTGCGCCGAGTCCGCGACGGCAAGGCCGACCGCCCCGCCGATACCGACGGCAGTGCTCGCCGCCCCCACAACGGCGGGACTGTACAGATCGGCCAGACGTCCTATCCACGGCCCCAGGAGGATGGTGGGGGCGCCCCAGACCGTGGCCACCAGGGCGAGGTACAGCTCCGTCGCACCCAGTTCGTAGGTCGCCCGCGCCTGGTTGGCGACCAGTGCCATCCACCAGGCGGTGCCCATGGTGAGCTGTAGGGCCACCACCAGAGTCAGGGGGGCGGGCCTGACCCATAGGTGTCGTCGTGAGCGCCTCCTCCCTGCGGTCGGTTCTTCCTCACCCGCTTTCATGTGTGCTCGCACAGAATGCTCTCGAAGATCGCAGCCAGCGTTGCCTCATGGTCTCCGGACATCACGCTGTAGTGGTCCGCGTCGACGTTGTGGATACGGACCGCCTTGGCGAAGGCTCCGATTCCGCGGTCGGCGGATTCCCGTATCTGCCGTGGGTAGGGGCTCTCCGCTCCATCCGCCGTGGCCCTGACGAGGTCGACCACCAGTTCCGACCGGGCCGGCCGGTAGGCATGAAAGGCTTTCAAGGTCCCGGCCAGCACCCGCAGCATCCCGGTCTCCGTCTCACTGGGGAGTCCGTCCGGCACCAGCCCGTGCCGACGCAGCGTGCCCACCGCTTCCTCGGGGGTATCCCCTGCGATGTCCTCCAGGCTGTCCCCGATCCAGGAGTCGATGAGGACCGTGGCCAGAGGAGCACGTCCACGGCGGTCGAGCGCCGCGGCGAGTTCGTAGGCGACGTTGCCACCGAAGGACCAGCCCGTCAGCACCAGCTGTCGTGAGGCGGCCAGTCGCTCGACGAGCGGAAGGTAGACCGCGATGAACTCCTCCACCGAACGGGGAGTCCTGGCATCCGACTCCAGACCGGGCGCCTGCAGTCCGAGGAAGGAACAGCGGTCCGCCAGCGCGCGGCTGAGCGGAAGGTACGGCAGTGCGGAACCCGTGGCCGCGTGCACGCCGATGACCAGCGGCCCGTCCTCCCGTGGCGCCAGCGGAACGACCATGTCCTGCTCACTGCTCGCCGTCTCGCTGATCCATGCGGCGAGTTCTCGCGGTGTGGGGTGGGCGAAGATCGTCGCCACGGACGGCTTGATGCCCAGGCGCTCCTTGCACGCAGCCGTGAGCTTGAGTACTTGGAGGGAGTGCCCGCCCATGGCGAAGAAGCCTGTGTCAGGATCGGCCGACGGGATCTCCAGGACGTTCTCGAAGACGGCACACACCCGAGCCTCCAGCGAACCGTCGGCCGGCTTCGGCCTCCTGCCCGTGTCCCCCGTCAGTCGCCCAGAACCTGCGGTCTGCTGCCTTTCCTTCCAGACAGCTGTCAGTGCGGCTTGGTCCGTCTTGCCGTTCGGGGTGGTGGGGATGGTCTCCACCTCCACCAGGGCGGACGGGATGATGTTCCGCGGCAGCCGGTGCTCCAGATGACTGTGCAGAGCGCGCGGATCGGGTGCGGCACCCTCCACCGGCACATAGAAACCGATCAGTTTCTGTTCGGATCCGCTCCCCGTCGCCAGCACGCGGGCGGCGGCGACCTCGGCCGACGCCAGCATCGCCTGTTCGATCTCCGCAGGTTCCAGACGGATCCCTCTCAGCTTCACCTGCCGGTCGCTCCGGCCGAGGTACTCCAGTTCGCCTCCCGGCAGTTGTCGGCAGATGTCCTGGGTGCGGTACATCCGGCCGCCCGGCACTCTGCTGTAGGGGTCCGGGAGAAACTTCTCCGCCGTGGCAGCGGGACTGCCCTCGTAACCGTTGGCCAGCCCCAGTTCGCCGGCTATGTACAGCTCTCCAGGCATACCCACAGGCACCGGCCGCAAGTCGGCGTCGAGCACGTACAGGCGTACGTAAGGCAGCGGATGACCGATGGGTACGGTCCCCATGGCCCCGGGCCGGGTGAGGTGGTAGCTCACTGCGCCGGCCTCGGTGGGCCCGTACAGATTGATCAGTTCGGCTTTGAGCTTCCGGTGGGTCAGGGCCACCAGCCCCGGCTTGAGCTCCTCACCGGCAGACAGCACATGGCTCAGTGAAGGGCAGCCGACGGCGTCGAGTTGCCCCAGGAAGCTCTCCAGCATCGAAGGGACGAAATTGACCACGTTCACTTCATGCCGCTGGACGAAGCGCGCGAGATAGCTCGGGTCCAGGTGGCCGTCAGGGTCCGCCACCACGATCGTGGCCCCATGCTGGAGGGGCCAGAAGAGCTCCCACACGGACACGTCGAAGCCGTAGGGCGTCTTGAGGAGGAGGCGATCACCCGGGCCCACCGGTATCAGGCCCTGGAGCCAGCCGAGAAAGGCCAACGACGCGTCAGTGGGATAGGCAACAGGCTTTGGCCGTCCCGTGGACCCTGAGGTATGCAGCACGTAGGCCGTACGCTCCGACGACAGCGCGTCGGCGGCAGCGTCCGGATGAACATCCACTGCCGCGTCCGGATCCGCCAGGCTCTCCGTGCGCACAACACCCCAAGGGCCGTCGGGCACCTTGTCAGCGGTCGCGCCATGGGCCGTGACGTGGGAAATGTCCAGCGTCGACAGCATGCCGTGGAGACGTTCCCGCGGAGCCGAGGGGTCCAGGGGGACATAGGCCGCGCCGATCGCGCACACCGCATGCAGGGCGGCAACCATGTCGAAGGAGCGCTGCATGAGCACGCCCACCCTGTCGCCGGGCCGCACACCGCACCCATACAGGCCGGCGGCGAACCGCTCGACTCTCTCCCACAGTTGTGCGTAGGTGAGCGTCCCCTCGTCACCGAGGAGCGCCACGGCATCCGGTGTCCGCCGCGCCTGCTCTCCGAAGGGCTCGCTGAGGGTCCGGTACGGCACCGTCGGCCGGGGCGAGGCGGCAGGCGGGACGACCGATTCCTCGTCACGGGGACCGGTCAGCGCGTGCTCGGCCAACTGGGCGTCCGGCCCCTCGGAGAGCGAGCGGAGCAACTGGAGGTAGGCGTGGACGAACCCCTCCACGAACGCCGTATCCGCCAACCCGAGGAACCACTCGGCCTGCCCCTCGATCACACCGTCCGTCTGCTCCAGCGAGAGCGTCAGGTCAAATTTGGCCGTGCCGGTGTCCAGATGCGTGGGAGCGACCGTCCTCCCCTCCCACCGCAGCTGTCCGCCCGGAGTGTTCTGCCAGGCCAGCATGGTGCGGAACAACGCGCTCTCCGATGTGGCCCCGCTGAGTCCGAGGAGTTCGACGATGCGGTCGAACGGCGTGTCCTGGTGGTCCTGCGCTTCCATGACCGTGACGCGCACCCGCTCCAGAACGTCTCGGAAGGCCCGGGCGCCGGCCAACTCGGTGCGCAACGGAAGTGTGTTGACGAAGAAGCCGACGACGTTGTCGAGGCGAGGGTCGGGGCGTCCTGCGAACGGTGCGCCGACCACCACATCGTCCACACCGGCCACCCGTTGCAACAGCACCTTGAACGCGGACAGGAGTACCACGAAGGTGGTCGTACCGGCCGACTCGGCGAGCCGCTCCACGGCGGAGACCGTGGGAGCCGGGACGACGAAACTCATGAGCTTGCCAGCGGCGTGCTCCGACGGCCGGCGCGGGGCGTCGTTGAACGGAGTCAGCACGGCCGGGGCACCGGACAGCTTCTTGGCCCAGTACGCCTCGTCCTCGGGATCGAGCGACTGCCCGGAGGTCTCGGCCACCCAGTCGAGGAACCGGAAGGACGGAACCGGGCCGAGGCTGCCGCCGCTCAGCAGGGTGCCCAGGTCATCGAGAAGGACGCCAACGGACCAGCCGTCCACGACGATGTGATGGAAGCACAGCACGAGGTGCCAGCGGTCATCGGGAAGAAGGACGGCCGCGCACCGGAAGAGTGGTGCGTCGTCCAGCCGAAAGGGACGCTTGGCGCAGTCCGCGGCGATCCGGCGTGCCGTCTCGTCGGGGTCCGTGTCCGCGGACGGGGCCCGCAGGTCGTGCCAGGCGAGGGGAACGCCCTCGCCCTGCACGACCTCCTGCCGGGGTTCACCGTCCTGCTCGGTAAAGCGGCAGCGCAAGACAGTGTGCCGGTCCTGCACGATGTGCAGGGCGTCCTGGAGGGCGTTCTGGGACGGCGTCCCGTGCAGCTCCGCCATCAGGGCAATGTTGTAGGTGGCTGTCCCTGGCTTCAGCTGTTCGAGAAACCACAGCCGACGCTGGGCGACCGACAGAGGCCCCACGGTGTGCGTTCCGGCTCCGGCTCCGGTGGTCGTCCGGCCCAGCCCCTGCGCGAGCAGCTCGGCCACCAGCTGCTCCTGGCGGGAGGCGGACCCGGTGAGGTGCTCGCTCATGCGCCGTTCTCCTCCAGCAGTGCGGCAGCCTTCTTCTCCAGGGCAGCCATCACCAACCGTGCCTGCCCTTCCACTGTGGGGGCGTGCATGAAGTCCCGGACCGACAGCCGGATCTCGAATGACGCCTTGAGCGTCGCCAGCACGCGCGTGGTCTGAAGCGAGTTGCCGCCCAGGGCGTAGAAGCCGTCGCGGCGGCCGACTTTCCGGATCCCCAGCACCTCCGACCACACAGCGGCGAGATGAGTCTCCAGAGGCGTCTGCGGTTCCTCCCAGGGCCTCTCCTCCTCGAAATCGGAGAGCCGCGGTTCGGGCAGCCGGTTTCGATCGATCTTTCCGCTCGCCGTGCGTGGCATTTCGCCGAGGTGGACGAACGCACTCGGAACCATGTACCAGGGCAAGCTGGACGCGGCGTGGCCGACGAGCTCCGCGCGCCCGGCCTCCCGCCCGACGGTGTAGGCCACCAGGCAGAGGTCACCGCCCGGTCCGGGACGCGCGATCACCACGCAGGAGGTGAGGGCAGGGTGGTCCAGGAGAACGCTCTCGACCTCACCGGTCTCCACCCGGCAGCCCCGGATCTTCACCAGGTGGTCGCCACGGCCCAGATAGACGATCTCACCGGTGGCTCGGCGTCGGACCAGGTCCCCGGTGCGGTAGAGGCGTTCGCCCGGCCGCGCCGGGTACGGGTGGGGAACGAAGCTCTGCGCGGTGAGGCTCGGCCTGCCCACGTAGCCGCGGGCCAGGCCGTCCAGGCCGGCCACGCAGAGCTCGCCCGGCACATCGTGGGGAACCAGTTCCTGCGACGCGTCCATCACATAGAGCCGGTAGGCACCCACCTGCGTGCCGATGACCGACAGTTCGGGGAGGGAGTCACCGTCGCCTTCCCCTACAGCGACCTCGGAGGTCTCGGTCTGGCCGTACTGATTGTGCACGGGCACGCCGAAGTGCTCCGCGGCCCGCTCGATCAGGGCGGCCGAAGCGGCCTCTCCGCTGAGCGCGACCCACTGGAGGTGGGCGTATTCCTGCGGGACGACTCCGTCGAGATAGACCTCCAGCATCGATGGCACGAAGTGCGCCAGCACGACGGGGTGTTCGCGCAGGAGGTCCGCGATGTGCTGGATGTCGGACTCGGCTTCGGCATCCGCCATAACGACGGTCGCACCGGTCAGGAGGGGGAGGAAGATCTCCCAGATCGCGACGTCGAAGATGAGCGGCGTCTTGTAGAGCACCGCCTTCCCGCTGCCCAGCGCGTAGCGGCGCCGCAGCCATTCCAGACGGGTCCCGGCGCACAGATGATCGATGGCCACGCCTTTGGGCTTACCGGTCGAACCCGACGTGTAGTACACGTAGGCCAGGCCGGACGGATCAGTGGCGCGGGCAGTCGGGACAGCGTCCGGAACCGTTTCCGCATCGGGGACGAGCAGGGGTGCCAGGCCGTCGAGCAGGTCGAGGCACTGCTCGTCGGTCACGACGAGGGCGAGTGAAGCGTCATCGGCTATTCCCGCCAGACGTGCCCTCGGGAGGCGCGGGTCGAGCGGCACGAACGCCCCGCCGGCCTTCAGTATCGCCAGCAGCGAGACAATCTGATCGACCGAGCGCCGCATGCATACACCGACGACGGACTCCCGGCCGATGCCTCGTTCGGCCATAACAGCCGCCAGGGCGTCGGATCGCCGGTCCAGTTCGGCATAGGTGATGTTCGCTCCGTCCGCAACGATCGCGGTCGCGTCAGGGGTTCGGGCGGCCTGTTCTACGACAAGGCCGTGCAAGGTCCCATCGATCCGGTAGGGCTCCACGCCCCGCGCGGTGTCCCGGAGGATTCCGGCCCTCGTCTCCTCCGAGAGCAGCGGAGCTTCCCCGACGGGAAGGGAACGAGAAACCGGCGCCCTGCGCAGCATTTCGCCGAATGCCAGGCCGAATTCCTCGGCCCAATCGGCGTCGAAGGTGTCCGTCGCGTATTCGAGCTCGCAGGTGAACGTGTCCGATTCCCTGACAACGGATAGCGTGAGGTCGAACTTCGCCGTTCCGTTGTGGACGTGCACCGGCTCCGTCCTGCAGCCGGGCAGCGAGAGAGTAGTCGCCGACTCCGTGTTCTGCATAACGAAGACGGAGTCGAACAGGGGGTTCGCGTCCGCGCTCCGATGTGGTGCGACGGCGCCCACCACCTCGTCGAAGGGCAGTTCCTGGTGGCTCAGGGCCTCGCGCATGCGCTGCCCGACACTCCGGACCACATCCGTGAGCGAGGTTCCCTTGTCGAACTCGGTGGGAACGACGACGGTGTTGACGAAGTAGCCGAGTATCGACTCGCTCTCCGGGGTCGTCCGGCAGGCCACCGGCACCCCCGTGCTCACCACATCATTCAGCGAGTAGCGGTGCAGCAGCGCCTGGAAGGCCGCCAACAGGACGGAGAACGGCGTCGCCGAAGCCTGGGAGGAGACCTCCTCGACCGGTGCCGCGGGAACACCGAACCGATGGATCGCACCTCCACGCGGGCCGCCGGCGGCACGGTTGCGACGCGGATGGATGGAAAGGGGCGGGTACCCCTTTTCGAGCGCCCCTGTCCAGTACTGCCGGGATCGCCGGGCCTCGTCGCCGGACAGCCAGCCCTCCTGCCACTGGGCATAGTCCCCATACTGGTGGGATACGGCCGGCAAGGCCACGTCGGCGCACGCTGCGTTGAGATCGCCGAAGAAGATGTCGAGCGACCACGCGTCGATCACGGTGTGGTGGAAGACGAACAAGAGCCCATGACTGCCGTCGGCAAGCGCGTAGAGGTGGACCCGCAGCAGCGGCGCGCGGGAGAGGTCGACGGGCTCGCAGGCGTCCTTGTGCGCGGCACCGAGGAAATCGTCGACGGACTCCGCGTTCCTGCGCTCAACCACAACGGGCGACGGTTCGGATATCTCCTGGCGAAGGCCATCGGCGTCGACGACCAGCGCTGTGCGGAGCGCCTCGTGGCGTTCGACGACCAGGGAGACACCGCGCTCCAAAGCCTCGGCATCCAATGGGCCGTCGATGTGGAAGGCCACGGGCACGTGGTACGGAACGGTGCTCTCGTCGGCTTCCGCGAGGAACCAGAGCCGGCGCTGCGCCGCCGATGCCGGGGCCCGGTCGGCCGTCCTTCGCTTGGGGAACCCGGCCGCGGGTGGTGCCTGCCGGAGCCGGTCGAGCAGGGACAGGGGCTCACTCATGACGGTATCCCGGGGGAATCGAGGTTCTCGAACCGATGCTCGAGGACTGTGGCGATGGAACGTACGGTGCCGGCCGTGAAGAACTCCTCCACGGTGAGGTCGAGCCCGGTCAGCCGGCGTAGCCGACCGACGAGTTGAACCGCTTTGAGGGAATTGCCGCCCGAGTCCAGGAATTCCTGATCGATCGACACCGGTGACCGGCCCGTCACTCCCGCCCACACTTCGGCGACGGCGGCGTGCAGCTCCGAGGCACCGTCCATGGACCCGTTCGCGGCCTCCGCATCGAGCGCGTGTACGGGCAGGGCGTCACGGTCCAGCTTGCCGTTGCGGTTCACGGGGAACTCGTCCAGTACCACGTAGTGCGAGGGCACGGCGGCCGCCACGAGGGTCTCGGCGAGAAGACGCCGTGCGTCACCGGGGCTGAAAGGCGAGTCCGTGAGCACGTAGCCGACCAGCCGTCCACCGGTCTCGTCGGGCACGACCTTGACGGCGGCCTCCCGGACGCCCGGCAGCTTCCGGAGAGCGGCTTCCACCTCCCCGGTCTCGATGCGGTTGCCGTGCAGCTTCAGCTGACTGTCGGTCCTGCCCAGGTACAACAACCCGGCCTCGGGGTCGTGCCTGACCCGGTCCCCGGTCCGGTACATGCGCTCACCGGGTGGGCCGAACGGGTCCGGCAGAAACTTCTGGGCCGTGAGGGCAGGCTCCCCCAGGTAGCCGTGCGCGAGGTTCCCGTCGCCACCCAGGAAGAGTTCACCGGCCTCACCGTCGGGAACCCGCCCGAGGTGCTCGTCGAGGACGTAGGTACGGAACCCCGGGATGGCTTCCCCGATGGGTGTCGAGGCATGGCCGTGGTTCTCCCGGTAGGTCCACCAGGTGCACTCGCCCGACTCCGTGGGCCCGTACTGGTTGTCCACCCGGATACCCAGCTTCTGGTGCACAGCTTCCGCCAGTTCGGGGGAGAGTGCCTCTCCGCTGGCGAACAGATGACGGAGCGAGGAGGTGAACTCCGCCACGTCCTCCTGGTCGAGGAAGATGCGCAGAACCGACGGAACGAAATGGGCGACAGTGATCCGCTCGTCCCTGATCAGTGCGGCCACTCGGGCCGGATCCCGGTGATCTCCCGCGGAGGCGAAAACCAGGGTGGCACCCACGGACAGCGGCCAGAAGAACTCCCAGAACGATACGTCGAATCCGTAGGGTGTCTTCTGGATCACCCGGTCGCCCGGCCGGAGGCCGTACGTCTCCTGGAGCCAGCGCAGCCGGTTCACCGCGCCTGCATGGGGGTAGACAACGCCCTTGGGTTTCCCGGTCGATCCGGAGGTGAACAGCACATAGGCGGCAACCGTAGGAGAGACCGCAATTCCTGGCGCCTGCCGCCCAGGCGTGCACTCACCTGCGGGCACCTGTACCACGCCGAGGTCCGCCCAGTCGCGCATGGCTCCCGCACCGCCGGTCAGCACCACCCGGGCACCGGATGTACGGAGCATTCCCCGCACCCGGGCGTCGGGAAGTTCTTGCTCGATCGGTAGGTACGCCGCACCCGCCTTGAGGATGCCCAGCATCCCGGCAATCAGGTTGAACGACCTTGGGCAGGCGACGGCCACGACATCGCCCGGCAGCACCCCCTTCTCGACAAGTACCGCGGCAATGCTGTCAGAGGCACTCCGCAACGAGAGGTACGAGTGATCCATCCCCTCTGCCCGCACAGCCACGGCTTCGGGAGACTGCGTCGCTCGAAGGTCGAACAGCTCGTGCACACTGCCCGGTTCGGCATTGCTCATCGAGAATTCCCCCACAGCACCGGCCATCACCGCGCGCTCTTCGGACGCATGTCCGTCCACAGCTCCTCGATACGATCCAGGCATGCGGCCCTCTCCGCCGGCTCGCCCACCACCGTCCAGCCGTCCGGGATTCGTCGACCGACGCGCCAGAGCGAGTACTGCTCCTCAACGTTGCGGACAACTACATATGCGCCAGGGTTTTCCATGATTCCTCGTCCAAGTTCCGGTCAGCTGGGGCTGAGGAGCGGTTCACTGCTGGTGTATGCGGGCCACAAAGTCATGGTGCTCGTCGCCCGCGCCCTCACGGAGAACCGCCATAGCACGTTTCCGATCCTCGTCGTTCCGGTCCTGGGAGAGCTTGAACCGGCCGGTCAACGATTCGATGTCCAGCTCGAACCCTACGATGCCGCCGATAAGCTTCTCGATACGCGAGTCGTTCTCATCCAAGCGGTATGCACCATCCGACCGATCGGCCTTCTCGCTGATGCTGGCGAGACCCGAGACAACCTGATCCTGGTTCTCCAGAACGCGCACGTGACCCCGCACATGGACAGCTACGTAATTCCAGGTCGGCAGCTGGTCCGTCGTGTAGGCCTTGGGCGATATATAAGAATTCGGACCGTGGAATACTGCGAGCACTCGGCGGCCGTTGAGATTCGGGACCTGAGGGTTTCCGGCGTCGAGATGACCGAACAGCACCCCCTGCTCCCCCCGTTCCCGGTCAAGGATCAGCGGAAGGTGCGTCGCGAACACCTCGCTCTCGTCATCCGAGGAGATCAACGTCGCGAGCGGGAAGCGCTGCAGGGTTTCCAGAATGGTCGCCCTGTCCGGCTCGATATGCCGAGCCGGCGGGTATTCCACCTCATCTGCCGAGGGTACTTCCGACCTCTTCCGCACGTCTTCAGCTATCTCGGCGGACCGGAAGGGCAGGAGCGAGAGCAAGGTGTCGCCAATACCGTGCGACAACTCCGTGAGACCCTGAAAATAGATGCCTGCCGTCAGTTCCGGTGCGCTGTCCGCTCGGTACGCACGACTGACCAGGAAATTACCTGATTCGTTCCGCTGCAGATGCGGGATGACGTCCCGGAACATCTCGGGATCGAGCTCGCGGTGATAGCCGGTAGCCAGCACGAGGCCGTCCAGGTTCAGGCTCCGGCTACCCTCCGGGCCACCGACGGTCACCTCGATTCCCGACGGGCCGGCGTCCGCCGACAGCAGCCTGCTGGACCGGCAGAACGTGAGCCGCGGCACATTCCCACGGACCTGATCCTCGTAGCCCATGCGATACAGGTCTTCGATGAGGTCAAGGTCCACGACGCCGTAGTTGGTGCTGCGCGCCTCCGCCAGCCGAGCTGCGCGGTCGTGGGCGGTGAAGTGGCCGTCGACCTCGGCGGAGAAGAAGACCTCGTTGCTGTACGGGCTGTCGTCCGCGGGCCGGAAGGAGTATCCGGGGAGAATCGCGTGGACGCGGCTCAAGGGGTACTTCGCGAGGATGTACTCGATGATCTCCGCGGCGGACTGACCGCCGCCGACCACGGCGAACGACAGATCCGCCGAGCGATCGGGGAAGCTCTTCGGAAAACGCTCAAGGAATTCTGCGGTATGAATGACACGCTCGTCACGCGGAGCCACACCTGCGACCCGATTCGGGGTTCCGCCCGGGGCGTACACGACATTGCGCGCCTGATAGGTAACGTACTCCCCGGAATGCGCGAGTTCCGCTCTGACCGTGAAGCTGCGCGCCATGCCGTCGATGCCGAAGTCCGGACTGACCGACGCCACGCGCGCCCCGAAGACAGCCTGGTGCTCGAAGTGCCCCGCTACCCAGCGAAGGTAGTCCTGGAATTCAATACGGGAGGGATAAAATTCCCGGAGATTCGCGAACTCCTCCAGGCGACCCTTGGCCTTGAGGTACGCAAGGAAAGAATAAGGGCTTCCCGGATTGCGCAGCGTCACTAAGTCCTTCAGGAAGGAAATCTGCATCCGGGCGCCATCCAGCAACATTCCCGGATGCCAGCCGAATCTCTCTTTGGACTCCAGGAAGAGTGCTCTGGGTGGATTTCCCGCCTCTGCCATGGCAGCGGCCAGCGCCACATTGGACGGGCCGAATCCAATCCCCAACAGATCGAGCATAGACCTTCTCCTCAATAATGCAGAAATTATCTTGGTCTGGGCAGCTCAGTAAAAGTTGGCATGGCGAACAGAAGCCAACTCAAGGGTACGATGCGGCGCGGTTCTTCAGCTATTCATATCAGACCGCGCACGATTGCGTAATCTTTCGAAGCCGGCCGGCGCCAGCACCTGCGGTGAAGGGTTTATCCGCCCGTCACCACAAGCGATCCAGTACCGCGTGAAGGCCTAAGAAGACCTGAGACCTACCAACTTGGCAAACACCGCCAAGACCCCGCCCCTCATTACCCCGGTACGCATGTACTGACAAGCACGCACGCCCACCCCCACCACGGAGCGCCCCCAAAGTGCTAGGAGCGGCTGCAAATTGTCGTGCCGACGTGGCACCCACGCAAGACCGCTCCCATAACCACCTTTTAATACAATGAAGTTGATCGCCTGTCAACCATCAACCTCCGCAGGCCTTTAACCGACTTCGATGGGATCGATGGGTGTGCCCTGGCCTGGTCAATCACCACCCAGCGCACCACCCACGCGCCTTTCCGATGGCCCACTACTACCGTCGGGCCCATGACTAGTGCCATATCAGGCAACGTTTGTCCGGTTCACGACCTCGCGAAGGCCCTTCGTTCGGTCGATTGCGTCGAAGGCGAAGGAACGCAATGCGGTGAACTGGACCTCGATCCGGTTGAGCCTGGAGCTTCCGGTCGGGGCATAGGCGATCTTGAGTTGTTCGCCTCCGTCCGCGTCGCGACGCGCCGGCACCGTTTCGTCGTCAGGTGCGGGAAGTAGTTTTCATAGACGATCGCAATTGCGTACGTCCATCGGATGCAGTGAACGCAGATAGCGGCGGACCTCCAGGAACTTCGACCTGTCCTTGGTCTCCTTGACGTGCCACAGCGACCAAGAAGCCGGCCGGCTTCACCGGGCTCCGGCCGAGAGCGGTGGGCGAGGACCGGCCCACAACCTCAGCTTGATTGGGGTGGTGATCGGCGCGCTGCCCCACAAGGTCTACTCGTTCCCGTCATGCCCGGGGTAGCCACCCGATGACGTCTTCCGCCTGAACGCTGCGCAGGGACGCTCCCTCGAACCGGGCACCGGTGACGTCGGTCAGCCCGAGCGGGGGCATGCCCGTGTTCACGCTTGCGAACCTGGCGTCGGTCAGATCGGTGTCGCGCAGGTCAGCACCCCGAAGATCGCATCCGGCCAGGCTGACTTCGCGCAGTGAAGCCCCGCGCAAATCTGCGCCGCTGAAGTCACAGAACTTGAACGAACACCCGTCCAGGGTGGCGTGGCGCAGATCGGCCCCGATGAATGAGCAGCGGGTGAACCGCAGCCGGGACGTGCGAGCGGAGGCAAGGTTCCGGCCGGTGAAGTCCTCACCGTTCACGGCCGCATGGCTGTGGAGCGCGGCAAGTCGTTGTCCTGCGGTCAGCGGTGTGGCCATGTGTGCCAGCGTGTCAGCCGGGCCGGTGGCCGTCGCCCGGATTTCCGACCGTCCGGATTTCCGACCGTCCGCCATCCGCCGGCCGATCACACAGGTCCGGGCTGGTCCGGGAACGGGTGCGGCCACCGGTGATCATCGGCGGGTGAAGACAGAAGGCCGGACCGCGGCCGGCATTTCCGGGCCAAGGCCCGGGTCATGCCTCCCGCGCGGTGTCTACCCCTGCGTCCCCGAGAGCCGCCCCCGCGCGGCGGCCTGGATCCGGGAGGGCCCGAGCCCCCACTGGAGGGTACGTCCGACGGCCGTCGCCAGGGGTCGGTCCCAGCCGGCGCGGACAGGGGCCGGGCGGTGGATGCCGAGTTCAGTGCGGGCCCAGTCGGGGAGGATTCCGACCGAGGCGTTCGTGAGGAGGCCCACGGCCAGCCGCTCCCGTCGTGTGCGTCCGAAGCGGCGGAGGAACAGCACCGAGTCCAACGCAGCTTGCGTGGCGTGGAGTTGGGGGCGGAGGCGGGACAGGTAGCGCTCGACTTCGAGGGACGTGCGCGGTACGTTCCGTGCGCCCAACGCCTCGGCGAACTGGCCTGCTTGGCGGTAGTAGGCGTCGCACTCGGTGGGCGTCAGCCGGAGCGACCGGGGTGCGTAGCTCTGGTACCCGGCGAGAAAGCTGCGTACCTCGGCGGTGTGTACCCAGGTGAGCAGATCGGGGTCGTCCGCACGGTACGGCCGGCCGTCGGGGGCGGTGCCGTGCACCCGGGTGTGGATCCGCCGGACGAGGTCGATCACCTCGCGGGCGGCGGCCGAGGAGCCGAAGGTGGTCGTGGTGATGAACCGTACGGTTCCGTTCAGCCGCCCGACCGGATCGGCGCGGAAGTCGGAGTGCTGGTCGACCCCCGCCATGGCCAGCGGATGCAGCGACTGGAGCATGAGCGCGGCGAACCCGCCGGTGAGCATCCCGGTGGCCTGCCCGTGCACCCGCCACACCGGGTCCCGCGGCGCGATACCGAACAGCCCGGGATCACCGGGCGGCCCGGCGTACCGCTCCAGCTTGAGATCGCCGCCATGCATGGTCGCCGTAAGTTCCGCCGCGATCCGTTCCCGCAGTCCCACCAGCACCTCCAGGGTCCGTGTCCCTCAGCCGAGGGTACCTACCCGCCCGGCCAGCACGGCCACGAGGATGAGCAGACCGCACAGGGGGTTGGTGCCGAACGCCCGCCCGCAGGCTCCGACGTCCGCAGGGTTCGCCCGCCATACCTGCCACCCCAATTGCCCGGCGACCACGCACAGTCCGGGCCAGTACAACGGCCCGAGCCCGGCCACGACCCCGAACCAGGCGAGCAGCACCACACACCCCGCGTACACGCCGCCCACCAGCACCCGGCTACGGCGCCCCAGCAGCACGGCGGCCGACCGCACACCGGCCCGCACATCAGCCTCCCGGTCCTGGCAGGCGTAGATCACGTCCGTCCCCACGGCCCAGCAGATCAGCGCCCCGTACAGCACCCCTCCCCCGAGCCCGAGCCCGCCGGTGAGCAGGCCGTACACCAGCGGCACCATCCAGTTGATGGTGATGCCCAGCCACACATGCGGCCAGTGGGTGACCCGCTTCATATACGGATACACCGCCGCGAGGGGCGCCCCGACCGCCGCCCACACCACGGCCTCCACACTCCAGAACCCCATCACCAGCGGCGCGACGGCCCCCACCACGACGCACAGCACCAGTGCCCGCCCGGCCGCCAGCCGTCCGGAGGCGACGGGCCGCCCCGCCGTACGCGGCACCCGTGCGTCGAACCGCGCGTCCAGCACATCGTTGAGCCCGCAGGCGGCTCCTCTCGACAGCACCCCGAACACCAGGAGCAGTAGCCCGAGCAGGACCCCGTCCCGGGGCCCGGCTATCGCTCCCAGGGCGATCCATCCGGGCACCACCAGCAGCCAGGCCCCCACCGGCCGGTCGAGCCGCAGCAACTCCAGATACGGCCGCACCCCTGAGGGGGCCCGCCGCACCAACCGGGCAGCGCGGCCTTGGGCCGGGGCTGGGGCCGGGGCTGGGGCCGGGGCTGGGGCCGGGGCTTGGGCTTGGGCTTGGGCTTGGGCTTGTGAGGCGACGGTCATACCGATCCATGTCCCTTCCCAAGGGATTGCACGACGATCGGTCCAACCTAACCCCGGCCGGAGCGAGTTGGCCGTCCTTCCAGGGAGACCCCCGGAGGGACGGTCCCATGGGCCGGGAAGTGGTCAATCGGCGCAGGCCGGGAGGTGGCCGCGCTCGGTTCCGCGGTCATGACGACCCGCTTCGGCAGCTCTGGGCCCCGAGCCCCGGCGGGGCGGAACGCACCCCGCGAGCCCGCCCCACCGCGGGGGCGAGGGGGCAGCTCGGTTCCGGCCGGAGCCCTCAACCGTCGGCGGCAGGTGCGCCCGGCAGGTCGCGGAGGCCGCGCAGCGGCGCCACGAGAAGGAAACCGCCGGCGGCCACCAGCGCGGCCGTGACGACCCACATCGTGGGGCGGGCACCGAAGAGGGAGGCGAGGGAGCCACCGAGGAGGGCGCCGAGCGGGATGGTGCTGTAGTTGAGGAACAGGGTGGTCGCGGTGACGCGCCCCAGCAGCTCGGACGGGCAGTACGCCTGCCGGAAGCTGACGATGATGACGTTGCAGGCCACGACCCCGGCGAGCATCACGGCCGTTCCGAACACGAAGAACGCCAGTCGCGGCCCGGGACCGGTGAGCGCGGCCAGCAGGCCGAAGGGCGAGGCGGCGAACTGGATGGCCAGGAGGGCGCGTGCCGACCCCATGCGTGTGGCGAGCCGGCCGGCCACGAGGCCGCCGAGCACCCCGCCGAGGCCCCCGCAGGAGACGAGCCAGCCGAGCGTGTCGGAGTCGACGCCGACGGTCCGCACGAGAAAGACGACCTGGACGGCCTGGAGGCCGGCCATCGCCAGGTTGACCGCCGCACCGAACGCGGTGACGGCCCGGACCTGCGGATCACCGACGACGAAGCGCAGGCCGTCGGAGATCTCGCGGCTCAGCCGCCGCCGGGGTGCCGGGGCGGGGCGCGGAACGTCGGAGCGGATGGCCGTGAGACAGAGCGATGACACCACGAAGGAGACCGCGTCGAGGAGCAGGCCCGGCACACTGCCCAGGGTCTGGGCGATCAGCCCGCCGAGACCGGGGCCCGCCACCCTGGCGGTCTGATCCCCGGCCTGCAGCTGCGCGTTGCGCTCCATCAGGTCCTGTGTGGGCACCAGTTGGGGCAGATAGGCCGAGTAGGCGGTGGAGAAGAAGACGGAGGCGGCACCGGAGATCAGGGCAGCCCCGAGGAGATGCCCGAGGGTCAGGGCCCCCAGCCACCAGGTGACCGGCACGCTCACGAACACCGCCGCGGAGACGGCGTTGCACACGAGCATCACCCGGCGCGGGGCTAGACGGTCGACCCACGCACCCGCGGGCAGGCCGAGTATCAGCCACGGCAGCCACGGCGCGGCGGTGAGCACGCCCATCACGAACGGCGAGGCGTGGAGGGTGGTGACGGCCACGAGCGGCAGCAGGACGGACGTCACACTGGTGCCCAGCTTGCTGGTGGTCTCGCCGATGAGCAGCAACCGGAAGTTCCGGTGGGGCCGCCGGTCCTGACCCTTGGCGGACCGCGCGGCAGCCGGCATGGCGGATTCCATCAGGGGCCTCCGGACTTCGACAACCGACGGATTTCCGACGCGCCACAGAAGGTGCGATGGCCGTTGGTTCGCGCTGGAGCGTACAAGTTCATCGCCCCGGAAACCAGGGTGGCCGTTTCCCACCGGGGCAGCCCTTCGGCTCGACCGTTTCCATTGCCAACGAACCATGCCCCGTGCCAGAGTCGAGCCCCGGATGGCCTGTCCGTCAGAGAGCGATTCCGGTCATTTCCCGGTCCTTGTCAATGAGGAGGACCAGCACTTCCTCCGGCCTATGGAATTCGATATTCCGGACGGGTGGAACGCGGCATTCGGACCAGGCCTGCGGGTGGCATGCCTGGACTGCGTGCGGCACGCCCGGACCGGCATGGCCGACTGGCCTGCGCGCCACGACGGACATGGCACCGCACCAGCGGCGGCCTGCTCCGGGGGCGCCGCGACCGCCCCCGGTCCCTCCGTCATCGCCCACACCGGCAAACCCCTTTCCCTTACAAGGAGCTGTCCGTGGTCACCAGCGCGATCGACCTCCTCACCCGCTTTCTGCGGGAGGCGGCCCGGCACCCCGAGCGCGCCGCCGTGGTCACACCGTCGGAGTCGGTGACGTTCGGCGAACTGGACGAGCGCGTGGAGCGGACTGCCCGGGCGCTGAGCTCGGCGGGCGCGGAGCCCGGTACGACCGTCGCCCTGAACCTCCCCCGCGGTGTCGGCCTGGTGACGGCGATGCTCGCGGTGTGGCGGGCCGGCGCGGCGTACGTACCGCTCGACCCGGCCCACCCGGCGCACCGGCGGCGGCTGCTCGCCGAGGATGCCGGGGCGCGCCTGGTGCTCACCGCGGGGACGGACGGCACCGAGTGGCCGACGGGCACGCGCCGCCTCGATCCGGCCTCCGGCCCCGGCCCGTTCGCCTCGGGCACACCGGCCCCGGCGCGCGAGGTGCCGGACGGCGCAGCGGCGTGCGTCGTCCACACCTCGGGCCCCTTCGGGTGCCCCCAGGGGGTGACGGTCACCCGGCGCAACACCGCGCATCTCGTCCGCGCGTTGGAGGACCGCGGTGTCTATCCCCCGGCCCCTTCGCGGGTGGTGTGGAACGCGGGCCCCGGCTCCGATGCCCCGGTCCAGCAGTGGGCCCGGATCTGCCGCGGCGACACCCTGCTCCTTCCGACCGACGAACTGCGCGCCGACCCACAGCTGTTCGCCCGATTCCTCCGGGAGTACGGGGCCACCGACCTCGATGCCACCCCGTCCCAGTGGGAGGTCCTGCGCCCCTACGTGGTGCCCGAGGGGCCGGACACCGCTCCGCTGCGGCTCTTCCTCGGCGGGGAGCCCGTGTCCCGGGCCCTCTGGGCGGACCTGACGCGACGTGCCGGGCGGGGGCGGGTGGACGCCGTCCATCTGTACGGGCCCGCGGAGTGCACGTTCGTCTCCACCGCCGCGCCCGTCACCGGCCCCTTACCCCATATCGGTTCGCCTCTGCCCGCCGTACGCGCCCACGTCCTCGACGGCACACTGCGGCCGGTGGCCGAGGGCGAGCCGGGAGACCTGTACCTCGCGGGTGACGGTGTCGTCCTCGGGTACGGGGGCCGCCCGGGACCGACCGCCGAGCGGTTCGTCGCCGACCCCCATGGTCCGGCCGGCACCCGGATGTACCGCACCGGCGACCGGGTCCGCCGGCTCCCCGGCGGAGAGCTGGCCCACCTCGGCCGGGTGGACGACCGGACCGAGCCGCGCGGCCACCGGATCGAGCGGGGCGGGACCGAGGACGTACCGGGCCAACACCCCCATGCGCGCCGGGCCGTGGTCACCGCCCGCGAGGACCGCTCCGACGAGCGGCGTCCCGTCGCCCATGTCACGTCCGCGGCCCCCGCGCCCGACGCCCCGGAGGACCCCGCGCCGCGCGACTCCCCCGACGCCTCCGACGCCCCGGCACGGCCGCTGCTCGACCTCTTCGAGGAGTGTGCCGGGACCGCCCCGGACGCCACCGCCCTGGTGTTCGGCGAGGACAGCGTCTCGTACGCGGAGCTCGACGCCCGTGCGAACCGGCTGGCCCACCTGCTGGCCGCACGGGGCGCCGGGCCGGAGACGGTGGTCGCCTCGGCGCTCGACCGGTCGGTGGAGCTGGTCGTCGCGGTGCTGGCGGTGATGAAGGCCGGGGCGGCCCACCTTCCGGTGGATCCCGGCTACCCGGAGCAGCGCGTCGCCCACATCCTGGGCGACGCGGCCCCGGCACTGCTCCTCGCGCATTCCGGCACGGTCCTCCCGGACGGCACCGGCGTACCCCGTACCGACCTGGACGATCCGGAGACCGGCGCGGCGCTGCGGCGTGCCCCGGCGTCCGCCCCGCCGGCCGGCGCCCGGCGCGCACAGGGTGACCTGCCCGCGTACGTCATCTACACCTCAGGGTCCACGGGCCTGCCCAAGGGCGTGGTCGTCACCCGCTCCGGTCTCGCCAACCTGGCCGCCCACCAGCGCGGCACCCTCGCGGTGGACGCCGACAGCCGAGTCCTGCAGTTCGCCTCGCCCAGCTTCGACGCGTTCTTCTGGGAGCTGGCGATGGCGCTCTCCGTCGGAGCCGCGCTCGTCCTGGCGCCCGCCCGCAGCCTGCTGCCCGGGCCCGGCCTGCGCCGTCTCGCCGACGAGCAGCGGATCACGCACGTCACCCTGCCCCCGTCCGTGCTGCGCGTCCTGCCGTCCGACGCCCTCCCGCGCGTACGGGTCCTGGTCGCGGCCGGCGAGGCCCTGGACACGGAACAGCAGCGGCGCTGGGCTCCCGGCCGGACCCTGATCAACGCGTACGGACCGACGGAGACCACGGTCTGCGCCACGATGAGCCGGCCCCTCACGGAGAGCTCCGGCACGCCGCCGATCGGCGGGGCTGTCCGGGGCGTGCGCCTCCACCTGCTCGACGCCGCCCTGCGGCCGGTGCCCGCCGGAGTGGTGGGTGAGCTGTACGTCGCCGGAGCGGGCCTGGCCCGCGGCTACCTCGACCGGCCCGGAATGACGGCGCAGCGCTTCGTCGCGGACCCGTACGGCCCGGCCGGGACGCGGATGTACCGCACCGGCGACCTGGCCCGCCGGAGGACGTCGGGCGAACTGGAATTCGCCGGGCGCGCGGACGACCAGGTCAAGGTGCGCGGGCACCGGATCGAACCGGGCGAGATCGAGGCGCGGCTCGTCAACCACCCCCGGGTGTCCGCCGCCGCCGTGACCGTGCACGAGGACCAGGACGGCGACCGGAGGCTCGTGGCCTACATCCGCCGCGAGCCGGCCGCGCCGGCGGGCGCCGGTCTCCCGAGGGACGCGGACCGCGTGGCCGACTGGCGGCTCGTCCACGACGCCGTGCCGGCCGACGACGGACCGACGGCCTTCGGCGAGGACTTCAGCGGGTGGAACAGCCGATACGACGGCCGTGCGCTGCCGCTGGAGCAGCTGCGGGAGTGGCGCGACGAGACCGTACGGAGCATCCGCGCCCTGCGGCCCCGGCGCATCCTCGAACTCGGCGTGGGCAATGGCCTGTTGCTGTCACGCCTCGCCCCCGAGGCGGAGGCCTACTGGGGGCTCGACCTGTCGCCCCGGGTGATCGAGCGGCTGCGGCGGCAGGTGGACGGGCAACCGGACCTGGCCGGGCGGGTCGTCCTGCACAGCCGGCCGGCCGACGACCACGAGGGCGTCCCGCGCGGGTACTTCGACGTGGTCGTCCTCAACTCCGTCCTCCAGTACTTCCCCAGCGGGCGCTATCTCGCTCGGGTGCTGGAGCTCGCTGCGGCCGCCCTGGCGCCCGGCGGCGCGGTGTTCGTCGGCGACGTCCGGCACCTGGGGCTTCTGGAGCCCTTCCACGGGGCGGTCGCGGCCCGCTCGGCGGACGCCGCACCGGGCAGTGTGGAGCACCGCCGGGCCGTGGCACGCGGCATGGCCACGGAGCCGGAGCTGCTGGTGGATCCGGAGTTCTTCCGGTCGCTGACGGTCATGGCCGAGGGTTCCGGGCCGCGCTTCGCGACCTGCGACGTACGGCTGAAACGGGGAACCCATCACAACGAACTGACCCGCTACCGCTACGACGTCGTCCTGCGCCGCACCGGCGGCGCGCGGCCCCGCACCGGTGCGGTGACGGAACTGCTGTGGGGAGCGGAGGTCCGTACGCTCGACGGCCTCGCCGCCACCCTGCGGGACAGCGCGCGGGAAGCCGCGTCCGTCCGGGTCACGGGTGTGCCCAACGCACGCCTCGCCGAGGATCTGCGCGCGTCCGGCAGGTCGCCGGGCTCCCGTCCGGACCCGGAGGACCTGGCGCGGCTCGGCGAACGGCTGGGGTACCGCGTCGTGGTGCGCTGGTCCGCGAAGGGGGGGCCCGACCACGTCGACGCCGAGTTCTCCTTCGGGGAGCGGGACTTCCCGCCGGAGACGGGGACCGAGCCGATGGTGGATCCCGAGCACCATGTCAACGTTCCCTTCGCGGCTTCCGACGACGCGGAGCTCATCGCGTCGGTTGCCGCGTGGGCGTCCGCGTACCTCCCCGTGTCCATGGTGCCGTCCGCGGTCGTCGTCCTCGACGAGTTGCCGCTCACCCCGCACGGCAAGCTCGACCGGGCCGCCCTGCCCGCCCCTCTCCGCGCCCGGCGCGGGGCCGGCCGCCGACCGCGGAGTCCGCAGGAGGCGGCGCTGTGCCGGATGTACGCGGAGGTCCTCGGGCTCGTCACGGCGGAACCGGCGGACGGAACGGACGCGGCCGGAACGGCCGGCACGGCGAAAGGGCCGGACGCGTCGAGCGAGACCGGCTCGGCGTTCGCGGTGGGGATCGACGACAACTTCTTCGCCCTCGGTGGCCATTCACTGCTCGTCACCCGGCTGGTGAGCCGCGTCCGCGCCGAACTGGGGGTGGAGCTCCAGGTCGGCACGGTCTTCGACGCGCCCACGGTGGCCGGCCTCGCGTCCCGGCTCACGGGAGCCCGCAAGGCGCGACCGGGCCTGCGGAGGATGCCCCGCCCCGACTGACGCGGCGCGGGCCCGCGACACCGAACGGATCAGGTACGGCCAGGGTTATCGAAGGGTTCCCGATGGACTTCAGCCTCTTCTACTTCGCCGACGACAGCACACCGGACGGGGACGCCGGACGGTACGAGCTGCTGCTGGAGGGCGCCCGCTTCGCCGACCGGCACGGCTTCCGCGCGGTGTGGACGCCCGAGCGGCACTTCCACCCCTTCGGGGGGCTCTACCCGAACCCTTCCGTGGTGGGCGCCGCGCTGGCGATGGTCACAAGCACCGTCGCCATCCGCGCCGGAAGCGTCGTCGCGCCCCTCCACCACCCGCTGAGGATCGCCGAGGAGTGGTCGGTCGTGGACAACCTCTCCGGCGGCCGGGCCGGGGTGTCCCTCGCCTCCGGCTGGCACCCGGTGGACTTCGCGCTGAGCCGGGTGCCGTACGGGGACCGCAAACGCGTGCTGACCGACAGCATCGAGCAGCTCCGCGGGCTGTGGCGCGGGGACGGCCACGAAGTCGTGGACGGCAACGGCGCCCCGGCGACCGTACGGATGTTCCCGCCGCCGGTGCAGCGGGAACTGCCGCTCTGGGTGACCAGCGCGGGCGACGCGGAGACCTTCCGTTCGGCGGCGGCGGCTCGGGCCGGGGTCCTCACCCACCTGCTGCACCAGGATGTCGACGAACTCGCCGCGAAGATCGCCGACTACCGGCGGACGGCGCGTGAGACGTACCCCGGCTGGGACGGGCATGTCGTCCTGATGCTGCACACCTTCCTCGGCACCGACCGGGACGAGGTGCGCGCCACCGTCGAAGGGCCGCTGCGCGCCTATCTCAGGAGCTCGGTCCATCTCCTCGCCCGTTCGTTCAGCGCCCTGGACCCCGACTTCGACATCGACGCGCTGGAGGACGAGGACCTCGACTTCCTCGTCGCCCAGTCCTTCGACACCTACTTCGAGCAGCGGGGGCTGTTCGGGACGGTGGAGGAGGCGACGGCGACGGTCGAGCGGCTGCGTGCCATCGGCGTGGACGAGATCGCCTGCCTGATCGACTACGGCATCGGCACCAAGACCGTGCTGGACGGGCTGCGCCACCTGAACGCCCTTCGCGAAGCATGCGAAGCGAACTGATCCGAGAGACCCGAGAGGCCGAGACCACCGTGATCCCTCTGTCGTTTTCGCAGCTGCGGTTCTGGTTCCAGGGAGAGATGGAACCCGGGGGCGAATCGCCCAACACTTCGATGGCACTCCGGCTGACGGGACGGCTGGACCCGGTGGCGATGCGCTGCGCGCTGCGGGACGTGGTGACGCGGCACGAGAGCCTGCGCACCGTCTTCCCGGTCACCGGTGGAGTGCCGGGGCAGCGCATCCTGGAGGCGGTGACGGTCGAGCTGCCCGTACGGCAGGTCGCGGAGAAGGATGTCGGGGCGGCCGTGGCCGACGCGGCCGGGCACCTCTTCGACCTGGAGCGCGAGATCCCGCTGCGGGCCGTCCTGCTCGCCGTAGGCTCCCACGACCACCATGTGCTGGCGATCACCGTGCACCACATCGCCTTCGACGGCTGGTCCGTCGCACCGTTCCTCCGCGACCTCTCCCATGCCTACACCGCGCGCCTCGACGGACGGCCTCCGTCCTGGGAGGAACTTCCCTTCCAGTACGTGGACTTCACCCTGTGGCAACGCAAGGAGCTCGGTGCGCCCGACGATCCGCGGAGTGTCTTCGCCGAGCAACTGGCCCACTGGACCCGCGCCCTCGCCGACGCGCCTGCCGAACTCCCCCTCCCCACCACCCGGCCACGCCCCGCCACCGCCACCCACCGGGCCGGGGCGGTCCCCTTCCACCTGCCGCCCGACAGCGTCCGGCAGCTGACCCGGCTCGCCCTCCGGCACGGCGTCAGCACCTTCATGGTCCTCCACGCGGCGCTCGCGGGGCTCCTTCAAAGGCTCGGCGCCGGCACCGACATCCTGGTCGGCAGCCCGGTCGCCGGCCGCACCGACGTCGGCCTCGACGGCCTCGTCGGCTGCTTCGTCAACACCGTCGTCATCCGGACCGACACCTCCGGCGACCCCGACTTCCACGAACTGCTCCAGCGGGCCCGGACCGGCGTCATGGCCGCACTCGACCACCAGGACGTACCCTTCGAGCAGGTCGTGGAGGCCGTCAACCCGGCCCGGTCGGCAGCCCTGCACCCGCTCTTCCACGTCATGCTCAGCGTGCAGAACAACGCGGGCGCCGCCGTGCACCTCCCCCACCTCGACACCCGTCTGCTGGACTACAGCCACCGGAGGGCCGACTTCGACCTGCTCCTCGACATCACGGAGACCGAAGGGGCGCTCGACGGCAGCCTGGTCCACGCCCTCGACCTCTTCGACCACGACACCGCCGAGCGTCTCGTCCGCCGCTTCACCGCCTTCCTGGCCCAGGCGGTCGCCGAGCCGGAGCAGCGCATCGGTGGTCTGGAGCTCCTCACCCCCGCCGAGCGCCGCACGACGCTGGAGACGTGGAACGGCCGGGACACGGCGGTCCCGGCCGCCTCCGTACCGGAGCTCTTCCGGCGGCGCGCCGCCGCCTCGCCGGATGACACCGCGGTGATCTGCGGCGCGTCCCGGCTCACCTACGCGGAGCTGGAGGCAAGGGCCGACCGCCTCGCCGGCCGTCTGCGCCGGCAGGGCGCGGGTCCGGAACGGCTGGTCGCCGTGGCCATGAACCGCTCGGCCGACCTGGTCGTCGCCCTGCTCGCCGTACTGAACACGGGGGCCGCCTACCTTCCCCTGGACCCGCGCAACCCGGATGAGCGCCAGCGCACGGTCCTGGCGGAGGCGCGGCCCTGCCTGCTCCTGGCGGACGCGTCCACGAAGGAGCGGGCCGAGGAGCTCGCGGGCCCGCCGCTCGGCCTGCCGCTGGTCCTGGTCGACGGCGACGGCGACGGTCCGGCCGTCCCCGGTCCGGATGCGGGCGGGTGGCCGGACATCGCCGGCGACGGGGCCGCGTACGCGATGTACACGTCCGGCTCCACCGGCCGTCCCAAGGGCGTCCTGGTGACCCACCGGAACATCGTCGCTCTCGCCGCCGATCCGTGCTGGGCCGCGGACGGTGGCCACACCCGGGTGCTCGCCCACTCGCCGCACTCCTTCGACGCCTCGACGTACGAGGTGTGGGTGCCGCTGCTCGGCGGCGGCACGGTCGTGATGGTGCCGGCCGGCGACTCCTCGCAGCAGGCGCTGGAACGGGCCGTGACCGAGGGGGGCGCGACGAGCGCGTTCCTCACCACCTCGCTCTTCAACCTGCTGGTCGCGGAGAGGAGTCCGGCGCTCGGCCGGCTCGGACACATCTGGACGGGTGGGGAGCAGCCGTCGGCCGGGGCCGTGCGGCAGATGCTGACGGACTTCCCCGGCACCGCGCTGACCCATGTCTACGGGCCGACCGAGAACACGACGTTCACCACCTTCGGGTTCCTGGACCCGGACCGGGACGCGGACGGCGGCAAGCCGCCGATCGGCCGGCCCATGGCGAACACGCGGGTGTATGTGCTGGACGAGCGGCTCCGGCCCGTGCCCGCGGGGGTGCCGGGCGAGCTGTACGTCGCCGGCGCCGGACTGGCCCGCGGTTACCTCGGCCGCCCGGGACTCACCGCGGGGCGCTTCGTCGCCGACCCCTACGGCGCGATGGGCACCCGCATGTACCGCACCGGTGACGTCGTCCGGTGGACCGCCGACGGCCGGCTCGACTTCCTCACCCGCGTCGACGGCCAGGTCAAGATACGCGGCTTCCGCATCGAACCCCGCGAGATCGAGGCCGCTCTGGAGCGCCATCCGGCCGTCGGCCGCGCCGCCGTCCTCGTACGGGAGGACCGGCCCGGGGAGCGCGGCCTCGTCGCCTATGTCGTCCCCGCCACGGACATCGACGGCGATCCCGCACCGGAGATCACCGAGCACGCCCGGCGGGCCCTGCCCGGCTACATGGTCCCCCTCGTCGTCGTGCTTCCCGACGGGCTCCCCCTCACGCCCAACGGAAAGCTCGACCGGGCGGCTCTGCCCGCCCCCGGGGAGGGCAGCGGCTCCCGCCCGCCGCGCACGCCCGCCGAGCGGCTCGTGTGCGCGCTGTTCGCCGAGATCCTCACCCTGCCGGCGGTCGGTGCGGATGACGACTTCTTCGAGCTCGGCGGCCATTCCCTGCTGGCCATCAGGCTGGTGAACCGGCTGCGCGAGATGCTGGACGACGGGATCGGGATGCGTACGGTCTTCGAGTCGCCGACGCCCGCCGCACTCGCCGGGAGGTTCGGGGACACGGGTGCCGGCCGCGGCCCGCTGCGGCCCCGGCCACGCGGGGACGTACTGCCGCCGTCGTTCTCCCAGCTACGTTTCTGGCTGCAGGGCGAGCTGGCGGAGGGAGCCGCCTCGCACACCGTCACGACCGCTCTGCGGCTGTCGGGTCCGCTGGATGCCGGGGCGCTGTCGGCGGCGCTCCGGGACGTGGTGACACGGCACGAGAGCCTGCGCACCGTCTTCCCGGTCACCGATGGTGTGCCCCGTCAACTGGTGCTGAACGCTGAGGAGTTCGACCTCCAGGTGCGGGAGGTGGCGAAGCGGGACATCGAGGCGGCGGTGGCTGCGGCTTCGGAGCACGACTTCGACCTGGCGCGGGAGAGACCGGTGCGGGCGGAGCTCTTCGCCTGCGCCCCCGAGGAGCATGTCCTCGCCCTCACGATCCATCACATCGCCTTCGACGGCTGGTCCGCCGCACCCTTCCTCCGCGACCTCTCCGGGGCCTATGCCGCCCGGCTGCGGGGGCGCACTCCCGACTTCCCGGAACTGCCTGTGCAGTACGCCGACTTCACCCTGTGGCAGCGTGAGGAACTCGGGGAACCCGATGACCCGGACAGCCCCCTCGCCCGGCAACTCGCCCACTGGAGCGGCACGCTGGACGGCGCTCCCGAGGAAATCGCGCTGCCCGCCGACCGGCCACGCCCCGCCGTCGCCACCCACCGCGTCGGCGCGGTGCCGTTCCGGCTCGCCCCGCAGGACCACGCGCGTGTCACCGCCCTGGCGCGGAAGCACGGTGCCAGCGTGTTCATGGTGCTGCACGCCGCGCTGGCGGTCCTGCTGCGGCAACTCGGCGCCGGGACGGACGTCCTCGTCGGCAGCCCGGTCGCCGGACGCACCGACAGCGGTCTCGACGACCTGGTCGGCTGCTTCGTGAACACCGTGGTGGTACGGACCGATGTCTCCGGGGATCCGGACTTCGGCGGCCTGCTCGACCGCGTCCGCACCGAGGTCCTCGCCGCGCTGGAGAACCAGGACGTGCCCTTCGAGCAGGTCGTGGAGGCCGTCGACCCGGCGCGGTCGGCGGCCCGGCACCCGCTCTTCCAGGTCATGCTGAGTCTGCAGAACAACGCGGCCGGCGCCGTGGAACTGCCGGGCCTCCACGTCGACATGCTGCACCACGGCCGGTACCGGACCGTTCCCTTCGACCTGCTCCTCGATCTCACCGAGTCCGACGGGGGGCTGGACGGCACCCTCGTCCACGCCCGCGACCTCTTCGACCACGCCACCGCGGAACGCCTCGCCGGGTACTTCACCGCCCTCCTCGCCGACGCGGCGGCCCGTCCCACCCTGCCGGTGCGGCAGTTGGACGTCCTGTCCCCCGCCCAGCGGCACACCGTCCTCGCGGAGTGGAGCGGTCCGGCGGCCGGTGCGCGGCCGCCGACCGGTTCGGTGCCACAGTGGTTCCGGGATCAGGCCGCCCGGACGCCCGACGCGGTGGCGGTGCTCCACGGGGACCGCCGGATCGCGTACGGGGAGCTCGACACGCGGGTGGACCGGCTGGCCGGGCATCTGCGGAAGCTCGGCGCCGGCCCCGAGCGGCTGATCGCCGTGGCCATGAACCGCACTCCCGACCTGCTGGTCGCCCTCCTCGCCGTGCACCGGACCGGCGCCGCGTACCTCCCAATCGATCCGCACCATCCCAGGGACCGGGTGGCGACGGTGCTGTCCGAGGCCGCGCCGCTCCTGGTGCTCTCGGACCGCGCCACCCGCGACACGCTCGGCACCGACGACTGGCTCGCCCTGGACGACCCCCGCCTCGTCGCCGCGCTCACCGCCGGGGCCGGGGGCGACGGCCCGGTCCTGAACGGGGCGATCCCGGCCGACTCCACGGCGTACGTCCTCTACACCTCCGGTTCGACGGGCCGGCCGAAGGGCGTCGTGGTCACCCACGGCAATGTCGCCCATCTGCTGGCCGCCATGCGGGACCGGCTGCCGCTGGGCCCCACCGACCGGCTGCTCGCCGTGACGACCGTCGCCTTCGACATCGCCCACCTGGAACTCCTCCTGCCCCTGCTCGACGGCGCCGCCGTCGTCCTCGCCTCTCCCGACGAGGTGCGCGAGCCGCTCGCCCTCGGCCGGCTGATCGGACGGCACGGGGTCACCGCCGTCCAGGCGACGCCCTCCCTGTGGTCCGGCCTCGTGGCCGAGGTCCCCGACGCGGTCCGGGGGCTGCGCGTCCTCGTCGGCGGCGAGGCACTGCCTCCTGCTCTGGCCGGCGCTCTCGCCACCCTGGCCGCGGAGGTCACCAACGTGTACGGGCCCACCGAGACGACCATCTGGTCCCTCGCGGCACCGATCGGCCCGCACAACGCGGAGCGCCCGCCGCTCGGCTCCCCGCTGGGCGCGACCCGGGTGTACGTCATGAACGAGGCGCTGCGGCCGGTTCCCGTAGGGGTGCCGGGCGAGCTGTACATCGGGGGTGCGGGCGTGGCCCGGGGCTATCTCGGCCGTCCGGGGCTGACCGCCGAGCGGTTCGTCGCCGATCCGTACGGTCCGCCCGGCACCCGCCTGTACCGCACCGGCGACCTGGTCCGGTGGACCCCGGAAGGGGAACTCGACTTCCTCGGGCGCACCGACGACCAGGTGAAACTGCGCGGCTTCCGTATCGAGCCCCGCGAGGTCGAAGCGGTCCTGGACCGGCACCACCACGTCATCCGCAGCGCCGTCGTGGTGCGCGAGGACCGGCCGGGCGAGCGCCGGCTCGTCGCCTACGTGGCACCCCTCCGGGGCGCCGGCACCGCCGACGGCCTCGTCCCCGAACTCACCGGGTGGGCGCGGCGGGCGCTGCCGCCGTACATGGTCCCCACCGTCGTCGTGCTCCCCGACGGGCTTCCCCTCACGCCCAACGGAAAGCTCGACCGGTCCGCACTGCCCGCCCCGCACGGACCCGCCTCCCCCGCCCGTGAGGCCCGGGAGCCGAACAGCCCCGCCGAGAGGCTCCTGTGCGAACTGTTCGCCGCCATCCTCGGACGGCCCGACGTCGGCGTCGAGGACGATTTCTTCGAGCTGGGCGGCGACAGCATCGTGTCGATCCGGCTGGTGTCCCGGGCCCGCTCACGAGGTCTGGCCCTCTCCACGCGGGACGTCTTCCGGTACCGGACCGTCGCCGAACTGGCCGTCCACGCGAAGGTGCGGACGCCCCGGGCGGGCGCGGCGACCGGACCCGCCCCGGCGTCGTCGGCCGGCGAGGTGCCGCTCACCCCGATCGTCCACTGGCAGCGCGAACGGGGCGGCCCCGTCGACGGCTTCCACCAGTCCGTGCTCGTCCGGACCCCGGCGGACCTGTCCCTGCCGCGGCTGCGGGCGCTGGTCCAGTCGCTGCTCGACCGGCACGACGCGTTGCGGATACGGCTGACGCGCGCCTCCACGTGGCGCCTCGATGTCCTGCCGCGCGGTGCGGTCGACGCGGTCGGACGCGTCGTACGGATCGACGTGGGCGGCCTGGCCGCCGGGAAGCTCGCGGACCTGGTCCGCACCGAGGCGGACGCGGCACGACGGCGTCTGGCGCCCGGAGACGGGAACATGCTCCAGGCGGTGTGGTTCGACGCGGGTCCCGGCCGGCCCGGCCGGCTGCTCCTGATGATCAACCACCTCGTCGTGGACGGCGTTTCGTGGCGGATCCTCCTGGAGGACCTGAGCACCGGCGGCGCCCCGGCCCCGCGGACGACGGGGCCGGACTTCGCGCACGTGTCGTTCGCCGACTGGGGACGCCGACTGGAGCGCGAGGCGCGCGGGCGGGTGTCCGAACTCCCCTTCTGGCTCGGGATCGCCGAAGGGGCGGAGGATCTCGTCGAAGGTGCGGGCCTGGTGGCCGCCCGTGATGTCGAGGGCTCGAAGCACACCGTCACCCGGGTCCTTCCCGCCGACCGGACGGAGCCGCTCCTGACCCGTGTGCCCGCCCGGCTCGGTGTCGGCGTGAACGCCGTGCTGCTCGGCGCGCTGAGCACGGCGGCGGGGCACTGGCGTACGGCACAGGTCCCCGGCGGTGCTTCCGACGGCGCGGCGGCCCACGGCGACGCGCCGTTCCTCGTGGACGTGGAGGGACACGGCCGCGAGGAGATCACGGGCGACCTCGACCTGTCGGCGACCGTGGGCTGGTTCACCAGCATGTTCCCCGTGCGGCTCCCGGGGCGGCCGGACGATCTTGAAGGCACCGTGCGGGCCGTGGACGGCCAGCTCGGGAGCATGCCCGACAAGGGGCTCGGCTTCGGTCTGCTGCGCCATCTCGATCCGGAGACCGCGCCCGTGCTCGGGGCACTGCCCCGGGCGCAGATCCTGTTCAACTACCTGGGCCGGTTCGACCGGCCGGACGAGTCCGACTGGGGCCTGGCGCCGGAAGCCGGCGCGGTCGCCGGAGGCGGCGACCCCGAGATGCCCCTGACGCACCTCCTGGAGGTGTCCGCGATCGTCCACGACCGCGGGGACGGGCCGGAACTGCACATCACCTGGGCGTATCCGAAGGCCGTCCTGGAGCGGCCCCGGGTGGAGGCCCTGGCCGATGCCTGGTTCGAGGCCCTGGACACCCTGACCACACGCACCGGCGAACCGGGAGAGACGGCGTGACCGCACCAGATCGCACCCATGAGCGGACGTCGAGACCGGCGCCGCTCCAGCAAGGGCTGTTCTTCCACACGGCGTTCGACACCGACGGCCAGGACATCTACACCACCCAGCTGGCACTGGACTTCGAGGGCCCGCTCGACCCCGTTCTTCTGCGAGGGGTCTGCCAGGTCCTCCAGGACCGGCACGACAGCCTGCGTTCGGGGTTCCGTACGGACGCGTCGGGCGCGCCCGTCCGGTTCGTGGCACCCCGGGTCGAGCCGGCCTGGCGGACGGCCGACCTCACCGGGACGGCGCCCGAGGACCGGGAGGCCGAGGCCGCGCGGCTGGTCGAGGAGGAGCGGCGGCGGCGCTTCGACACCGCCCGGCCGCCGCTGATCCGCTTCCTGCTGATCCGGCTGGGCGACACCCGGTGGCGCTTCGCGTTGACGAACCATCACATCATTCTGGACGGCTGGTCCACCTCGATCCTCCTCGACGAGCTGTTCCGGCTGTACGACGCCGGAGCCGGTGCCGCGGCGGCGAACCCGCTGCCGGCCGCCCCCTCGTACACCTCCTACCTGGACTGGCTCGGCGAGGTGGACCACGAGTGGTCCCGCGACGCCTGGGCGGAGGCGCTTTCCGGGATCGAGGGGCCGACGCTGGTGGCTCCGCGGGCGCGGGGCACGGTGGTGCCCGAACGGGTGGTGCGCAAACTGACCGCCGCGCGTACCGCCGCGCTGACGGACCGGGCGCGAGCGGCGGGGGTCACTCTCGGCACGGTGATGCACGTGGCCTGGGGACTGGTGCTGCGGCAGCTGACCGGGCAGGGCGACGTGCTGTTCGGGATGACGGTGTCGGGGCGGGCCGCCGAGGTCGACGGCGTCGAGACGATGGTCGGGCTCCTGATCAACACCGTTCCGGCGCGGGTGCGGATCGACCCGCGGGACACGCTGCTCGATCTCCTCGAACGGGTCCAGGACGAGCAGCTCGACCTGTTCGAGCACCACCACGTCGGGCTGACGGAGATCCAGCAGCAGGCGGGCTTCGGGGCCCTGTTCGACACCACGACCGTCTTCGACAACTATCCGATGGGCACGGGCGAACGCCGTCTGGGCGAAGCACTTCTCGTCGATGTCACGGGGTTCGACGCCACCCACTATCCGCTCTCCCTGATCTGCACGCCGGCCGAGCGACTGGCCATCCGGATCGACTTCCGGCCCGATCTGCTCGGGCGCGGGACGGTGGAGGGGATCGCCGGGCGGCTCGAACGGATCCTGGAGGCGATCGCCGAGGATCCGCACCGGGCGGCCGGCAGCCTGCCCGTCCTGTCGGACGGCGAGCGCCGACGGGTACTGGAGGAATGGAACGCCACCGACCGCCCGGTGGCACCGGCCACGCTGCCCGGTCTGATCGAGGCGCGAGCCGCCCGGATCCCGCGGCGGCCCGCCCTGTCGCACCAGGGGCGGACCCTCGACCACGACGAGCTCAACCGCCGGGCGAATCGTCTGGCGCGCGTGCTGCTCGCCGAAGGTGCGGGACCGGAGACCCGGGTGGCCCTGGCGCTGCCGAGGTCCGCGGAGATGGTCGTCGCCCTGCTCGCCGTGCTCAAGGCCGGGGCCGCCTATGTGCCGGTCGACGTGCGCTACCCGGCCGACCGGGTGGCGCGGATGTTCGGCGACGCGCGGCCCCGGCTCGCCATCGTCACCGAGGCGACCAGGGGTGTGCTGCCGGAGGGGACGGCCGCGCTCGTCCTGGACGACCCCTCCGTGGCACGGCGCGTCGAGGAGCAGGAGGGGACGGACGTCGTGGACGCGGAGCGGCCGGGACCGCTCCTCCCCCGGCACCCCGCCTACGTCATCTACACCTCGGGCACCACCGGCGTCCCCAAGGGCGTGGTCGTCGAGCACGCGAACGCCGTCAACTTCGTGGCGACCGTCGAGGACCATTTCGGCGCCGACGGCATGGCGCGGGTCCTGGCGTCCACCTCGCTCAGCTTCGACGTGTCGGTCTTCGAGATCGTCACGACCCTGGCGCTCGGCGGCCATCTGAAGCTGGTCGACGACCTGTTCGCGCTGCTCGAACGGGACGGCTGGGAGGGGAGCCTGGTCAGCGGCGTTCCCTCGGCAATGGCGAGCATGCTGGCGGGCGACGCCTTCGAGGTGTCGGCACGGCACGTGGTGCTCGGCGGCGAGGCTGTGCCGCACGCCCTGCTGCGCGAGCTGCGGGAGCGGGTGCCCGGCTGCGCGGTCACCAACATCTACGGCCCCACCGAGGCGACCACCTACTCGACGTGGTGGCGCAGCGGCGACCAGGACGCCGACGGCGATCCGCCGATCGGCCGGCCGGTGCCCAACTGCCGGGTGTACGTGCTGGATCCCTGGCTCCAGCCGGTCGCGGTGGGGCAGCCGGGAGAGCTGTACATCGCCGGCGCGGGCGTCACCCGCGGCTATCTGAACCGGCCGGCGCTGTCCTCGGAGCGCTTTGTGGCCTGTCCGTCCGGCGCGCCCGGCGGCCGGATGTACCGCACGGGCGACCGGGCGCGGTGGCGGGCCGACGGGCAGCTGGAGTATCTGGGCCGGCTCGACGGCCAGGTGAAGATCCGTGGCTTCCGGATCGAACTCGGCGACGTGGAGGCCGCCCTGCTGCGGCACGGGAGCGTGACGCAGGCCGTCGCGGTCGTACGGGAGGACCGGGCGGGAGACCGCAGGCTGGTCGCGTACGCCCTGGCGGCCGAGCCGGGCACGCCGCTCGACGGCGCGGAGCTGCGGCGTTTCACCCGTGACACGCTGCCGGACCACATGGTGCCGTCGGCGGTGGTGCAGCTGGAGCGGTTCCCGCTGATGCCGAACGGCAAGCTGGACCGGTCGGCGCTGCCGGCCCCCACGTACGGCGCCACCGTCCACCGGGGGCCGGCCCACGCGCACGAGGAGCCGCTGTGCGCGCTGTTCGCCGAGGTGCTCGGGGTGGAGCGGGTCGGTCCGGACGACGGCTTCTTCGATCTGGGCGGGCACTCCCTGCTGGCGACCCGGCTGGTGAGCCGGGTACGTGCGGTCCTGGGCACCGAACTGTCCGTCCGAGCCCTGTTCGAGGCGCCGACCCCGGCGGCCCTCGCACGCCGGCTCGACGGCGCGGGAGACCGCTCCGGCCTGGACGTTCTGCTGCCGCTGCGGACCGGCGGACGTCTGCGGCCCCTGTTCGCGGTGCACGCGGCGAGCGGCCTCGCCTGGCCGTACGCCCGGCTGCTGCCGCACCTGGATCCGGATGTGCCGCTGTACGGGCTGCAGGCGCCGAGCCTCGCCGATCCGGACGGCGGTGCGCGCAAGCCGGAGGAGCTGGTGCGGGAGTACGCGCGGCGGATCCGGGAGGTGCAGCCGGAGGGGCCGTACCGGCTGCTCGGCTGGTCGGTCGGCGGCACCCTCGCCTACGCGGTGGCCGCGGAGCTGGTGGAGCGGGGGCAGGCCGTGGAGTTCGTGGCCCTGCTCGACTCGTACCCGGCTCCCGAGGAGGGGCTGCCCGACTGGGAGGAGACGCACCGGCACGTGGCCGGGTCGGCCGGGTTCGCCGCGGACGGGACGCCACCGGAGCAGATCGCGCTGCTCGGGGAGCGGGCTGTGGAGGGCGCGCGGCTGGCGGTGCGGTCGGCGGTGGACGCGCTGCGGGCCGCTCCGGCACGGACGCGCGGTGTGGACGTGCTCCACTTCCGGGCCGCGTCGGACGGCCCGGGCACCGCCCCGGAGGTCTGGCAGGCGTACGGCGGCGGGCGGTTCTCGGCCTTCGACGTCGCGTGCGGCCACTACGAGATGCTGGATCCCGCTCCGCTCGCCTCGATCGGCGCGGTGCTGACGGACAGAGCCGCGGAAGGGACGGCAGGGCGATGAACCGGGCGACGGAGAGCGCGGCGGTCATGGCCCTGCCACGGCGAAGTACGCGTCCGTCCCCTCGCGGGTGACGGTCGCACGTCAGAAGTCCCAGCCGTCGTCGGCGGCGCCCTTGACCGGTTCGGGAACGGCGGCGGAGGCGCCGACCATGCCCGCGGTCAGGGTGGTGCCGTCAACGGGGTCGATCAGGATGAACGAGCCGGTGCGGCGCGAGTCGGCGTAGAAATCGACGGGCAGCGGCTCCGCGGTACGGATCTTGACGCGGCCGATGTCGTTGGCGACGAGCCGGCCCGGGTGCGGGTGCGGGGACAGGTCGTCGAGGGTGAGCCGGGAGGGGATGCTCTCGACGATGGCCTTGACCGTGCGGGTGCCGTGCTTGAGCAACACCCGGTGCCCGACGGTCAGGTCCTGGTCGGCCACATGGCAGACGGTCGCCTCGATGTCCTGGGTGGCCGCCGGGGCGTCCGCCGTCGGCGCGATCAGGTCACCGCGCGAGACGTCGATGTCGTCCTCCAGCAGGACGGTCACCGACTGCCCGGTCCAGGCGACGTCGACCCGCCTGCCGAGCAGGTCGATACCGGAGATCTTCGTCGTACGGCCGGACGGCAGGATCGTGACCGACTCGCCGACGCGGAAGGAACCGGCCGCGATCCGGCCGGCGTAGCCGCGGTAGTCGGCGTGTTCGGCGGTCCGGGGGCGGATGACGTACTGCACCGGCAGCCGGGCGTGGCGGTGGGCCGGGCCGTGGCTGACCGGGACCGTCTCCACGTGGCCGAGCACCGTCGGGCCGCTGTACCAGTCCATGACCGCCGACGGCTCCACCACGTTGTCCCCGGCCAGTGCCGAGATCGGTATCGCGGTGACCTCGGGGATGCCCAGCTCGGCCGCGTACGCCGTGAACTCCGTCACGATCGCGTCGAACACCGGCTCGCGGTAGCCGACCAGGTCCATCTTGTTGACCGCCAGGACGACGTGCGGAACGCGCAGCAGCGCGGCGATGGCGGCGTGACGGCGGGTCTGCTCGACCACACCGTTGCGGGCGTCGACCAGGATCACGGTCAGTTGGGCGGTGGAGGCACCGGTGACCATGTTGCGGGTGTACTGCACATGCCCGGGTGTGTCGGCCAGGATGAACCGCCGCTTCGGGGTGGCGAAGTAGCGGTAGGCGACATCTATGGTGATGCCCTGTTCCCGTTCGGCGCGCAGACCGTCGGTGAGCAGGGCGAGGTCGGGCGTGTCCTGGCCACGCCCGGCCGACGCCCGCTCCACGGCCTCCAGTTGGTCGGCCAGAACGGACTTGGAATCGTGCAGCAGCCGGCCCACCAGCGTGGACTTGCCGTCGTCGACGGAGCCGGCGGTGGCGAACCGCAGAAGGGTGGTGGTCGGGAGTTCCGTGGTCCTGGTCATGCTCAGAAGTACCCCTCGCGCTTGCGGTCCTCCATGGAGGCCTCGGAGAGCTTGTCGTCGGCACGTGTCGCGCCCCGCTCGGTCAGCCGGGACGCGGCGATCTCCGCGATCACCTGGTCCAGGGTCACCGCCTCGGACTCGACCGCGCCGGTGCAGGACATGTCACCGACCGTGCGATAGCGGACGAGCCGCTTCTCGACGGTCTCGCCGTCCTTCGGGTCGCCCCACTTCCCCACGGGCAGCCACATCCCGGAGCGCTGGAAGACCTCGCGCTCATGGGCGAAGTAGATCTCCGGCAGCTCGATGCCCTCGCGGGCGATGTAGTGCCACACGTCCAGCTCCGTCCAGTCGGACAGCGGGAAGACGCGTACATGTTCACCGGGGGCGTGCCGGCCGTTGTAGAGCTGCCACAGCTCCGGACGCTGGCGGCGCGGGTCCCACTGCGAGAACTGGTCCCGGAGGCTGAACACCCGTTCCTTGGCCCGGGCCTTCTCCTCGTCACGACGGCCGCCACCGAGGACCGCGTCGAACCGCTCCGACTGGATCCTCTCCGTCAGCGGCAGCGTCTGCAGCGGATTACGGGTCCCGTCGGGGCGCTCCTTGAGCGCGCCACGGTCGATGTAGTCCTGTACGGAGGCCACATGGAGACGCAGCCCGTGGGCCGCCACCACACGGTCCCGGTGCTCCAGGACCTCCGGGAAGTTGTGTCCGGTGTCCACGTGCAGCAGCGCGAACGGCACAGGGGCGGGGGCGAATGCCTTCAGCGCGAGGTGCAGCATGACGATGGAGTCCTTGCCGCCGGAGAAGAGAATCACCGGCCGCTCGAACTCACCCGCCACCTCGCGGAGGATGTGCACCGCCTCCGACTCCAGCGCGTCCGCGTGGGTCAGGGTGTACGGGTTGTCGGTCCTCTGGGACCGTGTCGTCGCCGTCGTCATGCCAGCCCTTTCTCCCGCAGCAGCGCGACAAGCGCCTGTGCCGACTCCGCCCTGCTCTGCTCGTGCGCCGGGATCCGCAGATCCGGTGCGGCCGGCGGCTCGTAGGGATCGTCGACGCCGGTCAGTCCGGCCATCTCGCCCCGCGCCTGCCTGGCGTACAGACCCTTCACATCGCGTACGGCGCACACCTCGACCGGCGTCGCCACATGCACCTCGACATACGCGGTACCGGCGGCCTCGTGCCGCTCGCGCACCGCCTCGCGGGCGTCCGTGTACGGGGCGATGACCGGTACCAGCACCGTCACACCGTAGGAGGCGAGCAGCTCCGCGACGTAGCCGATGCGGCACACGTTCGCCTCCCGGTCCTTGCGGGAGAAGCCGAGGTCGGCCGTCAGGTGCGCGCGCAGCTCATCGCCGTCCAGGATGTGCACCCGGCGCCCGGCGGACCGCAGTTCGGCGGCCGCGGTCAGCGCGATCGTGGTCTTGCCCGCGCTGGGCAGGCCGGTCAGCCACACCGTCGCGCCGACGGCGCCACCGTTGTTGAATTCGTCGGTCATGTGCTCCATCCGGGGTGTGGTTCGTCGAAGAGAGCTTTCCCGGGCGGGCGGGCAGCGGACGGCCGGGGCCTCACCCGCCGTCCGAGGAGCGGATGCCTGCTGCCCCGACCTCGGTCTCGATCGCGGTGACGGCTATCAGCTGCCCGGTCGCCGTGTCGCGCAGGGCCATGTCGGCCACCTCGACCTGCGATGACCCGGTGCTCCGCCACCTGCGTACGGTGACCTCGAAGACCGTGCCGGGGTCGGCGTTGCCGAAGTAGCCGATCTTCTGGTCGATCACCCTGCGCCGCAGGAACTGTTCGTCCGTCCGTCCCAGCGATCGCCACAGACGCAGCAGCATCGTGTCGAAGACCGCGAAATACGAGGCGAAGTACATCAGTCCGGCGCCGTTGAGGTCGCGCACGACGTCCAGTGCGTAGGCGAAGGTCCGGGGCTGCCCGGCCTCCTGGAATCCGGGCGGGCCTGTGGGGTGGAAGCTTCCGGTGGCCCGGGCCCGGCCCACCAGGGACCGGGGAGAGTAGGCGTTCGGAAGCGGCGCCAGCTCCTGGTAGCTGAAGTCCGGGGGTGTCACCTGGGCGAGACCCCGGTTGCTGCCCGCGGTGCTGCGGGCGATCCACCGGTTGAAGTTCTCCGCGTAGAGGCAGTGCGGGTGCGGGTGTTCGTACACTTCCGCCGGGTCCAGTGGTCCGTCCGGCAGCTCCAGACCGGCGGGGGCCAGCCGGTGCAGGGTGATGACCGACTGACTGCCGAACTGGAAGGCCCGGGAGTCGACCCGGAGTTCGTCGCCGAAGGTGAGTCCGTGGGGGTGGACGACATCTCCGCCGCGCACATGGAAGTAGTAGAAGGACAGATAGGCGGGGTCTCCGGCGGCGGTCCGGGCCGCGTGTACGTTGACCCGGCACGACTCGCTCACCACCTCCCAGGTCCAGTCCCCGATCCGGCCGAACACCGTGGAGCCGCCACTGCACATGCCCGGCGCGACGACCACATGACGGGAGACCCCGGCGTCGGCCGGGACCAGAGCGTCCTGTGCGGTGTGAAGAGTGGTCATACCTCCGCCTCTTTTCGGACCTGACGCGGCTGCCCGGCTCCGGTCGTGGCCATCCGCCCTGCGGAGCGCCACTCGTCCGCCGCGGCGAGGAACTGGTCGTTGTCCTCGGCGGAACCGATCGACACACGCACGCCCACGTCCCCGAACGCCCGTACCGCGATGTCCCTGCTCGCACACCACACACCGAAGTCGACGGCGTGGCGGCCCAGTCGCAGCCAGAGGAAGTTCGCCTGGCTGTCCGGGATCTCCCAGCCGCGGCGCACCAGGGAGTCCCGTACGCGAGTGCGTTCCGCGACCGTGCTGTCGACGCGCCGCAGCAGTTGCTCCGCAAGTCCGAGGGCTGCGACGGCCGCCTGCTGCGCGACGGTGTTCACCGCGTAGGGGAGACATGCCCTGCGCAGCCTTTCGACGACATGGGCATCCCCCACCAGGTATCCGGTCCGCAGTCCGGCCAGTCCATAGGCCTTCGAGAACGTGCGCAGCACGACCAGGTTCGGATGCGCGGCGCACAGCGACAGGGCACTGGACGCCGCCGGCCCGCGGACGTACTCGTAGTAGGCCTCGTCCACGGCCACCAGGCACGTCGGTGGTACGGACTCGATGAACTCCCGGAGTTCTTCGTGACCGACGACCGTGCCCGTCGGATTGTTGGGGTTGCAGATGATGACGAGCCTGGTCCGGGAGGAGATCCGGTCGGCCATGGCCCGCAGGTCATGGGCTTCGTCGTCCAGCGGCACCTGCACGGATTCCACGCCGGCCAGGGCGGCGAGCGTGGGGTAGACCTCGAACGACGGCCAGGCGTACACGGCTTCGGCGCCGGGATCGGCGATCGACTGGAACAGCGTCTGCAGGAGCGCCACGGAACCGGCACCGGCCACGACGCGGTCCTCCGCGATCCCGTGGGACCGGGCGATGGCACCTATCAGCGGTCCGCAGCCGGGGTCCGGATAACGGTTCACCAGGGAACCGGCCCCCTCGATCACCTCGACGATGCCGGGCAGGGGGGTGTGCGGCGACTCGTTCGCCGACAGCGGGCGAGGTCGCGCGGTCGATCCGTAGACACCGTCGGACGGCTTGTAGGAGGCAACGGTTTCGAGAACCGCGCGCAGCGGTGGATAAGACATGGGACTCCCGGTGGAGGGGACGCCGCCACGCTCGGTCGTGCGAACGGCGTCCGAATCGACTGTGGGGCTCAGCCTCCCGGCCGCCGTTCCGCCATCAGACGGGCCACGTCGGCGAGGGTGCCGGCGTCCAGCAGTTCGTAGTCGTGGACCTCGATGCCGAGCCGCTCGTTCAGTGCGGTGGCGAGTTCCAGCACCGACAGGGAGTCCAGCCCGACCTCTTCACGGGTGGCCGTCGGCACGACATCCTCCTCGCGTACGTGCAATTCGCCGACCAGGATGTCTTTGAGTACGTCGTACACGACTGGCTCTTCCCTCACTGTCCTCACCCGACCGGAGGCCGCGGGCTCGCGGCTCTCACGCACTACGAGCAGCCTTCAGGGCGAGGGCCACCTCGACGATGAGGTCCTCCTGGCCCGCCACGGCCTGCCTCTTGCCCAGTTCGAAGAAGACATCACGCGGATCGACGTCCTCACGCCGCGAGATGTCCAGGACCCGGTTCTTGAACCCGGAGAACACTCCGGCCAGGCCGCTGACGACACTCACCGAGTCGATGGTGGGCGGTGCCGGCATGAGTTCGCGCTCGGCGAGGTCGGCCGCGTCCAGCAGACCGTACAGGTCGATTCCCGTCGAGAAGCCCATCCGTTCCAGCACGGGCACCAGGACCTCCAGCTGAGTGTTCCCGGCGCCCGCTCCGAAACCCCGGGCGCAGGCGTCCAGGATGTCCGCACCCGCTTCCGCGGCGGCGATCGAGTTCGCGACCGCCATCCCGAGATTGTTGTGGGCGTGGAACATCACCGGCACCTCGACGGCTTCCCGCATGGCAGCGATGCGCTCCGTGACATCGGCCGGCAGATAGTGACCGGAGGAGTCCATGATGCCCACCGCGTTCGCGCCGAACTCCACCAGCCGGGCGCATTCATGAGCCAGCCGTTCGGGACTCGCCATATGACTCATCAGAAGAACGGCCTGGGCTTGGACCCCTTGCTCCCGGAGAAAGCCCAGATGCCGTTCGGCGAGGTCCCCTTCGGTGCAGTGGGTGCCGATCCGCACCACGTCCACCTGATGGGCGATGGCCCGCTCAAGGTCCGCGGTCGTACCCCATCCCGGCAGCATGAAGACGGCCATCCTGCTGTCGCGCAGGGACTCCCGCACGATCGACAGCATCTCGTCGTCACCGAGCCGGGACTGCCCGACCTGGAGGGAGGAGGCTCCCAGACCGTTGCCGTGCCCCACCTCGACCATGGGAACGCCGGCGGCGTCCGCCGCCCTCGCGTAGGACCGCAGTTGTTCACGGTCCAGCTGGTGACGGACCGCGTGATGGCCGTCGCGCAGGGACGCGTCGTAGATGAGGACCGGCCTTCCGGCGCCGCCGGGAGATGCTGCTGCGCTCATGACGTCTCCGTACCCGTGCTCGCCAGGCCGACCGCCGCGCACTGTTCGGCGACATGAACCGCGGCGGAGTTGATGATGTCGAGGTTGCCGGCGTACCGGGGGATGCGTCCGCCGGACGAAGTGACCTCCGCGGCGACGAACACCTTGCTCTCCTCCACGACACACGCGGTGATCCGGTATCCCTTGGCGAAGGAGCGCACCTGGTCGGCCGCGGCCGTCACGGCCGCGTTCACCGACGCCGTGCCGAACCCTTCCCCCAGCATCGACATGGCGACCCGGAAGGTCGCCGGCGGCCTGGCCGGACTGACGTTGAGGATCGCCTTGACGTCCTTGACGCCGGTGAAGTCACGTACCGCGTCCTGCGTGGTCTCGACGTACTCGTCGAGATTGAGCCGGGTGGAGCGCCCGACACTCGGACTGGCGGCCGTCGTGACGACCTCGACGTACTCGACCCTGTGTCCCTGGGTGATCGCGTGCAGGATCGGTATCGACGCCTGGCCACCACAGCTGATCATGTTGATGTCGTCGCAGCTCAGGACCTCCGCCCCGTTCACGCTCGGAATCACCATCCGCCCGACCTTGCTCGGTGTCAGGTCCACGAGCTTCGTACCCGACAGGCTCAGGCGTTCCGCGTGCTCGGCATGCGCCATGGCGTTGGTCGCGTCGAACACGATGCCGAACGGCTGCGGAGCGTCCAGGAGGGACTCGATACCGCGCGTACCGATGGCAAGACCGAGTTCGGCCGCCTGCCGCAGGCCGGGCGTCTTTTCGTCGCGTCCCACGACCAGCCCGCAGTCGAGGTACTCGGAACGCATGATCTTCTCTGCCAGATCGACTCCGATGAGGCCGGCGCCGAGGACGGCCACGGGCAGGCGCCCGTTTCGCTTCATGGCTGCTTTGCCCTTCCCTCTCTAGAGATTCACCGAGATTCGCCTTGGGGCGCGTCGGTGGTCTACGTGTCGCCCACGTGAAGGGTGACGGTGCCCAGCCGGTCGAACTCGGCCACGAAGCTGTCGCCGGGACACATCGCGACTGCGGCGTGAAGGGCGCCCGTCATGATCAGCTGGCCCGCTTCGAGCGTCACACCGTGCTCGCCGAGCACATTCGCCAGCCAGGCGACCACCGCGACCGGATCACCCAGGGCTGCGGCACCGGCTCCGGTCGCCACGAGTGCGCCGTTGCGGGAGAAGGCCATACCGACGAGGCGCACATCGCAGTCGTCGGGCAGGGCAACCGGAGGGCCGAGTACCACCGCGCCGTTCGACGCGAGGTCGGCGATGGTGTCCGCGAGCCGGATCCGCCAGTCCTCGATCCGGGAATCGACGATCTCCAGCCCCGCCATGACGTCGGAGATCGCCTCACGTGCCGCGGCCACGGTGACACCGGGCCCCTTGAGCGGCGTGCCGAGCCGGAAAACGATCTCCGCCTCGACCTTGGGCGCGATGAACGAGCCGCTCGGCGTGGTGGCTCCGTTCTCGTACACGGTCGAACCCAGCACCGGTCCGTAGTCCGGGGTACTGACACCGAACAGCTCCTGCATCGGGACGGAGGTGAGTCCCGCCTTGTAGCCGACGACGGTGTCGCCGGCCGCTGTCAGCATCCCGACCAGTTCGCGCTGGATGGCGTATCCGTCGTGCATGTCCAGCGCGGGATGCTCGTCGGTGAAGGGAGGGATGGGGCGGCCCGTCGCACGTGATTCGTAAAGTGCCTTGGCCTTGACTCTGACATCGTCCACCGAGATGTTCACTCTGCTCCTGTCAGAACACATCGCACCTGCCGCATGGGCCCGCCGGTCACCTGCACGCGGACCGTCTCGTGTTCCGACGCGTCGACGCCACCCATGACGTCGGCCCGCCTCTGACGGACTGCCACCGGCGCCCGTGGAACACGAGGTCCATGACGTGCGGACCACATCACTCGGATCAGCAGAACGGATCCGGGCGAGGGGAGCACGGCCGCGAAGCCCGGGGCTCGATGCCTGCCCCCTCGTTTCGCGTCTCACCGTAACCACGAAGTGAGCGCCGCAGAAGGTTTCACCCATGCACACGAGTCCGGTAATTGAGCACATTCACCACTCTGTCCCCCACACAAAAGGCGCCAAGAGGATGCGATCCACCCATCAAACGTGAGCTTCGTCACCGAGCGTTTCTCATGTTCGCCGCCCGTCCCTGGGAAGGCGCCGAAGTGCGTCGACGCCGCACGTCGCGGGGTGGGCGCACGACACACCGCGTGAGGCGGTCACCGGCCTAGGCACGGGCGACGGGCGACGATCTCAAGGCGGTGGCGCGGCAGGGGGCGATGGCACATCCGTCCGTACGACGCGGACGCTGCCAGCGCCGGATGGCCGACGGGCGCCACGCCGTCCTGCGACGCCGGCCAACACCCGACCGCACAGCGCCGGTTCGCCCGGTCTCCGTCCCACAGCCGCCGGCAGGGACCTGTCACCGCCGACGGCACACCGCCGGTGGCCTCACCGGACCGCTCACCAGGAGCCGTTCATCGGGTCGGGCTCTGCAGCCCGGCGGCCAGCCGCTCCCACTCCCTGGCGTAGTGACTCACCACTTCGGTGAGGGCTCTGGCGCAGTGCGGTGGGACGGCCGCCAGCAGCTGCTCGCCCGCCGCCAGCCCGTGGGCCTGGCCGTTGAGCCAGCGCAGGAGAGCGCGGCCGCTGTCCGTGAAGCGAATCGATGGATCGTTGGAGAGAACGTCCATGGCCCGCACCCGGATGCGCGCGGTCCCCCGCGAGGCGGGTTCCGGCGGAGTCGGACGGGAGACCGGGCCGGAACATCGCGCGGGCGCCACGGTCACGAGCGCGGTGAGGGACGCGGAGTCCTCGTGCACGGCCACCGCGGCCGGTGTCTGCTCGTCCGATTCGGGCACGGCCGCGCAGGACCGCAGTTCCTGCCGCAGGCGGTGCGCGGTGCTGACGGAGACACCGGCCTCCTGGGCCACTTCGCGCAGGGTCGCGCGGGGCCGCTCCGTCAGCAGGGACCGCGCCTTCTCCCGGCGCTCCGGCATGTCCGCCGGGCGCGCCCGGCCGTCCCTGCCCACACGTGGGACCGAGGGATTCGACTGAGGAGATTCCTCAGTCGAACATCTCCCCCGTACTGCCCCTACCGTCTTCGGCGACACCCCTGTGACGGCGGCGATGGCCCGGTCCGACCAGTGGGGGTGGGTCGCGAGGATGCGCAGGACCGCCGCCTTGCGGTCCCCGAGTGTCAGGGGAAGGCCATGGCTGATGTTGGCCTGCACCGACCGGATGAACAGATCGGCCGACGCGCCCTCGACATAGCGGACCGTGATGCGGCGTTCCCCGCGCAGGATCGCGGCCCGGAGCCGGTGCATGCCGTCGACCACGCGTCCCGTGTCCCGGTGCACGAGGATCGGTTCGAACTCGGTCCCGCCCTCCGCCAGTGCCTGCGCATGGCCCTCGCTCAGACCTTCCAGTCGCGGCGAGTCCGCCGGCAGCAGGGATTCGACCGGCACTGTGTGAATCGTCGACTGCGATGCGTCAAACAACTGTTCCACCCCTTCTGCTTGCGGTGCCCCTGGGCCATGTCCGCAGGCGCCTTCACTGCGAGCCTTCGCCCATCCGCGCATACGGGATCTCACGCCGTCCTCGTGCCGGGCCGAGGACGCCGACCGATACCGGCACGGGAGGTCCGGGCGGCCCCGGCGGCGTACGAGGGCCATGGCGGCGTCACACCGACCGCACCCCGCGCCGTCGCCGGTCCGGCCTCACACCTTCTCGGCGACCGCGGTCCTGGGGGCGAGCCCCCGGTAGGTGGTGTACGAGAACGGGCTCAACAGCAACGGAACGTGCAGATGGCTCGGGTCACCTTGATAGTGGAGCGAGACGATGACCTCCCCGTACAGGCTGTCGACCGCCCGCTCGGCGAAGTACTCACCGGTTTCGAAGACCAGCCGGTAGGACCCGTACGGCAGGGCCGTGCCGGACAGCGAGTTGATCCTCCCCGCGCTGTCGGTCCGCGACCGGGACACGACGGGCCACGCGCCGTCCTCCCGGGCGTGCAGGGTGACGACCAGATCCGCGACCGGGCAACCACTGGTGGAATCGATGACCCGAACCGAGATGCTCATGTACCGTCACCTCCCGGTCGGTACAGGCCGTTCGGCGTCCGCTCTTCCCATGCCATCAACACCGCATCACATCCTGCGTCATAAGTACGTGAAGGCACTCGCCGGCCGAATGCGGTCCGGGCAGTTCCTCGTCCGGGCCGCATTGTCGCCGGGGCCGACGCGTGCCCTTCGTGGCACTCCGTCCGGCCCTTCTCTCGCGCCATGTCGTGGGAAAGCCCTGCCGGCCCCGGTGACAACCACCTGCCAAGTGGCGGAAAGTCAGCCCCAGATGGTGTCGTCCTGGCGGTGGTCGCCCGCGAATTCAGCCAGGGTGTACAGCAGAGCCAACATAGCGATCTCCCATGCGGAAACTCGTGACCCGGAGGTCCGGGTGGACACCTCCAGTTCTAGTGAGTTCCCTTTTCGTCCTCCTACTGGAACGCTAAGTACTCGCTAAGCGACCGGGGTTGGAGGGCGAAACTTCCCTCGTGAGGCAACCGTCAGCGCTGATCCGCGTGGCCACCGCCCTGCCGACCGCCGCGCTCGGCGAGGTGCGGGACCGAGGGATCGCCTTCGCCCGCCGCCGCCCCGTCGCCATGGGCACAGGTTCCGTCCGCGCCGACGACGAGCACGGGTTCCGTCCGCGCCGACGACGGAACCGCCGGACTTCACGCGACCGCGCCACCGCAGGGGAGATGACCGGGGTGGGGTCGCCCGTCCTCGTTCCTCACTCGTGCGCCACGGCTACTGGCCGACGGCACACACCGCATAACCGTGGGGGGCGATCACGATCGGAATCTCCTGATCGATCTCCCACTCGGCGAACGCCACCACGATGTGACTGTAGAACGGCCGCCTCCCGAGCGTCGTGAAATACCGGTCGCTCTCCAGGACCAGCCGGAACGGCCCGGGAGTGTCCTCCGGCAGGGAGGGGCGGTCCAGCCGCCCGTCCCTGCCGGTCAGCCCGTGCCACACGGTCTGCCACTCGTCCAGGCGAGGCCGTTCGATGCGGATCATCAGCCCGTCGACGGGCCGCCCAGTGGTTCCATCAGAGACACACACTCCGAGCTTCACGTAACACCGGCCTCATCGATTGCATCCTTTGTGGGACGGAACACCGGTATGCGTCCCGTCTGCGAACATCGGCCCCCGCCGCTACCGCGACGGTTCGGCCCTTCCCTCCCACCGCCCGGCATCCGCTGTCCGGACGGATCTTCCCGCTGAGGTGGGCATCGTGCCACGCGGCCGTAAGAGACGCGGGAGTTCCGTTTCCAGATGGCCGGTTCCGGTGCCGGTGCCGGGACCCCGGGTCCGGCTGTCGGAGACGGGAACGACGGCGGAAGCTTCTGCCGTCGTTCGCTCCGAGGGCCCCGGCATCAGCCCGAGCTCGCCCGTGCGTAGGCGGCGGCCGCGTCGTCGGAGGCCGCGCAGACGTCGCTCATGAGACGCAACGCCTGATTCTTCCACCTGGTGGCCTGCATCCGCCCGAAGATGTCCAGCGCCGCGGTGATGTGCTCCTTGGCGCGCTCGTAGCTGCCCCGGTCCGCGGCCACTTCGCCGAGGGAGAGCTGGACCCGGCCGATGGCGAGATACTCATGGGCCCGGGAAGCGATCACCATGGCCTGTTCCAGCATCTCGTAGGCCGCGCTGTGACTCCCCTGGTGCGACCGGACAATGGCCAGACCGCGCAGCGCGTAGCACTCGCCCACCGGGTCCCCGACCGAACGGACGGTCTCCAGCGCCCGTGAGAAAACGTACTCGGCGTCGGCCACCTCGTCGATCTGCAGATGCGCCTCGCCCAAGCGGCACAGAATCTGCGCGCGCACCCGCCGGTTGCCCGACCGCTCCACCGCGGACAGACCGGCCGCCATGGTCTGCTTCCCCTCCGCGATCAGGCCACGATCCAAGTGGATCTGTGCCATGTTGCTCAGCACGTGCGCCTCTGCGGTCGAGTCGTTCACCGCGCACAGCATGACCAGCGCCTTCTCATAGCCCGCCATCGCCTCGTCGAGGCGGCCCTGGATACGGTCGACGAACGCGCCGTTGCGCAGGGCCAGCGCTTCGCCGTGCACGTCGCCGACCTGACGGAACAGTTCACCGGCGAGCCCCAGGCGGCCTCGCGCCTCGTCCAGCTTGTACTGGAACATATGCAGTGTTCCCAGGGAGTACAGCATCGCTGCCTGACCACGCCGGTTGCCGTTGCGCTGAGTGACCCCGAGCGCGATCTCGTGCGTCGTGCGCCAGTCGTCGAAGTAGCCGTACATCTCGAAAAGCGTGACCAGCGTCAGCGCCAGATCCCAGCAGAGCTCGTCGAGACCCGCGCCGGCGGCCTGTCTGACCGCCGTGATCAGACTGACCCGTTCGTCCTCGAACCACCTGAGCGGATCACCGAGTTCCCGGTCGATGACCGATTCATCGAGTGCCAGGCGCGGCGCGTGTCCATGGATCAGCGTGTGGTCCCCGCCGTAGGCCCGCCGGTGCGCCTCCTCGACCAGGAACAGCCAGGTGCTCAGCACCCGGCCGAGTACGACCGCTCGCTCGGGGGTGCTCTCGTGCTCGGCCAGGCACTCCTGGGAGTAGACCCGGACCAGGTCGTGAAGGCGATAGCGGGGGCGGCTGCCCTTCACCACTTCGACATCGACGAGCTGGGCGTCCACGAGGAACTCCAGGGTGTCCTCGGCCTCCGCCACCCCGACGTCGAGCAAGGGCGCCGCGACCCAGCTGGAGAACTCCGCCGCCTCCAGCATGGACAGTCGCCGGAAGAGGCGCTGCGCGTCGGAGGGCAGGCCCTGGTAGGCCATGGCCAGGCCGGCCCGGACGCCGACCCCGCCATGGGTCAGTTCATCCAGCCGCTGGCGTTCGTCACGCAGCCGGGCCACCATCTTGTTCAGGGGCCAGTGCGGCCGGGCCGCCAGCCGCGCCGCCACGATCCGCAACGCCAGCGCGAGGTTGCCGCACAGTTTTATCAGGAGCAGGGCGCTGGACAGTTCGCTGTGGATCCGCTCGGCTCCGAGGATCCGGCTGAGCAGTTGTAAGGCCTGTTCGGTGGAGAACACGTCGATCCGGACGGAGCACGCGCCCTCCAGACCGGCCAGCCGGGACCGGCTCGTGATCAGAACCGGGCAGTTGGACGATCCGGGTAACAGCCAGCGCACCTGCTCCTCGTCGATCGCGTCGTCGAGAACGATCAGCATGCGCCGGTCGGCGACGAGGTTCCGGAACAGTTCCGCCCGTTCCTCAAGGCTCGACGGCATTGCCGAGCCCCGTATTCCCAAGCTGCGCAGGAAGCGTTCGAGAATACGCGTGGGCAGGATCGGCTGGGCTGACGGTCCTCGCAGCTTGGCGAACATCTGACCGTCGGGGAATCGATTCGCCAAGGAATGTCCGAGGTGCACCGCGAGGGTGCTCTTGCCGACGCCTCCTCTGCCGGTGATCGAAACGATCCGCAGGGCGTACGGCGTATCCGTGGCTTCTTCCAGCGCCGCTTCGAGCCGGGCGAGCACATCGTCACGTCCGGTGAAATCGGCGATCGCGCCGGGCAGCAGCCGGGGCACCGCCGGTGGTTCGACGAACGTCGCGGCCGCCGTCGGCGCCGGTAACGCCGAGCGGGCCGCGGGCACGGCCGGCACCGCCTGCGCCGCGGGCGGCGTACTCACCGGCTGCGCACCGTCCAACCGGCCGGACAGGATCGACTCCTGCAGCCGGCGGAGCTCCTCCCCCGGCTCGATGCCCAGTTCATCGATCAGCTCGCGCCGACCACGCCGGTAGACCTCCAGCGCCTCGGCCTTGCGGCCCGACCGGGACAGCGCCACCATGAGCTGGGCGCGAAGGCGTTCCCGCAGCGGGTTCTGCATGACCAGGTCGATCAGTCTCGCCACCAGCCGCTGGTGCAGACCGAGGGCCAGCCGCGCGTCCACCCACTGCTCCACGACGGCGAGCCGCTGCTCGTCCAGCCGCGCGGCCGGAGCCTGAAGTGCCGTGCTGGTGATGCCACCGCCGAAGCACGAAGACCCGCGCCAGAGCCCGAGCGCCGTTTCGAAGGCGGACGCCGCCTCGTCGAAACGGCCTGCCTCCTCGGCGGTACGTCCGGCCGAAGCGGCCCGCTCGAAGACATAGAGGTCCAGCTCGTCATCCCCGACTTCGGCGAGGTAACCGGGTGACCTGGTCTGGATGACGTCGGGCAGACCGACCTTCGCCATGCTGGCGCGGACCATGGAGACACAGATCTGGATCTGGGCGCGCGCGGTGGGCGGCGGTGACGCGCCCCAGACCGCGTCGACCAGCCGACCCATCGGAACGATCCGATTGGGCTCCAGCAGCAGAACCGCCAAGACGATTCTCTGACGCTCGGCGGTGATCGGCGCTGGGCCACCAGGGCCGACCACTTCCAACGGCCCTAATAGACGAAAGCGCATGACCGTCCTTCACATCCACGACACAGTTCCCGCCGGTCAGCTACGCACCAACATCATATCTACCTGACCCGATCGGGTCTATCCAGTGAACGGCGTTACTGAAGTGGCCGGAGATTCGGCGAAGGGACGCAATGTGTGGATTCACCGCAGTTCCGAGAAGGCGGCCAAGCCAAATTGTCGGAAATTCAACTACGGGACGAGCCCCTCGGGCACCTGTCGCCGGGACCGGCCGGGGCATCGGATGTCACACGGTCCGTCACCGCCGCCGCGCGTCGGTGAGGTCCACCGTCGCCGGTCCGCCCAGCAGGGACGGCAGGTCCGCGCGGCGGCTGATACGCAGCTTTCGGTACGTGCGGGTCAGGTGCTGCTCGACCGTGCTGACCGTGACGTGCAGACCCTCGGCGATCTCCCGGTTGGAACAGCCGACCGCGGCCATGGCGGCCACGCGGCGCTCCGCCTCGGTGAGCCCGTCACCGCCGTCGGCCAGTGCCGGCAGCGCGGTGGCGCTCTCCACCGCCAGGCCCCGGACCAGGGCTTCGGCGTGGCAGTCGGCGGCCACGATGACGGCGCGGCGCTCGGCCGCCGCGGCACGCCGGAACTCCCCCAGGGTCCGGTAGGCACGGGCCAGGTCGGCGAAGGTCAGGGCGAGTTCGTACCGGTCGCCGTCGTCGGACTGCAGCAGCTCCGCCGCCTGGCGCAGCAGCGTGGGCCGGTGCGCCGGTGCGCCCGCTCCGGCCAGGACCCGGGTCGCGGTGCCGCGGACCCGGTTCGGCATCACGGTGAACTTGGCCGACTGCTCCTCAAGTATCCGCCTGGCGTCGTCCGGGCGGCCCAGTCCCAGGTACACCTCGGCGACATCGGTTCGCCACGGGATCAGGCCAGGCGTGTCCATCCCCCATTGGCACAGCTTGGCGCCACACCGGCGCAGGTCCTCCAGGGCCATCTCCAGGTGGCCGGTGGCCAGCCCGAACCGCGCCCGCGCGTACTGGTAGTGCATGCCGTAACGGGTGTCGAACATCGCCTCCGGAACCCGGTGGTCCAGGTAGGCCTGTGCCTCGTCGTAGCGGCCCATCGCGGTGGTGGCCAGGATCAGTGTGCTCAGCGGTGCGCCGACGGTCACTCCCCAGCTGATCGCCGGCAGGGTGGCGAGCGCTTCACTCGCGTACCGCAGGGCGTCGGTCAGGTCGCCCCGGCGCAGGGCGATCTCGGCCCGTACCGCGCCGAGTCTCGCCTGTCTGCTCGGCGTGTGCCTCGCCTGCATCCGGTCCAGGAACAGATCGCACCAGGCTGTCGCACGCTCGGCCCGCCCGCTGTACGCGAGGGTGAGGAGGGCGCTTTCGACGGTCTCGGTGGACAGCTCTTCCGGCCGGGTGCCGTGGAGCACCCGTTGCGCCACGCCGACGGCTTCCTGGGAGGAACCTTCGCCGAGTACGGCGGCCAGCGCGGACACCGCCTGCAACCGGCGGTCGGCGCTCACCGAGTGCGTGGGGGGACGTCCGGCACCGGACCTCGGGCCGAGCGCGGCCAGGAACGACGGATAGGTGTGCCTCAGCCGGCGTCGGGTGATCTGCAGCTCGGTGGCTGTCTCCGGGTCCATCACCTGCCCGGATCCGGCCAGGTGCCCGAGGACCTCCTGGGCCTGTTCGAAGCGGCCGTGCCAGAGCAGCGCCCGGACCAGCGTGAGCGCGTCGGCGCCGCGCAGGCAGCCCTTTCGCATCGCCTCGACGAGTTCGCCGAGGCGGCCGCTGGACACACCGGGGTTGATGCTCCACTCGGCCCGGATCAGAGCGGCGGTGATGCGTGCCCGCCGGAGCGAGTCCGTGCAGACCAGCCGGGCCAGCCGGAGGCAGTCCACCGCACGGCCGGCCGCGCCGTCCCGCAGAGCGTGCGCCGCGGCGTCCTCCAGTGCCGGCAGCGCCCACGGCTCCTCCAGCGCACCGCCGTCGGCCGGCGCACCGGCGTGGAGCAGATGGTCGGCGACCACCGCGGTGCCGGCACCGCGCTCGTGGGCGAGGACCGCGGCTCGGACGTGCAGCCGGGCGAGCTCGTCGGAATCGATCGCGCCGACCACCGCGTCACGGGCCGCCTCGTGCCGGAAACCGTCCATGGTGAGCAGTCCGCAGGCGATCAGCGCGTGCACCGCCTCCGTGGTCCGGGCGGGACTCAGCCCCACCAGGCTGTCCAGGTTGTCCAGTTCGCCGAGCACCACGTAGCCGCTCAGCACACGGACCATGTCCGGGCGGCCGCGGCGCAGGCAGGACAGTACGGACTCGCGGTAGCGCGGGCCCGCCTCGTCACCACCGAGGTGGTCGCGGACCAGCGCTTCGACCAGCAGCGGGTTGCCCCCGCTGTAGGCGTGCCAGTCCGCGGACCGCTCATCGGCGATCGCCTCGCCCAGGTGCTGGGCCACCAGCTGCCGCACGCCTGCCGGGGAGACCTGCGTGACCTCGACGCGGTGACAGTTGGGCTGCCGCAGCAGGCCGGCCCCGAAGCGGAACTCGGTGTCGCACCCGTGCCCGCTGTGCGTGAACACCGCGAGCACCCGGGCGCTGTTCAGCCGCCGCGCCAGGTACGCCAGACACGTCAGCGAGGCCTGGTCGGCCTGGTCCACGTCGTCGACGGCGATGTACAGCGGGCAGCGTTCGGCCAGTTCCAGCAGAACGGTGCAGAGCCCGTGCACGATGCCGTCGTCCACCTGCGCTCCGGTGCCCTGGCACCGGGCGGCGCGCACGCCGTCCTCGATCAGCGCCACGGCCCGCGCCCGGTCCTCGGGGTCCAGCGGCGCGTCGTCCACCAACTGCCGCACCACTCCCAGGGGCAGGTGCCGCTCATCCTTGGATCCCAGCGCCGACAGCGGGAGCATTCCCAGACTCAGGGCACGATCGGCGAAGTTGTGCACCAGCACACTCTTGCCGGCCGCCACCGGTCCGGAGACGAGCACGGCGCGTCCATGTCCGTCCCGCGCCTGTTCGGCCAGCGCGTTCAGTAGCGCCAACGGTGTTTCGCGCTCCACCAGTTCCACCGCGAACTCCAACCATGGGTCAGTGAGAAAGAGGGAAAACCATTCCTCGGCCAGGCAGTAGGTCGCATACGTGTGCTGCGGCATCAGTGCATGCGTCTTCGCAACGTGCCCTCGTCGATGAGCCGCGGCGACTGCCGGGCGTTCCGGTCAGCGACGCGACCCATGCTTACCGCCCGGCTCATCGACCGGCTATCAGCGCGCTATCGGGTGTCACAGGCATCGGCCGTGCGCCGCGATGCGGAAACGAAAGAATCCTGATAGTGAACCGGTGACGGCGTCGGGAGTACCGAGGCGTCCGACGCGCTCGAAACAAGTGCAGAATATCCATGCAATTCGTCTTCGTCCGCGCCTTCGTCAGCAGCACGCTGCCGCCCGCTTCCCGTCCGAAGCCTCACGCGGTGCGGGCCGACACGGAACACGCAGCCAGGGATCACGCCGCCTTGCGGCGTGATCCCTGGCTGTCCTGGGGAGGGCGCGTCAGCCGGCCTGGTCCATCGCTTCGACGAGGCTCTTGGGACGCATGTCGACCCAGTGTTCGTTCACGTAGTCCAGGCACGTCTGCCGGGTCGTGCTCGGCAGGACGACGGTCCAGCCGGCCGGGACCTCTGCGAAATCCGGCCACAAAGAATACTGCTCCTCCGCATTGACCAGAACGCAGTATGAGGCATTCTCATCCTCGAACGGATTACTCATGAGCCATCGCACTCCTTGTTTCCGCCGAAATACAAAGCTGCCCGTATTTTCGCCGCGCCACAACCTTCTGACAACCCCTACGTCCCCGTATGCGATGCCGGGTCCCGGAGTTCATCGCGCACTGATCGAGGTGAGAACCGCGTCCACCGCGGCAACCCCCTTGTCCAGGTCGTCGAGCCCGATGGTGAGTGCCGGGCGGAACCGTACGGCGCTCGCCCCACCGGGCAGCAGCAGCACCCGGTGGAAGCGGCGCAGGCGGTCCAGGACCTCATTGCGCAGTACCGGATCCGGCAGGTCGAACGCCCACATCAGGCCCAGGCCACGCACATTGCGCACCAGCGCCGGGTGGGCCGCGGCCAGGTCGGCGAGCAGTCGGCCCAGGTGTCCGCCCTTGGTCTCGGCCGCGTCGACCAGGCCGTCCCGTTCGATGATCTCCAGGATCCGGGTGGCCCGCACCATGTCCACCGTGTTGCCGCCCCAGGTGGAGCCGAGCCGGTCCGGCACGGCCAGCGCGCCCTGGGGCACCTGGTCCACCCGGCCGCCCGCCATCAGGCCGCACACCTGGGTCTTCTTGCCGAAGGCCACCACGTCCGGTGCGAGCCCGAGCCGCTGGTAGGTCCACGGCGCGCCGGACATGCCGCAACCGGTCTGCACCTCGTCGAGCACGAACAGCACGTCGTACTCATGGCACAGGTCCTGCATGCGCAGCAGGAATTCCCTGCTGAGATGCCGGTCTCCGCCTGCTCCCTGGATCGGCTCGGCGATGAAGCAGGCGATCCGGTCGCCGCGCTCGGCCAGGTGCCGTCGCGCGATCTCGACCGCCTCTCGTTCGCCGCCGGGCCCGGGCGCGGGTACGCGCGGCCACGTCCATACCGGGAACCGCGCGGTCACCGTCGGCGAGGTGTTCGTCAGGCTCAGCGTGTAGCCGCTGCGCCCGTGGAAGGCGCTCTCCATGTGCAGGACTTCGAGGGGCGCCGCCGGATCGAGGCGCGGTCGCTGTGCTCGCCAGTCGAAAGCCACCTTCAGCGCGTTCTCCACGGCCAGGGCGCCCCCGTCGATGAAGAACAGGTGCGGCAACCTCGCGTCGCCGAGCACCCGGCTGAACGTCGCCGTGAACCGCGCGTACTGCGCGGTGTAGATGTCGGAGTTGGTCACCTTGTGCAGCGCGGCCCTGGTGAGTTCGGCCAGGAACGCCCGGTCGCCGGTCATGCCGGGGTGGTTCATGCCCAGAGGCAACGAGCCGTAGAAGGTGAGCAGGTCAAGGTACTCCTCGCCGCCGCGCGCGTCGACCAGCGTGCTGCCGCGGCTGCGTTCCAGGTCCAGTACGAGGTCCAGGCCGTCCATCAGGACGTGCCGGGACAGTTCGTCCAGGGCGTTGTCCGCCGTGATCTCCATGTCACACCTCGTTACGCTGGTAGCGCCGCGGATCCAGCTCGCTCAGGCTGGTCAGCACCGCGTCGGCACCGGCCAGTCCGGCTGCCCCGGCCGGTTCCCAGGGCACCGCCACACAGCGCAGACCGGCGGCCTGGGCGGCGCGGACCCCCATCGGGGAGTCCTCGACGGCCAACGCGTCGTCGGCACCCACCCCGGCGCGTTCCAGCGCGAGCAGATACAGGTCCGGTTCGGGCTTGTGCCGGTCGGTGTCGTCGCCGGTCACGAGGAAGTCGAAGCGGTGCCGCAGCCCGAGCCGCCGCAGGTGTTCCTCCACCCAGGCGCTCGGGCTGCTGGACACGATCGCGGCACCCTCGGCGGTGGACAGCAGCCGGTCCACGCCGGGCCGGGCCGGCGCGGCGGCGCACCGGGCGGTCCGCCGCTGCCGCTGCCAGGCCCACTCGTCGTCCCCGACCGGCCGGCCCAGCCGGGCGGCCAGGTCGGCCAGCGCGACCCGGGCTCCGGCCGAGTTGCCGAGCATCCTGGCCCGTACCTCGCCGCTCAGGGGCACCGCGAGCCGGTCGTAGAGGTCCTGCCAGGCCAGCAGCGCGGCCCGTTCGGTGTCGCACACCACACCGTCGAAGTCCAGCAGCAGGAACGGCGTGGGCATCAGTGGTTCACCGGCCCTCGGTCGACAGCGGTGAGCCGGGCGCAGTACCGGGAGAGGGCGTCGGTCCAGTGCGGCATCGCGTGCACGAAGGCCGCCGCGCGGGTGCTGTCCAGGCGTGAGTCGCGCGGCCGGCCGCCGAAGAAACCGGCGTCGGCCATGGACATCGGCACCGGGTGGGCGGTGCCGAGACGTTCGGCGAGTGCCAGACCCACCTGGTACCAGCTCGCCCGGCCCCGGTTGGCGATGTGCAGCAGGCCGCGGACGGCCAGTGCGCCGGGCAGCAGCCGTACGAGCGCGGACGCCAGGTCGGGGACGTAGGTCGGGCTGCTGAACTGGTCGTCGATCAGTCGAGGCCGGCCGCCGTCGAGGAACTCCCGGGCGGCGGCGACCACTTGGTCCAGGCGTGGGTCGCTGCCGCCGTACAGCCAGGACGTGCGCACCACGAGGTGGTCGGGCACGGCCTCGACGATCCGCTCACCGGCCAGTTTGCTCAGCCCGTACACGCTGACCGGGGCGGGTATGTCTTCCTCGTTGTACCCGGCCGGCCCGGGCGCCCGGCCGTCGAACACGTAGTCGCTGGAGATGTAGATCAGCCGACTGCCGTTCCGCCGGCAGGCCTCCGCGACGTGATGGGTGCCGCCCACGTTGACGCGCAGGGCCGTCGCCGGGTCCCGCTCGCAGGAGTCCACCACCGCGTTCGCGGCGGTGTGCACCACCACGTCGGGCCTGAAATCGGCGATCGAGTCCCGGACGGCGGTCTCGTCGCCGATGTCGAAGTCGGAGAGGGACACCCCGAGGACCGGCCAGTGGGCGGTTTCCGGCCGCGTCGCGAGCTCCTGCCGCAGCGCGGTGCCCAGCATCCCGTCCGCGCCGGTGAGGTAGACGCGCATCACAGGTGTCCGAACTCGGCGATCAGTTCGGCGACCGACAGACCGGAGCCGATCTTCTCGCGGATCACCCGCTCCCTGTCGATGTTCATCCTCGTGCGGGCGAGCACGGTCTCGGCCTCGCCCTGCGGTACGACCGCGATGCCGTTCTCATCGGCGACCAGGATGTCCCCCGGGTTGATCACCTGACCGTCGATCACCACCGGCACGTTCACCTGGACCGGCTCGGTACGGTCGTGCACGGCGGTCGGGGAGGGCCTCGGGACGGTGCTGCGGTACCAGACCGGGAAGTCCAGGTCGCGGATCTCGTCGACGTCGCGGATGGCACCGTCGACGATGCCGGCGGCCAGACCGATCTGCCGCGACAGGGTGGACATCAGGCCGCCCCACATCGCGGTGCGGGTGGTGCCGTGGCAGGCCACCACGATCACGTCGCCCGGCTGCGCCCGGGTCAGCACCGGCATGCAGTCGACCAGGTCGTCGATCGAGAGATTGACGGTGAGCGCCGGTCCGGCGATCTTGTGATGGTGCTTCACCGGCAGCAGCCCGCCGATCGCACCGACCCGCCGCCGGGCGTCGGTGACCAGGCAGCTCGGGCTGTACTCGGCGAGCACCGCCCGGAAGCCCTCGACGATCTCCTCGGGTGGGCGGTTCAGCTCGTTGCGGACAGTTTCCACGGTGTGTCTCCCGTCGGTTGGGTGGTACGGGTGCGGTCCAGGACGTCCGCGCCGATCAGATGTGCCAGGTGCGATGCGTCCATGCCGTGTGCGGCGAGTACTTCCGCGTCGGTGCCGCAGCGCGGTACGTCCGTGAGACCGACGCCGCGGAAGGCGGTCCCGTCCCCGGCGCCCGTCTCCATCAGCTGACGGGCGATCAGGTCGGCCTGGCCACCGCTGCTGTACTGGTGCTCGACCACGAACACGTGCGAAGTGCCGGTCAGCAGCCCGCCCAGCCACACCGGGTCGACCCGGTTGTGCCAGGGCAGGTCCACCACGGTCAGCGCGATGCCCTGTGCGGCGAGCAGGTCGGCGGCGCCCAGCAGCTGCGCGAGGACCACCGGACCGGCACCGAACACAACCGCCCGACCGCCGGTACGCAGTACCCGGCCCTGGCCGGCCACCAGGGGCGCGGGCGGCAGATCCGCCAGTTCGGCGGGGACCGGTTGACTGGACAGCCGCAGGTAGACGCTGTCCGAGGTGGAGCGGCAGTAGTGCAGGGCGGCGGCCAACTGGGCCGGGTGGGACGGTTCCAGGATGGTCAGACCGGGGACGGCGCACAGCGCCGACACGTCGCGGACCGCCTGGTGCGAATGTCCGGGCCCGGCGGGCAGCAGCCCGGCGAGCGAGCCGACATACACCACCGGCCGCCGCTCGGTGGCGTTGTTGTAGATGTGCTCGTTGGGGCGCGCGTGCAGGAAGCAGGAGAAGGAGTGCACGAATGGCCGCAGACCCCCGGCCGCCAGTCCGCCCGCCATCGAGACCATGTCCTGCTCGGCGATGCCGCATTCGACGAAACGGTCCGGGTGGGCCTCACGGAACGGGATCAGGCCGGTGTCGAGCACCAGGTCGCCGTCGAGCGCGACGATCCGCGGATCGTCGTGTGCCGCCTCGGTGAGGAGTCGGCCGTACAGCTCGGGCAGCCGCACCCCGGCCGGTTTCACCGGCAGGTCCAGCGTTCGCAGGACCTGCCGGAGGGGCGACAGGCCGTGACTGCGGAGTATCCCGTCGGCGGTGTCGGTCAGCTCCTGGTGCGCGGAGCGGTAGTCCTGCGGGCTCGGCGCACCGCTGTGGTGGCGGTAGCGCCATTCGCCGGGTGCCATCGAGGTCGCGGCGAACGTGGGGCATCCGCCGCCCTTCACCGTTGCCGCGACGATCACCACGGGCTGCTCCGGGTAGTCCTCGGCGCGGCGGGCGAACGCCTTCTCCAGCTGCCGGGGATCGTGCCCGTCGCAGTGCAGCACGCCCCAGCCCGCGGCGGTGAACTTGCCCGAGAGGTCACCGAGGTCGCTGACGTCGGTGACGAAGGTGTCGGACTGCAGGCGGTTGTGGTCGACCACCACGGTCAGCTCGCCCATCCCGTACCGCGCGGCGCTGGGCAGCGCCTCCCAGTTCTGGCCCTCCTGCAGTTCGCCGTCCCCGGTCATCACCACCACCCGGGAGACCCGGCCGGCCAGGCGATGGGCGAGGATCAGGCCCTTCGCCTTGGAGATGCCCATGCCCAGGGAACCGGTGTTGAAGGGCATTCCCGGGGTGCCGACGTCAGGGTGACCGGGCAGCCCGTCGATCCGCCGCAGCCGGTGCAGGAGGTCCTCGTCCAGCTGCCCGAGCGCGATCATCGCGGCGTACAGTCCGGGCGCGTCGTGCCCCTTGGACGAGAAGTACACATCGCCGTCGGCTTCGAACGGCTGGTCGAGCTCCTCCAGCAACAGCCAGCTGACCACGTCGGCGGCGCTGAAGCTGGAACCGATGTGGCCCGACCCGGCACGCGCGATCATGTAGAGGGTGTTGATCCGGGACATCGCTGTGAAGGCGAGGGCCCTGTCGTACGGATCGTCGACATGGCCCAGGACGCGCTCGAACTCGGTGCGCGGTATCCAGGCCAAGGAGCTGTCCATGGCTTCTCCTCGTGGAGGGGTCGGTGTCACCAACAGCCGAACCCGCCGTCCACGGCGAGTTCGGTACCGGTGACATAGCTGCTCAGGTCGGACGCGAGGAACAGCAGCGGTCCGGTCAGATCCTCGGCGCGGGCCATGCGCCGCAGCGGCACGCGGGCGTGGAACTTCTCCCGGAACGCGGGGTCCTGCGCGCCCAGGACACCGCCCGGCGACAGGGTGTTGACCCGCACCCCGGCCGGCCCCCACAGCGCCGCGAGGTACCGGGTGAGCGAGGCGACGCCGGCCTTGGACATGCCGTACGCGGGCGGTTTCAGGAACGGCGGATCCACCGGCAGGTGCTCGTACATCCGGGGGTCGGGCGCGAGGCCGCCGTACATCGATCCGATATTGATGATGGAACCGCCGCCGTGCCGGGCCATCCACGACCCGAACACCTGGCACATCCGCAGCGTCCCCTGGGCGTTGACCGCGAGTATGCCGCCGGACACCTCGTCCGGGATGTCCTCGAAGCGCCAGCTGGCGCCCCGGTCCGACGGTGGACTGTCGACCCCGGCGTTGTTGATCAGAATGGTCGGCTCGCCGGCCAGTTCGAGACAGTCGTCGAGCGCGCGGCGCAGGCTGCCGGTGTCGGTGATGTCCGCGACCACCGTCGCGAACCGCTTCGGGTCGTGGTGGTCCAGCACCGCCCGCAGCTCCGGCCCGCGGGTGTCCCGCACATCCAGGCCCAGCACATCGGCACCGGCGCCCAGCAGGGCGTCCACCCATACGGCGCCGAGCCGTCCGGACACCCCGGTCACGACGGCGACCGATCCGGTCAGGTCAATCGCGGTCGGCATCGCCGTCCACCAGACCGTCCAGGGTGATGTCGGCGTCGGCCGTCAGCGGCCCGCCGAGGTGGCGGCCCACCACGTCGGCGAGCCGGTCGGGAGTCAGCCCGTCGCCCGGCGACTTGATCGCCACGTCCTCCAGGGTGAGGCGGTGGCCTGCCGGCAGGTCCCGTTGGGCGACCAGCTTCTTGCCCATCTTGGTGACCGCGGGCCGCTCGCCCGGCAGGACCTGCTTGTCCCGGCCGCCCAGCGAGCGCCGCACCCGGCGCAGCCCGTCGACCATTTCGGCCATGTCCGCCTGCTCCAGCGAGAACTTGTGGTCGCTGCCGGGCCGGGTGCGGTCGAGAGTGACATGCTTCTCCACCACCCGGGCGCCGAGCGCGTACGCGGTCCAGGCGGCCCACGGGCCGAGGTCGTGCCCGGAGAAACCGACCACCGTCTCCGGGAACTCGGCCCGGTAGGTGCTCAGCACCGCCAGGTTCAACGCCTCCGGTTCGGCCGGGTACATCGCCGTGCACTGCAGCAGCGCGAGGTCCGGGTTGATCGGCAGCACGGTGCCGCAGGCGCGCCGTACGGCCTCCATGTCGGCACCACCGGTACTCACGATCAGCGGCTTGCCCACCTTCGCCGCGTAGGCGAGCAGGGGGGTGTTCCTGATGTCCCCGGACGCGATCTTGATCGCCGGCACACCGAGTTCGGCCAGGAAGTCCACGCTGGCGAAGTCGAAGGCGGTCGCGATGAAGTCCACGCGCAGTTCGGCCGACAGCTGCTGGAGATACGTGTACTCGTGGGTGCCGAACTCCAGGAACTCGCGATGCGCTCCGTACGTCGGGCCGAAGCTGTTGCGTCCGGTGTAGGGGGAGTCGAACATCGCCCTGGTGTAGAGCGAGCGGTTGTTGCGCTTCTGCAGCTTGACCGCACTGGCCCCGGCCGCGGCTGCCTGACGTACCAACTCCTCCGCCTTGCCGAGATCGCCCTCGTGGTTGTGGCCGATCTCGGCGATCACATAGGCGTCGGTCTCGTCCGAAATGATCCGGTCATTTACCGTCAGCGCTCTCATGGTTCTCAGGTCCTCTCCAGAAGATCGGTCACCAGCGAAGCGAACCGGTCCAGACCGAGGTCGATCTTCTCCGGCGTGAGCGAGCTGCAGGACAGTCGCAGCTGTCGCAGACCGCCCCCTGCCGCGTAGAAGTGGTGCATCGGCGTCCAGATGACCTTGTGCCGCTTGGCCGAGTAGGCGAGCAGGTCGTCGTCGGCGACGAACGGCACCGTGACGACCAGGAAGAATCCGCCGTCCGGTCGGTTCCAGGTGACCGGCGACGTTGTCGGGAACCGCGCGGCCAGCCCGTCGAGCAGATGCCGCAGCCGCTGTCCGTACCGCGCGGTGGCGTCCCGGTTCGCCTCGCGCAGAGCGAAGTCGCTCTCCAGCAGCCTGCCGCCGATGACCGCCTGCGCGATCGGCGGGGTATTGACCGTGATCATGCTCTTGATCTTCGAGAGCTCGTCGGCGAGGGTGCCGACGAGCTCTCCGTCCCGCACGACCGGCTGCTCCGCCACCACGAACCCGATCCGGGCGCCGGGCAGGGCGGTCTTGGCGTACGAGCCGAGGTAGACGACCCGATGGCCCGTGTCCAGCGACTTGAGCGTCGGCTTCGGGGGCGCGCCGTCACCGAAGAAGCCGTACGGGTTGTCCTCGATGAGCAGGATGTCCAGCTCCGCGGCCAGTTCCAGCAACCGGTGCCGGGTCGGTACGTCGAGACTCAGCCCGGTCGGATTGGCGAAATCGGGCACCAGATAGCAGGCCCGGGGCCGCAGTCCGGCCTCGCGTGCGCCGCGTACCTTGGCCGCCAGGTCGTCCAGGTCGATGCCGCCGGAGCCGCTGTCGACCGGCACGACCGGCATATCGACCAGACGGGCCGCGCCGGTGATGCCCACATAGGCCGGTGAGGTGGCCAGGAGCACATCGCGGTCGTCGGCGCGCAGCGCGCGCAGCACCAGGACCATGGCCTCCTGACAGCCGACGGTCACCAGGATCGACTCCGGGTCGACGTGGATGTTCTCGTCGGTCACCAGGTTGCGGGCCACCAGGTCCTGGATCACCCCTTTCGTTCCGCCGTACTGGTAGAGCCGGTTGCGGGCCACCTCCGCGCCGTGGGGCGTGCCGTCGGTGACGTACGCGGTCCAGGTACGCAGAAAGCGGTGGACGTCCTCCACCGAGAAAGTGCCCGGGTCCGGCCGTCCGGCCGCGAAGGAGACCGCGTCCGGGTAGCGGTCGGACACCTCGTTCAGCAGGTTCATCGACAGCAGCGCCGGATCGGACAGCGACCCGTGCAGGTCGGCCAGGTCCATCACCGCGCCGGGGCGTGCCGTCCGGGCCGGGGACGACTCAGTCATCGCTCCTCCCGTTCGTTCGTTCCGGGCGCCCATCGCACGCCCAGCCGCCCGGCCGCGGCCACGTGCGGCGCACCGGCGAGGGCCATCGACACCTCTAGTTCGGTGCGCAGCAGTTCCAGCGCCGCGGTCACGCCCTGCTCGCCGCCGGTGGCCAGTCCCCACAGGACCGGCCGGCCGAGCAGCACCCCGGATGCGCCGAGGGCCAGCGCGCGCAGCACGTCGGTGCCGCTGCGCACACCGCTGTCCAGCAGCACCTCGCACGCGTCACCGACCTCGTCCCGGATCGCGGGCAGGGCCAGCAGGCTGGGTACGGCGCCGTCCAGTTGCCGGCCGCCGTGATTGGACACCACCAGGCCGTCCGCGCCGAGGTCCACCGCGCGCCGCGCGTCCGCCGGGTCGAGAACTCCCTTGAGCACCAGCGGTAATCGCGTCCGTCGCCGGACCCAGTCCAGGTCGGACCAGGACAGTGTGGGGTCGATCACCGCAGCCGCGTGCCCGCCGACGCTCTGCCCGGCGCCGCGTTGGGTGTCGGCCAGGTTCACCGGTGCGGCGTGCGCGGGCACGGCGAACCCGTTGCGCAGATCGCGCAGCCGTCGGCCCATGAACGGAACGTCCACGGTGAGGATCAGGGCGCGGGCGCCCAGCCGCTCGGCTTCACCGATCAGCCACTCGGTGCGGGCCCGGTCGCGCAGCCAGTACAGCTGGAAGAACAGGTCACCGCCGGAGCCGGACAGTTCGTCCAGCGGGCAGCCGGCCAGGGTCGCCGCCGTGAAGGGGATGCCGGCCGCGGCCGCCGCACGGGACACCGCGGGTTCGCCGTCCGGGTGCACCACCGAGTGGAACGCCATCGGCGCCACCGCGACGGGCATCGACGCGGGCGCCCCCAGCAGGGTGGTCGTGGTGTCGGCGGTGTCCACCCCGGACAGGACGCGAGGGACCAGGTGACACCGGTCGAACGCGGTCCGGTTGGCGTTCAGCGTCGACTCGCGGCCGCTTCCGCCGGCCACGAAGTCGTACACCTCGGGCGCCAGCACGACACGGGCCCGGTCCTCGATGTCGGCGAGGGTGAGCGGATCCGCCGCCAGGACGGCCTGCCCGCCCGTCACGCCCGGTCCTGTCGTTCGACCGCCTCGTACAGCTTGCGGATGTTGTTGCTGCCGAACGTGGTCGCGCCGCGGCGTTCGATGATCTCCATGAAGAGGGTGCGGCGCGGGTGCTCGGACCGGGTGAAGATCTGGAACAGCTCACCGTCGTGATCCCGGTCGACGAGCACGCTGTGCTCGCGCAGCTCCGACACCGGATGACCGGAGGACCCGTGCCGCTGTTCGAGGTTCTCGTAGTAGGTGTCGGGCGTGGACAGGAACCGCACGCCGGCGGTGCCGAGATCGGCCACCGCGTCCACGATGTTCGGCACCGCGAAAGCCAGGTGCTGCACACCGCTGCCGCCGTGCTTCTTCAGGAAGTCGTCGATCTGGCCCGGGGCGGCGCCGCTCATGGGCTGCAGCAGCGTCAGCGTCACCCGCCCGCTCGGGCTCTGCACCACCTTGGACTGCATGGCCTGCGCGCCGACGTGGATGTCCTCCTCGAACACCACCTGCCAGCCCAGCACCCGCCGGTAGGACTCGACGGTTCGCTCCAGTTCACCGTTCTCCACGCAGACCGCGATGTGGTCGACGCACAGCAGGTGACGCCCGGCCGGCGCCGGGGGCCCTGTGGTCTCCTCGGTGCTCACCGGTGCGATACCGGGCAGCGACCAGGGTCCGCCGGCGGGCCGGCTCACAAAGGTGTGCGTCACGTCGCCGAAGGCTTCGAGCACCGTGTGGTCCGGCTCGTCCACCAGCAGGGCGATGTCGCTCACGCCGTCGCCGTGCCGGGTGGTGAACAGGGTGGCGGGATGGTCGTCGGTGCGGCCCTCCAGCAGCACCAGGACGACGTCCCGCTGCCGCACCGCCACGGCGGTGAACTCCGGGGTGTCCCCGGCGGCGATCACCTCGAAGCCGTAGCGGTCGACGAACTCGGCCGCACGGGCGCGGGCGTCACCGACGGAGAGTGTGATGTGGTCGATGCCGGCGTCGACGGCGTGCTGATTTCTGGTCTGGGGTGCGGACGACACGAATTCCCCCAAGGATCGATAATCGGTTTCAACGGCGGGAACAAGAATTTCCAGATCCCGGTACCGCGACGAAAAAACGCTACGGACGGGCACGGAAGAATGTCAATGCACCCCGCTGGGAGCCGCCCAACAGTGCGGAACGCCCCTTCCCGCACCTGGGTGCCGGGGTATCCGCTATGGGGTTCGTAGGGGTTGCGCACGCCACCGCGGCGGGTGAATATGCGTGCGATCGAAGCTGCGGACAAGGAGCGGTACGTGCTGATTCATCAGGCACTCGACGAGCGCGCGGCAGAATACGGCGGCCATATTGCACTGATGGGCGACAATGGCCCCGTCACCTATTCCCAGCTTGTTTCGGCGGCAGATTCGTATGCGGCCTCACTGGTCGAGGCAGGGGTGGGACCGGGCTGCCTGGTGCCGGTTCGCATCGCCCGCTCGGCCCGTATGGTGACGCTGCTGCTGGCCGTGCTGAAGACGGGTGCGGCGTACTGCCCCATCGACGTGAAGTGGCCGGACGCGCGCGTACGGGAACTGCTGCGCCTGCTGCGGTCACCGTTGTTCATCACGGACACACCGCTCGCCGGCGCACCGTGCTGGACCCCACCGTCCGCACCCGCACCCGGGTCCCGGACGGTCCGGGCGGACATCGGGCCGGACGACCCGGCCTGTGTCTTCTTCACCTCCGGCAGCACCGGCGCCCCCAAGGGCGTGGTGACTCCGCACCGGGCCGTGCTGCGGCTCTTCGACAGCGGCCCCCTGGCGGCCTTCGGCCCCGGGCGGGTGCTGTCGCAGCTCGCCCCGGTCGGCTGGGACGCCTGTGGACTGGAGCTGTGGGGCATGCTGTGCCGGGGCGGCACCGTGGTGCTGCCGGACGAGGACCATCTGCTGCCGGACACCCTGCGCGACCTGATCGCACGGCACGGGGTGAACACCCTCGTCCTGGTCGCCTCCGTGGTGAACCTGCTGGTACGGCTGGATCCCGACTGCTTCCGGGGAATCGACCTGATGTTCATCGGTGGTGAACGTCTGGCACCCGAGCCGGTGCGCGCACTGCTGCTGCGGCATCCGGACACGACCGTCCACAACTGTTACGGCCCGGTGGAGAGTTTCGCCTTCGCCACCATGCATCACATCCGGCCCGAGGACTGCGACCGGCCGCACGGCGTGCCCATCGGGCGGCCGGTGCCCGGCACGGAGATCCATCTGATCGACGGCGAGCTCTGCGTCGCGGGCACGGGGCTGGCCCAGGGATACCTGCGCGACCCGGAGCGCACCGCCGAGCGGTTCGTCACCGTCGATGTCCGTGGTGTGCCGACAAGGGTCTACCGCACCGGTGACCGCGCGGTACGCGACGCCGAGGGAGTGCTGCACTTCCTGGGCCGTGCCGACCGGCAGGTGAAGATCCGCGGATACCGGGTGGAGCTGGGCGAGGTGGAGAGCCACGCCGCGGTCCGCACCGGCGTGCGCGACTGCGTGGCGGTGGCGCTGTCCGGCCGAAGCGGCGCGTACGAACGTCTGGCGCTGGCCTTCACCGGCGACGCGGACCCCAACCAGGTGCGCGCGGAACTGCGCGACCGGCTCCCCGGCCATCTGGTGCCCGATCTGGTGCGCCGCCTCCACGACCTCCCCCACAACGCCAACGGCAAGGTCGATCACCGAGCCTTGACCGAGCTGCTGCTCGCGTCCCGTCCCCAGGAAAGGGGCTGACGATGACCACGTACACCGAGACCACCGACAAGATCGTGGAGGACTACCTCACGCTCGTCGACGACAGCATGGTCGCGGTGCTGCCGCACGCCTTGCGCATCGCCGTCGAACTCGGCGTCGCCGATGTGATGGACTCCTCGACCACGCAGCCCGTAGCGGCCACGGCGAGCCTGATCGATGCCGCCCCCGACGCCCTGGGCCGGCTGCTGTCCGCACTCGCCGCGGCCGGATTCTTCGCCGGCGACTCCGCCACCGGCTTCCGGCTGACCGCGCTCGGCGCGAGGCTGCGACGGGACCACCCGCGCAGCCTCTCCGCCTCGCTGGTCAATGCCGAGAGCCAGCTGGCCTGGCTGCGCGCCACGGACACGTTCCGTACCGGTGCGGCGTCCTTCGACGGCGACGGCGGCGGCGACTTCTTCGGTGTCAAGAACACCCGCCGCGGCGCGAACGTCGCGTTCCTGCGCCGGATGCGGGAACGGACCGGTCGCCTGTACCGGCAGGCGGCCGAGGCCGTCGACTGGTCGCGGTCGGAGGTCATCCTGGACATCGGCGGTGCCGACGGCTTCCTCCTCGGCGAGATCCTCTCGGTGGCCCCGCACGCGAGCGGCATTCTGTTCGACCGCCCCACGGTGATCGACGAGGTGAACCTCCGCGGCGGTGTCCCCGGTTGCCGCGCCGTGCCGGGTGACTTCTTCGCCGCGGTGCCCACCGGCGCGGACACCCACCTTCTGTGCAGCGTCCTGCACGACTGGACCGACGACCAGGCGGTGGACATTCTGCGGTCGAGCCGTCGCGCGCTGGCGGCCGGCGGCCGGTTGGTGGTGATCGAGATGCTGGTACCGGAGGACGGCGCCCAGCACGTCAGCCGCTGGAGCGACCTCGGCATGATGGTCCTCACCGGCGGCAGGGAACGCGGCCGGGCCGGGTTCACCCGGCTCCTGGAGGCCGCCGGCTACCGGATGAACCACGTCTCGGCGATCCCGGGGTCGCCGTTCTCCGTGATCGAGGCGCGCTGACCGACGATGGACATCGACCTGCTCACGCCGGACGTCTTCGCCGGACAACGGCATCTGGACCAGCTCGCGGCCGTACGCGCCCGTCCGGGCCTGACCTGGCACCCGGAGCCGGACGGTCCCGGGTTCTGGGTGGCCGCCCGGTACGACGACGTCCAGACGGTACTGGGCGATCCGGCCACGTTCAGTTCCCGCGCCGGCATCAGGCTCGGCGGATCGGACGAGGCGGCCCGCCTGGTCGCCGACCGGATGATGGTGGTCAGCGACCCGCCGCGGCACGGCCGGATCCGCCGCGTGGTGGGTGCGCCGTTCACCCCGGCGGCGCTGCTTCGCTGGCACGACCGGATCGTCGCGGGCGTCACCGACCTGGTGGACGAGGTGGTCGGGGCGGATGTCGCCGGGCCCCTGGGGGACCGGCCGGACAAGGCGGCCGGGCCGCTGATCCGGGACGCCGTCGGTGACCTGACCCAGCGTCTGCCCAACCAGGTCATCTGCGCCATGATGAACCTGCCCCGGGCGGACTGGCCGTTGATCGGCAGACTCACCACCGACGGTCTGGATTCCCCCGACCCCATCGACCGGCTGGACGCCAACGCCGAGATCTTCGGCTACTTCGCCGACCTGATCGGCCAGCGGCGCGCCCGCCCCGGCGACGACCTGATCAGCGCACTGCTCGCGGCCGGCGGCGACCTGACCGACGAGGAGCTGCTGATCAACTGCAGCGGGGTGCTGACCGGTGCCAGCGAGACCGTCCGGTACGCGGCGGCCGGAGCGCTGCTGGTCTTCGGCGACCGGCCCGATCTGTGGGCGGCGCTGCGCGCATCGCCGGAGTTGCTGCCCACCACCGTCGAGGAGATCCTGCGCTGGACCAGCCCCGGCCTTCACGGGCTGCGTACGGTGACCCGCCCGGTGACGGTCTCCGGCAGCGACCTGCTCCCCGGCGAGCGGGTGACCGCCTGGCTCTGCTCGGCCAACCGCGACCCGGCGGTCTTCTCCGACCCGGACACCTTCCGGCCCGACCGCACCCCCAACCGGCACGTCGCGTTCGGCTGGGGCCCCCATGTCTGCGTCGGGTCCCGGGTCGCCAGGCTGGAGCTGACCGCTCTGCTGACCGCGCTGATCCGCCGAGTGCGCACGATAGCCCCGGCCGGCAGGCCGGTGTGGAGCACCGGCAACTTCATCCATGGACTGACCAGCCTGCCGGTGCGGCTGAGCCCGGCGTGAGCCCGCCAAGGAGCTGATGGACGATGGGTACCACCGCGATCTCCGAAATCTGGCAGGAGGTTCTGGGCGTCCCGGTCGAGGACGACGACGACTTCTTCGCCCTGGGCGGTCAGTCACTGGCCGCCATGGAGGTGGTGGCCGCGGTGCGCCGCCGCCTCGGCATCACGGTCCGGGTCCGGGTCCTGCTCGAACACCCCGTGCTGGCGGACTTCGCCGGCCAGCTCGCCCGGTCCGGGGAACGGTCCCCGGACCGAGCCTGACACCCCGGTCGGCAGGACGGCGGGAGCGGTTTCCTCGCTCCCGCCGTCCTGTGCGTACGCTCCCGCCGTCCTGTGCGTGCGTCCTGCCGTCCTGTGCGTGCGCTCACCCTGCCTCGCGTTCACACGCCTCCCGGCGAGCCCGCGGGCACGGAATCCGCTGCGGGACCCGTGCGGCGGAACAGGCCGGAGGCCCAGGGGCTCTGCTTCCGGGAAGGGCGGCGCGGCGGACGGCCTGGTCCTCCGCACGGACCGACCGGGCCGGGGCGGCGTCTCACGACCTGCCCAGCCGGTCCAGAACACTCCGCAGACTCTCCGCCAGCGTGGTCAGGTGGGGCTGCTGCATCATGGTGTGGTGGTCACCCGGGACCGTGTGGAGTTCGAAGCCGCCACGGGCGAGGACACGCCACGGGCGGGTCTTGGGCCTGCGCGGTCGCTGCCGCGCCGACAGCAGCACCAGGCGGCCGTCGACCGGACCCGGGCGGTGCCCCAGCAGTGCGCGGGTGTTGGCCTCGAAGACCCGTATCCGGTCCCGCATATCGTCCCGGATGCCTTCCGGGACGAGGGCCGCGCCTTCCAGCAGGTCCAGCAGCAGTTCTTCCTGACGGTCCGGCGACAGACCCCGCAGTGCGGCCTCGTCGTACCGGGGCGCCGGCACCCCTGCCAGGCCGGCCAGATCATGGACGAACCCGCCGAGAAGCACCGCGCGGTCCGGCAGCTCCCCGTCCAGGTACGGCGGCATTCCGCTGTCCAGCATGACGACCAGCGCGACCGGTTCGCCCGCGGCGGTCAGCTGACCGGCCATCTCCGCGGCCACCACGCCGCCCAGGGACCAGCCGCCGAGATGGTAGGGGCCGTGCGGCTGGACGGCGCGGATCGCGTCGACGTACCGCGCGGCCAGGTCGGTCAGCGACGTGGTGACCGGACCGCCTTCGAGCCCTGGATCCTCCAGGCCGTAGAGCGGCTGCTCGGGGTCGAACAGGCGGGCCAGCGGCAGATACGGCACCACGGATCCACCGACGGCGTGGACCAGGAAGAGCGGCGGCCGGCTGCCGGTGGGTTTGATCGGCACCAGCGGCGACGGCTGGGTCCGCTGCCGGCGGGACGGTTCGAGCAGCATGGCGGTCATCTCCACGGTCGGAGCCGAGTACAGGTCGCGCACGCCCAGTTCGACGCCGAACTCCCGGCGGATCTCGGCACGCAGCCGGGTCAGGTCGAGTGAGGTGCCGCCCAGGTCGAAGAAGTTGTCGCGTGCGCCGATCCGGTCGGTGCCCAGCAGACCGGACCAGATCCGGGCGACCGCGTCTTCGGTGGCGTTGCGCGGCGCGACGAACTCACCGGCGCGGCTCGGCTCCGGTGCGGGCAGCGCGCCCCGGTCCACCTTGCCGTTGCCGGTCAACGCGATGTGGTCCACGGGTACCAGTGCGGAGGGCACCATGTAGTCGGGCAGGCGGGCCGCCAGGTGCGCGCGGATCTCGGCGAGGTCGCCGGGACCGTCCGCAGCCCTGGCCACCACGTAACCGACGAGACGGTTGTCCCGCATGGTCACACACGCGCTGTCGACGCGAGGATGTGCGGCAAGTACGGCTTCGACCTCGCCGAGTTCGATCCGGAACCCGCGGATCTTGACCTGCTGGTCGATGCGGCCCAGGTACTCCAGGCCACCGTCGGCGCGGCGCCGGGCCAGGTCGCCGGAGCGGTAGAGCCGGGCGCCGGGCGTCCCGCCGAACCGGTCGGCGACGAATCGCTGCGCGCTCAGACCGGGCCGGTTCAGGTAGCCCCAGGACAGACCGGCGCCGCCGACGAGGAGTTCGCCCGGTACGCCGATGGGTGCCGGCTGCCCCGCCCGGTCGACGACCCACAGCGACAGGTCGGGGATCGGCTCGCCGATGGGGCCGGCGTTATCATCCAGGAGCTTCCGGGTCAGCGGGCAGTACGTGACATGGACCGTGGTCTCGGTGATGCCGTACATGTTGACCAGCCGGGGGCGGTCCTCGCCGTGCCGGTCGAACCAGCGCCGTACCGAGTCGATGTCCAGCGCGTCACCGCCGAAGATCACGTATCGCAGGGACAGCGGTTCCCGGCGTTCCTCGTCGACCGCGACCAGCTGCCGGAACGCGGCCGGGGTCTGGTTGAGCACCGTCACCTTCTCCCGGGCCAGCAACTGCTGGAAGTCCTCGGGCGAGCGGGTCTGCCAGAACGGCACCACGACCAGCCGGCCGCCGTGGACGAGGGCGCCCCACAGTTCCCAGACGGAGAAATCGAAGGCGAACGAGTGGAACAGCGTCCACACGTCCCGCTCGTCGAACCGGTACCGGTCCTGGGTGGCCCGCATCAGCCGGACGACCTGGCCGTGCGGAACGGTGACCGCCTTGGGTTCCCCGGTCGAGCCGGATGTGTAGATCAGGTAGGCCAGGTCGGCACCGGTCACGGTCACGTCCGGCACCGGGAGGTCCCCTTCGGTGTCGGCGTCCAGCAGAAGCGCGGACACCGGCACCTCGATCCCTCGCTGGGTGACGACCACCGACAGGCCCGCGTCGGCGGCCATGTAGGACAGCCGCTGCGCCGGGTAGTCGGGGTCCAGCGGCACGTACGCGGCACCGGCGCGCAGGATGCCCAGGATCCCGACGACAAGGTCCGTGTCCCGGCGGGTGCACAGGCCGACCAGGCTGCCCCGGGTGGCTCCTCGGGCGGCCAGCCGGGCGGCCAGCCGTTCGGCGCGCCGGGCCAGTTGCGCATAGGTCGTCCGCTCCTCACCGGCGACCACCGCCACCGCGTCGGGGCGCAGCCGGACCTGTTCGGCGAACAGGTCCCACAGCGAGGCGTCGGCCGGTACCTCGCCCCGCGCGGCGCTCCACCGGTGCAGCAGCGCGGCCTCGTCCGGACCGGGCAGGGCGAAGTCGCACACCGTGGCGTCCGGGGCGCTCACCGCACGGGTCAGGGCACGGCCCAGGTGTTCCAGGAGCCGGGTGATCCGGTCGTTGTCGAACAGGTCGGTGGCGTACTCGGCCTGCAACCGCAGTCCGCCGTCGGCGGTGACGGTGGCGTGTGCGGCCAGGTCGAAACGGGCGACCGAACCGGCCACGGGCAGTGGTTCGGCGCTGACCGTTCCGAACGCCGGCGCGGCTGCCGAGACCTCGTCGGCGTGCAGGGTGAGGCT
>NZ_LWLE01000012.1:66758-507898 GCF_001905125.1 Streptomyces sp. TSRI0281 | reverse complement strand
AAGAGCGGGTTACGGCCCGGTTCACGGACCGGCCGCAGCTGTTCGACCAAGGTGCTGAACGGGAGGTCCTGATGTGCGGTGGCGCCCTGCACAGCCAGTTCGCAGCGGCGCACCAGCTCCCGGAAGGTCGGATTGCCGCCGACGTCGGCGCGCAGCACGACAGTGTTGGCGAAGTAGCCGACCAGCGGTTCGAGTTCGGGGCGGTTGCGGCCGTAGAACACCGAACCGATGCCGATGTCGTCCTGCCGGGTGTGCCGGGAGAGCACCACCAGGAATCCGGCCATCAGCACGGACAGCAGCGATCCGCGTTCGGTCTCGGCCAGCCGGCGCAGCGCCGCGCCGAGGCCGTCCCCCAGGTGGAGTTCCACCGTGGCCCCGGGGTGCCCGGCACCGGTGCCGCGCGGGCGGTCGGTCGGGAAGTCCAGCCGCGGCAGCGCGTGGAGCTGTTCGCGCCAGTAGCCGAGCTGTTTGTCCAGCACGTCGTCGGCGAGCCAGGTGCGCTGCCACACGGCGTGGTCGGCCGGCTGGATGTCCAATGCCGGGAGGGAGGCGTCCGGATCGGTGTACAGGGTGGACAGTTCATCGAGCAGGACGCCCGCCGACCATCCGTCGGCGATGATGTGGTGGGTGCACAGCACCAGCACGTGCTCGACCGGGCCGAGCCGCAGCAGTTCCGTGCGCAGCAGTGGGTCGGCGGCCAGGTCGAACGGGCGGGTGGCGGCCTCGGCGAGCGCCTCCGGCACACCGTCCGGGTGGACCGGGGTCACCGCGAGCGGCCAGGCCGGCGGTGCGGGATCGGTCACCTGGACCGCAGCGCCGTCCACCGTGACGAACCGGGTGCGCAGGCTCTCGTGCCGGGCGACCAGTCGGCCCAGGACACGGGAGAGCCGGTCCACGTCGAGGCGGCCTCGCAGTCGCAGCGCGAGCGGCACGTTGTAGACCGGGGAGGTGGGGTCGAGCTGGTGCAGGAACCACAGCCCTTCCTGCTGGTACGACAGTGGCAGCGCGGCCGCCCGCGAAACGGCGGGGATGCGTCGGCCGCCGGACGGTTCGACGAGCCGGATGGCGAGTTCGGCGACGGAGGGCGCCTGGAACAGGGTCGCCACACCGAGGTCCACACCGAAGGTGGTACGGATCCGGTTGATCAGCCGGATCGCGAGCAGCGAGTGGCCGCCGAGCATGAAGAAGCCGTCGTGCACGCCGACCCGCGGTACCCGCAGCACCTCGGCGAACAGGGCGCACAGGGCGCGTTCCCGGTCGTCCCGGGGTGCCACGTAGTCCGTTCCGGAGGCGGCCTGATCGGGGGCCGGCAGCGCCCCCCGGTCGATCTTGCCGTTCGGGGTGAGCGGCAGCTGTTCGAGCAGGACGAGAGCGGAGGGCACCATGTACGGCGGCAGCACCGAGGCCGCCGCGGCGCGGATCCCGGCGAGGTCCGGCAACGGTACGGCGGGCACCAGGTATCCGACGAGGCGCTTGTCGCCCGGCCGGTCCTCGCGGGCGTGCACATGGGCCTGCGCCACGTGCGGGTGGCGGACCAGCGCGCTCTCCACCTCGCCGGGTTCGACCCGGAAGCCGCGGATCTTCACCTGGGTGTCGGCCCGGCCGGCGAACTCCAGGGTGCCGTCGGCGCGCCACCGGGCGAGGTCGCCGGTGCGGTACATCCGGGTGCCGGGCGCGCCGAACGGGTCGGCGACGAAGCGTTCGGCGCTCAGTCCGGCACGGCCGGCGTATCCGCGCGCCAGACCGGCGCCGGCCGCGTAGAGCTCGCCGACCACCCCGACCGGTACCGGCCGCAGCCGGTCGTCGAGCAGGTGGACGGCGGTGTCGTCCATCGGCCGTCCCAGCGGCACGCTGCCCGGCACCGTGTCCGGGTCGTGCAGTGACATCTGCACCGAGCACATGGTCAGTTCGGTGGGGCCGTACGTGGCGCGGACCCGCAGGCCCGGGTGGCGGCGCAGGACCGCGCGGACCGCGGCGGGGCTGATCACGTCGCCGCCGGTCATCACCTCGCGCAGTCCGGCGAAGCAGTCCGGGTCCTCCTCGGCGATGACCTGGAAGAGGCCGGAGACCAGCAGCACGTCGGTGAGGCCGGCGGCCCGCACGACGGCGCCGTCGACATCACCGACCGGTGCCACGACGACCTCCCCGCCGGACAGCAGCGGCACCCAGATCTCACAGGTCGACGCGTCGAAGGCGTGCGGTGAGTGCAGCAGAGCGCGGCGGGGCCGTTCGTCCTGCCAGCACTGGTCGCGGGCGAACGCGAGCACTCCGCGCTGGGTGGTGACGACTCCTTTGGGGGCACCGGTCGAGCCCGATGTGAACATGATGTACGCGGCCTGTTCGGGGTGCGCGACACCGGCCGGTACGGCGGCGTGGTCGGCCGCGGTGGCCCGGAAACCGGTGACCGTCAGGGTCTCCACCCCGGCGCCGGTCACCACGTCGTGGTCGCGCAGCGCGTCGTCGACCAGCAGCAGTTCCACGCCGACCTGGTCCAGCATGTCGCGCAGCCGTCCGTCCGGCGCGGTCAGCGGCAGCGGTACGAAGCAGCCGCCGGCCTTGAGCACCGCGAGCATCGACACGATCAGGTCGGCGGAACGCTGCTGAAGGATCGCGACCCGCGTCTCCGCCGCCACCCCCAGCCGGCTCAGGCGGCCGGCCAGCAGGTCGCTGCGCCGGTCCAGTTCGGCGTAGCTCAGCGAGCCGTCCGTATCGGAGACGGCGGGCGCGGCGGGGGTCCGGGCGGCCTGCTGGGCGAATGCCGGGGCGAGTCCGGCCGACGGCGCCGGCCGGGTCGTGCCGTTCCACCCGTACAGCACGGTGTCGCGTTCGCGCGGGTCCAGCAGGTCGATGTCGCCCAGGGCCCGGTCCGGGTCGTCCACCACCGCTTCGAGCAGCCGCACCAGGCGGTGCGCGAGCGCCGTGACCGTGGCCCGGTCGAAGAGTTCGGTGCGGTAGACGAGCTGCGCGGACAGTTCGAGCGGGGTGCCGTCGGCGGCGTACCGGTCGGTGAAGCCGACCGACAGGTCGAAGTGCGCCGCGATGGTCCGGTTGCGCAGCTCCGTCACGGTCAGGCCGTCCAGCGTGTACTGCGCGGCGGCGTTGTTCTGCATCACCAACGCGACCTGGAAGAGCGGGTGCCGGTTGAGCGCCCGGCTCGGGTTCAGCGCCTCGACAAGCCGGTCGAACGGCAGCTCGGGATGTGCGAGGGCGGCGATGTCCGCCTCCCGGGCCCGCGCGAGCAGCTGCCGGAACGTCGGATCTCCGCCCGTGTCCAGACGCAGCACCAACGTGTTCACGAAGAACCCGATCAGGTCCTCCAGGTCCTCGTCGGCGCGGCCCGCGTCCATCGTGCCGAGCGGAATGTCGCTACCGGCTCCCAGCCGGGTCAGCAGGGCCGCGAAGGCCGCGTGCACGACCATGAACAGCGACGCGTCGGCATCGCGCGCGAGCCGCAGCAGTCGCGCGTGCAGGGCCGCCGGCACTTCCAGCCGTACCTCACCGCCGTCGTCACCGGAGACGTCCGGCCGTGGCCGGTCCAGTGGCAGCGGCAGCTCGTCGGGCAGGCCGGCCAGCCGCCCGGTCCAGTGGGCGAGGAGTTCCGCACCGTCCTGGCCGTCGAGGAGTTCCCGCTGCCACAGCGCGTAGTCGGCGTACTGGACGGGCAGCGGCTCCCAGTCGGGTGCGGCACCGGCCCGGCGGGCCCGGTAGGCGGCGCCCAGGTCGCGGCCGAGCAGCGCCATCGACCAGCCGTCGCCGACGATGTGGTGGAGCACCATGTACAGCGTGTGGCTCCGCGCGCCGGTGCGCAGCAGCCATACCCGCAGCGGCAGGTCCTCCGTCAGGTCGAACGCGTGCCGGGCCAGCCGGTCCAGGGTCGTGGGCAGTTCGGCCGCCGTGACGTCCAGGCCGGTGACGAACTCGGCGACGTCCACGGTGTCGCGGACCCGCTGCCGCGGCTCGCCGTCGATCTCGGGAAAGACGGTGCGCAGGCTCTCGTGCCGGGCCACCAGGTCGCCCAGGGCGGAGCGCAGGGCCGCGGTGTCGAGCGGGCCCTCCAACCGGAGCGCGAGCGGCAGGTTGTAGGTCCAGGCTCCGGTGTCGAGGCGGTTGAGAAACCACAGGCGTTGCTGCGCGAAAGACAACGGGAACACGGATCCTCCTGCGCCTGCGAGGCATCGACGGTCGTCGGCCGCACACGATAGGACGGTTCCCACGGAAGCAAGGTCACCGAGTCCGAAAAGGCCGTGCCCAAAGGGGTTCTGGCGGCCCCGTCTAGGGGTTGCCGCACATCTTGCCGTCCGCTCATCATGGGCCAGCCCGCATGGGACCACCGGCACACATCGATCATGGAGAGCCGCGATGCCGTTTTCGCCGGAGCGCTTGCCGTCAGCCGATTCCGACTCGCCCGCTTCCCTGCACGGTCTGGTGGCCCGGCACGCGGCGGATCACGGCGACGCACCGGCACTGCGCTGCGGCCAGGTCGAGTTGCGCTACGCCGAACTGGACACCCGCGCCAACCAACTGGCCCACGTGCTGCGTGGTCGCGGGGTCGGCGCCGAGGACGTGGTGGCGCTGGCCCTGCCGCGCTCGGCCGACCTGATCGTCGCCATGCTCGCGGTCGGAAAGGCCGGCGGCGCGTTCCTGCCGGTCGACATCCATCACCCGGCCGAGCGGATCGCCTTCATGTGCGCCGACAGCGCGCCCCGCGCCCTGCTGGCCACCGAGGCGGTGCTGCCAGGGCTGCCGGACACCCCGGGCACCGCCCAGTTGTCGCTGCCGGAGCTCCTGGCCGAGGCTGCCACGGCGCCGGTGACCGCCCCGGACCCGGTGGACCATCCGCTGTCACTGGCGTACGTCATCTACACATCCGGTTCGACGGGCAGGCCCAAGGGGGTCGCGGTACCGCACCGGGGGGTCGTGCCGTTCGCCACCGGTCTGGTGGACCGGATGGCGGCGGGCCCCCGCTGCGTGGTGTCACAGCTCGCCTCGCCCAGCTTCGACGCCATGATCATCGAGGTACTGCTGGCGTTCGCGCCGGGCGGCACCCTGGTCGTCTCGCCCCCCGACGCGCTGGTCGGCGAGGAGCTGGCCGCGTTCCTCGCGGACAACCGGATCACCCACGCGTTCGTACCGCCGTCGGTGCTGGCGACCGTGGCCCGGACCGAACTGCCGCAGCTGCGGGCGCTGATGGTGGGGGGTGAGGCGTGCGGGGCGCGGCTGGTGGACACCTGGAGCCGCGGCCGCAGGATGATCAACGGCTACGGCCCCACCGAGACCACCATGGCGATCACCCTCTCGGCCCCGCTCACGCCCGGGCCGGACGCACCGCCGATCGGCTCCGCGGCCGGCGACAGCCGACTGTACGTACTGGACGACGGACTGCGCCCGACGCCGCCCGGCGAGATCGGCGAGCTGTACAGCGGAGGCGGTGGCGTGACCCGCGGATACGTCGACCGCGCCGGGCTCACCGCACAGCGCTACGTCGCCGACCCGTTCGGGGCGCCGGGCACCCGGATGTACCGCACCGGCGACCTGGTGCGGCAGCTGCCGGACGGACAACTCGCCTATTGCGGCCGTGTCGACGACCAGATCAAGATCCGGGGCCTGCGGATCGAACCGGGCGAGATCGAGGCGATCCTCACCGGACACCCGGCGGTGGAACAGGCCCGGGTCCTGGTGCACGAGGACCAGCTCGGCGAGAAGCGGCTCGCCGCCTACCTGGTCGCCGCACAGGCACGGGACACCGACGACGGCAACGCCGAACGGCACGTCGACGAGTGGCAGCAGATCTACGACTCGTTCTACGACGGCTCCGACAGCGCGGGCTTCGGAGCCGACTTCTCCGGCTGGAACTCCAGCTACACCGGTGAGGGTATCCCCGTCGAGCAGATGGCCCGCTGGCGCGAGGCGATCGTCACCCGCGTACGGGACTTCGCGCCGCGGCGCGTCCTGGAGGTCGGTGTCGGATCCGGTCTGATCCTGACGCCACTGGTCGGCCAGGTGGACGAGTACTGGGGCACCGACTACTCGGCGTCCGCGATCGAGGGGCTGCGCGACCGGCTCGCCGGCGAAGCGGACACGGCCGGGAAGGTCACCCTGCGCGTGCAGGCCGCCGATGTGACCACCGGCCTGCCGCCCGGCCACTTCGACACGATCATCATCAACTCGGTCGTGCAGTACTTCCCCCATGAGCGGTACTTGCGGGACGTGCTGGCCAAGCTGCTGGACCTGCTCGGGCCGGGCGGCCGGCTGATCGTCGGTGACGTGCGGTGCCTGCCGCTCGTGGACAGCATGTGGACCGGCATCCGGCTCGGGCAGCTCGACCACGATCCGGGACCCGGTGTACTGCGGCGCGAGATCGAACAGGCGGTGGCCCTGGAGAAGGAGCTCCTGATCGATCCGGGCTTCTTCACCACCGTCGGCGCCGGCGCGGTCGATGTGCGGCTCAAGCCGGGCACCGACCACAACGAGCTGACCAAACACCGCTACGACGTGGTGCTGCACAAGGGCGGCACCGACGCGCAGAACCTGTCGGCGGTCCCGGTGCTGAGCTGGGGGCTCGATGTCCGAGGCCCCGAGGACCTCGCCGCGCGGCTGGCCGACGGCACCGCACTGCGGCTGACCGGGGTGCGCAACGCCCGGGTCGCCGGTGAGGCCGCCGCCGCACGAGCGGTCCGGGCGGACGCGCCGGTGGAGACCGCACGCGCCGCACTCGTGGGGCCGGGCGACCAGATCGACCCGGAGTACTGGCACTCCCTCGCCGCGGCCCACGGACGTACCGCCGTGGTCACCTGGTCGGCGGACGGCCCGGACCTGCTCAACGTCCTCTTCCCGGCCGCCGACGGCACACAGGTGCTGGACGGTGTCTACCTGCACCGCGGCTCCACCGGTTCCACCGGCTTCACCAACGACCCGATCGCCACCCGCCGCCGTGGGCTGCTCGTCGCGGCCCTGCGTGACTGGGCCAAGGAGCGCCTCCCCTCCTACCTGGTGCCCTCCGCGTTCATGGTGCTCGACGCGCTGCCCCTGTCGGCGAGCGGCAAGCTGGACCGACAGGCGCTGCCCGAACCCGACTTCCGCGGCGACGGGTCCGGCCGAGCACCCCGTGACGCGCGGGAGAAGCTGCTCTGCGAACTCGCCGCCGAACTGCTCGACCGGTCCCGGATCACCATCGACGACAACTTCTTCGACCTCGGCGGCCACTCGCTCCTCGCCACCCGACTGCTCAACCGGATACGGGGCGCCTTCGGCATCCGGCTCGGGCTCGACGCGCTGTTCGCCACGCCCACCGTCGCGGGTCTCGCGGCCGCCATCGCCGAGACCACGGGGCAGGAGGCGCCGGCCCTGGTCGCGGCCCCGCGTCCGGAACGCGTCCCGCTGTCCTGGGCGCAGCAGCGCCTGTGGTTCGTCAACCGGATGGATCCGCTCGGCTGGACCTACAACCTCCCCGTGGTGGTGCGCCTGGCCGGCCCGGTGGACCGGGCCGCGCTGGTCGCCGCGGTCGAGGACCTGATGGCGCGGCACGAGTCGCTGCGCACCCTGTTCGAGGAGCGGGACGGGCAGCCGTACCAGCGGATCCTTCCCCGGGTGGCGGCGAGTGATCTGGTCCGGGTGCTGGACGTGGACGAGTCCGGCCTGGACCGGGCCGTGCGGGCCGCCTGCCGGCAGCGTTTCGACATCACCGCGGAAGTGCCGGTGCGGGTACGGCTGTTGCGCACCGCGCCGGACCGGCATGTGCTGGTGCTGGTGCTGCACCACATCGCCGGCGACGGATGGTCGATGCAGCCACTGGCACAGGACCTGGCCACCGCGTACGCGGCGCGGGTCGCCGGCGACCCGCCGGCCTGGCAGCCGCTGCCGGTGCAGTACGCCGACTACGCGCTGTGGCAGCGCGACCTGCTCACCACGGAGTACCAGGAGCAGCTGACCGGGTTCTGGCGCGACTACCTGACGGAGCTCCCGGAGGAACTGGCCCTGCCCTACGACCGGCCCCGCCCCAGCGGCGCCGACCACGACGGCGCGCTGCTCCCGTTGCGGATACCCGCGTCGCTCCACGCCGGGCTGCTGGCCCTGGCACAGCAGAGCCGGACCACTCTCTTCATGGTGCTGCACGCCGCCCTGGCCGCGCTCTACACCCGGCTCGGCGCGGGTACCGACATCCCCATCGGCACCGTGGTCGCCGGGCGCGGCGACGACAAGCTCGACCACCTGATCGGCTTCTTCGTCAACAACCTGGTGCTGCGCACCGACACCGCGGGCGACCCGACCTTCCGCGAACTCCTGGAACGCACCAGGACCGACGACGTGGCCGCCCTCAGCCAACAGGAGCTGCCCTTCGACCGTCTCGTCGAGGCACTCAACCCGGCTCGCGCACTCGGCCGCCACCCGCTCTTCCAGACCATGCTGGTCCTGCAGAACAACGCGGATGCCGGCTTCGACCTGACCGGTCTGGATGTCGAGGTGGTCCGGTCGACGCCGTCGGCCGCGCAGCTCGACCTCTTCGTGAACCTCACCGACACCTACCGGCGGGACGGCACCGCCGACGGCATGGTCGGCGAGATCGTCTACCGCACCGGGCTCTTCGACCCGGACACGGTACGGTCGCTGGCCGACCGGTTCATCCGCGTCCTCCGGGCCGTCGCCGCCGACCCCGACCAGCGGCTGGGCCGGCTCGACGTGCTCGACGGCGACGAACGCGACACCATTCTCCGGTCCTGGAACGCCACCGAGCGGCCGCTGCCGGACGCGTCGCTGCCGCGGCTGTTCGCCGCACGCGCCGCGGCGACCCCCGACGCGGTGGCGGTCACCGGGCCGGTCACCCTGACCTACGCCGAACTGGACCGGCGTGCCAACCATCTGGCGCACCGTCTGGTCGCGGCCGGCGCGGCCCCGGACCGGCCGGTGGCACTGCTCCAGCGGCGGTCGGCCGACCTCATCGTGTCCATGCTCGCGGTGCTCAAGGCCGGCGCCGCGTACCTCCCGCTGCCGTCTGCCGCTCCCGCGGACCGGCTGCGGCAGATGACCGACCAGGTCGGCGCCACCGTGCTCGTCACCGACCGGCCCCACGAGCCGTCGGGCCTGACCGTGCTGGTACCCGGGGACGGCGAGTCGTCCGAGCCGCCCCGCCCGGACCCGCACCCGGACCAGGCCGCCTACGTGATGTTCACCAGCGGCTCGACCGGTGTTCCCAAGGCCGTCGTCCTGACGCACAGGAACACGGCCGGGTTCGTCCGCGACCGGCTCTGGCAGGCCGGGGGCACGGTGCTGATGCACTCCGCCACCGGATTCGACGCGTCGGTGCACGAGATCTGGACACCGCTGCTGACCGGCGGCACGGTCGTGGTGGCTTCCGAGGAGATCCTCGACGCCGCCGGCCTGGCCCGCGCGGTGACCACGCACGGTGTGGACCGGATCTGGCTCACCTCCGGCCTGTTCGGGGCTCTCGTGGAGAACCCGGACTGCTTCGCGGGCATCCGGGAGGTCCTGACCGGCGGCGACGTGGTGCCGCCCGCGGCGGTCGGACGGATTCTGGACCGCCACCCCGGGCTGACGGTCAGGGCCTTGTACGGTCCGACCGAGACCACCACCTGCTCCACCCGGTTCTCGATGTCCGGCGCGCAGGCCGTGCCCGGCCGGGTGCCGATCGGCACTCCGATGGACAACACCCGGCTGTACGTGCTCGACGGGCAGCTCCAGCCGGTACCGACCGGGGTCCAGGGTGAGCTCTACATCGCCGGCTCAGGGGTGTCGCGCGGGTACGGCGGACAGCCCGGCCCGACCGCCGAACGGTTCACCGCCGATCCGTGGGGGCCGCCCGGCAGCCGGATGTACCGCACCGGTGACATCGCCCGGTGGCGAAGTGAGGGCACGCTGGACTTCGTCGGGCGGGCCGACGCCCAGGTGAAGATCCGCGGTTTCCGGGTCGAACCCGCCGAAGTCGAGTGCTCGCTCACCACCCTGGCGGAGGTCGGTCAGGCGTTCGTCACCGCCCACGAGGACCGCGCAGGTGACCGCAGACTCGTCGCCTATCTGGTGCCCCATGGCGCCGGCCTGGACGTCGCCGACGTACAGGACCGGGTCGCCGCGGCCCTGCCCGACTACATGGTGCCCAGTGCCTATGTCGTCCTCGACCGGCTGCCGCTCACCGGCAACGGCAAGGTCGACCGGCGGGCCCTGCCGGAGCCCGAGTTCGAGACGGGCACCGGGTACACGGCGCCGCGCACCCCCACCGAGGAGATCCTCGTCGAGCTCATGGGCGAACTGCTCGGCAGGTCCCGGGTCGGCGCCCACGACAACTTCTTCGACCTCGGCGGCCATTCGCTCCTCGCCACCCGCCTGGTCAACCGGATCCGCACCCACCTGGGAGCGGAGCTGGGCGTCGCGGACCTGTTCGAAGCCCCGACGGCGGCGGCACTCGGCGCGCGGCTCGTCTCCGGCCACGGGGCGAGCCGGACCCGCAGCGCCCTGCTGCCGGCCGCTCGGCCGTCCCCGTTGCCCCTGTCCTACGCCCAGGAGCGGTTGTGGTTCCTGTCCCGGTGGAACGGGCTGGGCTGGCCGCTGGTGCTGCGCCTGGACGGGGCGCTGGACCTCGATGGGCTGAGCGCCGCGGTGGGCGATCTGCTGGAGCGGCACGAGACGCTGCGCACCCGCTTCCCGGAGGCCGACGGGGTGCCCAGCCAGCAGGTCCTGGAAAAGGCCGACCCGGACGAGGTACTGCGGGTGGTCCCGGTGGACCCGGCCGACCTGGACCGGGAACTGACGGCCGCCGCCGGCCACCGGTTCGACCTCACCACCGACCTGCCGCTGCGGCTGCACCTGTTCACCACCGGCACGGACCGGCACACGCTGCTGCTGCTGATGCATCACATCGCCGGCGACGGCTGGTCCGTGGCCCCGCTGACCCGGGACCTCGCCCAGGCGTACGCCGCCCGTGTCCGTGGTGACGCGCCGGTCTGGCACCCACTGCCGGTCCAGTACGCCGACTACACGCTGTGGCAGCGGGCCCTGCTCGAAGGACCGGCCGGGGAAGACCTTTCGGCGTACTGGACCGGGCAACTCGCCGGGCTCCCGCAGGAACTGGCACTGCCCTACGACCGGCCCCGCCCCGACTCGTCGGACCTGCGCGGCGCACTGCTGCCGGTCACCCTGCCCGGTCCGCTGCACGCCCGCCTGCTGGACCTGGCCCGGCACACGCACACCACCCTGTTCATGGTGCTGCACGCCGCCCTCGCGACGCTCTACACCCGGCTCGGCGCCGGCACCGACATTCCCATCGGCACCGCGGTCGCCGGGCGCAGCGACGACAGCCTCGACCATCTGATCGGCTGTTTCGTCAACAGCCTGGTCCTGCGGACCGACACCGCCGGGGATCCGAGCTTCCGCGAACTGCTGGGCCGTGTGCGGGATCTGGACCTGGCCGCCTACGCCCATCAGGAGCTGCCGTTCGACCGGATCGTCGACGCGCTCAACCCGGCCCGCACACTGAGCCGGCACCCCCTCTTCCAAACCATGCTGGTGCTGCAGAACAACGCCGATTCCGCTTTCACGCTGTCCGGCGTGGACGTGTCGCCCGCGCCGGCCGAGGGCGCGCTCGACGCGATCCGGGTCGGTCCGGTGGACTTCGACCTCAACCTGAGTTTCGTCGAGCACCACGGAGACGGCCGGGTGCCCGAGGGCATCACCGGCGAGGTGCGCTACCGCACCGATCTGTTCGACCGGGACACCGTGGCCGCTCTGATGGACCGGCTCCTGCGGGTACTGGGCGCCGCCGTCGCGGATCCGGACGCGCCGATCGGGCGGATCGACCTGCTGTCCGACGCCGAACGACGGGCCGCGCTGTCGGGCTGGCGCGACACCGCGCGGCCGGTCGTCGACGAGGACCTCGCCGTCCTGTTCACCCGGAAGGCCGCCGCCGGCCCGGACGCGATCGCCGCGGTGGAGGGCGACACGTCGATCAGTTACCGGGACCTCGACCGGCGCGCCAACCATCTGGCGCACGTGCTGGTGGCGGCGGGCTGCACGCCCGACGATCCGGTGGCGATACGTCAGCCGCGCGGTATCGACTACCTCGTGACGGTCCTCGCCGTCATCAAGGCGGGCGGCGGCTATCTGCCCCTGCCCGGGTCCGCGCCGCTGGCCCGGCAGCAGCGGATGGTCGACCACATGCGGGCCGGCCTGCTCGTCACCGACCGTCCCACCGGGCTGACCGGGGTCACGGTCATCACGCCCTCCCCCGGTACCGAGGAGCACGGCCCCACGTTCACCGCCCACGCGGACCGCACGGCGTACACGATGTTCACCAGTGGCTCGACCGGTACGCCCAAGGCGGTCAGCGTCTCGCACCGCAGCGTCGCCGAGTTCGTCACCGACCGTGCCTGGGAACGACTGCGCCCGGCCGACGCGCTGATGCACTCGCCGACGTCGTTCGACCCGTCCACGTTCGAGATCTGGCTGCCCCTGCTGACCGGCGGCCGGGTGGTGATCGCGCCGGAGGGCGACCTGGACACCGACGTACTGGCCCGCACCATCGTCGACGGGAGGGCCACCACCGCGGTCTTCACCTCCGCGCTGTTCAACCTGATGGTGGCCGAGGCCAGAGGCGCACTGTCCGCGCTGGACCTCGTATGGGTGGCCGGTGACGTGGTGTCGCCCGCGGCGGTCGCCGACCTGATGGCCGACGCGCCGCACACCTCGGTCGCGGCCGCCTGGGGCACCACGGAGACGACCATCATCTCGTCCTGGTACCCGATCGCCACCGCGCCGTCCCGTACGGTGCCGATCGGCCGGGCGATGGACAACACCTGGTTGTATCTCCTCGACGAGCGTCTGCGGCCGGTGCCCCCCGGGGTACCCGGTGAGGTGTACGTGACCGGGACCGGCTTGGCCCGGGGGTACGCGCATCAGCCGGACGTGACCGCCGCACGGTTCGTGGCCGACCCGTACGGCCCGGCCGGTGGACGTATGTACCGCACCGGCGACCTCGCCCGGTACCGGCCCGACGGGGTGCTCGAATTCGACGGCCGCGCCGACGCGCAGTTGAAGGTCCGTGGATTCCGGATCGAACCGGCCGAGGTCGAAGCGGCCCTGACCGGCCACCCGGACGTGGCCCACGCGACGGTCACCGGGGACGGCGAACGGCTGATCGGCTATCTCGTACCGCCGGATGTGGACGTGGCCGCCGTGCGGGAGCACGCCGCCCGGACGCTCCCGGACTACATGGTGCCGAGCGTGTTCGTCACGCTGGACCGGCTACCGCTGACCGGCAACGGCAAGGTCGACCGGAAGGCGCTGCCGGCACCCGGCCCGAGCGCGTCCGACACGGCCTACGTGGCCCCCCGGGACGAGCGGGAAGCCGCTCTGTGCGCGATGTTCGCCGAGATCCTCAAGGCACCGAAGGTCGGTGTGAACGACAACTTCTTCGACCTCGGCGGCCACTCCCTGCTGGCCACCCGCCTGCTCAACCGGGTGCGCACCCGGTTCGGCGCGAGCCTCAGCGTGGCCGCGCTCTTCGAATCCCCGACGGTCGCCGCACTCGCCGCTCACCTCGGCCGGTCCGCGAACCGCACCCGGCCAAAACTTCGCCGGCGCACCGGCCCCGCCGCCGAAGAAGGGGATTCCCGATGAGGCCACGGGCGACCACCCCACGTGTCCGTGCCCACCAAAACGGTCGGCACGGCAACCATCCCGCTGATGTGCCGGGCGGCGCGGACCTCGACGAACCCGACCGGTTCGCGCGCACCGCCGCACTCGCTCTCCCCTGCCGCCCGCCGGCAGGGGCCCCGTGACAGCGGGACCGAAGACCGGCGCGGCGCCGACCGTGCCGCGCCCGCCGGCCGAGCACCGTACCGGTCCGGCACCGCAGAACCCGAGATGATCGTCGAAATGGAGTGGGAGAGCGCGATGTCAAGCATCAGTCCCTCTGAGACCGCAGCCGATCTCGCCGCCGTCGCAGCCCTGCTGGAAATGGCCGACCGGCTGGGCATCGTCCCACTGCTGGAACGCGGCGAGCCCGTCACCGCGGCACAGCTGGCCGCGGCCGCGGACGTGCCGGAAGAGGGCATGGGAGGTTTCCTGTCCGCACTGGTCGCCGCCGCCCTGCTGGTGCCGACCGGTGGCAAGGAGTACCGGATCTCGGACGACTTCGCCGACCGGATCTACCAGTCCGGCTACCTCACCTGGTCGTTGCGGGCCAACCAGCCATACGTCGAGCATCCCGCCGAGTTCCTGCGCGACCCGGTCGGTGCCGCCGCGCAGTACCAGCGGAACGGACGCGAGGTCGCGGTCAGTTCCCGGTGGATCGGAAGTCAGGGCTTCTACCCGGCCGCCACCGGGGCGATCCTCGCCGCGCGGCCGCAGCGGATCGTCGACCTCGGCGCCGGTGCCGCCGGCCTGCTGATCGACCTGCTCGGCCGGCTGCCGGGCAGCACCGGGGTGGCCCTGGACATGAGTGCCGGCGCGTGCCAGGAGGCGGCCCGCGCGGCAACGGCAGCGGGCGTCGGCGACCGTCTTGAGGTGGTGGAGCGGCCGATCCAGTCCATCGCGGAGGACCCCGCGCCGGTGGCCGGTGCCGACGTCATCCACGCCGGTTTCGTCTTCCATGACATCGTGCAGGAGGGCGACGTCTTCGACCAGGTGCTGCGCAGGTGCCGGGAGGCGCTGCGGCCCGGCGGCATCATGGCGATCACCGACGCGGTGCCCTACGCGTCGGCGGAACGCGAACGCAGGTTCAGCGCGCTGTTCACCTACCTGCACGCCGGTTTCATGAACGTGGAGCTGCCTCCGGAGGAGGATTGGCTGGCCCGCTTCCGGCAGGCCGGTTTCGACCAAGCCCGGTGCGTGCCGCACCGGTTCCCCGCCGGCCGGCTCTTCATCGCGGCCAAGTGAGCCGTCGTGGACGGCTGACGGTCATGCGCGGCGGCCCGGCAGCCGGACCTCGCGGACCGGAGGGCGCATCCACGCGTCCGGGAGGAACTGGCGGCGCCCGAGCCGCAGGCGCCTGTACGGGGGCACGACCGGCCGCGGTTGGCGCCGGCCGCCCCGGGTGAACGTTCCTCCTTCGTGACGGGCACCGCGCCGAGACGTTCGAAGCGTCGTCCGGCGCGGTGACCGGTACGCCGGGTCCGGGGCGCCGGGTCCGGCGTACCGGCTACGGATGGGTGGGCGGACCCGGCAGATCGACGGCGCGCACAGGGAGTTCGCCTGCCGATCCGCGCCCCGATCGCGGTCGGGCGCGGGCCGGCCGACCGGTCGGCGCGCGATCCCCGGCCGGGCCGACAGCAGGCCCCGGACTCGGACTTCCGGGTCGCGGAGATGTGCCCGGACCGATCGGGAACCGCCCGCCGCCCGCCGCCCGTGAGGGCAGGGTGGCTACGCGGGCGGCTCTCCGGTGGGCTCCTTCGGCGCCCAGAACATCAGCAGGAACTCGACCGGTACGACGGCGTTCGCCTCGTCGTCGGGGCGGTTGAACTCTTCCATCAGCGCGGACAGCCGGGACCGGAACTCGGTGGCCCGTTCCGGCGTCAGCCGACGGTCCAGCGCCACGACCATCGGGCCGAGCGGATCCGGCTTCTCCGCGGCCTCGGGCTCCGGTTGGAAGCGACCGCTGATGATGTCCCGTACGAGCCGGTCGCGGAAGTCGTTCAGCGTCGCGGCGAACGCGTCGGCCAGTTCGCCCGCGTTGCCCGGCGCGGCCAGCAGCTCATGGCTCAGCCGCAGGGCGAACTGCGCCACCCGGTACTGGCTCTCCTGGATGCCCGAGACCATCCGGGTCTGCGCCACCTTGATCAGGCCGGCCGCCTCAAGCACCTTGATGTGCCGGTAGAGCCGGGTGGTCGGCTGGTCCAGAAGCCCGGCGATGTCCTTCACCCTGTGCGACGCACGCACATCGCTCATCATCGTGCGAAGGATCGCCAACCTCAGCGGGTCGGACAGGGCCTTCAGCGTCTCCACGTCGTCCACCTCCCGGACGACCGCCACCGCGTCGGCATCGTCAGCCATTGACCCATCTCCGTTTCCTCGTAGCGAACCATTCATCCACACGCTATCGTTCACGCATGAGTGAATGCTTACGTCAGGGTGATAGCGAGGTTCCCGCCACGCCAGTACCCCTGCGCCGTAACCGGCGTTTTCAGACTCTGTGGATCGGGGCGGCCGCGGCCAATCTCGGCCTCGAAGCCGTGGAGGTCGCCTATCCCCTGCTGATCATGTCCCTGACCGGGTCACCGGCGCTGGCCGGCCTCTTCGGATTCGCCCAGATAGGCACCGCCCTCCTGGTCGGACTACCGGCCGGCGTGGTGGTCGACCGGTGGGACCGGCGGCGCATCCTGCTGATCTCCGAGGCGGTCCGCGCACTCACTCTCGCGTTCATCGTCCTCAGTCTGACGGCCGGGCAGGCGAACTTCGGCCTCCTGATCCTGGCCGCGGTCGTCCTGGGCGCCGGTACGGCCTTCGGCGCACCGGCCAGGATGCTGCTGATCCGCGCTGTCGTGCCGGACCATCAGCTGACCGCGGCGCTCAGTCAGGACGAGGCGCGCAGCGGAGCCGCCGCCCTGGCCGGACCGCCCCTCGGCGGAGCGCTCTACCTGGTCTCCCGCACGTTCCCCTTCGTCGCGGCGATCGTCGGCTTCGTGATCTCGTTCGTCTGCGCCCTGGTGATACGCGTGCCCAAGGCGGAGAAGCACACCGAGCCGGTGAGCGACGAGCCGAGGAGCGCCCTCGCGCCGCTGACCACCGCCTTCTCCGGACTGCTCGAACTGCTCGGCGACCGACTGCTGCGGTCCGCACTGCTCTTGGTCAGCATCTTCTACTTCAGCATCACCGCCGCGATCCTGATGGTGATGGTGACCCTGCGGCACCAGCACCACTCGCCCGGCACGATCGGTCTGGCTCTGTCCGGTACCGCCGTCGGCATGCTCATCGGGTCGGCGCTGGTGCCGCGGCTCAACCGGCTGCTCAGCCCCGGCGCGCTCCTGCTCTGCGCGTCCACGCTGACCACGGTCGCGGTGGCCCTGCTGGCGCTCCCCCTCGGACCGGTCTGGGTCTTCGCCATGCTGACCCTGGCAGCACTCGGACTGCCGGCGCTGAAGATCCTCGTCGACATCATGATCTTCCGACAGACCCCGGACCACCGCCGAGGCCGTGCCATCGCCGCGACCATCACCCTCATCGGCGCCGGGTCCCCGCTCGGCTCCCTGGTCGGCGGTCTGGCCCTGCAGTTCCTCGGCGTCACCGGCGCCATCGCGCTGATCGCGGGCGTCCAGGCAGTGATCACCGCGGCCGGGCTCGCGAACCGGCACGTCAGATCCGCTCGCTGGCCCGCATGAGAACCCGCCTCCTCACGAAAGCGAGCTCAGCCATGCTCAAGCAGCCCATCTTCATCGTCGGCCATCCCCGTTCCGGCACCAGCCTGGTGCGCAGCCTGATCGAACGCAGCGAGCACGTCTGGAGCATCGGCCGCGAAGGCAAGCCGATATGGGAACGTGACAGCCTGCACCCCGGCCGGCGGGGCTGGCACTCCAACGCCCTGGACGCCGCCGACGCGACCCCCGAGGTGGCGGCACGGCTGAACGCGGACCTGCTCGCCGCCGCGCGCAGACCCGGTGCGGAGTGGTCCGTCGACGACAAGCTCGACTTCCTCGACTTCCTCAGCGCCCAGGGCCCCCAGCCGTACTACTACGACGTGCCGCTCAAGGCCCTCCGGCAGCGCTTCCCGGGCGAATTGCCGGAAGGCCCGCCCACCACGCGGGACGGCGGTGAACTCGACGAGATCACACCGTTCTGCTTCCCACCGCGCGGCCCGCGCCCCACTGACACCGAACTCGCCGACGGGATCCGGCTGGTGGAGAAGAGCATCCAGTCCTGCTTCCGGATCCCGTTCCTTCAGGCCCTCTACCCGGACGCCAAGTACGTCTTCGTCATCCGTGATCCGCGCACCAGCATCGGCTCCCTGATGGACGCCTGGCTCAACCCGCGGATGTTCTTCTCCTACAAGGTTCCGGTGCCGCTGCGCATCAAGGGCTACTCGGACGTGTTCCCGTGGGGCAAGGAGTGGTGGAACCTGAGCCTGCCGCCCGGTTGGCAGGACTGGGTGGACCTGCGTCTGGCCGAGGTCTGCGCACACAACTGGCTGACCCACAATCAGGCCGTCCTGGACGCCGCCCGGAACATGGCCCCCACCGGCAACTCCGTACTCGTCCGCTACGAGGATGTCCAGGCCGACCCGGTCTCCACGATGGAGGCCGTGGCCGAGGCGGTGAACCTGCCCTTCGCCGATGCCTGGGGCCGCCGCGACCTCCCGGTCGTGATGACCCAGACCGTTCCCGACCCGGACAAGTGGCGCCGCCACGAGTCCGAGATCCGTCAGGTCCTGCCGATCGTCCGTGACCTCGCCGAGAAGGCCGGCTATGACGTCAGCTGAACCGTCCGGCCCTCGATCAGCGAGTGACAGCCGTCGTACGATCCCGGCCATGAAGGCCATGAAGGCCATTCAGGTCAGTCGGCCCGGCGGGCCCGAGGTGCTCGAACTCGTCGACCTGCCACGCCCATCACCGCGAGCGGGCGAGGCGGTGGTGCGGCTCGCCGCCGCCGGGGTCAACTATGTCGACGTCTACTTCCGATCCGGCCTCTATGCGCAGGAACTGCCGTTCGTACCCGGGCAGGAGGGCGCCGGTACGGTCGTCGAGATCGGGCCCGGAGTGCGTGAGGTCGCCGTCGGTGACGTGGTCGCCTGGGCGAACCTGCCGGGATCCTATGCGGAATACGCGCTGTTGAGCGCCGACCGGCTGGTTCCGGTGCCGGACGGACTGGCACCTGAAGTGGCGGCGGCCACCCTGCTGCAAGGCATGACCGCTCACTACCTGTGCCACGACACCTATCCCGTCCAGGCCGGCGACACGGTCGTCGTGCACGCCGCCGCGGGCGGCGTCGGCATGCTGCTGACCCAGCTCGTGCGGCTGCGCGGCGGCACGGTGATCGGCACCGCGTCGACCGGGGCCAAGGCGGAGGCCGCGCGTGCCGCCGGCGCCGTAGAGGTCGTCGACTACCGACCGGGCGCGCTGGCGGCGGCGGTGCGTCGGCACACCGGGGGCCTCGGCGCCGCCGCGGTGTTCGACGGCATCGGCGGTCCGACGTTCGACGAGAGCCTCGCCGCGCTGCGCCCGCGCGGAGTCCTGGCGGTCTACGGGCAGTCCGGCGGCGCGGTGCCACCGTTCGACCTGCAGCGCCTCAATGCCGCCGGGTCCGTGTACGTCACCCGACCGAACCTGACACACCACATCGAGAACCGGGCAGAGCTGCTCCGCCGGGGAACGGCCGTGCTCCACCTGGTCCGCGACGGGCGTCTGCGGGTCCGGATCGGACAACGGTTCGCCCTGCCCGCCGCGGCGGCCGCCCATGCGGCTCTCGAAGCGCGCACCACGATCGCCAAGACAGTACTCACCTGCGGCGGTGCACCGGAGCGTGCGGGCTCCGGGGCGTCGTCCTGACGGTCGGGGCGTCACTTTCCATAGGAGACGTGAGAGATGTCCAGCGTGGAAGGTGCGCAGAAGAAGGGCTGTCCCGGCGCCCTGCGAAGAACCGGATTCCGATCAGCCGGGTACACGGTCACACCCTCGCGCACGGCGGAAAAACGCGCATCAGCCCTGCCGCAGCACCTCGTTCAGCAGCCCGACGGTCTCGTCCACACCCATGCCCGAGTTGTCGATCAGCGATGCACCGCTGTCTCGCCAGCCGCTCATCCGGTCATGGATGATCTTGATCATCCCGGGGAAGACCGCATCGTCCACCACACAGCCGTAGCCGATCCGCGCATATTCGTGCACGGCCAGGGCCACACAGCGTCTGGCCACGGTGTACTGACGTTCCGACAGCTCGTCCCAACCGTCCTCGGGGTTCGCATAGCCCGACTTCACCCAGTCCCGTACATCGTCGAGGGAAATATGCACGGTGGGGGTCGGCCGACCTCTGGCCCAGGCGTCCGCCAGGGTACTTTTCCCCGCACCGGCGGGTCCAGTGATCAGAAGCATGCTGGAGATCCCGTCGGCCTCATCGATTTTTCTCCGACTTCACTGTCCTCCTCGTCCTTTCAGGGGGATACCGAGTGCCCTTGACCGGGCGCACGACCACATCCGCTGGTCACAGCCACCCGTTGATGGCCGCGACCAGCACCGTCGCAACGCCCCTCAGACGACGTCGAATTCGTTGCCTTCGGGGTCCTGCATGGCGGCGGCGTAGAGCCCCATGTCCGGCTCATCCTTGATCCGCAGCACGGTGGCACCGGCTTTGACCAGCCGTTCCGCCGTGGCCTTGACCCGCTGCGTGCGGACGTCCAGTGGGACGTCATTGCCCCCACCGACCTTCAGGTCGAAGTGCCACCGGTTCTTGGCGGCCTTCGGCTCCGGAACCTGCTGGAACCACACTCTTGGTCCTCGTCCCGCAGGATCGATGATCGACTCCGGAATGTCCCCGGCACCGGCCGGCAACTCCGCCTCGGGCACCCCCATCGACGCCCAGTGAGCACGCCATGTGGCGTGCCCGCCCGGCGGGGGCTCAGGCACGTAGCCCAGGGCCTCGGCCCAGAAGGTCACCATTCTCTGTGGATCGGAGCAGTCGATCGTCAGTTGCAGCGTCATCTCCATGCTCGGAGCATCCCAGACAGGTCTGACAGTCGATCCACTTGCGCAACAGACCCTGGGGCCCACTCCCCGGCGGGCCGCCGCCGCGGTCGGCTACCGTGTCGGACCATGAACGTGGACGGCTGGTTGGCAGACACCCGGAGCTCCTACGACATGGTCGCGGTCAGCTACGCCGACCAGTTGCGTGAGGCCCTGACCGGGAAGCCGTACCTGCGGGCGGCGCTGGCGCTGTTCGCCGAGATGGTGCACACGGCCGGTGGCGGGCCGGTGGCAGATGTGGGCTGCGGACCGGGACACGTCACCGCCCACCTGCATGAGTCGGGCATCGACGCGTTCGGTATCGATCTTTCACCCGTGATGATCGACGTGGCTCGGCGTGACCACCCGGACCTGCGGTTCGAGGTGGGCTCGATGACCGATCTCCCCCTCGCCGACGCGTCGGTCACCGGCCTGCTCGCCTTCTGGTCGTTGATCCATGTACCTGACCATGCGATCCCCGCGGTCTTCGCCCATTTCCGGCGGGTGGTGCGACCTGGCGGACCCCTGCTGCTCGGCTTTCATGTCGGCGACGAGTCGCGGCTCAAGACACAGGGCTACGGCGGCCATCCGATGAAGGTCCACGTCCACCGCCGCCTGCCTGCCCGCATGACCGCCTGGCTCAGCGATGCCGGATTCACGGTGGAGGCTCAGCTGCTGACCGACCCCGACGAGCGTGCCCCAGGAGCGGTCCTTTTCGCGCGCCGCCATCCCTAGGAGCTGCCCCTGAGCGGTTCGGGGAGGAGTGCTGGACCACGGGCCCGGACACCTTGGATGCCGCCTCAGCAGAAGCGGAACCGTTCGGCGGCTTCGACGGGTGTGACCCCTTGCCGACGCCCTGGGAACATTCGTCGATTCGGCGACCGCACTGCGCCCTGCGGCGAGTCTGGCAATGATCCTGCGGTCGCGTTCCTCCAGCGGGCCGTCGTCGTATCCCTCGATCAGCACCCCGCAGGACTGTCATCAGCCACTGACACGGCACGGACCGGGGGCCGGTGCGGGGCTGCGGGCCGGGGGCGGTTCCGCCCCCGGTTTCCCGCTTCCCGCCTCAGCGGCGCCGTCCGGACGTACGGAGCGTTCGAGGGCGTCGGTCAGCCACAGGTGGGACGTGCCGAGTGTGACCGGGTTGCCGCCCGCCTCGGCCACGAGGCGCCAGTAGCGGCGCATCCGCGGGACGCGGTCGGCCGCCACGTGGGCCAGCAGCCCGCACCGGAACCGCGGGGTGTCGCTGCCGCCGCGCACCGCGGCGTGTGCCGCGACGAACCGGTCGAGTTCGTGGCCCACCCGGGGCGGCTCGCCCGCCCGCACCATGGGCCCGGCGAGCGCGCACGCCTCGCTGATCCCGCTCATCAGCTCGTCCTGGTCGGCGACCAGTTCGGCGTTGGCCCGCGCCATGGCCAGCAGGCCGCGGGTCAGCGCCCGGTCGCCCGCCAGGGCGTACAGCTCGGCGAATGCGACCACCTGCGGCGGGGTCGGATCGGCGGGCGGCTCGGGCACGGCCATGGTCACGAACGCGGTGAGCATGGCCTCGGACACCGGGGCGGCCATCGCACGTCGCCAGAAGTCGATCAGCGCGTCGCGGGCAGCCGCTCCGTTCTCCACCGCGGCCAGCAGGTCCAGCCTGGCGGCCTGGTCGGCCGGTCCTGCCTCCTCCACCGCGCGCAGCGAGGCCCGCCGCCAGGCCAGCTCGGCGGCCTGCGCGTCGAGCGCGGCCCGCTCTGCCGCGACGACCTCGGCCACGGAGCGTTCACCGGCCAGGACGCGCCTGATGGAGGGCAGCCCCAGCCCGAGCCTGCGCAGCCGTCTGACCAGACCGAGCCGCTCCACGGCCGCCCGGTCGAACCTGCGGTGCCCACCCGTGCTGCGTACCGAGTCGATGATGCCCTCGTCGCAGTAGAAGCGAACGGTCCGCACCGGCACACCGGTCAGCCGTGCCAGGTCACCGATCCCGAACGTCTCGTCGAGCAAAGGCACTTGAATCTCCACTGGACTGGAGTTCCTACCGTACCGGCGTAACCCCTTGAGAGGAGCTTTCGTGATGACGGAGACGCTGGACACCGCACGGCTCGTGGCGGGCCTGCGGGAGCAGACCGGAGCGTTCACCCGCGCGGTCGCCGGAAGGGACCCGGACGCTGCGGTGCCCACCTGCCCGCAATGGCGGCTGCGTACCCTCGTCGGGCATGTCGGTCAGGAGCACCGATGGGCGGCCGAACTCATCCGCACAGGCGCGCAGTTGCCCGTCCCCGACCCTCGGCAGGCGGACCCCGGCGCCCCGGACGGGTGGGCCGGATGGCTGCGCGAGGGCGCGGAGGAACTGATCCGCGCGATCGAGGAGACCGGACCGGACACCGAGACACACACATTCCTCGGGCCGCGACCGGCTGCCTTCTGTCTGCGCAGGATGCTGAGCGACACCTGCGTCCACCACTACGACGCGGCGTTCGCGACGGGCACCCCGTTCGAGGTCGCCGATGACCTCGCGGCCGACGTGATCAGCGAGAGCCTGGACCTGCTGTCCGCGTCGGCCTTCGAGAGGGTCGCGCCGACGGTCGCCGAGCTGCGTGGCAGGGGTGAACGCATCGGGTTCCGGCCGCGGTTCACGGACGGCTGGGTGATCACCAGAACGCCTGAGGCACTGCGGTGGGTACGCGGGCCGGTCGAGGCCGACGTGGTGGTGTCGGGGGCCGTGGCGGACCTCATGCTGGTGTTCTCCCGCCGCGTACCGCCGGAGGACGACCGGGTGACGGTGACGGGCGACCGTGCGTTGCTGAACCACTGGCTGGCCCGCGCGGTGTTCTAGCCCGGCCGGTCCGCACCTCATCGACGCCGCCTCCCGGCCTTCCGGGAGACGGCGTCGCCCTGCGGAGCCGTCGTCAGGGGCTGGTGAGGATGACGAGTTGCCGGGTGGCCCGGGTCATCGCGACATAGCGGTCGACCGCTCCTTCGATGCCCTTGCCGAACGCCTCCGGGTCGATGAGGACGACCAGGTCGAATTCGAGCCCCTTCGACAGTTCCGGGGTCAGCGACCGTACGCGGGACGTCGCCCGGAACGCGGGATCGCCGATGACACAGGCGATCCCGTCGGCGTGTGCGTCGAGCCAGGTTTCCAGGATCGCGGTCAGATCCGCAGCGGAACCGTGGCGGACGGGCACGTCGCCGCTGCGGATGGAGGTCGGCACGTTGGCGTCCGGGAGCACGGCGCGGATCACCGGCTCCGCTTCCGCCATGATCTCTTCCGGCGTCCGGTAGTTGACGCTCAGGGAGGCCAGGCTGATCCGGTCGAACCCGACCCGTTCGAGCCGTTCCTGCCACGTCTCCGTGAACCCGTGCCGGGCCTGGGCGCGGTCCCCGACGATGGTGAAGCTCCGGGACGGGCACCGGAGCAGCAGCATCTGCCACTCCGCGTCGGTCAGTTCCTGGGCCTCGTCCACGACGACGTGCGCGAACGGGCCCGCGAGCCGGTCCGGCTCGGTGCCGGGCGCTGCGGCCCCGTCGACCAGGGCGTCCCGGATGTCCTGTCCGTGCAGCATCGTCACCGCGCCCTCGCCGTCGTCATCGGCCTCCAGCAGTGCGTCGACGACATGGGCCATGTGCTCGCGTTCGGCGGCGACAGCGGCGTCGTGGCGACGCCTGCGTCGCGACGCCTCCGGATCGCCGACCCGCTGCCGTGCCGCGTCCAGGATCGGCAGGTCGGACACCGTCCATGCCTGGGCATCCTCGCGCTGCAGCCGCTGGATGTCCTCGCGGCCGAGCCAGGGAGCGCACGTGCGCAGGTAGGCGGGTACCGACCACAGGTCTCCGACGAGGTCCGCCGCTTCGAGCAGCGGCCACGCGCGGTCGAAGGCCGTGAGCAGCTCCCTGTTCCGCAGCAGCGACCTGCGGAGCAGGTCGGCCGAGCCGTCGCCGTCGTACTTGTCCATCAGGATCGTGAGCAGTTCCTCCCGGACCTGGTCGCGCGCCTCGTTGTGCGGAGCGCCGGGTCCCGCTGACGCGAAGGCCACGGCCCAGTCGTCGGCGCTCAGCCGGATGTCGGACCACTGGGTCGTGACCGTCATCCCCCTGGTGGGCGGCTCCTCGTAGAACCTGACGGCCGTCTCGATCGCCTTCACCAGATCCGCGGACGATTTCAGGAGGGCCACATCCGGATCGGCCTCGGCCGTCGCCGCGGCTCCCTCGGCGACGAGGTCGCGCAGGGTGCAGGTCTGCACGCCCTCCTCCCCGAGGCTGGGGAGGACATCGGCGACATAGCCCAGATAGGGCTGGTGCGGGCCGACGAACAGTACGCCGCCCCGGCGGTGACCGAGGCGGGGGTCGGAGTAGAGGAGGTAGGCGGAGCGGTGCAGAGCGACGACGGTCTTGCCCGTACCCGGACCGCCGTCGACGACGAGCGCGCCGCGGGATCCCGCCCGGATGATGGCGTCCTGGTCGGCCTGGATGGTGCCGAGCACATCGCGCATCCGTGGCGACCGGTTGCTGCCCAGGCTCGCGATGAAGGCAGACTGGTCGTCGAGCGCGGCGTGCCCGGCGAACCCGTCCGAGGTGAACACCTCGTCCCAGTAGTCGCTGATCCGCCCACGCGTCCAGCGGTACCTGCGGCGGCTCGCCAGGCCCATCGGGTTGCCGTGGGTGGCGCCGAAGAACGGCTCGGCCGCGGGGGAACGCCAGTCGAGCAGCAGCCGGCGCCCCTCGCTGTCCGTCAGACCGAGTCGTCCCACGTACACGGGCTCGGGGCTGTCCGCGCCGACCATGTGCCCCAGGCACAGATCCAGTCCGAAGCGACGCAGCGCGCGCAGGCGACCGGTCAGCCGGTGGATTTCCGTGTCCCGGTCCATCGCCTGCCGGCCGACGCCGCCGGGCGACCTGCGCTCGGCGTCGAGGCGGTCGGACAGCTCGGCGATCGACTGCTCAAGGCACTCCGCGATGGCCGCGAAGTGCTCCTCATCGCCGCCGATCAGCGTCGGATCGGCCTTGGGGGAAAGGTGGCCGGGAAGGTCAAACGCCCTCGTGGTCAGGGGGTTCACGGTACGAGCTCCGATCTGAGGTCTCCGGCGCCCTTGCGCACGGCCAAGAGCTGTCCCGCGTGACGAATCCGGTGGCCATGACGGGCCACGCTCCGCCTGGCGGGGACCCCGTGGCCGTTGTCCGTTCAGGCCGCCGGGATCTGTGGGTTCTTGTGTTCCGGGTACCGGCCCGATGATCCGGTGTGGTTTCACGCGGGCTCGGACGGCCGTTCCCGGCCGACCGTGTCGAGCAGCAGCTTCGCGGCCACCTCGGCCCCGTCGGCGCGGATCGTGCCGGCCACGGCCCTCGCCCGTGCGCCGGTCCCGGGGGCCAGGGCCGTACCGAGCGCGGCCGACAGGGACTCGAAGGTCGGGGTCGGGCCGTCGTGTGCCGCGCCGATGCCCAGGTCGGCGACTCGGCCCGCCCAGTACGGCTGGTCGGCCATCTGGGCCACCACCACCTGGGGCGCACCGGCCCGGGTGGCCGTCGTCGTGGTGCCCGCGCCGCCGTGGTGCACGACGGCGGCCACCCGGCCGAACAACTGCTGCTGGTTGACCTCACCGACCACGAGACAGTCGTCCCGGTCGTCGATCGCGGCCAGGTCCGCCCAGCCGCGCAGGACGACCGCGCGGCGGCCCTGCGCCCGGACCGCTTCGAGGGCCACCCGGGCGACATCCGGCGAGGCGAGCATGGGCATGCTGCCGAAGCCCACGTACACCGGTGGTGCGCCGGCGTCCAGGAACGCCTCCAACTCGGCGCAGAGCGGCTGGACATCGGGCAGGATCCACGCTCCGGTCTGGACGACGTCGAAATCCGGCGTCTCCTGCCACGGGTCCAGGACCGGGTCCGTCGCCAGCCACGGCCGGTCGCCGATGACGTAGTCGCGGACGTGGTCCACCGGTGGCAGACCGATCGACGCCCGGTTCGTGTTGAGCGCCTCACCGAACAGCACGTCGATGCTCTCGGCGTCCAGGTCCCACAGCACCTGATTGTCGGTCACCTCCGGCGGGAACGGCCGGCCCGGATACGCCGGCGGCGGGTGGTGCGGCGACGGCAGGGTGAGCTGCTGGAAGGTCACGGACACGGAGGGGATGCCCAGCTTCTCGGCCACCGAGCGCGCGCCGGCCGCGGCCGGCATCATGCCGGTCGCCACCAGCACATCGCATCCCTCGGCCGCCGGGACGACCGCGTCGAACTGGGCGGCGATCACCTCGGCCGCGCGCCGGGGAAGCGACGACGCGGGCGGCGCCGCCTTCGTCCACGCGCGCGCCGACGGGCCGACCGGCACCAGCGGCACGCCGACACCGGCCAACCGCTGCGCGAAGTCCTCGTCCGGCGGCGCGCACACCCGTACCTCCGCGCCGAGCTCCCGCAACCGCACCGCCAGTCCCGCCAGCGGTTCGACGTCTCCGCGCGACCCATACGTAGACAACAGCACACGCACCGAGTGACTCTCCCATTTCCGCAGGTTCTGGCCTCGGCGGACGATTCTGCGGCATGACCGGGGCCTTGCCGCAAGCCCCCCTGTGCGCTATACCTTGGGAGTGGAAAGGAGTGGGTACTCCCCCTTTCCCGGTCTCGTCCACTGCGGACGGACACCCTCCTCCCTGAGCGAAGCGTCGACGCACGTCCGCTGACAGCTCCAGCCTCCCGCGGTCCCGACGCCGGGTCGCGTACACGATGTCGTACGCCGGTGACGCCTCGCGCGCCCACACGGGGTGGCGCGCGGCGCGGGTCACCGGCTGACGTCGGGCTCCTTCACCACCGCGGTGGGCGGCGTCCGCGGGGCGGGGAATCTTGCCGGTGTGTAGTTCGGCTGCCGCAGGCGGTACGAGTGTCCGAGATGGTGCTGAAGCCGAGCGTGGCGGAACTGATAGACCGCACCGGTCCGGCGCAGCACGCCGCGGCGGTAGGCGTCGTCGAGGAAGGCGCCCGTGTTCCAGGGAAGCTTCCCGGTGAGCGGCAGCCAGACGCGGACCAGGGTCAGCCACTGCCCCCAGGCGGTGAAGCACAGTGCGTAGGAGAAGGCACCGCCGAGCCCTCCGACCGCTCCGATGAGGATTCCGTTGGGCAGGCTCCAGCCAAGCGGCCCGAACACCCCCCGGAACACGTCGACGATCAGGAACCCGCCGAGGGCGATCGCCAGGCTGAGCACGGGAACGATGACGAGGATCTGCCGGCTCACCGTCGCACGGTTCGCGGACAGCAGGCTGATCGGCGTGGCCGCGGAGGATACGTCCAGCGGCGCTTCGAGCGCCGCGATGACCCCGAAGACCAGCCCGGCGGCCGAGCCGAAGATCAGTCCGAAGATCAGCATGTCGATGAGCGCGCTCTCGAACACCTCGGGAAGCGCGAGCGGATGCCCGTAGTACAGCGCGCGTTCGAGGGCGAAGGCGCACGCGCACCCGGCCCCCATCACGAATCCGCCCAGCAGCACGGCGCCGAACCGGGCGGCGAACGTGCGCAGCGGTCTGCGGCCGATGCCGTTGGATCTGGTGTGCGGCCGCAGCCGCACGTGGCTCGGCGCGAAGACACCGCCGTCCAACGCGGCCAGCACGGCGTAGACGGATCCGAAGGCGAGGCCACCGGCCGGCCCCATCATGGCTCCCTGCGCAAGGATCTCGCCGGGCGTGATGACGCCGGCGAGCAGTCCGACCATCCAGGTGGACAGCGTGATGCAGAGCGCGGATGTCAGCACGACGGCCGTGGTGCGCGTCGAGCGTCGCAGCGAGTCGCCGATCTGCCACCACGCGAGGTCCTGCCGGTCCCGGTCGAGGCGAACCATGTGGTGGGCGAGGTATCCGAGCCAGCGCCGGGCCCGTTCCGGGTCCGCGTTCCGCGGTGGGCGCCGGGATCCGCCGATGCCCTGCTCGGGGACGCGCGGACGGTAGACCGCGGGCACGAAGCCCGCCAGCAGGTGTTCTTCCAGGGCGTGCTCGGTGGGGAACCGCTCGGTGTTCAGCAGTTCCGCGGAATCCCTGTCCGGCGCTTCGCTGTACATCGTCCGCGCCAGGACGACCATCAGGGGGGTGCTCAGAACCCTGGCGAGATTCACGCTCGACTCGGCTTCCAGGGACCGCAGTTCCTCCAGGACGGTGCCCCAGGCCCCTGCTCTCCGGTCGGGTCCGGGGCTGTGGGCGGCGGGCCGGGCGGTCCGGGGCAGGTAGGCCGTGAGGTCGTCGGGGGTGAGGTCGGTGAGTTCGATGCCGGCCGCCCAGACCAGTGGCGCTCGTGCTGCCCGCACCGCCTCGGCGTACTCGTCGCGCCGACTGGTCAGCACGAGCGGCAGCGAGGTCGCGTTGAGGGCTTCGAGCGTCTCACGCCGCAGGCTTTCGGCGATCTCGTCGAACCCGTCCAGAACCGGCAGTACGAGATCGGCGTCGACCAGCGCGGCGGCCAGGGTCATTCCGCTGGGAGTCCTGCGGGCCAGATGCTGATAGTCCCGCAGCAGCCGACCGATCAGCCAGTCCCGCAAGGTGATGGCCGTCGCGTCCCAGTCACCGATGCTGAAGATCACCGGTACCCGGCCGGAAACTGCGGGGCTCTCAAGGAAATTCAGGATCAGCCTGATCGTCAGAATGGACTTTCCCGATCCGGCCCGGCCCAGAATGACCAGACGCCCGGACGGGATCTTCCGGTAGACGTCCGCCACACTCCGCAGATCACCGCTCAGGTCCATGCGGGGCGAAGTGGCTCCCGGTGGCAGGCGTTCGATGTTCTCCGCATGGTCGGTCAGGTCCGCGGGTGCCTGTTGCCACCGCACCGGCAGCGGAAACGGGTCGTGGACCCGGTGCTGTTCCTCCTCGCGCCGCCAACGGCGCCTGACCTCTCTCGCCAGTTCGACAGCGACACCGACGAGCACGTCACCGGCCGACGACGGGAGCGAAGCCGGGCTCGGGGGCGGTACGGAGGGCGGGCTCGGGAGCGGTACGGAGGGCGACAGGGAGGCCGGGGGCAGTGCGGAAGGCGACAGAGAGGCCGGGCCCGGGGGCGGTGCGGAGAGCGCGCTGTCGGCTTCCGCTGGACCGGCGACCGTCTCCGGTTGCTCCGGGGCCGTCGTGGCGTGGTCCTTCGCGAGCATGGCTGCCAGGCGCCGGCGGTCCTCCGGGGTGAGTTCCAGAGCGTCGGCGAGCAGGTTCACCGTGCCCAGCCGATGGTCGGTGGCCTTTCCGGTCTCCAGCCGGCTGATGGTGCGAATGCTCACCCCGGACCGTTCCGCCAGCTCATGCTGCGTCAGCCCCGCTTCATTCCGCAGCCGGCGCAACAACGTGCCGAGCTGATCCGTCACTTGGGTGCCCCTCCACTCGCGAGCGCGGACAGCGGCGAGTGTAGTCCGGTGACCGGCCATATATGGCCGGTGCTCTGTCCTGTCCCCCGAGCCGGGTGAATACGACGATCAGTGGTGCCGGGCCCATCGGCGGGTGGTCCTGCCGGGCAGCGGACGCCGGGATCGCACGGCCGGCCCAGCAGCGGGAGCGTGCCGGAGCCGAAGGGCTGTCCCACCGACTGCCCAGAAACGGGATACGAGATACGAGGAATCGCCATGGCATACCGCTGCTGGTGCGGAGAATGCGCTTTCAAGACGCCATGGCTCAGCGAGTCCCAGGCCGAGACCCGGCTGATCCAGCACTACGCCGAGAGGCATCCGGGCGTTGAGCCCGGCGGCCATGTGGAAGTCGATCGCAAGAGTCCGAACGGGGGTACGGGATGTCTTCAGGTGGTGGGAATCCTCGTCCTGTTGCTGACCCTCGCGGCCTCATGCCGTCAGTGGTACGGGAATTGAGCCCGAGGGCTCTGCCTGCCCACCGGAATGGGACGTCCGGGCGGCCGAGCGGAAAGGACGCCGCCCCGCCCGGCCCTGAACATGTCGAATCATCGAGGAAAGGAATACGCATGCGTCAACGGCGCATTGTCGGTCTTCTCGCCGGAGTCCTGGGACTTCTCCTGGCTCTGACGGGCACCACCGGCGCCACGGGCGCTGTCGCGGCCGAGGCCGGAACGGCGACGGCAGCGGTCGCGGGAGGGGAGAAGCGTGTCTTCAACGCCATGCAGATCATCTTCCGGCCGGACACACCCGACCTCTTCTGCACGATCGGAGCGGTCGGCACGGACACCTACGGGCGGAACATCGCCATCTCGGCGGGGCACTGCCTGCGCGGCGAGGAGTACGCCGACCGTGACATCCCCGAGAACATCCAGCCCGTCTACGATCGCGGCGACGCCGGCTTCGGCCCCATCGGGTACGTGCGGTACTTCAAGGATCCCGAGGGCTCGATGACCGGGCACGCCACCAAGGACTACATGATCATCGAGCTGGTGCCGACCGTGACCCCCTCCTCGCAGGGCCCGCACCTGAAGCAGGTGGGTGAGACAGCGGTTGCCGGCGGGCAGCCCAGCCCCAACGCCCTCACCCCGCCGCTGGCCGTCGAACGCCTCCTCGGCACAGCCCTGTTCGACAACAACGAACTGGTGGTGTCCGGTCAGCTCGGTGTCTACTACGGACGCATCACCAACAACTCCAGCGGCATCTACCAGTCCTGGGCTCCGCACAAGGCCGGAGACTCGGGGGGACCGGCGATCTGGCACGTGCCCGGCAGCGCCTACCCCTCGTCCGGGAACGGCTTCCGGGCAACCGGCCCCTGGGCGGGGATCACCAAGGCCATCTTCCTGGGAGTCCCCCAGTACGCCTATACGAGCTCCGCGAACATCCTCGCCGACCTGCGTGCCCGGGATACCGCACACCCCGGCGTCTACGGCGCGGGCTTCCGCGTCACCACCAACCCCTGAGGGCCGTGCGCGGGCACACGGCACCCGCACCGCGTTCCACGCCATCGGGGACGGCGACGCCGCACCGTGATCGCGCGCAAACGACCGGAACATCTCGCGACAGCCGGCCGGCCCTCACGGCCCTCGCCCCGGGCCGGCACCGCCCGACGCCCGGTCCGCCGAGCAGCCGGCCCCATGGGACGACCGAAGTGACCGTCCCCCACGGCAAACCGAAAGCAGAACGCCCTATGAAACCCATGATGTCCGGCGCACAGATCCGCGCCACGATACGCGCCAAGGCGGCCGCTGCCGCGATCGCCGCGACGGCGGTGCTGACCGCACTGTCCGCACCGGTCGCACACGCGGACACCCCCGTGATCCCGAGCTTCACCGACGGCTACGGCCTGACCCAGGTCACCGACGCCACCGAAGTGCACTCCAGCACGGACTTCACGATCACCGTGACAACCCCGCAGCTGTCCGGCCGGCACAAGATCCGCGTCTTCCTTCCCGCCGGCTACCGGACGGAGCCCGCCAAACGGTGGCCCGTGGCGTACTTCCTCCACGGTGGAGGCGGCACCGTGGACGATGCCGCCGCCGCCCCCGCTCTGCGCTCGGACTCGATGATCACCGTGGTCCCGGACGGCGGCCTGAAGGGCTGGTACGCCGACTGGGTCATGCAGAGAACCGCTCTGGGCGCGGCCAACTGGGAGACCTTCCACATCAGCCAGGTCATCCCGTTCATCGACGCCAATCTGCGCACCGTCGCCGACAGGGGACACCGGGCGGTCATCGGTCTCTCGATGGGCGGTTACGGAGCCCTGCGCTACGCCGAGGCCCACCCCGGCCTCTTCGGCCATGTCGCCTCCCTGTCCGGCGGCATCGACTTCGGCATGGCGGAGATTCGCGCGGCCGTCCTGGCCACGGAGCTCAACCTCACCGGCGCGTGGTGCGCGGTGAGCAGCTCCACCCCGTCCGGCACCGGCCGGTGCACCGGCTACGGGCCCTATGTCGACAGTGACGCGATCTTCGGCTCCCCGTACCCGGTCCTCGACGCGGACCGCGTCTGGAAAGCGGTCAACCCCGCCGCCCAGGCCAACCTCGCCGCTCTGACCGGGACCGGGGTCACGCTCTACACCGGCGACCAGGGGCCCATCGACCACTTCACCGAGATCGCCGCCAGGACGGTCAAGGACCGTCTGGACGTGCTCGGACTCCCCAGCCGCCTCATCAACTACGGCAATGGCTCCACGCTGGCTCCCACGTGCGACGGCGGTCACAACTACGGCTGCTGGGCCCCCGCGCTCGCCGACTACATTCCCCGCCTCACGACCGAGTTCGCCGCGGCGAGCTGACCCCGGGGAGCCGTGGCGCACGGCTCCCCGGAAGACCCCGGACCGATCATCAGGGGGTGAGTTCCTCCGGACACGTCCGGTACGGGGAGGAGACACGCGAGACTGGGCGCATGTCTCTTCCCCGTACCGAGTGCCCCGAGCCCGGGTGCGGCCGCGATGTCGCGGTCAGCAGCAAGGGGCTCGTCTACCGCCACGATCCGGCATCGGGCAGGACCGCGGAGCTGAAGTCGTGCCCCGGGAGCCTGAAACCGGTCCGGGCCCCGGACGGCGACCCGGTGCTGTTCGTGACCCCGGGGATGCCGGAGCCGGCCCGGTTGTTCTGAGCGGCCGAGCCCGTCCCGAGCCCGGCGCGAACGCCTTGCGTCGCGCTGGGCCCGGCTGTCCCGGCGGGTGATCGACAGGGCCCGGAGATCATCGGGTGCGTGCCGGACCCCTTCTTCGACGCGCTCAGCCCGCGAACCGGGCCATCCATGCCTCGACGTCGTCCGCCGACCGCGGCAGGCCCACCGACAGGTTCTCGTTGCCGTCGTCGGTGACGACCAGATCGTCCTCGATCCGGACGCCGATGCCGCGCCACTCCTCGGGCACCGTGAGATCGTCCGGCTGGAAGTACAGTCCCGGCTCGACGGTGAGCACCATGCCCGGCTCCAGAACACCGCCGACGTACTCCTCGTGCCGGGCCTGGGCGCAGTCATGGACGTCCAGACCGAGCATGTGACCGGTGCCCGCCATGGTGAAGCGGCGCTGGAGGCCGAGTTCGTACGCGCGGTCGGCGGGGCCTTCGATGAAACCCCATTCGACCAGCCGGGCCGCCAGGTAACGCTGGGATGCCTCGTGGAAGTCGCGGTAGGCGGCGCCCGGCTTGACGGCGGCGATGCCGGCCTCCTGCGCCTCGTACACCGCGTCGTAGACCTTGCGCTGCAGCGGTGTGAAGGTGCCGCTGATCGGCAGGGTGCGCGTGACGTCGGCGGTGTAGAGGGTGTGGGTCTCCACGCCGGCGTCGAGCAGGAGGAGGTCCCCGGCCCGTACCGGACCGTCGTTGTCCGTCCAGTGCATGATCGTGGCGTGTTCGCCCGCGGCGCAGATCGAGCCGTAGCCGACGGCGTTGCCCTCAAGGCGTGCACGGCGGAAGAAGGTGCCCTCGATCCATCGCTCGGACGACGCGATCGCCCGGGAGAGCTCACCGATCACATCGGTGAATCCGCGCACGGTGGAGTCCACGGCCTTGCGGAGCTCGGCGATCTCCCAGTCGTCCTTGACGAGGCGGAGGTCGCTGAGCGCCTCTTCCAGTTCGGCGTCACGCTCCTCCTCGGTGGTGACGGCGGTCTCCAGGGACGGGTCGATCCCGCGGACGATCCGGGTCGGCGCAGCGGTGGCGGCGGCCAGGTCATCGGCCGCCGCACGGACGTCGCGGCAGGGCAGACCGAGCACGAGCTGCGACTCGGCGAGGGAGCGGCGGCGGCCCATCCACAGTTCCGCCGTGGGGCCGGTCCAGAATTCGTCGTTGTTCCTGCTGTCCCGCGGCAGCTGGTAGCAGTAGGCGTCGTGGCCGCCGTTCGCACGGGGTTCGAGGACGAGGGCGCCGTCCCGGGCCCGGTCTCCCGTCATGTGCACATAGCCCGAGTACGGGCGGAACGGGTAGGCGTCGTCGTTCGACCGGACCTTGAGGTTCCCCGAGGGAATCACTAGGCGTTCGCCCGGGAAGCGCGCGGAGAGCGCGGCGCGGCGGCCGGCCGCGTATGGGGCCTGCTCGGCGAGCCGCAGGTCGTGCCGCTCGGTGTCCGCCCACCCCGTCCGCATCAGAGCGGACAGTTCCTCGGAGATCCCTGGGTAGAGACCGTTCTTTCGGCCTTTCGCCACGTCGTACGCCTTCCTGTGGGTGAGTGCCTCAGCGGCGAGGGGGGCCTCGGGAGCCGCGCGGACCGCTGCCGCTCGCGGTGCCTCCCGGGCGCCCTCGCTGCCGCCGGTCGTCGGCGGCTCCCGGACGGTATCGCGCGCGGTGAGCGTGCGGTGCCGAAGACCGCCACTGGCACAGATCCGCCAAATCCCTGGCCGGAGCCGTCGATAATGTGGTCCATGACGAACGGGAAACTCGGCGAGGCCCTGCGGCTTCTGGGAATCGATCACGCGGCGGTCCGGGTCTATCTGGCGCTGCTGGAGCTGGCCCCCGCGCCGCTGAGCGCGATCGGGACCGCGGCGGGTCTGGACGGTGCGGATCTCGCCGCGTCGTACGGCGCGCTGGTCGACGCCGGTCTCGCCAGTGCCGCCGAGGAGGGCGAGGACGTGGTGGCGCCGGTTCCCCCCACCGCGGGCCTGGAGATCCTCGCCCGGCACCGGGCGGCCGAGGTCGAGGAGTCGCGCATCACCGTCGGGGGCGCGTTCGAGTCGTTCCGGCGGCAGCGGCTCGCCGCGTACAACGATCATCTCGTCGAGGTCGTGACCGGCGACGCCATCGGCCCCAGGATCCGTCATGCCTGGGCGAGTGCCCGCGACAGGATCCGGCAGTTCGAGTCACCGCCGTACTTCCCCCTGCCCGGAGCCACGGACGACGCGCTGGCGACACTCGCCCGCGGTGTGACGCAACGCGTCGTGTACTCGCGGGAGTCGCTGGAGCATCCGGGCCACCTGAAGAACGTCATCGAGCCGTGCATCAAGGCCGGTGAGCAGGCGAGGGTGCTGCCGTCGGTGCCGGTCAAACTCGTGATCATCGACGAGGCGTACGCACTCGTGTCGTTGTCGATCAAGGAGGCCGACGTGCACAACACCATGCTGGTCGTGCAGCCGTGCGGTCTGCTCTCCGCGCTCGTGGCGCTGTTCGAGCAGTCCTGGCAGAACGCCCTGCCCTTCCACGGCCGCACCACCCGGCCGGGCGGTCTGCCTGCCGCCGACCGCCGGCTGCTGTGGCTCCTCGCGGGCGGCGCGAGCGACGATGTCATCGCCCGCGAGCTGGGAATCAGCCGCCGTACGCTGTTCCGCCGCCTGCAGATCCTGATGGCGCAGCTGGGCGCCGCCAACCGCTTCCAGATGGCCTTGCAGGCACAGCGCTCCGGATGGTTGTGACCGGGCCGCCGACGGGCGAACCGGTTCCGGGACCGATCAGCCGCCGACGGCTGTTCGAGGGCGGCGCGAACCGCCCGAGGGAGCGGTGAGCCGTACGAGGGTCTCGCGAGCCGTACAGGGACCGGAGGGAGCGGAGGGAGCGCCTCTGCTTTCGGCCAATCATGCGGCCGGGGAGTGTCGTGCGAACGATGGGTGAGTGGACCCGGCCCGGCGGGACGTCAAGATCGTCCCGCGAGCGGGCCGGCCACCGGCTCACCGACGCGGAGGTCCGCCGTTCGCCCCCGAGAACGAAAGGAAGCCGACTCCCGTGAGGGGTGGCACCGTCGATGCGTACGGCCCGGGGGACGGCCCACTCCCGCAGCGCGGCCTCCCTCCGCGCCTCCTCGCACGCCGGACAGACGAGGTGAGAGCACACGGGGGCTTCGGCGCCGGCCCCGAGGCATGGGTGGCCCGGCCGGGCGGGGGCGCCCGGCACCGGGCGATCGGCCGTGTGCCGGAGCGAATTCACCGGGCGTGGTGCCGGAGCCTTCCACCGCGCATTACGCGCTGCCGTACGGCCGTGGAACGGTAAGCGGCACACGACCCCCCGGGTTCGTACAGGGATCGGGTCCACGGCCGGATTGCGCCGCGGAGCCGGACATACTGCACCCCGTACTGGCCTTGTGGCGCTCGGTGACGCCTGGTTAGGCTCCGGCTCGTTTCAATTCCTTGGCATTTTCTGCAAGTTCTGGACGACTGGTGAACAACCTCCGGTCGTCGCCGCATGCGGAGAGGGGGCATGGATGGCAGGGACATCGGCGTCCCGGGCGGACAACAGCCCGGCCACTCCGCCCGCGGCCGAGCCCCCTGCTCCGCCCCGCGACGTACGCCTCTTCTGGTGGGCGAGCACCGCCGACGCGCTCGGGAGCCAGACCTCGGGCATCGTGCTTCCCCTGCTGCTGCTCACCTTGGGGTACTCGCCCGCCGCAGTCGGTCTGATCGCGGGTGCGTCCGCGGCCCTGGGAATGGTGCTGGGCCCGCTGGCGGCGGTCCCCGCCGACCGGGGGGCCCGCAAGACGGTGATGCTGTGGTCCGCGAGCGGGGCCGCTCTCGCCATGGCGACCGTGTCCGTCACCGTGGCGTCAGGACGGCCGCCACTGGCCCTGCTGCTGTGCGCCGTGCTCGTGGAACGCTTGTGCACCGCCTCCTACGAGGCCGCCTCCCGCGGAACGATCGCCATGATCTGCCCGCCGGCGGGCTACCCCCGCCTCGTGGCCCGGCTGCAGGTGGGGGACAACGTCGCCCTGGTCCTGGGACCCCTGCTCGGGGGCGCGCTCTACCAGGTAAGCCGTGCCCTGCCCTTCCTCGCCGATGCCCTGTCCTACACGGTGACCGCCGTGTGCATCCGGTTCATGCGCGCTGATCTGCGTGCCCCCGCCACGGCGGACACCGAGACCGCGACACCCCTCGCGGACGGGCCCGGGGAGGAGACACCGGGCGCGACAGGTCCCCGCAGCGGTGGCGGCGGTCCGGAGCGGCACGCGCGTCGGCTTCGCCGCACGGCCCTGCTCGCCGAAGTCGGCGCCGGTCTGCGCCTGGTGGGTTCCTCTCCGCTGCTGCGCCTGGTCATGCTGTGGACCGCCGTCGTGAACGGGGCGCTGTCCGCCCTCTACTTCGGGGTGCTCTTCTCCCTCCGGCACGACGGCCACAGCGGGTCCGCGACCGGGGTGGTCCTGGCCGTGTCCGGGGCAGCGGGCATCGCGGGCGCGCTCGTGGCACCCGCGCTGGCGGGCCGGCTCGGTGCCACGCGCACCTTCCTCGCGGTGACCTGGCTGCTCGTGCCGCTCGCCGCGGGTCTGGCCGCGACCCGTTCGCCGTGGGCCTTCGCCACGCTGTTCGGCGCGGTGTGCCTGATCCTGCCCGCGGCCACCGTCGTCCTCCAGTCCAGGACCATCGCCACCACTCCGCCGCACCTCCAGGCACGGGCCGGGGCCGTCCTGGCCGCCGCCGCGGGCGGCGCCGCCGCACTGGGGCCCGCGGCGGCGGGGCTGCTCGCGTCACGCGCGGGCACGGCCGGACCGGCCCTCGGCTGCGCGGTGGCCCTCATCGGCCTTGCCGCGTATACGAGTTCGGCTCATCCTCGTACGCTCAAGAGCACCGGGAGCACCTCGTGACGGGCCCGTCGACCGCAGATTCCGCGAACAGCCGCACCGCGGGCGAAGCACCCCCTCCGTATCTCGTCTCCCGGGACGCGCTGCCCGAGGTGTGCGCGACGGATCCGCTCCGGATGGTCTTCACCGCCGACGCGGGGGGTCGCTGCGAGGTCTTCACCTGGGATGCCACGACCGCCACCGCCCGGCAGGTGACCGACCACCCCTTGGGCACGTTCCACGGTTCCATCGACGCCGACGCCCATGTGTGGTGGTTCGAGGAGGACGCCCGCGGTGTGGGCCGCTGGAAGTTCCAGCCCTTCGACGGCGGGCCCGCACGGGACGGCCTGCTCGGCGTTCCCGCCGGTCCGGCCCGTGGTCTGAGCGTGAGCCGCACCGGCACCGTCGCGGTCGCCCTGGCCGACGCGGAGGGCACCACCGTGCACTGCGGCCGGCGCGGCGGCGAGGCGCGTACGGTGACCCGCCTCCCCCATCACGCCACCCTGACCGGGATCACGGCCACCGGTGGTCTGCTCGCCGTGAGCGCGCAGGCCCGCTCCGCGAACGCGGTCACCGTCTTCCGCACCGACGGCACCCGCTGCGCCGTGCTCCACGAACCCGGTGGAGCCCTGTGGTCCCTCGGGTTCGGGCCCCGTACCGGGCAGCGGGATCTGCTGCTGATACGGGAGTGGCAGGGACGCTACCTGCTCGCCACCTGGTCCCCGGGGCAGCCGCTCGTCACCCACGCGTGGTGCGCGTTCGACACGGAGATCACCGGGCGCTGGTGCCCGGACGGCCGCTCCGTGCTCGTCCGCCAGGACCGGCACGGCCGCAGCATCCTGCACCGTGCCGACCTCGCCGCCCGCACGCTGACCGTGCTGCCCACCGACCCCGGCACCCTGCTGGACGCCTCCGAGCACATGAACGGCGACGTCCACACCCTCTGGACCAGTACCGCCACCCCGCCGCGCGCGCTCTCCACCGCCGGCACCCCGCTGCCCTCCGCCGCGCGCCTCGCCCCGCGGGTACCGGGAGTGCCCCACGATCTGTGGACTCCGGGCCCCGACGGACCGGTGCACACCCTGGTCACCCTGCCCGAGGGGACGTCCGCGCCCACGCCCACGGTGTTCCTCGTCCACGGCGGCCCCGCCGACCACGACCGCGATGCCTACGACGGCGCCGTGCACTCCCTGGTGGCTTCCGGGTTCGCCGTCGCCCGGGTCAACTACCGCGGCTCCACCGGGTACGGGCCCGCATGGCGGGGCGCGATGACGGACGGCGTCGGACTCACCCAGGTCGCCGACCTCACGGCGGTCCGTGCGGACCTGGTCGCGCGCGGCTGGGCCGACCCGCGGGCACTCGCCCTCTGGGGCACGTCCTGGGGCGGGTACCTCGCCCTGCTGGCGCTGGGAACCCGGCCCGGCCTGTGGCAGGCGGGGGTCGCCGTGAAACCGGTCGCCCATCTCGCCCATGCCCACGCGACCACCACACCGGCCCTGCGCGCTCTGGACGAGCGGCTCTTCGGCGGAACGCCGCAGGACCTCCCCGAGGTCTACGCGCGGAGCTCGCCGCACACCTACGTCCCGCACCTCGACGCGCCGCTGCTGCTCGTCGCGGCGACGCACGACGTGAAGTGCCCGCCCGGCCAGATCCGGGAGTACCTGGACGAGCTGGCCGCCCATCACAAGCGGCACGAGGCGCTGTGGCTGGACACCGGCCACGACGGATACGACGGGCGGGACCACGTGAAGGTTCTGCGCGGCGCCCTCGTCTTCCTCGACCGCGAACTGCGCGGCCGTCAGCGCACCACCCCCACAGCGCCCCCCGCCACCCGGCGGGGGGAGTCCGTCCGGCCGACGGGCGATTCCGCAGCGGCCGCGAACGGCACACCGCAACGCCTCACGGAAAGGCAGACCCATCATGCAGAAGGACATCATCAACAACGACCCGCTCACGGGTGACGAGGAAAGCCGCAAGCCGGGCATCAGCATCACCATCACGGTCCCCATCCGCAACGCCGAGGACTCGGACACCGAGAGCTAGTCCTCATGGGGCCGGTCCGATGCCCCGCGCACCGGGCCGGCCCTCCTCCCCTCCGGGACCCGGGACCCGGGACCTCGTACCTCCGGGCCTCCGGGCCTCCGGGCCTCCGGGCCTCCGGGCCTCCGGGCCTCCGGGCCTCCGGGCCTCCGGGCCTCCGGGCCTCCGGAGCGCCTGACGGTCCGGACCGTCCCGAGTGCCTCGGTGCCCCCGCACGTCCCCGCCCCGCCGCCGCGACGCCACCGCAAGGAGCCCCCGTGCGTGTTCTGCTGGTCAATATGCCCTGGTCGCCCATCGACCTTCCGTCACTCGCCCTGGGGATCCTCAAGCGCAGCGTGGACGAGCGCGTTCCCGGGGCCTCGGCGACGGTGCTCCACGCCAACCTGGAATTCACCGACTGGATCACCTCACGCACCGAGTTCACGGCCGACGACTACGAGTACTACGCCCTCTCCTCGTACTTCATGGGCTGCGGCGACTGGGTCTTCTCCTCGGCCCTCTACGACGACCCCTCCTGGCGCGAGGCGGAGTTCACCGAGGCCATGCGCACCCGGCTGAAGAAGTCCCGCCTCAAGATGTCCCACGAACTGCACCGTCTGGCACCGGACTTCGTCGCGGAGATGGCCCAGCGGATCGTCGACGAGGCGCCCGACGTCGTCGGGTTCACCTCCACGTTCCAGCAGAACACCGCGGCGCTGGCCGCCGCCAAGCACGTGAAGCGGCTCGCCCCGCACATCAGGACGGTCATGGGCGGCGCCAACTGCGACGCCGAACAAGGGGCGGCCCTGCACCGCAACTTCCCCTTCGTGGACTATGTGGTGCGGGGCGAGGGAGAAGCCGCCTTCCCCCAGTTGCTCAACGCGCTCGCCACGGGGGAGGACCCGGCCGGGGTGTCCGGTCTGTGCCACCGGTCGGACGACGGGGTGAGTACCGTGAACGCCATGGCATCGAGCCCGCTGCCGCCCGCGACCATCCTGGCGCCCGACTACAGCGGCTACTTCGAACGCTTGGCGTCCTCCGCCGCCCGCAACTGGGTCGAGCCGAAGCTCGTCGTCGAAGGAGCGCGCGGCTGCTGGTGGGGCGAGAAGCACCACTGCACCTTCTGCGGACTCAACGGCTCCTTCATGCAGTTCCGCAGCAAGAGCCCCGATGTCTTCTACGACGAGATCATGGAACTGGCGCGCAAGCACCGGGTGCTCGACATGTACGTCGTCGACAACATCCTCGACATGGGCTATCTCTCCACCGTGCTGCCCCGCATCATCGACAGCGGCTACGACCTGCGGCTGCACATCGAGATCAAGGCCAACATGCGGCGCAGCCAGCTGCGCACGCTGTCCGACGCCGGCCTCATCTACGTGCAGCCCGGCATCGAAAGCCTCAACAAGCGCGTGCTGGACCTGATGGACAAGGGCGTCAGCGGCTGCCAGAACGTCCGGATGCTCCGGGACGGTGCGGAGACGGGGCTGTCCATCTCGTGGAACTACCTCCACGGCTTCCCCGGGGAGAGCGCGAAGGACTACGAAGGGGTCATCGGCCAGATTCCGGCACTGGAACACCTCGACCCGCCCGTCGATCTCTCCGCACGGATCGCGATCGAACGCTTCAGCCCGTACTTCAACAAACCTGAACTGGGGTTCTCCGGGCTCCGGCCCGAGGCGCACTACCGCTTCACCTACGATCTGCCGGAAGAGGAACTGTACGACCTCGCCTACGTCTTCGAGGCACCTCAGCGGGGCATCGGCGAGACCACCGTCTCGGCTCTCAACGATGCGCTGGCGCTCTGGAAGGAGCACCACGCCGACGCCCGCCTCACCCAGGCGGACCTCGGTGACCGGATCATCCTCGTCAGCAGGCGGCGCGCCTTCGACTGGCGGGTCATGGAACTGTCCGACCCCTTCGAGATCGCGGTCTTCCGCCTGCTGGACCAGCCCCACGCACCGGCCTCGCTCCTTCGCAAGGCGACGGTACGGGTGCCCGGCCACACCCGTACCGAGGCGGACGTCGACGCGCTGCTGGCCCGCTGGCAGGAGCGCGGGCTGCTGTTCACCGACGGCGGCCACTTCGTGCACCTCGCCCCTTCCGCCGTGAACGAGGACCTGCTGCGCCTGGGCTTCATGCGCACCGCGCACGCGGCGCCCGCACCCGATTCCCCGCCGGAGTCCGGCTCCGGGTCCGAGCGCGGAACGGACAGCGGAGCCAGGACGGACCGCGACGCCGTACTCGCCTGACGCCTCCCGCTCCCCCGACCACCCCGCCCTCTCCCCCTTGGCCTACCGGCCTACCCACCAGCTGACCCGCTGATCTGCCCGATGTGAGCGAAACCCGACGAGCCGGAGACGCCCTGCCATGGACTCAGCCCTCGACACCACCGCGGACACCCTGCGCGTCGCGGCCTGGCGCGACTACGACGAAGCCGCCTGCGCCCTGCCCGGCATGTTCCTGGGCGAACTCGATCTGACCGGCCCCGTGGCACAGGAGAGCGACCGGCTCTGGGAACTGGGCGCCCGCCGCGTCATCCTGCCCGCCGCCGTGGACCTCACGGCCGCGGGGGACCTCGACAGCGCCCGCCGCACCGTGCGGGCGCTCAGCCTGGTCCGGGACCTCACCGCCCGCGCCGTGCTCGTCGAGTGGGACCTCCGGCTGGACCCCGCGCGCCCGGACGACTGGCTGACCCTCAGTCATCTCCAGCCGCCCCGGACCCTGCACGGGGCACCTGACCCGCTCGCCACGCTCACCACCTGGCGCAACGGCCACTACCTGGGCAAATGCCTGTGGCGCAACGGCCCCGGCTTCCTCCAGATCCGCGATCGCCGCTGGGGCAACCTCCAGCGCTTCACGGCGGACGAGCCGCACTACCGCAGCGCCGTCGAGGAGCTCTCCTACGGGGCTCCGAGCCGGTCCGTGCCGAAGGACGCCCTGGAGGACTTCACCGAGGAGAAGCTCGTCCTCCATCTCGGACCGCTGGCCTGGTGGGTTCCCTACCGCGTGAGCCGGTGGATCCAGGAGCCCATGGCGATCTGAGACCGGCGAACGAACGGCGAACCCCCCACTGTCGTGAAAGACTTCGGCCATGGAGGATGTGAGACTGACCTTCGACGACGGCTCTGTCGTACGCCTGCACCTTGCGCCGCAGACCGGGACGCCGACGGACCGTCCGGCCGCCGACGCGCGCACCGGCGAGCACGACGGCGACCCGGCGGGCGAGTTGGACCTGCCGCCGGGGTTCGGCAGCGCGCGGCCGGTGAGTTCCGACGGACGCACGGCGCGGACCCTCACCCGGAGCGGTCAGGCGCTCAGCGACGCGTTGCGTCCTCTCGGCGGGGTGCTGAGCGGCATCCACGACTCCTTCAGCCGGTTCGCCCAACGGCCCGACGAGGTCACGGTCGAGTTCGGTGTCACGCTGGGCAGCGACCTGAGTCTCGGCGTGTTCTCCGGAAGCGGCGAGGCCAGCTTCACCGTCTCGGCGACCTGGAACCTCAACGGCACGGAGGAAGCCGCGCCGACGCACCCGCCCGTCGCAGAGCTGCCCAGCCAGGTCAACGGTTCCTGACCCGTATGCGGCTGGATGTGACGCCCTCGCTCGCCGACACACCGCTGCACCGGGCGTTCGTGTCCGTCCTGGGCCGGGACCAGCCGGTCGGTGCGGGCGTACTGCTCTCCCCCACCCTGGTCCTGACCTGCGCACATGTCATCAACAGCGCACTCGGCCGGCACCGCTTCGACACGCCCCTGCCGTCGCGGGGGCAGCAGATCGGGCTGAGGTTCCCGCATGTCGACCGGGAGCGCGAGCTGATCGGCCGGGTGCTGCCGCACTGCTGGCGGCCGCCGCGCAGCCGCCCCGAGGCCGACCGCCCGAGCCCGCCCGGAGCCGGCGCCCTTCCGTACTACGGCGATCTCGCGGTCGTCGAGCTGGACACCGAGGCCCCACCGGGCGCCGAACCGGCACCCTTCCTGACCCATCGGGACGGCAACGAGGTCATCGCGCAGTGGGCGAGCGGGCACGCCCTGCCCACCCTCCGCGCGATGCCACGGGTCTCCGCCCATCCCTGGATCGCGCTCGACGTCCTGGGCGGGACCGTGGCCGAGGGATTCAGCGGCGGGCCGCTGTGGGACCGGGAGCGGCAGGCCGTCGTCGGGCTGGTCGTCGCCGCTCACGAGAGCCGCACGCAAGGGGAGCACTCCGCACCGGCCGGGCAGTACACCCCGCCCGCCGCGATGTACGCGATCGGGCTCTCCTCCATCGAGTCCGAACTCCCCGGTCTTCCGCCGGTCGCCGTCCCCGCCGCGGGCCGCGGCCGACAGCAACTCCTGGGCGCACTGGAGAAGTTGCTGCCGACCCGCAGAGAGATCATGGCGTGCGAGGAGCGGCTCGCCGGACGGCTCGGGCGGCGGTCCTCCGGTCCGGCCGCCGACATCGAACGGCTGGCGGGGATGGCCATGGGCGTACGCCGGGGCGTCCCCGAACTCCTCAACATCGTCTACGAGCAGCTCGCCGAACTCCGTCCCGGCTCCCCTGCGGCCGACCCCGACTGGGAGCGGGCGCTCGGGATCGCGCGCATCGTCAGCCCGCGGGAACGGCTGTCGCCGGGGCAGCGGCGCAATCTCAACGCCCTGCTCGCCGAGTGCCGCACCACCGACCCGGGTGCGCTCGTGCGCACCGTACTTCCCTACGCGGACGACCTGCCGCGGCCCCTCGATCTCGCGGACGCCACGGATGTCCTGGAGCGCTACGACGCCCAACCCGGCCAGCCCATGCCCCCGTTGTTGCAGGGCGTCATCCACATCAGCGTCCAGGAGCGCGCGTCGGGCGCGTATCTCGCCGACGATCTGGACGCGTGGGTACGCAGCACCGCCCCCCGGCTGGGCGTGGCGCCCGCCGCCGTCGCCCAGTTCCGGGCGGATGTCTCGGCGCAGGCCGGGGCGCGTGGAGCGCGACCGCCGAGCACCGCTCCGCCCCGGGTCCAGGTCGAGCTGCTGCCCGTGTCCACCGGCCATCTCTTCACGTATCAGATCTGGGTCTGGAGCGGCGACGGACGGCACGAGGTGGTCCTGACCGAGGACACCGAAGTCACCAGTCACCGCGTCGTGGAGGCCATCCGGCAGGTGCTGCGTACGGAGGTGGAGGAGCATCCGGAGACGGCGCTGGTCGAGTTCTTCGTGGCACCCGCCTGGCTGCGGCTCGATGTGGACGCCTGGGAGTTCCCGGGCAGCGCCGACGACGGGGGCTTCCGGCCCGGCATCACCCGCCGGGTGGTGCTGCGCAGTTCGGAGCGGACCCGGGAGACACACGCCGGGTGGAAGCGCCGCAGCAGCGCGCTGCCGTCCTCGCCCCGGCTGCTGCTCGATCAGCGTTCCTCCGACCCGGCGGTGGCGCAGGCCAGACTCGAAGTGAATCCGGAGGCCGGGATCGTCGTCGTCTGCTGCGACCGGCAGTACCAGGGGCTGGTGCTGCGCCAGTGCATCCAGGCCGGGGTCCACACCGTGCTGTGGCACCGCGAGGAGCACGGCGGGCAGATCGCGGCGGACCTGCTGGCGCTGGTCGAGGGTGTCGATCACGCGCGCATCCCCGAAGCGGTCCGGCTGGAGCGGGCCAAGGCCATGGCCGATCCGGACTGCACGACCCACCACGGGCGTGAGCTGTCGCTCCTGCACGACGGCCCCGACCACCGGCCACCGCCCCTGGCACCCGCCCCGTGGACCCTCACCCAGCCATGAACCCGTCCCGACGAGGAGACCGCGTCGTGCCGCATCCACGCGCCACAGCACCTGGTGACAGCAGCTCGCCCGCCGAACCCTGGTGGGTGTTCCGCGGCCCGTCCGACCTGCCCGAGCCGCCACCGTGGCGGCGCTTCCCCGCCGCACGGCGCAGCCCCGGCTCCCAGCGCTACCTCATGAACGCCGACGAGATCGCCGTCGTCAACGCCGCGCTCCATCTGCGCCGCCCCCTGCTGGTGACGGGCCGTCCCGGCACCGGGAAGAGCTCGCTGGCCCGCGCCCTCGCCGAGGACCTGGGGCTGGGCGAGGTGCTCCGCTGGTCGGTGAACAGCCGGTCGACGCTGCTGGACGCCCTGTACCGGTACGACGCCGTCGGCCGACTGCGCGAGGCGTCGCTGCAACGTGAGCGCGACACGCCGCGCGGTCCGGCACGGCGGCTCAAGAGGCGCGGCGCGCAGAGCTCGGACATCGGCAACTACCTGCGTCTGGGGCCGCTGGGAACAGCGCTCGCCGCCACCGGCGGCCCTCGCGTGCTCCTCATCGACGAACTCGACAAGTCCGATCTGGACCTTCCCAACGATCTTCTGGTGGTGCTGGAGGAGGGCGAGTTCGAGATCCCGGAGCTGGCGAGGCTGCCCGAGCACCAGCAGACCGCGGATGTTCTCGTCACGGGCAGCAGGGAACGCATCCGGGTGCAGCGCGGCCTGGTGGCCTGCGAAGAGTTCCCCATTGTCGTCATGACCAGCAATGGGGAGCGGGACTTCCCCCCGGCCTTCCTGCGCCGTTGTGTCCGGCTCGACCTGCGCGACCCGGACGAGGCGAAGCTCCGTGACATCGTCCGGCAGAACCTCGGTGAGGCCGCCCTGGCCGAGGCCGACGATCTGATCTCCGAATTCCTCCGGAAGGCGGCCGTACAGAGCCTGGCCACCGACCAGTTGCTCGCCGCCGTCCATCTGCGGGTCACCGGCGCCGACCTCACGCGTGAGGAGCTGCTCGGCGCGGTCATGCACCGGTTGGACGAAGCGTTCCCCTCATGATCGATCGGCTGCACGTGCTCCTGGATTCCCTGGGGTACGACCTGGCGGCGCCCGAACTGCTCGATGTGCTCTGGCTCGCGCGGGCGATGGGCCACGCAGCACCGGCGCCCGAGCCGGCGACCGGCCCGCCGGCGGTCCGGCCGGGTGATGCGCCCGTCGTGGAGCCGGTGGGGGACGCCGGGCCCGGGTCGCCCGCAGCGCCGCCCGAGGCCGCCCGCGATCCGCGCGTCACGGCGCCCGCCGCGGAGCCGGCCGGCCGGCCGCACCGTCTGTACGCCGCCGACGGCCAAGGCGGCGGCGCCGCACCGGAGGGCGCCGGGACCCGGGCCCGTTCCGTTCGCGCCCCGGGGCCCCGGGCACTGCCGGGGACGCAGCCGCTGGCCCGCGCGCTGCGCCCGCTGCGCGGCTACCGCGACCACCGCTACCGTACGGTCGCGGACATCGAGGCCACGGTCCGGCTCACCGCCGAGTCGGGTGTGCTCGACGTGGTGGCCCGGCCCGAGCAGGAGCTGCGGCACACGGCTGTCCTGCTCGTGGACGACTCGCCGTCCATGCGGCTCTGGCAGCCGCTCGCACGGGAGGTGAAGCGCCTCCTGGAGCGAGCCGGAGTGTTCCGTGCGGTACGGGTGCACCGGTTCGCCCTGGGAGGTGGTCACCGCCCCACCGGAACTCCGCGGACGGAATCGCCCGTCACCTTCGTGCTGACGGACGGTGTGGACGAGGCATGGCAGAGCCCTGCGGCGGACCGGTTCATCGAGACGTGGGGGCGCGCCGGGCCGCTGACCGTGCTGCCGCCGCTGCCGCGGCGGCTGTGGCGTGGCACGGCCTTCGACGCACAGCCTCATCCGGTCGTGGCGGAGCGGCCGTTCGCGCCCGCCCGCGAGCTCCGGGTCCTCGACCCGCTCAGTGGTCTGCCGGTCGGCCGGACGGCGGACCGGCCCGCTGTCCCGGTGGTCGCGCTCACGCCGTCCTCGCTGTCCGCGTGGGCCCGGCTCCTCACCCGGCCCGGCACTCCCTCGCTGGTGGACATCGCCCTGTTCGACGCCGGTGGCGGGGCGCCACGGGCTGCCGGTCCTCCCCCCTCGACGCTCCCGCACCACCGTCTGGAACGCTTCCGGGCCTCCTTCTCCCCGGACGCCTACCGGCTGGCCGTGCGGCTCTCCGCGATCAGGCCGCTCAGCCTGCCGGTCATCCAGCTGGTACGGATCGCCTCACTGCCCGGCACGTCACCGACAGCGGTCGCCGAGGTCCTGCTCGGTGATCTGCTGCGGCCGATGGAGGACAGCGGGCCGGGAGACCTTCGTCTGCCGACGGCTGTCGGGGGCAGGCCGGCCGATCCGCTCTACGACTTCAGGCCCGGAATCCGGGACCTGCTGGCGAGCGGGCTCAGCGTGGAACAGTCCATCGAGGTCGTCGAGGCAGTCGGCGGTGCGCTGGAGCCCTATCTCGGCCGGATGCCGGACTTCGCCGCGCTGCTCGACGATCCGCGGGGCAATGAGCACCGCTCGGCGGGGACATCCGCCTTCGCGGTCCTGGTCAGTCCGGTGCTGGACCGGTTGTACGGCAGGGCCGCGCCGGTCGCGGAGGTTCCGGGCGCGCGCCGGGTACCCCTGCGGTTCACCGTCTTCGGACCGCATCTCGCCTGGCGGGGCACCGAGCCGGTCCCGATGGGATCGTCGCGGCAGAAGGCGGTACTGGTGGCGCTGCTGCTGCGCAGGGGCCGGGCCGTGGACGACACGGTGCTCGTGGACTCGGTGTGGGGTGAGCAGGCGCCCGACGACAGGACGCAGGCGGCGCGGTCCTATGTCTCCCGGCTGCGGCGGGCGTTGGCCTCCGCCGGGATCGAGATCGAGGACACGGCGGACGGTTACCGGTTGCCGGCACCGGGCGAGAGGGACGAACCGGACCTGGATCTCACGGTCGCCGAGCGGCTCCACGAGGAGGCGAAGACGGCACGGGCGGCGGGCGACCTTGCCGGGGCCCGGCGGGCGCTGACCGATGCGCTGGCCCGCACCGAGGGACCTCCGCTCGACGGGATCACGGGCCCCTTCGCCACGGACCAGGCCACCCGTCTCGCCGAGTGGCGCCTCGCGCTCCTCGAATTCCGTATCGAACTCGATCTGGAGGCGGGGGATCATGCCGCGATCATTCCCGAACTCGGCGGCCTGACCCAGGCACATCCGGTGAACGAGAGGCTGCGCGCGCATCTGATGCTCGCCCTGTACCGCAGCGGCCGAGAGGCCGAGGCCCTCGCGGTGTACACGGATATCCGCAGACTGCTCCGCGATGAACTCGGCCTCGACCCGGGCCCGGAACTGACGCGGCTCCAGACGCGCATCCTGCAGGGCGCCGATGCCTCTCACCCCGCCGTCGCCCCACGCCCGCGGCCCGTCCTCGCGACCTCACCGGTCACGGCACCACCGGTGGACGGGGTGCGGTTCGCCGTGCTCGGGCCCGTACGCGCCCGGCGCGGTGACGAGCCGCTGCCCTCCGGTTCACCGCAGCAGCGGGCCCTGCTGACCGCGCTGCTCCTGCGCGACGGGCGGACCGCCACCGCGGCCGAACTCATCGACGGAATCTGGGGCGAGGACCCGCCCCAGCAGGCACTGGCCGCGCTACGGACGTACGCCTCCAGGCTGCGCAAAGTCCTGGACCCCGGTGCCCTGATCTCCGAAGCCGGAGGTTACGCCCTCCGTATCCCCGCCGGCGCACTGGATCTCCACACCGCCCTGCGGTTGGCCACCGAGGCCGAGCAGGCCCGGACCAACGGCGATCTCCCTCAGGCCCGCGCCCTGATCACCGAGGCGCTGGCCCTGTGGGACGGCGAGGCGCTCACCTCCGTGCCCGGTCCGTACGCGGAGAACGAGCGCACCCGGCTGGAGGAATGGCGACTCGAACTCACCGAGACGCGGCTCGACCTGAATCTGGAATCCGGTTTCCACGCGGAGGCGATTTCCGAGCTGACCGCACTCACCGCCGCACACCCTCTGCGGGAACGGCTGCGCGAACTGCTGATGATCGCCCTGTACCGCAGCGGCCGCCAGGCCGAGGCCCTCGCGGTGTACGCGGACACCCGCCGGCTGCTCGCCGACGAACTGGGCGTCGACCCGCGCCCCGAGCTGGCCCAGCTCCAGCAGCGCATCCTCCAGGCCGACGAGGAGCTGGCCCGCCCGGCCGGGCAGCACTCCCCTGCCGAGGAGACCCCCTGGCCGCCTCCCCCGGCCATTCCTCGCCAACTCCCGGCTTCTGTTCATGACTTCACGGGCCGTCAGCACCATCTTCTGGAGATCACCGAGCATCTGCTCCGGGCCGACGGTTCGGTCATGGCCATCACCGCGCTGGGAGGCCTGGGGGGCGTCGGCAAGACGACCCTCGCCGTCCAGGCTGCCCACACGGTCCGGGCCGACTTCCCGGACGGCCAGTTGTACGTCGACCTCCAGGGCGCCGGATCCCGTGCGGCGGCGGCCGAGGCGGTGCTCGGCTCGTTCCTGCGCGCGCTCGGCACCGCCGACTCCGCCATCCCGGACACCCTGGACGAACGGGCCGCCCTGTACCGCTCCTCGCTTGAGGGCCGCCGCGTCCTGGTCCTCCTGGACAACGCTCACGACGCGGCCCAGATCCGACCCCTGCTCCCCGGCACGGCGGGCTGCGCGGCGCTGGTCACCAGCCGGGTCCGGATGGTCGACCTGGCCGGCGCGCACCTGGTGGACCTCGATGTGATGTCCCCCCAGGAAGCCCTCCAGCTCTTCACCCGGATCGTCGGCGAGAAGCGGGTCGGCGCGGAGCGCGAGGCGGCCCTGGACGTGGTGGCCGCCTGCGGCTTCCTCCCGCTGGCCATCCGCATCGCCGCCTCCCGCCAGGCCGCCCGCCGCACCTGGACCATCTCCGTCCTCGCCGCCAAACTCGCCGACGAACGCCGCCGCCTGGACGAACTCCAGGCCGGAGACCTCGCGGTCAGGGCCACCTTCGAACTCGGCTACGGCCAGCTGGAGCCCGCGCAGGCCCGCGCCTTCCGCCTCCTCGGCCTCGCCGACGGCCCGGACATCTCGCTGGCCGCCGCCGCCGCCCTGCTCAGCCAGGAGCCGCACGCGGCGGAGGACCTGCTGGAGGACCTGGTCGGCACCAGCTTCCTCGAATCGGCGGCACCGGGACGCTACCGCTTCCACGACCTCGTACGCCTCTACGCGCGCGCCTGCGCCGAGCGCGACGAACAGCCGCCGCAGGAGACGGACATGGCGCTGTCACGGCTGCTGGACTTCTACCTCGCCACGGCGGCCGGGGTGTACGCGCTGGAACACCCCGGTGACCGGCTGGTCGACCATCTGGAGCCCACGGAACACGGAGGCCTGGTCTTCGGCGGCCGGCGCGAGGCGATCGACTGGCTGTACTCGGAGGCGACCGCTCTGCTCGCCTCGGTCCGCCAGTCCGCGGGCCCGTCGCTGCGGCGCGCTGTGGACACGTTGTGGGCCACCCAGGATCTGGCGGACTCGGGCGCCGCTTCACGGCAGTACGAGGCGGCCGCCACGGCCCTGTGGGAAGAGGCGGCGCGGCGGAGCGACCCCGGGGCCGAGGGGCGGGCCGCGCTGGTCGTGGCCAGGAGCCATATGAACGCGGGCAGGTTCGCGCAGGCCGACGACGCGGCCGCCCGCGCGCTCCTGATGGCGGAGAGCTGTCAGGACACCCTGGCGACCTGCTGGTCGCAGAACAGCCGGGGCACGATTGCTCTCTATCAGAACCGCCATGAGCAGGCCGAGCGTCATCTGACGGCTGCCCTGGCGGGTTTCCAGGCCGTCGGTGACCGGCCCGGCGAGGCGAGCGTCCTGTGCAATCTGTCCCGTGCCCGGCTCGCCGTCGGTGAGGTCTCCTCGGCCCTGACACTCGCGGAGGAGGGGATGGCCGTCTACGACGGCCTCGACATGTCTCTGCGTGGCGCCAACGCGCGCTACGCGCTCGGACTCGCGCTCACGGCCGCCCAGCGGTTCGACGAGGCCATCGCTTCGTTCCGCGAGGCCCATCTGAGGTTCGCCGACAGCCGCCAGCGTCTCTGGGAGGGCATGAGCCTCTTCAGGATCGCCGAGGCCGAACTCGCCGCGCACCATCCGGCAGCGGCTCTGGACCTGGCCGAGCGGGCCCTGGCCGTGCTGAGCGGCATCGGCGGGGACTGGCGGAGGGGCAACGTGCTGACGGTCCTGGGGCGCGCACTCCAGGCCGTGGGACAGACGGACCGGGCGCGGGCGTGCTGGCAGGAGGCGCTGGACCTCTTCGAGGAACTCGGTTCCCCCGAAGCCCGGCAGGTGAGCGAACTGATCGAGGGCCGGATGTCCTCCTCCGTACCGAACACCGCGTAAGGGCTGTCCCGTCGACGCACACTGCCCCGCTCCCGGTGCGAGTCCGGGAACGGGGCAGCGGCCGTGCGCATCCGGCGAGGTCAGAACCCCTTCTGGAAGTCGCCGTGTTCGGACAGCCATCGATGGACGGCGAGTGCGGTGGATTCGGCGTGTTCCTCAAGCATGGAGAAGTGGTCCCCCGCCACCTCCGTCCGGACGTGCTCCAGGGGCCAGCCGGCGCGCGCGTCGTCGCCGAGCAGTTCGGGCAGGGCCCTGTCCTCCGCCGCCCCCACGAGCAGGGTCGGGGTGGTCACGGGCCGCGGGGTCCAGCCGTCGAGCAGATCCGCGTACCACGCCATCGCGGTGAGCTGTTCGTCGGCGACGGGCAGTTGCGGGAACCGGTCGAGCAGCCTTCGCGTGATCACGGACATTCCCCGGACCATGGCCGCCCCGGTCGACCGGGGGGTGTCGAGCAGCACCAGCGCGACGGGCGGAACGCCGGCCGCCTCCAGCCGTCGTACGAGCTCATGAGCCAGCCATCCTCCGGAGGAATAGCCCGCGAGCGCGAACGGCCGGTCCTCGAAACGTCGGAGCAGCGTCTTGGCCAGTCGGTCCGCGGCCGCTTCCAGGTTCACCGGCAGCGGCTCCCCCGGGGCGTATCCGGGGGCGGCTGCCGTCCAGACCTGGCGGCGGTTACGCAGGGCGGCGGCGAACTTCACGTACTGGTACGCCCCTGTGGGTGCGATGAGCGAGGACAGGCAGACGAGTGCCGGTTCCTGTTCACCGTCCGACAGCCGCAGGGTTTCCGGCTCGGCCCCCTCGCCCGTCGCGAAGGCCGGACGGAGCCGGGCGGCGATCGACAGCAGGTCACCGGCCTGTTGCGGGGTGCCGGTCCGCAGCGCTGCGCGGAAGAGCGCGGCAATGGGGTGCGCCGGGTCCGCCGAGGGCGGCGATGTCTGCTGCGGGGACGCGTTCGGTGGCCGGGACGCGGTGTCGGAGGCGGGCTCCCCCACTGCCGCGGGGCTCAGGCGCGCCATGAGGGCGTCCACGTGGGAGCCGCCGGTCTCCAGGAAGTGGGCGGCCAGCTCCTCGACGGACTCGGCGTCGAAGAGCAGGGTGGACGACACCTCACCGAGATCCTCGCGCAGCACGTTCGTCAGCTGAAGGACAAGGATGGAGTCCATCCCGTAGTCGCTGAGCGGCGCCGAGAGAACGATCTTGTCCGCCGGAATGCCGAGGGTCCGCGCGGCCCGGTCACGGAGGTACCCGGCCATCGTGTCGGCGCGGCTCGCCGCGTCGGGACCGGATGTCGTTCCGGTCGGGGCGCCGGTCAGGGGTGCTGCCGGGACCGGGACCGGAGCCGATACGGGGACCGGAGCCGGGGCCGGAGCCGGAGCCGGAGCCGGGGCCGGAGCCGGGATCGCTACCGCTACCGGGGTGAAGGCGGGTTGCGGGGGTGCGGTGGTCCTGGCCGGGGACTTCGGGGGTGTGCGGCGGGTCGCGGACTCCCGCCGCGCCGGCGGGGCCGCCGCCTGCCGCGCGATCCCGTCGCTCTCGGCGGCGATGATCTGCTGCCCGAGCTCACGTGCCTGTGGCAGCACGGAGACGACCGACGGGAAGCCCTCGCTCGCCAGCACCTCCCGCCAGTTCTCCGGCGACAGCGCGGGCGAACCCGGAACGCGCAGCGAGTCGTCCTCGAAGAGCCACCAGCCCTCCAGCAGTCCGAACGTGAGGTGGCTGGAGACGTCGAACGCCGCGAGTTCGTTCATCAGGAGCCAGCCCCCGTCGCGCAGGGCCGCCTTCGCGTTGCGGATCGTGTTCCGGGTGTCGCGCGTCGCGTGCAGGACATTGGCGGCAATGACCAGGTCGTAGCTCCCGCCTTCGACGCCCTGCCCCGCCAGCGGCTGTTCGGCGTCGAAGCGGGCGTATGCGAGGTACGGGACCTCCGGTCCGTACTCGGTCCGGGCGTGGTTGAGGAACGCCTTCGAGAGATCGGTGTACACGTATGTCTCGATGTGCTGCTGGAAGGGGCGCAGCGCGGCGAACATCCCGACGCTCGTGCCGCCCGTGCCGGCGCCGATCTCCAGGATGCGAAGGCGTGCGCCCGGATCCAGGCGCAGCCGCTCCGCGACGACGGAGGCCGCGGCATCGCTCATGGCGCGGTTGTACATGTCGGCCACGCGGTTGTTGCGGTACGTGCCTTCGACGAGCGCGACGGAGCCACGCGGGAACAGGATGTCGGTCGGCCTGGTCCTGCCGGTGAGGATGTCGGGCAGCGCCCGGAGCGCGGCGTCGAGCAGGGCGAGTTCGGCCGCCTTGTCGGGATCCGCGGACCACTCCGCGCGGCGCTGGTCCCATGCGCGGTAGAGGGCCTCCAGCGACGGGGCCGACTGCGGGACGATGCGGAGCGCGTGGTCGAGCCAGGTGTCGTAGCGGTCCAGGATTCCGGCACGCCGGCGGAGCCGGGCGATGTCGTCGGGGGACGACGGAGTGCCGGGGCCGTGCAGTCCGCCGAGCGCTTCGAGGTGTCCGCGGACCATGCGCGCGAGGAGCGGATCGCGTTCGTTCCTGCGCCATACGGCGATCGCGCGCAGGGTCTCCCACTCGGACGGTGCCGTGGGGGCTGCCACGACGGCGGCGGGCGTGACGTGGGACCGCGCCCTCGCGTGGACCGTGAGCCGGGTCGCCGGGTCGATCCCCTCGATGGCGTCGGGCTTGCTCAGCTTGATGAAGCTCACCTGACGCTGCGGTCCGCCGAGAAGTGTGTCGAGCGCCGCCATCGCCTCCGGCGGTTCGATCGAGACCAGGCCCCAGCGTGCCATGTGTTCGCGGTGGAGTTCGGACGAGGCGCTGCCGATGCTCCCCCACCACCCCCAGTTCATCACCTTCACCGGGCACTCCCAGTGCCGGGCGAGGAAGTGGGCGTAGGCGTCGCTGAAGGTGCATCCGGCCGCGTAATTGCCCTGGCCCGCGGCGGTCGTGAACGATTGGACGGACGAGAAGAAGAGGACGAAGTCCAGGCTCCCGTCCGCGAACACCTCGGCCATGGCCACGCTGACGTCGATCTTCGCCGTGAGGCTCGCGCGCAGCGTCGCCTCGTCCATCCTGGCCAGACTCTGGTCCCGCAGGACGAGTGCCGCCTGGATGACGCCGTTGATCCGCGGATGATGCCGCTTGATCTCCTCGTAGGCCCCGCGCAGCGACGCGGGGTCGGCGGCGTCGGCCGATAGGTAGCGCACACTGCCGCGACCGTTGCCGTTGCCGTTGCCGTTGCCGTTGCCGTTGCCGTTGCCGAGCTTCGCGTCGATCGACGCGTCCTGCGGGCGGCGACCGATCCAGATCACATGGGCGCCGTAGCGCTGGACGACGTGCTGGGTCCATACGGTGCCGAGTCCGCCCGCACCGCCGATCACGACGTAGACGCCGCCTTCGCGGTACGCGTCCTTCTCCGCGTTCCCGGCCTCGTTCGGCACCCAGCGCCGGACCAGCCACTGGCCCGTACGGCGCACCAGGGTGTCGCTGTCCGCCCGTTCGGGGAGCGTCAGCAGGTTCTCGGGCAGGTCGGGGGTGTCGAGGTCCGTCCGGCGGACCGACCAGTTCGCGTACTCCTGCCCGAGCGAGCCGAAGAGGCCGTGCAGCCCGGCGTGGGCGGGTGCTGTCGACTCGGTGTCGTACGTGGCCAGGGCGCGCCGCGTCACCAGGGTCACGACGAGCGGGCGGGCGTCGTGACCTGTGCGGACGAGGGCCTTGATCATGCGGAAGGCCGCGATGACGCCGTCCTCCTGGGCGGCGGTGAAGCCCGCGGTGTCGGTCGGCAGGAGCGCCGGCCGTCCGTCCGGTCCGGTGTCGGGCGCGATCCAGACGAGATGTCCGACCGGGGCCGCGGCCCGGAGCCGGGACGCGACCTCGTCCGTCGACGCGCTCGGCGGAAGGTCCCACACCGTGGCACGCGGGTACTGGCGGGTGAGAGCGGACCGCTGGTCGGTGGTTCCTCCCACGACGAGCACATGGTCCGTGGTCGGCAGGGTACGGTCATCCGTCGTGTGCGCGGACACGGGTTCCCAGACCGGCGCGAACAGCGCGGGTGCCGGTTCCTTCATCCGGCGGGAGGTGTAGCCGGTCATCCGGACGCAGACCTCGCCGTCGCCGTCGACGAGATCCACGTCGAGCCGGCTCAGCGTGGTCGGCTTCCCCGTCGCGTCCGCGGCACGGACGACCGCCCACATCGAGGGCGGGCACGGGGCGAGGAGTTCGAAGCGGTCGAGCGCGAACGGCACCACCGTCTCCAGGGTGGTCGCGCCGTCGGTGAGGTGCAGCGCGATCGATGCCTGGATGGCCGAGTCCAGCAGCGACGGGTACAGGACGTACGCCGCGTCGGCCGCGTCGGCGTCGGCCGGCAGGTCGAGTTCGGCCACGACGGTGCCGGTACCGACGTGTGCCTCACGGATGGCGCGGAGCGACGGCCCGTGGACGATGCCCATCGACGCGAGCGCGTCGTGGATGCGTGCGGCGGGCACGGTCGTCGCACAGTTCGCGCGGAGCGAGGCGAGATCGACGGGCTCGGGACGGGCCGTGTGGGAGGGCGCCATCCGCCCGGTGGAGTACACGACGGGCCGGGCGGCTCCACCGGTGTTCGAGGCGATCTCGAAGGTGAACTCGTCGCCCTTCGCGGGTTTCACCAGGACGTCGAGGCTCAGGGGTGCTCCGTCGTGGGTGACCGGCCGTACCCAGGTGATGTCACGCATCCGCAGCGGCGCCGACGCGTCGGTGCCCCACAGCCGGGCCGCGGTCTCCCGTGCCATTTCGAGATGGGCGACGCCCGGGAGGACGCGCTGCCCGCGCACCGTGTGATCGCGGAGGATGGACTCGTCGCCCTTGAACTCGGTGGACGCGCGCAGGGTGCCGGGGCTGCCCGCCACCGGCGAGAACTCCTGGATCAGCGGGTGGTCCGTCAGCGGGCGTCGCACCGCGGCGCGGTGCCCGACGGACGGAGGGGACAGGGGCGGCGGCCCGGCCCAGTAGCTTTCCGCAGCGAACGGGTAGGTCGGCAGGGGAACTCGCAGATGGGCTCCCGCGGCGAACGCCGCCCCGTAGTCGAGGGCGACGCCCTGGGTGAAGTATCCGGCGAGAGCGGTGAGGTCCGCGCGGTACGCCTCGGCGTCCGCGCCGGCCCCGGCCGGGTCCGAGCAACGCAGCAGGCACGCGTCGCCATGGCTGCTCCCGTTGCCCGCGCCGCCCTTGCGGGCCGGCACCGCGTGGCCGGTGAACGCCCGCGATCCGTCGGGACCTTCGTCCAGTATCCGGAGCAGCTCGGCGCGGTCCGCGACCACGCAGGCGAACCGGTGGGCGAACCAGTCCCTTCCCACGGCGAGCGTGTAGGCGAGGTCGCCCAGGTCCGGGGCGTCCTCGCGGCGGCAGTGCGCCGCCAGCCGCGTCAGCTGTCGGGCCAGTTGCTCGCGTGAGTGTGCCGAGAGGACGACGAGATACGCGGGGCGCGGCGCTCGGTCGCGGGCACGGTCGCGGGCGGCGGACGGCGCTTCCTCGATGACGAGGTGCGCGTTGGTGCCGCTCGCGCCGAAGGAGCTGACGGCCCCACGACGCGGTCCGCCGTCGGACGGGCTCTCCCAGCGGTGGTTGCGTGTACTCAGGTAGAAGGGGCTGTCCTCAAGGCTGATGGCGGGGTTCGGTTTCTCGAAGTGCAGTGAGGCGGGAATCTGTTCGTGCCTCATCGCGAGGAGGATCTTGAGCACCCCCGCGACGCCCGCGGCGAACTGGGTGTGCCCGAGGTTCGTCTTGACCGAACCCAGCGCGCAGTAGGCGGTTTTCTCCGTGCCGGCCCGGAACGCGCGGCTGAGGGCCGAGAATTCGATGGGATCGCCGAGCGGGGTGCCGGTGCCGTGCGCCTCCACGAGCCGGATCGACTCGACGTCGACGCCGAAGGTCTCGTACGTCTCGCGGAGCAGACGCTCCTGCGAGACGGAGCTGGGCGCCATGATGCCGTTGGTCGCGCCGTCGTGGTTGCTCCCCGTGGCGCGGATCACGCCATGGATGTGGTCGCCGTCGGCCAGGGCCTCGTCGAGCCGCTTCAGTACGAGGACACCGACCCCCTCGCCCGGTACGAACCCGTCGGCACGGTGGTCGAAGGTGTGGCAGTGTCCGGTCGCCGAGAGCATTCCGGCGCGCCCGGCCAGCTCGTAGAGCCGCGGTGTCGACTGGACGAAGACCCCGCCCGCCAGTGCCATGGTGGTCTCGCCCGACCAGAGCCCCCGGCACGCGAGGTCGATCGCGACGAGCGAGCTGGAGCACGAGGTGTCGACCGCCAGCGCGGGTCCCTTCAGGTTGAGGACGTAGGAGATGCGGGCCGGGATGACGGATGCCATGCTCCCCCAGAACGCCTGGGCCGGCGCGTCCTCCCCCACGATCTCCTGGTAGTCACCGTTCCAGCAGCCCACGTACACACCGCAGCGGGTTTCCCCCAGGTGCCTCCCGGCATACCCCGCGTCCTCCAGCGCCGTCCACGCCTCCTGCAGGAGCAGGCGCTGCTGGGGATCCATGGCGGCGGCCTCGACGCCCGAGATGCCGAAGAACGACGGGTCGAACCGATCGATCCCGTGGAGGAATCCGCCCCGTGTGCAGAGCGGCGAACCGTCGGCCCCGGTGTCCGCGAGCTTCCAGCGGGTCGCTTCGGTGACGAGGTCGTCGCCGTTCACGAGATGGGTCCAGAGGTCGTCGAGGTTGTCGGCCCCGGCGAACCGACCGCTCATCCCGACGATGGCGATCGGCGCGCGGCCGGCGGGCCGTTCGGTCGGGACGGGGCCGGAAGCGGTCCGCGGACCTACGTCGACGGTGTCGGCCCGCGGTGGGGCGGGGGCGCCGATGTCGCCGTACTCCGCGAGCAGATGCGCGACGAGACGATCGGCGGAGCTGTGGTCGAAGACGATGCCGGTCGAGAGGTCGAGCCCGAACGTCTCGTTGAGCAGATGGACGAGACGGACGGCAAGGATGGAGTCGAGACCGTAGTCGGCGAACGCGAGCCCGCCGTCGAGTTCGTCCGGCGACATGACCAGCACTTCCGCGATCTTGGCCCGCACGATGCGTGCGACCCGTTCATCGCGGGTGATGCCGGGCGTGGCGTCGGGTGCGAGGGCGGGTACGGCGCGGGGCGCGGCATCGGCTGCGGGGAGAGGCACGGCGTCGGCGAACTGCCGCGCGGGGGCGGCCGGAGTGCCGCCGGGGATCGTCGCCCGGACGGGCTCCAGGTCGCCGATCCAGAACCGGTCCCTCGCGAAGGGGTAGGTCGGCAGGGAGATCCGACGGGGCGGCGTCCGCCCGTGCAGCATCGGCCAGTCCAGCGCCACGCCGTCGGTCCAGAGCGCGGCCAGTTTGTCGAGCTTCCCCGCGCGGGCCCACCGTTCGACCAGGAGCTCCCGGAGGTCCTCGTCGGCCGAGATCTCGGCGACGGCGCCCGATGCCTCTCCGGCGCTGCCCCGGTGGAGGCCCGGCGTCCGCGCCCCGTCCCCGGTCTCCGTATACGCCCGCAGTACACGCCGGAGCTCGGGCAGTGAGGACGCCGTCACCGCCAGACGCTCCTTCATCGCCTCCCGTCCGACCTGCAACGTGAAGGCGAGATCCGCCAGGCCGACCGGTTCGCGCTCCGCTTCCCGTTGTTCGAGGAACGCCACCAGACGCGCGGCGGAGTGCCGGAGCCGCTCCGGCGTCCGCGCCGAGAGGACGACGATGTGCTCGCCCTCACCGGAGGCCGCCCGGTCCTCCTGGGCGCCCTGCGCCGCGTACTCCTCAAGGATCACATGGGCGTTCGACCCGCCCGCCCCGAAGGAGGAGACCGCCGCGATCCGCGGCCGTTCGGACTCCCACGGTGCCAGGGTCCGCTGGACGAAGAACGGCGTCTCCTCGAACTTGATGCCGGGGTTCAGCTCCTCGGCGTGCAGGGACGGTACGAGTGTGCGGTGCCGGAGCTGGAGTACGGCCTTCGTGATGCCCGCGATGCCCGCGGCGGCCTCCAGATGCCCGATCGCCGACTTCACGGAGCCGATCGCGCAGAACTGCCGCTCGTCGGTGGTCTGTCGGAAGGCGAGCGAGAGACCCTTGACCTCGATCGGATCACCCAGCTCCGTACCGGTGCCGTGCGCCTCGACATAGCTCACGTCCCGCGCCGGGACCCCGGACCTGGCCAGCGCGTCGCTGATCAGTTCCGCCTGGGCGGTCGGGCTCGGCACCGTGTAGCCGTTGGACCGCCCGCCGTGATTGATGCTCGTCCCGCGGACCACCGCGAGGATCCGGTCGCCGTCCGCCAGGGCGCGGCCGAGCGGCTTCAGCAGTACGGCGCCCACGCCCTCGCCGGGTACGAACCCGTCACCGCCGCTGCCGAAGCTCCGGATGTGTGCCTGCGAGGACAGCATGGTGGAACGGCAGAGCTCGATGTAGTCGGAGGGATGCAGATAGAGGTTCACGCCACCGGCGATGGCCACCTCGCAGGAGCCTCGGCGCAGGTGCTCGCATGCCTCGTGGATCGCGGTGAGGGAGGACGAGCACATCGTGTCGATCGTCAGGCTCGGTCCGTGGAGGTCGAGGACGTACGAGGTCCGTGCGCTGAGCGAGGCGAAGGAGAGCGAGGGCACGACGCTCTCGCCCGACGGCAGGCGCGCCTCACCGTGCCGTGCGTGGCCGGACTTGGTCACGCCGGCGAAGACGCCGACCCGCCGGCGATGGCGACGGGCCAGTTCCTCGCGGGTGTAGCCCGCGTCCTCGATCACCTCCCACGAAGCCTGGAGGAAGAGGCGTTCCTGCGGGTCCATGGCGTAGGCGTCGCGCGGTGCGATCCGGAAGAACCGCGGGTCGAACGCGTCGAAGTCCGCCAGGAATCCGCCCCACTTGCTGTAGCTGCGCCCGGTGGCGACGGCTGTGGCCCGGTCCGGTTCGTAGAAGCCGTCCAGGGGCCATCGGCCGGGCGGGATCTCCGTGATGGAGTCGCGTCCCGCCTTGAGGTTCTCCCAGAACTCGTCGGTGTTCTCGGCCTGCGGATAGCGGCCGCTCATTCCGATGATCGCGATGGCCTCGTCCGGGGCGGGCGGGCCGGAGGGCTCGGCCGTACGGGGGGTGGGCGGGCGCGACGGTCCGGAGACGGCGGCCGGGGTTGCGTCGGTGCGCCTGCCGGGAGCGGCCGGGCGGTGCTGCGCGGCGAGTTGCCCGGCGACGGCGCGCAGCGTGGGGAACTCGTAGAGGAGTGTCGTCGGGACCTCGCCGTACACCGAGGACAGCTCCCTGTTGAGCTGCACGACCATGACGGAGTCGAGGGCCATGTCGTCGAGCGGCCGGTCGGCGTCGACTTCGGGCAGGGGGAGCTTCGTCACCCGCGCGAACAGCTCCACGACGGACCGGAGGGTCTCCCGGTCGGGGGCCCCGCCTGCCGTCCTCGGTACGGACGCGGAAGCGGAAGCGGCAACAGGACCGCGTACGGGAGCAGTTGCGGAAGCGGGTACGGATCCGGGCACGGCCTTCGCCGTCTCGCCGTGGTGCACCCATATCTGGTCCTCACCTGCCTCACCGAGCCGCCAGGCGCCCAGGAGTGCTTCGATCCCCCGCTCCGACTCCATGGGGACGAGGCCGCGGTCGCGCCGGAGGTACGCGGCGGTCGCGTCGTCCACCGTCATTCCGCCGTCCTTCCAGAGCGGCCAGGCGATCGAGACCGTGCGGCCCGACCGTTCGCCCGCCGCGACACGGATGTTGCGCCGGGCGGCGTACGTGCCGAGATAGGCGTTGGCGGTGGCGTAGTCGCACTGACCGGGATTTCCGGTGACGGCCGCTCCGGACGAGAAGACGAGGAAGGATTCCAGCGGCATGCCCGCCGTGGCCCGGTCCAGGTGCACCAGGCCGTCGACCTTCGGGGCGAGGACCTTGTCCCAGTCCTCCGCGGTCTTGTTCGTGAGGGTCGCGTCGTGGATGACGCCCGCGGCGTGGATGATTCCGTGGATCGCGCCGCTCTCCTCGCCGACCTGCGCGACGAGGTGGCGTACCTCCTCCCAGCGGGAGACGTCCGCGAGGGCGTACCGGGCGACCGCCCCGGCTTCCCGCAGTTCGGCGAGCAGGTGGTCGATCCGTGCGTCCGGTGCCGACCTGCCGACGAGGACGAGCGTCGGGCGTGCGACGTCAGTGGCGATCCGGCGGGCGACGACGGCGCCGATACCGCCGGCGCCTCCGGTGATCAGATACACGCCTCCCGAGCGCCAGGGCGTGCCCGTGCCGGTGGACGGCATCGGCGCCCAGGTCCGCACCCGGCGCTCCGCGCCCCGGTACAGAACGATTCCGTCGTCCGCGTGCCGTGCGTCGTCCCGGACGATCGCCGCGATGCCGTCCGCGTCGCGCTCGCCGTCGATTCCGATGACCTGTCCGGCGATCTGCGGGTTTTCCAGCGTGGCCGTCCGCAGGAGTCCCGCGAGGGCGAGCCCGGACGCTTCCTCCCCGTCCGTTGGTGTCACCAGCTGCACGAGCGTGGCGCCCTCGTGCGCTTCCCCGGCGAGAGCGCGGAGGATCTCGAAGACCTGCCGTGAGATGTCGGTGAAGCGGCTCTCCGGGCGCTGCTTGGCGGTCGTGACGGTGTGGCAGCGCACACCCGGCAGCCGACGTTCGACGCTGTCCCGCGCGGACGCCGTCGCTCCGCAGAGGATGACTGCATGACGCGTGTACGGGGCTTCGCCGGAGTCACCCGACGCCATGGGCTTCGGAGTCCAGCGGGGTACGAGCAGCGTCGTGCCGACCGGGCGGGCGGGTTCCACTGCGCTGTTCTCCCTCGGGTCCACCGCGCTGGTCTCCCTCGGGCCGCTTCCGGGGATCCAGTACCTGTCGTGTGCGAACGGGTACGTGGGCAGATGCGCGCGCCTGGGCAGGGCGGCCCCGTACAGCCGGCGCCAGTCGGCCTCGGCCCCTCCGCTCCAGCGGGCGATCACCTCGGCGAGGCCGTCCGGATCCGGCCCGGTGCCGTCCTGCGGTCCGGGTGTCGCGTGGTCGAGGAACGCGCGCAACTTTCCGGCGAGTTCCCGGTGCGAGGTGACGACCCAGCCCGCCCGTACGTCCATGGCTTCGCGCCCGACCTGGAGCGTCCACGCGATCGAACGGAGGGGGGCGGGGCGGGCGGTGTTCTCCAGGTGGGCGAGCAGGTCCTTCGCCCGCTCGCGGAGCTGCTGTTCCGTACGCGCCGAGAGGGGGACGGCGACCGGGCTCCCGGCGCCGTCGGTGTCCTGTGCCTGACTCCTGTCCGCCGCTGTCCGCCCGGCGTAGTCCTCGACGACGACATGGCAGTTCGCGCCGCCGAAGCCGAAGCTGCTGACTCCCGCCCGCCGGGGAGCGGGCGCACCGTCGCGGTCGCGCGGACGCTCCCAGGGTTCACTGGCGCGCACGATGCGGAACGGGCTGCCGTCGAGCTGGATGTAGGGGTTGATCTCGTCGCAGTTGCGGGTCGGCGGCAGGGTGTTGTGCTCCATCGCGAGCAGCACCTTGAGGAGCCCGGCGATACCGGCGGCGGCTTCCAGATGGCCGATGTTGGTCTTCACCGAGCCGATTCCGCAGGTGCCGATGCCGTCGCCGCCCAGCTTCCGGAAGGCGCTCTGGAGCGCGCGCACCTCGACAGGGTCGCCCAGGGCCGTGCCGGTGCCGTGGGCCTCCACATAGCCGATCGTGCGGGGGTCGATGCCTCCCATCGCCCGCACCACGAGGTCCGACTGCGCGGAACCGTTGGGCGCGGTGAGGGAGTTCGCGCGCCCGCCGTGGTTCTCCGCACTCCCGACGATCACTCCGAGGATGGCGTCCCCGTCGCGCTCGGCCGCCGCGAGGGGCTTCAGCACGACGGCGCCGACGCCCTCGCCCCGTACGTATCCGTTCGCGTCGCTCGCGAAGGTCTTGCACCGGCCGTCCGGACTCAGCATGCCGGCCCGGTCCGCGCTGACGAACGTGTCGACGCTGAGGAGAAGGTTCACCCCGCCCGCTATCGCGGCGTCGCAGGCCCCGGAGCGGATGGCTTCGACGGCCCGGTGGACCGCGACGAGCGAGCTGGAACAGGCCGTGTCGACCGGCTCGCTCGGACCGTGGATATCCAGTACGTACGAGATGCGGTTGGCGAGCATGGAGTGGGCGTTGCCCGTGGAGGTGAACGCGTCCGGCGGGGTGCCGTGGGCCGCGAGCAGGGTCGCGTAGTCGGTCCCCGAGACACCGAAGTACAGCCCGGTGTTCGCCGGCAGGTCGGAGGGGGTGTACCCGCTGTGTTCCAGCGCGTTCCAGGCCGTCTGGAGCGCCAGCCGGTGCTGCGGGTCCATCAGCTCGGCCTCGCGCGGCAGGATGCGGAAGAAGGCGGCGTCGAAGGCGTCCACCTCGTCCAGGACGCCCGCGTGGCGCGGAAACTCGGATTCCTCCACGATGCGCGCGTAGGCCGCGTCGTAGCGGTGCAGGGGGAACGCCGTGACGTTGTCGGTCCCCGCCGCCAGATTCGCCCAGTACGCGTCCAGATCGGGTGAACCGGGGAATCGGCCGGCGGCCCCGATGACGGCGATCGGCATGAGTGCGTCCGCGGGCACCGGGCGCGGGGTGACCGCCACGGCGTCGGGAACCTCTGCCGTCTCCCCGCGGGTCCGGTCCGCAGGACTCGGAACAGGTTCCTCGGCCCGGCCCGCGGGACCCGGAACCAGCTCCTCCGTACGCTCCGTGCGACTCGGAACCAGCTCCTCCGTACGCTCCCTGCGTCGGGGAGCCGGCTCCTCGGTACGGTCCGTGCGACTCGGAACCGGCTCCTCGGTACGGTCCGCCGGGAGTGATCGCTCGTACGCCGTGCGCAGGGGGCCCGCGTACTCCGTGACGAGGTGCCGGCCCAGTGAGTCGAACGTGTTCCGGTCGAAGAAGACCGCGGGGGTCAGATCGATACCGAACCGCTCGCCCACCTGCTTGGACAGGGTGATCAGCGAGATCGAGTCGAAGCCGAAGGCGTCGAAGCCGGTGCGGGGGTCGAGTTCATCGACCTCGAACTTGAGGATGCCGCCCGCCATTTCACGGAGTCCGTCCACCGCGAAGGAGACGAGGTCGTCGCTGCCCTCCCCCGGCCTCTCCTTGTCCGCGCCTTCGGCTCGGTCCACTGCTCGTGCGCTCACGCCGGAGTCCTTTCGCGGTGCTTCGTCATCGCCGCACCACATGTCCGAGAGGACGGCGAGCACCTCGCCGTTCCGGTCCAGCAGTCCGACGGACCCGCCGAGACCTTCGCCGTCGGCGGTGACGTCGAAGACGGCGTACGCCACCGGTTCACCGGTACCGCTCGCACCGGCGAAGAGCCGGATCTCGTCGATCCGGTGCGGCGCCGTCCGCGCCCAATGGGGTGAGCCCGTCCGCTTCGCTTCGTACTGGAGGCCCTGCGCGAGGGCGGCGAGGACGTGCGGAGCGAGGGTGACGTTCGGCTTCACATGGTCCCGTTGGAGTTCGGGTGCGGTGACCTTGAGCACCAGTCGCCCGTCCCGCATGCGGTGCGCGCTCTCGGTGCCGTTGAGCTCCGGTGTGTATCCGAGGCCTCCCTCGGCGAGTTCCGCGAGGAACTCGGTCCGGGAGAGCGGGTCCGCCGGGCCGGAGGTGAGCGCCCCGACAGGGATTCCCGTGAAGGGTTCCGTACGGGGACGACCGGGCGAGGACATCCGGTCGTCGTCACCCGCCTGCACGTCGAACGCCGCTACGGGCACCCGTGCCCCCGACGCGTCCTGCGCGAACACGGCCGCGGAGGCCGTCTTCCCGTCGACGGCGTCGACGGACGTCACCAGACGCGCGGCCGTCGCCCAGGGGACCGGGCCCAGGAGGCGCAGCCGGCGCACGAGGGACCCGTCGGCGAATCCGGAGACCTTCGTGGCGGCGATCGCCAGGTCGACGGCGAACGTGGGGATGATGCCGCCTCGCTTGTCCTGCCGTTCTCCCGTGGTGCAGCCGTAGTCGAGGAGATCGTCCAGGTGCACATCGAGCGCGTAGCGCAGCCCGCTGACGTCCGACTCGTTCCTGCCGAGGAACGGGTGGAGCTTGTCGCGGAGTGCGAGCGGCGCGATCACGGACGGCGCACCCTCCTCCTGGGCGACCCAGCAGCGCACGCGCTCGAAGGGGTAGGAGGGGAGGGAGACCCGCCGGGGCGTGCGTGCGCCCTCGTCGGCCCGGCGCCAGTCGACGCTCTTCCCGCCCACCCAGGTGGTCGCGAGGCTCCGCAGGCCCTCGGTCACCGGGCCGCCGCTCGCGAGCGCGGCACCGAGGTCCCGCTCTCCCGCGAGATAGCGGTCGACGGCGGCGACGGCCTCGCCGGTGGTCTTCGCGAGGAATGCCCAGCGGTGCGGGAGTTCGTTCTTGCCGACGCGGAGCGTGAAGGCGATCGCCGCCGGATCCGTCTCCGTACCGGCGGCCAGATAGGCCCGGAAACGGGCGAGATACGCCGCGAGTGCGGAGTCGTTCATCGCGGAGAAGACGAACAGCTCCTCGCGCCGGTGCACCGCGCCGTCCGGGTCGCCGACCGTCTGCGGGTACTCCTCAAGAATGATGTGGGAGTTCATGCCGCCCGCACCGATCGATGTGATCCCCGCTCGCCGCGGATGGGTGATCCGCCGACCGTCGACGGTCGTCACCGCCGGCTCCCAGGTGGCGAGCCGGCGCTGCACACGGAACGGTGTACGGGAGAAGTCGATGTCCGGGTTGGTCACCGAGCTGTGCAGCGAGGGTGCGAGTTTCCCCTTCTGGAACTGAAGGATGACCTTCGCGATACCGATCATCCCGGCGGCGTGAAGAAGGTGTCCCATGTTCGACTTGACCGAGCCGATCGCACAGAACTGCTTCTCGTCCGTGTATTTCCCGAAGGCGGTGCTCAGCGCCTTGACCTCGATCGGGTCGCCCAGTGACGTCCCTGATCCGTGGGCCTCCACATAAGTGATGGTCCGTGGATCGACTCCCGCGTCGTCGATCGCCTTCTCGATCGCACGTGCCTGCATCCGAGGGCTGGGGACGGTGAACCCGTTGCGTACGCCCGCGTTGGCGAGAGCGGTTCCCTTGATGACCGCGTACACATGGTCGCCGTCGCGCTCGGCCTCGACGAGCGGTTTGAGGACGAGGGCTCCGATGCCCTCCCCCAGGATCGTCCCGTCCGCGCCCAGACCGAAGCTCCGGATCACGTCGGAGGTCGCCGTCGTGAAGTGCTCCTGCGACGAGGTGATGAGGTTGTACGGGTGCAGCAGCAGGTTCACTCCGCCCGCGACGACCATCTTGCACTCGCGCGCACGGAGCATCTGCACGGCTTGGTGGACACAGGTCGAGGACCCCGAGCACATCGTGTCCACGAAGATCGAGGGACCGGTGAGCCCGTAGAAGTACGAGAGCATGTTGGGCAGCGTCCCCGTGTAACTGCCGCTTGCCGGGGACCCGCGCGTCAGACTGTTCTGAAATCCGTACAGACCGTAGTGGTTGCTCATGGAACCGGCGAGTACGCCGACATCGCCTTCGTACACGCGGTGGATCGTCTCGCGCGAATAGCCCGCGTCCTCAAGCGCCTCGACACCGGTCTGCAGGAACAGACGGACTTCGGGCGACATGCTCTCGGCATCACGCTTGGAGATGCGGAAGTAGCGGGGATCGAACATGTCGATGTCCCGGAGGTAGGTTCCGGTACGGATGGAACTCTTGCCGAGGACACTGCGGTCGCGACTGTAGACCGCGTCGTAGTCCCAGCGTTCGCGCGGTACTTCACGGAACTCGTCGCGGCCCTCTTCGAGCACCGACCAGAGGTCGCCGAGTGTGTCCGCTCCGGGGTACGTCCCCGAGATGCCGATGATCGCGATGTCGTGGTAGTCGTCGCGCGGGCCCGGTACGGTGTCGCGCCGGTCGGGGGCGGCCGGCGTACCGGTGACAGGAGCGGGCCGGGCAGGTGCGACGGGATCGGGCCGCGCGGGGGCCGCGGGCGCCGGCACCGCGTCCGGCAGGGCTGCGGCGGGGGCGGCCGACGACTGGGGCGGGTCTTCGGCAGCGACGAGGGCGCGCAGCGTGTCGCCGTGCTCCGCGATGAAGTGGCCGGCGACGCCCTCGATATTGGTGTGCTCGAAGAAGATCGTCTTGGGCAACGGGCCGAAGATCTCTTCGAGCGAGGCGGTCGTCTCAAGGATGGCGAGCGAGTCGATCCCGTACTCGACGAGGTTGACCGTCTCGTCCAGCGTGTGGGGATCGCGGTGCAGCACATCGCCCACGATGCGGCGCAGCAGTGCCGTCGTACGCTCCGTCAGCTCTCCCTCGGCGAGGGCGAGGGCGGGAGCGGTGTCCGTGGGCAGGGAGACGGGCGCGTGCGGGGGCGGGGCCGCCGTGAGCGTGGCGGCGGCGCCGTACGCGACGACGACGTGTTCGGGCGCATCGCCCAGTACGCGGCCGAGGACGCGCAGCCCGTCCTCCGTCGGCAGGGGCTCCCAGCCGCGGTCCCGGCGCATCGACTCCAGCGTCACGGGGTCCACGGACATCCCCCCGTCGGCCCACAGCGGCCAGCTGACGGCGCGGGTTCGCCCGGACCGCTCGCCGATGTCGACCAGCGCTCGGCGGTGGTGGGCGAAGGCGTCCAGGAAGGCGTTGGCCGCCGCGTAGTCCGACTGCCCCGCGTTGCCGAACACCCCCGCCACCGAGGAGAAGGCGACGAAGAAGTCGAGCGGCAGGCCGCGCGAGGCGGCGTCGAGGTTGAGAACGCCCGCGACCTTCGCCTCCAGCACCGCCCGGAGATCGGACGCGTCCTTGGTGAAGATGTACGCGTCACGGAGGATGCCCGCCGCGTGGACGATGCCGTCGATCGTTCCGTGGTCCCGGGTGATGGCGCGGACCGCGCGGTCCACATCACCCGTCGACCCCACGTCCAGGGGGAGATAGTGGGCGTCGGCCCCGGCTTCCCGCAGCTCTCGCAGGGCCGCCTCGCTTGCGGTTCCGGGTTCCGACCGGCCGCTCAGGACAACGGTGACGCCGGCACGCCGGGCGAAGTACCGCGCGACATGCAGCCCCAGGCCGCCTAGACCGCCCGTGATCCAGTAGACCCCGCCCTCCTTCAGCGGCGGGATCTCGGCTCCCTCGCCCAGCGGGAGGTCCCCGGGCCGTGACGCGAGACGTGTGCCGTCCGCCCCGTGGCGGATCTCGCAGTCGGCCGACCCGTCCGCCGCCTCCGCCCGGAGAATCTCCGCGATCCGCTCGGGCGACGCGGTGTCGAGCCCCGCGACGCGTACGACCCGGCCCGAGATGCGCGGGTTCTCCAGCACGACGGTCCTGAACAGGCCGGTGAGCGGCGCGTGGTAGTGCCTCGGTACGCGGTCGTCCACCAGCGCGACGAACCGGTGGGCTCCCCTGGGCTTCGACCGCACCAGTTCCGCTATGTGGCCGAAGACCAGGTCCACCGCGGCCCCGACGCCATCGGCGACACGGCCGGGGGCGACTTCGGGAAGAGGCGAGACGGTGAAGCCGGTCGCGTCCGCCACGGGGGCCCTGTGCGCGGCGGCCGTTCCACCGAGGTACCCGCGTACCGCAGGGAAGGCGGCTGCCTCGCCCTCGTGCGTGCCAAGCGGCGTCGGCACCCACTGAACAGTGGCGGTGACGATGTCCGCCCCGGGTCCGCGACCGGGTTTCGCCGGGTCCGTCCGCTGGACCAGCCCGCGCAGGCTGACGCTCACGATGCCCTCGCCGTCGCAGAGGTCGATGTCGAACATGGCGAGCGCGCTGTGCCCTTCACGGCGCCGCACCCACGCCCATGTCTCGGGTGCGCAGGGGCCGTGGACCGTGAGTTCCTCGAAGGCGAACGGCAGGGCAGGGCTGTCGGAGGGCTCACGCGAGGTCTCCGCCAGAAGCACGAGCGAGGACTGGAGCGCCGCGTCCAGCACGCTGGGAGGCACGACGAAACCGGCGCCCTCGGCCCGGCGGACGTCCCCGGCCCGGCCGGCGCCCTCGGCCTGCGCGGCGTCGGCCTGCGCGGCGTCGGCCTGCCCGGCGTCCTCGGCCTGTCCGGCGCCCGGCTCCGCGATGCGCGCGAGCAGTTCCCGCGCACCCACCCGGAGCTCCTTCAGCCCGCGCATGGCCGGTCCGTACTCCAGCCCCCGCGCGTGGAACGCCGCGTACACCTCCGCCGGGCCGCGCTCCCCGGGGCAGGCCGCCAGCAGCGTGTCGAGGTCGAGCCGCTCCGGCTGCTCGGGAGCGCCGATCTCGACGAGGCCGGAGCTGTGCACCACGGTCGTGGCCGTGCCGGTGGAGACCTCGAACGCGATGGCGCCGCTGCCCTGCGGGGTGAGCCCCACACTGACGTCGACCGGTGAGTCCTCCACGACGAGCGGGCGCGGCCAGGCGACGTTGCGGAGCCGGATGACCGCGGGCTCCTCGGCATCGCGCCCCACCGCACGCGCCACCGCGGCACGGACCATCTCCACGTGGGCGGCCGCGGGCAGGACACGGGTGCCGCGCACCACATGCGAGGCGAGGAACGGTTCCTCCCCGGTGAATGTCGAGCTGTAGCGCCGTCCTGCGGGCCCTGAGGCATCGGAGGTGTCGGCGTGAACGAGCGGGTGGTGCACCGCGCTTCGGATCGCCGCCGGTGGCGCCGTCGCTGCCGCGACATCCTTCGGCGGAGTCCTGAACCAATGCCGCTCACGGGCGAAGGGGTAGCCGGGCAGGCACACACGCCGTGGACGTGCCGCTGCGGTGCCGGCACCGGGCCGCTCCGCCCAGTCCACCTCTCCGCCCCCGGCCCAGAGCGCCCCCGTCCTCTTCAGCTCGGTGATTCCCTCGTCGGCGGCGGCCACCGTGCCGCCCAGGTGGACTTCTCCCTCGGCGCGCGTGCCGTCCATGAACGCCTGGAGTGCGGCGTCGAGTTCGGCCCGGTCGGCAACGACGAACGCGACCCGCGCGGGCATCGGTTCGCGGCCGGACCGCAGGGTGTACGCGATGTCGGCGAGCGCCTGCGAGGGCTGTTCCCGCAGATGGGAGAGCAGGTTGCCCACGACCGCGCGCAGCCGTTCCGGCGTCTTCGCCGAGAGCGGCACGAGCTGCGCGCCCCGGACGGGCTCGTCCCGCGTGCCGTCGTCGGCGAGGTGTTCCTCAAGCACGACATGCGCGTTGGTGCCGCCGAATCCGAACGAACTCACCCCGGCGCGGCGCGGCAGTGCCTCTCCGTCCTTCCCGGTGGACGGTGCGGCCCAGGGCTGGGTGTCGCGGATGACGTGGAAGGGACTGTCGTCGAGCCTGATGAGCTTGTTCTGATTCTGGAAGTTGACGGTCGCGGGCAGCGTCCGATGCGCCAGGGAGCCGATCACCTTGGCGATGCCGGCAACTCCTGCGGCCCCTTCCAGATGCCCGATATTGGTCTTGACCGAGCCGATCCCGCAGCTCGACGGCTGGGCGACGGTGCCCTGTGCCGCGTGCAGGTTACGGAAGGCCCGCTTCAGAGCCATGATCTCGATCGGATCACCCACGGGCGTTCCCGGGCCGTGCGCTTCGATGTACGTCACGGTCTCGGGGCGGATTCCGGCGCGGGTGTAGAGCCGCTCGATCAGATTCGCCTGTGCTGTCGGATTGGTGACCGTGAGGGAATTCGTCCGGCCGCCGTGATTCGTGGCGACCCCCTTGATGACCGCCTGGATGGGATCACCGTCCGCGACGGCCTGTGCGAGAGGCTTCAGAAGAAGGATCGCGCCACCTTCACCGCGCACGTAGCCGTCGGCGCTCTCGTCGAAGGCGCTCGCGCGGCCGGTGCGGGACAGCATGCTCGCCTGGCTGAAGGCGACGAAGTGCTTCGGCGACCAGATCAGGTTGACCCCGCCGGCCAGCGCGAGACCGCACTCGCCGTTGCTCAGCGCACGGACCGCCTCGTACACGGACACGAGCGAACTCGAACATGCCGTGTCGTTCGTGATGCTCGGGCCCTGGAAATCGAAATGGTAGGAAACGCGGTTCGCGATGATCGAGTAGGCCGTGCCGGTGGGAAAATAGACGTCGGTTCTGGCCCCTTCACGCTCCATCATTTCCGCGTAGTCCGCGTGACAGACCCCCATGAAGACGCCCGTCTCCGTGCCCGCGAGTGCACTCGCCGCGTAGCCCGCGTTCTCGATGGCCCGCCAGGCGAGTTCGAGCGTCATCCGCTGCTGCGGATCCATGCTCTCCGCCTCGCGCGGCGAGATAGTGAAGAAATCGGCGTCGAAGCAGTCCGCGTGCTCGATAAAACCGCCCCAGATACTGTTCGTCTTCTGGGCCCCGCGCTTCGGATCCCCGAAGTACGTCTCCTTGGACCAGCGCTCGGCCGGGACCTCCGAGATGAGCGAACGGCCCGCGATGAGATGCCCGCTGAGTTCCTCCAGTGTGTCGGCACCGGGGAATCGCAGGGCGAGCCCGATGATCGCGACATCATCGGTCGCGGGCGTCGGTTCGACCGTACTCATCGGAGTCCTCCTGCAGGGGGGAAGGCTTGGTCTGCTGACGTCGATCGCCGGGATGTGCGATGGTCGACGATCGTTCTCACCGTGAAACCGTCCTCCGGGAAAGCGTGCTCGGGCAGTCCCTGCCCGAGCACGAACTGCTGGTTGAGGACCGCGGTCGAGAGCAGGTAGACGAAGGCCTGGTCCTCCTTCGTGCTGATCTCCCCCTGGGGCGTGGCCATGATCTTGGTGACGAGCTTCCGTGCGAACACGGGGTCGATGCAGTCGATCTTCTTCAACTCCGTGTCCGAGAGCAGCAGGTCCAGATACTCGGGCCGCTGCTCCTTGAACACGGTCGCGCCGGGCGCGCGGTACGGCTGCTTCCGCCGGGTGAGGCTCGATTCCGGCAACTCGCCCCAGAACGCCTTCTTGAGAATGGCCTTCTCCTCGAAACCGTCGTCGAATCGCAGGTTGATGGACGCCGCCGCGCGGACGACGGCGGGATCGAGGAACGGGCAGCGGTTCTCGACCCCGTGCGCAAGGCTCATACGCTCCCCCTGGGTCGAGAGGAGATAGCCGGGAAGAAGGGTTTTGTATTCGAGCCACTGCGCCTTGCGGACCGGGCTCAGGGCGGCATAGCCGGGTGTCGCGTCCGTGAGCGCCAGAATGTCCGCGAACGGATCGTCACGCTGTTTCAGCAGACGCGCGGCGAACCGGCCGTTCTGGTAGCGGAGTTCGTGCGAGAAGAGCCCCGGCAGCCGTTCGACGGCGAACTGCTCGAAGAGACCCTTGAGCCGCGCCCGGTTCGCGGGACCGAAGTGGCTCAGCTCGGGGTGGAGACTGCTGAGCCCGGTCATCCGCTCGTCGTCCGACAGATCGTTCCATGAAGCGCGCAGGAGTGTCTCGCGGAAGAGCGAGTATCCGAGGAACGCCTCGTCGGCACCTTCGCCGCTGAGGATCACCTTGATTCCGGCGTCCCGGGCGTGCCGGGACAGCAGATACATGGGCACGAACGCCGCCCGGAATGCGGGAACTTCCGCGTGATACACGGCGGACGGGAAGTTCGCGGCGATATCGGCGCTCGACACCGCGATGGACGAGTGGCGCGTCCCCAGATGCGAGGCAACGACCTGCTGGCTGCTCGACTCGTCGAATGCCGCCTCGTCGAACTCCACCGAGAACGTCCGGACCTCGTGCGAGGAGAGCTCCGTCGTCAGCTTGGTCACAATGGAGGAATCGAGGCCGCCGCTCAGGTAGACGCCGACCTCGACATCGCTCCTCAGCCGCATCTCGACGCTCTCGCGGAGGGTCTCGCGAACGAATGCGGCCGCATCGCGTTCGGTACCCGTGAACGGTGATACGTCGAGTTCGAGTTCGGCGTAGTCGTGCAGCACCGTCCGCCCGCCGCGGACGGTCAGGCAGCTGCCCATGGGGAGCTGGCGGATGTGCTGGAAGGGTGTCCGGTCGGGCAATGGCGTCCACACCGCGAAGGTGGAGGCCAGTTCGCGGGGGTCGAGCTCGAATCGGAACCCCGGGAACGCCTGGAACGCCTTCATCTCGGAGGCGAAGAGGAATTCCCCGCCCCGGTCTCCCCGGGCGCCGCTCCCCTCGCGGTCGACGTAGAAGAGCGGGCGTTTGCCGTATCTGTCACGCGCCAGGAAGAGCTCGCCCGACTGCACGTCCCGGATCGCGACCGCGAAGGCGCCGTTGAAGCGGGGCAGGCAGGCGAGCCCCCACTGGGCCCACGCCTGCAGGACGACCTCGGTGTCCGAACGCGTACGGAACCGGCGGCCGAGACCTCGCAGCTCCTCGCGGAGTTCGACATGGTTGTACAACTCGCCGTTGAAGCAGATCCAGTAGCGTTCCGTCGGGTCCGCCATCGGCTGTGCGCCGTTGGGGAGGTCGACGATCGACAGACGGGCCGTGCCCATGGCGACGCCGTCGTCCAGGTAATAGCCCGCCTCGTCCGGCCCGCGGTGGCGGATGAGCGACAGCATCGAGGCCATGACCTCGGGCATGGCTCCGGCGTCGAGCGAGGGCGAGAGGAAGCCTGCTATTCCGCACATGCGGGTCTCCTTGCTTCAGTGGTCGTCGCGCTCGGCAAGTTTCTTCGCGATGAAGGCGTCGATGGCTGCCAGTGAGGTGAAGACGTTCGTGAGGAATTCCTCGTCCGTCAGCTTCAGCGAGAAGTCCTGTTCGAGGGAGCTCAGGAGCTGGATGTATCCGAAGGAATCCATCACCCCGGCCTTGAACAGATCGCTCTCGGCCGTCAGTTCGCCGTCGAACTCCACAAGGAATTGATCCTCGATGAGCTTCTGTATGTGCCGCGTTCGGTCCATGTCTCACACCCCGCTTTTCATGAGAGTTTTATGGGCATCGGTCCTTGTAAGACTCTTCACCATGCGGAGAAGGGAGTGACCGCCTACCTCCTCGCACTCCAGCCCGGCGTCGAGAGAAAGGAGATAGCGAATGCTGTCGGCCCACAGGACCGGTTCGACGAGCTGCCTGCTCAGCAACTCCGGGATCGTGCCCCGCTCGTAGGGACGTCCGCTCACATTGGAGATCACGGTCGTTCCGGGCTCCGCGAACGTGAACCCGTCGAGGAATCTCTCGAATTCGGCGCGCACCGGTTCCATGTGGCGGGAGTGGAAAGCGGCGCTGACCCGTAGCGCGGCGAAGCGGATCCCCCGCTCCTTGAGCGAGGCGTGGGCGGCACGCAGGGCGCCGTCGCTGCCGGCGATCACGACCTGGGCGTCGGTGTTGAAGGCCGCGAGATCCACGCCCTCGACGCCGTCCGCCCTCAACATGTCGAGCAGGCGCGGAGCCGGGGTGTCCATGACCGCGGTCATCCCGCCGCCCGACGCCTCGGCCATGAGCTCGCCGCGCTTCTTGACGAGCCGGAGACCTGTCTCGAAGTCGAAGACCCCGGCCGCCAGGAGCGCGTTGTACTCCCCGAGGCTGTGCCCGAGGTAGCAGTCGGCACGCCGGTCCTCGCGACGCTCACGCTCGAACGTATGCAGCGCGTTGACGGTGAAGAGGGCCGGCTGCGTGCACTCCGTTCGCGCGAGCACGTCGTCCTGATTGTCGCGGCAGCGCGCGACCAGGTCGTACCCCAGGAGATCGCAGGCGTATCGCGAGATGCCTGGATAGCGGCCGAAAACATCTGCACCCATGCCCCGGAACTGCGCCCCTTGCCCAGGGAAGAGAATCGCAAACACCGTGATGCCTCCAGGGTCTGCGCCGGTGGCGGGCACACGGCCACCCGGCGATGTCGGTTCCGCACATGCTGTGCCACCCCCCTTGCGGCGTGCTGGCCGGAATGCTGATCCACCGACTCGGCCCCTTGTCGGGATCCTTGCCATCCGCTTGCCGGTTCCCCCGGTATACACAGGAACCACTTTGCCAATTCGGTGATCGTTTATTGGCCATTCATCGGCACTGAATCATTGGACGAACATCCGCTGATCTAGGATTAATTCGCCGGAGAAGTCTCAAGCGTGAGAACGAATGGGGCCGAATATGTCTGTACGCCAGGCTCAGAGCGCAGCTCAGCCTCCCCAGTCGCCCGCCCCCTCCGGACCGGTGCTGCAGGTCCTGGGGCCCATGTCGGCCCAGTTCGGGGGGCATGACGTGTCCCTGGGTCCCCCCCGTCGCCGGGCGCTCCTGGCGCTCCTGCTGATACGGCTGGGCAGGGTCGTCCCCACCACGGTTCTCGTCGAGGAACTCTGGCGGGACGATCCGCCGCAGCGGGCCGTCGCCACGCTGCAGAGCCATATCTCCCACCTGCGCCGGGCGCTGGCCCCCGCGGCCGGCCCCGGCAGGACGGCGGTACTGCGCCACCGGGCCCCCGGATACGTCCTTCAGCTGTCCCCGGAGCAGGTGGACGTCCACCAGTTCGAGCACCTCTTCTCCACCGGGCGCCGGTTCCTCGCCCGCCAGGATCCCGCCGCCGCCCGGGACCGGCTCACCCGGGCGCTCGCCCTGTGGCGCGGCTCCCCGTACGCCGAATTCGTCACCCACCGGCCGCTCGCGGACGAGTGCACACGGCTGGAGCAGGTCCGGCTCACGGCCCTGGAGGCATCCGCCGAGGCCGGACTCGAACTGGGGAGGACCGCCGAGGTGGTGACCGAACTGGAGCGCGAGGTGCGTCAGCATCCGACGCGGGAACGCCTGGTCGGCCATCTGATGACCGCGTTGTTCCGGTCGGGCCGTCAGGCCGAAGCGCTGGAGGTGTACGAATGGACGCGGAGCTATCTGGTCGAGGAGTACGGCGTGGACACGACCGCCGAACTCCAGCGGCTCCACACCGCTCTCCTCCGACAGGAACTCGGCGACCAACGCCCCCACACCGTGCCGAACGTCGAGCTGCCGTCCAGGACCACCGAGTTCACCCGGCCCGTCCGGACCGGGATGTCCGTCGAAGCCGAGGGTGTGGCCGCGGTGACTCCGGCGGCCGGGGAAACGGCCCTGTGCGGTACGGAGAAGCCGAAGGGGCCGGGGCGTACGGCACAGGTCCGGTCCCTCGCCACCGGACTCACCCTCGGTGAACCGGTGACACCACCGCCCTTGACCGGCCGGGAACGGGAGCTGAGGCGCCTGGTCGCCGCAACGGCCGGAGCGGCGGCCGGTCGTGGACACCTCGCCTGTGTGTTCGGCTCCTCCGGGCTCGGCAAGACCCATCTGGTGATGGAGCTCGTCCAGCGCCTGCAGAACATGGACGGGGACATCGAAACGATCCGGAGCGGCTGCTTCTCCGGTGAGGGAGTCCCGCCGTACTGGCTGTGGACCCAGGTGCTGCGTCGGCTGTCGGCGGCACGGCCCGATGCCTTCCGCGCCGCCGCGGCACCCTTCGGCTCGCTGCTCTCCCCGCTGCTGCCCGGATGGCAGACCGGTCCGGGCGACAGGGAGGAGGCCGAGCCGGGCGGTTCCCAGGGCCCCTTCCGGACCCACGACGCGCTCTGCGAAGTCCTGCTCGCCCTGGCCGCCCAGAGGCCGCTGGTGCTGCTTCTGGAGGACGTGCACTGGGCGGACACCGTCTCCCTGGACCTGCTTCGCCTGCTGACCACGCGCCGCCAGGGCCATTCCCTCAGCATCGTCCTGACCGGCTGGGACCTGGAGGCATGGCCCGACGCCTCGCGGTTCCGCGTGATGACCGAGGTGCTCAAGGGTCCCCACACGGAGATCCTTCGACTGGCCGGACTGACCCGGTCGGACATCGCCACCCTTGTCGACGCGCACGCCGGGCCCGGCGTCGACGAGCGGGTCGTCGACGCGCTGCACCGCCAGAGCACGGGCAGTCCCTACTTCGTCCTGCAGATGCTCTCCCTGCTCTGCGACGCGAGGGACCTGCGCGATCCCGGCGCCGTCGACGAGCTCCTCGGCCTCATCGTGACGTGCGCGCGCAAGGTGCTCCGCCAGGAATTCGCCATGCTGCCGGAACCGGTCGTACGGCTCCTGCGGCTGTGCGCGGTCGTCGCACCCGATATCGAACTGGATCCGCTGTGCCGTGCCACCGGCACCAATTCGGCCATCGCCATCGTGGAGTCGGCGGTCCGGTACGGGCTGCTCGCCCCGGACCGGCACCGCCCCGGACGGCTCCATCTCGCCCCGCCACAGGCTCAGGAGGTGCTCACCAGCGAGCTGACGGAGGAGGAGCGCCGGCGGCTGCACGCCCGGTATGCCGATGCCCTGTCCCCGCACGTACGTGAGGACAGCGAGCCGGAGGAGATCGACCGCGTCGCCCATCACGCCTGGCGCGCCAAGAACGCCATGCCCCCGGCGCGGGTGCTGCCCTGGCTGCTGCGCGCGGCCGAGAACGCGGAAGTGCGCCTGGCCTCCGAGGAACGCGAGACGTGGCTGCGCCGCGCGCTCGTGATGGCGGGCTCACTGCCCGACGACCCGTCCGCCCGCGACCTGGAGCAGCGGCTCCATCTGGAACTGGGCCATCTGCTGGGCCAGGTGCGCGGATTCGGCGACGTCGAGGCCGAGGCGGAGGTCACCCGGGGACACGGCCTGCACACCACCCCCCAGACCTCCGACGACCCGGCGGTCCTGTCGATGCTGGGTGTGTCGCTTCTCGTCCGCGGGCGCTACGACGAGTCGAGGCAACTGTCCATCCTGCTGCGGAACATCGCCGAGCGCACCGACGGCCCGACCGCCCGGCTCGGCGCGGCGTACGGCGAGGGTGCGGCGCTCTTCGTCCGCGGCCTCCTGCCCGACGCGCTCAAGGAACTGGAGCACGGCGTCGAGCTCGCCGATCGGCTCGCGCGCGAGGGCAGGCTGCCGGAGGGAACGTACCGGTCCGACCCACGTGTCTACTTCCGTTGCTATGACGTGTTCGCCCGCTGGTTGCTGAACGACCGCGCGGCGGCCACCGAGCAGCGTCGGCGGCTGTTGCGGCTGACTCGGTACGAGAGCAGGCCGTGGGACCGGATCGAGGCCCTGTACGCCGACGCGATCGTGGCCGCCTGGGAGGGGGATGTGGAGACGGCACGGTCCTCGGGCACCGAGGGCATCGGGCTGGCCGTCGAACACGGGCTGTACTACTGGAAGGCGATGCTTCACATCCCGCTGGGCTGGGCCCTCACGCACGTCGGCCATCGGGAGGGGATCCCCGAGATGAGGAACTCGCTGGCGGAGCTGCGACTGTCCCGGACACACATACGCCTGCCGCTCCACCTGGGACTGCTGGCCCAGGCCCAGCACCACGCCGGACAACGGGAGGACGCGGTGGACACCCTGCGCACCATGGTCGCTGTCATCGAGCACCGCAGCGAGTACGTGTACCTCCACTCCGCCCTGCCCGCGACGCGCCTGCTCCACGAGCTCCTGGGCAAGGACACGACCGAACGGTTATTACCGGAGTGAGCTGCGCCCAGTGCTGCCCGACCGGCCGTCACGCATGGAGCAGGCGATTGCCTCCGACGGACCGTGCCCAGTGTCTCCACGGCGTCGACGCGCTGTCCCTCAGGTGTGCGAGGACAGGGAGACCGGGTACACGGCGAGGGAGAACGAGTGCCCGGCGGGGTCCGTGTAGACCCTGACATCGCGCGGGCCGCCGTTGTCCTTCGTGTCGACCGGCCTGGCGCCCAGACCGATCGCCTCGCGCTCCGCTTCATCCATGTCGCCCCGGCCCACCAGGATGCGCAGATGGGCCTGTTGGGCGTCCTCCGGGCGTGGCCAGCTCGGCGGCGCATAGCCGTGGTCGCGGCGGACGGCGAGATGCACGCCGTTGTTCCCGACCACTTCCACGAAGTCGGGATCGCTCCCGATGCGGGTCTCCGCGCTGAGTAGGCCGGAATAGAACTCGGCCAGTTCCAGGGGTTCGGCACAGTCCAGAACCAGGACACTCGTCTTTTCGACAGTCATATTTTCCGGATACCCAGGGTGCGACCGCCCACTCCGGCCGACCCGGCTTCCGGCTGATACGACACGGTCCCCTCCCCGCCGTGTCCAGGACGCGACAGCCGGCACGGCGCCGGGTAGGGGTGCGGCCCTCAGCCGCTGCCCTCGCGTCGGAGCCGGGCCGAGAGGTGGTGCTGGAGGGGCTGACCGACCGCGGCGAGATCGTGGACGAAGGTGAGCGTGTTCTCGTCGGTCAGGGTGTAGCGGCGGCGGGTGGCGTCGACCTCCTTGGCGGTCGGAGCGAGAGCGACCTGTTGGGTGGTGAGGTCGAGGGCGCCGTCGTCCGCCCGGCCGACCGAGATCTCCGCGATACCGGTGGGCTGGGTGATCAATGCCTCCACCCGCCCGTCGGGCTGCATACGCCACCAGCCGCTCTCACGGGCCGAGGGCCGCAGCGGGGTGCCGTCCGCGTCGATCAGCCAGGCTCGCGCCTCGTAGCGGAGGAAGGGCCGCCCGTCGTGGCTGAACGTGACCTCCTGCGCGTAAGCGAACTTCTCGGCGAGCGTCGGGTACTCGCCGCGGCCCCGGCCGGTCCAGGTGCCCAGGAATCCGATCAGCGGCGCGAGCAGCGGGTGCGGCGCAGGTGCTTCGTCGGGGCGAGAGGTGTCCGGATACGGGTGCCGGCGAACGGGGTCGGACATGCGCGCTCCTGGGTCGGGGTTCGGTGCCGGTGGCAGCCTAAGGGCTGCCTCGGGGTCATGCCGCCGAGTACCACGCGAATGATGCACTGAACTCCTCCGCGATGCGCACCGCCCCTGCTTCGGACACGCGAACAGGGTCATCGCGCCATGGGCTCGACAGCCGACCGTCGCCAAGGGATTTCCCCTGATGGGAGGGGTTGGGCGAGGGAGACCGCGTCAGCTTCACCAGCTCGTGCACGGATTTGACGCGTCAAATGATCAACCCGACGACCGCAGCGGGAGAGGCTTGACGCGCAAAGAAATATCCCAAATACCCACAGCGACAAGAGCCTTGACGCGTTATGGGCGAGACCATACGGTGCACACGCCGCCATCCATCGAGCCGCCGCCGGAGCGTACCCATGAAGCGCCGCACCTTCCTTGCCGGAACCGCCGCCGCGTCCGTGCCCGCCACCATCGCCATCGCACCCGCCGTCGCCTCTGCCGCGCCGGTCACCCCCGACAGCGCCGACAGCGCCGCGACGGTGCGCCTCGTCCTCGACGGCGTGGCGCACGATGTGCCGCCGGCCACGCTGTACCGGACGACGCTCGCGGCCACCGGCACGGCCGGAGGGACGCGGGTCACCATGACCGACGCGTACAGCGAGTTCTCGGTGGCGTTCCCGAGCCCGTACATCCCGCACCTCAGCCGGGTGTCGGTGTGGCTCACCGGGGTGACGCCGAAGAAGGGCAACCTCTGGCTGAAGCTCTTCGACCAGGACAACGAGGAGTGGGGCACGCTCGCGAGCCGGGTCGACCCGGCCGGATTCGACGGGCGGACCCGGGTCACGTTCGAGCCGCAGCGGCTGTCGCGGATGACCTGGAGCGGGAAGGCCGACGGACGGCTCACCTACCCGCTGCGCCGGCTCGTGCTCGTGTTCTTTCCCGACGACAAGCAGTCGCCCGACCCGTTCGTGGTCGATGTGGACTCCATCGAGGTGGTCGGCGACGGCGGGCCGGTGGATACCTGGAGCCGGGCCGGTGCGCTGGAACTGACCAGCGGCGCCGACCGGGTCCTCATCGACCCTCACGGCCGGCTGCTCGACTGGACGACCGGCGGCCGGGTCCAGTCCCCCGGTGTGCTGCCGCTCGCCGTGTACTACGACAACGGCACCGGCGTCTTCTCCGACGAGGCCACGGCCGAAGTCGCCCGGGTCACCGCCGATGAGGCCACGGTCAGCCTGACCGTGCCCGGGTTCTTCGCCGCGGACGTGGCGGTGCGGCTGCGTGCGGGACACCTCGAACTGCGCCCGACCGCCGTCCGGAACCTCTGGTCCCGGCCGATCCTGCGGGTCGCCTGCCCCGAGGTGGCCTACCGGGTCATCCCCGCCGAAGGCACCATGCTCGGCATCGCGCCGAAGTGGGGCGGGCTCGCCCACACCCGGTCGGTGCTCGCCGGCGGCTTCTACGCCAACTACGGCATGCCGACCGCGACCCACGACCTGATCCTGTTCGAGGAGGACGACTCCGCGCTCGGCGTGTACTCCGTTCAGCCCGCGAACGTGAAGCCCTTCCGCCCGACCCAGTTCGGCTTCGTGGGTGCCCGCGCCCGCGCCGAATCCCTGACCGGGCTGATGCACCGCGTGGACGCCTGGATCGCGCCCGGCACGTCCGAGGCGCTCCCCGCGACCAGGCTGGCGGCGGGCGGCACCGCGTTCGACCTGTTCGCGGCGTACCGGGCGGACAACCGGATGAACACCTGGCGCGGGCTCTCCGACAAGCTCGAACCGCAACTGCGAGCGGGGCTGGCCGACTCGGTGCACCTCAAAGTGGACCTCTGGCAACCGACCGGCGGCACCTCGGCCACGGGCCGGCCGGAAGTGGCGTTCGCGTACCTGCGGGCGGTGCCCGGCGGGCCGTACAGCGTCGAGCTCGCCAGCTACTACTCGGACGGTCAGCATGACCACCACTACCCGGACTTCCTCACCTTCGACTACCTCGGCGGGCCGGCGGAGTTCCAGCGGCTCATCGACACCATCCACGACCGCGGGCACTACGCCAGCGCGTACACCAACCCGACGTGGTGGCACCCGGACAGCCGGGCGGTGGCCACTCTCGGCGGCGTCGAGCGGATCGGGATCCGGGACGGACGCGGCAAACTGGTCACCAAGACGCACACCGACAACCTCGGGTACCTCATCGGCGGCTGGCGCAAGGCGCCCCGGGCGCTGATCCTCGACCAGCTCCGCACGTTCCGCGACAGGTACGGCCTGGACATGATGTTCCAGGACGAGATCGCACGCCGGGAGTACGACTACTCGGCGGACTTCTGCGCGCCGCCGTACGCGTACTGCGAGGAGATAGTGGAGCAGACCGCGCAGTCGGCCGCGATCCTGCCGATCGGCACCGAGGGGGTGGGCGGTGACCGGCTCTTCCAGAACCTGACGTCGAGCCTCGGCTTCTACCTCAACACCATGCAGGGCGAACGGGCCGCAACGTACGACGGGCCCAACCGCAACGGCGTCGTGGTTCAGCAATGGCCGCTGGGCACAGCCGTCATGCACGACAAGATCGCGTTCTACCCGCACAACCTCGACCGCGGCGTCGACACCACCGAGAACCTCAGCTGGGCGCTCGCCTTCGGCCTCAACATGCACTATCAGGCACAGCACATGGAGAGGGACTTCAGGGCGGGACGCGGATTCGAGATGCTCAAGGGGCTGTCGCTGGTCCAACGGCGGGTCGCCGGGAGGTACTTCGGACGGGCGATGACGGCGTTCCGCTACCTCACCGAGGATCTGAAGGTGTCCCGGACCGCGTTCGAGGGGGGCGTGGAGATCATCGCCAGCCATGACCTCCAGCCCCGCGCGCTGCCGCTGCCCGGCACGCTCGGCACCGTGACGGTGGCCCCGCACGGCTTCGTCGCGAGCGAGCAGGGAACGCCGACGTACGCGCTGATCAACGACGTGCACCACCGGCCCGGTTACCTCGCGCGCTGGAAGAACGGCCGGTTCGTTCCCGAACTCGCGTGGTACCCGGCGGATCTGGCGGGATACCGGTCCGACACGGTCCACGCCGACCTGCGGCTCACCGCCACACCTGCCGAACTCCCCGCGGGCGGCACCACCCGTGCGGCCCTGGAGCTCGCGGCGTGGGACGGCACACCGATCGACCTGACCGGTGCGGACATCGCCTGGGAACTCGACGGCCAACCGGTCGCGCACCTGGACACCGACGCCGACGGCAGCGTGTGGCTCGCACCGAACCCCGGCGGTACGAGCGGCTGGGCGACGGTCCGCGCCGTTGTCACACGTGACGGGGTTGCGGCGTACAGCGGCGTGCAACTGGTCGAGCTCAGCGGCTGAACCGTACGTCGGGGTGGTGCCGGGGTCAGCCTTGTGGAGGCTGCTGGGGTGGACGTGGCGCCGAGCCCGGGATGTTCAGCCTGATACGGGTGGTGACGTCGGGTGCGTCGGCATCGGGCCAGGGCCATGCCACGCCTCTGGTGACAGCCGTGCTCCACGGCGCGTCATGGGCCCGGCCCGACGACCGAGGCCCGGAGGTGTCGTGTACCGCAGATTCGTGGAAGGAGTCCAGCGCTTCCAGCACGTCCTGCACACGGGCGATCTCCAGCTGGACTTCCTCACGCCGTCGGATCGACTGCTCGATCTCGCGCCGCATCGTCAGTGACTGGCTCGCCAGGGCCTCCCATACCCGGTCGGCCTGCCGGGCCGCTTCGGTGAGGATCGCCTTCGCTTCCTCACGGGCCGCCGCCACGATGGCCCGGGCCGACCCGGTGGCTGCCGGGGGCACGGGCGTCGTGACGCTGGATGCCCGGAGCGGTCGTTCGGCCCCCTCCCGCACGGCCGTCACCTCGCGCCAGGAAGCCTCCGCCGGCACCGCGGCGGCCTCCTGGCGCAGCCGCTCCGCCTCCGCGTAGCTCTCTTCCGCGTTCTGCGGGGCGGTGCGTGCGCGGTCCGGCAGCGGGCCGGAGCCTGCTCGCTTCTGACGCGCTCTGGCCGCCGCCCTGGCGGCGATCTGCGCTTCACGGGCGCTGCGCCACAGCTTCCGGAACTCCTCCATCTTGGCGTGATCGCCGGGAGCGAGCAGCCGCACGAGTTCCAGCGTGAACTGCTGCGAGGGCAGCCGTTTGCCGTTCAGTGCCTCGGAGACCGCGGCCGGAGACAACGGGACCTCCCGCCTGGCACCTCGCGAGATCTGCCGCAAAGGAGGTGTACCGGAATCCAGGTGCACCGCGCGCAACCGATGGGCGAACACCCGCAGTGCCTTGTCGTAGGCAACGGCCAGGGCGTCGGCCGAGGGCTCGGCAGCGTCCACCACCTCTTCTCCGGGCTCTTCGGGGACAGCACCCAACGTCGGGCTCCTTGTGTTCGTTCCGGCACGTTCCGTCACGCTAGTCGGCTGCGCGCGGGGCTTCCGGGTGTTCCAGCGAAAACCACCGAACGAATGGCGTTTCGGCCGAACACCCTGCCGGTTCGGATTCGTCTTCGTCCGTTCGCCCGGCTGGTCTCCGGCCCGACCGTGTTCTCCCATGGAGTCGTCGCAAGGAGAGGACGCCGGTGATCCGCGGAGACGGACCCGGCGCGAGCAACCGGAGGAGTCACCATGACGGGGAATCGCCGTACGGGTCGCGGGGGTTGGCATCTGAGCCTGGACGGCAGGGGGCTGGAGGTCGGCGCGGGCGCGCATCTGCGTCTGTCGGTCTCGCTGGCCGCGCTGCGCTGGATCATGTGTCTGGGCGGAGCGACCGCGGCAGGCTGTACGTACTGGACACGGCTCGGCCGCTGAGACGCGGACCGGGTGCGGGCAGGACGGCGGAGCCCGGCCGAGTCGAAAGTCGCTTGATCGAACCGGAGGTTCCGCATAGCGTCCGCGAGATGGAGACAAAGCCTCTCGTCCGGCGTTACCAGACCTCCGACGAGGCCGAGGTGATGGCGCTGTGGTCGAGTGCCTCGAAGCTGGCCCACCCGTTCGTCGAGGGTGAGGGCGAGGGTGAACGAGCCCGCAAGGTCCGGGAGGTCTATCTGCGCGAGGCCGAGAACTGGGTCGCGGACGAGGACGGTGTCGCCGTTGGCCTCCTGGGCCTGATCGGCAGCGAGATCGGTGGGCTGTTCGTCGCGCCCCGGGCTCAGGGGCGGGGAATCGGGCGGGCGCTGGTGGAACATGCCGCGACGCTGCGCGGCGATCTGCTGCTGGAGGTGTTCGAGGCGAATCCCGGGGCCCGCGGCTTCTACGGGCTCATGGGCTTCGAGGAGCGCGAACGCCGCGTGGACGAGGAGACCGGGCACGTCCTGATCGTCATGTTCCGTCCGGGACGCTGAGCACGTCGCCCTGAGGGCTGGTGGACGTCGGGCTCCGGCAGTCGTCGGGGGCGGCCCGCATCGTTCGGCGGCCCGACGTCCGTGACTGTCCACGAGAGCCTGTCCCACCGCATAATTCAGCGGTGAAGAGCAACCACGTGATTCTCGACCGGGAACTTCCTTTCCATGAGCGGATCCGGCAGGCCGTCGAGATGTGGATCCACGAAGGCCGTGGCACCGACCAGCTGGTGACCGGCAAGGCGTTCTTCGCGATGTACTCCTGGCATCTCCGGCACTGGACCGACCATGACATCGCGTGGGCGGAGTTCGCCGCCGCCTCGTACCACTCCCTCGGTGGCAAGGACGGCTGGGAAGCCATGCTGCGTGAGCGGGCCAACTGCGATAGCTGCGGCGACAGATACCGGCTGGAGAACATCGGGCTGTGCACCGGATGCATGCGGTACACGTGCTACGACTGCGGCGCCCACGGGTCCTGCGCCGGCGAGATCGTCTGACCCCCGCGGTCGTCGGGATCCGTCGGGTGTACCGGGCCCGGCTCGACCGGCGGTCCGGCCCGGCTCACCCCCTCCGTGGGCCGGGCACGTTCTGTTGCCGCCGCGATGACCTCGGCAGGGTCAGTGGCTCACGCCGTTCTCCGCCGCCTGGCTCAACAGCGGCTCCACCAGGGGCGGCTGGAAGCCCAGGGCCAGAAAGGCGACGGGCCGGGAACCGCGCCGTGTGATCTCGAACCGGTAGAAGGCCATGAAGAGGGACTGGGAGGTCATCATCTGTATCCCCATCACCTCGGCCCACGGGACCGCACTCCGCGGCTGTCCGAACAGACCGGTGATGACCAGGCCGTCCCTGAAGAGGTAGCACCTCCTGAGCCCGAATCTGGCGGAGGCGCGGCCCCATGCCCATCTGAGCCCGATCGCGACCAGCGCCACGGAGATCGTGATGGCGCCCTTGGTGAACGCCGCCGTGGGCCTGATGTACACGAGGGAGACGAGGAGCGCCAGGCACAGCCCCAGGAGGAGCCGTCGACCGAGCTGGGCAAGCCCTCCCCCCAGTCCCGCGACGGCATAGTTGCCCCGCGCCTCGCCGAAACCCGCCCTGTTCACGCCTGGTCGCATGCTGAATCGTCTTCCTGGTAGGTCATGTGGGGTGAGGGCTCCTTGTCGGTGCGCGGGGGCCACCGGGTCATTGCCTGGTCCGCGCGACGAGTTCGGCGAGCAGACGGGTCCGGGGAACCATCCGCGTGACATCGACGTACTCGGAGTCCGCGTGCGCGCCGGCGCCCACAGCGCCCAGGCCGTCCAGCGTCGGACAGCCGACCGCCGCGGTGTAGTTGGCGTCGGAGGCGCCGCCGACGGCGCGCCCGCGCAACGGTTCCTGACCCAGTTCGTCGGCGATCCCGGAAGCGAGGGCGAACAGGGCGGCGGAGGACTCCGGTCCCATGGGCGGACGTTGCCTGCCGCCCAGCACCTCCACCCTGGCTCCGGGTGTCCGCGCGCCGAGCCCTCGTACCAGCGCGTCGATCCGGTCCTGCTCCGCGGTGGTGGGCGCTCGTACGTCGAGCGCCAGCCGCGCCAGCGCGGGCACGGTGTTGCGCGCGCTTCCGGACGACATCAGGGTGGGGGTGACGGTCGCGGCACCCAGGGGTTCACCGTCCGCACCGGAGGCGGCCGACGAGGCTCCGGAAGCGGCCGACGAGGCTCCGAAGCCGGCGATGGCCAGCACCTGGTGAGCGATCTCGACCGTGGCGTTGACCCCCTTCTCCGGTTCCTGGCCCGAGTGCGCGGCCCGGCCGTGCACCACGACCTCGTATCGCGACGTGCCTTTGCGGGCGGTCTTGAGCGCGCCCTCCTCGTCGGCGGCCGCCTCCAGCACGAACGCCGCCGCGCATCCTCGCGCGGATCGCTCGATCAGCTGCCGGGAGGTGGTGGAGCCGACCTCCTCGTCCCCGTTGACCAGCACGCACACGCCCTCCGGGGAAGGCAGGGAAGCCAGTGCGTGGAACATCTGCACCAGACCGGCCTTCATATCCAGAACTCCGGGACCGCGAGCCCTCCCACCGGCCACCGACCAGGGGTGGGTTTCGAGTGAGCCGATGGGCCACACCGTGTCGTGGTGCCCCACCAACAGGACCCGTGGCGTGCCGAAGCTCCAGCGCAGATGAGTCACTCCCCCGATCACGATCGTCTCCGGCGCGACCCCCAGCAGCCTCGCCCCGAGGGCACCGACCACCTCGGCGCTGCGCGCCACCGCACCCAGGTCGGCCGAGTAGGACTCGCAGACCACGAGCTCCTTGAGGTCGGCCAGCATCGCCTGCAGGTCGAGGTCGTGCTTCCCGGTCACCGGTTCCACCCCGTCGTCGCTTTCCGTCGTAACACCGCACGTCCCCCTCGGATCTCATGGGCCTCTGATGGAGCGGCGGAGCTCGATTCCGTTCCGGAGCACCGCCGCGTGAAACGACGCTAGGACGGGACCCGGCATTCCACCAGCGACTGGTTTGCATGGAAGCCATGCGTTTGAGGAATGTGTTGAGGGAGGATGGTGCGGTCGGCGAAGGCAACCGGAGGGCGGTAAGAGAGTGTTCGAGAACGATGCGCTGCGGCTGTTCGTGACCGTGGCGGAGAGCGGTTCGTTCACGGAAGCGGCGGTCCGGCTCAGCTACACGCAGTCCGCGGTGTCCCGGCGGATCGCCGCGCTGGAACAGCGGGCGGGCGGGGCCCTGTTCGACCGACTGCCTCGCGGCGTACGGCTCAATCCGGCCGGTCGCACGCTGCACCGGCACGCCCTGGAGGTGCTGGACCGGCTGGCGCGGGCGGAGCGGGAGCTCGCCGTGCTGCAGGCCGGCCTCGGTGGACTTCTGCACGTCGGAGCATTCGCCACCGCGAACATCTCCTTGATGCCCGGCGCTCTGCGGGCACTGCGGGACGCCAGGCCGGAGGTCGAGGTGGTCGCGGCCGAAGGCCCGACCGACACCCTGATGCGGCGGCTCTCGGACGGGGCGCTGGACCTCGCCGTCGTCAGCGACTACCCGTCCGGCCTGCCGCAGGCCGACGGTGTCACGACGACCGTGCTGTGCGAGGACGAGTTGTGCGTCGCGCTTCCGCGAGGGCACCGGTTGGCCGGTGCCGGCCGGATCGACCTGCGTGAACTGCGCGACGAGGCCTGGCTCCAGAGCGCTTACGGTGACCGCCCGACGATGCTCGCCGACGCCTGTGTGCGGGCGGGATTCAGCCCAAGGAAGATCATCAGGATCGCGGAGTGGACGGGCAAGTTCGGTTACGTGGCCGCGGGACTGGGGGTGGCGCTCGTTCCCTCGCTGGCCGCTCGGGCGGTCCCCGGGACGCTGGCCGTGTGCCGCCTCACCGATCCGGCTCTGCGCCGGACTCTGTATGTGGCTCTGCCCTCGGCGCCGCTGCCGGCCGCCCTGGAACTGCGGGACCTGCTGCGTGCTGCCGTCGACCGCGATCAGTGGGATACGTAGGTCCTCGTCCACGCCTGTCCACGGAGCCGGGTGCGGATCGACGCGCGCCCGTACGTGCCCGTACGCGCCCGTATGTGTCCCTGCGTGTCGGTGCGCGCCTGATACCGCGCGCCCGGTCGCAGAGGGCGCCCCTCGACCAGCCGTAGTACGGTCGGCGGCCCGCGGAGCGACAGGAGGCCGCTTTCCCCCGATGCTCCCGCAAAAGGCAGGCCCCGAGGGGCGCGACCCGGATCGGCCACCGCGCGAGGCGTGGGCGTGGGCACGGGCCACCTGTGACGGGACCTTCACGGCCGTGTCCCGGTTGTGTGCCATCTGGTGTTCGGCCGAAATTCGACGTTAGCCTGACGGCGCTCGGGGTGTCCCCGGGGCGTCGGAACAGATGAACGGGAAGCAGGAACAGACGTGGGCAGACGTGACGGGCACGCGGTGTCGCGCAGGCGGATACTCGGGCTGGCGGGGACAGGGCTGGGGCTGGTCGCGTTCGGGGCCGGGGTCGTGGGGTGCGGTCCCGAGAAGAAAGTGGATGTGCCGGGCGGCAGTGCCGCACCGGGCGGGGACAAGAACGGCGACGGTTTCACCACCCCACCGCCGGGCACCGCGCCCGAGCCGCTGTGGCGGGCCGACGCGGCGAACAGCAACCTGTCCGGCATCGACGCGCTCGCGGTGACCGGTGACCTGGTTCTGGTGGCGGGCGACCCGCTGGTGGGACGGGACATGGCCGGCGGCAAACAGAAGTGGTCGCGCGCCGGGGTCACCACTCCCGGAGCCGAACTCGTCATCGGCGGTGGAACGCTCTATCTCACCAGCGCCGAGTACGACGGTGATGTGGTGGGTCTGGACCCGGCCACGGGCAAGGAGACCTGGCGCAGCCGCCTGGGCGAGAAGTATCAGCTGCCGCGCCCGATCGCGGCCGACGACCGGCATGTGTACGTCCTCGCCGGCATCCTGGAGAAGGACTTCTCCACCCCGAACAACGTGATCGCCGCGATCGACACCACGTCCGGCAGGATCGCCTGGCGCGAGCAGCGCGACGCGGGGACCGAGGAGTACGGCATCACCGCCTCGGTCGTCGACGGGCACCTCATCTACACGGACTACCGCGAGAACGTGACCGTCCGTGACACGGCGACGGGCAGGCAGGTGTGGACGAAGAAGATCAGCCGGTCCAACCGCCGTCACTTCGCGGTGCACAAGGATCTGGTGATCGTGGCGGACGGGCGGCGGCTGCGGGCACTCTCACTGGCCGGGGGCAAGGACCGCTGGTCGCTCCGGACGGAGGAGTTCAGCACGTTCAACGACCCGCATGTCCTGGACGGGGTGCTCTACGTCTCCGACAGTGTGCGCGGCATGTGGGCGGTGGACCCCGGCACGGGCAGGCGGATCTGGCACAACGAGGACCTGCTGGAGTCGGCCACGCAGGCATGGCAGTTCGCCAAGGTGGGCGGCACCCTGTACGGCGCGACCGAGTTCGACAAGGACGGCGGTGTGCACGCCTTCGACGCGGCGACCGGGAAGCTGCGCTGGACGTACAACGACAAGTCCGGTGACATCCAGCAGTGGTACGTGGCGGCGGCGGGCGACCGGCTGGCCGTGATGCACGGGAAGCGGCTCTACGCCCTGCCCGCCGTGTGAAGGCCGCCGTCCGGCACGATCACCTTCGTGTCGAACCTGCCATCGATGACGTACACGCGCACAGGCACGGTTCTCCACGAGATCGGCGTGGTGTCCACGCGGCGGGCCGGGGAAGCCTCCAGGTGCGAACCGGCGATCAGTGGGTACAAGACCCATGACCCGAGTTGGTGCGGGTATGTTCCCCCGCCCGCACGCATCACCGAGGCCCCGTGGTTCGCCCATGGGGCCTCGGCTGTTTCAGGTGCTCCCACGGGCTTCCGCACCGGCACCGCCCGCGCCGGGAGCCCTCCGCACCGGTGCGGTCCGCAGCGGGGCCGTCCGCGCCCGGACCGTCCGCACCTGCGGCCGCAGCACCCGGGCGGGCGCTGCAACCCTGCGGGATGTCCCGTTCAGCGCGGCGTTCTCCAGCGGCGGCCGCCCTTCGCCGCCGCGACCAGTGCGGGCACCGTGCCGAGCTTGACCCGCGGGCGGCCGTGCTCACGGCCGCGTGCCCGCTCCGCCCGGTCGATGGCGGCCAGCCCCCGGGCGTCCACGACGTCACGCCCGCGGCTCCGGGCGAGACGGTGGAACGCCTTGGGCGGGTGGACCGGGGAGGCCAGGGCGCCCGCGATCGCGTCGGCCAGCAGCGTGCCGACGGTCTCGGCCGCGCAGGTGCGGTTGGCTCCGATGCCGCCCGAGGGGCCGCGCTTGATCCAGCCGACGACGTACGTCCCGGGCATGCCCGTCACCCGGCCGCCCTCGTGCGGTACGGTCCCGCCCGACTCGTCGAAGGGGAGGCCCGGAACCGGCATGCCGCGGTAGCCGACCGCCCGCAGCAGCAGGCCCGCCGGGATGTCCTGTTCGCCGGGACCGTCCGTCACGCGCACGCCTGCGACGCTGTCGTCACCGAGCACCTCCACGGGAGCGGAGTGGAAGCGGAAGACGATGCGCCGGCCCGGAGCCGGCGGACGCGACCAGTCCGGCGTCCGGCGGGGCACGTCCCGCAGCAGGGCCGCCTTCTCGCCCGGCGCCGCGTTGTCGATCGCCGCCCCGGTCCGGGGATCGTGGTCGTCCACAACGAGTTCCACGCCGGGCAGATGCCCGAGGGCGAGCAGTTCGGAGGCGGTACAGGCCGCGTGCTCGGGGCCCCGTCGGCCCAGCAGGACCACCTCACGCACCGTCGAGTCCCGCAGTGCCGCGAGGGCGTGATCGGCGATATCGGTACCGGCCAGCGTGGCCGGATCTGTGACGAGGATGCGCGCGACATCGAGAGCGACATTGCCGTTGCCCACGACGACGACCCGTTCCGCGGAGAGGCCCACGGACTCAGGCGCGACCTCCGGGTGGGCGTTGTACCAGGACACGAACGAGGTGGCCGAGCCACTGCCGGGCAGATCCTCGCCGGGGATGCCGAGCCGGCGGTCGGTCGAGGCACCGACCGCGTAGATCACCGCGTCGTGGTGCGCGGCGAGTTCCTGGGCGGTGATGTCCTTGCCGACCTCGACGCCCAGATGCATCCGTACACGGGGATGGGAGTGGAAGCGTGCGAAGGTCTCGCCGACCTTCTTCGTCGCGGGGTGGTCGGGCGCCACGCCGTAGCGGACGAGACCGCCCGCCACCGGCAGCCGGTCGACCAGCGTCACCTGGGCGTTGGTGTGCAGGAGGAGATCCTCGGCGGCGTACATGCCGGCCGGTCCGGTACCAACGACCGCCACGCGGATCGGCGCGAAATCGGACGGCAGGCCGCGCGCGAAGGACGGCTCGCCCCAGGCATGGAAGTTCGGTCCGGCGGGGGCCGGCTCGGGTTCCTTGTCCGCGAAGTAGGCGGCGTTGATCGCGGCGTACTGCTTCTGCGCACCGAAGAGGCTGTCCACGGGAAAGATGGCGTCGACCGGACAGGCATCGGCGCAGGCACCGCAGTCGATGCACGTCGCCGGGTCGACGTAGAGCATCTCGGTGCTGCCGAACGCCCGTTCCTCGGGGGTCGGATGAATGCAGTTGACGGGGCATACGGCGACGCAGGTGGCGTCGTTGCAGCAGGTCTGGGTGATGGCGTAGGTCATCTCGTCAGCTCGGGTCGTCGGCTCGGATCAGGTCAGATCAGCGCGGCGCGCTTGTAGAAGAACAGGGCCGGTTTCGTCAACAGCCGGGCCGAGGCCAGGAACTCCATCAGACCCGAACAGCTGGACCTCATCAGGGACTTGTGGTGCTCGTTGGCCCTGGCCTCGGCGCGGGCCCGCTTGCTGTCGAGGCCCGCGTTCGCATAGACGTCGCGGTTCACCATGCTGGTGACGATGTAGTACGAGGCGATCGCCACCACGAACGCGTTGATCTGCCGGCGCACCGCGCCCGCGTCGCGCAGCCGCTTGCGGGTCTCGTCACGGGCGAACTTCATGTGCCGCGACTCCTCCACCACATGGATGTTGTTGATGGTGCGCACGAAGGGCGCGACCCGGTCGTCCCTCATCCAGTCACGCTGCATCACGTCGAGCACTTCCTCGGCGACGAGGATCGCCGCGTACACGGCCTCGCCGAAGGCCAGGGTCTTGAACGCCCGCCCCAGCTCCACCACCGCCCGGTGCGGCCGGTAGGCGGGGGCGCCCAGCTTCGCCGCACCCCTGGCGAACATGATCGAGTGCCGGCACTCGTCGGCGACCTCGGTGAGCGCCCACTGGAACCGGGGGTCGGTCGGGTCCTTGGCGTACATGTCGCGCAGCACCATCTGCTGGAGGATCATCTCGAACCAGATGCCCGTACTGGCGACGGACGCCGCTTCCTGACGGGTCAGCGCCTTGCGCTGCGCGTCGGTCAACTCCGCCCAGTAGGCGGTGCCGTAGAGCGTGCTCCACTCGGGGCTCGCGCCGTGGTCGTCCTTGTTGAGCGGGGTCTCCCAGTCCACTTCCGTGGCCGGGTCGTACGACAGCTTGGCAGCCGATTCGAGCAGCCGTCGGGCGACGTCCTGCTCGGCGGGGCGGCCCTGGTCCTCCGGCCGAACGGTGCTGCTTGCCATGGTGCGGCTCCTTGAATCGAGAGATCGACCCGACGCTGCCCGACCGGTGTCCCATCGCGTGCGCGTCCGATGAGATCGATGGCCGCCGAGCGCCGCCACGCTTGTTAGACACCGCGTCTAGCAAGCTTATTAGACGCAAGGTATAGCAAGAGTGCCGCACGGGCCTACCCCCGCGCCAAGAATCTGTACGAGCCCCGCACGACCCGACGGCACGGTCCGGGCGCCACCGGGACCCATGCCGGGCGGGCGGACATCGCCGACGGCCCGCCCGGGCGAACATGCTTGCCCGTCAACGGAGTTGCTGAGACGGACAGCCGGATGCGGCTGGTCAAGGCGGGGGCGAGACGGTTCGGACCGCGTTCCGGACGGAGGCTGCGCAGCGGTTCGCCGATTTCGGTCACGGCCCGCCCCCTGACCTTCGTCGGCCGGGCACCGCAATCGATGATCGCTGCCCAGGGCCGGCAACGAGCCCTGGGCAGTGATCCACATGAGCCGCGGGCTCGGGCCCTTTACGATGCAGTGAGGCGCGGAATCCCCGAGGCCGGACGCCGACAGGGCTACGTACCGTGCGGAAGGCAACCCACGCGGGAGGCGTTCATGGCGATACGGCATCGCCTCATCCACAGCCCGCCCCACCAGCTCTGGGCAGTGCTGCGGGACCCGTCACGCTACGGCGACTGGGTCGTCGGCACCGATTCCTCGCGTGCGGCGGACGGAATCTGGCCGGAGGTCGGATCCTCGATCGAGTACGCGGTGCGGCTGGGCCGGAGAGAGTTCCACGGGCGGACCGTGGTCCGTCTGCTGGATCCCCCCAGGGCCCTGGAACTGGAGGCGCACAGCGGGCCGTTGGGCACGGCCCGGATCGCCTTCGACATCCGGCCGTGGGACGATGACACCCTCGTACTGGTGGATGAGCACCCCCTGCAAGGAGTCGGCGGCCAACTGCACAACGCTGCCGTGGACGCCCTGCTGCAGATACGGCACCGCGCGATGCTGCGCCGGCTCGCCGAGGTCGTCGAGTCGCGTGCCGAAGACGACGCCGACGCCGCGTGACGACGACCCACCGACGGTACGAACTCATTGATGACACCGGATTCCCCAAGGCACCCTCGCGGCCGATGTCCAGGGGCGCGGCGGGATACGTAGTGAAGGACTCCCCACCCGAGTAACTGGTCGACGCAGGCCGCCGTGTCCACGCCGGCCTGCGCTTCGTGGATCCGGCCCTCGCCGCGGAGGCTCCGGCCAGCGGCATGAGCCCGCTGAACGGACGCGAGACGCGCTTCCAGCAAGGGCAGGCGCCGTGTGCGTAGCCACCCACACCCTGTGATGTTCAAATGTCTGATGTTTGTGTACGGTGTCTCCATGAAACGCATCAGTGCACCGCGGCGGACGGCCAGCCTGTCCGCTCAGCTCGTGGACAGTCTCCGCTCGCACATCGAGTCGGGCGGGTGGCCGGTGGGGACGCGGATCCCGCCGGAACAGGCCCTCATCGAGGAGCTCGGGGTCGGACGCAGCACGCTGCGGGAAGCGATCGGTGCGCTGGTGCACCTGGGCCTGTTGGAGCCCCGGGCCGGGGACGGCACCTATGTCCGCGCCTCCAGTGAGCTCCAGTCGGTCATGGTGCGGCGGGCGAGTTCCGCGCAGCGGGACAACGTGCTGGAGCTGCGGACCGTTCTGGAGGAGTACGCCTCGGGAGCCGCGGCCCTGCGCCGCAGCGAGAGCCAGTTGCAGCAGTTGCAGGAGCTGCTGGCCGATGCCGACGCGGCCTGCGCCGGTGAGGACACGTCCGCGGCCACGGGCGTCGACGCGCTGTTCCACCGGGCCGTGGTCCGGGCGAGCGGGAACGACCTGCTGATCGAGGTGTACGACTACCTCGGTACGGCGCTCACCTCGTCCCTGGGGGGTCTGCCGTGGGACGCCGTCCACGCCGAGGAGCACGCCCGTATGCACCGGCGGCTCGTGGACGCGATCGAGGCCCGGGACCAGGGCGGCGCCCGCGACGCGGCAGCCGCGATCGTCCAGCTCACCCGCGACCACGAGACCAGGACGCCACGAGCGGCGGAGGACCTGTGAGTTCGCGCCCGCCTTCGATCTCCCGTCAGCACTCCGCCTCCGGATCACCCACCGCCGATCCCGCCCGGCACGCCGTGTCGGTCGGGCTCGTCGTCGCCATCTGCCTCGTGGCGGCGAACCTGCGCACCACCCTCACCGGTGTCGGCGCACTGCTGCCGGAGATCGAGCACGGCAGCGGCCTGACGTCGAGCTGGGGCGGGCTGCTGAGCACCTTGCCGCTGCTGACGTTCGCCGCGACGTCGCCCCTGGTCGCCCGCGCCTCCCACCGGTGGGGCAGCGCACGCCTGCTGGTGGCGGCGCTCGGTGTGCTGGCCGTCGGAACGGTGATCCGCTCCCTTCCCTCCGTCATCTGCCTGTTCGCCGGAACGGTGATCCTTTCCGCGGCCATCGCGTTCGGCAACGTACTGCTGCCCGCTCTGATCAGGCGGAGCGTGCCCGCACACCGCATCCAGGCCGTCAGCGCTCTCTACGTGACCGTCATGGGGCTCATGGCCGCGGTCTCCTCCGGGATCTCCGCACCGCTGGCCCACACCGTGCCGGGTTCCTGGCGCACCGCGCTGGCCTGGGGCCTCGCCTTCACCGTCGCGGCGTTCCTCGCCTGGCTGCCCCGGATACGGGGTGACAAGCCACCGGAGTCCACCGGCGCGGCCCACAGCCCGGTACCGTGGCGGTCGCGGCTCGCCTGGCAGGTCACCTTCTTCATGGGCCTGCAGTCCCTGGCCTTCTACACCGCCGTCGCGTGGCTGCCCAGCATCCTGATCGACCGCGGCACGAGCAGCACCACGGCCGGATGGATGCTCTTCTACTACCAGGTGGTGGCCCTGGCGGCCAGCAGCCTCCTGCCCCTGCTCACCCGGGGCCGGCACGACCAGCGCTGGACCGCGGCCGGGGCCTCGTTCCTCGTGGCAGGTGGCTTCACCGTACTGGTCGCCGCCCCCGCGCTGTCCGTCCTGGCATGCACCCTGCTCGGACTCGGCGGCGGCGCGTGCCTCGTCCTCGCGCTGACCTTCCAGAGCCAGCGCGCCGGCAGCTCCGGCGAAGCCGCCGCACTGGCGGGCATGGCACAGTCCATCGGCTACCTCGTGGCGGCGACCGGGCCGCTCCTCCTGGGCATCCTGCACGACACCACGCACAGCTGGAAACTTCCGCTCACCGTCCTGGCCGTCCTCGGCATCGCCACGGCGGTCGCCGGACACGGTGCGGGACAGGACCGCCACATACATCAGCCCTCCCGCTGACACGACCGCCCTGCCCGCACAGCAACACCGCCCGCATGAACACGTTTGCACGGCCGCGAAGGAGATCACACGTGTCCCGCTGCCGGCTCTTAACCGACGAGTTCGACGCACGTACCGACCGACGAAGCGCCCATCTGTACGCGACCGACGCCCAGTTCCGTGACACCGCGCCCCTGGACACCGTCACCGAGGCGATCGGGCGGCCCGGACTGCCGCTCGCCGCCCTGGTGGCCATGGTGATGGAGGGGTACGCGGACCGCCCCGCCCTCGGCGAGCGTGCCACGGAGCCGGTCACCGACCCGGACACGCGCCGCACCACGCTGCGCCTCCTGGAGCGGTTCGACACACTCACCTACGGCGAACTCCGGGAACGGGTCGACGCTGTGGCCTCCGAGTGGCGCCACCACCCCGAACACGCGCTGGAACCGGGCGACTTCACCGTCGTCCTCGGTCCCACGAGCGCCGAAGAAACCGTGGTGGATCTGGCCTGCGTCCGCTCCGGCGCGGTGTCCGTTCCGCTCCAGGCCGGTGCCTCGGCGGAACACCTGGCCCCCATGGTCGAGCAGACCGGACCGCGCCTGCTCGTGGTGCACATCGACCACCTGGAGGTCGCGGTCGAGTTGGCGGCGAACGCCCACTCACTGGGCAGGATCATCGTGATGGACCACCGCGCCGAAGTCACCACCCACCAGGAGGAATGGGATGCCTCGCGCGCCCGGCTCGCGGCGCGGGACCGGAGCGTGGCGCTGGACACGCTGGCGTCGGTCATCGACCGGGGAAGGACGCTGCCGTCGCTCCCGCAGGTCCCCGACGGGTCGGCGGCCGACGCGCTCAGCGCACTGATCTACACCTCGGGCAGTACCGGCCTCCCCAAGGGCGCCATGTACACCGAGCGTCTGGTCAGGCAGTTCTGGGTCGACTTCGTACCCGGTCAAGGGGTTCGGCCCGCCATCACGCTGAACTACCTGCCCCTGAGCCACATGATGGGCAGGGGCATGTTGTTCGGCACGCTCGCCAAGGGAGGCCTCGCCTGCTTCGCGGCGTCCAGCGATCTGTCGACGCTCCTCGAGGACCTCTCCCTGGTCCGTCCCACCGAGTTCCTCGTGGTTCCCCGCATCTCCGACATGTTCTTCCAGCACTACCGCGCCGAGCTGTCCCGCCGGACCGGGACGGGTGGCGGTGCGGCCGGGCCGGCGGAGCAGGTCATGGAGGAGCTGCGGGAGAAGGTCATGGGCGGCCGCCTCCTGTGGGCCGTCAGCGCCTCGGCCCCGCCGAGCGCCGGGACGACGGCATTCGTCGAGGACTGCCTCCACGTCAGGCTGCTCGACGGCTACGGGTCGACGGAAGGCGGGATCGTCTCCCTCGACGGCCGGTGCTGCGCCCGCCGGTGACCGACCACAAGCTGGCCGACGTACCCGAGCTGGGATACTTCGGCACCGACTCGCCGTACCCCAGGGGCGAGCTGCTGATCAAGTCGGACCGGCTCGTCCCCGGTTACTTCCGGCGCCCGTACGCCACCACCGAGGTCTTCGACGAGGACGGCTTCTACCGTACGGGCGACATCATGGCCCGCGTCGGCCCCGGCGAACTGAGGTACGTCGACCGCCGCTCCAACGTCCTCAAGCTGTCCCAGGGCGAATTCGTCACCGTCTCCCGCCTGGAGGCGCTCTTCAGCGGCAGTCCGGCCGTCCGGCAGATCTTCCTGTACGGCAACAGCGCCCGCGCCTACCTGCTCGCGGTCGTCGTGCCGACGGAGGACGCCCTCGACCGTGCCGCCGGGAACGTCCGGCGCCTCGGGGAGTGGGACGAGCTGTCAGCCAGGTTTCGCCCCGAGGCCTTCCTGCGGCTCAGCTGCTTCGCAAGCGCGGACGGGCGTGTGCTGTCGAATGTCGGCGGCTGTCCGGGTCACGCTGCAATCGCGTCCTCACTGGCCAGGAACGGATTCAACAGCATGAGCAGGGCGTGTGGTCGGTGCAGAGGAATGATGTGGCCACAGTCCTCGATGACGTGTCCGGTGAGGTCGTCGGTGAGGGGGCGGAGTTGGCGTTCCAGCGCGGCGCCGACAGGGTGTGCGCCCAGCGCCAGTGTTGGCACCGTCAGACGGGCGGTGGTGACGGCCTGCGAGATCTGCAGTGCGCTTTCGGGCAGAGCCCGGTAGTACGAGAACGCGCGGCTCAAGGCGTGGCTGCCCGTGTATGCGTGGACAAAGGCGTCCCGGATGGCAGGGGGCACTCCGTCGCCGAGCGTGCCGGTGTGCAGGAACCAGTCGATGTAGGCGGCCTCGTGGCCTACCAGCACGGTCTCGGCGAGGCCGGGCGCGGCGGTATGGAAGCCGAACCACCACGGCGGGCCGCCGGCAAGAAAGTCCTCGGCGCCGGGCAGCCCGCCCAGCACGGACTCCATGAGGACCAGGCGTCGGACGAGACCGGGGTGACGCAGGGCGAGGAGGAAGGCCGCTGGGGTACCCGCGTCGATACCCACTACGGCGGCCGAGGACACGCCGAGTTCGGTGAGAAGCGCTGCGGCATCCTCGGCCAGGGTGCCGGCGTCATACCCGGAGGCGGCCGGGCTGCTCGCGCCGAATCCGCGCAGGTCCGGCGCGATGACACGGTAGCGGTCGGACAGGTCGGCCATGATGTCCGTCCATAGCTCCCAGGTGTGCGGAAAGCCGTGCAGCAGCAAGACGGCCGGGCCGGATCCGGCGAGGGCAACGTTGAGTTCGATCCCATTGACAGGGACACGTCGCAGTTCGGGCACGGAGGGGCTCCAGGGCTGGTGAGGGCTGGTGAGGGCTGGTGACAAGGTCACGCTAGGGAACTAGCCTGGTCCTTCCAAGACGGCACTTTCCCCTCAGGTGGTGAGCCCCGGGTGACCACGTCCATGCCCGGCGAACCCGGTCGGCGGCCGGGTGAGCGCGGCGATCTGCTGGACCCGCGCTGCCCGACCCGCCAGTTGCTCGACCGTATCGGTACCAAGTGGACGTCGATGGTGGTCAAGGTGTTGGCCGAGACGGATCCCGGCGAACTCCGGTTCGCAGAACTTCGGCGTCGCATTCCGGGCATCTCGCAGAAGATGCTGTCTGTCACGCTGCAGAGCCTGGTCCGTGATGGCCTGGTCGCGCGTCGCGTGGAACCCACAGTGCCGCCCGCCGTCCACTATCGGCTCACCGAGCTCGGCCTGTCCCTCGAAAGGCCGCTCTCCGCCCTGCGGGTCTGGGCCGAGACACACATGGCCGAGATCGACCGCAGTAACCGGCTCGCCGGGGCCTGACTTCCCTGCCAGGAAGAGCGACGGTCACAGCCAATCGTCGATGGTGGCAACGAGGACGGTCGCCTCATCATTCATCGCTCAACATCCGCTTTCGATACACGCTTTAGTCCCGCACCCACGGCCCCAGCTTCTCCGGATTGCGGACCGCCCAGATCCGGGTGACCCGGCCGTCGGCGACCTCGAACGAGGCCACGGTCATGACGGCTCCGGCACGCTGGGCCACCAGGCCCGGCACACCGTTGACCGACCGCTCCAGGAGTTCGAGCCCCGGAGCCTTGTCGGCGATGGCGACCATGTACTGGGCGATGCGCGCACCGCCTTCGATCGGACGTAGGACGGTACCGACCATGCCGCCGCCGTCGGCGGTCATCACGGCGGCCGGGTCGAGGAGGTCGACGAGGGCCGCGATGTCCTTGGTCTCCCATGCCTCTTTGACCTGCCGCACCGTGTCGGCCTGCCCGGCCGCCACCGCCGGAGTTCGCTCGACACGTACCCGGCGCCGGGCGGAGGCCGCGAGCTGCTTGCAGGCCGCAGGGGTCCGGCCGAGGACGTCGGCGATCTCGGCGAACGGGTACCGGAAGACATCGTGCAGGACGAACGCCACCCGCTCGGCGGGTGTCATCGACTCCAGGACGACGAGGAAGGCCATGGTCACCGATTCGTCCAGGACCAACTGGTCGGCGGGGTCGGTGCCATGGCCGTGGTCCCACTCGGCGTGATCGGGCAGCGGATCGGGCAGCCACGCCCCGACATAGCGTTCACGCCGGGCCCGCGCCGAGCCGAGCACGTCCAGACAGATACGTCCGGTCACCGTGGTCAGCCAGGCACCGGGGGAAACGACCACGTCCTGCCGACTGCGCGGCAACGCGTACCAGCGCGCGTATGCCTCCTGCACGGCGTCCTCGGACTCGGCCAGTGAACCGAGCAACCGGTAGGCGACATTGATCAGTTGGCGCCGCTCGCCGGCTATCCCATCGGTGCTCGCCCCAGCTGTCCCCATACTCCCGATCACCTCCTCGCCTTACCTTTCGCAGGCCCGCGTCGTCGGGCTGGTGAGACCTTATCGATCTACTGCCCCCGGGCAGAAAAGGGGACCGCGGCATGGCAACCCAGGCGACGGCACAACGCCGCTTCTCGTTTCTGCGGATCACGATCATCCTGCAGACCCTGACCATCTTCCTTCAAGCGGTCTCCGCCGGACTACTGCTGACCTCGTCCTACGGAGAGACGCTGCACAGCGCCGGAGCCCGCGTGATGTACGGGGCGTCGATGTTGTACGTGCTCGCGGCGGTGCTGGCGTGGAAGCCGGGCGGCGGCTCGCCCCGGCCCATCTGGTACGCATCCGGCTTCCTTGTCCTCGCCTCGGTCCAGGTCGCGGTCGGTATCGCGCACATACCGTCGGTCCATCTCCCCCTGGGCGTCCTGATGTTCGGACTGAGCGTGCTGGCGCTGGCGCGGCGCTGAGGTCGGACACCAACGCCTGCACGGATCAGCCGGAGCCTGTCCGGCTGATCGGGCGGCATCAAGAGGCACGGTCGACGGCCCAGGCCGCATCCGCGGGCGGAGAACCGGCGGCAAAAATGTGCGCGACGATCCTGAATGCCTCCGCGAGGGGCACCGTGTCCTCGTCCGGATACTCATCGCTCTGGCCGTTCGCCAGAACGAAACCCCCGCTGCGGCCCTCGGCACCCGGGTCCACAGCATGCTCGCCGGGGTCACCCGCACCGTCGAGCAACATCACCATCGCGCGTTCGGTGTTGGACACGATGGCCAAGGACCGCCCGGACGAACTGGTCAGCCATGTCTCGCACTGCCCGCCGCCGATCCTCGTCCGGAGCGTCGCCACCACCGCCCCGGGCGACATCGGTGCAGTGGCGTCGCTGAGCACCCAGGATTCGATCACGCCCACCAATGTCTCACCACCACGCCCGAGCGACGCACCGAGCATGCCCGGCTCTCACGAGGGTGACATCTTCGGGCCGTCCGGCGCTGGAATGAGTGCGGCCCCCGGCAGTCGGCGGCCGGGGGCCGCGCCCCGGTACTCAGCGGGTGCGCGGGTCAGCGTTGCGCCGCGGTGAATCGTGCAGAAGACGCATCCGCTGTGTCCCACCGGCTTCTCCTCGGACGAGGGAAGGCGGCCCCACCCCATCAGATCCCCAGCCCGTGGGCCAGTCGTTGCTTCTCTAGCGAGATCCCTGTTGTTGCAGATCCGTGTTGCTGGAGTCGGGTACAGGAGCCGTCACCCATTCGGGTGACTGGTGAGGGGTTGAGGTCCCGGCGTGACGTGGGGCTATGCAGGATCCTGATGTGAGATGGAAGGTCTACTTTCACGAGGAACGGGCGGATCTTCTCCTAGTAGTGCTTGGTCATGTGCGGTCTGTGATGGCGTGTTTTCTTGATCGGTCGTGTTGTTGACCGTGTGTGCTGAGTGGGGAGTTGGCTGCGGTCCGGTGTGATCTGGAGGACTTCGCGGCGGAGATGTTCGAGCCGTTCGCGCGGGCGGATCAGCGTCGGTGGGGCGGGGTCTATCTGCGGGGCCTGCTGCTGGAGGGCGGGCGCAAGTCGGTGGAGCCGATGGCCGCCCGCCTGGGCGAGGACGGGACCGGCAGGCCCTGGCCCACTTCGTGACCTCCAGCCCGTGGGACGCGGCTCATGTGCGGGCCCGGCCGGCCTGGCGCATGCAGCCGGTCATCAAGCCCACCGCGCTGGTCATCGATGACACCGGGTTCCTCAAGGACGGAGACGCGTCGGCGTGCGTGACCCGGCAGTACACCGGCACCGCGGGGAAGGTCACCAACTGCCAGGCCGGGGTCTCCTTGCACCTGGCGTCCCACGGCGCCCCGGCGGCGGTCAACTGGCGTCTGTTCCTGCCCGGGAGCCGGGATCCCGCCTCACCGAAAGCCGTTCCGGTCAAGGTCGCCCGCCGTGACAAGTGCGCCATTCCTGCCCAGGTGGGCCATGCCGAGAAGTGGCAGCTGGCCCTCGACATGATCGACGAGACACGGTCCTGGGGCATCGAGGTGCCCCAGGTCATCGCCGACGGCGGCTGCAGGGACACCGCCGCCTTCCGGCTCTGCCTGGAAGAACGCGGTCTCCACTACATGGTGGGCATCTCGACCACGACCACCGCGCAACCCGAGGACGCACAGCCCTGCACCCCGCCCCACCCCGGCCGGGGGCGGCGGCCGGTTCCTGCATACCCCGAGCCGGCCCAGAGGGTGAAGAGCCTGGTCATCGCGGCCGGGAAACGAGCCGCGCGGCCGGTGCAGTGGAGGGAGGGATCACGGCCCGGCAGTGGCCGCAGCGGACACAAGCGCATGTACTCGCGCTTCGTGGCCCTGCGGATCCGGCCCGCCGGATGTGAGATCCGCAAGGCCACAGCAGGCACCGGGCTTCCGATGCGCTGGCTGCTGGCCGAATGGCCCGCCGACCAGGACGAGCCCGTGCAGTTCTGGCTCTCCAACCTGCCCGGGACCACCCCGCTGCCGGTCCTCGTGCGCACCGCGAAGCTCCGCCGGCGCATCGAGAACGACTACCGCGAGATGAAACAGGCCCTCGGCCTGGCCCACTTCGAAGGCCGGACCTGGCCAGGCCGGCACCACCACGTCACCCTCGTCTCGGTCGCCCACGCCTTCTGCACCCTGCAGCGACTGAGCCGATCCCCAAAAGAGACGGCGCCGGCCTGAGCCTCTACCGAGTCGTCCGCGAACTGCAGATACTCCTCGCGACCTGGACCGGCGCCTGCCCCACCTGTCACCGCAACATGCCAGACCCCGCACCAACATGACCAAGCACTACTAGGTCCTTCTGGACCCGAACGGGTGGGAATGGCGGTTCGCCTGGCGAGTTGTGAGGCGTTTTGCCTAGGCTGCTTCGGCATGAAGGGGTGGCCAGCAGGGGCCACTTCGCGGTGATGGGCGCGGGAGAACAACCGGTGGACGGCTACGGCAACAAGTCCGGCAAGTTGGTGCGGGACCGGATTCCGCAGATCATTCGCGAGGATGGGGCCGAGCCAGTCACCTACACCGCGGGTCCGCAGGAGTACCGCGACCGGCTGCGGGACAAGCTCTGTGAGGAGGCCGCCGAGGTTCTGGAGGCCGACGATGAGAAGGCGCCGGAGGAACTCGCGGACGTCCTGGAGGTCGTGCTCGCGCTCGCCGCGGACCTGGGGATCGACACGGCCCAGCTGGAGAAGATCCGCGAGGCCAAGGCGAGCGAGCGCGGCGGCTTCGCGGAGCGGATCGTCTGGACCGGCAACCGCTGACCGCTTCGGCGAGAAGTCGGTACACGACTTCGTACCCAACGTGGTACGCGGTTGGGGACGTTGGTGGGTACGCGGCTTCGTGCACCACGTCGCGGACGGCTGGGGACGTTCGTCCGTACGCCTTTACGCGGCCGGTTTGGTCAGGACCACATGGCAGACCCCGGGCAGCGGCAGCACCGGAACTTTGTCAGCGGGCAGGAGCCCGGCCTGGCGGGCCAGCGCGGTGATCTCGCCGGGGGCGATGCCGCGCTGGAAGGTTCCCTTGGACTGGCTGGACCAGAACCCGTCGTGATGGACGCTCCAGCCGCCGTCCGCGGCGGCCTTGGTGATCTCCTCCGGTGAGCGGGTGACGACCACGAGATGCCCGCCGGGGCGGGCGAAGGACGCCGCGTCCTTGAGGGCCTGGATCCGCTGCCAGGGGTCGGGCAGCACATTGAGGACGAACATCGAGGTGACCAGGTCGAACCCGCTGTGTTCGGGGCGGGGCCAGCCGAAGTCGTCGTGCGGGTCGAAGCCCTCGGCGGTCAGTCCCGCCGAGCGGTAGTGGGCGACGTCGGCGCCGCGGCCGCAGCCGTGGTCCAGGACGGTCTTGATGCCGAGCGAGCCTGTCAGGCGCTCGGTCACCGCCCGGGAGGCCGGGGAGGGCGCCTGACGGCTCATCGCGGTCTTATGGGGCTGATACTCCCGTCGGGTCGGGGCGGCGGCGGGCCCGTCGCCGGTCAGGTCGCTCAGCGCGAAGAGCACGTCGTCCGGCTCGGCCGCCTGCAGGGACAGCGGCAGGTCGATCAGCAGCGCGGAGTGGTCGGTGAACGCGGCTGGACCGCTTCGCACCGAGGAATCCACGGTGACGGTGGTCGTCTCCGTCAAATGGCCGCTGAGCAGGGCGAGATCACAGCGGAAGCGGCTGGGCTGGCCGTTCAAGACCCGCTCGAAGGTGAAGACAGGCACCTTCTCGGCGGTGGTGTCGTCCAGGGTCGCGGACTGCGTCAGCTGCTGCAGAGCGCGTCGTTCGGCCTCGGTGGTGAAGGTGCTGGTCTCCTCGCCGAACAGGCCGTCCTCGGGGCGGGGGGCGAGGTTGAAGTCCCCGCAGACCAGCAGCGGGCGCCCCTTCTCGGCGGCGGCCATCGCGGCGAGTTCGGCCAGCTGGGCGGCCCGGGAGGCACCGGCATAGGCGTCGAGATGCACCTGGAGGACGAGCATCCACTCCAGCTCGACCCGCTGGACCCACGTCTGGGGGCAGGTCACGGCGGGCGGGGCGAGGTCCTCGCTGATCCAGGCGGCCAGATGCCCGTCCCCGCCGGCGAAGACGAAGCCGCCCAGAGCAGGCGGCGTCCGCTCGGCGGGCTTGAACGGCTCCTGGGCGAGCACGATCTTCACGCCGTGCTCGCGGAGCCAGGCGGCGAGGTTTGAGCGGGCGCCGGAGGCGCCGAGTCGTTTGTTGAGGTTGACCGAGGCCAGCAGCACGAGGGTCCTCCAGGGTTACAGGGGCAAGGGCCTGCCGGAGGCGGCCTCCTCGCGGAAGGCCTCCCACAGGATGTTCAGCGGGTGAGAGGCCTCATACGTCTCGCGTTCCCCCTTGCGGGCGAAAACGCCGGAGACCAGCTGGAGCATGGGGTCGAAGTCGTCGGCGAAGTCGATGAGCCGGAAGTCCTCGCTGGTGGGCAGGCGCCCGTCGACGGCGGCCTCACCGATGGAACGGGCACACAGCATGCACCCATAGGTCATGCGGGACCTCAGCAGGGCGAGTCCGTAATAGATGTCGTCAATCTCGGCGGCGATCTGCAGCTGCGAGCGGAAGTCCGGGCCATACCAGCGCTCGACGAAGTCGGTGATCACCCCGCGGGAGGGGATGACCAGCGGCAGGCTCCGCAGCCGGTCGATCCCGACGGTCTTGGCGGCGAGTTCGCGCACCGGCAGGTTCGTCAGCAGGGCCAGACCCTCGCGATGCCACTCGAGGAAGTCGTACTCGGGGGCGACCCGCTCGGCGGCGGCGTCGGCCGCGAGCCCGCCGCACAGCAGGTCGACCTGGTTGGAGTCCAGGCGTTTCCAGAAGTCGCGGGTCCGCACATGCACGACCTTCAGCTCGATCTCCCGCTCCAGCAGCTGCGGGGCCACCCGCTCCCACACCCGCCCCAGAAAGCCGAGGGTGAACTCGGTGGTCCCCACCGTCAGCGTCGAGCCGAGCCGGCGCCGGGAGTCGGCGATGCCCTGCATCCAATCGGCAAAGGTCGCCCGTCCGCGCTCGACGACCTCCAGCCCGGTCGGGGTGAACAGGAAATCCCGGCCCCGCCCCTGTTTGACCACCAGCAACTCGCCGGTCAGAGCCTGGAAGTTCCGGTTGAGGATGTCCAGCTGCTTCTGCACGCTGGACTGCTCTCGCCCGAGAATCTTCGCCGCGGCCAGTGCGGTCCCCGCCTCCCGCACGACGATCAGCGTCCTCAACTGGTCCCAGGTCAGGTCCAGAAGGTCGGAGGAACACGAGATCAGATCGGCGCGGAACCCCTCCGGGCCCGGCACCTTCAACGGCCCGGACGGCAATGACGGCACCATGACGTCCCCTCCCTGACGCGGCTTCATTCAGCTTGCACTGTCCGCACGGCCAGCAGAACTGAACTTCTCCGCATTTCATCCCGAGAAAACCTTTAAATGCCCAATCGGACATATGGATATCGCGGAGTATCCCGGGGAACATTTCAGCAGCCGCCTTCGATCCGGAAGGCGAGGACCACAGCGCTGCCTGAACCCCCGGGGGTGAGCCATGCTCTCAGCCGAGTCGATCAACTGGCTGATCAAACAAAACGCTCTGGAATGGTCTGGCCAACTCCGTGGCGATGGGCTGCTGTTGACGCTCGGCTCGCCTCTGCAGCCGATGGCCGCACCGAGCACGCAGGTGATCGACCTGGCCGATCAGGCGAGCATCGACGACCTCTACGGCGAGCCGGTCACCGACTGGACGAGCTACGAGATGATGCCCGGCGAGATGCTGCTGGGCTCGGTCGAACAGCCCCTGCGGCTCGGCGCCGGACTGATGGGCGTGATCGGCGGGCTGAGCCACCTGGCCCGCGTCGGCCTGGCCGTCCACATCACCAGCCCGTTCGTGCTGCCCGGCTGGAACGGACACCTGACGCTGGAGCTGGTCAACACCGGCCCCGCCGTCCTGCGGCTGCACCACGGCATTCCGCTGGGGCGCCTGCTCGTCTTCGCCCTGAACGGCCCCCGCCCCGACGACAGTGCACCTCACCCCTTCTACGGCCGCGAGGCCGACCTGAAGAGCCGATACGCCGACGAGTTCTCCACCGACCCGACTTCGAGGTGACCGTGATGGACTGCCAGTTCTGCACCGAGTTCGCCGCACGCGAGAGCACGACCCGGATCATCACCGAGACCGACGGCGGCTGGGTGCTGCTGCCCACCATCGGCGCCCTCACCCCGGGCTACTGCCTGTTCATGCCGCTTCAGCACCTGGACGCCGCCGCCGACGTCACCTCCGCCGGCCTCCAGCGCGTCGCCGAGGAGACCGAGGGCATGCGCGCGCTGATCCAGGCCCGCTACGGGCCGGTGATCCTGGCCGAACACGGCCCCCGCGACTGCGAGTTGGGCGCCTCCTGCTGCAGTCACTGCCACCTGCACCTGATCCCCGTCCCCGACCCGGACGAGATCACCGCCGCCTACCGGAAGATCGGTGGGCCGGGCCTGCGGCTCACCTCCATGACCGGCCTCCCCGCGGCCGCGGACGGCTCCTACCTCTACCTCTCCCCGCATCCCGGCGAGCACTACTACTGGCCCTCGGCGGGCTTCGCCCGGCAGTTCGTACGCCGCGTCTGCGCAGACCAGCTCGGCATCGGCGCCTCCTACGACTGGCGCGATCACCCCTTCACCGAGAACCGTCAGCGCACCTTCGCCGAGCTGACCGCCGACCTGCACCTCGCGGACGCCGCCTGAGCAAAGATGAGGAAGGAGACGGAGCGATGGCGATACCCCTGCCCCGCCCGTTACACGCACTGACCGCCGCCGAGCTGACGGCGGCAGCCAAGGACCGGCGCTGGCCGAAGTGGCAGACCATGGCCCTGCTGCACTCGCTGAAACTGCCCGTTCTCAACGCCTGCCTCATCCCGCCCGGCCACAGCGCGGACGCCGTCCGCACCGCCGCCCACGTCCTGGCCGCCGCCACCGGCACCCAGACGCTGATGATCCGCTCGGACGGCGGGGTGGAGAAGAAGCAGTACTACCGAGGCGGCAACACCTTCGCAATCGAGGAGATCGGGCCGAGGGCCGCCGCCCTGCTGGCGGACGGACGGGCGGTGATTCTCGCAGAGCCCACCAATCGCTTCACCAACCGCCTCACCGTCCTGATCCGCATGGACCAGCCCGGCCCCGGCCGCCCCGGTTCGCTGACCCTGGAGGCCCTTGGGCCCGGCTACGACGTCGCGGACCTGACCCGCGGGCAGATCCCGCCGCAGGTCACCGCCCACCTCGACGACGTCGACTTCGCCCACTACCAGCCACCCCGCTGGCACGAGTGGAAGATCACCGAGGACCAGTGCCCCGGCGGCGAGGACGCCCGCCGCACCCGCCGCCTCGAGCAGCTCGCCACCCAGACCCTCACCGACGGCGGCCACCTCGACGGCGAGGTCGGCGCCGAGCACGCCGAGAGCTGGCTGCGGCAGCGCGGCTACCTGCACCTGTTCGCCCCGCAGCCGACCCGCGAGGCCCTGGCCAAACGCGCCCGCCGGCTCTTCGAGGACGCCTTCTTCCTCGCGATGTCCCAGCCGAACCGGAACTGGCACTGCCTGGCCACCGCATTCTCCGTCTTCGCCGAGCCCCGCACCATCTACTGGGACCTCGTCGACGGCGAACGCAAGTACGCCGCGACGGCACCGGCCGCCGCCCGACAGCAGGGGCGGGCAGCATGAACACCGAACCGATCTACCTCGACCACCAGGCCACCACCCCGCTGGACGAGCACGTCCTGGAGGCGATGCTGCCCTTCCTCACCCGTGAGTACGGCAACCCCTCCAGCCCGCACGCCTTCGGACGCACCGCCGCCAAGGCCGTTCGCACCGCCCGCCGCCAGGTCACCGACCTGGTCGGCGCCAAGAGCGAGCTCGAGGTCGTCTTCACCTCCGGCGCCACCGAGGCCAACCACCTCGCGATCGTCGGCGCCGCCCTGGCCGCCCGCCCGCGCGGCGGGCACATCGTCACCACCGCGATCGAGCACAAGGCCGTCCTCGCCGCCTGCCAGCGGCTGGTCGACCACCACGACTTCACCCTCACCCGCGTCGGCGTCGACAAGCACGGCCGCGTCCACCCCGCCGACATCGCCGCCGTCCTCACCCCGCACACAGTGCTCGTCTCGGTGATGCACGCCAACAACGAGATCGGCACCCTGCAACGGCTCGCGGCCATCGCCGAGATCACCGCCCCGCGCGGCATCATCCTGCACACCGATGCCGCCCAGAGCGCCGGCTGCGGATTCCTCGACGTCGCCGAACTCGGCGTCGACCTCGCATCCTTGTCCGCCCACAAACTCCACGGTCCCAAAGGCATCGGCGCCCTTTACATCCGCGGCGGCACCCGACTCACCGCCCAGCAGACCGGCGGCGGACAAGAACGCGGACTGCGGGGCGGCACCCCCAACGTCCCCGCCATCGTCGGCTTCGGCGCCGCCGCCCACCTCATCACCACCGATGCCGTTCCGCCCCCGACCCGCGTCCGGGCCCTGCGCGACCGGCTCCAGGACCGCCTCCTGGCCGCGATCCCCGGCGCCACCCTCAACGGGCACCCGCACCGGCGGCTGCCCGGGAACCTCAGCCTCACCCTCCCCGGCATCGCCGCCTCCACCGGCTCGGCCTGCAACGCCGGAAGTGGGGAGCCCTCCCATGTCCTCACCGCGATCGGCCTCACCCGCGACCAGGCCCGCGCGACCCTCCGGGTCAGCCTCGGCCGCACCACCACCGACACCGACATCGACCAAGCCGCCGACCTCATCACCCGCACCGCGCACACCCTGATCCCGATGACCGCCACCGCGGCCTTGAACCGCCGCCCGAACCGGGCCGCCCCTACGGAAGCTCCCTCAAGGCCCGCCGGGGCGGCCTTCGAGCACCCTCCCCCGTCTCGGCAGCGGCACGAAGGCGCCCCCGCTTTCCTTAAACGAACAGGTCAGAGCGTTAAAGGAAAGGCCCGGCGCCTGGACCCTCGCCCCACGCGCAGGCCGGTTGTCAGTGACGGCTGCGACGATGCCGGCACGGGCACGACAACCGGAGAAGATGAGGAGCAGCACCGGTGGGGAAACCGCACAACGTCGACAAGCCGGTCAACCGCGACGACGCCCCATCTCCCTGACGTTCTATGACGTCGACTACGAGCGCGGATCCCGAGCACACGGACGCAGCGTCGCAGCCGCCCCTCCCGAAGGAGGGCTCATCGGCCGAGCCGGCCTGGTCCACGCCGACTTCGACGGCGAACACTTACGGATCACCGGCTACGAGATCATCACGGGCCCCCATCCCGCAAGCGCTCTGATCAACGCACTCCACGGCAAACAGCTGATCGTGGGCCAGGGCATCCTCACCGCCGACCTGCGGGCCGCCGCCATGGTCACCCCGATCCCCAGCCAACTCCTGAACCGCACGATCGACACGCTCGCCTTCGCCCACCGCATCCGCGGCGGCCCATTCCCCACCGGCTGCAACCTCGACGACCTCGTCAAGGAGAACCTCGGCGAGATGCGGTGCAGGGTCCGCTTCCCTACCTCCGCCCCCGGACTGCGACCCGGCGGCATCAGCGGAATGTCGCCCGAGAGACACGACGCCGACCCACGCGAGGACGCCATGCTGGTCGCCCGGACCTGGGAGGCGCTGGTCACCACCCGCACCCTCGCCTGGGGCGCCGGGAAGCCGTTCTGGACCCACCGTGACGGCGACACCCGCCCCGGCACCGCCGCCGGATCCGCGGAGCTCGACGGCGAGCACATCGCCGAACTCACCGGAGAACAAACCCAGATCGAGGCAGCCGAATGGGCCGCCCGCATCCGGGAGGAGGGTCGCATCATGCGCCCCACCACCCCGAGCATCAACGGCCTGCTGCTGGCCAACCTGGCCGCCGCCTACATTCCCGTCCCCGAGCCGGTCCGGATCATCGCCGACACTCTCCAGGCCGCGGGCGAGATCCCCTCCGACCGAGTCCTGCAGGCCGAAGACCTCTACATGGCCTGCCAATACCTCGGCACCCAGCAGAACCTCGACGTTCGCCACCGCAGCGCGACCGGCAAGAAGCTCACCAAGCCTCTGCGTGAACCCGTCGCATGGGCTCTCTGGCAACTCACCCACCCGGAGTGGACAGCCGCCCACGGCACTGGCGCAAAGAGGCAAGGACGACCGCCACCGGCCACATCCGGCTCCAGGAGCTGAAGAAGGAGCGAGAACGCATCCGCGGGCGGCTCGCCGCTCTCGTCGACTGAGTACTACCGTGGTCTAGACGCTGAGGACCGTGGGCTCTCAGAAGTGAGGCCAGGTGACCTGGGGCATTACCGGGAGCCTGGCCTCGCGCTCTGTTCGTCATCCTCTGCCGTCACAGCGGGGACCCCAGAGAGATACCAAGCAACACGCGCAGACCGGCTAGAGAACGTTTGCGACCACAGGGCTGAGCACGAAGAGCGATGGTCACAGCCATTCGTCCACCGCGGCGACGAGGACGGCCGCCTCGTACCGGACCCCGAGCCCGCCGGGCCGTCAACACCTGTCATCCGCCTTCCCGTTCGGGTGATCTACGGCGCGTCGGGAGGATCTCGGGGCGGTATGGGCAGCCTCCAGGCGTCCGAATCCTGGGAGGGGAATTCGTGGGAGTGTCACGCGAGTACGGCGCCATCAGCGAGGGGCCGACGTCGGCCGATGCGGCGGGGACGCTCGCACTGCCCTATCCCAGCGGTTGGTCCGCGCTGGCCTTCTCCGACGAGTTGCGTCCCGGTGCTGTGCTCACGCGGCCCCTGGCGGGCCAGGACGTGGTGCTGTACCGGCTCGGGACGGGTGCCGTCCGTGCCGTCCGTCCGTACTGCCCGCATCTCGGTGCGCATCTGGGTCTGGCGAAGGTCGACGGGGACGATCTCGTATGTCCCTTCCACTTCTTCGCTTTCGGCCCCGACGGCACATGCGTGCGGACGGGGTACGACACGAAGCCTCCGAGGTCGCCGTTGGCGCAGCTGCCCGTGCACGAGGTCAACGGTGCCGTCTTCGTGTGGCGGCACCATGACGGCCGGGCACCGGACTGGTTCATTCCCGAGTGGCACGAGATCGGCCACCGACCTGCCCGGAACGCCACCTGGGAGCTGGCAGGCAATGTCCAGGAAGTCATCGAGAACTCGGTGGACCTCGGGCATTTCGCCACCCTGCACGGCTGGGCCAAGGCCGAGATCGGCGGTCCTGTCAGTTACGACGACGCCTCGTTCCACGTGTCCATGCGGGCCCACGAGTCGGCGCCGCTCCTCGGCGACTTCGTCGTCGATGTGGAAGTGGACGGTTACGGACTCGGTTGCCTGCACGCCGACGTGCACACGCCTCGGCTCGGGCTGCGGATGTGCACGATGGTCATGCCGACGGCGATCGCCCCCAACCGGATGCAGTTCCGTCAGAAGAACCGCATCGCCTTCACCGAGGCGGCCCGGCTGCCGGCCCCTCTCGCCCGTGTGGTGAGCCGAACCGCCGCCAGGCTGCTGGACCGCGCCGTCTTCCGGTCGAGTTGCGAATTCACCGCGGCCGACTTCCCGATCTGGCACCACAAGCAGTACCAGCAGCCGCCCCGGCTCGCCCCGGGTGACGGGCCGATCGGTCCCTTCCGGCGCTGGGCCCGGCGGTTCTACCCGGTGCCGGTGGGAGCGGAAGAACTCGGTTCGGCGGCGACGACGAACGAGGCAACGGAGCTGATGGGCCCGCCGCGCCCCGAGAACTCGTAACACGGTCTCGCAGCGCGGAGCGGCCGGTCGGGGGGCGCTGTTGAACAGATCGCGGCTGCCGGTGCCAGGGCCGTTTACCGCTACGCCGGAGTCATGCCGGAAATGAGGCTCGGCCACCAACGTTCTGAAGCAGCCCTCCGGTGCCGCAGCCTGCCCGGACACCGGTCAGTCGTTCCGAGGCGTGTGAAGTGGTGGAGCGGCCACACCGGTGGCTCGCTCGCCTGATGGGTCGGCCTCATCGCGCCCGGCCGCCGCCGGTCGACGGCGCAGTTCAACCGCGTCCCGGAACGAGTGTGCGGGCGCCTCCCGCCAGGGCGGCGCCCGCACCCCTACCAGGTCACCAGAAGCCGCATCGGGCTGCGGGAAGTGGAGCCCAAACGCCAGGCGACCCTGTCCGGCGGCTCCGCGATCCTCAAGCCCGGGAATCCGGCGGCCAGGCGGTGCAGGGCCAGTTGCAGCTCCAGCCGGGCCAGCCAGGCGCCCAGGCAGTAGTGCGGTCCGGCGCCGAACGACAGGGTGGGGGCCTCCATCGGAGCGAACAGGTCATCGAGCGGCCCCTTCGAGAAGACCGCCGGGTCCCGGTTGGCCATGCCGCAGTCCGCGACGACCACCGCGCCCTCCGGAATGGTCACGCCGCCCACGTCGACGGCCGCGGACGCCCGGCGTACGCTCCCCCGGTCGTCGCCCAGGGGGACCAGGTGGAGCAGCCGGTCGGCCACCGCCCCCGCCGCCGCCTCGTCGGCGCCGAGTCGGGGCCAGCACTCGGGCCGTTCACCGAGCAGGTAGAGGAGGGAGTTGCCGAGCATGGTCATCGTGCTGTCGTGGCCGCCCACCACCAGTCCGCAGACCAGGCTGACCAGCTGGGCCTCGGGGATCTGGCCCTCCTCGTCGGCGGCCGCGACCAGGCTGCTGACCAGATCGTCCCCGGGCTTCAGACGCCGCTCGGCGAGCAGTTCGGCACCGAACGCGGTGAACTCGGCCAGCGCGGCGGCCACTTCGGGCGCGGAGTGGGAACCGTCCGAGAAGGCGTGCTCGCTCCAGTGCCGCAACCGGCCCCAGGCCGACGCGTCGAGACCCATCAGCCGGCTGATCACCGCCACCGGCAGCGGGAGGGCGAATTCGGCGACGATGTCCACCGGCCGCTGCCCGCGGTCCAGTTCGTCCAGGAGCTGTTCCACGATCGTGGCGATCCAGGGGCGCCAGCGGGCGACGGCCCTCGGGGTGAACGCGCGGCGCAGGGTGCGGCGCAGTCGCAGGTGGTCGAGGCCGTCCTGGTTGAAGATCAGGTCGGGGTTGTTCACGAGACCCGGCGCGTCCGACAGGGCCGGACCGTCCGCCGCGTACAGTTCGGCGCGGCCGAACCGGGTGTCGGTGAGGACCTGCCGCACATCGGGATATCGGCTCACCAGCCAGCCCGGGGACCCGTCGGGCAGCGTCATGGTCCGGGGTGGGCCGGGTTCGCCGAAGTCCAGCCGGTGGAGCGGGGGCAGCGGCTCGTCGGGGCCGGCCTTCGTGGTGCTGTCCGCGGCGGGCACGGTGCCTCCTGGTGTCGTCGTCGTCCGTTGCGGCAAGGGCTGTCCCAGCGGTCCCGGTGCATCGGCGCCCGGCGCCGGACGCGGTGCGTCGCAGGGCGGAGGGACATCCGCGTACTGGATGTATTCGGGTGCTCCGACAGCGCGGCGAGGTGCCGTGGTCGTCGTCGCGCGCCCGCCGGGGATCGTGGGACAGCCCTTACGGGTCACAGCTCGACCAGTACCTTTCCCAGGTTCGCCGCCCGGTCGTGATACAGACTCCCGTAGGCGGCCGGGATGTTGTCGAAGCCGCTGTGGAGGGTGTGGTCGAAGACGACCTCACCCCGGCGGATCCGGCCGCCGAGTTCGGTGTGGAGTGTCTGCCAGTTCTCGTCGGTGAACCATTCCAGGGAGAAGATGCCGCGTACCGTCGTGCGCGGGAACATGATGTACGGCAGGAGCCGGGGGCCCACGGCGTCCCGGCCCACCTGGGTCGCCCACTGCCAGCAGACGGCGACCTGGCTGTTGATGTTCAGCATGGAGAACACCGCGTCGGTCACGGCGCCGCCCAGGTTGTCGAAGTAGCGGTCGACACCGTCCGGGGCCGCCTGTGCGAGCGCGTCACGGATGCTGTCGGGGCTGTCCCCGTGCCGGTAGTCGACGACCGCGTCGAAGCCGAGGCCGGTGAGGTGGCCGGCCTTCTGCGGGCTGGATGTCGTACCGATCACGCGTGCTCCGGCCTGCCGGGCCAGCTGGCCGACCAGTGTGCCGACGGAGCCGGAGGCGCCGCTGATCACGAGGGTGTCACCGGGGCGGATCGTCATGAATTTGGTCAGTGTGCCCCAGGCCGTCATGCCGGGGCCGCCCATCGCGCTCAGCGCCGTCGGCAGCGGAAGGGCGTCGTCGTACCAGCTGGGGTCGAGGCGGCGGTAGGCGGGGAAGACCATCGGGAACGTGCCGGTCTGCCAGAGCGTGGCGGCGCCCGTGCCGATCACATGGGAGCGCCAGCCCCCGAACCCCTGCACCAGGTCGCCGGGCCGGTGCGCGGCCAGGGGTCCGGCCTCCAGCACCTCCATGATCGAGTCGGCCCCCATGTGTCCGCCGAGCGGAGTGTCCAGGGCGATGCCCTGGAGGTACGGGTCCACCGAGACGTACAGCGTCCTGAGCAGCATCTCGTCGGGGGCGAGGTCCACGTCGAGGTCCTCGACGACCTTCTCGTAGACCCGGTCGGTGTCGGGAACACCCTTGACGTGCTCACGGACCACCCACTTCTTGATCTTCATTTCGCTTCCCTTCCCATGCCTGCGTGCTTCCCGACCGGAATGACGAGATGGGTCGGCGGCGGCCCTGTCCGGTCGATGGAGGCGGTGAACGTCCTGTCGTCGTCACGGCAGATGAACTGCACGACGTGCCGGCCGGCCGCCGCGGCGCGGATCAGCCCGCCCGTCGTCGCCCAGACACCGGACTGGTAGAAGTTGCTCAGCCCCGGCAGTCCGGGGCCGTGTTTCTTGACCAGTTCCTCCAGCGTCTCCCCGCTCTCCACGAACGGCTGCCAGCCGAGGACGGTCCCGTCGTGGTTGCCCGTGTAGCGGACCTGGGTGAGCGGGCTCGACACGTCGCGTACGGCGATCGCGTCCTCGATGCCGGGGTAGCGCTCCTCCAGGAATTTCACGAGCGCCACGCGGGCCCGGCGTTTGGCGGCGTAGTAGCCGCGTCCGTGGCGCACGGGCAGCGTGTGGAGTTCCTGGCCGCCGCGGGCGCGGCTGATCTGCTCCGGCCCTTCGTCCAGTGCGCGCCAGGGGGCGATGTCGCAGAAGTACGTGGCGTAGATGACGGTCGTCTCCTCGGGGGAGAGTTCCGGGTAGTGGCTGCTGCGGAACTGGACGTTGATGCTCGGGTGGCGGATGCCGGTCAGCTCGGCCGCCTGGGCGTCGTCCAGCAGATACGTCGTGCACGGGTCGGCCTCGGGGAAGGCGCGTTTGAGCCCGAGGAACAGGGTGAAGTAGCCGGGGAACACCATGCCCGGTTCGTGGATGGTCTCGGTGTAGAGACGGCGGTAGGCGTCGTTGAGATAGCGCCCGCCCAGGAACTTCATCATGGTGGTGTGCCCGTCGCAGGCGGAGACCACGATGTCGGCCCGGATCTCGCGCCCGTCGCTGAGGCGGACCCCGACCGCCCTGTCCCGCTCGACGAGCACCTCCTCGACCTTGGCGTTGTACGTCACCTCGCCGCCGAGGCGCCGGTAGCGCCGCTCGATCGACTCCGCCAGTCCGAGCGAGCCGCCCTCGGGCACACCCGCGGACAGATTGGCGTGCGAGGCGAGCTGGAAATGGGTGGGCAGGACGGGAAACGCCGGGTGTTTCTCGTACAGGACGAAGTTGAACGCCTGGCGCAGCAGCGGGTCCTTGAACTTCGCCGAGTAGTCGGACATGAGCACGCTGATCGACTTGCGGATGGAGTTGAAGTACGGGATGAACGAGGCCAGCATGCGCCAGCGTTCGGTCCGTCCCATGAGTCCGACCGGCTTGAGGAAGGGATAGACGGCCAGACACTTGCGAAACGCCCGGAGCTGTTTGCAGAACTCCTTGATCTGTTTCGCGTCGGCGGGCGACAGCTCGGTCAGATGGGCCTGCAGCCGGTCCGGGTCGGAGTAGAAGTACACCGCCCGGCCGTCCTGTCCGCGCACGATGTTGAAGACGTCGAAGTGGCGTACCTCCTTGCCCTGCAACGCGCCGAGCTCCAGCCAGATCTGATGCATCTCGTTGCCGGGGCCACTGCCGAGCAGCCAGCTGACGCAGGCGTCCAGAGTGAAGTCCCCCCGTTCCCAGGCGGTGCAGCAACCGCCGGGGATCTCGTGCATCTCCAGGATCTGGGTCCGGTAGCCGTTCAGCTGCGCGTAGCAGCCGGTGGAGAGCCCACCGAGCCCCGCGCCAATGATGATCATCGTTTCTCTGCCGCGCGGCGAACGCGCCATGGACTCGCTCTCCTCAGTGTTCACGGGGCGACGTCCTCCTGGGGGGAGCGCCGGTCGAGCTGGGGCAGTTGTCCGAGCTTGCCGGGGTGCCAGGGCTCCTTGCCCTCGCTCTCCCAGGCCGTGAACTCGACGCCCAGCTCCTCGCACAGGTACTGGGTGGCGAAGCGGCCGGTGGACGCGGCGCGGATCAGGCCGCCCATGCCGACCCACTGCCCGGCCATGGAGAAGCCGCTCAGTCCGGGCAGCCGCATGCGGTCCTTGCCGACCAGGTCGGTGGCCACGTCGTCGGCGTCGGAGAACGCCTTCCAGGCCAGGATCGAGCCGTTGTGATTGCCCGTGTACCGCTTGGTCGTCGCCGGTGATGCCACATCGACCAGTTCGATGCGCTCGGCCGTGCCCGGCCGCAGGCGCTCCAGGAAGCGCCGCACGAAGTCGGCGACCTTGCGCTTCTGCGCCCAGTACGCCTTGCGGTCACTGGCTCGCAGCGCCTTCCAGTAGGCGAAGTCGCTGAAGTAGGTGCAGTGGACCACCGACTTCCCCTCGGGTGCGAAGCCCTCCGAGTAGCGGGAGCGCAACTGGACGACCAGGCTGTTCTGGAGTGCGCCGGGCAGTTCGGCCGCGTCGGCGTCGGAGAGCAGGTACGTGGTGCTGTGGGCGTCGTCGTCGGGGGCGTAGTCGCCCCGGATGCCGACGAAGGCGGAGACGACCGCGGGGAACAGGGTCCCCGGGCGGTTCAGCAGGTCGTTGTAGAGCTTGTCGATCCGGGGGCCGGTGTACTGCCCGCCCAGCAGCCCGTAGATCGTGGTGTGGCCGTCGCAGGCCGACACGACATGGTCGGCGTAGTACTTCCTGCCGTTGCGGAGTTGGATGCCGATGGCCCGGCCGTCCTCGACCAGTACCCGCTCGGTCCGGGCCCGGTAGGTGATCGTGCCGCCGAGCCCGGTGTAGCGTTCCTCGATGGACCGGGCGAGCCCGAGGGAACCGCCCTGCGGGAAGCCCGCGTTGTGGTGGTACGCGCTGGCCATGTTGAACAGGTACGGCAGCAGCGGGAAGCCCTCCGGGTCCTGGAAGAAGATGTTCCGGAACGCTCTGCGCAGCAGTGGGTCCTCGAAGCGGTCGGCGAAGGTGTGCATCGGGGTGGCGGCGGTGCGCCAGAAGAGCCGGAACGCCGGCAGCACGGTGCGCAGCGTCGCGGCCTTCTCCCGTACGGTCCGCAGGGCGGGTGCGGTCAGGAACGGGTACAGCTCGATGGCGGTGAATCGCCGCAGATCACGGCAGAAGGAGCGGATCAGCCGTGCGTCGGCCGGCGAGACCCCGGTCAGATGGCGTTCCAGCCGGGCCGGGTCGTTGTAGAACGTCACCGACCGGCCGTTCTCGTCGACGACCTTGTTGAACAGCTCGAAGTTGGTGATCGTCTTGCCGTCGAGCGCGCCCAGTTCACGCCATACCCGGTTCGCGTCGTTCCCGTCGGCCGTACCGATCAGCCATTCGATGCAGTAGTCGAAGATGTAGCCGTCGCGTGCCCAGGCCGTGCAGCAGCCACCGGGCAGTACGTGTTTCTCGAAGATGCGGGTCCGCACTCCGCTCATCTGCGCGTAGCAGCCGGTGGACAGTCCGGCGACACCCGCGCCGATGACGATGACGCGGGGCTTGCTGCCGGCCGCCCGCTGTCGGGTGCTCCAGTCGGGCTCGTGGTCATCCGGCATGGTCCGCGCCCCCCGTCAGGATGGCGCGTACCAGGTCGGCGTTGCGGGTGAGGTGTTTGGCGTCGAGCATGTCGGCGTGGGTCCCGGAGCCGCGGAGCACGGTCGTACCGGTGGTGGAGCTGCCGTGCCAGGTGCCCCGGGCGCCTTCCGCGTAGAGCTCGGTCTTGTCCTCGTCGGTCACGATGCTGACCGATGCCGCGACCGTCCCGGTGTTGGGGGTGCGGCCGCAGAAGGCGAGGTACTCGGCGGCGTGTTCGAGTGTGGCTCGGGCGACGATCTCCGATCCGGTGTGCTTGTGCAGATGCCTGCCGAGCTCCGCCTCGAAGGTCTTGATCCCCTCGTCGCCCGGGACGTAACTCTGCAGAATGCGGCGCGAGTCCAGCACGACGACGTGGTCGACCTGGCGTCCCCGGCGTTCCATCTCCTTGGCGACCTCGAACGCGAGGTTGCCGCCGAGGGAGTAGCCGAGCAGGAGGCAGGGGCCTTCGGGCTGGGCGGACTCGATGAGATCCGCGTAGCGTGCCACCTTGTCGTCGCCCGGTACGTAGTTGAAGGCGATGATCCGGTACTGCGGGAGCGCTGCCGAGAGGTTGCGGTAGACGAGGCCGTGGCCGCCGGCCGGGGGGAAGCAGAAGACGGTCGGTCCGGCCTCGGTGTTGAAGGTCAGGCAGGGAAGTTCCTCGGCCGTCGTGCTGTGGATGAGTTCCTCCACGGTCGCGGCCATCCCGTGCAGGGTCGTGGCCTGGTAGAGCCGGCTCACGGGGATGCTGATGCCGAACTCCGTCCGCAGGTGGTGGAGCAGTTCGATCAGCTTGATCGAGCTTCCGCCCGATTCGAAGAAGTCGTCCTCCAGGCCGGCCTGTTCGAGGCCGAGCAGCGATTCCCACTGCCGGGCCATGCTCGTCTCGTAGAGGGTGACCGGCGCTTCGTGGGGCCGCTCACGCTCCCCGGCCCGCGGTACGGGCAGCGCGGCTATGTCGACCTTGCCGTGGGGGGTGAGTGGAAGGTCGGTCAGTTCGGTGAAGCTGGACGGGATCATGTACGTCGGCAGGGCCGTGGCGAGATGGCGGCGCAGGGTGCGCCGCTCCAGGACCGCGCCGGGCTCCGCGACGCAGTAGGCGCACAGCGTGTCGTCCCCCCGGCTGTCGGGACGGACGGCGACGACCGCTCGGGCGAGGCCGGGCATGCTCGCCAGATGCGCCTCGATCTCTCCGATCTCGATGCGGTGGCCGCGCAGTTTGACCTGGTTGTCCATCCTTCCGAGCAGGTGCACGCGGCCGTGCACGTCCCAGCGTGCGATGTCGCCGGTCCGGTAGAGGCGTACGGGAGCGGCGTCCGGCTCGTGGCTGAGGGTGCGGGTCACGAAGCGCCGGGCGGTCTGCTCCGGATCACCGGCGTACCCGATGGCGATGCCTTCGCCGCCGATCCACAGTTCGCCGGGGACGCCGGGCGGGACCGGTTCGCCGTGTTCGTCGAGGACATGGAGCGTGCTGTTGGCCAGGGGCCTGCCGATCGGGACCATCAGACCGGGTTCCAGGTCGTCCACGGGGCCTTCGAAGCAGGCGCTGTCGATGGTCGCCTCGGTGAGGCCGTAGGAGTTGATCAGTCGGGTGCCGGGCCCGCACAGGTCGCCCAGCCGCCGGTACTCGGCGACTTTCCACGCGTCCGAGCCGACCACCAGGAGCCGCATGAAGTCCAGCCGCTTCCCTTCGCGGGAGCAGTGGTCCATCAGCCCCCGCACGATGGCCGGGACGAACTCGGCGCAGTCGACGCGCTCGGACCGCATCGTGCGGTAGAGGCGCGGTGTGTCGAGGATGAGATCGCGGTCGGCCAGTACCAGGCTGCCGCCGGAGCACAGGGCGCGCACCAGGTCGCCGGTGAACACGTCGAAGGACGGCCCGGCCATCTGGAGGTGTACGCGCACGTCCTGCTCCAGCCGGTACTCCTCGCGCCATGCCTCGTACGCCGAGGCGAGGCTGCGATGGCTGACCTGTACGGCCTTGGGGCGGCCGGTGGAGCCCGAGGTGTTGATGATGTAGGCGGGGGCGTCCAGGTCGTTCGTCCCCGGCAGGGCGGTCCCGTCCGTCTCGGTCGCGCGCAGCTCCTCCAGGGTCACCGTCGTGGCCGGCAGACCTGCCGCCCACTCCCGGCGGCCGTCGTCGGCGATGACGACGAGTCCGGCGTCGGCGGTACGCAGGATGTGGGCGACGCGCTCGGCGGGCTGGTCGGGCTGGATCGGCAGATAGGCGCCGCCGGCCTTGAGGACGGCGAGCAGGGTGACGATCAGCTCCGGCGACTTGTCCAGGCAGAGAGCGACCACGGAGCCCGCCGTGACTCCCAGTTCACGCAGCCGGCGGGCCCTGGCCGTGGCGCGGCGGTCGAGTTGTGCGTACGTCAGCCGGGTCGCGGCGCCCCGTGGGGAGGGCACCGAGACGGCTGTCGCGCCGGGATGCGCGGCGGCGACGTCGCTGATCACCGTGTGCACCGGCCGGACGGGGCCGGGTTCCCGGTCCGTACGGCCCGGGGGCAGGGCGAGCCGGGCGGCCCCGCTCCACTCGCCGACCAGTTGTTCGCGTTCCTTGGCGCCGAGCATCGTCAGCTGCGGCGTGGGCCGGACGGACGGGGCCCGGGTCATGCTGTCGAGCAGATTGATGTAGTGCGCGGCCATCCGTCGCATGGTCTGCGGCAGGAACAGGTCGGTGTTGTACTTGAAGACGCAGTGGAACCGGCCTTCCGCCTCGTCCTCGTACGCCGACAGCGTGATGTCGAACTGGCCTTCCTCCTCGGGCAGTTCGATGTACTCCAGGCGGTATCCGTACTTCTCGGTGGCCACCTTGTGGGTGAGCAGGATGAACATCGCCTGGAACACCGCGGAGCGGCTGGGGTCGTGCTGGAGGCCCAGCTCCTCGACCAGCAGGACGAAGGGGTACTCCTGGTTGTCCAGCCCGTTCAGCACGGCGGTGCGGACCTGGTCCAGCAGATCTCCGACAGTGGGGGCGCCGGAGAGATCGGCGTGCAGCGGGAGCGGGTTGACGAAGTACCCGTACACGGGGGCGAAGTCCTGCTCGGTGCGTCCGGTCACCGGGCTGCCGACGATGATGTTGTCCTGCCCCGAGTAGCGGTGGAGCAGGATGTAGTAGGCGCTGAGCAGGACCATGAACGGGGTCACGTTGTGCTCGCGGGCCAGCGTGTGGACGCGGGCGCTGAGTTCGGAGTCGAGCGTGAAGAACTCCGAGGCGCCGTTGTGCGTCTGCACGGCCGGGCGCGGCCTGTCGACCGGCAGGTCCAGCAGCGGGACCTCGGCGGGCAGGTGGGAGCGCCAGTAGTCGAGCATTCCCCCGGCCTCCCGGCCGGCCAGGAATTCGTTCTGCTTGTTGAGGAAGTCGAGGTAGCGGGTCCGCACCGGCGGCAGCGCGTGCTCCTGCCCCTTCTTCAACGCCTCGTACACGGCGAACAGTTCCTCGATGAACGTGAACGTCGAGATCGCGTCGGAGACGATGTGGTGCACGGCCTTCATGATGATCCAGCGGTTCGTCTCCCGCCTGAAGAGGCGGAAGCGGACGAGCGGATCACGTTCGAGGTCGTAGGGTTTGCGGTATTCGGCCACGATCGTCCGGTGGATGCTCTCCCAGTCCTGGCCCTGGACGTCGAAGAGGGCGAGGTCCGGGTCGACGTCGGTGGACACCTGCTGTACGGGGCGGCCGTCCTCCAGGAAGAAGTTGGTGCGCAGCGCGGGATGCCGTGCGATGAGCCTGCGTACGGCCTCGAACATCAGGTCCGGGTCGAGTTCGACGCGGACTTCGACCGCGCCGCCGATGTTGTAGGCGTAGCCGTCGGGGTTGAGCTGCTTGAGGAACCAGAGGGCCTTCTGGTTCTGCGTGAGGGGATAGCGGCGTTCGTCGGTGAACACCTCGATGCTCGTCGCGCCGGTGGGAGCCGCGTCGGTCGCCACCCGTTCGACGAGCCCGTCGTACAGCTGCCCGGCCAGTTCGCCGACGGGGGTGCCGCTCAGCAGGGCGACCACCGGCAGGGCGATCCCCAGTTCGGCGTGGACCTTCGCGCGCAGCTCCATCGCCAGCAGGGAGTCGAGGCCCAGCATGCCGAGTCCGGTCGACGGGTCGATCTCCTCGGCCGCCGTGCGCAGCACGGTGGCACACAGGCCGGTGAACCGTGCGGTGACCAGCGCGCGGCGTTCGTCCTCGCCGGCGTCACGGAAGGCGTCGAGGAATCCGTCGCCCCCGCCGGTGACCGGTTCCCGCGCGGCCGCCGCCAGTTCGCCGACGAGCGGGGGCGGGGCGGCGTACCAGGCGAGGAAGGTCTGCCAGTCGACGACCGTGGCGACGAGCAGCTGGGCGCGGTCCTGGCCTATGACGCGTTCCAGGACGCTCATGCCGACGTCCGGTGCGAGCGAGCTCATCCCCCGGCTGTTGAGGTAGTGGTCGACCAGGCCCAGTTCCTCGATCATGCCGGTGGCCCAGGGGCCCCAGTCCAGGCTGAGGGCGGGCAGGCCGTGGGCCCTGCGGTGGTGGGCCAGTGCGTCCAGGAAGGCGTTGCCCGCCGCATAGTTGGTCTGGCCCGCGGTCGTCAGCAGCGAGGCGATCGAGGAGAACAGGACGAAGTGTTCGAGAGGTTCGTCGCGCAGGTGGCGGTGCAGCAGGTAGGAGCCGATGACCTTGGGGTCGTGGACCGCGTCGAACGTCGGCCGGTCCATGTCCGCGATCAGGGTGTCCCGGACCTGTCCGGCGAGGTGGAACACCCCTCGGATCGGCGGTGGGTCACCGCGCCGGTGTGTGTCGAGCCAGGCGGTGAGGGCCTGCTCGTCGGTGATGTCGACGGGTGCCAGAACCGTCTGCGCGCCGAGTGCCTCCAGTTCCCTCAGGAGCGCCACGGCCCGGCCCTGCGGACCGGCGGGGCCGGTCGCCCGCCACTCCTCGCGTGCCGGAACCCTGGTGCGGCCCATCAGGATGAGCCTGCGGGCGCCCCGCTTGACGAGCGTGCGGCACAGCAGCCTGCCGAGGGCTCCGAAGGCGCCGGTGACCAGATAGCTTCCGTCGGCGCGCAGGCGCAGCGGCAAGGGGCGGGTCAGTCCCTCGGCCGTGCGGATGCGGCTGGTCGCGCGGCGGTCGCCGCGCAGTCCGATCTCCTCCTCGTCGTCGGTCAGGAGCTCGCGCAGCAGCGCGTCGGCGTCGGCACGGCGCCCTGCGTCGTCCTGCGGCCGCGCGGGGTCGAGGTCGATCAGTTTGCCCCGGTGGGCGGTCAGTTCCTGGTGGCGGAGCACGCGTCCGACGCCCCAGGCGGGCGCTCCCAGCGGCTCGACCGGCTCACCGGGTGAGACGGGCTGCGCGCCGCGGGTGACGATGTGCAGTCTGCCGCCCTCTCCCCTGGCGAGGAGGGCCCTGGCGAGGGCGATGAGGGAGTACGTCCCGGTGCCGCTGTGCCGGGCCAGGTCGGCGCGCCGGCATTCCGCGATGTGGGGCAGATCGAGGTTCCAGAGATGGACGACGGTGCCGCGGAAGGGTGCGCCGTCCTGTTCCAGGTCGGCGAAGAGCTGTTCCAGGTGGGTGGCGGATCCGGGTTCGACGGTGAATTCCCGGCCGTCCCCGCCGCGCCCGTATGCGGGTCCCGGGCGTACGGTGCGGCAGCGTTCACCGCGTGCGGTCACCAGCGCGGCGAACGCGTCGCCGACGCCGCCCGTATCGGCGAGAACCAGCCAGTCGTGCCCGTCGCCGGTGGCGTGGGCCTCCTGCCGCTCTCCCCCGTCCTGCGGGGCGGCCGCGTCCCACGGCCGGTCGATCCAGGTGGTCTCGGCCAGCCAGGAGTCGATGGTGCTCCGGGCGACGGCTGTCGACGCCTTCTCCACGTCGGCCGCGCGGAAGCCCCGGATACGGCCGAGTGCGGTGCCGTCCTGTGCGTACAGCGTGATGTCGCCGACGAGTTCGTTCCCGTCGTCGCCGGACACGGTGCCGTGCGCCCACAGCGGCTGGTCGCCCACCGGGTCGAGGCTCAGCTCGTCGAGTGACAGCGGGAGCCGGATGCCGGTGCTCTGCGGCTGCTCGCGGTCCGTGAGGATCTGCGGCGTCAGCAGGGACTGGAAGCAGGCGTCGAGCAGTACGGGGTGGATGTGGTGGCGGGCCGCGTCGTCACCGATCGCCTCCGGGGGACGGATGCGCGCGAGGACTTCGCCGGAGCCGATCCACACCTCTTCGATGGCCTGGAACGCCGGGCCGTAGTGGTAGCCGAGGGCGGCGAGTGCGGCGTAGCACTCCGGGCCGTCGAGCCGGCGTCGGCTGCGGGCCCTGATCGCCTCGGCGTCGAGCGCCGGGCCGGGTGTGCGGCGCTGCCCGGCACGGACCACACCGCTCGCGTGTACGGTCCGCTCCGCGTCCGGGTCGGGTACGGACGCGATGGTGAAGGCCGCGTTCTCCAGGGACAGGGACAGGTGCACCGTCCGGTCCTCGCCGTCGGGCAGGAAGAGGGCCTTGCGGAGATCGATGTCGGCCAGGACGGCCGCGTCGCCGCCGGTGAGCGCCCGTACGGCCTGCGTCGCCATCTCCAGGTAGCCCGCCGCCGGGAAGACCACGGTGTCCTGGATCCGGTGGTCGGCCAGATACGGCAGCGCCTCGGTGTTGAGCCGGACCTGCCAGGCGGGTTCGGCGTGGTCCGTGCGGCGGCCCAGCAGCGGGTGGTCGACACGTCCGAGGCGGACCTGTGCGACCGGTCCGGGCTCCGTCCAGTGGCGGTCGCGCTTCCAGGGGTAGCGGGGCAGTGCGACGGGCTCCCCGGTGGGCTGGAGCACGTCCCACGCGACGCCGACGCCCGCGTTGTGCAGCGTCGCCAGTGAGGCGGCGAAGCGCTCGGGTTCGTTCTCCTTGCGGCGCAGCGACGGTACCGCCGTGCCGGGCCGGCCCCTGCTGTCCAGGCATTCGCGGATCGCGTGGGCGAGCACCGGATGCGGGCCGATCTCCAGGAACAGGCTGTGGCCGTCGTCGGCGAGCCGGTCGACCGCCGCGCGGAACCGCACCCGGTCACGGACGTTCTTCCACCAGTACCCCGCGTCCAGTTCGACGCCCTCGGCGATGCCTTCCTGGCCCGTGAGATACACCGGTACCCGCGCCGGACGCGGCGCGAGGTCCCGCAGCGAGGTCAGCAGGTCGTCCTTGATGCGGTCCATGCCGGGGCTGTGGTACGGGACGCGCACCGACAGGAACCTGGTGAAGACCTGCTCGGCCCGCAGCTCGTCCGCCAGCAGGGTCAGCGCCGCCTCGTCGCCCGCCAGGGTCACCGCGGTGGGGCTGTTGACGGCGGCCACGGACACCTGGTCCCGGTAGGGGCGGACGCGGCGCTCCGCCTCGTCCTCGGGCAGGCTCACGGCGAGCATCGTGCCCGTACCGTCGAGCGTGTGCTGCAGGCGGCTGCGGTGCACGGCGATGCCGACCGCGTCCTCCAGGGAGTAGACGCCCGCCTCGTGGAAGGCGGCGATCTCCCCGGTGCTGTGCCCGACGACGGCGTCCGGCCGCACTCCATGGGCCCGCCACAGGGCGGCGAGACCGATCTGCACGGCGAAGTTGGCCGGCTGCGCCAGCCAGGTCTCCCCCATGCGCGAGTGTTCCTCGTCGGCCGTCATCTCCTCGATCAGCGACCAGCCGGCGATCCTGCGGATCTCGCGGTCGCAGGCGGTGACCACGTCGCGGAACACCGGTTCGCTCGCGAACAGCCCCCGGCCCATGCCCCACCACTGGGGGCCCATGCCGGTGAAGACCCAGACCAGGCGCCGTTCCGAGGCGTCCAGCCGACGTCCCTGGAGCACGCGGGGGTGCGGCTCGTCCCGCAGGTACGCGGCCAGCGCCTCGTCCAGGGAGGCGCGCGAGGAGTAGACGACGGACAGCCGTGACTCAAGATGGCTGCGACGGTGCGCGAGCGTATGGCCGAGGTCGGCCAGCGGAACGGCCCGGCCGTTGCTCCCGTCGAGCTCCCTGCGGATGCCCGCCGCCACGTCCGCCAGCGCTTCGGGATGACGTGCGGTCAGCGGGAGGATGCTCCAGGTCCGTTCCGCCCGAGGCGTGGGCGGGGCGGCCGGTGCCGGGCGCGGAGGTGCTTCCTCCAGGACGACATGGGCGTTGGTGCCGCCGAAGCCGAACGAGTTCACTCCGGCCCGTGCGGGACCCTCGTGCTCGGGCCATTCGGTCAGCCGGGTGGGGATGTCGTACGGCGCGGCGGCGAGGTCGATGGCGGGGTTGATCCGCTCCAGGTTGATGTGGGGCGGGATCGCCCGGTGTTTCAGGGACAGGGTGGTCTTGATCAGCCCGGCGATTCCGGCGGCCGACTCGGTGTGCCCGATGTTGGTCTTGACGGAGCCGACGTAGCACGCGGCTCCGGGGCTGCGTCCGATGGCCAGGGCGCGGGCCAGGGCGTTGGCCTCGATCGGGTCGCCGACCGGCGTCGAGGTGCCGTGCGCCTCCATGTACTGCAGCTCGCCGGGGGTGATGCCCGATTCGGCGCAGACACGCTGGATGAGAGAGATCTGGGACTGCGCGTTCGGCACGGTGATGCCGTTGGTGTGGCCGTCCTGGTTGACCCCGCTGCCGAGGATGACGGCGTGGATCGGGTCCCCGTCGTCCAGCGCGTCCCCGAGCCGCTTGAGCGCCACCAGGCCGACTCCCTCGGCCCGTACATAGCCGTTGGCCGACGCGTCGAACGTACGGGAGCGGCCGTCCGGCGAGAGGAAGCCGCCCTTCGTCTCCGCGATCGTGTACTGCGGTGCCATGTGCAGCAGTACGCCGCCCGCGAGCGCGAGATCGGTCTCGCCCTTGTTCAGGCTCTGGCACGCGAGGTGCACGGCCACCAGGGACGAGCTGCACGCGGTGTCGATGGAGAGGCTGGGGCCGCGGAAGTCGAAGCAGTACGAGATGCGGTTCGACACCATCGTCATCATGGTGCCGGTCGCGGTGTGCGCGGCCAGCGTCTCGAAGCTCAGATCGGAGAACTGCAGGATCTTGTAGTCCAGCGTGAACGCCCCGACGAAGACAGCCGTGTTGCTCCCGGCGAGTTCGGCGGGCCGCTGGCCGCCGTCCTCCAGCGTCTCCCAGGCCACCTCCAGCAGTTTGCGCTGCTGCGGGTCCATGTGGTCGGCCTCGCGCGGGCTGATGCCGAAGAAGGCCGGATCGAATTCGTCGAAGCCGTCGATGTATCCGCCCCGGCCACCTGTCAGGCGTCCGGGTTTGTCCTTGTGTCCGCTGCCGAGTGTGGTCACGTCGTACCGGTCGGCCGGGGTGGGCGTGATGCAGTCCTTGCCCTCCACCAGGTTCTGCCAGAACGCCCGATGGTCCGACGCTCCGCCGGGCATACGGCAGCCCATGCCGATGATCGCGACTTTACCCCGTAAAGCGTCGTTGATCGCGTCAGCCAAGTTCGCACACTCCTCAAGTCGTGACACTGCCTTGCGGCAGTGGTGCAGTTGACGGTGTGGGGCCCGAAGGGCCCGGTCAGGCGGGTCGGCTCCCGGGCTTCTCCGCACGGCGCCAGGGGTGGAGAAGACTGGCGAGAATCTCACCGGTGCCGGGGAACGAGGCGGGATCGCCGAGTCCGACCGCGGCCGGCTCGCGTCCGGGCCGCCAGGTGAAGCTCCCGAAGAGGTGGTCCCAGCACGACAGGTCGGAGCCGTAGTGGCCAGCCTCGGACAGATCGGTGCTGTGATGCAGGCGGTGCTGCTCAGGGCTTGCGAGGACGTGGTTGAGCCGGCCGATGCGCACATCGATGTTGGCGTGGACGAAGTAGCCCTGTGCGGCCACGAACAGCCCCACGACGAACACCGACTCACGGGAGAAGCCGATCAGCGCCAGCGCGAGCTGGATGACTCCCTGCGCGAGGAGGATGTCGAGGACGTGGTTGACGCCATTGTTGGCGACGTTGACCTTCTGCGGGACGTGGTGCACACCGTGCAGCCGCCACAGCAGGGCATTGGTGTGCCCGAGCCGGTGCACGAAGTAGCTGGCCAGCGAACCCGTCACCAGCGCCAGCGGGATCTCGGCCCACAGACCGAGCGCCGGACGGGCCGGGGAGAGCTCCCCGATCGCGGTCGTCACCAGCAGTTGGGCCAGGGCGCTGCCGGCCATGGTCAGGAGGAAGTAGACCGTGTACCAGCGCCATTCGGCCCGGTTGGGATGCCAGTCGCGTTGGTGCGGGATCAGCTTCTCCAGGACGCCCAGATAGAGGAGGGTGCCGATGAGGAAGAGCGGACTGACCCGCGTCAGGTCCCACCGCAGCAGCAGGGAAGCCGCACCTACCACAACGGTGGCTCCGAGGAGCAACGGATAGGAAATCCTGCGAAGGACAGCACCCCAGGTTAATTCGGAGAGAATTCCCCGCCATCCGGAATTTGTGTCCGGATACGCCCCACCGTCGATCTGCTGTTCATATTCGTCCATCCGCAACACCTCCGTAGCGATGCGGTCGCAGGGCCATGACCTGCACCCTTGCAGGTCAAACTCCGCGTGGCGACACGTGGACGCCGCCCCCGTTGGCTCGGTTCATTCTTTTCCCTTTTCGGCGGCTTCAATCCTCACGCGCCCCCGAGAAATGAGAATTCCGCAGAACGCGAACCCTCACGTGAACCATTGAACCGGACGACCTACCCGGGCGGAATATGAACAGACCCCACTGTCGCTAATGTGAGTTACTTAGTATTATTAGCGCCCCGGCGGAATGGTCACACAGAGCTTCCGCCGGACCGTCCGCCGAGGCGGGCGAAGGCGTCGAGAACCAGCTCACACACGGCGTCCGGGTCGGCGCCTGCCAGTGGCTCGCGCGCGACGACCGTACGCATCAGGCCGATGCCGAGAAGCCAGGCGATGGCCAGATCGGCGCGCAGCTCGCCGTCCGGGGTCCCGGAGAGCGAGGCCAGTACCTTCTGGTATTCCGCGCCCAGTTCACGCAGCGCCCCGGCCGCCTCGTCGCCCCGGCCGATGGACCGGAGGTAGACCTCCAGCGTCCGGTCGCCGGAGCCGGGGGCGCTGCGGGTGAGCATGGAGCGCAGCGCCTTCTCGAACAGTTCCTCGGGCGGTGTCGCGCGCAGCTCCTCCAGCCCGCCCTCGGCGACGACCTCGGTCAGCAGCGCCTGTTTCGATCCGAAGTACCGGAACAGCAGCGCCTGGTTGACCCCGGCCCGCTCGGCGATGGCACGGACGGTGGCCCGCTGGTAGCCCCGCTCGGCGAACAGGTCACGAGCGGCGTCGAGCAGCCGTTCACGGGTGGCCGCAGCATCCCGGCGCCCCCGGCCGGACGACGGGGCGGGCGCTTCTGCCATGACTGCGTCCTTTCGAATGGCCCGTCAGAGTAACGGCTGTAAAGCGCTGTTGACCGCTCGAAGGGCCGGTCCTACCGTTGTAAGCAGCTGCTTACAACTGGGAGATCGTATGACGACGCACGTCGAGCCCCACGCGTACCCCTTCAACACCGCCGAAGGACTCCAGCTCGCGGAAGAGTACGAGCGCGTCCGCGAACGTTCGGGACTGCTCCGGGTCCAGATGCCGTACGGCGAGCCCGCCTGGCTGGTCACCCGCTACGCGGACGCCCGGCTGGTACTGGGCGACCAGCGCTTCAGCCGGGCCGCGGGCGCCGCGCACGACGAGCCGCGGCAGTCGGAGGGCCGCCGGGACAGCGGGATCCTGAGCATGGACCCGCCCGGCCACACACGGCTGCGCTCCCTGGTGGCCAAGGCGTTCACCGTCCGCCAGATCGAGAAGTTACGGCCTCAGGTCAAGGAGCTGACCGCGAGCCTGCTCGACGGGATGGAGGCGGCCGGGCCCCCCGCCGACCTGGTGGACGGCTTCGCGCTGCCGCTGCCCGTCGCGGTGATCTGCCGGATGCTCGGGGTTCCGGAAGCCGATCGCCCACGTTTTCGGGTATGGAGCGACAACGCGCTGTCGACCAGCTCCCTGACCGCCGCCGAGTTCGACGCCAGCCGCGAGGAACTGCGCGCCTACATGGGCGAGTTGATCAACCTGCACCGCGAGGATCCGCAGGACGACCTGATGACCGCGCTGATCGAGGCGAGGGACGGCGGCGAACGGCTCACCGAGCTGGAGCTGATCGATCTGTGCGTGGCCATCCTGGTGGCCGGACACGAGACCACCGCTTCGCAGATTCCCAACTTCGTGCTCACCCTGCTGGATCATCCCGATCAGATGGATCAGCTCAGGGCGCACCCCGAACTGATCCCGGGCGCGGTGGAGGAGCTGCTGCGGTTCGTGCCGCTGGGCAGCGGAGCGGGTCAGCCCCGGTACGCCACCGAGGACGTCGAGGTCGGCGGCACTCTGGTCCGCGCCGGCTCCCCCGTGCTGGTCGCCGTCGGCGCGGCCAACCGGGACGCGTTGCGCTTCACCGCACCCGGTGTGCTCGACGTCTCCCGGGAGGGCAACCAGCACCTGGGGTTCGGGCACGGGGTCCACCATTGCCTGGGCGCCCCGCTGGCCCGGCTGGAGCTCCAGGAGGCACTGGGCGCGCTCCTCACCCGTTTCCCGGGACTGAAGCCGGCGGGGGACGTGACCTGGAAGACCGAGTTGCTCGTGCGCGGCCCCCGCGTCATGCCGATCGGGTGGTGAGCGCCATGACCTGGCACGTACGTGTGGATCCGCAGCTGTGTCTGGCGTCGGGCATGTGCGCCGGGGTGGCCCCCGAGGCGTTCGCCCTGGACGGCGAGCACGCGAGGACCGTCGCCGACGGGATCGAACCCGACGAGCGGGTCCTGGACGCGGCCGATATCTGCCCGGCCCAGGCGATCACGGTGCACGAGGGGAACAGGGTGATCGCACCCGGACGGGACTGAGGGCCGGGCCGGCGAGGCGGGCCGGCGAGGCGGGCCGGCGACCCGGTCGGCTCAGGACCGGGCCGGGCCGGGCCGGCCCGGGTCGGGACACCGGGGCCAGGACCGGGCCGGCCCAGGACCCGTACGCCCGTGACCGGCCCGGACGGCGAACGGAATCGGCTACGACTGGCGGCGGGGCTTGCCCGACTTGCCGGGCCTGCCTCGTTTGCCGGCCTTGGTGCCGCCCGAACCCCGCTGGGGGCTCTTGCCCGTCGATTTCCCGGCCGCGGGCTTGCGCCCCGCGCCCCGCGCCTCGGCGCGCTTGCCCTTCGGCTGCGCCGGGGTCGGCGGGCGGCCCCGTGTGCTGTTGACGGTGCGCCCCCGGACGATCCCGATGAACTCCTCCACCAGGTCGGTCTTTTCGCCCTCCGGCCACGACAGTGCGATGCGCGACTCGGGGGCGCCGGGGACCGGCCGGTACGTGAGGTCCTTGCGGTGGTGCAGCCGGGCGAGCGACTGCGGGACGACGAGCAGGCCCACACCGGCCGCCACCAGCTCGATGGCGTCCGCCGCGGTGGCCGGGCGCTCGTTCGCGGGCCGCCCCGGCCGGTTCTCCCAGTCGAGGGGGTCATCGAGGGGGTGCAGCACGATGTCGTCGGCCAGGTCCTCGACGGACACCTCTTCGACCGCGGCCATGAGGTGATCCTTCGGGATCACGACCACGGTCGTCTCGGTGTAGAGCGGGATCGCGCTGAGGTCCGTACCGTCGATGGGCAGCCGTACGAATCCCGCGTCGGCACCGCCCGCCCGCAGCAGGCCGGGCGCTTCGGCCGCGGGCACCGCGACCAGGGTCAGCGGGACCTCGGGCAGCCGCTCGTTCCAGATCCGCACCCACTTGGTGGGCGTCACCCCCGGGACATAGGCGAGCCGGAACGCAGGGGGTACTTCCGAGACAGTCACCCGCCCAGATTACCGGTCGTGGTCGGCGGTAGCTCACACGCTCGATACTCTTGACACCATGACGTCGCACCAGACCACCCAGACCATGAAGCCCGCGACCGCGGCGAAGAAACTGGGTGTGTACCTTGAGGCCACCCCCACCGAGTTCCAGGAGGGTGTCGTCTCGCGCTCCGAGCTGAACGCCCTGCAGACCGATCCGCCCGAGTGGCTGCAGGAGCTGCGACGCACCGGCCCGCACCCCCGGCCCGTGGTCGCGGCGAAACTCGGCGTCTCCATCGCCGGTCTCGCGCGCGGCGGAGTCACCGAGCCGCTCACCACGGAGCAGATCGAGGCCCTGAAGAACGAACTCCCGGAGTGGCTGCAGAAGGAGCGCGCCACCCAGGCCGAGGTCCGCAAGGAGACGGTGCGCATCAAGGAGAAGAAGGCGGAACAGGGCGAGCAGTCGCACCAGCCGCGTTCCTGACCTCCCGCGTGGCCGCCGAGTTCACCGGCGGCCACGATCGACGCCCTTCACACATCAGCCCCCCGGACGTGTCGTCCGGGGGGCTGATGTGCTGTGCGGACCGGGTCAGGCCGCGGTGATGTTCTCCGCCTGCGGGCCCTTCTGGCCCTGCGTGATGTCGAAGGTCACAGCCTGGCCTTCCTGGAGCTCACGGAAGCCGGTGGAGTTGATGTTGGAGTAGTGCGCGAAGACGTCCGGGCCGCCACCGTCCTGCGCGATGAAGCCGAAGCCCTTTTCCGAGTTGAACCACTTGACGGTTCCGCTTGCCATGCCGGTGCCTCTCAGTCGATATCGGATCCGCACCGCGCGAATCCGGAGGTGATCGCCCTGGTCCTCAGGCACTGCACAGCAAAACGCCCGCGCCAGGCGCGGGCAGGTGCTGCGAACCACGACATCTGCCGATGACGCTACACGGCGAGAGGGGCGCTCACCAGAGAGCAACGCTAATTTGCCGTCACCTGCCATCCACCTGGTGCGCACGGTTACCGATCGGTACCGGGTACGCCCGCCGTGGATCGCGGGTCAGTCAGGCGGTGCGCCGGGGGCGGGAGTGCGGCTCCCGGGGGTGTCCTGGGGAGTCGTCGGCGGTGCGGCGCCGCCCTGGAGACGCTCCAGGTCCCCGGGGCGCACCTGGATGACCACGAGCGCGACCAGAGCGGCCACCACGGCCATGATCGCGGCGACGATGAACGCGCTGGAGACGCCCGAGGCCAGCACCTCGTCACCCCAGTGCCCCGGGAGCTGCCCGGTCCTGCGGAACTCCAGCAGCTGGGCCGGGGTCCCTTCCTTCAGGAACCGGGGGATCTGCTCGGCCGCCGAGTTGCGGCTGGCCGTGCCGAAGACCGTGACCAGAATGGACAGACCGAGCGACCCGCCCACCTGCTGGCTGGCGTTGAGGACCCCGGACGCCGCGCCCGCCTCCTGGGGCGCCACACCCGACACCGCCATCAGCGTCAGCGACACGAACTGCATGCCCATGCCGAGGCCGAAGACCAGCACGGGGCCGAGGATGCTCCCCAGGTACGAGCTGTTCACATCGGTCATCGTCAGCCAGCCCAGCCCCACCGCGGCCAGGACCGCCCCCGTCACCATGAAGGGTTTGGGGCCCCATCTCGGCAGCAGTTGCGAGGTGATTCCCGCGCCCACCGCGACGATCACGCTCACCGGCAGAAAGGCGAGACCGGCCAGCAGGGGGCTGAAGCCCAGGATGTTCTGCACGAACAGGGTCAGGAAGAAGAACATCCCGAACAGCGCGGCGGACAGGCACAGCATCATCCCGTAGGAGCCCGCGCGATTGCGGTCGCGGAACATCCACAGCGGGGTGATGGGCTGCTTCGAGCGTCGCTCGATGGCGATGAACACGGCGAGGAGCACGAGCGCCGCGCCGAAGGACAGCAGGGTCACCCGGTCGCTCCAGCCGTCCTCGGAGGCACGGATGAATCCGTAGACGAGCATGACCATGCCCAGCGTGGAGGTGAACGCGCCGACGATGTCGAAATGGCCCGGGTGGCGTTCGGACTCGCGGATGTAGCGGCGGGTGGCGAGCGCGATCAGCAGGCCGATGGGCACGTTGACGAAGAAGACCCAGCGCCAGTCGAGCCACTCCACCAGCACCCCGCCCGCGAGCAGTCCGATCGCGCTGCCACCTGCCGAGACGGCGGCGAACACCCCGAACGCCTTGTTCCGTTCGGGGCCCTCCCGGAATGTCGTGGTGATCAGCGACAGGGCTGTCGGCGAAGCGATGGCGCCACCGACACCTTGCAGCGAGCGGGCCGCGAGCAGTTGCCAGGATTCCTGCGAGAGACCGCCCAGCAGCGAGGCGAAGACGAAGAGCAGGACGCCGAAGACGAAGACCCGGCGACGGCCGAGGATGTCTCCCAGCCGCCCGCCGAGCAGGAGGAGCCCGCCGAAGGTCAGCGTGTACGCGTTGACCACCCAGGACAGGGATTCGGTCGAGAAACCCAGTGACGTCTGGATGTGCGGCAGCGCGATGTTCACGATGGTGATGTCGAGGACCACCATCAACTGGCACGAGGCGATGACGAGTAGCGCCATCCCACCGCCTCGGCCCCGCTCCGGGGCCTGGGCAGTGTGCGCGGGTGTCGCGTGGGAGCCCGTCATGGGATTGGTTGCGTCGTGAGGGTCACTCGCGGTTCGGTCCCGAGTCGGAAACGACTCACGGGTGAACGGTCGCGTTCACACATCGACCCTAGGACGGGGCATCGCGCCCCGCGAATCGATCATTGGGCGACCAGGTCGCCGAGCGGGTACGTGTCGATGTCGGCACGGGGGCGCGACAGGTGCAGTGCGGTGTGGAAGTGGCCCGCCGTCTCCTTGCCGTCCGGATCCTCCCCTGTCGCGGCCACCGCGTCGACGGCGTACCGCTGCTCGGCCGCGCTGGTGAAGCGGCGCTGGACGAAGGTGGCCCCGGCGTACTTCTCCGTGGTCAGGCCATGGCGGGCGAGGTGCTCGGCGATCGGCGCGTAGGAGCCGGTGCGCAGCACGAACGCGGCGACCCACGGTGGCGGGCCGGCGTTGTCCAGGATCGGCTGGAAGGTTGCCCCGGACAGGAAGCTGGCGCCGCCGGTGATGGTGATGAGGCGGACGCTCCGTGCCGCGTCCAGCAGGGCCGGGGAAGGCGGGGAGGTCTCCAGATTCTCGGCGAACCCGTCGTCGAGCAGGCCGACCGCTCGCGCGTAGGCGATGGCGCGGGGGGCGATGTCGAGGCCGATCACCGCAACGGCGTCCCGTCGGCGGCGGGCCCGGAAGAACGCCCGGTCGTGCGCGATCAGCTCCTGGGTGGTCATGGCCACCGTCCGCGGAGCCGTGTAGTGGGCCTGCAGGCCCTCCAGCGTCACGTCGTGGTTGAGCAGAGCGGCGTTGATCCCGTACGAGCAGCACAGGTCCAGCACCGCGTCGCCCGTGCCGCTCAGCCGGAGTGCGGCCAGGCGCCGGAAGACGGGCCGGGCGTGCTGCGGTGTCCGGTAGCCGAACGCCCCCAGTTCGCGGAAGAAGGCCCGGGGATCGGCCCGGTCGTAGATGTCGTCGAACGGGGTCATCGTCCGCTGGACGGGCGCCTCGGCGCCCTCTCCTCGTGCATCGGCCATCGCTCGCGCTCCCCTCGGTACCCGGGCCCGCGCCCGTGGTCGCCACAGCCTCCAGCACGGGGCGCGCGGGGGAAACAGGGCGTCTACGGAACCGGACACGGTCTGGGCGGCAAGGGACCGCGTCTTCGGTGCGGCGCACCGTCGACGGGGCGGTTTTTCGTCCGCCGCCACCAATCGGGACCGGTCCGTCGCTGCCTAATGTTCCCCTCACTCGGCGGCGGCCTGCCGCTCCTTCGGAGGTGACCATGCCCAGTTCCGCAGGCAAGGGGACGCGACGTACACCGAAGCGCGGGGTGCGTCCCGTGACCGCTGTGGCGGCGGCGTTCGGTCTCGTCGCCACAGCTGCCGCGTGCGGGAGCGGCGCGGCCGGGGGCAGCGGCGGGTCGAGGGTGGTGGTCGCCATCGCCGCCGATCCGGGCAGTCTCAGCCCCACGACGGCGCTGGCCAGCACGGCGCTGGCGATGAACTCCTTCGCCTACGACACGCTCGTGCACATCGCGGCCGACGGTGCGCTGATTCCCGGGGTGGCCGAGAAGTGGACGGTCACCTCCACTTCGGCCCGGTTCACCATCCGCTCCGGGGTGAGCTGCGAGGACGGCTCGGCGCTCACCGCAACGGATGTGGCCGCCGAGTACAACCACATCGCCGACCCGGCGAACCAGTCGCCGATGCTCGGGTTCTCCGTACCCGTCACCGCCGTCGCGAAGGCCGACGAGGCGACGCGCACGGTCACCGTCACCACGACACGCCCCGCACCGTTCATCGCGCACATGGCCCGGCTGCTGCCGCTGCTCTGCGAGGAGAGCCTGGCGGCCCCGGCCGCGCTGGCCAAGTCCACCGGGGCGAGCGGCCCGTACCGGCTGACCGAAGCGGTTCCGGGCGACCACTACACGTACGCCCGGCGGGACGAATACACCTGGGGGCCCCGCGGCGCCACCGGGGCGGACCTTCCCCGCACAGTGGTGTTCAAGGTCGTCGCCAACGAGTCGACCGCGGCCAACCTCCTGATGGCCGGGCAGATCGACGTCGCCCAGATCAACGGCGGCGACCAGCAACGGCTGGACGCGGCCGAGGTGAAGAACCGGAGCATCGACGCGCTGTCCGGCCAGCTCATGTTCAACCAGGCCGCCGGGCGTCCGTCCGCCGACCTCGCGGTGCGCCGCGCCCTGATCTCCGTACTGGATCTCAAGGATCTCAGGAACGTCGCCACGGGCGGCAAAGGCACACCCCCCACCAGCATCGGGGAGATCGCGCCCACCCCCTGCACCGGCGACCCGGTGACCGGGAATCTCCCCGCCCACGACCCCGAGCGGGCCGCCGCCGCCCTCACCGCGGCGGGCTGGTCCAAGAGCGGCGGCACCTGGACGAAGGACGGCAAGCCGCTGACCGTCGGGTTCAGTTACGCGACCAACCAGGGCGCGCAGGTCGCGTCGGCGGTCGAACTGGCCGTCCAGAAGTGGACCTCTTTCGGGGTGAAGGCATCGGCCGACCCCGTGAGCGGGGCAAGCATCGCGGGCACCCTGACGGGCGGCGACTGGGACGTGGCCTGGGCTCCCATCGGGGTGACCCTCCCGGACCAGCTGACCCAGTTCTACGACGGACCGCCACCGCCGAAGGGCAACAACTTCGGGGCCGTCGCCAACCCCGACTACCACCGGCTCGCCGCACGTGCCTCCGCCATGCCCGGCACGTCGGGCTGTGCCCTGTGGGAAGAGGCGGGTGCCGCCCTGGTCAAGCGGGTCGACATCGTGCCGATCGTCAGCAGGCCGATCCGGCACTACGCGAAGGGCGTCACCTTCCAGGTGGACGGCAGCGGCATCATCCCCACCACCCTGCGCCGGAGCGCGAGCTGATGGCCACGCTCCCCGCGCGCTCCCTGCGCCGACTGCGCACCCTCGGCACGCCGCGATCCCTGCGCGAGCGGGCCCGCAGCCCCTGGTTCGGATTCGCCCTGCGCCGCACCTGGCGGCTGGTCGTGTCTCTTGCCGCGCTGGTCACGGCCGCTTTCGCGATGATCCATCTGATTCCCGGGGACCCGGTGCGGGCGGCGCTCGGCCCCACCGCCGATCCGGCCCTGGTCGATGCCCGCAGGCAGTCGCTCGGACTGGACCAGCCGCTGCCGCAGCAGTACGGCGACTTCGTCGGCAGGCTGTTCCAGGGCAGCCTCGGGGACTCGATCGGTGCCCAGCTGCCCGTGTCCGAGATCATCTCCAGCAGGCTTCCGGCGACCCTGCAGATCGCCGTCCCCGCGTTCGTGCTGATCCTGCTGCTCGCGATCCCGGTCGGGATGACGGCCGCGGTCCTGACCCGGGACGGCCGCAGGCGGCGCGGTGAACTCGCCTTCACCGGGGTCACCGGATTTCTGGGCGCTGTGCCCGAATTCCTGCTGGCGGTCGGTCTGGTGGCCGCGTTCGCCGTGGCCTGGCCGGTCCTCCCGGTGGCCTCGCAGGCCGGCCCGGCCTCCTACGTACTGCCGGTACTGGCCCTCACACTCGTCCCGGCGGCGACGCTGTCGCGCATCGTCCGGGTGGAGACACTGCGGGTGCTCGGAGAGGACTACATGCGCACCGCCCAGGCCAAACGGCTGCCCGCCCGGCTGCGCTATCTGCGGCACGCGCTGCCCAATCTGCTGACCTCCTCGCTCACTCTGGGCGGCCTGCTGTTCAGTTCGCTGCTCGCCGGCACCGTACTGATCGAGAACGTCTTCGCCTGGCCCGGTCTCGGCACCACGATCGTGCAGGCCATCACCGAGAAGGACTACCCCCTGGTCCAGGGCGTCGTGCTGGTCTACGGGGCGGCCGCGCTGCTGATCACCTTCGCCGTCGACGTGGCCGTGGCCGTCGCCGACCCCCGGTCCACCGTTCGCGGGAGCTGACGATGTCTCATAGGAATCACGACACCGCGCTACGGCACCGGCTGGGGCGCACCCTCAGGACGCCGATCGGCGTCACCGCCCTCATCGCCTGCCTGGTGGTGGCGCTGGTGGCCGTGTTCGGCCCCGCCCTGCTCGGCACCCAGGCGGCACGGGTGGACACGGACGCGATCAACGAGGGCAGCAGTGCCGCGCATCTGCTCGGCACCGACCAACTGGGCCGCGACATCGCCGCCCGGGTGGTGGTGGCGACCCGGCTGACCCTTCGCCTCACTCTGCTGGCCACCGCGATCGGGGTCGGTGGCGGGCTGCTGCTCGGTGTCGCACCCGCGGTACTCGGGCGGCGCGCCGGGCGGCTGATCACCGCCGTGGTGGGCGTGCTGGTGGCCTTCCCCGGACTGCTGTTCCTCCTCTTTCTGGCCACGATCTTCGGCGTCGGCAGCACCGGGGCGGTGTTCGCGGTGGGGCTCGCCATGGTCCCGCCGATGGCACGGCTGGTGCAGAACCTCACGGCTTCGGTCGCGGGGGCGGACTACGTCGCGGCGGCACGGATCCTCGGCGTGGGCAGGTTCCGGCTGGTGGTCCGTCATCTGCTGCCCAACATCGCCGAGCCGTCGGTGCTGTTCGCCACCCAGGCGGCGGGGGGCATCCTGGTCGCCTTCTCGGGGCTCTCCTTCCTCGGGCTCGGTGTGCAGCCCCCGGACTACGACTGGGGGCGGCTGCTCAACGAGCAGCTGAACCGGGTCTATGTGAACCCGGTGGCGGCCCTGGCGCCCGGTGCGGCCGTGGTGCTGACGGGGCTGATGTTCGGGCTGGTCGGTGAGGTGCTCGCCCAGGCGGGCGGCCGACGGGCACCACAGGCGCGGGGGACGTCGGCGCCGCGGCGGCCGGAGAAGATGGTGCGGGACACGGCGGCCGGCGCCGACGACGGGCCGGTGGTCCGGGCGCACGATCTACGGGTGACCTTTCCCGGCGGGCGGCAGGCCGTACGCGGCATCTCGCTGGACATCGGCGCGGGCGAGGCCGTCGGGCTGGTCGGCGAGTCCGGTTCCGGCAAGAGCCTCACCGCGCTGGCACTGGCGGACCTGGTTCCGCACCCGGGGCAGGTCTCCGCGCGTACCCTCCGCTTCGACGGGCACGATCTGCGGGCGGACCCCCGGCTGGGCACCGCCCTGGCCATGGTCTTCCAGGACCCGATGGCCTCGCTCAACCCCGCCCTGCGCGTGGGCCGCCAGCTCGCCGAGGTGGCGGAGGTGCACCTCGGCCACACCCGTGCGCAGGCCGCGGCGCGCGCCGTCGACCGGCTCGGCGCCGTCCGTATCCCGTCGCCGGAACGCCGGGCCCGGCAGCGGCCGCACGAGTACTCCGGCGGGATGCGTCAACGGGCCGTCATCGCGATGGGGCTGATGGGGAATCCGAAGCTGATCATCGCCGACGAGCCGACCACGGCGCTGGATGTGGCGGTCCAGAAGCAGGTGCTCGACCTGCTGGCCGAGGTGCGTGAGGACTCCGGCGCGGCGTTGCTGCTGATCTCCCACGACCTCGCCGTCGTGGCCCAGGTCTGCGAACGGGTGCTGGTGATGTACGGCGGCCTGATCGTCGAGAGCCTCCCGGTCACGGAGCTGCTGCACGGCGCCGCGCACCCCTACACACGGGCGCTGATCGGCGCGGTCCCGACGATGACCACGCCCCCCGGTACGGAGCTGGTGACCATCCCGGGCCGTCCGCCGGAGCCGGGCGAGGACAGCGGCGGATGCTCCTTCGCCCCCCGCTGCGAACGGGCCCGGGAACGCTGTCACACAGCCGCGCCCGTGCTGGCCGGCTTCGGGGCGGGCCGGGAGGTCGCCTGCTGGTACCCGGAGGGCGGGGCGGCGGGCGGCGACCCCGTCGGAACCGCGTCACAGGCAACGGAGGCCACCTCATGAGCTCCCTGGAACTGTGCGGGATCACCGTGCGATACGGCCGCTTCACCGCGGTGGAGAACGTGGATCTGCTGGTGCCGGACGGGACGGTGACGGGCCTGGTCGGCGGTTCGGGGTCGGGCAAGTCGACCCTCGGCAAGGCCGTGGTGGGGCTGGCGCCGCTGGCGGCGGGCCGCGTACGGGTGGCGGGGCGCGAGGTCGGCGTACGGCGCGGTCGCAGCCCGGTGCAGCTGGTGTTCCAGAATCCGTACGCCTCGCTCGACCCGCGCATGAGCATCGGTGCCGCGGTCGCAGAGGCGCTGCCCCGCCGGGTCCGTACCGACGGGGAGCCGTCCCGCCGGCCGACGGCCCGCGAGCGGCGCGCCGCCCGGGACGCGGAGGTGGCGCGCTGCCTCGAACTCGTCGGCATCGACCCCGGGCGGGCGGCACTGACGCCGGACGCGCTCTCCGGCGGACAGCGCCAACGCGTCGCCCTGGCCCGCGCCCTGGCCGCCCGGCCCGCCGTGCTGATCGCGGACGAGATCACCTCGGCGCTGGACGTCTCCGTCCAGGGCGCGGTGCTCAATCTGCTGCGGCGGCTCCAGCGCGAACTGGGGTTCTCCATGCTGTTCATCTCCCACGACCTCGCGGTCGTGCGCCATCTGTCCGACCAGGTCGCCGTGCTGGACGGCGGACGCCTGGTCGAGTGCGGTCCCACCGCCGAGGTCCTGGAGCGGCCCGCACACCCGACGACGCGCACCCTCATCTCCTGCGTACCCACCCTTGCGACCGCCGAGGAGGCGTCATGACCAGAGCGCTGAGGATCGACGATGTGTACCGGTTCGAGATCCCCTGTGATCCGTCGTTGTCCCCCGACGGCGAACGCGTCGCGTACACGCTGACCACCCAGGACGCCGAGCGGGACTGTGCGGTGACCTCGATCTGGGAGGTCCGCGGTACGGACGGCCCGGCCCGCCGGCTCACCCGGGGTCCCTCGGACGCCGCGCCGCGCTGGTCCCCGGACGGCACGCGGCTGGCGTTCCTGCGCGCGGGGCAGGTGCATCTGCTGCCCGCGGACGGGGGCGAGGCGGCGCCGCTGACCACGCCTGCCCGGTGTCCGGCGGGGGCGGGGGTGCCGGTGTGGAGCCCGGACGGCTCGCGGATCGCGTTCGCGGGGCCGGGATCGCGCCGCGAGGACACCGCCCCGGTGGTCATCGACGGCCTCGGCTGGAAGGTGGACGGGGCGGGTCTGCTCGGCGCGGTCCGCACCCAGCTGTTCGTGGTGGAGGTGGAGTCCGGCGAGGTCCGGCAGCTCACGGACGGCGACCGGCACGCGGGCCCGCCCGCCTGGTCGCCCGACGGCACACGGCTCGCCTATCCGGCGCAGACCGGGCCGGACGCGGATGTCACCGGGACCTCGGCGGCTCATGTCGTCGAGGTCGGGGCCGCCGTGCCCGCACCCGTGCGGGTCGGTCCGTCCACGGGGGTGGCCGGCCCGGTGAGCTGGTACCCCGACGGGAACGCGCTGCTCGTCGTGGGGCGGACCGGCACGGGGGTCGGCCATCTGGAGCTGCTGCGCCAGCCCCTCGACGGAGCCGCTCCGGTGTCGCTCAGCGCCCCTCTGGACCGTAACGTCCTGCCCGGAGGGCCCGGATACCCGGGAGCGCTGCCGCAGTTCCACGGCGACGGCATCGTGTTCTGCGCCCGCGACCGGGGGGCCACCCGGCTCTACCGCGTCGACGCTTCCGGGATCGGCGAGTTCGCGCTGCCCGCCGGTCAGGGGGTCAGCGGCTGTTCGGTCGCCGCCGAGGCGGGCCGGGCCGCGCTGGTCGTCTCCGACACGTCGAGTTTCGCCGAGATCGCGCTGCTCGACCTGGCTGACGCGGGGTCCGGGCGGCCGGGCGGCCCGAGCACCGGACGACAGCCCGCGTGGCTGACCGCGCACATGGCGCGGTCGCTGCCCGACGTCGCCCTCCACCCGTTCACCGAACGGGAGTTCACCGTCTCGGACGGCACCGTCGTGCACGGGATGATCACCCGCGCTCCGGGCACCGCCCCGGGCGGCCCCCTGCTGGTGGACGTGCACGGCGGACCGCACAACGCCTGGGCGCCGCACGCCGACCCGGCCCACCTCTACCACCAGGAGCTGGTCTCGCGGGGCTGGACCGTCCTGACGCTGAACGTGCGCGGCAGCGACGGCTACGGCGAGTCCTTCTACCGGGCCGCCGTGGGCGCCTGGGGCGAGGCGGACGAGCAGGACATCCTCGAACCGATCGCCGCCCTCGTCGACGAGGGGCTCGTCGACCCGGCCCGGATCGCGCTCACCGGCTACAGCTACGGCGGCTATCTGACCTGCTGGCTCTCCGCCCGCAGCGATCTCTTCGCCGCCGTCGTACCGGGGGGCGTGGTCGCCGACCTGACGAGCCTGGCCGGGACGTCCGAGGAGGGACATCTGATCGCCGGTCACGAGATCGGTGACCGGGACCGGCTGACGGCACTCTCCCCGCTCAGCCATGTGGACGCGGTCCGCGCGCCCACGCTGATCCTGCACGGCGGCGCGGACGACTGCTGCCCGGTCGGCCAGGCCGAGCAGTGGTTCCACGCGCTGCGCACCCGGGGCGTGCCGGTCCGGCTGGTGCTGTACCCGGGCTGCTCGCACCTGTTCATCCTCAACGGCCGGCCCTCGCACCGGGAGGACTACTCCCGGCGCCTCGTCGACTGGGTCACCACTCACACCGACCGCTGAACACAACGAAGCCGGAGCCGACCATGACCACGAATCAGGAGCCGAACATGACCGACACCGCCGTCCCGTCCACCGACCCGTCCGCCGAGCTGCCCCCGGGCCTGTCCGCCGAGCTGACCGCCCACTGGGCAGCCCGCCTCACCGAGCTCGCCGCCCGCTACCGGGTGCCCGGCGCGAGCCTCGCCGTCCTGCACCGGGGCGAGGTGACGATCGAGGCGTCCACCGGCCTGGCCAACATGGAGGCCGGGATCGCGGCGACGACCGACACCCTGTTCCAGATCGGCTCGATCTCCAAGGTATGGACCACCACGGTGGCCATGGCCCTGGTCGACGAGGGGCTGCTCGAACTGGACGCCCCCATCGTCTCCGTGCTCCCCGAACTGCGTCTCGTCAATGACGATTTGACCCAGGGAGTGACGCTCCGCCATCTCCTGACGCACACCAGCGGCATCGACGGCGACTTCTTCGCCGACACCGGCCGGGGCGACGACTGCCTGGAGAAGTTCACCGCGCTGCTGGCCGATGTCGCCGCCAACCACCCGCTGGGCGCCACCATGTCGTACTGCAACGCGGGCTTCACCCTGCTCGGCCGGGTGCTGGAGCATGTCACCGGCGTCCAGTGGGACGAGCTGATGCGTGAGCGCCTGTACCGGCCGCTCGGCCTGACCCGTACGGTCACCCTGCCGGAGGAGGCGCTGCTCCACCGCGCCGCCGCCGGACACCCGGGCGAGCCCCCGGCGCTCGCCCCGCAGTGGGGCCTGATGCGGTCGGCCGGACCGGCCGGGCTGATCTGCTCGACGCCGCGTGAGGTCCTCGCCTTCGCCCGGATGCACCTCGACGGCGGTGTCACCGGGAACGGCACCAGGATCGTCTCGGCCGAGAGCACCACCGCCATGCAGAGCCCGCAGGTGAAGGTCCCCGACGCGAACATGCTGGGGCATTCCTGGGGGCTGGGCTGGATTCTCGACACCTGGGACGGACAGCCGGTGTACGGCCACGACGGCGGGACCATCGGCCAGAGCGCGTTCCTGCGGGTGCTGCCGGGGGCCGACCTCGCGATCTGCCTGCTCACCAACGGCGGCGACACCATGGGCCTGTATCTGGAGGTGTTCTCGGAGATCGCCCGCGAGCTGGCCGGGGTGACGATGCGCGCAACGCTCCAGCCCGCGAAGGAGCCGGTCGCGTTCGACCCGGCCGAGTACGTCGGGGTGTACGAGCGGATCTCCAGCCGGATGGAGGTCGTGGAGCGGGACGGCGCTCTGGTGATGCTCGACAAGGTGACGGGGCCGCTGGCCGGGCTGACCGCGGAGCCCGACAAGGAGTACGAGCTGCACCCGGTCGGGCCGGGTCTCTTCGTGCTGCGCCGGCCCGGGTTCACCCCCTGGTTGCCGGTCGTGTTCTATACGCTCGCCGACGGCACTCCCTATCTGCACCACGGTGCCCGCGCCACCCCGAAGGCCCTCTGACGTGCCCGCGTTCGCCACCGCGCTGGAAGCGGGTCTGCCGGACCTGCTGGCGGGCATCGAGGAGCTGGTGCTGGCCGAGTCGCCCAGCAAGGACCGGGCCGCCGTCACGGCCTGCGCCCGGGTCGTCGCCGCACTCGGCACCCGGCTGACGGGTGCCGCGCCGGAGTGGCTCGACACGCCGGGGAGTCCCGCCCTGCGCTGGCGCTTCGGCTCCGGTGACCGGGTGCTGCTGCTGGGCCACTTCGACACGGTCTGGCCGGTGGGCTCCCTGGCCGGGCACCCCTTCGCGGTGACCGGGGGCCGGCTGACGGGGCCCGGCTGTTTCGACATGAAGGCCGGGGTGGTGCAGCTGTTCCACGCGCTGTCCGTGCTCGACGACCGGGACGGCGTATCGGTGCTGCTCACCGGCGACGAGGAGATCGGCGCCCCGGACTCGCGCACCCTCATCGAGGCCGAGGCCCGCCGCACACGCGCGGTGCTGGTCCTGGAGGCGAGCGAGGGCGGGGCGCTGAAGACGGCGCGCAAGGGGGTGTCCGGCTACGAACTGCGGATCGCCGGGCGCGCGGCGCACGCCGGTCTCGAACCCGAGCGGGGCGTCAATACGACCACCGAGCTGGCGCACCAGGTGCTCGCGGTGTCGGCGCTCGCCGATCCGGCGACCGGCACCACGGTGACCCCGACCGTGGCCTCCTCCGGCACCACCGGCAACACGGTGCCCGACGCGGCCCGGCTGCTGGTCGACGTACGGGTGGAGAGCCTCGGCGAACAGGCCCGGGTGGACCGTGCGATGGGCGCGCTGGCGCCGGTGCTCACGGGCGCCTCGCTGCGGGTGTCTGGCGGTCCGAACCGGCCGCCGCTGCCGGCGAGCGCGTCACAGGAGCTGTTCGCCCGTGCCCGGAGCCTCTACGCCGACCTGGGCTTCGGGGCCCTGCGCGGTGTGGCGGTCGGCGGCGGCTCCGACGGCAATCTGACGGCCGGAGTGGGTACGCCCACGCTGGACGGGCTGGGGGCGGTGGGCGGTGGGGCGCACGCCGACGACGAGCATGTGACCGTCGCCGAACTGCCCCGTCGCGCGGCGCTGGTGGCGTCGCTGGTGACCTCGCTCGTACGTGAGCCGGTGGCCGGGACGGACCGGGTGGAAGCGTGAACAGTACGCACGTCGTGGCCGCGGCGGCCGCCGCGGAACGAGCGGCGCACGACGCGGGGGTGAGCGTCGCGGAGCTGCACGATCCGGACGAGATCCTGGCGGCCTGCGGGCTGCTGGACCGGATCTGGCGTCCCCAGCCCGGCAACCCGCTGATCACCCCGGAACTGCTGCGCGTCTTCGCCCACTCCGGCAGCTATGTGGTGGGAGTCCACCGGGACGGCGAGATGACCGGGGTCTGCCTGGGGTTCCTGGCCACCGCCGGGCTGCACTCGCACATCGCCGGGGTGGACGGCAGCGCCCGGGGCCGCAATGTCGGGTTCGCCGTCAAACTGCACCAGCGGGCCTGGGCACTGGCCCGTGACATCACGACGGTGACCTGGACGTTCGACCCGCTGGTCAGCCGCAACGCCTACTTCAACCTGGCGAAGCTGGGGGCGGTGCCGAGCGAGTATCTGGCCGACTTCTACGGCACGATGCACGACGCGGTGAACGCCGGTACCGAGACGGACCGGCTGCTGGTCCGCTGGGAGCTGACCGGCGGATCCGCCGTCAGGGCCGCCGCGGGCACCCCCCTCGTCGTCACGTACGACACCCCGGGTGCCCGCACCGTGGTCGGACTGGACGCCAAGCCCGACGGCCGTCCCGCCGTCGGGCGCCTGGACGGCGACACCGTACTGGTGCGGATCCCGGCGGACATCGAGACGCTGCGCCGCACCGACCCGCCCCTGGCCCGCGAGTGGCGGTACGCGCTGCGCGAGGTCCTCGGTGGGCTGATGGAGCAGGGACACGCCGTCACCGGATTCACCCGGGACGGCTGGTATGTGATCGACAAGCGTCAGGAGAGAACGGCATGAAGCTCGTCGGTGTGGAACTGCGCCGGATCGCGATGCCCCTGGTGGCACCGTTCCGGACCTCGTTCGCCACCCTGACCTCCCGGGAGATCCTGCTGGTCAGGGTCGAGACCGAGCACCACGAGGGGTACGGGGAGTGCGTCACCATGGCCGACCCGCTGTACTCCTCGGAGTACACGGCGGCGGCGGTGGACGTCCTGCGCAGCCATCTGGTGCCCGCGCTCGGCGCACTGCCCGCCCTCGATCCATGGGCGGTCGCCCCGGCGCTGGCCGCTTTCAAGGGCCACCGGATGGCCAAGGCGGCACTGGAGACGGCCGTGCTCGACGCCTGGCTGCGCGCCCACGAGCTGTCGATGGGCCAGTGGCTGGGGGCGACGGCCGAGCGGGTGCCGGCCGGGGTGTCGGTCGGCATCATGGACTCCGTCCCCGCCCTGCTCGACGCGGTCGACGGCTATCTGGCCGAGGGATACCGGCGGATCAAGCTGAAGATCCAGCCCGGCTGGGACGTGGCACCCGTGCGGGCCGTCCGCGAGCGCTTCGGCGACGATGTGGCGCTCCAGGTGGACGCCAACACCGCCTACACCCTCGCGGACGCCGGGCAGCTGGCCCGGCTGGACCCGTACGGTCTGCTGCTGATCGAACAGCCGCTGGACGAGGAGGACATCCGGGGCCACGCCGCACTGGCGCGGCGGGTGCGGACCCCGATCTGTCTGGACGAGTCCATCGTCTCCGCCCGGTCGGCGGCGGACGCGATCGCGATGGGTGCCTGTTCGGTCGTCAACATCAAACCGGGCCGGGTGGGCGGCTATCTGGAGGCGCGGCGGATCCACGACGTGTGCGCCGCGCACGGCGTCCCGGTCTGGTGCGGCGGCATGCTGGAGACCGGGCTGGGCAGGGCCGCCAACGTCGCCCTCGCCGCGCTGCCCGGGTTCACCCTGCCCGGCGACACCTCGGCCTCCGACCGGTACTACCGCACCGACATCACCGAGCCGTTCGTCCTCGATGACGGCCACCTCGATGTGCCCCGGGGGCCGGGGCTCGGGCTCTCCCCCATCCCCGGCCGACTGGCCGAGGTCACCGAATCGACGGAATGGATCAGCCGATGACCACGATCCGCCCGGGTACGACAGGAATACCGACCGCCACCGCCGAGGCAAGGATCCGGGCGGCGTTCGACGAAGCCGGGGTCGAGGGATTCTTCCTCGCCCGCGAGATCGACGGGGACCGCACGATCGGCGTCTCGGCGGACGAACCGGTCGTTCTCGCCTCGGTGTTCAAGATCCCGGTCGCCCTCGCCTACGCCCGTGAGGCCGCCGCCGGGCGGCTGGAGCGGACCGAGCGTCTCGCGGTGGACGCACGGTACCGGGACGGTGGAATCGGCACGTCCGGCTGCGCCGACCCGATCGAGATGAGTCTGCGCGACCTCGTCCACCTGATGCTGACGATGAGCGACAACGCCGCCACCGATGTGGTGCTGGCCCGGGTCGGTCTCGACACGGTCAATGGCCTGCTCCGTGAACTCGGCCTGGAGCACACCCATCTGATCGGCGGCTGTCTCGAACTGATCAGCTCACTCCTCGCGGACCTCGGTGCGTCCACCGAGGCCGAGGCGCACACGAAGCTGGCGGCGCTGGGGCCGGAGCGGATCATGGAGCTCTCGGTGTGCGTGCCGGAGCTCACCACCCGCTCCACGGCCCGGGAGACCGCCGAACTGCTCGCCCGTATCTGGCGTGACGAGGCCGGTTCCGCGGTCGCCTGTGCCGAGGTACGGGCCGTGATGGCCCAGCAGATCTGGCCGCACCGGCTCGGCTCCGGGTTCGACGACAGCTACCGCCTGGCCGCGAAGACCGGGACGCTGCCGGGCTGGCGCAATGAGGCCGGGGTGATCGAACATCCGGGCGGCGGGCGCTGGGCGGTGGCCGTCTTCACCCGGTCCGACACCCCCGACCTGCGCAATCCCCGGGCGGACCGGGTGATCGGGCAGGTGGCGCGACTGGCCGTGGACGAACTCCGATCCCTTAGTTTGTGACGATGACGGAGCAACCGCGGGCCGTACTCGGCCGGATACTCACGGATCTGGGAACGACGCTGATCGAGGTGGTGGCCGGGGAGGCGGATCCGGCCCGTGCCGTGACCGGGGTGCTGATCCAGGACCCGTTGGACGAGCCGGCCCGGCTGCCGGGTGCGGTGGTGCTCGGCGTCGGGGTGTACGGCGCCGAGCAGGTCGCCGCCCTCCTCGACCGTGCCGCCGGTCTCGGCGCGGCGGCCGTGGTGGTCCGGTCGCCGGTCCCGGTGGAGGGGCCGGTGTCCGAGGCGGCCTCGCGCACCGGCCTCACCGTGCTGGGCCTGACCCCGGGCGCGTCCTGGGCGCAGGTGGCGGCGCTGCTGCGGTCGCTGCTCGCCGTCGACGAATTGGGCACGGTGGGCGGTCCCGACGAGGCCGACGGCGGTGAGCCGCTGGCCGGGGATCTGTTCGCCCTGGCCAACGCGACGGCCGGGCTCCTGGACGGCCCGGTCACCGTGGAGGACCGCAACGGGCGGGTGCTGGCCTTCTCCAGTCGGCAGGACGAGGGCGACGAAGCCAGGATCGCGACCGTCCTGGACCGTCAGGTGCCCGCGGAGAAGCTGCGGGCGCTGGAGGAGCGCGGCGCCTTCCACGCCCTGTACCGCAACGAGGGTCCGGTCTTCGTGGAGGGCATCTCCGCCAAGCCCCGGGTCGCGATCGCCGTCCGGGCGGGCGGTGAGATCCTCGGTTCGATCTGGGTCGTCGTCGACGGCCCGCTGAGCGAGGACCGTACGCAGTCCCTGCACGAGGCCGCGAAGGTGGCGGCCCTGCATCTGCTGCGGCAGCGGACGGGCGAGGACGTCGAGCGCCGGCTGCGCGCGGATCTGCTCGCCACCGTGCTGGAGGGCGGCCCGCACGCGCCCCAGGCCGCCATCCGGCTGGGTCTTTCGGTGCAGCCCGCCTGCGTCCTGGCCCTGGCGGTCACCGGAGAGGCGTCCGCGCCCGACCGGGCGGCGGCGGGCGAGCGCGTCGCGGAGGCCCTCGCCCTGCATCTGTCGGCGATCCACCCCCGTACGGCGGCGGCCTCGCTCGGCGGTGTCAGTTACGCGGTTCTGCCGACGAGTTCGGACGAGCAGGCGCTGCGGGTGGCCGAGGCGTTCCTGGGCCGCATCGGCGGTCGGGTCCCGGCCGTCATAGGCGTCGGCAGGCTCGCCGCGCGCCCGGCCGAGCTGCGGCGTTCCCGCGCGGACGCGGACCGGGCGCTGCGGGTGCTCTGCTCCGGGCGCTCGGCACGCCGGGCGGCCCGGCTCTCGGACGTCTACGCCGCCTCGCTGCTGGAGGAGCTGACGGACCGGATCGCCGCCGAGGACGATCTTCCCGACGGTCCGGTGGTCCGGCTGCGCGCCTACGACGCGCAGCACCACACCGCCCTCACCGAGACGCTGGACGCCTGGCTGAGCACGTTCGGTGATGTGATCGCCGCCGCGGCCACCGTCCATATCCACCCCAATACCTTCCGGTACCGGCTCAAGCGGCTGGCCGTGGTGGCGGGCATCGACCTCGGCGACCCGGAGGCCCGGTTCGAGGCCATGCTCCAGTTGCGGCTGCGGCCACCTGGTCCATGATCCCCGGTACGTCCACCGGGCCCGTTCCGGCCGCCGCTGTGGCGGGCTCATTGCAGGGCGTGCACCGCCGCCCCGAACAGCGCCGGTGCGCGCTGGGCCGCGGTGACGATCAGACGGCCTCCGCAGGGGTACCGGGCCGCCCTCAGCAGGGCTTCGGTGAGCAGCCGGTGACGTCTCGTCAGCCCGGCCCAGTGCCGGGGGTAGTCCTGGGGGCGGCCGGCGGCCAGGCAGCCGATCGCCGCAGTGGCCGTCGCCATGGCCAGGGCGATGCCCTCTCCCGTCAGCGCGTCGATGTAGCCCGCCGCGTCGCCGACCAGCAGGACGCGTCCGGCCCGCCGGCTCCGGGCTCCCTGCCGCAGGGGTCCGGCGCCGCGTACGGGGGTGGCGTCCAGGCCGTCGAGTACGGCGGCGAGCGCGGGGAAGGCGGTCAGGTGCTGCGCGTAGGGGCGGCGGTCGCGGCTGAGTACGGCCACGCCCACGAGGTGCTCCCCGACGGGTGTCACATAGGCCTCGCCCTGCCGGGACCAGTGGACTTCGACGAAGTCCGTCCAGGGGGCGATCCGGTAGTGGCGGCGCAGCCCGTAGCGGCGCGGCGCCGCGGCGGGGCGGTCGAGGCCCAGCTCGCGGCGGAGCGGGGAGTGCAGACCGTCGGCGGCGATGAGCCAGCGGGCGGTGAGTCCCATCGCGCCGACGCTGTCGTGGTGCTGGCGGATCCCGGTCACCTTGCCCGGCACGATCCGGACGCCGAGTTCCACGGCCCGCTGGTGCAGCGCGGTGTGCAGTTCGGTCCGCCGTACGCCGAGCCCCCGGCCGTCGCGGAACGCCGCCTGGGCGCTGCGGCCGCCTTCGAGGTAGCGGATTCCGTGCAGTTCGCGGCCGGAGGGCCGCACTCCCAGTGCCCGCAGGGCCGCGACCCCGCTCGGCATGATCCCCTCGCCGCACGCCTTGTCGACGGGGGTGGTGCGGGGTTCGACCACGACGGTGTCCATCCCCGCGCGGGCCGCCGCGATCGCCGCGGCCAGGCCTGCCGGGCCGCCGCCCGCCACCAGGACGTCGATCACACCCGCACGTCCGCTTCCGGCATACGTGCCAGTGCCCCGTCCTCGCACCGGATCCGCACGGCCATCAGGGCGGCGTTGAGCAGGGTGAACACGGCGGCGGTCACCCAGGCGCCATGGACCAGGGGCAGCGCCAGTCCTTCGGCGGCGACCGCGACGTAGTTGGGGTGGCGCAGCCACCGGTAAGGCCCGCCGGTCACCAGGGGCAGGCCCGGAACCACGATGACGCGGGTGTTCCACTGGTGTCCGAGCGTGCGGACGCACCACCAGCGCAGCGTCTGCGCGGCGACGACCACGGCCACCATGGTCCAGCCGAGCAGCGGCAGGAACGGGCGTCCGCTCAGCGCGACTTCGGCCAGGCAGCCCGCCAGCAGGCCCGTGTGCAGGGCGACCATCGCCGGGTAGTGCCCCCGGCCGGCCTCCGTGCCGCCGCGGGCCAGGCTCCAGCGGGTGTGGCGCAGGGCCACGGCGAGTTCGGCGAGGCGTTCGGCCGCGACGGCCAGCACCAGCGCGGTGTACCAGATCATGTGTCCCCCGTCCTACCAGCGCAGCAGCACCAGTTCGCAGCAGAATCCGGGTCCCATGGCCATCAGCAGACCGGGCGTTCCCGGTTCGGGCCGCCGCTCCGCCAGCGTGTCCCGAAGGACGTGCAGGACCGAGGACGAGGACAGATTGCCCACGTCGGCCAGTGAGCGCCGGGTGACATCGAGGGCGTTCTCGGGCAGTGCGAGGGCGTCGGAGACGGCTTCGAGCACTTTGGGACCGCCCGGATGGCACACCCAGTGGGCGATGTCCTTCGGTTTGAGGCCGTGTTCCGCCAGGAATCCGGTCACGTCGTCGGCGAGATACCGGCGGACCACGTCGGGGACGGCCGGGTCGAGCACCACTTTGAAGCCGGTGCTCCGGATGTCCCAGCCCATGATGTTCTCGGTGTCCGGGTACATCCGGCTCCGGGTGGCGACCACCTCGGGGCCGGCGGTGCGGGGCCGGCGGTCTCCGGTGACGACCACGGCGGCCGCGCCGTCGCCGAACAGCGCGGTCGCCACCAGGTTGGCGGGGGTCATGTCATCGCGCTGGAAGGTGAGGGAGCAGAGCTCGACCGAGAGCAGCACGGCGACGTGGTCGGGCGAGCCGAGCAGATAGTCGTGCAGCCGGGCCACCCCGGCCGCTCCGGCGACGCATCCCAGGCCGAAGACCGGCAGCCTCTTGACGTCCGGCCGCAGGCCGAGGCGGCCCACGAGCCGGGCGTCGACGGACGGCGCGGCCACTCCGGTGATGGAGGTGAACATGAGCAGATCCACATCGGTGGCCCGCAGTCCGGCGGCGCGCAGTGCGCCGCGTACCGCCTCGGCGCCGAGGTCGACCGCAGCGCCGATGAACACGTCGTTGGCCCCGCCGAAGCCGTCGAGTGCGTCATAGCGTTCCAGCGGCAGGACCGTGTGGCGGTTGCGGACCTGCGCGTTCTCGTGGAGCCGGTCCAGTACGCGGCGGTCGGCGCCCGGCGGCAGGCAGGTGCGCGCCACCATGTCGGTGACCTCCCGCTGGGCGTGGCGGTGCGGTGGCAGGGCCCCGTGGACAGCTGCGATCCGGCTCATCCCGACTCCTGCTTAGGCGGCGTCATGGCCCCATCCTGCCCCCAGAAGGGGATGAATCGCCGCAAACGACCCGTGCGGCTGTCGTGTTGGCCCGGCCCCGGGTCCGTACGATCAGCCGATGGACAACCCGGATGAACCGGCCATGACCGTGGCGGTCACCCCACCGTTCCACCGCGCCGCGGGGCTGGCCATGGCCTGCCATCCCGGGCCGGTGGTCGCGGTGACGTCGCTGGCTGCCGCGCTGGCCGTCGCCGCCGGTTCGAACGCGGCCCGTTGCCTCCTGATCGGCGCGGCCGTGCTGAGCGGTCAGCTCTCGGTCGGCTGGTGCAACGACGCCTACGACGCGCGGCGCGACGCCGAGGCCGGCCGCCGGGGAAAGCCGGTGGCCCTCGGGGCGGTGCGCCCCGGCGAGGTGTGGGCGGCGGCGTTCACGGCCCTCGCCCTGTGCGTACCGCTGTCGCTGGCCTGCGGCCCGCTCGCGGGTGCGGTGCATCTGGCCGCGGTCGCCGCGGCGTGGCTGTACAACCTGCGCCTCAAGGCGACCGCCCTGTCGTGGCTCCCGTATGCGGCCGGATTCGGCGCACTGCCCGCCGTGGTGACCCTGAGCCTCCCGGGCCGTCCCTGGCCCGCGTGGTGGGCGGTGAGCGCCGGTGCGCTGCTCGGGTTCGCGGCCCATCTGGGAGACACACTCCCGGACATCGCCGACGACGAGCGGGCCGGTATCCGCGGTCTGCCGCACCGCCTCGGTGCCACGGGCACCCGGCTGCTGCTGCCGCTCCCCCCGGCGGCGGCGACGGCGGTGCTGGTGCTGGGCCCCGCGGGACCACCGGACCGGTGGGGCGCGGCCACGCTCGCGCTGGTCCTCCCGACGGCGTTCGCCGGGCTCGTCCTGGGCCGGTTCTGGCGCAAGGCGGCTCTGGCGGGGACGGTGGCCGTGGCGGCGGTGGATCTGTCCCTGCTCCTGGTGCGGGGCAGCAGCTTCACCTGACCCCGTACCAGGAGCGGGGGATCTTCTCCCGCCGACGGCGGGGCCCCGGCCGCGGTCCCGTATTCTCCGGTCGCGGCACTATGAACTGATAGGTCCTCCCGCTACCCTCCGCGCATGATTTCCACGGTTGTCTGGGGAACTGGCAACGTCGGCCGCGCGGCGATCCGCGCCGTCGAAACCCATCCGGCCCTCGCACTCACCGCCGTCATCGTCCACGACCCCGGCAAAGTGGGCCGGGACGCCGGTGACCTCGGCGGGACCGGCCGCCGCCTGGGGGTCGCCGCGACCGACGACGCCGCCGGTGTGCTGGCCGCCGGTCCGCGGGCGGTGGTGTACGCGGCGTCGGGCGACATCCGCCCCGACGAGGCCCTCGACGACATCTGCCGGGCGATCCGGGCCGGTGCCGTGGTCGTCACCCCCGCGCTGTACGCGCTCTACGACCAGCTCAACGCCCCGGCGGAGCTGCGGGAGCCGGTACTGGCCGCCATCGCGGACGGCGGCGGCTCACTGTTCGTCTCCGGAGTCGATCCCGGCTGGGGCAACGATGTGCTGCCCCTGCTGATCAGCGGCCTCGGCACCACCGTGGACGTGATCCGCTGCCAGGAGATCTTCGACTACTCCACGTACGACCAGGAGGACTCGGTCCGCGACCTGATCGGCATGGGCCGGCCGATGGACTTCGAGCCGCTGATGCTCGCCCCGACGGTCCCCACGATGGTGTGGGGCGGGCAGATACGGCTGATGGCCAGGGCGCTCGGCGTCGAACTGGACGGGATGCGCGAGACGTTGGAGCGGTGCCCGCTGGAGACCGCGGTGACCACCAGGACGATGGGCGGGTTCGAGGCCGGTACGCAGGGTGCGGTGCGGTTCGAGGTGCAGGGCATCGTCGAGGGCGAGCCCCGCATCGTCATCGAGCACATCACCCGTATCCACCCCTCCTGCGCACCGCACTGGCCGAGCCCGCCCGACGGCGACGGCGCGCACCGGGTGGTCATCGAGGGCCGCCCGCGCATCGAGGTCACCGTCGCGGCCACCGACGAGGGCGAGAACCGGTCGGCGGGCGGGAACGCCACCGCGGTCGGCCGCCTCGTGAGCGCCGTCGACTGGCTCGTGGCGGCGGAACCCGGACTGTACGACGCACTCGACGTCCCGCTGCGCCCCGCAGTCGGCAGACTCGGAAGGAGACCACGATGAACATCGACATCCCCGAAGGCAAGGACGCCCTCGCGTACGTATGGGGCGAGATGGTCCCCGGCATCGGCATCGCCGCCGCGAATTTCTCCCTGTCGGTGTACGCCCACACGACCCTGGGACTGCGCGAGTTCGAGGCCGCCCGGCTGCGGATCGCGCAGATCAACGGGTGCGCGTTCTGCCTGGACTGGCGCACCGAACGGGACGGGGAGACGGTCGAGGACACGTTCGCCGACGCGGTGACCCAGTGGCGTACCGCCGATGTCTTCGATGTGCGGACCCGGCTCGCCGCCGAGTACGCCGAGCGGTACGCCCTGGACCACCACGGCCTCGACGAGGAGTTCTGGACCCGGATGAGCGCGGCCTACAGTCAGCTGGAGATCGTGGAGCTGAGCATGAGCATCGGCTCCTGGCTGGCGTTCGGCCGGCTCAACCATGTGCTGGGCCTCGACACGGTGTGTGCGCTGCCCAGCCACGCGGTCACAGATCAGTAGCGATGATCTTCTCGATGTTCCGTTCGGCGAGGGCCGTGATGGTGACGAACGGGTTGACGCTGGTGTTGCCGGGGATCAGCGAGCCGTCGATGACGTAGAGCCCCGCGTAGCCGTGCAGACGGCCGTAGTTGTCGGTGGCCCTGTCCAGCACCGCGCCGCCGAGCGGGTGGTACGTGAGGTGATCGCCCCAGATCTTGTAGACGCCGAACAGATCCGTCCGGTAGATCGTCCCCTCCTTTTTGTTGATCTTGTCGAAGATGGTTCTGGCGGCATCGATGGACGGCTGCTTCCAGGCGGCCTGCCAGTTCAGGTCGACCTTGCCCGTCGCGGCGTTCCAGGCGAACTCGGCACGGTGGGGGTTCCTGGTGATCGACAGATAGAACGAGGCGTACGTCTCGATGCCGGTGGGCAGCGGTGCGACCTCGGCGAACGCTCCCCCGGCGGCCCAGTTGTCGATGCCGCCGGTGGGTATGGCCGACTGGACCTTGCCCGTCGAGTCCCACATGTGGTTGGCACGGCCGCACATGACGTTGCCGTTGTCGCCCCAGCCCTTGCCGATCTCGCCGTTCAGCCGGGGCAGCGCTCCGGTGGCCTTCAGCGCGACCAGCAGTTTGCTGGTGCCGACGCTGCCCGCGGCGAAGAACACCTTGTCCGCGGTGACGGACTTGGTCTCGGCGGTGTTGCCCGAGGTGTCGATCCGGTCGATGAGGACGGTGTATCCGCCGGTGGCGGCGGGGGCGACCGAGGTGACCTTGTGCAGCGGCGAGATGGTGACCCTGCCGGTGGCCCTGATCCGGTCGAGGTAGGTCTTCTGCAGCGACTTCTTGCCGTAGTTGTTCCCGTAGAGGATCTCGCCGTCCAGCGCCGACTTGGGGACGCTCCCGGCCGCCTCCTGCTTCATGTAGTCCCAGTCGTACACGGCGGGGACGAAGACGAACGGGAACCCGGACCGCTCCGCGTGCTTGCGGCCGACCCGGGCGTACCGGTAGCACTCGGCGGTGTCGAACCAGGCCGGGTCGATGGTGCCGACCCCGAGCCCTGCGTTGGCGCGCGGGTAGTACGTGCCGTACATCTCGTCGGCGTTCACCGACGGAAGGATGGCGCCGAAGTTCTCCCGTCTGGGCGTGACCGCCATACCCCCGTTGACCAGCGAACCGCCACCGACACCGCGGCCCTGGTAGACCGTGATGCCGGCGAACTCCTCGGCGTCCAGGATCCCGGTGTGGCGCGGGACGTTCCTGTCGATCGGGAAGCCGAGGAAGTTGCTGAGCGGCTGCTTCGTCCTGGTGCGCAGCCAGTAGGAACGGTAGTCCGGGCTGGTCGTGTTGGCGAAGATCCTGCCGTCCGGGCCCGGGGTGTCCCAGGCCATCCCCATCTCGATCATGTGCACATCGACGCCCGCTTCGGCGAGGCGCAGGGCGGCGACGGAGCCGCCGTACCCGGTGCCGATCACCAGGACCGGCACATGGGCGCCGGGATCGATCGGAGCGGACACGGCCGCGTTCGCCGCCCGCGCCGGGGCCGAGTGGCCCGTAAGGGCCACGGCTCCAAGAAGAGAACCTGTTCCCGTGATGAAACGACGGCGCGATACCCTCTTGGATCCCGCATTCTGCATGGTAGCGTCACTCATGTGACTTCCCTCACTCTCGACAGAGTGCAACAGGTTCTACTGTCGATCGCGTGGTAAGTCACTACATACCTGTAGGTAACTTGTACTGGATGCCCGGCATGATCCGGAATCGCCGATGGGCGGTGAAGGGGCCGAAAGCCCCTTCACCGCCCATCGGTTCTTCTCGCCGCCGGCACTGCCAGGTATCAGTAGGCCCCGAACACGTTGTCGATCGAGCCGTACTTGTCGGCGGCGTAGTTGCACGCGGCGGTGATGTTGGCGACCGGGTCGAGGCTGTCCATCGACGTACCGGGCACGTGGTACGCCTGGAAGGTCGGGTCGATGACCTGGAGGAGCCCCTTGGACGGGGTCCCGGCGACGGCGTTCGAGTCCCAGTTGTTGACGACCTGCGGGTTGCCCGACGACTCGCGCATGATGTTGCGGTGGATGCCGTCGTAGCTGCCGGGGATGCCGTGCTCGGCCATGACGGCCAGCGACTCCTTGATCCAGCCGTCGAGGTCGTCCGTGTACGTCGCGGGCTGCTCGGCGGGGACGGTGGCGGTGTCGGCGACGGCAGTGGCCTCGGCGACGCCGTTCGCGGTCCCGGTGGTGTCGTCCGCCGGGGTCGTGGCGGCGGTACCGGTGGCACCGTTCGCGGCCTGCGGCGCGGCCGTCCGCTCGGAGCGGTCGGCGCGGTCGCCGCCCGCGGCCCGGTCCGACGACGCGTCGGAGGACTTGGAGCCGGTTACGGACGTGGCACCGACCGACAGCTTCAGGCCGGGGTGAATCAGGTCGGGGTTGCCGCCGACGGCCTCCCGGTTGTCCTCGTACAGCTTCTGCCAGCCGCCACCGAGGGAATACGCACGGGCGATCTTGGAAAGGGAATCACCCGCGATCACGGAATGAGTCGTCACGGCGCCCTTACCGACGGCGATTTCCTTGGCGGATACGGCAGTAGGCGCCTTTTCGGCGGTGACGGATTGCGCGGGCGCAGCCGAGGCGACGGTCGCACCGGCCAGCGGAAGCACGAGAGCGGCTCCGCCCGCACCCATGGCGATGATGCCGCGGGTCAGCGAAGTGGCCTTGAAACGACGGTGCTTACCCATTGAGGGCATGGTGAATTCCTCTCCGTCGCCTACGAGGTGAGCTGTCGGGTTCAGGCTGGAGTTGCCTGGCCGCACGCGAATGCGACTTCACCCCGAGCCGATCCGGATACCGGATCGGCGGCTTACCTGGGTCCCCCGCTCCTGCCGTACGTAAGTAGGTCTGATTGCCGGACGGCGGCAGGATTAGGCGTTCCATCCGGATTGACGGTGACCGTAGGCGAGAAAGGCCGGCCAGAACAAGCCCCGAATTCTTGATCGCAATTCTTCCGCAAGATCAATTCATGGAAATTCCTGTCGGCAATCCCACAACGCGAAGTCAAATTTCCCGTCACAGAAGGGAACCGGGCGACGTGTCACACCGTCAGGGGTCCAGAACGTGACGCTCGCCACTGAGTCCGAAAAGGCCGTTTTGCTCCACGCCCCGAAGATCAGATATCGCCCCCATGGCTTCCGTGAGCGAAAAACCCGATTCCGGAAAATCCCCCATATTGCAGAATTCGGGCATCTTGGGGCGGATCGATGGGCTTCACGGGACCCCGGCCCGAGGTCCGGCCGGGGCAGGGCTTAACGTGTGCGGTGGAGACTGGTAAGCCAAGCCTTACTTGCGCAGCTTGCCGCCCCCCTGCCCGCGTCGCCCGCCCTAAGGAACAACACGCCATGACACGCCCCGTCCGCGTCGCCATCGTCGGAGCCGGTCCCGCCGGGATCTACGCAGCGGACGCGCTGCTCAAATCCGAAGCCGCACAGGACCCGGGCGTATCGATCGACCTGTTCGAGCGCATGCCCGCCCCCTTCGGTCTGATCCGCTACGGCGTGGCCCCGGACCACCCGCGGATCAAGGGCATCGTCAAGGCGCTCCACCAGGTGCTGGACAAGCCGCAGCTGCGACTGTTCGGCAACGTCGACTACCCCCATGACATCGGGCTGGACGAGCTGCGGTCCTTCTACGACGCGGTGATCTTCTCCACCGGCGCCGACGCCGACCGCGCGCTCGGCCTCCCCGGGATCGAGCTGGACGGCTCCTACGGCGCGGCCGACTTCGTCTCCTGGTACGACGGGCACCCCGAGGTGCCCCGCAGCTGGCCGCTGACGGCGGAGAAGGTCGCCGTACTGGGCGTCGGGAACGTGGCCCTGGACGTGGCGCGCATACTCGCCAAGACGGCCGACGAGCTGCTGCCGACGGAGATCCCGGCCAACGTGTACGAGGGCCTCAAGGCCAACAAGGCACTCGAAGTGCATGTCTTCGGCCGCCGCGGTCCGGCCCAGGCCAAGTTCAGCCCGATGGAACTGCGGGAGCTGGACCACTCGCCCAACATCGAGGTCATCGTCAACCCCGAGGACATCGACTACGACGCGGGGTCCATCGAGACCCGGCGGGGCAACAAGCAGGCCAACATGGTCGCCTCCACACTGGAGAACTGGGCGATCCGCGACGTCGGCGACCGGCCGCACAAGCTCTTCCTGCACTTCTTCGAGTCGCCCGTCGAGGTCCTGGGCGAGGACGGCCGCGTAGCGGGTCTGCGGACCGAGCGGACCGAGCTGGACGGCACGGGCAACGTCCGGGGCACCGGCGAGTTCACCGACTGGGACGTGCAGAGCGTCTACCGCGCGGTCGGCTACTACTCGCAGGAGCTCCCGAAGCTCCCCTTCGACGTGTCCTCCGGCACCGTCCCGCACGCCGCCGGTCGCGTCATCGCCGGTGAGGAGCCGATGACGTCCGTGTACGTCACCGGCTGGATCAAGCGTGGACCGATCGGCCTGATCGGGCACACCAAGGGTGACGCCAACGAGACGGTCGCCTGCCTGCTGGAGGACCGCGCCGAGGGCCGGCTGCCCGCCCCCGCACAGCCGGAGCCGGACGCCGTCGTCGCCTTCCTCGACGAACGAGGTGTCCGCTACACCACCCGTGAGGGCTGGCACCGCCTGGACGCGCACGAGCAGGCACTGGGCGCGGCCGAGGGCCGCGAGCGGATCAAGGTCGTGGACCGCTCCGCCATGCTGGACGCGTCGGGTGCTCCCGCCGCGTCGGGGGCTTCCGGTGCCTCCGGACCGGCGGACGCTCCCGCCGGTTCCTGACGGGCCGGATCCGCACCCCTGGACGGCGGCTCAGTCCGCCGCCGTCCAGCGGGAGGCGAGCAGCAGCGCGATGTCGTCGGGGCGGTCGTCGGCCTGCCCCGCCTCCTCGATCACCCGGTCCGCGATGTCGCCGAGCGATGCCGAGCCGAGCGCGGCGATGCCGCTCCGCAGCCGCTCGATGCCCTCGTCGATGTCGGTCCCCGCGCGCTCGATGAGCCCGTCGGTGAACAGGGCCAGCATCGCCCCGGGGTCGAGCCGGAATTCCGTGACCGGGTAGACCGCCTCGCTGTCGATGCCCAGGACGACACCACCGGCCAGGTCCAGGACCTCCGTCGCGCCGTCGGGATGGCGCAGCACGGGCTGCGGATGCCCCGCCCGCACCGCCTGGACGACACCGGTGGCAGGGTCGAGGACGACGTAGCAGCAGCTGGCGAACTGGCCGGGGTCGAGATCGATGAGCAGCCTGTTGGTACCGCTCATCACCTCCTGCGGATCACGTGCGCCGAGGGCGAAGGCGCGTACGGCGCTGCGCAGTTGACCCATGGTCGCGGCGGCTGCCACACCGTGTCCCTGAACGTCGCCGATGACCAGGGCGAGACCGCGGCCGGTCTCGATGACGTCGTACCAGTCGCCGCCGACGTCCATGCCCTGCGTGCCGGAGAGGTACCGGGCGGCCGTGTCGACGCCTTCGATCCCGGGCAGCCGGTGCGGCAGCAGGGCGTCCTGCAGACCCCGGGCCAGCGCCGCCTCGCTGTCGTAGCGCTGGGCCCGCTTGAGTGCCTGCGCGATGAGCCCCGCCAGGGCGGTGAGGACGGTGCGCTCCTCCGGGCTGAAGCCGCGCGGCCGGTCGAAGCCGAGGATGCAGGAGCCGACCAGCCGCCCGGAGGCGATCAGCGGCAGGAAGGCCCGTGCTCCGACGTCGGCGTCCATGGGGATGCCGGGATAGGCCTCCCCCAGACGCTCCATGGACTCGAAGAAGATGGGGCGGCCCGAGGTGAGGGTCTCCACGCCGGGAATGCGGGCGTCGAGAGCGACCCCGTCGAATCGGTTGAGGAAGCCTTCCGGGAAGCCGGTCTCCCAGGCCAGATAGAGGTGGCGTTCGCTCAGCAGGTAGATCGCCAGCTGCCTGCCGCCGAAGGCGGGCAGCAGTTCCTCGGTGACGACGGCGGACACCTGGCGGGCGGTGACGGCCTCCGTCAGCGCGATGGCGAGGGCGACCGGCCGGTACAGGGCGGCGGAACGGTCGGCCGGGGAGCCCAGGCCGGCGCCCGGCACGACGACGGACCCGGGGGCGTAGGCCGGCTGTTCCGTGGCGCTGAGCACCACCGTCACCCCGTCGTGGCCGGGGTACATGGAGACGGAGAGCCATTCCTTCGGGGCGCGGCGGGCCAGGAAGTGAACGGCTTCGTCGGAGAGCAGCGCGGCCCGGTGGTGGTCCTCGTAGGCGGGGTGCCCGAACCACGGCAGGGTCTCCCACAGGACGCGCCCGACCAGCTCCGCCCGGCTGCGGCCGAGGAGGTCCTCGGCCAGGTGGTTGGCGTAGGTGATCCGGCCGAGCCGGTCGAGCGAGAAGATGCCGCGGGGCATCCGGTCGGCCGCCTCCGCGACGACCGGCCCGGCGCCGAGGTCCACCACGGAGCCGCTCAGGTGGCTCGCGGCTCCGTCGCCGGTCGGGTGGACCCAGCGTCCCGAGAGTTCCAGCAGGTGCGAGCGGCCGTCGGGTCCCCGCAGCCGCATCCTGCGGACGACGGAGGCGTCCGGCTCGGCGGCTTGTCGGGCGAGTGCCCACAGCCCGTACACGTCCTCCGGCACCAGCCGCGCCGCGAGGGCGTCGACGGTGCCCGGAAAAGCGGCGGGCGTCGTGCCGAGGATCGCGCACATCTCCTCGTCGGCGGTGACGGCGCCGCTTTCGAGTTCCCAGTCGAAGCGGCCGATCCGCAGCGGCGGCGCGATGGCCGCGGGCAGCTGGACGGGCAGCGGCTCGCCGTCCCACAGGCACGAGGTGCCGCCGGATCCGAGTCCCGCGAGGTCCTGGCCGAGCCGCCGGGCGATGCGCTGGAGCCGCCCGACCTCGGCGGGTGCCACCGGCTCCCCGGGCGTGGCGGCGCGCATCACGAACAGGACGCCCGCTCTGTCCCGGCCGGCCCCGACCGGGACGTACAGCGACCCGAAGGGGAACGGCAGCCCCGCCATCAGCTGCGGGAAGCGGCGCATCGCCTCCTCCGCGTCGGCCAGGAGCACCGCTCTGCCCGTGCGGTAGGACTCGGACACCGGGAGGGGCCGCTTCACCTGCATACGCCACCAGGGGCGGAACAGCGGACCGGGCAGCCCCGCGAGTACCGCCAGCCGCAGCAGTCCGGGCGTCGACGAACGCAGATACACACCGCCCGCGTATCCCCCGGCGGACTCGATCGCGCTCACGGCGGCCTGGGCGAGCACCAGGGAAAGCTCGTCCGGTACTCGGCCAGTGCTCGCTTCCCCGGCCACCTCCCCGCTCTCGTCGAGCGGGGTGTGCCGGGTCGTGCCGTGCCGGGTCACACAGCCAGCATGCTCCCCCTCCGCCATGCCGCGCACCTTCGCGGGCCGCGACCCGGGCGGCTCGCGAAGAGTGCCGGGCGGCTCGCTCCGGGTGCCGTACGACGGCTCAGTGGAGCTTGGCGACGGCGGTGCGGGTGCTCTTCCTGAAGCCCTCCAGCGGTGCTCCGTCGAGATCGCCCAGCTGGCCCCATTCCACGACGGTCACCGTCCGGCCGTCACGGCCGACCGAGTAGAGGCCGATGTCGGTCGAGCCGCCCTCGGGGTAGGACGTGTCGACGCTGTAGATGTGCGCGCCGTCCTCGACGTTCACCCGGCCGTGGTAGAAAGCCTCGCCCTGAAGCCCCGGGTCCTCCTCCTTGAGCCGGTCCAGGCAGCTTTCGAGCGCGGCACGGAGCTCGGCGGCCAGTGCCGTCGCCCGCGCGGTGGTGGCCGCGACCGTGGTGGTCTGGCGCGCACCGGTGTCCAGCTCCGTCCGGAAGTCACGATGGCTGGTGGACGCCGCCGGCGCGATACCGGCGGTGCATACGGAGCCGGAGTCGGGCAGTCCCCGGCGCACCGGACCAGCGGTCCATGGGCTGAGGGAGGCGGGCAGCTGCGAGGCAGAGAGGAACTTCGGCGCCGCGGGAGCGGCGGGGGCCGCGTGCGAGGCGGGTGCGGCGGAGGCCGGTGAGGGTGCGGTGAGGGTCATGCCCGCGGCTACGGCGGCCATGACGGCGGCACGGATCCTGTTCACGGAAGTACTCCCCGTTTCGGTGGCTGAGCGGAACAGGCACCAGCCTCGGCGGCCGTCGGGGCGGTGCCAAGCACGACACGAACCCGTGGAACGGCGGAACCATCCCACCCCCGGTGACGTGGGGTCCTTTCAGTGGGGTGGAACGCCCTCCTGGGACGGCCGGGGGAGGTCGAGGGGGTTGGCAGCAGCCAAAGAGAGCGCGAGCGATGCCTTCGCGGCGCGGCTGCGCGCCCTGCGGGAAGGGTCCGGCCGCACCTATGCCTCTCTCGCGCGGCGGGTGGACATCAGCGCCTCGACACTGCACCGGTACTGCGTGGGACGGACGGTGCCGATCGAGTTCGCGCCGGTGGAGCGGCTGGCCCGCTTCTGCGGGTGCGGGGGCGAGGACCTCGCGGCGCTGCACCGCCTGTGGATCATGGCGGACGCCGAACGGAACCGGCGCCGGGTCCCGGTGACGAGCCTGCCGGCCGCCCCGCTCACGGCCGGGGGCGGCACGGAGGGCGACGGAGGCGGGAAGGGGCGGGAGCCTGTCGTACGTGCCCCGGCGCGGCGGCGCGGTCCGTATGCCGCCGCTGCCCTGCTCGCGACGCTCATCACGCTGACCCTGATCGTCGCGTTCGGCGGAACGCCGTTCTCCGGGGCGGACGGACCGGGAGCCGCCGTGGAGCGGTCCAAGGGCCGTGTCTCCGGAGCGGAACGGCCACGACGGGCCGTCGTCCCCTCCCCTGCCGCCCCCTCCCCCGATGTCACGCCCTCCCGTTCCGGCGACGCGGCGGCCGGGGCGGTGGACCGCCCGCGGCAGCCGCGGGCGACGGTGGCCGAGGACGGCGTCGGCGCCGCCGGGGAACCGGACGGCGACGCGATGCCGTTCTCGTGGACCACCGACGATCACATCTGGAAGAACGGGTGCGATCACGCCTATCTCCTCGGCGGGGACACCGCGAAGGTGCCCCCGCCGCCGGTGGAGGCGGACGCGGAGTCCTGGGCACGGTCCCTCGGTGCCGTGCACGCGTCCGACACCGGCGTGCGGATCACGCTGCAGGGCAAGGGTGAGCGGGCGGTGGTCCTCGAATCGCTGCGGATCCGGGTGACCGCCCGGCGGGAGCCGCCGAAGCGGGACGTCTACCGCATGAATCACGGGTGCGGCGGCGCGCTCACTCCCCGCCTGTTCGATGTCGACCTGGACCTGCCGCGGCCGGTCGCACGGTCCGTCGCGGGCAATGACTCCGGTGAGCCCCTTGCGGCGGTCGCGTTCCCGTACAGCGTCTCCGCGACGGACCCGGAGGTCTTCCTGGTCACCGGCCGCACGGCCGGCTGTGACTGCGACTGGTACGGGGAGCTGCGGTGGAGCGCCGGCGGGCGGTCCGGGACCGTACGCGTCGACGACAACGGCAGCCCGTTCCGCACCAGCGGTGCCCGGGGGCGTCCGGTGTACGACTACGACTCCCACGCCGGCCGCTGGGTGCACGCCGAGCCGGAACCGCCCCTTCGTTAGCGCGCAGCGGGCCGCGGCTCCCGTCGCGCCCGGCGCGGTGCGCCCGGTCGGCGTTCAGCCGTCCAGGGCTTTACGCAGCTGCTCCTTGTTCATCGAGGAACGGCCCTCGATGTTCCGCCTCTTCGCCTCCCCGTACAGCTGGTCCCTGGTCGGCCCCCGGGACCCGCTGTGCGACCGCTCCCCACCGCGTTCGTACGCCGACCTGCTGTCCTGCGTCGATGTTCTGCTCGCGGTCCTGGACTCGCCGGACCTCGCCCGCTCCTTGTTCACGGTGCGGGCGGCGATCTCCTTCGCACGCCCGGTCGACTCGCCGCGCTTCTCGGCTCCCTCCTTGATGTGCTCGTCCTGACGTTCACGCTTCCGACTGGAACCTGCGGGCACGATGCCTCTCCTCTCCGTGTCACTGCGGTGTGCGGCCCGGACGCCGCATGTCCACCCCTCCACAGCGCCGGACCGCTCCGCCGGCGGAGCACGGTTCCGCAGGGCGGCCGACGGCTCGCCGCCGTGCGGGCCGGTGGGCATCCGGCGATGCTGGTTGCGGACAGCCCCGGACGTCCCCGTCAACGGCTGTCGCCGTTCCGCCAGGGAGGTACTGATGGATCCGGCCACCGCCTTGCGGCGGATCGCGTTTCTGCTGGAGCGTTCGCAGGGCGCCACGTACCGGGTACGGGCGTTCCGCCGGGCAGCCGAGGCGGTCGAGGACCTGTCCGGAGACGAGCTCACGGAACGGGTGACACGGGCGACTCTCGAAAAGGTGAGCGGCATCGGGCCCAGGACGGGCCAGGTGATCCGGGAGGCGCTGGCGGGCAGGGTGCCGGAGTACCTGGACCGGCTGGAGGCGGAGGCCACGGTCCCGCTCGCCGAGGGAGGCGGGGCACTGCTCGCGCGCCTGCGGGGCGACTGCCATCTGCATTCCGACTGGTCGGACGGTGGCAGTCCGGTCGAGGAGATGGGACGGACGGCCGTGGAGCTGGGCCACGAGTGGGCGGTCCTCACCGATCACTCCCCCCGGCTGACGGTCGCGAACGGGCTGTCCGCGCGGAGGCTGCGGGAGCAGCTGGGGGTGGTGGCGGAACTCAACGAGCGGTGGGCGCCGTTCCGGCTGCTCACCGGCATCGAGTGCGACATCCTCCCGGACGGCTCACTCGATCAGGAACCGGAGCTGCTGGAACGGCTCGATGTGGTCGTCGTGTCGGTGCACTCCAAGCTGCGCATGGAGGCGGGGGCGATGACACGGCGGCTGGAAGCTGCGGTGCGCGACCCGCACGCCGATGTACTGGGTCACTGCACGGGGCGCCTCGTCGCGGGCCGGGGCCGGCAGGAGTCGGAGTTCGACGCGGACCGGGTCTTCGCCGCGTGTGCCGAGTCCGCAACGGCGGTGGAGATCAACTGCCGCCCGGAGCGGCTGGATCCGCCGCGGCGGCTGCTGCGCCGGGCCGTCGAGGCGGGCGTGCTCTTCGCCATCGACACGGACGCGCACGCTCCGGGACAGCTGGACTGGCAGATCCTCGGCTGTGCGCGGGCCGAGGAGTGCGGGGTGCCCGTGGAGCGCGTCGTCACGTCATGGACGGCCGACCGGCTGCTGGAGTGGACCTCACCGGGGGCCCGGTGAGGTCCAGGTCATCGGCCGGGAGCTGCCGCACGGGGGCCCCGGGGGGGGAGTATCTACTTCTGCGGGTAGATGTCTCCACTGGCCATGCCGCTCTGCTGTTCGCTCCGGTCACGGATCGTCCGGGCCTTCTTCTCCAGGCGCTTGCGTTCCTCCGGGTCTGTCGCGCGCTGCGCGGCCTCGGTCAGCTGCTGCGCCTTCTCACGCATCTGCCGGGCCAGGTTCGCGGGTTCGTCGGAACCGCTCATCACCACTCCTCGGACGGTACGGGCCACCACGTCAGGGGACCAACACCCCCAGCGAACCAGTGCCGCGGCACGCCCGCATCCCGGAGCCACCCGGCGGGGAGCACGGCGAGTGCGTCCCCCGCCCCGTGCCGCCCGCCGGAACACCGTGAGGGCCGCGCCGCCTACAGGACGGAACCGGGATCGTCGTCGGGGCCGCCCGCCTCGACCCGGAGCGCGAGATCCCGCAGCACGTCGGTCGAGGTCACGTCCGTCTGTCCGGAGTCGTGCACCTGCGCCAGCATCGTGAAGGCCAGCGTGAAGGCGCCCACGAGCTGCTCGACGGCGCCGCCGACCTCACGCCCGACCACGCTCACCACCTCCTCGACGGAGAAGTCCTCGGGGATCGCGATGTGTGGCATCGTCTCGTTCAGCAGGGCGGTGACAGCACCGGCACCGCTGTCCAGATCGTCCCGGTCGACGTCCGCCTCCAGCAGCCGCTGCATCTCACCCGCCTCGGTGAGAATGCCGATCACGCGCTTCACAACTTCCCTCTGCTCCATGTCGCGAGCATAGGGCGTGCAACCTTGCCGCAACGTCAGGTGCAGTTGACTCGGCCCGTCCGTGGCCGGTCGGGGAAGGGCTGATACGTGGATCACGTTCCGAACGCTCCGGTCGTGGAGTTCACCGACGCGGCGGCCGGTCTGGTCAGACGGCTGCGGGCGGACCACGGCCCGTTGATGTTTCACCAGTCGGGCGGCTGCTGCGACGGCAGTGCGCCCATGTGCTACCTGGCCGGTGAGTTCCGTACCGGGAACTCCGATGTGCTGCTCGCCGATCTCGCCGTCGAGGGCGTCGCCGAGACGGTGCCCTTCTGGATGTCGAGGAGCCAGTACGAGGTGTGGGCGCACACCCGGCTGATCGTCGATGTGGTGGAGGGGCGCGGCAGCGGGTTCTCGCTGGAGGCTCCGGAAGGGGTGAGGTTCCTCATCCGCTCACGGCTCGTCGGCACCTGAGGCGGGCCCCGGTGCACTGAACGCGATGCGTGGGGGCGGGCCGGTGCACGGGCCCCAGGTGCGGGGCCTCAGCGCGGCCGGCGCTGTTGGTGGGAGCGGTTCTCCAGCATGGCCCGGCGGATTCCCGCCGCGGTCGCCCTGGCGTGGTCCGGGGTGGCGGTGTGGTCGGCGACCGAGGTGACGAAGCGGTGCGTGGGCTGTCGGCAGCGGCCGCAGGGCGCGTCGGTGGTGATCAGATAGCCGTCCTCGCACTGGGGGTCGGCGCACTGGCCGGGCCGCAGCAGCTGCTCGGCGATGTCCTGGGGGCTCCAGCGGCGCCTGCCGTCCTCGTCCTTCTCGTTGAGGGCGTGGGCCCAGCGGAGGTTCCACCGGCGTTCGATGCGTTCGCGCAGACCGCCCGCTGTGCGCCGGCCGAGCTCCTGGTGGATCAGCTCCTGGACGGACTGCGGTACGCGACCGCCGAACGCCTGCATCAGCGGCTGCGGCAGGGCCTGCAGAACGTAGCGCGGCGGATTGCCCTTCGCGTCCTCGCGCCACCTCTGGCATTCGCAGGAGCCGTCGGGCCGTCTCGGGCTCTGGCAGCGGCCGCACAGACCGCGGCACTCGGCGCACAGTCCGTCGTCGAGCCCGTCCACATGCGGCGCGGGAGCCCGGCCGCACTCACGGCAGCAGGAGGCGCACGGCCCGCAGAGCCGTTCGTTGCCCACCTTCGTCGACCAGGTCCGCATCTGGCACCGGCAGCAGAGTCCGTTGTTGCAGTACTCGTGGTGGGCGGCGCCCGAGTGCCGTCCGGGTGGCGGGAAAGACATGGCCCCATTGTGCGGGATCGGGTCGCACCGGCACGAACCGTGTACGGGGACGGGGCACCGGTCCCGGTCAGGGGTTCAGGGCGCTGACCACGTTCGCGGTGGCGACGATGCCTTCCTGGATGGTCGGCGCCATGCTCGTGCCCGCGAGGCAGAACCCGAGCAGGGCGCAGACCAGCGCGTGGGAGAGCTTCAGCCCGCCGTTGCGCAGGAAGATCACTGCCAGGATCAGCATCAGCAGCACCAACGAGATCGAAATCGCCATGGCCAACCTCCTCCGCCGCGCCGGAATTGCGGCATTCGGCCGCCAGTGTGGCGTAGCGGAAAGGCCGTTCGGCGCACTGGCGTGTCCGCCGAACGGGTACTTACCGGCTGGGGCGCGTCAGTCGGCCCGGACGGCGCTCCCCCGGGCGCGCAGGAAGCGTTCGAGGCCCGCCAGGTCGTCGGTGTTCAGATGGTCGACCCCCGCCGCGAGCAGCTCGGTCCATACGGCGTCGCGCTCGGGTCCCGCGAGGTCCGGGGTGGCCCAGAAACGGACGCGCTGACCCCGCCGGTGGGCGGCCTTCACGAGACCGGCGAGCCGGTCCCGTTCGGCGGCCGGGAAGGGACCCGCGCCCAGCCAGCCGAAGGACTGGGTCCAGTTGGCGCTGATGAGCGGGATGAAGGACGCGGTCGCCGCCGTACCGAGGTCTTCGAGGCGGCCGTCGTAGAAGGCGTACCGGGTGCGCTGCGCCTCCATGGGGCCACGGGCGGCGCGGTCGCCGGAGATGACGGGGGTGACCGCTCCGGCGCGGACCCGGCCGTGGCGGTAGCGGGTCAGCATCCGGCGGTAGCGCTGGAGCTGCCGGTCCAGTTCGAGGTAGGCGGCCACCCCGTCGGCCTTGATGTCGATCAGCAGCTGCAGCGGGGCGCGGTGTCCGGGGTGGACGCTGCCGTGGTTCGCCCCGGCCAGGGCCAGCAGCGGGTCGAGGTAGAGGGAGGCGAGGGTGCGGGTGGGGTCGAGGTCGGCGGCGTCGTGGGCGACGAGCAGGTCGCCGTCGACGAGGAAGATGTCCGCCTCGACGCTGGTGAAGCCGTGCGCGAGGGCGTCGTGGAGCGGTCGCGGGTGCAGGTAGTCGTTGTGCGCGTGGGCGTGGCGCAGAGGACGCGGGCCGTGGGGGCGGCCGTGGTCGCCCGGGTTGCCGGAGGGGGCGGCGACGGCCGCCCCGGCGGGGACGACCACGCCCGCGGCCGCGGTGGCGAGCGCGGTGGTGACGACTCTGCGACGGGTCAGGTGTGCCATGGCCATGGGGTCTCCCTGAAGCGGTGGGAAGAGCAGAGCGGTGCGGACGGACGCGACCGAGTATGAGGGCGCGCACCACCTCCACGGCAGGTACCTGCCAAGAGTTGGAGCGGTCGTCGTCCACCCGTCGACTGCGCTGCGCCCGTTGTTCGGCCTCGGCGCCGGGCCATGGAGGGGACGGGCCGTCGGACAGGCATCGTCCGGCGCCGGCCGGTTCCACCACAGGCGGTGGCCGCGTGGGCCGTGCCGTCGCGGGAAATCACCCGCGCTTCCGCGGTCCGTGCCGCGGGGCCTGTTCGTCCCAGCGGACCGTCCGGTCGCACCAGCGCTCCAGCAGCACCCGGTCGTGGCCCACCGCCAGCAGCCCCGCCCCGGACTCCGCGCGGTAGGACTCCACGACGGCCACCAGGGCGGCGGTCGTCGAGGCGTCGAGCATCGCGGTCATCTCGTCGCAGATCAGCAGCCTCGGTCGCAGGACCAACGCGCGGGCGAGGCAGGCCCGTTGCAGCTGGCCGTCGCTCACCGCGTGCGGCCGGCGGTCGAGCAGTTCCCCCGTCAGCCCGACGCGCCCGGCCAGCTCCCCCACCCGGTCCGCGACCTCACCGCGTCGCCCCGTGGACCGCAGCGGCTGGGCGATGAGTTCACGCAGGCTCAGCCGGGGGTCGGCGGAGAGCCGGGGCTGCTGGAAGACGACGCCGACCGCGGTCCGCTGCGCCTGCGGGGCCCGGTGGCGCCAGCCGCGTACCGCTTCGCCGTCGAGGGTGACGGTGCCCGCGTCGGGGCGGTGCAGCAGGGCCGCGACCCTGGCCAGGGTGGACTTGCCGCAGCCGCTCGGACCGAGCAGCCCGACCGCCTCGGCCGGGGCGACGCTCAGCGAGACATCGCGGACGACGGGGCGCCGCGGGTCGTATCCGGCGGTGATGCCGGTGAGCTCAAGCATCGGCGGACTCCTCGCTCCGGCGGTCCTCACCGGTGGGCAGGCGGTGATGGCAGGCGAGGGCCCCGTCGAACGCGGGCAGCACGGCGCACTGTTCATCGGCATGGGCGCAGCGGGCGGCGAACGCGCACCCTTCGGGCAGTGCGCCCAGCTCCGGCGGCATCCCGGGGATCGGCGTGAAGTCCCGCTCCGGCAGGGCGTCGAGCAGCCCCCTCGCGTACGGGTGCCGGGGTCCCGGGTGCCCGAAGAAGCGGTCGGCGTCGGCGAGTTCGACGATCCGTCCGGCGTACATCACGGCCACCCGGTCGGCGATCCGCTCGGCGGCCGCGAGGTCGTGGGTGATGAGCAGCAGCGCACGGCCCCCGTCGGTGTGGCGGCGCAGCTCGTCGACGGTCCGCTCCACCAGGTCCCGGTCGAGCCCGGTCGTGGGTTCGTCGGCGAGGAGCAGCGGCGCGTCGCCGATCAGGGCCAGTGCGGTGGCGGCGCGCTGGGCGAGGCCGCCGGAGAGTTCGTGCGGGTAGCGGTCGAGGTGGTCGGCGGGGAACGAGGCGCGGGCGGCGGCCGCCTCCGCCGCTGCCCGTACGGCGGGCCGGCGTACCCCGGTCAGTTCGCGGAGGGTCTCCTCCAACTGGGCGCGGACCGTGCGTACGGGGGTGAGGTGGGCGGCGGGGCTCTGCGGTACGAGTCCGATGCGGCGGCCGCGTACCGAGCGGGCGAGGGTGCGTTCGTCCGCGGTGAGCAGATCGGTGTCCCCGGCCAGGAGGGCGCTGCCCGTGGTCCCGGCGTTGGCGGGCAGCAGTCCGAGCAGGGCGGAGGCGAGTACGGACTTGCCGCAGCCGCTCTCGCCGACCAGCGCCAGGCACTCCCCGGCCGCGAGGTCGAAGTGGGCGTCGGTGACGGCGGCGATGTGCCGTCCGCCGCGCAGCCGGAAGCGGACGGAGAGTCCCCGCACGGACAGCACGGGAGCCCCCGGCGCGGACGGCACACGGTGTCCCGGCGCGGACGTCCGGCGCGGCCGGTCTTCGCTCGGGCGGGTCACAGCATCAGCTCCGATCGGCGGCGCGGATTGATCCGCTCGCGCCAGGCACCGGCGAGGCCCGCCAGGGCGAGCGTCGGAATGATCAGGAAGAGGCCGGGGAAGAGCGTCGGCCACCAGTCACCGGCGAGCAGCGATCCACGCGCGGACTGCACGAGGTTGCCGAGGCTCGCCTGGTGGGCGGGCAGGCCGAGACCCAGGAAGGACAGCGCCGACTCGTGCCACATGGCGTGCGGCACCATGAGGACGGCCGCCAGACCGGCCTGCGGCAGCACTCCGGGCAGCAGGTGCCGCACGATGACCCGTCCCCGTGAGGCGCCGCCGGAGATCGCCGCGTCGATGAAGGGGCGCGAGCGCAGCGAGAGCACTTCGGAGCGGACGATCCGGGCCGTGGACAGCCAGTGCGTCAGGGCCACGGAGACGATCACCGGCCAGACGCCGGGCCGGAACATCGCGACGATGAAGATGCCGAGCAGCAGGTGCGGTACGGACGAGAAGGTGTCGACCAGCCGCATCACGACCCGGTCGGTCCAGCCGCCGAACGCCGCGGCCAGGGCGCCGACGGCCGTGCCGATGACGGTGGCGGTGAGGGCGGCGACCAGTCCGACGAGCAGGGAGACGCGCAGCCCGTAGACGCACCGCAGCAGCAGGTCCCGGCCCACGTCGTCCGTTCCGAACGGGTGCGCGAGGGAAGGGGGTCGCAGCTTGGCCGCGAGGTCGACGGCCTGCTGGTCGAGCTGGACCAGCGGCGGTACGACGAGGACGGCCAGCAGCACGGCGGCCACGATCCCCGCGGAGGTGACCACACGGATGCGGCGGGTGGTGCGGCGCGGGGACGCGAACACGGCCTCAGCCATCGAAGCCCACTCTCGGATCGGCCAGTCCGTACAGCAGATCGGACAGGAGGTTGCCCAGCAGCACCGCCGCGGTGGCGAGCACCGTGAGGGCGGCGAGCAGCGCGAAGTCCACGGAGGTGGCGGCCTGCACGGTGGCGGCGGCGATGCCGGGCCAGCTGAAGACCGTCTCGACGAGGAGTGCGCCGGTGATGAGTTCGGGGACGCGGGAGCCGATCAGGGTGAGCATCGGCAGCATGCCGGAGCGCAGGGCGTGGCCGAGCAGCACGGTGCGTTCGCGCAGTCCGCGGGCGCGGGCGCCGCGTACCGGGTCCTCGTCCAGGGCGTCGGCGACTCCCTGGCGTACGTACAGGAAGAACCACGGCAGCTGGGAGATCCCGAGGACCGCCGCGGGCAGCACCAGGTGGGAGGCGACCTGTCCGAAGGTGACCGTGTCGCTGGCGGCGTCGGTGAGTCCGCCGGCCGGCAGGACGTCCAGTTTCAGGGCGAAGAACCAGATGGCGAGCAGCCCGAGCCAGAAGGCGGGGGCGGCTTCCAGGGTGTACGCGGCCGAGCTGACGCACCGGTCGAGCGAGCCGCCGGGACGGCGGGCGGCCAGGACGCCGAGGCCGGTGCCGAGCAGGATGGCGACGACGAAGGCGGTGGCGGCGAGCAGCACGGACCAGCCGACGCGTTCGCCGATGACATCGGCGACCGGCTGGCGCATCACGCTGGAGTCGCCGAAGTCGCCCTGGAGCGCGGAGGTGAGCCAGTTCCACCAGCGGGTGACCAGCGGCTGGTCGACGCCGAGGTTGGCGCGGAGCTGGTCGAGGTTCTCCTGCGAGGCGGTGAGGCCCGCGGTGCCCGCGTAGGCCTTGACGGGGTCGAAGGGGGACGCGGCGGCGACGGCGAACACGCCGAAGGTGACGACGCCGAGGACGGGCACGGCGAACAGGGCCCGCCGTCCCGCCATCCGCGCCATCGGCCCCCAGGGGAGGCGGTGGTTCACTTCTCCGCGCCCTCGGTGGTCCACTTCTCGACGTTCCACCAGGGGCCGGAGGCCAGGCCGTGGTCGTGCGGTTCGACCTGTGTGGTGAGCGGGCCGAACCGGTCGTCGACGACGTAGAGGTGGTCGATGTGGGTGAGGAAGGTGTAGCCGGGGTTCTTGACCAGTTCCCGCTGGACCGTGTCGTACGCGGCCTGGCGGGCGGCCTTGTCACCGCTCCTGCGGCCCGCTTCGAGGGCCGTGTCGACGGCCTTGTTGTCGTACCACGCCATGTTGTTGAAGCCGTCGCCCGCGAGGGAGGACTTCAGCAGGGTGTACTGGTCGAAGTCGGGGTCGGCGGGCGATCCGCCGCCGGCGAGGACGGCGTCCTGCTTCATCCGGGGCTCGATGACCTCCCAGGTCCCGGCCTCGGCGGTGATGTCGATGCCGGCCTTCTTGGCGTCGGAGGCGTAGGCGAGGGCGTGTTCCTGGCGGAGCTTGTCGCCGGTGAGGTACCAGAGCGGGAAGGCGGCGCGTACGCCGTCCTTGGTGCGGATGCCGTCCTTGCCGGGCTTCCAGCCCGCCGTGTCGAGGATCTTCTTCGCGGCGGCGAGGTCGTGGGTGCGCTCGGTGCCCTTGGTGAACCACTCGCTGTCGGTGGGGACGGGACCGTAGGCGGGCTTGCCCTCGCCGTTGAGGATGGAGTCGACCATGGCCTGCCGGTCGACGGCGACATCGAGTGCGCGCCGGACGGCGGTGTCACCGGCGGCCTTGTTGTGGGTGGGCAGGGTCACGGTGCGGTAGTCGTACGTCGTGGCCGCGTAGGTCCGCTTGCCGTCGTCGCCCTTGAAGCCCTTGGCGAGGTTGGGCGGCAGGATCGCGCCGTCGAGGTCGCCGGAGCGCAGCCGGGTGGCGCGCACGTCGTCGTCCTTGATGATCGCCATGGTGAACTTCTTGATCTTCGGTGCGCCGCCCCAGTAGTCGGGGTTGGCCTTGAAGCTCAGCTTCTCGCCCTTGGACCACTTGGTGAGGAGGTAGGGCCCGGTGCCGATGGGGTGGGTGGTGAAGGCGCCGGTATTGACGTCCTGCTCGCCCGCGACGTGTTCGGGGGCGATGGGCAGGACGGTGCGCTGGGCGAACGGCGCGTAGGGGTACTTGAGGGTGAAGACGACGCTGTCCTCGCCGACCGCCTCGACGGATTTCACCGCGTCCAGCTCGGTGCGGGAGGCGTTGTTCGTCTTCTCGTCCAGGATGGTGCGGTAGGTGAAGACGACGTCCTTGGCACCGAAGGGCTTTCCGTCGCTGAACGTGACGCCCTTGCGGAGCCGGTAGGTATACGTGAGCCCGTCGGCGCTGACCTCGGGCAGGGCGGTGGCGAGCGCGGGCCGCAGCGTCATCCCGCCGTCGAGGGCGAGCAGCCCGTCGAAGATCTTGGAGTTGCCGTCCTTGCCGTAGCCGAGCAGCGGGCTGAGGCTGTCGGGCTCGTACGCGATACCGACGACGGCGGAGTCCGCGGAACCCGCCCCGGAGCCGGAACTCGCGTCCGGATCTCCCGGATTCGAGCAGGCCGCCGCGGATATCGACAGCACGGTCGCCAGCGCGGTGGCGACCGCTCCCCGTATCGATCGGGCCGTCATACTCTGCACATCCCTAATGAAGATCGAATGTTATTGCGAAACGATCGCAATTAAACAGCACGTAAAGGGCCGCGCCCACCCCGCCCACAGCCGTCCGTCTCCGCCGGGCAGGGCGAAGCGGGGGTACGCGACGCGTACCCCCGCTGACGGATCCGAGGAAAGGGCCCTACGGCGCCGGGAGTTCGACCAGCTCGGCGACGGCCGCGCGATGGCTTCCCGCCGTGCCGTACGCGATCGAGTCGGCCTTGGCCCGCTTCAGATAGAGATGCGCGGGGTGTTCCCAGGTCATCCCGATCCCGCCGTGCAGCTGCACGCACTCCTCGGCCGCACGGACCGCGACCTTCGAGCAGTACGCCTGGGCCAGGGCGACCGCGAGCGGGACGTCGGGGCTGCCGGTGGCGAGGGCGTCGGCGGCGTTGCGGGCGGCGGCGCGGGCCGAGACGACCTCCAGCCAGAGCTGGGCCATCCGGTGCTTGAGCGACTGGAAGGAGCCCACCGGCCGGTTGAACTGGTGCCGTTCACGGGTGTACCGGACGGTCTCCGTCAGGCACCACTCGGCAAGCCCGAGCTGTTCGGAGGCGAGCAGTCCGGCACCGGCGAGCAGCCCTCTCCGTACGGCGTCGGCCGCCGCTCCCGCAGTGGCGAGCAGGGTCCCGGTGGCGCCGGTCAGGGTGACGGCCGCGAGCGGACGGGTCAGGTCGAGCGGGATGAGCGGTTCCACGGTGACCCCGCCCGCGGCGGCCTCGACCGCGTACAGGCCCTCGGGGGTGGGCACCAGCAGCACGTCGGCGGTGGCCGCGTCGGCCACCGCGGTCACCGTCCCGTCGAGTACGCCGTCCGCCGCGGCCACCGTCGCGCCGGGCGTACCGGCGGGCGGGGTGGCGAACGGCACGGCGAGGGCGGCGACCCTGCGGCCGGAGGCGAGGCCGGCGAGCAGTTCCGCGACCGGGCCGTCCTCGGTCCCCAGCGCGAGCAGCGTCGCGGTCGCCACGACCGCGCTCGTCAGGTACGGCGTCGGCGCGACGCTGCGCCCGATCTCCTCCAGGACCACGGCGGCCTCCCGGTGGGAGGCGCCCTGTCCCCCGAGCTTCTCCGGTACGAGGAGTCCGGCGGCGCCGATACCGGCGGCGAGCGCCTCCCACAACCGCGGGTCGTACGGCGTGTCGGACTCCGCGCGGGCGAGCACCGTCGGCGCGTCGGCCCGGTCGGCGAGCAGGGAGCGCACGGCGGACCGCAGGTCCTCCTCGGTCTCCGAGTAGAGGAGGCCGGGGGTCGCGGCGGGCTGGTGGAGCGCGGTCATCGGGAGAGGTCCTTCCAGGCGACGTCCTTGTCGTTGCGCGGCTCGACGGGCAGCCCGAGGACGCGCTCGGCGACGATGTTCAGCAGTACCTCGCTCGTGCCGCCCTCGATGGAATTGCCCTTGGAGCGCAGGTAGCGGTATCCGGCGTCGCGTCCGGTGAAGTCGACCAGTTCCGGGCGGCGCATGGTCCAGTCGCCGTACAGGAGGCCCCCGTCGCCGAGGAGTTCGACCTCCAGGCCGCTGATCTCCTGGTTGAGGCGGGCGAAGGCGAGCTTCATGCCCGACCCCTCGGGGCCGGGGTGCCCGGCGACGAGCTGCTGCCGCAGCCTCTCGCCGGTGAGCCTGGCGACCTCGGCCTCCACCCACAGGGTCAGCAGCCGCTGGTGCAGATCATGGGTGCGCAGCTCGGGGCGTTCGCGCCAGGTCCGCGAGACCGGGCCGATCATGCCGCCCTCGCGCGGGATACGCGCCCCGCCGATCGAGACGCGCTCGTTCATCAGGGTGGTCCGGGCGACCTTCCAGCCCTCGCCGACCGGGCCGAGCCGCCTGCTGTCCGGGATGCGTACGCCGGTGAGGAAGACCTCGTTGAACTCCGCCTCGCCGGTGATCTGGCGCAGCGGGCGCACCTCGACACCGGGGTCGGTCATGTCGCAGATGAAGTAGCTGATGCCGCGGTGCTTGGGCAGATCGGGGTCGGTGCGGGCGATCAGGATCGCCCAGCGGGCCACATGGGCGCTGGAGGTCCAGACCTTCTGCCCGTCGACGACCCAGTCCTCGCCGTCGCGGACGGCCCGGGTGCCGAGGGCCGCCAGGTCGGAACCGGCGCCCGGCTCGCTGAACAGCTGGCACCACACCTCCTCGCCGACCCACAGGGGCCGCAGGAAGCGCTGCTTCTGCTCGTCGGTGCCGAAGCCGAGGACGGTGGGGGCCGCCATGCCGAGACCGATGCCGATGCGGCGCGGGTCGTTGTCCGGGGCCCCGGCCGCGGCGAGTTCGGCGTCGATGACGGGCTGCAGGGAACGCGGTGCGTCGAGCCCGCCGAGTCCGGCCGGGTAGTGGACCCAGGCGAGACCCGCGTCGAAGCGGGCCTTCAGGAAGTCGGTGCGGTCCGTGGTGGCCGGTGGGTGCGCGGCGAGCAGTTCGCCCGTGCGGCGGCGGACGTCGGCCGCGTCGATGGAGGCGGTCATCGGGCGGCTCCCGTCGGCAGGACGACGATGCGGCCGGTGCTCGTGCCGTCGGCGACACGCTGCACGGCATCCGCCGCGCCGGCCATCGCGACACGCTCGCTGATCAGCGGCTTGATGACTCCCCGGGCGGCGAGCGCGGTCAGTTCGTCGTGGCAGGAGCGGACCGCGGCGGGGTCCTTGGTGTTGTACAGACCCCAGTGGAGTCCGGCGATCGAGTAGTTCTTGACGAGGGCGTGGTTGAGCGCCGGGGCGGGGATGACGCCGCTCGCGAAGCCGACCACGACGACACGTCCCTCGAAGGCGACGCACTTCACGGACTTGGCGTAGGCGTCGCCGCCGACCGGGTCGTAGACGACATCGGCGCCGCGCCCGCCGGTCGCTTCCTTGACCTTCGCGACGATGTCCTCGCTCCGCCGGTCGATGACCAGGTCGCACCCCAGCGTCCGGGCGATCCCGGCCTTCTCCGGCCCGCCGACGACGCCGATGACGGTGGCACCCGCCGCCTTGCCGAGCTGGACGGCGGCGCTGCCGACACCGCCCGCTGCCGCGTGCACGAGAAGGGTCTCGCCGGCCCGGAGGTGCGCCCGCCGGTGCAGCCCGAACCAGCCGGTCTGGTAGCCGATGTGCAGGGCGGCCGCCTCGGCGTCGTCCAGGGAGTCGGGGGCGGGCAGCAGGGCCGCTTCGTCGGCGACGACGTACTCGGCGAAGCCACCGTGCGGGAGCGCGGGGGTGGCGAGCACCCTGCGCCCGTCCTCGGTCTCGCCGCAGATCTCCACGCCGGGGGTGAAGGGCAGTGGCGGACGGACCTGGTACTGGCCTCGGCAGAGGAGCGCGTCGGGGAAGTTGATGTTCGCCGCGCGTACCTCGATCAGTGTCCGGCCGTCTCCGGGTGTGGGCCGGTCCGTCTCCTGAAGCTCCATCACCTCGCTCGGCTCGCCGTTCCGGTGCACTCGCCATGCCTGCATGAGGGGCCTCCACAACACTGTCGGCATTACCACTGCTCCGGCGCATACTAAGCGGTCGCTTGCCGATCTGGGAACAGCTGCGGCCCGTCCGGCGCACCGGCCCCCTCACGCCCGCTTCGGCTTGGCCCTGACGTGCATGCGCTCCCCCTGCGGCCCGAACAGGCTGAGGTATTCCACCGGTTCGTCACCGGCCGGACCGAACCAGTGGGGCAGCCGGGTGTCGAACTCGGCGGCCTCCCCCGGAGCCAGCACCAGGTCGTGCTCGGCCAGCAGCAGCCGCAGCTCCCCGGAGAGCACGTACAGCCACTCGTACCCCTCGTGCGTACGCCGCTCCGGCACCTCCTGGCAGGCGGACTCGTGCACCACCTTGTACGCCTGGAGGCCGCCCGGCCGTCCGGTCAGGGGAAGCGCGGTCTTCCCGCCGTACACGATCGGCTTGGCCCTGACCCTCGGGTCCCCGACGGGCGGCGCGCCGACGAGGTCGTCGAGGGGGACCTCATGGGCGCGGGCGATCGGGAGCAGCAGTTCCAGACTGGGGCGCCGCCCGCCGGACTCCAGCCGGGAAAGGGTGGACACGGAGATTCCGGTGGCGGCGGAGAGAGCGGCGAGCGTGACGCCCCGGTCGGTGCGCAGCCTGCGCAGTCGGGGTCCGACACCGGTGAGCACGGTGTTCAGTTCCGGGTCGTCCCGGTCGTGTTCCTTCATGTGCCCATTGCAGAATCAGCAAGGAGGTTTGTCAATCGGGTAGGCCGACGACCCACCGGCGCCTGCGGGCGCCGCCCCGCCGCGCGCCGCCCCGCCGCGCACCGCCCCGCCGCGCGCGCTGAGCACAGTCGGCGCACCACGGGGCATCACGGCCACTCAGCGTGTGAAGACCTCGAAGGTGACGGCGGGAGTGCCGCCGAACCGTTCGGCCTCGGATTGCACCGCACCCTCCAGCAGGGTCCGGCAGTACGCCTCCGGGTCCTCCCGCGTCAGCGCCTCGATGTACGTACGGTGCGCCAGGAGCGACCGGACCGAGCGTTCGAAGCCCTGTGTCGCGTCCGCCGCATGGGTGGGCCGGTCACTGCCCGAGACGGCGACCCAGCGCACCCCGTTCCACGGCTGGAGCCCCTCCTCGACGAGTTCGGGGAAGATCCACCGGTTTCCCGCGTCGGCGACCGCGTCCAGCGCAGCCCGGCCGACCGCCCGGTGGTCGGGCGTGTTCCAGGCGACCCCGCTCCAGGTGTCCCGGTGGTTGAGAGTGATGATCAGTTCCGGCCGGTGGCGGCGAATGGCGGCGGCGATCTCACGCCGCAACCGGAGCCCGTACTCGATCACACCGTCCCGGTGATCCAGGAACTCCACCGTACGCACCCCGACCACCGCGGCGCTCGCCCGCTGCTCCCGCTCCCGCAGCGGCGCGCACTCCTCGGGGGAAAGCGTGTCGATGCCCGCTTCGCCACGGCTGGCCAGCAGATAGGCGACCTCGCGGCCACCGTCGGTCCAGCCCGCCACAGCGGCGGCGGATCCGTACTCCAGGTCATCGGGATGGGCCGCGACGGCCAGGGCACGCTGCCAGTCGACGGGCATGGGTTCGAGTTGTCGCTGTGTCATGCACGCAGGCTATCCGCGCGCCGTGGAGTCCGCGCCGAGTCGGCACACCCGGGCCGAAATATACCCCCCGGGGTATTACTGTTAGGCTACTGAAGATATACCCCCTGGGGTAAGCAATCGGAAGGAGCGTGTCGTGTTCTTCATCGACACCATGGACACCGCCGGCCTGGGCAACCGCAGCTATCTCGCGGGCGGCGAACGGGCCGCCGCGGTGGTGGATCCGCCGCGTGACATCGACCGGATCATCGCCGCGGCCGCCGCTCGCGGGGTGCGCATCGCCCTGGTGGTGGAGACGCATCTGCACAACGACTACGTGTCCGGCGGCCTCGAACTGGCGCGGATCACGGGCGCCCGCTATCTGGTGCCCGCCGCCGCGCAGGTCTCCTTCGCCCGTACGCCGGTCGCCGACGGAGACACCGTCGAGGTCGACGACGGAATCACGCTGCGCGCGATGGCCACTCCGGGACACACCCCGCACCACACCTCGTACGTCCTCCGGGAGCACGGCCGTGCCGTTGCCGCGTTCACCGGTGGCTCGCTGCTGATCGGCGGCGTGGGCCGCCCCGATCTGGTCGAGCCCCGGCTGACCGAACGGCTGGCCCGCGCCCAGCACGCCTCGGCGCACCGGCTGGCCGATGCCCTGGACGACGAGGTCGCCGTGCTGCCCACGCACGGCTTCGGCAGCTTCTGCTCCACCACGCCGGGCGAGGGCACCGCGACGACGATCGGTGCCGAGCGCGGCCGGAACGAGGCGCTGGTCAAGGACGTGGACACCTTCGTCGCGGAGCTGCTCGCCGGTCTCGACGACGTTCCCGCGTACTACGCGCACATGGGCCCGGCCAATGCCGCGGGCCCCTCCCCCATCGATCTGACCCCGCCCGCCCCGGCGGACGCCGAGCAGATAGCACGGCGGCTCGCCGCGGGCGAGTGGGTGGTGGACCTGCGCGGCCGCGTCGCGTTCGCCGAGGGGCATGTCGCCGGGTCGTTCAACTTCGAGGGTGCCGGACAGCCCGCCACCTATCTGGCCTGGCTCATCCCGTGGGGCAGGCCGGTCACCCTGCTGGCGTCCACCGCCGAGGAGATCGCGGCCGCTCAGCGCGAGCTGGCACGGGTCGGCATCGACCGGCCGGCCGCCGCGGCCACCGGCGCCCCGGATTCCTGGGTCCGGACAGCCGACGAGCTGCGCTCCTTCGCGCGGTCGGACTTCGCGGGGCTGGCCGCCGCCCGGCGCCGCGGCGAGGACCCGGTGGTACTCGATGTACGGCGGGCCTCGGAGCGCGACGGCGGCGCGATCGCCGGCTCGGCGCACATCCCCGTGCACGAGCTGCCCGGCCGGCTGGCCGAGGTGCCGCCGGGCGTGGTGTGGGTGCACTGCGCGGGCGGCATGCGGGCGGCGATCGCCGCGTCACTGCTGGACGCGGCGGGGCGCGAGGTGGTGGCGGTCGACGACGGCTTCGGAGCGGCGGACGAGGCGGGACTGACGGTCGTCGTGGCCGAGCGCCCCGGCGCGGCAGGCGGACCGGCGTCCGGTTCCCGGGTGCCGGGCACGACCGCGTGACCTCGCTGGTCCTGGCGCTGGCGGCCGGGGCCGTGGTCGGCCTGGCACTCGGCGGGCTGGGCGGCGGGGGCAGCGTCCTCGCCGTGCCCGCGCTGATCTATCTGCTCGGCTTCACCCCCACCGCGGCCACCACCGCCGGGCTGCTCATCGTCATCGCGACCTCGCTCACCGGACTGCTGGCCCATGCGCGGGAGGGCGTGGTCAGGTGGCGTACGGGTGGGCTCTTCGCCGCCGCGGGCGTCGTCCCGGCCGCCGTCGCGGGCGCGCTGTCGGCACGGATTCCGGCGGTGGTGCTGACCGTGGCGTTCGCCGTGCTCGCGGCGTTCGCCGCGGTCCGGATGCTCCGGCCCCGTCCGGCGCCGCCGGGCGCCGGGGACGGGCGCGGCCCGGACGTCGTGCCCGCCCGCAGGGCGGCCGGGGCGGGGGCGGGGCTCGGTGCGCTGACGGGGCTGCTGGGAGTGGGCGGCGGATTCCTGGCGGTGCCGGCCCTGGTCACCGTCCTCGCCCTGCCGATGACCGCGGCCGTGGGGACGAGCCTGCTGGTCATCACGGTCAACTCGGCAGCGGCGCTCGTCACCCGGCTCGCCACACCGACCCCGCTGGACTGGGCGGTGATCGCGCCGTTCACGGCGTCGGCGGTGCTGGGTGCCTGGGACGGGAAACGGCTGGCCGCGAAGGTGTCCACGGACACCCTGCGACGGCTGTTCGGTGCGGTGCTCCTGGCCGTCGCGCTCGCCATGATCCTCGACGCGTTCCTGGTGTGACCCACGTCCGCCCGGGGCCCGGCAGGCGCCGTCAGGCCAGCGAGAGGAAGAGCTTCTCCAGCCTGGCGCGCATCCGGTCCCGGTCGGCGGGCTCGGCGGCACCGTCCGCCATGCAGTGCTGCAGTCCGGTGGCGATGATCGCGAAACCGGCCCGGTCCAGGGCCCGCGAGACCGCCGCCATCTGCGTGATGACGTCCTCGCAGTCCCGCCCTTCCTCGATCATCCTGATGATCGCGTTGAGCTGGCCCTGGGCGCGGCGCAGGCGATTGAGGACCGACTTCAGTTCGTCGGCCGCCATGTCGAGTTCCACACATCCTCCTCCGAATACCCCAAGGGGTATCCTAACCTGTCCGGGGAAGGCAGAGACGCCTGTCTCTTCCCCACCCGGTGAACGAAAGGACCACCTGCTCGTGACCAGCCATGCTTCCCTGTCCCCCGCCCAGGCCGCAGCCCGTCTGGAGGAGTTCACCGTCATCGATGTGCGGGCCCCCGGCGAGTACGCCTCCGGGCATGTCCCCGGCGCCCTGAACGTCCCGCTCGACCGGCTTCCCGAGGCCCTGCCCGCGCTGAAGTCGGCGTCCGCGCGCGGCACGCTGCTCATGGTCTGCGCCTCCGGTGTCCGTTCCACCCGTGCGTGCGAGGTCCTCTCCGGGGCGGACATCGACGCCCTGACGCTCACGGGCGGCACCTCCGCCTGGGAGGGCGACGGCCGCGGACTGGACCGGCCCGAGGGCTCCGGGGCCGTCTGGCCGATGGAGCGCCAGGTCCGTCTCGCCGCCGGTTCGCTGGTGGTGGCCGGTCTGGTGGCGGGGCTTCGGTTCCCGGCCGCGCGCTGGCTGTCCGCCGGCATCGGCTCCGGCCTGGTCTTCTCCGCGCTGACCAACACCTGCGGCATGGCGGCGGCCCTCTCGAAGCTCCCGCACAACCGCGCACCGCGCACCGCCGCCGACCTGAGCACCACGCTGGAGGCGCTCCAGAAGTGAGCGGTGCGGGCGTTCGCCCGGAACGTACGCGGGGGAGCCGGCCGCACACCATGTGCGGCCGGCTCCCCCGTGTTCACCGGGCGGTCCCGGTCAGATCTCGTCCCTGACCATCGCGAGCAGCCGGTCCAGTACGCGCGGTCCGCCCGCACGCAGTCCGTCGTGCTCGAACTCGTTGGTCACCCAGGTGCGCAGCCCGCGGATGGCGGCGGCGGTGCGCAGCGCGTGCCCGGTGTCGACAAACATGTCGTCGTGGAAGACGGCGGCGACGACCGGCACCTCATTGGCGGCGAGCCGCTCGGGGTCGTACAGCACGGGCCAGTCGGTGCGGCTGGCGAGGAGTTCGGCGGTCTCGCGCAGCGGGCGCAGGGCCGGGTCGACGTCGAAGTGCCAGGGGTGGATCGTCTCGCCGGTGAGGAGCACGGGGCCCTCGCCCGCCAGTGCGCCCGCCGCGTCGAACTGCGGGAACTCGGCGCGGACCCGCTCGGCCGACCAGCCGGTGGGCCGCTCGCCCCGGCCGTAGATCGCCTCGTGCATCAGGGCGTACAGCGGATGGCCGGCGAACGAGGTGGCGGTGCGCACGGCCTCCTGGAAGGCGTCGGACAGCTCGGTTCCGTGCGGGGTGCGGACGAAGGCGTTCTCCAGCAGGTAGTGCAGCTGGTGGCTGCCGTTGCCGACGCCCAGCATGATGCCGAGGGACTGGAACCCCTCGGGCGTCAGCCGGTGCCCGGTGCCCTCCGAGCGGTGGGCGACGAGGTACTCGGTGATCTCCCGGACCCGCCGCACGTCCTGCGGGTAGCGGGCGTAGTGGGCCGCGACCTTCCGCTCGACCCGGGGGTAGGCGGCCCGGTACACCTCGTCGGCATGGGCGTCCAGGGCGGGCAGTCCGCCGGTGATCAGAGCGGCCGTGAGCCCTTCCGGGGCGGCCGACAGATAGCGGACGGCACAGAATCCGCCGAAGGACTGTCCCAGCACCGTCCAGGTCTCGCCGCCGGTGACCTGCGGCCGGATGGCTTCGCAGTCGCGGACGATGCTGTCGGAGCGGAAGTGGCCGAGGTAGTCGGCCTGCTCGCGCGGGCCGCCCCGCAACGGCAGGGTCTGCCGGTTCGCCGGGGTGGACCTGCCGGTCCCGCGCTGATCGAGCAGGAGCACCCGGAACTCCCGCAGGGCGCGGCCCAGCCAGGCTTCCGCGCCGACGTAACGGCGGGCGCCGAACCCGGGGCCGCCCTCCAGGTAGATCAGCCACGGCAGTTGCTCCCCGGTCCTGCCGGACGCCACCGCCTCGCGGCCGAAGATCTCGATCTGCTCGCCGCCCGGGTCGCTGTGGTCGAGCGGGACCGTGAAATGACGGTCGGTGAAGACGACACCGGGCTGCCGGTAGCTGCTCACAAAAGGCTCCTGAATCAGATGGTTCCGGGAAAGTTCAGCACATGGCCGTGACTCGGACAGTCGCGGCCCGTGTGCGCCGTACGCGGGGGGCTCCTAGCGTGCAGTCATGATCCGGTTCGAGCAGGTCAGCAAGGTCTACCCGGATGGCACGGCCGCGGTCGACGGGCTGTCCTTCGAGGTCGCCGAGGGGGAGCTGGTCACCCTGGTCGGACCGTCCGGCTGCGGCAAGACCACCACGATGATGATGGTGAACCGGCTGATCGAGCCGACCGCGGGCCGGATTCTGGTGGACGGCGAGGACATCGCCGCGGTCGACCCGGTGAAGCTGCGCCGCCGGATCGGCTATGTGATCCAGCAGGTCGGCCTGTTCCCGCACCGGACGGTCCTGGACAACACCGCGACCGTCCCGGCGCTGGTCGGCTGGAAGCGCGGCAGGGCCAGGGAACGGGCGGCGGAGCTGCTCGACCTGGTGGGCCTGGACCCCGGCACGTACGGCTCGCGCTATCCCGCCCAGTTGTCCGGCGGGCAGCGCCAGCGGGTGGGGGTGGCCCGCGCACTCGCGGCGGATCCGCCCGTGCTGCTGATGGACGAACCGTTCGGTGCGGTCGACCCGGTGGTACGGGAACGGTTGCAGGACGAGTTCCTCGGGCTTCAGGCGACGGTCAGGAAGACCGTCCTGCTGGTCACGCACGACATCGAGGAGGCGGTGCGGATGGGTGACCGGATGGCCGTGTACGGGGAGGGCCGCATCGAGCAGTTCGACACCCCGGCCGCCGTGCTCGGCACCCCGGCGACGCCCTATGTGGCCGGGTTCGTCGGCGCCGACCGGGGTCTGAAACGGCTGTCGGTCACCGCGATCGAACCGGAGGACCTCTGGGAGCCGCCGGTGGCCCGCCTCGATGAGCCGGCCCGGTCGGCGGCGGCCCGGCTGGGGGCGTCGGGGGCCCGTTGGGCGGTGGTGCTGAACGGTGCGGGCGATCTGCACGGCTGGGTGTCGGCGGATGCGCTGCGGATCGCCGGGGAGCTGGGCACGGTGGGCGAGCTGGCCCGGCGGATGGACGCGTGGGTGCCCGTCGGCGCCCCGTTGAAGCAGGCGTTCAGCGAGATGCTCCAGTACGACGCCGGGTGGGTGGCGGTGCTGGACGGCGCGCGCTTCCTGGGCGTACTGACTCCGGCGAAGCTCCATGAGGCGCTGCGCCGCTCGGTGGACGCGGAGGCCCAGGGCGTGGGGCGCGAGGACGTGGACTTCGACTCCGTCGCGGACGCGTAGGGGCGCTCCCCGGAGTGACCGGCTACCGCCCGCGCCGATAACTGCTGCCGTCCTTGGGCCGTACCAGCAGCCCCGCGACGACGAGATGGCGCCGCAGCGCCGAGCAGTCCTCGTGCACCGTGAGCAGCGCCTCGTTCACCTCGCGCTCGGTGTACGCGCGCTCGCGCTCGAAGAGCGTCTCGGAGAGGTGGACCAGCAACTGTTCGCGGCGTGCCACCTTGCGGGGGATCGTCGTGAGACGTCCGTGGGAGAAGAGCGCGGCCACACCGTGCGCACTGCTGGTTTCTTTCTCGGGCATGGCCGGAAGCGTCGCAGGCCCGCGGTGGGAGGGCAACGCCTTTTCGGCGCTATGACGGAAACCGTACGGTGTGATCATCTGCTACTGCGACGAAGGTGGTCCCGCATGGCCCTGTTCGACCTCCCCCTCGATGAGCTGCGCACCTACCGCAGCCGGTCGGTGGAGCCCGAGGACTTCGACGCGTTCTGGTCGACGACGCTGGACGAGGCCAGGAGCCATGATCTCGACGCCCGCTTCGAACGCCGCACCGACACGGGACTGGCGAGTGCCGAGGTGTACGACGTGACGTTCGCCGGTTTCGGGGGGCACCCGGTCAAGGGCTGGTTCGTCCTTCCCGCGGGCACCCGGGACCCGCTGCCGGTGGTCGTGGAGTTCCTCGGGTACGGCGGCGGGCGCGGCCTGGCGCACACGCATCTGCTGTGGGCCTCGGCCGGTTTCGCCCACTTCGTGATGGACACGCGGGGCCAGGGCAGCGGCTGGGCACCGGGCGACACCGCCGACCCCGTGGGCAGCGCGCCCTCGCTGCCCGGTTTCATGACCCGGGGCATCGAGGATCACCGGGAGTTCTACTACCGGCGGGTGTTCACCGACGCGGTGCGGGCGGTGGAGGCCGCGCGTTCGCATCCGCTGGCCGACGCGGCACGCACCGCCGTCACCGGGGTCAGCCAGGGCGGCGGCATCGCGATCGCGGCCGGCGGGCTGATACCGGACCTGGTAGCGGTCGCTCCGGACGTGCCGTTCCTGTGCGACTTCCCGCGCGCGGTCACCGTCACCGACCGGCAGCCGTACCGCGAGGTGGGCAACTACCTCAAGACGCACCGCGGGCGCACCGCGCGGGCCGCCGCCACGCTGGCCTACTTCGACGGGGTGCACTTCGCGGCACGCGGGCGGGCTCCCGCACTGTTCTCGACGGCCCTGGAGGACCAGACCTGCCCGCCGTCGACGGTCTTCGCGGCCTTCAACGCGTACGCCCACGAGGACAAGACGATCGAGGTGTACGACTTCAACGACCACGAGGGCGGCGGCGCGTTCCAGCAGGCCGCCCAACTGGCCTGGCTGCCCGGAAAGCTGACGGCCTGACCGGCCCGGAGCGACGGGCACCCCTCGCGGGGCCGTGGTCTCACCCTGCCGGGATGAGCTTCTCGGACTCCAGGTAGTGGCGCGCGACGTCCTCGGGGAGCCGCCGCCGGCTGTCCACCTCCTCGTTCATCGACGCCAGGGCGGCCGTGGTCAGCACGGTGTTGAGCGGGTCGAGCGCGTCCCGCACTCCGGCGCTGCCCGCCCGGGAACGGTTGACGACGGGGACCAGGTGGTCGGCGTTCTGCAGATGCTTGTCATCGGCGAGGAGTACGAGGCCGAAGTCGTCCAGGGTGGCGTCGGTGGTGGTGGTCAGGACCATCTGGTCCTGACCGCTCTGCACGGCCTGTTTGGCCTGGGTGGTGCCGACGCCCTTCGGGTCGACGGCGGTGATCCGGATGCCGTACGTCTTCCTGAGTCCGGGCGCGCAGTAGGGGCGCTGTACGCATTCGTCGCCCGCCGCCAGCCGTACGGGCAGGTGTGAGCGCCCCAGGTCGCCGAGGGTCTTGAGCCGGTGCCGCGCCGCGTACGGGGCGGCGACCGCGAAGGCGTTCTGGTCGACGGCGCGGCCCGGATCGAGGACCACGAGGCCGCGGCGGGCGGCCAGCGAACGGAGCGCCTTCATCGTGGTGCCGAGGTCGGGGGAACCGACCGGGGCGGCGTCCGCACCGTTGGCCTTGGCGTTCAGCCAGTCGGCGAAGGTGGCCGCGTACTCCGGCACGACGTCGATCTGGCCGTTCTCCAGTGCGGGTTCGTAGATCTCCCGGTTGGTCACGGAGATGATCTCGGTGGAGTACCCGGCCCGGTCGAGCAGGATCGCGTACATCTGGGCGAGCAGATCGCTCTCGGTGAATCCGGCGGAGCCGATCGTGAGGTGCTTGCTGTCGCCGGGCGGGGCCGTGACATCGCCCCGGTTCTCCAGCGTGGGGCCAAAGGTGCAGGCGGTGGCGGCCAGCAGGAGTGCGCAGCACAGGGCGTACGGGGTACGGGGGCCGCTCACGCGGCCTCCCGGGTGCGGCGCCGGTCCGGGGCGAGGCGCTGACCGGTCTCGAAGAGCCCTTCCACGAGGAGGGCGAACACGGCGACGAGGACCGCTCCGGCCACGACCTGGGGCGTGGAGGCCAGGTTGAAGCCCGCGGTGATGATCCGGCCCAGTCCCCCGCCGCCGGCCAGGGCGGCCAGCGTCGCCGTGGCGACGAGTTGCACGGCGGCGATCCGGACGCCGGTGAGGATGAGCGGCAGCGCGAGCGGGATCTCCACTCCCAGCAGCATCTGCCGGCCCGTCATGCCCATTCCCCGGGCGGCCCGGACGACATCCCGGTCGACCTCGCGCATCCCCACGTAGGCGTTGGTGAGCAGGGGCGGCATGGCGAAGAGCACCAGGGCGATGATGGTCGACCACTGGCCGTACGCACCGATCGGTGTGAGGAGCAGCAGGACCAGCACGGCGAACGTGGGGACGGCCCGGCCGATGTTGGAGATGTTGACCGCGAGGGCGCCGCCCTTGCCGAGGTGGCCGAGGACCAGGGCGACCGGCAGCGCGATGAGGCAGCTGATCAGCAGGCAGACGACGGTGAGGAAGAGGTGTTCGCCGAGCCGGTGCCAGATGCCGTCGGGGCCGGACCAGTGGGTGGCGGTGGTGAGCCAGGACCAGGTGTCCCGCAGGGTGGTCACGACGGTGTCCTCGTCCAGGGCGTCAGCCACCGCTGCACGAGCAGGAGCAGCAGGTCGGCGGCGACGGCGATGACGACACAGAGGACGGACGCGGTGAGCACCTGGGCCTTGAAGTAGGTGTTCATGCCCGAGTAGATGAGGTTGCCGAGTCCGCCGTGGCCGACGATCGCGCCGACCGTGACCAGGGAGACCGCCGAGACGGTGGCGATCCGCAGTCCGGCCATGGCCGCGGGCAGGGCGAGCGGGAGTTCCACGGCGATCAGCAGGCGTGCGGGGCCGTAGCCCATGCCGCGCGCCGCCTGCCGGGTCTCCTCGGGTACGGCGCGCAGTCCGGCGAGGATGTTCCGGACGAGAAGGGTCAGTGAGTAGAGGACGAGTCCGGCGACGACGAGCGTGGCGGACAGCCCGTACACCGGCAGCAGGAGCGAGAACATCGCGAGCGACGGGATCGTGTAGAGGATCGTCGTCAGCCCGAGCACGGGCCCGGCCGCCCAGCGTCGGCGGCGGGCGGCCAGGGCGAGCGGCAGGGCGATGGCCAGTCCGATCAGCACCGAGACCGCGGTCAGCTGAAGGTGCTGGACGACCGCGTCCCAGAGGATCTCCCGGCGGCTGGAGAGGTAGGCGCCGCAGATCCACTCATTGCGCGCGAGGCAGTCGTCGGGAGGCGCGGTCACTCGTCCATTGGAGCGCGGGAGTCCGGCGGACGCGCGTCATGATCGCCTGTTCGAGGTGGGTGCTCCGGGCCCGTCGGGTCCGGAGCACGGAGCCGGCCGCCCCGCACGCGACCCGCGTCTTGAGCGACTGCTCAAATCCCTGCTAGTGTCCCGGACCGGCGGAGGGTTGAGCGATCGCTCAACCGTGGATGGACCATGGACGAACCGGGGGCAGACGTGGGGTTGTACGTCGAGGCACTGATCCGTGTGGATCCGGAGGAACTCTGGGAGCTGACCCAGAACCCCGCGCAGCATCAGCGGTGGGATCTCCGGTTCACGGAGATCACGTATGTGCCGGGTGCCCCCGACGCTGCCCGGCGGTTCCGCTATGCCACCCGGGTGGCCCCCTTCCTCACGGTCGCGGGCACCGGTACCAGCGCGGGCGAGCGGCACCGGCCGGACGGCGAGCGGGTGTCGGCCCTCCGGTTCTCCTCGCCCCAGCCCCTCTCGCTCCTCGCCGAGGGCAGCGGCTACTGGCGTTACGTGCCGACGTCCGACGGCATCCGCTTCCTGACCGGCTACGACTACCGGACCCGCTGGGGCCGTTTCGGCTCGCTCGTGGACCGGCTGGGGTTCCGGCCGTTGATGGGCTGGGCCACCGCCTGGTCCTTCGACCGGCTGCGGCTCTGGTGCGAACGCGGCATCAGCCCCGCCCGCTCCCTCGGGTACGCCGTGGCCGAGGTCGCCGTCCGGCTGCTGGCCGTGCCGGCGGCGCTGCCTCTCGGGCCGGGCGCCGCGCTCATCGCCGCGGCGGCCGCGCTGCTGCTGCCGCCGCTGCCCGTCACTCCCGCCGCCCGCCGCTGTCTTCGCCGGCCGCCGGGCCGCGCCACCGCCCCCGCACCCGCCGTCCTCCGTCTGCTGGAGCGTCCATGACCTCGATCTTCCGCCTCGCCATGGGCGCGGAGTTCGACCGGCTGCACCCCCAGTTGCGGCGGCGCTTCTCGGTCGGTCTGGACAGCGGGGAAGCCTGTCTGGGACGCGGGGTCATGGACCGGATCTGGCACGGGCGGGCCTTCGTGAAGCCGTTCCTCGCCCTCGGCGGCACCCGCAACGTGCTCGTCCCCCGTACCGGCCGCGACATTCCCTTCACCATCGAGAACGTGCCGTACACCGACTCCTACGGCCGCGAGACCGTCACGTTCGTGCGCACCTTCGCGCTGCCCGGCGGGCCGCGCCGGTTCGACGCCACGATGGTGCACAGCCCCGAGCGGTCCTGCGTGCTCGACTACCTCGGCACCCATCAGCACCTCGCCACCGATCTGCGGCTCGCCGCCGAGCCCGACGGATCGATGCTGATCCGCTCGGGCGAACACCGCTTCCGGGAGGGGCCGTTCGACGTCCGCGTCCCCGGATTCCTCCGGGGCGACGCCGAAGTGCGCGAATCCTACGACGACGCGACGGAACGCTTCCGGATCCGGGTCGCGGTCACCAACCGGCACTTCGGCCCGCTGTTCGGGTACGAGGGCACGTTCCGCGCGCGGTACGTCGATGCCCGGCGTCACGGCGTGCGCGCCGGACTGCGTCCCGTGCGCGAGGAGGCACGGGCATGACCGGTGGGAGCGCCGCCGGTGAGGACACCAGGGTGAAGCTGATGGAGGGCGCCCTGCGCACACTCTCCGAACACGGCATCGCCAGGACGTCGGCCCGGTCCGTCGCGGCCGCCGCCGGGGTCAATCAGGCGCTGGTCTTCTACCACTTCGGGTCCGTCGACGCACTCCTCGCGGCTGCCTGCCGCCACGGTGCCGAGCAGCGTGTGGCCCGCTACCGCGACCGGTTCGCGTCCGTCACGACGCTGAGCGAGCTGCTCCGGTGCGGGCGTGAGCTGCATGCCGAGGAACGGGCCGGAGGCCATGTCGCCTTCCTCGCCCAGTTGCTGGCGGGCGCCCAGACGCAGCCGCGACTCGCCCCCGCCACCGCCGCCGGTCTTGAGCTGTGGACCGACGAGATCGAGAAGGTCCTGGTCCGGGTGGTCGCCACCACCCCGCTCGGGGACTTCGCGGACCCCGCCGGGCTGGCCCGCGCCGTGGCGGCGTCCTTCGTCGGCCTGGAACTGTACGACGGGGTCGACCCGGACGGCGCCGGGCGGGCGCTCGACGCTCTGGAGCAGCTCGCCGCGCTGGTCGACGTCCTGGAAGGGCTCGGCCCGATGGCGCAGCGCGCCGTACGGCACCGGCTGCGGCGCACCGGCGGGAAGTGAGCGGGACGGGCCGGACCAGGGGCGGGAGAGGGCCGGCCGGGGAAGCCCGTGGGGGTGTCCCCCGCGCGGGTGCCGGTCAGGTGTCGAGGTAGCGCAGTACGGCCAGTACCCGGCGGTGTCCCTCTTCCGTGCGGGGCAGACCGAGCTTGGTGAAGATGCCCGCCGTGTGCTTCTCGACGGCGCGCTGCGAGATGCCGAGCGCCGCGGCGATCGCGGCGTTGGTCCGCCCCTCCGCCATGAGGGCGAGGGTGTCGCGTTCCCGTGAGGTGAGGCCGGACAGCCCGTCCTCCTTGCGCCGGGCGGCCAGCAGCCGGGTGACGACCTCCGGGTCCAGTGCGGTGCCGCCGTCCGCGACGCGGTGCAGGGCGTCCACGAAGTCGGCGACGTCCACGACCCGGTCCTTGAGGAGATATCCGAAACCGGACATCCCGGTGGCCGCCAGCCGGTCCGCGTACCGGGTCTCGACGTACTGGGAGAACAGCAGCACACCGAGGTCGGGGTGGCGCAGGCGCAGTTCGAGGGCGGCGCGCAGCCCCTCGTCCTTGTGGGTGGGCGGCATCCGGATGTCGGCGACCACCACGTCCGGCAGATGTGCGTCGACGGCGTCCAGCAGGGCGTCCGCGTCACCGACGGCCGCCACGACGTCCAGACCCCGGTCGCGCAGCAGCTGCACCAGCCCCTCACGGACGACGGCGGCGTCCTCGGCGATCACTATGCGCATCAGCGGGACTCCTGGGGGACGGTGCGGGGGACGTGGGCGGGCAGCGGCAGTTCGACGGTGACCTCGGTCGGGCCGCCGTCGGGGCTGTCGATCAGCAGCCGCCCGTCCACCGTACTGATCCGTTCGGCGAGACCGGCGAGCCCGGTGCCCCCGGCCCCGGTGTCGGCACCGGGACGGGGGCGGGCGCCGCCGCGGCCGTCGTCGCGCACGGTCACCCGCAGCACCCCGCCCTTCACATACGCCTCGACCTCGGCCCGGTCCGCACCGGCGTGGCGGGCGACGTTGGCCAGGAGTTCGGCCGTGCAGAAGTACGCGATCGACTCGATGGCCTCGGGCGGCCGGTCGGGCAGATCGAGCCGTACGGCGACGGGGAGGCCCGCCCGGGTCGCCAGGGTCTCCAGCGCCACGTCCAGGCCACTGTTGAGGGCGGGCGGATGGATGCCGCGGACGAGGTCGCGCAACTCCTCGATGGCGGTACGGGAGTTGGCAAGCGCGGAGTCCACGAGTTCGCGGCCCCGGATCAGTTGCGGTGAGTCGCCCGGTGCGCGGGAGAGCTGGTCGCGCGCACCCGCGAGGGCCATGGCGACGGCGATGAGGCGCGACTGCGCACCGTCGTGCAGATCGCGTTCGATGCGGCGCAGCGTGGCCGCCGAATCCTGGACGGCCAGCGCACGGGTCTCCTCCAGGACGGTCACCCGGTCCGCCAGCCGCCCCGGACCGAGCAGGGCGCGGGCCGTGGGCCGTACGACGAGGGTGAGCAGTGCGCGCGTCGACCAGGCGGAGAGGGCGAGCACGGCGAGGCCCACGAGGGCGGTGGCCAGCGCCTTCGGCCAGGTGTCCAGACCGATGTCGCCCACCAGGCCGATACCGGGACGCCCGTCCGTCTCGACGGCCCGCCACCACAGGGGGTAGCTGAGTGCGGCGATGCCGTACAGCCGCAGGCCCACCGCGACGGCGAACAGGACCAGGCCCAGGGGTGCGTACGCGACACCGAAGGCGGCGGCGCGCCACCCGTCGCCGTCGGTGAGACGGGCGCGGACGCCGGACAGGAAGCCCCGGCCGCGCCACTTCCGTTTCGGCGGCGCGGGGATGTCCTCCCCCAGCAGGCCACGCAGCAGCCCGCGGTGCAGGGCGCCTGCCGCTCGGGCCGCGAACAGGACCCCGACCAGCAGGATCAGACCGACGAGCGTCACGGAGGCGACGAGCGACACGGCGAGGAGTTCGAGGAGCGCGATGCCGCAGATGACGCCGGGCAGCGGGGCGAGGACGGCGTACGCGGTCTCCCTGCACAGGGTCCGGGAGACGGGGATGCCGAGGAAACGCAGAACGCCGAGGGGGCGGGTGGTACGAGGGGGCACGAAGAGGTCCGTTCCTGGCGGATGAGCGGTAGGCAGGCGGGGGCGGGCAGGGTGGCGGGGCGGACTGTCACGCTCGACGGCGGCGGACACCACCCCGGTCGTGTCCGGAGATGATCTCTCCTCCTCAGGTGCTTCGGACCATCCCCTCCATCGGCCGCACCCGCAGCATCCGCACCAGGGGCACGCACGAGGCGGCCAGGACCAGCACGAGACCGGAGGTGAGCGTCGCCGCCCAGGCCCAGGGCGGCAGGCCGGAGAGCGGAGTGCCGGTCTTCTCCCCCAACGGCACCATCACGGCGCAGCCCGCGACGGCGCCCGCGCCCACCCCGGCCAGGGCGGTGATGACGCCCTCCCAGAGGACGACGGCGACGATCTGCCGGGCTCCGGCACCCACCGCCCGCAGCAGGGAGAACTCCCGCAGACGCTCCAGGGTCAGCATGATCAGGGTGTTCGCCGCGACGAAGCCCGCGAAACCGGCGTACAGGAGCGTGCCGAAGACCTCCATCCAGTCCGGATCGCCCGCCCCGGACAGGGAGATGAACTTGGCCAGCGCGAAGGCCGTGACCAGGGCGATCGGCGTGACCGCCGCGGAGAGCCTGCGCGCCCTCGCCCGCGCACCGGCCACGGCCAGTTCCCCCGCCGCGCCGCCCGGCCCGCGCAGCAGCGGCGCCGCCACCGCGGCGGTGAGGCGGCCGATCCACGGCCCGGCGAGCCCGATCGCGACGAGGTGGGCGAGCAGGACGAGAGGGATCGCGGCCCCCGCGTCCTCCACCGACCCGGCCCGTGCGGCGGCGGTCAGCGCGACGGCGCCGAGCAGAGCCAGCACGGCGGACAACCCACGTACCACGCCTGCCCGTTCACCGCCGGATACGGCCGATGCGGCGAGCGCCGACGACGGGCGGGTGCGCGAGCCGCGCCAGGCGGCGATCACTCCGCCGAGTTGCGAGGAGATCACCAGCACCCCGGCCGCCGCGAGGAACGAGGGCCACCCGACGCTCAGCGAGAACCCGTCGGGGACCATGCCGTGCGCGGACATCCCGTCGAACCAGACGCGGGCGAGCAGGGAGCCGAAGCCGTACCCGACGGGCAGGGCGAGCAGCGCGGTGCACAGTGCCTCCGCCGCGACCATGCGTCTGATCTGCCAGGGTCCGGCCCCGATCGCCCGGAGCAGCGCGCTCTCGCGGCCCCGTTGGGCGACGGCCAGCGACATCACCTGTCCGATCACGAAGACGGACAGATAGACGGTGACCAGGGTGAAGGCGAGGCCCATCTCGGAGACCGCCGCGCGCCCGGGGGCCGCGGGCGCCCCCGCGGCGGAGACGGCGATCGCCACACAGGCGGTGACCACCGTCGCGGAGAGGACGAGAGCGGCGAAGGTACCGGCGAAGGCGGAGGGCCGGGAGCGTACGGAGGCACGGGCGAGTCCGGTCGTCATGACACCGGTCCGTCCTGTGCCGGGCCGAACCCGTGGGCGCCGCGTCCGGCCGCGCACGGCTCGTGGGCGCCGTGTCCGGGCGGGCCGAACCCATGGGCGCCGCTTCCGGGCGGATCGAACCCGTGGGCGCCGCTTCCGGCCGGGCGGCGTTGCGGCGCGCCGGGTCCGGCCGGGCCGTGCGCGGGTGCGGTGTCCTCGGCCAGCCGCCCGCCGGAGAGCAGCAGCAGCCGGTCGGCCGCCGCGCCGACCAGCGGGTCGTGCGTGACGACCACCACCGTGGCGCCGAAGGCGCTCACCGATTCCCGCAGCAGTTCCACGATCCCGGCGGCCGTCGCGCCGTCGAGCGCGCCGGTGGGCTCGTCGGCGAACACCACCTCCGGTTCGGTGATCAGCGCACGGGCGATCGCCACCCGCTGCTGCTGTCCGCCGGAGAGCTGCCCCGGGCGGGCGTCCTCGCGTCCGTCCAGGCCCACCCGGGCAAGCATCCGCCGGGCGCGTGCGGCGTCGCGCCGCTTGCCGTCGAGCCGGAGCGGCAGCAGGACGTTCTCCTGCACCGTCAGCGCGGGGAGGAGGTTGAAGGACTGGAAGACGAACCCGATGCGGGCCCGCCGCAGCCGGGTCAGCTTCCGCTCCCGCATCCGGCTGATCTCCTGTCCGGCCAGCCGCACCGCGCCGGATGTGGGCCGGTCGAGTCCGGCCGCGCATTGCAGGAACGTCGACTTCCCGGATCCCGAGGGACCCATCACGGCGGTGAACGTGCCCCCGCGCAGCCGGGCGTCCAGATCGCGCAGCGCGTGCACGGCCCCCGGCCCCCGCCCGTAGGTCCGGCACACCCGGTCGAGTTCGAGAACCGGTCGGCTGTCCGCCGATGTCAGGAGGTCCATCGCGGTTCTGCCCGCTTTCCTCGGCCGGCGCCACTCGCCGACGACTCCCCGACGGTACGAAGCCGCGGACGGGGCCCGGAATGGGGCGGCCACCCGGATGCGGGGTTCGGGATTTCCGAACCCCGGCGGGGCCGGCTCCACCGGGAGCGGCCGGGTACGGGCGGCCGTACGGTGGGAGTGCGGAAGTCCCCCGACGGACGGCGGGTGTCAGTGATGGCCGGTGAGGTCTCTTTCTTCGAGCTGGGTGTCGACGACCCCGAACGGGCCAGGACGTTCTACGGAGCGCTGTTCGGCTGGACCTTCGACCCGGGGCTGTCGGACGGCGGCGGCTTCGCGATCCGGACTCCCGGCGGACCGGGCGGGCTGCACGGCGGCGACGCGGGAGCGGGTCCCTATCTGTTCTTCAGGGTCGAGGACCTGTCCGCCGCGGCCGACCGCGTCCGCGAGCTGGGCGGCACCGTCGACGCCGTCGATCTCGGCGGCTCCGACGACGCCTCGGTCGCCCGCTTCGGCCGGTTCCGGCTCTGCCACGACGATCAGGGCTCACCGTTCGGACTGCATCAGCCGCCGGCCGGCGGCTGACCCGGCGAGGTGTCCACGGCGTCGGATCCGCCGATGGATGCAATGGGAAAACGCTTTCAGTGCGGCTATCGTAGCCCTATGCCGAGCCAGGTCAATCGACGTTCCGCCCGCCCCCGCCCGCCGTCCGCCGTGACGCTCCAGCAGGTCGCGCAGGACGCCGGGGTATCCCTTGCCACGGCGTCGCGCGTGCTCAGCGACAGCGACCGCAACGTCACCCAGGAGCTCCAGGAGCGCGTCCTGGAGGCAGCCGCCCGGCTCCGCTATGTGTCCAACGCGCCGGCCAGGGCGCTCGTGCAGTCCACGACCTCCATCATCGGGCTGATCGTCCACGATGTGAACGACGCCTACTACTCCGCCATCGCGGCCGGTGTCATGGAGGTCGCCCGCGACCACAAGCTCCTGGTGATGCTGGCGGGGACGTTCCACGAGCCGCGTCTCCAGGCGGAGTACGTGGCCCGGCTGCGGGCCCAGCGGGCGCGGGCCGTCATCCTCGCCGGGTCGGGCTTCACCGGCGGCAGCCCCGCGCTCACCCAGGAACTGGAGGCGTTCGCCGCCCACGGCGGCCGGGTGACCGCGGTGGCGCACGAGGGGCTGCCGGTGGACACGATCGTGCCGGGCAACCGCGAGGGCGGCCGTGCGGTGGCCGAGCATCTCGCCGGGCTCGGGCACACCGAGATCGGCGTCATCTGCGGCCCGCTGGCCCTGGTCTCCGTACAGGACCGGCTGCGGGGATTCCTGGAGCGGGCGGCGGAGTTGGGCGTCCAGGTCCAGGAGCGGCATCGCGCGGAGGCCGATTTCACCCGGGACGGCGGGCGCGCCGCGGCGGTGCGGCTCTTCCGCAGGTCCCCGGGCATCACCGCACTGTTCGCGCTCAATGACGCCATGGCTCTCGGCGCTCTCGCGGCGCTCCGTGACGACCTCGGCCGCAGCGTCCCGGCAGAGGTCTCCGTGGTCGGGTTCGACGACCTTCCGGTGGCCTGTGACGTCACGCCGGCACTCACCACCGTACGGCTGCCGCTGGAGGAGATCGGGCGCCGGGCACTCCTGCTGGCTCTCGGCGACGCGTCGGCCTCGCCCAGGTCGCTCGCGGTGCCGTCGCGGCTCGTGGTGCGGGCCAGCACGGCCCCGCCGCCGCGCGTCACCGGCTGAGGCCCCTCGGGCCGGGCCGTGGGCCGTGTCGGTGGACTTCCACCCGGCCGCCGCGCGATCGTCCCGCCGTACGCGTTCCGATGCCTCTCCCCCTTCAGTTGACGCACTAAGCGGCAAATTTTCCCTGCAACCCCCTTGAAATAATGCGTTAACCCTCAACACACTGGTACCCACGCTGCTTTGACGCGTCAAACCGAGGGGGGTGGTGGCTGGATGGGCACGTCCGAGCCCAAGTACCAGCGCATCAAGGACGAGTTGCGGGCGGAGGTGGCGCGCGACGAGTACGTGGCAGGTGCCCCGTTCATCACGCAGAACCAGTTGCGCGAGCGGTTCCAGGTCAGCTCCACCACCGCCGTACGTGCGCTCAACGACCTTGTCGCGGAGGGCCTGTTGGTACGCCGCCGGGGCCTGGGGACCTTCGTCGCCGCACCCGGCGACCGGACGGACGGGTCCGCCGCCCCGCAGCGCTCGGGGGTGATCGCGTGCATCATCAGCGGTCAGGGGCCGCACCAGACCGACGTACTGCGCGGCATCGAGTCGAGCTGTGCGGAGCGCGGACTGCGCCTGTTCTTCTCCGACACGGCCATGCGGATGACCGCCACGGGCCACGCCGATCACCAGGCGTCCACGGCGCGCCAGGACAAGATGCTGCGCCAGGCGGTCGAGGACCGGGTCGACGGCATCATCCTGTACCCCGTCCAGGGCGCACCCGATCTCGGTGTGCTCGACGAGATCAGGCGCCTGCGCCTGCCCATGGTGCTGGTCGACCGGTATTTCCCGGATCTCGCCATCGACGCGGTCACCGCGGACAACTACGACGTCGGCTACCGCCTCACCGAACAGCTGCTCGCCGCTGGCCACGAACGCATCGCGACGCTCTGGGGCGAGACCGAGTGCACGAGCGTCCATGACCGGATGACCGGCCACAAACAGGCCCTGCGCGCCCATGGGCAGCCCCTGCTGCCCCAGTTGACCGCACTGCGCTCGTACACCGCGCTGCCGGACAGGGAGCGCATCCGCCTGCTGTCCGAGCTGCTCTCCGCGCCCGAGCCGCCGACCGCCCTGCTGTGCGCCCATGGCTTCGCCGTGGCCACCGCGGCCTCCGATCTGGCCTCGCTCGGCATCGGTGTTCCCGACGAGATCGTGCTGGCGGGCATGGACGACGCCGGCCCGTACGATCTGCTGCCGCTGACGAGCTTCGCCGCCCGGCTGCCCGCGCGGGAGATCGGCAGCCGCGCGGTGGAACTCCTGGTCACCCGGATCTCGGAGCGCGCGGCGGGCGACGACCCGTACCGCAGCGCCGAGCAGATCGTGCTTCCCGTCCGGATCAGGACGCGCGACTCCGCGCCGGTCCGGCTCCGCACCGTCGCCGCCCCCCGGCCCTGAGGAGGAGACTCCTGTGTCCGCCACCCCCGAACCCCCCGCCCGCGAGCTCGCGACCGACGTCCTGGTGGTCGGTGCCGGCCTCGGCGGCCTCGCCGCCGCGCTCACCGCCGCCCGCTTCGGCCACCACGTCGTGCTCGCCGAGGCCACCGACTGGCCCGGCGGCCTGCTCACCGCGCAGGCGCTGCCGCTCGCCGACGGTCACCGCATCGAACTGGACCCGGTCTCCCCCGGCTACCGCGATCTGCGCGAGCGGATCCGCGACTTCTACCGGCGCAACTACCCGCTGCGCCCGGAACCGTACGCCGATCCGCTGCTCGACCCCGGGCTCAGCACCACCGGCCATCTCAGCCATGAACCCCGCGCCGCGCTCGCCGTCGTCCAGGAGCTGCTGGCCCCGCACCTGGCCGCGGGCCGGATCACCCTGCTGCTGTCGCACCGGCCGGTCGCGGCCCACCCGGAGGGCGACCGGGTCGCCGCCGTCACCCTGGAGGGCCCGGACGGGAAGCGGCTGACCGTGTCCGCCTCGTACGTCGTCGACGCCACCGACCTGGGCGAACTGCTCGAACTCGCGGGCGTCGAGCACGTCACGGGCGCCGAGTCCCGGGAGGAGACCGGTGAGCCGCACGCCGCCGCGGTGGCCGACCCGCTCGACCAGCAGCCCGTCTCCTGGGTCTTCGCCCTGGACCACCGCCCCGGCGAGGACCACACGGTCGACCGGCCGGCCGGCTACGACCGGTGGTCCGCCGCCTTCTCCTGGGACACCGCCGAACCGGGCAGCGGCTCGCTCCGTTCCGTGCCCCTGTTCCTGCACGAGCCGGACGACGTCCCGCCGTGGGCCGCGCCGCCCAACGACCGCTGGCACCAGCGGCGGGCGCTCGCCCGCGGCCGGTATCTGCCCGGGACCTTCGACAGCGACATCACTCTGGTCGACTGGCAGCAGACGGCCTACTCCGGGCTCCCGCTCGTGGGGCTCGGCGAGGGGGCACGGGTCCGGGCCGAGCGGGAGGCGCGTGAGCAGGCGCTGTCCTTCCTCCACTGGATGCAGACGCGGGCGCCCCGCCACGACGGCGGCCACGGCTACCCCGAACTGCGGCTGCGACCGGATGTGACGGGGACGGCGGACGGGTTCGCCAAGTCCCTTCGGATACGCGAATCCCGGCGCATACGGGCCGAGTTCACGGTGCGGGAACACCACCTCACGGCCGCCGCCAGGACCGGGGCGCCGGGCGCGGAGACCTTCACCGACAGCGTGGGGACCCTGCGCTCCCGCATCACCCTGCAGCCGGGCACCGGGGGCGGCGTCGGGCTCGATCTGGAGTGCCTGCCGTTCCAGCTGCCGCTGGGCGCACTGCTTCCCGTACGGGTGGAGAATCTGCTCCCTGCCGGGCAGAACGTCGGCGCCACGCACCTCAGCGCCCCGGCACTGGGCGGGCACTGCGGCCAGTGGAGCATCGGCGAGGCCGTGGGCGCCCTGGTCTCGTACTGCCTGGAGCACCGGCTGCCGCCGCGTGCCGTACGCGCGACCGAGCGCAGGCTGGCCTCCTTCCAGGGGCGGTTGAGCGATTCCCTCGGCATCGCCCTCGACTGGCCGGACCAACTGCGCACCGGGCCCGTGAACAGCGCCGGAGTGCTCTACGCCACGCTCTGAGACGTTCCGGCCTCCCCCTCCGCCCTCCTCTCGGGGAGGGCGTTTTCCCGGCCTGCGGGAAAACGCTTACCAGCATGCTTGCCCACCACCTCGCTCACTCACCTGGACGGCCTTCCGTGTCTGTGACCCCCTACCGTGTCCTGTTCGTCGGCGCGGGCAACATCGTCCGCGCCGTCCATATGCCGGCCTTCCTCGCACACGCCCCGGACTTCACGGTGGTCGGCGCCGTCGACGCCGACGCGGAGGCCGCCCGCTCCTTCGCCGCGGACTTCGCACTCCCCCATCACTCCACCGACCTCCACGCCACCCTGCGCGAGGTGCGTCCCGATCTCGTGGTCATCGCCTCCCCGCCCGTCGCCCATCGCGAACAGACCGTCGCCGCGCTGGCGGCCGGGGCCTGGGTGTGGTGCGAGAAGCCGCCCGCGCTCAGCCTGGCGGAGTACGACGCGATGACCGCCGCCGAGGGCGAGACGGGGCCGTACGCCCCGATCGTGTTCCAGCACCGGTTCGGATCGGGCGCCGAGCACGCGAAGGCGCTGATCGCCTCGGGCGAGCTGGGGGCCCCGCTCGTCGCCCACTGCCAGACCACCTGGTACCGCGACGACGCCTACTACGCGGTCCCCTGGCGCGGAAAGTGGGCCACCGAGGGCGCGGGCCCGGCGATGGGGCTCGGCATCCACCAGATCGACCTGATGCTCGAACTCCTCGGGGACTGGGCGGAGATCCGGGCGATGGCGGGCCGGCTGGCCCGTGACACCGAGACCGACGACGTGACCACCGCGACCGTGCGCTTCACCTCCGGCGCCCTCGCCACCGTCGTCAACAGCGCCCTCTCGCCCCGCCAGGTCAGCCATCTGCGGATCGACCTGCGCGACGCCACGATCGAGCTGAACCATCTGTACGGGTACGGCAACGGAGACTGGACCTACACCCCGGCACCCGGTGTGGACCCCGCCCGTACGGCCGCCCGGTCCACGCCCGCCGAGGACATCCCCAGCTCGCACGGCGCCCAACTGCGTTCACTGCTGGCCGACATGCGGGCGGGCCGGCGGCCCCGGGCGAGCGCCGGGGACGGGCGCCGCTCCCTGGAGCTGATCACCGCCCTGTACAAGGCGGCCCTGACCGGAGCCCCGGTGCTCGCCGGTGAGATCGTCCCGGGCGACCCGTTCTACACGGCGCTGCACGGCTCCGTACCGGGCTGGGCCCCCGAGGAGTCCGGGCGATGACGGACACCACCCGGGCGCTGCTGCTCACCTTCGACGACCGGCACATACGCGAGTGGGCCGCCGCCGCGCCGCTGCTGCGCCGGTACGGCTCCCGGGTCACCTTCTTCGTCTGCGAGCCCGACCGGCTCGACCGCGAGGACCGGCGGCTGCTGCACCGGCTCGCGGACGACGGCCACACCATCGGCTGCCACGGCCTGCGGCACGAACGGGCGCCCGAGTTCATCGCCGCGCACGGAGCCGGCGCCTATCTCCGCCGCGAGGTCCTGCCCGCGCTGGAGGAGCTGCGCCGCCTCGGCTTCGCGCCCCGGAGCTTCGCCTACCCGTGCAGTGCCCGTGACGACAGCACCGACCGGCTGCTGCTCGGCCTCTTCGAGCGGCTGCGCGGCGGCGTACCCGCCGACCGGCGCGCCGATCCGGCGCTCGCGGCCGACCTGCGCGTTCCCGCCGCGGACCTCGCGGACCGGCGGGTGCTGCTCGGCTGCTCGGTGGACTCCGGGCGCGGGCCCGTCGTGTACGGCCACGATCTGACCGGTGTCGAGGCGACGCTGCGCGCGACGGCCGAGGACGGCGGTGTCTCCACGCTGTACGCCCACTGCGTCGCCGAGGCGCACGAGGCCAACCATGTGGCGCCCGCGCGGCTGGAGGCACTCCTGGCCCTCGCCGACGACCTGTCACTGCCCTGCGTGGGCTTCGACGAGCTCCCCTGACGCTCGCCGGCCGACGCATCCCCATTCCCACCGCATCTCCCTGCCCCTCACTCCCTCAGCCCGGAAGAGGCTTCGCCATGCATGACGACCGCACACTGACCGAGGAACGCCTGGACCGGGTCCTGCGCGAGCGCATCCGGCCCGCCGTCCATCCGCGGACCGCGCCGCTGGACATCGAGGTCTGGCACGCCCCCGGCGAACCGGTCCCGTTCACCGAGGCGGTGAGCGCCCCCTACAAGCCCGGCGCGGTCGGCGACGACTGGGGGCCCGCGTGGGGCACCAGCTGGTTCAAGGTCACCGGACGGGTCCCCGCCGACTGGGCCGGGCTGACCGTCGAAGCGGTGATCGACCTCGGGTTCGCCCGGGACCGGCCCGGCTTCTCGGCGGAAGCCCTCGCCCACCGGCCGGACGGAAGCGTCGTGAAGGCCCTCAACCCGCGCAACACCTGGCTACGTGTGGGGGAACGGGTCTCGGGCGGCGAGGAGTTCACGTACTACCTGGAGGCCGCCGCCAACCCCGAGCTCCTGGAAGGGGTCAGTGCGCTCGGCGACCGGGAGACCGCGGGCAGCGAGCCGCTGTACCGGGTCGAGCGGATGGAGGTCGCCGTCTTCGACCGGCAGGTGTGGGAGCTGGTCCAGGATCTGGAGGTGCTCGACCAGCTGATGCGGCAGCTGCCGGTCGGCTCGGCACGCCGCTGGGAGATCCTGCGCGCCGTCGAACGCTGCCTGGACGCGCTGGATCTCGACGGCGTCAACGCCACCGCGACCGCCGCCCGGGAACAGCTCCGCCAGGTGCTCGCCTCGCCCGCGAACGCGTCGGCGCACCGGCTCTCCGCGGTGGGCCACGCCCATATCGACTCGGCGTGGCTGTGGCCGCTCCGGGAGACCGTGCGCAAGGTCGCGCGCACCACCTCGAATGTGGTGGCCCTGATGGACGACCACCCGGAGTTCGTCTTCGCCATGTCGCAGGCGCAGCAGCTCGACTGGCTGCGGGAGCATCAGCCGGCGCTGTACGAGCGGGTCAAGGAGAAGGTCGCGGCCGGGCAGTTCGTGCCGGTGGGCGGGATGTGGGTGGAGTCGGACACCAATATGCCCGGGTCGGAGGCGCTGGCCCGGCAGTTCGTGTACGGCAAGCGCTTCTTCCTGGAGGAGTTCGGGGTGGAGACGCAGGAGGTGTGGCTGCCCGACTCGTTCGGCTACTCGGCCGCTCTGCCGCAGTTGGTGGCGCTCTCCGGTTCGCGCTGGTTCCTGACCCAGAAGATCTCGTGGAACACGACCAACCCCTTCCCGCACCACTCCTTCCTGTGGGAGGGGCTGGACGGCACCCGGGTGTTCACGCACTTCCCGCCGGTGGACACCTATGTGGCCGAGCTGTCCGGCGAGGAGCTGGCGCACGCCGAGGAGAACTTCCGGGACAAGGGCAGCGCCACCCGCTCGCTGGTCCCGTTCGGCTGGGGGGACGGCGGTGGCGGTCCCACCCGCGAGATGCTGGCGCGTGCCGAGCGGCTGGCGGACCTGGAGGGCTCGCCGCGGGTGACGATCGAGACGCCCGCGGAGTTCTTCGCCGCCGCCGAGGCGGAGTACACCGGGCCGCCGGTGTGGCTGGGTGAGCTGTACCTGGAGCTGCACCGGGGCACGTACACCTCGCAGGCACGGACCAAGCAGGGCAACCGGCGCAGCGAGCATCTGCTGCGGGAGGCCGAGCTGTGGGCGGCCACCGCCGCCGTACGGACCGGCTTCCGCTATCCGCGGGCGGAACTGGACCGGATCTGGAAGAGCGTGCTGCTGCACCAGTTCCACGACATCCTGCCCGGCTCGTCGATCGCCTGGGTGCACCGCGAGGCGGAGGCCACGTACGCCCGGATCGCCGAGGAGCTGGAAGCGGTGATCGACGCGGCGCAGCGGGCGCTCGCCGGTTCGTCCGACGGTGGCGGCACGGTCGTGTTCAACGGTGCTCCGCACGCGCGTGCGGGTATCGCGGCGGGTGGCGGCACCCTGCGCGAGCCCGTGGAGGAGCCGGTGGAGATCGAGGAGTACGACGGTGGTTTCCGGCTCGACAACGGGCTTCTGCGGGTCATCGTGGACGCCCGTGGTCTGGTGGTCTCGGCCGTCGATCTGGCGACCGGCCGCGAGAGCGTGGCCCCCGGCTGTGCGGCGAACCTGCTCCAGATCCACCCGGATCTGCCCAACCGCTGGGACGCGTGGGACGTCGACTCCTTCTACCGCAATACGGTGACGGATCTGACCGGGGCCGATTCGGTGCGCCGCGTCGGCGGGGGCGTCGAGGTGGTGCGCGGCTTCGGGTCGTCCCGCGTCACCCAGCTGCTGACACTGCGGGCCGGGGCGCGGCGCCTGGACATCGACACCGAGGTCGACTGGCACGAGCGGGAGAAGTTCCTCAAGGCGGCCTTCCCCCTCGACGTACGTGCCGATCACTCCACGGCGGAGACGCAGTTCGGGCATGTCCAGCGTCCGACGCACACCAACACCAGTTGGGAGGCTGCGAAGTTCGAGATCTGCGCGCATCGCTTCCTGCATGTCGGCGAGCCCGGCTGGGGTGCGGCGCTGCTGAACGATTCGACGTACGGCCATGATGTGACCCGTACGGTCCGCGAGGACGGCTCCACCACGACCACGGTGCGGCTGTCGCTGCTGCGGGCCCCGCGCTATCCCGACCCGGCGACCGACCAGGGTGTGCACCGGCTGCGCTATGCCCTGCTGCCGGGGGCGACGATCGGTGACGCGGTGCGCGAGGGCTGGCAGTTCAGCCTGCCGGAGCGCCGGGTGCCGGGCACCGGCGAGGTGGCGCCGCTGGTCTCGCTGGACAGTGACGCGGTGGTCGCCACGGCGGTGAAGCTGGCCGACGACGGCAGCGGGGACGTGGTCGTCCGGGTCCACGAGGCACACGGCGGACGGGCCGCCGCACGTCTGAGCGCCGGCTTCCCGCTGGCCTCGGCGACGGTGACCGATCTGCTGGAACGCCCCCTGGACGGTGAGCGGGTCACCGTCCAGGGGGACGTGGTGGAGCTGGTGCTGCGCCCGTTCCAGATCCTGACGCTGCGCCTGGCGGTCGCCGCGACGGGCTGAGCGGGCCCCGGCTCAGGAATCGCGGTCCAGCAGCGCCGGAACGCGGCGCAGCCGGACCGCTTCCTGGAACATGGCCCCGCCCTCGTGGCCGTTGAACGGGTACACCTCGATCTCCTTCTCTCCCCGGTACGCGTTGTACGCGGCGAAGACCGTGGACGGCGGGCAGGTCTGGTCCTGGAGGGCGACGGAGAAGAGCGCGGGGGCGTTGCCCCGGGCGGCGAACGACACCCCGTCGAAGTACGACAGGGTGCGCAGGACGTTCTCCTCCTTGCCGCGGTGGATCTTGAGGTAGCGGGCTATCTCGGAGTACGGGTTGGCATCGGTGAGGGTGACGGCCCGCCCGAAGTGGCAGAGGAACGGTACGTCGGCGGAGACGGCCGCCAGATCGGGGACGAGCCCGCCGACCGCGAGGGCGAGGCCGCCGCCCTGGCTGCCACCGAGCGCCACGGTGCGGGCGGGGTCGGCGAGGGGATGGGTGCGGGCCGCCTCGACGGCGCGTACGGCGTCGGCGTAGACCCGGCGGTAGTAGTAGCTCTCCGGGGCCTCGATGCCCCGCGTCATGAACCCCGCGTGGGAGGGGCCGGAGCCGACCGGGTCGGGGGTGTCCCCGACGTTGCCGCCGCTGCCCTGGCCCCGTACGTCCATGATGAAGTGGGCGAAGCCCGCCAGCGGCCACAGGCCCCAGCAGTGCGGCAGGCTGCGGCCGCCGTTGTAGCCGTGGAACTGGACGACGAGCGGGAGCGGGCCTTCGGCGTGCGCGGGGGCGCTGAACCAGCCCTTGACCGGGTGGCCGCCGTAGCCCGCGAAGGTGGTGTCCCAGACGCGCAGGCCGGTCAGCGGGGTGTCGACGGGTTCGAAGGTGATGCCGGGCCGGTGGGCGCGGGTCTCGGCCAGAGTGGTGGACCAGAAGGCGTCGAAGTCGTCGGGTTCCTCGATCCGGGGCCGGTAGTCGCGCAGTTCGTCGAGAGGCAGGTCGAACAGGGCCATGGTGTCGTGCGTCTCCTCATGGGTGGTGGGTGGTGACGGGTTCGGTGCCGGTGGTACGGCATGGAGCAGCGGGGCCGGGTGCTGTCAGGTGCACCCGGCCCCGCCGGTTCATGGGGAGCGGTCGTTCGGCCGGCCGCCCGGTCAGTCGGTCAGCTGGACGGCCCGCAGGCCGGTGGCGCTCTTGGAGTTGTTGGCGATGGAGGCGCCCCACTCGAACCAGCCGCGGCCCCGTCCGTCATTGTCGGCGTCGTTGACGACGAAGCCGAGTCCGATGGAGGCGGCCGGCTTGCCGCTGAGGCCGAGGGAGGCCCAGGGGACCGTCACCGTGTAGCGGGTGGTGGTGCCTTCACGGGTGATCTGCGCCGTCGCGCCGGGGGTGGTTCCCGCGCTCTGGCCGGCCGGCGGCCGCCAGGTGTACACCTGGGGCTTGCCGCCGACGAGCGAGGCGCCGACCTCGACGTACTGGCGGCTGCGGCCCGGGACCTCGGGGGTGACGGCGAACTGGAGGCTGTCGCCCTGCCACATGTTCTCGGCGCTGGTCGCGGGCTGGTACAGGGCGTTGTCGGTGAACTCGCCCTTCAGGACGAGCCCGGCGTCGGTGTACTGCGGGCGCAGGGAGCCGGAGAGGTCGGCCGCGCCCTGGTAGCCGCCCGCGTACTTCTTGCCGGCGTGGGTGGCCAGGTCGATGGGCGTGGTGGTGCTGGTTCCGGCCGGCTGGACCGCTCCCCAGCCGTTCCAGGAGCCCACGGGGTTCCTGGCGCCGTCGGGGGTGCTGACGTAGGCGGCCGTCCAGTAGCGGTTCCACGGCTTCACGTTGCGCGCGTCCACCGTGTACGCGACCTTGTTCTCGGTGCCCACCTTGATCGGCCCGTCGATGGTGCCCCGGTCCAGAAACGTGGTGCCCTCGTTGACCTGCCACTCCAGCTTGCTGAGGTCGAGCGCGGAGCGGGCGCGGTTGTTGGTGACGGTGACCTTCAGTGCGGCGGCGAAGGGTGCCGCCGTCTTCACCACCGGGTCGAAGGTGACCTCCGTCGGGGGCACCACATCGGTGTCGGTGGTGATCCGGCCGAAGTTGACCGGGCCGAGTCCGACCGTACCGCTGACCGAACGCGTGCCGGTCAGTGCGGAGGTGGGCAGGTCGATGGTCTTGCGGGTCACGGTGCCGGGCTTCGCGGTCACCCGGTAGGTCTTTCCGGCGATGCGGAAGTCGAGGAGCGGCGAGACCGGGGGCTGCCCCTTGGTGCGGTCGGCCTTGAGCACCGCGGTGACGGACTCCTCCGTGTTGGTGCGCTCGGGGAGTTCGAGGGAGAAGGCGGGGGCGGCGACGGACGTGACGGCGCTCACCGCGCCCTTGACGTACAGCACCTTGCCGTCGACGCCGAGCTGCACCTTGCCGCCGACCGGGACGTAGGTCTTCGCCCGGCCCAGCTGGTCGGTGACGGTGACCGGTCCGGTGGCCGAGAGCTGGACGGTGCCCGGTGTCGCGGCCGTCGTGTACAGCGCGCGGACGGTGGACGTGCCGGTGCCGAAGCGGTACGAGCGGACGTCGGCGGACCCGGCGTCGTCACGGCCCGCGAAGGCGCGGCCCGCGAGCTGGCGGATCAGGACGCTCTCGGTGACGACGGACGGCTTGGGCTGCCAGGCCGCGACGCCGGTGGTGGGCCGCTTGAACGCGCCGAAGTTGTGTTCCTTGTTGTTGGCGTCGGTGCCGTCGTTGGTGAGGTCGTACCAGTAGTAGCGGTCGACGCCGGAGGCGAACGAGAAGATCTGGGCGCGCGGCACATAGGCGGCCTGCGCGGCCTGGCTGACGCCGTCGGCGTGGGTGGGGTAGCCGTTCTCGGTCATCCACAGCGGGAAGTCCTGGCCGCCCGCCGCGTCCAGATCGGCCCGCACCTGCGGCAGTTTCGCCAGGGCCTGCTCGGGCGGGCTCGGGTAGCCGTAGTGGTGGACGCTGAGGGCGTCCATGTAGTCCAGGCCCTTGAGGGCGTAGAGCCGCTTCAGCCAGTCGGTCTGGAGCCCGGCCAGACCGCCGCCGACGACAGTGGCGTCCGGGACCTTGGCGTGCACCTTGCCGTAGCTCGCCTTGAGCATCTGGAGGTAGCAGTCGGCGGTGATGCCGCAGGTGCCGTTGTTGAAGCCGGTCGAGTTGTACTCGTTGTAGATCTCGACCTCCTTCGAGGACTGCTGGTACTTCTCCACGATGCCCGCGGTGTACTTTCCGTACGCTTCCAGCGCGGCCTCTGAGGCGGGGGTCTTGTTGTTGTCGTAGTTGGGGTTGCGGTAGCCGGAGATCGGCAGGGAGACCAGGCCCAGGCTCTTGGCGTACGGGATGTGCTGGTCGGTGCTGTAGTTGCTCCAGGCGTACTGGCCCGGGGTCTTCTCGATCGCGCTCCAGTTGATGTCGGCGCGGATCCCGTGCATACCCATCAGCTTGACCGAGCGCAGCAGCTTCTGGTCGTCGCCGTCGTTCCACCCGTAGTGGATGCCGGTACCGAAGCGCGGGTCCTTCTGCTCATGGCCCGCGAGCGCGGTCACCACGCCGAAGTTCACCGTGCGGGTCGTGGTGCCGGCGGTCGCCGTGAGCGTGTAGTAGCCGTTGCCCAGCTGGGTGGCGTCCACGGTGGCCGTGCCGCCCGTCACCGGCGCGGTGCCGGAGGCGACGGTCACCCCCTGGTCGTCGACGGCCTTCCAGACCACCGAAGTCTGGTCGGAGGTGAGGGTGATCTTCGCCTGGCCCTTGACGAAGAACAGGTCGGGCGAGGTGACGGTGAGCGTGGCCGCGGCCGCCGCCGCGTGGGCGGACGGTGCGGTGCCGGGCAGGGGCGCGGCCACCAGCAGGCAGCCGAGCAGGGCCGCGGCGCTGCCCCAGGCGGTGGGATGCCCGGAACGGCCCATTACTCTGGCCCGTGCCAGGGGTCCGGACCGGATCGTGCCGTTCTGTTCCATCGAGGTGTCCTCTCGATCGGATCGGTGCGGTGCGTTGGACGTGGTTCCCGGGCGGTGGTGTGCTCCGTCGGCTGTACCCCGGCGGAGCACACCGGTCCGGGCCGTCGGCGCGCACCGCTGCCGCCGTCGGCCTGCGCGGAGCGGTTCCGCGCGTGTTCCCGGGTGGATCTCATCCCTTGAGGCCGGTGAAGCCTCCCCCGCCGCGTACGATCTGCCGCTGGAAAATCAGGAACAGGACGACGGGAGGCAGGATGGCGAGCAGCATCCCGGCGATGAGCAGCGACTGTTCCGCCGTTTCCGCGAGGCGCGGCAGTGCGGCGGAGATGGGCTGCTTCTCGGTGTCCGGGATGACGATCAGCGGCCAGAGGAAGTCCTTCCAGGAGCTCATGACCGTCAGCAGGGTCACCACCGCGAGGATCGGCCGCGACATGGGCAGCACGATCCGGCGGAAGATGATGAACGGGCCCGCGCCGTCGACCCGGGCGGCCTCGAAGAGCTCCCGCGGGATGCCGTCGAAGAACTTCATCACGATCAGCACGGTGAAGGCGCTGGCCGCGTGCGGCAGCCATACGCCCCAGGGGCTGTTGGCGAGCGAGATGCCGAGGCCGGGCAGGTCGAGCACGGTGAGATAGAGCGCGACCAGGGAGATCGAGCCGGGGATGAAGAGGGTGGCGAGCACCATCCACCGCACCGGCGTCGCCCACTTGGGCCGCAGCACGGACAGGACGTAGCCGCCGGTGGTGGCGACGAGGAGGTGGGCGATGACCGAACCGGTCACCAGGACCACGGTGTTCCAGAGGTACTGGCCGACCTGGAGTTCGGTCCAGGCATGGGAGAGGTTGTCCCACTGGGTGTGGTCGGGCCAGAGCGCCAGCGGGTCGCGCAGCAGCTCCTGGGTCGGTGATATCGCGCCTTTGAGGGTCCAGTACAGCGGGGCCGCGCCGAACGCGATCAGCAGGAGCAGGGACAGTCCCTGCACGGAGCGGAGCGAGGCGCGCACGGAGGTGCGCCGGCGGTCGGCCGAGGAGATGAGCCCACGTGCGCTCTCCTCGGTGCTCTTCCTGCCCCGCGAACGGAGGGGGGTGGTGACGGCCATCAGTTGCTCCAGCTCCTCGTCGCCCGCAGATAGATCGCCGAGAGCACGCCGAGCACGAGGGCCAGCAGCACGCTGAGGGCGGTGGCCGATCCGTAGTCGCCGTTCTGGAAGGCGTAGTTGTAGATCAGCATCAGGACGGTGAGGGTGGAGTCCTCGGGCCCGCCGTCCGTCATCACGAAGGGTTCGGTGAACACCTGGAGGGTGCCGATGATCTGGAGCAGCAGCATGATCAGGATGACCCCGCGCAGTGACGGCAGGGTGATGTGCCAGACCCGGCGCCAGATCCCCGCCCCGTCGATCTCGGCGGCCTCGTACAGCTCGCTGGGCACCGAGCCGAGCGCCGCCAGGTAGATGATCACCGTGGAGCCGAAACCGGCCCAGGTGGCCTCCAGGACGATCGACAGCATCGCCGTGTCGGTGGACTGGAGCCATGGGTAGGGTCCCAGGCCGACATGGGCGAGCAACTGGTTGAACAGTCCGGCGTCCGGGTCGTAGAACCACTTCCAGAGCAGCACCGAGACCACCGGCGGGATCGCCACCGGGAGGTAGGCGAGGATCCTGAACAGCGTTCCGCCGCGCCGCAGTTCGGCGATGAGGACCGCGAGGAACAGGGGTACGGGGAAGCCGATGACCAGGGCGAGCGCCGCGAACAGCGCGGTGTTCTCGACCGCCGTCCACAGCAGCGGGTCGTCCAGCACATTGCGGAAGTTGTCCAGGCCCACCCACTGGGCGGGGCCGACCAGATTGGTCTGCTCGAAGCTGAGCCGCACGCTCTGGACGATCGGCCACCAGGAGAAGTAGGCGAAGGTCAGCACCATCGGCAGGCCGAACAGGATGGTGGTGATGCCCCCCTGCCTGACCCAGCGGACGAAGCGTTCGGCCGGGCTGCCACGATGCGGGGAGGCACGGTGCGGCGGCCCGGCCTGCTCGCGGGGCGACGGCGGGGCGGACTTCACGGAAGGGTTCATCGGTGTGCGGTCTTTCGGTGTGCGGTCCCCGGTGGGCGCCGGTGGCGCGTCCGACCTGCTCATTGACGGCTCCTCAAGCGTTCTGTGCGGCGGCGCTCAACGCTGCGCCCGCTCCACCTGGGACTTGACCTGCCCCGCGGCCTTCTTCAACTGCTCGGCGGGGTCGGCGTCCTCGCGGGTCAGTACGGCCTGTACGGCGCTGTCGAGGGACTTGTAGACGTTCTGCGCCTCGATGGGCGGCTCGACGACCAGTTCGAAGTCCTTGAGGGCCTGGGTGTACCTGGCGAAGTGCGCGACCGGGGTGTTGGCGTGCTCATTGACGGCCGCGTCGACGGGGTCCGAGACGGCGGGCCGGAAGAAGGGCACGACCGGGACGCCGACGACGCCGCCGTCCTTCTTCCTGGCCGCCGCGTCCTCGCCCGCGATCTTCGGGTCGTACTTGGTCGTCAGGTAGTAGAAGTCGATGAACTTCAGCGCGGCCGCCCTCTCCTGAGGGCTCGCCTTCGGACTGATCACCGCGACATTGCCGCCGGCCAGGGTGCGCCGCCCGGCGCCGTCCACGGGCATGGCGGACAGCCCGACGGTCTCCGGGTCGCCCTTGTACTGCTGGACGTAGTGGTTGACCGCGCTCGGGCCCGTGACCGCCATACCGATCTTCCCCGCGGAGAAGTCCTTCTCGATGTCCGTGATGCTGCGCAGCTGGTTCTTGCCCATCGACCCGTCCGACCAGCGCATCTGCCGCAGCAGGTCGAGGGACTTCTCGGCACCGCTGCCGGGGGCGTCGAAGGAGTTGGCCCACTTGCCGCCGGTCTTCTTCTGCATCTCGTCGCCGTGGGAGTACGTCATGGCGGTCAGCATCCAGCCGCCGGCGTTCTCCTTGGTCGCCTGGGCGTAGCCGACGGCGTCGGTCCTGTCGGTGATGGCCTTGGCGGCCGTGCGGACCTCGGACCAGGTCTTCGGCGGGTTCTCGGGGTCGAGTCCGGCCTTCTCGAAGAGGTCCCGGTTGTAGAGGAGGCCCATGGCGTACTCCTCGGTGGGGACGCCGTAGATCTTGCCGTCCTGCCCCTTGGCCGCGGCGAGCACGGCGTCGTTGAACTGGTCGCCGTTCTTCAGCTGCCCGAACTCCTCGGTGACGTCCGAGATCTGCTTGCGCTTGATCAGTCCCGACATCTCCGTGAGCGGTACCCTGACGATCGTCTCCAGGCTGCCGCCGCCCACCTTGGTCTGGAAGCTCTGCTGGTCGTACTGGTACTCGTTGGTCTTGACCCGGACCTTGGGGTTGGCCTTCCGGAACGCTGCCACCCGCGTGTTGAAGGTCTTCAGCGCCGCGGCGTTGGTGGCCGGGGGGCGGCCCGAGACGGTAATGGTCACCGTGCCGTCGGCCGCGACGCCACTGTCCGAGTCGGAGCACGACGCAAGCACGCAGACGAGCGCACCGGCGGTGATGCCCGTCAGGGCGGTGCGCAGGGAGGGTCTCATCGGGAACTCCTTCAGGGGCAGACCGGAAACAAGCCGGAAAGCGTTTTCCAGCCGGGGTCACCTTGCCTCGCGACATATCGCCGCGTCAATGGGTACGGTGCGGACTTCCTGCCGCTGAGGGCTGTCCCCGAATCCTGCGAGGCGGGCGACGACAGCTACGGCACCTCGCGACATTGCCGGAACATCCGCATACATCCCGTATGCGGACGCCCCTCCGCCCGGCGACGGACCACATCCGACGCCGCGCGCTGATCCACCAGGGATGACGGAACGGACCTCGGTCCACCATCAGCCCCTTGCCGGGGCGTTGACATCGGCTTAGCCTCTGGAAAACGTTTCCCAAGCGTTTTCGGAGATCGCCGCGGAGGCGATCGTGAGCTGGAGGACATCCCGTGCACCCTGCCTGGTCGGCCGCCGAGTACGACCGCTCCCTGCTGCGAGCAGCCCTCGCCGAGGGCGACCGCTGCTGGGACGCCGAGGCGCACCTGTTGCGGGTCGAGGCCCCGTACAACCCCATTCACACCCACATCAAGGGCGGTCCGGCACACCCCACCCGCAATTCCCTCCACTACGCGCTGCTGCTGCTGGAGCGGGGCGCCGACGGGGACGCCGCCCGCGCCCACTCGGTGATCCTTGAGATCGCGCGGCTCCAGGACCGGTCGACCACGAGCGACACCTACGGCATCTGGGGCTACTACGCCGAGGAGCCGGCCTCACAGATGGCCCCGGCGGACTGGAACTGGGCGGATTTCCTCGGCATCCACCTGATCCTGATACACGCCCGGCACGGCGAGGACCTGCCCGGACCCGTGATGCGCGAAGTGCGCGAGTCACTGCGGCACGCGGCCTCCTCCATCATCCGCAGGAACGTCCACCTGACGTACACGAACGTCGCCGCGATGGGTACGTTCGTCACGCTCGCGGCCGGTCAGATCCTTGAGGACGAGGCGGTGTCCGCCTACGGCAAGGACCGCATGGTGCGCCTCGCGGAGGCGATCGACACCACCGGCAGCTTCACCGAGTTCAACAGCCCGTCCTACTGGGGCGTCGTCCTGCAGACCCTGACCCTGATCAGGGAACACGTCTGGGACGAGGACGTGCTGGCCGTCAACGAGCGGCTGCACGACCGGCTGTGGGAGCACTTCCTGGCCCGCTGGCACCCGCCGACCCGTCAGCTGTCCGGCCCGATGGCCCGCTGCTACAGCAACGACGTGGGCGCGCCGCCCCACCTGGTCAAGGCCACCGGGGGCCTGGTGCGTGCTCCGGCCGACGCTCCGGCCGGGTCTCCCCTGCTGGAGGGCGTGCACGCCTGCGTGGACTACCGGATGCCCGACTGGGCCCGCCCCCGGCTGCTGGCGCTGGAGGGCGAGCACGAGCACCGGGAGCGGTTCGCCGGGGCCCCGTCCCCCGAGACGGGCACCACCTGGCTGGACGGCGTCACCACGCTCGGCAGCGTGAACCACCAGGACACCTGGCTCCAGCGGCGCCCGCTGTTCGGCCACTGGCTGCGCCCGGACGGCGGGACGGGACATGTGCACGTCCATCTGGTGAAGGACGACGGCGCGGAGGACTTCGACTTCGCCTCCGGCGTGATCAGTACCGTACAGAGCGGTCCGCACGTGGCCTGGCTGACGGGCTTCGCCTGTCCGGCGGGCGACCGGCACCACCACCTCGACATGATCGAGCCGGGCGGCCGTTTCCGGGCCCGGTCGCTGCGTCTGGTGGTGGACGCGATCGGCGCGCCTCCCGTGCCGGAACCGGCCGCGTTCACCGATGGCGTCGTGCTGGACCTCGGGACGGCCCGGCTCGCCCTCCGGCTGGCCGGCGGGAGCTTCGGCGGCCGTACACCGACGGCGCGGCTGATCCCGCGCGAGGACGGCGTACGGATCGAAGTCGTCCTCTTCGAGAGCGGGACGCCCGCCGAGCTCGACTGGGAGACGGTGGGCGACGCCTACGCGGCGGGGACCCTCTCCCTCGTCCGCGTCACCGAGGGTTCGGACGAGGACCGGGCGACCGGGCTCGCACCGGAGCTGGTGGCGGCCGAGGACCGTGCGGAGCTGCGCTGGACGACCCCGCGGGGGAACCGGCTCACGCTGCGCGGCGGCCGGTCGGTGGTGTCCCGCGAGGCTCATGCGGCGCTGCACTCCGCGACGCTGGACGGTGCGGCACCGCCCTCGCCCCGTCTGTCGCAGACCCGTCTCGCCCCGTAGCACCGGCGGAGTGAGGGGCACGCGCCCTCGTCCCACCCGTCCGCCGGACCGGTGGGATTCCGAGCAGAGGTTCCTGGAGAAAGGACCGTTCACGCCATGCGTGAAGAGACCGTGGACAGCGACATCACCGTCATCGGCGGAGGTCTCGCCGGTGTCTGCGCGGCCATTGCCGCCGCCCGACTGGGACAGCGGGTCGCTCTCGTCCACAACCGCCCGGTACCGGGCGGCAATTCGAGCAGTGAGGTACGGGTCTGGGTGTGCGGGGCGACCGCGCACGGAACCCAGCGGTGGGCCCGCGAGAGCGGCATCATGGGCGAGCTGTACCTGGAGAACCAGTACCGCAACCCGGAGGGCAACCCGTACTACTGGGACCAGGTCGTCATGGACGCGCTGCGGGCCGAGCCGAATGTGTCGCTGTTCCTCAACACGGATGTCCGCGAGGTCGCGGCGACGGGTTCCGCCACCGCGCGCACGATCACCTCGGTCACCGGCTGGACGATGGGCTCGGAGCGGCTGATCAGCTTCACCGGCCCGGTGTTCCTGGACTGCACGGGGGACGGTCTGGTCGGGCATCTGGCGGGCGCCGATCACCGGATCGGCCGGGAGGGCCGCGCCGAGTACGGGGAGAGCTGGGCTCCGGACGCCCCCGACGGCGAACTGCTCGGTTCGACGATCCTCTTCTACACCAAGGACGCCGGGCACCCGGTGAAGTACGTACCGCCGTCCTCCGCGAAGAACATCCTCGACACCCCGATCCCCGAGCACCGGCTGATCCGCACCGGCGACAACGGCTGCGACTACTGGTGGATCGAGTGGGGCGGCGGGCTCGACACCGTGCACGACAACGAGCGCATCCGTGACGAACTCTGGTCCGTGATCCACGGCATCTGGGACCACATCAAGAACTCGGGGAAGTTCGACGCGGAGAACCTGACCCTGGAGTGGGTGGGCTCCCTGCCCGGCAAGCGCGAGTACCGCCGCTTCCTCGGCGACCATGTGCTGACCCAGACCGAGGTCATGGCCCAGGAACCCTTCGAGGACCGGGTCGCGTTCGGCGGCTGGTCGATCGACCTGCACCCGGTCGAGGGCATGTACGCCACCGAGCCGGGCGCCCACCAGATCCACCCCGACGGCATCTACCACATCCCCTTCCGCAGTCTTTACTCCCGCAACGTCGGCAATCTCCTCTTCGCGGGCCGCAATATCTCGGCCACGCACATCGCGTTCGGTACGACCCGGGTGATGGCGACGTGCGCGACGCTCGGCGAGGCGGCGGGGACCGGTGCCGCGCTCTGCGTACGGGACGGGGTCACTCCGCGCGAGCTGGCCGCGGACCGGCGCCTCCAGCAGGTTCTGCTCCGTCAGGACGCCTCGGTGGTGGGGGTGCGCAACACCGACCCGGACGACCGGGCGCGGTCGGCGCGGGTGAGCGCGTCGAGCACCCTGGACCGGCTGTCCGTCGAGCCGGGCCCGGGTACCGAGCGCTGTCCCCTCGACCGTGATCTGGGCATCGTGCTGCCGGTGGACCCGCTTCTCGACGGGTTCGAGCTGTTCGTCGACGCGGGTGCGGACACCGCTCTTGACGTCGAGCTGTGGGACACGGTGCGCGCCGAGAACGCCGTTCCGCTCCGTCGGCTGTCCACGCACTCGGTCCCCCTCGCGGCCGGGCGCGGCCGGTGGATCACCGTTCCGCTGCGCTGGCACCCCGACGAGCCGCGCAACGCCGTCGTGGTCGTGCGGGCCAATGCCGACGCCGCCCTGCACCTCGCCGACGAGCGGCGCACCGGGGTGCTCTCCCTGACCCGGAAGCGGCCCGCGGAGGCGGGGTTCGACGAGCACATCCCCGAGGTGAACGCCGAGCCGGTGACCGAGTGGATCGCCCGCGGGCTACGGCGGCGCAGCTTCTGCTTCCGGGCCGGGGCGACGGCCGCGTACGCACCGGAGAGGACCGTCGGCGGCTATCAACGCCCCTATGGGGGACCGCAGTTGTGGCAGGCGGCCGAGGAGGGGGCGGCCTGGCTGCGGCTGGACTGGGACTCGCCCGTCGAGCTGGGCTCCGTACAGCTCGTCCTGGACGACGACGTGGACGAGTATCTGAACAATCTGCACCTGCACCGCACACCGTTCGAGATCATGCCGGAGCTGGTACGGGACTACCGGGTCGAGGCACTGGTGGACGGCGCCTGGCAGACGGTCGCCGCGGAGACGGACAACCGCGTGCGTCACCGTGTCCACCGCTTCACCCGGCGCACCGCCACCGCGCTGCGCGTGCGGGTGGACGCGACGAACGGCGCGCGCCACGCGCGGATCGTGGGGGTGCGCGCGTACGGCTGAGCGGGCCGGGAGCGGCCGTCTCCGGTCTACCGGGGTCTGGCGTCGTGGGCGGGCAGCGGGCGCAGGCCCGACCAGCGGTGCAGCATGCGGGTGGCGAGGGCCGAGCACAGGCGGCCGAGGGCACGCAGGTGTTCGTGGTCGCGGGTGAGTTCGGCGACCGCTCCGAGCCGGTGCACCAGCCGCTCCCGGGCGAGGACGTCTCCCCACGCGAAGTCGGCCACGGGTACCCGCGCGAGGTGGTCGACCGACTCGCGGTGGGCTCGCTCGACCAGCGCGTCGCCGCGGATCAGCCAGCCCGCGCAGGCGTCGGCGAGGTCGCCGGGTACGTCCGTGCCGGTCAGCGTCCGCCAGGTGGAGCGGTAGATGTCCTCCGCCTCCGCGAGCGGCGCGGGCCCGGCCGACATGGCACACCAGCAGGTCGGGAACCCGATCCGCAGGTAGGCCAGTTCGACGAGTCCGTTCCCGAGCGCGGCCTGTTCGAAGTCGATGAACCGGACGCCGGTGGCGGTGCGCAGGTCATTGCCGGGGCAGGGGTCTCCGTGCAGCAGCGCGTGATGGGGCGCGGGGTCCAACCGGTCGAGCAGGGAGCCGAGTTCGTCCGGTACGTCGCGCGGTACGGGGACGTCGAGGGCCTTGGCGAAGGCCAGGAAGGATGCGGCGTCCCCGGCCGTGGGACCGGACCACGCGGGCAGGATGCCGGTGTCCGCCGGACCGGTGAGGGAGTGCAGCCGGGCGAGCGACTCCGCGTACCCCGGCAGCCAGTCGCCGGCGGGGCCGAGGTCGTCCACGTACTCCAGGACCATCACCCGGTTCGGCGGGTCCGTGGCGAGCAGTGCGGGAGCGACGCCCGGCCGGGGGGCCCTCGCGGCGAGCCGCAGCGCGGCGACCTCGCGCGCGTAGCGGGCGTCCGCGTCCGCCGCGGCGTCGCCGCCGTCGGTGATCTGCTTGACGATCACCCGGCCGCCGTCGCGGAGTCCGACCCGCCACACGCGCGATCGCGGACTGCTCTCCAGCGGGACGGATCCGGCGGGAGCGCCCAGTACGTCGCGGAGTTCGTCGCTCATCGGCAGGCGGTTCGGCATGGGGTCAGCGTAGTTGCCTCGGGCGAGGGCCGCCGTGCGAGGTGTACGGGGATGCCGTGCGGCGCCGTCCCGTGGCAGCGCGTTCGCCCGATGTCCTGAATCCGTACCCGGCCAGACAGTTGACGCGGACAGGCAACCCCCGGCGCGCGACTGCCGTCTTGATCACCGACAGGAAGAGTTCGCCGCACGTGACGGGCGGCGGCCACCCCCCACCAGTTCCGGGCTATGAGCGCCATACAGCTATGCACCCCATGTATACATCGCCTGCATAGCTGTGCGGTGACCGGACTTGACGCGCGAAAGGCACCCATGCAGAGCAAAGCACTGGCGCCCGAGTACCAAGGTGCTCTCACCAAGATGTCGGTGAACGCCTCCCTGACCGATGTACTGGCCGAGGGCATACGTCACTTGGCGGCAGCCGAGGCTTCCGGCTCACAGGCGGAGGTGGCACGGGCCGGGCTCGCCGTGGCGGAGGCGCACCGCAGGCTGGGCCATGTGACGGAGGCCGATCTGGCCTGGAAGGCCAGTTACCGGTCCGCCCGCTCGGTCGAGGACCTCGGGGCCATGGCCTGGGCACTCTGGAGCGGCGGGACGCTGGCCCGCCAACGGGGCTCCCTGCGGCTCGCGTTCCGGCTGCTCGGGCTCGCCGCCGACATGGGCAAGCGCGGCGGGGACGTCGTCGCCCGCGGCTACTCCCTCGCCGGCCTCGCCGAGACCGGCCGCATACAGGGCGACTACCGGACCGTCGCGGCCCTGCACGAGCAGTTGCTCGCCGAGGCGCGCGCCCGCGGCGAGGCACGCCACACCGTATGGGCACTGGAAGGCATCGCGCAGATCCACCGCAACACGGGTTCGCTCGACACGGCCCTGACGATGTTCGAGGAGGCGGCCCAGCTCGCGAAGGACGCGGACGACTGGCGCGGCCGGGCATGGGCCCTGCGCGGCATCGCCGACATCGTCTCCCTGCGGGACGACCCGGAGCATGCCCTGACCCTGCTCTCCGAGGCCGAAGTCACCTGCCGCGAGATGAAGTTGTCCAGCGCGCTCGCCTACAACCACAAGATGCGCGCCAATGTCCTCTTCCGCGCCCGCCGGTACGAGGAGGCCCGCACGGTGTACGAGCAGGCGCTCGAAGAGTTCAGCGCCATGAGCGAGCCCCGCGGCGAGGCGCTGGCCCGGCTCGGGCTCGTCAAGGCGCGCGCCCGGCTCGGCCGCGACCGGCACGAAACCGCCGCGGATCTGGACGGGTTGCGCCACACACTGGACCGGATCGGCCTGCTGAACGCCCGGGACATGGTGGACAAGGCGTACGCCGAACTCGGCGTGGCACCGAGCGGCGGCGCGGGCGACGACGAGAGCGGCCGCCGATGACCGTGCCCACGACCCAACAGGACACCGCGCCCCGGACCCTGGCCCGCTGCCGCGATCTCGTACGGCCCGCTCTCGCCCAGGCCGTACAGCGCCTGCACCCCTGGCACGCCGGGATGGCCGCCTTCTCCCTGGGCTGGAGCGAGGTGGACGGCAGCCCGCTGCCCGGTTCACAGGGCAAGGGGATCCGCCAGGCACTCGCGGTGCTCGGTGCCGAGGCGGCCGGAGCCCCCGGCCGGGAGGCCGTCGTGGGCGCGGTCGCCGTCGAGCTGATCCATACGTTCTCCCTGCTGCACGACGACATCATGGACGGCGACGAGACCCGCCGGCAGCGCCCCACCGTGTGGAAGGCGTACGGCACCGGCCCCGCGGTACTGGCGGGAGACGCCCTCTTCGCCCTGGCCGTACAGACGCTGGCCGACGCGCCCGGCGGGAGCGGCGCCCCGGCGGTGCGGCGGCTGGCCTCGGCGCTGAGCGACCTGGTGCGCGGTCAGGCGGAGGACCTGCTCTTCGAGTCCAGGCCCTGGACGGGGCCCGGAGCGGTCCGCCCGCACGAGTACCGGTCGATGGCCGAACACAAGACGGGCGCGCTGCTCGGCTGTGCCGCCGGACTGGGCGCCGTGCTGGCCGGGGCCCCCGCGGGCACGGCCGACGCCCTGGACCGGGCGGGCCGGCATCTCGGGGTGGCGTTCCAGGCGGTGGATGACCTGCTCGGCATCTGGGGGGACCCGCAGACCACGGGCAAGCCGGTGCACAGCGATCTGCGCCGCCGGAAGAAGACGTATCCCGTCCTGGCGGCGCTGGCCGCGGACCACCCCGCCGCCCGCCGGCTGGAGGCCCTCCTGCACGTCGGCGGACCGCTCGACGACGCCACCGCCCGCCGGGCGGCCGGCCTCATCGAGGAAGCCGGTGGCCGCACCGCCACCGTGGTCGAGGCGCACGAGCACCTGGCCGCCGCCCGCGAAAGCCTGGCCCGCGTTCCGCTCGCTCCGGCCGCGCACGAGGAAATCCTGGCGCTTCTCCCGTACCTCATCCAACGCACCATGTGACAGCACGCCCCGCCACGCCCCGCCACGCTCCGCGACCCCGCCGGTCCCAGTCCCTCCCGGCGGGGTCGCTCTGTCAGCGGTCGCGGCTCGGGACGCACGCGTCCGTCACGAGCGCCCCGCCATCCCCACCGCTTTGCGGACAATAGAACTAAGCAGCAGAACGAATGGTGGGCCTTACAGGTATTAAGGCAATCGGCCGCATTCTCACCCTCTCGAAGAGGGTGAGATCAGGACCGCGTGACCATCCCGCTTCCCGTGCCATTGCTGCCACGACCTCGCCGCACCGCCCAGCGGCAGCCCGGTTCCACCGGAGCCGAATAGGCGTACGGCATTTCCGGAACTCCACTGGAACAGCCTGCCATTCGAGTGTTCCCCACATGGACGCATGAGCGAGTCACGCGGGTCTTTCGGCCTTCTGTCTGCCAAAGTGCACTTCGTCTTTACTCACTGGATTGATCCCGCAGTTGACGTCGTGAGGCGTCACATCCAAGAAGTCGTGCGACGGCCTCATGGATGAGGTCTCTCCTATCCGGCTGCCCGACCGCCCTCTTTCTTCGGCGGTCGGATCACCGTCGTTTCAGAATCTCCTGATACCAGGGCTTTCCCGAGCCTGCGCTTCGGGGGCACGTAAGAAGAGAGCCGGCCGTGCTGCAAAAGCGTTGCACTGAAGAAAGACAATTGACGGTCCTTCATTTGGTACAGCCAGTGGATGGCGGCGTGGCCCGGGTGGTCACCGACCTCGTGAAGGAGCAGGCTCGGGCGGGTCTGCGCCCGGTGGTGGCCTGTCCGCCCGTCGGTCCGCTGGCGGCCGGAGCCGCGGCGGCCGGAGCGGTGGTCCACAGCTGGCCCGCCGTGCGGGCGCCCGGTCCGCGGCTGGCCGGGGAGGTCGCGGCCGCGAGCCGGCTGATCCGTGAGTGCCGCCCGCATGTGCTGCACGCGCACAGCGCCAAGGCGGGTCTCGCGGGCCGTATCGCCGTACGCGGCCGGGTGCCCACCGTGTTCCAGCCGCACGCCTGGTCGTTCGAGGCCGTGGGCGGCCGCACCGCCGAGCTGGCCCTGAAGTGGGAACGCTTCGGCGCGCGTTGGGCCGACCACATCCTGTGTGTCAGCGAATCCGAACTGCGCACCGGGCAGGAGGCGGGCATCACCGCCCGCTGGTCGGTGATCCACAACGGGATCGACCTCGCCCACTTCCGCCCCGGAGACCGCACGGACCGTCGAACGGCCCGTGCGGCCCTGCCCCTGCTGGACGGCGTCGCGGCCGACGCTCCGCTGGTCGTCTGCGTCGGCCGCCTGAGCCGGCAGAAGGGCCAGGACGTGCTGCTGCGGGCCTGGCGGCGGATGCGGGTCGAGGGTGCCCGGCTGGTCCTGGTGGGCGACGGTCCCGATCTGGACAGCCTGCGGGCCGCGGCCCCCGCCGGTGTGCTGTTCACCGGAGCGTGTCAGGACGTGCGGCCATGGATCCACGCGGCGGACGTCCTCGTCCTGCCCTCCCGCTGGGAGGGCATGGCACTGGCCCCTCTGGAAGCCATGGCCTGCGGCCGGCCCGTCGTGATGTCCGACGTCAACGGCGCCCGGGAGAGCCTGCCGCCCGGTCACGAGGCGCACTGCATCGTGCCGCCCGAGGATCCGGCGGCCCTCGCCTCGGCGCTCACCGGCCTCCTCACCGACCCGGCGCTGAGGGACGCGCTGTCCCGCAGCGTCCAGCGCCACACACGAGCTGTCTTCGACGTCCGGGAGACCGCGGGGGCGGTAGCCGGGCTTTACCAGGAACTCGTCGGCTTGTCCGGCCCCACGATGAGGAAGCGCACCGAGCGATGACGACGGAGAGTGCACCGGTCCCCGGCACTGCCCAGGCAACAGCCTTTCAGGCACACACGGTTCATCCGCCGCGAAGAGGCGGGGCCCGCGCGCCGTCCCTGCGCCGCACCCGCAGGGACGGCCGGTACGCACCCGCGGCGCGGCTGCTGCTCGCCGACTCGCTCGCGCTGGGCATCACCCTGGCGGTGTTCTCCCCGGTGCCGTGGCCGTCCGCGTGGCTCGCCGTCCAGGCCGCGGCCCCACTGATGCTGCACGCCTACCGGGGGCTGTACCGGCAGGGCCTGTCCCCCTCGGCCCTTTCCGAGCTGCCCGCGCTCCTCGGTCTCGCCCTGCTCCAGTGGTACGCGACCGCCGAACTGCTCGCCGCGTGGGACCCGCGTCACGCGATCGGCTGGTCGGCGCTGGCCTGCGCGGCGGCGGCGCAGACGGTGCTGTGCTGCGTCGCACGGGCCGCGGTCCACCGCGCACGCCTGCGGTCCGGCGCGAGGAACCCGCAGGCCGCCGTCGTCGTGGGGCACGGAGCGACCGCCCAGCAGGTCACGGCGGCGCTGTACGAGCACCCCGAGTACGGGCTGCTGCCGGTCGGCCGGGTCGTCCCCGGCACTGCCCCGGACGAGGGCTTCACCGCGTCCCCGGCCGGATTCCCGCCCCTGCCCTCCCTGGTCACGGTGGAGGAGGCGGGCCGGGCCGTCGTCCAGAACGGGGTGCGCCACGCGGTCTTCACCGCCCCGCCCGACGCGACCCCCGAAGGGGCGGCCCTCTTCGGCCTGTTCGTCGGGCACGGCTGCCGGGTGTGGCTGATCAGCAGCCCCGGTTCCGGGGCCGCCGCCCCGCGACCGGCCGGGGCCAGGCCCGACCACCTGTGGGGCTTCACCGCGTATGCCCTGCACAGCGGAGCGCACCGGCCCCTGACACACGGAGTCAAGCGGGTCATGGACGCCGTGCTGGCCGCGCTCGTCCTGCTGGCGGTGGCCCCCCTCATGGCGGGGTGCGCACTGGCGGTACGGCTCTCCGACGGACCGGGCGTCCTCTTCCGGCAGGAACGCGTCGGCCGGCACGGACGGCCGTTCGTCCTGCTGAAGTTCCGCACGCTGCGACCGGCCGACGCACAGGAGTCGGCCACCCGGTGGAACGTCGCGGCCGACGGGCGGATGAGCCGGGCCGGCCGGATCCTGCGCCGCACGTCGCTCGATGAGCTGCCGCAGCTGTGGAACGTCCTGCGCGGCGACATGAGCCTGGTCGGCCCCCGGCCCGAACGTCCCTTCTTCGTGGCCCAGTTCAGCCGCGCCCACCCCGGATACCAGGCCCGCCACCGGATGCCGGTCGGCATCACCGGACTCGCCCAGGTGAACGGCCTGCGCGGCGACACGTCGATCGAGGAGCGGGCCCGGTTCGACAACCGCTACATCGAGACCTGGTCGCTCTGGCAGGACGCGTGCGTGCTCGCCCGCACCGCCGGTTCCCTGTTCCGGCTCGGAGGCAGCTGATCATGGCCGTGACGTACACAGCGGCTGCGCCCGTACGGGTTGTCCCCCGCGTCACCGCGGGCCGTTGGAAGAACCAGTGGCCGCTGCTCCCCCTGGTCGCGGCCGTGCTGCTGCCCGCGGTCCCGGTCGCGGCCCAGGATTCCGGGGCCTGGCCCGGTGTCCCCCCTGCCGACATCGCGTCGGGCGTCGCGGTGCTCCTGTGCGTGGGCCGCCTGCTGTTCCTCCGGCAGCGTCCCCTGACGGCCGCCGCCGCGCTGGTCCTGGGCCTTCCCGCTCTCGGTTTCGCCGTGGCGACGGTCACCGCGGGCGACCCGGCCGGCGCGCTGCCCGGCCTCGTGCGCTACCTCCAGGTCTTCGTCCTGGTGCCGGCCGCGGTCTTCCTCCTGATCAAGGACGCCCATGGGTTCCGGGTCGTCTCCGGAGCCCTTGTGCTCCTGGCGCTCGTCCAGGGCATCACGGGCGTCCACCAGTACGTCACCGGCACCGGCGCCTCGTACATGGGCGAGGAGATCCGGGCCGTGGGCACCTTCGGGCCCAGCGACATCATGGGGATGGCCACGGTCGTCGCCTACGGCCTGCTCGCCGCCACCGCCCACGCCCTGCGCACCCCCGAGGGCTCGCCCCGCTGGCTCCGGCCCTGCGCGGCCCTCACCGCCGTCGCGCTGACCGTTCCGCTCGTGCTGTCCTTCAGCCGGGGGGTGTGGATCGCCACGGCGGTGGCGGTCGTCGCCGTGCTCGCGCTGACCGGCCGACAGCAGGCGATCCGCTCGCTCGCCGTCCTGTGCGCCGCTTCAGTGGTGCTCGTCGGGGGCCTCGGCGTCGGCTCCAAGATGATCTCGGAGCGGCTCGACAGCGTCACCCAGGTGACCCGGAACCCCGACCGTTCGGTCAGCGACCGGTACGCCATGTGGAGCGCCGCGGCCGGGATGTGGCGCGAGCGGCCCGCGACGGGGGTGGGCCTCAAGGGCTTCCCCGCGCACCGTGACGGGCACGCCTCGATCGGGCTCTCCTCGGGCAGTGACACCGAGGGGGCGGGCCAGGCGTTCCGGAGGCAGGCACTCCTGTCCCCGCACAACATGTACCTGCTCGTACTGGGCGAGCAGGGTCTGATCGGGCTCACGGCGGTGCTCGGCAGCTGGGCCGCGATCCTGGTCGGTTCCGTACGCAGGCTGGTCCGCGCCCGGTCGCGCGGGCACGCGGCCGTGGACTGCGGGCTGGTGGCGGTCGGCCTGATGATCTGGCAGACCGTCAACTTCCTCTACGCGGACATCGGCGGCCCCACCACGGTACTCAGCGGAATCATCCTCGGGCTCGCCGCCTGGTGGGCGTTGGCCGAGCCGGAAAAGGTGAGCGCCGCGTGAGCGATACCGGCACGGGGACGGAGACGGAGGCCGCGGAGCTGCGGTCTCCGCGCAAGCCGGTCCTCGGGGCGCCCCTGCCACCCGAACAGGCAACCGCCCCCCGGCTGCCCACCGCGCCACGCATCCGCACGGCCCCCGCCGCGGCCGGCGGGGCACCGCCCCTGCCCGGCGGCTCCGGCACCACGACCGGCGGCGCCGAGCACTCCACGAGCGGCGATTCCGGCACCGCGACCGGGCGTTCCGGCACCGTCGGCGACGCCCCCGGGCTCGGTTCCTTCCTCGCCAGGGCCGCGGCCGTCACCGCCGCGCTGACGGTGATCGGGGCCCTGCTCGGGCTGGTACGGGACCAGGCCATCGCCCGCTACTTCGGAGCGAGCGACGCGAGCGACGCGTTCCTGATCGCCTGGACCGTGCCCGAGATGGCGGCGACGGTACTGATCGAGGACGGTATGGCGCTGCTCCTGGTCCCGGCCTTCAGCATGGCCCTGGCCCGGCGTGCGGCCGCCCCGGAAGGGGACTGCCGCACGGACGACCCCGTCCGGGAGCTGATCGCCGCAACCCTCCCCCGGCTGTCGGCGCTGCTGGCCGGCGGCGCTGCGCTGCTGATCGCGGGCGCCCCGTGGGTCGTCGGCGTTCTGGCGCCCGGCCTGCGCGACCCCCGGCTGGCGGTGGACTGCACGCGCCTCACCGCCGTCACCGTCCTCACCTTCGGTATCACCGGATACTTCAGCGCCGCTCTTCGCGCACATCGCAGTTTCCTGCCGCCCGCCGGGGTCTATGTCGCGTACAACGTCGGCATCATCGGCATGACGCTCATGCTCCACTCGGTCTGGGGCGTGCGGGCGGCGGCGGCCGGAGTCGCCGTCGGCAGTCTGCTGATGATCCTGACCCAGTTGCCCGCCTTTCTCCGGCTGCTGCCCCGGCGCCGGTCCGGGGCGTCCCGCGCCCTGCGGCGGCCGGTGGCGGGGAGCACCGTCCCGCTGTTGAGTGCCACCGTGCTGGCACCGGTCGTCCTGTTCGTGGTGAGCCGCCAGTCGCAGGTCCTCGTCGAGCGGTTCCTGGCCTCCACCCTGCCCGCGGGTGCCATCTCCCATCTGAACTACGCGCAGAAGGTCGCGCAGATGCCGATGGTGCTGTCCCTGATGATCTGCACGGTGACCTTTCCCCTGGTCGCCCAGGCCATGGCGGACGGGGACCGGGACAGGGCCCGCCACCGGGTCGAGCGCGACCTCGCCCTGGCCGGGATGGTGGTGCTGCTCGGCACCGCGGTCGTCCTGGGATACGCGCCCCGGATCATCGAAGTGCTCTTCCAGCGCGGCGCGTTCGGCGCACGGGACACGGCGGCGACCGCCGAGGTCATGCGGGTCTACGCCGTGGGTCTGCTCGGCCACTGTCTCGTCGGTGCCCTGAGCCGGCCGTTCTTCTCCGCCGGGCGGCCCACCTGGTTCCCGGCCTTCGCCATGGCCACCGGGCTGGTGGTCACCACGGGCGCCGGGTACGCGCTGACGTTCCGTTTCGGCGTCAACGGCATCGCCGCGGCCAACGCCATCGGCATCAGCACCGCCGCGCTGCTCCTGCTGATGGGGCTCGGTACCCGGGTGGTGGCGATCCGGGTCCGGACCGTCGCCGCCTCCCTGGCCCGGCTGGCCGGTGCCGCCGCGGTGGCCGGGGCGGCGGGCTGGGCCGCCGCGCCCGCGGTGACCGGTCCCGTTCTGAGCCTGGCCACCGGCTGTGTGCTGGTTCCCGCGGTCTTCCTGCTGGCCGGGCTCGCGTTCAGAGCTCCCGAAGTCGTCCATCTGCTGGCCCTCATCCGAGAGAGGTTCTTCCATGGCCGCTGACCCCTCGGCGCGTCGCGCCGGCTCCCCTTCCTCCCGGCTCCGGCAGCCCGGCCGCACCCAGCCGTGGATTCTCACCTATCACTCGGTGAGTGATCCGCGGTACGACCCGTACGGCATCACCGTCTCCGCCGACCGGCTCGACCGGCAACTGGCCTGGCTGCGCGGCAGACACCTGACCGGTGTCGGGATGTCCGCCCTGCTGCGCGCGGACGTTACAGCCCGGCGGGGTCTGGTCGGGCTGACCTTCGACGACGGGTACGCGGACTTTCTCCACGAGGCCCTTCCGGTACTGCGCCGCTACGGCTGCACGGCGACGGTCTTCGTACTGCCCGGCCGGCCGGGCGGTTCCAACGCCTGGGATCCGCTGGGCCCGCGCAGGCCGCTGCTCACGCCGCGGGAGATCCGCCGCCTCGCCGACGCCGGCGTGGAGATCGGCTCGCACGGCCTGTTCCACCGGCATCTGACCACGCTGTCCGACGACGAACTGCGCGCCGAGACGCGCCGCAGCCGGGAGCTGATCCGCGGCATCACCGGCACCGCTCCCGAGGGCTTCTGCTACCCGTACGGCACGGTCGACCGGCGCGTGATCGACGCGGTGCGCGACGCGGGCTACGGCTACGGCTGCGCCATCGCCCCCGGTCCGCTGCTGGGTCCCTTCGCCCTGCCCCGTACCCACATCAGCCAGGCCGACCGCGGTGTCCGGCTGCGGGCGAAGGAACTGCGGCACACGCTGCGGTACGGCAGAGGGAACGCTCCGGGGTCCCGGACGGCCCCCTCCGACGAGAACGGCGTCACCCCTCCGGTCCCGACGGGCGGCCGGCGATGAGAGTGCTGCACATCATCACCGGGCTCGGGGTCGGGGGCGCCGAGCAGCAACTGCGGCTGATGCTGCGTCATCTTCCCGTCCGCTGCGATGTCCTGACGCTCACCAACCCGGGAGCGGTGGCCGCGGGGCTGCGCGCCGACGGTGTGCGGGTGGCGCATCTGGGGATGGGCGGCAACCGGGACCTCACGGCCGTGAGCGGACTGGCCCGGTTCATCCGCGCGGGCGGGTACGACCTCGTCCATACGCATCTGTACCGGGCCTGCGTCTACGGGCGGATCGCCGCCCGGCTGGCCGGGATCCGTGCCACCGTCGCCACCGAGCACTCGCTGGGGCGGGCGGAGATCGAGGGGCGCCCGCTCACCCGGGGCACCCGCGCGCTCTATCTGGGGACCGAACGGCTCGGGTCGGCGACGGTCGCCGTCTCCGCGACCGTCGCCGGACGGCTGCGGGAGTGGGGGGTGCCCGCCGCACGGATTCACCTGGTACCCAACGGGATCGACCCGGTCCCGTTCCGCTTCGACGGCGGGGAGCGGCGCTCGACCCGGTCACTGCTGCGGATTCCCGCCGACGCCTTCGTGGTGGGCGGCGTGGGGCGGCTGGTTCCCGGCAAACGCTTCGACGTGCTCGTCCGCGCGGTCGCGGCGCTGCCCGGTGCCTGGCTGCTGGTGGCCGGGGACGGGCCCGAGAGCGAGTCGCTGCGGGCACTGGCCCGCCGGCTGGGCGCCGCGGACCGGATCCGTTTCCTCGGCGAGTGCGACGCCGCGGCGTCCGGAGCCGCCCCCGGTGTCCCCGCGTTGCTCGGCGCCATGGACGTCTTCGTCTCGACGTCCCGCGAGGAGTCCTTCGGGCTGGCCGCGGTCGAGGCGCTGGCGGCGGGGCTGCCGGTACTGCACGGCGCCTGCCCCGCGATCGACGACCTGCCCGCCGCCCACGCCCCGGGCGCCACCCGCATCACGGGCGGCGCCGAGGAGTTGACGGCGGCGCTGCGACGGCGGATACAGGCCGCGCCGCACCGGCTTCCGCCGCCTCGGGCGGTCCGCCACTACGACATCAGGCGCAGCAGCGAACGCCTCATGGACGTGTACACGCATGCCCTCGACACCGCCCCACCGACCTGGAGAGCACACCCATGACCGAGTCTCCCGAGAAGCAGCAGGCCGCCCCCGGACGAAGCCGCCTGCGGCGCGCACTCCCGCGCCCGCCCCATGGGTGGCCGCTGCCCGTCTGCATCGTGCTGGGCGCGGCGTGCGGGCTCTCCTACGGCCTGCTGAAGTCCCCCCAGTACGCGGCCACCAGTTACGCGATGGCGGTGGTCGAGAAGGGTGCGGACCCGTCCGCGGCCCTCGGCTACGCACAGTCGTACGGGCGGCTCGCCACCAGCGACGCGACTCTCTCGTACGCCCATGGTGCGGCCGGTGAACCGGTGGCCGCGCTCCGTACCCAGGTGCTCTCGGAGACCTCGCCCGACTCACCCATGATCGCGGTCACCGGTACGTCGAGCGATCCGCACCGGGCCGCCGACATCGCCAACGCCGTCATCGAGGCCGTCATCGTCAACAGTGATCATGTCGCCGATGCCACCGGGGTGAAACTGATCCAGTACACCCACGCCATGACGCCGGAGCGGGCGGTGTCGCCCTCCGTCCCCGTCGGCACGGCCGTGGGAGCGTGCGCGGGCGGCCTGATCGGCGGGCTCGTCCTCCTCGTACGGCCCCGCCGGAAGGGCTGGACCGTGTCCGCCCAGCTCCCCGGGCCGACGTCCGCCGGTGAACCCGCGTCCGCGGGCGACCGCGAGCTCGTACGATGACCGCGCACGGGCCGGGCGGCCTCTCCGTCACGCTCTGCCGCGATCCCGAGGAGTTCGGCGCGCTCGCCGGGGAATGGGACGCGCTGCACCGCCGCTGCGCCACGGCGACCCCCTTCCAGCGCCACGCCTGGCTTCATTCGTGGTGGCTCTCGTACGGCCAGGAGGGCCGGCTCCGCGTCGTCCTGGCGCGTCGTGGCGGGCAGCTGATCGGCGCGGCACCGCTGATGCTCGTGCACCGCCCGATGCCGCTGCTCGTGCCGATGGGCGGCACGATCTCCGACTTCTTCGACGTCCTCGTCGACGAGGAGTGCGCCGCACGCGCGGTTTCGGCCCTGGCGCGCGGGCTCGACCGGGCCGCCCGGCACGCGGTGATCGACCTGCGGGAGGTGCGGCCCGACGCGTCGGCGCAGCTGCTCTTCGGGATGTGGCCGGGCGCCAGGAGCCGGCTCACGGACTCGACGTGCATGGAACTGCCCGCCGAGCCGATCGACGTACTCGTCCGGCGCATGTCCAGTTCGCGTGGTCAGCGGGTGCGGTCCAAGCTCCGCAAGGTCGACGCGCTGGGGGTCGAGTCCCGGCCGGTGGTGGAGCAGGAGGTGCCGGCCGCGGTCGGCAATCTGCTGCGGCTGCACGAGCTCCAGTGGCAAGGACGGGGGATCAATCCCGAGCACCTCAGGCCCCGCTTCGCCGCACATCTGGTCCGCGCCACCGGGCGGATGGTGCGGGACGGTGACGCGGTGGTCACCGAGTTCCGGCTCGGGGGCGAGGTGGTCGCGGTCAACCTGGCGCTCCACTCCGGCCGTCTGACGGGCGGATACCTCTACGGGGCGCATCCCGGCCTCAGGGACCGGAAGGTGGATGTGGCGACGCTCCTGTTGCGGGACGTGGCAGGTCAGGCGGCCGGCTCCGGGCGCAGCGTACTGAGTCTGCTGCGCGGGTCGGAGCAGTACAAGAATCACTGGCAGCCGGTCACGGTGGTCAATCAGCGGCTGCTGCTGGCCCGTTCCGGTCTGGAGCCGCTGCTTCGGCTGCGCGAGTCGCAGGTGGCGGTGCGGGACCGGGCGGCGCAGAGCGTCAAGGCACGTTTCCCCACCGCCCGGGACTGGCGCGACCGGCTGACGAGCCTCTCCGTCATGGGCCGGTGATCCCGCGGGTGCCCCACGCGGCCGAGGCCGCCGGGTGCCCGGTGACACCGTGCGGAACAAACCGGAGATATCACCTTTGCGTTGCTCCGTTACCGTCTGCCGACTTTCGCGTTGTCACAGCATGCGGGGCCGCGTGCTCCGCAGCCAACCTCGATCCTTGCAAGGAGTACTGATGTCGCGTATGACGAAGGTGGCCGCTGTGATGGCGGGCACCGGTGCCCTGATCGCCGGAGGCGCCGGGATGGCCTCCGCCGACGCCGGTGCGTCGGGCCTCGCCGCCGCCTCGCCGGGTGTCCTCTCGGGCAACCTCATCCAGGTTCCGGTGCACGTCCCGATCAACCTCTGCGGCAACACGGTCGACGTGATCGGGCTGCTCAACCCGAGCTTCGGCAACACCTGCGTGAACGCCTCCGGGGGCCACGAGACCGGCGGGGACTACGGCTACGGCCACTGATCTTCCTCCAGGAGAACGGCCGGTGTCCCTTCCGTCGGAAGGGACACCGGCCGTTTTCCGTGCCCGGAGCGGTTTCAGACGTACCGATAGAAACGGGTGTGGTCCAGGAGCTGGGAGGGCGCGACGTTCCACGGCGGCATCCGGTCGTCGATGCCGAACACCCGGTCGCGATCCGCATCGGGAGAGGACGGCTTCCGGCCCGGCAGGTAGCCGCCACGGGGATGTGCCTTCTGCCAGCGGGTCCAGAGCAGGTCCATGAACGCGTGGTGCAGCCAGAAGACCGGGTCGTCGGGTGAGCCGGCGCCCGCCATCGGCCCGCCGACCCACTGGTGCACCCGGTTGTGGTTGGCCACCGGGCGTGAGTCCCGGATGCCCCAGCCCTCGATCCGGTTCCGGAAGCCCTCGATGCTGACGCTGTTCCAGGGCTGAACGTCGTAGACCGGGTCGCTCAGCGCCCGGTCCACCTCCTTCTTCGTGGGCAGCGCGACCGGGTTGTGGGATCTGCCGAGGTCACGTGCCAGGAAGCGGTCGTCGGTCGTGCCGCCGCTCGTGCGCCAGTTGCCCTGCTCGTACGCGAACGGTCCGGTCATGACCTGCCGGTCGCCGGGCCTGCCGTTGCCGCCGAGGAGGTCGTCCGCCCACAGGGAGGAACTGGGCGTGTTGTCGACGGTCCAGTCCCAGTAGGGAATCGATACGCCCGGATCGACGGCCTGCAGGGCCCCTTCGAACTCCAGCAGATACCTGCGGTGCCAGGGGAAGAAGGAGGGAGTCATATGGGCGGGCCGGAGACGGTCCTCGGCATCCGACACATAGAACTCCTGGTGCATGACGACGAACTCGTCGTACCGCCCCGAGCGCTTGAGCCGCAGGAGGGCGTCGACCAGCCGCCGCTTCTCCGCCCGCGTGAGATCCCGCTGATTCTTTCGGTTGTACACCGGTGCTCGTCCTCCTGGTTCACATGCTGTGCGTCGTGGCGAGGGACAACTGGGACTGGCCGAGTTCATCGACCGCGGCGCGGGCCGTCTCGACCAGCGTCGGGAAGGACTCGTAGTGGTTGACATGACTCAGATAGGTCCCGTCGGCGCGCCGCATGATGTGCAGGGGCCTGCCGTCGATGAGGACCTCGATGTGCGTGGCGGCCGCGCGGGCATCACCCGCAGGTACCGCTCCCGCGGGCGCCGGTGCCGTCGTCGTCCCCCGGATGTCGCGCCCTCGGTACCTCTCGGCGAATCGCTCGGACCGCGGCCGTACGCCGCCGGCCGCCGTCCCCGCGCGGTTCGGCGACCCGGCACCGTGCGCCGCGACACCGTGCGGCGTCCCGGGCCCCGGCTCCGGGCGGGGCCCGGGGTCCGCGCCGCCGTCGAGAACGGGCACCAGCACTCCGGCCGTGCCCGCGACCATGCCCACCGTGAAGGCGGCACGCAGCACGATGCGGCGGGGCAGGAAGCGCGCTCCGGCCGTGGTGCCGCTCGTGTCCTTGGTCAGATCCATGGGTACGCAACCTGCCTCTCGTCAACTCTTACGGGTGCTGCCGAAGCCGGGGCCGACCGCGGCACGGTGTCGGGGCAGGGGCCGTCCGGACCCTGCGCGCCCGCCCGGTGTTCCGGCAATCGCGTGACATGGCGAGCCGACGGCCCGCGACTGCCGCGTCGTTCGCCGGACAGCGCGCGGCGGACCGGAACATGGCGTGCGAACTCTTGGAGGTGGTGGGCATGACCGTTCCGACCCGGACGTCCGGGGACCGCGTACCGCGCACGAAGGAGGCCAACCTCGCCGACCCGCTGTTCTGGCAACGGCCGCGCACGGAGCGCCTCAGGGCGTTCGCGCGGCTGCGTGAGCTGGACGCGCCGGTCGGCTTCACCCCCCGCGCCGGTGCCTCGCGCACCTTCGGCACCGCGTTCTACGCGCTGGTGAAACACGCGGACGTACGGGCCGCCAGCCGCAATCCCGAGATCTTCGCCAGCGCGCCGGGCGTCACCACCCCGGAGCCGGCGCGCTGGGCGCGGGCGGTGTTCGGGAACTCCATGGTCAACATGGACGGCGCCGAGCACGCGGCCATGCGCCGGATCATCTCCCGGTCCTTCACCCCGCGCCTGCTCGCCGCCGCCGAGGAGAACATCCACCGGGTCGCCCGGCAGCTGGTGGACGAGGTGGGCGCCGGCTCCGCCGCCGACTTCATGCCGTCGGCCCCCGCCCGTCTTCCGCTGGAGGTCATCTGCGACCTGATGGGCATCCCCGAGCACCACCGTCCGGAGATCGCCGCCCAGATCGATCACGCCTCGGAGCACGTCGGCGTACAGCGGCGGGGACGTGCCCGGCTGCGGGTGCCCGGACGCGGTCTGCGTTCCCTGGCCCGCATGCAGATCGTCATGGCGAAACTCGCCCGTGAGCGCCGCCGCCACCCCGAGGACGACCTCGTATCGGCTCTCGTGAACGCGGACATCGACGGCGAGGCACTGTCCTCGCGCCAGCTCGGCGCCTTCTTCTCCCTGCTGCTCGTGGCCGGTGTGGAGACCACCCGTAACGCCATCGCCCATGGCTTGTCCCTGCTCACCCTTCATCCGGAGCAACGCGAACTGCTGGAATCCGACTTCGACCGGTACATCGACGGCGCCGCGGATGAAATTGTCCGACATTCGACACCGATCATCCAGTTCCGCCGGACCGTCACGGCGGAATACTCCCTGGGTGGACGCACATTCCTCCCCGGAGACAAGGTCGCCCTCTTCTATGCCTCGGCAAACCGCGACGCAACAGTATTCACCGACCCCGATTCCTTCGACATCACCCGCTCCCCCAATCCTCACCTCGGATACGGCGGAGGCGGACCCCATCACTGCCTCGGGGCACACCTGGCCCGGCTGGAGATGAAGGCCCTGCTACGGGAATTGCTCACCAGGAAGAACGTCTTTCGACAGGTGGCGGAAGCAGAGCTTGTCGATTCGAATTTCGACAACCGGGTGCGCTCACTGCCCTTCACATTTCAACAGACCTGACCCCTGCCGAAACCCTCCCGGTCGAGATTCACTTGAATGGACCGGCCGAAACGCCGGAAATCATCAATGACTCTTTTCGGGCCCTGTGGTACCCGATGATGAAAATCTCCCCACATCGTCGAACCGGCCGGAGTTCCCCCGGAGCCAGGAGGAGTAATGCCCGCAAAGCGCCGTCTCATCAGTGCGTGCACCGCGGCGGTCGCGCTCAGCATCCTGGCCGGCGGCGGCATCGCCGGGCAGGCTCCGCCGAACCGGGACTCCGTCGACGGCGCCGCACCGGGCGCGCCCGGTGCGGGCGGTACCGCACACGGCGCCTACCTGGACTACGGGCCCGCAGGCGTACGAAGAATGGCCGGCCTGTCGCGCTGGCTCGGCGGCGCCGAGCTGCGCGCGGGGCACAGCTATCTGCCGGGCGATCTCTGGGTGAACATCGAGGGCAGACCGGAATTCCTGCGTTCCTGGGCGAACTGGCGGCGGGCGAAGGACAACCGGATGTTCGTGCTCAACACTCCCATGCTGGAGCGGAACGAGGAACACGTCCCGGACGCCGAGGTCCGCACCATGCTGCGCGCGGGGGCCGCCGGAGAATACGACGAGCACTTCCGCAAGCTGGCCCGACGACTGGTCTCCCTCGGTATCCCGGACACGGTGATCGTGCTCGGCTGGGAAATGAACGGCACCACGTACACACATCGCTGCAGCCCCGATCCCGCGTCGTGGAAGGCGTACTGGAAACGCATCGTCACCGCCATGCGCGAGGTGCCGGGCCAGCAATTCCGTTTCGACTTCGCCCCCAGCCGCGGGCGGGACGCGATTCCCTGGACCGACTGCTATCCCGGCGACGACGTGGTGGACATCATCGGCATGGACTCCTACGACCAGCCCCCCGGCGAGTCCTTCGACGACCAGATCAACGCACCCTACGGACTGCGGAAACACGTCGAATTCGCGGCCGAGCACAACAAACCCCTCTCCTATCCGGAGTGGGGCCTGTTCCGCAACGGCGACAATCCCGAGTACATGCGCCGCATGCTCACATGGATCGACCAGCACGATCCGGTGTACCAGACCCTCACGGACTACTGTCCGCACGGTGTGTGGCAATGCTCCGACAACCCGGAGTCCGCACGGGTGTACCGCTCCGTGCTCACCGGGCAGGCGGCACCGGCGGGCCCCGCCACCCCGTCCCCGACGCCGGCACCCTCCGCGCCCGTCCCGCCGACCCCGACCCCGGCCGTGCCGGATCAGGGTTCCCGCAGATGGTGCGTCACGCTTCCCTTCAGCGACTGGTTCGGCCATTGGCTGAGGGAACGCAGGATCTGCGTGCGCTACTGACCCGCCCATGGAAACGGCTCCGACTCCCTCGGGAGTCGGAGCCGTCCACCCACACGGGTCCAGCGCGGGGGAATGCGGGACGAGCGGTGCCCGTCGTCACGACAACGCGTGTGGGGACGGCGCGGTCACGCCGCCGAACGGGGGAAGCTCCCCGCCCACGACCACGCTCGTGCACATTCCCGGCCGAAGCGGGACCATGGAATCCCAGAGAGTGTGGTGAGGCGCATGGCAGCCGCCGCTGAGCAGCCCGACGCGGGCTCCGGCGCCCTGCCCTCCACGGGCCCGCAGAGCCCCTTCGACGCCTCCAACGACGCGACGGCCGTGATCGCCGGGGACGGGAAGGTCATCGGCTGGACCCAGGGGGCACAGGACCTTCTCGGGTACTCCGCCGCCGAGGTGACCGGCCGGTCCGCGGCCATGCTGCTGGCGGTCCCCGAGGACCCCATCCGTACGGCGGGTGTCGCCGAGCGGTGCCGGGCGGGGACGGGCTGGAGCGGACTGATTCCCGTGCGGTGCCGGGACGGCCGACGCATCGACATGGAACTGCGGGTGTCCGCGTCCTTCCGGATCGACGGCCGCGAGTGTTTCCTGGTGTCCGGCACGGAGCGCAAACCGCAGTGGACGATGCGCCAGTCCGTACTGGACGGCTTCCTCACCCGCTCGCCGGTCGGCATGGCGGTGCTGGACACGGAGCTGCGCTACCTCTGGCTCAACGACACCCTGGAGCGTCTGGGCGGTGTCCCCCGGGAGCAGCGTCTGGGCCGCCGGATGAGCGAGGTGCTGCCGGGGCTCGGGGCCGACCGTATCGAGGAGCTTATGCGGAAGGTCGTGGAAACCGGCGCACCGGTCACCGACTACGAGTACCAGGGCTGGAGCTGGGCCGATCCACATCGCCCGCACGCGTACTCGGCCTCGTTCTTTCCGCTGGTCGACGAGGAGCGGACCGTCACCGGCGTCTGCTACATCGTCCTCGACATCACCGACCGGTGGAACGCCCGGCGGCTGCTGTCCCTCGTCAATGAGGGCGGGGCCCGCATCGGCAGCACCCTGGACGTGCTGCGGACGGCTCAGGAGCTGGCCGACTTCGCCGTGCCGCGCTTCGCCGACCTCGTGTTCGTCGATCTTCTGGAGCCGGTCGTCAGCACCGATGAGCAGCGGGTACGGCTTTCCAGGACGCTGCGGGCGGCCGACGGGCCGGTGATGCGGCGGGCGGCCATGTGTTCGGTCCGGGAGGGCTGCCCGGAGGCGGTCGCGCGCATCGGGGAGCTGGTGGACTTCACTCCCCCGCCGCACGATCCGCGTTTTCTCATCGACGGCGAGCCGGCGCTCATCCCGGTACTCGACCCCACGAGTCCGATGTGGGCCGTGGATCAGCCCGCCAGGGCCGCGCGCATGCGGGAGTTCGGGCTGCACTCCCTCATCTGCGTGCCGATGCGGGCCCGCGACACCGTGCTGGGCCTCGCCACGTTCCTACGGTCGCGTAACCCGGTCTCCTTCGCGGAGGAGGACGTGGCACCGGCCCGCGAGCTGGTGGCACGGGCGGCGGTGGGCGTCGACAACGCCCGCCGCTACACCAGGGAACACACGGCGGCGCTCACGCTTCAGCACAGTCTGCTTCCGCAGACGCTCCGCAGCGGAACGGCCCTGGACGTGGCCTCCTCCTATCTGCCCGCGGACGCGAAGGACGGGGTCGGGGGCGACTGGTTCGATGTGATCCCGCTGTCCGGCGCCCGGGTCGGACTGGTCATCGGCGATGTCGTCGGCCACGGCATCAGCGCCGCCGCGACGATGGGCCGGTTGCGCACCGCGGTGCAGACCCTGGCCGACATGGACCTGGCGCCCGACGAACTGCTGGCCCGCCTCGACGATCTGGTGCTCCGGCTGAGCCAGGAGGAGTCCGACGACGAGGCCGCGGGCCCCGCCAGCACGACGGTGCTGGGCGCCACCTGTCTGTACGCCGTCTACGACCCCGTGACGCGCCGCTGCACCATGGCGCGCGCCGGGCATCCGCCTCCCGTGCTCGTCACCCCGGAAGGCGACGTCAGCTTTCCCGAGCTGCCCGCGGGGCCGCCGCTGGGGCTGGGAGGGCTGCCGTTCGAGGCCGTGGAGATCGAACTTCCCGAAGGCACTCTGCTCGGGCTGTACACCGACGGTCTGATCGAGGGCGCCGACCGGGACGTCGAACTCGGCATGTCCCGGCTCGGCCGCGCCCTGGCCCGGCCCGGCCTTGCCCTCGACACACTGTGCACCAGCGCCGTCGAGCAGCTGCTTCCCGTGCCGCAGCCCGACGACATCGCGCTGCTGCTCGCGCGCACCCACGCCCTGAGCAGCGACCAGGTCGTCTCGTGGGACGTACCCAGTGAACCGGCGGCCGTCGCCGGGACGCGAGCCCGCGCGGCCCGTCAACTGGAGACCTGGGGGCTGGCGGAGCTGGCGATGACCACCGAACTGATCGTCAGCGAGCTGGTCACCAACGCGATCCGGTACACCTCGGGGCCGGTACGCCTGCGGTTGCTGCGCCAGTCCGTCCTGATCTGCGAGGTCTCCGACGCGGGCAGCACGTCGCCCCGTCTCCGGCACGCCCGGACGACGGACGAGGGAGGGCGCGGCCTGTTCCTCGTCGCTCAGCTCGCCGCGCGCTGGGGCACCCGGTACGCGGCCCACGGCAAGATCATCTGGGCCGAGCAGAACCTTCCGGAGGACGAACCTCGTACGGGTCCTCCGGAGGACGAACCGCATACGGGGTGAGCCCGTCGCTGTCGCTCGCCGGCCCCGGAGGGAACACCTCCGAGCCCGGAACTATCGCTTGATCCGGGCGGCCGTCGGCAGGCCGAGCAGCAGGACGACGCCCGCGGCCACGGCGTGCGCGAGGTGGTGGCCCGAGAGTGTGGGGGTGCCGTGCCCGGCGGTGGCGGCCACGGCGGCCAGCACGGTCGGGCCCACGGCGCTGCCGATCTGCAGAGCGGTGACCGTCACCGCCGACGCGGTGCCGTGGGCCGCTTCCGGAACTCCTCTCAGACCGGTGACGCTGATGGCGGGGAAGGACAGCCCCTGCCCGATGCCGGTGATGACGAGCCCGGCGAAGACCGGCCACCAGTAAGTGGATCGGGCCCCGGCCAGGCACCACAGCAGCACTCCGCCCGCGGTCAGCAGCAGGCCCGCGACGAGGACGGGGCGGGCACCGAAGCGGGGGATCAGCCGGCCGGACACCAGCGCCGCGCAGGTGACGGCGATACTGACCGGCAGCACGGCGAGGCCGGAGGCGGCGGCGGACATGCCGCGCACCTGCTGGAGGTGGAGCGGCAGCAGGAACAGCGCACCGCTCACGCAGAAGTAGAAGGCCGCCCCCATGAGCGCGGCGGTCCGGACGCCGTCCAGGCGCAGCAGCGCCCGGTCGAGGAGCACCGCGTCGGCGGACCGGGTGCGGCCGCGCCGCCACCACACGGTCCCCGCCACCGCCGCGGACCCGAACGCGACGAGGAACATCCCGTCACCCGGCCGGGCCGCCAGGTCGGCGCCCAGGACGAGCAGGACGATCGCCGCCATGAGGGCACCGGCGCCGACCGGGTCGGGGCGGCGGGCCCGTTCCACCGTGCCGGTGGGCAGACACCGCACGGCGGCCGTGGCGGTGACCGCGGCGGCAGCCGCCTGCAGGACGAACACCCAGCGCCAGCCCAGCGCGTCGGTGATCACCCCGCCGAGTACGAGCCCGGCGCCGTAGCAGCCCGCCTGCGCGGACGCGTAGACGCCGAGCGCTCTCGACCGGGCGGTGCCCTCCGGGTACAGCTCGGTGACCAGGGCGGTGGCGGCGGGCATGGTGATCGCCGCGCCCGCGCCCTGCACCACGCGGCCCGCGGCGACCAGCCAGAAGGCCGGGGCGAGGAAGGCGAGCACGGCTCCGGCGACCAGCATCAGCAGGCCGGCGACCAGCACCCGGCGCCGTGGGAAGCGGTCGGCCATGGCTCCGCCGCAGAGCAGCAGTCCGGCGAACGCGAGCGCGTAGCCGGTCACCGCCCAGGACAGGCTCTGCGCCGAGGTGCCGAATGCGGCGCCCAGTGAGGGCAGGGCGCTGTTGAGTACGGCGACGCTCCCGGCGTCGAGCCCGGCGGCGGCGCTCAGGACGAGAAGGGGCAGGTGCCTCGGCACCACCGGCGCGCGGCCGAGTGTGGGGGCGGTGGACATGTACGGGCTCCGAAAGGCGTGGACGATGCGGACGGGGCACAGTCTTCGCAGGTCGGAGCAGGTGGACCAGATACCGGTCGGGGGTGGCCCCGGCAGGGCCACCCTCGGGGGCGCCGCCGGTCGGGGCGAGGGGAGATAATCGGGCGATATGGCTCCCGTACCCCCGGCCTCGCACGCAACGGCCCCGGCGGCCGGACCCGCGCGCGCCGCTTCTGCCCCCGCGACGCAGGGCCCCGCGGACTCCGGCGCCGCGCCTTCCGAGCCTTCCGGCGCCGCGCCTTCCGTGCCCTCCGCGCCTTCCGGTCCCGTGCCTTCCGCTGCCCTGGCCTCCGGCGCCATGCCTTCCGGTCCCGCCCTTTCCGTGACCGTGCCTTCCGTGTCCTCCGTGCCCGAGCCTTCCGCTGCCGTGGCCTCCGCTCGTGGTACTTCCGCGCCGCCGCTGCCCGAACTGGCGCACTTCCTGCGGTCGCGGCGGGCCCGGCTGACGCCGGAAAACGTGGGCCTGCCGCGTTCCGGGGCGCGCAGGCTGCCCGGTCTGCGCCGGTCCGAGGTCGCCGCGCTGGCCGGGATCAGCCCCGAGTACTACACCCGGCTGGAACAGGGCCGCCAGCGTCACCCTTCGGCGGAGGTCCTGGATTCCCTGGCCTCGGCGCTGCGCCTGGACGCCGACGCCCGACGCCATCTGCACCGCCTCACCCTCCGCGCGTCGCGGCGAGGCGAAAGCGGGGGCGACGCGGCCGGGGACCCCCTCCGCGTTCCGGCGGCGACGCTGCGCCTGCTGCGGACCACCACGGTGTGGCCCGCCTATGTCGTCAGTCCGGTGCGTGACGTGCTGGCCTGGAACGACGCGGCGGCCCGGCTGATCACCGACTTCGCCGCGCTGTCCGTCCCGCACCGCAACCTCGCCTGGTTCGCCTACGCCGACCCGTACTCCCGGGAGCTCTTCGTGGACTGGGACGCCGTGGCCCGCGGCAATGCGCACCGGCTGCGCGACGCGCTGGCCGCCGATCCCCACCAGGTGCGGGGCAACCGGCTGGTGGCCGAACTGGCCGCGCGCAGCGCGGAGTTCGCCGCCGCCTGGGAGGATCACGACGTACGCGGTCCGGGCACCGGCCACAAGGATCTCGACCACCCGGTGGCGGGGCGCCTGCGGCTCGACTACACGGTGTACGTGCTCCCCGGTGCGCAGGCGCTCGAACTGGTCGTCATGACGGCCCCGGAGGACTCACCCTCGTACCGGGCGTTGGAGACGGGCACGGCGGCCGGACCGGGCTGACCGGACTCCCCCGTCCGGGGCCGCCGGGGATCACACCGGGCGGTCGTCGACGCCCCGCGCGTACGAGCGCGGGCTGCCGCACCCCGGGGGGCTGAGCCTCCGTGACGCACGAGCGGCCCGTCACCTGCTTTCCGGATTCCGATGGGGGAGGTGGATGGAGCGGGCCGAGAAGGGCGTCTGGCGGTGTGGGGCCGCGGTGGGCGAATATGTCCGTACCGACCGTGCGCATGACATCCACGTGATCCGATCGAGCTGGGAGAGTCGATGACCCCCGTCGCCGCCACCGGAGTTGTGCCTCACCTCACCCCCGCGTTACCCGTTCCCCGCGGTCCGCTGTCGGCAGCGGTGGTCAGTGCACTGGCGAAGGGCCCCGCGAATCCGCCGGAGCCGCTTCCGGCGCACGACGTGGAGCGGATCGATCCGTACGGCGAGGATCTGACGCTGGCTCTCCACACCTGCTACGAGCTGCATTACCGGGGTTTCGCCGGTGTCGACCCGCTGTGGGAGTGGGATCCGGAACTGCTCAGGTTCCGGGCCGTGTTGGAGCGTGTGTTCCTGTCGGCGTTGCGCTCGGACGCCGGTGGCGGTGATGACGTCACCGCGGCGCTGGACGCGTTGCTCGTCGAGCCGGTACCCGGTGACGGGGTCTCGCATTTCCTTCGGGACTCCGCCGACTGGGGGCAGGTACGTGAGTACTTCGCGCACCGTTCGGTGTACCACCTGAAGGAGGCCGACCCACATGCCTGGGTCATTCCCCGTCTGCAGGGGCAGGCCAAGGCGTCCCTGGTCGCGGTCGAGTTCGACGAGTTCGGTGGGGGCCGCGCCGAGAACGCGCACGCGCAGATGTTCGCCGACCTCCTGGTCGGGGCAGGGCTGTCCGCCGCGTATCTGCACTATGCGGATGATGTCCCGGCGCCCGCACTCACCATCGTGAATCTGATGTCGATGTTCGGACTGCACCGACGACTGCGCGGCGCCCTGGTCGGTCACTTCGCGGCGGCCGAGATCAGCACGGCGCCGAGCGCGCAGCGGATCGCCCAGGCGCTGGACCGGCTGGGCGCGGACCCGGCGTGCACCCTCTTCTTCACCGAGCACGTCGAAGCCGACGCCGTGCACGAGCAGGTACTGCGTCGCGATGTCATCGGTGACCTGCTCCGGCGGGAACCCGAACTCACCGGTGATGTGGTGTTCGGCATCGCGGCCACCGAGCTGCTGGAGGGCAGACTGGCGGCCCACCTGCTCACCGCCTGGAGGACCGGTACGACATCTCTGCGCCGGCCGCTGCCCGAGCACTCAGTCGGGGGGTGATCCCCCGGCCTTGTCCTGCGGGGCCTGACGAACGCGTCGGCGGTGGCTGGTGTCACAGAACGGTGGGCGCCGGGTGCGCTGACAGACGCACAACGCGACCACGAACCGGTCCGAGACGACGGCCCGGCCGTCCCCGGTCACGATCTCGACCGGTCCTTCGACGAGCAGCGGTCCGCCGGGCACGACGGTGACCCGCCTCCGGTCCCGGTCGCGCGGGCCGTCCTCCGAGCCCATCTCCCGGTCCGGCTCCCGCTCCCGGCCCGGTTGCGCGCCACGTTCCGGTTGCGCGCCACGTTCCGGTTGCGCGCCACGTTCCGGTTGCGCGCCACGTTCCGGTTGCGCGCTACGTTCCGGAGTCCCGCCGGTCACCGCGGATCACCACCAGCTCCTCGTGACGTTGTCCCGCCCTGATCATTCCCTGGTCCTGGAGCAGTGCGACGCGGCCGTTCATGACCGGGCCGAAGGGCACGGTCCGCCGGGCCACCACGGCGGCCTTCAGTCCGCCCGCGTGCAGCAGGTCCACCGTGGTGCCCACCCCGCACACGGCGGAGTGCACGAGCAGCAGCATGCCGCCGTTGGAGAGCAGCTTGGGGGCGTTGGCGCACAGGGGATCCAGCAGGGCCCGCCCGTCCCGTGCGGCGTCCCAGGCCCTGCTCGGTCCGCTCCGGGGGAGCTCCCGCCGCGGGGACGGTACGTACGGCGGGTTGGCGAGTATCACGTCGAACTGCCGACGGGCGGGGAATGTCAGGGCGTCGCGGCGTTCGACCCGGACCGGGAGGCCGCGTACGCGGGTGTTGAACCGCGTCGCCAGGGTGGCCCGGAGCGAGATGTCCACGGCTGTGATGTGTCCCGCCCCCGCGTTGGCCGCCGCGACGGCCAACGCGCCGGTACCGGTGCACATATCGAGAACTCGTGCGCCATGAGGGATTCCGGCGTCACGCAGAGCCTGAACCAACAACCACGTATCCGCTTGGGGCCGGTACACACCCGGGGGTCTCAGTAACCACACGGCGCGATCCGTACATCGCGGGAATCGGCCTGACTCCTCTCAGATCTCATCGGCCGCCTCTCGACGGCCGGATGAACGGGTGAAGAGAAAGATGCCGTACTGCCATTCCTCGTCGGTCCACTGTGCGCGCAGCTCAAGACCTCGTGCGGTGACGTCGGCCACGAACTGCTCGCGCCGGAACTTGTGGGACAGGCCGACGTTGAGCGAGTCGCCCCGCCGCAGATTCAGCTCAAGATCCAGCTCGTGAAGCGCGACGGAATGGTCCTCGGTCGCGTAGACGCGGGCCTCGACGGTGCCGGTGACGGAGTCGAAATGTGCTCGCGTGGAGAAATTCCGCGCGTCGAAATTTCCGCCGAAACGCCGATTGAGGTGGTCCAGATGATTGAGCCGGAACGGCGTGAAGGCGGAGCGGTCGGCCGGATCGTTGTAAGCGGATTCGAGTATGCGGGCCGGCTTCAGCAGGTCGACCGACACCAGGAATCCGTCACCGGGTCGAAGCGTGCCGACGATCTCGGAAAGCAGCTTGTCGCGCTCCTCCAGCGGCATATTGCCGAAATTGCTCCCGAGGAACGACACCGTCAACGGCTCGGGCACGCTGTCCCGCAGCCAGGCCAGCCCCGCCTCGTACCGGCCCCACAGCCCCCGTACCCGCAGGCCGGGCAGTTGGGCGGTCAGATCGCGGCCGCTGGCCTCAAGCATCTCGCGGCTGACGTCGATCGGCAGATAGCAGGTCGCGCGACGCTCGACGCAGGCCGCCAGCAGCAGACGGGTCTTCTTCGCGCTCCCGCTGCCCATTTCCGCCAGCGGCCCGCCCCCGATCAGGTCCGCGATCTCTCCGGCATTGCGCTGCAGCAGCCCGTACTCGACGCGGGTGAGGTAGTAGTCGGGCAACTCGGTGATCAACTCGAAGAGATCCGACCCGCGCGCGTCATATCCGAAGTGCGCGGGAATCCTTGGCGGATTCTCCCGCAGACCGGCCAGGAGAGCCGACCGGTCGTCCCAGAAAGCCGCACCCTCGTCAACAGCCACGATGTCGACCTGACTCAGCGACATGATCTCTCCCCTGGCTCATCGGACCGCGCCTCCCCAGGCGGCGGCCGTAGTTCCGTGCCCGTCTTGCGCGCGCCGATCGAACAGGACGAAAAAGCGGCTTGCCTTACGGCCGCACCCGTGGAGCCTGCCACTGCGCGAGAGGACGCAAACGGATTAACTCAGCCACATCGCGAACCTCCCACCATCGCATATGCCAGAGGCCGTATTTCACCCGCGGCGGCCTCTGCGCTTTCCGCCGAACCGAACGTCCCGACGTCACCGGCGGACGCGATACCCCCGCCGCCCGCCTTCGAGCAGGTGCGCCGGACATTGCGTCACCGTGCGTCATATCGGCTCCCGCACTTCCGGTCCGGACCGGTCTCGGGAGGTGAATTCCGTTGTCTTCCGGTGCGGTTGGTGTAGCTGGCACCACCGGGATCGGGGGGAGAGCTGTAGTGAGTTCGGATGTGCGCGCATCTAGCGTCTGACGGTGTGAGAAACGACCGGAACAGAGCGAGAGGACTCCCCATCAAAGCGAGACAACGTGCGCGGTACGCAACGGCGTTAGCCGTGGCCGTCGACCCCGACCGCGCCCGGTGGTCCACCGCCCGTGGCGCCACCCACCGAACGCACCAGCTCAAGGAGACCCCGTGAACACCCTCCGCCCGGCCGTGCGCCGCGCCTCGGCCGCGGGCCTCGCGCTCGCCGCCTGCCTCACCGCTTCCCCCGCCGCGGCCACGGCCGCCGCACCCCCCGGCACGGACCGCGACCGCGCCACGACGGCCACCGACGCCACCGGGACCGGGCTCGACCGCTACTACCGCCAGCACCTCGACTGGGGAACCTGCGTCAAGGGCCCCGACGACACGATGGGCCGGGACCTGGAGAAGGCCGGCGTACGGTGCGCGGACGTGACCGTACCGCTCGACTACGCCGACCCCCGGGGCCGTACGATCACCGTCGCGATATCCCGGCTCAAGGCCACCGACACCCGCCGCCGGATCGGCTCGATCCTCCTCAACAACGGCGGTCCCGGCGGTTCCGCCCTCGAATCACCGCCGGATGTCCGCAAGGCGATGAAGCGGGTCGGACCGCGCTACGACATCATCGGCTTCGACCCGCGTTTCGTCGGCCGCAGCACCCCGCTGGACTGCGACTGGCCCGTCGGTACCTCCATCTCCTCGGCCGGTCTCGGCCGGGCGTCGTTCGAGCGACAGGTCACCCACCACAAGAGCCTGGCCGACAAGTGCCGCGCCACGAACGCGTCGGTGCTGCCCCACGTCAGCACCCGCAACACGGCCCGCGACATGGACGTCATCAGGGGCACGCTCGGCGAGCGGAAGATCTCCTACCTGGGCTACTCGTACGGTACTTACCTGGGCACCGTCTACACGCAGATGTTCCCCGGCCGCTACGACCGCATGGTCCTCGACGGAGCGCTCGCCCCGCAGGACTACAGCCCCCGGCTGCTCCAGGGCGCCGAGGGCGAGAACGAGCGGGCGCTCTCCGACTGGGCCGCCTGGGCGGCGGAGCGCGACGCCGCATACGGCCTCGGCCGCACCCGCGCCGAGGTGCTCACCACCGTCGATCGGGTCTACGCGGCGTCGGCGCGCGGCCCGCTGACCGTCGGCACCGCCCCCGATGTCTTCCGCATCGACGACACCCAGGTGCCGTTCCTCCTGATCGCCGGGGTCGCTGACGACAGCGAAGGGGAGCGGGCCGCCTTCGGCGAGCAGGTGTCCGTGCTCGCCAGGGCCGCGGACGGCCGGCCGACCCGGCTGTCGCCGCAGTTCGCGGCGATGCTGCGGCGTGCGCTGATGGGTGAGGACGCACAGTCGGGCAGCGTGCAGTCCGCGATCATCTGCGGGGACAAGGCGGCGCCGCGCGACCCGGAGGTCTACTGGCGGGACATCGAACGCAGCCGCGCCGCGCACCCGCTGTTCGGCCCGCTGGCCAACAACATCGGCCCGTGCGCCTTCTGGGACCGGCCGCGCGAGAAGCCCACGCAGGTGCGGCGCGACGCCGCGGCGCTGATCGTGGCCGCCACCGGTGACCCGCGTACGACCTACCGGAGCAGCGTCGAGCTGCACCGCATGCTGCCGAGCTCCCGGCTGATCACGCTCAAGGGTGCCAACCGCCACGCGGTCTACGGCCTTTACGGCAACGCCTGCGTGGATGCCGAGGTCAACACGTACCTGGCCACCGGCAAGCTGCCGGCGCACGACCGGACCTGCGTCAAGCAGACCGGCTGAGTCGGCCGGAGCCTGTGACGGGCGCGGCCGGGCCTGCCCCGGCCGCGCCTGCGCCGCTTGCCGTACGGGCGCGCTTCGCCGCGCCCGGCGTTCCGCGTCCGCCGAGGGGGCGGTACGCACACGAGGTTAGGGTAACCTAAGTTCATGCCGATCACCCTTCCCCGTCACCAGCGCGGCGAGGCCCCCTCGACAGTCCCGCTCCAGTGGGCCGAACCGCCGGGCGGTGGCGGCGAGGTGGCCGACCCCTATCTGCTCACCACCTCGGTCTTCGACGGCACCGGACCGAAGGGGCCGCCGACCTCCGCGGTGCACACGCACACCGACGCGCTCCTGGTCTGGCCGCACTTCGGTTCACTGACGCTGCACACGCGCACCACGGTGCGCCGGCTCATACCCGGACAGGGGGCCTGGCTGCCGCCCGGCACCCCGCACGCCGCGTTCCACGAACCCGGCAGCGTCTGCTGCTACACCTATGTGGCGCGGGCCGCCGCCCCGCCGCGGTGGTCGTCCCCGCGTCCGATGAAGGTGGGCCGCGCGCTCCAGGAGATGCTGCTCCATCTCGACGCGACCTCGATGCCCGACGATCTCCGGCTGCGGACGCAGCGCGTCATCATCGAGATGCTGGAGGAGGACACGCATCCGGTGATCGAGGTACCCGTACCGGAGGACTGGCGGATCCGGGTCCTTGCCGACGATGTCATGCGCGACCCGGAGAGCGACCGCTCACTGGAGGAATGGGCGGCCCGGCACGCCCTGAGCGTACGCACCGTCACCCGGGCGTTCGGCCGCGATGTCGGGATGCCGTTCACCCGGTGGCGTTCGCTGGTACGGATGTCCGTCGCCACGGCGCTGCTCGCGCAGGGGCGCCCGGTCAATCTCGTCGCGCACCGCTGCGGCTACTCGACCACGAGTGCGTTCTCCGCCGCCTTCCGCCGGGTGACCGGGGCCAGTCCGACCGAGTATCTGCGCGAGCAGACCGTACCGGTACCGGCCGGCCGCTGAGCCGGCCCGGCGGGTGAGACCCGCCGGTGACCGCGCCCCCTCACCCCTCCCCCGCCCGTTCACCGGCACCAGATGTGTGCCGGGGACGGGCTTTCGGCCGTTGCCGCCCGGCACGATGGTCCCCGGATCCGCGCCCCGCCGGACATTCGGCGGGATGTGGCCGATTCGCGACGCACCCTGACCGCTCCGCGACCCCCACGGGACTCCCGCCTCCCTAATGTCTCCTTAGGTAAGGGTTGCCTTACTTTCTGGTGCGCGGAGTCGTGCACCGTATGACACCCCGCCTTCGGTGGTTTTCCCCCACCCGTGCCACGTCGCACCGAGCGCGGTCAGCATTCAAGGAGAGACATGTCCACATTCACCCCGGCCCGACGCGGACCGGGCGCCCTGGCCCGCGCGCTGGCCGTGGCGGTCGCCGCCGTCGTCGTCCTGACGGGCTGCGGCGGCAACGCGTCCGATTCCGACTCGGCCGAGGCGAAGCCCGGTGCCGCGGCGGCCGGCTTCCCCGTGAGCATCAAGCACGGCCACGGGACCACGACGATCAAGCAGAAGCCCAAGCGCGTCGTGGCGGTCAGCTGGATGTCGCTGGATGTGGTCGCGGCGCTGGGTACGGTCCCGGTCGGCGTGGACAAGCAGTGGGGCGGCGACAAGCAGGGGTACACGCCCTGGTTCCGCGGCACGGTCGAGAAGCTCGGCGGCCCCCTGCCCGAGACGCTGAACTACGGTGACGCGGGCGAGATCGACTTCGAGCAGATCCTCTCGCTGGAACCCGACCTCATCGTCGGGCTGTACTCCGGCATCAGCGACGTCGACTACAAGCGCCTCTCCGAGATCGCGCCCACCCTTCCCTACCTGAAGAAGCCGTGGGACGGCGGGACCTGGCAGGAGATGACCCGCACCATCGGCGCGGCGCTGGGCGAGACCGAGAAGGCCGAGAGCCTGGTCACGGACGTCCAGGGGCAGTTGGCCTCCGTCGCCTCGGACCACCCCGAGTTCAAGGACACGACGTTCACCTACGGGGTCGCGCTGACACCCGGCTCGACGGACCTCGGCCTCTACGTCGACTACGACGCCCGGGTCCGGCTGCTGACCGAGATGGGCTTCAAGAACACCCCGTCGATGAAGGCGATCGCCTCCACCGTCAAGGGCACCAACTGGTACGGCGGGATCAGCCTGGAGAAGCTCGACAGCATCGAGGCCGACATCTTCGTCGGCTGGGCCAACGGCCCCGACGAGGTCCCCTACACCCTCAAGGACCCGCTGTTCACCCGCTGGAAGCCGATCGCCGGGAAGCACTACGCGTTCGTCCAGGACCCGGCGATGGGCATGGCCACCAGCGGACCGTCGGTGCTCTCCATCCCCTGGGCGATCGAGCGCTACGTCCCGATGCTCGTCGACGCCGTCTCGGGCAAGGGCAACACCGGCGCGGACAAGTGACCGACCCCGCCGCTCTCCACAGGTGACGCCCTCCCCCAAGGACAACCATGACGACCGCCTCACCCACGGGTGACCTCACCACCGGCGCGGAGCGCGATGTGCCGGGCCCGCGCAACGGCGCGGGCCCGGCCCGGCGCAACCGGTACCGCCTGCTGATCCTGCTCACCGCCGTCGGGCTGCTGCTCGTCGTGGCCGTCCTCAGCGTCATGGTCGGCGCGCGTTCCATCGCGCCGGGCACGGTGTGGGACGCGCTGTTCCACTTCGACGACTCCGACGAGCACGTCATGGTCCGCGAACTACGGGTCCCGCGCACCACGATCGGACTGGTCGTCGGCGCGGCACTCGGCCTCAGCGGCGCCCTGATCCAGGCGTTCACCCGTAACCCCCTGGCCGATCCCGGCATCCTCGGCGTCAACGCGGGCGCGAGCCTCGCGGTGACCTTCGCGGTCGCCGTGCTCGGATACACCGGCGCCGGCCAGTTCATCTGGTTCGCGCTGGCGGGGGCGTTCGGGCTCACCGTGCTGGTGTACACGCTCGGCTCGGTCGGCGCCGGTCGCGGCAGCCCGGTGAAACTCACGCTCGCCGGCGTCGCGTTCACCGCCGTGTGCGGCGGCTTCACCTCCGCCATGGCGCTGAAGAGCACGACCACCTTCGATGTCATGCGGTTCTGGTCGGTCGGCTCCATCGGCGGCCGGTCGCTCGACATCCTCCCGGTCGCCCTGCCACTGATCGGCGCCGGACTCGTACTCGGGCTGCTGAGCGCGGGATCGCTCAACGCCCTCGCGCTCGGGGACGACATCGCCCGGTCCCTGGGCACCCGCCTCGCGGTGACCCGGGTGGTGCTGGTCCTCGCCGTCACCCTGCTGGCCGGAACCGCCGTCGCCGTCGCCGGACCCATCTCGTTCGTCGGCCTCATGGTGCCCCACGTCGTGCGCTGGTTCGTGGGGCCCGACCAGCGCTGGATCCTGCCCGTCACCGTCATCGTCGCCCCGGCCTTCCTGCTGAGCGCCGACATCATCGGACGCCTGGTGCTCCCCTCCGGGGAACTGCGGGTCGGACTCGTCACCGCGCTCGTCGGCGCCCCCGTACTCGTCGCCCTCGTCCGGCGCCGGAAGGTGAGCACCCTGTGACCGCCGAAGCCGTACCCGCCACGACCCGAGCCGCACCGGAACGGGTCGACTTCGGCCGGACCACCTGGACCCTGCGGCGTACCGGGCTGGCACTGCGCATCGAGCGCCGGTCCGTCCTCGTCTGCGCCGCGCTGGCCGTCACCGTGGTGGCCCTGGGCATCGCCACCCTGGGCTCCGGGTCCATCTCGTTCACCCCCGGTCAGGTCCTGTCCGCCCTGTTCGACCCGGACGCCGACTCCCGGGCCCGGCTCGTCGTGGTGACCTGGCGGCTGCCCAGGCTGCTGTTCGCGATCATCTGCGGCGCGGCGCTGGCGATCAGCGGCGCGATCTTCCAGTCGCTCACCAAGAACCCGCTGGGCTCCCCCGACGTGATCGGTTTCGCCTCCGGTTCGTACGCGGGCGCGAGCGTCGTGATGCTTCTGCTCGGCACCGCCAACTACCTCGCGGTCGCCACGGGTTCACTCATCGGCGGGGCCGCGACCGCGCTGCTGGTGTACGTGCTGGCCTACCGTCACGGGCTGCACCCGTTCCGGCTGATCATCGTCGGTATCGCCGTGGGCGCGTTCCTCAGCTCGCTCACCTCGATGCTGCTCCTCTCCGTCAACCCGCAGCAGGCGATGCTCGCGGCCACCTGGGGGGCCGGCTCGCTCAGCGGACTCGGTTTCGGCCAGCTGTGGGTGACCATGGCCGTCTTCGTGGTCCTGCTGGCCGGTTCCGCCGCCGTGGTCCGGCCCCTGATCCATCTCGAAATGGGGGACGACACCGCGGTCGCGCTCGGGGTGAACGCGCAGCGCGCCCGGCTCACGGCCACCGTCGTCGGGGTCGCGCTGACCGCGCTGGTGACCGCGGCGGTCGGCCCGATCGCGTTCATCGCACTCGCCGCACCCCAGATCGCCCAGCGTCTGACCCGGAGCTCGACCACCCTGCGGATCCTTCCCGCGTCACTCACCGGTGCCGCGGTCCTGGTCGGCGCCGACTTCGTCGCGCAGCGCATCGACCTGCCCGTCGGTGTCGTCACCGTGTCCGTCGGCGGCGCCTATCTGGCCTGGCTGCTCGCCCGCCAGTACGCGGGCAGCCGCCGATGACCGCGCCCGCGGCGCCCCGCCTCCCCACCCCGTCCCCCAGCCGCCAGGAGTACCCCGTGACCACCACGAAGCAGAGCACCCGGACCCCGGTACCGGCCCGGCTGGAGGTGCGGGACGCGTCCCTCGGCTACAGCCGGCGGCCGGTCTCGGAGCACCTGGACGTACGTATTCCGGATCAGTCCTTCACCGTCGTCATCGGCCCCAACGCCTGTGGCAAGTCGACCCTGTTGCGGGCCGTGGCCCGGCTGCTGAAACCGACCGCCGGACAGGTGGTGCTCGATGGCCGGTCCATCGCGAGCTACCGCTCCAAGGAGGTCGCGCGGCTTCTGGGACTGCTGCCGCAGACCTCGCAGGCACCGGACGGGATCACCGTCGCCGAACTGATCGCCCGGGGCCGCCACCCGCACCAGGGGCTGCTGCGCCAGTGGACCGAACAGGACGAGCGGGCCGCGCTGGACGCCATGGCGGCCACCTCCGTCACCGAACTGTCCGGCCGGCTCGTCGACGAACTCTCCGGCGGCCAGCGCCAGCGGGTCTGGGTGGCGATGGTGCTCGCCCAGCAGACCCCCGTCCTGCTGCTGGACGAACCGACCACCTTCCTCGACATCGCCCACCAGATCGACCTGCTGGAACTGTTCACCGATCTGCACCGCGCCGGTCACACCCTCGTCGCCGTGCTGCACGACCTGAACCACGCGGCCCGCTACGCGACCCATCTGATCGCCATGCGCGACGGCCGGGTGGTCGCCGAGGGCGCCCCCGAAGAGGTGGTGACGGCCGCACTCGTACGAGAGGTGTTCGACCTCCCCTGCAAGGTCGTGCCCGACCCGGTCACCGGCACCCCGATGGTCGTCCCGCTCGCCCGTCAGCGGGACGCGCGGTGAACGAACCCACCGCCGTCCGCGAGCCCGGCACCGGCATCGGCCCGGCCCTCCCGGACCGCGAACCCAGCACCGTACAGGCACTGTTCCGCACCGCGCTCCTGCGACAGGGGCGCGGCGGCCGGCTCGTGCTCACCACGCTCTCGTTCATGGTCCACGAACTGTGCGAGGCCCTGGTGCCGATCCTCATCGGGATCGTCATCGACCGGGCGCTGGCCCCTTCGGACAGCTCGGCGCTGATCGGATGGCTCGCGGTGCTCGCGGGGGTGTTCGTCGCCCTGTCCCTGTCCTACCAGCGGGCGTCGTCGGCCATGGTGAGCGTGTACGGCTACGGCGAGCACGCCCTGCGGCAGCGCGCCATGGCCCGGCTGCTGGATCCGCACTCCCTCCTGCGGCGCCCCGGAGCGGGAGAGTCCCTCTCCCTGGTCTCGTCCGACACCTACCGTGTCGCCGGGGTCTCCTGGAGCGTCGTGCAGCAGGCGTCCACCATCACCGCGATCCTGACCGCCTCCACCGCCCTGCTGCTGATCTCCGTCCCCCTCGGCCTGGGCGTCATCACCAGCACCGTCCTGGTGCTGCTCGTCATGCGCAGGATCTCGATGCCGCTGGAGGCACGGGGGCTGGCCGAGCAGAGCTCGGCGGCGCGGGCCGGTGAGGTGGCCACCGACATGATCACCGGACTGCGGGTGGTCATCGGCATGAACGCCCAGGCCGAGGCGGCCCGCCGCTACCGTGCCGCGAGCGACGAGTCACGGCGCGGCGCCGTCGCCGCCGCACGTGCCGTCCTGGCGTACTCCAACCTCAGCGTCCTGATGTCCGGTGTGTTCCTCGCCGGGCTCGCCACGGCGTCCGGATACCTCGCTCTCGACGGGCGCATCACCATCGGTCAGCTCGTCACCGTCCTCGGGCTGGCCCAGTACCTCCAGGGCTCCCTCGCCCATGTCGGCACCTTCGCGTCCAACTGGATCCACAAGCGCGCCTCCGCCCGGCGGCTCAGCGACCTGATCAACGAACCGCCGCTGATCGACCCCGCGTCGGCCGCGGCCCGCACCGTACCGGCACCCTCCACCCCGGTCTCCGGCACCACCGACCCGGTTCTGCGCTGGCACCCGCCCGGCCGCAAGGAGCCGCTCCAGCTGCGAACCGGCGATCTCGTGGGCGTCGTGCCCCGTCACCCCGCGCACGCCCGGGACCTCAGCGACCGGCTCGGCTACCGCGTCCCGCTCGACCGCGGTGAACTCCTCATCGACGGGATCGACGCCGTCGACCTCGGCCCCGACCGGGTCCGCGCGCGGATCGCCGCACCGCCCCACCACGGCGCCCTGTTCTCGGGCACCCTGCGGTCGAACCTCGCCCCGCACGGCCGCGACGCCGACCCCGCCGTACTCCGGGCGACGATGCTCGACGACGTACTCGAACACCTCGGCGGGGACGGGAGCGACATCGGCGAGCGCGGCCGCAAGCTCTCCGGCGGCCAGCGCCAGCGCCTGCTGCTCGCCCGCGCGCTGCACGCCGGGGCCGACTTCGTCGTCCTGGACGAACCCACCACCGCGGTCGACCCCGCGACCGAACAGCGCATCGCCGAAGGACTGCGCGCGCTGCACGCCACCACCCTGCTGATCACCACCAGCCCCATCCTGCTGTCCGCCTGCGACCGGGTCGTCGACCTCGGCGCCGCCCACCACGAACCGAACGGAACCCCCCGGTGACTCCGGCGCACCCCACCCTGCCCATCGCCGGCCCCCGCCGCACCCGGCGGGAACTGCGGCGCCGCCTCGGCGCCCACCGTGTCCGGCTCGCCGCCGCGCTGCTCACCCTCCTCAGCGGTACGGCGGTCACGCTGGCCACCCCGGCGATCCTGGGGGGCATCGTGGACGCGGTCACGGAGCAGGCCGGACGCGGCCGGCTGACCGCTCTCGGCGTCGCCCTGCTGCTCGTCGCCGCCACCGGCGCCGCCCTCGCCCACGCCGGAGGCCGGATGCTGGTCACGGTGGTCCAGGACGTCCTGGCCGCGCTGCGCGAGGACGTGTTCGAGACCGCGATCCACCTGCCCGTCGCCACCCTGGAATCCTCCGACAGCTCCGATGTGGTCTCGCGGGTCACCCGCGATGTCGAGGCGATCTCGGAGGCGGCCTCCGATGTGCTGCCCGACATCACCAACGCGGGCTTCACCATCGGCCTCAGCCTGGTCGGGCTGGCCGTCCTCGACCCCCGGCTGGCCCTCGCCGGTCTGGTCTGCCTGCCCGTCCACATCCTCGCCACCCGTCAGTTCCTCGCCCGTTCCCACGTGGTGTACGGGGACATCCGCCGACTGGAGTCCGCACGCGGGCAGTCCGTCATCGAAGCGGTGCACGGGGCGGAGACCATCCGCACCTACCGGACCCAGGACCTGCACCTGGGAGAGCTGTCCGGGCGCGGTGAACTCGCCATCGAGCGGCAGCGCGACGGGGTGAGGCTGCGCAACCGCTTCACGGGCCTGCTCAACGCGGCGGAGTTCATCGGGCTGGCCGCCGTTCTCCTGTGCGGTTACGCGCTGCTCGGCTCGGGGGCCATCACGCTGGGTGCCGCCACCGCCGCCGCCCTCTACTTCCACCGGCTCTTCGGTCCGGTCGGCGCGCTTCTGGGCAGCCTGGACGACGTGCAGCGGGCCACGGTCGGGCTGGCCCGCCTCATCGGGATCACCGACCTGGGCCGTGACCGGGAAGAGGCGGACGGGCGGGGCGGTGCAGACGGACGTCACAAGACCGACGGGCCTCGCGAGACCGACGGCCGGGACGAGACCGACGGGCCTCGCGAGACCGACGGCCGGGACGAGACCGACGGGCCTCGCGAGACCGACGGCCGGGACGAGACCGACGGGCCTCGCGAGACCGACGGCCGGGACGAGACCGACGGCCCGGCCCGTGCTCCGTACCGCCCGGAGATCGAGGTGAAGGGCGTCTCGTTCTCGTACGACGGCTCCCGCCCCGCCCTCAGCGATGTCTCCCTGCGCGTGCCCGCCGGCGGCAGCCTCGCGCTCGTCGGCGCCAGCGGCTCCGGCAAAACCACTCTGGCCCGCCTGATCGCGGGTCTGGGCGAACCCTCACAGGGCCGGATCACCATCGGGGACGGCATCGCTCCCACCGGCCGGTACCTGGTCACCCAGGAGGTCCACCTCTTCGGCGGCACCCTCGCCGACAACCTGAGGCTCGCCCGCCCCACCGCCACCGACGACGAACTCCGCGACGCCCTGCGCGAGGTCGGCGCCGACTGGGCACTCGGCCCGGAATCCGGGCTGGACACCGTCCTCGGCCCCGGCGGCACCCTCCTCGACGACGGATCGGTCCAGCACCTCGCCCTGGCCCGGGTGCTGCTCGCCGATCCGCCCGTGGCCGTTCTCGACGAGGCCACCGCCGAGTCCGGACCGCAGGCCAGGAACCTCCTGCGGGCGGCTCTCGAACGCGTCACCCGGGACCGCACCAGCGTGATCGTGGCCCACCGCCTGGAACAGGCACGCGCCGCGGACCGCGTCGTCGTCCTCGCCCGCGGCCGGGTCGCCGAACAGGGCACCCACAGTGAACTGCTCGCCCGCCACGGCGCATACGCCGCCCTCTGGCACGCCTACACCGCGACCGCTCCCCCTTCCTGACTTCGCCCCGACGCACCGCACCACCACACGCCAGCACGAAGGAGCACACCCATGACCATCCACCGAGCCGTCGTCGCCCGGGTCCTGCCGCTCACCGGAACCATGGTCCGGATCACGTTCCACGGCGGGGACCTCGCCACGTTCACCTCGACGGGCATCGGCGACGAGTACGTACGCCTCTTCTTCCCGCACGGGACCGACCGCGCCGACCTGTCACTGCCCGAGACGACGGAGAACGGCGACTGGCAGACCCCGGAGGGCAGGCCCACCGCCCCCATGCGCACCTACACCATCCGCGCGGTGCGCCCGGAGGCCGGGGAGATCGACATCGACTTCGTGCTGCACTCCCACGGTGTGGCGTCGAGCTGGGCCGCCGCCGCACGCCCCGGCGACATGATCGGACTCAACTCCCCCACCGGTCTCTACAGTCCCCCCGCCGACCTCACCTGGCAGGTCCTGATCTCCGACCTCACCGGGCTGCCCGCCGTCGCGCGGATCCTGGAGGACACCCCGGACGGGGTCACGACCCGGGCGGTCATCGAGGTGCCCGGCCCGGCCGCCGTCCAGCCGCTCCCGGACCGGCCGCACATCCGGTCGACCTGGAGCTACGGCGGCAACGGCGCGGGCCCGAGCCGCCTGGCCGAGCTGGTGGCCGCCGCGATCCCGCCCGGCGCGGACCTGACCGGCGGTTACCTCTGGGTCGCGGGCCAGACCAACGCCCTGCGCACCGTGCGCCGCCACCTCCGCAAGGAGCTGAAGCTCCCCATGGAACGCTTCAAGGTGGTCGGCTACTGGGTGCCGGACTCCGACACCTGGACCGAGCGCTACGAGGCCCTGCCCGCGGACGTACGGGCGGAACTGGACGCCCTCTGGGACAACCCGGCCGACGAGCCGGAGGACCTCACCATCCGGTACGAGGCCCGGCTCAGCTCCCTCGGACTGTGAGGCGGCGCGGGCCGGGGCCCGCCGGGCCCGGGCTGTGAGGCCCGCCCGGGTTCAGGCCGCCCGCTCGGCGCTCTCCCCCGTCAGCGCCGCGAGCAGCCAGTCGTGCGCGGTGCCGGGGGTCGGCTCGGCACGCCCGTCCCGCAGGCCGACCACCTCGGCCACCAGCTCCCAGTACCGGTCGATCCGCGGGTCCGCCGCGAGCCGGCCGGTCAGCAGGCGGCGGAAGTCCACGCTGTCACCCGCGCCGTACGAAGCGGCGTACGCGGCGACGAAACAGTCCAACGCCTCGCCCGGACGCGGTGCCCGCCCCCACCGCAGCTGCGCCGCCGCCAGGCCGTACGCCTCACCCAGACCGTCGTACAGCACCGCCGGACGGAAGTCCGGGGAGGACCGGTGGACCACGGGCTGCCCCCGCTCGGTCCCCTCGCACGGGCGCGTCACGAAGGCGTTCAGCCGCGCGAAGGCCAGCACCTGCGCGGGCGTCGGGTCCTCGGGCGGCGCCGGCACGGCCTGATCCAGGAACGCCGCGAGCGCCCGGCCCCGCATCCGTCGCGGCAGCCAGGCCCGCCAGAACCGTACGAGCGGGTCCGTACTGGGCGGGGCCGCCACCGTACCGATCAGCCGCAACCGCTCGGCGCGTTCCTCCGGCGCGCACTCCTGGACCAGCCGCAGTCCCGCCTCGCGCCACCGCAGCGCCCCCAGCCGGCTGCCGACCTCGCGCAGCTGTCCGGCGACGGCGTCCTCCAGCACACCGCCCGACCCGTCGTCCTCGTCGAGGATGCGCCGCACCTGCGGGACCGGCAGGTCCAGGGCGCGCAGGGAACGGATCAGCAGCAGCCGGTCCAGGGCGTCCGGGCCGTAGCGGCGGTGGCCCCCGGAACTGCGCGCGGTCTCCGGCAGCAGGCCGCGGTCGGAGTAGAAGCGGACGGTCTTGACGGTGACGCCGGCGCGCTCGGCGAGCTCGCCGATGCCGCACAGACCGTCGTGCGACGGGAACACTTGAACCTCCCTCAGGGGGAGTTCCTACCGTACCGGGGAGGGCGGACAGCCGATCGAGGAAGGCTCGGCCGCCGCCCGGACCGCGGTGTACGGGCTCCGCGGCATGACGTACGAGGAGAGCGCGATGACCACATTCATCCTGGTGCCGGGTACCTTCACCGGCGGTCATGTGTGGGACGGGACGGCGGCGGGACTGGCCGCGGAGGGCGCCGAGGCGCGCGCGGTGACGCTCACCAGGCTCGGCGGGCGCGGCGGGTCCGCGGCCCCGGGGGTGGACCTGGAGACGCACATCGCCGATGTGGTGCGGCTGATCGACTCCGTCGGCACGGCGGGCGGCCGGGACATCGTGCTGGTGGGTCACGACTACGGGATGCACCCGGTGCTGGGCGCCGCCGACCGGCGTGCCGGGCGCGTCGCGCGGATCGTCTGCCTGGACACGGGCCTGCCGCAGAACGGCGTCCCGGCGCTGGCCACCGTGCCCGACCAGGGCGTGCGCGAGGAGTTGCGGACGCGGGCGGGAAAGGACGCTCCGGCGGGTGAGGAGGTGCTCCCGGCCCCGGACTCCGGGGAGGCCTGGCAGCGCTGGGGCAGCACCGCCGGTGTTCCCGAGGAGGCACTGGACCGGCTGACCCGGCTCGCGGCCCCGCAGCCGCTCGGCACCCTGCTCCAGCCGCTGCGGCTGACGGGCGCGGCCTCGGCGGTGGCGACCACCGGCGTGCTGTGCACCGCCAACGGCGCGAGCATCGAGATGGTCCAGATGCAGGTGGGCCTCGGCAACCCCGCCCTCCGGGCCCTCGCGGAGCGGCGGGTGAGCTTCTTCGAACTCCCCACCGGGCACTGGCCGATGCTCTCCTGCCCCGGCGAACTGGTCACGGTGCTGCTGCGGGCGGCCGCGGGCGAGGGGCATCGGCTGACCCCGGCGACGGACGAACGTCCGGCGCATCTGAGGCCGTTCCTTCTGGACCTGCCGGACGTCCCGCGCGAGCGGTCCGGGAACGTGGACCTGTATCTGCCGCCCGAGGGCGAAGGACCGTACCCGGCGGTGGTGCTCGTGCACGGCGGCCCGGTGCCCGCCGATGCCCGGCCGACCCCGCGGGACTGGCCGACCCTGACCGGGTACGGCCGGCTCGCCGCCCTGCGCGGGGTGGTGGGCGTGACCCTGGATCACCGGCTGCACGAGATCACCGACCACGCGCGCGCCGCCGAGGACGTCGCGGTGGCGGTGGATCTGGTCCGGGCCGACCCACGGGTCGACCCGGACCGGGTCGCGCTCTGGTTCTTCTCGGGCGGCGGCCTGCTCACGGCGGACTGGCTGGCCGCGCCGCCCGTGTGGCTGCGCTGTGTCGCCGCGAACTACCCGATCCTCGCGCCGCTGCCGAACTGGGGGCTCGGCGGCAGCCGGTTCCGGCCGGTGAGCGCGGTGCGCGGAGCCGGTGAGCTGCCGGTCGTCCTGGTCCGGGCCGGGCTGGAGATGCCGGAGATCTCCGTGACGGTCGCGGAGTTCCTGGCCGCGGCCGAGGGGTGCGGAGCCGCTGTCGAGGTGATCGACGTGCCCGAGGGCCATCATGGGTTCGAGACCGTCGACCCGACCGACGCGTCACGCGACGCCGTCCGCAGGGCGATGAGCTCCGTCCTGTCGCACCTGACGGCCTGAGGCCCTGACCGCCAGGCCGCCCGACGTCCTGACCGTCCGACCCGGCTCCGGCGGTGCGACGGTCATCGGCGCCGGCCGCTCGACCGCACCGGCGGCGCTACGGTCCTGACCCGGCGGTGCGACGTTCCTGGGGCACGGGCGCCCTGCCTACGCCCTGCGGAGCCGGGCGACGATGCCGTCGAGGTCCCGCTGGAACAGGTCGGGGCGGACGAAGTGCCCGCCGGGCACCTCGTGCCACTCGTGCGGGATACCGGCCGCGCCGAGGCCGGCCCGGAACTCCCGCTGCCCGGCGAGCACCTGCGTCTCATTGAGCGTGTCGAACCAGTTGATCGGGTCGGGGCTGGTGCCGGCGACCAGGAAGACCCGCTTGTCGCGGTAGCTCCCGATGCGCTGCACCGGGTTGTCGGCGCTGACCCTGGCCTCGTCCCAGAGCGGCGCACCGTAGACCGTGCCGCCTCCCAGCTCCACGGCCGCGGAGGAGACGTTGGCCCAGTGCGTGACCAGGCCGGCGTCACGGCGCAGGCTGGCCGGCCCGGAGTGGGCGCTCACCGAGGCGAAGTGACCGTAGTACTTGGCCGCGTACTTCAGCGCGCCGAAGCCTCCCATCGAGAATCCGGAGACAGCCCGGCCGTCGTACTCGGCGTAGGTACGGAAGTTGGCGTCGATCCACGGGAGGAGCTGGGCGATATGGAACGTCTCCCAGTTCCGGGGGCCGGTGTGGGAGCTGACCGGGTTGGAGTACCAGCCCGCGTGGCCGCCGTCGGGCATCACGACGATGACCGGCTTGCCCGCGGTCCAGGCGCGGATGCCCATGCGGTCGAAGGTGATGAAGTCCTGGTCGGTTCCGCCGCCGTGGAACAGGTACAGGACCGGATAGCGGCGTCCACTGGTGTGGTAACCGTCGGGGAGCAGGACGTTGACGCCCGGATTCCAGCCGATCGCGTCGGTCGCGAAGCGGTAGTACCACATGCGCGGATCGCCCTCGTTGTGGTCGACGACGCGCAGCCCGAAGCCGTCGCCGGCCGCGGCGGCGGACGACGCCGAGGCCAGCACGCCCCCGGCGCCGAGGGCCGTCGCCGCGGTGATTCCGCCGATGGCCCTGATGACGTTCCTGCGGGTGGGGTGGGTGCTCAACGTGATCTCCTGGTGTGGGGAAGTGGCGCGGACGCGGCTGCGGGACACCGTGCGGGGCCGGCGGCCGGACGCGGGTCGGCCGCCGACCGGGCGGACGTCAGGCGGAGTACCCCTTCGGGGGGATCAGCGTGGCGAGCTGGTCGAAGGAGATCCAGTAGATCTGGTTGCCGCCGAAGGAGGCGGGGTCGGCGATGAGAACCGTGCGGTCCACCTCGTCGTAGCCGAAGACGGTGAAGTAGTGGTAGATCGTCTGGTCCGACGGGTATCCGGGCGGCTGGTTGCCCGGCGGGGCGACGATGTTGGCCACCAGCGGGTAGTTCCGGTCGATGTCGAAGACGATGTCCGACCACAGCAGGTCCCGCTGGGCCTGGGTGGGCGGGTCGTTCGGCATCTCCTTGGTCTCGTACCAGCCGCCGCCCAGGTTCGCGTTGAGTACGCCGGTGACCTGGCCGATGTGGTCGGTGCCCGCCTCGGTGGTGCCGAGCTGCCGGGCGAGCTCGCCCTGACCGGGCGGGGCGGTGCGGGCGGAGAGCGCGATGCGGGCGGCGGCCGGACCGCACCAGTAGCCGGTCTCCTGGACCTGGTAGTCGATCTGTAGCCAGTGGGCGCTCCGGGTACGGCCGGAGTCGACGCTCAGCCGGTCGCCCGGCCGGTTGTACCCGCTGACGACGGCCGTACCAGCCTCGGAGCCGTGGGTGCGTACGGATACGGCCGTGATGTGCGGTGCGGAGGACGCCCGGGCCGTGACGGGAAGGAGAAGGGTTCCGACGGCGGCGGCGGCGATCGTGGTGGCCACAAGTCTCTTGCGCATGCAGGCTCCTGGTGGGGGGACGGGCCTTGCGGGAAGAAGCTGCTTCGGGGGGCGCCCGGCCGTGCGGGGCGGCGGGGACCAGCGTGGTTCCCCACCCGCCACGGGCACAAGCGGTGTAAGTCCAGGCTTACGACCGGAGGCTGGGGCCCGGTGCTCGTGGCCTACCGGCCGGCCGTCCGCTCCTCGGCGGCCAGCAGCGCACGGCCCTCCGCCGTGGCGACGTGAAAGGCCCGTCCGGCCCTGCGGACGGTGGTGATGAGACCCGCCGCGCGCAGCACGTTCAGATGCTGGCTGACGGCCGGGTGGGTCACTTCCAGCAGGCGGGCGGCTTCCACGGTGGAGCAGCCGTTGCGGGTCGCGCGCAGAACGCCCGCGCGGGTGTGCCCGAGCAGCGGTCCCAGGGAACCGGCGCCTTCCGCCGGGCGGGCGTCAGGGGCGGGCAGGGCCCAGTCGGCGTTGTGGTGGATGGGATGGACCAGGACGGGTGGCAGTTCCCCGTCCGCCAGCGTGATCGGTGTGGGCCAGCAGAAGAACGACGGTTGCAGCACGAGGCCCCGTCCCTCCAGACGGAGCTGCTGGTCGACGGGGTAGGCGACTTCCAGTACCGGCGGCCGCCAGCGGAACTGCGGGCCGAGTCCGGCGAGCAGCCCCTCGGTGCCGCCGTCCAGGAGACTGTGCAGCCGGAGTGCACGGTCGGCGTCGACATGTGCCCGGACGCGTTGCCAGTAGGGCGCCAGCGCCTCCAGCTGGTAGGCGGTCAGGGCATCGCCCAGCTGACGCAGGGCATGCGGGTCGCCGTCTGCCAAGGCCCCTGCCCAGCGCGGCAGTTGCCAGGAGGAGGCCAGGCGCGACAGCTCGGTGCGCAGTCGCGGGCGGGGTGTGCTCATCAGGGTGTCGACGGCCGCTTGCAGGGTGGCGCGGTCGCCGGAGGTGGGGGTGAGGAAGTCCGGCGAGTAGCCGTGGGGCGGCAGCAGGCAGGAGAGCAGTCGGCGGCTGTCCGGGAGCCGGGGCCGTGCCCAGCGGCGCCACGCGCCGAACACCCTCTCGCCGTCGCGGCGTTGCAGTGTCTGCACGCTGTTGCTGATCTCCCAGAGGAAGTCCGGTCCCGGGGCCACTCGGACCCGCGCCAGGTCCTCGGACGTGAAGTGCACCCGCAGCATGGTGGCTCCATCGATGAGTGAAGGCGCGCCGACGCCGACCGCGGCCATGTCCGTCCGGTCAATGAGCTTACGGAGGAGAGGAGTTGCCCCGACCCGCCGCCTCTCCCCGCAGCGTACCGCCGTACCGCGGCCGTACGGGCGTCGCTCGCGCGAGGCCGTTTCTCCGGCCCGTGGGCGGACCCCGGAAGCGGTCGCCCCTCGCCCCCGGGTTCGCGGTCCGCACCCCGCGTACGGCGCCGTCCGCCCGACGCGCGTTCCCCCGCGCGTTCCCCCGCGCGTTGCCCAAGAGTCGCCGCAGAGGCTCCCCTTGTTGTGAATCAAGGCCATACGATGCGCTTGCGAAGCGCGCGCCGCGCACAAGTACACAGGGGGAGGCGCGATGTCAGGGAATCCGGGTGACGGCATATCCGACGCGATGCCGGGCGGGGCGTGGGAGACGCTCCCCGAAGGGGTGGAGCTGTACCACCTGAGGCCGGACGGAGGCATCGAGCTGGCCGACCGCGACGGCGCCCGCCTGCTGGGGCCCGAACGGGAGTTCCTCCGTTTCATCGATGACGGGAAGTTCGCCCACTATCTGGTGGGCGACGCGACGACCTCCCCCGAGCGTCCCTCGAACGCCACGGTCAAGCTCGGTGTCGTGGGGCCGCGCAGCGCCTTCACCCCGCATGCCCACGGTGGTGAACACTTCGTCCTCAGCCTGGGCCACGCGGCGTGCGGCCTCTACGACGCGGACCGCGACCGGGTCACCGACATACCCCTGACACCCGGAACGCTCATACGGATTCCGGAGATGATGCCCCACTCCTTCGCGAACAGGGGCACCGATCCACTGACCATCCTCGCGGCCAACACCGGTTACGGGATCGACCACGAGGACTACGCGATCACCGCTGGTGAGGCCGAGCGCCGCGCCGCGGGCGGCATCCCGGCGGCCGGGCAGGTGGCCGTGGCCGCCGCCACCGACTACCGGGCACTCGCCGCCGCCCTGCGCGACATCGAGGACCTCCAGCGGGACCGCGGCATCGCCACCACCACCGTCCGCGAGCGTCTGGCCGCACGACTGCGCCGTGTGGCGACCGCACTGGAGGTCCGCCGGTGATCTGTCCGCACTGCGAGAAGAACCTGCTCCGCAAGGAGCGCCCCGACCACACCTGCTCCCACTGCCGGCGCCGGTACGCGCTGGACCCCAAGACCAACTCCCTCGGCCTCAGCGATCTGCGGGTGCGCAGGATCCTCGCCAAGGTGACGGAGGCCGGCAGCATCGCGGTGACGCCGGACCAGTTGTGGTACGCGCTCTCCCGCAACCGGCTCCAGCAGCGCACGTTCGCACCGGGGTGCGCGGGTTCCTTCCTCTTCGCCGGGCTGGTCGTCGGTGCCTTCGGCGTCTTCATCGAGGAAGTGCGCCTCCTCCTCGTCTCGGGCGCCCTGCTGCTCGTCTCCGCCGGGTTCACCTTCGCGCGGGCCGCCGGTGCGGGCCGGGGCTTCCCGGCCATGAGCCGTGCGGCGTTCCGCACGGAGGCGCTGGCGCCCTGGCAGCGTGTCTACGGCGGGCTGCCGCCCGGGGTGCTCGACGACGGGCCCGGTGTTCCCCCGCAGGCCGGAGCCCGCGTGCTCCCGGGCACGGAGCCCAGGGCCGTACTGCTGTGCCCCGACCGTGCCATCACGGCGTTCCTGATCGCCGTCGGCCTGCCCGCCCGGTACGGGATCGCGCCGGCCGGTGACCTCGACGCGGTCCGTGCCCTGCCCACGCGGAGCCCGGTGATCGTGCTCCACGACGCCGACGCGCACGGGGAACTCCTCGTCCGGCGCGTCCGCGAGAACCTGGGGCAGCGCGCGGTGATCGACGCCGGGCTGCCGCTGCGCACCGTCCGCTCCCTCGCACGGGCCGTGCCCTACCGCGACCGCGACGGCCGGCCCGACCGGGAGACCATGGCGCGGCTCACCGCGTCCGGCGAGTTCACCGGCGAGGAGCTGAAGTGGCTGGGCAAGGGCTGGCGGTACCCGCTGGCCGGCATGCCTCCGGCCCGGCTGCTCGCCGTCGTCTCCCGGGTCGCCGAACAGGTCACCCGGAACGCCGATCCGGAACAACGCCGCGCCGCGTCCGTGGGATTCATGACCTGGCCCGGTCCGACGGCCCCGGACCCGGCGGGTGAGCGATGATCTGTCCCCGGTGCGCCGCCCCGCTCAAGGGCAAGGAGCGCGCCGGCCGTGTGTGCGTGCGCTGCCACAAGCGCTTCGCGCTGGACCCCGCGGTCCACGGCAAGGGCATGCACGACCTCCGCGTGCGGGGCATCGCGCAGCGGGCCACCGACCACGGCCGGCTGAAGATCGCACTCACCCAGCTCTGGTACCTGTCCCGCAGCAACAACTACGCGTGGGCCGGGCGGGAGCGGGAGGGTGTGCCGGCCAGGATCCGCTGGCTCGTGGCCCTGCCGGTGGCCGTCGCCCTCCTTCTGAGCACCGTCCTGGTCGACGGCGACCTCGCCTTCTTCGCCGGAGCCGCCGCCTTCCTGATCCTCGTCGCCGCGTCGGCCATGCGTCATCGCCCCGGAGTGCTGCCCGGGTCGCGGATCATTCCCTCCGAGGAGAGGTTCCGCGGGCTGATGACGGGCGCCTGGCCGGCGGCGTACGGCGATCTGCCCGCGGGCGTCTTCGACGACGCCCGCCCGCTGCCCCGCCCGCGCGGTGCGGGCCCTTCCCGTGCGTCCGCTCCGGTGTCGCGGCCCAGGGCCGTGATCCTGTGCACCGACCGGGTGGTGTCACTCTTCCTCACGGCCAATGACGTTCCGGGCCGACTGGGCGCCGTCCTGCTGGAAACCTGCGGCCAGGAGGGACCGGCGGGGCATTCCGCCCTCGTGGCCGAGGCCCTCGACCGCCTCGCGGAGTACCGCAGCGCGCTGCCGGTGGTCGTCCTGCACGACGCCGACCCGCCGGGCGTCCTGCTGGCGCCGCTCATTCGTGCCGCGCAGCCCGACCGGGTCGTCGTGGACGCGGGTCTGCCCGTCTCCGCGGCCCGGGGCAGGAAGGGCGTCGTACGGCTCGCCCGGCCCAACCGGATCGCCGACGCGGAACAGCTCCGCACGGTCGCGGGCCTGTCCGAGGCCGACGCCAAGTGGCTCGCCGACGGCTACTGGAGCCCCATCGCCGCCGTACCGCCGCCTCTTCTCCCCTCGATCGTCGAACGAGCGGTGGAGCGGGCCCTGACCGTCCCGCCGCCCGGCCCCCGACAGGCCCACACCCACGGCTTCCTCACCTGGCCGCAGGCACCGCAGCCCCCGCAGACCCCTCGGGCGCGGGGTACGGGCCGTCCCGGCACCGGCCCGTCCACGAAGGAAGGCACCAGCTCCGCATGACTCCGCGACGCCCCCAGGCTCCCGGAAGCGGCACCTCCACCGCCCCGGCTCCCCGAACCGGACGCGGGCCCGGCGCCCGCCTCCTCGATCTGGCGATCACCGGGGCCGCCGCCCGCGCGGCGGGTCCCGGCGGCATCAGGTTCACGGAACGGCAGCTCTACTACGAGACCTGCCGCGTCCTGAGCCCGGCCGCGACCCTGCTCACCCGCGTCCCCCGGACCCCCGCCCCTCCCCTGCGTCTGCCGGCGTTCACGCGCGCTCTGGAGGCGCGGGGCAGGGAGAGCGTCGAGGGCCTGCTCCCGCCGGTCCCGGCTCCGCCGCCCGCACTGCCACGGCCCCCGGCCACGCCGGAACCGGGCGAACCCGACCTCTACGCCTACGGGCTGCCCCGCCTTCTCGTCTGCCAGGACCGCTCGATCGCCCGCATGCTGCTCGCCAACCATGTGCATCTGGAGGCGGCCTGCCCCGTCCTCGCGGCGGACGACGCCCTGCCGCTCGCCCCGCGCCTCGTCGCGGCGCTGGAGCGGGCGCGGGGCGCGACGGTCCATGTGCTGCACGACGCGAGCCCCGAAGGCATCGAGCTCCCGGCCCTGATCAGGGACGCCCTCGGCCGCGTCCCCGGCGTACGGATCTCGTCGATCGGGCTCGTACCCCGTCACGCGGCGGCCCTGCGCCTCCCCACCGGCCGCGGGCCGGCACCCGCTCCGCCGCTGCGGCCCTGGCCTCCGGCGCTGCGGCCCCAGGAAGTCCAGTGGCTGGCGGGGGGACGGTTCGCGCAGGTCGCGGCCGTGCCACCGCCCCGCCTGGTGCGTACGGTGCTGCGCCTCACCCGGGGACCCCGACCGCCGCGGAACTCCCTGTGGAGCGAGCTGCGCGGATTGCGTACCACGGGCTTCCTGAGCTGGCCCGCCTCATGACCCACCACGCCACCCCGCCCATGAACCGCGGGGCGGCCTGTCCGAGCGAGCCCTGGCACCTGCGGCCACGACCGCCCCACAGACCCGAGGAACGCACACGATGATCCGACCTCAAGAGATCGGCTACTCCGACGAACTGCTCGCCGACGGCAGCGTCCACCGGCGCTACGAGGACGGCCGGGAGGAGTGGCGCCACCGCGAGGGCTCCCACCGCGACCTCGTGCGGTGGCACGACAACCGGAACTCCGCCGGCACCGACGAGCTCCTCGGCAACCGCATCATCAAGCGCACTCTCGCCGACGGCACGGTGACGTACGCCCGCGACATCGGATACGGCCGCACCCTGTGGGGCCGCGGCGAGACCGTGATGGTCAACCGGACGTCGTTCGGCGGCAGGATGGGCGTCATGCTCACGGGCCTGGGCGTGGCGGGCCTCGCCATCACCGCCGCCCACCTGCCGCCGCTGAGCATAAGCCCGGCGGAGGAGGAAGCGCTCCGCCAACAGCAGGCACAGAGCCAGTCGTCGTCCGGCGACTCGGGCGGGGGCGGCGATTCCGGTGACGGCGGGTCGGGGGACTGGGACGCGGGCTGGAACAACGACGACGACGCCTGGAGCGACGACGACTTCGGCTGAGCCCGCCGTTGTCGGCACGACCGGAAGCCCCGGCGACGCGGTCAGGGGCAACGGCAGCGGTACGCAGCACGGAACATCAAGGAGAGGAGCCGTCCATGGCACGCTTCTGCGTCTGCCTGGCCCCGGCCACCCGGCAGGCCCGCACCCATATCGAGGCGATGGGCGCGGCCGGGACCGGCCGCGTGTCCGTGGATGTCGCCGGGGCCGATCTGGGACTGATCGCGGGCGAACCCGGCCGCGCCGAGGGCCCGTTCACGGCGTACGGCCTGACGGCGGTGGGCGAGGTCACCCTCCACAACCGCCCAGACCTCCTGTCCGCGCTGCATGCCGAGGGGTCCCCCGTACCCGCCCGGTGCTCCGACGCCGAGCTGCTGCTGCGCTGCTGGGCGCGGCTCGGCGACGCGGGGGTGGCGCTCGCCGAGGGCATGTTCGTGCTGGCCGTGCTGGACGGCAGGGATCTGATCCTGATCCGCGACCAGGTGGGCGCGCGCACGCTCTTCTACGCCCGTGCCGAAGGGGCGTGGGCGGCCTCGACGTCACTGAGGGCGCTGCGGCGCTGGCCCGCGCTCGGCACGTCGATGAATCTGTCCGCGGTCCGTTCCTTCCTCACCTTCGCCTATCTGCCGGGCGAGGAGACGCTCCTGACCGGCGTGCGGGAGGTCCTGCCCGGACGGGTGCTGCGGCTGGCGGAGGACGGCACGGTCACCGAGACGGTGTACTGGGAGCCCCGCGAACACATCGGACAGCCGGTGCCGCGGGATCCTACGGAGCATGTCCTGGCCCTGCGGGCGCTCCTGGAGCGGGCGACGGCCGACCGGCTCCCGGAGGCGGAACCTGCGGCGGTCCTGCTCTCCGGCGGGATCGACAGCTCCCTGGTCACCGCGCTGGCGGCGAAGCTCCACCACCATCCGGTGCACACGTACTCGATCAGTTTCGGCGACGAACTCCCCAACGAACTGGGCTACTCGGGGCTGGTGGCCGCCCACTGCCATACCCGTCACCGGGTCCTGAACGTGTCGGGGGAGACGGTCGCCTCACGGCTGGCGGAGGCGGCGGGGCTCCTGGACAGCCCGGTGGGCGACCCGTTGACGGTCCCGAATCTGCTGCTCGCGGAGGCCGTTGCCGCGGACGGTGCCTCGGTGGTCCTCAACGGCGAGGGCGGCGACCCCGTGTTCGGCGGCCCGAAGAACCTTCCGATGCTGGTGCAGGAGATGCACCGTGAAGCGGGGGCGCCGTGGGACGAGGACCGGGCGACGGCGTATCTGCGCTCGTACCGCAAGTGCTGGACGGACCTTCCGGCGCTGCTGACCCCGCGGACCCTGGACGCGCTGCGGGACGCCCCGCGCCCCCAGCGGTTCGTGGAGCCGTATCTGACACCGGGCGACGGCAGCCCGCACCGCATGGACCATCTCCTCAACCAGCTCCTGCACTGCAATCTGCGGACCAAGGGCGCGCACCACATCCTGACGAAGGTGGAGCGGCTGACGGCGTCGCAGGGCATCGAGGGCCGCTCACCGCTCTTCGACCGCAGGGTCGTCGACCACGCGTTCGCGACGCCACCGACGTACAAACTCCGTGGTTCGGCGGAGAAGTGGATCCTCAAGGAGGCCGTGCGCGACCTGCTGCCCGGCACGGTCGTCGACCGGCCGAAGAGCGGGATGCGGGTGCCGGTGCAGCAGTGGCTGACCGGTCCGCTGCGCGATCTCGGGAACGATCTGCTGCTCAGCCGGCAGGCGGTCGGCCGGGGTCTGTTCCGCCCGGACACGGTGCGCACCTGGATGAAGGGCGAGGGCACACTGCTGCCCCGTCAGGGCGGCAAGTTGTGGCTGGTGCTGACGCTGGAACTGTGGCTGCGCTCGTACGCGTTGTGAGGTGCGGGCGACGGGACTCGACGGGTGTCGGAAACAACGAGCGGGAAGCAGCGATGAACACGGAACTCATGGACCCCCGTACGGGGCGTATCCGCGGCACGGCGGCCGTCTCCCGCGAGCCGGAGGTGACCGCGGCGGTGGCGGCGGCCCGTACGGCGCTGGGCACCTGGAGCGCCCTGACCCCCAGGGACCGGGCGCGACGGCTGGAACAGCTGGCGACGCTGATCGAGGACGGCGCGGCGGAGTACGCGGCCCGTGAGCGGGCCGGGACGGGCAAGCCGGACCCGGAGACGGCGGGCGAGATCGAGCAGGTGGCGGATCTGTTCCGCTTCTACGCGACGGCGGCGCGGACCCGGACGGCCCCGGCGGCGGGCCGGCTGGTGGCGGGGCACGAGAGCTGGGTGCGCTGGGAGCCGATGGGCGTGGTCGGGGTGATCGTCCCCTGGAACTACCCGCTGATGATGGCGGCCTGGCGCTGCGCCCCGGCGCTCGCCGCGGGCAACACCGTGGTGGTGAAGCCGGCGGAAACCACTCCGGACACCGTGGAACTGCTGGCGGAGCACGCCGCGCGGGCGCTGGGCGAGGGCGTGCTCCAGGCGCTGGCGGGGGACCGGCGAACGGGTCAACTGCTGGTCGAGTCACCGGTGGACATGGTCGCGTTCACGGGCAGCGGCCGGGCGGGGCTGGATGTGGCGGCGCGGGCGGGGACGCGCCGGATCAGCCTGGAGCTGGGGGGCAACGCCCCGGCGCTCGTGCTCCCGGACGCCCCGGCGGACACGTATGCCGCGCTCGCGGAAGCGGCCACGTACAACGCGGGGCAGAGCTGCGCGGCCCCGGCCCGGGTCATCACGCTCGCCGAGAACTACGAGTCGACGGTGGCCCGTCTGACGGAGGCGATGGGCGCCCGGCTGGCGGGCCGCGACTTCGGCCCGCTGAACAACCCGGACCAGGTGGCGCGGTACGACTCCCTCGTCGCCTCGTCGGCGGCGAAGCGGCGTCCGGCGGCCGGTCTCGCCGCGCGGCCCGGCGAGGAGCGCGGCCATTGGCGCCCGGCCCTGCTGCTGGCGGATCTCCCGGACGACGACCCGGCGGTCACCGAGGAGGTCTTCGGCCCGCTCCTCACGGTCCAGCACGCGGACACCGTGGAGGCGGCGTTGGACCTGGCCAACAGTGTCCCCCAGGCCCTGGCGGCCAGTGTCTGGACGACCGCTCTCGGCACGGGGCTGGACCTCGCGGCCCGTCTCGACGCGGGCGAGGCCTGGCTCAACTGCCATCTGGTGCAGACCGCGGAGCTGCCGCACGGCGGGCGGGGCTCGTCCGGCCACGGCACGGACCTGAGCGCGCTGGCGCTCCAGGAGTACCAACGGCCCAAGACGGTGACGGTACGGCTGTCGCCCGGCACACCCGGGAGCTGAGCGCCCGGCACACGCGGGAGCTGAGCCTCCGGTTGGGCCCAGGGGCCCTTCTGGTGGGCCCGCGCGCCCCTTTACGGTCCTGGGGAGGACCGGGGGGACGGCGGCGGAAGGCGTGGGTGGGGCATGAGCGGCAGACGTGGGCGGAGGACCGGCAGGACCCGGGTCGGGGGCGACCGGGGGCAGAGCGCTCTGGAAGCTGAATCACAGCGAGGAGCTCAAGGTGCAGCAGTGGTCCGACGGCACCGTCACCGTCGAGCGGATGAAGACGGACAGCGTCGGCATCACCGCGAGCGTCTCCGCGGGCATCCCGGGTCTCCGGGACTGGGGCGGCAACCGCCCCTGGAAGCCGTGGACGAACTGCACGAGGACCACCCCCATCGCCTGACCGAACGGCGACGGCCCTCGCCGGGTCCCACCGCGCGACGGGCCCCGGCGGGGGCGCCTCCGGCCGGTTCGGGGCCCGGCGGCGGGACGGGCGGCTACCGGCGAGTGCTGGGCGTGGGCGGGGTGTTGAGGGCCCGGCGGAGGGCGCTCATGCGGTAGTCGGTGATACGGGTGCTGAGTTCGGCATCGGGGGCGAGCAGCTCACCGGCGTGGATGCCGCCGGGGTAGACGTGCAGCTCGACCGGAACGCCTGCCTGCATGAGCCGGTGGGCGTAGGCGATGTTCTCGTCGCGGAAGAGGTCGAGTTCACCGACGTCCAGGTAGGTCGGCGGCAACCCGCTCAGGTCGTCGGTGCGGGCGGGGGCCGCGTAGGGGCTGACCCGGTCGGTGCCGGCCCGGTCGCCCAGGAGTGCCTGCCAGCCCTGGAGGTTGGCCGCGCGGTCCCATATCCCGATGTCGGTGATCTCATGGCTGGACGGGGTGGTGTTGCGGTCGTCGAGCATCGGGTACGGAAGCATCTGGAACGCGAGCGGCGGGGTGCCGCGGTCCCGGGCCAGCAGGGACACCCCGGCGGCCAGGCCCCCGCCGGCGCTGCCTCCGAAGAGGGCCAGCCTGCCGGGATCGATACCGAGGGCGGCGGCCTCGCCGGACATCCAGAGCAGTGCCGCGTAGCAGTCCTCGACCGGAGCCGGGTCGGGATGCTCGGGAGCCAGCCGGTATTCGACGGAGACGACGACCGAGTCGAGCGCCTCGACGAGGGGAAGGACCTGCCGGTGGTCGGTCCGGACGCTGCCGGTGATCATGCCGCCGCCATGGATGTACAGGATGCCGGGGAGCAGGCCGGTGCCCTTGGTGCCGGCGGGCCGGTAGACCCGTACGGCGACGTCCGGTCCGCCGGCCGGGCCGGGCACGGTGAGGTCCTCGTACTCCACGCGGTCGTTGGGCGGCAGCGCCGCGAGGGCCGCCCGGTTCATCTCCTCGTACAGCTCGCGCTGGCGGGGGATGTCGAAGTCGACCAGGCCGCCGGGTCCGGTCAGCTCATGGAGAGCGTCCAGGCCGAGGCGGACCTGCGGGTCGATACGGTGGGTGATGCTGGAGTCGGACACGGGAGCGCCTTTCCTTCGGGGCTGGTGTCCCCGTAACGTAGAACCCTCACGTTGACGTAAGGGTCAAACGCAGTCGCTGTGGAGTGGGTCACATGAAGATCGGAGAGCTGTCCCGGCTGACCGGGGTCAGCGTGCGGGCGTTGCGCTACTACGAGGAGGAGGGGCTGATCCGGCCCTCCCGGGGCGGCAACGGCTACCGCGACTACTGCGACGGCGCGGACGAGGTGGTCCGGCAGATCCGCGGGCTGATCGAATGCGGACTGCCCACCCGGATCATCCGCGACATTCTGCCCTTCCTGGACGGTCCGGCGGATCTGCTCCCCCAGGCCCCCTGTGCGCAGATGCTCGACCAGGTCGCGGCCGAGCGGGAACAGCTCGACCGCCGCATCCGGTGCCTCACCCGCAACCGGGGTGCCATCGACGCCTACCTGCGGGCCGCGCGGACCGCGGCCGAGGCGGCCCGTGACCGCGAGGCGGCCGTGGCGCCGGCGGCCGTTTGACCCTCACGTAAGCGTGAGGGTTTTAGTGTCCGGTCATGACCTCGACGACCGACTCCTCCCCTGCCGCGGACACGCCGCTCTCCACCCCGCACTGGCCACTGGGCGGGCTGCTGGTGCTGGCCGGCGCCGCGTTCGTCACCATCCTCACCGAAGCCCTGCCGGCCGGTGTGCTGCCCGTGATGAGCACGGACCTGCACGTGACCGAAGCCCGCGCCGGCCTGCTGGTCACCGTCTACGCCCTGGCCGCGGCCCTCACCGCGATCCCGGTCACGGCCTGGACACTGATCGTGCCGCGCCGCACCCTGCTGCTGGCGCTGCTCCTGGGCTTCGCCGCCACCAACGCCGTGACAGCGGTATCCGCCGACTTCTCCCTCACGCTTGTCGCCCGGATCGTCTCGGGAGTGTTCGCCGGGCTGCTGTGGGCCATGGTCCCCGCCTACGCCGCGCGACTGGCCCCCGAGCGCAGCGGAAAAGCGATCGCCACCGCGCTGGCGGGCATGACCGTCGGGCTCTCGCTCGGCATTCCGGCGGGCACCGCGCTCGGCGGGCTCATCGGCTGGCGCTGGACGTTCGCACTGCTCACCGCTCTGGCCCTCGCCCTCGGCGCCGCGGCGTTCCGGTACCTCCCCCGGTTGCCGGGAGAGCGGGCGCGGCGCGGCGGCGGGCTGCTGTCCACGATCAGGACGCCCGGTATCGCCGCCATCAACACCGCCTCGATCGCGACGGTCCTCGGCTTCTACGTGCTCTACACCTACATCGCGCCCTTCGTGGAGCGGGCGGAACTGGGCGTGGGCACCGGCACCGTGCTCTTCGTCTTCGGCCTGGGCTCCATGGGCGGTGTCTGGTTCGCCGGAGTCACGGCCGACCGCCGGCTGCGTACCGCGACGCTCGGCCTGCTGACCCTGGCCACTCTGTGCCTGGCGTCCTTCGGCCTGTTCCCGCGCAGCACGGTGGCCGTACTGCTCGGCGCGCTCCTCTGGGGCGCGACCCACGGCGGCATACCGACGCTGATGCAGACCGCGGGGCTCAGAGCGGCGCCGCAGGACCCCGACACCGCCAACTCCCTGTGGGTCACCGGCTGGAACATCGGCATGGCCGGCGGATCACTGCTCGGCGGCGTGGTCCTCACGGGCGCCGGAACCGGGGCACTGCCCTGGACGGCGGCCGCCCTGCTCGCCACAGCCGCCGTGACGGCCGCACTCGCACACCGCAACGGCTTTCCCCCTGCGCGCTGAACAGATCGGGCCGCAGCGCCGACGACGTGTTCGCGGGTTCCCACAGCCTGAATCACACAGAAGCCCACCCGTGGAACCGTCTCACACTGCGATGATCGTCGGCATGCAGCCATCATCGCCTCCCCCGGACCGCTCCTGGGGCACGTTACTCACGTCAGGCACGGGCCCCGTGCAACAGAGCTTCCTGGATCTGGTCAGGAACACCCGTGACACAGTCGGCTACTGCCCCGACGTCGTCTGGGGCAACCTGCAGACCCCGGAGTACGCCGCCGCCATGCTGCGGCTCGTCGTCGACTTCCACGACATCCCTGCCGACATCGAAGCCGGTGTTGCCGCGCGGACGGCACGAGCCCAGTACATCGGACAGGAGGGGCGCACTTACCACGTCCTGCTGGGGGAACAAGCGCTGCTCACGAACATCGGTGGAGCAGACATCATGCGGGGGCAGTTGCGAAGGCTGCATGCCGCCACCGCCCTCCCCGGACTCACCCTGGGGATCATCCCCGCACGTGCCGCACTCAAGATCTACCCCGGCGACGGCTTCTCCCTCTTTGACGATCGTCGCGCCGAGGTGGAAGGTTTTCGGGGCGCCGAGACGATCACGGATCCGAAGAGGCTCGCGGTCTTCCGCAAGGCTTTCGGCCTGCTCCAGCCATCGGCGGTATACGGCCAGGATGCCCAGGACCTCATCACCCGCACGATGGAAGCGACGTGACGTTCGGGCCGATCCTTGGCCCGGTGGCCTTCCGGCCGGTCCCGACCACGTATCAGGCGGGCCGAAGCAACCCCCCAGTTGCGTATCGACCCGGCACACGGACGCGTTGACGGTCGGCAGTGGCACCGGCCGACTCCGTCGAAGGGGCACAGCGACATCCCCCGGCACCTGCGGGAACCGCACGTGCCGGGGGATGGAACGCCGCCGACGACCCCGTACCGGACGCCTGGGCTACTCCGCGGTGCTCAGTTCCCAGAACCGGAAGACTGTCGAGGTGTCCAGGCAGTTCTGCAGTCCCCGGACGTTCTCGTGGGCGACCGCGTACTGCTTGCCCTGCCACAGCGGCAGGAGCGGCAGCTCCTGAGCCACGATGTCCTGCAGTTTCATGAACTCCTGCCGGGTGTTGGCGCGGTCGGTCATGGACGAGGTCTGCGGGATGATCTGCTTGATGATCTCGCCGTTCTCGTAGTTGTTCGACAGGACGTTGCCCTGGCCGAAGAACGGCTGGGTGAAGTTGTCGGGGTCGGGGTAGTCCGGCACCCAACCCTTCACATAGACGCCGTACTTGCCGTCGGCGATGCCCTGCTCGTACTCGTCGTACGGGACGGACCTCATCCGGGCGTCGAAGAGTCCGCTCTCGTTCAACTGATCGGCGATGGTCTGCAGTTCGTCGTCGGTGGCGGGTCCGTAGCGGCTCGGGGTGGACCAGAGCGTGAGTTTCACCTTGTCGGTGATGCCGGAGTCCCGCAGCACCTCCTTCGCCTTCTTCGGCTGCGGGCTGTCGCCGTAGGTGTCGAAGAAGGAGGTGCCATGGCCGGTGATCCCGACCGGGATGATCGAGTAGAGCGGCGTCGCCGTGGACTGGTAGACCTCGCTGACGAGCGAGTAACGGTCGATGAGATAGGCCATGGCCTTGCGCACGGCGAGCTTGCCGACCACGGGGTCCGCGACGTTGAAGACCATGTGCTGGACTTCGGCGCTGCTCCCCTGGACCACGTCGATGCCGTCCGTCTCCGCGGTGGGCGAAGTGTCCAGCGCCGCTATCGCCTTGGCGGTGAGACCACGGTAGGCGATGTCGACGTCGCCCTTCTCCAGTGACGATTTAAGGTCCTGCTGGTTGCCGCGGAAGAATTGGAGCGTCACACCGGAGTTCTTCACCTCGGCAGTTCCGTGGTAGCCGGAGTAGACGGAGAAGACGGCCTTCTCCTTGTCGATGGAGTCCAGCTTGTAGGGTCCGGAGCCAACCGTTTTGCCATCCTTGAGCAGACTGTCCTTGGGATAAATCCGGCGGTCTACGATAGAACCGGCACCCGAGGCTATCTTGCTGGGAAATGTCGCATCGGGGACTTTGAGGCGGAAGACGACGGTCTTGTCATCCGGTGTACTGATCGATGAGATGGTCGAGAGCAGCGGCGCCGGGCCCGCCGGGTCGTTGATTTTGATGGCCCGGTCGAAGGAATACTTGACGTCCGCCGATGTGAGGCTGTTGTCGTTGCTGAACTTCAACCCCTCACGCAGGGTGCACGTATAGGTCTTGCTGCCGTTCGAGAACTTGCACTCCTCGGCGGCCTCCGGCACCGGGGCGGAAGCCCCTGGCGGGAAGCTCAGCAGGGACTGGAAGACGTTGTTGAACAGCAGCCATGACCCCGGGTCGTACCCCGCCGCCGGATCGGTCGCGAGGATGTCGTCGGACATCCCGACGACCATCTTCTCTTTGGACTTGAATGTCCATATCTGATCCGTGGAGCCGCAACCCGTCAGCAACACCACTGCCAGTCCCCCGGCGATCAGGGGGCTCGACCGCTTCGTACGAACCTTCACAGAACGTGCCTCATAATCTCGGCCGGCCGTGTGGGTGTCCCCGGACAACCGGATCAGGTCAGGAAATACTGCGAATACCTCGACCGCCCAGCACTGTCAACCCGGCCGGTCTCGGCGGTAGGACCGACAGCCTGTCCGGACGCGCTGTTCACCTGAAATTCTGGCCATGGTGACTGACTGCCAGATTTCCGGCCGGTGAACAAAGACAGACCATGATCGGTCCCGTGGTGCAGCTTGACAATCTAGTAGGAGACCGCGCCGTGCGGTGGCACATCATCAGACAAAAATTCCCATGGACTGCCCGTAATGTTGGCCTGGTTTGCCAGATATCACATCATGGTGGTCGACCCGGCCGACCCGGCCGTCGCCCCGGAGCGGCCGTTCGGTGAACAGGTCCGAGGAAGGTACGCGGGTCGCCGAGGCTGTGGTCCGGGCATCGCTCCCGGCATCCGTGCCACCTCTCCGTCTGTCGACGGCGGCCGGCCACCGGGTCCGGACCGCCGACCCGTTCCCGAGTCGCGCCGTCTAGGCCGAAACCCTTCGGAGCATCCACGGAGCACCGGAGCTCCCGACATCTCCCGGCATCCGTAAGGGGTGTCCCGTAGCCACTCCGCGCGGAAAAAGCGGCCCGGCGCGCTGCTGTTGGCGGGCGGTGCACGGGCGACGGCTTACGGGTGCGGAGGGCGCCGGAACGGACCGGCACCCTCCCGTACCGGTGCCGGTGCGGCGACGGACCGGCATTTCCGCACCGGCGCCCACGGCGTCGCGATGCCTGAGAGATGATGTCGGGTGTCCCGGTCCGGGGCGGCGGAAGAGCAACTACCCGGAGGGACGCACCGCATGATCTTCGACGTCGATGAGGAATGCCCGCGCCCGGACGAGGCGGGACCGCGGCGTGTCCGGGCCTCGCGCGAGATCCTCGGGGATGTCGTACGGCGGCCTGAGGACCTGGCTGCGCTCTGCGACATCGGCTTCCCGCAGAGTCCGTTCCGGATGGCCCCGCCGATCGTGGCCGAGGAGTGCGCCTTCGAGCTGTCCTCCGTGGTGCACCTCGGCGATGACGTGGAGATCGTCGAGTGCGAGTTCGGGGATCTCCTCCTCTTCGGAGCCGTACAGGGCTGGTATCTCTTCCTGCACCTCGGCGACGGAACGGTGCACGCCATCCCGGACGAGATCGCGCTCTTCTCCGGGGACTTCCGCCCGGTCCACTCGGACCTGTCGTCGCTCCGGCGGATGCTGGAGCTGTTGTACCGGCAGGAGTTGAGTGCCGAGAGGACGTACGTCCCCGGGTCTGCCGGCGCTCCGCACCGCTCGATGGAACGCTTCACGGGCGGGATTCGCGCGGAGTTCGACGACGCCGACCCCGTCGCACTCTCCGCGGACAGTCTCTGGCCCGCCTTCTTCCGCGATATCGAGGACGGCCTCTACGCCACCTATTACAGGGGCCGACGAAAGTAGCGCGGCGCGTTCTCACCCGCCGCCGGTCGCGGCCCTGCCCGCGCGGTACGGGCACGGAACCGGCGCACGTCGACGGCCGGTTGCCGGGCGGCCACATGAACGGACGGATATTTGGCTTGAGATGTGGCCCCGAGCGTGGTGACCCCGGCGCTCCACGCACGTTGTAGTTGGTGTGTCGAACATTCCGTCTGTCTCATCCCATGCTCCCGCCGCACCGACAGTGCAGAGCGACCCGTTACCGTTCCTCCTGTCGGCCCGGCAGGGAGCAGCCGCCCGCACCCTTCTGGAGTACGTGGGCTCGCTGCCGCTGACCGGAGCCGACGCGCAGTTACTGGCCATGGTCATCGCTATCCGCGCCGCCCGGGGCGGGGTGGGCAATCTGACCGGAGCGGACCTTCGTTCCCTGCGACTGGGCGACGCCGAAGCCGCCCTCGGTGCGGTGACCGCTCTGGGGTGGCAGCCACAGGGTGATCTGCTCCACGGCGATCCCGATACGCCCGTGGGCGTCGTCGTGCCCGATCTGGCCGACGACACTGACCGCAGGCTCCCTTTCGGCAAGAACATGCGCTCACGGGTGTCGGGGTGGACGACCCGCGCGCTCGCCGCCAAACCGGTGAAGAAGACCTCGCCCGCAACGCGCCTGGCCGCCCTGTACCTGGCCGCGCACAGCACGTCCGACCGCTGCGGCGCTCTTCCGGCCGGACTTCCGGCACACTGCCACGCCGCCCTTCCGGAACTGCTGGCCAAGGGCTTCGTGTCCGAACTCGACGGCGACAGCTACCTGTTGTCCCCCGTCGTACGCCACCTCTCGGGGCAGTACCCGCGCCCCGGCGACGAGGAGCGGGAAGAGCGCGAGCAGCAGCCCAAGCCGCAGCCCGATGAACACGGTCTGGTGCCGGCCGAACGCCTGCGCTGGGAGGAGTGGAAGGCTCGGGCGAGCACCGCCCTGCGTCGCCATATCGACAACGTCCAGCGCTGTCCGCTGTGTTCGATCCCTGAATGGCGGGTGGCCGAGGCCTTCATCGGCAAGCCCATTCCCGCCCAGCGCAAGACGCACGCGCGTGCCGCCTACACCGCGTGGAAGGAGAACAATCCGGATCGGGGTCCCCGCACCGCCGAGTTCGCCGCCGCCTTCCGCGCCGAGCATGGGCACGGCCCCTCCATCAGGCAGCTGTGCGAAGGAATGGGCTGGGGCAAGCAGCGCCGCGCCCTGCGGACGCACATCGTCGAGCGCCTCATCGCCAACGAGTGGCTGACCAACACCCAGCCGGTTCCCTGGACACTGCGTCCGGGGAAGGCTTTCCTGGACGGCACTTCGAACCCCGCCGCGGCCGACACGGCGCAAGGACAGGCGACGTGAGTACGCCCGGCCCGTTCGGCTCGACGACCTGTCCCAGCCGCTCGAACGGCCGTGACCGGGCCCTCGGGGTCGGCCGGTCAGGCGAGCAGCGTCGCGTCGAGGACGGTGACCGCGTGTCCGTTGAGATGGATGCGGTCGCCGTGCACGGAGGTCCTGACCAGCCCGGTGCGCGCGGACACCTGTAGGCCGGTGAGCCCGTCGCGGCCGGTCCGGGCCGACCAGTAGGGGGCCAGCGCGGTGTGGGCACTGCCCGTGACCGGGTCCTCAAGGATGCCCTCGGCGGGCGAGAAGAAGCGGGAGACGAAGTCGTACTCCAGGCCGGGCTCGGGCGCCGGGGCCGTGATGATGATGCCCCGCAGGTCCTCACGCCGGGTCACATCGGCCACCGCGTCGAGGTCGGGCGTCACGGCCCGGACGGTGGCCTCGTCGGGCAGGACGGTCAGCAGGTCGCCGAGCGCACCGGTACGGAACGCGGCCTCCGGTGTCACCCCCAGTGCCTCCGGCAAACCGTCCGGCACCGGGACCTCGGTGCCGGGCGCGGCCGGGAAGTCCAGGGTGATGCTGCCGTCCTCCTGCGCGTGCGCGGTGAGAATGCCGCTGCACCTGCTGCGGAACCGCACCGTCCCGGTGACCCCGCGCTCCCGCCGCAACGTGTGCGCCGTGGCCAATGTGGCATGGCCGCAGAGGTTGGTCTCGACGAGCGGGGCGAACCAGCGGATCTCCCAGTCGGCGTCCGCCCCCGCGGGGAGCGGCCGCGCGAACGCGGTCTCCGAGTGGTTCAGCTCGGCGGCGACCCGCCGCATCCAGGCATCCTCGGGCCACTCCCCCGAATCGAGCAGGCACACGCCCGCAGGGTTGCCCGCGAAGGGCCGGTCGGTAAAGGCGTCAACGACGTGAATACGCATACCGCGACCATACTGACGCCAATCACCGTCCATCCAAGTCCAATCCGAGGAAAGTGGACTGGATTTCAGTAGCGGACCCGATGGTCCCCCACCCCCGTGCCGTGCGCGGGCGGGCAGGGGTGTCGGTCGGAGCGCGTACCCCTACCGCGCCTCTCCCCGGCTCCGTACCAGCAGCCACAGGAAATACGGCGTCCCGATGACCGCCGTGAGCAGTCCTGCCCCGAGCTGGGCCGGGGCGATCACCGTCCGGCCCACCACATCAGCCGTACCCACCAGCACCGCGCCCAGCAGCACCGCCACCGGTACCACCCGCACATGCCGACGGCCCACCAGGGCGCGCGCGGCGTGCGGCGCCACCAGTCCGACGAAGGCGATGGTCCCGGCTGCGGCGACGGCCGCGGCGCTCAGCAGAACGCCCAGCGCCAGGAACCCGAGGCGCGCCCGGGACAGCCCCAGTCCCAGCAGCCTGGGGGTGTCCCCGTCGAGCGAGACGAGGTCGAGCTCGGTACGCCGGGTGACGGTCACGGCGACCGCCGCCACCAGGACGACGGCGAGCGGCAGCAGGTCGGTCGGCGTCCGCCCGTACGTCGAACCGGACAGCCAGGTCAGCGCCTTGGTGGCGTTGAACGGGTCGGTGAGGACGATGAGCAGGCTGATCAGGGCGGAGCTCGCGGTGGCGACACCCATGCCGACCAGGACCAGGCGGTTCTGCTGGAAGCCGCCGCGCGCGGACAGCCCGAAGACGAGTGCGGAGGCGAGGGCGGCGCCCGCGAAGGCCGCGGCGGCGAGGCCCATCGGCCCGGCCGTGGGCACGGTCGTCACCAGTGTCACCGCGCCCAGTGCGGCTCCGCCGGAGACGCCGATGACGCCCGGCTCGGCGAGCGGGTTCCGGGTCACCGCCTGGACCAGGGTGCCTGACAGCGCGAGGGCCGCACCCGCGAGGAGAGCGGCGAGCACCCGTGGCACCCGGGTGTCGAGGACGAAGGAGACGGCCCGGCCGGCCCTGCCCTGCGTCCAGTTCATGACGTCACCGAGCAGCAGCTTGGTGTCGCCGAGGAGTACGGAGAGAACGGCCAGCCCGATCAGGACCGCCACCAGCGTCCCGGCCACGGTCAGGAACACGGCCCTGCTGCGGATGCGCAACCGCTCGGGTGGGGCGGCGGCCCCGGTGTCCCGGCCCCTGGTCGCCAGCACCACCAGGAAGACGGCGCCGGCGAGACTCGTCACCACACCCGTCGGCACGGCCACCGCCGTGTCCGACGACACCAGCGTCCGCAGCGCGACGTCCGAGCCGATCACCAGGGCCGCACCGGCCAGTGCGGACAGCGTCACGCTCGTACGCACACGGGAGAACCCGCGGTAGCGACGCGCCAACAGGCGTACGACGGCGGGGGCGCACAGTCCGACGAAGCCGATCGGACCGGCGAGAGTGACGGCGGCGGCGGACAGCAGCGCGGACAGCACGACCGTGGTCACGCGGGTGGCTCGCACCGGTACGCCCAGTCCACGCGCGGCGTCGTCGCCGAGCGCCAGGGCGTCGACCCTGCGGGCGACCATCAGCAGCCCGGCCAGCCCGATGACGGCGAGCGGCACCATCCACAGCACGCCGCCGAAACCGTTCTGCGCGATGCTGCCCTGGTTCCAGGCGTACAGCCCCTCCGTCTGCACGGGGAACAGCAGCAGCAGACCTTCGGTGACGGAGGTGAGACCGAGGGTCAGAGCGCTGCCCGCCAGAACCAGCCGCACGGTCCCGGCTCCCAGGCCGGACAGCCCCAGCACGACGGCCGCCGCCACCAGGCCGCCGACGAAGGCGACGCCGGAGGAGGCGAGCAGCGGCAGCGAGACACCGGTCACGGCGACCAGCCCGAGCGAGAGGTAGGAACCGGCGTTGACCGCGAGGGTGTCGGGTGCGGCGAGCACATTGCGGCTGACGGCCTGGAGAGCGGCGCCCGCCATGCCGAGCACCGCTCCGACGAAGAGTCCAGCGGCCATGCGCGGCAGGCGTGAGGCGATGACGACGGAGGCGTCCGCCGGGTCCGCCTGCCCGGTGAGCGCCTTCCACACCTCTGCGGCGCCGACGGCGGAGGTGCCCTGTGCGATGTCGACGAGCGCGAGGGCGGCGACCAGCAGGACGAGCGTGGCCGTCACCGCGACCGCGCCGCCCTTCCGGGAAGCCGCAGCCGTGGTGGGGGCGGAGGGGGCGGTGGTGGTGACGGCCATGATGTCTACGCGCGCTCCGTCATCACTTCTTCAGCGCGGCGACGACCGAGTCGACATACGACTCCATCGACCCGGTGCCGCCGAACATCCACACACCGTCGGGCAGCCGGTGCACCTTGTCCGCCTTCACGAAGGGGAGCGACTTCCAGACCGCGTTGCCGGCGAGCGCTCCGGTGAACGGTGTGCTGCCCTTGTCGCCGTCGCTGCCGATGTACGCGAACTCCACGTCACCGAGCTTGGTCAGCCCCTCGACGTCGGTGGCGGCGAGGCCGTAGGCCGGGTCGCCCTTCATCGTCCAGGGGTTCTTCAGCCCGAGCTTCTCGTTCACCGCGCCGATCAGAGAGCCGCTGGTGTACGGCCGGATGGAGACCTGATTGCCGGTCACGTACCCGTCCGCGAAGGCGAACTCCGTGCCCGTGTGCCCGGCCTTCTCCAGCTCCTGCTTGCCCTCGGCGAGCTTCGCCTCGAAGCCCTTCTTGAGCTTGTCGGCCTGCTCGGTGGTGCCCGTGGCCTTGGCGATCAGGTCGAGTTCGTCGGTCATCTGCCCGAGCGGATCGGCCGCGTCGGCGGCCTTCAGGTCCAGGACCGGGGCGATCTTCCGCAACTGCGTGAGGGCGGCGGCCGGCAGGTCGCTGGTGGCCACGATGAGATCGGGCGCGAGGGCGGCGACGGTGTCCATGCTCGGTTCACCGCGGGTGCCGATGTCCTTCGGCTCGTTCGTCAGCGGAACGGCCGTGTCCCAGGTCTTGTACCCCTTGACGTCGGCGACACCGACCGGCTCGACGCCCAGCGATACCAGGTGCTCGACGACGTTCCACTCGGTCCCGACGACCTTCTTCGCGGGACCGTCCAGCTCCACCTTCGTACCGGAGGCGCCGGTGAGGGTGATGCGCTCGGCGGGCTTCTTCGACTTGTCCGCGGCGGGCTCGGTCGTCCCGCACGCGCTCAGGGCGATCGTGGCGGCGGTGGCCGCGGCGGCGGTGAGGAGGAGTCGTCTCATGAGGTGGTACTGAGCCTTTCACTGTGCGCGTCGCGCGCGTTCCGCTTGGTGTCCTGCGTCGTACTGCTGATCTACGCGTTGCTGCTGACTTGCGTCGTGATGCCGTCCTGCGCGCTGCTTCCGCCATGCGCGTTGTCGCTGTCCTGCACGCTGTCGCTGTCGGACGTCTTGTTGCCGTCCGACGTCCGTCGTGCGTGATGCCGGCCGATCGCACGGGTGCGCAGCCGCCCCGTCAGCGGATCGGTGGAGACCTCGATCCGGATGCCGTACGTGTCCGTCAGCCGCTCCGGAGTGAGCACGTGCTCGGGCTCTCCGTCCGCGATCACCCGTCCCGCCCGGAGCAGCACGATCCGATCGGCGACGGCCGCCGCTTGATCCAGATCGTGGAGTACCACCCCGACGGCGATCCCGTGGTCGTCCGCCAAGTCCCTTATCAGGTCCAGCAGTTCCACCTGGTACCGCAGATCGAGGTAGGTCGTCGGCTCGTCCAGCAGCAGTACGCCGGTCTCCTGGGCGAGACACCCCGCGAGCCACACCCGCTGCAACTGACCGCCGGAAAGGTGCTCGGCACCCCGCTCGGCCAGCTCGGCGACCCCCGTCATCCCGAGCGCCCGGTCCACGGCCGCACGCCCGCCCTCATCGGCCCGGCCCCAGCGCCCCCGGTGCGGATACCGCCCGAACTCCACGACGTCCCGCACGGTCAGCCCGCTGGGTGTGGGCCGTCCCTGGGTCAGCAGCGCCACGTGCCGCGAGAACTCGCGAGGTGTCAGCGCGAAACCGTCCGTACCCTCGTCGAGGGTCAGCGCCGCTCTGCGCGCACGCTGCAACCGCGCCACGGTCCGCAGCAGCGTCGACTTCCCGCTGCCGTTCGGCCCGACCAGTACGGTCACCTGGCCGGGTGAGAGCTCAAGGAACGCCTCGTGCACGACGTCGACACCGTCGTACGCCACGGTGACGCCCGTGGCGGACAGGGTGTGACCGCGAGAGTGTGCGGCCTGGGTAAGTGCTTCACCGGCTTTCACAAGTCGAAGGTTAGCCTAACCTTACTATGACTGAAAATCGCCGGTACGGAGCCCCTGCGCCTGCCGCAGCGCCGGGCGCCGGGGCTCCGTACCGGGTGCCGGGGCTCCGTACCGGGCGTGTTCGCGCGGCGCGGGGCTACAGGCGCACCGGGAGGGCTTTCAGGTGCCAGTTGACGGGGTTGGTGCCGCGTTGCAGGTGCTGCGGATCAGTGGCGAGCCGCAGGCCGGGGAAACGGTTGAGCAGGGCGGTCAGGGCGGCGGCGGTCTCCTCCTGGGCGAGATGCGCGCCGAGGCAGCGATGGGCGCCGTGTCCGAATCCGATGTGGGGTTCGCGGCCACGCCGGGTGCGGGTGATGTCGAAGCGGCCGGGGTCGGTGAAGGCGGCCGGGTCGCGGTTGGCCGCGGAGACGATCGGAAGGACGGCTTCCCCGGCGCGCACCGGGGTACTGCCGAGGGCGGTGTCGCAGATGGCGTACCGGGGCAGTGCGCGCACGACGGGGCCGCAGTAGCGCATGAGTTCATCGACGGCGTGCGGCATGAGCGTGGGATCTTCACGCAGCAGAGCGAGTTGGTCGGGGTGGGCGAGGAGCGCTTCGGTGCCGTTGGTGATGAGATTGACGGTGGTGATGTGCCCGGCGACGACGAGGTTGACGACGAGAGCGACCAGTTCGTCGGTGCTCAGCCGGTCCCGGTGGTGCGGGCTGACCAGGTCGGAGATGAGGTCGCTTCCGGGGTTGGCGGTGTGGTTCTCGATGAGGATGTGGGCGTCGTCGACCATGCCGGCGAGCGCGTCGCCGAGTTCGTCACCGCAGGTACCGGCGGTCAGTGTGCTGCTGCGGGCGCGCCAGCGGTCGCGGTCGGCCTCGGGGACGGCGATGAGCTCGCAGATGACGGTGATGGGCAGCGGCCGGGCGAAGTGCTCGACGAGGTCGACGACGCCGTCTTCGGTGTGGTCCGGCAGGCGGTCCAGCAACTGGGCGGCGATGGCGTCGATCCTGGGGCGCAAGGACGCCACCCGTCCGGGGGAGAACGCGGCGGTGACCAGGCCGCGCAGCCGGCGGTGATCGGCACCGTCCGCGTCGAAGATCCCGGCGCGCAGATACTTCTCCTGGCCCAGGTGCATACCGCGGGCCTGCCAGGTCTGCTCGGTGCGGTGTGCCACCGGTGCGCCGGGGACGGTGGCGGCGTCGATGGTGAAGCGGGCATCGCTCATGACGGTACGGATGTCGTCGTGGCGGGTGGCCACCCACATCGGGTCGACCCCTCGCACGCACCCGCGCGCCATCGGCTCGTTCTCGTCGGTCTGCGCGTATGCGGTGAACGGATCCCGTACCAGCGCCGGATCCGAGAGGTCCAACAGAGCGTCGCCGGTGTCGCCGTCGCCGGTTTCGCCGGTGTCCAGGTCCTGAACGGCCATACCAGAATTCTCCAAACATGTGGGGATTCGGCTACGGCATCTTCGCCTCCGGGTCGAACCTCGCGCATCCCTTTGGGCGCTAATCCACCCGGACGGGCATATTCGCATCCGATATGCCCCCAGCGGCTCCCACCGATGGCACCCGGCCGGGCGCCATGACCGAGCCCCCGGAAGAATGCCTGGCATGGAGATCGGGGACAGCTGTCCCCTTCCCCTGCACTTCTGGTCGCTGCTCTCGGAAGCTGCCCAGCAGATGATGCTGGAGCGCAGCGCCCGCTGGTGCGATTGGCGCGCCGGGGAAGTGCGACACGGCACCTTCCGGGCCAGGTTGAGCCTGCTGAGGACGGAGGAGGGCGGGCGCAGGACCGCGCTCTCCGGGGATGGCCGCCTCAAGCCGCTGTGGGGCATCGGCAACCGCGCACCCGACGGGGAGCGGGCTGTGAACGTCGCGCGACTGTGGGTCGAGCGGGCGCCGTGGATGGCGCCGGGCGAGAGTGCCACGGTGCGCCTGGCTCCTCTCGGCCCCGAGCAGTGGCGCCGTCTTCAGCCCGGCGACGTGATCACGATGCATGAGGGCAGGCCGGTTCTCGGCACCGCCACGGTGATCGAGATCAGGCCACCGGCCGATCCGGACCTGGCGCGGTAGTCGCGGGCGCGAGCGGCACGGACTGCGTGGCCCTGCGGACTGTCGGGCCGACCGAATGGGATCCCCCGCCCGGTGCGGACAGGCAACGAGAGGCAATCGGTCGCGGAATACAGAACTCCCGTTCACCGTACGGGAGTTCCCATGCGCGGAGATCTCCTCTCGCCACGCTCCGCATCAGGCTCCCTCTCCCGCTCCCGCGCTGCGTGGCCTTCTGGTCGGAGAGGCGTGCTCATGCTTAGCTGTGGCGCGCGGGCTGCGGCGAATCAAGCTCCTCCTCTGGATATCCCATGGATCGCCCTGTTTCCGCCGCGCGACTCCATCTACCTGAGGAAGAGGTTCTTCATGATGCCTTTGACCCGCCGTCTCACAGGATTGGCCGCGGCCGTCGCCGCGCTCACCCTGGCCCTCATCACTCCGGCCACAGCCGCGTCGGCCCCCGCCGAGCGGACAGCCACGTCCGTCGGCCCGGTGCAGCTCCCCATCGGTGGTCTGGGAAGCGGCCCGTACAACGTCGCCGTGCAGTCGGCCGTCGGTACCGCCATGGACAGTGCCGTGGCCAAGGGATTCGATCCCGCCCGGTGCACCCTGGTCAAGGGCCCCACCATCGTCAATCAGCTCCCGAACGGGTACGTGCAGGTCGCGGTCGAGTACCTCTGTGCCGGGGATCCGTACACGCCCGGTCCGACGTTCGTGCTCAACCGCTATCACAAGAGCTCCGACACCCAGAGCAACAGCTGGTACCACCCCAACGGTTACCAGCTGCAGGGGCCGCTCGGTTCGCTGTACACCTACGCGGCCCCGGACACCACACCCTTGTACCTCTGCCAGGTCAGGGGCGACCACTTCACCAGTACGGACGTCAACTGTGAGGGCCAGCAGTACGTGACCCGCCTCGGCTGGCTCTACACCACCCAGCCGGCCGGCGTGGGCACCGTTCAGCTGCTCCGCTGCCTGCGGAACGAGAACCGCCAGATCTTCGACTCCATCCAGCCCAACTGCGAGGGTCAGATCCACGGAGGCGTACTGGGATACACGCTGGCCTGAGGGCCGGCCCGACCGTACCGGCGCGACCCCGTCCGGACATGCTCGCCCGCCAGGGTGGGGCATGTCCGAACACCCCGGCCGTACTTGGGCACCGACCCCGGCGCCACCCGCCGCCTGCTGCGGGCGCTGGCCGCTTCGGGCCTGGCCACCGAACCGAAGCCCGGCGTGTTCGCCCTGACGCCCCGTGGCACTGCCGCGCACCGACCGCCCCGACTCGGTCGCCGAGTTCGTCGGCATGTTCCTGGACCCGACGATGGTGAGCGCCTGGGGCCACCTCGACGACAGCGTCCGCACGGGACGCGTCACGTTCGACGACCTGTTCGGCAGCGATTTCTTCGGCTTCCTCGCGAAGCACCCGGAGTTGTCGAGGGCGTTCAACGCCTCGATGCGCCAGGGCACCAGGGCGACCGCGGCGATCCTGACGGCGCACCCGCATCTGCGTGGCGTGCTGTTCGACAGTCCCCAGGGGTCGGCCGAATCCGGTCCGGTGCTGGACGCCGCCGGCGTCACCGGGCGCTGCGAGGTCGCCACCGGGGACTTCTTCGCCGCGGTGCCCGCCGGGACGGACGTCTATCTGCTCAAGAGCATCGTGCACGACTGGGACGACGATCGGGTGGTCACGATCCTCGGGCACATACGGGCGGTGATCCCGCCCGAGGGCCGGCTGTTGATCATCGAGCCGGTGCTGCCGGAGACCGTCGACGGGTCGCTGCCGCCGATGATGTACGTCAGCGACTTCAACATGCTGGTCAATGGGGGAGGACGCGAGCGGACCGAGGCGGAATTCCGTTCGCTGTGCGAACGCGCCGGATTCTTCTTGGCCGGGGTGACTCGATTGCCGGCACCGGCCGCGATCTCGGTGATCGAGGCGGTCCCCGCCTGATCCGTGTCCCTCGGGCCGCCTGCCCGACCGAGCCTTCGCCGGAGACGTACGACGCCGGGCACCCGACGGCCCGAGGAGAGCACCCTGGCTCCTCGGGCCTCGCACAGCGTGTCCGGGGCCTTGGCGACCGGAGCCCCGGGGACCCGGCCTCGATGACCGGACCCCGGTGACCCGGCCCGGTGCTAGGTGACGGTGATCGCTTGCACCGGGCAGACCCGGGCGGCCTCGCCCGCCAGCGGGCCGACGGTGCCGTCCTCCGTACCCGGCAGCAGTTCGCCGTAGCCGTCGTCGTCCTGGGTGAACAGGTCCGGGGCGGTCAGCGCGCACTGTCCCGCGCCGATGCACACATCCGTGTCGATACTGATCCGTGTCATGGTCGGCTCCTTTCCGAAAGAGTGCGGGTCACCAGGCCACGGGCAGTTCGAGCATGCCCTGGATCGTGTCGCCCGGCTTGAACGGGATCTCGTCGGCGGGCGCCGCGAGCCGCAGCCCCGGCAACCGTGCGAAGAGGCTGCGCAGGGCGATCTCGATCTCGGCCCGCGCGAGGTTCTGGCCGAGACACTGGTGGATACCGAAGCCGAAGGCGACGTGATGGCGCGACCGGCGGCCGAGGTCGAGTTCGTCCGGCGCGGGGTAGGCGGCGGCGTCGCGGTTGACCGTCGACGTGGACAGGACGACCCCCTCGCCGGCCCGGATCGTCACCCCGCCTATCTCGATGTCCTCGGTGGCCACCCGTGAGACCGTGTCCGCGATCGACAGGAAGCGCAGCAGTTCCTCCACCGCCGAGGGCATCAGCTCCTTCTCGCTGCGCAACCGTGCGAGCTGGTCGGGGTGTTGCAGCAGGGTGAAGGTGCCCAGCGAGATCATGTTCGCGGTCGTCTCATGGCCCGCGACGAGGAGGATCTGCGCGAGGCGGACCAGTTCGTCGCGGCTGACCGCTCCGGTGTCGAGCCGTTCGGCGATCAGCTCGTCGAGAAGTCCGTCTCCCCTGACGGACCGTTTGTGGTCGATCAGCGTCCGGAAGTACTCGTCGAGCTCGTCACGGGCGGCCTGGACATCAGTGACCACGGGCCCGCGCAGCAACGTCCGCGTCCGTGACTCGAAGAAGTCGTGGTCGGAGTACGGGACACCGAGCAGCGCACAGATCACCATCGAGGGAACCGGAAGTGCGAACGCGTTCACCAGATCGACGGGTGGCCCCTGTTCGATCATCCTGTCCAGCAGCCGGTCCACGGTCTCCTGGATCTGCGGACGAAGGGTCTCGGTCCGCTTGAGGGTGAAGCTCGGTACCAGCATCCGGCGTTGTGCGTGATGCTCCGGGTCGTCCACACCGAGCAGTTCGATGCGGCGCGTGGCCAACTTCGCCACTCGCTCGGTGGCCATGGGAAACGCGGGGTTCTGCCGGTCGGCGGACAGCCGCCGGTCGGACAGGAGCGCGCGGGCCTCGGCGTGCCCGGTGACCAGCCAGACGATCCGGCCGTCGTAGAGCGTCGCGGGCGACAGCGGCCGCTGCGCCGCACCGGGGGACGGTCGATACCCCGTCGGCGGGTGATAGGGACAGGTGCGGTCCTGCGGGAAGGTGATGGTGTCGGTCTGAGGGCCGGTGTCGGTGTCTGCCATGACGAGCCTCGCAAGAGCAGGAGGGAAGGAGTCCTACCGATCTCTCCCTACTAGATGCCTGAGTCACCTATTTGGTCTATGCACTGTTCGGCCAACTCGCATCCGCCCCGGAGTGCGGCTCGCACGGAGGCGACGAGAAGGCCGCGGCCCATGGCTTCGGGGCGGGGCCGTGCTCCTCACCCGGCAGCGCGGCCACCACCGTTCGGGGTGGTGGCCGCGCTTCCGCGAAGGGGCGGATCGGTCTCCGTACGCCGGGACGGATGGATCACCCAGCAGGGGCTACGCCGGGTCGATGCGCGAGACGGTGCCGCCGATGTCGAGCACGTACAGCTCGCCGTTGCCGCCCTGCACGAACGACACGACCTCGCCGCCGTTGACCCCGAGGTCGCTCACACCGGTCACCTCGCCGTTCTCCATCCGCAGAGCGCGGACGGTGCCGTCGCAGTAGTCGCTGAACACGTACTGACCCTTGAGGTCCGGGATCGCCTCGCCCCGATAGACGTATCCACCGGTCACCGAGCAGCCCAGTCCATTGCGGTCGTACTCGTGGACCGGCGGCACGTGGTTCGCGGGCTCCGTGCCGCCGCGGAAGGGATGACTGCCCTCCATCTGGGACCAGCCGTAGTTCTCGCCGCCCTCGCTGTTCGCCGGGGCCCAGTCGATCTCCTCCCAGGCGCTCTGGCCGACGTCACCGATCAGCAGGTCGCCCGTGCCCGCGTCGAAGGAGAAACGCCACGGGTTGCGCAGCCCGTACGCCCAGATCTCACCCTTGGCGTTCGGGTCGTCCACGAACGGGTTGTCCGACGGGATCGCGTACGGCTCGCCGCCGCTCGGGTCGATCCGCACCATCTTGCCGAGCAGCGTGTCCAGGTTCTGCCCGTTGCCGTGCGGGTCTCCGCCCGAGCCACCGTCGCCGAACGCGATGTAGAGGTACCCGTCGGGGCCGAACTTGATGTCGCCGCCGTTGTGGTTCGAGTAGGGCTGCGTCTGGGTGAGGACGGTGCGTCGGGTGTCCGGCTGGATCTTGCCGTCCCGCACGGCGAACTCGTCCACGGTGCTGGTGCCTTCGAGGTTCGTGAACGAGATGTAGAAGTGCGCGAACTCCTTGTCGAACGTGATGCCCAGCAGGCCGCGTTCGCCGTCGGTGGTGGTCTCGGCCGAGATATCGAGGACGGGATCGCCGAGCCCTTGATCACCTAAGACCCTTACGGTGCCGGCGCGTTCGGCGATCCAGACCGTGCCATCGGGGCCGGCGGCGCCTGCGGATGGATTCTTGGCCGTGGTCACTTCCTTGAGCGCGACCTTCGGTGCCTGACGTGGGGCGGCGGGCTCGTCGGCGGACGCCGTGGTGAAGGCGAGGGAAGCGACGAGGCAGACGGCGCCGATGATCGCCGAGCTTCTGGTGCGAACGTTCACCGTGATCCTCCTGGAAGTGGCGAGGGGAGGTCACCCGGCTGCTTGGGCAGAGTCGAGCGGGTGTTGCCCGCGCCAGCACGCAACCTGGGTGGGGGGATGGTGTGCTACTGGCTCCGGATGAGGATACGGGGACAGGGGTGGTTGGTGTAGACCAAGGATCCATCCATCTGTCTCCGTTCCGCTTTCCGTCGCGACCTCCGCCGTCGCGTTCCCCGGCGCGTACCGAGCGGCGGGCCGACTCGGGAGGCGGCGCACCCCGAGTTGATAGGCAAGTGAACGTTTGCCTATCATGGGGGCATGGCCGACGACCTTTTCAAAGCCTTGGCCGACTCCACCCGCCGCACCATCCTCGACGAGCTCACGGAGAAATCCGGGCAGACACTGTTCGAGATCTGCTCGCGACTGAGCATGAAGCATCAGCTCGGCCTCTCGCGCCAGGCGATCTCCCAGCATCTCGCCGTACTGGAGGCCGCCGGGCTCGTCGGGACCCGGCGGGAGGGCCGCTACAAATTCCATGACCTGAACACGGCCCCGCTGCGGCAGATCGCCGAGCGATGGCCCGTGCCCGACACATCCGGACCGGAGGAGAGCACCCCATGAAGATCCATCTGACCAGCGTCTTCGTCGACGACCAGGCCAAGGCGCTGCACTTCTACACCGAGATCCTCGGCTTCGTGAAGAAGCACGACGTCCCGCTGGGCGAGAAGGACCGGTGGCTGACCGTCGTCTCGTCCGACGAGCCCGGCGGCACCGAACTCCTCCTGGAGCCCGCCGGCCACCCGGCCGTCAAGCCCTACCGCGACGCGCTCGTCGCGGACGGCATCCCGCTCGCCCAGTTCGCCGTCGACGATGTGAAGGCGGAGTACGAGCGCCTGCGCGGCCTCGGCGTCCGTTTCACCCAGGAGCCCCTGGAGATGGGCCCCGTCATCACCGCCGTCCTCGACGACACCTGCGGCAACCTGATCCAGATCGCGACGCAGCCGCGGTAGGCGGTCGGGGGTCCGGCCGAGTGCGAGACCGGCCCGCCGCGGCGACCGGCGACGGCTCCAGCCGCTGGCCCGCGGTGCACGTACGTGACGCCGCAACGTTGTTCCGTCTGGCGCTGGAAGAGGCCCCGGCGGGATCGGTGCTGCACGCGGTCGCCGACGAGGGCGTGGCGACCCGCGACATCGCCGCGGTGATCGGCCGCCACCTGAGTCTGCCGACGGCCGTGGCACCGGCCGAGGGCTTCGGCTTCCTCGGGATGCTCCTCGCGGTCGACCAGCCGACATCCAGCGCGATCACCCGGCCCTGCTGCGGAGCTTGCCGCGCCGGGACGGGATCGCCCCTGTCGCTTCGTACGGTCCGGCCGAGGGAGGCGGTCGTTCACCGAGGGGAGGTTCGTCACCCACCGGGCCGAGCATCCCCTCTGAACGCGGCGGCCACCGCTCGTTCGGCTTCGCCGCGGTCCCGTGACACACGAGCGGCGTCCCGGAACCGTTTGGGTGCGACTCCGGTCGCCCGTTTGAAGGCGTGACTGAACGCGCTCTCGGAGGCATAGCCGAGGGAGAGCGCCAGCTCCGACACCGGTGTGTCCTTGTGGAGCAGGGTCTGTTCGGCGAGCCGCATACGCCATTGGTGGAGATAGGTGAGTGGTGGCACGCCTGCCACCGAAGTGAAGACTCCGGCGAAGACGCTGCGGGACATGGCCGCCGCCTGGGCGAGTTCGGTCACGTGCCAGGGCCGGGCGGGATCGGCATGCATCAGCCTCAGGGCCGGGGCGATGCGTTCATCGGCGAGAGCCCGGAGCCAGCCGGCGGGGTAGGACTCGCTCCCGTCGAGACAGGCGCGGAGCACGTGGGCGAAGACCAGTTGGGAGAGGTATTCGGCCACGCTGTCCGCACCAGGACGCTCGGAACTCATCTCCCGCAGCATCTGGTCGAGGAGCCAGCACAGCGCGGGCGCCTCCTCGCCCGCGCGGGACAGATGAATCACCGGGGGCAACGCCTGGAGCAACAAGTCCTCTCCCGCGGTGTTCAGTTCGAAATGCGCACCGACCGACACCACCTCGGCGATGTCCTCGTCCCCGGCATGGGCGAAGAGCTGCGGCGAGGTCCCGAGCAAGGCCAGTGCGTCCTGCGGGGGCACGGACGGGTCGGAGGCCAGAACATAGGAGAGACCTCCGCCGAAGGCCACCGCATCCCCCTGCTCCAGAAGCACGGGGTGCTCGTCGCCGTCGACCATCAGCCAGCTGACGCCGCGCAGCACGGCGTGGACCTTGAGTCTGCCGGGGGCCGGAAACCGCAGGGCCCAGCCTCCCCCGGCGGTGAGACCCCGGACGAGCACACAGCGTGCACCGGTCACGCCGAGGGTGTGGGTCAGCGGATCAGGAACGGTCGAACCCAGATACGGCGGTGCACCCATGAAAGGACTCTCGCGCAACTTATCCGGACTGACAAGCATTTACCGGGGGCGACTTTTCGTTGCATCCTAAATAAGTCACCACCGCAGTCGAAAGACGGCGAAAATATGAACAATCCCACTGGCATTCGCACGCACATCCGGCATGCACGGTTTCGAACCACACCACCCCTTGATTCACGAAACCTCACGGTCTGAATGGCGTACATGCCACCGGAAAGGGGAATGGACTCCGACAGCCGAGGATTCAGAGCGACACATCAGCTCCATCGAATTTCAACTCGACATCACAGGGAGTGAATCTCCGTCACAGAATACCGGTTCGCCTCTTATCCCCGCCGCCAGCACGGTAGTTCACGAAGGCCGGCGCCACAGGCATATGCCTTCGCGACATACCCACGACTTTACCCGGCAACAAGAGCAAGACCACCCGCCTTTACCTGATGAGCAATGCATGACGGTGGGCCGGGGGCGCATTTCGCTGGACTCACCGAACGGGTACAGCAAAACAAAGTGAACGCATGTCGTGGTTTTCGAAACGCCGTCATGGCGTTCCAGATCCCCGGCCGACAGATGCGACATCGCCAGAAGTCGGGACGGAGAAAAGGGTGATGCACATGGTGGGTTCTGTCTTTGTCATGCCCGGTACGGTGGCTCCCCCGCGCGGGGGGATCCTACGCGACTTCCACAACCGGTACGAGACCGTACGTGAATCGCTTTCCCTCATCGACAAGGCAGCCCGGGAAATGGGACTGCCCGACATCAGCGACCGGCTGATCGAGCACAACGGGACGAGCGACCGGCGCGGCCCCGAGGTGCAGTATCTGGAGATCTTCGCGGTCGCCATCGCGACGCACCGTGTGCTGATCGCCGAGGGGGCCCAGCCGGTCGCGATCGTCGGGCAGAGCATCGGGGAACTGTGGGCCCTGGCCGCCGCGGGACGCCTGGCCGTGGAGGACGCCGCGCGCCTGGCCGTGGCCCGGTCGCAGGCACTGACCCGTCAGGGCTGGGGCGGAAAGATGCTCGCGGTCGGTGTGGACGGCTGCCGGGCGGAGGCGCTCGCCGGGCTGATCGGCCATCCCGACCTGGTACTGGCCTGCGAGAACACTCCCCGGCAGAGCGTCATCAGTGGCCCCGAACCATTGATCGAGCAGGTGGAGCGGGTGGCCGACGCGCTCGGCTGGCCGAGTTTCCGCCTGGACGTCCCGCATCCGACCCATACCCCCGCGATGGCGCAGGCCGCACGGGACCTGCGGGCGGCCGCGCCACGGGTTCCCTACGGTGCCGGGCGCTGGCGGGTGTGCTCCCCCTGGCTGGGGCGGGACGTCGGCGACGACGACCCGGTCGACCTGGTCGCCGACGCACTCACCGCCCGGGTCCGCATGCTGCACACGATCCGTGACCTGCACGCGGCGGGCGCCGATGTCTTCGTGGAGTGCGGCGAGTGGCCCGTCGTCACCAAGTTCGTCGAGGCGTCGGTCCCGGGCGTGCGGTGTGTCGTCCCGCTGAGCGAGAGCGACCCGGTCGAAACCGTCCGGGCACTGGTCGCCGAGTCCACCCACAGTGGTCCGTTCCGCCCGCGCCTGCCGCTGCCGTCGAGCAACGGACACGGTCCCGCCGTGCGGATGAGTACGGCTACGTCGGCCGACCCGGTTTCGGCACCCCCCGCCACCGTCCCATCGCCCCGGGCCGACGTGCCCGCACCCGCGCCCGCCATGTCCTACGTGGCCACCGTCCCCCTTCCGGCCCCCGCTGCCCCGGCGGCCCCGGCCCCGATCGCCCCGGGCGGCACACCGACGTCTGCCGGGTTGGACTACGAGACGGTGCTGGCCGAGTTGCAGACGCTCTACGGCGATTTCCTGGGCTACCCGCCGGACCTGCTCGGTGAGGACGACGGCCTGGAGTCCGAGCTGGGTGTGGAGTCGCTCAAACAAGTCGCCCTGCTCGGGCGGGTGTCCGACCGGTTCGACCTGCCCGGTCTGCGGGCGAACTCCTCCCTGCTGACCGTCGGCACACTGCGCCGGATCGCGGAGTCCGTCGTACAGGGCCGGTCGGAGGCTGCCGCGCGATGACCTCCACCGACAACCTGCGAGGCCGGGTCGCCCTCGTGACCGGGGCCGCGAAGAGCCTCGGCGCGGACATCGTTCGCCGACTGGCGGGGAACGGCGCCCATGTGATCGTCAACTACTTCCACTCGGTCGAGCAGGCGAAGCAGCTGCGGGCGGAGCTGGAACAGGCAGGTCACAGCTGCGAGTTCATCCGCGCCTCGGTGGCCAAGACCAGCGAGATCGACCGGATGTTCGACCTGGTCCAGGAGCGGCACGGCCATCTGGACATTCTGATCAACAACGCCGCGGGCGGGGCGTTCCTGCCGTTGTTCGGCATCGATGACACCTATTGGCAGCGGGCGTGGTCGACCAATGTGATGGCGGCGTACCACTGTTCGCGCCGGGCGGCCGAGCTGATGGCGGGACGGGAGGGCGCGAGCATCCTCTGTCTGTCCAGCGTCGGGGCGCACCAGCCGGTTCCGGGGTACGGCCCCGGCGGCGTCACCAAGGCGGCCCTGGAGTCGCTGGTCCGCTATCTGGCGCTTGAGCTGGTGGACCGGGGCATCCGGGTCAACACGGTGCTGCTCGGGTCCGTCGCCAGCGAGATCGTCGTCAATCTCGACGCCCCGGACGTGGCGCTCGGTGACCCGGCCGGGACCAGCGAGCTGATGCGCCGGACCCTCTCGACGCCGGAGGCGGCCAGGTTGATCGTCCACCTCCTGCACGAGGACACCGGCTTCATCACCGGGCAGACCATCGTCGCCGACGGCGGCATCAGCATCGGGGGGATGCAGGGGATGCGGCTGCACAGCAGGCTGGCCGACCAGGTGAGTACGCCCGCCCCGCGCCAACCGCTCCCGCCTGCGGTGGTGATGACACCCGAGGAGGGAAGGCCCGCCCCTGGACTACCGGCGGCTCTCCGCCCCGCGCCCGCACCTGTACCTGCGCCTGCACCTGCCTCCGTGCCCGTACCTGCGCCTGTACGTGTGCCCGCCTCCACGCCCGTACCTGCACACACGACCGCGCACGCACCCGCACCGGCCCCGGAGCCGGAGCCGGACCGAGAGCCGGAGACGGACCCCGGAGCCGTCGCGGTCGTCGGCCTCGGCCTGACCCTGCCCGGCGCGAACAACACGGCGGAGTTCTGGGACCGGCTGCGGGAGGGCGTCCTGCTCTCCAGCGAGCCGTCAGCCTTCGACCTGAAGCACTTCTGGGCGCCCACCCGGGAGGAGACCGACGCCTTCTACGTCCGCGAGGCCGGGTACCTCCACACCTTCGTCCCCGATCCCGCCTCGATCACCGAACCGGACGGGAACGTCGGCCACCCCGGATGGCCGCGGACCACTCGCTGGCTGCGGCACTGCGCCGTCCAGGCCCTCGCAGGGGTGGCCCGGCGTCCGGAGGACCGGTGGCTCGCCGCGACCACGGGTATCCACGACCAGACGGGGCTCGGCCCCCAGGGCGTGGTGCTGGGTGACGAGTACCGGCGCATGGTGCGCGAGGCGATCCCCGCCGACCGGGACGGCGACTGGCTGGCCGAGCTGGCCGACCACGCGATCAGCGCGCACTACGGAGGAGACGGCGGGAGCCCGCAGGCCTACCTGCCCGCGTCCGTCTCCCGGGACGCACTGCGCGGGCTGATCCCCGCCGACTCGCAGCACCTGACTCTCGACTCGGCCTGTGCCAGCGGATTGTTCACCCTGGACGCGGCGGTCAAGGCGCTGCGCGAAGGGTCCTGCGACGTGGCGCTGGCCGGCGGCACCGCGGTGGTCGAACCGATCGGGTTCACACTCTTCTGCCGGGCCCAGGGCATCTCGATGAGCGGCAGGGTGCGTCCCTTCGACCGGGCGGCCGACGGGACCCTCATCGGTGAGGGCGCCGTCATGCTCGCCCTGAAGTCGTATGCGCGGGCCGTGGCCGACGGCGACCGGGTGCTCGGTGTCATCCGGGGCACCGGTCTCGCCGCCGACGGCCGGGGAAAGGGGATCCACGCCCCGGCCACCCGCGGGCAGCAGCTGGCGATCGCCCGGGCCTGGGCCGACGCGGGCGTCGAGGCCGACGACGTGGACTGGATCGTGGCACACGGCACCGGCACGCCGGTGGGGGATGAGATCGAACTGCGCTCGCTGCTCTCCCGGCTGGGGCCGCGGAAGCGGGCGTGCCTGCTGACGTCGAACAAGCAGGTCTTCGGGCACACCGGTGTGCTGGCGGGCCTGGTCTCGGTCGCGCACGCGCTGGTCGCTCTCGAACGCGGGGCGGTCCCCGGTCAGCCCGTGGTCACCGATCCGCACGCGCTGCTGGGTGACGGCACGCGGCTCACCGTCCCGGTCAAGGACGCGCCCTGGCCGACGGACGACGCACGACCGCGCGTGGTGGGGGTGTCGTCGTTCGGCCTCGGCGGAGCGGACGCGCACGTGGTCCTCTCCGACCGTGTGCCGCGGGCCGCCCCCGTGGAGAGGCGGGGCGGTGAGCGGCCCGCCGACACGGAGGACCTGGTCGTCGTGGGCTGGAACACCCACCTGCCCGGCCTGGACGCCGCCCAGGTGCCTGCCTGGCTGCGCGGTGACGGCCCGCTCCCGGAGGGCGGTTTCGGTACGCCGTACCCCCTGCCGTCCCCACGTGACGTACGCATCCCGCCGCTGACGATGCGGCACATGGACGCCGCCCACCTGATGATGCTCCAGGTCCTCGGCCCGCTGCTGGACCGGCTCGGCGAGCCGGGCACCCACCTGCGGCCCACCACGGCGGTGCTGGTGGGGTCGACGCTGCCGACCACGCACAACACCCGGGCCGCACTGCGGGTGCACGCCCGCGAGTGCGCCACCACGTTCGACATCCTGCCGGACCCGGCGCAGGCACAGACGCTGAAGAACTATCTCGCGAAGGGAATGGAGGAGGCCAAGGGGGTGATCCCCGGCGACCTGAACGAGGACGACTTCACCGGTGCGGTCTCCTGCATCCTGTCGGGCCGGGCCGCCAACTACTACGACTTCCAGGCCATGGGCACCAGCGTCTACTCCCACAGGGACTCCGCGCACACCGCGGTCGACCTGGCCCTGCGTCAGCTCAGGCACCGGGCCTGCGACCTCGCGCTCGTCGGTGCGGTCTGCCTGCGACCGATCAGCGGATGGGACCGCCACCTCACCGGTCTGGTGCCGGAGGGCCGGTCGATCGCGGAAGGTGCCGCCGTCCTGGCGGTCACTCGGCTCTCCACCGCCCTGGAGCACAACCTGCCCGTCCTGGGCACGCTCTCCACCGCGGCCGGTGAGGCCGGCCCCGGGCCATCGGCAACGCCCGCGCACTCCCTTCGCGCGGTGGCCGACGCCGGACACACCTATCTGTCGCTGGACGCCCTGCTCACGGTCCTTGAGGCCGTCGTCACCGGAACGGACACCGTAGTGACGCCCGCGGCCGCCGGATCACCGCCGATCCGGTTCACCCGGCCCCCGGCCGACCCGGAACACCACAGCCCGGCCGGGGAGGAGTCGGCAGAGGATGCGCACACCGGGCGGGAACACACCGCGCCCGACCCGGCCACCTCGCCGGAACACACCGCTCCCGCCCGGACCACCGCGCCGGAACACCCCGCGACCGTCCGGACCGGTCCGCAACCCACCGCGCCCGAGCTGACCGCCCCGCCGGAACACACCGCGCCCGACCGGGCCGGGCCGGAGCACACCGAGGACTTCCTCGGCCGTCGCCAGACCTTCCGTCTCGTGCCGACTCCCCCGCCGACGGCAGACCCTGACACGCCGTCGATCCCGCCGGGCACCGTCGTCATCACCGACGCCCCGGACATCGCCGCGGCGGTCACCGGCCCGGACATCGCCGTCTGGTCACCGCGGCCGGGCGTCGAAGCCGCCGCCCATGTCCCGCCCGAGGCGGCGCCCGACGCCCTGACCGGTCTGCCGTTCGTCCCGCGCCACATCCGGGTCCTGTCCCGGCTGCCCGTCCTCCACGACGGGGACGACCACGGGTGCGACGAGGCCGAGGCCACCCGGATGGAAGATCTTCAGGACCTCACGTTCACCACCCTCCGGGCGGCACTGCCCGCCCTGCGCACCGGCGGTTCCGTCAGCGCGCTCCTGCTCGGGGCGGTACCGGACGACCTCCCGCCCCCGCTGAGCGCCCTGTTCACCGGCCTCGTCCGCTCCGTCCGGGCCGAGGTCCCGCAGTGCGGCGGGGTGACCCTGCTCAGCGACACGGCGGACACCACTACCGCTCTGGAGCAGTTGGCGAGGGCGGGCACCGCCCAGGTGCCGACGCGCACACTGGCCTGGCGCGGCGGCAGTTGGCTCACCCTCGCCGTCGCCGACGACCCGGCGCCGACGGCCCCGGCGGAACATCTCCCGCTGCCGTCCGGCGCGGTCGTGGTCGCCTTCGGCGGCGCACGGGGCATCACACCCGAACTGCTCCACGCGGTCGCCCGTGCCGGCGGCCGTCCGCACATGTATGTCATCGGCCGCACCCCGCTGCCGGACACCGACGACGCGCTGCCGCCGCAGGCCGAGTTCATCACCGCCGAACGCCGCAGACGCCCCGGGGCATCGGTGGGCGAACTGCGCGCGGCGTACGAGAAGGCCCAGGCGCGCCTGGAGGTACACCGCACGGTGCGGCGGCTGGCGGAGCTGTGCGGAGCGGACCGTGTCCACCACCGGGTGTGCGACGTCCTGGACGCCGAGCGCACCACCGCCGTACTCGGCGAGATCCTCGACCGGCACGGCCGGATCGACCTGCTCGTCAACACGGTCCTCGACCTGCGTTCGCGTGCGCTGCACGCCAAGACCCTGACCGATTTCCGGGCGGTACGGGCCACCAAGGCGACCGGTTACCGCAACCTCAAACGGGCCCTGGCCGGGCGTCCGCCCCGGATCTGGTGCAATTTCAGCACCCTGGCGACGCTCGCTCCCGCGCCCGGTGACATCGACTACTGCGCCGTCAACGAGTACCTGGCGTACGCGAGCGCGTGGGCACAGCGGCACGGACCGGACGGCCATCACGAGACGGCGATTCTCTGGAGCGGCTGGCGGGAGGTCGGCGTCGCCAGCAGCGTCACCATGCGGGAGACCCTCAAACGCAACCGGATGGACGCCTACATCAGCACCGCGCAGGGATGCGCGCAGTTCCTCTCCGCCGTGACCCGGCCACCGGCCAACGGGGTGGCGTTCTTCATCCGGGAGGAGGAACGCGTCCTGCTGGCCCGGCGCGGGATCAGCACCTGGGGTTCCTCCGGCGAGCTGCGGATCCCCGCCCCGGACGCGCCACCGCCCGCCCCGCCGGATCCGGAGCTGACCACGCCGCTGCTCGACGGTGTCCTGCACCGCGGCAAGGACTGGGCCGTCTTCACCAAGACCTGGGATCCGCGCACGCTGGCCGAACAGGACGGGCGGTGGATGCGCCACCACCGGGTCAACGGTGAGTACACGCTGCCCGGCACGTTCGCCCTGGAGGCCGCGGCCGGCGCGGCCGCGACGCTCTGCCCCGGCCTCCAGGTCACCGGGTTCCGCGGTCTCGTCTGCCGGACGTCGGTCACGGTCAGGCTCGCCGGGCCGCCGCGCACCGTCGCGGTGGAGGCCCGGGTCACGAGCCGCGAGCGCGACCGGGCCGAGGTGGCCGTCAGGATGACGGCGCACCGGATCGGCAGGAACGGCAAGGTGCTGCGCTTCAACGACCTGTTGTGCGAGACGACGGTCGTACTGGCGGATCGCTTCCCCGACCTCGCCGGACCTCCCGACTGCTCGTCCCACGAACCCGAACCCGGTTTCGCGATGCCGGTCTACTCCCCCGATCCGCCGATCTCGCTCACCGGTCCGTTCGCCGGTACCAGCGATTACGCCCGCGGGCCGGACGGGAACAGCGCCCGATTCCGTCTGGACCACGCCGCCTGGGCTCCGGTCCTGGCCGGGACGACCGTACCGGCGATCCTGCTGGACGCGATGGTGCATCTGTTGCTGCTGCCGCCGCGCGGTGACCACCCGCCTCCGGTCGGCCCGATGGCCGGTCTCGACGAGGTCGACCTCAGGGGGCCGGGCAACGACTGCCGGCTCAGCGCGGAGAACCCGACCATCCGGCTGCACTGCGACTTCGCCACCGGGGCCCTGACCGCCGTGACCGGTCACGGCCGGGTGCTGGCCCGGATCACCGGGGTCAGCGCCCATGCCCTGGACCACACCGGAGAACTGGTCCGGCCCCGCGCCCGCGTTCCGCAGTCGCCCCTTTCGTGACAGCCCGAGGAGACAGCAGTGTTGTGGCAGAACATCGCGATCGCCGGTACCGGCGCATGGGTACCACCCGTCAGAGCCGGGCACGAACCGTGGGACCGGGCGGCCACCGAGCAGCCCTCGCTGGCGGCGCTCAACGGATTCACCTCGGCCGCCGTCTCGACGGACAGCACGGCGACGCAGATGGCGGCACGGGCCGGCCTCAAGGCGCTGCGCCACGCGGGCGTCGCCGGCGCCGACCTGAGTCTGCTCGTGCACGCCAACTTCCAGGACGGGGACCACTACACGCCCGCGCCGTACCTGCTGCGGGTGCTCGGGGGGCCGGACACCAACGGGATCGAGCTCGGCGCCGCCAGTGACGGCGGGGCCGCGGCGCTCGTCGTCGCGGCCGAGCACCTCACCGCCAGGCCGCACGCGAAAGCCGCGCTGGTCACGGCCGCCGGGCGGTTCCCGGAGGAGCGATGGGGCCATTCCCAGGAGATGAATTACGTGCCCGGTGACGCCGGCGCCGCCGCCGTCCTCACCCGGGGAACGGGCTTCGCCCGCCTGGTGGCGACCGCCCACGCCACGGAGCCGCAACTGGAAATGCTGACCCGGGCCAGGAAGGGGCCCGTCGGGGCCGACCGGTCGTTCCTCATCGAGGAGACCGGGTTCATGCCCCACATCGACGCGCTGCAGCGGTCCACCCGCCGCTGCATCGAGACCGTCCTGGAGGAGACCGGTGTGAGGCCGGCGGACATCTCGCATGTGGTGTCCATCGCGATCGGGTCGGTCGTGCTCGACCTGGTGCTCGCCGGCTCACCGCTCGACGTCCGGTCCGGCGAGACCGCCTGGACCTTCGGCCGGCACCTCGGCCACGCCGGGCCGTGCGACGTACTCCTCGCCCTCGACCGGATGTTCCGCTCCGGCACCCTGCGCGCCGGGGAACGCATCCTCGTCGTGAGTTTCGGGGTCGGCTTCCGCTGGACCTCCGCGTTGCTTGAGGTCACCCACGATCACGCCGCCGCGGTGCCGGCCGGCCGATCCACCAAGGAATGAGGCTGTCCATGACCGACACGACCGCGGCGACCGCCGCGTCGGTTCCGCTCGCCCCGCGGGCCTTGCCGCTGCTGGGCCACGCGCTGCCGCTGCTCCGCGATCCGCTGGCGTTCATCATGTCCCTTTCCGAATACCGCACGATGGTCCGCGTCCGGCTCGGACCGAGTACCGCCGTGATGGTCTGCGATCCGGCCCTGACCCGGCAGGTGTTCCTGAACGACCGGGTCTTCGACAAGGGCGGCCCGATCTACGACCGGATCAGTGAGGTCATCGGCGACGGCCTGTCCACCTGCTCGTACACCCTGCACCGGCGGCAGCGACGGCTGTGCCAGCCGTCGTTCCACCCCACCCGGCTCGCCGGTTACGGGGTGGTGTTCGCCCGTGCCGCCCAGCTGAAGGCGGGCTCCTGGCACGACGGTGATGTCCTCGATGTCACCCAGGAAATGATGACGCTGACGACGCGAGCCACCATGGAGACGATGTTCAGCGGCTCGTTGTCGGAGGAGACCATGCGGCGGTCCCTGGCCGACACCGCCACCATCGTGAGCGCGTTCTTCCGCCGGATGATGACACCGCCCCTGCTGCGGTGGCTGCCGACTCAGCGGAAGCGGCGGTACGACCACGCCCGTAACCGGCTGTCGGCCACCATCGCGGAGATCATCGCCGAACGGCGGGCCGATCCGACCGACCATGCCGACCTGCTCTCCGCACTGGTCGGGGCGGTCGACGAGGAGAGCGAGGACGGCAAGAAGCAGCTCAACGACACCGAACTGGCCGACGAAGCCCTCACGTTCTTCCTCGGCGGGATGGAGACGACGGCGATCACCCTGGCCTGGGCGCTGAACCTGCTCGCCACGCACCCGGACATCCAGCGCCGCCTCCAGGCCGAGACCGACAGTGTCCTGGCCGGTGGGCAGCTCGATCCCGCGCACCTGCCCTCGCTCGGCCTGGCCGCCCGCGTGGTGACCGAGGCGCTGCGGCTGTATCCGCCCGCCTGGATGATGACCCGCACCCTCAGGGAGGACGCCGAACTCGGCGGCGTACGGCTCAAGGGCGGCAGCATCCTGGTGCTCAGCCCGTACCTCCTGCACCGCCGGCCCGATCTCTACACCGAGCCCGACCGGTTCGACCCGGACCGCTGGCTCGGCGCTCAGCCCGACCGGGCCACCTACATCCCGTTCGGCGCCGGCCCCCGTAAGTGCATCGGGGACCAGTTCGCCCTCAATGAAGCCATCCTGGCCCTCACCGCCATCGTCGCGCGCTGGGAGGTGTCCCCCGTCGACGACGAGCCGTTCCGGCCCAAGGTGGAGACCAGCCTGAGTTCGCGCGGGCTGGGCCTGCGGCTCAGTGAGCGGCGGACGGGCGGCGCCGACGGCACCGGCCTCCGCGACACGGCCGTGCCGCGGCCCGCGTCCGCCCAGCCGTCCGCGGAGCCGGGCGGCGCGTGCCCGGTGAAGCACGGGGAGCGATGACGCCATGAAGCCTCACCTGAAGCCGATGGTGAAACACCTTCTCAGCTCGCGGCAGGCCGATCTGCTCGCCGCGGCACCGGCCGACACCCTGCACGCTCCCTCACGCCCTTACCCGAACGGGTGGTTCTGCCTGGCCTTCACCGACGAGGTGCGGCCCGGCTCCGTGACCACCCGTCCGCTGGCGGGCGCGGAGGTCGTCCTGTACCGGACGGCCAACGGCACGCTGCGGGCCGTCCGGCCCCGGTGCCCGCATCTGGGAGCCCATCTCGGGGTCGGCGGATGGGTCCAGGGTGAAGACATCGTCTGCCCCTTCCACCAGTTCGCGTTCGGCCCGGACGGCACCTGCGTACGCACGGGCTACGGCAAACCACCGCCGAAGGCGTCCCTGTCGCCGTACCCGGTGTGCGAGGCCAACGGCTCGGTCTATGTGTGGTGGCACGCTCTGGGCCTGCCCCCGCAGTGGGACGTCCCGCTCTTCCCCATGGACGACCGGCAACCGTTCAGCCATGACACGTTCGATCTCGCCGGTCATCCGCAGGACGTCATCGAGAACGCGTTCGACTGGGGTCATCTGCCGACGTTGCACGGTCTGAAGGGTCTCGACATCGAGGGCGCACCGGTGGCCGGACAACAGGTCAGCACCGTCACCGCGACCGCCCGCGGCACCATGATGCGCGGCTTCCGCCAGTCCTACACGCTCACGGTGATCGGACTGGCCACCATCGCGGCGCGGACGGTCCTGCCCCGGGGCGCGGGCAGCCTGTACGTGATGCTCCACGCGACCCCGACCGGTCCGGGACGTATCCAGCTCCGGTTCGGTACGAAGCTGGAGCTGAGCGGCGTGCCCTGCCTGCCCGACAGGATGGGGCGCGCGGCGGTGATGCCCGTCGCCAGGCTGCTCAGCGCCGTCCTCCAGCGGGTGGCGAGCGTCGACACCGGCGCGGACCTGCTGATGTGGCATCACCAGGAGCATGTCGAGCATCCGAAGCTCGCCAAGGGGGACGGTCCGATCGGCCGATACCGGCAGTGGGCGCAGCAGTTCTACACGGAACCCACGGGCGGCCTCGCACCACCGCGGCCCTCCCGTACCGAGGCGATCCGCTCCGAGGAGTGATCGCCGACGGCGGCGGTCCGGGGGCGCGCAGGCCGCTCCCGGGGCCGCCGCCGTCGGCGATCACCGTGTTTCGACGTGGCCCGGGAGCCGGCCGGGCCGGGACCGAAAGAGGGACGACATGGCAGCGGAGAGCGGTACGCCCGCAGCGGGGCACCGATTGGCCGTGCTCGGGGCGGGGGTGATGGGGTCGGGCATCGCCGCGCTGGCGGTCGGCCACGGCGTCGCGGTGTCGCTGATCGACCTGGACCGGCGTCGGCTGGACGCGGCCCCGGCGAGGATCGGCCACCAGGTACGGATGGCACGGCTGATGGGCGCGCTGCCGGACGAGGCCGTCCCCGGCGCTCTCGTCACCGGTCTGTCGCTCGACCGCCTGGTGGCGGCCGACGACGCGGCACCCACCGCGGTGATCGAGGCGGTCACCGAGGACGCCGACGCCAAGGCGAAGGTGCTCGCGGACGTGTCCGCACTGGTCGCGCCCGGTACCCCGATCATCTCGAACACGTCGGCGATTCCCATCGACGAACTCGCTCGGGCGACGGCCCGGCCGGTGGATCTGATCGGCACCCACTTCATGAATCCGCCCTACCTGATCCGGACGGTCGAGGTCATCCGGGGTACGCACACCGGCGAGGCCACCCTGGAGGCGCTGCGGGCACTGCTGGCCGCGCTGCGCCGCGTTCCGATCGTGGTCGACGACGCGCCGGGTTTCGTCACCAGCCGGATCCTGCACCCCATGATCAACGACGCGGTCCGGGTGGTGGCGGCGGGTACCGCGAGCGCCGATGCGGTCGACCGGCTCATGCAGGGGTGCCTGGGTCATCCGACGGGACCGCTCCGTACCGCCGACCTCATCGGGCTGGACAACCTGGTCGACTCGCTGTGGGTGCTGCACAGCCGGACCGGTGACGAAGGGTGCCGCCCCTGCGACCTACTGCTGGAGATGGTGCGGGCGGGCCACCTCGGCCGCAAGAGCGGGCGCGGCTTCTACGAGTACGAGGGAGAACACGCATGACCATGCCATCCGACCGGCCGGTGCCGGAACCCGTCGACGGCCCGGGAAGCGTCCGGACGGACCTGCTGCGGTTCCTGGAGCGGCAGACGGGGAGGACCTGGGCGACCGATGCGGACGTCTTCGGTTCCGGTGGGTTGTCCTCGCTCTTCGCCATGGAGCTGGTGGTGCATCTGGAGCGGACGTACGGCATTGCCATCCGCGGCTCCGACCTGCGGATGGAGAACTTCCGTACGGTGCTGCGGATGGCCGCGCTGGTCGAACGGCTCCGGCAGCCGGCCCCGGGCGGCTCCCATGCGTGAAGCGGTCGCCGCGGCGTCCTCGGCGCTCACCGAGCTGGTCGGCGACCGGGCGTCCGCCTGGGACCGGGCGGGCCGGCTGCCCGAGGATGTGGTGCGGAAGCTCGGTGCGGCCGGGCAGTTGACCGCTCAGATCCCGGTGCGGTACGGCGGACCGGGGTGGACCAGCGCGGACAGCGGCGAGTTCACCGCCCATGCCGGCAGCCTGTGCGGCTCGCTGCGGAGTGTCATGACCTCGCAGGGCATGGCCGCGTGGACCGTCGAACGGCTCGGTGACCCGGCGCAGGCGGCGGATCTGCTGCCGCGGCTGGCCTCGGGTGTCACGGCGGCCGTGGCCTTCAGTGAACCGCAGGCGGGCAGCGACCTGTCGGCCATCGCGACCACCGTCACCGTCGACGGGGACGCCCTGGTGCTCACCGGTCACAAGAAGTGGGTGACCGCCGCCGCCTACGCCGATCTCTTCCTGGTCGTCGCCCGGATGGGTGAGGAGGGTGCCGTGGTGGTGGTGGACCGGGCCGCCCCCGGCGTCCAGGTGCGGCGGGTGGCCGATCCGCTGGGCTGCCGGGCGGCCGGGCACGCGGAAGTCCGGCTCGACGAGGTGCGGTTGCCGATCGGCAGCCTGCTGGGAGGCGGGCGGCAGCCGCTGTCCCTGCTCGTGACGACGGCCCTGGCCTACGGCCGGATCTCCGTCGCCTGGGGCTGTGTCGGGATCCTGCGGGCCTGCGTGGCGGCGGCCGTCGACCATGCGGCGTCCCGGCACCAGTTCGGCCGGCCGCTGGGGCAGCACCAGCTCGTCGCCCGGCATCTGGCCGACCTGTGGGCCGCGGAGCAGGTCGCCACCCGGGCCTGCGAGCACGCCAGCCGCCGCTGGGACGAGAACGGGGCCGACCTGGCCACCGCCATCGTGCTGGCGAAGTACGTCAGTGCCCGGAACGCGGCCAGGGGCGCGGCCGCCGCGGTCCAGGTGCTCGCGTCGGCCGGGGCGCAGGACGGGCACATCGTCGCGCGGGCGTACCGCGACGCCAAGCTCATGGAAATCATCGAGGGCAGCAACGAGGTGTGCCAGCTGATCCTGGCCGAGCACGCGCTCGGCCGGAGGTGACCGCGCCCGTGGCCGTCGAAGAAGTCGTCGCAGGGAGCCGGACATGAGCGACACCGCCCCGGCGGTCCCGCCCGCGACCGTGAAGTGCCTGGTCTGGGACCTCGACAACACGCTCTGGCACGGCACACTGCTGGAGGACGAGGACGTCGTCCTGTCCGAAGCGATCCGCGAGGTGATCACCGGCCTGGACGCGCGGGGCATCCTCCAGTCGGTGTGCAGCCGCAACGACCACGACCACGCCTGGGCACGGCTGGAGGAGCTTGGTGTCGCCGACTGCTTCGTCCTCCCGGAGATCGGCTGGGGGCGCAAGTCGGACGCCGTACGCCGGATCACCGAGCGGTTGGGCTTCGCTCCCGGCACCGTCGCCTTCATCGACGACCAGCCGGCCGAACGGGCCGAGGTCGCCCACCATCTGCCGGAGGTGCGCTGCTACCCCGCGGAGGCCGCCGCGACGCTGCTCGGCCTGCCGGAGTTCAGCCCGAGGTCGGTGACCGTCGACTCACGGCAGCGCCGGAGGATGTACCAGGCCGGCTTCCGGCGCACGGACGAGCGGGCGCGGTTCACCGGCTCGCACGAGGACTTCCTGCGCTCGCTGGACATGGTGATGAGCATCGGGCGGGCCACGGAGGACGAACTCTCGCGGGTCGAGGAACTGACCCTGCGCACCAGTCAGATGAACGCGACGGGGGTGCACTACCCGGACGAGGTGCTGCGCGCGCTCCTCGCCCACCCCGGCTACGAGATTCTGGTCACGACGCTCACCGACCGCTTCGGGCCGCACGGTGCCGTGGGTGTGCTGCTCCTCAGGAAGCACGCGGAGGCGTGGCACCTGCGGCTGCTGGCCACCTCGTGCCGTGTGGTGGCGTTCGGCGCGGGGACGCTCATCCTGAACTGGCTGGTCGACCAGGCCGCCCGAGCCGGTGTCCACCTGCTGGCGGACTTCCGTGCCACCGACCGCAACCGGATGATGGAGATCGCCTACCGGTTCGCCGGCTTCGATGAGCAGCCCTGCGAGTGCCGGAGTCCGGTCTCAGGGCGTTCCGGCGACGATGTCCAGCTGCTGCACCTCGTCGCCGACCGGCGGGGCTCCCCCACGGTGGCCCGGCTGATCGCTCCGCACCTCACCGACCGGGCCTCACCGGCCGGGGGCGCGGGCCTTCCGGATTGAGCGCGACGGCACCGGACCGGGCCGGTCGGTCCGGTCCGGTAGCGGTCACCGTCGGCGGAGCAGAGTGATGCCGTCGGCCATCGGGAGCATGCAGATGTCGACCCGCCGATCGTCCCGGATCCTGGCGTTGACCTCACGGACACCGGCGGTGTCCGCGTCGTCGGCGAGGGGGTCGATGACCCGGCCCGCGAGAAGCGTGTTGTCCACCACCAGCAGTCCGCCCGGCCGCACGAGCCGCAACGCCGGCTCGTAGTAGCGCGGATAGTTCGCCTTGTCGGCGTCGATGAAAATGAGTCCGAAGCTCTCGGAGCGGCCGTCGGCGAGCATCTCCTCAAGAGTGTCGATCGCCGCACCGATGCGCACGTCGATCCGTCCCTCAACGCCGGCACGCCGCCAATGGCCGGCACCGATCTCGGGCCACCGCTCGCTTATTTCGCAGGTGACCAATCGACCGTGCGGCGGAAGAGCGCGAGCCATCCACAAGGTGCTGTAGCCGGTGAACGTGCCGATTTCCAGCACGTCCGCGACGCCCGCCGCCGCGATGAGAAACGCGAGGAGCTGCCCCTCCTCGGCCATGACGTGCATCGATTCCCCACCGGGCAACTCCGCGGTCACCCGGCGCAGATCGCGCAGGATCTCATCTTCCCTGAGAGAGAATTCCCTGACATATTCCAGAAGCTCCGGGCCGACCGAAACCTGATGCGCCACTGCCTACTCGGCGATCTTCGTGCTGTAGTGGAACCGGAACACGGGCACTGTCCGGCCCTCCACCAACGCCGTCTCGCTGGTGCGCACGAAGCGCTGATGCCGTCCGTAGAAAGCCACGATGAGCCGCGATGTATCCGCGACGCCCCCTTCCGGCAGCCGTTGCACACGCGGGAGTTCCGGCGGCCCACCGCACAGCACCACCAACCGACCTGCCCCCGTCGCATCCTCGCCGGCCATGCCCACCCCCACCTCTCGTCACCGCGACGGCCGACGGTCACCCGCCGGACGCCGGGAGCGATACATTTCCTTTGTACTCAATTGGGCATGATCAGAAAGAGCTCCACCAGGCGTACGGGCAGGGCGCTCGTAGTACCTCGCACGCGACGTGGATCAGCGCACGCCCCTCACTCTGTTCGCTGCACAAGGTTGCTGGGCCGCCGCGATGACTACGCGCTCCGATCGCGTACCAGATCCTGGGTGAGGCGGTGCAGACGCAGTGCGGCGTCCGGGTCGAACGACGGCCCCTTCAGCGGCAGTCGACGAGTGACGCGGTAGGCGGTGAAGCGTTCGGCCGGCGGTTCGTCCAGGAGGCGGGCCATGGGTGTGACGGCCTTCGCCACGGAGGTGGCGAGCAGGGCGAAGGACGCCTTGGTGAGGGTGCGCAGCGGTTGTGGAAGATGGTCGGGCATGCCGGTCGCCACGACCCCGGGGTTGTAGCCGATGTAGCGGATGGGGGTGCCGGCGTACACGGTGGCGAAGGCCGTGCCGAGCAGGTCGTTGGCGCGGAACGACTGCAGGGTGGCCCTGGTGCCGCTGTAGTGGCGCGTCAGTTGCAGGTCGTCCCAGCGGATCCGGCCCAGGGGGACGCCGGGGGTGCCGACGTTCATGATGACCGGCCGTGGTGCGGACTCCAGCGCCGTGCGCAGGCCGTGGCCGAGGACGTACCGGCTCAGATAGGCGAGGGCGAAGCTGTGCTCGAACCCTTCGCGGGTGACGGTGCGGGGGCCGGAGAGCCGGTACCGCTGGGCGCACAGGATCAGCGTGTCCACCGAGGTGCGGGTGCTCTCGATCGTGGCGACGAGTTCCTCGGCCGCCGCGACCGAGGTCAGGTCGGCCCGCAGGAAGGTGACGCGGTCACCGGCCGAAAGGGCCGCCGCCTCCGCCAGCAGGGCCTCGCCCTTCGCGGGTGTGCTGCCCACAGCGAGTACGCGCGCTCCTCGGCGCAGGTAGTGCAGAGCGAGCCCTTTGCCGAGCCCGTCGGTTCCTCCAGTGATGACCACGGTCCGCATCCCCGACTCCCCTTCCCTCCGGGCCGCGTGACGGACACGCGGCCCGATCTCACGGAACCACTATGCGGATATGCTGTATCCGCTTATGCGGGGACCGTACCACGAACCGGATATGCTGCATCCGGTTCAATGGGGCTACACCGACGGAAGGAGCCGTTCATGGGCAGGCAGAGGGAGGACGAGGAACCCGCCGTGACGGCGGGACGCCCGCTGAGGCGGGATGCCGAGCTCAACCGCCGGCGCATCCTCCGGGCCGGGCGCGAGGTCTTCGCCGCGCGCGGCCTTCAGGCCACGCTCAACGATGTCGCGCACCACGCCGGCCTCGGAGTCGGCACCGTCTACCGGAAGTTTCCCGACAAACAGGCGCTCGCGGAGGCCGTTTTCGGCGAGGAGCTCGACGAGATCGCGGCGATGGCGCAAGAGGCTCGGGCCGGGCGCGACGCCTTCGCCGCCCTGGCCGGCTTCCTTGAGCGGGCCCTGGCACGGGCCGCGCACAACCGCGGGCTGCGCGAGCTGATGCGCCACGGCACCGTCGAAGGCGCCGGCCTGGCCCGAGCCCGGCGGGAGATCACCTCGCACTGCGAGCAGCTCGTGGCGCGGGCCCGCACCCAGGGCTCGCTGCGCGACGGGATCACCGAGGCCGACCTCGCGCCGATCGCCGCGATGATCGACGCCATCATGTCCCTGCCCGCCGAACACCCGTCCGAGGCGTGGCGACGTTATCTGGCGATCATTCTCGACGGACTCCGCACCCATCCGCACCAGGCACGGCTGCCCGGTCCAGGGGATGCGCCCTGAGCCCTCGGGAGCAACTGCGGGCCGAGGTGGCGCAGGGGGAGCGCGCGGGTGGCGCGCCGTAGTTCGATCTTTCAGCACCTAGGTCACGCCTGGTCAGATCGGCGGGCGCAATCTCACACTGTCTGTCGGCCCTCCCGGGCTGTCGTCGGCACAGTGCCGCCCCCGGGAGCAATGACGCATGCGGTGGTCAACGTACCGGCAGGCGCATTTGGAAGGCCGAAATTTCCGGGTGGTAGCAGATATGAGTCATCAGAGTTGGCCGATTTTCGCCGTATGCGCGCACGAAGGAAGGCAAGCGGAAGGGTTCCCCGAACAATTCGCGGCTCCTCTGGGCGAGATCGCCGATGTCGAATCCCTGATCCGTGTGGCCTATAAGTATTTCGCGGCGCTCGGTGCGCACGTTCCGGCATCGCCGTCCGCGCTCTGCGGCTGCGGCCATGGGCGGGAAGCGATGTGCGCGGCATGTGGCGGCCGCTGGCTGTCCACCGCGTACAGGGCCGCGAGAATCCCCGAGAAGGCAAGTCGCGGCGCTTACATGGACGGCCTGCTGAAGGACGAACACAAGGGTGCTGCCGGGATCACCAAAGCGGCGATTCTGGGAAGCGTCCTCAAGGTGGTGGGCGATGTGTTGCGGGAATGGCATCGAGGAAACCATTTCGAGAATCCAGGAGGTGGCGAAGAGCTTTCGCTGCTCGGCAGGAACCCGTTCCTGCGGCCCGCCCCGGAGCTGTGCGACGACCATGTCGGCGAGTGCGCGATCCTGGTACTGACCAGCGGATTCCCGCTCGCCCGCGACCGATCGGACCTTTGGGCGGCATCGAGGCTGGGCCTCGGCTGGGCATGCGACTACCAGGGCGGAGACCATTACGAGTACGCGGACTGGCTGAAGGTGCAGCGGGCGACGACGCTGCCGGGCCGGGTGCGTGACGCGGAAGAAGTGGTGTGCCTCGGACTCAGTCAGGGTGTGGACTCCGGTGGGCGGGTGGACGCCCACTGGCTGTGCGACGCGGCTCTCCCCGCCGGGGTGGACCCGCTCCCGGTCCTGCTGGGCTCCGAACTCGTCAACTTCGGAATCCTCGGCGACGTCGAAGCCGACTGCGACGAGTTCGCGCGGAGCGTGGTCGCCCGCCTCGGGGTGATGATCATCTGCAGTAGCGTCGACATGGTGGACGAGGCCATGTGCGGGGAGCGCAATCTCCTCGACACCCTCTGCGAGTCCGGTGCGCGGGGTGCGATCGAATGGGCCGTGGAGCGCATCAGCGACGACTCGTGGTCCCGGTCCGAGACGGATGCGTGGGCCCTGTGGAGCCACTACGTCTGGCTGGGACAGCGGCACCGGTTCGTGTTCCGGGGGCTGCCGGAACGTACGCAGGCCGAACTGGCGACGAGTTGGCGGGACTCCGACAGCCTGTCCGCGCTGCTGCGGACGCAGCGCGCGTATCTCTCCACCGTCGTGGCCGACCCCGAGTTGCAGGTGGCCTGCGACTGCTGCGACTACGTCGCCATGGCCCGCGAGATGACGGCATGGCTGAAGGCGGCGAACGGCTCGGTCGATGTGCGGGACGAAGGACAGGTCGCGTTCGTCAAGCTCGTCGACGCGTGTGGAGTCAACGAGTGCGACAACTGGCATCGCAGCATCCTCGATCTGTGCCCGTCGCTGCGGGCGAGGCACAGGGTTCTCCTGCGGTCCCTCGTCCGCGACGTCCGGAAGTTCACCTCGGGGCTGGACCACTACGTGGCGTACCTGAAGGGCGCGGACTGCGGCTTCCTGCCCGTCCGGCCGCAACGGATCGCGGACGAAGCGTCGGCAGACCTGTGCGCGAAGTACCACGGGCACCTGATGCGCGCCGCGCAGAGCGATCAGGTGGAGTTGGCCGGAGTTCGCTGACCGCGGGGATACGGGTGTGCGGGTTGCCCGGCGGCCTCTCCTCGATCGGGCCGCTCGCGAATCGGCGCCGATCGGCGGGCCCCTTCGGGCGGGAGGCCCGTCCCGCCTCCGATCCCCGTATCCAGCCTCTCCACCGCGCCCCGGAGCGGGAGCCCATCCTGCTCCCGCTCCGGGCAGCGCTCAGCGCACTCGCGCGAAATCCGGCGCGCGGTTCAGACGGGTTCCGGACCGGTCCCGGGCGTCCGGTCCGCCGCGGAGCCGCTGTGCGGGCGTGGGGTGTGCCCCCGTGCCAGCGCGGCCACGCACGACGCGCAGCACACGGTGGCGGCAAGTGATCTGCGCAGTCCGCCCATGAAGCCCGCCCTGCCCTCCGGCCGCGTTCCCTGGTCACGCACGGGCCAGCCGTCCCATCGACAGCCGCACCGCGGCGTCCACGGCGCGCCGCGCGGCGGCAGGCACCTCGTCCGCGTCGAGCACACGCAACGCGGCCTCCGTCATGCCGCCCGGCGAGGCTACGGAGTCGATGACCGCGTCCACGGTCACCGCGTCCTGGGCGAGCAGCGCTCCGGTGCTGCGGACCGCGTGGGCGGCGAGGACCGCTGCCGTCCGCTCGTCGAGTCCCTGAGCCACGCCCGCCCCGGCGAGCGACCGCGCGAAGTGCGCGACCAGCGCCGGGCCCGCCCCGGACACCGCGCTCACCGTCTCCAGCAGTTCCTCGGCGACGGTGAGCGTCTCTCCCAGCGGTGCGAACAGCTGCTCCACGGCACGCAGCCGGGACGCGTCGGTATGGGGGCCGGCCGAGAACACGGTGGCCCCCGCGCGCACCGCCACTCCGACATTCGGCACGGCCCGCACCACCGGCACACCGGGCAGGGGTGCCGCGACGGCCTCCGTTCGCCATGACGCCACCAGTGACAGCAGCGTCTGTTCCGGGCCGAGCAGGCCGGACAGGGCGGCGAGGGCCTCAGGTGTCTGGTGCGGATGCACGGCGAGCACCACGACGTCGGCGCCCCGCACCGCGCCGGCGCTCCCGTCCACCGCGGTGATGCCGAACTCCCGGCTCAGCGCCAGGGCCCCGGCCCCGCTGCGGGACACCCCGCGCAGCAGGTGCGCGGGGTGTCCGGCGCCGACGAGGCCCTGCACCAGGGCGCGGGTGATGCGGCCGCAGCCGATGAACGCGAGCGTCGGGTGGGCCGCCCCGCTCACCGGGTCTCCTCGATCAGGGTGGCCACCGCGGAGACCCCACGTACCAGGCGCTCCTCGCTCTCCGCGCCGACCGCGATCCGTACGAACCGGTCGCACGAGGCGCCGTAGCCCGAGCCCGGTACCACTCCGACCCCGTGCCGTACGAGCAACTCATGGGCGAAGTCATCGGAGTTGAGCTTCGAGCCGCCGAGCGAGGCGAACAGATAGAAGGTGGCGTCCCCTTCGAGGCAGTCGACGCCCCGGTCGGCGAGGAGCCGGCCCATACGGTTGCGGGTTTCCACCACCCTCCGGATCTGCGGCCTGGTGCGCTCCAGGACGGATTCGAAGTGCTCGGCGAGGTAGTAGCTCAGAATCGTCGGTGCGCACGTGACGAGATGCTGCTGGATCTTGATGATCTGCGAGAGCAGGGACGCTCCCGCGACCAGATAGCCGATCCGCCAGCCCGAGATCCCGTAATTCTTCGACATCGAGTTGCACACGATGGTGTGCCGCTTGTCCGGGTCGTGCTCAAGAGCCGAGACGAAGCGCTCACCGGCGGGCACGAACTCGTGGTAGGCCTCGTCGGCGATGAGGAACAGACCGTGCTGGTCGGCCAGCCGGTGCAGGCCCCGCAGCTGATCGGCGCTCAGGCGGCGACCGGTGGGGTTGTGGGGATTGTTGACGATGACCGCCTTGGTGCGCGGCGTGATGCGGGCGCCGAGCTCCTCCACGGACTCGTACCAGGGCGTCATCACCGGCACGGCACGGGCGAGGCGCACCTGGTCGGGATAGCTCACCCACAGCGGCTCCGGGATGATCACCTCGTCGCCCGGTTCGAGCAGCGCGGTGAGCGCCATGTAGATCGCCGCTTTGGACCCGGCGGTCACCAGGATCTCCTGGGCCGCGTCGACCGGGGCGGTGGAGATCTCCTGCTGGTACGCGGCCAGCTTCTCGCGCAGCAGTGGCACGCCCCGGGAGTGGGAGTAGTGATGGATCTTCTGGGCGGGCAGCCCTTCGAATGACGGCAGGGGGATGTCGAAGAACGCCTCTCCCAGGGAGAGCGTGATGATGTCCCGGCCGGCTTCCTGGAGTTCGTAGATCCGGTTGTTGAGCCGGATCGATGACGCCTCCGAGATCCCGTCGAGCAGGCTGGAGTGCCGCGGCGGCAGCAGTGGGGTCTCAGAGAACACGGACCTGCCCGCTTCCCCAGACGACGTTCTTGACACAGGTCAGGGACTCCAGGCCCATCGGACCGCGGGCGTGCAGCTTCTGCGTGGAGACGCCGATCTCGACGCCGTAGCCGAACTCGCCGCCGTCGGAGTAGCGCGTGGACGTGTTCACGAAGACGCTGCCGGAGTCGATCGCGCGGGCGAAGCGCCGTGCCACCGCGATGTCCTGTGCCACGATGCCCTCGGCGTTGCGCGTTCCGTAGCGGTTGATGTGGGCCAGGGCGTCGTCGAGGCTGTCGACGACCTTCACCGCGAGCACCAGGTCCAGATACTCCGTCTCCCAGTCGGCTTCCCGCGCCTCCACGGCAGCGGGCCACGCCCTGCGGGTGCGGTCGTCGCCGCGGATCTCGACGCCCAGATCCCGCAGCGCGTCGAGGGTCTTGGGCAGCCAGTCCGCCGCCAGGTCGGCGTGGACGAGGAGTGTCTCCACGGCGTTGCACACGCTGGGGCGGGACGTCTTGCCGTTGACCACGATGTCCGTCGCCATGGCCGGGTCCGCTGTCGCGTCCACGTACACGTGGCAGTTGCCGTCGCCGTCGATGACGGTCGGTACCGTCGCGTTGTCCTGCACCGTCTTGATCAGGCCGGGGCCGCCGCGGGGCACCAGCAGATCGAGGTACTCGTCGGCGCGCAGCAGCTCCAGGGCCGCCTCACGCGATGTGTCGCGGACGAGCTGCACCGCGTCGTCGGGCACGTCCTCCTGCCGCCGCAGGACCTCCGTGAGGACATCGGCGATGGCGGCGTTGGTGTGCTGTGCGATCGACGAGCCGCGCAGGACCGCCGCGTTGCCCGTCTTCAGGCACAGGGCCGCGACGTCGGCCGTGACGTTGGGCCGCGCCTCGTAGATCACGGCGACCACGCCGAGGGGCTCGCGGACCTGCTCGATCTGGAGGCCGTTGGGCCGGGTCCAGCCCTGCACCACCGCGCCGACGGGGTCGGGCAGGTCGACGATCGTGCGGATCGCCTTCGTCATGCCGGCGATGCGTGTGTCGGTGAGGGTCAGCCGGTCGATCAGGGTCGCCGAGGTGCCGGCCTCGCGGGCGGCGGCGACGTCGAGCTGATTGGCCTCCTGCAGCCGGGCCGCGGCCGTGTCGATGGCTTCGGCCATCTCCAGGAGCACCCGGTCCTTGACCTCGGTCGTCAGTTCCTTCACGACCAGCGACGCCTCGTAGGCACGGCGGCAGATCTCATTGACAGGTACGGACATCTCAGGCCTCCAGAAAACTGATGTAGTCGACGTGATGGATGACGGTGGTCCCAGTGGGCTGGCGCATGCCCGTGATCGTGTCGCACGCCGTACTGGCGCGGCCGCGGGCGATGACGCCCTGACCGGGCACGAGCACATCGACCACGGCGTTCGCGGTGAAGGCGCCCTCGCCCGCGATGCTGTGACCGAGCGTCAGCGGCCTGCCGTCGCGCACGGCGGCGACCGCCTCGGGGCGGCACACGACCCGGCCCGCAGGTGGCGCGCCCAGGGCCCGCCACAGTCGGCCGAGGTCAAGCTCCTTGTCCGGCGTACGCGGGTGGACGAGTGTGCCGACGGGCTTCCCGACCACCGCGCGCACCACGACGTCGGGGCTGTCGGCTCCCGCGATGACGGTGGGGACACCGGCCATGGAGGCGATCCACGCCGCGCACAGCTTCGCGGGCATTCCGCCGGTGCCGAGCCCTTGCGCGGCCAGACCGGCGAGGCGCTCCACCTCCGGGGTCATGGCGAGCACTTCGGGGATGAGCCGGGCGTCGGCGTCGCGCCGCGGATCGCTCTCGAACAGTCCCGGCACATCCGTCAGCAGGACCAGCCTCGCCGCGCCGAGCGCCGCGGCGAGCAGCGCCGCGAGCACATCGTTGTTGCGGACCATGACGGCGTCGTTCTCGTTCACCACCGGTACGAGCCCGCTCGCCAGGCTCTCCTCGACCACGGCGCGGGCGCTGTCGCGGTGCTCGGAGTGCGTGAGGTCGGGCGGCGTCAGGAGGATCTGCGCCGCGAGGAGTCCACGGTGGGCCAGGGCCTGGCGGCATGCGTCGAACAGCACTCCTTGTCCGACAGCGGCGGCGAGCTGGCGGCTGTGGGCCGGCCGTTCGCCGATGGGCGTGAGCAGCAGCGCGTCACCCGCGGCGATGGCTCCGGACGCGATGAGTACCGGCTGCACGCCGTCGGCGCGCAGCTGCACCACCGCGTCCGCGAGCGCGTCCAATTTGGCCGGGTCGGGGCGTCCCTCCGACATGAGGGAGGACGTCCCGATCTTGATGACGACGCGTCCTGGAGCGGCGCCGAGCGACATGCTTAACCTGCTTCCGGTAGGGGACATGTGCGCGCACGGGGATGAGCCGGGTGAAGCGGTCAGGAGGAGGGCGCGGTGTCGCCCGGTCCGTCGTCGGCGGAGGTGAAGCGCGCCATCTCCTGCGCCGTCATGCCCAGCACCTCCGCCGTGATCACCTCCTCGACCTTCTGCGCGAGCAGGGCGACGGTCGGGTTCTCGAAGAGGGCACGGACGGGCAGCGTGACCGCGAAGGCCTCGCGTACGCGGGACACCACCTGGGTGGCGAGGAGCGAATGCCCGCCCAGGTCGAAGAAGTTGTCGTGCGGGCCGACCGGCCCGACTGCGAGGACCTGTGTCCAGATGCCCGCGATGATCTCTTCCTGCGCCGAGCCGAGCGCCTCGGCCTCGGCTCCCCCGCCGTGTGCCGCGTCGGGCTCGGGCAGGGCCCGTCGGTCCACCTTGCCGTTCGGATTCAGCGGCAGTTCGGGCAGGGGCACGTACGACACGGGGATCATGTAGTCCGGCAGCAGTGTCCGCAGGAAGTCCTTGAGCGCTTTGGTGGCCGGGGCCGTACCGCCCGCCACCGGCACGAGGTACGCGGTGAGCCGAAGTCCGCCGCCCGGCCCCGGGTGGACGAGCACGGCCGCGTTCTGTACCTGTGGGTGTGTGCTGATGACCACCTCCACCTCGGCCGGCTCGATGCGGAACCCGCGGATCTTCACCTGGTCGTCGGTGCGGCCCGCGAACTCCAGCCGACCGTCCGTCGTCCAGCGCGCCACATCGCCGGACCGGTACATCCGGCTGCCCGGTTCGCCGCTGAACGGGTCGGCGACGTAGCGCGCCGCGGTCATGGAGGGGCGTCCGATGTAGCCGCGGGCCAGCGCGGAGCTGCGCAGATACACCTCGCCACGGACCCCGACGGGCACCGGACGCAACCGCTCGTCCAGGACGTAGACCGCCACATTGGGCAGCGGCGTGCCGATCGGCGGGCGGGCCGGCCACCGCGCCGGTTCGCCGCCCAGGGTGAGGCGCGTGACGGCGTGCGTCTCGGCGGGCCCGTACTGGTTCTCCAGGACCGCTCCGTCGAGTGCGGCCAGGAACTCGCGGATCTCGGTGGTCAGACGCAGCGCCTCACCACCGACGATCACCTCTGTCAGGGTCAGCGGCAGCGTGTGCCGGTCCGCCCGCCGCGCCCAGGTCGCGGCGAGCTGCTGGAGCATGGAAGGGGAGGAGTACATGCGCTGGACGCGCTCCTCGGCGAGCACGTCGAGCAGGCGGTCCAGGTCCTCCCTCGTGCGGTCGTCGATCACGGTGAGCGTGCCGCCCGCCGCGAGCGTCACATAGAACTCCTGCAGCGCGACGTCGAAACCGATGGACGACAACTGGGCGACATGACGGGCTCCATGACCGTCCGCCAGCTTCCAGCCCACCAGGTTCTCCAGCGTGCTGTCGCACAGACCGATGCCCTTGGGGCGGCCGGTCGAGCCGGAGGTGAACAGCACGTGCGACAGATGGCCGGGGAGGGCCTTCCGCGCGGGCCGGGTCGTCGGCTCCGCGCAGGCCCGCGCCAGGAACTCCTCGGCCCCGACCAGCGCCGCGGCAGCACCGGCGACGCACTGTTTGAGCCCCGACCCGTACACGACCAGGCCCGCGCCCGCGCTCTCCAGCATGTAACCGAGACGATCGGCGGGGTGGATCGGATCGAGCGGGAGATACACGCCGCCCGCCTTCATGATGCCGAGCATGAGCACGAACACGTTCACACCGCGGTTCATGCAGACGCCGATCACCTGCTCGGGCCCGCACCCCCGGGCCCGGAGCGCGTTGGCCACCTGGTTGGAGCGGGCTTCCAACTCGGCGTAGGTCAAGGACTCCTGGCCGTCCGCGAGAGCCGTGCGGTCAGGGGTGCGCGCCAGCTGGTCGGTGAACGTGTCGACGATGCTGCCGCCGGTGCGCACGTCGACCGGGTCCCGGTTCCATTCCACCAGCAGCGTCCCGCGCTCCCGGTCGTCCAGGGCCGACAGCTGCGACAGTGGGCGGTCGGCCCGCTCGGCGATGCTGGCGAGCAGTCGCACGAACTGCCGGACGAGCCCTGCGGCCGTATCCCCGGTGAACAGATCCGTGCTGTGCACGAGCCGCCCCGAGAGAAGGCCGTCCCGGTCCTCCAGATACATTTCGAGGTCGAAACGGGCCACGCGGGCGGGCATCGGCACCGGCACGCACTCAAGGTCGCCGGGCAGCGTCGGCTCGGCGACGCTGTCGACGTCGAACCACACCTGGAACACCGGATTGCGGCCGAGGTCACGCTCGCCGGTCAGCTCCGCCACGACATGCTCGAAGGGGTACGCCTCGTGGGCGTAGGCGTCCAGGGTGACCTCGCGTGCCTGCCGCAGCAGCTCCGTGAAGTGCGGATCGCCGGACCAGCGCAGACGCAGCGGGATCGTGTTCACGAAGAAGCCGATGAGCTCGTCGAGTTCAGGACGTACTCGTCCCGAGACGGGGGAACCGGTCACGATGTCGCTGCTCGCGCTGTGCTTGGCGAGCAGCACGTCGAACCCGGCGAGCAGCACCATGAACAGGCTCGCGCCGTGGGCGCGCCCCAGAACACGCAACTCGTCGGCCACGGCGACCGGGACGGTGAAGTCCACCTGCGCTCCGCGCCCGGAGGGCGTCCTGGGACGAGGCCGGTCCGTCGGCAGGTCGAGGGAGTCCGGAGCCCCGGCCAACTGCGCGCGCCAGAAGGCGAGGTGACGTGCGTTCTCGGAGTCGTCCAGCATCGTGCGCTGCCATGCGGCGTAGTCGGTGTACTGCACCGGCAGCTCGGGCAGCGGCACGGAACGTCCCCGGGCCGAACCGTCGTAGAGGGCGGACACCTCCGCCCAGAACACGTTCATGGACCAGCCGTCCACGACGATGTGCTGGAACGTCACTGCCAGATAGTGCGTCGCGTCGTCCGTACGGATCAGCCGCGTGCGCATCAACGGGCCGCGGGCCAGGTCGAACGGCTCGCCCGCGCAGCGCCGTGCCACCGCACGCGCTTCGGTCTCGGCCCGCTCGGGGTCGAGGCCCGACAGATCCGTCCAGGTCAGCGGGAGGTCAGCGGGCGCACCGATGACGACGCGTGGCAGGCCGGCCACGCTCACGAAGGTGCTGCGCAGCACGTCGTGACGGCGCCGGACCTCGTTGACGGCGCGCTCCAGGGCACAGACGTCCAGGCGTCCCGCGATGCGCCACAGCCCCTGCACGTTGTAGAGCGCGGAGTCGGTGCCGACCTGGTCCAGGAACCACAGCCGCTGCTGTGCGAAGGAGAGTTGGGGATCGCCGGTGGCGGGGGCGATGGCCGGTGCGGTGGCGCCGCCCGCGTGCGCCACGAGCTCCGTGAACGCGCGCACGGTCGGGTGGTCGAACAGGCCGCGTACCGGGACGTCCACGCCGTACGCCTCGCGGGTACGGGAGACGATCTGCGCGGCCTGCAACGAGTGGCCGCCCCGTTCGAGGAAGTCGTCGTCGATGCCGAGTTCGGCGCCGCCGAGGATCTCCGTCCACAGCGCGGCCATGTGTCGCTCCGCGTCGTTGCGAGGCGGCACCGGGGGCGCCGTCCGTGGTGCGGCGGGCACCGTCAGCGCGGAGCGGTCCACCTTCCCGTTGGCGTTCAGCGGCAGTTCGGACAACTCCACGAACATGCCCGGCACCATGTAGTCGGGCAGACGGCCGCGCACGAACTCCCGCAGCTCGGCGGCGCTCGGTGAAGCGGCCCCGGCCGGCACGGTGTAGGCGACCAACTGCTGCCCCAGAGCTGTCGGGCGTGCCACGACACAGACCTGGCGCACCTCCGGGTGCGTGGCGAGGGCCGCCTCCACCTCGGCGGGCTCAATGCGGTGGCCGCGGACCTTGACCTGGTCGTCGGCCCTGCCCATGAACTGGAGCGTCCCGTCGGGCAGCGTCCGCACGAGGTCACCCGAGCGGTACATGCGGGTGCCGGGCGGGCCGAAGCGGTCCGCGACGAACCGTTCGGCGGTCAGCGCGGTGGACCCGAGATAGCCGCGGGCCAGGCAGGGACCCGCGATGTACAGCTCCCCGGTGTCCCCGTCCGCCACCCGGCGCAGCGCCGCGTCGAGCACGTGGATCCGCACCCCGTCGCCGGGGCGGCCCAGCGAGGGGATGCGTGCGTCGTCCGCGCGGCTCAGCGTGACCTGGACCGTCGCCTCCGAGGGCCCGTACGCCAGGAGAACCTGATGGTGCGCCGACCACAGGGTGAGCATCTCGGCGGAGAGCGCCTCCCCGCCGATGGTCAGGGTGAGGGGCGCCGGTACCTGGGTGGGCACGAGCGTACCGAGCACGCCCGGCGTGGTGGCCAGGTGGGTGACAGCGTGATCCCGGAGCAGGGCGAGGAGTTCGTTCCCGACGGGCTGTCCGCCGGATGCCGGAAGGACGAGGGTCGCGCCGCTGAGCAGGCCCGTCACGAGGTCGCCGAGGCTGACGTCGAAGTTCGGCGAGACGCCCTGCAGCACCCGGCTGCCCGGACCGATGCCCTGGCGGTCCATCGCGGTCGTCAGGAGATCGGTGAGCCCGGTGTGCGTGACCTGCACTCCCTTGGGCGTCCCCGTCGAACCCGAGGTGTGGATGACGTACGCGGGGTGCTCGGGGAGCAGCCGGGCGCGCCGCTGGGTGTCGGTCGGCGCCGTTTCCGGGTAACCCATGGCGACATCCGGCTCTTCGCCGAGTACGAGCACGTCCGGGGCCGCACCGTACGTAGCCGTACCGTCCGGGGCCGCACCCTCCGTAGCCGCACCGTCCGGGGCCGTACCGTCCGCGCCTGCGCGGATGGTCAAGGTGGGGCGGGCACTCGAATGGAGTGCCGCGATCCGCTCCGGGTGGTGTGTGGGGTCCACCGGCAGATAGCAGGCGCCGGACTTGAGGACCGCGAGCAGAGTCACCACCCACCGCGGAGAGCGCGGAAGCTCGACCGCGATCACCTTCTCGGGTCCCGCGCCGCGCTCGATCAGTTGGTGGGCCAGGCGGCTCGACGCGCGGTCGAGTTCCGCGTAGCTGAGGGCGGTGCCGACGGCCCGCACCGCGGTGGCCTCCGGCCGGGCGGCCACCGCGGCGGCGAACAGCGAGGGAAAGGTCTGCATGGTCATGACTGCGACGCCTCAGGTGCGCTCTCGGGGCCGGTGGGTACGGGGTCGGGGCGCCTGGCGCGCCGAAGGGCCGGCCGTGACGGCCTGGCCCGTCCGAGCCGCTCGGCCAGCTCGGCAACGGTGGGTGCTTCGAACACGTCGGGGATGCGCAGATCGAGGCCGAGGCGGGCGCGCACCCGGCTCACGAGACGTGTGGCGAGCAGTGAATGACCGCCGAGTGTGAAGAAGTCGTCGTCCACCGACACGCTCGGCTGCCCGAGGATCTCGGCGAACATCTCGCACAGCGCCGCCTCCTGCGATGTGCGGGGAGCGCGTCCGGCGCCGGACGCCGGGGCAGCGGGGTCGGGCAGCGCGTCGAGATCGAGCTTGCCGTTCGGGGTGAGCGGCAGCTCATCGAGCACCTCGATGCTCGACGGGACCATGTAGGAGGGCAGACACTCGGCGAGGCTCGCCCGCACGGATGCGGCGAGCTCCGTCGCGCGCTGTCGCCGCCCGGGGTCGTTGGTCAGCTCGTCGACGCGTCGGGTACGGGGCTCCGGGGAGCGGTACGTGCCGGTCGCCCGCGCCGCGCCGCGTTCCATGAGGACCGCGTCGAAGAGGTGCTCGCCGCCGGCTCCCGACCAGGTGACGGCGGCATGGAGGCCGAGGCTGTCGGCGAGGGCGTACACGTCCTCCGGGTCGACGGCCGTCCCGCCGGGACGGGGTGCGCCCATGTCCGCGTGCACTGCGTGCAGTGCGGCCGCCTCGGCCTGCAGACGGGCGTTGGGAATGCCGGTCACCCGCAGCTCGCGAGGCCGTCGTCCGACGAGCCGCTCCCCCAGGGCCGTGAGTGAGCCCAGCGAGTCCCAGTCGGTGCTGTCGGCTTCGGTCACGTCTCTGACCTCCGCGCCCGTGGTGTACAGAACCGCGTCGTAGCGGTGGCGGGTCAGCTCGTTGTGCGTCCGGCCGCGGCGCAGCTGGATGTCCACGCCTTCCACCGCGGGCAGCGTACGGGCCAGGTACATGAAGCAGTCGGGATCGACCAGGAGTTCGCGCTCCTGGACGAGGTCCTGTGCCACCTGCGCCGCGATCTCCCGAGGGTCGCCGCCGTCGCGCGATCGGATGGCGGTGCGCAGCGTCCGCAGCAGTCGCACGTTGCGTACGTCGCCGACGAAGACGGCGCCGCCGGGCGCGAGATGCCGGACGAGGGCCTCCATGACGCCGGCGAGGTAGGAGGCACTGGGGAAGTACTGCACGACCGAGTTGAGGACGATGGTGTCGAAGTGGCCCTCGGGCAGACCGTCGAGCACATGCGCGGCCTGCTTGCGCACCTGAACGCGGCCCGTGAGGTCCGCGCGTCCCGCGACGAGCTGCCGCAGCCGCTCCACCACGTCGTCCGATACGTCGGTGGCGCAGTACTCCTGGCAGTGCGGCGCGATCCGGGACAGCAGCAGGCCGTTGCCCGCACCGATCTCCAGGACCCTGCGAGGTGCGAGGCCGCGGATCCGGCGCACGGTGGATTCACGCCACTCGGCCATCTCCGCCTCAGGGATGGGGGCGCCGTCGTACACACTGGTCCAGATCGCGAAGCTGTCCTCGACCGCCTTGCCGTGAGCCGGCAGGGCGTCCCGGTACAGGGAGTCGTACACCGCCTGCCAGGCGTCGAGTTGGCGTTCCTCAAGGCCGGGCAGGCCGGCGGCATCGGGGCGGGGGACGACATAGGCGGCGAGTGCCGGCTCGCCCGCCGGGGTGCGGCGCAGCCGCACGGCCGCGCGCTCCACGCCCGGGTGCGCCGCTGCCGCGGACTCGATCTCGCCCAGCTCGATCCGGTAGCCGCGCAGCTTCACCTGGTGGTCGGTGCGGCCCAGGCATTCGAGTTCGCCGTCGGCGGTCCAGCGGGCGAGGTCGCCGGTGCGGTACATCCGGCTCCCCGGCGCGCCGAACGGGTCGGCGACGAAGCACGTCGACGTGAGACCGGGTCGTCCGAGATAGCCGCGGGCCAGCCCGAGACCCGCGATGTACAGCTCACCGGTGACTCCGGGCGGTACGGGCTGCAGATGCCGGTCGAGCACGTACGCGCGGTTGTTCCACAGCGGGACTCCCACGGTCGGGGCGCCCGGGGAACCGTCCAGGACCTTCGCCGTGGAGTAGATCGTGGTCTCGGTGGGGCCGTAGAAGTTGGTCGCGTCGGCGGCGAGCGCGTGCATGGTGGCGCCCAGTTCGGCCGAAAGAACCTCGCCGACGGTCAGCATGCGCATCCCGCGCAGGCTCTCCGGGTCCGCCTCGGCGAGGGCGTGCCAGAGCGAGGGTGTGGCCTGCATCAGCGTGGCGCCGCGCTCGCGGGCCGCGGCGGCGATCGCGCCTGCGTCCTTCAGCAACTCCGGTTCGGCCAAGAGGAGTTGGCCGCCCGTGGAGAGCGGCAGCAGAATCTCCACCGCCGCGATGTCGAACGCCGTCGTGGTGATCGCGAGGAACCGGTCCTGAGGGCCGGGCCGCAGTCGCTCGGCCACGCACCCCAGCAGATTGGCCAGGGCGGCGCGGGGAATGACGACGCCCTTGGGGCGGCCGGTCGAGCCGGAGGTGTAGATCACGTACGCCGGGTGCGCGGGCTCGATCGCGGGAACCGGCAGCGGTCCGGGCGCGGAACCGGGCATCGCCGCACTGCCGTGGATGTCAGAGCTGCCGGGACCGACGGGGCCGACGAGGTCGTCAGGGCTGTCGAGGCTGTCGAGGCTGTCGAGCAGCAGCATCGGCGTGTCGGTCTCGGGCAGACCCGTCATCGCCTCGGCAGTCGTGAGGATCAGCGTCGCCCGGCAGTCCGTCAGGATGTGGGCCACTCGGCCCACCGGCTGGTCCAGGTCCAGTGGTACATATGCCGCCCCGGACTTGAGGACGGCGAGCAGCCCGACCACCGTCGCCGCCGAGCGCGGCACGGCCAGCACCACGATGTCCTCGGGACCGATTCCCCTCGACCGCAGCGACCGCGCCCACCCGTCGGCCCGGTCCCGCAGTTGGCGATACGTGAGGGTGTCCGAGCCGCAGCGCACTGCGACGGCATCGGGGGTGCGGGCCGCCCAGGCGTCGAAGGCCGCGACCGGCTCGGCGCCGGCCGGCACCGGTGTGCTGGTGGCGTTCCAGTCCTCGATCAGCGTGGTCGCCTCGTCGTGACCGAGCGGCGACAGGCGCGACAGCGGCAGTTCGGGATGCGTGGCCACGGCGCGCAGCAGCGTCTTCAAATGGCGCGCGAGCCGCTCCACGGTCGCCGGAAGGAACAGATCGGTGCTGTACAGGAAGTGCCCCGCCAGCTCCCCCTCGTCCACGGCGATGCGCAGCTCCAGGTCCATGCGCGCGCTGTGCCGGTCGCGGGGCAGGTCCGCCACATCGAGGCCATGGGGCTGTTCGAAGGTGTGGTCGCGCCCGCCGTCGAACCAGATCTGACACAGCGGGGTACGGCTGATGTCACGGGTGGGGGCCACCTCCTCCACGATACGTTCGAAGGGCACGCCGTCATTGGCATAGGCGTCGAGCGAGACGTCCCGGACCTTTTCGAGCAGTTCCAGGAAGGTCGGGTCGCCCGACCACGAGACGCGCAACGGCAGCAGATTGACGAAGAATCCGATGAGACCTTCGAGCTCGGGGCGTGCGCGGCCCGAGGAGGGTGTGCCGGTGACGATGTCGGTGCTGCCGGTGTACCGCGACAGAAGCGCGTCGAAGGAGGCGAGCAGCACCATGAACAGGGATGCGCCGTGATCACGCCCGAGTCTGCGCAGCCCTTCCGCGACGTCCGTGTCGACGGTGAACTCCACCTTCCCCGCTCGACCGCTGAGCGTGCGCGGACGTGGCAGATCGGTGCGCAGGTCGAGCGCGGAGGGGGCGGCGTCGAGCAGTTCCTTCCAGAAGCGCAGCCGGTCGGCCGCCTCCTCGCCGCGCATCCACTCCCGCTCCTGCGCGGCGAACTGGGTGTGCTGCAGGGGCAGCGGGGGCAGCGGTGACGGGCGTGGGGTGCGGAACGTCTCGTACAAGGCGCTGAGTTCACCCCACAGCACTCCCATCGACCAGCCGTCCACGACGATGTGATGGAAGTTGAGCATCAGGGCGTGCTGATCCGGCGCGAGCTTGAACAGGCGGGCACGCATCAGGGGGCCGGCCGACAGGTCGAAGCCCTCGGCCGCGTCCGTGCCTGCGAGCCGGATCGCCTCGGCACGGGCCGGGGCGGGGCCCGGCGCGGAGAGGTCGACGAGGTCGAGGGGGAACCGTCCGGGCTCGGCGACGATCTGCCGGAGGGTTTCGTCCTCCTCCTCGAACCGCGCTCGCAGCGAGTCGTGCCGGTGCCATACCGCATCGAGGGAAGCCCGCAGGGCCGCCACGTCGAGCTCCCCGCTGATCGACCACAGCGTGTCGACGACATGCATAGGGGCTTTCGGCATCAATTGCTCAAGAAACCAAAGCTGCCGTTGTGCGAACGACGCAATGCCCTTGTCCTGTGCGCGAGGTATGCCGGCCGGCTGGGCCGCCCTCCCGGAAGTTCCCGCCGCAGTCCCCCGCAGGCGCTGCCTGATGAGGTCCTGCTGTTCAGGAGTGAGTTGGCTCATTTGTATTCCCCCCATCGCCCGACGCGCATCCGGCGTGCCCAGCGGCGTTGAGGAGCATATGCAGAAAGCGATTTTCAACAGATGGCCAGAGGTCGTCAGTTGGAGGCGGATCCGTATGGTAGGTGGCTGGTGGGACTGGTCGTGTGCGAAGCGGGCCGCCGAATTCCCGATGTCTCGCCGGCGGGACGGGCATAGTCCCGGTGCTGCTCTTTACGGCAGGACGCGGCGCGCTTCAACGGGAGAACGAAAGGCAAGTGGTGGCTCAAACAGCGCGGCGGGTCGAGCGGTACGTCCCCTTTGCTCCGGTGTTATCGCACCCGCGGCTGCGGCGCGTATGGCCGGGGTTCATCGTTTCGTTCCTCGGTGACGGCATGAGTGCCGTCGCGGTCAGCTGGCTGGCGTTGCAGCTGGCCCCCCAGCAGGGCTACGGACTGTGGGTCGCGCTTGCCGTGGGCGCCTACACGCTGCCGGGTGCCGCGGGGGTGGTGCTGCTGGGGCCGCTGATGCGGGGGCGCGGCGGAGCCCAGCTCCTCGCGTGGAACGCGTGGCTGCGGACGGTGGGGCTGGGCCTGATACCCGTCGCGGCCCTCTTCGACGTCCTGTCCATCGGCGTGTACGTGGGGCTGCTGGCCGCCTCGTCGCTGCTGCGCTCGTGGGGCTCGGCCGGGTACTACACACTGGTCGCGGAGATGCTTCCCAAGTCCCGGCACCTGTCGGCCAACGCACTGATCTCGACGCTCAGCCAGACCGGGATCCTGATCGGACCGGTGATCGCCGGACTGCTCATCGCCTGGGTCGGAGCGCTGTGGGCGCTGGCGGTCGACGCGCTCACCTTCGCGATCCTGGCGGTCACCTGCCGGTTCGCGCTGCCGACGATGCCCCGTACCGAGCAGGCGAAGCGGGACAAGGACCGGACCGCAGGGTTCCGGTTCATCGCCCGCCAGCCGGCGCTCCTCGGCGTGATGGCACTGACGTTCGGCTTCTACCTGCTGTACGGACCCATCGAGGTCGGTCTGCCGGTGCATGTCGCCGACGATCTCAAGGCCCCGGCCTCGGTCCTGGCGTGGCACTTCGCGGCATTCGGCGCGGGTGCTGTCGGCGGCGGACTGCTCGCCGCACACCTGGGACGGCTGCCGCACTGGCTCGTCCTCAACGGCAGCGTGATCGGCGCGGGCCTCGCCCTCCTGCCGCTGGGCCTGGGAGCACCGATCGCCGTGACAGTGCCCTGTTTCGGTGCCGTCGGCGTGCTCTACGCCCCCTTCGGCGCCACCTCGACCGCCCTCATCCAGCGCACCGTCGGCGCGGACGACCTCGCGCAGGTACTCGCGGCCAGGAGCGCGCTCCTGGTGACGTCGGGCCCGGCCGGAATCGGGATCGGTGGACTGATCGTCGCCGGCTGGGGCGCGGGCCGCACACTCCTCTCCGCCACCCTGGCCACGCTCGGCCTGGGTGTCGTCAGCGCCGTCCTGTGCGGGCTGCGCCGTGTCCGGCCGCGGCCCCCGCAGCCGACCGAGGTGAGCGGCGTCGTGCGCTGACTCCGCACGGCGCCGCCGAGGGCTGTCCCGTCATCCCCGGCGGGACAGCCCTCGGGCTCAACGATCGCTGAGCGACCTGTGGATGACCGGCGCGATGCTGTCCAGGACGGTGGGGCTCATCATTTCGCCGTGGCGGCAGTCCAGCGGTACGTCGCTGACGCGGCCGGCGACGAACGGCTCCCAGCACCGGGCGGTGGGCGCGTCCTCGGGCCGCCCCCGGTTCGCGGTGAAGTAGAGCAGATCGCCCCGGAACTGACGCGGCACATGCTCCTCGCGCAGCTCCTGGTGGTGCAGGATCGTCTCGACCACCCGCGGCAGTTCGTCCTCGGTGATCCCGTCCAGACCGCCGATGGCGGCGCCCAGCGCATCGACCTGACGCTGCACGGCCGCAGAGGCCGGGCTCTTCGCCCGGGCCTGCCGCAGGCCCGTCAGCAGTTGCCCAAGGGCGTCCGCCGACGCCGGGTCGGGGCCCGACGCCGGGTCGGGACCCTCCGGCTCGCTCTCGCCGGTGATCCGCGAGGAGGGAAACGTGTCCAGCATCGCGAGAAGCTCGACCTCCTCGCCCGCCTCCTGCAGCAGGGTCGCGACGGCGTGGGCGACGAGCCCGCCGAAGGACCAGCCCAAGAGACGGTAGGGCCCGCGGGCCTGGACGCCGCGCAGCGTATCGACGTAGTCGCGCGCCATCGCCTCCACCGAGCCGGGCCGCGCGGCGGTGTCGGCCAGCCCGCGCGCCTGCAGCCCGTACAGCGGGATCTGCGGGTCGATCCGGCCGAGCAGGCCGCTGTAACACCAGCCGACTCCACCCCCGGGATGGAAGCAGAACAGCGGCAGCCTGCTGCCCGAGGCCCGTAGCGGCAGCAGCACGTCGAACGTGTCGTGCCGCGATCCGTCGGCAACCCGGCGGGCGAGCCCGGCGACCGTCGGCGCCTCGAACAGGTCACGGATCCGCAGCGTCACCCCGAACCGCTCGTCGATCCTGCGCATCAGCTGGATGCCGAGCAGCGAGTGCCCGCCGAGCGCGAAGAAGTCCTGGTCGACGCCGACCGCACCGGTGCCGAGAACGCCGGCGAACAGCGCGCACAGCTCGGCCTCACCAGGGGTGCGCGGCGCGATGTGCTGCGCGGACGGCGTGGGGTCGGGCTGCGGCAGCGCCGCCCGGTCCAGCTTCCCGTTCGGCGTGAGCGGCAGCTCGGGCACGACCACTACGGCCGAGGGCACCATGTAGGCGGGCAGCTGGCCCCGCAGGTGCGTACGGATGTCGGACACGTCGGGCGCGTCTCCCGGCTCGGCGGGCACGGCGTACGCCACCAGGCGCCGGTCGCCCCGCACGTCGTGCATGACGACGGCGGCCCGGCCGATGTCCGGATGGCCCGCGACCACGGCCTCGATCTCGCCGAGTTCGACACGGAAGCCGTGAATCTTCACCTGCTGATCGGCGCGCCCCACGAATTCGAGGTCGCCGTCCTTGTTCCAGCGGCCGAGATCTCCCGTGCGATACATCCGCCCGCCGGGTGCGCCGAAAGGATCGGCGACAAAGCGCTCGGCGGTCAGTCCGGGCCGGTTGAGATATCCGTGTGCGAGACCGGCCCCGGTCACATGGATTTCTCCGACCACGCCGGGCGGTGCGGGCTGGAGCGCGGAATTGAGGACGTACACGCCCTGCCGCGCCTGGGGACGGCCCACCGGCAGGACACCGGAGGGTATTTCCTGGCCCGGTCGGATGAGGTACTCGGTGCAGTTCACCGTCGTCTCGGTCTGCCCGTAGACATGGAGAACAGTGGCTTTGGGATGGCGGACGCGCCAGTTCTCCAGCATCTCGGCGCTGAGTGACTCACCACCGAGAAGAAGTTCTCCCGAGGGTGAGAATCCGGCCTCCGCCTCGTCGAGGATCGCGACATGGCTGGGGGTCGCTTTGAGGAAGGTGGCGGGAAAGGAGGCGACACCGGCGAGTTCGTCATCGGTCGGCTCGGTGACCGAGGCCAGGCAGACGCAGCCGCCGACCGTCAGCGGCGTGCACAGGCCGGTGACGGTCAGGTCGAACGACAGGGGCGACGGGACGACCGCCACACCGGACATCCCCGGGTACGCGTTCGCGCACCAGCTCACGTAGTCGGCGAGCGCGCTGCGCGGGATCACCACGCCCTTCGGGCGGCCGGTCGAACCTGATGTGTAGATCACGTAGGCGGGATACCGAGGATCCTGTACGGCTCCCTCGGGAGGTGTGGCCGGCAGCTGGGCCAGCCGGCTCAGGGTCGCCTCGTCGTCCAGCCGCAGCACGGGCATCCGGACGGCGGGCAGGCCGGTTACCGCGCGCGAAGTGAGCAGCAGCGCGGGCCGCGCGTCGTCCAGCATGAACGCGATGCGGTCCGCCGGATGCTCCGGGTCTATGGGCACATATGCGGCCCCGGCCTTGAGTACGCCGATCATCGCCGTCACGGCGTCCGTACCCCGAGGGAGTGCGAGCGCCACGAACTGTCCGTTGTCCACGCCCTGTCGGCGGAGCAGCCGGGCCAGGCTGTTGGCCCGCGCGTCCAGTTCCGCGTAGCTCAGCCGGGTGCGGCCGTGGACCACCGCCATGGCGGTGGGCGTGCGTCGCACCTGCGCCTCGAACAGGCCGAGAAAGCCTCGGGAGTCCGGCTCAGGGCCAGCCGGGCCGCGCCCCCAGTCCAGGACGCGCTCCCTGTCCTCGGGGCCGAGGACCGGGATCCGCCCGACGGGGACGTCCGGGCCGGCGGTTGCCCCGTCCAGAATCCGCAGGAGCGCGGCAGCCATCCGCTCCGCCGTCGTGCGGTCGAACAGATCGGTGGCGTAACGGAGTTCACCGTCGATGCCACGCGCGGCACCTGTCCCGTCCGACCGCTCCATCAGCGAGAGCGCGAGGTCGAACTTGGCCACGGGTACGTCCACCGGCACGATCCTTCCGGCGAGCGGACCCACGGAGAATTCCAGGTCGGCATCCTGGTGAACGGACAGCATCACCTGGAACAGCGGGTGCAGGGCCAATGACCGGGCCGGTTTCAGGAGCTCGACGAGGCGCTCGAACGGCAGGTCCGCGTGCGCGTACGCCGCCAGGTCCGTCTCCCGTACCCGCGCGAGGAGTTCACGGAATGTGGGGTCGGCCGACACATCGGTGCGCAGCACCAGCGTGTTGACGAAGAACCCGATCAGATCGTGCAGCGCGTCGTCGGTCCGGCCCGAAGTGACCGTGCCGATGGGAACGTCGTCGCCCGTACCGAACTCGCGCAGCAGCACGGCCAGCGCCGCGTGCAGCACCATGAACGGGGTCGCCCGGGTCTCCCGCGCCAGTCCCGCCATGCGGCGGCGCAGATCCGCGTCGATGCGGACCGGTACCGCGGCACCGCGCCCGCTGCCCACTGCCGGGCGCGGCCGGTCCGTGACCGGCGTCGCCTCATGGGGTGTCCCGGCGAGCCGCTTCGACCAATAGGCCGACTGCCGGGCCAGGTCGCTCTCCGGGTCGCCCTCCGTGCCGAGCACATCACGCTGCCAGATCGCGTAATCCGCGTACTGGACCGGGAGTTCGGTCCACTCGGGTGCGGCTCCCGCGCAGCGCGCGGCATAGGCGATACCGAGGTCGCGCACCAGCGGGCCGGTCGACCAGCCGTCGCTCGCGATGTGATGGATGACCAGTGACAGCACGGATTCCCTCGGCCCCACCTGGCACAGCAGAGCGCGCAGGGGGATTCCGGCGGACAGATCGAACGGGGCGGCAGCCTCCCGGACGAGCAGGTCACGGGCCGCTTCCTCGCCCGACTCCATGACACGGAACGGAACGTGGGCCGCTTCCGCGTCCAGGATCTGCTGGTGCGGCACACCGTCGATGTCCACGAACACGGTCCGCAGGCTCTCATGGCGCTTCACCACATCGGTGAGCGCTGCCCGCATCGCCTCCGGGACGATGCTTCCCCGGAGGTGTATCGCCAGCGGAATGTTGTAGGCGGCCGTCGGTCCTTCGGCCTGGTCGATGAACCACAGGCGTTGCTGTGCGAAAGACAGGGGGATCATGAGGACTTTCCCGTTCGGCTCCGAGCCTGGCTCGGGCAGGTCGGCAAACCGTCGATGAGTGTCGGCGCGGAGGCAGTGCTGTAGGAGGTCTCGGCGCGGTTCCAGTGGGACAGCTGTCGCTCGAACTGCTCGGCGCGCCGCCCCGCGACGGTGTCCGTGGACGCACCGGGATGCGGGCGGACCGCCATGTTCCCGGTGCTGCGCCATTGCAGCCGGCCGGCCGGGTCGAGGAAGCTGCGCGAGCGATTCCGGTTGTCCGGGTGGATGCAGTACGGCACGTCGAGCAGTCCGGTGCGAAAGGCCCGCAGCAGAGCCGTGCCCATGCGGTCGTCCAGCGACAGCACGGACTCGATGAGGGCCAGGGCCTCGGAGCGGAGAGCGGAGGCGGGGCTCTGTCCGGCCGGCGCGGCGAGGTTCGCGCGCACCTGCCGTGCGTGGTTCGCCGCGGTACGTAACGAGCTCACGTTCTCGTCGACGGTCGGGATCCTGGAGTGCTCGGCCGGGGTCTTCACGATGAGCCGCTCGGTGCCGGTCAGCACCGCGAGTTCGGCGCTGCCCCGCAGAAGGTGGCCCGCCTTCGCGGGATCGTGCGGGTACACCCCCATGTAGGTGTAGATGACGACGTGCCAGTCGACTCCGGGGAGGAACTGTGCGGCGAGACTGCGCAGGGCGAGGACCGCCTCGACGTCCTGTTCCAAGGACGTCTGCTGGGCGTAGCTGAGCGACAGGCTGCGCAGTCCGTGCTGCTGGAAGAACATCGCCTCCAGCAACGAGAGGGCGACGAGGAGGCTCGGTGGGCACAGCTGCCCGAGCATGCATCCGCCGAACGTCTCCATATGTACGCCGCCGGCCGACGCGAGGAGTTCACAGGCACGCTGCCATTCGGCGACGGCCGTCGCCAGTGGCACCCTTCCGTACGGCAGGCAGTACGAGACCGGACCGCCCTCGCTCGCCCGCACACCCGCGGCGAGCATCACCTCGAAGAGATCGAAGGGTGCTGCGGAGCCGTGCCGGACCTGGACCGGGAAGTCGTCTCCGACGAGACCCGCCAGTACCGCCCGGGTGCGCTGCGCCCCGTGCGCCACGATCGGATAGCCGTTGAGCGGGACGCCGTCCGAGCATGCCGCGCGGGCTGCCCCGTGGTCGCCGACCCTCGTGTAGCTGTCCAGCGTCAGGGTGCCGCAGGCGGGGAACCCCACCGCCTTCACGGCGGCCAGGCCCTGGCGCATCGCCTCGGGATCGGAGAAGCCCATGCGGGGCTGGACGACCGGAACACCGGTGGCCCGTGCCGAGTCCCGTACGTACCGCGAGAAGACACTGACCGCGAGGTGTGGGCTGTTCACGTGACCTCGGTCGGGGTCGGTATCCGGGCATGGCGGGTCCCGGTGCGGGCGAGCGGCGCGACATCCTCCCGGAAGCGTGCCAGTTCGGCTTCTCCGGGGCTGAAGACCGCGTCGAACCCGGCGGCGAGGAGCGCGGCGGTGTACTGGTCGCCCGCCCCGTCGATTCCCAGCTTTCCGCCGATCACCACTTTGGTGTCACGGCAGCCGGGCAGTGAGCGGACCGCCCCCGCGTACGCGGGACCCTCGATGTGACCGTGGCCGTTGACCGTACTGAGCACGACGAGTACCGGCGGCTCGGTGCGGCAGAGCTTCATGAGGTCGGCGACTTCGGTGCATGCTCCCAGGTTTCGTACGTCGAATCCCAAGTCTTCGAGAAGCAATTGCAAGTAGACGAGATTCCAGGTGTGTGCATCCGACGAAATGGAACACACGACTGCCTTGGCGTCGAGCTCTGAGCGCACCTGCGCTGGCCTCTCATGTAGCGGAAGCGGCGACGGATCATGCGTCTAGGATGCCGCTTTGTCGACGGCATTCGCGATCCAGTCGGCCAGGTCTAAGTTCTGCCGTCGGGCTGCTGCCCGCCAGCGACGAATTCGGTCCTGGCTCAAGACGAGGCGCAGCTGATACGCCTCGGGATCCGGCTGTGATTCCGTACCTTCCGGTGATTCACCGGCCGCCTTTATCTGCTTCCTGAGTTCATTTCTTGACCACCCGAACTTGATGGCGAAGTCCAGCCAGTGATCCTGCTCCACGGGTGGAAGTGCGGCCACTTCCATATGGTGCTGGAACGTCAGCTCCGCACGGCGTCGCGCAATGTCGAACTTCCGAGCCACCCAGGCATAGTTACGCAGGGTCTGATAGTCGAGCTGTGTACCCGCGATTGCGTCACGGTAGCGGGTGCGGTAGCACTGCTGACCGAAGATGATCCAGTCCCCGATCCACCACGCCGACGACTCGCTGACGTCGATGATCCGGTGGCCCACCGAGTGCCATGCGTCGAAGGACAGGTCGTCGCAGAGTCGCAGGCCGAGCCGGTCCGCCGTTACGCCGTCCGTCCGGATGATCTGGTCGGTGATGCCCACGATGTCCGGGGGGCGGAGGTGAGGATCTTGTTCGCCGTATCGTTCCTGCATCGGAGGATTCTTCTCAGGAGGATCCTTTGTTCTCGTGGTCAGCGAGTCATGGCCTCTATGAGGCTCTTCGGGCGCATGTCGGTCCATTGCTCATCCACATAGGAAAGACATGCGTCCCTGCTCGACTCGGGAAGCACGATCTCCCAGCCGGTCGGCACGTCGATGGCAACGGGCCAGAGCGAGTGCTGTCCCTCCGAATTCACGAGGACCATGTAGGTGGAGTCGGCGTCCTCGAACGGATTGGCCATACGGTACCCCTCGATTTCGTGGCGCCGTTCGACTTTAGCGCCATGCCGATTGGAGAACGCCGAGTTCCTTTCCGATCGATTGCCAATGGTTGACCGGCGGCGTCCGTACGGATCTTAGTAGCGGATTGGCTCAGCGGCAACGCTCTTTGGAGTCGCGATCCGGTGCCGTTGGGAGGCGTTGAGGGGATTCGGTCACCCTCTGCAATCTTTGCCTGCCGTCATGCGCCGGTTGATATCGATTCCGTGCGTCTTGGTCCATTTTGATCTTGATGAGGCCACCGGGGCCGCCGCACACCGGGACAGCGCTCAGGAACTGGGGGGCCGTCCCGGCGCGTTGATCGGATTACTTCAACGAGCCCCACTCGTTCGCCAGGAGCCGGCATTCCTTTCTCGTTGCCCGCTCGATAGCGAACCGCCCTCCGAATAGCCGTCCCTGTTCTCCCGCTGCACGGTCGAGGACGGGGAGCAGTCGCGCAGGGCATCGAGGACGGCGTCGTTGTCCCCGCGGTCGCCGATGGTCGGCCGTACGCCCTCACCCGGAAAGACTTGGGTGCGGATGTGCGCCCGTTCCCAGGGGTGGCAAGGGGTGCTCGTTGAGGGCGAGTTCGTGCATGTCGGAGCTCCTCACACGTCGATGGCCTGCCCGTGCGGCGGCAGTTCGTGGAGCACGGCGCCCCCGTAGGCCCCGGTGGCGAGGTTGACGACGAGGCCTCCGGAGGTGGCGGGGGTGGCACGGATAAAGGCACCGCCGTGGCCGTTCACCACGGTGAAGACCCCCCAGAGGGGTGTCCAGGGATGGAGTTCGCCCTGGTCGTCGGGGAAGAGTTCGACCGTCGGCCGGACCCGTCGCTGGATGACGTACGGACCGTCGAGCGCGGCGAGGATCCGCTCACTCCACTGCTGCGCCGTCAGTCCCTCCGTCCAGCCGGGCAACACTCCGTTGCCGCCGGCCAGCGAGGTGGGCTTGAGGACCAGTTCCTGCCGGTGGGCCAGCGCGTAATCGACGAGATCGACGCGGTCGCCGCTCTCCAGGGTGACCGTCCCCGGGCGGACCATGCGCGTCCACGGCAGGATGCGATCGAGGCTGGCGAGCACGTCCTTGCCGAACAGTCCCCGATTGCACTCGTCGGAGAGCAGGGCGAGCGCACCCTTACTGGCATACACGGCCGAGTCCAGCGGCGTGAATATCCGGACCTCGCCGCGCTCGGCCGCATCGAGGATCGGGTCCACCAGGCGCAGTGCCTCCGCGGACTCCAGCAGATCGCCGATCAGGAACACCCGGAACACGATGTCCACGGGCTTGTCCCCGAGCCAGACCCTGCCGTCCCTCGCCTCCAACTGCCCGACGTGGCAGGGGTGCGCATCGAGCCCGTACCCGCCCCAACGCTCGCAGAGCGCCTTCATGTACGGGAGCATCCGCTCGTAGCCGTCCGGCCAGTCGGCCAGGGCGACCACGGGACGGTCGCCGTGTCGGAATCCGCTCTCCACGATGATGTTGTTGACCTGTTCCCGCAGCGAGTCCACGAAGCCGAGCCTGTGGCGCTCGGCGAAGGCCGCGAGGGGCGGGTGTGTGAGCAACTCCCGGCACATGTCGGCGTTGTCCATGCCGGCAACGGCACTGCCGATGTTGAGTTCCAGCAGTTTGAAGCCTGTGTCGTCGACGTACAGGTCGGCCCGGGTCTGACGGCTCATCGCCATCCCGCGGCCACGCATCACGGCGGAGATCTGGACGTCGGTCAGTCCGACCGCACGGGCGAACGCCCCGAAATCGCCGCCGAAGAGCAGATCGGGAAGGGCCGCCAGGGCGGTGCGCAGGTTCTCCAGGTCGCTGTGTATCCGCACACGGTCGGCGTGGCCGAGGAACAGCGGCCGGGACAGATACCTCCCTTCGTACATCCCGTCGAGCAGTTCCGAACCGGCCCGGCCTCCCGGCCAGGAGTGGCCGGCGCGCCCTTCCTCGGCCAGCTCGGCGAGATATTCGCGGGTCAGCGAGATGCGGTCCATGGCTCTCTCTCTACTTTTCGGTCGCCGCGATTGTGCGGCGACCGCGGATCAGTCCGACGGTGAGGACGATCGCGGCGAGCACGGCCGAGCTGATCAGCTGGACCCGGGTGTCGGGCCTCACGGCCATGAGCCCGAGCAGCGCGACCATGACGGTGAGGGCGGCCCAGCTCAGGTACGGGTGTCCCCACATCCGCACCGGCGAGGCCGCCGGCAGGCGCGGGCGGAGGCGGAGTTGGGAGCAGGCGACCAGGATCCACACCAGCAGGAGCACGGCCCCGATCGCATTGAGCAGGTGGAGGAAGACCGTGCGCGGCCACAGCAGGTTGAGGACGACCCCGACGAATCCGAAAGCGGCGGAGGCGAGCACGGCCGGATAGGGGACTCCGGTCCGGCTGAGCCGGGCCAGCAGGGCGGGTGCCTGGCCGCGGCGGGCCAGGGAGAAGGCCATCCGTGCGGCGGCGTAGGTGTTGGCGTTGAGCGCGGACAGCAGGGCGATCAGGACGATGAGTTGAATGATCTTCGCCGCGGCGGGCACGCCGATGTGGTCGAGGACGGCGGCGAACGGGCCGACGCCGAGGAACTCGTCGGACCAGGGCAGCAGGCTGACGATGACCACCATCGAGCCGATGTAGAAGATCGCGATGCGCCAGACTGCGCTGCGGACGGCCCGGCCGGTGGCGCGGGCGGGGTCGTCGGACTCCGCGGCTGCGATGGTGACGATCTCCAGGCCGCCGAAAGCCGGGACGGCGATGGTGAGTCCCGCCGCCACTCCGGCCCAGCCATGGGGCAGCAGGTCGCCGCTGAGCGCACCGGAGTCCCCGCCGGGGAGCACGCCGACGATCGCCAGCACGCCGATCAGGAGGAATCCCACGATCGCCGCGACCTTGATCAGGGCGAACCAGAACTCGAACTCGCCGAAGTTCGCGACCTCGGTGAGGTTGATCGCGGTGAAGACCGCCATGAAGAGCAGCACCAGCAGCCACTGGGGGACGGCCGGCAGCCAGCTGTGGACGATGACGGCGGCCGCGGTCGATTCGAGTGCGAGCACCACGACCAGAGTCAGCCAGTACATCCAGCCGATGGTGAACCCGGCCCACGCGCCGAAGGCACGCTCCGCGTGCACGGAGAAGGAACCGCTGGAGGGGTACGCCGCGGCCATCTCGGCCATCATGCGCATCACCAGCAGGGTGAGCGCACCGGCGGCCACGTAGGACAGCACGATCCCCGGTCCCGCCACGCTGATGCCGGCGCCGGAACCGACGAACAGGCCGGACCCGATCACTCCGCCCATCGCGAGCATGGTGAGGTGGTGCGAACGCAGGGTGCTGCGCAGCTGTTCCTTCGGTGGCTCGGTGTTCGTCGGTGCGGTAGTGGTCATTCGAGGTCCTTGGATAAGTCAGTGGGACGTGAAGTCAGGTGGTTCGGTGTCCGTACGGGTTCGCCCGTGGAGTCGGCGACGCGGGGCGGCATCCTGGACCAGCGGATCGCCAGAAGTCCGGAGGCCGCCGCGCCGACGGCACCGAACGCCGCGATGACGTGGGGCACCGGGGCGACGGCGGTGGCGAGACCGGCCATCGAGATGCCGGCTCCCTGGGCCACCCGGACAGCGGCGGAGGCCAGGCCGAACGCCTTGCCGCGCTCGGAGTCGGGGACCGAGAGGCTGTACTCGGCGTTCGCGGGGAGCTGGAACGCCGAGAACAGCCCGGACGCCGCCCACAGCACGCAGGTCACGGCGATGCCCGAGGACACCGGGGTGAGCATCAGCACCGCGCACGAGGCCATGGCCAGCGGCCCGAGCAGCTTGAGAGCACGGTCCGGCTTCACCCATCGGGTGATGACGAGCATGCCGACCACCGCGCCGGCCGGACTTGCCGCGAGGAGGAACCCCGCCCCGGCCGGTCCCTCCCCCAAGGCCTCCGCGTAGGGGGTGGCCAGGCCTTCCTTGCAGGCGTAGAAGCCCGACACGGCGCCGAACGCCACCAGCAGGCGCAATCGGCGGTCGGCCCGGACCAGGCCGGCACCACCGGTGATCACACTCCACCGGGCGCCGGCCGGCGCGGGGCCGCTCGGCCTCGGCCTCGGGCGCCGCGCGAGGCCGAACCGGGTGAGCGCCGCCGAGAGCATGAACGTAGCGGCGTTGACCAGGAGCGCCTGCGAGGGGCCCAGCGCAGCGACCACCGCGCCCCCCGCCGCGAACCCGGCGAGCTGGCCGAGCTGAGCGGTCAGGTTGACGACCGCCGACGCGGCCAGATAGCGCTCACCGAGCGCGATCGTCGGGAGCAGCGCCGCTCGGGCCGCCATGTGCGGCGACTGGACCAACTGCACGGCGACGACCAGTGCGCACAGCAGCCACAGTGGCATGCCGGGCACGGCCATGACGGCGACCAAGCCCGTTCGGACCAGGTCGCACACCACCATCAGCCCGCGCCGTGGGCAGCGGTCCGCCAGCCAGGAGAGCATCGGACCGCCGACCAGTTCCGGCAGCAGGGTCAGGGCGTAGGTCAGTGCTGCCAGCCCCGCCGATGCGCTCCTGTCGAACACGAGCACGGCCAGCGCCACCCGGGCGAGCTGGTTGCCGCCCACCGAGATCAGCTGTGCCAGCCACAGCATGCGGAACTCGCGGATGACGAACACCTGGCTGAAGCGCGGCACCGCCGGGGCCTTGCTCACGGACGCGCCACCGACTGCGCACGTCCGGCTGCCCGGATCACCGGAAGGTCCCCTTCCGCCACCGGCTCCCAGTCGAGACGGTACTCGGCGAGCACCCGGCCGATCGCGAGCGCGATGCGGTCGCCGCTGCTCGCACGGAACCGGTAGCGGCCACCGGTCTCCTTCGCCCCGCCGGTGCCGTTCAGGATCGCGCCCGCCTCGGGCAGGATCTCCGCATACATCTCGGGCACCCGGTCGAGGAGCGAGGTGGTCGACAGGACGCGGCAGGGCCGCACCGGCGGCTCCGGGATGAGGAGATAGCCGCCGGCCTCGCCCGTGGGGCCGTGCGAGGCCAGTACCGGGGACTCGTCGAGTGCCAGCCGGGTGGCGATCTCCAGCAGGTCGAGCCGGTACACGTCGCGCCAGATGTGCGGGAGTTCCGCACCGCCGGCCCGCGCGGCCACCTCCAGGAACACGAGCCCGTCGTACTCCCCCGGCCCGGTCGGGTCGACAGTGAACACTTCGAGGTGGAACACGCTGCTGCGCACGCCGAGGGCGTTCAGCACCACCTCCGAGTAGCCCGTCAGCCGCCGTTCCAGCTCCGGATCGTCGGCGGCCACCGAACCGAACGAGTCGCCCAGGGCGTAGTCCAGGCACGTGTTGAGCAGGCGGAAGGCGCGCAGGACCCGTACGGTCCCGTCCTGGATCACCCCGTCCACCTGGTACATCGTCCCGCTGACGAACTCCTCGCAGAGATAGTTCTCCAGAGGGAGCGCGAGCGTCTCCTCCAGCGAGCCCGGGGAGTTGATCAGGTAGATGCCCTGGCTTCCGGAGCCGTCGCGGGGCTTGAGCACGACCGGGAAGCCGCACTCGGCGGCGAGCCGGCGTACCTGCTCGGGCTCGCGGGCCTCCACGAACCGCGGTACCCGCAGGCCCGCCGATGCCACCAGCTGTTTCATCGGCACCTTGTCGCGCACCCGCGCGATGTCGTCCGGCCGGGGGCCCGGAACCCCGAGCAGCTCGCGCAGGGCCGCCGCGGTTTCGAGGTCACGTTCGAAGAGGGCGACGACATGGTCCACCGGACCGAAGCGCCGCACGATGTCACCTGCCCGTTCCGAGACCGCCTGCCAGTCCGCGAGGTCGTCGACGACGTCCACGGTTTCCGCCGTTCCGGCGTCGACGCCGCTGATCCCCGCCGGCGGGACGAGGTAGGCGACCCGGTCGGCGGTGTGGTCGATGTACGCGGTGTAGTCGCAGCCCACGCCCTGATCAAAACGATTGAGGACGAGGATGTGCCTGCCCGCCGCAGCAGGGGCGTTCATTCGCCCGTCACCTCGCGGGTGAGGTGCATGAGCGCCGTGTACGGGGGGAGGTCGAAGTCGATGACGTCCGTCCGGAGCCAGCCGGCCTCGGCCAGCACGTCCGTCCACTCGTCCAGCGAGGGGATCATCTGTCCCATGACGGCGTGCGCGGTCTCGAAGCCGAGGGTGAAGACCGGGTGCCGTTCGGTGGACGGCAGGTCGGAGCGGTAGGTGTCGCAGATGATGAGGTCGGTGGCCCGGGGGAACGCCTCACCGATCAGCTTGAGGCTGGCCAGGCATTCGGCCCGCGGCCACAGGTCGTGTCCCATCATGAAGGTGCACACGAAGTCGACCTGGTCGAATGCGGGGCGGTGTTCCATCCGGGTCGCGTCGCCGTGCACCACGGAGATCCGGTCGCTGAGGCCGGCCCGGGCAACCGACTCGGTGGCGAGCGACAGCGCTCCGGCGGCGAAGTCCACACCGATCCCGCGGAACTCCGGGTCGCTCCCGGCCAGTTTGATCAGCCGTTCACCGCTGCCGCAGCCGAGGTCGGCACCGTGGCGCAGGCCGCGGTCCGCGATGATCTTGTAGAACGCCGGGTCCACGTAGGAGAAACCCGCCTCGCGGGCCCCCAGACCGATGGCCTTGTAGTCACGGCGGACCGTGAATCCGTCGGGTCGGTTGGCGTTGCGGACCAGCTCCGGCATGGTGGTGAAGAGTTCGCCGCAGCCGCGGGTGAGCCAGTAGAAGAAGCCCTTCTTCGCCAGGGTGTCGGCGAACAGCGGGCCCGGCCTGGCCGTGGTGTGGTCCGCGCTGAGCACAATGACGCCGACGAGGGCCAGGCCCCGGGCGATGGCCTCGACGGAGGGAGCGTCCAGGTCCTGCTCCCGGGAGAAGTCACGGAGGTCCACCGGCGACTCGGAGCTCTCCAGCCGATCCAGCAGGCCCAGTTCCCAGGACGCCGAGATCGCGAAGGCGGAGAGCGTGTGGTTGTAAAGGTCATCAATGCCTGGACTGGTCATATTTCCTCCATGCTCTTGGTCTGAATGCTGGTCAGAACGTCGTCGACCGCGGCGATGAGAACGGCGGTCTCGGCAGCGGAGCCGACCGTCACCCGCAGTGCGCTACCGACGGGGTAGACACGGACGCCGCGGTCGAGCAGATCGGCCACCCAGTCCGCGGTGCCACGCGGCGGCCGGACATACAGGAAGTTGGCCTGGCTGGGCTCCGCCTCGAATCCGCGTTCGGTCAACGCGGCTGCCATGGCCTCTCGTTGCTCCCGGTTCCGGGCGCGACGGTCCAGGACCAGCGTCTGATCGGCCAGGGCTGCCAGGGCGGCGGAGCACGCGGTGCTGCTGACACTGAAGGGCGTCTGCAGTGAACGCAGCAGGCCGATCAGCCGGGCGTTGCCGACGCCGTAGCCGACCCGCAGGCCGGCCAGACCATAGATCTTCGAAAAGGTCCTGGTGGTCAGCACGTTGGGCAGTTCGGACAGCGCCTTGAGCGACGGCCCGGCGTCCGGCACGTCCACATAGTCGTAGTACGCCTCGTCATTGAGGACGACGGTGGTGTCGGGCAGGCGTCCCGCCAGGTCGGCAATCGCCTGTCGGGGCTGCCAGGCGCCCGTGGGGTTGTGCGGGTTGGACAGGGCCATCAGACCGACCCGCTCCTGCCGGAGATACTCGGCGAGGTGCTCCTCGGGCGGCCACGCCCGGGTCAGTGCCGCGGTGCCGCACTGAGCACTCAGCATCGGATAGAACTCGAACTCGGGCTCATGGAAGAACGCCGCCCGCCCCGGCCCGGTGAACACGCGCCAGGCCAGGCTGATGATCTCGGCACTGCCCGCGCCGACCAGAACCCGGTTGAGCGGGACGTCGTGCAGTTCCGCGATCGCGGCTTGCAGGGCGCCCTCCCGGCTGGGGTACCGGTGCAGCTCCGGGACCAGCGCATGCAGGGACTCGGCCACACCGGCCGGCGGTCCCTGCGGGTGTTCATTGGCATGCAGACGCAGCATCGCTCTCCCGATTCGATCTTTCGACTACCGTATGAATCGGTACTGGATGACGACTGGACGACGACTGGACGGCGAGTGGTCATCCCTCACACGGGGCGAGGGACGCATTGACGACAGACGGGGAACCATGCGTGCGGATCCAACTGCTGGGCCCGGTCAGAGTCCTGCACGGGGCGGTCCGGCACGACGTACCGACGGCGGGGCGGCGGGCCGTTCTCGGCCTCCTCGGGCTGGCCGGCGGCCGGCCGGTGTCCCGCGCGGAGTTCATCGACGCCCTGTGGTCGGACGACCCGCCCAACTCGGCGGTCAACGTGATCCAGACGCACGTGAAGCATCTGCGGAAGCTGCTCGAACCCCAGCGCTCGCCCCGCGCCCCCAGTTCTGTCCTGCCCTCCGCCGGCGACGGCTACGTACTGCCCACGGAGGCCTGCGCCGTCGACGTCCGCGCGTTCCGAGGTGTACTGACCCGAGCGGCGGCGGCCCGGCAGGCAGGGGATCACACGGACGCCCTCGCTCTGTTCGACTCGGCACTGGGGCTCTGGCGGGCCGACTCCCCGCTCTCCGACGTCCCCGCGCTGGCCGCCCATCCCGCGACCCGCGCCCTGGTCGAGGAACGGTTCGCGGCCCTGGCGGCCAAGGGCGAGACGTTACTGTCCGCCGGGGCCGCCGACGAAGCGGTCGCCCTCTTCGAGCAGGCCGCCCACGCACGCCCCCTGGACGAGGCCGCGCTGGCCCGGTTGATCCGTGGCTACGACGCGGCAGGGCGACGGGCGGCGGCCGTCGACGCCTACCACGAGGTGCGGCGCCGGCTGGCCGAGGAGCTCGGGATGGACCCGGGCCCCGAGCTGATCGCCGCCTACCAGGCGCTGCTGACGCATGACGCCCGGCACACCGTGGGGCTCCCGATGCGCAGGCTGGTGCCCGCGACGCTGCCGGGCGACGTGCCCGACTTCGTCGGTCGGCAGCGTGAACTGGCCGAACTCGATCAGGTCCTGACGCGGCCGGAGGGCGCCGCGGTCCCCGTGGCCGTGATCTCCGGAACCGCCGGCGTCGGCAAGACAGCACTGGCCCTGCACTGGTCGCACCGCGTCCGGTCGCGTTTCTCGGACGGCCAGCTCTACGTCGACCTGCGGGGCTACGACCCACAGCAGCCGCTGTCCGGCAGCGAGGCCCTGACCCGGCTGCTGTCCGCCTTGGGCCTGCCCGCCCATGAGATCCCGCTGGACGAGGCCGACCGGATGGCCCGGTACCGGACCGAACTCAACGGGCGCCACGTCCTCATCGTGCTCGACAACGTTTCCTCGGTGGAGCAGGTCCGCCCGCTGCTCCCCGGAACGGGATCCTGCGCGGTGGTGGTGACCAGCCGTGACACCCTGGGCGGGCTGATAGCCCGGCACGGGGCCCGGAGGGTCAGCCTCGACCTGCTGCCGATGAGCGACTCGCTGGACCTGCTGCGCAGGCTGATCGGTGACCGCGTGGACAGCAGGACGGGGGTCGGCGAGGAACTGGCGCTCCAGTGCGTGGGGTTGCCCCTCGCACTGCGGGTGGCAGCCGAGCTCGCGGCCACGCTGCGTACCACCCCGCTGCCGTATCTGGTCTCCGAACTGGCCGACAGCCGCAGGCGCCTCGGCATGCTGGACTCGGTCGGCAATTCGGTCAGTGCGGTGTTCTCCTGGTCCTACGAGCACCTGCCGGCGGCCGCCGCGCGCCTCTTCCGGCTGCTCGGCCTCCAGTTCGGGCCCCATATCTCTCTGCACGCGTCCGCCGCCCTGGCCGGGCGCAGTCCGGACGACACCCGCCAGGCGCTGAACACGCTCACCCGCGCACACCTGGTGCACTTCGTCGGCCCGGACAGGTTCGGCATGCACGACCTGCTGCGGGCGTACACCACCACGTTGGCGCACGACCACGTCACGCCCGCCGACCGGGCGGGTGCCCTGCGGCGGCTCGTCGACTACTACCTGCACACCGCGTACGCCGCCACCACGCTCCTGGGCCCTCGTGATGCGATCAGCCTCCCCCCGCCCGCGCCGGGCGTGCCGCCAGCGGCGTTCACGGACCGCGACAGCGCCTCGACGTGGTTCGCCTCCGAGCACCAGACCCTGCTCGCCACGGTCGAATCGGCCCCCGACAGCCATGTGGGTCTGCTGGCCAGGGCGATATCGACCTACCTGGAACAGCGCGGCCACTGGCCCGACTGGGTGGCCACTCAGCACGCCGCGCTGGACGCCGCGCAGCGGCTGGACGACCGGCCGGGGATCGGCGTGGCGCTCGGTGAACTGGGGCGCGCCAACGCCAGGATGGGCCGCTACGGGGAAGCCGGCCTGCTCCTGCGCCGGGCCGTCCTGCTGTTTCACGAGCTCAACGACCCGCTCGGACAGGCGCACTGTCACAACACCCTGACCCTGGTGTTCGAGCGGCAGCACGACTTCGCCTCCGCCCTGGCGGAGGCCACCTCCGCGCTGACGAACTACCGGTTGGTCGACAATCGGTTGGGCCAGGCCCGGGCTCTCAACAACATGGGCTGGTGCAACACTCAGCTCGGCCGGTATCCCACGGCCCGCGAATGCTGCGAGCAGGCTCTGGCCCTCCAGCGGGAGATCGGTGACCGCAACGGCGAGAGCGCCACCTTGGACACCCTCGGCCTGGTGTACCACCGGGTGGGACGGCACCGGGAAGCCATTGCCTGTTACGAGCAAGCCCTGTGCATCTACCGCGAGTTCGGCGACCGGTTCAATGAGGCATCCCTGCTCACTCACCTGGGCGACTCGGCGGACGCGGCGGGCGATCCGGGAACCGCTCTGGAGGCGCGGAAGAACGCCCGCGACATCCTTGCCGAGTTCGGCCACACGACCGGCGCCGTCCAGGACTGACGACCTCGTGCGCAGTGAGCGGTTTCGACGGCCGCACGAGCTCGCCCTCGGCGGAGGTGATCGCCGTCCTGTCACCGCGGCTGTCGCTCGTGGCCCTCCGACGCACCGCTCCGGGCTCGCACCCGCCCATGACGACCGGTCCGATCACGCCAGTTACGGACAGATCATTGATTTCCGATACGGCCCGGTGTTCCCCAGACTGCTGTCATGGCAACACCGTCCCATTCGCCACGACCCCGGAGACACCGCCATGCCACGCGTACTCCTCGTCGAAGACGACCCCTCCGTGCGCGAGGGCGTCGAGATCGGGCTGCGCCGGCGCGGGCACGAGGTCCTCGCCGCCGCGACCGGGGAGGCCGGCCTGAAGGCACTGCGTGCGTTTCGCCCCGACCTCCTGCTGCTCGACCTGATGCTGCCCGCCATGAGCGGCGTCGAGGTGTGCCGCCGGGTGCGCGCGGCCGGCCAGTTGCCGATCATCATGCTGACCGCGCGCGGTGACGACACCGACATCGTCGTCGGGCTGGAGGCGGGTGCGGACGACTACATCGTCAAGCCCGCCCGCAGCGAGGTCATCGAGGCTCGCATACGTGCCGTGCTGCGCCGCGTCGACGGCCCGGTCGACGCGAGACCCGCCGTTGAGCACCACGATGAACTCGACATCGACCGCGCCGGTCACAGCGTCGTCAAGTCGGGCGACCAGATCGCACTGGCGCCCTCCGAACTGAAGTTGTTGCTGCACCTGTCCGCGGTGCCGGGACAGGTCTTCAGCAGGCAGAGGCTCCTGGAAGAGGTCTGGGAGCACAGCTACCACAGTGACGTCCGACTGGTGGACGCCTGTGTGCGCCGGCTGCGGGCCAAGATCGAGGATCCGTCCCGGGATCCCCGGTACATTCAGACCCTGCGGGGCTTCGGCTACCGCTTCGGTCCGCTGTGAGGATGCCCGGGGCGACCGCCGCGTTCGGGCTGCGCACCCGGCTGGTGATCGCGTTCCTGCTGGTGGCCGCCGTCAGCGCTGTCACGACCGCCGCGTTGACCTATCGGGAGGCGCGCAGCGCGGTCCTCGTGCGTGCGCAGGACACCGCCGTCGTCTCCTTCCGCGAGGAGGCCGAGCGGTTCGCCCCCGGCCTGCCCCTGGACGTGGAGTCGCTGCGGTGGGACCTCTTCGACATCGCGGCGCGCGCCAAACCGCATCCGTGGATCGTCTTCGCCGAGTACGGCTCGTTGCGCGTCTCCTCAGGTGACAAGTCCGTCTCCGGTGTGCTGACCGCTGAGCTTCGCCGCACCGCGCTCACTTCGCCGCACGGCAGCTTCGAGCGGGTCGTCAAGGACGGGAACGCGTATCTGACGATCGGGATGCCGGTGATGACCCGGGTCATCGCCGGCGGCGGCGCGGTGCCGAGCGGCCTGGTCCTCTTCGCCGTGATGCCCATGACGAACGAGGAGGTGGACATCGACGCCCTGGTGACCGCTGCCCGCGACGGCGCGCTGCCGGGGCTGGCCGTGGCCCTGGTGCCCGCGCTGCTCTCGGCGCGCAGCGTGCTGCGCCCCGTCCGTGAACTGCGGCGTGCCGCGCACTCCATGGGTGGCGGGCAGCTCGACACACGTATCCCCGTACATGGCCGGGACGAACTGGCCGACCTGGCCAGGACGTTCAACGAGTCGGCGGCCCGGCTCGAACGCTCCGTGCAGGAGTTGCGGGACGCCGGGGCACGGGCCCGGCGCTTCGCCTCGGACGTCTCGCACGAGTTGCGCACCCCACTCGCCGGTATGCTCGCCGTCACGGACGTGTTGGACGAGGACGCCGCGGAACTCGCCCCGGACACCGCGCGGGCGGTGCGCCTGATCAGCGCCGAGACCGGCAATCTGGCCGTACTGGTGGAGGATCTGATGGAGATCTCCCGCTTCGACGCCCGCGCGGCGGAGCTCAACGCCGACGAGGTGGACGCGGCGGAGGCCGTGCGCAGCACCCTGTCCGGCAGGCAGTGGCTCGGCCGGGTCCGCGGGGAGCTGCCCGACGGCTTCCGGATCCGCCTGGACCCGCGTCGCTTCGACGTCATCGTGGCCAACCTGGTCGGCAACGCCCTGCGCCACGGTGCCGAACCGGTCACTGTGCGGCTGTCGGCACACAAGGGTGCCCTGATCACCGAGGTGTACGACAGCGGCCCCGGGATCGCGCCGGGCGCGCTGCCGCACATCTTCGACCGTTTCTACAAGGCGGACGCCGCACGTTCCCGCTCATCGGGCAGCGGCCTCGGGCTGGCGATCACGGAGGAGAACGTACGGCTGCACGGCGGCACGATCCGCGCGGAGAACGCGCCCGGCGGCGGCGCGCTGTTCACGGTGGAACTGCCCTTCGACGGGCCCGCGTCCGGAAGCGGCGCGCCGGACGGCCCGTCGCCCGCGCACGATCCGTCGCCCGCGCACGATGCGGGGCCGAGGGACAGCCAGGACCGGACGGGGGCCACCGCGTGAGGAAGCCGGCGCCGCGTGGGCGTCGAGCGGTCCGGCTCGCCGCGCTGCTGGTGCTCGCCGGGGGCCCGCTCGCGGGCTGCGGTGTCCGGGAGACGGCCGTGATCGAGGCCGGAAGACCGGCTGTCGCCGATCTGCTTCCCCCGCGCGAGGGACGCGTGCTGTTGTTCTTCTTCTCCCCCGACAACGAACTGCTGCCCGTGCCGCGGACCGTCGAAGCGCCGTGGCGAAGCGGCGACGCGGGCTCCACCGGGTCGGATGACTCGTCGGCCGGCCCGGACGAGCCGCACGGACAGGACGGCTCCGGCGGTTCGTTCCCGGCCGGTGGGGGGACGGGCGGGTCCCTCTCACCGCTCGCGGCCGTCACCGCCCTGCTCGCCGGACCGGACAAGGCCGAACGGCGGGCCGGGCTGCGCAATGCTCCCTCGCTGCCCGGCGCGGCATCCGCCGCAAAACGGATCGTGACGGGTGGCCCCGCCGTCGAGGTCGAGCTGCGCCTGCGGGTGAAACGGCTGACCGCCCCCGCCCGCGACCAGATCGTCTGCACGGCCGCGTACGCGGCGCATGCGCAGGGGGCCGTGTCCGTAAGCCTGGTCGGGCAGGACGGGCGGCTCGCCCCGGCCGACTGCCCCGTTCGCCCGGTCGAGGTGCCGGCACGCTGAGCCCTGACCGAGGGCGTGCGGACGGCCGGGCACCGGCCGTAGAGGCCAATCCCCGAGTCGCACGGCCGAGTTGACGTCGGCCGTGCCGACCCGGGTCACCCGTCCGTCCGAAGGAGCCGGGGCGACCCCGCCGTGGATGGCCGGCGGTCCGGGCGGACCACGGCGGAATCGAGGCTTCCCGACGGCCCCGCACGGAAAGGGAGCGGCCCGCCGGAACTTCCGTTCCGGCGGGCCGCTCCCCTCAACTCACCCGGGCCGTGCCCCGCCCGTCGGGGTCTCACCCGATCGCGCGACGCCCGTGGGTTCTGGCCCGTGATGCCTCACTTGCCGAAGAAGGCGTTGTGGATCGTGACGGTCGACTGGTTGCCGTCCTTGTCGGTGACGACGGCCTTCAGCGAAATCGCCTTGCCCTTCGCCGGGGCGCGGACCGTGATCTTGTCCGACTGGACCGGGGTGGGCAGCCACGTCGTGCCGTCGTACGACACCAGGACCCGCAGGGTCTTCAGGTTGGCGCCGGCCGCCGCGCCCTGCACCTTGACGGGGACGGTCTGCTTGACGCCCGCCGGAGCGGTGGAGTCCAACGCGAGCTGCGGCAGGAAACGGACCGTGGAGACCGGGAGCGCGGTCGGGCTCTCGGTACGGGCCGAGTGGAAGGTCCACGAGGCGTCGATCCGGGTCCCGGTGCGGTTGAACTTCGGGTTCCGGTGGATCGTGGTCGACACCGTGTACGCGGCGGAATCCGACGGCAGGGTGAAGGGCCCCTGGTCGATGGCGGCGTCCTTCTGCACGTACAGCTCGCCATTGCGGTGGATGGTGGTGCTCGCACCGGAGTACTCGGCGAACCCGGAATGGCCTGCCCCATCACTGACCAGCGGGAACGCGCCCTGGATGTCGTCGCCGTCGCGGACGATCCCCTCGTCCGCGTTCATCCGCGGCCCCATGACACCGATGTTGAAGTCCTCGGTGTAGGTCTTCCCCGCAGTGAACCGCTGCGGCCCGCCGAGCTCGTACGCCGAGTCGAAGCCGCGGTAACCCGTCGCGTCCTTCTCGCCGAGTACGGCCGCGACGATGTTCCAGGCGGCGCCGCCTGCCGTGGACAGATACACATTCCGCGTTCCCGGTGCCGACTGCACGGAGAAGGGGGCGTCGACGCCGCCTCCCCAGTCCAGCAGGCCGTGCGCCGCGAGGGCGCCCTCAAGACCGGGTACGGACGACCCGATCTTCGCCTTCACCAGGGCCATGTCCTTGGCGGTGTAGGTCTTGCTGTAGCCGGTGGCCAGCTCCTGGACCGGGCCGCCGGTGAGGACGTTGTATTCGGTGGTGCCCCGCTCCCAGTTGGCGGACCACTGCTGGGCGAGGACACCGTCGTCCATCTTGGGACCCTGGTACGCGGTGCGGAGGTTGTCGAAGCTGCTGAGCTCGGCCCCCTCGATGATGTAGGTCTCGGGTGTGCTCAGGGTGTTCATCATTCCGGCGCGCGTGGGGCGTGCGGCCGCGTCCGGCACCTTGAAGGTCACCGGCCGGGTGGTCCGGGCGTCGAGGGTGACCGTGGTGGGACCGGTCACCGAGAGCTGCGGATTGTTGATCAGATCGGTGCCCTTGCGCGGGGCGGCGGGGTCGACCAGCATGTTGGCGGCGAGGCTGTAGGTACCGCGCGGCAGCCGGACCGTGGTGGAGCCCGACGACAGGTCCGGGAAGAACCGCTGGCCGGCGGCGGAATCGCGGTAGCCCTTCAGGTCGGCCTGCCAGCCGGTGCTGGGCTCGCCGTCCCGTCCGATGGTCTTGAAGGTGACGTCGTACGACTCGCTCTCACGCTCCGCGGCTGCCGCGGTGCGCACGGTCTGGCCGCCCCCGGACGCGACGATCGTGGCCGAGTACGAGCCGTCGACCGTACCGCCGAGGCGGGTGTCGGCCGTCAGATCCACGGAGGCGGTGCCGCCCGCCGGGACCGTGATCCGCTGCGCTTGGAGGGTGAAGAACCCTGCCGCCGCGGGCTTTCCGTCCCCGCCGGTGGGTTCCGCCAGCGACAGGTCAAGGGTCACGTCGGCGGTGCCGTTGTTCCGGTACGTCACCTGCTTGGTGACGGGGGTGTCGTCGGTGTGGGGCCACGGCTGGGTGCCCAGGCTGACGGAGCCCGGTTCGGAGACGAGCGTCTGGTCGATCGCCTTGTCGACGGCGAGCCGGCCCGAGCCCTGCTGGAAGACCGACTGGGAGCTGCCCTTGGCCGATCCCGTCAGAACGGCCTTGATCTGCGCGCCCGTCCAGGTGGGGTTCTTCTGCTTGAGGATCGCCGCGGCGCCCGCGACGTGCGGGGTCGCCATCGACGTGCCGTCCATGCTGACGTACCCGGGAGGGTTCTGTCCCGCGGTGCCCGCCGCCGCGGCCGCCGTGATCCCCACGCCCGGCGCGGTGATGTCGGGCTTGACGGCGCCGTCCCCGGTGCGGGGCCCGACGCTGGAGAAGTCGGCGATCAGGTCGTTGTCGTCGACGGCGCCGACCGTCAGGGCCGCGTCGGCGCTGCCCGGCGATGCGACCGTGCCCCGTCCCGGCCCGCTGTTGCCCGCGGCCACCGCGAACAGGATGCCCTTCTCCGCGGAGATCTTGTTGACCTGGGCTTCCATCGGGTCGATCCCGACGGTGTCGGGGCTGCCCAGGCTCATGCTGATGATGTCGGCGCCTTGGGCGACGGCCCAGTCGACCCCCGCGATGATGCCGGAGTCGTCACCGATGCCCCGGTCGTCCAGCACCTTGGCGTTGATCAACTGGGCCCCGGGCGCCACGCCCTTGAACCGCGAGTCCTTCGCCCCCGTACCTGCCGCGGTGGAGGCCACATGCGTGCCGTGACCGGCATGGTCCCGGGCGTCCGCGGAGCCGCTGAAGTTCCGCTCTGCCACCACCTTGCCCGCCAGATCCGGGTGGGTGGCGTCGATTCCGGTGTCCACGACAGCGATCTTCACACCCGTGCCGTCGTACGAGCGGGCCCAGGCGGCCGGGGCGCCGATCTGACCGGTGCTGCGGTCGAGCGACGCCTTCCGCACGCCGTCCAGCCAGATCCGCGAGATGCCGGAGGCCGTGGCCGCCGAACCGTCGCTCCGCTGACGGGTCAGGGCGTCCCACAGCGCGCCCGTGCTGTCGGTGGTGGCAGTGGTGACGGCATCGGCGTCGAGGGCCGACAGGGTCCGGCGGACGGTGGTGCCGTCGGAGGAACGCACCTCGGCCCGGGCGGACTTGGCCGCCGCTCCCCGGTAGCCGACGATCACCTTGAGTCCGGCCCGGTTGGCCTTGCGGCTCTCCGGCTTGGCGAGTGCGGTGATGTCGAACAGCCGCTGGTCCAGCGTGCCGTCGGCGATCAGCCGACGGGCGTCACGCGGCACCACATAGGTACGGCCCTCGTAGGTCTGGGTGAAGAAGGGTATGTCCTCCCGGCCCTTGGCCCGCTGGATGCCGCCTGCCCGGCCACGGGAGTCCACGAGGACCCGGTCCCCGGTGATCAGGGTGACGGTGTGCTGAGTCCGGCCGGCTGCCCCCAACTCCGCGGCGGCAACCGGGGATTCCGTATCCAGGCCACTGATCTTCGCTGACGCCGGGCCGGTCATGCCCGCCGTGAGGGCGACGGCCGCAGCAACGACGGCACACGCCTTCTTTGATTGTCTACGCAAGATTGCCCCTGCTCAGGAGTGAATCGGGCGGGCGAAGGCCCAGCCCGCACGGGGCGCATTCGGATACGTGTACGACCCCGGATTTCTGAAGTATGCCGGGGTCGCTCGGACGCACTCAATGATCGTTGTGTAACAGCCGCAGTGAATGAACAGGCTTTACCCGGGAGGGGCGTACGGGCCCGGATGCCCGGCATGTGCGGCTGCTCGGGCGTGCCGCGGGTCTCGGGCGAACGGCACTCCAGCCGTGCCCGCGCACAGAGGGATCACGCCCGTTTCCTGGACATCGACAGACCTCACGCCACGGCCCCGCGCCCCCCGGACCCGGCCGGGTCAGTCGGCCGTGCCCGGCTTGGTGCCCCAGATGTACAGCGCGTCATCGATGTCCAGCAGGTCCCACAGGGCCGCCGCGTCCGCGAGCCGCAGGTTCACGCAGCCCGCCGAACCACCCCCGTCGAACAGGCCGTCGGGGCGCCCGTGCAGGGCCTGGCCGCCGTCGAAGAACTGCGAGTACGGCATGGGCGCGTTGTTGTAGATCGTGGAGACGTGGTCGCGGTCCCGCCAGTAGACGGCGTGCCAGCCGGTCCGGGTCTCCTCGCCGTCGCGCCCGGTGCGGATCGGTACGGGGTCGAGGACGACGTTCTTGCCGGTCTGGACCCACAGGAGCTGACGGTCGAGGTCGACGCAGGTGACGCGGTCGGAGCGCTGGGGGCAGTCACCGGCGGCGTTGGGATTGGCGCCGGCCTTGACGGCGGTCATCGTCCGGTACGTGACGAGGTTGGCGTAGCCGTCGGCGGGGGTGATGGACCGGGACTGCTGGAAGGTACGGATCGCCGCGCAGTCCTCGGGGGACTGCGCACCGTCGACGGTCCGCTTCAGGTACTCCTCCATGGGCCGCTGGTAGGGGCCGGTGGCGGCGGTGCATGTCTCCGCCGCGGCCGCGGCCGCCGCCGTCCCGGGCAGCGCTGCCGTCAGTCCCGCGCCCACCACGGCCAGCACCGCGATCCGCCGCCGCACCGTGCCGCCCCGAAGCCCCGCCCGTACGCCCCTCCCCCGTACCGCTGTCGCCCGGTCGCCTCCCGCGGACGGCCCTCCCGTACATCCGCTGACATCCGCGAACCTCATGCCGGCCTCCGCGCCTCGTGCGGCACAGCCCCCGGCGACATGTGACCACCGGCGCCCACCGGGCGACCGTCGCCCCTGCCACCCCACAGCTATCAGGAGCGGCCTGTCCGCGCCCCGCGGAGTATGCCGAACCGGTGAGGCCCCCGGGGACGGCGCACGGGGAACGCGGCCGTCCGGGGGCCTCACCCGTTTCGGGGAGGGAAATGGGTCACTTGTACTTGCCGGGCTCTCCCCGCTTGTTCGCGATCTTGACCGTCACGGTCTCACCGGCGTTCTGCTCGGTGATCACGAACGGGCCGTTCACCGGGTTCTCCGGCAGGACGTAACCCTCGGGTACGGCTGTTTCCAGCAGGTAGTACGTCCCGAGCGGCAGTTCGTCGAAGACGCAGGATCCGACGGGGTCCGTGGAGCAGCCCGGACCGGTGCGGGTGTCCGGCGGCACGGTGCCGTCCGGGCGGGTCTGCAGACCCGCGACCCCGTTGGACTCTCGCCACAGTTCGAAGACGGCCCCGGCGAGCGGCTTGCCGTTCTTCGCGTCGGTCTTGGCGACCTCGATGGTCGACTCCTCGGTCGGCACCGATGTCTTGGTGTTCTCCGCGGTGACGGTGACACCGTCGGGTGCGTTCCCGTCGGTGAGTACCAGCGGGCCGAATACCGCGGGGTCGGGCAGGTCGTACCCGGCGGGTGCGGCTGTCTCGCGCCAGTAGTACGTGCCGGTCCCGGCCGACCTCGTGCACTGACCGTCGGCGCCGGTGGTGCAGGAGGTGCCGACCTGGGTGTCGGGAGTCCCACCGGTGGTCTGGAGACCGGCCACCCCGTTGGTCTCCTCCCACAGCTCGAACACCGCGCCAGGCAGCACGTCGCCCGTCGCCGAGTCCTTCTTGACGACCGTCACGGAGCCCAGGACGGGCGTCTTGTCGTCCTCGACGGTGATGCTGACGCCGTCCGGAATCTGTGCCTGGGTCAGCGTCACGGGCCCGAAGACCGTCTGCGGGGGCAGCTCGTAGCCGGGCGGAGCCGCTGTCTCGCGCCAGTAGTACGTACCGAGGTCCACCGTCTTGGAGCACTTGCCGTCGGCGCCGGTGGTGCAGGAGGTGCCGACCTGGGTGTCGGGAGTCCCACCGGTGGTCTGGAGACCGGCCACCCCGTTGGTCTCCTCCCACAGCTCGAACACCGCGCCAGGCAGCACGTCGCCCGTCGCCGAGTCCTTCTTGACGACTGTCACCGGGGCTTGGGGCACCGGCACCGAGCAGTCCGGCAGGTCGCCGTCGAACGGGTAGGCGTGGAACTCCTGGCCGCCGCCCCCGCTGGCGGAGCTGGTGTGGGTGAGGGAACCGGTGGTGAAGAAACGGCCATTGACACCCGGCAGGGTGATGGTGGCCTCCGAGGCGGGGTTGCCGATCAGGACACTGCCCTGGAACTGACCGGTTCCGGCCAGGTTCACCGTCGTGGCGTCCGGGAAGTTCCACAGCAGACGCGGGCGGAGCTGGTTCAGCGGGTCGGTGTCCGCGATGCCACCGCTGTAGGTGCTGAGCGTGCGGGAGGTCCCGAGGATGTTCACCAGGACGGTGGCGCCCGCGGGAATGTTCCGGAAGACGAGGCCCTGCTGGGCACCGGTGCTCGTGGTCAGGTCGAAGTCGACGTTGAAGACCTGGAGGGCCGAGGTGTTGTCGCCGGTGAAGAGGGTCTGGCCGCCCTGGTTGACGGCGGTGCCGGTGGCGGGCCGCGGCCCGGCGTCCGTGCGCGCGTAGCACTGGCTCGCGGTGGTGAGCAGGCCGGGGAGCTCGGTGTACGGTGCGGCGGCGTCCGGGTCGGCGGTGACCGTGCCCTCGATGGTGCCCGTGGCGGTGCCCGCGTGCCGGACGACCCCGCCCTCGGCGAGCAGACGCTGGCCGGCGGCCACGGAGACGTTACCGCCCGTGGTGAGGAAGTCCGCTCCGTCCGGCGGGGGGACCCGTGAGCCGACGCCCACGATGCCGACGTTGTAGATCGCGCTGCCCGCGGTGCTCTTGTTCTGGTCGAAGTCCCCCAGGACGACGAGGCGGCCCTCGGCCTCGGCGGCACGTCCGCGGACCCGGTAGTCACCGCCCGCGAAGATGTTGATGCCGTTGTCGCGGCCCATGATCGGGCCGTTGCTGACGGGCGGGTACGGATCCGGGCAGTCACCCGGGACGCAGGGACCGAGGCCGCCGGGGAGGGGAGCCGCCACGGCCGGTGCCGCCGCGGCACCGAGGGCGATGACGGGGGCCGATGCGGCGGCGACCACGTACGCGAGCCCGGTGGCCCAGGCTCGGGTGCGGGTGCGTCCGGTGGGCCCCCGGCCGGATAGCTGGGTGAGGAGTTTCATACGTGGCGTTGTCGCACGCGCGCGGGGGATGGCCCGTGCGGGACACTCGCTCCGAACCGTTTGCCGCACGACAGATCACCCGACCGGGCCGGTGGCGCCTGGACAGAGGCGCGACCGGGCCGGGTGGCGCCTGGACAGAGGCGGGGCTACCACCTTGACGTGCACATAGTCGATCCCGTCGCACACGGGAGAGCCCCAGAACGGGATGCCGGTCTGCATGACCGGGACCGTCACCGTTCACGACGGAGCTCGCTGATCGCGGAGCTGGTCCTGCCGCCGCGGCTCGCCCCCGAGCCGTCTCGCGGACGCACGGAGCGATCGGCTTCCTTTCGCCGGCATGCGCCGGGCACGCCGGGTGCCTCCCGGTACCGGGTTCCCCTTCATGTTGTCCGCGGACAAACAGGGGTTGTCCGCACGTCGGCTGCGCTTTTGCACCGACCGCTTTACGGACAATCGGCGTCGGCCGCACGGTGGTTCTCGTACCGAATCCGCGGACCACGTCACTACAGAACGGGAACGTGATGACGAACTCACTCAACCCCGAGGACATTACGGTCGTCAGGCCCGAGGGCCTCGAACTCGCGCGGCACGACCCCAGCAAGGGGAACCACGACGACAACGACACCAACGATTCCGGCAAGAAGGACGTGTTCAACCAGTACATCGACAACATCTACGTCGACGACGAGGACTAGTCCATCCCCTTCGAGCTGTGCGCCAATTCAGCAAGGAGAGTCAGAAGCAGATGACAATTCCTGCCAGCCGGCATGAGGTCGAGTCCGGGCCTCGGGCCGTTCCGGGAACCGAGGAGCGAGGCCTCTTCGGTCTCTCTCGGATCATTGACCCGCTGGAAAAAGAATCCTTTCGGGACAAGTACTGGGAGAAACAGGTTCTTCTGGTCCAGCGCGAGGACCCCGGCTGTTTCTCGGACCTCTTGACACTGGACGACGTGGACCTGTTGCTGTTCTCCGCGGGCGTGAATCTCGATGGCATAAGGGTCCTGACCGAGGGTAAGGAGATGCCGGTCTCCGAGCTGGAGCACCTGAGCGGACAGAACGGCCGGGTCACGGTCCTCGAAACGCTCTACCAGCTCTACCGGACGGGATCCACAATTGCGCTGAACGCCCTGGAGCAGCGATGGGAGCCGCTGTCACGACTGTCTGCCGAACTCAGCGCGGAAACCAGCACGCGCGTGCAGACGAATGTGTATCTCACCCCGGGTGGTGGCGCCCAGGGACTCAGCCCGCACTACGACACCCATGATGTCTGCATTCTACAGGTACACGGGGTGAAACGCTGGAACCTCTACGGAACGGCGCACGAGCTGCCTCTCCGAGACCAGCCCTTCGACCACTCGAAGGTCTTCGAGCGTGAGGTGGAGCAAGAAATAGACCTGAAGCCGGGCGATGTGCTCTATCTCCCGAGGGGAACCGTCCACGCGGCGACCTCGACGGACTCGGCATCGGTCCACATCACCGTGGGATTTCGTCCGCTCCTGTGGAACGCGGTGATCCAGGAGGCCGTCAACGCGGTTCTCGGCGACGACGTGCGATTCCGCACCGGGCTGCCCATGGGATTCGCCAATGACGCGCAAGCACAGAAGGAGACCGAGGAGACCCTGACGGACCTTCTCGCATCGCTGACCTCCAGGCTGTCTCCGGCATCGATGACCGCCGGAGCGGTGAAGCGTGCGGTGTCCTTGGCAACGCCACGGCTGCGGCACCACTTGACCGACCTGGAAGGCGTCGCGTCCATCGGCCTCGACACGCCTGTGCGACGTCAGCCCGGTATTCGTTGGGGTATCGAGGCAAAACCCGAGAGGATCGAACTCCGGTTCCATAACAAGACGGTCGCGTTCCCCGTCCATGTGTCGGACGAAGTCCGGTACGTGGCCACGGGAGGCGAGCCATCGTTCACACCGCGGTCGGTTCCGGGCCTGTTGGACGAGCCCGGCAGGCTGGTGCTCGTCCAGGCACTCGTACGGGAAGGTTTTCTGACGCTGAGCTGACCTGCGGCGCCCGTCAGCAAGTGATCATGCCGGACCGGTGGCCTCGTCGGATGCAGCGCTGACGGGGCCACCGGACGTCCGGGAGTCCGGAGGGGAGACGCGCTTGACCGCCGAGCAGAAAGACCCGCAGGGGGTGGGGCTACGCAGGGTGCTGAGGCTCTTCCTGCCATACCGCGGACGCCTCGCCGCGCTGATGCTCCTGATCGTGGGAGCGTCCCTGGTGTCGATGGCTCTCCCCTTCCTGCTGCGCGAGATAGTGGACGTGGCCCTGCCACAGGCACGCACCGGCCTGCTCACCGCTCTGTCAGCGGGGATGGCCGGAGCCGTGGTCGTGAGTACCGGGCTCGGCGTACTCCAGTCGTATCTGACCGTGGTCCTGGGACAGCGGGTGATGCAGGACCTTCGTATCAGCGTCTACAACCACCTCCAGCGAATGTCGCTGGCGTTTTTCACGACCGCCCGCACCGGCGAGATCCAGTCCCGGATCTCCAACGACATCGGAAGTATGCAGGCGACGGTCACGAGCACCGCCACGGTGGTCGTCGGCAGCGTCACCACGGTTATGGCCAGCCTGGTCGCGATGCTCGCCCTGGACCCGGAACTCACTGTTCTTTCTCTCGCCATACTTCCGCTGTTCGTATGGATCAGCCGCAAGGTCGGGGCCGAGCGCCGCGGGATAGTCATGGAGTACCAGCGCAAACTGGCTGTGATGTCGGCCCTGGTGGAGGAGTCGCTGTCGGTCAGCGGCTTCCTCCTCGGCCGGACGATGGGCCGGACCAGTACGTTGAACGCCGAATTCGCCGCGAACTCCCGGGCTCTGACGGATCTCGCCGTCCGTTCGACGATGGTGGGCCGATGGAGGCAGTCGACGATCGCGATCATCATGGGGACGATGCCCGTCATCATCTACTGGGCGGCGGGAGTCATCGGTCACCAGAGCCAGGACCCGGTCTCCATCGGCACACTCATCGCCTTCACGTCACTCCAGCAGGGTCTGTTCGGCCCTGCGGTCTCCCTCCTGCGGGTGGGCATCTCCCTACAGAGTTCCATGGCCCTGTTCGACCGGGTCTTCGAGTATCTCGACCTTCCCGTGGGCGTCCCCGAACCGGCCGCCCCGACGCCGCTCCCTCACCCGAAGGGCAGGGTCGAACTGCGAGGAGTGCACTTCCACTACCCCGGATCGGCGACAGGGCTGTCAGGGATCGACGTGGACATCGCCCCCGGTGAACACCTCGCGGTCGTGGGAACGACTGGAGCTGGGAAGACGACCCTGGGATATCTGATCACGCGGCTGTGCGACCCGACCAGCGGCACGGTCACCATCGACGGGGTCGATGTACGGGACCTCAGTTTCGAGACCCTCGCGGCCACGGTCGGCCTGGTGTCGCAGGACACGTACCTGTTCCACACCACCATCGCCGACAACCTCCGTTTCGCGAAGGCGGGCGCGACGGACGGCGAACTGGTCGCCGCGGCCAAAGCGGCCCATATCCACGACCTCATCCGCAGTCTTCCCGAGGGGTACCGGACGATCGTCGGGGAACGGGGGTACCGATTCTCCGGAGGGGAGAAGCAGCGCCTGGCCATCGCCAGGACAGTGCTGCGCGATCCACCGGTCCTCGTCCTGGACGAAGCCACCAGCGCGCTCGATGTCCACACCGAGCGGCGCGTCCAACGCGCGTTGGCGAAGATGTCCGGTGGACGCACCACAATCACCATCACCCACCGCCTCTCCACTGTGGTGAACGCCGACCGGATCATCGTGCTGGAGCGCGGGCGGATCGTGGAGCACGGTTCTCACGCCGATCTTCTGGCACACTCGGGCCGCTACGCCGCGCTGCTCCGGCCGGAGCGCCGGGAGCGGCCCCGGGTGTGAGGGGAGGCGTGGACGGACAGGACTCCGCCGAACCGGCGTCGCCCCCGGCTCTGGGGAGAATCGTTCGGCCACGAGGCGTTACTCGGCGACCACGAGTGTGCGGACGCGCCCCCCGATGCGTCGCCATTCCGTCCCGTCCCATTCCCGGACCGCCGCGCGATCACGGTCCAACCGGTAGAGATGGTCCCCGCGAGTCCCGTATGCGGCTCCGGCATCGCCGACGCGCGACCAACCGCCCGCCCGGTATCGCCAAAGTCCACCGTCGGCGTCGTTGGTGGCATACAGGTCCGAGCGGCCGGCGAAGAGATCGCCTGCCGGTCCGCCGATCGCGCTCCAGACGCCGGCCTTGCCGCTCCAGCGCATCACCGCGCTGCGTTCGGGACTGAGCCCGTACAGATGGTCCCCGCTCACGGCGAAGTCGGCGCCGGCCGTTCCGGCGCAGAACCAGACGTCGGCCTTCCCTCCGTACGCGAAGATCCGGCCGTCGACGGGATCGGTCGCGAACAGCCCGGCCCCGCCGCCGTACAGTCGCCCCGCCGGTCCGCCGATCCGCGTCCACGTCCCACGGGCCCGGTTCCATCTGTGGACGGCTTCGCGGTCCGCGGCCAGCCGGTACAACTGCGTGCCGCTCATCGCGAAGGCGGCGGCCCTCGCGCTGACTGGCGCCCAGGCCCCGGGCACACCGCTGTACCCACGCAGTTCGCCCGTCTCCGGGTCGGTGGCGAAGACTCCTGCCGGGCCTGCGTACAAATCCTTGGCCGGACCGCCGATTTTCACCCATACGGCATCCGCGCCGCTCCACTGAACGATCGCTCGGCCGTCCTCCGCCACGGCGTAGACGCCGCTGCCCGACGGCGCCGGGATCTCGGCGGGCCGCGGCGCCGTGGACGACGGCATCGCCTCGGGAGCGAACCGGCTCGGCGCAGGTGTGGACGGGTGCACGGGAGCGCCGGAAGAGGGGGCCGTTCCCGGTGGTAATCGGCTCGGGGTCGCCACGGGGGGCCGCGGCGAGGAGCCGATGGCGCGCTTCTGCGGCGCCATCTGCGGGACACGGCCGGACCGGTAGGGGGCCCCGGACCCGGCGCGGAGGGCGGACGGCATCGGTTCCAGCGCCGTTGCCGCCGCTCCGAGGACCAAACCCACGCAGACCATGAACAGGACGCACCACCGACACCCCGGGGCCAACGGGAGACGAGCCAGTGCGCGTCGCAGTGCGACGGGCGAACGTCCCGGTCCGCCGGACGCGTCGTCCGCCCGGTGCACCACACGTCCGGAGACGACCCTCGTCTCCCTGGCCGCGATCACTCCGGCCGTGGTACGAAGCCGGGGCAAGCCCGTACGCCCGACCCCCACGTCGGCACCGACCGGGATGAGAGGCACTTCGAGGTCTCGTGTCGCGGGCAGATACCAATCTCGCAGGACGAGCTCCGCTCCGGGCGGAATTCCGCCCGCTTCATCCTGTGCGTCCGGCTGCTGGTCGCCGCACCGTTCCCCGGCTGCCGGGGACGCGAGTGCGTCCCTCTCCTCTCGGGCGACGGCACGCTCCTGGGACGGCCGTACGAGTTCGCCGTCCGCTGCACCCGGCCGGGTCCGTGCCGAAGGTACAGGGGCCGCCCCTGTGGGCGGATCCCAGCCCACCGCGGTCCCGCCGCCCGACCGCCGGAGTGCGTCGTCCAACTCGCTCTGCAGCCGTGCCGTCACCCCCAGCAGGCTGCGCACCGCCCTCTCGGATTCGGCCAGGCGCGCCTCGGCGATCCGCTTGGCCTCCCGCATCGGCTCAAGTGCTTCGCCGCTCGCCGAGGCGCCCTTCGCCGCCTGCCCCTTGCCCTCCTCAGCCGCACAAGCAGCGGCGTGCAGCCGCCTGGCCCGGGCAAGCAGCTCGGCGCGGCCTCGGTCGTCGCGGACTCGGCCGGACGCTACCCGTTCCAGCAGCTCCAGCGGAGCGATCTTTGCCCCGGAGCGGTAGTCGCTCCAGCTGGTCCTGCCGGCCCCGTAGCTCTTGGCGAGGTCCCGGACCGTACGTCCTTGCGTGATGTTCCGCAGGAAGACCGCCAGTGCGTTCGCCTCGGCCGTCTCCCCTTTTGGCTCCCCTTGCCGACGTCCCGCCTTGCCCATCTCCGGACCACCTCAGCATCCACGGGCCCGTACCGTCGCCCGCCCCGACCGAATCGACGCCCTAGCAGACCAGGGAACACCGTCGACCTGCCAGTAGTTGTCGAACAAATCTGCCAGTGGACGCGGACTCCAGGTGGTTTGCGGTCCCGGTGTGCGCTGCAGAGGTCTCCACCGTCGTCGGGCCGGACCGTCTGATGGCCTCGGCGGCCCGGCGCCGGGGAGACAGGAAGCCGGCACCGACAGCTCCCCTGCTGCTACTTCTCGGGTTCCGGCTCAACTTCTCTGGAGCAGTAACGCTGAGACCTGTGAAAACCATGCTCCGCAGGCCCTGTTGACGGTCAGGCCCCCGGAAACGGGAGGTTTGCGGCTGTGTACTCCACCGCGATGACGAATGTGCTGGCACACCTCGGGCACTCGGCTCGCCCAAAAAGGTAGGTGAGACCGTTGGCGAGCCAGTCATGGCCGTCACGGACGGCCGGGTCGTACATCCATCGTCCGGTGCCGACGAGGGCTCCGGGGGACGTGGGCTTCAGGTCGCGTCTTTCTCTGTCGCCGGCCTGCCAGTCCCGGATTGCCGAGTACCGCCCGTAGTTGCCGATGGCAACGGTCACCTCGACGGCGCAGTGAGGGCAGCACAGGTCGTAGAAGTCGTCCGTGAAGTCTCCAAGTACGGCACTCCAGTGGTACTGCCCATCAGCAGACTGAGCGCCTCGGGGCTTCTCCGACCGAGCGCCACCAGGCGTGGAAGTGCGGCAAAACGCCGGAACCACAGTGGGCTCGCAAGTCGAGGTGTCGCGTGTTCAGCGGACGGGCCCGGCTTTCCGACTACCGACCGTCGCCGGTCACGGTGGTCCAGCGCGGATCGATGTGGCCCCGCCATACGTCTTGATCGTCGGCCAGGGACTGCTTCAGGGGAAGGGGCAGGAACCGGCAGGCGAAGACGAGGCCGGCGTCGTCTCCGCCGCCGTCGACGTGGTGGTCCCACGCGTCGGAGGTGTCGGAACCTCGGTAGTCGGCGAGGTCCCGCAGCCGCCACCAGCGGAAGCCGTCACCCGTCGAAGCCCTGTGCGCCGACGGCGCCCCGCACGAATCGCCGCAGGTGCGCGCGGACAGCCTCGGGCTGCTCCAACCAGGGTTCGTGTCCTGCGCCCTCGATCCGCGTCAGCGCAAGAGCGAGGCGGAGCGCGAGCGATTCGAGTGCCGCCAGAGGGCGGGGATCGCCGCGTCCACCGAGGAGCTCCGCCCGTGCGGGCAAGCACGCGCGCAGCTCGGCAAGGCGCTCGTCGAGCGGGTCCGCGCGCCCTTCCCTGCCGAGTTCGCCGTTCATGGCCCAGTTGACCGGGCGACGCCGCCGGGCGCCCTGGGCTGCCCAGTGCCACCCGCGTTCGAGGTCGGCGTGGTCGGTGAACCAGGCCAGCGTGAGCAGTTCGACTTCCTGCTCCTCCGTGCGGTGCGGCAACTCCTCCAACTCGTGGAGCCGTTCCTGCTGCGCTACGGACATGCGGCGGCCTCGCTCCGCCTGTTCCCCCGTACGCCAATCACCGACGAAGGGTCCGCACATCAGGAGCATCGCGGCAACCCGGTCCGAGTGCGCCAGGCAGAACCGGCTCGCCAGATCGGTGCCGTAGGAGTGCCCGATCAACACGGCCTCGGGCACGTCCCATGCGTCGAGCAGCTCGGCGAGATCCTCGACATGCCGGGCAAGGGAATGAGGGCCCCGCCACGGGGACCGGCCCGTACCACGCTGGTCATACCGGTACACCGGCGCAAGGTCCGCGACCATGGGGGCGACATCGCCCAGATAGTCCGGCAGACCCGGACCGCCATGAAGCATGACCACAGCCGGCCGCCGAGTCGTATCCCCCGACGCCACCCAGCGCAACTGCGCCCCGTCGGTCATCGGCACCAGCCCCTGCGCCTCCATCGAAGTCACCTCGGCAAACCTACCGGTCTCACCGAGGGCCCGCCGAGAACCGACGAACCCAGCGCCGCTGATGCCGGGTGGGATGCCGGCCCCGAGGGGGCTACTCGTCGGCCGGTTCAGAGGACGGCTCACCGCTCCGCCGCGGGCGGCCGATGGTCACGGCACCGCTGAAGCCGTCCGCGGAGACGGCCGACATCGTGTCCAGCGACCGATCGGGGACGGGCAGCAGATGGGCATCGACCCAGGTGTCCCCCGTCGCCGCGTTGGCCCACGGGTCCTCGACGACGACGGCGCCGGGCACAACGCCGTGACAGAGCACCCAGTGCGGTACGTCGAACCCCTGCATCCCGGCCAGCGAGACCAGGAGCAGCACATGCTCCCGTCGGCCGACCGCGGAGCGGATCGCGGCCGTGGAGAGACGGTGCGGGGCGATCGGTACGCCGATCCGTCCGGCGTCCGCACGCGACATGCGCTGGAGGTGGGCACGCCACTCCTGCTCGTTCTCCGAAAGGTGGTCCAGCAGGACGGGCCGGTCCACGTCGAGGTGGACCGCGACGGGGGACGACGGCCATGCCCGGCGTACGGCCACGCCCAGTCCCACGGGCTCGCATGCGGGGAAGTTGGTCGCGTCGCGCCACAGCGTCAGCTCCGCCCGGCGGTCGAACTCCTCCCGCGACAGCACCCCCGCATGCACCTGGGCGACCAGGGCGGTGACGGCGCCGCACGTGAAGTGCGTGGTCTGCCCGTAGTACGGAGGCTCGGTCACCGTGCTGTCGTGCAGCCAGCGAACGTAACCGGCCGCGGGCCCCGCAACGTCCTCCGGTTGCGCGAGCGGAGGACTCAACGCGGCGAAGCCGGCGGCAGCGGCGTCCTCGGGACTTGCCGTCCATCCTTCCCACTTGACCTGCGCAAGCTCCCGGTCGCGTGCGTGGGCGACGACGGCGGTGACGGCTGCCGGGATGTCACCGATGGCGTCGACGATCTTCAGATAGGCCGTGTGCGGGCGTGCCGTCACGAGCGCGGCAGCGGTCCAGTCCTCGCCGTCCTCACCCGGAACGGCCACGAGGTGGGGGGCGTGGGCGGTGCGGTCGACCGCGTGCCAGCGCTCCAGCACCTCGTGGTGTCCGAGTCGTCCCAGCGGGGTCGGCGAGGTACCGGCCTCGAACGGGACGACGAGGGGATTCACGGACGTTTCCTGCTGGGACGTCATATCGGTACTCCTGGTGGGTCTGAGAGGGAGGGGCGGGGCCCGGGCCGGGCCTGCCACCGGCCCCGGGCCGCCGCGCCCTGGGGCCGGTGGCAGGCGGCAGAGCCCGGGGCGCTGCCGCCCGGTGTCATGCGCGGGACTGCCGGAGCACCCAGACGAAGTACGGAGCCCCGACCAGAGCGATCATGAGGCCCGCCGGCATCTGGGCGGGCGCGACGAGCGTGCGGCCGAGGGCGTCGGCCACGCACACCAGCAATCCGCCGAGCAGCATCGCGACCGGAATCGCGCGGCCGTGCCGGGCGCCCACCAATGACCGGGCGAGATGCGGGGCGACGAGCCCCACGAAGCCGACGACGCCGACGGCGATCACGCTGAGCGCCGCGAGCACCGCGGCGATCGCGAGCGCGGCGAAGCGTGTGCGTTCGACCCTGACGCCGACGATGCGCGGGGTGTCCTCGTCGACGGCGAGCAGGTCGAGCCGGCCTCGCATGGCGAACAGCACGGGAAGCGCGAGCGCCAGGGCCACCGCGACCGGTACGACGTCGGGCAGGGTGCGGCCGTAGGTCGTGCCGGAGAGCCAGGTGAAGATCCGGGGCGTGTTGTACGGGTCGGCACGCAGCAGGAGGAAGGTGGTGATGGAGCTGAGGCCGTACCCGCACCCGATGCCGATCAGTACGAACCGGTCGGGCAGGAAGCCGCCGCGCCAGGCCAGCAGGGCGATCAGCCCGAAGGTGGCGAGCCCCGCCGCGACCGCGACCGCGATGAGCACAGGCCGTCCGCCCGAGAGGCCGGAGGTGACCACGCTCGCCGCGCCCAGCCCGGCACCCGCCGTGATGCCGAGCACTCCCGGCTCCGCCAGCGGGTTGCGTACCGCGCTCTGCACGACGCATCCGGCCAGTCCGAGCGCCGCGCCGGCGAGGACCGCGGCCGTCACCCGCGGGACCCGGTCGTCGAGCGCCTGGCCGATCAGGTCCGGGGCGGCGCCGCGGAACCACAGCGTGATGTCCCCCGTCCGCAGCCAGAGGCTGCCCGCCAGAACGGCCACGAGGACCGCCCCGGCCAGGAGTGTCACCATGGCGAACACGACGAGGAGGAACCCGCGGCGTGAGCGTGCGGCGACCCGTGAGTGCGGTGGCTGGCGGAGCCGGCCCGTGTCACGCAGGCGCAGCGCGAGGACCACGATCACGACGGAGCCGAGCAGCGCGGTCGGCACGCCGGTGGGAATGGAGGCGGCCCCGTCCGCACCCTGCACCGCGCGCAGGGACGCGTCCGCGAGCAGGATGAGCAGCGCGCCGAACAGCCCGGCCGCGGGCACCAGGAAGAGGTGCCGGCGCAACGCCCGGACGCGCCCCGCGATCAGGCGGGCCAGGACGGGGGCACCGAGGCCGACGAAGGAGATCGGGCCCGCGAGGGTCACCGCCGTACTGGTCAGAAGTACAGCGCAGATCACGGCCGTCACACGGGTGGTCCGGACCGGCACGCCGAGGGTGGACGCGGCATCGTCGCCCAGGTTCATCACGTCCAGCCGCCGGGACAGCACCAGGGCGACGCACAGCACCACGGCCACGAGAGGGAAGGCGCGTGCCGCGGCATCGATGTTCAGCTGTGCGAGCGAACCGCTCCCCCAGGCGAAGAGCCCGGTCGTGTTCTGGTTGAACAGGATGAGGAGCATCCCGGTCGCCGCGTCCAGGGCCATGGCCGTCGCCGATCCGGCGAGGATGAGGCGGGTGCCCGCGGTACCTGCGGCCCGGCCCGCGAGGAGCAGCACGAGCGCCGCCGCGACCAGGCCGCCGGTGAAGGCGACGGCCCCCGACGCCCACAGCGGAACGGCGAGGCCGAAGGCGGCGACGAGCGTGAGCGTGAGGTAGGCCCCGGCCGTGACCGCAAGGGTGTCGGGGGAGGCCAGCGCGTTGTGCGTGACGGACTGGAGCAGCGCGCCGGCGGTGCCGAGGGCGAAGCCCACCGCGACGCCCGCGAGCAGGCGTGGCAGGCGTGAGCCGGTGAGGATCTCACCGACCGGTGCGTCACCGGTGCTTTCCCGGTTCCCGGCGAGATGGCGCACCAGGCCGCCGACGCCGACGCCCGACGTCCCCTGCGTCAGGTGCCACATGCCCACCAGCGCGGTCACGACGAGAAGGAGTGCCAGGACGGCCACCCCCTGGGGGCCGCCACCGCGCTCGGCGCGCGGCAGCGTTCTCCCTCCGGATGTCGCTGTCTGCGGTGTGTTCACTTCTTGTCGAGTACGTCGACGTAGGCGTCGATCGCCTGCGCGCAGGAGCGCGGGCCGCCTGCGCCCCATACCCGCGACGGGAACGCGTGCGCCCGGCCTTCCTTCACGGCCGGGATGGTCTTCCAGATCGGGTTCTTGGCCAGCGCCGCGACGTACCCGCCGGCTCCTTCGTCGTTGGCGTAGAAGAGGTTGGCGTTCCCCACGGCGGTGAGTCCCTCGACATCGGTCTGCGCGAGGCCGTAGGCGGCATCGACGCCGCCGTCCCCGTGCGCCTTGTCGATGTCCTTGGTCCATGCGGGCTTCATACCGAGCTCTTTGCCTATCTCGGTGAACAGGGCGCCGTCACTGTAGGGGCGGACGGTGAGGTTGCCTCCCTGGAGCCAGCCGTCGAAGAACAGGAAGTCCTTCGTCGGCAGATCGGCGTCGGTGACCCGCTTCTTCGCCGTGGCCAGGTGCTGGTCGAACTCCTTGAGCACCTGGTCGGCACGCTCGGTGCGCCCCGTCGCCTTGCCGATCATGCTGAACACTTCCTGCATGTTGCCGATCGGGTCGGCCGGGTTCGCACCCCGTGTGGCCATCACGGGGACCCCTCGCTTCTCCAGCTTCGCGATGGTCTCGTCGTCGGCGTCGAACGCCTCGACGACGATGAGGTCGGGCTTGGCCGCGTAGAGGGTGTCGAGGTCGGGCTCCTCACGGGTGCCGATGTCCGTCACCCCGCCGGGCAGCTTCTCCGCGCTGACCCAGGTGCGGTACCCCTTCGCGTCGGAGACGGCGGTGGGGGTGACGCACAGGGTCAGCGCGTCCTCGATCTGCTGCCATTCCAGGACCGCGATCCGTTTGGCGGGCTTGTCGAGCTTCACCTGCCGGCCGACGCCGTCCTTGAAGGAGACCGGCTTCGTCGAGGTGGCCGTGGTGTCCTCGGCACAGCTCTTCGACGCGGGCGACGCGCTGGTGCCGCCTGCCTCGGTCCTGTCGACATCAGTCGTGCCGCAGGCCGTTGCGACGAGGAGGACGAGCCCGGTGGAGGCTGACGCCGCCAGGCGACGGGCACGGTTCATGAAGGGTCCTGCTTTCTTGGGGTTCGTTCGCGATTCGTTGGGGAGCGGATGTCCTGCTTCAGGAGGAGTGCCGCCCGAGCGGGTCGATACGGAGACGGCCCGTGCGGGGGTCGATACCGACCTCGACACGGATGTCGTAGACCTCGCCGATGTTCTCGGCGGTGAGGACGTCGGCAGGCGCGCCCGCCGCGTGCACACGACCGGAGCGCATCAGGACCAGCGTGTCCGCGACACGGGATGCCTGGTCCAGGTCGTGCAGCACGACCCCGACCGCGATGCCGTGCTCCTCGACGAGATCGCGTATCAGGTCGAGCGTCTCGATCTGGTAGCGCAGGTCCAGGTGGTTGGTCGGTTCGTCCAGCAGCACGACGCCGGTGTCCTGGGCCAGACAGGCCGCGAGCCAGACACGCTGCATCTCCCCGCCGGAGAGTTCCCCGACCGGCCGGCCGGCCATGTCCCGTACGCCGGTGATGCCCATGGCGTGGTCGATGGCGGTCCGGTCCTCGGCGGTCTGTCCGCCGAAGCCGTTCCGGTAGGGGTGGCGTCCGAACGACACGACCTCCGTCACCGTCAGCCCTTGGGGCGCGGGCCTCGACTGGGAGAAGAGCGTGACCTCGCGGGCGAACCGGCGGGGACTGAGCAGGGCCGCGTCACGCTCGGACTGTCCGTCGCGGGGGCCGAGCGTCACCCGGCCGCCGTCCACCCGGTGCAGTCGGGAGAGCGCTCGCAGCAGCGTGGACTTCCCGCTGCCGTTCGGCCCCACCAGGGCGGTCGCGCGGCCGGGTTCCAGGGCGATGGAGACGCCGTGGACGACGGGCTTGCCGCTGTACCGCAGCACCAGGTCGTGCCCGTTGAGAGCGGCAGCCGGCGCGACGCGGTCCACCGCGGGGCGGCCGGCGTGCCGGAAGGGGCTTGTGAACATCGAGGGGTCCGGACGGTCGGAGGGGCAAGGACTGCGGCACCCTCCGTCCGGCCTTCACCGGCCGGGCCGCGGCTCTCCCGCGCACGGAGAGAGCACCGTGCGCGGCGAGCACCAACTAAGGGTCACCTAACTCCGTGAAGGTTATATTCCGCTTGCCGAGTCGACAATCAGGAGTTCTGGACACGCGATACGGGATTCCGGACATTCCCGTGGGTACCGTCGGCCGCGCCGAAGAACGCGCCCGGCGTGGTTCCCATGACCCGTCGGAAGGCCGCGATGAAGGAACTGGGCTGCGCGTAGCCGAGCGTCTCCGAGACCGTCATCACATCGAAGCCCTCGGAGAGGAGCATCAGCGCCCGATGCACACGCAGCATCTGCCGCCACCGCGCGAAGGAGAGACCCGTCGTGTGACGGAACGCACGGGTGACGGTGCGGTCGCTGATCCCCAGCGACTGTGCCCACTCCTCCAGCGAGCGGCCGTCGGCGGGATCGTCCAGCAGTGCCTCGGCGATCGTGTCGATCCGGTCGTCACCGGGCAGCTGCAGAGCGAACTGGCGCTCCGACGGCTGGATCACGTCGAACACGACCGACTCCGCCCGCGCCCTGGCCTCCGCGTCAAGATCCTCTCGGGACAGATGGGTCAGCAGCGACTCGAGCAACGGCGTCATCGTGATCGCTTTCGGTTCCCCGAACGCGAACGGCGTGCGGTCGGGAGCGAAGAAGGCGTCATGGAACTCCGCGCCGGCCGTCGCCCTGCCCCCGTGCACCACTCCGGCGGGCATCCACAGACCGCACCCCTCGAACACGGTGAAGACGCGGTCCTCCACCCGGGACGTCAGCGTTCCCCCGCGTACCCAGACGAGCTCGTGCAGGGCATGCGCATGCGGCGCCCACTCCGTGGGAACGCGGGGAACCCGGAACCCGGCGACGATGGCGAAAGGGACTGCCTCCTCCTCCGGCAGCGCCGCGACCCGGCGCATGGCGGTACCCGCCTCGCGCCGCCACATCCCGGGGGTCGCCTCACCACAGGACGATCGGACCATGGGGCCGAGTCTATCCAGGGCCCGCACCGGCACCGGCGCCCCGGACCGCGATGAACCGACGAGCGGTGCGGACGCGAAGGAACAACACAACGCGCGGCCGCCACCGCACGTACCGCTCGATATGCACGCCGACCCGCTCACGAGGTCACCGGGACCCCCGCACATGGAATCGTCCGCGTACGGGCAACGGTCAGGTCCGACGGGCGGGGCTCAGGAGTACGGATCGGGGATACGAGGTGCCTGCGAACGAGGTGGACGCCCCCGGAAGCAGGACCGCAGCTCGCCCGCCGACTCCGTCCAGGATCTCCGCGTGGGGACGCACCCGCGCGGAACGGCTTCAGACCCGGAGCCCGGCCGCCGTCAGGGCGCCCTTGACCTCTCGCAGCACGCGGGCCGCGTCCTCGGGGTCGTTCACCACATCGGTGTGGTTCATGTCGACGACGAGCACGTCGCTGGCCGAGTAGTGCGTGTGCACCCAGTCGTCGTAGCCGGACCACAGCGTCCGGTAGTACTCGACGAGGCTCTCGTCCTGCTCGAAATCGCGGCCCCGCAGCCCGATGCGATGCAGCACCGTCTCGAAGTCCGCCTTGAGGTAGACCATGAGATCGGGTGCCTTGCGGTACGGCAGGCCGTCGATCTCGCGCATCATCTCGTCGAGCAGCCCCTCGTACACCCGCATCTCGAGGGAGCTGATCCGCCCCAGGTCGTGATTGACCTTGGCGAAGTACCAGTCTTCGTAGATGGACCGGTCGAGAACGCTGTCGCCCTGCTTGTACGCCTCCTTGATCGAGGCGAACCGTGTCTGCAGGAAGTACAGCTGGAGCAGGAAGGGGTAACGGTTCGCCTGGATCTCCTCGGGGCTCGCCGTGTAGAAGAGCGGGAGGATCGGGTTGTCGTCCACGCTCTCGTAGAAGACTTCACTGCCCAGCTCCTTGGCGAGCAGCTCGGCCACGCTCGTCTTGCCGATCCCGATCATGCCTCCGACGCAGATCACCGGCATACCTCGCTTCTCCCTGGGGGCTTCTGTTCACGGGCGGGGGCTGGACACCCCACACCACCGGGACGCGGGTCGGCAGCCACCCGATTCCCCAAGATCTTCATGATCGGCGTCATCCAGGTCCCGGCCGGACCGAGGTCCCGACGCGCGCAGCGCTCCTACGGCCGGACGAACCGTTCCGCAGGTGCCGCGTACCGCGAGGAGCCATCGCCCCGCGGCCGCCCTGAAGCATAAATGACGACTCGCCCCCCGCGGTCCGGAGCACCGGCACCCACCTCCCCTGAGGGCTGTCCCCTCCTGCAGCCCATGCGGCACGCTGGACGGCCTCGGCTTCGACCTCGTCATCTGTCCGGTGACGTTCTTCCGCCTTGCCCCGGGGGCGGTCGAGGACGGCCTGCGCATGATCGCGGAAGAGGGCACCCAGGGGTCGCTCCTCCCCCGTACGCAGACCCGTTCGCGTCTGTACGAGGTCCTTGAGTACGGCGCGTACGCCGCCTTCGACGGAAGCGTCTTCGACTTCGCCCTGCCTCCCGGCAGCTGATCCCACCCGAGTGAGCCATGAGCGCCACCACCTCTGAAGTCCTTCGGGGAGGTCGCGTACCTCCTCTGGTACGGAGAGCTGCCGACATACCGTCCAGCTGGAGCGATTCCGGGCCCGGGAGCGGGCACTGCGTCCGCTCGACCGAACCACCGCCGAGCTGCCGGTGGTGGTCGCCGCCGGTCTCCGGCATCGGCTGGGGCAGGACCCCATCCAGCCGGATCCGGAGCTCGGGTGCACCGAGACCTTCTTCCAGATGTGCTTCGGCGCCGTGACGGCGGCGATCGGTGCGCTGAAGGGCCCGCCGCACAGTGGGGCCGACGAGGCGGTGATGCACATGCTGCGGGAGATCGGCGACCCGGGACACGCGGGGTCGTGGCTCGACCCGGCGCTGGCGGAGAAGCGAAAGATCATGGACTTCGGCCATCGGATCCACGGGCACGGGGACTCCCGTGTGCCGATCATGCAGGAGGCCACCGACCGGCTGGACGCCAGGGCCGCGGACCCCGAGTGAGACCGGACGTGCCCGGTCCGGGTGCGGCCCCTGTGCGGGGGGCCACACCCGGACCGGGATCAGGCGCCCCAGCGCAGGGCGATGGTGTCGCCCACGTTGATCACCTTGTTGCGGGCGGCACCGGCGAAGGCGGAGCCGTCGACGCCGGCCTTCCAGGTGTTGGAGCCGCTGTTGGCCTTGCCGTTGATGTCGGTGAGGGTGCCGGTGCCCGACGAGGGGGTCACGCTCGTGACGCATCCCGACGGGGTGGCCCCGCTGCCGGCGGCGTTGAGGACGTCGCCGAGGGTGGTGGTGGTACCGGTGGGTGTGAAGGCCACCGAGCAGACCTTCAGGTTCCCCGCGCCGTCGTCGACGGTGAGGGCCAACGTGGTGGCGGTGCCCGCGGTGAAGGTGGGCTGGGCGACCCACCGCGGGGCTCCAGGGGTGACCGGGACCGGCGGGGCAGTCGTGAAACCGCCGCCGACGACGCCCCGCAGAGCGTCGATGGAGGAGTAGGCGGAGGGGCCGGTGTCGGCCGGCTGGTACTTGAAGCCGCCCGCCGGGTTGTACTGGTTGGCGATCAGGAAGTCGATCGGGGTCTTGCCGCTCGACGTGAGGAAGTCTCCGGTCTGCGGGTTGATGCCGCAGGCGTTCAGGCCCGCGACACCCCACCCGTTGGAGCTGGTGTTGACCCCGTACATGGAGTTGAAGGCACCGGTGCCCGCGATCAGCTTGCCCTTGAGGAAGTTCTTCGCCTGCACCACGTCCGCGTCCGTGTTCGGCACGCCGGAGACGCACAGGGCAGCCATCGCGGAGCCGGTCATGTCAACGTCACTGGGAGCGTTCAGGGCAGTGGGGTCGCCCTCGGCCTTGCTGTAGGTCCAGCCGCCGTCGACGTGCTGGTTGGCACGGATACGCGTGACCATCGAGTCGGTGAGCGCCTGCGGGATACGGTTCGCGCCGCCCTGGGTCTTGGCACCATGCAGCGCGAGGGCCGCGAAGACGGTCCCGTTGAAGTTGGCGGACGGGCCGAAGTACCCGGCCTCGGCCGTCTGCCAGTACGCGTAGATGTTCGCGACGAGGTTCCGCGAGGCCGAGACCCGGGCGGGGTCGATACCGGCCGCGTACGCGTTCAGCGTGCCGCGCTCGTAGTCGGTGACCACCGGGGCGGCGGACGGCCAGCCCGCCGTGGACAGCAGGTTCCGGTAGACGGTCCGGGCGTTCTTCGTGGTGTCGCCGCCGGGGTAGACGTCGACGACCGCGGTGCCGGCGGCGGCGAAGGTGCTGAAGGCCCATTCGTTGGACAGGCCGGAACCGGCGTACGAACCGTCGGCCGCCTGGAGCGACTTGAGGTAGGCGACACCGTTCGCCCTGGACGTGGCGATCTGCGCGGGAGACGAGGTCGCGAAGGCGGGCAGCGAGGTGAGCGCGAACGCGCTCAGGGCTGCGGGCACCGCGAGCGCGAGGCGGCGGGAGATACGGGGACGGGACATGTCCTGCTCCTGGAATCGGCGGACCCCGGCTGCTCCTGCGCAGGCCGCACGTCACCGCCGTAGGGGCACGGCTGAGCCTGGTCGGAGGGCCGTAGTCCGGAACGCGTGGTACGGCTTCCTGTACTGCATCGCCGTCTGGGCATTCGGGCTCGGAAACGGCCCCCGCCGTCCCACACCGCTGCGCGTCAGCTCCGGCATCTCACCGGATTCCCCCAAGTGGCAGCCCAGGACGCTACCCGAGTGGTCAAGGGACCGCCAGCCATCCGGACCGGAATGCGGACCGCACGCATCCGGGGCCGGTCCGCCCGATCCTGTGCCACCTTGACGCGTCCATGGAATCCGTGTTGCACTCCGGCTGATAACTGCTCAACTCCAGGGGAAGCCGGTCGAATTCCGGCGCTGACCCGCAACCGTAGGCCCGGGCTCGTCCCGGGTGAGCCGGAATGCCTGGGGCTGGGCCACAAGTACGAAGAGCGCCGTCGCGGATTACGGTGTGGTCGTCGCAGCCTCCCCGGGGCGAAGGAAGCCGTGCGGGGGCACATCGCCACGCACGCAGCCGCCCGGCAGAGACGAGGGGCCGCGGTGGGGACCGAACAGCAGGCGAAACGGCAGTCGGGGACGGGACGACGATTCCTCTCGCTCATGACCGCGTCCTTCCTGACGCTCGGTGCGGGCATGGCCTTCTTCACAGTCCCCGACTCCGCCAGTGCCGAACCGATCGAGCAGTGCACGGCCACCACCGGCGCCATCGTGGCCGTGGACTTCGGTCCCTTCGGCGGCAAGGTCGAGCGCGGCTGCGACACGACCCCGACGACCGGCTACGAACTGCTGCACACGGGCGGCTTCACGACCGAGGGCACCGCCCACGACGGCCCCGCCTTCATCTGCCGCATAGGCAAGGACTCCGGTACGCGGTACCCCACTCCGGAGAAGGAGGCCTGCGTCCTCACCCCGCAGGCCACCGCGTACTGGTCGTACTGGATCGCCTCCCCCGGCCAGAAGAACTGGACCTACAGCCCGCTCGGCGCCATGGCGCGCACCCCGGAGCCCGGCGACGTGGACGCCTGGGTCTTCGGCGGCACCGACATCGGCGGCACCAAGGGCAAGCCGGCCTTCTCCCCCGACGACGTCCGGGCCGCAGGCGGCTCCACCCCCGACCCGACGGTGCCGACCGCCCCGCCCGACGTGCCCGCAGGATCGGTCGACGTTCCGGCCGCCACCCGCTGGATCACCGGAGAGCTGACGGACGGGAAGCGCGTCGTCGACGAAGGCTCCACCACTCCGAACTACTTCCTCACCACCGAGGCCGTGTTCGCCCTGGCGTCCACCGACGCCAAGAGCCGAGCGGCCCGCAGGATCGCCGACTTCCTGGCCACGCCCGCGCAGACGGACGCGTACGCGTACCCCGCCGGCAAGGACGGGATACCCGACGCCACCGCCGCCGCCCGCCTCGCGCTGGTCGCCGAGGCCACCGGCAGGGACCCCCGTGCCTTCGGCGGGCACGATCTCCTCGGTGACCTCCTCACCTACGTCTGTCCGCGCGACATCGGCGACGGCGAGACGATCGACGGCTGCCTCACCAAGGGCGACTTCCGCACGACGGGACAGTCCGACGCACAGGCCATGGCCGTCATCGCCCTGCTGAACGGCGGTGTGACGCCCCCCGCCGGCGCCGTGAACCGACTGACCGGGCTCCAGTGCGAGGACGGCGGCTTCACCTCCATCCTGATCCGCTCCGGCGGGTGGTGCGACAGCGACGCGAACTCCACCGGTCTGATCGCCCTGGCCCTGGGGCGGGCCGGCGGTCACGACGCCGCCGTGCAGAAGGCCCGCGGCTACCTCAAGAAGTCCCAACTGGCGTCCGGGGCCTGGCCCTCCGCCTCCTACATGACCACCGGCAGCCCGGCCTCCACCGCCTGGGCGGCGCAGGCCCTGCGCGCCCTCGGTGACGCCGCCTTCGCGGATGCCGGCGTCTCCTGGCTCTCCGAGCACCAGTTCCCCGGAGGCGGCTTCGGCTTCGAGGAGGACGACACCGAATCGCGTCTCTTCGCCACCACCCCGGTCACGGTCGCCGGCGCCAGGAGCGACCTCGTCACGCTCACCACCAGGAAGACCGACCCGCCGACCACGCCTCCGGCAGGTGACGGGCCCAATCTGAAGAAGGGCGTGGCGTACCTCACCGACCCCAGCCGGCTGATCCGGGGCCGCTACTACGAGGCCGGCGCGGGCACCGGCCACGCCGACTACGGCATGACCATCGACGGCGCCTACTCCCTCGCCGCCACCGGGACGGACAACGCCACCCTGCGCAACATCGTCGACTTCTTCGACAAGGGCGGCAAGGACGGCAAGGGCCGGGGCATCCACGACTGGACGCTCATCGGCACCAAGTACGCGAGCGGCGGCTCCCTCGGCAAGGCGGCCCTCCTCGCGGAGGCCGTGGGACGCGACCCCCGCGACTTCGGCGGCCAGGACCTGATCGCCGCACTCGCCAAGGGCACCTGCGCCGCCAGGACCTCGACCCGCCAGGAGTGCGCGGCGAAGGGCAACTACACCTACGCGACTTCCGTGTTCTCCCAGTCCCTCGGCGTCATCGCGCAGCTCCGGGCGGGTGAGAAGGCTGCCGCGGCCGGGCCGATCGCCTATCTCAAGAGCCTCCAGACCCCCTCGGGCGCCTGGGTCAGCCTGATCGGCGAGCCGAGCGATGCCGAGGTCGACTCCACCGCCATGGCCGCCATGGCCATCGACCTGTTGCCCGATGCCGCCTCCCAGGCCGCCGCGGACAAGGCCGTCGCGTGGCTCGCCACCCAGCAGAAGGTGGACGGCGGGTTCCCCGGCGCCTCCGGCAACTCCGTCAACTCCGCCGCCCTCGCCATCCAGGGGCTCTCCCTGGACGCGCCCAAGTACAGCGCGCAGATCGCCAGGGCCCGCACGTTCCTGGCGAGCCGGCAGAACCGCGACGGCGGCTTCACCATCGCCAAGGGCGGCCAGCCGGGCTCCGATGTCCGCGCCTCCGCCCAGGCGGTCGGCGGCGCCACCGGGATCTCCTTCGGCCTGCTGACCCGTGACCTCGACGGCACCACCCCTGAGCCCGTCCCCGGCACATCCGGCGGGACGAACGGCGGGACCGCCGGTTCCTCCTCCGGCGGCAACGGCTCGCCCGTCATCGTGACCCCGGGCGAGGACGCGGGGGGCGCGGGCTCCTCCGGGGGCGGCGCCTCCGGCTCGGGCGGCGGGAGCCTCGCCTCCACCGGTGCCCGGGTCGTCGGCCTCGCCGCCGCCGCCCTGGTCCTGGCCCTCGGCGGCTGGGGCCTCACCCGCGCCGCCGCCGGGCGCCGCCGCGAGAACACCGGGAGCGAGGCATGAGCGGCAACCGACTCCTGCGGGCCCTGGCCCGTACGGTCGCCGCGCTCGGGCTGACGGTGGCGGCCTTCGCCGCCACCGCGGCCCCGGCAGCCGCGGCCCCGCAGCCGATGGGCAGGTGCACCACCTCCTCCGGGGTCGTGCTGGCCGTGGACTTCAGCCACTGGGGCGGTCCCGTCTACCGCTCCTGCGGGACGACCCCCACCACCGGCTACGAGCTCCTCAACCAGGGCGGCTGGGCCACCACCGGCACCGGCCACGACGGCCCCGCCTTCATCTGCCGCATCGGATACAGCGGTTACAAGGGCGGCAGGCAGTACCCGACGCCCCAGCAGGACGACTGCGTGCTGACCCCGCCGGCCTCCGCGTACTGGTCGTACTGGCACGCGAACCCCGGCCGGAACACCTGGGAGTACAGTCGGCTCGGCGCGATGCTCTACAAGCCGAAGCCCGGCAGCGTCGATCTGTGGATCTTCGGCGGCACCGACATCGAGGGCACCGAGGGCAGGCCCACCGTCACCCCCGACCAGCTGCGCGCCAGGAACACCAGGCCGACCGGTGGACCCGCCCCCGAGGACACCCGTACGGCGGCGCCCCTGCCGCGCGACGTCAACACCGGCCCCGAGCCGGAGAATCCGCCGCCGGCCGACCCGGCCCCTCCCGCGACGACACCGCCGCCCGGCCCCACCGCGTCGGCGAGCCCCTCACCTTCGGCAAGCCCCTCCGGGAGCGTCTCGCCGTCACCGTCGTCCAGCGCCCCGGCCGTGGCCGCTCCCAGCCCACAGGTCGTTGACGCGGCTCCCGCCGCGGACGCGAGACACGACGTGGGCTCGTACCTGCCCGCCGTCGCCACCGGGGCCCTGGTGCTCCTCATCGGCGCCGCCGCCGTACGCGCGGCCAAGCGCCGCCGTCGTACGGAGTAGCCGCGTGTCACGCACCACCACGGCCGCGGCCGAGCCGCCCGTGTCCGGCCTCGCACCGGACGCGGGCGGCCGCCGCCTGCCCCGCACCCTTCACCCCGTCGCCTGGTGGATCTGGGCCCTGGCCCTGGCCACGGCGGTCAGCCGCACCAACAACCCGCTGCTGCTGTTCCTCGTCCTGGCCGTCCTCGGCTACGTCATCACCATGCGCCGCACCGAGGCCCCCTGGGCCCGCGGCTTCACGTACTACCTCTACCTGGCACTGACCGTGGTGGCGATCCGGGTGGTGTTCCGCGCGATCTTCGCCACCGGGATCACCCCTCGCGACCACTTCCTCTTCTCGCTCCCCCACATCCCCACCCCGAACTGGTACGCCGGCATTCAACTCGGCGGCCCCGTCTCGCTGGAGGCGCTCCTCTCCGCGGCCACGGACGGGCTGCGGCTGGCCTGCCTGCTGTGCTGCATCGGCGCGGCCAACACCCTCGCCAACCCCAAGCGAGCCCTGCGCGTGCTGCCCGGTGCCCTCTACGAACTCGGCGTCGCCGTGACCGTCTCCATCAGCGTCGCCCCGCAGCTCGTCCAGAGCGTCCAGCGCGTGCACCGGGCCAAGCGGCTGCGGGCCGGGCCCTCCAAGGGGCTCCGCGCCCTGCGGGGCATCATCGTGCCCGTCCTCGAAGACGCCCTGGAACGCTCCCTGCGGCTCGCCGCGGCCATGGACTCGCGCGGCTACGGCCGGACCGGTACCGCCACCCGCCGCTCCCGGCGGGCCACCGGTGCCCTCATGCTGCTCGGCATGTGCGGGTTGTGCGCCGGCGCCTACGGCCTCCTCGACGCCACCGCCCCCAAGCTGCTCGGCCTGCCCGCCATGGGCGCGGGCGCGCTCCTGTGCTTCGCCGGCCTGCGCCTCGGCGGCCGCCGCGTCACCCGGACCACGTACCGCCCCGACCCCTGGCACTTCGCGGAATGGGCCGTCGCCGCCTGCGGCGTCCTCTCCGCCGTCCTGCTGTTCACGAACGTCGGCTTCAACGCCGCCGAGCTCAACCCCTCCATCTACCCGCTCAGCTGGCCCACGCTGCCGCTCGTACCCGCCGCCGCGATCCTGCTCGCGGGCACGGCCGGGATCCTGGCCCCGCCCCCGACCACCCCGGCCCGACCGGCCGTCCCCGCTCAGCGCACCGAGGAACCCGAATGATCACCTTCGATCAGGTCGCCGTCCAGTACGACGACACGGCCGAGCCCGTACTGCGCGACGTGAACCTCACAGTGGAGGAAGGCGAGCTCTGCCTGGTCGTCGGGCACACCGGTGTCGGCAAGTCCACCCTCCTCGGCGCCGTCAACGGCCTCGTACCGCACTTCACCGGCGGCACCCTCTTCGGCCGGGTCCTGGTCGACGGCAGGGACACCGCGGACCACCCTCCCCGTGAACTCGCCGATGTGGTGGGGGTCGTGGGACAGGACCCCCTGGACGGTTTCGTCACCGACACCGTCGAGGAAGAACTCGCCTACGCGATGGAGCAGTTGGCGGTTGTGCCCGCCACCATGCGCAAACGCGTGGAGGAGACCCTCGACCTGCTCGGCCTCGCCGACCTGCGCCACCGCGCGCTGCACGAGCTCTCCGGCGGCCAGCAGCAGCGCGTCGCGATCGGCTCCGTCCTCACCGCCCACCCCCGTGTACTCGTCCTGGACGAGCCCACGTCCGCCCTGGACCCGACGGCCGCGGAGGAGGTCCTGGCGGCCGTCACCCGGCTCGTCCACGACCTCGGTGTCACGGTGCTGCTCGCCGAACACCGCCTGGAGCGCGTGGTCCAGTACGCCGACCGCGTCATCCACCTCCCGGGCGACGGCCTCGTCGTGTCGGGCGCGCCCGCCGAGATCTTCCGTACGTCCTCCATCGCCCCGCCCATCGTGGAACTCGGCCGCGCCGCGGGCTGGTCCCCGCTCCCCCTGTCGATCCGCGACGCCCGCCGGGCGGCGGCTCCGCTGCGCACCCGGCTGGCCGGGACCGTTCCCCCGCCGGTGAGGCCCGCCCCGGCCCCGGACCGCCCCGAACTCCTCACCGCGCGCGGCATCACCGTCACCTACCACGGCGTGCCGGCCGTACGCGAGGTCGACCTGACCCTGCACGGCTGCGAGGTCACCGCCCTCATGGGCCGCAACGGCTCCGGCAAGTCCTCCCTGCTGTGGGCGCTCCAGGGGTCGGGGCCGCGCAAGGCGGGCTCCGTGGCCGTCGCGGCGCCCGGTGCACCGAAGCCGCGGGATCCCCGGAAGCTCTCCGCGGCGGCGGCCCGCCGGCTCGTCGGACTCGTCCCCCAGACCCCGACCGACCTCCTCTACCTGGAGTCCGTCAAGCAGGAGCTCGACCAGGCCGACGCCGAGTCAGGGGTCGCCGGGGACGGCATCCGGGCCCGCGCCGTCCTGGACCGGCTGGCACCGGGCATCCCCGACACCACCCACCCCCGTGACCTCTCCGAGGGCCAGAAGCTCGCCCTGGTCCTCGCGATCCAGCTGACCGCCGCCCCCCGCGTGCTGCTCCTCGACGAGCCCACCCGCGGCCTCGACTACCGCGCCAAGAGCGAACTGATCCGCATCGTCGACGACCTGGCCGCGGAGGGCCGCGCCGTCGTGATCTCCACGCACGACGTGGAGTTCGTCGCGCGGGCCGCCGACCGCGTCGTGGTCATGGCCGAGGGTGACGTGGTCGCCGACGGCCCCACCACCGAGGTCATCGTCGCCTCCCCCGTCTTCGCCCCCCAGACGGCCAAGATCCTCGCCCCGCTCCCGTACCTCACGGTCGCCCAGTCGGCCGCCCGCATGCCCGCCGACGAGACGGACCCGGACTCATGACCGCACGCGCCGCCGCCATCCGGATCAACGCGCGGGCCGGGACCGTCATCGCCATGGCCGGCTTCCTCGGCATCGTCGCGTTCTTCTGGCCCTTCCTCGTCGCCCCCGGCAGGTTCGGCTCGAACTACGCACCACCGCTGATCTTCGGTGTCCTGCTCGTGATCGTGCTCTGCGTGGTCATCTCCGAGATCGCCGAGGGCGGCATCAACTCCAAGGCCCTGGCCATGCTGGGGGTGCTGTCCGCGGTCAACGCCGCCATCCGCCCCCTCGGCGCGGGCACGGCCGGCATCGAGACGGTGTTCTTCATCCTGGTCCTGGCCGGACGGGTGTTCGGTCCCGGCTTCGGCTTCACCCTCGGCTGCACGTCCCTCTTCGCCTCCGCCCTGATCACGGGCGGGGTCGGGCCCTGGATGCCGTACCAGATGTTCGGCTGCGCCTTCGTCGGTATGCTCGCCGGCTTCCTCCCGAAGGCCACCGGCCGCCGCGAGGTCGCTCTGCTCGCCGTCTACGGCTCCGTGTCCGGCTACCTCTTCGGCTTCCTCCTCAACCTCTCCTTCTGGCCGTTCTCCCTCGACCCCAACAGCTCCATCGCCTATCTCCCCGGCCTCCCCTTCACCGAGCAGTTCCAGCGCTACCTCGCCTTCGACCTCGCCACCTCCCTCGGCTGGGACACCGGACGCGCCGTCACCAACTTCGTCTGCGTCTGCCTGGCGGGCCCGGCCGTGCTCACGGTCTTCCGCCGCGCGGCCCGCAGGGCCCGCTTCCAGGCCCCGATCCGCTTCGCACCGCGCACGCCTCCGGCCGAGCGCACGCCCCCGAAGCGACCCGCGCCCTGAGTCGTGGCCCGGGCCGGCCCGCGGTGTCGGCCCGGGCCGTGCGGGTCATGAACACCGGACCGCGCCGAATCGGTCCTCGCCTTCTGCCGGCGCCTCGGCGGGAGGCAGGTCACGCATCCCGCTCCCGGCCACTCGGCGTTCCCCGTGCAGGTTCCGGGTCGGTGATGCTGCCGTCGACGAGTCGGACGATCCGGTCGGGACGCCAGCGTTCGGGGTCGTGGTGGGTGACCACGACGCGGGTGCAGTGGAGAGCGTTGACCGTGGCCGTGACATGGGCGCCGGTGACAGGGTCGAGAGCGGCGGTCGGTTCGTCGAGGAGCAGGACGGGGGCGTTCCTGAGCAGGGCGCGGGCGAGGGCGACGCGCTGGCGTTCGCCGCCGGAGAGCGCGGTTCCGCGGGTTCCGACCTGGAGGTCCAGACCGTCCGGGTGGGTGTCGAGCAGACTGCCGAGGCCCGCGCGCAGTGCCGCGTCGCGCAGCGCGGCGGTGTCGGCGTTCGGGTCGCCGACGCGGATGTTGTCGGCGACCGTCCCGTCGAAGAGCGTGGGTTCCTGGGGGAGGACGGCGAAGCGGCGGAGCCGGTCCGCCGCGGCGAGGTGCCGCAGATCGGTGCCGCCCAGGGTGACGCGTCCGCTGTCCGGGTCGTCGCCCCGCAGCAGGAGCTTCAGCAGGGTGGACTTGCCGCTTCCGGTCGGGCCGGTGATCACGGTGGTCGATCCGGCGGGCATGGTCAGGGACACATCCCGCAGCGCCGGGGCGAACGCGACGCGGTCGATGCCGAGGCCGGTGTCGTCCGGCAGCGGGCGCGGGTGCGGCGGTTCGGGCAGTGGGGGCACGGTCACGAGCGAGGCGTACCGGTCGATACCGGCGCGGGTGTCGCCGAGAGTCACGCCGAGGAGCGCGAGTTCGTCGACCGGGGCGGCGGCGCGCAGGGTCAGCAGGAGTACGGCGAACGCCGTGGGAGCAGGGGCGTCGAGCGCGACGCAGAGGGCGAGCATCCCGACCGTGGGCAGGGCCGTGGCCAGTGCCGAGACGAGGGTCACCGGGGCGCTGACCGCGTTGAGCCGTCGCAGTGCGGCGTGCTCGCGGTCCCAGGCGTCCGTGAGCCGGCGGACCGCTCCAGCGGTTCCGGTCACGCTGCGGTACAGCTCCTGGTGCTCGGAGAATTCGAGCAGTGCCTCGGTCGAGGCCGTGCGGGCGGTCTGGCGGTGCGCGTCCGTGCGGGCGAGGGCCCGTTGGGCGAAGGTCTGTGCCGTGCCCGAGACCGCGAGGAGGCCGAGCAGCGCGGCGGCGTGGGGCCGGCCGACGACGATGCCGAGGCCGAGGACGACGAGCGGCGGGGTCAGTACGCCGCGGACGAGGAGTTCCACGAGATGCGCGGGGATGCCCATCAGCCGGGGCACGCCCTCGCCCGCGATCCGGTTGGAGAGCGCCCGGTGATCGTGGGTGAACCAGCCGAGCGGCAGCCGGACCAGGGCGCGGCCGAGCCGGCGGTAGAGGTCGGTGGCGAGGGCGGCGCCGGCGAGATAGCCGCCTCGGGAGACCAGCACGGTGGCGCCGAGCACGAGGATCACGGTGCCCACCGCCCAGCCCAGGGGTGTTCCGTGTACGAGGGTGGCCGCGAGCAGTGCGGCCACGGTGGCTTCGAGGGCGGTGACGCAGATCCAGGCGAGCGCCACGGCGCGTACGCGCCGCACGGCCGTGGTGCCGAACGCGGTCCTCATGCGACCACCTCCCCGTGCTCCAGGACGATGCGGTGGTCGGCCCGTGCCGCGAGGGCGTGGTCATGGGTGGCCAGCACGATGGTGCGGCCGGGGAGGGCGAGCAGGGTGTTCATGACGGCCTCCGCCGTGTCGGGGTCGAGGGCGCTGGTGGGTTCGTCGAGCACGAGCACCGGGGCCTGGGTGAGCAGCGCGCGGGCGAGGGCGAGGCGCTGGCGCTCCCCGCCGGACAGCGGTCCGGCCGGGGCGTCGAGCGGGACGTCCAGGGCGGTGGCCGCGAGGGCCGCTCGTAGTTCCGGATCGGTGGCGTGGGGGCGGGCGGGCAACAGGTTCTCGCGGACGCTGCGGGGAAGGACATCCGGCGACTGGGGAACGGTGGCGACGCGTCGTGCCATCGATTCCAGCGGCAGGTCCCGGTAGGGCGTGTCCCCGAGGCGGATCGTGCCGTCGTCGGGGTCGATGCCCCGGCCGAGCAGGCGCAGCAGGGTGGTCTTGCCGGAACCGCTGGGACCGGTTATCGCTGTGACCGCGTTCGGCGTGATGACCAGGTTCAGCGGGCCGACGAGCCGCCGCCCGTCCTCCCGTACGGTGACCGCTTCGAGGACGGGTGCCGGCTTCGGGTCCCCGGCCGCACGGGTGGCAGCGGCGGTTTCGTCCCGGGGCAGCGGCCTGTTCCCTGCGGGACCGGGATGCAGCAGGGGTTCGGCGATCAGGGCATCGATGCGCCGGGCCGCGTCCCGGGCGGCGCCGAGGTAGTCCAGGCCGTGGCCGAGGCGCAGGACCGGCGCGAGGGAGGCGAGGGCGAAAACGCAGACGGCGGTGAGCTGCCAGACCGGCATCCGGTGGCCGACGCAGAACGCCGCGACCAGGGTCACGCTCGGCTGGAGCAGCGCGGTGGCCACCGCCGCCGGGGTCGCGACCCGTCCGACCCAGTCCCGGAACCCGTGCCCGAACTCCCGTGTCGCGGTGGCGTATCGGGCCGAGGCGCCGGATTCGTCGCCGTGGACCCGGGTGATCACCGCGCCGCGGACCATGTCGTCTACGGCGGTGACGATGCGGCCGACGGTCCGGCCCCGGTCCGCCGCGTAGCGCCGTGACAGCCGCGGAATGACCACCAGGCGGAACACGGCCGCCAGGGCGGCGGGCACGACCGCGAGGAGGCCGGGCGGACCGGCGTATCCGACCAGCAGGACGAGCGCGGCGAGCGGGGCGATCACCACGGTCGCGATCTCGCCGGGCAGATGGGCCACCGCGTGGTGCAGCGCCGAGACGTCGTCGTCGAGCCGGGTGCGCAGACCCTGGGCGCCGAGCCGGGCCAGTGCGGATGTGGGCAGCCGGGAGACATGGGCCGCCAGGATGCGGCGGAGCCGGTGTTCGAACTCCGCCTCCGCGCCGTGCGCCAGCCAGGACGACAGGGAGTTCAGGGCTCCCGCCACGACGAGGGCCAGGGCGCCCCACCACACCCATCGGGGGTCCGGGGCGCGGACGAACTCGACGACCGCGGCCAGGAGCGCGACTCCCGCCCCGGCGGCGAGCGCCGCGCAGCCGATCCCTGTGGCGAGACGTGCGACCGAGCCGTGCAGTGCCCGTCCGATACCGGGCCCCGTAGAAGTAAGCATTGCATTACCGTACATGTAAAAATATCCGCAAGATAAGGCTAGGCTTACCTGATGGCGGCGCTGGTCAGACCAGTGACATGTGGGGGCACCGGTGCGTCATCGCCGCCGACACCCCGTACCGCCGCACCGCCGGCCGTACCGGCGATCCGCACACCCCTTTTGACGCGAACACAACCCCTGCGAAAGAGAGAACCATGCCCCGCCCCTTCCGCCCGTGGACACCGCTGTTCGGTGCCCTGCTCGCCGCCGCCATCGCCCTGAGCGGCTGCACCGCCGGCAAGAGCACCGAGAGTTCCGCCGCCCCGGACGCCGCGAGCGGGACGAGCAAGGGCTTCCCCACCACCTTCACCAATGCCTGGGGCACGGCCACCGTCCCGGCCGCGCCCCGGCGCGTCGTCACCCTCGGCTACGCGGACACCGCCGTCGCGGGCGCCTTGGGCGCGCACATCGTCGGCGCGGTCAAGAGCTACGGCAGCGTGAGCGGGGAGACGAAGGACGAGAACCTCCCCTACACCGAGCCGCTCGACGACTCCGTGACCTGGCTCGACCCGATGAACATCAACACCGAGCGGATAGCGGCGCTCAGGCCGGATCTCATCCTGGCGAGTACCGCGTTCACCCTCGATGAGCCCACCTACAAGCGGCTGTCCACCGTGGCGCCCGTCGTCGCCTACGAGAAGCAGCTCTACGGGGCGGACGCCACCGAGGAGGCCCTGCGGATCGGGCGGGCCCTCGGCGACGAGCAGGGCGCGCGGAAGGTTTTGGACACCGCCGACCGAGCGGTGGAGAAGCTCAAGACCGACCTGCCGGGCCTGGCCGGAAAGACCTACCTGTACGGCCAGGCCCGTGACGGGTTCGCCGTGATGATCACCGAGGAGACCAACGCCACCGCCCGGTTCATGAACCGGCTCGGCCTGACCCCGCTGCCCGCCGTCGCGAACCTGGACGGGAGGGGCTCCGTACCGGGCGCCGTCGACGTCAGCTACGAACGGGCCGCCCTGTACGACCGCGCCGATGTCCTCTTCATGACGTACCAGAGCGGCGCGCTCAAGGAGAAGTTCGAGTCCAACCCCGTCGTGTCGCGGCTCCGGATCGTCACGTCCGACCGGTACCTGCCGCTCGGAATCGAGGCGGCGACCGCGCTCCAGTCCCCGAACGCCGCCGCCGTGCCGTGGCTCATCGGTGAACTCCGTGCCACCCTCGCCACCGCCGCCTCCGCTCGATGACCGCTTCCATCCCGCCTGTCGGGCGGCGCGCCCCCCGGCCCCGCACCCGCGTCCTCGCGTTCGCCGGGGCCGGGTGCGGCGTCCTGCTGCTCGTCGCCGCCGCCAGTGTCGCCTTCGGCTCGCGGACCGTCGGAATCCATCAGATCGTCCAGGGGCTCGCCCACACCGGACCGGCTGACATCGTCACCCTGGTCCGGGAGGTCCGAGTGCCGCGTACGGCGGCGGGGCTCGTCGCCGGGGCCGCGCTCGGCGCTGCGGGCATCCTGATCCAGGCCGTGACCCGCAACCCGCTCGGCGACCCCGGACTGCTCGGCGTCAGCAGCGGTTCCGGCTTCGCCGTCACCCTCACCGTCGCCCTCACCGGATCCACCGGCGTCACCGCCACCGTCTGGTCCGCCTTCGCGGGGGCCGCCGCCGTAACCGTGCTGATCGTCGTCGTCGCCGCGGCGACCGACAACCGCCACCCCGGACAACTGGTCCTCGTCGGGGTCGCGCTCGGTGCCGTCCTCTCGGGAATCCAGGCCGCCCTGACCCTGCTCAACCCCCGCACCCTCGACACCATGCGCGCCTGGAGCGCCGGCACCCTGACCGGGATCCCGCCCGGCACCACCGCGTTCCTCACGTTCTTCGTCGCCGTCGGGCTGATCGCCGCCCTGACCGTCGCCAGGGGCCTGGACATGGCGGCCATGGGCGAGGACCTGGCGCGGGGCCTCGGCACCCGCACCCACCTCACCCGGGCCGTCGCCATCGCCGCGATCACCCTGCTCGCGGGCTCGGCGACCGCACTGGCCGGACCCCTGTCGTTCCTCGGGCTGATGGTCCCCCACCTGCTGCGGCCACTCATCGGCCCCGGCACCCGGCGCCTGCTCCTGGGTTCGCTGATCGCCGGACCCGTGCTGCTGCTGACCGCCGACGTGGCCGCTCGGCTCGTCACCCGGCCGGGCGAACTCCCCGTCGGAGTCGTCACCGCCTTCCTCGGAGCACCGCTGCTCCTCATACTGCTCCACTCCCGGAAAGGGCGGATCCGGTGACCGGCCCCACCACCACCGTGCCCACGACCACAGCCCCCGGCGCCCGTCGCTCCCGGGGCAGGCGCCGGCACCGGGCGGCCGGCACTTCACTGACGCTGACGCTCCTGGGCGCGGCCGTACTCATCGCCTCACTGGCAGCGGGCGACATCTCCGTCCCCGTACCCGATGTCCTCCACGCCCTCGCCGGGCGGGGGGACCCGCTGACCAGCACGGTGGTCCTCACCTGGCGCCTGCCGCGCGCCCTCCTCGCACTGGCCCTCGGGGCAGCGCTGGGGCTGTCCGGGGCGATCTTCCAGACGCTGACCCGTAACCCGCTCGGCAGCCCCGACGTGATCGGGTTCAACACCGGCGCCTCGACCGGTGCCCTGGCCGTGCTCCTCACGGGCACCGCCGGTTACACCCGGACCGCACTGAGCGCTCTCATCGGCGGGCTCGCCACGGCGGCCCTGGTGTACGCGCTCGGCGGCAGGCGCTCCACGGCCACCACCCGCTTCGTCGTCACCGGCATCGCCGTGAGCGCGGTCCTCACCTCGGTCAACACCTGGCTGATGTACGGCGCCGACACGGCCGTCGCCGCCCGTGCGGCCCAGTGGACCGCGGGCAGTCTCGACGCCCTCGGCTGGGAACACGCCGTCCCGGCCCTGGTGGCCTTCGCGCCGCTCGCCCTGGTCACCCCGTTCCTCATCCGTACCTTGCGGGTTCTTGAGCTCGGTGACGACGTGGCCACCGCGCTCGGCGCGCGGGTCGTACGGGGGCGGCTGATCCTCGCGACGGTGGGTGTCGCACTCACCGCCGTCGCCACCTCGGTCGCCGGGCCCCTGGCGTTCGTGGCCCTCGCAGCACCGCAGATCGCCCGGCTTCTGTACCGCCGCACCCCGGGCATCAGTCTGCTGGGCGCCGCCCTGACCGGTGCCCTCCTGCTCGGCGCGGCCGACTGGGTCGCCGCACACGCCTTCGCCCCGGTCCAGCTCCCGACGGGAGTCGTCACCGTCAGCACCGGGGGCGCGTATCTGCTCTGGCTGCTGCTCGGCCCACGGCGCGGAGGCCGGAAGGGGTGAGCCGCGGCGCGGAGGCCAGATGGGGTGAGCCGCGGTGCCGTCCCTCCTGGACGATCCGGAAGGGCTCCGGCCGCGCGCAACCGGGATGCGAGCGACCGTCAGCCGCCGCGCCCGTTCCTTTCCTGGTCAGCGGCCCACTTCCCCAGCCACCCGAGTGCCCGGGTCGGCGGCGAAGCGGCGCAGGACACTCACGTAACGTGCCAGGAACTCCTCCGCCCACTCCGCGCGGTACTCCCCCGTGTCCGTCCGCAGTTCGACCAGCGCGCTCCCACCGCTGTCACGGATGTGCACCCGCATCCCGCCCCGGGGCACCTCGTCGCGAGCGATGCGCACGGTGGTCACGGTCAGCCCGTCGGTCCGAAGCTTCCAGGAGGAGCCGCCCGAGGTGAGGTCGAAGTTCACATACCTCGGTCCGTACCCCGTCTCGGAGAGGTAGCGGATGCCGTAATTCTCCGGATCGATTTCTTTGGCCATCAGGGCGTGGGGCAGTTCCTGGTGCCGCAGGGCCCCGAATATCGTGCGGCTCTCGCTCTGTGCCACTTCCGCGAGCGACTCCTCACCCGAGAAGGTGGTGTGCTCTCCGCGCGAGCGGAGGTGAGGCCGACCAGCCTTGAAACCGTCGCACCAGCCCGACCGCCAACCAATTTGCGGACGCCAGGTCAGAACTGCTCGGCAGTCTCACCGGCGCCTCCGCCCCTCTCTCGCCGAGTGCCTGGCGCTGGGGCCAGGCCCCCAGGCACTTCGACGTACAGCATGTACGTCCCCCGCCCAAGCCGGGCTGCAACGGACACCCAGACCCTCAACTACCCCAAAATCCGGGCCATTCGCGGACCAAGTCTCACTCGAAGACCACCAGGAAACATGTTTTCGCTGGTCACCAGGGCGCGGGACGTGTACCACCAGCAGACGAAGAACCTGTTGGTGTCCTGACGGACCCTCGGCGACGTAACCCACCGTGCCTCTGCCCGTTCCTCGGGTACGCCGCCTTCAGGTCTCCCTGCCCTCCCGGGGCAGCCCGTTCCTGGGGAGAATCTGGGGAGTACGGGCGGCGCTGGGGAGCACGTGGGGAGAATCGGCTGCGTAACGCGGCACGATTTCGAAAGACCCTCAAAGACCCGTCTTGGCAGGTCAGAGGCGCGGAAGGTCGCAATACCGCAGGTCAGCGCCGCCAGGTAGACAATCTTCATGACAAAGGTCTCTGGTTGTCGCCGCGCGGGCGAATCACCCCACCGGCAGCGATGCGAGTGCGCCATCGCTGCGCCGCATCGCGTTCCATGCAGACGGTGGAGGCAGCTGACACAGTAGCGATCCGTCCCACAAACACAGCTCTGCGGCGGCCCGAGATCAACCGCTCAGGCGGGTCACACTGCGAGGCCGACCGATGCAGCTTCTCCGACGGCGTCCTCGCGAACTCGGCGACTCGCATCATGATCCCGCACGCAGACGCGGTCCCGTCGCGAACGGGAAGTTGAGAGGGATTTCTTTGTCGACTGCCCACAATTCGTTGGATCAGCGTAGACGCGTAGTCGACCGTTACCCATCACGCGCGACACAACACACGCCACGACCCTGCTCCATGCACGGGACCGCCTTGCGGGCGGAGCCTCGACCCCGCGCACTCCTGTCGCGACGACACGGCGCGGACCACCACCAGATAACTGACTACTCGTCAGTGAAGTCAGCATTGAGTCAGCATTCGTTCCACCGAACGTCACCACACCCTGCTCTACCTGGAAGTCGCACTCAAGATCCGCAGCGCACGCCAAGGGCGAAGTGAGCAGCTACGAGTCGACCAGAAACGGAACATGTCCGAAGCCGGCCAGCCTGAGGTCAGTTCGGGCGATTACCCCAGCTCAGCGCACCCTCCCCCGCGCTTTCAGCGGCACCACAGGCAGCTCCGGAGCCGGGATCGGAGGGCCGTCGTAGCCCTTCACCTCGCCGAAGCGGGTCCCGTTCACCCAGTCCTCCCGGGCCTGTGCGATGTCCTCCTGGGACCGTCCGATCCAGTTCCAGAACATGACAATCTCCTCCTCGAACGGCTCGCCCCCGAGGAGCATCAGCCCAGCATCGGAGATCGCGCGCACCGGCAGTTCGGAGCGGCCGCAGCCGAGGTAGAGCATCGAGCCCGGCAGTACGGGTACGCCGTCGACCTCCGCCTCACCGGACATGGACAGAACCGCGTACTCGAAGTCCGGGTCCAGCGGCAGCCGGGCCTGGGCGCCCTGCGCCAGCGCCAGGTCCGCGCCGACGATCGGGGTGTAGGCGGTGCCCGGCGAGACCGCACCGTCGAGTTCGCCCAGGATGACGGTGGCGGTGAGGCCGGGCGCGGTGACGGTGGGCAGGTCCACGTGGTGCTGGAAGTGCGGCTCGACGCCGCGGTGGGCTTCGGGCAGGGCCACCCAGAGCTGGGCACCGTGCAGAAGCCTGGCGTGCGACTTCGGGCTTTCCTCGGAATGGCTGATGGCCCGGCCCGAGGTCATCAGACCCAACTCGCGGGGGCGCACCGTCTGGAGACTGCCCAGACTGTCGCGGTGCAGAACCTCGCCGTCGTGGAGCCAGCTGACCGTCTGCAGCCCCATGTGGGGGTGGGGCGGTACCTGCATGCCGGGCCCGTCAGCGATGTCGTCGGGGCCGTAGTGGTCCACGAAGGCCCAGGCGCCGACCATGCGGCGCCCCAGGTTGGGCAGCAGGCGGCGCACCTCGGTGGACTCGCCGAGCTGGACACGGCGCGGGGTGAGAAGTTCACGCACCGGTTCGGCGACGACGAAGCCCCGCCCTCCGCAGACGGAGAGTGCGGCCTGGCGATCGAGATTGCTCATGGCGCACAACCTATTCCCGTACGGGCGCGGAGGCCTGGTCCCCACGCCGAAAATTTAGTGGAATGTTAAACCATCATGCTGTGTTCTCATCTCTGAGCGAACGCGGACGGAGCCCTCGGGCGGCCCGCGCCGGAAGGAAACAGGAGGAGGACACGTGAGCGAGACCTATGACGAGTTCGGCACGGCCGCCGACCGGTGGGACCGGGCACAGATGTTCTTCGAGGCCAAGGAGTACCTGACGGCGGCCCGGATTCTGGGCGGGCTGGTCGAGGAGGTGCCGGAGCAGGTCGCCCCGCGGCTGCTTCTGGCTCGCGCCTACTACCACTCCGCCCGGCTCGGCAAGGCCGAGGCCGAGCTGCGCGCCGTACTGGAGCGGGACCCGGTGGAGGACTACGCGCGCCTCATGCTGGGGCGCACCCTGGAGCGCCAGGGGCGGCACAGCGAGGCCGCGCCGCATCTGCGGATGGCTTCCGCGCTGACCGGCGACTTCGACTCCGGCGCTTCCTGAGCCGGAAACAAAGCGGAGACAACGGCGAAGGCGGAGCCGGACTCGTCCGGGGCCCGAGCCCGCGTGATTCGGGGGCGGGCCCCGGAGCGGCCCCGGGGCCCGCCTCGACCCGGCCGTAGTGGGCAGCGGCCCTGCCCCACGGCATCCCCCGGTCCGGGTCGTCGTCGATGGTTGGCGGTGGCGGTGTCAGTGGCGGTGGGTCGACGGTTCAGGCCGTCGGCCCGTCTCCCGGAAGCGAGTTCGCCACGCGGTCCAGCCACTCCGTCATCAGGGCCGCCTCCGCAGTACTGAGTCCCGATTCATGGGAGTGGCGCAGCAGAGCGCTCAATCGAGCCGCCGTCGAGGGGACTCCGGCTTCCGTCGGGCCGCTCGGGGTCGCGTCCGGAGTGAGGACGGCCGCGTGCACGGCGTCGCGCACCCTCCTGGACATGGCGTTGTCGGAGAAGGTCGCCGGGCGGGCCACGAGCATCAGGGCCACTCCCGTGTTGGCCGACATGATCATCTGCGCCGCGAGTTCCGGGGCGACACGCAGCCTTCCCACCGCGGCTGCCCGGGTCAGATCCCTGGTGAGGATCCGGTGGGACTCAAGTGCGGCCTCCGGCGGCGTGCGCATCGCGGGTGAGTTCATCAGCCGGTAGAGGTTCGGGTTGCGAAGGGCGAACTCCACATGGCTGTCCCAGCCGTTGCGCAGGTCCTCGACGGGATCCGTGGTGCCGTCGCGTTCCCGTTTGGTCGCCAGATACTTGTCGAATCCATGATCGACGACCGCCGACAGCAGACCTTCCTTGTCACCGAAGTGCCGGTAGAGGGCAGGGGCTCCCACCTGCGCCGCCTCGCAGACCGCACGCGTGGAGATGTCACCGTCGGGCGACTCCCTCACCAAGTCCGCCGCCACTTCCAGAATGCGTGTTCGCGTGCTCATCGAACGGACGCTATCAAGCGGCATGCGGCGCCAGCAGGTCGTCCAGGCCGATCCGTCCGAGGAACTCCGCGCGGACGCGGTCGGCGACCGCGCTGACCGCCTCGCTGCCGTCGTCGACAGGATCGACGTGTACGCGAAAGGGGCGCTTCCCGTGCTCGGCGTCCACGACCCGGACGATGGCATCGGCGACCTGTGCGACATCGGCATCGGCGGGAGCGAGAGCGGCCAGCCGCTGGGACACCTGCTCCATCAGGCCGGCGTAGAGCTCTTCGTAGGCCGGGACCACGGACTGGTCGGTCGGATGCCCGCCCGTGATGAAGTGGTCGGTTCCCGAGGTGAAGGAGCCCGGCACGACCATGGCGGTCTCGATGCCGAAACGCGCCAACTCGGCGGCATAGGAGACGGCCAGGGCGTCCATGGCGGACTTGGCTGCGAAGTAGGGGGCCAGGTAGGGCGGCGTACCGCCCCTGGTGGACGTGGAACCTATCCACACCACCAGACCGTGCCGCCGGCCTCTGAGCTGCGGCAGCGCGGCCCGGTTCACGCGCTGGGTACCGAGGACATTGATGTCGTAGACCGCCGCGAGTTCCTCGGGGGTGAACGCCTCGGCGGGGCCGGTGACCATGTGCCCGGCGTTGTGGATGAGTACGTCGAGGCGGCCGGCCTCGGTGATGACCGCGGAGATCGCGGCGTCCGCCGACTCCTGGGACAGCACATCCAGCTCCACGGTGCGCAGGTCCACCCCGTGCTCGGCGGCATAGGCCGCCACCTCGACAACCCGGCCGGCATTGCGCGTGGTGGTGTTCCGCAGGGCGGCGTAGACGATGTGGCCCGAGCGGGCCAGGGCCCGAGCCGCCAGGGCTCCGAAACCGGAACCCGCACCGGTGATGACGATGACCTTGCTCATGGGACTGCTCCTCGGCCGGGGAATGCGCACAGGGTGAACAGCGACGCGCGAGAGAGATATGCGGGGCCTCGGCCCGGCTCACGCCGAAAGCCGCAGACCGTCGGCCGTCCGCTGTCCACTGTCCGCTGCCGGAAGGGGCCGTCAGACGATCCCGCCGTTGGCACGCACGACCTGCCCGTTGACCCAGCGCGCCGGGCCCGCGAGGAACGAGACGACCTCCGCGATGTCCTGCGGCGTGCCCAGTCGCTCCAGCGGCGGCTGAGCGGCCATCCTCGCGACGGTCTCCTCGTCCTTGCCGTCCAGGAACAGGGCCGTGGCGGTCGGCCCGGGGGCCACGGCGTTGACCGTGATGTCCCGGCCGCGCAGCTCGCGGGCAAGGATCAGCGTCATGGCCTCGACGGCCCCCTTGGTGGCCGCGTAGGCGCTGTATCCGGGAAGGGAGAGCGAAAGCACCGAGCTGGAGAAGTTGATGATGGCCCCGCCGCCCCGCAGGCGCCGCGCGGCCTGCTGGTCGACGACGAACGTGCCGCGGATGTTGGTGCGGTACATCCGGTCGAGCGCGTCGAGGTCGAGCTCGGCCAGCGGCGCGAGCGCCATGACGCCCGCGGCGTGCACGACGACATCGATGCCCCCGAACGCCTCCTCGGCGGCGTCGAAGAGAGCCGCGACGGCGATCTCGTCGGCGACGTCGGCCTGGTGCGCGACGGCCTGTCCACCCGCGGCCGTGATGGCCGCGACGGCGGCCTCGGCCTCGGTCCGGTTGCCCGCGTAGTTGATGACGACGGCGAAACCGTCGACCGCGAGCCGTTCGGCGCTCTCCCGGCCGATTCCCCGGGACCCCCCGGTGACAAGGGCGACGCGCGGTGCGGCAGCCGTGGCGGAGGCAGTGGCAGTGGTGTGGTCAGTCATGGTCTCGCTCCCGATGACACAGGGGTTGGCGTTCCGCGAACCCGATGACATCAACGCTAACACCGATACGTTAGCGACGCTACCCCTGCTGCCGGTGACGCCGTTAGCGTCGCTACCCCTCCGCCGCATACGACGGAACCCGCCGGGATGATCCCCGACGGGTTCTTGTCCGCCCAGCAGTCCCGTCCGACCAGCAGTACCGCCGGCAGGTCGGGCGGCCGGCAGGCCGGGCGGTCAGCAGGTCAGCCGGTCAGGTCACCGCTCCGGCCGTGTCGCGGGACACCGCGCCGCCCGCCGCCGCCCCCGTCCCGGGCGCCAGCAGGCGTTCGGTCAGATAGCCGAAGACCAGGCCGAAAACAGCCCAGAGCGTGGCCTGAATAGCCAGCGTGGAGAGCCGGAACTCCCACAGGAGGGCAGCCGGGAAGCCCCTGCCGACCTCGTTGATCGAGGGCAGGAACGCATAGGCGAGCCCGATCAGCAGGACGAAACCGGCAGCCGCGACGATGGTCGCGTTCCAGTTGCCCAAGCGAGGCGCGAGCCGTCTGCCGAGGATGACGGCGACGACGGCCAGCAGAACACCGAGGGCGACCATCAGGAAGAACAGGGTGGTGCGCTTCCCGATGGTGTCGGGGTTGCCGACAGCCGGCGGATTCGCCGGGTACTTGAGGAACGGCACGACGTACACCGTCAACAGGGCGGCGCCCGCGATCAGCGCCGCCGTGGCCCGCGGGCCGAAGTCGCCGATGCGCCCGAGGGCGTAACAGAAGACAAGAGCGGCGATGCCGCCGATCGCCACGCCGAAGACCAGGATGCCGGTGGCGAGTCCGCCGGTCGCCTGCATGGTGCGGCTGACGAGCTCCTCGCCGCCGCCGTGGTCATGGCTGTGGGCCTCTTCCAGCGCGATGGCGGCGTCCACTTGGGACTCGCCGAGGAAGTAGGCGACGACGAGAGCCGCCGCGCCCGCGACCAGGCCGGCCAGCATGCCGCGGACGAGCAGGGCTCTGACAGATATGGAGTTCACGAGAGTTTCCCCTGTTTTCTCAGTGGCAGGGGAAGCCGAGCAGATGACGACCGTCGTGGACCCATTCGTGGACACCTTCACCGGAGATGACCGCGGTGGCCCCCTGCTCGGCGCCGACGAAGTACAGCAGGACGAGCATGAGAATGCCGAAGAAGACCGCCCAAGGGGCAATGGCCTTCGCCGAGATGGGGGTGATCGCAGTTGCGCCGGTCACCGGGGCAGCGGACTGTGCCATGGCAGAACCTCCTGTGGGAACACGCGTCCCTGTCGTGGTGCCTCAGACGACGGTGCTGGGTCTGACTTCCCGTACGGGTACGGGTACACAGTGGCGCGACCGTGCCGGATTCTCACCGGACTTCCGTCACACCCTCGTCATGGTCGACGCGACCCTACCGCCTGCACGCGGACACCGCCATGGTGCAATCGGCATGGCCACGGCCCGGGAGACCTTGGGAAACCGCGCCATGGGGACCACAGTCGAGGGAGTGGAGACAGAGCGTGACGGTACGGGTGATGTTGGTCTCACCTGCCATGAACGCCGCGCTGCGGGAGGCCCGTTTCGACGGCGACGGTCCCTTGGACCGGGCCGGCGAACAACGTGCCCGCGCCGCCGCGGGCACGATGCCGGCGGCAGGCCGCTACGCGAGCGGCCCTTCGCAACGGTGCCTCCGGACGGCCGAGGCGCTCGGCCTCGCCGTCCGGCACGAACCGGACCTCGCCGACTGGGACTTGGGACGCTGGCGCGGCCTGCGCCTGGACGAGGTGGCCGGGCGGGAGCCGGAGGCGGTGGCCGAGTGGCTCGGCGACCCTGCGGCAGCCCCGCACGGCGGTGAGTCCCTGCGGGATCTGACCGCCCGGGTCGGAGGCTGGCTCGCGGCCCAGACCCAGGCCCAAGCCAAGGCCCAGACCCAGGCCCTGACCCAAGCCGATACCGACGCCGACGCCGACGCCGGTGGAAGCGTGCTGGCGGTGGCCGGTCCCTCGGTGGTACGGGCGGCGGTCGTCCATGGACTGGCTCTGCCGATGGCAGCGTTCTGGCGGCTCGATGTCGCCCCCTTGTCGCTCACCGAGCTCAGCGGCCGGTCAGGGCGGTGGAATGTGCGGCTGGGGCAGCCGTTGACGGCGCGGGACAGCTGAACCCCCGGTGGTGCGACCGGGGGAACAGCCGACGGGGAGATCAGCCGATTCCCGCCGCCCGCGCGGCTGCTCAGCCGTGCGGCACCAGGACTGCCGTGGCGGCGATGCCGTCCTCGACCCGCCATCGGCCCCGCAGCGTCGGTGGCAGCGCGGGGTGGGTACGCAACAGGCGCGCGCTCAGGGTGCCTTCGGTGCCCCCGTGCTCGGCCCGGTGGAAGGTGATGTCCGCCTCGTCGAAGTCGAGTTCGGTCCCGGTGATCGGGTACCACGCCTTGAACACGCTCTCCTTGGCGCTGAACAGCAGGCGGTCCCAGTGCAGCGCACCGTCGTCGCCGGGCGGGGGCGGGAAGTTCCAACGGCGTTCGGAAGGAAGCGAGATCAGGTCCCCGACACCGGCGGGCAGCGGAGCGTGCGGCTCGGCGTCGATGCCCAGGCTCAGTGCGTCCGTCGCCCGCGTCAGCGCCGCCGCCCGGTAGCCCTCGCAGTGCGTGAGGCTCCCGATGATCCCCTCGGGCCACAGCGGCGCACCGCGTCGGCCGCGCAGCACCGGCACGGGCGGCAGGCCGAGGCCCGCCATCGCGCGACGGGCGCAGGCGCGCGCGGTCGCGAAGTCGTTGACGCGCTTGGGCACGCTCCTGGCCACCAGTTCCTCCTCCTCGGGGAACAGGATTCCGTCCGGCACCGTCTCCTCACGGGTGGCGGCACAGGAGACGTACTCGGGAAACAGCCGCTCGATCACGAGGCGCCCTCGGATGCGGTGCGGCTCGGTTCGTGCCCTTGGGCGGGTGCGCCGTCCGGGGTCGCGGGGCGTTCCTCGTACGGGAGGATCTGCCGCAGCAGGCCGCGCGGATGTCCGCGCTTGCGCCACTCCCGGGGGTAGCCGATCGAGACCTCCTCGAAGCGCACCCCGTCGTACCAGGTGGTCCGGGGGATGTGGAGGTGTCCGTAGACGACGGCCGCGACGTTGAACCGGCGGTGCCAGTCCGCGGTGAGTTCCGTGCCGCACCACTGGACGAACTCCGGGTACCACATCACCGAGGTGGGTTCCCGTACGAGGGGCCAGTGTCCGGCGAGGACGAGCGGGATGTCCGGGTCGTGCGCGGCCAGTCGGCGTTCGGTCGCCGCGACGCGGGCCCGGCACCAGTCGTCCCGGCCGGGGTACGGATCGGGGTGCAGCAGGTACTCGTCGCTGCAGACGATGCCCGCCTTGTGCGCGATCGCCAGCGACTCCTCCTTGGTCCGCGCTCCGGGGGCGCGGAACGTGTAGTCGTACAGGAGGAAGAGCGGGGCCACCGCCACCGGGCCTTCCGGGCCGGGCCACAGGGGGAACGGATCTTCGGGGGTCGTCACCCCGAGGCTCCGGCACGTCTCGACGAGGTGCTCGTACCGGGCCTGCCCGCGCAGCCGTACGGGGTCCTTGTCCATCGTCCACAACTCGTGGTTGCCGGGGGTCCACACCACATGGGCGAAGCGTTCCGCGAGGATTTCCAGCGCCCACCGGACGTCGTGCGGCTGCTCCGCCACGTCGCCCGCGACGATGAGCCAGTCCTCGTCCGACGTCGGGTGCAGCGACTCGACGATGGCCCGGTTCTCGGAGACCGCGGCATGCAGATCGCTCACCGCGAGGAGACTGCCCCCTCCGTACGAGGGGTGCACGGCGTCCGGAGAATGCGCGAAGGGCGCGGCGTGGGGGGCGGGGTCGCTCGCAGGAGTTCGAGAAGTCATGGAGGTCGATTCCCCATCTGTCGGTCGGCGTACGACTCCGCTCGCACAGTGCGGGGTCAGGGGAAATCTACCGTCCCGCACGCGCCCGGTGGTCTCGAACGCAGTCCTCGTCCCTGGCTCCGTGCTTCACGGCCGGGCCCGGACACCCCGTACCTCCTGTTGGGCCGGTCCGGCCGGTCCGGCCCAACAGGAGAACCGCGGCGCGGGCCGACCCCGGCCGACCGGGGCCGCGACGACGGCCGACCATTGCCGCAGGGCGTCCGTCAGCCTCGGCCCGCGGCGAGTTCGGTGGCGGGGCGGCCGTTCGGCGGGGGCGGCACGGTCCGGCCGGAAGCGGCGGCGGTGGAAGAGGTCGGTGTGGATGCCGGGGGCGGCACCGCCGCGCCGACCGCTCCGGTCGTCTTCCCCGGGGGCTTGCGGCGGCCGGCGGGCCGTGCGGAGCGCCGGGGCGCTCCCCCGTACACCGGAATCCTGAGCAGGGCGAAGACCGCGAGGAGCGCGCCCGCCGACGGTACGAGTCCGGCGAGCGGGTGCAGCAGCCCCGCGTACACCAAGGTCCCTGTGAGTGCCCCGACAACCGCGCCGAAGCCCAGGACGACCGCCACGCCCGGTGCGGTGAACCGGATCCGGCGCAGGCGGTGGGCGATGTGATCGCCGCCGTCCGGGAGCAACGGCCGTGAGGCCCGTCGGCGCGACACCAGCACGAGCGCCGTGTCGGCAACGGCCACCACCATCAGGACCGGCAGTGCCACCCACGCGGCACGCTCCGGTGGCGCGGCCGCATGGAGCAGCACGACGGAGCCCGCCAGCACGAACCCGGTGAACAGGGAGCCGCATTCGCCGGGAAAGATCCGCGCGGGGTGCCGGTTGTGAACCAGCGACCCGGTGAGAGCGGCCACGAGGACGGCCAGCAGCAGGACCACACCGGACCGGCCGTCGAGGACGGCGCAGACGAGCAGGCCGGTCGCGGTGACAACGGCGACGGTGGCCATCGCGCCGTCGGAATTGTCCAGCGTGCTGAAGGCGTTGGTGAGGAACACGATCCAGAGCGCGGCGAGCACGGCCATCACCGGGGACAGCCCGGCGAAGGAGACGAAGACGGCCGCGGCGACCGCCTGTGCCGCCAGCCGCAGCCAGGGGTTGAGCGGTTTCAGGTCGTGGACGAGGCCGAACGCCGCGACGGCGCCGGACACGGCGAGCAGTGGCAGGACGGGGGCGCCTGGTTCCGCGAGCCCCAGTTCGGATCCGGCCCAGCCGACGCCGGTGACGCTCAGGACTGTCACCACTCCGCCCAGGTACGGCATCGGCCGGGCGGGCCGCTTGCGGCCGTCCGGGCGGTCCGGCCCTCTGCGGCGGAGCGTTGTTCTGCGGATGCCTGCGGTCAGTATCACCGTGATGAACAGCGCGACCACACCGGAAGTGATGATCCCCACCACGTTCACCTGCCCTGCCTTTCCTGACACGCGCCCCTGCGGCGGCCGGCGCTCCGGGTCCGGCTCATCCGTCGCAGCCGTCTGCACACATCGGTGTCGCACGTTCGTTGCGGTCTCGGAGCGATGCGTGACGCCACCCGAGTGGAGTCGTCCCACAACTTAAGGCTCGAATGTCACAATATGCCCCGAATAACACGAAAAACTCGACACTGATTGAGGTTCCGTCAGAAATGGGCACGCCGGACGCGCCTCCGGTACGCCATCGGCGGCCCGGACGGTCCGGCGTTTCCTCCGTCGCGTGCGGCGCGCTTTCGGGGCCGCCCCGGTCATGCAGGCGGAAGATCCCGGAGCCGGTGAGGACGGGAGCCGGTGAGGACGTGGTGACGGGAGGTGGTGGCTCGCAGCGCTTCCCTATCGGTCGCCCGAGGACTGACCGCTGATCAACTTCAGCAACGCGGCGTGCGTTTCCCGGTCGGCCGCCACGACCAGTCCGCCCGCACCGGTGTGCAGAGGCTGGCCGTGGATGCCGGTGACCACGCAGCCGGCCGCCTGGCAGAGCGCGATCCCGGCGGCGAAGTGCACGCTGTCACGCAGGTCGCCGTCGGTGACGTAGGCGGCCCGTCTGCCCGCTGCCACCCAGGCCACCGCGAGGGTGGTGGAGACGACGCGCGGCCGGAACCGCTCGATGAACCCCGGGTCGTCGAGAAGGCGGGCCGCCCTGAAGCCGGGCGCGTTGGGGAACGGCGGGTCGAGGTTGACATCCACCAGACGCGAATCGGGCGACGGCACCGACTCCTCGTCCCTGCCGCCGCTGCGGAGGTGGGCGCGCTCGCCGTCCGTCCAGAACACCTCATCGGTGAAGGGGTCGGCCGATGCGGCCGCGGTGATACGGGTCCCGACGCGGAGGGCCACATTCACCGCGACCAGCATGTTGCGCACGGCGTAGTTCAGCGTGCCGCACAGCGGATCGACCAGCCACCTGCGCTCCGCGCCGTCCGCGCCGGTGCGCCCGCTCTCCTCGCCGGTTATGGCGTCGTCGGGCCGCGCGGTCCGCAGCACACCCAGGATGGCCTTCTCGGCTTCCAGGTCCGCTGTGGTCGCGAAATCGGCCGCGGACTTCTCGTACCGCTCCAGGGTTTCCCCGTACAGCGAGCGGACGACGGCCGCCCCCGCCCGTGCTGCCGCTACCGCCAGTTGTGCATCCGTCTTCGCGTCCGTGATCGACATGCGCGCAGAATAGCCACTCCCCTTTTCCGGACAGGGCGGCTCCGACCGGCATCGGCCCGCCTCGGGCCATCGGAGCGCCGGGCCGCTCCCCCAGGGTTCACCCCCGCACCGGCCGGCGCGAGGCCCCGGCGCGGTGACTGACGCGAGGCCCCGGCGCGGTGACTGAACAGCCACTTGAACAGCCACATGAACGTTCACGGGAACGGACGCATGGGCGCGGGCATCCCATCTGGGGTTATGGCAAGAGCGGACTTGGCGAGGTGGGTCGGTTTCCTGCAACACCCCAGGCGCGAGAGCAATTTGGAAGATGTGGCCCCCCTGAGACGTAGCTACTTTGCTAAGTGACGGAAAGCGAAGGAAGTGCCTTCCGGCACGATATGTGAAGACTGCCAAGGCTACGTCGGCCATCGGAAGCGCCATTGCCGTGGTCGTGCGCGATGCCATCTGACACGACCGATCACGAGGTCACCGATGCGCGGTGGAGGCGGACAGCCGTGCCACCGCTCGGCCGTATCCGGGCCGATGGATCACTGGGGTAGGGATGCGTAGATTCGCTGTGCGGGCCGAGATCGGAACCGTCGGCTTCTCACCGGTGCGAGCCCTGATCAACACGGGTGCCACGGCAACGTGGCCCCGGCAGGCACGCATCGGACTGAAGCTGGTCGCTCCCGACGACCCCGCGTGTGCCACGAACGAGGAAGAGGAGAACGCGACCGTACGGGGCCGGGCCCACGGCCCGGACAGGGTGCCGTACGGAGAGTGGGTGGTGCGCAGTCTCCGTGAGGTCGGACAGGCGTGGCTCGACCAGGTGGGCCCCTGCCGCGTCGACGTGATCGACGCGGAACTGCTCGACGACGGCAGCCGGTTGTTCTTCTCGGCCCTCGCCGAACTCGCCGAAGTGTCCGACGGGTTGATCACGGTGCACTGTCCGGCGGCCGGCATCACCGGCTCTGCCGTCCCCGTCGTCCCGGTCGGCCCGGTCGGTCTGGTCCCCGCCGTCGCGAGCGCCCGCGAGCGGCGCATCGAATACCTCGCGACCTCCACCGGCCGGCTCAGCGGCGAGGAGGCCGACTTCCTGTACCGGCAGGCGCTCGGCTATCTGAGAACGGGGGACGGCTGGACCGCCGAGCGCATCCTGCGCGCGGTACTGCGGCTGCGCCCGACGCCTGCCGTCCGAGCCAAACTGCGGGCCGCCTGCGCTCTGCTCGGACGGCCCCTGGACCCCGGACACCACCTGGCGGGGCCGGAGTCGGGTCGGAGGCCGGAGCCTGCGTCGGGGCCGAGGTCGGAGTCGGGGCCGGCGCCCGAGCACCATCCGCCCGGCCGGGCACCCGGGCACACGCCGGAAGGCGCCGGTCCGGCCGGCTGCGGCCCGCTCCGGCTGCACGCGGGCTGGGAGCGCGTGGAGCGATGGGCGCGGACGGCCGGGCAGATCCACAAGAACGCGGTGCACAAGGCACTCTTCGCCGTCGCCGACAGAACGGTGTTCCGAACGTACGAGACCTATGACGACGCCACGCAACCGCTGGACTTCTTTGTCCCGGTGAGGGAGGGACTCGTCCTCAAGATCCATATTTGCGACCTGGACAGCTTCGAGATCGCCCACGTCGGCCCGATCGACGAGGCGCCCGGAATCGGGAGGGAAATCGACCGAGCGGCTTGACACACTTCCCGGGCGGACGGGTGTTCATGCATCAACTCGGCTCCGAACAAGTGTCCTTGACAGGGTGCGGACCCTGTGAAAATGTCGGCCGCACTTGCGCTACCTGGACTTCCTCTGTCAAGAACTCGGGGAGATTTGATGCCGCCACTGGAAGTATCCGGAATAGATGTTTCCTCACGGGTCCGGGCCCGTGATATCCAAATGGCCGGCGTCGCCGACATACGCCGCCACGTCCTGATGATCTCCGGTGCCATCGACACCGTCGATCACGACGTCTCGGTCTGTGTCAACCTCCCCGAGCCCGGCCGCTGGCAGGTCATCAAGTCCGAGACCAACCTGACGGACCGCACCTGGGTGGCCATGCAGGCCGCCACCGACGAGGACTCCGTCTTCGTCGACGACGCCGACACCCTCGTGATGTCGCGCCAGTTCTCCAAGTCCTTCATCACGCCCGACCAGCGCCGACTCACCTTCTACGGTGGCGAGGTACGTCCCGGCGAGGCCGTGGTGAAGATGTACTCCCTGGAGACCACCGGCCGAAGGCCCACCTACGCGTACTCCCGGTACAGCCCGATCGCCACCGACAGCCCGGAGATCACGGCCAGGACCCTCGAAGAGCTGGTCGCCGAGGGAATGCCCCAGCGACCGGTCATCGAGGTCATCGTTCCTGTGACGGTCATCGGGTGATCTCCTTCGTCCCCGAGCCCTACCTGCTGGACTCTCCGCGGGGGCGCGACTGGCCGCCCTCCCCCGGACCGCACGGCACACGCACCGCCCCGCCGCCCGCCACCGCGGACGTGGCCATCATCGGCGCCGGCCCCGCCGGTCTCGCGGTGGCCTCCGCGCTCTGGCACCTCGGCGTCCATGACGTCGTCCTCCTGGACCGCGAAGGGCGGGCGTGCGGACAGTTCTTCGACCGGGTCGACGTCCTCGGACAGCGGGTCCTGCGCTCGCCCTACGAGCACCACCCCGGAGTCGAGGGCTACCGCGACTGCGAACTGCTCGACTTCGCCCGCCTCCACTGGTCGCTGCTCACCCCCGTCGAGCGCCGCGAGATCCGGATGGCCCAGGCCGGGCACCGCTCCGTCGTGCCCGTCGACGTCTTCGAGGCCTACTGCAGGCACGTCGCCACCCTGCACCACGTGGACGAGCGCATCCGGCGGGCCTCCGTCCGCGAAGTGCGGCCCACCGCCGACGGTGTCACCGTCCGCGGCGACGGGTTCGCGGTCAGCGCCGCGTACACCGTCCTCTGCCTCGGTGAGGAACGCCGTTCCGCGCCGGCCGACTGGTGGGACGGCGAGGCCACCCCGCGAAGCGTCAGTTACTGGGACGAACCCGTGCCCCGGGAAGCCCAGCGGCTGATCGTCGTCGGCTCCGGCCTCAGCGCGGCGCACCTCATCGCGAACGCCCTCAACGACGGCAAGAACGTGCACTGGGTTCTGCGCGCCTCCGAAGAGCGCTACCAATGCGCCGATGTCAACGCGTCGTTCTTCCGTGCCGAGGGCAGGGCCCGTTTCGACGGGACGAGTTGGGAGGACCGCCAGATCCTGATGGGCGGACAGCGCCGGGCCTCGGTCATGTTCGAGTTCCGCCCCCTGCTGCGGAGCGCCGAGGCCGACGGCCGGCTGACCGTGCACCGGGGCAGCACCATCACGGCCGTGGCACCCGAGCGCGCCGGCCGCGCGGCCGTCCGGCTCGCGGGCGGCGAGCAGGTCATCGGCGATCATGTCGTACTGGCCCTCGGCACCACCGTCTCCAATGGTGAACACCTCCTGCCCGAGGGAGTCACCGCACCCCGTGACGGCTGGCCCGACCTCGACGAACAGACCCTGGCCTACCGCAACGCGCCCCGCGTGTTCGCGGTCGGCGCGGCAGCGGGCATGGTGCTGGGCCCCGCCGCCCGCAACATCGACGGGCACCGCGTCGCGACCGCCCGAGTGGCCACCGCTGTCGCCGCCCACCTGGAGTCGGCGGCCGTCCCGCGCCTCGCCGACGACCGAGTGGCCGCCCATGTCTGACCACGACGGCTACGACTCCCGGTTCTCCCTGACCGCCGTGGACGAACCCGCGCTCACCGAGACGGGCGTCATGCTCATGGGCCTCGACGCCGAGCGCCTGCTGGCCGGACTCGGCCTGGCCACCCTCGCCGACGATCCCGCCCAAGTGGCCCTGGCCGTCGACCGGGTCCGGCACGACGTCCCCGCCTTTCCCGGCTTCGACGCCCTCGTCGACGTCGGCGCCCGCCACTGGCGCTCCACCCGCGCGGTCATCGCCGCCGCGGGTTCGCGGCCACCGGCACCCGCCTCCCTCCGCAGGGCCTGGGACGAGACCCTGCGCATGCTGACCTACTGCGACCTCGGTGATTCGGGCTCCGCCACCATCGCCCACCTGGCGGCCTGCTGGCTGCGGCAGGAGGAGATCGACCGGTTCGCCCGGCGCCCGGCACTCACGGGAAGCTGACGGACCGAGGTCCCGTACGTTCCCGACCGGAGCACAAGCCGGTCCGGACCGAGCCGGTCCGGCGCGCACGAGCCGAGCCGGTCCGAGCCGAAGTCGGTACCCGGAGCACCGGGAAGGCGGGTGACGGCGCGGCCCGCAGACCGGGCCACCACCCGCCTCGGGTCAGGTGTGCCGTCCTCACCAGGACGACTTGGTCACCCCGGGCAGAAAACCGGCGTGTGCCTGCTCCCGCATCCGGACGCGGGACAGCCCGAACTTCCGCAGGTGCCCGCGCGGTCGGCCGTCCACACTGTCCCTGTTGCGGACGCGCGTGGCACTGGCGTCACGCGGCTGGCGCCGCAGCTCGTCGACGGCCGCGGACCTCTCCGCCTCCGGCGTCCCCGGCCTGCGGATGATCTCCTTCAGCTCCGCCCGCCGGGCCGCGTACCGCTCGGCCGTCGTCCTTCGCTTCTCGTTCTGCGCGATCTTGCTCTTCTTCGCCATCAGACCTTCACCCCTCGCGCCCGGATACGGGCCACCGCTGCCTCGATTCCGATCGAGTCGACCGTCTTGATGGCCCTGGCGCTCAGAGTCAGCCGCACATGCCGGCCCTCGCTGGGCAGCCAGTAGCGCTTGCTCTGGATGTTCGGGTCGAACCGGCGTGACGTGCGCCGGTGCGAGTGGGAGATGGCGTTGCCGAAGCCCGGCCGGGCGCCGGTCAGTTGGCAGTAGGCGGACACAGAGTTACCTGCCTCTCATCGACGGGGTCCATTCTTGAAAATGGAAACCATTCCCATATAGTAGCGCCATGGCCCGCACCGAACTACGTCCGATCGTCAAGCTCCGCTCCACCGCCGGAACCGGCTACACCTACGTCACCCGCAAGAACCGGCGGAACGACCCCGACCGGCTGGTGCTGCGGAAGTTCGACCCCGTCGTCCGCCGCCATGTGGACTTCCGCGAAGAGCGCTGACTCCGCCCCCACCCGACCGGCCCCGACCGGCCCACCCCGCGGCCCGACCTCAAGGACATCAGCATGAAGCCCGGTATCCACCCCGCCTACGGCCCCGTCGTCTTCCGCGACAAGGCCGCCGACTTCGCCTTCCTGACCCGCTCCACCCTCACCGGCGAACGCACCGTCGTGTGGGAGGACGGCAACACCTACCCGGTCGTCGATGTGGAGATCTCCTCCGCGAGCCACCCCTTCTACACCGGCACCGCCCGCGTCCTGGACACCGCGGGCCGGGTGGAGCGGTTCGAGCGCCGCTACGGCAACCGGGAGGGCCGGTGATGGAGGAGAACCGGAAGCTGCCCGTCGTCATCGTCTGCGGCCTGCACGCCGACGCCCGCCGCGAGGTGGTGGAGGGGCTGCTGAGGAAGGTCCCGCACAGCGTCGCGCTGCACCACGACCTGACCACGGCGGACCGGGGGACCGTGCACCGGACGGTCCGCGATTCCTCGGGCGAGCTGTCCAGCGGCGAGGCACCTCTCGTGAACGACTGCGCCTGCTGCGCGCTGCGGGAGGATCTGATTCCGGAACTGCGCCGGCTCGCGGCCGACGGGCTTACCCGGCTCGCCGTCCTCGATCTCTGGGACTCGGTCGAACCGAAGGCCACGGCGGAGGTCATCGCCGTCCACGGAGCGGGGCGGGCCGAGGTGAGGAGCGTGATCACCGCAGTCGATCCGGCCCTCGTGCTGCCCTGTCTCACCAACGGCGACGATCTGGCGGAAGCCGGACTGGCCGCGGCGGCGACCGATCGGCGTACCGTCGGGGACACCTGGGCGCGGCAGTTGGAGTACGCGTCCGTCGTCGCCCTCGTCGAGAATGACGAAGCGGACGACGAGGACCGTGCGCTCATCGGGCAACTGCACCCCACGGCCCGGCGGGCGACGGCCGGATCGGACGCACTGACGGAACTCGCGCTCTCCGGGTTCGACGTGGAGGCGGCGGGCGCCGCCCAGCACCCGGCATGTGCGCTCCTTCCCCAGGAGGCGGAGGAGTCCGGCGTCAGCACCCTCGTCTGGCGCAGGCACCGCCCCTTCCACCCCGAGCGCCTGTACGAGGCGCTGGAGGACCTGTGCTGCGCGGCCGCCCGTAGCCGCGGCCGGTTCTGGCTCGCCGACCGGCCCGACACACTGCTCTCCTGGGACGCGGCAGGCGGCGCGCTCTGCGTCGAGAACACCGGCCCCTGGCTCGCTTCCCTGCCGGACGCCGCCTGGGACATGGTGCCGCCCTTCCGCCGAGCCGCCGCCGCGCTCGACTGGCACCCGGAGCACGGCGACTGCTGCCAGCACCTGGTCTTCGTCTCCCCCGGCCTCGACCGCGACGGCCTCACCGGAGTGCTCGATTCCTGCCTGCTCACCGACGAGGAGTACGCGGCCGGGCGCGAGGCGTGGAAGAGCCTGCCCCGCGCCTTCGACTCGCTCCTCGACCCGGTCCACTGACCGCCCCCGCACCGACCGTGCCCCCGAAGGGAAACCGATGACCCGCCGCCCCGACCCCCACAAGCCCCTCAAGGCCCGTCCGAACCCGCTCGACGCCGCCAAGATCACGTACATCGACTACAAGGACACCGGTCTGCTGCGGAAGTTCGTCTCCGACCGGGGCAAGATCCGCAGCCGCAGGGTGACCCGGATCAGCGCGCAGCAGCAGCGCCAGGTCGCCGCCGCCATCAAGAACGCACGGGAGATGGCCCTGCTGCCCTACTCCAGTTCGCTCACGTGACCGACCGGCCGGGGCCCGCCTCCACGGTTCCGTGCGAGGCGGGCCCCGACGCCCGGACGACGCCCGACGCCCGGCCGGGGTCCGACGCCCGCCGGGCGCCACGGGGCCGGCCGAGCGCGTGTCACGGGCCGTCGCGGACGCTCCCGCGGGCATGCGCACAGGGGCGGCGATAGACTCGCACATATGCCGAAAGGAACACCTATGCACCTTTCGGCCGACGTGAGCACATCCCCGAGTCCTTGACCCGCGAGGAGCAACGCAGATGTCCGCCACGACAGAACACCGCCCCCACACCGCCCACCCTCATCAGCACGCCCCGGGATGCGGACACGTCGCGGTGCCTCACGAGGACCACGTCGACTACGCGCACGACAACCACCTGCACCGTGCGCACGGTGACCATGTGGACGAATGCGTGAAGACGGAGCACTCGGTACACGACGGGCACGACCACCGGCACGGCCCGGCCTGCGGCCATGTCGCCGTTCCGCACGACGATCACGTGGACTACATCCACGAGGGCCACCGGCACGCCGAGCACGACGGTCACTGGGACGACCACTGACTCACGCCGCTCGCCCCGGTTTTCGCGTAACGGACAGGCATACAGCTCCCGCAGCCTGGACATCATCGATATGACAATCATTTCGATGAATCCCCCGACCGTCCGAGGCAGCGCCAACCGGTCACGCAGTCCGCTCAGTTGCCTCCCATGCCCGTGGGAAGGCGCGTGCCGTCGTTGGCTTCTCCTCTGTACTTGGAACCAAGGCTCGAACCACGGCCGAAGTCATTACTGGCCTCGGCCCCCCTCCTCCACAGCCTCGTGGACGGTCTGGGGTCGCCCCTGAACGTGGTGCTTCCGGACCAGGTCGCCGAGAACGTCTCCCGGTTCCGGTCGCTGTACCGGCGCCACCGCCTGGGCGGGGACATCTCCTTCGCCCACAAGGCCAACCGGTCCAGCGCGCTCGTCCGCCGGCTCGCCGCCACCGGGGCCGCCATGGATGTCGCGTCACTGCACGAGTTGCAGCACGCCATGGCCTGTGGCTTCACGGCGGACCGCATCGGCGCGACGGGCCCGAAGGAACCGGAGTTCCTCTGGCTGGCCGCCCGTTGCGGAGTGACGGTCAACGTCGAGGGCCGAACCGAACTCGAAGCCCTGGCGGGCCTGGTGCGCGGCCATGGGCTGACGCGAGCGAAGGTCCTCCTGCGGCTGTCGGACTTCGCCGCCCAGGGGGTGAAGGTACTCAGCCGCCGCAGCCGTTTCGGCTCCCCCGCCGGTGAGCTGTCCGGCCTGCTGGACGTGGCGGAGCGGCATCGCGACGCGGTGGAGATCATCGGCGTCGCGTTCCATCTCGACACCACCAGCCTCGACGAGAAGGCGGTGGCCATGGAGGGCTGCATACGGGCCATGGACGAGTGCCGGGCCAGGGGGATGCATCCGCGTGTGCTCGACATCGGAGGGGGCTTCGGCGTCAACTACCTCGCACACAAGGCACAGTGGGAGGACTACACCACACAGCTCACCCTGGCGGCGCTGGGCCGGCGCGAAGCGCTGACGTGGCGCGATCACCGTTACGGGCTGAGCAGCGAGGCGGGCACCCTGCGCGGTTCCCTGGAGCTCTACCCCTCCCACCGCCCGGTCGCCGGTGTCGACTACCTCGACGAACTCCTGCGGTACCCCGCCCCCTCGCTCGGCAGCCCCCTGGCCACCCTGTTGCTGGAGAACCTCTATGACCTGTGCGTCGAGCCGGGGCGGGCGCTCGTGGACCAGTGCGGGCTGACCCTGGCGCGCGTGCTGGAGGTGCGCGGGAATCCGGATGGAGCACGTGGGAATCAGGACGGAGTGCACAGTACTCCGGACGACTCGTACTCGGTGCGGCTCGCCATGAACGCCGACGACTGCGCGCTGGAGGAGCACGGGATTCTCATGGACCCCGTGCTCCTCGACCGCGGCGGGGCGAGCCGGCCGGCGGACGGATCGGATTCCGTCGGGGTGTATCTCCACGGAAATCTGTGTCTCGAATCCGATCTGATCACGCGCAGGATGGTGTTCCTTCCCCGCCGGCCGGTCCCGGGCGACCTCCTCGCCTTCGCCAATACCGCCGGCTACTGCATGGATTTCCGCGCCCAGTACGCCCAGCAGCGACCGTCCGCCCGCAAGGTGGCGCTCTACCGAGATACCGACGGCTGGCAGTGGAGTCTCGACGACCAGTACTGGCCCATACATTCCCCGGGGGACGCCCATGAGATATGACAGCATCATCGATACGGTGGGCGACACCCCGTTGGTACGCATCGACTCGCGCGTGCACGGGCTCCAGAACATCGATCTCTTCGCGAAACTCGAATTCTGCAATCCTTTCGGATCGCTCAAGGATCGGGCCGCCTGGAACATGGTACGGCCCGGTCTGTCATCGGCGGTCGAGCACGGCAGTCAGATTGTGGAGCTGTCGAGCGGAAATACGGCCAAGGCCCTCGCGGCGATAGCGGGCATGCACGGCATAGGCTTCAAGAGCGTGACCAACCGGATGAAGATTCCGGAGATCAAGGAATTGCTTCTCCTCCTGGGGGCGGAGATAGAAGAACTGCCGGGTCGGAGTGAATGCCTTGACCCGACGAACACCGAGGATCCGCTGACGCTCTTCCATCGGAGCCTGTCCGACCCGAGCAGTTCGTACGTACACACGGACCAGTACTACAACAGCCTGAACTCCGAGGCACACGAAACCGGAACCGGCCCCGAGATCATCGCCGACCTCGACAACCGGGCGCCGGACTGGTTCATCTCCGGCGTCGGCACCGCCGGATCATCGACCGGGGTCGCCCGCGCCCTGCGAAACCAGGACCCCAAGGTGCGGGTGGTCGGTCTGGTCGCGGACAAGTCCGACTTCATTCCCGGCATCCGGAATATCGATGAGGTCCAGGAGGTAGGGATATTCGATCCCCAGACCTATGACACCATCGAGTCCGTCACGTCCGATGAGGCGATCGACGGGATGGTCACCCTTCTCCGCAGGTGCGGAATACTGGCGGGACCGACCGGCGGAGCAGCCTATTTCGGGACCGTTCGCCATCTGCGGGAAATAGACTCGCAGCTGACCGGACGGAAAACGGCCGTATTCATTGTCTGCGATCGCGTGGAAAGCTATCTCAGTTACATCAGGAAGCGTCGGCCCGAACTGATCGGACAACGACCGAAAGTCCACTCGGTCGCCTCGCTCTCGGATGCCGATACGGCACATGCCTGCGCGATCGGCATCACGGAGGCTCAGGAGTGGATACAGCAGGCCGCGCCGACCGTGGTCGACATGCGCAGCCCCTTCGCCTACGCCGCGCTCCATATCGCCGGATCGATCAATATCGTTGACGAACTCTTCGAGGACCTCGTCCGGGGCGGGCTGCCGTTCAGCAAGAAACAGCCCGTGCTCCTGGCCTGCCCCGTCGGCGAGAAGTCCCTCAAGTACGCGGCTCTCCTGACCCGTATGGGTCACCCCGATGTCCGCAGCCTGGCCGGGGGCATCATCGCCTGGCGCGATGCGGGCGCCCCGCTGATACGGGAGTGAATTTCGTGACTCAGCACGGACGGGCTTCCTCCTGGGAGGATCTGAGCACATGGCAGGGAATGATCCGTGCCCAGTTCCCGATCATCACCGCGCACCCGGAGCTGGCCTATCTGGACAGCGCCGCGACAGCGCAGAAACCTCAGCCGGTCCTGGATGCCGTCCACCACTACCTCACGACGTCCAACGCGAATGCGGGACGCGGTACATACCCCTGGGCCAACAGCACCACGGCACTGATCGAGCGGGTACGGGAACGCGTCAAGGCGTTCCTCGACGATCCGGACCCCGCCCGCTCCCGGGTGCACTTCGTCAGCGGGACGACCGAGGGGTTACGGGCGGTGGCACTCGACTGGCTGGTGGACGAACTGGCCGACGGTGACGAGATCATCGTTCCGTTCGCGGATCACGAGGCCAACGTCTCGCCCTGGCTGGAGGCCAGGGATGTCCTGGCCCGGCGGAACATCCGGGTCGGCGTCCGGGAGATGCCCTACCAGAAGTCGTCGGGCGACTACGACATCCGCGCGCTGGCCGGAATGCTGACCCGTCGTACCCGCTTCGTCGCGGCCACGCATGTGCACCATGTCTACGGCGGCGACATGAACGTACGCCGGATACGCGAAACAGTGGGCCCGGATGTGCCCATCGCCCTGGACGCCGCTCAGAGCGTCGGCCATCTGCCGCTCTCGCTGCGGGAGTTGGACGTCGACTTCGCCGTCTTCTCGGGTCACAAGGCGATGGCCCTGCCCGGGTCGGGAGCGGTCTGGTCCCGTGGCCTGCGTGGCGCGGAGTTCACCCCGCGCGGCTGGCAGGGCACCCCCAACACCGTCGGCATCGCCAGCCTCGGAGCAGCCCTCGACTGGCTCGACGGCGCCGGGCCGGAGCGTATCGAACAGTGGACCGTCGGCCTGGCTGCCCGCCTCACCGAGGGGCTTCGCGGGCTGCCCCCGTATGAGGTGGTGGGGTGTCAACTGAGTCTGGCGGAGCGGTCCGCGGTGCGGCAGCGCCATGGGATCGTGACGTTCCGCCACTCGGACATCGAGTCGGTGGACCTGGGCTTCATCCTGTTCAGCCACGGGTTCATGGTCCGGGCCGACGGACTGTGTCAGGGGCGCGCCGGAGAGAGGCGCAGCTCGGTCCGGGTCAGCCTGCACGCGTACAACACCCGGGAGGAGGTCGACCGCCTGCTGGAAGTGCTGACTTCACTGGCGCCACCATCATGAAAACCGTTTTCACCTGTAGATTCGGAGTCTCGGGAAGAGAACCGGAAGAGCAGGGGTGGTACCGCACGATGAGCGTCAGCATGCCGACGGCCGAACGGTGGGTGGACCGCTGGGAACAGCAGCAGCAGCGGTACGCGATCGACAGGGAAGAGCGATTCACCGTGGTCGCCGACGTGGTCGAGCACGTGACAGCCGACCATGACCGGCCCCGCATCCTGGACTTGGGCTGCGGTCCGGGCTCCCTGCCCGCGCGGCTCGTCGGGCGCCTGCCGACGGCCCGGATCGTCGCCGTCGACATGGACCCCCTGCTGCTGGCACTGGGGCGCGCCCGCCATCCGAACGCGGCGCGCTATGTCGAGGCGGTCATCGGCGAGGACGGCTGGATCGCCACGCTGGCACTGCGGGGACCGGTGGACGCGATCGTCTCCACCACGGCACTTCACTACCTCCCCGAACAGGTGCTGCGCCGCACCTATGCCGAGCTCACCGCGCTCCTCCGGCCCGGCGGCGTACTGATCAACGCGGATCACCTCTCCCAGGAGGGGGCGAGCGTCGCCGGGATCGCCGAATTCGTCGGGACCCGCCGGGCCGAGCGGCAGCGAGCGTTCGACCACGAGGACTGGGAGGCGTGGTGGGCGGCGATCGCACACGAACCCGAACTGGCGGAACTGTGCGCGCGCAGGCGCCGACGCGGCAGCGAGCACTCCGGCTGCTCCGTCACCGTGGCCCGCCATGTCGAACTGCTGAAGGAGGCGGGTTTCACCAACGCCGGCCCGGTCTGGCAGGTGGGCAACAGCTACGTACTCGTAGCCGTACGGCAGTGACGGTCGGGACCGTCTCCGGGGAGTGATCTGCCTCACACGCTGTCACAAGGGCCGAACACGCGGTGTCTTGAGGCCGAACGCCTCGAACGAAGGAGACACCATGACGGAGAAGACCGATGTGGTCGTGATCGGCGGCGGATACGCCGGTGTCATGACGGCCAATCGTCTGACGCGGCGCGACGACGTGACCGTGACACTGATCAATCCGCGCCCGACGTTCGTCGAGCGGATCCGACTGCACCAAGTGGTGGGCGGGACCCACGACGCGGTCGTCGACTACCGGGAGATCCTGGCCGCGGGCGTCCGGCTGGTCGTCGGCACCGTGACCCGGATCGACGCGGCCGGGCGCGGCGTGACGCTGGCGACCGGTGGCACGGTCGGCTACGACTATCTGGTGTACGCGGTGGGCAGTGGCAGCGCCGACCCGCGGGTGCCCGGAGCGGCCGAGTTCGCCTACCCGCTCGCCGGCCTGGAAGAGGCGCTGCGGCTGCGGTCGGTCCTCGACGCCGCGTCGCCGACGGCCGCGGTGACGGTGGTCGGAGCCGGTCCGACCGGCATCGAGACCGCCGCCGAGCTGGCGGAGGCGGGCCGTACCGTGACCCTGGTCTGCGGCGACGTGCTCGGCCCGTACCTGCACCCCCGGGGCCGACGCTCGGTTGCCGGACGGCTGGCCGCGCTCGGTGTGACCGTGCTGGAAGGCCCAGACGCGAAGGTGACGGCGGTGACGCGTGATGCCGTGCGGCTCAGTGGCGGCCGTGAGCTGCCGAGCGAGGTGACCCTGTGGACCGCCGGATTCGGGGTGCCGGACCTGGCCGCCCGCAGCGGTCTGAGCACCGATGCCTTGGGCCGCCTGCTCACGGACGAGACGTTGACGAGCGTGGACGACTCACGCATCGTCGCGGCCGGGGATTCGGCGGCTCCCTCGGACCTGCCGTTCCGGATGAGCTGCCAGGCGGCGGGGCCGCTGGGCGCGCACGCCGCCGACACGGTGCTCAGCCGGATCGCGGACGAGCGACCCGCACCCATCGAGCTGGGGTTCGCCGGACAGTGCATCAGCCTGGGCCGTCGCGTCGGCATCTTCCAGCTCGCCCACAGGAACGACACGGCGATGCGGTTCCATCTCGGCGGCCGCCCCGGCGCGAAGCTCAAGGAGTTCATCTGCCGGGGCACGGTCAAGCAGTTGGCCGACGAGGCACGCAAGCCCGGTTCGCTCAGCTGGTCGTGGGCCAAGGACGACACACGCCGACACGTACTGGAGGCCAGGCGCGGCGAGGTGCGGGCCGCCGCCGAACCGGCGGCCTGAGGGCTCGTGGCCGGTCCGGCCGGCCGGACCGGCATCGGATGGTGTCACACTCCTGATCGCACCGGACAGGTGCATCGGACCGAACGGCCGCCGGTGGAAAGGACCTTGCTGTGGATGCACGCTCCAAGGCCCTCCGCCACCGGGGCCGACCGCGAAGGAGAGGGGTCGAGACATGAGCGACCACGCCACTGCCCCGGCGACCGGGACGACGGACCCGGCGACCGAGACGTTCGTCGCCCACCGCAACCTGCTCTTCACCGTCGCCTACGAGATGCTCGGATCGGCGGCCGACGCCGAGGACGTCCTCCAGGAGACCTGGCTGCGGTGGGTCGAGGTCGACCTGGAGCAGGTACGCGACCAGCGTGCCTATCTGGTCCGGATCACGACCCGGCAGTCCCTCAACCGGCTGCGCACGATGAAGCGCCGCAAGGAGGCGTACGTCGGTCCCTGGCTGCCCGAGCCCCTGCTCACCGCGCCGGACGTGGCTCAGGACGTCGAGCTCGCCGAGAGTGTGTCGATGGCGATGATGCTCGTCCTCGAAACGCTGTCGCCGACCGAGCGCGCGGTCTTCGTGCTGCGCGAGGTCTTCGACGTCGGCTACGACGAGATCGCGACGGCCGTGGACAAGAGCCCCGCGGCCGTCCGCCAGATCGCGCACCGCGCCCGCCGGCACGTCGATGCCCGCCGCCCTCGCCAGGTGGTCCCCCCGAGCGTGACCAGCGCGGCCCTGGAGTCGTTCCGGCGCGCGCTCGAAACCGGGGACCCGCAGGGCCTCCTCGATGTGCTCGCCCCGGAGATCGTCCTGATGAGCGACGGCGGCGGCATCAAGCAGGCCGCGCTGCGGCCGATCACCGGCGCCGGGAAGGTGGCCCGCTTCATGATCGGCGGTCTCGGCAAGAACAAGCGCCCGATCACCGTGACTCCCACCGTGGTCAACGGCAGCCCGGCACTCCTCGTACATCTGGACGGGGAGATCGACGGCGTCGTGGCCGTCCGGGTCGAGGACAGCCGCATCACCGGGCTCTACTACGTCCGCAACCCGGAGAAGCTGTCCCGCGTCGCATCCGAGACCCGGCTCACCCTGCGATGAGTACCGGGGCGGAGTCGGGCGACCGGCCGCCGGGCCACCCGCGCGGCTACGCGTCCCGGTACGCCTCCAGCAGCCGCAGCCACACCTCGCTGATGGTCGGGTATGCCGGGACCGCGTGCCACAGGCGCTCGATGGGCACCTCGCCCGCGACCGCGACCGTCGCCGAGTGCAGCAGTTCGCCGATGCCGGGCCCCACGAAGGTGACGCCGAGCACGATCTCCCGGTCCAGGTCGACGATCATGCGGGCGCGGCCCCGGTACCCGTCGGCGTACAGGCCTGAACCCGCCACCGCGGCCAGGTCGTGGTCGACCGCCCGTACCCGGTGGCCGGCCTCTTCGGCCTCGGCGAGGGTGAGGCCGACCGAGGCCGCCTCCGGGTCGGTGAAGACGACCTGGGGGACGGCGGCGTGATCGGCGGTGGCCGCGTGGGCGCCCCAGCGGTCGCTCTCCAGCAGGGGGACGCCCTGGGCGCGGGCGGCGATCGCGGCGCCCGCGATACGGGCCTGGTACTTGCCCTGGTGGGTCAGCAGCGCCCGGTGGTTGACGTCCCCCACGGCGTACAGCCAGGTGCTGCCCTCGACACGGCAGCTGTCGTCGACCGTGAGCCAGGAGCCGGGTTCGAGGTCCACCGTCTCCAGGCCCAGATCGTCGGTGCGGGGTGCCCGGCCGGTGGCGAAGAGGACCTCGTCGGCCTCGATCCGCTCGCCGTTGTCCAGCTCCACGGTGACCGGTCCGTCCTGACCGGCCCGGTGCACGGCGGTGGCGGACACTCCGGTACGGATCGTCGCACCGGCCTCGGTGAGCGCCTCGGCGACCAGCTCGCCCGCGAACGGCTCCATCTTCGGCAGCAGACCCGTGCCCCGGATCAGCATCGTCACCTCGGACCCCAGGGCCTGCCAGACGGTCGCCATCTCGACGCCCACGACGCCCCCGCCGACGACCACCAGCCGGGCGGGCACCTCCTTGGCGCTGGTCGCCTCGCGGCTGGTCCAGGGCCGGGCGTCGGAGATCCCGGGAAGGTCGGGGACGACGGCCCTGCTGCCGGTGCAGACGGCGACGGCGTGCCGGGCGGTCAGCCCGTGTTCCGTACCGTCCGGGGCGGTGACGGTGACCTTTCTGGTACCGGTGAGGCGGCCCGTGCCCCGGTAGACGTCCGCGCCGATACCGTCCAGCCAGGCGGCCTGGCCGTCGTCCTTCCAGTGCGAGGCGTACGCGTCGCGGTGGGCCAGGACCGCCCCGACGTCCAGGGGGCCCTGCACGGCGGCGCTCAGGCCCGGGACGCGGCGTGCGTCGGCCCGCGCGACGACAGGGCGCAGCAGAGCCTTGCTGGGCATGCACGCCCAGTACGAACATTCGCCGCCGATGAGCTCCGACTCCACGACAGCCGCGCTCAGACCGGCCGCGCGGGCCCGGTCGGCCACGTTCTCCCCCACCGGCCCCGCACCGATCACCACGACGTCGTACTCGGTGTTCTCCACTGCGCCCTCCACTGCTTCGGTCATGCGAACAGTCTGATCGTGGGTGTGCGCCACGGCCACATGGGAAGGCGGAATAGCGCAGGAGCGGTCACCGTTGTGCGGGACACGTCCAAACGGGCACAGGAAGAGGTATCACAGCATGAGCACCGTAGAGCTCACCAAGGAAAACTTCGATCAGGTCGTCAGTGACAACGACTTCGTGCTGATCGACTTCTGGGCTTCCTGGTGCGGCCCGTGCCGGCAGTTCGCACCGGTCTACGACTCGGCGTCCGAGCGCCACCCCGATCTGGTCTTCGCCAAGGTCGACACGGAGGCGCAGCAGGAGCTGGCGGCCGCCTTCGAGATCCGGTCCATCCCGACGCTGATGATCGTGCGGGACAACGTGGCCGTGTTCTCCCAGCCCGGTGCGCTGCCCGAGGCGGCCCTTGAGGACGTCATCGGACAGGCCCGGAACCTGGACATGGACGAGGTACGCAAGTCCGTCGAGGCCCAGAAGCAGGAGCAGCCGGAGCAGCAGTAGGGCTTTTCGCGGCGCAGCGCCCGGGATGAGGGCCGGTCCGGACGGACCGGCCCTCATCGCTGTCCGCGACGGCGGATCAGCTCCGGGTGTTCCTGTCGGTGCCGCTGTCCACGCTCTTCTCGGAGATCCTGACGGAGAGCCCGTAGTCCAGCTCCGCGCCGTCGACCAGGAGCGCCTCCACGGTGCGCGTCGCCGGGTCGATGTCCGCCACCATGCCGTCGCCGGCGTAGCGGGGGTAGCCCGACTCCCCCGTCCGGCCGGTGGCCGCCACGACCGCGGAGCGGATGGCGCGGCCGGGCCGGGGGGCGTCGTCGGTGCCGGACTTCTCGAACTCGGGGACCAGCAGGATCTCGTAGCTCTGCGGATGGCTCATGCCTTCGACGCTAGACATCCGTCGTGTCCCGCGCATGTCGTCGCTCCGCGCGGCGGCCCGGTCAGCTGGATTCGCGGGGGACGGCACGGGTGCGCAGCAGGTCGTGACGTTCCGGTGTTCCGCCGGGGTGCTGCGTCAGCCGGTCGATCATCTCGGCCAGGGGCTGTTGCGTCGCCAGCTCCATCCGGACGGTGCTCAGTCTCGGCCGCAGGAGTCTGCCCAGCATCAGGTCGTCCGCGCCGATCACCGCTGTTTCGCGCGGCACCTCGATGCCTACGTCCTGAAGGGCTCTTGTCAGCAGCATCGCGTACTCGTCGTTGTAGGCGAAGACCGCGTCCAGGCCGAGCGCGCGCCAGCGGGAGGCAAGGCCGGCCGCCGACTCCTCCTCGTAGCGCAGCGGCAGCGGCTGGATGCGGGCGCCCGCCGGTTCCGCCGCGCGCAGTGCTCCGGCCAGGCGTGGTTCGGCGAACGGGGCGAGGCCCGGCTCCTGGGGCATGACCACGCCGATCCGGCGGCGGCCGCGTCCGAGGAGATGGCCGACGGCACAACTGCCGACCTCCCGCTGGTCGATGACCAGCGCGTGCGCACCGTCGACGGGTTCCGGGCCCAGGGTGACGACCGCCTTGGCTCCGGAGCGGGTGAGCACGGCTATGCCGTGCGGGGTGAGGGCGACACCGGCGGGTGCGACGACGGCGACGGGCCGGAGTTCGGCCCAGGCCCTGGCGGCCTCGTCGGCGCCGAGGCCGACGCTGCCGTACTGGACGACGGTGTAGTCGAGGCGGCGCAGGCCGGACTGGAGTTCCTGGAAGAAGTGGTGGTGCGCGGGTCCGGCCGGGGCGTGTCCGGCGGGCAGCAGCACCATGCGGGTATGTCCGGCGCGCAGACTGCGCGCGGCCGCGTGGGGCACATAGCCGAGCTGGGTGGCGGCTTCTCTGACTCTGTGCCGGGTGGGTTCGCTGATCCGTACGGTGGCGTTGTTGTTCAGTACGTACGACACGGTGGCCCTGGAGACTCCGGCGAGTCGCGCCACGTCGGCGCTGGTCGGAACGGAGACTGCGGCGGGCTGTTTGGGTAACTGGCTCATGGCGTCGGGCAGTCTTCCAGACCGGCCGGGCCGGGGAACGGTCCGGGGCCCTGTACCGCGGGGACGGGGCCCTGTGTACCGCGGGGCCGGGGCACCGGCCGCACCGGGCCGGTGGCGCGGTGTGAGGACTGTACGTGGAGCGGACTCAGCCACGGGCCAGTACCGGCCACAGTTCCGGGTCCTCGAAGTTCAGGGCCCACAGCGCCGTGTTGCGGACGCCGTGGCGGCGCAGCACCGGCAGATGCGTGGCGACTCCGCGTGCGTCCTGGTACCAGACCTCGCGTCGCTCCGTGCCGTCCAGGTAGGTGAAGTACGGCGTCCCCGAGACCTCGTCGAGCCGGTAGGGCGCGCCCTCCTTGCGGCGCAGCGCTTCGGCGTCCTTCCAGGTCACGTGCTTGGTGGCGGTCTTGCCGCCGCTCGTGGACCAGTCCCAGCCGTAGGCGGGGAGCCCCATCTCCAGCTTGGCGGCCGGGACCAGGTCGGTGGCGCGGGTGAGGATGTCCTCGTACCAGCGGGTGTCGGCGATCGGTCCCGGTTCACCGCTGGACCAGTGCAGGTTGTAGGCCATGATCCGCATCCGGTCGGCCACCTTGCCGATCGCCGCGTAGTCCCAGATGCGTCCGGTGGTGGCGGTCTTCGGGAAGACGGTGATCACGCACTTCTTGCGCAGGCTGTGGAGCCGGTCGCACAGGTCGGTGGCGAGCGCGGTGAAGCCGTCGCGGACCTTGGCGTACGTGGCGTCGCCGGTGGCGGCGATGGACTCGTAGTCGAGGTCGAGCCCGTCGTAGTCGCGGCTGCGGACCGTGCGCGTCAAGGCGTCGGCGTGCTCCGCGCGCCGGGTGGGACTGGTGAGGATCGCGGCGAGAGCTCCGGACTTCATCGTCTCCATGACCGTGGGCACGACCTCGGCGCCCGCCCGGTGCAGTCCGTCGATGATGCGGCGCTCGCCCGCGCCGGGGTGGGCGTCGATGCGGCCCGCCGAAATGGCCTGGTACCAGAAGGGGCTGACGGTGTGCAGCTGGTCGGCGTGGAGCAGGGCATCCTGATACGCGCCCTCCTGGTCCCAGTAGGGCAGCCAGGCCGACACGGTGCGGGGAGGGGCGGCCGCGCCGCCTCCCGCCGAACCGGAGTCTGACCCTACGGTTGAGGGTGAGGGTGTGCGTGTGGGGGCCGGTTGTCCTGAGGGCGACGATGCTGACGCACCGGCAGGCGCCGCGGGGAGCAGGGCCGCTGCCAGGAGCGCGGCGACGGTGGCGGTTCTGGACAGGTGGGTGAGGACGGCGAGGGCCATGAGGTCGACCTTGCGGCCTGTTCGGCGGACCCGCTCCACGGAATGGGCCGTCCAGGTCCTACGGTGATGCGATGACGTTCCACCACGGCACATACAGCACCGACAGCTCTTCCGACTTCCCCGGCCGCAACGGGCCGGCCGCGACCGCTGAGGCCGACCCGCGCGACGCGGGTCCGGTCCGCACCTCGTACGCCCCCGACCGTGACGGCGATCCCGATCCCGGCGAGATCGTCTGGACCTGGGTGCCGTTCGAGGAGAACAACGGGCGCGGCAAGGACCGGCCGGTACTCGTCGTGGCCCGCGAGCAGACGGGCACCCTGCTCGCCGTCCAGCTCTCCAGCAAGCAGCACGACCTGGACCGCGAGTGGGTGGCGCTGGGGGCGGGCCCCTGGGACAGCTCGGGCCGGCCGTCCTGGGCCGATCTGGACCGGGTGCTGCGGGTCCACGAGGACGGGATGCGGCGGGAGGCGTGCGCGCTGGACCGGGACCGGTTCGATCTGGTCGCCGTGCGGCTGCGGGAGCGGTACGGCTGGAACTGACCGTGACCGCGGCAGCGCACCGTACGACCCGGAACCGGGCCCGGACCCGGACCGGACCCGGCCCCGCCGCCGTACACCCGGCCGTGACGGCGCCAGCGCGCCGCGACGGTGCTCCGCCCTACGCCTGGACGCGTCCGGCGAACGTCCGGGTGAACGCGGCCCGGACCGCGGAGTCGGGGTCGCGGTCCAGGATGCCGAAGACGATCTGCTCGAAGTGGCCGCCGAACCGGCCGCCGTCGGCGAGCAGCGCGTGGAAGGCGCCCGCCACCCGGGCCGGGTCGTTCTGGAAGACGCCGCAGCCCCAGGCACCCAGCACCAGCCGGCGGTAGCCCCGTACGGCCGCCACCTCAAGGACCCGTTCGGCGCGGCTCGCGAGCGCGGCCGGAACGCGGTGCGCCTCGTCCGGGGTCTGCCGGCGGATCACTCCGGCGTTGGGCGCGGGCGATGTGAGGAACCCGGCGGTGTACGGGAGGTCGAGCAGCCGGCCCCGGTCGTCGCGGAAGACGGGCACCCCGGGCGAGTGGATCACCCGATCGGTGTAGAAGGCGCTGCGTTCGCTTCGGTGGTGCGCGTAGTACTCCGGGGCGCGCAACAGGGTCGCGTGGAGCGCGGAGCCACGGCACAGGGCCTCCTCCTGGGCCTGCGCGCCGTTGAGGTAGCCCCCGCCGGGGTTGCGGGCCGAGGCGTAGCTGAGGACGGCGACCTTGCCCGCCGCCTCGCCGGTCATCCGGCGGGCCGCCCGGAGGCTGCTCTCGTCCGTCACCTCGATGACCGGGACGCGGTCGGTGTCCAGGGCCGCGACGGGCACCGGCTCGGGGCCGTACAGCCGGGTGCCGGAGAGCGCGGCCGTCAGCGCGCGCTCGATGGAGACCTCGTGGCCCTCTGCCGTGCGGTACCGGCCCGCCTCGACGATGGCCTCGGTCTCGCGGGCGATGCCGCGCAGTCGTGCGCTCATGGGCGCGTCCCCGTGTGGTGCATACGGGGCATGCTCGACCTCGCGACGGCATGGACGCAACCGTATTTTTGTCGGGCAGAGGCAGTCTTGTGCGATCTCACTGGAGGGGTTTGGGTGGTATCGATGTAACCGAAGAGGAGGCCCGTATGCCCCCGGACAATCCCGGTGAACACGGCACGCTCCCGCCCGCCGACGCCCCCCTCGGGGAAGGCGAGGCGGAGGATCTACTGCGCGGCATCTGCTTCAAGACAGGTCCGCCCCGCACCGTGGGCGTGGAAGTCGAATGGCTCATCCACGACCGTGAACGTCCTGACGTCGCGGTGTCCCCCGAGCGCCACGAGGCCGCCGTCGAAGCGGTCCGCGCGCTGGAGCTGAGCGCCCCGCTGACCTTCGAACCGGGTGGTCAGCTGGAACTCAGCTCGCTACCCGCGGACTCCCTGATGGCGTGTGTGGAGGCCACCGCCGCCGATCTGGCCGCCGTACGCGACAGCCTCGGGCGGCTGGGTCTCGCACCGGTCGGTCTGGGCGTCGACCCGTGGCATCCACCGCGACGCAGGCTGCTGGAGCCGCGTTACGAGGCCATGGAGAGGGCGCTCGACCGCTCGGGCCCGTACGGCCGGGCCATGATGTGCACCTCCGCGTCCGTCCAGGTCTGTCTGGACGCCGGGGTGGAGGAGCCGGGGCCGCTCGGCTACGGACGGCGCTGGCAGCTGGCGCACCTGCTGGGCGCGGTCCTGGTGGCCGCGTTCGCCAACTCCCCCTACCAGCAGGGGCGCAGGACCGGCTGGCAGTCCACGCGGCAGGCCCTGTGGACGCATCTCGATCCGGTACGTTCACTGGCCCCGCCCGGCCATCTCCCCCCGCGCGACGCCTGGGCCGCCCACGCGCTCGACGCGACCGTGATGTGCATCCGTGGCGACGAAGGACCGTGGACCGTGCCGGAGGGGCTCACCTTCCGGGAGTGGATCCGCGGCGGCGCGCCCCGGCGGCCGTCGCACGCCGATCTCGAATACCACATCACCACCCTCTTCCCTCCGGTCCGCCCGCGCGGGCATCTCGAACTACGCATGATCGACGCGCAGAGCGGTCCGGACGGATGGCTGGTGCCGCTCGCCGTCACCACCGCCCTGTTCGACGACCCGGAGGCCGCCGAGACCGTGTACCGCACCGTCAAACCGCTGGCGGAGACGGCGGGCACACCCGCCGCACCCCGCAACCGGCTCTGGACGACGGCCGCCCGGGACGGCCTGGCCGACCCCGAACTGCGGGCGGCGGCCGCCACCTGCTTCGAGGTCGCGCTGGAGGCACTCCCCCGGATCGGCGCGAGCCAGGCCGTGCAGAACACCGTGGCGGCCTTCAACGACCGGTTCGCCGCCCGGGGCCGATGTCCGGCCGACGATCTGCCCGACCCCACGGGGCCGGGCGCCGGGGCCGCATGGGCCGCGGGGACCACGACGCCGCACTCCGGAAGGGGAACCTCCTGATGACCGACGCGCATGCCGTACCCGGCATCGACCCCGAGGTGCTGCGGCGTCGCGCCCTCGACGCGCTCCTCGCCGCCCGCGCACGCACCGCGCTGCTCACCGACAGCGTGGAGGACGACGAACTGACCGCCCAGCACTCCCCGCTGATGTCGCCGCTGGTCTGGGACCTGGCACACATCGGCAATCAGGAGGAGCTGTGGCTGCTGCGCACCGTGGGCGGCCGGGAGGCGATGCGGCCGGAGATCGACGGGCTGTACGACGCCTTCGAGCACCCGCGCGCCGCCCGGCTCTCCCTGCCGCTGCTCGCGCCCGCCGAGGCACGCACGTACGCGTCCGAGGTACGGGGCAGGGCCCTGGACCTGCTGGAGGGCGCCGCACTGCACTCGGGCGGGCGCCCGCTGGAGCGGGCCGGGTTCGCCTTCGGCATGATCGCCCAGCATGAACAACAGCACGACGAGACGATGCTGATCACCCATCAGCTACGGGCGGGACCGGCCGCGCTGACCGAGCCGGAACCGCCTCCCCCCACCGGCACCGCGGCACTGCCCGCCGAAGTCCTGGTCCCCGCGGGGCCGTTCACCATGGGGACGTCCACCGAGCCGTGGGCCCTGGACAACGAGCGGCCCGCACACCGGCGCGAGGTGGCCGCGTTCCTCCTCGACACGGCACCGGTCACCTGCGGCGCCTACCAGCGGTTCATCGAGGACGGTGGATACACCGACGCCCGTTGGTGGGCTCCCGAAGGCTGGGCCATGGTGCGTGAACACGCGCTGTCCGCACCGCTGTTCTGGCACCGGGACGCCGGTCAGTGGCTGCGCCGCCGGTTCGGGGTCACCGAGCCGGTGCCCGCCGACGAGCCGGTGCTGCACGTCAGCTGGTACGAGGCCGACGCGTACGCCCGCTGGGCGGGCAGGCGGCTGCCCACGGAGAGCGAGTGGGAGAAGGCGGCCCGCCACGATCCGGCGACCGGGCGTTCCCGGCGCTATCCGTGGGGCGACGAGGATCCCACCGCGGACCGGGCCAACCTGGGCCAGCGCCATCTGCGCCCCGCGGCGGCCGGCGCCTACCCGGCGGGCCGTTCGCCGTCCGGAGCGGGCCAGTTGATCGGCGATGTGTGGGAGTGGACGTCCAGCGACTTCCTCCCGTATCCGGGCTTCGCGGCCTTCCCGTACCGCGAGTACTCGGAAGTGTTCTTCGGTCCGGCCCACAAGGTCCTGCGCGGGGGCTCGTTCGCCGTGGACTCGGTCGCCTGCCGGGGCACGTTCCGCAATTGGGACCTGCCGGTGCGACGCCAGATCTTCTCGGGCTTCCGTACCGCGAAGGACGCGTGATGTGCCGTCATATCGCCTATCTGGGACCGGCGGTGACGCTCGGCGAGATCCTCCTCTCGCCCCCGCATTCGCTGGTGCGCCAGTCCTGGGAACCGCGGCGGCAGAAGTACGGCACGGTCAACGCGGACGGCTTCGGCGTGGGCTGGTACGCGGACGGCGACCCGGTGCCCGGCCGCTACCGGCGCCGTGGCCCGGTCTGGGGCGACGAGACCTTCGCCGATCTGGCCCGCGTGGTGCGCAGTACGGCGCTGCTCGCCGCGGTCCGCGACGCCACGGAGGCGGGGGCGGACGGGGAGGCCGCAGCCGCTCCGTTCGCCGCGGACCGGCTGCTGTTCAGCCACAACGGGGCGGTCAGGGGCTGGCCCGGATCGCTCGCGCCGCTGTCCGCCGCGCTGCCCCCCGCCACCCTGCTGACGCTGGCCGCCCGCAGCGACTCCGCGCTGATCTGGGCGCTCGTGCGCCACCGGATCGCCGAGGGCGACGCCGTGCCGCAGGCCGTCGCGGACACCGTGGGAGACATCGCGGCCGCGGCACCCGGCTCACGGCTGAATCTGCTGCTCACCGACGGCTTCACGATCGTGGGCACCGCGTGGGGCGACTCCCTCTGGTATCTGCGGGCCCCGGGCCTCCGCACGGTGGTGGCCTCGGAGCCGTACGACGACGATTCCCGCTGGCAGGAGGTTCCCGACCGCACGCTGCTGGTCGCCACCTCCACCGACATCCTGCTGACCCCGCTCAAGGAGCCCACCGCGTGAGTCCTTTTCTGCTGACCCGCACCCTGCCGGTGGACGCGACGGACGCGGCGCTGCGCGCCGACGTGCTCAGCGGCCTGACCCGGCACCCGAAGACCCTGCCGCCCAAGTGGTTCTACGACGCGCACGGCAGTGAGCTGTTCGAGGAGATCACCCGGCTGCCCGAGTACTACCCGACGCGTGCCGAACGGGAGATCCTGCTGGCCCGTGCCCCGGAGATCGCCGCGGTCTCCGGGGCCAGGACCCTGATCGAGCTGGGTTCGGGCTCCTCCGAGAAGACCCGGCACCTGCTGGACACGCTGAGCGGCCTGCACAGCTATGTGCCGGTCGACGTCAGCGAGAGCGCGCTGACGGGCGCCGCCGAGTCGTTGCTCGCCGAACGTCCGGACCTCTCCGTACACGCGCTGATCGCCGACTTCACCGGCGGCCTGGCGCTGCCGGGTACACCGGGGCCGCGGCTGGTCGCCTTCCTCGGCGGCACGATCGGCAATCTGCTCCCGGAGGAGCGTGCCACCTTCCTGCACTCCGTACGGTCGCTGCTCTCCCCCGGCGACGCGCTGCTGCTCGGCACCGATCTGGTGAAGGAGGAGGGCGCGCTCGTGGCCGCGTACGACGACGCGGCCGGGGTGACGGCGGCGTTCAACAAGAACGTGCTGAGCGTCGTCAACCGGGAGCTGGGGGCCGACTTCCCGCTGGACGCGTTCGACCATGTCGCGGTGTGGGACCCGCGTGCCGAGTGGATCGAGATGCGGCTGCGCGCCCGGCGGGCCCTCACGGTGAAGATCCCGGAGCTGGACCTGGTGGTCCCCTTCGAGGCCGGTGAGGAGATGCGTACGGAGGTGTCGGCGAAGTTCCGTGAGGAGGGGGTGCGCGAGGAGCTGGCCGTCGCGGGGCTGCGGCTGGATCAGTGGTGGACGGACTCCGCGGGCCGGTTCGCGCTGTCGCTGGCCACGGCTGTCTGACCGGCGCCCAGGACAGCGGCACGGGCCGCGCGCGCCAGTGCTCGTCTGCCGGGCTCGCCGGCCGAGGGCACCGGTTCCAGGACCCGGATCTCGGCGGTGAGCCCGGCGGCCCTCACCACCCGCCACAGCGAGGCGGCGAGCGGGTCGTCCCCGACGAACGCGACGGCCCCGGCGACGGCGCCCGTACCGCCCCCGGAGCCGTCGGCGGCTCCCGCGCCCCCGGCGGTGTCCCGGCAGCGGCGGTGGACGCGGTAGTCGATACGGACGGGGCGTACCCGCGCCCCGGCGTCGATCGCCGCCTGGAACACGGCGGGCGCGAACCGGCCGCCGGCGCCCTGGCCGCACCAGGTGCTGCCTTCGGGGAACGCGACCACCCGCGCGCCGGAGCGCAGCGCCCCGGCGACCGTCCGCACCGCGCCCGGCAGGGCGCGCAGCCCGTCACGGTCGATGAACAGCGTGCCGCCGAGCGCCGCGAGCGGGCCGAGCAGCGGCCAGTTCCTTATCTCCTTCTTGCCGAGCATCCGTCCGGGCAGAGCGGCGGCGACGAGCGGGATGTCCAGCCAGGAGACATGGTTGGCGACGACGAGCTCGCCCGCACCCGCCGTGTCCCGCCGCACCGGCCGGCCGCTGAGGGTCGCCCGTACACCGAAGGCGCGTACCACCGCGTACGCCCACCGGCGGATCAGCCGGTCGCGGTGCGCCGCGCCGAGCAGTAGTACGGCCGGGACGCACGCCGCGCCGAGCAGGGTGAGCGCGCACCCGGTGAGCAGCAGGGCGGCGGCGGGCAGGAATGCCCGTACCGCCCCGTGGTGCCCTGTGCAGTCGTGCGGGGTACACGGGGCGACGGGCAGCCAGACACTCATCGCAGCGGGGCGAGGGAAAGGAAGTGGCGCAGGTAGCGCGGGTCGGTGCGGCGCAGCGACAGCAGGACGTAGAGGTCGGCGACGTTGAAGTCCGGGTCGTACGCCGGGGCTCCGCACACCCAGGCGCCGAGCCGCAGGTAGCCGCGCAGCAGGGGCGGGAGGTCGGCGCGGGCGCCGCCGCTGCCCGTGGGGTGCCCGGAGGCGTCCCAGAGGCGGCGGGGGGTGACCCAGTACTCCTCGGGCGCCAGGTGCTTCGTGCGTACGGTGTCCCAGCTGCGGGCGGCCAGGGCACCGCCGTCGGCGAGCGGTATGGAGCAGCAGCCGGCCAGCCAGGTGTGGCCGGAGCGCTCCATGTAGCGGGCGAGTCCGGCCCAGATGAGGGCGATGACGGCGCCGTCGCGGTGCGCGGGGTGGACGCAGGAGCGGCCGACCTCGACCAGGTCGTCCCGGATCGGCCCGAGCCGGGAGAGGTCGAACTCGCTGTCCGCGTAGAGGCGTCCGGCGATCCGGGCCCGTTCGGGCGGCAGCAGCCGGTAGGTGGCGATGACGTCGCCGGTGGCCGACTCCCGTACGAGCAGGTGGTCGCAGTACGCGTCGAAGGCGTCGCTGTCCAGGCCGGGCTCGGGACCGTCCAGCCGGGCGCCGAGCTCACCGGCGAACACCTGGTGGCGCAGGCGCTGTGCGGCGCGTACGTCGTCCTCGTCGACGGCGAGGGAGACCCGGTAGGCGGGGGCGGAGGGGGCGGTCGCGGGGGGAACGGCGCCGGAAGGAGCAAAGGGAGAGGTCGCGGAGGGAGCGGGGCCGGTGGGCCGGTCCGGGATCCGGGTGAGCGGGGCGGGCCGGTCCGGGACCGGGGCGAGCGGGGCGGTGGGCAGCACGGTCATGGCAGTCTCCGGGGACGGATCAGCAAGGGCGGCCGCCGGGCCGCCGCGGTGCGCGACGGCCCGACCCCTTACTTCTTCCGTGACCGACTGGATTTGACATGACCGCTACGGAGAGCGGGGATGTGCGACGGCTGAATCCCGCGCGTCCCTTCCTCCCGCGGCTCAGCCGCCCGCGAGCAGCGCGGTGATGCGCTCCGCGGCCGCGTTGGCCTCCTCGGCCGGATCGCCGCCCTGGAGGACCGCCGTCATGTACGGCTTGATCGGGTTCTCGGCCTCGACGGCGGCCCACTGGGGCGAGTTGGGGGTGGCACGGCCCCGGGTGGCTCCGACGGCCATCGCCGCGGTGCCCTCCTCGCCCTCGATGACATGGGCGAGGCTCGGCTTGTTGGGCACGTAACTCATCGTCCGGGCGAGTTCGGTCTGCCACTTCTCGCTCGCCAGCGCCTTGACGACCTCGATGCCCGCGCTGCGCTGGTCGGCGTTCTTCGGAACGATCAGGTCCGAGCCGCCGGTGAACACGGAGCCGGGTGACTTCGCGGTCTTCCCGGGGATGGGGAAGTAGCCGAGCTTTCCCTTGAGTTCGGGATTCTTCTGCTCGATGAGGGAGGCGGCCCCGGGCACCGCGATGATCTGCGCGACATCGCCCTCGGCGAAGACGTCGGTCTGCGGGGGCTTCTCCTCGTCGGCGTCCAGGGGGCCGTCGCCGAGCGCCTGGAGTTCCTTGTAGAACCGCATGCCCTTGAGCGCTTCGGGCGAGGCCAGGGCGCCCTCCCAGTCGCCGCCGTTCTCGTCGGCCAGCTCTCCGCCCTCGTCCCAGATGAACCCGGCCAGGACGTACCAGTTCTGGCCCGCGAGGTACATGCCCTGATTCCCGTTGGTGTTGAGTCTCTCGCTCGCCTCGATCCACGCGTCGCGGGTCTTCGGCGGAGTCTCGACGCCGGCCTGCTCGAAGATCTCCTTGTTGTAGATCACCACCCGGTTGGCCGCGTACCAGGGGATGCCGTACTGAACGCCGTTGATGCTGCCCGGCTGGGCGAGTCCGGGCAGCCAGTCGTCGCTGCCCAGGTCCCGCATCGATTCGAGGGTGAGATCACGCAGCCCGCCGCTCTCCGCGTACTGCGCCACCTGGGTGTTGCCGACCTCGATGACGTCCGGGGCGTCGTCCCCCTTGAGCGCGGTGATGATCTTGGGGCTGATGTCGCTCCATCCCTGGATCTTGAACTCCAGTTCGACGGAGGGGTGCGCCTCCTCGTACGACGCGGTGAACTTGTCCAGGAATCCCTGGGAAACGCTGTCCTTCATCAGCCAGACCGTCACCGTGCGGCCACCGGAGCCGGAGTCCGAGAAATAGCCACATCCACCGAGCGCGACGGACGAAACGAGCGCGACGGCTCCGGCGAGTATGCGGTTCTTCACTAGGTCACCTTCTGCGAAACGGCACGACGGAATCAGAACCCGGTGTGGGGGGACTGCGGCGGCATCGCTCGCACGGGTGTGTGGCTGGATTTTGGTATGGACCATTCATAAGGTCAAGGCCCGGACAGAGGCCGGTCGGCCGGGCCCTCCCTCTCGCGCGGCACCCCGGATTGAGGCACCGTGGTCACAGGAAAGGAGACATACCATGCCTAATCACACCTATCGGGTGACCGAAATCGTAGGAACCTCCGAGGAGGGAATCGACGCGGCGATCCGCAACGGCGTCGCCAGGGCTTCGGAAACGTTGCACAATCTCGACTGGTTCGAGATCAGTCAGGTGCGCGGGCATATCGAGGATGGCCGAATCGCGCACTACCAGGTCGGGCTCAAGGTCGGTTTCCGGCTCGACGAAAACGCCTGATCAGGTACGCCCCTCACGCTCCTGCGCATCCTTCAGCGATGCGTGGGCCTCCGCCCAGTCGGCCCTCACCACAGTGAATCCGGCCACCTCGGCGGCATCGCAGACCAATGCGTCGTCATCGACGAAGACCCGCACCCCGCGCGCCCGGCCCAGCCGCTTCAGGATGTCCAGTTTGGTGCGGCGGGCCGGCCGTCTGTCGCCGTTGCGCCGCATGTGCAGGCTGCCCTCGGGCAGCCCCTGCCGGGCCAGCCAGTCCACGGTGTCCCGGCGGCAGCGTTCCGGCCGCCCGGTCAGATAGACGATCTCGCACTCCTCGGCACTCGTCAGCGCCAGAGCCACCCCGTCCCGCAGCGGCGGATCGTCGACGGCGGCGGTGAAGAAGCTGTCCCAGTCCTTCGTCCGCCCTTCCAGGAAGTGCTGCCGGTGGGCAGTGTCGGCAAGTGTCCCGTCCAGGTCGAAAACGGCCAGAGGCCGCGCGTCGTCGCTCACTCCCCCAGCTTAGGGAGGCCGGCGGCCGAGGGCTGTCCCGCCAGGGACGGCGGGACAGCCCTTGGGTGCGGGAATCCTGGCGGGCCGCAGACGTTGAACACTGCGTGAGCTCTGTGATCGCGTCGACCCGTTTCTCCGTCCTGGACCGTTCCCGCACCCGTGAGGGTCACGACGGCCCGGAGGCCCTGCGCGAGACCGTGCGGCTGGCCCGCGAGGCGGAGATGCTGGGCTATCACCGCTTCTGGGTCTCCGAGCACCACAGCGTGCCGGGGGTCGCGGGTTCGGCGCCGACCGTGCTGGCCGCCGCCGTGGCCGCCGCGACCTCCACCATCCGGGTCGGCACCGGCGGCGTGATGCTGCCCAACCACCAGCCCCTCGTCGTCGCCGAGCAGTTCGGGGTGCTCGCCTCGCTGTTCCCGGGGCGGATCGACATGGGCCTCGGCCGTTCCGTGGGGTTCACCGACGGCATCCGCAGAGCACTGGGCCGCGACAAGCAGGACGCCGAGGACTTCGCCGGGCAGCTCACGGAACTTCTCGGCTGGCTGGACGGCACCCAGCGGGCCCACCCCCAGGTGCACGCGCTGCCCGCGGAGGGGCTGCGCATCCCCCCGTACGTGCTCGCGACCGGCGAGGGCGCGGCGATCGCGGCGGCGTCCGGGCTGCCCCTGGTCGTCGGTGATCTGCGCGGCCGGGAGAGGCTGCTGCGGGCCATTGAGGGCTATCGCCGGGACTTCCGGCCCTCCGCCTGGTCGACGGAGCCCTACGTGGTCGTCGCGGGCACGGTCGCGGTCGCCGGGACGGAAGAGGACGCGCTCCGGCTCCTGATGCCGGAAGCCTGGTCCATGGCCTACTCCCGCACCCATGGCACCTTCCCGCCGCTGTCACCCGCCGAGCACATCGAGGCGCTCACGATGACGGCGAAGGAACGGAGCCTGTTCGAACAGGGGCTGCGCGGACACCTCCACGGCACCGAGGAGCAGGTGGCCGCGCAGCTCGACACGGCCATCGGGGAGACCGGCGCCGACGAAGTGCTGGTCACCACCAGCACCCACGACCGTCAGGGGCTGCTGGACTCCCTGACACGGCTGTCCAGGATCACGGGCGGACCGGCCTCCCACGGGCCGCACACGCACAGCCCCGCTCCCGCCGTGCGCGCGTGACCCCGCCCTCGTCACTCATCTGACGCGGCAACGGCCGGGGTGCCTAGAATCGAACCGCATACCCCAAATTTCCCACCCCGCCCAGATTCCGTACGGAGCCACGCCCCGATGCCCACCCCCCACGATCCGTACGTCCGCGTGCGCGGCGCCCGGGAGCACAACCTCCAGGACGTCCACGTCGACATCCCGCGCGACACCCTGACGGTCTTCACCGGTGTGTCGGGCTCCGGGAAGTCCTCGCTGGCGTTCGGGACGATCTACGCCGAGGCCCAGCGCCGCTACTTCGAGTCCGTCGCCCCGTACGCCCGCCGGCTGATCCACCAGGTCGGCGCTCCCGCCGTCGGCGAGATCACCGGGCTGCCGCCCGCGGTCTCCCTGGAACAGCGACGCTCCGCGCCCGGATCGCGTTCCTCGGTGGGGACGGTCACCACCCTGTCCAACTCGCTGCGCATGCTGTTCTCCCGGGCCGGGGACTATCCGGGGGGCGCCGAGCGGCTGGACTCCGACGCGTTCTCGCCGAACACCGCCGCCGGGGCCTGTCCCGCGTGCCACGGGCTCGGCCGCATCCACCGCACCACCGAGGAACTCCTCGTACCGGACCCTTCGCTGTCGATCCGGGACGGGGCCATCGCCGCGTGGCCGGGAGCCTGGCAGGGCAAGAATCTGCGCGACGTGCTCGACGCCCTGGGGTACGACGTCGACCGGCCGTGGGGGGAGCTGGCGGCCGGGGACCGGGAGTGGATCCTGTTCACCGACGAGCAGCCGGTGGTGACGGTCCATCCGGTGCGCGACGCGGGCCGCATCCAACGCCCTTACCAGGGTACGTACATGAGCGCGCGGCGCTATGTGATGCACACGTTCGCGGACTCCAAGAGCACCACGCTGCGGGCGAAGGCGGAGCGGTTTCTGACCAGCGTGCCGTGCCCGGTCTGTGCCGGCAGCAGGCTGCGGCCCGAGGCGATGGCCGTCACCTTCGGCGGGCGGACGATCGCCGAGCTCGCCGCGCTCCCCCTCGCCGATCTCGCCGGGGTGCTGTCCCGCGCGGGCGGCGAGGAGACGGCGCGGGTGCTGACGGCCGATCTGCTGGCCCGCATCGGGACGGTGACCGAGCTGGGTCTCGGCTATCTCAGCCTGGACCGTACGGCTCCGACGCTGTCCTCGGGCGAGTTGCAGCGGCTGCGGCTCGCCACCCAGCTGCGATCGGGGCTCTTCGGGGTCGTGTACGTGCTGGACGAGCCCTCGGCCGGGCTGCATCCGGCGGACACCGAGTCGCTGCTCGCCGTGCTCGGCCGGCTGAAGGAGTCCGGGAACACGGTGTTCGTGGTGGAGCACCAGATGGACGTGGTGCGGCAGGCGGACTGGCTGGTCGATGTGGGTCCGCTGGCCGGGGAGCACGGCGGGCAGGTGCTGCACAGCGGACCGCCCGCGGGGCTCGCCGACGTGGCCCACTCCGCGACGCGACGGTTCCTGTTCGACGAGGATCCGCCGCCGGCACGGGAGCCGCGTGCGCCCACCGGGTGGCTGCGGCTGGACGGGGTGGACCGGCACAATGTGCGGGGCGTCGACGCGGCGTTCCCGCTCGGGGTGTTCACCGCGGTGACCGGTGTCTCGGGTTCGGGGAAGTCGACCCTGGTCGGTCAGGTGCTGGCCGGGGTACTGGCGGACCGGCAGGCTTCGGCCGGCGCCGGGCTGCCCGAGGTGCGGGTGGCGCGGCACTGCGCGTCGGCGCAGGGGCTGGAGGCGGTGGACCGGCTCGTCCAGGTCGACCAGAAGCCCATCGGCCGTACGCCCCGGTCGAATCTGGCCACGTACACCGGTCTCTTCGATGTCGTACGGAAGCTGTTCGCGCAGACGGAGACGGCGCGGGCGCGCGGATACCGGGCGGGCCGGTTCTCCTTCAATGTGCCGGGCGGGCGGTGCGAGACCTGTCAGGGCGAGGGGTTCGTCTCCGTGGAGCTGTTGTTCCTGCCCAGTACGTACGCGCCCTGCCCGGACTGCCACGGCGCGCGCTACAACCCGGCGACGCTGGAGGTCACGCTGCGCGGGCTCACCGTCGCGCAGGTGCTGGACCTGACGGTGGAGTCGGCCGCCGGGTTCTTCGCGGGGACCGCCGCGGCCGAGCGCAGCCTGGGCACGCTGCTCGATGTCGGGCTGGGCTACCTGCGGCTGGGCCAGCCCGCGACGGAGCTGTCGGGCGGCGAGGCCCAGCGGATCAAGCTGGCCGCGGAGCTCCAGCGCACCGGGCGCGGGCACACGCTGTATCTGCTCGACGAGCCGACGACCGGGTTGCATCCGGCCGATGTCGAGGTGCTGATGCGGCAGTTGCACGGGCTGGTGGAGGCGCGCAACACGGTGGTCGTCGTGGAGCACGACATGGCGGTGGTGGCGGGTGCGGACCATGTCATCGACCTGGGGCCGGGAGGCGGTGACCAGGGTGGCCGGATTATCGCGACGGGCACTCCGGCCCAGGTGGCACGGGCGGCGGGCAGCCGGACGGCCCCGTATCTGGCGAAGGCGCTGCGGCTGGGCCCCGTACCGGGCGAAGGCCCGGCGACCGGCCCCGGGGCGCGGTGACTTCGTGATCGGCTCCTGACGCGCAGGGCCCGGAGGCGGGCGGCCTCCGGGCCCTGGGGTCAGGGGCGTTGTGTGCCGGTCGGGTCAGCGGCGGACCTTGCGCGTCGCCCGCAGCCACTCCTTGTTCATGGCGGCGATCGACGGCAGCGGAATGCCCTTCGGGCAGGCCGTGGCGCACTCGCCGGTCAGGGTGCAGCCGCCGAAGCCCTCCTCGTCCATGGTCGCGACCATGTCCAGGACGCGGGTCTCGCGTTCGGGTGCGCCCTGCGGCAGCACATTGAGGTGGTTGACCTTCGCCGAGGTGAAGAGCATCGCCGAGCCGTTGGGGCAGGCCGCGACGCACGCGCCGCAGCCGATGCACTCGGCGTGCTCGAAGGCGAAGTCGGCGTCCGGCTTGGGCACGGGGGTGGCATGCGCGTCCGGGGCGGTGCCGGTCGGGGCGGAGATGTAGCCGCCGGACTCGATGATCCGGTCGAAGGCGGAGCGGTCCACGACCAGGTCCTTGACGACCGGGAAGGCGGCGGCCCGCCAGGGCTCGATGTCGATCGTGTCGCCGTCCCGGAAGGACCGCATATGGAGCTGGCAGGTGGTGGTGCGCTCGGGTCCATGGGCGTCACCGTTGATGACGAGGCTGCACGCGCCGCAGATTCCTTCGCGGCAGTCGTGGTCGAAGGCGACGGGCTCGTCCCCGCCGAGGATGAGCTCCTCGTTGAGGGTGTCGAGCATCTCCAGGAACGACATGTCCTGGGAGATGCCGTCGACTTCGTAGGTGGCCATGGCGCCGGGCGTCTCGGCGTTCTGCTGGCGCCAGACGCGCAGGGTGAGCTTCATGCGTAGCTCCGCTGGGTGGGGTGGACGTACTCGAAGACGAGGTCTTCCTTGTGCAGGACGGGGGCTTCGCCGGTGCCGGAGAACTCCCAGGCGGCGGCGTAGGAGAACTCCTCGTCCCGGCGGGCGGCCTCCCCGTCCGGGGTCTGTGATTCCTCGCGGAAGTGGCCGCCGCAGGATTCGGCGCGGTGCAGGGCGTCGAGGCACATCAGCTCGGCGAGTTCGAGGTAGTCGACGACGCGGTTCGCCTTCTCCAGCGACTGGTTGAACTGTTCGCCGGTGCCGGGGACCTTGATGCGGCGCCAGAACTCCTCGCGGATCTGCGGGATCCGTTCGAGGGCCTTGCGCAGTCCCTCCTCGGTGCGGGCCATGCCGCAGAACTCCCACATGAGTTCGCCGATCTCGCGGTGGAAGGAGTCGGGGGTGCGGTCGCCGTCGACGGAGAGCAGCAGATTGATGCGGTCCTCGGTCTCGGCGACCGCCTCGGCGACGGCCGGGTGGTCCGCGTCGACCGTCTCCGTGTGGGGGTTGCGGGCGAGGTAGTCGTTGATCGTGGACGGCAGGACGAAGTAGCCGTCGGCGAGGCCCTGCATCAGCGCGGAGGCGCCGAGCCGGTTGGCCCCGTGGTCGGAGAAGTTCGCCTCGCC
>NZ_LWLE01000012.1:0-66720 GCF_001905125.1 Streptomyces sp. TSRI0281 | reverse complement strand
CGGGGACGGTGGTCTGGAGGTCGTAGTCGACCCAGAGGCCGCCCATCGTGTAGTGCACGGCCGGATAGATCCGCATGGGTGTCTCGTACGGGTCCTCCGCGGTGATCCGCGCGTACATGTCGAAGAGGTTGCCGTACTTCTCCTCGACCTTGGCCCTGCCCATCCGCGCGATGGCGTCGGCGAAGTCCAGGTAGACGCCCTGTCCGCCGGGGCCGACGCCGCGGCCCTCGTCGCAGACGTTCTTCGCGGCGCGGGAGGCGATGTCGCGGGGCACGAGGTTGCCGAACGCCGGGTAGATGCGCTCCAGGTAGTAGTCGCGCTCGTCCTCGGGGATCTCGTTCGCGGGGCGGTCGTCGCCCTTGGCGCGCGGGACCCAGATACGGCCGTCGTTGCGCAGCGACTCGCTCATCAGTGTCAGTTTGGACTGGTGGTCGCCGGTGCGCGGGATGCAGGTGGGGTGGATCTGGGTGAAGCAGGGGTTGGCGAAGTAGGCGCCGCGCCGGTGGGCACGCCAGATGGCGGTGGCGTTGGAGTTCATCGCGTTGGTCGACAGGTAGAAGACGTTGCCGTAGCCGCCGCTGGCCAGGACGACGGCATCGGCGAAGTAGGTGTCGATCTTTCCGGTGATCAGGTCGCGGGCGACGATGCCGCGGGCCTTTCCGTCGATGACGATCAGGTCCAGCATCTCGGTGCGCGCGTGCAGTTCGACATTGCCCGCGGCGATCTGCCGGGCCAGCGCCTGGTACGCGCCGAGGAGGAGCTGCTGTCCGGTCTGGCCGCGGGCGTAGAAGGTGCGGGAGACCTGGACGCCGCCGAAGGAACGGTTGTCGAGCAGTCCGCCGTACTCGCGGGCGAAGGGGACGCCCTGGGCGACGCACTGGTCGATGATCTCCACGGAGATCTGCGCGAGCCGGTGGACGTTGGACTCCCTGGCGCGGAAGTCGCCGCCCTTGACGGTGTCGTAGAACAGCCGGTGGACGGAGTCGCCGTCGTTGCGGTAGTTCTTCGCGGCGTTGATGCCGCCCTGGGCGGCGACCGAGTGGGCCCGGCGGGGCGAGTCCTGGAAGCAGAACTGGACGACGTGGTAGCCCTGTTCGGCGAGCGTGGCGCCGGCCGAGCCGCCCGCCAGGCCGGTGCCGATGACGATGACGGTGTGCTTGCGGCGGTTGGCGGGGTTGACGAGTTTGGCCGTGAAGCGCCGGGTGTCCCAGCGTTCGGCGACGGGTCCCTCGGGGGCCTTGGTGTCGACGACGGGCGCGCCCGTCGCGTACTGCGCGTAGTCGGTCATGTCAGCTCACCAATCCGGCCATGACGGCGACGGGTACGGAGATGAAGCCCAGCGTCAGCACCGCGGCGAGGAGGTTGGCGAGGGTCTTCAGGATGCGGTCGCGGGTGGCGCTGCCCACGCCGAGGGTCTGGGCGGCGCTCCAGAAGCCGTGCCGCACATGCAGTCCCATGGCGAGCATGGCCACGATGTAGATCGTGTTCCCGTACCAGGTCGAGAAGGTGTCGACGACGTTCTGGTAGGGGCGCCCGGACTGGAAGCCGCCCGGGTGCACGGTGCCGGTCGTCAGGTCGAGGATGTGCCAGACGATGAACAGCGCGAGGATGATGCCGCCCCAGCGCATGGTCCGGGTGGCGTAGCTCGCCCGCGGCTTCTTGTGGACGTACTTGGCGGGGCGCGCCCTGATGTCGCGGCGGCTCAGCTGGTACGCGGAGACGGCGTGCAGCACGACGGCGACGACGAGCACCACGCGGACGATCCACAGGGCCCACTCGTAGTGCAGGAAGGGCTCGCCCAGCGTCCGCAGCCAGTGGGCGTAGTGATTGAACTCGCCGGACCCGAAGAAGATCTTCAGGTTGCCCACCATGTGGACGACCAGATAACCGAGCATGATCAGGCCGCTCACCGCCATGATCGTCTTCTTGCCGACGGACGAGTCCCAGAGCGTACGCGTCATGGACGGCCGTCGGTCCGCCCGTGTTGCCAATGCCATGGACACGACGCTAGGGCCGAAAGACCTCATCAGTCCAAGACATGGTGCGGCTCATGTCCATAGGCATTGACTATCGTACGGGGTTAGGGTCGGTGTCATGCACTTTCCCCAGCTCAGCTATTTCGTGGCGGTCGCCGAAACGCGGCACTTCACGCGTGCCGCCGAGGCCGTTCATGTCTCCCAGCCCTCGCTCTCCCAGCAGATCAAGGCGCTGGAGAACGAGCTGGGCGCCGAGCTGTTCAGCCGGGCCCGGGGCAACATCACCCTCACCGACGCGGGCGAGGCGCTGCTGCCACTGGCCCGCCGGATCCTCGCGGACGCCGACACCGCCCGGCACGAGGTGCAGGAGCTGGCACAGCTGCGGCGCGGCCGCGTCCGGCTCGGGGCGACGCCCAGTCTCTGCACGGGGCTGCTGCCGGACGTCCTGCGCGCGTTCCACGATCTGCATCCGGGCATCCAGCTGCTGCTGGAGGAGGGCGGCTCGCACGACCTCGTACGGGAGCTGGCCCGCGGTGCGCTCGACCTCGCCCTGGTCGTACTGCCCCTGCCGTCCGCCTCGCCCGCGCTGACCACGATCGAGCTGCTGCACGAGGACCTGGTGGTGGTGTCGGCGGCGACGGAGCGCGCGCCGGGGCGCGGCGGCAGCGTCCGGATCCCGGATCTGCGGGGCGCGCCCCTGGTGATGTTCCGCCACGGCTACGACCTGCGGGAGCTGACCGTGGCGGCCTGCCGCGCCGAGGGCTTCGAGCCGTCGTTCACGGTGGAGGGCGGCGAGATGGACGCGGTACTGGGATTCGTACGGGCGGGTCTGGGCATCGCGGTGGTGCCGAGCATGGTCGCGACCCGCTCGGGCCACGATCTGCGGACCACACCGCTGGCCAGGCCCGGACTGCGCCGGACGATCGCGCTCGCGCACCGCAGCGATGTGGCCCCGCCGCGGGCGGCGCGGGAGCTCCAGCGCGTACTGCTGTCCTCGATCGACGGACGGGCGGGAAGACCGGACCCGTCCGTCGACTGAGGTCGCAATCCGGGGCGCCGGGCGGTCGCGGGACCGCCCGGCGCATCCGTCACACGGCGTCGGCCAGCAGCAGGGAGTGGATACGGTCCGGGGCGCCCGGACGGGCGTAGTACCAGCCCTGGGCGGTGTCGCAGCCCAGTTCCCGAAGCTGCTGCGCCTGTGCTCCGGTCTCCACACCCTCCACCGTGACGGCCAGTTCCAGGCTGTGCGCCAGTGACACGATGCCTTCGACGATCTTCAGGTCGACCGGATCGGCCGGGTGCTGCTGCATACCCTGGGTGAAGGACCGGTCCAGCTTGAGCACACTCACCGGCAGCCGGCGCAGATTGGCCAGGTTGGAGTAGCCGGTGCCGAAGTCGTCGAGCGCTATGTCGACGCCCATTTCCGCCAGTTGGCGCAGCGGCTTGAGCAGATCGTCGTCGGCTCCGATCAAGGCGGACTCGGTGACCTCCAGGCAGAGCGCCCCCGGCTCCAGGCCGGAACGTTCCAGCACGTCGACCGTCTCGGCGACCAGCCGCGGGTGGTGCAGCTGGGTCGGGGAGAGATTGACGTTGATCCTCAACGGGCCGCCGTCACTGTGCCGTTCCTGCCAGAAGTTGGCCTGCCGGACGGACTCCTCCAGCACCCAGCGGCCCAGCGGCACGATCAGTCCGGTGTGCTCGGCGAGCGGGATGAACCGGTCGGGACCGAGCACCCCGTGCTGCGGATGGCACCAGCGCACCAGCGCCTCCGCCCCGTGCACACTCCCGTCGCCCAGGTGCACGAGGGGCTGGTACTCGATGAAGAACTCACCGCGGTCCAGCGCCGCGGGGAGCGCGGTGGTCAGCCCGTGCCGGGTGATGGCCCGCGCGTCGGCCTCCGGGTCGGCGAGTTCGAAGCGGTTGCCGCCGGCCGACTTGGCCCGGTACATCGTGATGTCGGCGCTGCGCAGCACCTCGGCGGCGCTGCGCTCCCCGGAGGGCCCTTCGACGATGCCGATGGAGCCGCGTACGGTCAGCTCCCGGCCGTCGAGCCGGATGGGCGTGGCGAGCACACTCAGGATGCGGCAGGCGAGGTCGTCGACCTCCTGCTCGGTGTCCGGTCCGGTGGTCAGCGCGACGAACTCGTCCCCGCCGAGCCGGGCCACCATCTCGCCGGGCGCCGTGGCGCAGCTCTGCAGCCGGTCGGCGACCTCGACGAGCAGCCGGTCGCCGGCGGCGTGCCCCAGGCTGTCGTTGATCGCCTTGAAGCCGTCGAGATCGAGGTAGCAGAGCCCGAAGCGGGTGCCGTTCCTGGCCGCGACGGCCTTCTCCAGCCGTTCGAAGAAGAGGGTGCGGTTGGGCAGGCCGGTGAGCGCGTCGTGGGTGGCCTCGTAGCGCAGCCGCAGATTGAGGAGCCGTCGCTCGGTGGTGTCCTCCAGCAGCGCGAGCTGGTACTCCGGGCGGCCTTCGGCGTCCCTCAGCAGCGACACCGTCAGATTGGTCCACAGGACCGTTCCGTCGTTGCGGTAGTACGGCTTCTCGACCCGGTAGTGCTCGCGTTCGCCGCGCACCAGCTCGTTGTAGTACTTCCACACGTGCGGCGAGTCCTCGGGGTGGACCCACTCGTTCAGCTTGTGGCTGCGGACGTGGTGGTCCAGGCCGCCGAACATCCGGGTGAGGGTGTCGTTCACCTCCAGCACATTGCCGTCGAGATCCGCGATGCCGATGCCGATGGCGGCGTCCCTGAAGACGGCACGGAAGCGCGCCTCCGTGGCGTGCAGGACCTGCTCCGCGTGGGAGCGGGCGGCGAGCGCCGAGCGGGCTATGGCCTCCTGCTCGGACAGCGTCCGATCGCGCAGCGCCTGTGTGAAGCCGCCCGCCATCGCGTGCTGCATCCGTGCGCAACGGGACCTGCCGTCCTCGGTGGACAGCTCCTGCGGCCCGTTTCCGCCGCAGTAGAGGACCAGGTAGGAGTCGACGACACCGAGGGTGGAGCTGAGGGCGTCCGGGTCGGTGCAGTGCGCCTCGACCAGCGCGGCGCCCACCCGTTGGGCGGGACCCGCTTCGAACGGGCGCGCGTGCAAGGTCTCGTTCAGCTCCCGTGCCAGTGGCAGGAGATGCTGCTCGAACTCGGGGCGGGTCATGGAGGTGGCCGTCGAGGGAAAGATGGCCCTGCTCCAGATCGTGGCGAATCTTCGGAGCCGGTCTTCGGGTCCGTCAGGTTCCGCGTCCGGCTCACCGGACGCCTGGGCGGGAATGCTCACGCCTTGTGTCCTGCCCCTGCGAAGCCCGAGAAGGCGAACGGGTCCTCCTGCTCCGGCACCACCGGGGTGTCCGGACGCCAGTGCGGCATGGGGACGAGGCCCGGCTCGACCATCTCGTACCCCTCGAAGAACCTGCTGACCTCGGCGCGCGACCGCATGACGAGCGGGCTGCGGATGTTGCGGTAGACGCCGACGGTTCCGCTCGCCTCCGCCTCGGTGAGCGGAATCCCCTCGTACGAGGCGTGGGTCATGACGATCATGCTGCCGGGCGCCAGCGCCTCGCGGAGTTCGGCGACCGCGGCGTACGGGTCGTCGGCGTCCTCGATGAAGTGGAGCACCGCGACGAGCAGCAGCGCGACCGGCCGGTCGAAGTCGAGCACCTTGCCGACCTCGGGGCTGTGCAGGATCTCCTGGGGCCGGCGCAGATCGGCGGCGGCGATGACCGTACGGTCGTTGCCCTCCAGCACCGCCTGGCTGTGCGCGACCGCGACCGGGTCGTGGTCGATGTACGCCACCCGGGACTCGGGGTCGGCCGCCTGGGCGACCTCATGCACATTGCCGAAGGTCGGTATGCCGGAACCGATGTCCAGGAACTGACTGATACCCGCACTTGTGGCGTAGCGCACCGCCCGGCGCATAAACGCCCGGTTCGCCTGCATGATCTTGGGAAGGCCGGGCATGAACTCCATGGCCTTGCGTGCCGCTTCCCGGTCCACCTCGAAATTGTGCGATCCGCCCAGATAGAAGTCGTACATTCGGGACACGCTCGGCACCGAAATGTCAATGCCTTGCGGTGCCCAGGCGGGACGCTCCATCGATGTCTCCAACAAGTCGCCACGGCGATCCGGCCATGTTCATGGTCAGTGTTGACCAGAGGCTACTGATCGACCGCCAAGAGAGCGAGCGGAAACGGAAATTAGCGGTCCGTTATTGGTCACACACCAGTGGCATGTGCGGGACGTCCCGTCGCTGCGTGTACGCATTCCGCGACGGACCGGTACGCCTGGCGCCGTTTCTCCGCTGCATGGAAGCGACTTGAGCGAATAGCCGCCGAGTCACCCCGGGATCGCTCCGGCGCACCGGCGAGTTCGTCATCGATCGGGGCGCGTATCATGTGCCGCCGACTCCTTGGCCGTTGATGCTCCGGCTTCATGCCGTCAAAAAAGGTATAGACCGGCGGCAGTCGATCGATGCCGTTTGATGTCCGGGGCGTGGAACGGCCGAAGATGACCAACCCCCTTGGTCCTGATGCCGTCCACCGCATTTCTCTCCACCGGCGCCACGCTTCTCGACGGGAATCCTCCGATCACGTTGTCGGCGTGCGGGGCGGCCTTCTTCCCGTCGGCCGTGACGGCGAACCAAGTACGGCGGAAAACCTGCCCATTGGCCGCCCCGGAGGGGAGTCCCTCAGCACGCCGGGGCTGCCGCCGTCACCGCGGTCGGGGTGGGCCGGTGCCCTCTATGCGCTGTCCCGCGTTCACCCCCGCACCAGAAACGTCCGCGGCAAACGCGAACCGTGAATTGTCCCCACTATCAGGCGAATCCCCTGCCGGAGCCGCGTGTCACCCTCCGGGGGCGACCATGCTCCCCGTCGTGTACGGATCACGCATCGGGCGGCTCACCGCGGCCGCCGTCCTCATCTGGCTGATAGCCGTGCCGCTGCCCACGTCCGCCGACAGTTGCGCGGTGGCCTCGATCGGGCAGGGCGACGGCGATACCGCGGTTGCCGTGGCGGGCGGAGCGAAGTGCGAGGCGATCTCGAAGCCCGAACCACCCCTACCGCCACCACCCGAACCCCCGCCGCCTCCCCCGCCTCCCTCTCCCCACCCTGCACCGACACCGGCACCCGCGCCCGCACCGCCGGAGCCGGAGCCCGTACCTGCGCAACCGGAGCCGGAGCCCGCACCACCACCCACGCCCTCACCCTCGCCGCCGAAGCCCTCGCCGACGCCGACCCCCTCGCTGCGCCCGACGCCCCCGGCCCCCCGGCCCGTGGCACTCCCCACGTACCGCAGGGCGACACACAGGGCGCCGCGCAGCGGGCCTTCGCTGGTCTCCCTGACTCTGCTGATCACCGCCCCCGCGGTATTCGCCGTCGCCGTGCTCCGACCCCGCTCATCCCGCTGACCGAGGGAGAATTCCATGTCGGAATGGCTTGTTCTCACCCTTGCCATGGCGTCGGCCTGTGCCGTCGTCCTCACCATCGCGATACTCAACAATCGCCGCATCGGCGAGGACGACGATCCGTCCGAGACACCTGACGTCATCGAGTACATGACGATGATGATCGGCGTGGTGTACGCGATCGTGCTCGGTCTCGCCATCGCCGGTGTCTGGGAGGGCCGCAGCGCCGCCCAGGAGTCGGTACGGCTGGAGGCCCAGGCGCTGCACGAGGTACGGGCCCGTTCCTCCGTCTACCCGGCCGAGGTCCGCGACCGCATCCGTACCGATGTCGACGCCTACGTCAGCCATGTCGTCCACGACGAGTGGCGGACCATGTCCGCACACGGCAGCCTCACCGGCCGGGGGACCCTCCTCCTGGACCGGGTCCGCGCCGACGTCACCGGGTACGAGCCGAGGACCGACCACGAGGGGCAGGCGTATCAGCCACTGATCGACCAGGTCGCCGCGGCCGACGACGCCCGCAGCTCCCGGGGGCAGAGCGCCGGAGCGACCATGCCGGGCGTGGTCTGGTTCGGCCTCATCACCGGGGCGCTGGTGACGGTGGGGCTGATCTTCACGCTGCAGATCCGCAGAACGTTCCGCGAACTGCTGCTGGCGGGCCTCTTCAGCGCGCTCATCGCCTTCCTGCTCTTCCTCATCTGGGACTTCGACTCGCCCTTCGGCCGGGGCATCTCGGCCACCACCGCCCCCTTCCTCGACCTGTTCCCGCACGCCACCCGCTGACCGGCGTCGCTTCCCCCGGCCGGTGCGCCGGCCGGGGGACAACGCTGCCCCATTCGCCGGACCCCGATCGCGGGTGATATGTGCCCCTTCTACCGTTTCGGACATCGAGGCGCATTTCTCATTCCTTGTGGAAATTCGTTCCGCAGCTGCTCCTCGGGGACCGGAGGATTCACCATGCGCGCGATACGTGTCGCACCCGTCGCCCTGCTCGGCGCCACCGCACTCACCGTGCTGACCCCCGCCACCCACGCCATGGCGGGTGGCACGAACACCTCGTTCAATCCGACCGTCGCCCCTTCGCCGATCGCGCCGGGCGGTCAGGTCACGCTCGGCAGCGGCGGGTGCACGGGCGCGACGACCGTCACCTCGGGGGCGTTCAGCACGACGGTCATCCCGAGCGGCAGCCCGTCCGCCACCGCCACGGTCAACTCGGCCGCCAGGCGGGGTGCCGTCTACCCGGTGACGTTCGCCTGCGGCTCCACGGGCGCCAGCAGGAGCGTCAACCTCACCATCACCAGCGCTCCCGCCACCACGACGCCCACGGCCAGCTCCACCTCCATCGCGCCACCCGGCGGCGTGACCGGCGGCCTCGGCGGCAGCATCGGAGCGATGGATGCCCCGGAACTCGCCGCCGGTACGGCACTGGTGGCGGCGGCAGCCGCCGGAACCCTCTACTTCGTACGCCGGCGCGCCACCGGCCGCGGGCACTGACCCCGCGGAGCACGCGGTCGCACGACAGTCGCCCCGGGCCCTGATCCAGGACCCGGGGCGACGGGCGTATCGGGCCGGGCGGAAGGTTCGACGCCTCAGAACGCCGCATTGCTCGTCCGTCGACGACGGACGATGAAGACAGCTCCTCCGACGGCCGCCGCGGCCACCAGACCGCCACCGATCTGCATCTCCACGGAGCTCGGGCTCATGGAGCCACCGAGGCCGCCCTCCGCACCCATACCCGCCAGCACGGTGAACCTGTGCGTGGCGATACCACCGTTGCCGCGGTTGCCGTCGTTGCCGCGGTTGCCGTCGTTGCCCCCGTTTCCGCCGTTGCCCCCGTCACCGCCGTCCCCGCCGACTTCGTTGTCGTGGCAGCGCACGGACAGGTTGTAGTGCCCCGGAGTGGTGTGGTGGCGGATGTGCGCCGTGGCGTGCCCGGTGCGCCCCGCCGACAGCTCGGTCGTCGGGAAGGCGTTCGACCACACCCTGCCGCCGTTGCGGCACCCCTGCGCGCTGACATGCAGGGTGGCGCCCTGGTGGACCGCGGCGGGGTGGACGGTGACATTGGTCGGAGTGTTGCCGGTACTGCCACCGGCGGCGGCCAGCGGGGCCGCCAGACCGACAGCCGCGAAGGCGGTCGCGGTGACCGCGAGAGCGCGTGAAGCACGCATGGTGTGAACCTCCAGCGGGGCACGCCCCGGAGTCTTTCCTCCGGGATGGATCGAGGAGAACGCACCCCATGACGAACCCTCACCAGTTCCCCGGCACGTCGCACTTCGGCGCTGCTCCACCCCGGTGAGCCGACACGCCGTACGAGGACCCACCGATCTGACGGAGCCGCAGGTCACAGACCGTCAGAACTTTTATCTGCTCATTACTCCGAAGAGCAGTCCCCCTCGGCGGTCCCGTCATCGCCGCCACCCGTTCGCCCCTCCCCGATCGCCGACCCGCCGCACCGCACCTAGCGTTCCCTTCGTCGCGACGAAGGGAGAACCATGGGCCGTGACCACTCTGGCGCCGGGCGGACCGGACGCGTGCCCTGGGGAGCTGTCGCCCTGGTGATGCTCACCGGACTCGCCCTCATGCGGAACGGTGCCGACACCCCGGCCGGCCCGCCGCAGCCCGCCGCGGCCGCATCGCTGGACAAGGGCCGGGACACGGCGGGCCCACCGGTGGAGGGCGAACCGGTCCAGCCCCTGCCGTACGCCCCCGCCTCCCGCGTGAAGATCCCCTCCATCGACGTCGACGCACCGATCGTCGATGTGAACCTGGACGCGAACGGCTGGATCGACGCACCGCCCCCGGAGGACCCGAACCTCGCGGGCTGGTACCAGAACGGCATCGCGCCCGGCCAGCGCGGCACCGCCGTGGTCGTCGGCCATGTCGACAACATGTCGGGGCCCGCCGTGTTCTACGGGCTGGGCTCGCTCGACAAGGGCCACCACGTCGAGGTGACCCGCTACGACGGCAGGGTCGCGGTGTTCGAGGTGTACGGGGTGGAGGTGTTCGCCAAGGACGACTTCCCCGGCGCCCGGGTGTACGGCGACACGGGACACGCGGAACTCCGGGTGATCACCTGCGGAGGCGGCTACTCCAAGGCCGGCGGGTACGACGGGAACGTGGTCGTCTTCGCCCGGCTCGTCGAGACCCGCTGAGCCCGTACCGCCCCGCGCCCGGCCGGAAGGCACAGCCGTACGCGCCGCAGGAGCGCGGGACCGCCCGGCGAGGGTGCGGCGGTCGGGTGCCCCGGCATTCTCGGGGGCACCGTCCCCCGGGCGTCGTGCCGTCAGTCGCGGTGCGGCACCGTGATGCGGTAGCCGTCGTCCAGCAGTTCGGGCAGGTAGCGCCGGAGCGCGGCGACGCTCTGCGAGCGGTTGCCGCCCGCGTCGTGCGAGAGGACGACCACGCCGGGCGCGGCCCCGTCCAGGACCCGGCGCACGATGGTGCCGGTCCCGGGCGTCGTCCAGTCCAGTGTGTCCACGGTCCACGCCATCGGCTCCATGCCCAGTTCGGCACCGATCTCGAAGGAGTTGCGGTTCCACGCGCCGTAGGGCGCCCGGTACCAGAGCGGCGGGGCGCCGAGCGTGCGGTCGATCACCTCGCTGGTGCGCCCCAGCTCGTCGTGGATGCCGGCCCGGGAGAGTTTCGGGATCAGCGGGTGCGACCAGGAGTGGTTGCCGACGACATGGCCGTCGTCCGCCATCTCGCGCAGCAGGTCCCGGTTGTCGACGGCCATCTCGCCGCAGACGAAGAACATCGCGCGGACCCCGTACGTGCGCAGGGTGGCCAGGATGTCCGGGGTGTACAGCGGGTCCGGGCCGTCGTCGAAGCTGAGCACCATGGAGTGCCCGAGGCCGGGCAGTTCCTCGAACGGCCGTTTGCGTACCGGTGGTGGCGCCGGTCTGAACCGGGCGGGGGCGTTCCCGGTCATCGGCTGCAGCCGGTAGACGGAGGGTCTCCCGCGCGGTTTCGCGGGCGGGCCGGCGGCCGCGACGGCCCGGGTGCCCACCGGACGGGCGGGGGTGGCGGCCGGATCGGCGGCGATCATGTGCACGGCGGTGGCGGCCCCGAGGCCCAGGGCGAGCCTCAGCGCGGTGCGGCGCCCGGGTGAGGTCTGATCACGTCTCATGGCCAACTGCTCGCACGGGCGGGCGCGTACCCCGCTCCACGACACCGAATGATGGTCGTTTTATACCCATTCGAAGCAGCACGCCCACGGCATCCGGCGGGTCCGCCACGAGCCCTGCGGCGCCCGGAGCGAGACCCGGAGCGAGGCCCTCCGCACCAGCCGATAACCTCTGTGCCGTGACAGACCAGCAGCCCCACCAGTTCGAACGTGGCACAGACGGTCCCAAGGTGATCGTCGCGGGCCTCGACGGGTCCGACTCCTCCATGCGGGCCGCGGCCTACGCCGCCGGTCTGGCCCGGCGCCAGAACGCCATGCTCACCCTTGTGTACGTCCAGCCCGTGATGCCCGCGGGCGCCTCGCTCGGCGCACCGGTCGGCGATACGACGGGGGAGGTCGCGGAGGGACTGGTCAGCGAGATCCGGGCGGCGACGGAGCGGCTCAAGGACATATGGGATGTGCGCTGGGAGTTCCACACCTTCCGCGGCGACCCGTACAACGGGCTCGTGACGGCGGCCGACGAGCTCAAGGCGGACGCCGTGGTGGTCGGCGCGTCGGAGTCGGCGGGGCACCGGTTCATCGGTTCGGTGGCGATCCGGCTGGTGAAGGCGGGCCGCTGGCCCGTCACCGTGGTGCCGTAGCCGTCGACGGGCGGGCCCGTCGCCCGGTGGGCCCCCCGTACGGTCGTGGGTGCCGGTCGGGACCGGAGCACGGGCGACCGCCTTCCGCGCGGCCCGCTTCCCCGTGACCCGCGGCCTACTCCCCCATGACGAGGCCGTCGCGGCCCGCGCCCCGGCCGAGCACCACGGTGCGGATACGGTCACGGATCTCGCGCCGGTCCTCCACCCCGTCGCCGTCGCCGACGGGGTGGAGACCGATGACACGCCCGGCGTCCGTGTCGTACCACTGGGGAAGGAACTCGGCCTTCCTCACCGTCCAGCGCCGCCCGGGTCCGCCGGGCGGCGCGAAGGTGAAGCGCCCCATGGAACCCTGATTGCCGCGCGGGTCCTGGGCACCCTCGTAGTTGATCATCTCCCCGGCGATCTGGTCGCCCATGCCGTAGATGACCCAGGTGCCGTTGACCTTCTCGTACGCCTGCGGCACATGGGCGTGGGTGCCGATGATCAGGTCGATGTCGGGGCGGCCCGCCGACACGGACGCGGTGAGCCGGCGGGCGAGTCCGAGCTGCTCCTCGTCCGGTTCGTCCTGCCATTCGGTGCCCCAGTGCACGGACAGCACGACCACGTCGGCGCCCGCGCGCCGGGCCGCGCGGGCATCGGCGACGATCTTCCGCTCGTCGATGAGATCGACCGCCCAGGGCTGCCCGGCGGGCAACGGGATGTCATTGGTGCCGTAGGTGTAGGCAAGGTGGGCGACCTGGGCCGCCCGCTTTCCCGGACCTGCCCTCAGGAGGGTGGGGCGGGCGGCCTCGGCGGCGGAGCGGGCGGATCCGGCGTGCCGGATGCCCGCCCTGTCCAGCGCGCCGAGGGTGCGGCTGATGCCGTCGGCGCCGTCGTCCAGGCTGTGGTTGGAGGCGGTGGAGCAGGAGTCGAAGCCGGTCGCACGCAGGCCCGTGGCGACCTCGGGCGGCGAGGTGAAGTGCGGATAGCCGGTGTACGGGCCGCCCGCGGGGCCGTACACCGTCTCCATGTGGCAGATGGCCAGGTCCGCCCGGGAGACGACCGGGGCGACACCTGCGAGCATCGGGGCGAAGTCGTAGCCCCGGCCGCCCGCGTCGGCGGCGGCCCGGTCGATGACCGAGGAGTGCGGCAGCACATCGCCCGAGGCCAGCAGGGTGAAGGCGCGCGGCTTGTCGACGCCCCCGCTTCCCGCCCCGCGCACCGGGGAGGCTTCGGCGGTGCGCGGCCCGCCCTCCCCCGCGGGTGAGGACTGTGGGCCCGTGCAGCCGGTCGCGGCGGCGAGCAGCGCGGCGATGGCGGCCACCGCGCCCTGTCGGTTGCGCTTCGTCATCTGCCCGGCTCCATGTTTCGGATGATGAGGACCACCCGACTACACATATCTTCATACCGGCCATTCAAGGAGCAAAGCCGCGTAAGTAGCTGAACCGGTCGTATCGCTCGCACCCGACGGCTCCGTGACCGTTCACCGCACCATTCGCCGCACTGTGCGACCGCTCGTCGCACGCCTCGGTGTACCGCCTGTTCCTCCGCTCCCGAATGGGTTCGGATACGGCAGGCGGCAGCGAGGCGACAGGGGCCTTCGCGGGAGAGGACGTTCACGATGACCACCACGACGACCGATGAGCGGGCCCTCGCCGCGTTGCAGCGGGAGCACGGCCCCGCGCTGTTCCACTTCCTGCTCGGCCTCACGTTCGGCGACCGGCAACGCGCCGAGGACCTGCTCCAGGAGACCCTGGTACGTGCCTGGCAGCATCCGGAGGCGTTCGACGCCCCCTACGACTCGATGCGCCCCTGGCTCTTCACCGTCGGCCGCCGCCTCGCCATCGACGCCCGCAGGTCGCGCCGGGCCCGCCCCGTCGAGGTGAGCGACGCCGTCCTGGAGACCGCCCCGGCGCCGCAGAACACCGCGGACTCGGCGGTCCGCACCCTCGATGTGCGGGAGGCGGTGCGGACCCTGAGCCCCGAGCACCGCGCGGTGCTGGTGCAGATCTACTTCCGGGGGCTGAGCGTGGCCGAGACGGCGCGGGTCCTGGGAATCCCGCCGGGCACCGTCAAGTCCCGTTCGTACTACGCGTTGCGCCTGCTGTCGCGCAATCTGCCCGGCTACGGCGCGGACGGTCAGTCCAGCAGGTCCTCCTCGCTGAGCAGCGCGAGCAGGGCCGAGGTCTCCGCCACCTCCACATAGACCGCGGCGCACCCGTCGCAGAGCTGGAGGTGGCCGGAGACCCGGCACGCCTCGTCCTGCGCCAGCGCGTCCAGGACGTACGCGCCGAGAAGCTGCCGCACATGCGGGTCATCGCCGGGGTCGGCGGCCATCACAACCTCGTATCTCCTCAACGATCCTGCTCTTCTGCCCACGCGGGGCGTCCTCCCCCGGTTCAATGCTCGGTGAAGCCCGGTGCCGAGTGAGGAAAGAGGCGAGGCGGGATGCGTCCCGAACGTGACGAGGGGACCGGTGGGGGCGGGCTGCTGGTTCCGATGGCCTGGATGTACACGGAGTACATAGCCGACGAGCTGCTGCGGACCGGCGACCTGATGGAGCCGACGACACTGGAGTTCCGCGCGGGGCGCGATGCCCTCGCACTCACGATCTTCCTCTGCGACGAGCCGGAGGCCGGAGCCCTGCCGGAGGCGCGGGTGAACGAACTCCGGCTGCTCACGGCGTACGGGGCGGCGTGGCGGCAGTGGGTCTGCGAGCGGCTGGACGACGCGGCACGGCGGTACGAACCCGGGGACCCCGATCTCGCGCTGGCGCGGGCCGCCTGGCGGTGGCTGGAGGAGACCGAACTGCTCGCCGCGGACCTCGACGCGATCGGCCCGCCGCCCTGGGAGCCGCCGGGCCGCGGAGCGGACCGGGCGGACGGAGCGGACGGGGCCGATGGGGTGGACGGGGCCGATGGGGTGGAGCTGAAGGGCGGGGTGGAGCCGGAGGACGGGGAGGAGAACCAGGTCTGGACCCCCGCGTGGCAGCTCGGGCTGCCGCTCGGGCATCTGGCGGTCCATCTCTGCTGAACACTCCGCCGCCGCCGTCCGCCGCCGCCGCGTCCTCGTACCACCGCCGTGCGCCGGGTCATGAACCATGCACCCCTGCGCGGTACTTCGGCAGCCGCAGCGTTATTTTCATCCCCGCCCCCACCCCGGTCTCGATGACGAGCCCGTACTCGTCTCCGTACACCTGGCGCAGCCGCTCGTCGACGTTGAGCAGTCCGATGCCGGTGGACGTGCCGCCCTCGCCGCGCAGGATCTGCCGCAGCCGCTCCGGGTCCATCCCGATGCCGTCGTCCTCGATGACGACCTCGGCCTCGGACCCGGCGTCCAGGGCACTGATGGTGATGCGGCTGGTGGTGACGGCGCCTTCGAGCCCGTGCTTGACGGCGTTCTCGACGAGGGGCTGGAGGCAGAGGAACGGCAGCGAGACCGGCAGGACTTCGGGGGCGACCTGGAGGGTGACCGCGAGGCGTTCACCGAACCGGGCCCGGACCAGTGCCAGGTACTGGTCGATGGAGTGCAGTTCGTCGGCCAGGGTGGTGAAATCGCCGTGGCGTCGGAACGAGTAGCGGGTGAAGTCGGCGAACTCCAGCAGCAGTTCGCGCGCCTGCTCGGGGTCGGTCCGGACGAACGAGGCGATCGCGGCGAGTGAGTTGAAGATGAAGTGCGGGGAGATCTGGGCGCGCAGGGCCCTGATCTCGGCCTCGATGAGCTGGGTGCGGGAGCGGTCGAGCTCGGCGAGTTCCAGCTGTACGCAGACCCAGCGCGCCACCTCGCCGGCGGCCCTGGCCAGCACCGCCGACTCCCGCGGCGCGTAGGCGACCAGCGTGCCCAGGACCCGGTGGTCGACGGTCAGCGGGACGGCGACGGCCCACCGCAGCGGGCAGTCGATGTCACCGCAGTCACTGGGGAACGCGGTGTCGCGGCCGCTGCCGAGCAGGCCCCGCACCTGGTCCATCACGTCCTTGCCGTGATGGTGCCCGTTACCGTCCCAGACCAGGACCCGGTCGCGGTCGGTGAGGCAGAGCGCGTCCGTGCCCAGCAGTGAACGCAGTCCGCGGGCCGACTTGCGGGCGCTCTCCTCGGTGAGCCCGGCGCGCAGCGGTGGCGCCGCGAGGGACGCGGTGTGCAGGGTCTCGAACGTGGCGTGCTCGACCGGCGTGCCGACATCGCTGGGGCGTACGCGGCGCGCGGTGCGGCGCCCGAGCAGGAAGCCCGTACCGGACAGCAGCACCGCCAGTACGGCCAGTGCGGCGATCCCCGCCCCGGTCATCGCTCCCTCCCGGAGCTGAGGGCTTCCGGCAGATGGAAGCGGGTCATGGCGGCGTTGGTGCCCGGGGGTATCCGGCCGGGGGTGGCGAGCGACACCAGGACCATCGCCAGGAAGCCGACCGGCACGGACCAGACCGCGGGCCAGGCGAGCAGGGCGTGCGGCCAGCCGGGCGGCCGTACGGCACCGCTGACCGTGATGGTCACCGCGACCAGCGCCGAGCCGCCGCCCAGCAGCAGTCCGGCCATCGCCCCGGGCGGGGTGAGCCGCCGCCACCAGATGCCGAGCACCAGCAGCGGGCAGAACGACGACGCGGAGACCGCGAAGGCCATGCCCACCGAGTCGGCCACCGGCACCCGGCTGACCAGCAGGGAGGCGCCCAGCGGTACGGCGATGGCGAGCACGGTCGCCAGCCGGAAGTGGCGTACCCCGCGCGAGGGCAGGACGTCCTGGGTGATGACTCCGGCGACGGCCATGGTGAGTCCGGAGGCGGTGGACAGGAACGCGGCGAACGCGCCGCCCGCGACGAGGGCACCGAGCAGATCGCCGCCGAGCCCGCCGATGACCCGGGTGGGCAGCAGCAGCACGGCGGCGTCCGCGTCCGGTCCGTGCCGGAGTTCGGGGGCGTACAGCCGGCCCAGCGCCCCGTAGACGGGCGGCAGCAGATAGAAGGTGCCGACGAGGGCGAGGACGGCGACCGTGGTGCGGCGGGCGTCGCGGCCGTTGGGGCTGGTGTAGAAGCGGACGACGACGTGGGGCAGCCCCATGGTGCCGAGGAAGGTCGCCACGATCAGCCCGTAGGTGGCGTAGAGCGGGTGGTCGGCGCGGAAGACGGAGAGCTCGCCGTCGAAGCTGACGCGGGGCTGCCCGTCGCCCCGCCAGGCCAGCACGAGGAAGATCGCGGGGACGAGGAGGGCGGTCAGTTTCAGCCAGTACTGGAACACCTGGACGAAGGTGATGGAGCGCATCCCGCCCGCCGCGACCGCGATCACCACGACGGAGGCGACGAGCACATCGCCGAGCCAGCCGGGTGCCCCGGTGAGGATCTTCAGGGTGAGTCCGGCGCCCTGGAGCTGCGGCACGAGGTACAGCCAGCCCGCGCCGACCACGAAGACGCTGACCAGCCGGCGCACCTGCCGCGATTCGAGCCGCCCTTCGGCGAAGTCGGGCAGGGTGTACGCCCCGGAGCGGCGCAGCGGCGCGGCGACGAACACGAGGAGCACGAGATATCCGGCGGTGTATCCGACCGGGTACCAGAGCATGTCGGGTCCGTGCACGAGAACCAGGCCCGCGACGCCCAGGAAGGAGGCCGCGGAGAGGTACTCGCCACTGATCGCGGCGGCGTTGAGGCGGGGCCGTACGGTGCGTGACGCGACGTAGAAGTCGGAGGTCGTACGGGAGATGCGCAGACCGAATCCGCCGACGAGGACGGTGGCCAGGACGACGAGGGCGACCGCCACCCACGACGCCAGGTGGTCGGGTTCGCTCACGGTGCGGGGCGGCCTTCCACGAGTCTGGCGAAGTCGCTCTCGTTGCGTTCGGCCCGGCGGACGTACCACCAGGCGGTCAGGGTGAGCGGCGGGTAGGCGCCGAAGCCGAGCACCGCCCAGACAAGGGCCGAACTGTGCAGCGCGGCGAAGACGAGGGGGAGGGTGCCCGCGACGAGCGCGAGCACGGCGAAGGCGGTGATCCCGGCGCGGAGCTGGCTGCGCATCAGCGAGCGTACGTAGGCGCCGCCCAGGGCGGTCTGCTCGTCGATCTCCGACTGGGTGCGGTAACGGGGCAGCGGACGGACCCGCCGCGGCTCCCCCGTGACCACTTCGCGCCGGGACGTGGGCTCTGCGGACATGAGCCCGGAGTGTAGGCGCGGCCCGGCCCCGCTGGGAAGGTTTCGCCGCCCCGGTAGCTCCAGGTCAGCGGCTGGTCTGACGCATCAGGAGATCGCGCAGGGAGCGGGTGTGGCGGCGGCTGACGGCCAGTTCCGCGTCGCCGACGCGGACGCTCATGCTGCCCGCGTCGAGCCGGAGTTCGTCGATGCGGCCGAGCGCCACGAGATGGCGGCGGTGGATACGGACGAAGCCGCGGGAGCGCCAGCGTTCTTCGAGGGTGGTGAGCGGGATGCGGACGAGATGGCTGCCGGTGGCGGTGTGCAGCCGGGCGTAGTCGCCCTGCGCCTCGGCGTACGCGATGTCGTCCACGGGGATGAACCGGATGACGCCGCCGAGTTCGACCGGGATCTGGTCCGCGGCGATGTCGTGGACGGGCGCGGAGCGGTCCTGGACCTGTTCGGCGACGCGGCGCACGGCTTCGGCGAGCCGTTCCCGGCGGACGGGTTTGAGGACGTAGTCCACGGCCTTGAGGTCGAAGGCGTGGACGGCGAAGCCTTCGTGGGCGGTGACGAAGACGATCAGCGGGGGCGCGGCGAATCCGGCCAGCAGCTGGGCGACGTCGAGGCCGGTGAGGCCGGCCATGTGGATGTCGAGGAAGACCACGTCGATGGCGCTCGGGTCGTCGGGGCCCGCGTCGACGGCGGCGCCGATGCGGCGCAGCGCCTCGGTGGCCCCGCCCGCGCCCTCGGCGCTGCGGATGCGGGGGTCGGCGCGCAGGAGGTAGAGGAGTTCCTCCAGGGCGGGTTGTTCGTCGTCGACGGCGAGTACGCGCAGCATGAGGCCGGAGTGTAGGTGCTGCGAGGGGGTGGTGGCCCGACTGCTGCCGGGGTTCCTCCCGCTATTTGAGGAGCTTGGACAGACGCCGGTCGGCGAGCGGTTTGCCGCCGGTCTGGCAGGTGGGGCAGTACTGGAGCGAGGAGTCGCTGAACGAGACCTCCAGGATGGTGTCGCCGCAGACCGGGCAGGGTGCTCCGGCGCGGCCGTGGACCCGCATACCGCTCTTCTTCTCGGCCTTGAGCTTTCCGGCGGCGAGGCCGCTGGAGCGTGCGACGGCGTCCTCCAGCGTGGTGCGCAGCGCGGTGTACAGATGGGTGATGTCGTCCTCGCCGAGGCTGTTGGTGCGCTTGAACGGTGACATCTTCGCGACGTGCAGGATCTCGTCGCTGTAGGCGTTGCCGATGCCCGCGATCAGGGACTGATCGCGCAGGGCGCCCTTGATCTGGCGCCGTTCCCCGTCGAGGAGGGCGGCGAACGCGTCGCGGTCGAAGGAGTCGGCGAGCGGGTCCGGCCCGAGCCGGGCGACGCCGGGGATCTCCGCGGGATCACGCACCAGATGGACGGCGAGGCGTTTGGTGGTGCCCATCTCCGTCAGGTCGAAGCCGTCGCCGCCGCTCAGTACGGTGCGCAGCGCGAGGGGCCCTTTGCCGGGGCGGGGCGGGGTGGCCGGGAAGCTGTCCTTCCACTGGAGCCAGCCGGCCCGCGCGAGGTGGGTGACCAGATGCAGCGGGCCCACCCCGATGTCCAGGAATTTGCCGTGCCGGGACACGGAGGTGACGGTGCCGCCCGTCAGAGCGGAGAGCGGCGGGTCGTACGTCTTGAGGACGCTGATCGCGAGCGGCAGGACGCGGGCGATCTCCTTGCCGACCAGGTGGTCGCCGAGGAAGACCCGCAGGGCTTCGACTTCCGGCAGTTCGGGCATGCACCCAGCCTGCCGCAGGCCGTTGACGGGTGCCTCCCCAACGGCCCCCGGGCGGGTCCGCCGGGGTCTCCCGGGGTCGCGGGTGCCTCAGCCGATTCCGTAGACGCGGGTGGCGGTGTCCGCGAACACGGCCCGGCGCTCGTCCCCGGTGAGGTGCGCGGTGAGGGTACGTGCGGCGTCGACGACCTCCGCGTAGCTCGCCGCGAGCCGGCACACCGGCCAGTCGGAGCCGAACATCAGCCGGTCCGGCCCGAAGGCGTCCAGGAGCGTGTCGGTGTACGGGCGCAGCTCCTGGACGGTCCAGGTGCGCGGGTCGGCCTCGGTGACCAGTCCGGAGAGTTTGCCGACCGTGTTGGGGAGGGCGGCCAGGGCCCTGAGGTCGTCGGCCCAGGGACGGGTGCGCCGCGCCGCGATGGGCGGTTTGCCGGCGTGGTCGAGGACGAAGGTGAGTCCGGGCAGCAGGGCGGCGGCCTTCGCGGCGGCGGGCAGCTGGTGCGGCAGGACGATGAGGTCGTAGACGAGTCCGGCGTCGGCGACGGCGGACAGCCCCCGCAGCACATCGGGCCGCAGCAGCCACTCGGGATCGGGTTCGCCCTGGACCTGGTGGCGCAGGCCCACGAGCCGGTCGCCGCCGGGCAGGGCGCGCAGCGCGGCGAGGGTGTCGGCGATGCCGGGAGCGGTGAGATCGCTCCAGCCGACGACACCCGCGACCAGGTCGCTGCCGTCGGCGAGCGCGAGGAATTCGGGGGTCTCCTCGGCGACGGTGACCGTCTGGACCAGGACGGTGGCGTACACCCCCGCGGCGCGGGCCTCGGGCTCCAGATCGGCGAGGGTGAAGGTGCGCCGGATGGGCGCCAGTTCCTCGCCGGTGATCCATTCCTGGTCGCGTACGGCGAGGTCCCAGACATGGTGATGGGCGTCGACGGCCGGTACGGGAACCTCCGGGTCCGCGGGAGCCGCCGGGTCCGCGGGGGAGGCTTCGGGGGGTGTCATGTCACAGCTCCCAGGCGACGGGCAGTCCGGCTTCGGCGCCGTCCGCCGTGTAGTCGTGGGCGACATCGAGCAATTGGTCCATCCGGGCCTGCCAGGCGACATTGACCGGGAGCTGCTCCAGTTCGGCCAGGAGCCGGGCGTAGTCCGCGCACTCGATGAGGTGGAAGAGGTCGGTGCCGCTGCGCCAGATCGTCCAGGAGGTGGCACCCGCGGCGCGGATGGCACGGGTGAGTTCCGCCGGGACTTCGCGGTGGGCGGCTTCGTACTCCTCGACGCGGTCGGCGCGGATCTTGGTGTGCAGGGCGACCCTCATGTCAGTTCCCGTCCTCGTGTCCGGTGGTGCTCAGCAGCCCTTCGGCGCGCAGATCGTCCCAGAGCCCGTCCGGGATCTCGCGGCGCAACTGGGCGGCAGCGTCGTGCACCTCGTCGGGGGAACGCGTCCCGACGAGCACCCCGGCGACGGCCGGGTGGGCGAGCGGGAAGCGCAGGGCGGCGGCGCGCAACGGGACGCCGTGCCCCTCGGCGACCGCCTTCATGCGCAGGGCGCGGTCGAGCAGCGACAGGGGGGCGGCGGCGTAGTCGTAGCGTGCGCCGGGGCGCGGGTCGGCGAGCAGCCCGGAGTTGAAGACTCCGCCGACGACGACGCTCTTGCCGCGGGCGGCGGCCTCGGGCAGCAGGCCGGTCAGCGCACTCTGGTCGAGGAGGGTGTAGCGGCCCGCGCACAGGACGGTGTCGACGTCGGTGTCGCACAGGAACCGGGTGAGCATCGCCGTCTCGTTCATCCCGGCGCCGATCGCCCCGACGACTCCTTCGGCGCGCAGCTTCTCCAGCGCCGGATACGCCTCGCGGAAGGCCGCCTCCCCGTGGTCGTCGGGGTCGTGCAGATAGACGATGTCGATGCGGTCGAGGCCGAGGCGATCGAGGCTGTCCTCGATGCTGCGGCGGACTCCGTCGGCGCTGAAGTCCCAGCGGCGCCGGTGGGTGGCGGGTACGGCGAATCCTTCGGAGAGCCGGTCGCCGGGCGGCACTTCGCCGGGGGGCAGCGGTTCGAGGATCCGCCCGACCTTGGTCGACACCGTGTAGGTGTCGCGGGGCCTGGTGCGCAGGGCTTCGCCGAGCCGCCGTTCGGAGAGGCCGAGGCCGTAGTGCGGCGCCGTGTCGAAGTAGCGGACGCCCTCGTCCCAGGCGGCGTCGACGGCGGCCGCGGCCTGTTCCGGAGCGACGGCGGTGAAGAGATTGCCGATGGCCGCTGCCCCGAAGGACAGTTCGGTGATCTCGACCGCACTGCGTCCGAGCCTGTTGCGCCGCATGTCTCTGCCGCCCTCCCCGATGATCGCTTTGCTGTACGGAGCGAATATTCATCGGATCACTTGGGCGCGTCAACACTCCCGGCACGACCGATTGCCAGGAATTGCGGCAGATCCTCAGCGATCTATCCGATCTATCGCCCGGTCACATGCTCCGGGGACGCGATCAGCGCGTACAGCTCCCGGAACTCCTCGTGCACCGCGGCCGCCAGCCGGTCGAGGTCCCCCAGCGCCTTGCCGTCGGCCACCAGCCCGACCTGCACCCGCCCGCCGTAGGTGGCGAGCGCCACCGCGAGGGACTGCCCGCGGGCCAGCGGGGCCATCGGGTAGACGGCGCGCAGGGGGCAGCCGCCCAGCGAGAGGGCGGAGCGCGGCAGCGGCACGCTGGTGACCAGCACATCGAACAGCACCCTGGCCGCGTTGGCGGCCAGCGGTGCGCCGAACCGGTGGGCCAGGGGCGGCAGTTGATCGGCGAGCACGGCGACGGCACCGGCGCCCTTCAGCGGCCCGGCCGCCTTGTTGCGGTCCATCGCGGTGCGGACCGCGCGCAGCCGGCGCCGGGCGTCGGGTTCGCCGACCGGAAGACCGAGGAGGTACGCGGAGAGCCGGTTGCCGCTCACCGCCGCGCCGCCCGGCCGGCGCCGGGAGACGGGCACCAGGGCGCGGGGGTCGGCGGCGGGCAGCGGCTCACCGCGTTCCAGCATCCAGCGCCGCAGCGCCCCGGCGACCACGGCGAGCAGGACGTCGTTGGCCGTGCCACCCTCGGCCCTGCGGATCCGCTGGACCGCCGCGGCGTCGAGCTCCGCCGTGGCGAGGCGCCGGGTACCGCTGGAGGGTGCGGTGAGCGCGGTCGAGCCGCGCAGATCGAGGCGGCCCGCCCGGACGACGGAGGCACCGACCCTCAGCGCCCGGCCGACCTCCCCGATCCGCCCCAGCGCCATGCCGACCACCTCGCGGGGGTCCGCCAGCCAGGAGCGCGGCGGCACCGGAGCGCGCCGGCGGGCGGCCCCCGTACCACCGGTCGCGGCGGCGATCTCGTCGAAGATCCCGGCACCGATCGCCACCGCGCGCATGCCGTCGGCGAGGGCGTGGTGGAGTTTCACCAGCACGGCGAACGGCCCGTCGTCGGCGCCGCCGATGAGATACATCTGCCAGGGCGGCAGCCCCCTGCCGAGCGGCTGCTCCATCAGCTCCCCGGCCAGCCCGGTCGCCTGCTCCATGAAGTCGCCCTCGGCGAGGACCAGCCGCCGGACGTGCCGGTGGACGTCGAAGTCCTTGTCGAGGGACCACGCCGCGCCGCCGACCGGCAGCAGCACGTCCCGTACACACATCCGCAGCCGGGGAATCGCGGCGGCACGGGCGCCGAGGAGCTCCAGGATGTCGTGCGGGGCGACGCCGGGGGACGGGGAGAAGACCGCGAGCGCACCGAGGTGCATCGGGTGGGTATCGGATTCGAAGTGCCAGAAAGCCAGATCGAGAGGGGCCAGAAGCTCGGTACCCAACGGGTCCTCATGTCATCGAAGTCAGAACCGCCGTACGTCCGCAGTCAATCCCTCCGGTCGGTTACGGTCAAGCGCTGACATGTTACGTATTGTTACTGTCCGGTATGGGCCAGGGTGCGTCATTCGGCCCGCCATCGGCGCACAGGACGCCTGTCACCTACGTTCCGGGACGGTGCCGGTCACGTACGTTCCGGGACGGCGCCCGTCACGAACGTTCCGGGATGAGGAACTCGCACCACACGCATTTGCCGGTGCCCCGGGACTCCACGCCCCAGACGTCGGCCAGCCGGTCGACGAGCATCAGGCCGCGCCCCGAGACCCCGGACACGCCCGCGTCCCTGCGGCGCGGCAGCGCGCTGGAACGGTCCTCGACATCGACGCGGAGCCGACGTTCGGTCGCGGCCAGCACGCGGATGGTCACGATCGCCCCGCCGTCCGTGTGCATCAGCGCGTTGGTGATCAGCTCGTCGGCGGCCAGTTCGATCTCGTCGGCCCGGTCCTTCGCGCCCCAGGCCCGTACCGCCGCCCGGATCATGTGCCGGGACGAACTCAGCGCCTGCGGGTCGTTCTGGGCGACATGCTGCTGGAGCCGCCCACCCGCCTGCGGTGCGTGGGCGGCCCTGCGGCGCAGCAGCAGAACCGCCACGTCGTCCTCTCCCCCGCGCTCGTCGACCGCCTCGCAGAGCTGGTCGGCCAGCGTCTGAAGGTCGTGCGGACCGTTCGTCACCATGGACGTCAGCAGCTGCATGCCCTCGTCCAGATCGGCGCCCGGCAACTCCACCAGACCGTCGGTGTAGAGCACCATCGTCTGTCCGGGGTCCAGCTCGACCGTACTGACGGGGTACTCCAGCCGGCCGAACTCGGCCGAGAGCCCGAGCGGCAGTCCGCCCTCGGCCGGCACCCTGCGGCAGCTGCCGTCCACGTCCCGCACCAGCGGATCGACATGACCCGCCCGGACCAGTTGCACCACACCGGTGGTCAGGTCGACCTCGGCGTAGCTGCAGGTGGCGAAGCGGTCGGTGTCGAGTTCATGGAGGAAGACGGAGGCCCGCGCCATCACCGTGGCGGGGCTGTGCCCCTCGGCGGCGTAGGCGCGCAGCACGATGCGCAACTGCCCCATGACGGCCGCCGCATGGGTGTCATGACCCTGTACGTCGCCGATGACGGCACCCACCCGGCCGCCGGGCAGCGGGATGATGTCGTACCAGTCGCCGCCGATGTCCCGGCCCAGGCGTGCCGAGCGGTAGCGGACGGCGACCTGGGCCCCGGGCACCTCGGGGATCCGGCGCGGCAGCATCGCCTGCTGGAGCCCCTCGGCGAGATCGTGCTCCTGCTCGTAGAGCATGGCGCGCTGCAGGCTCTGGGCGATCGAACTGCCGAGCGCCACCAGCAGATTGCGCTCATCGGCGGTGAAACCCGCCTTGTCCCGGTAGAGCAGCCCGAGCGCGCCGATCGGGCGGGCCTGGGCGATCAGCGGCAGATAGGCGGCGGCGGTGATGCCGAGATGGCTGATGTTCGCCCACAGGCCCGCGTAGGAGGTGGCGAAGTCGTGGGCGGACTCGATGAAGCGCGGCGTGAGGGTGCGGATCACCTCACTCATCGGGTACGGCTCGTCCGTCCGGGTGTACCGGGTGCCCGGCACGTACGCGCCCTCGGGACCGTCGGCGACGAGATGGATGCGGCCGGCCTCCAGGAGGCCCATGACCAGGCTGGTCGCACCGAGGTGCGCGAGGCCCTGCGAGTTCTTGAGCACCGCGATGACGTCCTTGACGGTGCGGGCGTGCGCCAGGGCTGCCGTGGTGCCCTCCACCAGGCTGGTGCGGCGCCGGCGGTCCTGGTCCAGCTCCCGCCGGGCGGTGGAGTCGGCGAGTTCCTGGGTGGCGTCGCGGACGATCCCGATGATGCGGCGGGGCCGCCCCGTCGTGTCCCGGCGGACGCAGCCCTGGGTGTGGGTCCAGCGCAGGCTTCCGTCGCGCCGCTGGATGCGGAAGTAGGCGCCGTAATGGGCGTTCCCGCTCTTCAGCGCCGACGAGACCATGGCGTCCAGCCGGATGCCCTCGTCCGTCGGTACACGCACGGAGAGGGTCTCCGGCCGGTTGTCGTACTCCTCGGGGGTCAGGTCGAACACGTCGAGGGCGGGCCGGTCCATGTGCAGGAGGCCGCTGTCCAGATCCCAGTCGAAGCTGCCCATACGGTTCAGGGCGAGGCTGAGGTCCGGGTGGGCGGGCCAGTCGTCCGGGAGTGACAGGGCACCCGTTACCCGATCATCCATGTGGGTCACTCTGCCATCAATTGTCCGATTCTTCGAGCCTTCCGTGCGGCACCCGGACGGAACACTCGAACCCGCTCCCGCGCCCCTGTCAGCCCCCGAAGGGCTCGGGGGCGGCGGGCTCGGCGGGCTCCTCCGAAAGCAGCGAGCCACCGCCGTCCGGGGCCTCGCCGTCCGGGCTCCCCCCGTCCGGGACCTCACCGGGCTGGGCGGGACCGTCACCGGGGGCCGCGGGCTCGGCGGGATCCATGGGCCCGACGGGATCCATCGGGCCGGTCGCGGCGTCCGGCGGCAGGTCGGTCGGAGTGTCCGTGGGCACATCGGGGGTCGTGGCACCCCGGCCGCCGTCACCCCCACCCCCATCGCCGGACGGCGTGGGGACAAAGGGATCAGCGGGGGACGCCGGGCCGGACGGCTCACTCCGCTCCCTCGGGCCGGTCCCCCACGACGGCGGGAAGATGTCGTCGCCCGGCTCGAACGGCGGCGGAACATCGGGGACCTTGTCCCGTCCCCCGCCGTCGCCCATCGGCCGCTCGATCCAGGTGTTGTCCGCGAGGTTCACGAGGGTCAGATCGGTGAGCACCTGCGCACTGGGACTGACGATCACGATCCGGGACGGGTCGTAGCCCGCCCAGCGCTCACCCCGGAGCGCGACCCGCCCCTTCGCGACGACGGGCCGGTCCAGCGGGTTGCCACCGGCGCAGCGGACACGCGGAAGGCCCCGGCTGTCGACCATGACGGCGGTGCCCGCCTGGAGCACGGACTGGAAGCCGGTGACCGTGCCCGCGGCGTAGCCGTGGCTGGTCACCTGGACGTCCGCCCGCAGGTGGACCGGGGTCAGCGCCTTCAGGTAGCCGGGAATCTGCACCGCCTCGATGCCCGCCACGTCGGCGAAGGCACGGCTCTTGGCCCGGTCGGCGGTCAGGAGGCGGACCTGGCGGCCGACGTCGCACCCGGCGACGGACCGGGTCGCTCCGTAGAGGCCCGGGGCCGCGCCCGACACGGCGCGCACCTTCCGGGGCGCACCGGACGTGGGGGCCGCGTTCGGCGCCGCGGTGTCCGCGGGGGCGGATACGGGCCTCGCCGTCGACCCGGTGAACGGGCCGGGGCCCGCCGCCGCGACCGGCTGGAGCAGAACCTCCTCGGCGCCCGCCGTACCCATGGCGCCCTGCGGTGTCCGTTCGCCGCCGTCGCCGCAGCCCGCGGCGAACATGACTCCCACGGACAGCGCGCCGAGCAGGGCGCGCCGAAGGCGTCGGGGGGCGGGCACGGATCGGCCCCGTGCGCTGGCGTCAGCCTGACTGACCACGTCGACCTGCCTGTTCACCTCGTGAATGGATGCTTTCCCCATCTCTCCCGCACCCCGTGCGGCCCCGCAAGCCGACGTACGCACACGGCCCACACCGCGTACGCGAGGAACCTCGAACACCCTGCGGCACACGTCACCTTGAACACGTTCAAGAGAAGCTCTACTCTCGACCCAACTGTTGAACACGTTCAAAGAGGGAGTGGATGTGGACACCTTCACGTACCCGGAGGTCGGGGCCACCCGGCTCGGCCCGCTCCCCGACGGCTACCACCATCTGCACCACCGCACCCGGGTGGGCCGGGGCCGGTCCGACTTCGCGACGGCGGGCGCCGCGGTCACCGAGTGGCGCGTGCACCGCGCCGCCGGAGCCCGTGTGAACGCCTCGGCCGCACGGGCGGAGGACGGCGGTGGCGTACGGGTGTCGCTGGGGCTCGGCCCGGTCCGCTTCACCGCCCCGTGCGAGGTGGTCTGGACGGCGTACGAGAGGGACCGCACCGGTTTCGGCTACGGGACGCTGGAGCGGCATCCGGAGTGCGGTGAGGAGTGCTTCGTGGTGGACCTGGCGGACGACGGGACGGTCTGGTTCACGGTCATGGCGTTCTCCCGCCCGGCGAGCTGGTACGCCCGGCTCGCCGGACCGCTCGTGCCGCCGGTGCAGCGGTGGTACGCGCGCCGGCTGGGCCGCTCCCTGCGCCGGATTGTCGCCGCCGGCTGAACCATGGCCGATACTGGGGGTGATGGAGTGGTTCACCGCAGACAGCTACTGGCTCAGCAGGCTGATCTTCCAGCGGGCTCTCGCCGGGGTTTATCTGGTCGCCTTCCTCACCGCCGCGCTCCAGTTCCGCGCGCTGATCGGCGAGCGCGGCATGCTGCCCGTACCGGAGCTGCTGCGGCACACCCACTGGCGGGCGGCTCCCGGGCTCTTCCGGCTCCACTACTCCGACCGGTTCTTCGCCGCCGTCGCGTGGACCGGCTGCGCGGTCTCGGTGGCTCTGATCGCCGGAGTGGACGGATACCTTCCGCTGTGGGGCGGCATGCTGCTCTGGGCGCTGCCGTGGGTGCTGTACCTGTCGATCGTCCAGGTCGGCCAGGTCTGGTACGGCTTCGGGTGGGAGTCGCTGCTGCTGGAGACCGGCTTCCTCGCCGTCTTCCTCGGCACCGGGGACACGGCGCCGCCGGTACTGGTGCTGTGGCTGCTGCGCTGGCTGCTGTTCCGGGTGGAGTTCGGCGCGGGGCTCATCAAGATCCGGGGCGACGCCTGCTGGCGGCGGCTGACCTGTCTGGACTTCCACCACGAGACCCAGCCGATGCCGGGGCCGCTGAGCTGGTTCTTCCACCGTCTGCCGCGACCCGTGCACCGGGCCGAGGCGGCCGCCAACCATCTCACCCAGCTCCTGATCCCGTTCCTCCTGTTCACCCCGCAGCCGGTGGCGAGCGCCGCCGCGGGCCTGATGGTCATCACTCAGCTGTGGCTGGTCCTGTCCGGGAACTTCGCCTGGCTGAACTGGCTGACGATCGCTCTCGCACTCTCCGCGATCGACTGGTCCCTGATCGCCGGGCCGCCGCCCGCACAGTCGGCTCCACCGCTCTGGTACGAGGTGGCCGTTCTCGCCGTCACCACGCTGATCCTGGTCCTCAGCTACCGCCCGGCACGCAATCTGCTCTCCCGCCGCCAGGTGATGAACCGGTCCTTCGACCCTCTGCATCTGGTCAATACGTACGGGGCGTTCGGCAGTATCAGCAGGCTGCGGCTCGAAGTCGTCGTGGAGGGGACGCGGGACCCGGTCGCCCACGACGGCACCCACTGGCAGGAGTACGGCTTCCACGGAAAGCCGGGTGATCCGCACCGGGCGGCGCGCCAGTTCGCCCCGTACCATCTGCGGCTCGACTGGATGATGTGGTTCGCCGCCCTCTCCCCCGCCTACGCCCGCTCGTGGTTCGGGCCGTTCGCCGAGCGCCTTCTGACCAACGACCGGGACACGCTCCGGCTGCTGCGGCACAATCCGTTCCCCGGCGAACCTCCCGCGCACGTCCGCGCCAGGGTGTACCGCTACCGGTACACCGACTGGCGCGAACTGCGGACCACCGGACGCTGGTGGCACCGCACCTACGTACGGGAGTTCATGCGGCCGATGGCCCGCCCGGTGCCGCTCAGGCCGACCAGGCGACCTTGAACACCCAGGCGTGCTCCCCCGTCCCGCGGGCCGCCGCGGGCACGTCGATCACCAGTGAGCCGCCCGTGGTACGCCAGTTGAGCGGCCGGTCGTGGCCCAGGAGCGTCACCCGGTCCCCGGCGCGGATGGGCACCGGTGCCGCGACGGTGAGCTTCGCGCCCGGCCTGACCAGGGAGTGGATGTAGAACGCCCGGTCCGGCCGGACGGTGAAGCGCAGCTCCTCGCCGAGCTGCGGCATCCGTGACCAGTACGTACTGCCGTACACGGCCTCGCCGTTGGTCTTCAGCCACGCTCCCGTCTCCCGCAGCCGACGCTGCATGATCTCGGGGATGGTGCCGTCCGCCCTCGGTCCGATGTCGAGCAGGAAGTTGCCGTTCTTGGAGACGATGTCGACGAGCGAGTGCACGACGTCCTGCGTCGTCATGTACTTGTCGTCGGGCGTCTGGGAGTTGTAGCCGTAGGAGTACGGATCGAGGCCCCGGCTCGACTCCCATTTCGCGGTGACGATCTGGTCGTACGTCGTGTACTCGGGCGTCGTGAAGTCGTGCGGGCCGATGCCGGACCGGTTGTTGACGGTGACCTCGATGGGCCGCGCCCGGTTCTTCGCATGGTTGAAGTACTCCGCGAGCACCCGGTGGCTGTCGTTGTCGCCGCCGATGTCGCACCAGAGGATCTCGGGGTCGTATCCGTGGACCAGCTCCAGCATCTGCGGGCCCTGGAGCCCGGTGATGTAGTCCTTGCCCGCCGTGTGGCCGGTGTAGGGGACGGGCTCCAGGGTGTACGGGTTGCGCGGGGCGTGCCCCATCCACGGGTGGTCGGGGTTGAACCATTCGGGCATCGAGAAGTACAGCCCCCGGTGGAGTTCGGGGGTGTAGCGGCGCGAGGCGTCGAAGAGTTCCTTGATCAGGTCGCGTCGGGGGCCCATCTTCACGGAGTTGCGGTCGGAGAGCTTGGTGTCCCAGAGCGCGAAGCCCTCGTGGTGCTTGGAGGTGAGCACGTGGTACTGCGCGCCCGCGTCCCGGAACAGCTCCACCCAGGCGCGCGGGTCGAACCGCTCGGCCCGGAACCGCGGGATGAAGTCGTCGTAGGCGAAGTCCTCGCCGTAGGTGTCGCGGTGATGGGCGTACGTGGGGTTGCCCGGGTCCTGCATCTGGTTCCAGTACCACTCGGCGTACTGCTGCCCGACCGGTGCCCAGGCGGGCACGGAGTAGATGCCCCAGTGGATGAAGATGCCGAACTTCGCCTCCTGGAACCAGTACGGCGCCTCATGGGAGCCGAGCGAGGCGTCGGTGGGCAGATAGTCGGGCACGCCGAGGGTCAGGGAGCGGCGGACGGTCGCCGCCTGCGCGCCCCTGCCCCGTGCGACGACGCTGCCTTCCCGGACCGTGCCCGGTGCCGTGCCCGGCCGGTTGCGGACGCCGATCCGGACGCGGGCCCGGTCGCCGGGGGCGAGCCGGGTGATCCGGGCGGGGTCGACGGTCCGGGCTCCGGGGACGTCCACCGAGAGGGTGAGCGCATCGGCGGCGAGGACGGTGACGGTGCCCGCGTTGACCACCGTGGCCTCGACGCTCTGGGCGCCGTTCGCCAGGGACGAGGTGGTGGAACGGGCGTCGCGCAGGGTGAGCGCCCGCCCGGTGGCGGCAGGCTGGAGGGACAGCGCGAAGACGTGCAGCGAGGACTGGTTCGCCTCGGCGGGCCGGGTGGTCGGGAGGGTGAGCGCGACGGCCTCCCTGGCCGGGTCGAGGGCGATCTCGGTGACGGCGAGGGCGACCTGATGCGGGTCCTTGGAGCCGTCGGGGCCGTAGCGGTAGGGGGCGGTCAGGGCGCCGCTGCCGGAGTACCAGTCGGGGCCGCCGAGGGCCGGGGCGGACGTGGTGCCGTCGGCGTAGTGGACGGTGGCCGTGCCGGAGGTGGCGCCGTAGCTGCACGCGGTGAGCAGGAGGCCGGAGAGATAGCGGCCTCGGGGCAGGTCGATGCGCTGCCCGAGGGCGACGATGTTGTTCTTGGCACCCGCGGTCGCGGCGGGGAAGAGGAAGGGGGTGCCGTCGATCTCCCGCTCCCCGGACGGGAGTTCCTCGCCGGCGAAGGTGTAGCCGGAGCCGTCGAAGTCGCCGCCCGGGGCATCGGCGGTGTCGATGCCGTCGTTGTCGAACCAGGGGTCGAGGGGGACGGGGAGCGCCGCCGGGACGGTGCCCCAGTCGCCGGTGCCCCCGGGGAGGTGGGCGGCCTGATCGGGCGGGGCCGCTTCGGCGGTGGCGGGGGTGAGCAGAGCGGCGCCGACTGCCACTCCTGCCGTCATTCCGAGTACGTGTCGTCTGCGAGGCTCGGTCATGAGGTCCGATGATTGAGCCCTGACGCGACCCTGTCAATGGACTCTTCCAGACAGAGGGAAACTCCTCTCGCGCATCCATCGGATGACTGCTCCGTAATCGGCGCTCCGCACTGCTCGTGGATCGGTGCTCCGGCGTGTCCGGGCCGGGGGCGTACGACCGGTCCGGAACCGCGCCCGGAGCCCCCGCTACTTGGCGTTCTCGCGGGCCTTCAGCAACCGGCTGATCTCCTTGACGAGTGCGGAGTCGTCGGTGACTCCTTGCCGGAGACCAGCGCGCCCAGGTGCTCGGCGGTTCAGCGTGATGGCGAACGCGCAGACGGCGCCGACGACCAGACCCGTGACGACGGCTCCGAGGGTGTTGATCTCTCCGCAGGCCGGGGTGATGGCGCCCATGCCCGCGACCGCGGAGGAGACGACGCCCATGGTGGTGACGCGGCCGGTGCACGGTCCCCGAATGTCTCTCAAGTCCCTTTTACTCGAACACCGTCACTCCGGTCACTCCCCCGGGAGATGTGCGGCAGTTGTTCGAGGAAGGCTCGCCGGGCTACGCGATCGGCTGCCTGGTCCTCACCTTGGTCGCGGCCCTCGCGGGCGTGACCTGCTCCTCGGATTCTCCGCCGAGGCCGCGTCCGACGGCGATCTGGGGTCCCGGGTCCACCTGCTGGTCGCCACCGGGTTCCGCGGTGCGCTGTCGACCTGGTCGACCTTCTCGTACGAGCTGCTGACCCCGGCCTCCACGCGTCGCGTCGCCACGGCCGGCGCCTATCTGTTCGTCAGCGTCGGGGCGGGTGTCGGGCTGTCCTTCGCCGGGGCCGCCCCGGCCCGCGCGGCCTGGTGACACGACCGCGCCGCGGGAGACACGAAGCCCCGCTCCCCGCGGCTGCGGGGAGCGGGGCTTCGCCCATGCCGTACGGGCTACGCGTGTCAGTCGATGCCGGGCAGGATGTGCGGCTCCGCGAGGTCGTCCTCGTAGCCGGCCAGCCGGATCGGTGCGGACCTGGCCCAGACTTCGATGTTCCGGAGCTTCTCGGGCCGCGCGGCCCGCTCTCCGTGTCGTTCGGCAGGCCGCTTCTCGTGCTTCGTCAGTTCTGGTGTCACCGCGCACTCCTCTGTGTCGCGTAACCCCGGACAGTCGCGGCGCGACCTCTCGGCCGACCGCCCTCGGGGGCAGGGGCAGGAACAGTTCGGTCGCGGTGGCGCCGGCGTTGGGCGGGACGGCGGCCTGGTTGCAGACCTGTCCCAGGACGGTCGAGGAAGGTTCGTGGATCCCTCGGTGCCGCCCGTTCACTTCAGAGTAACCAAATGAGCGCCATCGCGCTCGACGGAACGTGTGGCCTGGGTCACTTTCCGCCATCGGCGGGCCGCGGAGCCCCCACGCCCGGCCCGCCGGTCACCCGGTGAACCCGCCCGTGGGAGGGGACACCGGGACGACGGGCGGGATCACCAGCCTGCGGGCGCGTAGTCCTTGAGGAAGCAGCCGTACAGCTCGTCGCCCTCTTCACCGCGCACGATCGGGTCGTAGACCCGGGCGGCGCCGTCGACCAGGTCGAGAGGAGCGTGGAAGCCCTCCTCGGCGAGGCGCATCTTGTCGGGGTGCGGACGCTCGTCCGTGATCCATCCGGTGTCGACGGCGGTCATCAGGATGCCGTCCTTCTCGAACATCTCCTGGGCGCTGGTGCGGGTCAGCATGTTCAGGGCGGCCTTGGCCATGTTGGTGTGCGGGTGCCCCGCGCCCTTGTAGCCGCGGCCGAAGACGCCCTCCATCGCGGAGACGTTCACCACGTACGCGCGCTTCGCGGCCGTCGCCGCCATCGCCGGGCGGAGCCGGCTGATCAGGATGAACGGCGCGGTCGAGTTGCAGAGCTGGACTTCCAGGAGCTCGATCGGCTCGACCTCCTCGACCGTCTGGATCCAGCTGTTGGTGTCGTGCAGGTCCGGTACGAGGCCGCCCGCGTCGATCGCGGTGCCGGCGGCGATGCGTTCCAGCGACGCCGAGCCCGTGACCAGGGCCAGCCCGGTGACGTCCTGCGCGGTCAGCCCCTCCTTGCGGGCGGCGGGCAGCGCCGCTACCCGGTCCACGGTGCCGCTGCCGAAGGTGCCGATGACCTGGGCGGCGGGCAGCGCGCCCGCGGGCAGCGGCGCCGACTCCGCGCTGACCAGCTCGCTGTACGCCTGCGGGGACCGGCGCACGGTCTGCGCGGCGTTGTTGATCAGAATGTCCAGGGGCCCCTCGGCCGCGACCGAGTCCGCGAGGGCCACGACCTGGGCGGGGTCCCGGAGGTCGATGCCGACGATCTTCAGCCGGTGGATCCACTCGTCGCTGTCCGGCATCGCCTTGAAGCGGCGGATCGCGTCGTTGGGGAAGCGCGTGGTGATGGTCGTGTGCGCGCCGTCGCGCAGCAGCCTCAGCGCGATGTACATGCCGATCTTCGCCCGGCCGCCGGTGAGCAGCGCGCGGCGCCCCGTGAGGTCGGTCCTGGCGTCGCGCCGGTCCCGGTTCTCCTTGGCGCACCGCTGGCAGAGCTGGTGGTAGAACGCGTCGACCTCGACGTACCGGGTCTTGCAGATATAGCAGGACCGGGGCCGCTGGAGCACCCCGGCGATCTCGGCGGCGGCCGAGGACGACGGCAGGACGCCCTGCGTCTCGTCGTCGATGCGCTCGGCGGAGCCGGTAGCGGTGGCTTCGGTGACGGCCTTGTCGTGCGCGGTCTTCGCGGCCCGGCGCTCCTGGCGGCGGCGCTGCTTCACCGTGCGGTAGATACCGGCGGTGGCCCGGCGTACGGCGATGGCGTCCGGGTGGTCGACCTCGATGGTGTCGAGTTCATCGAGCACGCTCAGGCAGACGGCCAGGCGCTCCGGGTCGATTCCGGCACCGAACTCATCGATTCCGGGAGCGAGCTCCGGACTGTCCTCTGTCACCGTCATTGCCGTTCCTCTGCCATTTGTCCCTGCGGGCCACATGTCACCGCAGGCCGAAACACCCCGGTCAAGTCTGCCATGCGCCGGACGCTGCTCCATTCGTGGCTTTCCGGCTTGATTCGGCCGGTGTGTCCGGGCCGGATCGAGAAGAAACGCGTTCAGGTGGCATGGCCCCCGGATTGCTGGGCAGGCGCGGATCGACACATCCGACGGCAGGGAGGGCGACACCATGGCGGCCATGTCCGTGCGAACCACCGGAGCCGACCCGGGCACACTGCCCTGGATCGAGGAGACCGGAAAGGTCGCGCCACAGGACGCCCGCGCGTTGTCGAAGGTCTTCTTCGACCGGCTCCAGGTCCTTGAGGAGGGCACGCACGAGTACCAGTACGCGCGCAACACCCTCATCGAGATGAACCTGTCGCTGGTCCGTTTCGCCGCCTCCCGGTTCCGCAATCGCGGCGGTGACGACACCGAGGACATCATCCAGGTCGGCACCATCGGGCTGATCAAGGCGATCGACCGCTTCGATCTCTCGCGCGAGGTCGAGTTCGCCACCTTCGCCGTGCCGTACATCGTCGGCGAGATCAAGCGCTTCTTCCGCGACACGACCTGGTCCGTGCATGTCCCCCGGCGGCTCCAGGAGCTGCGGGTGGACCTCGCGAAGGCGAAGGAGCAGCTGTCGGCGGAGCTGGACCGCGAGCCCACGGTCAAGGAGCTCGCCGCGCGTCTGGACCTTCCCGAGGAAGAGATCATCGAGGGTCTGGTGGCGGCCAACGGCTACTCGGCCGGCTCTCTCGACACACCGTCGGCCGACAGCGACTCCGGTCAGGAGCAGCGGGCGTACGCGGATCTGCTGGGCGAGCGCGACCCCGCCATGGAGACCGTCGAGAATCTGCACACCCTGGCACCGCTCCTGGAGCAGCTGGACGCGCGTGAGCGCAGAATCGTCCAGATGCGGTTCGGGGACGAGATGACGCAGTCGCAGATCGGTGCGGAGCTGGGGGTCTCCCAGATGCATGTGTCGCGGCTGCTGTCGCGGATCGTGCAGCGTCTGCGCAAGGGCATGTCCGTGGAGGCCTGACCCCGGCTCACCACCGCCGTTCCGTTCGCCGCTCCTCGCCACCGCCCGCCGTCCGCCCCGCCCCTTCGTCCGCCGCTGTCCGGCTCGCCCTTCCCGCCCGCCCGACGCCGGAGCGCACCGGGTCGCATATGCTGCCCTGCGGTACAGCGCCGGGCGACCCGCGCCGTCGTGCGAGGGGGTGGAGGGTGGCCGAGCTCCCTGCGGATGCCGTGGTGCATCCCTCCGGCTCGGTGGCGCTTCCCGGGCAGTCCGGGGCGCGGCGGGCGGACGGCGGCTCCGTCTGGGACGTCGACGCCGCGATCCTGCTGATCGAGGACGGCTCCGGGGACGCGGTCCTGATCGCGGAGATGCTGGCCGACAGCGAACTGGATTCCGGCCTCACCTGGTGCAGGACCCTGGCCGAGGCGAGGCGGTTCCTGAGCACCTGCCGGACACCCAGCTGTGTGCTGCTCGATCTCCACCTTCCGGATGTGCACGGCCAGGACGCCGTCACCCAGCTCCTCGACTCCTCGCCGGACGCCGCGATCGTCGTGCTGACCGGCAGGGCCGAGGCCGACGCCGGTCTCTCCGCGGTGGCGGCCGGTGCACAGGACTATCTGGTCAAGGCCCGGCTCGACCCGGAGTCGCTGGGCCGCGCCGTCCGCTACGCCCTCCAGCGCAAGCAGGTGGAACGGGCGGCGGCCGCGTTGCGCGCCAACCGGCTGACGGCGCAGGAGAACGCCCGCCTGGAGCGCGGTCTGCTGCCCGTGCCCCTCCTCCTGGACGACGGTTTCCAGGCGGTGGCACGGTACGAACCGGGCCGGGCCCACGGCCTGTTGAGCGGTGACTTCTACGACGTGGTGCAGACCGCCGACGGCACCGTGCACGCGGTGATCGGGGATGTGTCGGGGCACGGGGCGGCCGAGGCCGCGCTCGGTGTGTGCCTGCGGGTCGCGTGGCGCACGGCGGTCCTGTGCGGCACGGACCAGCGGGAACAGATGGGGCTGCTGGAACAGATGCTGGTCGCCGAGCGGGCCGATCCACGGGTCTTCGCCACCGTGAACTCCCTCGTCTTCTCCCCCGACCGCCGTCAGGTCCAGGTACTGCGGGCCGGGCACCCCGGGCTGCTGCTGCGCGACGGTCCGGACGTGCGCTGGATCGAACCCGCGCACGGGATGGCGCTGGGCCTGCTGCCGGGCACCTGCCGCTGGACCACCACCGTGGTGCCGCTGCCCGTGGACAGCCACGTCGTGATGTTCACCGACGGGCTCTTCGAAGGGCACACGGGACCGGATACGCGGCTCGGCGAGGAAGGTCTGCTGGCGATGGCCCAGGAGTCCGGCACGCTGCCCGCCCGCGGGTTCGTGGACACCCTCGTCGCCCGCGCGGATCGGGCCGCGTCCCCGTACGGCGGTCTCGCCGACGATGTGGCGGTGCTGCACCTGGGCTGGCTCGGGGACGGCGCCGAGGGCGGATCGCCCGCCGGAAGCACGTCGGTGGCCAGGTGAGGGAACGGAGCGGGACGGACCCCGTAGGATTTCGCCGTCACGGTCCGAGGCTGCCGGAATCCGGTCGGAGTGATCCGAGGCTGCCGGAATCCGGTCGGAGTGAGATGTCCGGACGCGGGTAGACGACCGGCGAGAAAATGTATTCGACCATCCCGCAGCGTCCTGGCTGGAGCTCATGAACGAACAGGTCACCTCGCGACCGGCCGGCCGCTCCGAAGAGCCACGGCCCACCGAGGTTCTGCACAGCGCCGAGGTGTTCGGCGGCGAGCCGGGCTGCATCGCGCAGGCCCGCGCCCTGGCCGACCGGTTTCTGGCGCGGCTCGCCGCCGAGTGGCTGGCGGTGCTGGGAGAACACACCCGCAACGACCTGATGCTGGCGGTCAGCGAACTGGTCACCAACGCCGACCGGTACAGCCACGGCCCGTACCTGCTGGAGCTGGAGGGCACCGCCGAGCGCATCAGCGTCACGGTGTACGACAGCAGCACGGCGCTGCCGGTGATCTACGAGCCCGACCCGACCCGGCCGGGCGGCCACGGCATGGAGATCGTCTTCGCCGTGTGCGACCGGCTGACCGCCGAGCGGGTGCCGGTCGGCAAACGCATCCGCGCGGAGTTCGAGCTGAGCAGCTGAACGCCGTGGCCCGCCGGTTTCAGCGCGGGGCGGGCGGCGCGTCGAAGACGCAGTCGCCGCACAGACCGCCGTCCGGGCAGCGGTAGTACAGGCAGCAGCTGCGCCGCCGGAACGCCGGACCATGCGGAGCCCCGGTGGCCCGCAGGTCCGGATGGTCGAAGAGTTCGGCCGCCAGCGCGCGGGCCCGCTCCGCGACGTCCGGGCGGGAGTTGACGCGCGACCAGGTGACGAGTTCGCGCACGGCACCGGCGAGCGCGGAGCCCGCGTTGCCCCACAGCAGCCGCGAGGAGATGTTCCCGTCGCGGCGCATCGCGTCGGCGAGCGGCACGAGGTGCCCGTACTGGACGGCTTCGCGGAGCCGCTCGGCGGTACCCGGCAGCGCGGCGGGGTCCGGCAGCCGGAGGTCGTCGGGCGAGGTGCGTCCCGGGTCCCACAGCAGGGCGCCGGGCGCGATGTCCGGGAAGCGTCCGGACAGCGCGGCCGGCCCCAGCGCGACGGACCAGAGCCGCGCCGCGAGACCGAGGTGGGCGATGGAGGCGGCGACCCGGCGCTCGGGCGCCCGGAGCCGGGCGGCGACCGTGTCGATACGGGCCGTGAGCGGTGCCGTGTCCCCCGCGTACAGCCGGGCCAGCGGGCGGTGCGCGCCCTCGGGCACCGGGGCGGTGCTGAGCGCGAAGAATCCGCCCACCGACGCCGCTCGGGTCAGATCCATGCTCGGCTCCCCTCGGACCCCTCGCGGCCCGTCCGTCCGGTTCCGGCCACTCGACGTACCGGATCAGCGGCTCACCGTATCCGCAGGGGGTACAACTTCTGAGCCCTGGGGGCAGGAGGACTACCGTCAGGAGGAGGACGTAGGACTTACGTCCGTACTACTAGAGCAGTACGCCGAATCGCCGCCTCAAGGACGACGACGCGGCGGCCTTGACGGGACATCGTGGTGTACATGAGTTCCCTCGCGCTGTCTGTGCTGCTGTCACTGATCTCCGCGGTCGCCTATGCGGCCGGGGCGATCGTCCAGGAGCGCGTGGCCGCGGCCGGTGACGGCCGCTCGTACGCACCCCTGCGCAACGCCGCCTGGTGGGCGGCGGTGGCCCTGAACGGGGTCGGTGCGCTCCTGCATGTGGTGGCCCTGGCCTACGGACCGCTGAGCCTCGTCCAGCCGCTCGGCGCCCTCACGATCGTGTTCGCCCTGCCGATGGCGGCGCTCTTCGTACGCCGCAGGGCGGGCGCCACCGCCTGGCGCGGCGCGATCATGGCGACGGTCGGACTGGCCGGTCTGCTGGCCCTGACCGGGAACGCGGCGTCGCACACACTGGGCGGCCCGGAGCAGCTGATGCTGGCGACCGTGACGTTCGGTGCGGTGGTGGCGCTCTTCCTCCTCGCCCAGGGGCTGCACCGGCCGATGCTGCGCAGCGTGGTCCTGGCCACCGGCGCCGGGGTCGCGTTCGGTATGGCGTCGGTGTTCACCAAGACCGTGGCCATGGAGTGGACGTCCGGCTCGTTGCGCTCGGGTCTGCCGCCGCTGCTGGTGATCGCGGGTCTCGCGGCAGCCGGCCTGCTGCTGTCCCAGGCCGCGTACCGCGGTGCGGGGCTGACCGCTCCGCTGGCGACGGTGACCGTGGTGAACCCGGTGGTCGCCGCCGCGGTGGGCATCACGCTGTTCGGCGAGCACTTCCGCTACGGGTGGACGGGCACCGTGCTGGCGCTCTCCTGCGGTGCGCTGGCCGCGGGTGGCCTGATCCTGCTGACGACGGAACGTCTCGGCGCCGAGCGCGCGGGGGCCGCGGTGCGGGCAGGGGCGCACACGAGCCCCGAGGAGGCCAAGGAGGCCGGAAAGGCCACGGAGGGCGGGAAGAGCGCCGGGGGCGGCGAGAGGGCCCCCGAGGGCCCTGCCGGCGCCGACTCCGGTACGGCGTCCGTGCCGCCGGTGACGTTGCGAGGTGCCGCGCCGGGGAGCCGGTCGATGCTCCGCCTGCCCGAGCCGCCCCGGCCCCCTTCCACCGATTCCGCCGGAACCGGTGGGGCTCGGACCGCTGCCTCCGAGGCCGCCGGGGAGAAGGCCCCTTCGACGGGGCCGTTTCCGGCACCGCATTCCCTGCCCCTGTCCGTGACCGTGCCGCTGGGACGCGGCGCGCGGCGCGTGGTGTTCGGCGACGCCCGGCCCGCTGCGGGCCGGACACGCCGCGAGGATTTAGCCGCCGCTGTCGGCACGGAGACATAGCGCACCACGCGGACGCGGGCCGGGATCGGAACGCAGGGGCGCGCCACGCGGACGCGGACCGTCTCAGACGTTGACCCCGCCCGCCCTGAGGTAGGCCAGCGGGTCGACGTCCGACCCGTAACCGGGGCCCAGACGGATCTCGAAGTGCAGGTGCGGGCCCGTGCTGTTGCCCGTGGAGCCCGAGCGGGCGATCCGCTGCCCGCTGGAGACCTTCTGCCCCTCGCGCACATGGAGCGCGGAGAGATGCGCGTACTGGCTGTACTTGCCGTCGCTGTGCCGGATGACGACCTGATAGCCGTACGCCCCCGCCCAGCCGGCCGAGACGACCTTCCCCGAGGCCACGGACTTCACCGACGTGCCGGTGGGGACCGGGAAGTCGACGCCCGTGTGGTAGCCGCTGGACCATGAACCGGCCTGCCGGTACTGGGTTCCGGTACGGGCGGACACAGGGGCGCTGAGGCCGGAGTGCTTCTCCGTGCGCTCCGGGGCCCGGTGCTCCTTCTTCGGTTCCGGCTTCCTCTTCGGTTCGGCCTTGCTCTTCTGCTCGGGCCTGCTCTTCGGTGCGGGCTCGGCGGCCTGCCTGACGGGGGCCTTGGCCACCGGCGCGGCCGCCTGCTTCGGCTTGTCCTTGGGCGCGGCCGACTGCTCGGGCTTCGCCTGCTCGGCCTTCTCCGCCTGCTTCTTCGGCTTCGGGACGGGCTTCGCCCGCTCCGTAGGCGAGCCGCCGTCCGCTGTCGGCTTCGCCCCGGACTTCGGTGCACGGGCCACGTCGAGGCTCAGCCGCTGCCCGGGGAAGATGAGGTCCGGATCGCCGCCGACCACCGTGCGGTTCGCCGCGTAGAGCCGCTGCCAGCCACCCTGGAGCCGTTCGCCGGCGGCGATCCCGGAGAGCGAGTCACCGCTCGCCACGGTGTACGACTCGTGCTTGCCGGGCGCCGTCGTCGGCGAGGTGGACACCTTGCCGGTCTGCGGCGCTCTCGCCGGGGTGGCCTTCTTCGGGGCCTGGGCCGGCCTGCTGCCCCCGGCCTGCGGGGAGATGTCGGGGGCGTCGCCGCCGCGCGTGAGGCCCGCGCTCACCGAACACGTGGGCCAGGCGCCGGGCCCCTGCCCGTCCAACACCTTCTCGGCGACGGCGATCTGCTGTTCCTTGGTCGCCAGATCTGCGCGCTGCGCGAAGGCGGTGCCGCCGTACGCCGCCCAGGTGGAACCGGTGAACTGGAGGCCGCCGTAGTAGCCGTTATTGGTGTTGATGTGCCAGTTGCCGGTCGACTCGCAAGCGGCGACCTTCTCCCAGACATCGGCGGAAGCGGCCCCGGCGGAGGCTGCGGTGATGAGCGGGAGCGCAAGGCCCGCACCGCTCGCCGTCACCGTGAGCGAGGCTCGGTTGATCCGACTGGGCTGATACCGGCGGTGCCGTCCGTTTGCGGCCATGACTTGGCTCCCCCACTGACAGGTAGGACACGTCGCAAGCGGCCAACTTAGGCCCACCTGAAGGACGGTGACAAGGGACCGAATTGTCTCGGCCTCCTCCGGCGCATCCATGGCCGGTTTCCGCCCTCCGCCGGGAGATCGGGAACCGGCCAACAGCCCTGCGCGGAAAGGCCGTACGGCGGTCGGGGCGGGCCCGCGCGCCACGGCCCGCGTACCCGGCCCATGACGGTGCCCCGCTTCGCCCGCGTCGCGGCGGTACGGCGTGGATACCCCCGAGGTTCGCCCGGTCGACGCGCGATCAGCGGCCCGTGCGAAAAGCACCGGGCGGCCCGGTCGCTGAAACCGTGAAGCGTGCTGCGCAGCAGCCGTACCGCGTCGGTCAGTTCGGGCTCGCCCAGCCGGTAGGCGCGCATCATCGCGTAGATGGTCCCACGGAGGTGAGCTCCGCCCCTCCGGGATCTCCGGGCGCACGGAGCGGACGGAACAGCAGGGAGCCGTACGCGGCGGAGCCCTGTCCGGCAGACCTCCGCACCGCGCCCGGCCTCCGGAGGGACGGGAACCCGCGTCGCCCGACGGCGACGCGGGCCCCGGTGCATCAGGCGGTGTGCAGCGTGAGTCCGTAGCGATTGAGGATCTCGTTGATCGGCTGGTGCCAGGTCTCACCACCGCCGCTGCAGTTGCCCCAGCCGCCCGAGGTGACGCCCTGCGCCTGGTCCCCGCTGATGAAGGAACCGCCGGAGTCCCCGGGTTCGGCGCAGACGCTGGTCTTGGTCATCTGGTAGACGGCGCCCTGGCTGTAGTTGACGGTCTCGTTCTTGGCCAGCACGTTGCCGCAGTGCCAGTGCGTGGTGGAGCCCGATCGGCAGATCGAGGCACCGACCGGGGCCTCGGCCGAGCCGCGGACCAGCTGGTCGGAGACGGTGCCCCAGCCGAGGACCACGGGAACGGTCCACCAGCCGTTGCCCACGCTCACCCAGGCGTAGTCGTCGCCCGGGAAGGACGACCCCTGGAAGTTGCCGATCGCCGAGCCGTCCCAGCCGCTGACGCCCGCGCCCGCCTGACCGCAGTGTCCGGCCGTGACGAAGCCGCCGTGCACCGAGAAGCCTATGGAGCACCGGACGTTGCCCGTGTAGTACGGGTCGCCGCCGACCGTTCCCGCGGCGAAGGTCCGCGGGGCCCCGGCCGTCTGCTTCACCGTGACGGGGCCGGCCTTGCGGGCCTGTGCGACGAAAGCGCGGACATCGTTGTCATCATGTGCGGACGCGACGACGTTCACGACGACGCTGCTCGCCTCGGAGTCGACGTGCCAGCTGCTGACGCCGCGCGGTGCGGACAGGGCGTCGATGCGCTGCTTGGTGGCGTCGAGCCGCTGCGCCGTGTGCTCGACCAGCCGCGTCGCAGCACCGGTCGCCCGTACGGCACGGACCTTCCCACTGTCGGTGACGGCGACGGTCAGCTTGCCGCTGTCCGCGTCGAACCAGGAACCGCCGTACGAGGATCCGGCCGCACGCCGCGCCGTCGGCTCCAGCGCCGTCGCCGTCTTCTCGTCGGCCAGCCTGGCCCGTGCCTGACTTTCCGTCAGCCCGAGGTCCTGCCGCATCGCCGAGAGCAGGCCGGCGGAGGCGGGTGCGGTGCCGGTGGAGGGGGAATCCGCCGCGGAGGCCGAGGGCAGACCGACGGCAGCCCAGGCACCGAGGAGGAGGAGCGCGGACAGACCGGTCCGCACAACTGTTGTGTGTCGCAAGGGAATGACCCTTCCTGTTGTCCAGCATCGTGGGGTTGAACAGGAGGCGTCCGGGAGCGCATCCGGAACAGCCGATTGGGAGCGCTCTCAGATGTACCGCAACGGACTGTAGCCCAGAACGATAGGCAGGTCCATGCCAATGAGAGGGGCGCCCGGAATCGTACGGGGGCGCACTCGGAGCGAAGGTCGAGCAGGCCAGAAACTCGCCCGGCCGGTGCGGCCCGCACCCGTCCCCGTCTCTGTTCCTGCCCGCCCCTGCCCCTGCCCCCGCCCCTGCCTCTGTTCCTGCCCCGCCCCCGTCCCTGTCAGGGAGCCAGCAACGGGAAGCCGGACGTGCGCCACAGGTCGCGGAAGTCCCCGCCCGCCGTGGCGCCCTCGTCCTCCCGGCCCGTGTGCCAGAGCCGCACCGGCCGGGAAGAGGTGTCGGCCCGTGGCCAGCCGGGGTCGCCGTGCGTGGCGAATCCGGCCCAGGCGCTCATCATGCGGCGCGACAGTTCATGGTCGTCCTCCCCCGGCGGGCCGCCGATCAGGAAGTGGACGCTCTCCTCGTGCAGACTGCCGAAGGCGAACGGGATGTCCGCGCAGTGCCAGGCGCGCACCCGTTGCCCCCGGCCTCCGCGTTGCCGGGCGAAGCGCGACAGGAACACGGTGCCGCCCGCGTCCGCGTGGGAGTCGGCGAGCCTGCTGCTGTACTCGGCGAAGAGCAGGTCCCCGTAGAGGGCCAGATAAAGGTCGAGTACGGATGCCTCCGGCATACGGAGCCGACAGCCGTCGACGAGCGCGGCGGAGAGCCCGAAGTCCTGCGCGAAGGCAGACAGTTGTTCCTCGGTGGTGATCTTCGCACTGCTGCCCACGGCATCCAGGAGCCAGTACTCCTCGGTGGTGTGGCAGACCAGCAGGTCCACCTCACGGGTGAGTCCGGCCGCCGCGGCGGTGAGCGGGTCGGCGGGAAGGGTGTGCCCGTCGGCGACCGGCCCGTAGATCGCCGGATCGTAGTGGCGCTGCCCGGACGCGGGGTCGCGCCGGTACCGGTCGACGACCTGGTCACCGGCGGCGACGAGGGCCTGCGGCGACGCGGAGAGCAGTCCCGCGCGGGTGGCGGGCACACCCGCCGCGGCAGCGACTTCGGCGGTGGTGCGCGCGGCTTCCGCCACGGACGCGCAGGCGTTGACGGCACTGTGGAGGATGGCGCGGCGGAACAGCCCGCGTGCCCGGTCCATCGCCGTCAAGCAGGCGACCGAGGTGGCTCCCGAGGACTGGCCCGCCACCGTGACGTTGCCGGGCGCGCCGCCGAAAGCGGCGATGTTCTCGCGTATCCACTCCAGGGCCGCGATCTGGTCGAGGAGCCCGCGGTTGTCGGGGCAGGGCGTCTCGCCCTCACCGGCCGGTACGTGTCCGAAACCCTCGAACCCCAGACGGTAGTTGAGGGTCACGACGACGAGGCCCCTACCGGCGAGCGCCGTGCCGTCGAAGTCCGGCTGCGCGGAGGAGCCGAAGACGTAGGCACCGCCGTGGATCCAGACCAGGACCGGCAGCCCGTCACCTTCGGTGCCGGGCGTCCAGATGTTGAGGCTGAGCACGTCCTCGTCCCCGGGCGACCAGGTCGGCGAGCCCGGCAGTTCGGCGGACTGGGGGGCCACCGGGCCGAACACCACGCAGTCCCGGACCCCGTCCCAGGGCCGCGCCGGGCGGGGTTCCCGGAACCGGTCGACGCCGAACGGCGGGGCGGCGTACGGGATGCCGAGCACGGCGAGGACCGCGTGGTCACGCACGGCCGCCCGTCCCCGTACCCGTCCGGACTTCGTCGTGTACACGTGCACCGTCACCCTCCGCTCCGTGACCGGGGCCGAGTCTCCGGGCACGGGTTCAGCATGTCAGCGGGCCGGCCGGGCGGGCCAACACCAAGATCACCACGATTGACCCGCCCCTGATGTGATCGGAGGGCGTCACCACTGTCTCCAGGGATGTCCGGATCTGTGGGATGTATGGCCCAGTGGCCATGGCGCCGCACCCGCGGTCCGCCGATGCTGGAGTGGACCGGTCGCGGCGCTGCGACCGGACCGCCCCGGAGAGATCTCCGGCCGGGTCGCCTCCCTCGACGGACCGAGCGGCCGACGACCCGGCCCACGACACGGAAAGCCGGTGAGCACCATGACGATCGACGCGCCCCTCGCAGCCGGTGTCCACGTACCCGACACCAAGCTCGCGCGCGAAGCGACCGAGCTGGTACGTGACACCACGAGCGAACTCATCTACCACCACTCGCGCCGCGTCTTCTGGTTCGGCGCCCTCCAGGGCCGTAACCGCGACCTCGGTTTCGATCCCGAGCTGCTCTACATCGGTGCGATGTTCCACGACCTCGGGCTCGGCGAGCGGTTCCGCTCCAGCGGCAGGCGCTTCGAGGTGGACAGCGCGGACGAGGCGCGCCGATTCCTCCAGGCGCATCACGTACCCGAGGACAGCATCCGGCGGGTGTGGACGGCCATCGCCCTGCATACGACACCGGGGATTCCGTCCCACATGGAACCCGAGGTGGCCCTGGTGACTGCCGGTGTGGAGTACGACGTCCTGGGCATCGGCTACGGGGACATCTCCGAGGCCGACCGGGCGGAGATCGTCGCCCTCCATCCGCGTCCGCACTTCAAACGGGACATTCTCGCCGCGTTCACGGACGGGATCAGGCCCAAGCCGGAGACGACGTTCGGCAATGTGAAGGCCGATGTGCTGGAGCACTTCGTTCCCGGCTTCGAACGCGGTGACTTCGTGCGCACGATCCTCGACTCCCCCTGGCCCGAGTGACCGCCGCCGTCACCGGTCCGGCGCATCCGGTGGCCGTGGTGGCGTTCGACGGGGTGCAGCTCCTGGACGTCACCGGGCCCGCGGAGGTGTTCACGACGGCCCGTGCGTTCGGAGCCGGGTACGAGGTCAGGATCGTCTCCGTCACCGGTGCGGACGCCGTGACGTCAGCCGGGGTCCGGATCGGGGTGGACGGGACCTTGGACGGGCTGCCCGGGCGGCCCGGGACCCTGCTGGTGCCGGGCCGGCGGGAATGGCGCCGGGCGGTGGCCGACCGCGAACTCGTCGGCGGGGTACGGGAGCTGGCCGGCCGGTCCGGCCGGGTCGCCTCGGTCTGCGCGGGCGCGTTCCTGCTCGCCGAGGCCGGGGTGCTCGACGGCCGCCGCGCGGCCACGCACTGGCGGCTGGCCGGGGAGCTGGCAGGGGCCTACCCCGGGGTGACGGTCGAGACCGACCCGCTGTTCGTACGCGACGGCAACGTCATCACCTCCGCGGGGGTCACCGCGGGCATGGACCTGGCGCTCGCCCTGGTCGAGGAGGACCATGGGGCCGCCCTGGCCCGCGAGGTCGCGCGTGAACTGGTCGTGTTCATGGCCCGTCCGGGTGGCCAGTCCCAGTTCAGCGCGCGGCTGCGGCCCCGGGAGGCACGGCATCCCGTGGTCCGTTGGGCCATGGACGCCATCGGCGCCGATCCGGGCGCGCCGCACAGCATGAGCGTGCTGGCCCGCCGGGCCGGGGTCTCCGCCCGGCACCTGAGCCGGCTCTTCCGCACGGACACGGGCATGACGCCCGGCCAGTACGTCGAGTCCGTACGGCTGGAGGCGGCCCGGAATCTGCTCGCCGCGGGCACCGACCCGGTCGAGACGGTGGCCGAGCAGGCGGGGTTCGGGTCGGCGGAGACCATGCGGCGGACGTTCCAGCACACACTGGGCGTCTCGCCGACCGCGTACCGCGCCCGGTTCCGTACGACGGCGACGCGGACGGTTACGGCAACGCGGACGACCACGACCACGGCGGCGCAGCCGACTACAGCTACAGCTACAGCTACAGCTACAGCTACAGCTACAGCTACAGCTACAGCTACAGCTACAGCTACAGAAAAGGCTGCGGCTACGTCAGAAGCTACGCCCCCATCAGCTCACGCACCGTCGCCATGTCGCTGAAGGGCACCAGTTCGTCGCCGACGATCTGGTACGGCTCGCTGCCCTTGCCCGCGATGAGCACGATGTCGTCCGGGCCCGCCTCGGCCAGGGCGAAGGCGATGGCCCGGCGCCGGTCGACGAAACGCTCGAACGGGGTGCCGGTCGCCGTCAGGCCCGGGGTGATCTGGTCCAGGATGGCCTGCGGGTCCTCGTACCGCGGGTTGTCCGAGGTGAGGACGCACAGGTCGGAGTGGGTACCGGCGATGGTCCCCATGTCGGCCCGCTTCGTGGTGTCGCGGTCCCCGCCGCAGCCGAAGACCGTGATGACCCGGCCACGGGCGAAACCCCGGATCGTGGTCAGGACCTTGTTCAGGGAGTCCGGCGAGTGGGCGTAGTCCACGATCACCGAGGTGCCCTGCGGGGTGTGGAGGCGTTCGAACCGGCCCGGGATCTGCGGCATCCTTTCGAGCGCATCGACCAGCCCGGCCAGGTCGTGCCCCAGGAGGTGACAGGCCGCCACGGTCGCCAGCGCGTTGGACACCGAGAAGCGTCCCGGCGAGGGGATCGCCGCCGGGTACTTGCGGCCGTCGTGGTGCAGGGTGAAGCGGGTGCCCGCGGCGTCGACGAGGAGGTCCGTGGCCCGGTAGTCCGCCTTGGCGTCCAGGGCGTACGTGGTCACCGCGCCCGGCATCATCGCCTCGATCCCGGCGCCCACGGCGTCGTCGGCGTTGATCACCGCGCGCCGGCAGAGGCCCTGGAAGAGGCGGAGTTTGGCGTCCCGGTAGTTCTCCATCGTCCCGTGGTCGTCGAGGTGGTCCTGCGTCAGGTTCGTGAAGACGCCGACGTCGATGAACGTACGGTCCACCCGGTGGTTCAGCAGGCCCATCGAGGTGGCCTCCAGGACGACCGTGCCGGTCCCCCGGTCCCGCATGCGTCCGAGCAGATACTGCAGGTCCGGCGATTCGGGTGTGGTCAGCACCGACGGCGGCATCGGGATCAGCTCGTCCCCGATCCGGCTCCCGGCCGTGCCGATGACGCCCACCTGCGCGCCCTCCGCGATCCGGAGCACCGACTCGACCATGTACGACACGGACGTCTTCCCGTTGGTGCCGGTGATCGCCACCAGGTCCATCCCGCGTCCCGGTTCCCCGAAGTACCGTGCGGCGATGACCGCGGCGGCCTTCCGGGCGTCCGGTACGCGTACGGCGCACACGCTCTCCGCGGCCGCCGGGAGCGGCGGTGCCTGCTCGTCGACCAGGACGGCCACCGCACCGCGGGCGACCGCCGGTGCCACGGATTCCGGGCCACCGGCGAGGTGTCCCGGCACCGCGACGAACAGCGAGCCCGGAGTGACCCGGTCCGCGTCGAACGTGGTCCCGGCGGTGATGTCCGTCTTCTCCGGCGCGCCCTGGAGCACGTGGTGTTCCTGCCCGGCCAGTAGTTCGCTCAGCTTCACGTTGATCCCTTCGAAGTCGGCTCGGGCCCGGTCGTGCGGCCGTCGCCGGGCAGCAGCACGGGCGGTACGCCGAATGCTGCGGTGATGCTGTGGAGCCGGTGACGTGGATCTCGCGCGCGGCGATCGCCGGGCGCGACGGTTCAGCCCGGCCGAGGCGCTGCCGGGGGCGTGGAGGGACAGCGGGTCGGGGGCGGTGCCCCGGACAGGAACCGCCGAAGATCGCTAACCGTGGCCGTGCAGAGCGGTGCGGCCCGTTCCGGGGGCACCGTCGGCGGGCGCGATCGCCGCTGCGGGAGCTGCCGGAGCGGCAGCGGCCGGGCGCAGCACGGAGGTGGCCTCTTGCAGGCACTTCCTCACATCAGCGGTGCGACCCATGGACCGAGTGTACGTCCGGCCGGGCACGGCCGAGCCCGCGCGGGACGTGCGGCGGGGAGGGCGGGCGCGGGTCCGCCGGGGTGTCCGGGCGGACCGCGCCGCGGGTCGAGGTCTTCTTCGACGTCGGCCGCTTCACCCACTTTCGCAGGAGGCGTTCAGGAGGCGTTCAGGAGCCGTTCAGGAGGCGTCACCCATCAGCCGGACCGTGCCGAGGATCTTTCGCACCGTCGACTCGGGCACCTCGTCCCCGACCCCTCGCACCCCGACGAAGGTCCAGGAGACGATCTCCCCCTTCGCGTTCCTGAAAGCGAAGGCCGTCGCCTTTCCGTCGTTGTCGCACCGGCCCGTCCGCACCGCACCGGACGACGTGGCCGTCGCCACACTGCCGGAGATGCCCGACTTCGTCGTGTACGGCCGGGCGGCACCGGTTGTCACCCTGTCCCTGTCCGGCTGGGCGTAGCCCCCGTAGACCCACAGCTCCGCGTTGTTCCGGGCGGCTTCCTCGGTGCTCCGCGCCTCGCTCTCCCCCCGGGAACCCGCGGTGGCCAGGGGGGTGTTCTCCTCGGTGCCGTTCTTGTCCTCGTCGGACCGGCACCACTTCTCCTTGAGCATCGCGGGGGCCGAGAAGCCCACCAGCGGTGTCTCTTCGGGGTCGCTGTCCTCGGCGACGTAACTGGCCCAGTCGACCGCCTTGAGCGACCACTGCACGGGCACGTCGAAGGCGATGCCGCGCTTGGGGTTCACCACCACCTTCCAGCCGGGCACGACGGGGACCGGTCCGTCGGCGCCGCGCGCTCCGTCCGCAGGTGACGCGGACGCCGACGTCGACGCCGCCGGTCCGGGTGACGCCTCCTTGCCGTCGTCCCCGTCCTTGCCCAGGAGGAGGAATCCGGTCACCCCGGTGGCAATGACGACGGCGGTGGCCGCGATCACGGCGATGACCGCGCTCTTCCCGCCGCCGCCGGGCGCGGGCGGCGGCTGCTGTGCCGGGCTGCCCGACGGTACGGTCGGCATCGCCCACGGGACCTGTTCTGGCCTGCCGTGAGACTGCTGTTCCTGCTGATACGGATCCGGCCCCTGCTGATACGGATTCGGCTGCCCCTGTCGCGGCTGCGGCGGGTCCGACGGATGGTGATCGCCCCCGGGCGACTGATGTCCTGACCACATGGGTGGCAACCCTAGAGGGTGCCCGCCCGGTCGAGGCCGGGGCCCTGAGCTGCGGAGGAAGGGACGGGTGCCCCACCGCGGGCGGGCCGGGTGCTGATCTTCCCTTTGCGGCGGCGGCCCGACCGGAGTGGAATTGCGTAGAGGGGACGGTAGAGCTCTCGCGCTGTTCGGCATCAAGCTGTCCGCACCGCCGAAGGTGGTGACGGCGGGCAGAAAGGACACACCATGACCGACACCGACCGGGGGGACGACGTCTACCAGCCCCAGGAGCCGGAAGCCTCCGACCCCGCCGACCTGCTCGATGCCGAGGACACCCTGGACACCTCCGGAGTCACCGATGTCCTGGACGAGGGGTACTCACCGCCCGACCGTCCGTGGGCGGTCGAGGGCCAAGGCACGACGGCGGCCGAGCAGCACTCCGGAGAATCCCTCGACAGCCGTCTGACCAGGGAGCTCCCCGAGATCTCCGGCTCCACCGACGACGGTCCCGGTGACCTGTCCGACGGGGACGGCGAGCTCTGGGACACCGAGGTGGGCACCGGCCGCGCGGGGCGCCTCACCCAGCAGGCGGACGGCAGCGTGCCGTCCACCCTGACCGCGCAGGACGTCGGGATCGACGGTGCGGCGGCATCGGCCGAGGAAGCGGCCATGCATGTGATCCCGGACGACGAGGACGACGGCGTGCCCGGCGTGGGGCCGCTCCCCGCCGGCGAGGGCACGGCCGCCTCACCGGCGCCGTGAGGGCGGGCGCGGGTACCCGCTGAACGCGCTGTCCGCCCGGCCCCTGTCCATACTGGATCCATCCCGATATCCCCAAGATTTGCAGGAGCACACAGATGAGCGGCACTGCGCAGATCGGCGTCACAGGGCTCGCGGTGATGGGCCGCAACCTCGCCCGGAACTTCGCGCGCAACGGCTTCACCGTTGCCGTGCACAATCGCACCACCGCGAAGACGGACGCCCTGATCGAGGAGTTCGGCGATGAGGGCACCTTCGTCGCCGCGCGGACGCCGAAGGAGTTCGTCGCCGCCCTGGAGCGCCCCCGCCGCCTGGTGATCATGGTGAAGGCCGGGGATCCCACCGACGCGGTGATCCAGGAGTTCGCTCCGCTGCTGGACGAGGGCGACATCGTCATCGACGGCGGCAACGCCCACTTCGAGGACACCCGACGGCGCGAGAAGGAGCTGCGCGAGCGCGGGATCCACTTCGTCGGAGCGGGGATCTCCGGCGGTGAGGAAGGCGCGCTGAACGGGCCGAGCATCATGCCCGGCGGCTCCGCCGAGTCGTACGAGTCGCTGGGGCCGATGCTGGAGAAGATCGCCGCGAAGGCCGAGGACGGCACGCCCTGCACCACCCACATCGGACCGGACGGTGCCGGGCACTTCGTGAAGATGGTCCACAACGGCATCGAGTACGCCGACATGCAGCTGATCGCCGAGGCGTACGACCTGCTGCGGGCCGTCGCGGGCTACTCCCCCACGCGGATCGCCGAGACGTTCCGCAGCTGGAACACGGGGCGCCTCGACTCGTATCTGATCGAGATCACGGCGGAGGTCCTCGCCCACACCGACGCGGCCACCGGCAGGCCCTTCGTCGACATCGTGCAGGACCGGGCCGAGCAGAAGGGCACCGGCCGCTGGACGGTACAGATCGCGCTCGACCTCGGCGTACCGGTCTCCGGGATCGCCGAGGCGGTCTTCGCCCGCTCCGTCTCCGGCCACGCCGCTCTCCGTGATGCCTCACGCCACCTCGCCGGACCGACCGCCCGCAAGCTCGGCGAGGACGAGGCGGCGGCATTCGCCGCCCAGGTCGAGCAGGCACTGTATGCCTCGAAGATCGTCGCCTACACCCAGGGCTTCCACGAGATCGCGGCCGGCAGCGAGCAATACGAATGGAACATCGACCTCGGCGAGGTCGCCGCGATCTGGCGCGGCGGATGCATCATCCGGGCCGCGTTCCTCGACAGAATCACCAGCGCCTACGAAACCCGGCCTCGGATGCCGAGCCTCCTCTCCGACGAGAGCTTCGCCCAGGAGATCGCCGCCGCACAGAACGACTGGCGCACCGTGATCGCCACCGCCGTCACCCAGGGCGTCCCCACCCCCGCCTTCGCCGCCACCCTGGCCTACTACGACTCCCTGCGCGCCGAACGCCTCCCCGCTGCCCTCACCCAGGGCCAGCGCGACTACTTCGGCGCACACACCTACCACCGCATCGACCGCGATGGCGCCTTCCACACCCTCTGGGGCGACGACAGAACCGAAGTCGAACGCTGACCGGCACCCACAGCAACTGGTGACGGGGCGGATTCGCCCCAGGTGCGATCACGGGACGCTGAAGAGATCAGAGATGGTGGTGTGGTCCGGCGTTCGGTCTACTGGCAGCACCGGTACCTGATGCGCCGTGCGGGTTGTTTCCAGTCCATAAATGCAGCCGCTTCCTCAGTCGGCTGCCAATGGGTTGCGCTCGGCCGTTCCCAGGGGCGGGGCCTGTTCGTCTCGGGGCCGGAAGGCGATGAGGGCGAGCCCGTCGAAGTCGATGGGAGTGCGACGGCGCTCGCCGGCGGTGAGGATGGCGAAGCCTTGTTCGTTGGCTTCTGGGTGGAGGAGGACGGCAGCGCCGGGACCGATGGATGCGGCGACAACGGCCCAGAGTTCGTTGCGGACGCGGCCGGAGAGGGTTCCGACGTAGAGGCCGGGAGTGGGTTCGATCATCCAGCGGGTGAGGGCGCCGCGTACGTGGTCGGGGACGGCGGTGGTGGCCAGGACGGTCATGGTCGGCATGGCAGGCCCGGTTCTGCGGTGGAATGACTGGTGCCGTCATGGAGCATCGGGGGTCTCCTGAGTGGCGTAGTTGACGCCTGCGGGGACAGATCCGGTGGTGGGATCCCAGAGGTTGACCATCTCGACAGCGTGGCCGTCGGCGAGGGGTTCGGCTTCGTCGGGGGCGAGGAGGGTCTGGACATCGGCAACGATGCGGGGCAAAAGTTTGAACAGGCGAAGCTGTTCGCGGAAGCTGCGGCGGGCAGCGGCATCGGAGTTGGGTGAGTCGTGGAGGGAGAAGGCGAGGGGGACGGTGAGTTCGGCTTTGTAGAGATCGGCGATGTCGTAGACGAAGGCTGATTGGGTGCCTTGGTGGACGAAACCGAGGGCGGGCGAGCAGCCGAGGGCGACGAGGGCGGAGTGCACAATTCCGTACAGGCAGGTGCTGGCCGAGGACAGGGCAAGATTGACGGGGTCCTGGGTGTCCCAGGAATCGGGGTCGTAGGCGCGGCGGAAGCGGCCGATGCGGTGCTGCTGGGCGAGGAGCTTGTACAGCGCCTTCATCCGCTGACCCTCCATGCCGCGTAGCTGCTCCAGGGTGGTGGCCGCGGGGACTGTGATCTGGAAGCGGGACATGTACATCTGCCGCGCGACCGCGAGTCTGCGGTCGGGGTCGCTCCACTGATGGACCTGGTGTTCGAGCCAGCGGGTGGTGAGGGAAGTGGGGACGGTGCCGGAGTAGCAGCGCACGCCGCCAGAGCCGGTGCAGACCACGGTGGTGCCGTGGCGGGCGAACGTCGCGAGCGCGGGCTGGGTGATGGAAGTGCCAGGGCCCAGCAGCACGCAGCTGAGGGAGGCGGTGGGCAGGTAGACGCGGGTGATGTCCCCGTCGTCGCTGGTGGTTTCGGCGCAGACGCCGGTGTCGTCCTGGACGATGCGAACGATGTCGGCGTAGAGGAAGGACAGCGAGTCGCCAACGCGAGGAAGCATGGCCAGGGTGGGTGAGGCGACGCGGCGGCGGGCGGAGGTCGGAGTGTGGGCGCGGCGGTTGGAGGTCATGGCCGGCATCACGCCCATGGGGTGGCGGGTGCGAGGCTGAGCAGCCCGCAGCCGTAGGACTTGCTGCGTCCGATACCGCTCAGGAGGGCGGAGCGCAGCGCGGCGGGGTCGGTCACCAGGGCGGTTCCTTCGAAGAGGGTGACCGCCCGGTCGACGCGGCGGTCGGCGCGGCTCCCGGCACCGGCTCCTGTGCCGGGGGCAGTCGATGGAGCAGGTGCCGGGGCCAGGTTCGAGGTGGTGGTGTGCCAGGTGGTGGCGGTGTCGGCGGACCGGGACACCAAGGTGCGCGGGGCCAGGCCGGCGGTGGCGGCACGGTCGGTCCACCACTGGTCGGCTTCCGGTCCGTGCAGAGGGATGGCTTGTTTCCAGCGGCCGGCGGTGCTGTTGGGGCCGCAGCGGCGCACAGCGTTGGCAGCGAGCCGGTAGCGGACAAGAAGCCCTGGGCACAGTGCGCCGAGCAGCGTGCCCATGGAGCGGACCTCGGCGTGGGCGTAGCCGGCGGGGAGCCGGTCGGCGGACGGACGCGTACGGGTTTGGACCAGGAGGACGGGCTCGCCCACGCCGTCGGTCTCCAGCCGGAAGAGGACTCCGGCCTGGGCTCGGGGAGCCTCGCCAAGGTGGTCTGGAACAAGAGTCATGACGGTGCGGTGCAGGTCGGAGACGTTGCGCAGGTCGCGCTGGACGGCGCGGTTGCGGGGGTTGAGCAGCAGCCGGGTCAGCCACGCTCCTCCGCCGGCCGGATCGGCGGCCGACTGGGCCATTACGGCGGCTGTCGTCGCGGTGTCGGTGGGCGTCATGACGTGGCTCCTTGCGGGCGCAGGTAGTCGGTGACGGCATCGAGGTAGGCGGCGCCGTAGCCGGAGCAGAGTGTTACCGGCAGGGGCCGGGTGGTGCTGTGGGCGGGCCGTGCCCGGTAGACGCGGTCGCGAGCGGTGAGACGGACCGGTTCATCGTTGAGCACGGTCACCGTGGCGGGCGTCGGCGGGCCGTCCGGCTGTGCGGAACTCACCGGGTCCGCGTGGGTCGGGAAGGGCTGGTCGCTGGTAAATCGGACGTCCACCGTGCCTGACGGCGGTGGCGTGTGTGGGGGGCGCCGGGCCAGCGGAACTCGGCTCAGCTCGGCGGCCGGGTCCGCGAGGTCGACGCCGAGCAGCAGCAAGGCGCCGGGAGGGCAGGATCGGCGACCGAGGTGGAGCGGCCAGCGTGGTGCGGCCACGGCATCGACGCAGCGTTGGGCGAGGCTCCCGTCGGTGAAATCGGCCGCGACGGTGAACGCGGCGTCGGACAGGTAGTGGCGGGTGGAGACGATGGTTGCCCCGTGCGCACTGCGGCGGGCACCCTTCGCGGTGGGTACGGTCAAGTGCTGGGGGTAGCCGCCCCCGACCGTGTGGAAGTCGCCCATAACCGTGCCGGGGCGGTCCACACGTACCGTGAAGCGGACCTGGGTGAGCCGGGCGAACAGCGCCTCGCGGTCCTCTCCGTCCGCGATGGCCTGGGCACGGGGGATGCCCAGGGCAGAGGCGAGCAGGCCGATCAGTCCGGAGCGGGTCGGGTGAGGGGCGGTGTCGCGGTGAGTGAAGGCGCTGTGCTCGCCCCATGACTGCAGGGGCGCGGCAAGGTGGAGGAGGAACCCGGTCACGCGCTGGCCGCCTTGTCGGCAGGGTAGGCGGCGTCGACCGCGCCGGCGATCAGTTCGGGGTAGGAGGCGGCCACAGCGCCCAGGCCGGGCAGCGGCTTCTCGTCCAGGCCCGCATGAGCGGCGTAGGGGAGTTCGCCGGTGCCCAACAGTCGGTTGATACGGGCCGCGTACTCGCTCAGCGCCTGTCGGGACGGCCCTCCCCAGCCGTGCTCCCTGGCCCGTACCGGCTCCTCGAACGCGGCGGCCAGGGACAGCGGCCGGTCGGGTCGCACCGCGACATGGACCAGGTCCGGGTGGGTGTGCGGCGCTGTGGACGTCTTCTTCGCGCCGGGCACGGTCCCGATGAACGCGGTGGCGAAGGCAGTGGCGAGGTCGCGCAGGGTGCCGGAGTCGCGGAGATACGCCGCGTCGTGTTCGGTCGGCGGTGCGGCGGGGCGGTCTTGCGGGCTGGTCAGGGAGGCTACGTTCGAGGCGAGGTCGCGCAGGTCGAGGGTGGCGTAGCGGTAGTAGACACCGGTGCTGAACTCGCCGGTGTTCATGTGTGCGCTGCCCGCGTCCTCGGCCCACTGGTTGACGTCGTCCACCGCGGTGAAGAAGTCGGCCTGTACGGAGGTGGTGTGCGTGGTGAACGCGTGCGCCACCTGCACCGCGCCGTCGACACCCGCTCCGGGGATTTCCGCGAGCATCCGGCCGAACAGCGCGATGGACCCGTTACGGGAGCGCAGGATCTCGTGGACGGCGTCCTTGGGCAGCAGCGGCTTGGTCGCGGCAGCTTTGCCCAGGGCATTGGCCAGTGACTCCCGGTGCTTTTCGGCGATGTCCGCGAGAGCGGGCGCGGCGCTGTCGGGCAGGAACAGCAGGGACGCGGTGGTGCGGTCGCCCTTCTCCAGGGCGAGTTTGGTCTCTGTCGAGCGAATGATCTGCGCGCCCGCCAGCGCGGCCAGGTCCTCCGGCCATCCCCGCTTGACCAGCTCCCGGAAGACCTGCTCGGGCAGCCGCCGGGTGCGCAGCGCCTTCTCGCCGATGGCCTCCTCCACGGCCAGGCGCACTGGACGCTTCCACGCCTGGCTGGATACGCGGGTACGGGTGGTGCCGCCGAAGGTCAGTGACTTGGGCGAGCCGAGGTCGTCGCGGTTGACGTTGTTGTAGGGGAGGGTCTGAACGACGTGCAGGTCCAGGAAGCGGGGCGCCGGGGCGGGTGCGGTGGGCATCGCGGGAATCCTTCTGGTGAGAGCGGAGACGGCGTACGGGTCGAGGCGTACGCGTTAAGGAGCGCGGGAGCAGGCCAGGGGCAGCGTCAGCACGTGGAGTTGCAGAGGGGCCATCGTGATGGCCGGTGCTACGTGCCGGGGACTGGAGGTCGTTCCTCTGCCGCCGCCTCCTGGCGGCGCAACGACCGGTAGAACGCCTGGAGCCAGCGGGTGGCGACCATGTCGTGTCCGTAACGCCATCCGGTGAGGTCCCGCAGCAGGCAGGCGTAGTCCGGCGTGACGCCGGACGATCCCAGCCAGCGGAAAACACTGGGCAGCATCCGGTGGGCGCCGTCGAGGTCCTGGCGCACGAGCAAGTGCAGCCGTGACTCGGCTGCGCCCGACTTGAACTGGTCGGGGCTGCGCCGGCCAACAGCGTCCGCGAAGCTTTCGCCGAGGCTGGTTCCGCGTGGACGGAACACCGTACTGGCTCCGTCCACACCGGACTTGTGCGGGGCGAGGGCGGTGCCCTCGCCGTGATCATCCGCAGTGACCGCAGTGACCGCACCGGAGTATCCGTCTCCCAGCAGGGATCCTCTCGCGCCGAGTTCCGCCGCGTTCGCGTCTGCGGCGTCGGACAGGCGTTGGGCCCGCGGACGGGCGGCGATGAGCGCGGCGACCGCATAGTAGGCACGCTCCTTGTCCGCGTAGCCTCGGCCCTCGGGGTCCTCTCGGATCAGACCGGGCCGCAGCAAAGCCGCGTGCATACGGGCGGGAACTTCGGTGACCGGCCTGCCCAGCCCCGCCCGCAGCGCGGACTGCGCCCCCGGCGACTCCCGGCACAGCCTCCGCACCCGGTCGGCAAACTCGTCGTACTTGACCAGCTCGGGGTTCCGTGGCTTGGGCTGCTGCTCAGTGGATGCCCCAGTCCCGTACATGGCCTGGGAGTCGGTCGGGGGGTCGTCCTGTACGTAGTTTGTTACGCTCATTGCTTCCGCCGTGGGTCTGGTGGTCGGGATGCTGCTGCGTTCGTACGATGGTCCGTTGCACACGGCGCGATCGCCGTCTCCGGCTCGTACGGTTCGATGGTCGGGCGCCGCCGGTGGTGCTCAGGCAGCCGAATCCGCAGACCCTGCGGGGCCCAGGGGCGGCCGGGCGCGCAGCAGGCTCCTCACCAGTCCGCGCGCCTCCTCGCGGGCCTTGCCACCGCGAGGCGTGGAGGCGATCTGAAGGGTCACCGCGTCGTACTCGCGCAGCGCGATCCATCCGAACTCCTGATCGCTCCCCGCGAAGTCCCGGGCATGGAGTGACTGCCAGAACCGCTGCTCGGCGGCGGGCCAGTAGGCGGCCAGCGCGAGTGCGGGCCAGGGTCCGCCGCGCTTGCGCCGGTCCTTGGCGGTGCCCCCGGAACGGTCGCTCTCGAATGGGGTGGTGTAGGCGCGCCAAGCCGTCTGCAGCGCGTACTCCAGTCGGCCGGCTGCCTTCTCCGCCGCGTCGCGGCCCGCCTTGAGGCCGAGCCTGAGTGCCTTGTCCGCCTCGTCGTCCGACACCCGGAGCAGGGCGAACAGCGGTGGGGTGAAGCTGGTGAAGTACGTACGGTCGCGGGTCTGGCCGTCCTGGTCGAAACCGAGGGACTGCACACGCAGCGAGTCCTCGACCTCCTGCGGCAGCTCGCTGTTCAGGTCACTCAGCACGGAGGGACGGTGGCCGGAATCGTCGCGGGTCTCGGTGACCAGCGCGTCCAGGTCACGCCACAACGCCCGGTCCGCGTTCGCCTCCCGGGGTCGTTTGAGCAGGTCCTTGCCCTCGTCCCACAGAAGGTACGGGTCCTCGTGCGGGGGCCGGTTGACGCGCAGCGCCCACGTGATGTGTGCATCCACTACGCTGCGGCCCTCGGGGCCAGGGGTGAGGAGGAGTGCGTGCCGGTACTGCTCGGTGAGCGCCGACAGAGGACCCGTCGGCGCTGTCGGCACGGCGAGCGGGTCGGGCAGCTCATCGCGCTCCCAAGGGCAGGCATCGGGTACGGCGTCCCGCTCCCCGGGCCACCTGTCCGGATACGGAAGGCCCAGCAGCAACGTCTCGAACAGGGAACGCCCCAAGGGATGGTACGAGAGCACCTTGCGCAACGGACCGGCGTAGGAGTTACCGAATCGCTGCCCCGCCACGGTCCGCGGCGTGCACTGACCGGCAGGCCCGTAGTAGAGCTGCGCCAGCAGGTGCGGCACCGCTTCGGCGGACGGTAGCGGCACCTGCTCAGCATCAGTGAAGTGCCCGAAGAACACTTGGTTGCTACCCGCCGGTCGCGCCATCACCAGCTTGTTGACGCCCGAGCTGCTCGGACACTCAGCACGCAGCCTCGGGTCCTGCATCCATGGCCGCTCGGTATCGAAGAGCCGGAACCGGTCGGCATAGCGGGTGAAGTATGCCTCCACAGCCTCTTGTGCGAACCGCCCCCCACCATCCAGCAGTTCGTACCGACGGTCGGCCCACTCCCTCATATTGTCCGCCTCGTGGAGACCGGTGATCCGCCCGGCAATGGCGTACAGCACCCGCATCAGTCCGGAAGCAGCCGGCGGCAGCGCGACGGAGAGACCGCTGATACGGTGCGCCTCCAGCATCACCCCTGAGAGACCGAGACTGCGAGGGACGGCCGGCCCATCGGCGGTGGGCAGCATCGAGACGGGGGCCCATGGCTCGGTGAGCAGGTCGTAGAAGGGGGACGGCTTGGCCTGCGCGGTAGGTGTTTCGGTGGACACGAGCTGGTCACTCCGGTTCTCACGTCGAACGGATACGCCCTGAGGCTGCCGCGCACTGCGGATGCGCCCTGAGGCTGCCGCGTACTACGGGTACGCCCTGAGGCTGCCGCGTACTGTGGTGCGCGTCTCCGCACGAGCGGAGGTGGACCGATCCTGATGAGCGGGCCGGTCAACCGCTGAGGCCGCTCCCCGCGCGAGCGGGGCGCTACGGGTCCCCATGACGGGGTGCCAGGTGGATCCGTGGCGGGCGGCGCACTACGGGTCCCCATGACTGGATGCCGGTAGACCCGCAGCAGACCTTGGCCTGCGCCGATATCGACGGTAGCGCCGATCACGCTTAAAACAAGGTGAGTTGAGCAATCCTGGGAAAGGCGCTTATGGGTGTGCCCCGATCTGATAGAGCGGCCTGGATCTCTTGCCTGTCAGGCGAGCCGCTCGGTCACCAGACCCAACTCGTGGTGGAGCGTCAGTCGCCGCTTGCCCAGTGCGGGCCCGGCCGGCCCGTCCGGGCCGGTGGTGTGCGGCAGCAGGACGACTCCTGCGAGCTTGGGTTCGTCCTGCCACCCGGCCGGTGGTTCGTTGGCGGCCGTGCAGGCCAGTCGCCAGTCGCCGTGTGCCAGGGGCACGACGTAGCCCAGAAGTTCACGCACCAGGGCCCTGGAGAAGCGTCCGCCCGAGGCGTCACCGTCTTCCGGGAACCTCACACGGTGATTTTCGTCCAGCCATCGCCGTTGCTCGGCGTCCTCGAATACGGGCAGGGTCAGGACAGCGTCCACGCCCAGCCGCGTCGCGATGATGTCTTCATCGGCGTCGCTGCTGGTGAGTTGCTCAAGTGAGCTGACATCGCCCGGTTTCGGGATGGTCACCAGCTTCGCCAGTCCCTCGCGCGCCATGGTTTCGGTAAGCCGATCGATGTCCTCCTTCAGCAGGAGTTCGGGGGTCTTGGACGCGAATTCCGCGTCGTAGACGCCGTCGACGAGTTCCTGGACATCGCCGGGCACGTCGACGGGCTTTCCCGCCCTGGCTTCGAGGGATTCGAGAGTGCGACGCAACAGCGATGGTGCGTACACGTCACCCCACGACTTCGGGACGAGGAGCAGCCCGTTGCCATCAACCGGGACGAGTACCGCCAGCCGTGGGCCACGGCTCCACGACGGACGGTACGGAGCGGTCGTCCGGTGCCGCCAGACCCGTCCAGCCCGCTGCAGCAACAGTGCCATCGGTGCGAGGTCGGAAACGATCAGGTCGAAGTCCATGTCCAAGGACTGCTCGATCACCTGAGTGGCCACCAGGATTGCGCCGCGCGGCGGTGCGGGACGCCGCACGCCCTCCTTGCCCACACGTCCGAACCACTTTTCGGCCTCCTGGGTGATCGCACTCCTGCGCCGGGCCGGGAACCGCGCGTGCAACAGCCGCAGCTTGGGTCCCACCTGCGACGAGGTGCCTCGTGCCGGGCTCGCAGGTTCGTCTGCGTATGCCACCCGGTCGTCCCAGCCCTGATATTCCGGCCCGTACCGCTGGCGGAGGTGGTCGCGGAAAGCGCTGAACGTCTGCTGAGCCTCGCCGACCGTCGTACAGATCACGGCCACACAACCACCTGCGTCCACAACGGGCTTCAGCTCCCGGAGTAGCGCTGCCAGTCGGCCGCCCCCGACTGCGGGATCATAGGTATGGGCCACGGGCAGCAGGTCGATATCGAGCCTGGACGGCCGGTTGGTGCCGATCGGCCCGCCCGGCAGCGTGACTGCGGCGGTGGCGGCGTCTGCGTACAGCCAGCCCGGATACGAAGGCGCGGCCAGCTCGTACGAACCCGGCTTCCGTCCGGCGCCTGTCAGATATGCCTCGGCCATTCCGGCGGCCGTACGCCCGGTCAGCGTCGCCGACAGCAGGATCACCGGGACCCGCATGGCTCCGAGCCAGACCAACAGCCGCAGCAGCAGTGCATGGGTGAACGCGTCGTACGCGTGCGCCTCATCGACTACCACCGTCTTGCCGGCCAGGCCCAACTGCCGCAGCGCGTTGTGCCGCAGCGGCAGCACCGCCATGAGCGCCTGATCGACCGTGCCGACAGACAGCGGAGCCAGCAATCCCCGGCCGCGCGTGCGCAGCCACCGGCCCGCCGACAGCGACACCCCGCTCTGTGATACGTCATGTTCGTCGGTCAGTGTCCGCGGCTCCGGCAGCTCATCCGGCGCGTACTGCTCATTCAGATCGGCGGCGCCATGCAGCAGCGTCAACGCCGCGTCTCCCAGCAGATTTCCTCTACCGAACGCAGCCACCCGTCCGTAGAGCTGATCGGCTGTCGCCCTGGTCGGGAGCAGGAACGCCACCCCTGGGCACCCCGCCGCCCGGCCCATCGAGGCAGCCGCGGCAAGCGCGACCTCGGTCTTACCCTCACCCGGCGGCGCCGTCACCAGCAGGACACCCGGCCCGCCGTCGAACACTCCCGCTTCCGTCAACTCCGTGTCCACACTGACCTGCAACGGATGCGGCTGCTCGATCTCCGGAAAGCGCTGCCGGAAGCCTCCTACGGTGAACCGTGCACGGTCCAGGCCAGCACCCCTCAACAGGGCCGGCGCCTCCGCCGCCGCACGGGCAGCGTGCGCACGCAACGCGTCCAACGTACCCAGCCCGCCATCGGCGGTGGCAACGGTCTGCTGCCGCAACACGAAGTCGTCCTGACTGGCCAACCAGTCCGCCACTACCACGAGCCCCGCCACCACGACCGCCACCTGTACCGACAGCCCCGCACCGTCCGGCACTACCGCTGGATGCCCCAACACCTCCCGTAGCGCCACCGCATGCTCTCGCCGCTGCACCGCCCAGCCCCCGGCACCCAGCTCCGGAAGATCTCTGAGCGGATCGAACACGTTTCGCGTCTGCGGCAATTGCGGATACCGGCCGTGATGCCCGCCCAGCATCTGCGCCACCCGCACCACCAACCGGCCCGCAGCCCGCCCACTGCCCTCTGGGTACCCCTGCCCCGCGAGCAGCGAAGGCAATACCCGCGCACTCGCCACCTGATGCCTCAGCGACAAGGAACCGTTGTCCCCCGCCAGACGGCTCGCGAACGCATCATCGGCCAGCAGCGCCGCAGACGACGCGTGCCTGAGCGCATCCCGCTGAAACTGGAACCCTCGTTGAATCTTCCCCACATCGTGCAACCCGGCCCAGAACGCGACCAACGACCGCGCCTCGTCCGACTCGACCCCCAGCTCCCCCACGATCGCCTCTTGCTGCGACCTAGCCAGGAACCCATCCCACAGTGCCCCGGCCACCACCCCGGTATCCAGCAGATGCCCAATCAGTGGATAGGGCTCCACGAGCCCGTGCTCCTTCCCCCACACCCGAACATCGACCATCGCTCCCCCTCCGCCAAGCTCATCGGTCAGACCTGGGCATTCCATCACCGACCTCTGACACACTGACCGGTATGAGCCAGCGGCGACCAAGTCAAGAGATCGCAAAGCCTCTGAAAACCCGCAGCTCGTAAAGGGTTCTTCCCGCGCAGGCGGGGGTGGTCCGAGTTCAGAGACGCTGTACGGAGGATGGGCATCGTTCTTCCCGCGCAGGCGGGGGTGGTCCGCGCGTCGGGAGACTTGAGGAGCAGTGAGATGAGTTCTTCCCGCGCAGGCGGGGGTGGTCCGTTCGCGTTCGATCGCGGACTGGCGTCGGTCCTGTTCTTCCCGCGCAGGCGGGGGTGGTCCGGACATCCTGGCGATGGCCAAAGCGATCAACCAGTTCTTCCCGCGCAGGCGGGGGTGGTCCGCTGCATGTCCGGGAGGTGCGCGCCACTCTCGAGTTCTTCCCGCGCAGGCGGGGGTGGTCCGCTCTGGGGACCGCGTAGCCGCGCTGGGATGGCGTTCTTCCCGCGCAGGCGGGGGTGGTCCGGCCCCCCAGACGATCACGACTGAGGGGCCAAAGTTCTTCCCGCGCAGGCGGGGGTGGTCCGGTCGGGGACGCCTGGACGCTGGACCGCACGAAGTTCTTCCCGCGCAGGCGGGGGTGGTCCGTCCGAGGGTGACGGCTGGCCGGAGGCCATGGCGTTCTTCCCGCGCAGGCGGGGGTGGTCCGGGTGTCACCACGGGGAGGAGGTCCCGCAGGATGTTCTTCCCGCGCAGGCGGGGGTGGTCCGCATCCGGCGTGGCAGGTGTGGAGGGAGGCGGCGTTCTTCCCGCGCAGGCGGGGGTGGTCCGCCCTCGGTGAGGACCATGCAGTTGGTGAGGACGTTCTTCCCGCGCAGGCGGGGGTGGTCCGCGCCGCATCCTGTGGGTCCGCCTTGACCCGGAGTTCTTCCCGCGCAGACGGGGGTGGTCCGTTCGTGCGTGCTGAACTGCTGCTCCAGGAGGAGTTCTTCCCGCGCAGGCGGGGGTGGTCCGGTGGAGGATCCAGTTGCCTGGTTCCGACCGATGTTCTTCCCGCGCAGGCGGGGGTGGTCCGTGGCCAGGTGGCGAACGCCTGGCCATCCTCCGGTTCTTCCCGCGCAGGCGGGGGTGGTCCGGCGATCCCCTCGGCCGTCTGGAGCTCGGACACGTTCTTCCCGCGCAGGCGGGGGTGGTCCGGACAGCGAGGAAGGCGCCGACCTCCAGTTCGCGTTCTTCCCGCGCAGGCGGGGGTGGTCCGGTTGTCGACCAGACCGCCGTACCCGGTCATGAGTTCTTCCCGCGCAGGCGGGGGTGGTCCGATCTGTCCGGCGGCCACGCTGGTCTGCGACGGGTTCTTCCCGCGCAGGCGGGGGTGGTCCGCCCCGGGTGGGGTGGCGGCACGACCAGTTCGGGTTCTTCCCGCGCAGGCGGGGGTGGTCCGACCTCAAAGGCGCCGCACGCTCCGTGCGGCGCGTTCTTCCCGCGCAGGCGGGGGTGGTCCGTTCGAGCTGGCCGTGGTCCTCACCCCGGTCGCGTTCTTCCCGCGCAGGCGGGGGTGGTCCGGTGTCCTCGTTGAGGGCGACGGCGTACACGGCGTTCTTCCCGCGCAGGCGGGGGTGGTCCGACACCGGCGGGGGCAGTTTCTCGTCCTCGTCGGTTCTTCCCGCGCAGGCGGGGGTGGTCCGCTCGCCGCCGACACCGAGACCGAACAGTCCGCGTTCTTCCCGCGCAGGCGGGGGTGGTCCGCCGGGCGGCCTGGTCGTCAGCGTGGCCGGGGCGTTCTTCCCGCGCAGGCGGGGGTGGTCCGGGCACGAGGGCGCGGGCCTGGCGCTCGGCCCAGTTCTTCCCGCGCAGGCGGGGGTGGTCCGTGAACGTCGCCGCCGACCTGGTCACCGCCGGAGTTCTTCCCGCGCAGGCGGGGGTGGTCCGCCCTGGGCCTCGAAGCCGTCGACGAGCTGGCGGTTCTTCCCGCGCAGGCGGGGGTGGTCCGCCGGAACGGCGGGCACCGTACGACGCGCTGGTGTTCTTCCCGCGCAGGCGGGGGTGGTCCGCGCCGGTGCACGGCTCTACACGTAGTCGAACTGTTCTTCCCGCGCAGGCGGGGGTGGTCCGGGCCAGACCATGGACCGCACCCCGCCGCTCACGTTCTTCCCGCGCAGGCGGGGGTGGTCCGCTGTAGCCGTTCATCCGGCCCGTGGAAGCGACGTTCTTCCCGCGCAGGCGGGGGTGGTCCGGGGAGTGGTCCTGGCGGCCGGTGGCTACGGTCGTTCTTCCCGCGCAGGCGGGGGTGGTCCGTCACCGGTTCTTGTGGTCTGGGTGCGTAAAACCCGCAGGTCAGGAACTGTGGTCCCCGCAGGCGCGGGGATGGTCCCATCAACGGTATTGCTACCCGCTTTCTTGTTGAGTGGTCCCCGTACGTGCGGGGATGGTCCCACCTTCGGCGACAGCTCGGGTATGCAGGTCAAATGGTCCCCGCACTGCGGGGTTGCCCCCTCCGCCTTCGGGCGGAGGGGGCTCTTTCGCGCGTCAGGCGTCGGCTGGGGGCTCCTGATGCCGGACCACGCGCTTCAGCGCCTGCTCGACTTTGTGCCAGTTCTGCCCGGTGGCACCTGCGTGGTCGGTGATGGCCTGCGGTACGGCCCCGACCAGGCAGCCGCTGGGACCGGCACACAGAAAGGGCCTTGCCCCATACCCTGACAGTGACGAGCTGTTCAGAGAGGGGCAAGGCCATGCCGAATGATGCTACCCCGGACCCGTACACCGACCCGATGGGATTCGGTCAGCGCATGCAAATTCTCCGCACCCGACGCGGGCTGAGCCGTCCGGTTATTGCCGGGCTGCTCGGTATGTCGCCCTCATGGGTGAAGCAGGTGGAGACAGGGCAGCTCCAGATGCCCAAGCTCCCGATCGTGCTGCGTATCGCCGAGCTGCTGCGTGTCCGCGACCTGTCCGACCTGACGGGCGACCAGTCCACGCCGACAGAACTGTTCATCGGTCCGGGCCACCCCAGGCTCGGAGCAGTCCGGGCCGCGGTGAACACACTGACGCTGGGCAGCGACCGGCAGGCACCGTCAACCGCGCATCTGGCAGCCCGGCTGGCGACGGCATGGGCAGCACGCCACCAGGCGGCGAACCACCGAGAGGTCATCGGGGAGCTGCTGCCTGGCCTGATCCGAGACGCCCAACTGGCCGTACGTCAAACGGACACGGCAGCTGAGCGTCGGGCAGCTCAGGCGGTCCTGTCCGAGGTGTACTCGCTGTCGCAGTTCTTCGTCGCCTACCAGCCCGACAGTGCCCTGTTGTGGCGTGTGGCCGAGCGAGGCATGGTTGCGGCGCAGGAGTCCGAGGACCCGCACGCAATCGGAGTGGCCGCGTGGCTGGCCGCGCAGGCGCACCGGGATACCGGGCCGTCCCACTTCGACGCGGCGGACGCCATGACGATGGAGGCACTCTGCTACCTCGAACGGTTCCTCCCCGACGCCGACGATCGCACGGTAGCCATCACCGGCGCCCTCCAGTTCGAGGCCGGGTACACAGCTGCTCGCCGTGGGCAGTCCGGCGTCGCCTGGGGATGGTGGGACAAGTGTCGGCGGCGGCTGAATCCTGACCCAGTTTGGGCGGTCGAACTTTGACCCACTGG
>NZ_LWLE01000011.1 GCF_001905125.1 Streptomyces sp. TSRI0281 | reverse complement strand
CCAACCCCACCACCGCGTCGAACAAGCCCACCTCTACAACGCCTACAAAACCTGGTGTCAGAATGAAGGCGTTTCCGCTGTCTCCTCCCGGGCGTTCGCCGCTCGGGTGCGAGAGCTGGCAGGGCTCTCGTCGCCGAAGGAGATGATCCTGTCGAACCAGCGCAAGTACTACCCGGGCGTGGGTCTGCTCGTCGAGGAGGAGGCAGAGTGAGTGCTCTGATCGGCGAGGAAGAGATCAGCGACGAGGCGGAGCTGGTCTGGCTGGAGGACGTGTCCGTACTGGACTACGTACGGCAGAGCCTGGACCGGCTGCCCACCCGGCGCGGCAAGCCCGCCTACCACCGCGACGGACGCATGGTCGGATACGCCCTGCTCAGCCCGCAGGCCAAGTCGTCGAGGTCCTCCGGGACCTTCCGCCGCCGCGTCTTCTGGCTCCTGCCCCACGACCGGGACACCGACCCCGAGGGCCTCTACGCCACCGGGGCACCCGCCGAAGCCGTGGACCCGGGCACCCTGACCGCCCGTACCAAGGGCTACAAGACGGAGCGTTCCGAGGGCGGGCCGCCCTCCACCGCCATGCGGGAACTGGGCATAACGCTTCCGCTGTGAGCGGGGGAGGGGCGGCGGTGCGCACCGGTCGGGTGGTGCGCACCGGTCAGGTGGTGAGGGCCTCGGCTGCCGGAGCGGCGTCCTGGGAGCCGGCCGGCGGGTAGCCCGTGCCGTAGCCCTGTCCCACGATGCGGTCGGCCGCATCGCCGTAGTAGCTGTCCTCGGCCGGGAGTTCGGTGGCCAGGCAGCTGACGTAGCGGTTGTACATGCAGAAGGCCGCGGCGATCAGCACGGTGTCGTGGATGTCGTTGTCCTCGGCACCTTCGGCGCGGGCGGCGGCCACCGCGTCGTCGGACACCGGACGGGCCTGCCGCTGCACCTCGGCCGCGATCCGCAGCAGGGCCCGCAGCCGGGGCGTGACCGGTGCGCTGTCCGGGCCGGCGAACACGGCCTCCACCGTGTCCTGGCCGCCGTCGAGCTGGGCGGCGGCCGCCGCACCGTGCGTCCCCGAGCAGAAGGGCGTGCTGTTCAGGTGGGAGACGTACGCCGCGATCAGCTCGCGCTCTCCGGGGCTGAGGAAGGCCGGCTCCCGTAGCAGCGTGTTGGCGAGGTGGTTGAGCGGCGCGGCGGTGTCCCGGCGGTGGGCCATCAGACCGCGGATGCCGGGCAGGTCGTTGGTGATCGTGATGTGTGGCACAGAGACATCCTCATGAGTCGCACGAGCGGGAGACGCTCATGCTCCTGACTACGGCGTTTGCGCGCAACCCCTGTGGTGCTGACGGCAGTTCGGCCCGCCGTCGGCATTCTTCCTCCGCCGCTCCGTGTTCTTTCCGGACGGCGTACGGGTATTCGGCACCCTCGAAGAACCGAACGGCCTTCCGCCCTCTCTACGCTGTCACCCGTCCGACAGCTGACAAGGAGTCCCGCTGTGGCACGTATCGATGCATTACCGGTTCGTGAACGTGCGGCCCTCGGGGGAGAGGACGAGGTGCGGCGGCGCGGACTGCTGCTGATCCTCAGTACGGTCGCCGGATTCCTCCTGACCGTGATCTGGTCGGCCGAGTTCGTCGACAAGACCGTGGGTGGCAACATAGCCGGTTCGATCCTCGGACATGATCCGGAGACGTCCTCGCTCGCCTCGGTGGCGGCCGGGACGGCCTTCGCCTTCACCTCGGGTCTCGCCGGGACGTTCACCGCGTGCAACATCGCGGTGTTCGGCACGGTCGCCCCGATGCTGGGCACCATGAACAGCCGTACGGGCCGGGCCGTCCAGGCGCTCAAGCCACTCGGCTGGCTCTTCCTCGGAATGGCCGTGGTCTCCGCCGTGTACGGCGCGGTGGTCGGCCTGGTGGGTACGTCGATGCCGCAGTTCTCCGAGGCGCAGGCCGCGCCGGGGGTGCTGTCGGGGCGTTCCCTCCAGTCGATGATCACGTTCGGGGTCATCGGGCTGGCGATGCTCTACCTGGGGCTGAGCTCGCTGGGGTACGTCCGTGATCCGTTCGCGAAGGCGGCCCGCCGCTTCCCCCACGCCCAGACGGTGTTCATGGGTGTGCTGGTCGGCGGCTTCCTCGTCGGCCGGCCGTATCCGCTCTTCCGGCAGCTCTTCCGCGATGCGGCCGAGAGCGGCAACCCGTTCTACGGGGCGGCGGTCTTCGTGCTCCAGTCGGTCGGCAACGTCGTGATCATCGCGGTGCTCTTCTTCCTGATGGCGTACTTCGCCGGTGGCCGGCTGGCCGCCTGGATGATCGCGAAGCCGGGGCGGATGGCCGCCGTGACGGCGGTGACTCTGATCGTCGCGGGCGTCTTCACCTTCCTCTACTGGGACGTCAGGATGCTCGCGCGCCGCGAGATCATCCCCTGGTACCCGATCGCGCCGTGGGCGGCGTGACCGGAAGGGAGATCTGACCGGCCGGTGCCGGTGCCGTGACGATGTCCGGCACCGGCACCGGTGCCACGTCCGCCCCTGCCGCTCGGCCCCGTCCGGGTGAGGCATGTGCCGCCGGGCTGCCCCCCGGCCGGGGCCGGGTGTCAGAATGAGTCAGTGCGACGGCTCGTCGAGGAGGAGGCAGAGTGAGTGCTCTGATCGACGAGGAAGAGATCAGCGACGAGGCGGAGCTGGTCTGGCTGGAGGACGTGTCCGTACTGGACTACGTACGGCAGAGCCTGGACCGGCTGCCCACCCGGCGCGGGAAACCCGCCTACCACCGCGACGGACGCATGGTCGGATACGCGGTCCTGGGACCGGAGGCCAAGGCGTCGCGTTCGTCGGGGACGTTCCGGCGGCGGGTGTTCTGGCTGCTGCCGCACGACCGGGACATCGACCCCGAGGGCCTGTACGCGACCGGCGCGCCGTCCGAGTCGGTCGATCCCCGGACCCTGGCCCCGGGGACGAAGGGCTACAAGACGGAGCGTTCCGAGGGCGGGCCGCCCTCCACCGCCATGCGTGAACTGGGCATCACCCGGCCGAAGTAGATGCAGGGGCGGGGCCAACCGCCGATTATCACGGCGTGATAATCCGGACCGGCGGTGGATTATCACGCCGTGATAATCCACGAGGGGTGCCGGCCCGGAGCCGGTGACCCGAACACCGCGGCCCGGGGCCGCCGTTCACTGCGGCTCGGGCAGGAACTCACTGTCCGTCAGAAGACCGATGCCGGGGTAGTACTTGCGCTGGTTCGACAGCAGCATCACGCGGTGATCGGCGAGGCCGACCGATTCGCGGACCCGGCCGGCGAAGGCCCTCGACGAGACGGGGCTCGTGTCCTCCAGCCTGCACCAGGTTTTGTAGGCGTTGTAGAGGTGGGCTTGTTCGACGCGGTGGTGGGGTTGGTGGGTGCAGCATTCGTTGAGGAATCGGCCGGTGTGGTCTTCGGTTTCGGCGTAGGCGGTGGTGGCGATGCGGACGGTTTCGGGTCCGGTGAGGTCGCGGGGGCTGTTGAGGTAGTGGTGGGCTCCGGTGATGAGCCAGTTGAGGATGCCGGGTCCTTCTTCGGTGACGAGGATGTCGGCGAGGTTGTCGATTTTGCGGTGGTCGGAGACGACGCGTTCGAAGGGGATGAGGCGCATGCGTCGCCAGAAGGCGTAGCCGCCGGTGCCGACTTCGGGGCGGTGGTTGCCCAGGAGCCAGAGTTTGTGGGTGGGGGCGAAGGAGAAGAAGTCCTGGCGCATGCGTCGGGCTTTGATGCGGTCGCCGCCGGTGAGGAGTTTGACGCGGGCTTCGTCGAAGCGGTCGCCGGGTTTGACTTCGGAGCAGACGATGACGCGGCGGCCGTGGAGTTCGGCGAGGTCGGTGGGGTGGCCTTCGAAGGGGCGGGCCATGAGGAAGCCGGGTGGTGCGGCATCGGCGTAGTCGCCGAGGAGTTTGATGAGGACGTCGAGGAGAACCGATTTGCCGTTTTTTCCGGAGCCGAAGAGGAATGGCATGACCTGGGCTCCGACGTCGCCGGTGAGGGAGTAGCCCAGCAGGAGGTGGAGGAAGCGGATCATTTCCGCGCCCTGGTCGTCGTCGCCGAACGTGTCGGTCAGGAACCGGTCCCAGCGGGGGGTCGGCATCCGCCGCGGACCGATCGACGTCGACCGTGAATGAAAGTCCCGGTCCGGGTCCGGGACCCGCAGCACCCCCGACCGCAGATCCACCACCCCCGCCGGAGTGCACAGCACATACGGATCCGCGTCCAGCACCCCCGCACTCAACACCATCCCCGGCGCCGACCTCGCCTGCACCAGCATGGCTCTGATGCCGGACGTCGACAGTGCCCGTCGGCGGTGGCGGCGCAGGGCCGCGGCCGTGTGTGTCCCGGAGGGGTCGGACAGGGCCAGGGACTCGGCCATCTCCCCTGCCGCCCAGAGCACGCACTCGTTCTCGTCGAGCTGCCAGCGACTGCCCGACCAGTGGTACCAGCCCAGGCCCGGTACATGGCGGAACCGGTGGCTGTGCAGGGAGGCGAAGAGCTTCGCGCTGCCCCGGTCCGTCAGCGTGTCCGGCAACAGCCCTGCCGTATCGGCCTGTTCGGGTGTTGCGGGGTGCGGGTGCGCCCCGGCCTGGCCGAACAGGCCCGTGCGGACGGAATCCGGGGGAGTGGTGATGCGTTTCTTGGTTCTGCGGGTGGACGACTGCCGGATACCGGCCGGCCGTGGACGGTCGGCCGGGGCGGCCGGATCGGCCGGATCGGCGGGGGCACTGTGCACGATCTGGAGGAGCCGGTTCTCTCGTCCGGGCTCCTTGGCGGTGTTCTGCCGGGCGAGGGCAGCTTCCGCCTCGTGTCTGATGCCCTCAGCCACGGTCTCTCCCCGCCGTCGGCCGAGCGGACGTCCGCCGTAATCGTGTGGTCCGTGGGCTCCGCGCCTTTTCGGCGGGCCCACGGTTCACGGCGGGTTTTCCATGACAGGGGTGAGAGGTGCGCGGTCCCGACCCACTTCCGTGAAACTCCAGGTGAAGGGGCAATGCGCTTCCTCTCAGCGACCGAAGCGACTCAAGGGCCAGACCATGTGCCGAGCAAGGCGCGAGTACCACGGTGGCCGTTCCCACCGCGTGATGGCTGCGGAACGGAAATAACATAACGGGTACTCGGTTTAGTTGTCGACGCCTGTCCCCATATGTGTGTCAGAAATGTGTTCGGACGGTGTGCGTCGGTGGGCAGGGAACGGCCGGTGCGGGTGCCGTGGGTGCCGTATGTGCCGCGCGGTTGCTGCGGAGTCGGCTACGCGGGTGCGGTGGTGACCATCGCCGACGCGGTGACCGTGTCGCCCTGCGTGGCGACCAGCTTGATGCTGGAACGGGTGAGCGCCTCCGCCTCGATCAGGCAGGGCTGGTCGAGTTCCACGTACCGCTTGAAGACCGCGTCGAAGGACAGGGGCCGGATCCGCCGCGGTGCGCAGAGCGATGTGGTGGCCTGGCTGAACGCCTCCAGGAGCACCATGCCCGGGATGTGGTCGTGCGGGTGGTCGAACAGCACGGAATGGGTGAGGTCGGCCCGCAGGAACCACAGATCGGCGCGGGTCGTCGGGCTGAGGACCACATCGCTGTCGGACTCCCGGCCGACCAGGGCGGGGGACACCGGGCGGCCGGGTGGCATCGCTCTCGCGCAGGACTCGGCCGCACCGGCGTACCGCCCGCGCAGCCGGCGGTAGACCGCTTCCGGGTAGGCGGTGTACCTGATCTGGGCGCTGCCCATCCGCACCCCGTCGCGGGTGGCCTCGATCTCCGCGGTCAGACGGGCGCAGCCGAGGCGGCGCCGGCTCACGGAGGTGTGGGTGATGTGAAGTTCCACCTCCGCCGGGGACCCTGCCGTACGCAGTCCCTCGGGGGTGGTGGAGCAGCTGATGTACTCCCAGCCCAGACGGTGGTCCAGGGGGATGCCGAACTCGGTGTGGGACAGGAGCGCCAGGGCCTGCCGTGTGCTCTCGGTGAAGAGCAGCGGGCTGTGGGTCTCCTGCTCCGGGGTATAGAACGGGTGTGAGCAGGGCCATTCGGTGGTGACGACGTGCTCGGTGTCCGAGACGCCGTGCCACGCAGTGACGAGCACTTCGGTGGGGTCGGTCTTGCGAACGAGGTGATTGGCTACGGTGGACCGCTGCGGGTGAAGGGTGGTCGAGCCGTGGCCGCTGAATGAAGTCATCACGTGCACTCCCCATGGATCATCGAAGCTGACCGTGCTTGGGTGCCTGGATGTGCAGGTGCTTGAACGTGACGTCAGGCACCTGTGCTGTAAAATAAGGATTATTCTTTTTTTTGTCTACGAGGGAGAGGCTTCGTGTCCGAATTGCCTGACAAACGTCCCGTGAAGCAGGAGCGCGCACTTCGGACGCGGGCGAGTCTCATCAGAGCCGCCGCAGAGGTGTTCGCCGAGAGTGGCTTCGCTGGTGCAAGCGTCTCGCGGATTGCGGACCGGGCCGGCGTGACGCTGGGCGCGATGTACTTCCACTTCAAGAACAAGGAGGCGCTGGCGCGCGAGATCGTCCGCAGTCAGCCGGACATCGTCTCGCCGCCGCTCCCGTCGGACGGCCTGCAGAAGCTCGTCGACATCACGCTGACCTGGTCCTATCAGATGCTCGACGAGCCGCTGCTGCTGGCCGGTGCGCGACTGGTGACGGATCAGGAGCTCTTCATCTCCAGCGAGGAGAACTCGCATCAGCAGTGGACCATGGTGGCCATATCGACGTTCACGGAAGCGAACGAGATGGGGCAGCTCCAGGACGGGGTCAACATCCCGGCTCTCGCGCGGATGCTGGTGAGCGCCTGCACCGGGGCGCAGATGCACGCGCAGATGGAATCCGGGCGGCGGGACCTGCCCGCCCGGGTCGAGGAGATCTGGCACTGCATGCTTCCCGCGATCGCGGTGCCGGGCGTCGCCGAGCAACTGGAGTTCGGCGAGGCGCGGGGACGGCCGGCGGCCCGCCGGAAGAAGAGCGCGTCCGTGGCCGGGTGATCCGGCCGCCACAAATTTTCTGCCGACAGGCCCCGGGGGTTCATCCACTGCCCGCTATGGTCATCCCCCCAGGGAATGCGGTGACCGCTATGACACCCGGCCGTCGGCGGGGTGTCCGGGGGAGGGGTCGATGAACGCGATGTCGAGTGGATTACTGCACGGCAAGAGAGTCATGATCACGGGCGCGTCCAGTGGGATAGGGGCCGCGGCGGCCCGTCTCTTCGCCGCGGAAGGGGCGTCGGTCATCCTGATGGCGCGGCGGCAGAAACCTTTGTGCGACCTGGTGGACGAGATCCACGCCGCGGGGGGCCGGGCCGTCGCGGTCACCGGGGACGTCATCTGCTCCGAAGACGTCGCGCGGGTCGTCGCGGTGGCGGTGGAGCGTTTCGGAGGGCTGGACGCGGCGTTCAACAACGCTGGCTGGGGGGCCAGGGGAACCGATCTGCACCAGACGGAGGACGCCACCTACGACCAGATCATGGACGTCAACGTACGAGGGGTGTGGAACTGTCTGCGCCGTCAGATCCCGCTCATGCTGGACCAGCGGACGGGCGGGACGATCGTGAACACCTCCAGCACCGCGGGGCTCTTCGCCACCGGTGCGCTGGCTCCCTATGTCGCTGCCAAGCACGCCGTGCTCGGGCTGACGAAGGCCGCGGCAGCCGAGTACGGGGGCAGGGGGATCAGGGTCAACGCCCTGATGGTGGGCAGCACCCGTACCGAACTGACGGAGGGGAGCACCGGATCGGGGCGGCCCGTGGCCGCGCGAGCCATCCAGCACCGGCTGGCCGATCCGACCGAGATCGCCCAGGCCGCGGCCTGGTTGTGCAGTGACCGTTCGTCCTTCGTCACTGGTGGCGCTGTTCCGGTGGACGGCGGGTGCAGCGCGGTCTGACCCGTCGGCGGGTCCCCGCGACGCGCTCGGGGGCCGGCCCGTGTCCGGCCGCGGTCCGGCTCCGGCGGGACCACGGCCTCACAGGCATGCCGCCTCGCTCGCCGAGATTCCCGTCAGGACGAGCTGCCAGATACGGGTCAGCAGGTCCACGGCGCTCTCGTGCGGCGGGGCCCCGGCGGTGCGGTGGCGGCGGAGCACGATCTCGGACCCGGCCACCAGGTGCACGACCAGGGTCGTCATGGCCTCGGGGTGCGCCGAGGCGCGCAGGTCGCCGCTGTCGTAGGCGCGCCGCAGCAGTTCGTCGGCCGTGGGGAGCCAGATCTCCGTCCAGTGGTCGGTGGCCGCCCGCTCCCGTTCCAGCCGCAGCAGGGCCCGGACGGTGTCCTCCTGCTCGATGAGCCGGGCGAGCTCCAGGGTCAGGTCGGCCAGCTGCTGCAAGGGGGTGGTGGAGGAGTCCGCCATCCGTCGCAGGGCGCCCGTGACCTCGGCCCGGCCCTCCTCCTCGACAGCTTCGGCGAGTTCCGCCTTGGACCGGAAGTGGAAGGTCACCGCGCCCAGGGAGATGCCCGCCGCCCGGCTGATCTTGGCCAACGAGGCCCCCGCGTAGCCGTCCCGGTCGAACTGTGCGGCCGCCGCCCGTACCAGGCCCTCGCGGGTCCTCGCGGCCCTCTCCTGTTTCACCATGGTGTCTCCGAAAGCGCCGGCGGGTACGGCGCCCCTGGCGCGGTACCTGGAAGCCGATGCGGTGTTCCGGTGTTCCCTTCAGCCGGACGACATGAACCGGCCCAGCTTGGGCGGACCGGCCGTGCGAGGGCAACGCGGAGTTGCCGAAGTAGGAAAAACCCTTGGTCAGCGTGGTGATCAGCGTCCTGGTACCCCGCTCCTGGCCGCATCTTTTCTCCTTCCGCCGAGGAGGAGGGCCGCTCCTCCGTTGGAAAAAAAGATAACGTTCGCTATTCTATAGTGGTAGTCGATCGGATGACCGAAGCCGGAAGGAACCAGCCATGGCGGCACAGGACTTGGACCGCGCGCACCTGCCGGTCTCCGCGTTCACCGAACAGATCTTCGGTCACCTGCCGAGGGCCGATCAGCGGGCGTGGGCCCAGGCGTATCTGACGGGCCTGCTCACCACCGAGGGAAAGAAGTCGGTACGGCGGATCGCCGCCACGGTCTCCGGGTCGCCGACCGCCTCACAGTCCATGCACCAGTTCGTCAACGCCAGCCCCTGGGAGTGGGCCCCGGCGCGGGCCGAGCTGATGCGGTGGGTCGAGCAGCGGCTGACCCCCCGCGCCTGGACCCTCGACGTGGCGGTCCTGCGCAAGCGGGGCGACCACTCCTGCGGTGTGCACCGCCGCTTCGTCCCGGCCACCGGACGCTCGGTCAACTGCCAGCTCGGCATCGGCGCGTTCCTGACCACCGAGAGGGAAGCGGTACCGGTCCACTGGGGCCTGCTGCTGCCCGGAGCCTGGGTCAACGACGAGCAGCGCCGCTCCCGCGCCCGCATTCCCGACGACGCCGGTCACCGCACCATCGAGCAGCACGCGCTCGACCTCGTCGACTCGCTGAGCGACAGCACCCACCTCAGCGCCCCGCCGGTCGTCGCCGACCTCAGCTACTACACCGGTGTGACCTCGCTGGTGCGCGGACTCAGCACCCGGGGCCGTGACTTCGTCATCGCCCTGCCCGGCCGGACCCCGGTGGTCCCCGTCGGCCGGTCGATGCCCCCGCAGACGTACGCCTCCGAGCTGCCCGCGGCCGTCGAGGCGCAGCGCCTGTTCGAGCTCAAGCACAGCGGCCACCTCCGGCTCGACACCCATGACGGCCTCGGCGGCCGGGCGGACCGCACCTCGGTGATGACCGCCCTGGTACGCCTGCCCGAGGTGCGGCTCGCCCGCCACGCTCCGCACCACACCTACCGGCTCTTCGCCGTCCGCTCCTACGCGGGACGCCGCTCCACCCGGATGTGGCTGACCAACATGGTGCACCGGCGCACCGACGAACTGGCCGCGCTCACCAGGCTCCAGCGCCGGGCGGGGGCCACGGTGCAGGGGCTGGAGGACGACTTCGGCCTGCTCGACTTCGAGGGGCGTTCCTACCCGGGCTGGCACCACCACATGACGCTGGTGTCCGCCGCGGGCGCCTACAGCCGGCTCGAACTGGACAACGCGCGTGCCGCGATGCCGGCGCTGCCGCCGATGCCCGTCATGTCGGCGGCGGCGCCCGCGCTGACCCCCGTACCCGTCTGACCCCCGTACCCGTCTGACCGCCGTACCGCCGTCCGGCCCGCGCGTCCGTCCGGCCCGCGCGTCCGTCCGGCGCGCGGGGCCGGACGGGGGAGCGAACGAACAGCGGGTGTGCCCGGCCATTTCGCCGGGCACACCCGCGTTCGTTCGCTCCGGTGCGCCTAGGCGGACACCGGCCGTGCTGTCCGCCCAGGCAGCGGTGGCGGCATCAGATGCCGTCCGGCCACGACCGCGAGCAGGACGTATCCGGCGATCAGCAGCAGCGCCGTGAAGATCCACTCGTTGGAACCGGACGGGTTGTAGACCCGCCCCGCGTTGCCCACGTCCACGGCCGACGCCTGCTGCCCGGCCTCGAACGTGTCCCGGCCGCTGCCGTACAGCTTGACGCCCCGCAGCTCCACCGTTCCGTCGGCGGACCGGAACGACCCCGACCACTCGCACGTCTCGTGCCCGGGGTGGCTCATGCACGTGAGCCGGGTCGCGGTGAAGGTGCCTTCGGGCCCGTCGGCGGTCGCCGCCCTGGCGGCGTTGCCCAGATTGGGCAGCGCCACGTACAGCAGCAGAACTCCCGTCAGCAGGAGCAGCAGGGACACGAACCCCGAGGGTTTCCTCTTCTTCCCGCTCGTGCTCATGGCCGCCGTTTCAGTCCTTCGGGGCGCAGGCACAGCGCGCGGCGGCGTTGTCGGCCCGCCCCGCACGGGTGTGGTAGTACATCGCCACGATCATGGGGATGGTGACCAGCGTGTTGTAGAAGAGGTGCAGTTCCACGCGCGGCGCGATGAGCTGGATGATGCTCGTCGGGGCGGCCTTGCCCATCAGGTACGAGCCGGCGAGCGCCTGGACCAGGAGCAGCAGGTGCTCGAAGTGGTGCCACACCTGGATGCCGAGCGAGGTCTTCCACCAGGTGCCCGAGCGGCCGGTGAAGCCCGAGCGCAGGAGGAAGAGGCCCACCATCATCACCAGGGCGTAGCCGTAGTGCATCCACTCCGAGGTGACCAGCCACGGGAACGGCACCCCGAGGACGCCGCGCGCCTCCGGTATCGGCCAGCCCATGACGTAGATCTGGACCGCCTGGACGAGGTGCTCCGCCCAGTGCGCGACCACGATGAACAGGAAAACGCGCAGGCCGAGTTGATGGTGCCTGCTGTTGAGCAAGTCGATCTGGCCCCGCACTCCGTGCGGCGGCGCTGCGGTACTCGTTGCCATGCTGAACCTCCATGATCCGGGACGGTGGCTCATCACAGCACAGCAGTCGCGCGCCTGTACGGGCTTCTTCCTGCTTGCCGAATCCGCCCGCGCGGGCACTCGATCGAGTCCTTTCACGCAACTCACGGGTTACGGTCCGGGCATGCTGCCACGGACATATGAAGGACAGGACTGCTCGCTTGCCCGTGCCCTCGAAGTGATCGGGGAGCGCTGGACCCTGCTGATCGTCCGTTCGGCCCTCCTGGGGGTCAAACGGTTCGACGGGTTCCTCGGCCATCTCCCGATCGCCCGCAACGTACTGACCAACCGGCTCGCCCGTCTCGTCGATCTCGGCATCATGGAACGGGTGCCGTACCAGGACAAGCCGGTGCGCCACGAGTATCCGCTCACCCCGATGGGGCGGGACCTGACCGTGGCCGTGGTCGCCCTGATGCAGTGGGGCGACCGGAACCTGCCCACTGAGCTGGGCCCGCCGAGGCGCGCCGAGCACATCGGCTGCGACGGTGATGTACAGGTGCGGATGGGGTGCGTCTCGTGCGGCCGCGACATCCATGACGAAGAGGTCGCGGTGCGCCGCACGCGCTGAGTTGACACGCCCTTCCGGTGCCCTCAAACCCCTTTCAGCGCACCGGTGTTGCGCATTTGCGAAGATGCCCTGATCTTTGCCGCCGCCCGACCATGAGGCCCGTCGCCACCCCCCTGGTGGCCGGTCGAGGAGGCACCGCGTGGCAACGGCAATGGGCTCTCTGCGCAGACTGATCATGGCTCCGTCCCTGCGTGACGTGAGCTTCGCCGGCCGTGGTTTTCCGGTCGTCGAAACCGCCGCCACCAGACAGCTGGAAAGCATCCCGCAGGCGGTGGTGACCGGCTTCGAGTGGGGCATCGAGTCGAAGGACCTGTGGGAGATCGAGCGGCGGTTGTCCCTGGTCGACCTGGAGGTGCAGGGCTTCGCCTACGAGGGCGCGACCATGGCCTCGGTCATCCGGGACTCGATGCCCGGCCGCGGCGGGCGCACCCGGGAACTCCTCCAGGGCGCCGGACGGCGGCACATCTTCCTCAACTACATCGGCATCGGCTTCGCCATGGCGAAGCTGCCAAGACCGCTGTGGAAGAAGGTCATGCCCGACGAGCTCGACGGCGAGGAGTTCTACCCGCCGATGACCTGGCTCGCCGTCGACGGCTACGGCTTCGACCGCGCCTACTTCGACCCCGCCCGCTGGGTCGACGAGCAGCGCCTGGACACCCCGTACGCCTGGGACGGGCACCCGGACTACTTCCAGCGGGCGGTGGACCAGGGCATCGGGCGCGCCCTGTGGTTCATCCACGGCGCGCAGGTCGAGCATGTCTCTTCCGCCGTGCGCAGGTTCGCCTCCGAACGCCGGCCGGATCTGTGGGCGGGCGTCGGACTGGCCGCCACCTTCGCGGGCTGCTCCACGGCCGACGACCTGGCCGCGCTGCGCACCGGGGCCGGCGAGCTGCGCGGCCATGTGGCGCAGGGCTCCGTCTTCGCGGCGAAGGCCCGTCACTTCTCCTCCACCGTCCCCGAGCACACCCGGACCGCGCTGCACGCGCTGGCCGGGATCACCGTCGAGGCGGCGGCCGCGCTCGCGGACGACGCCGCACCCGCGCCGAGCGCGGACGGCGAGGTCCCCACGTACGAAATCTGGCGGCGCGCGGTGCGTGAACAACTGCTCGTGAATGCCCGTTGAGCATTTCTGGAGTAGACGGCCCGGTACACCGATTGAATATGTTCGATTAAGTGTACGGGAAATTCAGGTAAAGGAATCGAGGGGCGGTCTTTTAGGTGTCCATCTTGCGTGCGCTGAGGCGCCGAGTCCTCACACCCAATGTCCGGGAAACGCAGCTGGAAACACGCGGATTCCACGTCAAGAACGCGGAGGCCAAACAGCAGCTGGAATCCGTCGGGGCGAGTTTCCTCCAGGGGTACGCCTATGCGGTCGAGGCGCGTTCCGCGGACCAGGCCGTCGAATGGCTGGAGACCGTTCCCCGGGCCTTCCGCGGGTTCGCCTACGAGGGCGCCGGTATGGGCGCCGTCATGCTCGACTCGCTGACGGGCAGCAACAAGCGGCTGACCGGAATCCTGGAGGGCGAGGGCCGGCACCACAACTACATGATCTACGTCGGCATCGGCTGGGCGATGGCCAGGCTGCCGAAGTTCCTGTGGCCCGACGTGACCGGGACCGACCCGGTGCTGCGCTGGCTGATCCTGGACGGATACGGCTTCCACCAGGCGTACTTCAAGACCGACGCCTACGTCCGCGACCCCGGTCGGGACCACCCCTTCAGCTGGAAGGGCGGCCCGGACGCCTACAGCGCCCGCGTCATCGACCAGGGCATCGGCCGCGCCCTGTGGTTCGTCGGCTGCACCGACCCCGACGTCGTCGCCGGACTCATCGGCGCCTACCCCGCCCACCGCCACGGCGACATGTACGCCGGTGCGGGGCTCGCCTGCACCTACGCGGGCAGCGCCGACGCGGACGAGCTGCTGCGCTTCGCCGAGCACGCGGGCGTGCACCGGTCGAACCTGGCGCAGGGCTCCGCGTTCGCCTGCGAGGCGCGCGAGCGGGCGGGCACGACGATCGCCCATACGCATGTGGCGGCCCGCGTCCTGTGCGGCGGCCGGACCCCGGAGGAAGCCGCGCGGGTGTGCACCGACTCGGTGCCCGCGGGCTGCGACGGCGGCGACATCCCGGCCTTCGAGACCTGGCGGCAGCACATCGCCGCCGCGATCACTTCCGTTCCGCACGCGCAGAAAGGCGCCGTCGCATGACACACCCAATTTCCTGGCTGCGAAAGCAGGCGCCCGGAGTCGTGGCACTGGCTCTCATGGTCAGCACCTTTTATGCGGTGAAGCCGCACGAGTCGAGTGCTGCGGAAAAAGCGGAACTGGCCCAGAATTTCGCCTTCGAGCCGATGGCGATAGCCATGCCGGGCGGATTCAAGCAGCAGACCGTCCGCAAGGTGAACAAGGCGTACAAGCACATCGAGGCCTGGATCTCCTCGGTCGGCGCGGGTGTCGCGATGAATGACATCGACGGCGACGGGCTGCCCAACGACCTCTGCATCACCGATCCGCAGATCGACCAGGCCGTGGTCACACCCGCGCCGGTGCCCGGCCGCAAGAGTCCGACGTACGCCCCGTTCGCACTCGACCCGTCGCCGCTGCCCAAGAGCGACATCACGGCCCCGATCGGCTGTGTCCCCGGCGACTACAACGAGGACGGCGCCACCGACCTCCTCGTCTACTACTGGGGCCGCACCCCCGTCATCTTCCAGGCGAAGAAGGACGCCGTCGAGGCCGGGACACCGGTGAGCGCCGAGCGCTTCGAGCCCGTCGAGCTGGTGCCCGGCAACGGCGGCAGCGTCTACACCGGCCCGCTGTGGAACTCCAACGCCGCGGCCGTCGCCGACTTCGACGGCGACGGACACAACGACATCTACATCGGCAACTACTTCCCCGACAGCCCCGTCCTGGACGACACCAAGGACGGCGGTGTGACGATGAACGACTCGCTGTCGCACGCCCAGAACGGCGGCGGCGGTCACTTCTTCCGCTGGACCGCGTCCGGCTACCAGGAGATCAAGAACGTCCTGCCGGACTCCATCGACAAGGGCTGGACGCTCGCCGTCTCCGCCACCGACCTCGACGGCGACCAGCGCCCCGAGATCTACCTCGCGCACGACTTCGGGACCTCGGCGCTCCTCTACAACAAGTCGACGCCCGGGAAGTTCAAGTTCAGCCAGGTCAAGGCCAAGCACACCGCGACCACCCCGAAGTCCAAGGAGATCGGCCGCAGCTCCTTCAAGGGCATGGGCGTCGACTTCGGTGACCTGGACAACGACGGCGTGTACGACGCGTTCGTCTCCAACATCACCACGTCCTTCGGTATCCAGGAGTCGAACTTCGCCTTCATCGGCACGGCCAAGGACAAGGCCGACCTGCGGGCCAAGTTCCGCGACGGCGTCGCCCCGTACAAGGACGAGAGCGCCCCGCTCAACCTCGCCTGGTCCGGCTGGGGCTGGGACGTGAAGATGGGCGACTTCGACAACAACGGCATCCAGGAGATCACCCAGGCCGTCGGCTTCGTCAAGGGCAAGCGCAACCGGTGGGCCCAGCTCCAGGAGCTCGCCACCGCCAACGACGGGCTGACCAAGCACCCCTACTTCTGGCCCAACGTGGAAGAGGGCGACGACCTCGCCGGTGACCAGCACATCCGCTTCTACGTCAAGAACAAGGACGGCGACGCCTACAGCGACCTGTCCAAGCAGCTCGGCCTGGCCGTGCCCGTGCCCACCCGCGGCATCGCCACCGGTGACGCCGACGGCGACGGCCGCCTCGACCTGGTCGTGGCCCGCCAGTGGGAGGACCCGGTCTTCTACTGCAACATGAGCGAGAACGCCGGGGACTTCCTGGGCCTCAACCTCACCGACGAGGCCGGCTCGCCCGTGATCGGCGCACAGGTCACCGTCACCCTGTCCGACGGCAGCACCCGGATCGGCCGGGTCGACGGCGGCAGCGGCCACTCCGGCAAGCGCAGCCAGGACGTGCACATCGGCCTCGGCAAGGAGGCCGACGGACCGGTGCAGACCCACCTGACCTGGCGCGACCGCACCGGACAGGTGCGCAACAAGGAACTCCAGTTGAGCCCCGGCTGGCACTCCCTCCAGCTCGGCACCGATGCCAAGGAGAAGTGACCGTGCCTGCCGAACAGACCACCGGTGCCGCCCCACGGCACAACGTCAAAGTCGTCACCGCGCTCCGCCGGTTCGCGATCTCCATCTCCATCCTCAACATCGCCGGGTACACCTTCCTCGGCTTCGAGCAGCCCTGGCTGTGGCCCTTCATCGCGGTCATCACCGCCTACACGGTGGAGATCGGTCTGGAGGCGCTCAGCGCCCGCGGCGAGAAGCGCGCACCCCGCTACGCGGGCGGCGGCTTCAAGGGGATGGTGGAGTTCCTCTTCCCCGCGCACATCACCGGACTCGCGGTGAACATGCTCACGTACGTCAATGACCGCGTCTGGGTCATGATGTTCGGCGTCATCGTCGCCGTCGGCACCAAGTGGGTGCTCCGCGCCCCGCTCAAGGGCCGTATGCGGCACTACATGAACCCGTCGAACTTCGGCATCGCGATGATCCTGCTGCTCTTCCCGTGGGCCAGCATCGCCCCGCCGTACCACTTCACCGAGTACCTGTACGGCCCCGCCGACTGGGTCCTCCCGGCGATCATCCTGACCCTGGGCACCCTGCTGAACGCGAAGCTGACGGGCCGTATGTGGCTGATCAGCGCCTGGCTGGTCGGCTTCGCCCTCCAGGCCGTCATCCGCGGGCTCGTCATGGGGACCTCCATCCCCTCGGCGCTCGGCATGATGACCGGGGTGGCCTTCATCCTCTTCACCAACTACATGGTCACCGACCCCGGTACCTCGCCCTCCAAGCGCTCCTCCCAGATCGCCTTCGGCGGCGGCGTCGCCGCGATGTACGGCGTGCTGACCGGGCTCGGCATCGCGTACGGCATCTTCTTCGCCACCGCACTCGTCTGCCTGATCCGCGGCGGCTACCTGTGGGCCCTGCACTTCCTGGCCAAGCAGCGCGCCGCGGAGGCCAAGCAGGCACAGCAGGCCGAGCAGGCTCCGGCGAAACCGGCCGAGCAGCTCGCCGCCGTACCGGCTCACGTACCGGCGCACGCCCCCGTACCCGTCGTCGCGGCGGTCCCCTCCGGTGACCCGTGCCAGGACGGCACCTGCTTCCACGGCAAGTGCGCGGCAGCACGGGCGGAGAACGACAAAAAGGTGGCGATGCCCGTATGAGCAGGATCGCGATAGTCGGGGTGGCGTGCAGCTACCCCGATGCCACCACCCCACGCGAACTGTGGGAGAACGCGGTCGCCGGACGGCGCGCCTTCCGCAAGCTGCCCGACGTACGTATGCGCCTGGACGACTACTACGACCCGGACCCCACGGTCCCGGACAAGTTCTACGCCCGGAACGCCGCGGTCCTCGAAGGGTACGAGTTCGACCGGATCGCCCACCGCATCGCGGGCAGCACCTACCGCTCCACCGACCTGACGCACTGGCTCGCCCTGGACACCGCCACCCGGGCACTGGCCGACGCGGGTTTCCCGGTCGGGGAAGGACTGCCCAAGGAGCGCACCGGCGTCATCGTCGGCAACACCCTCACCGGTGAGTTCTCCCGCGCCAACGTGATGCGGCTGCGCTGGCCGTACGTACGCCGGGTGCTCGCCGACGCCCTCAAGGGCCAGGACTGGAGCGACGACCGCCTCGGCGAATTCCTCGAAGGGGTGGAGGACGCCTACAAGAAGCCGTTCCCCGCCATCGACGAGGACACCCTCGCGGGCGGCCTGTCGAACACCATCGCCGGACGGATCTGCAATCACTTCGACCTCAACGGCGGCGGCTACACCGTCGACGGCGCCTGCTCCTCCTCGCTCCTGTCGGTCACCACCGCCTCCACCTCGCTGCTGAACGGCGACCTCGACGTCGCGGTCGCCGGTGGCGTCGACCTGTCCATCGACCCCTTCGAGATCATCGGCTTCGCCAAGACCGGAGCACTCGCCAAGAAGGAGATGCGGCTCTACGACCGCGGCTCCAACGGCTTCTGGCCGGGCGAGGGCTGCGGAATGATCGTCCTGATGCGCGAGGAGGACGCACTCGCCGCAGGACACCGCGTCTACGCGTCCATCGCCGGCTGGGGCATCTCCTCCGACGGCCAGGGCGGCATCACCCGCCCCGAGGTCAGCGGATACCAGCTCGCCATGTCCCGCGCCTACGAGCGGGCCGGTTTCGGCATCGACACCGTCCCGCTCTTCGAGGGCCACGGCACCGGCACCGCCGTCGGCGACGCGACCGAACTCACGGCGATCATGGGCGCCCGTGCGCAGGCCGACCCGAACGCACCCACCGCCGTCATCAGCTCCATCAAGGGCATGATCGGCCACACCAAGGCCGCCGCCGGAATCGCCGGACTGATCAAGGCCGCGATGGCCCTGGACGCCGCGATGCTGCCGCCCGCCATCGGCTGCGTCGACCCGCACGAGCTGCTCACCGACGAGTCGGCCAACCTGCGGGTCCTGCGCAAGGCGGAGGCATGGCCCAGGAACGCACCGCTGCGCGCCGGGATCACCGCCATGGGATTCGGCGGGATCAACACCCATGTCGTCCTCGACAAGGCGGTCCCCGCCAAGCGGCCTGCCGTCAGCCGCCGCGCCACCACCCTGGCCAACTCCCTCCAGGACGCCGAACTGCTGCTCCTGGACGCCGAATCACCGCAGGCGCTCAAGGAACGCCTCACCCGGGTCGCGGACTTCGCCGCCCAGGTCTCCTACGCCCAGCTCGGCGACCTGGCCGCCACCCTCCAGCGCGAACTGCGCGAACTGCCCCACCGGGCGGCCGTCGTCGTCACCTCGCCGGAGGACGCCGAACTGCGGCTGCGCAGGCTGGCCGACGCGACGGACACGGACGCCGGCTCACCCATCACGCTCTCCCCGGACGGCCGCACCTTCCTCGGCCGGGCCACCGAGGAGGCCCGCATCGGCTTCCTCTTCCCGGGCCAGGGCTCGGGCACCTCGACCGGCGGCGGCGCACTCGCCCGCCGCTTCACCGAGGCCGCCGAGGTGTACACCCGGGCCAAGCTGCCCACCACCGGCGACATGGTCGCCACCGACGTGGCCCAGCCCCGCATCGTCACCGGCTCCACCGCCGCACTGCGCGTCCTGGACGCGCTCGGCATCGAGGCCGACGTCGCCGTCGGCCACAGCCTCGGCGAACTCTCCGCCCTGCACTGGGCGGGCGCCCTGGACTCCACCACCCTGCTGGAGGCGGCCCGGGTCCGCGGTGCGGCCATGGCCGAGCACAGCGCCTCGGGCACCATGGCCTCCCTGGCCACCACCCCCGAACAGGCCGGGGCGCTCATCGAAGCGCTCCCCGTCGTCATCTCCGGGTACAACGGCCCCCGGCAGACCGTCGTCGCCGGACCCGTCGACGCCATCGCCACCGTCGCCGAACGGGCCGGACAGGCCGGTGTCACCTGCACCCGCCTGCCGGTCTCGCACGCCTTCCACTCGCCCCTCGTCGCCCCGGCCGCCGACTCCTTCGGCGACTGGCTCGACGAAGCGCGCCTGGACGAGCTGGAGCGCCGGGTCGTCTCCACCGTCACCGGCGAGGAACTGGAGAGCGACGCCGACCTCGCCAAGCTGCTGCGGCAGCAGATCACCGACCCGGTGCTGTTCACCCAGGCGGTACGGTCGGCCGCCACCGACGTCGACCTGTTCATCGAGGTCGGCCCCGGCCGGGTGCTCGCCTCCATGGCGGCGGCCACCTCCGACGTACCGGCCGTCGCCCTGAACACCGACGACGAGTCCCTGCGCGGACTGCTCCAGGTCGTCGGCGCCGCCTATGTGCTGGGCGCCCCGCTCATCCACGAGCGGCTCTTCAACGACCGGCTGACCCGGCCGCTGGAGATCGGCGCCGAGTTCAGTTTCCTGACCAACCCCTGCGAGCAGGCACCCGATGTCGCCCTGCCCGCCGCCCGCGCCCCCCGTACGGAGAGCTCCGGCGGCGGCGCCCCCGCACCGGCCGGCAGCTCGGCGGGGGAGTCGGCACTCGACGTCCTGCGCGCCCTGGTCGCCGAACGGGCGGAGCTGCCGCCCGAACTGGTCGACGAGAACAGCAGCCTCCTGGACGACCTGCACATGAGCTCGATCACGGTCGGCCAGATCGTCAACCAGGCAGCCGTCCAGCTCGGCCTCACCGCCGCCCACGTACCGACCAACTTCGCCACCGCGACGGTGGCCGAACTGGCCGAGGCGCTCACCACACTGGCCGAGACCGGCGGCGACGGCGCGGGCACCGCGGCCGTCGTGGCGGGCTCCGCCGCCTGGGCCCGTCCCTTCGCCGTCGACCTCGACGAGATCGCGCTGCCCGCCGCCGTACCGGGCGGGGAGAAGGGGACCTGGGAGCTGTTCACCGCCCAGGACCACCCCTTCGCCCAGGACGTGCGAAACGCCCTGGAGAACGCCGAGGTGGGCTCCGGGGTCCTGGTCTGCCTGCCGCCCGCCTGTTCACGCGAACAGATCGCACACGCGCTGAACGGTGCCAAGGCCGCCCTCGCGGGCGACCGCGAACGCCGCTTCGTCCTGGTGCAGCACGGCCGGGGCGCGGCCGGACTGGCCAAGACCCTGCATCTGGAGGCACCCCACCTGCGGACCACCGTCGTCCACACCCCGGTGGCCCCCGGTGCCGCGGAACGGGTGGCCGCCGAGGTCGCCGCGACCGGCCGCTTCAGCGAGGTCCACCTCGCCGCCGACGGCAGCCGCCGCGTCCCGGTCCTGCGCGCCCTGCCCGTCCGCGCCGAGCACAGCGACCAGATCCTCGACGACTCCGACGTCCTGCTCGTCACCGGCGGCGGCAAGGGCATCACCGCCGAGTGCGCGCTCGCCGTGGCCCGGCGGACCGGCGTCAAGCTGGCCGTCCTCGGCCGGTCCGACCCCGCCCGGGACGAGGACCTCGCCGCGAACCTGCGGCGCATGGCGGACAGCGGGGCGACGGTGCGCTACGCCGCCGCCGACGTCACCGACCCGGCACGCGTCGCCGAGGCCGTCGCCGAACTCACCGACGCGCTCGGCCCCGTCACCGCCGTACTGCACGGGGCGGGCCGCAACGAACCCGCCGCGCTCACCGGCCTCGGCATGGACACCGTCCACAGCACGTTCGCCCCCAAGGTCGACGGGCTGCGCACCGTCCTGGATGTCGTCGGCGAGGAGAACCTGAAGCTCCTCGTCACCTTCGGCAGCATTATCGGCCGGGCCGGACTGCGGGGCGAGGCGCACTACGCCACCGCCAACGAATGGCTGGCCGACCTCACCGAGCAGGTCGCCCGCGACAACCCGGACTGCCGTGCCCTGTGCATGGAATGGTCCGTGTGGTCCGGCATCGGCATGGGTGAGAAGCTCTCCGTCGTCGAGTCGCTGTCCCGCGAGGGCATCGTCCCGGTCTCGCCCGACCAGGGCGTCGAGATCCTGCTCCGGCTGATCTCGGACCCGGACGCGCCCGTGGTGACGGTGATCAGCGGACGTACGGAAGGCATCGAGACCGTACGCCGGGACCTGCCGCCGCTGCCGCTGCTGCGGTTCACCGGCGCCCCGCTCGTGCGCTACCACGGGGTCGAGCTGGTCACCGAGGTCGAACTGAACGCCGGTACCGACCTCTACCTCGCCGATCACCTGCTCGACGGCAACCTGCTGCTGCCCGCCGTGTTCGGCATCGAGGCCATGGTCCAGGTGGCGTCCGCGGTCACCGGCCGCACCGACGTACCGGTCATCGAGGGGGCGCAGTTCCTGCGGCCCATCGTGGTGCCGCCCGCCGGGACCACCCGGATCCGGATCGCGGCCACCGTCACCGACACCGACACGGTGGACGTGGCCATCCACGCGGAGGACACCGGCTTCGTCGCCGAACACTTCCGCGCCAGGCTGGACTACTCCGGTACGCCCATCCCGGACGGGCCCCCGGCCCAGGTGGGCCCGGACGTCCCGGCCGCCCCGCTGGACCCGGCGGCCGACCTGTACGGCGGCGTCCTCTTCCAGGGCGAGCGCTTCCAGCGGCTGCGCCGCTTCCACCGGGCCGCCGCCCGGCACGTCGACGCCGATGTGGCGATCGGGGCGCCGTCCGGCTGGTTCGCCGGATTCCTGCCGGGCACGCTGCTGCTGGCCGACCCCGGTATGCGGGACGCGCTGATGCACGGCAACCAGGTGTGCGTCCCCGACGCGACCCTGCTGCCGTCCGGCATCGAGCGGCTCTACCCGATGGCCGCCGGCGCCGATCTGCCGGAGGAGGTGCGCTACTGCGCCACCGAGCGTTACCGGGACGGCGACACCTATGTGTACGACATCGCGGTACGCACCCCCGACGGCACCGTCGTCGAACGGTGGGAGGGGCTCACCCTGCACGCCGTCCGCAAGACGGACGGTTCCGGACCGTGGGTCGCCCCGCTGCTCGGCTCCTACCTGGAGCGGACCCTGGAGGAGGTGCTCGGCACCCACATCGACGTCGCCGTCGAACCGGACCTGCCCGGCACCGGAGACTCCACGGCCGACCGCCGCGCGGCCACCGCGCGGGCCGTCCAACGGGCCCTGGGCGAGAGCGCCGAGGTGCGCTACCGCCCCGACGGCCGCCCCGAGCTCGACGGCGGGAGCCACCTCTCGGCGGCCCACGGCCTGGGGGTGACCCTCGGGGTCGTCGCCGCGTCGACCGTGGCCTGTGACGTCGAAGCGGTCAACATCCGCAGCGCCGCCGACTGGGAGGGACTGCTCGGCGAACACGGCGAGCTGGCCGCCCTGGTGGCCAGGGAGACGGGGGAGACCCCCGACACCGCGGCGACCCGTGTGTGGGGCGCCGTCGAGTGCCTGCGGAAGGCCGGACTGCTCGGCGGGGTGCCCCTGACCCTGGTCCCGCAGATCCGGGACAACTGGGTCGTCCTCACCGCGGGCGGACTGCGCATCGCCACCTTCGTCACGGCACTGCGCAACGCGCTGGAACCGGCGGTGTTCGCCTTTCTCACGGACGCAGGGGACACCGCGCGGGCTCCGGGGGCGGAAGGGTGAGCGCCATGACGGCGACGACGGACCCGGGCGACCACTTCGCGTACCGGCACACGGTGGCCTTCGCCGAGACCGATCTCTGCGGCACCGCCGACTATGTGACGTACATGAACTGGCAGGGGCGCTGCCGCCGGGAGTTCCTCCGCGAGGCGTTCGGCCTCGCGGAGGAAGGGGCCGACGGCACGCGGCTGTTCACCCTCCAGGTGGACTGCGAACTGCTGGAAGTGGTCAAGGCACTCGATCAGCTGTCCATCCGGATGCGGGTGGCGGACATCGGCCACACCGAGTTCGACCTCGTCTTCGAGTACGTCAAGGAGGACGGTGAGGTGCTGGTGGCCCGTGGCCGCCAGCGCGTCGCCGTCATGAGCGGTCCACCCACCGCCCCTGTTCCCGCACTGATCCCCGACGTGCTGGCGCGAGCGCTGGCCCTCTACGCGGCCGGTTCGCGGCCGTCGGCTGGGAGGCAGATATGAGTCTGATGGCTGCTCCGCCCGCGGAGCTCGTCAACCTGCTGGACAGTAAACAACTACGAGGAACGTTCGGGGCGTTCCCCACCGGGGTCACCGTGGTGACCGTCGGCGGGGAGGCCTCGCGGGGCATGACGGCCAACTCCTTCACCTCCGTCTCCCTCGCACCGCCGCTGGTGCTGTTCTGCGTCAACAAGGACGCGGTGATGCACCGCAGCCTCGACCAGTCGTCCACCTTCTCCGTGTCGGTGCTCGGCGCGGGCCAGGAAGCGGTGGCCCGGCACTTCGCCAACCGGTCGCGCCCCGCCGGGGCGGGCCAGTTCGACACCGTCGACTGGCTGCCGGGACGGGCCGGCGACGCCCCTCTGATCGACGGGGCGGTGGCCCACCTGGAGTGCGAGAAGTGGCGGGTGTACGACGGGGGCGACCACACGATCTTCCTGGGCCAGGTCCTCACCGCCGCGCGCTGGCCCGTCCGGGAGGCCCTGCTCTTCGCCGACGGGCGCTTCCGCCGGTTCCTCCCCGAACAACGCGAAGGCAGGGCGGCATGAGCGTCGATCCGCCCGGACCGCCGGTCCGGGCCCTGCCGGGGCTCCTGAAGAAGCTCGCCGTGGACCGTCTGGGAATGATCCAGGACGCGGCCGACCTGGGCGACGCCGTCCGGGTCTCCATGGGTCCCAAGAAGCTCTACGTCTTCAACCGGCCCGACTACGCCAAGCACGTCCTGGCCGACAACAGCGCCAACTACCACAAGGGCATCGGCCTGGTGCAGGCCCGCCGGGTACTGGGCGACGGCCTGCTCACCAGCGACGGCGAGGTCTGGCGCAATCAGCGCCGGGCGGTGCAGCCCGCGTTCAAACCGGGCCGCATCAACCAGCAGGCCGACGCCGTCGCCGAGGAGGCGGCCAAGCTCGTCGCCCTGCTGCGCACCCACGAGGGCAGCGGCCCGGTCGACGTCCTGCAGGAGGTCACCGGACTCACCCTCGGGGTGCTCGGCCGCACGCTGCTCGACTCCGACCTCACCGCGCACGACTCCGTCGCGCACGCCTTCGAGGGGGTCCAGGACCAGGCCATGCTGGAGATGGTCAGCCAGGGCATGGTGCCCTGGTGGCTCCCGCTGCCCGCGCAGGGGCGCTTCCGCCGGGCCCGCCGGGAGCTGTACCGGGTCGTCGACCTGCTGGTGGCCGACCGCAGCGCACGGATGGCCGACGGCGAGTCGGCCGACGACGCCCTGTCCCGGATCATCGTCGCGGCCCGCAAACAGCAGCGCGACCCCGCCAAGGTCCGCGGACGGCTGCGGGAGGAACTGGTCACGCTGCTGCTCGCCGGGCACGAGACCACGGCCAGCACCCTCGGCTGGACGCTCCACCTGGTGGAACGCCACCCCGAGGTGCGCGCCGCGGTGCGCGCGGAGGCCCGCGCCGTCCTGGGGGACCGGGTCCCCGACGTGGACGACCTGCACCGGCTGACGTACACGACGATGGTGGTGCAGGAGGCCATGCGGCTGTACCCGCCGGTGTGGGTGCTGCCGAGGGTCGCCCAGCAGGCCGACGAGGTCGGCGGCTTCCGGGTGTCGGCCAAGGCGGACGTGCTGATCTGCCCGTACGTCATGCACCGCAATCCGAGCCTGTGGGAGGAGCCGGAGCGGTTCGACCCCGAGCGGTTCGACCCGCAGCGGGTCGCCAGCCGGCCCCGGTACGCGTACATCCCGTTCGGCGCCGGACCGCGGTTCTGTGTCGGCAGCAACCTCGGGATGATGGAGGCGGTGTTCGTCACGGCCCTGGTCACCCGGGACCTCGAACTGCGCACCGTCCCCGGCCACCGGGCGGTGGCCGAGCCCATGCTCTCGCTGCGGATGCGCGGCGGGCTCCCGATGACGGTGCACCCGGTGGGCTGACGGCACGCGGACACGGAAGAGAGGGCCGGACGCGGAGTGATCCGCGTCCGGCCCTCTCTTCTGTGTCAGTGCGTCGCCACCCGCTGCTGTACGGCGCCGTTCTCGGCGAACCGGGCCACCAGGAGCGGCGGGTCGAGCTCGTCCGGGCGGCGCAGCACCATGTCGGCCGGACGCAGCAGCGCGCCGGGGTGCACCGAGACCGGGCCGTGCTGCCCGACGGACAGGATGTCGGCGCCGTCGGAGCCGAAGGAGCGGTGCTCATGGCCGTAGGGCACGGAGTGGACCAGGACGTACCAGGTGCCGCCGGGCAGGCCCCGCAGTTCGAAGGCACCGGGTCCGTCGAGCATCGTCCAGCGCACCGGCTGGCCCTGGCGGACCCGGCTGGGGAAGAGCCCGACGAAGATGTTGCCCGGCTCCTGGCCGGGGGCGAGGACGATACGGCCGCGCAGCGTCAGGCTGTGGGCGACGGAAGGGGTACGGACCGTGGTGGCGGGGAAGTTCGGCATGACACCGCCGAAATCCCGGAAAGCACTCGGCGAGAGCCCCACACACGCCTTGAATCGTGAACTGAACGTACCGACGCTGCTGTATCCGACCTGACTGCTGATGTCGGCGACGCTGAAATCCGTATGTGTCAGAAGTCGCTTCGCTTCCTGAATCCGCAGTGCGGAGAGAAAACGTCCGGGAGAGGTGCCGGTGACTTCACGGAAGATCCGGGTGAAGTGAAACTTGCTGAACATCGCCGTGCGCGCCATGTCGTCGATCGTCAGATCCTGGCCGAGGTTGACGTGCATGTAACCGATGACTCGGCGGACAGCGTGCTCGATGGTATTGGTGGTCACCGTATCTCCCTGTCGAGGCGTGGCGTCAACGTCGAGTTGGCTGAGTCGTACGGATTTCCGGGATGCCCGCCGATCCGGTGTGCCGGCGCCTGACCAGGTCCTCGGCGAAGCGGCGCCAGGCGTCGGAGCAGTGCTGGGCCAGCTCGGCCATGGAGTCGACGCAGTGCGGAGGTACGGCGTCCGCGCGCTTGCGCCACGCCTCGTCGACGATGAAGCGGGTGTGCAGCCAGCGCACGAACTCGCGGCCCGAGTCGGTATGGCGCAGGGACGGGTCGTTGGCGAGCTTGCGCAGCGTGTCCATCGGGGCGCGGGACCTGGGGGAGAACGGTGCCCGGGGGGCCCGTACGGCTGCCTGCGCGGCCGGGTCCGCGGCTGTGGCCTGATCCGGTGCGGGGAGGGCGCCGGGGGCCTGTGCGGGCTCCTGGTCCGGGTTCTGACGCATGGCGGGCCCGGTGGCCTGCCGGCTCTGCGGGACCGGGTCCTCGCCGCGCAGCAGCCGGCGGCGGACGTCGTGCGCGGTCCCCAGCGAGAGGCCGGTGCGCTCGACGACGGCCCGCAGGGGAAGGGCGGGGTCCCGGGTCAGCAGTGCCGCGGCGTGGATGCGTTCGGCGGTCCGGTCGAGCGGATGGGCCCGGCCGTCGGCTCCCGTACGTATGTTCAGCAGCGGAGAACCCGCAGCTGAACAGACTCGTACACCGGCGACGGTCTTGGCGTCGAGGCCCACGTGCGTGGCCACCGCCCGGTCCGAGAGGCTGGGGTGCGAGGCCAGGATGCGCTGGGCGGCGGTCTTGCGGTCGGCCACCGACAGCGGCAGTCCGTTCGAGATGTTCGCGGACACGGACTGGAGAAAGACCTGGTCCTCGGCGCCCTCGAAGAACCTCACCTCGACCGCTTCCAGCCCCTTGAGGGTGGCGGCGCCGATGCGGTGCATACCGTCGACCACACGCATGGTGGGCCGGTGCACGAGGACCGGGGGCAGGGACGTGTAGACGGCCGCCAGCCTGCGCACATGGGAGGGGTCGATGCCATTGAGGCGCGGTGAGTCCGCGGGAATGAGTGCATCGATCCGTACGAGGTGCGTGGGATGTTCCGGTACACGCAGATCAGCGTCTGCACTTTTCACGTTTCCCCCAAGCATGAGACCGGGCCCACTTCCGCATCCCGTTTTCGACGCAGAAGGAAATGTCACGTGCGGGTGGTGAATGCATCCAGGTTCCGAGCCTAGTGAGCAGTGTGCCGATGGGCCTGATTCAGATGCGGTGACGGGGCAACTCAGGGGAGTCGGGTTCAACCTCACGACTACTTTGGCGAGTTGCTTGAACCAGGAGACCGGTTCTAGCTTTCTGTCACGCCGCAAGGCGCCCCACTCGGCACTATCCGAAAGGAGAGAGCATTGCGAAACGAAAATGAGCGAGTGGCGCCGGACGGCGAACTCCGGACGATGACACTGGAGGCCTATGCCGACACGATCATTCCTGGACAGAAGCGCTCGCCCGAGGACCGCGCCATCGCCGGTGTCTCCACCGGCGGCGGCGCCGTCCAGGCCGGGGCTCTGGAGCTCCTCGAATGGGATGCCACCGGCATCCACGACGGTCTGGACGACCTGGCCCGCCTCGTCAACGAGCACGCCGAGGTCTACGCCAGGGAGCAGGGCCTGACCCTCGACCCGTCCGTACCGCCCTTCGTGGCGCTGGAGTACCCCGACCGCGTCGCCCTGATCCTCCGGCTGACGAAGCCCGGTCACCCGGAGAAGGACTTCTGGGTGATGCTCTCCCTCTTCTGCAACATGTCCTTCGACTCGGCCGCGCACCTGCACACCGCACAGGCACTGGCGGACGGTCACCCCGGGCTCGCGGCCATGGGCCTCTCGCATCCCGACGCGGACGGCCTGTGGCGCTTCAAGGACTTCGGCTACGGCCGGGAACTCGCCCGACTCCACCCCGACACCACGTCTTCCGGGAGCCCAGCATGAGCAGCACGGCCGAGCGCACGGACGTCCTCGTCATCGGCAGCGGTTTCGGTGGCGCGATCGCCGCCTACCACCTGGCCGCCGGCGGCGCCAAGGTCACGGTCCTGGAACGCGGACCGTGGCTGGAGAGCAACGACTTCGAGCACGACTACAAGCTCGGCTCGTCCTACACCCGGGCCTTCGACTTCGTGGTCGGCAACGGGATGAGCATCCTCGGCGGCAACTGCGTCGGAGGCGGCAGCGTCGTCTACTTCGCCGCAATGCCGCGTGCCCCGCGCTTCGTCTTCGACCGGCAGGGCTCCATCGGCCGCCGGATGTGGCCGGGCGCGGTCAGCCGCGACACCCTCGACCCCTGGTACGACCGGGTCGAGGAGTCGCTGTCGATCGCCAAGCAGGACTGGAACGACGTCAGCTACGCCGGTGGCCTGTGGGCCGCCGCCTGCAACCACTCCGGCCGCACCGCCAACCCGCTCGCCGTCGCCATCGACAACACCAAGTGCGTCAACTGCAACTGGATGATGGCCGGCTGCCGCTTCGAGGCCAAACAGTCGCTGCTGGTCAACTACCTGCCGGCCGCCATCGCCCACGGTGCGGAGATCCGCCCCCTGCACGAGGTGCAGCACATATCGCGCACCTCCGACGGCGACTACCAGGTCCACTACAACGTCATCCACGACGAGGACTACCGCCTCCAGGCCGGCAGCGGCGTGATCGAGGCGAAGATCGTGGTCATGGCCGCCGGAGCCGGTGCCACCCCGGTCATCCTCCAGCGCAGCGAACCCCACCTCGGCACGATGCCGCGGGCCGTCGGCCGCTACTTCTCCGGAAACGGGGAACGGCTCAACACCGCCATCATCGACGAGGAGAAGGCCGCCGAGCTGTTCGGACTGGACCGCGGCGACGGACTGGCGTACGCCGCCAACCAGATCGGCAAGGGCCCCACCGTGGCCAGCTGGGACAAGCTGGACGGCTCACTGCCCGAGTACTCCCGCTACTCCCTGGAACAGCTCTACTTCCCGCCGGGCCTGGGCACGATCCTCGCCCAGGTCCCCGACGCCACCGGCGCGAGCTGGTTCGGCAAGGAGAAGAAGGAGATCCTCAAGAAGTGGACGTCCTGGCTCACGATCTTCTCGATGATCGAGGACGACAACGAAGGAGTCTTCGGGCCGCCGCCCGCCACCGGTAACGCCCACCGCATCTCGCAGCAGATGCTCGGCCGGGGCAACCTGACGTACGAGCCGACGAAGAACACCCTGGGCGCCTGGGACGCCTCCGACGCCGAGGTCAAGGAGATCCTGGAGAAGGACGGCCTGGCCAAGGTGATGCCCTGGACCAACGACCTGGTCGGTGCCTACACCGTCCACCCGCTCTCCTCCTGCCGGATGGGCGACGACCCGCACACCTCCGCGCTCGACGACCGCAACGAACTCCGCGACCACCCCGGGATCTTCGTCACCGACGGCTCCGCCGTGCCCGGTGCGCTGACCGTCAACCCCGCGATGACCATCGCCGCGCTCGCCGAGCGCGCCATCCCCGGCATCGTGCGGGCCGCCCAGGCCAAGGGAATCGCCGTCACCTACGGCGCCCCCGCCCCCGACGGCTCCCGCAGCGGCCGCAAGAAGGTCCTGCCGCTGCTGCCCACGCTGACCCGCGCCTGAGCACCCGCGCCCGCGCACCGGCGCATCCGCGTACCCCGCGCACCCGGCACACCACGCGTCCGACCGGCGAGAGATCGCCTCGGGCGGACGCGTCCGGCGAGTGAGTTGTTTCAAACAACCGGCTGAACGCCGGACCTGACCACCGACGACACCCGGATCATGACGAAGGGCTACGGACGATGACTGCGACGACGGACTACTTCGAGTACACCCACACGGTCGGCTTCGAGGAGACCAACCTCGTGGGCAACGTCTACTACGTGAACTACCTGCGCTGGCAGGGCCGCTGCCGGGAGCTGTTCCTCAAGCAGAAGGCGCCCGCGGTGCTGGCCGAGGTGCAGGACGACCTCAAGCTCTTCACGCTCAAGGTGGACTGCGAGTTCTTCGCCGAGATCACGGCCTTCGACGAGCTGTCGATCCGGATGCGGCTGGCCGAACTGGGCCAGACCCAGCTGGAGTTCACCTTCGACTACGTGAAGGTGACCGAGGACGGCGGCGAGACCCTGGTGGCCCGCGGCAAGCAGCGGATCGCCTGCATGCGCGGCCCGAACACCGCCACCGTTCCCTCCCTGATCCCCGCGGCCCTGGCCGAGGCGCTCGCGCCCTACTCGGGCCAGACCCGTTCCCTGGCCGGCCGGGCCGCCGCCTGACCGCGAACCGCGCGGCGATCCCTTCGCACGCCCAGTGAGTTGCTTCACGGGACCGACCCCGATCCCTTCGCACGCCCAGTGAGTTGCCTCACGGGACCCAACCCGTCCCGGGTCCCGGCTCCACCCCGACCTCGAAGTCCGTATGAGAAGGAGAAAGAAATGAACACCCTCAATGACGTTCTCAAGCACCTGACCGCCGACATCGACGAGGTCGCCCGGCTGGTGGAGAACATCGACGACGAGGCCTGGCACACCCCGACGCCCGCCCCGGGCTGGAGCGTCGCCGACCAGATCGCCCACCTCACCTTCATCTTCACCCTGGCCAGGACGGCCGCCTCCGACCCGCAGGCGTTCAAGGCCATCACCGCTTCGGCCGCCGGGAACTTCAACGGCGCGGTGAACGCCGCGCTCAAGCAGTTCAACGGCTTCCCGCCCAAGGAACTGCTCGCCCGCTTCCGTGCCCAGGGCGAGGCGTCGGTCGACGCGCTCGCCGCCGTCCCTGCGGGTCAGGTCGTGCCGTGGCTGGTCAACCCGCTGCCGCCGGTCGTGCTGGCCTGCGCCGGGATCATGGAGCTCTTCGGCCACGGACAGGACATCGCCGACGCGCTGGGAGCCCGCAGGGAGCCCACCGAGCGGCTGCGCAACATCGTCGACTTCGCCTGGCTGACCCGCGACTTCGGTTACGAGTCGCACGGTCTGACCCCGCCCGCCGAGCCCCTCCGCTTCGTCCTGACCGCCCCGTCCGGCGATGTGTGGACGGCAGGCCCCGAGGACGCCACCGACACGATCCAGGGCCCCGCGCACGACTTCGCCCTGCTGGTCACCCGGCGCCGGCACCGCGAGGACCTCGCGCTGACCGCGACCGGTGCGAACGCCGAGAAGTGGCTGGACATCGCCCAGGCCTACCGCGGCCCGGCCGGTGAGGGACGCAAGCCGGGCCAGTTCGCGGACGACCGCCGGTGAGCCGCCCGGTCGGGCCCCGCCGCCCGCACCGCCATCCCCGTACCCGCGCCAGAAGCCCACCAAGGAGAGCACCATGACCACCACCGGCCTGGAACGCGTCATCGTGATCGGCAGCGGCCTGATCGGTACGTCCATCGCGCTGGCCCTGACCCGGGCCGGCGTGGAGGTCGCCCTCGACGACCTCGACGCCGGCGCACTGGACCAGGCGCGGCGGATGGGGGCGGGGACCGTACTGACCGAGGACACCCCGGTCGCCGACCTCGTGGTGATCGCCACCCCGCCGTCCGCCGTCGTGGACACCCTGTGCGACGCCCAGGCCCGGGGGCTCGGCCGCGCCTACACCGATGTGGCCGGTGCCAAGGAGCACATCTGGACGGAGGCCGAGCTGCGCGGCAGCGACCTGCTCGGTTACGTTCCCGGACACCCGATGGCGGGCCGGGAACTCTCCGGCCCCGGCGCGGCGCAGGCGGACCTGTTCACCGGGCGGCCCTGGATCCTCTGCCCGTACCCGACCGTCGATCCCGAGGCGCTCGCCGCCGTCGACGAGCTGGTCTTCGTGTGCGGGGGTCGTCGCAAGGACCTGACACCGGCGGCGCACGACCGGGCGGTCGCCGCCCTCTCGCACGTACCGCAGGTGATCTCCTCCGCGCTCGCCGCCCAGCTCACCGACCTCGGTCCCGAGGTGCTGTCGCTGGCCGGCACCGGAGTGGGTGACACCACCCGGATCGCGGGCAGCGATCCCCGGCTGTGGGCCGACATCCTGGGCCAGAACGCCGCGTCCGTGGCGGACACGGTGGAGCGGATGGCCGGTGAACTCGCCTCACTGGCAGCGGAGTTGAGGAAGGGCGGGGCCGATCCGTCGGACGCCGCCGGTGAGCTGGTGGCCCGGGGGAACCGGGGCCGCGCGGCACTGCTCGCCGCCCGCCCCCTGTCGGCGGCCCGGCTGCGGGACCTGCCGGTGGCCGCCCTCACTCCGCTCCGGGCACAGCACCGCTCCTCGCGTCTGCGCGCGGGCAGGCCCGCCGGGCCGATGCCGCGCATCCACCGCCTCGCCGGATGACCGCCCGGTCACCGGCGGGTGTGCCGGGGGCTCAGCGTCCGGGCGCCGGACGGGGAACGGCCGACCGGGCGCCGATGTGGACGGCGGTGGTCAGGGCGGCCCAGGAGGTCAGTTCGATCAACTCGCCGTCACCGGGCCGGTGCTCACGGAACGCGGCCACATCGGCGTCGGTGACCTGGTGCGCGGCGAACGCGGTCAGCAGGGCGAGCCGCGCGGTGGACAGGCAGTCCGCCGGCAGACCGGCCAGTGCCTCACCGAGCCAGGCCCGGCTCAGACCCACCGGACCGCCGTCCCATCCGGCCAGCCGCTCCCGCAGCCGCTCGCGCACCGGCTCGGGCACCCAGCGCGCCGCGTCATCCACGGCCGCCACCGCCCGCCCCAGCGCGTCGGCCACCGCCGGCTTCTCCCGCGCCCACTCCAGGCCGGCCGGCAGGGGCGCGGCGGGCAGGAGGGCGAGCGAGTCCCCGGCCCGCAGCGGTCCCGGCCCGACCGGCCGCATGGCGCGGGCGGCCGTGCGCAGGATGGTGCCGCGCAGGAAGCCGGGGGCCTGGTCGGGCACGGGGGAGTCGGCGAGGAAGACGGCGACCATCCGGTTGATGTAGTGGAAGGTGACGGCCACCCCCTGGATCTCGGCCGCCGCGGCGGCCGAGAACGGCAGGACGGGCGCCTGACGGCCCTCCTCGCCGGGGCGGCCCGTCGCGCGGGCCCACGCGACGAGCGCGGCATCGGTGCCGGCCGGCTCCGCCTCCAGGGTCTGGAGCGTGGCCCGGTGGACATCGACGCAGTACGAGCAGGAGTTGGCCTCGGAGACCGCGGTCGCCGTGACCTCCTTGGCCGCCCGGCCCGCCGCCCCTTCGACCAGCAGCGTCTCCCGCAGCATCAGCCAGCCCGCGGCGAGCGGAGCGGGGGCGGGGGAGTGCAGGGCCACCGGCGGGGCCAGTACCCCGAAGTCCCGTTCCACCTGGGCGTACACCTCGGCCACCGGCCCGTACGCCTCGGCGGGCGCGACCACCCGCACGTACCGCACATCCTTGAGCGCGCCCCGCAGCACTGCCCTGACAACCGGCCTCACGGTCATGCACCTCCTGGGTCCCGATTCCGCACCCCCGCCGACGGCCGGCGCGACGTGCGCCCGATCCTGACCCCGCGGCCCGGCGTGACGCATCCTCAGAACTGCTAAGCGGCGGGCGGCACGGCGCGCAGCGCGGGCTTGCGGGCCGCGGTCCGGGCCACCGCCTCGCCCAACAGACGCAGCGGGGGGAGGGCCGCGCCGTCGTCGGTGGCACGGCGTGCCTCGGCCTGCGCGACGGCCGCGCACATCCGGTCCCAGTCGGTGGGTTCGGTGACCTCGGCGGCCTCGGGCACGGAGGCGGGCGCGGACGCCGGGCCCGCCTCCGCGTCCGGCGCCGGGTCATGGAGGGCGACGCCGAACACCCCCTGGTCCACGAACATGCGTACCAGCGCCGTGGCCGCGCCCTTCGCGGCCGCCGCGGTGTAGGCGGTGGAAGCGGCGGCGGCCGCGGTGAGCACCGCCGCTGCCGTCGGTTCGCTCTCGGCCCCGTGGGCCGCCGGGCGGATGTCGCTCATGCTCTGCCTCCCTTGCCGGGTGGGAGCCGGGACCGGCCTCGCGGCCACGGCATGGTGTCCGGGAGAACCGTGGCGGCGAGGGGCGACGGTTCCGTTCCGGCAGACCTCCCGGGAGCACGTCGCCCCGGGACAGCACGGTGGTGATCAGCTGGAAAAGGACCATTCTCGGACCTGCCGCCGCCGGGGTCGTCTTCTCCTGTGCGCAGAGCCGCGGGAGCCGCCGCCCGTCGGCCCGCGCGGCTCCGCGACCCCCGCGACCTGCCTGAGTGCGCTTCGCGGGCGGCCCCTCCCGACACTTGTCCAAGTCGCCGTGTCCACGGGGCGCGTTTGACCTTTGGATGGACAGTGGCTCCATGCGCGCGCCGTGGTGTGCCGGAAACGCCGCGACGGCACCGCATTCCTATTCTCCGAGAGGAATCACTGGCATGGCCGGGAGACTGTTCACCTCGGAGTCCGTGACCGAAGGACATCCGGACAAGATCGCCGATCAGATCAGCGACACCGTGCTCGACGCGCTGCTGCGCGCGGACCCGACCGCACGGGTCGCGGTGGAGACCATGGTCACCACCGGCCTGGTGCACGTCGCGGGCGAGGTGAGCACCGCGGCCTACGTGCCCATCGCCCGGCTGGTGCGCGAGAAGGTCCTGGAGATCGGCTACGACTCCTCGGCCAAGGGCTTCGACGGTGCCTCCTGCGGTGTCTCGGTGTCGATCGGCGCGCAGTCGCCCGACATCGCGCAGGGAGTGGACACCGGCGGCGCGGGCGACCAGGGCCTGATGTTCGGTTACGCCTGCGACGAGACGCCCGAGCTGATGCCGCTCCCGATCCATCTGGCGCACCGGCTCGCGCGCCGGCTGACGGAGGTCCGCAAGGACGGGACCGTCCCCTATCTGCGCCCCGACGGCAAGACCCAGGTCACCATCGAGTACGACGGTGACACGGCGGTCCGGCTCGACACGGTGGTCGTCTCCTCGCAGCACGCCTCGGACATCGACCTGGACTCGCTGCTCACCCCGGACATCCGTGAGTTCGTCGTCGAGCACGTCCTGGCGCAGCTCGTCGAGGACGGCATCAAGCTGGCGACGGAGGGCTACCGGCTGCTGGTGAACCCGACCGGCCGTTTCGAGATCGGCGGCCCGATGGGCGACGCCGGGCTGACCGGCCGCAAGATCATCATCGATACGTACGGCGGTATGGCCCGGCACGGTGGCGGAGCGTTCTCGGGCAAGGACCCCTCGAAGGTGGACCGTTCGGCGGCGTACGCGATGCGCTGGGTCGCGAAGAACGTGGTGGCGGCGGGCCTCGCCTCCCGCTGCGAGGTGCAGGTCGCGTACGCGATCGGCAAGGCCGAACCGGTGGGCCTGTTCGTCGAGACCTTCGGCACCCACACCGTGCCGCCGCACCGCATCCAGCAGGCCATCGGCGACGTCTTCGACCTCCGCCCGGCCGCCATCATCCGCGACCTCGACCTGCTCCGGCCGATCTACGCCCAGACCGCCGCGTACGGCCACTTCGGCCGCGAAATCCCCGACTTCACCTGGGAGCGCACCGACCGCGTCGAGGCCCTGCGCCGCGCCGTCGGCGCACCGGCCACCTCCTCCTGAAAGGCCGCCGCCGGGGGCAGTGCGCGGCATCCCGTCCGACACCCGTCCCTCCGTGAGGAGTCACCATGCCGAACACCACAGCACAGCTCCCGAGTACGCCACGGCCGGCGGAAACGCGTCTGTGCGAGGGCCTGGACGCACTCGCCGAGCGCGCGCGGTGCGGCGCCTGGACACCCACGCCGCTGGAACGGCGCATCGCCGGCCTGCTCACCGTCGCGGCAGCGGGCGACGGCCTGCTCACCGCGGAGCGGGTGCGTACCGCGCTGTGGGAAGGGGCCGTCGCCCTGGTCCAGGAGAACGGCGGCGAACTGGCCGGGCTCCTGGCGGACGTGCTGCCGGTCCTGACGGGGCACGCGTACGGGGCGGACGGTGTCCGGCACACCGACGGCCTCCTGGACGACGTGTACCGGTTCGTCGCCGCGACGGCCACCGGCCATGCGTACTGACCTCGCTGTCCGGAGTCCGCGGTGCGAGGCGCCCGCGTCACCCGCGCCGCGGATACCCGGAGTCCTGATCCCCGGGGCTCCCCCCGGTCCGCTGCGGCTGCCCGACGGTGCCGCGCACCTGTGGCTGGCGGACGCGAACACGCGCCCGGAGAAGGTGGCGGAGCTCGCCCGTCTCGTGCTCGACGACACGGAACGGGACCGGGCCGCCGCACTGCGCCGCAGCGCCGACCGCCGGTGCTACGTCACCGCTCATGTGGCCCTGCGGCTGCTGCTCGGGGCCCAGCTCGGGATCGCGGCCGACCGGGTCCGCTTCCGGCGCGAGCCCTGCCCCTGCTGCGGCGAACCGCACGGCAGACCCGCGCCCGAGGACCCGGACGTGCCCCTTCACTTCTCGCTCTCGCACAGCGGCGATCTCGCGCTGCTCGCCTTCGCCGCGACGCCCGTCGGGGCGGACGTACAGACCAAGGGCTCGGCCGAGGCCGCCGACGAGATCAAGGGGGTGCTGCATCCCCGGGAGGAGGCGGAACTGGCCGCCTGCTCCGAGGCCGACCGCCCCGACGCGTTCGCGCGGGCCTGGGTGCGCAAGGAGGCCTACCTCAAGGGACTCGGCACCGGTCTCGCCCGCAGCCCGGCGCTGGACTACCTCGGCACCGGTACGGCGGCGGTGGCCGGGCCGCCCGGCTGGCGGGTGGAGGACGTCGCGGTCCCGCGCGGATACGCGGCCGCCGTCGCGGTCCGGGAGGAGGGGCGGCCGGCCTGAGGACCGATCGGCCGCCCCCCGGGTCCGGGGCGGCGGCCGGTCGGGTCCGGGTCAGTAGCCGATGCCGACGGTGTCGGTGCGGCCGGAGCCGATGTCGGCCAGCGCCCTGAGGACCATCGGCGGGTGCTCGGCCAGGCGCTGGAGCAGATACAGCCACCAGTTCGTCCCGTACGTGGCGTGGATCCGGCACACCAGCCCGGACTCGCGGTAGTGCCGCAGCAGTTCCGGCCGCACCCCGTGCAGCATCTCGATCTCCGTGACGCGCTCCAGCAGCCCGCGTTCCCGCGCCGCGGCGAGCACCACGGGGTCCTGGGTGGCGAGGCTCAGCCGGACCCCGCCGTCCACGAGGCTCTGCGCGAGGTCCAGAAAGCGGTCGTCGAGGGCGGGCCCGCGCGGCAGGGCGATGTGGGGCGGTTCGGGGAAGGCGCCCTTGACCAGCCGGATCGTACGGCCGGGCCGGGCCAGCGTCGCCGCGTCGTGCTCGGTGCGGTGCAGATGCGCCTGGAGCGTGATCCCGACGTTCGCGTACCGGTCCGAGAGCGGGCGGTACACGGCGAGTACGGCGTCGACGCCCGGCGCGCGCTCCATGCTGAGGACGACCTCGCTGCCGTGCCGGGCCGCGGCGGCCGCGATCCGCCCGGTGTTCTCCACGGCGAGGCGGGACGAGCGGGCGAGGCCCACCTGGGACAGCTCGAAACCGAGCCGGTCGGGGGCCGGTTCCGCTTCGAGCAGGCTCAGATACTCCGCGACGACCTGCTCGATCTGCGCGGGATCGTCGGCGTTCTGATGGGGCGCGGCGCACTCGGCGGCCACCAGGTAGCCCCTCGCCCGCAGCTTTCCGACCTGTTCGAGGAACCCGTCCCGGTCGGGAGCCAGTACGTAGCGCCGCGCGGCGGGGGAGAGGATGTCCTGCAGCACCGAGCCGGGGGCGGCGAACGCGACCCGGCACCGGGTGTCGGTGGCCAGCTTGCGCAGCCCCTCGGCCGCGGATTCCAGCAGCGCACGCTGGGAGAGCTCGTCGGTCATGGCAGCGCCTCGGCATTCCTGTCGGTACACGGGAGCGCCCGGCCCCGCGCGCACGGATGGGCAGTGAAGGCTCCTGGCAATAAGTTGCCAACCGGATGGGCGGGCAGGAATGCGGAAGCGCCGGGAAAACACCTGCTCGGCCTCATGATCCGCATGATCAGCCACTCCCCGGTCGAAGGCTCGATACGCATAATGTGCCAGCCTTGCCATTTCTCAGGCAAAATATTGCCACAGTTCTGGGCGGGTTGGCAATATCGACGAGGGGGCAGTCGCGCGGAGCCTGCGGGGAGGGAGCTACGGGAAGGGGGCCTGCGGGGATGGGGTCTGCGGGGAGGGGCCGTGAAAGGCCGCCGCCCGGGGCACCGATGACTTCCTGGTCATCGGTGCCCCGGGCGACGGGGTGGTACGTCAGGCGGCCGGGGCGCTCTGCGCCTTGTCGCGGGCCTTCATCAGGCACTCGGCGGCCAGCCGCCAGATCTCCGCGGCGAGATCTATGTTGGAGTTCTCCTGGGCCTGTAGGGCGAGGGTCTGCAGCCCGGCCAGGCCCTCGTCCTCCTCGCCGTTCAGGATGCGCAGCTGGTTGCCGAGGACCTCCAGGCGCACCCGGGTCTGGTACGGCAGGCGCAGCTCGGCCCGGCCGAGCCGGTCCAGCAGCGCGCGGGCGTCGGCGAACTTGCCTTCGTGGAAGGCGAGGCGGGCCCGCAGAGCGGTCAGCGACTGTTCGAGCGCGGGTGTGCGGGCGAAGGGGAGTGCCGCCTCGGCTGCCTCGATGCACCGCTGGGCGGCATCGGGCTCGGGCGGGAACTTCTGCAGATGCAGTTCGGCCATGGCCACCCGCAGCCGCAGCCAGATGGTGAGGTTCTCCCGGCTGTCGAAGCCGTCCAGGGCCTGCTGGAAGAGGTCCTGCGCCACGCCGAACTCGCCCTCGCGGACCTTGAGGGCGCCCGCGGTCCACAGCGATTCGGCCCACAGGGTGTCGGAGCGGCCTTCCACCAGGGAGGTCAGCTCGGACGCGTGCCGGCGGGCGTCCGGCATCCGGCCCGCCTCCGCCTCCACGGACACCAGGACCAGCAGCGCGGCGGCCACGTCCTGGGTGGAGAGGTCGTTCTCCCGGGCCAGCCGGTAGGCCGTCCCGGCTGCCTCGACCGCGGGGACGATCTCGCCCGTGACGCGCAGGGACCTGGCCAGCTGGGTGAGTGCCCGCGCCCGCAGCTCGGCCAGACCGATCTCCTCGCTGAGCGCGGCGAGTTCGTCGAGGTAGGCGCGCTCGGCGGCCTGGTCGCCGTGGCGGCGCTTCCACTGGCCGAGCAGCCACAGGGCCTGCCAGCGCAGCATCGGCTCCTGCCCGTGCGCCGACTCCAGCGCCCCGGCCAGCAGCTCGCTGGTCTCGTCGGATTCGAGTGAGGTGGCGAGCGACAGTATCTGCGCGAGTGAGGTGGCCCGGGATTCCTCGAACTCCGAGGGACTGATGCCCAGCTGCCCCGCCAGATGTGCCACGGCGCGGTCGGTGGGCTGGCGTGCGCCCGATTCCAGGCGCGAGAGATAGCCGGTGGACATTCCGTCCCCGGCGACCACCGCCTGCGACAGGCCGCGTTCAGTCCTCAGCTGCTTCAGCCGGCGGCCGAAGGATGGCTGCTCCAGCACGTGTACACCCCAACGGATGGATGGATGACAGAGATTCCGGGCCGACCGTGTTGCCGTCTTCGCGTCACACTGTTCGTTCCAATTATGCCAAAGGATATCCGGGAAGTGTACGGGTTGGCAAACGCCTGACCTCGCAAGGTGGCTGGATAGCGGGGTCTGGAGGGAGGGTTCGGGCAACGTGTGTTGCCAGAAACCTTGGAAAGTTGTTGCCAGCCAGGTGGGGGTTGTCGTACGATGACGGGCAAGATGATGCCAGCCCGTCGATGTCCACAGGAGTGGCGAAAATGACCCGTGACCGCTCTGCCGTCATCGCCCTCACCGGTACCGACCGGGCCGGCGCCTCCACAGCACCCGTCGAATCCGCGGCACCCGACGCACCCGACGCACCTGCCGCGCCCATCGATCCCGCCCAGGATGTGCGGGAGTTCATGTTCGGCGCCTGGAGCGATCTGCTCGGCTGCCACAACCTCACCGAACACGCGGACTTCTTCACCCGCGGCGGCGACTCGCTGCTGTTCACCCGACTGGTACGGCGCGTCGGCAAGGAGTTCGGCGTCGTGATCCCGCTGCACGACATGTCGCGGCGGAATCTGGGCGACCAGATCGACCTCGTCCACACGCTGCGCAGCCGCGGCATCTCCGGGCGCGCCCGGCCCGCCGTCACGACGGGTGGCATCCGGACCTTCCTGGCCGAGCAGTGGCGGGATGTCCTCGACTGTCCGCTCCCGTCCGACGGTTCGGACTTCTTCGCCCTGGGCGGCGACTCGCTTCTGGTCACCCGGCTCGTGCGGCGCGTCGGCAAGGAGTTCGGCGTCGAGGTCTCGGTGCGCGACATCCTGTCCGCCACGACGCTGGCCGATCAGACCCGGCTGGTGAGCGGCCTGCTCACCGAGGCCCTGCGCCCCGCACCCCTGCTCCGGCGCCGGGCCGCCTGAAGCCCCTCCTGATCCCTCTGTACCTCTCCTGATCCTCCCCGCACGCCTCCCCGCGTGCTCCCCGTCCTCGCCCCGGCCCGGTTCATCCGGCCGGGGCGAGGGCTTTCCGCGTGCCGCGAGTCCGGGAGGCGCTCCGTGGAGCGGCAGGGGGCCTGTGGGGCCTCTTGAGGCCCATACGCGGGCCCGGCCAGGCTCCCCAGGGCCTGCGGGCCCGCAGGCCCTCGGCGGCCTTCCCCGGCCTTCCCCGGTCTCCTTCTCCGGGTACGCCACCCTGCCCGCCCTCCTGCCGGCCAGCCGCCGGCCAGCCGCCCTCCCGCAGGCCCTCCGGCCCTCCCACCTGGCTCCCTGGCGTCGCTCCGCCCGGACCGGCGTGGCCGAGGTGGTCACGAGGCAACACCCCTCCATACAGGCAAGTTGCCAAAGTCTGGCAAAACGTTGCCATTCCCGGCGGGGCTCACTACCTTCCTGGGATCGGGAGACTTCCCACAGTTCGTGGCCGGGTCTCCGCACCTGCATCCCGCCTTCCCCGAGGAGCCGACATGCGTATCGCTCTCACCGTGACCGACGTCCGTGCCGACTCCGGCGAAGGCGTCGAGTGGCCCTGATCCCCGCCCGTCTCTTTTGCCGAACAGGCCGCTCCACACCTGGTCCAGAAGGTATTGATGTCCCTGACGCCTGCCTTCCCGCTCGTCGACAAGGGGCTTTCCATGACGCACATCGCACTCGACAACGACCTCCCCGGGATCAGCGGCCTGATGGCCCAACGGCCCGACACCGCAGGCCCGCTGGGGGACCTCGCCAACGCGCTGCTGCGCGCGCCGTCCTCGCTGAGCGCCGGTGAGCGCGAGCTGATCGCGGCGTACGTCTCCGAGCTCAACGGCACCGAGTTCTGCTCCGCCTCGCACAGCGCCTTCGCCGCCGCCCAGCTCCCCGGCGGCCGGGACCTGGTCGCCGCCGTGCTCGCCGACCCCGACACCGCACCCGTCAGCGCCAAGCTGCGTGCCCTGTTGCGGATCGCGGCCGAGGTCCGGGAAGCCGCCCGACCGGTCTCCGAGAAGGCGATCGCGGCCGCCCGCGCCGAGGGTGCCGACGACACCGACGTGCACGACACCGTGCTGATAGCCGCGGCCTTCTGCATGTACAACCGCTACGTCAACGGCCTCGCCACCGCGGTTCCCTCCGACCCCGCCTACTACGCGCTGTCGGCCGAGCGCATCGTCTCGCAGGGCTACCGGGGCTGAGACGGACCTCCCTCATCCGGCCGTCCCCGCCCCGGAGGCCACCATGTTCCACCGCTCCGTACCGGCGCGTCCCCGACTGCGCCGGGGGCCGCGCGGCGTGTACGCCGCACTCAGCACCTACGGCCGGCTCCTGATCGGGCCCCGTCCCCCGCACACCGGCACCGTCACGGCGCCGGTCCACCTGAACAGCCCGCGGCGGACGTCACCGGGCTGCGCGGAGAGCTGAGCAACGCCGGAGATGCCCGCCCAGACGGGCGCTCGGAACATGGACCGCGAATCGCCCACCGGTTCTGCCGGTGGGCCAGGGCGGGGACGACCCGTCGCAGGACCACCGGGATGAGGTGCTCAGCAGTGACCGTTGACATCGCGCCGACCAGCGCGCGCAGCGTTGCCACGATCTACAACTCGGCCGTCGCGGCCTTCGCCATCGCCGCCGCGTGGGAGGTGGGCGCACTGGAAGAGCTCTACCGCGAACGCACCCTGGACACAGCCGAATTCGCCGACCGCAACAGCCTCGACGCTCTCTCCACGAACGGTCTCTTCCGGGCCATGGCCTCGGTCGGACTGGTCCACCGCGAGGGCGCCACCGTGACCCCGCTGCCGGGGTTCGACGCGGTGTACCACAACAAGTCCTTCTTCCACTGGCTCGGCCGGGGCAGCGCCGAACTGTTCCAGCAGATACCGCGGGTGCTGCGCAACGAACAGCGCACCGGCGCCTACTACCGCCGGGACCCGGCGGCCATCGCGTTCGCCTGCCGCGAGATCGACGACATCACCTACGCCCCGGCCTACCGGGGAGCCATCGACCGCCTCGACTTCCCCGTGACCCGCGTCGCGGACCTCGGCTGCGGCAGCGGCGGCCGGCTGATGGACCTGCTGCGCCGCTTCCCCGACAGCACGGGCACCGGCGTCGACATCGCCGCCCCGTCCCTGGAGGTGGCGCGCAAGGAAGCCGCCGACGCCGGTCTCTCCGACCGCTCCGAGTTCGTGCAGGGGGACGTGCTCCGGCTGGAGCCGCGCCCGGAGTTCGCCGACATCGAACTGGTCACCTGCTTCATGATGGGCCACGACTTCTGGCCGCGCGAGAACTGCGTGGCGACCCTGCGCCGACTGCGCGAGGTCTTCCCGTCCGCGCGCCGGCTGCTGATCGGCGACGCCACCCGTACCGCGCTTCCGGACACCGAACTGCCGGTCTTCACCCTCGGCTTCGAGCTCGGGCACGACCTGATGGGCACCTTCCTGCCGACCGTCGACGACTGGCAGTCGGTGTTCGCCGAGGGCGGCTGGGAACTCGTACGCACCAACCGCATCGAGCTGACCGTCGGAGAGGTCATCTTCGAGCTGGCCTGATGCTCCGCTCCCCGGTACCTCACGCCCGGCTGCCGCCGTCACCGCCCCCGGAAGCCGGCGCCTCCTGTCGGCCCGGGGCGGGTAGGAGTCAGCATGACCACGCTTGCCGTCGCCGTCGCCCGTACCCTCGCAGCCGATGGCGTCCGGCACGCGTTCGGCCTGGTGGGCGGTGGCAACATCCTCGCCACCGCCGCCCTGACCGGGGCGGGCGTCCACTACACGGCGGCCCGCCACGAGGGCGGTGCCATGGCCATGGCCGACGCCTACTTCCGGGTGACGGGGGAGGTGGCGGTCTGTACGACGACCCACGGGCCGGGGCTCACCAACGCGGCCACGGCCCTGGCCGAGGCGGCCAAGAACCGTTCCGCCGCCGTCCTGTTGTGCGGTGACGCGCCGACCGGCGGGCCCAGGGCGCACGACATCGACCAGAGCGCCCTGGTGACCTCGCTCGGTGTACCCGTCGTGCGCCTCACCGATCCGGCCACCGCGGTCGCGCGGACCTCCGCCGCGCTGGAACTCGCCCGTCTCCGGCAGTGCCCCGTCGTCGTCATGCTGCCCGGTGATCTGCTGGGCGCCGAGGTGTCCACGCCCTCGGCGCCCGGCGCCAACACGACCGCGGTACCGGCCGCCGCGGCGACGGTCCGCCCCGACGAACTGGCGCCGGTGCTCCGCGCCCTGGGCCGGGCACGCCGGCCCCTGCTGCTGGCCGGAGCGGGAGCCTGGCGCGCGGGGGCCGGCAAGGTGCTGCGCGACCTCGGTGACCGGCTGGGCGCGCTGTTCACCACGACGGTGATGGCCAACGGGCTGTTCGACGAGAGTCCCTGGTCCCTCGGGATCTGCGGCGGGTTCGCCGCCCCGGAGCCCGCCGGGCTCCTCTCCGGAGCCGACCTGGTGCTGGCCTTCGGCACGAGCCTGGACACGTTCACCCTGCACGGCGGGCGGCTGCTGGATCCCGGCGCCACCGTCGTACGGATCGATCTGGAGCCCGGTCCCGGATCGGCCGGGCGCGGGGATCTCTCGGTGACCGGGGACGCCTCGGTCGTCGCCGCCCGTCTGCTGGACGCCCTCGGCACGGCCGGGACGCCGGACGGGTCCGGCACCTGGCGCTCGGCGGAGGTCCGCGCCACCGCCGCCCGCCGCTGGGACACGGTGCCCTTCACGGAGGACTCGGGCGAGGGGCGGATCGATCCGCGCACCCTCACACGGCAGATCGCCGGGCTGCTGCCCGCCGACCGCACCCTCGTGCTGGACGGCGGCCACTTCATCGCCTGGCCCGCCATGTACTGGCCGGTGCCCGATCCCGCGGCGATGGTCTTCACCGGGGCCGCCTTCCAGAGCATCGGCCTCGGCCTGGCGGGGGCGGTCGGCGCCGCGGTCGGCCGTCCCGACCGCACGACGGTGGCGGCGCTCGGTGACGGCGGCGCGTTGATGGGGCTCCCCGAGCTGGAGACCCTGGTGCGCACCGGACGGTCCTGCCTGGTGGTGGTCTACGACGACGCGTCGTACGGATTCGAGGACCACATGTACACACCGCGCGGCGCGGACCCGGCGACCGTCAACTTCGGCGACACCGATTTCGCCGGGACGGCCCGCGCGCTGGGCGCTCGGGCCGTCACCGTACGCGCACCGGAGGATCTGGCCGAGGTCACGGCCTGGCGCGAAGACGGCTGCCCCGGCACGCTGCTGTTGGACTGCAAGATCGTGCACACGGTGATGGCGCCGTTCCTGGAGGATCTGCTGGCCCCGGCGGACCGCCGGGACTGACGCGGCTGACTGCCGGATGGGACGCCCCGGAGGTATAGACCGACCGGCAGATGGGGGTGGCGTCGCGGGGAGGAGGCCGACGCCGGGGTTCAGGCGGCCGAACTGTCGGCCCTCGTACAGGAACAGGTTCGAATCAGAACCTGCTCAAGCTGAGGTGGACTGTCAACCCCCGACGCTCTGACAGGGTATGGACGGGCTGGCGCCCGCATAGCGTTGCGACCTCATGCGGCGCGTGCCGACTACCCTGGGGCTATGCCAGCAAACACGATCCGAGTTCGCTTCGCCCCGTCTCCGACAGGCATGTTCCATGTCGGGGGAGCACGGTCCGCCCTCTTCAACTGGGCCGTCGCCCGACAGCAAGCGGATGGCAAATTCGTGCTGCGCATCGAGGACACCGACGAGGCCAGGAACCGAACCGAGTGGGTCGACGGCATTCTGAGCGCCCTGTCCGCCATCCACATCAATGCCTCCGACCCTGCCTTCGAGGGCCCGTACTTTCAGTCCCACAACGTGGAGGCCCAGAGGGAGGCGACGATCCGCCTGTACCGCGAGGGCAAGGCGTACTACTGCGACTGCACCCGCGAGGAACTGGTCGCGCGTACCGGCTCTCAACACCTGGGGTACGACGGCTACTGCCGGGACCGCGGGCTGGAGCACGAGGAGGGCCGGGCGCTCCGGTTTCGCACCCCGGATGACGGCGTGACGGTCATCGCAGATGTGGTGCGAGGCTCCACAGAGTTCCCGAACAACGCCATCGAGGACTTCGTCGTAGCACGCGGCAACGGGAACCCGGTGTTCGTCCTGGCCAACGCCGTGGACGATATCCGCGAGGGAATCACGCACGTCATCCGCGGCGAAGAGCACTTGTCGAACACGCCGAAGCAGCAGTTGCTGTGGGAGGCATTCGGTGCGGAGCCTCCGGTCTGGGCGCACCTGCCAGTGATCGTCAATGAGAAGCGTCAGAAGTTGTCGAAGCGGCGCGACAAGGTGGCGCTGGAGGACTACCTCGCTGAGGGCTATCTGCCGGACGCGCTGGTGAACTACCTCATGCTGCTCGGCTGGGGGCCCGGTGACAACGTGGAGCTCCGGCCGTACGACGAGCTGGAGAAGATGTTCCGGCTGGAGGACGTGAACAAGTCATCGGCCTTCTTCGACGTGAAAAAGCTGGCAGCCTTCAACGGGGAGTACATCCGTGCCCTGCCGCTGGAGGACTTCATCCAGGTGTGCGGCCGCTGGCTGGCGGAGCCGTACGCGCCGTGGACGCCGGAGCAGTACGACGAGGCGTCGTTCCGTGCTGTTGCCGAGTTGGCGCAGACTCGGATCACCGTTCTCGGCGAGATCACGAAGTACGTGGACTGGCTGTTCCTCGATGAGGCTCTTTACGACGAGGCGTCCTGGGCGAAGGCGATGAAGGCGGGTGCGGCCGGCATTCTGGCATCCACCCGGACGCGGTGGGCCTCGGGCGAGTGGACAGCCGAGGCGCTGAAGGCCGGGCTGGAGGCTGCCGCGGCGGAGCACGGGTTGAAGCTGGGCAAGGCGCAGGCGCCTGTCCGGGTTGCCGTCACTGGCCGAACAGTCGGCCTGCCCTTGTTCGAGTCGGTGGAGGTGTTGGGCCGGGAGCGGACGTTGAAGCGCATTGATGCTGCGGCTGGCAATCTCGGCGCAGAGTGACGACCGAGGCGGGCCCGATGTCGACCGGGCCCGCCTCGGGGCACAACATCTGAAGCTCCGGCTGCCGGACACTACCGGGGCGTGTTGTCGCGCTTGCGCCGACGGTGCGTGCACCTGATGCCAAGCTCGACATCCTGGAGGGTCGGCACACACGGCTGTCCGCATGTGACGCACATGCTGTCCCCGACGGCGGAGGGCCCCCGATGAGGGGGCCGAGGCTGTTCCACCACCCCCCCCCCGCAGAGTGGGCGAAGTCATGGGAGTCGAGTGCCTTTCGTGAACGCGGTCAGCGGAGGTCTACCAGCCGGTGTGCCGTGTCGGCGGGTTCGGCCGGCATCGACCACAGCGGGCAGATGGGGATGGTCTTCTGGTCACACTCAGAGCTGACGAGAGTGCGCTGAAGGTGGTCGTACGCCGCGCAGCCGCCACCGCATACAGAGGCGTGGGAGCAGGAGCGGCAGCCGGGGGCGACCTTGCTGACCAGGGTCAGTTCGCTGGTGTTCCGTACGAGGCGGGGCACGATTCCGCCGTTGCGCCAAGTCCCGTAGTGCAGCTCGGTGTCGAAGAACGCCGAGCAGATGTAGACCCGGTTGTCGGGGAAGATCGCCAGGCGTTCGAGGTTCCGGGCGGTGCAGCCGCCGTAGCCCTGGGTGCTGATCTCGGGGAGCTGGCCGGGGGTCGCGAAGGCCGGAGGGTAGAAGACGCGGACCCGTCGGCCCGCCGCGTGCCGGCGGATGCCCTGGCACAGCTCCATCCACGCGGCGGGCGGGATCTGGAGGTGCGGCTTGTCCTTTCCGAGCCCGGTGGGCGTGAAGTAGTGGAAGGACAGCATCTCCAGGCCGATCCGGTCGGCCAGCTCGATCGCGGCGAACACGTCTTCCCGGTTCTCGGTGGTGACGGTGAAGATGGCCCGGGTCTGGAATCCGGCGGCGATGGCGCGGTCCATGCTGCGCAGGAGCGGACGCCAGGTGCTGGGGCCGCGCATCGCCTCGTGCGTCTCGCGGCGGGCCCCGTCCATCGAGAAGCTGAAGGAGTCGAGCCGGTCGTTGTCCAGTACCGGCCACACCTTGGGTGGGATCAAGCCGTTGGAGGTGATGACGGTCTTGTACCCCTGGGCCCTGCACACGTCGAGGATGCCGTCCAGCTCCGGGTGCGTCGTCGGCTCGCCGCCGAGGAGGTACACCTTGTACTGGCCGTACAGGACGCGCAGGCCGGACAGGATCTCCTCGACCTTGGCAGGGCTCATGCGGATTTCGTTGTCGAGCCGGTCACCCATGTAGCAGTGCTGGCAGCGCAGTGTGCACCGGTGGGTGATGTAGAGGAACAGGAACGGTTCCTTCGGGACGGAGGCGTGGGCGGCCCCGGCTTGCAGGTCGTCGGTCATCGGCTGGCCTTCCGCTATCGCAGGGCGTGCAGGGAGTCGGAGGGGCGGATGCCCCAGGCGGAGACGGTCCACAGGATGCACAGCGGCGTGACCTCGCGGTCGCACGCGTAGAAGCCGTCCTTCTGGTAGGCCGGGAGCTGGGAGTAGGCGGGGCAGCCGCCGCCGCAGGTGCCGGTGTTCGGGCATCCGGTGCACACCGGGTCGGCGCTCATGTACGCGTTCAGCTCGTTGTTCGGGGACGGGTTCAGGAGCATCTGCCCGTTCTCGAACTTCGCGTAGTGCCGGTCGTCGTCCATGAAGACCGGGCAGGCGAACACCGTGCCGTCGGGGTAGACATGCGGGCGGTCCAGGGTGCGGGCAGGGCAGCCGGGGTATCCGCGGTCCGCCCACTGGGCCTGCTCGTCGACGGGGACGAAGGTCGGCGGGTAGTAGACGGCGAGACGGGGCTCCGGGGGGTGCGCCTCGATCTGGGCGCAGAAGTCCATCCACTCGGTCGGGCTCAGGGGCTGGAGGAACCGTGCGCCGTTGCCGGTCTTGCCGAGGTTGTGGAACGAGAGGGTGTGCGCGCCGAGTTCGGCCAGGAAGGGGATGAGATCCAAGGCGCCGGGGGCGTTGGTCCGGGAGACGGTACACATCACGCGGACCTGGTAGCCACGGCGGCGGGCCTCCGCGATCCGGTCGGTGACCCTTTCGAAGTTGTGGGGGTTGCCGCGGATCTTGCGGTGCAGGGCGGGGTCGGCGGACTCCAGCGAGAAGTTGAACGAGCCGAGCAGGTTGGGGCCGATCCGGTCGAAGACGTGGTCCTCGAAGTCCCCGTTGCTGGAGATGGTGACGGTGTACCCGCGGTCGCGTGCTTCGCGGACGATTTGCGGGAGCTGCGGGTGCAGGGTGGGCTCCCCGCCGAGGAGGTACAGCTTGTCGTGGCCGCCGGTGATCTTGAAGTAGTCCATGATTTCGACGGCTTGCTTGACGGTCATCGTGTTCGCTGCGTTGAGCCTCGTGTTGCCCACATAGCAGGTCTTGCAGCGCAGGCCGCACGCCGTGGTCGGGTAGAGGAAGACGAACCTTTCGCGCGGCTGCGTGTAGATGGGTGGGCGGAGGCCGGAGGGCATACCGAGGTCGATGACGGTCATGAGGTGGCCTCCAGGGGAGTTGAGCGGGCGAGGCACTGCGCGGCGAAGATGCGGCGTGCGGCCCCTTCGGTGTTCGGCAGGGGGCACGCGCTCGGGCTGGGAGGAGGCGTGCTGATGGGGGTCTCGGTGGCCAGGGCCCCGGCGCGCGTGATCAGGCCGGCGCCGAACCAGCGCTCCAGCCCGACTCCGACGGGGGTGTCGACCCACTGAGGCGCGGACTCGCGCTCCGCCCAGGTCCGCGCGAGGGTGGCTTGTTCGCTCCGCTCGGGGAGGGCCAGGGACTTCTTGTGCTCCTGGACGCGGGGCATCGGCCACTTCTCGAAGAAGGCCGAGGCCCGGTTCTCCAGGGCGGGCAGGACTTGGGCGGGGTCGAGCACGTGGAGCTTGGGGTCTTCGAGGAACTTGAAGACGATGTCGCCCTTGCGGAAGATCGACAGAGGACAGTCGGCCTGGTAGCAGGCGGACCGCTGGATGGCGGGCACCGCGGCGATGGCCTGCTCGGTGAATCGGAGCAGCGTGTCGAGGCTGCCGGAGTCGAAGACCTCACCGCAGTGGTCGAAGTGGAGACCTGCCTCCCGGTGAAGGGCGCGCAGGGCGTTGGCGAAGGCAGTCTCGGACGGCCGGTCGCAGTGATTCAGGAGTACGAACACGTCGATGTCGCTGGTCGGCTTCGCCATGCCGCGGGCGTACGAGCCGCCGACGAACGCGGCGGCGAGGTTGTCACCGAAGTGCTGCTCGGCGAGGTGTACGGCTCGCCGGGTCGGAGACAGGATCACGCGGGACCTCCGGCGGAGAGCGGGGCGGCGGCGGTCAGGGCGTGGTCGGCTGCGGCGATCCCAGCGACGGCGGCCTGAAGGATGCCCTGGGCGAGACCGGAGCAGTCCCCGGCGGCGTACAGGCCCGGCAGGCTGGTCTCCATGTGCGGGGAGAGGGCGAGTTCGTCCCAGAGGCTTTCCAGCTCCAGGCCGATCACCGCGATGCGGGAGGCGTCGTGCTCGGTGAGGGGACGACCGGCGAGGGGCGGCATCAGCTCCTCGAACACCGTGCGCATAGCGGTGTGCACGGGAGCGGGGAGAATGCCGGCGAGGTTTCCGACGCCGTAGTCCGCGAGAGAGGGACGGTGCCCCGCACGCTGCGCGAAGCCGTCCAGCGTCGTGCAGGTGAGCTTGTTGTCCCGCCAGTCCGGGTACCACTGGAGGACGGGCTTCCCCGGCCGGTCATCGCGAAGGGACCGGTAGGGGGTCAGCAGGTGCTCCTCGACCCACCGGGCGTCGCACGGGCGCCCGGCCCCGTCCCGGAGCTGGGCCAGGAGTGCGAAGTTCCCCATGGCCGACTCGCCCGCCTCGGGGATGACGTGTCCGTCGAGGAGAGTGTGGTCACCGTAGTCGGTGAACTTGAGCCGCCCACCGCCGGGACCGGCACAGAAACAGAACGTCTTCACCTTGACCCCGTCGCGGACCAGGGTGGTCTTGAAGTCCTCGTGGATGAGCGCACCGCGACGGAGGAGGCCGATGGGCGCCTCGAATCGGAGCCCGACGGACGGGGTGGGCGCCTCGTGTTCCAGGTCGAGCTCACGAACCTGCCGGGCCCACCACCGCTGACCCCGTCGGCCGACGGCCATGATCACCTTGCGGGCGGTGACCGTGTCGACCGTGCCGAGCGACTTGAGGGTGGCGGTGAAGCCGTGGCGATCGTCCGGCCGTAGGTCCGTGACCTCTGTTTCGAGCCGTAAGGTCACCTGCGGACTCCCGGCCAGCCTCATGTACAGCCGCTCGACCAGAGTGCGGACCTGCGCGGAGCTGAGGGAGGCCACGGGGTAGTCCTTGACCGGAAACGGCGATCCTCCGGCCAGGGCACCACGGAAGACGGGCCGGTCGGCACCGCACATCTGGGACAGCGCCGCGTCACTCAGTTGCCCCGCGCGGTCGGCTCCGAGGAGTTCCGCCAGTCGTCGGCCGCTGGGAAAACGGGACAGCTTCACACCGTCCCCGTAGTGGATCGACCCACCGAATCCCGCGATCACGTTGCAGATCCCCCGGCAGCCGTGGCAGGACTTCATCCGGTCCACGGGGCAGACACGGCGGGTGTGGCAGCGACCGGCATCCACCAGGAGGACGTTGACGCCCTCCTGGGCGAGACGATTCGCCGCGAGCATCCCAGCCGGTCCCGCCCCGATCACGAGCACGTCCGCTGTCCGGTCGGGTTTCATACGGTGACCTCCACTGTCTGAGCGATCCACTGGCGGGCCTGGAGCGCCGGGCCGCCCATGCTGCGGTTGGCGTCCGCGAGAACGCCGAGGACCTCGGGGTCGTACAGATGCCGGTATCCGGCCGGTCTCTCCGGCAACGCGAGCGTGCAGCACAGATCGAGAACATCGCGGGCCTGCGGGCCTGTAGCCGCTTCCCGGACGTGCTGCTCGTACTCGCCGTGCAGGTTGGTTGTGGCGATGACCGTGTCGTACGGGCGCCCCTCCAGAGCCCGTTGGAGGCTGGGGTGCCTCACGACGGTGACCGTCCCGAGCCCTTCGACCAGGCGGCGCAGCTTGCGGGGGCCGCGGGTCATCATCACCACACGGTCGTAACCGGGCGGCGGGGCAGCGGCGATGGCGCGTGCAAGCATCCCGCCGCCGATCACGAGCAGCTGCCGGAGATCCGCAGGACGCTCGTCAAGCAGCAGACGAGGAAGGTCGCTGTAGTCCACCTGCGCGTACAGGCCGAACTCCTCCCGGGCACGCGTGGCCAGGAGGAGCGCGCCGCGGGTCACCCCGTAGAGGGGATGGTCCACCGCGAGGCGGGCTGCCGCCTCCCGTACCTGCCGGTAGATGAAGCGCTCGCCGGGGATCAGAGAGCGGGACCCGGCCGCGATCTGGCCGAGGCGAACGAGCGCCGCGCGCTGTCCGGAGGTGCTGGACCGCCCCAACAGCTCGAACGCCGGGGGCATGATCTCCGCTGCGGCGTACCACTCGACGCGCTGGCAGGTGTGAAGCAGGAGCCCCATGTGCGAGGGCCCGGGAGGAGAGGCACACAGCCCCTGGTGGGCGGCGCCGAGTTCGGCGAGGGAGTGAGTGGTGTCATCGGCGAAGATGTAGCTGATGGGCTGCATGAACAGCCCCCCTTCCCAGTACAGAGAGACACGATCCAAAACACACGCTGAGCTGCCCGGCCCGTGTGGGGGCCGGGACGCTGCCTTCCGTTCTGCTGTCAGCCCTGGACCAGTGAGGCCGCGAGGACGACGACGAGGAACCACGTCACGCTGAGGTACGTGAACAGACCGTGGACCAGGATGTGGTGCTCCCGGCGCATGGCCTTCAGCGAGGCGAAGCCGCTCACCCCGCGCTCGACAGGTCGGTGGGCAGTTCGCCGTCGTGTGATACCTCAGGTGTCGGTCCGCAGCCGGGGCCAGATGCGAGGCGGCGGCTCAGGGTCTCCAGCGCGGCGGCGGAGGGGAGCCCGATCGCAGCTCGGCGCTCGTCGAGGGTGCCCGGGGCACGCGTGACACAGCGGCCCAACTCCGTGACCGCGGCACTGCCGGGCTTCGGTAGCTTCTCAGCCAGCCGATGGACACTACGGTGGGAGAAGCCCCTTCCCTCCTTCTGGGGACGCCTCGCGCCAGCCAGACCAGTCGGGCCTGCGGAAGCACCGAGGACCGCGTACAGGTCGGCTTCCGGGTCGTCATCGTGGAGAAACGCGTTCCCCAGCGACGCGATCAAGTTCGTCGCGCCCACTACGAACTTCTCCGTCGATAGCATGTCAGTACGTAGGTCATGTCGCAGCCACCTCCGACTTCCCCAGGGGATGCCGGAACTCGCACCACGCCTCCTCGCCGCTGCTTCCCCAGTTGTCCGCGACGGCAGCGACGAGGAGCAGTCCACGGCCCGACTCGGCGTCGGCTCGCCTCAGCACGGCCGGCGCGGAATTTTGATCGACCACCGAGACCCGCACCGTGCCTCTGATTGCCGAGATACGGAGGCCCACTTCAGCTTCACTGCCGCCGTGCTGGATTGCGTTGGTAACCAACTCTGATACGGCCAGCTCGACGCCGTCGACCGTCGACCGCCGCACGCCTAACCGGTGTAGGAAGACCCTGGCCGCTCGCCGCATCTCAGGCACCCACAGCGGATCGGGAAGAAACATCGCTTGAAGAATCTGGGGCTCCGACAATTCCAACCCTGCAAGCTGCGGGCCATCGTGCTTACCCTGCTCCGATTTGTCGCGTGCGGTGGTGCTCTGGCTCATGCTGGCCTCGGCTTCGTGGGGAGTGCAGATCGACTTACGCCGCCCGGACGACCTCATGCGAAGGGCAGCTAGCGGAGAGCAAGCTTTCCCGCGATGCGTTGCTTTCGCCATGTCACGGCGGGTCCCACCTCCCTGCCGTCGGGTGACGCGGGGTATCACCGGCATGTCATCTGGACCCCACTTGGCACAAGATCGCTATGACCGAACCGAGTTGGGCAATAGTTTGGGTGCGGAGCTACCGACACGGCGGTGCCCACGATCGAGACCGGCTGCCTGCTGCAAGGGAGACGTTGGCCATGGAGGCTCGGACACTGCTTCAAGCGCTGGTTCGGGAACGTGGTTGGACCTACGACGGCTTCAGACGAGCATATGAGGATGCAGCTCAAGCACTAGCAACAGCCGCTGGTAAGGCGCCTTCCACGGCGACGGTGGAAGAGCAGACATTTCGGCGGTGGACTTCGGGTCGGGTTGTGGGGCTTCCCAACAACCCGGCACCTCAAGTGCTGGAGCGCATGTTTGGGTACACCACACGGCTCCTACTGAGCCCGCCGACCGCCCCGACGCCGGAGGCGCCTGGGAAACACGTAACTGCGCTCAACGAAAGCGAACTCGCGATGACTGCTCGGGATGCCGCCGCGCACGCCGGTGATGCTGCTTCTCTCAGCCTTCCGGACATGACGCTCGACCAGCTGCACGACGACGTCGTGGCCTTGGCTCGCGGCTATAGCCGCACATCCCCGACCGAGGTCTACCGCCGCGCAAAGGAACTACTCGCAATTGCACAATCCTCGCTGGAGCGGACTCAAGTGCCCCGCCAGAGGACACGGGCATACCTGGCAGCCGGCCAGTCTGCTGCCCTGCTCTCCGCGATCAGCTTTGACCTCGGCTCTCTCACCTCCGCCGTGTCACTGTCCCGGACTGCGGCACTGTACGGACAGGTGATCGAGCACGGCCCTCTCCAGGCGTACGCTCACGGCGCCCTCGCTTTCTTGGCCTTCTGGGGCGGCCGGCCGTCGGAAGCCGTTCGTCTCGTGCACACGGCGCAACAATTCCGAGGGCTCGGCGACACAGCCTTGACACGCCTGTCCGTTATCGAAGCCCGCGCATACGGGCACTTGGGCAACAGGCTCGCGGCAGAAGGCGCGGTGCGGAACGCTCTGGAGCAGAGCACCGGAGTGCGGGACGAGCTTCACGACGACATCGGTGGCGAATTCGGATTCCCGAGCGACCGAGTGGCCATGAGTAACGCGACTACCTATCTCTTGCTGCGTGATGCCGGGGGTGCAGAGGAGGCTGCGGAAAGCGCCCTTCTCCTCCTCGGCCATAAGCCCGAAGATCAGCGCTCCCTGCTCATCTCGACCCAGGCTTCCGTGGACCTTGCCCGTGCGCGACTTCTGCGCGGCGAATTCGACGGCGCTCACGCGGCCCTCGACCCCGCTTTCTCCGTGCCCACCGAATGGCGCGGTGCTGGGATGCTGGAGCGCTTGGCTGCGGTGTGGTCCGGCCTCTGCCACTCCGACTTCAGCGGCTCAGCTGCGGCGCGCACACTCGGTGATCGTATTGAGGAGTTCAGCGCAGCTGCGACGGCACATCGACTGGGCGCCGCAGCGCCCCTGGCCATCGAGAGCTGACCTTCAGCCGCTCAGCTTCGCAAGGATCACTTCCTCTTTCTCCATCGAGATGCCGTGCTCGGCCCAGCGAGGATGCTCAACCGGGACGCCTCCACCCTGCATCCACTCCCATACGGCGGCGACGGTCTCCGCCAAGGGGCGGCACTGTAGCCCTGCCGCCTGAGCAAGGGAGGAGTCGATACTCCACACACCCGCGTGAGTGCGCCAGAGCGGCAGTTCGGTCCATTGCTCTACTCCGTTTGCAACCAGAAGATCGTCAGGAGCCCAGACGAGTTGACCGGCTTCGCCGGTGACGTCAAGACAAGCCGTGAGGAAGCCGCCCATCGTCTCGCGGCCCAGCGGAGCAGTCACATTGAACGCACCGCCGCCCAAGGACGCGGCTTGGTCGAGTGCGAAGGAGGCCACGTCTCGAACATCCACGGGCTGAATTGTCTTGTGCGGGTCGCCAGGCGCGAGGATCGCACCGCCCTTTGACACTCGCCGCAGCCACCAGGGAAGGCGACCCACATACTCTCCTGGGCCCAGGATCACACCAGGGCGGAGGACCGACGCCCTTGATGCTCCGAATGCCGCTACCGATGCCCGCTCGGCACCGGCCTTCTGCCGACCGTAGTACCAGTCCGGCCCGGTCCAGTTGACCGGCAATCGGCCATAGTCGGCGTCGGCGTCAGCCGGTCCATCAAGAATTTCGGACGACTCTGTAAGCGGCTCGTCCGGCCACCCTCTGTAGGCGTTGACGGTGGAGATGTAAACGTACTTACCCGCTACCGGCTCCAGCACCTCGGCTCCGGCCAACACATCTCTCGGCGCAAGCTCCGAGGCCGAAGTATCGATCACTGCATCCCAGGGCCCCTCCTGCGCGAGTCGAATCAAGTCTTCGCGGACGGTGCGGTCGCCGTGGAACTCACGCGTCCCTTTGGGTGCGACTCCGGACCTTCCTCGGTTGAAGGCAGACACCGACCACCCACGGTCAAGAGCTGCCTGGGCAACAGCCCGACCCAGGAACCACGTTCCGCCAAGCACACAGATCTTCATGCGGCCGATCCTGCCCGCTGATACGTGCCCCACGCCAGAGCTTGCCTCGCTGGGGCGGGCAGGCGGATGCAGTCGACAGAACAGCGCTGAGCAGCCCAATCCGCAGAACGCCGGGTTGGAGCCGGCCTGGACAGTCCGGCGAGGCCGGCGTGACGTCGACAGCACTTCGCGGCAACGCACCGGGCCGCCGACGGCCCGGTGTACCACGACGAGAACGGGACCGGGTGCCTGCGGGCGCAGCGGCACGATCCCGCGATCGGGTTCCTTCGTCTGTCCGTGGCGCCGCAGGCGCGGTGCCGGGGCATCGGGTCGGCGTTGCTCGCCCGGATCGCGGCAGAGGCCGGGGACCGGGGGACGGAGCGGATCCAGGCGATGGTGTCGGCGGGGACGCCCGGACCGAGATTTGTTCGCGGGTGGCGCGTGATGCTGCGGTTGGAACTGCATGAACAGCGGCTCGACTGGGACGTCCTGAGGCGCTGCCACGAGCTGGCGGCGAATCCTCACCCCGACTACCGGGTGGTGTCCTGGCAGCGTGCGGCCCCTGCGGAATGGGCACCCTCGTTCGGACGGGTGATGGGCCATGTGCTGGACGCGCCCGGAGCCGCGCTGCAGATGGCGTCCCGAGCCTGGGACACCGCGGCGGTCCGTGCCTGGGAGGCGGAGACGGCCGGGCAGCGACTGCTCGTCAGCGCGGTGGTCCACCTGCCCTCGTGCGAGGTCGTCGGTGCGACGGTGGCCGATGCCCGTGCGCAGGCAGCCGACCAGCACGATACCGCCGGACACCGGACCGGCGGGCTGGCCCGCTGGATGAAAGCGCGCCACACACTGCGTCTGCACGAGCTGTTCCCGAGGCCGGGTCGGTCACGGTCACCGTGAACCGGGAGAACGCCCCGATGCTCGCTGTGAACCGGGTCATCGGCTACCGGCTCGTGCGTGAACGGCTGCTCGTGGAGACCCCCTCGGCCGGGTATCACCACCGGCGGCACCGGACCGAACGGGTGACGGACCGGGACACCTGAAGGGCTGTCCCGGTCACACCCTTGCCGCCACCGGTGGACGCCCGTGCCGCTTCCGGCTGCAGCGGGGGATCAGCAGCCGGGCAGGTTCCTGCGGATGTCCCTGAGCCCCTCGAACGAGGAGAGGTCGGGCACCGTCCAGCCGTCCAGGTCGTACTCCGACATGCACTGGTCGACCAGCGCCTTGTAGTCGTCGATCTGCCCCGAGGCGGTCTGCGCGAACAGCAGCTCGGTGCGGGTGTTCTCGTGGTTGCCGGCGTAGTTGCGCTCGTACAGCTCGTGGCGTCCGCCGAACTCCGTCCCCACCGCGTCCCACAGGAGCTTGAGCACCTTGACCCGGTCGACGGCTTCGATGCCGTTCGAGCCCCGTACGTACTTGTCGAGGTAGGGGCGGATCTCGGGGTTCTTGAAGTCGTCCGCGCTGGAGTTGAGGTAGATCAGGCCGCTCGCCACGTCCTGCTCGATGATCTCCTTGACGCGCGGGTAGCCGATCTGCATGAACCAGCGGTAGGCCATGCCGTACTGCGGATTGGGCAGCACCGCCCCGTTGTGCCACTCCACCGGATTGCGGGCCGCCGCGTCCGACAGGCCCCAGAAGAGGTTGCGCCAGGCCAGGACCTCACCGAGGCGGGTCTGCACGCCCCGGAAGTCCTGGGTCCCGGTGACCTCCAGGGCCTTCGCGAGCGCTCCCGCGATGAACTCCAGCTTGACGGCCAGCCGGGTGCATCCATGGAAGGTGAAGCGCTCCATGAACCCGGACTGCGACGAGAACATCTGGATCTTCGCCATGTCCCCGTAGATGAACACGTTCTCCCACGGGATGAGCACCTTGTCCATGACCAGGATGGTGTCGTTCTCGTCGAGCCGCGAGGACAGCGGGTAGTCGAACGGGGTGCCCATCACGGCCGCGGTGGCGCTGTAGGAGGGGCGGCAGATCAGCTTCACCCCGGCGGCGCCGGTGGGCACCGTGGCCACCAGCGCGAACTCCTTCTTCTTGATGGGCAGTCCGTAGTGCGCGATGAAGTTGTGGTGGGTCAGCGCCGAGCCGGTGGCGACCACCTTCGCGCCGCTGACCACGAGCCCCGCGTCGGTCTCCTTCTCCACGTGCACGAAGACGTCCGCCACCTCGTCCGGCGGCAGGCTGCGGTCCACCGGCGGATGCACGATCGCGTGGTTCCAGTACAGGACCTTCTCCTGGGCCTCGCGGTACCAGCGCCGTGCGTTGTCGGCGAACGGCCCGTAGAAGTCCGCGTTGGCTCCCAGTGTGCCGAGGAAGGCCGCCTTGTAGTCGGGGCTGCGGCCCATCCAGCCGTAGCTCATCCGGGACCACGCGGCGATCGCCTGCTGGTCGGCGACGAGGTCCTCGGCGCTGTGCGGCGTGGTGTAGAAGCGGTGGGTCAGTCCGCCGCTGCCCGTGTCCGTCCGGGTGGTCAGGACGTCCTGGGTGGCCGGGTCGTGCAGAGCGTCGTAGAGCCGTGCCGTCATCCGTACCGGGTTGTGGAACGCAGGGTGGGCGGTGATGTCCTTGACGCGTTCCCCGTACAGGAACACCTGCCGGTCGTCGCGCAGGCTCTCGATGTACTCGTCGCCGGTGAGCGGCCGGCTCACCGATGACCGAGGACGACTCTCGGCGCCGGAGCGGTGCTGATCGGTCATGAGCCCTCTTCCCTCGAAATCCCCTCACCGCCCGATGCCGGGGCGCGCGGGCGTGGCCGGGATGCCATCGTGGCAGTCGGCGGCGACCAGGGCTTCTCCCTGCGTGCGGGACCGCCGCACGCATCCGTGAACGGCCCGCCGCGGGGCTGCGATGTCCTTTCGCGCCGTGCCGCCGACGGCAGGTGCGCAATCCAAGAGGTGCCGCCCGTCCCCTGCCGATGTGACGGTCTCTCCAGTCCTGCCACTCTTCACGATCGTCATGTCCAGGAGGAAACCGATGCTGACCGCCGACATCCCCACGCGGGCGCAACTCGTCCAGCGCGCAGTCGAGCTGGCACCGCTTCTGAAGAAGAACGCCGCGCAGGCGGAGCAGGACGGCAGACTCCAGGACGAGACCGTCGAGGCGCTGGGGGACGCCGGATTCTTCCGGCTGCGGGTGCCCAAGCGCTACGGCGGCTTCGAGGCCGACACCCGTACCCTCGTCGATGTCGCCGCCGCCCTCGGCCGTGCCGACGGCGCAGCGGCCTGGACCACGGCCGTCTACTGGATCCCGACCTGGATGACCTGCCTGTTCCCCGACAGCGTCCAGGACGAGGTCTTCTCCACCCCGGACGTCCGGATCTGCGGCACCCTCAGCCCGTCCGCGCTGGCCACGCCGGCGCCCGGCGGTATCACCGTCAACGGCAAGTGGGGCTTCGTCAGCGGCGCCCGGCACAGCCACTGGCAGGAGATCATTGCCGTCCTGCAGGGTCCCGACGGACCGCCGCAGCCCGTGATGGCTCTGGTGCCGATCGAGGACCTGACGATCATCGACGACTGGGACACCACCGGTCTGCGCGCCACCGGCAGCGTCAGCACCGTCGCCCAGGACCTCTTCGTCCCGCAGGAGCGCGTCCTGCCGCTCGGCGCGATCCTCCAGGGGAGTTACGCCTCCGAGCTGAACGCCCGGACGCCCGTCTACCGCACCCCGCTGCTGCCCGTCGCCTCGGCCTCGTCGGTGGGCACCGCGCTGGGACTGGCCCAGGCCGCCCGGGACCTCTTCTTCGAGCGGCTGCCGGGACGCACCATCACCTACACCACCTACCAGCAGCAGTCCGAGGCGCCGCTCACCCACTTCCAGGCCGCCGAGGCGACGCTCAAGACCGATCAGGCCGAGTTCCACGCCCACCGGCTGGCCTCGCTCGTGGACAGCAAGGGCGAGTCCGGCGACACCTGGACGCTGGAGGAGCGCGCCCGCGCCCGCGCCGACCTGGGGGCCGTGTGCCGGCTCGCCAAGGAGGCCGTCGACCTGCTCGCCTCCGCCAGCGGCGGCTCCTCGATCTACCGCGACGTCCCCATCCAGCGCGTCGTCCGCGACATCCAGGCGATCAACCTGCACGCCCTGATGAACCCGAACACGAACAACGAGCTCTACGGCCGCGTCCTGTGCGGCCAGGAGCCGAACACGCTCTACATCTGAGGCCGCAGTCACAGCCCCGGCCCGCACGTGCGGTACCGCATTTCGGCGGGACCGCACTTCTACGGGACCGCATTTCGACGAGACCGCACGAGACCGCACGAGACCGCATTTCGAGACCGAGGAGCCCACCGGAATGACTGCTCAGACCACCGACGCGCCCGCCATCGAGATCTCCGACAAGGACAAGGCCGCCGTCGCGGCCGTGCCCGGCCGAGTCGTCGCCGCCTGGGCCGCGCACGACGCCCAGGCGTTCGCCGAGGTCTTCACCCCCGACGGCACGATGATCCTGCCCGGCGTCTTCCAGCAGGGCCAGGAGGCCATCGCCGCCTTCATGACCGAGGCGTTCACCGGCCCCCTCAAGGGCACCCGGGTCACCGGCACCCCCGTGGACATCCGCTTCGCCGACGCGGAGTCCGGCATCCTCATCACCCGCGGCGGCATCCTCGCCCCGGGGCAGACCGAACCGAGCCCCGAGCGCGCCGTCCACGGCTCCTGGGTCGTGGTCAAGCGCGGCGGCGCCTGGCACCTCGCCGCGTACCAGAACACTCCCCTCCACGCCGCCTGACGGCCTGTCCGCTCCGTACTCATTCCCAAGGAGGTGGCGGCGATGGCCGACACGAAAGCAGGCCGCGCGGTGGTACTCGGCGGCAGCATGGCCGGCCTGCTGGCCGCCCGGGTGCTCGCCGACAGGTTCCGCGAGGTCGTCGTCGTGGACCGCGACGACATGTCGCCGGGCGCCGAGGCGCGCCGGGGTGTGCCCCAGGGCCGCCACGTGCACGGCCTGCTCGCCCGCGGACAGCAGATACTCGACGAGTTCTTCCCCGGATTCACCGACGAGGCCGTCGCGGCCGGCATCCCGACGGGTGACCTCGGAGAGCTGCGCTGGTACTTCAACGGCCGCCGGCTCAGCCCCGCCACCACGGGGCTGGTGTGCGTCTCCGCCACCCGCCCGGTGCTGGAGGGCCGGGTACGGGCGCGGGTCGCCGCGCTGGAGAACGTGAGGTTCCTCGACCGGCACGACATCGTCGGGCTCGTCACGGACGACGCGAGGACCACCGTCACCGGGGCCCGGGTCCAGAGCCAGCGGCCCGGCGAGCCGGAGCAGGTCCTCGATGCCGGGCTCGTCGTGGACACCAGCGGCCGGGGCTCGCGCACACCGCTGTGGCTGGAGGAACTCGGGTACGAGCGCCCCGAGGAGCAGCGCATCAAGATCGACCTCAGCTACACCACGCGCCTCTTCCGGCTGCCGGACCTCGGTGTGCTCAACGGCGACCTGTCCATCAACCCCGTCTCCTCGCCCAGCCACCGGCGCGGGGCGTTCCTCTCCCGCATCGAGGACGGGCTCATCGCGGTCTCGCTGACCGGGGTGCTGGGCGACAGCGCGCCGGCCGACCTGGAGGGATACCTCGCCTGGACCAAGACCCTTCCGGTCTCCGACATCTACGACGTCCTCCAGGACGCCGAACCCGTCGGGGACGGCTCGACCTTCCGCTATCCGGCGAGCGTGCGGCGCCACTACGAGCGGCTGCGGAGCCTGCCCGCCGGGCTGCTGGTGATGGGCGACGCGGCGTGCAGCTTCAACCCGGTCTACGGACAGGGCATGACGGTCGCCGCGATGGAGGCCAAGGTGCTCGACGGCCACCTGGCGCGTGGTCTGTCGCCGCAGCCCCTGGAGTTCCAGCGCGACATCTCCGGTGTCATCGACGTCCCGTGGGACTTCTCCGCGGGAGGGGACCTCGGTTACCCCGAGGTCGAGGGCGTACGGAACGCCAAGGTGCGCACGGGCGGTGCGTACATGGCGCGGCTGCAGGCGGCGGCGGTCCACGACGGCCGCATCACCGGCACCTTCATGCGGGTGGCGGGCCTCGTCGAATCGCCGCAGGCCCTGATGAGCCCGCGCATGATGTACCGCGTGCTCAAGGGCTCACGCCGCGGGAAGCAGACCGTGGCCGCCTGACCCCCGTCCACCCACGACGCCCGGCCGGACCCCCCGGCCGGGCGTCGTGCTGTGCCGCGGTGCGGTGCCGGGGTGTGGTGCCGCCGTGCTGTGCCGCGGTGCGGTGCCGGGGTGTGCTGTGCCGTCGTGCTGTGCCGCGGTGCGGTGCCGGGGTGTGCTGTGCCGTCGTGCTGTGCCGCGGTGCGGTGCCGGGGTGTGCTGTGCCGTCGTGGTGTGCCGCGGTCCGTGTCCCAGTGGTGAGTTCCGGTGGTGCGCTCCGGTGGTGTGTCGCGGTGGTGTGTCGCGGTGCGGGCGGCGGCGGGAACGACGAAGGGCCGCCCCGGCCGGGGCGGCCCTTCGACGCGTGGGCGGGTACGGGGTGTCAGCCGGCGGCCGCCGGGACCGGGGCCTTCAGACGGACCGGGAGGCTGCGGTGACCGTTCATGATGAACGTCGGCAGCGGCTGCAGTTCACCGCTGTCCACGGCCAGCGACAGGTCCGGGAACCGCTCGAACAGCTGGGACAGACCCGTCGTGGCGACGAGGCGGGCGATACCGGCACCCATGCAGTAGTGCGGGCCCACCCCGAAGGACAGGTGCGCCTTGTCGGGCCGGGTCAGGTCGAAGGTGCCGGGGCTGTCCGGGTGGAGCTCCGGGTCGCGGCCCACGGCGCTGTAGTTGACCAAAATCGGGTCGCCCTTGGGGATGGTGACCCCGTCGAGCTCGATGTCCTCGGCCGCGTAACGCAGGGGCAGGTGCGCCAGCGGCGACTCGACGCGCAGTGTCTCGTCGATGACGTCGTCCCAGGTGGCCCGGCCGGAGCGGATCAGTTCCAGTTGTGCGGGATCGCTGAGCAGGGCGGTGATGGCGTTGTCGAAGAAGTTGATCGTGGTCTCCGAACCGGCGCCGAGGATGGCGAAGATCGTGTCGGCGAGTTCCTCCTCCGACAGCGCGGTGCCGTCCTCGTCCCGCGCGGCGACCAGGTCACTGGTGATGTCCTCGCCGGGCTCGCGCCGCTTGTCGGCGATGAGGTCGGCCATCGCCCCGCGCCAGCCGGCCAGCACCGCCTGCGCCTGCTCGGGGGTGACCGTGGTGTCGACCATCGCGTCGATGACCTTGGCGGTCTTCGCGCGGGCCTCCTCCTCCATGCCGATCAGGTCGGCGACGAGCCGGGCCGGCAGCGGGTAGGCGAACCGCTCCCGCAGGTCCACCACCTCGTCGGGCCCGGCCGTCTCCAGGGCGTCCAGGAGCTGCTTGGTCAGCTCCTCGACACGCGGCCGGAAGGCGGCGGTGCGGCGCGGCGTGAACGCCTTGCCGACCAGCTTGCGCAGCCGTACGTGGTTCTTGCCGTAGGCGGTGACCATGTTGTCCATGGCCACCCAGCTGATCAGCTCCCAGTCCGGCGGTATCTCTCCGTTGACGAAGGCCGGCCAGTGGGACCGCGCGCTCTTGGTGACCCGCGGGTCGGTGAGCACCTTCTTGATGATGTCGTGGCTGTTGAGGGACCAGGCGACCACTCCGCCTGGCAGTTCCACCCGGGTGGCCGGGCCCTGCTCGCGCAGGGCGGCGGCCTCGCCGTGGATGTCCCGGCCGGTGGTGTCGAGGGCGAACGGGCAGCGTTGCTCCATGGAAGTGTCCGGTTTCTCTTCTGGCCTGGGGCGGCGGGGCGGGCGGCGGTACGGAGCGGTACGAGGAGATACGGAGCGATACGGACCGGGCAGCGGTACGAGGAGATACGGAGCGATACCGGCCGGGCAGCGGTACGGGGCGGTACGGAGGGGGCGTGCCGGGATCAGCCGAGCGGGCCGAAGTGGGCCTGCGACAGCTCGCGGTTGGCGTGGGTGGCGAGGAAGATGCCGTTGCCGGCGTGGCTGTGGAGCATCGACAGATCGCGCCACACCCGCTCGATCCGCTCGCCGTGACGGACCGAACTGGAACCGGCCGTGGGGAACAGCTGACTCTCCACCGCTCGCCAGCACAGCCGTACGGCTTCGCGGCTGACCAGGGCCAGACGCAGCTCCGCCTCCCGGGTGAAGGCCGCCGCCTCGCGGTGGCACAGCTCCTGCCACTGCCCGACCGCGTGCAGCACGGCCGCCTCGGCGGCCGCGATGAGCCCGGTGGCCTCGCCGTAGCGGAACTGGTAGTCGGGGTCCTCGGTGCGCGGCACGATCGGGAAGAAGGACGTGGTGCGGTCGCGCATCAGCTGCTCGTACGCGTCCAGGGCGCCCTTGGCCATGCCCACGGCGAGGACGCCGAGTTCGAGCAGCATGAAGCTGAGCGGGCCGCCGCCGTACGCACCTCCGTGCAGGACCCGGCCGGGCAGCTCGTCGGTGACGGGCAACTGGCTGAGGTGTCCGACGAGGGCGCGGTGGGCCGGGACGCGGGCGTTCTCGATGCGCAGACTGTGCGAGCCGCTGCCGCGCAGGCCCAGCTGGTCGCCCCAGTCGTCGAGCCGTTCGAACTGGTCGCGGTCGACGATGAACAGCAGCGGCGCGGGCGGCTGCCCCTCCCCCTGCGGGATCAGGGTGTGGCCGATGAAGTGGGTGGCGTACGGCGCTCCCGAGCAGTAGTTCCAGGTGCCGTTCAGCACCCAGCCGCCCTCGCCGTCCGGCTCGGCCGATCCCGTGGGGGCGACGGTCGCCGGGCAGATGAACTCACCTCCGGCGAACAGCTCGTCCTGCGTCCGCTCGTCGAACACCGAACCCGCCACCAGCGCGTGGGCGGCCCCGAACAGATACATCCAGCCCGTCGAGGGGCAGCCGCGGGCCAGGGCGGTCGCGACCCTGACGAACGTCTCGGGGCCGAACTCGTAGCCCCCGTAACGCCGGGGGACGAGGATGCGGTAGAAGCCGGCCCGGGAGAAGGCCTGGTGGGTGTCCTCGGCGTAGTGGCCGCGCTCCTCGGTCTCCGCCTGCCGCTCGACGAGCGTCGCGGCCAGGGCCTCGGCGCGGGCGACCAGCTCGTCCGGGGTGAGGTCGGGTTCCGGAGGTGACACGGGGCCGGCTGCGAAGGTGCCGGGCAGAGTCGTCGTCATCGTGGATCGGTCCCTTTACGTCTCGGTGGGCGCGGGCGGTGCGGGCTCAGCCCGCGTCGACGGCGGTGTCCGGAGCCGTCGCCAGCGTGTGGAGCAGGGCGCGGAAGCGCTCCACGAGCGCGACGGCGGTGGCCTCGTCGAACCGGTTGTTGTCGAACTTGAGGCTGCCGGCCAGGGTGCCGTCCGGCAGCACGTCCATGGCCCACAGACCGCCGTCCGGGATGGCGGAGCTGACGCTCTGGGACAGGACGCGACGGCGGATCTCGGCGAACCGCGGGCCCCCGGCGGCGCCGTCCTCCGCGGCGAACGGCGACTGGAGCACCTCGAAGGCGACGACGGCCAGGAAGCCGTCGGCGAACGGGGCGAGCAGTCCGGGGCTGTCCTGCGCGATGTGCGCGAACGGGATCTCGTGCTGGTAGGCGCCCAGGCAGGCGGCGCGCGCCTGCTCCAGCACCGCGCCGTAGGTGGCGGAGCCGGTGGTGTCGATGCGGATGGGCACGAAGTTGAAGAACGGGCCCACCGATTCGGCGAACCGCTCCTCGTAACGTCCTGAGGAGAAGGTCGGGAAGACGACGTCCGTGGTGCCGGTCAGGCCGCGCAGCAGCAGGCTGTAGGCCGCCGCGAGGACCATGAACGGGGTACTGCGGGTGGCCTTCGCGTACTGGGTGACGGACGTGGACAGTTCGGCGTCGAAGACGAAGCGGTGCACACCGTAGGCGGCGGGCACGTCCTCGCGGGGGCGGTCGGTGGTGATGCCGGTGATCTCGGCCCCCGCCAGCCGCTCGCTCCAGTACGCCCGCTCGCGTTCCGTGCGCGGGCTGCCCGCGCTCTCCTGCTGCCACCGGGCGAACTCCTGGTACTGGTGGGCCGGCCCGGCCGCCGGTGCCCGGCCCGCGGCCCGGTCCGTGTAGGCGGCGGCCAGGTCGCGCATCAGCAGCTGCACCGACCAGGCGTCGGTCGCGGTGTGGTGGGTGACCAGGACCAGCACACCGTCGGTGGCGTCGAAGCGGCCGAACTCGGCCCGCAGGTGCGGCAGGACGGCGACGCCGAAGGGGGTGGCGTCCAGCTCGTTGAGGAACGCCTCGGCACGCTCGTCGCGCGGGCGGCCGTCGTCCGCCAGGTCCACCACCCGCAGTTCGGCGGGCGTGGCGGGGTGGACGGTCTGGTGACTGCCCGACTCGTCGCCGTGGATCGAGGTGCGCAGCACCTCGTGGCGCTCCACGATGTCGTTCAGGGCCTGGGCCAGCGCGTCGGTGTCGAGCGCGCCGGTCACCCGCCAGCCGCACACGAGGGTGTGCCGGTGTCCGAACGCGCCGTCGGTCTCGCCCTTGTCGAAGCCGCGCAGGAACTCCTGGTTGAACGACAGCGGGATGCGGCGGCCCGACTCGGCCGTCTCCGGTGACACGTGGGTGATGGTCACGTGGACCAGTCCTTTCTCCTGCGATGACCGGTCCGGGATGCCGACCGGGATGGACCGTGCGGTGGTGGGGAGGCGGGAACGGGATCAGCGGGCGTCGGACCGGCGGGGCCGCCGGTCACGCCGCGGCTCCGGTCGCGGCCAGGTCGGTGAGGTAGCTGTCGAGCTCGGCCACCGTGGGGTTGTTGAAGACATCGCCGACCGTCAGCTCGGCGCCGAACTCGGCCTGGATGCGGGCGACCAGCCGCATCGCCTGGAGCGACTGCCCGCCCAGGTCGAAGAAGCTGTCGTCCGGGCCGATCTCCGGCACCCCGAGCACCCGGGCGACCAGCACGCACAGCACGCCCTGGCGTTCGCCGACCGGGGCGGTGGCGGTGGTGGCCGCAGGGGCGGGCGCGGCGGGCTCGGGCAGCGCCGCCCGGTCCAGCTTGCCGTTGGGCGTCAGCGGCAGGGCCGCGAGCTCCATGAACGTGTCCGGTACCGCGTAGTCGGGCAGCAGGCCGCCCAGTGCGGTGCGCAGGTCCCCGGGGCCGCTGCCGCGCGGGACCACGTACGCGGCGAGCCGTTTGTCACCGGGCTGCGGTTCACGGACCACGACCGCCGCGTGCGCCACACCGGGCAGTTGCCCGAGCGCGTGCTCGACCTCGGCCGGCTCCACCCGGTAGCCGCGGATCTTGACCTGGTCCCCGGAGCGCCCGGCGAACTCCAGCAGACCGCCCGCGCCACGCCGCATCAGGTCGCCGGTGCGGTACATCCGCTCGCCGTCCGGGCCGGTGACGAAGTGTTCGGCGGTCAGTTCGGGGCTGCGGAAGTACCCGGCGGCCAGCCGTTCGCCCGCGATGTGCAGCTCGCCGACCTCGCCGTCGGGCACCTCGGCGAGCCGGTCGTCCAGCAGCCGGGCGTCGACGGTGTCCATCGGACGTCCCACCGGCACGCCCGCGTGGCAGTCGTCCACGGAGGCCAGCGCCGCGTGCGCGGCGAACGAGGACACCTCCGTCGCGCCGTACATGGCCCGTACGACCAGCCCGGGGCAGGCTTCGAGGACCCGGCGCACCGCCGTCGGCGCGATCACGTCGCCGCCGGTGAGGACCTCGGACAGGGTCGCGAAACTCTCCGGGGCCTCCTCGGCGAACACCCGGAACAGGCCCGCGGTCAGGTGTACGGCACCGATCCGCTCCTCGGTGAACAGCCGGCGCAGCGTACCCAGGTCCAGCTCGCCGGGCGGGGCCAGCACCAGGTGGCCGCCGCGCAGCAGCGGCACCCACAGTTCGTAGGTCGACACCCCGAACGCGTACGGGGCCACGGACAGGATCCGCCGGTGGCCCTCGCCGTCCCAGCAGGAGTCGGCGGCCAGGCCCAGCACGCCGCGGTGTGTCACGGCGACGCCCTTGGGCTCGCCGGTCGATCCGGAGGTGTGGATGACGTAGACGACATCGTCGCCGCCCGAGGCGACGTCGGGGTCGTGGTCGGGCAGCGCGGCCAGGTCCGGGTCGGCGGCCGGTTCCAGCAGACGGCCGCCGAGCACACCGGCCCGGCCGCGCATCACGGCGTCGGTCAGGATCAGCGGGCTGCCGGCGCGGTTCACGATCCGCCGCATCAGCTCCACCGGGTGGGCGCTGTGCAGGGGCAGGTAGCAGCCGCCCGCCTTGACCACGGCGAGCAGCGAGACGACCAGGTCCACGGAGCGTTCCATCAGGACCGCGACCGGTTCCTCGGGCCGCACCCCGAGGGCGAGCAGCCGGTGGGCGAGCCGGTTCGCGCGGCGGTCGAGCTCCCGGTAGGTGAGGGACCCGTCCCGTCCGGACAGGGCCACCGCATCGGGCACCCGTGCCACCTGTGCGGCGAAGCGCCGCTGCACCGAGGCGGTGTCCTCGGAATCGCTGAAGGCCATCGTCCGTCCAATCCGCTCAGCCGTATCCGTGTCCGCGGGCGATGTCGCCCCGGCACGGCGCACTCTCGGGTATGGCGCCACGTTCACAGACCGCGCCGTGGCCCTGCATCTCCTGGATTGCCGTGCCGCTGCGACGGGCCGTCAGTCCATCACCAGCCCCGCCAGGAACCAGGACTCCGCCGCCCGGATTCGGGCCTCGCACTGCGCCCGGTCCTCGCCCACGATGACGAAGGCCACCAGGAAGTCGCCGGAGTGCGCCGCCTCGCCGACCTCGTCGCCGACCGTCGCGAAGGTCTGGTACTTCACGACCCCTTCGGGCAGCCGGGCCGGGTCGGGCAGCGCCCGCAGCCGTCCCGGCCGCCGGGTGAACAGCAGCTGTCCGGCCAGCTGTCGCGGCCCGCGGCGTTCGGTGGGACCCACGTCCAGTCCGAGCTGACGTCGTACCGGGTACTCGGCCGGGTCGAAACCGAACATGGCCCTCTGCACGTCCCGCACCCCCGCCCCGCCCGCCCGGCAGGCGGCCTCGCACAGGACCAGATCCCCGTCGGGCCGGACGAACACCTCGATGTGGAAGGCGAAGTCGGGTCCGCCGCCGAAAGCGGCGAGCAGCTTCTCGCCGAAGTCCGTCAGCCGGTGCGTCAGCGGATCCGCGGCGTCCAGGGCGATGTCGACACGGGCCTTGCGGTCGGTGTAGTCGGCCAGCGCGTAGGTGTACATCGACGGCCACAGGGTGCTGATCCGGCCTTCCAGCACGGTCCCGTCGATGTGGCACATCACGCCCTCGACATACGCCTCGGCCAGCCAGGCCGGCTCGCCGTCGTCGTCGAGCAGCCCGTCCGCCGCGGCCTGGCCGCGCCACTGCGCGTACTCCTGCTCCGTCCGCAGGATGCGCAGGCCGATCGAGCTGGCTCCCCGGCGGGGCTTGACCACGACGGGGAGGCCGTGTCCGGCGGTGAACGCGTCCAGGTCCTCGGGGGTGCGCAGCAGCGTGTGCGGGGCGACGGGGATTCCGGCGGCCAGGGCTGTCCGCTTCATCACCCACTTGTCGCGGTAGGGCACGGCCGCCTCGGGCCGCTGGCCGCGCAGCCCGAAGCGTTCGCGCAGGACGGCGGCCCGCTCGATGTCGAACTCCTGGCAGGCGACGATGTCGGTGACCTGGTAGGTGCCGATGAGTTCGGCGGCCCGCCGGGCCACGTGCGCGCCCCCGTCGTAGTCCGACAGCGCCTCGGCGTGCACGTACGGCGGGCCGGTGGGCAGTTCCTCGGCGTACAGGTCCAGTTGCTCGCTGGAGCCGAGCAGCACGAGGGGGGTGTCCAGCCCGTCGAGCCACCTCTCGTACGGATTGGCGCGCAGGGAGCCACGGTGCAGGACGAGCGTGGTCATGCGGCTTGCCTCTCGTTCCAGATGCTGACGTAGCGCTCCCCGGTGTCGGGAAGCACGGTGACGATGGTGCGTCCGGCGCTCGACGGGCGGCGGGCGACGAGCAGCGCGCCGTGGACGGCGGCGCCCGAGGAGAGCCCGGCGAAGACGCCCTGTTCGCGCGTGAGCCGGCGGGCCGTCTCCAGCGCGGCTTCGTCGGGGCAGGTGAGTACCTCGTCGATGAGGCTGATGTCGGTGGTGGGTGAGACGAAACCGCCGTTGAGGCCGGGGATGCGGTGCTGGCCGCCGTACCCCTGCGACAGGACGGGTGAGTTCTCCGGTTCGACGGCGACGACGGTGAGTGCGGGGTTGCGCTCCTTCAGGTAGCGCCCGGCGCCGGTCAGGGTGCCGCCGGTGCCGACGCCGACGACCAGGAAGTCGACCTTGCCGTCGGTGTCGTTCCAGATCTCCGGGCCCGTCGTCTCGTAGTGGGCGCGGATGTTGTCGGGGTTCTCGTGCTGACGGCTGTACCAGGAGCCGGGTGTCTTCTCCTGGATCTCCTCCGCCTTGGCGATGGCGCCGGCGAAGCCCTCGGCACTCGGCGTCTGCACGACCTCGGCGCCGAGGGCCCGCAGCAGGCCCACCCGCTCGGGGGTGGCGCTGTCGGGCAGGACCACGGTGCAGCGGTATCCGCCGGTGGCCGCCATCGCGGCCAGGGCGATGCCGGTGTTGCCCGAGGTGGATTCCACCACGGTGCCGCCCGGCTTCAGATCACCGCGCTCGGCGGCGGCGCGCAGCATGTACAGGGCGGCCCGGTCCTTGCTGCTGGCGTACGGGTTGTGCGACTCCAGCTTCGCCAGTACCTCCACCGTCGGATCGATGCCGGGAAGGCCGAGGCGCAGCAGGGGCGTGTTGCCTATGAGGTCGTACAGGTGGTCGGCGACGACGCGGCGTCGCGTGACAGTCATGCTCATCTGTGCGGCTTTCTGAGAAGCGGGCGGCCGTGCTACCACGAGCCGGCCGAGGCGAGCAGCCGCACCGGGTCCGGGGCGGCGGGGTCGTGCGGTTCCCGGATCACGGAGGGCGGCGGGTACACCCGTGCCCCGGAGCAGACGTCCCGGGTCACCGTGGCCATGGCGCCGATGAGCGCGTCGTCGCCGATCGTGACCGCGCCGAGCACGGTCGCGTTGGCGCCGAGGACGACCCGGTCACCGATCACGGGGTGGCGCCGGGTGCCCGGCGCCAGGGAGTTGTCGGTCCACCAGCCGAGCGCGCCGAGGGTCACCTGGTGGAAAATGGTGACGTCGTCCCCGACGACGGCGGTCTCGCCGATCACGACGGCGGCACCGTGGTCGATGAAGACCCGCCTGCCGATGACGGCTCCCGGGTGAATCTCCACCCCGGTACGGCTGCGGGCGAAGTAGGCCACGATCCGGCTGCTCATGCGGTGGCCCCGCCGGTACAGCCGGTGCGCCACACGGTGGGTCCACAGGGCCGGCAGCGCCGGGTGCCACAGGCCCTCCAGTCGGGAACGGATGGACGGATCCCGTTCGACGATCACGTCCAGGTCCTCGCGCAGGGTGCGCAGCAGTCCGCTCTTCTCGGGCATGACCATCGGCTCCAGGGGTGCGGTCGGATACGGCACGGTGCTGGGGCTTTCCGTTCGGACCGCGCCGGGGCTCACGGGGCGATCCGGGCGCAACGCCCCTGGGGGTCTCCTCGCGGCCACGGTGATACGGCCGCGGGGTGAGACGCCCGCGGGGTCGGACGCCCGCGGTGGGTACGCCCACGGGGTCAGACGCCCGCGGGCTCCTTCGGGGGCGTGGCCGGTGCGCGGTCGGCCGTCTCGACCTCGACGCGCAGCGTCCGCCGGGTGAACTCCTCGCAGAGCCCGACGGCCGTGTCGGTGTCCTCGGCGCGTACGACGACGAAGCCGAGCCGGTCCCAGTTGTCGCGGAGCGGGCGGACCGTGTCGCCGGGGCGGACGTTCACCTGGACCTGGAGCACCTCGGGGCGGGCCTTCACCTCGTCGACGCCGTGCACGGCGGTGACCGTGCCCGGATCGCCGGGGAGGAAGCGGATGCAGGCGGCGCTGTCGGTCCGCGGGCTGTCCGGCAGCGGCTCCGCCGTGCCCAGTGCCCACCCGGCCGACAGCCGGAAGAGGTCGATGCCGTGGACCGCCCCGATCATCTCGGTGATCTGACCGCCGCCCAGCCGGTTGTGGGACTCGATGACGAGGGGGCCGCGGCTGCCGAGCCTGAGTTCGGTGTGGCTGGGGCCGTCGGTCACGCCCATGACGGTGAGGAAGCCGGTGACCGCCTCGGTCAGCCGGGTGTGGGCGTCGGGCGTGAGCCGGGCGGGCAGGGCGTGGCCCAGTTCGGCGAAGTGCCGCTCGTCGACGAGCTTTTCGGTGATGGCGACGACGACGTGCCGGCCGGCGAAGCTGAACGCCTCGACGCTGTACTCCGGTCCGTCGATGTAGCCCTCCATGAGGTAACGGTCGGCGACGAACAGCGTCGAGCCGCGGTCGGTCCGCCGTCCCGTCAGCTCCCGCAGCCGCTGCCACACCCGGTCCAGATCGGCCGGGTTCTCGGCCCGGATCAGGCCGAAGCCGGCCGTGGTCCCGGTGGGCTTGAGGATGAACGGGTAACCGGCACGCTCGCCGAATGCCTCCAGCGACGCCCGGTCGGTCACCGGGGCGCTGGGCACGTTCGGGTGGCCCTGCGCATCCAGATGGCGGCGCATCAGCAGCTTGTCGCGCATCCGGGTGCTGACCTCGCCGCGCAGACCGTCGCCGAAGCCGAAGTGGTCGTTCAGCCGGGCTGCCGCGGTCAGTCCGCCCTCGGTGAGGGAGAGGACCGCGTCCACGCCGTAGAGCGTCCGGGCGGTCTCGGCGAACGGCAGCACCTGGTCGTAGTCGGTGTAGTCGATCATCACCAGAACGTCGGCGGTCGCCGTCTGGTAGGTACTCATCTTGTCGGGGTGCTGGAGGAACACCACGCGTACCTCTTGCTCCTTGACACAGCGCAGGTGCGCGTCGGTGCCGCCGACGAGCAGCACGGTACGGATGTCACTCATGTGAGGCTTCCTTCGGTCCGGGGTGCGGAGGGGGCGGATGTCCGGAGGGTGGAGCGCACCAGGCGCTCGACCTCGGCGAGCCGCTCGGCGGCCTCGTCGGGGGTGGCACCGTCGACGACGGCGTATCCGTGCCGGGTGGCCGAGCTGACGGTGGCGGGCAGGGTGTCCCCGGCCCGCCAGGGGAAGTGCAGGGCGTGTACGTGGGGCAGGCGGGCGATGTCCTCGGTGCCCTCCGCCGCCTCGACGGTGCCCGGGGGCAGCTGGAAGAAGCCGATCGCCGCGGTGCGCACGGGCGTCGGAGGTGCGAGCGGTTCGCCGGCCAGCGCCCGGAAGATCCCTGCCTCGATGTCGAAGCCTGAGGCCACGTCCACCAGCAGCGGGATGCGGTCGCCGCCGAGCCGGGCCTGCGACTCCACGACCCGCGGGCCCCGGGAGGTGAGGACGACCTCGGTGTGGGCGGGGCCGAAGGCGTACCCGGCCAGGTCCAGCAGCTCCAGGACCGTCGCCCGCAGCGCCTCGGCGTCCGCGGCGGACAGCGGGGCCGGATGGATGTGCCCGCTCTCCACGAAGTACGGGGCTCCGCCCGTGCGCTTGGCGGTGATGCCGACGATGTGGTGGACGCAGCCCGCGCTCAGCGTCTCGACGCTGAACTCGGGTCCCTCCAGGTACTCCTCCACCAGGTAGGGGCCCCGGTGGCCGTCCCGTTCGACGCGGGCGTTCCACTCCAGCAGGTCGGCCGGGTCGCGGATCAGCGCGATGCCCCGGCTGCCGGCCAGACGGGTCGGCTTGATGATGACGGGAAGGGTGAACTCCGCCAGGGCGTCGGCCGCTTGTGCGGCGTCGGTCACCTCGCGGGCCCGCACCACGGAGACGCCGGCCGTGTTGAGCAGGGCCCGGGTCGCCGCCTTGTCGTTCAGGCTGCGTACGGCGCTGGCGGGGTTCACGGCCAGCCCCAGCGCCTCGGCCTCCTCGGCGACCGGCAGCATGGTGTCCTCGCCGCCCAGGTGCAGCACCGCGTCGATGCCGTACCGGCGGGCGGCCTCGGCGACCACGCCGCGCAGCGCCGCGTGGTCGCCGAAGTCGGCCGTCAGCAGTTCCTCGGAGTGGCGTTCGACCTCGTCCAGGTAGCTCTTCTCGCGCAGGGCCGGATCCCATACCGACCAGACGCGGAAGCCCGCCTCCACGGCTTTGCGGACCAGTTGGTGGTAGGGCATCACCATGAGCAGGTGACGGGGTGGGCGTCCAGAGGTCATGAGGAGTTCCTTCCGGTTCGTCGGCGCGGCCGTCAGGCGGCGGGCACCGGTTCGGCCGCCGCGGCTGCCTGCCGCTCCTCGCGCACCCGCAGCAGCGAGCGGAAGACGAGGACGGCGGCCACGCCCCACACGCCGTACAGCGCGCTCATCCCGACCGGGGTCACGAAGGAGCCGGCGGTGACGCTCAGCGAGCCGATGAGCAGCCCGATGCGGGCGTTGAGGCCGTAGGCGGCCATGTACTTGGTGCGGGCGTTCGGGTCGACGAGGTCGGCGAGCAGGGCCTGCTTGACGGGTACGTTCGCCAGTTCGCCCAGGGTCAGGGCGACGGCCGCGGCGATCAGGAGCCAGCCGGTGTTGCTGACCGCCCAGACCATGTAGCCACCGGTGAACACGGCCAGCCCCGCGTACAGCCGGGTGCGGTCGGACAGCCGGCGGAAGAGAGCGCCCGCGAACAGGGCGAGCGCCACCACCAGCGCGGTGTTGACGGCCCGCAGGATGCCGAGCATCTCGACGCCGTTCACCGACGGCGCCCAGGAGCCGAGCGTGGCGAGCACCTGCTCGGGGAACTCGTCGGCCAGCCGGACCGCGATGTAGTAGCCGATCTGCACCTCGATCGCACGAGTGAGGACGGCCGCGGTGATCAGCCGCAGGAAGACCCGGTCACGGGCGACCGAGACGTAACCGCGGAGCATCGCCATCACACCGGCAGCCGACTCCCTCGAACCTTCCGGGGCGCTCTCGGTGACCCAGCGCCACAGCACACCGGTGGTGGCCAGGCAGAGCACCGTGGCGCCCGCCAGCAGCCCGAAGAAGTGATCCGCGTAGAGGAAACCGCCGATCAGGGCGCCGAAGGTGAACGCCAGGTTGATCGACCAGTAGTTGATCGTGTAGACGAGCGTGCGGTTCTCCGGCGAGGAGACGTCGATGATCATCGCGTCCGCCGCGGGCGTGGCCAGGTTGGCGCTGCACGTGTTGAGCAGGAACAGCGCGAACGTCGCGGCCCCGGAGCTCCACCAGGGCGAGTTGGCGAGCGCCAGCAGGGCGAAGGTGACGGCCGCGCCGGCCTCTCCGACGACCAGCAGCGGCCGGCGGCCGTACACATCGGCGAGATGGCCGCCGAGGAAGTTGCAGGCGATGCCCGCGGCACCGACCACCAGCGTCAGCACACCGGCCGTCGCGGCCCCGTAGAGCGCGGCGAGATGGATGACGAGGAGGGGCATCAGCATGATGCTGAGCACCCGCTGGACGAAACCGACGCCCAGCCGCAATTTGATGTTGGGATGCAGCTCGCGGAAATTCACCGCAGCCTCCAGAGGGTCTTCGGACCGCGGGCCGCTCCGGGCCGGGAGGGCAGGGGGCACGGGCTGCCGCGGAGCGCGGTGCGGCGGACCTGGCACGCCCCTTTACCCGGGAGTTTTCACCTGCGGGGTGTACAGGACAAGGAATCAGCCGACGGTGGCGCTACTTTCGGAAGTCGGCGTCATCACGGCGGCATCCGAGTTGGTGAAGTAGTTGCGCCGTTCAACCTGAAGGTTGCCGCGTCCGCTTTCCCCGTGGTTGGCTCAGCGGGCCATCGCAGAGTCGGTTCTTCTGCGTTCTTCACACGGTGCCCTTCCTGTGCTGTCCGTGAGTATTCCGGCGGAAGCGGCCCGGTATCCCTCAGTTCCGCGCGGAAGGAAAATCCTGTGTCCGCATTCGATGTACGCAAAATCGGTGGAAGAATCGGAGCTCAGGTCACAGGGGTCGATCTGAGTGCGGAGATATCCGATTCGGTATTCCGCCAGATACATGACGCCTTTCTTGAGCACAAGGTCCTCTTCTTCCGTGACCAGGACATCACCGACGCCGATCAGCTGGCCTTCGCCGCCCGTTTCGGCCCCCTGACGCAGAAGCATCCGATGATGCGCACCGTCGACGGCGACCCGCAGGTCATCCCGGTCGACGGCGAGGACCAGCGGGCCGACCACTGGCACACCGACATCAGCTTCACGGCCGCCCCCTCGCTCGGCACGACGCTGCGCAGCGTCGTGCTCCCGCCGTACGGCGGCGACACCCTCGTGGCCAACGGCGCGGCCGGCTACCGCGATCTGCCCGCCGAGCTGCGCGAGGTCGCCGACCGGCTGTGGGCCGTCCACACCAATCACGCCGAACAGCCCCGGCTGGGCACCGAACGCGGCGAGAAGGTCCGCGCCGCCTTCCTCTCCCGCCGCTTCGAGGCCGCCCACCCGGTGGTGCGCGTGCACCCCGAATCGGGTGAACCGAGCCTCTTCCTGGGCGGTTTCGCCCAGCGCCTGGTCGGCATGGACGTACGCCAGTCCCGTCCGCTCCTGGACGTCCTGCAGGCCGCCGTGCGGCGCCCCGAGAACACGGCGCGCTGGTCCTGGCGCCCCGGCGACGTCCTGATCTTCGACAACCGCTGCACCCAGCACTACGCGGTCAACGACTACGACCGTCACCAACGGATCCTGCACCGGGTGTCCATCACCGGCGAGGCGACCCGCGGGCTCGACGGCAAGACCGGGTACGTCATCGAGGAGGGCGAATGACCGGGACGGGCACCCACCGGCCCCCTGCCGAGTTCGCCGCCCGGCTGCGCTCCCGCGAACGCCTGGTGGGTTACTGGATCGCCTGCGACAACCCCGTCGGCACGGAGCGGATCGCGGGCCTGGGCTACGACTACATCGGGGTGGACGGCCAGCACGGCGTGCTGCACCAGCCCGGCTGGCAGTCGGCCATGCTCGCCGTCGACTCCCGCGGTCGCTCCGCGGGGGTCATCCGGGTGCCCGCACCCGACCCCATCGCCATCGGCACCGCGCTGGACACCGGCGCCCGGGGCGTCATCGTGCCCATGGTCAGCACCGCGCGGGAGGCCCTGGACGCCGCCCGCGCCTGCCGGCACTGGCCGGCCGGAACCCGCAGCATCGCCGGGCCGGTCCGCGCCGAACTCCGGCTGGGCGGTGTCCCGGCCGAGATCGACGACCAGATCGCGTGCATCGTCATGGTCGAGACGGCGGGCGCGCTGGAGAACCTCGACGCCATCTGCGCCACTCCCGGCCTGGACGCCGTCTACGTGGGGCCCGCCGACCTCTCCCTGGCACTCGGCGCGACCCACTTCGGCGACCCCGGTGTCACCGAGGACCTGGAGGCCGCGCTCAAGAAGGTCACCGCCGCCGCGGAACGGGCCGGGATCGCCTGCGGCATCCACTGCCTCGACGGGGCGAGCGCGGCCCGGCGGCTCACCGAGGGCTTCACCTTCGCCACGGTCTCCAGCGACATCACGCATCTGCAGGAGATCGCGGCCGGCCACCTCGCGGCGGCCTCCGTACGCACCGCGGCCTGAGCCGAGAAGTCATGACCACGTTGGGGGAGCAGTGATGACAGGGACGACACGGACGATCCAGCGGCCCGCCCGTTCGATCGACGAACTGATCGGTGGCACGCCTCTGCTGGAGGTCGCGCTGCCGGGCCTCGCCGCTTCGGTGCGGCTGCTGGCCAAGCTGGAGATGCTCAACCCGCTCTCCAGCGTCAAGGACCGCGCCGCCCTCGCCATGGTGCTGGCCGCCGAGGAGTCGGGCCAACTGCCGCCCGCCGGGGGCACGCTCATCGAGTGTTCCTCCGGCAGCACCGGGATCTCGCTCGCGGCGCTGTGCGCCCGGCGGGGTCACCGCTGCATCATCGTCATGCCGGACAACGCCAGCGTGGAACGCCGTCTGATCCTGCGGGAACTGGGCGCCGAGGTCGTCCTGGTCCCCGCCGAGGACGGGCTGCCCGCCGCCTGGCTGCACGCCGAGGAACTGCAGCGCACCCTGCCCGGCTCATGGGTGCCCCACCAGGACCAGAACCCCGCCAACGTGCGGGCCCACTACGAGAGCACCGGCCCGGAGATCTGGGAGGCCACCGGCGGCGACGTCGATGTCCTGGTCTGCGGGGTGGGCACCGGCGGAACCCTCTCGGGCACCGCCCGGTACCTCAAGGAGCGGGGCCGCGTCCACGTGGTGGCCGTCGAACCCGCCCGCTCCGCCGTGATGTCCGGCGGCGAACCGGGCCCCCACGGCATCCCCGGCATCGGCGCGGGCTACGTCTCCGACATCACCGACCTCTCGCTCGTCGACGAGGTCGTCGCCGTACCGGACGAGGCGGCCGCCGCCACGGTCGTCGAGATCGTCCGCACCACCGGCCTGCCGGTCGGCTTCTCCTCGGGGGCCGCCGCCTGGGCGAGCCGGAGCGTCACCGCCCACCCGCGCTGGGCCGGGGCGACCGTGGTCACGGTCTTCCCCGACAGCGGGGAGCGCTATCTGTCGGCCGCGAGCGGCTGAACCCGCCGCCGCCTCACAGGAGAACAGGCATACATGTGCCGTATCCATGGCTACTTCAACGCGGCGGCGACGCCGCACGAGATGCGCACCGTCGCCGCGCTCCAACGCCACGGCGGTCCGGACGCGACCGGTGCCGCTCTCGCCCCCGACTGGGGACTGGGCAGCAACCGGCTCGCCGTCGTCGACCTCGACGGCGGACAGCAGCCCTACCGTGCGGGCCCCCATGTCCACGTGGTCTTCAACGGTGAGATCTACAACCACGACGAACTGCGGGCCCGGCTCAGGGACCGCGGCCACGTCTTCGCGGACCGGTGCGACGGGGCCGTCATCCCCGCCCTCTACCTGGAGTACGGGGACGCGTTCACCGACCACCTCGACGGCATGTACTCCATCGCCCTCACCGATCTTCGCGGCCCGGTGCCACGGCTGCTGCTGGCCACCGACCACATCGGCATGAAACCGCTGTACTACAGCTGGGATCCGGCCGCCCGCTCCCTGCACTTCTCCTCGGAGATCCCCGCCCTGCTCGGGTTCGCCGCAGTCTCCGGCCGGATCCGGGAAGCCGCCCTGGACGCCTACCTGGCCACCCGCGTCCCCTTCGGGGACACGACCATGTTCGAGGACATCGACGTACTGGCGCCGGGCACCACCCTGGTCTGCGACCTGGGCGGGACGGTCCGCTCCCGGCGGCGTCCGGCCGCCCCGGCACGGCCGGTGCCCCACGACGCCGAAGCCGCCGCGGTGCGGCTGCGCGACACACTCCGCGAGGAGGTCGGACGGCTGCTCGTGGCCGATGTGCCCGTCGCCCTGATCACCTCCGGCGGACTCGACTCCAGCCTGGTCACCGCGATGGCCGCCGAACACCGCCCGGTCCACTCCTTCAACATCGCCTACCGGGGCGACTGGCCGTTCGACGAGCGGCACTTCGCCCGGGAGGCCGCCGCACGGGCACGGGCCGTGCACCACCAGGTCGAGATCGACCCCGAGGACTTCCCGGCACTGCTCGACGACACGGTCTGGCACCTGGGCCAGCCGAACGCCGACCCGATCGCGCTGAGCACCCTCGCCCTGTTCACCGCGGTGCGGAAGGCGGGATTCACGGTCGCGCTGACCGGCGACGCGGCCGACGAGGTGTTCGGCGGCTACGGCAGGATGCGGCAGGCCGCCGAGACAGCCGGTACCGGCGGCGACTGGGCCCCGGCCTACCTCGACGCCCTGTCGGCCGCCCCGGCCGCTCTGCGCGCCGCCCTCTACACCGACGACTACCGTGCGCATGTCGACGGGATACCTCCCCTGCCCGCCGAGGCGTACGAGGACCTGCTGCACGGCCCCGGTACGGTCCTCGACCGCATCACCCGGTTCGAACTCGGCCACCGGCTGCCCTCGTACCATCTGCGCCGCGTCGACCACCTCAGCATGGCCGCCTCCATCGAGGCCCGACTGCCGTTCTGCCAGCGGGAGATCGTGGCGCTGGGCCGGGCCCTGCCCGACCGGATGCGGATCGAGGACGGCCGGGTCAAGAAGACCCTGTACGCCGCGGCGCGGGGGCTGCTCCCCACCAGTGTGCTGACCCGCCCCAAGCAGCCCTTCACCCTGCCGATCACGGCGATGCTCACCCCCGGCGCGGCCCTGTGGGAGTACGCCCGCGACCTGCTGGAGCCACGCCGCCTCGCCGCCGACGGGCGGCTCGATGCCGGGGCCGTGGACGCCCTGTTCGCCGCGCAGGCCCACCGGCCGGGCGACACGACGTCCCTGGCCCTGTGGGCCCTGCTCGTGCACGAGGTGTGGATCGAGCAGTTCCAGCGCGGGCCGAGCCGCTCGGCCGGACCGGTGCCCCTGGCGGTGGCGGCATGATCGGGCACCTGGCCTACGCGGTGGGCAGCCCCTGCCCCACCTTCGTGCTGGACGCGGCCCGCCTGCCCCGCGAGGAGGCGGCGCTGCTGGGACATCTGACGGAGGCGCGGCGCTTCCTCGCGTCGGCCGGCGGGGCCCATGTACTCAAGATCGCGCTCGTCGAGCCGTCCGCGCACCCGATGTTCGACCTCGACTACCGGTTCGTCCAGGCGCTGCCCGGCGGCGACGACCGGTTCGACCTGCGGGGCTCCTGCGGCCACTCGGTGCTGTCCGCCGTCGTCGCCGCGGGCCGTTGCGGGATGCTGCCCCGACTGCTGCCGGGTGCGCGGATACGGGTGCGGGTCCTCAACAACGGCGACAGCGTGGTGTGCGAGGTCGACCGCGTCGAGCGCGACGAGGTCCAGTTCTCCGTCGCGTTCGTCCAGCCGGGGCCGGTGCCCTTCGCGGACCTGCTGCCCACCGGGGAGACCCGTACCGTGCTCGACCTCGACGGCGGCCCGCAGGAGGTCTCCCTCGTCACGAGCGCCAACGCGTACGCCTTCGTCGACGCCAGGACCCTCGAAGTGCCGTCACCGGCAGCGCTGTTCGCCGCCGGGGACGACCTGCTGGACCGGCTCGAACGGATCAGGGTGGCGGCGGCCGACCGGCTCGGCTGGCCCCGCGGCGGGGCGTTCCCCAAGATCGCGGCGATCGTGCCGGACCCCGGCGGAGGCATCGCCGCGCGCGCCGTCACCGTGCCCCGCTGGCACCCGACGATCGCCCTGACCGGCGCGGTCTGCCTGGGCATCGCCGTACGCATCCCGCAGACCGTCCCCTGGCTCCTCGCCCGCGAGAACGGCGCGGACGAGCAGGGGCTGACGGACATCGAGACGCCCGGCGGCCGCACCACGGTGACGGCCGTCACGTCCGCCCCCGACGCGGCCGGGAACAGCGGAGCCCTGCTCTGGGCGAGCGTCGCCCGCAAACGCGTCACCTTCCAGGGGTCGTTCGTCCTGGCCCCCCTGAGCCATCTGCAATTCGAGGAGGTCGCCCAATGCCTGGCGCTGTCGGTGGCGGCATGAGAACGCAGCCCACACCAGAACTCCACGCCCTGCTCAAGGAGTCGGCGGAGCGGACCGGCCGGGCGGGGGAACCGGACCGGGAGGCCCTGGCGGCGCTGCGCTCCAGCGGTCTGCTGGGCACGGCGGTGCCCGCCGGGTACGGGGGCGGGGGCGGCGACGCCTCGGCCGTCAACCACGTGGTGGAACAGATCGCCGAGGCCAACCCCTCCGTCGCGATCATCGCCTTCCAGCACTTCGCCGTCAGCGCCCGCATCGCGGAATGGGGCACCCCCGGCCAGCGGGAGCGCTGGCTGCCCCGGCTCGCCGACGGCTCCCTGCTGGCGGCCTCCGCGTGGAGCGAGAACGGGGCCGGAGCCGCCAAGCAGAAGCTGTCCAGCACCGGTGAGGCCCGTGCCGACGGCCGATGGGAACTGCACGGCTCCAAGACCTTCACCACCGGTGCCGGGGTCGCCGACCTCTATCTGGTGCTGGTGCGCACCGGCCCGGACACGACAGGACCGCGGGCCGCGTACGGGGCGGCGGGGCAGACCTTCTTCCTGGTGTCCGCCGACAACCCCGGCCTGCTGCCCGATCTCGGCCTCGACCTGGCCGGCATGCGGGGCTCCGCGACCGGTCTGATCGCCCTCGACCACTGCGTGGTGGACGACGGCGACCGGCTCGGGCCGGTGGGGGAGGCGGCCGGGATCATCGCGGGTGTGCGGGAGAGCGGGGCCTCGCTCGGCGCGGTGGCCGTCGGAACGGCCCAGGCGGCGTTCGACCTCGGCCTCGCCCACGCCCGTCGGCGAGGGCTGCTGGAGCTGCCCTCGGTCCGGCACCACCTGGCCGATCTGGCGACCCGGCTGGAGACGGCCCGCGGCATCGTCGGACGGGCGGGGGCGCGGATCTCGGCCGACCCGGGTCTGACCACCCTGCACAGCAAGCTGCACGCCTCGGTCGCCGCGGAGGAGATCTGCCTCGACGTCGCCCGGATGCTGGGTTCCGCGGGATTCCTGTCCGACGCCGGGATCGGCAGGCTCCTCGCCGACGCCCGTGCCATCGCGCTGATGGGGCCCACCAACGATCTGTGCCGGGAGCTGGTGGCCGCGTCATGGCAGGACTGAACCCGGCCGCCGTGCCCGACCTCGTCGTCGGCGGACGCCGGCTCGTGACTCCCGAGGGGGTACGGGCGGGCCATGTCTCCATCGCCGGCGGCAGGATCACCGCGATCGACGACACCGACACCGCGCCCGCGGGTGTGCCGCGGCTCGACGCCGGGGACCACTACGTCCTGCCCGGACTCATCGACTCCCATGTGCACTTCCGCACCCCCGGACTGACCCACAAGGAGGACTGGCGGCACGCGAGCCGGGCCGCGGTGCGCGGCGGTGTCACCACCGTGATCGACATGCCGAACACGGTGCCGCCCACGCTCGCGCCCGAGGCCGTGCTCGCCAAGGCCCGGCTCGTCGACGGCCACAGCCTGGTGGACTACCGGTTCCACATCGGCCTCGACCCCGCCCGCCCCGAACTGCTGGCCCGGCTCGACCCGTCCATCGCCACCAGCGCCAAGATCTTCATGGCCGGCCACCACACGGCGCCCACCGTGGTCCGGGACCCCGTCCAGTTGGAGAAGGCGTTCGCCGCGGCGGCCGAAGGAGGCGTCCGACTCGTCCTGCACGCCGAGGACGACGGGCTGTTCGCGCTGCTGGACGCCTGGTGGGGCGAGCCCGGCAGCTATCTGGAGTACGAGGCCCGGCGCCCGCGCACCGGAGGCATCGTCGCCGTGGCGAGGATCATCGAGCTGGTGCGCCGGTACGGCACGGACGCCCACATCCTGCACCTCTCCAGCGCGGAGGAGGCCGACCTCGTCTGCGCGGCACGCGCCGCGGGCCATCCGGTCACCTTCGAGGTGACGGGGCATCATCTGTCCTTCACCGACGCCGACACCCGGCGCCTGGGCGCCCGTACCCGGCTGTCCCCGTCGATCCGCGGGGAGTCGGACCAACGGCGGCTGTGGCACGCGCTGCTGTCCGGCCAGGTCTCCACGGTCGGCAGCGACCACGCACCGCACACCGTCGAGGAGAAGACCCGCACCGTGGCCCAGTCGCCCCCCGGGCTGCCGGGCGTGCAGGAACTCGCGGTCGCGGTCTGGACCGGGATGCGCAGGCGTCGGCCGGAGGAGGACCCCGACGCGGCCGTCGCCCGCCTGGTGCGCCACCTCGCGCAGGTCCCCGCCGAACTGTTCCGGCTGCCGGGCAAGGGGCGTCTGGAGGCGGGAGCCGACGCGGACCTGGTGATCTTCGCGCCGGACACCCCCTGGATGTTCTCCGCGCACGACGTGCAGAGCAAGTGCGGCTGGTCGGCCTACGAGGGCTGGACCTTCACCGGACGGGTCGAACGCACGCTGCGTGCGGGCAGGACGGTGTGGAACGCCGCCGACGGCACGTTCGGCGGACACGACGGACGACTGCTGGCGGCGGCCGATGCCGCCGTGCCCACGGACACGGCCGCGGTGGCCGGGACGGAGAGCTGAACCATGACGCAGCACCGCACCCTGGCCGTCGCGGGCGGGGGCATCGGTGGGCTGGCGGCCGCGATCGCCCTGGCCTCCCGGGGCAACGACGTCACCGTCATCGAGCGGGCCGAGCGGATCGGCGTCAACGGCTCCGGCCTGGTGCTCTACCCCAACGGGGTGCGGGCCACCGAAGCGCTGGGCGGCACGCTGGCCGCGCAGATCCGGGCGGCCGGCCATGTCACCGCCCCGGACGAGGTCCGCCTGCTCATGGACGCCGACGGAAACGTACTCGCCGAGGAGCCCATCGGCGCGACGGGGGAGCGGCTGGGCGCCCCGCAGATCCCGGTCCTGCGGTCGGCACTGCACCGCGTACTCCTGGACGAGGCCCTCTCGGCGGGCGCCTCCGTGCAACTGGCCACCGCGGTCACGGACTACACCCGGCACACGGACTCCGTGTCGGTGCACCTCTCCGACGGCACCACGCAGGACTACGAGGCGCTGATCGCCGCCGACGGCATCCGCTCCGCGGTGCGCCGGCGGATGCTGGGCGACGAACCGCTCCAGTACCGCGGTTACACCTCGGTACGGGGACGTACCCGCGGCTCGGCCCTCGGCGGACGCGGCCATGTCGTCAGCGGGCTCGGCATCCAGTTCTTCATCGCCCCCGTCGACGACGACACCCTCTACTGGGCGGCCAAGATCACCGCCCCGCCCGGAGTCTGGCCCGCACGGGGGCCGGACGGCGCGCGGCAGGCGCTGGTGGACGCCATCGAGGGGTGGTACGGGCCGGTCGTCGACCTGGTGCGCAACGCCGAGCCGGGGGACCTCGTCGTCACCGACATCCACGACCGTGATCCGGCGCCCCGCTGGGTGGACGGACCGGTGGCGCTGCTGGGCGATGCCGCCCATGCCATGGTCCCGGCGCTCGGCCAGGGGGCCAACACGGCGCTGGAGGACGCGGTCGTCCTCGGACAGGCCATGGAAGCCACCTCCTCGGTGACCGACGCGCTCGCCCTCTACGCGCACGAACGCGTCGACCGAGCCGCCGCCGTCGTCCTGGAGTCCCGCCGCCAGGGCGGACTGGACCAGGGTGCGGACCGGGCGGGCGTGGAACGGCGCAACGCCCGGATGCGGTCCGCCGGGCGCAAGGACCAGGGGTCCGTGGACATCGTCGGATGGCGGCCCCGGCCGGCCCTGAACACGCTCCCCCCGGCGACCGCGCCGAAAGGAGCAGGCGCAGGCGCAGGAGCAGGAGCAGGAGCAGGGGCAGGGGCAGGGGCAGGAGCAGAGGCAGGGACCGGAGCAGGGACCGGAGTCGGAGCAGAAGCCGGAGCCGGGGCCGGAGCAGAAGCCGGGCCGGGAGCGGGAGCCGGAGCCGGAACAGAAGCCGGGGCCGGGCCGGGAGCCGGAACAGAAGCCGGGGCCGGAGCGCACATCGTCCTGATCGGCGGCTCGCTCAGGGAGGGATCGGTCTGTGACCGGGTCGCCCAGTGGTGCGCTCTGCGGTGCGAGGGCCGGGGCGCGACCACCCGGGTCTTCACCGGCGCCGACATCGACTTCCCCGCCTACCGGCCGGGCCTCGCCGAGACGCATCGGGGTGCCGCGGACCTGCTGGCCGAACTCCGCCGGGCCGACGGGGTGGTGCTGATCTCGCCCACGTACCACGCCTCCGTCTCCGGCCTGCTCAAGAACGCCCTCGACTTCGTCAACGACATCGGCGGTCCGCTGCCCTACCTCGAAGGGCGGGCGATCGGCACGGTCGCCGTCGGAGCCGGGGCGCAGGGCGCGGCGAGCACGCTGGCCGCACTGCGGACCATCGCGCACGCGCTGCGCGCCTGGCCCACTCCGGTGGGGGTCGCGGTGTCGCAGGCCCCCGCACCGCTGCCCGCCGACGAAGTCCCCTCACTGCCCGACGAGGAACGCCTCGACCAGATGGTCGGCCAGCTGATGTGGCTGGCGACGGCCCGCTCGGCGGGCGCACGTCCCGAAGCGGTTCCGGCCGCCGCCTGACCACCCGTACCCGTCCCCGTACCCGTCCCCGTACCCGGAAAGGCACGCACATGACCCGGCCCGCCCACGAGCGCAAGCCGCTCGTTCCCGGCACCATCTGGCGCGATTCCAACATCCGTACCGGCCCCTCCCTGGACAGCCCCGTCGTCGACCTCGTGCTGCCCGACGGGATCACCCGGTATACGGCCGAAGGGTGGGTCCTCGGTGACGAGGTGATCGAGGGCGGGAACCCGGTGGGCGAGATCGTCAGCCGCGTGTGGTTCGAGCTCGGCGAGGGCCGCTGGTGCAGCGCCGTCAACTTCGATCCTGCCGTGCTGGCCGGTCTGCTCGGCGCCGAAGCGCCTCAGGTGCGCCCGCACGCTACCCAGGAAATCTGATCACACACAACATCAACTCCCTTTCTGAATACAGCACTTCAGAAGATGGCTTCTAAAACGAGCCAGACCCATCCTGAATGAGCCATCTATCCAGAGGAGCTCACCGTAGTGAATGCCAACGGGGTCGCGGCGTCGGCCCAAAGGACCAAACGTGTCGGCCGACTCGACGGCATCCGCGCGCTGTGCGCCCTCGGAGTGGCGGCCGTGCACACGTCGTTCAGCGCCGGGGTCATGGGCGCCTACACCGCTCCGCCCGGCAACGAGGCGCTGGCCACCTTCCTGGCGGGAATGCGTCCGCTGGCACTGGGGCCCTTCTTCGTCCTGTCGGGCCTGCTGCTCTACCGTCCGTTCGCCCGCTGGTCCCTGGCGGGCACACAGCGGCCGAAGATCGGTCCCTTCTTCGCCAAGCGCCTGGCCCGGCTGTGGCCCGCCTACATCCTGGTCGCACTGGTCTGCGTCTTCCTGCTGAACTACAACGCCATCGACGGACCCTGGTACGTCCTGCGGCCGGTCCTCATGCTCCAGGTCTACGACTACACCTGGATCGCCGGCATGGACCCGGCCTGGACCGTGCCCGCCGAGATGCAGTACTACCTCGCGCTCCCGCTGCTGGCCGCGCTCATGCACTGGCTGGCCCGCGGCACCGACGACCCGGTCCGCAAGGCCCGCCGGATGATGATCCCCCCGGTGATCATCACGATCGGCTCCGCCGTCTGGACCTGGTGGATCCACCGTCCCGAGATGGGGCCCTACCCGCAGCAGTACTGGTGGCCGCTGGCCGTGGGCGGTGCCTTCGTCCTCGGCATGGTCATGGCCATCCTCCAGGTACTCGCGGAGCTCCGGCCGGACAACAAGCCCTCCCTGTACCGTCTCGCCGCCGCCCACCCGCTGCTGCTGTGGGGAGTCGGCCTCATCATCTACGCGGTCAACTGCACCCAGCCGTTCGGCCGTCCCGGCTACGGGGACTACGAGGGCGTGGGGCTCGCCATCACCCAGTACTTCCTGCTCCTGCTGTTCTCCTTCGTGATCGTCATGCCGCTGGCGATACCCGAGGCCAAGTCACGGGTCATCGACGCGATCGTGGGCAACCCGGTGGTGCGCTACCTCGGCCGCATCTCCTACGGCATCTACCTCTGGCACTTCGCGGTCATGTACTTCTGGTTCGAGACGGGCAGCGTCTTCGGCACCGAACCCGCGCTGATGAACCAGCTGCGCGGCACGATCGGCTTCCCCGAGCTGATGACCGCCGTCCTCGTCGGCAGCGTCCTGGCGGCGAGTCTGAGCCACTACCTCGTCGAGCGTCCCATCGTGAACGCCGTCGGCAGGTGGGCGAAGCGCAAGGACCCGGCACCGGCACGACCGGCTGCGCAGGGTGAGGCCACCGACCCGGCGGCGAAGGACACCCACGTCCTGGCAGGTCCGCGGTAGAGCACCCGGCCCGGGAAGCGCCTCTTCTGCCCTCCGGTGTGCGACGCAACCGGTTACAGCAACCTCGAAGATGCGCTTCCCGGGTCCAGCGGGAGAGCCTGAGTTTGGGCACCACTGCGTGCACCCCCACGAAGCCGCTCATTCCAGGAGAAGCATGAAAACTGTCAAGTCGGCCGACGGTACGACCATCGCCTACGACCGCACCGGGAGCGGAGAGTCGCTGATTCTTATCGGGGGGTCGTTCAGCGAGCGCTCGCACCCGACCATGACGCAGCTGGCAGAGGAGCTCTCCCAGCACTTCACCGTGTACAACTACGACCGTCGCGGCCGGGGCGACAGCGGTGACGCCGACACCTACGCGGTCGAGCGGGAGATCGAGGACCTCGCCGCCCTCATCGCCGAAGCCGGCGGCTCCGCCAAGGTGTTCGGACTTTCCGCGGGCGGCGCCCTGGCGCTCAAGGCCGCCGCGAGCGGTCTCGCCATCACCAAGGTCGCCGTCTACGACCCGCCGTACATGATCAACGGGGCCGGCCCGCAGCCGCCGGCGGACCTCACCGAGAAGCTGGTCGAGCTCAGCGCCGAAAACCGCGGTGACGCCGTCGAGTTCTTCATGGTCAACGGCATGGGGGCACCGGCCGAGGCCGTCGCGGGCATGCGCCACGCCCCGTTCTGGTCCGGTCTGGAGGCGCTGGCACACACGCTGCCGTACGACACCGCGATCATGGGTGACTTCTCCCTGCCCGCCGAGGAGCTCGCCTCCGTCAAGGCTCCGGCGTTCATCGTCCACGGCGCCGACGCCGACCAGTGGCTGCACCAGTCGGCGAACGCTGTCGCCGAAACCGTCCCCGACGCCACGTGCCACGCCCTGCCGGGCCAGGGCATCGCCGTCGAACCGGCCGTCCTCGCTCCTGAGCTGAAGAACTTCTTCGCGAACTGACAGGAACGCACGCCTTCGGCCGGTGCCCGTGGAGATGTGCTTTCCACGGGCACCGGCTGCGTGCACCCCTCCCCATGCCTGATCCTGAAGAGGAGTACCCCATGCGAGCTTGGCTCGAGCGAAGCGCCGCTGTGCCCGGCGGCCGACGCGGCAAGTGGATTGTTCTCGCCGGCTGGGTGATCGCTGTCATGGCGTTCGGCGCGCTGGCCGGAAAACTGGCCGAGGTCCAGGACACCAGCGCGAATGCCTTCCTGCCGCGCGGTGCGGAGTCCGCGCAGGTCAACACGGAGCTGGAGAAGTTCCGGACCGACGACCTCATGGCGGCGGTCGCCGTCTACAGCAGTGACACGCCCTTGACCGACGCCGTCCGGACCAAGGTCGAGTCCGATCGTGCCGCCTTCGCGAAGATCGCCGTGGAGGGCCAGAAGGTCCCCCCGGCGGTGGCCTCGAAGGACGGCAAGGCACTGATGCTGGTCGTCCCGCTGTCCGGTGAGGACCAGGAAGTCCTCGCCGGAAAGGTCGAGGAACTGCGCACCGTCGCGGCCGCGCAGGCCCCGCCCGGCATCGACACGGAGATCGGCGGCCCCGCCGGTGCCATGACCGATGCCTTCAATGTCTTCGACACGCTCGACGGCACCCTGATGATGGCCACCGCTCTCGTGGTCATCATCCTTCTGCTGCTCACCTACCGCAGCCCGGTCCTGTGGCTGTTCCCCGTTCTCGCGGTCGGCTTCGCCTCCGTGCTCACCCAGGCGGGCACCTACCTGTTCGCCAAGTACGGAGGGCTCCAGGTCGACCCACAGAGTTCGGGCGTCCTCATGGTGCTGGTCTTCGGTGTCGGCACCGACTACGCCCTGCTGCTGATCGCCCGCTACCGGGAGGAACTGCACCGGCACGAGGACCGGCACGAGGCCATGCAGATCGCCCTGCGCCGCTCGGGCCCCGCGATTCTCGCCTCCGCGGGCACCGTCACCATCGGTCTGGCATGCCTCGGACTGGCCGACATCAACTCCTCCCGCTCGATGGGGCTGGTCGGAGCCATCGGCATCATCTTCGGGTTCCTCGCGATGGTCACGATCCTTCCCGCGCTGCTCGTCATCGCGGGCCGCTGGGTTTTCTGGCCGCTGGTACCGAAGGAGGGCGCGCCCCAGCGCACCGCCAACTCGGCCTGGCAGCGGGTGGGCGACGCGGTCGCCCGCCGTCCGCGCCGTTCCTGGCTGATGTCGCTGGGCGTCACCGTGGTGCTCGCCGTGAGCGCCTTCGGCGTCAACATGGGCCTCACCCAGTCGGAGTGGTTCCAGGACAAGCCGGAATCGGTGGTCGCCCAGGAATCCCTCTCGAAGCACTTCCCCTCCGGTTCCTCCGACCCGGCCCATGTCGTCGCCAAAACGTCCGAGGTGGACGCCGTGACCGAGGCCGTACGCAAGACGGAGGGCGTCGTCGATGTCTCGGTGGCCGCACGGACACCGGACGGTGACCTGACCCAGCTGGCCGTCGTACTCAAGGGCGCGCCGGACAGCGAAGCGGCCAAGGACACCGTCGAGGCGCTGCGGGCGAACACCGACGCACTCGTGGGAGGCACCGCGGCCCAGACCCTCGACAAGGAGACCTCGACCGTACGCGACCTGTGGGTCGTCGTCCCCGCAGTCCTGATCGTCATCATGCTCGTACTGATCTGGCTGCTGCGCTCGTTCGTCGCACCGCTGGTGCTGCTGGCCACCGTCGTCGTCTCGTACTTCGCGGCGTTCGGCGCCTCCAGCCTGCTGTTCCAGCACGTCATGGGCTACTCCGGGATGGACTGGTCGATCCCGTTGCTCGGCTTCGTCTTCCTGGTGGCCCTCGGCGTGGACTACAACATCTTCCTCATGCACCGTGTGAAGGAGGAGTCGGCACTGCGCGGCCACACCCAGGGGGTCATCGCCGGCCTGAACAGCACCGGCGGTGTCATCACCTCGGCCGGGCTCGTCCTGGCGGCGACGTTCGCCGTGTTCGCCGTACTGCCGTTGGTGTCCATGGCCCAGATGGGCGTGATCGTCGGCGTCGGCGTCCTGATCGACACCTTCCTGGTCCGCACCATCCTGGTCCCGGCGCTCGCCCTCGACCTGGGGGCCCGCCGGTTCTGGTGGCCCGCGCGTCCGGCCCCGGACAGCGGGTCCGGCGCCGGCAGCGACACCGACACCGGTGAGCGCAAGCTGGAGAGCGTCTGATCACCGGCTGATCTCCTGCCCGTCCGTGCGGCTGTGTCCTCCGAAACCGGAGGGCGCAGCCGCACCGTCGTGAACGGCCCCTGGAATCAGCGCACTTCAGGAGATGGGCGGTCTCCGGAGCTGCGCAAGGATGGGCTACGCGGTGCCCTCCGGGCCCGCTGTGGAGAAAGGACATGCCGTGAAGGGCGACGTGGACGGCTCTGCCGCCAAGCTGTGGTCGATGGCCAACCTGGGCACCCCGATGGCCGTGCGGGTGGCGGCGACGCTGCGCCTCGCCGACCACATCCAGGCCGGGCGGCACACCGTGGAGGACCTGGCCGAGGCGGCCGGCGCCCATCCCGGCGCACTCGACCGCCTCCTGCGCTACCTCACGGTACGTGGCGTGCTGGCACGGGACGAAGAGGGCCGTTACACCCTCACCCCGCTCGGGCAGCCGCTGCGCGAGGACCACCCGGCCGGTATCCGGCTCTGGTTCGACATCGGCAGCGGGGGCCGCGGCGAACTGTCCTTCGTCGAGCTGCTGCACAGCATCCGCACCGGTGAGGCCGCCTTCCCCGTCCGCTACGGCCGGACCTACTGGGAGGACCTCGCCGCGGACACGGACCGCGCCGAAGCCTTCAACAGACTGCTCGGCGAGGACGTCGCGGTCCGCGCGCCCGCCCTCGTCGACGGGTTCGACTGGTCCTCGCTCGGCCATGTCATCGATGTCGGCGGTGGCGACGGATCGCTCCTGAGCGCACTGCTGACCGCTCACCCCGATCTGCACGGCAGCGTCGTCGACCTGGCCGACGCCACCCGCGCCGCGGCCAAGTCGTTCGCCGCGGCGGGCCTGGCCCAGCGTGCCACCGCCGTGACCGGCAGTTTCTTCGACCCGCTGCCCGCCGGAGCCGGCGGATACCTGCTCTCGCTGATCCTGCACGACTGGGACGACGACGACTCCGTGGCCATCCTGCGGCGCTGCGCCGAGGCGGCCGGCGCCGGGGGATCGGTCTTCGTCATCGAGTCGATCGGCTCCGACGGCGACACCCCCCGTACCGGAATGGATCTGCGCATGCTGGCCGTCTACGGCGCCCAGGAACGCAGCGTCGAGGAGTTCGCCGTGCTCGCCTCCGCCGCCGGCCTGAAGGTGACGGCCGTACACCCGGCCGGACCCTCGGCGATCATCCAGCTCGACGCCGCCTGACCGGCCGTCGGCCGAAACCAGGAACACGTACCGCGAGGAGACGCCCCCATGGCCGTGCCGGTTCTCGAACTCACGGAGGCGTTCGGCGCCCTGGGCACTGCCCAGGGCCGCCAGGACCCGTACCCGCTCTACGAGGCGATCCGGGGGCACGGGGACCGGGCCTGGCTCCGGAAGGACCGGCTCGTCGTCGTCGGCTACGACGCCTGCGCCCGCGCCCTGCGCGATCCGCTGCTCCACGTCCAGGACGGCGCCGCCTACGACGTGGCGCGGCCCGGCTGGCGCGCCCACTCCTCGCTCCGCGGTTTCACCGACTCCATGCTCTACAGCAACGCGGCCGCCCACAGCCGCCAGCGGGGTCTCGTCAGCTTCGCCTTCACCCCGCCGCGGGTGCGGCAACTGGACACCGTGATCGAGGAGATGGCCGACCGGCTGCTGGAGCGCATGGCCCGCCTGGGCCGCGACGGAGCGCCGGTGGATGTCGTCGCGGAGTTCGCCTCCCGGCTGCCCATCGCCGTCATCAGCACGATGCTCGGCTTCCCCGAGAAGGACCAGGTCTGGTTCCGCGACATGGCCTCGGCCATCGCGGTCTCCACCGACGGCAACACCGATCCCGGGGCGCTGCACCGGGCGGACGCCGCGATGGACGAACTGAGCGGCTACTTCGCCGAACTCGTCGAACACCGCCGCCGCCACCCGGCCGACGACCTGGTCACCCTCCTCGCGAGCGTCCACCACGGCGATCCCGGCCGGCTCAGCCACGGCGAGCTCATGGGCAACATGATGGTGCTGCTGACCGCCGGGTTCGAGACGACGAGCTTCCTCATCAGCCACGGTGTGATGCTCGCCCTGGAGCACCCCGCGCACGCCGCCCGGCTGCGTGCGGGCGAACCGGAGGCCGCCGAGCGGTACACCGAGGAGATCCTGCGGTACGAGCCGCCCGTGCACGTCACCAGCCGATGGGCCGTCGCCGACACCGAACTCCTGGGCGAACCCGTTCCGGCGGGCACCAAGGTCGTGCTCATCCTGGCCGCCGCCAACCGCGACCCCGGGCGCTTCGACCGCCCGGACCGCTTCGACCCGGACCGGCCCCAGGCCCAGCCGCTGAGCTTCGGCGCGGGCGGTCACTTCTGCCTGGGCGCCCCCCTCGCCCGCCTGGAGGCGAAGATCGCCCTGCCGGCCCTGCTGCGCCGCTTCCCGGGGATCGCCGCCGTCGAGGCCCCCGTCTACCGCGACCGGTGGGTCGTGCGCGGGCTGGACACCTTCACGCTCACCGTCGGCACCTGACGCTCAGCCGTCCCGGCCGACGCCGCCGCCGCGTCGCGTACTGCGTCGCGTGCCGCCCCCGCACTGCGTCCCGCACTGCCCCCGCACCGCGTCGCGTACCGCCTCCGCACCGCCTCCCGTACCGCACATCCGGTACGTGACCTTCACGCGGTCGCCCCCTTTTGCACAGCATTCCAAGAGATGCCTCCCCATACCCGCAGACGCGACGATTTCGGGGAGTCGCCGAAGTAGCAGCGACCCGAAGTACGGCGGACCCGGTGCCCGCAGCCGTATCCAGCGAAGGAGACATCCCGTGACCACACCACTCAAGATCCTCGCGATCAACGGATCGGAACGGGACGGCAACACCAGCGATGTCCTGCGCCATGCCGCGGCGGTCGCCGCGGCGCGGGGAGTCGAGTGGGAGACCGTCGACCTGCGGAACATCCAGATGTCGCGCTGCGGGCCGTGCGGTGACTGCAACGACCGCCCGGTCCCGTGCGCCCTGGAGGACGGGGTGCCCGGCGTGATCAGGAAGATGGTCGAGGCCGACGGCATCGTCTTCGCCGCTCCCGTCCACGGCTTCGGGACGGCCAGCCTGATGCAGACCTTCATCGAGCGGGCCGGTGTCGGATACCTGCGTTTCGACCGGCCGCTGAGCAACAAGGTCGCGGGCATCATCTCCGTGGCCCGCCGTTACAGCGCCGGCGAGGTGTGGGCCCAGCTGACGGTGAACGCGCTGCTCAACCGCATGATCGTGGTCGGGAGCGGATTCCCCGCCACGGTCCACGCGCTGCACCGGGGAGACGCGCTCAAGGACGACGAGGGGCTCACCAACGTCCAGCGCCTGATCGACCGGATGACCGACATGATGGAACTGCTCGACGAGCACCGCACCCTGACCGGACGTGACAACCTGCTCGCCGCCCGCGAGGTCAACGAGCGCATCGGGCTCGCCCTGAACGAGACGGCCCCTCCCGCCGCGGACGAGGCGGTCGTGGACGCGACGGCTGTGGACGCGACGGCTGTGGATGAGACGGTCCGGGAACTCGCCGACGACGTGTGGGCCCGCCAGTGAGCGCGCCGGCCCTGCCCTGCGCCCCGGCCGACGCGGACCTCCAGGACTTCCTCACCGACTACCGCCGCGTCAGCCGGGCCTTCCACGACGGCGCCCTGTCACCGCGGGAGCTGGCCGACTGGCGCGCCCGGCGGCTGACCACAGTGCTTCACCACGTCACCGAACGCTCTCCGTTCTACCGGCGCCACCTGGCCGGAACCGATGTCACGGCCGTGACCCCCGACACGTTGAACACGCTCCCTTTCACCACCAAGGACGACCTGCGACGCGAGATGTACGACGTGCTCAGCGGTCCGCTCTCCGCGGCGAGCATCTATTACGAGACCAACGGCACCACCGGGGCCGCCACTCCGTGCCCGCGCGGCGCGGTGGACATCGTCACCTCCAACGCCTCCGTCGAGGAGTCCTGGCGGCGCCTGTTCCGCGCGCACTTCGGCGACCGCATGCCCGTGGTGGGGCTCATGGGGCCCTCGGAGCTGTACGCGTTCGGTGATGTGTTCACCGACGTCGCCGCCTCGCTCGGCGCCTGCCACGTCAAGATCTGGCCGGAGTCCCCCAGGGTCGGTTTCCGCAAGGCCCTGCGTCTCATCGAGGAGCTCGGGGTCGAGGTCATCGTCTGTGCGCCGGCCCTCTGCCTCAGCCTGGCCAAGGCGGCCCGGCACTACGGGTACGACCTGGCGGACCTCCCCGTCAAGCTGTTCCTGGTCCTCGGCGAGATCTGCACCCCCGAGTTCGCCGCCAACGTCTCCTCGGTGTGGCCGCACGCCGTCGTCCGCCCCGCCCTGTACGGCTCCCAGGAAGCCCTGTGCATCGCGACCGGTGCCGACAGCGGCGCCCTCCACCTGGCCACGCCCAACTACCTGGCGGAGCTGGTCGATCCCGACACCGGGGCCCCGCGCGGCGAGTTCGGTGAGGGCGAGCTGGTCCTGACCATGCTCGTCGACGGCATCAAGCCGCTGATCCGCTACCGGACCGGCGACCTCGTCCGCATCACCCCCGCACCGCCCGGAGCGGCACTGCCCGGCCCGGTGGTCGAGGTCGTCGGGCGCGCCGCCGACCGTATCCCGCTGGGGGACGTCCTCCTGCACCCCGCGGAGCTCGAAGCCGCCGTACTGGGGGACGTACGGGGATGCCTGGGCTACCAGGTCGTCGTCGACGGCGGCCCCGACGGCGACCGGATCACCGTACGGATGGACCTGCTGCCCGGTGCGGCGGACCCGGCGGCCGCCGTCGCGGCCCGGCTGCGCGAACGCACGGGAGCCCACGTCGACATCGCCGTCGACGCCGACATGGACCCGGTCACCCACACCGGCTCCTTCGTCAGCTGGAAGGCCGCCCGGGTCCTCGACCACAGGTCGGGCCTCGACGGGGCCGTGCGAGCCGCCCGCCAGGTCGCGCACCGCTACGCGATCACGACATGAACGGGAGGACCACGCGATGACCCTTCAAGCACCGGCGGTGGGCGTCGGCGTGACCACGCGTACGCGCCGTCTGCCTCCTCTCGACCTGCTGAACGCGTACCGCAACCTCTGCGGGCGCTTCGGCCCCGACGAGGCGTATCTCCTGGAATCCGCGGCCGGACCGCTGCGCGACCGCAAGTACCAGTTCACCGGGTTCGGCGCCCTGCTGTCCCTCTCGGTCACCGGGGACGCCGTACGGATCGAGGGCAGGCCCGCTCTTGCCCGGCTGCTGCGGGAACGGGCCGGGCCGCTGCTCACCGACGTTTCCGGCCAGGGGCTGAGACTGCGCGGTACGGACGATCTGTGGGCGCTTCTGCGCGCCGCCCAGGGCATGTTCGACGCCCAGGGATCGGCGGAGCGCTTCCGTTTCGGGTTCCTCGCCTACTTCGGCTACGACACCGCCCGCTACGTCGAGGAACTGCCGTACCTCATCGAGCGGAACTCCGCCCTGCCGGACATCCATCTGGTCCTCCACCAGGGCTGCGTGACCACGGACCTCACCGACGGCGGCACCGAACTGCTTCTGCACGAGTCCGAGCACTGGCCGCCCCTGGACGTGGAGGAGATCGCCGCGCTGCTGGTCCGTGAACCCGACGCCGAGTTGCCGTGCTTCGACGACGCGGACCCGCCCCCCGCGACGGTCACCGACGACAGCGACCCCGAACTGTTCCGGGCCGATGTGGAGCGGTGCCTGGAGCACATCGCGGTCGGCGACATCTACCAGGTGCAGATCGGGCACGAGCTGACGATGCGCTCCGAGGCGGCCCCCCTCGACGTCTACCGCAGGCTGCGGCAGCGCAACGCGTCCCCGTACATGTATATGGCGAACGTCGGGGGACACTGCACCATCGGCGCCAGCCCCGAACTGTTCGTCCGCATCGAGGGCGGCAAGGTCATGATGCGGCCCATCGCCGGGACCCTGCCGCGCACCGGTACGGACGACGAGGCCGCCGCCCGGACGCTGGCCCAGGACCCCAAGGAGATCGCCGAGCACACCATGCTCGTGGACCTCTGCCGCAACGACATCGGCCGGATCTGCGAGGCCGACACCCTGAATGTGCCCGACCAACTGGTCGTCGAGCGCTACTCGCACGTACTGCACCTCGTCTCCACCGTCGAGGCACGGGTCGAGGCGGGCGAGGACAGCTTCGACGCCATCGCCGCCCTCTTTCCCGCGGGCACGATGACGGGCACCCCCAAGATCCGTGCCATGGAGATCATCGAGTCCGTCGAGCGCAGCCGCCGCGGCCTGTACGCGGGCGCCCTCGGCCTGATGGACATCGGCGGCTACACCAACCTGGCCCTGTGCATCCGCACCCTGTTCCACCACGACGGCGCCTACCGCACCAGGGCCTCGGCGGGCATCGTCGCCGACTCCCGCCCGGAGAGCGAATGGCGCGAGACGCTGGCCAAGATGAGCGCCGCCTACTGGGCGGTCACCGGAAAGGAGTTGCTGTGAAACTGCATGTGGCAGGCCCGACTGGTGCGCCGGACACCGAGCGCCCGCGGGTGCTGGTGGTCGACGCGTTCGACAGCTTCGTCGACATCCTGCGGCAGTACCTCATGTCGGCCGGCGCGGTTCCGATCATGGTCCGCTCCGACAAGCTCCGGCTGGAGGAGGTGCCGCTGCTGCGCCCCGACGGCATTCTGCTGGGCCCGGGACCGGGGCACCCGGACGTGTCCGGGCACGTCGAGATCGTCCGCTCGTTCGCCGGGAGGCTCCCCCTGTTCGGGGTGTGTCTGGGCCAGCAGGCCATCGCCCGCGCCTACGGGGCGAGCGTGCTGCCGGCCGACCATCTGATGCACGGCAAGACCAGCCGGATCCGGCACGACGGGCGTGGGCTGTTCGCCGGGATGCCCGACAGCTTCCTGGCCACCCGCTACCACTCCCTCGTCGTCCCCGAGACGACCGTGCCGTCCTGCCTGGAGGTGACGGCCCGGTCCGCGGACGACGGTTATGTGATGGGCCTGCGGCACCGGGACCTGCCGATCGAGTCGGTCCAGTTCCACCCGGAGAGCTTCCGCACCGAGCACGGCATGCGCATCGTCATGAACTTCCTCTCCGCGGTGCGCGCCTTCACGGCGGTTCTGCCCGACGTCGAGGCGGCGTGACACGGAACACCGAACACAAGTGCGCACATCCAAAGATGCCGGGCCCTCGCCGAACGAGAAGAGTCAGTGGTGTCGGCACTGTGCAACGGAGGCGTCGTGACGTACTGGAACAGTAGGGCGGAGACCATGCCCCGCCCGCAACTAGAGGCATGGCAATGGCGCAGGCTCCGGCAGGCACTCGACCACGCCAAGCGGAACTCACCGTTCTGGAACGGACGTATACCCGACGGCATCGATTCCCCGCAGGACTACGCGGCGCGGATGCCGCTGCTGTACAAGAAGGACCTGCTGGCCGCCGAGGCGGTCGCGCCCCCGTACGGCACCTGGCCCTCGCTGGACCCCTCACGCGGAGTGCGCCACCACCAGACCAGCGGCACCAGCGGCAACCCGCCCATCCGCACGTTCGACACCGAACGCGACTGGGCCTGGTGCGTGGACACCTTCTGCACCGCGCTGCACGCCAACGGGGTGCGCCCGAACCACAGGGGACTGGTGGCCTTCGGCTACGGCCTCTTCGCCGGGTTCTGGGGGATGCACTACGCGCTGGAGCGTATGGGCTGCACCGTCGTTCCCGCCGGCGGCCTCGATTCGAAGACCGTCGTGCGGCTGCTGGTCGACTACCGGATCGAAGTGCTCGGCCTCACCCCGAGCTATGCGATGCGGCTGATCGAGACCGCCCGCGACATGGGCATCGACCTCGCCCGCGACGCGAACGTCCAGGTGATGCTCGCCGGCGCCGAACCGCGTTCCGACTTCACCACCCGGACCATCGAGGAGGCGTTCGGCGCCCGCGTCTTCAACGCGGCCGGCACCACCGAGTTCGGCGGGGTCTTCATGTTCGAGTGCCCGCAGCGGCGCGGAGCCTGCCACATCAACGAGCCCTCCTGCTACGACGAGGTGCTGCACCCCGAGACCCTCCAGCCGGTCGGCTACGGGGAGGAGGGCGTCCGGGTGACCACCGGCCTGGCCCGTGAGAGCATCCAGCTCTTCCGGCACTGGACCGAGGACGTGGTCGTCAAGCGGCCGTACGGCGAGTGCGGCTGCGGCAGGACCTGGGACTTCTACGACGGCGGCATCCTGCGGCGCGTCGACGACATGCGCAAGATCCGGGGCGTCTCCATCACCCCCGTCATGATCGAGGACGTCGTACGCGGCTTCGCCGAGGTCAACGAGTTCCACTCGGCCATCCGCACCGTGCGCGGCCTCGACACCATCCACGTCAAGATCGACGCGGGAGGGCTCGGAGCGGAGGCCGCGCAGCTGCTGTGCGCGCGCGTCACCGAGGAGTTCAAGCGCGAGATCGGCATCCGGCCCCAGGTGGAGCTCGCCCCGGCGGGCAGCCTGCCCCGAACGAACTGGAAGGCGGCACGACTTCATGACGAACGAGTCCTCACAGCTCACGGCTGAACCCCCGACGGACGAGATCCTGACGCCGTGGCAGCCCACGGCCGAGTACCTGACCGCCGAGCAGGAGCTCCACCTCATGGAGAGCTACCGCACACTGGGCTACCTCGCCGACAACTGCCGGGTCCCGGCCGTGCTCGCCGCCGTACGGGCCTCGCTCGCCGAGCTCCGGATCGCCCTCGACGGACAGGCCGTGGAATTCGACTACTACCGCAACACCGACCGGGTGCTCAGCGTGTGACCACCCGGTGATGCCGAAGGGGCGGTACCCCGGCCGGGGTACCGCCCCTTCGGCATCACCGCCGCCGTGGATCAGCCGGAGCTGCCCCGCACCGCGTTCTCCAGCTGCGCCCCGGTGTAGACCTCCATACCGGTGAAGTACTCCACGCGCAGACTCTGCGGGCTGCGGACCCCGTTCTCGGCCCGGTCCTTGTCGTAGTCGTCCAGCAACTGCTGCGCCTCCTCGGTCGCCCGCCCGAAGCGCAGAGCCGGGTCCACGCCGTCCAGCAGCACGTCTCCCATCGCCCGCGTCATCACGTCCTGCGCCCCGGCGAAGTCACCGAACAGCGCACCGCAGCACGGCGGGACGCCCTCGCCCTGGCCCTCCGCGAAGGTGTTGAGCTGGGCGCTCGCCAGGTGGTGGAAGGGGTTGGCCTCGAACCAGCCCTCGTCCTGAAGCAGCCGGTAGGAGGAGCGCGTGACCGGTACGAAGCTGCTCGCGATGTGGCGGTCGGCGGCGTTGCGCGGACTGTTCATGAACTGCATGAACGCCAGCGCACCGTCCTGTGTCACCTCGTCCAGGCCGTTGGCCAGCCACAGCGAGGTACCGGCGATGATGTTCCCGCCGTACGGCTGGTCCTCCCGGCCGGGGTAACGGCCGACCGACATCTCGAAGCCCGCGTTCTGCGCGGCCTGCGCCATGTAGTTCAGGTCGTTGGAGGAGGTGATGCGCAACGCGACGTCCTGGTTCGCGAACGCCTTCATGTTGGCTTCCCAGTCCGGGATCTTGCCCGTGTAGAGGTAGTGCCCCCGGCTGTGCAGGCGCTGCCACCACTCCACCCAGCCGAGCATCTCCGCCGAGGCGAGGTCCAGCCGGCCGGCCCGGCCGGAGCGGCCGTTGTCGTTGTCGGCCAGCTGTCCGCCCTGGACGGCCAGCGCCTGCTGGAAGAACAGACCGTGGTTCGACCATGTCACCCCGTGCGACGGCCCGTTCTCCAGGGCGGCCACCGCCTCGCACGCGGCCTCGATCTCCTCCCACGTCCGCGGCAGGCTCTCGACACCGGCGGCCCGCAGAAGGTCGCGGTTGCCGTAGATCAGCATGGCCGTCACCACGGCGGGCATCGACGTCAGGTCGCCGTCGACCGAGTAGTACTCCCGCACGGCCGGCAGGATGTCGTCGAGGACGACGGGCTCGCCGAGGATCTCGGTGCGCCCGGCGACGGCCTTCTCCACCGACGTGAACAGCGGCTTGCCGTCACGGGTCCGTGAGTCACGGGCGGCCTGGGTGACGGCGAAGTAGTACTCGGCGACCGCCGGTGGCCGGCCCTGCTCGGCCGCCTCCGCTATCTCCTCGGAGAGCGTACGGAAGTCGCGTCCCTCCAGGTTGATCCGGTACTCGGGGTGCGCCTTCTCGAACTCGGCGGCCAGCCTGTGCAGCCGGTCCATGTAGCCGGGGAACGTCAGGTCGGCCACCCAGACGTCGATCACGGTTGCGGCGGTCATGAGATGCCTCTTTCTGCTCTTCGGTGACGGACGGTTCAGACGACGGCAGCGGCCGGGACCACGGAACGGGCGAACGTCCGGACATCCCCCGCCAGCTCGGCCGGCTTCTCCAGCGCCGCGAAGTGACCGCCGTGCTCGAACTCCGTCCAGTGGATGAGGGTGGGGATGTCCCGGTCGGCGAAACGGCGGATCGGTACGAAGATGTCGTCGGGGAAGACGGCCACTCCCACCGGCACGGTGAGCGGCGGCGGCACGGCCCCACCGGCCGCGGCCCGCACCGCCTCCGCACCCTCGTAGTAGTACTGGGCGGACGAACCGGCGGTCGCCGTCAGCCAGTAGATCGACACGATCGTCAGCAGCCGGTCGCGGTCGACCGCCTCCTCCGGCAGCTGCTCGGCCCCCGTCCAGTCCAGGAACTTCTCCGCGATCCAGGCGAGCTGGCCCACCGGAGAGTCGGTCAGCGCGTACGCCAGCGTCTGCGGGCGGGTCTGCTGGAGCTTCATGTAGCCCGACAGCTCGGCGTCGAAGCGGGAGAGCTTGCCCAGCCGGGCCTGGTCCCGCTCGGTCAGGCCCTCGAACTCCGCGGGGTCACCGGAGGGAAACGTCATCAGCATGTTCACGTGCACCCCGAGCACGTGATCGGGATCGGTACGGCCGAGCTCCAGCGAGATCACCGCCCCGGCGTCACCGCCCTGAGCGATGTAGTGATCGTATCCGAGCCGTGCCATCAGCTCCGCCCAGGCACGGGCGATGCGGGCGGTGTCCCAGCCCTTCTCCGGCAGGGGGTTGGAGAACCCGTACCCCGGTATGGACGGGATGACGAGGTGGAAGGCGTCCGCCGGGTCACCGCCGTGCGCACGCGGATCGGAGAGCGGGCCGATCACGTCCAGGAACTCGGCGACCGAACCGGGCCAGCCGTGGGTGAGGAGCAGCGGGGTCGCGTCCGGCTCCGGCGAGACGACATGGAGGAAGTGCACCGGGGCACCGTCGATCTCCTCGATGAACTGCGGATACCTGTTCAGCTCGGCCTCGGCGGCGCGCCAGTCGAAAGAGGTGCGCCAGTACTCCGCGAGCCCCTTCAGGTACTCCAGCGGCACCCCGCGGTCCCAGCCGGCGCCGGGCAGCTCGTCCGGCCAGCGGGTGGCCCCGAGGCGGGCGTGCAGGTCGTCGATCTGTTCCTGCGGGATGTCGATACGGAAGGGACGCATGGGAGCACTCCGTGATGTCCGGGCCGGAAAGGGTCGTCGAAGGAGGATGGAGGGCTCACCGGCAACCGGATCGGCCCCGGCCGCACTCGGCGCGCCCGGCTGTATCGTCCGCCGCCGCCGAAGCCCGCCGCATCTTGCGAATTGCTCCATGGGCCCGGAGCGTCAGCGCAGTTCAGAAGATGCGCGCGGCTCCCGCCCACTGGAAGCATCACCGTCCGGGTGACCGGCCCGGCGCGCTCGGCGCGCAGCCGTGCCCCCACGCGGCACAGGCCCTGCCGCACCGATCCCGAGAGGACGCGTAGATGAACTTCTCCACCGCTCACGCCGCCGCCGGCCTTGTCGACGCCTTCGCCGACGCGGCCCCGGAGGTCCGCGAGGCAAAGTTCCGCGCCCTGGTGGACGGCCTCTGGCACGAGGGCGAACTCTCGCCCGCCGCGCTCGCGGCGGTGCCGTCGCTGGTGGCCGCGCTCGAAAGGTCCGACCACGACAGCCGGGGCCACCTGGCGATCCTGCTCGGACTGCTCGCCGAGGCCGAGTACCCGGCGCCCGGACCGGTCACCGAGGAGATCCGCGCCCACCTCGGCCTCTACCTCGACCTGGTGCGCACCGACGGCATCGGCACGCCGCTCACCCTCGCGCTGCTCTATCTCCTCGCACACTTCCCGGCCGACCGGGACACGATCCTCACCGCCACCCTGGACCTCGGCCTGGAGCCGGAGGACCTGTCCCGGCTGCACCGGGGGCTGAGCGAACTCGACCCCGAGCGGCCCGACCTCGGCCGGGTGTGGCCCTCCCCGTCGGCCTGGACCCTCAACGAGGACGAGCGGGCCTTCGACGCGAGCTGGATCAAGGCGCTCAGCGGCGAGCAGATCCGGGCGGCCTGGGAGAACGACACCCGTACGGTGCTCGGCTGCATCGGCGCCCGCGCCTACTGGGCGGTCCGCAACGGCGACCCGCAGGACGCCCCCGCGGCCACCGTGCCCGACCGGGCCAACGCCAGCGCGCCGCCCGCCGACACCTCCCTCTTCGCACCGCACACCGGCGCCCTGCGCTGCCCGGCCTGCCGCGGCACCCTGGAGCCCGGCGAGGACCTCCTGAACTGCACCGGCTGCCCGGCCCGTTACCCCGCCGCGAACGGCATCCTCGACCTGACCGCGCCCGCCACCGGGGACGGCGCCGTCGACGACTTCCTGGAGAAGCTCTCCCAGGTGCCCAGCATGGGGCTGTTCTACGAAGCGGTCGCCCGGCCCTCGTTCCTGCGCGTCTCCGGATCCAACTGGGGCGGCCAGGTGACTCCGGCCGACGAGGACCACTACCTCGCCACCCACATACGGCCGGTCGACGGCCCGGTGGTCGACCTCGCCGCCGGAGCCGGACGCTGGACCACCGTCATCGCCGAGACCGTCGGTGCCGACCGGCTGGTCGCCGTCGACAGCTCACTGCCCATGCTCAACGTGCTGCGCGGCCGGCTTCCCGACGTCCCCTCGGTACTGGCCGGAGCCTCCGACCTGCCCTTCGCGGACGCGTCGGTCGGCGCGGTCGTCTGCTGGAACGCCCTCCAGGCCTTCTACCACGAGGCCGAGGCGGCGATCACCGAGGTCGGCCGGATCCTGCGGCCCGGCGGCACCTTCACGGTGCTGACGTTCCGTCGCTCCGAGGACCCGGTCTACCGCTACTTCCAGTCGGCCCACAGGTTCCCCCAGCACGACGGAGGACTCCAGCTGTTCGACCCCGAGGACCTCCACCGCTGGCTGGCCGCGGCGGGCCTGACCGTGCGCGAGGAGAGCGGACCGGGGACGTTCGTCTTTCTGACCGCCGTCCGCGACGACCAGGAGGAGACCCGTTCATGAGTACGGCCGATGTGCGCGACGACGCGCTCGCCGAACCGGGCACCCCCCACTACGAGGAGGCCGCCCGGGTCTTCAACCTGGCCGCCCCCGCCCGCCCGGCCGCGGCCGTCACCGCACGCGGGCCGGCCGAGGTCCGGGCCGCGGTGCTCGCGGCCACCCGCCGGGGCCTGACCGTCCGGGTGCACACCTCCGGGCACGCCGCCGGGGCCGTACGCCCGCTCGACGGCTCCGCGCTGATCCGCACCGCCCCGGCGGGCGACGTGGAGATCGACGCGGCCTCGCGCACCGCCAGGATTCCGGCGGGCGCGCGCTGGGGCGATGTCGTCAGGGCGGCGGCGCCGCACGGACTCGGCGCGGCACACGGATCCGCGGCCGATGTCGGGGTGATCGGATACCTGCTCGGCGGCGGGGTCAGCTTCTACGGCCGCCGCACCGGGCTGGCCGCGAACACGGTGCGGGCGATCGAACTCGTCACCGCCGACGGCGGATGCGTCCGCGCGGACGCCACGACCGAACCCGAACTGTTCTGGGCCCTGCGCGGCGGAGGCGGCGGCTTCGGCGTCGTCACCGCCGTGGAGGTCTCCCTCTTCCCGGTGGCGAAGGTCGTCACCGGCGCGACGTACTGGTCGGCGGCCCACGCCGCACCGCTCCTGGCGGCCTGGCGCGCCTGGACGAAGGACGCGCCGCGTGAGGCCACCACCTCACTGCGCCTGATGAACCTGCCCCCGGTACCCGGCGTCCCGCCGCAGCTCGCCGCCGGACCCGTGCTCTGCGTGGACGGTGCCGTCCTGGCGCCGACAGCGCACGATGTCCCCGCGGCCCAGCGGCACGCGGACGAACTCCTGGGAACGCTGCGGGAGATCGCGCCCGCCCTGCTCGACACCTGGGCGCTCACCGGACCGGCCGGGGTGCTCGACGCGCACATGGACCCGGCCGACCCGGTCCCCTTCATCGGCGACCACTTCCTGCTGCGGGAGCTCGGTGACGACGGCGCCGAGGCGTTCCTGGGCGCCGTGGGGGCGGACTCCGGCTCACCGCTCGCCGTCGCCACACTCCGTCAGCTCGGCGGCGCGTTCGCCGAGGAGGACCCGGCGGGCGGCGTCCTGAACCAGGTGGACGCGGCGTACGCCTACATGGGATCGGGCCCCCCGTTCGGCCCGGTGACCGTGGAGGCCCTGGAGAAGCACTGCGCGACGGTGCGCGCGGCCCTCGCCCCCTGGGACACCGGCCGTACCGTGCCCTCCCTCGTGGAGGGATTCACCCGGCCGCAACGCCACCTCACCGAGGACCGGGCGGCGGCCGTCGCCCGGATCCGCCGCCGGTACGACCCGCGCGGCGTCTTCGCGGACGACGTCTCCGCCGGAGCGGCTGCTCTCTGACACCCGCACGCGGTGTGCCCCCGGATCCGTCCGGGGGCACACCGCGTTCCGGTGCGCCGGGAGGCCCTCACGGCTGCGGCACAGGGCGCCCATGACCGCCACCGGGGCCGGACGGGGGCCGCAGTACGGCTGATGGCCCCCGCCGCGGGGCGGGGGCCATCGGTGAGCGTTCAGGAGCGGGGCGCGGACGTCACACCGACAGTGACTTCTCCGTCGTGCCCGGTGTGCCCGGCGTGCCCGTCGTACCGGCGGGGTCCACCGGAGCGTCGGCGGACGCCGCGGCCTTCTCCCCGGACTCCTCCGGGGCCTGTGCCTCCGCTTCCTCCGGCGCCTCGGCACCGACCGGCGGTACATGGCGCAGCAGGACGACGAAGAACACGCCGGCGATCCCGATCAGAATGGCGCTGACCGTGGCGACGGTGTGCAGGCCCCCGGTGAAGGCGACCCGGGCGGCGTCCATCAGTGCGTTGCCCACCTGCTCGGGCAGACTGTCCGCGGCGGCCGACGCCCCGGCGACACTGTCCCGGGTGGCCTCCGCGGCTCCGGCGGGAACGCCCTCGGGCACGGAGTCGGCGATGTCGGAACGGTAGACGGCGAGGCCCAGGGTTCCCAGGGTCGCCACCCCCAGCGCCGCACCGAACTCATTGCTCATCTGCGACAGGGCACCGGCCGAACCGGCCTTCTCCGACGGAACGGTTCCGACCACCATGTTGGTCCCCAGCGCCACGATCGGAGCGCCGCAGAAGGAGAACACGGCGAAGCCCACGATCAGAACGGCCGTGCCCGACTCCGGGTTGAGCTGGGAGAAGGTCAGCAGCACGGCGACCACACCGGCGATCCCCGCGCCGATGACGTACGCGGGACGCACCTTGCGGGCGATGATCGGGCACACCCCGAAGGAGACGGTGGCCGCGGCCATGCCGGGCAACAGCCCGAGACCCGCCTCGAACGGCGACATCCGCTGCGCCGACTGGAAGTACTGGGTCAGGAACAGCATGACCGTGCCGCCGATGAGGCTGTAGGCGAGCAGGGCCAGCAGCGCGGCGGTGAAGCGGCCGTGCGCGAACAGGCCCACGTCCAGCAGCGGGCTGGACAGACGGCGCTGGCGCTGCACGAACAGCACACCCAGCACCAGGCCGACGACGAGGGTGACGACGGGGAGGGCCTCCCAGCCGTTGCGGGCGAGCTCCTTGATTCCGTAGATGACCGGAATGGTGGCGCCGACGTTCAGCAGGACGCTCGGGAAGTCGATCCCGCCCGCCTCGCCGTTCTTGAACTCCGGCAGGACGCGCGGTCCCACGATCAGGAGCAGCACCATCACCGGTACGCCGATGAGGAAGAGCGAGCCCCACCAGAAGTACTCCAGCATGACGCCGCCGAGCAGCGGGCCGATGATGGCGCCCAGGGTGAAGCAGCTGGCCCAGAGACTGATGGCGACCGTGCGCTGCTTGGCGTCCTGGAACATCGTGGTGATGAGGGAGAGCGTGGACGGTGTCAGGCTCGCACCGGCGATGCCGAGCAGGACACGGGCGGCGATCAGCATGCCGGGGCTGGTGGCGAACGCGGCGGCCAGCGAGGCCGCGCCGAAGGCGGCGGCACCGATCAGCAGCAGCTTGCGACGGCCGATGCGGTCACCGAGCGTTCCCATCGTGACGAGGAATCCGGCGACCATGAAGCCGTAGATGTCCATGATCCACAGCTGCTGGGTGGAATCGGCACCGAGATCCGCGCTCAGATGCGGCAGTGCCAGAAGGAGTACGAACACGTCGAGGGCCACAAGAAGGGTGGGGAGGGCGAGGATACCCAGCCCGATCCACTCCTTCCGCCCTGCCTTGGGAGCACTGCCTACAGTCATGTGCCTCAAACTTCCCGTCGTCATGAGTGTGGAGGTGGAGCCGTGGCACCCGTGATGAAGGTGGTCAAGGGCCGTAGGGGCCGGGTCGTCGGTACCGTCGAGTCCACCCCACACGGTCTCGCGCGCGAGCGGCCTCCCGCATCTCACTGCGTGCTCTCCGCTCCCGCGGCCGGCTGTTCGAGGCATCCCGGTATCCGGCCTTCACAAACACTTGAATGTATGCCACCGGCGAATTTCGGAAAGCAACGGCGAAATTCGGAAAGCAACTTGGAAGATGCCTAAGTCGCAGCGAGCTCCGTAACGTCATCGTTGAAGCAGCCGGAACAGGCTGTACCTCTTCCGCATCTGACTAGGAGTCCACGTGACCGTCAAGAACAAGCTCGGCCTCATCACCCGTGTCGGCGCCACCGCAGCTCTGGCCATAGGTCTTGGAGTCGCCGCGACCCCGAGCGCGCTGGCGGCCGCACCGGTCGTCACGGTGACTCCGGCCTCCGGACTCGCCGACGGGACGACGGTGACGCTCTCCGCGACCGGGCTGACGCCCGGAACCGTCTACCACGCGGGGCAGTGCGCCTTCGTCGAGCCGGGCGTGTACGGCTGCAACGCCGGCACCGCCTCGGACATCACCGCCGACGCCCAGGGCAAGATCAGCACGCAGATCGTCGTGAGTTCGACGTTCCAGGCAGTGGTGGGCTCCGCGACCCAGCCGTGGGGCAGCGTGAACTGTAAGGTCACCGCCTGCCAGATCGGCCTGGGCACCGGCTCGGGCGAGGGCGGCGGCCAGGTGATCACCTTCGCCTGACCGACGACCCGCTCCCCCTCCCTCTTCCCGGTCAGCCGGTTTCCCCTCCCGCGCCTGGAGGGGGAGGGGAGCGGTCGCCCCTTTGGCGGCGAGCCGCACATCCGCCGTCGTGCTCTTTCTCCGACGACTTCGCCAAGTCCGCTTGCCTCCCCCGAAGCGTCCTGTGTCTGATGACCCGTCCGCACGGTCATTCCAGCAGGGGCAGGCATATGCGAAAAAGGCTCTTCACCTCGGAAGCTGTCACCGAGGGTCACCCCGGTACGATCGCCGACCCGCTCAGCGACCCGCTTTTCGACGCGCACCCGCGTGAGGACCCCGCCGCGCGCGTCACTGCCGAGACCTTGACCACCACGGGTCCGGCGCATCTCGGGTGCGGGCACCGGCGGTGCGGGCGATCAGGGCCCGCCGTCCGGTCACGCGTGCGACGGGACGCCCGAGTCGACGCGTGCCGATCCATGGAGCGCACCGGCTCCGGCAGCAGCTCCCACTCCGGCTCCCACTCCGGCTCCCACTCCGGCTCCCCCTCCGGCTCCTGCACGGGCCCCCGCGCCCGCTGACGCAGGTCCGCGAGCTCCCCGGCCTCACCTCGGAACCGCACCGACCGGGCCGCCGCCCCCTGCGCACAACAGGAGTTGGCCGCCCATCGAGCGGTTGCCGACGATGAACACCCCATCCGTCAGACAGCCACCAGCAAAGGACACACCCGGTGCCGCACATAGCGCTCACCAACGGCCTTCCCGGCATCAGAGGCCTGATGACCGAACGCCCCGACACCGCCGCCCCGCTCAACGCGCTCGCCGACGCCCTCCTGCGCGGACCGTCGCCGCTGAGCCGCGGGGAACGCGAACTGATCGCCTCGTACGTCTCGGAACTCAACGAGACCCGCTTCTGCGCCGACACGCACGGCGCCGCCGCGGCGGCACAACTGGCAGGCGGAGCCGACCTGGTCAAGGCCGTCCACCAGCACGTGGATACGGCGCCGCTGTCCCCGCTGCTGCGGGCCCTGCTGCGGATCGCCGCGGAGGTCCGGGACGCGGCCCGCCCCGTCCCGGACGACATGGTGGCCGCGGCACGCGCCGAGGGCGCCACGGACGCGCATCTGCACGACACCGTCCTGATCGCCTCGGCTTTCTGCATGTACAACCGCTACGTCAGCGGCCTCGACACCGAGCTGCCGGGCGAACCGGGTTACTACGAGGAGTCGGGCCGGCGGATCACCGCCCACGGCTACGCCCCCATCATCTGAGAGGCGGGACCACATGCCCGGTCAGACATCCAAGCCGCTCTCCCCGAAGCGCGCCCACCGCCGAGCGGTCACCGCGACCGTCGTCGGCAACTTCGTCGAATCCTTCGACTGGCTGGGATACGGGCTCTTCGCCCATCTCTTCGCAGCCCGCTTCTTCCCGTCCTCCAACCCGGTCACCTCCCTGATCGGCGCGTTCGCCGTACTCGGCATCGGTGTCCTGGTCCGTCCGCTGGGCGGCATCCTGCTGGGCCGCCTCGCCGACCGGCGCGGACGGCGCCCCGCCCTGATGCTCGCCATCAGCCTGATGACCGCCGGTTCCGTACTGATCGGCATCACCCCCACCTACGACCAGATCGGGTTCCTCGCCCCGGCGGTCCTGATCCTGGCCCGTATCGCCCAGGGCATCTCCTCGGGCGGCGAGTGGCCGGCCGCCGCCGCCTATCTCATGGAGGTGGCGCCCCAGCGCCGCAAGTCCCTGTACGGCAGTCTCTTCTCGCTCACCACCGTCGCGGGCGCGTTCACCGCCTCCCTCCTCGGCGGCGGCCTGACGGCGATGCTCGGCTCCGAGGCCATGGCCTCGTGGGGCTGGCGCGTCCCCTTCCTCGTCGGCGGACTCTTCGGCGCGGTACTCATGATCATGCGTCGTCAGCTCGCCGAGACCGAGGTCTTCCGGCGCGAGGCCGGCGAGCGTCCGGCCCGCGGTTCCCTGCGCCAGGTCCTCGTGACGTACCGCCGCCAGGTCCTGAGGTCCGTGCTGTTCATCGCGGGCATGGCGGTGGTGGGCGGAACGTGGACCTCCGTGGTGCCGTCCATGGGGCAGAAACTCGCCCCGGGGCTGATGTTCTGGGTCGTCGTCTGCGCCACGGCGATCCTCATGATCGTCAATGTTCCGATCGGCCTTCTCGCCGACAAGGTGGGTGCCCGGCGCTTCCTCCTGTCGGCGAGCGTCGCCTTCGCCGCCGCCGGTTCCTACACCTTCCTGACCATCGAGGGCACCTTCACCAGCCTGCTGTTCACCTATCTCAGCGGCACGGTCTACCTGACATGCGTCACGACGACCCTTCCCGGCATCCTCTGCGAGCTCTTCCCCACGGAGAACCGTGCGCTGGGGCTGGGTCTGCCCAACGCCGTCACCTCGGCCGTCCTCGGCGGCATCGCCCCCGCACTGGCCACCTACCTCGGTGAACGCGGTGCTTCCGGCTGGTTCGTCGCCGGAGTGATGGCCATGGTCCTGCTCGCGTGGCCCGCGGTCCTCATCCGCTCGCCCGCTCCCGCATCCGCCTCCACACCCTCCGGCTTCAGCCTGGTCAGGTGAGCACGTCAGAAGTTGCGGCCGGAGGTCCGACGCCGCATCGTTGACGAGATGGAGACGGCCGGCGGTCGGGACGAAGGCTGTCCGGGACCGCTCCGTACCGGCGGAACGATAAATTCATACGGGTGCGCGTCACGGTGAGCGATGAGTTTTCGATCCGGGTGCGGTCTACACCCCCGAAAGGTCGCAGGGCCCCCGCACAAGGGGTCCGGACCTGACTATCAGACAAGCAACACAGCCCACGGGTGCGGGAGATAAAAAATGTCGTTTCAGGCGTATCTGGACACGATCGAGGACAAGACCGGACTGACTCCGCGCGAGTTCATCACGCTCGCGCACGAGCGCGGCTTCGATGACCCCTCCACCAAGGCCGGAACGATCCTGGAGTGGCTCAAGGAGGACTACAACCTGGGCCGCGGGCACGGGATGGCGCTGGTGCACGTCTTCAAGAAGGGCCCGAAGATCGACGCGAAGCACGTCGGAACGGCCGGCACACACCGGGACGAGACCGACACGCTCTGGCTGGACGGCAAGAAGACCCGCCCCAAGGCCTGACGCACCGCACCACCTCACCAACGGCAGGCCGTGGCCCGACTCGTACCGGGCACACGGCCTGCCGTTCGCGTATCCGGGCGCGCCGATATCCGGGTGTACCGATATCCGGGTGCGCCGAATCCGAAGCCCGATGCAAAAGCCCTCCCCCGCCTGCTGACGAGCAGGCGGGGGAGGGCTTTGCGGGGCCCGGTCAGCGGACGACGTCGAAGACGTTCTTCTGAATGCCGTTGGGGTAGGCCTCGTGCTCGACGAGCTTCAGCTTCTGGGCGTCCTTGTCCGTGTCGCTGAACAGCCGCTTGCCCGCGCCGAGCAGCAACGGGAAGACGAGCAGGTGGTAGCGGTCGATCAGACCGGCGTCCGCGAGGCTCCGGTTCAGGGTGGCGCTGCCGTGGACGATGATCGGGCCGCCCGCGGTCTCCTTCAGCGCGGCGACGTCGTCGAGCGAGCGCAGGACCGTGATCTCGCCCCAGTTCGCCACCAGATCGTCCTCGGTGAGGGTGGAGGAGACGACGTACTTCGGCATCTCCTTGTAGTCGGCGAAGTCCTCCATGTCCGGCCACACCGGGCTGAACGCCTCGTAACTGACCCGGCCCATCAGTATCGCGGTGGCTTCCTTCTGCTCCCGGCCCTTGATCCCGAACGCCTCGGGGAGGAACTCCACGTCCTTGAAGGTCCACCCGGAGTTCCGGTAGCCGGGCTCGCCGCCCGGGGCCTCCACGACACCGTCGAGGGAGACGAAGGCGGTGCTGATCAGGGTGCGCATCTAAGGGTCCTCGGTGAGTAGTGTCGATCCCGGCAGATTCGGTCCAGGTGCGCTTCCACCGCACGCGCGGCTGCGCACCGACCATGATCTACGACTCCGGATCACGGACAAACTCATCGGCCGCCGCCGCGCCCCTCCCGGCCCGGCCGTCGCCAGGACGCTCTCCGCCGCGTCGTACGCCGGGGTGCTCCGACGCCCTACACCAATCACCGGCCCCACAACCCGATCTTCGCCCAACACGCCCCATCTGCAAGGCATTTCACGCATCCGGCTTGTGAGCGTCCGGGGTTGTTCCTATCGTCTCGATCATGAGCATCCCCACCGAGCTGATCGGTAGCATCCCGCGCCCCTCGGACCTTCTGTCCGCCCTCACCGCGCACGCGCGAGGACGGCTGAGCGACGGCGACCTGGCCAAGCAGCAGGAGCAGGCCGTCGCGGAGACCCTGGCCCGGCTGGAACAGTCGGGGAGCCCCGTCCTGGTGGACGGGGAGCAGGCCAAGCCCAGTTTCGCCACCTACCCCGTCGCCGGCCTGGACAGCCTCTCGCCGGACGGAGTCGTCATTCCGTTCGCCGACGGGCACACCCGTCAACTGCCCTGCATCACCGAAGGGCCCTTCCGCTACCAGGTGCGGGCGGAGTCCTACCTGCGCGAGGCGCAGCGGCTCACCGACCGGCCGCTCAAGCAGGCCGTCATCGCCCCCTCCGCGCTCAGCCTGCTCTACCCGGCCACGCCCATCGACGGATACACCCGCGAGGAGTTCCTGCGCGATCTCGCCGACGAGGCCGAGGCCGACATCCGCGGCTGCCTGGACGCCGGGGCCCACGTGGTCCAGCTCGACTTCACCGAAGGGCGGCTGTCGCTGAAGCTGGACCCCAGCGGTGGCGTCCTGGACGACTTCATCGCTCTCAACAACGAGGTCCTCGGCCGGTTCAGCGACACCGACCGTGCCCGTATCGGGGTGCACACCTGCCCCGGTGGGGACCAGGACTCCACACACAGCCTCGATGTCGACTACGCCGAACTGCTGCCCAAGCTCTTCCAGCTCAAGGCGGGCAACTTCTACCTCCAGCTCGCGAGCGAGGCCGACCCGGAGCGGGTGCTGGCCGTCATCCAGGAACACCTCCCCGCGGGGGCCCGGGTGTTCGTCGGCGTGACGGATCCGATCGATCCGACCGTGGAGACACCGGAGCAGGTACGCGACCGGGTGCTGCTCGCCGCCCGCTACCTTCCCGCCGAGCAGCTGGGCACCTGTGACGACTGCGGCTTCGCACCGTTCGCGGACGACGCCTCCACCTCACGCGACCTCGCCTTCGCGAAGATCGACGCGCGGGTCCGGGGCACCGCCCTGGCCGCCGAGGCCCTCGGCCTCTGAGCCCGGGGCTCCTGCCCCGCCCCCTTGTTCCCGGCCTGCCGGCCTGCCTGCCGCACGTGTGGCAGGCAGGCAGGGAGCGTGTGGCAGGCAGGTCGGCAGGCAGGCCGGGAGCGATCGGCGGTATCCGCCGCCGCACGCACCGCGTGGCTCCCATGGCTGACGTACCACTGCGCGGTCACAGGTTTCTGACAGTTTTCTGACATCACCCAGCGACTCTCTTCTTCCGGCTCCGCGCCGGAAGATCCCGCCTTGCCCTCAAGGAGAGAGTCACGCATGGAGATACTCAGCCGCATGCGGCGCACGGCCGCGGTACTCGGTCTGTGTGCGGCACTGGTCGCCGTCCCCGCCGCGGCGTCGGCCGAACCCGCCGCGCCGAAGACACCGAAGACGCCGCGGATACCCGTCGTCTCCACGGAGCAGGTCATGCCGCACCTGCGGGCGCTGCAGTCGATCGCGGACCGCACCGGAGGCAACCGCGCCCACGGCACCAAGGGCTTCCAGCAGTCGCTGACGTATGTGAAGGGCGTGCTGGACAAGGCGGGCTTCCGCACCAGCCTGCGGCCCTTCACGCACAACGGCGTCCTCGGACAGAACCTCGTCGCGGACTGGCCGGGAGGCGACCCGGACCACGTCGTGCTCGTCGGCGCCCACCTCGACAGCGTCGAGGCCGGCCCCGGTATGAACGACAACGGCTCCGGCTCGGCCGCCGTGCTCGCCACCGCCGTCGCGATGTCGCGGGCGGGTGTCGCGCCGAAGCGGCATCTGCGGTTCGCGTGGTGGGGAGCGGAGGAGCAGGGCCTGATCGGCTCCAAGGACTACGTGCGCAAGCTCTCCGCCGCCGGGCGCGAGAAGATCGACGTCTACCTCAACTTCGACATGACCGGCAGCAGGAACGTGCAGCAGTGGCTCGTCGTCCACGACGACCCCAGGGCCACGGACGCGTTCGAGGCGTACTTCGCGGCCAAGGGGCTGCCCACCTTCGACATCGGCATCGGCGGCTCGGACCACGAGTCCTTCGGCGACGCCGGAATCCCGGTCTCCGGCTTCACCACCGGCGTCGGCGACTGCCTCCACGAGGCATGCGACCGCATCGACAACGTGGACCCCGGGACCGAGACCGTCAGCACCAACGCCGTTCTCGGCGTGACCTGGCAGCTCGCCACCCGCTGATCACCGACCACGGCCCCCACGGTCAGGAGCAGGACATATGCGCAGTACGACGAAACGGCACCGGTACCCCGCGGTGGTGGGCATCCTGGCAGGCAGCGTGCTGCTGACCGCCGTGCCCTCCGCGGCCATCACCGGCGGCGGGTCCGGTGTGGGGGACCCGTACTTCCCCGACGACGGCAACCCCGGATACGACGTCTCCCACTACGACGTCCGCGTGGCCTACGACCCGGCCCGCCCCGACCACCTCGACGGCGACACCACCGTCACCGCCACGGCCACCGGCCGACTCGACCGCTTCCACCTGGACCTGGAAGGCTTCCAGGTCGGCTCGGTCACCGTCGACGGCGTACCCGTCAGGAGCTTCACCCGCAGCGGGGCACACGAACTGGTCATCACCCCGGCCGGCCGGATCGCCAAGGGCGCGAAATTCGCCGTCCGCGTCCGCTACTCCGGCAAGCCCGTCGGCGAGAGCTGGCACCGGCTCACCAACGGCGGGGCGAGCGTGACCGGCGAGCCGCACTCCGCCACCGCCTGGTACCCGGCCAACGACCACCCGTCCGACAAGGCGACCTTCCGGCTCACCGCGACGGTCCCCGACACCTGGACCGTGATCGGCAACGGCCGCCCCGGCCCGACCACCTCCCCGGCCAAGGGCAGAAAGACCTTCCGCTGGTACGAGGACAAGCCGCTCGCCACCTACCTCAGCACCCTCGCCATCGACAAGTTCACGGTGCGCACCTCGAAACTGGCCGACGGCACCCCGGTCATCAACGCCTACAGCCCCGGCGCCGTGATCGACCCGGAGTCCGAGGCGCTGCTCCCGGAGATCATCGGCTTCCTGGCCTCGAAGTTCGGCCCGTACCCCTTCTCCTCGGCCGGCGGCATCGTCATCAACGGCGAGGCCGACGGGGGCGGCGACGGCCCCCTCGCACTGGAGACGCAGAGCCGTCCGACGTACAGCGGCATGATGTTCGACGCCTCGATGGTGCACGAGTACGCCCATCAGTGGTTCGGCAACAGCGTCTCGTTCTCGGACTGGCGTGACGGCTGCATCGCCGAGTGCGTCGCCCAGTACACCAACCAGCTGTGGGACGAGAAGAGCGGCGCCGACCTCGACACCGGCTTCTACGCCGGCATGGTGGAGCAGAGCGAACAGGACCCCGGCTTCTGGAACGTGAAGCTCTACGACCCGGGCCAGGGCAAGGAACTGGACCCGGCGCTGTACGACAAGGGGTCGATGATGATGCACGCCCTGCGGCGGATCATCGGGGACGCGGCCTTCTTCGGGACCCTCCGGCAGTGGCAGAAGGAGCACCGCTACGGCAACGCCACCTGGCCACAGTTCGAAGCACTCGCGAAGAAGGTCTCCGGCCGGCCGGACCTCACCGGATTCTTCGACGCCTGGGCACACGGCACCACCGTCCCGGAACAGAAGTACCTGTACCCCGGAAGCCTCGGCCGCCTTCGGTGATCCGCCGGAGGGTGCCGGTCAGCGCAGGGTGATCGAGGCGGCGACGGGCAGGTGGTCGCTGCCGGTGGCGGGCAGCGTACGGATGTGGTCGACGGTTGCCGAACGGGCCATGACCTGGTCGATCCGGGCCAGCGGGAAGGCGGCGGGGAAGCTGAGGGCGAAGCCGCGCCGGGCCGTGTTCATCCGTGAGGTCAGCGGGGCCAGTCCGTGATCGTCGACCGTGCCGTTGAGATCGCCCATCAGCACCACCGTGCGCAGCTCCTCGGCGGCGAGGGCCTCGCCCAGCAGGCCGGCGCTCTCGTCGCGCCAGGACGAGGCGAGGCCGCTCGCCCGGACACGGACCGAGGGCAGGTGCGCGACGTACGCGGCGACCTCGCCGTGCGGTGTGTGGACCACGGTCCGCAGCCCACGGCTCCAGCCCGCCGCGATCCCCCGGGGCTTGATGTCCAACAGCCTTGTGCCGGACAGCGGATGCTTCGACCAGAGCCCGACGGTGCCCCGGACCGCGTGGTACGGGTAGTCCGGGGCCAGGCTCTTCCCGTAGACGGTTAGCGCGGGAGGCACCAGCTCCTCCAGCGCGATGAGATCCGGCTCGGCCCCGGCCAGGGCGCGGGCCGTGCCCGCCGGGTCGGAGTTCTCGTCGCTGACGTTGTGCTGCACCACGACCAGGTCACGCGCGCCCGGCCCCGGCAGGAACAGCCCGCCGAAGAGGTACGTCCAGGCCGTCACCGGCAACAGCAGGGCCACCAGCGCGGTGGCCGAACGGCGCAGCAGGGCCGACGCGAGCAGCACCACGACCACGAGGCCGAGCCAGGGGAGGAACGCCTCCAGCAGACTGCCGGGACGGCCCGCGAGGCGGGCGAAGGTCCGGTGGAACACGAGCAGCCAGGCCGTCAGCACCGCGAGCCCGGCGAGCACCCACCCCCGCGCCCAGGCCGACCGGCCTCCCGCGCGCCCCTCCGCACCCCCGCCCCGGACCCACCGTCCCGCCCGCCGGAACGCCCCCTTCCCGCCGGCCGCCACACCGCTGTACGTCCGCTTCACCACAGCTCCCCCCGCCTTGATCTGATGTACCACGCCTGAAGAACGGTCAGCGCGGCTGTGGGCGCGGGGCCATGAACGTGACGTCCGCGGCGTGCGCGACGATCTCGACCTCGTCCCCGAGAGCCCACTCGGCGACCCGGGAAGCCGCGGCGGCCGGAACCATGTCGCTGATGCCCTCGGCCGCCGGGATGTCGTACGTCGCGTGGGCATCGTGCGGAAGGACGACCCGGTAATCCAGCTCCAGGCCCCTGCGGGCCGTGGCGAGGACGCACATCTCGGACATCGTTCCGCAGACGGCGAGTCCCCGTACGCCTGCGTCGGCCAGCACGCTCCCCAGGGACGTCCCGGCGAAGCCGTCGTCCTCGGTCTTACGGATCACGACCTCCCGCGAGCCCGCCTCGACGGGGAGATGGAGTTCCCAGCCGGGCGTATGGGGTTCATCGACCGCCCCGGCCGGCCCGTCGTTCTGAAGGTGGATGACGAGGGCGCCACTGCGCCGCGCCCGCGAGACCAGATCCGTCGCCCGTGCGATCAGCCACGCGGCCTCGGGCACGGCCCCGTCACCGGACACGAAGGCCGACTGAAGGTCGACGACGACGAGGGCCTCGACGGGCAGCACGCGCTCATTCATGGCCCCATCATGACTGCCGCCGGAGGCGAACCGGCCGGAGGTCTCCAGCAGTCGGAGCGCGGGGGGCGCCGCTGCCGCACGGCGCAGCAGCGCCGGATCGGTCCGGGCCAGGGCTGCCGGTACGTCAAGTCGCCGGCCGGCCCGGTACGCCTCGGCGAAGCGTTCGTCGCCGAGCGCGGTGCGGGCGCGGCTGCTCAGTGTGCGGATCTGCGGATCGGTACGGTCGTCGGCGCCCCGCAGCCGGGCGGCCGCGCCGAGCACGACGGCCATGTCGCGGTATCGCCCGCACCGGGCGGCGAGGCCGGCCACGGTCACCGCCACCGTCGCCACGATCGGCAGGTCCTTGCTGGCGACCGCCGCCGTGTAGGCCCGGCCCAGCGCTTCCTCGGCGCCCGGCCCGTCGCCGAGTTCGAGACAGAGCGTGCCCCGTACCGCGCCGATCAGCGCCCACTCGTGTTCGTGCTCGCCGCCGGGCGGGTGCTGCTCGGACAGCCCGGTCTCGGCCGACTCGATCAGCTCGCGCGCGCGGTCCACATCCCCCGCCTGCACCCACAGAGCGGCCTCGCGTGCGTCGAGCAGGATCGCCGGCTCGGGCGACGCCGAGCGCGACACGTGTTCCCGCGTCGTGGCGAGCATCTCGGCCGCCCGCGCGGTATCGCCGAGCCGCACGTGCAGATCGATCAGACGCAGGTCGATGAAGATCTCGTCGCCGAGGCTCAGCGCCCCGAACTCGCGGGCCAGTCGTTTGGCCTCGTCCAGGTCGCTCGACGCGCCGTCGAGATCGCCGTCGTACTGCCGCAGCAGCGCGCGCAGCGGCAGCGCCGTGGCCAGGGCCCAGTGGTCGCCCGCCCGGGCGAAGCACTCCAGGGCCGCGGTCACGTCGTCGCGGGCCCGGTCGAGGTGGCCCGCGTTCTCGGCGACATGGGCCCGGGAGATGCGGGCAAGTCCGGCCAGCCACACGTCCGGCCCGTCGACCAGGCGCCGGGTGATCGTCGCGGACGCCTCGGTCACCTCCAGGGAGGCCAGCCTGACGGTCGCCAGCGCGCCGCCGAAGCCGGGCAACCCGGGGTGGCTCAGCAGCCGGCCGGTGAGCGCCCGCAGCTCCTCGCTCCCTTCCTTGACCGCGTCGTTGAACAGCGCGCTCCGGGGGGCGACGGTCTGGAGCAGCAGCATCGCCTCGGCGATCTCGCGCTCCGGGCACGGCCGTTCGGCCGGCACCGCGACCGCCTCACCGAGCCAGTACGTGGCGTCGTCGTGCAGGCCGAGCATCTGCCAGTACCAGGACAGGTTCATGGCGAGCTCGATCGCGCCGTCGGCGTCGCCGGTGTCGCAGAGGTGGCGCAGCGCGGCGAGCACGTTGTCGTACTCGGCGCGCAGGACATGCAGCGCGTCGAGCTGTCCGGGGCCGCGCAGCAGCGGGTCGCAGCGGGCGACCAGCTCGGCGAAGTGACGGGCGGCCAGGTCCCGCGCACCGGGCAGGGCGCCCTGCCCGGCCAGGCTTTCCAGGCCGTACTCCCGGATCGTCTCCAGCATCCGGTACCGGCCGGTGTCCGGTGCGAGCTGCAGCAGCGACCGGTCGGCCAGGCCCGCGAGCAGCTCCGGGACCTCGCCGGCCGCCACCGCGGTGCCGGTACGGACCGCGGTGGCCGCCGCCGGTGTGACGCCGCCGGGCAGGACGGCGATCCGTTCCGCGACCGTCCGCGCGTCCGTGCCGAGCAGGTCCCAGCTCCACGCGATGACCGCCCGCAGCGTGCGGTGCCGCGGGAACGCTGTCCGGCTGCCGGTGGTGAGCAGCCGGAACCGGTCGGACAGCCCGGCGGCCAGGCCGGCCGGCGAGAGCGTGCGCAGGCGGGCCGCGGCCAGTTCGAGCGCGAGCGGCATGCCGTCCAGGCCGCGCACGATGCGCAGCACCTCGCCGAGGTTGTGCCCGTCGACGTCGAACCCGGGCCGCACGGCGGCGGCCCGCTCGGTGAACAGGCGCACGGACGCCGCACGGCGGGTCTGCTGGACGTCCGCGTCCGGCTCGGGCAGGGGGAGCGGCCCGAGTGGAACCAGCGCCTCGCCGTCGACCGCCAGCGGTTCCCGGCTGGTGGCCAGCACCCGCAGCCCGGCGCAGCGGGCCAGCAGCGCCGCGATCAGGTGCGCCACGGCGTCGACCAGGTGCTCACAGTTGTCCACCACGAGCAGACTCTCCCGGCCGTCCAACTGTTCGGCCAGCACGTCCGGTTCGCTGACCGGATCGCCGCGCAGCCGGGCCGCGGCCTCGAACAGCGCCGAGCCGCGCAGTCCGATCGCGGCCAGCAGCGCCCCGCCGACCTCGGCCGGCTCGGTGACCGGGGCGAGGTCGATCAGCCAGGCGCCGTCGCGGTACTCGTCGCGGTGACGGCGGGCGGCCTCGACGGCCAGACGCGTCTTGCCGGCGCCGCCGGGACCGAGCACGGTGACCAGGCGCCCGGCGCCGAGCAGCGTGTCGATCCGGGCGAGATCGGCGTCACGACCGATGAAGCTGGTCAGCGGCGCGGGCAGGTTGCCCGGCTTCTTCCTTTGCGCGGTGGCGGTGGCGGGCGCGGGCCGCCCGGCGTGCAGCAGGCGCAGATGGCGTTCGCGCAGGGCAGTGCCCGGGTCGGTGCCGAGGACGTCGGCCAGCGTTTCGCGGAACCGTTCGTACCGGGCGAGGGCCTCGGCCTGGCGCCCCTGGGCGGCGAGGGCGTCCATGAGCAGCGCGGCGGCCCGTTCATGGACGGGGTGCGCGGCGAGCAGGTCGGTCAGACGGACGGCGGCCTCGTCGGCGCGGCCCAGTGCCAGTTCGGCGTCGGCGAGGTCGGCGACGGCCTCGGTCAAGGCGTGGATCAGCCGGGTCGCGGCGGCGGGCGCCACCGCGACCACGACCACGGGCTCGGCGCCGGGACGGCCGCCCCACAGCGCCACGGCCTCACCGAGTACGGCCGCCGCGGCATCCGGGTCACCGGCGCGCAGGCGTTCACGACCGACGGCCGCAAGCTGTTCGAACCGCAGTGCGTCCACGTCGCTGGTATCCACGGCCAGCCGGTAACCGCCCGCGAGCTGCGTGACATCGCCGGCCGAGCCGAGGGTCCGCCGCAGCCGCGAGACGAGGGCCTGGAGGGCGTGGACGGGGTCGGCGGGCGGGTCCTCGGCCCAGATCGCGTCGACCAGGACGCTGCAGGGGACCGTACGCCCACCGGCGAGAGCGAGCCGTACGACCAGACTCTGCAACCGGGCCCCGGGAACGGGCAGGGCGGCGTCACCCCGAGACGCCTGAAAGCCGCCGAGCAGTGCGATGCGAAGCCGCGCATCCCCATCCATGACCCGATCTTCGCGCGAGCGCGCTGGAGCGGCAAAATCCGGAACGCGGCTTCGACGGGGCGGCTTCGACGGGGGCGGCTTCGGCAATGCGGCTTCGACGGGGGCAGCTTCGACGGGGCAGCTCGGGCAACGCGGCTTCGACAGGGGCGGCTCCGGCACGGCGGCTTCGGCAACGCGGCTTCGAGGGGCAGGGCCTGCGATCCAGCTCCGGCCCTGCACTGTACCGGGGCCTGCGATGCGGTTCCGGCACAGTGCAGGGCCGGAGCGTCAGCGTCGTATGCGCCCGTGTCAGTGCCGTGTGCGCCCCGTGTGAGCGGCCCGCGTCAGTCTCTGGGTCCCCGGAGAACGCGTCGGTCTTCGGGGTGCCCCTGGAGAAAGGGAACCACCATGACCAGCCCTGTCACGATCATCGGCGCAGGACTCGGCGGCCTCACGCTGGCCCGCGTCCTGCACCTCAACGGAATACCGGCCACGGTCTTCGAGGCGGAGTCCTCCCCGGCTGCGCGCCCGCAGGGCGGGATGCTCGACATCCACGACTACAACGGCCAACTCGCCGTGCGGGCGGCCGGCCTGATGGCGGAGTTCCGCGGCATCGTCCTGGCGGGACGTCAGGCGATGCGGGTCCTGGACCGGGAGGGGGGTGTCCTGTTCGAGAAGGCCGACGACGGCACGGGCGGACGCCCCGAGGTGCAGCGTGCCGAGCTGCGCCAGATGCTGCTCGACTCGCTCCCGGCCGGCACCGTCCGGTGGGGCCACCGGGTCAGCGGCGCCCGTGCCCTCGGATCGGGCCGCCATGAGGTGACGTTCGTCGGCGGCGGCACCGTCGTCACGAGCCTGCTGGTCGGCGCGGACGGGGCGTGGTCACGGGTCCGGCCTCTGCTCACCACCGCCACGCCCGAGTACGCCGGCACGTCGTTCGTCGAGACCTACCTGTACGACGCCGACACCCGGCACCCGGCCGCCGCGAAAGCGGTCGGTGTCGGGTCGATGGTCGCGCCCGAGCCGGGCAGGGAAATCCACGCCCACCGGGAGAGCGGCGACACCTTGCACACCTACGTGATGCTCACCGAGTCGCAGGACTGGTTCGCGGCCATCGATTTCACCGATCCGGCGGCGGCCGCCGCACGGGTCGCGGCCGAGTTCGACGGCTGGGCACCGGAGCTCACCGAACTGATCACCGATGGTGACACCGCGCCGGTCCTGCGCCCTCACTACGCGCTGCCCATCGAGCACCGGTGGGACCGGGTGCCGGGGGTGACCCTGATCGGCGACGCCGCCCACCTCGCGGCCCCCAACGGCGAGGGCGCCAACCTGGCCATGCTCGACGGCGCGGAACTCGGCAGGGCCCTCGCCGCGCACCCCGAGGACATCGAGGCCGCGCTCACCGAGTACGAGCAGGCCATGTTCCCCCGCAGCGCGGCCGTCGCCGCCGAAGCAGCCAAGGAACCCACACACGAGGAGATGCTCGATTTCTTCAACGCTCCGGCAGACCCGAACACCACCACGACCACCACGAACGACGGAGACAGCCGATGACCCGGACGACCGGCGCGACACCCACCGACAGCGCCCACGCCACCGACAGCGCCCACGCCGCGGACGACGGCTGGGTCCGCGCGTGGGGCGCATCGCCCCACGCGCCCCTGGAGGCATTCGGGCCCCGGCTCGAAGTACTGGACACCGTAGGCGGCCCGGGGCAGGAAGGCCGGTAAAGCAGCAGACCAGAGGAGGCGGCGCCCATTGCCTGACCGGGTGCGGCCGACGCTGTCCCTGATCATTCCGGCCAACAGATCGCTTTGCGTCATCGTCCGACAACTGGGCGGCGCGGGTGGGGGATCCGGGATACACAAAGGGGGCTGAGCAGCCCGCCCGCACCGGCCGGGCCGGGACCGGCTGAAGTCCGACCGGGGGCGGGGCAGGATGCTGACGATCAATGGGGGACCGCTGCTCGCCGTCACGGTCCTCTTCCGGCTGCGGCGCCGGCTCGTCCCCGGCATCTCCGATTCCAGCCGCTGACACAGCCGGAGCGACTAGATGGCCACCCGCCGACCACCACGCCGCCGCCCCGTCCCGCGCCGGCCCTCACGCCGTCCCGCGGGGCGAAGCCGAACCGCCCGTACCCGCAAACAGCGGCAGCGGCGTGGCATCCAAGTTCTGCTGCTCGTCGCCGTCGCCCTGTGGGCAGCCGGGCGGCTGCTCGCCTGGATCGCCGCGCACCCGTGGATCGTGCCCGTCGTCCTCGCCGCCGCAGCCGCCGGAGGTGTGCTGTGGCACCGCTACCGCGCCGCCCGGTTCCGCCGGAGGGCGGAGACCGCCCGGACGCTGCGCTACCCGGTGGAACACCTGGACCGGCTGCACCACCGCGAGTTCGAGCACGCGGTACGCGATCTGATGTTCCGTGACGGCTGCGCCGACGCGGTCCAGGTGGGGGGTGCCGGGGACAACGGCGCCGACGTCAAGGCCACCGACCCCTTCGGCCGCCGCTGGGTACTGCAGTGCAAGCACCGCAGGGCCGGCCTCGCCGGGGCCGCCGTGGGAACCCCCGACCTCCACGTCCTCAACGGCACCGGCCGCCCCGTCCACCAGGGCGATGTCGTCGTACTGGTCACCAACGGCCGCTTCTCCCGGCCCGCCCAGGAGTTCGCCCGCTCCCAGCGTCTGCACCTGGTCGACCGCGAGACCCTGTCCGCCTGGGCAGGCGGACACCGCCCCTTGTGGGAACTCCTGCGAGCGGTCCCGCCTCCGCGGAACCCCACGTCCCTCTCCTGAACTGAGCGCACCACAGTCCCGCGCCGACGTCCGCGCGAGCCGGCGCTCCCGCAGGAATCGGGCTTCCCCATGAACAGGCGGCAGGCGACAATGCAGATCAACCAGGGACCACAGAACGGTTCCGCCAGACAGACGGGGGACCCATGATCGTCATTGTTTCCACGGTGGTTGTGCTCGCGGCCGTGGCCGGCGTGTGCTTGGCCGTACTGCGGCGCAGAGGCGGTTCGGGGCAGTACGGGGCACTGGACCGCGGTGCCATGGACCAGGGACTCGCACAAGGGCTGGGCATGACTCCCAGGGCCTGAGAGAGGCTGTCCCGCAGTCCGTGGCGGGCGCGCGACGACAGCTACGGCACCCTGCGGCGATGTCGGAACGCCCGCATACCTCCCGTACGGTCCGGCCTTCCCGACGTCGCCGTGACCCGCCCATGGCTCCCGGGTCACGGCTCTTCCGCCGGTCGCTGGACTGTCCGCCGGCGCGGGGCGTGGTCATCGGGAGTATCCGGGGAAGCGAAGTGGAACGGCACACCGAGATGCAGGGCGAGCGCCCGGCCGGCCCTGGCGGCGGCACCGCCGGGGGGAGTGCCGTCCGGGCGGTGGTAGACGGTCGCCAGGTGGCCCTCCCCGTCCGGGGCGTCCAGGACCGCGACCAGGAGCACGAACCAGTCGTGCACCGTATCGCCGTCCCACAGCGCCTCCACCGCCGCCACACGGCCCGGGAGAGCCGCGGCGCGGGCTGCGAGTGAGGAGAGGTCGAGCGGATCGGGCGGCGTGCGCCGCACCCGGTCGCCGAGGGCCTCGTACCGTGCGTGGACCACCCGCTCGGCCTCGTGCAGACCCACCCCCAGCGGACGCAGCGCCTCCCAGACGGACTTGACCGCCGCCATCCGGCGATCCCTCAGTACGTCGGCGTCGACCTCTCGGCAGGTCCTTTCCTCCAGGTAGGCCCACCAGCCGCTCACCGGGCCACCGGCCGGGATCCCAGGGCGTACGTCATAGGACCGAACGCGGTTCCTCGCACCACCTGCGCCACCTGCGCCACCGACCCACTGCCGAACGCATGGCGGACCGGGTCCACCTCGTCCCCGCTCGGACAGGACGGGGCCGGACAGGGGATCACCACGCAAGCGTGTCCGCCCGTCCGCGCCCGCTCAAGCGAATGACAGGCCGCCGGGGTACGGGCACGCCGACGGCCCTTGCCCCGCACAGGGGTTGCTTCCGCTTCAGGCATGATGTCGCGTCCGGTCATGACTGCCTTCCGTTGGACGGTGCACGGACGGCACTCCGCCCCAGGGCCAGGATTCCGGCAGCAGGCCGACCCTGGCGAACTGTTTGCGGCGGACCGGCCCCGGTTGGGCCGTACCGCCTGCCTCCGGTTCCTCCCACAGGTGCGGAAAACCGGGGCGCCGCAAGATCCTCTTCATGTGATGATCCTTCCGATGCGCCGGAGTTGCCGGCGCATCAGTCGCGTTCCACGCCCTTGGGGGGTAGCAATGAGACTGTTCTCTGCTGGACGCCCGGTACGTCCCAGATCCGGCGCCGCCGTAGCGATGGTGGCCGGTCTGCTGACTGTCGGCCTCACCGCACCCGCGTTCGCCGCCGACGACCCGCCGCAGACCGACCAGTTGTGGATCAACCAGCCGTACGGGCACACGCTGCCGCTCGGCACCGACGGCGGTCAGCCGCAGCCCCGCACCCTCGGCGTCGGCATCTACCACGACAACGAGAACTTCACGGTGACCGACGGCAGGCTCACCGTCGATGTCTCCGGCCTCGCCGGGGTCGCCGAGGTGACCTGGCCCGACAACTGCACGCCGAGCGGCACGAGTGCGGTGTGCGACATCCCCGTAGTACCCACGATCGGGAGCCACTACGAGGACCAGGTGTTCCTGACGGTGCGTGCGGCCGACGGTGCCGGAGTCGGTGCGCAGGGCAGGATCACCTACGAGGCGACGGCCACCGGCGGGCCCGACGGCACACTCACCGCGCCGCACGAGAGCTTCGACACCACGCTCACCGTCGGCGCCGGGCCCGACCTCGCCATCGAGCCCATCGCCGACTTCGAGGACGGCCTGCCCGGCGACGAGCGGACGATCCCGTTCAAGATCGCCAACAAAGGCAACGAGAGCGCGAACGGGTTCACCGTCAAGCTGAACGCCTCCTACGGCCTGACGGATCTGACCCGGTACGACGCCTGCGCCTACACCACGACGGACGGCGACGACTACGCACCGTCGAGCAACGCGGTCTGCACGTTCGACCAGGTGCTGGCGCCGGGCGACGCGTTCGAGCTGCCCGAGCCGCTGACGGTGCGACTCGCCCCGCACGCGCTGAACGAGCGGCTCGACATCGGCGTCGAGCCGGGCGGCGGCGCCCAGGACATCGACTCCGAGAACGACTACGCGGCCCTCCAGATCGGCGCGGAGAGCACCGCGGACTTCTCCGTGACCGGTGACGCCATCTCCGGCGTGGCGGGCGAGACGGCCATGGCCGAGCTCACGTTCAAGAACAACGGCCCGGCCTGGTTCGGCAACCTCGGCTCCGGCGACCCGGTCGCCGAGGTCCGGCTGATCGTGCCCGAGGGCACCGAGGTCACCGGCGTGCCGTCCGGCTGCTCCCCGCGCACCCTCGACGGCGGCTACTACCCGCAGCGGACGGGAGCCCCGCGCTACGACTGCGACCTGTCGTACTGGGTGCTGGAGGACACCCGGCGCACGTTCGCGTTCTCCGTGCGCGTCGACACCGTGGTGCCCGGCGCGACCGGTGCGGTGAGCATCCACCCCCCGTTCGGCGAGTTCGGCGCGTACCCCTTCGACTTCGACCCGGACCTCACGAACAACACGGCGGCCCTGACCGTCAACTGACCGGCGCGTGGGTTCGGAGCAAGCCGTCCGGCGGCAGCTCCGGACCCGCGCTTCGCAGGGCGGACGCTGCCGGCGGGTCTCAGCCGGCGCGGGCCCGCGTGGATGGTTCAGCTGGGCCGGCCGACGGCCCATTCGGTGGCGATGCCGCCGGGTTCGATGACGACGACATCGATGCCGAACGGCTTGGCCTCCCGGCGCAGGCAGTCGCTGAGGGCTTCGGGAGCGAACTGAGAGCGTGCCGGAGGGGTGGGCGCCGACACGGCGCCCACCCCTCCGGGGGATCAGTCCCAGGGGTTGGCGGGCTGATTGTCGATCGCGGTCCAGAACCGGGTTCCGGTCGGCAGAGTGCCGTTGGCCCAGAAGGACCAGCCTTCGCCGTCGTGGAACTCGGCTGTGCGCCAGCCCGCGCCGAAGTTGTTCGCACAGATCTGGTCCGCTGCCGCCCGGCTGGTCAACAGCGTGCCGGCGAGCGGGGAGGTGGCCTTGACCTGGCCCCGGGCCCAGCTGTGGAAGCCGCCCGCCGGGATGCCGGCGGGGGCGGGGCGGCCGTCCTGGTTCAGGCAGAGCAGCGGCAGCGCGGTGAGGGGGGTGGTGTCGCCGTTGTACGCGTTGGTAGCGGCGTCGCTGCCCACGTGCACGATGTTGTCCGTGCGCTGTTCGAGGTTGGCCCAGGTCATTCCGAGGTGGCCGCCGGTCAGCTCCTTGAAGGCGGCCTTGTTGATGTTCCACTGCTGGTACGTGCCGTTGTTGCAACCGAACAGGTAGATCATCCAGCCGCCGTTCTTCGGCTTGTTGTCCAGACACTGGCCGCTGGACACACTGGTCAGGCGCATTCCGACCAGGTCATAGAGCGGGGAGGCGACTTGGTTGGCGGTGATCCGCCACATCTGGAGGGTGCTGCCGTCGCAGGCCTTGATCGTTACGCCCCCGCCCCCCTGGTCGGCGGCCAGGCAGGCGCCGGCGAAGGAGTTGCTGTTGATCGTGTGTACCCCGGGGAAGCCGGCGACCGGGGTGAACTGCCACCTGACGGAACCGTGGCCCTCGTCGCAGATGACCATGTCGGGTCTGTCGGTGACGTTCTCCTTGGGGCAACGCGCGGACTGCTGGTTGAACACCACGGTCGAGGGTGGCGGGGTGGCGGAGGCGCTTCCTGGGCTGAGCAGCATCGCGGCCAGCGCGAGCACGGCAGCGAGGACGAGTCGTTTGACGGACGAGGGCAATGTTCCTCCAGAAGGAAGGGCAACACGGATGTCCGAATGTCCGGTGCGGGGCCGTTCGGACCCGCCGCACCGGGGCCGTGGCCAGTCTGCTGGCCCATGATCGGACTCCGGTATCCCAGATTTCTGGGTACCTCGTCTCAGCCGGGCGGGAGGTGCGCGGTTCTGGTTCTGTCGGCCATCAGCAGGGCCACCAGGTCCCGGCGGCTGCGGACCCCGGTACGGTCGAAAATGGACTTGAGGTGGTCCTGCACGGTCAGCGGACTCAACGACAGCTGCTCGGCGATCAGCCGGGTGCTGTGGCCGCGCAACGCCCCGAAAGCCACGTCCTGTTCGCGCGCGGTGAGCCCGTACGCCATGAGTTCGACCGGCAGCCGCTGGGCCGGCGAGGAGGGCATCGCGACGATGGCCACATGGCCCGGGGTCGCGCCGCGCAGGACTGACGCCTGAAGGGTCAGCCACTGGCCCTGCCGGGTACGGATGCTGGTTCGGCAGTCGGGTTTCCGCTGTGCTTCGGCCGACTCGCGGGCGTACTCCGCCAGGGCGGCCAGCCCACTGGGGATGCCGCGGATCAGAAGTTCGTCCCGGCTCTGCTCGGCCAGCAGGACCTCGGCACGTTCGTCGGCCGAGACCAGGGACCCGTCCGCGCCGACGATCACCACGGCGCCGACGGGTGAGGCGGCTTCGTCGGCAGTCGGACCGGCCTCCGAAGGAGCTTCGAGTGAGAGCTGGGAGTGCCGCAGGGCAGCGCTGATGTGGGGTCCGGCCCGTTCCATCAGCCGGATGTCCTCGGTGGTGAACGGCCCGTGCCGGCGCCCCCGCATGAACGCGGCGCAGCCCCACCGGCCGCCATGGCTGTCGAAGGTGACCCGGAGCTCGTCGACGTAGCTCCGGGGTTCGAGCATCTGCCGGTAGCGGGCGCTGAGTTCCGGTAACTCCTCGGTGGCCCGTAGGAGACTCTGCACGGACCGGCCGGACGCGCGGATGGCGTCGAAGGTGGTGCTGTCCGCGCTGGAGAACTCCAGTTGGGCGGCCTCCTGGAAGTCGGCCGGATCGAGACCGTACGGCAGCGTCGATGTAGGGAACCCGCTGACCGGGTCGCTGCCGTGGAAGCATCCGGCCTCGAACCCGAGCTCGTCGTGCAGCAGTCCGGTCAGACTCCGGAACAGCTCGGACGGGGCCGGGCGAGCCGCACAGAGATCGGAGATCTCACCGAGGATCACACGCTGCCGGTCCTGTGCAGTGGCCATGACATGAGCATACGGACGGGCGGGCACGCCCCTCCGCACCTCGTCCCGACTGGGTGAATCACGGGCCGGACGAGGTATGGAGCTGCTCCCGGTCAGGTGTCGCGTACCATCCCGACGCTGTTGACGCTGAAGGCCCCGTCGCGCCCGACCTCGATCATGTGCCGCATCCCCCTATGAACTCGCACGCCATTCCGACCTGCGCAGACCATCATCCGTCGTCATCCGTCGTCGGCTGCTGGAACGCGGCCGGCTCAGCCGTGACGGCGAGGGGTTGCTGTGGATCACCGAGTCGGGGGACGAGGCTCGCCTCGAACTCAAGGCGCATGCCCCGGAAGTCCGCGCCCGGATTCACCTGGGCATCGACGACGCCGACTACGTCAGCGCACTGAAGATGCTTCAGTAGATGATCCGGAACACCGGCAGCACTCTGGCCCAGTGCCGCATCAGACAACGTTCTGAGCAAGCGCCACGACCACACCCGCAATGAACCCAGCACAGCCCGGAGCCGGAGCGGTAGCCGGAGCCGGAGCGGTACACCGACTTCGGAAGCCGGCCCGTCCCCGGACCTGTTGCGCTCAGCTGCTCAGCCGCCCAGCCGCCCAGCCGCTCAGCCGGTCCGTGGCGGCCGTTCCGTGGCGGACGTCCCGTCGGACGCCAGCCGCTGTGTGATCCGGTCGAACAAGTCCGTCAGTGGCTCACCGACGTCCTGGCCGAACTCAGTCAGCCCGTAGGTGACTTGGGGTGGCGTCGTCGGCTCGACCTCCCGCCAGACCAGCCCGTCCCGGACCAGCGCGCGCAGTGTCTGAGCGAGCATCTTCTCGCTGATGCCCTGGATGCTGTCGCGCAGCTCGAAGAACCGAAGGTTGTTGCTCCGCAAGGAGATCAACACCCAGATACCCCACCTGCTGGTCACGTGGTCGACCATGTCGCGCGCAGGGCAGTCCGTGTGAAACACGTCATACCGGTTGCCCGCCTCACCCTGCGTCAGCTGCGCGCCTTCCTTCATGTTGGGAGCTTACCTCTGGGTATGTTCTTACGAAAAGTAAGCCCCGGTCCTAGCGTCAGTTGCCGCAGTGCACAACGGATCAGGAGCTGAACATGATTGTGGTTACTGGGGCTACCGGGAATGTGGGCCGGCCTTTGACGCAGGCCCTGGCCGAGGCGGGCGAGCAGGTGACGGCGGTGTCACGGCACGCGGCGGCGGTGCCGGACGGAGTCCGGCATGTGGCGGCCGACCTGGCCGAGTTGACGAGCCTCACCCCCGTGTTGGACGGAGCGAAGGCGCTGTTCCTCCTGCTGTCCGGGGACCTGCACGCCCCCGGAGCCAGGCCGACCGACATCATCGACCTGGCCGCGGCCAGCGGGGTCCGCCGGATCGTCCTGCTGTCTTCGCAGGGCGTGGCGACCAGGCCGCTCGGCCCGACGCGGATCGCGATGCGCGCGGTGGAGGACGCGTTGAGGGAGTCGGGCCCGGACTGGGCCGTCCTGCGACCGGGCGGCTTCGCCTCCAACGCCCTGGCCTGGGCGGAGTCCATCCGCACGCAAGGGACGGTCGCCGCACCCTTCGGTGACGTCGGGGTTCCGGTCGTCGACCCGGTGGACATCGCCGAGGTCGCGGCGGCCTGCCTGCTCGACGAGCGGCACACCGGGGGAGTCTTCGAGCTGACCGGGCCCGAGGTGATCACGCCGCGTCAGCAGGCGGAGGCCATCGCCGCGGCGCTCGGCTCGCCGGTGCGGTTCCACGAACTCACCCGCGAGGAGGCCAGGGCCGCGATGACCCAGTTCGTGCCGTCGGAGCTCGCCGATGACACCCTGGACATCATCGCCGCTCCGAACCCGGCCGAACTGCGGATCAGCCCGGACGTGGAACGAGTCCTCGGCCGTGCCCCGAGCCCGTTCAGCGACTGGGTCGCCCGGAGCATGGCCGCTTTTCGCTGAGACACGACTCAGCTGAAGCGCCTGGGCAGCCCCGTGCGACTACGGCCGCACGGGGCTGCCCCGTAGCGCTGCTGCCCACCACCGGCCAGAGCTCAAGAGCCGCAGCGACCTCACGGGTCCAACTGCGGCTCACCGCTCACAGCCTCTATAACAGGATACGTACCGCGAGAACATGGAGGACGTCGTCCTCGACGAAGGCGAAGGCCGTAGCCGGCATGCCCTCACCGGAAGAATCACCGAAGGAGCCGCACCCGATGGACATCAGCGACACCACCGCCCGCCCGCGGTGGCCCGTCCCTTCCACCCCGCCCGTCCACGATCCGGCCCTCTTCGCGCAGGCGATGCGGGACATGCGACTGACCTGGCGCGCCCGCGGCGTCCTCGCCGAACTCGCCACCGGCTACCCTCCGGGGCAGGAACCCAAGATCAACGAGCTGGTCTCCCTCACCCGCAACGAGCGTGGGGCCGCCGAGGGCCGCGAAGCCTTCCGCAAGGCGGTCGGCGAGCTGCGCACCGTCGGCTACCTCACCCCCGACGCCACGCCCTCGGGTGTCGGAGCGCGCCTGGTCGTGGACCTCACCCCGGCCGTCGGCGCACATCTGATCCGCCGTGACCACTACATCGGGCTCACGGACGGGAGTTGATCGACAGGGGAGAGCGATGACCTGACCCGCCCTCCGGAACAGCCTGCCGCACCGGCCGCACCGTGCAGCCATCCCGCGCCAACTGCGTGGCGAACACCGGATCACGCGCCGGAAGTCCCCGGACAGCTGCCCGCAGGAGTCCCCGGGCACCTGCGGGCGGGAGTCCCCGGGCATCTGTCCGCAGGAGTCCCCGGACACCTGCCCGATGCTCCCCACATCACCGAGGTTGAGCCCGGCACCACTTGAGGGCTTGCGGTGTGAGCAGGGGAGTGCGCTGCGGGACGAGGCGGTGTGTGTTCAGGCGTGCCACATTCTCACGGCCGCTCGGACGTAGTCGCTGAAGTCGCGTGGCGGACGACCCAGTGCGCGCCGTACGCCGTCGGAGACATGGCTGTCCATGCCTCGCCGGATCGGGCTCACCGCCTCGGCATAGTCCTCCGCCTCGGCGGGCGGCCATCCCTGCCCGGTGAGTTCGGCGACGAACTCACCGGGGGAGAGCGGGACATAGCGGATGCGGCGGCGGGTCGCCCCGGAGATTTCGGTGACGGCCTCGGCGATGGTCAGGGCCCGGGGGCCGGAGAGTTCGTACGTCTGCGCGGCGTGGCCGTCCTCGGTGAGTGCCGCGACCGCGACCGCGGCGATGTCTTCGGCGTCGATGAAGGAGGCCGAGCCTTCCCCGGCGGGCAGTCTCAGCTCACCGGCGAGGATCGCGTCCCGGAAGATGCCCTCGCTGAAGTTCTGTGCGAACCAGGCGGGTCGCAGGACCGTCCATGTGATGCCGCTGTCGCGCACCGCGCTCTCACCGTCCACGTGGGTGGCACCGGCGAGGCTGGCTTCTCCGGAGTATCCCGGCACATCCACGCCGCGCCCTGAGAGCAGCACGACGCGCTCGACACCCAGCTGTACGGCGCGTTCGACGAACGGGCGGGTGAGGAGGTGCCCGTCGACCGGCACGAGGTACAGCGCCCGCACGCCCTCCAGCGCGGAGTCCCAGGTGGTGCGGTCGAGCCAGTCGAAGGCCGGCTCCCCGGAGCGCGAGGCCACGCGGACCGGGACCCCTTGTGTCCTCAGCAGGGATACGACCCTGCTGCCGGACTTGCCCGTACCACCGGTTATCAGAATCGGATGCTTGGTCATGAGGCCAGTCAAGACACGTCTTGCGAGACGATCCATGGCTGTCAAGCTCACTTCGATGTCTGTACGTCTACCGTGGAGGCGTGGATGTGCTCTCCGAACTGCTGGACGGGGTGAGGGCGCGGGGTGCCCTGTTCCGGCAGACGACCTTGAGCGGGCCGTGGTCCCTGCGGTTCGCCGTCGGCTCACCTCTGACACTGGCCACGATGCTGCGCGGCCGGGCGTGGATCGTCCCCGCGGAGGGCGAACCGGTGCCGGTCGGTACGGGAGACATCGCGATCGTCTCCGGCCGGGCGCCGTACACGGTCGCCGACGATCCGACCACCCCACCGCGAGCAGTGATCCACAGCGTCGACTACTGCTCACGTAACGACGAAGGCGGGGCCGTCGAAGGCCCGGACGGCTCAGCCCTGCTGCTCAGCGGCGCCTACACCGGCCGCGGCGAGATCAGCGAGCGCCTGCTCCGAGCACTTCCCGACATCCTTGTGATCCGCGACGCCGACTGTCACCGCCCACTGCTCGATCTGATGGTCGAGGAGATCGTCACGGACAGACCCGGGCAGCAGGTGATGCGTGACCGACTGCTGGACCTGATGCTTCTCTCCACGCTGCGGACCTGGCTGGACGGACCCGAGGCGCACGCGCCACCGTGGTATCGCGCGATGGACGACCCGGTCGTGGGCCATGCCCTGCGACTTCTCCACGACAATCCGGCCCACCCATGGACCGTGGCGAGCCTGGCGGCCGGGGCGGGAGTGTCCCGCGCCGCGCTGGCCCGCCGCTTCACCGCGCAGGTCGGCGAACCACCGATGACCTACCTCACCATGTGGCGCATCGACTTGGCGGCCGACCTGCTGCGCGAGACCACGGCCACGGTCGGCTCGATCGCCCGGAAAGTCGGCTACGCCAACACCTTCGCGCTCAGCGTCGCCTTCAAGCGCCTCCGCGGCATCACCCCGACCGAGCACCGCATCACCGCCACGCCCTCCGGACTTGAGCAATGAGAGAGGGAGCTGTGCGAGGTGGTGCCGGTTCCGCTCGCGGCGAGGCTGCGCAGGATGATGACCCGACCGTGCGAGGCAGGCAGCGGGTGGACTGCCAGGACAGCCGGGGCCGCATGAGTTCGCGGTGAGGCCCACCTTCGGTCATTGTCAGGGGCCCCGTTTGGGCCTGCCGAATTGTGGAGGTGGTGGGGTCGGTACGAATCTGGAGACCAAGCCCGTGGGCGGGACCGGTAGCCCGGTGCGGCCGCGCCCAGCGGTCGGGCCGAGGGGGACCACGGCTGAGCAGCGGGAGAAGCCCGAGGCCATCGTCGTCCAGGCCGACGGCCCGGACCCACCGGAGTGGCCGGCGGCCGGGCCGTGCGAGAGGGGGACGTCCGGAGCACGCTTCGACGGACGGCCCTGTCCCGGAGAAGTCACCGGCAGCATCCTTCATATCCCTCGCCCCCGGAAGAAGCGTGATCAGCGTGGCCCGGAACTGCCGTCTGATCCTGAGCACGCCGTCCGAGGTCTGGGACCTGCTGTCCGACAGCCACCGTTACGGGGAGTGGGTGACGGGTACTCAGCGGGTCCTCGCCGCGGACGCGCACTGGCCAGAAGCGGGCGCCCGTCTGAAGGTCCGAGTCGGTGCCGGTCCCCTGACCATCGACGACACCTGCGTCGTCCGCATCTGCGAACCGCGACACCGCCTTGAGCTGGAAGCGAAGGCAGATCCGTTCGGCGCGGCCCGCATCGCCATGAACTTGATCCCCTGGGGCGAGAACACCCTGTTCACACTCGACTGGCACCCCCTCCGGGGCCCCGGCACCCGGATGCACGGACTCCCCGTGGACTACCTCGTCGCGATCCGCAACGGAATGATGCTGACGAAGCTGGCCCGGATCGCGCTGCGCGAGCACAGCGGAGACGCCTGAGGCACCTTGCGGAACAGCCGAGACGGAATCGGGGCCTCAAGACTGCCGGAAATGGGCTCGGTCGCGGGTTCACGGGGAGACCCGGGCGCTCTTCGACGGCCATGCGCGACCCACGGGCCGTTCGACTTCCGGCAGGCCGTCACCCGCCCGTCCGTACCTTCGGTAAATGCTCCCTGACCTGGTGTTTTCCGCCCACCTACCTAGGCTGGGGGTTCCGCTGGACACCCATCGGAGGGGGACTTCATGAGAGACGCCGCGAACCCGTACGCCGCCGCCCACATTCAGGTGTGGGAGGGTCGGGAAGCCATCCGGAAACGCCAGGGATGTACGTGGGATCGACCAGTGAGCGCGGACTGCACCACCAGGTGTTCGAGGTCTCCGACCGGGCGGTGAACGAGGTCCTCGCCGGTCGCGCCGACCACGTCGACGTCGCGCTGGAATCCGACGGCTGCGTGCGGGTCGCCATCGACGGGCCGGGGATTCCGGTCGAGGCCGCCGGGCACACCGGCGACCCCAGCCTCGAAGAGCTGCTGACCCGGATGTACACCGGGCCGCGGCGCGGCGGCCGCTGATCTGTGGGGGCGGGCCTTTTCGGCATGGGGCCCTTCGTCGCCAACGCCCTGTCGAGCCGTCTGACAGGAGAGGTCCGGCGCGAGGGGGTGCGCTGGGTACAGCGTTTCGACCGCGGTGCTGCGGTCGGCCCGCCCTCGTCCGAGAGGCTCACTACCGGTTCCGGAACCGGAACCGGAACCGTCATCGCGTTCCGGCCCGACGCCGACATCTTCGGTACGGCGGTGTGCTCGTTCGACACGCTGGCAGAGCACTTCGGAACACTGGCCTTCCTCAACCGCGGCCTCGACATCTCACTGACCGACCAGCGCCCTCCGGGTGGGCCACGATCGGAACGGTTCCTCTTCCCGGGCGGTGCCGAGGACTTCGTCGCCTTCATCGCGGCGCGGGCCGGGACATCCGAAGGGACGGGCGTCCTCGGTTTCGAGTACGAGGATCCGCAGATCGCCGGGTCTGTCGAGGTCGCCCTGATGCGGAGCTGCACCTTCACGGGCGGCATCCAGAGCTTCGCGAACTGCGTGCCCACCCCCGGCGGGGGCCCGCATGTGGAGGGCTTCCGAGAGGGAGTGGCGGCAGCGATCAACACCTTCGTACGAGAGCGGCGACCGCTGACGGAGACCGACACCGGTCTCGGACCCGACCTGCTCGACGACGGCCTCACCGCGGTCGTCTCGGTGAAACTCGACCACCCCGAGTTCGAAGGCCCCACACGCGGCACCTTGGCCCATGCTGAGGTGCGCGAATCCGTTGCGCCGGCCGTTCAGGACCATCTGAGCACGTGGTTGGCAGCGGATCCCCGGCGGGCCTCAGCCGTCGTCGGCCGGATCGTGACCGATACGTGGCCGGCCGGGGCATGAGCCCCGGTGGTGGTTCGGCCCGGCGGAGCTCGGGTCCGGAGGGCGCCGACGAGAGGTCGGCCACCGTGGGCCCTGCCGGTCCCAGGACGCTGTGCTGTCCGCAGCCTGATCGGGCCGGGCGCCGCCGCGGTCGGGCGCGATGCGGTGAACCCGGCTCGGACGCATAGCGGCATGGCCGGGATCGCTTCCTGACCGAACCGGGCCTGCCGGGAGCGTGGTGGAGGGTGACGCAGGATGGACCGCCCCGCACAGCAGAGACGCTATTGATCATTCAACATCTGGCGTTGCGTCTGGGTTCATGTGTCATACACGAGTGGCCTCGACACTTTGTCCCGGCCCGTGCCCAATCGTGACCGGGCCATGGATGCCACCTACCGGTGTTGCGGCATCTTCATCAGGCCGAGGACGCCAACGCCGGTACCCCGCTTGCGGCAGGGGCTCCTCCTGCCCGGGTCCGGCCGCCCGGTCGGGAGGAGCCCGTCGCTCCCTTCGGCGCGTCCGCCGAGGCCGTCCCGAGTCACGCTTCGGCCTGGTGGTGACAGGAAGAACGCCGATCGACCGTATGTGACACGTGACGCGCCTCTCCGGTGGCAACCGGGCCGCTTCGACCTGATTCCTTCAGATGCTGGGTGCCCCGCTACCCCGCCTCACCGAGGCGGTCATCGCCCACGACGCGGATCAGCCCGTGACGGAGCGCGCGACGCGGAACCCCACGTCGTCGACCTGGAAGCTCGGATGGCTGCGGCGCCGCGCGGAGGCCCTGCAGCTCCAGTGCTCGTCGAACCAGCCGCCGCCGCGCAGCACCCGGTAGCTGCCGTAGACCTCCGCGTCATAGATGTCCCAGCACCAGTTCCAGACATTGCCGAGCATGTCGTGAAGGCCCCACGGGTTGGGCCGTTTGCCGCCCACGTCGTGGATGCGCTCGTGCGAGTTGCCCCGGTACCAGGCGATCTCGTCGAGCGGGCCGTAATGCGGTCCGGTCGTACCGGCACGGCAGGCATGCTCCCACTCGGCTTCGGTCGGCAGCCGGTACCCGTCGGCGGATGCGTCCCACTCGACGCCTTCGCCGTCGGCATGCAGGTGGTAGACGGGTACGAACCCCTCGCGTTGGGACAGCGCGTTGCAGAACCGGAGGGCGTCCCACCAGGAGACACCCTCGACGGGCAGCCTGTCGCCATCGGCGGTGCTCGGCCGTTGGCCGGTGATCTCCGCGTACAGCGCCTGCGTGGTCGGGAACGTGGCGAGCCGGTAGGGCGCGAGCTCGACCGGCCAACTGCGCTGCGTCCGCCGGTCCGACAGCGTAATCCGCCCCGGAGGGATCGCGATCATCTCGATTCCCGCACGCGCGTCCATGAGTACGTGATCTTACGGGCACCTGTCCCGGGCGCCGACGGCCGACCCTCCTCGCCGCTCACAGCGAGGGATCGAGCGCGTCCCTCCGTGGACGGCCCTGTTCTCGTCCCGCTGTGCCCGCACACGCTCCTCCGCGAAGCGATCGACGGCCCCGCCCGGTGGGGGAGGCCGCCAGTGTCAAGGACACCGTGGAAGAGGAGCAGCGGTGAGCAGCGCGGGACCGCGGTCAGCACGGGGGCGGAGCCTGGGGCCTGGCTCTGGTGACGTGACGTCACCTGATCGAGCCGGTAGGAGCGTCGTACTCGTCGGCCGGGACCCGACGCGCACCTTTTGCCACCACCGACCGGGTCGCAGGGCGCCATGGCCGAGGGAACCTCGGAGTTCGAAATCCCGTTGCCGCTGACGGCGGCCGGGGACGATCCTCCGCGTATGGATTTTCCACAGCAGGTGATAGCGCTGGGTGACATGACACTTCGCCGTTTCGACCGCGAAGCGGACCTTCCGGAGTTGTTCGAGGTCCTCAAGGAGTCGCTGGAGCACCTGAGCCCGTGGATGCCATGGGTTGCCGAGCCCAGCCTGGCCAAGACCGCCGATTTCCTGACCCGCCGCCACGAGGCCTGGGACAAAGGCCGGGATTTCACCTACGCGATCGTGCTGGACAGGGCCATCGTCGGCGCCTGCCAGCTGTTCCGACGTGATGACAGCCCGGTCAACGGCCGCGAGATCGGCTACTGGCTGCACTCGGCCGCCACCGGCCGCGGCGTGGCCACCCGGGCCGCGCGCGCCCTGGTCGACCAGGCCTTCCGCCTCCCCGGCGTCGACTACGTCGAGGTCGTCCACGACCCGGCCAACCGCGCCAGCGCTGCCGTACCCGCCCGACTCGGCTTCACCGAACACCCTCGCCGCCTCGCCGAGGGCCTCGACCCGGCCGAGACCGGCAGGGATCAGGTCTGGCGGCTGACTCGCCATCAGGCGAACAGGGTGGTCTCAGATGCCTGTTGACGGAGACAGGTGGGAGCTCCGGAGCCGAGACCGCTGACGGCGGCGGATCTTCGACGAACCCGACTCTCACGAGTGGGGGGAGAGCGAGCGTCCCCACAGCCGGAGGCGGGAGACGGGCGGGTACGTAGCCCCTGCTCCCCCCTACGGCCTGCCCCGCGATTGTTCCGTAGCAGCCGGTCACCCGGGCCGGATCCTGAAGACCGACGTCACGCCATGTCCCGAATTGGCCCACAGCACCCCCCAGGGCGCGGCGCCGTTCGCATGCCCACGAGGCGCACAGCGTTCCCCTGGAGGGGAAACGGTCGGGACGGCAGCCGATCTGTCCCTCACAGGCTCCGTCTGGGATGCTGAAGGCCGGGCTCGACAGGGGGCAGACGGTGTATACGGAACCTATGGCGCGAGCCGTTGTGGAACCAGCAGTACTCAAGCTGGTACGGCAGTACCCCCGAGGCGAGTCGTTCTCCACGACGGTCACTTTCGGCGGGGACGACTTCACCATGTGCGCCCACATTCGGGCGCAGTGGGCGGCACCCGGGCAGGTGAAGATCGCACTGGCCTGTTGGGTCGTCAACATGGACACCGCGCGCTATTTCGGTGACAACCCACCTGCCAGGGAGGAGATGCGCCTGCCGCCGGAAGGCACGGCGGAGTGGGACGAGGAACTGACCGGCCGGGTGATCGGCCACCTCGCAGCTCGTATGAACGCTCCTGCCCCCGCCCTGCCGACCACCGACGGGCACCTCACCATCACCGTGCCTCTCGTCCTGACGTAGTCACGGGCCGCTACCTGCCGCGCTTGGCAGCTCTCCACCTGAAGTGATGGGCTGCCCCGCGACTGATCATGAGGCGTGTTGGCTGGGGGAGTTGGCTGGTGGGTGATTCAGCAGGCCAGTCATCTGCCACGAGCCGGATCGTACGACGAGGCGTCGGGCAATCGGCGACGGCCCCGCCGTCATGCAGGAGTCGGGCATGGCTTCAACCTCTGGCGGCTGTCGTCACTGCGTCCAGGGCCAGGTGCCAGGGGTAGGGTCGCCGCTCTCCGGGCTGGTTGGGCACGAAGCCGCCCTCGCCGTACAGCACCGTCACCCCGGCACCGCGCAGTGTCCCCACCGACCGGTCGAAGGACGGGTGCTGTACGTAGGCGGCGTTCACGCACGGCATCGCCACGAGGGGGATCCGCTTCCCGATGCCCTCCGCGAGGACCCCCACGACGAAGCTGGACGTCAGGCCCAACGCCCACGAGTTGATGGTGTTGAACGTGGCCGGAGCGGCCAGGATCGCATCCGCCTTCGGCCAGGCGTCCGGCTCTCCGGGCCGCTTGTATTCCGACCGCACCGGGTGTCCGGTCAGCTGTTCCAGGCTCGGCAGATCTGCCTCCAGCCATCGGGCGGCCGTGGGCGTCAACCCCAGGCATACATCCCACCCTCGGGCCCGTGCGTTCTCGACGGCTTCGGCAACCTCGAAGACAGGCGGGGCAGCCGAGCCGAACAGGTACAGAGTCCTCATGCAGCCAGTCGACCACACAGGCAACCGCCCCAGCTTCCTCAATCAGGTTGAGTGCGGCGCGAAGCGGGCCAACTTGGACTTCTTGGCGGCTGTGGCCCATGCCCTGCGGATCGACGTCACCGTGCTGACGGGACAGCCCTACGTGACCGAATTGCAGCAGGACCGCCTCGCCGAACTGGTACGCCCCATCCGCGAAGCCCTCGACCTGTACGACCTCGGAGCCGACGACACAATTCCCGACCGGCCGGCCGAGCACCTGATCGCGAGCGCCGAAGACCTCTGCGCCCAGGTGCGTGCAACGCGCCTGCGGAACGCTGCCCGGCTCCTGCCCGCCACCATCTCCGAGCTGACCACCGCAGCGTGGCGCAATCCGTCGACGGAGCTGTGGCAGGCTCTCGCCTCGACGTACCGGACCGCCCACGACATTGCCGTGAAGCTTGGTTACTACGACCTGTCGAGCGTTGCCCTGGATCGCATGGACTGGGCAGCCCATCGGGCCTCTGACCCGTGCCTGGGCGCCATCCGCCAGTACATGCGTGCTCTGGTGTACTTCCGGGAGGGCGAGTACACGATCGGGCAGCGTCTTGTCGCCGCCGGTCACAGCATCGTCGGTGCTGCCGAGCGGACCAGGGAGACCATGGCGGTCACTGGACAGCTCCATCTCGGGGCGTCCGTCATTGCCGCGCGGGCCGACCAGCAGTCGGCAGTCGACACCCACATTGCCGAAGCGCGGCAGTGTGCCAGGGCAACGGGCGATGCTTCCGACGTCCACTGGCTCAGCTTCGGCCCGACCAACGTTGCCTTGCACAAGATGTCTGCGGCGGTGGAGATGCGGCAGTACGACGAAGCGCTGAAGCAGGCGCGAAGGATCAGGATCCCGGCCGGTCTCGCCACGTCCAGGCGTGCCCACTTCCTCATTGACCGGGCGCGCTCCGAGATGGAGACCGGCCGGACCGAAGCCGCCCTCGGCAGCATCATCGACGCCCGCCACACGGCGCCCGAGCAGACCCGCTACCACCCTGGTGCCAGGGAGACGATCACTGGACTCGTGCACCTTTCCCGCCGTACGCCGGACACCCTTGGCCACATGGCCGCGTGGATCGGCCTGTAGGACACTCACTCGCTGACCCGCCAACGCTCACAGATTCGTGAGTGTTGAGCCCTTCCCTGCCCGTCACGCTGGTCTCACCTGATCAGCGACAAGCCGGGGACCACGATGACCGTGAAGTATCTACCGCCAGTCAGCGCACTGTCGGAACAGCAGCAGCGCGGTTGTCATGGCGTGTGGTGCGGTGCACCGCTCGGCACTGACTTGGGTGTTGACCTCGGTGAGCAGCGCGTCACCCCCGCCACCGGTGCCGCGTTCTCCTGGTTCCCCCGTGAGTGCGTGGACGCCCTGGCGTGCTCGGGGCGGAGGGCGGCCCGGTGATGGCGCCGACGCGGCAGCGGATCGCGTACCAGCCCCCGGACCAGGCGTATCAGGCGTACCTCGGGCACACCCTGGCGTGCGACGCCTGCCGTACGGGGGCACAGTGCGCGACCGCCGTACGGCTCGGCCGCACCTGGCGAAAGGTACGCCGATGAACGCGCCCATCGGGTACGGGTACTGCTGGGCCGAACGCCCCGACACGTACGCCCGCTGCACCCAGCCCCCCGACCACGCAGGCCCCCACTACGACTGGCGCGCCCCCAGCGACCACAGGGAATGGCCGAACAACCAGACCACCACCCCGCACCGCGCCCGGAGGGACGACGAGTGAAGTGCCACCACAGCGGAGGTGTCCACGACTTCGCGATCGAGACCGACGGCATGGCCCGGTGCCCCGAACACGGGGTCACCCTCCTGTGGCACGGCGAACCGATCACGGACGCCGAGCTGAAGACCGCGGCAGCTGTGGAGTCCCGGATGGACGAGGCGCTCGCCCTGGCCGAGGCGGCCCGCACCGACACCCACAGCGCCCATTGCCGGGCCGCCGCCGACCAGCCGCATCTGTCCGACGGCCACACCGCCTGCCGGCGTACCGGCTGCGCGTGTTCCTGCCACACCGCCTGATCGGAACCGTCATGGCGCATCCACCAGGAGCTTCACCTGTCCGTCAGCTCAACCAGAGAGCCGCCCCGCGCGGTTTGCCCGGCCGCCACGAACCGCGCGGCTCGCCCTCGGTCGCGACCCTGGAGATCCGCTCGACGGCGCGGGCGCCTCGGCTCAGCGTCGCGGCCGACCACGGTGAGGGCGAGCCCGCACGCCGCCAGCCCCCATTGCGGTCTCCAGGCCGATCCCGCCATTCGGCGAACCGCAGCAGGCGGTGCAGACCCGTGAGAACGTCCTCATCAGCCGCTGCGGCCTGAGCCTCGTCGACCAGCTCCTGGAACCGCTCGGCCGACAGGGCCCCAGAGCGCTTGGAGGTGGGGAAAATGCCGGTACACGGCCCCCACGCCTCCCGGACCAGGTTCCGGCTCACCTTCCCTGGAGGGCTGACCGACCGTAATGTCGACCCGTTGTGACCAGCAGCGAGAGGCTGACGTGAGCCAGTACTACGACGTGGGCGACCAAACCCTGTGGAACCCGTCCAACGGGGCGTCCCGGCTGTTCATGAGCCAGGTCACCGTCTATCAAGCGGAAGTGGGTCTGCCATCCGGCATCGGTCCCATGGAAGCTGACGAGTGTCAGATCGACCCCATCGCATTCGCCGTGTTCGTCGACGCCCTGCTCGCCTGACATGGCAGAACCAGGCACGCCGTCATGGCCACCCTGTCCGAAGGGTTCGTTGCCATGGTGCTGGCCTTGGCTGAGAAAGCGGACATCAAGGTGAACTGGCAGGCGGCCGAGCGCACCGAGAGCGGCTGTCTCAAGACGGCTTCGGATCCCCATGCGAAGGAGTGGACATCCGCACTGCAGCAGAAGTCACGTGCGCTCACCCGGCACATGGCGACCTGAGGCTCTTCTGCCGGCACCTGCGGCAGGCTCCACGTCGACCGACACAGCACCGCGATATCCGCGATCGACGGGAACAGCTCGCTGATACCGGTCTCGAACAGATCGTGTGGGACCTTGGAGAAGAGTCGCAGGAGGGCCGCATGCCAACAGGCGCTGAGAGTGATGAAGAGGTCGTGTGGTGGGTCAGATGCGCCGATGGTCTCATCGGTTCGCTTTCGTCACCGTCCGGCGACCAGCCATGGACGATCGCCCGATTCCATCCCCATCCCGGAGAGGCTTGGGAACGCGTCCGCAGCTTGTTCGAGGCCCAGGCCGAGGCCAGGAGGTGGGGATTTCCCGAGAACAAGGTCAACGCCATCGCGGCGGTCAACGGAATGTCCATCGAGCTGCAACCGGTGGGTGCAGGGGAAGTGATCAGGCCTGTCCTGATCTGCATCGATGGAGAAGAGGCCATGTTCCGCGACTGATCCTTGCGAACCTGGCGGAAGCGTCGGGACATGGACAGTGCTGTGGTGCTCGGAACGACGAGTCTCCTGGCAGACGGGTCCTGAACAAGACGACCCTGTCCACCAGGAGCTTCGTGTACGTGTCCATTCATCTCGACCGGCCGTTCTGTCCTCCTGATTCCGGCCGTCCGTGTGGAGACCGAACTCCGGTACCGCTACCGGGGTGTTACCCGCATCCGGAGTCTGCCCGGTCCGAATGACGCTCCCAGGACGGGGCGGACCTGATCCTGGCCGGGCAGGTGTTTCAGGCTCCAGCGGGCGGTGATGGTGGCGAGGGCGAGGGTGGCCTCGGCCATCGCGAAGGTGTCGCCGATGCACTTGCGGGCGCCGGTGGCGAAGGGGAGGAAGGCGTTGCGGGGAGGCTGGGGGCGCTCGGGGTCCCAGCGGTCGGGGTCGAAGGTTTCGGGATCGGTGTGGAGATCGGGGCGGTGGTGGATGAGGTAAGGGCTGTAGGCGACGTTGGTGCCGGCGGGGAGCGCGTACCCGCCGAGGTGGGTGTCATGGGTGACCGTGCGGGTGAGGAACCAGGCCGAGGGGTACAGGCGGAGGGTCTCGGTGATGATGCGTTCGGTCAGTTCCAGGCGGGGCAGATCGGCTGGGGAGGCCGGGTTTCCGCGCAGGACGGTGTCGACCTCGGTGTGCAGCCGCTGTTCGATCTCGGGGTGGCGGGCCAGTAGGTCCAGTGCCCAGGCCAGGGTGCCGGCCGTCGTCTCCGTACCGGCCAGGAAGACGGTGAGGATCGTGTCGCTGATTTCCGCGTCCGTCATCCCGCGGCCGCCGTCTTCGAGGTCGCGGGCTGCGACCAGGGCCGAGAGCAGGTCGCCGTGGTCGGTGCGATCGGCGCGCCGTTCGGCGATGATCAGGTCACAGGTGTGACGTAGGCGCGTGTGGGCGCGCAGATAGGCACGGTTGTCCGGAGTGGGGAGCCGGTCCAGCGGCGGGGCGAGGAGCATGCGCCGGAAGAGCCCGCCCGCGATGGTCTTGACGTCGGCGATGAGCTGTCCGAGCTCGGCTGCGGGCAGGGAGTTGGAGAACAGGGCGCCGGCTGTGGTCCGGGAGCTGATCGACATCATCTCGGTGGGCACGGCCAGGGTCTGGCCCGGCACCCAGGAACCGGTCACCTTCTCGGTGCAGGCGGTCATGGTTCGTGCGTAGCCCGGAAGCCGGTCGGGATGGAAGGCAGGCTGGGCCAGTCGGCGCAACCTGCGGTGGGCATGGTGCGGACAGCTACTGAGGCCGTCACCCAGGACGTCACGGAAGCGGTCGAACACCGGGCCGCCCTTGTCGAAGAGTCGGTCGTCCAACAGGGCCTGACGGGTCAGCTCCGGATCGCAGATCATGACCAGTGGCACGGGGCCCAGGTGGACGCGGACCAGTGGTCCGTGGGCGGGTAGCGACCTCAGAAGGGCCAACGGGTCCCGTACCAACGGCACCAGGTGGCCGATCAGAGGCCACGCGCCGGGAGCCGGGGGGATCAGCCGTAGGTCTCTCACCCGTGCTGCCGATGTTCTCCGGGTCCCGGCCTCAGGTGTGGTCTCGCTCATCGCGCCTCCTCCTTACGACAGTTGGCGTCCTTCTCGGTCACGGTCGGCGGGGTCGGACGGGGGCGTGGTCCTGGTCGTGGTCCTGGTCCTGGCCCTGGCCCTGGTCGTGGTCGTGGTCGTGGTCCTGCGGTGTCAGGGCGGAGACGATTCCCTCGATGAGCCGGACGCACGGGCCGATTCCGCTGAGTTCCATGCTGCTTGTCAGCGTGCCGATGAATGCGCGGCGGATGGGGATTCCCTGCCGGGGAGGCAGGGAGTAGCTGTCCCAGACCGCGTGGTAGGTGTCGATCGACAGGACGGTGTCGGCGTTGCCGGGCGGGGTGGGGGCGATTCCGGGGCCGGTGATGGTGTGCTCCCAGATGCGGGCCGTCAGGTCGGCGAGTCGGGTGACGACGTCGTGAGCGGTGGTGGCGGTGGTGGCGGTGGTGGTGTCCGTGGCGACGGTGGTGGCGGTCAGGAACAGTTCACGCCACAGGGGCGCCAGTTGCGGCAGCTCGTCGGGCGTGCTCGTGACACAGGCGCTGATGGCCTTGTGTGCTGCGGTGGCACAGGCCCTGGTGGTCGCGGCGCTGGTGCCGGCGGTGACGACGCGTCGTGCGGCCCGTTCGGCGAGTTGATCGACCCAGCGTGTTTCGGGTGTGTCGTCTTCGTACCACAGCGGTTCCCATCCGAGGCCGTGGAGCATGTCTCCGTCAGCGAGCCTGGTCCGCGCGATCGATCCGAGCTGGGGCTTTTCCGCGCTCAGGGAGAACGCCCGCTGACAGTCGCCTCCGGTGGTGGACAGCGCGTGCAACTGGGCGCGTACGTCGTAGCGGGGGGTCACGACGTACCAGGCGAGCGCGCCCATGGCCGTCTCGGCCACCTCCTCGTGCCCGTCTTCTCCACAGTCGCAGGCCAGGACGTCATCGACGACGCGGGCGCACGCGGTGGCGTAGCCGGTGAGCGCCCGGAGCCCTCCTGCGGCGACGGCCAGCAGCGCCTCGTTGCAGGTTTCCCCGTGGGCGTAGTCGGTGAGGATGCCGATGATCTCGTTGTAGCGGTAGGAGTTGTCGATCGCCCGGCGGATCCGGTGGCAGCGGAAAGAGGCGTCGAAGGTTCCGGCGCCGTCGTCGTCGAGCGTCCGGTAGGGCGGTGAGCCGAAACCCAGACGGAAATAGGGCAGCATGGCCGCGTCCCACCACCGGGCCCACATGTACTCCTGGGGGGTCGGCGCACCGCCCGCGTCGGCCAGATACCGGTGCGGGTCGGGGAGCGGGACGGAATCACCTCGCAGGGCGTCCTTGGCGAGCATCACCCCACACGTCAGGACGGTCTCCTGGAGCGCGAGGTCGGCGGCGCGGCCCGCCACGGCCACAGCCCCCTCCGCGGCGGCCTTGACGTGCAAGTCCCGGCCGCCCACCCCGGAGTCGTCGGAGGCGCCGGCGTAGTCGATGGCGCTGGCGAGGATGAACACGGCGCCGAACAGGTCCAGGAACTCACCGGTTCCCCGCGGCAGCCAGAACGTGTTGATGCTGCCCCAATAGTCACGAACCACCATCAACGCGGCCTGGGTGGCGTCCGTGGCGTGCCGCGCGACGTACTCGGAGATGATCGGCCCGGCCTCACCCCCCTTGGCGGGAATGGCAGCGGCGAGCGCGGTCAGCCGGTTCCCCACGGGGTTGCCGGGGCCGGCCAGGATCTGCCGGATGGCTTCCGTGGCGGCCAGGACCGCCATCGGACCGCTCTCCTGAATGCTCCTGGTGACCTCGTCGCTGAACAGCGCGTCCATGAACTCCGCACAGAGACGGTCGCCGTCCGGCGAGCCGGGGATCCTCGACGACTCGTACGGCCGGTAATCGGTGGCGGTCACGACCTGTGCCCCGTCCAGGACGGGGTGCCCGGGAGGCCCCATGGTCAGGCGCGCCAGCCTCTGCCGGCACGCCTGGTCGGCGAGGCCGTCGGCCAGCCGCGCGAGGCTGTGCGGCACCGGACCGCGCCGCTGCCGGACCACAAGCGGGTCAGGGAACCGATCCGACCGCACCCGCGCCGCTTCTTCTTTGCCACCCATGGTCACCTTCCAGAAGTGTCGTGGCTCCGACCGCCACGTGATGAGAAATTCCGATCGCGGTCAGTGGTCGGAGGAGATGAGGGAACGTGTAATGACGGCTCATCCGCTCATCCGCTCATCGGCCTGGCGCTCGGCCGGGAACACGAGCCCGCGGCCGAGCGCGCCGGTCCACGCCGGTCCATGGTCCACGCCGGTCCACGCCGGTCCATGGTCCGTGCCGGTCCACGTCCGCAGCGGAGCGGCTCCGCAGCCACGGTCGAAGGGCCGGTGAAGACACGCGAGAGGGCATCCGAAGGCTTCCACCTGGCGCTCGCCGCCCACCGAGCCGCCGGATCGACCGGCACGTCGACCCGGACATCCCGGACATCACAGCGGCAGCAGTCGAGCGGCAACGGACGACGGGGCGGGGCAGCAGCCACACCAAGCCTGCCCCAGCAGGGGACGTCGTCTCCGCTGCGGTGACTGTGCGTCGCGGTCAATTCGCTGAGCATGGAGGGAAACCGCCCGCACCCGGCCGGGCCGGCTATGCGAAGTCGGCGGCGGGCTCGATCCGCCCGAGGAGGTCCCGCCATTCCGAGGCCGGCAGGACACACGCGGCTCGGCGCAGGTCGACGGGGCGGCCTGTGCCGAGGGACGCGGCGATCTCAAGGAGGGCGAGACGGGGGTCCAGGGCGCCGGGCTCCAGGTGGTCGTCCTTGAGGACCTCCGGTGTGCGGAGCAGTTCCACGATCTGGTCCCAGTCCATCGACGCCGGGTGTTCGGCCGGCTCAAGGATTCCGGCCAGGGCGGAGTCGCGGCTGAACCGGCACAGCCAGTACCCGTCCTGGCAGTGGCCGAGAAGGATGATGGCCCGCCGCATCTGGTAGTCCCCGACACCGGCCAGCAACTGCCGGGCGATCCGGACGCCTTCGGGCAGAGGCAGGCGGCGGGAAGGCGGCTCTTCGACGACGGCGTCGACTTCGATGGTCATGCGGCCACTGTGCTGCCCGCACGGGTCTCGCACGCTGCTCACGCCGATTTCTCACTCGAAGAGGCGTCCCGGCACGAGCAATGAGGAACGGAACGCGGCACAGGAACGGAACGCGTCACAGGTACGGAACGCGGCACAGGTTGCGAAGGGTCAGGCGGGCCCGGCGTACGCGATGGCCAGCACGGTGAGCGTGCGGGTGTCGTGGCCGAGGAGGACCACTGCGGTGACATGGCCCTGGGCGACGGTACGGATGATGCCGTCGTCCTGACCGTACGGCTCGGAACGCCCGAGCGGGTCCTCCTGCGCGTCGACCAGGATGAGTGCGAGGTCCCGGCGGGCAAGCTCGGGGAGCTGCTTGTACGTGTCGAAGACGTCCGCGGGAAAGTGGAGCCGGTAGGTCACGCCGCGCCCTGGCCGTGATCCTGCGGGCCGGTGCGGTTGCCGCGGCGGCGGGTGGGGGCGGTCCGGTCGTGGCGGGCGCCGGCATCGCGCAGGATGTCCGCGGTCATGTCCCGCGCCTCGAACCCCTCGGGCAGAACGCCACGGACCTTCATGCTCACCCGGGCCGCCTCGATCATCGGCCGCGCTCTTTCAAGGTCCTCGGCCGCGGCCGCCCATCCGTCGAGTACAGCGGGAAGACTGTCGATCGGGGTCAGGTTGACATCCTGGAGGAGCTGCTGGCGTGATGCGGAGTGGGGGAGCGCGACATGCAGCCGGTCCACCGTCCAGTCCTCGTGCCCCATGTGATGTCCCTTCACGTGCGACGTGCTGTCCGGTGGCCCAGGGTAGCCGTCCGGGGTCCGGCGCTCGGGCGCAACCCGGAAGGCCGCGTTCGCTCAGGGGCGGGCGGCTGGGGAGACGAGCTGCGTCTGGGGCGGTGGGGGCGGGGGTGGGGGTTGGGGGTTGGGGGGAACTTCCGAGCCCGGCTTGGTGGACAGCTCGGTCGGCCGCGGCCTGATTCTCGCGGTGCGGGCATCGGCCCCCAGCGTTCTGGGTGCGCTCCGGGAAGAGTGCAGCGTGGTGCGGCTCACCGCCGTTGCCGTCGGAGGCTCCGGGTCATGGGCGAGGGCTGTCGGCGGTGTTCCGGCGGGACTGCCATCGCCCGTGCCGCGCGAGAGCCATTCTGGCGGGGATCAGCGCCAGCCAGGTCCAGATGGCCGCGGTCGTCGAGATGTAGGCGATCGGCACCGTTGCCGCGAAGACCAGGGCCGTGGTGCTCAGGTCGGTGACGACGTTGAAGCGGTAGTGGCCGGAGGCGGGACCGCGGCGGTGGGGACGGCACCCGGAGGTGATCAGAGCGGCCAGTTGCAGCAGGTTGATGATGACCATGGTGGTTGCGTACAGAGCGACCGCCAGAGGTTGCGAGGCGTACTCGGACAACATGGTGGTGGGGAAGGGGACCAGCGCGATTACTCCGAGGCTGGCGAGCGTGAGCCGCATGCACAGCCCGTCCGTCCGGCGCGTCAGCTGCAGGATCCGGCGGTGGTCGCGCCAGATACCGGCGAGGATGCCGAAACTCAAGGCGTAGGCGCCGATCTTGGGCAGCAGATCGTGCGCCATGCGGCGGAAATCCGCCGCGTCCAGTCCGGCGGTGACATGAATGTCGAGGACCAGCAGCGTCATGGAGATGGCGAAGATTCCGTCGGACAGGGCGGTCAACCGGTCCAGACTCTTCTCGTCCGACTTGTCAGCTCTACCAGGTACAGCGTGAACAGTCATTGCTGCAGGCTTCTTCATCGCACCCGCCGTGGGCAAGCCGAACCGCGTGTGGCGGAACATCCTTGGTCATGTTCACGAGTTCGGCTCCGGCTCACCGTCAGGGGCTGGTGGCTGTTGACTGTCGCTTCGCCGTGAAGTGGGAAGTCAGCGGTGCCCTTGCCGGTTTCCTGTGCCTGGGGGCAGTACGACCTCTCCCGCGCGGCCGGCGCCGGCTCGGTGCACCGCCGGGACAGCCCGCTCCGCAGGACCCGCCGGCAGCCGGACGCGGTGGTCGCGCCCGAACACTAGCTTGGTCTAGACCAAGAAGGGTACGCTTCCGTCGCCACTCATGGCGGCCCGTCGCCATGGAGTTGCTGCTTGACATGCGCATGTCTGTCCTGCTTCGAGCGGGCAGGCGCGGACCCCCACGGAGGAGTTGTCATGAAGAGCAAGAAGATGCTGGCCGTCGCCATCGGCGCGGGGATCGCCCCGCTCCTGGCCGTGAGCCTGCCTGCCGGCAGCGCGAGCGCGCACGGCTACATATCCTCGCCTCCCAGCCGGCAGGCCCAGTGCGCCTCCGGCGTGGTCTCCTGCGGTTCCATCAAGTACGAGCCGCAGAGTGTCGAGGGCCCCAAGGGGCTGACCAGTTGCAGCGGAGGGAACGCCGCCTTTGCCGAGCTCAACAACGACGGCAAGGGCTGGAAGGTCACTCCGGTCAGCCGGACGACCAGCTTCAACTGGCGGCTGACAGCACGGCACGCCACCAGCACCTGGCAGTACTACGCGGGTGGCCGGAAGATCGCGGAGGTCAACGACGGTGGCGCCCGGCCCGGCGAGACCGTCACCCACCAGGTGAACTTCGGCAGCCTGACCGGCAAGCAGAAGGTGCTGGCCGTGTGGAACATCGCCGACACGGCCAACGCCTTCTATGCCTGCGTGGACGTGAATGTGAGCTGACACGGTGCCGCACCATCCGGCCCCGCCAGGACGAACCGCGACTTGGCGGGCCCGGACGGCGCCTCGTGCGAACGGTGCGCCGACCGCTCCGGGCACCGGGTGGCTCGTATCTGTGCGCAGGCGATCGCGCCCGTCCTCTCCTGGCCGCAGGGAGACGACGGGCGCGATCGACTCGGTCGGCCGGGCCCAGCGGTGCGAATCGGGGCTCCACAAGGTCTGGGCGAGCACGGTGTTTCTCCGGTTCGGCGCCCTCAAGCCCTTCCCCGTGGTCCGTCTCGTGGCGCCGGCCGGCGAACCGGGCCGGGCGACGAACCGGGCCGGGGGCGGCGCCACGAGGACGTCCGGGGCACCGGAGCGCGCCGCCCGCGGCCGGAGTCCTCGTCCCGAACACCCCACGAGTTCCCGCTCGTGAGGGCGGATGCAAGGACGTCGTCGCCCTCGCGACCACCCACAGGATCCCGCGACAGACACTCCGCCCAGCAGAATCGACCCATCGGTCGCCCCAAAGAGATGAGGCCCCATGAACCGGCACAAAGCCACCGTCCGCGTGGTCGTCGTGACCCTGCTCGCCACCGGCCTGGCCGCCGCCCCGGCAGCCGCGACCTCCGCCGCCACCGGGGGGAAGGCCCGCGTCGGCGCCGACTGGGCGGCGCAGTCGATCGTCTTCACCGCCGCCGCGGGACAGGCCAACGACCTTCACGTGATCCCCATGGATCTGGGCGCCGGGGTCCGGCGGATCGGCTTCCGCGACGCGGTCCCGCTCGAACCCGGCGACCACTGCGCGTACCTCGAACCCGGGGACGACACCTACGTCGTCTGTGAACTGCCCACCGGCAACGTCCGGCCGGACAGGATCGACGTCTTCCTCGGAGACGGCGACGACAGGATCGCCACCAGCGACCCCGGGGTCGCCACCGTCCACGGCGGCCCCGGCGACGACGAACTGCACGCCCACACCGCGCACACGGTGCGGGGCGACGCGGGGGACGACATGGTCATGGGGCGCGTGATCCTGGACGGCGGCGACGGCATGGACCACTTGATGGGCGACGACAGCGACCAGCGGCTGTGGGGCGGCCGGGGCGACGACATGATCGAGGCGTACGGGGGTGCGGACCTCGTCTACGGCGGCCCGGACGACGACCACGTCATGGGCGGGGAGGGCAACGACATCGTCCTCGGCGGCCTCGGCGACGACACACTGCACGGCGAGGGCGGCGACGATCTGGTCGGCGGCGGCCCGGGGAAGGACACCGTCGACGGCGGACCGGGCCGCAACATCGTTCTCCCGTAGGTGCCGCAGGCCCAGCGGGCCCGGCATGATCCAAACGGAAGGCCCTCGTCATGCTTCGTTGCCTTCGGTGTTCTTTCTTTCCCTGGTGGTGGGCATCTCCGGCGTGTGAAGCCGGGGTGATGTGGAGCGGATCCGGGGAGAGTCGGCCGCGCGGATCACCGCGAGCAAGCACGGCCCGGGGGTGGCCGTCCCCGGCGCCGCCCGATACCGGGCGCCGCCACCCTCACCCGGGCCCGACTGGACCATCGGCCGGACGGGAAGCTCGCCCCGTCGGCAAGCTGCCCATTCGGCACGTCGGCGATGATTCCAGCGGCGCGCCGGCCTGCGACGGTCCTGCCGGCAGGCAGTTGGAATCGGAGCGACACGGTGCGGAACCGCACGTATTCTCCGAGCCGTGACACCGACATATGTGCTGGACGGCACGCGGATCAGAACGCTGGAAGACTTCTGGCGAGTCATCGGCGAAGCGATCAATGGTCCCGGGGGCTACTTCGGTCGAAACCTCGATGCCTTCTCCGACTGCCTCAGCGGTGGCTTCGGAGCGCCGGACGACGACTATGCGGTGGAGTGGCGCGACCACCAGGTGTCTCGCGAGCATCTCGGCCATCCGGAGACAGCCCGGCAGTTGGAGATCCGGTTGGCACGCTGTCACCCCACGAACCGTCCGTCTGTCAGCGCTGATCTGGCCGCGGCGAGAGAAGGACGCGGACCCACTGTCTTTGATTGGCTGGTCGAGATCTTCGACGATCGTGCTCCCGGCGTCCTGCGACTCCTGTGACAGGCCACGAGGACATCCGGACGGCCGTTGAGCTTGTGTGAGCACGGTCAGCGGCAGCGAGGGCGAGGACCACGGGCCGCTCCGGCGCGCGTCCACGTCGGCGACCAGGAAGCGGTGCACACCGTGGGAATCCGGTTGCGGCCTCAGGAATCACTCCGCTGCGGAGGCACCGCTGAAAATGTCACCCCGGTGAGCTCCTCGGAGACGGTCCACAGGCGTTGCTGTGCGGCCTGGTCGTGGGAGTCGGGGCTGGAGGTGACCGGCTTCGGGTAGCCGCGGAGCTCCCTCCGGCCGCCGGGGCCGTAGTACTGGCCGCCGGTGACGGCCGGATCGGTGGCGGCGCGCAGGGTGGGCAGGGCGCCCATCTCGGCCTTCTGGGTGAGCAGCGGCGCGAGCCAGGTGATGGGCACGCGAAGCGCGGCGGGTGTGTTGCGGGTGAGTTCGGTGTGGGATACGCCGGGATGGGCCGCGACTGCGACCGTGGTGCCGTGCGGTGCGAGCCGGCGCTGCAGTTCGTACGTGAACATCAGGTTGGCGAGTTTGGCCTGGCCGTAGGCGGCGGCGCGGCTGTACGAGCGCTCCCACTGCAGGTCGTCGAAGTGGATGGCGGCCCGGATGCGGTGGCCGATGCTGCTGACCGTCACGACGCGGGAGCCGGGGACGGGCAGGAGCCGGTCCAGCAGCAGGCCAGTCAGGGCGAAGTGGCCGAGGTGGTTGGTGCCGAACTGCAGCTCGAAGCCGTCGACGGTGGTCTGCTTCGGGGTGTACATCACGCCCGCGTTGTTGATCAGAAGGTCGATGCGCGGGCGGGCGGTGCGCAGGTCGGCCGCCGCGGACCGGATCGAGTCCAGGGAGGTCAGGTCGAGGGCCTGGACGGTGACGTCGCCGGCCATGCGGGCGGCTGCCTGCTTTCCCTTCTCGACGTCGCGGACGGCCAGGACCACCGCTGCCCCGCGTGCGGCGAGCATCCGGGCGGTCTCGAAGCCCAACCCGGTGTTGGCGCCGGTCACGATCGCGACCCGGCCGTGCTGATCAGGGATGTGCTGCTCGGTCCAGTTGCCGCTCACGACGCACTCCTGAAGAAACCATCGGTCTGTTAGGGGAATCAACGTAAAAGACCGCCGGTCTTCTGTCAAGAGACCGGCGGTCTCTAAGATAGGCTGATGACGTGACATTCCAGCGGGCGCGAAGCGCGGAGCAGCGGGAGATCCGTCGCCGGGCGATCCTGGACACGGCGGCGGCGATGCTCGACGAGATGACCGTGGCCGAGGTGAGCCTCAACGAACTCAGCCGGCGGGTGGGCCTGGCCAAGTCGAACGTCCTGCGGTATTTCGAGTCGCGCGAGGCGGTGCTGCTCGAACTGCTGGACGTTTCTCTGGAGAGCTGGCTCGCGGAGTTGGCGGGCGAGCTGGCCGCGGACATCGAGGCGCCTGCGGCACCGGAAGTGCGGGCAGGCCAGCTGGCCGAGGTCCTCAGCCGGTCACTGGCAGACCGGGTGGTGCTGTGCGACCTCTTCGGCGCGCAGGGCGGAGTCCTTGAGCACAACGTCTCGGTCGAGGTGGTCAAGCGGCACAAGCGTTCCGCCCTCACGCGGCTCGCGGCCATGGTCGAGCTCGTGCGCCGCCACGTGCCCGAACTCGGCGACGGAGCGCAGACGTTCTGCCTGATGAGCCTGGTCTCGGCGGGTGCCCTGTCGGCGTACGTCCCGCCGCCACCCAGCCTCGTTGCCGCCTACGCGGACGAGCCCGCCCTCGGCGTGCTCCACCTGGAGCTGCGTGACGCACTGCGGGTCTCCTTCACCTCGGCGCTCCTGGGCGTGCTGCCGCGCGCCTGAACCTTTCCGTCAGGCTCACATCGGACGCAGCAGCACCGCACTCATGGAGCTCGCCGGTGAACTCCCGGCTGTCGTCCTCAGCGGCCTTCTCGGCATACGGATCAGCACCGCCCGCTCTGGTCCCAAGAGTCGGGCAACAGCCGACCGGGATACGCGACAGAGGTGGCACGGGGTGAACTCGGCGAGAACTGATGGGCCGGTTCACCAGTACACCCCGGCGAAGTGATGTCACACCCATCATGACAGGTCAGAGGCTGTTTTCGTAGGAGGAACGGCACAGCTGACCCGCCTTGTTCGGCCCTCTCCGGGCACTCAGAATCTCCGTTATGAATCACTCGGGGAAAGTCGATCAGGACGACATCGTGCGAGCGCGGAATGTGCTTCTCGCGTCGGGACGCCGCACGCCGCGCGAAGAAGTCGATGCCTACCGGGTACTCGCTCAGGTCAGCCCCGCCTCGTACCTGCCGCTCCTGGCCAAGGCGCTGCAACGTCTGAGCTACGACAGCAGCTCCGGCAAAAAGCATCCGGCCTGCCTCGCGCTGCACGAGGAGGCGGTGGCCGCGGCGCGGTCCATCGATCCGGCCGAACCTGTCCGTGCGGATGTGCTGTACGGGGCCCTCAACACGTGCCAGAGAGAGCTGTACAGCCTGGGTCGACGCGCCGAAGGACTCGCCCTGCGCGCCGAGATGCTCGCCATCGGCCGTGCACAGGCCGAACTGTCCGGAACCTCCGTGGTCAAAGGGCTGCATGAGTGGGCTGCCGGACTTTCCGACGAAGGCCGGTATGCCGAGGCTGCCGATGCCATGACCGAGCTGGTCGCGGCAATCCTGCCCAACGGGCCCAGCAGTGGGGCTCTCGCCTGGTCACTCCTGGACTGGATCGCCGCTCTCCACGACGCCGGCCGGTCCGGCGAAGCACTCGCCGCGTTCGAGACACTCGTCGGCATGGAAGCGGCCGAAGCCGCGAACGACCGCGGCCCGATGGCCTGCCATCTCTACTCGCTCATCGGGTACGCGCAGATGCTCGACACCCACGGCCGGGGCGAGCAGGCGGCCCTCGCGCGGCAAGAGGCACTCGCCCTGCTGACGGAGCTGGCCGATACCGGTGAACGGAAATCCTGGAGTGGCTACCAGACGTCGTACTGGACGGTGCTGCTGACCTTCTCCGGTGCCGAAAGCGATCGGCCCGCGTACGACGGACCGCGTCCGCCTTCGGGTGCGGCGCCCACGCAGTGGTCGCCCGATGCCAAGCGGCGGTACTTCGACAGCCGTCATGCCCTCCGCGAAGAGGTGGACGCCCTGGCTCCGCAAGCCGCCGAGGATCCGGACCAGCACCTGGCCGAGCTGGTCCGCCTGCATCGCGTCCTCACCATCCGCTCCGCCGTCCACTGGGAGAAACGCACCCATCTGTTCGCGGAGCAGGTGCACTCCCTGTTCGACGAGGGAGTGAGCCTGGCCCGCCGGCTGTCTCAGTACGACCCGGCAGAGGGAACACGAACACTGGCCAGGATCCTGATCGACCGATCGACCTTCCACACGGCCACCCGCGAGTTCGGGCCTGCCCTCGATGACTTCCGCCAAGCCTTGAGTTGCCTGGGGGAGGCCCACTAGCCCGAGCCGGGCCAACGCCCGTACCAGGCCTCGTACACACAAGCAGCTCGCGTCGGAGTGAGAAAGATCGGCCGTTCCGTAACTTCCCGTGGACCGGGTTACGAGTAGCGGGGGATTGTCGTGCGGGCGGGCAGCGGGCTGTCCGTACGGAAGGGCTTCGTGCGTTTCTCTCTGCGGGTCAAAAGTGCGGGTGGCGTAGTGGGTCTGGAGTCCGGTTCCGGCGGCGACCCCGATCGCGCGGTGAGCCGCTGGGTCATTTTCCCTGAGCGCGGCCCCGCCCCGCGTGTCCTGGACGGGGCTCGGTGCCCTCGCCGCCGGCCTTGCGGACGACGGCGGCGTGCTCGATGGAGCCGGACTTGCCCGCTTTTTTTGACGAATGTCGGTACGTTCGGGTGTGCGAGGCTGCGGAACAGCTCCTGGCTCGGAGCAGCTGAGAACGTATGGGCACCCTGAAGACGATCGCCGTCCCCTTGCGGGCACTGGTATTCCGGTGGCGAATGACCAGTTGACGTAGGCCAGGATGACCCAATGAGCCAAGAGATGGACGGTGCAGTCGAGCCGATCGCAGGCGAGCCGAAGCGGGGAAGTTTCCGGCTGGCGGCGTACGCCGTGTGCATCGAGGACGGGCGGGTGCTACTCGCCCATCACGTGTCAGGAAACTGGACTCTTCCGGGCGGCAGAGTCGAGCACGCCGAGGATCCTTTCGACGCGGTGATCCGGGAGGTTGCCGAGGAGACCGGCTGCGACGCAGCGGTCGAACGCCTGCTGGGCGTGGACTCAAGAGTGATTCCCGCGGCCGTCGCGCGTGCGGGAATCGAGCACCAGAATGTCGGCATCTTCTACCAGGTCCGTATCACTGGCGGCCAACTCCGTCCTGAACCGAACGGCGAAACCGTCGAGTCGGTCTGGACTCCCGTCCCCGAGGTCGCACGCCTCCGCCGATCATCGCTGGTCGACATCGGCCTCGCCCTGGCGCAGACCGTTCCGGCAACCGGCCACGTCGCACCCGTCCCGGTCGTCGGCCTGATCCAGAACTGAGGCGGCCACCAACATCTCCCTGGCCCGCTCGACGGGTCAGCGGAGTGCGCGCTTCTCGGCCGTCATCCGGCTCGCATGATCGACGAGCTGCCTCGGCTGTGTAGGCGGCTTTGATGGCTCCTGCGGCCCACCGCTCGGCCGCCGGCCAGCGGCTTCCCGGGCCATTGTGTCGGAAAGAGCCAGAGTGCGTTCAGCTCGTTCGACATCACCACATGCTCATGGCCGCGGGCGATGCCGACAAGGTGAAGCACGAGCCCGTCCAGGGATGGCGGCAGCCTCAGCGGCACATTGTCTGAGCTGAAGGGCGGCGCCCTTCTCGTCGGCGTTGTCGTTGAGGAACTGCGGGGAGTCCAGGGCAGGGGCAGGCCGTCGCCCCGATCTGGCGGGGCACGACGTGAACGTGGAGGCGTTCTTCGCGATCCGGGTGTCTCGCGAGACAGGGGCGATTGCTATGCCGTCAGCTCGTCACGTTCACCCAGATGGGCATGGGCTGTACGGTCAGCGCTTTGCCCGGCTGAAACCCATTGGAGTACCCCGCCGCCCGACGGGATCATGAGCTGCCGCCGTGCCGCACCCGGGACGGCGGCCATTTATGTGCCGCCCTGGGAGGAGCTCTGTATGACGGGCCTTGACCCCTGATGTTGGACACACGAGACACTGGATCCTGAGGATCTGAGGACGGACATCTCGTGGTCATGAAGAACTACCCGCCGCAGTTCAAGGCGGACGCGGTCGCGCTGTACGAGTCGCGGCCCGAAGCGACGATCAGGTCGGTCGCCGCCGATCCGGGGATCAATCCGGAGACGCTGCGGAACTGGGTCCGGGCGGCTGGAGCGAGTGGTCCACGAGGGCGCCGCACGCAGGAACCGGCCCAACCGCCGGCCCCGTTGGAGGCGGAGAACGCGGCTCTGCGGAAGAAGGTCCGCGAGCTCGAGGAGGAACGCGAGATCCTGCGGAAAGCGGCGAAGTATTTCGCCGGGGAGACGCGCTGGTGAACCGCTTCCAGTGCGTCGCCGACCATCAGCGCCGTTACGGCGTGAAGCGGCTGTGCAGCATCCTCGGCGTCAGCCGCTCGTGCTTCTGCTACTGGCGCCGGACAGCCGCGGACCGGGCCGCCCGGCAGGCGGCCGACGCGAAGCCGGCCTCCCGGATACGGGCCGTGCACCAGGAATCGGACGGCACCTACGGAGCCCCGAGAATCACCGCCGGGCTCCGCGAGACGAGCGGTGAGGCGGTCAACCACAAACGGGTCGCCAGGATCATGCGGGCGTCCGGGATCGAGGGAGTCCGGTTGCGCAGCCGGCACCGCACGACCGTCCCCGATCCGGCAGCGGCCAAGGCGCCGGACCTGATCGGCCGCGACTTCACCGCCACGGTCCCGAACACGAAGTACGCCGGCGACATCACCTACCTGCCCCTCGACGGGGGGAAGTTCTGCTACCTGGCGACCGTCCACGGCCTCGCCTCGCGCCGTCTGGCCGGCTGGGCGATCGCCGACCACATGCGCGCGGACCTCGTCACCGACGCCCTCGCGGCGGCAGTCCGCACCCGTGGCAGCCTCGCCGGATCGATCATGCACACCGACCACGGAGCCCAGTACACGAGCAGAGCCTTCGCCCGAGCCTGCAGGTCAGCAGGGGTTCGACGAAGCATGAGCACGGTCGGGTCCAGCGCGGACAACGCACTCGCCGAGCCTTCAACGCGATCTTTAAACGCGAGACCCTGCAAGGGCGAAAGAGCTGGCCAAACGAGCGCGAGGCCCGACTCGACGCCTTCAGACGGCTCCACCGCTACAACACCCGACGCCGACACTCCCGCCTCGGACAACGATCACCAATTGCCTTCGAGAACGCCTTCCACCTCGCGCCAACTACGCTGGCACCAGCCGCATAATCCGTGTCCAGGATTCGGGGTCAAGGCCCGCACCGGCCTGACCCTGACCAGCTGACACGATCAGGCCGACATCACCCAATCAAGTTCAGTAGCGCTGCGATTCCGCATATCCAGAGGGCATTTTTCCCGAATTCAGCAGACTTTCTGTGAGCGGAATTCACCCGTTCAAGCTCTTCGTCGGCCCTGCCGATGAGCTCAGGAGTCATGACCCGAGCAAGTTGCGATGAAACTCGGTAACCGAACTCCTCGGCCAGCATCGCGCCCCCGATCCTATGCTTCGACCTCCATTGAACCGTCAGGTGGCTGGCACGGGTAGAGGCTGAATGCGTATCCGCCCGATTGTCCGGTTGTCGTCTTCACCATGACGGGACAGTTCATCCAGACTGCGCGTCAGGGGGCAGAGTCTTGGACAAAGGCGCACTCGGCCTTCCGCGGGCGGCAAAGAAGGGGGGCGCCGCCGTGGAACGCCCTGATCAAGGCGAAAGAGTTCACGGCCGCCCCTCGGCGGAGTTGCGGAAGCAGGTCATCAAATACCGTGGCTACCGGATGGCCGGGGCAAGACCCGCGAGGACCAGCCTGCCCGCAGGATCGGTAACGTTGCTCCTGGGGTGGGGCACCCCTCTCCACCTGCGTGACAGCCCCGGCAACGATGCACCTCTGGGCCAATGGCCCTCACTGATCGCGGGTGTGCAAACCGTCCCTGTGCTGGCCGGCTACCCAGGGCCCGGGCACGCGATCGAAGTCGACTTCACTTCCCTCGGCGCGCATCGCTGTCTGGGGGTACCTCTGCACCACCTCGCGGAAACAAGGGTTCACCCCGATCACGTCATGGGCACCGGCTGGACCGAGAGAATCACTGAACGGCTCGCAGCTGCCCAGGACTGGCCTGGGCGCTGGGCCATCATCGACAACAGCCTCATGAACCGCTGCGCCGAACGCCCGCCCCCATCACCGCTCATGACCGAGGCATGGCACCTGCTGCTCACCCATGACGGCAACATGTCCATGAGTGAACTGGTCACAGCCACAGGACGAGGCAGGCGCCGCATCCAGGCCCTCTTCCGAGAGCACATCGGTGTACCGCCGCAGACGCTCTCCCGGATCCTCCGGTTCCAGCACGCACTCACGGTGCCTGCCACGGAATACCGGTCCCTGGCCGAACTCGCCACCATGACCGGCTACTACGACCAAGCACACATGAACCGGGACTTCCATTCCCTTTCCGGCTACACCCCCAGGCAGCTGCGCAGCATCACCGCCCAATCCGCAACGACAGACACTTCTGACAACGACAGCTGCTTCAGGGATTTCTTCGCGCGCTGAACAGTCGCGGGAAGAAGCGCGGGCTGCACCGCGCTGGTATCGATCTCCCATCGTCCCGGGCGACGGCTTCCCTGCCCGGGATCGGGCCCGGGGGAAGAGCGCGCATGCCAGCGGTTGCGAGGTCCGGCCAGTGGCTGGCGACGTCCTGTCCGGGCCAGACGCACAGCACCGCACCGTCCTCGCTACGGGCCCAGCACAGTGCGGTCATCACCGGGACCGGCACCCAGTACTTCCGGACGGCCAGCACTGCCACCAAGCACAAGGCGGCCGGCCAAAGCGTACGGCGCACCGGAGCGCGGGGCGGCAATAGATGCCAGGCACGTATGGGAGACCGGGTTCGCGTTTGTACAAGACGCGCCACCGCCCGCGGCTTCAATATGACGCTGTCCACGACGGAACGAACCGAAGGAGCACCCATGCGCTTCCGTACGGCTCTAGAAAAGATCACTGCAGGTGCTATAGGCGCGGCCACGCTGGCCATGATGTTCACCGCCACGGCTCCTGTCGCGTCCGCAGCAGCCGGCAAGAGCAACCTTGGCCCCGAAATCCGTGAGGTCTCTGCTGCCACGTGGACCCCAACCACCACATTGAACAATGGCCCGATCAGGGAGTGCTACGCGGCCGGATGTGCCGAGGTATGGCGGCCGGGCACCGGCGAAACCGTGCGCTGGAGCCACTACGCCTACAACAGTTCCGGCAACCGTTGGTATTACGTCCAGTACGTCGTCGGCAACGGCACGCCCCACACCTTCTACGGCTGGATCTACTGCGGCAATGTAACCGCTTCCTGCTGAGTGAGCTCTTCCGATCTCGCCCGTTGCGTCAGTGCCAACATCTGCTACGGAGCCAAGCAAGGGACTGGCCAAGGAATCGGCCGTCAAGGCGCGCACCCAGGCGATGAACGAGCTCAAGGCCGTCCTCCTGGTCCCGAGGCATCTGGTCACTCCTACGGCGCGGCAGGCTCTCCAACGTCGCCTTCAGCACGCCAGAGCACCTCGTCCGCCGCATCCGACACGGCCTACGCCCCATCCAATACCGCAGTCACCTCATCGACGGCTGCCTCACCGAAACCGGCCTGACCATCAGACCCGCCTGACGGCAGGGCGACAACACGAGTTCAACCTCAGTAGCTCGGTGCCCTCGCTCCGGGGTGTCGGCGACGGGTGAATCGTGACCCTCTGACAGCGGATCAAAACTGACCCACCTCG
>NZ_LWLE01000010.1:132249-165196 GCF_001905125.1 Streptomyces sp. TSRI0281 | reverse complement strand
CCGGCGCAAGACCTGGCAGTACATCTACGGTCCCGGTGTCGGCTCGACCGTCGCGCGCGATTCCGGCCCCGACCTCGACGTCCACATCGTCACGCACGAGGAAGTCGCCAAGGGCCGCGGCCTGCCCATCGCCCGCGGCGCCCGCCTGGGCCGCGCCCGCATCATCTGGGGCTGGCTCGTCGGCGTCGCGGGACCCGCCCTCCTCTCGCTGCTGCTGACCAGCCTGGAGAACGGCCCGGGACTCGCCAACGACGTCCTGCTCTTCCTCTTCCTGACCGTCGCCGCTGCCCTGCTCGGCGGACTGCGCCCCGCCCTCGCCTCGGCCGCCGTCGGCTCGATGCTCCTGAACTACTGGTTCACCCCGCCCACGCACACCCTCACCGTGCAGGACCCGGAGAACTTCGTCGCGATCGTGATCTTCTTCGCGGTCGCGGTGGCGGTCGCGTCCGTGGTGGATCTGGCGGCCCGCCGCACCCATCAGGCGGCCCGGCTGCGCGCCGAGTCGGAGATCCTCTCCTTCCTCGCGGGCAGCGTCCTGCGCGGCGAGACCACCCTGGACGCCCTGCTGGACCGGGTCCGCGAGACCTTCGCCATGGAGTCCGTCGCCCTGCTGGAGCGGAAGAGCGACGTCGACCCGTGGACCTGCGCCGGGTCCGTCGGCCCGGCGCCCGCCGTGCGCCCCGACGACGCCGATGTGGACATGCCGGTCGGCGACCACATGGCGCTCGCCCTGTCCGGCCGCGTCCTGCCCGCCGAGGACCGGCGCGTGCTCGGTGCGTTCGCCGCCCAGGCCGCCGTCGTCCTGGACCGCCAGCGCCTGGTCTGGGAGGCCGAGGAGGCCCGCAGACTCGCCGAGGGGAACCGCATACGCACCGCCCTGCTCGCCGCCGTCAGCCATGATCTGCGCACCCCGCTGGCCGCCATCAAGGCCGCCGTGAGCTCGCTGCGCTCCGACGACGTCGCCTGGTCGCAGGAGGACGAGGCCGAACTCCTCGAAGGCATCGAGGACGGCGCCGACCGCCTCGACCATCTGGTCGGCAACCTCCTGGACATGTCCCGCCTCCAGACCGGCACCGTCACCCCGCTGATCCGTGAGATCGATCTGGACGAGGTCGTGCCCATGGCACTCGGCGGCGTCCCCGAGGGCAGCGTCGACCTCGACATCCCCGAGACGCTGCCGATGGTCGCCGTCGACCCCGGGCTGCTGGAGCGGGCCGTCGCCAACATCGTCGAGAACGCCGTCAAGTACAGCCCCGACGGGAAGCCCGTCGCCGTGGCCGCCAGCGCGCTGGGCGAACGCGTCGAGCTACGGGTCGCCGACCGGGGCCGGGGGGTTCCGGACGAGGGCAAGGAACGGATCTTCGAGCCCTTCCAGCGGTACGGCGACGCCCCGCGCGGCGCCGGAGTGGGCCTCGGCCTCGCCGTCGCCCGCGGCTTCGTGGAGGCCATGGGCGGCACACTCGACGCCGAGGACACCCCCGGCGGCGGCCTGACCATGGTGCTCACCCTCAAGGCGGCACCGGGATACGTTGCGGCCAGCCCCGATCTTCCTGCCCCGGTCACCTCGTGACGGCAGCCCCGATTCCGTACAGCACACACTCTCCGAACAGCAGAAAGGCAGGTCCGCGATGACCAGGGTGCTTGTGGTCGACGACGAGCCGCAGATCGTACGCGCCCTCGTGATCAATCTGAAGGCGCGCAAGTACGAGGTGGACGCGGCCCCCGACGGGGCGACCGCCCTCCAGCTCGCCGCCGCCCGCCACCCCGATGTCGTCGTCCTCGACCTCGGGCTGCCCGACATGGACGGTGTCGAGGTGATCAAGGGGCTGCGCGGCTGGACCCGGGTACCGATCCTGGTGCTCTCCGCCCGCCACACGTCCGACGAGAAGGTCGAGGCCCTGGACGCGGGGGCCGACGACTACGTCACCAAGCCGTTCGGCATGGATGAACTGCTGGCCCGGCTGCGTGCCTCCGTACGCCGTGCCGAACCCGTCGGCCAGGACGGCGCCGACGACATCGTGATCGTCGAGACCGAGGGCTTCACGGTCGACCTGGCGGCGAAGAAGGTCCACCGCGAGGGCCGTGACGTACGGCTCACTCCCACCGAATGGCACCTGCTGGAGGTCCTCGTCCGCAACAGCGGCCGCCTGGTCAGCCAGAAGCAGCTGCTCCAGGAGGTCTGGGGCCCCTCGTACGGCACCGAGACCAACTACCTGCGGGTCTACATGGCCCAGCTGCGCCGCAAGCTGGAGGCCGACCCCTCGCACCCCCGGCACTTCGTCACCGAGCCGGGCATGGGATACCGCTTCGAGCGCGGCTGACGGCGGCTGACGGCGGCCGAGGGCGGTTACCGGTCGGCGCGCCGGCGGCTCCCCGCCCGGTAACGACAACCTGCGGCACCCATCCCCGTAACCCGTACGAGTGATCTTCCCCGACCCCCGCTCGTACCACACGGGACCGGTACCCTTCGGGTATGAGTGCCGTTCCTCGATTCGAGAAGGCCGGGAAGGCGGAAAAGCCCTCCGGCCGCTTCCGCCGCATGCTCGACCGGCTGTCCAGCTCCCAGCAGGACCTGGAGTCGGAGGAGCTGCAGGAGGACACGCAGGCGTCGGGGTGCACGCGTATCTCCGAATGCTCGGACCGCCAGATCGTGAAGGTGGCTGGTACGTTGCGGACCGTCACCCTGCGTCCGCGTGCCGGAGTGCCCGCCCTGGAGGCGGAGCTCTTCGACGGCACCGCGCCGCTGGACGTGGTCTGGCTGGGCCGACGCTCGATCATCGGCATCGAGCCCGGCCGCAGACTCATCGTCTCGGGCCGCGTCGCCATGAGTCACGGGCGCCGGGTGCTGTTCAACCCCACATACGAACTCCGACCGCTCGGCAAGGAGTAGCCGGTGACGTCTCTTGACAAGCCGACGTCCGAAACGGACCAGCCCCATCGCACCGAAGAGCAGGAAGCCGAAGCGAAAGCGGTTACCGAGGCCGCGCTCTTCGAGGCTTTCGGCGGCGTGCGCGGCATGGTGGAGACAGTCCTGCCCGGTCTGCTCTTCGTCACGATCTTCACCATCAACAAGAACCTGCACGTCTCGGCCATCGCGGCCCTGGCGGTGTCCCTCGCGCTCGTCGCCGTACGGCTGATCCGCAAGGACACCGTCAAGCACGCCTTCAGCGGCGTCTTCGGCGTGGCCTTCGGTGTGGTCTTCGCGATGATGACGGGCAACGCCAAGGACTTCTACCTGCCGGGCATGGTCTACACGCTCGGCCTGGCGCTCGCCTACCTCATCACGACCCTCGCCGGAGTTCCGCTGATCGGCCTGATCCTGGGCCCGGTCTTCAAGGAGAACCTCTCCTGGCGCACCAGGAACCCCGGCCGCAAGAAGGCGTACGCCAAGGCCAGCTACGCCTGGGGTCTGATCCTGCTCGCCAAGTGCGCGATCCTCTTCCCGCTCTACTGGTGGGCCGACACCGCCCAGCTGGGCTGGGTGCTGGTCGCGCTGAAGATCCCGCCGTTCCTGCTCGCGGTCTACCTGACCTGGGTCTTCCTGGCCAAGGCGCCGCCGCCCATCGACGTCTTCGCCGAGATGGAGGCGGAGGAGCAGGCCGAGAAGGCCCGCAAGGCGCAGGCGGCGGCAGCCCGCAACTACGAGGGCTGACCGACACACCGCCGTCGGCAGACGATGCGAAGGGCCCGCAACCGTGAGTCACGGTTGCGGGCCCTTCACGTGTGTACGGTGCCGCCGAGTGCTCCCGTACATACGGTGCCGCCGACTGGTCCCTACGGTGCTGCCTGGCTCCCGTACGTACGGTGCCGCCGAGTGCTCCCCTGCGTACGGTGTTGCCGGTGGCTCCCGTACGTACGGTGCCTGTGGTGCCTGCTCAGTCGTCCTCGGGATCGCGGCGGACCGACAGCAGGTCCTCCAACTGCTCCTCGCGCGCCTGGGCGGCCACGAACAGCAGCTCGTCACCGGCCTCCAGGGTCTCCTCGGTGCTCGGCGTCAGTACGCGCGTACCGCGGATGATGGTGACCAGCGAGGTGTCCTCCGGCCATGCGACGTCCCCGACCTGGGTGCCGGCCAGCGCCGACTCGGGCGGCAGCGTCAGCTCGACCAGGTTCGCGTCACCGTGGCTGAAGCGCAGCAGCCGGACCAGATCGCCGACGCTCACCGCCTCCTCGACCAGGGCCGACATCAGGCGCGGCGTGGAGACCGCGACATCGACGCCCCACGACTCGTTGAACAGCCACTCGTTCTTGGGGTTGTTCACCCGGGCGACGACCCGCGGAACGCCGTACTCGGTCTTCGCGAGCAGCGAGACGACCAGGTTGACCTTGTCGTCGCCGGTCGCGGCGATGACGACGTTGCAGCGCTGCAGGGCGGCCTCGTCGAGCGAGGTGATCTCACAGGCGTCCGCGAGCAGCCACTCGGCCATCGGGACCCGCTCCACCGAGATGGCGGTCGGCGCCTTGTCGATCAGCAGCACCTCGTGCCCGTTCTCCAGGAGCTCGGCCGCGATGGAACGGCCCACCGCGCCGGCCCCGGCAATCGATACGCGCATCAGTGACCGCCTTCCTCGGGACCCTCGGCAAAGGCCGCTTCGACCTTGGCGATCTCGTCCGTACGCATCATCACGTGGACCAGGTCGCCCTCCTGCAGGACGGTCTGCGACGTCGGCAGTATGGCTTCACCCAAACGGGTGAGGAAGGCCACGCGGACGCCGGTCTCCTCCTGGAGCGTGCTGATCTTGTGGCCGATCCAGGACGGCGTCGTGTGCACCTCGGCGAGCTGCACACCACCGCTGGGGTCGCGCCACAGCGGCTCGGCGCCCGAGGGCAGCAGCCGCCGCAGCATCTGGTCCGCGGTCCAGCGGACCGTGGCCACGGTGGGGATACCGAGACGCTGGTAGACCTCGGCACGCCGGGGGTCGTAGATCCGGGCCGCGACGTTCTCGATGCTGAACATCTCGCGGGCCACCCGGGCGGCGATGATGTTCGAGTTGTCGCCGCTGCTGACCGCGGCGAACGCCCCGGCCTCCTCGATGCCCGCCTCGCGGAGGGTGTCCTGGTCGAAGCCGACCCCGGTGACCCGACGGCCACCGAATCCGGAACCGAGGCGGCGGAACGCCGTGGGGTCCTGGTCGATCACCGCGACCGTGTGCCCCTGCTGCTCCAGAGTCTGCGCGAGAGCGGCTCCGACTCGCCCGCAGCCCATGATGACGATGTGCACCTTGCGCCTACCTCGCAGTCCTGGTCGTCCGGCTGACCTGCGAAAACACCCTGCTCACACTTCTCTCTCAGCTTGCCGGGCAAACAACGGGGCAACCGCCTTCGGCGTTGCCAGGGGATGAGCTTATGCGGCCATGCATCCAATGCCTCATCCGAGTGTGCGTTCGGCGCGACACTCCGGCAAAAGGGAGGTAAAGGGAACGCGCTCGTCCGCTCGACCACCCTTCCCGGCTCGGGTGCCCCGCGTCCCCCGGCCCCTCCGCCCGAACCCCCGCCGCACGCACCCTTCCGGCCAGGACAACAGACATCTAACATGTCAGTTCATGGAGACCCTTCGCCCGGTCCGGCGGACACTGCTGCGGGACACCGCGTACGAAGCCATCCGCGACGCCATCGTCCGCGGGGACATCCCACCCGGAGCCCCCGTCCGCGACGCCGACCTCGCCGAACGTCTCGGCCTCTCCCGCGCCCCGGTCCGTGAGGCCCTGTCCCGGCTGATCGGGGAGGGGCTCGTCGAGAGCAAGCCGCAGAGCTACACCCGGGTGACACGGCTCGTGCCGCGCGACGTCCGGGATGCCGCCGCCGTCGTACAGGCCCTGCAGGAACTGGCGGCGCGCGGTGCCGTGCCGCATCTCACGGAGCGGGACACCGCGGCGATGCGCGAGGCCAACGAGCGCTTCAGAGCCGCGACCGACGGGGGTGACGTCGCGGCCGCGCTGCGCGCCGACGACGAACTGCACGACACCCTCGTCACCGCCTGCGGCAACCGCGCGGTCGCCGCCACCATCGAGCGCTACACCCCACTGATCCGCCGCCTGGAGTGGCGCCGGTTCGGCACGGCGAGCGCGGCGCACGGATCGGCGGAACTCCACGACCGTCTCATCGACGCCTGCGCGGAAGGCGACGCGGAGGCGGCGGCGCGGATCACGACGGAGATCTGGAGTGCGCTGGAAGGGCTGGCGGACGAGGAGGAGAACGCCACCACCCAGGAGGCATGAGCGCCAGGACCTCCGTTCCCGTTCCCCTCGCCAGCCCCTTCCTCCCGTCTCCCTCCTGTCTTTCTGCCGTCCTTCCGTCCCTTCACCGGTCCCTGATCGCGACCCAAGGAGCCCCCATGACGACCGCGCCCCTTCCCACCCTCCCGGCCGCACTCTCCGCTCCGCACCGCTACCCCCTCCTCTTCGGCCCTTCGCCGACGCACCGCCTGGACCGGCTCACCGAGCATCTCGGCGGTGCCGAACTCTGGGCCAAGCGCGAGGACTGCAACTCCCCGATCGCCTACGGCGGCAACAAGACCCGCAAGCTCGAATACCTCGTCGCCGACGCGCTGGCCAAGGGCTGCGACACCCTCGTCTCCATAGGCGGCGTCCAGTCCAATCACACCCGCCAGGTGGCCGCGGTCGCCGCTCGCGCGGGCCTGAAGTGCGTGCTCATCCAGGAAAGCTGGGTCGAGTGGCCCGACGCCGTCTACGACAAGGTCGGCAACATCCTGATCAGCCGTCTCGCCGGGGCCGACATCCGCCTCGTCCGCGCCGGATTCGGCATCGGCGTCAAGGACAGCTGGGAGCAGGCGCTGCGCGAGGTCGAGGAGCGCGGCGGCCGCCCGTACGCCATCCCGGCCGGCGCCTCGGACCACCCGCTGGGCGGTCTCGGCTTCGCCAACTGGGCGTACGAGGTCGTCGAGCAGGAACGCGCGCTGGGCGTCTTCTTCGACACGGTCGTCGTCTGCTCGGTGACCGGCTCCACCCAGGCCGGCATGGTCGCGGGCTTCGCCGCCATCGAGGAGGCGGGCGGCCGTCCCCGCCGTGTGCTGGGTATCGACGCCTCCGCCGAACCGGCCCGTACCCGCGAACAGATCGCCAGGATCGCGGGTGCCACCGCCTCGCTCATCGGTGTACGGCGCGCACTCACGGTGAACGACATCGAGCTGGACGAGCGGTACCACGCCGGTACGTACGGCATCCCCGACGACACGACGCTCGACGCGATGCGGCTGGCCGCCCGTACGGAGGGCATGGTCACCGACCCGGTGTACGAGGGGAAGTCGATGGCGGGCATGGCCGACCTCGTGGGGCGCGGCGAGATCGGCCGCGAGTCCACCGTGCTGTACGCCCATCTGGGTGGCCAGCCGGCACTGAACGGTTACAGCGCGTTGTTCTCGTAGGGGCGGGCGCAAGGATTGCGTTAAGGAATGGGTGAGCTTTCCCGCTGATCGCAGAAGAATGCGAGGCCACGGCGTTTGGGCGGCGGTGACCCCGCTGTCCAGCGCTTACGATCCTCTGCGTGTCCAAACTGACCGACGTGCCCAAACGGATCCTGATCGGACGGGCGCTGCGCAGCGACAAGCTGGGAGAAACGCTCCTCCCCAAGCGCATCGCGCTTCCCGTCTTCGCATCCGACCCGCTGTCCTCGGTGGCGTACGCACCGGGAGAAGTTCTCCTGGTGCTGTCCATCGCGGGCGTGTCGGCCTACCACTTCAGCCCGTGGATCGCGGTCGCCGTCGTGGTCCTGATGTTCACGGTCGTCGCCTCGTACCGGCAGAACGTGCACGCGTATCCGAGCGGCGGTGGTGACTACGAGGTCGCCAACACCAACCTCGGCCCCAAAGCGGGTCTCACCGTCGCCAGCGCCCTGCTGGTCGACTACGTCCTGACCGTCGCCGTGTCGATCTCCTCGGGCGTCGAGAACCTGGGCTCCGCGATCCCTTTCGTCGTCGAGCACAAGACGCTCAGCGCCATCGTGGCCATCGTGCTGCTGACGCTGATGAATCTGCGCGGCGTCAAGGAGTCCGGAAAGCTCTTCGCCATCCCCACGTACCTCTTCGTGGCGGGTGTCTTCATCATGATCCTCTGGGGCGCGTTCCGGGGGCTGGTCCTCGGCGACTCGATGCACGCCCCGACCTCGGACTACGAGATCAGGCCCGAGCACCAGGGGCTGGCCGGCTTCGCCCTGGTCTTCCTGCTGCTGCGCGCGTTCTCCTCCGGCTGTGCGGCGCTGACCGGGGTCGAGGCGATCAGCAACGGTGTGCCCGCCTTCCGCAAGCCCAAGAGCAAGAACGCCGCGACCACCCTGGCCGCGATGGGCCTGCTGGCCGTCACCATGTTCTGCGGCATCATCGGGCTGGCCATGGCCACCGATGTGAAGATGGCCGAGAACCCGGCGAAGGACCTGATCCACAACGGTGCGGCCGTCGGTGAGAGCTTCGTCCAGGACCCGGTGATCTCCCAGGTCGCGGCCGCCGTCTTCGGCGACGGATCGTTCTTCTTCATCATCCTCGCCGCCGCCACCGCGCTGGTCCTGTTCCTGGCGGCGAACACGGCGTACAACGGGTTCCCGCTGCTCGGCTCGATCCTCGCCCAGGACCGCTACCTGCCGCGCCAGCTGCACACCCGCGGCGACCGGCTCGCCTTCTCCAACGGCATCGTGCTGCTGGCGGGCGCCGCCATCCTGCTCGTCTGGATCTACGGGGCGGACTCCACGCGCCTCATCCAGCTCTACATCGTCGGCGTCTTCGTCTCCTTCACGCTCAGCCAGACCGGCATGGTGCGGCACTGGAACCGTCATCTGCGGACCGAGAAGGACCCGGCCAAGCGGCGCCACATGATCCGCTCCCGTGCGATCAACACGTTCGGCGCGTTCTTCACCGGCCTGGTGCTCGTGGTCGTCCTGGCCACCAAGTTCACCCACGGTGCCTGGGTCGCGCTGCTCGGCATGGTGATCTTCTACGGGACGATGACCGCGATCCGCAGACACTACGACCGGGTCGCCGAGGAGATCGCCGCCGACGAGACGCCCTCGGACGAGAGCGTCCGGCCCTCCCGGGTCCACTCGATCGTCCTGGTCTCCAAGCTCCACCGCCCCACGCTGCGCGCCCTGGCGTACGCCAAGCTGATGCGCACCGATCAACTGGAGGCGCTGTCCATCAGCGTCGACGCGGCCGAGACGAAGGCGCTCAGGGAGGACTGGGAGCGGCGCGGCATCAACGTACCGCTGAAGATCCTCGACTCCCCGTACCGCGAGGTGACCCGCCCGGTCATCGAGTATGTGAAGGGCCTGCGCCGGGAGAGCCCGCGCGACGTGGTCAGTGTGTACATCCCGGAGTACGTCGTCGGTCACTGGTACGAGCACCTGCTGCACAACCAGAGCGCCCTGCGCCTGAAGGGGCGGCTGCTGTTCACCCCCGGGGTGATGGTGACCTCGGTGCCGTACCAGCTGGAGTCGTCCGAGGCCGCGAAGAAGCGGGCCAGGAAGCGGGCGGACTGGAGTGCGCCGGGTTCGGTGCGGCGGGGACCGGTGGAACGCAGGCAGAAGGAACCCACCACCAAGGGCTGACGCTCCGGCCGGTGATTGTGGTAAGCGGCCGGACGCCACCCACGTAGACTGGTGGGCTGTTGTCCGGCCGCACGTCCGGCCGTTTGCCCTTTTGAGCTCTGGAGCCTCCCCTCATGCAGAACGAATCCACGTCGTCGCTGGTCGGGGAGGAGTACGAGGTCGAGGTCGGGCCCGTCGCACACGGCGGTCACTGCATCGCCCGTACCGCCGAGGGCCAGGTGCTCTTCGTACGGCACACGCTCCCCGGCGAGAAGATCGTCGCCAAGGTCACCGAGGGCGAGAGCGACTCCCGCTTCCTGCGCGCCGACGCCGTACGGATCATCGAGGCGTCCAAGGACCGCGTCGAGGCCCCCTGCCCGTACGCGGGCCCCGGCAAGTGCGGCGGCTGCGACTGGCAGCACGCCAAGCCCGGCGCCCAGCGGCGGCTCAAGGGCGAGGTGATCACCGAGCAGCTCCAGCGCCTCGCGGGCCTCACCCCCGAGGAGGCCGGGTGGGACGGCACGGTCGTACCGGCCGAGGGCGACAAGCTCCCCAAGGGCGAGGTGCCCGCCTGGCGCACCCGTGTCCAGTACGCGATCGACGAGGACGGCCACGCCGGGCTCCGCAAGCACCGCTCGCACGACGTCCAGCCGATCGACCACTGCCTGATCGCCGCCCCCGGCGTCTCCGAGCTCGGTATCGAGAAGCGCGAGTGGCCGACGCTGGCCGCGGTGGAGGCCATCGCCGCCACCGGCTCCCACGACCGCCAGGTCATCCTCACCCCGAAGCCCGGCGGCAGGCTGCCCCTGGTCGAGCTCGACAAGCCGGTCTCCGTGCTGCGCGTCGAGGAGCACGACGGCGGTGTGCACCGCGTCCACGGCCGGGCCTTCGTCCGCGAGCGCGCCGACGACCGCACCTACCGCGTCGGCTCCGGCGGCTTCTGGCAGGTCCACCCCCAGGCCGCGTACACGCTGGTCAAGGCGGTCATGCAGGGCCTGATGCCGCGCAAGGGCGAGACGGCCCTCGACCTCTACTGCGGCGTCGGCCTCTTCGCGGGCTCCATCGCCGAACGCGTCGGCGAGAACGGCGCGGTCCTCGGCATCGAGTCCGGCAAGCGCGCGGCGGAGGACGCCCGCCACAACCTCAAGGACCTCGACCGCGTCCGGATCGAGCACGGCAAGGTCGACCAGATCCTGCCCCGCACCGGCATCACCGAGGCCGACCTGATCGTCCTCGACCCGCCCCGCGCGGGCGCAGGCAAGCAGACGGTCAAGCAACTGTCGGCTCTCGGCGCGCGCCGCATCGCGTACGTGGCCTGCGACCCGGCAGCCCTGGCCCGCGACCTGGCGTACTTCCGGGACGGCGGCTACACGGTGCGGACGCTGCGGGCGTTCGACCTGTTCCCGATGACGCACCATGTGGAGTGCGTGGCGATTCTGGAGCCGGTGAAGAAGGACGACTGACCTGCGGGTTCGTGCCCCAGGCGTCCGCTCGACCACCTGTAGCGGGTCGAGCGGACAATGCGCTCATCGTGAATGCCCTGACCTGCGGCTTTGTAGCTGGGTGCGGTCTCGGTCGCCCGAGTGCCGGGGCATTGCTGCGAACTCTTGACGCTCAGATGACGCCCACTCAAGGCGCACCACAGCACCATCTGCCCATGGGACAGGCAATACCAACGCTGGGTATCCGCGGGGCCTTGCCAGGACAGGTCGGCCATCGTTGAATGCCCAATACGGGGTGTAGGACGCCTTCCCTGTCTCGTGATGCGGTACGAGCTGAGCCCCCTCGGAATCGCCGCACTGGGTCAGTTGTCGGCGCAGTCGCCGGGAACCCGCGACGGCATTCACGATGCTGGTGGTGTTGGAGCGTAAACGCTGTGCCGGAGCCGAAGCGTTCGGCACCGGCCGCTGTCGGCCAGCGCAAAGTACTGAAAGCGCCACAGGAACCCCAGGCGCGGGCATAGTCTGCCGCCATTACCGCAGGCGGGCCGGGGTGGCCTGTAGTGCGGCGGAGGTGTCATGGGTGGGGACCCGTATGTGTCAGCAACGGTCGGTGATGGCGAAGGAACGGGGGTGCCTGATCCTTACGGTGACCAGGCGCTGCTGACCTCCACCATGACGAGGGGCTACGACGCCGTATCCGAGCAGGAACGGAATCGGCTGCGGCGCTATCTCGAGGCCGTTGTCGCGGCCCGTCCGGCGCCGGTGCACACCACCGTCGCTTTCAATGCCGTGTACTTCGGGTACGACCTCGGTGGCGACGGCTACGGCGGCAGCCCATTGTGCCTTGACTATTTCCCCGTGATCTCTTTCGGCGAGCGCGCTCCCGTGCTCCCGGTCGGTGCAATGGTGTGTGTTGCCACCGGGTCGGACCCGTTGTATGCCGAGATCATCCATCGGGAGGGTGCCCACCCGGAGGTCGGCGCCCTCGGCGACGTACCGGCCTGGGTGTCGGGGGCGCCTGCGGGCGCGGAGAGTCCGGGCAGGCCGGGGGACGACGCCGAGCCGCGACGACGGGAACTCTTGGTCCCGGATCTCAACGCCTTCGGGCCGGCCTTGAGCCTGTCACCGGCCCAGCTCCACCGCTTACGCACGCGCCGGCGCTGGATCAACGAGGACGGGCATGTCGTCGTCGACGTCTGCTACCCGTCCCCGGAGGCGGCCCGGCGCGACGACCTGTCGGCCTATGCGAACCATCTCCTGACGACTGCACGGGAGCAGCTGCTCAGCCCCTTCGTTCCCGTGTCCCTCGCCGCACTGGTGGGAGGCACGCACGACGACGATCTGCGGGCGGGGCTGCTCGGTCTCCTCGACACGGTGCGTGGAGTCCTCAACTCCGGTGCCACGTTGCGGACATGGGGGCACTACGCCATGACCAGGGCCTCCCTCGCGGACTGCTGGCGGGATACCGGGCCGCTGGGTGGCGATGACCTCAGGTCACTTGCGGCAGCGGTGGAATACGCGGCCACCCCGGGAAGGCGGCGCTACGGCCTCACCACACCGGTCACCGTGTACACCGCGGTCGGACCACGGCTTCGCGGGTTCCCGGGGGCGACGGAACTGCTCAGGGGAGTTGGCTACGCCGCCGCGGTGTGTCGGGCGAACGTGGCGCTCGCCGACATCGTCCAAGGGGACAGCGACCAGGGGCTGTTCGAGAACGGCTCCCGGATCGCTCTCGATGACACCCTCGAAGGCGGAGGAGTGTGGCGATCCCACCATCCCGGTGATGCGGAGGCGCCCGGAGATCCTCTGACCCCAGCCGGACGCGGCTGGACGTCTACGTTGCCCGCACCGTCGGAGCATGAGCCGGAAGCAGAGCTGGACCCGGTCGATCTGCCCCTCGCTGACGACGCCTCCCTCGGCATCGGCGAACTCTTGCGGAACGACCCGCAGGAAACCGTCTGGCGGGCACCCCTGCGACTGGCCCATCTCTTCGGCGGCTGGCTCCCCTTGCATCCGTACGTCGCAGAGGACCTTGGCCGGTCGAACGGGGCGAGCCCCACGGTGCGCCTTGAGCTTGACCATGCCGGCGAGGCGATGGACGAGAAGGAAGCGATGCAGGACGTCACCGCCGAGATTGGTGACGGCTTGGGCCGTTTGACCGGGGTCGCCTGGCCCCGCGACTTCTTCCCCGGCCTGATGCTGGAGCTGCGCCAGTCGCACGGCAGCACCGTGATCCGCCTAGCCACGACGCGGCTCAAGGAACACGTGCAGGTCGGAGACCGTGAGACCGGCCACTGTTACGACCCTTGTGTGCTCACCAGGGAAGACGCCCCGGGCAGTGACCGCCGTGGAGACAATGCAGTCGGGCTCGGGCTCCGACAGCTGGTGATGCGCACGGTGCGCCGTTGTGGGTTGCTCACCCTGGACGGCCATGCACTGATGGACCGTTCGGTCCTGCCTAGCGCGACGTACGGCGGTCGGCCGGCCCGGTCACAGACCGCTGCACTGGAAGCGGCGGTCTCGGAACTGCTCGCCGAACGCCTCCTGGAGCCGGCTCTCGGCAGTCGCGATCCCTGGGGTCAGCCGCACTTCCCGGCGCGCGACAGGGAGCCGACCATTCCGCTCATCGGCTACCGCCCGGTTCGGCGGCGGGTGATACGACCGTGGGGTGGTACGGAACCGGGCGGTGAGGGGCTGCCGACGGCCCAGTCGGTCTCTGGCCACCTCCGTCGCCTGCAGCCGGGTTGCTTGCCCAGCGACGGCCAGCGAGCGGCCTTCCGGGAGCACTGCCGCGGGCTCGGCAAGGCGGATGGCTGGGAACTGCCCGACGGCTACACGTTTGTCACCGAGCACACGCGCAGCCGCTGATCCGCGTATCCAAGGTCTCCGCCGTCTCCCTCCCGTCCCGTTCCTCTCCTCGGACTCCTCAGTATCGGGGGAGCCGATCCCGCAGGACCAGCCACAGAAACGGAGTACGCGTACATGCATGACCGCTACCACGTCGTGACGGGGGCGCCGTTGTCCCCGCCGAGTTCCTCGGCCAAGGAACTCGCAGGCTTAGCCGACGCTCTCAACGCCTTGGAGTTCCCGGCCGCCGCCGCCTTGAACGAGCTCACGGTGGACATGGTGGAACTCGCCTTCAACTCCCTGCCGCCCAGGGACCGGCAGAAGCTGCTCGGCGACCTGGGCATCCGCATGGCCGCTCCTCGACGGGCCGGGCCTGCCCTGTGTCAGGACGTTCTGGCCCGGCTGCGGCGCGACGCCCGGCAGCACGCCTGCAACTGCGGGATCGGGGAGCTCACGCAGACCGTGATGGACCAGGTGTTTACGTACGTCATCGCACCGGACGGCAAGCCCGCCTCCGACCCCGTCTCCCGGTGGGGCGCGACGCTGGTCCGGGCTGCGATGTTCGCCTGGTGCGATGCCTCCGTCGCCCATGCCCACATTTTTGCCTGGGCTGCGGACCAGGACTGGTTCGCAGCGATGGCCGACGAGAGTGAAACGGCACGACTCGTCGCTGTCGGTGACCTGGCACGGTCGATCGTGGTGGCGCACCCTGGTTTCGTGTCCGGCGAGGCGGAGGAGCAGGAGCCGTCGCTCGCCGCCGTCTCGAACGACGTATCCGAAACGGCGGCCGACGATGACCGGGCCGATGAGGCGAGGAGGCCGGACGAGGTCTGCCGGGAGCTGGTGTCCGCCCTCGCCGGAGCCCGGCACGCCCTGGAGAAGGTGACGCGCGCGGTCGCGGACGGCCGACCTCCGCAGGACGAGGACCTGGCATCGCTGACCGTGCTGAGCGCCGTGTTCGACAGCGCCGAAGCGGTGTTCCGTGCGGGAGGGATCGAGGGGGTGGCTCGTCGGCTGGAGGACATGACGCGCGCAGCGGACGCGCACCGGGTGGCACAGGAGTATGACCTCCGGACACGGGAATTCCTGCGTGGAATGCTCGAGGTCGTCTGCCGTCCCGACAGTGCCGCCGCCTCTGCCGCCGAATCCGTGCGTGATGCGGTCGGCCGCCTGCTGGATACGCCGGTGTGGGAGCAGGCACAACGGGAGGAATGCGCCGCACTCACCGCCTTGGCCAAACTCATTCGGCTAGGGCGGCAGGCAGACGCGGCGGCGGAGATCCTGGCTCTGCAGGAGCAGGTCGTGCGAGGGCTGCCCGTGTGTGCCATGGCGGCGGTCATGGCTCCTGAACTGACCTTGGCGCAGCGGGATGCCGCAGACAAGGAGCCGGTCGCGGCGGAGGCCGATGGCACGGAGCCCGCCGACAGTGCGACGATCGGGAGATACGGAACCAAGCAGGCTATCGAGCAGGCAGACCGGACCCCGCGTGACGAGGCCCCTAGCTGTCCCGTCCCGGAGACTGCGACTTCCCCCGTCCCCGGACCGGAAGCCGCCGCGCCCGTCGCGACGGCCTCAGATCCGCTCGACACCGACGACGTACAGATCGTGGCACCTGCCCACGGAGACCAGGCGCCGCCCAACGCCCCGAACACCGGCTCCGGACCCACTCCGTCCCCCGTGCCCGCGGTCGCGCCCACACCCGCCGGACCGGACGACAACCACAAGCACGTACCCGCCCCGGTCGCCGCCACGGCCACATCTGATGAGAGGGACGAGGCGATCGAGGGCCGGGGTGCCGACGAGACCGCCGCCGAGCGGGCTTTGGCGCGGTTGGTCGTCGAGCGGCGCTTCGGACTCGCCCACCACGTGGCGAGCGCCGCAGGGAACCCCGAGCCGCAGGTGGCTGCGCTCCGTCTGGCCGGTGCCGCCGCGCTGCTCACCTCCGGCGACAGCCAGGGTGGTCGGCTGACCGCGGACCTGCTCCAGAGCTATGGCGGATACCTGGGCCGTGACACGGAGGGCAGCGAACTTCTGCTGCTGCCGGCCCTGCTGCGCACCGCGCTGATCACCGGCGATCATCTGGCGGGCGCTCAGCTCAAAACGCTGGTGCCTCGGCTCCCGGACCGCCTCGGCGAGGCCGCGACCGCCGTTGCCGACCGGGCTCTCAGTGGTGCCCTGATCGTCTCTCCGCTGGTTGTTATCGCCGATGACGCGGAGCGGGAAGCTCGGCTGCGGGAGTTGCGCGAGCAGTGCCGTGTCCTGCTCGCGCCCCAAAGATTGCGGTTCGCGCGGGCGACGGAGATCGCCAAGCGATGGCTGGCCCCCGACGACGGGACGCTTGGATCTTTGCTCATGGCCGTGGTCCGAGACCATCGCGACGCCTTCCCGCACGTGCAGGAACAGACCGAACGCCTGTCGAAACTGGCTGAGGTCAACAACGAGATCGACCGTATGGACCGCAAGCACCGTTCATCCAGCGGCAAACCGCTCCAGGGCGCGGGGCGGCAGGATCTGGTGCACATTGTGGAGCGCGCTGTCGGCCTGGTCAGGGAGTGGTGTCTGGTGGTCGACGGCACCCACCGCGGCGACCGGTCCGACAGCGGAAGGGCGATCAAGGAGATCTCCTCCCTCCGACACTCGCTGCTGGACGGCAAGGAGGCTGTACTGGCCGAGCTGGAGCAGCTGGCGCGGCGCTCGGGCGCCATCTCCGCCGCGACGGCGTGGGCAGCGCGCGCCTCCATGGAGGAGCTGTTCGCGCTGCTTACCGGTGACACCGCGACCACACGCCCCATCGGCTTGCTCGCCCCTGAACTCGTGCTGGACGCAGAACTGCTGAAGGTGTGCGATACCCCGGACCAGCGCTCCTCGCTCGACGAGCTACTCACCGCGGTCGGCCGGAGCTGGCAGGACGGACTCGCCGAGCGGCTCGACCACGACGCCTTCACTGCGGCCCGCACCATCGTCGAGCTGGCCGGACGCGGCATGCTGCCCGCCCCGCCGCCCGGGGAGTCCACGCTGCCCACGCTCGCCGAGATCGAGGAACAGGAGACCATCAGGCGCACGGAACTGCGCACGGCACACGATGAACTCGTCGCCGAGCTGCATCGTGCCCAGGCCGATGGCGCTGTGACCGACGACCAGGATCTGCGCCTCCAGGAGTTGCTGGCCGATGCTCGCGAGCGGCTCGACGGCGCCGAGACACATGACCTGGTGGAGGTACGGCGGGCGCTCGACACGGTGCGCAGCGACCTGCCCGCCTTCCGGCAGGAGGCTGACGACCGGATCAGGGCCCGACTCGACGCCCTGGACCCCACTGCGGAGGAACGCGCCCAGGTTCTGCGGCACCTGGACACTGGCGGCTTGGCCACCTCCGCCGACCTTGTCTACTTCCTGGAGATCGGCGAACCCGTTCCGGAGATCGAGGCTGGCGAGTCCCATCTGGCAGAGTTCTTCCCGGCCGTGCCCGACGGTCTGCCGCGGGGCATTGACCGCGACCTCGTCGACCTTGTTCGGTCCGGCGGCAAGCACCTGACCCTTCCTGTCCTGGACTACAGCGATCTGTCCCCCGATGAGGCGGCACTGGCGGCCGACGCCCTCGACGAGTGGCGGGTGCTGGGTGCCACCGAGCCGAAAGACCGGCTCCAGGTGGCTCCGACGCGGCGGGTACCACCACTCCTCAAACTCCTCGGCTACGACGCCAAGAGTGCAAGGCAACTTGACGAGCGGTCCCAGCACCGACGCGAGTACCGCCTCTTCGAAGCGACCGAGGTGGAGATCAACGGCAGGGCGAAAGCGCCCGCGTTCGGCTCGCAGATCAAGGAGCAGGGTGGCAACCTGCGCGTACTGATGGTCTGGGGCCGGCCGCCCGCCAGAGTCGTCATGAGCTGGGCGGAGCGCGACACCAGCGGAGTAAGCCTCCTCGTCGTCTACTTCGGTACGCTGAACCGTGAGGCGCGGGTCGAACTGGCCGTCGGCTCCGCACGATCGTCGCAGCCACTGCTGGTGGTGGACGACGCCGTTCTCGCCTACCTCGCGGCGCGCGGCAACCGCCAGGTCAGCACTGCCACACAGACCCTGTTGCCGTTCTCCGGTGTCAACCCCTACATCAGGGAGAAGCGCGGCCGGATCGGCGGTGAGATGTTCTACGGCCGTGACGCCGAACGCAAGAGCATCCTCGACCCGCGCGGCACTCAGGTCATCTTCGGCGGTCGGGGGCTGGGCAAGTCGGCACTGCTCGCCGACGCCGGGGACAAGTTCGTGGAGCAGCGCCCCGGCTACCACCAAGCGGTGTATGTGAACCTCGACCACGAGAACATCGGGAAGGGCAGCTCGCTAGGCCCGGAGGCACTGTGGAGCGTCCTGGACCGGAAGCTGACCGAGGCGCAGGTACTGGGTCGCCCGCAGGGCCGCAGGTCCGCGACGGACATCTCCGAGCGCGTGCGCGCGGGCATCCGGGCCTGGACCGACGCGGACTCGCGCCGTCGGCTGTTGATCCTGCTCGACGAGTGTGACCAGTTCTTCGAGGCCGACGCCCCTCGGTTCCACCAGACGAAGAAGCTCAAGGGCCTGGGGGACGACACCAAGGACCGTGCGAAGGTTGTCTTCGCCGGGCTGCACTCGGTGCAGCGGTTCGCCAAGCTCGCGAGCAATGGGCCGTTCGGCCACCTCGCCCAGACCCCGAAGGTGATCGGCCCGCTCGCCCCCCAGTTCGCCGCCGAGCTGTTGGTCGAGCCGATGCGGGCACTAGGCTTCGAATTCCAGGACATGGACTTGGTCAACCGGGTGCTCGGCTACTGCTCCTACCAGCCGTTTCTGCTGCAGATGTTCGGTCACCGGCTGGTGGAGCTGATGCACCGCAAGCGGACGCGGCGCGGCGCCGAGGGGCCTCCGTACCCGGTGGAGCTCACGGATATCGAGGTCGTGGAGTCGGACGCCGGACTCAGGGACAGTATCTCGGCGGCCTTCAAGGACACCCTCAGCCTCGACCACCGCTACGACGTGATCGCCAACGTGCTGGCGTATCACGCACGCCACCGCGGCCTGGAGGTACGACTGAGTGACACCGAACTGCGCGAGGAGTGCGAGACGTACTGGCGTCGGGGGTTCGAGCAGCTCGACACCGAGGGTTTCCGCGCCTACCTCTCCGAGATGGTCGGCCTCGGCATCCTCGCGCCCAACCACGACGGCCTGGGTTGGCATCTGCGCGGTCCCAACGCCCTGCGCATGATCGGCACCTCCCACGAGGTGGAGGCCCGCCTTCTCAGGGCCGAGGAGGACTGCGAACTCCAGGAGAGCATCGTGCAGGACGGCCGTCCCGAGCTGCACGACGGCCAGCCCGCACCGCTCACCAACACGCAGCTGGACGACCTCCTCGGTCGGCGGTCCAATCAGACGAGGGTCGTCCTCGGCACCCCCGCCACCGGCGTCGACGACGTCACCCGCACCCTGCGGACACTCACGGCGGGCATCGCCGACTGGACACTGCCGCCCGTGGGCAAACCCAGCATCTACAAACAGGAACTCACCGGCGGACGCCCCCGTGAACGACGCGTGGTCATCAGTGACTTCGTCAACTACCGGGACCCGGTGCGTCCCGAGACCTGCCGCGAGGCCGTCGACCTCGCCGAGACGCTGTTGCCTCTCACTCCTGGCGTGACCCGCGCGGTTGTCCTCGTCATCGACACCACTCAGCTGGCCTTGTGGCGCCCGCTGCTTACCGGCACGGAGCCGACCTCGGCCGCCTCGGTGGTACTGCGCCGCCACGACCGCCGCAGCCTGCGTGGCTGGGCCCAGCGCGTCGAGATGTTCCAGCGCGAGGACCGCCTGGACCGGCTTCACGAGCTGACTGGCGGCTGGCCTCAGTTCGTCGCTTCTGCCCACCGCCTGCACCTGGAGCTGGACGACCCCGACGAGGCGCTGCGCCGCCTGGCCGACCTGCGCACCGACCGGGTCCGCGCCCGCACTTTCGTCAAGGACACGGGCCTGTACGCCGACACTTTGCTCGCTGGCGGATACCGGGCCCTGGCGGAGGAGTACAAGGACGGATGGTTTGACTGGGAGAGCGCGCTGACCGCTGTGGCAGTCAGGGGTGAGGTCGATGAGGACGAGGCGCGGTGGGTTGTGACCTGCCTGGAGGCCCTCCAGGTCTTCGACCGCGAAGGCGCTCAGCTGCGCATGGAATCGCTGCTTCGCGAGTGCGTGGCGCTCCACGCATGACAGGTGCGGGTCACGGTCCCGTCTCCGGTGGCCGCTGTTGAGGGCCAGGCAAGCCTCGATCCAGACCGTCTTGCCAGCCGGTGGGTGCAGCTGAATGCCCCACCGGCTGACGAGCGCGTCGACCTGGAGGAGGCCGCGGCCCGATTCGGCTCCTCCTAAGGTCTCTTCACCGAAATCACGGACATCGACGAGGCGCTGGCCTCGTTCGACCGCGCCTATCAGCAACGGGTCCGGCGCCGGCCCGGAACAGCCCGATGCATGGAGCAGTCGGTGGAATGCCCGATAGCTCGGTGGTGACGCGCCCGCCGGGAGCCGGTGAAGAAGGGGCGACTGACCTGCGGGTTTGTGCGTGCGCGTCATGTGCGGTGTGCGGGTCCAGCAGCACGGTGACACTTGAGCACGACTACTTCTGGTCTGTTCCGGGCGACGAACTGCACGACGTCCCCAATGATCCGAGAACGATCACGATCGGGCAGGGTCGTGGCAGCATCTTGATATCCGGGCAGTCGGCCATAGCGCTACCAGTTAGTAGCTGTCCGGTCGATTATGGTCGCGGGCGGTCCGGCATGATGCCCGGGTGAGCGTCATCGTCGAGTTCTCCGCGGCTCCGGACGACACGTCAGCGGCCCTGGTTCTTCAGACCGGGCCGCAAGGCGTGTTCGAGTCGCTCTCGTTCGGTAACTTCGATCCCGAAGAAGCTGTGGTCGAGTGGGAACGTCTGCTTGCCGGCGGGAACCTTGAGGAACTCGTCGAAGCTGGTGAGCCTCGTCTCGTCGCCGGTCAGGGCGATGACGGGTGCGTCGTCTTCGCGATCTCGCCTCGCCTGTCCGCAGCACTCGCCGAGGCTGAGGGGGCCGAGTTGAAGGATGCCGCTGTCGCCCGGTCCTCGCAGCGTACGGAGGACGGCGATGTCATCGACACGGAGATCGCCTCCGTCATCCTGGGTGATCTGGCTGTCCTCATCAGCAGCGCCCGAGGCCAGGGCCAGGACGTCTACTGCTGGGTCGCGTAGGGGTTCACGGTCGGAGCCGGATCGCGACCGATGCCGAAGTGACGGTGCCGAGGGCGACTTGGCCGCGTTTGTCCTAGCGCGTGGCGACCGCTCGGGACTGTTTCAGGCGGTTGATCGCTCGTTCGACGGTGTTGCGCTTCTTGTAGCGGTCCTCGTCGAACCCGGTTGGCCCTCCGCCGTATAAGCCTCTCCGCAGGCGGGCGGCCTGGCTGTCGGTCTTCTCGGAGATCGTGTGGCGGACAGCCTCGCCGTCTCAGGTACTCGCGAACAGGGCGGTTGCTGTGCGCTTTGGCGGCCGCGAGGCTGTCCGGCTTCGCGCATGGCCTTCCTGGGCCGGATCCGGGGACGCGGAGCTTCTCCAGCACCATCATGAACTGGGTGCAGTCCGCCCGCTGGCCTGGAGTGACGATGAGGGACAGCGGACGGCAGCAGCCGTCGGCGCTCAGGTGGAGCTCGCTGGTGAATTCTCCTCACGAACGGCCCAGGCCCTCGCCTCCAGCACCACCTCCACCAGGCGGGCGACCAGGCCCTGCCACGGCGTCTCGCCCTCGTATTCCATCTCTTCGGTCCCCTTTGGGGTGAGCGTCGACGGTGGGTCGGTGTGGGCTCCGCCGCATGCTGGTGCGCGCGGACAATGGCGGAGCCCACCAGCTTGTGGTCGGGCGACGGGACCTGGGAACGCCTGTTCCGGCAGGTCCAGGCGGCGGCCGACGCGGCTGGTGAGATCGACTGGGACTCTGGCCCCGCCCCATGTCCACATCAACGACCAGGACGAGCAACAGTCACATGATCGGCCGGACAAGGCCTAGCCAAATCGACACCCCAATGTGACGGCACATCACGAAGGCACGCGGGAGTGTTGGACCGATTATCAAATGCGGGCAGCCTGCTCAGCGGGATACGACGGGAGCTGACCTGCCGCCCGGCGGATCGATCCGGGTGACCCGGGCGCTGGCTAGTCTGCTCGGGTGACCTCTGAGCTGATCTTCCTGCCCCGCGTCGCCTATCGCGGGCAGGAGATGACCGCGCCGCGTCTGCGCGGGCTCCTTGCGTTGCTTGCCGTTGACCTGCGGGCCGGGTGCAGTGTCGGGAGGCTTGTGGAGGGGCTGTGGCCGGAGGCGTTGCCGGAGCGGCCGGGCAAGGCGGTGCAGGTGCTGGTTTCCCGGGTGCGGTCGCAGTGGGGCGCCGAGCTGATCGTGAGCACGCCGACGGGATACCGGCTGGCGCTGGATGAGGCGCAGGTCGACAGTTCCGCACTGCTGCTGCACGAGGCGGCCGGCGTGGAGCGGGCCCGCAAGGGTGACCACGGAGGTGCCCTGGAGGAAGCCGAGGCGGGGCTGGACCTGTGGGACGGGGTGGTGGCCGCAGGTGTCGGGGAAGATCTGCGCGACCCGGTGGTCGCGTTGCGTACCGCGCGGGCCGCTGCCCATCGCGGGCTGGTCCGCACCCGCGCACTCGCCCTGGCCCGGGTCGGGCGGCGCGAAGAGGCCGTGGGGCCACTGGCCGAGCTGGCCGGGGAACTGCCGCGGGACGAAGAGGTCCTGGCGGAGCTGTTGCGCTGCGAGGCCGTCACGGCAGGACCTGCCGGCGCGCTGAGGCGGTACGACGCCTACCGGCGAGGGCTGCGTCACGAGCTCGGCACCGACCCCGGGGCCGGGCTCAAGGCCGTACATCAGGAGCTGCTGCGCGCCGAGGCACCAGTGGTCAGGCACGGCGTACCGCATGAGCCGAATCCGCTGCTCGGCCGGGAGAGCGACATCGCCGCCGTGACCGGGCTGCTGCGCACCTCACGGGTCGTCACGGTCACCGGCCCCGGTGGTCTCGGCAAGACCCGGCTCGCGTACGCCGTGGGCCGGGCCGCCGAACAGCGTGTGGTGCACTTCGTGCCGCTCGCCGGTGTCACGGCTGATGACGATGTGGCAGGGGAGGTGGCATCGGCGCTCGGGGTCGGGGTCGGGCTGGGGGAGCGACTGCACTTCGCCGGGGGCGGGGATCTTGTCGGCGCCATTGTCGGAGCGCTGGGCTCCGGCCCCGTCATGCTCGTACTCGACAACTGTGAGCAGGTCGTCCACGGCGCCGCCGACCTGGTACGGGCTCTGGTGTCGCGGTCGCGGGAGCTACGGGTGCTGGCCACCAGCCGGGCCCCCCTCGGGCTGACTTCGGAATCCCTGTACGCGCTGCCGGTGCTGACTCTCGCCACCTCCGTCGAACTCTTCGGGCAGCGGGCCCGGTCCGTCCGCCCCGATGTCGAGCTGCCCGCCGCCACCGTGGCCGGACTCTGCCGTCATCTGGACGGTCTGCCGCTGGCAGTGGAACTGGCCGCTGCCCGGGTGAGGGTGCTGCCCGTGGCGGAGATCGGCCGCCGACTGCGGGACCGCTTCGCTCTGCTCCGTGGCGGAGCACGGGACATACCGGAGCGGCATCGCACCCTGCACGCCGTCGTCGAGTGGAGCTGGAACCTGCTGGAGCCCGGAGGGCGAGCCGCGCTCCGTGCGCTCTCGGTGTTCCCCGGAGGTTTCACCGAGGACGCGGCGGAGCGTGTGATCACCGGCTGCGGTGACGGGGAAGCGCTCTTCCTGTTGGAGCAGCTGGCGGATCAGTCCTTGATCAAGGCGGCCGAGACCACGTCCGGGATGCGCTTCCACATGCTGGAGACCGTACGGGAGTTCAGTGCCGCCCGACGTGCGCAGGCCGGGGAGGAGGAGACCGTCACCCTCGGATTCCTCGCCTGGGCACGGGCCTTCGGCCGTACGCACCACGACGCGCTCTTCAGCGCCGACCCGTTGCCATCCTGGGGTCGGATCCGGGCCGAGCAGGACAACCTCGTCCTGGCCCTGCGGCACGCCCTGGCGCGCGCCGACGGCCCCACCACCGCGGCCCTCACGGCGGTGCTCTCCTCGCTCTGGGCCACCGACTTCAATCACACGCGACTGGCGGCCCTCGCCACCGAGACCGGCGGTCCGCTCTCCCGCTTCCACGCCGGTCCCGAGGACGTCGAGACGGCCCGGAGCGCGGCGGCCGTGTGCGCGGCCGCCCTTTTCATGCACTACGGGCCCCACGCCGTGCGCCAGCTCGTCACGTTGCGCCGGCTGCCGCCCGCCGCGCCCGACACCCTGCAACGGGCCCTGGCCGTCGTCCTGTGCGCCACGCCCGAGGTACGCCCGCCGGACTACGCGCGCCTGCGCGAGTTGTGCGCAGCGGACGAACCACTGGTGGCGGGCCTCGCCGAGTGTGTCGCCAGCTACGTGTGGGAGTACGAGAACGACGTGGAACGGGCGCTGGACTCCGCCCGCCGGACGCTCGACGCTCTGGGGCCGCTGAGGAATCCGGCGATGCTGACGCTGAGCCACGGCCGGATCAGCGACCTGTGTCTGCAGACCGAACGGGGCACGGAAGCGCACCACCATCTGCGGGCGGCACTGGGTGCGCTCGACCGGTTCGAGGGCCTGTCGGACTCGATCGGCATCCGCTGGGGGCTGGTGCTTGCCTGCCTGCAGCGCGGGGATGTCGACGAGGCGGAGTACTGGTTGGAGCAGGCGGTCCTCGACCAGCAGCCGGAGGCGAGCGAGGAATTCTTCACCCCGGACCTGGCGGCGCGGGCGGAGATCGCGCTGGCCCGCGGTCTGACCGAGGGCGGGCTTGAGCTGTGGCGGCAGGCCGTGGAACGGATGCGGGCAGGGCGCCTGCCGCAGGCCCCGGATCAGTTCGTGGACCCGTGGTCGCTGGAAGTGCAGTCGGCGGCACTGGCCGCGCATGCACAGCACGGTCGGTTGGAGCTGCTCGGGGAGCTGCCCGTTCAACTCCGGGAGGGGCTGCGGGCGTTGCTCAGCGCCCGGACCGGTCCGCAGTCCCCCGAGAAGCTTCCGGTGTACGGCACGGTTCTGCGGGCGCTCGGCCTGGCCGGTCTCAGTCGGGGAGACATCTCGGCCGTACGCATGATGGCGTTGGCGGAACGGATGCGTGTGCTGCGGGAGTTCCCGACGCTGTCCGCCGCACGGGCACGCCAGGCCGCCGAGGCCGCCGGGCACGCTGCCGGGGCGGCGTACGCCGACGCGGTGTCGGAGTACACGGCCCTGGAGAGCGCTGAGTTGAGGGCGGCGGCGCTGCGCGCGATCAGCGCACCGGCTCGCGATTGAACTGCGCCGTCGACCAGAGAAAGCCGAGCACGGTCAGGCCCGCGCACCAAGCGATGGCCAGCCATCCGTTGTCGCCGATCGGGCTGCCCAGCAGCAGCCCACGCAGGGTTTCGATGGCGGGGGAGAAGGGCTGGTACTCGGCGAACCAGCGGAACCAGCCCGGCATGGCGTCCACCGGCACGAACGCGCTGGACAGCAACGGCAGCATCATCAGCGGCAGCGCGTTGTTGCTCGCACCGTCGGGCGTCGGGCTGGCCAGACCGAGACCGACGGCGATCCATGTCAGTGCCAGGCTGACCATGGTCAGCAGGCCGGCCGCCGCGATCCACTCCACCACGGTGGCCTCGGGGCGGAAGCCGATGGCAAGGCCGACGCCCAGCACCAGCACCAGGGCCATGAGCGTTTGCACCACACTGCCGACAACATGTCCGATCAGCACGGAAGCGCGGGAGATCGCCATCGTGCGGAAGCGGGCGATGATGCCCGTAGTCATGTCGATGCAGACGGACACGGCGGTGCCGACGGAGGTTCCGCCGATGGTCATCAGCAGGATGCCGGGGACGAGGTAGGCGATGTACTCGGCGCGGTCCGCTCCGCCGCCGGTGATGCCGGCGCTCATCACGTCGCCGAAGACGTAGACGAAGAGCAGCAGCAGGACGATCGGCGTGAGCAGGACGTTGAGGGTGAGGGAGGGGTAGCGCCGCGCGTGCAGGAGGTTGCGGCGCAGCATCGTGGACGAGTCGCGCACGGTGAGGGACAGGGTGCTCATCGGGCGGTCTCCTTGGCGGCGGGCGTTGCGGGCGTTGCGGGCGTGGCGGCTGTGGTGGGTGCCGTGGGTGCGCCGGACGCGGCAGGGTGGCCGGTCAGGGCGAAGAACACGTCGTCGAGGTCGGGGGTGTGCACGGTCAGCTCGTCGGCCTCGATGCCGGCCGTGTCGAGCCGGTCGAGGATGGCGCGCAGCTCGCGTTGACTGCCGCCGCTGGGGATGGTCAAGGAGAGTGATTCCTCGTCCCGGGTGGCGCCGCGCAAGGCGTCGGCCGCGTGTTCGTACGCCTGCGGCCCGGCGAACCGGAGCCGGACATGCCCGCCCGGAACGAGCCGCTTGAGCTCCCCGGCGGTGCCCTGGGCGACGATCTTGCCGCCGTGGAGAACGGCGATACGGTCGGCGAGCTGGTCGGCCTCCTCCAGATACTGAGTGGTGAGGAAGACCGTGACACCCCCGGCGACGAGCTCGCGGATGATGTTCCACATGCCGTGCCGACTGCGCGGGTCGAGGCCGGTGGTCGGCTCGTCGAGGAAGATGATCCGCGGGCTGCCGACCAGGGTCATGGCGAGATCGAGACGGCGGCGCATACCGCCGGAGTAGGTGACAGCGGGCTTCTTCGCGACCTCGGCCAGATCGAAGCGCTCCAGCAACTCGGCGGCGGCCCGGCGGCCTTCACCACGGGGGAGATGGTGCAGGTCCGCCATGAGGAGCATGTTCTCCTCGCCGGTGATCATGTCGTCCACCGCGGAGAACTGCCCGGTGACACCGATCGAGGCGCGCACCGCCTGGGGCTCGACGGCAAGGTTGTGCCCGGCCACCCGCAGTGTGCCGGCGTCGGCGGAGATGAGGGTGGAGAGGATCTGGACCGCGGTTGTCTTGCCTGCGCCGTTGGGCCCGAGGAGAGAGAAGACCGTGCCCGCGGGAACGTGGAGGTCGACGCCGTCGAGGACGGTTTTCTGGCCGTAGGACCTGCGCAACCCGGTGGCTGAGATAGCGAGTTCGTCGGTCGTTGTCGTCATGCCGCAGAGCTTGGGTCCGAGCGGGTTCACTACGGTTTCAGCGCGGTTTCAGCCTCTCCGGGATTCGCCATACGGGGGCTCTCCGTCGGCTGCCATGCGGTCGAGGGCGAGGCGCTGACGTCGCTGGAGGCTTCGGCCGCGGATGCCGCGGATGCTGTGGCGGTGCGGGTGGGGTCAGGCCTGGCCCGTTTCGAAGTGGTTGACCTTGCCGTCGGTGACGGTGAAGTTCCACCGGGTCCGCATGCTTCCCCAGGTGGAATTGGTGTAGACGGCGGTCAGGGAAAGCCCGTTGTCCGACGCACTCTCGACGTCCAGGTGGCCGTTCGCGGAGAAGATCTCCTTCTCCGTCCAGGCGCTCAGGTCGCGGTCGGTCCCGTCGTCGGACATGGTGGCGTTCTCGGTCAGGGCGGCGAAGAACGCCTCTTTGTCACCGGAGTTGATTGCCGCGACGAAGGCGGCTACGGCGGGGTCCGTGCGCTGGACAGTCATGGTGACCTCCACAGAGGAATCGGCATGGGCCGCGCCGGTCAGCCCGTGGGGTCGCCAACCGGTGACGAGCTGCTGCCGTCCACACACCGCACATGAGGCTCGACCGGCGAAACACTCACCGCACCAGTATCGGCCCTCACCGCACCGGCGGCCTGTTGGCCTGTCGGTGCGCATCGGCCGGAGGCGGTCGGCCGCCGTGCTCGCCGACCGCCTCACCGCCTCTACTGTCCACGGTTCGGGCAGGTCAGGGCCTGGATTCCGTCGCCCGGCCCGCTGAGGGGCTACTCCTCCAAGTGGATGGCCAGCGCCGGGCAGACGGCGGCCGCGTGGCGGACGTCGGGGGCGTCCGTCGTGGAGGGGGTGTCATCCAGGAGTACGGCGATGCCGTCCTCCTCGCGCTGGTCGAAGACCTCGGGGGCCGCCATGACGCACTGGCCCGAGGCGACGCACTTGTCCTGTTCGAGGGTGACTTTCACTGTGCTCCTTGGGGAGGGGGAGGTGAGGGGAGGGCTGTGGGGTGGTGGCGGATCACCAGGTGACAGGGAGTTCGTACACGCCGTACACAGAGCCGTCGTGCTTGAACGGGATGTCGTTCAGTTCCGCCGCGAGCCGCAGCGTGGGGATGCGCCGGTAGAGGGTGCCGTAGACGACCTGGAGTTCCATCCGGGCCAGCGGCTGGCCCAGGCACTGGTGGACGCCGAAGCCGAACGCCACGTGGTGGCGGGCGTCGCGGTGGATGTCCAGGTGGTCGGGGTCGGTGAAGGCGTCCGGGTCGCGGTTGCCGATGTCGTTGGGGATGACCAGCCCGTCGCCGGCCCTGACGAGCTGCCCGGCGACCGCGATGTCCTCCCGCGCCACCCGGCGTCGTCCGCTGTGGGTGATGTGCAGGTAGCGCAGCAGTTCCTCGACCGCTCCGGCCACGAGCTTCGGGTCCTGCGCCTCACGCAGCGCGGCCAGTTGCTCGGGGTGTTGTAGCAGGGCGAGCGTGCCGAGCGCGATCATGTTCGCCGTGGTCTCGTGACCGGCGATGAGCAGCAGCACCCCGGTCCGCGCCGCTTCCGACGGGGACAGTTCGCCCTTGGTGCTTGCCGTGGCGGCGATTTCGGTGCCGAGCACGCCGTCACCGACGACGACGATGCGTGCGCCGGGCGTCAGTTCGGCACGCAGGGTGAGCGCGTTGTCGAGGGTACGCAGCACGTGCGCCCCCGCCAGGTCCGCCTGGCCGGGTAGGAGGCGGGGGCTCAGCCCTGTAGCGATGACGACGGCGTCCGCGCGCAGTGTTTCCGCCGTGGTGAGTCCCGCCGCGGAGGCGCCGACCACTAAGACACTGCCGGGAGCCTTCATGAGGCGGATACCTCAGGTGCGGGGCGGACATGCGCGGCCTCGTCATGCACCGACTCCCGTAATGTCCCTGCCGGTTGAGTGTCCAGCAGGATGCCGATGCCGTCGTCGTCGCACCGGCCGAAGTCGTCCGGTGCGGTCAGGGCGCGGCTGCCGGTACCGCCGCAGGTGCCTTCGTCCACGGTCGCTTTCATGGGGCTCCTCGGCAGGAGGGCATGGGCGGCCCCGTGGGTGAGGCAGGGCCCGATGGGTGGGGCCGGGCCCCATGGAGGGGGCTCGGCCCGCGGACAGGTGGCTTCAGTGGTCGGGCGTCACCGGGGCGAGCCAGATCGCGGTGATCGCGTCGATGAGGCCGGTGGCGTACGCGTGCCAGGTGGGGCGGGCGGTGTGGGTGCCGTCGGCGAGGGCGCGCTCACGTTCGGCGAGCATGTGCACCAGCAGGTTGCGGGCCATGTCACCGCGCTCGATCCGCACCGGGAGCGGCAGGTCGGGCAGGCACCGGTTGAGTCCGTCCAGGGTTCGCTGGATCGACGGGCCGAACGTCTCCTCGACCATCACCTCTCGCAGGACCGGATCGGTCATCAGCTGCGCGCCGAACCGTGCGTACCACGTCGGGTGGGGCAGCTCCGTCAGATGCTCGGTACCCGGGCACACCAGGCAGGCCACCCAGTCCCGTACGTCGGTGGAGTCCCCGGTCTCGTCGAGCATGCGCCGGCGCAGCGCGTCCATCGGCTCGCTGTGCCTGCGGACGATCGCCCGCAGGAGGTCGGTCTTGGTGCCGAAGTGGTAGCCGACGGCGGCGTTGTTGCCCTGCCCGGCGGCTTCGCTGATCTGGCGGTTCGACACGGCGAACACGCCATGCTCGGCGAAGAGCCTCTCGGCCACGTCGAGGATCGCTTCCTTGGTTCCGTCGGCCCGTTGGGAACGGGCGGTTCTGCCGGTCATGGTCACCACCTCACGGGGAGTTCACGAAGTACAACGACGGCCGGACTCCGGGCTACCCGTCTCCGGGGCGCTGGGGCTCCGGCGTACGTAACCAGTGAAGGCAGCTTGCTAACGTAAGTCAAGCGAGTGACTTAAAACGGTCCACGGGTGCCGCCCCACGTCATGGGTGTGGGCCCGACACGCAGGAACGCGGAGGTATCTGTGGTGGCCAGCACTTCATCGCACGCCGGGGGAAGCCCCGAAGAGGACCGGCGGGAACCGTCGAAGGGCTTGGTGGCCGTGCTCGCCCTGGCCGGTGTCGTCGTCGCGCTGATGCAGACGATCGTGATCCCTCTGGTGCCCGAACTGCCCCGGCTGCTGGACGCGTCGGCGGCCGACACGACCTGGGCGATCACCGCCACGCTGCTCGCCGGAGCCGTCGCCACGCCGGTCATGGGGCGGCTCGGAGACATGTACGGCAAGCGCCGGATGCTGCTGGTCAGCCTCGGTCTGCTGGCACCGGGCTGCTCACCGAGCACGGCGCGCTCACGCGGGGCGCGTTCCGGGCCGGGCAGTCCGTGCTGATCACCGGTGCCACGTCGAGCATCGGCCTCATCGGTGTACAGGTCGCCAGGGCGCTGGGAGCCGGCACCCTCGTGGCCACGACCCGGTCCCCGGACAAGGAGGACCTGCTCAGGCGGTACGGAGCGGATGCGGTCGTCGTGACCTCGAGTCAGGACCTCACCCGGAGCGTGCTGGAGGCGACGGGCGGCGAGGGCGTGGATCTGGTCCTCGACCACGTGGGCGGGCAGACCTTCGCCGACTGCCTGCCCGCCACCCGCGTCGACGGGCACCTCGTCAACATCGGCCGCCTCGACGGGCCCATCGCCACGATCGACCTGGACGCCCTGTCCTACCGGCACCTGACGGTACGGGGAGTGTCGTTCGGCTTCGGCCGCGCCGCCGAACTGGGAGAGGTGATCGCGGCGCTCGGCCCCGACGTGATCCCGGCGGTGGCCGACGGGCGCGTCCGGCCGGTGATCGACAGCGTGCACACCTTCGACAGCGCCGCCGAGGCCGCCGACCGTCTGCGCAGCCACCGGGCTCACGGGAAGGTCGTCCTGACCGTCCCCTGAGCACTGCCCCCGGCCGTCGGCGTCCGGACACGACCCCGGCGCCCGCTGTGGACGAGCACACGTCGCGCCCGGCCCTCCCTCGGATGCTGGTAGAGGTACGGCGCCGAACGCCCGGCCACGGTCGTCACTCGCGGCGGTCGGGAGATCCGGGTGCCGAGGCGGGCCGAGGGCCTGACAGCCGCGGGACCCCGGAGGTAGCGTCAGCCCATGACCGACGAGATCACGGCCAGGGCAGGTAGAGAGTTCTACACCTTCGACGGCCGGATCCTGGAGGTCTTCGGAAGTTATCCGAAGCGGTTCCACATCCGGAACATGGACCTGCGGGTCACGGGCCCCGACCGGAAGGGGAGGTGGACCGTCGAGATCGTCGCCGGTCCGCCCGAAGCACCGGCGACGCAGGACACATGGCACCACTCGGCCGAGGAATGGCAGCGGGCGCAGGGCCTGGAAGCCCTTCTGGAAGCGGTACGGGCGGGTATCGCGTCGGCCCGGGAGCACGGAGCCTGAAGGTGAATTCCCCCAACTGCGGGTGAATTCCCGCAACTGCGGTTGAGGACGTCCACAGCCCCGTCACGGGCTCGGGTTCCTCCACAGCCGCCGCTCGTCCGGAGGCACGGACCGTACGTCCCCGTGCTCCAGATCGACAAGGACGGGTCGGCGGTCCAGCAGCCGTTTCATCTGATCGGCGAGCGGCGAGGTACCGCACGGAGTCGTAGGGGCACGATCGGGCGCCCGCTGCGGATGGGCGGACGTCAGCCCACCCCCCCCGGCACGCTACGGTCCCACGGCTCTCCGGCGACCGGCGTCAGGAGTGTGTGAAGACTGGGGCCGCGGCCGTATGGAAGCCGCCAGGAGTGCTCGTCATCGGGCTGTGCTGTTCCCACGCTGTCCTCAGTTGGTCCGACGGAGGAACGAGCGAAAATGTCCATCGACATGGGTAGACCGAGCACGGCAGGGCACGGCCCGAGCAAGGAGGAGCCTCCCGATACCGGCGCACCGAAGCCCGCGGCCGGGGACCGGCACCGGCTGACCGCGCTCCAGGGTCTCTCCGCCCTGTCCCTCGACGCGATGGCGTCCGTGGCGTACGGGCCCGAGTCGATCGTGCTCGTCCTGGCCGCGGCCGGGGCGTACGGCATGGGCTTCACGCTTCCCGTCACGCTCGCGATCGCCGCCCTGCTCGCCGTACTCGTCGCCTCGTACCGGCAGGTCATCGCCGCGTTCCCGGACGGCGGCGGCTCCTACGCCGTCGCCAGGAAGCACCTCGGCCGACGCACCGGCCTGGTCGCCGCCGCCTCCCTGATCCTCGACTACGTCCTGAACGTCGCCGTGTCGGTCACGGCGGGCGTCGCCGCCCTGACCTCGGCATTCCCCCAGCTGTACGGGGAGCGGGTCTGGATCTGCCTGGCCGTCCTGGTGCTCGTCACCGCCGTGAACCTGCGGGGCGTCGTGGACTCGGCGAAGGCGTTCCTCGTGCCGACCGCCCTCTTCGTCGGCTCGATCCTCACGATGATCGCGGTGGGGCTCTTCAGGGACGGCCCGGTGAGCACCGCCTCCGCCGACGGCCATGCCTCCGCGCTGGGCGAAGGGGCCACCGCCGTGGGGGCGTTGCTGCTCCTGAAGGCGTTCGCGGCCGGCTGCTCGACGCTGACCGGTGTCGAGGCGGTGGCCAACGCGGTGCCGTCCTTCCGGGCCCCGGCCGCCCGCCGCGCCCAGCGCACCGAGGTGGCGCTCGGCGCGCTCCTCGGGGTGATGCTGATCGGGCTCTCGGTGCTGATCGGACGTTTCCATCTCCAGCCGGTCGAGGGCGTGACCGTACTCGCCCAGCTCGCGGACGCGTCCTTCGGACACAACATCGCTTTCTACGTGGTCCAGTTCGCCACCATGGTGCTGCTGGCGCTGGCCGCGAACACCTCCTTCGGCGGGCTGCCCGTCCTGATGAGCCTGCTGGCCAGGGACAACTATCTGCCGCACGTCTTCGCCCTCAAGGCCGACCGTCAGGTGCACCGGCACGGGGTCCTCGCCCTGGCGGCCGTCTCCGCCGCCCTGCTGGCCTTCTCCGGCGGTGACACCAACACCCTCGTACCGCTC
>NZ_LWLE01000010.1:0-132201 GCF_001905125.1 Streptomyces sp. TSRI0281 | reverse complement strand
GGTGTGTTCGTCGGCTTCACGATCTGCCAGGTCGGGATGGTCAGGCACTGGTACGGGCAACGCCCCGCACACTGGCAGGCCAAGGCCGCCCTCAACGCCCTGGGCGCCCTGCTCACCGGGGTCTCTGCGGTCGTCGTCACCGCCACCAAGTTCACCGAGGGCGCCTGGCTGATCGTCCTCGCCCTGCCGCTGCTGGTCCTCGGCTTCGAGAGGATCCACCGCAGTTACGCCCGGATCGGTGCCCGCCTGGAACTGGGCCGCATCCCGCAGCCGCCGCGACAGGAGCACTCGGTCGTCGTCGTGCCCGTCTCCGGACTCTCGAAGCTGACCTGCCGTGCCCTGACCGCCGCCCGGTCCCTGGGCGAGGAGGTCCTCGCCGTCACGGTCACCCACCCCGCCCCCGAGGACCGGAAGGCGGCCGAAGCGCTGCGCCGCGACTGGGAGTTGTGGAACCCGGGCGTCGAGCTGATCGAGATCGAGGCACCCACCCGCTCGCCCGGGCGCCCGGTGTCCGCGTATGTGGGAGAGCTCGCCCGGTCGCATCCCGGCGCCCAGGTGACCGTCCTCATTCCCGAGACCGAACCGGCCAGGCTCTGGGAGCGGCTGCTGCAGAACCAGCGCAGGCGCCGTCGTCGCCCATGCCGTACGCCGCGACACCGACGCCGTGATCTGCCGGCTCCGATTCCGCGTCACTCCCTGACGGCGGCCCGCGGCCCCGACGGGTGCGCACCGCGGTTCCGACGGGCGCGCGCCGTAGTCCCGACGGGTGCGGCCCGCGGCCCCGACTGGTGCGCGCCGTGGTTCCGGCGGGCGCGCACCGCGGCCCCGACTGGTGCGCGCAGCAGTCCCGACGACCGTCCGACGGGCTTTGTCCGCCTCTCGCCGGCAGGACGTCAACTCACCTCGCCCATCAGGGCATTCACCCGGACCGGGCAGGAGTTGCCCTGCCCGAACCCAGCAGAAGGTCCCGCCATGCCTCCCGCCGCCACCCAGCACGTTCCCCCGGCCCCCGGGGCCCCTCGGCACACCCCGGCCACCCGGCCGCCCCGCACCCGCGTCCGCCCGGCGAACCCGCTGGAGACCGAGCGGCTCGCGGCCTCGGCCGTGGAGGCCGTACGCAAGCTCCATCCGCGCGCACTGGCCGCAAAGCCCGTCCTGTTCGTCGTCGCCGTCGGCTCCGTACTCACCACCGCGTCGGCACTCGTCCATCCGTCCGTCTTCACCTGGGTGATCAGTGTCTGGCTCTGGCTGACGGTGATCTTCGCCAACTTCGCGGAGGCGGTCGCCGAGGGGCGCGGCCGGGCCCAGGCGGAGTCCCTGCGCAGGGCGCGTACGGAGACCGTCGCGCTGCGGCTGGAACACTGGACGTACGGGATGAATCCGCGCCGCGCGGAGACCGAGGCGGTGACCCCCGGCGAGCTGCGGCCCTTCGACTTCGTGGTCGTGGAGGCGGGCCGGCCGATCCCCGCCGACGGCGATGTGGTCGACGGGACCGCCATGGTGGACGAATCCGCCGTCACGGGCGAATCGGCGCCGGTGCTACGGGAGTCGGGCGGAGACCGTTCCGGTGTCACCGGCGGTACGACCGTCCTGTCGGACTCGATCGTCGTACGGGTCACCTCGCACCCCGGGCACAGCTTCATCGACCGCATGATCGCCCTGGTCGAGGGGGCCTCCCGGCAGAAGACCCCGAACGAGATCGCCCTCAACATCCTGCTGGCGGCCCTGACCGTCATCTTCATCCTGGTGGTCGTCAGCCTGCAGCCGATGGCCGGATATGCCGGAGCCGCGCAGTCCACCACGGTCCTGGTCGCCCTCCTCGTCACGCTCATCCCCACCACCATCGGCGCGCTGCTCTCGGCGATCGGCATCGCGGGCATGGACCGGCTGGTCCGGCGGAACGTCATCGCGATGAGCGGCCGCGCGGTGGAGGCGGCCGGAGACGTGGACACGCTGCTGCTCGACAAGACGGGCACCATCACCTTCGGCAACCGTGAGGCGAGCGACTTCATCCCGCTGCCGGGAGTCGAGTCGCTGAAGCCGGCGGACGCCGCCCAGCTGTCCTCGCTCGCCGACGTGACCCCGGAAGGCCGGTCCGTGGTGGCCCTGGCCCAGCGGCACGGTCTTCGGCCGCCGGGAGGGTGAGTTGAGTAACCCGAGGTTCGTCGGGTTCAGCGCCCGCACCCGGATGAGCGGCGTCAACCTGACCTGGGACAGCGGCGCGGGCTGTGCGATCCGCAAGGGCGCGACGGCGCAGGTGGCCGACTGGGTGACGATGCGCGGCGGGACGGTGCCGCCCGAGGCCGCGGAATGGTCCGCGTCCGTGTCCGCCTCCGGGGCGACGCCTCTGCTGGTCGCCGTCCACGACGGGGACGGTCCCCGCGTCCTCGGGATCATCCGCCTCAAGGACGTGGTCAAGGAGGGAATCCGGGAGCGTTTCGCGGAGCTGCGGAGCATGGGCATCCGCACGGTCATGGTGACCGGGGACAACGAGCTGACCGCGCGGGCGATCGCGGCCGAGGCAGGTGTGGACGAATATCTCGCGGAGGCGACGCCCGAGGACAAGATGGCTCTGATCAAGCGGGAGCAGGCGGGGGGCAAGCTGGTCGCGATGACGGGTGACGGGACGAATGATGCTCCGGCTCTGGCTCAGGCGGATGTGGGTGTGGCGATGAACACCGGTACCTCGGCCGCGAAGGAGGCCGGGAACATGGTGGACCTGGACTCCAATCCGACCAAGCTGATCGAGATCGTCGAGATCGGCAAGCAGCTCCTGATCACCCGCGGCGCGCTCACCACGTTCTCCATCGCCAACGATGTCGCGAAGTACTTCGCGATCATCCCGGCCATGTTCGCGTCGGCGTACCCGGACCTGGAGGCGCTGAATGTCATGGGCCTGCACAGTCCGACCTCGGCCATCACCGCCGCGATCAGTTTCAACGCGCTGATCATCATCGCGCTGATCCCGCTCGCCCTGCGCGGGGTCCGCTACAGGCCCGCCTCGGCGCACGACCTGCTGCGCCGCAATCTCGCGGTGTACGGGCTGGGCGGCCTCGTCCTGCCCTTCGTCGGCATCAAGCTCATCGACACCCTGGTCTCCGCCGTCCCCGGCCTCGGCTGAAGCCCGTACCGCCTTGGCCGAAGCCCGTACCGCCTCGGCTGAAGCCCGTACCGCCTGGGCCGAAGTCTGGTCGGTCCCGGACTCGGTTTCCGCCCCTGCCCCCTTCTTTTCCCTCCCGCCCCCGAGGTGGCTCACATGATCGAACTCCAGCCCGCCCGTCTCCCCGATCTCGCCCACTGGTTCCCCGTCGGAGCACCGGGCGTCGCGGCTCTCGCCGAGCATGTGCGCGCCACGGGCAGCGGTCGCTGGTGGGCCGATCGGGCCGTCGACCCGCGGGTCGTGGCCGTCTCGTCCGGGGGCCACGCGCTGCTGCGCGGCAACCCGCAGGCGCTCGCTCCGGCGGCGCTCGCCCCGCTGGCCTCCCTGCGCGTCCAGGCCCCCGCGCGCTTCCTGCCGGCCCTGAGCCAGGCCTTCACGCGCCTCGATCCGGGGGAGCGGATGGTCTACGTCCAGCACGCCTCCGCGCTTCCGGCACGTCCCCCGCGCGGCGTTGCCGTACGGCGGCTCGTGGCGGAGGACGCGACGGCGTCGGCCGGACCCGGCGGCGACGCGCGACGCCTCCACGCGACCTGGGGCGGCCCCCACCCGTTGGCCGCGTCCGGGGTCGCCTGGGGCGCCTTCCCCCGGGGCGGGCTGCTCGCGGTGGCGGGTACCTGCGTCCTGGGCAGCCGTTACGAGGACGTCGCCGTCCTCTCGCCCCCCGACCGGCGGCAGCACCTCGCGCTCGCCTGTGTCACGGCGCTCTGCGCGGACATCGCCGCCCGTGGACGTATCCCCACCTGGACCTGTTCCCGCGACGACCGCCCCGGCCGGCTGCTCGCCTGGCGGGCCGGTTTCCGGCTTGAGCGCGAGTACGTCGAGTACGCCACCGGCGATCCGGTCCGGGCCGATGAGGTGTCAGGACCGGCTCACGCACGCGCCTGAACGAACGCGCCGCCGCGTACGCGGGTGCGGCCCCTTCCATGCCCCCGACCCCTTCCACGCCCCCGACGCCCTCCATGCCCCCGTCGCGTCGAGGGTCAGAAGCGCACACCCCACATGAACGGCATGCCGCTGCGCGCGATCGATTCGTAGCGGACCTGGGCTCCCGGTTTGGGTGCGTGAAGGATCTGGCCGTTGCCGGCGTAGAAGCCGACGTGGCTCAGGTCGGTGCGCATGATGATGAGGTCGCCGGGCTTGAGGGCGCTCAGTGAGTCGATGCGGGTACCCGCGTTCGCCTGGGCCTGCGAGGTGCGGGGTATGGAGACGCCGGCCTGCTTGAAGGCCCAGGAGGTCAGGCCCGAACAGTCGAACGAGCCGGGCCCGGTCGCGCCCCACACGTACGGCATGCCGACGCGGCTCTTGGCTGCCGCGAAGGCCGAGGAGGTACGTCCGGAGGCGCTGGCCTCGTTCCCCAGAACGGTGCGGTCGCTGGCGCGGTTGGCGCGCTCCTCCTTGGCGGCGACCTTGGCCCGCTCCTCGGCGGTGAGGGTGTTGAGGAGCTGCTGGGCCTTGGTGAGCTTGCCCTGGATCTCCTTCTTCTGGCGCCCCATCTCGGCGCGTACGTTCTCCAGGTCCCCGAGCTTCTCCGCTGCCTGCGTGCGCTGCTGCCGCAGGACGCGCTGCCTGCTCTCGTACGCCCGGAGAACGCTGATCTGACGGTCGCTCAGCCGGTCCATGAGGGAAGCCTGATCCAGATAGGCATCGGGGTCGGACGAGAGCATCAGCTGTACGGAGTGGGTGATGCCTCCGCCGCGGTACTGAGCGGCGGCTATCGTGCCGACCCGGTCGCGCAAGGTGTTGAGTGCCTCCTGTTTGCGGGCCGCCGTGTCCTGGAGGTCGGCGACCTGCTTCTGGAGGGTGTCGGCCTTCTCCTTCGCGCCGTTGTACTTCTCCGTCGTCTGCGTGGCCTCCTCGTAGAGGCGATCGACCTGCGCCTGGACGCCCTTCTTGTTCGGGTCCGGCAGCGGATCGGCCGACGCGGGCTGCGCCGAGAGGGCGACGGCCGCGGCGGCGGTGGCCGTCAGCACGCTCGTGTACGCCTGGTGGGGCGGCTTGGGACGGCGGTGGGACGCCACGATGGGGCCAACTCCTTCTTCCTCGGCTGCCTTCCTGCCGCAGCCGGGACGGCGGATGCGGGCGGTGCGGCGCTGCGGATACGGCTGTGCTGCGGATACGGCTGTGCTTGCGGATACGGCCGGTGACCGGCGAGGTAGCGGGTTCGCCGGGTCCGGAGTCCCGGAAGTCAGGAAAATACTAAGTGGCTTAGCACTTGTATTCCAAGTGCCGTCGCGCGTCAACGGTGTGGTGTACCGCTCGTTGAAGGGGTGAACAGGGCGTCGCAGTCACCTCCTGGTCGTCGAGATACTACTAAGACACTTGGCGGATTGAGTGCGCGGGGAGGTGCCTGCATCGTGCGCGCGCCGGAGGGCGGGTCCGGCGGCCGGTCCGGTGGGCGGCAGGCTCCGGCCGTGGCGGTGGCGAGACTACGATGAGCGGATACCGAAGCCCGGACGGCGCGCTTCCGGGGGTGAGGGGGAGCGTTCGTGCGTCAGCTGGGTGAGCTGGAGGCGGAGATCATGCACCGCCTGTGGGCCTGGGGGCGGCCCGCGACCGCACGTGATGTCCTGACCGACCTCAACAAGAAGCGCCCCATCGCCTACAGCACGGTCAAGACCGTCGCCGACATCCTGTACGGCAAGGGCATGCTGCGCCGCGAGAAGGACGGGCGGGCCTGGGTCTATGAGCCCACCTGCACGCGCCAGCAGTACACCGCGACCCTGATGCAGCAGGCGCTCGGCAGCAATCCCGACCCCGCGGGCGCGCTGCTGAGCTTCGTGGAGCAGATGTCGCCCGGCGAGGCCGATGCCCTGCGCGCCGCTCTGCGTACGGCCAAGAGGCGGGCCGACGGATGACCGCGGCCGTGGCGCTGGCCGGATACGCCCTCCTGGCCGGAGTCGTGGTGCCGGCCGTTCTGTCACGGGCGCGGTGGCCCCACCGGGCTCCGGCGGTCGGGGTCCTGGCCTGGCAGGGGTTGATGGTGACGTTCGTCGTCTCCACCGCCCTGGCGGTCTACCACCTGGTCGTCCGCGAACACCATGTGCACGACGGTTTCCTCGGGCTGCTGAGCGCCTGCGGACTCGCCCCTGACGCCACGACCGCCCCGAACTCCCCGCCGGACGACTCCTCGCCCCTCGGTGCCGCGGCCGTTCTGCTGGCCCCGGCGGCGATCGTGCTGCTCCCCTCGGCCTGGCTCGTCCGTACGGCGGCGCGTGCCCGCCGTGCCCGTCGCCGTCACCTCGATCTGCTCACCCTGGTCGGCCTTCCGGCTCCCGAGTACGGCGCCACCGTCGTGGAGCACGGCGTGCCGGCCGTCTACTGCTTGCCGGGACGCTCCTGTCGCGTGGTGGTCACCCGGGGCGCGCTGGATGTGCTCTCGGAGGCGCAGTTGCGCGCCGTGCTGGAGCATGAGCGCGGTCACCTCGTGGGCCGCCATCATCTGCTTCATATGGAGACGGAAGCGTTCGCGCTCGCCTTCCCCGGTCTGCCCCTCGCCCGGCACGCCAAGGAACAGACGGCCCTCCTGCTGGAGATGGCGGCGGACGACCGGGCCCTGCGTTCCCACCCGCGGGAGGTGCTCGCCGCCGCGATGTGCGAGGTCGCCGGTGGTCAGGCCCCGCACGCCGCGCTCGGTGCGGCGGGTGCCGGGGGCGCGGGGGTGCTGATCCGGCTGCGGCGGGTCCTCGCTCCCCAGCCGGAACCCCACCGGGTGACATGGCTCGGAATCGTGGCGGCGTCGGTGCTCGCCCCGCTGCTGCCGCTGTTCCTCGCGTGCGGGCCCGCGGTCTGACGCGTCCTGCGGATCTGGCCGGTCCTGCGGGTCCGGCGGGATGGCCAGTCCGGCGGGTCCTGCGGGTCTGACCGGTCCTGCGGGTCTGACCGGTCCGGCCGGGCTGGGCGCGGCCGTGTGTACGTGGTCGGTGGGGTGCCGTTGACACGCCCCGCCCCTCCCTCGATACTTCGACGAACATAGAACACTCGAATCATTGAGGGTTCCTGGCGAATTCCCGGCGGATTCCCTGCGGACTCGCGGCGGATTCCCCGCGGGTTCCCGGTGGTTGACGAAGTGTGGGGCGAGAGGAAGACATGAAGCGTCATGGAGTGACGATCCCGCTCGATTCCGTGCCGCTGTCGGGCCATCGGCGGATCATCGAGGAACTGCCCGATCTCGGCTACACCGATGCCTGGACGGGTGAGGCCGCCGGGTACGACGGGTTCACCCCGCTGGCTCTCGCGGCGGCCTGGGCGCCGTCGTTGCGGGTGGGTACGGCCGTGGTTCCCGTACAGACCAGGGGGCCCGCCCTGCTGGCCATGACGGTGGCGACACTCGCCGAGGCGGCGCCGGGGCGGGTCGCCGTGGGGGTCGGCTCGTCGGGCCCGCCGTTCGTCACGCGCATCAACGGCATTCCCTTCGAGCACCCCTACCGCCATGTCCGGGACACCGTGCGGTTCTTGAAGGCGGCGCTGGCGGGCAAGTCGGTGCAGGGCGTCTTCGACTCGTTCACCATCGAGGACTACCGGCCCGCCCTGCGCCCCGATCCCGTGCCGCCCGTGCTGGTCGGGGCGCTGCGGCCGCAGATGCTGCGCCTGGCGGCCCGGGAGGCGGACGGTCTCGTCACCAACTTCCTCGCGGTGGAGGATGTCCGGCCGGTGCTGGAGGCGATGGGGCCGGAAGGGGTGGGCAAGGAGGTGGTCGCCCGGCTCTTCGTCTGTCCGACCGCGGACACCGCGTACGCGCGGGCGCGGGGCCGGGCGATGCTGGGGCCGATCCTCAACGCGCGTACGTACTCGGCGTTCCACGGCTGGCTGGGGCGCGACGAGGAGTTGGCCGCCTCCCGTCGCGCATGGGCTCGCGGGGACTTCCGGGGTGCCTGCGAGGCAGTGCCCGACGCGCTCGTGGATGCCCTGCTGGTGCACGGCAAGCCCGCCGCGTGCCGGGAGCAGGTGGCCCGCTATGTCGACGCCGGGGTCACCACCCCCTTGCTCGCGGTGCTCCCTGCCCCGGAGTTCGGCGCCGGGCCGGACGGGATGCTGTCGGCGCTGCGGGCGTTGGCCCCGGTGGACTGAGGATGCGCGCGGCCTGAGATGCGCATGGCCTGAGGTACGCGCGGCCTGAAGGTGCGCATGGCCTGAAGGTGCGCGCGGTCCGGAGGTGTGTACGGCCTGAAGGCGTCCTGGGGCGGCGGCTGTTCGCGGACTGCGGCCCTTGTTGGGCGGCGCGGTTGATTCTATAGTTCTATTTATTGCGAACTTTCAAACCAGTCGGGTCCGGCTCAGTCGTCCGGTCCGGCTCGTCAGGAGGCGAAGTGTCCCGCATCAAGACCGAGGTGGACCCGGCGGAGGTAGGGCTGAGTCCCGACCGTCTCCGCCGGATCGACGACTATCTGTCCGCGTACGTGGACGACGGACGGCTGCCCGGCTGGCAGCTCGCCGTGACCCGGAACGGCCGCGTCGCCCACCTCGCCGAATACGGCTCACGGGACGTGGAGAACGGCCTCCCCTCACACGGGGACACCCTCTACCGGGCCTGGTCGATGACCAAACCGGTCACCTCGGTGGCCGCCATGATCCTGGTCGAGGAAGGCGCGATCGGACTCCAGGACCCGGTCTCCCGGTACATCCCCGCCTTCGCCGACGTACGCGTCTACCAGCGGGGCCCGGTGGACCGGCCGGTGACCGTGCCCGCCGCCGAACCCATCCGCGTACGCCATCTGCTGAGCCACACCTCCGGACTCACCTACGGCTTCCACCGCGCCCACCCCGTGGACGAGATCTACACGAAGAACGGTTACGAATGGGCCACCCCGCCCGGCCTCGACCTCGCTGCCTGCTGCGAGCAGTGGGCCGCCTTCCCCCTGCTCTTCGAACCGGGCAGCGCCTGGAACTACGGGGTGTCCAGCGACGTACTCGGCAGGGTCGTCGAAGTCGCCTCGGGCCAGAGCCTGGAGGACTTCTTCGCCCGGCGCATCCTGGAACCCCTGGGGATGGAGGACACGGGCTTCTTCGTACCGCCGGAGAAGGCCGACCGGCTCGCCGCCTTCTACACCGCCGACCCCTCGACCGGCCGGGCCGTCCGTAACGACGGACTCGGGGCCGGGGCCCTGCACCGGCCCGCCGCGCTCTCCGGAAGCGCCGGACTGGTGACCACCCTCGCGGACTACCACCGCTTCACGCAGATGCTGCTGGGGGAGGGGAACTTCGAGGGGCAGCGTGTCCTCGGGCCCCGCACCCTGCGGCACATGCTGCGCAACCACCTGCCCGGTGGCGCCGATCTCCAGAGCGTCGGGCGCCCCGTCTTCTCCGAGATGCCGACCGCCGGAGTCGGCTTCGGGCTCGGATTCGCCGTGGTCGAGGACCCGGCACAGGCCGGTGTCGTGGCAGGTCCGGGGGAGTACGGGTGGCACAGCGCCGCGGGAACGGTCTTCTGGGTCGACCCGAAGGAGCGGCTCACCGCCCTGTTCTTCACCCAGCTGATGCCCTCCAGCGCCCACCCGCTGCACGGGCGGCTCAGGCAGCTCGTCAACCAGGCCATCGTCGACTGACGGGCCGGACGCCCGGCGACGGTGCCACTCCTGCGCAGGGGCGGCCGTCCGGCGGGTCAGTTCACGTCGAGGATCTTGCCGACCAGCCGGGCCAGGGTCCTGCGCTCGGCAGCGGTCAGAGCCTCGAACGCCCGGTCCAGCAGATGCGGGACACCGTTCTCCGCCTCTTCGAGCGCCGGTCCCGCCTCGGGGGTCAGCGTCACGGCATAGGCCCGGCGATCCCGGGGGTGCCGCTCACGCCGGACCAGCCCGGAGTCCTCCAGGCCGTCGATACAGCCGACCATCACGCTCCGGTCGATCCGCAACTGCTCGCTCAGCTCCTGCTGCGAACAGGGGCCGACATCGTTCAGCATCTTCAGTACGAGGTGCTGGGCGACGGTGAGGTGGTGACCGGACAGCTCCTCGTCGATCGTCCGGGCCACCAGCGTGGTCGCACGGCACATCGCGATGTCCGGACGCTCCTGCGCCAGCTTCGAGAAGTACTGACCCCGTCCCCCGTCCTCCGGCTGCCGGCTGGGCGAAGCGAGGCGGGAAGGCTGCGTGGCGGTCATGGCGGTTCCTCCTGTGGTCCTGGACGGCGGGCCATCCGGGCGCATTCCAGATTGTCCATCCCCAGAACGTTTTCCCTCCCCAGTCTAGCGTCGACTCCCGGAAGCCGACGGAACGGAAGGTTCTCCATGTGCAACCCCCAGACCATCGCCGCCTCGGTTCCGCCGGAATCCGGCCGCCCCTCCGGGCAGAGCCCCGACGATGCCCGGCAGAACACCCCCGCGGCCCCGCGGGTGACACTGCCCACCGGCACGGTCCGTGACCTCACCCATGTCGTCGGCCCCGACTGGCCGGTCTTCGACCTCTACGTCCGGCCGATGGAGATCAGGCCGCTGGCCAACCTCGCCGAGCACGAGTACAACGCCCTGGAACTGACGTACAACGAGCACATCGGCACCCACATCGACGCGCCCCTCCACTTCGACGACGACGGTCTGTCCGTCGAACGGATTCCGGTGGAGACCCTCGTCGCCCCGCTCGCCGTCGTCCGGGTCGGGGAGCGCGCGGCCCGCGACCATGTCACCGAGCTGACCGTGGACGACCTCCTCGCCTGGGAGAGCCGCAACGGCAGGATCCCCGACCGTGCCCTGCTCGCCGTGGACAACGACTGGGCCGTACGCATCAACACCCCCGGCGCCTTCCTGAACTTCGACGAGAAGGAGGGGCTCTACCGCTTCCCGGGGATCTCCGTGGAAGCCGCCGCCTTCCTCGTCGAGGAGCGCTCCGTGGTCGGCGTCGGTACCGACTCGCCGAGCCTGGACCCCGGCTCCCGCCCCGCCGACCCGTACACCCACCGGGTGCTGCTCCCCGCGGGCAAGTACGGCGTCGAGTGCCTGGCGGGCCTGGACACCGTCCCGGACGTCGGCGCCGTCGCCGTCGTCGGCGCTCCCCGCCACGCGGGCGGCACCGGCGGACCGGCCAGGGTGCTGGCCTTCCTGTGAACCGCCCGCAGTCGATCCGCCCCCAGTCCTACCGTCCGCCGCTGATCCGCCTGCCGCTGATCCGTCTGCCGCTCACCATCGACCACCGGACCGTCCCGTCCTCGTCCCGCGCACGTCCCGACGCCAAGGAGACCCAGGTATGAGCACCTCGCCCGCCCCCGATGCCACCACGACCGCCGAACGCTGGGAATGGAACCAGGAGCGCTACCGGGACGGCGTCTTCAGCCATGCCGTCGCCACCGAACGGGAACGGCTGAGCCTCCTGGAGTCCGTACTCGACCACCACACCCGCGCCCGCTTCGAAAGCCTCGGCCTGACCACCTGCCACCGGGTGCTGGAGGTCGGCGGCGGTGGCGGGTCCGTCGCCCGCTGGCTCGCCGGCCGCGGCGCCGAGGTGACCGTCACCGACCTCGACACGACCTTCCTCGACGCGCTCGGCGAGGAAGGGGTCCGGGTGCTGCGCCACGACGTCTACACCGAGGACTTCCCGCCCGGCTCCTTCGACTTCATCCACGCCCGGTACGTCGTGATCCATCTGCCCGACCCGGAGAAGGCGCTGGCCAGGCTCGTCGAATGGCTGGCGCCCGGCGGTGTGCTGGTGCTGGAGGAGCCCGCGTTCTTCCCGATCAAGGACTCCCCGCACCCGGCGTACCAGAAGGTGATGCGCGCCTTCCGCGCCCACCTGGAGAGCGCCGTCGGTACGGATACGGAGTGGGCGCGCTCCTTCCCCGTGCCGTTCGAGGGCAAGGGCCTGGCCAAGATCGGCTACGACGCGCGGTTCCAGCAGATCAAGGGCGGCGACGACGAGGCCCGCTGGTGGCAGCTGACCCTGGAGCAGACCCGGGAGGCGGTCGTCGCCGAAGGGCTGGCCACGGACGACGACTTCGCCGCCGCCTACGCGGAGCTGGCCGACCCGGGGTTCCAGGACCTCTCCCTGGCGGTCTTCACCGCGTGGGGCATCAAGGAGTCCGGGGCCTGACCCGCCCCGCCGCATCACGAAGGAGCGCCGGACGGGCAGATCCCAGCCCGTCCGGCGCTCCTTCGTGTGGCAGACCCGCCTCAGCCCGTCGGGCGCGGCCGGGTGCGGGGCCCTGTCACCATTCCACGGGCAGGGACTTCGGCCGCAGGGTCAGCAGCCCACTCAGCCACTCCACGTCCTCGGCGGGGACGGCGAGCCGCAGTGAGGGCAGCCTCTTGGCCAGGACCCCGAAGGCCACCTGGAGCTCCATCCGAGCCACTCCGACGCCGGGGCAGTAGTGCGTGCCATGACCGAACGCCGCGTGCACCGCGTCGGTGCGGGTGATGTCCAGTTCGTCGGGGCGTGAGACATGGCGGGTGTCGCGGCCCGCCGCGTGCATCACCGGAATGACACCCTCACCGGGCGCGATCGTGGTGCCCCCGAGTTCCAGTTCCTCCGTCGCGACGCGCATGAAGCCGATCTCCGACGGCGGTGCGTAGCGCAGCAGTTCCTCGGTGGCTCCGGGCACCAGGTCCGGGTTCTCGCTCAGCAGCCGCCACTGGTCGGGGTGGCGCAGCAGCTGGTAGAGCGCGCGGACGATGGCGCTGACCGTCGTGTCGTGCCCGGCCACCAGCAGGTTGATGCCGAGCCAGACCAGCTCGCGCTCGCCGAGGCGGTCGTTGTCGTCGCGGGCGGTGATCAGGGCGCTGAGCAGGTCGTCGCTGGGGGCTTCCCGGCGCTGGGCGACCAGCCCGGCGACGTAGGCGGCCGACTCGGAGCGCGCGGCGAGACGTTCCTCGGGGGTGTGCGCGGTGATGCTGACCAGCCGGTCCGTCCACTCCTGAAGGCGCTCACGGTCCTCGACGGGCGCCCCGACCATCTCGCAGATGACCCAGACGGGCAGGACGGCGGCGAAGTCGTGGTGCAGATCGGCGGGGCGCGGGCCCGCCTCCAGCCGGTCGATGAGCTCGTGGGCGATCTCCTCGACCCTGGCCCGCCACTTCTCCGCCTTGCGCGGGGTGAAGGCGGGCGCGATGAGCCGGCGCAGCCTGGCGTGGTCCTCGCCCTCCTGGTTGAGGAGGTTGTAGGGGTTGTCGGAGAAGTCCTCGCCCTTGACCGTACGCACGGCTCCCGGTTCGCGCAGGGCCGCGCGGGAGAGCCTGCGGTCGGCCATGGCGGCCACGACCTCGTCGTAGCCCGTGACCATCAGGGCGGTGTCCCCGCTGGGCAACTGGACCCGGGTGACGGGGCACTTGGCGCGCAGTTTCTCGTACTCCTGCGGCGGCTCGGCGAACGGCCTCACGGGGAAGGGGTATTGGGGCAGGGTCAGGGGCTGGTCGGTCACGGGGACTGCCTCTCTGCTGCGGGGTCGGGTCGGGACGGGGCGGTCGGTGTCGTTCGTGGGGACGGTCTGCGTGATCGGGGCGGGTCGGTCGGTGCGGTTCGTGGGGACGGTCTGCGGAGTCGGGGCGATGGGGCGGGCCCGGTCCGCGCGTCGCGTCTGTGGGGCGGGGTCGGTCCGCGGGGCCGGCCCGGTTCTCCGCGGTGCCGGGCCGGCCGCGGGATCAGGGGGACGGGCTGCCGCCGGAGAGGGCCGGTGCGGGGGTGACGGGTGGCGGAGGGGTCGGTGGGGCGGCAGGGGCGGCTGGGGCGGCAGGGTCGGATCCCGACCGTCCCGAGAACCTCATCGCGGGCTGCTCCACCAGGACGTGCAGCGCCCAGGAGAGCGCCAGGGACAGCGCGAACGCGGCGGCGAGCAGGGCCAGGGCCGCCGGGGTGGACCAGGTCCGTCCCTCCCCGAGCAGCCGGTGCCCGTGCTGGAGCAGCAGCCGGTGCGTGAGGTAGAAGGCGAAGGACCACTCGCCGAGCCGGATCAGGAGCGGGCTCGCCAGGAAAGAGCGGCGCCCGCCGGTGTCGGCGCGGGCGACCGCCACGACGAGCAGGCCGATCGGGACGACCGTCGCGCTGGTCAGCCCGTGGAGGAAGGGGAGTCGCAGGGAGACCGCGTAACCGATGGCCAGCAGGATCACGGCCGTCGGCACCCCGACGGTGATGCGGCGGCCGGTCAGCAGCATCCGGGCCAGGAGGATGCCGAAGGCGAACTCCAGGGCCCGGCCGACCGGGAGGACGTAGACGAACCAGAACTGCTCCTGCGAACCCGTGCCGAAGGGAAGTGCCTCACCGGCAGGCAGCAGTTCGGAGAGCCACGGCAGGGTGGGGACGGCCACGGCGGTGCCGGCCGCCCAGAGCCACAGTCGTTCGGGCCTGATCCGCAGGACGGCGCGGATCAGGAAGGGGAAGGCGAGGTAGAAGAACACCTCGCAGGAGAGCGACCAGCTGACGTCGTTGAGGCTGGAGAAGACGTCACGGTCGGGAACCCAGGTCTGGACGAGGAAGAGGTTGGGGATCGCGGCGCGGGCTTCGGCAGGGGTGCCCGCCGAGGCGAGCAGAAGCAGGGCCGCGCCCCAGGTCAGCAGGTGCAGCGGATAGACCTTCGCGGCGCGGCGGCGCCAGAAGGCGGGTGCCGTGTCCGCCTCGCGGGACGACCAGGTGAGGACGAATCCGCTGAGGACGAAGAAGAAGCTGACCCCCAGCCAGCCCGCGTTCGCCACCACGTCCGCGTACGCCCTGTTGATCCCGCCGTCGGCGAAGGGCGACTCCAGGGAGGCGTGGAAGGCGAAGACGAGGAGGACGGCGACGAAACGCAGTCCGGTGAGTGAGGGAAGACGTGACCGGTCGTCGGACCGGGGTGGTGCCGTGGGCATGTGCGCTCCGGATGTGGGACACCGTGAACTTTTATAGTTCGTCAACAATCGAAGCATAGGGATGCCCCCGGTCGCCCACAAGGTCGAACGGCTTGCGTTCCGTCAAGATTGTTTGCTGCCAGACGATAGGGCTGCTACGTTCGTGGAAAATAATCGGCTAGCAGACAGTTGTCTGCCGGATCGAATGGCGGCAAACGATGTCGGACCCACAGTCGGCCTCGCGTCCAGCCGGAACCCTGGGCGCCCGCAAGGGACTTGCCCTCCTTGTGCTCTGCGCGCAGCTGTTCCTGGACTCCATGGACGTCTCGTTGATGGGCGTGGCCCTGCCCGAACTGAAGGACGACCTGGGGCTGAGCCCGGAAGAACTGCAATGGATCATCTCCGGCTACGCGGTCGCGTACGGAGGTTTCCTGCTGCTCGGCGGCCGGGCCGCCGACCTGTTCGGCAGGCGCCGGATGTTCTTCTGGGGAACCGCGGTGTTCGCCGTGGCCAGCCTGGCGGGCGGATTCGTCTCGGACGGCGGGCTGCTGATCGTCAGCCGGGTCGTCAAGGGAATCGCGGCGGCGTTCATCGCCCCGGCGGCCCTGTCGATCATCATGACGACGTTCAAGGAAGGCCCCGAGCGCAACCGGGCGGTGGGCATCTTCTCCCTCACCGGCGCCAGCGGCTACGCGGCCGGGCTCGTGCTCTCGGGTGTGCTCACCCAGCTGAACTGGCGGCTCACGTTCTTCGTCCCCTTCGTCATCGCCGCCCTGGTCTTCGCGGCCGTCCGGTACGCGGTGTCCCCCGACGAGCCCCGTACCGGCGACCGTCCCGGATTCGACGCCTTCGGCGCGCTGACCGCGACCGGCGGTGTGCTGCTCCTGGTCTTCGCGCTCACCCGCGCCCCCGAGGTGGGCTGGGGCTCGGCCGTGACCGTACTGTCCCTGGCCGCGGCCGTGGCGCTGCTCATCGCCTTCGTGGTCATCCAGAGCCGCCGCAGCGAGCCGCTGGTCCAGCTCTCCATCTTCCGCTCGCGCACCCTGTCGACGGCCAACATCATCGGGCTGACCTGGGCCTGCGCCACGATCGGCTGGCAGTTCGTCGCCCTGCTCTACCTCCAGCAGGTCCTCGGCTACAACGCCCTGGGCGCCGGGACGGCGATCGTCCCGATGGCCGCGGCGATCCTCGTCACCGTGAACCTGACCCCGCGCATCATCAACCGCTGGGGCCTGCGCGTTCCGGCCGTCGTCGGTCTGCTGCTCCAGGGGCTGGGCATCCTGCTGTTCCTGCGGGCCGGTGAGCACAGCGGTTACGTCGCGGTCCTGCTGCCCGCACTCGTCCTGCACGGCATCGGCAACGGTCTGAGCTTCCCGAGCTTCAACATCGCGGGTGTCAGCGGCGTCGCCGACGAGCAGCAGGGCCTCGCGACCTCGCTGATCCAGTCGGCGCTGCAACTCGGCGGGGGCCTCGGTGTCGCCGTGGCGGCGGCCGTGCTGGCCTCCGGCGGAGCGGACGGCGGACTCACCTCGTACCACCACGCGTTCCTGGCCGTGGGCATCTTCTCGCTCGTCGGCGCGCTGGCCGCCGCACTGGGTCTCGGTCCGGCCAAGAACGCCGGTGAGAAGGAAGACACCGGTGAGGGGGGTGCGACCGCCGGTACGGACAAGGCTGTTGGTGCGGGTGATGGCACTGTGACGGGCGAGGGCACTGTGACGGGCGAGGGCATCGTGACGGGCGAGGGCACCGTGACGGGCGAGGGGGACAGCCCCGCCGTCCTGGAGGGTGAGCGCGCATGACCACCGGCGCCGAAACCACCCGCACCACGGACACGGGGGCGGAAACGCTCGCCCCCGACGATCCGCGCCTGTCCTGGGACGGCATCGGCGGCTGGAGCGGTGACTCCGGCCGCCGGCTGCCCCTGCGGATGCCCGTGGAACGGCTCGCCACGGCGATGTCGGCCAACTTCTCCCGGATCGCGCTGACCACCGCGGGAGTACGTTTCGCGGTCCGCACCGACGCCGCCGAGCTGACGCTGGACATGGAGAACGATCCCGGCGGCTCGCCGCTGGACGTCCGGGTCGACGGCACCCTGGTCCACCGCTGGACCGGTGGTCCCGGCAGGCAGCGGGTCACGTTCCCGCTGCCTGCCGGGGGGCCGGACCCGGCCGAGGTCGAGGTCTGGCTCCCGCACCTGGGCATCACCCGGATCGGCGCCGTCTCCTTCCGCGGCCACCGGTCCCTGCGGGCGGCAGAGCGCTCGGGGCCCCGCTGGGTCGCGTACGGGAGTTCACTCACCCAGTGCATGTACGCGGCGGGGCCCTCCGAGACCTGGCCCGCCCTGGTCGCGGCGGGCCGGGGGTGGCGGCTGCGCAATCTCGGGTTCGCCGGGGAGGCATACCTCGACCCGGTCGTCGCGCGGGCGGTCCGGGACGCGCCGGCCGACGTGATCACGCTGGAGCTGGGCATCAACGCCTACATCCGGGGGGCGTTCACCGAGCGGAGCTGGGGCCCGGCCGTCTGCGGCTTCATCGACACGATTCGCGACGGCCACCCGGACACGCCCGTCGTGGTGCTCACCCCGCTGTCGTCGCCCGACCGCGAGAAGGCCGTCAACAGTGCCGGGCTGACGCTGGAGGACACCCGCGCGATCACCGAGGAGGCGGTGCGGGTCCTCCAGCGCCTGGGGGACCGCGCACTCCACCCGGTGGACGGGCTCGCGCTCGCCCTCGTCGCGGACGCGGCGCATCTCTACGCCGACGGCCTCCATCCCACCGCCGCAGGCGAACACGTCCTCGCCGAACGGATCGGTGCCGCGCTCGGCGGGATCCCGCCGCTGCGGGTCGCGTCGCTCAGGCCGTGAAGCCGATCCGGGCCAGGACGCCCCAGCGGCCGTCCTGCCGGGTGAGGACGTAGAGCGACTCGAAGGAGCCGAGCGGCTTGTCCTCGCTGTCGTAGCGGGCGAACCTGACCTGGGCGTGCACCTGATCGGGGGACGTCTGGACCAGGTCGACCCGCTCCCAGCCGCTGTGGTCCCAGCCGGTCGCCAGCAACTGCCCCACCTCGGGCGTCGAGTTCTCGATGTAGATCTCCGGCGTCTCCCAGACGGTGACCGCGCCGTCATGGACCCGAACGTGCGGATAGTGGAGGGTTTTCGCCCAGTCGGGCACGGAGCGGCTGTTGAGGGCGTCGAGGAAGGCATCGAGCGCGGCGCGGGCTTCCCGTGCGGCGGCGGCGGCGCCGAGGGAGCCCGCGCTCCCGGGGGAGCCGGGGCCGTCGGAAGAGCCGGGCCGGGCGGGGACGGGCGCGGACGTGGGGACGGACATGGGAGAACCTTCTCTGTTCAGACCGTGGCGCGGTGGGTTCCGCTGGCACGGGCGACTGCCTGGATACGGTTTTTCATTCCGAGTTTTCGGAGGATGTTGGACACATGGAATTTGACGGTCTTCTGACTCAGGGAGAAGGCGTCGGCAATCTCCGCATTTGATTCCCCGGAGGCCATCAGGGCGAATATCTCCCGCTCCCGTCCGGTGAGTGTGTCCATGTGCGGCCAGATTTCCGAAGCGGGCTTCGGGAGGTACGGGAGAATGCCGTCGATGACTTGGAGCGCTATGCCGTGCGGCAGGAATGCTTCATTCCGGAAGACCACCTTCACTGCGGTGACCAGTTCGTCCAGCGGGGCGTCGTGGCAGACGAAGCCCCGGACGTCCGCCTGGAGGTAGGCGAAGATCCGGTCGGTCCTCGGGTCCCGCATCATGACGATGATCTTCGGTCTTCGGTCGCCGGGCCCCTGGGGAAGCCGACGCACCAGACCGGCGAGCGTGTCGGCCACCGGAACAGCCGGAACGTCCTCCAGCAGCGCCACGTCGGGACAGCCCGCCGCCCCGTCGTCCGCCGGCAGGACCTCCAGACCGGGTGTCCGGCCCAGGGCCGTGGCGAGGCCGGCGGTGAACAGCGAACGGCAGCCGGGGGCCAGGACCCGGATGGTTCCGTGCCGCCCGCGGTCCGTATCGGTATGCGGCATCCAAGCCTCCGGATCGTTGACGACGTGGACCGTGCCAGGGCGAGAATATTGCCGGGGGAATCCGAATCTCAAAGGTTCCGGGCAAGAAATAAACTTGTAACGATGTTCACAGTGCGGTGACAATTCGCGGTCCACGCCGATGGGCCGGGTCGGCCCAGGTCCCCGGACCTGGCGCAACCAGGTCCGACGGCAGAAGAAATTCGGCACTCCCATCGCGAAGTATTGGGGCGCAATCGAAAAGCCCCCCGCTTCCCTGGAGTTCCGAAGGTGAATGACTGGACCGACCCCGCCCGCATCGCGCTGGACGGCGCCTCCCTGACCCTTGACGACGTGGTGCGGCTGGCCCGCCCCGCGTCACGGGAGCCCGCGGCCCGTGCCGTCCTGCACCCCGGTGCCGTCACGGCCGCCGAGCGCAGTGTGCGGCTGCGCGACCGGCTCATGGCCGAGCGAAAACCGATCTACGGGGTCACCACCGGGTTCGGCGACAGCGTCACGAACCAGATCAGCCCCGAGCGCGCCGCACAGCTCCAGCACAATCTGATCCGCTACCACCTCAACGGGGTCGGCCCGAACGCACCGGCGGACGTCGTCCGCGCGACGCTCCTCATCCGCGCCAACTGCCTGGCGCGCGGCAACTCCGGCATCCGCCCACTGGTGATCGACCGACTCCTGGACCATCTGAACGCCGACATCATCCCCCTGGTCCCCGAGCGCGGATCACTCGGCGCCAGCGGCGACCTGGTGCCCCTGTGCTACGTCGCCGCCACCCTGCTGGGAGAGGGCGACGCCGAGGTCGGCAAACGCGTCCTGCCGGTCGCCGACGCCCAGCGCGAGGCCGGCATCTCCCCGGTCGTCCTGGAGGCGAAGGAGGGCCTGGCCCTCATCAACGGCACCGCCTTCACCACCGCCTTCGCCGTGCTCGCCGCGCACGACGCGGCCCGGATCGTCACCGCCGCCGAGATCACCACCGCCTTCGTCAGCGAGGCGCTCCTGGGCAACGCCTCCCACTTCGCCGACTTCCTCCACCGGGCCAAGCCCCACCCCGGGCAGGTGGCCAGCGCCGCCCACCTGCGACGGCTGCTCGACGGATCGCGGCTCTCCACCACGTACGAACAGATCCTGGCCGGGACCACGTCGCTGGAGGGCAGCGACTACCGGGAGCTGGACCGGCGCATCCAGGACCACTACTCCGTACGCTGCGCCCCCCATGTGATCGGAGTGCTCCGCGACACCCTGTCCTGGGTGGACCCCTGGCTCACCACCGAGGTCAACGCCTCCACGGACAACCCGCTGTTCTCCGTCGACGAGGAACGGCCGCACCACGGCGGCAACTTCTACGCGGGCCATGTCGGCCAGGCCATGGACAGCCTGAAGATCGCCACGGCCAACGTCGCCGACCTGCTCGACCGGCAGCTCGCCCTGATCATCGACCCGAAGTTCAGCGGCGGGCTCCCCGCCAATCTCGTACCGCCCGAACTCAGCGCCGAGGCCGGGCTGCACCACGGATTCAAGGGCATGCAGATCGCCGCGTCCGCCGTCACCGCCGAAGCGCTCAAGACGGCACTGCCCGCCACCGTGTTCTCCCGGTCCACCGAGGCGCACAACCAGGACAAGGTCAGCATGGCCACCACCGCCGCCCGGGACGCCCGCACGGTCAACGAACTCACCGGCCAGGTCACGGCGATCACCCTGCTCGCGGCCGCCCAGGCCATCGATCTGCGCGGGCTGGACCGGGCCGCCCCCTGGACCCGCGAGGTGCACGCCCTGATCCGCTCGCACGTGCCGTACGCCGACCGCGACCGCCGGATGGACCAGGACATCACGGTCGTCGCCCGCCTCATATCCGACGGAAGCCTGGCCCGCGCCGCCGGGGCCGCTGACGAGAGGGACACCCATGCTGTTGCTTCGTGACACGACGACCACCCGTGAACTGGCCGACGCGGTACGCGACCACACCGCCCTCGTCCGCGACAGCCACGCCGGACACCCCGACCACGCCTCCCTGGGACGGAAGTTCACCGCCACCCTCCGGGCGGCCGCCGGCTCCGGTCTCTACGAGGACACCCTCGGGCCCGCCCTGGTGGCGAAGGCCGCCGGGACGGAACCGGAGCGGGCCATCGGCGACCTCCTCACCGAGCTTCCCTTCCTGCCCAAGAAGGCCCTCAGCGAGGGCGGACACCGGGCCTTCACCCGCGGTCTGTCGGAATTCCTGCACTACTACGAGTCCTCGGGCACGACCGGGAACCCCGTCGCCGCGCCCAAGGCCCTGGACGACCTCGTCGCCAACACCATCAACATCGGTGAGCTGTGGGCCCGGATCCTCTCCCCGGCCGACCGGGCCCTCATCCTGATCAACGCGCCGTTCGCCCCGGCCGCGTACCAGTTCGAGAAGGTCCTCGAATACCTCCAGGTCCTCTCACTGCGCCCCTGGGTGGACAACATCACCGGCGACTACACCCGGGTACTCCGGCTCACCCGCGAGCTGGGCGTCAACGTCTTCGTCGGACCCCCGTCCCGGCTGCTGGAGATGATCCAGTTCGCCTACCGCAACGACGAGCCCGTGCCGGCCTTCGAGAAGCTGTTCCTGATGGCCGAGCAGACCGGCCCCGCCTTCGTCCGCCACCTGGAACGCCTCACCGGCGCCCGCGCCTATGTCGCCGCGTACGGCTCGTCCGAGACCGGCACCACCGCCGTCACCTGCGAACACCGCAACCTGCACCTCCAGACCCAGAGTTACGTCCTGGAGCTGGACGACGCATCGGGGACGCGCCGCGTCGACGGCCGCCCCGACCGGGGCGAACTCGTCGTCACCACTCTCGACATCCTCGCCAGGCCCCTGCTGCGCTACCGCACCGGCGACCTCGTGGAGATCACCGGAGCCGACTGCCCCTGCGGGGTGGCCACCCCTCTGCTGCGCACCCTCGGACGGTCCCAGGACCTCATCACCCTGGAGGGCAACGGCATCCGGCAGAACGACTTCGAGTCCGCGATCTGGGCCGGCGACGAGAACGGCGACACCGGCCACATCAGTCACACGGGCGACACGGGCGACACGGGTGACGCGGGTGACGCGGGTGACGCGGCCGGGCAGGCGGCGAAGGCCGGGGGAGGTGCCGACGCCGACGGCTCACGCGTCCCCGCCCCCCGCCCCGGGACGACACACGTCCTGAACTACATGCTCGTCATCCGCGACCGCACCATCCTGTGCCTGGCGACGACCACCGGCGAGGCGGACGCGGCCTGGACCGAGGCCACCACCCGCCGAATCGCCGGACTCTTCCCCGGCTACGAACTCGCCCTGCGCCCGGTCGAGAAGCTGCCCCCGCTCGCCTCGCTCGGCCAGTACCTCGGCTGGAAGCTCTCCCGGGTGCTCGACCTCAACGACGACCGCAACTGGGACCGGCTGCCCGCCCCCATCAGAGGGGTCGTCGAGACGACCCTCGCCGAGTACGCGTCCACCACCCAGAGCTGAGGAGACCCGATCATGTGTGGCATAGCAGGGTGGCTCGACCGGGAACGCGACCTGACCCGCGAGACGGAGACCGTACGCCGCATGGCGGACACGCTGGCCCGCCGCGGACCCGACGACTCCGGGGTCTGGACCGCGCCCAGGATCGGCCTCGGACACCGCCGGCTCGCCGTCACCGATCCCGAGCACGGCCGGCAGCCCATGACCGCGACCGGCCCGGACGACGGGCGCGACACCGCGGTGGTCTCCTTCAGCGGGGAGATCCACAACCACCGCGAGCTGCGCGCCGAACTCCGCGCCCGGGGACACCGCTTCCGTACCGCCTCCGACACCGAGGTCATCCTCGCCGCCCACCGGGAATGGGGCGCCGAGGCGATCACCCGCTTCGCCGGAATGTTCGCCTACGCCCTCTGGGACATCGGGACGCAGACCCTCCACCTCGGCCGCGACCCGCTCGGCATCAAACCGCTGTACTACGCGGAACACGCCACCGGAGTCGTCTTCGGCTCCGAACCCAAAGCGCTCTTCGCCTCCGGACTCGTGCGGCCCGAGGTCGACGCCGAAGGGCTGGTGGACGTCTTCACCGTCGCCGCCAAGCGCCCCGGCGACGCCGTCTACCGCACGATCCGCCAGGTCCTGCCCGGCCACATCCTGCGCTTCGACCACAACGGCACCACCTCGCACCGCTACTGGCAGCTCGTCACCGCCCCGCACGAGGACGACCAGGAGACGACCGTGGCCACCGTCCGGTCCCTGCTGGACCGGATCGTCGCGGAGCAGACCGTCGCCGACGTGCCCCTGGGCGCACTGCTGTCCGGCGGCATCGACTCCAGCGCCATCACCGCGATCGGCGCGTCCGCCATGGCCGCCGAAGGGCTCGGCACTCTCGCCACCTACTCCGTCGACTTCGCCGGCGGCGAGGACGACTTCACCGCCGACGCCCTGCACGTCTCCCGCGACGCCCCCTTCGTCCGTGCCGTCGTCGACCACGTCGGCACCAAGCACCAGGAGGTACTGGTCGAACCCGCCTCCCTGCTCTCCGAGTCCGGCATCGCGCTGCGCGCCCGCGACTACCCCGGCGTGGGCGACCTGGACGTCTCGCTGTACCTCCTGTTCCGGGAGGTGCGCAGACACCTCACCGTCGCGCTGTCCGGAGAGGGCGCGGACGACGCCTTCGGCGGCTACCCCTGGTTCGCGAGCGAGGCCGAGCGGCCCAGCGGCGGCTTTCCCTGGTCGGCCGGGGTCAAGGACCGCAACGCCGTGCTGTCGCCGCAGCTGCGCCCCCATCTGGACCTGCACGAACGGCTGGAGAGCCGCTACCGCGAGGCCTTGGGCGAAGTCCCCCATCTCGACGGCGAGAGCGGCGTCGACCGCCGGATGCGCGAGGTCTACTACCTCCAGCACACCCGGTTCCTGCCCTTCCTCCTCGACCGGAAGGACCGTATGAGCATGGCCAACGGCCTGGAGGTCCGCGTCCCCTACTGCGACCACCGCCTGGTCGAGTACGTGTGGAACGTGCCCTGGCGACTGAAGCGGCTCGGCGGCCGGGAGAAGGGACTGCTGCGCGCCGCCGTCGAGGACGCCCTGCCCGCCGAGGTCGTCCACCGCCCCAAGAGCGGCTTCCCCGTCGGGCAGAGCCCCGAGTACCTGGAATCCGTGCGCACCGCGGTCTCCGACATGATCGAGGACCCGGGTTCGCCCGCGATGGAACTGCTGGACGCGGACACCCTGCGTGCCATGGTCAGGAACCAGGACTGGGTCAACGGCACCTTCACCCCGCCGCCGATCCTGCCGCGCGCCCTCCAGCTCAACGAGTGGCTCACCGCCTACGACGTACAGGTGGTCCTGTGAACGCGCCGCGCCGATCGGCGGGGGGCTGAGGTGCGGGGCCCGGTCCCCGGCTCCGCAGCGACCGGGCAGCAGCCCGCCTATCCCGACCCCGAGGCGCTGAACGGCGTGCTCGCGGAGCTCGCCGCGTATCCGCCGCTCGTCTTCGCGGGCGAGTGCGACCAACTGCGCGACCGCCTCGCGGCCGTGGCCCGGGGGGAGGCGTTCCTGCTCCAGGGGGGCGACTGCGCCGAGGTGTTCGACCGGGTCTCCGCGGAGTACGTCCAGGGCACCCTGCAGACGATGCTCCAGATGAGCGCCGTGCTGACCTACGCCGCTTCGGTGCCGGTGGTGAAGATCGGCAGGATCGCCGGCCAGTACGCCAAGCCCCGTTCCAGCCCGACCGAGACCCGTGACGGGGTGACCCTGCCCTCCTACCGGGGCGACGCGGTCAACGGCCTGGCCTTCACCGAGGAGGCCCGCACCCCCGATCCGGAACGGCTGAGGCGGATGTACCGGGCGTCCGCGTCGACGCTGAACCTGGTGCGCGCGTTCACCACCGGTGGCTACGCCGATCCGGGCCGGGTCCACACCTGGAACCGGGAGTTCGTGAAGTCATCGCCGTCCGGGCGGCGTTACGAGGCCCTGGCCCGGGAGATCGACAAGGCGCTGGCCTTCATGAAGGCGTGCGGCACGGACCCGGAGCAGCTCAGGGCGGTGGAGTTCTACTCCTCGCACGAAGGACTGCTGCTGGACTACGAGAATGCGCTGACCCGTACCGACGAGCGCACGGGGGAGCTGTACGACACCTCCGGGCACATGATCTGGATCGGTGAGCGCACCCGCGCGCTCGACGGTGCGCACATCGGGTTCGCCTCGAAGATCCGCAACCCCGTCGGCGTCAAGCTCGGCCCGTCGACGGACGTCGACGAGGTGCTCGCGTATCTCGACCGGCTCGATCCGGAGCGCGAGCCGGGCCGGCTGACCTTCATCGTCCGGATGGGGGCGGCGAAGGTCCGTGACCTGCTGCCCGGACTGGTGGAGAAGGTCACGGCCTCCGGAGCCCGCCCGGTATGGGTGACGGATCCGATGCACGGCAACACCTTCGAGGCGGCCTCCGGCCACAAGACGCGCCGCTTCGACGACGTCCTGGACGAGGTGAGGGGCTTCTTCGAGGTGCACCACGGCCTGGGTACGCACCCGGGCGGCATCCATGTCGAACTGACCGGTGACGATGTCACCGAGTGCGTCGGCGGCGGCCACGAGATCTTCGTGGACGATCTGCACCGGCGGTACGAGACGGCGTGCGACCCGCGGCTGAACCGCGGCCAGTCCCTCGATCTGGCCTTCCGGGTGGCCGAGTTCACCAGGAAGGGAGGAACGCCGCAGACCTGAGCACGGACCTGAGCACGGACCTCGGCGTCGGCCTCGGCGCGGACTTCGGTCCGGACCTGAGCGCCGGACTCAGTGCGCGAGCGTGCTGTCGCCCGCGAGTGCCACGTCCAGGAGTCCGGGGAACCGGGCGTCGAGATCCTCGCGGCGCAGCGACATATAGCGGTGGGTGCCCTCGATGCGGGTGTGTGTGACGCCCGCGTCGCGGAGCACCTTCAGATGGTGGGAGAGCGTCGACTTGGAGAGCGGGATGTCCAGGGTGCCGCAGGACTGCTCGTCGATGCCGACCAGGCTCCGGACGATCGAGAGCCGGGTCGGATCGCTCAGCGCGTGGAAGACCGCGGTGAGTTCGATGTCGGACCGGGCGGGGTGGCTGAGGGTGCGCACGGGCCCTCTCCTCTCGCTCGCCCCGGACCGCGGGGGGCCGGGAGCACCTGCCTGCCGATGGCTCGTAGGCTTCGTTCGTAGGTTTGCACATCATCGAAATAACGGCAACCGTGCGGAAGCCCCGCGTCCACCGGGTGCGCACCCGCCCCCGGCGCGCACCCGCCCCCGGCGCCCGCCCGCCCCCGGCGCCCGCGCCGCTACCAGCTGTCCCAGTGCGCGACCTCATCGGCATCGACCCGCGGTCCGGGCCGGAAGTCGGTGCCGATCGTGTGGGCCACCGGGATCAGCGCGGTCTGCAGAACGGTCTCGTAGGGCACTCCGAGCAATTCGGCGGCCTCGCGCTCGTAGTGCAGATGAGGCGTGGTCCACGCCGTGCCGAGCCCGCGCGAGCGGGCGGCCAGCATGAACTGCCAGACGGCCGGGAGGATCGACCCCCAGGTGTTGGCCTGCCCGACGTGCGAGTCGATCTCGTGCCGCCCCTGGACCCGGATGCACGGGACGAGCAGCACGGGGACCTCGTGCAGATGCTCGAAGAGGCGCTGGGCGCTGTCCATGATCCGGTGGCCGCGCGCCAGATCACCACGGTTCACCCCGTCCCGGACGACCTGCTGACGGGGACGCGCGAGCCCCAGCCGGTAGAGGTCCGCGAGGGCGGCGCGCTTGGCCGGGTCCGTCACGAAGACGAAGTCCCAGCGCTGCCGGTTGCGCCCGGTGGGTGCCTGGGTGGCCAGTTCGAGGCATTCCTCGATCAGCTTCCGTTCCACGGGCCGGGTCAGGTCGAGCCGCTTGCGGACGGCCCGGGTGGTGGTGAGTACTTCGTCGGCGGTCAGGTCGAGCGGGGGCATGGAACTCCATCCGGGGTACGGGTGACATGGTCGCGGATCATGAGGGTCGAGGGGCGGCCGGGAGACGCGGTACGGCTGCCAGCAGCTGACGGGTGTACGGGTGGCGGGGTGTGCCCAGGACCTCGGCGACGGGGCCCTGTTCGACGATGTCGCCGTCGCGCATCACCAGGACCCGGTCGCTGACCTGCCGCACCACCGCCAGGTCGTGCGAGATGAACAGCATCGCCAGCCCGTACGCCGCGCGGAGCGACGCCAGCAGCTCCAGCACCTGGGCCTGCACCGTCACGTCGAGCGCGGAGACCGGCTCGTCGCAGACCAGCAGCCGCGGTGAGGTGGCCAGCGCACGGGCGATCGCCACGCGCTGGCGCTGGCCTCCGGACAGCCGGGCCGGCCGCCGCTCCAGCACGGCCGTGTCGAGGCCGACCTGTTCCAGGAGCTCGGCCGCCCGCTCCCGGCGCCGCGCGCCGCGCGCCGGACCGGCCACGGACAGCGCCTCGTCGAGGAGGCGCCGCACGGTGAACCGGGGGTCGAACGACCCGAGCGGGTCCTGGTGGACGAGCTGGACGCCCCGGCGCAGCGGACGCCGCCGCCGTTCGTCCAGCGCGCTCCAGGGCCCGCCGTCCAGCCGGACCTCACCGGCGTCGGGCGCCAGCAGCCCCATCACCATGGCGGCGAGCGTGCTCTTCCCGGAGCCCGACTCGCCCACGACGCCCAGCGTTTCGCCGTGCGCGAGCGTGAAGTCCAGGTCCCGGACCGCCGTGCGGACGCCGCCGTCCGGGGAGCGGTACCGCTTCACCAGCCCGTGCGCCGACAGCAGGACCGCGCCGGCTCCCGGCGGGGGCGGCGGTGCCGCGTCCTCGGCCCCGGACCCCGGCGGTGCCGCGTCCTCTCCGCCTGATCGCGGCGATGGTGCGTCCTCGGCCCCCGTCAGCGGCGCGTCCTCGTTCTGTGCCCCCGGCGGTCGTCCCCGCGGGGGCACGGCGTCGAGTGCCGGGACCGAGGCGATCAGGGCGCGTGTGTACGGGTGCCGAGGGGTTCCGAGCACCTGACCGGTCGAGCCGGTCTCCACCACCCGCCCCTGGGTCATCACCGCGATCCGGTCGGCGAGTTGGGCGACCACCGCGAGATCGTGGCTGATGAGCAGCAGGGCGGTTCCGGACTCCTTGAGCTCCCGCAGGAGTTCCAGCACGCGGGCCTGGACCGTGACATCCAGCGCGGTGGTGGGCTCGTCCGCGATCAGCACCCGTGGCCCGCCCGCCGTGGCCGAGGCGATCAGCGCGCGCTGGCGCAGTCCGCCGGAGAGCTGGTGCGGATACTGCCGGGCCCGCAGCTCCGGTTCCGGGACCCCGGCGTCGCGGAGCAGCCCGGTGACCCGCTCCGCCACCTCACCGCGCCGGGCCAGCCGGTGGACCAGCAGCGGCTCGGCGACCTCGGCCCCCACCCGCCGCAGCGGGTCGAGTGCCGACAGGGCGTCCTGGGAGACGAGCCCCACCACCCGGCCGCGTACCGTGCGCCACTCGCGTTCGCGGAAGCCGGTGGCGTCACGGCCGTCGACCTGGAGCCCTTCGCTGTGGACGGCCGACTCCGGTCCGGCGAGGCCGATCAGGGCCCTGGCCGTCACACTCTTGCCGGAGCCCGACTCGCCCACCAGCGCCAGGCATTCACCGGGCGCCAGGGTGAGGGAGACGTCGTGGACCACCGTCCGGCGTCGGCGTCCGTGGCCGAAGGCGACGGTCAGTCCGCGCACGGCCAGCGCGACGGCCGCGGGTTCGGCTCCGTCCTGCGGGGGGAGCGCGGGTGAGTCCGGTCCGTCCTGCGGGGGGAGGGCCGGTGAGTCCGGTCCGTGCTTCGGGGGGAGCGCCGGGTTCTTCGGGGGAGCGGTCATGCTCCGGGCCTGCCTTCCAGTCCGATGTGCAGGTGCCGCCCGACGACGGTGACGGCGATCACCGACACGGTGATCGCCGCGCCGGGGAACACCGCGATCCACCACGCGCTCTGCAACGCGTCCCGCCCCTGGGCGAGCATCGCCCCCCACTCCGGGGTGGGGGCCCTGGGGCCGAGGCCGAGGAAACTGAGCGCGGAGCCGGAGATGATCGCCGTACCGACACCGAGCGTCGCGGGGACGACCAGCGGACCGAGGGTGTTGGGCAGGACGTGCCGCAGCACCACGGTGCGGCGGCGCAGCCCGAGCCCGATGGCGGAGCGGATGTACTCCGCCCTGCGGACCACCTGGGCCTGCCCCCGGATCAGCCGCGCGTATCCCGGCACCGAGGCGACCGCGATGGCCAGCGCCGCGTTGACCGAGCTGGGGCCCACCACGGCGATCACCAGGAGGGCGAGCAGCAGTTCGGGCAGCGCCAGCATGATGTCCATGCCGCGCATCGCCGCCTGGTCGGCGAACCGTCCGAGCAGCGCGGCGGGCAGACCGATCAGCAGGCCCACCAGCACCCCGAGCGCGGTCGCCCCGACGCCCAGCAGCAGGGAGTGACGCGCCCCGTGGATCACCCGGGCGTAGACGTCCCGGCCCAGTTGGTCCGTGCCGAACCAGTGCTCGGCGCCGGGCGGCAGCAGGGCGGCGACCGGATCGGCGTCCGTGGGAGAGGCACCCGCCAGCAGTCCGGGGCTGACGCAGGCGACGGCGGCGACCGCCAGGACGGCCGCGGAGAGCAGCAGGCCGGGCCGGAACCCGGCCAGCCGCTCCCGCAGGTGGCCGGTGGTGGGCCGGACCAGGACGCCGCCGGTGGGCCGGGCGCTCATACGGGGCTCCTGAGGCGCGGATCGGCCCAGAGGCAGACCAGATCCGCGATCGCGTTGACGACGAGATAGACGGTGGCGGACAGCAGGACGAGTCCGACGACCACCGGGATGTCCCGGCCGGAGATCGCGTCCAGCGCCACCCGGCCGAGGCCCGGACGGGCGAACACGGTCTCCACCAGTACCGTTCCGCCGAGCAGCCCGCCCGCCAGCCAGCCGCTGAGGGTGACGGCGGGGACGGCGGCGTGCCGCAGCGCGTGCCGCAGCCGCAGCGCGGTGCCGCCCAGCCCCCGGGAGCGGGCGGTGAGCGCGAACGGCTGGTGCAGCGCGGCCTCCATCCCCTCCCGGAGCACCTGGGCGAGCAGGGAGCCGAACGGCACCGCGAGCGTGACGGCCGGCAGCACCAGCGAACGCCAGTCGCCCGCTCCGGCCACCGGAAACACGTTCAGCCGGAACGAGAAGACGGTCAGCAGCACGATGCCGAGCCAGAACGCCGGGGTGGAGACGGCCACCAGTTCCGCCCCGGAGACGGCGCCGCGCACCCGGCGCCGCCGTCCCGCCGTCGCCGTGGCCGTGACCAGGGCGGCCACCACCAGCAGGGCGAGCGCGCTGAGCGCCAACTCGGCGGTGTCGCCGACCTGTTCGCCGATGATGACGGAGACGGGCTGTTGTTGCTGGTAGGAGCTGCCCAGGTCGCCCGTGACCAGTCGCCCGAGGAACGACACATACTGCACGGCCAGCGGGTCGTCCAGGTGGTACTCGTGCCGGATCTCCTCGCGCAGCGCCGCCGAATCGGTGGCGGAGGCGCCGAGCAGGGTCGTCACCGGGTCGCCGGGGACGAGGTGGAGCACCAGGAACGTCAGACTCGCCGCGCCCCACAGCACCAGCACGGCGCCGACGGCCCGGTGGAGCAGCCAGCGGCCGGCCGGGGGGAGGCGGCCGCTCACTTCGTGTTCTTCCAGACACCGGCGAACTGCGGCCACGCGTTGGCGTCGAAGGTCAGGCCCCGGGCGGCCGCGGTGGTGCCGATCGAGGTGACCGGGACGTACAGGGGCAGGACGGTGCCGTGGTCGACCGCCCAGCGCTCGACCTTGGCGTACGACGTCTCGCGCGCGGCGGGCTCCTCCTCGGCCGCGCCCGCGCGCAGCCAGCTGTCGACCTGCCGGTCGTCGGTGTGGGAGACGTTCTGCCCGCCCGCGGAGGGCAGGTTGGTGGAGAGGTAGAAGCCCGCGAGGATCGCCGGGTCGGCGCGCACCCAGGCGTTGTCCCACACGTCGTAGTCGCCCTTGCCGTAGCGCTCGAAGTAGGCGCCGGTCTCGACCGGGTCGCGGACGAGGTCGATGCCGTTCTTCTTCAGCTCCGCCTGTACCGCCTCGGCCAGCACGTCGCGCTGGTCGCGGACGAGGGCGCCGATGAACGGCCAGTGCAGCGCGAGGCGTTCACCGCTCCTGGTGCGATAGCCCTTCGCGTCCCGCCCGGTCCAGCCGGCCTGGTCGAGGAGGGTGGCCGCGGCGGCCGGGTCGTGGCGGACGGCGCCCTTGATGGAATCGTCGTACGCGGCGGGGGTGGTGGGGCTCAGCGGGCTCCAGGCACGCTCGTACTCGCCCTGGTAGATGCTGCGGATCAGCGCGTCCACGTCGACGGACTGCTGGAAGGCGCGCCGGACCCGTTCGTCGCGCAGCGGCCCGCGGTCGGTGTTGAGGTACAGGGAGTAGGAGGCGCCGGGCGACTGCTGCTTGGTCAGGCGCAGCGAGGTATCGCGCCGCACCGCCTTCGCCGAGGTCACGGGCACCGCCGCGGCGTCCACCTGACCGCTGGTCAGGGCTCCGGCCCGGACCGAGTCCTCGGGCAGGAACCGGATCACGAGCTTGTCGACGAGCGGCGGACCCTGGTGGGCGGCGCCCCGCGGGGACCAGGTGTAGTCCTTGTTGCGGGTGAACTCGGCCCGGTCGTTCTTGACGTACCGCTCCGAGCGGTACGGGCCGGTGCCCACGGAGTACTTCCCGCCCGCGCAGAGCTGGTCCTTGAACTTCTTGAGGGACGTGGGCGAGGCGATGCCCAGGTAGGGGGTGCTCGCCGCCTGGAGGAAGGGGATGTTGGGCTCGGAGAACGTGATCCTGATGCTGTGCTCGCCGAGCACCTCGCTGCCGCTGTACGGGCCGAGCAGGGCGGAGGCGTACAGGGACTTGGTGGCGGGGGCCTTGATGTGTTCGAGGTTGGCCTTGACGGCGGCCGCGTCGAACGGGGTTCCGTCGTGGAAGGTGACGTCGTCGCGCAGCTGGAACGTGTAGCTGCGGGTGTCGGCGGAGACCTTCCAGGAGGTGGCGAGCCAGGGGTGGAGCCTGCCCTTGGCGTCGAGCTGGACGAGCGAGTCGAACACATTGCGCTGGACGACGGCGGCGATGTCCCCCGGGCTGGTGTGCGGGTCGAGGCAGGAGGTGCCGACGGCGGCGGCGTAGGTGAACGTGCCCCCGCGTACGGGGTCGCCCCCCTTTCCGGCGCCCTGGTTCTCGCCGCCGCCGCAGGCGGTGAGCGAGAGGAGCAGGGCTGTCGTGGTTGCGGCGACGGCCGCGGCGGGTCGTGTCGGCATGAACCTCTCCATACATGTGCGAAACGCGGGGGTAGGCGGGTGTGCGGGTGAGCGGTGAGCCCCGTGGCGGCTGGACGTACGGGGCCGAGGGCGCCCGTGTGGGGCCGGGCGGCCGTGGGAGGTGGGGCGCGTCCTGGTGGGGCCGGGCGGCCGTGAGGGGTGGGGCGAGGCTCAGGCCGCCGTGCCCCGGCCGCACAGATGCGCGGCGTGGACGACGGCCTGGATGCGATTGCGCATGCCGAGCTTGCGCAGGATGTTCGAGACGTGGAACTTCACGGTCTTGCTGCTCAGACCGCAGATCTCGGCGATCTCCGCGTTGGACCGCCCGGCCGCCAGCAGGGCATGGATCTCCCTCTCCCGGACGGTCAGCGGCGTGGTGGGGCCGGCCGGTGGGGACACGTCTTCGTGCCCGTGGGGGAGTGCGGTGTCGATGACGCGGCGGGCCGCGTCATGGGTGAGAAAGGCGTCGCCCCGGGCGGTGGCCCGGACTGCGGCGAGCAGGACTTCCGGTACGGCGTCGACAGTGACGAACGACCGGGCGCCGAGCCGGAGGTAGCCGAAGACGCGGTCGGTGCGGCCGTTCTCCATGACGATCAGCGCACGGGTGGCGCGCGTCTCGCCGGGAGAACGCAGGGCGGGTCCGACGGCTTCGTCAACCGGAACGGTGGGGACGTCCTCGATCAGGAACACGTCGGGGAGGGGAGTGCGAGGTGCGGCGTCCGCCGTGGCGGGGCGGGCCGTGAGGATCTCGAACCCTGGGTCCTCCTGGAGTAATGCCGTCATGCCGGCGGTGAGCAACGACGGTCGGCCGGGGGCCAGTACGCGGATCGCACTCCGCCCCCGAGGCGGTGAATCGAAGTGCAACATGAGGCTCGACGGTACGAAATTTTCGTCTGTCAGTCAATCATCTAGTGAAAGATTAAATGTTGCGTGATTGTGTCGTATCTCTACATCTGCGGGACACGCGCCGTTGGACTCTGCTATCGGCGCCGAACCCCGGGCGGCGCCGATAGCGGCCCGGAGGGGAGGTGGTCGGGGGTCGGGGGGAGGGGGCGGCCGAGGGCTGGAGGGAGGGGGTGGCCGAGGGGCGGGGGAGGGGGGCGGACGAGGCATGCCCCATGCGTTAGCTTAGGCTTGCCTTACTCTCACTCGTTCGCCAATCATGAGGAACACCAATGCTCGGGTTCACCCGCGTGCGCCGTCACACCCTTGCCGCTTCGGCCACCGCCGCCGCTCTCGCACTCGCCCTCGGCGGCTGCTCCTCGGACGGCGACGGCGACAAGGACGCGGCGAAGACCTCGGCGAAGAGCGGTGGAGCCTTCCCCGTCTCGATCAAGAGCTCGCTCGGCACCGCGAAGATCGAGGACAGGCCCGAGCGCATCGTCACGCTCGGCCAGGGCTCCGCGGAGACCGCCATCGCGCTCGGCAACACCCCGGTGGGCATCGAGAGCTACGAGTGGGGCAGCGACAAGTCCGGCTACCTGCCGTGGATCAACGAGGCCGTCAAGAAGTCGGGCGACAAGCTGCCCAAGCAGTTCACCGGCGGCGAGGACATCGACTTCGAGGCCATCACCGAGCTGGAGCCCGACGTGATCCTCGCCCCGTGGTCGGGCATCACACAGAAGCAGTACGACATCCTCAAGGACATCGCGCCCACGGTCGCCTACCCCGACAAGGCGTGGAGCACCGACTGGGACCAGCAGATCGACATCATCGGCAAGGCGCTCGGCCGGACCGAGGACGCCTCCGGCCTGAAGACGACGATCGAGAAGCAGCTCGCCGACGCCGCGGCCACCCGGCCGGACTACAAGAACGTCACGTTCTCGTACATCTACACCTCCGGCCCCGGCACCCTCGGTGTCTTCAAGCCCGAGGAGCAGCGCGTCAAGATGGTCTCCTCGCTCGGCCTGACCGTCGACCCCGTCGTGAACACCTTCAAGGAGACCGAGGGCACCGACTCGGCGCTCATCGGACTGGAGAACGCCGAGAAGCTCAAGGACAGCGACCTCGTCTTCACGTTCTACACGGACGACAAGACCCGTAAGGAGACCGAGGCGCAGCCGCTGTACGGGGCGATCCCCGCGGTCAAGAAGGGCGCCGTCGTCGCGAGCGACGACAACTCCTTCGTCACGGCCTCCTCGATCATCAACCCGCTGACCGTCCCGTGGACGATCGAGCGCTACCTGCCGATCATCGACAAGGCCGTCGCCACCGCCGGCAAGTAAGGCACCGGGGCACCCCGCACACCCATGGCAACCACCACGGTCGCACCGCCGAGCGGCGCCGGTACCTCGCGTACCGGCGCCGCTCGGCTGGCGTTCCTCCTGCTCCTGGGGCTCGCCGCCCTGGCGCTCGCCCTGTGCGCGAGCGTCATGTTCGGCAGCCGCAGCACCTCGCTCGGCGATGTCATCGACGTGCTCACCGGCACCGCCGACCCCAACGTCACCACCATCATCGAGAGCCGCTATCCGCGAACCGCGCTCGGTGTCCTGGCCGGACTCTGCCTCGCCGTCGCGGGCACCCTCATGCAGGGCGTCTCCCGCAACCCGCTGGCGGAACCGGGCCTGCTCGGCATCAACGCGGGCGCGTCCGCGAGCATCGTCGCCGCGACCGCCTGGTTCGGCGCGTCCGGCTCCACCGACACCATGTGGTGGGCGCTCCCCGGGGCGCTGATCGCCGGAGTGCTCGTCCATGTCATCGGCTCCGCCGGTACCGGAACGAGCGTGGTGCGACTGGTGCTGGCCGGTGCGGTCCTCTCCGCCGTGCTGATGGCGTTCATCCAGGCGGTGACCCTCAGCAAGCCGCAGGTGTTCGACAGCTACCGCTACTGGGTCGTCGGAGCCCTCGGCGGCCGCGACTTCGACGTCTTCTGGTCCGTGTTCCCGTTCGCCGCGGTCGGCTTCCTCCTCGCCCTGGCGCTGGGTCCCGGCCTCAACGCGCTCGCGCTCGGTGACGCGATGGCCGTCTCGCTCGGCTCGCACCCGGCCCGGATCCGCGGCGGCGGTCTGCTGGCCGCCACCCTGCTGTCCGCCGCCGCGACCGCGGCCGTCGGCCCGATCGCCTTCGTCGGCCTCGCGGTTCCCCATGTCGTACGGGCCCTGGCCGGCATCGACTTCCGGGTCCAGATCGTCTTCTCCGCGCTCGCGGGGCCCACCCTGCTGCTCCTCGCCGACGTGGTGGGACGGGTCGTCATGCGGCCCACCGAACTCATGGTCGGCGTGGTGACCGCGTTCATCGGCGCACCCGCACTGCTCATCGCCGTACGCCGGATGAGGGGCACCACATGACCACCACCCCGGAATCAACCACGGGCCCCACGCCGGGCCCCACGCCGGGCCCCACGCCGGGCCCCGCCCCGCGGTCCACCGCGGGACCCGCTCCGCGGTCGGCCTCGCCCAAGGGTTTCCTCACGATCGGCCGCCATGTGGCGATCCCCGTGCGGCGGGTCTCCGTCGTCGCGGCGGCCGTGCTTCTCGTCCTCATCGCCGTGGCCGCCGTCGCGACCCTGTCCATGGGGCGGCTGGGCGTCGACCTGGCCGATCTGCCCGCCGCGCTGACCGGTGACGCCGAGGGCAAGAACCGTTTCGTACTGAACCGGCTGCGCGGCCCCCGGCTGACCGTCGCCCTCGGTACCGGCGCCGCGCTCGGACTGTCCGGCGCGCTGTTCCAGTCCGTCACCCGCAACCCGCTCGGCAGCCCCGACGTGATCGGCCTGGCGGCCGGTGCGGGGGCGGGCGCCGCCATCTCCGCGCTGATGTTCCCCGACACGGTCCCGGTGGCCGTCGGCGCCCTCGTCGGAGCGATCCTCGCGATGGCCCTCGTGTACGTGTCCACCGGCACCGGCTTCCGCAACCCGGCGCGGCTCGTCGTGGCCGGGATCGGGGTCGCCGCGATCGGCGCCGCCATCACCCAGTACGTCGTGTACGCGATGGAGCGGGACAAGGCGTCCGTCCTCACCGCCTACGTCAACGGCAGCCTGGCCGCCCGCTCCTGGAGCGACGTGACCACCATCTGGCTGGTCCTGTTCGTGGTGGCCCCGCTGACCGCCCTGATCGGCCGGCGGCTGGACATCGGCGAGATGGGTGACGACCTCGCCGAAGGTCTGGGGTCCGAGCCGAAGCGGACGAAGACGGCCGCCGTCGTCCTCGCGATCGTGCTCTCCGCCGCGTCCGTCAGCGTGGCCGGGCCCGTCGCCTTCATCGCCCTGACGGCACCCCAGATCGCCAAGCGCGTCACCCGGGTGTCCGGCCCCCACCTGCTGTTGTCCGCCCTGACCGGCTCGCTGCTGCTCGTGGCGGCCGATCTCTGCGCCCAGCAGCTCCCGCTGTTCGAGGACCTGCCGGTCGGCATCTACACGATGGCGATCGGGGGCGCGTACCTCGGGTATCTGCTGGTCCGTGAATGGCGCAGGGGAGTGCTGTAATGGCGTCCGCCGACCGCGGCGACTGGTCTCGTACAGGTTCGTCGGCCATACTGCGCGCCGTGGAGCAGAGCATAGATTCGAACACGAAACCCGAGTTCGCCGCGGGGACCGACCCGGCGTACATCCCCGGCCTGACGGCCCCTTCCGCGGCTCGGACGGAGGAGAAGAAGCCGACGTCGGACGACGATCCCGCAGGCGCGGACGTGGACGCGCACACGGACACGGACGCGGACGGAGAAGCGGACGCGGATACGTCACCGGAGGCGGACGCCGCCGGTGAGGAACCCGAGGCCGAGGCGGAGGAGGGGGCCGAGGACGGGGCCGTCTTCGAAGTCAGCGACCGCCGCGGTTCGATCCGGGCGGATCGCGAGGGCGTCCGGTTCCGGCTGGACGACCAGGAGGCCGAGTTCCTGTGGGACGAGATCGGCGCGGTCGAGGTCAAGACCGCCCGTTTCGGCCGCCGGTTCACCGTCACCGTGCATCTGTCGGCGCGCCGTTGGTTCAACGCCGAGGTCGAGGCGGAGAGCCGGACCCGGCTCAAGGAATGGCCGGGTGAGCTCGACACCGTTCTGGACGCCTACTTCGAAGAGTCCTGAGCGACGGCTCCGGCTCCGACCGCGAGCGGCCGGGTGCGACAGCCGGGCGGGGCAGTCCCCGGCCCGGCTGCCGCACCCGGCCGCCGTGCCGGTCTGCCATGCCCATGCCCGCTTGCCGTGCCCGCTTGTCGTCACGACTCCAGATAGCGCAGGACGGCCAGCACCCGGCGGCTGTACCCCGTGGTGTGCGACAGCCCGAACTTGTCGACGACCGCGTGGAGGTTCTTCTCGACCGCGCTCAGCGAGAGGTGCGACTGCTGCGCGATCGCCGTGTTGGTACGCCCCTGGGCCAGCTCCTCCAGCACCGTCCTCTCACGGGGCGTGAGCCGGGCCGGCGGGTCGCTGTGCGTCGTACGGATCACCAACTGCCCTACGACCTCCGGGTCGAGGACGGCCCCGCCCGCCCGGATCCGCTCCAGCGCGTCCAGGAACTCCTCGACCTGCGCGACCCGGACCTTGAGCAGATAGCCGACCCGCTCGGCGCCCGCGGCCGGTAACTGGGCCGCATAGCTGCGCTCCACATGCGGGGAGAGCACCAGGACACCGACCTCCGGCCGGCGCTCGCGGACCTCCAGCGCGGCCCGCAGCCCCTCGTCCGTGTGGGTCGGCGGCATCCGGATGTCCACCACGACGATGTCCGGCGTCCGGCCCTCGACCTCGCGGATCAGGGCCGCTGCGGGAACCGCAGATCAGTGCCGGTGTGGGGTCTCCCGTCGATCCACCCTGCGGTTTCCCGCACCCCTGCCGTGGGGGCGCGGGAGACCGCAGGGCGTCACGCGTGGCCGGGAGCGATCGCGGCCGGTCGCGGGGACCGGCGTCGCCCCCCGGACTCATGCCTCGTCGAGGACCACCGAACGCGACAGGTGGCGCGGCAGGTCCGGGTCGAGACCGCGTGCCGCTGCCCGCGCGATCGCCAGCCGCTGTACGCGTACGAGGTCGGCCAGCGGGTCCAGGTCGCTCTGCACCCAGCGGGCGCCCGTGGCGAGCACCTGCTCCGCCAGGCCCTCCGGCGCGGTGCCGAACATCCAGGTCGCCGTACCGGCGGTGGCGATGCTGATGGGGCCGTGGCGGTACTCCATCGCCGGGTACGACTCGGTCCAGGACAGCGACGCCTCCTTCATCTTCAGCGCCGCCTCGTTGGCGAGCCCGACCGTCCAGCCCTGGCCCAGGAACGAGAACTGGGTGCAGTCCACCAGTCCTTCCGGCAGCGGCTCGGCGAGCGCGGTCTCCGCGTCCCGCACCGCGTCCTCGGTGTGCAGCCCGAGGTGGGCGCGGAGCAGAGTGAGGACGGTGGTGGCGAAGCGCGTCTGGACGACGGACCGCTCGTCGGCGAATGCGAGGACGACGACATCGTCCGCCGCCGACATCACCGGGGTCTCGGGATCGGCGGTGATGGCCACCGTGCGGGTCGTGCCGCGCAGCCGGGTCAGCAGCTCCAGCACCTCGGTCGTGGTTCCCGAGCGGGTGAGGGCGACGACCCGGTCGTAGGAGCGGCCGAAGGGGAACTCCGAGGCGGCGAAGGCGTCCGACTCGCCCTGGCCGGAGTTCTCGCGCAGCGAGGCGTACGCCTGCGCCATGTAGAACGAGGTTCCGCAGCCGACGACCGCGATGCGTTCGCCGGCTGCGGGCAGGGCCGCCGTGTGGTCTCCGGCCAGCTTCGCGGCACGGCGCCAGCAGTCGGGCTGGCTGGCTGTCTCGGTCTCTACATACGACACGTCTGCACTCCGCTCGGGCGTGGTGAATGAAGCATTGAATGTTTGATTCTGCACGTTACATGCGCCTATCGAGCAAGAACAAGCACGGGGTGGGGGGTGAATCGGTGGTCCGTGTCCCGCCGGAGTCCTGTGCGACGCTTGCGTCTGTCCGGCCACCGGTGACCGCGTCCCGGTGGCCGCGTTCCCGGGGAGCGTGGTGCTCGCGCCGGACGGTGAAGGAGACATGCTCTTGTCCAGGGATGCCCGCTGGGACGCTTTGCTGGAACTGGTCGGCAAGAACGGCCGGGTGGAGGTCGACGACGCCGCGGCGACGCTGGACGTGTCGGCCGCGACGATCCGCCGTGACCTCGACCAGCTCGCCGAGCAGCAACTGCTCACCCGGACCCGGGGCGGAGCGGTCGCGCACGGTGTCGCCTACGAGCTGGCGCTGCGCTACAAGGCGGGCCGCCGCGCCCCGGAGAAGCAGGCGATCGGCCGCGCCGTCTCCGAACTGGTCGCGGTCGGCGAGGTGGTCGGCCTGACCGGCGGTACGACGGTGACCGAGGTGGCCAGGGCGCTGGCCGTGCGCCCCGACATCGTCGGCGAGACGGGGGCGGCGGCCGGGCAGCCGACCCTGACCGTGGTGACCAACGCGCTCAACATCGCGGGCGAGCTGGCGATGCGGCCGCAGATCAAGATGGTCGTGACCGGGGGCGTGGCCAGACCGCAGTCGTACGAGCTGACCGGCCCGCTGGCCGTCGGTGTGATGAACGAGATCACCCTGGACACCGCCGTGCTGGGCGTCAACGCGATCGACATCGAGCGCGGGGCGTACGTCCATCACGAGGGCGAGGCCAGCGTCAACCGCCTCCTCGCGGAGCGGGCGCAGCGGGTGGTGGTGGCGGCCGACTCCTCGAAGATCGGCAAGCGGGCGTTCGCACGCGTCTGCGATCTCGGCCTGGTCGATGTGCTGGTCACCGACTCCGGTATCACGCCGGACGCGAGGGACCGGTTCATCGAGGCGGGCGTCGACGTCATCGCCGTCTGAGCCGTGCTCCGTACTCGTGCTCCGTACTCGCGCTGCGTAGCCGTGCTCCGTACCCACGGTTCGTGTGCAGGCGGCTCGTTCGAGCGGTCAGCGGTCAGCGGTCAGCGGTCAGCGGTCAGCGGTCCGTGGCCCTGGTCCGTGCGCTCGGTGGGTGAGCGGCGTTTGATGCGGCTGTTTTCAGCCATGCTCGGTGGGTAGTCGGCTGAATCCGGTTCGGTCTTCGTCGGCTGGGCAACTGTCGCGCGGGCTCGCGGAATCGGGTGACATCTCCTGACTGGTCCGGAAAGTTCCCGGCGTGGCCGAAGGGCTTCGACTCCGGAACGTCACCGTCGGCCGCCACAGATGGTGTAAAGGGGGCGGAATGTGGGTGAGGGAGAGGTGATTTCACGCCAGTCGGCCCGCTCGTTGGCCGAGTTCGAACGCGTGGCCGGATCGCTGTCGGCATAATCGCGTCCATGTCGATCACGGGTGGGGACGTCGTTGATCTGGGCCGGGGCCTGTACGCCTGGCTGCCGCCGAAACGCGGCTGGGGGCTGGCCAACTGCGGTCTCCTCGTGTCGCCGCGCGGCGCGCTGTGGATCGACACCCCTTACGACCGGTTGCTGGCCGGACAGTTCCTGGCGGAGAGCGTCAAACGGCTGCCCGACGGGGTCTCCATCGATCGGGTGATCGTCACCCATGCCAACGGGGACCACTTCTGGGGCGCGGGAGTGCTTCCGGAGGCTGAGATCATCGCCACGCGCGAGGCCAGGGAACACATCCACTACGAGCCCACCCCGCAACAGCAGCACGCGCTGGTGGCGGGCGGCGATCCGGCCACCCCGCTCGGCGCCTACCTCGCGCGCCACTTCGGCCCGTTCGACTGGTCGGCCACCGAACCGGTGCGGCCGACCACGTACTTCACCGGGGAACTGGAACTGACCCTCGGCGACTACCCGGTCCAGGTGTCCGCCCTGCCGCCCGCCCACACCACGGGCGACCTGATCGTCCATCTTCCCGTCCAGCGCACCGTGTTCAGCGGCGACGTGATCTTCTCCGCCACCCCGCGGCAGCCGGGCGACCACCCGGTGCACTGGGCGGGCCCGCTGAGCAATGTGATCGCGGCCTGTGAGCGGGTACTCGCGACCGGCGCCGAGACCATCGTCCCGGGCCACGGACCGGTGCTCGACGCGGCCGGGGTGCGGGAGCACATCGTCTACCTGGAGTACGTACGCGAGCGTGCCCACGCCTTCCACACGGCCGGCGTGCCCGCGCCGGAGGCGGCCCGCCGGGTGATCGGCGAGGGCCGGCACCCCGCACTCGGCCTGCCCGAGCGGCTGGTGGTCACCATCGGGAGCGAGTACCGGCATCTGGACGGCTCCGAACTGCCCGGTGTGCTCCAGGTGATGACCGAGGTGGCCGTGCTGGCGCGGGAGGTCGAGGAAGCGCGTACGGGCGACGGCCTCCGCCGTACCGCAGCCGGGGAGTCCGTGCTCGAACCGGTCGGCAGGGCGGAGTGAGTACCGCCCCGGGAGCCGGCCGGGCGCGTACGACCGCCGCCGTCACCGTCCTCATCACGCTCACCACCACCCGCCACCGTCCGGTGCGCGGGACCCGCCCGACACGGAAGACGCGGTGACCGGTGTGGCATGGATCGTGACGCTGATCGCCGTGGCCTGGGCCGTGACGGCGGTGATACGGGGACAGCAGTCGGCCCGTGACGCCTATGCGGCCACGGCCCGCGCCGAACTGGCGGACCGGCAGGCGAAGGCCGCCGAGGCCCGGACCCTCGCGCTCACCGACGAGATACGCCAGCTCGCCGAGAGGCGGATACCCGCCGCCGCGACCGCCCTGTCCCACCCCACCGCGTCCGTGCCCGGACTGCGTGAGGCCGCAGGCGTCGACGGTGTCGCCGCCCGACTGCTGACCGAGGCCGTACAGGCGGCCCGAGTGGCGGTCGTCGAGGAACGGCAGCGCGTCGACGCCGCCGCGAGAGCCGCGATGCGCGGCACCTCGGCCAAGATCCAGTCACTGCTCAACCAGTCCCAGCAACTGCTCCACGAAATGCAGCACGAGTACGACGACCCGCGCATCCTGCAACTCGACTTCCGCAACGAACTGGCACTGCGCCGCACCCAGGCCACCGCCGTGCTCTGCGACGCCTGGCCGGGACTCGCCCGGCAGAACTCCCCGCTCGTGGAGGTCGTGCTCGGAGCCCAGTCCCGGGTCGCCGGTTACGAGCGCATCCGGATCGCCAACCACCTGCGCGACGAACGGCTCGCCGTCGTCGCCCGCGCCGCCGAACCCCTCGCGATCGTCCTCGCGGAGCTGCTGGCCAACGCGACGGCGTACTCGCACCCGGACACCGAGGTGCCGGTCACCGTCCAGCAGACCCCGGGGCGCGGCGCCCTGGTGCTGGTCGACGACGCCGGGATCGGTATGGACGACGACGCGCTCCAGCGGGCCCGCGCGTTGCTGGCCGGGCCGTCCGAGGTGCTGCTCACCGAGTTGGGGGACCCGCCGCAGACCGGATTCGCCGTGGCGGGCAGACTCGTCGCGCGGTACGGCTTCAGCTGCCACATCGAGTCCTCGCCGTACGGGGGGATGCGCACCATGCTCCGTATCCCGGCCCATCTGCTCACCGTGATGGAGGAGGGCCGCGCCTTGTCGGCGCTCGCACCGAAGCCGGTACACGCCCACCCGCGGCCGACGCGGGCGGCGGAAGCACCGGACGCGCCGGGTGCGGTGGACGTGCCGGGCACGTCGGAGGCGCCGGGGGAGCCCGGTCCGGCGGTTCCCGAACCCCGGCCCGCCGTGGCCCCGACCGCCTCGGAGCCCCGTACCGAGCCCGCCACTGAGCCCCGCACCGAGCTGCCCACCCGCCGCCGACGCGCCCGTCGCCCGGCCGCCCCCGACACGGCGGACGCGCACCGCCTGGTGGCGGAGGAGCCCGCGCCCCGGACCCCCGAACAGGCCGGAGCGTCCTGGACGGCTCTCCAGCAGGGCACCGTCAGCGGTCGCCAGGCCGAAGCCGCCGCGCCGGACGGAACCGGTACGCGGGCATCCGCGCCCCCAGCACTCGTCACACCCGCGCCCGCAGCACCCGTATCACCCGCACCCGCACCCGCACCAGCACCCGCACCAGCACCCGCATCGCCATCGGATGACCAAGGAGACGACGAGACGTGAGCGCCCCCACCCCCACCACCGGTGACCTCGCCTGGGTGCTGACCCCGCTGCTGGAACTGCCCGGCGTCCAGCATGCGGTGGTCGCCACCGGCGACGGGCTCGTCGAAGGCGCCTCCGAGGGTCTCGACCGGGCATCCGCCGAGCGCGTGGCCGCGATGACGGCCACCGTGCACGCGGCGGCGCGTGCCTTCACCACCGCCTTCACCGAGGTGGAGAAACCCCGGCTGGCGCAGACCGTCGTGGAGTCCGAACTGGGCTTCGCCATCGTCGTCCCCGCGGGCCGGAACACCACCCTCGCCCTCTTCGCGGCACCCGACGCGCACCTCGGCAACATCGCGTACCAGATGCAGGTGCAAGTCACCGCGCTGACCCGGGCGATGAACGCCCCCACCCGCCAACCGGACGCTGCCGCCCGGCCATGACCCCCGGCCCAGGACGCCGTCTGATCCCCGCCTATCTGGTCACCGGTGGCCGTTCCGCGCCCACCGGCCCCACGCTCGACCGGCTCGCCGTGCTCGTGCGTACCGACTCGGCGCTGCCCCCGGACGCCGAATCCGAACACCGCAGGCTGTGCGAGCTGCTGGAACCGGGCGCACTCACCGTCGTCGAGTGCGCCGCCCACCTGGAACTGCCGGTCAGCGCCACGGTCTTCCTGGCCGCGGACCTCGCGGCCGCCGGACATCTGCACACCCGACCTCCGATCCCCAGCGCCGGGGAGATCGACCGGTCGCTCGTCGAGAGGCTGCTCGTTGGACTCCGCTCCCTCCACTGACCGGACCGGCATCGGCTATCTGCCGAGTGCCGCCCAGACCCTGATGAAACTCGTGGTCACGGGTCCCTTCGGCGTGGGCAAGACGACCCTGATCCGCACGTTGTCGGAGATTCCGACGCTGCACACCGAGGAGGCGATGACGCAGTCCAGCACCGCGCTCGACGACACCGCGGGCCTCCCGGACAAGACCACCACGACGGTCGCCGTCGACTTCGGCCGGCTGACCGTCCCCGACGACCTGGTGCTCTACATGTTCGGCACCCCCGGACAGGAGCGCTTCTTCCCGCTCTGGGCGGACATCGCACGCGGCGCTCTCGGCGCCCTCGTCCTGGTCGACACGCGCCGGCTCGAAGACTCCTTCGCCGTGATGGACATGGTGGAGGAGCACGGGCTGGCGTACGCCGTCGCCGTCAATCGCTTCCCCGACGCCCCCACCCACACCGACGAGGTCCTGCGCAAACACCTCGACCTCGCTCCCGAGACACCGCTGGTGCAGTGCGACGCCCGCGAACGGCGCGGCTCGATCGACGCGCTGATCGCCCTGGCCGAACACGCCCTGACCCGCCTGCCCGAGCCGTCGCCCACGCCTCGGCCGACACCCACGCCTCAGCCCTCGTCCCCGCCTCTCTCCCCGCCTCCTTCACCGTCCCTTCCCCTGCCCCGGGACCCGTCATGACCGTCTCCCCGCCGGGCGCCTCGCGCCGCTCGCCCCTCCAGCCGCTCGCGCTGTACGGCCCCGACTTCGCCGCCGACCCGCACGGCCACTACCGCAGGCTCCGCGCACAGGGCCCCCTCGCCCGGGTCGTCATCGCCCCCGGCATCGACGCGATGCTCGTCACGGACTACCAGGCCGCCGTCGACCTGGTGCGCGACACCGACACCTTCACCAAGGACCCGCGCGCCTGGCAGGAGACCGTCCCCGCGGACTCACCGGTCCTGCCCGTGCTCGGCCACCGGCCCACCGCGCTCTTCAGCGACGGAGCCGTACACACCCGCTACCGCGACGCCATCAACGACAGCGTGGCCCTGATCGAACCCCACATCCTGCGGGCCGAGGTCACCCGGGTCGCCCAGCAGCTCATCGGCGAGTTCTCGGCGACGGGCAGCGGCGACCTGGTCGCCCAGTACGCCCGGCGGCTGCCCCTGCACGTGTTCACCACCTGGTTCGGCGTCCCGCCGGGGGAGGGCGAGCGCATCGTCAACGGCGTCGGCGGCATGATGAACTCCGCCGCGGACGCCGCCGCCGCGTACGCCGATCTCGTCGGTGTCGTCACCGACCTCGTCGCGGCCCGGCGCGCCCGCCCCGGCCGCGACCTCACCTCGTACCTCCTCGCCCACCCGGCGGGTCTCGACAACGACGAGACAGTGCGTCAGATCACACTCCTCATGAGTGCGGGGCACGACCCCACGGCCAATCTGATCGGCAACGCGCTGCTCCACATGCTCACCGACGCGCGCTACTCCGGTTCGCTGCACGGCGGCGCGATGACGGCCCACGAGGCGATCGACGAGATCCTCTGGCAGGACCCCCCGCTGGCCAATCTGGGCGCCCACTATCCCCGTCGCGACACCGAGTTCCACGGTGTCGCCCTGCGCGCCGGACAGCTGCTTCTGGTCTCCTTCGCCGCCGCCAACACCCAGTCCCTGCCCACCCGTTCGGACCCCGGGGTGCGTTCCGGGGCCAGTGCGCATCTGGCCTGGTCGACCGGGCCGCACCGGTGTCCGGCGAAGCAGCCCGCCCTCCTGATCGCGATGACCGCGATCGAGCAGCTGACCAGCCAGCTCTGCGACCTGGAACTGGCCACCGAGGCCGCCGAGCTGATGTGGCGGCCCGGACCGTTCCACCGCGCGCTGGTCCACCTGCCGGTCCGTTTCACTCCGCTCGATCCCGGTCTTCGCCGTGTCGGTGGTACGCCGAACGGGTGAGGGACGAGAGGATTGCCGGATGAACAATGAGCGCGGCCGGCGCAAACCCAACCGGCGCACGGACGGGGTGGCCCTGTGAGCAGGTACGACAGGTACGACAGGTACGACGCCACCGACGAACAGTGGGAGGGGCTCGCCCAGGTCGTACCGCTGCGGGGCCGCAACGAGTGGCCTTCCAGGGTCGACCACCGCACGGCCCCGGACGAGCGCGCCGCCGAACAGCGACGGCTCGTCGTGCTGCGGGTGCAGGTCTTCGCGGACGCACGCGAAGTCGCCGAATATCTGGTCGCACAGGTTCCGGTGCTGCTCGACCTGACGGCGGCCGAATCCGATGTGGCCAAACGGATTCTGGACTTCAGCAGCGGCGTCGTCTTCGGACTCGGCAGCGGTATGCACCGCGTCGACCGGAACGTCTTCCTGCTGGCGCCGGTCGGTATGGAGGTCGAAGGGGTCACGCCCGCAGGTCTCCCTCAATCGTAGGAAGGTCACGGGGCAAAACGGTTCGGCGGGCGGAGCCGTGCGTACGGTCCGCCCATGACAGCCATCAGCTCGCTGCCCGGCCCGGACCCTTCGCTCCGGGCCCCCGCAGGCCCGGCCCGCCCGGCCCGCCCGAGAACCGGGGGCACGGCCCGTCCGGCTCGCCCGGCACCCGGGGGCACAGCCCGCACCGACAGCCCCCTGCGCCCCGTCCGCCCGGCGGTCACCGAGTTACGGCTCGCCGCCTTCGCCTCGCACCGCCGAGCGGTCCTTCCGATGGGGCCGGTGACGCTGGTCACCGGGGGAGCGGGCACCGGCAGGACGACCGCGCTGCGGGCGTACGAGGCGCTGGCGCGGCTCGGGGCCGGTGACCCGCTGGACGAGGTCTTCCCCGATCCGGTCGCCTGTGTGCCCGAGCGGGCGGGCCCCGACTCCCAGGGGCGGCGCGGGTTCCGGCTCGGCTGCACCGTGGACGGCCCGGCCGGTCCGGTCCGGCTGGAGGTGGCGGTCCAGGCCGAGCCCACGCTCCGCATCGTCGGGGAACGGCTGACCGGGGGCGGCGAGACCCTGATGGCCACCGCGCTGCGCGATCCGCGTCGCCCGGTGGTCCAGGCCGCCTGGCACACGGCGGGCCTGCTTGCGGTGACCCGCGCTCCGCTGCCGGACGACCGGCTCGCGACGGCGCTGCTGCCGCTGCGGGTCGCGGGCACCACGGAGGGGCAGTTGCAGGTGCTGGCCGCCGCCGAGCAGGTGGTGGTGGCCCTGCGGTCGGCCTTCGTCTGCGATCCGCAGCCCCAGCTGATGCGGGCGCCGGTACCGGTGGGTCCGGGGCACCTGCGGCCGGACTGCGGCAATCTCGCCGAGGTCCTGGCCCGGACGCGCGCCCTGGGCGGATACCGGCACGCCCGGCTGGTCGCCGCCGCCGACGCCGGGTGCGCCGGTCCGGTGACGGGCCTGTACGCGGAAGAGCGGGGGGACGGGACGGTGGGGGCCTGGGTGGGGCGCGACGCGGGGCACCGCACGCCCATGGGCCGGCTCGGCGACGGTGAACTCAGGTATCTGGCCCATGCCCTGGTCCTGCTGAACGGCCCTCGGGTGCTGGAGGCGGACGCCCCGGCGGAGGTGCCGTCGGCGATGCGGGCACTCACCGTGCTGGCCGACGGACTGGACCGGAATCTGGGCGGGCGGCAGTTGCGGGAGCTGCTGGCCCTGGCCTCGTCGATCTGCCGGGACGGGCACATCCGGTTGCTGGGGACCGTCACGGACATCTCGGCGGCAGGGGCCCTCGGAACGGCCGGAGTGACAGTGGTAGACCTGGGACCGTGACGGAACTCGATGTGGCAGAACTCCAGCGGCGACTGGCCGCCTTCGCGGCGGCACGGGACTGGGGCCAGTACCACACCCCGAAGAATCTGGCGGCCGCGCTGAGCGTCGAGGCATCCGAACTGCTGGAGATCTTCCAGTGGCTGACGCCCGAGCAGTCGGCGCGGGTGATGGAGGAGCCGGACTCGGCGCATCGGGTGGCGGACGAGGTCGCGGATGTTCTCGCCTATCTGCTCCAGCTCTGCGAGGTGCTGGGCATCGATGCGCTGGCGGCGCTGGCGGCCAAGATGGACCGGAATGAGAAACGCTTCCCGGTTCGGGACACCGCAGAACCCTCAAAATGTCACTCTTCGGAGTGATCGTTTTATCAACAGTCGACTTTGTGTCCACAGATTTCCGAATTCCCCTGGCCTTACGGTGCCGTCCACCTCACTGTGGGTAATGGATGAGGTGAGCGGGTTTTCGTACGGACGGGGGAATGGCATGGAAGCGGAGCGGCTCATTGAGATCGGTCGGCGTGCTCTGGCGGAGAGCCGGGGCGCGCTGGACATCATGGCGGAAGCCTGGCAGGCCCAGGCGTTGGCGCGGACGGTCGGCGGCAGGCTGGCGCAGGGCGGTCCGATGGAGTTACGGGGCGACGCGCGGGGCCTCAGTGAGATCGGCGGGCAGGGGTTCTCGGTGCTCGACCACCCGATGGTGCTCGCCGGAGGCACCCGGGCCTCGCAGCTCTCCGAAGTCAACGATGTGCGCCAGGCCCTGGCGGGGCTGGCGCTGCTGCTCGGCGAGGCCGGGATCGCGTTGGTCGGGGTGGCCTGTGACACCGGGGAGGACGGGCTGTACTGGCAGTGCATCGAGGCCATAGACGCCACGGACGAGTCGATGGACCGGGTGCACGGAATGCTGAGACGGATGGCGGCGAGGGAGCGCGAGAAGGAACGCGAGCGGGAGGGGAAGCGGGACAGCCCGTACGGGGTGCTCCACGGTCCGGCGACATCGGCGGCGGGCCCCTGAGCGGGAGCGGCCCCTGAGCGGGAGCGGACCCTGAGCAGGGGTGCCCGTGCGGACGGGCGGCCCTGAGCGGGGCGGGTCCTGAGCGGAGTGGGTCCTGAGGAGGGCCGGCCCTGTGAGGGGGCTCCCGGCCGGGTGGAGTGCGCCGGTCGTGAGCCGGGGGCCGGGACGGTTGTGCGCCGGGCCGGTTGTGCGCCGGGCCGTGAGAGGAGGACCGGCGTCCGACGGGGCAGGATGGATGCATGGATCTTCGAATCTTCACCGAGCCCCAGCAAGGGGCGAGCTACGACACGCTGCTCACCGTCGCCAAGGCCGCCGAGGACCTCGGCTTCGACGCCTTCTACCGCTCGGACCACTATCTCCACATGGGCTCCGGAGACGGGCTGCCCGGTCCGACCGACGCATGGATCACCCTGGCCGGTCTGGCGCGGGAGACCAAGCGGATCCGGCTGGGCACGCTGATGACCGCGGGCACGTTCCGGCTGCCGGGGGTGCTGGCCATCCAGGTGGCCCAGGTCGACCAGATGTCCGGCGGCCGGGTCGAACTGGGCCTGGGAGCGGGCTGGTTCGAGGAGGAGCACAAGGCGTACGGCATTCCCTTCCCGAAGGAGAAATTCGGCCGGCTGGAGGAGCAGCTGGCGATCGTCACCGGCCTGTGGGCGACGGAGACCGGCAAGACCTTCAGCTATGACGGCACGTACTACCAGCTCACCGATTCGCCCGCACTGCCCAAGCCGGCCCAGGCCAAGGTGCCGGTCCTGATCGGCGGGCACGGCGCGACCCGCACCCCGCGGCTGGCCGCGCAGTATGCCGACGAGTTCAACATCCCCTTCGCCTCGCTGGAGGACAGCGAGAGGCAGTTCGCGCGGGTCGGGGAGGCGGCCAGGGCGGCGGGCCGCCGACCGGACGACCTGGTGTACTCCAACGCGCTGGTGGTCTGCACCGGCAAGGACGACGCGGAAGTGGCGCGACGCGCGTCGGTCATCGGACGGGACGTGGAGGAGCTGAAGGCGAACGGGCTGGCGGGCTCGCCCGCCGAAGTGGTCGACAAGATCGGTCAGTACGGTGCGATCGGCGCATCCCGCATCTACCTCCAGGTCCTGGACCTGGACGACCTGGACCACCTGGAACTGATCTCTTCGCAGGTCCAGTCCCAGCTGGGCTGAACCGAACCGGTTGCCCCGGCCCGTCCCGATCCCGCCCGTCCCGTCCCGACCCTGCTCGTCCCGAGTCGTTCCGGTCCGTCCCGAGTCGTTCCGGCCCCGGAGAAGAAGGAGCGGTACCTGTGCAGTCCACCCGGCCTGGTGAGAGCCACCCGTCGGCCCGCACTCTCGCGGCCGCGCTCGCCGAGGGGGCAGTCCTCCTCGACGGCGGTCTCTCCAACCAACTGGAGGCGCAGGGCTGCGATCTGTCCGACGCGCTGTGGTCGGCCAGACTGCTGGCCGACGCGCCCGAGCAGATCGAGGCCGCACATCTGGCCTATGTGCGGGCGGGTGCGCAGGTGCTCATCACCGCCGGCTATCAGGCGACGTTCGAAGGGTTCGCGCGGTACGGGATCGGGCGGGCCCGGGCCGAGGAGCTGCTGGCCCGCAGTGTGGAGCTGGCCCGGGCGGCCGGTGACGCGGCCCGGCGGGAGAGTCCGGGGCGGGAGATCTGGGTCGCCGCCTCGGTCGGCCCGTACGGGGCCATGCTCGCGGACGGCAGCGAGTACCGGGGGCGCTACGGGCTCACCGTCCGGGAGCTGGCGGACTTCCACCGTCCTCGGGTGGCCGCGCTGGCCGCCGCGGGACCCGATGTGCTGGCCCTGGAGACGGTGCCGGACCTGGACGAGGCCGAGGCGCTGCTGCGGGTGACCGAGGAGTGCGGGCTGCCGGTGTGGCTCTCGTACAGCGTCGAGGGTGACCGGACCCGGGCCGGGCAGCCGCTCCAGGAGGCGTTCGCGCTCGCCGCGGGGCGGGAGCAGGTGGTGGCGGTCGGGGTCAACTGCTGCGATCCGGGGGATGTGGAGCGGGCGGTGGAGATCGCGGCGGCGGAGACGGGAAAACCGGTGGTCGCGTATCCCAACAGCGGGGAGCGCTGGGATGCCGGGGGCCGTGGCTGGACCGGGGAGAGCACCTTCGACCCGGAGCGGGTGCGGTCCTGGACCGCGGCCGGGGCCCGGCTGGTCGGTGGCTGCTGCCGGGTGGGGCCCGGCCGCATCGCCGAGCTGGCCGGCCTGCTGGAGCGGTGAGGGCACATACCGGAGGAACGACCGTACGCGCCGCAGTGGTGAACGGCCTTGCCGGGGCGGCGAAATTGCCTGGTGGGGCAGGGGGGAGAGGACCATACTCGGACAGGTGTTCCTGACAATCAGTACGACCGGCACCCCGGAACGACCCGCCACCGACCTCGGCTTCCTGCTGCACAAGCATCCCGACAAGGCGCAGTCGTTCTCCACCTCGCACGGCACCGCGCACGTCTTCTACCCGGAGGCGTCCGCCGAGCGCTGCACGGCCGCGCTGTTGCTGGAGGTGGATCCGGTGGCGCTGGTGCGGCGCGGCAAGGGCAAGGGCCGGGGCGGCGCGCCCGACGCGGCGCTCGCGCAGTACGTCAACGACCGTCCCTACGCGGCGTCCTCGCTGCTGTCCGTGGCCATGTCCACGGTCTTCAAGTCCGCCCTGGGCGGGGCCTGCCGGGCCATGCCCGCGCGGGCCGAGGCGCCCCTGCCGCTGCGCGTCGAGGTGCCCGCCCTGCCCGCGCGCGGCGGTGCGGAGCTGGTCGACAAGCTCTTCCGTCCGCTCGGCTGGACGACGGTGGACGCCGTGGCCGTACCGCTGGACGAGGAGTTCCCCCAGTGGGGCGACTCGCGCTACGTGCGGCTCGTGCTGGAGGGAGAGCTGCGGCTCTCGGACGCGCTGCGCCAGCTGTACGTCCTGCTGCCGGTGCTCGACGACGCCAAGCACTACTGGGTCGCCCCGGACGAGGTGGACAAGCTGCTGCGGGCCGGTGCGGGCTGGCTGGCCGACCACCCCGAGCGGCACCTGATCACCAGCCGCTATCTGGCCCGTCGCTGGAACCTGACCCGCCAGGCCGCGCAGGCACTCGAACTGGTGCGGCTGGCCGAGTCGGACGACCTCGACGTGGACAACGTCGACAACGCGGTGGACGAGACCACGGACACCGAGGAGAAGCCGGTGCCGCTCGCCGAACACCGGCGTACGGCGATCCTTGAGGCGCTGCGCACGGCGGGGGCGAGCCGGGTGCTCGACCTGGGCTGCGGTCAGGGCCAGTTGGTGCAGGCCCTCCTCAAGGACACCCGCTTCACGGAGATCGTCGGCGTCGATGTGTCGATGCGCGCCCTCACCATCGCCTCGCGACGGCTGAAGCTGGACAGGATGGGGGAGCGGCAGTCCGACCGGGTCACCCTCCGGCAGGGCTCGCTGACCTACACCGACAAGCGGCTGCGGGGCTATGACGCGGCGGTGCTCAGTGAGGTCATCGAGCATCTGGATCTCCCGCGGCTGCCCGCGCTGGAGTACGCGGTGTTCGGTTCGGCCCGCCCCCGGACCGTCCTGGTGACCACGCCGAACGTCGAGTACAACGTCCGCTGGGACACCCTTCCGGCCGGGCACGTACGTCATGGCGACCACCGTTTCGAGTGGACCAGGGCCGAGTTCCGGGACTGGGCCGAGAAGGTCGCCCGGCGGCACGGCTACACGGTCGCGTTCGAACCCGTCGGGCCCGACGACCCCGAGGTCGGTCCGCCCACGCAGATGGCTGTCTTCACGACGACCGCGACCGACGGCAACAGGACCGACAGCAACAGGACCGGCGGCAACGGGACCGACGGCAGCATTAACGAGCACAGCAAGAACGAGCACAGCAAGAGCGACACGACCGAGCACATCGGCGACGACAACAACAAGAAGGAGGCGGAAGCCGCATGACCAGCACCTCTCGCACCCTGCCGGTGACCGACCTCTCCCTCGTCGTCCTCATCGGCCCCAGCGGCTCCGGCAAGTCCACGTTCGCCCGCAAGCACTTCAAGCCCACCGAGATCATCTCCTCGGACTTCTGCCGCGGCCTCGTCGCCGACGACGAGAACGACCAGAGCGCCAGCCGCGACGCCTTCGAGGTGCTGCACTTCATCGCGGGCAAGCGCCTCGCGGCGGGGAGGCTGACCGTGGTCGACGCCACCAGCGTCCAGTCGGAGAGCCGCAAGCAGCTCGTGCAGCTGGCCAGGGAGCACGACGTCCTTCCCATCGCCATCGTGCTCGACCTCCCCGAAGAGGTCTGCGTCGCGCGCAACGCCGCCCGGCCCGACCGCGCCGACATGCCCCGGCATGTCATCCAGCGCCACCGCCGCGAGCTGCGGCGTTCGCTGCGCGGCCTGGAGCGCGAGGGCTTCCGCAAGGTGCACATCCTGCGCAGCGAGGAGGAGGCCGAGCACGCCGAAGTGGTGCTGGAGCGCCGCTACAACGACCTGCGCCACCTCACCGGCCCCTTCGACATCATCGGTGACATCCACGGCTGCCGCTCCGAGCTGGACACCCTGCTCGGCAAGCTCGGTTACGTCGACGGTGCGCACCCCGAAGGACGTACGGCGGTCTTCGTCGGCGACCTCGTCGACCGGGGACCCGACAGCCCCGGCGTACTGCGCCGCGTCATGTCCATGGTGTCGGCGGGCCAGGCCCTGTGCGTACCGGGCAACCACGAGAACAAGCTCGGCCGTTATCTCAAGGGCCGGGCCGTCCAGCACACCCACGGTCTCGCCGAGACCATCGAGCAGCTGGACCGCGAGGACGCCGAGCACCCGGAATTCCGGGAACAGGTCAGGGAGTTCATCGACGGGCTGGTCAGCCACTACGTCCTGGACGGGGGCAGGCTCGTCGTCTGCCACGCCGGGCTGCCCGAGAAGTACCACGGGCGCACCTCCGGGCGGGTGCGCTCGCACGCCCTGTACGGGGAGACCACCGGCGAGACCGATGAGTTCGGCCTGCCCGTGCGCTACCCGTGGGCGGAGGAATACCGGGGCCGGGCCACCGTGGTCTACGGCCACACCCCCGTGCCCAGCACCTCCTGGATCAACAACACCATCTGCCTGGACACCGGTGCCGTCTTCGGCGGACGGATGACCGCGCTGCGCTGGCCGGAGCGCGAACTGGTCGACGTACCGGCCGAGAAGGTCTGGTACGAGCCGGTCAAGCCGCTCACCACGGAGGCGCCCGGTGGCCGGGAGGGCCGCCCGCTGGACCTCGCCGATGTGCAGGGCCGCCGGACCGTGGAGACCCGGCACATGGGCCGTGTCTCCGTGCGCGAGGAGAACGCGGCGGCGGCGCTGGAGGTCATGAGCCGGTTCGCCGTCGACCCGCGCCTGCTCGGTTACCTCCCGCCGACCATGGCGCCGACCGCGACCTCCCACGAGGAGGGCTATCTGGAGCACCCGGCCGAGGCGTTCGCCCAGTACCGGGCGGACGGCGTCGCCAAGGTCGTGTGCGAGGAGAAGCACATGGGCTCCCGGGCCGTGGCCCTGGTCTGCCGCGACGCCGAAGCGGCACGGGAACGGTTCGGCGTCGACGGCCCGACCGGTGCGCTGCACACCCGTACCGGACGGCCGTTCCTGGACGACGAGGCGCTCACCGAGACGGTTCTCGGCCGGCTGCGCGACGCCGTGACCGCCGCCGGGCTCTGGGCGGAGTGGGAGACCGACTGGGTGCTGCTCGACGCCGAGCTGATGCCGTGGTCGTTCAAGGCCGCCGGACTGCTGCGCTCGCAGTACGCCGCCGTCGGCGCCGCGTCCGGTGCCGTCCTCCCCGGCGCGCTGGCCGCCCTGGACGCCGCGGCAGGACGCGGCATCGACGTCGCGGGCCTCGCCGGGCGGCAGCGTGGACGCGCCGAGGACGCGGCCGCGTTCACCCGGGCGTACCGGCGCTACTGCTGGGGCACCGAGGGACTGGACGGGGTGCGCCTCGCGCCGTTCCAGATCCTGGCCGTGCAGGGCCGCTCGCTCGCCTCCGTACCGCACGACGAGCAGCTGGCCTGGCTGGACCGGCTGGTCGAGCACGACCCGACCGGGCTGCTCCAGGTCACCCGTCGGCTCGTCGTCGACACCGGTGACGACGCCTCGGTCCGCTCCGGCATCGACTGGTGGCTGGAGATGACCGGGCGCGGCGGCGAGGGCATGGTCGTCAAGCCGCTGGGCGCGCTCGTCCGGGACGGGAAGAACCGTCTCGTCCAGCCCGGCATCAAGGTGCGGGGCAGGGAGTATCTCCGGATCATCTACGGCCCCGAGTACACCCGCCCGGAGAATCTGGAGCGGCTGCGCTCCCGGTTCCTCGGCCACAAGCGGTCGCTGGCGCTGCGGGAGTACGCCCTGGGCCTGGAGGCCCTGGACCGGCTGGCCGACGGCGAGCCGCTGTGGCGGGTGCACGAGGCGGTCTTCGCGGTGCTCGCCCTGGAGTCGGAACCGGTGGACCCCCGCCTCTAGACCGGCCTCTGACCCACCTCTGGACCGGCCTCCCGACCGCCCCTGAGCCGGGTCGTCGGCCCGGCTTCAGGAAAGCGTTGGCGATTCGCCGGGTGAACGGCCCCCCGCGCGGTGAGGATGGAGGCATGGGATTCCACGTCGACTCCGAGGCCGGGCGGCTGCGCCGCGTCATACTGCACCGCCCCGATCTGGAGCTGAAGCGGCTCACCCCCAGTAACAAGAAGGCACTGCTCTTCGACGATGTGCTGTGGGTGCGCCGCGCACGGCAGGAGCACGACGGGTTCGCCGATGTGCTGCGCGAGCGCGGTGTGGCGGTGCATCTGTTCGGCGATCTGCTCCAGGAGTCCCTGGACATCCCGGCGGCCCGGCGGCTCGTCCTCGACCGGGTCTTCGACGAGAAGGAGTACGGCCCGCTCGCCACCGAGCATCTGCGGGCCGCCTTCGAGGAGCTGCCCTCCGCCGAGCTGGCCGAGGCGCTGGTCGGCGGGATGACCAAGCGGGAGTTCCTGGCCCGGCACAGCGAGCCGACCTCCGTCCGCTTCCACGTCATGGATCTGGACGACTTCCTGCTCGGCCCGCTGCCCAACCATCTCTTCACCCGCGACACCTCGGCCTGGATCTACGACGGGGTGTCCATCAACGCGATGCGCTGGCCGGCCCGGCAGCGCGAGACCGTCCACTTCGAGGCGATCTACCGCCACCACCCGCTCTTCACCGGCCCCGAGGCGGGCGCCTTCCACCACTGGTCGGAGGGGCAGGACGACTACCCCTCCACGATCGAGGGCGGTGACGTGCTGGTCATCGGCCGCGGCGCCGTACTGATCGGGATGAGCGAGCGCACGACACCGCAGGCCGTGGAGATGCTGGCCCGGGGACTCTTCGACGCCGGGTCCGCGCGGACGATCGTGGCGCTCGACATGCCCAAGCGCCGCGCGTTCATGCACCTGGACACGGTGATGACGATGATCGACGGCGACACGTTCACCCAGTACGCGGGGCTCGGGATGCTCCGCTCGTACACGATCGAGCCCGGCGCCGGTCCCCGTGAGCTGAAGGTCACCGATCATCCGCCCGAGCACATGCACCGGGCCATCGCCGCCGCGCTGGGCCTCGACTCGATCCGGGTCCTCACCGCCACCCAGGACGTCCACGCGGCCGAGCGCGAGCAGTGGGACGACGGCTGCAATGTGCTGGCCGTCGAGCCGGGCGTCGTCGTCGCGTACGAGCGCAACGCCACCACCAACACCCATCTGCGCAAGCAGGGCATCGAGGTCATCGAGATCCGCGGCAGTGAACTGGGCCGGGGGAGGGGCGGGCCGCGCTGCATGAGCTGTCCCGTGGAACGGGATCCTGTATAGCAATGCAATGCGTCGTATAGACTTCCAGGATTACCGTACGACGCGATCCCCGCCCGACCCAGGAGCAGTCATCATGGCCATAGACCTCGCAGGCCGCCACTTCCTCAAGGAGCTGGACTTCACGGCCGAGGAGTTCCGCGGCCTGATCTCCCTGGCCGCCGAGCTCAAGGCGGCCAAGAAGGCGGGCGACGAGGTCCAGCGGCTGCGGGGCAGGAACATCGCGCTGATCTTCGAGAAGACCTCCACCCGCACCCGTTGCGCCTTCGAGGTCGCCGCCGCCGATCAGGGCGCGTCCACCACCTACCTCGATCCCTCCGGTTCGCAGATGGGTCACAAGGAGTCGACGAAGGACACCGCCCGCGTCCTCGGCCGGATGTTCGACGGCATCGAGTACCGGGGCGACAGTCAGCAGACCGTGGAGGACCTGGCCGCCCATGGCGGCGTCCCCGTCTTCAACGGGCTCACCGACGACTGGCACCCCACGCAGATGCTCGCCGATGTGCTCACGATGACCGAGCACAGCGAGAAGCCGCTGGACCGGATCACCTTCGCCTACCTCGGTGACGCCCGCTTCAACATGGGCAACTCCTACCTGATCACCGGTGCGCTGCTCGGCATGGACGTACGGATCGTGGCCCCCGAGGCCTACTGGCCGAGCGAGGACGTCGTCGCCCGCGCGCGCGAGCTGGCCCTGGAGAGCGGCGCTGTGGTCACCCTCACCGAGGACATCACCGAGGGCGTCCGGGGATGCGACTTCATCGCCACCGACGTCTGGGTCTCCATGGGGGAGCCCAAGGAGGTCTGGGCGGAGCGCATCGCGGCCCTCTGGCCGTACGCCGTGACCATGGACGTCCTGCGGTCCACCGGGAATGCCGAGGTGAAGTTCCTGCACTGCCTCCCGGCCTTCCACGACCTCGGCACCAAGCTCGGCCGGGAGATCCACGATGCCCACGGGCTGAGCGAGCTGGAGGTCAGCGACGAGGTCTTCGAGTCCGCGCACTCGGTCGTGTTCGACGAGGCGGAGAACCGCATGCACACGATCAAGGCCGTTCTGGTGGCCACACTCGCGGGCGGCCGGTAGGCACGCGCCGCACGGCCATGCGGCGGGCGTCCATCAGCCGCATGGCCATGCGCCGGATTGGGTGAATATGCGCGGAGGTGGCTACGATGTCACCTCTTGGTGGGGTTCGAGCTCGCACGCTCGGACCCCCTTGCCATGTGCCGCCCCGGAGTCCCCACGGCTCCGCGCGCAGGCTCCCCCCACACGCGTCACCTGCGCCACCAGAGAAGAGACACCCCGCATGAGTTCCGGTCTGCGCCGCAAGAGCCCCGATCAGCTGGTAGCCGAGTCGGGCGCCGACCTGGAGGGGCACGGCCTCAGCCGGTCCATGGGCCTGTTCCAGCTGGTCTGTTTCGGGGTCGGTGCCATCGTCGGTACCGGCATCTTCGTCGGGCTCTCCGACAGCGTCTCCGAGGCCGGACCGGCCGTCGTGCTGTCCTTCGTCCTCGCCGCCGTCACCTGCATCTTCACCGCCTTCTCCTTCGCCGAGCTGGGCGGCGCCATCCCGGTCTCCGGCAGCTCCTACTCCTTCGCCTACGCCGCTCTGGGCGAGCGCACCGCGTTCCTGGTCGGCTGGTGCCTGCTGCTGGAGTACGGAGTCTCGGTCTCCGCCGTCGCGGTCGGCTGGAGCCAGTACGTCAACGAACTGCTCAACAGCCTCATCGGGTGGGAACTGCCCGCCGTACTGTCCTCGGGGCCCGGCGACGGCGGTGTGGTCAATCTGCCCGCGATCGTGGTGATCATGATGGCCGCCACCCTGCTGGTACGCGGTGTCCGGGAGAGCGCCACCGCGACGGCGGCGATGGCGGTCCTCAAGATCGGCATCCTGGCCGCCTTCTGCGCGATCGCCTTCAGCGCGTTCGAGGACGGGAACCTCACCCCGTTCGCGGGCGAGGGGCTGGGCGGGATCACCGCCGGAGCGTCGCTGGCGTTCTTCTCGTACATCGGCTTCGACGCCATCACCACCGCGGGCGAGGAGGTCAAGAACCCCCGCCGGAACATCCCGATCGCCATCATGATCTGCATCGGTGTCGTCACCCTGCTCTACTGCGCGGTGGCGGTCTCGGCCATCGGTGCGCTGGGCGCCGACGCGGTCTCCGACAAACCGGCCGCGCTCTCCCTGATCGTCAATCAGGTCACCGATTCCACCGTGGGCGGCGGGATCATCGCCTTCGGCGCGGTCGTCGCGATCGCGTCCGTGGTGCTCGCGGTGATGTACGGGCAGACCCGCGTCCTGATGTCGATGTCCCGCGACGGGCTGATCCCGCGCGTCTTCGAACGCGTCTCGCCCAGGACCCGTACCCCCGTCGCCAACACCTGGATCGTGGCCACCGTCTTCGCGGTCCCGGCGGCCTTCGCGTCGCTGGACGTCGTCGTGAACCTGACGACCATCGGCACGCTGGCCACCATGGTCGCGGTGAATGTCGCGGTCATGGTGCTCCGTCGTCGCGAGCCGGAGCTGAAGCGCAGCTTCCGGGTGCCGCTGTACCCCGTGAGCCCCGTGCTGGGCGTCGCCTTCTGCCTGTATCTGATGTACGGGACGGGCTGGACGACCTGGCTGCAGTTCGCGGTCTTCCTGGCGGCCGGTTCGCTGCTGTACGCCTGCTACGGGCGCGGCCGTTCGCGGCTGGCCGGCTCAGGGGCGACGGTCAGCTCAGGGGCGACGGGCCCGGCTGGGCCGGCAGCCCCGGGAGGGTGAACCAGACCGCCTTGCCGTGTTCCGTGGTGCGGTGACCGCAGGCGGAGCTGAGGGTGCGGATCAGGAGCAGGCCGCGGCCGTGTTCCTGCCATGGGTCGGGCTCGGAGCCGGGCCGCGGACGGGACAGGTCGCCCGGCGGGGCCGGATCGTGGTCGTGGACCTCGACCTGGCAGCCGCTCGGCAGGAGCTCCACCACCAGCTCGATGGGGTCGTGGCCGCGGGTGTGCTCGACGGCGTTGGCGACCAGCTCGGCGGTGAGGAGTTCGGCGGTGTCGCTGTCGGCCGGGGCGTCGATGTCCGACAGCGCGGTGCGGATGAGGGCGCGGGCGATCGGTACGGCGGCCGTGGAGTGCGGCAGGGTGATGCGCCAGGAGGCGGGGACTGGGACGTCGGGCGGCACGGCTGGTTTCCGTTTCGGGAGCGGGACTTCCTCGGAGCGGTACTTCTCGGGCCCGGATGCCCCGGACCCGGAGGTCCCGGAGCGAGACTTCCTGTTTTCAACCTTACGAACCGAAAGGGCAAGGACATAGGGGCGGCCGACCGGTACAAACGGGACCTTCGGCACCAACAGTCTCATGGCCGGGGTATTGCGTGCTCGTGACGGTAGTCACGTACGGATGATAGTTTCGAAGGCGGAACGAGACCCGCGCAGTGCCATCCAGCAGCCCGACGGCTGAAGGGGACCGCCGCCATGAGCCCTTTTCCCAGCTCCGCCCCGCGCACGGAGGACTGGCGCCATCTGCGGCTGACCAGACACGACGGTGTGGCCACCGTCACTCTCGCCCGGCCGGAAAAACTCAACGCGCTCACCTTCGGCGCCTACGCCGATCTGCGTGACCTCCTCGCCGAACTGTCCACGGAACGCTCCGTGCGCGCCCTCGTGCTCGCCGGTGAGGGGCGCGGATTCTGCTCCGGCGGCGACGTCGACGAGATCATCGGCGCCACCCTCGCGATGGACACCGCGCAGCTCCTCGACTTCAACCGGATGACCGGACAGGTCGTACGGGCCCTGCGCGAGTGCCCCTTCCCGGTCGTCGCGGCCGTGCACGGGGTCGCCGCGGGTGCCGGTGCCGTCCTGGCGCTGGCCGCCGACTTCCGGATCGCCGACCCGTCCGCCCGCTTCGCCTTCCTGTTCACCCGCGTCGGCCTCTCCGGCGGCGACATGGGTGCCGCCTACCTCCTGCCGCGCGTCGTCGGCCTCGGCCACGCCACCCGGCTGCTGATGCTCGGCGAAGCCGTCCGCGCACCCGAAGCCGAACGTATCGGACTGATCAGCGAACTGGCCGAGGAGGGGCAGGCCGACGCCCGCGCCGCGGCCCTCGCCCGCCGCCTCGCCGACGGGCCCGCCCTCGCACTCGCCCAGACCAAGGCCCTGCTCACCGCCGAACTCGACATGCCGCTGGCCGCCGCCGTCGAAATGGACGCGGCGACCCAGGCCCTGCTGATGCACGGCGAGGACTACGCCGAATTCCATGCCGCCTTCACCGAGAAGCGGCCGCCGAAGTGGCAGGGGCGGTAGCGCCGTGGCGGCCGCCGTCCGGCGGATCGCGGTCATCGGCGGCGGGCCCGGCGGGCTCTACGCCGCGGCCCTCCTCAAACGGCTCGACCCGCGACGCGACATCACCGTCTGGGAACGCAACGCCCCCGACGACACTTTTGGCTTCGGCGTCGTCCTCTCCGACGAGACCCTCGGCGGCATCGAGCACGCCGACCCCGCGGTGTACCGGGACCTGAGCGAGGAATTCGTCCGCTGGGACACCATCGACATCGTCCACCGGGGCCGCACCCACACCTCGGGCGGCCACGGCTTCGCCGCACTCGGCCGCCGCCGTCTCCTGGAGATCCTGCACGCCCGCTGCGCGTCCCTCGGCGTGCACCTCCGCTTCCGCACCCAGGCGCCGCCCGCCGCCGAACTCGCCACCCGCTACGACCTGGTCATCGCCGCCGACGGGGTGCACAGCGCCACCCGCGAGGCCGGCGCCGACGCCTTCGGCCCGCACCTCACCACGCACCGCAACCGCTACATCTGGCTCGCCGCCGACTTCGCCCTGGACGCCTTCCGCTTCGAGATCGCCGAGACCGAGCACGGAGTGCAGCAACTGCACGCCTACCCCTTCTCGGCCGGCGCCTCCACCGCCATCGTCGAGATGCGCGAAGAGGTCTGGCGGGCCGCCGGACTCGACACCGCCGACCCCGCCGAGTCCACCGCACGCTGCGCCAAGACCTTCGCCGAGGCCCTGGACGGCAGGCCCCTGCGCACCAACAACTCCTCCTGGCTCACCTTCCGTACCGTCGTCAACAGCCGCTGGTCGCACGGCAACACGGTCCTCATCGGGGACGCCGCCCACACCGCGCACTTCTCCATCGGCTCCGGCACCAAACTGGCCGTCGAGGACGCCCTCGCGCTCGCCGCCTGCATCGAGGAACAGCCCGACCTGCCCACCGCCCTGGCCGCGTACGAGACCGAGCGCCGCCCCGTCGTCGCCTCCACCCAGCGCGCCGCCGCGGCCAGCCTGCGCTGGTTCGAGGAGCTGGCCACCTATGTGGACCAGCCGCCCCGCCGCTTCGCGTTCAACCTGCTCACCCGCAGCCGCCGCGTCACCCACGACAACCTGCGGCTGCGCGACGCCTCGTTCACCGCCGCCGTCCAGGAGGAGTTCGGCTGCCCGCCCGGCACCCCGCCGATGTTCACCCCGCTGCGGCTGCGCGGCCTCGAACTGCGCAACCGCGTCGTCGTCTCGCCCATGGACATGTACTCCGCCGTCGACGGGGTCCCCGGCGACTTCCACCTCGTCCACCTGGGCGCACGCGCACTCGGCGGCGCCGGACTCACCATGACCGAGATGGTGTGCGTCAGCCCCGAGGGCCGGATCACCCCCGGCTGCGCCGGTCTCTACACCGACGAACAGGCCACCGCCTGGACCCGGATCACCGACTTCGTGCACACCTCCGCGCCCGGCGCCGCGATCGGCGTCCAGCTCGGCCACTCCGGCCGCAAGGGCTCCACCAAGCTGATGTGGGAGGGCATCGACCAGCCGCTCGACGAGGGCAACTGGCCGGTCTCCGCCGCCTCCCCGATCCCGTACGCACCGGGCGTCAACCAGACCCCGCGGGCCCTGGACCGGGCCGGACTCGACGCGGTCCGCGAACAGTTCACCGCCGCCGCCCGGCGCGCCGCCCACTGCGGGTTCGACCTCCTCGAACTCCACTGCGCGCACGGCTATCTGCTCTCCGGCTTCCTCTCCCCGCTCACCAACCACCGCACCGACACCTACGGCGGGACGGCCGAGAACCGGCTCCGCTTCCCCCTGGAGGTGTTCGACGCGGTCCGCGCCGTCTGGCCGGACGACCGGCCCATGACCGTCCGGATCTCCGCCACCGACTGGGCCGAGGGCGGCACCAGCACCGAGGACGCCCTCACCGTCGCCCGCGCCTTCGCCGCACACGGCGCCGACGCCATCGACGTCTCCACCGGCCAGGTCGTTTCCGGCGAACGCCCCGAGTACGGCCGCTCCTACCAGACCCCGTACGCCGATCGCATCCGCAACACCGTGGACGTGCCCGTCATCGCGGTCGGCGCCATCTCCTCCTGGGACGACGTCAACTCGCTGCTGCTCGCGGGCCGCGCCGACCTCTGCGCGCTGGCCCGCCCGCACCTGTACGACCCGCACTGGACGCTGCACGCCGCCGCCGACCAGGGCTACAGCGGTACGGGCGCGCCCTGGCCCCTCCCGTACCGCGCGGGCAGCCGGCCCCCGCCGACCGGCCGCACGGACGCACCGAAGCCGAGGCTCACGCTGGACTGACCCGGTCCCCGCCCCCGGCGCCCTCCTCGGCGGACTCGGCGGCCTCGGCGGACTCGGCGGCCGTCAGGCACTCGTGGCAGCGGCAGGGCACCGGATGCGGCGCCGCGTGATGGGCGTGCCGCTCCTCCCGGGCGATCCGCTCCAGCAGGGCGGCCAGCTCCTCGGTCCGCTCCCGGCTGCCCGGCGGAAGTCCGGTGCCCACCGACCGGGTGACCACGGCCGGGCTGTGCACCAACTGGGCCCGGAAGGTGTGCAGATGACGGGTGGCCGTATCGATGGTGATGAAGCGCCTGGTGTGCCTGCCGCGTCCCACCGCGGTCAGCTGCTGATGCCCCATTCCCGCATACGTGTCGATGACGTACACCTTGGTGCCGCCCCGGTACGCCTTGGTGCCCGGACGCAGTTCCTGGCCCAGATCCCCGTACCGGCGCCACCGCACCACATTGGCGGCGACCAGCCACACGGCCTCGGGCGCGGGTTCCCGGCCCTCGCTCAACGCCGCTCCTCCGCACTGATCAGCAGCCGGTCCGACACCGGCTCGTACCCGATGCGCCGGTACACCCCGTTGCTCGTCGGATTCGCGAGGTCCGTGAACAGCAGGACCTCCGCCGCGCCCGCCGCCCGCGCCGCCCGGCTGACCTCGGCCGTCACCGCGGCCGCGTAACCGCGCCCCCGGTGCTCCGCCGGGGTGTACACCGCCGCCACCCGCACCGCCCCCGCGATCATGGGCGAGACACCCGCCATCGACACCGGGACGCCGTCGTCCTCCCAGAGGGTCAGCCCACCGTCCGCCGTCCGCTCGTCCACGAGCCGCTCGGCATGGGTGCCCGGCTGACCGACCTGCTCCGCGAACGCCAGGTGCCAGGCCACGAGCAGGTCCCGGTCGGCGGGGGCGGCGGCCCTGGCCCGGCCCGGCGGCGCGGGTGACGGCGGGATCAACTCGCCCAGCCGGTACAGCCGCTGCTCCACCTCCACCCGGTGGCCCGGCCACCCGGCGGCCAGGGCCTCGGCGCTCGCCCGGTCCGCGTTGATGCTCGTCGGGCCCAGGACGTCGGCCAGCGGACCGATCGCCTCCGGTGCCACCCGGCCCAGCATCGGCGGGTACGGCGGCGTCCGCACCAGCGTCCCCGCCACCTCACCGTCCGTCCCGCGCCACCAGCCGAGCACCGGGTCGCCCTCGCCGTAGGCGTGCGGGCCCCGGCGCCGCAGCGTCGCCGTGACGGTCAGTACCAGGTTGTTGTCGGCGGGATGGGCGGACAGCGAAGCACCGGCCGCGTCCAGGAACGCGTCTACGTCATCCGTGAAGGTCCAGGTCACGCCTCATCCTGCCGGGAACGCGGACCGCGCGGCACCCGGATTTCGCGCGGCGGCGGTCCACCGCCCGTACACACCCCCGGGCAACCGGTCACCGCCCGCACACCCCTCGGGCTACCGGGCACCGCCCGTACACCCCGCCCGGGTCACTGCCGTACGAACCGCTCCCCGGCGTCCCGCAGCCGCTCGTGCAGCAGCCCGAAGACCTCCGCCGAGCGGCCCCCCGGCCACTCCTTCGGCAACAGCTCCTCCGGCAGCCCCGGGTCCGTGTACGGCAGCCGCCGCCACGAGTCCAGCGCCGGAAGATAGTCGCGGTACGCCTCCCGCGGATCGGGCGCCGCATCCTCCCGCGACCGGTCCTCCCAGGCCCGCAGCACCGGTTCGTGCCGCTGGAGGAAGTCCATGTGGAGCCGGGCGACGGCGTCCAGGTCCCACCAGCGCGCCACCGACTCCCGCGTCACGGCGAAACCGAGGTGTTCCCCGCGGAACAGCTCCACATACGGGGCGAGTTCCAGCCGCTCCAGAGTGTGCCGGGTCTCCTCGTACAGCGCGGCCGGCGCGATCCACACCCCGGGCGCCACCGTGCCGAAGCCCAGCCGGGACAGCCGCGAACGCAGCAAGTGCCGCTTGTGGCGCTCCGCTTCGGGGACGGAGAACACCGCGAGCACCCAGCCGTCGGCGAGCCGGGGCGCCGGATGCCGGTAGATCCGCCGGTCGCCGTCGTCCAGCAGTTGGCGGGCGTCGGCCGACAGCGCGTATCCGGCCGCGCCCCCGGCCGTACGGGCCGGGACCAGCAGCTCGCGGCGTTTGAGCCGGGACACGGAGGAGCGTACGGACGGGGCGTCGACACCGACGGCGTCCAGCAGCCGGATCAGCTCGGCCACCGGCAGCGGGGCATTGCCCGGGGAACGACCGTAGGCACCGTAGAGGGTGACGATCAGGGAACGGGGGGTGTGCAACTCGGCCACGTGATCACTCTAGAGCCCGGGAGCCGGGCGGGGCGGACCCGTCGCGCAGCCGGAACCGCTGGAGCTTGCCGGTCGCGGTGCGCGGCAGGGCCGCCGTGAACGAGAAGACGCGCGGGCACTTGTGCGGAGCCAGCGTGCCCTTCATATAGGCGCGCAGGGAGTCCGCCGACAGTGTGGAACCCTCCCGCAGGACCACGTGCGCCACCACGATCTGGCCGCGCAGCGCGTCCTCCCGGCCCACCACGGCGGCCTCCGTCACCTCCGGATGGCGCAGCAGGGCCTCCTCCACCTCGGGGCCCGCGATGTTGTAGCCGGAGGAGATGATCATGTCGTCGGCGCGGGCGACGTAGCGGAAGTAGCCGTCCGGCTCGCGGACATAGGTGTCGCCGGTCATGTTCCAGCCGTCGCGCACGTACTGCGTCTGCCGGGGGTCCGTGAGATAGCGGCAGCCGACGGGGCCGCGCACGGCGAGCAGGCCCGGTTCGCCGTCGGGAAGTTCCTCGCCGTCCGCGTCGACCACCCGCGCCTGCCAGCCCGGTACCGGGACCCCGGTGGTGCCGGGACGGATGGCCTCGTCGGCGGCCGAGATGAAGATGTGCAGCAGCTCGGTGGCCCCGATGCCGTTGATGATGCGCAGCCCGGTCCGCTCGTACCAGGACTGCCAGGTGCCGGCGGGCAGGTTCTCCCCGGCCGACACACAGCGGCGCAGCGCGGACAGGTCGTGGCCGTCGAGCCGGTCGAGCATGGTGCGGTACGCGGTCGGCGCGGTGAACAGCACCGAGACCCGGTGCCGGGCGAGCGCGGGCAGCAGCTGTTCCGGACCCGACTGCTCCAGAAGCAGCGACGAGGCACCCACCCGCAGCGGAAAGATCACCAGCCCGCCGAGTCCGAAGGTGAAGCCCAGTGGCGGGCTCCCGGCGAACACGTCGCCGGCGACGGGGCGCAGCACATGGCGGGAGAAGGTGTCCGCGACGGCCAGGACATCGCGGTGGAAGTGCATACAGCCCTTGGGCCGACCGGTGGTCCCCGAGGTGAACGCGATCAGCGCGACATCGTCGGCGGCGGTGTCCACCGGCTCGTACGGGCCGGGGCGGGCCTCGGCGAGCCGGGTCAGATCGTCCGGCGCGTCCCCTCCGTACATAGTGATCCGCACCCCCGTGACCTGGGCCTTCAGTAGATCGTCGGCCGACCGGGCATCGCACAGCGCGTGGCTTGCCCCGGCCATCGAGCAGATCGTGGCCAGCTCCTGGGACCGCGCCTGCGCCAGTACGGTGACGGCGACCGCGCCCGCCTTCATCACCGCGAGCCAGCAGGCGGCCAGCCAGGGCGTGGTGGGGCCGCGCAGCAGCACCCGGTTTCCGGGGCGGACGCCCAGATCACTGGTCAGGACATGGGCGATCCGGTCCACCCGGTCCCGCAGTTCGCCGTAGCTCCAGACCGTGCCGTCGTCGGTGCGGAAGGCGGGGCGGTCCGGGCCCAGATGGCCGATGGTGGCGTCGAGCAGTTCGTACCCGCAGTTCAGCCGGTCCGGGTAGCCCAGCTCGGTGCGGTCGAAGACCAGCTCGGGCCACTGGTGGGGCGGCGGGAGATGATCGCGGGAAAACGTGTCGGTGTGCCCGCTCGCGGCGCGGGCGGGTGAAGTGGACACATGCGTACTCGGCGAGGAATTCGGCTCCATCGAGGATCGCCCCCTTGTCGCTTCTGGAGCGTATCGTTTGAGTGACGGTAGTCAACGGTCCGCGATAAGACGTGACAAGAGAGGCGCCGGTATGACGGTATTCTCCCTCGATCCGGCACAAACCGCCTGGTGTGAAGAACTGCGTGCCCTCGCCGATCAGCAGCTGCGCCCGCTCGCCGAGAAGGGCGACCCCGGCCATGTCAACCGCCCTCTCCTCACCGCCCTGGGGGAGCTCGGCCTGCTGGGCAGGATGCTGGGCTCCGGTGCTCTCGACCTCTGCCTGCTCCGGGAATCCCTGGCCCGCGGCTGTACCGAGGCCGAGACCGCGCTCGCCCTCCAGGGCCTCGGCACCTCGCCGATCGTCCAGGCGGGCACACCGGCCCACCGTGAACGCTGGCTCCCCGAGGTCCGGGCCGGCCGCGCCGTCGCCGCCTTCGCGCTGAGCGAGCCGGGCGCGGGCTCCGACGCGGCGGCCCTGTCCCTCGCCGCCGAGCACACCGCGGACGGCTGGCGGCTGACCGGCGAGAAGTGCTGGATCTCCAACGCCCCCGAGGCCGACTTCTACACCGTCTTCGCCCGCACGACGAAGGGCGCCGGGGCCCGTGGCGTCACCGCGTTCCTGGTCCCCGCCGACCGCCCGGGACTCACCGGAACGGCCCTCGACATGCTCTCCCCGCACCCCATCGGCGCCCTGGACTTCGACGGCGTACCCGTCACCGCCGACGACATGCTCGGCGAACCGGACCGGGGCTTCCGGGTCGCGATGAACACCCTCAACCTCTTCCGGCCGAGCGTCGGGGCCTTCGCCGTGGGGATGGCACGGGCCGCCCTGGACGCGACCCTGGCCCACACCGCCGTACGGACCGCGTTCGGGGGCCCGCTGCGCGACCTCCAGTCGGTCTCCCACCAGGTCGCCGAGATGGCCACCCGCACCGAGGCCGCCCGCCTCCTGGTGTACGCGGCCGCCGCGGCCCACGACGCGGGCGAACCGGGCGTACCCCGGCGCGCGGCCATGGCCAAGCTGTACGCCACCGAGACCGCGCAGTACGTCGTCGACGCGGCGGTCCAACTGCACGGCGCCCGCGCCCTGCGCCGCGGCCACCTCCTCGAACACCTCTACCGGGAGGTCCGCGCACCGCGGATCTACGAGGGCGCCAGCGAGGTGCAGCGCACGATCATCGCCAAGGAGCTGTACGCCCGCCCGACCACGGAGCCGCCCGCATGAGCCCTGTCCAACGGATCAACCCGGCCGAACTCGCCCCGCCCACCGGCTTCTCGCACGCCGTCACGGCCACCGGCGGGCAGCTCGTCTTCCTCGCCGGACAGACCGCCCTCGACCCGGACGGCAAGATCACCGGCAGCACCCTGCCCGAGCAGTTCGCGACGGCGCTCACCAATCTGCTCACCGCCCTGCGCGCGGCGGGCGGCGCCCCGGCGGACCTGGTCCGGGTCACCGTGTACGCCACCGATGTCGCCGACTACCGCGCCCACGCCTCCGAACTGGGCCGCGTCTGGCGGCGGCTGGCCGGACGGGACTATCCGGCGATGGCGGTCATCGGGGCGGTCCGGCTCTGGGACGAACCGGCTCTGGTGGAGCTCGACGGGATCGCCGTGCTGCCCTGAGGCCCCGAACGCGCCGGTGGGCGGGCCCGGTCGGACCGGACCCGCCCACCGGCGGACGACGTCACGCACGCACGGCGGATCAGTACGGCTTCACCAGGACATGGGCGGCGCCGGGGATGCCGACCTTCAGCAGCTCGTCCTCCTCCGGCGTCGTCGCGTTGCCGGTCTCCTGCTTCAGGATCGCCCGCGACATGCTCTGCACCCACATGGCACGCGGCCGGCGCCGGGCCTCCCAGGCGGCGAGCGCGGCGGCCACGCCGTCCTCGGCGTCCAGCGACTCGGCCAGCACCTGCGCGTCCTCGACGGCCATCGCCGCGCCCTGCGCCAGATGCGGGGTGCTCGCGTGCGCGGCGTCACCGGCCAGCACGACCCGGCCCACGTGCCACGGCTCCTCGACCGTCACCTGGGAGATCCGCGAGTACACCACGGCCCGCGGGTCGGTGACGTCCCGCAGCGCCTCGGCGACCGGGCCGGTGAATCCGGCGAGCCGCTCCGCGAGCTCCTCGTGCGCCCGCTCCGGGTCCGGCCGGAAGTCCTCGGCCTCGGCGAACACCGCACCCAGATACATCAGTTCGTCCGTGATCGGGGTCAGCAGCGCCTTGGCGGCCTGGTTGCCCGTGCTCATCACGACACCCTGGACCTCGGGGTGACGGGGCACGGTGACCCGCCAGTTGGCGAAGCCCGTGTACTCGGGGCGGAAGCGGTCGCCGTAGAGCCGGGTGCGCAGCGGTGAACCGATGCCGTCGAAGCCCACGACCAGGTCCCAGCGGGCGGCCGAGCCGTCGGACAGGGTCACGTCCACGCCGGAGCCGTCGTCGGCCAGCTCGCTGATCGTCGTACCGAAGCGGATCGGCACCCCGGCAGCGGCGGCGGCGTCGCCGAGCACCTTGGCCAGGGCGGGGCGCGGTATGCCGTTGTTGGAGGGGGCGTCGCCCATGCGCGGCTGCGGGATCTTGGCGAGCGTGGCACCGGCCGGGTCGCAGATGGTCAGCACCTCCCACGCGAACCCCGCCTTCACGCAGTCGTCGAGGACCCCGATCTCCCGCATGACATGCAGGGCGTTCGAGGGCTGGATGATGCCGACGCCGAGCGCGTCCAGTTCGTCACGCAGTTCGACGACCTCGACGGTGTGACCGCGACGGGCCAGCGCGACGGCGAGGGTCAGCCCGCCGATCCCGCCGCCGTGGATCAGTACGCGCAGGGGTGATGCCATCTCGGATCTCCGATACGAAAGGTGAGAGAGAAGAGGTACAGAGGAGGAGGGGCGGCGGCGGGTCAGCCGGCCGCCGAGGGCAGACTCATCAGGTGGTCCACCAGCGCGAGCAGCACATCGCGCCCGAACGGCCGCTCCCGGACGTCGCCGATCAGCAGCGGAACATGCGGATCGAGGTCGAGCGCGGACCGGATCTCGTCCTTGGTACGGGTGTTGTGGCCGTGGAAGCAGTTGATCGCGACGACGAACGGGATGTCCCGGCTCTCGAAGAAGTCGATCGAGGCGAAACTGGTGTCGAGCCGCCGGGTGTCGGCGATCACGACGCCACCGAGCGCCCCGTTGACCAGGTCGTTCCACATGAACCAGAAACGTTCCTGGCCCGGGGTCCCGAAGAGGTAGACCACCAGCTCGGGACTGACCGTGATCCGCCCGAAGTCCAGGGCCACGGTGGTGGTGTCCTTCTGGCCGACACCGGCCAGGTCGTCCACGCCGATGCTGGCCCTGGTCAGGTACTCCTCGGTGCGCAGCGGCGCCACTTCGCTGACGGCGCCCACCAGGGTGGTCTTTCCGACGCCGAAACCGCCGGCTATGAGGATCTTGACGGCGCTGGGCGCTGTCTGAGGGGTTGTCATCTTGGTTCAGAGTCTCCGGAGTCCGTCACGTACAGCGGCCAGCAGGCCCATGCGGGCCCCGCCGGACGCCCGTGCCACCGACAGCGGGGCACGGGCCAGCAGCAGGCCCTGGGAGACCAGATCCGCCAGCAGGATCTTGGTCACCGAGACCGGCAGATCGAGGTCGGCGGAGACCTCGGCGACCGCGGCCGAGTGCCGGCAGCGGTCCAGGATCATGCGGTGCTCCGGCTGGAGCCTGCCCGCTCGCAGGGGTACACCGTGGACGTCCCGCGGATCGTTCGCGGTCGTCAGCACGGTGATGAGGGTGAAGTCGTCCCGCTCGGGAGCGGTCCGGCCCCGGGTGATGGTGTACGGGCGGACCATGGTGCCCGCGCCGTCCTCCTCCGGCTCCTCGTCCCAGTAGGGCGTCACACCCGCTGCCCGTCCCCGGTACCGAAGGCGTCGAAGTCACCGCGCACCGGGGCGCTGAGCTTCTGACCGACCTGCTGGACCAGGTTGTGCATGGCCAGCGACATCACCTCGGCGTCCACCTCCTGGGAGGCGACCACGGCCAGATGGGTGCCCTGGCCCGCCGTGATGATGAAAAGCCACAGGTCGGCCAGTTCGACGATGACCTGGTGGACGGAACCACCGTTGAACAGCTGGCCGGCCCCCCGGGCGAGGCTCTGCTGGCCGGTGCAGATGGCGGCCAGCCGCTCGGCGTCGGCGCGCTCGATGGTGCGCGAATGGCTCACCACCAGTCCGTCGTCGGACAGCAGGACGGCGTTCAGCGTCTCGGCCACCGAGTCCACCAAACCGTCGAGCAGCCAGTCGAGATCCTGGAGGGTGGCCGTTGTGCGTGTCATGACCGTTCTTCTCTCGTGGGAAAGGGGGAGGCGGGAGGTACGGGCGGTGCCGGCGGCTCCTCGGTCGCGCGTGCCGCGCGCGACCTCCGCTGGAACGCGCCGATGGCGGCTCCGGCCCGACGGGGGGCCGGCCGGAGCAGCGGGTTCTCGTCCCAGCTCGGGGGCCTGGGCACGGCGGGCCGGGCTGCCGGATCGATCCGCAGCTCGTCCACCAGGCTGGCCTGGCGGACCCGGCGCGGGAGCGGGGGCTCCCCATCGGACTCCGGGAGCGCCGGTGCCGGGGGGAGGGCCGGGTGTTCGGACTGCACCGGGAGCGGGGGCGTGACGGGGTCGCGCTCCCCGTACGGCTCCGGGTAGGACGGCTCCGCGTAGGTCTCCGGGTACGACGGCTCGGGCAGCGCCGGGTACGGGCCCTCGGCGGACGCGTACGGGTGACCCGGCACCGGGTACTGCCCGGCTGCCGTCATGTACGGCTGCTCCGGCGCGGCGTACGGGGTCTCGGCGCCCGCGTAGCGGTTCGCCTCCGCCGGGAACGGGTTCCCCGGCGGCGGGTACGCGGACGCGGACCCGCCGCCCGCGTACGGCTGCCCGGCCGGTCCGTACGGCTGCTCCGACGGCGGGTACGACTCGTCGGGCGAGGCGTACGTCTCCTCGGCGGACGCGTACGGCTGCTCCGGGACGGCGTACGTGCCCTCGGCGCCGGCGTACGGCTGCGGGACAGGTGCGTACGGGTCCTGCGGGGCCGTGTACGGCTGCCCGGGGGCGGCGAACGGACCGGCCTGCGCGGGCTGCTCGGACCGGCCCGGCAGGACCCGCTCGCCCGGCTGCTCCGGCTGACCGGAGCGGTCGGCGCGGTCGGTGCGCTCGCCACGTTCCGCACGGGCGGCGGCGTGGTCGACCAGGGCGGTGACCCCGGCCATCGCCCTGCCCTGGACGCGGGTGGGCAGGGCGCCCGGAGCCGCGTCGGACGCCGTGGTCCGGCCCTGGGAGGAGGGGAGCGCGGCGGCCGGCGGCACACCGACGGGACCGGCGGACGGATCGGCGACCGTCAGCTCGTCGGGGACGAGGACGACGACCCGCGTACCGCCGAAGGCGGACGGCCGGAACTCGACCCGCAGACCGTGCTGGTCCGCGAGGCGGGCGATCACATAGAGGCCGAGGCGGATGTCGTCCGCGTGCGCGAGGACGTCCATCCGGGGCGGCCGGCTCATCAGCTCGTTGGCCTCGGCCAGCTGCTTCTCGTCCATCCCGAGACCGCGGTCCTCGACCTCGATGGCCAGGCCCCGGCTCACCTTGGCGGCGCGGACCTCGACCGGGCTCGGCGGCCGGGAGAAGCTCAGCGCGTTCTCGATCAGCTCGGCCAGCACATGGGAGACCGGGCCGATGGCCCGCTCGGACAGCCACGGGGCACCGTCGAGATCCAGCACCACACGGCGGTAGTCCTGCACCTCGCCCTGCGCGGACCGCATGACGTCCAGCAGGGGTACGGGCTTGCGCCAGCGCCGGTGCGGGGCACCTCCGGCGAGGATGACGAGGTTCTCCTCGTACCGTCGCAGGCGCGCGGTGAGGTGGTCCAGGTCGAACAGCCCGTCCAGTACCTCGGGGTCCTCGTGCTTGCGCTCCAGCTCGTCCAGCTTCTTGAGCTGCTGGCCGATCAGCTGCTGGGTGCGGCGGGCGATGCGCTGGAGGAGCCGCTCGAAGCCGCGGTGCTGGTCGGCCTGTTTGACCGCGGCGTTGAGGGCGCTGGTGCGCGCCAGGTTCAGGGCGTCACCGAGCTTGGTGAGCTCGTCGGACGTACCGCTGCCCTGCTCCGGCTCGATCGCGCGGGCCTCGGCCTCGACATCGATCTTCTCGCCCTGGCCCAGCCGTTCGACGACCTCGGGGAGCGTCTTCTCCAGCTCCTCGGCCCGTTCCTGGAGACCGCCGATCCGGCGCCGCAGCGTGCGGGTGAGGCGCCAGGTGGTCACGATGACCGCGATCACCGCGGCCAGACCGATCACGGTGGTGAGCGCCATCTTGAGCAGCAGGGACATGACGGTCCCCTTGCCCTGCTCGACGACCATCGCGGTGCGGTGCTCCAGCAGTTCCACCAGCTGGGGCGTGAGGTCGTCCATCGCCTGACGCCAGGTCCTGTGCTCCGTGTCCAGGGCCACCATCCCGGCGTCGTCGGGGGCGGCGGGCCGCAGGGCCTTCTCCTCGACCGCCGTCTTGGCCTTCCAGGCCTCGCTGTCGGTGATCTCCTGCCACATCGACCGCTCGTCGTCGGGCAGGTAGGGAAGGACCTTGGTGCCGTACTGGAAGGGCTGGGCGGAGACCTCCTCGCGCAACTGCTGGAGGTCCTCGACGCTCAGCTTCCCCTTGGGCCAGCCACGGGCCAGGATCGCGTCCGAACGGGAGATCATCTCCTTGGTCCAGAACAGGTCGACGAGCGGCTGCGACAGCGTGGTCACCTTGCCGTTGTCCACATGGCTGAGCGCGGAGAACAGCTTGAGGTCCACGGCGATCAGGTCGGTGTAGTAGTCGTACACCACGGTTTGCTGCTTGTTGTCGCCCTGGTCGACCAGAGTGCGCTGGGCGGGCAGCTGCTTGATCGCCTCGCGGGCCTTGCCGACCGCGTCACGGACCTCCGCGGGAGCGTCGTCGGTGGACACGTCGGAGACCGACTGGAAGGTGTCGATCGCGTCGTCGGTGAGCCCCCGCTGACGGTCCAGGGCCTCGGTGGAACCTCCGGAGGCGGCCAGGGCTTCGGCGCTCAGCCGCCGCTCCTCCTGCAGGTTGTAGTACACGATGTTGGACGGTTGGCCGGCCTTCTCGGCCAACTGTCCCTGGGCTGCCTGGCGTTGAAAGTCGAGCAGTGTCTGTCCACTGGTGACGGCCCAGAGGGCTGCCAGTGCGACACCGGGGACGATGGCCAGTACGAGCAGGGCTGTCCGCAACGACATGGTGGTCGAGTCGGTCCGCCGAGACGCGCGCGTGCGCAGGGCATGCTCCTTGACGATGGGTGCCAGCCTCACGACTGGTCAATTGCGTGGAGAACTTCGACACATAGATATTAGTCACACTGCAAAAAAGAAAAGAAAGCGGCCTCACATGGGCAACACGGCGCGCCCACGTCATCCCCACGAATCCCGCGTCCGACCTGCCCGAGCAGCGGTACGGTCCGTTCCGGCCGAGGCGCGGCGGGACCGGGTCCGTTCGGGGCGCGTCGGGACCCGGTCCGTCGAGCAGGCCGTCGAGTAGCGGGGCGGCGCGGCCGGGGTGAGGGTGGAGGCGTGACCAGCGAACCGCCCCCGCACCCCGCCGCCAGGTCGTACGACGGCGAGGGCATCACCGTCAGCTACGACGCCCACCGCTGCCTGCACGCCGCCGAATGCGTGCACGGGCTGCCCACCGTGTTCGAGGTCGGGCGCAAGCCGTGGATCATGCCGGCCAACGCCTCCGCCGACGAGGTGGCCGACGTCATCCACCGCTGCCCGAGCGGTGCCCTCCAGTACCACCGCACCGACGGCCTGCCGGACGAGGTCCCCGATGCGCCGACCCATGTCTCCCTGCACGCCGACGGAGTGCTCCATCTGCGCGGGGACCTGGAGATCGACACCCTCGAAGGCGCCCGGCGGGAGACCCGGGTGATGCTGTGCGGCTGCGGGCGCACGGGGAACGCGCCCTTCTGCGACCACAGCGGGAAGTGCGCCGACCACGTCTGAGCGCGACCGGGCCGAGGACGCGACCCGGGCCGAGGGCGCCATCGGGCCGAGGGCGCCTTCGGGCGCGGCGGGCAGGAGTGCGCCCGGTACGGCGTGGACGACCGCGCCCGGCACGGTGGGCCGGGTTCGTGCGGCGCGGTGGTCCGGGTTCGCGCGGCGCGCCGTACGGGTGAACCGGGTCGAGGGATATATCTGTATTTAGTGCTCTTTATTCCGGATGCTCCACGGTGACCGCGCTCATCGTCTGCCATTTCCTGCTGGCGGCCTGCGCGGGCCCGCTGGTGCACCGGCTCGGCAGCCGCGCCTTCGTCGTCCTCGCCCTGCCCCCGGCCGCCGCCACCGTCTGGGCGGCCACCCAGTGGGACCTGGCGGCCTCCGGACGGTCGGTCACCTCGTCCTGGCAGTGGATCCCGGCGTACGACGTCTCCTTCGCCCTGCGCCTGGACGCCCTGGCCGAACTGATGGTGCTGCTGGCGGCCGGAGTCGGCACCCTCGTGCTGCTGTACTGCGCCTCCTACTTCGGCGACGACACCCCGCAACTGGCCCGCTTCGCCGGGAACCTGCTCGCCTTCGCCGGGGCCATGCTCGCCCTCGTCCTCGCCGACGACCTGATCTCGCTCTATGTGTTCTGGGAGCTGACCACGGTCTTCTCCTACCTGCTGATCGGCCACGGCAGCGAACGCAAGAAGAACCGCCGGTCCGCCCTCCAGGCCCTCACCGTCACCACCTTCGGCGGGCTCGCGATGCTCATCGGCTTCCTGATCCTCGGTCAGGCGGCGGGCACCTACCGGATCTCCGCCATCGTCGCCGACCCGCCCGAGCCGACCCTCGCCGTCGAGGTGGCCGTCGTCCTGGTCCTCCTCGGGGCGCTGTCGAAGTCTGCGCTCTGGCCGTTCTCCATGTGGCTGCCGAACGCCATGGCCGCACCCACCCCCGTCAGCGCCTATCTGCACGCCGCGGCCATGGTCAAGGCCGGTGTCTACCTCGTGGCACGGCTCGCCCCCGCCTTCGCCGACATCCCGGTCTGGCGGCCGGTCGTCCTGGTGCTCGGCGCCGCGACCATGCTGCTCGGCGGGTGGCGCGCGCTGCGCCTGAACGACCTGAAAATCGTCCTCGCCTACGGAACCGTCAGCCAGCTCGGTTTCCTCACCCTGCTCGCCGGAGTGGGCAACCGGGACACCGCGCTCGCCGCCGCCGTCATGATCTTCGGCCATGCGCTCTTCAAGGCGCCGCTGTTCCTCGTCACCGGCATCGTCGACCACGCGGCCGGAACGCGCGACCTGCGCAGACTCTCCGGCGTCGGCCGGGCGCTGCCGCACGTCGCCACCGTCGCCGTGCTCGCCGCCGCCTCCATGGCCGCGCTGCCACCCCTGCTCGGCTTCGCCGCCAAGGAAGCCGCCTTCGAAGCGCTGCTGCACGGGGACACGGCCGACCGGTGGGCGCTCGCCGCCGTCGTCGTGGGCTCGGCGCTGACCACCGCGTACACCCTCCGGTTCGTCTGGGGCGCCTTCTTCCGGAAACCCGGGGTCGAGGACACCCCCGTCCACCGCGTCGGCTGGGCCTTCCTCGCCCCGCCCGCCCTCCTCGCCCTGTGCGGGCTGGTGCTGGGCCCCGGCGTCAGCTGGACCGACCGGCTGTTCGGCGCGTACGCGGCCGCCTTCCCCGCCCCCGCGCACCCCTACCACCTTTCCCTCTGGCACGGTCTCGGCCTCGCCCTGCTCCTGTCGGCGGTCGCCTGGGCGGGCGGTGCCGTGCTCTTCGCCGGGCGTACGGGCGTCACCCGGCTCTCCCGCCGGATCGCCTGGCCCACCGCCGACAGTGTCTTCGGCCATCTGCTGCTGGGCCTGGAACGCCTCGCCCTCCAGGTCACGGGCTTCGTCCAGCGAGGTTCCCTCTCCGTCTACCTCGCCACCACGCTCCTGGTGATGCTCGCCGGGCAGCTCGCGGTGCTCCTCACCGACCGGCCCTGGAAAGGGGCGGTGGCACCCCGGGTCTGGGACACCCCGCTCCAGGGCGCCGTCGCCGTGCTGACCTGCGCCGCGGCCCTGTTCTGCCTGACCGTGAGCCGCCGGATGAAGGCCGTCGTCCTGGCGGGGCTGACCGGATACGGGGCGGCGCTGCTCTTCGTCGTCCAGGGCGCCCCCGACCTGGCGCTCACCCAGTTCTGCGTCGAGACCGTCTCGATGATCGTGTTCGTGCTGGTGCTGCGCCGGATGCCGGTGCACTTCCAGGAGTCCGTCAGCTCATGGCGGCGGGCCGCCCGTATCCCGGTGGCGCTGGCGGCCGCGGCGACCGTCGGGGTGGTGGTCTGGGCCGCCGCCGCCGCGCGTATCGCCGACCCGGCCGGCGCCGCGATGGTCGAGGAGACCGCCCACCACGGGCTCAAGGACGTCGTCGCCACCATCCTCGTCGACCTGCGCTCCTGGGACACGATGGGGGAGTCCGCGGTGCTCGCCGCCGCCGCGATCGGCGTGACGAGCCTGATCTACCTGCACCGCCGCAGCGAAGGTTCCATGGCCCCGGAGGAACTGCGCGGCCGGACCGCCTGGTCGCTCTCCGCGCACCCGCTGGGCGGAGTGTCTCGGGGGCTCGACACCGCCCCCGAGCGGAGCTGGCTGGCGGCCGGGCAGACGCTCGCTCCCGAACACCGCTCCGTCGTCTTCGAAGTGGTGGCCCGGCTGCTGTTCCACCCGATCCTGGTGCTCTCGGTGTACCTGCTGTTCTGCGCCGAGAACATGCCGGGCGGCGGCTTCGTCGCCGGACTCGTCGCCGGACTCGCCCTCATCACCCGCTACCTGGCGGGCGGCCGCTTCGAACTCGCCCAGGCGGCCCCCCTGCAGCCCGGACTCTTCACCGGACTCGGCCTCTTCGTGTCCACCGGAGTCGCCCTGCTCGGCCTCGTGGACGGCACCGTGCTGCACGCCTGGACGTACCGCGGACATCTGCCGGTGTTCGGCGACTACCACCTGGGCACGCCCGTCCTCTTCGACTTCGGGGTCTACCTGCTGGTCCTCGGTGTCGTCCTGGACATCGTGCGGGCCCTCGGCGCCAAGATCGACCGGCAGATCGAACGGGCGGCGGGCGTACTGGTCCCGGCCGGCGGCCCCGAAGCGGGAGGCACCCCCCGGTGACCGTCAGCGCCTCGCTCCTCGCCACCGCCGTGGTGCTCTGCGCGGTCGGGGGCATCCTCATGCTCACCCGGCCACTGACCCGCATCCTGCTCGGTGCCGTCATCACGGGCAACGGCATCAACCTGCTCGTCCTGTCCGCCACCGGCTCGGCCGGCGCTGCCCCCCTGCTCTACGGCGTTCCGCTGCGCCGGGTCACCGACCCGCTGCCGCAGGCCATCGCGCTCACCGCCATCGTCATCACCCTGGCCACCACGGCGTTCCTCCTCGCCATGGCCTACCGGAGCCACCAGCTCACCGGCACCGACGAGGTGCACGACGACCTGGAGGACCGGCGCATCGTGCTGCGCGCCGAGGTGATGGGGGAGCGGGCCCAACTGCGCGAGGAGTACCGCTCGGGGGCCGAGCCCACCCGCGAGGAGCGCGACCGCTATCTGGAGGAGCGCCGCCGCCTGCGCTCCCGGCTGCGCGCCGACCGCGCCCTCCAGGCGCGCGGCCGCGACGCGTCCGGCGACCTGTGGCACGACGTCCTGGGCGCGGACCCGGAGGACTACGCGCACGACGGGCACGGCGACAGCGATCACGACGACCGAGGAGTGACCGGATGAACGCGCTCGTCCCGCTGCCGGTGCTGCTGCCGCTCTGCGCCACCGGCCTCAGCCTCGCCTTCGGCACCCGTCTCAAACGCTTCCAGCGCTTCATCAGCGTCGCCGTGCTCTCCGCCGTCACGGCGCTCTCGGTCATCCTGATGATCGCCGCCGACACCGAGGGACCGCTCTCCGTCCACCTCGGCGACTTCGCCCCGCCGCTCGGCATCACCCTGGTCGCCGACCGGCTGACCGGGCTGATGCTCACCGTCTCCTCGTCCGTCACGCTCTGCGTGCTGGTCTACTCCCTCGGCCAGGGCATGGCCGACCGGGACGAGGAGACACCGGTGGCCGTCTTCCACCCGGCGTATCTCATCCTGGTCGCCGGGGTCTCCTGCACCTTCCTCGCCGGAGACCTCGTGAACCTCTACGTCGGCTTCGAGATCATGCTGGTCGCCAGCTTCGTCCTGCTGACCCTCGGCGGCACCGGACCCCGGATCCGGGCGGGCTCCACGTACGTGATCATCTCGCTGTTCTCCTCGATGCTGTTCCTCACCGCCATCGCCATGACGTACGCGGCGACCGGCACCGCCAACTTCGCGCAGCTGGCACTGCGCCTGGGCGAACTCCCGCTCGGCGTGCAGACCCTGATCCAGGCGATGCTGCTGACCGTCTTCGCGATCAAGGCCGCGGTGTTCCCGCTCGCCGCCTGGCTCCCCGACTCCTACCCGACCGCCCCGGCCCCCGTCACCGCCGTCTTCGCGGGCCTGCTCACCAAGGTCGGCGTCTACTGCATGCTGCGTACGGAGACCCTGCTCTTCCCCGGCAACCGGCTCGGCGACCTCCTGATGGCCGCCGCACTCGCCTCGATGGTCATCGGCATCCTCGGCGCGGTCGCCCAGACCGACCTCAAGCGGCTGCTCTCCTTCACCCTGATCAGCCACATCGGCTACATGGTCTTCGGAATCGGCCTCGCCACCCGTCAGGCGTACGGCGGCGCCATCGTCTACGTCGCCCACCACATCACCGTCCAGACGACGCTGTTCCTCGTCGCCGGGCTCATCGAACGCCGCGGCGGCACCACCGAACTCACCCGGCTCGGCGGCCTCGCGAAAGCGGCCCCGGTCCTCGCGCTCCTCTTCTTCGTCCCCGCGATGAACCTCGCCGGAATTCCACCGCTGTCCGGGTTCATCGGGAAGCTCGGGCTGATGCGGGCCGGTGTCGCCGACGGCGGGGTCTGGCCCTGGATCCTGGTCATCGGGTCGACGGTGACCAGCCTCCTCACGCTGTACGTGATGGCCAAGGTCTGGAACCTGGCGTTCTGGCGGGCCGCTCCCCCCGGTCAGGCCGCCGACGGCACCGTCCTGGAGTCCGACGACGACAACGACGACAACGACACCGACCCGGGCCCCGACAACATCCCCGGCACCGGCGACGAGGGCATCGGGCCCCGGCCCCACCCGGCCGGCCGGGTCGTCGCCGCCACCCTGCACGGACGGGCCGTCACCACCACGACCCACCTGCCCCGCACGATGACCGCCGCCACCGCCGCCACCGTCGCGCTCGGCCTCGCCTTCACCGTGTTCGCGGGCCCCCTGACCGAGTACACCGACCGCTCGGCCGCCGAACTCCTGAAGCGGACGCCCTACATCGAGGAGGTGCTCGGCCGGTGAGACGCATCCTCACCCTGTCGTTCCGCAACGCCGACCTGCCGCCCTTCAGCTGCGAGCTCGGCGACCGCCGCGGACGGGTGCTCGACCTTCCGCTGATCGCCTGGCTCACCGTGATCTGGGTGCTGCTCTGGTCCACGCTGAGCTGGGCCAACGTACTGACGGGCGTGGTCGTCGCGGTCGCCGTCTGCCTGGCCTTCCCGCTGCCCCGCGTCGACCTCGGACTGCGGCTGCATCCGTGGGGCATCCTGCGGCTCGTCGGATACCTCTTCTACGACATGTACACCTCGGGCGTGAGGGTCACCCGGCAGATCTTCGCCGGGCGCCCGCACCGGGCCGCGGTCATCGGCGTACCGCTGCGCTGCCGCAGTGATCTGATGCTCGCCGCGACCGCCGTCGCCGTCTCCAACGTGCCGGGCGGCGCCATCATCGAGGTGCGCCGCGCCACCGCCACGGTCTTCCTGCACGTCCTGGACGCGGACCGGCCGAAGGAGCTCGAAGCGGCCCGGCGTTCGGTGTGGCGGCTGGAGGAGCTGACCGTACGGGCGTTCGGCACCCGCGACGAGATCGCCCGGGTGGCCGTGCCGCCCCCGGCCCCACCGCCCCCGGGCAGCAGGAGAGACGCCTCATGAGCGCACCCGAGACCGTCGACCGGGTCCTGCTGACCGCCGCCGTCGTGATGATCGTCGTCGCCGGGGCGCTGCTGCTGATCCGGATCTGGCGCGGCCCCTCCATGCTCGACCGGGCGATCGCGCTGGATGTGTGCGCCGCCCTGATCATCGCGGGACTGGGCGCCAAGTCGGCCTTCGCCCGGGATACGTTCTACTTCCCGATCATGCTGGTCCTGGCATTCCTCGGCTTCACCGGTTCGGTGGGCATCGCCCGCTTCATCGCCGTACGCGACCGGCCGCTGTCCCGCCCGGTGCCCCCGCCCGCCCCCGGCAGTGAGGAGGGCCGGCGATGAACGTCTGGCTCCGGATCGTCGACACGGCCGGTGCCGTGCTGCTCCTGGTCGGCGCGCTGATCTGTCTGCTCGGGGTGATCGGCATGCTGCGGCTGCCGGACGTCCTGGCACGCAGCCACGCCGCGACCAAACCGCAGACGCTCGGGATGCTGCTGGTGCTGGCCGGGGTGGCGCTGCGGCTGCGCAGCGGAATGGACCTGGCGACCCTCGCCCTGATCGGCTTCTTCCAGATGCTCACGGGCCCGGTGGCCGCACATCTGGTGGCCCGGTCCGCGTACCGGACCGGGCAGGTCGACCACAGCGAGCTGCTCTTCGACGAACTGGACGAGCAGTTGACCCGGGAGAAGTGACGGAGGAGAGGGGCCATGGACCCGTGAGGCCGTGCGCCGGCGGTCGCGCCGTGCCGCCGGCGTGCCCGGCCCGTACGGGTGGCGCACCGGTCCGCGGGGCCCACGCGCCGGCCCCGCGGGTTCACGCTCCCGGCACGCGGTCCAGGAAGCCGCTGACCGAGCTGATCCGCCCGTCCCCGTCCAGCCTGATCACATCGAACCCGGCGGCGGGCGCCGAGCCGTCCGCCCCGGAGACCAGGTCCCAGGTGAAGCGGACGAGGTCGTGATGCGCGTCCGGAGTACCGGTCAGCCGGAAGCCGAAGCCGGGGAACTGCTGATGCGCGCCGCTGATCGCGGCCACCAGACCGTCGTGCCCCCGGACATCGGCCAGGGGGTCGGTGTAGGTGGCGTCCTCGGTGAACGCGGCGGCCACCGCCTTCTCCAGCTCCTCGGGCCCGGTCGTGTTCCAGGCGGTGAAGTAGCGCTGAACGGCGTCCTCGTGTGCGGTCATGGTGCCGGTCCTCTCGCCGGGCCCCCGCGGGCCTCTGCCGTACCGCTCCGGTGCTCCGGGGCGGTACGCACACCATGACGCGGGGGCCCGGGTGGGGTCGATTACCTCCGGAGTAGGACCGGCCGGCCCCAGGTGCGGGCCGGTCCGGGGAGATCCCGACTCCACCCCCACAAGGAGGCATGTACGTGCCATGATGCGGGCAATGCCGGACGCTGGGGGGCGTATGGGAAGCACGGGTACAGTGCTGCGCGAATTGCGCGGCGCGCAGAAGACGGCCAAGGGCGTCTCGCTCTATTCGCGGTACGTGAACCGGCCGGCGGGGCGGTTACTCGCGGCGGGGGCCCACCGGGCAGGGCTGACGCCCAATCAAGTGACCTTGATCAGCGCGTTGTTCACCTTCGCGGCGATCGCCTCGGCCGCCCTGGCCGAACCCTCGTGGGGGCTCGGCCTCGCGGTCTGGGCGGGGCTGGTGACCGGCTTCGCCTTCGACTCGGCCGACGGGCAGCTCGCCCGGCTCACGGGGAAGGGCGGACCCGACGGTGAGTGGCTGGACCATGTCGTGGACTGCGCGAAGATGATCCTCGTCCACATGGCCGTACTGATCTCCTTCTACCGCTTCGGCGAACTGCCCGGCGAGGGCTGGCTGTTGCTGCCGCTGGGCTTCCTGTTCGTCGCGGTGCTGACCTTCTGCGCCGGACTGCTGCGCGAACAGCTGGGCCGGACCGCCGCCCGGCCGGCCCCGGCCGATGGCGCCGCACCGGTGTCCCGGGTGCGGGCCGTGGCGCTCCTGCCCGCGGACTACGGGGTGTTCTGCCTGGTGTTCCTGCTGCTCGGCGCACCCGGGGTGTTCCGGGCCGGGTACGCCGCGCTCGCCGTCGTGCACGCCGTGTTCCTGGTGGCGTTCCTCGTCAAGTGGTTCAGGGAGCTGAGAGCGCTCCGGGCCGACTGACCAGGGCATCCAGCGCGCGGCGCAACTGGGTGCTGGAGGTGTGCACGGTGTACGGGAAGTAGACGACCTCCACGCCCACTTCGGCGAAGTCCCGCTCCAGCCGCTTCCCCTTCGCCGTGCCCCGCCAGTCGTCGCCCTTGAAGATGACGTCGAACCGGACCTGCTGCCAGGTCTCGACCTTGTCCGGCACCGTCTCGACGAACGCGGCGTCCACGTAGCGGACGCTGCGTACGATCTCCAGCCGTTCGGGCAGCGGGATCACCGGCTTGTGGCCCTTGGCGAGGGCGGCCATCTCGTCCGAGACGACCCCCGCGACCAGGTAGTCGCACTGACTACGGGCGTGGCGAAGGATGTTCAGGTGTCCGACGTGGAACAGGTCGTACACCCCCGGCGCGTAACCGACTCGGTGCTGCACCATCCGTTCTCTCCCCCCACGGTGAACGTGATGTGTGGTGATGTCCAACGACCATACTGTGAAGAACACTTGTGCAACCCGTGAACGGATAAGCTCAGCTGTGGGCTGTTCCCCGAGGGGGGCGGATGCTGTTCCGGGGGGAAGGCGATCGTGTGATGTCCGCTGGCGACCAGCACAGGCCGTTCGAGAACCGCCGTCTACTGGTGGTCTCGACCAACTACGCACCGGAGCTCACGGGCATCGGCCCGTACGCCACCCAGCTCGCCGAGCACTGGGCCGCCTCCGGCGCCCGGCTCCAGGTGCTCACCGGCATGCCGCACTACCCGTCGTGGCGCCTCGACGCCCGCTACCGGGGGGTGTGGCGGGCCACGGAGACCCGCGAGGACGTCGTCGTCCACCGCCGAAGGCACTATGTGCCCTCCCGCCAGACGGCGCTGCGCAGAGCGGCGTTCGAGGCCAGTGTCCTCGGGCATGGGCTCCTCGCGCCGCCGCCCGGACGGCCGGACGCCGTGATCGCCCAGCTGCCGAGCCTCGCGGGCGGTGTCATCGGCGCCCGGATCGCCCACCGCCACGGCGTCCCCTACCTCCCCGTCGTCCAGGACCTGATGGGCGCGGCGGCCGCGCAGAGCGGTATCCGGGGAGGAGGCCGGGCCGCCGCGGTCGCCGCTGCCGCCGAGCGCTACGCCCTGCGCGGCGCGGCACTCGTCGGGGTCATCCACGAGAGCTTCGTCCCCGGTGTCAGGGCGCTCGGTGTGGACCCCGCCCGCATCCGGACGGTGCCCAACTGGACCCATGTACAGGGTCCGTCCGCCGACCGGTCAGCCACCCGGGCCCGGCTGGGCTGGGCCGAGGGCACCCCGGTCCTGCTGCACTCCGGCAACATGGGCCTCAAGCAGGGGCTCGATGTGCTGGTCGACGCGGCGCGCCGGGCACCGGACGTCCGGGTCGTGCTGATGGGCGACGGCAACCAGCGCGACGCGCTGCGCGCCCGCGCCGCGGGGCTGACCAACCTCGACTTCCTGCCGCCCGCCGGAGCCGGGGAGTTCACCGATGTCCTCGCCGCCGCCGATGTCCTCGCGGTGACCCAGCGTGCCTCGGTCCTCGATATGAGCGTCCCGTCCAAACTCACCTCCTACTTCGTCTCGGGGCGCCCGGTCGTCGCCTCCGTCGCCGACGGGGGCGGCACCGCGGACGAGGTGCGCCGCTCGGGTGCCGGGGTGCTCGTCGCCCCCGAGGACCCGGACGCCCTGCTGGCCGCCGTACGCAAGCTGGCGGGGGACCCCGCCACGGCGGACGCGCTCGGTGCCCACGGACCGCGCTATGTCACACACCACCTGAGCCGGGAGGCGGGACTGGCCCGCTTCGACGCCCTGCTGGCCGAGCTCCTCGGCGACGTACGGCACGACGCGCACGGCCACGCCTCAGGGAACGCACAAGGGAGCCCGCCCCGATGACGCATTCGATCCGCGCCCTGGAGGAACAGGACGAACCGGCGCTGCTGCGCGACCAGTTCCGCCAGCTCCTGCGCTACCGCTCGCTGCTGGCCGCCGGTGTCGTCGTCGGCCTCCTCGGCGGCGGCTACCTCGCCCTCGCCGGCGAGGACACCTACACCGCCACGGGCGAGGTCCAGGTCCGTTCCGCCACCGCCGACCCCTTCGCCACCGGCGCCTCGGCGGACAAGGGCATCAACATCGGCTCCGAGCGGCAGAACGCCGTCAGTGACACCGTCGGCACCCTGGCCGCACAAACCCTGGCCGGGCAGGGCGACCCGGTCCTCCCCGGGCAGCTGCTCTCCGGCCTCCAGGTCACCAACCCGCCCAACACCCTCACGCTCCGCTTCTCCTACACCGGCAGCACCCCCGCCCAGGCAGGCGTCCGCGCCGAGGCCCTCGCGAACGCCTACCTTGCCCACCGCAAGGCGCGCACCGAGGAAAGCATCGCGAACATGGCCATCGGCTACCGGGCCCAGCTCGAACCGCTGGAGGACAAGCGCGATCTGCTGGAGCAGCAGATCGGGGCGGACGAAGCCGACGATGTGAGCAGCGCCCGCGCCGGCATCATCGTCTCCATCTCCGAACTCACCCGGAAAATCTCCGAGTTGAAGGCCCTGGACACCACCCCCGGCTATCTCAACAAGAAGCCCGTCGCCCCGACGCGGCCCACCGGAGCCGGTCTGCCGCTGCTGCTCGGACTCGGCGGTGTCCTCGGCCTCGCGCTCGGCCTGCTGCTCTCCTGGGTGCGTCTCGTCTTCGACCCGGCCGTCCGCTCCACCCGCGAACTCGTCCGCTCCCTCGGCGCCCCGCTGCTCGGCACCCTGCCCCGCGAACGCACGGGCACGGGCGCCCTGCTCGCGATCGGCCGCGGCGGCAGCAGGCTCGCCGAGGAGTACCGGGCGGTGGCGTTCCGGCTCGCCTACGACCCGGCGTTCGCCCAGAGCCGCCGTCTGCTGGTCACCGCGCCCCGCGACGACAACACGGCGGCGGCGGCAGCAGCGGTCAACCTGGCCGCCGCCTTCGCCGAGATGGGCCGTGACGTGCTCCTCGTCGAGGCCGATCTGCGCACCCCTTCGCTGGCCCGGGAACTGGACCTGGCGGCACACGGCGCTCCGCCCCGCTGGGCCCACGAGGGCGGCGGCACCTGGCCCGCGGGCAGCCGCGCCAACGTCGACGTCCCCGGCTCCGGCGCCTTCGCCCTGGTGGCCGGGGCCAAGGTGGACAACGTGCCGCGCGCCCTGACCTCCGCGCCCGTCGGCCGTATCGTCGCCGAGGCCGACCGGCCCGGAGCCGTGGTCATCGTCCTAGCCCCGCCCGTCCTGTCGTACGCCGACGCGGTCGCCCTGGTGGACCGGGTGGAGGGCGTCATGGTCGTCTGCGACCCGCGCGAGGTGCACCGCAGCGACCTGGAACGCATCCGCGAGATCATCGGCGCGTCCGGCGGCTCCGTGCTCGGCGCCCTGCTGCACCCCGCCCGGGGCCGCCTCGCCCGCACGCGGCGCGCCAAGCGGCAGAAGTCGGCACGCCGCCGCACCGGCGGTGGTCCGGGCGCCCCCGTTGCCGGACCCGCGACCACCGGCGACCCCACCGAGACGCTCGGCCTGCGCGCCTACAACCTGCCCGCCGGGCGTTCATGAAGGCCCCCTCACGGGCGCCCGTGAGGACGCGTACCGCGATCGTCTGCTCGGTCGCGGACCAGGGCGTGGCGGCCCTCACCAACATCCTGGTGCTGGTGGCGGCCGCCCGGCTCTCCACCATGACCGACTTCGCCCGCTTCTCGGCGGTGTACCTCGTCTTCACCGTGCTGCTCGGCATCTCCGGCGCCCACACCGGACAGCCCCTCGTACTCAAACGCGGCCGGAGCGACGAGATCCGCGGTGCCTGCCGCTCGGCCGTCGTCCTCACCCTGCTCGCCGCGGCGGCGCTCGGCGCGCTCCTCGCCGCGGTCTGCCTCTTCCTGCCCGGCGACACCGCCCGCGCCCTGCTGATGCTGGGCGTCGTGCTGCCCGTGGTCCTCGGCCAGGACGCCGTGCGCTACGCCTTCTCCACCCTCCAGCAGCCCCACCTCGCGCTGACGGCCGATCTGCTCCGGCTCGGCTGCGTGCTGGCCGCGCTGTCCGCACAGCCGTACGGCGCCGGGGCCGCCCGGCTGATCGCCGTCTGGGGGCTGTCCGCGCTGCCCGCCCTCCTGCTCTCCGCCGCCCTGCTCCACCGCGAGGTGGCCGGGACCCCGCTGAGTCTGCGCCCCCTGCTGCGACGCGGCCACCTCGGCCGCCGCTTCGTCGTGGAGTTCGGGGTGGGCAACGCGACCGGCCAGCTCTCCGTCCTCGCTCTCGGCACGGTCGGCAACCCCCTGCTGGTGGGCGCGCTGCGCGGGGCGACCACCCTGTTCGGACCGCTGAACGTGCTGTTCACCTCGGCCACCGGCTTCGGCCCCCCGCTGCTCGGCCGGGTCGGGGACGAGCGCCGCAGGGTACGGGCCACCGCCGTGCTCGCCGCGGTCCTGGCCGCGACCGCCGCCGCCTGGGCCACCGTGCTCGCCCTGCTGCCCGACGCGGCCGGCCGCCAACTGCTGGGCGACACCTGGCCCGCGGCCTCGGCGCTGCTGCCCGCGACCGGCAGCCAGTACGCGGCGATGGCGGTGGGCACCTGTGGGCTGCTGGCCCTGCGGATGCTCGACCCCCGGACCACCCTGGCCATCCAGGTGGTGTTCTCGCTGGCCGCCGTCGCCTTCCTGACCGGCGGCTATCTGCTCGCCGGAGTGCCCGGCGCCGCCTGGGGCCTGTGCCTGGGATCGGTCTGCAAGGCCGCCGCCACCTGGACCCGGGTGTCCCGGCTGCGCCGCCGGAACCCCGCACCGGAGGCGGCGGTCAGTGCGGACCCCGTCCCTTCCGGTCCCTGAAACTGCTCACGAGCAGCAGACACAGCGCGGCGATGGCGAGCTTGCCCACGGACTGGAGCAGCGGCCCCCGCAGCAGGATGAAGGTGTACCCGGCGATGAGCGGCGCCGCGATCGCCAGGACGCTGCCGGGTCCCGGCCCGTCCCGGGAGACGGCCAGCGCGTACCTGCGGTCGGTACGGGCGGCCGCGTAGCCGATCAGGGCCAGACCACCGGCCATCCCGGCCGGACCGAAGTCCACCCAGAACTCGGTCCACAGCGGGGCCGACAGATTGGTCATGTTCATACCCATCCACTGCCCGACCCGGACCCCGGTGTCCTCCGGCTTGCCGCTCCACACCGCCCTGGGCACGAAGAACAGTCCGGAGCCCGCCAGTTGACGGCCGTAGGTGTGGCCACGCGCGTCGACCCACGAGATGGTGTTGGCGAACATCACCGTCTGGTCGTAGTCCTTGGTGGCCAGCGGCTCGAAGACGGACGCCGACTGGACGGGCCGGTACCCCTCGTCGTCGTACCGGAACCGGTCCGCGTACGGGAAGAGCACCAGCGCCCCGACGACGCCCGTCGCGAGCACCGAGCGGTACATCGCGGCGCTGCTCGGGAACGCGGTGAACAACAGGGAGACCAGCACCGTCAGGAACCAGTAACGGGCGTTGGAGACCGGGTTGTTCACGACGATGTTGAGCAGCGCCAGACCCGCCCACACCAGCACCGACGACGGTGAGCGGCGGGCCCGGCGCGAGGTCACCAGACGCCGCGTGTAGAAGAGCAGCGCCAGCAGCGCGGGGACCGTACCGAAGCCCTTCAGGAACGCCGATCCCACATTCGACTCCGTGGACGCGACCCCGCTGGCCGCGACGGACGCGCTGATCTCCTGACGGCTGGAGAAGAAGACGGTGGGTCCGCCGAGCTTCAGCACGTAGTACGCGCTCGCCGCGAAGGCGAGCAGCACCAGCAGCCGCAGCCGCACCGGGTGCGCGGTGGCCGGGCCCGTCGTGCCGCGCACGCCGGTGCGGCGCCGCAGCGGCCGCCGGGAGGCCAGCAGGGCACCCAGGTCGAACGCGGCACAGCCCACGAGGATCATCGCGACGGCCGTCACCAGATCCGAGCGGGGCCCGACCAGCGGGGTCGGCGTCTGCCCGATCACCGCCTGGGCGAACGGCGCCACACCCATCGCGATGTACACGAACATCCAGAAGACGCCCTGGAGCAGCCGTCGCCGGGTGGACAGGATCATGGTGGCGAGGCGGGCACCCGCGTAACAGGTCAGCGCGAGCTGGAGCCAGTAACCGTTGTCCCGGACCCCCGTGCCGGGCTGCGCGGCGATCACGGCGGGCAGGAAGCACACCAGCCCCAGGATCAGCGGCACGGCGAGCGCCCGCGACAGCATCGCCCACGCCATCGGCCGGGCCGGAGGCTGGAGCGGCCCCGGACCGCCGCCGTGCACGGGTGCGGACGGCGCCGATTCCTGCACGGACGTCATGCGTCCCCCGTTCCGTGGACCGGTGAACACTCTAACGAATCAGCCCACTTGGGCGAATGCGATGACTAGTCTGTGAACGGTCGGCCGAGGTCGAGGGGAACCCTGGTGAAGATCCTGCACGTCGTCACACTGCACACCCCGGACCACGCCTTCGGCGGCCCGACCCGGGTGGCGCTCAACCTGTCGAAGATCCAGCGCGCGGACGGCGACGACGCCCGCATCATGGCCCTGGGCGACGGCTTCGGCCACGACCAACTGCCCCGCGAGGTAGAGGGTGTTCCCGTCCACCTCTTCCAGGCCCGGCATCTGCTGCCCAGGTTCGAGGTCAGCGGCATCACCTCCGGCGCGCTGCTGCTCGCCGCCCGCCGCATGATGCGGGGCGCCGACCTCGTACACATCCATCTGATGCGCGACCTGGTGACCCTGCCCGCCGCCCTGCTCGCCCTGGCCACCCGCACCCCGCTGGTCGTCCAGACACACGGCATGGTCGACCCGACCGAGAACAAGGTCGCCCGGCTCACCGATCTGCTGGGGGTGCGGACGGTACTGCGCCGCGCCGATGCCGTACTGCATCTGACGGAGACCGAGCGCCTCGATGTGAACGCCGTCGCCGCGCCCGTCCCGCTCACCCGCACCGTACGGCTGGTCAACGGGGTGCGCCCGCAGGAGCGCAAGCCCGCACGGGACCCGGACCGGCCCCCGACCGTCCTCTTCCTCGCCCGGATCCAGGAACGCAAGCGGCCGGAGGACTTCGTCGCCGCGATGCCGACCGTCCTGGCGGTGTATCCCGACGCGCGCTTCGTGCTGGCGGGACCGGACACCGGCGCCCTTCCCGGAACCCTGGAACTCGCCCGCAGGCTCGGGGTGTCGGACTCCCTGGACCATGTCGGACCGCTCGGCCACGAAGAGGTCCTAGCCGCCGGGCGGCAGGCGGATGTCTATGTGCTGCCGTCGATCGAGGAGCCGCTCGGGGTCTCCGTGCTCGAAGCCATGTCCGTCGGCACACCCGTCGTCATCACCCGCACCTGCGGCCTCGGCCCCGATGTGGCACGGGCGGGGGCCGGCCGGGTGATCGACAGCCGGGTCGGTGAGGACGCGGCCAACGCGGAGAAGGTCGCCGCGGCGATCCTCGGCCTCCTGGAGCCCGGCGCCAACGAGGCGGCGGGAAAGGCGGCCTGGGAGCTCGTCGGTGAGGACTTCACCATCGGCGCCGTGACCGCCACCCTCCGGCGGACCTACGAGGACGTGGTCCGCCGGAGGGCCGGCTGACCGGACACGGCTCGACCGGCATGGAGCGACCGGCATGGACCGGCATGGACCGACGCGTGCGGATCGACCGGCACCGATCGACAGACACGGCTCAACCCGGCTGGTTCTCGCGTGACTTGAGCGCGATCTGCCAGCGGTAGAAGCTCATCGCCAGCGCGAAGTCGAAGCCCGCCCGCCCGTCCAAGAAGCCCCGCCGGTAGAGGTACATGTACGCGAACGACACCAGCGGCTTGAGCGGCGCCTTGTGGAAGAGCTGCCCCTGCCGGGACTTGACCTTCCGCACCTGCTCCTTGACATCGGGGTGGTGCTCCAGCCATGCCTCCCAGTCCGAGTACCGGTTGTGCCGCTCGAACCAGGCGGTGACCGGATCGAGGTCCTGGTGCTCGATGGGGTTGCGGAGCGAGCCCGCGGTCCCGGCGACCGGCTGGTAGTGGCCCTCGACCTCCCCGATCCCGGGCGCGTCGAGGTCCCCGACCTCCGGGTAGTGGCAGCGGGTGCGGTCGGTCAGGGACCGCTTGCGGATGGTGTAGCCGTGCTTCAGCCGCTTCCCGGAGAACCAGTAGCCCAGTGGTATGTCATATGCCGCGGGCTTCGGTGCCGCCGGATCGGCGAAGATCTCCCGCAGCTCCGCCAGCAGACCGGGGCTGAGCCGTTCGTCGCCGTCCAGCAGGAGAATCCAGTCCAGGTCCGTGCGGACATGATCCAGGCACCACTGCTTCTTGCGTGGATGCCCCCCGTCCCAGGTGTAGGTGATCACCTCGGCCCCGCACTCCTCGGCGATCTTCGCGGTGTCGTCGGTGCTGTGGGAGTCCACGACGACGACCGCCTCGAAGTGGCCGAGCACCGACTTCACCGCCTCGGCGATGTTCAGGCCCTCGTTCTTCGTGGGGATCGCCACGGCGATCGGCAGCTTGGTCATCCGGTCTCTCCTTCGGGCAGCCAGGCGTAGCAGCCTGTGGAGGTGAAGGTGCGGGCCGTCTTCGGGAGGGTGATCTCCACCCGCTTCCCGGAGTCGGAGGTGCCCGACCCCAGGTCCTTGCCGCCCGCCCCGGCGATCTGCCAGGAGCAGTTGTCGGTGGGGGAGACGGAGTGGTAGCGGCCCGGCCGCAGGGTCTTGCCGCTGTGTACGCCGTCCGGGTAGCCGCGGGCGGCCTCCTCCACCAACGCGCGGTGCCGGGTGCACAGATGGGCGATGGCGGGCTTCGCGTCGGGGACTTCTCCGGTCACGATCGCGCCGACGGCGGTCTCCCGGTCGGCCTTGACCAGATAGCCGATCCGGTCGCAGGTCTCCTGCCCGGTCTGGAGCACGGCGGCCGGGTCCATGCCCCGGGGGACCCGGTTCACCAGATACCCTTTCTGCTCCTCGGTGAAGGAGCCGGTGGCCGGGGTGATCCGGTCGGCGGGCACCTTCGGCCCCTCGCTCGTCGGTCCGGCGTCGGGCCCGGACCCCGGCTCGGCGGCCGGACCCGCGGCGGACGGTCCGGTGGCGGCGGGCCCGGAGGCCGCGGGGCTCTGGGCACCCGCGGCCTTCGAACCGTTCCCGTCGGCGGACGAGCCGCAGGCGGCCAGCGCCGCCGTCATCACGACGACGGCGGCACCGGACAGGAACGGATACCGCATCAGCCATTCCTCAGGGCGTAGTGCGCGCTGACCTGCGAAGCGCTCAGCGCGGTCGGGTAGATGGCGGTCTCGTCGATCTGACCGGCGAAGTAGTTGCTGGTCGGACGGTTCGGCCAGCCGGACAGGTTGTCGCCGCCGACCCGCCAGTAACCGGGGTAGCTCTCGTTGGCCGTGTACAGGAAGTTCGACGCGCGCAGCTGCCCGTCGACGTACAGCGCCATACCGCCGGTGCCCTGGGTGGCGACGACATGGTGCCACTTGCCGTCGTTGTACGCACCGGTCGTGGTGACGGTGCGGATGCTCCCGCTGCGTACGCCGAAGACCAGCCGCCCGTCGTTGCGCATATAGACGTGCTTGTCGAACGTGGTGCTGTTCTGCATGATCTTGTTCGCGAACCCGATGATCTTTCCGCCCCGGGTGGTGGTGGTCTTGACCCAGGTCTCCGCGGAGAAGCGGGTGGGCTGCGCGTAGCGCTTGTTGCCGTACACGTACTCGTCGAGGCCGTTGAAGCCGATCGCGGTGGAGTCACCGGCGATGGCGGCCGGGGTCTGCCGGTAGGCCGGACCGTTGCGCAGGAACCCGTTGCTCAGGGCGCTGCCCGTGTCGGCGGCGAAGGTCGCGGAGCCCTCGTCGTAGCGCCAGTACAGCGAGGCCCCGTCCGCCAGCACCCGCGCCGGATAGCGCTGCGTGGCGGTCGCCACGGTGGCGGACTGCGCCGGGGACTTGGCGCTCGTGTTGGTGCCGTCGCTCGCGGTGATCCGGTACGAGTGGGTCTCGCCCGCCGCCACATCGGTGTCCGCCCAGGTGAGCTGCGGCCGGTCCCAGAACAGCGAGTAACCCGTCGTGGTGTGTACGGGGGTGCTCGCCCCGTCCTTGTAGATCCGGTAGGTCAGCTGACCGTCGTCGGTGTCGAAGCTGGTCTGCCAGTTGACGGTGATCCGGCCCGGAGTGACCGTGGAGAGACTGACGTTGGGCACCCAGGGCGCTCCGGTGTCCGCACCGTCGGAGAACCGGGTCAGCCCCTGCTGGGGCGAGCCGTTGACCGTGGTGAACTCCCCGCCGACCCACAGGTAGTGGCGGCCTCCGCTGTCCGTCTGGGACATCGACCGGGGCCCCACCGGCTCCCCGATGCCGTCGTTCGTGTCCGGGAACCACGGCAGCAGCTCGGGGTCGTCGACCGACTGGGCCAGCAGATGCTTTCGCTCCTGGTCCGGGAACTCGCCCATGCTGGAGCAGTCGTGGGCGTGACTGCCGCTGTACAGCACACCCGAGTGGATCAGCAGGGCCTGTGTCGCCCCGAGGCAGGTGTCGCGCCACCGCTGCTGGAAGTCGTCCAGGTCGATCGCGATCCTGCCGTCGAAGACACCGCCACCGGTGCCTTCGTTGGCCGTGTAGAAGCCGGTGGCGTCGGTCGTCAGGTCCTGGACCGTGGAGGTGTCCGGGATGAAACCGGGATAGCTCTTGGTGAGTGCGCCGGTGGTGGCGTCGACCACGGCCAGGGCGTGCGACTTGGTGCCGTTGACGGTGAAGAAGTCCCCGCCGAGCAGCACGTGCCGGCCGTCCGGGGTCACCTCGACCGCCCGTGCCACCTCGTCCGCGTTCGCCTTGAACGGCAGCAGATCCGCTCCCGTGGTGACGGCGGCGAACTTGTTCCGGGTCTGGCCCCCCACGCTGTTGAAGTCCCCGCCCAGATAGACGGTCCGGTCGGTGACGGCGAGCGCCCGCACGGTCGCCGAGACGGAGATCTTGAAGTCGTCGCGCGGGGTGCAGGTCGCGGTGTCGATCGCCGCGATATTGCTGACCCCGACGCCGTTCACCGCCCCGAACTGGCCCCCCGCGTACAGGGTTTCGCCGTCCGGCGAGAGTGTCAGCGCCCGTACGGTCGCGGTCCCCGAGGACTGCGTGAACGAGAGGGTGCAGCCGGTCGGCACCCCGGTCGCCGCGTCGAACGCCGCGAAGTTGACGGCCGGCCGCTCGGCGGTGCCCGGCGCGGCCTCCGGCGGGCGCACGGTGGAGAAGGTGCCGCCCGCGTACACGACACCGTCCCTCGCGGCCATCGTCCAGACGATCCCGTTGGTCTGCCAGGTGGTGAGATCGTCCGCGGTGATCGACACCGGCGGGGTCAGCGCGGCCGTCCGGGAGGCGGTGACCGCGTTCGCGGTCAGGGCTGCGGCCAGCAGGCAGAGCGCGGCGGCGGCGGCCCGCACACGGCCGCGTCTCCCAGGGCTTCGCCCCGTACTTCCGTTCATCATTCAGCTCCGAAGGTGAGAACGAGCTGCGGCACACGGGCCGCGGTTCCTGCCTCGCCCTGCCGGACGCGGAAAAGGTCCGTTCCGCTGCCGGTGAGGACGAGTGAGTGGGCGGGGCCCAGGGCCCCGCCCGGTGCGGACGCGTTCGGCTCCGCCGGGTGACCGGTGGGGTCCGAGGTCGCGCCGGTGTGGGTCCCCGGCACGGACGCGGCGGGCGCCGTCCGGGTGCTGTGGGTGAGGGGCGGCCCGGTCCGGGCGCCGGAGAGGGGCATCGCGGTGCGGCTGTCGGTGGCGCCCGGCCCTCTCACCGGTCCACCCGCACGGCGGCCCCGGTGAGCTGGTCGCTCAGCTGCCGGATGTCCGCGTCCACCATGATCCGGGCCAGCTCCCGCGACCTCACGACGGGCTTCCAGCCGAGCAGTTCCTCCGCCTTGGACGCGTCCCCGATCAGTGCGTCGACCTCGCTCGGGCGTTCGTACTTCGGGTCGTGGCGCACATGCTCGCGCCAGTCGAGGCCCGCGTGCTCGAAGGCGCATTCCAGGAACTGCCGGACGCTGACCCCCTCGCCGGTGGCCACCACATAGTCGTCCGGGGTGTCGCACTGGAGCATCCGCCACATGGCGTCCACATACTCGGGGGCGTACCCCCAGTCGCGTACCGCGTCGAGATTGCCCAGGTGCAGCCGGTCCTGGAGCCCCGCCCTGATCCGGGCCACCCCCCGGGTGATCTTCCGGGTCACGAAGGTCTCGCCGCGGCGCGGGGACTCATGGTTGAACAGAATGCCGTTGACCGCGAACATTCCATACGCCTCACGGTAGTTGACCGTCGCCCAGTATGCGTAGGCCTTTGCGACGCTGTACGGGCTGCGCGGGTGGAACGGGGTGCGCTCGTTCTGCGGCGGCGGGCTGGCGCCGAACATCTCGGAGGACGAGGCCTGGTAGATCCGGGTCTCGATGCCGCTGGCCCGGACCGCCTCCAGCAGCCGGACGGCGCCGAGCCCGGTGACATCGCCGGTGTACAGCGGGGCGTCGAACGAGACCCGTACATGCGACTGCGCACCGAGGTTGTAGACCTCGTCGGGCCGGATGTCGCGCAGCAGATTCACCAGCGCGACGCCGTCCGCCAGATCGGCGTGATGCAGCACGAACGAGCGGTCCGCCTCCTCGGGGCCCTGGTAGATGTGATCGATCCGCTCGGTGTTGAAGCTCGACGAGCGACGTATCAGCCCGTGGACCGTGTACCCCTTGTCGAGCAGCAACTCGGCCAGATACGAACCGTCCTGGCCGGTCACGCCGGTGATGAACGCGGTCTTCGCCACGGCTCCCCCTTCTGTGTTCGCCCGAGGGGCGAGTCGTTCACCGAAATTTCGGACTTTGGAATGTTCTGCGGCAAAAGGTCTCGGCGAGGTACGGCTGCTGGCACAATCCGAGCCATGACGACCGATCTCCCCGGCCCTCCCCAGGAATCCGTCCGCCCCCTACTGCGCCCCGGCTCCCGCATATTCGTGGCGGGTCACCGCGGTCTCGTCGGCTCGGCACTGGTGCGCCGCCTCACCGCCGAGGGCCATGAGGTGCTCACCCGTGGCCGCGAACTGCTCGATCTGCGCGAGGCGGCGCCGACCGAGGCGTATCTGCGCGACATCCGACCGGACGCCGTCGTCCTGGCCGCCGCCAAGGTGGGCGGGATCATGGCCAACAGCACCTATCCGGTGCAGTTCCTTGAGGACAACCTCCGCATCCAGCTCAGCGTGATCGCCGGAGCGCACACCGCCGGGACCGGGCGGCTGCTGTTCCTCGGGTCCTCCTGCATCTACCCCAAGCACGCCCCCCAGCCGATCCGCGAGGACGCGCTGCTCACCGGCCCGCTGGAGCCGACCAACGAGGCGTACGCCCTGGCCAAGATCGCCGGAATCACACAGATCCAGTCGTACCGGAGGCAGTACGGCGCCGCGTACATCAGCGCCATGCCCACCAATCTCTACGGACCCGGCGACAACTTCGACCTGGAGACCTCGCACGTCCTGCCCGCACTGATCCGCCGCTTCCACGAGGCGAAGCGGGACAACGCGCCCGAGGTCACCCTGTGGGGCTCCGGAAGCCCCCGCCGCGAATTCCTCCACGTCGACGACCTCGCCGCCGCCTGCGTACGGCTGCTGGAGACCTACGACGGCGACGAACCCGTCAACATCGGCTGCGGACAGGACCTCACCATTCGGGAACTCGCGGAAACTGTCCGGGAAGTGACGGGGTATCAAGGACACATCGCCTGGGACGTCTCGAAGCCGGACGGGACCCCGCGCAAGCTCCTCGACGTCTCCCGGCTGTCCTCGATCGGCTTCACACCGCGGATCCCGCTGAAGGACGGCATCGCCCGTACGTACGCCTGGTGGCTCGGCCGGCCCGCCCCCCTGGCCTGACCGTCCACCCGGCCCTCCCTCTCGCATCGGCACGCCCGCCCGCTCTCAGTAGGCCCCGCGGCCGTCGGTGACGGCGCGCACCGTACGGGCGAGAAGCCCCATGTCCGTGGCCACCGACCAGTTGTCGACGTACCAGAGGTCCAGCGAGACGGTCTCCTGCCAGGACAGGTCCGACCGTCCGCTGACCTGCCACAGCCCCGTGAGGCCCGGCTTGACCGCGAGCCGCCGGTGTTCCCGCTCGTCATAGCGGGACGCCTCCTCCGGCAGCGGCGGACGGGGCCCCACGAGGGACATGTGTCCCATCAACACATTGATCAACTGTGGGAGTTCATCGAGGGACGTGCGGCGCAGTGCCCGGCCGATCGGTGTCACCCGCGGATCGCGGCGCACCTTGAACATCGGCCCCGCGCCCTCGTCGGCCGCGACGAGCTGCGCCTTGCGGCTCTCCGCGTCCGCCACCATCGTGCGGAACTTCCACATGGTGAACGGCTGGTTGTGCTGACCCTGGCGGACCTGGCGGTGGAACACCGGGCCGCGCGACGACACCCGCACACTCAGCGCCACCGCCAGCATCAGCGGGGCCAGTAACAACAGCCCGAACAGCGCACCGCACCGGTCCAGCAGCACCTTCACCGCCGCCTGTGGGCCGCGCCGCAGCGGCGGCGAGATATGCAGCAGCGTCAGGCCGGCGACCGCGGCGGGCCTGACCCGCCCCGCCGCGATGCCGGAGAGCTCCGAGAGCACACACAGGGCTATGCCCCCGTCGTGCAGCCCCCACCCCAGCCGCCGCAGCCGGTCCCCGGTCATCCGGGGCCCGGGAGCCACCAGCACCAGATCCGCCTCGTGGGCGAAGGCCCCGCCCAGCACCGTCGACACGTCGTCGTCCGCCGGGCACGAGGCCAGCCGCCCGGGGACCTGTACATCGTGCTCCAGTGCCACCGGACCCACGGGTATCGCGGCCACCACGTCATACCCGTGGCCGGTCCGGGAGGTGAGCAGCCGCACCGCCCGGTCGACCCCCGGCGCCTCGCCGACCAGCAGGACCCGCCGCGCCGGCCGCGCGGTCCGCCGTAACGGCCGCAGAACCGCGACGAGGGCGGTCAGCCCCAGCCCCGGCGCCAGCGCCACGATCTCCGTCGCCGGGTCCACCGAGCCACCCGTCACCGTACGCAGCACGGCGAGCGCACCGATGAGCAGCAGCCAGTCGCCGGGCACGCTCAGCGCCCCGCCCGGCTCGGCGCGCGGCCGGTCCGCGTACCGGCCGCGGCAGGCCCGCAGCCCGGCCCAGACCAGCCCGCCCATGACCGCGGCGCCCAGCGGCCCCGACTGGTCACCGGCGCGCAGGAGCAGCCAGGCCGGCACGGCGAGCGCCACGGCCTCGGTCAGGGCGAGCAGGGACGGACGCCGCCCCGCCCCCCTCCCGGCCCTGGCCGGGCCCGAAAGGTCGCGCCGCACGGTCGGGGCCCGCCACAACTGCTCCGGGGCCACGGCGCGGGTCCGGGACGCGGCGGTGCGGGGACGCGGCGCGCCCCGGAGCCCTACCGGTCCGGATGTATTGGTTTCGGGTATCTCGACATGCCCCATGGACCCCCCAGTCACGGTCGCACCCCAGAAACGCGGCGCATCCGCCGATCCCATGGACTGACGGATGCGCCATCGCTCGGTGCACGATATCCACACAGGTGCCATTTCGCTGGAGTTCTCGTGAAGTTCAGACACATCGGAGGCATGGCCGTGGCATCCCATTCGTGAGTGATCTCGGCTTCTGTGTACGGGTGTTGGGATTTGAAGGATTTGAGCAAGCGCTTGCGGCCTCCCGGTGAGGGTCCGACGGCTGATGCCAGGGGCGTCAGCGGTACGTCAGCGGTACGTCAGCAGAACGGCAGGGCGGGGCCACAAGCTGTGACCGGACCACGGACCGGATGCCCGGCAACGGACATCGACCACAGACCCACCGCATCTCACGGGGAGCCCCACATGCGTACCTCCATCCGCCGCCCTGCCGTTCTCGCCGCGACCGCCGTCGCCGCCCTCAGCATGGCGCTCACCGCCTGCGGTGGCGACGACAGCGGCAAGAAGGACGGCGCCGCGCCCGTCTCGGCCCCGAAGGCCGCCAAGGCCGCCGAGGGCGAAGCGGGCGAAGCGGGCACGGGTACCACCGGATCGGGTACCGAGGGCGCGGGAACGACCGGTTCGAGCACCGCGGGCTCGGTCACCTCCGGTTCGGGCACCGCCGGTGCCACCGGCGGTGCCACGCAGGCGGGCTCCAAGAAGAAGACCGGTGTCAAGGCCCCCGCCTGCACCGCCAACGACGTGAAGGTCACCGCGGCCAAGCAGGATGGTGTGCCCACCACGCACATCACGCTGACGGCGAAGAACACCTCGGGCAAGACCTGCACGCTGCTCCAGTACCCGCTGGTCGCGTTCGGTGACCTTCCCCAGACCTCCAAGGACGTCCCGCCGGTCGCCAAGAGCAAGCCGGGCACCCCCATCGTGCTGGAGCCCGGCGCCCCGGCCTACGCGGCCGTGCGGATCAACAACGGAGGCGTCGACGAGGAGAACCACGCCGTCACCTCCTTCTATGTGAACCTCTTCGCCGCCGACGGCCCCGCCGAGGGCAGCAAGACCGTGACCGCGCCCAAGGGCGGCATCGCCGTCGACGACGCCGTCGCGAAGACCGGCTACTGGACGTACGAGCTGCGCAACGGCGCCGACGACTTCTAGAACTCCGCACACCACCGGCAGTTCCGCGGCCACCCGCTCATCGAGCGGGTGGCCGCGTTCGCGCTGCGCCGGGACCCCGGCAACCGGCTCAGCCCTCCGGGTCGAAGGGAATGCCGGACGGCTTCGCACGCGCCAGGTGCCCGTTGAACTGGTCGTCCTTGATGCCGAGGAGAGCGCTGCCGAAGTCCGCTGCGGCGAGCTTGTCGCGCAGTCCCCCGGGGTAGCCGTTCCAGCCGACCGGCGTGGGGTACTGCCACGTGCTCCGATGGTTCTCCGGCGGGTCGTCGTGGGTGGCGGCGGTCCGGAAGCAGTGGGTGCTCCCTCCGTCCTTGTGGTAGACGACCTTCGGGTGCGAGCCCTCGAACAACACCTCCGAGCGGGGGTGAACCGCGAACCCGCCGTGGGCCGACGTGGACACGTACTCGACCTGGTCGCCCCGGACCCAGACCACGACGTGCTCCCAGTCGTGGCGGTGACCGGCGCTGCCCCCGCCGAGCGAGACCTGGTCCTTCTCGAAGTAGAGCGCGTACACGTAGGCGCACCAGCCGTTGTTGCACTTCTCCCGGGAGCAGCTGTTGCTGTTCTCCAGGTCGGACAGGTCACGGCAGTTGCCGTTGACATCCCCGCCGATCTTCAGGCCGGGTGCGATGGTGCGTCGGGGCCGATGGCCGGGCTCGCGTAGCACCCGTCCCTGTCGTAGTCGAAGGCCGGCTGGAACCGCAGCTCGGCTTCCCCCGCGTTGCCGGGCAGCGCCGGGGGCGGAGCGGCATGGGCCTGCGCGGGGGAGGCCAGCACCAGCACGGCCGCGGACAGTGCGGTGGCCGCGCCTTTGCACAGGGTCCGGGCCCTTCGGCCCGTCGGTCGCCTGTCGGTCATTGTGTGGGTCCTCGGATTCGTCCGGGCAGGAATGTGCCGTGAAGCGGGTCGAACGGGTGGATGCCGTGGGCCCGCCGCGTCGTGCGCGTACGCATAAGGGCGGCGGTGGAGCGCCCGCTTCAGGTGTTGAGGATGCCGAGTCCACGGGCGTAGGCGCCCTTGAACGAGTCATCGTCGGACGTGCACCCGGTTCCGTCGGGCTCGTACGGCTCGCGCAGGGTCCCGCCGGGGTTGAGGTGGCCCGACGAGGTGGAGGAGCCGGCCAGGGCGCGGGCACTGTCCAGCAGCGCGTCGTCACCCGTCGCGCGGTGCAGTTCCGCGAGACCGGCGAGGATCACTCCCTGGTTGTAGGTCCAGGTGGTGTCGCCGTTGTTCGCGCAGGCGGAGTCGAGGCCGTCGTTGACGGTTCCGCCCGAGTTGATCATTCCGCTCTTCCGGAACCAGGCCCACTCGTCCTCGGCCCGCCGGAGGTACGTACTGTCCCCGTCGATCCGGTTGTGCAGGGCGGCGTTGAGCTGGAGGTAGAGCTCGTTGGTGATGGCGTTCCTGTAGGGCTTGTCGGTGGCCCACTGCACCCCGCCGCCGCACGTCGAGGTCCAGTAGTCGTGCATGTGGTCGGCGTCCGTGCGGGCGGTCCGCAGATACCGCGCGTCCCCCGTCAGGTCGTACGCCGCCACCCAGGCCGGACCCCACCGACCGGTGTCGTCCGGACAGGAGTTGGTGAAGTCGCCGCCCTCGTCGTCGATCAGCTTCCCGTACGTCTCCGACGATCGCGTAGCGGTAGCTCGGCATTCCGGTGATACGGATGTTGTCGATCAGGGCGGTGAGGGAGGTCGCCGATGTCCACCATCCGGCGAACTTCCCGGAGTTGCGGTCGTACCCCATCATCAGCGCGGTCGCCGCCGCCGTACTCGCGCTCCACGCGTTCCAGTCGGTCCTGGCCCAGCCGGTGCAGGCGATCCCGGCCCGGTCGCCGGCCTTGCCGCAGGCGCGCAGCGCGCCGATCCCGCCGGTGTCCCACTGGTCCACGTTGTACATCAAGGTGCGCCACCCGGCCGCCCCCTGCGGGACGGGCGTCGCACCGAGTCTGCTTCCGGAGGACCACGACCGGCCGCCGTCGAAGGACCGGTCCAGCCAGACCTGGTCGCCCGGAACGGCGTTCTCCACGGAACCCCACCCATGACTTCGTTATCGGAGAGATGGAGCGCGAGGATACGGCCGTGGAGGGAAGCGGTGACCGGGGTGCGGTTTCCTGCGGCGAGGCGGGGGCGCGGGTGTCGCAGTACGTGTTGCACACCTGGCCGGCCTCCCGGGCGGCCGGCCGGTCCGCATCCCGTACTGATGGAGTTGGGCGCGGGGAAACCCGGGCACCAACTGGAAGCCGACCGGTGGCGGGTCTTCACCGACCCGGCCGGGCACCCCTTCTGCGTTTACCGTGAAGTGACGTCGGGACCGTTCGGCTCGGTCAGTTCGCGTCGGCGCCCGCGGCCGGGGGCGAGCCGTCGAGCGGCCGGAGGAAGCGGCGCTCGTACCGCTTGATGCAGCGGGTTCTGCGCGCCAGTTCGAAGGCCTCCTGGCACTCGGGGTCGGACATGCTGTCCTCGCGGTACTTCTCGTACCTGGCGAGGCTGGGAAAGGAGAAGAGGGCGTAGGCGATGTCGCTGTCGCCCTCGCTCGGCAGGAAGTAGCCGTGGTGCGTCCCGCCGAAGCGGTTGACGAGCCCCACCCAGCGGCGACCGTATTCCTCGAAGTCCTCAAGCTTGTCGGCATCGATCTCGTACCTGAGATGAATGGTGATCATGCCCCCATGATGCCGCCCGGCTCCTTCATGCCGGGCTCCGACCCGGGCCTCGGCGCCCTGCCCGGCTCCTGTCGGGCCCCCGCCCGGCCCGCACCCTCCAACGGCTCTCTCCCGGTGCGGCCGTGGAGGCGGGGAGCGGGCGTTGTCAGTGGTCACACGTAGGTTGCTCCGTATCCCGCCGTTCTGGCGCGGAACCCCTTCGGCGTATGAGGAGATGGCGCGTTGTCTGATTGGGAGAGGTCGAGCACGGCACGGGTGATACCACCCGCACGGCCGCGCAAGCTCGCCAAGGTCCCGTTCGTCGAACTGGCCGACGGACGGGTGCAGGGTGTGGTGTCCAGCGGCTCGGACATCGGACGGGTCTACGTCTCGTCGGTCGCCGCCGGGACCTACGCGTTCGCCTGCAGCACCAACAACAACCGGCCCTGCGGTGGGGCGCGGGGCGCGTTCTGCAACCACATCCGGGCCATGCTCAACGAGGCGGTGCTCCAGTACGGGGCCGGACGCGTCGCCCGCTACCTCAAGGTGGAGACCGCCGACGAGGAGCTGAGCGGACCCGCCATCACGGCGGGCATGAGCGCCGCTCGTCCACCGATGGGGGATTCCGGCGCCTCCGCCGCCGTCTTCAGCCGGTTCCTGCGGCACCTGGCCTACCTGGAGCTCGCGCCGGACACCGCGCCGTTGCCCGAGATGCAGTGGTTCCCCCCGACCAGGGCGGTGGCGTGATGCGTACCGACCTGCTGACCGGAACCGTTGACGGGCTGGAGGAGGCCATGGAGGCCGTCGACGCCTTCGACCGGGCCCTTGTCGCCGGGCTGCTCCGCCCGCAGTCCGGCGGGGAGGCCGGCCCGACCGCGCTCGCCCACGCCGTCGCCGGGACTCCGCTGGCCGCCAGGGTCGCCGAAGCGGCCGGGAAGGCGATGGCCGGAGCGGCGGGCGAGGACCACTTCGTCGCCCTCGCCGCCGCCCGTACGGCACTGCTCGGCTCCGTCCACGACGCGCTGATGTGCCGCGTCGACGAGGCGACCGGCCGGGTCCGCACGGACGAGGACGTCCGGGCCCCCGAGGGACAACAGGCGGCGAACCTGCTCACCGCCGCCCGCGCGTGGCTGTCCGAACTGGCGCGCTGCGGATGGCGGGGCATCGACCACGACCTGGTCGCCGGTTCGGCGGAGATCGTCTCCGCGATGCTTCCGGACGCGGCCCTGCGCCGGCCGGCGACGCTCCTCGACGGCTTCGCCGCCGAGCTGGCCGCGTCCTGCCCCGGCGCTTCCCTCGAACGGATTCCCGTACGCCGCTGGGCCGACCTGTGGTCGCGCGGCATACTGCTGACGCTGCCCGGCGCGGCCGGCGTACCCACGACGGGCGTGGCCACCGGCCGCCTCCTGCCCCTCGGCGTCGACACACAGGAACACCCGACCGCGGTGCAGGCCCAGGTGCACGCGGTGTTCGAGCCGGCGGACGGTTCCGCACCCCGCCTGGTACGTGCGAGCGTGTCGGTGCCGAAGCCGGACACGGTGGTCGGAGCCGGTCTCTGGCAGTTGCTGCGCCCGCGCATGTCACTCCTGGCCGCCGTCGGCGAGGGCCGCTCGATGGATCTGGCCGACATGCCGGTCACCGCCGAGGGCGACCTGATCTGGAGCGACGCGCACGCCCGGCCGGGGGAGCCCGCCGACGCCTTCGCCACCGCCCGCGTGGCCCTGTCCACCGCGACCGCTTCGGCGACCGCGCCCCTGGACCGGCACCCGGCGCGCATCGCCGAACCCGTCTTCCTGGAGGGCTACACCGCCCGGAAGAATGACGACGGCACTCTGACGTTCACGCTCGCCGGGCACGACCTGTCCGTCGACGGCGACCGGGTTCCGACCGCAGGACCGCTGACCCCGGAAGCGGTGGCCAAGTCGAACGCGTGCATCGGCCTGCTCCGCTGGGACGCGGGCACGTTCAGCGTTCAGCCGCTCGCCGTCGAAAGCACCGTGCGGAAGAAGGCTGTCGCGGTCCACGCGGGGGCCTGGGCCGGGGGTACGGCGGACAAGGCCGGGGTCAAGGCGGAGAAGGCCGCCACGGATGCCGCGGCGGTGCTGCGCGAGCGCGCCGGAAGGCTGTTGCGGAAATGACCGACCGGATCCCTGGGGCGATCTCCCAGGACAATCGCCGTCAGGTCATGTACTGGCGTCTGCTCGCCCGCCTCTTCGACCCGGAGGAGCAGGCGACGCTGGAATCGGCGAGCCTCGCCGTCATCGAGGACATCGGTCTGCCGCCCGCTCTGCTGGATCCGCAGGCATCCATCGATTCGGTCGTACAGCGCCACCCGGAGCTGGCCGCCGAGTTCGACGGCCTGATGGTGCCCGGAGCCGGAGCCGGAGCCGGAGCCGGAGCCGGAGCCGAAGCCGGAGCCGGAGCCGGAGCCGGAGCCGGAGCCGAAGTTGAAGTTGAAGTTGAAGCCGGAGCCGAAGTTGAGACCGCTGAGATCGCCGAGGCCGGGACCGATGGCGTTGGCGACGACGGCGACGGCGTCAGCGGCGGAGACGGAGACGGCGAAGGAGACGGACGAGACCGTGCCGCCGAGGTGCGGCGTGCCGCGCTCGTCTCGAAGGTGCTGCTCAACGTCTACCAGCCGCCTACAGGCACCGTGACCGCCGGACAGCTGTCCCGCTGGCAGTCCGACGCGGGCTGGCTGGAGCGCGCCCTCGGTTGCAGGCCCGGCGAACTGCGCGGCGGCCGGCCCGGAGGGGCGTCGGGTCCGGGCGTCTCCCCGACCGGTTCCGGCGGACGTGGCACGACGCCCGACCTGAGCCGGCTGATCCCGGAGATCGGCCCGGAGCTGGGCTCCATCGAAGCCGACCTCGTCAAGCGGATGCGGCTGCGGGAGGTACTGGCAGACCCTCGGCTCGCCGGGCAGCTGACCCCGAGCATGTCGCTGATCGAGCAGCTGCTGCGCGACAAGGACAACCTGTCCGGTGTGGCACTGACCAACGCCAAGGCCCTGATCCGGCGCTTCGTCGACGAGGTCGCGGAGGTGCTGCGTACGCAGGTGGAGAAGGCCACGGTCGGAGCCCTGGACCGGTCGGTCCCGCCCAAGCGGGTGTTCCGCAATCTGGACCTCGACCGCACGATCTGGAAGAACCTCACCAACTGGGACCCCGAGGAGGAACGGCTCTACGTCGACCGCCTCTTCTACCGTCACACCGTACGCAGGACGACGCCCCAGCGGCTGATCGTCGTGGTCGACCAGTCGGGCTCCATGGTCGACTCGATGGTCAACTGCACCATCCTGGCCTCGATCTTCGCCGGTCTGCCCAAGGTGGACGTCCACCTGATCGCCTACGACACCCAGGCACTCGACCTCACACCGTGGGTGCACGACCCCTTCGAGACGCTGCTGCGCACCAACCTCGGGGGCGGGACCGACGGCACTGTCGCCATGGCGCTGGCCCAGCCGAAGATCGCCGAACCACGCAACACCGTCGTGGTGTGGATCTCCGACTTCTACGAATGGCAGACCGAGCCGCTGTTCGAAAGCATGGCCGCCATCCACCGCTCGGGCGCCAAGTTCATCCCCGTCGGCTCGGTGACCAGCTCGGGCCGCGCCAGCGTCAACCCGTGGTTCCGGGAGCGCTTCAAGGACCAGGGGACGCCGGTGCTCTCCGGCCACATCCGCAAGCTCGTCCACGAACTCAAGACGTTTCTCACGTAGGGCGTCCGCACCTCGCGAGCGTACGTACCCGCTCACCCGGCTCCCCGAACTCAGACCCAAGAACCTCGAAAGGCCCAGACATGTCCGACCTGTTGCGCGCCCCCGCCGAGATCAAGTACGCCGAGGAGCTGGAGTGGCTGGAGTCCCTTGACGACGGCCCGAAGCCCTTCTCCTGGCGGCTGTCGCCCAAGACGGTCCGTCTGTTCATCCTGGGTTCCGAGCGCTCCGACGGCCTCGACCGGGAGATTCCCCAGAAGTGGTACGGCGACCGCAGCCTCGTCGAGCGGGCCATCGTCACCCTGGCCTCCGATCGCGGTCTGCTGCTTATAGGTGACCCGGGGACCGGCAAGAGCTGGCTGGCCGAGCTGCTGGCGGCCGCGATCTGCCGCGACTCCACCCTCGTCGTGCAGGGCACGGCGGGCACCACCGAGGACCACATCAAGTACTCGTGGAACGTGTCCATGGTGATCGCCAAGGGCCAGTCGCGGGAGTCGATGATCCCGTCGCCGATCATGACCGCCATGGAGTCCGGCGCGATCGGCCGCTTCGAGGAGCTGACCCGTTCCACCAGCGACGTCCAGGACGCGCTGATCTCGATCCTGTCGGAGAAGTACATCTCGGTCCCGGAGATGGACAGCGACAACATCGTCTTCGCCAAGCCGGGCTTCTCCGTCATCGCCACGGCCAACAGCCGCGACCGGGGTGTCAACGACCTGTCCTCCGCGCTCAAGCGACGCTTCAACTTCGTCCGCATCCCGGTGGTGACCAACAAGAAGAGCGAGGCGGAGATCGTCCGCTTCCGCACCGAGGAACTGCTGCGCCGGCACGAGATCGAACTGGACGTGCCGCCGACCCTGCTCGACGTGCTGCTGCGGAGTTTCGCCGATCTGCGGGCCTCGGCCGCCGCGGCCGGCAGCGACGACGAGAAGCTGGAGTCCGCGTTGTCGAGCGCCGAGCAGATCGGCGTGCTGGAGGACGCGATCCTGCACAGCAACTTCTTCGGTGAGCGCGAGCTGACGGCCCGCACCCTCGCCGCGTCGCTCGTCGGCTCGCTGGCGCGGCGCGAACCCGAGGACCTGGCCATCCTCAACAAGTACCTGCACGGTGTTGTCGAGCCGCGCAGCAAGGCGGAGGGCGGCTCCTGGCCGGAGTTCCTCGAAGGCGGCCGCGACGCGATCGCCACCCTGTCGTGAGCCCCGTGAGCCCCGTGAGCCCCGTGAGCCCCGTGAGCCCCGTGAGCCCCGTGAGCGAGGGGGCGACTTTCGAGGCGTTGCGGTCGCAGCTCCAGGAAGCCGCCGCGGAGTTCGCCGACGGCCCCGACGCGCTGGAGGGCATCCTCCTCGGCCTGGTCGACGACGTCGACCGGGCGGTGCGCGAACCGCTGGAGATCTTCCCCGTCTGCCACCACTCGCCGGCCTCCGCGACGGCGATGGCCAGGCGGCTGCGGGAGAAGCAGCCCAAGGTCGTCTACCTGGAGCTGTGCGAGGACATGGCGCCGCTCCTGTCCGAGCTGCGCAACTGCAGACTCCCGGTGGCGGTACAGGCGTTCGCCAGCGAGATCGACGGCTTCCCGGCCGAATGGGCGCCGCTGTCCGTCGTCGCACCGATCACCGAGGCATCGGCCGAGTACCAGGCGATCGCCTACGCGCTGGACACACCGGGCGTCGAGCTGGTCCTCGTCGACCGTTCCTCGGACCATGTGTTCCAGTGGCAGACGCGCGGGGCGGGGTCCGCCCGGCCCGCCGAGCCGGACGCGCCGCCCGCCGAGGAGGAGGCGGCGCTCCACGGCGACGCGGTCGGCGTGGAGATCGGCGACCTGCGGCCCCGTTTCGCCGAACTGGAGACACATCTGCTGCACCGCGGCAGGGTGCGGCACTGGTCGGAGTGGTGGCACCAGTACGTCGAGCTGCCGCTCGGGGACAGCGACCACGACACCTACCGACAGGTCATGCTGCTGATCGGCAGCCTCTTCCGGCGTCTGGCGCCCGGGGACCCCGAACGGGTCCGCGTGGACGAGGACCGGGAGCGCTACATGTGGACCCGGATGCGCGAACACCTCGCCGCGTCCGGCACCGACCCCGCGGACTGCCTCTACGTCTGCGGCGCGTTCCACGCCTCCAGCCGCGTCGAGGAGTTCGGCGTCCACGGCACCGGCGGCTTCGAGATCAGCCCGCCCAGCGCCACCACCTGGCAGCACGGTCTGATCCCGTCCAGCCACGCGGCGATCGAGGCCCAGTTCGGCCTCGCCGCAGGCTCCGTGTCGATCGCCGCCACCCAGTGGGCGATGAACCTCAAGCGCACCGGGGTGAAGCCGTTCCGGCTGGCGGGACAGGCGGGCACCAAGAAGCCGGCGAAGCCTCGGAAGGCCGCCGCTCCGGCCGTCCCCGGCGCGGCGCCGGACATCTCCACGGACAAGCTCTCCGGTTTCCTGCGACGCCCACCCGCACTCGACCGGCTGGACGAGGCCGAACTGCTCGGCTGGTCGGTCGAGATCGTGCGCTCCGCGCGCCGCAACGGCTATCTCGCCTCCACCGCCGACGCGATCGCCGTGTTCGAGACATCGATCCTGCTGGCCGGGATGCGGGACCGGGCCAGGCCCACGCCGTACGACTTCCAGGACGCGGCGATCACCTGCATCGAGAAGGAGACCGTGCCCGGCCGGCGCGATGTGCGCCGCCTGGTGGAGATCCTGATGGGCGGCGACCGGGTCGGCCAGGTCGGTTACGACTCCCTGCCGCCGCTGGCCCGCGACGTGCACGACCGGCTGGAGCCGCTGAATCTGAAGCTCCAGCAGCGCGGTGTGCGGCGGGCGTTGCTGGACATGTCCTCCCGGCCGGAGCTGGAGCACTGCTCCGACGTGCTCTGGATGCTGCGCCGCCTCATGCCGGACGGCGCCGCCCGGCCGATCATGGGGGAGCGGGAGCTCGGCAAGCGCTCGATCCAGGAGTCCTGGGACCTGGCGCTGGGCACGCACCAACGGGCGCTCATCGAGCTCGGCTACGAAGGCGTCAGCATCGAGCAGGTCCTGGAACAGCGCCTCAGGCGCACCGCCTACGCCCCGAACGCGACCACCGCCACCGTCCTTGAGGCCGTCGAGGACGCGGTACTCCATCTGCGCGGCGGCCGTCTCGCCGATGAGCTGGGCACCCGTGCCCTGGAGGTGCTGGCCACCGAACGCAGCGTCGACGGGGCGCCGGAGGTGCTGCGCCGGGTGCGCAGACTGCTGGCGTACTACCGGATCAGCCGTCCGGTGCTTCCGTCATGGATCGAGTCCTTCGCCAAAACGGGGTACGCGCACTACTGCACCCTGTTGCCGACCGCGTTCACCGACGAGGAGGCGACCGCCCGGCAGGTCGCCGCGATGCTGGGCTTCCTGTTCAGCATGGAGAGCCTGGCGCTGTCGCTCGGCTGCGACCGTACCCAGCTGGAGCTGGCCTTCGCCCAGTCGCATCCGCAGGAGCCGCCGAAGGTGGCGCTGCTGTGGGCGGCGCAGGTGCAGCTCGGGCAGCTCTCCCGTACGGAACTGCGCGCACGGTGTGACGCGTTGCTGGCCGACCCCTTGGTGGTGCAGGTCTATCCGCGCTACCTCAGCGGATTCCTGCATGCGCTGGACCCGGTGCCGCAGCTGGCCGACTTCGTCGTGGAGGCGGTGTCGAACGCGTTCGCACGGCTGCCGGACCCGGTGCTGCTGCCCTGGCTGCCGACCCTGATCGGCACGCTGCGTGCGGACGGCGCCGAGCTCGCCCCGCTGCTGATCCGTGAGGCCGGACGGGTCTTTCCGGGCCGGCTCGCGACACTGGACGCGTGGGTGCCGCCGTGGCAGGCCCAGCCGGACCCGGTGGCGCCACCGCGGGCGCCCGCCGGGGGCAGCCGCGCCGCGCTGCTCGCCGCCCACCCAGCGACCTGTGACAGCGTGGCGGAGCTGCTCGGCTGCGACGGAACGTGGGACACCTCGGCCGCCGGCCCGTCGTCGGGCGGCGCGGTCCTCGCCGGCCGCCACCCGGACACGGCGGCGGCACTGGAGGCACTGCTGACGCACGCCTGACGCCTGAGGGCCCCGATTGGCGCCTGAGTCCCGACGTCGGGCATCCCGAAGCCCCGGCGCCGGGTACCAAGCCCTGGCGCCGGGAACCCTGAGTCCCGACGTCGGGCGTCCTGAAGCCCTGGCGTCCGACGCCCGGTCCCGAGGGGGCAGGCAACCCCGCACGTCGGACCGGCTCTCGGTGGCGCCCCGGAGAATCCGGGGCGCCACCTGATGCCCGGCGCCCGACGTGACGCTTCGGGGAGTGCTGAGGGCGCGCCGGGCGGTTACCGGACACCCGCCCCGCCGTCGGCGTGCGGCGCCGCTGGCCGGAATGACATGGACGGTGGTCCGGCCGACCGTACTTCCGACACCTGAACGGGTGCCCGGTGAAGTACCGAGGTGTGGTGCGGAACGCTGACAACGCCAGTGGTGAGCCCGCTTTTCTCCCACGCACCGGCACACGGAAAGGGTCTTCCCGGCGCTTCTGCGACAGCCACCCGGCGGCGCCCCGTCCGTCCTCACCGACGAATCCCTTTGGCCACCTGACGATTGTCCAAATAGTGGGGCACGTCCAAAAACGCGATCACCCTAAGGTGGAGGGGTTCCCGACTTTCTGCTCGTCGCCGACCGGGGCTGAGGAGAGTTGTCATCATGGCCATCGCCCATATGCCCATTGTTCGCGCGCCTGTAATGTTTCCGGGGCCGGGGAATGTCCGGTGCGCCCGACGCGAGAGCTGGTCGCGGTGACCGAAACCGTTCCTGCCGGTCGGGACGCCATCGACCCCGAATCGGACAACAGCTCCGCCGCGTATGACAGGCGAATGGTCGGACCCCGGGAAAAGGTCTTCGGAAGTGCACGGTGACCGATCGCCTGGGCTTCAGTCTTACGCAACTGCGATATTTTGTTGTATCCGCTGAACTCGGCAACATATCGGAGGCCGCGGAGAAGCTGTGTGCGTCACAGTCTACGGTTTCGTCGGCGGTGATGAGGCTGGAACGCCAGCTCGGTGTGCAGCTGCTTCTTCGCCATCACGCACGCGGGGTCACCCTCACTCCCAGCGGTCGGCACCTCCTGGGAGAGGCACGTGCGTTGCTGGGGCAGGCCCTGAGCCTCAAGGCCCAGGGGGACGCCCTGGCGAGCGATACCGCCGGCCGGCTCGACGTCGGATTCTTCTCCTCGATCGCCCCTTTTCTGCTGCCCCTGGTCCACCGGACGACCAAGGAGCGGCATGTCGCGCTGCAGTTGAACGTCTACGAGGAATCCGCGGATCGGCTCCTGGAGTTCTTGCAGGACGGCCGATGCGAACTGGCGGTGACGTATGACTTCTTGTCGGTCGGCTCCAAGTTTCACCCGCTGGCCGACCTGCCCGTCCACGCCCTGGTGGCCGACAGCGAGCCGATGGGCAGGTCAGGCTCCATCGGGTTGAGTGAATTGGCCGCGCGTCCGCTGGTCGCTCTGAACATTCCGGCCGTCCTCCAGCATTTCGAGGAGATGTTCGCTCGCGCCGGCGTTCGCATGCCGCAGGTGATGACGACAACGAGCATGGAGACGATGCGCGGGCTCGTGGCCGAGGGTTCCGGGTTCGCTCTGATGTATCAACGCGCCTCGCACGCGATGACGTTGGGCGGTGGGAGGGTGCGGGCGGTCGAGATCGCCGGGGACATTCCTTCCGTGTCCCTCGGTGTGGCCATGATGCCCGATCTGACGCTGAGCAGCCGCGGCAGAGCCTTCTTCGAAGTGCTGAGATCGGCAGTCTCGACCGGCCATGAGGTGAATTCCCTCGTGTGAACCGGAAAACCCTTCGGCGTAAATGTTGAGAAGAAATCCATGTGACCGTCGAGGAGTGTCCCGTGCAGCCCACTTACGGTACGAAGAGCGGTGCCGAGCAGGTCGTCGTCCTCTCGGCGGGCACGCCCGAACAGCTCACGGCGTCCGTCGACCGGCTGGCCGGGTTCCTCGACCGTCACCCCGACACCGACCTCGCCGACCTGGCCTTCACGCTCCAGGCCGGACGGACGGCGATGACCGAGCGGTACGCGGTCGTGGTGTCGTCGACCGCGGAACTGCGGACCAGCCTGCGTACGGGCCGGGGACGCCGGGGCACCGTCGAGGCTTCCGGCGGTCTGCTCGCGCAGATCACCGGCGACAGCGCTCTGCCGGAACTGCTGGTACAGCGGTGGATCGCCGCCGGCAGGCTGTCCAGCCTCGCGGCACTGTGGGCGTCCGGCGTCGAGGTGGACTGGGAGCGCCTGCACCGGGGCGAGCCCCGCCGGGTCGTGTCGCTGCCGACGTACCCGTTCGCTCTCCAGCTCACCGGTGCCCCGCGCGAGGACTCCGGCGACGCCCTCTCCGTCACCCCGCCTCGCGACAGCGAATCCATCGACGGCCCGCGCCCCCGCCTCCTCACGGGCACGGCGGGCGAACGGTGGAACCAACGGTGGAACCTCTCGCGCGGTCAACTGACCATGTACCGGGACCAGCAGCGCTGGCCGGAGCCGACCGCCTTCAACCTCCCGATCCTCTTCGAGATCCACGGCAGCCTGGACGAAGCGGCCCTGGAACGGGCCATCCGCGCCCAGACGGAGATCCACCCCGTGCTGAGCGCGGTCTTCGGCGAGCGGGACGGCGTGCCGTACATGGACATCGACCCGGCCAGGGCCCCGTCGTTCGACCGGGTCGGCCTCGTGGCCACCTCACGCGTCGGGCAACTGGCCGAGCTGCGGGCGCTGGTCGACGTCCCGTTCGATCTGGCAACCGGCCCGCTGGTCCGGACACACCTGGTTTCCCTTGCCGGGCGGCGTCGCCTTCTGATGATCACCGTGCACCACATCCTGATGGACGGTACGTCGACGGCGGTCCTGATCCGCACGCTCAAGGACGCCTACCGGGGCGGGGGAAGCCTGAGCCGAGCCACCTACGGCGACTTCGTCGCCTGGGAGGAGGCGATGCTCGGCGGCCGACGGGCGCAGCGGCACCGGGACCACTGGGTCCGTGAGCTGGCAGGACCGCGTACGACGCTCGCGCTGCCGTACGACCGTCCCTACGACCCGAAGCGCATGCCCCGCGTGGACGTGGCGATGATCAAGCTGTCGCCGACGCTGGTCACCGCACTCGCCGACAGGGCGAGGGAACACCGGGTCAGTGTCGCCACGGTGCTGTTCGCGACGCATGTGCGGTTCCTGCACCGGCTGACCGGGCAGAGCGACCTGATCCTCGGCCTGACCGCGGCCGCCCGCTACGAGGAGCGGTTCAAGGACGTGGTCGGCCAGTTCGTGAACTGCCTGCCCATCCGCTGCGAGGCCACCGGCACCTTTCCCGAGCTGCTCAGATCCCTGCAGCGCAAGGTGGTCGCCGGTATCGAGCACGGCGCCTATCCACTGCGGGAGATCACCCGCGCGCTGGGAGCGGAGCACGAACCGCTGGTACTGACGAACTTCCTGTTCCAGAACTTCGACGGCGCCGACCTGCTCACCAACGATGCCCCGTCCGGCCGGGGCGAGTTGGACCTGCGGATGTTCGACGACCTGCCCTACGCCGGAGAGTATGTGCTTTCGATGGAGTTCTATCGGGAGGGCGAAGGGTACAAGGTGTTTCTCAAATATGATGCGAACGTATTCGACGAAGCCACGGCGCAACGCATGATGGGCCAGTGGCATTCGGTCATCGAGAATGAGCTGGGTGCGCAGTAGAGAGTATTGCGGTCGCTTCCGAGCTTCCTGGAAGGCGCCTTCGGCCATGAGTCCGCCAGCACCACCGAGCCGGGTTCGTCCTCCGTCATCATGACGAACCCGGCGTCGGCCGCCACGGCGAGCACCACCCGTACGAGGGCCGCCGTCAGACCAGGGAGTTGAGCACGGCGGGGTCGTAGGGGGCGGTCGGGGCCGGCTCGCCGCGCAGCGTCTTGACCGCCCAGTCCGGGTTGGCCAGCAACGTCCTGCCCACCGCGACGAGGTCGAACTCGTCGCGCCCCAGACGGGCCACCAGCTCGTCGATGCCGGTCACACCCGCCTTCGTGGTGAAGCCCTGGGCGAAGTCGCCCTCGCCGTACTGCTGGTTCAGGCCGACCGAGCCGACCGTCACGGTGGCCTTGCCGCTGAGCTTGCGCACCCAGCCGGCCAGGTTGAGGCCGCTGCCGTCGAACTCGGGCTGCCAGTAGCGGCGCGTGGAGGCGTGGAACGCGTCGACACCGGCGTCGGCCAGCGGGGTCAGCAACTGCGCCAGCTCGTCCGGATTTTCCGCGGTCCGGGCCTCGTATCTGCCGACCTTCCACTGGGAGAGCCGGAAGAAGACCGGGAATCCCGGACTGACGACGGCGCGGATCGCCTGCACGATCTCGGATCCGAAGCGGGCGCGGGAGGCCGCGGCGCCGCCGTAGCGGTCCGTACGCCGGTTGGTACCGCTCCACAGGAAGTCGTCGATCAAGTAGCCGTGCGCGCCGTGCAGTTCGATGCCGTCGAACCCGAGCCGCTCGGCCTCCGCGGCGGCCTCCGCGAAGGCGGCCACCGTGTCATCGATGTCCTTCTGGGTCATGACTCTCCCCGTCGGGGCACCGTCCAGCCCGAGCCCGGACGGCCCCTCGGCGGGCGGCTCGGTAACGGTGCGCACCACCCCGGTGTGCCACAGCTGCGGAATGATCTTGCCGCCGGACTGGTGCACCCGCCGCACCACGTGCGCCCAGCCGGCGAGGGGCTCCTCACCGTAGAAGTGGGGAACGTCCTCGTACGCGCCGGCGGCGGCGCGGTTGATATAGGTGCCCTCGGTGATGATCAGCCCGATCTGGTTGGCCGCCCGGCGGGCGTAGTACTCCGCGACGTCCGGGCCCGGCACGCCGCCGGGGGACTGCATTCTGGTCATCGGGGCCATCACGATGCGGTTGGGAAGCACGAGATCGCCCACGGTGAACGGCTCGCCCAGGCTGGCCATTGTTCCTCCCGAGTTGTCGGCACAACTTGCATAGACATTCCGAGTGCGCCTGTTTTCCCAACTGGAAAATCGCCTTCCGCTGTGCGGAAAGCGTTGTGGCCGCACGCCGGTAGTCCATGATTATCGGTCCTGCTGATCGTCACGTCCAGTCGCCAATGATGGGGCACAGGTGTTAATCGGCCATTGGATCGCATGAGGCGATCCAATGCATCGACATAATCAGCTTGACCATGTCAGCGAGATCATTGATAGTGGTTCAAGTGATTCCGCGTCGCCATGATCGACTGGAATGAACTCCCATTCTGAATCGCAACCGAGAATTGTTTCTTCTTGCCGGTCTATGTATGTCGCGGACAGGATTGTTGGGACAGGGAAGGGGGGTGGAATCCAGGATGAGTCAGAATCGCCTCGCCGCACAGATTCCCAAAGATGTGGAAGGTAAGCGAGTCGTGGTCACCGGCGGAAGCCGCGGGATCGGTGCGGCCATCGTGCGGAACTTGCTCGACGCCGGCGCCAGCGTTGTCACCTCCGCCCGTAGCGCCACGGCAGACACCCCGTCCGAAGCCACGTTCGTGAAAGCCGACCTCAGTACCCCCGAAGGCGTGCGCGCGTTCGCGGATGTCGCGCTGGACTCGCTCGGCGGAGTGGACATCATCGTCAATAATGCGGGTGGATGCCGCGCCTTTCAGAGTGCGCTGGACATCGAGAACGACTGGCAGTACACGATGGACATCAATTTTCTCGCCGCCGTCCGGATCAATTCCGCACTCGTTCCCTCCATGCGTGCGAGCGGGGGCGGGGTCGTCGTACATGTCTCGTCCATCGCCACGATTTCTTCCTACCCGATGATCCTGCATTATGCTGCCGCCAAGTCCGCACTTGAGACGTACAGCAAGGGCCTCGCGGCCGAGTTGGCACCGCAAGGTATCCGTGTTGTCGCGCTCTCCCTGGGGAATGTGATGACACCGGGAGCGGACGAGGCGCGCGACAGGATTGTTGATTATCTCGGCAGCGACACGGATGCGGATGCGGCCGATTGGGCCGATGAAATTCCGCTCGGCCGGCTCGGCCGGCCGCAGGACATCGCCGATGCGGTCGGCTTCCTGGTCTCCCCGCGCGCTTCGTGGATCACCGGCAGCACTCTCGTCATCGACGGCGGGCGGATCGCCGCCCTGTGACCTGAGGCGAAGTGGTCGCCCTCGACGAACCATCAGAACCACGAACTCAGTTGGGCCATCACCACGCATTCATCGGTAACCGTTTGCCAGGACTGGAAGGACTGACACGATGACCGCGACAGGGGAAGGGGTTCGGGCCTACCCGTTCGGTCCGATCGACCGACTCGACGTGGACCCGAAGCTGGCCGAGATCTGCGGCGAGCAGCCGGTACTGCGCGTGAGCCTGCCCTTCGGCGGCGACGCCTGGCTGGTCACGCGGCACGCGGACGTCAAGGTGGTACTGGCCGACCCCCGGTTCAGCCGGGCCGCCGCCGTGGGCGATCACGTGCCCCGCACGGTGGCCGTCGGTCTGCCCAGCACCTCCATGCTGAGCATGGACCCGCCCGAGCACAGCCGGCTGCGGCGCCGGGTGGCCAACGCCTTCACCGTGCGCCGTATCGAAGCGCTGCGCCCGCGCGCCCAGCAGATCGTGGACGGTCTGGTCGACACCATGATCGCCGCCGGACCGTCCGCCGATCTCACCAGGACGCTGACCTGGCCGCTGCCGATCACGGTGATCTGCGAACTGCTCGGCGTACCCGTCGCCGACCGCGACCGGTTCAACGACTGGGTCGACGGCCTGCTGATGCTGTCCGATCCGGCCCAGTCCGCGCAGGCCCGGGACCATCTCAACGAATACCTCGCCGGTCTGATCGCCATCCGCCGCGCCGACCCCACCGACGACCTGCTCGGCGAACTGGTCACCGTACGGGAGGAAAAGGACCTGCTCGCCGAGGAGGACCTGGTCAGCCTCGGGGTCAGTCTGCTGTCCGCCGGGCAGGAGGCCACCGCCAACCAGCTCGGCAACTTCGTCTACACGCTGCTGACCAACCCCCATCTCTGGCAGGACCTCGTCGCCGATCCCGGCTTGATACCGGACGCGGTGGAGGAACTCTCCCGGATCATCCCGATCAGCGCGACCGCGGGCTTCACCCGCATCGCCACCGAGGACGTGGAACTGAGCGGGCAGATCGTTCGCGCCGGGGACGCGGTGGTCGCCGAGCTGGGACTGGCCAACCGGGACCCCGAGGTGTTCGACCACCCCGAGGAGATCGACTTCCACCGGGGGGCCGTTCCGCACCTCACCTTCGGGCACGGTGTGCACCACTGCCTCGGCGCGCAGTTGGCCAGGATGGAGCTGCGCATCGTGCTGGAGACCCTGATCCGCCGCCTGCCCGGCCTGCGCCTCGCGGTGCCGGTCGACCAGATGTCGTGGCGGACCGAACGGCTCATCCGCGGGGTGGCCGCGCTGCCGGTCACCTGGTAGCAGGACCCCTCAGGAGTCCCACGGGCCACGGTGTCGACGCGGCGCGCGTCAGCACCGTGGTCTCCGTGAGCGATGACCTACGGCTTCACACTCGGTCGGCACATGCGATGTACCTGCTCGGCGACGTCCGTATGCGTGACGCGCCGACATCACTGGGACGCTACGGGAGGGCTGTTCATGGCCGTACCACTGGACGCGATCACCGCGGCGGTGCGTGATCCGGACAAGGGGCTCGCCGAGGTCATGGCGACCGTCATGGAGGGCTACGGGGACCGGCCGGCCCTTGGCGAGCGCGCCAGGGAACCCTCGACGGCGCGTCTGCTCCCGAGGTTCGACACCGTCAGCTTCCGCGAGCTGTGGGCACGCGTCCGCGCGGTCGCCGGCAAGTGGTACCACGACCCGGACTATCCGTTGGCCGCGGGTGACCGGATCTGCGTCCTGGGCTTCACCAGCATCGACTACGCGACACTCAGCCTGGCGTGCATCCACCTGGGCGTCGTGTCCGTGCCCCTGCAGCCCAGCGCGCCGCTGTCCCAACTGCGGCCGATCATCGCGGAGACCGAGCCGCGCGTCCTCGCCGCGAGCATCGAGCGCCTGGACACCGCCGTCGAAGCCGTGATCGAGGGAACCGCGATCGAGCGGCTGCTCGTGTTCGACTACCACCCGGACGTCGAGGACCAGCGCGACGCCTTCGCATCCGCCCGGCGGCGCCTGGCCGAAGCCGGCAGTCAGGTGGTCATCGACACGCTGGCCGCCGTGACCGAGGACGGAGCCGGGCTGCCGCACCCTCCCCTGTTCACCGCCGAGCCGGGCGACGATCCGCTGGCCATGCTCATCTACACCTCCGGCAGTACCGGGACCCCCAAGGGGGCCATGTACACACAGCGGCTGGTCGGCACCGCGTGGTACGGGTTCACCTACGGGGCGGCGGACGGGCCCGTGGTCTGCATCCACTACATGCCGCAGAGCCACCTGGCGGGCTGCTACGCGCTGATGGGCTCGCTCGCCCGGGGCGGTGTCGGCTACTTCACCGCCAAGAGTGATCTGTCCACCCTGTTCGAGGACATCGCGCTGGTCCGCCCCACGGAACTGACCATGGTTCCGCGCGTGTGCGACATGCTCTTCCAGCAGTACCAGAGCGAACTGGACCGGCGAGCCGGCGAGCCGGGCGACCTTGAGACGGCGGTCAAGACGGACCTGCGGGAGAACTTCCTGGGCGGGCGCGTCACCAAGGCACTCGTCGGGACCGCACCGCTGTCCGCCGAGATCGCGGCCTTCGTCGCGTCCTGCCTGAACATCCACCTCTACATCGGTTTCGGTTCCACCGAAGCCGGCGGCCTGCTGCTCGACTCGGTGGTGCAGCGCCCGCCGGTGATCGACTACAAGCTGGTCGACGTCCCGGAACTGGGCTACTTCGCAACGGACCTGCCGCATCCGCGCGGGGAACTGCTGCTCAAGACGGGCGCCATCATCCCCGGGTACTACAAGCGGCCCGAGGCCACCGCCGCGGTCTTCGACGAGGACGGCTACTACCGGACCGGCGACATCATGGCCGAGCTCGGACCCGACCGGCTGGCCTACGTCGACCGCACCAAGGACGTCCTGAAGCTGTCCCAGGGCGAGTTCGTGGCCGTCTCCCGCGTGGAGACCGCCCTTCTCGGCAGCCCCCTCGTCCGGCAGATCTTCGTGTACGGCAACAGCGAGCGCGCCCATCTCCTCGCGGTGGTGGTGCCCACCCCGGACGTGCTGGCCAGGGGCGGGGAGGACATCGAGTCGCTCAAGCCGCTGCTCAGCGAGTCGCTCCAGCGGATCGCCAAGGAAGCCGAGCTCAACTCCTACGAGATCCCGCGCGACTTCCTGATCGAGACCGAACCCTTCAGCGCCGGGAACGGGCTGCTCGCCGACAGCCACAAACTCCTGCGCCCCCGGCTCAAGGAGCGCTACGGCGAGGCCCTTGAGCGGTTGTACGCCGAACTCGCCGACGGGCAGATCACCCAGTTGCGTGAGCTGCGCCGGTCCGGGGCGGACCGGCCGGTGCTGGAAACGGTCGGCCGGGGAGCCCAGGCACTGCTGGGCTGCCCGGACACGGACCTGCGCGCCGACGCGCACTTCACCGACCTGGGCGGGGATTCCCTGTCCGCGCTGTCCTTCTCCCACCTCATGAAGGAGATCTTCCGCGTCGAGGTTCCGGTCGGGGTGGTCATCAGCCCGGCCAACGACCTGGCACAGGTGGCGAGATACATCGAGGCGGAGCGCGTCTCCGGGGCGACCCGGCCGACGTTCGCCTCCGTACACGGCGACAACAGTTCCGAGGTCCGCGCCGGTGACCTCACCCTGGAGAAGTTCGTCGACACCGCGACGCTCGCCGCCGCTCCGACGCTGCCCCGCCCCGACGGTGCCGTACGGACCGTCCTGCTGACCGGAGCCAACGGCTACCTCGGCCGGTTCCTGTGCCTGGAATGGCTGGAGCGGCTGGCACCCGCGGGCGGCAAGCTGATCTGCGTCGTACGGGGAAGCGACGCGGCCACCGCGGCGGAACGGCTTGAGCGGGCCTTCGACAGCGGCGACGCCGAACTGCTCCGGCGCTACCGGGAGCTGGCCGAGGGAACCCTGGAAGTCCTCGCGGGAGACCTCGGCGAACCGCACCTGGGCCTGGACGAGGGCACGTGGAACGCGCTGGCCGACACCGTGGACCTGATCGTCCACCCGGCTGCCCTGGTCAACCATGTGCTGCCCTACGACCAGTTGTTCGGACCCAACGTCGTCGGCACGGCCGAACTGATCCGGCTGGCGCTCACCACGCGGCTCAAGCCCGTCACCTATGTGTCCACCGTCGCCGTGCGGACGGGCGCCGCGGCCGGGGCTCTGGACGAGGACGCCGACATCCGCGCCACCAGCCCGGTGCGGCGGATCGACCGGAGTTACGCCAACGGGTACGCGACCAGCAAGTGGGCCGGCGAGGTCCTGCTCCGGGAGGCACACGACCTGTGCGGCCTGCCGGTCGTGACCCTCCGCTCGGACATGATCCTCGCGCACAGCACCTACCAGGGGCAGTTGAACGTGCCCGACATGTTCACCCGCCTGGTGCTCAGCCTGGTCGCCACCGGTGTGGCACCGGGCTCGTTCTACCGGACCGGGACGCGCGCGCACTACGGCGGCCTGCCGGTCGACTTCACCGCCGAGGCCATCACCTCGCTCGGCGCGCGGGCCACCGAGGGCTACCGGACCTACAACGTCCTGAACCCGCACGACGACGGCATCTCGCTGGACACCTTCGTGGACTGGCTCACCGAGGCAGGCCACCCGATCCAGCGGATCGACGACTACGACACCTGGCTCGCCCGCATCGCCGCCGCGATCCGCGCCCTGCCGGAGAAGCAGCGCCAGCACTCGCTGCTGCCCCTGCTGGACGCCCTGGCCCGGCCCGAGGAAGGCGTCCCGGGCTCGGCGGTCCCCGCCGAACGGTTCCACGCCGCCGTGCGGGCCGCGAAGATCGGCCCCGCCCAGGACATTCCCCATGTGTCACCGGCCCTCATCCGCAAGTACGTCACCGACCTGCGCCGGCTCGACCTGCTCTGACGGCTGTCCCGCATTCGACGAGACACAGGGAAAGGAGACTTCGCTATGGAGCAGAACATCAGCGAGACGGCGATACGGTTTCTGCGGCGTCTGGAGGCGTACGACTTCGCCGACGCCCGGGCGATGTGCACCGACAAGGCCACCGTGTGGCAGAACGACGGCCAGGGTGAGCAGGCGATCGACGAGCGGCTGCGACAGTTCGGTTCCTTCGCGGCCACGGTCGATTCGCTGCGGTTCGACGTGATCCGCCAGTTCCGGGACGCCGACGAGGTGCTCCTGCAGTATCTGCTTCACCTGGTCACGGCCGACGGATCACGCAGCGAGGTGCACGCGGTGGTGCACTTCCGGTTCGAGGGCGGGCTCATCGACCGGATCGAGGAGAACATCTACACCGTGCCGGAGGAGAAGGACGCCTGATTCTCTGCCCGGCGGACCTGGGGACGGAGGCCTGCGGAATGGCTGCCGAGGGTGTCAACTCGCCGCGGAGCGCATCACCCTCACGGCAGGCGAACAAGGGGGGCGACGTCACTGTTTTCGGCCGTTCGAGGGGTGGCGGCAGGTAAAGGTGTGCCCCATGCGTTCCGGGTGACGTGCGTATGGCGGCCGGTGCGGACGTGGTGCCGTCGGCCCCGGTGGATGTGTCCGGTAAACCGGCTGTGCCGGATTGGCGCGTATCCATGGGCATTTGCTTTCCGCATCCCTTGAATTGCGTTGTGCTTTCGGTGGTTACACCTCCGCCGAGGCTCAGACCCCTGGTCCGGTCGGCGGAGGATGCCGACCGTCGCCGAACCAAGGGGAAATCAGTGACCACACCTCCACCGGCTCCGCTCCGGGTCGCACTGGTCAACGGAAGTTTCGAAGAGCCCGTCGTCACCGACTTCGAGATTCTTCCGGACGCGTCACAGACGCAGGCAGTCAAGCGTGTACCGGGCTGGCGCACCACCTCGACCGATCACGCGATCGAGCTGTGGCGTTCCGGCTTCAACGGCGTGCCGGCCGTGCACGGCTCCCAGTTCGCCGAGCTGAACGCGCGCCAGGTCGCCACGCTCTACCAGGACCTGCCGACCACGCCCGGCTCGAAGCTGTACTGGAGGCTGTACCACCGCGGACGGCTGGGCCAGGACACCATGGCACTGGACATCGGCACACCGGGCTCCGCGGTCGAGCAGCGGCGCTTCACCGACGGCAACAGCGCCTGGGGCTACTACACGGGCACCTATATCGTTCCGGCAGGCCAGACGCTGACCCGGTTCGCGTTCCGTTCCATCTCCGCCGCCGGCGGAAACCAGGGCATCGGGAACTTCCTGGACGGCGTCTTCTTCGGTACCGCTCCCTATGTGGTGCTCACCAAGACCGCCATCCCCGTGGGACCGCTGGAGGTGGGGGACGTCCTCACCTACCGCATCACGGCCAGGAACGAAGGCGGAGGCGCGGCCGAAGCGGTCGTCCTGACCGATGTCATTCCCCCAGGTACGACGTACCTGCCCGGATCCCTGCGCATCGTCGACGGCCCCAACGCCGGGCCGAAGAGCGACCGGGCCGGCGATGACCAGGCGTCCTTCGACGCCCAGGGCAACAAGGTGGTCTTCCACCTGGGAAACGGCGCTTCCGGTACGCAGGCGGGCAGCCTGCCCAACACCGAGACCCTGCCGGGCGGCACCACCGTGGAGTACCGGGTCACCATCGGCCTGACCGCAGGTGGCCGGCGGGTCATCAACAGCGCCACCGCCGCCTACGAGAACCGCCTCGGGCCGAGCCCCGAACCGCTGACCGCCACGTCCAACGAGGCGGTTACGGAGGTCAATCCGGCTGCCGACCTGACCGTGGTGAAAGCGGCCGACGCGACCACGGTCACCGAGGGACAGACCGTGACCTACCGGATCGCCGTGCGGAACACCGGGCCGAACCGGGCCACCGGCGTCACCGTCACCGACCGGCTCCCCGGCCATCTCACCTTCCTGTCCGCCAAGTCCTCCTCGGGAACCTACGATCCGGCGACCGGGCAGTGGACCGTGGGTGACCTGGCCGTCGGCGCCGGCGCCACCCTCGTGCTGCGGGCCAAGGCGACCGCCCCCGGCTCGATCACCAACACCGCCACCGCCACCGCCCACGAGAAGGACCCCGACCCGACGAACAACTCCGACGCCGTGACCATCTGCGTCGAACGCGCCCCCTCCTGCTGCGACCCCTGCTCCGGTAAGGAGTAACCGCCCAGGAGTTACGCCAGGTCCAACAGTTGCTCGTAGAAACCGCCGAAGCCGTGCGCTTCGTCGATGAGGTGGATCTCCAGAATCCAGTGGCAGCGCCATCCGGCCCGGTCGGTGTGCCGGATCGGATGGCCGTTGTCCGGGGTGACATAGGAGTCGGTCTTCGCGCCGTCGATCATCTCGTGAGGGAACTCGCCGACCAGGTGGCCCGCGTGCCATCCGCCCAGGGCCCAGCCTGCCTCGGCGGCCAGGCGTTCCACTTCGGCGTACAGCAGGCGGCCGGTGATGTGCGGGTCCGACCGGAAGGCGCTCCGGCCCGCGGCGAAGACGGTGGCCAGGTCGTCGCGGAGCCGGTGCTTGTCCGGGTCGTCGCCGAAGACGAAGGTGCGGCCGAAGTCCGCCTCGTACTCCTCGAAGATCGGTCCGAAGTCGGCGAACGCGATGTCGTCCTCGCCGATGATCCGGTCCGGGGGGTTCTCCTTGTACGGGAACAGCGTGTTCGGGCCCGATCGGACGATCCGCTTGTGCCAGTGCTTCGTGGTGCCGAACATCTCGTTCGCGAGGTCCCGGATCCGGTCGCTGACCTCCCGTTCTCCCGCCCCGGGCGCCACCAGGCCCCGTTGTTCGACCTCGGCGAACAGGGCCTCGGCCTTGCGCTGTGCCTCCACCAGGCCGAGGGCGCGCACCTGCTCGTCCATACGGTCGGGTACTCCCATGGTGCTGTTCCTCTTCCTCACTGGCGGGTTGCGCGCACGATGACGAGCGAACCGTCGTAGGCCGGCCGCGTACGCAGGTGACCGAATCGCCGGTCCCAGGCCCCGGAAGCCAGGTCGCGGCGCAGTGTCACGTCGAGCGTTCCCGCACCTCGTCGTCGACGAAGCTCCACGCGGAGCAGGCCTGGCGGGCGGCGGGATCCAGAAGCATCTCGGGCCGACCGTAGTAAGCCTCGTCGAAGCCGTCGGTGCAGTCCAGCGGGATCGGAACGGTCCGGAAGGATGTCTCCGGCGCGGATGTCCCGGGCGCTGCCGTCACCGCACTTCGAGCCCGTGGTCATGCACGGCTCCTTCCGCTTCCGGGTACCGGACGCACCCTCATTCGTCCTGCGTCCGCGAGGGCTATTTCGTAAACCGGATGGCACATGCTCGTTCCATCGACCAAACACCCCACGGATGCGGTTCTGGATGATGTGTCCTTCCGTCCGATCGGCGGGCGATCCGCAGGTGTGCCGGGCGCATCCGCGTCGCCACCCCGCGGCGAGTTCCGGGGTGCGGGGCCCGATCAGAGGGCCACGGCGGTGACTTCGGTGGCCTTCACGCTCGTCCACACCGGTACTCCGTCGGCCAGGCCCAGTTCGGCGGCGGACTGCGGGGTGATCTCGGCGACGAGGTCCGGTGTCCGGTCCGACACGATCAGGACCCGGAGCCGGCTCCCGCTGGCGGTGATCTCCCGTACGGTCCCGGACCAGACGTTGCGGGGGCTGCCGGTAGGCTTGTCGCGGTGTACGGAGACGGCTTCCGGGGCGATGACCGCGAGCGCGGGCGTGCCCGTCGGCAGGGGGTCGGCGAGGATGAGGCGGCCTCCGCCCCGCAGTCGGAGCCCGTCGTCGGTGGCGGTGCCGGGCCAGGCGTTGCGGCCGAGCATGCGGGCGACCCAGGGGGAGCGGGGGTGGCGGGCGACGTCGGCGGGCGGGGCGTCCTGGAGGGCGCGCCCGTCGTCCAGGACGAGGACCCGGTCGGCGAGTGCGATCGCCTCGACGGGGTCGTGGGTGACGATCAGGCATACGCCGCCGAAGCCGTCGAGATGGCGGCGGAGGGTGTGCCGCACCTGGGCGCGGGTCGTCTGGTCGAGGGCGGCGAGCGGTTCGTCGAGCACGAGCAGCCGGGGGCGGGCGGCCAGCGCACGGGCGAGTGCGACGCGCTGGGCCTGGCCCCCGGAGATCTGCGTCGGTCTGCGGTGCGCGAGATGACCGACGCCGAGACGGTCCAGCCACTCCTGGGCGTGGCGACGGGCCTCGGCGCGCGGGACACCGTGGGCACGAAGCCCGTACGCGGTGTTGGCCAGCGCGTTCATGTGCGGAAAGAGAGCACCGTCCTGCGGCACCCAGGCCACGCCCCTGCGGTGCGGGGGGAGCGCGGTGACGTCGGTGTCGCCGAGCCGGAGTTCGGCGTGGGCGCGCGGGGTGAGGCCGAGCAGGGCGCGCAGCAGGGTGGTCTTGCCGGCGCCGTTGGGGCCGACGACGGCGATGGTGGTTCCGGCGTCCGCATCGAGGGTGAGGTCGTTGAATCCGGTGACCGTGGCGTGGAGCGGCCAGTTCCCCCCGCCGCCGTCGAGGTGGGGCGCGACCGCCGCGGTGGCGTACGTGTCCTGCGGGGCGGAGCCGGATTCGTCCGCCGGAACGTGTGGCCGGGCCGCGGCCCTGTCCGGGGTGCCGGTCCAGCGTCCGCGCAGGGCGATGAGGACGACCATGGCGATGGCGAGGAGGAACAGGGAGACCGAGGTGGCGGCTTCCGGGTTGTCCTGGAGCAGCAGGTAGACCTGGAGGGGCAGCGTCTGGGTGGTGCCGGGGAGGTTGCCCGCGAAGGTGATGGTCGCGCCGAACTCGCCGAGTGCGCGCGCCCAGGTGAGGGCGGCGCCCGCGGCGAGTCCGGGGGCGACCATCGGCAGGGTGACGGTGAGGAACACCCGTACCGGCGAGGCTCCCAGGGAGGCCGCGGTCTCCTCGTAACGGGGGCGCAGTCCGCCGAGTGCTCCTTCGAGGCTGATGATCAGGAACGGCATCGCGACGAACGTCGCGGCGAGGACGGCGCCGGAGGTGTGGAAGGGCAGCGTGATGCCGAACGTGTCCTCCAGCCACGGCCCGAGCAGCCCGCGGCGGCCGAAGGCCAGCAGGAGGGCGACACCGCCGACGGTGGGCGGCAGCACCATGGGCAGCAGCACGAGGGTCCGGACGAACGCCTTGCCGGGGAAGTCGACCCGGGCCAGCAGCCAGGCCAGGGGAACACCGAGGACGAGGGAGAGGCCCAGCGCCCAGGCGGAGACGATCAGGGACAGCTTCAGCGCTTCGGTCGTCCCGGGACTCGTGAGGTGAGCGCCCAGATCGGCCCATGAGGTGCGGGCGAGGATCCCGATCAGCGGCAGCAGCAGGAAGGCGATGGCCAGCAGCGCGGGGATCGCCAGGGCTATCGGTGCGCGGGGGCCGGTGGCGCGGTGGCGAAGGCGTCTCATCGAAGGTCCCTGATGCTCGAAGTGCCGTGCGGGCGGCCCGGCCCCCGAACCGGGCCGCCCGCACGGGTCGGTGGCCTGTTACGGCTTCTGGAAGCCGGCGGCGGCGAGGATCTTCTGGGCCTCGGGGGTGGACAGCCACGCCACGAACGCGGTCGCGGCCTCACTGTGCTTCGAGGTCTTCAGTGTCGCGGCCGGGTAGGAGGCGACGGCGTTCTGCGCGTCCGGGATGTCGATCGCCTCGACCTTGTCGGTGGCCGTGGCGGCGTCCGTCCTGTAGACGAGACCGGCGTCGGCCTCGCCGAGTTCGACCTTGCTGAGGACGGCGCGGACGTTGGGCTCCTGGGAGACCGGCTTCACGTCGATCTTCTGTGCGTCCAGGATCTGCTGGCTGTAGCGCCCGACCGGAACCTCGGGCGCGGCGAGTACCACCTTCAGCTTCGGGTCCGCGAGGTCCTTGAGGTTCTCGACCTTCTCCGGGTTGCCCTTGCCCGTGGCGATCACCAGGCGGTTCTTCGCGATGACGGTCGGCGCTCCGGTGTCGGACTTCAGCCCGTCCATCGTCTTGGTGTCCGCGGTGACCAGGGCGTCGGCAGGTGCGCCCTGCTTGACCTGGGCGGCGAGTTCCTGCGAACCGGCGAAGGAGAACGTCACCCTGGTTCCGGGGTGTTCCTTCTCGTAGGCCGCACCGGCCGTCTTGAAGACATCGGTGAGCGAGGAGGCGGCCAGAACCGTCAGGTCGGCCTTCGGTGCGCCCGAGGCCGAGGAGGTGGCCTTGTCGCCCGAGTCCTTCTTGTCGTCGTCGCTGCCGCAGGCGGCCAGCGGAACGAGCAGAGCGGCCGTGAGGATCGCGGCCGCGGTACGCCGCCTGGTGAAGGTGAGGGACATGAAGGGGGGACTCCTTGGGGACGCGGTCGGCTCGTGCTGCCCGAGCGGATGATGGTGAGCCGCGCCGGGGACGGGCGACGCCGCTGGGTGGAGCGGTGGATCAGGTGCGATCGATGTGCACGCTGGTCGACTTGACGCGGGCGGTGGCCTGCATGCCGACCTCCAGCCCCAGCTCTTCGACCGCTTCCCGGGTCAGGAGCGAGACGAGACGGTGCGGGCCGGCCTGGATCTCCACCTGGGCCGCGACGTCGCCGAGTTTGACGGCGGTGACGATGCCGGGAAAGGCGTTGCGGGCCGAGGTGTAGGACACCTCGTCCTCACCGGTGCCCCCCTGGGCGACTTCGATGGAGAACGCGGCCAGGTCCCGGCCGTCGATGAGGCGGCGACCGCTCTCCTCGCGGTGGGTCGCGACCCGTCCGGCATCCGCCCAGCGGCGGGCTGTGTCGGGGCTGACGCCGAGCAGACGAGCGGCCTGCCCGATGGTGTAGGACTGCATGTGCGACACGTTAGAGGAACTGAGCCCGTATTTACAAAGCTTAATGCGAATCTCCATGGTAAATGCGCCGCCATCTGGAGGATGGTCCGAAAGCGGGGGCCGAGGGTGTGTACAGGGAAATGCAGACCAGGAAATACCCGTCATTTCCGTATGAATGAGATGCGCCCCTCATGAGCCTGGGCACCCGCACCCGCATCCGCATCCGCATCCCCGGTACCTCGCGCTGATCCACCAGGGATTACGGGACAGCCCTTGGCGGCCCTCCGACCTCAGCCGGGCCGCGCGTCCCGCCGCCACCGAGCACAACCCCGGCCTGCGCGCCGCGTTCGGTGTCGGCCCCGACATCGCGGCCCAGCTTTTGGTCACCGCCGGAGGAAACCCCGACCGCCTGCGCACCGAGGCATCCTTCGCGGCGCTCTGCGGCGTCGCGCCCGTCTCCGCCTCCAGCGGCAGGACCAACCGCCACCGTCTCTCCCGAGGCGGAGACCGCAGGGCCAACGCCGCTCTCTACCGGATCGCTCTCGTCCGTATGTCCAGCGACGCCCGCACCCGCGACTGCGTCGCCCGGCAGACCGCCGCCGGACGCACGAAGAGGGAGATCATCCGCCTGCTCAAGTGGGCGATCGCCCGGGAGATCTTCCGCTGCCTCACCACACCGGTCAGTGTCCCGGACATCTCTGACCTCCGGCCTGCGCGCCAGGCCAAGAACATCACCCTCACCACCGTCGCCGAACACTTCGGCGTCTGGCCTGCGGTGATTTCCTGCATTGAACGCGGCACACGCCGCGACGACGGCCTCGCCCACGCTTATCGAGACTGGCTCACCGCCGCTTGACCGCTCTCCTGGGACCGTGCTCAGTCTGTCCAGGTCAGAACTGCCAGTCCACGTCGGCCGGCGATGAGATAGAAGCTCTGCCGCAGCCCAACATGCTCGATGAGGTACTCGTGCGGGTGTCCGTTGAACCCTCGGAATCCGCATGTTTCGGCAGCTTCCAAGTGGTCCGCAGGCAGGCAGCCGAGTACTTCGCCGATGTCCAAAGCGGCCAGCCCACAGGCCACTTCGGCCGCTGCCGCAGGAGCGAGAACGAACCGAGCGACCTGACGATTTGCCGTCAGGTCCGAGACCGTGGCCTGCCCGCGGCCGAGCGCGAACATGGTCAACCTAGATGGCCGGCGGCCTCTTCCTCTCGCTACGGCATCGAACCGCAGGCGGAAGAGGGGTGGAGGGGGGGCCGCCTGAAGGCCGCCCGTTCTTCAGCCGCGTGGACGGGCGGCCAAGCGCTTAGGAGGCGCTTGGTGAGGGCACGTCTGCTGTGCCTCTGACCTGCTCTTGCGTGATGCCCTGACCGGCCGTCAGCGAATCTTCAGGCGTTCTCGGGAAGGATCCCGCTGGTCCCGACTACTGCCGGGTGCGTGACGGATGGCGTGGCGGCAAAGCCGACCACCTGGCCACCCTCACATGAGCCGACAGCACCCGGACCACGTCGCCGAGCGGTACGTGCGTTGATCTTCGGATCGTCTGTGGTCTTCGGGCGGTTGCCGCGGGGGTGCCGTCAGGCGATTTCTGTCCTCGCGGCCCGGGGCCGGGCGGGTGGGGTGGGCGCCGGGCGGTGGTGATGGTTCTGGCCGCGTGTATCCCTCTGTGGGTTGCGGCTGGGCGCCCCCGTCCGGGGTGCGGGCGCTCTGGTGCTAGCGGGGGAGGAGGGCGGTGACGGTTTTGCCGCCGGCCGGCTGGTGGGTGATCGCGGTGGTGCGGGCGAGGTGGTTGACCATGGGCCAGCCGAATCCTCCGGTGCCGCCGGTCCGGTCGGGGGTGCGCATGCGTGGGGCGTGTGGGCTGGGGTCGTGCACGGCGACTTCGATGGTGTCGGGGTGTGCGGTGAGGTTCAGGGTGCAGGTGCCGCCGCCGTGGCGCAGGGCGTTGGTGACGAGTTCCGAGACGACCAGGACCACGGTGTCGGCGGCCTCGGCTCCGATCGCCGGTACGAGCCCGTCGAGGAGGTCCGGGGTCTCCTCGCGTGCGCCGGCGACGGATGTCGCGGAGCGGACGTTTACGGCGGTGATGCTCATCGTGTCCATCAGGTCCCCCGGTCTCTGGATCGTCAATGCCCGGTCCTGCCTGTTGAGGGCCTATGCCCGGGCTGCGGCCCGTCAACCCGGTTTGCTCCCGCCTTCCCTCTCTGTTCGAGGTGGATTGCCTCCCTGCCGGGCACGCCAATATCTGTGGTGGCTGGAGTAGACATCGGGTGGTGGTGTGGTTATGGTTTCTCTCGTAGCCCAGAGAGACGGCAGGGCCCGGCAGAGATGAACTGCCGGGCAGCAGTACCCGTAGTTGCAGTGTGCAGGGCGGTGCGGTGGTGGAGTTCCGGAGCCAGGGTGGTTGCAGGACGGCGACGGGGCTGACGGCCGGACCGGGTGGCCCGCGGTAGTCAGGGGCCGCCGTGAGCAGTACCGCAGTTCAGTCAGTGCAGTACCCGCACGTGCGGGGCGCGGTATCCAGCAGTGAAGTGAGTGGTTCCTCGGTGAAGGCGTCGGCTGCGGGCGGGCGCATCGGGAGGTTCGGCAGTGGGGTTCTAAGCCAGAGCAGACGCAGGACGGGCAACGGGGCTGGCTGCCGGAGAGTGGCGCTGTCACAGGTCACCAGCAGGGCGGTGCGGTGGTGGAGTTTCGGAGCCGGAGAAGTTGCAGGATGGCGACGGGACTGACGGCCGGACCGGGTGGCCCGCAGTCATCAGGGGCCACCGTGAGCAGTTCACGTAGTGGCATCACGCAGCAGCAGGACCAGGAGCGGTTCCTCGGTGAAGGCGTCGGCTGCGGGCGTACGCACCGGGAGGTTCGGCAGTGGGGTTCCAAGCCAGAGCAGACGCAGGACGGGCGACGGGGCTGGCTGCCGGAGAGTGGCGCTGTCACAGGCCACGGAGCAGTTCGCATCACCAGCAGTACGCAACAGAGCAGTACCAGCAGTTGGTAAGTGATTGATCCCAGAGGGAAGAACGGAGGAGCCAGGCGCCATCAGGATCGCCCGGGCGGAAGTCTTGAGCCCGGGTACCGCAGGACATCGATAGTGAGGTGGTCTCCGGTCAAGCAACCGCGATCCCCGCAACCCCCGGACCTCTTCCCGGCGGGCATGCGGAAACACAGAGCCGGCGTAGCCGATCAAGGCCGGCTGATGGTGTAGCAGTTCCTTCGGGGCCCGGGTGCCACATGGCACCCGGGCCCCTCCAGCGCGTTCCACAGAGAGGTAACATGACAGCAGACGACTCGTTCGGCCGACTCGACGACGACGACTACCCCGCCTACACCATGGGCCGGGCCGCCGAAATGCTCGGCACCACCCAGGGCTTCCTCCGCGCCATCGGCGAAGCCCGCCTCATCACCCCACTCCGCTCCGCAGGCGGCCACCGCCGCTACTCCCGCTACCAGCTGCGCATCGCCGCCCGCGCCCGGGAGCTCGTCGACCAGGGCACCGCCATCGAATCCGCCTGCCGCATCGTCATCCTCGAAGACCAGTTGGAGGAAGCCCAGCGGATCAACGCCGAATACCGCCGCGCCGCACCGAAGCCGTAGCCGCCGACTGCGGCCCGAGAGCTGTGGCCCCGCCCCCCACCGGCATACTCCGGGCGTTCTGTTCAGGCTGTCTTTGCAGCGAGGGCAGATATTTCCGGTCGTGCCCAGCGGGCAGCCCGGCGGGCGGCAATCCCTGTTGTGCCGCGTCGCGCAGGGCGAACCGTTCGACGATCGGGTGCGGGTGCCGGGGGCGCCCGGGGCGAGCGGCGTGACGGCGTCGTCCCGGGAGCCTCCGGGGCTGACGAAAACAGGGACTGGAACCCGGACGCGGCCCGCCCATCCGCCTGGTCCCCGACGCGGGGGCGGGGCAGTGACGCGCGGAAGGACGGAAGGGCGTCATCTCATCGGCCCGCGTCCGCGAGGCGCGACCAGGCGCCCGGCGCCAACCACCGTAGACGCAGGGACGGCCACAAGGCAGCCACAGATCATCCCCGCGCATCTCGGAACCAGCCCCCGAACTCTGCTCTGCTCACACCCGGGCCGCCCTCGGAGAACAGGCTGTTCGGCATGATCCGCCGGGGGGAACGAGTGCCTTCCGGCCTTCCAACCGCATGTGTCTGGACAGGGGCACCGACACGCCGGCAACCGGCTGACCAGCCGCCCGTGCTGCTTCGCCGTTCGATGGGCAGTCGGCGTGCGTGAGATCGGTGAGAGGCGGGCGCTGTCGGTGTCCTGCGTTACTACGGTCGTTTGTCGGCGACGGGTGAATCGTGACCCTCTGACAGCGGATCAAAACTGACCCACCTC
>NZ_LWLE01000009.1 GCF_001905125.1 Streptomyces sp. TSRI0281 | reverse complement strand
CAGCCCAACGACCAACCTGGCCACCAGTCACACCAAACGCCGTTGCAGTACTAGCACTGCACGGTCAGCCGGGCCTGGCCGAAGCGGTGCGCGGCGAGGTCTTCGGGGCGGATGAGCCAGTAAAGGGTGCCCACGTCGCCCCACTCCATCTCCGTGTCGCTGTCGCTGTCGAACTGGGCCAGCAGTACCCATCGTTCGGCTTCCTGGTCGTGGGACTGGTCGCCCCACGAGTGCGTGCTGCCGAGCGCCCCATGTGCGATCTCGTACTCCACCGGGCCCTGGACGGGTACGGCGTGGCCGCCGATCTGGTGGCCGATGCGGGTGCGCAGGCGGCCGAAGGCACGGAGGAACGGCTTGAGCTCGGCCGAGGTTTCACGGGGGTGGTCCGGCCGGTCCCGGCCTTCGCCGAGCAGAGCTTTCCTGGTCTGTGGCAGCCACAGGTCGGGGGCGCTCTGCTCCATTTCGGCGGTGAGGCCCACACGGGGGAACGGTTCCAGGTCCGGGGGTGCGGGTGTCGGGAAGACCGGGGTGTTCTCCGGGACGTACAGCACCTGGGCCCCGACCCAGGTGTCGGGGTCGTCAGCGGAAACAAAAGCGCCGGCGTCGGTCCGGCCGTCGAAGTAGAAGAAGAGGAGGGTTCCGTCCTGTGGGAACTGCTCGGCAAGCCCCTCGCGTGGCAACTCGTTGCACCGCACTGAAGCGATGAAGGACAGTGGCCCGTGCCCTGGCCACCCGGGCCAGCCGATCCCTGCCGGAAGCTGCGGGTTCCCACCGAGGGTGGCCACGGCCTGCTCGCCGCCCACGGCCCGACGAAGGCGTACACACGGGCGCAGGAGCGCTGTCCAGCGCTGGGCGAAATCGCCGGGAAGGTGCTCGGCGGCAAGCCGTGAGTATCGCTCGTCAGTCATGAAGGCCACTATCCCCGGCACCGCTGACACTGCGGACATCAACCTCCTGTGAAGAAAAGCCGCCTCCGCCTCTTCTCCGCCTCCGCTAACGACGCTTCGCGGAGCAGTGGAACCCGGCGCCCACCCGACACGACAGTCGAGTCATCCCACCTGCCCAACTCGCCGGTCTGCTCGACCAGCACACCCTCGCCGACCGGCAAGAGGAATCCACCGCCTCGTCGCCACCTGATCAACCTGCGGAGGACTTCCTGAGCCGACCACTTGGCCAAGCTGAGAGCCGCCAGGATGCCGTGGTACAGCGCGCCGCCGTCCGCGGTCGACTGTGTAGTGGCCCGGAGGGCCACTGCCCGGTTCTGGTGGGCGCCGTGCCGACGAAGTCCCAGTGCCAGGTCATGGCGGCGTCCTGGAACGGGGACCGACACCCACCGGGACCGGCGTTCAGCTCAGCTAGTGCTCTGACCGGGAAGGTTCGCCGGGTGGGTGGTCGTAGCGGTTGGATGTGCGCTGGCGTCCGTTGATCTGACTGCTGGGGGTTGTGGTGGCTGAGCCTGTCCGTGTGCGCAGGTTGACCGACCAAGAGGGGCGAAAGCTGCAGCAGATCGTGCGCCGGGGCAGCACCAGTTCGGTGCGCTTCCGGCGGGCGATGATGCTGCTGGCCTCGGCCGGCGGGAACCGGGTCCCGGTGATCGCCCAGTTGGTGCATGCCGACGAGGACACCGTCCGCGACGCGATCCACCGGTTCAACGAGATCGGCCTGGCCTGTTTGGACCCTCAGTGGGCGGGAGGCCGTCCCCGCCTGCTCAGTCCTGACGACGAGGGCTTCGTCGTCCAGACGGCCACCACCCGCCCGACCAGGCTCGGCCAGCCCTTCACCCGCTGGTCCATCCGCAAACTCGCCGTCTACCTGCGGAAAGTCCATGGCCGCGTGATCCGGATCGGCCGCGAGGCATTACGGTGCCTGCTCGTCCGCCGCGGCATTACCTTCCAGCGCACCAAGACCTGGAAGGAGTCCACCGACCCCCAGCGCGATGCCAAGCTGGACCGCATTGAGCGCGTCCTGGAGCACTTCCCCGACCGGGTCTTCGCGTTCGACGAGTTCGGACCACTCGGCATCCGCCCCACCGGAGGCTCGTGTTGGGCGGAGCAGGGCCGGCCCGACCGGGTGCCCGCGACCTATCACCGCACTCACGGCGTCACCTACTTCCACGGCTGCTACTCGATCGGCGACGACACCCTGTGGGGCGTGAACCGGCGCCACAAGGGAGCGACGCACTCGCTGTCCGCGCTGAAGTCGATCCGCGCCGCTCGACCTGACGGTGCACCCATCTACGTGATCATGGACAACCTGTCCGCCCACCAAGGGGCAAAGATCCGCGCCTGGGCGGCGAAGAACCGCGTCGAACTGTGCTTCACGCCGACCAACGCGTCCTGGGCCAACCCGATCGAGGCCCATTTCGGACCGCTGAGGCAGTTCACGCTCGCCAACTCGAACCACCCCAACCACACCGTTCAGACCCGCGCGCTCCATCGCTACCTGCGCTGGCGCAACGCCAACGCCCGCCACCCCGACGTCCTGGCCGCCCACCGCCGCGAGCGCGCACGTATCCGCAGCGAGAAGGGCCTTCGTTGGGGCGGACGCTCCATCTCCGACGCCGCGTGATCCGTGCTCAGGCCTCGAAGTCGCTGCCGTCAGCCGCATGCAGGGCGAGGAACCGCGAGGCTTCCTGCCGCACGAGCGATGGCGGGTCGGCCAGCTCCGAGACGATCAGACAAAGATCTCGTACGAGCTCCGGTGACCCGCTCCATACCTCCGGTTGCCGGGTCAGTACCGCACTGAGCAGGTCCCCCTCATACAGGTCGCCCTCCGCCAGCGGGTGCTTCCGCAATACTTCGAGCGCCAGCGGCAGCACGTGGACAAGGCCGACATCCTGCCGGATAAGCATACGCAGGTCCTCGACCGTCAGCGCAACGAGCGGTTTACGACGAAGCGCGTGCATCGTCGCAACAAGGCGGGTCGCCTCACCTGACGGAGTCGGCCAACGATCATGTTCGAGCTCCTCAAGCGAGCGGTCACGGCTGATCTGTCGATTCACCCATCAATGGTCCCATGCCGAAGATCGACATCACCGTCCGAGGCCAAAGGCTAGTGCGGCCACCAACCCGGTGAACGTATGCGGTCACAGCACTAGGCGCACGGATCGATCATCCTCGGGCCCGGGTCCCAGCGGGATACCGGTGTGCTCCACTCCCTCGGCCCGTGGTGCCGGGGGAGTGGAGGAGACTGGTGCGCCGGAATCGGTCGGGAGGTGAGGCCTGACAGGGCCCGCGGCGGTGTGGCGTCAGAACGCCGAGGTGTACGCGGTGAAGAAGGGGGCCTTCACCGGAGTTCCGCCGGGGCCGAAGCAGTTGACGTAGAGCTGGGCGGTACCGCCGGTCCTGGTCCATGGCCTGTACAGGCCGCAGTAACCGGGGCCACTCCCGTAGGCGGTGGCATGAGCGGTGTCCGAAGCGACGGCCACCGACGGCAGAGTGACGGCGAAGGGCGCTCCCGAGCCGCCGAGTGTGTTGGTGGCGCCGCTGGAGTTGTAGTTGGTCAGCGTGGGCAGCGAGCCGTTGTACCAGAGGTAGCCGAACGACTTCGGTGGGAAGGCCGGTCCGTGGACCGCCCGCAGATAGGAGTAGCTCAGGGTCCACTTGGCGTCGTACGGAGCGTCGGACGCGTCGTAGCAGGTGACCACGGCGGTCTGTCCGGTGGAGCCCGGCGCCCATTCGGACACCTTGCAGTGTGCCCCCTGTTTCGGATCGACCGCGGTGACCTGGAAGTTCCCCGCGTGGCTGGACAGTCCGAGACCGGGCAGCCATGCCTTCCAGATGCCGGTCGAGCCCTTGCTCACCGCGTTCGTGGCCCCGGTGGAGTTGTACTGGGTGAGAACCGTGCCGCTGCTGTCGGCGTACACATAGCCGTACGAGCCGGTCGGTGGGGTGGCAGTGCCGCTGCTGCTGGTGTAGAGGACGGTGAAGGTGGAGTTGTCGGGTGCGCCGCTGGGCAGATAGCAGTTCACGTAGACATCTTCACCGGATCCCGAGGGCCGCCAGTCGGCGATCTGGCACCAGTGAGCGGAGGTGTTGACCGCGGTGGCGTGGGCGATCCCGCCCCTGCCGCCGATCTGCGGGAAGTGGACCACGTACGAGCCGAGGCCGAGTTGATCGACCTTGACGGGGTTGGCGGCCGGAGAGGCCCAGCTGCCCCACTGGCGGGAGGGGTCGGGTACGTACCCGGCGGGCGGTGTCGCGTTGTCCAGATAGGCGATTCCCCATCGGTCGGGGACGGTGGCCGGGCCGGCGACGGGCGCGGCGGCGGGGGCGGCGCCGGCTGTGGGCAGGGCTGCGGCCAGGAGCGCGGCCAACATGCCCATGACGAGCAGAACGGCCCGGACGGGTCTGTTCGACAGCGCTGGGTTACGGGTGTGCATAGGTGTCCCCCCTGTGGGTGAGGTCGGTACTGCCTGTGCGGTCCGGTGAGCTGTGCGGAAGTCCGGCGTACGTAGTTCCGGGACGAGCCGCCCTGGCTGTGCTGGGGGCGGCCTTGGAGAGCTGCGCAGGCACGCGTCGCCCGGTGTCTTCCGACGGGGTGCGGTCACATGCTTGGAGCCCGGCGCTCACAGTTCCAGAAGAATCGCCCTCTGTGGCGTTCTTCACCAGCCGTTCCGATATCCGCGACACCTGTCCCAGAGGCCCCGGGGCCCGCTCCACCACCACAGCACGCGGTGCGTGCCGGGCGCTTCGACCGTTCCCCTGTGACCTGTCGTCACATCCCGTCCCGTCTGCCCTATGTCTTCCCCCGAGCAACAGCGCGGCACATGGCCGGAACACGTCTCCACGCCCAGCCCGGACCGCCGTTCAGTGGGTTGCCGCGGCCGACACCGACCTCTCCTCGCTTGCCGGGACGTGGTGACGTCCTGCCCGGCCTCGTACGTCCGCGGTGTCGGTGCCGCCGGTGCGCGGATTTCCGCGCGACCGCGCGGGTGGCCGCACGGCCGTAGTCGACCGGCGCCTCACTCCGTTTGAGGGGCGGTCGGCAGCGGGCTTGAGTGGAGGGTGCCCCGTACGCGTCCCTGGAGCCGGCATGTCGATGGCGTTCGGTTCACCCTTCGGTTCGTCCGATCCTTTCAGCGACGTGCCCAATCGGTTCTTCGGCATGTCACCGGCGTCGTCGCCCCCGGCCGTGCAGCGTGTGCCGATCGGCCGTCTCCTGACGGAGTCGTCGCACGAGCTCCTCAACCTCGCCACCCGCAAGGCCGCCGATGACGGCACCTCCGGCCTCGACACCGAGCACCTGCTGTGGGCCGCGACCCGGGTCGAACCCGCGCGGGGGCTGCTCGCCCAGGCCGGCGTGGACCCCGAGGCGCTCGCGGCCCAGCTCGACGAGGAGCTGCCCCGGGAGTCCGGTGAGCCGTCCGCCGAGCCCGGTCTTACCCCGGCGGCAAAGCGCACCCTCGCTGCCTATGGCCGCTCGCAGGAGGCGGGCGTGTCATGCATCGGCCCCGAGCACATCCTCGCCGCCCTTCTCGACGGCGTCGACTCCGGAGCGAGCCGCCTCCTCGGCGCCGACGACACCGACGTGCAGAAACTGCGCGGCCTCACCGAACGCGCCGCGCACTCCGCCGACGGCAGCCCCGCCGCCGGGAACCAGCAGAAGCAGCCCGCCACCACCCTCGACGAATTCGGCAGGGACCTGACCGAGGAAGCGAAAGCGGGCAGGCTCGACCCGGTGGTCGGCCGGGCCGAGGAGATCGAGCAGACCGTCGAGATCCTCTCGCGTCGCTCGAAGAACAACCCGGTGCTCATCGGTGAGCCCGGCGTCGGGAAGACCGCCATCGTGGAGGGTCTGGCGCAGCGCATCGTGGCGGACGAGGTGCCCGACACGCTGAAGGGCAAGAGGGCCGTCTCCCTCGACCTGTCCGGCATGGTCGCCGGCGCTCAGTACCGAGGGCAGTTCGAGGAGCGGCTGAAGAAGGTCATCGAGGACGTCCAGGCGGCACCGGGCGACATCATTCTCTTCATCGACGAACTGCACACCGTCGTCGGCGCCGGTGCGACGGGCGAGGGCTCGATGGACACGGGCAACGTGCTCAAGCCCGCCCTCGCGCGCGGTGAGCTGCACGTCGTGGGCGCGACGACGATCGATGAGTACCGCAGGCACATCGAGAAGGACGCCGCACTGGAGCGGCGCTTTCAGCCTGTCCTGATCCCGGAGCCGACGGTCGAGGAGACGGTGCGGATCCTCGAAGGTCTGCGTGACGTGTACGAGGCCCATCACCAGGTCCGGTTCGCCGACGGGGCGCTGACGGCGGCGGCCGAACTCTCCGATCGGTACATCAGCGACCGGTTCCTGCCCGACAAGGCCATCGATGTGATGGACCAGACCGGTGCCCGGGTACGTCTGCGGAGCGCCGTCCGTTCCACCGAGGTCGTCAGCCGTGAGGACGCTCTGGCGAAGCTGCGGCGTGAGAAGGACCAGGCCGTGGAAGGCGAGGAGTTCGAGCGGGCCTCGGAACTGAAGCGGCAGATGGCCGAGTTGGAGGGCGAGCTCGCGGGAGTCGAGGAACGCCGTGAGGGTGTCGTCTCGGTCACCGCCTTCGACATCGCCGACATTGTTTCCCGCCGCACCGGCATCCCGGTCTCCCAGCTCACCGCCGACGAGAAGGAGCGGCTGCTCAAGCTCGAAGAGGAGATGCATGCCAGGGTCGTCGGGCAGGACGAGGCGGTGACCGCGGTCTCCGAGGCGGTGCGCCGCAGCCGCGCGGGCATGGGGGATCCGAACCGGCCGGACGGCTCGTGCCTCTTCCTCGGACCCACAGGGGTGGGCAAGACCGAACTCGCCAAGACCCTCGCCGGCCTGCTGTTCGGCGACGAGGACCGCATGATCCGGTTCGACATGAGCGAGTTCCAGGAGAAGCACACGGTCGCCCGGCTCGTCGGTGCGCCCCCCGGGTACGTCGGCTACGAGGAGGTGGGGCAGCTCACCGAGAAGGTGCGGCGCAACCCGTACAGCGTGGTCCTGTTCGACGCGGTCGAGAAGGCGCACTCCGACGTCTTCGACACGCTGCTCCAGATCCTCGACGACGGCCGGCTCACCGACGGACAGGGCCGCACGGTCGACTTCCGGCACTGCGTGATCATCATGACCTCGAACATCGGCGCCCATCGCATCCTCGCTCATGAGGGCGACGCGGCCGAGCTCAAGGACGAACTGATGGGCGATCTGCGCGGCCGGTTCCTGCCCGAGTTCCTCAACCGCATCGACGACATCATCGTCTTCCACAGCCTCACCGAGAAGGACCTGGAGGAGATCGTCGAACACCTCCTGGACCGCGGCAAGCACCGCGTCCACGCACAGGGCCTGCGACTGGAAGTCACCGAGGCGGCGAAGAAGCTGCTGGTCGCGCACGGCTACCAGCCGGAGTTCGGCGCCCGCCCACTGCGCCGCACGAGCCAGACGGAACGCGACAACCGGATCGCCTCACTCCTCCTCGGCGGCGACGCCGAGCCCGGAGACACGATCATCGCCGACGTGATCGACGACTCGCTCCACTGCACCGTCAGCAGCGGAGCCGGGAGCTGACGCACCCGAACGCCGGTACCCCGGCCCGGCGCGGATTGCAGGTCCAGCCCTGCCCCGTGTACGGACCGCTGTGGAGCGGATCCCCGCGGTTCGTCAGGCATCGGCGAGGAGGGGGTCGTACGGGGTACCCGAGCGGCGGCCCGCCATGAAGGAGAGGAAGTCGCCCACGAAGGCGCTCCGGCCGTAGGCGCCGTCGCTGGTGAGGTCGCGGTGGAAGGCGGTGCGGAAGAGGGTTCGGTACTCGTCCGCGTCGATGCTCCCGTTGCCGTCCTTGTCGGTGGCGTCGAAGAGGACCTCGGCAACCCGGATGAGCGCGGGTCCGGCGAGGGAGGGGACGGCGGTGGCGTACTCCGCGGCGCTGACGCGGCCGTCGCCGTCCGTGTCGAGGGCGGCCTGGAGCTCGCGCCACCAGGCGGCGAAGGCGTCGTAGAGCCGGGTCTCCTCGGGTTCGTCCAGGTCGAGGCGAGTGGAGAGTTCGCGTGCCATGGCGGCGAGGTCGGGCCAGTCGAGGTGGCCGTCGCCGGTCTGGTCAAGCACGCGGCGGAAGAACTCCTCCGCCGAGCGTCGGTTCTCCTCTGTGCCCGCCGAAGGCGCCGGGTCGGGGTTGGCGTCGCCACTCAGTGGGGTGAGGAGGCGAAGCAGGGCCGATGCCCGCTTCATGCGGGCACGCAGGGCGGTTACGGTGCGGGCGCGGGGGTCGTCGCTGTCGGGCGAGAGCGAGAGGGCTTCGATGATGCTCTCGGCGTTGATCCAGCCCTCGGGCAGGAATCGGGTGAGTCCGGCGGCGAAGTAGGCGCCCTGCATGAGGGTGGAGGCGCCGGGCATCTCGGGCAGGCCGGCCCGGCGCCGGTAGGGCTCGGGCAGCGAGGCGACGGTGATCGCGCCGAGGAGTGGACCGGCGACAGCGCGGCCGGCCGCCCACAGTGTCGGCGCGCCGTCGAGCAGCGCGGGGGCGGGCAGGTGGTCGAAGAGCCGGTAGAGGATGACGCGGGCCGCCTCGGTGTTCTCCAGCTCGTTCTCGACGACCCGGTCGAAGTATCGCCAGAAGTCGTTCAGGTCCTCGGGGAGTTCTGCGGCGTCGCCGTCGAGCGCGGCGAGGAACGCGCGGTACTCGGCGTACATCCGCTCCATCGTGTCCTGGTCGAGCGGCTGGCCGCTCAGCCGGCACATGGTGACGGCGCTCTCGAAGAGGGTGGCGACCACCCAGGCGCGGGTCGCACGGTCCATCGCGTCGTACGCGCGGCCGCGGGAGTCGGAGCCGCTCATGCGCGTGTGCAGCCGATTGAGCCGTGCGGCCTCCCGTTCGCGTACGGCTGGGTCGGTGCCGAACATGCGCCGCATGCTGAGGAAGGTGTTGCGCAGTCGGCGCCAGGGGTGGGCGACGAAGGTGGAGTTGTCGACGAGGGCGGCGCCGATCTGCGGGTGAGCGGCCTCCAGCACGGTGGCGCGGATTATGGCCAGGGCCCAGCGCGGGTCGTCGAAGAAGGCGCCGAACTGCGATTTCGGGCCGAACAGGGGTGCTTCGTCGGCCATACCCGTGGTTTCGGTGGTCATGATGGCTCTCCGTTCGTATGGGCGGGTACGCCGCCGAAGCGGCGGTCGCGGCGCCGGTAGGTGTGCAGGCAGGCGAGGAAGTCGGGAGCCCGGAAGTCCGGCCAGAGAACCTCGGGGAAGACCCACTCGGCGTAGGCGACCTGCCAGAGCATGAAGTTGGAGATGCGCTGCTCACCGGAGGTGCGGATGACCAGATCCACATCGGGGGTGTCGGGGAAAGGCAGATGGTCCGCGAAGAGCCGCTCGGTCACGTCGTCGGCGGGTGTCCCACTGCGGATCAGCGACCTTGCGGCCTCCACGATGTCCCGGCGCCCGCCGTGGTCGAAGGCGACGGTCAGCGTCATCCCCCGGTTCTCGGCGGTCAGCACAGCCAAGTCATCGAAGTCCTGGGCCAGTTCACGAGGGATGCGGGGATCAGCGACCCCGAGGAAACGGCAGCGGATACCGCGCGCGAGCAGCAGCGGCGCATGCTTGCGTACAACCCGGCGCACCAGGCGCATCAGGAATTCGACCTCGGTACCAGGGCGGTTCCAGTTCTCGGTGGAGAAGGCGTACAGACTGAGCCACTCCACGCCGGCGGAGCGGGCCGCCTCGATGACGTCGATCACGGCGGTCTCCGCGGCCCGGTGACCAGCCGTGCGGGGAAGCGAACGCCGCTGCGCCCAACGGCCGTTGCCGTCCATCACGCAGGCCACGTGCCGCGGCCCCGCAGGCGCCGCCCCCTCGTTCCGTCGCTGCCCGTCGGGTCCGCCACCGCGCTGTCGCCCGCCCGGCCGGTCCTCCGTCACCGCGCGTGCTCGCGGAACGTCGTGGTCCGTCACACCCACCCTGCCTCGCCGCTCCCGCCTCGCCCACGCCCCACCGGCGCGTTGCCTTCCGGGAGTCTGGCAGCGCGAAAGGGCTCTGATCGGCCGAACGAGTGGCCGTCACCCTTGTCTCGTACGTTCGAATCTGTCGGAGTGTTGGAGCGGCGAACTCGCGCACAGGTCCTTTCAAAGCCCCACTCGATGAGCGGGTTGGAGCGTGATCGCATCCAGGCGTCCGCGAACTCGCACGCTTCGCGCAGGCCGGGGGCGGTGGTGGCTGTTCGTGTTGAAGGTCCGTACGCGCCGCCAGGCCGCCCACCGCGCCGATCTCTGCGCCCCACCAGTAGCACCATCACCTGGGACACCACCGACCCCACCACCGTCGACCCCGACGAACTGCTCCCCCGTCTCGCGATGCTGCCCCGGGGCATCGCCCACTGGCAGGCCACCGTCCGCCGGCCCGCAAGTGCTCGCGCTGCGGCCCGATTCGGTTGTGCAGGTGCTGGGTTGAGCCTCTGAAGTGCACTGCTTGAGCATCCGGGGCACAGCGCGTTACCGTCCGGGCGCCGAAACGGAAGACATGCCGGCCGCGCACCGCTCCGGATACTCGGAACGGCACGTCGCCGCCTCCCTGTCGACGGCAGAGACACCGCAATGCTCTCCTGGGTGGAACTGGTTGGAGGAGGGGGAAAGCACGCCTCCGATCGAGGCCGGCCCAGGACTGGCCGCCTCGGACACGGACGCCGAGATGTTCCTTGTGCCGCCCCACCCGAAGACGGGAGAACTCTGGAGCCCGGCCCGCCCAGGCGCGTCAACACACGATCCGGTACCCGGCCTCGCGGTGTCGGCGACACGGCCGGGCCAGTACGAGCCGTCGAACTCCACCACCACAGTCCCGTCTCCCCCTCCCGACGGGAACAGCGTGTCGAGCCGGAATTGGGCCTCTGCGGTGCGAAGCGGGTATTGCTGCTCCCGCCCGTCAGGTGGGTGAGGGTGTCCATTCCGGGCGAACGGGAGCCCTGGCCGTCCGGTGATTTCCCACCGGGATCGCCGGCCGAGGGGCGGTCGAACGTCAGCCGAGGATGGCTTGCATTTTGTCGTGGAGGTAGTCCCCAGCACGTACAGGGCTGTAGGGCCTGAGGCCGAGGGGGGCCGGCAGCGAAGTGATGCGGGTGTGGGGTGCGCAGGCGTGAAAGTACACCAGTGAGGTGAGTTCTTCCTGCGGGGCCTCGGGGGGCGGCGGCAGAACGCGGTGGCGGCCGGAGCGCCAGCGGTCTCCGCTCCAGCGGGCCATGAGGTCACCGATGTTGAGCGTGTAGGCGCTGGGCTCGTAGGGGGCGTCCTGCCAGCCGGATTCATCGTCGTAGATCTGAAGGCCGCCCTTGCCGGGCTGCCGGTTCAGGAGGGTGATGAGGCCGAAGTCGGTGTGCGGACCGACGCGGAACTGGCCGGGTGCAGCGGCACCGGTTTCGTGGGCTGCCGGATACCAGTTGATGGTGAAGTCCCAGTGCGGGCGGGTGGTATGGCGGGTGAAGAGGTCGGTCGGCTGACGCAGGGCAGTCGCCATGACTTCGAGGAGTGTGTCGGCGAGGGTGCGCATCCGGTCGGTGTACGCAGTAACGAGCGGGCGCATGGTGGGGACTTCGTCGGGCCAGTCGCGAGGTATCCGGTGTGCGTTGCCGGGCCGTACGGAGGAATCGACGGCGCATGACCAGACCTCCAGCAGATCCGGCGGGGTGTGGGTGCCTTCGGACCGGGCGGTGGTCACCCGTTCCCGGCCGATCCAGCCACGTCGGTTCTGGTCGTAGTGCCGCTTGGCCGCCTGGGGCATATGAAAGAAGTCGTGTGCCGCGGCGCGTACATGGCCAGGCAGATCAGGTTCGATGCCGTGTCCGGTCACCAGGAGGAAGCCGGTGGACTGCAGGGAGATGTCGACCTGGGCTGCGAGCCGCTCCTGGTCCGCGCTGTGATTCGATGTCCAGCGGCTGAGGTCGATGACGGGAATCGGGGTGGTGGCCATTGTCGGGTCCCTCTCTGAGGTTGCTGTTGGGGCCGGGATACGAGCAAGGCGGACAGGGCCGGGATATGAGCGAGGCTGAAGACGGCCAGTGAGAATGCGGCGGTCTCGGCGTGACACAGGACGTGTCCGCTGAGTGCGTCGTGCCTCAGATCGCCCGGCTCGGCACGGTGGCCGCCGGGATCATTCGATCGCGGCTGTGGACGGTTGGGCGTCAGGGCTGTTTTGGCCTGCGGCTGTTGGTGGGCGTTCTTCCCGGGGCTGTCGGGACAGCCACAGCACGAGAGCGGCTCCGGCCAGGGCCACGGCACCGGCCGCGAGCGCGAGGGTGTTGTGCCCGGTGGCGAACACGCCATGGAGTGTGTGCTCCAGAGAGGCGCGCCGCGTAGCCGGGGCGTGGGCCAGGAGACTGTCGGCACCGCCACCGGAGAGGGTCTGCGCGGTGACGACGGGATCGGCGACCTTGCCGCGGAGGGACGTGGTCATGGTGGAGACGGCCAGGGCGCCGAAGCCGGCCACTCCGAAGGCGTAGCCGAGCTGTTCGAAGGTGCTGTAGGTGCCGCTGGCCGTACCCGCGTGCTCGGCCGGAACGGAGCTCAGCGCGAGAGTTGCCGCGACCTGGAAGATCAGCCCCATGCCGACCCCGCTCAGGGCCAGGCCCCCCACCAGGACGGGCCAGCCCGACCCGGGTCCCAGGAAGCCCTGGGCGCCGACCCCCAGACCGGCGAGAGCGAGCCCGAGGGCAGCGCCCGAACCGGGGGAGGGCTTGCGTCTGCGGAGTCCGCTCAGCACCGCTACCGATGCGGCAGCCGCCGCGTGCGGCAGCAGGACCAGACCGGCGGCAAGAGGGGACAGGTGCTGCACGGACTGCAGCCACAGCGAGGTGTAGGGCATGATTCCGTAGACGGTGCCCTCGCCAACCGCGATCGTGAGCATGGCAGCGGTGAACGCGGGCCGGCGGAACAGCGACAGGTCCAGCAGCGGGTGCCGGCAGCGCTGTTGCACTCGTAGGAAGGCGACGAATGCGCCCAGTGCTGCTCCCAGCGGCACCAGTGCCCCTGTCGACAGCCACCCTTGGACGTGCGCCTCGGTCAGTGCGTAGACGGATCCGCCTGCACCGATCGCGAACAGTACGACGCCGGGAACGTCCAGGCGCCGTGAGGTGTCCCGCACCGGTGGTGGAGTGCGGGGGATGCATCGGAAGGTCATGGCCAGGGCGATCACGGTGACCGGGACGTTCACGTAGAAGATCCACCGCCAGTCCAAGGTCTGGGTGAGCAGGCCTCCCAGGATCGGTCCCAGGGCGGAAGCGCCGGCGGCCACGGCTGCCCAGGTGCCGAAGGCCAGGGCCAGGCGGCGACCCGAGTACAGGGTACTGATCAGGGACAGCGTGGTCGTGAACATCGCCGCAGCACCCAGTCCCTGCACGATGCGGGCGGCAATCAGTACGGCCATGTTCGGCGACAGCCCACAGGCCACCGATGCCAGGGCGAAGACGACCAGTCCGCCCGCGTACATCCGCCGCCGCCCGTGAAGGTCTGCCAGCCTCCCGGCGCCCAGCAGGGCAGCCGCCACCGCGAGCGCGTAGCCGTCGGCGACCCATTGCAGTTGGGACAGTGACGAGCCCAGCGACTCCGACATGGCGGGCAACGCCACCAGCACGATCGTGACATCGACGAGCAACATGAACGTGCCCAGGCAGACGGCTGCCAACGGCCCCCAGATACGCATTGGTTCCCACTTCCCACACCGGATGGACAACGACCCGGTCACCATCCAGGCTCTTCCCGCTCCGGCCCAAGCCGTACGCTTGAAAGCGGGATCATCCGGCGAAGGAATGAGGTATACCGGTGGATCACGGCACCATGGACGATCTCGACCAGCACCTGCTCCGGGCCCTTCAGCTCGACGGCCGCACTCCTTTCAGCCGCATCGCACGAGACCTCGGTGTCTCCGAACGCACCATTGCCCGCCGATACCAACGGCTGCGCACCCTCGGCCTGCGCATCATCGGACTGCCCGTCTCCTCCCGGCTGGGTCTGACCCGGTGGCTGCTGCGCCTGCACTGCACTCCGGACGCCGCCGGAACCATCGCCGAAGCCCTCGCCCGCCGCCCGGACACCAGCTGGGTCACCCTCGCGTCCGGCGGGACCGAGCTCTACTGCGCGTTCAACGCCCGTACGGTTGAGGAACGCAACGTACTGCTGCTGGAGAAGCTCCCCCGTACCCCGCAGGTGCTCTCCGTCAGCGCTCACTGCATGATGCGGATGTTCGTCGGTGCGACCAGCACCTGGTACGCCACCCGGTTCGAGCCGCAGGGAACTGCAGCCACGGTGGATTCCGGCTCATCCACCACCGACCCGCTCAGCTTGGACGCAACCGACCGTATTCTGTTCACCGAGCTGGCCCGGGACGGCCGTGCGACGCTGCCCGAACTCGCCGCGGCCTCCGGCCGCTCCCCGTCCAGCGTCCAGCGCCACCTCGACCGCCTCCGCGTCGAGGGTGCCCTGAATCTGTCCGTCGACTTCGATCCGCAGCTCCTCGGCTACCACATGGCCACCCGGATCTGGCTGAACGTCACCCCCGCGCACCTGCGCATCGTGGGGGAAGCCCTCGCCACCCACTCGCAGATCGCTTTCGCCGCAGCCGTCACCGGCACTTCCAACCTGGTCGCCAGCGGCATCTTCCGCGACCCGTCCGACCTGTACGACTACATCGACCAGCGCATCAGCCTGCTCCCCGGCATCCAGAGCATCGAAACCGCCCCCACTCTGCGGGAAGTCAAGCGCCTTGTTCCCGCCGTACGGTGATACGGGTCCGTGTGAGGGATCACGCTGGATGCCCCGTGCGCTGCGTCCAGAACCGCGCCCGCGTCGTTCGCGCACGCTACGAACGCCTGGACCGCATGGAGACCGGGCCGGTCACCGGGGCCGTTTGACCTGTCCCGCTCGGTGAGCGACTGGGCACCCGATCCGATGGGCCGGGCCTGATGTGAACCTCCTCACCGCCGGTGACGAGCATGGTGACGTATGGGGACGCGCCGGGGTCCCACTGACCTGCACGATGGTGTCCGCCCGAACCGCCCTGCTGCCGGAGACGATGCTCTGCGCCCATACCCACAGGCTGCGTACGAGTACTGGTGGCGCCCATTTGGGGCTCGGGCGGAGCGCCCCGAATCGGGTCGCGCCCGAAATCGAACAAGTGCTCTAATTGGAGTATGACCTTCCCCTTCCCCGACGACCTGGTCCGGGCCCAGCGCGCGTGGCTCGCCACCTACCGGCAGCTCGCCGTGTCCCGCCCCCGTCACACGACCGCCCTGCGCCGCCGCCTCCTGGACCTGTCCTCCCGGATCCAGTGGCATCCGTTCTGGTCCACCCCGCCCGGCCGGACCCCGGCCGCCCGGGTTGAGCTGCGGCGACTCGCTCACCGCCAGGAGCACCGCGAACGGAGAGCCGCATGAACCGTCGGCCGGATCCGCCCAAGGCCCAGCCGACGCCGCAGCAGGTATACGAGCCGACAGAGAGCGGAGCGGCGTAGCCATGTCCGGCGGCATGTCCGACCTCGACAAGTACCGGACCTTGGAGCAGTGGCTGAGTGGCAGCTGCGGCAGGTCCGCAACCGGATCCGAGGGGCTGGAGGTCAAGGACCAGCAGGAGGCGCGGCAGCGTGCGGAGCAGTCGTGGAGGATCCAGCCGCAGCGGGCCGGGATGACCGCGATGCCGCACTGCGGCAGGGTTGGCGTTTGTCCGTTGGCCGCAGCGGTTCTTGTCTACGGATCGAGCCGACGGGCGTGAGATAGGTTGCCCGCCATGACTGACCTCAGACCCGTCGTCCGGCCACCTGTCCCGATCAGGACCGAGCGGCTTGTGCTCCGCGAGTCCGAGGCCCAAGACCGCGCGTCGTTCATCGAGTTGTTCGCCTCGCCGGAGGTGGGCACCTATACCGGTGGGCCTCGACCGCGTGATGAGCTCGGGCGCGCGGTGCCTATCCAGCCGGTGATGTTGTGGAACTGGGAGTCGTTGTTCTCGACGGGGCCGGCGAGGGCCTTGATCCCGAGGGAGAGCAGGCAGGACGGCGAGGGCGAAGACGATGCTGGAGTGGCTCAGGGAGAACCAGAAGCCGACCGACAGGGGGCGCCTGGCCCTCGTGCATGAGTTTGCGGTGGTGTTGTCGATGGCGGCGATGTGGTCGGCGTCGAAGGCGTGGCGCATGCCCAGGGTGTAGGCGGTGATACCGATCCCGACGCCGAAGGTCTTCTCACCCAGGCTGTAGTGCTCGGGCGTGACGATCGCGACGAGCATGAACCAGCCGATGCGACGACACCAACTGACAGTGGACGATGGGTGCCTGTGGGGTCCTGGTTGCCCCAATCCCACTGGGGGACGGGCCTGCCCGGGACCGGCTGGTGTCAGGGGACGTCGCCGTCAGAGTGTTGCCCGCTGCGCGGGCGGCGGCCTGCCGGTCCCCGGCGCCCAGGGCGCGGGAGATGAGGGAGGCCCCGCCCGCGCCGACGGTGGGGACACCGCGCCGAGCAACAGCAGCAGGGGGGCGACCAGGTTGACCGCGGCCATCGCGGTCTCGCCCACGCCGTAGCCGACGAACCAGGCGTTCGTCAGTGCGTAGATGCCGTACACGCCGACGGCGCCCGTGGTCTGGATGCAGGCGCGCCGCAGCAGGCGGCCCACCGGCTCGGCGCCGAGGCGGGTGGTGCGGTCGGGGGCAGTGGGTGTGGAGGTCACCGGCGGCTGCGGCCGAGCAGGGACATGGCCTCGTCGATCCGGAGGCGGGCCCAGTCGTACTGCTTGGTGTCGGTGTGTCCGCGGTACACGGTTTCGATCGCCATGACCAGCACCAGGTAGAGGCAGTAAAGGCGTCGGCGCACCTGCTGGGTTCCGGTCAGCTCGCCGTGGCCGTAGCCGCGTATGAAGGGTGCCGCGACGCCGAAGGCAGCCATCTGGCTTCCGGTGAACCCGGCTTCGATCAGCGGGTCGCCGTAGAAGGCGCGTTCATGGTCGATGATGCAGACGATCTCGCCGTCGCGGACCATGACGTTGCTGTCCCACAGATCCCACTCGACCAGTCGCGGCTCGGTCACTTCGTCGAGGCTGTCGGCGTGTTCGGCCACGGTCGCGCGGACGACGTCGTCGTCCCAGCCGAGGCCGACGCCCCGGCGTTCACCGTTGACGAGTACGTCCTCGACCATGCCCGTGAACACACGCCTCCAGCTCGGGTCGCCCGGCCCGGCCGGCGGACCGAAGTTCTCGCCGCGAAGGAAGTTGATCTCACGGTTCAGCGCGCCGAGTTGTTCCCTGTACGCCTCGCGTTCGGCGCGGGGGAGCGTGTCGACGATGATGCCGAGGTTATCGGCTTTGATGAACGGCATGAAGAAGTAGTCGGCGTCGCACAGTTCACGGCTCCGGTCCGGCGAAGTCCATGGTGGGAACCGGAACGGACGTACGCGTGCGCAGAAGCTCCAGTGTGGCCAGCTCGATCGACATGGCACCGTTCTCGTAGGCCATCACCTCCACCTCCGACGGCGGGGCGATCTTCAGGACAACCTCGGCGCCGTCGCGCAGGCGGATGCGGCAGGCGACGTTGAACCATCCGTGTCCCAGCTCGCTGATCCAGCCCTCGCCTGTCGGAACCCTGTCGGCACCGTAGGCACGCTCGATCATGAGGCGCAGGGCGGCGGTCGACTGCCTGTTCTTGGTGATGCTTTCCACGTGCTGATCTCTCCTCGGCTGTGTGCTGGTGGCGTCGCGGACAGACGCTGCGCCCGTGTGCCGGCCCTTTCCGGGCGGTCCCGGCGCGGCTGTCGATCAAATACTTACCACTCGGTCGGAATTTACCGCCGGGGGGAGTGTACGTTCGTACTTTCTGGGGTTAAGGTCGTCCGTATGACCGTTGACATCGAGGCACGGCGCCTCCGCGCCGGGCGGCACGCACGGGCCGCAGTAGCCGTCCTGTTCTTCACGAACGGGGCACTGTTCGCCAACCTCCTGCCGAGGTATCCGCAGATCAAGGAAGATCTGGCGATCAGCAACGGCGCCTACGGGCTGGCGGTCGCCGCGTTCCCGGCGGGGGCCATCACGGCGGGCCTCGCGGCAGGGGTACTCATCCGCCGCGTGGGCTCGGCGCAGGTCGCGGTCGTCGGGACCCTGCTGACGGGTACGGGCATCCTGGCCGCCGGTCTTGCCCCGTCGGTGGCGCTGTTCGCGGCCGCCCTGTTCCTGGCCGGAGCCATGGACGCACTCACGGACGTCGCGCAGAACGCGCACGGTCTTCGGGTGCAGCGGCTCTACGGGCGGTCCATTCTCAACTCCTTCCACGCGATCTGGTCCATCGGCGCTGTCACCGGAGGGCTGATGGCCGCCGGAGCAATGTCGCTGGGCCTGTCGCGCGGCGTACACCTCGCGCTCTCAGCGATCGTCCTCGCTGTCGCCGCCGTGGCCGCATGGCGCTTCTGCCTCCCCGGCCCGGACAACGAACCGGAAGAGACCGGCCCGGAACAGCGGAACGCCGAGAGGGGAAACGGCACCTCGCATGTCGGGTACGTGCTGGCGGCCCTCGTCCTGATCGCCATAGCCGGCACTCTCGTCGAGGATGCAGGAAACTCCTGGGCCGCCCTGTACCTGACCGACGCCCTGCACACTTCCGCAGCACTCGCTGCCTGGGGCTTCATCGCCCTGGTGGGCGCCCAGTTCATCGGGCGCATCATCGGGGACCGCCTCGTGGACCGCTTCGGCCGGCGCGCTGTGGCCCGGGCCGGCGGCCTGATCACCGCGGTCGGCATGGGGCTGGCACTGGCGGTGCCGACGCTGCCCGGCACCATCCTGGGCTTCGCCCTGGCCGGATTCGGGGTGGCGACCCTGGTACCCGCGGCGATGCACGAAGCCGACGCTCTGCCCGGCCTCAAACCCGGTTCAGGTCTGACGATCGTCTCCTGGCTCATGCGCCTGGGCTTCCTGCTGTCCCCACCGGTCGTCGGCTACGTCGCCGACGCGACCAGCCTGCGCACAGGTCTGCTGGTGATCCCCTTTGCCGGGCTGCTGGTGCTGCTGCTCGCCAAGGTCCTGCAAGACCGCCGCAGTTGAACTCAACAACCGCGAGCTCCTCGGGTACCGGCACGGTGTGTGCTTCGACGTCCGCGGTGCGCAGCTGCCGGACGACCGAACCACGGAGCGGTGAACCGGGCTGCCCGCTGCGTACCGGTGTACCCGCCGAGCGACGACGGGCAACCGTACGCCCCTTGGCGCCCTCGCCGTCACCCCTGGGCCTTTACGCACTGCTGGACCCTCACTCTGTCGTCGCAGCCCCCGGGAAACCGATGGGCGCCGGTCCTCACACGCGCCCGTCACGCGCGCGGACCGAGCCCACCCGCGGGGAGGCACCCCGGACGGTGAGGATACGCAGTCGTGCCCCACGCAGCCGGTGGGATATGGCGGCTCGGATGACGGTCTTCTACTGCGCGAGGTGCGGCGCCGAACCCTGCTCCGCTCACACACCCGGGCCGCCCCGGAGAGCGTGCTGTTCGGCACGATCCACCCGGTGGAACGAGTGGCCGTCCGGTCTCGCACCTCTGGAGGACACCTGACCCATCGTCGGCTGCGGGGCCTGGCGGAAGGGGGACCGTCCGCGGAGTCGGCGCACCGGCCGAAGCGGCGGTCGAGGACTTGACCCCTGGACGTGCTCAAGGCGGCCCTGGGCGAGCCCGCCGGCGCCGGGCAGGCCCGGGGCCGCCTTCCGTGTGTACGAGCACGACGACAGGGGGGAAGACCCCCAGCCTCGGACCGTGACCATGGTGTTCCGGTGAGTGGGTTCCGCGGCCCGTGCGATCGCGACCTCGAACCCTGCGGATCGTCCGGCGGAAGCCCGGCTGCGCCGGACACGGCGGCATCAACCTCAGCCGCCCACCTGGGAGGTGCTTCCAGCGCGCCAACGGAGTCAAGGGGGATTCAGGGTCAGGCCAGGCGCCCTCGTCGTCGAGTGCCCGGTTCGCAGCTTGGGTGAACGCGCGGGTGGCGAGCTGGCCGGAAACCCGCGTGTGCGCGGCCGTGGCCAGTCCGGCCGACCTCGCTCTCATCGTCAATCTGCGCTCTTTCGAGCAACGTGAGGAAGCGCTGATCCGGATCTCCATGAAGAGCCCCGGCGTCGCCGTCACCGAACGACGGCTGGTGCTGCGGCAGGTGAAGGTCTACGGCCGCCTGATGGACGAGAGCGGCTGGTGCGTCGAGGTGATCCCGCCCGATCCACGGGCAGCAGACCCCGGGCAACGGCCGGCTGACTCCGTTGGAACCTGCTGCGTGTACGCGTACGGAACGGGGCCGGCCTCCTCCGAGTGCCGGAAACCGGCCGGTACATCAGCCCGTGCAACCCTCGATCCGTCCGTTCGGGGTGGGGCCCGCATCGTGAACGTCATCCGCCCGGACCGGTCCCGCGCCCGGCCGACGTACGGGAATGGCGGCCGTGAGCTCCTCGGGAGTCACCGCGAGAGCCTGGGCGAGGTTGGCCGTAAGTGCGGCGTCCAGGCCGTCGGACACTGCGAAAGCGGCGATGATGTGGATCGAGCTCCGGGTGTCGGCGGACTCGGTGTCGTGTCCGGCCCGTCGGCAGCGATGCAACAGCCAGCGAGCGAAGCTGTTGTGGGCAGGCTCGTCGTGGTCGGGCACGAGGCGGTTCCCTTCTTTTCCGGTCACCTGAGGGCCGCGCGCGAGCAGTTGGTTCCCTGAACGGCCGACCCTGGAGCGGCGCTTGCGAACGGGCCCGAGACAGCGGCGGATCAGCGACGGCCGATGGCTGACGAGCGATTGGTGAAGGGGCTCGTCCCGGCCGGTCCGGCACGGAGGTAAGGACTTCGGTCTGCGCCCGCTCGGCTGTGGCGTACGCGCGGACCGCGCCGACGGTGTGCGGGGCAACCGCATCGTGACGGCCCCATGGACGACCACGACCGTCGCGTACGTCGAGGCGTGGCTTCCCGGCCGACCGGAAAGCTCCTGGGCCGCTTTGGCCTGGGCCGATGTCGCGTGTCCTGCCCGGCTCCCGCACCGGAGCTGTCCCTGGGCCGAGCCAGGGGCCGGCGCCCACGCCCACCACGGCCTCGGTCGCTTAGGGCAGCTCGGCCGCCACTCGCGCCCCCACCGCCGATCCCTCCGGGTCTGGCGGATGGCGGGTTCCTCATTCACTTTTCCTCTCTCATTGGTTACGATCGAATAATATACGATCGGTTTGAGATCGAGCAAAATGTTGATGGAGGAGGATCATGACCAACCCACAGCGCCCGGACACGGCTCCGCGCGGACCGGGGGCCGTGCCGCAGGCTCACGGCCCCGTGCAGGGGGATGCGATGAGCGGACGCCACGTATCCGTGGTCATCGTCGGCGCGGGATTCTCGGGGCTCGGTACGGCCATTCGGCTGCTGCGGGAGGGCCACCGGGATGTGCTGATACTGGAGCGGGCCGACGAGGTCGGCGGCGCATGGCGGGACAACACCTATCCCGGGTGCGCCTGCGACGTTCCCTCGCGCCTGTACTCGTTCTCCTTCGCGCCCAATCCCGCGTGGAGTCGGCGCTTCGCCCCGCGTGAGGAGATCGGGCAGTACCTCAGGCGCTGCGTCGACGAGTACGACCTGACGCCGAATCTGCGGCTCGGCTGCGAACTGCAACGCGCTGCCTGGGATTCCGGGCGGCAGCGCTGGGACCTGCGGACCAGCACGGGTCCGCTCACCGCCGGGCTGCTGGTACTGGCTCAAGGCCCGCTGTCGGAACCGGCCGTTCCTTCGTTGCCCGGGCTCGACCGCTTCACCGGCGAGGCGTTCCACTCCGCCAGGTGGAGACACGGCCTTGATCTGAGCACCAAGCGGGTGGGAGTGATCGGGACCGGCGCGAGCGCCATCCAGTTCGTCCCTCACCTGCAGCGCACGGCACGGCAGGTGACGGTCTTTCAGCGCACTCCGCCCTGGATCGCGCCGAGGCGCGACCGGGCCGTCCCGCGGTGGCAGCAACGTCTCTTCCGGCTGGCACCGCCGGTGCAGCGACTGGCTCGCGGCTGGGAGTACGCGGCCCGGGAAGCGACGCTGCCGGCTCTGCTCGGCAACCGCACCATGGCCGCACTCGGCCAACGCGAGGCACTTGGCCACCTGCACCGTCAGGTCGCGGACCTGGGCATGAGGGCCAAACTGACCCCGGACTACGAACTGGGCTGCAAGAGGGTCCTGCTGTCCGACGACTACTACCCGGCCTTGGGCCGGCCCAACGTCGACGTGGTCGCTGATCCGATCACGAGCATCGGGCCCGATGCGGTGCTCACCGCGCCCACCGGCGCGGCGCGGGACGGAGATGCCATCGCCGAGCACCCGGTGGACGTGCTGATCTACGGAACCGGATTCCGCGTTACCGACGCCACGTACGCGCAGCAGGTCATCGGCGCCGACGGACGGTCCCTGAGCGAGGTCTGGGGAGGCAGCCCGCAGGCCCACCTCGGCACCACGGTCGCAGGATTCCCCAATCTCTTCCTGATGGCAGGTCCCAACACCGGCGTGGGCCACACGAGCCTCATCTACATGATCGAGTCGCAGATCGACTACCTGCTCAGCTGCCTGCGGCTGATGCGCAGCCGGGGCCTGGCCGCCGTGGAAGTTCGCGCCGAGGCCCAGTACGCCTTCAACGCGGAGCTGCAGAGCCGGATGGAACCCACCGTCTGGGCCGCCGGCGGCTGCGTCGGCTGGTACCAGGACCGTACCGGTCGTATCACGTCCATCTGGCCCGAACCGACATGGCGATTCCGTCGTCGCACGCGAGTCTTCGACCCGCGGCAGTACGTGCTGACGGCGAAGGGTGCCGCCCCGCCGCGTCCGCAGCCGTCAGGCCGGGCCGCACGGAACCCAGAAGGGTGAGTCCGGGATCGTGACGCGTCCTCGTGCCCGCAGCTGCCGGAGGGCCCCGCTCAGGGAGTTGATCGTGCCCGCCGCGCTGAGCCGTACTCCGGCCACCCGCCTCTTCGCTGCCGAAGCGCTGAGCGCAGTCCTGTTCTCGGTGCCCATGCTGCTGTTCACCACGCCCAGTCACCCCAGAGTGCCCGACTGGTTCCAGTTACTGGGGCTCGGCCTTCTGCTCACGATGATAGGCGCCACCGTGCACACGTGGCGGCGGACCATCGCCGACGAGCTGATACCCGCCGGGCGAACGGGCCCGGCGGCCGGGGGCTCCTGCGGGCGTCTGCGTGAACAGCTCGTCGCGGAGCGCCGGTTGCGCCGGCTGCTGATCCTCTATCCAGCCGTGCTGGTGCTGCTGCTGCCAGTCCCCGATACCTGGGTGACCTTCTGGTTCTGGTCCACGCTGCTGGCGGCCGTGGCCGGGCTGGTCTCGCTCGGCCTGCTGCTGTGCGCCCCCGGCCGTCGCGGGCGCGCATGATCGACTCCGGTGGCAGGGGCCCGGACATGCCGGCGGTGTACGCGCCGGGGCGGCGGAGTTTGCGAAAATGGCAAGGCTTTTTGTCGGCCCTCTGGGCGGTGGTACACGCTCGGGGTGGAGGTGATCGCCATGAGCAGTGGTACGGCGAACGATGCGAAGAGCAGTGTGAAGAGCGGTGTTTTTGACGATGGTGTGTACGACGTGGTGGTGGTGGGTTCGGGTGCGGCTGGTCTGAGTGCGGCCCTGGTTCTGGCCAGGGCCTGTCGCCGGGTCGCGGTGGTGGATGCGGGTGAGCCGCGTAATGCTTCCGCCGTGCATATGCACGGTTTCCTGTCCCGGGACGGGATGTCGGCGGCCGGTCTGCTGGCGGTGGGCCGGGCGGAGGTCGCCGGCTATGGGGTGGACCTGTTCGAGGGCCGTGTGGATCGGATCGATCCCGGCTTCTCCGTCCGTCTGGACGGTGGTGCGGTGCTCGGCGCCCGCCGGGTGGTGGTGGCGACGGGACTGCGGGATGAGCTCCCGGCGATTCCCGGCGTGGGGGATCGGTGGGGCAAGGACCTGCTGTTCTGCCCCTACTGCCATGCGTATGAGGTACGTGATCAGCCGATCGGGGTGCTGGGTACCCATCCGGGCGCGGTGCGGCACGCGCTGTTGTTGCGGCAGTGGTCGCACGATGTCGTCTTCTTCGCGCACACCTTGGTTCTCGGTGCCGAGGAGCATGGGCAGTTGGCCGCGCGGGGCATTGTCGTCGCCGACGGGGCCGTGAAGCGTCTGGTGACGGAAGGTGACCGGTTGCGTGGTGTCGAGCTGGTCGAGGGGCATGTTGTTCCCCGCGCCGCGGTTTTCGTCTTCCCCCGCATGGTGCCCCGCGACACCCTGCTCACCGGTCTGGGGTGCGAGCGGGATCCCAACGGCTGGGTGATCACCGACGATGCGGGGCGGACGAGCGTGTTCGGGGTGTGGGCGGTCGGCAACGTATCCGATCCGAAGGCGCTCGTGATCACCGCTGCGGGGCAGGGGGCGGCGGCCGCGTTCGCCCTCAACCACGACCTGGTCGCCGAGGACATCGAGCATGCCGTGAAGGACGGCAGCTCTTCGTCCCGGGAGCCCCTTCACCTGCCGCGGCCGGTCCCACGAACCGCCTCGTCCGGCTGACCCCCGGTCGTTGAGCCGGCCGGCTACCGGCGGATGCGGTTCCCGGTCGGCCGGAAACGTACACCTACACCAACACACCAACACACCAACAAGGGAGAGTTCACCATGGCCGCAAAGTCCGCAGGCTCCGTGGACAGTGTCACCGAGCAGACGTTTCCCGCCCGCGTACTGCAGGCGAAGCGCCCCGTCCTGGTCCAGTTCTGGGCCGAGTGGTGCGGGCCGTGCATCAGGGTCACTCCCATCGTCGAGCAGGTCGCCGCCGAGCACGCGGGTGTCCTGGACGTCGTCAAGGTCAACGTCGACGAGGAGCCCGGACTGGCGGACCAGCACGGCATCTCCTCGATCCCCGCTTTCGTCGTCTACGCCGACGGCACTCCTGTGCAGGCGTGGACGGGTGCCGCCCCCAAGCCCCTTCTGGAACGGAGCCTCGCCCCCTTCCTTCGCTGAGCCTCGGCGTGCACCTCCCTGCTCGGCGCGGCGGCGCCCGGGCCGAGCAGGGAGTGCACGCCGCCCTGCTGGAACTGGAGGAATCATGAACGCACATCACGATCAGGACATCGAGTGGGACGTACTGGGTGTGCACCGGGAACGCGAGGCAGGCCTGCACGCTCCCGCCCTCGCACAGACGATGGACTGGTTGCGGGATCTGCTGCGGACCAGTGGTGGCGGATGCACGCCCGTCCACCGGGTGCTGGACATCGGCAGCGGGCCGGGCGTGGTCACGTGTCTGTTGGCACACACTTTTCCGGACGCCGAGGTGGTCGCTGTCGACCGGTCGCCCGGCATCCTGGAGAGGGTCCGCTCGCGCGCGGTGGCGCAAGGAATAGGAAACCGCGTCGTCACGCGACTGAGGAAATCCCCAGGTGAGTTCGGATCGCCGGATTCCGCGGATCTGATGTGGATCCGAAACGGCTTCCACCGCATCGGGGACCAGGAAGCGGCATTGCGCTCCGTGGCCGGCTGTCTGCGGCCCGGCGGGCTCGTCGCCGTCGCGGGAAGCGGGCTGCCCCCGCGATTTCTGCCCCGTGACATCGGCATGGGGCGTCCAGGCCTGCAAGCCCGCCTGGACGCCGCCGCCGAGGATGCCTTCGGTGATATGCGCGACCAACTGCCCGGATCGGTCAGGACGGTGGAGGACTGGCCAGCCATGCTCGCCCGGGCCGGGCTCATCCCCAGCGGGACACGCAGCTTCTTCACCGACCTCCCGTCACCCCTCGGAATGTCGGCGCGCGAGCATCTGCAGATGCACCTGAGCCGACTGCACGATCAGATCGGTGACCGGCTGGAGCCGGAGGACCGTACGACCCTGGAGCGCTTGACGGACAGCGACACATATACCGGCATCCTCGGCCGTCCTGACGTCTTCTACCTCACGGCCACCACTGTCCACACAGCCCGCTCCTGCCGCAGCTTCTAGCGGCTGTCCCGCCACGGGCTACGGGACAGCCCTTGTGGCAGTGTCCGTGAACCCGCGTACCAGTGGACAGATGCACGGCAGAGCAGCGCCCTGTTCACGGCAGCGTCATGGCCTGCCGGGGCCTGCGTACGGCCCATGCGGGCCCCTCGTGTGGGCGGTGACCGTGACGGCCACCCGCCCACGCGAGTGGCGGCGCCGCCCACCAGCAGCCCGCCGCGGAAGAGGGCAACCTCTGGTACGCCGCGCCGCTGCGGTCGAGCAGCTCAAGGTCACTCCCTACGACGAGGAATGGCCCGGCCGGTACCCGGCTCTCACGTCCGCATCCGGTACCCGGCTCTCACGTCCGCATCCGGTACCCGGCTCCGTGCTCATCCGTCGCGGCGCTGCCCTGCGGACTCGGTCCCCCCGACAGTCTCGTCGTAGAGGCGAAAGAGGCGGACGTGCTGCTCCGCCGCTGTGCGGGACTGCCCCAGCCGGTCCAGGAGCTGCCAGCACTGTGCGACGAGCCGGCGTGCCTCGGTTCCCGGCCAGGGTTGGGGGAGCAGTTCGGGCGGCAGAAGAGGGTCGGGCTCCATCGCATGGCTGAATTCAGCGGCCAGTTCGACCGCGATGGTCAGCTGCTGGAGCGAGGAGGGGGCGGCCTCGTCCTGGAGTCGGCGCAGCCGCGGCTCGGCCACGGAAGCGAGTCGCCGATAGCGATCGGCGATCTCGTCCTGCGGCCACAGGCTGCGGGCAAGCGCGACCGGATCACGCACATCGCCCTGACGCAGGTCGTCGGTGGTGAGGAGGGTGAGGCGGCCGTGGATGCCGAGCCGGCGAGCCTCGTCCTCGACGTAGGGTTCCCATGCGTTGGCGCTGACGTAGAGGCCGCCCTGGACGGGGGCGCCACCGAGCCGGGTGAGAACGGTGCGCAGTGTGTCGCGCGCCGTGCGGGTGTCTTCGGGTACGGCGAAGGCGACCAGGTGCCAGATGCCGTCCCAAGGGGCGAGGCCCGCGTCCTGCCGGAAAGCGTGCGCGACGAACTCGACGTCCGGCCCCAGGGCCTGCACGGTAGCGCCGGTCGCCCGGAGCAGTGCTTTGCGCCCCCTGCCTTCCTGGACGAAGCGCCCCTCTGCTACGAGCCGCTTGATGCACAGACGTACCTGCTGGTCGGTCATGCCGAGCAGGTCGGCAGTCGCGTAGAGCTCGCCGGCGTCGACCGTGTGGTCGGTACGGATCAGAGCCTCGACCAGCATGCGGGTGGGGACCCGGACGGGCGCTGTCGGCGTGTGGAGCGAGTCGGTCATGAAGTGGCGGGCCTTTCTCGTACGTCCAAGGGTGCGGCGCATCGTGGTGCCGAGCCGCACCTCCGCAGGCCGCGCGGCCAAGAAATGCGCTCGGTATACACGGGACGGTATCCGGGTCGCTCGTACTGTGTCCCGGCGCGGGGATTCCACGCCGACGTCCAGTCCGCCACCCCGGCAGCAGTGCTCCATCACGAGGGCGATCCGAGCGTCGCGGGGAGCGCCACCTCCGCACGCCGTCGCACCTGTCGGAGGCGGGTACAGGCACCCGGGGTACCGAGGTCGGGGCGGGTCACGCCCTGCGGTGCCGTGGAAGCTCCCTCCTCGCTCGAACCGGGGGTGGTTCAGGACCTATCGCCTGTCCCAGAACGAGCCGAGCATGACGGCGACCTCGTCGACGCGCTCGATCTGCGGCATGTGGCCGGTCCGGGAGAACAGGTGGGTGCGTGCCCGGGGGAGAGCGGTCGCGGCGTTCACGAGGTGGGTGGCCGGCAGGATCCTGTCGTGGGTGCCCCAGACGACGAGCGTGGGGATGTCGAGCGCCGAGACCTCGGTGAGCAGCTCCTCGCGCCAGCCGCGGCGTACGCCGCGCCACGAACCGAGGGCATGGGACTGGCGCCGGAACATCCGTGCCGCCCCTTCGCGACGGGAGAGCGCGAGTGCCAGGGCGACCCGTTCGGGTGTGGCGAAGGCCGGGTCGTAGAAGATGGAGCGCTCGGACATCAGCGCGCTGTCCGCATGGGGACGCAGAAGCAGCCGCCAGAGCAGCGGAAGGTCGAGGATGCGCAGGGTCCAGGTGACCTCACGGCCGAACCCTGCGCTGTTGAGCAGTGCCAATGACGCCACCCGTGCGGGGGCACCGGCGGCGAGCCGCATCGCGACGGCGCCGCCCAGCGAATTGCCCACCACGTGCGCGCCGGAGGGAACCCCGAGCACGTCCAAGGCTCCTTCGACGTGCCGGGCCAGTGATGCGAGGCGGCAGTCCGGCAGGGCCTGGGACTGCCCGAAGCCCGCGAGGTCGATGGCGATCAGCCGGTACCCGCTCAGAGCGGCACGCAGCGGCTCCCAGTCCTCCAGGCTGCGGCCCAGTCCGTGCAGCAGGATCACGGGCGGGCCGGTGCCCGTCGCGGCGTAACGGACGCGAAGCCCCCCGACCTCGACGAATTCCGCTGTCCGCACGCCGACTCCTGGTTCCAGTGATGGCACCGTGCATCTCCTCGTTTCAGCGGCTCGGGGTGACGGTGGTGATCACACAGTCGCCGGGGTGGTCGTTGTCGGAGGTGTGGGGCAGGTGGTGGGACAGGTCGAGGAAGAACCGCTCGGGTTCGATGACGGCCTCGGGCGGGTGGACGCCGGGCCGGCCGCCGGTGCCGTCGAGAAGCTGGGCGAGCCCCAGGGCCAGCGGGATTCCGGTCGCCTCTGCCATGTCGTCGATCAGCGCGGTCATACCGGACGTCTCGGCGAGGCGGGACAGGACGGTGACCGGCCGGCCGTCGCGGGTACCCGTGGCCGCTGCGAAGAACGGCGGCAGCGACCGGGGGCCCTTGAGACCCATGGCGCTTGCCACCGCACGCAGGCCGCGTAGAACTGAGGGTTTGGCCAGGTCGATGGCGGCGGTTTCGTTGGTGAGTCTGCCGGCGTCGATGTCCCGGCGCAGAACGTCCAGGTAGGCCAGTGTGCCCGGGGTGATGACCATGAGGTTGGCTGCCTCGCCGGTCGGGCGGAAGCTGCGGTGGAGGGTGACCGGCTCGGGATGGCCGACGGTGTACGCCGTTCCGGAGTGCTCGGGGGAGAGGGCCAGTGTGACCGGAAGGAGCGGCCGTCGGTGTACGAGCTGTCCGTCGCTGACGACGGCCACCTTTCCGCTGATCTGCTCCATCCAGTGCACGGCGGCGGCACTGGGCCGCCCGTCGGGGTCGAGCAGCTGCTCGTCGTCCTGATCGTTGCCGGACACGTCGACGGGCCATGCGGTGTACAGGTCCCGGACATGGTCCAGCTGCTGGACGGCACGTGCGGCCAGCAGGTTGCTGACACCGGGGCTGGCGCCCATGCCCACCACCGCGCAGACCCCGGCGGACCGTGCTTCCTCGTCCAGGTCGAGCATCCGCAGGGTCGGCTCCCAGTCGTCGCAGATGTCCAGGTAGTGCGTACCGGTCGCGATCGCGGCACGCAGCACGGTCAGGCCGAAGCGGTAGTACGGGCCGACGGTGTTGAGCACGACGTCGGCGTCGGCCATCGCGGCGCGGAGGGCGGAGTCATCGGTCACGTCCACCTGCAGGGCTCGCATGGGCGCACCACCGGCACCGGCGAGGTGGCGTACCAGTCTCTGGGCCGCTTCAAGGCGTTTGTCGGCCACCACGATCTCGGTCACCTCGGGCAGCCCGGCCGCCACCCGCACCGCCACCGCCCCCATCGCACCGGGTCCGCCTAGTGCCAGGATCCTCATTCGCTCTTCCTCTCTAGTACGTTACGATCGAAAACTATACGATCGGTTTTGAATCGAGCAAGTGCTGATGAGGGAGGACCATGAACGACCCACAGTTCCCGGACACAGCTCCGCACGGGCCGGAGATCGACGACTGCCCGCCCGTGGACGCCTGCGTACGCGTGCTGGCCGACGCCTTTGCCCGCGAGTCGGCGACCTCCTGGATCTGCGGCAGTTCGTCCGCCACCAGGGAGAAATGGTTCGACGCCACCCTGCGCGCCGATGCCACCATTCCCGGATCGCGCCGCTACGCCCTGACCGGGGACGGCGGCCGACCCATCGCGGCCGCCGTTCTCACCCCGCCCGGACCTCGGCTCTCACCTGCCGCGCAGGCGCAGTGGGCGGCCCGTGCGCTCGCGCGTTGCGGTCCCCGGTCCGTGCAGCGGACCCTGCGCTACCTCGGCCTCACCGAAGCGGGTGCGCCCGAGAATGCCTGGACGCTGGAGTTCATCGGGGTGGTTCCCGCCGCCGCAGGCCGCGGGGCGGGGCGGCGTCTCTTCGACCGCCTGCTGGCCGACACACCAGCCACGGCCGGGATTTACCTCACCACCGCGGACCCCGGAAATGTGGCGCTCTATCAGCACTTCGGGTTCGTCACCCAACAGTGCCTGTCCGTCGGACCGCTGAATGTCGCGACCATGTTGAGAAGGCGTACAAGCAGTCCGTAGCCACGGGCGGCCCGAGTGCGAATGCCATGCAGCAACTCGATGACGATTCCGGTTACTTCGATCCGCAGGACCACCGAGACCGGATCGAACCGCTTCACCGACTCCGAGTTGATCCCGGACACCGACCCGCTCGGGTCGCGCGACAGTGCTGAGGAGCGCTACACCGCCGAGCTGCCGATCGTCGCCATCGAATACGGCGGCCCCGGCACGTACCGGCCCGCTGTCCCATCCACTTCCGCTATGAGGTATATCCGTGCAGGTTCCGACCACGATGCGCAGACGAATGCCGGCTCTCGCCGCCTTCCTGCTGCTCCTCCTCACCGGTATCGCGGCCATGCTGCCGCTGCGTACCTCCGAGCCCCGGCCGGCCTCCGCCCCCACCGGTGACTTCTCGGCGGCCCGTGCGGTCGCACGGCTCGACGGAATCGCGAAGGTCCCGCACCCGGCGGGTTCGGCCGCGCAGTCGGACGTACGGGAGTATCTCGTCGGTGAGCTGCGGAAGCTGGGTCTGAGGCCGGAGGTCCAGAGCCGGGTCGCCCCCTCCGACGCAGACAGTCCGGCCATCGTCGGGTCCGTCTCCAACGTCCACGCCACGATCCCCGGCAAGAAGTCCACCGGCCGGGTCCTTCTTGTCGCCCACTACGACTCCGTGCCGATCGCCCCGGGCGCCGGCGACGACGGCTCCAACGTCGCCGCGATCCTCGAAATCGCCCGCGTCCTCAAGGCCGGAGCGCAGCTCCGCAACGACGTCGAGATCCTCTTCACCGACGGCGAGGAGCACGGGCTGCTCGGCGCGAGAGGTTTCGTCGACGCGGAGGCCAGTACCTACTGGGCCGCTGCTCCCCGGCAGACCGTCGTGGTGAACATGGAGGGCCGGGGCACGTCCGGCCCCGCCATGATGTTCCAGATGGCGGGCACCGGTCTCACCTCCGCCGTGAAGGCTTCCGGTGCGGTCACCACGTCGTTCTCCGCCGCGATCTACGACCAGCTGCCCAACGACACCGACCTGACGGTCTTCGACGAGGCCGGCATGCGCGGTCTCAATTTCGCCTTCATGGACGGCTCCGCGCACTACCACACCGGCCACGACAGCATCTCCCGGCTCGATGCCGGGAGCGTGCAGGACATGGGAGACGCGGCGCTCGGCGCTGTCCGCCATCTCGGCGGCACGGACCTCTCGCAGCGCGGTTCGGACGCCACGTACTTCTCCCTGTTCGGCACAGTCGTGTCCTACCCGGCATGGCTGGCCCTGCCGCTCGCCTTGACGGCCCTCCTCGGTGTGCCGCTGCTGCTGTGGTTCGGCCGGAGCCGAGGTCTGACCCCCGGCGGGGCCGGACGGGCCGCCCTGAGCTTCCCGCTCACGCTGATCGGTGCGGCTGTCATCGGCCTGGCCGGGTGGTCGGCACTGAGCCTGGCCCGTCCGGACTTCGCGCTCAGCGAGGGCAGCGTCCACCACCTCGGCCGGTACGCGTGGGGCGGAGCGTTGCTGCTCCTGGTACTGCTCGCAGCCTGGTACCGCTGGGCCCGCCGCAACGCGTTGCCGCTGGACATCGTGGTGGGTGTGCTCGGCTGTTTCGCGATGATCGCCGTGGTCTGCGCGGTGGCCCTGCCCGGGGGTGCCTACCTCTTCACCTGGCCGGCGCTGATCGGGCTGGCGGTCGTCGCCGTGACGCTGCGGTTCACACGGGCGGACTCCCCGTGGCGTGCGGTGGCCGGAGCGATGGCGGCCGTACCGGTTGTGGCTCTCGTCCTCCCCGTCGTTCTCCTGCTGCTGCCCGCCCTGGGACTGTCACTCATCGCCGCCCCGCTGGTCCTCGCGGCACTGCTCGCAGCGGTACCGCTGAGCCTCCTGGAGCCGCTTCCCCCACGTCGTGCGCTTACCGCCGGGATGCTCGCGGTGACGGTGGCAGGTGTGGGCACGCTGGTCGTGGGCACGGCCCTCGACGGCTACAACGCCGAGGAACCCCGGCCGGTCAGCCTCGGCTACGTCCTGGAGTCCGACACGGGCAAGGCCACCTGGGTCAGCGACGGCGATTCATCCCAGCCCGCCGTCGGCAAGCTCCTCACCGGCGAGCCGGCTCGCTTCGAAGACCGCGTCCCCGCGCTGGACGACGCCGTGCTCGCGAACGGGGCGGCCAAGGCCGCCCCCCTGGACACACCACGTACCGCGAACGTCTCAAGCACCGAGGCCGACGGCGTACGTACGGTCCGGTTCCGTATCCAGGGGCCTGCCGACGCCCACACCATCGCCGTACACGCCGATACCTGTGCCCACCAGATCCTCGACGCCACTGTCGAGGGTGCGAAGATCACCGGCGGACCGAAGCGACCGGGGAGCGGCTGGGATTGGAGTTTCGACTACGCCGCCCCGCCCGCCGACGGCCTCGATGTCGTCGTCCGCATCCGCGGCAAGGGCCCCCTGCCCCTCCGCGTAGTGTCCACCGCGGCCGGCTTGCCGGGCGGAGTCGGTGCGCCCGCTCCGGCCGCGGACCAGAGCTGGGCGAGCTGGCCGTCGGTCGCCGGGCAGACCTTCGTCGTACGGACCTTCCGGCTCTGACTCCGCCCTGGTGGCTGCTGGACGCGAGTCGCACCTCGTGCGGGGTGCGGAGCGCCTACAGCAACAGCTCGTACTGGGTGATCGCGCCCTCCCGATCGTTTCGCAGGGCAGGGCAGGGCTCAGGCGAGCAGGTCGGTTTGCGTTCCGACGCCGTGTTGTTCGGCGTGCTGGTAGGCGAGCCAGGCAAGGGCGAGGTCCTGCCAGGGAAGCCCGACAGGAGCGTAGACGGTGCGTGTCGTGGCGCTGGTGCGGCCCGGGTGGTCATTGCGGAGGAGCTCGCCGAGGGTGGCCTCGGCGGCAGTGGCGGGAAGGCCGGCGGCTGCGAGTGCTCCCATGGAGGCGGCCAGTTCACGGTCGTCGACCACGAGGAGCGAGGATGCCAGCAAGTCGGCGGAGAGTTCTTGCTTGCCGGGCTCATCGGCTCCCAGAGACGTGAAGTGTTGCCCGGGCCGAGTATCGGCAAGGCGCAGCAACGGTCTACGTGCCCAAGTTGCCAGCAGGATGACATCAGCGGCCGAGGCGACATCCGTGGGAGACGCGAGCGCTCGTCCGCCGTGCCGGGCGACAAAGGCGGCGGCGCGGGCCGGATCGGCGTCGTGCACCACGACATCGCGGAAGCTCCGCATGCCGCGTAGTCCGCGGACCATGAGCTCGGCTTGTGCGCCCGCGCCGATCACGCCGAGTACCACGTCCCCTCCCGGGTCGGGGGTCGCGAGGACATGAGTCCCCAGAGCCGCTGCGAGTCCCGTGCGCCAAGCGGTGATGGTGGCGGAATCCATCAGAGCGAGGAGCTCACCGTCATGACCACTGTGGAGACAGATCACGCCACGCAAAGCTGGTCGGGCGGCGGGGAACTTGGCGTTCACCTTCACCGTGTAGGCGTCGATCCCGGGCAGCAGCCCAGGGATCAAAGCTGTAGCTGTGCCGGGAAACGGCAGGTCTGTCAGCACTCGCTGTCCCGTTGCCGGCGAGGATCCGGTACTGCGGAAACCTTCTTTCAGGACGGCCATACAGGCCGTGGGCTCAAGCACGGCTTCCAGATTGCTGCGGGTCAGGATTCGGGTCATGTCCCCATGATCCCCATCATCTTTTCCGCAGGGGAACCAAGGTGAGGAGAGTTCTTTCCCTTCCGTGCCCCGGATCATCAACCGCGAGGATGCGGTCATCGCGCCGGCCGAGCCGGACGTCGAGCCCTGGCGGCTCAGGAACTGCCGCTGCCCACCGTTCGCGATCGTAGTTGTTCATGAATGCGGGAGGCACCCGTCCGGCGGCGAGGGCGATGCTCACGAGCACGGGAGGCGCTCCGAACCGAGCCCCGCTTTCCCGGCGACGGGGACGGTTCCCCGAAGCTGCCATGAACTGGCGAATACCTCGGCGTGATGATGCTCCTGGGAACCTGCCGTCTGGCCAGATCGTTTGATAGGCATGCTGCATCACCAGGACACCCCCTCCGTACGTCCCATCACCGACGCCGACGTTCCGACCGCTGTCGAGACCCTCGCTCGGGCCTTCGCCGACTACCCCTACACCCGGCACGTGGTCGCCGCGGACGACCATGAGGGCCGGATCCGGCGCTTCCAGGAACTTTGCCTGACCCGCGTGGGGATGGTGTGCGGGCGCGTATGGGTTGCCGACGCCGGCCGTGCCGTCGCCGTGTGGGCCACTCCCGACCAGGACCCCTCACCCGCCTTTGCCGAGATCGGCCCGTTGCTGGGCAGCCTTGCCGGTGACCGGGCGGCTGCCTTCGAGTCCGCGGAGCAGGCCGTCGCTCCGTACCGGCCACAGGAGCCCGCATGGTTTCTGAACACGGTGGGAGTCACCCCTGAAGCCCAGGGGCAGGGGCTCGGCAGTGCGGTGCTGGTCCCCGGCATCGAGGCGGCCGCACGCGCCGGGTACCCGGTATTCCTGGAGACCTCCAGCGAGCGGAACGTGAAATTCTACGAGCGCCTCGGCTTCGAGGTCACAGCCGAGGTCGTTCTCCCCGACAACGGCCCCCGTACGTGGTGCATGCGCAAGGACCCCCGATAGAGCTGCGGGGCCGCGGTGTGTGCCGGTCCGGTGTCAGTGAGGTTGCGTCAGTGACGTAGTGTCAGTTTTCGGTGTGCGTCGTGAAGCCGTCGACGCCCTGGCCGTCCTCGCTCCGTCCCTGGCCGAGGCGATGCGGACGATCCGGTAGAAGGCGTCGTCATCCTCGACGGCACCCCGCTCCCGATCGACCGCATCGCCGTTGACACTCCCTACTGCTCCGGGAAACACACGCGCCACGGCGTGAACGCGCAGATCCTCACCGATCCGTTCGGACGGCTGCTCCGGCCTCGCCGGCTCTGCCCGGATCGGCTCACGACCTGACCGCCGCACGACAGCACGGGATCGTCGGAACCCTCACCGAAGCAGGAATCCGGTGTTGGGCGGACAAGGTGTATCAAGGCGTCGGCAGACCCGTCCGAGTACCGTTTCGCGGCCGGCGCCTCAAGCGGTGGAAGGGTCGTCACAACACCTCCCCCGCGAAGATCCGCTGTCTCGGCGAGCAGGCCATTGCCACCCTCAAGCGCCGGCGCCTCCTACGCAAGCTCCGCTGCGGCACCAACCGAATCACCGGCGTGGTGAAGGCCGTCCTCGTACGTCATCACGCCTCAGCGTGAGGTGGGACAAGGCTCAGTGCGTGAAGCGCGTCCAGGGCGTCGGCTGGTGGGTGGGCGGCCTGGACGCGGCTGCCGGCCGCCGACTGGGACACGGCGGAGCTCGGGGTGGCCCGCATTACCCCGTGTGGCGGTGGTGGATCTGCGGATCTCCGCCCTTCTCGCGGCTGATCTCCACCAGCTTCGGATAGTCGACTGCGACTCCCCGCAGCAAGGTGTGCACAGCCTGCTCCGCTTCGTCGTCGCTGGTGACGGCGTGACCGAACAGGGCGCGGTAGTGGACCAGCGAGGCGAGCAGGTCCAGCAGCAGGTCCCTGTCGACGTCGTCGCGCAGGTCGCCGCGCGCGATGGCGGCGTCGAGGGCCTGGCCGACGGCGGTCCGGGGCGGGTCGAAGAGGGCAGTCATGAATGTCTCGCGGCGTTGCGGATCGTCGCCGTATTCGGCGAGCAATGAGGCGAGTACGTCCGGTGGCATGCGCTGGAATGCGGCGACGTACAGCTTGATCGCGTCACTGAGGTCGCAGATCGTGCAGTCGGTTGTGGGGGGTTTGAGACGGCCCAGGCGGGCGGTCAGGGCGTCGAGCACCAGGCTGGGCAGGGTTTTCCAGCGCCGGTAGACGGCCGGCTTTGTCGTGCCGGCGCGCCGTGCCACGGCCTCCACGGTGAGCCGGGCGTACCCGACCTCGTCGAGGAGATCGAGCACCGCGTCGAGGATCGCCTGGTCGATGGATGCGTCGCGAGGGCGGCCGCCCGGGGCCCGACCGCTGGGTGCATGTTTCGCTTCAGCCATCCCACCAGTCTAGTGTTAAGTTACGTTCCGGCACGTAATGAATCTCTCGGAGGGGAAGCATGTGACCACCACAAGCGAGGAGCCGACTGCGTCACCGTCACCAGCCGGATGGGGAGCGTTGCTCGGCCGCGAACACGGGGCGGTCGCGGCGACGCTCGCGGCCGGAGTCGCGCTGCATGCTGTGAATGTCTACCTGGCGACCACCATCCTGCCGTCGCTCACCGCCGACATCGGCGGATCGAACCTGTACGCGTGGGCCACCACGATCTTCGTGTTCGCGTCCGTGCTCGGGTCGACGGCCGCGGCCGCCGTTCTCGGAGCCCGCGGCCCGCGCTCCAGCTACCGCTTCGCGACACTGCTGCTCGCGGCCGGAACGGTGGTCTGCGCACTCGCCCCGACGATGCCCGTCCTGCTGGCCGGACGCCTTGTTCAGGGCGTCGGAGGTGGACTGCTCTTCGCTCTCTCCTACGCCATGGTCCGCATTACGCTGAACGAGGCACTGTGGCCACGCGCCATGGCACTCGTCTCCGCCATGTGGGGCGTCGCGACGCTCGTCGGCCCCGCCCTCGGCGGCGTCTTCGCCCAACTCGACCTCTGGCGCGGCGCGTTCTGGGGGCTTCTGCCGTTCCTGCTCTTCTTCGCCTTCTGGGGCGCGGTGCGACTGCCCACGGGGACGGCGGGGGAGTCGGCCCCGCGCATTCCCTGGGCGAGTGTGAGCCTGCTCGGCCTGGCCGTGCTGCTCATCTCCGCAGCCAGCATCTCGTCCCGGCTCGCCATCAATGCCGCTGGTCTCCTGGCGGCCGCGCTGCTCCTGGTTGCCTGGCTGCGACGTGAGCGGCGTACGACGCTCCGGCTCATCCCGGCCACCGCATTCGGCCCGGACGCGCGGCTGCGGCTCGTCTACGTCACCATGGCCCTGCTGGTGCTCTCCAGTACCGTCGAGGTCTATGTGCCCTACTTCGGGCAGCGGCTTCAAGGACTCGGACCTCTGGCGGCCGGGTATTTGGGCGCTGTCCTGGCGGCGGGCTGGACGCTCGGCTCGATCGCGTGCAGTGGCATGCAGCACCGCAGAGGACTGATCATCAGGACCGGTCCGGTCTTCTCCCTGACCGGGCTCGTCGTACTCTTCTTCACCGGCCCGGTGCACTCCGGCGCGGTCACGACCGTCGTGGCAGTCGGCGCCGGACTTCTCCTGCTGGGCTGGGGCATCGGCATGGCATGGCCCCATCTGCTCACCCGGGTCCTGCAGTTGACGTCGAAGGAGGACCAGGACCTCGCCGGTTCCTCGGTCACGACGATCCAGCTCACCGCGACCGCCTTCGGATCGGCGTTCGCGGGGATGGTCGCCAACGTGATCGGATTCTCCGACGACGCGGACGTCACCGACCTGCAGAGCACGGCACGCTGGATGTTCGGTCTTTTCGCGCTCGCACCGTTGGTCGCTGTGTTGACGGTGCGGCGCGCCCGCCGTTGAGGCGTGGCTCCGCACCATGGCGGCAATCCATCGACGGAGGACGGATACCGGCGGCGGAGGCAAACCGACCCCGCCGCCCAACCCTGGCACGTTCTCTTCGATCGGGGCAACATCATCGAGACCGGCACCGACTCCCACCGCCTTGCCACCACCCGCGCCCGCGCCGAACGGCAGGTCGCTGGCTGACCTCGCTTCATCGGCCGGCAGGGGCCTCGACCCGACTTGTCAGACGTGTGGGGCAGGATGGCGCCATGGCACAGACGATCTTGCCCCCGTCGGAGTCCTGGCACCTGATCGACGCCTGGCTGGCGACGCACGTGGCCGCCGATCTCACGCTCCTCAATCCACCAGCGACATCGGACGAGATCCGACACGCGGAGCGGATCATCGGCGCCCGACTGCCCGGTGATCTCGCTGAGTCTCTGCAATGCCACAACGGTGTGAGCACCTGGACATCCATCCTGCCGGAGCAGTCCCCGCTTGCAGTGAGCGGCATCGTGGAACAATGGCAGACCTGCATGACCGTCGCGGCGGAGAACGACGGCCTGACCGCTCGCCCCTGGGACGACGAGCCTTGGTGGCACCCACTCTGGGTTCCCTGGGCCGAGAGCGCCGATGGCGCGACGCAGGTGATCGACCTGCGTCCTGGCCCAGAGGCCCGGCGTCTCGGCTGGGCAGGCCACAGCGGCGGCGGCGACTTCACCGATTCCTGGCCCGATCTGGCGAGCCTTCTCCACGCGGTCGCGCAAGCACTGCACGAAGGCGGAGGCATCCGCGGACTGCATCCCTACCTCACCACGCAAGGCGGGATGTGGTGGGACGAAGAGGATTGCTTCGAACTGAACGGTCACCCGCTGAGGGCCGCCCCGGTCGGGCTGTCTTAGTCAGAACATTCCACACGAATCACCCGAGCGTTCCTGCTTCTCACGAACATTCCCAAGGTGCCTGACCCGCCATCGTTCTCAGAACGCATCGACAGCCGTTCTTCTCGGTGACCTACACAGCCACCCGCGGCTACGCCGTACCACCCTTCTCGCTGCCCGGACCTCCGTCGGTCTGGGAGCGGCTTCCGCCCGGCCTGCGGAGGCTCCTCCTGCTCCTGCGGAACGTCAGGGGGCTCTGGACCGGGCGCTGGACAAGGAAGGCAGATCACCGACCGGTACACGGCGGCGGTGGGCAACCTCGGTGAGGACAAGCCTGACGTACGGCTGGGCGGCATCTACGCCCGGCAGGGAATCATGCAGGACTCCCGCCGCGACCAGCCCACCATCGCCGACGTCCTCGCCGCCTGCATCCGCGCCCACACGGCCAAACCACAAACGAAGGGCCAGGACGTCCCGGCCGACGTCCACGCCGCACTCAGCGTCCTCACCACCCGCGACACAACCCGGGACGGCACCTTTCTCCTGGATCCCCATGCCGCCGAGCTCCCCGCCCTGCAGCAGGCGGTCCGCCAGGCGTCGGTTCGAGCTGGACATGAACAGCCGTCTCGATCTGGACCTGTCCATCCGGGCGACGGAGCCCGGCCCGCGCACCCCGCAGGAAGAGACAGCCGCAGCCCCGGCGTGACACCGGGCTCCGGGTCTGGCCGGAGCCCGAGTGAAGACGATGTTGCCCGGGACGCTTCGGTGTCCCGGGCACCATGGGTGAGCGGCAGCGCCGGGCCTCAAGTGCAGGGCCTGCCGCATGGCCTCGTCGGTGCTGACAGGTCGCGGGTGCGGCCCGCATTCGAACTTCCGGGCCGCCCACCGGTGGGAGAGCGAACAGCGGGCGGCCCGGTCGGGTGCGGTCAGGGAGCGAGCAGGACCGTCTTGCCGGGCAGCCGCCCGGCGCCGGCGTCCTCATGCACGGCAGCCAGCTCGGCCACCGGGCGGTGGGCGGCGACGTGCACCCGGACCTTGCCGGCATCCACCTTGGCGACCAGCTCGGCCAGCTGGGCTCCGTCGCTGCGGACCCACAGGCTCGCGCTGCGCACCCCCCGAGCGGGGTCTTCGGGAATCGGGCCGGCTGTGCTGGCAGCGACCCCGCCGTCGGCGACGTAGTTCGTCAGCTGCGCGAGCTCCTCCGGGGAGACGCGCACATGGTTCACCACGACCTGGAACGGACCGCCCACAGCGGCAGGGCCCGCGGCGAGGGCGAGGGGGCCGACAACCCGGTCAGCGCCGTAGCCCCGAAGGCGGTCGGCGTGCTGCGGCGCGTCCACCGCGGTCACGTGCGCCCCCGCGTCGACGGCGAGCTGCACCACGAGGCTGCCCACCGCGCCCCCCGCCCCGTTGATCAGGACGGTCTGACCGGGCTTCAGCTCGGCGAGCTCGAAAGCCGTCTGCCAGGCCGCCAGGCCGGTCAGCGGCAGCGCGGCGGCGTCGACCAGCTCGGTCGTCCGGGGCGCCGGGGCCAGGGAGTCCGCCGGGGCGAGCACGTATTCGGCGGCACCGCCGGCGGAGTCGAGGGGCAGCATCGCCACGACCCGGTCGCCGACCTCCAGGCCAGTCACGTCCGCGCCGAGTTCAGCGACGGTGCCCGCCAGGTCGATACCCGGCACGTACGGGAGAGTTATCGGGATCATCTCGGCCAGGACACCGGAGCGGATGTGGTCGTCGACCGGGTTGAACGACGTGGCCGCCACCCGCACCAGCACCTGGCCGGTGCCGGGGACCGGACGGTCGACGTCGTCGTAGCGCAGGACCTTGCTGCTACCGAACTCGTGGAAACGCATTGCCTTCATGGCACTTTCCTCCAGGGTGTATCGATGTCGTCGCCAACGGATGAGGCGCTCAGGCGGGAAGGTGAAGCACGTCGAGACACTCAGGTCAGCTGTACCGACCGGGTGGAGTTGCCCATCACCATGCGGTCGATGGCGCTCACGGCGCTGCCGGGGTCATCGGCGGCGCCGACGGTGAGCAGCAGCGGGACGAAGTGGTCAGCTGTCGGATGGGCGACCGCGGCGCCGGGTGCCTTGTTGCGGTAGTCGGTGAGGGCGTCTGTGTCGCCCCGGGCGAGGGCGTCAACGGCCCATTCGTCGAAGGCCATGGTGTCGGCGGCGAGCTCCGGCCGGCGGAAGACAGCGAAGCTGTGCGTCATGAAGCCCGAGCCGAGAACGAGGATGCCTTCCTCGCGCAGCGGCCGCAGGCGTGTCCCGAGCTCGAACAGAGCGCTGGGGTCGAGGCTGGGCATCGACAGCTGCACGACCGGGACGTCGGCCGCGGGATACATGGCCATGAGCGGGATAAAGGCGCCGTGGTCGAGGCCGCGGTCGGCGAACTCGTGTACCGGCGTCAGGCCCAGCAGGCCCGTGAGTCGCCGAGCCAGGTCGGTGGCGTTCGGGGTCGCGTAGGGAAGGGCCTTGTAGCGGGGGTGGAAGCCGCTGAAATCGTAGGAGAGCGGGGTACCGGCCGCAGCTCGGGATATCGCGGCCGGCGCCCGTTCCCAGTGGGCCGAGATGACGACGATGGCCCGGGGTTTGGGAATCGACCGGGCCCAGTCGAAGAGATCGCTGAGCCACTGAGAATCGTCGAGGGTGAACGGGGCTCCATGGCTGACGAAGAGGCTGGGCAGGGGCCCGTCGGAGGGGTTCCACACCCGCTGCTCGCGCGCCTGCGGCAGGACCCGGGCAAGGAAGTCGTCGTATGCCGCGGCTGGTGTGCGCGACGGGAAGGGGGCAGTCAGGCTGCTCGTGGAGGTCATCGAAATTAACTCCTTCACTTGCCAAGGAAAGTGTTTTCACTTGCCGAGGCAAGTCACAAAGTAGCCTAACGAGAGTTGCCTAGGCAAGTGATGTGAGTTGCCCGGGCAAGTATGATGGGGCTCATGGATACTCAGTCGCCCTGGCTCGACGACGACCAGCAGGACCTGTGGCAGGCGCTCCTCACGGTCGTCATCGCCCTCCCTGCGGCCCTCGACCGCCAGCTGCAGCGAGACGCAGGCATCTCCAACTTCGAGTACGGGGTCCTGGCCCAGCTGTCCATGGCCGACGAGGCCACGATGCGGCTCAGCGACCTGGCCCGGGTCTGCGACAGCACCCAGCCCCGCCTGTCGAAGGTGATGGATCGCTTCGAAGCCCGCGACTGGGTCGCCCGCCGACCCGACCCCAGCGACGGTCGGTACACCCTCGCCGCCCTGACCGATGCCGGCCGGCAGAAGCTCGTCGAGAGCGCACCGGAACACGTCGCGCAGGTGAAGCGACTCGTGTTCGATCCCCTCAGCGCCGTTCAGCGCCGCCACATCGAGGCGGCACTCACCCGCATTGCCGCTACCGTGCGCCGGGAACTCGAAGGAGGCTGAGCGCCGTCACAGTCGGGGATCTTGAAATGGCCCTGGTCTGACGGGGAATCGGTGAGCCCAGAACCGCGATTCTCCCGAGGCGGCCATGGGGGAGTTGATTTGTTCGTGCGGTCAGACCCCGTAGAAGTCCGGGTGAAGGTGGTGACCGCCACCTTCAGAACGGTCAGCTCAGCCTGCGGGGTGGGTGGCGACGCGCCAGACCGGGGCCGGGGGATGCGCTGCCGGTCGAGGAAGTCCTGAAGAGCCGTCGGAGTCCGGGGCCGGCGAGCCGGCGCCGGCGGGAGATGGACGTCGATGCGTTCGAGGTTGACCGCGATCGCGGTCAGGACATGCCGGGCGTGTGCCTTGTTCTGGCTTCGGTAGCGGCACTCGCGCATGCCGTGGCCGTCCGCGTCGACCGGATAAACCCGGCGACAGGCCGGCCGCAGCCGCGGACCAATTCCTCCCCCCACGCGACGGCAAACGTCGGCGTTCTCCTGGACGACCTGCCGCCCCACGACCTTGGACACTCTTCGCGGGCTGCTCCCGGTCATCGGACCGGTTTTCTGCGCACCGGCCCAGTCACCGCCGGCAGGTCTGCCCCGAGCCGAAACCCAACTCCGGCCGAGCGGCCACCCGCAGGAAGCGCGCTCCCTGCGCGCTTCCCCAGTGCGCCACATATGCGTCTGGTGCCCTGTCATGTCTCCGCATCCTGGAGGAGCCGACGGAACGGGCCGTCGAGTATCGAAACCCGCTCCGGTCGCATTCCCGCGATGGGTAGACAAGTGCAGGCTGTTCGGACCAGTGGTCCTTGCAGTCTCCAGTGCACTCATGCGTTGCTGGTGACACGAGTCAAAGAGCGTCACCGGAGGAGACGGCCATGGGCGTGATTCAGGACAAGGCGCTGAAGCAGATCGCCGACAACGCCGCTCTCGCCCAGGCGCTCGTCCCGCACGCGCTCCTTCTCATCGAGCGCACGTACGAGCTGGAATTCGAGCGCGTCGCGTCCGTCAAGGATCTGCGTGTCGTACGGACCACGCTCGGGGAGCCGCTCTTCGCCCCCCGCCGAAGGCAGGGGGCCTGGAACCAGGTAACGCCCACGCTCACCCGGACCGAGTTCTGCTGGGAGGGCGAGGGCTCCGAGCCGGTGTGGATCGACGTGGCGGCCGAGCTGGAGATCGACGTGGTCGCGGAGACAGACCCCGGCGGTATCGAGTCGATGGCCGTCCGTGCCGTGGACACGTACCGGACGCTCGACGAGTTCCGCGCCCAGTTCTCCTACTTTGACCTGGATGCCTTCATGGCGAGTCACGGGCTGACCACCGTCGAAGACCTCCGGGACGCCGGCGAGTACCTCCGCACGGAGGTACGACTGCGCCACCCGCCTCCCTTCGACCCGGCCGACCCGCACAACGTCCGCACCGTGCCCGTCACCGCCGCCGTGCTCGTCTCCGACCCCACCGACGTGGTCGGCGCCTTCCGCGCCGCCCGGCTCGTGGCGGCGGCCACGCGCGACAGGCCCCTGCCGCCGAGCACCTTCGGCGTACGCAGCGCGCCCTACGCCCTGGTCACCGCCTTCACCCCGCACCCCCAGCCGGCGAACCAGGCGCTCTCCAAGCCGGAGATCACCACGCTGCTCACCGGCGCGGGCATCGCCCCGCTCTTCCTCTGACGCCGGAAGGAAGCACCCTCCATGACCACCCCCGTCCGCTACATCCGTGTCCAGGCCAAGACCAACTTCTTCTCGCCTGCCACACGCCCCACCGGCAACATCGCGATCATCGGCGCCGTCACCCCTCCGGCCGGAGCCACCGGCCTCATCGATGCGAACAAACCGACAGTGTTCGTCGACCCCGACGACGCGATCGCCCGTGCTCCCGGAGCACTCGGCACGGCCGTGGCCCTCGCCCTGCGGCAGGAGCCCAGCCCGGGCACCATCTACGGGGTGCGCCTCGCCAGTACCCCGAACTACGCGGAGTCGCTGGCCACCATCGCCACCCTGCCGGTGCAGCTCGTGGTCATCGCGGGTGCCAGCCTGTCCAGCGGGACCCCGGCCGAGTCCATCGTGAAGCTGGCCGACCACGTGAAGGGCCCCTTCGCGGACGGTCTGGAGCGTATGGGCGTGGCCATGCTGGCCAAGGGCGACACCGACCCCGCGGTCATCACCGGCACGCTCAGCACCGACCGCATGGTCTATGTGGCCCACAAGAGCGACGAGGACGTGGCGGCCGCCGTGGCGGGCACCATCGGCGGATACGAGCCCCATGTCTCCCTCCTCCTCAAGAAGGTGAACGGCGTGGACTCCGATCCCTTCACCGCCGGGGAGCTGGTCAAGCTCAACGGCAGCGAGAACAACGACGCGGGGCCCGCAGGGCACAACGTCAACTGGCTGGTGAACCCGGCGCTCATCCCGGGCGAAGGCATCTACCTCGGCGAGGGGTACACGGGCGCGTCGGGCCTCACCGACAAGAAGTACATCGACATCGTCCGCACCCTTGACGACATCACGTACCGGCTCAAGGCATCGCTCATCGCGACGATCGGCGACCTCCGGATGACCAGGACCGGACTGCGGGCGCTCACCGGCGAGATGGAGGCGGTGCTGGAGCCGCTGCGTCGCACCGAGGTGATCGACGACTACGAGGTCGTCGTCCCCATCCTCGCCCTGCTCGACAAACCGCAACCGACGCAAGTGGACAAGGACCTCATCAAGGCGGCCCGGGACGCCCGGCTCGCCGAGTCCCTGGTCCGGATCACCTACGCCGGCGCCATTCACCGGCTCACCATCAAGCTCACGTTCGAGTAGGGAGAGCGCACATGTCCGACTGGAACACCCGCCTCGAAGTGAAGCTCGGCGGCCGCACCGTCACCCCCATCAGCAACTTCTCCCCGTCGTTCAACGTTCCCCACACGGTGCTGCACAGCCTGGAGGCGGACGGCGTCGGGTACGTGCGTCAGCCGTTCACCTTCACGTTCACGATGACCGTGCCCGCGGTCGCGTCCGCCGTGGCCGACCTGACCGAACTCGCCGTCAACGGAGCCGAGTTCTCCATCGCGGTCGCCGAGAAACAAGGCAACGACTGGGCCTTCTCCGCCCTCAAGTTCGGCCGCTGCGTAGTCAGCGCCGTGCAGCCCAGCACGGTCACCGTGGACGGGGTTCCCCAAGCCAACTTCACCTGCATGGCGCTCAACGTGGGCGTGGAGGAGTGACATGGACATCGACGAGGAGGAGTTCGCGCGCGTCGACGCCTTCGCCGCCGGCGGCCGGGTCGAGCGTACCGGCCTCGCCCTCGTCCATGAGGGCGAGTACATTGCGCCCGCCGCGGGAAGCGAGGCGGTCGTCACCCGGCACGGCGTCGCCGGCACCGTGCTCCACTACCACTTCCCGGTCGAGGTCGAGGTGGTCGGCGAACTCGGCGACCACCACGTCCGGCAGATCGCGGACCACGTCTTCGCCGAATTCGACCGTGAACTCGGCAGCCGGGGGTGACCCGTGACGGAGAAGGTGCTCGTCGGCACGGTCCCCCTGCTGTACGCGCAGAGCATCACCATGACCGAGGGGTACCGGGTCGAACGGATCCTGGGCAGTCGCTTCTCGCAGGCCACCCAGCCGTCGGCGAAGACGATCGTCATCGAGGCGGTCCTCCTCGGCCCGGAGCGGCACGCCACCAAGAAGGCCCTGGAGGTCATGGCGCTCACCTCACGGGCGCTGCTCGCCGCGGCCGCTCCCGCGCTCGCGGTCTCCGGGATCCCGGTCGTGTGCGGTCTCACGCTCAGCCTCGACATGCAGATCACCGATCTGCGGTTCACGCAGAGCGTGCAGAAGCGCGATGCCTTCGACCTGTCCCTGACCCTCCAGCACGTGCCCCGCTCCAGTCTCACGGCACTGCTCGGCGAGATCGCGGACCTCGCGATGAGCGCGGGCAGCGCGGGCGTGCCGAGTCTGCCCGTCCCCGGCCCCGTACCCCGATCACCCCTGTAGGAGGCGCGATGCCACTGCTGCCCGTCGACGCCGACGAGGGCTTCCCGCAGAGCTTCCGGCTGCGCTCCGGGACGCACGTGTACCGGATCGGTCTGTACGTCAACGCCGACGAGCGGACCGTCGCGGAGGGCGGGGTGCTCGATCTGCTGGGCACCGGGCCGTTCCTGGTGGTGGTCGTGGACCGCGAGGACCCGGACGGGCTCGTGCCGCTGGCACGCCGGAAGGCGGTGCGTGAGCTGCCCTGCCCGGCAGGGCAGTTGCGGCTGGTGTTCCGGGAGGCGCTGGTGCACGTACGGAATCTGAACGGCGCGGGGAGTCACGGGTCCAGGGTCGTGGTGGAGGTGTCGGGATGAGCCTGGTGATCCGCTACAGCGTGACGGTGGACGAGGACGAGCCGCCGGAGGACTCGCCGTTCGGCGCGGTCGCCGGTGCGGTGGCGGGCGCCGTCGCCTCCCTGGTCGGTCTCACAGGGCTGCCGCTGAAGGTCTCCAACCACATCTTCGACGGCTCGCTCGTCCTCGACGCGGAGATCACCGTGACGATGAACGAGGGGGCGGTGGCGGGCACGTTCGACGTGCTGCTCGTCGATGTCCCCGGCGATACCGTCGAGATGCTCCGCTCGAAGATCGTCGACATCCCGCTGAAGGCGGTCGTGCGGCTCGGCTACTTCGACGAGCCGGGCAGCGTCGACGCCCCGGTGATGCAGGGCCGGATCCTCAGGATCACCTCCTGGGTGGGAGAGGACGGCCTGAACCGGGTGCGCCTCACCGGGCAGGACGCGGCCGGGTTCGCACTGCGCAAGCTGGGGGTGGCTGAGCACCGCGCGAACTCCTGCGACGCGCTGGAGTTCGCACAGCGGATCGCGAAAGCCGCCAAGCTCACGCTCGCCGGCGGTTCGAAGCTGCCGGCCGACCTCACCGACCACACCGTGCGTGGCCCGTCCGCGCTCGGCGTCCTGCGGGACCTCGCCGCGTCCGTGCCTGCCCCGGTGGTCATCCGGGACAAGGAGATCTGGATCGGTCCGGCGGTCGGCGCGGAGGACGACCTGGCCCCCGTACCGTTCGACCCGGAGCTCAATCTCGTCTCGTGCGGGGACTCCCAGGGCGAGGACACGGCGGCGATCGCGCCGGACGAGGAGCGGCCGCCGCCCCGCACCTCGCTCGACCTGGTCGTCCTGGGGCACCCCGGTCTGCGGGTCGGCCAGGTGGCGACCGTCAAGGGAATCGACGCGCCGCCCGGCCCACTGCGCGTCACCCGGGTCCTTCACCGCTTCGGCGGGCGCACTGGCTACGTGTGCGACGTCCAGGTCGTGGCCGTCCCCGCCGGTGAGACCGCCGAGGTCCTGGACGGCGGGGTACGCGGGGTGGTCGACCGCATGGAGGCGCGCGCTGACCGCGACCGGCAGGCCCGGCCGTCGGTCGACGTGGGCGAGATCACCACGTACCGGGGCAAAGGCCATCAGGTGTCATTGAAGTACGGGCAGTCCCCGCCGCCGTCCATGGGCGCGCCCAGCGTGCAGGGGGGAATCGGGGACGCGCAGCTGCTCGACAAGCCCGTCGCGTCGCCGTTCGCCTTCGGGCCGTGCGGTCTGATGACACCGGTCTACCCCGGGATGCGGGCGCTCCTCGCGCACAACCGGGACCTCGTCAACGACGCAGCCGTGGTGGGGTACTTGTGGCCGCGCACGCTGGGTGCGAAGGCGCCCGAGCCGCGCCCCGGCGACTACTGGCTCTCCCTGCCGACACGGCTCGGCCCCGACGGCAGCCCCGACGGCCCGGGCGTCAATGACCTGACCGACGCGGCCGGCGGCCGGGTCATCCAGGCGCGGGGTCTGCACATTCACGTCGGCACGGGGAAGCTCCCGACCGTCGGTACCCGGCCCACGCCGCCCAAGGACGACACCGTGACCATCGAGCACCACACCGGCACCACGATCAAGGTGGACACCACCGGGGCGGTCACCGTCAGCACCTCAGGAAGGAAGATCATGTTCACCAACGGGACCGTGAGTCTGTCCCTGGACGGCAACGCGGTGCAGGTGACCTGATGCCTGAGGTCCTCACCAGCTCCGCCGACATCCGGTGCGACCATGGAGCCCCGCTCGTGGTGGTGCCTACCCAGAACTCCCTGACCGTCGCCGGGAACCCGGTCCTGCTCGTGAGCGACCTGCTCGCCGCGACGGTCCCCGCCTGCACCAACCTCCCCACCGCGGCCACTCCGGGGCTGCTGCCGTGCGGCAAGGTCACGAGCCTCACGGACGGGGCCAGTACCTGCCTGCTCGTCAGAGGGACCCCGGTCGCCCTGGCCACGGCCCGCGGCCTCACCCTCGCTTCCCCTGCCAAGCCCGTGCTGTGGAGCGTCGTGTCGCCCGGCCAGAGCGTCCTGAAGGCGAGGTGACGACGGTGACGGAGTATCCCGGCGCGGCCGCCCCGGCGGCGGTGAACGACCCTCTGGGGCTCGGCCTGCTCCTGGACGACGGCGATCTCGTCGTACGGAACGGAAGCCTGGCGGAGGTGCGGGGACTCGCCAATCTCGTCCAGGCGCTGACGCTGTCCCTGCTCACGCCGTACGGCTCCGACCGCTTCGACGGCCGGTACGGGCTCAGCGTCGAGGGGGCGTTCGGCGCGCCCGGCGGGCTGCCCGCGGTGCGGGAGCTGCTGCGACTGGAGATCGTGCGCACCCTCGCCGCCGATCCACGGGTGAACGAGGTGACGGCGGTGACCTTCACCCACCCCCCGGACGACCGCCGCAAATGGACCGTGGAGGTCGTCGTGGAGACCGTCGACGGCCGGACCACCGCCGTGTCGGCGGACCTGGAGGTGTGAGTCATGACGTACGGCGTGACGGACGAGGGCTTCGTCCTCAAGGGAATCGACCAACTTCTCGCCGAGAGCCGGGCGCGGGCCAGGATCGCCTTCGGCGACGATGCCGACGTACGGGCCGCCAGCCCCCTCGGCAAGATCCTGGAGGTGGCCGCGGCCGAGGACTCCGAGCTGTGGAAGCGGATGGAGACCCTCTTCTACGCGCAGTTCCCGGCCACCGCGACGGGCACCGCGCTCGGTCTGCTCGGCGACGACGCGGGGCTGCCCCGCCGGGCCGGGCGGCGCACCGGCGACATCACCTTCACTCTGGGAAACGCGGCGCCGAACCGGGCGTACGTGGTGCCCGAGGGCACGCTGCTCCTGACCACGGCGCCGCCTTCCGGCTTCCCGCCCGCCCGGGTGTTCGCCACCGAGCAGCCGGTCGTCCTCACCCTCGGCGCCCCGAAGGCGACGGTCACCGTGCGGGCTCTGGAGGCAGGAGACGACGCGGTGGCGGCCGAGACGGTCACCCGGGTCCATCCCGAGCACGAGCGGGAGTACCTGGCGGACTGGGCCGGGGCGACGCTCGTCCTCTCCAACCCGGCGCCGTTCACCGGCCCGCTGCCACCCGAGGACGATGCCTCGTACCGGGACCGACTGATCGCCCTGCCGCACGCACTGTGGACCACGGACAGTGTCAGACAGGCGGCGCTCCGCATCGAGGACGTCGTGGACGCGCGCGTGACGGACGAGTTGGGCGGCCTCGACGTGTCGCAGGTCTTCTTCGACGGATTCGACTTCGGAGAGCGCGTGTTCAGCGCCGAACGCCGGATCGGCGAACCCTACTTCGCCGAGGTCGCGGTCGCTCACCGAGGGCCCCGCCCGTGGCTGACGACGAGCGGCGGCCCGGCGCCGGTGACAGGCGTCCATGACCTGGTGGCGGCGGCCGTCGAACGGGTCCGCCCCATCGGTGTGCACGTGAACGTGGTGGAAGCCGACCACATCGAGGTCGCGGTGCGGGCAGAGGTCGTCGTCGATCCCCGGTTCGATCCGGCCGCCGTGGAGACCGGCATCCTGGCCCGCCTCGCCCACGACATCGGCCGGCTGCGGCTCGGCGACGACGTCCTGTACGCCCGGGTGATGTGCGCGCTCGTGGACGAGCCGGGCGTCACCGATGTACGCAATCTCCATCTGCGGCGCTGCCCGCCCGCGTTCGGCCGGTTCGGCTTCGGCACCGTCCCGTACCAACTGGGCGCGGTGGAGGCGCCCGTCGGCGAAAGTCTGGTCATGGGGCCGACCGAGATGGCGCTGTTCACCCGCGACTCGTCGCTCAGCAGCATCGAGGTGGTGCCCCGATGAGCCCCGCCATCGCCACCGGGGCGGCGCCTCCGCCGCTCGCGGCCACCGACATGGCGCTGCGGCTCACCACCCCGTTCGCCCGGGGCGCCGACCACCTCGACCTGGTCGTGCGGGGCCGGACCATCGAGCTGTACGATTTCAAGGTCCACTCCGCGGTGTTCGGACACACTCCCGATCCGCTCTACGTCCTGCAGGCCCGCAAAGACGTGCTTCCCGGCACGACCGTCACCTTCACCCTCCGCGAGAATCCGGGGGGCACGGTCGAGGTGACCCTGCCGGACGGGCTGCTCGCGGGTACCACGGCCGCCCTGCCCCGGTCCACCGGCCTGCTCAGCGGCATCAAGTCGTCGGGGCCCCCGGGTCCCGAGGAGGAACGCTGGCGGCTGACCGCCCTCCTCGGCACGATGGGCAAACTCCTGTGGATCGTCGGCTGGGAACGGGACCATCTGCGCGCCCAGTTGGGGCGCACGGTCGCCGTCCGCTCGCCCCGTGCCGAGGAGGTACGAGGGCGTGTCCTCGACCTGCACGGGGCGGGCCTCGGCGTCGTCCGGTCCAGCGGCGAGAGCGACACGGCGTACCGGAGACGGGTGGAACTCGCCCGCCGCTGGACGCTGCCGACACCGGCCGGATTCGCCGCCGCGCTCAACGCGGCGGTCGGCCCCATCGGCAACACGGCCGAACCTCTCCTCGTCGACGACGCCAACGGCCCGCTGCGGCGCGGGCTGCTGCGGTTGCGGGTGGTACCGGCCACGCTGCTTCCCGGCCAGTGGATCGACCCACTGGGGCGGACCGGCACCGGTCCGGCCGTGCCGCTGTCGGAGGGGTACTTCGATCCGTACTACCTGACGGCCCTCGCCCCGGCCGTGGTGGACATCGCGCCACCGCCGCCGGGACCGTACCCGCCGGGGCAACCGCCGCCCGCGCCCGGCCGGGTCCAGCCGGCGGTGGAGGCGGCCCTCCGTCGGCTGGCCGGGCTGCTCACCGGCCGCGTCCGGGTGACCTCCGGTTTCGACCCGGGCGCGGCGGACGCGCGGGCGACCGGCCGGGCGGTGCTCCTCACCCATCCCACCACCGGCGCGGGCCGGCTCGCCGCGCTCGCCCACCGCGCCGGCTTCGACGTGGTCACCCACCGACCCGACGGCCAGGTGTACGCGGAGTGCGTGCCGGGCGAGCTGCTCGTGATGAACACTGGGCCGGGGGTGGTGACCGAGGGACAGCAGCTCACGCTGGGCGTGACGCCCGCTCCACCGTCCGGTGCGACGGTCCGCTGGCGCACGGTCCACTGCGGCCCCGGCCGGGGCACATTCACCGCTCCCGCGGAAGGGCCCACGGCGTCCCTCACCGGGCAGGCGGCGGGACGGGTCGTCGTCACGGCGGAACTGCGCGACGGACCGCACACGCTGACCGTGTCCCGGGAGATCACGGTCCTTCCGGGGCCGCTCGCCAACGGCACGGCCATCGGCGCCGACGGCACACGCGCCCCTGCGGATCCCGTCGTGGGCGTGCCGGTCGACCCGGTGTTCCTGGCCCGTCACGATGACCCGGCGCACGTCGACTACGGCACCGACCCGAACCATCACCGGATGCGGCGCGAGGCGGCGCGGCTCCTGGACGCGCTGGTCGGCCTGCTGAGGGACGGCGGGGTGACGGGCAAGCTCGTCGTCCAGGCCGCCTTCGAGCCGACCGGCACCCCGCTCGCACGGGCGGGCCAGGAGCTGCGGCTGACCCACCCGGGTCTCACGCCCGGCGCGTTGGCGGTAGGGGCGCACCGCGCGGGCTTCACCCATGTCAGTGTGAGTGGCGCTGTCGTGACTGTTCGTCAGGCGATCGGCGACCATCCTGTCGAGGTGGGCGCGGTGGGCCTGACCGACGGTGTCCTGGAGGTCGGGGCGGTGGCGAAGCTGACCGTCTCGCCCACCGAGTCGCAGGTCGGCGTGCTGGGCGTCCTCGTCTGGTCCACCGGCGACGGCGCCGCCTCCCTTCTGACCACCGCCCCCGCCGAGATGTCGGTACGGGGCGACCACCCGGGCCCCGCGTGGGTCCAGGCGTCCTACCGCCCGGCCACCGGCCCGGGCGCGTACCAGATGACCGTCCGGCCGCATCCCGACCTGGCCGGCCACGTCCTGACACCCGCGGAGCGGGACCTCATCACACACCTCCTCGCCGAACTGCGCCCGCTGGGCGTCGAGGTGGTCACCAAAGAGCTGACCGGAGGGTCTCCATGACCGACATCGTCTTCACCCCGACGTTCAAGCACACCACCTGGGTGGACAACCGCGACCGGGTCTCCGCGAGCGGCCCGAACGGCTTCAACATCCGTTTCGACACGCTGCAGAAGGACCTGGAGACGCTGTCGGGGGTGGTGAAGACCATTGACACCGCGATCAAGACCAGCGGGGCGCCGCCCGTGGCGGTCGAGCGAAAACTGTCGGTGGCGCCGGTGTTCGCGCCATTGGCGGGCGAAACGAACTGGGAGCTGGACACCACCGGCGTCGCGGGCCGTCCGGGTTCGTCGGAGACCGCACGGGGGATCATCGCCGTCACTCCGCCGGACGGAGCGAAGCTGCTGAAGTTCCGTGCCCTGGGCAAGAACACCACCGGCGGCTCGCTGACCATCGCTCTGGTCCGCTCGACCGTCCAGCCGGCCCCGGCCCAGGAGATCCTGTCCGTGGTCAACGGCACCGGCACGTACGACAGCCCCCAGGACATCGCACCGGGCAAGGAGCGCGTCGACATGGCCGCGTTCCGCTACGCCGTGAGGGCCACCCTCATCGGTGCCGGCGCGGGCAGCGCCACCATCACCTCTCTCCAGATCTCGTACATCCTCGACTGAAAGCAGGCTCCCCATGGGAGAAGGAAACCTCTACGTCAGCGTCGACTACGGCAGGGCCACCGGCCCGGCCGTCGACGACGGGACCCGGCCATGGACCCGGGAGGATCCCCCGTTCTGGGCCAACGCCAGCATCTGGCTCGAACCGGGCATCGACAAGGCGAAGGTCGGCCAGCCGTCCTTCATCCACGTCCGCGTCTCCAACAAGAGCCAGCAGGAGATGAAGAACGTTCAGGTCCAGACGTTCATCTTCACCCCGACCGTGGGCGTTCCGGTGACGTTCAACGACTGCATCAAGAACAACGGTGCGAAGCTGGGGATCCCGTCGGGCTCCGGTACCAACGCCGCGGACGACGGCAATGTCGTCAAGATCGGCCCGTGGACGCCCGTACCGGGCGACCTCAAGGGTGACGGGCACATGTGCCTCATCGCCAACGTCTTCCAGACCGAGGAAGGGTCCTTCCCCCTCCCTCCGGACCCGGGCAGCCACGAGATCGTCTCGCAGGACGAGAACCCTTTCAATCCCAACGGGGATTCGCACCAGTGCCAGCGCAACATCCAGCTCCTGCCTGCCACTCAGCAGGCCATCCAGCAGCCGGTGAAGGTGGTGTACACGACCCGGCCCTCATCGCCCACCGTGCACCCGCGTGCGTACCAGATCAAGATGGATCTCGTGGACATCGACGGCTTCACCGCGGACGAGTTGTTCATCCTCTCCCGTCAGCGCGAGATCGAGTTCAACGGTTCCGAATCCAAAGACGGTGAGCTGCGGCTCAAGACCTCGTGGGGCACCGAGCGCATCGCACGGGGCCCGCGCCCGCTCTCCTTCGATCTGAAGGCCGAAGGGATTCCCGGTTTCGGCCAGACCTTCGAGAGGGACGCGAAGATGCCGCAGGACATCCCCAGCGAACTGGAGGTCCAGATCGATCCCGAGGCCCCGGTCGGGAGTCTGCACACCTTCGACATCACCCTCCACGACGAGAAGGAACTGGTCGGCTCAGGCCTGCGCGTCATGGTCCTGGTCACCGAGTAGGTGAGAGCGGCGACAGGCATGGGTGAGATCCACATCCGCGTGCCGGTCCGGGTCTCGCTCGTGGGCGAACCCGGGCCGGAGGCCCTGGAGGCGCTGCGGCAGCGGCTCACCAGCGCCGTCGCCGCGCGGCTCGTCCGGGCCGAGCGGATGCTGCCCCGGTACGGGTCCGGGCACGGTCCGGGCAGGGGTGGGGAGACGTTCGACGGCGGGCGGGAGGCGGCGGACGGGTACGCCGTGCCGTCGTACGACGGCGAGGGACGGCCGACCAGGATCCCGGTGCGGGGCAAGGCCCCGGAGAAGCCGTGGACCGTGGTACGCACGGTCCGGACGCGGGTGGCGGTCGACCGCTACCTGGCCTTCGTCGCGGAGGTCCTCGGCCATCCGCTGCCGTTCGCGGTGCTGTACGAGGCGCAGACGGGCGTGGAGTTCCCGCTGGAGGTCTCACTCGTGCGGGTCGACGCCCCCACCCTGCCGGAGGAGCTGGGCGAGGAGCTGCTCCGCCGGACGGCGCAGGCGAAACGGCCGGCGACGCCGGGGGAGGGGCGCACCGAGCCGGCGTGGGTGCTGACCGCCTCGTCCGCCGCCCTGCGCGCGCTCCACGCGCTCGACCGGGGCGGCCCGGTCGCCGCACGTATCCCGGCTCTGCAGTCCGGGCATGTCCTGTTCGCGGTCATGCCGCTGCCGAGGATCGACATCACGGACGTCGCCGTCCTCGGGTCGGGGCTCGGCTTCACCGTGCCGGTGCGCGAAGCCGGTTTCTGCGTCGACCCGGTCCTGTTCGCCCAGGTGACGGGCGTGCCCTGGGAACAGTACGCGCAGGAGTTCGGCGCCGAGGAGGTCACGGTGTGGATCCGGTCCGCCGTGGTCCGCCCCTCGTCGGGTCCGGCGCGCGGCGCCGACGGCCGGGTGCGGGAGGATGTCGTGTTCCTGCTGCTCGACCGGCACACGGGCGGCGCGGCCCCGCACCGGGAGCCCGCCGCGCGGCTGTTCACGCAGGAGGGGCAGGACTTCCCGGGGCTGCCCGAGCCGGTGCGGCGGCGGGCGGAGTGGCCTGACGAACCGGGGACCCGGGTGCTGTACGCCCGCGCCCATCTGGACCTGACGCCCGAACGGATCGGCGCCGCGATCTTCCGGCCGGTGGCCCGGCAACTCGTCCGGCTGCTCCTCGCCCGGCTCAGGGCCGGTGAGGACGCGGGCCGCGCGACGGACGCGCTGCTCGACGAGGTGGGTGCGCCGCATGTCCGGGGCCGCCTCGGCAGCCTCTTCACGTACGTACTCGCCGAGCTGGAACGGGAAGGCGCCCTGGACGAGGTGTTCGACGCGGTGGACGGCACGGGCCGGTTCGCGCTGCGGGCCCGGCTGCTCCAGCACTGCGCGGTCACCCCGTACGCCCGCCACGCCCGGGTCCAGCGGCTGCGCACCGCCCTCGCCGCGGAGCGGGCCTCGACCGCGCTGCACGCGTACGTGCCGGGCGGCACGGGCCGGGGGGCGATTCTGCTGGACCACGAGGAGGCCCGGAGGGTGCCGGCCGGCGAGGTCCTGATGAAGGGCGACGAGATCTACTCCCGGCGGGTGTCCGGGCTGCGGCCGAAGCACGGCAAGGTGGAGGCGCTGCGCGAGCACCTGCTCCGTGAACGGCACCGGCTGGTCGAGGAGATCCTCACCGGGCAGGACACCGAGGTGTACGACGCCAAGCAGTTCTCCGCGCTGGCGCTCGCCCGCGCGACGAGGGCCGCTGGGCTCACGGAGGACGACTTCGAGAAGGTCGACGTCGAGTACACGATCCGGCTCCTCGAAGTGATCGCGGCAGAGCGGGACGGCCTTCCCTCGTACGACCTCCGGTTCGAGATCGTCTCGCGGACCGTCGGCAGCGGCGAGGAGTGGCACCGCACCGCGGGACCGCTGGTCGAGCCGTTCGGCGAGTTCGAGACGCGGCTCGTGCAGTGGGGCATGCTGCGGTCCGGCGAGGCGCTCGAAGTCGTGAACCTGATCGTGGTGGGCGTGGGCGCGCTCGTCGTGGGCTGGGCGACGGGGATCGTCGTCATCCTGCTCCGGTTCGCCGTCCAACTGGGCGGCGGGCTGCGCGCCATCGCGGGCAGCATCACGTTCTCGGAGCTCCTGTACGTCCTCAAGGTCGTCTTCGGGGACGAGCACCTGACCCCCGAGGGGGTGGCGATGGCGGCCCTGGAGGGCTACCTGGGGGCGGTGGGCTTCCGGTTCGGCACGGGGGCGGGAAACGCGGTGGGCACCCTCAGCACGCGGCTGCTGCGGAACAGGGTCGCCACCGGCGTCGCCCGGAAACTGACCATGGGCGTCGTGTCGGGCGCCTCGACGGCTGCGCTCGACGTGTTCGCGCACGACCTGGTCGACGTCACCCTGCGCGGCGGCACCGGCTCCGACATCAGGGCCTATGTGGGGGCGATGGGGTCGGGTGCGCTCATCGGGTTGTTCTTCTCGTTCGTCGGGGATCCGGTGCTGCGCCGTGCCCATGAGGCCGTCACCAAGCGGCTCGGCCCCACGGTGGCGAAGGCGGCATTCATCGCGCAGCTGTTCGCCGGGCAGGGGACGACGGCCGAACAGTGGGGGGCTGCCTCGGCCGTGGGGCAGCAGCGGATGGAGCAGACGCTCGCCGGAACGCTGCGGGAGGCAGAGGCCGGTACCTGGGCGAAGGCGGTGGGGGAGCGGTTGGACGAGGTGGGCGAAGAGCTGGCCCGGCTCCGCACGACCAGTGGCCCGGCGGCGCCGAAGGCCGTAACCGGGGCGGAGGCGGCGCCGCGCGGCGCCGTGCCGAAGGCCGGCGTACCGAAGGCCGATCCGCACGCCACCGAGACCCCGGTGCCGCCCGGGACCCCGCCGCCCGTACTGCCCCCAAAGGCCCCTTCCCCGGGACCGGTTCGGCCCGCAGGGCCGCCGCCGCGCTGGCGGACGCGCAAGGAACTGGAAGCGGCCGCCCGGGCCGGCGACCCGGAGGCCATGGCCGCGCTGCACTGGTACCGGACGGCCACGCACGCGGAGCTGCGCGCCCTGGAACCGGGCGATCCGCTGGCCACGGCGGAGCTGAACCGACGCTACGGCGGTCCGGGCCGCCGCTGGGGGCCGGACCTCAAGCCGTCCTCGGCAGCCGTGCAGGACCGGCTCAGGCAGGACCTGACCGAGGTACGGGCGGACGTCGAGGCGCGGCGCGCCCAACTGCCCCCGGACGATCCACGGCAAGTGCCGCGCAAGGATCCTCGCGGCTGGGAGAAGAAGCGCACATGGGGTGGCGGGGAGGAGGGGGAGCCGGTCCCGCCGACGGCCAAGGCGGCGGCCGGTTATCAGGGAACGATCGCCGTCGCCCGGTCGGACATTCCCGCCCTGGCGGAGCAGCGCTTCGACGGGGGCTCCTTCCTGGCGCTCGGCGAGTACGAGCCGACGCACCAGATCCGGCCCGGGTCGAAGGTCACGAACATCAAGGCTCACGGCCACGCCGAGCAGGCGGTGGGCCAGCAACTCAGCAACCGGATCAAGGGCTTCACCCCCGCCGAGCTGGCGGCGGCCCGCGGGCGCACGGTGTGGATCCGGGTCGACCAGGAGGTGTGCTCGTCGTGCGCCGCCGGGCTCACCGGGAGGGTGGAGCAAGGGGTGATCGGCACGCTCAGCAGGCTCCATCCGGACATCGTGTTCGAGATCACCGCCGACGACACCAGCAAGGTGTACCGGCTGGTCGGCGGAAGGTGGGCCGAATGACGCCGGAGCGGCACTACCACCTGCCCGAGCGGCAGCCCTGTCCCGAGGGGCTTTCCCCCGAGGCGGCGCGGCGCCTGGAGCAGGTGGTGCGCGAGGCGGTGGTGGCGGCGATCCGGCTCGCCACACCGAGCGGTGGCGACGCGCGGGGGACCGGTGGGCCGCCGCGCGAGCCGTACGCGCCGGGGCGGGCCGTGCCGGACGGCTACCGGGTACCCAGCTTCGACGGCGAGGGCCGGCCGGTGGTCCTGCCGGTGCGGGGCGGGCGGGCGGCGCGAACCGGAGGGACGACCGGGCGGCCGATCGGCGGTCTCGGGCCGGGGAGCCGGTCCGGCTCCGGGGCGCTGAACCCGGGCGGGCGTGCGGGGCGTCTGCGGCCCGACCCGTCGGCCGTGGGCAGCGCAGCCCCGATGGCCGCGCTCTCGGCCGTACGGGACCGGATGGGCCCCGCGTTCCGGGCCGCGCCCCTCGGCCGGATCACGGTCAACACCCTCTGGTTCGGACAGACTTCGGCGCATCTGATGCCCACGACCGGCGGTGGCACCCCGCCGGGACCGGCGACGGTGTCGGCCCGGCTGGGTCCTGGGACGTTCTATCTGCATCCCGTCTCCCGCGACCGGCTCGGCATCCTCGCGGCGGGGGCCCCGGGGGCCGCGTACGCCGTTCAGCGGGTCGCGGCGGACGGGGGCCGGCAGGACACCGCGCTGCTCGTTCTCACCCGGGACGTCGATCCGGTGCGGGCAGGCATCGTCGCGTACACGACGGACATCGGCGCGGCACCTCCCCCCGCGCCCGCCACCGCCTCCGCCGGGCGGAAGGCCGGGGACCCCAAGCAGGCGGTGGCCCTGATCGTGGCGGCGCTCCCGCATCTGGGACCGACGTCTCCGGCGAGCGTCGCGACGGGGCTCCTCACGGCGTACCTGCGCGATCTCGACCACGACGGGCTCATGGCCGCCCTGGAGGAGCTGCGCGGGCTCGGCCATCTCGGCACGGTGCTCGCCTGGGCCCGGGCACACGAGTTCCGCCGTTTCCTGAGCGAGCGCGGTGTGCCGCGGGCGTATGTGCTGAAGCACTCCGAGCTGGACGCCGCCGATGTCGCCGCGCTGGTCGGCGGGATCGTGTGGGGCGCCGGTGAGAGCTACTACCAGATCGTCGAGATCATCGGCATCCTCGCGGGCTCCGCCGCCTCGGAGCGGCTCGCGCAGGAGCGGCACCAGCTCTGGCAGGGCATCGTGCTCCTCGTCGAGAATCCGCTCGTCACCGGCGTGACGGGGGTGAACCTGCTCGTCGCCACGGCCATGGAGAGGTTCGAGCAGCGGGAGTTCTTCGACCTCGGCCGGATCATCGGGCAGATCGTGGTCTTCGTGTGGACGACGTGGACGGCCCTGAAGTCCGTGCCCGCGATCGCCCGGCGGGTGGCGCAACTGAGCGTCACCGTGGCCCGGATCGGGGTGGCCGCCCTGAAGGAATTCGGGCTGAGCTTCATGGACGTCCTGCGGTTCCTCCTGTCCGAGAAGCACGTGCTCAACCTCAGCGCCCCGGGCGGGATCACCCTCATGATGGTCGGTGAGGACGTCGGGATCTCCAGCCCCAAGGTCAAGGGCACGTCCTCGCTGGCCAGGAACGAGATCGTCAAGGCTCTGGGGACGGACAAGGCGCCGCTGACGGGCGCCGAACTCGACGAGCTGTTCCAGCTGTTGACCGATGCGGAGAAGAAGGCGGCGACGGACCCGGCCGAAGCCGGCGCCGCGGCGGCGGCCGATGCCGCCTCGGTGACCCCGCAGAACCTGGAACCCCTCGTGGTCCAGGCCCTCACCGAGGTCGAGGGCATGGCGGGCAGCGCGGAATTCTCCGCGACGGGGCGGGGCTCGCGCATGCACAAGGCGCTCAGCGACCTGGTCAAGAAGCACTTCCCATCCGCCGTCTTCGAGGCCTTCAGCGAGCAGCCGCTGCGGGAGTTCGCGAAACTCCCCCCGTCCCTCCTCGACACGCCCGTCGAGACCTTCGTCGCCAACACCCCGGAGGTGGCCGACTACGCGAGCAACCTGAAGTCCCTGTTCCGATCGGAGAAATCGGGAGCCGTCCGTCTGCTGGGCGACCTCAGACCGGACCTCGTCACGCGCTCGCCGAGCGGCCTCGTCATCTGGGACCTCGTACCCGTCCAGCGGCAGGCCCACGTCGCCAAGACCTTCCTCTACCGGGCGGTTCTCCGCCAGGGCGGCGAGTCCGTCCAGGCCGCCGAGATCTACTACAGCCACTTCGGCAGGACCGCCGAGGAGATCCCGAAGCTGCGCGCCTACGAATCCGCCGTCCGCAACGCGGCGAAGCAGCGCGCCATCGCCAAGGCCATCAAGGAGAGCCATGGCGCAGGCGGATCGCAGTGAGGCGTGCCGGGGCATGAGATTCCTTTGTCCCGGGACACGATGGGATGAACGCTCAGTCAGTACGCCGTGACCCGGTCGGGTTCCGGGGCGGGTGCGGTCGCACGGTGCTGCGGGTGACCTCCCGTGGTGGGGCGCGGGCGGACCGGCCACCAGATGGCCCGGCCGAGGAGTGCGGCAAGGGCGGGGACCAGCACCAGCGAGAGGACGAGCGCGGAGAGCATGATGCCGAGCGTCAGTGCGAAGGCGACCTGTTCACTTCCGGGGGATGTGGCGAGCGTGGCGAAGGAGCCGGCCAGCACCAGCCCGGCCGTCGCGATGGCCGGTGCCGTATGCCGTACCGCGCGCGCAACGGCGGCGCGGGCCGGGCCCGGTCGCTGCATCTCCTCCCGGATCCGGTCGGCGATCAGGATGTTGTAGTCGGTTCCCAGTGCCACGACGAACAGGAACAGCACCAGGGGGAGGGTGAAGTTGACGCCCGGCTTGCCGATGCCGTGCTGGAACAGCAGCGTTGCGGCGCCGAGGGTGGCGGCGAAGCCGAGCCCGACGGAGAGCATCAGAACCACCGGTGCGAGCAGGCTGCGCAGGAGCAGCAGCAGGATCAGCGCGATCAGCGCGGCCGCGACCGGGAACACGATCTTCAGGTCGTGGTCGACAGCGGTGGAGATGTCGGCGAAGATCGCCGCCGTTCCGCCCACGTGTGCCGTGGTCCCGGCAGGTGTGTGCCGGGCGACCGCGGCCCGAATCGGCCCGGAGGCCAGGTCGCGGGCCTGCCGGCTCTGCGGGTCAGCGGTCGGGTAGACGTCGATCCGGGCGGCGCGGTGGTCCTCGTTCAGGACGGTCCGTGCGACCTTGCCCACGCCACCGACCTGGGCGAGCGCATGGGAGAGGCTGTCGAATCCGGCGGTGGTGAGGGTGCCGCCGTCCTTGGCGGTGATGAAGACACTCGTCGGGTCCGACACTCCGGCCGGCAGCGAGCGGGAGATCTCGGCCGCGGTGGCCGCGGCGGGGGTCCGGTCGCCGGAGTCGCCCCGGCCGTAGTCCATGCGCATGCCGATCAACCCGGCGGCAAGCGCGGCGAGCAGCCCGACGGAGGCCGTCAGCATCAGCAGCGGGCGTCGTGTGACCAGCGCGCCCAGGCGGGCGGCACGGCCTTCGCGCGGCTTGTGGTGCAGGGTCCGGGAGGGCCAGAACATCTTGCGCCCGGCGGCCGCGAGCAGCGCCGGCAGCAGGGTGAGACTGCCGAGCAGCATCACCAGGACCGCTACGGCGATCGCGGGGCCCAGCGAGCGGAACTGTCCGAAGGTCGCCAGGCCCAGCGTGGCGAACGCGGCCACGATGGTCAGCGCCGCCGAGGTGATCGCGGTGCCCACCCGGCCGGAGACCTCCTCGGCCGCCTCGCGGGCGGGCTGTTCGGGCCGGTCGCGCAGTTGCTCGCGGAAGCGGAACAGCAGGAACAGCAGGTAGTCGATGCCGATACCGAGCAGGACCACGTTGATCAGGCCCGGGGTGCCCGCGTCGAGCTTGTGCCCGGTGATCATCGCGGCACCCGCGACGGCACCCACCGCCACGCCGCCGATGACGGCGACCGCGAGCAGCGGCAGCAGGGCCGCCAACGCGCTGCGGAACGCCAGCACATTGAGCAGGATGATGAACCCCAGGACGAGGGCGCCCCCGACCTTCGCGGCGGTCTCGTGGGCATCGGTGGTGTCGACGGTGTCGGCGAGACTCCCGGTGAACCCGGTGCGCATCCCCGCTTCGGAGAACTGCGTCCGGGCGGCGTCCCGGAAGGTCCGGTAGACACCCTGGACCCCCTTGTCCGAGGGATTCCCTGTCAGTTGGACGGAGAGGAGCTCGAAGCTCCGGTCGGGCGCCGTCATCGCCGGGGCGATCCGGGGCGTCTGGGAGCGGTCCGGGACAAGGAACTCCGGCATGTCGTCTTCTCTGGGCATGATCACCCGGCGCTGGGCCAGCTTCGCCGCCTCGGCCCCGACCCGCCTCCGGTCGGCGGCGCTGAGGGCCTTGCCGTCGGATCGGGCGACCAGCACGGTCACCGTGGTGGCGTCGGGGTTCACCCCGAACTGCTCCTCGGCGATCTGCAGCGCGGCGGCCGAGTCGTAGCTGCGGGGCAGGAAGTCCCCGGTCCGGTGCTGGGTGACGCGGGCGATCAGTGTCGGGGCCAGGGCGCTCAGTACGACACCCAGCACCGCCCAGAGGGCGATGACCTTCCACGGGTGTCGGGTGGAGTACCCGGTCAGAGCGCGGATCACGATGTGTCCTCCGGTGGACGGACTTGGATGCGGACGTCGGCCGGGGGCTCCCGGCCGGTCTCCAGACCATCACTCGCAGGGGCCGTCGAGCGTCGTGGCAGCGGATGATCCGGACCGGGGCCCAGGGGCCCTTCCCGGCCCGCGGCCAGGACCCTGGTCCTGGTTCCGATCCAGGTCAGCGCCCGGAGGCGGGGGCCGTGAACCGCCGCCGGTGGTGCCGGCGCTGCGGCTGCTGTGCAACCCTGTCCCGGGGGCCGGGAGGCCGGACACAGGGAGAACAGAAATGCCCAGCAGCCGACACACCGGGCCCGGCGATGCCCGAATACCGCTGCACATCGACAGTGCCGAGCCGCCGTGGACCCGTAACGACGCACTCGTGACCGCCGGGGCCTGCGCGATGAACCTGCTCAGCTACGTGTTCTTCAACGACCCCGACGGCCGGCACGACGTGAGCGTGGCCGGGTTCCTGCTCGTCGCGCTGGCAGCCGTGCCGCTGCTCGCCCGGCGCAGCCACCCGGTGGTGGCGCTCGCCGCCGTACTGGCACTCGATGCGACGGCCGCCCTGACCGTACCGCTGCCCACGCACTTCGGTGCCGTCCTGGTGGTCGCCCTGTACTCGGTCGCCAGGGCCTGCCCCGGCCGGGTGACGGCGGTCGCGGCCGTCGCGACGGTGTCGCTGACGCTGCTGAGCCAGGCCAACGGCCGGATTCCGCCCTGGCAGGATGCCATCGCCTCGCCCCTCACCACGCTGATCGTCGTGGCCACCGCCGTGGCGATCAACCGCTGGCAGCAGGAGGTGGCGGCCAACCGCAGGCTCCTCGCCGACCGCGCGGTGGCCGACGAACGCCGCCGCATCGCAAGGGAGTTGCACGACATCGTGGCCCACCACATCACCACCATGCAGCTGATGGCCGGCGGAGCGCGGGCCAACCTCGCCGAACCGGAGGTGGTCCGGGACGCGCTGATCACCCTGGAGTCCTCCGGACGGCTCGCGCTGCGCGAGATGCGCCAACTCCTCGACGTGCTGCGGGCCGGCGACGAACCGGAGACCGCGCCCTCGTTGCCCCAGCCCGGCGTGGACGACCTCGACCGCCTGGTGGCCGAGTCCCGCCTCGCCGGACTGCCGACCGGGTTCGGCGTCAGCGGGCCGCAGCGCCCGCTGCCGCCGACCGTCGGCCTCACGGTGTTCAGGATCGCCCAGGAGGCCCTCACCAACACCCGCAAGTACGCGGGAGCCGCCCGCGCGTCCGTGCAGCTGACGTACCACCAGAAGCGGGTCACCATCGAGATACGGGACGACGGCGGGGGCGCACCGCCGCAGGAAGGGGCGCCGGCGGTGGGCTCGGGCGGTCACGGGCTCACCGGCATGCGCGAGCGCGTCGCCCTGCACGGCGGCACCCTCACTGTCGGCCCGCAGGCCGAAGGGGGGTTCGCTGTGGTGGCCGACCTGCCACTGCCCACGGACGAGGCGGACGAGGCGGCCTTCCAGCACGAGGGGTCACGCCGATGAGCGGGAGCATGCCGACGCCGGAGAGGATCAGGGTGCTGATCGTGGACGACCAGCCACTGGTCCGGCGGGGCCTGTCGCTGATTCTCTCCCCCGACCCGTACTTCGAGGTGGTGGGCGAGGCCGAGAACGGCGCGCTGGCCGTCACCCTCGCCCATCAACTGCGCCCCGACGTCGTGGTGATGGACATCAGGATGCCCGTCCTCGACGGGGTCGGCGCGACCGAGGAACTCGCCGCCACCCTGCCCGGCTGCCGGGTCCTGGCCCTGAGCACCTTCGATCTCGACGAGTATGTCGTGGGCGCCCTGCGCGCCGGAGCCTACGGGTTCCTGCCCAAGGACAGCTCTCCGGAAGACCTGAGCGCGGCGATCCGCACCGTCCACGCAGGCGAGGCCGTCGTCGCGCCGCGCCTGCTCACCCGGCTGATCTCCACCTACGTACGGGCACCGAGCGGCGCGCGGCCCGCCCCCACCGGCCCGGGGGAACTCACCCCCCGCGAGGTCGAGGTGTGGCATCTGATGGCCACCGGCCTCGACAACACCGAGATCTCCCGAGCCCTGGACATCAGCGTCTCCACGGTCAAGAACTACATCACCAGCATCTTCGGCAAGCTCGCCGTCCGCGACCGCGCCCAGGCGGTCATCGCGGCGTACGAATCGGGCCTGGTCACTGCCCGCGCGGCAGCCGTGGACCCTCCCGGCGACGGGCACACCGGGTAGCGGGAACCGCCGCGCCCAGCTCCAGAGACGCGACGGAGCCCGCAACGCCGCCTCCCCGCCGCCATCGACCCGTCAAACGCACCCCGGCCGTCCCGCAGGGGTACTTCCTGGTTGTGCGGAACCAGGACCAGGGTCCTGGCCGCGGGCCGGGAAGGGCCCCTGGGCCCCGGTCCGGATCATCCGCTGCCACGACGCTCGACGGCCCCTGCGAGTGATGGTCTGGAGACCGGCCGGGAGCCCCCGGCCGACGTCCGCATTCAAGTCCGTCCACCGGAGGACATCGTGATCCCCCCCCCATGGACCGGACAGTGCGCACGCGTATCACGCAGCACAGAAGGCGATGAGGAGTACGGCATGACGCCAAGAAAGACCGCACGGGTCGGCGCGGTGGGTCTCGTGACGGCCGCGATGGCGGCCACCGCCTTCGCGGTCCCCGCCCGGACAGCATCGGACGGCGCCTCCGCGAGGGCGGGGCACGAGGCGACCCAGCGCGCGATGGACGCGGAGGTGGAGGGAGGTATCCCCGGCATCACGGCCCAGGTACGCGACACCGACCGCGTCTGGACGTCAACGTCGGGTGTGGGCAACCTGACAACCGGCGCGCCGCGCGGCAAGAACGACCGATTCCGGATCGGCAGTATCACCAAGACGTTCGTCGCGACCGTCCTGCTCCAGATGGAGGCGGAGGGGAGAGTCGGTCTCGACGACACCGTGGAGGACCATCTCCGCGGCCTGGTGCGAGGCAACGGCAACGACGGGCACAAGATCACCGTACGTCAGCTTCTCAGCCACACCAGCGGCCTGTTCGACTACCTGGCCGACGAGGAATACCTCAGGACGTACATGCGGGGCGACGGCTTCCTCAAGCACCGCTACGACACCCTGCCGCCCGAGAAGCAGGTGGGGGTGGCGCTCTCCCATCAGCCGCTGTTCCCGCCCGGTGACAGACTCTCGTACTCCAACACCAACTACGTCCTGGCCGCGCTGATCATCGAGAAGGTGGGCGGGCGGACCTACGAGGCCGAGGTGCGCGACCGCATCATCGAACCGCTGCGCCTGAGGAACACTTCCCACCCCGGCAACAGCATCCACATACCCCGGCCCAGCAGCCGGAGCTACTCCAAGTTGTTCGCGTCGGACCCCGATCGCATCGACGACGTCACCAGCATGAACGGGTCGCAGGGCTGGGCCGACGGCGACATCATCTCCACCACCGGCGACCTGAACCGGTTCTACAGGGCCCTGCTGCGCGGCAAGCTGCTCCCGCCGGAACAGCTCAAGGCCATGAAGACCACCGTCCCGGCCCCCGGCCGCCCCAACGTGTCCTACGGGCTGGGCCTCACACAGTTCCGCACGAGCTGCGGATCGACGGTCTGGGGCCACGGCGGAGGCATGGTGGGGTCGACCTCCCTGGCCGTCACCACCGGGGACGGCCGCCACCAGCTCGCCTACAACCGCAACGGGGACTGGAGCGTGGCATCCCCGGACGGCATCATGGAGGCCGAGTACTGCCCCACGGCCTCCTCCGGCTGAGCCCCCTCTCCCTCCTCTCCTCGCCCACTGACGACAAGGAGGGGAAGAGAGGAGGGACGGTGCTTCAGCGGACCCGAAACGGGTGCTGACCTGGACGAGCGCTGGAACTCACCACCGCGGGCACCGGAGCGGGAGGTCGCGCCCATTTGGGCTCGCCTGCGGCGGTCCCGTTACTTCGGGTCGAAGGACTCCCAGGTGCCGGCGATGCCCTGCTGACCCGCCCAGGGCACGGACCAGTCGCAGACACCGGTTCGGAAGATCGACTGCAGATCCTCGAACTGGGCGTCGGTGCCGGAGTCCCCCTTGATGCCGGTGAGCCACTGGTCCATGTCGGACAGCATCCCGGCGAGAGTGAATCCGTGCCCGCTGGAGCGGGTGAGCATGACCTGGTTGGCGTGGGTTCCGTTGGCCTTGTCCAGGCGCGCCCGGGTGGAGAAGGAGTGGAAGCGCATGTGCATGTCGTCGTGACCGCCGCCGGGCTCTCCGCGGCCGTGGCCATCGACGCCGCCTACCGCCTGCGCGCCCCGGGGTGCGTTGCCGACCCCCTCACCGCCCAACTGGCTGCTGCCAGCTCCCCGCCGACGCCGTGTGCCTGGCGATCAGCCACCCCGGCGACACCCGTAGCACGGTCGACACCGCACGCCGCGCCCGTGAAGCCGGCGCCACCGTCGCTCAACCGCGCTGAGCACGGATGAGGTCGCGGTACCACGCGAAGGACGCCTTCGGGGTGCGGACCTGGGTGTCGTGGTCGACGTGGACGAGACCGAAGCGCTGGTGGAAACCCTCGGCCCATTCGAAGTTGTCCATCAGGGTCCAGGTGAAGTAACCGCGCACGTCCACGCCCTGGGCCACGGCGGTGGCGACGGCCTGGAGGTGGGTGTCCAAGTAGTCGATGCGGTCGAGGTCGAGGACGGTGCCGTCCGTGTTGACGACGTCCTCGGTCGAGCAGCCGTTCTCCGTGATGTAGACCGGTGGGAGTGCCGGGTAGCGCTCCTTGAGGCCGACGAGCAGTTCCCGTAGGCCGTCGGGGACGACGGGCCAGTAGGAGGTGCGGCGGTAGCCCTTGATGGGGCCTCTTCGAACGGCAGTCCCTCGGAAGCCGGCGCCTGGATCCGGGTCGGGTTGTAGTAGTTGATGCCGAGCGCGCTCAAGGGGGCCGAGACCAGTTCGAGATCGCCGGACCGCACGGAGCCGCCGAGGGTCGTGTCCGCGCCGAAGTCCGACAGGTCCGGGTAGGTGCCCGTGAGGATCGGGTCGTTGAACAGGCGGTTGTGCAGGTTGTCGTAGGCTCGCGCGGCGGTGTGGTCGGTGGGGGAGTCCGCAGCGGGCCAGACCGGGGTGCAGTTGTTGGCGATCATCACTTGGAGGCCGCGCGCCCGCAGCTCCCTCAGCGCCAGGCCATGGCCGAGCAGTTGATGGTGGGCGGCCGGAAGGCAGTCCAGGAACAGGGTGCGGCACTGCGCGACATCCAGGATCTGCTTGCAGCCGAACGGCTCGGAGGTCTCGACCCTCAGGACGACGGCCAGCCTGCCCTGCTTGATGACCTCGCGGGCCTGCGCGCTGTCGGTGCCGATCCGGAACCAGCCCTTGCCCGGGCCGCCGTACATCTTGTCGATGAAGGCCTGCATGTCGTACGTCTTCTGCGCCTCAAGGCGGATGGCGGTCATCTCGTCGCAGCTACGGTCCTTGAAGAAGTAGACCGAGCAGATCACGCCGTTGGTGACCAGGTCGTTGACCAGCACTCGCTGGCCGCCGCGCCAGGCCCGCTCGATCCAGGAGTAGTAGTTCTGCTGGTGGGTAGGCGAGTCGTGGGCGGGCCAGTCCTTGAACGTGGGCCACCCGTTGGGGTCGTGCTTCCCGTCGCCCTTGGTGATGAAGTCGAAGACGGCGCCCGTGCCGTCGGGGTAGTGCTCGGGGCAGTCCTTGGGCGCGTCGGCGACGCCCTGCTCCGAGAACGGCTTGCCGCAGATCAGCCGGCCGCCGAAGCCCTCGTTGGACATGATGTGGTCGTGGGCGTCGACGAAGCCCCTTACACGCCCCTGGGCGTCGGTGCCCTTGAAGGGCTCGCCCGTGACGCCGATCTGCGTGTCGGGTGCGGGCCGGGCGGTCGGATCCCACCAGTTGGGCTCCGCCGCGGAGCTGGGCATCGGGCCGAGTGCCAGGGTCATCACGGCGAGGAGCAGTGACACCACCGTGAGGGATCTGAGTCTGCGGTACGGAGGTTGAACCATGGTCATCGCATCCCTAAATGTGAGTTGGGCTCATGTTCTGCTCGCGACTTAGGGATACGAGCCCGCAGCGCCAAGCCCGACGAATCCGCTCACCGGTTTCGAGGTGTTCTACCGGCCCCGCCTAGCGCCGATCCGTGAGTGTCCTTCCGGCGAGCGCCCGGACGTCGAGTCGGGCTTGAAGAGGCCAGGGGGGCGAGGCTTGATGTCGTGGGCGGTCAGTGCACGATACTGACGACGGTGTGGGGTGGTGCGCGCCGTGGACTTTGGGGGAGTGGTCCTGCATGCCCACGAGCCCCTCGGGGGTGGAGAAGCCGCTGAGTTTGGTGTACGCCTCGAAGGTGACCTCGGTTCCTTCGCGGGTGACCCCTTGTGCGGTTTCGGGGTGGGAGCGGGCCTCCTGCGCGATCCAGGGCCTGCCGGCCGCGCGGTTGGCCATGATCCGCTCCAGCATCGCGCGGCAGGCGGTGACGGAGAGGCTGCCGGAGTAGTAGACGCCCCGGCTGCCCCAGTTCAGTCAGGGGCCCTCCTGGTGGGTGAAGTGATGCAGTACTCCCGTACACCGCCGCGTGGTCCGAAGGCGGCGGAGGCGGGCGGAGTACAACAAGGTTGAGGCTGGTGTGAATGTGACGTGCAGGGGGCAGCGGTGGCCGAGGACGGCGCCGGCCGGGCCGGGGGATACCGTATCGGAGGGCGGTGACGGGTCCGGCTGCGCACAGGCCCTTCTGCAGGTAGGGACAGCGTTGCTGATCCGATCAAGCGCGGGGGCGGAAACGGTCGCTGCCGCCTGTGCAGCCGAGGCAGGGCCACCCGCAAGCTCACCGTGACCCTGGATCGACTCCGCGCCGACCGCCGGCTTGACCAAGCCCTGATCCACGGGCCCGACCCGCTCCACCTGTCCCTCGTCTTCGGCATCGGCGAGTAGACCGCCATTCGCTACGCGGACTCAGCAGGGGCCCTCCTGGAGCAGGCTGTCGAGACCCGGCCCTTGTCCTGACGCGAACCCATGGGTCCATCCTCCAGGATCAAGGCAGCGGTCCCTCGGGTTCGCGCTGGAGACCCTTCAGTTTCCATGAGCTCGCGGGCCTCTCCGCCCTGTTCTCGTATAGCTAGGCCAGGTGGTGGCGTGTGGCGCTGAGCAACTACTTGGGGCTGCGGTTTCGCTGTTGAAGGGCGGCGAAGTTGAGCCGGGCCGCGATAGGTGGAACCCAGCCAGGCATGCGGGAACTACGGGAGACGTGTCGCAGCGCGGACAAGGTCGGCGACGGCTCTGGACCGGCTGTGCGGGGGCCAGGCAATGACGGTGGTGACTTTCGGCGCGTCCAGCACGGGCACGGCCGCGAGGTCACCGTGCAGTTGGGCTCGGCACGACTCCGGTGAGACCGCGCAGGCCCGGCCGAGCGCGACGAGCTGCAGCAACTGTGCGTGGTCGCGGACCTGTGGGCCGGGGCCGGGTGGGTAGGTGCCGTCGGGGTCGGGCCAGCGTGGCAGAGGCAGGCCCGGCAGCCCGGTGATGTCGGCCATGAGTACATGGGCCCGGTCCGTGAGCGGATGCCCGTCCGGCAGGACCACCACCTGGCCCTCCGTGCTGAGCTCTTCGGTGTGGAACCCGGCCGTCGAGTCGAACGGCCGGTGCAGCAGCGCCACGTCGGCCCGGCCTTCGCGCAGGAGTCGTTCCTGCTCAGCCGGGCCGCACAGGATGACATCGACGGGGACTGCGCCGGGTTCGGCGGCGTACGCGTCGAGCAGTTTCGCCAGCAGCTCGCGGGACGCGCTCGCTTTCGCCACCAGGACCAGGCCGGGACGGCCGGTTGCGGAAAGGGCGGCGCGGCGGGTCCGGCGCTCGGCGGCCCCGACCGCAGCGAGGGCCGCCCGGCCCTCGGCCAACAGCACGGAGCCGGCTTCGGTCAGCGTGACGGTGCGGCTGGTCCGATCCAGCAGCGCTGCCCCGAGCCGGCGTTCGAGTTGCTGGATGGCCCGTGACAAGGGCGGCTGCGCGATCCCGAGTCGCCGCGCTGCGCGCCCGAAGTGCAGCTCTTCGGCCACGGCGACGAAATACCGCAGTTCCCGGGTTTCCATGCAGCCACGCTACCCCGGTTCAATACCCTGTCGGTATCGTTGGTCATCGGATCGGTCTTGGACCCCCGGCGGGGTCCGGGGGCAGCATGGTCCCTATGAGCGAACGAACGATTGCGCTGGTCACCGGTGCGAACAAGGGAATTGGCTACGAGATCGCCGTGGGCCTGGGCGCCCTCGGCTGGAGCGTTGGCGTCGGAGCCCGAGACGATCGGCGCCGTGAGGCAGCGGTGGAGCAACTGCGCACGGTCGGCGTCGACGCCTTCGGCGTACCGCTGGACGTGACCGACGACGCGAGCGTGAGCGCCGCCGCGCGGCTGATCGAGGAACAGGCGGGGCGCCTCGACGTGCTCGTCAACAACGCCGGTATCACCGGCGGGATGCCGCAGGAGCCCAGCCGGATCGATCCCGTCACCATCCGGACGGTCGTGGAGACCAACGTGATCGGCGTCATCCGCGTCACCAACGCGATGATGCCTTTGCTGCGCCGCTCTGCCTCGCCGCGGATCGTGAACATGTCCAGCAGCGTCGGCTCCCTCACCCGGCAGTCAGGAACCGCCGCTGAGCTGACGACGGGACCGGTGGCCGTGGCGTACGCGCCGTCGAAGACGTTCCTGAATGCCGTCACCCTGCAGTACGCCCGGGAGTTGAGCGGCACGAACATCCTGATCAACATGGGCTGCCCCGGCTACGTCGCGACCGACCTCAACGGCTTCCGCGGCGTGCGCACCCCCGAACAGGGCGCGGCGATCGCCATCAAGCTGGCGACCCTGCCCGACGACGGCCCGAGCGGCAAGTTCTTCGAAGACGCCGGCGTAGTGCCCTGGTGAAGTGCACGGCGGTCATCACCCGCCGGGGCGGTCGGCTTCGCCCGCGCGTCTCGAAACAGGTCTATCGACTCTGATTCCCACATGAATGGCAATTCACCGCAGGTTGCAAGCAGCGTGACCATGTGGTTCCAACAAGCGTGACCTACGGGATCCGGATCGCGTAGGTCACCACACCCCCCCCGTGGTTCCAACTACCGTTTCACGGCAAAGAAATCGGTGTGTACCGTCTCGACTGCCTCCGGGTACGCCTGGGTCTCTCGTGCTCGGCGAGCGCCCGGTAGATGCCGGCGACGGAGGGGTTCTGTCCCTCGCGCTTGCCGGTGGGGATGATCAGGGGGGATCTGCTCGACGGACTCGCCGAGTGCCTCGCGCCGGAGCACGGTGTGCAGCATGTCGTCGGCTGGCCGGGGTCGGCACCCGCAGCGACACAGACCAAGACCCCCACGAGGCCGTGCCGCGCGCACTGCGAGCCGCCTACGGCCTTCGCCCAGACAGCCCGGTCAATCACGGGAGGCCAGGCAGCTCCTATGCCGGACGGAGCGTGCTGGAGGATCCGTACGGCGATGCGCGCCCCCACCTGACGCGGGGGAACTGGGCACGCCGCAGCCGTAGACCGAACGGCGGTATCCGCCCCACACGAACACCAGGCTGCAGCTGCTCGATCCATTCACGGGGCGGTCCCAACCGCGTACGCCGCGAACAGTTGGTCGTACGGCCGGCCGATCGCGGCGTGGCGGCACCGGACCAGCGCTCGGCCCTGGTGCCGGCCACAGCCCGGCCTTCGGGCCGGGCAGCATCGAATCGCGTGGGTCGGGCGGTTGAGCGGACTGACCTGCTCGGCTCGGGCACCTCCTGGCAACGGCGGCCCGCAGGGGCGGCCCGCAGGGGCGGGCCGCCGTGCCGGGGTGGGGAGGGGGACAGGCGTCAGCCGGTTCGGTTGACGACGAACTGCGAACCGGGCTCGATACGGACGTCGCCATCGGCCGAGTCGGTGATGGTCACGCCGGTCAGTGTCGCGCTGCCGCGGGCGCCGCTCATCGCGAGGATTCCGGAGCCGTTGACCGACTTGTCGATGCGGACGTGGGTGATCTTCACGTCCGGCATCTTGCCGCCACCCGTCTTGAACTGGATGCCGTCGTACGTCGAGTCGAGGATCTCGGTGTCCCGGATGGTGACGCCCGGGATGCCCTGGCCCTGGGCGAAGAGTGTGATGGCCCCGAACTCCTGGTCCTCGTTCCAGAACGCGCCGCCGGTGCGGTGCAGGGCGTTGTTGGCGATCAGGGTCTGCCCGGAGAAGGGAAGCGGGTCGTGGTCGGTCGCCAGCATGATGCCGGGGTAGTTCATGGTGTCGGAGATGATGTTGTTCTCGATGGTGTTGCCGTATCCGCCGTAGACCGCGATGCCGTTGGCGCGCCACGGCAGTTGGATCGTGTTGTTGCGGAAGTGGTTGTCGTGACCGACGTCGACCGAGGTGTCCTTGACGTACTTGCTGGCCCAGACAGCCAGGGCGTCGTCCCCGGTGTTGCGGAAGGATGAGTTGAAGACGGTCGAGTTACGGGTGCCATTGGCGAAGTTGATGCCGTCGGCGTAGGTGTTGCGGATCCGCATGCCGTTGAATTCGAGGCCGTCTCCGGGGCCCCACAGGTCGGGGATGTTGGAGTAGTCGCGGCCGGCCCAGACGCCGACGTTGGCATGCTCGATCCACACGTTGCTGATCTTGGTGTCCTCGCCGAAGCGCCCGTTGAGGCCGACGCCGCCCTCGGCGTTGCCGTCGCCACCGCGGATCGTGCCCGAACCGAAGATGGCGATGTCGGAGATCTGTGTGTTGTCGTCGATGTCGAAACCGAAGTTCCCCTCGTGCGGGTGGTTGATCCCGCCAGCTTCCTGCGGCGGGGTGAGGGTGTACAGCTGGGAGTGCCACATGCCCGCGCCGCGGATGGTGACGTCCCGGATACCCACCTGATTGAACTGGCCCCGGTCGAGCGGGTCGTCGGTGAGGATCTTCTGCTCCTGGCGCCACTGACCGGCGGGAATCCACACACAGGGGATCTGCCCGTTCTGGTCGGCGGTCACCGCGCGCTGGAGCGCGTCGGTGTCGTCGATGCCGTCGTTGGGGACGGCACCGTACTCGGTGATGGAGACGCAGTTCGCGGGCTTGCCGGCCGGGGGCGCCACCTGCTCCAGGTCGATCAGGTCGACGATGTAGAAGGAGGCCCGGTCGTCGGCATCGCGCTGGAGCCGGAACCTCGTGCCGGCCGGGTACGACTGGGCGAGGAGTGCGTGGGACTCGTCGAACAGGCGCCGGGCGTCACCGCCGGGCCGGTTGGTGAGTCCTTCGGGGTCGTCGGTGCTGCCGTACAGCCAGCTGTGTTTGGACGACAGAGCCAGCTTCCGGACAAAGACGTCGTTCGCGTAGAGGCTGATGGTGGCCTCGGCGCCCCCGCCGGCGGGGGCATCGGGGACGGAGTTGCGCACGACGACGGAGTTGGACGGGTTGGTGGAGGTGAACTCCACGTACTCCCCGGTGGAGTTGAGGCGGACCGACTTGCGGCCGGAGGACTCGGTGGCGAAGTTGGTGTGGCCGAAGGTCCGCTTCTGGTCGGCGGTGAGAAGGGTGCCCTGGTAGCGGGCATCCTCCGCCTCGTACTCGGTGTACGGCACGGCCGCGCCCCGGCCCACGACGAGGGAGCGGGCGAAGACGTTGTTGCTCTCGTCGGTCTCGGTGAGCGTGCCGGTGGCGTCGGCGGTCGCGGTGAGTGTCGCCCCACCGGTGGTGGCCGTCCAACTGCCGGAGATCGGCACGTTGACCGTCTGGCCCGCGGCGACGGTGCCCGTGGTGCCGTTGAGGGTGCTGCTTCCGGCGGTCAGCCGGGTGACCGTACCGGCCGGGGCGCCGGTGGTCCCCCGGTTGTGGACCGCGACGGTGAAGGTGACCGCGGACCCGGCGGCGGGGCTCGCCGGGTTGGTGGTGATACCCGTGATCCGGAGGTCGGGGCCGGGACTCCGACCGACGACCAGTTTCGCCGAGGCCGTACCGCTGTTGTTGCTGTTGTCCAGCTCGGGGACGATGTCGGTCGGGTCGACAACCGCCGACACGGTGTACTCGCCCATGGGCCGCTTGCCGACCTGGACCGGGACGGTCGCCGAGGCACCGGCGGCGAGCGCGGCGACCGGGCCGGAGCCGGCCACGGCGCCCCCGACGCTGACCTCGACCGTGGTGGCGGCGGCAGCGGCGGTGCCGCTGTTGCGCACCGTGGCGTTGACGGTCACACGGTCCGTCTCCGAGGGGGCGGACGGATCCCAGGTCAGATCGGTGACGGTGAGGTCGGGGCCGGGGGCCGCCGTGCCCACGACTTGGAACTCGGCGACCTGGGCACCGGGGGCGCCGGTGTTGGAGGAGAAGGTCAGCCGCAGGTCGGCGTAGCGTCCGGTCACCGGGATGGTGACGGTGTTCTGCCCGGTGGCGGGGCTGAACGCGTAGTCGGCCCGTGCCTTGAGCGAGGTGAAGCCGGAAGCGGCCTGCTCGCGTCCGAGTACCTCGATCGCCTGCGTCCTCGCACCCCACACCTGGTCGGGGTTGAGCTTGACGACGACGGCCGTGACGTCGGCGTTGGCGCCGAGCTTCACCGTCAGGCCGGACGGGAATCCGGCGGACTCCCAATAGGTGGCGGTGCTGTCGTCGTTGGCGTTGGCCGCGACGTAGTTCTGCGTCGTCGAGGTCGCCTCGATGGGCTTGTTGCGCGCCAGGTTGGTACCGACGGGCGGCGGGTCGACCGGTCCGGAACCGTTCTCGCCGTAGACCTCGACCTCGGAGAGCTGGGCCGCGTCCCAGCCGGTGTTCGCCGTCACCCGGATCCGGAGGTACCGGGTCGTCGCGGAGGTGAGGTCGATGCTGACGGTGTTCGCCTCGGACGGGTCGAACGCGCGGGACCGGGACGCGGCGAGCGTGGTGAAGTCGCTGCCGTTGCCGCTGCCGAGCACCCCGACGGTCTGCGAACGGGCCTCCCAGGTGGTGGGGAGCTTCAGGACGACGCGGTCGACCCGGGTTCCTGCACCGAGGTCGAGCTGCACCCACTGCGGTAACGCCCCGGCCGGGCCCTCCCAGTAGGACTGCTGGCTTCCGTCGGTGACGTTGCCGGCGACGTACGCCCCCTGGGTGCCGCCTGCCGTCACGGTTCTACCGAGAGCGATGTTCGGTGGTGGTGCGGCTGCCGCGTACGCGTGGACGGGAAGGAGTCCGACGGCGATCAGTCCGGCTATCAGCATGCCGACCGTCAGCCGCAGGCTCAGGATGTTGCCTCTCATATGGGCCTCTCCAAGCGCTGGGCCACGGCTCGGCGTTCCGTTACCGGCCCCGTATCGCAACAGGGTGACGACGAGCACGGCGCCCAGCTGCAGGTGGGGACAACAACAGTGGCTCTCGCCAGGAAACCAGCAGGACTCTGACAACGAATGACGACGCCCTACCAACATATTGAGCGTTTTGGTTCATATTTTGCGTCGTCGAGGTGTCAGGTTTCTATCAGGTCACCGCTTTGTCAACAGCCGTGACAGAACCCACGCGCTGGACGACGCGTCCCCGCAGGTCAGCTTCGAGAAGTCCGCGCAGGCGAACGGCTCCGGTCCGGGAGGCGTTGGGCCTCCCGGAACCGGCGCCGGGAAAGAAGGAGGAAAGCGGGGAGGGGCGCATGAGGGGAAACGGGACGCTGCGAGGGAGCGGAGGGGTACGGGTGGGTCAGCCGACGGGCGGCGGCGCCGTCGACCCCCGTACGACGAGCTCGGGCTCGAAGGTGTACCTGACGCTCCATCAGTAGATCAGGGACACCGCCTCCACGCCGCCTCATCCAGCTCCGGGCGCAGGGCGGCATCGACGGCCATCGCGTAGGCAGGCGTCGTATCGCGTCCCAGCGGGTGAGGGCTTCGCGGCCCAGGCTCGGGCCCGTTGGCAGGCGCTGGGGCGGTGGGCTCGCAGCCCGCCACGGCCACAGCCGCGCCCTACCCTCCTACCGCTCACGCGCCTGGGCCGTCCTCGCCCCCGCCATCCCCACCCCGCCGGACCGCTCACCGTCGTCCCGGCCTCCGTTCCCTGGAGCCCACCTCATGACCCACCCGAGCCTGCTGCCCGCCATTGCCGCCCCGAGGCCGGCACCGGCCCGCCCGCTTGACCTGCGCGTCCACGTTCAGCACATCCAGGTCGACGATCTCACCGTCACCGACACCGACCCCAGCCAGGTCCTCGCCCACGCCCGCCAGGCGGTCCGCACCCAGCCCGACACCGGCGCCCTGCTCGGCCACGGCTCCACCACCCCTCTGACCCTCCCGGCCGCGGCCGCGCTCCTGTGTGCGCTCCACGACCTCGACGACCTCACCGACATGGGCCTCTGCACCCCACCCGGCACACCACCCGCGTCAGCGCGGCCCAAGACCAGCACGGTCCCCGTCACCCTGGAACTGTCCGACACACCCGACCGGGAGAGCTGACGTGCCCGCCCGCCGACTGCGCCTCCTGCGCTACGTGACCCTACGCACCCTGAGAAACACCGCACTCCTCCAGCAGCGCCCGCACCACCAAGCCCCCGGCCGCCCTGCGCACCCCGCTGCACCGAACAGCGGCTGCGCCTCGTGCCCCGGCCCCGCATCGGAGAGGAGGGGGGAATGAAGGGATCGAGGGGCAAGCCCCCTATCGCCTCCGCGTCTGACACAGTCCTTCTTGTCCAGGGCTGTCCGAGGGCTGACCAGCGCGGACTCCTGGGGGTGGACGACCGGCCCGCTCCAGCGGCCTGATTCGTCCACCCCGCGGACTCCTGGGGGTGGACGACCGGCCCGCTCCAGCGGCCTGATTCGTCCACCCCAGCTCTCTCCGCGCCAGGCCACTTCGAGCCGGACGGCCATGCCGGGCAGCGGCAGCACACACCCGCGTACTCACCGCTGCCCCGGTCCTCACCGCGTACGCGATGGCCAGCGCGGTGAGCGGGTGCCGTGGCTGAAGAGGATGACCGCGGTGACGGGTAGTGGTGAGTACAGCCACCCGTCAGCGGCTCGGAGTGTGGGGTATCGGACTGCGGCACCGTCCCGCGTTCCAGACCATCCGAGGCGATGCACCTGGAAGGTCCGGATGCGGTGGACTGGTTGCGGCGAGAGGATCGGAGTACGGGCAGCGGCCCGACCGCGCCGGGCGGCAGGCCTTCTCCGGGCCGGCTCTCCCTTCCGGTGCTTCCGGCCCGCTTCCCGGTGTTGGATCTCGCCGCTCGTGACATGTCGATCTTGCGTGACCTGGCGGTTCTTGGCTGTCTCACGGCCTTGCCACCCATGATCAGTCTCAATCCGCAACATTTTCTCGCGAGGGCGAGGGCGAGATCAGATGGCTTGTCCGAGTCGGCCGAGTACACCACGCTGAGCCCCGAGCATGAGGGCTACCGGCGAGCCCCGATCGCGCACCGATCACGCTGGTCTATACGCCGGACACTCACGGACGGAAGGCTGGGCCATGCGGAAACTGATCTACGGCATGAACCTGACGCTGGACGGCTACATCGCCGCGGCCGGCGACGACATCGGCTGGAGCGGGCCGCCGAGCGACGAGCTGTTCCAGTGGTGGCTCGACCACGAGCAGGCGAGTGGCCTGTCGCTGTATGGGCGCAAGCTGTGGGAGACGATGAGCTCCTACTGGCCGACCGGCGACCAGCAGCCCAACGCCACCCCGGCGGAGATCGAGTTCGCGCGGAACTGGCGGGACACGCCGAAGGTGGTGTTCTCCTCGACGATCGACAAGGTCGACTGGAACACCCGCCTGGTCACCGGCGACGCGATCGCAGAGATCACCCGGCTCAAGGCCGAGGACGGCGGCCCCATGGACATCGGCGGCGCAACGCTCGCCGGGGCGGCCATGCGCGCCGGGCTGATCGACGAGTACTTGATCGCCGCTCATCCGGTCCTGGTGGGCAGCGGCACGCCGTTCTTCACCGCGCTGGACAGCTGGGTGAACCTGAACCTGGTGGAGACGCGGACGTTTCCCGGCGGTGTGGTCCTGACCAGGTACGAGAGGAGGCGCTGAGCAGCATCACTCACGCGGCAGACCAAGCCTCATCTGTGAAGACTCTGCCTTGCGGAAGGCAGATGCTCACAGCGGCATCGGACAGGTCCACCGCGTCGTCCCGATCAGCGGCCCCCGCTACCGGCTCAAGAACCGCCTCCAGGTAATCGAGCGCGAGACGGACGTGGCCTGACAGGTGGGGGCGAAGAAAGGTACGCGACTGGGGATCCAACTCCGTACGCCGACAACAGGGTCCCGATTGGGCGACCGGGACCCTGTGATCCTCGCTGAGATGGAGGGTTAGTTGGTCCGGTAGCGGGTGGCGAGTGCGGGGCTTTGTGCTCCGAAGGCCGCGAGGTCGGCTGGGAGTGAAGTGGATGTGGAAGCGGGGGTGCTTACCGAGCCAGGTCCTGATCTCGGCGGTGTGGTGGGTGGCGTAGTTGTCACACACCAAGTGCACGTCCAGGCCGGTGGGCACGGCCTTGTCGATTCGGATCAGGAACTTCTTGAACTCGATGGCCCGGTGGCGTCGGTGGAGTTCCGATATGACGGTGCCATCAGCGATGTTGAAGGCCGCGAACAGGCTGGTGATGCCATGCCTGCAGTAGTCGTGGGTACGACGCCCGGGCATGCCCGGCATCATTGGCAGCACGGGCTGGGAGCGGTCCAGCGCCTGTATCTGGGACTTCTCGTCCACGCACAGCACGACCGCCTTCTCGGGCGGGTGGTGGTACAGGCCGACGACGTCGACGGCCTTCTCCACGAACAACGGATCCGTCGACAGCTTGAACGCGTCCTGGAGGTGCGGCTTGAGGTCGAACCTCGTCCAGATCCGCCCGATCGTCGATCTCGACAGGCCGGAACTCTTGGCCATGGAGGCCCGCGACCAGTGGGTGTCCTTGCCCGCGGTGGATTCCAACGTCGCGGTGAGCACGTCTTCGACCTGGTCGAGAAGGATTGAGGGCGGCCGGCCGGGACGCGGCTCATCGGTCAGCCCGTCCAGCCGCAAGCGGATGAACCTCGACCGCCATCGGTTGACCGTCGCGTGAGCGACACCGAGTTCGGCGGCGGTCTCCTTGTTCGTGCCGCCCTCCACACACCGCAGCACGATCTTCGCGCGCAACGCCAGATACTGCGCGGTCTTCGCCCGTCGCGCCCAGCGCGTCAACTCCGCACGTTCCTCGGCGGACAGCCCAACATCGACAGGACGAGGACCCCGAGGCGACATAAAAACAGCCTGCCAACTTAGAGCTCCCATTTCCGGCGCAGGACACTAGGGACGATCGGGTACGGGGGACACGGAGCTGCCCTGCTTCGGCACCACGCCTCGCCGCTCCTCTGAGGTCTCCGGCGTCCCAGCGGCCTCAGGAGCCTCCGGTGTCTCTGCTGCCACCGGCTGTGGCTCTTCCGTACGTCCGAGCGCCCTCCGGACCAGTTTTCCGGCCGCGACCCAGAAGCGGTCGGGCAGGAACACCGCGTCGGCGATGATCATCGCGCCGGAGAACAGCGGCAGCCCCATGAGGACCGCGATCCCGATGTGCATCCCGAGCAGCATCGTCAGCACCGGGTACTTGAGCCTGCCGAACAGCACGAACGGGAAGGCGACCTGGAGGAGCACGGTCAGGTAGCCGACGACCGCGATGGCCAGCGCCTGGTCGTCCGCCCAGTGCGACAGCGCGGGCCACGGCTGGAAGAGGTCGAGGTTCAGGACGTAGTGCAGCGCGGTTCCGGCGCCCCAGGTGCCGCCCTGCACCTTGTAGAGGCCGGCGGCGCCGTAGAGGAAGCAGACCTGGACGGCGATCACGAGGAGCCCGCAGTTGTGCACGGCCGTGACCAAGGTGCGTCGCGCGTCTTGGAGTTGGGGCGGGAGTGCGGGCAGCCGCCCGCAGCCGCGCGGGCGGCCGACTCTCCTCGAGTCCAGGGACCAGCGGCGGCCGGACGCGGTGAGGACGAGGTAGAGCGCCATCAGGAGGACGAGGTTGTCGCCGCCGTCCGTCATGAAGATCGACCGCGCGTGGAACGAGGCCACGACGACGGCGAAGAGCACGGAGACCGCGCGGGTCCGCCAGCCCAGCAGGAACAGGACGCTGACGACGAGCGCGGCCGTGTAACAGAGCTCGAAGTGGAGGCGGCTGTCGGAGAGGGTCAGCACGCTGACCCAGCCGGTCTGGTCGAAGAGCTGCCGGGCCAGGTCCGGAGTCCACGGGGAGCCGGGGCCCCAGATCTCGTCGCGGTGCGGGAACTCGCGCAGCAGGAAGACGAGGTAGAGCAGGCCGTACCCGATGCGCAGGACGGACACCGCGTAGAGGGAGAGAGGGCGTTCGGTCAGCAGCGCCCACGCGTGGCGCGCCGCGCCCGTCACCCGTACCAGCGGGCGGGTCGGGCCGCCGACCGCGTTCAGCGGACGGATCGGGCTGCTGGCCGCCTCAGGTAGGCGGGTCGGGCTGTTGGCCGGTTCAGGCATCGGAGGCCACCTTCCACCAGGGCAGAAGCCGTGTCTCGGCGTTCTTCGCGGCGGCGGCACGGCGGTCACGGTCCGTGCTGCCCGGAGCGGCTACGGGCAGGGTGACCACCCGGAGCTGGATGTTCTCGAACCGCCGCTTGCCGTCCCGTTCGGCCATGCGGTCGGCGGCGATGTTGCGCAGGTAGCGCTGCATCATCACGGCCCGGTCCGAGCGCGGTACGTCGTCGCCGCCGTGGAGTTCGACGTACGACGTCCAGGACCGGCGCAGCATGTTCTGCGAGGTGTGGCTCGGGAAGGCGTTGTGCTCGATGGCGGAGGCGTCCACGGCGGTCAGGTCGATCCAGCCGCTGACCTGGATAGAGCCGTCCGGGGCCGTGTGCGCCGTCCGCGCGGAGATCTGCCGGTTGACGGAGTCCGGGTCAGGGGCGAACAGCCGCCAGTTCTGCTCGAAGAGGGGATAGACCCAGGCGTCCACCTGTGAGCTGAAGCGCTGCGACACCGTATTCGACGGTGCCACGTGCAAGAACACCAGACCGACGTGGGCCAGGGCCATGGTCAGGCAGAGCGCCACGGCGGTGTTGAGGACTCTTCTGCGTACCTGTCTGCGTACGTACTCGCCTACGTGCCTGCGTACATGTTCCGTTGCGGCTCCACCCAGCACGTGCCCCAGCCCCGCCCTGTTCTTCTCGTCGTCCGTCTCGTGGAAGCGTGCGGCGGGGCAGGAGGACATGCCCCGCCGCACACCGGTCATCCGGCAGCGCGTGAGCCGCGCCGCCGGTCAGCCCTCGTGGTGGCCGTAGCCCTCCGGCTTGTCGCCGTAGCCGCCGTGCTCCTCGCCGTGGTCGCCGGGGCTCCCGTCGCCGTAGCCGCCGCTGTCGTGACCGCCGGAGTGGCCGCCGGTGCCGCCGCCCTTGCCGCCGCCGGAGTGGCCGCCGGTGCCGCCGCCCTTGCCGCCGCCGATAACGCCGCCCTTGCCGCCGCCTGTGGTGTTGCCGGCGATGTTCCCGGAGGTGTTGCCGACGGTGTTCCCCGTGGTGGTCCCGGTGGTGGTCGAGCCGCCCGGAGTGCCTCCTGTGGTGCCGCCGGTCAGGACGCCGCCGAGCACCCCGCCCAGCACCCCGCCGGTCCCGCCGGTCGTGCCGCCGGTCAGGACGCCGCCGAGCACCCCGCCCAGCACGCCGCCCGTGGTGCCGGTGGTGGTCCCGGTCGTCGTGCCCGTCGTGGTGCCGGTGGTCGTACCCGTGGTGGTGCCGGACGTGGTGCCGCCGGAGCAGGTGGACCGGGTGATGCGGTTATTGTCCAGAGTGACCGAGCCGTTACGGGCCAGCGCGCGGCCCTCGATGGTCGCGCCGGTGGTCACGCTGATTGACGTCAGCGCCAGGATGTTGCCGATGAAGGTCGAATTCGTACCGAGCGTCGCCGAACTGCCGATTTCCCAGAACACCTTGCACGGCTGCGCACCGTTGATGAGGTTGACACGGCTGCCGGACGCCGTCGTCAGACCCGATCCGACCTGGAAGACCCATACGGCGTTGGGGTCACCCTGCGCGTCGAGAGTGAGCGTGCCGGTCAGGCCCAGCGTCGAGGATGCCGTGTAGACGCCGGGCACCAGCGTCAGACCCCCGGCGTCCGGCGGGAGCGCGGCGTCCGTGGCCTGGCCCGCCGCGTTGTTGAACGCCGCCACCAGGTCCGACTTCGCCTGGAGCGCCACGGCGTCGGCCGAGTGCTGGACCCCGTTCACGAGCCCCGGCGGGAATCCGCTGATGGCCGTTCCCGGGCTGACGCCGACGTCCCCGGTGATCACGGTGGGTCCGGTGTTGGTGACCGACTCCCCTGCCAGCACGGCGAAACTGTCCGCCGTCCCGAGCGGTACGGGCGTGGCGATGGCGAATGCCGGGGCCGGTGTCACGGCCACCATGGCTGCGGCGACCGTCGCGGTGAGAGCGGCGGTGAGCCAGGAAGAGACAATGCGCCGTACTGCGATATCAGGAGTTCTGAGCTTCATCAGAAACCGGTTTTCTGTGCGAGGCGGCGGCTTCCGAGCCGTTCACGTTTTCCCGGAAGCCCTCGTGTGTCGGCAGCACATTACGCACAGCAGTAGCTCTTAAACCCGGAGGAATGGTGGCGAGTCGGACCTTTTTTCTAGTACTAATTCAGGACTATAGGAAATTCCAACGAGCCACCCCTCTGTCTTCGTTTTGTTTTTACGTGGCGAGGAACGTTTCTGCGCGCTGCAGAAATGTTTACTCGAAAGTTCATGCCCCACAATTACGAACCGATCAAAAAACAATCCGTCACCATATTTCCCCGCCGAAGTAGAGCAGTCTTCTCGGCCGGCGTGTCCGAACGGCCTGAACTTCTGTGTTGGCACTTGGAATGCCAGTGCTGTCACAGCTGATCCTCTCTGGCAGATGTCCGCGTAGTCCGTCACCGGGGCACGTCCGGTCCGGCCCCCGCGAAAGGCTGTGGGCTGTCGCCGCGGGGAGGGTGACGGGCTGGATGCGGGCGACGCGGATTTTCACGCCGAGGTCGACATCAATGGTGCCGTTGGCGTGCAGGGCCCGGGTGGGCTGCTTGAGGAGGTCGTCGGGGATGTTGCCGAGTTTCTTGATGTCGACGTGCACGAGGTCGCCGGGTTCAGCCCGAGCAGGTACGCGATGCGGGCCGGTCCCCAGCGGCGCAGAACCCTGACCTTGATGATCCGCCGCTCGGTCCGGGTCGGCGGGCACAAGCGCATGTACTCGCGCTTCGTGGCCCTGCGGATCCGGCCCGCCGGACGTGAGATCCGCAAGGCCACGGCCGGCAGCGAGCTTCCGATGCGCTGGCTGCTGGCGGAGTGGCCCGCCGACCAGGACGAGCCCGTGCAGTTCTGGCTCTCCAACCTGCCCGGGACCACCCCGCTGCCCGTCCTTGTGCGCACCGCGAAGCTCCGCCGGCGCATCGAGAACGACTACCGCGAGATGAAACAGACACTGGGCCTGGCCCACATCTCGCCGTACCTGACCGAGCACATCAAACGGTTCGGCGAGTACAGCACGCACGAGTTGGGCATCCAGCCGGAGGCGTACGATCCGAAGTTGGACGTGGACTTCACTCCGCTGCGCGAACAGCAGCCGGCTGCGGCCGGCTGCGGTCACACCCCCTGAGAGGTCGGGGCCGGGTCGGCATGGCCGAGCACGCCAAGCGCGAGGCTCGCCCCGAAGCCGTCGAGCAGGCGCACGGCGACACGCTGGCGTCATACCTCCCTGCTCAGGCGGCGGGCCGCAGATGTTCGTGCGCCCACTCTTCGAAGCTGGTCAGGCCGATGCCCAGCGCACGGGCGAACTGTGGCCGGGCCGGCTGGCCGACAACCTCCATGAACTCGTGCGTGGCGCCCATGTCTCCCATTCCGGCGGCGCGGGCCTGTTCCTCGGTCATGTCCGGGGCCGTCAGCGGGACGCCCACGGCGCGGGAGAGGATCTCGGCGATTTCGGTCATGGTCAGGTAATCGCTGGTGAGCTCCAGTTCCACTCGGTGGAACTCGGCGGGGGCGGACATGGCAGCCGCCGCGGCTCGGCCCACGTCCTTGGCTGCTACGAGTGCCAGGTGCGTGCTCGGTTTGACGACGGTGACCAGACCCCCTTCGACGCCGCGGGGGAAGTAGAACCGCATGGACGGCTCGAAGTTCTCCATGAAGAACGACGGCTTGAGCAACGTCCAGTAGGGGAAGTCGAGTTCGCGCAGCCGGTCCTGGATCGCAGCCTTCGTGCCGAGCGGGGCTTCCATCACCGCCCACCGTCCTTCGGCCCAGCCCGGAGCCTCGACGTGCTGTCCCACGCCGCTGGTGGAGGACTGGACGAACTGCTCTACACCGGCGGCCCGCGCAGTCGTCATGAGGTTGTCCGCCTGGCTGACCTCGCCGGCGAAGTCGAACCCCTGCTCGGTATATGCGGGCATCTGCACGGAGAAGACGGCCCGCACGCCGTCCATGGCCGCCTCAAGGGTTGCGGGCTCGGTGAGATCGCCCACGAACAGGCTGGCGCCGAGTTCTTCGACTGCCCGTGCACGCGGCGTGCTCGGGTCGCGCACCAGGGCGCGCACCGGTGTTCCCTGCGCGAGCAGGGCGCGGGCGGTGGCACCGCCTTGGCGGCCAGTGGCACCGGCGACGAGAACCGGTGTTGGGGCAGTGGCCATGTGTACATCTCCTCAGCGGTCACGTACATCACAAACGGCGGGGCACGCCGTTTTGTGTTCGCTACAATACGGCGGGGCCCGCCACTAATCAATGTTGGGGAGATCATGACCGGCCAGCGCTCGGACGCCCGCCGCAACTACACGCACATCCTCGCCGTGGCCGAGGCCGAGGTGGCGACCCAAGGAGCCCAGGCATCCCTTGAGCAGATCGCCCGCATCGCAGGCGTCGGATCAGCTACCGTGAGGCGCCACTTCCCCACCCGCAAAGCCCTGCTCGAAGCCGTCTTCAAACAGCGCGTCCATGACCTGTGCGATCGCGCTCATACGCTCTGTGGCGAGCACGACAGCCGCTCCGCGCTGGTGGAATGGCTGCGCGAGCTGCTCGCCTACTCACTCGCCGCACGCGGTCTGGCGGACGTCCTCTCCTACCAGCCCCTCCAGGACGAGGCCACCCAGGACTCCTGTGCGCAGGCCATCGGTGGGGCCGGCGCCTTGCTGCTACGCAAGGCCATTGACGACCAGACTGTCCGGGCGGACATCACCATCGACGATCTGCTCATACTGATCGTCGGAATCGCCCTGGCCACCGAGAAGTACACCGACCCGGCGATGCAGGCGGACCGCGCCTTCCGGCTCGCCGTCGCAGGCTTCGGCGCCAACGGCACCTGAGCACTCACATACGACCGTCACAGCCCTGGCAGTGGGGGACCGGCTCGTGACCGCGGACCACCTGTCGGCAAACGAACGTTGTCTTGAGCCGCCCCAAGGGGCGTCCTTGACGTTGAGCAAGCCCGGGTGAAGCCCCGGGAACCGCCTGATGGACGTGGCTATCTGCCGCTGTCCATCACGCAGATTCCCCGGAGGTCCGATGCTCGTACGGCGCGTGGTGATGCCGCCCTCGCCGCTTGAGTCATGGGCGGTGCTCGGCGAGGACGCCGCCCCGGTCGAACCGATCGCGCGCTACCTGGCCTATCTCACCGATATCGAGCGGTCACCGAACACGGTCAAGGCGTATGCGCATGATCTGAAGGACTGGTTCCCCTTCCTCGGCGTCCGGGGCCTGGACTGGCGGGAGGTGCGACTGGAGGACGTCGGCGAGTTCGTCGCCTGGCTGCGGCTACCGCCAACAGCCCGGGCTGGGGCGGTCGCGGTGCTGCCGTCGGTCGAACATCACTGCGGCGAGGCGACGGTGAACCGAAAACTGTCGGCGGTCAGCGCCTTTTACCAGCACGCCGCACGCTATGGCGTCGATGTGGGCGAGTTTGCTGACGACTGGCAGTCGGCCGGGGGCCGCAGCACCGCGTGGAAGCCGTTCCTGCACCATGTGAGCAAGGGCCGACCACAGCAACGGCGGGCTATCTCGGTGAAGACTGACAGGAACTCCCCCGCACCCTTGCCGCAGCCGAGGCCCAGGCCATCCTGGATGCTTGCGAGCGGCTTCGGGACCGGCTGCTGTTCGCCGTCCTGGTCGAATCGGGCATGCGGATCGGGGAGGCCCTCGGCTTGCGGCACGAGGAAGGGGCCGTCGCTGAGCGCGAGTTGTCGGTGGTGCCGCGGCTCAACGACAACGGCGCCCGCACCAAGTCGGCGAGGACAAGGACGATCCCGGTCAGCGCTGAGCTGATCCGGCTGTAGGCCGACTACCTGCACACCGAGTACGGCGACCTCGACTCCGACTACGTCTTCGTCAACCAAGGGCAGTTCGCCTTCGTGGTCCAGCCATGAGGAGCGGTGGGTGAGCCGGGGGTGGACCCGTTCCCATGCCTGAGTTTCGGCCTTGCCGTAGTTGGTGGTGTCCGTGATCGTGGTGATGGCAGGCTCGGGCCAGGTCTCCGGTTCGGGGAAGCGGAATTCCGGGCCGTGCTGGGCGGTCGGCCGTCGGCGCCGTGCATCCGCGGTGTCTTCGGCAGACGCATGACACGGTGGGAGCGGACCCGGCCGACCGGCTCGACCGGCAGGTCGCGCAGGACCCAGGCCAGGCGGGTGACGTCGTAGCCGGCGTCACTGACGATCACGATGCCGGGTCCCCGGTCTGCCACTGGCCGGCGGTGATGAGCCGCTCGACGACACCTCGCAGTTGGTCGGCCGTGATGACGGTCGCGTCGTCCTCCGGGCCGAGCCGGACCGCGTCCAGAATCGCGGTCCAGGACGTGGCGCCCGGCTCCAGCACGGCGACGAAGGAGTAGGGCCGGCCCGGGACGGGCCTTGACCCCGGAGTCTGGACACCGGAGAGACCTGGATCTTGATGGTCCAGGAGAACGGAGTCTCCGTGGGGATGAAGCACTACCCCGCCGGGTTCAAGGCGGATGCGGTCATGTTGTACCGGTCGAGGCCGGAAGCGACGATCAAGTCCGTCGCCGGTGATCTCGGGGTGAACGCCGAGACGCTGCGGAACTGGATCCGGGCCGCGGACGGGCGCCGTCCCGGCGGCCACTCCGCGCCGCCGGCCGCCGGCCGGGCCCGGTGGTGACGAGGTTGCCGCGTCCACACAGCCGGCGGGGTACTACACCCGTGCGACCGGCGCGGAGGTCGATCGGGACGACCTGTTCCGTGCGTGTGCCTCCCGTCTGCCTCCCGTCTGCCCCGGTTCATGGTCCCCCGGCACTTCATTGAAATGGAGGAGCTCCCGATTGAACTGGAGGCTCTCCCGTCGACGCGGAACGGGAAGATCGACCGGGCGAAACTCCGGGAGATGTTCCAGGAGCTTTCGGTGAGCCGGGGCTGAGGCGTTGCCGCGTCCGGGCTGTCGTGATCGGCACCTGCCGACGGCTGAAGGCGTCTCTCGGCGCATCGGATGAGTTGAGGGACGCCTTCGGCCCACACGCCGCCGGTATCCGCAGCGGCAGGGCTCCGGGCAGCCATGACCATCCGTATTGCCGTTATTTGATACCGCGGGGGCGTTTCGTTCACCCCCCGCTTTGGTGCCGGGGAACTTGGTGAATGGTTCCGTCTGTGGATTCCGGGACGGGCGCCCACCATCCTGGAACAGCGGAAGGGGAACGGCCGGACAACGCCGGACGGGACTTTTCACACATTCATCACTCTGAATTCTGGGAGAAGTCATGAAGTCTGCCCGCGTGTTCGTGGTCACTGTTCTCTGCGCGCTGATGATCGGCACCGTCGCCGGTACCGCTGTCGCCGAGACCGGCAGCGCCGACATCGTGGCAACGTCCTCCGCCGCGCCCGGCAACGACAGCGGTTGGGGTCTTATCCCGGCATGACCTGTGGGTACGTGGGAAGAAGCCGGCCCGTGGTGAGTTCCGGAACCTGTGGTCCATCAGATCCCGGAATGCAGGAATCATGCGGAGAGAGAACGCTCGACTCCTTCATCGATGGAATGCGGGAAGTTGTCCGTAAAGTCAGTGACCGGGAAAGAGAAGTGCTCGGGCATATCGTGCGCGGAGCCACCTACGGGGAGATCGCCCGGCGCATGGATGTCAGTCCGCATACCGTCGACACCTACATACGCCGGATACGCGCGAAAACCGGAGCCCGGAACCGAACGCATCTGTTGCTGCTGGCTCTGTCGGTCGAGGGGCTACTGACGACGCCGAAGCCTCCCGACCGGACTCAGGTCTGACCGGATCCAGGTCCGACCGAACTCAGGATCGAGTGCCGAGTCGTTGCCGCGGGCGCCGGATGGCGCGCGAACACGTGACTGTCGGGACCGGCGTCCCTGCGGCAGAATCCTCACTGCGCCGCAGCGGTGCTCAGGTAGTTCCTCCCCTTTTCCCTCAGTGTGTCCGGGCGTCGTGGCGCCCTACACGCCTTATTCATCCCGCATCGCCCGGACTTGCGGTGAGATCGGAGAGCTGTGCCTGGACGGCGAGTTCTGAGCCAGCCGATGCGGTCCTTCGTCGAAGAGCTGGTTCTGTGCGTGGCGGCCAACGGCGGCCGAGGGCCCGCCCTGCTGTGGCCCGAGGATCCGACGACCTTGCCGGCCCTGCTGGAGCTGCCCCGCCCGGCCCGTCCGGAACCGGGCGCCGATCTCTCCGTGCCGGGCGGACCGGGCACGGAGGAACTGGCGGCCGAGCTGGGCCGCAGGCTGCAACTGCGGGTGCGCCCCTGCTTCCGCTTCCTGTCGGCGGACTCCCCCGTCGTGGAGAGTGCGCCGAACGGTGCCGAGTCCACGGTCACGGTCCTGGAAGGAGCCTGCCGCTGCGTTCTGTCGCGTGTCGGTGAGGACCCGGCACCTGGCCCCTTGCACCCGCTGGGCATGCGGCTGCGTTCCGGCAGCACTCTCTTCATGCCCCAGGACCACACCTACCGGCTGTCGGAGATCCACGCCCCGACCACACTGCTCGAACTCCACCTGGAGGGCCCGGGCTGACGGCGTGCGCCCCCGGGCGGCCGCCCGGATCAGGTCAGGGCTGTCGTGGGTGCCGCGTCCGGCTCTCCGTCGTCGTTCAGCAGCCCCCTCGCGGCCACCGCGACGCCGGCCTGGAAACGGCTCTCGGCACCGAGAGCCTGCATCATGTCGCCTATGTGTTTGCGGGTGGTGCGTAAGGACATGCCGAGCCGCCGCGCGATCGTCTCGTCCTTCAGTCCTGTCGCCAGCAGTCGCAGGATGGTGCGGTCCAGATCCTTGGCGACCGCCTCCAGGCCGTCGGTGGCCGCGTCGGAGAACGGCTGGGCCTGCGACCACACCTGCTCGAACAGCTCGTACAGGAAGTGCACGACCGACGGCTCCCGGATCACCACCGCGCCCAGCCGGTCGTTGCGGTTGGTCATGAACGCGAGTTCCCGGTCGAAGATGATCATCCGGCCGACGAGCTGGTGGGCGGTCCGGTACTCGCCGCCCAGCGCGCTCACCGTGGCCACGTACGCCTGGCTGGGGCTGTTGAACCGGGCGGTGTGGTGGTACACCGTCCGCATCCGCACCCCCCGAGCGAGCATCTGGCTGTCCCGGAGCAGTGCGTCCTGGAGCACCTCGGGCGGGCGGGTGCCGCCGGGCTGCACGGTGACCATGTCCTCGCGGCACTGCTCGGCCGCCCGGTTCAGCGCGGCCCGCACATTGGTGAGCCCGGGAATGGTCTCCAGGTCCGTGGAGACACCGTGCCTCCCCTCGTTGTAGTCGGCGGCCAACTGGGCGAACTGGTCGCGGAAGAGGCGCAGTTGCGTCTGCTGTTCCGCGATGGTCCGCTCCACCGATGCGGTGGCCACGGCCGCGACGAGGTCCGGGTCGACAGCCCAGAGGCGGTCGTCGCCCTCCCCGCCTCTGTGCACCAGGCCGATCCGGACGAGGTGGTCCACCGCACCGCTCACCGCGGTCTCGTCGACCCCCGTCTCCTCGGCCAACAGGGCCGGGTCCAACCGACCGTGCAGAGCCAGCCGGCGGTAGACGGCCACTTCCTCGGCGCTGAGTGTGTCTCCCACGGTGAAAACGTTGTCATCGATCTGCTGATCCACCATCAGTTCTCCGCTCCTGATACCCACATGGACACGTGCCGCACCCTCATCGCACTCAACGACTCCCGGCTGCCACGTACGGGCCGCCGACCGGTTGCCCGCACGTGCTGCGGATCGCTTCGTACGGGACAGGCGACCGCGGGAGCAGGTTCATTGCTGGGAATCTTGTGGCTGGCGGACGCCGGGTCGACCAGGCCTTGCAGGACGGCGAGTTGAGCGCTGCCCTGCAAGGCCGGTCCGAGGAGGGCAGGATGGGTTGACTGGTTCTGCTCATGGCGGTGATCGAGTCTCCGGTGGGCTGTCAGCTTCTCTGCCTCTAGAGAGCCGTAAGCCGGGGAATCGGTTGCTCCGGCACGCTGGTCGGGTCACTTCGGTCCTGAATTCGCCCTGCGAAAGCACTCCTTCCTCCTGCCCCGTGCAGGGGAGGAGGCACCGTTGCCGCCGCCGCGGACCACGCGCGGCCCCGGTCCGGCCCTTTTCCGGGGCCGACCCGGGGCCCGGGGCTCGCACGAGTCCCCGGTAGGTCGTTCTTGATGGCTCTTGGACGTGTCTCGGAGCCAGATGACGATCGTGGTGACGGTGAGGGTGCCGTTGAAGATGTAGCCGCGTTTGTCGTAGTGGCTGGCCACCGACCGGAACTGTTTCCCTTTGCTGACGCAGCGCTCGACCACGCTGGGCCGTCGGTACTGGGCCTTGTCGAAGGCGGGTGGACGGCCGCCGGCCCGGCCGCGGTGCCGGCGGTTGGCCCGCTGGTCGTCCGGCTCGGCGATGGTCGCCTTGATACGCCGTCGGCGCGGGTGGGCGCGGTTGCTGCGGCTGGAGTGCGCCTTGTCTCCGCGCAGGGGATCCGGGCGTCGGCGTGGGCGGCCGGGCCCGCGGCGAGGAACGCGCAGCGTCTCCAGCACCGGCAGGAGCATGGGGCTGTCGCCCCGCCGGCCCGGCGAGGTGAGCCAGGTCAGCGGGCGGGCCCGGTCGTCGGCCGGCAGATGGACCTTGGTGGTCAGTCCGCCCCGTGAGCGTCCCAGCGCCTCCCGCCCATCGGCCTCCACAGGGGCCCCGCCCCCCTTTTCGGGAAGTCCCGGGGCACCCGGCAGGTGCCGGGCCCCGGCCGGGTGCTGGTGAGCCCGGCAGGAGGTGGAGTCGATGTCGACCGCCCACTCCCGCTTCAGCTCGCGGGCCGGAGCGCCGTCGGGATCGCCGGCATCGGCCCCGATCTGCAGCCCGGCCGGGATCCGCCGGCCGGCAGCAAGGGCTCGATCACCCGCCACTGCGCATCGGTCGGTTCATGACGCCGCACCATGCCCGACGCCTGCCCGGCCCAGAACCTTATCCATTCCACGCCAGGGCCCTGACCCTGGGTTTTGGACACCAGAGACACTTGGATCTTGATGGTCCGGGGCGGCCGGGTCCGGGATCGTGGTGCGGTGCTTCTTGCGCAGGCGAAGGCCGGCGAGTCCGAGTTCCGCATCACGCGGGCGACGCGCTTGTGGTTCAGGCGCTTGTGGTTGACGCGCTCGCCCGTCTCGCGGAGCTCGGCGGTGAACCTCGGGACGCCGTAGGTGCCGTCGGACTCGCGGTGCACGGCCCGTATTCGTTCGGCGAGCCGGGCGTCGGCCGTCTGCCGGACGGCCCGGTCCGCGGCCGTGGCACGCCAGTAGGAGAAGCTGGAGCGGGCGATGCCGAGCATGGTGCACGGCCGCTTCACGCCGTAGCGGTGGTGGTCGGCGACGAATTGGAAGCGGTTCACCAGCGCGTCTCCCCCGGGAATACTTCGCCGCCTTCCGGAGGATCTCGCGTTCTTCCTCCAGCTCGCGGACCTTTCTGCGCAGGGCTGCGTTCTCCGCTTCCAGCGGCGTGGGCGGCTCGCCGGGTGCTTCCGTCCGGCGTTCCCGGGGCCGGCTCGCACCAGCTGCCCGGACCCAGTTGCGCAGGGTCTCGGGGTTGATCCCCAGATCGGCGGCGACCTGAGGGGTCGTCGCCTCGGGCAGCGACTGGTACAGCGCGGCCGCGTCCGCCTTGAACTGCGACGGATGGTTCTTCGTGACCACGAGATGTCCGTTCTCAGATCCTCGGAATCCAGTGTCTCGTGTGTCCAGGATCAGGGGTCAAGCCCCCGTCGCGGTAGGACTTCGGACAGCCGCATCCGTCCGTATTGCCGTCGATTGCAGCCCCGTGGGCTTTTCGTCCACCCCCCGCTTTGGTGCCGGAGAACTTGGTGAATGGTTCGGTCTGTGGATTCCGGGACGGGCGCCCACCATCCTGGAAGAGCAGAAGGGAAACGGCCGGACAACACCGGACGGGACCTTTCAAACATTCCCCACTCTGAATTCTGGGAGAAATCATGAAGTCTGCCCGCGTGTTCGTGGTGACTGTTCTCTGCGCGCTGATGATCGGCACCGTCGCCGGTACCGCTGCCGCCGAGACCGGCAGCGCCGACATCCTGGCGACGTCCTCCGTCGCGCCCGGCAACGACAGCGGTTGGGGTCTTGTCGCGGGATGACCTGCGGGTACGCACGGGGAAGTCGACCCGTGGTCAGTTCCGGAGCCTGTGGTCCAACAGGTCCCGGAACGCAGGAATCAGACAGAGAAAGGGCGCCCGACTCCGTGAGCGATAAACTACGGAAAGCTGTCCGGAAAATCGGTGACCGGGAAAGAGAAGCACTCGGACACATGGCGCGCGGGGACACCTGCGGGGAGATCGACCGGCACATGAGCGTCAGTCCGCATACCGTCGGAAAAAACGCGGCAACCGGACTTTCGTTACGTGAATGCGCGGTGGGCGGCCCGCGGCAGCGGCCGGTGCCGACACCGTCGGAGGGGCCCCGCGAAACAGTTTCCTTCGCCGAGTTGCTGAAGAGACATCGGGGCCGGTCCGGGCTGACCCAGCAACAACTGGCGGACTTCGCGACGTTGAGCGTCCGGGCGATCCGGGACCTGGAGAGCGGACGGGTCCGACGGCCCCGGCGGGAGAGTGTGGGGCTGCTTGCCGACGCCTTGCGGCTGGGCGATCCCGAGCGCCTGCAACTGCACGCCGCCGGTGGAAGCCCGGCGGACCTGCGGGTCGCACCGCTCGAACTGCCCGCGCCGTCCGCTCCCCCCGAGCCGCCCGCTCCGCCCGGCACGCTGGTGGGCCGCGAAGCGGAGCTGCAGGTTTTGCTCGATCAGGTGACTGTGTACGGTCACCGCCTGGTGAGCGTGGTCGGCATCAGCGGCATCGGGAAAACGCATCTGGTGCTTGAGGCGGCCCAAGTGCTGCGTGCCAAGGGCTGGCGGGTCGGGTGGCACGCGTCGGCCGGGGACCCCCTCTGCTGCGGTGCGATTCCTGCGGCCGGCTCCGGTTCCGGCGGGCCGCCTCCGGGTGCCGCTGACCTGACTGACGACCTCGTCGGGGCGATCGGTGAAAGGCATGAACTGTTGGTGATCGATGGCGGCGACGCTTCGGGTCCCGGCAGGGTGGACGTTGGCGAGTTGCTTCGGCGTTGTCCGGGGCTGCGCGTCGTGGTGACCGGTCTGACGCCGCGATACCTGCCGGGTGAGCGCGTACTGCCGCTCACCGCGATGGCCGTGCCGGAGGAGGCGCGGGACTATGACTACGCCCGGTTGAGCGAGGTCGAGTCCGTGGCGTTGTTCCTGTCCCACATGCGCCGGTCACGGCCGGGATTCCGGCTTCGGGAGGACAACGCGCACGCGGTGGTGCGGTTGTGTCGCTGGCTCGACGGTGTACCCAGGGCACTTGAGTACGCGGCGGGCTGGTGCCTGGTGTATCCGCCTGAGCTCCTGCTGGCCCGAGCCGGTCGGGACTCCTCTCTCCTCTCCTCCCCGGCGGGCTGCGGCTGCCAGGACCTGCTGCATTCCCTGGCGCGCAGCGTCGACATCGTGGCCGAGTGCTGTCGCCATGTGCTGGCTGAGGTGGCGGACCGTCCGCACTGGACGGTCGGGGACCTCGATCACCTGGTGCCGGATCCGGCTGCCGCCCTGCACGCGCTGCTGGTCCACGGCCTGGTGCGGCCGGTGGGCGCCCACCTGCCGGAGCGGTTCACGGCGCTGCAACTCGTGCGGCTCCTGTACGCGCGGGACCGAGCTCCGGCGAGGGTGGCCCGGGCCGGCTGAGACTGCCGCTGATACTGCCTACCGGGGCCCACCGCGGCCCATACGTTTACCCGTGTCTTGTGGCGGTCGATGAAAGGGATGGGAAATGGTCACCTGCCCGGAATGCGAGAACTCGGTGGTTCCCGCCGGAACTCCGGTGATTGGCGAGATAGTGGAATGCGGTGAATGCGCCAGCGAATTGGAGATCCTCACGCTGGATCCGATACGGGCCGCGCTCGCGCCGGAGATCGAAGAGGACTGGGGCGAGTGAGCGGCGCCGTGCCGTTCGCGGTCCTCGCGTCCCGTGTGCGGGCCAGCGAGAAAAGGATCCTCGAAGCCCTCCGTCACAGAGGGATTGCCCATCGGCACCTCGACACCCGTGAGTGGTGGCAGCAACTCGGTGACCGCGGCCCTCAGCCGATCGTGCTGAACAGGGAGATCGGGCTCGCCAGGGCGACGTACGCCGCCCATGCGCTGGAGGCGGCGGGTGCGACGGTGGTCAACTCCGCGCGGGCGACCGAGCTGTGCGGGGACAAGTGGCGCACGTCCGCGGCACTCGTCGAAGCCGGACTGCCGACACCGCGAACGGCCCTCGGGCTGACCCCGGAAGCCGCGCTGACGGCTCTGGAGAGCATCGGCTATCCGGCTGTGGTGAAGCCGCTGCAGGGTTCGTGGGGCCGGCTGGTCGCCGCGTTGCCGGACCGGCAGACCGCGGAGACCGTGCTGGAGTATGTCGCCGCGTTGCCCGCACCGCAGGCGCGGATCGTCTACCTGCAGGAATGGATAGCCAAACCGGGGCGGGACATCCGGGTGATCGTGGTGGGCGGCGAAGCGCTGGCCGCGACCTACCGGCGCAGTGAGCACTGGCGGACCAATGTGGCGCGGGGTGCGGTGAGTGAACTGTGCCCCCTGACACCGGACATCGCGAAACTCGCGGTCATGGCCGCGCAGGCCGTGGAGGCCGAGATCGCCGGTGTCGATCTGATCGAGGACGAGACGGGAGAGGTCCTTGTCCTGGAGGTCAACCACGGTGTCGAGTTCTCCGGTCTGCAGCAGGCTCTCGGTGACGCGGTTTCCGTCGCCGACCGGATCGTCGACCATCTCCTGGAGAAGTCACGCTCATGCTCCGAGTAGCGATCGTCGGGGCATCCGGCTACATCGGTGGCGAGCTGCTTCGCCTGCTGCACGGTCATCCACGGGTCACCGTCGTGGCCGCCACCTCCGACCGCCTGGCCGGGCGCCGGGTCGACGGCCCGCATCCCAACCTGCGCGGCCACACGGACCTGTGCTTCGTCGGCCACGACACATTGGAGAGTATCGATTTCGATGTGCTCTTCCTGGCCGCTCCGCATCGGAAAACCATGGGAAGGATGGACGAATTCCTGAAACTGGCCGGGACCGTCATCGACCTGTCCGGCGATTTCCGCCTACGAGATCCCGAAATCTACGCCTCCTACTACGGGGTCACGCACACCGCACCGCATCTGATCCCCGATTTCACCACCGGGCTGCCTGAATGGCATCGCGCCCAACTGGCCACGAGCGACCGGATCTCGGTTCCCGGCTGCATGGCCACCGCCGGCATTCTCGCGGTCCGGCCGTTGGCCCGGGCGGGTTTGATCGAGGGCACGGTCCGGGTGGACGCCAGAACCGGTTCCAGCGGATCGGGCGTTTCCAGCGGACCCGCCGGCGCCCATGCCGAACGCAGCGGTGCCCTCCGCGTGTTCGCTCCCTCCGGGCATCGGCACGAGGCCGAGATCGCGCAGGCCACGGACCGTACCGTACGGATGACCGCCACCGGCGTCGAGGCGGTCCGCGGCGTGCAGGTGCTGTGCCACACGAAACTGGCGTCCGGCGTGTCGGAGAGAGACGTCCGGTCCGCGTTCCGCGCGGCGTACAGGAACGAGCCGTTCGTCCGGGTCATCGCCCAGCGGCAGGGCCTGTACCGGCTCCCGGAGCCGAAGATCCTGACCGGATCCAACTTCTGCGACGTCGGGTTCGCGGTGTCCGAGGGTGACGGCACCGCGGTCCTGATCGGCGCACTGGACAACCTGGTCAAGGGCGGCGCGGGCGGCGCGGTGCAATGCCTGAACGTCCGCTTCGGCTGGCCGGAGCGGACAGGGCTGGAATTTACCGGACTGCATCCGAACTGACGTGAGGCTGATAAAGCGAATGCGGGACATACTTGTGGTCAAATGCGGCGGGAACGCCGCTGTGCGGTCGGAGGCGATCTGCGCGGACGTCGCCGCCGTGCACCGCGGCGGCAGACCGGTGATCCTCGCCCACGGCGGTTCGGCGGACATCGACAGGCTCGCCGAACGCCTCGGTGTGCCTTCCCGCCGGCTCGTCGCCCCGGACGGGGTGTCGACCCGGTACACCGACGAGCGAACTCTCGAAGTGGTGCAGCTGGCGCTGGCCGGCTCCGTCAAGCCCCGTCTGCTGGCCGCCCTGCGCGCATGCGGAGTGAGCGCGGTCGGGCTGACCGGCCTGGACGCCGGACTTCTCGTGGCCGCCCGCAAGTCGGCGCACCGCGCACTCGTCGGCGGACGCCGGGTCGTGGTCAGGGACGACCACAGTGGACGGATCGTCGCAGTCAACGGCGACTTGCTGTCCACGGTGCTCACGGCGGGGCTGCTGCCCGTGGTGTCGCCGCCCGCCGTGGCTGAGGACGGCCGTGTGGTCAACACGGACGCGGACCGCGCCGCCGCGGCCATCGCGGGCGCCGTCCGGGCGAGCACCCTTGTGCTGCTCACCGGGACGAACGGGGTGCTGGCCGACCGGCACGACGAACGGTCGGTGCTCCCCGTCTGCCGGGTTCCCCGCCGGGGGACACCTCCGGTGGTCACCGGCGGCATGGGGATCAAGCTGATCGCGGCCCGGGAGGCACTGCTGTCCGGTGTGCACCGCGTCCTGATCGCGGACGGCCGTCGACCGTATCCGGTCCAGGAGGCCCTGGCGGGCTCGTGCACCGAAGTGCTACTGGAGGAAGAGTGACGACTTTTTCGGACACGGCCGCGATCGAACTGCTCCACGGCATGCTGAAGATTCCCTCACCGTCCTTCGCGGAGTCGGAGCTGGCCGCTCACGTGGTGGATGCCATGCGTGGAGCCGGTCTCGCCGCGTGGATCGACGAGGCGGGCAACGCGGTCGGGGAGATCCGGCATGGCCCGGGGCCGACGGTGATGCTGCTCGGGCACATGGACACCGTGCCGGGGGACATCCCGGTGCGCGTGGACGGCGATCGCCTGTACGGCAGGGGTTCGGTCGACGCCAAGGGGCCGCTCGCCACGATGATCTGCGCGGCCGCCGGCAGTACCGGGTTCCGCGGCCGGGTCGTGGTCGTGGGCGCGGTGGAGGAGGAGACCACGATGTCCCGGGGCGCGGTGGAGATCCGCCGTACGCACGAGCCGCCGGACGCGCTGATCATCGGTGAGCCCAGTGGCTGCGACACGGTCGTCCTGGGATACAAGGGAAAGATCGACCTCCGCTACCACGTGCGGTGCGAGGCGACCCACCCCAGCAACACCGTGCCCAAGGCGTCCGAACTGGCGGCCCGGGCGTGGACGGAGCTGCTGGACCTGCTCGGCCCGGAGGCGAGCCACGCCCGATTCGACAGTCCCGGCCCGACCTTGACGTCGATCAACGGTGGACTGACGTCCGCCACCGCGGAGTTCAGTATCCGGATTCCCCCGGGTTTCGACAGCGAGGGCCTGGTGGCCGCGTTGTCCGAGCGGCTGGACCTGGGCACCCTCCAGGTCGTCAACACGGTGCGCGCCTGCCGTGTCGGCCGCAACGACCCGGTGGTGCGGGCGCTGTCGGTCGCGATCCGCGCGCAGGGCGGCAGCCCGAGGGCGAAGGTGAAGACCGGTACCTCAGACATGAACACACTGGCCGAGAAGTGGACGATGCCGATGGCCACCTATGGGCCGGGGGACAGCAGTCTGGATCATTCCGACCGGGAACACATCAAACTGTCCGAGTACCTGTTCGGCATCGGGGTGCTGACCCGTGCCCTGGCCGAACTGGATGAGCATTTCACCGGGAAGAACCGATGAGTGACGATCACGCGCGCACGGCACGGGAACTCATTGTGCGGATGTGCGCCAACCCGGAGGGCGGCCACCTCGGCGGATCGATGTCCATGGTCGAGATCCTGGTGACGCTCTACCGTCACGTGCTGAGGATCGACCCGCGGAGGCCGCAGGCGCCGGACCGGGACATCCTGCTGCTGAGCAAGGGACACGGCGCGATCGGACTGTACGCGGTCCTGGCGGAGCGGGGCTTCTTCCCCGCGGAACTGCTGGCGAGCTACGGCGCTCCGGACAGCATGTTCACCGCACACCCGAATCCGGCCGTCCCCGGGGTCGAGATGCCGACCGGGTCACTCGGGCACGGACTGCCGCTCGGTGTCGGCTTCGCGCTCGCCGCACGGTTGGACGGGAGTGAGCGGCGTTGCTTTGTCGTGCTCGGCGACGGCGAACTGCAGGAGGGCTCGGTCTGGGAGGCCGCGATGGCGGCCGGCGCCCAGTCACTGGACCGGCTGGTGGCGATCGTGGACCGCAACGGGCTGCAGATCAGCGGTGACACGGAAGAGACCCTGGGCCTTGAGCCACTCGGGGACCGTTGGCGCAGTTTCGGGTGGACGGTACTAGAGGTCGACGGGCACGAGCCGGACCAGTTACGGACGGCCCTGTCGCGTATCCCGCACACCCCGGGCAGACCGACCGTGCTGCTGGCCCGCACGGTCAAGGGCAAAGGACTGCCCTATATCGAGGGCCAGGCCCGCAGCCACTACGTCCGGCTCACCGAGCGCGGGCACCGGCGTGCCCATGCCGCGGTGATGCGCGGCGAACGACCCTGAACGGAGACGACATGTCCGTCGTGACAGCCGAACCCACCGTGCCCGACGAGGCCCGCGAGGCCCGGGAGGTGTACCGGGACGTACTGGTCGAGTTGCTCGGCGAGGACGAACGCCATGTGTGCCTGGACAGCGACACCGGCCTGTTCTCCGCCACCCCATGGGGTGAGAGCGCGCGGCGGTATCTCAACCTCGGTATCGCGGAACAGAACATGATGGGTGTGGCGGCGGGACTGGCCAGGTCCGGCCGGATTCCCTTCGTCAACACCATGGCGACCTTCGCCGCCACCCGGGCGCTGGAAGCGGTGAAGCTCGACATCGCCTGGAACAACCTGCCGGTACGGATCGTCGCCACCCACGGCGGGCTCTCCGCCGGCCACCTCGGTTCCACCCACCATGCGCTGGAAGACCTCGCCGTCATGCGGATGCTGCCGAACATGACGGTGCTGGTGCCCGCGGACGGCCCCGCCACCGAGGTCCTGGTCCGAGCCGGCGCTGAGCTGCCGGGACCGGTGTACCTGCGCCTCGGGCGCGGCGCGACGCCGAGCCTCGCGCCGGGGGCGGAGCCGGTGCGGATCGGGATCGCGCAGTCCTTGCGCCGGGGATCCGACGTGACGCTGATCGCCACCGGACCGCATCCCGTGCTCACCGCGGTCGAGACCGCCGACGAACTGGCCCGCGACGGGATCGACGTGGCCGTGCTCAACATGCACACGGTCAAACCGCTCGACCGGGAGGCGATCGTCGCGGCCGCCACCCGCACACGCGGAATCGTCACCGTCGAAGAACACTGGGCGGCCGGGGGCCTCGGTTCCGCCGTGGCCGAGGTCGTGGCCGACCTGGGTGTCGCCTGTCCGGTACGGCGGGTGGCGGTCGCCGACCGGTTCGCCGCCGGTACCGGGGGACACCGGCATCTACTGGAGCGCAACGGGATCTCCGGCGCGACGGTGACCGAGCACGTGCGACGGCTGCTGGCTTGAACCCCCGGCGTCGAAGCGACCCCGGCGGTCCGGACCGGCCCTCAACCCACTCCATCCCACGATCCCGGACCGGGATCGTGGGATGGAGTGGGTTGAGGTCATCGGGCGGGGAACGCTCCGGCCCATTCGGTGTCGGCGATCTCCGCGGCGCGTTCCCAGTGCGGTGTGTAGTCCGTCGTCGCGGCGATGGCGGCCAGTGCCTCGCGGTGGTGCCAGACCTTCTCGAACGCGTCGGCGTACCGGTCGAGCAACGGTCCTGAGTCCGGATGCAGGTGCGCCTTCTGGATCGTGAAGGAGTCGTCGAGGACTCGCAGGGTGGCCGGGAAGTCCTCGGGACGGTAAGGGCGGTCCACGACGCCGGGCAACGCCCACGGGTAGGCACCGAACCCGCGGCGGCCGGTGAAGACCCGCTGCGCCGGCAACGGCTGCAGCTGGTAGGGCACGGCGGGCACCCCTTCGGCACGCAGGGCCCGCTGTACGACAGAGCGCAGCGGGCCCGCGAACGCGTCGGCCAGCCCGAAGGCGGCGGGATTCACCCGGATGCGCAGGATGTGCCAGGCATGGGTGCGGTCCTGTGGGACCTCGGGCACCAGGAAGCCGGGATACGCGGCCAGCCGTCCCAGCAGCCGGCCGACGTGCTCCTCGCGGACGGCCATTTCGGCGGGGAGTTGAGCGAGACGGCTACGGGTGAAGGCCGCCTGTATCGCGTTCGGTTTGCAGTTCCAGCCCAGCAGATGCGCCACGTAGCTGCGCTCGCCGCCTGCCGGAATGAGCTCACCGAACTGCCGCAGCATGGTCGCCCTGGTCGCCACGTCCGCGTCATCGGTGGTGATCAGGCCGCCCTCACCGCAGGTGGCGAGATTCTTGCTGACGTTGAGGCTGAAGGTGTTCACCGCGCCGATCGAGCCCACGGACCGGCCCCGGTACCGGGCGCCGTGCGCCTGCGCGGCGTCCTCGATCACGGTGACCCCGTGCCGGGCGGCGATCTCGGTGATCCGGTCCAGATCGGCGGGCAGACCGTGCAGGTGGACCACGACGATCGCCTTGGTCCGGCCGGTGATCGCGGCCTCCAGCGCCGCGGGGTCCAGATTGAACGTGACGGGGTCGATGTCCACGAACACCGGTACGGCCATGAGATGGAGCGGAGCGGTGGCGCTGCCGATGAAGCTCAGGGCGGGCACGATGACCTCGTCGCCAGGCTCCACACCCGCGGCGCTCAGCGCGACCGACAGCGCCGCGGTTCCGTTGCTCACCGCCACACAGTGCTCCGTGCCGACGTACTGCGCCCACTCCCGCTCCAGGCCCGCGATCTCCTGCTCTCCCGACGAGGCGGAGGTGAACCGGCCGGACCTCAGTACCCGATGGACCGCCTGCTCGTCCTGATCGGTCACCATCGGCCAGGGCCTGATCCCGAGTTCCCTGGGGACGGCCCGGCCACCGCCGAACATCGCAAGGTCGACCGCCGGCTGGGCCGGTTGCTGGATAGTCACCGCTGAACCTCTTCTCCATGTGATTCCGCCCGAACGTCGCGCATGTCATCGTCGGCGTGCGCCGTCGGGCCCGGCGGCAATCACACCGGCAACTCACCTGCGTTCCTTCGCGGTGCTCCCGGGAATTGCCGCTCCGACTGCCGCCGGTGGCGAGCGCCGCTCGCTAACTTCGTTCCTGATTCCAGACCGGAACCGGAATGAGGGAATACGTGACCAGGCCTTTCGGTGAAGCGAATTCGAGTGTGGCCGGGGAAAGTCCGGTCACCCGTCACCAGCGCGTTCTTTGTCAACTGGTCGCCGACGTCCTCGGGGTGAGCGACGTAGGGATCGACGACGGGTTCGTGGCGCTCGGCGGAGACAGCATCATCGCCATGCAACTCGTCAGCCGGGCACGGAAAGCCGGTCTGCGGATCACCGTCGGCGATGTGCTGACGCGGCGGGACATGGAAGCGCTGGCACAGACGGCCACCACGTTGGAACAGGAGCCGGCGCCCGTCGCGGACAGCGGGGTGGGACCGGTCGTCACCACTCCGATCATGCACTGGTTCCGGGAACGCGGTGGCGTGGTCGACACCTACAACCAGTTCGCGGTCCTGCGCACGCCTTCAGGGCTGACGGAACCCCGTCTGATGTCGATGGTGCAGGCTCTGCTCGACCACCACGACATCCTGCGCCTGCGGCTGTCCGTGCTGGGCGACGAGGCGGACTGGGCGCTGGAGACCCGGCCGGTGGGCGCGGTCGACGCGGCCTCGGCCGTCCGGCGGACAGATGCGGCGGGGCGCCCCGAGGAGGAGTGGGCCGCGCTGGTGCGACAGGAGTCGGACGCGGCGCGCGACAGGCTGCGCCCCCAGGAGGGCAACGTCCTCCAGGCCGTGTGGTTCGATGCCGGACCGGATCGCCAGGGCATGCTCGCCCTGGTCGTCCATCATCTGGCCATCGACTCGATTTCCTGGCGCATCCTGGCCGCCGATCTCTCCACGGCCTGGCAGGCCGTCGAGAAGGGCGCCGCGATCACTCTCGATCCCGTGCCGGCCTCGTTCCGCCGCTGGTCCGAAGTACTCGGCGAGCAGGCGCACGCGCAGGCCGGTGTCGCGGAACTCCCCGGCTGGCTCGAACGGCTGCGTCCCGGCGCCGCCCGGTTCGGCGACCGGGCGAGGGTGCCCGGTCAGGACGTGGAAAGCCGGGACCGGAGTTTCACCGAGTCCCTGCCGGCCGAGTTCACCGAGGCGTTGCTGACCACAGTGCCGTCGCTGTTCAACGCCGGTATCAACGACGTTCTCCTCGCCGGTCTCGCGCAGGCGATGGGCGACTGGCACCGCGGACGCGGCACGACGGGCGACGGCACCGCATTGCTGCACCTGGAAGGCCACGGCAGGGAAGACGCACTCGCGGAGGTGGATCTCTCCCGGACCGTCGGCTGGTTCACCAGCCTGTTCCCGATCAGGCTCGACCTGGGCGAACCGGACCGGACGGATGTGCACGCCGCCGGAGCGGCGGTGGGGAACGCGGTGAAGCGGGTCAAGGAGCAGGTGCGCGGCATTCCCGACAAGGGAGTCCGGTACAGCCTCCTTCGCTATCTGAACCCGCGAACGGGTGCGCTGCTGGAGAAGGCGGCCCAGCCGGAGTTCGTCTTCAACTACCTGGGCCGTTTCGAGGTCTCGGACGACGACTGGTCGGTCGTACCGGAGTACGGGACCGGTATGGACGACACGGGATCAGGCATGCCCATGGCCCACAGCATCGAGGTCAACGTGGCCACGGTGGACCGGGCGGACGGCCCGGTGCTACGGGCCACCTGGACCTGGGCCGACAGCGTCGTGTCCGAGGCGGACACCCGCGAGCTGGCGGAATCGTGGTTCCGGATGCTCCGGACCCTGGTCGCGCACGCCCGCGAACCCGGAGCGGGCGGACTCACCCCGTCCGACCTGACCCTGAGCTCGCTCAGCCAGCACGAACTCGAAGAGATCGAATCCGACCTGCGGGCCTTCTGAGGAAGTTGACACTGAAGATGAACCAATCGGTAGTCGAGGACATCCTTCCCCTGTCACCCTTGCAGGAAGGCCTTCTCTTTCACGCGCTGTTCGACCGGGAAAAGCACAGCCCCTACCTCGCGCAATTCGCGGTGGACCTCGACGGACCGGTGGATTCCGCGCTCCTGAGGGCGGCCGCGGACACCGTGATACGGCGCCACGCCACCTTGCGGTCCGGATTCCGGTACCGAAAGACAGGCGAACCGATACGGGTGGTCCGCCGCGATGTCCCGCTGGACTGGCGGGAGACCGAGATCGGTCAGGAAGGCGCGCCGGAACGGATCGCCGAACTGACCGAGCTGGACTGGGCCCGGGGCATCGACGTCGGGGGATCGTCGTTGATCCGGTTCACTCTCGTCCGGCACACCGCCCGCCGCCACCGGCTGCTGGTGACCGCCCACCATCTTCTGCTGGACGGGTGGTCCTTCGCCCTGCTGTTCCAGGAGCTGTTCGCGGTGTATTCCCGGGCCGGCGGTACCGCCGGCCTGCCCTCGGTGCGTCCGCACCGGGACTACCTGGCATGGCTGGCGGAACAGGACCGGGCCGGCGCGGAGCGGCACTGGGCGGCGGCCCTGGAGGGGTTCACCGAGCCCACTTTCGTCGCGCCCGCCGATTCCCGGAGCGGTCCGCCGCCGGAGGAGGTGGCAGTGCTGCTGCCGTCGGAGACGACGGCGCTGCTGACCGCGCACGCCCGCAGGAACCACGTCATGCTCAACACGGTGTGCCAAGGGGTCTGGGCCATCCTGGTCGGTTCGCTCACCGGACGCGACGATGTGGTGTTCGGCTCGACGGTCAGCGGCCGTCCGGCAGAGCTGACCGGCGCGGACTCGATGATCGGGATGTTCATCAACACGGTTCCGGTACGGGCGCGGCTGGACCGGGCGGCTTCGGTGAGCGCACTGTTCGATCAGATCCAGGCGGGGCGCGCCGCATCGCTCGACCACGACCACCTCGGCCTGACGGAGATCCAGACCCTGACCGGGTCCCCGACCGCGCTCTTCGACACCAACGTGGTCTTCGATAACTTCCCGATGCACGACTACAAGGTCGACTCGCCCGACGGTGAACTGGAGGTGGGCGTCACCTTCCGTGACAGCGCGCACTATCCGCTGACCCTCGCCGTCGAACCGGGCGAGCGGCTCGCGCTGCGCCTGCACTACCGCCCCGACCTGTTCACCGCCGACCGGGCGGCCGAGATCGCGGACCGGCTTGTGCTGCTGTTCGAGCAGGTGGCCGAGGATCCGGACCGACCGCTCTCCGCGCTGACCATGCTGTCGCCAGGGCAGCGCGACCGGGTCGTGCGGAAGTGGAACGACACCGCGGTCGAGCTGCCCGAGGTGACGCTTGCCGACCTGTGGTCGGAGCAGGTCCGACGCACGCCGGACGCGATGGCCCTGGTGGCGTCCGACGAGCAACTGAGCTACGCCGAGCTGGACGAACGAGTGGATCGGCTGGCGGCGCAGCTCGCCCACAGAGGCGCGGGCCCGGACCGGGTCGTGGCCGTGGCACTGCCCCGTTCGGTGGAACTGGTGGTCGCGATCCTCGCTGTCGTCAAAGCGGGCGCGGCCTACCTTCCGGTGGATCTGGACCACCCCGCCGGGCGGATCGCCGCGATGGTCGCGGATGCCGGGCCGATCCTCGTACTGACCGACTCGAAGAGCGCCGGCGCCCTCCCCGGCGCCATACCGAAGCTGTTGCTCGACGAGCCGATCGCGCGGGTCCCCGCCCGGCCGGTGCGACCGCGCCCGGCGCACTCCGCCTATGTCATCTTCACCTCCGGATCCACCGGACGGCCCAAGGGGGTCGTGGTCCCGCACGCGGCCATAGTCAACCGTCTGCTGTGGATGCAGGCCCAGTACCGGCTCACCGATGCCGATCGGGTGCTGCAGAAGACCCCGGCCGGTTTCGACGTATCGGTGTGGGAGTTCTTCTGGCCGCTGATCTCCGGGGCGAGCCTGGTGATGGCGAAGCCCTGCGGACACCGCGACCCCGCCTATCTGGCCGAGCTGATCCAGCGTGAATCGGTGACCGTCACACACTTTGTGCCCTCGATGCTGCAAGCGTTCCTCCGGGAGCCCGGCGCGGCCGGCTGCACGAGCCTGCGCCAGATCATCTCCAGCGGTGAGGCTCTGCCCGCGGAGACACAACGTGAACTGTTCAGCACGCTCGGCTCCACCGAACTGCACAACCTCTACGGACCGACCGAAGCCGCTGTCGACGCGACCTACTGGCAGTGCCGCCGTGGCGATGAGGGAAGTTCGGTGCCGATCGGCCGGCCGCTGGCCAATGTGGCGGCGTATGTGCTGGACGGCGGGCTGCGGCCGGTGCCGCCGGGTGTGGTGGGCGAGCTGTACCTGGGCGGGATCCAGCTCGCCAGGGGATATACCGGGCGCCCCGCGTTGACCGCCGAGAGGTTCGTGGCCTGCCCGTTCTCGGCGGGGGAGCGCATGTACCGGTCCGGTGACCTGGTCCGGTGGACCGCCGACGGGGAGCTGGAGTACGTCGGCCGCGCGGACGCGCAGGTGAAGATCCGGGGCTTCCGCGTGGAGCTCGGCGAGGTCGAGGCGGTGCTGGCCGGCCACCCCGAGGTGATTCAGGCCGCGGTCGTCCTCAGGGAGGACCGGCCGGGTGACCAGCGCTTGGTCGCGTATGTCGTGGCCCGGTCCTCGGGCCTCACGGGCCGGGAACTTCGCCGGTTCGTGTCGGACAGCGTGCCCGACTACATGGTCCCCGCCGCGGTGGTCCTGGTCGAGACCATGCCGACGACGATGAACGGGAAGCTCGACCGGGCCGCGCTCCCGGAGCCGGACCGGGCCGCGCACGCCGTGCGGGAGCCGCGGAGTCCGCGTGAGGAGATCCTGTGCGAACTCTTCGCTGAAGTGCTCGGGGTGCCCCGCGTGGGGATCGACGACCATTTCTTCGACCTGGGAGGGCACTCCCTGCTGGCGCTCCGGCTGCTCTCCCGGATCCGGTCGGTCCTGGGGGAGGGGTTCGAGATCCGGGACCTGTTCGCCGAACCCACGGTGGCCGGACTGGCCCGGCTGACCGGAGCCGCGCGCCCCGCGCTGACCGCCCGGGCAGGAGCGGAGCCCGTACCGCTGTCGTTCGCCCAGCGACGTCTGTGGTTCCTGAACCGGATGGAGCGCGACGAAGGAACGTACAACGTGCCCGTCGCGGTCCGTCTCACCGGGGCGGTGGACAGGGACGCTCTGGCACAGGCGTTCGCCGACGTGGCGGAACGGCACGAAAGCCTGCGCACGATCTTCCCCGAGGAAGGTGGCGAGCCGTACCCGGTCGTTCTGGACTCGGTTCCCGGGATCGAGGTCGTCGAGATGGCACCGGCGGACCTCGCCGACGCCACGGCGGAGCGGGTCCGTCACCGGTTCGACCTCACCGCACACGCACCCGTCCGGGCCACGCTGTTCCTGCTCGGCCAGGAGCAGCACGTCCTGCTGTTGGTCATTCAGCACATCGCGGCCGACGGATGGTCCCTGCGTCCGCTGCTGAGGGACCTCGGCCTGGCGTACACCGCCCGATGTGACGGGAGCGCACCGGACTGGCCGGCGCAGCCCGTGCGCTACGCCGACTACACACTGTGGCAGCGAGAGCTGCTCGGCAATGCCGAGGACGCGGACAGCCTGATGGCACGTCAATTGGAGTACTGGCAGCAGCAGTTGGCTGCACTGCCGGCGGAGCTGACGTTGCCGGCGGACCGGCCGCGCCCCGCGGTGGCGGCGCAGTCCGGTGGGACCGTGGCCGTCCACTGGGAGCCGGAGCTGCACAGCAGGCTGCTCGATCTTGCCAGGTCCGCCGGCTGCACGCTGTTCATGGTGCTGCAGGCGGGTTTCGCGGCACTGCTGACCCGTATGGGCGCGGGCACCGACATTCCCTTCGGCACCCCGGTGGCGGGCCGGTCGGACAGCGCGCTCGACGACCTGGTCGGGTTTTTCGTCAACACCCTGGTGCTGCGCACCGACACCGCGGGCGATCCCGGGTTCGCCGAACTGCTGCGACGGGTCCGGGAGACCGACCTGGAGGCATTCGGACACCAGGACGTCCCCTTCGAGCGTCTCGTCGAGGTCCTGCGGCCCGAGCGGTCGCTGTCCCGGAACCCCCTGTTCCAAGTCATGCTCCAGGTGCAGCACGCCGAGACCACCGCCCCGGCCTTCGCCGGACTGGAGGGCGAACGGGCCCCGGTGACCTGGGACGTCGCCAAGTTCGACCTCAGTCTTGAACTGGTGGACGAGCGCGATGCCGGGGGAGCACCGGCCGGACTGACCGGCTACCTCGAGTATGCCGAGGAGCTGTTCGACCGGACCACCGCCGAACAGCTCGTGACGCGCCTGCGACGGCTGCTGGAACAGGTGCTCGCCGCCCCGGAACGACCGATCAGCGCTGTCGACGTGCTCTCGGACGGGGAACGGCGGCGCTTCCTCGCCGCGCGTCCCGTGCCCGCGCTCGCGCCGCGACCTGTGTTCCTGCCCGACGCGTTCCGGGAGCAGGTCGCCCGCACGCCGGACGCGACGGCGCTGGTCTTCGAGGACACCGCGATGACCTACGCCGAGCTCGACGCACGTGCCACCCGGCTCGCCCGCCACCTCGTGAGCCGGGGCGCGGGCCCGGACCGAGTGGTGGCGGTGGCCCTGCCCAGGTCCATGGACCTGGTGGTCGCGCTACTGGCCGTACTGAAGGCGGGCGCCGCGTTCCTCTTCGTCGACATGGCGTACCCGGCGCGGCGGATCGCCCACCTGCTGGAGGACTCCGCCGCCGCCCTGGTCGTCACCGACAGCGAATCCGCCGGGTCGCTGCCCGCACGCGAGCCGGTGCTCATCGACGGCCCCGCGCTCGACGACGAATCATCGGAAGAACTCAAGATCGCGATCACCCCGGAGCATCCGGCGTACGTCGTGTACACCTCGGGGTCGACCGGCCTGCCCAAGGGCGTGATGGTGACCCACGGCGGGCTGGCCAATCTGCTCGCCTTCTACCGTGAGGAGGTCATCGCCACCGCCGAGCGGACCCGAGGTTCGCGGCGCTGCCGGATGGCGCTGACCGCGTCCCTCTCCTTCGACACCTCGGTCGTCGGTCTGCTGTGGCAGGCCGTCGGCCACGAACTCCACCTGATCGGCGACGACACCCGCCGCGACCCCGCCGCCATGGCCCGGTACATGGACCGGTGCGGCATCGACGCTCTCGACGTGATGCCCAGCTATGCCGAAGAGCTGATCCAGCAGGGGATGCTCGACCCGGCCGGAACACCGCCGGCGGTGCTGATGACCGGCGCGGAAACGGTGGGCGAGAAGCTGTGGACACGGATCCGAGAGACCGAGGGGATCACCGTCTACAACATCTACGGACAGACCGAGACCACTGTGGACTCCCTCTTCTGGACGTCGGACGACAGCGACCGCCCTCTGATCGGCCGTCCGATCGCCGGAGTGGACGTGTTCGTGCTCGACCCTGGGCTGCGTCCCGTCCCGCCGAAGGTGATCGGCGAACTGTACGTCGCTGGAGCCCAGTTGGCGCGCGGTTACGTGAACCGTCCTGGCCTGACCGCGGAGCGGTTCGTCGCGAACCCGTTCAGGCCGGGACGGCGTATGTATCGCACGGGTGACCTGGTCCGGTGGACCGACGACGGCGCGCTGGAATTCTTCGGCCGGGCCGACGACCAGGTGAAGATCCGTGGTTTCCGGGTCGAACTCGGTGAGGTGGAGGCGGCACTGGCCCGCCACGAGGGCGTCGCGCACGCGGTGGCGGTCCTGCGCGAGGACCGGCCCGGGGACAACCGTCTCGTCGGATATGTGCTCGCGCGGAACACGGAACTCGACGTGAGACAACTGCGGGAGTTCGCACGGCAGAACCTGCCGGACTACATGGTGCCCGCCGCGATCGTGGTGATCGAGGAACTGCCGTTGACACCGAACGGGAAACTCGACCGCGCCGCGCTGCCGAAACCGGCGTACCCCACCGGCACCCGGCGCGCGCCGCGCGATCTCCGCGAGGAGCTCCTGTGCGGGCTGTTCGCGGAGGTGCTCGGCCGTGACGCGGTGGGGATCGACGACGGCTTCTTCGATCTCGGCGGCCACTCCCTGCTGGCTGTGCGGCTGAGCAGCAGGGCGCGCTCCGTGCTGGGCGTGGAACTGCCTGCCCGTCTGCTGTTCAGTACCCCGACCGTGGCCGGGCTGGCGCAGAGCCTTGACGAAATTCTCCCCGGCAGGCCGACGCTCCGGCGGGGAAAACGCCCGGACGTGCTGCCGCTGTCCTTCGCCCAGCAGCGGGTGTGGTTCCTGAGCCAGTGGGAGGAAACAGGCACCAGCTACAATCTCCCTGTCGCTCTGCGCCTCTCCGGTCCGCTGGATCGGGGAGTTCTCGAACAGGCGTTGTCCGATGTCACGGACCGACACGAGAGTCTGCGGACGGTTTTCGTCGAACGTGACGGCCGGCGGGTGCAGTCGGTGCTCGCGCCGGGAGCGGTCCGGCCGGAACTGGTCCACCGAGAGGTGTCCGGGGCCGAGGTCGAGGCGGCGATTCGCGCGGCCGCGGACCATCCGTTCGATCTGGCCGCACAGCCTCCCATGGTCGCCCACCTGTTCACGACGGGCCAGGAGGATCACGTCCTGCTGCTGGTGTTCCACCACATCATCTGCGACGGCTGGTCGCTCGGACCGCTCATGCGCGACCTTTCCGCCGCCTATGCCGCCCGCGCGCGACGCGACGCTCCACAGTGGGACGAGCTGCCGGTGCAGTACGCCGATTACGCGCTGTGGCAACGGGATCTGCTGGGCAGTGAGGAAGACCAGGACAGTGTGCTGTCCCGTCAGCTGAGCCACTGGCGCGCCCAGCTGGCCGATCTCCCGGTGGAATTGACCTTGCCGACGGACCGGCCCCGGCCCGAGACCAGCGACTACGCAGGGGGATCGGCGGACGTCGAGTGGGGTCCCGACCTCCATCGAAGCCTGCTCGCGGTCGCCAAGGAGCACAACTGCACGCTGTTCATGGTGCTCCAAGCCGGATTCGCTGCCCTGCTCAGCAGGCTGGGCGCGGGGACGGACATTCCGATCGGCACCCCGGTGGCCGGCCGGACGGACGACGCGGTCGACGAGGTCGTCGGGTTCTTCGTCAACACGGTGGTCCTGCGGACCGACGTCTCGGCGAACCCGAGTTTCGCGGAGCTGCTCCGTCGCGTCCGGGCCACCGACCTCGCGGCCTACGAGCACCAGGACGTCCCGTTCGAGCGGCTGGTCGAAGAGGTGAATCCACCACGCTCGCCCAGCCGCCACCCGCTCTTCCACATCATGGTCCAGCTCCAGCACGCGACCGCCGGTCCGGAATTCCCCGGTCTGCGGGCGACCGAATGGCCGGTCCCGTCGACCACCGCGAAATTCGACCTGGTCATCGATGTGGAGGAGCGGCTCGACCAGGACGGAGCGCCGGCCGGGCTGGTCGGGGCCTTGACGTACTCGACCGCGCTGTTCGACGCCTCGACGGGTGAGCGGCTCGCTGACGGCCTGCGCAGGTTACTGACGCAGGTGGCCCGAGACCCGGAACGGCTGGTCGCTGACCTCGACGTACCACCCGTCCAGGACCGGCGGTCCGCTGTCGTCACCGAATGCCCGGCTCCGTCGCGGGGCGTGGCGCCGACCACCACCGGCCCGCGTACGGCGAACGAGGAGGTGCTCAGCGAGCTCTTCGCCAAGGTGCTCAGCCGCGACTCGGTCGGCATCGACGACAACTTCTTCGCCCTGGGCGGGCATTCGCTGCTGGCGACCCAGCTGATCTCCCGGGTGCGTTCGACCCTGGGGCTGGAGCTGCCGGTCCGTGAACTCTTCCGAGCCCCGACCGTCGCCGGGGTCGCCGCATACCTGGCGAAGGCCCGGCCCGCCCGGCCGGCGCTGCGGCCTGCCACTTCCCACTGACAGTGGGGCGTTCACCGACTCACCTGGGAGACGGACCTGATGCTCACCATGTTCGGACTGGAACTGATGGAGGAAGCGGTGTACCGGGAGATCGGCGCATCGCCTCCGCCGGTCGCCGAGGAGATCGCCGACCGGCTGGCGGTCGCTCCGGATCTGGTCCGTGCCTGCATCGACCGGCTGCTCGAACTCGGCCTGGTGCGGGGTTCCTTCGAGGTGCCCGGCAGATTCGCGGTGGTCGACCCGATACTGAGCCTGCAGCAGTCGCTGGCCGGCCAGTACGAGGAGTTGACGCGTCGGCAGCGGCGGGTCGCCGAGACCCATGCCGAGGTTGTCCGCCTGCTCATGTCCGACGCCTCCGGCCGGCCGGGCAGGGTCGAACAGGTCGAGCGGCTCCTGGGGATGGACGAGGTGCAGTGCCGGGTGGACCGGCTGGCGGGAGAAGCCATCCGTGAGGTGCTGACGTTCGTGCCCGGTGGCGCGCGGTCGACGCCGGAACTATCGGCAGCACGCCGCAATGACGAGGCGTTGCTGAGCCGCTCGGTGTCGATCCGGACCGTCGGCACGGGCACCGACTCCTACGACGCCGCGACGATGGCGCACGTGCACTGGCTGACCGGCAACGGGGGCCAGTTCCGCGGCTTTGACGCGCCGCTGCCGGGAATGATCCTGTTCGACGGTTCGGTCGCGCTGGTGCCCCTCGACCCGCAGAACACGGCGGCGGGCGCGCTCCAGGTCACCGATCCCGGCCTCGTCGCTCCCATGGTCGTTCTGTTCGAACAGACCTGGTCGTTGGCCACACCGCTGGACGCCGGGCGTTCGACGACGGACGACACCTTGAACGGCAAGGAACGGGCGCTGCTCAGGCTGGTCGCCGAGGGGTGTACCGATGCGGCCGCCGCAGGTCAGTTGCATGTTTCGCACCGGACCGCTCGACGCATGATGGCGGTGCTGATGGAGCGCCTCGGCGCCCGCAGCCGCTTCGAGGCCGGGGTCAAGGCCGCTCGGCTCGGCTGGCTCTGACCACCGAACGGGCCCGTCCCGCACCTACCTCCGACGCCACGTCACCTCAACTCGGTCGACCTCCACCGGCCCGGCTCGATCGCCATGAACTGACCACCTTGAAAGGACAATTCCGTGAACAATCCGTTCGACGACGAAAATGGCTCCTATCTCGTCCTGGCCAATGCGGAGCGACAGCACTCCTTGTGGCCCGCGAACATCGACGTGCCCGCCGGCTGGTCCACCGTCTTCGGAGCGGGAACGCGGACCGCGTGCCTGGCCCATGTCGAGGAAAACTGGACGGACATGCGGCCGGCCGGCCTGGCGGCCACGATGGACGGGGCCCGACCGCCGGCGGCGAACGAGATCGCTGATGCCGGGCCGACGTTCACCGGGAAGTCGCGGTGAGCGGCGTGCGGGACACCACGATGGTGCCCCTGCACCGGACGCCGCACGCCGAGCGGACTCTGGTCGGCCTGAGTTTCTTCGGCGGTGGCACGGCCGCGTACCAGCCGTGGACCGCGCACATGCCCGCAGGGACGGACCTGGTCGTGCTCTGCTACCCCGGCAGGGAGGGGCGGTTCGCCGAGGACTTCGCCCGTGACTGGGACGAACTGGCCGCCGATGTCACACGATCACTGCGCGAAGCCGATCTCGGCCCGTACATCCTCTTCGGGCACAGCATGAGCGGCTGGATGGCCTTCGACGTGGCCGCCCGGCTCGACAGTGACGAGGCGCGGAAGCCCGAAGCGCTCGTCCTGTCCTCCTGCAACGCCCCGGACCGCGGCCTGACCGACAGCGAACGCCTTCCCACCCCCCAGGACGCGGACGAGCGACTCCTGGAGTGGCTCGGAACCCACGGCCTGTTGCCCCAGCACGTCCGTGAACACGCCGGCCTGACCGAGGTGGCGCTGGAGCTGATACGGGCCGACATCGACGTCCGCAACACCTTCGTCTACGGCGGCGCCGAGGTGAGCGTGCCGCTTCAGGTGTTCTCCGGTGCCGACGATCCGTTGATCAGTGCCGACGCGGCTGCTCGGTGGAGCGCCCTGGCCTCCGGCCCGTACCGGCACGACGTGCTCGGCGGCGGTCACTTCTACACCCCGGAGATCTGGCAGACCCTCCCGAGCCGGATCGCTTCGATCAATTCCGCCGCAACCGGCTCTGTCTCCTGAGGAGTTGCCCGTGTCCCCTGTGTCCCCCGTGTCCTACGCCCAGCGGAGGCTGTGGTTCCTGAATCGCGTGAACGGCGGGTCGGCGGTCTACAACTGCCCGCTCGTCATCCGGATGAGAGGCGAACTGGACCGCACCGCCCTGGCAGCGGCGCTCGCCGACCTGGCAGACCGGCACGAAGTGCTGCGCACGGTGTACCCCGGTGTCGAGGGCGAACCCGTACAGCGCGTACTTGCCCGACGGCCCGAGCTGGACGTGGTCGCGTGCGAGGAGAGCGGGCTCACCGACGCGCTGTCCGCCACCGTCGACCGCGGCTTCGACCTGACGGCCGATCTCCCCATCCGGGCGACGGTGTTCGCGCTGGCACCGCGGGAACACGTGCTGGCGTTGGTGCTCCACCACATAGCCTGCGACGAGGGATCCTGGCAGCCGCTGCTCACCGACCTGGCCGCGGCGTACCGCGCCAGGGCCGCGGGCGAGTCACCTCAGTGGTCGCCGATTCCGGTGAGTTACCGGGACTACGCCGTATGGCAGCGTGACTTGCTGGGCCAGGAGGACGACCCGGAGAGCCTGCTCGCGACACAGCTGTCCTTCTGGCGCGAGCAGTTGGCCGGGCTGCCCGCCGAGCTGGACTTGCCGTTCGACCGGCCGCGCCCCGCGATCGCCGACCACCGCGGTGACTGCGTACCGCTGAAGCTCGACGGCGATCTGCATCGCCGCCTGCTCGCGGTCGCCGCCGACCACGGGTGCACCACCTTCATGGTGCTCCAGGCCGGGCTTGCGGTACTGCTGTCCCGGCTGGGGGCCGGTACGGACATCCCCATCGGCACCGCGGTGGCGGGACGCCTGGACGATGCGCTGGAGGGCGTCGTCGGTTTCTTCGTGAACACCCTGGTACTGCGCAGCGACGTGGCCGGTGATCCGACGTTCAGCGAGTTGCTGCACCGGGTGCGGGATGCCGATGTCGCCGCCTATGACCACCAGGACGTTCCTTTCGAGCGGCTGGTCGAGGACCTGAACCCGGAACGGTCACTGGCACGGCATCCGCTCTTCCAGGTCATGCTCACCCTGTCCAGGGGAGAGGAGGCGACGTTCTCGTTGCCGGGCCTGACCTGTACTGAGGAGCAACTGGACTGGGAGGTCGCGAAGTTCGACCTGTCCGCCGACTTCCGGGAGCATCGCACGCCGGACGGGGAAGCGGCCGGCATCGACGGTTCCCTTGAGTACGCGACCGGCCTGTTCGACCGGGCCACCGTCGACCACATCGCCGATGCCCTGCCCAGGCTGATGCGGCAACTCATGTCGGCTCCGCAACGGCCCATCGGCGACGCCGATCCTCTCTCCGCCGAGCACCGGCACCAGGCCCTCGTCGCGTGGAACGACACCGCCCGGCCCGCGTCGTCGGCCACCGTGCCGGAGCTGTTCGAGGCGCAGGCCGCGCGGACGCCGCGAGCCACCGCGGTGGTGTGCGGGAGCACGAGGCTCACTTTCGCCGAACTCAACGCTCGTGCCAACCTGCTCGCACGTCGTCTGCGTGTTCAGGGAGCCGGGGCGGAGCGGTTGGTCGCACTGGCCCTGCCCCGGTCGGCCGAGTCCGTCGTCGCGATGCTGGCGGTGCTCAAGACGGGTGCGGCCTACCTGCATGTCGACCTCGAATACCCACCTGACCGCATCGAGCACATGCTGCGCGACGCCGCACCGGTCGCCGTCGTCACGGACACCGCGACCGCGGCAGCGCACGGGTTCGGTGAGTTGCCCGCGGTGTTCGCCGACCGGATCGAGACGCCGTCCGGCCCCGTGGCCGACCTGAAGTGCCGTGTACTGCCGGACAGTGCCGCGTACGTCATCTACACCTCGGGATCCACCGGCCGTCCCAAGGGTGTGGTGACGCCGCACTCCGCCTTGGGCAACCTGTACGCCTTCCACCGCGCGGGCCTGATCGCGCGCACCGAGGCCGCGGCGTGCCGGCGGCTGAGGTCCGCCGTCACCGCCTCGCTGTCGTTCGACACCTCGTGGGAGGCGCTGTTCTGGATGCTGGCGGGACATGAACTCCATGTCATCCGCGATGACGTCCGGCGCGACGCCGGCGCGTTGACCGCCTACGTCAGGTCCGCCGAGGTTGACGTCCTCGACGTCACCCCCACCTACGCGGAGCACCTGCTCGACGAGGGCCTGCTGTCCGGACCGCAGGCGCCACTGGTGCTGTTGCTCGGTGGGGAAGCCGCCGGTCAGTCGCTGTGGACGCGCCTCCGGGAGGCGTCCGGCACGCTCTGTTACAACCTCTACGGCCCCACGGAATGCACCCTGGACGCGTTGTGGTGGGACGCCGCGGACAGCCCGCACCCGCTGATCGGAAGGCCGATCGGGAACACCAGGGTCTTCGTGCTCGACGAGCGGTTGCGCCCCGTCGCGCCGGGTGTGCCGGGCGAGTTGTACGTGACCGGCCCCGGCGTGGCCCGCGGCTATCTGAACCGCCCGGCCGCGACCGCCGAACGTTTCGTCGCCTGCCCCTACGTGGCGGAAGGGGAGACGGGCAGCCGCATGTACCGCACCGGCGACCTGGTCCGGTGGGACCGCCAGGGCAGGCTGGACTATCTGGGCCGCGTCGACGACCAGGTCAAGGTGAGGGGCTTCCGGATCGAGCTCGGCGAGGTGGAGGCCGCGCTGACCCGCTGCCCCGGCGTGGCGCAGGCCGCCGTGGCCGTGCGCGAGGACGCAAGGGGCGACAAGCGGCTCGTGGGGTACGTGCAGTCGGCCACGGACCACGCGCTCGACCCGCGCGGGCTGCGCAACCGGCTGGCCTCGATCCTGCCCGACCACATGATCCCGTCGTTCTTCCAGCCGGTGGGACGGCTGCCGATGACGCCCAACGGGAAACTCGACCGGGACGCCCTGCCGCCCCCGGACTTCGCGCACCGTCCGGCGTCGCGTGGCCCGCGTGGACCCCACGAGGAGGTCCTCTGCGACCTGTTCGCGCAGGTCCTGGGGCTCAGCCAGGTCGGAGCCGAGGAGAGTTTCTTCGAACTGGGCGGCCACTCCCTGCTGGCCGTCAGGCTGCTCTCCCGGGTACGAGCGGTGCTCGGCGGCCAGCTCACCATCGTGGACCTGTTCCAGGCGCCCACCGTCGCCGACCTGGCGGACCGGCTGGCCGCGGGCGCGCAGCACGACCCGCTGGCGTCCCTGCTCCCCCTGCGGACAGGAGGCGATCGGCCCGCGCTGTTCTGCGTGCATCCGGCCGCCGGGATCAGCTGGGGTTACGCGGGCCTGCTCGGCCACATCGATGCCGGCTACCCCGTGTACGGACTGCAGGCCAAAGGCCTCACCGACGCGAGGGCGTGCGGCGGATCCTGGCGCCGGATGGTCGAGGACTACGTGGAGCAGATCCGGTCCGTCCAACCCGAAGGACCCTACCGGCTGATCGGATGGTCCTTCGGTGCCGTGCTCGCCCACCTCCTGGCCACCGACCTCCAGGCCGGCGGAGCCCAGGTCGACCTGCTCGCCCTGCTGGACGGCTACCCGCCGGACTCGGTACCCGGCTACCGGCCACTCGAAGACGGCAGTTCGGAGACATTCACCGAACTCCTCGACTCCTTGGGGTACGACCTGTCCGAGTGCGGCGAGGAACTGCTGCGCTTCGACGACTACGAGCGGACGGTCCGCCGACCGGGCAGCACGCTCGAATGGTTGACGCGTGAGGAAGCCGCCGCGCTGGCCCGGGTGTTCGTGGACAACGACCGGATCTACGAGGAACTCCAGCCCCGGACGTACCGGGGGGACCTGGTGTTCATGTCCGCCACGGAGGGGAAGCCGGAGGACGCCCCCGCACCGGAATCCTGGCGTGACCACGTGACCGGAAGGCTTGAGGTGCATGAAATCGACTGCGCCCACGGTGAGATCACCCAGGCGGAGCCGATTTCACGGATCGGCGCCGTCCTCGCCGGGAAACTCGCCCTGCTGGACACTCCGCGGCCCAGGGCGGGGGAACGATGAGCGGCAGGACCCGCCCAGGCTCGGTGACCGGGCGCGAGTTCCGGTTGTTCTGGTTCGGGGAGACCACGAGTCTGCTCGGCAACGGGATCGCCGTGGTGGCACTGCCGCTCGTCGCCGTCCTCACCCTGCACGCGGGCACCTTCGTCGTCGGACTGCTGACGTCCGTCGCCTATCTTCCGTGGCTGATGCTCGGTCTGCCCGCGGGCGCCTGGGTGGACCGCCTTCCCCGCCGCCCGGTGATGCTGGTCTCCGATGCCGTTTCCTTCGTCGCTTTCATCAGTGTTCCGGTCGCGGCCTGGGCAGACGTACTCACCATTCCGCATCTGCTCGCGGCCGCCTTCGTCTGCGGTTGCGCCAGCGTCTTCTTCACCACCGCACAACGTGCGTATCTGCCGACACTGCTCTCCGACACGGAGCTACTGGCCGGCAACGCGCGGTTGCAGGGCAGTGAGTCGACAGCCGAGGTCATCGGCCCCGGTCTGGCCGGAATGCTGGTGCAGGCTTTCGGTGCCGTCGCCGGACTGGTGGCCAACGCGCTGAGTTTCCTGGTGTCCTGGTTCTGTCTGCGGGCGATCCGGATCACCGAACCGCCGCCCTCGCCGCCTCCGGAGGTCCGGCGGCGCCGACTGCGCACCGAAGTCGGCGACGGCCTGAGATTCCTGTTCCGGGATCCCATTCTGCGCACACTCGCGGTATTCAGCGCGGTGTCCAACATCGCGTTGACCGGCCTGAGCTCGATCGAAGTGGCGTTCCTGGTACGGACGGTCGGGGCCGGCGAGGCCGTGGTCGGTGCGGTGCTGACGTTGTGCGGTCTCGGCGGAGTCGTCGGAGTGCTGTTGTCCCACCGCGTGTCCCAGCGATACGGCAGTGCGCGGGCCGTAGTGATCTGCCTGGTAGGCGCCGCGCCCTTCACGTTGCTCTTTCCGCTGACCGGCCCGGGAGCCGGCCTCGCGTTCTTCGTCGTCGGCGGTGTCGGTGTCGGCGCGGGTGTGGTCGCGGCGAACATCATCACCGACACCTTCCGCCAGCGGTACTGCCCACCCGACCTGATTGGGCGCATCAGTGCCAGCGCGGCTGTGATCAGCTTCGGCGCCATCGCTGTCGGCGGGTTGCTCGGCGGCACGCTCGGCGAGTTGTCCGGTGTCCGGGAAACGATGTGGATGATGGCCGGCCTGCACGTACTGGCAACGGCCATTCTGCTGTGCAGTCCGATACGAAGACTGCGTGATTTCCCCGAATCCGATCGTTCAATTCTTGCGGTCGAGGCAGGAAAGGCTGTGTCCTAAAGTGTCCTGGCCGCTTCTGCCCGCCATCGGACGCTTTTTCTGGCGCGACAGAGAAGTAAGATTTCGATAGCAAGGAAAAGTGCCCAAAAAGCTCATTGAAGCGAGGTCTTCATGCAAGAGATAAGCTCCTTGGAAAACCTTCCGGCCGCAGTGATGCTACGCGACGATCTGGATATCGATCGACTGAAAGCGGATCTCGTAGAGCTCAGCGGTTCCGAATTCTGGGCATTGCAGCGGTCCTTCGAGGACGGCGTCGTCGGAGAGGAATCCGATGTGGACTGGAAGGTTCTTTCCCTGCGTGCGCCGGGCGGGGACCTCCAGCGAACCGACCCCGGTGGCCCGGGACGTGACGGGTTCGCCGACACGCCTCTGATGGCGAAGGCGCCCTACCTCAGTCAGATCCTGTCCGAACTGGGCACCGAACTGCGCAGCGTCCGCTTGATGGCCCTGGCTCCCGGTGTGTCTGTCGAAGAGCACGCGGACACCCCGCTCGGGCTCCCCTACGGCTACGTACGGCTGCACATCCCGCTGGTCACCAATCCCGGGGCGGTACTGGTGATGGACGGGGTCGAACAGCGGTGGCAGCCGGGAACGCTCTGGTACGCCGACTTCGAACGACCGCATTCCCTGCGGAACGCCGGTGACCGCACCCGGATCCACCTGGTCGCGGACTGCGCCACCAACGACAAGCTGCTGGCCCTGTTCCCGGACAGCTTCCGAGCGGAGCTGCCTACCAGCGACATCGCCTACTACCGCCCCGTGCTGCCGCTCACGTCACGCGAGCTCGCCGAGTTCAGCTGCACCTTCGCGGTGCCGTTCTCCTTCATGGAGTGGGGACTTCCCGTGGTCGACGACCAGGAGAGCGACCTCGCCGCCGAAGTGACCGCCGAGGACGATGGCCTGGTCCTGCGCGTCGAAGGGCGCGCACCCGTGGAACTGCTGCACCTGGGCGCCGGCGAGTTCCGGTTGCTCGGCTGGAGCGAGGAACGCCTGCTCCGCCTCGACCTCTTCGACGAAGATCCGCGAGTGGAGCTCTCCACCCGGCGCGGACGCCGGCGCCAGGTGGTCGTCCGCCCGGCGCACCGGCTCGCCGCGGTCTGACGGCCCGAACCGTCAGCCACCACAGTCCACCCATCACGACCACTGCTTGGGGACAGTCATGCAGACACTGACCGAATCGCCCGCCCTCGTCGAGAACGGATTCGCCCGCTGGGACCTCGCCGAGGAATTCGGGATAGCCGAATCCGACGCGTCCTTCCAGAGCCTTCGCGCCGAGTTCGTCGACCTGCCACCGGACCCCTATGCGACGGAGGAAGGGCGCAACCGCCGCTATGCCCGCGGCATTTTCCTCCCCTGGTCGCGAGAGTTCAGCTGGATTCCGGACACGCACCTCGGCGAACAGGGTTGGATGAACGGCTACTGGCAGGCCGACCACAACCCCGACTATGTCGGCGTGGTCCGCAAGCTGCCCGCCATGAGTGAAACAGCCCGGAACAACCCGATCATCCACGAGATCCTGTCCTTCGACTTCGCGCAGACGCGATGGTCGCAGAACGACGCGGCGTTCCCGCTGCACGTCGGGGTGCATCTGATCAAGCTGGCGGTGGACGCCCCCGGACACGAGGCCATCTCCTCGCCCAATGAGCTCCATCAGGACGGCGAGCCGTTCGTCTTCGCGCACCTGGTCTATCGCCGCAACGTCGTCGGCGGCTCGAACGTGATCGCGCCGCCGAAGTACCGGGGCAAGCTGCCCGAGGAGGTGCCCGAGGGCGAGGCTCTGGCCGAGTTCGAACTGACCAAGCCGCTGGAGTCCTACGGCGTCACCGACGAGAAGGTCAGCCACTATGTGTCCCCCATCAGGCGCGGGGCCGGCCCGGAGACGGGCGAGCGTGCGGTGGTCCTGGTCGACTTCACCCCGATGCGGCAGCACATCTGAGACCGCCGAGTGCCTGGCGCACGTCGAGTCGAACCGGACCGACCCGCGCCGCGGAGCGTGCGCGAGTCCATCGCGGCGGACTGAGCGCCGCCCCGCCGCACCGGACTGACGCGCTGTCAGGCCGTGGGGTCCCGCATCCGGGCCCCGCGGTGCCCGGCCGGCCCACCCGCCGGCCCACCGCCGGCCGCTCCCGGCAGGCGCGAGCGTCCCGGGCAGCCCGGGACGGATCGACGACAACGACCGCCGCCCAGCTCCTCGGCCGGGGGATCGGTCCATGACCGGGCGAACACGGTGAGTGGGGAGATGAGGGTGGTGACGGGCGCTGTGACCATGGCGAGCAGGTACAAGGCAAGGCCCCACACATCGGGGGAGCCGGCCCGGCGCGATGTGGCCCTGTCCTTCGTGGGGACACACGCCACGGTGCGGAAGTCGGGGATGGCCTTCCCAGAACCTCTCCGAGCGGTCCTGGGAACAGATCGGGGCCAGCCTGCGGGAGCTGGTGAACTCCTCGGCCTGGTGGCTCGCCGACTGGCTGATCCACGGGGAGGCCACCTACGGGTGGCGACGCTACAAGGAGGCTGTGGAGCGGACCGGGCTCGACTACCAGACCCTGCGCCATTACGCCTGGGTGGCCCGCCGTTTCGAGCACGACCGGCGGCGCGACAGCCTCAGCTTCGCCCACCACGCGGCCGTGCAGAGCAACCGGGCTGCGCTCCCCGACAGCGCCGGCGACGGCGGGCAGGACGCCACCGCAAGCGCCGCGTCGCCGGCCGGAGGGCAGGGCGGGAGCAAGAGCACCACGCTGAACGTCGAGCTGTCCGCCACCCAGCTGGAGTACCTCTCCAAGGCCGCCGCCGCGCACGGGCTGCCCGTCGACAAGTGGGCGGCCCGGATGTCGGCGAGTGCCGAACGCCAGAGCGCCTGAGAGCGCACCGCCCCGGTGTGCCCGGGGCGAAACCTCTGCCCAGGTGCCGCGGCGGCCCGCCCGACCGGAAACCTCGCACATCGGAGTCAGTTGATGATCCTTCAGGGAAAGCGGGTGGCTCTGCCGCCCTCGCCCGTCGTCCACCGCCGGTTCGAGGAGCACGTGCGGGCCATCCCCGACGCCGTCGCCGTCGTGTGGTCCGGCCGGCAAGTGACGTACGCGGAACTCGACGCGCGGGCCAACCGGTTCGCGCACTTGCTCACCGCACGCGGCCACGGCCGCGGCGCGAAGGTCGGCGTCTGCCTCGACTACTCGATCGACATGATCGTCGCCGTCCTCGGTACCCTGAAGGCCGGCGCGGCCTACGTGCCCTTCGACCCCGCCTACCCCGCAGCCCGCCTGCGGCTGTTGCTCGGGCAGGTGCCCGACCTCGCCCTGATCGTGGCCTCCCCGGCGACGGCCGAGATGGTCGAGTCCGCGGGCGTCGAGGTCATGGACCTCGAACAGCTCGCAGGCCACCTCGCGACCCTCCCCGCGACCGTCCCCGACGTCCACGTCACCGGCGACGACCTCTGCTACGCGGTGTTCACCTCCGGCTCGACCGGCACCCCCAAGCTGACCGCGGTCCGCCACGAGGGCTGGTTCAACCTGATGAACTGGCTCCAGATCGAGTACGGCCTGCACCGCGGCTCCCACAACCTGGTCGTCTCCGCCTTCGGCTTCGACCTGTCCCAGCGCGCCCTGATGACACCACTGTTCTGCGGCGCCACCCAGCACCTGATGGCCAGCCGCAACTTCGACGCCATGCTGGCCTACCGCATGCTCACCCAGTACGACATCCGCGTCGTGCACTGCGCCTCCAGCACCCTGTACCTGCTGGTCGACTGGGAGAACGCGCGCGGCGGCGACTCCCTCGCCCGGCTCGACTACATACTGTTCGGTGGGGAGGCGCTGAAGAGCGAACGCCTCGCCCACTTCGCGCGCCGCCCGGGCACCACCTGCACCCTGCTGCACCAGTACGGCGTCGCCGAGTGCACGGACGTCGCCACCTCCTACGACCTGGCCCACCACCGGCCTGGCGAGCACGACATCGCCCCGGTCGGCCGACCCGCCCACAACACCGCCATCCACCTCCTGGACGCCGAACTGCGCGAGGTCGAGGCGGGCCAGTACGGCGAGATCTGCATCTCCGGGGCCGGCGTCGGCGCGGGCTACCTGGGCGCCGGCGGCCCCGAGAACGCCAAGTTCACGACCATTGACATGGAGGGGACGCCGCTGCGCCTGTACCGTACGGGGGACCGCGGCCGGATCGACGACAGCGGTGAACTCGTCGTCGCCGGGCGGATGGACGCCCAGGTCAAGGTGCGGGGCATGCGGATCGACCCCACCGACATCGAACGCGCTCTGGGCAGGCTGGCCGGCGTCCGCGAGGCGGCCGTCGTGGTCACCTACGACGGCGGCGAAGCCGAACTGAACGCGTTCGTCGTCACCTCGGGCAAGGACCTCGCCGAGGACGACCTGCGCACCCGTCTGCTGTGGACTCTGCCGCGGAACATGGTGCCGTCCCGGTTCACGAACATCCTGCGCATTCCGCTGAGCCCGCACGGAAAAGTGGACCGCGCCGCCCTGGCGGACATCTGCCGCACCCAGAGCGCCGACAGCAACTCCGTGGCATGACCAGGCCCTTGGCCGTGACGACAAACGAGAGGAATACGATGACCGCCGACCGTGTCCGCGCCATCTGGTGCCGGGAACTCCAGCGTGACGACATCACGTCGGACGACGATTTCTTCGCCCTGGGCGGCCAGTCCCTGATCATGGTCAGGATTCAGGGCGCATTCATCGAGGAACTGGGCGCCGAGGTCCCCATGGACCAGATGTTCCTCAACCCGACCGTGGCGTCGATCGCCGCCTACATCGACTCCCACGCCGCCCTCGCCCCGTAACACCGCCGGGAACGACGGCCGCCACGATCGGGAGATTTCGGGAGACAGGCTGATTCCGTTCTCCGACGCCTCGACCACCTCATGAGTGGCGCGACCTGGTCGCGGACCAGCGGCGTATTCCGAGCGGAACGCTCGAACGGATAGCGGCCCGCGGTGTCGAGGGTGAATGGCACGCACGGCTGAGCGTGTTCAGCATCAGTACGGTGTTCGACGAATGGGGATTGAGGCTGTGACGCCATGGGGGCGCTCTGTCGCAAAGCGTCCTGGCCGGTTCTGCCCGGACAGAACTCTTTCTTTTCCGGCCAGGCATGCGTAACGATTTACATCACCCCGGAGAATCAGGCAGAGAGGTCATCGCATTATGCTCACCGAAAGTCAGACCGCGGAATACCGGTCCGAAGGATTCCTGCTCCTCGAAGACGTCTTCGATGCCGGCGATATCGCCGCTCTGCGACGTGAGGTGACCGATCTCTACGGGACCGAGCACCCTGGGCGGATCTTCGAGGAGGACGGGACCACGGTGCGGGGCATCCACGGCTGCCACACCACGGGCGCGCTGTTCTCCAGGCTGGTGCGGCTGCCCGAGCTGCTTTCCGCGGCGGAGGAGCTGCTGGACAGCAAGGTGCATGTGTTCCAGTGCAAAGTCAACGCTAAGCAGGCGCTTCGCGGAGAAGTGTGGCAATGGCACCAGGACTACAGCGTCTGGGGGCCCAAGGACGGTATGCCGGAGCCGCGGGCGGTCAATGTCGCGCTGCTGCTGGACGACGCGACCGAGCACAACGGCCCGCTGCTGGTCGTTCCTGGTTCGCATCGAAACGGCGCGATAGCCCCGTGGCGTCCCGAGCCCGAGAGTACGTCGCAGTGGGAGGCCGACCTTTCGGCGAAGCTGAAGTTCGCGCTGGACGCCGAACAGATGGCCAAGGTGACCGCGGAGTCGGAGATCCGGTCCATTGTCGGACGTGCTGGAAGCCTGCTGTTCTTCCACCCCTGCATCGCGCACGGCTCCGGTGCGAACATGTCGCCGACCGACCGGACCATGGCGTTCGTCAGCTACAACAGTGTCGACAACGAATTGCGCGAAGTGCCCAGTCCGCGTCCGGAGTTCGTCGCGTCGCGTGACCACCGGCCGCTGGAACTTGTCGACGGCGGTCTGATCGCATGAGCAACCTCGATGTCTCACTGATCCGTACGCTGGTCGACTCCATCGCCCGGCACCGGGACGCGGTCGCGGTCATCGACAACGGCGTCGCCCATACCTACGCCGAACTCGACGAAGCGTCGGCCGAAATCGCCGGCGGCCTCGCCGAACACGGCATCGGCCCCGGTGACGTCGTCGACGTGCATTCGACTCGTTCGTGGTCCCGTTGCGCGGCGGTGCTGGGTGTGTGGCGCGTCGGAGCCGGCGTGCTGTCCATCGATCCGGCCATGCCGCCCGCCTGGACCGGCAAACTGGTGAGCAGCGCCGGCTGCGCCATGATCCTGCGGGCCGAGGAGTGCGCACCGGTCGAGGCGGGTGTCGCGGAGCACACCTTCCGATCAATTCGGGGAACGCGACGGGACGAGGTCGCGACCGGACCGCTCTGCTATGTCATCCCCACCTCCGGGTCGACAGGCGAACCCAAGGCTGTCGCGGTGCCGCCGGTCGTTCTGGCGGATCTGGGTAACTGGCATGTCCAGCGGTGGAGCCATGACCGGCCCCCGAACACACTGCACATGTCGTCCATCGGGTTCGACATGGTGTACGAGGACACGGTGGCGACCTGGCTGGCCGGTGCGACCCTGATCGTGGTGAACGATCAGGACAGGCTGGATCCCTTCACGTTGGTCGACATCATTCGCGAGCACGATGTCGCCCGGCTATTCCAGCCGGTGGTCGGACTGCACGGACTGGCCACCGCCGCGTGTGTCGCGGGCGTGAGAACCCCGAGTCTGCGGGAGATCTCGGTGGCGGGTGAACAGTTGGTGATCAACGAGGAGGTGCGGAAGTTCTGTGCCGACGGTGACCTGACGCTGGTGAATCAGTACGGGCCGAGCGAGACGCATGTGGTCACTCAGTACCGGCTGACGGGCGACGTCACCGGCTGGCCCGACCGGCCGCCCATCGGCACCGCTGTCGTCGATGCGGAGCTGCTGTGCCATGTGGACGGACGGCTGCGCCCGTTCACAGCCGGCGAGACCGGAGAGCTGGTCATCGCCGGGAATTGCGTCGGGATCGGGTACGCCGGTGACGACGCGCTCACCGCGCAGAGATTCAGGGAGGTCGAACACCGGGACGGCCGCATGCGTCGCTGCTATTTCAGCGGAGACCTGGTCACGTTCGACGGCGCCGACTTCCACTTCGTCTCCAGGCTCGACGACCAGCTCAAGGTGAACGGCTACCGAGTCGAGCCAGGTGAGGTGGAGTCCGTGATCGCCCGGGTCGCCGGTGTCCGTCGAGCCGCGGTCGTCGGGGTCAAGGTTGCCGCGTCCACACAGCTGGCTGTGTACTACACCCGTGCGACCGGCGCGGAGGTCGATCGGGACGACCTGTTCCGTGCGTGTGCCTCCGGTCTGCCCCGGTTCATGGTCCCCCGGCACTTCATTGAACTGGAGGGCCTCCCGTCGACGCGGAACGGGAAGATCGACCGGGCGAAACTCCGGGAGATGTTCCAGGAGCTTTCGGTGAGCCGGGGCTGAGGCGTTGCCGCGTCCGGGCTGTCGTGATCGGCACCTGCCGACGGCTGAGGGCGTCTCTCGGCGCATCGGACGCGTTGAGGGGCGCCTTCGGCCCACACGCCGCCGGTATCCGCGGCGGCAGGGCTCCGGGCAGCCATGACCATCCGTATTGCCGTTATTTGATACCGCGGGGGCGTTTCGTTCACCCCCCGCTTTGGTGCCGGGGAACTTGGTGAATGGTTCCGTCTGTGGATTCCGGGACGGGCGCCCACCATCCTGGAACAGCGGAAGGGGAACGGCCGGACAACGCCGGACGGGACTTTTCAATCATTCCTCACTCTGAATTCTGGGAGAAGTCATGAAGTCTGCCCGCGTGTTCGTGGTCACTGTTCTCTGCGCGCTGATGATCGGCACCGTCGCCGGTACCGCTGTCGCCGAGACCGGCAGCGCCGACATCCTGGCGACGTCCTCCGCCGCGCCCGGCAACGACAGCGGTTGGGGTCTTATCCCGGCATGACATTTCGGTACGAGGGAAGAAGCCGGCCCGTGATGAGTTCCCGAGTCTGTGGTCCACCAGATCCCGGAATACAGGAATCATGCAGAGAAAGGGCGTACGACTCCGTGAGCAATAAACCACGGGAAGCTGTCCGGAAAATCAGTGACCGGGAAAGAGAAGCACTCGGACACGTGGCGCCCGGACCTCTCCGGCAGCACGACGACCGCGGCCGGGGCGTCGAAGCCGGTGCTGAACGTTTCGACCAGTCGGCTATCTGATCGAGTGCCGCGTTGTCGTCGCGAGGTCGGCCTCCCGCGCAACCGAGGGGTTTCGACCAGCGGCTACGGCGGTCCGGCGTGTGCGGGCAGATCCGTGCGGGCGTCGCGGGCGTTCTGTCTCCGGCGTGCACGGCCCTCTGACGGGGCTGCCGACGGGCGCCGGATGACGCGCGAATACGTGACTGTCGGGACCGACGTCCGAGCGGCGGAATCCTCACCGCGGCCGCGGGGCCGCTCGCAAAGCTCCTCTCTTTCTCTCAGTGTGTCCGGGCGTCGTGGCGCCCTACATGCCTTATTCATCCCGCATCGCCCGGACTTGCGGTGAGATCGGAGAACTGTGCCTGGACGGCGAGTTCTGAGCCAGCCGATGCGGTCCTTCGTCGAAGAGCTGGTTCTGTGCGTGGCGGCCAACGGTGGCCGAGGGCCCGCCCTGCTGTGGCCCGAGGATCCGGCGACCTTGCCGGCCCTGCTGGAGCTGCCCCGCCCGGCCCGTCCGGAACCGGGCGCCGATCTCTCCGTGCCGGGCGGGCCGGGCACGGAGGAACTGGCGGTCGAGCTGGGCCGCAGGCTGCAACTGCGGGTGCGCCCCTGCTTCCGCTTCCTGTCGGCGGGTTTCCCTGTCGTGGAGAGCGCGCCGAACGGTGCCGAGTCCACGGTCACGGTCCTGGGAGGAGCCTGCCGCTGCGTTCTGTCGCGTGTCGGTGAGGACCCGGCACCTGGCCCCTCGTATCTGCTCGGCAGGCGTCAACGTCGTTGCGTCGCCCTCACGTTCACGCGCACCTAACCAGCCGGTCAACGAAGCCTGTACCCGAACAGGGCCCGCCGCGGGCGTACTTGTTACCGTCCCGTCGGCGGGACAGCACCCACCGGACCCGTCGGTGTGGTGGCAGTGTGCAAGCCGCCCGGCCACGCTCAACCCCACCCGGCCGGCGGCGACGTGGCCGGTGCCGGGACCGGTGTGGGGCCCCGGCGGGAGACACTCCAGTCGGCCATCCGGCGGACGTGTCCCGCCGGCGGGACAGCGCACCAAGCCCCTGCGGCCACACAGAAAATGACGGCCCAACATATCAGGGCGCACGGGACCGAGCGGGAACTCCCGATCGGCGGAGGAAGGAAACACTGACCATGGAATCGGCGCCGCAGGTGATCCACCCGCGAGGTGGACAGGACGAGACTGCACAACGCCATGACGCGCCCTCGGGCGGCCCGGTGCCGCTGGTGGACGAAGTCGCCGCGCTGTGGAAGGAACTCCTCAACTGCCCCGAGGTCGGGGCGGAAGACGACTTCTTCGCCCTCGGCGGGAACTCGCTGACCGGCATCAAGATCATCGAACGGGTGGCGCTCGACTACGGCGTCCAGCTCTCCGTCCGCGAGTTCTACCTGGCGCAGACCCCGGCCCGCGTCGCCGGGCTGATCGAGCAGGGGAGGTCCGGCACATGAGACTGACGCCGGGCCCCGCGCGCGACATCGACCTCGACACCGTCGACCTGTTCGACCTCGACCTCTACGGCACGGGCGACCCGCACCCCGTCTGGGACGTCATGCGCGCCAAGGCACCCCTGCACCACCAGGTCCTGCCCGACGGACGCGAGTTCTGGTCGGTCACCCGCTACGAGGATGTGTGCCGCGTCCTGGGCGACCACCGCGAGTTCACCTCCGAACGCGGCACCGTGCCCACCCACCTCGGCCAGGACGACGTCGCCGCCGGTGTGCTGCTCACCTCCACCGACCCGCCCCGGCACACCGAGGTCCGCAGGCCGCTGGGCTCCAAGCTCACCGCCCGCGCGGTCAAGTCCTGGGAGGACTCCATCCGCCGGTCGGTGACCCGCTTCCTGGAGCCGGCCCTGGACGGCGAGGTGTTCGACCTGGCCGAGAAGGCCCTGCTCCTCCCGGCGATCGTCACCGGCCCGCTGCTGGGCATCCCCGAGAAGGACTGGGAAGAACTCGTCCAGCTCACCGCCATGGTGGCGGCCCCCTCCGACCCGCACTTCCAGCTCGGCAGCGAAGCCGCCACCCTGGCAATCTCCCACCACGAACTCGTCGGATACGTCACCGAGTGGGTCAAGGACCGCCGCGACTCCGGAGCCGAGGACGACAGCCTGCTCCAGCACCTGATGAGCGTGCGCCCCGGCGGGGCACCGCTGAGCGACCAGGAGATCGCCCTCGACGGCTACAGCATCCTGCTGGGCGCCAACGTGACGACCCCGCACACCGTCTCCGGCACCGTGCAGGCCCTCATCGAGCGGCCCGAACAGTTCGGCAAGGCCCAGGCCGACCCGACCCTGATCCCCAACCTGGTCGAGGAAGGGCTGCGCTGGACCTCGGCCGCCTGCAACTTCATGCGCTACGCCGCGACCGACGTCCCCGTCGCGGGCGGCGTCATCCCGGCCGGCGCGGCGGTCGTCGCGTGGATCGGCTCGGCCAACCGGGACGCCGCCCAGTTCGCCGACCCGCACACCTTCGACATCACCCGCCCCAACGCCAAGCGCCAGGTCGCCTTCGGATTCGGCCCGCACTTCTGCATCGGCGCCCCACTGGCCCGCCTGACCCTGCGCGTCTTCTTCGAGGAACTTCTTCACCGGTTCGACTCCCTCGACCTGGCCGGCGAACCGGAGCACCTGCGCTCCTACTTCATCGCCGGCATGACCCACCTGCCCATCGCCGCCCAGAAACGGCTTATCTCATGACGTCCGGACCCGCCCTCGCCTCGCCGTGGTTCGTCCGGCCCCCCGCCGCCGGTACGCCCGCCGCCCGCCTGTTCTGCTTCCCCTTCTCCGGCTCCGGCGCCTCCGCGTTCAGCGCCTGGCCCGCCACGGCCGGCGACGCCGAGATCTGCCCGGTGCAGTTCCCCGGCCGCGAGAACCGCCTCGCCCACCCCCACTACGCCAGCTACGAGAACCTCGCCGACCAACTCGTCGAAGCCCTCACCCCGCTGCTCGACACACCGTTCGCGTTCTTCGGGCACTGCTCGGGCGCCCTGCCCGCCTACGAGAGCGTGCTGAGCCTGGCCGCCGCCGGCCTGCCCACCCCCCAGCGGCTGTTCGTGTCCGGCCAGCCCGCCCCGCACGAGGCCGCCCGCGACCGGATGCTCACCCTGGGCGAGGACGAACTGCGCGCCGAACTCGCCACGTTCCTGCGCAGCCGGGGCATCGAACCCCGCCCCGACATGATCGACATGGGCATGTTCGTGCTGCTGCGCGACCACGCCGCCGCCGGCGCCTACCGGCGTACCGAACCCGCCCGGATCGACTGTCCGATCACCGTCCTGCACTGGAGCCAGGACACCGACGTGGGCCTGGCGGACCTCCAGGGCTGGCGCCGCTACGCCGACTCGGTCGAGATCCGCGTCGTCGAGGGCGGCCACTACGACTTCATGGACGCGCCCGCCCAACTCCTCAAGATGCTCGCCGCCGGTCGATGATCTGGTCTCCTCCGGCGACTGGTCCGGGAAGACGAAGGCCGGCCGGGCCCAGCGCCTGCGTCCTCGACGCCCAGAGCATCAGGACCTCAGCCCACGTCCCCGCAGCCGGCCGGGGCATCGACGCAGGCAAGAAGATCGCAGGCCGCAAAAGGCACATCGGCGTCGACCCACTCGGCCTCCTCCTGGCCGTGCTGGTCACCGCCGCCAGCGTCTCCGACAACGCCGGCGGCATCTACGTCCTCTCGAACATCGCCACGGACCACCCCCGTTATGTTCTTCGCGGTCCTGCAATGGGGCCGCTGGCCTCCGGGGCCCGGTATGGCTGCGTCCCCTCTGTCGAAGACATGACCTGGGGGGGTGTCGCCGGGCCTGTGGGGTGCCGTCGGAGACGCTGATGAGAGACCCGGCCACCGCCCGGTCCGGCGCGATGCCGGGCAGAGACGTGGGCGGCAGGTCTGCATAACGTGGATGCGCGAGCACGGTGCCGTTGCCGAAGCCGGCACGGTCAACGACCCGGAGAGGGTGCGACGTTCGACTCGAAGGCGTGGGTGTCTTCCTCGGGATGGACGTAGGCAAGACCGCTCACCACGGCCACGGGCTGACTCCGGCCTGGAAGAAGGTCTTCGACAAGCCGATGCCCAACAGCGAACCGAAACTGCGGGCCGTCCTCGACAAGCTCAAAGCCAAGTTCGGCACCGTCCTGGTGATCGTCGACCAGCCCGCGTCCATCGGCGCTCTGCCGCTGACCGTGGCCCGCGACGCGGGCTGCGAGGTCGCCTACCTGCCCGGACTCGCGATGCGACGGATCGCCGACCTCTACCCGGGCGAGGCGAAAACGGACGCGAAGGACGCGGCGGTCAACGCGGACGCGGCCCGCACCATGCCCCACACCCTGCGCTCGCTTCAGCTGACCGACGAGATCACCGCCGAGCTCACGGTGCTGACCGCTTCGACCAGGACCTCGCGGCGGAAGCCACCCGAACCTCCAACCGGATACGTGGCCTGCTCACCCAGTTCCACCCCAGCCTCGAGCGGGTCCTGGGACCGCGGCTGGACCACCGGGCTGGCACCTGGCTCCTCGAGCGATACGGATCCCCGGCCGCTCTGCGGAAGGCCGGCCGCCGCAGACTCGTCGAGGTGATCCGTCCCAAGGCCCGCGCATGGCCGCCCGGCTGATCGACGACGTCTTCGACGCCCTGGACGAGCAGACCGTCGTGGTCCCGGGAACGGGCACCCTCGACATCGTGATCCCGTCCCTGGCCCCCTCGCTCGCAGCGGTCCACGACCAGCGCCGGGCCCTGGAGGCCCGGATCAGTGGCCTGCTGGAGGCCCACCCTCTTCATTCGGTCCTGACCTCGATGCCGGGAGTCGGCGTCAGGACCGCCGCCGTCCTGCTGGTCACCGCCGGCGACGGCACCGGCTTCCCCAGCGCCGCCCACCTCGCCTCCTACGCCGGCCTCGCCCCCACACCAGGTCCTCGGGAACCTCGATCCACGGCGAACACGCACCACGCGGCGGAAACCGGCAGCTCAAACGCGCCATGTTCCTCTCCGCCTTCGCCTGCATGAACGCCGACCCGGCCTCCCGCACCTACTACGACCGGCAAAGAGCCCGCGGCAAAACCCACACCCAAGCCCTCCTCCGGCTCGCCCGCCAACGCATCAGCGTCCTCTTCGCGATGCTCCGCGACGGCACCTTCTACGAATCCAGAACCCCCACCGTCACCCTCGCCGCATAACCGTCCCAAACAGATACACACCAGGCACCACGTCCGATCGCCTCCAGCAGTGTGCCGCTGGGCGACGGGCTGCGCAGGCAGTCGCGGTGGGTGGCGACGCAGGTCTCCACGGCCCGGCCGAGGCCCTGCTACAGATGGAACCGGTCAGCGACCTGCAGGGCATCGGGGGCACCGCGGCGGCACCTTCGGCGTAGGCGCCGGCCCGGTCTCAGCAGATGATCTCCACGCCGGGGTGACGGATCAGCCACGCGGCCAGCGGCCCGGCTTCACGCGTCGGGAGCACTTCGACCACGCGATGGGCTTCCACGCAGGTCAAGACGGTGGAGTAGGTCTGCCCGCGGCGGATCGCGAAGTCGTCCACGCCCAGCACACGCGGCGTGCTGAACTGCGGATCCGGCAACGCCGCGGGAGGCACCTGCCGCGGCCGGGATGTCGTTGTAGAGGAGAGCGGAGGCACCGCTGGCACCCGGCAACGGAACGGTACCGGCTGCCGCCTGCGTACGTAGCCAGCGCCTTTCCCCGAGCGCCGGACGGGCGGCCGACGGCGTCTCGCCGGCCACCGCCCAGCTGCTCTTCGCCATCGACAGAGCCAGCGTCAGATGTGCGTGTTCGTGGCCCACACCTGCTTCCCACCGGCCATGATGACGACGTTGCCGTCGGGCCGGATAACCAGGGTGGCATTGGTGAAGCCGACGGGGTTCGACGCCCATATCGCTCGACCAGCAGCGGTGTAGACGACGAGATTGCCGTCATCCTGGAAGGCCGCCATATTGTCCTTGCCGGAGGTGCCGGCAGCCCAGAGCACCCGCTTCTCCTTCCGGTCGAAAAGCACGAGGTTGCCGTCGGCCTGCATGCCCAGCTGCAGCCGGCCGGACTTCCAGGACGTGGCGGCGTGCAGCTTCGCGACCGGCTCGATGACGACGGGCGCCGGGGCCGTCGTAGGGGCCTCGTCCGCGGCGTCTTCCGGGAGCTCGGCCTGGGCGGTCGTCTGCCCCGTCGGTGAGGTGTGCCTCGTGGTCCCCGTGCTGGGGACCTCGGAGGGCACCGGGCTCTTGTCCTTGCCGACGTGCTTCTCGGGCGTCGCCGACGTGGATTCCGGCCCTCTCGGCACGCCGGGGCTCGACGCGGCCGGTTTCGCCCCTGCCTGCGCCGTCCCGGAGTCCTGGCCACGCACCAGTTGGACGACGACGAAGGCCAACGCGACGGTCAATACGGTGATCGTGGTGATAAGCGGCCATCTGGGCGTCATGAATGTCCTCAGGAGGTGCGGCATAAATGTGTCACTGGTGATCACGTGTCCGATCCGGAAGCGGTTCGGTCTGCACGTAAGTTGTGACAGGCACGCCGCGGCGCCGGGCCCGCGCCGTTCGCCCAGTTCACCGAGAACCCCAAGCAGCGAAGCCAGCAGACCGGCGCGTCCTTGGTCGCGGAGGTTGCGGTAGCCAGCCACTTCAGATTGACCTCAGAAGCCTTCTCCAGCGGCTGCAGACGCGGGCAGACAAAACCGCCGCGCACACGCCTCCGCTCCGTGGCGGCCGGCGAGAGGGGGTCACCTGGATGAGTGGATCTCCCGCGCCCCGCCGACGGAAGCCTCACGTTGAGCGTGTGCAAGCTCTGCTGACTTCCTGTCGGAGGTGGAAACCTGAGGATTCTCAGAAGCCGTTGTCTTATCAGATGTGATTCGCAGGTTTCCGCTGGTCAGGCATAGTTTCCGCACGGTTGAGGGAAGGGTGGGGCGTTCTGTTCGTCCTGGATGGCGTGGAGGTGGCCGGTGGCTTCGGTGATGGGTTTGCTGGAGGGCGGGAGACGGTGGCCCGGGTGCGGGTGCGGGTGGGGGGAACTCCGGGTGGAAGCGGACCGGGTTCTGGCCGAGCTGGGTATGGCGGAGATGGTGCTGGAGGGTCGGGTGATCGCGCGTGCGGAACTGGCTGAGGCTCTGGCAGCTCCCGTGGTGATCGAGGGCGTGTTCGCGCCTGGCCCGCAGGACACACAAACGGTGTCGGCGCCGGTGGTGAAGGTCCCGGTCCCGAGCGCCCCAGCTGTGAACCCGCAGCTCGGTACTGATGGGGCCATCCCTTCGGAGGAGCTACGCCCGGCTCTGTCGGACATGCCGCCGATTTGCGATCTGGATCGCGTCGGGAGCTGCGGCGGAGGCGGCCGAAGCGGAGGCGCCGGCACGGTCGCGGCAGATCGTCTCGCTGCCGTACCGTCCGGCGAGCGGCGGACGAAGGTATCGCTTTCCGGACGGCGATCCTTCGTCGTGTCCGTGAATGGTCACAGGAACGTCGTGGATCAAGGACATCCCGTTCTCGGTGTACGACGTGGTGCATGGTGCATGAACAAGCAGTTCACAGACGTCAGCTGTTCCAACTCTTCGAAGGACCGCCCTCATGGCCTCCCTGCGTACTCGTTCCGTTCTGCTCGCCGCCGCCCTCGTCACTGGAACCGCTTTGCTGACGGCCTGCCAGAGCGACACGGGCGACAAGGCATCCTCGGCCGCAACGGCCACCGCCTCTTCGACGGAGACGGCTGCCGGGGCTGAGGACTCATCGGGTGCGGACAGCAACGCCGACGCGTCGGCCCCCTCCGGCACGAAGGCGCCGGCCGCGGGGAGCGATGCCGGCGGTACTGGCAAGCCCGGTTCGGTATCCACGCCCGGGAGTGTCGGCGACGGGGCCGGCGAGGGTAAGGGGGGCAAGGGCGTGAGCGGTACGTGGTTCGGGAATGTGTCGTACCTGGCGCCCGGCAAGTACACGGTCAGCGGCCAGAAGGGTGAGGAGCAGGCATTCTTCACGTCCGATGGCACGGAGATCTGGGGCGCGGGTGACATCTGCGGCGACGAGAACGACCAGTCCGCCACCAAGTGCACCGAGCAGGAGCTGGAAGCCGCCGCGCGGAAGGGCGTCTCCGCCGAGGTGAAGATCAGCAACGGCATCGCCACCCGCATCACCGACGACCACTGACCCTTCAGCTACCTGGGGCGGCACGAAGCTCCGCTGGGACCTGGTCATGGACGACGCCGAGCGGCAGGCGCTGCTGGGTCTCGCGGAGGACTGCCCGACCACCACCGTCGTCTACGAGCGCGTCGCGTAGTGCGAGGCCATCACCGCCGAGAACGATGTGTACGACACCGAACCTGACGATATGTTCGCCCGCGAATCAGGCTGGTGGCCCCGGTCGGATAACACCTCCCTTTCAGTGCCTCACCGATTCTCAGTAGGGCACTGAAGCTTTGTCAGCGACCCAGAGACCTTTCCTCACCCACCCGGTGAGAAATTCTTCCAGTCACCACAGTTGTGGAGACCTCCGACCCGGCGGGCTGCACCCCAACGCATCCGGCTATCGGAAGATGACCGACGCCTTCAGCCGTGAGACCGAGTGGGCCATCGGCGTCGGGTGGGTCAACAACCGCGACGGTGGCGGCGGCGAGTGCAGTGACGAGCCGGGACGCTGGATCCCGCGGGGGGAGATCGCCCCCGGCTTCGGCGGCCCGCCGGGGTAGCGGGTCGAGTTCGCCGACATCAACGGCGACGGCCGCGACGACTACCTCGTACTCGGTCCCCTGGGCGAACTGCACGCCTGGATCAATGCCGATGGCGACGCCGACGGCAAGCCGGGCTGGGGCGAGCGCGCAAGATCGCCTCCGGCGCGGGAGCCAAGGGCACTCGCAGCTCGCCGCTTTCAGTTGCGACCGCCGCGCCGACTACCTCGTGGTCGACCGGTTCAACGCGGTCCGCGCCTGGATCAACGCGGGCGGCGACACATCTGACGGGCCGGCGTGGATCGACCGTGGCCAGGTGGCCTCCGGCACCGTGCCCGGGAGCGTCGCTCCGGTGGCTTCGCCGATATGGACGGGGACGGCCGGGACGACTACCTCCTGCTCCACCAGGACGGATCCGTCGACGCCTGGATCAACAACGGTGGCGACCCGGCCTAACGGTCATATCGGTGCAACCCGTTCAGACCTGTATCTTGTTCGTCGCGTCGCCTGGGCAGCTCACCGTCCGGGCGGACCGGCGCCCGTCGGGTATCCGCCGCTTCGGCCCGCCCCGGGCCATTGCGAGGCCGACGGCACGGCGCCCCAGGGCGACGGTGAGGACGACGCGTGCGACAACTGGTCTCGCCTGTCCCGGCTGTGCGACCGGCTCACCAGGGCCAACTCGGCCAGGGACAGGCTGTATGAACGAGCCCTGCCGTCACCCACCGAGATCCGGATCAAGGTCGAAGCTGCTGAGCGGATGGTGGCCCGGGCGGAGAAGCGTCTGGCCGCTGAGACCAAGGATCACCGGGAGAAGCTGAAGAAGTACGAGCTCCGCGCCCGGGAGGACCGGGCCGCAGGACGTCGCGGAGCGAACGGCCCGCCGCCGGTCCCGGCGGAGCACAAGACCCTCCTCGTTCGCCAGCGAAGGCGACTGGCTGGAGCGGGCCCGCACACCCCGACCGGCACCCTCCCCGGAGTCCCGTGCCTGCCTGCCTGACCGATCCCGATTCCCGGCGGGCTCCGGGTAAACGCGACGGCACCTGCAGGGATACAACATCCAGATCGTGTGCGCTCGCCGCCAGTTCATGCTGGCCATCGAAGCGCACAACAATCCCTCGGACAGAACGGCCTCCTGCCGATGGTGAAGACGACACAGCGCGACCACAAGGCCGCCGGGCTCCCCGGCGATATCCGGCCCTGGCTCGCCGACAGCGGGTACGCCTCGGCCACAGCCTTCAAAGTCCTCGCGGACCTTCCGCTACTCGTCTCGGTCACCAGCGATGCCGACCAGGCAGGTTTCCCCGCGAAACGTCAGCCGGCCCTGCCGGCCAGCAGGACATGGCGGATCGCCTCGCCACCCCAACAGGTCGGGCTCAGTACCGACAGCGAAGCGCCCTGGTCGAGCCGGGGTTCGCCCAGCTCTTCCAGCGGTCCGGGCGGCGCCTCAACTACCGCGGCCACCGTGCGGTGGACACCGAGATCAATCTCCTCGGCACGGTCCACAACCTCAACAAACTGATCAAGCACGCGCCCAGGAATCGCTCTTGACCTTCACCGGGCAGGAGCCGTGCGACAGCCTCTGCACTGCCCAGCCCGTGCACCGTAACCCTCAACACCCGGGCCAGGCAGGTCAGCCGGGTCGAAGAACCGTCATCTCGCCACCCGTCACGACGTGGGCAAAGCGACCAGGCGACCCGAGACCATCACCGAACCCAATCGCCTCAAAGGCCGCAGAGATCACATAACGAGCTGAGCGGCTCTGCCGGGGATCTTGGACTGTCGGTGACAGCTGACCGTCGTGCTGCCAGGGCTCGGGCGTTGATGCTCCTATTGCTCGTCAAGCGTTCTGAGGCACGAGGCGCAAGGTACTTTCGCTGCATGTCACTGACTCCCGACGACGAAGTCCGCAGCCGCGACGAACTGGTCTCCTTCGTTCGAGAACTGCGTCAGGACTACCTCCGCAGAGGATACGAATGGGAGAACCAGAGCCTCGACCGCTTCCTTGAGGCTCTTGCGGCATGGATGCATGACTCGCCGGGCTGGTACCAGAAACGTCGGGAAGGAACTCCCCGAAGGTGGGGACTGGACCTTCCTGGCCAGAGCGCTTCAGGCCGCCACTGTCTATGAGTGAAGTGTTCGCGTCTAACGGTCAGGCCGCATGGAGCCAGTCGCGGTAGGCGTGGGTGAGGTTGTCGTCTCGGCGGATTCCGCGTTCGAGGGTGGAGATGGTGGCGGGCCAGACACCGAAGTGACGGGCGACGGCGGTGAGGGTGATGTTCTCGGACTGCCGCAGCGGCCGCAGGTCGGCAATGGCGGGGACGGCGACCGTGGTGGTCAGGCAGCGGAAGATCTCCCGGGCGACGGCCCGTTTCAGCAGCCGGATGATCTCCTTCTTCGTGCGGCCGGCGGCGGTCTGTCGTGCCACGTAGTCGCGTGTGCGGGGGTCGCTGGACATGCGGACGAGGGCGATGCGGCAGAGGGCGGCGTTGGCTGCCCGGTCGCCTCCGCGTGAGAGACGGTGCCGGTTGGTTCTGCCGCTGGAGGCCGGAACGGGTGCGGCTCCGCAGAGGGCGGCGAAGGACGCCTCGGTCCGCATGCGTTCGGGATTGCCGCCCGCGGTGACCAGGAGCTGGGCGGCGGTGTCGGGGCCGGCTCCGTAGGCGGCTCGCAGGCCGGGGTTGTGGACGCTCACCACGTTGTCCAGGGCCTTGACCAGGGCCTGGTGCTCGGCGGTCAGTTCCTTGATGCGCCGGGCGAGACTCTTCAGTGCGGTGAGGACCGCGGTGTGGACGGCGTCCCCGGCCGGCCGCAGCCGGGCCGGGGCGTCGGTGCGGTCACTCCCTTTGAGCTGCCCGTATCGGGCGCGTGAGCTGCCCGTATCGGGCGCGGATGGCCTCGGGAGCGGTGACGAGGATGCTGCCGACCTGGTTCAGGGCGGCGGTGCGGGCCTTGACGGCGGAGCGGGCGGCGTTGTGCAGGGCGCGTATCCCGGCGACGGTGTCGTCCTTGGGGGCGCTGGAGGCCCGTCCGGACAGGGCGGCGCGGGCGGCGGCGTAGGCGTCGATGGGGTCGGACTTGCCGATGCGACGGCGTTCGGCCCGGTCGGGACGGTTGACCTCAACGACATGCTGCCCGCGCGAGACCGCAGCACGGGTGAAGCCGGCCCCGTAGGAGGAGGTGCCTTCCACACCGATCGCCCTCACGTGGCCGTGGGCGTTCAGGAAGGCCAGGGCGGCGGCGTATCCGGCGGTGGTGGTGGCGAACTCGGCGTCCGCGAGGTGGCCGCCGTTGTCGCTGATCACTGCGACGTGAATGGTGTCGGTATGGGAGTCGACCCCGCCGGACACGACCTGGTCCGCGGCGTCCTCCACAACCTCTGATGTCATGCTGATACTGCCTTCCCAGCCGAAGGTGGGCGCCGGCCGGGTGGCGCAGACAGGACATTGAGGGGGCTTCTGACCAAGCTCCTATCAGGTCATGTTCCGCCCGGCCGGAGCCATGAGAACAGGTCCCGGCGGCCGGACAGAACAACTTGAGGACAGCCCAGCAGGGCGTCAGTCAGTGCCCGAGCCACGGCCACCGGAACCTGAGTATCAGCATCAATGTCAGTGCCCGTTGCTACGTTCAAGCCGTTCGGCTCACTCACGCCAAGGAGCTCAGATGGGATCGCAACTCAACCCGTGCCTCGCCTTCAACGGGAACGCACGGCAGGCGATCGAGTTCTATCAGGACGTCCTCGGTGGCCAGTTGGATATGGGCACCTACGCCGAATACGGCTCGCTGGACGTGCCCCACCCCGACAAGATCATGCACGCCACGCTCCGCACCCCGGACGGCTACACGCTGATGGCATGGGACGTTCGGGAAGGGATGCCCCACACCCCAGGCAACAACGTCGCGGTCGTCCTCGGCGGCGACGACGCCAAACTCCGCGACTACTTCGAAAGGCTGTCCGTCGGCGGCATCGTGACGCTCCCTCTGGAGAAACAGTCATGGGGCGACGAGGCCGGCTCGCTCGTTGACCAGTTCGGGATCACCTGGATGGTCAACATCACCCAGTAGCCCAGATAGACCACGGGGCAGCACCAACGTCCGGCTCCGGGGTTAACGGACAAGGGGAGGGCTTCCGGATGGTGTTTTGGTGCGGAAGTGCCTGGTAAGCGCGGCACGGGGCACTTCCGGGTGGTGTCCGGGGTGTCGGGCCGTTCAGGGGGCGGTGACGGTCATGTGGCAGGTGCACAAGCCGGGGGGCCGACTGTGCGGTGACGCGGACGTCGAAGTCTCCGGGGCGGGGGCCGGCGGTCAGGGGAAGGGGGGTGACCTCCTCCCCGGATCGTCGTCGACACCGCCTTCCTCGACGCCAAGCCGCATTCTGCGAAGGGCTGATCACACGCGGAAGGCATCCCGTGCAGCCTGCCCCCGCACCAAAAGCGGTTGAGTAAACACGGAGGGCGGCGGGCCCGCAGCCCTCCGCTGTCAGGCTTCTGGTGCGGGTCAGGACGGGGGAGGGGTATTGCTGTCGCCGCTGTGGTGGGCGCGGGGCGTGCGGTCGTCCAGGGTGATGGTGACGAGCTGGCCGTCATCGGGAGAGAGCGAGGCGAGGCTGTCGCTGATGCGCTGGTAGACGGTGCCGGCGAGTTCCCGGTCGCCGTCACCTTCGGCGGCGGTGCGGCGGAGGACGGCCAGGCTGATGAGGACGGCGATGAGGGACCGGCCCGAGATATCGGCCGCGATCCGGTTCTCGCCCTCATCGGCGATGTGCGGAGGCATCCGGAAGTGCGGGTGCCTGCCTGCCCAGCCGGACAGGAGTTCCCAGAGATCGCGGTGGCACACCAGAACGGCGGAGGAGATCCCCGCAGCCTGTGTCAGGACCGTACTGTGCTCGGGATTGGCTACAGGCCGTTCCTGCTCTTCAAGCTCTTGCTCCTGCGGGGCGAGGCCTGCGACTTCGACCCGCAGGGCAGTAATCTGCTCGCCCAGTTCCGCCACAGCATGGGGCGTCTCGTCAGCATCCGTACGGGGCAGGGCGGCGATCAGCGGAGCGAGCTCCTGCGCCAGCACCTCGCGTACGGTTTCGGCCATCTGGGCCCGCGTCAGGGGAGCCTCCCTTCCGGCCCCGGCCCCGGCCCCGGCCCCGGTCTCGCTCTCGGCCCCGGCTTCAGGCGCGACGGACGAGCCGTCCACCGGAACAGATTCGTCTGAGTCCGGGAGGGCGTCAACGGTGGCGCTGTCCGTGCGCTGTTCCGGGACCGCGTTCCGCAGGGGCGTTTGGGCGTGCAGGGTGCCGACTGCCGCTGTGTTGTGCCGGCCGTTCTCTGCGGACGCGACCGCAGGGGCGACCGGAACAGAGGCCGTAAGGGTCTGCGTCATGTCCAGGAGGGTGGCCTGCAGGCCTTCTACGAGTCGGCCCAGACGGTGCAGTTCGTCAACGGTGTCGTTGTCCCGGCCCGAGTACGGCAGGGGCAGCAGGTCCTTCACGCTCTGCACGGCTTTGGTCATCGAGGCGATTCCCTCGGCGACGCGGACGTGGCCAGCCTCATTGTTGGTCTTCACCTCGCCGAGCCCTCGCTCAAGGGTCTCGCTCAGCGCGGTCCCGGTATGCAGCATCGCCTGGTGCAGCATGGTCAGGCCGCCAGGAACGTCCTCGCGGTCCCCGTTGCCACCCGTGTAGTCCCCATCCTTCTTGCCGAAGATCACGCCACCCTCACTTTACGTAGACAGTCCGTTACGCGACTACTCTCCCGTGCCGTCACGTTCCGTACAGCGGATTCCCTCACTACCGAGAGGATTGGCCGGATCGATCTTGCAACGGCCTGATATCTCCCGGCAGTTCAGCGCCCGTCAGACCGGAATGCGAGCGGAACCAGTGCCATCCATGAAGGCGTCTTGGATACAAGCGGCACCGATCAACAGGTCGAAAGCCCAATGAGCCGCTGCCGTTTCACCGCCGCCGGTTCAGTGGCGGCGGCTGAAGAGCGGCCGCGCTCCGGCGCGTCCGGCTGTGGGGCGGGAGGGGGCCGGATTGGCTACGGTCGGGTGCGCAGCAGCTCGGGAACGCGGCTGGTCTGTCCGAGCCAGGTGGCGACGTCCTTGTCGATGTACTCCGCCAGGCGCAGGATCTCGGTGTGGGCATCGGAGAGAGTGAGCCGGCGGGTCCGGCCGCGGCGGTCGTTCTGGTCCGGGAGGGGAACACCGCCGATGAGGGGGTCGTGGTGGACGGTGCGGTTGCGCAGGGAGCGGACATGGCTGGCGGTGGTGTAGACGGTGGTCCGTTTGCCGCCGCTGTGTTGCGGGTGAGGTGGGGCAGGGAATCGACGCGGGCACGGGCTGACTCGCTGCCGGGCTTGACCCTCACGGTGCGTGAGGGTCGACGATGTGGTGCATGAGTGATTCTTTCAACGCGTTCGAGATGAGCCCGCTTACCGAGCGAGGGCCCGGGGCGGTTGCACCGGAGGTTTTTCGTGGCATCTATGCGATGCCGATGTTCGTGACGATTCCGACATCCGATCTGGCGGTGTCGACGGATTTCTGGGTGCGCGGGCTCGGCTTCATTGAGCTGTTCAGGATTCCCGGGCAGGTGGTCCATCTGCGTCGTTGGGCGTTCCAGGACGTGCTGCTTGTCCCCGCGGCGGCAGACACGCAGGTGAGCGAGGTGCCGACGTTGAGCGTGAGCTTCTCGGCCGTCATGAGCCAGATCGACGAGGTTGCCCAGGCATGCCGGGAACTCGTGGCGGGCAGCGTGACCGGTCCGCGTGAGACCCCGTGGAACACGCTCGACATCGAGGTGATCACGCCCGAGCGGGCGCGGGTCGTGTTCACCGCGGCGAAGCCCAACGATCCCGACAGTCGGGAGGTGCGCGATCTCGCAGCGGTCGGGCTCGTCGCCCCGGGAGCGGCGGAGGACGGTCACCATGGTGTCCATGGTTGATCGGGACATCGACGACGGTGTCACGGTGGGCGCGGCTGCCGGGCTCGTGGGGGTGACTGTGCGCACTCTGCATCACTGGGACGAGATCGGCTTGGCGTCGCCCTCCGTGCGCACCGCGGCGGGTTACCGCCGTTACACCGAAGGAGACCTGCAACGTCTGTGCCGGGTCGTTGCCTACCGGGAAGCCGGGCTCGGGCTGGATGCGGTGCGTGAGGTGCTCGACGACCCGACCGCTGACATCGGCGCCACCCTGCGGGACCAGCGTTCCCGGCTCGCCGAGCGGATCCATGATCTGCAAGAGCTCGACAGGCGCCTGCAACGAATGAGCCACGCGCACGAGCGTGGCATCCTCCTGAGCGACGAAGAGCAGGCGGAGACATTCGGGGCGGACTGGGACGCGCGCCGATCCGAGCGAGCCGGCGCCGTGTGGGGAGGTTCCCTCCAATGGGCGCAGTTCGCCGAGCGCTCCGCCTCCCGCACGCGGGAGCAGTGGCAGTCGCTGTCTGACGCGATGTCGACGTTGCAGCGCGATCTGGGCGACGCTCTGGACCAGGGCGTCATTCCGGGCAGCTCAGAGGCGAACAACCTCGTCGAGCGTCATCGCGATGTCTTCTCCCACTTCTTCCCACTCACGCGGCAGATGCAAGTGTGCCTGGGACGGATGTTCGAGTCCGACCCGGGTTTCTCCGCCCACTACGAAGGCATCCGGGCCGGGCTGGCCTCCTGGTTCCGGGGGATCATCGACGAGTCTGCTCGCGCCCACGGCATCGATCCGGACACGGCGGCCTGGCAGTAGGACCCGCAGGGGCCTCGGGCCGCAGCTTCCGCCAGGGCCTCGTGGAAGTCCGCCGTTGCCCGCAGGGCGGCGGGCAGAAGCCTCATTGAGCCGCCAGCCGGTAGGCAGGTGAGCAGTTGAGTAGCAGGCAGCTGCAACCGCACCTCAGCACCAGCTTCCGGGGCGAGGTCACCGTCAAAATGGGACGCCCCGAACTGCCCGGCCCCGACAACATCACCGTCACCGCCGCCGGACGCACCTGGCCCGCCCTTCCACATCAACATGGGCAACCCCCACGCCGTCGTTCTCCTCGACGACCTCGACCACGCGGGCGACCTGACCACCGCCCCCGCCCTCGCCCCGGCCGACGCCTTCCCCCACGGCGTCAGCGTCGGCTTCGCCGCCCCCACGGCCCCGGGCCGCATCGCCCTGCGCGTCCACGAACGCGGCGCCGGGGAGACCCGCGCCTGGGGGACCGGCGCCTGCGCCGCCGTACAGAACGCGGGCCCGACGGCCGCCGCCGACAGCTACCTCATCGACGCCCCCGGCGGCCGGCTCCGCGTCGCCGTGCTCCCCGACGACACCATGTACCTCACCGGCCCCGTCGCCATCGTCGCCCAGGGCGCCGTCGACCTCTCGACGCTCGGGGTCGACACCAGTGCCGCAGCAGCCGCGTGAGACGGTCGGCCCGCCCGTTCACTCCGACGCGTGCCTTCGCGCCCTGCCGGTCCGAGTGACAGGCGGCATACAGACTGCGTGACAGCCGCGCCGGACTCCGCCGGACGGTTACCACCGCGCCCTCATACCCTCAGGGTTCAGACATTGAGGGCCCCACCAACTCTTGAGTTCGAGTGATCGTCGCAACACCCCGGCTCACGGGGTGCGATGGACTTCGAGATCCGCGAGGACGTCGCGCTGCTCGGGGGTGAGGCGTTCGCGTCGGCTTTTGGTGTCACTGATGAACACTCCGAGTTTCACGACGTGTTCAGAGCCGTGGTGGTGCGGGTCAGCCCTGGCGCTCGGTCAGGATGTCGCCGGCGTTGTTCCTCAGCGTCGCTGCGAGGTCGCGCAGGCTGGCCAGCCCGGCGTACTCAGCACGCGCTGCGGAGTCGGGCACGTCGGCATTGGCTTTCTCCCACAGGCCGTCGATGGACTCGTACGACTCGACGCTCTTCTTCCACGTGTCGCGGTCCTCGCGAGCCAAAGCCCGTGGTCGAGGACGATGTCCCGGCCGGCAGCCAGCTCGTCGGACACCTGTTGCCGCACGGTGTCGCCGACTGGGCGTTCGCGCTCGAAGTACTGTCCTCGGGGCAGTCGAGCCTTACCCGCCGTTCAGGCGGTGGACCCCTTCGTCGATCGACATGCTCAAGTCGGTCGGCCTGTAGGGGCGTCCGCGCGCTGTACGCGCGGGATCGCGCCATTGGACGGGCGGCGTATCGGTAATCTGGGTGGGCCCCGTTCCGCCCGGCTGGCTGGGCGTCGGCACCCGTAATCCACAGCCCGGAAGGCACTGCGGGGCGTGGTGGTCGGGTCGGACGCGCCAGGGTTGGTCAGCAGGTCACGGACCGCGGTCCTGCCTCCTCAGGAGGTTTCGCGCTGCCACTCCGGCCAGGCTTGGACGAGCGTGGTCATTCCCTCGGGGAACAGTGCCCTGCCCATGCCGAACCGCAGGTGCTGACCGGCATGCCCGAACATCACGTCAGGAGCCAAAAGCACACCGTGGCGGTCGACCAGCCACTCGGAGAACGTCCGCGCCTCCGTCGCCGTCAGCCACGGGTAGGCGCAGGTCCCGCCGGCCGGGGGCACCCAGTCCCACCCAGGCGTGGACTCCACGAACGAGGCCAGCGCACCTGCGTTGGCGCGGACCAGGCTGTTGGCCCGGTCGAGTAGCGCGGAGGCCGCTTGCAGGCCCGCGATGGCGAGGACTTCGCTCGGTGCGCTCGTGGCCAGCGTCGTCCAGTAGCGGTAGTCCAGCAGGCGCGCCGTCACCGCTTCGTTCTGCGTCACCGTCCAGCCGATCCGGACCCCGGCCATGCCCATGACCTTGGACACGCCCGTGACCGAGATCGCGTTGGCGGTCATCGCCGCCGCGGACGGGAGCCGGCGATGCGGCTCCAGTTCGATGCCTCGGTAGATCTCGTCGCTCAGCAGGAGGGTCTCGGTGCCGTCCACCAGGCTCAGGAGCTCCTCGAAGACAGGCGCTTGCGGCAGTGCTCCCGTGGGGTTGTGGGGAAAGTTCGCCACGATCAGCCGGGTATTCGGCCGCAGGGCGCGCCTGACCTCGTCCACGTCCAGGCGCCAACCGTCCTCCCGCCGGAGGCGGATCTCGGACACCTCCGCCCGATCGCACGTGGCACATCGATCAGCAGCTGGTACGTGGGGCCGATGACCACCACGTGGTCCTTGGGGCTGAGGATGGTGTTGAGGAGTACGAACACCGCCTCGGTGGCGCCGGCGAAGACCTGAACCGCCGACCCAGATGGGAGACCGGAGGACTGGGCGGCCAATTCCCTCAGCAGCGGGTGGCCCGGGGATTCGGTGTAGCCCAGGGTCAGGGACTCGTACCACCGGCGCGTGTCCGCGGGGGCGACCTCCCACAGCTCATCCAGCGACAGACCTTCGGTGTCCGATCCGGTCAGGTTCACGCGGCATGTGAACTCATGCTCGGCAAACATGCGCTCGATCAAGAATGGGGGCAGTTGCACGGCGTGATCCCGTCGACTGTGAGTGGGGTGTGGTCCGGAGCCGGGACCTGGGTTCGTGAACGCTCATGTGTCCCGCTTACCCGGGCAGTGGGAGGCGACCGATCGCTTTCTCGCCGATGGCCGCGGACATCTGCAGAGCCTGGTGAACCGTAGCTGCGCGTGGCTTCCTCGTAGGCGCCGATGCCCAACGACGGGCTCATGGCGTGCGCCGCCCCCGCAGGGGAAACCGGGGCGTGCCCGCGCGTGACAGGGCCGCGGCGGGCGGTGGCCGCACGGCCGGCGGGTGCGCCGCTGCGCGTGCATTCTCAGTCCGGGTCACGGCGGGGAGGCGGGGCCGGGCGGCAGGTGGACGGTCATGATCAGGTGGCAGGTTTCGGTACCGGTGCCGCGGTAGGTGTGGGGGGCGTTGCCGTCGAAGGTGGCGGTCTGGTCGGTTTCGACGTCGTGTTCGGTGCCGTCGACGATCAGGGTCATGCGTCCGGAGGTGACACTGACGGTTTCGACGACCCCGGCCTGGTGGGGGTGGCTGGGGTATTCCTCGCCGGGTTCGAGTTTCCAGCGCCAGACCTCGACCGGGGCGGGGCCTGAGGTCGTCAGCATGAGCCGGGCCTCGCTGCCCTCGGCGCCGGACCACAACGGCATCACGGTGTCGGCGGCCACGACGCGGACACGGCCTTCCGGGGGTCCCTCCATCAGGGCGGACACCGAGAGGCCGAGGGTGTCGGCGAGCCTGACGAGCGTGGCGAAGTTCGGGTTGCCCTGAGCCTTCTCCAGTGCGACGAGGGCTCCCTTGCTGACCTTGGCACGGCGGCCGAGCTCGTCCAGTGACAGGCCCGCGCGGGTGCGGGCTGCCCTGACGTTGTGCGCGAGTGTCCGCAGGGCTGCGTTCGTCCCGGGCATCCGATCACCTTCCTCCTGTGGACCACTGGAATGCACCGTGCGGTCGTTTGGTTGACACGGGTCGGTCGGTTTGCTGTACAGTTCAGTCGTTCCATTGCATGGTAAGGGATGTACCGTGATCGCTCTGCTGCTGGCTCTGGGCAGCTCGCTCGCCTATGGATGCGGTTGCCACCTGCTGCGACAAAACTCGCCGCCCGCTACGAGGCCGGTATCCACCTGGCCTCGCTCATTCTCTGGCTCTGCGAATCACCCCGGGGGTGCTCGCCGGGCAGCGGCCGGGAAGGCCCGTGTTCAGAGACCGGCGGCGGACCTGGCCTTCCCGCGCCACCATCGGCCGGCCTTCCGGTCCGCCCAGGTCACGGGTTTTCGGGGGTCGGCATGCGGCTAGGAGAGGCGGACCCAGCCCTGGACGTTCGCGCTGCTCGGCGTCTTGGTGATGGCGGGGGAGTCCTTGTCGATGCCCGTGGTGGTGAGGACCAGTCCGGTCTGCGGGTTGATGAACCGGAAGGTGCCGTTCTTCCGGATGACGGTCCACTTCTGGTAGGCGTCCGCCGGGTTGAAGGGCTTGGCGGTCACCGCGCCGTCGGCGGCGGTGGGAGCGGTGAGGGTCAGAGACTGGGCGCAGTTGTCGTACACCCTCACGGTGCCGTCCGTGTTCGTGTCGATCTTCCACAGCGACGAGTTGAACGCTGTGCCGAAATGGCTGACGCGGACGCTCGCCGGGGCCGTCGCGGTGCAGCCGCCGGCACGCTCCAGCCCCCACCGGCCACCGTTGCTGAGACCGTGCGTCTTGCCGTCGCCGACGATGTCCGGCCCGTAGTCGATGGCGCTCGCGGTGACGAACATGAGTGCCATGGTCCCGGTGGAGAGGGGCGGGTTCGCGTTCGGGCGGGTGACGTTGAAGTACTGCGGGAACGTGGTCGGCTTCTGCGCGGCGACGGCGGTGAGGGTCGGCCCCCAGCCGTTCTCCAGACCGCGCCAGAGACGAAGCAGCGAGGCGGCCACGTTGCCCTGCACCTGGTCGCCGACCTCCCACCCCGGGCCGTACAGGAAGCTGGTGTACGTACCGTCGGGGTGGACGTAGTCGAAGTCGTTGAACACGTAGGCGGCGGTGGCGTCCGCGAAGCCCTCGGTCCACGCGCAGGTCTCGGAACTCGCCGTCGGAATGTAGTGCGGAATACAGTTGTCGACGTTGGGCCACACCCCGTTGTAGAGGCGGTGCAGGAGGAAGTGGCCGCCCTCGTGCAGGATGGTGTGCTCGGAGTCGGCGGCTTCGCCGATGAGGGCGATGCTGTGGGAGTGGGGGCTGTAGCCGGCGGAGGTGGCCCCGTCGTTCACGTAGACGTTGAGCCTGGTACAGGTGCTGCTGTTCGGCTCGTTGGCGGTCCAGCAGTCGCTTGTCGGGTTCTCGCGTTTCCGCCACAGGTCGTAGAGGGTGTCGAGGGCGTGCCAGGCCCGGCCGGCCGTCCCCGTGGCCCGAACGGTGGGAAGGCTGTAGGTGCCGCCGGCGACGTTGGTCAGGGCCTGGGTCTGCTGTGTGTAGTAGGAGTTGTTCATCCCGTCGATGACGCGCCACAGTCGGCGGCTCTCCGCCCAGACCTTCACCCACATGGTGCTCATCGTGGCGGTCGTGGTGGGCGTGTAGCAGAGGTTGTAGTCGCCGTAATCCGAGGTGAGCTGGGAGACACCGAGCCAGTGGGGCTGGTCGCCGCTCTTCTCGGCGCCCCACAGTTCGACGTTGGCGACGCGGACCGCTTTGGTGCGGATGGGCTTGCTCGGTGCGGCCTCGGCGGACTGGTACGCGAACTGAAACGTGCCTGTGAGGCAGACCGGGGTCGCCGCCCTCGCGGCGGTGGCGGTGAACGGGACGAGGGCAAGGGCGGCGAGGAAGGCCGTGACCAGGGTGATGACCGGATGGGCTAAGCGCGAGCGGAGGGGCATGGGCGCCTTTCTGGAAGCACGACGACTTCCGGGGCGAAAGGCGGCGGCGACGGTACAGGAAACGGCGAACTCCGCACCTGCCGTCCGCTGCCGATCGACCCAGTCGACCCATGATCGAGGGCCGGTTCCCCGAACGGCAGGGCGCCGAAAAGCTCAACCCGGGCGCACGGGAGCACGTGGGGGCACAGGGGAGAGATCCTGATGGCCGCGGCCGAGGAGATCAAGGCCGTGCTGGCGCGCACCACCTTCGCGGGTGACCGGCACTGACACCAAAGGCACGCTGCCGGTCGGCACCGCCCCGTGCGGCACGCGAGTGCACGGAGCCTGACAGCGTCACTTGTATGCCCTCCCCGCATCACGTAGGCGCGGACAGGCCGACGCCGCGGAGTGCGGCCCATCTCCTCGACGCGGAGTCTTCCGTGCGGCCTGTCACCGTCCGCCCGAGAGGTTCACCGGCTCAGGCGGATGCGTGGTCCCCAGGCGAATTCGAGGTCGTCCAGCAGGACGGCTTCCAGCGCCTTGTCCCACCGGCCGCGCGGGAGGAACGGGGCGCTCTCCATCCGTTCGCAGATGATCAGGCTCTCGGTCGGCCGACCAGCATGTACCGGCCGTACTCGGCGGGCCTGCTGCCCGGCCCGTACCCGCGCAACAACGCCTGAAGACGCGCACGGTGCTGTCCGGCGAACGACTGAAGGCGCTCCACGTACGCGTCCCGCTCGTGCTCGCGCACGGCGCCCAGGACCACGGGCAGGATCTCGTCCGACGCCACGGGGGCGAGGAAGTCGCCCGGGTCGGCCAAGGCCCACGTACACCGCCGCGCCGCCGCCAGGACGCCCTTCGCGTTGTGTGCCAGCACCTGTCCGTAAGCGTCCACGCCGTACCGCTGGGTGCTCATACTGTGCCTCTGTTGTCCGCTTGGTGGGGGAGTTGTCTGTCGGATGTTCGGGACTCCACCCGGTGCGCAGCACGATGCACCGCCGTCGGACGAGTGCACCAAGGTCTCGACCGGCTCCGGGCGCTGGTTCACGTTGCTGTCGCCCAGTCGACTCCGAGCCCAGCGAGGACCTCGCGCTGCTCCTGGGGGAGCTTGTCCCGCCGGGCGCGGGTGGTGGGGAGCCACGTTCCGTGCCGGACCGCTGTCCCGTCCGGCAACTCCTCGCTCCACGACCGGGGCGCGACCGCCCTCCCCTCCCGCTGCTTGTACTGGGTGAGCGCGGCGACGTTCAGCCCGAACGCCCCATCCATGGCCGCTCCCTGCCGCGGTCGGGCCTTCCGGGCCGGGGCGGCCGGCCGTGGTGCGGGCGTGACTGACCTACCCGTCGAGATTCTCGGCCGAACCCGCTCGGACCGTGTGATGCGCCGGCCGACCCCGCCCCGCGTCTACGACCCCAAGGGCGGGCGCCCGCCCAAGCACGGCGACGAGTTCATCGGCAGCTCCGAAACGTGGGGCGCCGGCTCGGCTGTCGGTCTTGAGTATCAGGTCGACGGGCGCGACCCGGTGGCCTGGCGGGACGAGGCCAGGACCGGCACCCGACAGTGAGCGGCGCGCCATGACATGCGCCCTCGGGCTCACTGCGACTTGGTGGACCTGATCGGCAGGGCCGGATCGTGCGAGCGTGCCCTGCTGACATCGCTCGGGGGCGCCCTCGACAGACGAGGGAGCCGGATGTGGCGTCCATGCCGTGTCGCCGCGGGATTCGGCCGTTGCCTGAGGCGGTCTACGGCCCTACGGGAGGTTCGGTTCCCGGTCAACTTGAAAAACCGACTCGAAGGTATTTAGTATCGGGGCATGGGTAGGCCAGTGGATCAACTGACACCGAAGGGCGCGGCGACGCGCCGGGACATTCTGCGTGCCGCCGCCCGTGTCTTCGATGCCAAGGGGTACTCGCTGGCCCGGATGGACGATGTGGTGCTGGAGACCGGCCTCACCAAGGGGGCCGTGTACTTCCACTTCAAGAGCAAGGCCGCCCTGGCCCGTGCGGTCGTCGACGATCAGAAGCAGGGGATGCTTGCGCATGTGCGCAGGCGGCTCGAAGGGCTCGGGGGGCCGGCCGCGCAGATGCGCGGACTCGTCCCCGTCCTCGTGGATCTCGTCATCGCCGAACCCGCAGGCTGGTCCGTCGTACGGCTCGACCGTGAGCTCAGTACCGAGTCGCCGCGGGAACACGCTCAGGCGTCCGTTCTCGCGGAGTGGGTCGGCCTGGTCGAAGAACTCCTCCTCGCCGGCGCCCGTGAGGGCGACCTGCGTCTTTCGGCCGACGCCCACGCGCTGGCGACCGTGTTCGTGGGCGCGTTCGACGGGCTGAAGGGCGTCCTGGAGGCTACGGGGCGCGCTACTCCGGAAGAGCTGCGTCGCTCGGCGGGCGTTCTTGCCGAAGTCGTCGAGGCCGCCATCGGGGCGCACTGAGCGCCAGGCGGGCCGGATTCAACGCACGTCGACCACCTCGGCCTTTTCATCGCCAAGAAAAAAACCTTCAAGTCGGTATGGAGACAGAAAATGAACTATTCGGACACTCTCACCTCCCAGCTCGCCGTCGTCACCGGCGCGTCGTCAGGGATAGGCGCCGAGTTCGCCCGGCAACTGGCAGCCCTCGGCGTGGACCTGGTTATCGTCGCCCGCTCGAAAGACAAGCTGGAGGAGCTCGCCTCGACCCTGCGGACGAGGCACGGCGTGACCGTCAGACCCATCGCCCTCGACCTCTCCCTGCCCGACTCCTCCGAGACCCTCGCGCGCACGCTCGACGAACAGGGCGCCGTCGTGGACATCCTCATCAACAACGCCGGCTTCGCTTCGCACGGCGACCTCGCCGAGGCCGACCCCGGCCACATGGCATCCCAGGTGCAGCTCAACATCGGCACGCTCGTCGGCAACACCACCCGCCTCCTGCCCGGCATGGTCGAACGCGGGCGCGGCACCGTCATCAACGTCGCCAGCACGGCCGGATTCCAGGCGGTGCCGCACATGGCGGTGTACTCCGCGACGAAGGCATTCGTCCTGTCCTTCACACGCTCCCTCTGGGGCGAGACCCGCGGCACCGGTGTAACCGTCCTCGGAGTGTGCCCGGGTGCCACCGACACCCCGTTCTTCGACGTGGCCGGCGACAACGCATCGGTCGGCTCCCGGCGCACACCGCAGCAGGTCGTCAACACCGCACTCGCCGCACTTGGCGGCCGCAAAGCGACCGTCGTCGACGGCACCGGCAACGCCCTGGTGTCCCGCGTCGTCAGCCGCCTGGCACCGGAACGCCCCCTGATCCGCATCGCGGAAAGGAGCGTACGCCCGAGCGCGTGAACCCCGAAGAACCCACGGGCACCCCGGCGTTGCATACGGCTGCTGCGGTGGATTGGTACGGGCCGGTGCCGTCGGGGTGGTTGCCTGGGGGGGAAAAGGTTGCAATGAGTTGAGGACCCATCCGGCGGGGGTGGTGGCAGCGAATGATCAAGAGGTCACCTCCCGGTCCCCGGGGGTGACGACCGCGCGACCCCCACGGCGAGGGCTGATGAAACCGAACACCCACACCGTTCTCCACGACCCGTACGGCTTCTTCGGAGCGGACCTGCCCCTGGACCGTGCCCCCTACGAACGCCTCGTCACCGCCGTCCTGTCCTGGACCGACCCCGCCACCCTCAGCCCGCACGACTACGAACAGATCGCCCTGCAGCTCACCGGCCACGCCCGCGCCGTCGCCACCGACGTACGGCGTCACACCAGCCTCCTGGACGACGACACCGGCCCCCGAGCCCTCGCCGAGATCATCCTCGCCGAATCCCAACGACGCCTGAACACACCGCACAAGGGCACCCTGCTCTGTGTCCAGAACCGGGCCCGTCTGGTCCGTGCGCTTTACGAACCGCCTCGACCGCCTCCAGGACGCACCCGGCGACCGGACCGGGTGAAACCACCCGGTACCCGTGGGTCGGGCCGCGGTGATCGGCGCGCAGCCGGGTGAGCATCTCGCCATAGTGGTCGGCGTACAAAAGCCCTGCGACGACGTCGGCGGATGACGCTGCCGGTGGTGACGATGGCCGCTGACGGGCCGGCGACCAAGCTCGCGGGCAGCACGGCGAACCGGATTCTGGCCGCGGTGTCCTCGTTCTACGAGTACGCGATCTTGTCTGGGCTGCTGGAGCGGGCCAACCTCATCGAGAAGCGTCCGGACCCTGCGCTTCTGTACGTCTCCGAGCGGCATCGCCCGTTCATGGGACGGGCCAGCCGTGAAGCGGCCGGTCCGCCGGGCCGTGCGCGTCAAGACCGCCCAACGGGTGCCACGTCCGCTGGATGACGGCCAGGTCGAGTTGCTGCTCGGTCAGCTACGCGGGCTGCGGGACCGGGCGATCGTGCTGCTGATGCTGCCTGCGTCTCCCCGCCGAAGGCCCCTGCGAGTGCAACCTCTACCTGACTGCGCGAAGTTCGTCTCCACACCCGAGTACGCACCGCGCCTGCGGGCCCGACGTGAAGTCGAGCAGACCCTCGCTCTCGACGCCGCCCAACGCGGCTGGGACCGCGAAGTCGAACGACACCGCTGCACCAGCGACCGCATCGACAAACTTCTCGCGGACCTCGGGCTACCCGCCCATCCCGAAGGCAAAGCCGAAAACATCAGTCCCTGACCGCTACCTGGGGGTTACCGGACCGGTCCTTGCTCATCGACGAGCACCGTGGGCGGAGACAAGAACATGTCAGCTGCCGCCGGGCCGTAAGCGACGTTGAAGGTGTCCAGCCAGTACGACCAGCCCCGCACTCCCGCCGCGCTGCTGAAACGGTAGTTGAGCTGCCAGCGGACCCACTGCCCGGGAACAAGCCGTACGGCCGGGGGCCGTCGTGGCCGGGGAGGTATGGCAAAGAGGGGCTGGACCCGGGGAAGGACTCGCAACCGACCGTCGTTCTCTCGGAGCTGGACATCGACCTTGCGCAGGTCTTCCTGGCCGTCAAAAGGGTCGAAGCCGTCGCACTCATGCATACGGATCACGTGCGCGACCGCGGGCGACATAGGCGGGACACGAAAGCCGACCGGGACGGCGTTCCTGCGAGCCGCGGCCTCCCCTCCCCGAGACTGCTTCGTCCAGGACGTCCGTATCCACTGAACGGTGACCTCCATGACGCTTCCCCCTGCCACCTCATCGCAAGCCTCACTCTATGTCGGCCCGGCCTGACAACACCTCGGAGGAAGATCAACTTGAACTGTCCACATAAAGTTCCTGTTCGCGCTCGCGCACCTGCTCTGCTTCAACCTCATGCCCAGGATCAGGAACTGGAAGGAACTGACCTTCTACCGACCCAGCAAGACCACCGACCACGTGCACATCGACGCGCTGTTCGGCGAGCCGGGTAAGAACGTCATCGACTTCGATCTGATCGAGTCCCAGTTCCGGCACCTGATGAAGGTGGCTGTCTCCGTACGGGAGGGGGCGATCTCCTCGTCCACGCTGCTCAAGCGGCTGCGCCCGGGCTCCAAGAAGAACGCCACCTACGCCGCTTTCCGCGAGGTCGGCCGCGCGCGATCCGCACCGTCCAGCTGCTGCTCTACCTCTGTGATCCGGCGCTTCGCCGGCGGGTGACCGCAGCGACGAACAAGACCGAAGCATTCAACAGCTTCTCCCAGTGGACCGGCTTCGGCAACCGAGGGGTCATCGCGGACAACGACCCAGACGAGCAGGAGAAGGCGATGAAATTCAACGCCCTGCTCGCGAACGCGGTGATCTTCCATAACGCTCTGGACATCGCCGAGATCGTCAGGCAGCTGCTGGAAGAGGGCTGGACGATCGAGCCGGAGGACCTGGCTCACATCTCGCCGTACCTGACCGAGCACAGCAACCGGTTCGGCGAGTACTCCACCCACGAGCTGGGCATCCAGCCCGAGGCGCGTACGACCCGGAGCTGGACGTCGACTTCACCCAGCTCCGGGAGCAGGACCTGACTGCCGTCGGCTTCGGCCAAGCCGCCTGAGCCGGCCTCCATACCGTTCGCGCCTCCGCTGCTGATCAACCTCGGCGGCAACAGCCACACGACCCGCCTTCACCGGTGGCGCCGTGCTGTGCCTGCTCGGCGGGCTTCCCTGGCCAAGGTCCACCGGGCGCTGACGGCAGGACCTCAGGCCCCGCCCCAACCTGCCCGCGGCAGCCTGGGCTACGAGAAGAACGAGAAAAACGAGAAGAATGAGGAGCAGCGAAGTGTCACCAGGTGACCATGAGGTGACCGCTGCCCGCAGGGCGGTTTGCCGGATCCCGGGGAACGATGGGAAAGCGTCACTGCGAGAACCAGCCGCCGAGACAGCGCGCGAATCACCCGAGCCGCAGGAAGGGCATGTCATGACCGCCACCCGTCCCAAGGCCCCGACTGCACCAGGGGTGCGGTCCTGGTGGGGAATCCCGCTCGCCACCGCTGAGCGGTACCGTCGCCCGGTGGTCGCGGACTTCGATCCGGGTCTCTCCCACGACCGCTAGGGTGTCGTCTCCGTCCAGCCCGACAGCGGTGACTGGCTCGAAGCGGACAGCGGGATGGGCGAGGACTGCCTGAACCTGAACGTGTGGGCTCCCGAGCAGCCGGCCGACAAGGCGATCCCGGTGACCGGGTACATCCACGGTGGCGGATTCGAGTAGGGCGCGAACACGGAGATCACCTCGAACGCCGCCGGTCTCGCCGCGTCGGGGCGTGTGGCGGGTGTGTCGATCAACTACCGGCTCGGTGCGCTGGGTGCGCTCTCGCTGTCGCAGTACGGCGGCGCTCTGGCTGAGGCTTACTGAGCATGGCCAGTGACGATATGGGCTGGTGGGTGGCCAACGGCCTCGACCGGTTCGACCCGCACACCCTCGACCGCATCGTCGACGAGGTCGCGGAGTGGCGCATTTCCCGCTCCCGCGCGAAGAGGCTCGTCGCTGCCTACGACCAGGACAGCCGTACCCCGGTCGAGGTCCGTGCCGCGCTCATGGCGGACTACCTCTTTGCGCTCCCCGCGGCCCGCGGTGCCCTGGCCCATGCCGCCGCGGGCGGCAACGCCCATCTCCTGATGATCGGGCCCGCCGAGGGCGCTCCCGCCTACCACGGCACCGAGATGTACGCCCTGGTCGGCCAGGAGCAGTCGGGCCGCAGCGCGGAGCAGGCCGAGCGTGACACGCGTATCCGCGACATCGTGCTCGACTTCGCCACCGGCGAGCAGTCCCGTCTGTGGCCCGCCGTCGGGGACCGGCCCACCGCAGAAAGCGTCGGCAATCCTCCCTTCGAGGCCACTGCCCACTACCAGGAGGCCCTCGACCTGTGGGAGGGCATCGACCGCCCCTGACAGCCGTCGGGCGACACAGAGACGCGGCACGGCGCAGGCCCGCAACCGGCTGACCGCCCGGGGACCTGCGCCCGGAGCCCTGGCTCCACCTTCACACCCCGATGGGGCGAACGAGACAAGGAACTCGGCATGAGCCAATCGACCGCAGCCGGCGAAGCCACACCCGCGACGATGCGAGCCGTCGTCGTCACCCGCCCCGGCGGCCTCGACGCACTGGAGGTCGAGGAAATCCCCGTACCCGTACGCAAGCCCGGCTGGGTGCGGATCAAGGTGAAGGCGTTCGGTGTCAACGAGTCCGAGGTCACCACCCGCAAGGGCGAGTCGGATGCGGTGGTCACCTACCCGCGTGGTCCCGGCATCGAGGGCGTCGGCGTGGTCGTTGAGGCCGACCAGGACAGCGGGCTGCGGCCGGGGCGGCAGGTGGCCACGATGATGGGCGGCATGGGCCGCTCGTACGATGGCGCGTACATCCAGTACGTGACCGTCCCCGCAGGGCAGGTCATCCCGTTTGAGACCGGCCTGCCGTGGGATGTCGTCGGTGCGCTGCCGGAGATGTTTTAGACCGCGTACGGTTCCCTCACCACCGGTCCTCGACTTGCGGGCGGGACAGACGCTGCTGATCCGCGGCGGCACCTCCACGGTCGGGCTGAGTGCGGCCACGATCGCGAAGGACCTCGGCGCCACCGTGCTGTCCACCACCCGCAGCCCGGAAAGGGCCGGGGAACTCGCGGCCGTGGGCGTCGACCATCCTCTCGTCGACGACGGGACGCTCGCCGGCCGGGTGCGCGAGCTGCTGCCGGACGGTGTCGACGCCGCTCTGGAACTGGTGGGCTGCTCGGTCCTTGCCGACACCCTGCGCACCGTCCGGCGCCACGGCACCGTCTGCTTCACCGGAGCTCTGGCAGGCCAGTGGACGATCCCCGACTTCACCCCGTTCATGATCCCGGGCGGTGTGCGCCTGACCTCCTACGGCGGTCAGGCCGCCGACCTTCCGGCCGGCGTCTTCGCGCGCCAGCTCCGGGCCATCGCGAAGGGCGCCTCAGGGCCCCGGTCGCGAAGGTCTACCACGGCCTGGAACAGGTCCGTGACGCCCAGGCCACCGTCGAGTCCGGCAGCACGCCGGGCAAGCACGTCGTCGGCCATACCGATTGATCGTCTGGATACCTGTGCCTGGAGCCTCAGCTGCACCTTCACATCCCAGGGGGCGAACAGCGCAAGGGCACCTGTCAGTTCGCAGTCGCGGGAAACAGGCGCTCGACGGCTGCGACGATGGCGGCCCGGCGTGCCGTCAGGAACGCGGCGCGGTCCTCCCCGTGCGGGGGCAGCAGATCAGGCTGTGCAGCCCAGGCCGTGGCGATCTGGTGGACGAAGACGAGGATGTCGACCGGGTCCCAGTCGGCGTCCAACTGCCCGGCTTCCTGGGTGTCGCGGACCTGCTCGACCTTGCGGGCCACCGATTCGCGGAAGGTGTCGTGGGGGAGGGAGTCGCCGGCATCGAGCTGGAGTTGCCCCCAGCTGATGAGCCGGAAGCGTTCGGGGTGGTCGGTGAAGTAGTCGTGGAGGCGGCCGGCGTATCCGGGCAGGTCGGTGGGGTCCATGCGGGTCGCTTCGGTCACGGCCGCCAGCTCCTGCGCGGAGACGAAACGGTAGAGGGCCACCTTGCTGGAGAAGTAGGCGTAGACGCGTTCCTTGCTGGTCCTGGCCGCCTTGGCGATGCGGTCGATACGCGCCCCGGCGATCCCGTGCTGGGAGAACTCGGCCTTGGCGGCACTCACGATGCGGTCGCGGACCGAGTCTGCGGGGGTTGAGGCGCTCATGCTTCCACGCTACCCGACCAAACCGTTTGGTTTGCCGCTGGGCGATAGGGCGGCGTACGCTTAAAACCGAACTGTTTGGTTTGATCTGAGGAGATTCACGTGCAGCACAGGACACTCGGCACCCAGGGCCTGACCGTCTCGGCGATCGGCTACGGCTCGATGGGCCTGACCATGGGCTACGGCCCCGGTGACGAAGAGGCGGGCATCGCCGCCATCCGCCGTGCCCACGACCTGGGCGTCACCTTCTTCGACACCGCCGAGCTCTACGGCTGGGGCACGGGCAACAACGAGGTGCTGCTCGGCAAGGCGGTGAGCGACTTCCGCGACGAGGTCGTGCTGGCCACCAAGTTCGGCTTTGCGCAGACCGAGGAGGGCCTGGGCCTCAACAGCCGCCCGGACAACATCCGCACGGTCACCGACAACAGCCTGCGCTACCTGGGCGTCGACCAGATCGACGTCCTCTATCAGCACCGCGTCGACCCGGACGTGCCGATCGAGGACGTGGCCGGCACCGTCAAGGAACTGATGGACGCGGGAAAGGTCAAGTACTTCGGCCTCAGCGAGGCCGGCCAGCAGACCATCCGCAGGGCGCACGCCGTCCAGCCGGTCTCGGTCCTGCAGACCGAGTACTCGCTGTTCGAGCGTGACGTCGAACAGCTCTTCCCTCTCCTCCAGGAGCTCGGCATCGGCTTCGTTCCCTATTCGCCCCTCGGCCGCGGCTTCATCACCGGTACCGCGAAGCCCGCGGGAGAGTACGACGCCACCGACATGCGCAACACCGACCCGCGCTGGCAGCCCGGCAACTTCGAGAAGAATGTCGAAGCCGTGGACCGGCTGGGCCGGCTGGCCACTGCCCAGGGCATCACCGTCTCCCAGCTCGCCCTGGCCTGGCTGCTCGCCCAGGGGGATCAGATCGTCCCGATCCCGGGCACCCGCAGCGCCGCCCGTATGGAGGAGAACGCCCGCGCCGCCGATGTTGTCCTCACCGAGGGTGATCTCGCCGCGATCCGCGAGATCCTCCCGAACGGTGGATTCGGCGCCCGCTACGCCGAAGAGCATGCGCCCAACTGGGTCTGACCCCCACCCGAGCGGGCCAACGAATCGACCACCGGTCCCGTCGCATGAACATCCGGAGCCCGGCCGCTCTCACGGGCCGGTCGTGGCGTCGCGGGCCGCGAAGGCGGCCGGGGTGAGACCGGTGCGGTCGCGGAAGAAGCGGCCGAAGTTCGCGGGGTCGGTGAAGCCGAGGTGGGCGGCCACGGACCGGGCATCCCATGGGGCGTTTCCCAGCAGGCGCCGGGCTTCGAGCAGGCGCCGCTCGTCGATGAGCTCACGCACTCCCTTACCGGTGGCGTCCCGGGCGGCGCGGCTGAGGGTGCGGACCGAGCAGCCGAGCAACTCGGCGTAATCCGCGGCCCGGTGCAGTTCGCGGAAGTGCAGCTCCAGGGCGTCCGTGAACCTTCCGTAGGTGTCACCACTGCGCGTGCCGGCACTCCCGTCGGCGGGGGTGATCCCGAGGGCGTTGGCGAGGCGCAGCAGCAGCGATTCGAGCAGGCTGCGCCGCAGAGCGTGGTGAACATCGAGAGGGCGGCGCCCGAGTGCGCGGTGTTCGTCCAGAAGCTGGAGTGCCGTCTGCCGGAGCCAGGCGGCGTCGTCGGGGTGCGGGCTCAGCACGGCAGGAGCCTCGTGCGCGGTGACCGGGGCCAGCAGGCGGGCGATGTCGGGCCGCAGCACGTCCGGTTCGAACAGGACGAACGGGCCGCGGGCGGCGCCGGGCGGGTGCCACAACTGCGTGTGTCCGGGACGCACCCACAGCCACTGGCCAGGGGCGACGATTCGGGTGATGTGGTCGACGCCGTGCCGCAGCTCGCCCTCGGTGACGGCAATGAGGTAGTGGAAGGTGGCACGGCCCGGACGCGGCGGGTTCCACGGCCAGTCGTCGTGCTGGGCGAAGAAGTCCTCGACGGTACTCACCTCAAGGCCGTACGGGGTGCCGACCGGGGGCTGGAAACCGTACAACGGGACCGCGGCTGGCCTGGCCTGTCCGCTCGGGCTGGGGTGTCGCGTGTCGACCATCACGTGTCCGCAGCCTACTGCCCTTTTTGTCGGCTTCGAGGGAAGGATGGGATGTGCCGCCGCGACCACCACCTGAGGAAGGCAACGCCTCATGAACGGAACGACCCTGCACAAGACCGCCGCCGACTGCGCCGAGGAGCTTCCCGGCGCCCAGCTGGAGCACCCCTTCGGCGACGACTGGGAGGTCTTCAAGGTGCGCGGCAAGGTGTTCATGCTGATGACCGAGGTCCCGGGGCGTCCCATCGTGATCCTCAAGGCGGACCCCGGGGAGGCCCATGCCCTGCGGGAGCAGTACAGCCACATCACCCCCGGCTACCACATGAACAAGAAGCACTGGATCACCCTGGAGAGCGGAGAGGGCGTCGACAAGGAACTCGTCAGAGAGCTCGTCACCGACTCCTACCGACTCGTCGTCGCTCACCTGCCCAAGGCCGAGCAGCCCGTCGACCCGCACACCTACGGCAGCGGAACGCGGGCGGCCCGGTGAGCGCGGCAGGCGACCACCTCCAGGACACCGCCCGCCAGGCGGCTCTCACGCTGCCCGGGACGGACCACGGTTACCCGTTCACCAAGCACCTGGACGTGTACAAGGTCGCGGGCAAGGTGTTCCTGATCGTCACCGACGACCCGGACGAACAGATCATCACGGTCAAGTGCGAGCCCGAACACGCCCGCGCGCAAGTACGTGGCTACGTCTCGATCACGCCGGGCCGCTATCTCGACAAGCGGCACTGGATCTCGCTGGGGCCGGGCCCCGGCATCACCGAGCGGCTGGTCACCGACGCGGTCGAGGATTCCTACGACCTGGCCGTCGAGCGACTGCCTCAACGCGACCGTCCCCGTACCCGTACCCGATGAACACCGCAAGCGCGCCCACGAGCCGCTGAGCCCACGCCTGTCAGTACCCCATTGCAAGGCTCGCCACGCCCGCACACCTCCGCCTGCGATCCGAGAGACCGATGGAACCGACCGAAGCGACCCTGCCGCTCTTCGACGAGGAGCCCGCCCGGCCACTCGCCGACCGCCTGCGCCCCACCCAACTGGAAGACGTCGTCGGGCAGGACCACCTCCTGGCCCCGGACGCCCCGCCGGGTCGCATGGTCGCGTCGCAGCGCCTCGGCTCCGCCATCCTGTGGGGCCCCGGGTGTGAGTAGTTGAGGCACAGGAAACCCCGGTGAGAACGATCAAGGTCGGGTTCGCCTACTTCGCGGGCGCTTCGAGCTGGTGGGGGATGGTGCCGGCGCGTAGTTCCCGAAGGTCAGGGATGTGGTTGTAGAGGGTGCCCGGGGAGACGCCCAGCAGCTTGGCGATCGAGGTGATGGAGCGGCCGGGGTCGGGCAGCAGATCGCGGGCGGCGCGGATGACCGCGTCGGTGGCGACGCTCGGGCGCCCGCCGACGCGGCCGCGCTCGCGGGCGGCGGCCAGGCCCTCGTTGGTGCCGATGACGATGAGTTCGCGGATGAACTCGGCAAGCGCGGCGAAGACGTGGAAGACGAGCCGGCCGCCGGGGGTGGGGGTGGGGGTGTCGAGGTTCTCGTGGAGCGAGGTGAAGCCGATCCCGCGAGTACGGAGTTCGGCGACCATGCCGATGAGGTCCTGGAGGCTGCGGCCGTAGCGGTCCAGGCTGGGGACGACGAGGGTGTCGCCGGGGTCGAGGAAGGCGTGGCACGACTTCAGTTCGGGGCGGATAGCGTTCTTGCCGGACTTCTTGTCCGCGAAGATCTTCCGGCAACCGGCAACCGGCAACCGGCGGCAGTGAGCGCGTCGAGCTGCCGCTCCAGCTTCTGACCGCTGGTCGATACCCGCGCGTACCCGATCTTGATCTCGGTGCGGACGAGTGGTTCGGCGACGAGGAGGCCCGGCTCGGCCGGTTCGAGGGCGGTCATGGCCCCGGATCACGTCAGAAAACGGTGGTTCGGGGTTGTTGAACGCCTCTGGTTTTTGACTGTTGCCTCCGACATCGAGGTGCTGGCCCGCTTCGGCCGCGCGCTCGCCGCCCCGATCCGTTGCCGCATCCTGCTCGCCCTGCGCGTATGACGGAGACCTCTGGCTGGACCTTCGTTCCGTCTGGCTCCCGCAGAGCGAACTCGGGTTGGGAGTGAGGAGGGCAGGGTCCGGTCTGTCCCTCGCGGATCTGTCCAAGGCGAATCTGCGTGGCGCGGAGCGGACCTATGCAGTCCTGAACAGCGCGAGTGTGAAGGGCTGTCGGCGTTCGCTTCAAAGTGCACCGGGTGGTGCACGTGAACGTGCACCACGCGCCGTGGCCGAGCTTGCGGGAGTGTCATGGAGTGGCGTTGCTGCCTGGGCTGAGTTCCTTGAGGAATTGTTGTTGGCCGTGAAGGAATCCGTCCGCGAAGAGTGAGTGGGGGGAGAAGAGCGCGGTGAGCGTGATCTTGAGGTCCGACTGCTCGATGGACTGCTTGAGCAGTGAATGGGTCGCGTCCGGGTAATGCTTGACCGTCAATGCGCCGCCTGCGTCCAGCACCTTGTGGTAGGTGCGCTCCGTGTCGGCGGTGTCCACGTTGATGTCATGTCCTGCGAGGGTCAGCAGTACCGGTACGCCGCGCAGGGCGCGGAGGTCTTGCGTGGCGTCCGCGGTGTAGTTCTTGGAGATGAAGCCCCAGCGGTCGGTGGTCATGCCGTCCGCGTCGCCGTGCATGGCCCTGACGTACTCCTCGAAGGTCGCGTGGCGTTCCAGCAGCCGGCGGGTGGTGTCGCTCCTGGCGGTCTCCGCCTTGGTGCGGGCTGCTGACGCGCCGTCGGCGCGCAGTTCGGCGAGGAGGTTGTAGCGGCCCTGCTGGAGCCAGTTGATCGCGGGCGAGACGGCGATGACGAAGCTCACGGGCGTCTTGGCGGCGATCTTCGGCAGGACCCAGCCCGCCTGGCTGGCGCCCCAGAGCCCGATCCGGTCGCCGTCGATGTCCGGGCGGGCGCGGGCCCAGGCGATCGCGGCGGCTGCCTCATCGGCCCGGTCGTCCATGGACTGGTCCAGCCAGTTGCCGGGTGCGCCCGCGACGCCGGGCTTGTCCCAGGACAGGGAGGCGTACCCGGCCTTGGCGTTCGCCTCCCACATGGGCTTGTAGCCGTCGTCGTGGGTGGCGTCGACGGGGCCGTCGCCGTGGACGTACACGACCAGGCCGTGGTGCTTGCGGCCGTCCCTGGGGGTGGCCAGTACGCCGTTGAGGGTGTGGCCGCCTTGGCGGATCGAGACCCGCCGCTCGTCCATGTCGTAGGAGTTCTGCCACAGCACCACACCGACGAGGCCGGCGGCCACGATCAGGACCGTGACGAGTGACCACACGGCGATGCGGAGCCCGGGCCGTCGGGGCTGGGTCTTTGGACACATGGGATGGCTGCCTCTGTTCGGGTTTGAGTAAGCACCAAAACTATCATTGCTGGAACGAACGTCGTGAGTCTAATAGGTATGGGTCTCGGTTTCAGTCTTCAGGGGGAAAAGGGGGCAGGGTATGGGAATGGACCCGACAGGCCCTGGGGCCGGACCGGTGACGGTGCGGCGGGGCGTTCCGGCCGGAGCCGAGCGGCGGGCGGCCGAGCTGTACCGGGAGGTCTTCGGCCGCAAACTCGGTCCCGCCCTGAACCCGCCGGGCGGCCACTTCCCCAGATCGTCACCGTCGGACAGCACGCCGGCCTGGATGTCGGGGAGGGATCCGCCGGCCTCGGTGTCGGTGAGATCGGAGAGGGCCTGGTGGTGGCGTTGCCAGTCCAGCGGCCACGGGCAGTTCCAGCCCTCATCGATGGCGGTCAGCTGCTCGGCGCGTTTCTCGGCCCGTTCCTGGTCTTTGACCAGGCCGTTCGTGAGCGCAGGTTCGCCGCCAGCTGTCGGATCGCCACCAACTCGTCATCCGCTCCGCGTCGCTCCGCGTCCTGCCGCGGTGCGAGGTGCCCGTGGGCCCGATGGAAGCTGCGCCACGCGGCGAGCTCCGTCTCCCACGCTTCATCTCCCGGCACCCGCACCATCCCCTCCCGGTCGGGGGAGGCCGGCCGGGGGAGTGTGAGGCGGAGGTTGTCTTCGTTTCGGGATCGCGAAAATCTATGTTGGTCGGAGTAGACATCGGGCGGTGGTGTGGTTATGGTTTCTCTCGTAGCCCAGAGAGACGGCAGGGCCCGGCAGAGATGAACTGCCGGGCAGCAGTACCCGTAGTTGCAGTGTGCAGGGCGGTGCGGTGGTGGAGTTCCGGAGCCGGAGAAGTTGCAGGATGGCGACGGGGCTGACGGCCGGACCGGGTGGCCCGCGGTAGTCAGGGGCCGCCGTGAGCAGTACCGCAGTTCAGTCAGTGCAGTACCCGCACGTGCGGGTCGCGGTATCCAGCAGTGAAGTGAGTGGTTCCTCGGTGAAGGCGTCGGCTGCGGGCGTGCGCATCGGGAGGTTCGGCAGTGGGGTTCCAGGCCAGAGCGGATGCAGGACGGGCGACGGGGCTGGCTGCCGAAGAGTGGCGCTGTCACAGGCCACGGAGCAGTTCGCATCACCAGCAGTACGCAACAGAGCAGTACCAGCAGTTGGTAAGTGATTGATCCCAGAGGGAAGAACGGAGGAGCCAGGCGCCATCAGGATCGCCCGGGCGGAAGTCTTGAGCCCGGGTACCGCAGGACATCGATAGTGAGGTGGTCTCCGGTCAAGCAACCGCGATCCCCGCAACCCCCGGACCTCTTCCCGGCGGGCATGCGGAAACACAGAGCCGGCGTAGCCGATCAAGGCCGGCTGATGGTGTAGCAGTTCCTTCGGGGCCCGGGTGCCACATGGCACCCGGGCCCCTCCAGCG
>NZ_LWLE01000008.1 GCF_001905125.1 Streptomyces sp. TSRI0281 | reverse complement strand
GCGGTGGTTGCGGCCGGGCGGGCGGATCTTCCTCGGCGACATCCGCGACCTGCGCCACCGGCGTACCTTCGCCGCCGCCGTCGCGCTCCACGACGCCGACGACACCAGCGGCCTGGCCGACCTGCGCACCGCCGTGGAACGCCAGGTGATGCTGGAGAACGAACTCCTGCTCTCACCCGACTTCCTCGCCGCACTGCCCGCCGAGGTACCCGGCATCACCGCCGTCGACATCGGGCTCAAGCGCGCCGTCCACCACAACGAACTCAGCTCCTTCCGCTACGACGCCGTTCTGCACACCGACCCCGCGCGCGCCACCGACGACCTGCCGTCCACCCAGCTCCGCTGGGGCCGGGACCTCACCGACCCCGGCCGACTGGCGGACCACCTCGACGACGCACAGGGCCGCACCCTGCGGATCGTGCGCGTCCCCGACGCCCGCGTGGCGGCCCCCCTCGCCGCCGCCACCGCCCTCGATAACGGCAGCGACCCCGAGGCCGTGCTCCGCCGACTACGCGCTCCGCTGCCCGCCCGTGTCCCCGACCCGGAGGACTTCCACCGCGCGGCCGAGAAGCTCGGCCTCGTCGCCGCCCTGACGCCCACCCCGGGCGAACCGGGCGAGTACGACGTCGAACTGCGGCCCGCCGGGACAGCCCCCGCCGGCGCCCCGCTGGGCCGCTACCGTGCCCCGGCGGAGGCCGCCGCGCTCCGGCTGTGGGCCCACGCGGGAGAGCCGAGCCGCAGTGACGAACACGCGCAACTCGTCGCCCGCGTACGCGCCCACCTCACCGAACGCCACCCCGACTACATGGTCCCGGCGTTCTTCACCGTCCTGGACCGGCTGCCCCTCACCGCGAACGGCAAGGTCGACCAGCGCGCCCTGCCCGACCCCGGACTGCGCTCCACCGAACAGGGCCGGGCGCCGCGCTCCCCGCAGGAAGAAGTGCTCTGCCGCCTCTTCGCCGACGTCCTGGGCCAGGCATCCGTCACCATCGACGACGACTTCTTCGCCCTCGGCGGCCACTCCCTGCTCGCGGCCCGGCTCATCACCCGGGTCCGCGCCGCCCTCGGCACCGAACTCGCCGTCCGCGCCCTGTTCGAGACGCCGACCGTGGCGGGACTCGCCGAACGGCTCGGTGTGTCCGACGGGTCCGACGCCTTCGACGTGATGCTGCCGTTGCGCCGGGGCGGGGACCGGGCCCCCCTGTTCTGCCTTCACCCGGCGGGCGGCATCAGCTGGGTCTACTCCGGACTGCTGCGCCACCTCGACCCCCGCAGGCCCGTCTACGGCATCCAGGCACCCGGCCTCACCGAACGCGGCACCACCCCCGACACCATCGCCGCCCTGGCCGCCGATTACGCGCACCGCATCCGCCAGATCCAGCCGGACGGCCCCTACCACCTGCTCGGCTGGTCGCTGGGCGGCCTGCTCGCCCACGCGGTCGCACACACCCTGGAGAGCGAGGGGGAGCGGGTCGCCACCGTCGCCCTGCTCGACGCATATCCCGACATCGAACGCCCAGGCGACGACAGCGCCCAGCAGGAAGCCGCCATGACGCGCGGCATCTACGAGGTGCTGCTCACCGAAGCGGGCGTGGACCCCGCCCGCGCGGCGGGCCGTGACCCCGAACGTTCCGAGGTGGTCGCCCTGCTCAAGGAAGGCGGCACCGCGTTGGCTCAGCTGATGGACGAGGACCGTGTCGAGGCGTTCACCGACGTCTTCGTGCACTGCAGCCGCATGATGTTCGACCGGCCGCTGGGCGCGGTCCGCAGCGACCTCATCTTCTTCGCCGCCACCCGGGGCGGCCTGGACGGCGCACCCCCGGCGGAGCGCTGGCAGCGCTACACGCGCGGCGAACTCACGATTCATCCGCTGCCGTGCGGACACGCGGAGATGGTCGCGCCCGAGCACATCGCGCGCATTGCCGCCGTCCTCACCGAGCACCTCGACGGCCGACCCTGACGGCCCACCGCACGCCGGCCCCGCCCCGGCCCGCGCGCGTCCCCCGACCACATCAGCAGTTGATCCAGCCTTCCCCGCCCTCTCACGAAGGAGCCCGACCAATGTCCAACCCGTTCGAAGACCCCGAGGGCCGCTTCCTCGTCCTCGTCAACGACGAGGGGCAGCACTCCCTGTGGCCCGTCTTCGCCGACGTGCCCGCGGGCTGGAGCGTGGCCCACCCCGAGGACGACCGGCAGACCTGCCTCGACTGGATCGAGAAGACCTGGACCGACATGCGGCCCAGGAGCCTCGCCGCCCGGATGGACGGCCACCAGCCCCCCGCAGACCAGGCACACTGAACGGCGGTCCCATGGCACCGGCACCCGACACCGTCCGCCGCGCGCAGCCCCGCGCCGCCGACCGTGACGTCCCCAGACACGGCACGGCGCACTTCGACGCGGTGCGCCGCATCCTCGCGCGGCTCCCTGAGAAGAGCGCCAGGTCGCCCGCCCAGGAGCGGTCCGTACAGGAGCTGTTCGCGCGCGGCCGTGCCGCCCGCGAGGACTTCCTGCGCCAGCACGTCCGCGAGATCTACGCCTCGTTGACGGACGATCTGCGGGCGACCCCACGGGTCGCCGAGCTGCTGGCCGCCGCCGCCCTGCACCATCCCGGCCTGGTCCCCGGCGCGCCGGACCTGGCCGCCGACCGCGAACGCCCCCAACGCGCGAAGGAAGGTTGGGAGATCGACCAGGGCATCTTCATCGCCCACGTCCTCGACGACCCTGTCTGCGGACGCCATCTGCTGCACGCCATGGCCCGGCCCCGCCCGCGCGCCCTGGACCTGCTCGACGAGTTCCGCCGACGGGACACCATCGACCTGGGACCGATCGCAGTGCACCACGAGAAGGGCGTCGGACACGTCGTCTTCCAGAACCACGGCTGCCTCAACGCCGAAGACGACGCCTCCAATCAGGCGCTGGAGGTCGCCGTCGACCTGGTGCTCCTCGACGACCGCATCGACGTCGGCGTCCTGCGGGGCGCGCCTGCCACCCACCCCAAGTGGGCGGGCCGCCGGGTGTTCGGCGCGGGCATCAACCTCACCCACCTGCGCCAGGGCCGCATCTCCCTCGTCGAGTTCTTCCTCGACCGGGAGCTGGGCGCCGTGAACAAGATGTACCGGGGCCACTCCGGTCCCCACTACACCGGCGAGGCGGAGCCCCGCAGCGTACGGGAGAAGCCCTGGATCGCGGCCGTGGATGCCTTCGCCATCGGCGGTGGCTGTCAGTTCCTGCTGGTCGCGGACCACGTCCTCGCTGAGGAGGGGGCGTACGTCAACCTGCCCGCCGGGCGCGAGGGCATCATCCCCGGCTGCGGCGTGATGCGGCTGCCACGGTTCGTCGGCGAGGGCGTCGCCCGCCAGGCGGTCTTCTTCAGCCGCGACCTGCCGGTCGACAGCCCCGAGGGCCGCATGATCGTCTCCGAGGTGGTACCGGGGGCTGCTCTGGGTGGCGCGGTGGACCGGGCGGTCGAGGGGCTGCGCGCCACCGGCCTCTCCAGCGTCCTGGCCAACCGCAGGTCTATGCGCATCGCGGGAGAACCGCAGGACACCTTCCGCCGCTACATGGCCAACTACGCACGGGATCAGAGCTATTGCGCCCACAGCCAGGCCGTGGCCGACAACCTGGACCGCAACTGGGGCCGTTGAGAGAGCCGCGGCCGGGCCCGTACGCCGTCCACTGAGGAGGTGTGCGCCGGCCGCGGCGGGTCACGCAGCGGGGCGGCGGGAACCGGAGGGTTCCCGCCGCCCCGCTGCGCTGTGCCCGATGGCGGTGCGGGGCGTCCGCTGTCACGCCCCCGGAGTGCCGCCGATGCCCCAGTGCGCCGGTGGCACCTCCTGGAGCACCACCCAGGTCTGCTCCCGCGCCTTGTCGCCGAGCACCTGCCCGACCGCGTCGGTCAGCGCGGCGATCAACTCGCCCTCGTTCTCCGGCGTGAGCCTGCCCTTGTACATCTTGACGTCGATCAGTGGCATGCGTCGTCCCTTCCTCGCGGTGTGCGGCGACCCGTACGCCCCGTGACCGAGGCGAGCGCGTCGTCCAGCGCCTGCACCAGGTGGTCCACCTGGGAGTCGGTGAGCCCCGGATGACAGGGCAGGTTCACGTGTTCCTCGAACCACAGGCGCTCCGCCACCGGGCATTCGCCCGCGAGGTGGCCCCGGGCCTTCCACTCGGGCAGCAAGTGCATGGGGAAGTAGCGCAGTTCGATCTCCACGCCACGCTCGTCCAGGCCCCGCACCAGCTTCTCGCGCAGACCGGGAGCGGAATCGACGAAGAACGTGTACAGGTGGTACGCGTGCTGGACCTCCGGCCCCGGCCGCTGTGTGCGGCACTGCGGGTAGCGCTCGAGGACCTGGTCGAGCCGGGAGGCGATGGCACGGCGCCGCGCCACCAGTTCCTCGAGCCGGCCCAACTGGACCAGCCCTACCGCACAGGCGGCCTCCGACAAGGTGGCGTTGGTGCCGGGCCGCCGCACACCGTCGCAGGCCATCCGGTAGACCGACGACGAGTACTTCATCCACGGCAGCAAGTCGGGTGCTCCGTAGCCCGGTTCGGGCAGCGCGGTGTAGTGGCCGTCGGCCTCGTTGGACCGCAGCCGCTCCACCCGGTCCGCCCAGTCGTCACGGCCGAAGGTGATCATCCCGCCCTCGCCGAGGGATGTGATGTTCTTCGAGGAGTGGAAGCTGAAGCAGCCCACGTCACCCAGAGCGCCGGGCCTGCGTCCCCGGTACGCGCTGCCGAGCGCGTGGGCGCAGTCCTCGACGACGGTGATGCCGCGCTCACGCGTCAGCGCGACGATCCGCTCCATGTCCGCGGGCCAGCCCCCGTAGTGCACCAGCACGATGGCCCGCGTCCGGTCGGTGATCAGCTCCTCCAGTCGCCGCGTGTCCACGTTGAGGGAGTCCGGGTCGATGTCGCAGAACCGCACCCGCGCGGGGGAGGCCAACAGCGGCTGCACGGTGGCCTGGTACGTCTGCGGAGTGGCCACCACCTCGTCGCCCTCGGCGAGGTCGAGCAGGTGCACCGCCATCTCCAGTGCCACCGTGCCGCTCGTCACCGACAGGGCGTGCCGGGAACCGGTGTAGTCGGCGAAGCTTCTCTCGAAGCGGCGCCGGTGCTCGCCCGAGGACAAGGACGCTTCGGAGGCGACCAGCTCGGCCAGTGCGTCGGCCTCCTCCTGCCCCAGCACACTGCCCCGGCCGGCGGCGGGCACCGCGTACCGGGGTCGTACGCCGAAGCGTTGCGGACCGGTCCGCGCGGCAGGCTGCGCCGGCGGAGGCTGCTCGCCGGGCGTGTGCGGCGGTACGGAGGGCTGCGGACAGGCGTCCGGACGCGGTACGGACATGGCTCAGCCCCCCGACTCGACGGCACGGGTGCGCAGCTTCTTCTTGTCGATCTTTCCCAGGCCTGTCAGTGGGAAGGCGTCCACCAGCACGAGCCGTTCGGGCAGCTTGAAGTCGGCGACACCGCGTCGGGTGAGGAACGCCTTGAGCTCGCCGAGCGCCGGTGGCGCGCCGTCCGGTATCACGCAGACACAGACCCGTTCGCCCAGGACCGGGTCCGGCACCGCCACCACGGCGGCCTGCTGCACCCGTTCGTGGGCGCCGACGTGGCGTTCGACCTCCGTGGCGGAGACCTTGTCGCCGCCACGGATGATGACGTCCTTGGCCCGCCCCTCGACGACCACGCCCCCAGCCTCGGTGAGCCGCACCAGGTCGCCCGTGCGGTAGAAGCCGTCCGCGTCGAAGGCGGTGGCGTTGTGGTCGGGGGCGCGGTAGTAGCCGCGCAGCGTGTACGGGCCCCGGGTCAGCAGTTCGCCCGTGACGCCGGGCGGCACGGGCCGGTCCCCGGTGTCGACCACCCGCAGTTCGTCCTGCGGTGAGATCGGACGGCCCTGGGTGGTGAGGACGGTGTCAGGCTCGTCCGTGCTCCGCGTCAGGCAGAGCAGGCCCTCCGCCATCCCGAAGACCTGCTGGAGCGTGCAGCCGAAGGCGGGCTCGATGCGCCGTGCCACCTCGGGGTGCAGCTTGGCACTGCCGATCTGCAGGGTGCGCAGCGTGCTGAGGTCACGCTCCACCCACTCCAGTCCCTCCAGCCACAGATGGGCGACGGTCGGCACCACGGAGGTGAGGGTGACACCCTCCTGCTCGATCAGCTCGAAGCACTCCTCGGGGCCCGTTCCGGGCGCCAGCACGACGGTTCCGCCCGCCGCGAGCACGCCCAGCACCCCGGGACAGCCCCAGGTAAAGTTGAACGGCAGCGGCAGCACCGCCAGATAGACGCATGCCTCGTCCACCGCGCAGATCTCGGAGGCGGCCCGCACCTGGTACAGGTAGTCGTCGTGGGTCCGAGGAATGAGCTTGGGCAGCGCCGTGGTGCCGCCGGACAGCAGGAAGAACGCGGCGTCCGAGGCGTCCGGCGTCCCGGGGGACACCAGCCCCTCCCGGTGTGCGGGCGCGGTCTCCATCTGGTCCCCGCCGCCCGCACCGGGGCCCGCCTGCTGCGGCGCGACCGGCTCGGACAGTGCGTCGAACGAGGTGTACGGGCCGGGTTCGCCCACTACGAACACCTCGCGCAGGGTGGGCACGTCGTCGCACACCTGCCGGGCCAGGTCCCGGTAGTCGAAGCCGCGCAGTTGGTCCGGCACCACATAGGCGACCGCCTCCGCATGCGCGCACAGATGGGTGATCTCGCTGGAACGGTGCGCGGGCAGTGCGTGGACGGGCAGCGCGCCGAGCCGGTAGAGCGCGAAGCTCAGCACCACGAACTCGGTCACGTTGGGCAGTTGGACGACGACCCGGTCACCGTGGCCGATACCGCGCGCCCGCAGCCCGTCCACGACGCGGTCCACCCACGCGTCGAGCCCGCCGTAGGAAAGCCGGTGCCGGGCGCCGACCACGGCGGTCCTGTCCTGATACGCGGCGGCCCACCGCCGCAGCTCGTCCCCCAGCGTGTGTCCCGCCCAGAGGCCGGATTCGCGGTACCTCTCGGCCGTCTCCGCGGGCCAGTCGACGCATCCCTCAAGCACAGCGGCTCCTTCGATCTGGTGTGTCCCGACGCCCGGCCGGGCCGGACCCTTCCTTTGTGACTGCGACTCTCCAAGCCTTTGTCAAGTCCCGGGAGTTTCCTCGTGCTGTGACCTGTCGCTCTCCACTATGCGCTTCTGTTTTGTTGCGGCTCCCTTGCGGGAAAAGCGAGTTGGGCGGTCCGAAGAACAGGGAGGATACAAAACACCGGACTTCACCGGAATGGGTAGTCCTATTCGCTCTTCTCTTGCTCTGCTATCGTGCCGTGCATGGCTGACAATTCGGTTCCTCAGACTTTCGAAGAACTCCGCGCCACGGTGGCCGGACGGGTCGGGCTGAGTCCGGCCGAGATTGGCAGGGAGGACAGTCTGTTCGAGGTGGGGCTCGACTCCGTCACCGCACAGTCGCTGATCGGCTCATGGCGACGGGCCGGACTCGACCGGCACTCCCGTGAGTTCCTCGACTCGCCGACGCTCGGGGAGTGGTGGCTTCTCCTGTCGAAGGGCTGAAGCCCCGTCCCCGACTCCGTGCACCGCCCAGAACTGTACGGGCCGCGCTCTCGCCCTGGCAATTGTTCTGGTATTCCGCTGACGAAGTGCTGACACTTCGGCCCGGATGTCCCATGGACGGCTGACGTCGCGCTGACGACTGCCGCCCGCCAATTGCCCTCGAAGGGCCCGAGGTTCTAGATGTGGACTTCCGAAATGGGCTTCGCATTGGAACCCCTGGCATGTGTCCCAATGAGGACGAGCGTGCGCGAGAGCGCGCGGAGCGGAAGGCTGAGGTGGGCACGATGAAATTCGGCGTGAACTTCTTTCCCGTGGTCGACCCGGAGATCAGGAGCGCCACGGAGTGCTACGACCTGGCGGGCGAGCTGTCGGAGTTGGCCGACAATCTTGGCTACGAACACGTGCAGACCGTCGAGCACTACCTCTCGCCCTACGGCGGCTACTGCCCCGACCCGGTCACCCTGCTGACCGCGCTGGCGGCCCGCACCCGGCACGTACGCATCATCACCGGCGCCGTCATCCCCGCCTTCACCCACCCGCTCAAGCTCGCCGGGAAACTGGCCATGCTCGACCACCTCTCACACGGCAGGCTCGACGTGGGCTTCGGCCGCGGCTTCCTGCCCACCGAGTTCGCCGCCTTCGGCGTGCCGATGGACGAGAGCCGGGCCCGGTTCGCCGAAGGCATCGAGGCGTGCCGTCAGCTGTGGACCACCGAAGACCTGGTGTGGCAGGGGAAGTTCCACCAGTTCGGACCGGTCACCCTCCTGCCCCGGCCGTACCAGCGCCCGCACCCGCCGATCTTCGTGGCCTCCGCCACCAGTGCCGAGTCGTGTGCCGCCGCCGGGGCCGAGGGGCACCACCTCCAGGTCGTTCCGTCCGTCACCAGCGCCGAACAGCTCCAAGCCATGCTGGCCGCCTACCGCGAGGCGTGGGCGCGGGCCGGACACACGCCCGGCGGCTACCGCATCCAGGTCAAGTACACCTGTTACCTGGCCCCCCGCCACAAGGACGCGCTCGACTCGGCCCGGCAGTGGGAGCAGTCGTACGTGGACCACATGGCGGGAGCGGTGGCCCCTCTCGCGAACGGGGCCGGTGCGGACTACCCGGGCTACGAGAAGTTCGCCGAGAAGGCGGCGGCGTACGACTTCGACACGGCCCTCGCGGCGCACAAGGTGCTGGCGGGTGACGCGAACGCCGTCCGCGAGCAGATCGGGGCGGTGCGCGAGGCGCTGGGATCCGACATCGACCTCAGCCTCCAGTTCAGCCCCGGAGGACTGGAGCGGGACAAGGCCCTCGCCGCCGTACGACTGTTCGCCGACAAGGTGATGCCCGCCTTCCGGGACCAGCGGACGCCGCTCGCAGCGGCCCGCTGACAGGCTGACCACCCGGGCCCGGTGGGTCGCACGCGCGCCCGTCCCACCGGACCCGGCCGGGCAGACACCCGCGCCCCGTCGTCAGTCACCTGGGCGGGGGGTCAGCGCGAGGACCGCGAGGGAACACCGTTCAGCGCGGCCTGTACCTCCTCGCGCACCAGCACGGGGATCTCCGGCCCCCTGGAAACGAAGTAGAAGTGGCCGCCCTCGAAGAGGCGGCACCCCTGGAACCGGTCGCCGTACTCCGACCACCCGGCCAGCTCGGCAGGCGAAGCCCATGGGTCCGCTGTGGCCCCGTACACGCTAAATGGCACCGGGAGCTCCAGTGCGCGGCCGGCGGCGGGTCGCCAGTTCTCCACGACGGAGAAGTCCGCCCGGATCACCGGTTCCAGCAACGCCCACAACTCGGGGTCGTCCAGGATGTGTTCGGGCGTCCCACCCATCCGCTTCAGCTCCTCGCGCAACAGCGCGGACGACAAGGTGTGCAGGGTGGTGGGGCGTTCGCGCACCGCGCGGGGGCATCCGCGTGCCGAGACGCCCACCCACACCGGCAGCGGCAACCGGGCCTCTCGCAGCGCGAGCGTCAGCTCGTGCGCCACCAGGGCGCCCATGCTGTGGCCGAAGAAGGCGAAGGGCCGGTCCAGCCATAGCAGCAATTCGTCCATGAAGTGCCGTACCAGCGTGTGCACATCGGCCACCGGAGCCTGGTCCGCGAGCATGCCGCGCCCCGGCGCGTCCGTGAGGCACACCTCCCAGTCCCCCGGCAGATGACGGTCCCAGTCGCGGAACACCTGGTGCGAGCCGCCCGCGTGGTGTAACAAGAAGAGCCGGGCGCGCGGGTGGGCCACCGGGCGCGCCGGGAACACGGCCCCCTTCGCCGTACCGGACCATGACGTCACGTCGTCCTCATTCCTTCTCGGCCCGCGGGCCCCTCGACCCGTCCTTCGGCCTTCACCCGGCACCAGGACCGGGAACGACGGTCGCGGGCCCCCGGCCCGCTCCACCAGTGTGCGCAGCGGCTCTGACGCGCCGGTGACATGCCTCTGACGGCCCCGGCGCCCTCCCCGTGCACGTGCTCCGCGCGTCAGAGCAGCATCAGTCACCCGTCAGAGCACACCGCGACGATGGCCCACAGGACGCCGTTCGGGCACCACGGCACCGAGCCGTGCGCACCCTTCGGCGCGCCCTGTCCCGTTGTCGCCGACCCAGGGGGCTCCTCCCGGTGTTCGAGGAATCAGAGAGCACAACCAGGCCGTCCCCGCTCGGTGCCGCCCAGCGCGGCATCTGGTACGCACAACGCCTGGACCCGGACAACCCGCTGCACAGCGGTGCCGCGTACCTGGAACTGCGCGGCCCGCTCGACACGAACACCCTGGCCACCGCGATCCACCGGGCGAGCGAGGACACCGACGCCCTCCGCCTGGCCTTCGTCGAGCACACAGGAGCCGGCCTCACGCCGACGCAGGTGGGGGACCGCTCCCCGGCACCCGGCGCGGACGAAGGCCCTCGCCAGTACCTCGACCCCACGCTCCGCCCCGCCCTGTACCGGCCCGACGGCCCGACGGACGAGGCCGCTGCCCTGCGCTGGATGCGGGACGACCTCGCCGCGCCGACGGACCCCCTGACCGGGCCGCTGGCCGCGCAGGCGCTCTTCCAGGTCGAGGACGAGCGCCACCTCTGGTACTACCGCGCTCACCACCTCCTGCTCGACGGTATGGGCCTGTGGCTGTTCCAGCGGCGCGCCGAGGCCGCGCACACCGCGCTGCGCACCGGCGCGCCCGTGCCGGAGAACCCGGCCGCCCCGCTGGCCCGGCTGTGGCAGGAGGAGGAGGCGTACCGCGCATCACCGCGGTACGCAGCCGACCGCGCCCACTGGCAGCGGGCCATGCGCGAACGGCCCGAACCGGCCTCCCTCGCGGGCCCGCCCACCCCCGGCTCCCGCTCCTTCCTGCGCGCCCAGGGCCTCCTGCCCGCGGGCCCGGCCGACGCCCTGGAACTCCTGGCGGCACGGCACGGCAGCGGACGGCCCGCCGCCCTGGTGGCCGCGCTCGCCGCACTGGTGCACCGGGTGAGCGGAGCCACCGACATCGTGCTGGGCCTCGCGGTCCACGCCCGGCTCACCCCCGCCGCCCGCCGCACCCCGGCGATGACCGCCAACGTGGTGCCGCTGCGGCTCACCGTGCGCCCCGGCACCCTCGTCGGTGACCTGGTGGGACAGGCGGCCCGCGTCCTGCGCGACGCCCTGCGCCACCAGCGCTACCCCCGCGAGGACCTGGCCCGCGACCTGGCCGCCGCCGGCGGACGCCGACCACTGCACGGACCGACCCTCAACATCATGCGCGCCCCAGGCGACCGCTTCGACGGGGCTGCAGCACGGCTGCGGTTCCTCTCCAACGGTCCGGTCGAAGACCTCAAGTTCACCTGCTACGACGCCGGTTCCGGCGCCCTGCCGATCGATGTGGACGCCGACCCCGCACGCTACGACCAGGCGACGCTCGACCGGCACCGCGAGCGCTTCACCGACCTGCTGACAACTTTCGCGCAGGACCCAGGCCGCTCACTCGCTCACCTCGACGTACGCACCGCCGCCGAGCGCCGGGCGCACCGCACGGCGTCCTCGCGTAGGGACACCGGACGCCCCGATGGCGGTGACATCACCTCACTGACCGCCGCCGCGCGCGACCCGGAACGCCCGCCCACGACCACCGACATCCTCCCCGACGACTCGCCCCCGCAGCCCGACTCGCTGCCCGCCCTCTTCGCACGCCAAGCCGCGCGCACCCCCACCCGAATCGCGGTCACCGCGGAGGACGGAGAACTCAGCTACGCCGAACTCGACCGCCGAGCCGACAGGTTGGCCCGTCTGCTGCTGGCCCGTGGCGCCGGGCCCGGACGGCTCGTCGCGCTCGCCCTGCCGCGCGGAGCCATCCTGCCGGTGGCGCTGCTCGCGGTACTCAAGACGGGAGCGGGATACCTCCCGCTCGACCCCGGCTACCCGGCCGCCCGCCTCGCCCTGACCTGCGAGGAAGCCCGCCCCGTCCTGCTGGTCACCGATACCGCGACGAGCGCCCCCGGCTACCTGCCCGACGGTCCGCCCCGACTCGTCCTCGACGACCCACGCCACGCGGAGGAGTTGCGGACCGTGGCGGACACACCGCTGAGCGACGCTGAGCGCGGCGGACCGGGCCGCGCCCCGGCCGGGGACGACATCGCGTACGTCATCCACACCTCGGGCTCCACCGGGCGTCCCAAGGGCGTGCTGATCCCGCACCGCAACGTGCTGCGCCTGTTCGAGGCAGCGCGCCCCGTGCTGGGCTTCGGACCCGACGACGTGTGGACCCTGCTGCACTCCTACGCCTTCGACTTCTCCGTCTGGGAGATATGGGGTCCGCTCCTGCACGGCGGCCGACTCGTGGTCGTCCCGCACGACACGGTCCGCACCCCATCCCTGCTGCTGCGCCTGCTGGAGCGCGAGCGGGTCACCGTCCTCAACCAGACTCCCTCCGCGTTCCGGCAGTTGATCCGCACCGACGCCGAACGCCCGTACCCCGGAGCCCGGTTGAGCCTGCGCCGCGTCGTACTGGGCGGCGAGGCGCTCGACCCGGCGATCCTGCGCGACTGGTACGCCCGCCACCGCGACGACAGCCCGCTGATCGTCAACATGTACGGCATCACCGAGACCACGGTCCACGTCACGCACCTGCCGCTGACCGAGCACCTCGCCTCGACCGCCACCGGCAGCCCCATCGGCGAACCGCTGCCCGACCTGCGGCTCCACTTGCTCGACAGCGCCCTGCGCCCCTCGGTCCCCGGCACGAGCGGCGAGCTGTACGTGTCCGGCGCGGGCCTCGCCCACGGATACGCCGGGCGTCCCGCCCTGACCTCGCACCGCTTCGTCGCCGACCCCTTCGGGCCGCCCGGCAGCCGCATGTACCGCACCGGGGACCTGGCGCGGTGGACCGAGGACGGCGGCCTCGCCCACCTGGGGCGCGCCGACGGACAGGTCCAGTTGCGCGGCTTCCGCGTCGAGCCCGCGGAGACGGAGGGGGAGCTGACGCGCCTCCCCTCGGTCGCCGCCGCCGCGTGCGTCGTACGCGGGAGCGGCGACGACCAGCGCCTTGTCGGATACGTCGTGCCCCGCGCCGGGCACGCGCCTGCCCCGGCGGACCTGCGCGCCCACCTCGCACGGCGGCTGCCGCCCCAGTCGGTGCCCGGCGCCTTCGTCGTGCTTGCCGAACTGCCGTTGACCGCGAACGGCAAGCTGGACCGGGACGCCCTGCCCGCACCCACTGCGAGCGGCACCACCCGGGCTCCCTCCGGACGCACCCAGACCCTGCTGTGCGAGCTCTTCGAGAAGGTCCTGGGCACGAGCGCCCCCGTCGGCGCCGACGACGACTTCTTCGCCCTCGGCGGACACTCGCTGCTCGCCACCCGCCTGGTGGGCCGCATCCGCGACACTCTCGGGACGGAACTGGGCGTCGGTGCGGTGTTCGACGCACCTACCCCGTCCGCTCTCGCCGAGCTCGTACGGCAGGACGCCGCGCACGGGCCCACCACGCCCATCACAGATGTGCCCCCGAGCCAGGCTGCCGGACCCGCCGGGACGCCCGTCGGCCCCGTCCCCCCGGACGGCCCCCGTAGGGGTGTCGCGCTGACGAGCGCCCAGCGCCGGATGTGGGCCCTCCACCGGCTTCAGGGCCCCGGTCCCACATACAACCTGCCCTGCGCCCTCACCCTCACCGGCCCGCTCGACGTCCAAGCGCTGCACACGGCCCTGCGCGACCTGGTACGCCGTCACGAGATCCTGCGCACCCGCTATCCCGGCTCCGGACCGGACTCGGTCTCCGACGGCGAACCGGTGCAGGAGATCCAGACCCCCTCGGCGGCCGACAGGCTCGCCCTCGGCCGACAGCACAGCACGGACGCGGACCTGGCGCGGGACCTGACCTCCCTGGCCCGCGCCCCCTTCGCCCTCGACCGTGAACTCCCCCTCCGCGCCACGCTGATGACGCTGCCGCCGTCCGCCGACGGCCGCGCGCGGCACACGCTGCTCCTGGTCCTGCACCACATCGCCGGCGACGGCTGGTCCCTCACTCCGCTGCTCGACGACCTCGCCCACGCCTACGCGGCCCGGCGCACCTTGCGGGAACCGCACTGGCCGTACCCCGCGCCCCGCCAGGCCCTGCACGCCCAGCGCGAGCGTGAGCGGCCCCCCGCGCGGGCGGACCTCGACTTCTGGCGGCGCACCCTGGACGGCGCCCCCGAACAACTGCCGCTGCCCACCGACCGGCTCCGCCCCACCGTCCCCAGCCTGCGCGGCGGCAGCATCCCCCTGAGCATCGACGCCGGACTCCACGCCCTACTGGCCCGCACCGCCCGTGCGTGCCGCGCCTCCGTGTTCATGGTGCTGCACGCAGCGCTCGCCGCGCTCCTGACCGCGAGTGGCGCCGGGACCGACGTCGTCGTCGGCACCCCCACCACCGGCCGCAGGGGAGACGAACTCGACGACGTGGTGGGGTTCTTCGTCAACCCGCTCGCCCTGCGCGTCGACACCGGGGGCACGCCCTCCTTCGCCGAGCTCCTGGACAGGGTCCGCCGCACCGACCTCGCTGCCTACGACCACCAGGACGTGCCCTTCGACCGAGTGGTCGACGCCGCCGCCCCACAGCGCTCCCTCGGACGGCACCCGCTCTTCCAAGTCGTCCTGTCCTTCCAGGACTTCGAACCCACCCTGCGACTGCCCGGCATTGAAGCCACCCCTCACGCCGTGGACCTGGGCGCCGCGAAGTTCGACCTCACCGTGAACCTGGTGGAGCGGCGCGACGAGGACGGCACACCGGCAGGCATCACCGGCGACGTCGAGTACGCCACCGACCTCTTCGACGCCACCACGGCGCGCGCCTTCGGGCAACGCCTGCTCACCCTCCTGCGAGCAGCGGCGGCCGACCCCGAACGCCCCCTCGCGGAGATCGACCTCGCCACCGACGAGGAGAAGCGACTCGCGACCGGCGCCTGGAACCCGCCCGGCACCCCCACGGTGCACCCCCACTTCCCGGCCCTGTTCGCGGCGCTCGCCGCCGCCTCACCCGACGCCCCGGCGCTCGACAGCGGCACGGACCGGTTCACGTACCGACAACTCGATGCCAGGACGAACCAGCTGGCCAGGCTGCTCCTGCGGGACGGCGTGCGGGCCGGGTCCGTCGTCCCGCTCGCCCTCCCACGCTCCACGGAGATGACCCTCGCCTGGCTCGCCGTCCTCAAGACCGGTGCGGCCTGCCTGCCCGTGGACCCCTCCTACCCGGCCGAACGCGTCCGCCTCCTCCTCGCCGCGGCCTCTCCCGGCACCCCTGCCGTCACGGTCTCCGCGCACGCCCCGGACGTGCGGGACGCGCACGCCGTCGTGAACCTGCCCGACTCCCCGCCCGCACCGTCTCCCTCCGACGCTACCCGGGCCATCGTCGTCCTCGACGCCCCCGCCACCCTGCGCACCCTCGACGGCCTCCCCGACACCGCCGTCACCGACTCCGAGCGGGCCCGCCCCATCGACCCCGCCGACCCGGCCTACGTCATCCACACCTCCGGCTCCACCGGCCGCCCCAAAGGGGTCGTGGTCCCGCACACCGGCCTCCCCACACTGGCCTCGGCCCAGGCCGACCGGTTCCGGCTCGCTCCCGAAAGCCGGGTCCTCCAGCTCGCCTCACCCAGCTTCGACGCCTCCGTCATGGAGACCCTCATGGCCCTGGGTACCGGCGCCACCCTGGTGATACCGCCCCCCGGGCCGCTCGCCGGGGAAGAGCTCGCCGACGTCCTCGCCGCCCACCGCGTCACCCACGCCCTCATCCCGCCCACCGCACTCACCGGCGTACCCCCGGAATCCCTGCCGGACCTGCGCACCCTCGTCGTGGGCGGCGAGGCGTGCCCCCCGGCGCTCGCCGCGCAGTGGTCCACCGGCCGCCGCATGGTGAACGCCTACGGCCCCACCGAGACCACCGCGTGCGCCACCACCAGTGCCCCGCTGGAACCCGGGGCGGGCGTACCCATCGGCAGCCCCGTCGCCGGGCTGAGCGTCCAGGTCCTCGACGCCTCGCTGCGCCTCGCCCCCGTGGGCGTACCGGGGGAGCTCTACATCGGCGGGCCCGGTGTCGCGCACGGCTACCTGGGCAGGCCCGCGCTCACCGCGGAGCGCTTCGTCGCCGACCCCTACGGGCCACCCGGCAGCCGGGCCTTCCGCACCGGGGACCGCGCCCGCCGACGCGCCGACGGCACCCTCGAACACCTCGGCCGCGCCGACGACCAGGTCAAGATCCGCGGCTTCCGGGTGGAGCCCGGGGAGATCGCCGCCGTACTCGGCAACCACCCCGACGTCCGCCGGTGCGCTGTCGTCGACCGGGAGGACCGCCCCGGCGACCGCAAGCTGGTCGCCTATGTCGTCCCCGACGAGGGCCGCGACGTACACGCGTCCGCACTGCGCCAGCACGTCCGGGCGATCCTGCCCGCGCACATGGTGCCCGCGGCGTTCGTCGCCCTCGACGCGCTGCCCGTCACCCCCCAGGGAAAGCTCGACCGCACGGCGCTGCCCGCACCCGACCTCACCCCCGCCCCGGCCGCGAGGGCCGCCCGCCCCGGCGCCGAGACGGCCGTGTGCGCGGGCTTCGCCGACATCCTGGGCCTGTCCGGGGCCGGTCCCGACGACGACTTCTTCGCCCTCGGCGGCGACAGCGTCCTCGCCATCCAACTCGTCAGCCGCCTGCGGGCCAAGGGCCTCACCCTGACCACCCGCCACGTCTTCGAACACCGCACGCCCGGCGCCCTCGCCGAACGTGCCCGCACGACCGCCCCCACCGCGCCCGCGCCCGGCCCCGCACGTGACGTGACGGACCCCTTCGCCGCACCCCCCATGGCCCACTGGCTGCGCGCCAAGGGCGACAGCGCACGCTCCTTCAGCCAGACCATGGTCGTCACGACGCCGCCGTCCCCCGACGGCACGCACCCGCGCCTGGCCCTCCAGTACGTCATCGACAGCCACGAGGCCCTGCGCACCACCCTGCTGTCCGGCGCCCCCGACGACTCCGCCGCCCAGCGGCTGCGGCTGCGCGCGCGACCCCCCGGCGCCCTCGACGCTTCGGACTGCATGGAACGGATCGCTCCGCCGGGCGCCGAGGAGGCCGACCTCACGCAGGCCCTCGACCGTGCCCGCGCCGCCCTCGACCCCGAGCGCGGCCACATGGTGCGCGCCGTATGGGCCGACGCGGGACAGGACCAGGGGCGCCTCGCCCTGGTTATCCATCACCTTGCCGTCGACGCCGTCTCGTGGGGCGTCCTCCTGCCCGACCTGCGACGCGCCTGGGAAGCCGCCGCCGCGGACCGGCCACTGGCCCCGCCACCGCCACGCGCCGCCTACGCGCACTGGGCCGCCGCCCTCGCCGAACAGGCCCACACCCCCGTACGCGTCCGGGAACTCCCCACCTGGACTGCCACCCTGGGCGCCCCCCACCTGCGCCTCACCGACCGCCCCCTGCTCCCCGCCCGCGACACCCACGCCACCCTGCGCCACCACACCGTCGACCTGCCCGCCACCACCACCCACGCTCTGCTCACCCGCGTCCCGGTGGCCTTCCACTGCCGCGTCCTTGAACCCCTCCTGACGGCGTTCGGGCTCGCGCTCACCGACTGGGCCCGCGCTCGCGGCCACGACCCCGCGGACGTCCTCCTCGACATGGAGGGGCACGGACGCGACAGCGCCGACCCCGCGCACCCGCTGGACTCGGCGGTCGGCTGGTTCACCGCCCTGCACCCCCTCAGGCTGCCCCTGGCCGAACTCACCGGAGCCGCCCTCACCGAGGCGCTTGCCGGGGGACCCGCCCTGGGCGACGTCGTCAAACGCGTCAAGGAAGCACTGCGTGCCGTCCCCGGCGACGGCACGGGCTACGGGCTGCTGCGCCACCTCAACGACCGCACCGCCCCGGTCCTCGCGGACCTGCCCGCCCCGCCCTTCGGCTTCAACTACCTCGGGCGCTTCCGCCACGACGACACACCGTTCAGCGCGGCCCCCGGGACCGGCGCCCTCGCCGGAGCCGGGGCCGCGCCCGGCTTTCCCGCCGCCCACGCCCTGGAACTGAACGCCGTCACCCTCGACGCACCGGACGGACCGCGCCTGCGGGCCGTGTGGAGCTGGCCCGCCGCCCTCCTCGACACCCCCGACGTCGTCTGCCTGGGGGAGGGGTGGACCCGGACGCTGACCGCGCTCGTCACCCACGCCGACACCCCCGACGCGGGCGGCTGGACTCCCTCCGACCTTCCCCTGGTCGACCTCGAACAGAGCGACATCGACGCACTGGAGGCGGCCTGGCGTGGGCGCTGACCCCTTTCGAAGGGCGCGCCCGCCGCCCCGAACCGCGCCGGGGGAGCGGGACCGTCAGATCACCGTCAGCCCGTCGTCATGACCCCCTCCTACAGTCCGACACAACCATCCGGAGCACCCGTTGAGTGCCCCACCCAGTAAGGGAATTGGAGACCGGCATGGCCCTGCACGAAGTTGCCGAGAAACACCTTCAGGACGGCATCACCGCCGGCGGTCCGGCCCCCGACCTCGCCGCTGCCGCCGCCCTGTTCGAGATGGGCGACCGCCTCGGTGTCCTCGCCCACCTCGACGCCGACCACCCCCTCGACACCGCCCGCACGGCCGCCGCCGTGGACCTCCCCGAAGCCGCCCTGGTGCGCTACCTCGACGCCCTGGAGTCCGCCGGACTCGCCGTCCGCGAGAGCGACAACCGCTACCGGGCCTGCCCGGACTTCGACACCCTGCGCCACCAGGCCGGCTTCATCTCCTGGACGATGAACGCCAACCGGCCCTTCATCGAGCACGCCCGAGAGTTCTTCACCGACTGGGAGAGCGCCGCCCGCACTCACCTGCGGGACTTCCGCGAAGTCGCCGTCAGCTCGCAGTGGATGGGCTCGCACGCCTTCTACCCCGCGGCGCTCGACACCATCATCGACGCCAAGCCCGGCAAGGTCGTCGACCTCGGCGCGGGCACCTGCCGCCTGCTCATCGAAGTCCTCGGCGCGGTCCCCGGCTCAACCGGCATCGGCCTCGACTTCGCCGCCGACGCCTGCCGTGCCGCCGAGAAGGCCGTCGAGGACGCGGGCCTCGCCAACCGGCTGACCGTCGTGGAACGCACCATCCAGTCCGTCGCCACCGACCCGGGCATCATCGAGGGCGCCAACGTCATCCACGCGGGATTCGTCTTCCACGACATGCTCCCCGATGAGGAGGAGACCTGCGACAAGGTCCTCGCCAACTGCCGGGACTCCCTCGCGCCCGGCGGCTTCCTCGCCATCACCGACGCCGTGCCGTTCCTGCGCAACCCCCGCGAACGCCGCTTCAGCGCCGCCGTCTCGTACTACCACGCGGAGTTCATGCACCGCAGGCTGCTCAGTGAGGAGGAGTGGCTCGACAAACTCCGCGGCGCGGGCTTCTCGGACGTACGGGCCGTCACGCTCGCCTTCCCGACCGGTCGGCTCTTCCTCGCCCACCGCTGAGACCTCATCCCAGGACGGATGTCCCCGTGCCCCACCACCACACCCTCGCCGGAACGCCCGGAACAGTCACCCGGGACGGGGCCACCACTCACCCGGCCCTCACCCTGCGCCCCGGCGCCGCGTCCGCCAGGCGGCCTGTTCCGCAGACCCCGCCCCCGTTCGGCGAGGTCTTCACCGACCACATGGTCAGTGCGTTCTGGAACGCCGACGAGGGCTGGCACGGGGCGATCCTGGAACCGTACGGTCCGCTGGCGGTGAGCCCGTCCACGGTGGCGCTGCACTACGGCCAGAGCGTCTTTGAAGGGTTCAAGGCATACCGGCGCGCACCCGACCGCGCGGCCCTGTTCCGCCCCTGGGAACACGCCCGCAGAATGGCCGACTCGGCGCGCCGGATGGCGATGCCGCCGCTGCCGCCCGAGCTGTTCGTGGCCGCGGCGCAGGCGCTGGTACGGCAGGACATGGACTGGGTCCCCGAGGGCGACGACCAGGCCCTCTACCTGCGGCCGGTCGCCTTCGCCACGGACTCCCACCTGGCCCTGCGGCCGGGCCTCAGCTACCGCTTCGTGCTGATGGCGTTCCCCACCGGGAACTTCTTCGGGGCAGCGCGGTCGGCCGTCACGGTCGCGGTCTGCGAGGACTTCGTACGGGCGGTGCCCGGCGGCACCGGTGCGGCGAAGTGCGGCGGCAACTACGCGGGCGCCTACCTCGCACAGGAGGAGGCCACCCGGCGCGGCGCCGACCAGGTGGTGTGGCTGGACGCCGCGGAACGCCGCTGGGTGGAGGAGCTGGGCGGGATGAACCTCTTCTTCGTCCACGGCACGGGGGACCGGGCCGAACTGGTGACCCCGCCCCTCACCGGCACGATCCTGCCAGGCGTCACGCGCGACAGCCTGATCCGTCTGGCCCGGGACCGGGGGCTCACGGTCCGTGAGTCCCCGGTGTCGGTCGAGGAGTGGAGGGACAGCTGCGCGAGCGGGCGCATCACCGAGGTGTTCGCCTGCGGCACCGCGGCCCGGGTGACGGCGGTCGGCCGAGTCCTGGCCGGTGACGGGGAGTGGACGGTGGGCGACGGCTCCACGGGACCCGTCGCCACCACGCTCGCCGACGCCCTGTCCGCCGTCCACCGGGGCACCGCGCCGGACCCGCACCACTGGTGCCACCTCGTGACGCGCTGACCGCGCACCGCACCCGGCCGCCGGCAGGGCCCGCTCCAGCGTGCGCCAATTGGCGCACGCTGGAGCGCGGTTGACCGCGTCCGCCCCTCTGTGGAAGGCTTGAGACATGATCTACTGATTCTGCGGGCGCTGCCCCTCCAACACGACGGCCCTTCCCGTGTCGGCTTCCGGTCGACGCGTAGCGCCGTCGCATTCCCGTTCCTCACGGTTCCGTCACCTCACGGTACGGACCGTTCGCGTACGCCCCATTCCCGACTCCTGTCGGCGGCGTACGCGTTCCTCGCCCTGCGGTGCACTGTCCTCGGACGCCGCGCGGGGAAGCAGGCACGGGCGGACAGGCAGCTTCGGTCACTTGCGCAAGCATCGCAACCGATCAGACCACCCGCTCAGGAGATTACCCATGTCAACCGACCGAAGTGCCACCGAGAGCACCGCACAGACCGAGCGCGACCCGCGCCGCTGGTGGATCCTCGCCGTGCTCTGCTCGTCCCTCTTCGTGATCGTCCTCGACAACACGATCCTCAACGTCGCCATCCCCTCCATCACCGAGCAGCTCGGCGCGAGCACCGCCCAGATCCAGTGGACGATCAACGCCTACACCCTGGTCCTGTCCGGGCTGCTGATCACCGCCGGAGGGCTCTCCGACCGCCTCGGCCGCAAACGCGCCCTGCTGCTGGGCCTCGCCGTGTTCGGCGCGGGCTCCCTGCTGGGCGCCATGGCCGGGACACCCGAGGTCCTCATCGCGGCCCGCGCGGTGATGGGCGTCGGCGCCGCGTTCCTGATGCCGGGCACCCTCGCCGTGCTCGTCCGCACCTTCGACGACGACGAACGTCCTCGGGCGATCGGCATCTGGGCCGCCGTATCCTCCGTCGGCATGGCCCTCGGGCCCGTCTTCGGAGGCTTCCTCCTGGACCACTTCTGGTGGGGCTCGACCTTCCTGATCAACGTGCCCGTCGTGATCGTCGGACTCATCGCCATGGGCGCCCTGTTGCGCGAGTCCAAGGACCCGAGCGGAGCCCGTCCCGACGTGCTGGGCGCCCTGCTGTCCACGGTCTCCGTCGTCGCCCTGGTCTGGGCCGTGATCTCGGTGCCGCGCGACGGATGGCTGGACCCGCGCACCCTTGGTACCGGCCTCGTCGGCGCGACCGGCGTGATCGTCTTCGTGTGGTGGGAGAAGCGCACCGCCGACCCGATGCTCGACATGTCGATGTTCTCCAACCCCAAGTTCCGGGGCGCGGTCCTCGGTGGCATCCTCACCGCGTTCGGCATGGCCGGCTCCCTGTTCCTGCTGACCCAGGACCTGCAGTTCCTGCGCGGCTACAACCCCCTGGAAGCGGGAGCGCAGCTCACCCCCATGGCGATCGGCGTCCTGATCAGCAGCATCATGATCAGCCCGCGGGTGCTCAAGGCGTTCGGCGTCGGCAAGGGCGTGGCGATCGGCGTCAGCGGGTCAGCCGCCGGACTGCTGACCGTGGCTCTCGCGCCGGACAGCGGAGGCTACCTCGTCCTCATGGCGGGCCTGCTCCTGCTGGGCATGGGCGCGGGCGTTTCCGGCCCCCTGGTGGCCAACGCACTGATGAGCTCCATCCCTCGCGAGAGGGCCAGCACCGGTTCCGGCGTCAACAACACCCTCCAGGAGCTCGGCAGTGGCCTCGGCGTCGGAGTCCTCGGCGCCGTGCTCGCCGCGGGCTTCTCCCAGGCACTGCCCGGCAGCCTGGGCGAGGGGGCCGGGCAGTCCTACCCGCAGGCGGTCGCCGCGGCGCACGGCTCGGACCGACTCCTCGCCGACGTACGCGACTCCTTCGCCCAGGCCCTGACCCTGAGCCAGGTGATCGGCGCGGCGGCGGTCCTGATGGGCGGCTGGTTCGCGGGCCTGCTGCTGCTGCGCGCCGAACGCGAGCAGAAGCAGGCCGCAGCCGCGGCCGAGGCACAGTCCCCGGCACAAGCCGCAGGCGGACAGACCGCCTGAGGCGCACGCCCCGAGCGACACACCAAGAGCGGCCCCGTCGGGCGCCGCTCTTGGTGTGTCGAGGGACGGTGCCTGTCGCTCAGGAGACGGCCGCGCCCGCCCCAGCGCTCAAGGGGCCGGCGGGAAGTCCGCCCGAAGGGGCGGCTCCAGGGGCCCGCGATGCCCGTAGCCGGGAGCCGGGCGCGCAGGATTGCGCCGCTCGACGGCATGGATCGTGTCGTCCAGACGGCTGGAGAGACGACGGACCGTCGTCATCAACGCCTGCTGCTGAGCCGTCAGCCTCGCCACCACGGAGCGAAGCTGCCTGACCTCGTCGTCCAGCGGCGCAGCCCACGCGCCGTCCGCCTGAGCTCCGCCGGGTACCGGCACCGGACGCTGCGCCGTGCCGGTACCCGGCCGCCGTATGCCCGAAGGGACGGGGACCGCGGCCGACGACGCACCGGGCGGGGGAGAGGCCGTGCGACGCCCCCACACAATGATCTGCTGCGCCCGGTCGGTGTCGGCGGTGACCTCGGTGAAGGGATCGAGCAGTTCGGGAGCGTGCGACAATATCTGCTGCATCCGCTTGTTGAGCGCGGGCACCGGCGCGATTCCCAACTCATCGGCGAGATGACGGCGGGCACGCTCGTACACCCCCAGCGCCTGCGCCTGACGGCCCGACCGGTACAGCGCCACCATCAACTGGTCGTAGAAGCGTTCCCGCAACGGGTGCGAGACGGTCAACTCCTCCAGCTCCGCGATGATGTTATCGTGCATGCGCGCCCGCAACGAGACGTCGTACAGCAACTCCAGCGCACTGAAACGGCTCTCCTCCAACACCGCGGCGCCCGCCAAGCAGATCGGCCCCCGGCTGCCCTGCAACGCCGGACCGCGCCATAATCGCAGCGCGCCGCGCAAGGTCTTCTCCGCGACGTCCGGCCCCCTGTCCGCGGTACGACGGGCACGGTCGACCATCTGCGTGAACAACTCGCTGTCTATCTGGTTGGGTTCGGCCCGCAGTGCATAGCCCGACTCACGGGTGATCAGCCGCTGCTGGGTCCCGCCGCTGTCCCGCTCCACCCGGTCGATCAGTCGTCGAAGCCGGTAGACCTGGGCCTGGAGGGCATTGGCGGACCGGTTGGGGCTGCGCTCGCCCCAGACTTCGTCGCACAGTTTCTCGGCCGACACGCTCGAACCGTACTTGACGATCAGCGCACCCATCAGAGTCCGCTGCTTGCTGCTGTTGAGTGCCGCTCTGCGGTGATTGACGTTGTCGTACAGCTCGGTCGGACCTAGAACTCTGAACTTCACTACTTACCCCAATGCCTGTCGAGAGGATGAAGCAGATCGACGCGCTGTTCGTCAGAGGTGCACGGGAGTGGTCCGTGTCGGGGGCATTCGCCGGACAGTGCGGCCGCCTACGCGCCGGGACCCTAGACGCCCTAACCGCGACGGACGGCGACAAACGTCTGCGCAGGCCAAGGTAACCCCAACTCCGAATCAAAATAAGGCAATTGACGGGAATACGAGGTGCCCGTTCGTCAGTACGTCAGCGCCGTGCCAGCGCGGCCACCGGCCGTCCTTTACAAGGCCACGCCAGACGGGAAGACTTTGCAGGACCGCCCGCGTCGTCCCGCCGACCCGGGCACTCCACCAAGGAGGTCCCGGCGTGAGCACATGGGACGCCGACGTGGCCGTCGTCGGGCTCGGCGCCTGGGGCTCCAACGCGCTCTGGCAGCTCGCAGCCCGAGACATCGACGCCATCGGCATGGAACAGTTCACCCCCGGCCATCCCTGGGGCTCCTCGCACGGCGGGTCGCGCATGTTCCGCATCACCTGCCTCGAACACCCCGGCCTGGTCCCGCTGGCCCGGCGCTCGCTGGAACTGTGGCACGCGCTCAGCGATGCGTCCGGCGAGGAACTGTTCGACAACCGGGGCGGTCTGCTGATCGGCCCCGAGAACGGCCGTGTCGTCGGCGGCACCCTGCGCGCCGCAGCCCAGCACGACATCCCCGTGCAACGGCTCACCCGCGACGAACTCGCCGCACACCACCCGCTGCACGCCGCCCTGGGCCCCGACGACATCGGCGTCTGGGAGCCGTCCGCGGGTATCCTGCGCCCAGAAGCCGCCGTACGCGCCGCGACCGCCCGCGCGCAGGACGCCGGAGCACAGGTCCTCACCGGCACCCGCGTCCACGAGGTACGCCCGCTACCGGGCGGCGTCGAACTGATCACCGGCTCCCGCACCCTGCGGGTCCGCCAAGCCGTGCTGACCGTCGGCTCCTGGCTCGGCGTGCACGTGCCCCAGCTGGCCCTCACCACCCTGCGCATGCCCCTCACCTGGTTCCGCCCGCGTACCCCGGACAAGCGCTTCGCGATCGATGAGTTCCCCGTCTTCATGCGCGAGCTGCCTGGCGGCGAGGTCCTGTGGGGCAACGGCAGCGAAGGCCCCCACGACGTCAAGCTCGGCCTGGAGATCCACGGCCGCACCCCGAGGCCCCTGAACCCCGACACCGACGACCGGGCCACCGTCCAGGAGGACTGGTCCGACCTCGCCGCCGTGCTGGAGACCCGGCTGCCCGGCCTGGAGCCCGCCCCGGCGAAGGTCTCCGTGTGCATGCTCACCCGCACCCGCGACGGGCAGTTCGTCCTCGGCAGGCCGGACGGCGACCCCCGCCTCGTCCTCGCCGGAGGCTGCAACGCCCACGGATTCAAGCACGCCACCGGTATAGGCGAGGCACTGGCCGACCTGGTCACGGGCACCCCCACCCGGATGCCACTGGACTTCACCGACCCGAACCGCGCCAGCCTGGCCTGAAGGAGCCCGCCCCTGTCGCAGCCACCGCACCTTCCGGCCGGAGACGCCCGCCAAGCAGCCCCGTCGCATACTCCCCGGCCCCGATCGTGAGAAGACTGGGTACATGACGTTCGACCCCACGACCTCCTCCACCGCCGACATCCTCGCGGGCAGCCCCGAGGCCTCCCACGTGGCCGCCGAACGCGTCTCGGTGACCCTGGGCGACAGACCTGTCCTGCGGGACATCTCCCTGTCCGTCGGAGCGGGTGAACGCGTCGGACTCATCGGGGAGAACGGCCTCGGCAAATCCACCCTGCTGCGAGTTCTCGGCCGCGACCTGACCCCCGACCGAGGCGACGTCGTACGCGCGGTCACCGGCCGCGTCGGATTCCTCCCGCAAGAACCCGCCTTCCCCGCAGGGTGGCAGCTCAGCGACGTACTGGACCGCGCCTTCACCGAACTCGACGAGGTTGCCGCCGAGCTGTGCGACCTCGAAACATGCATGGCCGAAGCCGAAGGCACCGCGCTGGAAGACCTCCTGGCCAGATATGGCCGTGCCCAGGACGCGTTCGAGGACCGTGGCGGCTGGCAACGTGACGCCAGGGCCGGCGAAGTCCTCGAGGTGTTCGGTCTGGGCGCTGTCGCACGGGAGCGCCCGGTCAGCCGCCTCTCCAGCGGCCAGCGCGCACGCCTGGCACTCGCCGAACTGACCCTCGCCACTCCTTCCGCACTCATCCTCGACGAGCCCACCAACCACCTCGACGACCGTGCCACCGGCTGGCTCCTGCACTGGCTCTCCCACTACCGGGGACCCTGTGTGATCGCCTCCCACGACCGGGCGCTTCTCTCGGCCTCGGTCACCTCCATCGCCGACCTCGACGGGCCCCGCGCGACACTGGTACGCCACGGCGGCGACTACCGCGACTACCTCACCGAACAACGGGCCGCCCGCACCCGCTGGGAAGCCGAATACACCCGGTGGCAGGCCGAACTCACCCGAGTACGCCGGCGCATCGCCCGGTCGGACGAGGCGGGCGGACACGGCCAGGAGATGCGCGACCGCAACAAGATGGCGTTCGACATGGCAGGCGCGGGCGCGCAAGCCGCCGTGGCCAGAGCAGCCCGAGCAGCCCGCCTCGACCTGCGCCGCCTGCTCGACGAACCGGTCCCGCGCCCGCCGCAGCCCCTCCACTTCAGCACCGAGGCCCGAGCCACGCCCCACGACACCGGCGAAGCCGGCAGGAGCGAGGTACGCCTCCTGCGCGCCCAAGGCATCGTTGTCAAACATGTCCTGCACGGCATCGACCTGGAACTACGCCCCCGCGACCTGGTGGTCGTCGTCGGAGCGAACGGGTGCGGCAAGTCGACCCTGATGAAGGTGCTGGCAGGAGCCCAACGACCGGACGCCGGTTCCATCACCGCCCGCGCGGGCCTGCGTATCGGCTACCTTCCCCAGGAGACCAACTACGCTGGCGCACACAGGCCCCTCCTGGAGGTGTACGCGGAACTCCGCGCCCTCGACCAGGAGAGCGCCGAAGAAGAACTGGGCCGCTTCGGCCTTTTCCGCCGAGCGGACCTGTCCGTCCCGGTCGAACGACTCTCCACCGGACAACGCCGCCGCCTGGCCGTGGCCGAACTCTTCGCGGGCAGCCCGGAACTGCTCCTACTGGACGAGCCGACGAACCACCTCAGCCTGCCGCTTGTCGAACAACTCCAGGAAGCGGTGGAGTCGTTCCCGGGCCCAGTGGTGATGATCACCCACGACCGCACGCTGCGCCACCGATACGCGGACAAGGTAAGGGAGCTGGCCGAGGGATACCTGAGCCGCCCGTGGCAGAGCTGAGGAAGCCCCGGGCACAACAACGGCCGCGGGCCGTGTCCGAGGCGACGTAGAGTAAGCAGGCTGTTGCTGAACCAGGCTCACCGGGTCTCGACGTCGTCGGACCGGCCTGTGTCAGGTCGACGATGTCGAGAACCCGGCCCTTGTTCGGCTGGCTCGCGGGGGATCTGGCTGGTCATCGTTGGTCCTGCGAGGATGTCAGCATGGGAACGCGCGATCTCGCCCGACTTGCGTCACACGTCAGGACGCGTCGGCTGGAGCTCTACCGCTCGCGCCTCGCGGCCGCCGAGGCGGCAGGCATCTCCAAGGACACGTGGCGACGCGTCGAGGAGGGGATGGGCGTTCGCGAGGTGACCTACGCAAAGGTCGACCGAGCGCTCGGGTGGGATACGAGGAGCTGTGGCTGAAGGCGCCGAGCCAGTCCTCGTTGGCTCCGCCGCCGACGGCGAGTCTGCATCGGCCAGGGTGGGGTTGAGTGTGGCGGCCGTCCGTGAAGCCGTGTTCAAAGCCGCGAGGAAGACGATGCCGACCGTGGCGATCGGGGAGCTTGACGCTTTCAGTGAGCAGCTCGTGGAGGCGCTGCGGAGGTCGGGTGATGTGTCGGAATGAAAAGGATGCGCTTCAATCCCCGTACAACCTTTTCCGCGTTACCGCGGCCCGAGCAGCAGGAGAGACGGTGTGCGTCCTGCCGTCCGGAATTGTCGAAGATCGCGCAGTCCGACAGCGCGTGAGGCGGTTCATGGAAGCCCCGGGGCCCACTGTCCTGCCGTGGGTGCTCGGTTGGGCACTCGCAGTAGGGCGGGTGGTGGAGAAGGCTGGAGCATGTAGTGTCCGCCGTCCTCCGCGCACGCCGACCATCAAACTGGGAGATGTCAAGTGCCGTACACGGAAGTCCGCGGGAAGAGCGTCCGTGTGAAGTGGTGGACCGGGCAGGACAAAGGAAATCCTGGGCACGTTCAAGATGCTCATGGGAGATGCGGTGGTGAAGTGCAAATACCGTGAAGAATCGCCCATCATTGAGCAGAAGTGGGCGGGGTCTGTATAGGAAAGAGCGGATGCGCCGAGTCAAGCGGCGGCTGTCGACCCGGTCCGTGCATCAACTGGCCCACAACGCCCACCACGTCTGGGGGCTTCGCCGGAGGGACCTACGTCTGGACTATCGCCTTCACCGGGATGAGGTCACCCGGCGAGATGTTCGGCCTGCGGCGCGGCTACGTCTCGCCGTGCCGGCCGGCCTCCGAGCCGGACGACGAACTACGCGAAGAGGCCCTTTTCGCGTCCCACGACCAGCCGTGGGTCTTTCTTTCGCCGCAGGGCAAGCCGCTGCTCTCCACCGACTTCGACAACACCTACTGGTTCCCGATCAGGGACGGCGCTGACGAGCGTACGCCCCGGCCGCGGTACGAACGGTGGGCGCGGCCCGCCCTGCCGGCAGTCGAGGAGATGGCCGGAGAGGGCATATAGGGGTGGAGGGCGCCATCGCGAGGTGACCCTCGCGATGGAGGAGCGGATCGTTGGGTATCTCCACAGGGTCTGGGAGAAGGAGGTGGTGGGAGCCGGGCTATGGACGCCGACTTTTCCCATGCGTCTCTCATGTGATCCCGCGCAATCCGTTCCGCCGCTGATCAGCGGCCTTCCCCTCTTGGAGTACGAGTGATCGTGTGGGTCAACGGTGCGTTCGGTGCGGGCAAGACGAGCGCCGCGTGCGAACTGATCGATCTGATCCCGAACAGCACGCTGTACGACCCCGAGCTGACCGGCGGCGGGCTGCGCGCCCTGCTGCCCCAGAAGAAGCTCGCCGAGGTGACCGACTTCCAGGACCTGCCGATCTGGCGGCGACTGGTGGTGGACACGGCGGCCGCGCTGCTCGCCGAGGTGCCGGGAGTGCTCGTGGTACCGATGACGCTCCTGCGCCAGGAATACCGCGACGAGATCTTCGGCGGGCTCGCTTCCCGGCGCATTCCCGTGCGCCATGTACTGCTCTCACCTGAGGAAACGATCCTTCGTGGCCGGATCGCGGGGCGGACGGAATTCCCGGACGACCCCGAACACAGCGAGCGGATCCGACGGTGGGCCCACGAACACATCGACCCCTATCTGGCGGCCCTCGACTGGATCACGGCGGACGCCCACACCATCGACACCAGCACCCTCACTCCGCACGAGACGGCACAGCGGATCGCCGAGGCGGTGCGCAACGGGCAGGCCGAGGCGTGCGAGATAGTCCAGACCCCCGAACCGACCGCGGAGACGGTCGCCTCCGGGGTCCTGCTCTTCGACGAACAGGACCGCGTCCTGCTCGTCGACCCCACGTACAAGCCGGGCTGGGAGTTCCCCGGCGGAGTGGTGGAGGCGGGGGAGGCTCCGGCGCGGGCCGGGATGCGTGAGGTCGCCGAGGAGATAGGACTCCGGCTCGACCGGATACCGAAACTCCTGGTGGTCGACTGGGAGCCGCCGAAACCACCCGGCTACGGCGGGCTGCGCTTCCTCTTCGACGGCGGGCTGCTGCGCAGCGAGGACGCCGCGCATCTGCTGCTGCCCGGCTCGGAGCTGCGCGGCTGGCGGTTCGTCACCGAGGCGGAGGCGGCGGCGATGCTGCCGCCCACCCGCTACGAGCGGCTGCGCTGGGCACTGCGGGCGCGCGAACGGTCGACCGTGCTCAATCTGGAGGCCGGGGTGCCGGTGGGATGACGGACCGGGGCCCGCCCCCGCCCCCGCTCCGGCCCGGATCACCGGGCGACGGGGCAGGGCCGGGGGCGGGAGCCCCACCGTCGGACCGGGCGCGATCCGACGCGGCGGGCTAACCCTTCTTGGACTCCGCGTAGTTCCGCAGGAACAGCGCCTCGGCCACCGAGAGCCGCTCCAGTTCCTCCGGGGACACGCTCTCGTTCACCGCGTGGATCTGGGCCTCGGGCTCACTGAGACCGATCAGCAGGATCTCCGCCTCCGGGTACAGGCTCGCGAGCGTGTTGCACAGGGGGATCGAGCCGCCCATGCCGGAGGACTGCATCTCCTCGCCCGGGTACGCGACCCGCATGGCGTCCGCCATCGACGTGTACGCCGGGCTCGTGGTGTCCGCACGGAACGGCTGGCCCTGGCCCACCTGCTCCACCGTCACCCGCGCCCCCCACGGGGCGTGCGACTCCAGGTGGGCGGTCAGCAGCTCGGTCGCCTTGACGGCGTCCTGGCCCGGCGGCACCCGCAGGCTGACCTGGGCCCGCGCGCTCGCCTGCAGGGACGGCGTCGCACCGACCACCGGCGGGCAGTCGATCCCGATGACGGTGACGGCGGGCCGCGCCCAGATCCGGTCCGCGACCGTCCCCGCGCCGATCAGCTCCACCCCGTCCAGGACCTTCGCGTCCTTGCGGAACTCCGCCTCCGGGTACTGCAGACCGTCCCACTCCGCGTCCGCGGTGAGACCGTCGACCGTCGTCGTGCCGTCCTCGGCGCGCAGCGAGGCCAGCAGCTGGATCATCGCGGCCAGCGCGTCCGGGGCCGCACCGCCGAACTGCCCCGAGTGCAGGTTCCCTTCGAGCGTGTCGAGCTTCACCCGCAGCATCGTCATCCCGCGCAGCGTCGCGGTGACGGTCGGCAGGCCGACCCGGAAGTTACCGGTGTCGCCGATGACGATCGTGTCGGCGGCCAGCAGCTCGGGGTGCGCCTCCGCGTACCGCTCCAGACCGCCGGTGCCCTGCTCCTCCGAACCCTCGGCGATCACCTTCACGGAGACCGGGACGCCGCCGTTCGCCTTCAGCGCGCGCAGCGCGAGCAGATGCATGATGAACCCGCCCTTGCAGTCGGCCGCGCCGCGGCCGAACCAGCGGCCGTCGCGCTCCGTCAGCTCGAACGGCGGGGACAGCCAGGCGGACTCGTCCAGCGGGGGCTGCACGTCGTAGTGCGCGTAGAGCAGCACGGTCGGCGCGCCGGCCGGGCCGGGCAGGAAGCCGTAGACGGACTGGGTGCCGTCGGGAGTGTCGAGCAGGGCCACGTCCTGGAAGTCCTCGGCGCGCAGCGCGTCGGCGACCCATCCGGCCGCCGCCTCGCACTCGCTCTTCGGGAACTGGGCGGGGTCCGCCACCGACCGGAAGGCCACCAGCTCGGCCAGCTCCGTCCTGGCGCGCGGCATCAGCGAGGCGACGGTCTCGGAAATCGGACGGGCGGTCATGGGCACGCTCCTCGTGGGTGCGACGTTATGTGTACGGCGCGTTGTGTACGCGGCCGTGGGCGACGCCTTTTGTCCGGCGTTGTCAGTACGACGAAATCATGGCCGATCCTCCCACAGCGGGGCTTGGCCGAATCGCGCCGTAGGATGCCGTGAGCAGCTTGGGGCCACTGGTCGGATCGGGAGCAGAAGCACATCGTGAGCAGCGAGAACGCAGACGCCGGACGTGAGTCGGAAGAGTCGTCCGTTTGGGACGTCGTCGTGGTCGGCGCCGGACCGGGGGGAGCATCGGCGGCGTACGCGGCAGCCGTGGCGGGCCGGCGGGTGCTGCTGCTGGAGAAAGCGGAACTGCCCCGCTACAAGACATGCGGCGGCGGCATCATCGGGTTCTCCCGTGATTCGCTGCCCCCGGGCTTCGAACTGCCCCTGAAGGACCGCATCCACGCGGTGACCTTCTCGCTCAACGGGAAGCTGTCGCGTACGCGTCGGTCCAAGCGGATGCTCTTCGGACTCATCAACCGCGCCGAGTTCGACTCGGGTCTGGTGGAGGAGGCGCAGAAGGCCGGCGCCGAACTGCGCACCGGAGCCGCGGTGGTGCGGGTGGAGCAGCACGGGCCCGCCGTACCCGACCGGCGCACGGTCGCCGTGGTGCTGTCCGGGGGCGAGACGGTGCTCGCCCGCGCGGTCGTCGGCGCCGACGGCAGTGCGGGCCGGATAGGCGCTCACGTCGGAGTGAAGCTCGACCAGGTGGACCTCGGTCTGGAGGCCGAGATCCCCGTACCGGCGACGGTGGCGGAGGACTGGGCGGGGCGGGTGCTCATCGACTGGGGCCCGATGCCCGGGAGTTACGGCTGGGTGTTCCCCAAGGGAGACACCCTGACCGTCGGGGTGATCTCGGCGCGTGGTGACGGCGCGGGCACCAAGCGGTATCTGGAGGACTTCATCGCCCGGCTCGGCCTCGCCGGGTTCGAGCCCGCGGTCTCCTCCGGCCATCTGACCCGCTGCCGGAGCGATGATTCACCGTTGTCGCGCGGCCGGGTCGTGGTGTGCGGCGACGCGGCGGGGCTGCTGGAGCCGTGGACGCGGGAGGGCATTTCCTTCGCGCTGCGGTCGGGGCGTCTCGCCGGTGAGTGGGCGGTCCGGATCGCCGAATCGCACGACGCGGTGGACGCCCGCAGGCAGGCCCTCAACTACGCGTTCGCCATCAAGGCGGGGCTGGGTGTGGAGATGGGCGTCGGGCGGCGCATGCTCAAGCTGTTCGAGCGCCGCCCGGGACTGCTGCACGCGGTGCTGACCAGTTTCCGCCCGGCCTGGAAGGCATTCGCCGGGATCACCCGCGGGACCACGTCGCTGGCCGAGCTCGTCCGTACGCACCCGCTGGCGCAGCGGGCGATGAGCGCGATGGACCGCTAGGGCTGTTCTGCGGTTCAGGCTGGTAGCCGCGGTTCGGCGTGCTCCCGCGCTTCTGCGCGGTTCCGCCGGATCGCGGTCTCCGGGGTGGGCGCATCCGCCGGGAGGCTGTGCGGGGGTCACGCCTCGACCGGGGCTGTGCGGGCGGTCACGCCTCGACCGTGATCCGGAAGACCGGGTGGTCCGGGCACGCGGCGAGGAGTTCGGCATCCGTGGACTTCGCCGTGATGCCCTTGAAGTAGCTGTTGACCTCCCAGCCCCAGCGCTCCAGGTAGGTGCGGAGGATGCGCGTCTTCCGTTCGTCGTCCGCGATCTCCACGGCCGTGAATGTGCGGACCTTCCGACCGACCCGCAGCTCGCCGCCGCCGGCGACCCGCATGTTGCGCACCCACTGGGAGTGGCCGCGGGCCGATACCAGGTACTGCGTGCCCTCGTAGGTGTGAGGGTTGACGGGGATGCGCTGCATCTGCCCGCTCTTGCGCCCGCGCACCGACATCTCGGCCGAGCCGAGAAAGCTCACTCCGTGCCGGGCGAGCCAGCCGATCGCGCTGTTCAGCCGGATGGTGAACGGGCTGCCCTGAAGGTAGTACGGCTGCGGCATGGTGACTCCCACCGTTGGGAGAGCAGTGCTCTCGCTTGAGATCAGTGTGCACGTGTTCGGTGCTCGAAAGCAAGAGCACTGCTCTCATTAGTGTTCAGTGATCCGCCGTCGTGGCAGACTGAGGCCATGAGCACTATCCGAGGGGCCAGGGAACGCGCCCGTATCGAAGTGACCGCCGCCATCAAGGACGAGGCCCGGAAGCAGCTCGCGGCCGAGGGTGCCGCCAAGCTCTCCCTCCGCGCTGTCGCCCGCGAGCTGGGCATGGTCTCCTCCGCGCTCTACCGCTACTTCCCCAGCCGCGACGACCTCCTCACAGCTCTTATCGTCGACGCCTATGACGCGGTCGGCGAGGCGGCGGAGTCCGCCCGTGCCACGGGTGCCGCTCCTGGTGCCGCCGCCCATGTCGGTGGCGGTGCCGGTGGTGGCGTGCGCCGCGCCGCCGCGTCACCGGCCGGCCCGTATCTCGCGCGCTGGACCGCGGTCGCCTGCGCCGTACGCGACTGGGCCCTGGCCCACCCCCATGAGTACGCACTGATCTACGGCTCGCCCGTCCCCGGCTACATCGCTCCGCGGGACACGGTCGGCCCCGCCTCCCGGGTCGGGGTGGTGTTCATCGGTCTTCTCCGCGAGGCGTACCGCGCCGACGGTCTGGCCGTGCCGCCCCTCGACGGCGAACTCCGCCCCGAGGCGGAGCGGATGGCGGCCGACCTCGCCGCGGATCTCCCGCCCGCGGTCGTGGCCGCGCTCGTCGCCGCCTGGGCGCAGCTCTTCGGCCTGATCTCGTTCGAACTCTTCGGCCAGTTCAACCGGGTCGTCGAGGCGCGGGACGTCCTCTTCCGGCACGCCGTCGGCGAACTCGCCCGCTCGGTGGGACTGACCGGAAGCCGGGCCGGAACCCGGTAGGCGGCTGCGGGGGAGCCGGAGAACGAGCCCGACCGGGAGCCGTCCGGACGGAACCCCGGGCATCACCCGTCCCGTCACCGCCCGCCGCGACACCGTCCGCCGCCCTCACGGCGTACTCCCCGGGGAGTACGTGTGATCACCACGCCCGGCTGACGCCCGCGCGTCGGTGACCCGTCTAGCGTTGCCGCCATGGAAGAGCAGCAGCGATCACACACGCGTGGTGGTCCACCCCGGGGCCCCGTCGGTCCCGGTGGCCCCCGCGGCCCCTGGGGGCGGGGGGAACCTCCGCACTGGCTGTCCGGTCTGCGGGCACGGTCCGCCGCCGGGCTTCCGTGGCCCTCGACCATCGCGCTGCTGGTGTTCGTCATGGTCGGCACGGGCTTCGCGGCGCACGGCCAGGACAGGCAGCCGGTGGACGTCCTCGCGCGGCTGCTGCTGTTCGTCGCGGTCGCGGTGCTGCTGGTGCGCCACCGGCATCCCGTGGTGGCGGTGACCACGGCCGCCGCCGCCGCACTCCTCTATCTCGCCGCGGGCTACCCGTACGGCCCGGTCTTCATCGCCGTCGCCGTGGGGTGCTTCAGCGCCATCGTGTCCGGGCACCGGAAGGCCGCCTGGTGGTCGCTCGGCGGGCTGTGGGCCGGGCATGTGCTGGTGGGCCACTGGCTCTACCGGTGGCTGCCGCCCGCCGGGGACGGTGCCGCGCCCTGGGGGCAGGAGGCGTTCATCACCGCATGGGTGGTGGCCATCGTCGCCGCCGCCGAACTGCTGCGGGTACGCCGCGAACAATGGGCGGCGGCCAGGGCGGAACGGGCGGCCGCGGAGCGGCGGCGGGCGGACGAGGAGCGGCTGCGGATGGCCCGCGAGCTGCATGACGTCCTCGCCCACAGCATCTCCGTCATCAACGTCCAGGCCGGGGTCGGGCTCGCCCTGCTCGACTCCGACCCCGAGCAGGCCCGCTCTGCCCTCATCACCATCAAGGGAGCCAGCAAGGAGGCGCTCGACGAGGTGCGGCAGGTCCTCGCCAACCTCCGTACGCCGGGTGACGCCCCTCGCGCCCCGGCCCCCGGCCTCGACCGGCTGCCCGAACTCGTCGACCAGGCGGCGGGCGCCGGCCTGACCGTCACCGTCGAGACGGAGGGTACGGAGACCGCCGTTCCGCCCGGCACCGATCTGGCCGCCTTCCGGATCGTGCAGGAAGCCCTGACCAACGTCGTGCGGCACTCGGGCTCCCGTACCGCACTGGTCCGGATCGGCTACGGCGCCGGGCGCCTCCGCCTCCGTATCGACGACGAAGGCCCCGCGACCGGCGGCGACGCGGGCGGCAGCGGCAACGGGCTCGTCGGAATGCGGGAGCGGGCGGCGGCGCTCGGTGGCACGATCGAGGCGGGCCCCCGGACCGGCGGCGGCTTCCGGGTACGGGCGGAACTCCCGCTGCCCGCCGCCCCGCGGGACCCGGAGACCGGGCCCGGGGACCCAGCAGCTCAGCCGGAGGAGACACCGTGATCCGCGTACTGCTCGCCGATGACCAGCTACTGGTCCGGGCCGGCTTCCGGGCGCTGCTGGACGCCCAGCCGGACATCGAGGTGGCCGGAGAGGCGGCGGACGGCGAGGAGGCCGTGCGGCTGGTGCGCGAGCTGCGCCCGGACACCGTGCTGATGGACATCCGGATGCCGCGTCTGGACGGCCTGGCCGCGACCCGGCGGATCACCGACGACCCCGCGCTGAACGAGGTGAAGGTGGTCATGCTCACCACCTTCGAACTCGACGAGTACGTCTTCGAGGCGATCCGGTCCGGGGCTTCCGGCTTCCTCGTCAAGGACACCGAACCGGAGGAACTGCTGCGCGCGGTGCGGGCGGTGGTGAACGGGGACGCGTTGCTCTCGCCCGGAGTGACCCGTCGGCTGATCGCGGAGTTCGCCGCCCGGTCCAAGGAGCCCACGGCCGCGACCGCTCTCGGCCGGCTCACCGACCGGGAGCGGGAGGTGATGGCGCTGGTCGGCATCGGGCTGTCGAACGAGGAGATCGCCCGCAGACTGGTGGTCAGCCCGCTCACCGCCAAGACCCATGTGAGCCGCACCATGGTCAAGCTGGGTGCCCGCGACCGGGCCCAACTGGTCGTCATGGCCTATGAGTCGGGGCTCGTACGGCCCGGCTGGCTGGGCTGATCGGCCGGGATGGGCCGGCCCTCCGCGGCACGGGGGAAGCGCCACAGCACATGGACGATCCGGGCGAGGAAGGCGAGAGCGGCGGCTCCGGCACCGATGCCGAGGAGGAGGCGTTCGCCGTGGTGCGTGAGAGCGAAGAGCAGGGCGGGCGCGTAGATCCCCGCGAAGGTGACCGCCGCCACCACGGTCCCGCTCACCAGCGCGTAGCCGATCTCGACGGTGATCGCGTCCCGGTCCGCCTGTGTGCGTCGCCCCATGCCCGGATTCTCACAGGGGCGTCCGGTGGCGGCAAGGGAGCCCCACCGGTGGTGCGCCGCACTTCCCGGGGGAGCGCGGCGCGGCGTCAGTTCCAGGTGACCGCGGAGTTGTCCGTCCACAGCCGCGCCACCGTACGGTCGCCGGTCAGCGTGACGGCGGAGAGCGGCAGCCGGTTCCAGAGGGTCAGATAGATGCCCTCGGCCGTCCCGCTCAACTCGCAGTCGGCAGGCGGCAGCTCGTGGAGGACCTGTTCGCGGGTCGCTTTCGGCGGTTCGGCCGACAGGCGTACGGTCCACACCGCGTCGGCGCCCCCATCGGCATCGGCGTCCGCGCCCACGGCCCGCACGCGCAGGGTGCGGGGGACATCGGTGCGCACCCGGCTCCTGGGACGGGCGTGGAACCCGGTCAGCAGTTCGTCGATGCCGTCCAGCGCATGCTCCGTACCCACCCGTGTGAGCGCTCCTCCGAGCGCCGACTCGGCATCAGCGCGGTGCACCGTGGTCTCGTGCAACTGGCGCCGCGCCCAGAAGGCGAGGGGCGAGGGCGCGGGCAGGAAGACCCAGCAGTCGAGATCGGCGGGGGCCGCCGCGAGGGCTTCGACCAGATGGTGGTGGCCCGCGCGGAACCAGTCGAGCAGCTCGCCCCCGTCGAGATCCGGTTCACCGCCGTCCGGGTGGTACTCCGTGTGCCCCTCGGTCACGAATGCCGCCGCCCAGCGGTGCACCATGCCGGTGTGCCGCAGGAGATGGCGCATCTGCCAGCCGGGGCAGGTCGGGACCGAGGCGCCCGGACCGGCCTGTTCGGCCGCCGCCGCGAGCAGACGGCCTTCCATGGAAAGGGACTTGAGGTAATCCGTGATCTCCATGGTGCCGATTGTGGCAGGGGGCTCAGGCGCTCTGCGGGTGCGGGGAGCCGGCCCGGCCGCCCCGGCGTACCAGACGGGCGAACCATCCGAGCGCCAGCGACTGCACCAGGACCGACACCACGAGGGCGAGGCAGAGGAACCAGGTCGGCCCGCCCGCGTCCGCACCCGCCAGGGAACTCCCGACGAAGAAGACGAACACGGTGGGGGCGGCCAGCAGGAACAGCCAGACCCCGGAGAACGAGGCGTCTTCGTGGGTGACGAACAGGGTGTCCACCGTGACGAGGACCGTTGCCGCGAGCACCAGGCCGAGATAGCACAGCGAGACGGCGTTACCGAAGGTCAGACGCACCAGTGTGCGCAGGTGCGGGTGGTTGATGACCTGGTTCTTCATGGCCGGCTCCCGATCGAGTGGTTGAGGCTTCCAGCGTGCGCCGGGGGAGCCGGGAACGCCTGAGTACGGCTACTCAATCGTTCATGCGTGCGTAGCTCACGTGTGCGTGGCGTTGCGTGCGCCGTACCCCAGAACGGCGGCCCCCATGGCCAGCAGGGCCACCGTCGTCAGGGCGACCGGCAGGGAGAACCAGTCGGCCAGGAAGCCGATCGCGGGCGGGCCCAGCAGCATTCCGCCGTAGCCGAGCGTCGAGGCGGCGGCGACCCCGCTCGGTCCTGCCAGCTCCCCGGCCCGGCTCACCGCGACGGGGAAGATATTGGCGAGACCCAGGCCCGTGACGGCGAAGCCGACGAGGGCGAGCCAGATGGTCGGCGCGAGCGCGCCCAGCAGCATTCCGGCCGCGGCCGTCGCGCCGCCCAGGACGAGCGTCCGGGTCTGGCCGAACCGTTCGAGCAGGGTGGTGCCGGTCAGCCTGCCGATGGTCATGGTGAGGGCGAACAGGGAGTATCCGGCGGCGGCCAGGCCGGGGTGGGCGTCGAGATCCTGTTCGAGGTGCAGGGCGCCCCAGTCGGCGAGTGCCCCCTCGCCGTACGCGGTGCACAGCGCGATCACCCCGAAGAGGAGGACCACCCGGCGGGCCCGTCCGTCCAGCCGCTGCTTCGGGGCCGACGGGGTGTGCGACGCGGCGGGCGTCGCGGATCGCGAGGGGTGGCGCAGCAGCGTCGGCCCCAGCGCGGCGGTGGCGATCAGTCCGACTCCGGTGAGGACGAAGAGATGCGTGGCGGGGGAGAGCCCGCCCGCGACCAGCCCGCCGAGCCCGGCGCCGATCATTCCGCCGAGGCTGAACGCGGCGTGGAAGCTCGGCATCACCGGTCGTCGCAGGGCGGCGACCAGATCGACCGCGGCGCTGTTCATCGCCACGTTCATGCCGCCGTAGGCGGCGCCGAAGACCAGCAGCACCAAGCCGAGCGCGGTCGCCGAATGGGTCTGCGCGGGAAGCGCGATGCTCAGGGAGAGGAGGACTCCGCAGGCCACGGTGACGGCATGGCTGCCGTAGCGCCGGCAGAGCCGGCCGGTGAGCATCATGGTGATCACCGCACCCGCCGAGACGCCCAGCAGGGCGAGTCCCAGGGTGGAGGCGGTGGCACCGGTCTGCTGCTTGATGGCCGGGATGCGGACCACCCAGCCGGCGAAGAGGAAGCCATCGAGGGCGAAGAACACGGTCAGCGCGGTACGGAGGCGGGCCGACGAGGGTGGGGCGGTGTCTCCGCCAAGTCCCCCCGGTAGGGCCGTCCGCAGTTTGTTTAGTTGCGGCACAAACTCAGCATAGGGGCGCACGGACGAAGGGCGCAAGACGGTGGCCGGAGGTGGCCGACGGCGCGGCGGCATACGGCACGGGAGCGGGTGGCGTACGGCTCCGAAGCGTCGGCGGCACCTCCGGATCATGGGAGACTCGCCCCCATGAACGGCAAGGTGACCACCACCCGGACGAAGTTGGAGAGGGGCCGCAGCGCGCTCGGCCCCGCGCTGGAACTGGTCCACACCGGACGCGCGCCCACCCGCGCCGTACTCACCTCCGAGCTCGGCGTCACCCGGGCCACCGCCGGTGCGGTCGCCGCGGAACTGGAGGCGCTCGGGCTCATCCGGGTCGACTCCAGCCCCGGTTCGGCGGCCGGCTCGCAGGGCCGCCCCTCGCACCGGCTGTCCGTCCGCGAGAACGGACCGGTCGCCCTCGCGGCCCAGGTGCACGCCGACGGCTTCCGCGCCGCGCTCGTCGGCCTCGGCGGCCGGATCGTCGCCACCGCGCCGGGCTGTGTCCCCGTGATGGCCGACCCCGCCCAGGTGCTGGGTGAGGTCGTCGCCGAGGGGGCCCGGCTGCTGCGCGAGAGCGGGCTGCGCTGTGTCGGCGCCGGACTCGCCGTACCGTCCGCCGTGGCCGAGCCCGAGGGCACGGCACTCAACCCGCTCCACATCGCCTGGCCGGCGGGCGCCCCGGTCCGCGAGATCTTCGCCTCCTGCGTACGCGAGGCGGGCATCACCGCACCCGCGTTCACCGCCAACGACGTCAACCTCACCGCGCTCGCCGAACACCGCCACGGCGCGGGACGCGGCGCCCGGCATCTGCTCTGTGTCGCCACCGGCCACCGCGGCGTCGGCGGCGCCCTGGTGATCGACGGCCGCCTGCACAGCGGGAGTTCGGGGCTCGCGCTGGAGGTGGGACAACTCACGGTGAACCCCGAGGGGCGCCCCTGCCACTGCGGCGGGCGCGGCTGCCTCGACGTCGAAACGGATCCGCTGGCCTTTCTCACCGCCGCCCGCCGGGCGCCCGGGCCGGAGGAGTCCCTGCTCAAGCAGGCCGGTGATCTGCTGCGTACGGAGTACGAGGACGCCGCCGTACGCAACGCCGCCGAGGAGCTGATCGACCGGCTGGGGCTCGGTCTGGCCGGTCTGGTCAACATCCTCAACCCGGACCGCATCATCCTCGGCGGGCTGCACCGCGACCTCCTCGAAGCCGACCCGGAGCGGCTGCGGGCGGTCGTCGCCGACCGCAGCCTCTGGGGGCGCAGCGGCAGCGTGCCGATCCTGCCCTGCACCCTCGCCCACAACAGCCTGGTGGGCGCCGCCGAACTGGCGTGGCAGCCGGTGCTCGACGACCCGCTGAGCGCCCTCTCCTGAAGGGGGCGCCGGGCGGTCCGGGCGCGCGAGGGGCGCGGCGGCTCAGGGCGCGGGGCTCAGCGCGCTCCGGCGCGCGGGGGATCGGCTGTTGAGCCGGAGCACGAGGATCGGCTCCCGTGCCGGCGCGCGGGGGCTCGGAGACCGTGCACCGGCGTGTGCCGTCGCTCGGCCGCGCGCATCGACCTCGCCGCGCGTTCAGCCACCGCGTACCGGTGCGAAGGAGAAGGCCCGCGCCGGGTTGCCGATCAGCACCGCGTCCAACAGTTCCTTGCCCAGGGTCTGTTCGAGCCGGGGCCGCACCCGGCGCAGCAGATGCGGCATGCCGGGTGTCTCGGGCACCGTCGTGTCGCCGCCGAGCAGCAACTGCCCGCCGAAACCCGCGTCCGCGAGCGCCGCGAGCTGCTCCGGCAGCCTCCAGTCCGTCGCATGGTTCGCCCGCGAGGGACCGTCGAACGCCAGGAACGCCCCCGCCGCAGCGGCCTCGCGCTGCACGACTCCGTCCGGGGAGCGGCCGAGGTGGCCGAGGATCACCCGACGCGGATCGACCCCCGACTCCCCGCACAGCAACTCCAGCACGTCGAGCGCTCCGGTGCCCAGTTCCAGATGGACGGCGATCGGCGCACCCGTCCGGTGATGCGCCTCCGCCGCCGCGGTCATCGTGCGCCGCGCATGGGCGTCGACCCCGTGGAACGCCCCCGCCACCTTGATCAGCCCGGCGCGCACGCCGGTCGTCCCGATGCCCCCGGTCACCTCGGCGACAAAGAGATCGGCGGGCCGGGGGCCGATGCGGCGGAGCGACTCCTCGTCGTAGTGCACCGCTTGATGCAGCCCGGTCGCCGCGACCACGTGCGCGCCCGTCGAACGGGACAGCGCCGCGAGATCCGCCGCCCGCCTGCCCATCCCGTACGGCGTCCACTGCACCACCGAACGTCCGCCGAGCCCGCGGAAGGCGCGCAGCCGCTCGCCCGCCCGGCCCACGTCGTCCAGCTCCTGCCCCGCCAGGCGCGGGCTGCGCAGGAAGAGATGGTCATGGGCGTCGCAGACCCCCAGCTCCCCGGCGGGAATGTCACCGAGGACGGTACGGACCACCGCCACCGTCGACTCCGCCCCCGTCGACTCCGCCACCACTGCTTCCGTCACCACGGTCTCCGCCGCCGCGGTCTCGGTCGCCATTGCCTCGGTCACCACTGCCTCCCGCGGCCCAGCCGCTCGCGCTCCGGCGCCGACAGATGCAGCACCTCGTAGTGGTCGCCGACCGCTTCGGGGCTCGCCTGCTCCCAGAGCGTGAAGTGGACCAGCTCCCAGTGGCGCGGGTCCACCGCGAGCGCGGTGGCGACGGCCCCGGGCACGGCGGCCAGCCGCCATGACTCCTCCAGCGCGGCCTCGACCGCCGCCGCGGGCCGTACCACCGGGGGAATGCGCTCACGACGGCGGACGACGGTACGGGGGAGGGCGCCGGACGAGGGGCCCTCCACGTACGACAGGCCCGTCCAGTGCTGCACCTCCGGCCGCCCGAAGTCATCGACGATGCCCTGGAATCCGGGCCCCCAGAGGAAGGAGTTCATGCCTTCGGGGGTCGCCCACAGATAGCAGGGGGCGTACTGGTTCACCGGTGAACCCTTGCCGCGTTCGCGGATCAGGTACGCCTTGAGGCCGAGGCCGGGAAAGGCGTCCAGCAGATGGCCCTTCGTCGCGACCCGTTTACGGATGACCTCCATGTCGTAATCGGCGGGCAACGTGATCTCGTACTGCATGACGTGCATGGCGCACTCCTCGGGCCCCGCCGTCGGGCGAGGGCGGGTGAGCGGGTGGACGGGTGTGGAGGTGGGGGATCAGCCGGCCGGGGGGCCCGGGGCGTGGGCCGTCAGCAGGGCGAGGAGACCCTCGACGGCCGTGTCGAAGGCGGCGGTCGAGCCCGAGGCGCGGGCCAGCACATAGCCGCCCTGCACGGTCGCGACGACGGTCGCCGCGACCTGTCCGGGAACCAGCCCGGGAGCGAACTCGCCCTCGTCCAGACCCTCCTGGACAAGCTCGGCGAGCCGTCCGCGCAGCCAGCCGATGGTCTCGTCGACCGGCGCGCGCAGCTCGTCGTTCGCGATGACTTCCGGATCCATCGTCAGACGCCCCACCGGGCAGCCGCGCAGCACATCGCGCTCCCGCAGCAGATACGCCGAGATCCGCTCCCGCGCGGAACCGGGGCCGTCCAGCAGCCGCCCCGCCGTCCCGCGCATCTCCTCGGCCGTACGCAGGATGGCGGCGAGCGCCAGATCGGGCTTGCCGGTGAAGTGGTGGTACATGCTGCCCTGGCCCGCTCCGGCCTGCTGCTGGATGGCCTTGGGGCTGGTGCCCACATAGCCGCGCTCCCACAGCAGTTCCCGGGTGGCTTCGATCAGACGCTCCGGAGTGCTCATGACCCCACTGTACATACTAGTAGGTACAGATTGCGGAGTGGGCAGGCGAGCAGGCGGGCGGCCGCGGGCGGGGAGCCGCCGGGATGCCGCCGTCTGCTCCCGCGGTGGTACGCACACTGTCGCCGGCCGCACGACGCGCCGGACCCCCTGCCGGGGACAGGCTCGTAAGCGACAGAAGAACGTGACACCCCCCTGAACCGAGGGAGCTGACCGAGATGAACACCTTGGCGTACAACGGCGGACCCGGGCCCTGGATCCTTCTCTTCCCGATCCTCTGGGCGGCCGTCGTCGTCGGCGTCGTCACCCTGCTGCGACGCACTGTGTGGCGCTCCCGGCGCGGACCCTGGCAGGGCGCCGCCGCCCGGACCCCGCACGGTGCTCCCGGTGAGCCCTCGCCGATCGTTCTGCTCGGCCGCCGGTTCGCCGCCGGAGAGATCGACGAGGACGAGTACTGGCGCCGGCTCTCCGTCCTGGACGAGCAGTTCGGTCCCGGTTCCAACGGCCGTGCGGCATGACCCCGCCCGGGGGTGTGAACCACCCGGCAGTGCCCACCACCCCTGGGACGTGAGCCCGCCCCGCCCGGTCAGCCGACGACGGCCGACCTGACGGGGCTCGCGACCGACTCCACGGGGTCGGTGCGCACAGCACCGAACGGCCCGTCGGTCATCGACCCGTACACCGGGAGCGGTGGCAGGGTGGTGGTGCCGCAGGGCGCCGGAAGAGTGAACCAGACCGCCTTGCCGGACACGCCGCTCGGCCGCACGCCCCAGCTCTCGCTGACCGCGGCGATCAGGGCGAGGCCCCGGCCCGAGGTGGCGAAGGAATCCGCCTCGTTCACGGTCGGCAGCCGTGGGTCGTGGTCGTGGACGGAGACCGTCAGCCGGTCGAGCAGCAGCTCGATCTCGACGGTGCATGACTTGTCCGGCTGGGCATGCCGGTGGACATTGGTCAGCAGTTCGGTGACGCCCAGCGCTGCCGGGTCGATCAGAGGATCGAGATGCCAGTAGCGCAGTTGCGCCGAGATGATTCTGCGGACCTGACCGATCCGCGACGGCAGGGCCTGGAGCTCCACCGTGCAGTGCCTGCTTGGCTCGCTGATCACGGCTGCGACTCCCCGAAATAGGTCCGGAAGAAGACGAAGGAACGGATCCAGCAGATGGCTGGCTGCTGTTTCTGGTCTGCTTATGACTTGGTCCGTCCTGATTGCTGATGCCCGGCGGACTGGATCGCAGTGTTACCGCCGGTGCACCATCAGTGACGTATGTCCAGCGTGGACCAGTGGTTACGGCTCCGCAACTCGCGGTGGCCGCCCGGCCGCTCCGCCCGGCCGCCGGACAGCCCTCGCGGGCCGTCCGCACCGCCGCCTCCCGCGGGCCGCCCGCCCTGCCCGGTCGTCAGCCCCGTCGGCCGCCCGCGTTGCGCAGCACCTCCAGGAAACGGTGGACCGGAGCCGCACCGTCCCGTCTGCGGCTGCGCTGCCCCATCGTCAGCCGGTACCGCACGCCGTTGACCCGCGCGGTCGCCGAATCGGCGGTCGCGAACCAGGGTTTGCCCGCGCTCACCGCCCCCACCGGGGCGCTGTCGATCTCCCGCCCGTAACTCGTCAGGAGGGCAACCCGGCCGTCCTTGACGACCACCTGCCCCGCCTTGGTCAGCGACCTGGCCCATCGCTCGATCCTGACCCCTGTCGCACTGAACTCGGCGTCCGTCATCGCGGCTTCGCCCCCCTTCGTACCGACTCCTGCTTGGGCAGTCTGCCCTGGTCGGGCCGAGTTCACCAGGTGTCATCCGGACGGGATGCGCGCCCCCCGCGCCGCACGCCACAGCCGTCACACGCGTCCACGCCCGGCAGGGGCGCGCGCTCGCGCCGGGCGGGCGCGCGGGTTCACGCCGGAGCAGTGCCGCAGATCCGCACCAAGGCAGGGCTATGGAACATCAAAGTCAATGTTTGCGCAGGTGGGGGGAATATCGTGGGTGGACGGGAGTATCGGTGACACGAGGAGGAACGCGCTGATGGACACCAGTGGGCACGGACGTGACAGTGGGGCCACGGCGACCGTGGACATCGACCGCAGCGACCCGGAGTACCGGGCCTGGCTCAAGGAAGCCGTACGCAAGGTGCATGCCGACGCCAACCGCTCGGCCGACACCCATCTGCTGCGCTTTCCGCTGCCCGAGCAGTGGGGCATCGACCTCTACCTCAAGGACGAGTCGACGCACCCCACCGGCAGCCTCAAGCACCGGCTGGCCCGGTCACTGTTCCTCTACGGGCTCTGCAACGGCTGGATCCGCCGGGGCAAGCCGGTCATCGAGGCGTCCAGCGGCTCGACGGCCGTCTCGGAGGCGTACTTCGCGAAGCTGATCGGCGTGCCGTTCATCGCGGTGATGCCGCGCACCACCAGCCCGGAGAAGTGCCGGCTGATCGAATTCCACGGCGGGCAGTGCCACTTCGTCGACGACTCCCGGAAGATGTATGAGGAGTCCGCGGCCCTGGCCGCCGAGACCGGCGGCCACTACATGGACCAGTTCACCTACGCGGAGCGGGCGACCGACTGGCGCGGCAACAACAACATCGCGGAGTCGATCTACCAGCAGCTGCGACTGGAGCGGTACCCGGAACCTGCCTGGATCGTCGCCACCGCCGGGACGGGCGGCACCTCGGCGACCATCGCCCGGTACGTCCACTACATGCAGCACGACACCCGGATCTGCGTGCCCGACCCGGAGAACTCCTGTTTCTTCGACGGCTGGACCCACCACAATCCGCTGGCCACCAGCGACTGCGGTTCCCGCATCGAGGGCATCGGCAGGCCCCGGATGGAGCCGAGTTTCGTGCCGGGAGCCATCGACCGGATGATGAAGGTGCCCGACGCGGCCAGCGTCGCCGCGGTGCGCGCCCTGGAACGCGGCATCGGCAAGAAGGCGGGCGGCTCGACCGGCACCGGTCTGTGGAGCGCGTTCAAGCTGGTCGCCGAGATGGTGGAACAGGGCCGGACCGGCAGCATCGTCACCCTGATCTGCGACCCGGGGGACCGCTACCTCGACAAGTACTACTCCGACAGCTGGCTGCGCGAGCAGGGCCTCGACATCGCCCCCTACACCGAGACCGTCGACCGCTTCCTCAGCACGGGCAACTGGCCCGACTGACCGGACCCCGTGCGCCGACCCCGTGCGGCGGACCCCGGCTGGCCGGACCCCGTGCGCCGGGCGTCCGCGCGGCGCACGGAAGCGCGTCACTCAGGCGGCTGCCCCCGCAAGCCGGTCGCCGAGCCGGCGCACGGCGTCGCGGAACGAGCGCCCCACCCCCGCCCGCCCCAGGCCCAGGACGAACCGGAACGGAGCGGTCCCGTCGGCGGCGAACGTCCACTGCACATGCGTCCCGGTCGCGGACGGGGTGAGCCGCCACTCCTCCAACAGGGCCCGCAGGCCGGGGGCGTTGGACTCGTCGACCCGGTAGGCGTACCGCACGTCCGGTTCCGCCGCGACGATCGTCTCGCGGAACACCGTGCCGCCCCTGAGCCGGACCTCCCGGCCCGCCCCCGCGTCGGTGGGCGTGGCCCTGGTCACCGCGGTGAACCAGGACGGCCAGGACGCGACGTCCTCGGCGAGCGCCCGGTACACGGCGTCGGGAGGCGCGGCCACCTCGGCGGCGAAGACCAGGCGCAGCGGCGCGGACTCGGTGAAGTCCAGGCCCACGGTACGGAGTCGGCGTGCCATGGAACGCACCTCCCGGGCGATCGGCGACGGAGAGCCGCGCACACGATAGCGGCCACGACGTCAGATGTCTGTACCAATACGCTGATCAGCCCGCTCCCTGCCCGCGCCGGCCTGTTCCTCGCCCGCGCCGACCCGCGCCGACCCGCGCCGACCCGCGTCGTGAACGCGCACACGTGCCCCGCCTCAGCGCACCGCCGGCATCGTCCCGCCCTCCCGCAGCCGGGCCGTCAGATCGACCGCGGCGTCCTGCGGTGCCCGCAGCGCGAGCGTCGTGCCGGGCACACCGCCGCGCACGGCCCCCGCGGCCTCGATGCGGTTCACCGCCCGGCTGCCCGCGGCCAGGACGTACCACCGGCCGGACGGGGCCTTCCAGCGGGCGCTCGCCAGAATGTGCTGCCCGAACCGGCTGCACAGCGCCGTGTCGCTCCGGTCGGCCACCACCGCTGCCGGGGCCGTGGGGGAGGCGGACGGCTGGAGCAGCTGGACCAGGATCCGGCCCGGCCCCTGCCAGGTGTCGGCCCGCGTGCACACCCACCCCATCCGGGCGCCGCCCTCGGGAAGCTTCTGCTCGGCGAACTCCCAGTTGTTCACGGCGCGCACGCCGGTGCCCCGCAAGGTGCGCAGCGAACACGCGGTGCGTGCCCAGCCGAACAACGCCTCGGTACCCGTCGCCTCGCGCGGCTGACGTGACGGCGCACTCCGGCCGGGCTTCGGCGTGTACGTGAGAGGGACGGGGGTGAGATCACCCAGGTCGGTCAGGAGGAAGGCATGGTTCTCCACGATGCTTTCCGAGGACCGCAGTTCCATGACCGGCCAGGAACCGCAGTCGCCGCCGGGCGCGGGACGGGGCACCGGAGCGGTGACACCGTCCGCGCCCACGTCCAGGTGGCGGGCCGGGGTGTCCGGAGTGAGCAGGTCCCGGGTCGTGGTCTCCGAGACCCACGGGGCCAGCAGGAACCTCGCCCGGTCTCCCGTCCGGCTGACGACCACGGCCGCCCCGTCGTCACATCCGCGTCGTCGGCCCGCGCGAAGTCCAGCGCCGGGGCGCCGGATCCGGACAGCGGTTCGGCATAGCGCACCACCCGTACGCCGCCGTCGTGGAGCAGCACCACGGCCGCCCCGTCCACCTCGCCCGCGTACAGCAGTCCGGGTGGCTGGGCGGGGGGCGCATCGGACGTGCCCGGGGCGGTGGAAACCCGTAGGGCACGCGAGGGCTGCCCCCAGGCCCGCAGGGCCCGGCCGAGCAGGGCCCGGTCGCCGCGCCGGTCGCCGCGGGCGGGCCAGGCGGTGAAGTCCACCCGCGAGGGCCCTCCCGGCGCGCGTCCGGTGCCTGCGCCGCAGCAGATCGCTGGGCCGGGTCTGCACCGTGCACGGATCGAACTCACCGGATCGCAACAGCGCCTCGGCCGCCGAACGGTCGGGCCGGCTCAGCCGCCCGGCAGCCCGCACCGCGTCGGCGACGTGGCTCCACCCGGCCTCGATGAGCACCGCGCGGACCTCGGGCTCCGGCAGCCCTTTCAGCAACTGCAGGGCGAAGGCGGCCCGTACCCCTCCCGACACCGTGGACAGGGCCCGGTCCAGCGCGAGTTCGTCGACACCGCCCGCCCGTGGAAAGAGCCGCAGCCCCCGGACCGACGGCACGGTGGGGCGCAGGGCGGCCGGTGCGGGAAGGCGTCCGGGCCACCAGCGGGGCCGGCGCTCGTACGCCAGCGCGGCACGGAGCACCCGTAGCCGCATCCAGGTGTACGCGGCCCCCCGGGGCCCGTCCGGTCCCTCGCCGGACTCAGGGGCTCGCGTCCGGGCCGGAACCCGGACCCGCTCGGGAGCGGCACTCCGCCGTGCGGGCAGGGACCGTTGCACCGCCCCGTGGGCGGCGAGGACCCGGCGGTGCCGGCCGAGCGAGGGCGGCAGCACGAGATAGGCGAGCCGGACGAGGTGCGGGTAGTGCTCCATGAGCGCGGCCTCGGCCTGCTGGACGCCGGGGCGTTCGCTCGTGGTGTCGGTCCGCTGCTGCGGTTGATGGATCGGCATGAGTTCGGTGCCTTCCGGGGCCACGTGGTGAGAACGTCATACCGGCAAACGAGTCGATCGTGTGACGGTCACATCATCCGCACCGAATCGTGCGTCCGGTCGTTGCCGATCTTCCCGAAACCGTCAGCAGCCCGTCAGCAGCCCGTCAGGACCCGCCGGCAGCCCCGGATCCCTCGGCGGCGCGACCTACCGGCGCGTCGAGCAGGGAGTCCAGAACCCCGCCGAACATCCGCCGGCCGCACGAGGCGAGCAACGGATCACCCCAGGCGGGCAGCAGCCGGACACGCAGCTCCTCCACCCACACCACATGGGACCCGGAATTGGTCGGCAGGACATCGATCGACGCCCGGCCCAGCACCACGGACCCGCGCTTCTCCAGCCGGCAGGCCCCGGCACGCCCGGCGGACGGCGGAGTCCACCGCACCACTTCCATCGGATCGTCGAAGGCCAGCGGACCCACGCCCGTCCGGGCCACGAACACGGTGCCGATCCGGGACGGAGAGCCCGTCGGGACAGTGACCGAGGTGAGCGGGACATGCGCGGCGTGCCGCTCCCAGTCGGTCACCCGGCGCCAGGACTCGGCGGCGGGAAGGGGAGTGAAGCGCTCGATCCGGAAGACGGCCACAACGTGATCCTAAGACCGACCGCCCCCGTTCGCCGGTCGGATCAGCGCTCCGGGGCTGCCTCGTCGGGAGTTCCGCCCGCCACCACGAGACCCGGCAGATGCTCCTCGATCTCCTCGCGAGCCCCGGCCGACAGGCCCGAGTCCGTGACGAACGCGGCCACCTCGTCCAGCGTGGCGAAGGAACTCAGGCCGACCGTGCCCCACTTGGTGTGATCGGCCACCACCACGACCCGCCGCGCCGCCCGCACGAAACGCCGGTTCGTCTCCGCCTCCGCGAGATTCGGGGTCGACAGACCGGCCTCGACCGAGATCCCGTGCACACCGAGGAACAGCACATCGAAGTGGAGCGAGGCGATGGCCCGGTCGGCGACCGGACCGACCAGGGAATCCGACGGGGTCCGTACCCCACCGGTCAGTACCACCGTTGCCGCACCGGCGCGCGCAGCGCCGCCGGCGGCCGGACGCTGCGCCCCGTGGAACACATCGGCCACCCGCACCGAGTTGGTCACCACCGTCAGATCCGGTACGTCCACCAGATGCTGGGCCAGCGCGTACGTGGTGGTCCCCCCGGACAGGGCGATCGCACTGCCCGGAACCGCCATCGTCGCGGCAGCCCGCGCGATGTCCTCCTTGGCGCGCAGCTCCAGCGTCGACTTCGCCTCGAACCCGGGCTCGTGCGTGCTCGCCTCGACCACCGGCACCGCACCGCCGTGCACCTTCTCGATGACACCCTGACGGGCCAGCGCGTCCAGATCCCGGCGGATGGTCATGTCGGAGACGTTCAGCTTCCGGGTCAGCTCATTGACCCGGACACCCCCGCGCCTGCGCACCTCGTCGAGGATCAGGGCACGCCGCTGCTCCGCGAGCAGATTCTGATTCTCGCTCAACGCCGGGTCCCGGTCCTTCCCTCTGGCCGTACCGTCCCGCAGCGGCCCGCAGAACGTACTCATCCTGCCACGCAGGAATGTCGGACGCGTCACTGGGGAGATTCCGTGAGAGCTCTGCCGCACCCGTCCCGGGTCCGGGATTCTGGTGACCGCGCGTCGGCCCGTGGCCCCGCGCGGCGCGCCCCCGACTCCTCCCACGGCTTCTCCTCCGTCGTCCTCCGTTTTTTCCCCCCGTCGGCCGTGAGGCCGCGCGCCCCAGAGAGCGAGTCACCCCATTGCCCCCTGCCATCCAGGCCCCGCAGAGCACCGGGGCAGCGCTCGAACTGCTCGTCCACGGCGTCGGCGGCACCACGCCCCAGGAGATGCTCGGCGATCCCCGCACGGTCCGGGTCACCGGTGACGCGACGGCGGCCGTCTACCGGCGCCCCGAGGACATCGACGGCGAACACCACCCCGAGCGGTACGGGAAGGAACCCGTCGCGGAGGCGTACTGCTGGTCCAACCTCACCTCCGGCAACGGCTCCCGCGCCCTGTGGCTGCTGCTGCTCCCGTTCATGGTGGTCAACCTCGCCCACTGGATGCGGCCCACCGCCTCCGGCAGCACCCGCGCCGTCCGGCTGTACGGGGTGCTGGTGCGCCTCGTCGCGCTCAGCCTCACCGTCCTGCTGACCGCGGCGGCCTGCGAGGTGGCCCTGGACCTGGTGGCCTGGCAGTGCGCGGGCGTACCCGACTGCTCGAACCGGCGGTCCTGGCTGGGCTTCCTGTCGACGGAACAGGGCGGCTGGTGGTCCCAGCCGGGACGCCGCCTCGCGGTCGCCGCGCTCGCGCCCACCGCACTGGTGGGACTGCTGTGGTACCTGTCCAACCGCACCTGGAGCGCGTACGAATCACAGCGCCCCCTGGACGGGGCCGAGCCGGAGGAGGAGACCCCGAATACGCGGGCGCACACCGCGACCGACCCCGTCCGCCCCGCCCTCGGGCGGCCCGGATTCTGGTACGGCCGCAGGCTGGTCGCCCGGCTCCGCGCCGCCCACACCACGGCCGGATTCCTCACCGTCGCCGCCTGTCTCACCGTGGCCGCCGCCCGCCACGACCGGGCCGCCGACAGCCCCGTACCGAACGTCCTCGGCGGGCTGCTCGGGGCGGCTCTGGCACTGTGCGCCCTGGTGGCCGTCTGGGTGGTGTGCAGCCGAGGCCGCAGCGAACGGCGCCTGGACAAAAGGCTCGACAGCGCCCTCATCACGTTCCTGCCCGGCACCGCGCTCGCCCTGCTCGTCCTCGCCGCCGGATACGCGGCCTGGTCGCGCCCCGACTGGGGGTCCGCGGGCTCCCTGCCCGGCGAGGTCGCCTTCCGTGCCCTCACCCTCGGCCAGGGCACGCTCGTCGTCGCCCTCGCCGTCGTGGCCATGAGCCTGTACCGCCGCACGCCCGAACCCCGCACCATCATGTACGGCCTGGGCGGGCCCGCCGTCGCGATGCTCGCCTGCGCGCTCGGGGGCGTCATGACCGGCGGGGTCGCCCAGCGCGTGGCCGACTGGCTCGACGGACCCGGCACGCCCGGCATGGGCCTCGGCGCCGCCATCGAAGGCCCGCCCGTACTGCTCAGCTGGCAGGCGTCCATCATCCCGGTCCTGCTGCTGCTCCTGCTCGTTCCGGTGATCGCCCTGGTCGTCCGGACCGCGCGCAACGCCCGCCGCACGGGCAGCGTCATCGAGGAGGAGTACGGCGTCGAGCGGCCCGATCCCGGACGCACCCGGCGCATCGCGCGGACCCGGGCCGCCGCCGCGCTCACCGATTCCGCACCCGGGATCGTCGGCCTGGTCTCCGGCGCCACCCTGCTGCTCGGAGCCGGAGCGGTCGCCGGTGCCTGGGCGAGCGGACAGGTACCGGGGCTGGCGGCGGACGGTGCCTCTCCCGCCATCGAATCCCTCGCGGAGACCGCCCAGTCGACCGGCTCCTGGCTGATCGGCTTCGGCTTCATCCTGTTCGTCGCCTGCGGCCGCCGTGCCTACCGCGACGCCTCCGCCCGCCGCACCATCGGCATCCTCTGGGACGTGGGAACCTTCTGGCCGCGCGCCGCCCACCCCTTCGCGCCGCCCTGCTACGCCGAACGCGCCGTCCCCGACCTGGCCTCCCGGATGACCGCCTGGACCGGCGGGAACCCCCAAGGCCGGCTGGTCATCTCGGGCCACTCCCAGGGCAGCGTCCTCGCCGCCTCCGCGGTCTGGCAACTGCCCGACGAGACCCGCCACCGGGTCGCCCTGCTCACCTACGGATCGCCGCTGGAACGGCTGTACGGACGGTGGTTCCCGGCCTACTTCGGTCCCGGTCCCCTGCGCGGGCTGCACCGCTCCGTGCACTGCTGGCGCAATCTGTGGCGGCCCACCGATCCGATCGGCGGCCCCGTCCGCATCGCCGGGAGCCGGGGCGCCGACGTCGACCGAGGACCGCTGAAGGACCCGCTGGCCTACGGGCGTACCCCCGAACTGCCCCTGCCCGAACCGATCCTGGGGCATTCCGACTACCAGGCCGACCCGGTCTTCGCCCAGGAGCGGGCCGCGCTGCTCGAACAGCTCGGGCCGCTCCTGCCGCGGCAGACGGGCGGGGAGACTCAGACCAGCTCCGGGAGGTCCTCCGGATAGAGCAGGGTCAGGTCGTCCGTACTCGTCTCGACGAGCTGGGCGACCCGGCCCGCATGCCGCTCCACCATCGACTCGAAGGTCTGGCGGGCCGTGCGGCCGTTCCCGAAGGCGGGGCCCTTGGGAAGCGCCGTGAAGTACTTGAGCAGCGCCTCCCCGGTCCCGTCCGCCAGGCTGTACTCGTGCTCCTCGGCCTGCTGCTCGACGATCCGCAGCAGCTCCTCGGGGAGGTAGTCGCTGAAGGTGATGGTCCTTGAGAAACGGGACGCCACACCGGGGTTGACGGTAAGGAACCGCTCCATCTCGTGGGTGTACCCCGCGACGATCACCACGACCGCGTCCCGATGGTCCTCCATCAGCTTCACCAGCGTGTCGATGGCCTCCCGGCCGAAGTCCCGGCCCGAGTCCTCGGGCGAGAGCGCGTACGCCTCGTCGACGAACAGCACCCCGCCACGCGCCCGGTCGAACGCCTCCTGGGTCCGGATGGCGGTCGAACCGATGTGCTCGCCGACCAGATCGACCCGGGACACCTCCACGAGATGACCGCGCTCCAGCACCCCGAGGGAGGCCAGGATCTCCCCGTACAGCCGGGCCACCGTCGTCTTGCCGGTACCGGGGGAGCCGGTGAAGACGAGATGGCGGCGCACCGAGGCGGCCTTGAGCCCGGCCTCCTGGCGCCGCCTGCCGACCTCGATCATGTCGGTGAGGGCCCGTACCTCGCGCTTGACGCTGTCCAGGCCCACCAGCGTGTCCAGTTCGCCGAGGACGGCGCCCGGGTCGCGTGCGGGCTCGGCCGCGGGCTCCGGGACCGGTGCGCTCTGCACGGCCGCGCGCTGCTCCGGCATCGCGCCGAGCAGCCCGGGAGTCGCCTGGGTCGCCGTCAGCACCGCGGGGGCCGGGGCGGCGGCCGCCCCGCGCAGCCCGCTCTCGTCGCTGGTGCAGTCCTCCACCACGGGGCCCGTGCCGTTGCCGTCGTTGTGCGGGGCGCCGCCCTCCGCGAACTCGTAACCCCCGCGCGCACACCGTTCGGTACGGCAGCGGGTGAGGGTGGTGCGGCAGCCGTCCATCACATGGAAGCCGTAGCCGTCGCTGCCCGTGACCCGGCAGCCGTGGAAGGTGCCGCGCCCCTCGGCGGAGACGTAGAAGCCCGCTTCGGCGGGTGAGGTGACCGTGCAGCGCTCGATGGTCGGGTCGGCGCCCTTGGTGACGATGACTCCGGTCTGGGCGGCGTCGATGGTGCAGTTGTTCAGCGTGCCACCGCTGCCGTGGTCGCGGAACCACGCACCCGTGGACGCCTCCCGGATCCGGCAGTCGTCCAGCTGGGCGGTGGCTCCGTCGCTCACCGAGACCGCGGTGTTGCGGATCTGGGAGAGATCGCTGTCCACGACGTCGGCCCGTGAACCCCGGTCCAGGACGAAGATCGCGTCGGGCACGTCATGGACGCGGCAGGCGTCGAGTATCACCGTCGCCCCGTCGCTCACCCAGACCGCCGGGTAGTCGCCGGTGCTGTCGTGGATCTCGCACTGGTTGGCGTCGACCCGGGTGCCCGGGTCCCAGACCGAGAGACCGTTGCGGCCGAAGCGGCGCACCGTGGACCGGGTCAGGGTGAGCACCGAACGGGACCGCAGATCCACCGCGTTCTCCGGGATGTCATGGATGTCGCAGTCGGCGAGTGTCAGTACCGCGTCGGTGTCGAGCGTGACCCCGTCGGCGGAAGTGCGGTGCACGGTGCAGTCGGTGAGGTGCGCGGAGGCGCGGGTGGTGATCTGGACCCCACTGCCCTTGATCTCGTACACCTCGCAGCCGACGGCCTCCAGACCGCTGCCCTCTCCGGTGACGCTGAGGCCCGCGCCCGACGCGTGGTGCACCCGGCACCGGTCGAGGCGCGGATGTCCGCCGTCGCGCACCGCGACACCGGACTGGCCGGCGGACATGACCTCGCACTCCTCGAACACCCCGCCACCGCCGTCCAGCACGGCTATGCCGACACCGGCCGGGTTGTCCACGGTGCACCGCCGCACCGTGGGCCGGGCGGCGCCCCGTACCTCGATTCCCGCCGCCGACCGGGTCACGATCCGCAGATCCGTGAACTCGGGCGCACCGTCCTCGACGAGCAGGGCGGGGGCCGCCGAGTCCTGGCCCTCCACATGCAGATCCTGAACGATCGCGGAGGCCCGGACGGTCAGCGGTACGCCGTCGACCGGCGCGATCCGCACGGAGCCGACCGAGCCCTCGGGACCGCGCAGCGTGACCGCGCGGTGGACGACGAGATTCTCCCGGTAGGTTCCGGGCGCGACGGTGAGGACGTCGCCGTCGGCCGCCGCTTCCAGAGCCGCGGAGAGGGAGGCGTATTCGCCGGTACGGCGCCGCCATCGAGATGTGCCGGTGTGCGTCACCTGGACCGAGCCCTGTGCCATGGCGCTGCTGTGCCCCCACCTCGTGCTGTGTGCGATCCCCCGGGTCCGTCCGCGTACGGCGGGCGATGTGCCGGTGCCACAGCCATGGGACGACGACAGCACCGGGTCCGCCTGCCGAGGGGGCGGGCGGCCGGTCCACCGTAGCGCGCGCGAAGGGCGGGAGTTGACGAGTCGGCCGTCGATCAGCCCGACGGGCCTTTCCGCATGACTGTGCGTGCACCGTCTCTCACCGTTTCGTCTCCGGCGGTGGGCGGGGGCGGCGGGCAGGCGGCGGCCGTCAGGTGCCCGTCCCGGTCCTGCCCCAGTCCGGTCCGGCCCTGGCCCACGCCCGGTCGAGCCGTGCGTACCGCCGCCGGGTCATGCGCCAGAGGATCAGCCGCCTGCCCGCTTCGACGAACCCGGTGGCGAGCAGGAACACGCCGACTCCGGCCAGCACCGCGTGGGTGTGGGCCGTCGGCGGGTCCATCGGGCGCAGCGCCGGACGCCCCGAGTCGTCGGTCCAGATCCGCACCCGGGAACCGGGGCCGCCGACCTTGGAGGTGGTGGACACCGTCCCCTTGCGGGGCCTTCCGTCGGGGGCTCTCCACGTGGCCACCACCGAGGTCTGTGTGGCCCGTCCGGAAGAGCCTTCCTGGTCCCCGGAGAAGCGCGGTGGAGCCGCGGTCCGGCGCACCACGACCGCGGCCGTGAGATGCCGGTGCGCCTGCTGGGCCCGCACCGACTCCTGGAGGGCGTCGTCGGTGAGCGCCCCGCATATCCAGCCGAGCACCGGCGCCGCCAGCGCGATCAGCAGCAGCGCGGTCAGCGCCAGCCATGCCTCGCTGCGATCGGTGGACCGGCGCAGGGGGTTGTGCCGCCAACGCCGGACTCCCGCTACCGCCCGTATCACCGTGCGCCCCCTTCCGTATCCGTGGCCCACCGAATCCGTGATGCCCGGTACGGCGGGTCTCGCCTGTCGGGGAAGCGGGGAGAGAGCGATCTCGCCCCTCCAACGTCCGGTGTGTCCGGGCGAGTTCCCCGCTCTTCGGCCCGGTCGGGACTCCTTGTCGTCAGTCGAGGATCCGGACAGGATCCCCGACCCGGATCACTCCGGTCCCGTCGGGGATCAGATTCTGGCCGAAGAGAAGGTCCTTCCCCACCCGACGATGACGGGCGAGCGTGCGCAGCGGTTCCTTGCCGCGTTCGGAGGTGCGCTGGTCGGTGGTGGTGATGACACAGCGGCCGCACGGCTTCACCACGCGGAACGGGACCTCGCCGATGGAGATCCGCTTCCAGTCGTCCTCCGCCCAGGGGCCGGTGCCGTCGACGACCGCGTTCGGCCGGAACCGGTTCATCGGCAGGGGGCCTTCCTCCGGATGGCCGCCCGAGGCGATCAGCGCGTTGAGGGCGGCGAGCGAGGCGGTGGTGGTGAGGAGCAGCGGATACCCGTCGGCGAGCGAGACGGTCTCGCCGGGGCGCGCGTAGGCGGGGTCGATGAGTCTGCGGTGCGACGGCGCGTCGAGATGGACGAGCCGGACCGGCGTGCCGAGGAAATCACCGAGCCAGGAGTGCGCGTCGGCCGCGGCCTCCACGACCTCGAACCCGCTCCCGTGGAGCTCGGCGGTGAGGGTGCGGCCGGGCGGGGGCACTTCCACGGTCAGGGGCGCACTCCCGGGCGCACTCAACGTCACCCCGCCGTCCTTGGTCAGCGCGGCGGACACCTGCCCCATGCGCGGCTGCTGACGTTGTGTGACGGCCCTGTCCGTGCGGTCGATCAGCATCCAGCGCCGGTCGCCGTCGAGTCCCCATGGCTCGACGACGACCTCGTCGCGGGCACACGCGGCCAGTGATTTGACCGGATGCACATGGAGGGACCGGAGCATGGGAGAAGCCATGCCGTCCATCCTGCCAGCCACCCCTGAACGTGCATGACCGGCCCGGAACGGGCATACGGTGCCGCCGTGCGCGTGTGTGACTGTGGGCCCGCTGTGCGGTGCCTGTCGCCTCTGTCAGTACCCCCGGCCCTGGTACGGGCGGTTGTTGTACGGGTCCTCGTAGGGGGACGGCGCCGGGGCGGGCCGGGGAGAAGCCGGCCGCATCGACTCGTACCCGGTGCCGGGTGCGGGCCGCGGCGGCTGGGGCTGGGGCTGGTAGCCCCGGGCCGGGGGCTGCTGCTGATAGCCACGCGCCGGGGCCGGCTGCTGCGGGATGTACGGCGCCGGGGCGTGCTGCAGATGAGCGGGCTGCATCGGCGAGTGCTGCGCCGGGGCCTGCTGCTGATACTGCGGCGCCGTCGGCTGCTGGTAGCCGTACGACCCGTTGGGCTGCGAAGGAGCCGCGGGAAGAGCCGGCAACGCCGACGGCAGGGCCGGCAGATAGCTGTTGCCGGTGTCGTAGGCGGCCGGCACTCGGATCGGCGCGATCTGAGGGGTACCCCGCTCCGCGACCAGGGAGTCGTAGATCGGAGTGTCGGGGAACGACGGTGCGGCGTAGTAGCCGCCGCCGTAGGTGGAGCGGGGGGAGGTCATGCCACCTAAGTTAAGCCCACGATGTGCTGGTTGGGGAGCCCGATAAGAGGGTTGTTTTGCGTGTTGTGAGTGAACCGCGATCCCCAATGCGAGCGAACTTGGCAAAAAAGGGCGCCCAGTGGCGTAGTGATCGTGTAAAGGGCGAGTTCGCGGGGGGTTACCGGCAGATCGCCGAGCCGGTCCCGGTGAGGGCGGCGGGCGCCCCGGCCGGCCGGGGGATTAGGTTTGGCGGAAAAGCTTTTCGGACAGCCCGACTCGCGATGGGAGCGAGCATGACCATGCTAAAAGGAACCAATGTTCCGGTGCCGGCTCAGGCCGTGCGGGTCGAATTGGGATGGCGGGCCTCTCCGGGGACCCCCGGTGTCGATGCGTCAGCCCTGCTTCTGGTGTCGGGAAAGGTCCGCGGTGACGCGGACTTCGTCTTTTACAACCAGCCCGCGCACGCCTCCGGTGCCGTCCGGTACGAGGGTAAGGCCACCACCGGCGACAGCGTCACCGACACCCTCGCGGTCGACTTCGCGCGGATCGAGCCCGCGATCGACCGCGTCGTCGTCGCGGCTTCGGCGGACGGCGGCAGTTTCGGGCGGGTGAGCGGTCTGTACGTACGGATCGTGGACACGGCGAGCGGCGCGGAGATCGCCCGCTTCGAGAGCACGGACGCCACGGTCGAGACCGCCTTCCTTCTCGGGGAGCTGTACCTGCGTCAGGGCGCCTGGAAGTTCCGTGCCGTCGGTCAGGGGTACAGCACCGGACTTGAGGGCCTCGCCACGGACTTCGGGATCTCGGTCGACGAACCCCAGAAGCCGCAGCAGGCCCCGCAGGCCCAGCCGTCACGGCCGACGCAACAGCCGCAGTCCCCGCCCGTGATCCGGCCCCCGGCCACCGCACCGCCCGCCGTACCCGCACCGCCCGCCGCCCCGCCGGTGAGGCTGACCAAGGTCACGCTGACGAAGGAAGCCCCTTCCGTCTCGCTCGCCAAACAGGGCGGTACCTCCGGAGAGCTTCGCGTCAATCTCAACTGGGAAGTACGCAAACAGTTCAAGAGCTGGGGCGCCAAACTCGGCCGGGCCATCGCCATGCACGCCGACCTCGATCTCGATCTCTGCGCTCTCTACGAACTCACCGATGGCAGCAAGGGAGTTGTCCAGTCACTCGGAAACGCCTTCGGCTCTCTGCGGCAGCCGCCCTATATCCATCTGGACGGGGACGACCGCACCGGCGCCGTCTCCACCGGTGAGAACCTCACCCTCAACCTCGACCACAAGGACCGGATCCGCCGCGTTCTGATCTTCGTCACCATCTATGAAGGTGCCCGGAGTTTCGCCGATCTCCATGCCACCGTCACCCTTCAGCCGCGGAACGGCGCGGCGATCGACTTCTCCCTCGACGAATGCACGGTGCCCTCAACCGTCTGCGCCCTCGCGCTGATCAGCAACAACGCCGGAGACCTCATGGTGCAGCGCGAGGCCCGCTATCTCGTACCCGAGCGCGGAGTGAGCCCGCAGCGCACCATCGACGCCGCGTACGGGTGGGGAATGGACTGGACCCCGGGCCGCAAGTAGACGCCGACCGGCGGGCCCGCGCAGGGTCTCGGCCGACCTCTGGCAAGGCGCCCGGCCGACCTCCGGCAAGGCGCCGGGCCGGCCTTCGGCACGGCGCCCGGTCGATCACGGCACAGGGGGCGCGGCGGCCGGGTCACACGTCGGGGGTGGCCTCGGGGCGGGAGTAGGTGCGCCCCTTCCAGGCCGCCCCCCGGCCCCGGTAGTGCTGCACCGCCGAGTCCACCGTCATCAGCAGATACAGCACCGCCGTGAACGGCAGCGACGGCGCGAGCCACAGCGACTGCCGGTAGTACGTCAGCATCGGCAGATACGTCGCCGTCATCACCGCCCACGCCGCCCCACCCGCCCACGCCGCCACCGGATCACCCGTCAGCAGCCCGGCCACCAGGGTGACGGGCGGACCCAGGTAGACGAGCGCGAGCCCCGGAACGGTCCCGGCGAGCAGCAGCGGGCTGTGCCGAAGCTGCGCGTACGCACTGCGCGAGACCATCTGCCACAGGTCCCCGAGCCGCGGATACGGGCGCACACTGTCGACCCGGTCCGCGAGCCCCAGCCAGATCCGGCCACCGCTGCGCTGCACCGCACGGGCCAGCGACACATCGTCGATCACCGCCTGCCGGATCGACTCCGGGATCCGGGCCCGCTCGGCGGCCTCCGTGCGCAGCAGCACACAGCCACCCGCCGCGGCCGCCGTACGGGCCCCCGCCCGGTTCACCCGCCGGAACGGGTAGAGCTGCCCGAAGAAGTACACGAAGGCGGGCACCACCAGCCGCTCCCAGCCGCTCGCCACCCGCAGCCGCGCCATCTGGGAGACCAGGTCGAAAGAGTCCGGCCCCCCGGTACCGGCCGCGGCCACCAGATCGCGCAGGCTGTCCGGCTCATGCGCGATATCGGCATCCGTGAGCAGCAGGAACTCCGGCTTCCGCTGCCGGGCCAGTGCGATCCCGTGCCGTACGGCCCACAGCTTGCCCGTCCAGCCGGGCTCCGGCTCCCCGGGCGAGACCACGGTCAGCGGCAGCCCGCCGTGCCGTACCGAAAGGTCCCGGGCCACCTGCCCCGTACCGTCCCGGCTGCAGTCGTCCACGAGGATGATCTCCGCCTCCCCGGGATAGTCCTGGGCCAGCAGCGAGGGCAGGCTCACCGGCAGCATCGCGGCCTCGTCGCGCGCGGGCACGACGACGGTGACCGACGGCCAGCGCGGGGGCTCTGCGTGGCGGGGCAGCCGCTGGTCGGTGCGCCAGTAGAACCCCTGCCCCAGCAGCAGCCACACCCACGCGATCAGCGAACCCACGGCGATCCAGGCAACGGCGCTCATCCGCCGAAGTCTGCCCCACTTCGGCCGGGGCGCAAGGGCTGTCGACTATGGTGACCGGGTGAAGATCGCACTTATGGACTCCGGAATCGGCCTGCTCCCGACGGCTGCCGCTGTACGCCGTCTGCGGCCCGACGCCGACCTGGTGCTCTCCTCCGACCCGGACAGCATGCCCTGGGGCCCCCGCACGCCGCAGGACGTCACGGCGCACGCGCTGGCCGTGGCCCGCGCCGCCGCCGCCCACCGGCCGGACGCGCTGATCATCGCCTGCAACACCGCCTCCGTCCACGCTCTGCCGGCACTCCGCGCCGAGCTGGAACCCACGCTGCCGGTCATCGGCACCGTCCCCGCCATCAAGCCCGCCGCCGCGGGCGGCGGTCCCGTAGCCATCTGGGCCACCCCGGCCACCACCGGCAGCCCGTACCAGCGCGGGCTGATCCAGGAGTTCGCCAGCTCCGCGCAGGTCACCGAGGTCCCGTGCCCCGGCCTCGCCGACGCCGTGGAGAACGCCGACGAAGCCGCGATCGGCCGCGCCGTCGCCGCCGCCGCCGCCCTCACCCCGCCCGACGTGCGGGCCGTCGTCCTGGGCTGCACCCACTACGAGCTGGTGGCCGAACGCATCCGCGCCGCCGTGCAGCGCCCCGGCCGCCCGCCGCTCGCCCTGCACGGTTCCGCGGGAGCCGTCGCCGCCCAGGCGCTGCGCCGCATCGGCGTCGTACCGGCTCCGTCGGCCGAACCGGCCGGCACGCTCGCCGTCATCCTCAGCGGACGCGCCGCGGCCCTGCCGGAACCCGCAATGGCCTATGCGGAGGGTCTGCTCCTGAAAGCGGTCAGCCCCGCGCACTGACCGCCCGGACCGGGGGAACGGGGCCGCTCGCCCCCTCCCGGCGACGGGGAACGTGAGTACGCTGCTGGCATGACGCACCACCCCGACAGTGCGAGGCACGGCTCGACCGAGGCGCCGTCCACGGTGTGGACCGGCCGGGCGACCAATCGTGTGCAGTGGCTGCTCGCGGCCGTGGGCGCGGGGTGCATGGCGCTGGGCATCCAGCTCGCCGTCGACTCCGCGTGGACCTCCGGCATCGCCCCGCTGCTGATGTCCGTGATCGGCTGCGTCGCCGCCGGGCTGCTCATGCTGTTCGGGACGCTCGCCTTCGTCCATGTGGCCGTCAAGGTCGACGGGGACGCCCTGGAGGTGCGCTGCGGCCACGCGGGCCTGCCGCGCCGCCGCATCCTGCTCACCCATGTGGTCGGCGCGGAGTTCGCGCCCACGGTCAATCCGCGGCAGTGGGGCGGCTGGGGCTACCGCTGGCGCCCCGAGCAGGGCTCCGCCGTCGTGGTGCGCAAGGGGGAGGGCCTGGTGCTCAGACTCGGTGACGGCCGGACCTTCACCGTCACGGTGGACGACGCGGAGGCGGCCGTACGGTTCATCCGCGACCGTCTGCACCTCCCGGCCCCTGGACCGGCCGCCGGAGCCTGACCTCCTCGGCGCGACCCCTGCCGGCCCCGCGCGGTCCGGTGACGCGGAGTCCGTCTTCTCCAGCGCCCCTAGCCGTATCCGTATCCGAGGGCTCGCCCACCGGGCGCCGCGCCGAGGCGAGGCCGGCCAGCAGTCCGGCGCCCGCTGTCACCGGGGTGAAGCTCAGCGCGTTGCCGACGACGGCCAGAGCCGCCAGCGCGGTCAACGCGGCACCGGCCGTGAGCACCACCGCCGTCGTACGGGGAGAGCGCCACAGGACGTACAACAGCCAGCCGAACGCGGCCCCCAGCAGCGCCACCCCGACCACGCCCTGTTCGGCGGCCTGTTGCAAGGGGGCGGAATGCGGCTTTCCGTCGGAGCGCGGTGTCTCCCGCGCGGTGGGGCTCAGCTCTCCGAACCGGTCGGGCCCCACCCCCAGCAGCGGATTCTCCCGAGCCAGCTCCACCGCGTCGCGCCACAGCTCCACCCGGTTCCGGGTGAGCTGCCCCTCCAGGGAGACCGCGAGTCCTTCCGGCAGGGCGTCCTCGGCCACCGCCCAGGAAGCCCCGGCCATCAGCCCGGCGATCAGGGCCAGCCCGGCCAGCCCGGCCAGCCGGTGCCGCGTCCGGACCGCGGCCGGCGAACACAGCAGCACTCCGAGCGCCGCGGCGAATCCGACCGCCGAGCCGAGCGTCAGTGCGGCACACGCGGAGCCGAGGGCCAGCAGCCGCAGGGTGACGCGCAGCGAGGCCCGCCCCGCCGCGGCCGCCGCGCAGCAGGCGGCGCCCGCCGCCAACACCATCAGGGCGGTGGCCGCACCGGTATGACCGGGAGCGATGTCCGACGCGGCGGTGGCCCCCGGCATGCCGTGCCGCGAGCCGAGCCCCATGACCAGGGCGGCGACGGAGACCACGGTGGTCGCGGCGACGGGCAGCAGCGTTCCGCAGATCCTGCCGCAGGTGAAGCCCGCCGCGACGGCCAGCAGAGCGAGCAGCACGCCTTCCGGCCTGGTGTCCCGGCCCGCGGCGCTCACCAATGACCAGACGGCGCAGGCGGCGAGGATCACGGCCCCGGCCGCGTCGGACGCGCCGCCGCGCTCCCGGGTGCTGTCCCGGCCCACAGGTGCAGTCATCCTGATCGACCCCCCGACCATGACCGTCCCGCCCACGACGGCCGGATCAGCCGGCCGACAGGGGACTGGCGCACACCGTAACCGGCCATGGGGCGCAGGTGTGAGGGAATGGCGTAGAAACGGTGTGGCAGGAAAAGGCGCGCCAGGCGGCGAGCCTCGGCACGTTCCTCCCTCCGGGACGTCGAGCCGGCCGATTCGACCGCGGGCACACCGCCCCGGTCACCGGCCACATCTCCACCGGCCACACCCGCCCCCGGACACCGGCGCCGATGCCCGCACCGGCCACGTCGGCCGCGCACAGCGGCCCACCGTAGACTCCGCCAGGTGAGCGCCACCATGACCACCGTCGACGACTCGTCGCCCGCCGCCACGCCCCCCGGCCGCAGGCTGCTGCCGGGGCTCGTGCGGCCGTTCGCTGCCGCACTCTCCGGTGTGCTGCTCTACGCGAGCTTCCCGCCCCGGCCACTGTGGTGGCTGGTTCTGCCCGGTTTCGCACTGCTCGGCTGGGTCCTGTACGGCCGCGGACTGCGCGCGGCCCTGGGCCTCGGCCTCCTCGCCGGGCTCGGCTTCATGCTCCCGCTGCTGCACTGGACGGGTGAGGAGGTCGGCCCGGTGCCATGGCTGGCGCTCGCCGCCGCCGAAGCGCTGTTCATCGCGGTGGGCTGCGTCGGGATCGCCGCAGTGTCCCGGCTCGCGTACTGGCCCGTCTGGGCGGCCGCGGTCTGGACCCTGGACGAAGCGGTCCGGGCGCGGGTGCCGTTCGGCGGCTTCCCCTGGGGCAAGATCGCCTTCGGCCAGGCGGACAGCGTGTTCCTGCCGCTCGCCGCGCTGGGCGGGACCCCGCTGCTGTCCTTCGCGGTGGTGCTGTGCGGCTTCGGACTCTTCGAGGCGGTACGCCGGTTCCGTTCCCGTCGCACCACCGGCAGGGTGCCGCGCGCCGCGGTCGTCGCCGCGGCGGCGACCGTCCTGGTCCCCGTCGCGGCGGCACTCGCCGCTCTGCCGCTGGTCGATGACTCCGCAGAGGACGGGACGGCGACGGTCGCCGCGATCCAGGGCAACGTGCCGCGCCTCGGCCTGGACTTCAACTCCCAGCGCCGCGCGGTCCTGGACAACCACGCCAAGCGCACGGAACAGCTGGCCCGGGAGGTCAAGGCGGGCAAGGTGCCGCAGCCCGACTTCGTGCTGTGGCCGGAGAACTCCTCCGACCTCGACCCGTACCGCAACGCCGACGCCCGCCTCGTGATCGATGACGCCGTGAAGGCGATCGGCGTCCCCACGGTCGTCGGCGCGGTGGTCGAGCCCGACTCGGGCAACCTCCGCAACACCCTCATCGAGTGGGACCCGGACAAGGGCCCCGTCGCCACGTACGACAAGCGGCACATCCAGCCGTTCGGCGAGTACATGCCGATGCGGTCCTTCGTCCGGATCTTCAGCAAGGACGTCGACCGCGTCCGCCGGGACTTCGGGCCGGGCGAGAAGGTCGGTGTCTTCGACCTGGCCGGCACCGAGGTCGGCCTGGTCACCTGTTACGAGGCCGCGTTCGACGACGCCGTACGCGACACCGTGAAGCACGGCGGGCAGCTGATCGCCGTACCGAGCAACAACGCGACCTTCGGACGCAGCGAGATGACCTACCAGCAGCTGGCGATGTCCCAGGTACGGGCCGTCGAGCACGGGCGCTCCGTCGTCGTACCGGTCACCAGCGGGGTCAGCGCCGTGATCAGGCCGGACGGCACGATCGTGCGGAAGACCAAGATGTTCACGCCCGACGCTCTTGTCGACGAGGTGCCGCTGCGGTCCTCGCTGACGCCCGCCACCCGGATGGGACCGCTGCCGGAGGGCGTCATCGCCCTGCTCGCCGTGGCCGGCCTCGGCTGGGTCACGGTCCGCGCGGTGCGCGCCCGGCAGGTTCGACGCGGTGAGGCGTAGGGCCGGGAGCTGATCCACCGAGGAGTGCGGCACACCCTTTAGGCTCGCCGCATGGCTACTCCCGACTTCATCCGTGACATCCGCGCCACCGCGGGCCACCAGCTGCTCCTGTTGCCGGGGGTCAGCGCGGTGGTTTTCGACGACGACGGCAGAGTGCTGCTGGGGCGGCGCGCCGATACGGGCAAGTGGGCGCTCATCGCCGGTATCTGCGAGCCGGGGGAGGAGCCCGCGGAGACGGCCGAACGCGAGGTGCTGGAGGAGACGGCCGTGCACTGCGTGGCCGAGCGGGTGGTGCTCACCAAGGCGCTGAAGCCGGTGCAGTACGGCAACGGCGACCGGTGCCAGTTCCTCGACATCACCTTCCGCTGCCGGGCGACGGGCGGCGAGGCACGGGTCAATGACGAGGAGTCGCTGGAGGTGGGCTGGTTCGACGTCGACGCGCTCCCGCCGCTCGCCGAGTTCAATCTCTTCCGCATCAAGCAGGCCCTCACCGACGGACCGACCTGGTTCCAGCCCACCGCCCTCGCCTGAGGCGGCCGTCCGCCGCCGCCCGAGGTCTCAGACCGGACGGGCGTCGGCGGGCAGCTCCGCCCGGTCGACCGGTTCCCGCCCTTCCGCCGCTTCGGCGTCGATGTCGGCGAGGTCCCGGTGCCGGGTCTCCTTCGCGCAGAGGAGCGCCACCACGGTGAGCAGTGCCGCGGCGATGACGTACAGCGCGATCGGCGTCGAACTGTCGAAGTCGGCGAGCAGCGCGGTGGCGATCAGCGGCGCCGGAGCGCCCGCGGCGACCGACGAGAACTGGGCCCCGATCGACGCACCCGAGTACCGCATCCGGGTCGCGAACATCTCGGCGAAGAACGCCGCCTGCGGTGCGTACATCGCGCCGTGGAAGATCAGCCCCACGGTGACGGCGAGCAGCAGACTCCCGAAGCTCCGTGTGTCGATCAGCGCGAAGAACGGGAACATCCACAGCCCCACTCCGATCGCCCCGACCAGATAGACCGGCTTGCGCCCGATGCGGTCCGACAGGGCGCCCCACAGCGGAATGACGGCGAAGTGCACGGCGGAGGCGATGAGTACGGCGTTGAGAGCCGTCTGTTTGCTGAGATCGACGGCGGTCGTCGCGTACACGAGGATGAACGCGGTGATGACGTAGTAGCTGATGTTCTCCGCCATCCGGGCGCCCATGGCGATCAGTACGTCCCGCCAGTGATGGCGCAACACGGCGACCAGCGGCATCTTCTCCGCCGCGGCGGACTCCGCCTTGCGCTGAGCGGCCTGCGCCAACGCTGCCTTGAAAACAGGGGATTCATCGACGGAGAGACGAATCCACAGGCCGAGAATCACGAGCACACCCGAGAGCAGGAACGGGATGCGCCACCCCCAGGCCAGGAACGCGGAGTCCGACATCAGCGCGGTGAGCGCGGACAGCACCCCGGTGGCGAGCAACTGCCCGGCCGGAGCCCCGGTCTGCGGCCATGACGCCCAGAATCCGCGCCGCTTCGCATCCCCGTGCTCGGACACCAGCAACACGGCCCCGCCCCACTCACCACCGAGGGCGAATCCCTGCACCAGCCGCAGGACGGTGAGCAGTACGGGGGCGGCCGACCCGACCGTGGCATGGGTCGGCAGCAGTCCGATGGCGAACGTCGCCCCGCCCATCATCAGCAGACTGAGCACCAGCAGCTTCTTGCGCCCGAGGCGGTCGCCGTAGTGCCCGAACACCAGGGCCCCGACAGGCCGCGCGGCGAAGCCGACGGCATAGGTGAGGAAGGAGAGGAGGGTGCCGACGAGCGGGTTGGAATCGGGGAAGAACAGCTTGTTGAAGACCAGCGCGGCAGCCGAGCCGTACAGGAAGAAGTCGTACCACTCGACGGTGGTGCCGACGAGGCTGGCGGCGACGACTCGCTTGAGGGAGCCGGGTGTTGGGGGAGAGGTTGCGGGGGCGGCCATGGGACACCACTTCCGGACGGTTGGCGGGGACGTTTCGTGTCGCCACACCGTAGGAACGGGCAGTTCAGGGGCGTATGTGGTGGGGCACCATAGTTCCGGTCGCCGAGGTGCGTGTGCCCACCATGGGGGCGGTGGCGGGGGTTTGCGTGTGGGCCTCGTCAGCCGGCCGTCGCGTGCCGGCTCGATCAGCTCCGTACGGCCTTTCCCGTCCAGCTCCAGCGCATCCGCGAGGGCGGCCACGGTCCGGTCCTGCGGCCCCTTGCTCCGTCCACGCTCCATGTCCGACAGAGTGCGGGCGCAGACACCCGAGACCTCGGCCAACTGCTCCAACGTCAGCCGTGCCGCACGGCGGTGACCACGCAGCACCTCCCCGAAACCCGGATGGCCGGTCCCGCTCATGGGCTCACACTTCCGATCAGCGGCGAGGCACGCGCCAAAGGCCCGTGCGCGGACAGCGAAGGCGCCGGCCGGGACAGGCTCGCCCGCAGGGTCACCCGCGAGGCCAACGTCCGTCTCCGGGCGGCCGGGCACCGATGGCTGGTCCTCAGCGTGCGGGTTCCGTGGCACGGCGCGGAACCGCCCAGGACGCGTGGGTGTTGACCTGGGCCACGGTGGCCCGGGTCAGCTCCCTGTAGCGTTCCGCGATCTTCTCGGCCTGCCCGCCGGGCAGCGCCCCGCCGTGGTCCGCGGCTCGCGCGATGATCTCTTCCGGCCCCAGGGCCCGGTTGGCCGGCACGACCGGGTTGACGACCGGCCGGCGCATCAGGTCGTAGCGGGCGAGCGCGGCGGCGGGGTGGTTGTCCCGGGCCAGGCACCAGGCCAGTACGCGGGTGTCGACGACGGACTGCGATCCCCCGTTCATGCCCATGGGGAACGCTGGGCGCGGACGGCGGAGTCGATGCCGTCGGCGCCGACCAGCACGTCGCCGTCGACGGTCGTGGGCAGCCCGCTCGACCGGTCCAGGAAGTGGGCGCGGACGCCCCCCTCGGTCTGCTCGAATCGCTGGAAGAGCAGGCCCGTACGGACCGCGTCCAGGCCCAGACGTTCGCGCACCGCGTCGAGCAGCAGCGTCTACAGACGGCCGCGATGTACGGAGTCTGCGGCCGGCGGTATCCGGCCGCACGTCCCAGCGGCTCCTCCGTACGCTTGAGTACTTCGTCGCGGTGGCGGAGGAACAGTCGTTCACCAGGGCGGCGGCCCGCTGCCATGTCGTTCGGCCCGCGATCAGCCAGCAGATCCAGGCCCTGGAGAAGGAGCTGGGCGAGCCCCTGTTCGAACGGCTGCCCCGACAGGTGGTCCTCATCTCCGGCGGTGCCGCCCTGCTGCCGCACGCCCGCGCCTGTCCGGCGGCGGGCCGCGGCGGCGGTCCTGGAGTTCGCCGACCGTTCCGGTCTGCTGGGCGGCTCGTTCGCGCTGGGGACCGTCGGCGGCCTGGAAGGCACCCGCATCCCCGGGCTGCTGGGGGAGTATCACCGCCGATACCTCCGGGTCGCGGTGAGTCTCACCGGGGCATCGAGCCCCTCTCTGCCGGCGAAGGTCCGCGACGGGGCGATCGACGCGGGTGGCGTAGTGCGCTTCTCCACGACGATGACGGCCACGCCGTCGAGCGAGTCGCTCCGCCGATCGACGATCCTGCGGGCCCGTCGGCGCTTTGCCGCCCGATACCGGTCGCTCGGCGTGTCGTTGGTGATGGGGGAGGCTTCCTGCCCGCGGGTCGGTGGGGAGGCGTTGTCATCCGGCCGCGCTGCGCGGGGGTGCGGGTGCTGCCGAACGGCGTGGTTGAAGGGGAGGTCTGTGCATGATGAGTGATGAGACTTTGTCCGGCTCGTCCGAGTTGCTTGAGTCCTACGAGCAGTGCGAGGCGTTGACCAGGCAGTTCTTTACGCCGATGTGGCGGGCAACTGAACTGCTGCCCGCCCCGGTTCGCCCGCACATGCACGCTGTCCACGGCTTCTTCCTGCGGACCGACACCATCGCCGACAGGGAGGGTACGTCGACGGAGCGTGTGCGGCGGCTTGCCCGTTGGTATTCCGCCACCCGCGAGGGGTTGCGTTCGGGGGACAGCGGGCATCCGGTGCTGCGGGCGTTCGTGGACACGGTGTGGCGGTGGGATCTCGACCGTGTGGTGATCGAGGAGTTCCTGGGCACCCTGGAGGCCGACTGCGCCGGTCCGCCGCTCTTCGAGACGTTCCAGGACCAGCGGCGCTACCTGAGGGGGACGGGAGGTGCGACCGCTGAGCTGTGGTTCCCGCTGCTGGGCATGAGGGACCCGGAGGTATTGGCGATGGCCTCGTTGCTGGGCGAGGCGGGCCAAGCGGTGGACGGCGTCGAGGATATGCCGGAGGACCTCGCCGCAGGCCGGTGCTACCTGCCGCGCGCCGATCTGCGGGCACTGGGACTGGAGGTGAGCGATCTGCAACGCGGTGAACGTCCCGGGGCACTGGCGGAACTGATGCGCATGCAACTCGGCCGCTGGAACGTCCTGTTGGAACAGGCTGCGCCGGTGACGGCATTGGTGGAGCGCGAGTACCGGCCGTTCCTGCACCTGCTGGTGCTGGGTGCCCATCTGCAGTTCGACGAGACCGCCCTCCGCCAGGAGCGGGTCTTCACCCACGGTCTTGAGCCGCTGGTGTCCGCCGATGGGGTCCCTCGCCGCCCGGTATGGCCGCTCGCGGATGTGGATGCGGTGCCGGAGCACGTCGCGGTCATCATGGACGGCAACCGACGATGGGCATCGGAGCAGGGTCAGCCGGTCTTCCGGGGGCATCAGGCGGGTCAGTGGCCCGCGATGCGCCTGGTCAACGCCGCGCTGCGGCTGGGAGTGCGGCACCTGACTCTCTACGCGTTCTCCACCGAGAACTGGAACCGCTCTCAGGACGAACTGGACGCGCTGTTCGAGACCATGGCCGATGCGATGGCCCGGGGTGCGGAGTGGCTGCACGACCTGGGGGTGCGGGTGCGCTGGTGCGGGCGGCGGGACCGCATCGACCCGTCACTGGCCTCCGTACTGACCCTGGCGGAAAGCATGACGTCGAACAACCGGACGCTGACGCTGACTGTCTGCGTCGACTACGGCGGGCGCGAAGAACTGGTCGAGGCCGCCCGGGCGCTGGCGGCCGAAGCGGCCCGCGGAGCGATCCGGCCACAGGACATCGGCCCCGCCGACCTGGACCGGAACATGTACGTGCCCGGCCTCCCGGACGTCGATCTGCTGATCCGCACCTCCGGTGAACAGCGGACCAGCAACTTCCTTCCCTGGCACCTGGCCTACGCCGAAATGGTCTTCGATCCGACTCCCTGGCCCAGCTTCGGCCTGGAGCAGCTACGGGAGGCGGTCACGGTCTACGCCGGCCGCCAGCGCCGCTTCGGCGGGACTCTCCCCGGCCCTGCCCGGCCGGCGGAGCCGACCCGTTCGACAGAGCCGGCTTGAGGACCCTGCGACCCGGGAACGGGCCCGTGCATCCGGAGCCCGGGCCCGGTCCCTGCCTCACGGCTTCGGCGGGGTGTACGTACCCGCTACGGTCACATACCCCAGCACCGAGTCAGCGCTGAACGGGGACGTGCCGAACGTCGCGGTGTACGCCTTGAGCATTTCAGGGGTGGCGTACAGCGGCACCTCACTGAGCCGGACCTTCAGGGGCCGGCCCACCGGAACCTCGTCGGTGGACAGTTTCCCTTCGTCCACCCCGCACCGGAGGGCCAAGGGGTGCTCGACAGTGAGGCCGTTGACCTCGCACTTTCCCGATGCCAGTCCGTCCTTCAGAGCGCTCTCCAGGTCGGTGAGCCGGACGTTGCCCAGCGGTGTGCGCACCGAGACGCCCCCGTCGAGAGCACCGCTGCCCTTGGCCCTCGGCAGCTCTGTCAGAGAGGGGTTGCCCTCGCCGGACCGCACGGGGAACCGCAACGCCGGCCCACCGGAAGACCTGACCATCTCAGCCGGGGCCACGGCCTCGACCACCGCTCCGAGCCGGTCCAGCTCGGCCTGGACCGGCTCGGACCACCGGACCTCGACCCAGCCCTCGGAGACCGTGCCGTACTTCTCATCCGCCGCGGACGCCGTCCCGGTGAACTGCGCCAGCAACGGCGCGGCCAGAGCGGCACCCAGAACGTTTCGTCGTGTCGCACTCATCGATGTGCACCATCCCTTCCCCGGGCCGTGGGGCACGACCCGAAACGAATGCTCCAGGCACCTTGCCGCCCGGTCCGCGAAGGGCTCGTAAACCACCCGAAGGGGCGCCAGGAGCACCCCGGCCGATGACGCGACACCTCACATGCCAAGGGACGCCGACCTCGCCCAGGCCGACCTCGCCCAGGCCGATCACGCCCGCCTCCGCTTGTTCCCCCTGCTCGGCGTCGACGTGCTCGGCCAGTGCCCGGACCTGCTCGGCCAGTGCCCGGACCTGCTCGGGCAGTGCCCGGCCCTGCTCGGGCACCAGGTCGTTGGTGTCTGTCTGCGGGTTCCCGTCCCGCGTCTGTTCGACGCCATTCGGCCACACCACGATCGCTCCCTGACCCGACAATCCCTGTCGTCCTTCCACCGTCCTCCGCGAGCGGGGCGGAAGAGACGGGCGTCGCGCCGGCGGGTTCCGTGGCGTCGCGGGCTTCGGCGGGACGGTGGGCACCGTCGGGCGGTCCTGCTGAGGTGCGGGTCCGTACGGCGAAGCGGAGGGGGCCCGGACCCATTGTCACTGGTGGCGCCTAGAGTCTTTTTCACTCGTCACGGTGCGTTGCCGCTGACGGGTTTCATCAGCGTGCCGCCGGTTCGGCGGCCGTCCGGAACAACGGGGAGAACAGCGCATGGGGTGGGTTCCGGCGGGCGACTACGAAGTCGCTCTGGAGGCGGGCAAGGTGGTCTGCCGCAATGGGAAGGGCCGACGGCTGAAGTCCGTCCCGGCAGGCTTGAAGGACGACCCGGCGGTCGTCGGACTCCGGCAGCTGACCGAGTGGCTGGAGCGGCACGAACGGCAGTGCCTGACCGACGTCGAGCAGTGGATGGTGCGTTCGTTGCCCGTCCCCACGGCCGTGCTCGCCCGGGTCTGGCCCGACCCGGCGTGGCAGGCGGCCCTGCGGGACGTGGTGGTCACCGGCGTGGACGGTGGGGTCGCCGGTTTCCTGCGCGATGTCGACCCCGACCGCGGTCTCGGTCTCGTCGACCTGGACGGCGACACGGTCCGCATCACCCCGGACGTCGTCAGCGTGCCCCACCCCGTTCTCCTCGACGACCTCGACGAGCTGCGGGAGTTCGCGGTCGAACTGGGGGTGCGCCAGAACGCGGAGCAGTTGTTCCGCGAGGTGTGGCGCCGCCCGCCGGACCTCGTCCCGGACACCACCTCCGTGGACACCTACGCAGGCGGCGTGTTCAAGGAAGTCCGCTTCCTGCACGGCCGCGTCACCCAACTCGGGTACCGGTCGCGCGGCGGATACGCGGTCTGCCCGGTCGTTGAGGACAGCGTCACCGTCGAGGCGCGCATCTGGATCGGCGAGCACGACGGATACGACGAGTACGGCACCGAGACGGGCCCCTTGGGCTGGACCGAACCTGCGGGGCGCGCGCTGACGGCCGCCGAGGTCGGCCCTGTCGCGTGGTCCGAGGGCATGCGCATGGCGGCGGCGCTCTACGCCGGCCGCGACGTGGCGGACGAGGAGCGGGCGGCATGAGCACCACGACGACGAACACCAATACGAACACGACGGCAGCGGGGGCGGCGTTCCTCCCCGCCCAGGCCCGGGGCGGGAGCGACTCCACCCCGGCCGCCGAGGCCCGCGCGGCGGCCCTGCTGGACGCCGGCACGATCCTCCCGGTCGGTACGACCGACCGGGACGACGCCGACACACTGACCGCCCGCACCTACACGCACACCGCCCTCGGCGACCGCCCCGTGGTCCGGCTCGTGCCCGGCACTCTCGGCGAAGCCGAGGACCTGGCCCTGGAGTTCCTCGGGCTGGCCCGGACCGCCGAGGCCCCCGTCGTGGGCCAGGTCCGCCGCGAGACGCTGGGCTTCCCGGCCTGGGCGTTGGTCAACGACCCGGCCAACGGGCACCACGCCCTGGCCCTGGTCAAGGACATCGAGCGGCTGGGCCGGCAGGCGAGGACCCGCGCCGGAGCGGCCAAGGAAGGCTTCGACGCACTCGGCACCCGGCTCGGCCGGGCCGTGCCCCACTTCCTCCCCACCTACTACGAGCAGGTGGCACGCCTCTTCCTCCAGGCCGAGAACACCACCTACGCCGCCTCGTTCTTCGGCAAGGCCCGCGAGGCCGAGCGGGTGCACGGACTGGTCGTGGACGAGGACCGGCAGCGGGCGGTCTTCCTGGAGTTCGCGTTCGTCGGCGCGCTGACCGTCAAGGCGCTGCGTCAGTACGTGCGGGACCTGGTGGCCCGGCTCGCACCGGCAGACGCATGGGCGCAGTTCCGCCGTCTGCTGGTCGAGCGCTGCGCGGCCGGCGTGCCGCCGTACGCGGCGCTGCCGCAGGATGTGCGCGCGCTGGTCAAGGCCGCCGGGCTGGACCGCGAGGCCGCCGAACGCGACCTGGTGGCCGATCTGATCGGCTCCCCGGGAGTGGTCCGCGCCCCCGCCTCGTTCTGGGCGGCCTACCGCTCCGCGCTCATCGCCCTCGCTCGACGGGATGCGGCCGTGCGGGCCCGGCTCCTCGGCTTCTTCCCGGAGACCTTCAGCGAGAGCGGCCGGGACAAGGACGGCGAATCCGGCTGGCTCGCGTTGCTGGCCGAGTCCGGCGCCGAGGACCTGCTGACCGCCCTCCCTGACACCTCCGGCATCGCTCCCTCCGACTCCGCCGCCCCGTCCGTCTCCCCGGCGGACTGGCTCGCCCGCTGGGAGGCACACCGCCGGCGCAACCGGGTCACCGCCGCCCGCAGCTCGCAGACCCTCGACCTGGCCGCCCGGATGACGGACCGGCTGCGCGCCGACGGGCGCCCCGTCGAGCTGTTCCAGGGCCGCTGGCAGCCCACCGCCGATCTGGACCTTCTCGACCTCTGCCTGGCCTCCGGCGTCCCCGTCGCCGAGCCGGACGACCAGGACACGGGCACCGCGCGGCCCCCCGGTGTCACGTTCGGCCCGTGGCTCACCGACACCGTGCCCGGCGCACGGGATCTCACCGCCGTCGCCGAACGGCCGGTCTTCCGCGCCCTTCTGCGCCGGAACCTCGGCGGCCTCGGCGACGGACACGGTCAGCGGCTGAGCGACGCCGGTATGGCGAAGCTGGCGGCGCACCCGGTGCTCTCCGGAATACTGCGGGAGTGGCTGACCGACCGCGCGGCGGAGTACACGGCCGCGCGAGGGCTCCCCGCGCTGCACACCGCTCTCAGCAGGCTCTCGGTCTTCCGCGACGTGATCGCGGACGTCGCCCCGGAGGCCGTGCGAATCCTCAAGGGCCATGCTGTCGTGCCGCTGCTCGCTTCCACCCTGCGTACCGGCGTCCTCGACGAACTGGGCTGGCCCGCGCTCGACGAGACCTACGCCGAACTGGCCGCCGAGGCCGCCGCCGCCGCGCGTCAGCAGCGCCACCGGCGGGAGGGCGTCGGTGTCACCGGCGCCTGGCCGGCGCTGATCCTGAACACTCTCGAACGGGCCGTCGTCATCGGCCCGGAAGGCGTTCTGCTGCGGCACACCCTGCGGCCGCCCGCCCCCCTCGACCACTGGCGGACGTTCGCCTTCCGTTACGTCGACGGCGAGTTGCTGGTCATCTGGTGGGAGGACGGCAAGCAGCGCGGCTACTGGTCGAACCGCCCCGCCGAGGTGTTCACCGTCGGCGGCGAACAGACCCCCCGCTGGGGCGGCTCCGGCCCCTCGGACGAGGTCTGCCTGCCGCTGCCCAGCGGCGGCCGCGTCACCGGCGGCAAGACCCTGCACGCGGGCGACACCTCCCTCCCGCCTCAGCGCGCCGTCATCTCCGACGGCACCGGCCACTGGCGGGAAGGCCGCCAGGGCACGCAGCGGGTGTGGCTGGAGTACGACCCGGTCAGCGGCACGCACGGCCGCGCATCCCTCCCCGCCTTCCTCCGCTCCGGGGTGCGGGACGGCGCCCGGCTGCTCACCGAGCACTGCCAGGTGCTGCCCCTCCAACCCGGTCTGGAGACCACCCCGTTCGGCACGGACGGCACGGTCCTCGGCCGCTGGGTCCGCCGCACGGTCACCGAGCCCGGCATCGCCGCACCCGCCGACGGGCACTCGATCGTCGCCGGCACCCCCGACGGCCACACGGTTACCCTGCCGCACCCGCTGCCCGGCGACGGCTCCCCGATACCGCTCGGCGCCCTCAACCTGCCCGGCGGGTCACGGCCGGTCGCGGCCCTGCACCACCGCTCCGTGGAAGCGCACCCGGCGGACACGGACGGCACCGGTGGCAGCCTGTGGTCCGTCACCACCGACTCCTCCGGTGGGAACAACGCGGCAGGCACCCCCTACGTGCCTCCCGTCGCCTACTGGCACGCCCTGCGCCCGAGGGACGAGCGGGGTTCCATCGCCCTGCGGAACCTGACGGACTCCCGCGCGGGGGAGCTGTTCGAGGAGGTCGCCGCCGCGGTCGCCCGGCACCTGGAGGCGTTCCGGGCTGTCGAGGAGTACACCGGGCCCTCGTCGCGGGAGCTGAGCCAGGAGGCCGTCGCCCGGGTGCTGCCCGAGGTGACCGACGTACGGCTCCTCGCGGGCGTCACCGGGCTTGTCCGGAACGCGGTGGACCGGGCTGCCGCAGCCGCCCGGTACCTGGAACCGCCCGAGCCCGTGCAGTCGGCCACCCCTCGGAACACCGCGCGCACCCAGGGCATGTTCTTCGATCACGAGCCCGAGCACGGCGACGACACGAACCTGCGGAACGCCACCGCCTGGGGCTCCGAGCGGATGCACGGCAACTGGTGGGGAGCCGGGAGCCGGTGGACCGTGATCCGGCAGATCCTCGCCGTCAACCATGTCCTCGGCGGCGAGCCGGCGTTCGGACCGCCCACGCCGTCCAAGGTCCCGTTCACCCCCGCGGACGGCTGGCAGCGGGACGAGTACACCGTGCCCGGCGACTCCCTGACCTGGACCTCCCTCCTCGACAAGCTGCCCGAACTGGCCTACCGGGCCGCCTCGGCGACCACCTCCCCCGAGCACCGCGCCGGGCTCCTCGTGCTGCTGGAAACCCTCGCCGCGGGCCCGCTGGCCGACCCGGCGGGCACGGTCCGGCAGGTGGAGCTCGTCGAGCCGTTCGTCGGAGGGGCATCCGGGCCGGGACGCCCCGAGGCCGTGCACCGCCTCGGCCAGGTGCTGCGCAAGGGCGCCCGCACCGTCGTGGTCATCGCCAACCGCGACCGGAACTCCCGGAACGACGCGGCACGCTGGCTTGCCCTGGACCACGATCCGACCGGCGCCTTCGGTCCCGTCCCCGGCTTCACCCTGGACCGCGAGCGCGTTCACCGGCAGGGCATCGCCCGCGACCGGCTCACCCGGCTCACCGCCCTGGTACGGGAGCAGGGTCCGGCACCCTGGCTTCCGGAGGCCGCCGAGGCCATGCACACGGCCACCGGAATCGGTCCCCTCCAGTCGGCCGCCCTGTTGTCGGCTGCCGTCGAGGAGCCCGGCGCCGAGGCGCTCGCGCTGCTCGGGGCGAAGACACGTGCCTTCGAGGCGGCCCAGGCCAGACTGGACGCACTGCCCCGAGACGACCGGCACGCCCTGCTCCGGGCACTGCTGCCCGCGGACCCGGCCGAGCTGTGGTCCACGGGCCCCGACGTCCGGGCCGCCGCCGAGGTCTGGCAGGAGCGCCTGGCCTCCCTCGTCCGTGTCCCCGAGGAACTCGACCTCGACCTGTCGGGCACCACCCCGAGCGCCGTCGACCTGGTCCTCAACGCGGGCTCCCGGACCTGGCTCGCCCACGGCACCGATGTCCAGGACGGCACCGGTCGCCCGGGCCTGCGCCGGGTGAGCGCACGCGGTGCGGTCTCCGCGGCCCTGACCGCCCTGCGCACCCTCGCCCACACACTGCCGTACGGACACCCCCTGCGCGCGCACCTGCCCGTCGGGCTCGCGGCCCTGCGTGACCGCCTCGCCGACCCGGACCTGGTGCTGGACCTCGGTCTGGACTGGACCGAGTCGGGGGGCTCGATGGGCCCCGTGGTCCGCGCCGCCCACGGGCTCCCCGAGTCCGGCGGCGCCGCCGCCGACGGTCTCGTCCGGGCCGGCACGGCGCTGCTCCTCGCCCCCGGCCACGGCAGCAACGAGAAGCTGCTGATCCGCCCGGCCGGCCTGGCAGGCCCCGACGACCCGGCGTTCGGCCTCGTCGAGGGCACCGTCGGCCGTCACGGCACCGGTGATCTGCTCGCCCTGCGCGCACTTCTGGGTGAGGAGACCGACGCGTTGGCCTCGGCGGGTGCCCCCGACGGCACCCCGCACCACCCGGCCCAGGACCCGACGCGTGCGGTGCCGGACCTGGTGGCCGAGGCAGCCGACGCCCTCGGCCTGAGCGCGGACGCCGCCGCCCTCTACCTGATGCTGCTCGCCCTGCCCGACCCGACGGACCGCAACTGCGTCCGCTGGACCGAGTGGAAGCCGGCACGGATCAAGAAGGCCCGGGCTGAACTCGCCGCCACCGACCTCGTCGTGGAGGCGAAGCGATCCCGCGCCGGCCGCACCCTGTTCCTCCCCTGCGGCTGGCTCGAACGCGGCACCCCCGGACTGCCGCTGGAGACCTGGAAGGAACGCCTGTACCCCGTGGCCGGGTCCACCCGGACCCTTCCCCACCTCCCCGTGCCCGCGCTGTTCGCAGCCGCCTGGGCACGGGTCCGCGGCGGCGACACTCCCGCCTTCGAAGAACTGGACACCCGCGCAACCCGGAAGGGCCGCCGCCGATGACGAACGAGACCACGACCACCATGGACAGCACCACCACGGGCGGCGTCCCGGACCAGGCGACGGCAACCGGCCGGGAGCACCGCCAGGTCACGCCGCCCGAGGACCGGTACGCCACCGAGCTGGCCTTCCTCGCCGCCCACGACTCCGGGCCCCGCCCACCCGGCTGGCTGCTCACCCCGCGGGCCGTCGTCACCTTCGTGACGGGCAGCGCGGGCGAGGCACTGAGCCTGCCGAAGGGCGCCCGGCCCGAAGCCGGGGTGCCGCGCCGTCTGGTGATCGAGCAGAAGTTCGTCGGCGAGCGCGCCCTGGTCGAACGGTGCGTGGTCACCCTTGCCGGAGAGCGCGGACTCCTCCTCGTGGGTGAACCCGGAACCGCCAAGTCCATGCTCTCCGAGCTGCTGTCGGCGGCCGTCTGCGGGACCAGCGCGCTCACCGTGCAGGGCACCGCGGGCACCACCGAGGACCAGCTCAAGTACGGCTGGAACTACGCGCTGCTGCTCGCCCAGGGCCCCACCGAGCAGGCCCTGGTGCCCTCCCCGGTACTCACCGCCATGACCCGCGGGGCCGTCGCCCGCGTCGAGGAGGTCACCCGCTGCCTGCCGGAGGTCCAGGACGCCCTCGTGTCACTGCTCTCCGAGCGGCGGATCGCGGTCCCCGAACTCGCGGGCGGCGAGGGCGCCCAGGTGCACGCGGCCCCCGGGTTCACCCTCATCGCCACCGCCAACCTGCGGGACAGGGGCGTCTCGGAGATGTCCGCCGCGCTGAAGCGGCGCTTCAACTTCGAGACCGTGGGCCACATCGGGGACGTGGACGCCGAGACCGCGCTCGTCCGGCGCCAGTCGCGGGCAGCCGTCGAACGCGTGGGCGCCGCCTACCAGGTGGACGACGCGGTCCTCGAAGCCCTTGTCACGGCCTTCCGGGACCTGCGCGAGGGCCGCTCCGTGGAGGGCTGGGAGGTCGAGCGCCCCTCCACGGTGATGAGCACGGCGGAGGCGGTCTCCGTCGCGGGCTCCCTGGGCCTGGCCGCCGCCTACTTCCCCGGCGACCGGGACGTACTCTCCCTCCTGCCCGGCCATCTGCTCGGCGTCGTCCGAAAGGACGACCCCGCCGACGCGGCACGGCTGCTGGGGTACTGGGACGGGCCGGTGCGCAGGCGCGCGGAGCAGGGGGCGGCTACCTGGCGTGCCCTGTGGGACCTGCGCTCGGTGCTGGAGAACTGACGGATGAGCGAGTCGACCACCCCCGAGACGCGGTCCACCCACGAGGCTCCGCCCACCGCCGAGGCTCCGCCCACCGCCGGTGCGCCGGCAGCCTCCCCGGTGCGGGGCCCGGCCGCCGGGCCCCGCACCGGGGAAGCCGCGGTGGCGGCCCTCGCGGCGACCGGACCCGGGCTGCCGTTCCTGATCGGGGTGCGCCACCACGCGCCCTCGCTGGCGGCCGCCCTCCCGGCACTGCTGGACGCGGCGGCCCCCGACGTCCTCCTCGTCGAACTGCCCGCCGAGTTCCAGCCCTGGCTGGGCTGGCTCGCCCACGAGGAGACCGAGGCCCCGGTGGCGCTTGCGGCCGTGCCCGCCGACGGGCCCGGCTCGGCAGGCGAACGGGGTCCGGCCTTCTACCCGTTCGCGGACTTCTCGCCCGAGCTGGTCGCTCTGCGCTGGGCGGCGAGAAACGGGGTCCCGGCCGTGGCCTGCGATCTGCCGCTGGCCGACCGGGCGTGGGCGGGCGGCGGTCCGGTCACCCCCACCCCCGCCCCTGTTCCGGGAGCCGACTCGGTACCCGTGCCGGGGGAGGGGCACGGGTTGTCCGCCGCCCTCCGGTCCCGGCTCACCGGCCGGGACGGCGACGACCTGTGGGACCGGCTGGTGGAGGCCCTCGCGCCCGGTTCGACACCCGAGGCGCTCCGCCGTGCGGCCCTGCTCACCGGCTGGGCACTGCGCTACGAGGCCGAGGCGCGGGGCGGGGTGCACGGCACGGACCTGGTGCGCGAGGCATGGATGCGCGGACATGTCGACGAGGCCCTGGCGAGCGGGCGGCGGCCCGCCGTGGTGGTGGGAGCCTTCCACACCCCGGCGCTGTTGCCGTCCGCCGCCGGGGGCCCCGCACGGGACGCGGACGGCCACGTGAACGGCGCTGCCGGGACGGCGGCGTGCACGGTCTCCCTGGTCCCGTACACGTACCCGCTGCTCGACTCACGGTCCGGCTACCCGGCCGGCATCCGGGACCCGGAGTGGCAGCACACCGTCCTGGACGCCGCCGGGGACCCGGCCGCGCTGCACGAGGCGCTGATCCGCACCGCCGTCCGCGTCTGCGCCGCCCTGCGCGAACAGGGCCACCCCTACGGCCCGGCGGACGGCCGGGAGGTCGTCCGGGTGGCCGGTGACCTGGCCCGCCTTCGCGACCTGCCCGCCCCCGGCCGCGGTGAACTTCTCGAAGCCGTGCAGACGGTGCTCGGGCGCGGCGAGACCTACGGCACGGGCCGCGCCGTCGCCGCGGCCCTCGAACGCGTACTCGTCGGAGCCCGTACCGGACGGCCCGCGCCCGCCGCCCCGCGCAGCGGACTGGGCCCCGCCGTCGAGGCCGAGACCGCGGCGCTCTCCCTCCCCGGCCCGGAGGACGCGCACGAGAAGACACCGCGCGACCTCCGGCTCGACCCGGCGCGCTCCTCCCTGGACCGGCGCCGCGAACTGCTGCTGCGCAGGCTGACGGTGTGCGGCATCCCTTACGCGCAGGAGCAGGGGGTGACCGGCGCGGCGGGCACGGAAGGACTCACGACGCGCTGGCAGGTGCGGTGGACCCCGGCGACGGCCGCGATGCTCACCGCGGCCGGGACCCGCGGCGTCACCCCGGGCCAGGCGGCCGAGGGCGTGCTGCGGCAGCGGCGCGCGGCCGAGCACGCGGAGGGCGGCCCGACGGCCGCCCAGGTCGTCCGCGGCCTCACGGAGGCCGCCGAGTGCGGGCTCCCCGTCCTGGCCGACGAACGGCTGACGGAAGTGGCGGACGTACTCCCCGCGAGCGGCACCCTTCCCGAACTCCTCACCGGGCTCGACCTGCTGGATCGCATCGACGCCGGCCACCTGCCGGGCCTGGCCGCGCCCGACGACGCCTCGGCCCCGGACGCCACCGCCACCGCGTCCGCGTCCGCTCGTGCCGCCCGCACCGCGCGCGCGGCCGAACTCCTGACCTCGGCCGCCGTCCGCCAGGTCGACGGCCTGACCGGCTCCGAGGAGCCCGAGGACGCCCGGGCGCTGCTCGAACTGGCCCAGCGGGCCGACCGGGTGGGCGGCATCCGGCTCACCGACGCCCTCGCCCGGCTGGCCGCCGACGGCACCCCGTTGATCGCCGCGGCCGCCGGAGCGGTCAGAGTGCTCACGGGCCACGAAGAGGCCGAGACCTTCGGCGGGCGCGTCGCCTCCTGGGTGGACGGAGCCGTGGACAGCACCTCCCGGGCCGCGCTCACCGCCCGCCTCACCGGCGTCCTGACGGTGGCGGGCCCGCTCCTGACCGTCGGCGCCGGCGCCCTGGACCCGTTGCTGCACCGGGTCGTCGAGCTGGAGGACGCCGCGTTCCTGGCCCGGCTGCCGGCTCTGCGCGGTGGCTTCGACACCCTGAGCCCGGCCGCCCGGGACCGGCTGCTGGACACCGTCGAGGAGCGGCTGGGCGAACGGGTGGACACCCTCGACGCGGACGATCCGGTCGAGTCGGCCCGCCGCACGGTCGCCGACCTCGCGGCCCGCGAGCTCCTTACCGGCCTCGGCCTGCCCGTCCCGCCACCCGTGCACGACGAACGGTTCCCACCGCTGTCCGGCCACCCCGCCGCAACGCGCCCCACCGTCACACCCGCCACCGCATCCTCCACCGAGGCCACCCCCGCGCGGACCCTCACACCCGCCGATCGGTGGCGGCTCGTGCTCGGCCGGCGTCCCGACCAACTGCCGTCCGGCGCCGCCCGCCTGGCGACCGCTCTGGACGAGCTCTACGGCGCGGGACACGGCGAGGGATCCCGCGGCGGCCTGCCCAGCGGCTCCGGACCGCGCGGCGGCCGGGAACCGTCGTTCCCCGGCGTCCGCGAGTGGTCCGAGGAACTGGCCGCGCTGTTCGGCCCCGGCGTCCGCGAGGAGGTCCTCGCCGCCGCGGCCGTGACAGGGCGGCAGGACGTCCTCGCCGAACTCGACCCGGCGGCCGCCACCCCCTCCGTGGAACTGCTCCGGACGATCCTGCGGTACGCCGGCGGCCTCCCCGAAGCCCGCGTCGCGGCGCTCCGGCCGCTGGTCTGCCGCCTGGTCGACGAACTGACCCGGCAGCTCGCCACCCGGCTGCGACCCGCCCTCACCGGCACGATGCTGGCCCGGCCCACCCGCCGCCCCGGCGGCCGGCTGGACCTGCCGCGCACGCTGCGCGCCAACCTGGCCACCGCCCGCCGGGCGGCCGACGGAACGGTCCAGGTGATCCCCGAGAAGCCGGTGTTCCGCAGCCGCGGTCGCCGGTCGGCCGACTGGCGCCTGATCCTGGTCACCGACGTCTCCGGATCCATGGAGGCGTCCACGATCTGGTCCGCGCTGACCGCCTCCGTGCTCGCCGGGGTGCCGACCCTGAGCACCCATTTCCTGGCCTTCTCCACGGAGGTCGTCGACCTCACCGGCCATGTGCACGATCCCCTCTCCCTCCTGCTGGAGGTGAGCGTGGGTGGGGGCACGCACATCGCCGCCGGGCTGCGGCACGCCCGCGGCCTGATCGCGGTGCCCACCCGCACCCTCGTCGTCGTCATCAGCGACTTCGAGGAGGGCGCGCCGCTCGGCGGACTGCTGGCCGAGGTGCGGGCTCTGGTGGCCACCGGCTGCCACGTCCTCGGGTGCGCGAGCCTCGACGACGCCGGGCGGCCCCGCTACTCGACGGGCGTCGCCGGGCAGCTCGTGGCCGCCGGCATGCCCGTGGCGGCCCTCAGCCCACTCGAACTGGCCCGCTGGATAGGGGAGAAGACCGCATGAACGCCGCCCAGTTGCCACCCGTCGCGCCGGAGGTCACGGCCACGCTCGTGGAGGACCTCTCGCCCCGGCTGCGCAAGCGGCTGGACGCGGCGGTCACCAAGCTCGGCGCCCGCCCGACGCACCGCGACGGGGACACGGTGACGGTCACGGTCGACGACGAGACCGAGTTGCGCCTGCACGCCCCGGGTGGCGTGGTGGCGACGGCGGACGCCATCACCTGCGGTTGCCTCCTCGCCCCGGCATGTATCCACCGCGCGGCCGCCGCCTGTGCCGCCCCCACGGCGGACCCGGCGCCGGAACTCGCCGGCCGGCCCACCCGGGCGGTCCCCGAACCCGCCTCCGCGACGGACCCCGCTCCCGCCCCCGACTCCGACGACGCTTCCCCGCCCGAGGTGGCGGGCCCAGCCCAGCGTGCCGCGGCCGACGCCCTGTGGTCGGCGGGTGCCGCCGTGCTGGAGGCCGGTATCGACGGGGCCGGGGCCGTCACCCAGTCGGCCCTCCTCCGCGCCGCGCACACCGCCCGGCTCCGGAACCTTCCGCGCGCCGCGGGCGCCGCACTGTCCGTCGTCACGCTGCTGCGCGCGGCCCGCGCCGGGGACCCGTCCTACCGCACCGCCGACCTCGTCACGGCCCTGGCCGAACTCCTGGGCACCGCACACCGAGTGGGTACGGCGTCCGGGGCGGAGCTGGCCGCCGTCAGAGGCCGCGTACGCCGCCCCTACAGCCCGGACGGTTCGCTGCGCCTGTACGGCCTGTTCACCGAACCCGTGGTCACCGCCTCGGGGCACGGCGGCGTCCGAACCTGGGTCGCGGGATCCGACGGCCGCCTCTGCACGGTCGGCGACGTGGCACCCGGCGGCGTCGGGCGCGCCCTGGGTGTGGCCGACCGGGCCGTGCGCCTGGGGGACAGCGCGCTGACCCACCGGGAGCTGGGCCGGGCGGGCCTGGCGGTCTCGGGGGCGACGGTCTCACCGGACGGCAGACTGGGCGCCGGGAAGGGCGTCAAGGCCGTTACCGCCAGGGGCGCGGCGTGGACGGAGTTGCCGCTCGCCGCCCTGTGGGAGACGCCGCCGTCCGAACAGGCCGCCCGCGCCCTGCGGTCCACCTCCCGCTACGCGGACCCGGACGGCGGCGGCAGCGACCTGCTCTTCCTGGACGTCGAACTCCTCGGCGCGGTACGGGAGTCGGGTGGCACCTGCCTGCTCGCGCTGTGCGAGGGAGGCATTTTTGTCCGGCTCACCGTCGCCGACGACGACCCCGCGCTGGCCCACCGCGACAACCTGATGCTGCTGGCCACGGCGCCGGGGACACGGCTGCGGATCATCGGCCGCCTGGTGCCCGCCCCCCACCCCCGGCTCACCCTCCTCGCCTGCTCGCACCCCACCGGCGAGGGCACGATCGACCTCGGCCTCGACCGGCTGCGCCGCGCCGACCTGCCGGACCCGGCCGCCCCCGTGCACCCCGCCCCGTCACAGTCCGGAGGGTCCGGCACGCACTCGCTCCTGTACCTCCTGGAGCGCCGGGTCGAGCAGGCGGTCCCGGCGGGCCGCGCCGCCCTCGGCATGCTCGGCGACGTTACCGCCGAGACCCGCCGCATCCGCCGCGCGGGTCTCCCCACGGCCGCCGGACTCCTTGCCGCCCTGTGCACCTCGGCGGCCCGACGCGATCGCGACCTCTTCGGCCGCCTTCTCCCTGCCGACACCGACGGCTTCGCCACTTACTGGCTGGCCGCCGCCCGTTACACGGCCGCCGTGGCCGAGTCCCTGTGCGCGGCGGCCTGGGAACCGACGCAGGCCCGATAGGCGTTGCTTGTTCCGGCCATCTGGTGTGTACGCCCCGTGGGAAGGCGTGGCGTGGGCGACGTACGGCTTCCCGTCCCTGACCTCGATCTTGAGTGCCAGTTGCTGCCCGGCCGGCCTTCTGGATGCGTGCCCCTGCCGCGTCGGCTGTGGTCCTGCGGGCGGACAACCGCGCCTTCCGTGATCAGTGCTCTGTCTCCGCGGCCAGGCGGGTATCGGTGAGGACACCGGCGCCCCGCGCGTGCTCGGCTCATCGCCTGGACGCATCAAGGCCGGCTGCGCACACGCCCCGAACGGGAAAGTCGGCCGATGGTTCGGCTCGACGCGAGTGTGCGCCGGTGATTCCTGGTCAGCGGCGGCCGGCGGCCAGGGTGACGAGGAACTGGCCGCCGCCCGGCTCGATGTCGGCGGTCACCGGCAGTCCCGGTACCAGTCGGGAGAACCGGTCCACCAGCCAGTCCGCCGCCTCTTGGGCGTCCCGCCTGGTCGGACAACGGCCCACCATCTCGCGGCCCCCCTTGCGCTCCAGCCTCCCGGCGACGGTGATCAGCGGCGCGGGTTCGACCACGTACAGGCGGTCCGGCCAGGCGATGACCACCTTGACCGCGCCCTTGCGGGTGTTGCATCCGCGGTGGGCGAGCCGCTCGGCCACCTTGGCCTTCCGGTCGGCCGTCCGGCTGTCGACGCTGGGCCCCCGCGGGTCGTTCACCGATTCGTCGGGGTCGACCGCTTCGTCACACACCCAGCACCGCCAGCCGTCGCGCTCGGCCACATCATCAAGGAGACTCATCCGAGTAAACTAGCCTGCCCGGCCGCCACCCCGCGCTCCAGGGCCCCGGCAAGGCCCTCACACCGGCCAACGAGCCGCAACGCCTGGCAACCGGTATCACCGATGTTTTGACCTGCGTGAATGCCGACGCCTTGAGGGCCCACCACGGTATCGGATTCCGCTTCGTCGACCCGCATGACGACGACATCGCGAATAGGTGACGTGTCGTCAACTGCGCAAGGAGGCATGGCGCGGCGCGGCGGACTTCACGTCCAGAGCTGTTCGCCGAGGGTTCCGGTGCTCGGGGCACCGGGCAGGACGTAGGCCACGGCCGAGGCCCGGTGCTGGAGGAAGGGATTCAGTGCGTCGCGGGCGGCCAGGCGGTTCTGGACACGGGTGAACTGGGCCGGATCGCGCATGAAGGCGCAGAAGAGAAGGCCGCGGTCGGCGGGACCGTCGTCGTAGCTGTAGCTCCGGCGGAGCATACGGGCGCCGCGGTCGAAGCGCGGGCTGGCCAGACGCACGTGGGCGGTGGCGGGGATGACGTAGGAACCGTCCGGGTTCTTGGCGTAGATGTCCGGCTCGTCGTGCTCGGCGGTGCCGCTGAGCGGGGCGCCGTCACGTGCGCGGCGGCCTATCGCCCGGTCGCGGTGCGCCTCGGGAAGGGTCGCGAAACCGGCGACGTCCATGTGGATCCTCCGGTAGACCAGCACGGTGCTGTTCCGGTGGGCTCCGGAGGGATTCCAGACCCACTGCTCGGCCGCCGTCCGATCGGGGTTGGCGGTGCCGTCCCTGGAGCCGAACAGGTTTCGGGGGGTGGTGCCCGGGGCCGTGTGGGGCATGAAGCCGGACTGGGTCCAGCGCGGTACGGCACCGGCGGCGTGCGCGGCCGCGCCGACGAGTTCGGCGACGACGGTGAGGGTCCAACGGTCGGCAGCGCACAGCTGGACCAGGACATCGCCGTCGCTGCGCCGCGGGTCGAGGCGGTCGCCGGGGAAGGACGGCAACCCGGTGAGAGAGGCGGGGACGCCGAGACCGAGGCGGGCGGCGAGCGAGGGGCCGATGCCGACCAGCGAGGTGAGCCGGGTCGTGGCACCGCCCTGGAGCCGTGGGTCCGGCGGGGCGTCGGACGTGACGGTGGCGAGCGTGCCGGTCAGCGCACCGAGGACGTCGCGCAGGGTCTTCCGGCAGGCGGCGGCGGAGGTCCGCGGGAGGTCGAAGGAGAGCAGATGCGTGGCCGGTTGCTGGGGTGCCGTGACGCCCGCCTGCCGGGCACCGTGGAAGGGGACCGCGGCCGGCGGGGCGTCGGCGGTGGCCCGGCCGTCCGCGCGGTCACCGGCCGCCAGTTCGCCGGCCGCCGCGCCCATCCCGGCCGCGAGTACCGCTCCGCCGGCCAGCAGCGCCCGGCGCCGCCCCACACGAGGTGCCGCAGGCCGGGATGAATCCTGCTCTTTTCCCTGTTCGGTGGGCATGTGCCTATTGGAGACGATAGAACAACATCCATGCAAATCCTGTCTGCACAAGGCCTGTTGGCGCGAGCGGCCGGTCCGTCGAGGGCGTCTCGGGTGATGCTGCGGCTGTCGGTGCTGATGGCCTCGGCCGCATTGGCGGCCACCGGCTGCTCCGGCCCGGAGCCGACGTCCCCCGATGCGCGGCATCCGGCGGGGAGCGTGCTGCGCGTGCCGCAGGACTACCCCACCGTGCAGGAGGCGGCGGACGCCGCTCGCGAGGGTGAGACGGTGCTGATCGGTCCGGGTGTGTACCGGGAGAGCGTGCACGTGACCAAGCCCCGCGTGGTGCTGCGCGGCACGGACCGCAACAAGGTGGTCTTCGACGGGGGTGTGCGGCTGGCCAACGGCATCACCGTGACCGGTGCCGGCTCGGTGGTCGAGAACCTCACCGTGCACGGCTATCTCGCCAACGGCGTGCTGTTCACCGGCGTCACCGACGAGCGGCTGCAACAGCGCGGCGCCGGCGGCTCCGCCTACGACCCGCTGGACACCGAGCGTTTCCCCGCCGTCCGGGGCTTTCGCGCGACCCGGGTGACGGCGTACAACAACGGCCTGTACGGCATCTACGCCTTCGACGCGCGCGAGGGCGTGATCGAGGACTCGTACGCCTCCGGGCACGCCGACTCCGGTATCTACGTCGGTCAGTGCAAGCCCTGCGACACCGTCGTGCGGGGCAACACCGTGGAGCGCAACGCCGTCGGCGTCGAACTGACCAACGCCTCGGACCGCCTGTTCGTGCTGGGCAACCGCGTCGCCGGCAACCGGGTCGGCATCACGGTCAACTCCAATGACCTGGAGGCCCTCGCCCCGCAGCGCGGCGCGGTGATCGCGGGCAACGCGGTCCTCGACAACAACGCGGACGACACGCCCGAGCAGGCGGACGGGGGTTTCGGGATCGGCATCGGCATCGGTGGTGGCACCGGGAACCGTGTCCAGCGCAATCTGGTCCGGGGCAACCGGGCGGCCGGGGTGGTGGTGACCGATCCGCCGGGACATCCGGCGAGCGGCAACCGCGTCGAGGGCAACCGCGCCACCGGCAACGGCACCGACCTCGTACTGGCCTCCGCGGACCCCGGCAACTGCTTCGCGGGCAACCGGCCCGCCACCCAGAGCCCGGACGGCCTGGAGGGTCTCGCGGGCTGCGGTACACGCCGCCGGGAGGCACCGCCGGGCGGCCGGACGACTCCGGTACAGGCGCCGCCCGGCATCCCGTTCAGCCAGGTGCCGGCCCCGTCCGCCCAGCCGTCCATGCCGGACCCGACGGCTCCGGGCAGCCCGGCGAGCGGTCTGCCCGGAGCCGTCGACCCGGCCGCCTACCCGCTCCCGAAGAACGTGGACGCCGTGCCGCGCACTCGCTGAGCACGACGCTCCGGCGGGCTGCGACGGCCCCCGGTCGCCCTGCCACCCCGATCCCGGGGCGGCAGGGCGACCGGGGGCCGTTGGCACCCTGCGGAGCCCGGGGCAGGGGCATGGCTGGGCGACCAGGGGCCGGTGGGCGGTCAGCGGGCGGCCCACGGCGCCTCGGGGAGCTTCGCGCGGCTGTCGTGTCCGAGGAACTCCAGGGTGGCCGGGACCCCCAGACCCGGCATCCGCATCGTCACCCGTCGCAGGCCCCCGTCGCCGTCCACCCAGTACGTCAGCGGCGACCGTCCGCCGTCGGGCCCCGTCCCAGGAGTGGAGCCCTGGGCGCGCGGCCCGGCGAACCGGTCGTAGTCACGGCCGTCGATGCGTTCCCGCGCCAGCCGGCGCGCTCCGGACTGGGCGAGCAGCAGCGGGTTGTCGGGGCGGTCCGCGCCCAGCCCGATCAGTAGCTGGAGCCCGGCGTCCAGCGGGTCGGTGGAGTAGGAGCGCGCGGACCAGCCGGAGCGCGGGATGTGCTCGGCCTGCTGCCAGAACGGGCTGTCGTCGTCCTTGGGCGCGGGAGCCAGCCCGAGACCGCCGGTGTCCCAGACGATCAGCCCGTGGTCGAGCTGCGCCGCGGCGGGCCCTGAGGCTCCCGAGGACTGTGAGGCTCCTGAGGCGCCGGTGACCCGGTAGCTCCCCACAGCCCGGTGGTTCCGGTAGTCCACGACCCCCTGGACCCGCACCACCACGTCGCCGCCCGCGGCGGCGGTGAGCGTCACCGCCACGGGACTGTCCTGGTAGAGGCTCAGCCGTGACAGCGCCAGCCTGGAAGCCTCCTCCGTCGTCACCGGCCGGTCGGTGACGGTGTCGGCGGAGAAGGCCCGCCAGACCGCCAGGCCGCCCACCGCGACGCCGCACACCGTGACCGCGATCAGCGTTCTGAACCAGAGGGTCCGACGCGGCCTGCTGCCGCCGGTCTTCCTCTTTCGCACCATGCACTTGCCTTCTCTCGTCGGTCGGTCGCACAAGAGGGCGGGTTCGCGGACCTCTGGTCCGCGAACCCGCCCGAGCCGGCCCGGAGAGTCACCCCGGGGCCGGTCGCCCCGTTCCGGTGGCTAGAGGGGCTGTGCCCTCCGCCTGCGGCGCATCGTCACCACCAGCACCGTGCCGAGGACGGTGAGCGCGGCGCAGCCGGCTGCCAGCGGAACCGCCAGGCTCACGCCGGTGGCCGCCAGGCCGCCCGGACCGGACGCGTGGCCCGGGGCACCAGGTGCACCGGGCGCCCCAGGTGAGCCGGGTACGCCCGGTGTCGGCTTGGGCGTCGGTGTGGGCTTCGGATCGGGACCGGGCAACCGGTGGTTGACCGCCGTCACCGAGATCCCGTCGTCGAGCTTGTCGGGGGTGAGCTCCAGCGGTCCGAACACGGGGTCCTTCGGCGCGGCGTAGCCGTCCGGCGGGCTGACCTCCTGCCAGTAGTACGTGCCCGGCAGGCCGGTTCCGCCGCAGTTGCCGTCGGTGCCGGTCACGCAGGGCTCGCCGACCTTTGTATCCGGTTTCGCCCCGGAGGTCTGCAAGGCGTCGGAGCCGTTCGTCTCCTTCCACAGCTGGAACGTGGCCCGGGCCAGGGGTTTGCCATCCTGGTCGTGCTTGACCAGGCTCACCGTGCCTTCCTGCTGCCGGAAGCCGAAGTCGTACGTGTGGTCGTTCTCCCCCGGCCCCCCGGTGGTCAGCGCCCGCTCGGGGAACTTCCCGCCGGATGGGACGATGCCCTTGGAGTCGATGAAGCGGTTGTCGCCGACGTCCGCTTCCGTGGGCACCCACTGATGGAGCGGACCGCCGTCGGCGTAGTCGGCCGGCTTGTCGAGGCGGATGGTGTACTTGGTCTTCGGCTGGAGGCCTCCGGTGACATTGGAGTCGTCGAAGTAGTACTCGCCGCGCGCCGACGTCACCGTCGTCCCCACGAGCTTGCCCGTCTCGTCGTACAGGTTGACGGTCGCGCCCACGACCGGGCGCTGGCCCGGCTTCTGGATGCCCGTGCGCTCGGGGTCGTACCAGACCCGGTTGCCGATCTGGAGCGGGGCCTGGTCGCAGAGCACCTCCAGGTCGCCCATCGAGGCGCCCTTGCCGAACGGGGCCGCGACCCCGGCCGGGTTGAGACGCAGACCGGACTTCGGGTCCTGCCTGCCGTCGCGCTTGTTGAAGGTGGTGCCGTACCCGAAGGCGGTGCTGTTGGGGTCGAAGCCCGAGGTGGCGATGGTGTCCTCGACCTTGGAGAACGCCATCCCCGCGAAGGAGGCGTTGTGATGGGAACCCATCCGGCTGGTGTCGAAGAAGCGGGTACCCCGGGGGGAGAGCCCGCAGCCGTTGTTGGTGTCCATCACGTACGCGCCGTCCACCAGGCATGCCTTGTTCAGGTCGCCGCCGGACAGGACGGTGCCGACCGAGCCGGGTGTGGGACCCGCCGGGGAACGGTCGCCGAAGCGGTCACGGAACGCCAGCAGCATGGAACCGTCGGATTCGAAATCGATCTCACCCAACTCCGGCTCGGGCTGGGCGATATAGGTCGCGCACGCCTGGCCGTTCTGGGAGGCCGGGAACGTGTCGGTCCAGGGGAACCAGCCCGCCCCGTCGCACGGCGGCCCGCCGATCGTGGACTGACGCGGGTAGTCCAACGGCTGGTCCAGGACCGGTTCCTGGAACGCTCCGGTGGCCAGGTCGAAGGGAAGGACCACCGCGCGCAGGTCCGAGACCTTACCGGTGGACTCGCCGGAACACACCCCGCCGACATAGCCGACGCCGTCGTGCAGGCCGAGGCCGAACGGACGCCAGTCCACCGCTGCGGGACAGCCCGGATCCGGGATGGCCGCGACGGCCTCGGGCGCCGCAGCGGTCGCCGCGGTCGCGTCGTACCGGTAGAGCTTGCGGGTGTTGAGGTTGACGACGAACAGGTCCTGGCCGTCATCGGTGATCTTGATGCCGCCCAGGCTCTCCCTGCCGGGCGCGGCGAGGAAGGCGTCGTCGGTGCCCGAGGCGTGTGCCGTCGTCCCCGCGTCGGGGACGACCGTGAACAGGGTGGTCTTCTTCTGCGCCAGGTCGGTCACGTAGATCCCCCCGGCGCCGCCCGGACCGTAGTCCGTGGTGCGCTTGGCCACCGCCGAGGAGAACACCCGCTTGTCGGCCTTGTTCCACGCCATGCCGTAGAGCGTGCCGGTCTCGGCGTTGGTGGCGATGTCGGTGACGTTGACGTCGACGCCGTCCTGGCCGCGCGCCGAGTACGGGAAGGAGACCAGCGTGCGCTGTGTCCCGCCCTCGCGCGTGGCCGGCTGGCAGGTGGTCACCAAGGGCGCGTTCTTCTGGCAGTAGTCGCCGGGGCTCCACAGCCCGGTGGTGTACGCCACGTCCTTGTTGCCGGAGAGGTCGACGAACTCCTCGTTGCTGCTCAGCTGGTTGGGCGCGCCGTCCAGTCCCTGACGCGAGGCGAAGGCCGGGAACAGCACACCCGGTTTCGGATTCACCACCTGCACCCGGTACTTGCCGTTGGTGTCGCTGTCCCCTGCGGGGGTCAGGGACACGGTGCCGTCGGCCGCCGTGACCCCCTCGACGCCCACTCCGGCGTCGTCGGTGAGGGTCACCCTGACGCCGGCGATACCCGGCTCCAGCGCAGGTGTCCACACACCGCTGTCGTCCACGGCCCGGATCACCCGGACCGTCACTGATCCTTGCTCTGCCTGCGAGTAGGCCGCAGGCGCCATGGCTAACGAGCCACTGCCGATTCCCAAGGCGAGCACGCCCAGGCAGCCGAGGGTACGGCGGCCGAGCACGCCCGACCGCGGCCGACGCGGTTCGGGCGTGGCTCTCTTGGCGGCTTCATGTGTGTATGTCATCCCCTGCTCTCAAGTGTTGGAAGGGGCTTTCGTCCTGCTCGTGACGGAGTACACAGAGATGCGGAGAACCGTCTCGCCGGAGATCTTAGAGGGGCTTTACATAAGATCGTGGCGGAATGGCGAAGTCATTCTCCGCAGATTCCCCGCGTAACGGTCCTTGCGCATGTCACGGGCGGGCGGCCATCCCAAAAGCCCTTGCCCCAGCCTTAGTTGACGATACGTCAACACACCTCGGCGGCGGGCCGTCAGGACGGCGTCGGCCTGGACGGCGTACGCGGCACGGGCGGGCGGAGTGAGCCGGGGCGCCGCCCGCGCAGCCGTCGCCACCGGGCACCCCGGTTCGGGTGCCGGGCGCCTTCGACGGTCCTCGCGCCGGCCCGCAGGCCGAAACCCTCCTCCCGCGGCGGGTCCCCGGCCGTGCCGACGGCCGCAGGGGGTCACCGACCGTGCCGGCGCTGACCCTGTGACCCTGACGGTCGGCTCGCCGGCATTCCCCAAAGGCTCTGTGGCAGGCCGTACCGGATGTTCCCTTCAGCCGGTCCGGCCATACTGCGACCGACCCTCCTGCCATGGTGAAGCCCACTTCCGCGGCGTCCCGGCGAGCGACATGCGGCATGGTTACCCGATGCGGCGGCGGTTACCTATCGTCGCGGGGTAATGAAGACGTCATTCACGACGTATCCATCCAGACCGTGGAGCTCGCCGTACGCAATCAGGTCGCTGTTGCGGTTGATGAACCCCCGCCCCGAATAGTTGAGCGAGGTGTTGCAGAGGACGCTGAATCCGGTCAGTTCGCCGAAGGAGGTCAGCAGACCGGACATTTTCGGGTTCGCCTTCGGGTCGACGGTCTGGGTACGCGCCGTTCCGTCGACGTGTGTCACCGCCCGCAGTTCGTCGGACTCGACCTGGCTGAAGTACAGCATGTAGGGGTCGGGGACTCCGCCGCCGAACCAGCGGCCCGCGTCCTGCTCCAGACAGATCGGGGCGATGGGGCGGTAGCTCTCGCGCTGCTTGATCCGGTTGAGCCTGACGGTCGTCTCCTCGGTGAAGGGCGCGGCCAGGATCGACCTGTTCCCGAGTGCGCGGGGGCCGATCTCCCAGCGGCCCTGCGCCCAGCCGATGATGTTCCCGTCGCGGAGGTAGCGGGCGACCTCGTCGTAGCGCGCCGGGCGGCTCTCGTAGCGCTGCGGGTCGAACTCCATGTCCTCGACGAACTCGCCACCCGCGTAGACGTCCCAGTCCAGGTCGGCCGACCCGGTGTAGAAGTGCTGGGCGTCGATGGCGGTCCCGATCGCGGAGCCGCTGTCGTTGGGGCACGGCGGGACGAAGACCGCGGGGAAGAGCCCGCACTCGCGCCAACGGCGGTTCCACTCGCAATTGAGCCCGCAGCCCCCTGAGATGAGCAGGGGGAGGCCCTCGGTCATATGCTCCCGGGCGTATGCGTGGAACCGGTCGAAGATGGCGTTCGACAGGCGGGCGGCGAGACTCTTGTACGCGGGTGACTCCACGCCGATGTTATGGAAAGGGGAGTCGGTCATCCGGTCCTTCAGGTTGCCGGTGATGACCTGCTTCTGTCCGAGGATGAAGTCGATTGCTTCCTGTTCCGCCTGGGTCGCCGATCGATCCTCGGCAAATCCGGCCAACGCCATCTGCTTGCCCGCATCCTGGAAACGGACGAATTCCTCGTGCGGACTGTACTTGGGGTCCGCGAGCGCGAAGCCGTAGGAGTACTTGTTGCCCGGGTAGTTGAGCACCTCCTTGAGGTGGGTCACCTTCCCGTGTTCGTCGATGCGGTAGAACGAGCCGATGTTCCCCTCCCACACCAGGCTGTAGAAGGGTTGGTCCCGACGGAATGCCGACATTCCATAGGACGTCATGATGTGGGAGCGCTCATGTGTGGAGGAGAAGACGCGCACGCCCTTTCCGAAGAACCGGCCGGCCTCGTCCGAGATCGCGGATTCGCCCACACCGTAGTACCCGGCACGCGAGGGCCGGTCGGTGGCCTGCGTCCCCTTGATCCAGCCGCTCATGGCGATGACGTCCGGCTGCCTGTCCAGCCGGTCCGCCGCTACGGCGAACACCTCCGCGGTCACTTCGCTGTAGCGGCCGAACGAGTCCTTCTCCGCCTCCAGGGAGAAGAGCAGCTTGCCGTCTTCGACAGCTGCGATCGCCCCGTCATGGCCTTCCTTCAGGGAAAGAATCAACATGATGGTCCGTCTCTCTATGGGTTTCCGACCTGACAGTTGGGCGGGGCGCCTGAATCAAGCGGGACCGAGAGGACTTCCAGGGCCAGTTGATGCAACCGCGGGTTGGCGGACAGGGCGCCGGTGCCGCCTTGGGGCGAGGCGCCCAGAAGATCGGTACAGACACCGCCGGCTTCCTCCACGAGGATCTGTACGGCGGTGATGTCCCAGGGATTCACGACCGGTTCGGCCGCGATGTCGAGGGTTCCTTCGGCAACCATGCAGTGCTGGAGGAAGTCCCCGAAGGCGCGGTCCTCCCAGCACGCTTCGGCCAGGCGCAGATAAGCCGCACGGGAGTGGAACATGTCCCAGGTGCGTGTGCTGGTGGTGGACAGATAGGCCTGGGCGAGGCGGGTGTTGCCGGAGACCCGCAGGGGCAGGGGGGCGCTTTCGACCGACCCGCGCCGCAGCCAGGCGCCCTGTTCGGCCGCCGCCCACCAGCGGCTGCGCAGGGCGGGGGCACTGATCACACCGACGGTGGGTCGGCCGTCCTCCAGCAAGGCGATCAGCGTGGCCCAGACGGGTACCCCACGGAGGAAGTTCTTGGTGCCGTCGATGGGGTCGACCATCCAGGTGCGCCCGGCCATGACGGAGCCGCCGGTCTCCTCCCCGGCGAAGGCGTCGTCCCGACGGGCGGACCTCAGCGCCTCGCGTACGGCCGTTTCGACGGCGGTGTCCGCGTCGGTCACGGGCGTACGGTCCAGTTTCTCGCGGATCCGCAGGTCGCGGGCCTGGAAGCGACGGCTGGTGATGCTGTCGGCGATATCACCGAGTCGCAGGGCCAGTTCGAGATCGGTCTGCTGTGACATGGAGCGCCTCACTGCACACATCGTAGGCTTCGGGGGCTCAGCCGGATCACTTCGCGTGCAGTTCGAGTACGTGGTACTCCATGACCCGTACCTCCTCGATCCGGCGCACGCGGTGCAGCAGTTCGACCCGCAGGCCGGCTTCCTCGGCAAGGGCGTCGAGCCGTTCACGGTCCCCCAGGTCGGCCGTGCCCAGCAGCAGCCTGCCACCGTCGGCCAGATGCTCATGGGCGCCCGCGAGGTACCGGGCCTGGCCCCGGTAGCCCGGGTCGAAGACGGCGGAGTGCAGATCGGTGGAGAGCGAGAAGCCGTCCTCCACATAGGTCCAGGGCACGTTCCAGAAGATGACGTCGAAACGCTCCGTGGGCCCGAGCGCCGTGTACATGTCGCTGTGGAGAACGCGTACCCGGTCGCCCACACCGTGCCGCTCGACGTTGGCAGCCGTGTTGGCCACCGCCTTTTCGTTGATGTCCAGAGCGGTGACGGAGGCACAGCCGTTGAGCGCGGCGGTCACGGAGATGACGCCCGTGCCGCAGCCGACCTCCAGGAACGAGCCGCCCGGGGGATACGGCACGATCGAGGCCATCACCTCGGTGGCGGCGCTCAGAGTGCTGGGGAAGACGCCTCGGTGCAGGCTCCATTCCCGCCCCAGCAGGGTGAAGGCGTCCGGCAGGTCGTCACCGACAAGGGCGTGCCGCAGGACCTGGGCCACGGCCTCGGGGGACTCTTTGAAAGTCATGGTCTCCACCTCTTCGGTGATGTCGGTCATCGGGACGGGTCGGCCGCGTACCGCACGAGCGCTTCGCGGTGCCGGCCGATCTTGCGGAAGGCTTCGGCGTACTGGTCGATGAGCCTCGTGTCCGCAGGCCAGTCGGTGAAGGTGGGAAGGGACAGCGCGTGCTGTTCGACGTGCTCGGCGTGTGAGCCGGTCTCCGGTGCGATGCCCTTCTTCGGCGTTCCGGGAAAGAGGGGGTTCTCCGGGCGGGAGTAGAGCGGCAGGGTCGACAGCCGGGGGCCGGAGGGGGCGCCCACTTCCATGCCTTCGGCGCGCAGCGCCTCGATGAGCACGGAGCGTGGGACGCCGCCCAGGGCCTCGGGCCGGTAGAGCGGTTTGTAGCCGTACCAGGCACCCATGTCGACGTGGTCGGCAACGTGTACCGGCTCCAGATAGGCCACTTCGCCGAGTTGCTCACCGAGGTAGCGCAGACAGCGGTGTCGGGCCTCCTTGCGTGCCGGGAACGCTGCGAGCGCGTGCCGGGCGACGATGGCGTTGAACGGCGACATGCGCAGCTTGAGTCCGAAGCCGGTGACCCAGTGCGTACGCAGGTCCTCGTCGAGGACGTTGTCCCGGGAGCGGTCCCGGTAGTGCCCGAGGAGAGTGGCGCGGTCGTGCACCTGGGGGTCGCTCGTGACGAGGATGCCGCCTTCTCCCGCGTAGACGGCCTTGTTGGCCTGGAGGGAGAAGACCGCGGCGTCGCCGAACGTACCGACGGGCTGGCCTTTGTAGTGGCTGCCATGGGCGTGGGAGCAGTCCTCCAGGACGCGCAGCCCGTGTCGCTCGGCGATCCGCAGGATCGCGTCCATGTCGCAGGGGTGGCCCCACTGGTGGACGACCGTGATGACCTTGGTGCGCTCGGTGAGCGCGGCCTGAAGTGCTTTGGGGTCCAGACCACGGGTATCGGGGTCGATGTCGGCCAGGACCACGTCACCGCGGAGCGCGAAGACGGGACTCAGCGCCGCATGGTAGGTGAGTGCCGGTCCCACGACGTCCACGCCCTCGCGCACACCGAGGGCGAAGTAGGCGGCGAGGAGGGCGCTGGTACCGGAGTTGAAGGTGACTGCGAAGCGAGCTCGGTGGTTCAGAAAGGCGAGGAAGTCGGCCTCGAGCCGGCCGATGGGACCACTGTTGCCCTTGATGGAGATGTCGATGTTCCGCTGCTCGGCCAGTTCGGACAGCTCCGCCGCGTCGGCGGGAGGCGGCCAGACCTCGTGCGGCAGCGGCTGATCGATGGCGGGCACGCCTCCCAGGAGGGCGAGTTGTTCGGCGGTGGTCATGTGTCCTTCCTGCCTTTCGCGGGTGGGTTCGGGACCGGCGCGTCGGGCCCGGCCGGTGGGCGTACGGCTGTTGGGGGTCAGGCACACCGGCCGGCGAGCTCGTTCCGCTCGCGTAGCCGGTCCCGGTAGATGCCGTCGATCGTGCGCACGGCGGCGAGTTGACGCTGGAGGTGGTCCTGGCGGTAGTAGCGGTCGTCCAGGTGCCGCAGATGGTGGGCGAACATGGAACGCACGGCGTCGGTCTTGGGGCCTTCCCAGGTGAAGCGCTCCAACGGCAGCCCTCCGATGGAGTGCAGGGTGGCGACCCCGGGGGCGACGTTCAACGCGCCTTCCGTACCGAGCACGCAGAGGTGCTCGGTCTTCTCGTGGTGATGGCGTGAGATGCGGAGCGAGCCCGCCAGCCCCGTCGAGGGATAGCTGCACATGAGGCTGACGAGATCCTCCAGTCGACGATCCCGCGTCTCCTGGTACTGGTGCACGAAGGCGGAGTGCACCCGTGGGCGTTCGGGGAACATTCCGCTGAGCACATCGATGAGGTGGTAGCCCATGTCGAGGAGCACACCGCCCCTCGCCTTCTCCCTGGAGGCGCGCCAACCCGTGGTCGGGTGAGCCAGGTTGAAGTGGTAGTCGTAGGAGAACCAGTACGGCTCCCCGATCCGCGCGAGGTTCTTCCGGGCGAACTGGAACACGGGGTTGAAGTTCCGTTGCAGCAGCGTGAAGACGCTGCGGTCGGCCCGTTGCGCCAGGGATATCAGTTGCCGGGCTTCATGTTCGGTGACGGCGAACGGCTTTTCCTTGATGACGTGCCTGCCGTGCGCCAGGAGTTCGGCGCAGACCGGGAAGTGCTCACTGTGCGGCACGGTGACCACTGCGGCGTCGAAGTCGAATTTTTCGAGTGCCTCACTGAGGATGTCGAAATGTGGGAACCCCCACTCGTCGGCGAGTGATGAGGCCGTCGGGGCGGGGTCGACGCCGCCGATGATCTCCGCACTCTCCCGCACGATCGGCAGATACTCTTTCCCTTGATGTCCAGCAAATCCGACCATCAGTACTCGCACTCGCGGTCGCACGTTCTTTGACCGGCCACTGGGCATGCAGAATATCCCATCGCAGAATAGTGTTCGAGGATGACGCGGGCAGCCAGAAGAAGGCTCGTGGAGATCCGGATCGGAGTCGTGGTTATCAAGCCGTTCAGAGAGCTCGGCGGCTCCTCCCGGAAGCATCGGCGAGCCAGGCGTGCGCCGCGGTCACCACGTCCTTGATGAAGGTGCTCCCGCTTCGCTGTGTGTTCTCGTCGAGCAGCGAGACTTCCTCGGCCGCTATCCAGGCGAACTCGGTGTGCTTGTCCCGTTCGAGTTCGGGCGACGAGAGGTCCCCGTCCACCTCGACGACATAGTCCGACTCGATGTGCCGCAGCCCGTTCGCCGTCCACTCCTCGTGCGACACCCGGGCAAGAACGCGGCGCAGCCGCCACCCGGTCTCCTCCGCTATCTCCCTGCGGAGCGCGTCCAGGAGGGATTCCCCCTCCTCCACGGCGCCGCCGACGACATCCCAGCAGTGGGGGAAGAGGCGCCGGCCGGCCGAGCGACGCTGGACGAAGATCCGGTCGTCCGGGTCGCGGATCAGCGCGCCCACCATCAGTCGGGGTCCGGTCGCTTCGGTCACGTCAGCTGTTCACCGCGCCCGGTCGACGGTGCGCACAGCCTGCCCACACGATCTGTTTCGCGGAACCAGCGGACCATTCTTCCCTCATTTCACCTGCACACACATTTCGCGTGCGTCATGCATCCGGGTAGAATATTCGCGAGTCGAACAGGTCGAACGAATCGAACAGAAACACTGAAGCGGCTCGGATTATCAGCGGATCATGATTGCTGCCAGACCTACATTTCCGCCCTGTGACACTACCTGGCATCCCGGGAGGCGTAAATAAGGTCACATGAGTCTTCGGACGCCCTGACTTCTTCTTGACGCGCAATCAACTCATATGCTGTGGAGGGCGGTCCAGTGGATGCCGTGCGTCCCGCCGGGCGCAAGTGGTTCGGGCGGCCCACACCGATCCGCAGGCCGCTATCGCCCCGGTCCGCCTACTCCGTGGGGGAGGGGCTTTCTCCTCGCGCCATTCCTAAGCGATGTTTTTCTGCCACCTTTGACTGTCGCACGGTGGAATATGTTGGCCGGATTGACCATGTGAAGTGATGTCTCCCGTCGATCGCATAAACGTGCGATAAAGGCGATTGACGGGCTGGATCGCCCGGACCGCGACCTCAGGGCTGAATGATGGGCGGAGCCGTCTCAAGCGGTCTATGCCGAAGGCGAGTTGGAGCAGTGCCGGATGAGGAACGGCTCGAAGCTCGAAACTCACGTACCCCACCCACAACGGTTTCGTCGATGCCGGCCGCATCGTGCTGGGTCAGCGGGAGGCCGGGGCCGGCTCGCCCGCACCGTGTCGGGCGGCAGCGCCGAGATCTTTCGCCGACCCCCAATGCGGCTCCGGCCACGGGCTGTTGTTCACACCGGCCGCCCCCGGCGACGCGACCTGCAAGTTCCAGCAGCCAGGCCCCGGTCTGCGCACCCTGCGGTTGCGGGTGAAGCGGCACTGTTCCCGGGGCATCTACCGGCTGTCGGTCAACGGCGCCGCGATCGGCGAACCCCTGGACCGGTACAGCCCGGTCATGACCTACGCCGAGCCGGAGTTCACCCAGGTCCCGCTGCGGGCGGGCGTCAACACGCTCCGCCTGACCCACCTCGGGCAGCACGCCGACAGCACCCGGACTCCGGGCACATGCGCGAACGACCGCATCGGCGTGCGGCACCCCGGCCGAGGGCTCGCGGGTTGTTCGTCCGCGAGCTCCGACTGATCGTTTCGGAATGCCTTCCGGGCAGGCGAAGGCAGCTGCCGGCCCGTGGTCGATCACCCCTGCCTGTCAGCGGGGTCCTGTCGTACCACTTCCTCCCTCCTCCGGGCGGGTCCTCCCGTTCACAGGCGAACGGGCGACCAGGAAGGCATAGCCGATCTGTGGGAGCGCGCCGAACCGGGGAAGGCAGCTGGTGGAGTTGAAGAACTCGTGATGGCGGTCATCGACGGAGGGTGCAACATCGTCGAAGGCATCGGCGAACGCCTGGTAGGTGCGCCGGACGTGGTCGCCGATGTCGTTGAACTCCACCACCTCCAGACCGGCGCGGTCGAGGGCCGTGCGGAGTTCATCCGGTTCGGGCAGTGAGGGGGACTGGAAAGCCCGGCACGCCTGGCGGACCGTCTCCGCGGCATCCCCCGTCACCGGCGACCGGAGCAGCACATCGGTGATGATCAGCGGGCTACCGGGGCGCAGGGTCCGGGCAACCTCGGTGAGGGCGGTGGTCCGGTCGGGGATGTGCATCATGGACTCGATCGCCCAGGCACCGTCGAAGGACGCGGCTTCGAAGGGCAGTGCGCAGGCGTCCGCGTACCGGAAGTCCACCCGGTCGGCGAGCGCGGCGGCGTCCGCCCGGGTTCGGGCGAGGTCGATATCCGGGTTGCTGACCGAGATCCCTGACACACGGGCTCCGGTGGCGCGGGCGATGCGCAGGGCGGGCCGTCCGGTTCCGCAGCCGACGTCCAGCAGGCGTCGGCCGGGTGCGGCGGCCAGCCGTTCCGCCACGAGGTCGGTGAGCCGGTCGGTGGCCCGGTTGAGCGAGCGGTCGTCTGCGGCGTTGTCCCAGTAGCCGACATGGATGTTCCCGTCGACGGCCGTGCCGTCCACGCTCTCGGTGTGTTCGTCATACAGCCCGTCGACGTCCGGTGACGACGGGATGGTGCGGTGCACGGATGGGTCGTTGGTCATCGAGGTCTCCCGAGCATGAGGGTGTGTCAGCTGGTGAAGAGGACCATCTGCCGCAGGTCGCTGAGTGAGCGGTGAAAGGCGTCCAGGACGAACGCGATGTCCTTGTCCGCGTGGGCGGCCGGGAGGAGGAGGAGGAGGGCGTGGGGTTCCGGCAGAAACATGCCGTGCGTCCGTAAGGACTCGGCGCGATGCCCTTCGTCGTGGGCCCTGCGCAACATCGCGACACGGCTCGACAGCCGCTTCGTCCTGAAGAATCTACTCGCCGGTGCCATCACCCCGGAAGACGGCCTCACCGCTTCCGCCGCGACGCTCTGGTGGACCATCGGCCGGAAGGCCGTCCCACTCCACCTCGCCTTCCCCGTTCCGGCCCAGTGGCACACCGGGTCCGTGGAGCCCACAGCTCCGATGCGGTGGGCGGGCACCCGGCCCGGAGGCGTGGTCCGCGCCGGAATCCTCCGTCACCGGTAGGGGGCCGGGTGTGCCCGTCCCACTACCCGGATCCTCCTACGGGTCTCATCAACCCCGCCATCAGCGACACCAGTTCGAGCGACTGGCTACGGTTGAGGCGCGGATCGCAGGCCGTGGTGTAGCGGCGGGGGAGGTCGGGGACGGCGATGTGCTGCGCGCCGCCCAGGCATTCCGTCACGTCGTCGCCGGTCAGCTCGACATGCAGGCCGCCCGGATGGGTGCCGAGCGCCCGGTGCACCTCGAAGAAGCCGCGTACCTCGTCCACGATGCGGTCGAAGTGCCGGGTCTTGTAACCGGTGCGGGTCAGCACCGTGTTGCCGTGCATCGGATCGCACTGCCACACGACCGAGTGCCCGGATGCGGTGACCTTCTCCACGAGCGTCGGCAGTACGTCCCGCACCTCGGCACTGCCCATCCGGGTGATGAGGGTGAGCCGGCCCGGCTCGTCGTGCGGATCGAGGCGTTCGACGTACTCGACGATCTGCTCCGGTGTGGTCGTCGGGCCCAGCTTGATGCCGATCGGGTTGGCCACCAGTTCCGCGAAGGCGATGTGCGCGCCCTCCAGTTGCCGGGTGCGTTCGCCGATCCAGAGGAAGTGCGCCGAGGAGTCGTAGAGCCCGGACCGGCCGGTGCCTACGAGGTCCGGGGCGCGGGGACCCACCCGTAGCATCGCCCGCTCGTAGTCGAGCAGAAGGGCCTCATGGCTGGTGAAGATCTCGCCCTGGGGCGCCGCCGTGCCGGGTGCGCCCACCGCACCGGTGGCGACCAGCGCGCGAACCGTCGTCATGGCGGCGCTGGAGTTCACATAGGCGCGCAGCATCCTGGCCGGGTCGGGGGTCCGGGTCTCGGGGGTCGGCTCGAAGCCGTTGACGATGTCGCCCCGATAGGCCGGCAGGCCCAGAGCATCCACCGGGGCCGAGCGCGGTTTGGCGTACTGGCCGGCCATCCGGCCGACCTTCACCACCGGCAGCCTCCCCGCGGAGCTGAGTGCCGAGGCCATCCTGTGCAGGGTGTCGACCGTGCTCGCTATCGACCGCTCGGTGTTCTCCGTGAATGTCTCCGCGCAGCTCCCGCCCTGGAGCAGGAACCCGGCACCACGTGCCACCGCGGCGAAGTGTGTACGCAGCCGGGCCACTTCCTCGGCGGTCACCACCGGTGCGACTCCCTCAAGGATCCGTCGCACCCGGTCTACGGACGGAAGGTCGGGCCACTGGGGCTGTTGGGCGGCGGGACGTGCCAACGCACGGTCCACCGCGGTGCTCAGACGGTGCGGTAGTGCCCCGTCGGGGAGGAGTCGATGAGCCGTCAGTTCGTGTCTGTTCAACGCTCTCCCTCGTACGTCTCGCGCGGGCGGCATTCGAGTGCTTCGGCATACTCCGGGGCGGAGTCGATGACGTCGTGTGGGCGCGAACGAGCAGGCGCGGAAGGCCGCTCTGCCCGCATGTCGACCTTATCGCCGATGGCGTGCGTGCCAAATGCTTTACAGGTACGTCCAGTTGTTGATGCCCGGTAGGGATGAACTACTGCGTCCGCTTGGCTACGTTGGTGGGATCGAACCGCGTCGGGGCCGTATTCGGCCATCTCAAAGTCGGGAAAGGACGTGTGCGTTGAGCGGACTCATGCAGGGGAAGGTCGTTCTGGTGACCGGGGCGGCCCGTGGGCAGGGGCGCGCGCATGTGGTGCGGCTGGCGGGCGAGGGCGCCGATGTGATCGCCGTGGACCTGTGCGCCACACTGCCCGGGGTGGCCTACACCTCGTCGGAGCCCAGCGACCTGGACACCACCGTCGCCCTCGCCGAGGAGTCCGGGCGGCGGGTCGTCCCGGTCGTCGCCGACGTCCGTGACCTCGCGGTTCTGCGGGAGTCGGTCGAGACGGCGGTGGAGAAACTGGGGCGCCTCGACGCCGTCGTGGCCAACGCGGGGATCTGCATCGCCTCGGCCTGGGACGAGGTCACCGAGGAGATGTTCCAGGACACCATGGACGTCAATGTCAGGGGGACCTGGAACACGGTGATGGCCACCGCGCCCCACCTCATCGCGGCGGGCGGCGGCTCCATCGTCCTGATGAGTTCATCCGCCGGCCTCAAGGTGCAGCCGTTCATGCTCCCCTACACCACCAGCAAGTTCGCGGTGCGCGGGATGGCCAAGGCGTTCGCCGCCGAACTCGCCCGGTTCCACATCCGGGTCAACAGCGTGCATCCCACGGGCGTCGACACACACATGGGCAGCCGTCCCATGCTCACCCAGGTGGCCAAGGCGAGCATGGCCGATCCACGGCTGCGCGGGATGCTGGTGAACATGCTGCCGGTGGAGGGGATCTCGGTGGAGGACGTGGCCAACGCCGTCCTGTTTCTTCTCTCCGATGCCTCCCGGCACGTCACCGCGCACGCCATGGCTGTGGACGCCGGGGTCAGCGAGTTCTGAGCGGCTGTGCGAGCGAGTGGGGGACGGCGGAATGCCGCCCCCCACCGCAGCTCAACTTCACGCCCAGGAAGCCTGGTTCTCCCGCAGACGGGCCCGCAGCACGTCAGGGCTGCTCACATACAGTGTGCGCATCCCGAGGTCGCGGGCGGCGGCGAGCACCGTCTGCCGGTCGTCAATCATCAGCGCCTCGTGCGGCTCGATGCCGCACCGGCCGAGGGTCTCGGCGAAGTACTCGGCGGAGGGTTTGACCTGGCCCACGCGCCATGACGAGCAGAGGTGGTCGAAGAGCCGGTAGTGGTCGTGCCGGGTGTTCTTGAGGTGGTCCCAGTGCTCGGCCTCATTGTTGGCAAGCACCAGGGTGAGTTCGGGGAATCCATGGGCCACCTCGGCCAGTGCGGTGAGGTTCGCGCGGTAGCAGCGGACACTGTCGAGGTAGGTGTGGTCCACCCAGTCCCTGTCGAAGGCGTCCGCCGAGGGGCTGCCCGCCTCGGTGAGCAGCTCCCGCAGTACGTCGTGCACATGGACCGCGCCGCTTTCGTACAGATGGGCCGACGACAGAACGCCGCGCATCAGCCGCTTCGCGTCGGCGGCGTGGCGATGAGCGACCTTCCGTATGAAGGACGTCTCCTCCGTGATGTTGTTGAACAGGACACCGCCCGCGTCTGCCAGCAATGCTTGAATCATTTATCCGTTCCCTTTCGTCGAATACGCATTTTCCGCCACTGTCTATTTTCGCCATGGGTGCGAGGTGTTGAAAGGTGAAATGTCATGGCGCTGTACCGTGAGCTCGTCGGGCGGGAATGGGATTCCGGAACCCGGCACTGGACGTTCTTCGACACCGCGCTCTACGCGTTGGGTGTCGGTGCGGGCGGCGACGATCCCACCCGTGAGCTGGCGTTCACCGCGCAGGGCTCCCCGGGGGTTCTCCCCGCGGTGCTGCCCACGTTCGCGACCACGCTCGTCTCGCTCCGGGCCCAGCCCGCACTCGGCGATTTCGACGCGGCCCAGCTGCTGCACAGCCGGCAGTCACTGACCCTGTACGGCCCGCTCCCCGTCGAGGGCACGGCAACCACGACCTCCCGGCTGGCCGCACTGCACGACCAGGGCCGCAGTGCGCTGGCGGTGATCGAATCCCGCTGTGCGGACCCGCGCACCGGCCGGGTGCTCGCCGACATCCGCACCGGTCTGACCATCCGGCGGGAAGGCGGTTTCCGCACCGGCCCGGGGGAGGCGCGGCCGGACGAGGAGGAGTTGTGGGAGCGGCCGGCGGGGGAGCCCGACCACACCGTCCGTTGGCACACCCCGGCCAACCAGGCCCTGCTCTACCGGCTCAGCGGCGATCCGAACCCCCTGCACTACGACCCCGCCGTCGCCGCTCGCCTGGGCTTCCGTCGCCCCCTGCTGCACGGGCTGTGTACGTACGGCTTCGCCGGGCGGGCGCTGCTCCACACACTCTGCGGTGGTGATCCCGCCCGCTTCGGCAGCCTGTCCGGCAGCTTCACCGCGCCCGTCCTCCCCGGCCAGGAGCTGACGGTACGGATCTGGGAGCGCGGGGAGTCGGCGCTGTTCGAGGTGCGCTGCGCGGGGCGGCCCGTCCTGGACCGGGGCCGTTTCGCACGGCGGGCCGGCCCGGCCGGGTGACCGCGGCGCGGGCCCCCCTTGCCGCGCGCCGCCACCAGTCACGGCCCATCCGGGCGCGCCCCGGCATCCGGCTCGGCGGCCCGGTCCGCGTGGTCGGCGTACCAGCGCACCGTGCTCCGCACCCCGTCCGCCAGCTCGATCCGCGGCTTCCAGCCCGTGGCGCGCAGCCGGGAGACGTCGAGGAGCTTGCGCGGCGTCCCGTCCGGTCTGCTCGTGTCCCAGGTGATGCGGCCCGTGAAACCGGCTGCCCCGGCCACCAGCGCCGCCAGATCGGCGATGGTGAGCTCCTCGCCGACCCCGATGTTGACCGGTGACGGGTCGTCGTAGTGGTCGAGGAGGTGGAGGCAGGCCGCCGCCAGGTCGTCCACGTGGATGAACTCCCGTCGCGGAGTGCCGGTGCCCCACACGACGACCTCCTCGGCGCCGTCGCGCACCGCCTCGTGGAAGCGGCGGGCGAGCGCGGGCAGGACGTGCGAGCGGGTCGGGTGGAAGTTGTCACCGGGGCCGTACACGTTGGTGGGCATCGCGGAGATCCATCGGCGGCCGTACTGCCTGCGGTACGACCTCACCGCGACCACACCCGCGATCTTCGCGATCGCGTAGGCGTCGTTGGTCTCCTCCAGCGGGCCGGTGAGCAGAGCGGACTCGGGGATCGGCTGGGGACTGTGCTTCGGGTAGATGCACGAGGAGCCGAGGAACAGCAGTCGGTCCACGTCCGCGGCGTGCGCGGCGGTGAACAGATTGGTCTGGATGGTGAGGTTGTCGTTGAGGAACTCCACCGGTTCCGCGTCATTGGCCGCGATACCGCCGACCCGGGCGGCCGCGTCGATCACGACAGCCGGCCGGAGCGAGGAGAGGTAGTCGAGGGTCGCCGGGCCGTCGGTGAGGTCGAGGTCGGCGGAGTGGGTCCCGACGACGGAGGTGAAGCCCCGGGCCCGGAGGTGACGGAGTACGGCCGAGCCCACGAGGCCGGTCGAGCCCGCCACGAGGACGGTCGCGGAGCGGTCGAGGACGTGGTCTCCTCGCTCGGGAAGGGGAGCTGACCGGTCCGCGCCGGAGCGCGACCGGACCGCGGAGGACGAGGGGCCGGCCGGCTCGGACGGCCGTCCGTCCAGGGGGGACGAGGACGCACGCATGGTTCTTCTTCTCCTTCTCGGATCGGGCCCGGCGGTCGGGCTTCTCGGATCGGGCCCGGCGGTCGGGCTTCTCGGATCAGGCCCGGCGGTCGGGCTTCTCGGATCGGGCCCGGCGGTCGAGCGGCGCCGGAAGGTCCAGGCCCCGGCAGTGCAGGGCGCCCAGCAGCCGTAGCAGCGAGACCGGTTCGGGGGTCGCCCGGCTGCCGGAGGCGATCACCAGCGGGTCCTCGACCCCTTCGGCCCGCAGCGTCTGGCGGATCGGCGAGATGAGCACGGGGTGCGGGCCGATCTCCACATACGCCCGGATCCCGCGCCGCGCGAGGGCCGACACCGCCTCGGTGAAACGGACCGGTCGGCGCAGATTCTGCGCCCAGTACTCCGCGGTGGCGTCCACCGGTCGGCCGTCGGGCTCGTCCTCGACCGTCGAGATCCACGGGACGCGCGGCGCCGCAGGATCGAGGTCCGCCAGCTCGGCGCGCATCGCGGGCAGCACGCCGTCCACGAACGGGCTGTGCGAGGCCGCGTTGATACGGATCCGCCGGCACCGCACCCCCTCGGCCTCCAGCGCGCTCACCAGTGCCCCGGTCGCTTCGCTCTCCCCGGTGACCACCGTCTCCGTGGGTGCGGAATGGGCGGCGACGACCACCGTCCCGGGGATCTCCGCGCAGCGCCGCTCGACGGTGCGCCGGTCGAGGCTCACCGTCGCCATGGTCCCCCCGCCCGCCGTCTGTTCGAGCAGGCGGGAGCGTACGGAGACCACGCGGGCCGCGTCGGCGAGGCTGAGCGCGCCCGCCACATGGGCTGCCGCGACCTCGCCGAGGCTGTGCCCCACCACGGCGCGTGGGCGCAGTCCCATCGACCACAGCCAGTGGGCGGTGGCGACCTGTATCGCGAAGATCAGCGGCTGGGTCGTCGCCGGGCTGCCGGGCTCGCCGTCCGCCGCGTTCATCAGCGGGTCGATGACTCCGGTGGGCAGCAGCGAGTCGAGTTCGGTGAGGACCTTCGCGGCGGCCGGCGCCCAGTCCAGCAGGGCGCGCCCCATGCCGGGCCACTGGCTGCCGTGCCCGCCGAAGCACCAGGCGGCCCCGGTGGCGGCGCCGTCGGGGCAGCCCGAGGAGTAGCGGGGGCTCGCCAGTCCGTCGGCGAAGAACGACAGCCCCTCGACCAGTCCCGCCCGGTCCGCCGCCGTGACCGCCAGGCGCCGTACGTCGTGTTCCGCGGACACCGGGCGGGTCTGGGGAACCGACCCGGGGTCGGCGCCGTCGGTCAGTAACGCGGCCGCCGACCGCGCCTCGGCCGTCAGTGCCGCCGGGTCGGCGGCGGAGAAGACCAGCAGCCACGGAGGAGGGGGGCCCACCGCACTGTCGATTGACATAAGTACTCCCGTGCACGGAATGGGATCGGATGGGTCGTCGATAATTGCTACGATCGCTGTGGCAATATCGGACTGTTGCTTGATAAATGTGATGAAGGAGTAGGGGAAGCATGCCGGAAACCTCGTTCCAGGGCCAAGTCGTCGACACCGAACCCGCATCCGATGTATTTCTCGTCATCGGTATTCCGGGGTCCGGCAAGAGTTCGGTTTCGGCCGGCCTGGCCGGTCGGTTCCCCCTCGGCGCGCACATCGAGGGCGACCACCTCCAGGACCTCATCGTGTCGGGCGGGCATCTGCCCTCGCCGGAGGAGGACCTTGAGGCGGACCGGCAGTTGCTGCTGCGGGCACGTAACGCGTCGGTGCTGGCGCGGAGCTTCCATGCCGCCGGGGTCACCGCGGTCGTGGACGACGTGGTGGTGCGCCGTGCGCATCTGGACTTCTACCGGGAGCAGTTGAAGGATCTGCCGCTGCGGTTGATCGTGCTGGCGCCGACGGCGGGCGTGGTCTCGCGGCGGGTCGCCGAGCGGGACAAGGTGCTCGCCGACGACTGGTCGTTCCTGGACGACGCGCTGCGCAAGGAAATCGCGGGTGAAGGGGAGTGGTTCGACAGCTCTGAGCTGACGCTGGAGGAGACGGTCGACGCGGTCCTGGCGAACCGGTCGGAAAGCTGACCGTACGGCCGCGACGTCCCGCCGGAGGTTCGGTGGGAGCGCGCCCCCACCCGGGGTCCCGCACAGGGCTTCCGGGCAGGGGGCGCTGTCCGTTCAGGAGCCGTCGATACGGCGTACGGCGGTCAGCCAGGTGCGCATGAGATGGGCGCTGCGGTGCAGGAACGCCCGCGCCTCCGGCGACCATGCCCGGCCCCGTGCTTGTTCGGCGAAGTCCTGGAGGCCGTAACTGAGTGAGGTGTACGCCTCCTGGTAGTCGCTGCCGTCAAGCCTGAACTCCCGCAGCCACTCAAGGAGTTCGTCCATGAAGCGGATCGCGGGCAGCTCGATGGCGAGGTCGTTGAGTAGATCGTGCTCATTGCGCTCGTGGTTGACCAGCGGCCCGCCGAACCGCACCGAGTGCCCGAGGTGTTTGGCGCAGGCCGCGACGAAGTACCCGCTGAAGATGTCGCCGAAGCGCTCGACGGCGGCCCCGCCGATGGGCTGGCCCATGCGCAGGAAGTAGTAGGCGGGCAGCGCGTCGTGGTGGATCGCGGTGTTCTGCGAGTTGACGGGGCACCAGGTGTCCTTGGCGAGCACGGCGGGGTTGCCCCGGTAGGCGGTGACACGCGGCCGGACCGCGAGCCGTGTCACCGCGTCCACATCCGGATCGTCCAGCCACAGACCGGCGTTGATCCTGACATCGGCCACCTCCTCCGCGGCGGTGAGCTCCGCCGCTTCCCCCCTCGGGCCGTAGGGGAAGCCGCGCGGGAAGACCCGGCACGGCTCGACGTCGAGCAGGTCGCAGGCGTTGAACCAGCCGCCCGCCGCCGACACCACACGGTGGCCCACCGGTCCTTGAAGCACGATCCGGTGCTCGTCCAGGAAGGGGCGGTCGATCGGCAGGTTGTCGTCGTCCATGGAGACGGTCAGCGCGCTGCCGTTGAGGTACGACAGCAGATAGCCGATGTTCCGGCGGTTGTCGGAGTCGTACGGGATCAGATCGGGCACACCCAGCTTCGCCAGCAGCCGATCCTGCTCCTCGACATCGGGGGAGACGATGTCGGCGCCGCGGGCGCGGGCCTTGTCGCAGGCGTCGTAGAACGCACTCGGGGTCTTCCGGTCGGGAATGACGACGAGGCGGGCGCCGTCCTCGGCGAGCGTGTCGTCGTAGTGCTCCAGGAACGAGCCGGAACCGATGGTGGTGATGACGATATCGAGCGTCTCAGTCATGTGGTCACTCCAAAGTGGGATCGTCCCGCGTGGGGATGTCCCGCCAGAACCGTAGGTGCGAGGACGCGGTGATGATGGGGGCGGTGAGCCAGAGGAGCATCACGACGGTCAGCCCGAGGCGGGGGCCGAACAGACTGCCCAGTCCGCCGCCGACCAGTCCGCCGAAGAAGAGCATCCCGCGGCTGACGAACCGTACGCAGGCCACCGTCCGATTCAACAGATCGGGCGGGGTGAGCAGTTGGACGAGGGTGGCCTGACCGACCGTGAAGATGGAGAACCCGGCGTGGAAGAGCAGGGCGCCGCACAGGAACAGCAGCAGCCCCGAGCCCCGCTGGGTCAGCGGCAGAAGCAGGCCCGCCGGTGCCAGGACGGCGGCGGGCAGCCACACGGCGCGGGCGGTGCCCAGCCGTCTGCTGACCTTGCCCGCGCTGAACGCGCCGATCAGACCGCCGATGCCGACCGACCCGAGCAGCATGCCCAGAGTGCCCGGGGTGATGCCGACGTCATGGGCGAGGAAGATGATGACGAGCGCCTCGTAGGCGGCGAAGCAGCAATTGCCGACCGCCGAGCCGGCGATCGAGGCCAGCATCACCGGCCGCTTGGCGATGAACCGGGCGGCCTCGGAGAGTTCGGCCCACAGGCCCGAGGTGCGGTTCGCGCTCTTGGCGGACCGGATGCGCGAGCGCATCAGCAGATTGCAGGAGGCGGACGCGATGAACCCCACGGAGTTGAGCAGGGGCGCGCTCTCGGGACCGGCCAGCTGCACGGTGAAACCCGCCAGGGTCGGGCCGAAGGCCAGGGAGACCGCGCGGGCGATCTGGAGACGGATGTTGCCGTAGACGAGTTTGTCCTTCGGCAGCATCCGCGGCGGCATGGACAGATACACGATCTCGTAGAACACGGTCGCGCAGCTGACCAGCACATTGGACAGGTACAGATGCCACAGGGCGAGATGGCCGGTGACCGACAGGACCGGTACGAGGGTCACGATCGCGGCGCGGCACAGGTCGGCCAGCAGCAGCACGACGCGCGGCGGCAGCCGTGTGCTGTACACGCCGGCGGGCAGAGTGAGGATCAGCCAGGGCAGATACCCCGCCGCTGTGATGAGGCCGACCTCACCGACAGAGGCGCCCAGCGTCTGAGCCGCGAGCAGCGGGAAGGCGACCACCGTCGCCATCCCGCACAGCTGGCTGATGCCGCTGCCGATCCACAACAGGCGGAAGTCCCGTTCGCGGACGGACTCGGGCGCCAGGGTGGCAGGATCGGACCTCACAGGTGTCCCCTTCTTTCTCGGTCCGCGTACGGGGCCGGTGGTTCATTGATGTGCTCGCCGCCCGGGGGTCGGGGTGGCGGCGATGAAGGCCTCGACAGCGTCGAAGGCATCGGAGTCGCGGTACTGCTCCGGGGGCGACTTCATGAAGTACGACGACGGGGCGAGCAGCGGGCCGCCCACACCCCGGTCGAGTGCGATCTTGGCGGCGCGGACGGCGTCGATGATGACACCCGCCGAGTTCGGTGAATCCCACACCTCCAGCTTGTACTCCAGCGACAGCGGTACGTCGCCGAACGCGCGTCCCTCCAGGCGCACATACGCCCATTTGCGGTCGGCGAGCCACGGCACATGGTCCGACGGTCCGATGTGCACGTTGTCCTTGCCCAGGTCGCGCTCGATCTGGGATGTCACCGACTGGGTCTTCGAAATCTTCTTCGACAACAGACGCTCGCGCTCCAGCATGTTGCGGAAGTCCATGTTCCCACCGACGTTGAGCTGCATGGTGCGTTCGAGGTGGACACCGCGGTCCTCGAGCAGCCGGGCCAGGACGCGGTGGGTGATGGTGGCGCCCACCTGGGACTTGATGTCGTCGCCGATGATCGGCACACCGGCCTCGGCGAACTTGGCCGCCCAGTGCGGGTCGGAGGCGATGAACACCGGCAGGGCGTTGACGAACGCCACACCGGCGTCGATGGCGCACTGCGCGTAGAACCGGTCGGCCTCCTCGCTGCCGACCGGCAGATACGAGACCAGGACGTCGGCCCGGCTCTCACGGAGCGCCGCGACGACATCGGCCGGGTCCTCGGCCGACTCCGTGATGGTCTCCCGGTAGTAATGGCCCAGACCGTCCAGGGTGGGCCCCCGGAGAACAGTGACACCGCTGGGCGGCACATCGCAGATCTTGACCGTGTTGTTCTCCGACCGCGAGATCGCGGACGACAGGTCCTGTCCGACCTTCTTGGCGTCCACGTCGAACGCGGCGACGAACTCCAGGTCGTGTACGTGATAGCCGCCGAACTCGACGTGCATGAGCCCGGGGACCCGGGCCGCGGGGTCCGCGTCGGCGTAGTAATGCACTCCCTGGACGAGCGAGGCGGCGCAGTTGCCGACCCCGGCGATCGCTACGCGGATCTTGCCCATGGTGTTCCCTTCGTCAAGTCGTCTTACGGCAACGGGGTTGGGGGGCTGTCGTTCGGAGGGGATGTCACAAGAGCGTGAGGAGTACGCGTACGGGCGAAGGTCACAGCTTCACCGGTACGGATCCGGAGCGAGCCGACCGCTCGGCGGCCAGCGCGCAGCGCAGCGCCTCGTAGGAGTCGCGCCAGCCGCCCGAGGCCGGATCGGCGGGTCCGCCCGCCGCCATCGTCAAGAACGCCTCCACCTGGTGGCGGTATGCGGTGGCGAACCGGTCCCAGTAGCCGCGGAAACGCGGTTCGGGTGCGCCGCCCTCGCCGGGGGTGCGCGCATGCGTCAGGGCGGCCTCCAGATTGCCGTTCTCGGCCAGCACCTCGGCGCGCACGTCGTAGCCCACGGGCTGCAGGCGGCCCGCCGAGAGCGCGGCCAGGGCGCCGTCGTCGAGCCGCAGCAGCGCGGTGACCGTGTCGAAGTCGCCGATGCCGGCGAGCTCCGGGGCGGACAGCGCCGAGCCGTCGGCGACGACCTGGACGATGCCGCGCCCGGTCAGCCACCGCACCATGTCGAAGTCGTGCAGCATCAGATCGGTGAAGATCGAGCCGCTCTCGCGCAGCCGGGCCAGCGGCGGCATCGATACATCGTGCGAGACCAGCCGCAGCAGCTGCACCCGGCCCGCCTTGCCCTCGGCGGTCCGGGCCCGCAGATCGGCGAAACCGGGGTCGAAGTGGCGTTGGAAGCCCACCCACAGGGGCACCCCGTGCTCCTCCGCCCGCAGCCCCAGGGCCTCGGTCCGGGCCAGGTCGGTGGTCAGCGGCTTCTCGCACAGCACCGGGATCCGGGCGTCGACGAGCGCGCCGACCAGTTCCGGGTGGCTGGTGGTGGCCGCCGTCACCAGCGCCGCGTCACAGCCCCGCTCCACCAGGTCCTCGACGGAGTCCGCGACCGTGCCCGAGGCCACCGACCGCGCCAGCTTCTCGGCCCGGTCGCGCTCGGCATCCACGCACACCAGCCGGAAGGGGCCCAGCGCGTCGAGGTGTTCGGCGTACATCGCACCGATCCGGCCGCAGCCCACGATCGCCACGCGCAGGTCCTCGTTCATCGGTGCGCCTCCGCCCGGTGCGGGGTGGCCGAATGGGCGAGGGAGACCAGGTCGGCCGTATCCCGGCGCGCCCGCAGCCGCTTCCCCCAGGCGGCCGCGCGTTCGGTGTACGTCGCGTCGCCCAGGACCTCGGTGATGCCCCGGCGAATGTCGGCGACGCCGACGCACGGCTGGTCGGAGGGGCCGGAGTAGCGGTCGCTGAAGGCGAGCCGTCCGTACGCGGTGGTCCGGCTGGTCCTCAGCAGCACCCCGGCGCCGGTCGCATCGACGAGCTCGCGGCCGTTCATCTCCTGCTCGGACATGAACGGCATCACGACCGAGGGCCTGCCGTGCAGCAAAGTGGCCAGCACCGTGGCCGAACCGCCGTGGCTGACCACCACGTCCGCCCACTCCAGCGGGGTGTCGAGCCCGGTGAAGCCCGCCACCACGACGTTGTCGGGCACCACCAGATCGCCCTCGAAGGCGAAGCCGCTGGAGACGTACACGGTCCACGGCTGGTCCGCGCACGCGTCGAGCACGTTCTGCAGGGCCTGACGGCCCACCGTGCCGCCGCTGCCGATGGTGACGTAGACCTTCGGCCGGTCCGTGTCCGGGGGAGTGGACCCGGCCGCGCCCGGCGGGTTCCAGTACATCGGTCCGACGAAGTGGAGGGCGCCCCGGTGAGGCGGTCCCTCGACCGGTTCGAGGTCGGCGAGGCTGGAGACCAGGGTGACCTCGCCCCACAGCAGGTGTTCCGCCCGGCTCACCTCGCCCAGGCCCAGCTCGCGTGAGACCCGGTCCCACACCGGCAGGCTTGAGGGGTGGGGCAACAGGGTGCGCGGCGTGACCGTCGACCAGGGCATCCAGCCGTTCGCCCGCGGGGTGATGAAGTCCGCGTCGGCAAGGGAGACGACGGGGATCCGGGCGGCCCGCGCGGCGAGCGCCGCGGTCGGGCACATGTCGATGACCACCAGGGTGGGCCGGTACTCCTCGATGAGCCGGGCGTCGGCCGCGAGCCGTCGCTCCACCCGCTCGATACGGTGGTAGCTCGCGGCGATCGCGAACACGCGCTCCACGTCGGCGAAGGGCAGATACGAGGGCATCGGGTGCCGGTCCGGCGGGCGGGGAGCCTCGGGCTCGGACTCCAGCACCGTGAACCCGGCCTCGCGCACCATGGAGTTGATGCCACAGTCCGCGAACGCCACCTCGTCGCCGGCCCCGGCCAGTTCGGAGGCCAGGGCGAGGCAGCGGCCGGTGTAGGCCGCGCCGCCTCCCCAGCCCCAGGGGAAGAACAACACTCGCTCGCTCACACGTCCTCCTGCTCGTCCCGCTCGTCGTGTCGGTCGGTTGTGCTCATGCCGTCATCCCGCCGTCCACCGCGATCACCTGCCCGGACACGTACGAGGCCGCCGGGGAGCAGAGGAAGGACACCACCGAGGCGATCTCCTCGGCCCGGCCAGGACGGCCCAGGGGGGTGCGGTCCACCACCGCCTCGCGCGCCCCGGCGGACAGGCCGGCGTAGGCGGGGGTGTCGGCGATCAGTCCGGGTGCCACGCAGTTGCAGGTGATGCCGTACCGCCCGTACTCCCTGGCGGTGGTCCACGCCAGTCCGTGCAGACCGGACTTGGTGGCCGCGTAGGCGGCCTGGCCGGGCTGGCCGCGCAGCCCGGCCACCGACGACACCAGGACGATCCGCCCGCCGGAGTGCCGGGTCATGGCCCGCACCCCGGCCCGCACACAGCCGAAGGCCCCGGTCAGATTGACCGCGAGCTGCTCGTCCCACTCCTCCTCCGGCACGTTCAGGAGCAGCCGGTCACGGTGGACCCCGGCGTTGACCACGAGGGTGTCGAGGCGGCCGAACTCCTCGACCACCCGACCCACGACCCGGGTGCCGCCGCCGGGGCGGGACAGATCGCCGGTCACCGCGTGGGCGGCGGCGCCCGCCGCGCGCAGTTCACGGACCGCGGCAGCCGCTCCTTCCTCGTTGCGGTGCGCGTGCACCGCGACGGCGTGGCCCGACAGGGCCAAGGCGTGCGCGATCGCCTGCCCCAGCGGGCCGGAGCCGCCGGTCACCAGGGCCACCGGCACGGTCATGCCGTCGCCTCCTCGCGTACGGGGAAATTGATGCTCTCGATCTGCGCGAACCGTGCGCGCAGCCGGTCCGACGCGCCGGGGTCGGCAGGACCCTCCCGGCCGCCCGCCGCCACCAGAGCCTCGCGTAGCCGGCCCATGGCGTCGCGCAGCGGCCGGCTCAGCGGCAGCACACGCGGATAGACCGCGAGCGGATCCGGCTTCTCGTGCGCCGCGATGAGGGCGATGCCCAGGCGTTTGGCGTGCACCCGGGCCTCCAGCGCGGCCGTACGCACCGCCGCCAGCTCCGGGGGCAGCACCAGTGGTTCGCCCGAGGAGGGCGGGACGGCGAGGGCATTGGCGTAGATGAACAGCTGGGGCTGGATGTCCCCGAGCACCAGGAGGTGCAGGGCACGGGCGGTCACCGCTTCGAGCCCCGCCCCGGTCAGCTCCTCGATGAGGTCGTCGAGAGCGCGCGCGCCCACCGAGAGCAACGCGGTGTCCCGGTCCAGCCGTTCGGCGAAGTACTCCTGCGGATCCCGCCGGTCCGGCTCGCCCGTCACGGTGACCGTGCCCACCCAGGTGAAGAGCGCCCGCAGGGCGGGGGTCAGCGTCCAGCGTCTGCGGAAGCCGTCGGCCGGATCGGCGTCGGTGTCCAGTACGGACATCACGCTGTCCTCGGGCGACCAGTCCACGGCGAGGACCGCGTGGTCGTGGAAGTGGAAGCGCCCCTCGTACACATCGCCGGGCAGATGGAACCGGTCCGGCAGGACCATGACCGGCTCGCCGGCGGAGAGGCTCTCCAGGACGAACGGCACATTGCGGGAGCCGTCGTCGAACTCGGTGCGGTAGTTCACCCGGCAGCCGTCGAAGTCCTTGGCCAGATCACGGCCGACCGGGTCCAGCGGGCCGTTGAGCGCGCGGGCCACCTCCTGGGGGCCGAGCCCCCGGAACGCGAGGACGGACTCGACGCAGCGCAGTACGCAGTTCAGACCGTCGAGCGCCCGGTCCTGCCATCCCAGCGCGCCCAGCTGGTCGAACCGGGGAACCGTCGGGCCCGTCACCGTCGTTCTCGCTCGGCGGTACGGGCCCGGGCGACCAGGGTGTCGGCCAGGTGTCCCAGGTTGTCGAAGGACGCCCAGTCGGCCTCCTCCCCGCTGTAGGGCACGTCCCACTTCTCCTCGAAGCGCGACAGCACCACGATCAGGTCCAGAGAATCGATGCCGCTCTCGTCGAGCGTGGTCGTCTCGCTGAGCTGGTCGGGCACATGGGGCCGTTCTGCGAGGACGGTCCTGATGAGCTCCATCACGTGTTCGCGGTCTGCGGGCTCGGAAACGGCGCCGTCGGCCATGGGGTTCTCCTTCTCGTCGGCGATGGTGGGATGTCGGACCTGTGTGGTGAGGCGACCGTCAGCCGCCCTCCTCGATGAGCAGGCCCCGGCGGATCTTGCCGCTGCCGGTCCGGGGCAGCTTGTCGACCCGGCGGAACACCGTCGGCACTTTCACCGCCATCAGCTGCTCCCGGGCCCGCCGGCGCAGCGCGGCGGCGTCGAACTCGTCGGCGCCCGCTTCGACGAAGGCCCATACCTGGTGGTCGCCGGAGGGCCCCGGCCGCCCCACGACGGCACAGTCCTTGACCCCGGGCATGGCGCGCAGGACCTCCTCCACCTCGACGGGCGAGATCTTGTTGCCGCCGATATTGATGAGCAGATCGCTGCGCCCGGTCAGCCGCAGCCCGTCGTCGTCGAAGACCCCGAGGTCACCGGTGGTGACCCAGCCCTCCTCGTCGGCGAGCGGCACCGCCCGTCCCGCCTCCATGCGTACGGGGGACAGACCCGGGAAGCGCGCCGCCACCGGCCCCGGCTCGCTGCCGCCCGCCCTGATCCTCACCTCCGGCAGCGGGTGTCCGACACCGCTGCCGCCCCCGAGGGGGTTGAGGGTCAGCTGGCCGAGCTCGGAGTTGCCGTAGTGGTCGTAGACGGTCAGGCCCGCCTCGCGCCAGGGCGCGGCCGCCTGCTCCGACAGGGCCTCGCCCGCGCTGACGCACCGCTTCCAGGAGCCCGCACGCAGCACGTCACCCTGCCCCCACCAGTCGAGGATCAACGGGACGCTCTGCAGGACGGTGGGCCGGTGGCGCTCCACGAGGAGCGCGGCACGGGCCGGGGTCAGGGCTCCCGCGGGCACCACCTGGCAGGCACCTGCCGAGAGGACGGCCAGGGTCCCCGCCTCGATGGCGTAACTGTGGCCCAGCGGGCTGGTCGTGAGCACCACGTCGTCGGCGTCGAGGCCGAGGCCACGTGCGAATCCGGCCGAGTTGCGCAGGGTTCCCGACCATTCACGCGAGATCACCTTCGGCCGTCCGCTGGTGCCCGAGCTGGCCACCGCGAAGGCCGGGTCACCGCCGTGGTCACCGCCCGGCCGCAGCCGGGTCACCACATCGCCCTCGATCCCCAGCTCGGCGCCGAAGTCGGCCAGCGCGGCCGAGCGTTCCGCCTCACCGGCCTGCTCCTGGAGCACCAGCACCGGGGCGTGCAGGGAGGTCGCGGCGGCGAAGTCGACCACCGAGTCCAGCAGGTTCGTCAGCACGACACCGGTCCGCACCCCGGGGCCGACACCCGATGCCGACAGATCCCTCATCCGTGCGCTGACCTCGCGTTCCAGTTCGGCGTACGTCACCGACCGGCGCCGGTCCACCAGGGCGGGCCGGTCGCCGCGGCCACCACGGCGGTGCCCCGCCAGGACGTCCATCAGGGTGTCGTCCACGGTCACCCCTTCCTGGACGCGGTGCAGCGGTAGCCGGTCCGCCCGCTCGCCGCCGTCACGGTGGCCGTCGTCGGTGCGCCGGTGCCGGTGAGCACCGAGACCAGCTCGGCCAGGGGCGCGGTCACGAGCGGGTCGCCGGGCCGCGCCGCGAGATCCGCGGCGGGAACCGGGAACGTCTCCACCGGACCGAGCGTGCCCAGGACACGGGCACCGCGCCCCCGGGCCCGCGCCGCGGTCTCCAGCACCAGGAACGCCGCCCGCCCGCTCACCGGGTCGCTGCCGCGGGCTCTGGCGGCGGCCGGGCTCAGCAGTTCATAGGTGCCGCACAGCACCGGGCCGGCACCCTCCGGCCGGAGCCTGCGCCGGGCGATCGCCAGGGCCTGCAGCCCGGCGCCCGCTCCGAGCACGGTGGCGCAGTAGCCGCGCAGCCGGTGGCGCAGACAGATCAGCGACGTCACGCCGTGCGCGTTGAAGTACAGGAAGGACTCGGGGGCCAGCGATGAGCGCGCCCCCGCGTCGAGCCGGGCCCGGATGGTCTCGGCCACATGACCCGAGCCGTAGCCGGAGCCGATGACGCAGGCGGTGGCGGTGGGGTCGGGCGTGGCCAGGTCGGTACCGGCCGCGCCGGTCACCGCCGCCCCGGCGAGCGCCTCGCCCGCCATCTCGGCTATCCGCTCGGGCAGTTCCCTGGTCCACTTGTTGACGTCCTGCCAGCCGTCGCGGCCTGCCGCGAGCGCCTGCCACAGGTCCGCCGTGTCGACCTCGCCCGAGGCCGCGGCGGTGATCACGACCGAGTCGTCCATCAGGGCCTCCGGAAGATGAGTGCGGTGTTCATCCCGCCCAGACCGCACGACACGCTGAGCGCGGTCCGCAACTCCGGCATCGGCCGGGGCGCGTCGTCGAGGACCAGGTCGAGATCGGCACAGAGGGGGTCGACCGGCCGGGCGCCCCACGTCGGGGTCACCGCACGGTGTGCCAGCGAGAGCACACAGGCCATGGCCTCGACGGCGCCCGCGCCGCCCTGGAGGTGCCAGAGCACACCCTTGACGCTGTTGACCGGAACCGACGGGAGCCGCGGCCCGAACACCGACCGCAGCGCGGTGATCTCGGCGGCGTCGCCGCGCCGCGTCCCCGGGCCGTGGGTGTTGACGAAGTCGATCTCCTCGGGGCCGAGTCCGGCGTCGGCGAGCGCGAGCCGCACGGCCAGCTCGATGCCGTCCGCGCCCGGCGCGGCCAGATGCCCGGTGGCGTTGGTGAGCCCGCAGCCCGCCAGGACCGCGAGCGGCTCCCCGGCGCCCGCGTGCGGGTCGAGAGGTTCGAGCCGCAGCACCGCCGCGCCCTCGGACAGGCCGATGCCGCGCCGCTCGGTGCTGAAGGGCCGGCAGCCCTGTGGGCCCAGTGTGCGCAGCGAGTTCAGGCCGAGGAAGGCCATGTCGGTCACTGCGTCGGCGCCCCCGACCACGACCGCCGGCGCGTCCCCGGCAGCGACCAGGTCACGGGCCACCGCGATGGCGGCGGCGCCCGACGCGGAGGCGTTGGCGATGGTGAGGGCCTCGCCATGGAGCCCGGTGCGCTCGGCGCAGGCCGGGGCCAGGTCGCCCGTGAAGTACCCGGGCCGCGGCGGCACCAGACCGGGGTCGGTGGTGCCGAGCACCAGCGCGGTCCGCTCGCGCCCGGCGGCGTCCATCCCGTCCAGGGCTTCCCGCACGGCGGTCTCGGCGAGGTCGAGCGCCCGCCACACGCCGTCCCCGCCCGTGTGCCCCGGCACCTGGCCCGCCGCCCGCAGGGTGGCGCCGGTGGCGTCGAACGCGGTGATGGGCGGGTGGTACGCCTTTCCGGTGGCCAGCGCCTCCCACAGCGCGGACACCCCGAGCCCGGCCGGGCCGCACACGCCGAGCCCGGTGACGGCTATTGCTCCCGTGGCGTTCATCGTCGATCACCCCGGCTCAGTGCCGTGGCCAGCGAGCTGATGCTCGCCGAACCGAGGACCGCGTCGTCCGGCAAGGTCACGCCCAGCTCCCTCTCCAGCTCACTGACCACCGTGATGACCAGCACCGAGTCCACACCGGCGGGTGCCAGCGGCTCGGTGTCGCTCAGCCACGGAAGGCTCGGATCCTCCTGCAACTGGTGCGCGAGCTCGGCTCGTACGCGCGCCAGCAGTGCCGATCGGGTCTCCACCGCTTACGCCACCTTCGCGGCGGCCTTGAACGCCTCGTCGCAGGCGGCCAGGGTGTGATCGAGATCGGCGTCGGTGGTGGCGCCGCAGATGAACCAGTGATGGGTCGGGTGCAGCAGAACGCCCCGGCGCGTGGTGTGGGTGAAGAACGCGTCCTGCATCAGCCGGGCGCGGGCCGGGTCGGGGTGGGAGAACGTCAGGAACGGCATCTGCGGGACTCCGCGCACCTGGGCCGGCACACCGTGCCGCCGCGCCTGCTCGCCGAGTCCCTTCTGCAGCCGTACGCCCAGCTCGCGCACCCGGTCGAGCACGGTCCCGTCGGCGAGGCGGTCCATGGTCGCCACCGCCGCCGCCATCGCGACGGTGTTGGAGTAGAACGTGGACGAGATGTGCGTCCGGCCGACCATGGCCATCACATCGGCCCGGCCGGTCAGCGCGGACACCGCCCAGCCGTTCGCCATCGCCTTGCTGAAGGTGGCGAGGTCGGCCCGCACGCCGAACAGCTCCTGCGCGCCGCCGAGTGCCACCCGGAACCCGGAGCGCATCTCGTCGAAGACCACCAGCGCGCCGTGCTCATGGGCGAGGTCGATCGCGCCCTGGAGGAACCCGGGCTCGGGGCTGTCGAGTTCGAACGGCATGAGCAGCAGACACGCCACCTGGCCGGGGTGCGCGAGGAAGACCTCGCGCAGGCTGTCCAGGTCGTTGTACCGGAAGGTGTCGACCTGCGTCCGTACGGTGTCGGGGATGCCGCCGGGGCGCTGGGCGGCCCAGTCGTGCCACCCGTTGTAGCCCCAGCGCACCACGCGGTCGCGGCCCGTGTAGGCGCGGGCGAGGCGGACGGCGGCGCTGGTGGCGTCCGACCCGGTCTTGAGGAGGAACACCCGTTCCGCGCCGGGGACGATTCCCACCAGGCGCTCGGCGAGTTCGATCTGGGTCCGCTTGCGGAGCGTGATCGAGAAGCCCTCCTCGATCTCCCGCATCGCCGCCTCGGTCACCGCCGGATCCGCGTGGCCGAGGATGATCGTGCCGTAGGCCAGGATGAAGTCGAGGTACTCGTTGCCGTCGGCGTCCCAGACGCGGGCACCGCGTGCGCGTTCGCCGTAAATGGGGTAGGCGCCGTCCACCAGCCGGTCGCGTTCGATGACGTAGTCCTTCTCGGACAGTGTCGCGTCGACGAGCCGCCCGCGGGCGAGCAGCTTCATCGAGTTGTCGAGCCGGAGCCCTCCGGTCGTGTCGGTCACTGCGTAGTCCCCTCGGTAGTGTGGCGTCGTCGGTTCACAGCACGACCGGGCCCGGTCGGGTGCCACGGACGAGCCTGCCGGGCAGTGCGCCCGTCGCCTCGCCGTGGCGGAAGGTGATCTCCCCGGCGACGACCGTCGCCGCGTAGCCGTCCGCGCGCTGGATCAGCCGCCCGCCGCCCGCGGGCAGATCGTGGACGAACTCGGGGGAGCGCAGGGACAGCCGGTCGAGGTCGATGACATTGATGTCGGCCCGGTAGCCGGGACGCAGCAGGCCGCGGTCGCGCAGCCCGTACAGGCGGGCGGGCTCCGAGGTCTGCTTCTTGATGACGAACTCCAGCGGCAGCCGGGCGCCCCGGGTGCGGTCGCGGGCCCAGTGCGTGAGCATCGACGTCGGTGTGCTGGCGTCGCAGATGAGCCGGCAGTGCGCACCGGCGTCGCTGAGCCCGAGCACCGCCTGGGGGTGCAGCAGCATCTCGCGGATCGGATCGAGGGTGTATTCCGTGTACCCGAGCAGCGGCCGGAAGATCATTCCGCTGGTGTCCTCGGAGCTGAGGAAGTCGTAGATGAGGGCTTCCGGGTTTTCGCCGGTGCGCCGGGCCAGGCTGTCGAAGGACTGGTCGGCGTCGGGTTCGTAGTCCGGTGACGTCGAGCCCATCGGGAAGTGCCGCTCGTAGCCCTGCGGGAACAGCGCCGAGCGCGGGTCGGCGTTCTCCGGGAGCTCGGCGAGGATGCGCTCGCGCAGCGCCGGGTCGCGCATCGCCACCCGCCGCTCGTGCGCGGGCAGATGGGCGATCCTCTTGTACGAGGGCCGTTTGTGGAACGGGTGGGTCGAATCCAGACTGATGATGACGCTGAACGGGCGCCCGGCCACCTGCGGATGCAGATCGGCGCCCTCGGCCACCGCGTCCTCGGCGATCTGGAGCAGTTCGCGCCAGCCGTCGGGGTCGTTGTCGTTCTGGAAGAGCCCGAAGGTGATCGGGCGGCGCACGGCCGCCGAGAGCCTGCGCATCCACTTGATCTCGCCCAGCGGATCGTCGACCTTTTCGCCGCCCGCGCCCAGCGGCACCAGCTGGAAGACCCCGGTCCCGGCGTCCCCGAGCACCCCGCCGAGCGCGAACAGTTCGTCCTCGGCGGCGAAGGTGCCGGGCACCGGGGCGCCGGTGATGGCCAGATGGGTCAGGGTGCGCGACGTGGAGAACCCGATGGCCCCCGCGTCGAGGCCCTCGCGCACCAGCGCGCACATCCGCCTCAGGTCGTCCTCGGTCGGCGGTTCGTTGTCGGCGCCCCGGTCGCCCATCACATAGGCGCGCAGCGCGCCGTGCGGGACCTGCGCGGCCACGTCCATCACACGGGGCACGCGCTCCACGGCGTCGAGGTAGTCGGGAAAGGACTCCCACTCCCAGGTGATGCCTTCGGAGAGGGAGGCACCGGGGATGTCCTCGACGCCCTCCATCAGCCCGATGAGCCAGTCGTGGCGGTCCGGCCGGGCGGGTGCGAAGCCGACCCCGCAGTTGCCCATCACCACCGAGGTGACACCGTGCCAGCAACTGGGGGTGAGCAGCGGGTCCCAGCTCACCTGCCCGTCGAAGTGGGTGTGGATGTCGACGAAGCCGGGCGTGACGATGTGCCCCTCGGCGTCGATCTCGGTGCGGCCCCGCTCGGCGACCCGCCCGACCTTGGTGATCACACCGTGATCCACCGCGACGTCGCCGATACGGGCGGGGATACCGGATCCGTCGTACAGCGAACCGTTCCGAATGATCAGGTCATGCATGGTGCTACGGCCTCCTGGGGTCGGACGGGTGCCACTGGCCCTCCGGTGCGAAGAGCAGGTTCTGGTACGCGTAGTGGTTCCGCGGCCGGTGGGGGGCCGGGGTGCCCCGGTGCAGTTCCCAGGGCTCGTATCCCGCGTCCACCAGCGTGTCGACCAGCTCCCGGCTGGTCGGCGCGCCCGCCACGTCGAGGTCGCCCACCTCCAGCGAGATGACGGGGCGCTGGCCGGACAGGAGTTCGCGCATGCCGGCCAGGACATGCGCCTCGGCGCTCTCGGCGTCGATCTTCACGAAGTCGACGGTCAGGCCCGCGTCGCGCACGTAGTCGTCCAGGCTGACCGCGTCGACGGTGAAGGGATCGGAGGGGATACGGGCGCGGACCGCGTCGGGCAGCCGTGCCTCGAACGTCGAGTTGTAGGCGCTGTAGCCGGGTCCGTGGTCGAGGAAGACGAGCCGGTCCTTCTTCGACCAGACCGCAGCGGGCACCACCGAGGCGTTGGGCAGGCGGGCCGCGTTCATGCGCAGCGTCGTGAGCGTCGACGGCGTCGGCTCGAAAGCGGTCACCGAGCCGCTCGGGCCGACCAGCTCGCTCGCCCACATCGTGTAGTAGCCGATGTGCGCGCCGACGTCGAGCATCGTCGCGCCGGGCCGCAGGTGCGAGAGCAGGAAGGCAGTGAGGTCGTAGTCCACGAATCCGCGGCGGTGGATGGAGAGGGAGACCTCTTCGGGCAGCGCGATCGACATCTCGCGGCCCCAGAAGGTCCGCGCGGTCGAGGGGCTGCCCTCACCTCGGTGCCGGAGCTCGCGCAGCGCGCGGGTGCTGGGGTAGGAGGTGCGGACCGGGTGGCGTAGGCGTTGGGCGAGCCCGCGGATCCCCGACGTGTGGGAGCGCCGGTCGAGCGCCGTGCGCCAGGCGGTTCGGTCGTGTGTGGTCACAGACGGCTCCGGGTGCCGGGACGGAAGGGGCGGATGGGACGGTCCGGGGAGCGGGGACCCGGGCGACGGTGCGTCCGGGTCCGTACGGGGGCCGCGTCCGGGGCCGCGTCAGCGGGGGGAGATCCCTCTGATCTGTTCGTGGTGGGCCCGGGAATCGGCGAACGGGATCGCGTGGTGGGGCTCGCGCGGGTGGGTGCCGATACGGGCGAGTTCGGCGTCCACCATGATCTGAGCCAGCCGGTCCACCGGCGTCCGCGCGCTCCAGCCGAGCTTCTCGCGCGCCTTGCCGGCGTCGCCGATCAGGGCGTCGACCTCGGCGGGGCGTACGTACGCCTCGTCGTAGCGCACATGGGCGCGCCAGTCGAGGCCGACGTGGGAGAAGCAGAGCTCGACGAACTCCTGCACGGTGGTGCCGACTCCGGTCGCCAGGACGTAGTCGTCCGGCTCGTCGCACTGGAGCATGCGCCACATGCCCTCGACGTACTCGGGGGCGTAGCCCCAGTCACGGACGGCGTCGAGATTGCCGAGGTAGAGATGTTTGTCCAGACCGTTCTTGATCCGTGCCGCCGCACGGGCGATCTTCCGCGTCACGAAAGTTTCGCCCCGGCGAGGTGATTCGTGGTTGAACAGGATGCCGTTGACCGTGAACATCCCGTATGCCTCACGGTAGTTGCGTGCCATCCAGTAGCTGTAGACCTTCGCCGCGCCGTACGGGCTGCGAGGGTGGAAGGCGGTCTGCTCGCTCTGCGGGGGCGGTGTCGCCCCGAACATCTCCGAGGACGACGCCTGGTAGTACCGGATGTCCTTCGAGGACATGAGGATCGCCTCAAGCAGCCGGGTGGTGCCGATGCCCGTGATGTTGCCGGTGTTCTCGGGCTCGTCGAAACTCACTCGCACGTGTGACTGGGCCGCCAGGTGGTAGACCTCGTCCGGCCGGATGCGCACCAGCAGGGTCACGAGCCGGCTGGCGTCGCTGACGTCGCCGTAATGCAGGATCAGACGGCGCCCGGCGTCGTGCGGATCGCGGTAGATGTGGTCGAGCCGCCTGGTGTTGAACGACGAGCTGCGGCGCACGATGCCGTGGACTTCGTAGCCCTTCTCCAATAGCAGGTCGGCGAGGTAGGAGCCGTCCTGACCGGTGATTCCGGTTATCAGAGCCCGTTTCACTCCGAGTCACTCCGGAGCGGCAGGCTGATTTTGGATGCCATGTCTATGCCCCATCCTTTTTCGGTGGCACGAACCGGGGGTTGAACTTCTCATGGATGTACACCCGTCCCGCGTCACCGCAGTCGATGATGTATTCCTTGCAGACGCACTCCGCTGAGGTGCTGCTCAGCGGCCATGTCTCCCGGGACACGGCGAGCGGTTCCCGTTTCAAGGGCAGTCCCGCCCGCTTGAGATAGGGGCCGAGTAATTCTCCGGGCGGTGGTACGAGTTTGTCGCGATCGCGCCCGGCGATCACCACATGGTTCACGCTGATCACGTCGTTGTTGGTGTTGAGGATCCGCGACTGGCGGTCCACGACCAGGGCTTCGGGTGCGACGCCCAGGATGTGGCAGCCGATACGTTCCAGGCGCGCGGCGGGAACTCGTTGCTGGTGGTCGACCCCTACGCTCAGCTTCTCGCCGATGAGGGCGTCGAGCAACAGGGTCGTCGATCCGTCCGAGGACAGGATCATTCTCGTCTGTGGGGGAGCTGAGGAGAATTGATTCAGCCGTTCTGTCATATCACGACCGTTCCACGCTGCAGGGCGACCAGTGTCTTCGGGTTCCTGACGTTGTCGTCACTGAGGATTCGGCTGGGCAGGGGACGAACGGTGCGCGTGTGATCCGCGCGGTGGAATGGGGAGGAGACGATTTCGGGCCGGGGCCCGGCGGGCTGGATGATCAAGTGAAAAGAAGGCTAGGAGTTCGGGAAGCAGCGGGTCAAGAGTGTTCGACGGCGGGTGTTCGACTGCGCGTTGTTGTGCAGTCGAACACCCTGAGGAAGCCCGGACGAGGCGGGGCGGGGGCCTCAGCGCTGTTCCAGATTTCTGGCGAACTCCTCCAGGTTGGCCATGCACACCCGCATGGCCTGTGCCGCCATTTCGGCGCAGTGCTCGGGGACGCTGTTCACGATCACCCGGCGGTTCTTGCTGATGGCAGCCGTCAGGCGCAGCCACTGCACCAGCATGCGGCCGGCGTCGGTGTGCCGTACCGACGGGTCCCGGGCCAGCAGTTCGAGGTGACGCAGTTGTTCCGGCCCGCCGAGGCGGGCCCGCTGCTGGGGGAGGGTCGACAGTCGCGACGGCGGGAGCTCCGCGGAGCCGTGCTGCCGGGTGGCCCGCCTGCGCACGTCCTGCGCGGTCGAGGGCGAGATGTTCGCCGCCCGTGCGATTTCCCGCAGAGAGGCATGCGGATTCTCTTTGAGATACTCTTCGGCAATCCTGCGGTTCTCTTTTGGATTCATGGGCCTGGCGCGCCCGTCCGCGCCGATGCGCGACTCCTCGGACCGGCCCGCGGGTAGTTGCTGTCGGATCTTGGCGACGGTCTGCTGGGCGAGTCCGGTGATTTTCGACAGGACACGGTCCGACATGGTGGGAAAGGAGGAGATGATCCTTGCTGCGGCGGCCCGGCGATCTTCACGGGTGAGCGGGAGGCCGTGCTTCGTATTCGAATGGACGGCGAACAGGAATGCTTCGCTCTCACTGCCCGAGAAATACAGTGCGCGAATGGTGGTATCGCCGCGTGCGGCACCTGCACGAAGCCGATGCATTCCGTCGATGACCCGCATCGACTGCTGGTGGACGACGATCGGTTGGAGCTTGTCGTCGAGTTCCGCCATCAGTCGTACGTACTCCATGTTCTCCCCGTTGAGGCGGGGGGAGTCGGCGGGGAGCAGTGACTCGATGGGGAGGGACACGCAGTTCTCGCTGATGTACTGCTGGAGCGGAAGGAAGGCAGTACGGCTCTCGCACGGTAAGTCAGGAACTGTCGACATGATTCCCCAAGTCGTGGCGGTGACAATTGCTGCCCCACTTACTCTTTGCCGGCGGAGTGGGGGGATTCACTACGCTGGTACCCGCTCCTGTGTCTCTGAAGCGTCACGGGTGTCGGAGTGCGGGCACCCTGAGGTCCCGGCCCCGTTGAGGGGTCGGCGGGAAAGCCGGTCGAAGCATTCGGTCTCCCCTCCGGTTCGGAGATCCATTGCGTAAGATTTTCTACAGCCCATGAGCCGGACGCAAGGTCGGATTCTGGACAGTCGTGATGATCACGCGGCCCGTGTGCCGCTGCTGCTGGTGTCTCGCGATTCTGTTCGCATTACTTGACCCCGTGCGGGTCGTCCTCTTGGCAGGGACTTCTGTGGAACGGGCCGCTGAGTTGCCGGAGTTGGTCAACAGCCCGGATATGCGTGCGGATATAGCCATGTGGGGCCGGATAGTGACCACGCCGGAAGCGAAGGCATGGCCGACAGGCAACCCGCACGCGTTTGCTTCCGCTTCACCGCCGCCGGGTCTTCCTCGATCAATCGGATCGAGATCCGGTTCGGCATCCCGGCCCCCGGTGCGGGACCGCTGTGGCGAGGCATGTGCACGACATCAGTGCGTGACCGAGAACAGAAGGAAGGACGAACCGATGCCCACAGCCCTTACTCGGACCACCGTCGGCATCATCGGCGCCGGCCCGGCCGGTCTGATGCTGTCGCACCTGCTGGCCCGCGCGGGCATCGACTCGGTGGTGGTCGACCACCGCACCCGCGCCGAGATCGAGGCCACCGGCCGCGCGGGGATTCTGGAGGCCGACAACGTCCGCCTGTTGACCGCGACCGGGGTCTCGGACCGGGTACTGCGCCAAGGCCGGCCGCACGCCGGCATCGATCTGCGCTTCGGCGGCGAGAGCCACCGCATCGACTTCCAGGACCTGGTCGGGGAGAATGTGTGGCTCTACCCGCAGACCGAGGTCTTCGCCGATCTCGCCGACGCGCGCCAACGGGACGCGGGAGACGTGCGGTTCGGTATCGAGGGGACTCAGGTCGTCGACCTCACCACGCCGTCCCCGGGCATCCTTTTCACCGATGCCGACGGCGTCACCCAGGAGGTGCGCTGCTCCATCCTCGTCGGCGCGGACGGTTCGCGCGGGGTGTGCCGCCAGGCCGTGCCCGAGGCGGCACGTACGCACTTCTTCCGCGAGTACCCCTTCGCCTGGTTCGGCGTCCTGGTCGAAGCGTCGCCCAGCGCCCCCGAACTCGTCTACACCCACTCCGAGCGGGGGTTCGCGCTCATCAGCCAGCGCACCGAGTCCGTACAGCGCATGTACTTCCAGTGCGACCCGGACGAGGACCCGGATGCCTGGCCGGACGAGCGGATCTGGGCGGAACTCCAGGCGCGGGTGCGCGGGGCGGACGGGTTCTCGCTCAAGGAGGGGCCCGTCACCGACCGCTCGGTGCTCCCTTTCCGCAGCTTCGTGTGCGAGCCCCTGAGGTACGGGAACATGCTGCTGGCCGGGGACGCCGCGCATACGGTTCCCCCGACCGGGGCCAAGGGCCTGAACCTTGCCCTGGCCGATGCGCGGGTGCTGGCCGAGGTGGTGGAGCGGGCCGTCACCCATCGGGACCACGCGGTCCTCGACGCGTACGGCCCCCGGGCGCTGGCCCGGGTCTGGCGAGCGCAGCACTTCTCGTACTGGATGACCACGATGCTGCACCGTGCCCCCGGCGCCACCGACTTCGATGTGCGGCGCCGACTGGGCGAGTTGGAGGGCGTGGTGAGATCCAGGGCTGGGGCCGCGTACCTGGCGGAGGGGTACACGGGCTGGAGCGGCGCGGCCTGAGGACAGCGCAGGCCCATGGCAGCCCGAGCGACGGCCGGCCCGGCATGTGCCGCGCGTCGTCCCCGCCGGGCTCCTGGAGCACGCCCTTCCCCTACCGGGATACGGCCTGAGCCGGGTCGCCGCACCGGAGGCCCGGTTCATCGCCCCGCCCCAATCGACCCCATCAATATTGGCCGGGCGGACAGATCACACCGTGGCGCGGCTCACGATGCTGGGCGGATGCATCGACTGGAGGTGTCCGCCGTGACAGAACACCGCGCCGTGGTGAAGCGAACCACTGGGCAGCAGGAGGACGGTGCCCGGCCGGAGAGCCGGGACCGGGAGTGTGCGGCCGTGATGACCGCGGACATCGAGCGGCTGGTGCGCTGCGAGTCCCCCTCGGACGACCTGGCCGCCGTCGCCCGCAGCGCCGAGCTGGTGGCCCGGATGGGCGCCGGTCACCTCGGGGCCGAGGCGGAGCGGGTCGTCATCGACGGATGCACGCATCTGCGGTGGCGCTTCGGCCGGACCCCGCGCGTACTGCTCATCGGGCATCACGACACGGTGTGGCCGGTCGGGTCGTTGGAGAGCCATCCGTTCGAGGTTCGCGAGGGAGTGCTGCGCGGACCCGGTTGCTTCGACATGAAGGCCGGCCTGGTGATGGCGTTCCACGCCTTGGCGGACCTGATCGCCGCGGGGGCACGGACGCAGGTGTCCGGACCCGGGGCCGCGCATCCGCTGGACGGTGTCACCCTGCTCATCACCGGTGACGAGGAGCCGGGTTCGCCCTCGTCCCGGGAGCTCATCGAGGGCGAGGCCCGCGCCCACGCCGCCGCCCTCGTACTGGAGGCCGCCGGGCCGGGCGGGGCCCTGAAGACGGAACGCAAAGGGGTGTCGCGCTACGAGGTGCTGGTCCGGGGACGTGCCGCCCACTCCGGCCTTGAGCCCGAGCGTGGTGTGAACGCGACGATCGAGGCCGCCCACCAGATCCTGGCCGTGGCCGCGCTGGGCGATGCGGCACTCGGTACGACCGTCACGCCGACCCGCCTGGAGGCGGGCACCACGAGCAACACCGTTCCCGCCTCGGCACGCTTCGACGTCGACGTCCGCATACGGGACACGGCGGAGCAGCACCGTGTGGACCGAGCGATGCGCGACCTGCGGGCCCGGCTGCCCGGCGCAGCCGTGGAGATCACCGGTGGTCCGAACCGGCCGCCCCTGCAGGCCACCGCGTCGAAGGAGCTTTTCGCGCGGGCGTGCCGGCTCGCGACCGACCTCGGGCTCGGCCCGCTCACACAGGTCGCCGTCGGCGGCGCCTCCGACGGAAATCTCGCCGCGGGAGTCGGCACCCCCACCCTCGACGGCCTGGGAGCGGTGGGCGGCGGCGCACATGCCGACGACGAACATCTGCTCGTCGCGGAGCTGCCGCGGCGGACCCGACTGCTCACCGCGTTGGTGGCCGACCTCCTGGCACCGCAGGACGGCTGTCCGCCCGGACGAAGCGGGGGCCCGCATCCTGTGCCCTCGAACCAGCTGCGCGTAGACCGGGGTTGAAACCATGACCCGCGTGACCGATTTCCTGCGCGACCGCACCGAATCCCCGCCCGTCGACGCGGCGTACGCCGCGGCCGAGACCGCCGCGCGCACCGCAGGCATCGACATCCGTTGCCTGGACAGCGTCAGTGAGCTGGAGGCCGTCCGGCGCCTGTACGAGCAGATCTGGCGCACCGGCGAGAACAGTCCGGTGGTGACCGCCGACCTGCTGCGTGCGCTGGCGAAGGCGGGCAGTTACGTCAGCGGCGCCTTCGTGGGGGACGAACTGGTCGGCTCCTGCTTCGGCTTCTTCTCCCCGCCGGCGCGCGCGGCCCTGCACAGCCACATCGCCGGAGTGCTGCCCCAGGTGCGGCGGCGCAACGTCGGATTCGCCCTGAAACTGCACCAGCGGGCCTGGACGCTGGCGCGGGGTGTGGGCGAGATCTGCTGGACGTACGACCCCTTGGTGCGCCGCAACGCGTACTTCAACATCGCCAAGCTGGCCGCCGAGCCCGCCGAGTACCTGCCGGACTTCTACGGCCCCATCGACGACGGGATCAACGGCAGCGACGACAGCGACCGGATTCTGGTGCGGTGGCACCTGACGTCTCCGGACGCCGAGTCGGTCTGCGCCGGGCGGCCCATACCGGCGGACGCGGAAGCCGCCCGGTCGCGCGGAGCGGCCGTCGCCCTCGGAGTCTCCGCCACGGGCGCGCCGTCGACGGTGCGCGCGGGCGGCGACGGGCGCACCGTACTGGTGGCGGTGCCCGAAGACATCGAGGCACTGCGCGAGAGCGACCCGGCGTGCGCCGTGAGCTGGCGCACGGCGGTACGGGACGTGCTGGGCGGCCTGCTCGCCGACGGCGCGCGGGTGCGCGGCTTCGACCCGGCGGGCTGGTACGTCGTGGACCGCGGAAGCCCGACGCAGGACGACGGCGGCACGCGCCGGCACGGAACACACCCCGACGAAGCGCCACAGGAGACAGTGTGAAGGTCACCGGAGTCGAGCTGCGCACCATCAAGGCACCCCTCGTATCCCCGTTCCGCACCTCGTTCGGCACCGAGACCGTGCGGGAGGCCCTCCTGGTGCGCGTCGTCACCGACGAGGCCGAGGGCTGGGGGGAGTGCGGCGCGGGCACCGCTCCGCTGTACTCGTCGCAGTACACGCACGCCGCCGCGGACGTCCTCAGCCGCTTCCTGGTTCCGGCGCTCGCCGGGGTGGCCGACCTCGACGCCCACCGGGTCGCCCCGGCCCTGGCCGCGTTCAAGGGGCACCGCATGGCCAAGGCCGCCCTGGAGACGGCGGTGCTGGACGCGGACCTCCGGGCCCGGGGAGTGCCGCTCGCACACGCCCTCGGCGCGGTACGCGACAGAGTGCCGTGCGGGGTGTCGGTGGGGATCACGGAGTCGATCCCCGCGCTCCTCGACGCCGTCGCCGGATATCTGGACGCCGGTTATCTGCGGATCAAGCTGAAGATCGAACCCGGCTGGGACATCGAGCCGGTGCGCGCCGTCCGCGAACGGTTCGGCGACATCCTGCTGCAGGTGGACGCCAACGCCGCCTATCGCCGCGGTGACGCCCGCCAGCTGGCCCGTCTCGACCCGTTCGCCCTCCTGATGCTGGAGCAGCCCCTCGCGGAGGACGACCTCCTCGGCCACGCGGAACTCGCGCAGCGGATCACCACCCCGATCTGCCTCGACGAGTCGATCGTCTCCGCCCGCGCCGCCGCGGCCGCGCTCGCGCTCGGCGCCTGCCACGTGGTCAACATCAAGCCGGGCCGCGTCGGCGGCTATCTGGAGGCGCGGCGGATCCACGACGTCTGCGTGGCGCACGGTGTCCCCGTCTGGTGCGGCGGCATGCTGGAGACGGGACTGGGCCGCGCCGCCAACGTGGCGCTCGCCGCACTGCCCGGCTTCGTACTGCCCGGCGACACCTCGGCCTCCGACCGCTACTACCACACCGACATCACCGCACCGTTCCACCTCGTGGACGGACATCTCGCCGTGCCGACCGGGCCGGGCCTCGGCGTCACCCCCGTCCCGGAGATCCTGGACGAGGTGACGGACTCGACGACCTGGGTGCCCGTCCCCTGAGGCCCTCGCCACGCCGGTCCGTTCGTCCGTGCGGACGAACGGGCTGGCATCATTACGTCATGCGCGACCAACTCCGATGCCGGTGGGCCGGGCTAGTTTCGGCCCCGTGCTCATTCCCGTGACCAGCCTTCCGCGAGCGAGCCTCGCGCGTGTCCTGGAGGAACTCGGTTCCACCCTGCTCGACGTCGTCTGCGGTGACGCGGAACGCGCCGACGGCATCGGTGGCGTCGTCATCCACGACCCACTCGACGAGCCGGAGCTCCCGGACCACGCACTGGTCCTGGGCGTGGCCCTGCACGACCCCTCCGACATCGCCCGAGTCGTCACCCGGCTGGGACAGCGCGGCGCCGCCGCCCTGGTGGTGCGCGCGCCCCTCACCGCCGACGAGGCGCTGACCGATGCGGCCGAGGCGTCGGGCGTAGCGGTGCTCTCCTTCGCCCGCGGCGCCTCCTGGACGCACCTGGCGGGGATGCTCCGGACGCTGACGACCGACAGTAACCGGCATGACATGAACGGTCACCCGGCCGACCGGATCGAGTCCGGCGACCTCTTCGCGGTCGCCAACGCGATCGCCGCGCTGCTGGACGCGCCCGTCACCATCGAGGACCGCAACTCGCGCCTGCTGGCCTTCTCCAGCCGGCAGGAGGACATCGACCCCTCGCGGGTCCAGACGATCCTGGGCCGGCAGGTCCCCGAGCACTACACGCGCATCCTTGAGGAACGCGGGGTGTTCCAGGCGATCTACCGCAGCGACCGCCCCGTCTTCGTCGCGTCCCTCCCCGAGTCGGGCGACACGACACAGCCGCCCGAACTGCCGCGCGCGGCGATCGCCGTGCGCGCCGGGGACGAGATCCTCGGCGCGATCTGGGTGGTCGTCGCCGAGCCGCTGAGCGAGGACCGCAACGAGGCGCTCTACGAGGCGTCCAAGCTGGTCGCGATGCACATGGTGTGGCAGCGCGCGGACGCGGACATGGAACGGCGACAGCGCGCGGAGCTGCTGGCCACCGCACTGGAGAGCGGCCCCGGATCACCCGAGGCGATCCGCCGCCTCGGCCTGAAGGACGAGCCCGCCGTCGTTCTCGCACTCACCGTCGTCGACGCGGCGAACGAACTCCGGCTGCCCGCCCGTACCGCCACCGAACGCAAACGCCTCACCGACGCGTTCGCCATGCATCTGGCCGCCGTGCACCCGCGCGCCACCGCGGCGCTGATCGGCGACATCGCGTACGGCATCCTGCCTCTCCTCCCGCAGAACCGGCACGACGCCGAGGAACGGGCGGCCCGCATCGCCACCGAGTTCCTGGCCCGCGTGGGCTCCCGGCTGCGCCCCGTGATCGGTGTGGGGCCGTACGCCGAGGACAGCGCGGCGCTGGCCCGGTCGCGTACCGGAGCCGAACGGGCGTCGCGCGTCCTGCGGTCGGGAACCGCCGGGCGGTCGGTCGCCCGGCTGGACGACGTCCATGTCGAGGCACTGCTGCTGGAGCTCGCCGATCTCGTCCCGCGCGGGGACCTGCCCAGCGGCGTCCTCGCACGCGTCATCGCCTACGACGAGATCCACGAGACCAACCTGACCGACACGCTACGGAGCTGGCTCGACGCGTTCGGCGATGTCGCCACGGCCGCCGCCTCGATGTTCGTGCACCCCAACACGTTCCGCTACCGGCTCCGGCGCGCGGCGGAGGTCGGCCGGATCGACCTCAACGATCCGTCCGCACGTCTCTCGGCCTTGCTGCAACTGCACCTGATGTCGCTCAGGTCCGCCCCGGACGGCGGATGAGCGGACGGGCCGCCCGCCCGCTCATCCGGAGGCTTCCCGACGGCCCAGACCGAGTGTCCTGATCAGAAAGGCCAGCCACTCGGCGTCCTGTGCGATCGCCACCTCGTGCGATGTCGCCGCGCCGTGCCCGGCGTTGTCGAAGACGTGCAGCAGGATCGGCGCGTCCCCTTCCTGTGCCGCCTGCAGACGGGCGGCGAACTTGCGCGCCTGCCAGGCAGGACACCGCGGATCGGTCGCCCCGGCCTGAAGATAGACCGCCGGGAGGACACCGGGCCCGACCAGCTGGTAGGGCGAGAGCCGCAGCAGCCGCCGTACTTCCGCGGGATCGTCCGGATCCGCCCACGCCTTGCGGATGACGAAGTCCAGATAGGGATCGCGGGTGCCCCCGATGAGGTCGAGGAGCGGCGCCATCGGCAGCACGGCACACCACAGCTCGGGGCGCGTCGTGAGGGCGATCCCGCACATGAGACCACCGTCGGAGCCACCGGTCAGCGCCAGCCGCCCGGGTGCGGCGAGCCCTGTGGTGACGAGGTGCTCGGCGACGGCGACGAGGTCGCGGTCGCGCACGTGCTTGCGCTCCCGGTGCGCGGCCAGGTACCAGTCGCGGCCGAACTCGCCGCCCCCGCGCAGATGTGCCTGTACGAGCACGCCGCCGGCCGCGACGAAGGCGGCCATCTCGGGCCGGTACTGCGGCAGCAGAGGCACGTTCGCCGCTCCGTACGCGGAGATCAGCGTGGGCGCGGGCCGCGTCGGGTCGCTGCCCGCAGGTCGCACCACGTGGTAAGGGATCTCCACACCGTCGGGTGCCACGGCCCGCTCGAACGTCACGTCGGCGTCGAGGGTGACCGCCGGGGCCGACAGCGTCTCGATGTCCGCCTCTCCCGGACGGTGCCGATAGACGCCCCAGGAGCTGGTCGGGGTGGAGAAGGCGAAGACGAAATCGTCCGGGGGAGAGCCCACGGCCAGGCCGGTCAGGGCGAAGAACGGTGCGGAGAGCGCCCCCTGCCCGGGCAGCGGAACCTCCCCGGTGACGGCGCCGGAACGGTCGAGGATCCGTACCCGGGCGCACGTCCGGTCGAACTCACTGAGGTACAGATGGTCGCCGACCGGAGACAGGGACCGCAGCACCGTCCCGCCCTCCGGCACCAACTCCGTCCACGAGGCCGGGTCGTTGGGTTCGGCGGCGTCCAGCGGGAGCGCGACCACGCGCCCGCGTGGTGCCGCCACATCCGTCACCGCGATGTAGCGGTCGCCGACGATGTGTCCGGCGACGGTCCCGGCGCAGTCGGTGACGAAGGGGCGCCAGGGGGTGGCGGGCCGGGACAGATCGCGTACGGCGACCGGCACAGGACTGCCCACCCGGTGACTCGCGACGGCCCAGCGGCCGTCGGCCGAGAACTGCACGAGTGTGTACTCCTTGGAGCCCTCACCGACCGGGACCGGTTCCACCACGGTGCTGCCCGCGCCGTCCCGCGTGGCGAGCCGGTGACGGTACACGGCCTGCCGGAACTCGTGCGGCGCACCGGTCAGGGCGAGGAAGAGGAAGCCGCTGCTGTCGGGCAGCCACGACACGCCACCGGCCCACGCGCTGTGCAGGACCTGCCGCGGCGCGCCGTCCAGCACGCGCCCCGAGTCCACCTCGACGAGCCGGACCGTGTTGTGCTCGCTGCCGTCGGTGCAGACGCCCAGGGCCAGGACGCGACCGTCCGGCGACGGCGCGAGCCACGACAGGAACGCGGGGTTCTGCCCGTCGCCGAACGCGGACAGGCCGACCACCGGCCGGCCCGCGCCGAACGGCCGGTCGGCGACGACCACGCCGGGCGCCGCCGCACCGGGTGCGTCCACGGCGCGGAACCAGCGGCCCGCCGCGAACCTCGGCAGTGCCGGGCGGGACCCGGCATCGTAGGTCTCGATCAGCTTCCGTACGGCCTCGGGGTCCTGCCCGTCGTAGGCGATCGACGTGGCGAGTCCGGCCTGTCGGCGCTGCCACCGCCGCACCTCGTCGGTCTCCGGCTCCAGCCACCGGTACGGGTCCGGCACCCGGACGCCCGCGACGTCCTCGAAGGCGTCGACGGTCCGCGCGGGCGGATACGGCAGAGGGCTGCTGTTCACTGTGACTCCGACTCCTCGGTGTCCCGGAGACCGCCGAGGTCCCCGGGACGCATGGACTGTTCTTCCGGTGCGTCCGTATCCGGAGCCGCCGCCTCGAAGCCCGCTCGCGCGGCCTCGGAGAACTCGGCACGCAGTCGCTCGAACGCCCCGGGGATCCGGTTCACCCGCCGGACGTGGAGCAGTGCGTCGTAGGCGGCCGGGAAGTCGTCGACGGGGTCGAGCTCCCCACCGGCGAGCGTCCCCCGGACGCCGTCGAAGAACCCGTCGGGCGCACGGCGCGGTTCGAGGAGGGCCACCTCCCGGCCGAGCCGGTCGAGCCGCGATTCGACGGACGTCGGCGTCAGGGTCCGTGTCCCGAGCGTGACGTCGCAGTCGAACGGACGCGACGACCGCTGGGTGAAGGTGACCTCGGGCCCGGAGCCGTACGTCATCCCGATGACGACGAGGTCCGCCCCCAGCTGGGCGGAGAGCAGCCCGCCCAGCGTCGGCCGACCGTGCAGCGGTGTACGGCGGACGTGTGCGTTGTGCGCGCTCACCACGACGCGCCGCTCCCGGCGCAGGATCCACTCCACGCTGCGCGCCATGAACGCCTCCCGCGGATAGGGACCCTCCGAGGAGGTGCCGTCCTCGTCGGCCTCGGCGACGAAGGCTTCGAGCGAGGCCGCGCACCACAGGGCGATCTCGGCATCCTCGTCGTCCGGGCCGCTGCGCCGGTGGGCGCGCAGTGCGCGCTCCTCCAGCCCGCGAAGGCCGTCGAGCAGCCGGGCACGGTCCGAGGCGGACATCGCCGCGTAACGGACCGCCGCCCGCGACCGGTCGCCCAGATCGCTCAGCCGCAGCAACTCCTCGTCACCCGGGCGGGCGGGCAGCCGGTCGAGGCAGGCACGGACGGCCGGGCCGGGGGAGGTGGACGAGCCGGGCAGGTCCATCCCGTAGAAGGCGACCTTCGCCGCCCCGCCGGAGTTGCGCCGACGCATCCAGCGCAGTTGCCGACGCATCGGCTCGCACGCGCCGAAGCGGTAGGTGACGCCGTCCCGGGCGACGGTCTCGACCCGTCCCGGCCCGCCGCCGATCCACTTGTCGACGGCTAGCCCCTCGGCGAATCCGGACTCCAGGACCAGCCCGGTGAATCCGCACTCCCGGACCAGGAACCGGAACAGCAGGTCCCTGAGCCCGTAGAACTCCGTGATGTTGTGCGCGCCCTCGCCGAGCGCCACCACCCGTGCTGTGCCGATCAGTCGACGCAGCGCGGCCATGTCCGCAGATGTGTCGTGGAACGTGTCCATGACGGTTCACCTCCTTCCCGCGCGGAATTCAGTGGTGGAAGTACCAGAGTTCCGGCGTGTACAGGTAGCTGAGCAGTGAGCTGAACGACGACGGCGGCCCGGAGAGGGTGTTCTTCCACACGACAAGGGTGTGCGGAGTCGGGAAGTAGAGCACCGGCAGGTCCTTGCCGAGGTGGGTCACCTCGGCCGACAGTGCCCGGGAATCCGCTCCGAACGTCGACGCGTCGATCAGCCTGTCCGCCTCGGCGTCGCGGTACCCGCCGAGATTGAAGCTGCCTCCCGTGTTGAACACGGTGTTGCTGCTCGGGTATCCGGCCGCCAGGTACAGCGGTCCGTAGTCCTGCGCCGCCCACTTGTTCCTGTTGGCGGGCGCGAAGGAGTTGCCGTAGTTGGTGTACAGGTAGTTGAGCGACTTGCTCACGAGCGTGACCTTGATGCCCAGCTTCTTGGCCTCCGACGCGAAGGCGGTACCCCGGGCGCCGACGTACGCCGGGGTGTTCGCGGAGGCGAGGGAGAAGTCGACCGTCTGCCCGCGCGGGATGCCCGCCCCGCACTCGTCGGCCCCGGTGCCCGGGCGTCGGCAGGTGGTGGTGCCGCCCGGCTCGACCTTCCAGCCGTGGTCGGTGAGCAGCTTCCTGGCGGCGGCCGGGTCGTAGGGGTAGGGCGCCTTGTCACCGAACGCGGGCGGGTACGGGGAGCCGTCGCCCGCGGTGGAGTAGTTGGGGGAGGCGGCACCGTTGTACACGCCCCGGCTCCTGATGTAGCCCTGCTGGTCGATCAGGTGCTGCAGGGCCTGGCGGACGTACGGCTGGGCGATCACCTTGTCGAAGTGGTGGGTGGTGTTCTCGAAGTTCAGGACCAGTGGGTCGAACCGGGCGGGCGCCGGGGCTCCGTAGACGTGGTAACCCTTCTTCTTCAGCGCGCCGATCTGCATGATGAAGCTGGAGTCCAGCGTTCCGACGGTCAGGTTGCCGGCCTTGAACTGGTTGAGGACCGCCGGGGCCGAGGTGAACGACTTGAAGTCGACCCGGTCGAGCCGGGAGTCGCCGGGCCCGCTGTAGGACGTGTTGGGGACCAGGGAGAACGAACCGGTCGTGGGGTCGAAGCTCTTGAGACGGTACGGGCCGTTGACCACCTGCCAGAGCGGGTTGTCGGCGAAGGTGGCCTGGGACTCCGACTGCCCGGTGAGGTAGGCGTAGATGGCCTTGGCGTTCTTCGGCCGTGTGTAGTCCAGGTGCGGCCCCGCGGTGCGGGCGATGTTCCACTCCTTGGAGGGCATCACGTACAGCAGGGTCAGCATCGACATCAGATAGGACGGGTTGTACGCGGTCGTGGACCTGAGGGTGAGCTCGTCCGGCGCTGTGGCCTTCGCGGTGATGCCGTCGGGGAACTGCCCCGGGGTGTAGAAGCTCCAGTTGGCCGGGCTCTCCTTGAGCGAGGCCTTCAGCAGGGCGAGGGAGAAGACGACGTCGTCGGCGGTGACCGGCCTGCCGTTGGACCATGAGTACCGCTTCAGCCTGATGCTCGCGGTCTTGCGGTCGGTGCTGTAGCGGGGCGGCTCGGCCAGACTCAGTGCGGCGTCCGCGATCCGGTCGCCCTCACCACTGGGGCGGTAGAGGGAGCGCCACAGGAGCCCCCGGGCGATGACGGTGCCGTTGGCGGACGCCGGCGGATACGGATAGATGTAGTTGGGGCTCAGCCCTGGAGTCAGCGCGACCGTGACCGTGCCGCCGTCCTCGGGCTTCCCGGACTCCTTCGGCAGGGTCTGGTAACCGCCCTGCAGATCCTTGGCCAGGTCGCCGCCGGTGCACGCCGTGGCCAGTACGGCGAGCACGGCGGCGAGCACCGCGAAGCGGCGTCCTCGCGCCTTGCCGGGCACATGTGTCATGGATGGCTCCCTGCGAGGTGTGGTGGAAGAGGGGAAAGGGGCGACAGCCGCGGTGAGCGGTCTCAGCCGGCCCGGTGACCGACCGCGTCGCGGAGCGCGTCGGCCAGCAGATTGAGCCCGAGCACCGTGACGATGACGCAGATGCCGACGGGATACACCAGCCACCAGTAGTCGGCGGAGATGAACGTCGCGCCGTTGGCGAGCTGGCTGCCCCAGTCCGCGGTCGGGTACGTCAGTCCGAAGCCCAGGAAGCCCAGTGCGGCGACGACGAGGATCGCGTCGGCCACCTGGAAGGTGATGACGACGATGATCACGCTGAGCGCGTTCGGGATCAGGTGGGTGAGGATGAGCCGCGGGCGGGAGGCCCCCATCACGCGGGCCGCCAGCACGAACTCCCGTACCCGCAGGGTCAGGACCTCACCGCGGACGAGCCGGGCGGAGACCAGCCAGGAGAACCCGCCGATGACCAGACTCAGCGACACGGCGTTCGCGTGGAAGCGCACCGAGAGGATCAGGACGAAGAAGAGGAAGGGGATCGACAGCAGGGTGTCGACCACCCGCATCAGGAACCCGTCGACGATCCCGCCGGCGAGTCCGGCGACGGCGCCGTAGACCGTACCGATCGTGGTGGCGAACAGCGCGGCGAGCAGCCCGATCTGCAAGGAGACCCTGCCGCCCGCCATGAGCCGGCCGAGCACGTCGAACCCGTTGAGGTCCGTCCCGAGCGGATGCTCGGTGCTGGGCGGCAGAGCCGCGTTCACCAGATCCACGTCGGTCTGGTTGGTCCGGTAGACCAGGGGGCCGACGAAGCAGAACGCGACGACGAGTATCAGGAGCAGCCCGCCCGCGAGGCCCAGTGGATGGCGCCGCAGTGCCTGCAACGCCGGTTGGAGAGTGAACCGCTCGCGCACGTCGGCCGGTTCGGCAGGGCCGACTGCTGACGGCTTGGTGGCGCCCGCCTCCGGGGCCTCCGCCGTGTCCGTGTGTCGTGAGGTCATTTGTTCAACTCGATTCGGCTGTCGACGGCGGCGACCGCGATGTCGGCGACGAAGTTGCCGGCCACGGTGAGGACGCCGCCGATCAGGGTGTAGGCGAGGAGCACCGGGTAGTCCTCGTGCTGCAGGCTGTTGAGGAACAGCAGGCCGAGGCCGGGGTAGTTGAAGAGCGACTCGACGATCAGGTTGCCTGCCAGGAGGCTGGGGACGAGCGTGCCGACCAGCGTGATCAGCGGCAGACAGGCGTTGCGCAGCAGATGGCGCGTCAGGACGCTCCGCTCCGGGAGCCCCTTGGCCCGCGCGACCCGGATGTAGTCCTGGCCGAGCTGGTCGAGAGCCGACGAGCGCTGGTACTGGGAGAAGATCGCGACGCTGGTGATGGCGAGCGTGATGACGGGCAGGGCCATGGCGCGGGGATCGGTCAGGACCACCCACGTGGAGTGCGACTGGGACGCCTCGGCGGGGAAGAACGACAGGGACTGGCTGAACACGGCGATCAGGATCAGGCCCAGCAGGAACGACGGAGTCGCGTAGAGCACGTAGGAAGCCGCCGTCGTGGCGCGGTCGACGAGACTGTTGCGGCGGACCGCCTGGAGGATGCCGAGCGGGACGGCGATCAGCAGCGCGAGGACCAGGCCGGCGAGCGACAGCATCGCGCTGCGGCCGGCGTTCTGCCGCAGTACCGCCCCCACGTTCTCGTTGAGCTTGTAGGACCTGCCCAGGTCACCGTGGGCGAGCTGGCCCAGATAGCTGAAGTACTGCACGACGAGCGGCCGGTCGAATCCGTGCTCCCGGTTGAAATCGGCCACGGCCCGGGGGGACGCGCGCTGTCCCAGGACCACCCGGCCCGGGTCGTCCGAGACCACGTGCAGCAGGAAGAACACCATCGCGGAGATGCCCAGCACGACGACGAAGGAGATCGCCAGCCGTCGGACCACGTACCAGCTCATGCGTGTCCATCTCCTCTCCGGGAGATCCGTGGGGTCCGTGAGGTGCGGGGGAGGGATGAGTGACGGTTCATCGTGCGGAGAGCTCCTCGGGCTGTGCGGCCGGCGAGCGCAGCGGGTGGTGACAGGCGGCCTTGTGCGTGCCGGCGAGGGTCGTGAGGGCGGGCTCCGTCGCCGCGCACTCCTCGGTCGCCAGTGGACATCGGGTGCGGAACCGGCAGCCGCTGGGCGGATCGATGGGACTGGGCAGTTCGCCGCGCACGCGCGTGCCCGACCGGGGGCGCGGTGCGGCGGGGTCCGCCTCGGGAACCGCCGCGAGCAGCCCCGCGGTGTACGGGTGCGCGGTGGACCCGTACACCTCCTCGGTGGTGCCGGTCTCCATCAACTTGCCCAGGTACATGACTCCGACGCGGTCGGCCAGGTACCGCACGACCGCGAGATCGTGGGAGATCACGACGCTGCTCAGTTCGCGTTCACGCTGGACGCGGTGCATGAGATTGAGGACCTGGGAACGGATGGAGACGTCCAGTGCGCTGACCGGCTCGTCGGCTACCAGCACCTTGGGGTCCAGGGCCAGCGCGCGGGCCAGGCCCACCCGTTGGCGCTGTCCCCCGGAGAGTTCGTGGGGATAGCGCTCCAGGACGCCCGCTGGCAGCCCCACGTCCCCGAGGAGCTCGCGGGCCCGTGCGGTCCGGGCGGCGCGCGTGCCGATGCCCTGGATCGCGAGGGGCTCGCGCAGGATCGCGCCGATGCGCATGCGGGGGTCGAGAGAGGAGTTGGAGTCCTGGAACATCATCTGCAGCTGGGACCGGCGCGGCGCGAGTTCGCGGGCACTCATACCGGTCACCGACGCACCGTCGAAGATCACCTCGCCCGACGTGGGCCGATTCAGGGCCACGAGCATGCGGCCCAGCGAGGACTTGCCGCACCCCGACTCCCCGACCAGGCCGAACGTCTCACCGGGCGCCACGTCGAAGCTCACTCCGGAGACCGCCTTGACGGTGCGGCGCCGCCCGAGGAGCCCCCGTCGGCCCACCGGGTACTCCAGCCGGAGATCGACGACCCGCAGCCGCGGCGCCGTCTCGCCCGTCGCAGGGGCGTCGGCGGGGACGACGGGCCGTGCGACGGCCGTTGCCGAGCCGGTACGGACCGGTGGCGTGGCGACCGGGTGCCAACACGCGTGGGTGTGCCCGTCCTCCTCCACCGAGAGCGGCGGCCGCTCCTCGTGGCAGCGGTCCGTGGCGGCGGCGCAGCGCGGCGCGAAAGGACAGCCCGCGGGGGAGGCGGACAGATCAGGTGGTGTGCCGGGAATGCTGAAGAGCCGCTCGCGCCGGTCCTGGGTGAGCGAGGGGATCGAGGAGAGCAGTGCATGGGTGTAGCGGTGCCGGGTATGGCTGAAAAGAGCTGGTGTCGGCCCGGTCTCGGCCACGCGCCCGGCGTACATCACGCCCACCCGGTCGGCATGCCGGGCGATCACTCCCATGTCGTGGGTGATCAGGATCATGGACATCCCCAGCCGGGACCTGAGGTCGTCCAGGAGATCGAGGATCTCCGCCTGGATGGAGACGTCCAGCGCGGTGGTCGGCTCGTCCGCGATGACGACCCGCGGCTCGCACGCCAGGGCCATCGCGATCATCACCCGTTGCCGCATGCCGCCCGAGAGCTGGTGCGGATAGTCGTCCAACCGCTCGACGGGCCTCGGTATCCCGACCAGGTCGAGCAGCTCCGCGGCGCGTGCGCGCGCGGCCTGCTTCGACGCACCCCGGTGCAGCCGCACCGGTTCGGCGACCTGGTCGCCGATGCGGCGGGTGGGGTTCAGGGCCGTCATCGAATCCTGGAACACCATCGCGATGTCGTTGCCGCGCAGGGCCCGGTACCGCTCCGCGGGGAGTCCGACGAGCTCCGTACCGCCGAAGTCGATCGAGCCGCCGGTCACCCGGCCACCGGCCGGCAGCATGCCCATCACGGCCAGGCCGGTCATGGACTTGCCGGATCCGGTCTCCCCGACGATCCCCAGGGTCTCCCCGCGATCGAGCGCCAGACCGACGCCCGAGACCGGGTGGACGATCCGGTCGCCCCGGCGGATCTCGACCGACAGATCGCGGATCGTCAGCACCCGGCTGCCGTCCGCGGGCTCACGTGCGTTCTCAAAACCATCGCTCGCGCGCACGATATGGCTCTCCATCTCCTCGACCATCCGACGATTTTGAGACACGTACTTCAGTCGTCGTTCGTCGGGTTCACTGAATATTCAGGTGTGCGTCGTTCCGATCGCACGAAGGGAATCTCCTGCCGTGCACGGCGCTCAGCCGGCGGACGCGGGCCGGCTTAGTTCGTTCCGCAGCAGGCGCCGTACGTTCTCCCCCAGGACCGCGACGATGTCGCGCTCCGGCCACCCCCGCTGTTGCAGCGCGTCGGTGACCAGCGGCAGCCCGGCCGGGCCCTCCAGCCCGGGCAGATACGCGTCGGCCGGCACTCCCTCGACGAAGGCCCGCTCGCAGCACGGGGGAGTGGTGTCGGCGAGCACTTCCTTGATGAAGTCGGGTCCCAGCCCGACGTGCTCGACGCCGGCCACCCCGGCCAGGTGCTCGATGTGGTCGATCAGCCGGCCGATCGAGTAGTCGCTCTCGTGCAGGTACGGAGCGAAGAAGTTCACGCACACCACTCCGCCGCCCGCGGCGACGCCCCGGATCTGCTCGTCGTCAAGGTTGCGGTGGTGGTCGAAGAGTGCCCGAGCGCCGGAGTGCGTGGCGATCACCGGCCGCGAGGACAGCTCCAGGACGTGCTCGACCCCGGACGCGCCGAGATGGCTGATGTCGTAGAGCATGCCGAGGCGCTCCATCTCGGCCAGCGCCGCGACCCCGGCTCGGGTCAGCCGGCCGCCCGTCGCGTCCTCGCCGCTGCCGTCGGCCAGGGAGGTGCGACCGAAGTGGGCCAGGGACGCGATCCTGACGCCCAGCCGGAACAGGGTCTCCAGCAGCTCCACGTCCTCGCCCACGCCGGGTGCGCTCTCCAGCGCCAGCACCAGGGCGATCCGGCCCTCGGCCAGCGTCCGGTCGACCTGGGCGCCGTCCGTGCACAGCGTGACGGCATCGGCGTTGCCGGCCGCGAGGCGGTGCGCCGCCTCGATCATGCGCAGCGTGCGGCGGAGCGCGCCCTCCGGCCGGTACTGATCCTCGACGAACACCGGCAGCGCCTGGAGGTTCACCCCGCCGGCCCGCAATTGCGGCAGCCAGCGCTCCCGGAAGAACTCCGCCCAGTGGTCCACGGGCCGGGCGACCACCGCGCACAGCAGGTCGTTGTGCAGGTCCGCCACGATCGCGCGTCGGTGCAGCTCGTTCATCGCTGTGCCCGCCGCTCGGCCCGGCCGGTATGCAGATACAGCGCATGTCCCTGCCCGTCGTCACCGAGGAAGGCGAGCGGCGCGTGGGCCCCGCGCTCCGGCTCGACCGGGATCAAGGTGTCACCGCGCCGGCCGACCAGCTCCGTGCGGTACGGCGGCTCGTCCAGTTCGGCGATGGCTCCCCGGGGAGTGCGCTCCAGCCACAGTCGCCCGTCGGTGTCCCGGCTCACCGTGGTCTCGGCGGTGCTGGACGTGTACGTACCGACGTACCGGGACGTCTCCGCGACGGGAGCGCCCGGGTCCGGCACCGGCGGGGCAGGCAGGCCGACCCCGGCGAGTTCACCGAGGACCCGGTCCGCGATCTCCGTACAGACGCGCCGTGACAGGCCGCCGTTGGTGAGGACCGCCACCGCGACATCCCGTTCCGGCACCAGGCGCAGGAACGCCGACTGACCGATGGTGTTCCCGTCGTGTCCGATGACCGCGGCGCCCGACAGGTCGAAGAGCTCCCAGCCGAGCCCCCAGGCGGCGCCCTGGCCGATGTCGGGCAGCGTGACCTGCGGCCGTCGCATCGCCCGGACGGTCTCCGGGCCGAGCACGCTCACTCCGTCGGGGCCCCGGCCTCCGGCGAGGTGCATCCGGGCGAAGGCCAGCAGATCGCGCGCGGGCATCGCCAGCATCGATCCGGCCGGTGCGTTCGAGCGTGCCAGGGCCCACACGGGCGTCGGTTCGAGCGGCGCCCCCGGCACCTTCTCGACGTGACCCACCGCTGTGCGGTGGACGATCGCCTCGTAGGGGTCACTCGCGGTGCGACTCATGCCCAGCGGAGTGAACAGGTGCCGCCGGGCGCAGACGTCGAACGGCTCCTCGCGCAGCACCTCGACGATCCGCCCGAGCACGCAGTACCCGGCGTTGTTGTACGAGAACATCGCGCCCGGCCGGAAGAGCTGCGGCACGTCCCGCAGGACGCCCAGATACTTTTCCAGGCAGTCGTCGCCCTTGCCGGTGTCGGTGAAGATGTCTCCCTCGAAACCCGCGACATGACTCAGCAGCTGCCGCGTGGTGATCCCGCGCGCCGCTTCCTCGTCGGCGATCCGGAACTCCGGCAGGACGGCCCGTACGGGAGCGTCCAGATCCAGTCGTCCCTCGTCGGCCAGCTGCATGATCAGCGTCGCGGTCATCACCTTGGTGATCGACCCGATCTGGAAGAGTGAGTCCACCGTGGCGTCGACCCCGGTGGCCGTGCTCAGCACACCCGCCGCGGATTCGACCCATGCGTCACCGGCCTGGACCGCCACGGCTGCCCCCGGCACCTGGCTCTCGACGACCAGATCCGGCAACCGACGGCGCAGCCAGGCGCCGATCTCTTCCAACTTGTTCAGCTGATCCGACCCGTCCAGCTTGTGCACGGCATCCTCCCTGCTCGACTGCGCAGGAGCTTAGAACGTGCGGAAACCGCCCTCTTCGTCCACTTCCACCACATGCGGACCGGGCATTGGTGCGACTGGCCGAAACCGGGCATGGGCGGTCCCGGATCGGCCATGGCTGCCACCCGCAACTACCTGTACTCGCTCCATGGCGAAGTCGCTCCGCTGGCCGTGCACGTCGGCCCGCTCAACGCCGGCAGCGAAGGCCACGACAGCTTCGGGGTGCTTCCCTGCCGCCCGGGATCACCGTGGTCGAGCCGGACCGGCCGGCCGGCATCTACGGGGATCGGCCCATGCCGCTTCCCGTGCGGCTGTCCGCGTGCGGCGCCCTGCTGCCGCTCGCCTGCCGGAGGAGCGCGAGAGCCTCCTCGGACGGGGAGCCGGCGGGGGTTGTGCACACGACGAGCGCCTGCTCCGGTGAACGGGCGATCGACAGTGTCTGCTGTGTCACCGTCACCGTGCCGACGACGGGATGGTGCAGCTCATAGGTCGCGGCATCGCACGGCACCACACGGTGGTCCCCCCACAGGGCGACGAACTGCGGGCTTTTCATCGTCAGTTCACCGATCAGCTCCGCGAGCAGCGGGTCCTCCGGGTGCCTGCCGACGGCGACGCGCAGATTGCCGACCACGGCGTGCGCCTTGCGCTTCCAGTCCGCGTACAGCTCCTGGCAGTGCGGGTCCAGGAACAGCATCCGGCTCATGTTCGGGCGTCGCGCCGGGTCGTCCGGGCGCGAGGAGGTCCAGGTGACCGGCCAGCAGGGCATGCCCGAGGGTGTTCCAGGCCAGCACGTCCGTACGGCGGCCGAGCACTACCGCCGGGACGCCGTCGACCGCGCGGAGGAGGTCGCGTGTTTCGCCGGCGAGCCTCTCGGGCCGCGGGCGGCGCAGCCGGGGCGCGTGGCGGGCGGCGCCGGCGAGCCGGTCGAGGTGCTCGCGCTCGTGGCCGTCGAGCAGGAGAGCGCGGGCGATCGCGTCGAGCACCTCGGCGGAGGCCCCGCGGGACTGGCCCTGTTCCAGCCGTGCGTAGTACGAGACGCTGACGCCCGCCAGCTGGGCCAGTTCCTCCCGCCGGAGCCCGGCCACCCGCCTGCGGGGTCCGAGGTCACGCAGGCCGACGTCCTCGGGGCGCAGCCGCGCCCGTCGGGCTTGGAGGAAGGCGCCGAGAGGCCCGGGTCCGTTCATCCCCCCAGTATTCGGCGTGCGGCCCCGCCCCAGCCACACCCTGTGAGGGGGAGGACAACCCGGGAGTGGTGCGTGCCCGCCCGCGTCGCCAGGCTCGGTCCCCTTCAGCGACGTACTCCGGACCGAGGGCGGACCACATGGATCAGAACCCCGAGCAGATCACCCTCGGCGATGTCACCGTCAGCCGGATCAAGGAGTTCTTCGGCTCGTCGGAGATGTCTCCGGCCCAGTTCTTCCCGGACAGCCCCCACGGCTCGTGGGACGAGCACCGCGACTGGCTGGCACCCGACTTCTGGAACCCGCGTTCCTGCTTCTGCGAGGACCCGGCGGAGTCCCGCGCCACCCGGCACAAGCTGCTCGGCCGCGCCGCCGAGAACAGCGCGCTCGTCTTCCCGGCGCACTTCGGCGGCCAGGGCGCCGCCGAGGTCGCGCGCAGCGGTTCGAAGTTCGCGATCAAGGAGTGGGCGGGCTTCCCCCGCCTCTCCTGATGTCCCCCTCCGGAAAGGAAGTGTCTCCCGTGCCCCGACAAGCAGATCCGGTCGTCGAAACTCCGGCGGGCGCCGTGCGCGGCCTCGGAGACGGATGTGGCGAGCGCTAACGCGCCCTCCCCTACGCGGCGGCCCCCACCGGCGCCGGCCGTTTCGCCCCACCCGCACCGCATCCGGGCTGGTCCGGCGTCCGCGACGGTACGCGGCCCACGCCCATGGCTCCCCAGCCGGCCCGCGACTTCGGCCGGCTCGACATGGTCCCCTACTCCGGGCCGGGCTGGGTGCCCGGCGAGGAGTACCTGAGCGTCGATGTCCACACGCCGGCCGCAGACGGCGGCCGGCGTCCCGTCATGGTCTTCGTGCACGGCGGCGGGTTCGTCACCGGCTCGAACCGTGCCGCGCTCTACGACGGCAGCGCGTTCGCCCGCGACGGCGTCGTGCTCGTGACGGTGAACTACCGCCTCGGCATCCCCGGGTTCCTCGATCTGGCGGGTGCTCCGGCCAACCGCGGACTGCTGGACGTGCTCGCCGCGCTCGGCTGGGTACGCGACACCGTCGCCACGTTCGGCGGTGACCCCCGGAACGTCACGCTGTTCGGCCAGCCGCGGGCGCCACGCTCGTCGGCGCGCTGCTCGCGACACCGGAGGCAGGCGGCCTGTTCCGGCGAGCGGTCGTCCAGAGCGGCAACGGCACCGGCGCGTTCACCCCGGAACAAGCACAACGGGTCACCACCACGGCGGCCGCCGCACTCGGTGTCGAGCCGACCGCCGAGGCGTTCGCCCCGATCCCGGACGAGCGTTTCCTGACGATCCTGCCCGCACTGGCCGGCCTCGACCTCCGCACCAGCACCGCCACGGACCCGCTGGCCTGGCTCAGCCCGTTCAGCCTGGTCCTGCCGGTCCAGCCCGCCGACGCTCTCGCCGCCGGCGCGGTCTCGGCGAGCGTCAGTCTGCTGTTCGGCCTGGGCGTGCTGACGGGCGCCTTCCCGCTCCTGACGGCACGGGGACCGCTGATCGTGTTGCAGCACGTGCTCTGGTCACGGTTCAGGTCCGGCGAGCGGACCACCGCCGAGTGGCGTGCGGGAACACCGTGAGCGGGGGCCGCCGACACCCCCACGGACCCCGACCCGGCGCTGCTCCTGGCCCTGGAACCGACCGGCGTGGACACGCTGGGGGCGGAGCTGTCCGGGGGCGACTGGCTGGCGGTCGCGGAAGGCCGGGTGGTGGGCAGCGGGAAGTCGCCCGGTCAGGCACGCAGGGACGCCCGGCTCCGCGGCTGTGAATCGGTACCTGTGGTGCGCCAGAACTGGTCCGGTCTCCCGGCCGGGGCGACGACCGGCGAGGCCGGTGCCGGATGAGCCGGAGTCCCGGCACGGCAGCACCGCATACGGCTCCCGGCAGACCGGCCGGGTCCCGGCGTCCGGCAGTGCGGCGCTCGATTGTTCACACAGCCCGGCGTCACGGAGCCGACCCGCCGACGGCACCGGCCGGGACGCGTTCGTTCGGTGTCGCGGGCAGCGTGGCGTAGCGGCCCTGCCGGACGAGCACGAGGCACAGACCGGTGATCAGGACCAGGGTGATCGCGCTGGCCACGACCATGCCGGGAGTGAACGGCACCAGTAGTACGGTGCTGGCCAGTTCCGCACCGATCAGGACGAAGAGGACCACCCGAATCGTGAGCGGCGTCAGGTGGGTGCAGATCCACGCTCCCAGCGGGGCGCCGACCGCGACGACCGGAGCGGCAGCCACCCAGTAGCCGACCACCGGCCCCGTGAAGTCCCCGGTGACGAATACGTGGGTGAGGAACGCCGTGATCGACACCACGGTCATCATCACCACCGTCGTCGGGGTGGCGACTTTCTCCGATACCCGGAACAGCAGTACCAGCAGCAGGAACATCACGCAGTTCTCTCCCACGCCGACGACTCCGCTGACGATTCCGCCCGCGAACCCGGCGCACACGACCAGCAGCAATTCGCGCCCCGTCCACACGGGGATGGCGGCGTTGCGCCGGTAGCCGCGCTGCCGTAGCTGGACGACGAGTGCCACGGCGAGCGCCACCAGCAACATGGTGAACAGCGCGCGCACGGTGGGCAGCGGTACGAGTGGGGCGAGCAGGGTCACGCTCAGCATCACCCCCACCGCCCCGGCGGCCGAGCCGTAGAGCACCACACGCCGCTCCACCGGTACCCGGCACAGAAGGATGGACAGCGACGCGGCAGCCATACCGATGGACTGGATGGCGAAGGTGAAGATCCGCGCCTGGTCCGGCGGGACGGCCAGACCCTTGGTCAGGACGGGGAACGCGATCGCCCCGCCGCCCTCGCTCGTTCCGCCGCCCACCAGCGACCCGAACACCATCGTCACCGCCACCCGCCAGTCCTGGGCGAGGACATCGAAATAGCGCGCCCCCCACACCATGGCCCAGATCAGCCACACCGTTCCGGCGAGCGCGGCGTTGACCACCAGCACCCGAGGAAGCCTGGATTTTCCCGACACGGCTCTTCCCTCCGTCGCGCGGCGTCCCGGGGGACGCCCCTCTGTCGAACCAGTCGTCCGGCGGGCGGGCCGAGTTCCCCGGACACCGCGGATGCGCACGATGCGACAAGGGTGACCACCGCCCGGTCCGCGGTCGGATCGTCCGGGGAGCCGTACGGGCCGGCCGGACTTCTCCCCACGGGGCCCGGAGCAGAGCCGGCCAGTCAGCGGGCTCTGCGTGAGAAGCGGGCGCGATCGGGACCGGCCGGCTCGATGCAGCGGGACCGGACGTGCTCATAAGCCATGGAGGTCTGCACGTCGGCGACTTCACTACCGCGCAGGTCAGGCGGCCTCGCCGATGCGTCGGCAGCAGCCGGCCGACAGAGGGTCCGGGTGGGCGGTGGGAGCCGCGTTCGATGGGCAGGACATCGGTGGATGAGCCGAGGCCCGGGGCACTGAGCGGCTCAGTCGTGAAGGGTGACGTTGGGCAGGGGGTGGCCGGCGGCGTCGAACAACGTGACTCCGCACTCGCAGCGCTCGTCGGCCAGGGTCTGTGTCGCCGGCAGTTGCCAGACCTGCATCTCGGAGCAGTTCGGGCAGTCCAGGCTGATCAGGGTCTCTTCGGGTTCCGAGCCCCAGGCCCGCACCGGGATGTCCTGGTGCGTCAACCCGGTCGGCTCGCGCTCACCGGTCAGCGCGACCAGTACCTCGTAGGTGTCGTTGCCGCTGTTTGGTACCACGAGCGTGCAGCCGAGAGGGGCCAGCACACCGGACAGGTGATCGAGCTGGCGGATGGGGAAATCACCGGGGCGCAGAGTCGGGTCGGCCTCGGCCGCGCGGTAGACGACGTCGGTGTCGACGTCTGTCGGCTCCACCCCGAAGGCCCGTACCCGCGCGGCCACGAACGCCGCCAGTTCGCCCGGGACTTCCTCACCGCTCCAGTCCATGGTGAATATCACACGGTCGACTTGGACTCCCCGGGCGCGCTCGCCGGGGGTCAGGACCAGTTCTCCCAGCTCTGTCACGACGATCACGCTATCAACTGCCGGGCGCTGCCCGGTGGTGAGGACGTCCGGCCCAGCGGTGGGCGGACGTGATGCGCGCCCACCCCTGGACCCGCCCGGACCGTGCGCATGCCGCTCGGCGTCAAGCACGTCCCTGCGCGCCCGGTATCCGCGCACCGGAAAAGCTCACCCCCGGGCGCTCGGCCGGCCTCGGCTCACCGGCTCACACGGGCCTGGCGATGAGCTTGCACGCGAGGTCCTTGAGGTTCCCGTCATCGAGACAGACCCTGACGTACGCGGCGCCACCGGCCTTGTCCGCGGGAACGGTGAAGTTGTAGGACTTGATGGTGCCGCAGGCGGTCACATCGGCGGTTGCGCCACTGAGCACACCGCGGTTGCCCTGCAGGGTGTAGACATACGTCGTCCGGCAGGTCAGATCACTGTCCGCCACCGCGGACCGGTGCTTCCCGACGACTCCGACCGACCGGTTGTACCAAGTGACGGTTCCCTTGGTCCATGTGGCGCCGAACTCGATGGTGAAGGTGCTGGTCGGATAGGCGGCCGCGGTGGCATGGGCGGTCGCCGTGCCCGGGGCGAGTACAGCCCCGGCGGCCAGGGTCAGGGCGGCCAGACAGCCGGACATCGATGTGCGCATGGAGTCCCCCAGATGTCGAGACGGCAGGAGGAAGTGCATCCCGCCGCGGTACATGACGTGCGGTAAGCCCTGTCCGGCCCCGGACGGAGCGTCCCGCTGACAAAGTGTCACTGACTCGAAGCTGAGAGTCCATGCTCATTTGTGCATGATTGTGGGATATCGCTACACAAACCCCTCTCGCCCTGCCCCGTAACCTCCGCCGCTCCGCATCGTTCCGAACGGGCCGCCGGTGGCTGCCGGGCTCTGAGGGGCAACGGCGCGGGATCACGAAGTACGACTGCTGGTCGACAGCCAGGTGTCGACGGTTCTCGCCAGCTCGTCGAGTCCGGTGAAGACATGGCCGTTCATGCCGATGGCTTGCGCTGCGCGGACGTTCTCCTCGTGGTCGTCGACGAAGAAGAAGTCGGCGGGGGCGGCCCGCATGGCGACGACGCAGTGGCAGTACGCTGCCGGGTCCGGCTTCGCCGCGCTGATCTTTCCGGAGAACGCGACGTGGTCCAGGTCGCGCAGCCAGGGCTGCGCGGCGCGGAAGGCGTCCGCGTGGTCGGAGGGAAGGTTGGAGAGCAGGGCGACCTCGGCGACGTCACGCAGGGACCGCGCGTAGGCGACCATGCGGCCGTCGACGCGTGACCAGCTGTCGATGTCGGTGAGCCGCAGCTTCTCGATGATGTCGGCGTCGGCGGTGCGGGAGAGCCACCGCAGTACGGCCGTCCAGTACGCGGACGCGGACCACTGCCCGGCGTCGTAGGGCCGGCGGCAGGCCCAGTAGGCCTCGGCGAAGACGTCCGCGGGCACGTCGCACCGGGCGGCCATCTTCGCCAGAGAGCCGGGGCGTTGGTAGCGGGCGACGCGGCGAGCACCCCGGCCACCCGGTTCCCGAGGCCGGCGACCGCCACGACGACCACGACGAGGATGAGGGCACCGTTCGTACTGGTCAAGTGGGTGCGGAACGGCACGAGAATCGCGGCGACGGCTGGTGGACAGAGCAGAGCCGTGGGCCGGGGCAGTGGACACCCTGGGGCGTGGGACGGCGGATGTCCGCCCTTCCCTCGCTCTCCCGTACCGGCGGCGTCCATCCGGCCGTGGCGACCGGTCTGCATCGAGGCGGTCTGCGCCTTCCGCCACCTGGACGCGCACGCACGCCGGACGAGGGCCGCCGGTTCGCGCGGTTACGGATATGACCTGGCCGGCACCTTGGTCAGGTGGGGTGCCGGCCAGGGGCCTTGGGGGCGCGCGTCAGGGATTCCCGCTCGCGCCCTGGGTGATGCGGGCGATCGCCTCGACGGTCAGTGCGCGGTCGTGCGGTTCGGTCTCCAGCGCGCGGTGGATGGCGAGTCCCTCGATCAGCGCGTCGAGCTGCCGTGCCGTCGCCGGGTCGAAGTGCCACTCCAGCGCGCGGCGGCTCCGGCGCATCCACTCCCGGGTCAGCTCGCGGTAGGCGGGTTTCCGGGCGGCGAGCGTGTAGAGCTCGTGGGTGAGGACGAGTTCGCGCTGATTCCCGATGGACAGATGGTGGACGAGACCGGCGACCGCCTCCCGGGCCTCGTCGGGGGTGTTCGCGGCGCCGAGACGCTCCTCGAAGATGGCGACGATACTGCTGGAGAAGCGGGTGAACGCTTCCCGCAGCAGCTCGTCCATGCCGCCGAAGTGATACGTCATCGATCCGAGCGGCACCCCGGCGCGGGCGGCGACCTTGCGGTGCGACGTCCCGGCGACCCCCTCCTCCGCGATGAGGTCGAGCGCGGCGGTGATGATGCGCTCCCGCCGCTCGGGGTCGTTCCTTCCAGTCGCCACGGTGCTTCCCTTTTCTAGATCGAGCGGATCACCCGGGCCGGATTGCCCACGGCAACCACGTTGGCGGGAACGTCCTTCGTCACGACGGCTCCGGCGCCGATGACGCTGTTGTCCCCGATGGTCACCCCGGCGAGCACGATCGCTCCGCCGCCGAGCCAGACATTGTCGCCGATCGTGATCGGCTCGGCCGCCTCCAGCTTGTCCCGGCGCGGTTCCGGCTCCACCGGGTGGGTGGGGGTGAGCAACTGTACGTTCGGCCCGATCTGGCAGTCGCGCCCGATGGTGATGGGTGCCACGTCGAGCGCGGTGAGGTTGTAGTTGATGAACGTGTCCTCGCCGACCGTGATGTACGTGCCGTAGTCGACGTGGAGCGGCGGCCGGATATGGGCACCCGCGCCGACACCGCCGAGGAGTTCGGCGACGACGGGCTGCGCGGCATCGGCGTCCTCCGCGTACGCCGCAAGGTACTGGGCGGCCAGGCGCACGGCCCGCTGCTGGGCCTTGGCGATGTCCGGGTCATCGGAGATGTAGAGGTCTCCGGCGAGCATCCGCTCGTGATGGGTACGGGGGTCCCCCGCGAAGTGGTCCTTCATGCGTACGATCGTACGCTCCTGTCGCTCCCCTTCTTCGATTCGTCTGCTGAGGCCCCGCTGTCATGGATGCCGCTACGCGCCGCCGGCGTACCGCCCTGTTTCTCTTCATGCTGGCCGCCGGTACCGGCATGGCGTCCTGGGTGGCCCGCACCCCGGCGGTGCGGGACGGCCTCGATGTGTCCACCGGATCGATGGGGCTGGTGCTGTTCGGTCTCTCCATCGGTTCGATGGCCGGCGTCACGGCCTCCGGCCAGCTCGTACGCCGTTACGGCCCAGTTCTCGTATAGCTGCCGCCAAGTGGCGAGTAACACTGAGTAACTACACGGGGCTGCGGTCGCGTTGCCGAAGAGCGGCGAAGTCGTCGTGCGCCGCCTCGACGGCCTCGGGGTACGCCTGGGCCTTCTCGTGCTCGGCGATCGCCCGGTAGATGCCGGCGACGCTGGGGCTCTGCCCCTTGCGCTTGCCGGTGGGGATGATCAGATCGGGCTGGATCCGCTCGACGGACTCGCCGAGCGCCTTGCGCCGCAGCACGGTGTGCAGCATGTCGTCGGTGATGACCGGGGGCCGGCCGCCGTACTTGCCCTTGCGGGCCGCGGTGTCGAGCCCTTCCAGCGTCGACTCGCGGATGGTCTCCCGCTCCGTCTCCGCCATCGCGGCGAAGAAGCCGAACAGGAGCTTGCCCGGCCCGGTGGGGTCGTAGATGCCGGGCAGCGGTCCGGCGAGCATCTCCAGCACCAGGCCGTGCTCGGTCAGATGGTCGGCGAGGGCGGTGAGCTCTGCGCCATCGCGCCCGAGCCTCTTCATCTCGTACACCGTGAACAGGACCCGGCAGTGCGGCGCGTGCGCCTTGATCTCCCGGGCGGTCTTCAGCGCCTCCTCGAAGGCGGGGCGGACCTTGATGCGGGTGCTGATCTTCTCGCTGAAGATCTTCTCTCGCTCGATGCCGTGCTTGGCGAGCGCGTCCAGCTGCGAGTCGAGTTCCTGTCCGAGGGTCGAGCAGCGGGCGTAGCCGATGCGGATGTCCGCGCTCGGGAGGTCGGGGTCGATGGCCGCGGGCACCGGAGCCCCGGGCCGCCACGGCTGTCCCGGCCCGCGGTCGGCCGGCGTCTGCACCCGCAGCCCCTTCGCGAGCTTCGGCACCTTCGTGAAGCGCCCGGTGTGATAGGCGGAGGCGACCGCGCCGGAGCGCGAGCGGCACGGTGAGCCGGGAGCCGCCATGCACTTCGGGCACGGATGGCGTTCGACGAGATCGGCTTCCGACCCGGCGGGCGGGGAAGACTCTTGAGGGTCCGTCATGAGCCCGGATTTTCGCAGAACTCAAGTCGCAGAACTGCCCTCCTGCCGCTTTTGAGTGAGAACGGCTTCTGCGACCCGATCCGGGATTTGACGGTCTCCGGATGCCAACTTTTGATATTGCTCGGGCAAAGGAACGTTTGTGAGAGGGCGGAGTGCCGGGCCATGCGCGCGCCGTTGTCCGGCCCGCACGCCATGGCCCGGCCCATCGTCTCTTCAGTCCAGGTCGGACATGTCGAGCACGAAGCGGTAGCGGACGTCGTTTCGCCGGAGGCGGTCGAGTGCCGTGTCCACCTGTGACGACGGGAGTACTTCGATGTCGGCGGCGATGCTGTTGTCAGCGCAGAATTGGAGCATCTCGGCTGTCGCCATGCGTCCTCCGCTGCCCGCGGAGCTGAGCTTCTTGCGGCCGATGAGCAGGTCCATGGCCTCGACGGTGACGGGGCCCAGGTACCCGAGGAGGCTGAGGGTGCCGTCCATCGCCACCAGCTTCAGATACGGAGCGAGGTCGTGAGGGGCGGGGATGGTGTCGATGACGACGTCGAAGGTGTCGCGTGCCGTGGCCATCTGCTGGGTGTCGGTGGAGTCGATGAGGTCGTGAGCGCCGAGCTTGCGGGCGTCGTCGAGCTTGTCCCGGGTGCGGCTGATGACGGTCGTGGTGGCGCCGAGTGCCACGGCCATCTTGACAGCGAGGTGGCCCAGCCCGCCGAGCCCGGCCACGGCGACGCGACTGCCGGGGCCCACGCCCAGGGAGCGCAGGGGCTCCCAGACGGTGACGCCGGCGCACATCAGCGGGGCGGCTGCGGCCGGGTCGAGGCCGGAGGGGAGCGGGTAGGCGAAGGTGTCGCGCACGACGTACTCGCGGGAGTAGCCGCCCAGGGTGGTCGACCCGTCCTGCCGGTCGGTGCCGCCGTAGGTCAGAGTCGGGAAGGAATGGCAGAAATTCTCCTGTCCGGCTTCGCACATGGCGCACACGCCGCAGGAGTCGACGATGTTGCCCACCGCGACGTGGTCGCCGACCGAGAAGGTGGTCACCTCGGGGCCGGTCCCGGTCACCACGCCGGTGAATTCGTGACCGGGCACCAGGGGCGTTTTCGTGTGCTGGTCGTAGGCGTGCAGGGCGTGCAGGTCGGTGTGGCACACGCCGCAGTAGTCGACCTGCACCGCGACATCATCCGGGCGCAGGTCACGGCGCTCCAGCGACGTGCGCCGCAGCGCCGTCGGACCGGCCGCCTGCCATCCGGTGGTCGTTCGCATACGTGACTCCTTAAACAGACTGTTCTGTCTGTTGCAGCGTAAGTGTGACCGCGCCCCAAGGCAAACCAACTGTTCTGTTTGGTAAGATGCGGGCATGCCGGAACAGCCCCAGACCTCGCGAGGCGCCGCGACCTACCAGCGCATCCTGGACGCCGCCACCGAAGAGTTCGCCCAGCACGGCATCGCCGGGGCGCGCATCGAACGCATCGTGTCGGCAGCGCGCACCAACAAGGCACAGCTCTACGCCTACTTCGGCGATAAGGAACGACTCTTCGACGCGATCTTCCTCAGCTCGCTGGAGCGCATCACCAACGTCGTGCCCATCGACGCCGACGATCTCGCGGACTGGGCCGTTCGTCTCTACGACGAATACCTGCGCCGCCCCGACCTCATCCGACTGGCGACCTGGACACGACTGGAGCGCCGTCCTGACGGGCACCTCGTCGAGACCCACCAGCACTACGACGACCGCAAGTTCACGGCCATCGCCGAAGCCCAGGCCGCCGGGCGGGTCCGCGCAGGTGACCCGTTCGACATCATGGCCATGGTCATCGCCATGTCCATGGCCTGGTCACCGGTCAGCAACGTATACGCGGCCAGCAGCCAAGAACCCGATGACGTACATGACCAGCGCCGCGCCCTGCTCCGCGACTGCGTCCAGAGCGCCACCGCGGCCGGCAGAGGCGACGTATCCCCCTCATGACTGCCACCAACACCCTTGGTGACACTCACGCACGTTGCCTGGGCTCCGGCCAGGACCGGCCCAGGTCTCATGCCGGAACTGCCGCTGCCTCCACCTGCGGAGCGCGCGGGCCGGGCACCGTGGCCCCGGTGGCCGCAAGGTCCAGGTCGAGACGGCTGTTCATATCCAGTTCGAACCGGCCGTACGGGTTCACATGGGTCCAGAACAGCGGCGGCGACAGCCCCCGCCGGTCCGCCTCGGTGAGCGTGTCCGCCCACTTCGGATCCGCCAAAACCTGTTGTACCAGCAAGGTATTGACATGCACGAGACTGCTCTGCAAAAGGTGCAGGGCGAGCATGGAGACCTCCTGGCTCTCCTTGTCCGCGCCCGTCAGGTCGCCGTCCTTGCCGTAGAACAGGTCGGAGTTCGCCGAGTTCCAGTTCTCCACCACCTGCAAGCCCTCGCCGATCTCCTTGCGCATGTCGGCATCCGACAGGTAGTCGCAGATGAACGCCGTCCGCACTACGCGCCCCAGCTCCTCGATCGCCTGGTAGGTCGGGTGCTTGGGGCCGCCCTTGGTGAAGCGGCGCAGGACCTGCTCGGCCTCGGCGGTGCCGAGGCGCAGGGCGGTGGTGTACTTCACGATCCGGTCGTACTGCTGGGCTATCAGGTCCCAGGCCGGGCTCCGCTGAAGCCGGTCGCCGTCGGCCGTGAAGGCCACCGCTGAAGCCGGTGGGGCCACTTTGGCTGGCCATGGCGCCGTCCGGGATGCCGAGCGAGCAGGTTGCTCCGCCGAGCCCCGCCCTGCCCCGTCCGCCCGACGTAGGTACCGGCGCAAATGGCTTGCAGTTCTTGCGGTCAACTTACGTTTTCTGAAAGCTGTCGCGAAAGCCCCTGGTGTGAACGGGTGTGGGCTTGCGTGAGGCCGATTCGACGCCAAGTGCCGGATGTGCGATCGGTAGACGAGTCATGGGTTCTCTGCAACCCTCTGATCGATCCACGCAAAAGATCGAGTGCATCGTGCATAAACCTGCATTGTGCATAAACCTAATCCGCATCACGACATCGACTGAGCCGCGCCTCGTCGCCGTCAGGGCGCGAGGCCGAGGACGGGGTTACATGAGAGTGCGACGCTGGCGGTCGCGGGGCATGAGTACCGTGATCGTGACCAGTCTCCTGACGCTCGGATGGCCGGCGCTGACCGCATCGGCGGCCGACGGCCCGAACATCGCCGTCGGCCGGTCGGCCGCGGCGAGCAGCGCACAGAGCGCGAACGCCGCGACAGGCATCACCGACGGCAACCAGAGCACGTACTGGCAGAGTTCGGGAATCGATCTGCCCCAGTGGGTCCAGACCGACCTCGGGGCCACGACCCGGACGGACGGGGTCGTCCTGAAGCTTCCGGCCGGCTGGAAGAGCCGCCGTCAGACGCTCTCCGTGCAGGGCAGCGCCGACGGGACGAGCTTCACGACCCTGAAGAACTCCGCCACCTACACCTTCAGTCCCGGAACGGCCAATGCCGTCACGGTGAACTTCCCCGCCACCAAAGCCCGTTACGTCCGGGTCGACATCACCGCCAACACGAGTGGGCGGACCGCTCAGCTCTCCGAGCTGGAGGTGCACACCGCGGATGAGTCCTCGGTCAACCTGGCGACCGGACGCACCCTGACCGCGAGCAGTCATACCGAGGTCTACGCGGCCGGCAACGCCAACGACGGAAACCGGGCCACCTACTGGGAGAGCCGCAACAACGTCTTCCCGCAGTGGATCCAGGCCGACCTCGGCTCCGCCGTCCGGGTCGACCGGGTCGTCCTGCGGCTGCCCGGAGGATGGGGCGCGCGCAGCCAGACGCTGAAGCTCCAGGGCAGCACGAACGGCACGGACTTCACCGATCTGACCGAGCCCAAGGCGTACACCTTCGACAGCGCGGGCGGGCAGTCGGCGACGCTCACCTTCGACGCGACCACCACGCGACACGTCCGCGTCCTGGTCACCGCCAACAGCGTCCAGCCGGGCGCCCAGCTCTCGGAGCTGGAGATATACGGCCCGGAGTCGGGTGACACGCAGGCGCCCGCGGCCCCGGCGAACCTGGCCTTCACGGAGCCGGCGAGCGGTCAGGTCAAGCTGACCTGGAGCGCGTCCTCGGACGACACCGGCGTCACCGGCTACGACGTCTACGCCAACAACGAGCTCCTGACGAGCGTGGGCGGTGGCGTCACCACGTACACCGACAACCGGCCCGCCGACCAGACCGTCTCGTACTACGTGCGGGCGAAGGACGCGGCCGGAAACCAGTCGGGCGACAGCAACACCGTCACCCGGCGCGCGGACTCCGGTGACACGCAGGCGCCCACGGCCCCGGCGAACCTGGCCTTCACGGAGCCGGCGAGCGGTCAGGTCAAGCTGACCTGGAGCGCGTCCTTGGACAACACCGGCGTCACCGGCTACGACATCTACGCCAACAACACGCTCCGCGGCAGCGTCGCCGGGAACGTGACCACCTACACCGACACCCAGCCGGCCGCCACCACGGTCAGCTACGTGGTCCGGGCCAAGGACGCCGCCGGGAACCGGTCCGCCGACAGTAACTCCGTCACGCGCAACGGCTCCGGCAGCGCCGGGTCCAACCTCGCGGTCGGCAAGCCGATCAGCGCGTCCTCCGTGGTCCACACCTTCGTCGCGGCGAATGCCAACGACAACAGCGTCACCACTTACTGGGAGGGGGCCGGCGGCAGCTACCCCCACACCCTCACCGTCAAGCTGGGCGCGAACGCCGACATCAGCGGCCTCGCCCTCAAGCTCAACCCGGACAACGCGTGGTCGGCCCGCAACCAGACGATCGAGGTCCTGGGCCGGGAACAGAGCGCCACCTCCTTCACCGGGCTCGTCGCCGCCAAGAGCTACCCGTTCGACCCGGCGAGCGGGAACGGCGTCACCGTCCCCGTCAGCGCCCGGGTCGCCGACGTACAGCTGAAGTTCACCGCCAACACCGGCTCGTCGGCCGGACAGATCGCGGAGTTCCAGGTCATCGGGGTCCCCGCGCCCAACCCGGATCTTGAGGTCACCGGGCTGACGGCGTCGCCCGCCGCACCGGTCGAGTCGGACGACATCACCCTCAGGGCCACCGTGCGCAACAGCGGCCCGCTCGCGGCGCCCGCCGGAAAGGTGGACTTCCGTCTCGGCGGCACGAAGGCCGCCACCGCACCGGTCGGAGCGCTGGCCGCCGGGGCACAGACCACCGTCAGTGCCTCCATCGGGGCCCGGGACGCGGGCACCTACCCGTTGAGCGCGGTCGTCGACGAGGCGAACGAGGTCATCGAGCAGAACGAGTCCAACAACACCTTCACCAGCCCCGACCCCCTCGTGGTGAAGCCCGTCGCCAGCTCCGACCTGATCGCGGCTGCCGTGAACACCTCACCGTCCAGCCCGGCCGCGGGCGATGACGTGAGCTTCTCCATCGCGATCGGGAACCAGGGCACCGTCGCCTCCGGGCCGGGCGGCCACGGTGTGATGCTCACCCTGACCGACTCCAAGGGGGCCACCGTCAAGACACTGACGGGCGCGTTCACCGGCACCATCGAGCCCGGCGCCACCGCCGCTGCCGTACGGCTCGGGACCTGGGCCGCGGCCAACGGCTCGTACACCGTCAAGGTCGTCGTCGCCGACGATGCCAATGAGCTGCCGGTGAAGCGGCAGAACAACACCTCCACCCAGCCGCTCTTCGTCGGCCGCGGTGCCGACATGCCGTACGACATGTACGAGGCGGAGGACGGCACGGCCGGTGGCGGCGCCCGGACCGTGGGCCCCAACCGGACGGTCGGGGACATCGCGGGCGAGGCGTCCGGCCGCAGGGCCGTGAATCTGGACGCGACCGGTGAGTACGTCGAGTTCACCACCCGAGCCTCGACGAACACCCTGGTGGCCCGCTACTCCATCCCGGACGCCCCGGGCGGTGGGGGCATCGACTCCACGATCAATGTCTACGTCGACGGTGTCATGAAGAAGGCGCTCCCGCTGACGTCCAAGTACGCCTGGCTGTACGGCGCCGAGGCCGGGCCCGGCAACTCCCCGGGTTCGGGCGCACCGCGCCACATCTACGACGAGGCGCACATCATGCTCGGCGAGACGGTCCCGGCGGGCAGCAGGATCCGGCTGCAGAAGGATGCCGCGAACACCTCCACGTACGCGATCGACTTCGTCAGCCTGGAACAGACCGCGGCGGTCGCCAACCCGGATCCGGCGACGTACACCGTGCCCGCCGGTTTCACGCACCAGGATGTGCAGAACGCGCTGGACAAGGTGCGCATGGACACCACCGGAAAGCTCGTCGGTGTCTACCTGCCCGCCGGTGAGTACCGGACGTCGAGCAAGTTCCAGGTGTACGGCAAGGCGGTGAAGGTGACCGGCGCCGGGCCCTGGTACACGAAGTTCCTGGCCCCCGGCACACAGGAGAACACCGACATCGGGTTCCGGGCGGACGCCACCGCGAAGGGGTCGTCGTTCGCGAACTTCGCCTACTTCGGCAACTACACCTCGCGGATCGACGGACCGGGGAAGGTGTTCGACTTCGCCAACGTCAGCGACATCGTGATCGACAATGTCTGGAACGAGCACATGGTGTGCCTCTACTGGGGCGCCAACACCGACCGGATCACCATCAAGAACTCCCGGATCCGGAACATGTTCGCCGACGGCATCAACATGACCAACGGGTCGACGGACAACCTCGTGTCCAACAACGAGGCGCGTGCCACGGGTGACGACAGCTTCGCGCTCTTCTCCGCGATCGACGCGGGCGGGGCGGACATGAAGAACAACGTCTACGAGAACCTGACGTCGATCCTGACCTGGCGGGCCGCGGGTGTCGCCGTCTACGGGGGCTACGACAACACCTTCCGCAACATCCGCATCGCGGACACGCTCGTCTACTCCGGGATCACCATCTCCTCACTGGACTTCGGCTACCCGATGAACGGCTTCGGGACCGAACCGACGACCTTCGAGAACATCTCCATCGTCCGGGCGGGCGGCCACTTCTGGGGGGCGCAGACCTTCCCGGGCATCTGGGTGTTCTCCGCCTCCAAGATCTTCCAGGGCATCAGGGTCAACCATGTCGACATCGTCGATCCGACCTACAGCGGGGTCATGTTCCAGACGAACTACGTGGGCGGTCAGCCCCAGTTTCCGATCAAGGACACGATCTTCACCGACATCTCCATCTCGGGCGCCCGCAAGAGCGGGGACGCGTTCGACGCCAAGTCCGGGTTCGGCCTCTGGGCGAACGAACTGCCGGAATCCGGGCAGGGACCGGCGGTCGGTGAGGTGACCTTCAACGGTCTGCGGTTCACCGGCAACGCGGTCGACACCCGGAACACCACCTCCACCTTCAAGATCAATATCAACCCGTAGAAGGGACGGGGAACCCTCGCGACCGATACACGGGACTAGCGCAAGCCGTTTGCGGGGCTTGCGTTAGTCTTGCGTTCATGACGCGACGACTTGCTCAGGTAGCGAAGAAGGTGGGTGTCAGCGAGGCCACGGTCAGCCGGGTCCTCAACGGCAAGCCGGGGGTGTCCCAGGCGACCCGGCAGTCCGTGCTCACCGCGCTGGACGTGCTCGGATACGAGCGGCCGACCCAGCTGAGGGGCGAGCGGGCGCGCCTCGTGGGCCTGGTCCTGCCCGAGCTGCAGAACCCGATCTTCCCGGCCTTCGCCGAGGTGATCGGCGGTGCGCTGGCGCAGCAGGGCCTCACACCGGTCCTGTGCACCCAGACCAAGGGCGGTGTCTCCGAGGCCGACTACGTGGACCTGCTGCTCCAGCAGCAGGTCTCCGGCGTCGTCTTCGCCGGCGGTCTGTTCGCCCAGGCGGACGCCCCGCACGAGCACTACCGGCAGCTCGCCGAGCGCAAGATCCCGGTGGTCCTCATCAACGCCGCGATCGAGAGCCTGGACTTCCCCTGCATCTCCTGCGACGACGCCGTCGCCGTCGAACAGGCCTGGCGCCACCTGGTCTCGCTGGGCCACGAGAGCATCGGGCTGGTGCTGGGCCCGACCGACCACGTCCCCTCGCGGCGCAAGCTGGCGGCCGCGCAGGAGGTCGCACGCGCCAACGGTGGCGGGCTGTCCGGCGAGTGCGTCGAGCGCACGATGTTCTCCCTGGAGGGAGGTCAGGCCGCCGCCTCGCGGCTGCTCGACCGGGGTGTCACCGGCATCATCTGCGCCAGCGACCCGCTGGCCCTCGGTGCCGTCCGGGCGGCGCGCAGGCGCGGGCTCGCCGTGCCGGGCGACGTCTCCGTGGTGGGCTACGACGACTCGGCCTTCATGAACTGCACGGAGCCCCCGCTCACCACCGTGCGCCAGCCCATCGAGGCGATGGGGCGCGCGGCCGTCGACCTGCTGTGCGCCCAGATCCGGGGCGGTGAGGCCCACTCCGGTGAACTGCTCTTCGAGCCCGAACTGGTGGTGCGGGGCTCGACCGCCCAGGTGCCGAGGTAGAAGCCGGCCGCCGGCCCGCTCCCGTACGTCGCGAAGCCCCGGGGCCCTGTCCGACTCGGACGGGCGCCGGGGCATTTCTCTGTCCGTATCGCCGGGAACGTTCGACGGGTCCCGCACTCCCGGCGCGCCTCATACGGCCATCTGTCAAACAATTACGAAATCAGCGCGACATATTGCGTCCACCTGTCGGCGGTGGTTGAGTGTGCGACGCCCCACAACGCATCGGCGGTGGGGCGACTCCCACGTTCATGCCCGAAGGGGTCCACCCATGAGAAGTGCCCGGTTCCGTCGTACCCGCCGCTCCAGTGCGGTCGCCCTCGTCTCCGCGCTCACGCTGACCGCGCTCGCCGCCTGCGGCACGAGCAGCAGCAACAACGGCAGCGGTGGATCCGACGGCGGCGGGAACTCCGACCCCGCCGCCCCGCTGGACCCGAAGACCAAGGTGACACTCACGATCGACTGCATGCCCCCCGCGGCGAAGGCGGCCGAGCTCAAGGAGTGGAAGGAGGACGTCGCCGAGTTCAACAAGACGTACCCCAAGGTCACCGTCGAGGGACGCTCCACCCCCGGCCAGTGTCTGGAGCCGCCGCGCTTCACCGCGATGCTCAAGGCCAAGTCGCAACCGGACGTGTTCTACACGTACTTCACCGACCTGCCGCAGGTCCTCGACAACGACGGCGCGGCGGACATCACCGCCTACGTCAACGACAAGAGCGTGCCGCTGCTCAAGGACATCGACCCGAACGTCCTCGACTCGCTCAAGCAGGACGGCAAGCTGTACGGCCTGCCCACCAGCAACTACACGATGGGCCTGCTCGTCAACCGCAAGCTGTTCCAGCAGGCGGGCCTGGACCCCGACGCCCCGCCGCGCACCTGGGAAGAGGTCCGCACCGCGGCCAAGAAGATCGCGGGCCTGGGCAGGGGCATCGCCGGGTTCGGGGAGTACAGCGCCGGCAACACCGGCGGCTGGCACTTCACCGCGCAGATGTACAGCGTCGGCGGTGTGGTCGTCGACGCGAGCGGCAAGAAGGCCGCCTTCAGCAACGACCTCGGCAAGCAGGTCGCCGAGAACCTCCACGCCATGCGCTGGGAGGACGACAGCATGGGCAGGACCCAGCTGCTCAAGTGGGGCGATCTGCAGAAGCAGATCGCCACCGACAAACTGGGCATGTTCCTCGCCGCGCCCGACGACATCGCGTACATGGTCCAGCAACTCGGCGCGGAGTACGAGAACTTCGGCATGGGACCGATACCCGGCGCGAAGAACACCCTGGCCGGTGGCAACAACTACATGGTCAAGAAGGGGATCCCGGGCGACCGGATCAAGGCCGCTGTCGCCTGGCTGAACTTCAAGAACCTCACCGTCGGCAAGGGGCAGTTCGCCTGGGCCCGCACCAAGGCGGACAAGCTGCCCGTGGGCGTTCCCCAGCCCAACTTCTGGCTGAACGGGTCCAAGACCAAGGACGACGCCGCCCGCATCGAGCACGCCACCATGCCGGTCGCGAACTTCAAGACCTTCATGGACAACCCCGTCGCGGGCAAGGCCGAGCCGCCGAAGGCCCAGGAGGTCTACAAGGTCATCGACAACGTGATGTCGGGCATCCTCACCAACAAGGACGCCGACATCGACAAGCTGCTCGCCACCGCCGAGGCACAGGTCAACCAGGTCCTCGCCAACCAGTAGCCGGCATCGGGGGCCGGGCCGCCCGGCCCCCGCGTCTCGTCCCAGCCCGGACCGCGCTCCGGCACTTCCGCACCGAGGAGGCGACGATGTCGGCCCCCACTCTCTCCACGACGACCGCGAAGGAGCCCCGCGACACCGGGCTCCACGGGGACCGTCCCCAGCCGTCCGGCGGAGCGTTCACCAAGCACCTGCGCCGCAATCTCACGGCCCACGGCTTCCTGATCGGCGCCGTGATCTGCTTCTCCCTGTTCTCCTGGTACCCGATGGTGCGGGAGTTCGTCCTCGCCTTCCAGAAGACCGAGGACGGACGGACCACCTGGGCCGGCCTGTCCAATCTGAGCACCGTCCTCAACGACCCGGCGTTCTGGCAGGCATGGCGCAACACCCTCCTGTTCACCGCACTCGCACTGGTCCTCGGCTTCGCCGTCCCGTTCGTCGTCGCCGTGGTCCTCAACGAGTTCCGGCACGCGCAGGGGTATCTGCGGCTGCTGGTCTACCTGCCGGTCATGCTGCCCCCGGTCGCCTCCGTACTGCTCTTCAAGTACCTCTACGACCCGGGGTACGGCCTGCTCAACGAGATCCTCGGCCTCTTCGGCCTGCCCGCGCAGCAATGGCTCCAGGACCCCGACACCTCCATGCTCTCCGTCGTCGTCGCGGCGACCTGGATGAACATGGGCGGCGCCACCCTGATCTACCTCGCCGCACTCCAGGGAATCCCCGGTGAGCTGTACGAGGCCGCCGAGCTGGACGGGGCCGGTCTCCTCCGCAAGATCTGGCACGTCACCATTCCGCAGACCCGGCTCATCCTCTCGCTGCTGCTGCTCATGCAGGTCATCGCGACCATGCAGGTCTTCGTCGAACCGTTCCTGCTCACCGGCGGCGCGGGCCCCGAGGGCTCGACCACCACGGTCGTCTACCTCATCTACCAATACGCCTTCAACTTCAACAACTACGGCGCCGCGGCGGCGCTCGGTCTGGTCCTGCTCGTACTGCTGGCCGGGGTCTCGGCCGTGTACGTGAAGCTCAGCCGCGCCGAGGACGACTAGGACCGGGGGATACGACAGATGTCCACACGCACACTCATCTCGCCGGCCCAACTGGCAAGGCCCCGGGGCAGGATCGTCTACTGGGTGACGTTCGTACTCGTCGTCGGCCTGTTCACCCTGGTCTTTCTCGGACCGCTCTACTGGATGGCGTCCGGCGGACTCAAGACCACGCAGGAGGTCGTCCAGACACCCCCGACGTTCGTCCCCGAGTCGCTCAACCCCGCGAACTACTCCCGGGCCTGGGAGGTGATGGACCTCTCCCGGCTCCTCTTCAACACGCTGTACTACGCCTTCGGCGCCCTGGCCTTCCAGCTGATCTTCGATGTGGCCGCGGCCTATTCCCTCTCCAGGCTCCGGCCGGTGTTCGGCAAGGCGATCCTCGGAATGATGCTCGCCACCCTGATGATCCCGGCGACCGTGCTCGTCGTCCCGCAGTACCTCACGGTCCTGGACGTGCCGATCGTGGAGCGCAACCTCTTGAACTCGCCGTGGGTGATCTGGCTGCCGTCCGTGACGAACGCCTTCAACATCTTCCTGCTGAAGAGGTTCTTCGACTCCATCCCGAAGGAGCTGCTGGACGCCGCCTCCATGGACGGAGCCTCACCGATGCGCACGCTGTGGTCGATCGTGCTGCCCATCTCGCGGCCGATCCTCGGCGTCGTCTCCATCTTCGCCGTGGTGGGGGTCTGGAAGGACTTCCTCTGGCCGATGCTCACCCTGCCCGACCCGGCCATGCAGACACTCAACGTCGGTATCTACTCGCTCTCCACCGGGGTACCCGAGAACGTGCTGATCGCCGCGCTCACCATCGCGTCCCTGCCCACGCTGCTCATCTTCCTGATCTTCCAGCGCAACATCATGAGCGGCCTCACCGCAGGGGGAATCAAGGGCTGAGCGCCCGCGCGCATCCCCAATACCCCCGCACCCAGCACGACCACACTCCCGTATCTCCATGAAGCCTCCGCCGCCGGCCCGTTCTTCGACGCCCTGCCGTCCGGGCCGGTGGCGGAGAAACCCCTGCCCGAAAGGACCGTCACGTGGCAGCCCCTCACTCGGAACACACCGACGACTGGTGGCGTTCCGCCGCCATCTACCAGGTGTACCCACGAAGCTTCGCCGACGGTGACGGCGACGGCACCGGGGACCTCGCGGGCGTCCGGACGAAACTTCCCTACCTCGCCGAACTGGGCGTCGACGCCCTCTGGTTCACGCCCTGGTACGTCTCCCCGCTCGTCGACGGCGGCTACGACGTCGCCGACTACCGCACGATCGACCCCGCCTTCGGAACGCTCGCCGAGGCGGAGAAACTCATCGGCGAGGCCCGCGAGTCCGGCATCCGGGTGATCGTCGACATCGTTCCCAACCATGTGTCCGACCAGCACGCCTGGTTCCGGGCGGCTCTGGAGGCCGGGCCCGGCAGCCCCGAGCGCGAGCTCTTCCACTTCCGCCCCGGCCGGGGCGAAAAGGGCGAACTCCCGCCCAACAACTGGCCCTCCCAGTTCTCGGGACGCACCTGGACCAGGGTGCCGGACGGCGAGTGGTACCTCCACCTCTTCACACCCGAACAGCCCGACCTCAACTGGGCCCACCCCGCCGTCCGCCGCGAGCACGAAGAGGTGCTGCGCTTCTGGTTCGAGCGGGGCGTCGCCGGCGTACGGATCGACTCCGCCGCGCTGCTCGCCAAGGACCCGGCGCTCGCCGACTTCGTGGAGGGCGTCGACCCCCACCCCTACATCGACCAGGACGAGCTCCACGACATCTACCGGTCCTGGCGCGCCATCGCCGACGAGTACCGCGCAGTGTTCGTCGGCGAGGTCTGGCTGCCGGACTCCGACCGCTTCGCCCGCTACCTCCGCCCCGACGAACTGCACACCGCCTTCAACTTCAACTTCCTCGCCTGCCCGTGGCGGCCCGACCGTCTGCGACGGACCATCGACGACACGCTGGCCGAGCACGCCCCGGTCGGCGCCCCCGCGACATGGGTGCTGTGCAATCACGACGTGACCCGGACCGTGACGCGGTACGGCCGCGAGGACACGGGGTTCGACTTCGCGGAGAAGACCTTCGGAACACCCTCGGACCCGGCGCTCGGCACCCGCCGGGCCCGCGCCGCGGCCCTGCTGACCCTCGCACTGCCCGGCTCGGTCTATGTGTACCAGGGTGAGGAACTGGGCCTGCCCGAGGCCGACGTACCCCTGGACCGCATCCAGGACCCGATGCACTTCCGCTCCGGCGGCACCGACCCGGGGCGCGACGGCTGCCGGGTGCCCCTTCCCTGGGTCGCCGACGCTGCCGCCTGCGGCTTCGGTACACCGGGCGAGCCGTGGCTGCCGCAGCCGGAAGGCTGGTCGGCCTACGCCGTCGACCGCCAGAGCGCCGACCCCGCCTCGATGCTGACGCTGTACCGCGAGGCGCTGCGGCTGCGGCGCGGCGTCCCCGCCTTCCGGGGTGAGCCGCTGACCTGGCTCCCGTCGGAGCGGGGAGTCATGGCCTTCCGCCGCGGCCCCGGCCTGACCTGTGTCGTCAACCTCGGCGAAGAGCCCGCAGCGCTCCCGGCCCACACAGCTGTCCTGATCACCAGCGGCCCCCTGGACGAGAGCGGCCGTCTCCCGCAGGACACGGCGGTGTGGCTGCTCTCCTGACCCCCGAGGCCGGACCGCCGGACAGCCGATCTCCACTCCCAGGAGGTTATGCGTCATGAGCGCGACCCGAGCCGCACCCCGTGCACGGCCCCTGACCGCCCTGCTCGCCTCACTTCGTCTGCACCGTCGCCCTGGGCGCGGCGGGCCGCGGTCTCCGTGAGCGGCGCGGGTCCGGCGACGGCCGCCGAGCAGCCCCCGCTCTCGCCGTTCGCGGTGGCCGGGCGCGGAGCCCCGGTGCCGACCGGCGGGGTGCCCCGCGACCGGGTGGCGGGTCGTCCTCGCCCAGCACCATCTGCCGCCGCTCCGCCGCTCAAGGAGCTCGCGGATGTCCCGGAGCCGGGCCCGATCCGATCACGCCGAGATTCACCCGCCAAGGGTTTCCGCGCAGGTCCCGCCAAGGGTTTCCGCGCGGGTGAGGGCGCGTCAGGGATCCGTAAGCGGCGTATGGAACACGTCAGTGCCGCTTCTCCTGCGCGCGTGGCCCGAAGCAAGATCAGTCCCGGCCTCGGAACCGGGGCCGATCGAACACCCGGCCGCGGCGCACACCGCAGTCGGGGAGAGGAGTGGTCATGTCGTCTTTCCAGGTCGCGGAGCCGTCGAAGCGTACGGAGATCTCCAAGCGCGCGGCGCTGAGCGTGGCGGCGCTCGCCGTTGCCGGAGGTGCGCTCTTCGCGCCGTCCGTCGGGCACGCCGCCGCACCTCCGGCGTCGGACCAGAAGATCGAGGCCGGCTGCGGGGACTGCTACCCCGACGTCATCTGATCGGCTGACCGACGCGCACGCGAGTGCACGCACGCATGACCGGGACCCGCCGATGTCCGCATCGGCGGGTCCCTTCGAGGAAGGACCGACCGATGGACTGGCTGGAGCGGTGTGTACCGGACGTGGAACAGCTCCTGGGCTCGTACTGGCGCAAGAGGCCGGTGCTCCTGCGGCCGGGGAACCCGCCGTTGGAGGTGCTGACCCGCACGGACGTGGATGCCCTCCTGGACGGCGGGCTGCTGCGCGTTCCGTACGTCGGCCTCTACACCGCACAGGGCGGCATCGCCGACGAGCGTTTCTGCCCGGCGCGGGTGATCACCGGGCATCCCGCCGAGGGTTACGTCGATGCGGCGGCGGTGCGCCGGCTCATCCGTGAGGAGCGGGCGACGCTGCAGTTCCGTTACGTCGACCAATGGCATCCCCCGGTGCGTGAGCTCACCGACGGCATCGCCGCGCGGCTCGGCCGGCTCGTCGAGGCGTTCTACTTCCTGAGCCTTCCCGGCCGCCGGGGTCCGGTGCACCGGGACGACGGGGACCTGCTGGCCATCCAGCTCAGCGGTGCCAAGCACTGGCAGGTGTACGCGGGGCCGGGCGACGGCGACTGGGCGCCGGTCCGTGAGGAGGATCCGGGAGAGCCCCTGCTGGACACGGTCCTCCGGGCGGGCGAAGTGCTGTATGTGCCGAGGGGATTCGCCCACACCGCCGCGGCCGTGGGCGACGAGTCGTCGGCCCATCTGACGGTGGTCGTCAGGGAAGCCGGTGCGGAACATCTGCGCGGCGCTCTGCTGGCACAGCTCGTGGACGGCCTTTCGCTGCCGGGCCGTCCACTGGACGACGACGCCCTGCTGCACTCCGCCGCCGGACTCCTGGACCATCTGCGCGCGCGGCTCGACGCGGTCACTCCGGAGGATGTCATCGGCCGGGCACGGCCGCGTGCGTACAGCAACCGCCAGACCGTCTGATCAGGCCGACGGCATGGAACACGAAGAGGCAACGATGGACTGGCTCGCACGATATGTGAACGACGAGCAGGCATTTCACCACACACTGTGGCGCCGCACCCCCGCCGTGCTGCGCCCCCGTACCCCTCCGCCGGACGTACTCACGGTCGCCGAGCTGGACCGGATCCTGGACGCGGGACTCCTCACCGCCCCTTACGCGACGCTCGTGCACAGGGACGGCCCCGTACCGCAGGAGCGCTACTGTTCCCCTCGCGTCATCCTGGGCGGGATCGACGACCGCTACCTGGACGCGGGGGCCGTACGACGACTGGTCGGCGAGGAGGGCGCGACGCTCCTACTGCGGTACGTCGACCAGTGGCACGCGGGCGTACGGGAGCTGGCCGACGGGCTCGCGGAGCGCTTCCGACGCCAGGTGGAGGCATTCTTCTTCCTCACCCCGCCGGGAACGCAGGGCCGTCCTGTGCACCGCGACGACGCCGACGTGCTGGCCGTGCAGATCCACGGCTCGAAGCGGTGGCGGGTGTATCCGGGACCGCCCGACGGGAACTGGCAGCCCGAGCGCGTGGACGGCGAGCCGGGCGAGCCGTTGCTGGACGTGGTTCTGCGGCAGGGCGAAGTCCTCTACGTACCACGAGGGTTCGCGCATATGGCCGAGACGGCCGGGGAAAGTGCCTCGGCCCACCTCTCGCTCACGGTCCGCGAGGCCGGTTCCGCCCATCTGTACGCCGTTCTCGAAGCACTCCTGCTGGACGGCGACGGACTGCCCGCCCGCCCCAACGACGACGCGGCACTGTCCGGGGCCGCGAGCGACCTCATCGCGCATTTCCACCGCACGCTCACCGACCTCACGCCGGACGAACTGGTGCGTCTGGCCCGTGGCGCGATGCGCGGCGAACAGCGCACCGCCAACGGTTCCTTGAGCGCACTTCTGGGCTGACCCGGCCATGAGCGCGAGGCCGGGCACGGGCTCGTCCGCGCCCGGCCCGGTGGGGGCCGAGCGCACGAGGGGCTCGGCCCGCACCGGGCGGCCGGCCGTCACGGAGACGGACGGGACGGCCCTCAGGCGGGTTTGATGCCCGCGAGCTGGGCGATCAGCAGGATCAGCCGGTAGGCGTCGGCGAAGTGAGCGGCGGTGAAGGTGATCGTCCGGCCGCCCTCGGCACGGGAGACGCCCGGTACGAGTGTCGCCAGATCGACCGTGTGCGGGCTGTAGAGGTCCACCTCGACATCGAGCGGTCCGGCAAGGGCGAGCGGCGAGACCCCTGCTCGCCGGGCGAGGGCTTCGGCCGCCGCCCGGCGCAGGCGCTCCCGGGCCTCTTCGGGGTGCAGAGCGACAGCGGCGGCCTGACCGAGAGCCTGCTTGACCGCGACGGTGACCGCGGCGGGGACCAGGTCACCGAATTCGGCGCAGGCGGCGTCGTCGCCGCTGAGCAGCACGACCGGCGCGCCCATGTGCCCGGCCATGGCGGCGTTGAGACCGATCTCCCCCATGGGCCGCCCGGCCACGCGTACGTCGAGGATGCCGTCATTCATGGTGTGTGCCAGCACGGCCGGCCCACCACCGGCGCGGGCATGGTAGCCGACCAGCATGACGGCGTCGGTGTGTTCGTCGAGGCCGCCGAGCATGCCCAGCGGGCGCGGCTTGCCGCGGACCAGGTGGGCCCGGCGGTCGAGCTCCTCCGGCAGCAGGTTGCGGAACGGCCCGTGTGCGTCGGCCACCAGAACCGTGGCGGAGGGTTCGGCCTCCAGCACACCGGCGATCACGGCGTTCGCCTCGGCCGTCATCAACGCCCGGCCGCGCTCGTAGTCGTAGCGATCCGGGTTGGTCTCGGTGGGATGCACGATCCCCGAGATGCCTTCCATGTCCACAGAGATCAGTACGTTCATGACCGGGGAGTCTATGCGGCCGTGACCCACCCCTCGGCCTGCCCCGGCAGCGACCCCGTGGACCTGGGGGCGAGCGCGTCCGGGGCCGGAACCTCACGCGGGTTGCGGGGTGAGACGGCGCAGGCCCCTGCGGTCGTAGTAGTGGGTCATGGCGAATCCGAACGCCAGGGCGAGGACGAAGCCCACGGCGATCATGGTCCAGCCGCGGGTCAGACCCGCGTCGGCGCGGGCGTCGAAGTAGAGGAGGGACCGTACCCCGGAGCTGAGTTGGCGCATCGGCTCGAAGGTGGCCAGGAAGCGGTAGAAGCCGGGGGTGGCCTCCAGCGGGACGGTGGCACCGGAGGAGGGGAGGGCCAGCGCGATGAAGACGAACATCGAGACGAGCTGTCCGATCCCGCCGAAGGCGGCGTTGATGGCCTGGACTCCCAGGCCGACGGCCACGGTCGCGCAGTAGGAGAAGAGCCACAGCATCGGCAGGTGTGTGGCGTCCATGCCCAGGATCGAGACCGTCGCCACCATGACGAGCGTGGTGGTCAGCACGGAGATGCCCGCTGTCATCAGCATTTTCAGCAGCAGTGTCTGGGTGCGGCTGATGGGGACGGTCGGCCGGCGGGTGTGCCAGGGGCCGATCTCGCTGTCGGCGTATCCGAGCGCGGTGTCGACGCCGCTGTTGACGAGGTTCCCTCCGATGAAGCCGCTCAGGACGAGCAGCAGGGTGTAGTAGAAGGCGGTCAGCCCGAGGCCGCTGTGCCGGCCGATCGGATGGCCGACGCGGGTGGTGACGGTCACGGGGTCGGTCAGAAGCAGGCGCGTGGTGGGGACGGCGGCGGAGGCCGTGAGCTGCTTGCCGAGCTCCAGTGAAGCCCGGTGGGCCGCCGTCTGGTTGATCTGGGCCGCGAGTGAGGAGCCGAGGCTCCCGAGGCCGGGGTTGGTCAGCACGGTGAGCGTCGGCCGGACTGTCGCCCGGCTGGTGGTCAGGGCACCGACGGACGTGGTGAAGCCGTCCGGAATGATCAATGCGCCGAAGACCTTGCCGGAGGCCAGCTCGTCCTCGGCCGCCGCGAGGCCGAGCCGTCGCCACCGCACGGTGTCCGAGGGGCCGGCCGAGCTGACCGAGGCGGCGAGCTGCTTCCCCAGGTTCTGCCGCTGTCCCGGCAGCGGGCGGCTCCGGTCCTCGTCGACGAGGGCGATGGGCAGCCTGCGCAAGGAGTCGCTCGGGTTGAGGATGCCGCCCATGTAGAGGAGCGACAGGACCAGCGCGACCAGTGCGCTGAGGACGGTCGGTACGAGCCACAGCTTGGCGTGCCGGACGAGGGCGCCGGCACCTGCCTGTGGGGCCGGGGCGTCCGGGGGGATCGCAGAGGCCATGGTTCTCCGTGGATGCTGGTTCGGGCATGGTGGGGCGGCGGTCCGGAAGCCCGTGAAGGGTGGTGCTCCCGTCCCGTTCCGCGCCTGCCCATCGTCGGCGGACGGAGTTCACAAATTGCGCATTGCCAGCAATATCTGTGCGGCGGGCGCGTCGCCATGACCTGTTGTCTCGCCATGACCTGTCGTCCGGCCGCGCCGCGGCGTCGTCCGCGGCGTCGGCCGGAGGCGCCGTCTCAGGCCAGCGACGCGGCGTGGGCGGGGTCGATGGCGTACTGGAGGGGCTCGTTCCGGGTGAAGCGGCGGAGTTCGTCGAGCACGAGCTCTCCGAGGCGGTGGCGTTCGGCCCCGAGGGCGCCGCCGAGGTGGGGGGTCAGGACGACGTTGGGAAGGGTGAAGAGCGGCGAGTCGTCGGCCGGAGGCTCCGGGTGGGTCACATCCAGTACGGCGGTGAGGTCGGGCCTCGCGCGCAGGACGTCGGCTGCGGCGCTCTCGTCGAGGAGCGCGCCACGCGCGGTGTTGATCAGTGTGGCGCCCGGCACCAGGGAGTTCAGCAGCCGGGTCCCGATCATGCCGTGGGTCTCGGGCAGGAGGGGTGCGTGGAGACTGACGACATGGCAGGTGGCGAAGAGTTCCTCGATGCCGACGAGCCGGACGCCCGCCCGCAGGGCCGTGCCGGCGGAGGCGACGGGGTCCGTGGCGAGGACCTCGATGTCGAAGCGGCCGAGGTGGGCGGCGACGAGGCGGCCGATGTGCCCGAGCCCCACCAGGCCCACGCGTGAGCGGTAGGCGCCCGGGACCTGGGGATTGTGCGGGAAGCGACGGCTGCTCGCCACGTCGCGGGTGATGCGGTGTACCTGCTTCAGTCCGAGAAGGACCTGGGCCAGGGTGAACTCCGCCACCGGTATGGCGTTGGCCGCGGCCGCGGAGACGATCGGGATGTCGCGTGCCCAGAACGCGGGCGTGGTCAGGTGCCGCACCGAGCCCGCCGCGACGAGGACGGCCCGCAGCCGAGGGGCGTGCGACAGGAGGGCGGCGTCGAGGACGGGCGCGCCCCAGCCCGTGAGCAGCACGTCGATCCCTCGCAGCACATCGGGATCCTCGTCGAGTCGCCGCCGCGTGAGGGGCGGTCCCTGCCGGTCCACGAGCCGGTCGATACCGGCCAGAACCTCGCGGGGGTAGACGTCTGCCCTGCGTTCTTCCTCCATGACCAACAGTGCTGTCGGCCTGGCTGCCGGATCGTTCATGCGGATTGCGCTCCTCAGCACCTCAGTTGACGGCTCGTCAGCGACGCGACGCTCGGCCCTGGTTGGGCGTGTGGGGAAATGTCCGACCGGATGTCGTGGATTGGCGTGGCTTGTTCGACATTGTGGTCCGCGTGCCTGCAGCACGATACATCGGATGACTGGAAAAGCCCCTAGACGGTTCCCCGTTGCCTTGTGCTCGTCACGCCCCGGCTGCTCTCGTGTCCGTACGTGAGGGTGCGGAGGCGGGTGGTCGGCGTCCTGAGTGGCTGGTCTGCCGGTCCGTCGGGCGATATCTGGGGGCGGGCATTCCTCTTGTGGAGGCGTTGCGTCGCAGGGGTGACATGCAGGGGTGTGTCAGCCGCGTGTTCGACGGGCCGTCGCGAGATTTTTGTATTCATCGGACTATTGACCGCAGATTCCGACCCCGTTAGCGTCCCCAGCAAGCGCTTTCCAGGCCAGCTGTGATGCGGCGAAACAGGAGTTGTCATGCAGAGATCGCACTGGGTCGGTGCGGGGTTCCTCGCCTCGGCGCTGGTCCTCACCAGCTGTACATCAGGGCCTGCGGGAGTGTCCGCCAAACAGGACTCCAAGGCACCGCTCGAACTATGGACCAGGACGACACCGGGCGGACCGGGGGAGAAGGGCACGCTCAAGCTCGCTGCCGCGTTCGAGAAGGCGACGGGCTTCAAGGTCAAGGTCACGGCGATCTTCGACGACTTCGAGACCAAACTGCAGCAGCGGGCCGCGCAGAAGAACCTGCCCGACATCGTCATGAACGATGTGACGCAGCTCGGTGCCATGCACAGCCAGGGCCTGCTCCGCGAGATCGACCTCGGCAAGATCAAGAGCGCCGAACAGATCATCGGCCAGGGGCTGGACTCCGGCAAGAGCGTGGACGGCAAGCAGTTCGGCCTGCCGTACTCGGCACAGGCGTCCGCGTTGCTCATCCGCAAGGACTGGCGGGAGAAGCTGAAGCTGGAGGTCCCGCGGAGCTGGGACGACTTCTCCGCGATGGCCTCCGCCTTCACCACCGAGGACCCGGACGGTGACGGCAAGAACAACACCTCCGGCCTTGCCGCCCCGCTCTCCACCAAGCGCGGATACGCCTCCTGGTACTTCTCCAACTTCCTCTGGGCCGCGGGCGGCGACTTCATCACCGAAGCCGGAAAGGGCACGTACAAGCCCACGATGAGCACCAAGGAATCGGTGGCGGCCACGCAGTGGTTCCGCGATCTCGGCTGCAAGGACAAGGTCATCCAGCCCGGTGCCGTGACCATGGAAACCCCGCCCACGAATGAGACGTTCGAGGCGGGCCGGACCGGCATGTTCGTCGTCGGGCCCTACCTGCTGCCCCGCTTCGACGAGACACTCGGCAAGGACAAGTACGAGGTCGTGCCGATGCCCAAGGGGCCCAAGGACGCGACCGTCCTCGCCGAGGGCGCCTCCGTCTATCTGATGGCGGGCTCCGAGAACATGGCGGGCCAGGACTCCTTCGCCGACTTCGCCCTCTCCGCCGAGGGGCAGAAGATCGGGATGCAGGGCGACACCGGCTTCACCGTGCAACTGCCCGTCAACAAGACGGTGGACGTCTCCGAGGTCCGCCCCGACCCCCGCTGGAAGACGTACGCCGACGTGTACGAGAACTCCGGCCGGTACGCCCCGTCCATCCCCAACTGGACCCCGGTGCGGCAGACGACCGCGGAGACCGTCAACGCGCTGATGGCCGACTGCGACCTGGACATCAAGACGAAGCTGGGGGAGCTCGACAAGCAGCTCGCCGACATCCTCAAGGAGCAGGGAATCGCCGCGTCATGAGCCTTGACCAGGCGGATCCGGCCGCCCTCCCGGCGGCCGGCCCCGCCGCCCGGAAAACGGGCCGCAAGGACGGCGGGGCCACCTCGGACCGCCGCGGCAGCAACCGCCGGGCGGGCCGATGGTGGACGCCGTGGCTGTTCCTGGCCCCCGCGCTGCTCCTCTTCCTGTACTTCAAGTTCATCCCCATGGCCAACGCGCTGACCATGTCCTTCCAGGAGGTCCAGCCCTACCTCGGAAACAAGTGGGTCGGCACCGAGAACTACTCCACGGTGCTCCACTCCGAGGGCTTCCGCGAAGCCGCGTGGCACACCGTCGTCCTCGCCGCCGGGCAGACAGCCGGTTCGATGGCGCTGGGCCTCGCGCTCGCCCTGCTGATGGAAGGACAGGGCCGCCGGCTGGGATTCGTGCGCTCCGCGGCGTTCCTGCCGGTGGTGGTGCCGATCGCGGTCGTCGCCGAACTGTGGCGGATCATGTACCACCCGACCGAGGACGGCATGCTCAACGGCATCCTCGGCATGGTGGGGCTCGGCCCCTCGGGATTCATCAACGACCCCGACACCTCGATGGCCTCGATCATGCTCACCGGCATCTGGCGGGGCGCCCCCTACGACATGATGATCATCCTCGCCGGGCTGACCAGTGTGGACCGCGGTCTGTACGAGGCCGCGAAGGTCGACGGCGCCTCCAGGACGCAACGGGTGTGGCATGTGACGGTGCCCGGACTGCGGTCGGTGTTCTCGATCCTGTTCATCCTCGCCGCGATCCGCGGACTGCGGGTGTTCACCGAGGTGTTCCTGCTCACCAACGGCGGGCCCGACGGCTCCACCGAGGTCGTGATGACCCTGATCTACAAGCTCGGGCTGGAGCAGAACCGACTCGGCGTCGGCGCGGCGGGAGCCGTCCTGCTGTTCATCGCGACGCTGATCCTGACCATCGTCGTCCATCTGTTGCGACGCAGGGAGAGCAAATGAGTGCGCCGACCGAGACCGCGCTGGGGCTGACCGAGAGCAGGAGCGCGGGCGGGCGGATCCTCAAAGCCGTCACCTACCTGCTGGTCCTGATCGTCTTCGCCGGGCCCCTGCTGGCCCTGCTGGTCAGTGCGTTCAGCCACGTCAAGGACCCGACGGAACTGAGCGTCATCCCCTCGGGCGCCACGCTGGACAACTTCAGGATCGCCTTCGACCAGGGGGTGCTCGGGTACCTGCTGAACTCGTTCTTCGTGGTCGGCTTCGGACTGCTGCTCCAGGTGGCGGTCTCCGTCCTGGCCGGTTACGCGCTGGCCAGGAAGGTCTTCCCCGGGATGACGCTGGCGCTCGTCGCCATCCTGGCGACGCTGATGCTGCCCGAGGAGATCCTGGCCCTCCCGCTGTCCCTGATCCTCGCCGACCTGCCGGTGGTCCACTTCAACCTCATCGGCACCCTCGCCGGAATGATCGTCCCGCTGGGCGCCTGGGGTTTCTCCATCCTGGTGATGACGGAGTTCATGAAGGACGTACCCCGGGAACTCGAAGAGGCCGCCCGGATCGACGGCGCCGGAGACCTGCGTATCTTCGCCCAGATCATCATGCCGATGTGCAAGCCCGCGCTCGGCGTCATCGGAGTCTTCGGCTTCACCATGATCTGGGACCAGTACCTGCTGCCGCTCCTCGTCTCCACGGACTCCTCCTCCTACACGCTCCCGCTGGCCCTGCGCACCCTGCGGATCGACCCCGCCGTCACCCCCGGAGTGGTGATGGCCGCGTCCCTGCTGGCCCTGCTCCCCTCCGTGGTCGTCTTCCTGTTCTTCCAGCGGTCCTTCGTCCACGGTCTGACCTCCGGCGCCCTGAAGGGCTGACCCGGCACCGTCTTCTGACCTCGGGCCGCGGGCCCGCCGGCCGGACCCCCTGTGTTTCGTAACACCCCGCACCACCAGCCCCTCCGGTCGCGTCCGCCGGAGCGCCGACTGCGCCCCGCACGCCACCCGATGCCGACGACAAGGAGCGATACTCCCATGACCCCGAGCGCTGACACCCCCGCGGCGGAGTCGCCCGTGCCCGCCGCGACCCCGGCGCCCGCACCGGGCCCGGAGACGGCCTGGTTCACCCACGACCGGTTCGGCATGTTCGTCCACTGGGGCCTGTACTCCCTCGCCGCACGGCACGAGTGGGTGAAGAACCGGGAGAAGCTGACCGACGAGCAGTACCAGGTGTACTTCGACCACTTCGACCCCGACCGCTACGACCCGGTCCAGTGGGCCAAGGCGGCGAGAGCCGCGGGCATGCGGTACGTCGTCCTCACCACCAAGCACCACGACGGCTTCTGCCTGTGGGACAGCGCCCTCACCGAGTACAAGGTCACCAACACCCCGCACGGCCGCGACCTCGTCGGACCGTTCGTCGAGGCGTGCCGTGCCGAGGGGCTCAAGGTCGGTCTCTACTACTCCCTGATCGACTGGCACCACCCCTCCTTCCCTGTGGACGGCACCCATCCGCAGCGCGACGACGAGGAGTTCAAGGCCGCGACGGCCGACCGCGACATCCGCGACTACCGGCGCTACCTGCACGGCCAGGTCCGAGAGCTGCTGACGTCCTTCGGACGCATCGACTACCTGTTCTTCGACTTCTCGTACGCGGGCCGCACCTGGTGGGGCGGCAAGGGCCCGGACGACTGGGACTCCCCGAAGCTCATGGAGACGATCCGCGAACTCCAGCCGCACGTCCTCGTCAACGACAGGACAGGCATTCCCGGCGATTTCGTCACCCCCGAGCAGTACCAGCCCTCCGGTCCCATGACCGACGACGGGCGGCCCGTGCTGTGGGAGGCGTGCCAGACGCTCAACGGAAGCTGGGGCTACGACCGCGACAACCTCGACCACAAGAGCGCCGACCTGCTGATCCGCATGCTGGTCGACGGGGTGTCCAAGGACGGCAACCTGCTGCTCAACGTCGGCCCCACCGGCCGCGGCGACCTCGACCCGCACGCCGTCGCCGTACTCGGGGAGATCGGCCGGTGGATGGACCTGCACGAGCGCTCGGTGCGCGGCTGCGGCCCCTCCCCGTACACCGCACCCTCCGAGTGCCGGTACACGCGGCGCGGCAATCGGCTCTACGTCCACCTGTTCGCCTGGCCGTTGCGCCATCTGCACCTGCCGGGACTCGCCGGCCGGGTGCGCTACGCCCAGTTGCTGAACGACGCGTCCGAGATCACCCAGGTCCACATCGCCCCGGACCGGCCCGCGGTCAACACCGAGATGGGCGGACAGCCCGCCGGAACGCTCACTCTCCAGATCCCCGTTCAGCGCCCCGACACCCCCGTGCCCGTCATCGAGCTGTTCCTGGACGAGCCGGCCGACGGCTGACCCGGTACCGGCCCCGATCCCCCACCACACTCTCGGAGGCATCATGCAACGCCGCACGTTCCTCATGGGCACAGCGGCAGGGGCGGCGCTGGTCGCCGTCCCCACCGGCTCTCTCCTGACCGGCAGCGCCACGGCCGCCCCGGCCGTCGTCGGCTCGCTGGACGAACTCCAGGCCGCGATCGACCGGGCCCGACCGGGTGACCGGATCGTCCTGGCCGACGGCAGCTACACCGTTCCCCCGGACCGGCCCCTCACCATCCGGAACAAGCGGGGCACCGCGCGCGCACCCATCACCATCGCCGCCCAGTCCCTCGGCGGGGTCGTCCTCGGCGGCGTACAGAGCTTCGTCCTCGACGCCTCCAGCCACCTCACCCTCAGCGGCTTCTCCTTCCGTCAGAGCAGCACCCTGGAGATCCCCGAGAACTGCTCGCACATCAGGCTGACCCGCAACGACTTCCAGCTTGCCGACATCGAGGGCCTGCACTGGGTGATGGTGCGCGCCGACGACAGCGAGGTCGACCACAACCACTTCCACGGCAAGACCACACTCGGCGTCTACCTCTGTGTGGAGGGCGCGGGTACGGAGGAGATGGCCCAGCGCGTCCATGTGTTCAGGAACTACTTCTCCGATCACAGCTTCGCCGGGTCCAACGGCGGTGAGCCGATCCGCCTCGGTGTCAGCCCACGGGCGCTGTCCAGTGCCCACGCGGTCGTGGAGTACAACCTGTTCGAGCGCGCCAACGGCGACCCCGAGGCGATCTCCGTCAAGAGCTCGGACAACACCATCCGGTACAACACCGTCCGCGACAGCCTCGGCGGGATCGTCCTGCGGCACGGCAACCGCAGCAGGGTGGAGGGCAACCACCTCATCGGTGGCACGGACGGCCTGCGGATCTACGGCGACGACCATGTGATCGTCAACAACTACCTCGCCGGCCTGTCCGGTCGGGCCCTGGTGATCGGCAGCGGTTCGGCCCGCGACCACCTGCCCGGAGAGCCGGCCGACCAGCGCCGCGGCAACGACGCGCCCGACCGGGTCGTCATCGCCCACAACACCCTGGTGAACAACCACGGAATGCTCTCCGGCGAGAGCCAGCGCCCGCACGAACCGCGGGACGTGACCGTCGCCGACAATCTGCTCGTCGCGGAGTCGGGCGAGCTGGTGACGATGGCGAACACCGTACGTTTCACCTGGTCGGGCAACATCCTGTGGGGTGCGGCCGCCGACGGCAACATCCCGGCCGGCGGCTTCACCCGCGTCGATCCGAAGCTGAGGACGGGCCGGGACGGCATCGCCAGGCTGACCGCGGGCAGCCCGGCGATCGGCGCGGCCACGCTCCGGCGGCGCTACGTCACCCATGACATCGACGGGCAGCCGCGCGGGCGGGCCCGGGATGTGGGCGCGGACGAGTACACCCGCAGGCCGGTCGGGCGCGAGCCGCTGACCCCGGCCGATGTGGGCCCCCGGTCCCGCTGAACACACGTCCGCGGGGGGACAGCCGGACCGGTGCGCCGGCGGCTGCCCCCTCCGCCGGTCGCAGCACGTCCAGCCGCGGGGGCTGCACGGAGCGGCCCGGCACCTTCTTGTCCCTACATGGAGGCATCATGCAACGACGCACGTTCCTCAGAGGTACCGCCGTGGCAGCGCTGGCCGCCGTGCCGCTCACCCACCTGCCGTCGGCGGGCGCGGCGGAGGCCGCACCGCCGGTCGCTTCCCTGGCCGCCCTCCAGACCGCGATCAACGCCGCCGCACCGGGCGACCGGATCGTTCTGGCGGACGGCACCTACACCGTCCCGTCGGGCGGCATCAGCGTGTCGGGCAGGAACGGCACCACCGACGCACCGATCACCATCGTCTCGGAAACCCGCGGCGGCGCGGTGCTCCAGGGCGAGCGCAGTTTCGTCTTCAGCAACTCCAGCAACGTCACCGTCAGTGGCTTCGCCTTCCGCCAGAGCACCTCGCTGGAGCTCCCGGCGAACTGCTCGCGCATCCGGCTGACCCGCAACGACTTCCGGTTCGCGGACATCGAAGGGCTCTACTGGGTCGTCGTGCGCGCGGACGACGCGAAGATCGACCGGAATCACTTCCACGACAAGACCACCGCGGGCATCTTCATCGTGGTCGACGGCCCCGGCTCGACCGCCATGGCCCAGCGTCTGCACATCTTCCGGAACCACTTCTCCGACCACAGCTTCGGCGGGGCCAACGGCGGCGAGCCGATCCGTCTCGGCGTCAGCGGCCGGGCGCTGTCCGGCGCCAACGCGGTGGTGGAGTACAACCTGTTCGAGCGGTGCGACGGCGACCCCGAGACCATCTCGGTGAAGTCCTCCGACAACATCATCCGGTACAACACCATCCGCGACAGCGTCGGCGGAATCGTGCTGCGGCACGGCAACCGTTCCAGGGTGGAGGGCAATTACCTGCTCGGTGGCACGGACGGCCTGCGCCTCTACGGTAACGACCACCTCATCCTCAACAACTACCTCGGCGGGCTGTCGGGCCGGGCTCTGGTGGTGGGCAGCGGCACCACCCGCGACCACAACTCGGGTGAGACGACCGAGGAGCGGCGGGGCAACGACGCCTGCGACCGTGCGGTGATCGTGCACAACACGCTGCTCAACAACTCCAGCACCCTGTCCGGCGAGACACGGGCGTTCGAGCCCCGCAACGTCGTCATCGCCGACAACCTGCTCGTGGGCAGCGCGGGCAGCCTCGTCGCGATGGGGACGACCACCGCCTTCACCTGGCAGAGCAACATCCTGTGGGGCGCCGCGTCCAACGGCAACGCGCCCTCCGGCGGTTACACCCGCGTGGACCCGAAGCTGGTGACAGCGGCGGACGGCATCGCCCGGCTGTCGGCGGGCAGCCCGGCGATCGGCGCGGCCACGCTGGGCAGCCCGGCGGTGACCGACGACATCGACGGCGACGCACGCGGCAGCGCCCGTGACATCGGCGCCGACGAGTACGCCACGGTGCCCCCGGCCCGCCGCCCGCTCACGACCGCGGACGTGGGCCCGAACGCCGCGTGACCCGTCACCGGTGACGGGGCGCCGGTGAGACGGTCCGCCCGTTCGCCCCGGGCGGGCCGCTTCCCCGTAGCCGCCGAAGGGCCCCGGGGAAGCACCGCGGAAGACCAGCAGCAGACCGACGGAAGAGCCGCCGAGAGGCGACCGCAGGGAGAAAGGGATGCCGTGACCAGGATGGGACTGTGTTCGGTCACCTTCCGGGGGCTGCCCGCCGCCGACGTCGCACGCCACGCCGCGCAGGCGGGCCTCGATGTGGTCGAGTGGGGTGCTGACGTGCACGCGCCGCCGGACGACCCCGGCGCCGTCCGCGCGGCCCGTGACGCTTCCGACCGGTACGGGCTCACCTCCTGCTCGTACGGTTCGTACTTCCGCGCCACGCCGGGTGAGGCCGCCGATTTCCCGGCGATCGCCCGAGCCGCGGTGCTCCTGGGGGCGCCGCGGGTGCGGGTCTGGGCGGGCGGAGCCGGATCGTCGGCCGCCACGCCGCAGGAGCGGCGCGGGACCGTGGCCTGTCTGCGGGAAGCGGCCCGGATCGCCGCGGACCACGGCCTGGAGATCGCGCTGGAGTTCCACTCGAAGACGCTCACCGACACCGTCGCCTCAACCGTCCGGCTGCTGGACGAGGTGGACGCGGACAACCTCCGCACCTACTGGCAGCCACCGCTCGACGCTCCCGACGACGAGGCGCTGGCCGGGCTCGCGGAGCTCGGCGACCGGGTCGGCGCGGTGCATGTCTTCTCGTGGTGGCCGGGCAACCGCCGACTGCCGCTGGCGGACCGCGAGGCCCTGTGGTCCGGGGTCTTCGACCTCCTGGAGCGGCGGCCCGCCCGGCTGGAGGCGCTCCTGGAGTTCGTGCCCGGCGACGATCCCGCCGTGCTGGCCCGCGAGGCCGCCACCTTGCGGCGCGCGGCGGCCCGATGAGCGGCTCCACCCCCTCCACCCCCGACGCCAGGACGGCAGACATGCACATCGGGCAAGGCGACAGGCTCCTGTTCATCGGTGACTCGATCACCGACGCGGGCCGCGACCGCTCGGACATCGCATCGCTCGGCGACGGCTACGTCCACGAGATCGCGCGGACACTGCGCGCCGGGCAGAGCGCCGGACCCGGCCCCACCGTCATCAACAAGGGCCTCAACGGCAATCGCGTGTACGACCTCGCATCCCGCTGGGCCGCCGACGTCATCGGCCACCGGCCCACCGTGGTCACGGTCAAGATCGGTATCAATGACACCTGGCGGCGCTACGACCGGGGACTCCTCAGCCCGGTCGACGAGTTCGAGGCATGCCTCGCGCGCCTCCTCGCCGACACCGCGCGGGAACTGTCCGCGCGACTGGTCGTCATCACTCCGTTCCTGCTTCCGGTCACCTCGGACCAGGAAGGCTGGTTCGAGGACCTGTCGCCCCGCACCGACGCCGTCCTGCGTGCCGCGACGGCCAACGGGGCCCAGGTGGTACGTGCCGACCTCGCCCTGCTCCGCGCGGCTAAGGACAGGGAGGCGGCGGAGCTGGCCCCGGACGGGGTCCATCCCAGCCCTCTCGGTCACCGGCTCATCGCCGATGCCTGGCTGAACGAGGACGGCCGAGACCGCGAGGACAGCTCCCCGCGCTCGTGAGGGGCGCGGTGGACCTGTGGGTCCGCGGTGACCTGTGGGTCGGCGTCGGAACCGAAGCCACCGGCGAACGGCCGCGCGGCGTCAGTCGGTGAGGTCCACCCGTACGGTCAGCAGGTCGGTACCGAAGGCGCGGACCGCCGCACCGTTGAAGCGCGGCAGCTCCCTCAGCCGGGCGCGCGCGTCGTCGTCCGGGACCAGGTGCGCCGTGCCGTGGTGCCGGCGCCCCTTGATCCGGACCCGGACCTGCGGGTGGGCCTGAATATTGCGTACGTACGGGGACTTCTCCCCGAACTCCGAGACGAACCAGAACGCATGCCCGGTCCGCCGGCCGGCGTACGCCGGGGCCGTCCGGAGGTGCGCCCCAGGGTCTCCACCAGCATCTGCCCCGGAGGGCGGTGGCACCGCCGGCGCGTCCGATTCCCCCGTACCGACGACACGCCACCGCCAGGGGCGGGACGGTCGGGGCGGCGGCGGGTGGCCGCGGGCACACTGGGTGGCCCGGTCCACGTACGAATGGAGTCTGCCGTGGCACTCACCCGCGAAGAGCGTGAACAGTTCCTTGCCGAGCCTCACATCGCCGCGTTGGCGGTGGCGGCCGGGGACGGGGACAGGGCGCCGCTCAGCGTGCCCATCTGGTACCAGTACACTCCGGGCGGCGACCTCAGGATCCTGACGGGTCGCACCTCGCGCAAGGCCGAACTCATCGGTGCCGCAGGCCGGTTCACGATCCTGGTGGACCGGGTGGAGCCGACGATCCGCTACGTGTCCGTCGAGGGCCCCGTCGTCGAGACCCGTCCCGCGACGCGCGGTGACCTGGAAGAGGTCTCGGCGCGCTACCTCGCGGCGGACAAGGTCGCCGGCTATGTCGATTTCGCCTCGGAGAACCACGGCGAGCAGGTGGTGATCCGGATGCGGCCCCAGCGTTGGGTCAGTTCGGATCTCGGCCAGGTCTGACTCCGCGCCCGGGGCGGGCCGGCCGGCGCACCGCGAAGGCCGCCGCGCGCTCACCTCGGCGGCTTCGCCCGGGTGAGCACGCGGCGGCCGTCCCCCGTCAGCCGATGAAGCGCACCTCCGGATAGCGGGCGGACGGACCTTCGAGGATGCGGGCCGGCCGGTCGCGCAGATGGAGGTCGAAGAAGGCGCGCAGGAAGCGCCGCTGGATGTCGATCGACCGTGTGCTGTCGAGCGGGCCGATGAACTCGGCGACCTGCTCGTCGGTCGCCCCGAGGCGCGCGGCGGCCTGGGGCAGGAAGCTCTCGTAGTCCGTGTACGAGAAGTGCCGCGTCCCGGTCATCCGGAGCCGGCGACGCCAGCCCCGCAGATGGGGCCATACCTCCACCCAGCTCGGGTCGGTGTCCGCGTCCTCGCTCATCAGGAGGAACGGCCTGCGCAGCCCCGATTTCACCACGGGGCCGAAGAGGGAGCCGTCGAGGTCCACGCCCGCGCGGAGCGGCACCCCCGACGCGATCGCCGAGGCCGCGGTCGCGCCGCCGAGCGAGTGGCCGAACATCGCGAGCGCGGACAGGTCGAGAAGGTCGGCGAGACCGCGCGGGAGCGGTCCGGCGCCGGAGCGCCGGAACCGTACGATCCGGGACAGCTCCTCCACGACGAACCGGGTGTCGGCGACCCGTACGTCGACCGCTTTCAGGATGACCGGGTCGTCGTCCTCCTCGCCGAGGGGCGGCATCGCGTAGGACGCGACCCGGCCGCCGGGGAACTCGACCTGCCCGGCGTCGTAGGTGTGGTCGATCGTCACGACGACGTATCCATGACTGACGAGGTCCTCGACCAGGGTCATGCTGGACGCGCGGTGCTGACCGTGTCCGTGCGAGTAGAGGATCACCGGGCGCCGGCCCGCACGGGTGTCGGCCGGGGCGCCGGTACGGCCGTGGGTGACCGGCAGCGTGACGTAGCCGTCGGGCAGGAGCCCCGTCTTCTGGAAGACCTTGGCGGCCTCCGCGGTCATCCACGGAGCCCTGGGGTGGCCCGGCCGGCTCGGGACGGCGTCTTCGCGGGCGGGGTACCAGAACTGGACCATCAGTTCCCGCACCGGCTGGGTGGTCACCCACGGATCGCGGCGGCTGCGGTCGCTGAGGTGCAGGGCCACGGTGCCGATGGGGTGGCGGCCGGTCGGGCGGGGCAGGACGAGCCGCACGGGCGGTTCGGTGCGGGTGGGCCGCACGGCACCCGGTGCGCCTCCGGACGCCGCGGCGGCGGGCGCCGCGGTCACGGCGAGGCCGGCGGTGAGACCGGCGGCGAGGGCCGCGCCCGTGCTCACCACGTGCCTCCTGCTGAGCCGGTGCGGAGTCGGGGCCGGGCTCGACATGATGTCTCCTTGGCGTTCGTACGAGCGGTGTGCGGTCACCGGGGGTGCCCGCTCCCTCGAACGCTAAGTGCCGTCGGGCCCGCGATCCGTTGGGATCTCTCATGGCTTTCGCTGATATCTGTCACTGGCGGAGGGGCCCGTGGGCGCGCTATGTCACGGAGGGCCGGAGCCGTTCAGCCAGAACGCTCCGTACACCGAACTCACGACGGTCATCGCCGAGAGCACCACCACGGTCCGGGCGGGGCGCGCACGGGCCATCCTGATCGCCGGCACCAGCAGCAGGGGAAAGGCGGGGATCAGCAGACGGGGTTTCGATCCGAAATATCCCGATGCTCCGACCGCCATGATCGTGATGATGGCGGAGTAGACCACAAGCGCGATCGGCTGCTGTTGCTTCCAGGCGATGCGGTGCGGCCACACACAGAGAAGGACGAGTGCCAGAAGGATTCCCGCGGAGAGTATTCCGGAATTCCCCAGGGAGGCGGCCAGGAATTTCGCGAAGGCGATTCCGCCGTCGAATCCGTTTCCCCACTCCGCCTGCACGTCCAGATAGCCGAGGAATTTCTGTCTCTGCTGTCCGACCCACAAAATGTAGCCGGCCGCGCCGAGCGGGGAGACGATACAGCTCGCGATGACGCTGATCTGCTTCTTTCTGCTGAGCTCGGACCTCTTGGTCGCGAGCACGACTGCCGCGGTGACGACGATGGCCGCACTGATCGCGATCCCGACAGGTCTCGTCAGCCCGGCGAGGAGCGAGAGAACGCTTGCCGTCATCCACTGATCGCGCAACAGGGCGAGCAGCGCCCAGACCGCCAGTGCGACGAAAAGTGATTCGCTGTAGGCCATGGACTGAACGATGCCGACCGGCAGGGCGCCCCACAGACAGGCCAGGATGACTCCGGCGCGTGAACTGTGGACGTGGCGTCCCAGGTGGAAAAGTCCCAGGGCGGCGGCCAGCGAGGACACCGTGCTGATGGCCAGCCCGGTGTCGGACGCGTTCCAGGGGCCGATGCGGGCTCCCGCCTCCTCCAGCCAGGGAAGGAGCGGGAAGAAGGCCATGCTGGAGAGATTCCGCCCGTCGGGGGCCTGGACCGTGAACGAGTAGCCGCTTTCGGCGACGCGCGTGTACCAGAGCGAGTCCCAGCGCCGGCCCAACAGCTCATGGGCGCTCTTCTGATGGAAGGCGGACCAGGTGAACAAGCCGATGAGGCCGATGATTTTGATCGCCGCATAGAGGGATACGGCCGCAAGGGCGCTGTCGAGGCGATTGCTCTTGACTTCTACGGAGGGCCGGCGGGGTCTTGATGTGCCGATCGACTGCGCTTGGATTGCCAACCCCCGGTAAGAGTGGTTCATGGGAAAATGACGCGTAAGGCTCTTTCCTGATCTCAGGAAAGAGCCGTACCTGATCTCAGGAGAGCAAGGGAGAGCGCGGCATCGAGGCGAATTTTCCGTACGGTGGAACGATGATCCCGGTGACGTGTTCGGGGTACACGGTACTCAACGACCTGGAAACCGCGGGCCGCGGCTCTCACGTCGGCGCCCCGACAGAGAGACCCCCTCCGCAGGTACGGAGGGGGTCTCGCCGAACACGGGCGGGGGCCGATGGCCCGACGGCGGTGCCGTCGGGCGCCCCGGCGGATCAGCTGTAGAAGTTGCGCTCCCACCGGTGCTTGGCCAGCACGGCGAGCTGGTCGGCGGTGAGCGGGCGTCCGTCGCTCACCGCCGTGTTGCGCTCGACGTTGCGCGGGGTGCGCATTCCGGGGATGACGGTGGAGACCGCCGGCGAACTCAGGACGAACCGCAGCGCGTTCTCCGCGATCTCGTCGGGGGCGATACCGAGGTCGGCGACGATCGCGGACACCCGCTGTTCGATCTGTGCCGGGCGGTCACCGCGGAAGTAGCGGTTGCGCCAGTCGCCCTCGGGGAACGTCGTACCGGCGGTGATCCGGCCGGTGAGACCGCCCTCGTCCAGTGCCACGCGCACGATGACACCGACGCCGTGTTCCGCGCAGAGCGGCAGCAGCTCGTCGGCGGGGGACTGGTCGAAGATGTTGTAGATGATCTGCAGGCTGTCCACGGAGCCGCTGCGTACGAGTGCGAGTGCGCTGTCGGGCCTGTGGTCGTTGATGGAGACGCCGAACAGTCCGATCTTTCCTTCCTGTTTCAGTTCGGTGATCGTCTCCAGCCAGTCCCCGCGGCCGACCCACTCGTCGTTCCAGACATGGAACTGAAGGACATCGAAGTGATCCAGGCCGGCGGCGCGCAGGCTGGTCTCCAGGCTCTCGCGGATGTGCTCGCCGGGGAAGGCGGCCGCTGGGTCCAGGCCGTCCGGTGCGGGCCATACGGCGTTCTTCGGCGGCACCTTCGTCGCGACGCGTACCCCGTCACCGGCCCGCTCACGGACGACCCGTCCGACGATCCGCTCGCTCTCGCCGTAGCCACGGGCGGTGTCGATGAAGTTCACCCCGAGGTCGATGGCGCGGTGCAGGGCGCGTACGGATTCGTCCTCCGTGGCACCCACCCAGCCGGACTCACCGATGCCCCACGCGCCGTAGCCGATCTCGGATACGGACAAACCGCTGCGTCCCAGCTCGCGGTAGCGCACAATCATCCTCCACGTCATGGTCCTTGCCCTGGCGCGGGCCGGGGCCCGCGCCAGGAATCACGTTGACGATAGGTGACCCGGGCCGCTCGGTCAGGCGGGTTTCGGGGCCGTTGTCCTGATGACAGCCCCTGCTCCCGCCCGTGCCCGTACGGGTGGTGGAGCCGTCAGCCGTTCTCGGGGGCGTGGACGCGGATCTTCGACTGGCCGTGCGGCCGCTCCTCCCAGTCCTCCATGAACCGGGCGACGAGTCCGTGTTCGGCGGCGAGGGCGATCAGGGTCTCGGTGCGGTAGTAGAAGTCCTCCCGCAGCACCGCGTGTTCGACGCCGTCGGTGCGGTCGAAGGTGAAGTCGAAGAAGCCCCCGGGCGCGAGGATGCGGCCGACGTGGGCCAGGCACTCCCCGATGACCTCGATCGGCGAGTGCGAGAACACGCTGTGCGCGTGAACCACGTCGAAATGGCCCTGAGGAAGGAAGTCGAGGGTCAGGTCATGGGTGATCGTGAGATGCGGGAGCTTGTCCTGCAAGTGGTACGTGCTGACGGTGCGCTTGGCGGAGATGAGGATGTCCGGCGAGATGTCGATCCCGTAGTAGTTCCCGGCATCGAGGTAGTCGATGAAGCGCCAGCCGGCCCGCAGGTTGCCACAGCCGATGTCGAGCATCCGGTGGCCGGGCTTCAGATGGTGCTCCGCCAGGTAGTCGAACTGCATCGCGCCGAGCGCGAGCCAGCGCTCATGGGTCTGGCTGCCGACGGCCGCCTCTGGGTTGCGGCTGGTGTCCGACGCCATCACCGCGCGGTAGTAGTCGACGTGGTCCGGGTGCTTGGCGCTCAGCCAGGTGTCGCGCACGGAGCGGCGCACATAGGGAGCGATGCGGGCGGGGTTGCGCAGTGCGTAGCCGATCCGGTGGGTCAGGGCGGAACGGTTCACGGACAGGGATGCGGGGGTCTTCTTCGGCATGATGCGACTTTCGGCGTCGGGCGAAATGGGCATGGCGGGGTAGGGAGACGGCGCCCTGGGGCTCCGGGGAAGGGGGAAACGGGGGAGTGGTGGAGTGCGGAGGGAAGGAGAGGGAGGAGAAGCCGGGGACGGGAGCGGGCGGTGTGCGGGTCGGGGGCGGGCCGGGATCAGTCCGTGCCGCCGATGACCACCACTCCGTTCTCGTAGGCGTAGATGGCGGCCTGGGTACGGTCACGGAGCCCGAGCTTCACGAGCACCTTGCTGACATGCGTCTTGACGGTGGACTCGGTGACGAAGAGATGGCTGCCGATCTCGGTGTTGGACAGGCCCTGCGCGATCAGGGCCAGCACGCCCGTCTCCCGTTCGGTCAGCTCGGGAAGGCTGGTTCTCGCCGGTGGCCGCGGCCCGCGGTGGGGACCGCTGTCGTTCCCGGCCACGGCCCCGGTCCCGGCGAGCCGTGTGAACTCGGTGATCAGCCGGCGGGTGGCGGACGGGGCCAGCAGGGATTCGCCCGCGGCGACGATCCGCACACCTTCCGCCAGCTGCCGTGCCGAGGCGTCCTTGAGCAGGAAGCCGCTCGCCCCGGCGCACAGCGCCTGATACACGTACTCGTCCAGGTCATACGTGGTGAGGATGAGCACCTTCGTGTCCGGGGTGCTCGCGACGATCTGCGCGGTGGCCTCCAGACCGTCCATCTCCGGCATCCGTACGTCCATGAGCACGACGTCCGGGCGCAGCTCGGCCACCTTGACGAGGGCTTCGAGGCCGTCCGCCGCGGTGCCCGCGATCTCGATCCCGGGCTGGGACGCCAGGAGTACGGCGAACCCCTCACGGACCATCGCCTGATCGTCCGCGATCAGGACTCTCACCGGCGGCTGCTCAGGCATTCTTGATGTCCTCCTCGTCGGTGCGCGACACGTCGGGCAGGAATGCGGTGACCTCGAAACCGCCCTCGGCGGTCGGCTGCGCGGTGAGCCGTCCTTCGAGCATGGAGACGCGCTCGCGCATCCCCACGAGGCCGTGTCCGGCGCCCGGCGGGGCGCTTGCCGGGCGGCGTGCGGGACCGTTGACCACCCGCAGGCCCAGGCCGGTCGTCACGTAGGAGAGTTCGACGTCCACCGATGCGCCGGGCGCGTGCCGCAGGACGTTGCTGAGTGCTTCCTGCACGATCCGGTAGGCGGACAGTTCGACGCCCGGGGCCAGTACACGCACTTTTCCGGTCACGGTCCTGGTCACCGCGGACCCCGACGTACGCACTCCGGCGATCACCGTGTCGAGGCGGGCGAGGGTGGGCTGGGGCGCCCTGGTCCTGGTACCGGTCGCGGGTTCCGAGTCCGCCCTGATGACGCCCAGGATCCGGCGCATCTCGGCGAGTGCGAGGACGGCGTTCTCGCGCAGGGTGGCGAAGGTTTCCGTCAGCTCGGGCGGGGGGTTCTTCACACGGTACTGCGCGGCCTCCGCCTGAATCGCGACGACCGACATATGGTGCGCGACGACATCGTGGAGTTCACGGGCGATGGCGGTGCGTTCCTCCAGCCCGGCCCGCCGGTCGCGCTCGTCCTGGGCGGCCGAGGTCTGCTCGGCGGCACGTCGTCCCGCGCGCAGCCAGCCGCTCAGCAGCACGGTGACGACCGCGGCGAGAGCGAGGACGAGGAGTGATACGGGGGCGGGGACGGCCAGACTCCCCTCGCCCCCGAGAACGACGGCACCGGTGATCAGCCACATCCAGGCGGCACCCCCGGGACGCAGCCGCATCGTGGCGACGACGAGGACCAGCGGGCAGGTGACGTGGATGAGGAGGAAACCCGAGCCGCCGAGGCCCGCGAGGTCGAACGAACCCACGACGAGCGCGAGCAGCGTCAGCAACCAGGCCGTCACCGGCATCAGCAGGGTCAGCAGGACGGGCCCGCCGACCAGGAGGAGGCCCGGCATACCCTCCGCCGGGCTCACGAACCGCGACGACACCAGTACGGCCACCAGGGCGAGCGCGCAGACCGCAAGGTGCGGGGCCCACCGGGCGGAGTTCTCCAGCCCGGACGGCAGCAGCGCGCGGGCCCGGGTCAGAGCGGGTGACTCGCTCAGCGGGGGGAGGGGACGGACAGCGAACGCGTGACGGCAGAGGTCGTCGCGCAGCGCGGCGAACGCCGGTGCGAGGCTGCCGCGCGCACCACGCTTCGTACCGCTGGGTGTATCGCGCACCATGTCCGCCGTCCGAGGGGGGTCGAGTTGATCGGGTTTCACAAGGAAGACGCTAAAAGATGCTGGTGGCCGGGGCATCAGTCGTAGGTCCCGTTGCCCGATCTCATACTCACGACCTACGCGGACGGCACCTCGGTACCGGCTCCGGCGACGTACGCCGACGGCCCGGGCGTAAGAGCGGGGCCGGACGGCCCGGGCGTAAGAGAGGCGTCGGACGGCGCGGGCGTAAGAGAGGCGTCAAAGGAGCACCGGTGTACGTCAGGGAGGCGTCAACGCGGGGCGGGTTCGCCGGGTGAGGGGGTTTCCTCAGGGAGTCCGTTCAGCCCCTCCTCCGCTCAGGAACGTGCGAGGGCAGGCCGTCGCGCCGGGGCTGGCTCAGCACCTCGATGACAGGAAGGCGGCACGCCGATGACCCGGGTGCTCGTGGTGGAGGACGAGCCACAACTGGTCCGGGCCCTGGAGATCAACCTGAAGGCGCGCAGGTACGAGGTGGACACGGCGCCCGACGGGGCCACGGCGCTCCGGCTGGCCGCCGCCCACCACCCGGACGCGATCCTGCTGGACCTCGGTCTGCCCGACATGGACGGACTCGACGTACTGAGGAACCTTCGCCGTTGGACCCGGGTGCCGGTCCTCGTGGTCTCCGCCCGCCAGGCTTCCGACGAGAAGATCGAGGCGCTGGACGCGGGGGCCGACGACTATGTCACCAAGCCCTTCGCCATCGACGAACTTCTTGCCAGGCTGAGGGCCGCGATCCGTCGCGCGGTGACCGTCACGACGGCCGAGGAGGAGGTGATCGTCACGACCGACGAGTTCACCGTCGACCTCGCCGCGAAGAAGGTGCACCGGGGCGGCCACGACATCCGGCTCACCCCGACGGAATGGCATCTGCTGGACGTACTGATCCGCAACCCCGGCCGGCTCGTCAGCCAGGTTCAGCTGCTCCAGGAAGTCTGGGGCCCGTCCTACCGGACCCAGACCAATTACCTCCGCGTCTACATGGCCCAGTTACGGCGCAAACTCGAAGCGAACCCGGCGCACCCCCGGCATCTCATCACCGAGCCCGGCATGGGATACCGCTTCGAGAAGTGATGCCTCCCCCCACTGTCCCGACCGGAAGAGAACCGAGAACCATGGCGCGCGGCAAGCTTCGGATCTATCTGGGTGCGGCACCCGGTGTCGGTAAGACGTACGCGATGTTGTCGGAGGCGCATCGTCGGGTGGAGCGGGGTACGGACTGTGTGGTGGCGTTCGTGGAGCATCATGGGCGGCCGCGTACGGAGGTGATGCTGCACGGTCTGGAGCAGGTGCGGCGCAGTGAGATCGAGTACCGTTCGGCGGTTTTCACCGAGATGGATGTCGATGCGGTGCTGGAGCGGGCTCCGGTGGTGGCGTTGGTGGATGAGCTGGCGCATACGAATGTGCCGGGTTCGCGTCATGCGAA
>NZ_LWLE01000007.1:193149-198992 GCF_001905125.1 Streptomyces sp. TSRI0281 | reverse complement strand
CCGAACAATTTTTCCGGGAAAGCCCCGTGCCTTGTGGCACGGGGCTTTTCTGCGTTCACCACCCGTTTCCCTTTCCCTGCCTCCCCTGCCTTCGTGGAAGTGGAGGCAGGGGAGGAATCAGGGGACTGGGGACAGGAGAAACGGAACGGTGGCGTCTAGGCCGGCATGACCAGGCGGGTGTCGTACGCCAGGATGACGGCCTGGACGCGGTCCCGGGCTCCGGTTTTGGCGAGGATGCGGGTGACGTGCGTCTTCACTGTCGATTCGGCGAGATGGAGGCGGGCGGCGATTTCCGTGTTGGACCAGCCCTGACCGATCACCGTGAGGATTTCCCTTTCCCGCTCCGTGAGGGTGGCGATGCGGGGGTCCGCCGACGTGGGGTCGCCCGGTACGGCCGGGAGATGTTGTACGTACGCGTCCAGGAGCCGGCGGGTCAGGCTCGGGGCGACGACCGCGTCGCCGCCCGCCACCGCACGGATGCCGGAGAGGAGTTCCTCCGGCAGGGCGTCCTTGACGAGAAACCCGCTGGCTCCGGCGCGGAGGCCGTCGTACGCGTACTCGTCCTGGTCGAAGGTCGTCACGATGAGGACGCGGGTGCGGGCGCCCGACCTGATGATGCGGCGGGTGGCCTCGATGCCGTCGAGGCCCGGCATACGGATGTCCATCAGAGCGACGTCGGGCTGGTGTTGGCCGATCAGATGGAGTGCTTCGGTGCCGTTGGACGCCTCGCCGACGACGGTCATGTCGTCCTGGCTCTCCAGCAACATGCGGAAGCCGAAGCGTTGCATCGGCTGGTCGTCCGCGATGAGTACGGTCGTCACGGGGGAGTGTCCTCCAGAGGAAGGCGAAGTCGTACCTGCCAGCCGCCGTCCGGCAGAGGGCCCGCTTCGATTGTGCCGTCGTAGAGCGCGGCGCGCTCCCGCATACCCGTGATCCCCCGGCCATGGTGCGAGCCGCGGGGAAGCGTTGCCGGGGTGGTGGTGAGGGTCCGGGGGCCGGTGTCCGTGATCCGGGTTTCCAGATGCGTACGGCTGTGGGTGAGGGTGACCACCGCGGACAGGGCGGGGCCGCCGCCCGCGTGCTTGAGGGTGTTGGTGAGGGCTTCCTGCACCACGCGGTACACGGTCAGTTCGCGTCCGGGGGTGAGGGAGGCGGCCAGGGGCGTGCCGTGGATGTCCAGACGCACCGGGAGGCCCGCGGCACCGACGGACGTGACGAGGGGATGCAGGTCGTTCAGCGTCGGCTGGGGGGTGCGGTCGGCGTCGGGGTGTTCCTCGCGCAGGATGCCCAGGAGCCGGCGGAGTTCGGACAGGGCCTGTCTGCTGGTGGTGCCGATGGCCTCCAGCGCCTGGACCGCTCGCTCCGGGGTCTTCGCCGCCGCGTAGGCGCCGCCGTCCGCCAGGCCCGTGATGACGGAGAGGTTGTGGCCGATGATGTCGTGCATCTCGCGGGCGATACGGGTGCGTTCGGCCGCGGCCGCGAGTCGTGCCTGCTGGTCGCGTTCGTGTTCCAGCCGGTGGGCCCGTTCGACCAGGGCCTCCGTGTAGTCCTTGCGGGTCCGGACCGCGATGCCCAGGAGAGAGACGAAGGCGAAGCCCCAGAGGTAGGAGACCAGTTGTTGGTTCCAGACTTCCGGGATGCGAGCCGCCCCGGCCACGGCGGGGGCGCACATCAGCAGGCCCGCCCCCGCGAGGGCCCTCAGGGGCAGGCGCAGAGCGATCTGGAACGCGGGGATCAGCTGGAGGAACGCGGCCTGCACGACGGCTCCGGTCCAGATATTGGCCATGGACACCGGCGCCATCAGGACGAGCACGGCCACCGGATGCGTGCGCCGCCACAGCAACGGCACGGAGAAGCCCAGGGTCATCAGCAGGACCAGCGGTTCGGGCGCGTCCACGTCGCGTGCCACGGTCCGCCAGCCGCCCGTGGTGAAGTCGAGCACCGTGACCAGGACCCAGAAAGAGGTCAGCAGGACGTCCCAGACCCTCGGCCGGCGCCGGTCGAGGGCGCGCAGGCGGTGCAGGCGCCCCTGGATGTACCGGGTGAGCGGAGCGGTCCCCGTGAACCACTCCTGGTCCCGCCCTTCCTGCTTGTCTTGCCCGTCCCGCCGGTACTGCCGGTCGGGTTCGTCCTGCCCGTCCTGGGTGGTCGCGTCGTGTCCCGTACCGCCGACGCCTGGTTCGGCGTGTGCCTTGTTGTCCGTCACCGGGTCATCCTCGTCGGCTCCGTCGCCTTGTTCGCCGCAACCATTCCCGTCCCCGTCCCCGTCCTGGCGCCTGTTCGCCGTCAGGCATCCCGGCGGCGCAGGAGGAGGGCCGCCGCGCCCAGTGAGGCCGCTGCCCACAGGAACAGGGCGAGCAGGGCCGTGCCCGGGGTGGCGGTGTCCGGGATCGGGGTGGCGGAGCCGAGTGCTCCGGCGGCCTGGGTCGGGAAGTACCTGATGGCCGTCTCGACGGTCTCGTACGGGATCATGCCCAGGATCTCAGGGACGATCATGACTCCGCCGATGAAGGCACCGATCGCTCCGGGCACGGAACGGAGCAGCGCGCCGAGGCCGAGGCCGATCAGGCTCAGCAGGGTGATGGCCGCCGAGTTGCCCGCCACCGCTCGCAGCACGCCCGGGTCGGCGAGGGAGGCCGACTGGTCGGTGTCGTGGAGGAACAACTGCGCGGCGGAGAAGGTGATCAGCGCGGTCACGAACATGATCGTGAAGGCGGACACGGCGAAGACCGCGGCCTTTGCCCACAGGACGGGGAGTCTGGTCGGTACGGCGGTGAGCGAGGCGCGGATCATGCCGGTGGAGTACTCGCCCGCGGTGACCAGAATGCCCAGGACCACGATGCAGAGCTGGCCGAGCAGGGTGCCGTAGAGCGTCAGGATGACCGTGTCGACGTCGGAATCGCCGCCGCCGGATGTGTAGGTGGCACCCATGATCAGACCGATTCCGAGGATCAGCGCGGCGGCTGAGCCGACGGTGATCCAGGTGGAGCGCAGGGACCAGAGCTTGTGCCACTCGGATCGCAGGACGCGGGCCGGGGTGATGCGGTACGGCGGGCGGACGGTGGCGGTGGGGTCGACGGTGGTGAGAGTGGTGGGATCGGTGGTGGGAGTGGTGGCGGTGGGGTCGGTGGTGGTCATGCCGCGGCTCCGGTCAGGGGGGTGGCTGGGGCTCGGTATTCGACCGATTCGTGGGTGAGGTCCATGAACGCCTGCTCCAGCGACGCGGTCTGCGGCGTGAGTTCGTGGAGGGCGATCGAGTGAGCGGCTGCGATCCGGCCGATGTGCGCCGCGTCCACGCCCCTGACCTCCAACTGGCCGAGCCGGCCGGGCTGGTCGTTGCCCGGCGTGGTGATCTCCACGCCGGGGGCGGTGAGCAGTGCGCGCAGGGCGGCGGCCTGCGGGGTGACCACCTTGACGGAGGCGCCGCCCGCCGTGCGGACCAGTTCGGCGACCGTGGTGTCGGCGAGGAGCCGGCCCCGGCCGATCACGATCAGGTGGTCGGCGGTGAGGGCCGTCTCACTCATCAGGTGCGAGGAGATCAGGACCGTACGTCCCTGGGAGGCGAGGGACTTGAGCAGGTTACGGATCCACAGGACGCCCTCCGGGTCGAGCCCGTTCACCGGCTCGTCCAGGATGAGGGTGCGGGGATCGCCGAGGAGCGCGGCGGCGATGCCGAGCCGTTGGCCCATGCCGAGGGAGAAGCCCTTGATCCGCTGGTGTGCGACCTCGGTCAGGCCGGCCAGGTCGAGGACGTGTTCGACGCGGCTGCCTGGGATGCCGTGGGTGTGCGCCAGCGCCATCAGGTGGTGGAAGGCGGACCGGCCGGGGTGGACGGACCTGGCTTCCAGCAGGGCGCCGACCTCGGTGAGGGGCGCGGCATGGGTGGCGTAGGTCCGCCCGCCGATCGTGGACCGGCCGCGGGTCGGGGCGTCCAGGCCGAGCAGCATGCGCATCGTGGTCGACTTGCCTGCCCCGTTGGGACCGAGGAATCCGGTGACGGTTCCGGGGTGGACCGTGAAGTCGAGGCCCTCGACGACGGTCTTGTCCCCGTACCGTTTGGTGAGTTCGTACGCCTTGATCATGCCGTCGACGCTACGGAGCGGCCGGGCGGTGGTCGTCCGACCGGGGGCGGGATGTCGGCGGGGGCGTAGTACCGGGGTACGACGCCGAAACCGGTTTGCCCCTCCTGCGCGCCGGAGGTCAGGATCGGCGCATGGATTATGTGATTCGCCCCGTGCGGGCCGAGGAATGGCCGCAGGCCAGAGAGCTGCGGCTGGTCGCCCTTCAGGACCCTGTGGCGCCCGTGGCGTTCCTGGAGACGTACGGGAACGCGGTCGCGCAGCCGGACGAGTTCTGGCAGGAGCGGACTGCCACCGGTGCCACGGGGACGCGTGTCCGGCAGTTCGTCGCCGAGGCGCCGGACGGTACGTGGGTGGGGTCGGTCACGTTGCTCGTCGAGCTGCCCGAGGACGAGGTGCGGTTCGGGGCTCCCGCCGAGGTGAACCAGGGGCATCTGGTCGGTGTGTTCGTGCGGCCGGAGGTGCGGGGCACCGGGGTGACCGATGCGCTGTTCCGTGCGGCGGTCGAGTGGGCCTGGTCGCTGTCCGAGCCGCCGCTTGAGCGGGTGCGGCTGTATGTGCACGAGAACAACCCGCGGGCCGCCGCCTTCTACCGCCGGTTCGGATTCGTGCCGTCCGGGCAGACCGTTCGTCTGCCGGGTGACACGGGTGACACGGGTGACACGGGTGACACGGGTGATGTGGACGATGCGGGTGGCACGGGCGTTGCGGGAGTGCCTGAATGGGAGCTGGAGTACGTCCTGGGCCGGGAGTAGCCGCGAGGAACCCCGGAACCCCCGGTCCCGTTGGCCGCCTGATTCAGGTGGCGGGCAGTTGCAGTTGCTGCTGCCAGCGGGCGCGGCCCTGTTCCTGCGAGCGGAGCAGGACCAAGGTGGGCATGCCCTGGTCCTGACCGGTCGCCAGCAGCTCCGGGAGCAGGGGAAGAGGAGCCACGGCCGCGACGTCGTCGAGGACGAGCGTCATTGGTGGGTCGAGCCGACCGTCGGATGACCGTGCGGCCATGCGGCGGCCGTGCTCGACCACGTATGAGGCGAGCGCGGTGAGAAGGGGCATCGCGCCGGGGTGGGAGCGGGGATCCTCGATGGGTTCGCCCACCACATAGAGCGTTCCCCCTTCACCCGTAAATGATTCCAGCGCGAGCGAATCCGCTCGGTTCGCCGTGCAGGCCTCCCGGATGTGGACCGAGGACAGGGCGGTGAGGGCCCGTACGGTCAACTCCTGGGCCACTTCCCGGCGTTCCGGGTACGCGGTGAAGGCGGACTCCAGCAGTCCGGCGAGCCCGGAGGCGGCCTTGGGGTGGGTACGGAGCAGGCGCACCGGTTCGTGGGCGCTGCCGCCGAGGGCCCAGCGGTGGACCTGGCGGAAGGGCCGGCCGTCCACCGCGGCGGCGTGCAGCCAGCACTGCAGGAGCGTCTGTGCCGTGTCGGCCGTCGCCGCGTCGATCCGGGCCTGCGGCCGGACCGGGGCGAGCAGCGCGGCGGCGCGGGTGGCGGCCACGTCGGGTTGCTCGCAGCCCGCGGTGGGCGACCAGTGGAGGCGGGCCGGGGTGTCGCAGAGGTGGCCGGGGTCGTAGACGAGGACCGGGCCGAGCTTGCTGCGGGCGTCCTTCGTCTCGGCCCAGACGGTGGGGTCGGAGGTGACGACGAGTGCGGGGCCGTCGGCTTCCTGGATGGCCTGGACGACGGTGGGGCGGCGGGTGGCGGCGGGGGCGTAGAGGAGGAGGGGGGTGCGGGGGGAGGGGAGGAGCGTGGGGGGTGTGGGGGG
>NZ_LWLE01000007.1:0-193031 GCF_001905125.1 Streptomyces sp. TSRI0281 | reverse complement strand
AGGAGGAGGGGGGTGCGGGGGGAGGGGAGGAGCGTGGGGGGTGTGGGGGGTGTGGTGGCTGCCGTGGACGACATGGCTGCCGTGGGTGCCATGGCTGCCGAGGGTGTGGTGAATGGTGTCGAGGGTGTGGTGAATGCTGCGGGTGTCGTGTGGGCGGGGGGCGCTTCCGTAGGGATGGTTGCTGTTGCGCCGGAAGGGGTGGCGGGCGGCCGCACGGTGGCGGGTTGCTCGTGCACGGGGGTGGGTGCGGCTTCCCTGGCCTCGCCCCGGTCGCGTACGCCCTTCTGCGTGGGCTCGTCGTGCACCGGGTTCAGCCGCTCCTCGCGGCGCCGTTCCCGCACGGCGCGTCCACGGGCCACCACTCCCAGTACGAACACCGTCAGCACCACCAGCACCATCAGCTCGCCGATGAGGAGGCCCCAGAAGAGCCCGTACCCGGAGAGCTCGGCCGGTGGGGTGTGCGGCCAGGCGTTGGGGAGGTCGTTCGGTGCCGCGATCAGTTCGCGCAGGGCAAGGGGGGTCTGCGTGAAGGCGACGCCCTCCGGCCAGGCGCCGTGCGCGAAGAGTCCGGCCAGGCCCGTGGCCGTCCAGGCCAGTACGGTCAGCGCGAGGAAGAAGCCCAGGAGGCCGATCAGCAGGCCGTCCGGGATGCCGCCGCTGCCCCGTTCGTCGTCGCGTCCGCGCCCCGTACCGTGCCCTGCCTGCCGTGCCATGTCATGCCACCGTTGACTCGGACGACTCGTTCAGCCGTTGCTGGTGCTCGATCCGGGCCGCGCGTTGCTCCGCCTCCAGCTCCGCGGCTCGTACGTCCTCGGGAAGCATGTCGGTGTCGGAGCCCTCGGTCATCGCGCGGTCGGTGAAGACCAGGGGCCGTTCCGCCTCGGTGATCAGGTGTTTGACCACCTGCACGTTGCCGTTGACGTCCCAGACCGCGATACCCGGGGTGAGCGTGGGAATGATCTCGACCGCCCAACGGGGGAGGCCGATGACCCGTCCGGTCGCGCGCGCCTCGTCGGCCTTCTGCGCGTAGATCGTCCGGGTCGAGGCCATCTTCAGGATCGCCGCGGCTTCCTTCGCCGCGGCACCGTCCACCACGTCGCTGAGGTGATGGACGACGGCGACGAACGACAGACCGAGCCGCCGGCCGAACTTCAGCAGCCGCTGGAAGAGCTGGGCCACGAAGGGCGAGTTGATGATGTGCCAGGCCTCTTCCACCAGGAAGATGCGTTTCTTCCGGTCGGGCCTGATCCAGGTGTGCTCCAGCCAGACACCCACGATCGCCATCAGGATCGGCATGGCGATCGAGTTGCGGTCGATGTGCGAGAGGTCGAACACGATCAACGGGGCGTCGAGGTCGATGCCCACGCTCGTGGGGCCGTCGAACATGCCGCGCAGGTCACCGTCGACCAGCCGGTCCAGGACGAGAGCGACGTCCAGACCCCAGGCCCGTACGTCGTCTATGTCGACGTTCATCGCCTCGGCCGATTCGGGCTCGGGGTGGCGCAGCTGCTCCACGATGTCCATCAGGACCGGCTGGCGGTCGGTGATGGTCTCGTTCACGTAGGCGTGGGCGACCTTGAGCGCGAAGCCGGAGCGCTCGTCGAGCCCGTGGCCCATGGCGACTTCGATGATCGTGCGGAGCAGGGCGAGCTGGCCGGTGGTGGTGATCGTCGGGTCGAGCGGGTTGAGCCGGATACCGCCGTTCAGCGCCGCGGTCGGGTCCAGGCGGATGGGGGTTATCCCCAGTTCCTGCGCGATGAGGTTCCACTCGCCGACGCCGTCCTCGCCCTGGGCGTCCAGGACGACGACCTGCCGGTCGCGGAAGCGGAGCTGGCGCAGGACGTAGGTCTTCTCCAGCGCGGACTTGCCGTTGCCGGACTCACCGAGCACGAGCCAGTGCGGGGCGGGGAGCTGTTGCCCGTACAGCTGGAAGGGGTCGTAGATGTAGCCCTTGCCGGAGTACACCTCGCGTCCGATGATCACGCCGGAGTCGCCGAGGCCGGGGGCGGCGGTCGGCAGGTAGACGGCCTGGGCCTGGCCGGTCGACGTACGGACCGGCAGCCGCGTCGTCTCCACCTTTCCGAAGAGGAAGGCGGTGAAGGCATCCGACAATGCGGACAACGGGTCTCGCATGGCGTGACTGCCCTCTCTCTCGGTTTCCGGTCTCGTTCTTGCGGGTGCGGGTGGGTGCTTTGGGGTGTGGTGGCTGTCTGGTGGTGGTGTGTGGTGTCCGGCTGTCTGCGGTGATGCGGTGCTGCGGACCCTGGGTCAGTGGGTCAGTGGGTCAGCGGCGGATGCCCGTGGCGAATGGCAGGGTGTTCACGAAGGCGCGGTGGTGCTCGCGGTCGCACCACTCCAGCTTCAGATACGACTTGCCGGCCGAGGCCCGGATCGTCCGCTTGTCGCGGGCGAGGGACTCGGGTGATCGGGACGACACGGTGATGTACCCCACCAGGTTCACCCCGGCCGCGCCGCTCGCCAGGTCTTCACCCCGTTGGTCGAGCCGACCGTGGGCGGCGATGTCGCGTGGGTCGACGGTGCGGTTCATCTTGGCCTGGCGGCTGGCCTCGGCCTCGTCGTTCGTCTTCTCCGTCAGCATGCGCTCGATGGCCACCTCGGTGGGTTCGAGGTCCATGCAGACGGCGACCGTACGGATGACGTCCGGGGTGTGCACGAGGAGGGGTGCCAGGAAGTTGACGCCGACGGGGGTCATCGGCCACTCCTTCACCCAGGCCGTGGCGTGGCACCAGGGGGCGCGGGTCGAGGATTCGCGGGTCTTGGCCTGGAGGAACGTCGGCTCGACCGCGTCCAGTTCGGCCGGCCAGGCGTTGCGCTTCGTCATCGCCTGGATGTGGTCGATGGGGTGGTCGGGGTCGTACATCGAGTGGACGAGGGAGGCCAGGCGGCTCTGGCCGAGCGGCTGGCGTACCCGGATGTCGGCCTCGGCGAGGCGGGCGCAGATATCGGTGAGCTCGCGGGCCATGACGACGGCGAGCCCGGCGTCGCGGTCGAGCTTGCGGCCGCCCTGGGGGCGGGCCGCGCGGGCCATGGCGTGTCCCTCGGCGGCCAGTTCGCGGCTGTAGTGCATACAGGCGACGAGGTAGGCGCGGTGCTGCTCGCTGGAGGTGGAGACCATGGACTGGAGTTGGTCGTAGGACTCCTGGAGCCAGCCGGGGGCGGCCTTGTCGCCGCGCTGGGCGACGTCCTTGGCGTGCGCGTCGGGGTCGGCGGGCAGCGTACGGGCCAGCATCTGGAGGCGGGTCACGAAGCCGTCGCCGTTGGCCACGTGCTTGAGCAGGGTGCCGAACCGGTCGACCAGCGCTTCCTGGTCCTCGCTGTCGCGGAGGCCGACGCCGGGGCCCTCGATCTCGATGGCGGCGGTGACGGTGCGGCGGTCGGCGTGGAGGAGTACGGCGATCTCGTCGGGGCCGAAGGGGGCCGCGAGCCAGCCGATCCGGCCGATGCCGGGCGGTGGGCCGATCTCGACCTCACGGCCGTCGGCGCTGACGCCCGCTTCCATGGCGGTGGAGCGGTACGCGGTGCCGCGCCGCAGGGACCGCTTGAAGCTGCGGTTGATCTCGAACCACTTGTAGAAGGTGCGGTGCTTGTACGGGACGTACACGATGGCCAGCGCCAGCATGGGGAAGCCCATGAGCAGCACGATCCGCAGGGACAGGACGGGGACGATCAGCCCGCTCATCATGCCGAGGAACGCACCGGCGATGATCAGGGCGATCTCGCCGGTCTCGCGGTTCTTGCCGACGATCGCGTTCGGCCGGGCGCGGCCGATGAGATACGTACGGCGGGGCGTGATCGTGTGGGACTGGGTCGTCAACGCCCTCCACCTCCTGTGTTCGGATTACCTGTGCTGCCTGAACCGCCCCGGGGGGAGCGGCTGCCGTGGGGTGTGCCGGAGGTGGGGCCGCCTCCGCTGCGGGGCGAAGGTGCGGCGGAGGGGACAGATCCGCCGCCGCCTCCGCTCCCGCCGGTACTGCGGGAGCTGTGCGCGGCGACACCGCCGCTGGCGGGGTTGGAGGGGCGGGCGCCGCCTCCGCCGCCTCCGCTGTTCTGGTCGTTGCGGCCGCTGTGGGTCTTGATGCCCTGGGAGACGAGGGCGGCCGGGGAGCTGATCAGGGCGGCGGCCTGGGCGCCGTCGGTGGCCTGCTTCCGGTTGGTGCGGGCGCCCTGGATCTCGTCGCCGAAGCCGGGGACGAAGCGGTAGATCATGGCGGAGGCGAAGATGGCCAGCAGGATGATCGCGAGGCCGGAGACGACGGCGGAGAAGGCGTCGGGGCCGTCGTCCTCGGAGAGCGCCCCGGCCAGGCCGAGCACGATGAGGATGACTGGCTTCACCATGATCACCGCGATCATGATGCCCGCCCAGCGGCGTACGTGGCCCCACATGTTCTTGTCGACGAGGCCGGAGTACACGACGATGCCGAGGAGCGCGCCGACGTAGAGCAGGGCGGCCCGGATGACGAGCTCCAGCCACAGGACCCCGGCGGCGAGGATCGATACGAGCGAGACGACGATCAGCATGATCGGCCCGCCGCCGATGTCGTTGCCCTTTTTGAGGGCCTCGGCGAACGAGCCGAAGAAGACATCGGTCTGCCCGCCGGTGGAGCTGGCGATGACCTCGGTGACGCCGTCGGTGGCCGAGACGATCGTGTACAGGATGAGCGGCGTGAACGCGGAGGCGAGGACGGTCAGCCAGAGGAAGCCGACAGCCTCGGAGATCGCGGTGGTGAGCGGGACGCCGCGGATGGCGCGCTTGGCTACGGCGAGCAGCCACAGCACGAGGGTGAGGATGGTGGAGGCCGCGAAGATGACGGCGTACTGCTGGAGGAACTTGGGGTTCGTGAAGTCGACGTTCGCGGTGCTCTTCACGGCCTCGCTGAGCTTGCCGACGATCCACGCGGCGGCGTCGGCACAGCCACGGGCCAGGGAGGCCAGGGGGTCGGTGGAGTCCGGGGGGACGGGGGGGCCGGAGGAGGGGGAGCCTTCGCCGCCTTCGCAGTAGTCCTTGGCGGGGCCGTGGATGAGATCACACGGGTTATTGCTGCCACTCGGGCTCGGAGTGGGTGTGGGGGCCGCCGCAGCTTTGGTTGCAAGGATGATGGCGAATGCCTGGACGGTCGCCAGAAGGGCGACGACCGTCCGTGTATGACGACGTGGACTATCGGGCATAGGTGAACCCTCCGAACCCATTGACCGCGCCTGCGATCTCGTCTGCGCCGGACGCCCTTGTGTCGCCACCCACCGGAGCGGGACCATCCTTCTGGGAATGAGTGACGGCCTTCCAGTCGCCATTGATCCACATCAGTTCCATGGTGATGGTGAACCAGCCGTCGGCTACTGGCTTGGTCGAGCCCTCGCCGGCGAGGCCGACCAGACCGGTGCACCAGACCTCTACGGTGGTTTGGTCAGCAGCCACCTTTGTCACCTTGGTGCCGATGGGGGCGGTGCGGGATACGAAGGTGAAGCCACTGGGCGTTGAGCCGTCGTCATTGAGGCCGACATTCTCGAAGAAGTCGGGTGAATATGCCTGGTCGAGAGTGCTCCGGAACTGGTTCACAGAGGAAGGAGCGATGACAGCGTCGAGGATGCTGTCGCGCTTGGCTTTGTCGAACATCTCCGCAGACCCCAGCGCCACCGCGTAGTTCGCCGCCGCGCTCTGCGCCCCCTGCTGGTCGTGCGCGAAGCCCGAGGCGATCGTGCCGTTCTTGCCCTGTACCGGCTTGGTGCCCGTGGCCCTCGTCGGCGCGGGGCCTGCGGCGCCCGGTTTCTTTCCGTTGCCGGATGCCTCGTCGTCGCTGTTGCCGCCGCCGCCACCCCGGTTCGCGAAGGCGATGGCGGCGATGAGGAGGACGACGATGCCGACGACGGTGACGAGGGAGCGGGAGCTGCGGGCGGGACGGCGGGTGTGGGGGGCCGCGGTGTCGCCGTCGGGGAGGCGGGTGCGGGTCTGGCGGGTGCCGCCGAGGGTGCTGTACGGGTCGTCCGTGCGACCGCCCTGGTCCATGCCGCGGTAGTCGTGCTCGTCGCCGGGACTCATGCCGCGTACGCTCCCTCGGTCGTGTGCGGATCCGCGCAGGGCGACGGTAGCTGTGCTGGTTGCCGCGTGGGAGCGGTGTGGTGACTCGACATCAGGGAGACGCAACCTCAGCCGGTGGGCACGACGGGCGGATGGTGGGGGAGCGGGCTGGGACGGCCCGGGGTGGGACGGGGGCGGGTGACGGTGAGCAGGGCCGGCCGGTGGCCGGTCAGACGGCCATTCCGTAGACAATGGTGAACAGGGTGCCCAGTGAGCCGATGATGAAGACTCCGGTCAGGCCCGCCACGATCAGGCCCTTGCCCTGTTCCGCGCTGAACGTGTCACGCAGCGCCGTCGCCCCGATGCGCTGCTTCGCCGCGCCCCAGATCGCGATGCCGAGGCAGAGCAGGATGGCGATCGCCATCACCACCTCGATCATGATGCGCGCCTCGTTGCCCAGCGTCCCGAACGGCCCCCAGTTCGGGGCGATTCCGCCGATGATGGTGGTGATGTCGCCCTTTTCCGCTGCCAGGATCATGTAAGTCACCGCCCCTGTTGGGTAGTTCGCTGCCCGCGCCGAACAGCAACGGGTCGCCTTCTATCTTCGCTGATGAAACCGTGCCCGCACGACGCCTTCCCGGGTCTCTTTACCCGGATCTCGCACGTTTGACCGGGACGGCTGCCCTGACCTGCGGCTCGTTCCGGCTTTCCCGTGCATATGCATAGTCACTCTGTGTATCACGCGATATGACCACGAGCAACGACGGTGGCCATGGGTTCCCTACACGGTTGCAGCGTTCGTGGAGCACGGGGTGTTCGTATGCGCCGTACGAGAGCCGTCGGTGCGCCGGTCGGCTTCGTGTTCGACGTGTTCGATGCTTCGTCAGGAGGTGTGCGGGGAAGGGCGGTGCAGCCTGGGGCCGCGCCGTGGGTCTCACAGGATGGTGCGGCTCGGGGGTGCTGAACGAGGTGGCTTCATCCAACGCCTGGATGGCCGAAAATCGCACCAGGTGCCGTCGAAGGGGAAGGCTCCGGACTCCGCGAGAGCGGCCATCCGCTCTCCCTCGGTGCGGATGGCCGCGGCTTCCTCCGCCGACCAGTAGGCCGGGTGACCGGTCTTCTCGGTGAACGACCGCTCGTCCTTCCACCGCCATGTCCGGTCGGGCGCCACGGTGATGTCGAGTTCGTGGTCGACGACGTCGATGTCCTCGCCGTGGTGCACGCGGCGTTCCAGGTTCACGTACCAGCCGCGGAATTTCTGGCGTCGGCCGAAGAACCAGAACACCGCGTGTCCGGCTCCGAACGGCTGGTGGATGAGCGCGCTGCCCATGGGCCAGCGGTCGGCCTTCGCCGGGTACCCGTGCGCCGGGCGGTCCTGCGGCGGGATGTCGCGGAGATGGGCGCCGCCCGGGAGTTCGGTGCGCCACATCGGTGTTCCGGTCTCCAGCCAGAGCAGCCGGCCCGCCCTCGTACGTTCGACGAGGCGCACGGGAACGGAGGAACTCAGGTGGCCGCCGACGAAGAGGTTCCAGCGGAGTATCCCGCCCGGTGCGTCGCCCATCGGGCGATCATGCCACCGGGAGCTCGGGTGCGGGCCGCGCCTTCCCTACGCCTCGTCGTCGGCCGGGGCTTCGAGCAGGGACAGCTCGTCGGCGGTGAGCCGGAGTGCGCCGACGGCCACGTTGTCGGCCAGGTGGTCGGGGTTGCCGGTGCCCGGGATGGCCAGGACGTGGGGACCGCGGTTCAGCGTCCATGCCAGGCGGACCTGAGCGGCGGTCACCCCGTGCGCGCGGGCCACGGTGAGCACCCGGTCGTTGTCGGTGGAGGCCGCGCCCGTCTCGCGGCCCGCCCCGGCGATGGCGAAGAACGGTACGTAGGCGATGCCCTGCGCACCGCAGGCGTCCAGGAACTCGTGCTCCTCGCGCGGTGCGCCGACCGCGTACGCGTTCTGGACACAGACCACCGGTGCGATGGCCAGGGCCTCGGCGAGGTGGTCGGGGCGGGCGTTGGAGATGCCCAGGTGACGGATGAGCCCGGCCTCGCGGAGTTCGGCCAGCGCACCGAAGTGGGCGGCGATCGACCCCGAGGTCTCCTTGCGGGGGACCCGCAGGTTCACCACGTCGAGGTGGTCGCGGCCGAGCTGGCGCAGGTTCTCCTCGACCTGGCCGCGCAGCTGCTCCGGGGTGGCCCAGTGCCATGCGCCCCACGTGTCGCGTCCGGGGCCGACCTTGGTGGTGATGACGAGATCGTCCGCGTACGGGGCCAGTGCCCGGTTGATCAGCTCGTTGGCCGAGCGCAGCGGTGAGAAGTAGAAGGCGGCGGTGTCGATGTGGTTCACGCCCAGTTCGAGCGCCCGGCGCAGGACGGTGAGGGCCCGGTCGCGGTCGAGGGGGGTGCCGTCGGCGTTCTCCGTGAGGCGCATCGTGCCGTAGCCGATGCGGTTGACCGTCAGGTCGCCGAGTCTCCAGGTGCCCGCGGCCGAGGCCACGGTCGTCGACCTGATCTTCTCTGGGGGCATCAGCGGATGATGGCACGAACGGTCGCTCCGACACCCCGCGCGTAGGCCGTTCCGGTCTCGCGGCGGTGGACCAGGCACCTTTCCGCCTCTCGGCCCTGGGGAACAGAGTGGAGAAGGGCTCCCGTCACACGGACCGGGCGATCCCGTGGATCAGTTCGCGGGATTCCTCGATGCCGAGTGCCGCGTCGTCGAGCCGTTCGAGCAGCAGCCGGTAGTGCGTGAGCTCGGCCTCGGAATCGATGAACAGCGGGCCGTGCGACTGGTCGAGCTGCACGGTGTCCAGGCAGGGAACGGGACCCTGGACGTAGTACACGGACTGACCGGACCCCGGGTAGTACGTGGCTTCGAACGGGATCACACGCACCGTCACGTGATCGGCTTCGCTCGCCTCCAGTAAGTGGAGGAGCTGGGCGCGCGCCACCGCAGGGCCGCCGAACCTCATACGGAGAGCGGCTTCATGGATGAAGGCCCTGTACGGGACGGACCTGTTCCCGTACAGCGCGGCCTGACGCCTGGTCTGGTACGTGACACGGTCCTCGATCTCCGGCGGCGAGATCCCGGGCACTGCCTGACGGTGCAGCTCACGCGCGTGATCGACGGTCTGGAGCAGGCCGGGGAGGTGAATGCTGTGCGCCGCGTGCAGAGCCGTGCCGTGGTGCTCGACCTCGGCCAGATCGAGCAGTTCGGGCGGCAACGTCTCCCGGTACTCCTCCCACCAGCCGCGCCTGCGGTCACCCGTCATGGCGACCAGTGCCTCGATGAGGGCCTGATCGGTGCAGGAGTAGGCCCTGGCGGCGACGCGTACGCGCTCGGCGCTCACCCCGAACCGCGCCACCTCCATATTGCTCAGCTGACCCGGACTGGTGCCCAGCAGACCGGCTGCTTGAGTGGTGGTCAGCCCGGCTCGCCGGCGCAATCTGCGCAGTTCCGCTCCGAGGCGGCTGCGACGGGCGGTCGGTGCGGCCCTGCCTGCCATGGCGAACCCTCCTCGGAGGCGTGTGGATTACGCGATCACTCACACGAGTGATTCGCCGCGGGAATTCCGCCCATCGCGTGCAAAGAATCCTTGCGCGAATCTAGTGTCGGATCCAAGGTCATCAGCCCGGTGCCGCCCGCTCGACGGGGCGGCCCTGTCGCCGGGATTCGCTGTCCGATCCACCGACCCCCCTCCGTGAACGGAGACCTCCATGGCCGTGGCCACCGTATCGCCGCCCTGGGCCTACACCCTCCACCTCCCGCAGGACCCGCGTGCACCCGGAATCGCCCGTTCGACCCTCCGTACGGTGCTGCGCGCGCACGGGCTGACCGAACTCCGCGAGACCGCCGAACTGTTGGCGAGCGAGCTGGTCACCAACGCGTACCGCTACTCGTCGGGCGAGTACGCGCTGCGGCTGTGGGGAGCGGGGCGGCGACGTATCCGGTTGAGCGTGTGGGACACGAATCCCGAGATACCCGCTCCGTTCGACGGGGTGCGGAGGGCGGAACCGCAGCCGGAGCTCGCCGAGCACGGGCGTGGTCTGCACCTCGTCAGCCTCTGCGCGGACAACTGGGGCGCGTACGCGATGCGGGGCGGACTGCCGGGGCGGGACGGGAAGCTGCTGTGGGTCGAGTGCGGGGGAGGACGGGGCGAGGCGGAGTCCCGTGGGACGTAGGAACGGAAGACGGCACGTTCGGGTGAAGCATCGACCCCTGCCCGCGCCTTGTGGGCCCTGATGCGGCAAGGGCTGTGCCGCCGCCGGGCGCACATGACAGCGGCGTGTCGCGTCGTTCCGATTTGGCACAGTGCCGCTCCACGATCAAGGAGCGGGTGAGCTGGGTGAACTGGGTGAGTGAGGGTCGGCAGAGGCTGAGCGATCTGGCGGGACCGGCGGGTGGCGGCACGGAGCTGCGACACAGTGACGGGCCGTGGACGCGGGCCGCCGGGGGCGCGGACGCCCTGCGTACGCATATGGGCCCGGTGAAGGCGGAGTTGGAGGCGGCCCACGAGGGGCTGATGGCGGGAGCCGGTGCGCTGGCGGCGCTGGCCGAACTGGGCGCCGTACGGGACTCCTGGGAGCGGCGGATCGAAGCCGCACGCGGTGAGTGCGACAGCCTGGCCGGGAAACTGCGGGCCGTGGCACGGGCCCAGGGCGAGACGAACGAAGCCGTGAAGTCCGCCTTCGCGCCGGTGGCGCCGAACGGGGGCGGGACGCGGTGAGTGGGGTGCGTGGTGGGCCTGGAGTGCGTGGGGTGCCTGGGGCGCGTGGTGGAGTGGGCGGTATGTCCTCCACCCTGACGTGGGCGACGTTGTGTCAGGTGAAGTGCCACGAGCTGGAGGGCGCGGCCGACGGGTGGGGCAGAGCCGCGAACCGGGCCGGCGCGGCCCGCGACCGTAGCGAGAAGCAGCTCCTGAGCGGCCTCCGCGAGACGCAGCGGGGCGAGGCGGCCGAGGCGGCGGTCGGACGGCTGCGCCGGCTCGCCCGGAACTTCCAGTACGTGTACACGGAGTGCGGCCTGCTGCGTACGGCGCTGAACAGCCTGGCCCACGAGATGAAGGCCCAGCAGCGCGCGTTGCGGGACGCGTTGGACGACGCGGCGGCGCTGAGGTTCACGGTGCACGCGGACGGCTCGGTGACGTATCCGGAGGCGGGAGAAGGTCTGATCGACGGCGGTCCGTTGCCGGGCGGCACGGCGCCGGGGGTGGCCGGGCCGGGGCTCGTGGCGCCGTCCGGGCTGGTCGCGCCCAACCCGAACAGGGCAAAGGCCCAGGACATCGCCGACCGGGTGGTGCGGGCCGTACGGGCGGCGGCCGAGACCGACTGGCGGTACGCGGACATCCTCCGGAAGCTGAAGGCCGAGGAGGGGCTGAAGGTCCCGGACGCGACGTGGACGGACGCGGCGGCGGACGCGGCCGCGGTGCGGGACGCGGCGGGTGGCTACTTGGAGAAGGCCATCCCGCTCGACGCGACTCCGGCCGAGCGCAAGGAGTGGTGGGCCCGGCTGACGGACGAACAGCGCGAGGAATACCTCGCGGTGTACCCGGACCGGATCGGCAACCTGGACGGGATCCCGGCCCTGGTACGGGACGCGGCCAACCGGGACAACCTGCGGCTGCTCATCGGCAAGTTGGAGGGGCTGGACGATGACGCGGCGGCGACCAAGTTGCTGGCCCTGCGCGAGATCGACCGGCAGTTGCAGGCCGTCCCCGGGGCGGGGGACCCACCGATGTACCTGCTCGGCATCGGCGATGAGGGGAACGGGCGGGCGATCGTCTCGTACGGGAACCCTGATACGTCGAGGAATGTGGCGGCCTATGTCCCGGGGCTGAATACGTCCCTGGATGAAGAATTCGCGAAAGGTGATCTCAAGCGGTCCCGTGATCTGGCGATCGGTGCGCAACGGCACGATCCCTCCACGGCGGCGATCACATGGCTCGGATATGACGCGCCCCAGTCCCCCGACGGGTGGGGAAGCCTGGCTGTCGCGGGCGGCGGGAGAGCTGAGGCCGGCGGGAGGTCCTTCCACGGATTTATGGGTGGCTTGGCGGCCACCAATGAGCATGGGGATCCGCACATGACGGCAATCGGGCATTCCTACGGGTCCCGGACGGTGGGAGCCGCTACCCAGTACGGAGACGGAATCCCCGGCGTCAGCGACATCGTCCTTGTGGGGAGCCCCGGCGCGGGCGTGGACAGCGCCGACGAACTCGGAGTGGGGAGGGACCATGTCTTCGTCGGTGCGGCAAAGAACGACATCGTCACCGAACTGCCGTCCAGGAAACAGTCTTTGATCGGCTCTGCTGGGCTGCTGTTCGGCGGCCCGGCGGCTGCGTATGTCGCGGGGGATATCGCTGACCCGGGAGATGACGACGCGTGGTTCGGCAAGGACCCGGCCAGTGACGCATTCGGGGCGCGGCGCTTTCAGGTGGACGACGGCCCACCGCTGGTCGGGCGGGGCGGGCTCTCCATCGACGCGCACTCGCAGTACTTCGACCCGGAACTCGATAGATCGTCAGCAGACAGCATCGGGCTGGTCGCTGCAGGACATTCGCACATGGTCAAGATGGAGGAACCGCGATGAAGCCTCGTGCGCAACCGGTGATTGCGGCAATTCTTGCGGGGATGTTGTTGTCGGGCTGCGATGTGGCAGAGAGCGAAGATATGGATATGCAAGAGGCGGCAGAACATGCTGATGTGGTTCTTGACGCCGTTCTCAAGGAGATCGAGCCGAGCGTCAGGTGGACCCATGGCCCGACAACCACCGGTAGTTGCACCGTAACGCGGAGGCGGTCAGTGATGACCATTGTTTCCGCCGAGCGCCGGGGAAGTCTGCTGGGTGTCGTCGATCGCTTCTGGCGCAAAAGCGGATACAGGATCAAGGCGGTCAACAACGACGCCGATATCCCGGCGATCTATGCCGAGACGGAGAACGGGTTCCAGGTAAGCCTGATCGTTGCGGACAAGGGGCAGATCCACTTCGACGTCGACACCCCCTGCGTCACCCCCTCCGAAGTAACCGACTCCACCAGCAGGGCGACCGCCCCCACGTACGAGGGCATGGAGCACATCCCCCGCCCCAACATCCGCTCCGACTTCTGGTCCGCCGGGACCCTCGCGACCGGGGCGGCGGCGTCCTCCCCGTGACCGGCGCAATCCCTCTCAACTTGCCCACCGGGCAAAGTTTTTGAGCCCTGCATTGGGCCCTGGGGCCCATGCTGCGTCCCCCGCCGCTGTGGTCGCATACGTGGAGTGATTTATCTGTCGCTGCGCCGCCCACTCACAAGGTAGGGGACTGGTCTTGTCTGGCATACGAGGAGTCGCGGTTCCGGGCGGCGTTGATGTAAGCGCTGCCGCGGTCCGTCCGGGTGGGCATACGATGCCACGCCCGCTGCAGGCGGTGCTCATTCTCATCCAAGTGCTCCTCGTGGCCACGATCGTGGGTGCGATCGAGGCGTTGTCGGTCGCCTCGTCGGTCGATGCCGTCGACGGCTACCTGATCGGGATGATTCTGTACGCCGCACTGCCTGGCGTCTGCGGTTTCGTGCTGTCCCTGTATGCGCGTACAGGGGGTGTCTGGATCTGGCGTGGACTGCTCGCCGTACACATCTGGTTCATCCTCGGCGCGCTGGCGACGCTGAGCGGTGACGCCGGGGTGCAAGGGGTGACGCGGCTGGTGGTCCCTGCCGCCGTCGTGGTGTTGCTGACACGCCCCGGGTCGCGTGAGTGGTTCCGGCTGAGTCGTGAACAGCGCGCCGAGCAGCAGGCGTTCAGCGTCGCCCGGATGATGAAGCTGCGCCGGGACAACGGCCAGAGCGCGTTGGAGTACCTGGGTCTGGTCCTGGTGGTCGTGGCCCTCGTCGGCGCGATCACGGCGACGGGTATCGGCGGGTCGGTGTCCGGCCGGCTCCAGAGTGCGATCTGCGAGTTGACCGGCAGTTCGTGCCCGGCTCCGGGTACGGGTGTGGAGGCCGGTGGTGGTTCCGGGGGCGGCCAGGGCGGCGAGGGTTCGGCCTCCGGTGGCGCGGGCTCCGAAGGGTCGACCGTCACCGGAGGCACGACGGCCGGTGGGTCCGACACGGCCGGATCGGGCGGAACAGCCGGAACGGCCGGATCGGCCGGTACGGGAGGCTCCGGCGGTGCTGGAGGCGCAGGCGGCTCCGGCGGTGCCGGTGGATCGGGCGGTTCCGGTGGCTCCGGTGGTTCCGAAGGGTCGGGCGCGTCCGGTGGGGGCGATTCCGCTACGCCGGTCGACGCGGGTAGATCCGGTGGCGCCGGGGGAAGCGGCTCGGGCGGTGGTTCGGGCAGCGGCTCCGACGGCGGGTTCATCGACGGCTTCCTCGGTGACGGGCTCGGAGGCGATGTCAGCGGCATCGTCGACGCCGTCCTGCACCCCGTCGAGAGCGGCCGGGGCATTGTCGACCAGTGGACCCGGGACTCGCAGAACGCGAGCGACAAGTGGGACCGGGGCGACTTCATCGGTGCGGCCTGGGACCTGAACAAGGCCGCCGGTGGCGGTGGCGGCGCCGGAATGGGCATGCCTGGTTCCGGTGGCCGGGTCGACGCCAAGGTGCAGGAGGCCGAGCGCGGTTACCTCAACGACCGCATCCCGCAGAACGCCACTGCGGCCCAGCGCAAGGCCTGGTGGGACGGGCTGTCGCAGGAGCAGCGCGAACGGTACATCGAGCTGAGCCCGGAGCGGATCGGCAGCCTCGACGGCATTCCGGTCGAGGCCCGGGACGCGGCCAACCGCAAGAACCTCCAGGACCTGATCGGGAAGCTGGAGAAGACGGACACCGAGAAGGCCCAGAAGCAGCTGGCCGGCCTCAAGGAGATCGACCGGCAGCTCAAGGAGAAGAAGCAGCCGCCGATGTACCTGATCGGTATCGGGGACGAGGGCAACGGGAGGGCCATCGTCTCGTTCGGCAACCCGGACACATCGAAGAACGTGTCGGCGTACGTACCGGGGCTGAACACGTCCCTGGACGAGGAGTTCGCGAAGAACGACCTCGGGCGCGCCCGGGACACGGCCATCGGTGCCCAGGGGTACGACGAGTCCACCGCGTCGATCGTCTGGCTCGGCTACGACGCTCCGCAGCTGCCGGACAGCGACGGTGTGGGCGGGTACTTCGCGGTGATGGGTACCGGACGGGCGGAGAAGGGCGGTGCGGCCTACAGCGACTTCATGGGCGGCATCGCGGCCACCAACCAGAACAAGGACCCGCATGTGACGGCCATCGGGCACTCCTACGGCTCGCGCACCGTCGGTGCCGCGGCGAAGGGGGAGGGCGGCATTCCGGGGGTCGACGACATCATCCTGGTCGGCAGTCCCGGGGTGGGTGTGGACCACGCCGTGGACCTCGGGGTCGGCAGCGGGCACGTCTTCGTCGGAGCCGCCGCCAATGACCCGGTGACCAAGCTTCCGTCCAAGACGCAGGCCGCGGTGGGGGCCATCGGTCTCATCGCGGGCGGTCCCGGTGTCTCCTACCTGGTGGGCGATCTGGCCGATCCGGGGGACGATGACCTCTGGTTCGGCAAGGACCCGGCGAGCAAGGCGTTCGGGGCCCAGCGGTTCCCCGTGGACCCCGGGCCGCCGGTGATCAGTGGCAGCGGTGTCAGTCTGGACGCCCACTCGCAGTACTTCGATCCTGAACGGGACGCCGTCTCGGCGGACAGCATCGCTCTGATCGTGTCGGGGCACTCCGACCGGCTCAAGATGGAGGAACAAAGGTGAGGCGAAGGTTCCCGATCGTGGCGATGGCCCTTGCTCTCGGGCTCGCTCTGTCCGGCTGCGGGAGCGAGGACACGCTGCGGACGGACGCGGGGAAGAAGAGCGGTATGAACATGCAGGAAGCCGCCGAACAGTCCGACAAGATGCTCGACGCGGTACTGGAGGGCATCGACCCGGAGGTCGAGTGGGCGCACGGTCCCACGACCACGCGCGCCTGCGGGGTGACCCGCAGGCGGACCGTGATGACCATCGTGTCCGCCGACCGCCGTGAGACGTTCCTGGACCGGGTGGAGACCTTCTGGCGGGACAACGACTACCGGATCAAGGCGGTCAACGCCGACAAGGTGTTCCCCGCCGTCTACGCCGTGACGAAGAGCGGGTTCGGCATCAGCGTCAGCATTCGCGGCAAGGGTCAGGCCTTCTTCGAGGCGGACAGCCCCTGCGTGAAGGAGTCGAAGGTCGCCGACCCCACCGCCGAACCGAACGGTCCCGCGTACGAAGGTGTCTACCCGCTGCCCCGTCCCAACGTCCGCTCCGATTTCTGGTCCGCCGGAGCGTCCTGAGGGTCGGTCAGTCCCACCGATGACCCGAACGACTCGTACACACCCTCGAAAACGCCCTTGAACCACGCACGAATGGGGGATGGTTGAGGGGTGCGGAAATTTTGGGTGATCGGTGGGATCGGCGTCGGGATGGCCATGTGCTTCGTGGCCCTGCTCGTCGTCGGTACGTACTCGGCCGCCGCCGGGATCGCGGGAGCCGGCGGCGGTGGTGCCGTGGGGCTGGCCAAGGGGGCTGTTCCGGCGCGGTATCAGCCGCTGGTGCAGAAGTGGGGCAATCTCTGTCCCGCCATCAACCCCGCGCTCCTGGCCGCCCAGCTGTACCAGGAGAGCGGATGGAACCCGAAGGCGCAGAGTCACGCCGCCGCGCAGGGCATCGCGCAGTTCATCCCCGGGACCTGGGCTTCGCACGGGGTCGACGGGGACAAGGACGGCGACCGGGACGTATGGGACCCGGCGGACGCGATTCCGTCCGCGGCCTCGTACGACTGTGAGCTCGCCGGGTATGTGAAGAAGGTCCCGGGCGATCCCACCGACAACATGCTGGCCGCCTACAACGCCGGTGCCTACCGGGTGATCAAGGCGGGCGGGGTCCCCGGGATCGCGGAGACGCAGAACTACGTCAAGATCATCCGGTCCCTGGAGAAGAGCTTCGCCAGGCCCGTCGGTCGCGTCGAGCCGTCCCGGCAGGCCGCCGGTGCCATCTACTTCGCGCAGGGCCGGCTCGGCACCCCGTATCTGTGGGGCGGCAACGGGACGAAGGAGCAGGGCGGCCGGTTCGACTGTTCCGGGCTGACCCAGGCCGCGTACCGCACCGTCGACATCGACCTGCCCCGTGTGGCCAACGACCAGTACAACGCCGGGCCGCACCCCTCGCGGGACGAGCTGCTGCCGGGGGACCTGGTGTTCTTCTCCGACGACCTGACCAATTCGCGGGCCATCCGGCACGTGGGGCTCTACGTCGGTGGCGGGTACATGATCAACGCTCCGTACACCGGGTCCGTGATCCGGTTCGACAAGATCGACACCCCCGATTACTTCGGTGCGACGCGGGTCACCAAGGACGGGGCCGCCGCTCTTCCCAGGGACCTTCCCTCCGCCTGACCGGGAGAGGGAGGGGAGAGGAAGGCACGCGGGAGGGGAGCGGTTCGGGCGGGACGGAAGCGGGCGGGGATCGGGCCGGGGCTCGGTCGCGCCTGACGGAGAGTCGGCCGTGGCCGGAACTCTCCGTGAAGCCTGGGCCCTGAGCTGCGACGATGAGTCACTCTTCGATAACGTCATGGTGATCATTCGGTGGAGAGCGGAACGTAGACGGTGGGCAGGCCGTTCCCTGAACTGGGACAGCATGCGCACTGACCATGCGGACGCCGGTCCGGACGTCGTGCGACAGCGTGGTCGCACGGTGACGGGACCGCAGCAGCTGGACCGCGGTATCCGGATCGCACCGAACACGGGGGTTCGACCGATGCGGCGCGCGCGGACGCGCGTCGCGGCAGCAGACAAGGCAAGGGGCCGCAGCAGATGGCTGGACTCGCACTCGATGGGTCGAACCCCGACGTCAGCCTGCTCTACGACATCAACGGGCTGGCGAAGGCCGCTCCCCCCTGGTTCGACCGGGTCATGGAGTTCGTCGGTGAGTACGGGATCATGCTCGGCATGGTCCTGGTGGCCCTGTGGTGCTGGTGGAGCGTTCGCCGGCGCGGCACGGCCGAGGACTCGGTGTCGGCCGTCGCCGGGATCATCTGGGCACCGCTCGCCGCGGGGATCGCCCTGCTCATCAACATCCCGATCCGTGGGTTCGTGGAACGGCCGCGTCCGTTCAACGACCACGACGGTCTCGACGTCCTGGTGAAGGGGAAGACGGACTTCTCGTTCGTCAGCGACCACGCCACGATGGCGATGGCCATCGCCGTCGGACTCTTCGTGGCCAACCGGAAGTTCGGGTTCGTCGCCCTCGGGCTCGCGCTCGTCGAAGGTTTCTGCCGCGTCTACATGGGCGTGCACTACCCCACCGACGTGATCGGCGGCATGGCTCTCGGTACGGCCGTGGCCCTGCTGCTCGCCCCGCTGGCCATGGCGCTGCTGACCCCGCTGGTGACGGCCGTCTCCCGGTCGGAACGGGTGGGCGGGCTCGTACGGTCCCGTCGTCCCGGCGCCGTGTCCGACGACGGGCGTGAGGACGCGCTCGGGATTCCCGAGCCGCGGCCGGGGTCCGGCCGCGGCAACGCGGGGGAGAAGGACCTGGCGGCCTGATCCGGGCCTCGCGGTGTCCGGGCCTCACGGCTTCGGATCCGACCCGGCGCCCCGGGGCCTCACGGCTTCGGGGCTTTGTCGTGCCCGGCGAACCTCACTGCGCCGGACGGAGACCGGAGACCGGAGACGAAGGACGCCACCGTGCCGGACAGAGGCCGGGGACCGGGGACACCGTGCCGGACGGAGATCGGAGACCGGAGGCCGGAGACCGGGGACCGGGGACGTCACCGTGCCGGACGGCCTCGGAACGTCGGGGAAAGCCTCACAGCGCCTGGGAGAAAGTGAACAGGCCCGCCGGGTCGTACCGCCTCCTCAGACGCGTGAGGCGGTCCGCCGATGTGCCGTAGTAGGCCGTCCGCCAGTCGGTCAGCAGGGGGTCCGCGTAGTTCTGGTACGCCGCTCCCGACGCGTATCGGCGTAGCGCCCCATGAGTGTTTTTCAGCCACTCCTGTTGCGCACTACCGGAGCTGTCGGGGCGCCAGGAACCGATGTACTGGGCGAGCATCCGTGAGCGGCGGTGGACGAACGCCGTTGCCTGCGGGTCGACCCGGTTGATGGCCCCGCCCAGCGCGGTCAGGGCAACGGAACCGCCGCCTCCGCCCTGCTCCCGCGCCGCGCCGATCCGGGTGAACGCTTCCGTGCGGTCGATCAGGGCGCGCAGGCCCGCCGGGGGGAGCGACCCGGTGAAGAAGTCGGATGCGGCGGCGTACGTCTCGCGCTGGAGGACCCCGTCCGCTGTACGGCCCGGTGTCGTACCCGGCAGATGGCACTGCGCGTCCGTGATGCCCGAGCAGCCCGCGTACACGAGCATCGCCTCCTGGTAGCTGCGGCGGCGCAGCGATACGGAGGAGGCCGAGGCGCCTATTCGGTCGGCGAGGCGGTCGACGGCGTTCTGCAGGTCCCCGTACGTACCGAGGCTGAAGGCGGCGACCGTGAGGGTGGGGGTGCCGCCGCCGGGACCTGCGGCGAGGTGGACGGAGGACCAGATCTCGTCCGGCTGGTCGGGGCCCCACTCCTGCCAGGCGGCGAGGACCGCCCGGGCGCGGGACCAGGGCCAGCTGAGGTAGGCGCTGACCGTTCGGGGGACCGGGCGGGTACGGAAGCGGAGTTCGGTGACGACGCCGAAGTTGCCGTTGCCCGCGCCGCGCAGCGCCCAGAACAGGTCCTGGTGGTGGGAGGCGTCCGCGGTGACCGTCCTGCCGTCGGCCGTGACCATCCGGGCCGAGGTGAGGCTGTCGCAGGTCAGACCGTACGCACGGGACGCGACGCCGTGGCCGCCGCCGAGGGTGAGGCCGGAGATCCCGACGGTGGGGCAGGAGCCGCCCGGGATGGTGCGGCCGTGCCGGGCGAGGCCCTGGTAGACGTCGATGAGCCGGGCGCCCGCGCCGATGGTGCTGTCGGTGCCGTCGCGGTCGACCCGGGCGAGTGAGGAGACGTCGATGACGAGGCGGCCGTTGCCGCTGGACCAGCCCGCGTAGGAGTGGCCGCCGCTGCGGATCGCCACGGGGGTGCCGGTCGAGCGGGCGAAGGCCAGGCAGGCGCGGATGTCGTCCTCGTGCCGCGCGTACGCCACCGCCGCGGGCTTCAGTCCGTCGAACCGGGTGTTGTAGAGCTGCCGGGCCGTGGCGTACGCGGAGTCGCCGGGCCGTACGAGGGCGCCGTCGAGGCCGCGGGCCAGCGCCGGCCAGTCGGCGCGGGACGGTGAGGCGGACCCGGACGGGGCGGGGTGGGGCGTGGCCGACGCGGTGCTGGTGCCGGGGCCCGCGCCGGTGCCGTGGTCCGGAGGATCGCAGGCCGCGGCGGTGGCGGTGGCGAGCGCCGCGGCGAGGCCGGTGCCCAGCATGGTGCGGCGGGTCGGCGCGGTGGGGGCGTTCATGGGACCTCCGGGTCGGGCCTCCGGCCGGTACGTGCGACGGTCCGGGAACGTAGGGGTACCTCCCGGAACTTCCCGGAACTTCTTGGAACTTCTTGGAACAGCCCGGGAATCCGCCGGCGTTCACGGGCGTCCGGGGGCTTCAGGGAGTGGAAAGGTGCTCTTCCGCGTCGGTGCGGGCCCGGTCCCGTGATCTGCGGGCGGGTCCCGACCAGCCGCAGGTGCAGCGGGCCAGGCAGAACGAGCCCCGCTCGATCGTCGTGGTGCTGTGCGCCGCGACGTACGACGGGGGCGGGATCCGCAGAGGGGCGGGAGGGGCGAGGGGGAGGAGGGGGGCGGAAGGTGCGGGTGCCGGGGTGGTGGGGGCTGGGGTGGGGGCTTCCTCATGCACGCGTCCACGGTACTGGCGGCGGCCCCCGTACGGGAGGGTGAGCGGGCCGATCCGTCCGCCGCTGGGGGCGGGGGCGCGGTGGGGGCGCGCCGGGGCGGCGTGACGGGGGACCCCGGTGGTCGTTATGCGGGGCGGGTGAGGGCTCGGCCGGGTGGTAAGTCGTTGGGGGTTGGCAGGCGATGGTGGTGCGGCAGCACAGGTGCGGAGGCGGGCCCCTGGCGGTCCGTGCCCTCGCGGTGGCGGGTGTGATGGCGGTGGCCGCCGGGTGTGCGGGCGGTGGCGGTGGTGGCAGCGGCGGGGCGGGGGCCGGCGGTGCCGTGTCCGCGGAGCGTCCGGCCGTCGTGCTCGGGCAGGCGGCCGACGTGCTGGCGGAGGCGGGCGGCGCGGAGACCCGTACGTCCATGGAGACGGCGGTCGGCGGGACCCGGGTGACGATCAGGGGACAGGGGACGTACGACTTCCGCAGACAGCTCGGGCAGATCAAGGTCGTGCTCCCGAAGGACGCCGCGGGTGCCGATGGGCACCGGCCGATCATCGAGCTGCTGGCCCCCGGGGCCCTCTATATGAAGCACCGCGGCGCCGGAGTCCCCGACGACAAGTGGGTCAGGGTCGACACGACGGCTCTGGAGGACGGCAATCTCGTCACCGGTGGGGTCACCGATCCGATGGCCGCGGCCGAACTGCTGCGCGGCGCGCGTGAGGTGACGTACCGGGGGAGGACGGAGCTGGCCGGGGTGGCGGTGCGTCACTACCGGGGCGTCGCGGACCTGGCGCGGGCGGCGCTGGCGGCCTCACCGCTGTCACGCGGTGCGCTGGCCGCGGCGGCGAAAGGGTTCAGCAGGGACGCGGTGCCGTTCGACGCGTATCTGGACGACGAGGGACGGCTGCGGAAGGTGCGCCACCGCTTCAGCTTCGCCGCCGAGGGACCCGCGGTGTCCGTGATCTCGACCATGCTCCTGTACGGGTTCGGGGCGACGGTCACCGTGACGTTGCCGGACGATGCGCACATCTATACGGGCAGGATCAGACAGAGCTGATAGGCGCGCGGGATCGGACGGGGCTGACGCGGCGGGCGGGGCCGGGAGCGACGGGGCGTGGTGCGTGGGGTCCGGTTGGGTGGCCGAAATGGTCCGTCCGTGCCATGCGCGGCGCGTATCGCGATCCCTACGCTAGGAAGCGGTACGCCAAGGGTCGGCGTCGGCGGGGATACGGCAGAGAGAGGTGACGCAGGTGGTGACGCTCAGCGCTCCGAACGCTCAGGACTGTGTGGCTCTCGCCGAGATCGAATGGTGCGGTGAGCTGATGATCGCGGCGTCGGCCAGCCGTGAGGAACGCCTCAGTCCGGACCGTATCGACGAGGTGCTCGACGTTCGGGGAGACGCCCGGGGAGATACGAGGGCCGATGTCCGGGGGGACGTTCGGGCTGATCTCAGGGCCGATGTCCGGGGAGACGTTCGGGTCGATGCCCGCGGTGACGTCCGGTCGGACGCCCGGAGGGACGCCCGGGACGTCAGGGACACCCGAGACACCCGGGATGGCTGCGGCGTCGGCGGGCAGCGGACGTCGGTCCCCCGGCAGGCCGGTTGCCGGGGGTGACATCCCGCGCGCCGCGGGCCTTCGTGCACCGGCTCATGTACGGAGCAGCCGGGCGATCGCCTTCGTGGCCTCCTCGACCTTCGCGTCGATCTCTCCGCCGCCCTTGACCGAGGCGTCGGCGACGCAGTGGCGCAGATGCTCCTCCAGGAGCTGGAGCGCGAAGGACTGCAGGGCCTTGGTGGAGGCCGAGACCTGCGTGAGTATGTCGATGCAGTAGACGTCCTCGTCGACCATGCGCTGGAGGCCGCGGATCTGGCCCTCGATCCGGCGCAGCCGCTTGAGGTGCTCGTCCTTCTGATGGTGGTAGCCGTGGATGCCGCGGTCGTGGTCGGTGAGGACCTCGGCCGGTGCCGCCGCCGTCGTTTCCGCGGCCGCCGCTGTCCCGGCAGCCGCCGGGTCCGGTGTCTGTGCCGAGCCCGTGGCCTCGGCCGTGGTCATTGCGTCCGTCATCGCGTCCGTCATTGCGTCCTCCCGTTGTCCTCTTTGCCTACGTCCGACATACCCCTGCTGGGTATATCGTAACGAATCCAGCCGAAACGTGACCGGGGCCCCGTGCTGATCACTGTGCCCGATGGGCGACACTGACAAGGCCGGTTAGCCGTGGCCGGATGATGCGCCTAGCATCAGCCTGACCGAATCCAAAGCACCCCGAGGACCCCACGTGCGCTTTCGTCTGACCCCCAGGGAGACGAGCTTCTACGACATGTTTTCCGCGTCCGCGGACAACATCGTCACGGGCTCGAAACTCCTCATGGAACTGCTCGGGGCGGATTCTGCCTCCCGAGTCGAGATCGCGGAGCGTATGCGGGCAGCGGAGCACGCGGGGGACGATGCCACCCACGCGATCTTCCACCAGCTCAACTCCTCCTTCATCACGCCGTTCGACCGCGAGGACATCTACAACCTCGCTTCGTCGCTCGACGACATCATGGACTTCATGGAGGAGGCCGTCGACCTGGTCGTGCTGTACCAGGTCGAAGAGCTCCCCAAGGGTGTCGAGCAGCAGATCGAGGTGCTGGCCCGCGCCGCGGAGCTGACTGCCGAGGCCATGCCGAGCCTGCGCACCATGGAGAACCTCACCGAGTACTGGATCGAGGTCAACCGTCTGGAGAACCAGGCCGACCAGATCCACCGCAAGCTGCTCGCCCAGCTCTTCAATGGCAAGTACGACGCCATGGAGGTTCTGAAGCTCAAGCAGATCGTGGACGTACTGGAAGAGGCGGCTGACGCGTTCGAGCACGTCGCCAACACCGTGGAGACCATCGCGGTCAAGGAGTCCTGAACCACGTGGACACCTTTGCGCTGATCGTGACCATTGGTGTCGCGCTCGGCTTCACCTATACGAACGGCTTCCACGACTCGGCGAACGCCATCGCCACCTCGGTCTCCACCCGGGCGCTGACCCCGCGGGCGGCCCTGGCGATGGCCGCCGTGATGAACCTCGCGGGCGCCTTCCTGGGCCAGGGGGTCGCCAAGACCGTCAGTGAAGGGCTCATCGCCACGCCCCAGGGGCAGAAGGGGATGGGAATCCTGTTCGCGGCGCTGGTCGGCGCGATCATCTGGAACCTCGTCACCTGGTACTACGGCCTGCCGTCCTCCTCCTCGCACGCGCTGTTCGGCGGCATGGTCGGTGCGGCACTGGCCGGCGGGACGATGGTGCACTGGGACGGGGTGCTGGAGAAGATCGTCATCCCGATGTTCCTCTCGCCGATCGTCGGCCTGGTCGTCGGCTATCTGGTGATGGTCGCCATCATGTGGATGTTCCGGAACGCCAACCCGCACAAGGCCAAGCGCGGCTTCCGGATCGCGCAGACGGTCTCGGCGGCCGGCATGGCGCTCGGGCACGGCCTCCAGGACGCGCAGAAGACGATGGGCATCGTCGTGATGGCGCTCGTCATCGCCGATGTCGAGGGACCGAACGACGAGATCCCGGTCTGGGTCAAGATCGCCTGTGCGCTGATGCTCTCGCTCGGTACGTACGCGGGCGGCTGGCGCATCATGCGGACGCTCGGCCGCAAGATCATCGAGCTGGACCCGCCGCAGGGCTTCGCGGCCGAGACGACCGGCGCCTCGATCATGTTCGGCTCCGCGTTCCTGTTCCACGCACCGATCTCCACGACGCATGTCATCACCTCGGCGATCATGGGTGTCGGTGCCACCAAGCGGGTGAACGCGGTGCGGTGGGGCGTGGCGAAGAACATCATCCTCGGCTGGTTCATCACCATGCCGGCCGCGGCGCTCGTCGCCGCGCTGAGCTACGGGATCGTCGTCCTGCTGTTCGGCTGATCGGGTACGCACAGCCGATCGGGTAGTCATATGGGTCCGCCCCCGTTCTCTCTCCGGAGAGCGGGGGCGGACCCTTTTGCCTTGTGGTGGCACCGCCATGCAGCACCGCAAGGCCGTCTGTGGGTTATCCGAAGCGGCCGGAGATGTAGTCCTCCGTGGCCTGGACCGACGGGTTGGAGAAGATCCGCTCCGTCTCGTCGATCTCGATGAGGCGGCCGGGCTTGCCCACCGCCGAGAGGTTGAAGAACGCCGTGCGGTCCGAGACACGGGCCGCCTGCTGCATGTTGTGCGTCACGATGACGATCGTGAAGCGCTCCTTCAGCTCGCCGATCAGGTCCTCGATGGCGAGGGTCGAGATCGGGTCGAGCGCGGAGCACGGCTCGTCCATCAGCAGGACGTCCGGCTCGACCGCGATGGCACGGGCGATGCACAGGCGCTGCTGCTGGCCGCCGGAGAGGCCGGAGCCGGGCTTGTTGAGGCGGTCCTTGACCTCGTTCCAGAGGTTCGCGCCGCGCAGGGACTTCTCGACCGTGTCGTTCAGCTCGTTCTTGCGGTAGCCGCCGTTCAGGCGCAGGCCCGCCGCGACGTTGTCGAAGATCGACATGGTCGGGAACGGGTTCGGGCGCTGGAAGACCATGCCGACCGTGCGGCGCACGGTGACGGGGTCGACGTTCGAGCCGTAGAGGTCCTCGTCGTCCAGCAGCACCTTGCCCTCGACGCGGCCGCCGGGGGTGACCTCGTGCATCCGGTTCAGGGTGCGCAGGAAGGTGGACTTGCCGCAGCCGGACGGGCCGATGAAGGCGGTCACGGAGCGGGGCTCCACGGTCATCGAGATGTCCTCGATGGCCTTGTGGCTGCCGTAGTAGGCGGTCAGTCCGCTGATGTCGATGCGCTTGGCCATGATCAGATCACTGCTTCTTTCGGGAGGTCGCTGGTGGCCGCGTCAGCGACCGGTCTTCGGGGCCTTCCAGCGGGCGATGCCGCGGGCCACGAGATTGAGGATCATGACGAAGGCGATCAGGACCAGGGCAGCGGCCCAGGCACGGTCGTACGCGGCGGGCTCGCCGATCTTGTACTGCTCCCAGATGTAGAAGGGGAGCGAGGACTGGGCGCCTTCGAAGGGGTTCGGGTTGATCAGCTGGCTGCCGAAGACCAGCAGCATGATCGGGGCGGTCTCACCGGCGATGCGGGCGATGGCGAGCATGACGCCGGTCGTGATGCCACCGATCGCGGTCGGCAGGACCACCTTCAGGATGGTGCGCCACTTCGGGATGCCGAGGGCGAGGGACGCCTCGCGGAGCTCGTTGGGGACGAGCTTGAGCATCTCCTCCGTGGAGCGGACCACGACCGGGACCATCAGGATCGTCAGGGCCAGGGCGCCCATCAGGCCGGAGGGCTGGAGCCCGGCCATCAGCATGATCGAGAGGATGAAGAGTCCGGCCACGATCGACGGGATACCGGTCATCACGTCGACGAAGAAGGTGACGGCCTTGGCGAGGGCGCCCTTGCCGTACTCCACCAGGTAGACGGCGGTCAGCAGACCGATCGGGGCGGAGATCGCCGTGGCGATACCGACCTGCTCCAGGGTGCCGATCAGCGCGTGGTAGACACCGCCGCTGGACTCGGAGCCGAGCACTCCGGCCATGGAGTGGGTCAGGAAGTATCCGTCCAGGCGCTCCGCGCCGCGGCTGACGGTGGTCCAGAGCAGCGAGGCGAGCGGGACGACGGCGATCAGGAAGCAGACCCACACCACACTGGTGGCGAGGCGGTCCTTGGCCTGGCGCTGGTTCTCGACGACGGTGGTCGCCACGTACGAGATCACCAGGAAGAGCAGGGCGGAGACCAGCCCCCACTGGGTGCGGCTGTGCCAGCCGGCGGCCACACCGATGCCGACGCCGAGGGCGAGGGCCACCGCGGCGAAGCCGAGCGGGGCCAGGCGGGGCAGGGTCCGGCTGCTGAGGCTGTTCTTCGGCGCGGTCGTCGTCACGGGCTTCGGGCGTTCCTCGACACTGGTAGGTGCGTGGCTCATGCGTTGGCCCCCGAGTACTCCTTGCGGCGGGCGATGATGAGCCGGGCCGCGCCGTTGACCAGCAGGGTGAGGATGAAGAGGACGAGGCCGGAGGCGATCAGCGCGTCGCGCCCGAAGGCGTCGGCCTCGTCGAACTTCGCGGCGATGTTCTGGGCGAACGTCCCGCCGCCCGGGTTGAGCACATGGAGCGAGATCAGGAAGCTCGGCGACAGGACCGTGGCGACGGCCATCGTCTCGCCGAGTGCCCGGCCCAGACCCAGCATCGAGGCGGAGATCACGCCGGAGCGGCCGAAGGGCAGCACCGAGAGGCGGATGACCTCCCAGCGGGTGGCGCCGAGGGCGAGCGCGGCTTCCTCGTTCATCTTCGGGACCTGGAGGAAGACCTCGCGGCTGACGCTGGTCACGATCGGCAGGATCATGATGGCCAGCAGGATGCCGACGGTGAAGAGCGAGCGGGCGACGCCGACCTCGGTCTTCTCGAAGATGTACGTCCAGCCGAAGAACTGGTCGAGCCAGAGGTTCAGGCCCTCCAGGTACGGCACGAGGACGAGCGCGCCCCAGATGCCGTAGACGATGCTCGGTACGGCGGCGAGCAGATCGACGACGTAGGCGAGGGGTGCGGCCAGCTTGCGCGGCGCGTAGTGCGAGATGAAGAGGGCGATGCCGACAGCGATCGGAACCGCGATGAGCATCGCGATGATCGAGCTGACGACGGTGCCGAAGAGCAGGACCGCGATACCGAAGACCGGCGGGTCACCGGCCGGGTTCCAGTCGAAGGTCGTGAGGAAGTTGCCCTCGTCCTTCGAGACGGCCAGGACGGCGCGGTAGCTGAGGAACACGGCGATCGACGCCATGAGCACGAGCAGCAGAATGCCCGAACCCCGCGAGAGGCCCAGGAAGATCTTGTCGCCTGCGCGCCCGGTGGACTTGGCGGGGGGCGTTCGTCGGACCGGCGGGGCCGGTGGCGTGTCTATCGGTGTGGTGGAAGCCATGGTTTTTCCGGTCTGTGTGGGGGAGCGGTGCGCTCCCCTGGCGGCGGTGCACCGGATGGAGTGGGGCGGATGGAGAGGGGGGGTGGAGCAGGTGGAGCGTGTGGGGCGGGTGGTGCGGTGGGGCTGGTGTCGCGGTGTTGCTGCTGGAGAGGGGGTGGCGGGCCGGTCCGGAGGGGTGCGCCGGACCGGCCTGCCGGGTGGTGCGTGTCGTGCAGGTCGTGCAGGTGGTTCAGGTGGTTCAGGTGGTTCAGGTGTTGCGGGGGTGCCGTTCGGTTAGGAAAGGCTGCCGATGGTCTCGCGGACCTTGGCGTTGATCTCGGCGGGGATCGGGGCGTAGCCGGCCTCGGTGAGGACCTTCTGGCCCTCGTCGGACGCGGTGTAGGTCAGGAAGGACTTGACCGTGCCGAGGGTGTCGGCCTTGTTGCCGGTGTCGCAGACGACCTCGTACGTCACCAGGACCAGCGGGTAGGCACCCTCGGCCTTGGTGGTGTAGTCCAGGTCGAGCGCCAGGTCCTTGCCGGTGCCCTTGACCTTGGCGGCGGCGATGGCCTTGGAGGCGTTCTCCGAGGTGGCCTTGACCGGGGCGGTGCCGCCGGTGTTGATGTCGACGGTGGAGATGCTCTGCGAGGCGGCGTAGGAGAGCTCGAAGTAACCGATCGCGCCGTCGACCTGCTTCACCTGGGCGGCGACGCCGGAGGAGCCGGACGCGGCCTGGCCACCGGGGGCCGGCCACTTCTTCTCGGCCTCGTACTTCCAGTCGCTCGGGGCGGTGGCGGCGAGGTACTTGCCGAGGTTCTGCGTGGTGCCGGAGTCCTCGGAGCGGTGGAAGGCCTGGATGGCCTTGTCCGGGAGCTTGGCGCCGTCGTTGAGCTTGGCGATCGCCGGGTCGTTCCACTTCTTGATCTTGTTGTTGAAGATCTTGGCGAGCGTGGGGGCGTCCAGCGTGAGGCTGTCGACACCCTCCAGGTGGAAGCCGATCGCGATCGGGCCGCCGACCATCGGGAGGTTGATGCCCTGGCCGGTCTTGCAGGTCTTCTTCGAGTCGGCGACCTCTTCGGGCTTCAGCGCCGAGTCGGAGCCGGCGAAGCCGACGGTGCCCTGGTTGAAGGCGATGATGCCTTCGCCGGAGGAGGAGGACTTGTAGTTGATCTCCACACCGGAACAGGCGGCCATGTAGTTCTTGACCCAGAGGTCCATGGCGTTCTTCTGTGCGCTGGAGCCGGACGCGCGCAGCTGGCCCTTGGCGTCGTCGCACTTGATGTTCGACGCAGCGCTCGTCTTCTCGCCGCTGCCGCCGGTGCTGCCGTCGCCGCTGTTGTTGTCCGAACCGCACGCCGTGAGGACCAGGGCGCCGGAGACGGCGAGGGCACCGAGCGCGGTGGCACGAAGCCGGTTCTTGCGCTGAAGCTTCACTTTCGGGTGTTCCTTCCAGGAGCCGCCGTGGTTTGTTCGTTCTACGACGGCGTGCGATGAGGATCGGTGTTGCGGCTTGGCGCCGCGCACCTTGTACGTCCGAAATTAGGCAGAACAGGTGAAGCGGCCCACGGAAGGGAGTGAACGGAAGGTGAACCGTGTCGGACAGACGGGGGGCGGCCCACGAGGAGCCGGTCCGAGGCCGGTCAGGAATCGGCTCAGGAGCGGCTGAGCAGCTGCCCAGGAGTGCGGCCCAGGTGCGGGTCGGGAGCGGGTCAGGTGCGAGGTCAGGCGCGGGTCAGGCGTGCCGGAGGAGGTCCGGGAGGGCCGCTTCCAGCTGGTCCCGGTCCCGCGGGCGGGTCAGGCGGTTGCGCGCCGCCGTGGGGGAGAGCCAGGCGAGGCGGTCCACCTCGTCGTTGGGGGCGAAGGCGCCATTTGTGGCCTCGGCCGCCCAGTACGCGACCTCCTTGGGCCGGCCGTTGACCAGGTACCGCGACGTCGGGAGCCGGGTCCCCGGGGTGCAGTGGTGGCCGGTCTCCTCCAGGACCTCGCGCAGGGCGCCGTCCAACGCGGCCTCGCCCCGCTTCAGCTTCCCTTTGGGGAACGACCAGTCGTCGTATTTCGGCCGGTGCACGAGACAGATCTCCGGCCCACCGTCGTACGGGGACCGGCGCCACAGCACACAGCCCGCGGCCAGCACGGGCGCCGGGTCCTGCGCCGGGCCCGCGTCGCCCGCCGCGTGGTCACCGTCGCCGTCCGGCACCCGGCCCGCGTAGCCCGCCGCGTGGTCGCGGTCGCCGTCCGGTAGCGGCCCCGCGTAGCCCGCCGCGCCGTCACCGCCGTCGTCCGGGTGGGACGCCGCCCCGCTCATGGCGCGGTCGCGGCCGCCGCGTACGGCCAGGCCCCCCGGAACACCCCGCGTGCCGCCTCCACCTCGTGCCGCTGGTCCGCGTGGAGCACCCCGAGGGCGTACGCCGTCGCCGGGGCGATCCGCGGGGTGCGGGCCGCCGCTGCCGCCGCCGCTGCCGCCGCCGCCGCGTCCCGGTGCAGATCGAGGGCGTTCCCCGCCCCGGCCAGGACCGGATCGGGCGCGCCCAGCACCACCTCGTGGGCGTACCGGTGCAGCCGCAGCAGCAGGCGGGCCTGGTGCCAGGGCGCGTCCTGCGCCTCGTTGTACGGCTCGGCCGTCTCGTCGGGCGGCAGCGCCGCCACCGCACCGAGCAGCCGCTGCTCGGCCCGTTCGGCCGACTCCAGGAGGGCTTCGGTGGCCGGACCCGTGGCCCCGGCCGCCAGCGGGACCTCGGAGGCCAGCAGCGCGACGGCGTCGGCGACCGCGTGGAAGCGGGAGGAGCCCAGCGCCTGGAGGGCGGCGGAGTGGGCGCGGGTCCGGGCCAGGGTCAGCTGGCGTTCCAGGAGCGCCCCGGCCCGTGCCGCCCCGACGCCGAGCGCGGCCCGTTCCTGGCCGGGGGCGGCCGGGGACGCGGATGCCGGGGCCGTGGCGGAGCCGGCGGAGGAGCGTGCCGCGGGCAGGGCGGCGCCCGAGAGCTGGTGCAGGGCTTCGAGCAGCCGGACGAGCCGGGTGGAGTAGGCGTGCTCGCGGGCGAGCGTGCCGGAGAGCCAGGCCAGTTCCGTACGGAGCTGGTCGGCCCAGACCGGGTCGAGCACCCCCCGGAAGGTGTGCAGCGAGCCGCTGATCCGGCGGGCGGACCGGCGCAGCGCGCTCGCGGCCGCGTCGGCTCCCCCGGTACCGGGGTCCGTGGGGGCGCTGTGCTCGCGGTGCAGGCGCAGGCTGCGCAGGAAGTCCGCGGCCTGCGCCCGGAGGTAGGGCGCGAGGGCCGCCTCCGCGCTCAGGTCCGCGGGGTCCCGCGTCGTCGTCTGGTGGTCAGGGCGTCGCACGCCGGCGCCTCCGGGCATCAATGAGCATTTCCTGTACGTGCCGCAGCGGCTGGCCGTCCACGTCCGTGGCGTGCCGGGTCCAGTTGCCGTCGGGACCCAGGTGCCAGGAGGCGGTGGTGTCGGCCATGCCGGTCTCCAGGAGCCGGCTGAGCGCGGCGCGGTGGGCGGGGTCGGTGACCCGGACCAGTGCTTCGATCCGGCGGTCGAGGTTGCGGTGCATCATGTCGGCGCTGCCGAACCACACCTCGGGTTCGCCTCCGTTGCCGAAGGAGAAGACCCGTGAGTGTTCGAGGAAGCGGCCCAGTATCGAGCGGACCCGGATGTTCTCGGAGAGGCCGGTGACACCGGGGCGGATCGCGCAGATCCCGCGTACCCAGATGTCGACCGGCACGCCCGCCATCGCGGCCCGGTAGCAGGCGTCGACGATCGCTTCGTCGACCATCGAGTTGACCTTGAAGCGGACGTAGGCGGGGCGCCCGGCGCGGTGGTGGGCGATCTCCTTGTTGATGCGGGTGATCAGTCCGTCGCGCAGGGACTTCGGGGCGACCAGCAGCCGGCGGTAGGTCTCGCGGCGGGAGTAGCCGGAGAGCCGGTTGAACAGGTCGGAGAGGTCGGCGCCCACCTGCGGGTCCGCGGTGAGCAGGCCGAGGTCCTCGTACAGCCGGGCGGTCTTGGGGTGGTAGTTGCCGGTGCCGACGTGGGAGTAGCGGCGCAGCGTGTCGCCCTCCTGGCGGACGACGAGCGAGAGCTTGCAGTGGGTCTTCAGCCCGACGAGGCCGTACACGACATGGCAGCCGGCCTCCTCCAGCTTGCGGGCCCACTTGATGTTGGCCTGCTCGTCGAAGCGGGCCTTGATCTCGACGAGGACGAGGACCTGTTTGCCGGACTCGGCCGCGTCGATCAGGGCGTCGACTATCGGGGAGTCGCCGGAGGTGCGGTACAGCGTCTGCTTGATCGCGAGCACGTCCGGGTCGCCCGCCGCCTGTTCCAGGAACGCCTGGACGGAGGTGGAGAACGAGTCGTACGGGTGGTGCAGCAGGACGTCGCGTTCGCGCAGGGCGGCGAATATGTCGGGCGCGGAGGCGGATTCGACCTCGGCGAGATCGCGGTGGGTGCCCGCGATGAACTTGGGGAACTTCAGCTCCGGCCGGTCCAGGGACGCGATGGCGAAGAGTCCGGTGAGGTCGAGCGGGCCGGGCAGCGGGTAGACCTCGGCGTCGGACACCTTCAGCTCGCGGACCAGCAGATCCAGGACGTACGGGTCGATGGACTCCTCGACCTCCAGCCGGACCGGCGGGCCGAAGCGGCGCCGCATGAGCTCCTTCTCCAGGGCCTTGAGGAGGTTCTCGGTGTCGTCCTCCTCGACCTCCAGGTCCTCGTTCCTGGTGACCCGGAACATGTGGTGGGCGAGGACCTCCATGCCCGGGAAGAGCTCCTCCAGGTGGGCGGCGATGATGTCCTCGATGGGGACGTAACGCTGCGGGGAAGCCTCCAGGAAGCGGGTCAGCAGCGGCGGCACCTTGACGCGCGCGAAGTGGCGGTGGCCGCTGACCGGGTTGCGTACGACGACGGCGAGGTTGAGCGAGAGGCCCGAGATGTACGGGAAGGGGTGCGCCGGGTCGACGGCCAGCGGGGTCAGGACCGGGAAGACCCGCTGGCGGAAGAAGGTGAACAGGCGGGCCTGTTCCTTCTCGGTCAGCTCCGGCCAGCGGATCAGCTGGATGCCCTCGTCGGACAGGGCGGGCGCGATGTCCTGCTGGTAGCAGGCGGCGTGCCGGGCCATGAGTTCGCGCGAGCGGGTCCAGATCAGTTCGAGGACCTCGCGGGGCTGCAGCCCGGACGCGGAGCGGGTGGCGACGCCGGTGGCGATGCGGCGCTTGAGTCCGGCCACCCGGACCATGAAGAACTCGTCCAGGTTCGAGGCGAAGATGGCGAGGAAATTAGCCCGTTCGAGTACCGGTGTCGTCGGATCCTCGGCCAGTTCGAGGACGCGTTCGTTGAAGGCGAGCCAGCTGCGCTCCCGGTCGAGGAAACGGCCCTGGGGAAGTTCGTCGCCGTCCCGGTCGGGCTCGTACGCGTCCGCGTCGGCGTCGAGGTCGGGATCCAGGTCGGCGGCGGTGGAGAAGCCGACGTTGTGGGACGTGGCGGTGGCATGCGGCCGGTGCGCGGCGAGGGAACCGACGGACGGCTGGGCGGGCTGGGCGGGGACCTCGGAGCTGGGCTGCTGGCTCATGTACCTATTGTTCCGCGCGGACGGCCCTCCAGGCTCGTCGGAGCCGGGAAAGATCGCGGAAGGTCCGGGGAAGCCGGGTTCGGTTCCGCGCGCTGTTCCGGGCGCTCTCCCGGGTTCCTTCCGGGGGACTCTCCCGTTGCGGGGGGTGGGCACAGCTGGCTGCATCCCGTGAGGGTCGCAAGCGTGTCTGAATGGCCGGTAACGGCGACATGACATGCAGGATGCGGTGTGCCTGCCGGTGGGGCTCGGACGCACGGTACGCGGAGGCCGTGCGGCTCGAATCCACCGTACGCGGCGGCGGCCGTGCGGCGGTCCGCGCGGCTCGAATCCACGGTACGCGGCGGAGGCCGTGCGGCGGTCGGCCGGGGGCCAGCGCCCACCGCACGCGCACCGGTCCGGGCCCTCCCCTCGTGGGGGCCCTGACCGGCCCGCGGAACGGGTGGGCGCTCTCCTCAGCCGTGCAGACGGCGCAGCACCCGGAAGGCCACGAACACGGCCAGGGCGGAGAGGGCGAGCAGGATGCCGGTCTCGACGAGCTGGAGCGGCCAGAAATGGGAGGAGGGGTGGACATCGGTGAACGGGGTGACGCCGCCGCGCTCGCGCATGCACACGGACATGTCCCCGCCGGGGGACGCCTCGTGGGCGCAGTCGTTCCAGTACACCGCTCTGCCGGTGGCGGTCAGCATGCCCGAGTCGATGAACCAGGCGAAGTCGTCCGGGTTCGGCTTCCCCGAGAACCGGACGACCGGACCTCGGCGGGGGACGAGCCCAGGACGCGCAGGGTGCCCTCACCCGGTGTGCGCAGCCCTGCCGCCAGTGCGAGCAGCGCGGACTTGCCGGCCCGTTGGGCCCGACGAGCGCGCAGACCCGTCCGGCGGGTAACCGGAACGTGAAGTCGCGCAGGGCTCATTGCCTCCTGCGCCCGTACGTCATTCCGAGGCCGTCCGCCTCGATCGCAGCGCCAGTCATGCGTGCTGGTCCCCCTTGAATGTGCTGTCCAGTACGGCGGTGAAGAGGGCGCTCACGTCGTCCCTCTCCAGACCGGCCTTCCGGGCCCGGCGGGCCCAGTCGGTGAGTTCGGCGCGCAGCGGCGCGTCGGTGTCGGCCGCGGCGCCGCCGAGGGTCCGGCGCACGAAGGTGCCGAGCCCGCGACGGGCTTCCACGAGCCCTTCGCGCTCCAGTTCGCGGTAGGCCTTGAGCACGGTGTTCGGGTTGATGGCCGTGGCTTCGACGACCTCCCGAGCGGTGGGCAGCCGGTCGCCCGGCTCCAGCACGCCCAGCCGTAGGGCCTGCTTGGTCTGCTGGACGATCTGGAGGTAGGTGGCGACGCCGCTTGGGCCGGTCGATGCGGAACTCGACCGCTGCGGGCTCTGCCATGTTCACCGCCCTTTCACTAATTGAGTAGTGAAAGGGCGGTGCAAAGAAGGGGCGGCGTCAAGTGACGCCGCCCCTGCCGGAGATGAGGCCGGGTCAGGACTCCGTGCGGTACATCAGGTCCACCTCGTGGGTGGTGAAACCCATCCGCTCGTACACCGTCACGGCCGCCGTGTTGTCGGCGTCGACGTAGAGCATCGCGGTGGGCAGCCCCTCGGCGGCCAGGTGGCGCAGCCCGATCGCGGTGAGCGCCTTGCCGAGGCCGCCGCCCTGCGCGTCGGGCCTGATGCCGACGACGTACACCTCGCCCAGCTGCTCCTGGGCGTGCACCTTCGTCCAGTGGAAGCCGATGATCTCGCCCTCGCGCTCGGCCAGGAAGAAGCCCTTCGGGTCGAACCAGGACTCCGCCTTGCGGTCGTCCAGGTCCTGCTGGGTCAGGGAGCCCTGCTCGGGGTGGTGGGCAAAGGCGGCGCTGTTCACGGCGAGCCAGGCGGTGTCGTCCTGTCCGGGCACGAAGGTGCGGACGGTGACGCCCTCGGGCAGGACCGGGTCGGCGAGGTCGAGGGGGATCAGCGTGCGCCGGAGCTGGCGCAGCTCGCGGAAGAGGGAGAGGCCGAGGACCTGGGCCAGATGCCGGGCGGCGGACCCGCCGCCGTGCGCCCACACCCGCAGCCGTTTGCCGGTCGTGGCGAGGAGGGCGGCGCCCAGGGCCCGCCCGTGCCCGTGGCCCCGGTGGGCGGGGTGCACGACGAGTTCGGCGGCGGGGGCCTCGACGGGGTCGGTGTCCTCCAGCTGGGCGTACCCGGCGAGGGTGCCGCCGGTGGTGAGCAGGAGGTGGCGCACGCCCGCGCGGTGTCCGCCCCCGAGCCGGAGCCGCCCCTGCTCGGAGACCGCTTGCCTGCCGTCGGACCGGGCCGCCTCGCCGAGCAGGCCGAGGACGGCTTCGGCCTGCGCGGGGTCGAGCGCGTCGAGGGTCTGAATCTCGCGTCCGGGGGCGGGGAGGGGCACATCAGTCGTCATGCGTACGAGCGTACGGCGGACAGCTTCGAGGCGGGTCACATGGCTCCGGGCGGGGCGTGCAGCACCTGATCCGCGATCCGCGACAGGTCCTCGGCACTGGGCAGCAGCCCGCGGACCCGCTCGGGCAGACCGGCGTACGTACTGACGGCCAGTGGCTGGTGGGAGCCGCGCAACGCGTACTCGACCATGGCCCGGTCGCGGCTCTCCGCGATGAGGATGCCGATGGTGGGCTCGTCGCGTTCCTTGTCCCGGACCAGGTCGTCCACCACCGCCACGTAGAACCCGAGCTGCCCGAAGTGCTCGGGCCGGGCCTTTTGGGTCTTGAGCTCCAGCACGACGTAACAGTGCAGCTTGCAGTGGTAGAAGAGCAGGTCGATGCGGTACTCGCTGTCGCCCACCACGACGGGGTACTGACGCCCGACGAAGGCGAACCCGACGCCCAGCTCCGTCAGGAACCGGATCAGGTGGGTGACGAGTGCGTCCTCCAGCTCCCGCTCGGCCGGCCGGCCGTCCAGTTCGGTGAAGTCGAGGCGGTACGGGTCCTTGAGGATCTGCTTCACCGCGTCGGAGGTGTCGGGCAGGCTGACGTCGAAGTTGTTGGCCGCAGCGCCCTGGGCGAGGTGGAACTCCGTGTGGATCATCGAGCCGAGCTCGTCCCGGGACCAGCCGTGGTGGACCGCGTGCTGGGCGTAGAAGTCCAGCTCAAAGCGGGTTTTGCACTTGCTCATGAGGAGGACGATGTGGCCCCAGGGCAATTGTCCAACAGCTTGTTGGACAATTGAGCCGGGCCAGGTCCGGGCCATCTGCTGCATGTAGTGGAGATTGCTGCGGCTGAACCCCCGCTGGTTCGGGAACTCCGTCCGCAGCTCGGTGGCGATGCGGTCGATGACCTTCGTCCCCCACCGCTCCCCGCTCTGCCGCTCCAGGATCGTCCGCCCGATCTCCCAGTACATCAACAGCATCTCGGTGTTGACCTTGAGCTGTGCGCGCACATGCGCGCCCCGCACGATCGACTTCAGCTGGTCGACCATCTCGTTGAAGCCCGGCGGCAGGTCCGGCGTCCGTGCGCCCGGTACGACGGCCTTGGCCGTGAGTTCGCTGTCCATGCCGTACAGGCTTGCGCCACACGTGCGTGCCGTGACGTTTCTGCCTGCATATGTAAGCCAAACGAGTTATATGCACCCTTAGGCCCTCCGTGCGGCCTCAAGGGCAACCAGCTCGTAACCCGAAAGCCCCTGTTGCGCTACGCGCGTTGACTCTAGGCTGCGGCAGGCAGGATTCAGACTTTTGACCACTTCCCAACCCTCCCGCTGAACTCACAAGGGGACCGATGTCAGCGACTCCGCAGAAGAACCGTGCGTCCCGGCGGGTGCTCGCCGCCGCAGCCGGGCTGGCCACCGTGGGCGCGCTCGTCGCCGCGCTGCCGGCCGGCGCCCAGGACCGGGGCAACGGCCACGGTCATGGCCACGGGCACGGGCACAAGCCCCGCACCGTCGACGTGCAACTGCTGTCCTTCAACGACCTCCACGGCAACCTGGAGCCCCCGGCCGGTTCCGCGGGCACGGTCTCCGAGACGCAGGCCGACGGCACGGTGAAGTCGGTTCCGGCCGGTGGCGTCGAGTACCTGGCCACCTCGCTGCGCAAGGCGCGCGAGGGCAACCGCTACTCCGTCACGGCTGCGGGCGGCGACATGGTGGGCGCGAGCCCGCTGCTGTCGGGGCTCTTCCACGACGAGCCGACGATCGAGGCGCTGAACGGGCTCGACCTCGATGTCACGTCGGTCGGCAACCACGAGTTCGACGAGGGCGCCACCGAGCTGGCCCGTCTCCAGAACGGCGGCTGTCACCCGACCGAGGGCTGCTACGAGAAGGGCAAGAAGTTCAAGGGCGCGGACTTCCCCTACCTCGCGGCCAACGTGACGAAGGAGAAGACGGGCAAGCCGCTTCTCAAGCCGTACACGGTGTGGAAGAAGAACGGCGTCAAGATCGGCTTCATCGGAGTGACCCTGGAGGGCACCCCGAACATCGTCACGGCCAACGGCGTCAAGGGCCTGAAGTTCCACGACGAGGTCGAGACGATCAACAAGTACGCCAGGGAGCTGGACCGCAAGGGCGTCAAGTCGATCGTCGCGCTGATCCACGAGGGCGGGGCCCCGGCCTCCACCTCGTACAACTACGACTGCGACAGCCCCGGGGCCGGTGACGGCATCTCCGGGCCGATCGTCGACATCGCCAAGGGCATCACGCCGAAGGTGGACGCGCTCGTCACGGGCCACACCCACCAGGCGTACGTGTGCACCGTCCCCGACCCGGCGGGCAAGCCCCGCATGGTCACCTCGGCGTCCTCGTTCGGCAAGGTCTACACCGACACGACGCTCACCTACGACCGTCGCACCAAGGACATCGTCCGTACGTCGGTGAAGTCCGCGAACCACGTCGTGAGCCGGGAGCAGTCCAAGGCCACCGACATGACGAAGCTGATCGCCCGCTGGAACGCCCTCGCGGCTCCCATAGCCAACAGGCCGCAGGGCTGGATCACCGCCGACATCAACGGCCGCGGCTCCACGGCCCCCGAGAAGCCGCTCGGCAACCTGATCGCCGACGCCCAGCTGGAGGGCCTGGCCCCGGCCGACAAGGGCGGCGCCCAGATCGCGTTCATGAACCCGGGCGGCATCCGCTCGGACCTGGTGCACAAGGCGTCCGGCAGTGAGGGCGACGGGGTGGTGACGTACGGCGAGGCGTTCACCGTGCAGCCGTTCACCAACATGATGAACGTGGTCGACCTGACCGGCGCACAGCTGGTCGAGGCCCTTCAGCAGCAGGTCAGCGGCTCCAACGAGGCCAGCCCGAAGATCCTCCAGGTCTCCAAGGGCCTCACCTACACGCTGGACATGACGAAGACGGGCGCGGCCCGCGTGGTCACCGACACCATCAAGCTCGACGGTGCGGCGATCGACCCGGCGAAGAGCTACCGCGTCGCGATGAACGAGTTCCTCGCGGGCGGCGGCGACGGCTTCGCGGCCCTCGGCCAGGGCACGAACAAGCTGGTCGGCGCGTCCGACCTGGACGTGTTCAACACCTACCTGGCGGCCCACTCCACGGCGACGGCCCCGCTGGCCCCGCCGGCCACGGACCGGATCACGATCATCAAGTGACCCCGTGACGCGGGTGACCGCATGAGTGCGTGAGTGAGTGGGTGGGGGCGGTGGCCGGAAGGCCTGCCGCCCCCACCTTCTTGGTCTCCGTACGTCCGCCGCTTGCCCCGGCCGTGGCGGCGGAGCCCAGGCCCGCAGGGCGTCCGCCCCGCACCCCGCCAGGACCCGGGACCGCACGTGCCCGGCTCCCGATCTGTCTGACGGCCATAACTCGGATCCGCCCCGCCTGCGCGGTGGTCGCCGTCCGCGCCCTCCGGCCGCGTCTTCCGGTTGCGTACGCGGCACCGGCGCGAAGGCCAGCGCTGCGGCGAGCGCGCCGAGGACGACGGCGACGACCACGAAGTCCCCGTGCGGTACGCCGCCGCAGGGTGCGGGAGGCGTCACGGCTGCGGATCGGGCCGGCCCAGCGTGAACCAGACGGCCTTGTGCCCCGGCAGGCAGCCGTCCAGCGTGTCGGTGCCCCACGCGAGCGCGAGGCTCTCCACCAGCAACAGGCCCCTCCCGCCACTGTGTTCAGTCCCCGGCCGCAGTGCGGCGAGCGCGTTCCCGGCGCAGGCTTCATCATCCGCGACGGAGACGGTGACCCGCTTCCGGTTGACCGCGACCTGGACGCGGATCAGCGACGTACGGGTGTGCCGGTGTGCGTTGGTGACCACCTCCGAGACGCAGAGGCGTGCGTCGTCCACGAGGCTGAGATGCCGGCTCACCCGCAGCAACGAACCGACGAAGTCCCGCGCGATCCTGGCGGCGTTGGCGGTACTGGGAAGGGTGAGGCGGTAGCTCTCCCCGCCAAGCGGGTTGATGGGAACGGGAGTGGTGGCGGTAGCGGTCATGTCGTTCTCCCCACACGGTCTGGTGTGTCCGAGCGTGTGCGCTGCGCGTCGGCCCGTGGCGGTGGCCGCACGGACGCACGCCTCAACGCACGCCTGTACGGCTGCACTTCGGGCTTCCCGATGTGTAGCGCGTGGTGGGAGCACCGTAGCGCAATGTCTAACGCGTTAGCCGTGAATCTGTATAGCGTTAGCCCTTTTGGATAGGGTCTCAGTCAGGGGCCACACTGGGACCCGACAAGAGGAGGGCCCGATGCCATCGAGGAAGGCGCCCACGGCACGACAGCGCCGCCTGGGTACTGAGTTGCGTCGGATTCGTGAGCGCACCAGTCTGTCGCTCACCGAGGCGGCGGCCATGCTGGGCACCGATCGCACCACTATCAGCAACGTCGAATCCGGAAGGTTCGGCGTGAGCGCCGAGCGGGTGAGAGCGTGGGCCGGTCACTACGGATGTCCCGACGATGTGTATGTCGACGCGCTGGCCGACATGGCTACCGAGCGCATAAGCGGCTGGTGGGAGGACTACCGGGGCCATCTGACCAGTGACGCTCCCGACCTGGCCGAGTTGGAGCACCACGCGGTGGCCATCAGGTCGGTGCAGATCATGTATATGCCTGGCCTGCTCCAGACCGAGGACTACGCGCGTGCGGTCTTCGGCGAGAGCGTGCCGCCCCCGAGCCCTGCCCGTCAGCGGCGCCAGTTGTCGCATCGGCTGCGGCGCCGCGACGTGCTCGATCGGGACGACCTCGCCTCGTGCACGTTCCTCATCCATGAGGCCGCACTCCGAATGACGTATGGCGGCGCAACGGTTGCCCGCAGTCAACTCGACTACCTGATGAGGCAGTCGGAGCGTGAGAACGTCACCGTTCGTGCGATCCCGTTCGCGGCAGGCGGTTTCCCGTACGCGAGCAGTTCGGCACACTACCTCTACGGTGTGGTGCCGCAGCTGGACACGGTGCAGACGGATACGTCGACCGGGTCGGGATTTCTGGATTCCGAGACGAGTCTGGAGAATTGGCGAGTCGCTCTGGACCGGACCGAAGAGAAGTCGCTTGATCCGGTGAGCTCGCGGGACTTCATTCGCCAAATCGCACAACAAGTATGAAGGCGTGAGAATGTTGGAAATTCAGTGGCGCAAATCCTCGAAATCCTCCAATGCCGAAGGCTCTGACTGCCTTGAGCTCGCCGAGGTCGGTGGCGAGATCCTGATGCGTGAGAGTGACAATCCCGACGTGATCATCCGCACCACGCGTGCCAAGCTGCGCGCGTTCCTGGGTGGGGCGAAGGGCGGCGAGTTCGACGATCTGGCCTAGCCGGCCGCGTCTCGCTTGCTTCGGGCGGCACCCACCGCGCAGGGTGGGGGCCGCCCGTTCGGCTGTGGGTGTCGTTTCCTGCCCCTCGGGGGCGCGGCAGGCGGTCACCTGGAGACCGGCAGTTCGACGCACCATGTGTACGGGCCCGCGCCGCAGCTCGACACCGTGCAGACGGACTCTGCAACCGGGCCCGCGTATTCGGATGCCGAGACTCGGCTCGTGAACTATCGGGCAGTGCTGGATCGGGTCGAGGAGTTGTCGCTCGACCCGAAGATGTCGAGAGACTTCATTCGAAAGATCGCACAACAAGTGTGAAGGCGTGAGAACCATGGAAATTCAGTGGCGCAAGTCCACGAAGTCCTCGGGAGCCGAGGGCAACAACTGTCTGGAGCTTGCTGAGTTCGGAGGAGAGATCCTGATGCGCGAGAGCGACAACCCCGACGTCGTCATCCGCACCACGCGGGTCAAGCTGCGCGCGTTCCTGGGTGGGGTGAAGGACGGCGAGTTCGACGATCTGGCCTAGCCGGCCGGTCGCGTTCGCTTCGGGCGGTTCCCGCCGCGCAGGGTGGGGGCCGCCCGTTCGGCCATGGCACGGCACAGGGTGGACTTGCCGACGCCGGGGCTGCTTCCCGATCACGGAGACGAGATGCGCGGTCCTGACGGCAGTCTCTCCTTCTCGGTGCGGGCGCGTGAACCATCGGTATCCGAACCGGAAGAATGCGGAGGGTGAGCACGCGCAGAAAGTTCCTCGGCTCCGCCACCGCAGCCGGTGCCATGGCATTCCTCGGCGCTCCTCAGGCCGCAGTCGCAGAGGGTGGGAGCACGTCTCCGGGGCCGGATCCGGTGGCCTGGAAGCTCCCGGCCCGCGACACGATCCTTGCGGCCGAGACCGGAACGCAGAAGCATTACGGCGCGCTCCGGGCCGAGTTGATCAACCACCTGAGCCCGGTCATCGTCATTCAGAACGACGACCAGGGCGGCCTGTACACCCTGGTCCACAACGGAGAACAGGAGTCGTTGCACCCTGTCTCCGAGATCTTCGAGCTGGCCAAGTCCATCGCCCACATTCCGCTGGGCATCTACTCGATCATCGCGCCGTACCTCGGCCGCAGGCTCCCGGACCTCCCCAGCTCCGCCCGTCTCGACCAGCACGACGTGGACATGGTGGCGTTCAAGGGGCCGGAGGCGAAAGACTGGATCGGTCCGCTCCGGGATTTCGGTACGACCCTGACGACAGCCAGGCAGCAGCTCGGCAACGCGGACCTGGCGCAGCGGCTGGAAGCGTCGAGTGCGCAGATCCTTGACGGCGCGCTCGACTTCATCCACCGGTCCGTGCGGCACGGGCAATTCGACATGGAGTCCTTCGAGAACTTCACCGGCCCGTTGAGCGACGCCATCCGCACCAACATGTGGCACGCGTCCAAGGCGCAGATCGAAGGCGTGGAAAACCTCATGGGGCGGTGGCGGGAGAGGATCGGCGAGGAGGACTGGCCCGGCCTGTACGTCGTCGTTCTGTCGATCTGGACGACGTCCGCCCTGAACCAGAACTCGATCATCGTCAGACAGCTCATGGATCCCGCGAAGGCGGACTCGCACCTGATCGACCTGCCGACGGCCCAACTGCCCGCCGACCCCGTCTTCGTCGCTTTCGACAACCTGGCCCGGATCGTGCAGGACAACGTCGCGGCGGAGATGGTGTTCCCCGTCGACCAGGACCTGGCGGACGCGCTGAAGGGGCCCGAGGATCTGCTGGCGCAGGAGATCCTGCATCAACTCGCCTGCCCCTACCGGAGCGCGACAGCGGCGAGGAAGGCCGCAGGAGCGGCGTCGTAGGCCGCAGTGTTTTCGCGGCCCCGTCGCCCTGTCGCCCTGTCGCCTCGTCGCCCCGTCGTCCTGTCCGTTTCCGGCGGCCTCCGTCAGCATGGTCGGGGGCCGCTCAATCCCCTGCGTATCACTTGTCGGCAATCATCGCCTCACTCGTTAGACGTCAAACACTTGATACGGCTCGGCATCACGCGCTAGCTTCGTGACGTAGCGCCAGGCGGCGCGTGCCCTGTCCGGGACGCGTCAATGGTGCCCAACTCCCTTTGCCTCTGCGCTGGTTGAGGGATTCCGAAGGGGCTCCCCTTGTTCGCCGCTCGTCACGCCGGCTCTGTGGACAAGGGGTGGTCCTGACGTGACGCCAGGAGGCAACGCATGCCCGACGACCCTGAACCGTCGCCCTTCGCCGTACAGGCTTTCTGGAGCGAGAGGGTCACATACCGGTCGATGGAGGCGGACGAGATCGCGGACTTGGCCCGGTGCTCCGTAACTGTTCCCGGAGAGGCGATCCGGCGGGTCCGTTCGGAGGTACGTGCGCTGGCCGTCGGACTGTCGCCCATCGAGCGGCACCGTGCGCTGTCCTGGTTGGACGGGGGCGGCTGCATCGGGGCGTTGGCATCCCTGCACCGGGGCGAACCCTGCGGGTTCTCGCTGAGCCATCGGGGCGCGTGGATCGAGTGGACCGTACGCCCCTACCTCGCGTTCCACATCGGTGACAGGACGCGGCTCCCCGCCCCGTCCGAAGTGGCAGACGCGGCGCGGTCCGATGCGTGACCGGTAGGAAAACGCGTGTGCGGTCCGTCCGTGGTGCGTGATAGGCACCAGGGCATGGACGACCTTGAGACAGCGCGGCTCCTCCTCCATCCGCTGAGCGCCGATGAGGCCCATGAACTGGTGGCGTACGCCGAGGGCGGGCCGGACGGGCCGGGACGGCGCGACTCCTGGGCGGCCGGGTATCCCCTGGACGGGGACGTGTCCGCCGCCCGGCGTTTTCTGAACTCCCGCACGGGCGACGGTGATACCCGGACCCGGTGGCACCCCGGGGTGTACGAGATCCGCCGTCGTGACGACGGGGCGGCCATCGGCGGTATGGACTTCCACGGTCCCGCCGACGACACCGGCAGCGTCACGATCGGGTACGGGCTCGTTCCGGCGGCGCAGGGCAGGGGGTACGCCTCCGAAGCGCTGCGCGCGCTGCTGGAGTTCGCGCGGGTGAGCGGTATCGCCCGCGTGAAGGGTGACGCCGACCACGGCAACATCGCGTCCCGGCGCGTCATGACGGCCGCCGGTATGTGGCAGGCCGGGGAGGACGAGCGCGTGACGTACTACGAGGTCTCGTGGGGCGACGGCGTCCTGGCCGACGGGAGCCCGGCCGCTCCTGTCGCTCGGCCCTCGTCTCTCCGGCCTTGTTCCTCTAGTGACGTGCACCCGTCATAATTCGTGGGCTGACCCCCACGGCATACGGAGGCACCCCCGCATGAGCCCGTACACCGCTACCCGCAGGAACTTCCTGGCGGGCGCGCTCGCCGTCTCCGCCACCGCGCTGGTCGGCGTCGCGCCCGCCGTCGCCGGGGCGCGTGCGTCCCGTACGGTCCGCACCCCGCAGGACTGGATGGGCTCCATCCCCGACGCGACCGGCCTTCAGCGGCTCACGATCCCGGGCTCGCACGATTCGGGCGCGCGGTACGGCGGCCCCTGGACCGAGTGCCAGAACACGACGGTCGCCGAGCAGTTGAACAGCGGCATCCGCTTCCTCGACGTGCGGTGCCGGATCACCGGGGACTCGTTCGCCATCCACCACGGGGCCTCGTTCCAGAACCTGATGTTCGGCGATGTCCTCGGCGCCTGCTGGGACTTCCTGGCCGCGCGGCCGAGCGAGACCGTGCTGATGCGGGTCAAGCAGGAGTACTCGGAGGAGAGCGACGCCGCGTTCCGGCGGATCTTCGACCTCTACCTCGACACCAAGGGCTGGCGGCCACTGTTCCGCCTCGACCCCACGCTGCCCACGCTGGGCCAGGCGCGCGGCAAGGTGGTGCTGCTCGCCGACAACGGAGGGCTGCCCGGGGTCCGGTACGCCGATCCGGAGGTCTTCGACATCCAGGACGACTACATGGCCGAACCGTTCGGGAAGTACCCGAAGATCGAGGCCCAGTTCCGCAGGGCCGCCGAGCGGCCGGGCAAGCTGTTCATGAACTACGTGAGCACCGCCGCCCTGATGCCGCCCCGCTGGAACGCCGACCGGCTCAACCCTCAGGTGCACTCCTTCCTCGACGGCTCGGGAACCGCGGGCTGGACGGGCCTGGGCATCGTCCCCCTGGACTTCCCCGCGACCCGGTCCGGGCTGGTGGAATCCCTGATCCGGCACAACCCGGGGGCCTGAGGCACGGGGCGCGGACCGCGCACGTCGCCTGAGTAAGGTGCGACGCGCCCGGTCACAGCTCCGGCGGCGGTTGCGGTGCCCCCGGCACCCGGATCGACGCGACCGTGCCGGGGCCGTCGTCCGTCGCCGGGGTCAGGGTGATGGTGCCGCCCGCCTGCTGGACCGTGCGGGCCACGATGGACAGGCCCAGGCCCGAGCCGGGGAGCTGGCGGGCCGACGGGGAGCGCCAGAAGCGTTCGAAGACGTGGGGGAGTTCGTCGGCGGGGATGCCGGGGCCCCGGTCCCGTACCGTCAGCTCGCCCCGGTGCAGGATCACGTCGATCGTCGCGCCGGGCGGGCTGAACTTCACCGCGTTGTCCAGGACGTTGACGACCGCCCGTTCCAGCGCGGCCGGTTCCGCCCGTACATACCAGGGGGCCAGCTCCGCCGTGATCGTCAGCTCGGGGCCGCGCAGCCTGGCCCGTTGCAGGGCGGTGCGGGTGATGTCGTGGAGGGCGACCACCTGGAGCGGGCCGGGCTGGGCGGCGTCCGGGCGGGCCAGTTCCTGGAGGTCGCCGATGAGCGAGGCCAGCTCCGTCATCTGGGCCTTGACCGACGTCATCAGGGCCTTGCGGTCGTCCGGCGGGATCGCCCGGCCGGTCTCCTCGCTGCGGGCGAGCAGTTCGACGTTCGTACGCAGCGAGGTGAGCGGGGTCCTCAGTTCATGGCCCGCGTCCGCGATCAGCTGGGCCTGGAGGTCGCGGGAGGTGGCGAGCGAGGCGGTCATGGAGTTGAAGGAGCGCGAGAGCCGGGCGATCTCGTCCTCGCCCTCGACCGGGATACGGACGGTGAGGTCCTCGGTACGGGCCACGTGCTCCACGGCCTCGGTGAGCTCGTCCACCGGGCGCAGCCCGGACCTGGCCACCCACAGCCCGGCGGCGCCCGCGCCGACGACGCCGATGCCGGAGACGATGAGCAGGACCAGGGCCAGCTGGTTGAGCGGGTCGGTGACCTGGTCCATGGGGATGGCCACCGAGACCGCGACGCCGCGCCGCTCCTGGTTGGGGATCGTCGTCGTGTAGACGCGCATGGCCGTGCCGTTGTCGGCGTCCGTGGTGTGCGTGGCGCTCTTGCGCACACCCGCCGCGACCACCCGGTCGGCGGGCTGCACCGGGATCGCGGACTTGTCCGGCTGTGTGCAGGGCTCCGTACCGACCGCCGTCACCAGCTGGATCGTGTAGGGGCCGGTCACGATCTGGACGTCACCGGGCAACTGGTTCGTGCAGGACGCCGTGAGCAGCCTGATCGCGTCGTCGTTCGGCTTGACCTGGCTCAGGGTCGTGTCGAGCTGCTCGGTGAGCCGTTCTCGGGTCGTCACCCAGCAGGCCAGGGCGACCGCCGCCACCGCCACCGCCACCGCCGTCGCCACCAGCATTGCCAGCCTCGACCGCAGGGGCAGCGCCCGAAGCCGCCGCAGCGGGCCGCTCACCCCTCACCGCCGCCGGACCGCAGCGCGTATCCCACGCCGCGCACCGTGTGGACCAGACGCGGTTCGCCGCCCGCTTCCGTCTTGCGGCGCAGGTACATCACGTACACGTCCAGGGAGTTGGAGCTCGGTTCGAAGTCGAAGCCCCAGACCGCCTTGAGGATCTGCTCCCGGGTGAGGACCTGGCGCGGGTGCGCCAGGAACATTTCCAGGAGGGTGAATTCGGTACGGGTCAGCTCGACCCGGCGCTCTCCCCGGGTGACCTCGCGGGTGGTGAGGTCCATCCGCAGGTCGGCGAAGGACAGGACGTCGTCGTCGGTGATGTCCGCGCCCGCCGCGGCCGCGTAGGAGCTGCGGCGCAGCAGGGCCCGGATGCGGGCGAAGAGCTCGTCCAGTTCGAAGGGCTTGACCAGGTAGTCGTCGGCGCCCGCGTCGAGGCCGGTGACCCGGTCACCGACGGTGTCGCGGGCGGTGAGCATGAGGATGGGGGTGGTGGTGCCGGTGGACCGGATGCGGCGGGCGGCGGTGAGGCCGTCCATGCGCGGCATCTGGATGTCCAGGACGATCAGGTCGGGGGCGTACGCCTCCGCCTTGGTGAGGGCGTCGTAACCGTCCACGGCGACCTCGGTCCCGTACCCCTCGAAGGCGAGGCTGCGCTGCAGCGCCTCGCGCACGGCGGGCTCGTCGTCGACGATCAGGATGCGCTGCGGATCGTCTTCGGCGGGGCTCATCGCTGCTCGTCCTCTTCTCGTTCCGGCCTGATACGGATGCTCTCAGCCTCGCACGGTCAGCACCTGGACCGGTGATCAGGAGCCGGCGCCGGACCGCAGGGTGTCCAGGTCGGCCTTGACCGTGTTGACGGGGATGGCGAAGCCGAGGCCCACGCTGCCCGCGGCGGAGCCGCCCGTGCCGCTCGCGGAGCTGGGCGAGTACATCGCGGAGTTGATGCCGATGATCTCGCCGTTCATGTTGATCAGCGCGCCGCCGGAGTTGCCCGGGTTGAGGGAGGCGTCGGTCTGGAGGGCCTTGTACGTGGTCTTCGACGTACCCGTGTCGCCGTTGAACTGCTGCCCGCCGAACTCGAACGGCCACTGCCCGCCGCCCTGTTGACGCTGGTCCTGCCCCTGGCCGTTGCCGGAGTCGTCGTCCTTGGCCACCGTGACGTCGCGGTCGAGCGCGGAGACGATGCCACTGGTGACCGTGCCGGTCAGGCCCTCGGGGGAGCCGATCGCCACGACCTGGTCGCCGACCTTCACAGCGGAGGAGTCGCCGAGCGAAGCCGTCTTCAGCCCGCTCGCGCCCTGGAGCTTGATCAGCGCGAGGTCCTTGTCGGCGTCGGTGCCGACGACATCGGCGGTGTACGTCCTGCCGGTGGAGAGCGTCACCTTGATCTCGGAGGCGCCGGAGATGACGTGGTTGTTGGTGACGATCTCGCCGTCGCCCGTGATGACCACGCCGGAGCCGGTGGACTGGCCCGCCGTCGAGGTCGCGCCGATCTCGACGATCGCCGGGGACACGGCTGCCGCGACTCCGGAGACGGTGCCCGCGCTGCTCTGCGAGACGGTGGTGCCGTTGACGACGCCGGAGGAGCCGGAGCCGGTCGTACCGCTGTCGGTCAGCTGTCCGACCAGGGCCGCGCTTCCGCCGCCGACCACCGCCGCGACGATCGCCACCGCCGCCAGGAGCGCGACGGGCCGCCTCGCCCGGCGACGGGGCTTCGGCTGCTCGGGCTCGTACGCGGGCGGCGGCGGGTAGGACGAGGCCCCGCCGGCGTACCCGTGCGAGGGGTCCGTCGGGTACGAGGGTGACGAGGGTGACGAGGCGGAGGACGAAGGTGACGAGGGGTCCGTCGGGTACGAGGGGTACGTCGGGTATTCGCCGCTCGGGCGGTGGCTCTCGGTCATGTCTACGAGAGTGGCCAGCGAACATGAGAAGAGCCTGAATACGTCCTGAGAAGCCCGGCAGAACCGTGTATGTCCGAAATAAAGGGCCCGCCCCGGACCGCCTGCCTCCCGGGCCGCCCGCCCCGGACCGTCGCCTCCCGGTGGGTCTACCGCTCGGGCGTCGGTTCCCCGCACCCGCACGAGCGCCGCACCACCAGCGCCGACGGGAACTGCTTCAGCCGCTCCCGGCGCGAGCCCGAGACCCGCAGCGCGTCGTCCAGGACCAGGTCCACGGCCGCCCGCGCCATCGCCGGGCGGTCCGAGAAGACCGTCGTCAGCGGCGGGTCGGTGAGACCGGCTTCCTTCACGTCGTCGAAGCCCGCGACCGCGAGCTCCCCGGGCACATCGATCCGCAGCTCGCGGGCCGCCCGCAGCACCCCGATGGCCTGGTCGTCCGTCGCGCAGAAGATCGCCGGGGGCCGGTCCGGGCCCGCCAGCAGCCCGAGCGCCACCTGGTAGGCGTCGTAACGGTTGTACGGGGCCTGGAACAGCCGGCCCTCCGTCGAACGCCCCGACTCGTGCATCGCCCGGCGCCAGCCCTCGACGTGGTCGGCGACCGGGTCACCGACCGCCGGGGTCGACTCCACACCGCCGAGGCAGGCCACGTACGCGTTGCCGTGCTCCAGCAGGTGGCGGGTGGCCAGCTGCGCGCCGCCGACGTCGTCCGTCACCACCGCGACGTCATCGATCGCCTCGGGCCGCTCGTGGAGCAGCACGACGCGGGCGTCCCATGCCTCGATCTCGGCCGCGGCCCGCTCGCTGGGTCCCTGGCTGACCAGGATCAGGCCGGAGACGCGCATACCGAGGAAGGCCCGCAGATAGTGGACCTCGCGCTCGTCGCGGTAGTCGGAGTTGCCGACGAGGACCATCTTTCCGCGTTCGGCGGCGGCCTGTTCGACCGCGTGCGCCATCTCCGCGAAGAACGGCTGGCGCGCGTCCGGAACGATCATGCCTATGAGGTCGGTGCGCCGCGAGGCCATGGCCTGGGCGACCCGGTCGGGCCGGTATCCCAACTGCTTGATCGCGGCGAGCACCCGCTCGCGCGTGGCCGGGGCGACCGGCCTGGGTCCGTTGTTGATGACATAACTGACGACTGCGGTCGACGTACCCGCCAGTCTCGCCACATCGTCCCGCGTCACCTTGGCCACGCGCGGCAGTCTACGCGGATGGACCTACCTCTTGGCAGGTCGGACCGGGGCTTCTTCCGGGAGCTCCGATTTGGGCGGCTGAGCCGAACGGGTCACGGCTTCGGTGGCCGTCACCACCGCCGCCCGGACCTTCGCCGCGCGGTCCTTGGCCTCCTGCGCCTTCGCCTCCTCGGCGGCGCGCTCCACCTTCTCCGGGGCGACGAAGCGGTAACCGACGTTGCGCACGGTGCCGATCAGCGACTCGTGCTCGGGGCCCAGCTTGGCGCGCAGCCGCCGGACGTGGACGTCGACCGTCCGCGTACCGCCGAAGTAGTCGTAGCCCCACACCTCCTGGAGCAGCTGGGCGCGGGTGAAGACGCGGCCCGGGTGCTGGGCGAGGTACTTGATCAGTTCGAACTCCTTGAAGGTCAGGTCCAGGACCCGGCCCTTCAACTTGGCGCTGTACGTCGCCTCGTCGACCGAGAGGTCGCCGTTGCGGATCTCCATCGGGGAGTCGTCGGAGGTGATCTGCCGGCGACCGGTGGCCAGCCGCAGCCGGGCCTCGACCTCCGCCGGGCCCGCCGTGTCCAGCAGGACGTCGTCGATGCCCCAGTCGGCGGTGACGGCGGCGAGACCGCCCTCCGTGACCACGAGGATCAGCGGACAGCCGGGTCCGGTGGACCGCAGCAGCTGACAGAGCGAACGCACCTGTGGAAGGTCGCGGCGCCCGTCGATGAGGATCACGTCGGCACCCGGGGTGTCGACGAGAGCGGGTCCTTCGGCGGGGGCCACCCGCACGCTGTGCAGCAGGAGGCCGAGGGCGGGGAGCACCTCCGTCGACGGCTGAAGTGCGTTGGTCAGAAGCAGCAGTGAACTCATCGCCGCCCACCTGCCCGGTTCGTCGGTCGATCGTCTTGCACGGTTCGCTCGCCCATTACGTCGGTCCTCCTCGTTCCCTGCGAGAGGGGCACTCCCGGGTCGGACCCGGGGGAGTATGCGGCACTGCTTCGTACGGTCATGCGGGTTTTACGGTGCGGTCCCGCGCCCTGGGACCGCTGAGCTTGTTGAAACGTCTGCGTAACAACGGGTGGAAAGCACAAAAGGACCCGGGGGCTGCATTGCCCGGATCCTCATCGCAGCAGAATAACCCACATGAGTTCTGTGTCCGAGGGTCGATTCCTGAGTTCTTCTGTTTCCTTCCTCACGCCGAACCCCCGCCGCACCACACTGCTGACCGATGACGGGGTCGCGGTCGAGGCGGTGTACGAACCGTGCACGGCGGGTTTCGCGGCTGCGGGGGAGGGGGCGGGGGACGGTGCGCGGGAGCGGGTTCGGGCCACTACGGCGATCGTCGTCGCGCACGGCTTCACCGGCCATCTGGACCGGCCCGCCGTGCGGCGGGCGGCTCAGGTGTTCTCCCAGCGTGCGGCCGTGATCACGTTCTCTTTTCGGGGGCACGGGCGGTCCGGCGGGCGCTCGACGGTGGGCGACCGGGAGGTACGGGATCTGGCCGCCGCGGTGGCCTGGGCGCGCTCGCTGGGACACCGGCGGATCGTTACGGTCGGCTTCTCGATGGGCGGCTCCGTGGCGCTCCGGCACGGTGCCCTGTACACGGATGACGCGACCCCGATTCAGGCCCGGAATGCGGGACCGGATTCCGTCCACGATGTGATACGAAACGATTCGGCCGTTCGAGTACCGGCGTGCGAGCGGCGCATGGAGGCGCACGCCGACGCGGTGGTTGCGGTGAGTGCCCCCGCGCGCTGGTTCTACCGGGGTACGGCCCCGATGCGGCGCCTGCACTGGGTGGTCACGCGTCCCACGGGCCGGCTCGTCGGCCGCTACGGCTTCGGCACCCGGATCGACAGCGCGGCCTGGGACCCCGTACCGCTCTCCCCGGTCGGCGCGGTCCCGCTGATCGCCCCCGCCCCGCTGCTGGTCGTGCACGGCGACCAGGACCCGTACTTCCCGCTCGACCACCCGCGGGCGCTCGCCGCGGCGGCCGGTGAGGGCGGCGCGGACCTGTGGCTGGAGCGGGGGATGGGGCACGCGGAGAACGCGTCCGACGACGCCCTGCTCGCCCGTATCGCCGACTGGGCGGTCGCGGCGTGACCCATCATGGACAGCTGACGCACGAGGAAAGGGGTGGCGCCATGGCGACGGGAACGATCCGTTACTGGGCTGCGGCCAAGTCCGCCGCGGGGACCGCGGAGGAACCGTACGCGGCGGCGACACTCGCCGAGGCGCTCGACGCGGTGCGCGAACGGCACCCCGGTGAGCTGGCCCGCGTACTGCGAAGGTGTTCGTTCCTGATCGACGGTGACCCCGTCGGGACCCGTGGCCATGAGACCGTACGGCTTGCCGAGGGCGGCACGGTCGAGGTGCTCCCGCCGTTCGCAGGAGGGTGAACCGCAGACCATGAGCAGCAACGATCAGCAGTATCCGCATCCGTACGGTGAGCAGCCGTACGACGGGCAGCAGTCCCCGCCGTACGAAGGACAGCAGCCGTACGACGGACAGCAGCCGTACGAAGGACAGTCCTACGGCGATCCGGCCCAGGGCGCCCCCGTGTACGGGCAACAGCCGCAGCAGTTCCAGCAGCACCCCCAGCCGCAGCACCCCCAGCACCCCCAGCCTCAGCAGTCGTGCGGTGGCCAGGCCCCGTACGGCGCGTACGAGCCCCACGCGGGCGACACGGGCGCCACCGGGGCCGCAGCGGCCCAGTGGCCCACCGGGCAGTCGGAGCCGGGGGCCTTCGACCAGGGCGCGACGCAGACCTGGCAGGCGCAGACCTGGGACACCCAGTACCAGCCGACGATCCAGCCGCTTCAGCCTCAGCAGCCGCTTCAGCACCAGGCTCATCAGGAGTACCCGGAGCAGCGCCCCCAGCCTCAGCCCCAGCAGCCCCAGCAGCCCCAGCAGTCCCAGCAGCAGTACCAGGGGCAGCAGGGACACCCGCAGCACCAGCACCAGCACCAGCACCCGGCCGCCGCCACGGATGCTGCGTATCTGCCGCCGCAGGGCGACTCGGGCTCGTACCCGCTGCCGCCCGAGGTACCGGACACATCGGTTGCCGCCCCGGCTCCCGCGCCCGCGCCCGCTTCGCCCGCCGGAGCCTCCGCGCCGCGGGACGCCTCCGGGTTCAGCGCGCCCACCACCCTCGGCAACAGCCGGGTCACCGACGCCCAGCGGGCCCGCGCCGAAGGCCGTTCGCCGATCATCGCGCCGGGCATGCAGCCCGCCGCGATCACCGCGGGGCTCGGCCTGCTCCTCGCCCTCGGTGCCGCGATCGGGCAGTACGCCCTGGTCGTCCCCCTGGTCCTGCTCCAGGCCGTGACGGCCGCCGGGTGGTTCCGGCTCAACGGCATGTGGCCGGCCCGCCAGGGCATCGCGCTCGCCTTCGCGGGCGGGTTCGTCGCGGACGTGGCGCTGCTCGCGGCCGGCCGGGAGAACGGTCCCGCCGCCCTGCTGGGCACCCTGGGTGTCTGGGTGCTGCTCACGGTCGTCCTGCAACTGCGCAGCCACGCGGGCGCCGACGAGCGGATGTACGGGCTGATGGCCACCGTCGTGTCCGCCGCCCTCGCCGTGCTCGCCGCCGGGCATCTGGCGGCCGTCCCGGACGCCGTGACGGTGGGCGGGGTGGCGGTCGCGGCCGCCGTGCTCGTCAGGGCGCTGCCCCTGCCGGGAGCCGCGTCGGTCGTGGTGGCGCTGCTCGTCGCCGCGGGAGCCGGTCTCGCGATGGGCGGGTTCACGGACTTCGGTACGAAGGCCGCGTTCCTCGGGCTGGTGGCCGGTGGCTGCGCGCTGATCGGGCTGCGGGTGGCGAGCTACGACTACCCGTCCCGGTTCGTGCACATGACGGCCGGAGTGGCGCTGCCGCTGACCGCCGCGGCTCCCGCGGTGTATGTGATCGGCCGCGTGATCGTTTGACGGTGATCCCGTGCGTACGGGCGGGGCCATGAGTTCGGCGGGCGCCGTGTGTACGGGGGCGATGCCGCGGGAACCGATGGGGGGTCTTTGAACGTCGATCACCCCGGGTGTCCCGTGCGGCCGCAAGTAGGCTCACGGGCGCCAGGGGTCCGATCGGGGTCCCACGGGGGTCCGGTCGGGTCAGGGTGGGGAGCAACGGGCATGCGTGCACTGCGAATACTGCTGATCGTCCTGGTGGTGCTGGGCGGTGCCTTCGTCGCCGTCGACCGTGCCGCCGTGTACTTCGCGGAGTCCGAGGCCGAGGGCCGGGTCCGGATCACCGGGGGCAGCGCCGGTTCGACGGACGTCTCGATCAAGGGCTTCCCGTTCCTGACGCAGGTCGCCGGTTCACGGTTCGACCAGGTGGACGTCAAGCTCACCGGGATCAGGGCCAGCGCCGGTGGCCGCGCGATCCGGATCAGCGAGATGCGGGCCCAGCTGCACGACGTGACCCTGGGTTCCGGCTACTCCAGCGCCACGGCCGCCCGTGCCACCGGTACGGCCGTCGTCAACTACGAGGACCTGACCTCGGCGGCCAACGACGACGTCGCCGTCGAGTACGGCGGCGACGGCAAGGTGAAGGTCACCGGCACGGTCGGCATCCTCGGCCGCCCGGTCTCGCGCAGCGTCCTCTCCACCGTCACCCTCGTCGACGGCAGGACCATCCGGGTGCACGCGGACAAGGTCCCGGGCGAGGGCATTCCCGGTCTGGAGGATCTGGTCCGCGGGAAGACCGACTTCGAGCGGGAGATCGGCGGGCTGCCGGACGGTCTGAAGCTGGAGAAGGTCGAGGTGACCCGGGACGGCCTGGAGATCTCGGTCACGGGCTCGAACGTCGCGCTCACGGGCTGACGGACCGGCGACGGCAGCCCCGGACCCGCAGTCCGTGGTGGCCCAGGCGGCCCCGGACCCGTAGTCCGTGGCGGCCCAGGCCGCCCCAGGCCCGCAGTCGATCCAGATATTGAGACGTTCCTGTCCGGTCCTCAGATGGACGCCGGGCGCACACCGCCGGAGCGTGGCTCCGATCCCTCGGTCACGCTGCTCACGTCTCGGATGGCGGACGATCCCGTCTCATCATCCGACACGACGGTGACATCTCCGCCCGTACCTCCCTACGATCGGACACATGAAGCGACAGGCGGATCTCACGAAGCGGCGGGCAGTGGACCTCTGCCGCGTCGCCGCCATGCTCTGTCGCACCTTCTGAGCGGGACGTTCCCGGCGTCCTGTTTCCCCCCGGCTCCTCGACCACGGTCAGGGCCGAGCCCGCGCCTCGTACGCGCCGCGCTCCGTGCATGTCGCGCGTACATCCCGCACCCGCACTCCGCACTCCGCACCACCCCGCCGCAGACTGCCCCGGAGGAGAACCACATGAGCCGCAGTGACGTCCTGGTAGACGCCGACTGGGTCGAAGCCCACATCGACGACCCGAAGGTCGCCATCGTCGAGGTCGACGAGGACACCTCCGCGTACGAGAAGAACCACATCAAGAACGCGATCCGGATCGACTGGACCACGGACCTCCAGGACCCGGTCCGCCGTGACTTCATCGACCAGGCCGGCTTCGAGAAGCTCCTGTCCGAGAAGGGCATCGCGAACGACACGCTCGTCGTCCTCTACGGCGGCAACAACAACTGGTTCGCCTCGTACGCGTACTGGTACTTCAAGCTGTACGGCCACGAGGGCGTCAAGCTCCTCGACGGCGGCCGCAAGAAGTGGGAGCTCGACTCCCGCGACCTGGTCGACGCCGTTCCGTCCCGCCCGGCCACCTCGTACAAGGCCAAGCCCCAGGACGAGTCGATCCGCGCCTACCGCGACGACGTCGTGAAGGCCATCGGCAGCCTGAACCTGGTCGACGTGCGGTCGCCCGACGAGTTCAGCGGCAAGCTGCTCGCACCGGCGCACCTCCCGCAGGAGCAGTCGCAGCGCCCCGGCCACGTGCCCAGCGCCCGCAACATCCCGTGGTCGAAGAACGCCAACGACGACGGCACCTTCAAGTCGGACGACGAGCTCAAGGCCCTCTACGAGGCCGAGCAGGTCGACCTGGCGAAGGACACCATCGCGTACTGCCGCATCGGTGAGCGCTCCGCGCTCACCTGGTTCGTGCTGCACGAGCTGCTCGGCCAGGCGAACGTCAAGAACTACGACGGTTCGTGGACCGAGTACGGCTCCCTCGTGGGCGTGCCGATCGAGCTCGGCGCCGCCAAGTAGTTCCGCAGGACCGCTCAACCGTTCAGCAGGACCCCGACCAGAAGGACAGAACACCATGTGTGGAGCACAGGCCGGCGGCCCCGACGCTTCGACGATCAAGCCCGGCGAGACCACCATCCAGGGCAGCGTGACCCGTGACGGCGAGCCCGTCACCGGCTATGTGCGCCTGCTGGACTCGACCGGCGAGTTCACCGCCGAGGTCCCGACCTCGGCGACCGGGCAGTTCCGCTTCTACGCGGCCGAAGGCACCTGGACGCTTCGCGCCCTGGTTCCGGGCGGCAGCGCCGACCGTACGGTCGTGGCGCAGACCGGTGGCCTCTCCGAGGTCGCGATCGCCGTCTAGCTCCGGCCGACGCGACGCACGACGCAGTAGTGCCACGCGACGCACAACGCGGTAGTACGCGGCGATACGACGCAGAAGTACGCGGCGGTACGACGCAGAAGTACGCGGTGGTACCACGCGGCGGTACGACGCACGACGCATGACCGGCCGAAGGGCCGCACCCCAGGGGGTTGGACGCCACCTGAGCAGGGGTGCGGCCCTTCGCGCCGTTCGCCTGGGCCGCGCACCGGATCGGGCCTACGCTGGAGACATGTACGCCCGGCGCCGTCGCGGCTATTTCCTGATGATGGGCGGATGCATCGTCCTCTTCGTCTCCGCCTGGGCCGTCGTACGCCTCTGGTCGATGCCGGTCGCCATCGGGATGTGCGTGGTCGCCATGGTCATCCCGCCGATCGCGGCGATAGTCGCCAACCGGCGAGGCCCGGAGGACCGTTGGTGGGACGACCCGTCCGGCGATGCGAAGTCCGACGAGTGGTGGGACGAACTCGACGGCAAGAAGCGCCGCCGGTAGGAGCCTCCCGGCGGCGGTGGGACCTCAGTAGACGAGGGCCTGGGTGCCGTCCGCCATGGCCTCCTGCACGAAGACCTGGGCGCCCGCGATCCGTACGCCCTCCAGTACGTCCTTCTCACTGATGTCGCGCCGGGCCGCGCACTGCGTACAGAGCGTGACGCGACCGCCCGCCAGGATCGAATCGATCAGGTCGGGCAGCGGCGCGGCGTGCGGCAGCTCGAACTCGGCGGCGCGCCCCGGCAGGGCGAACCAGGAGGATTCTCCGGTCAGCCAGAGCGAGACCTCCACACCGCTGGCGACGGCCACGGCCGCCACGGTGAAGGCCTGGGAGCAGCGCTCGGCGGAATCGGCCCCGGCGGTCACCTTGATCACAAGCTTCTTTGGCATATGCCGAACTGTAATCGTCGGGTGGGCAACCTCTTTCGGTACCTGTGGGTCAGTTGTGTGCGCAGGTAACGGAATCTGCGCCTCAGGTCTCGTGGGGGGACCCTTTTGGAACTGAACAACACCATTCCTGACGTACCGACCGAGCCACCTTCCGCTCCCGTCGCTCCTGTCACTCCCGTTGTTGCTGACACTGCCGTACGCCCACGTCCGCGCGGACGTACGACCTTGCTCATCGCCGCCGCCGCGCTGCTCGGCATCACCGGTGGCGCCGCCGTCGGTTACGGCATCCAGGCCGAGCGCGCACCGACCCCGTTGGCCGCGCTGTCGCAGTCGGGCCTCGGCTACCCGGCGAAGCCGCTGCCCGCGGACAAGGTCCCGGCCCCGCTGCCCGTCGCGCAGGACCGGCAGGTCACGACGGACGGTGACCTGCGCAAGCTGCTGGTGGACCGGCCCAAGGGCGCGAAGAGGTCGGTCCTGGAACTGCGCATCGACGACGGCTGGACGCCGTTCGACACGTATGCCCGGGACTTCGACAGCGAGGACTACATGTTCGAGACGATGGCCGAGGGCGACTTCCGCCGGGTCGCGTCGGCCGCGTGGCGCCAGGGGCAGTACCGGGACACCGCCGTCAACCTCGTCCAGTTCCGCTCCGGATCGCAGCTGGGCGCGAGCGATCACTTCTACGGTCAGCTGGAGTACATGCCGTTCGACAAGGACGGCGCGGGCAACGAGGGCGACCCGATCAAGGGCAGCGGCAAGGGCCGCTACTACCTGTTCAAGGTCGAGCGGAAGGCGGGCTACATGCCGTCCTACCGCGCCAGGGCCCTGGCGCTGCGCGGCGACATCATGCTCGACATCAACATCTTCGACACCACGCCGATCAGCAAGAAGGACATCCGGAAGCTGGCCGAGCGACAGCTGGAGCGGCTGTGAACGACGAGATGAGCCGCGGCACGAGCCCGGACAACGACCCGACGACTCCCGGCCCGAGCCCGGAGAACGGTGCCGTACAGAGCGGTGCCGTACAGAACGGTGCCGTACAGAACGGTGCCGTACAGAACGGTGCCGTACAGAACGGTGCCGTACAGAACGGTGCCGTACAGAACGGCGCCGAGCGGAATGGCTCCGAACTGAACGGTGCCGAGCGGAATGGCTCCGAACTGAACGGCCTTCCGGCCCCGCCCCGCAGGGCGCGGCGGCTGGTCCTCACCGCGCTGCCCTTCGTCCTGGTCCTCGGCGCGGTCGGTGGCGCCGCCGCGTACACCAAGAGCACCGTGGACGGCGCCGACCGCACCGTCACCACGTCCGTCTGGGCGAAGACCGGGGACAAGCCCGCCGAGGACCCGGCCGGCGGCCCCGACCGCGGCCGGGCCACCACCGAACTCAGCAAACTGCTGCTCCCGGTCCCCAAGGGGTACCGGCTCGGCCCGGACATCGGCGAGTTCGGCAACGACAGCGAGACGAGCGGCAAGAAGGCCACGGCAGCCATGAAGGAAATGGGCCGCGGCCTGGCGGGCAAGCAGCGCCGGGAGCTGGACAAGCGCATCGACCGCCTCCGTATCCGGGGCGTCGCGCAGCGCTCGTACACCTCGGACGCCAACGACCTGACCGTCGAGATCCGCATCTCGAAGATGCGGGACAAGAAGGCCGTCCACGACACGTACGCAGGTCAGAAGGAACTGATGGACTCCTTCGGGGGCTTCCGGAAGGGGCCGAGGATCGAGGGCCACAAGAAGGCCACCTGCTACCGGATGCCGAAGGACGGCAAGAACAAGCTCGACGGGGTGTTCTGCCTCGCCTACGACGGGGAGGCGTACGTCTCCGTCACGACGAACGGCAGCGAGCCGTTCAGCATGTCCGACGTCGCCGATCTGGTGAAGGACCAGCTCGACCACATCAAGTCTCCGGGGGAGTACGTATGACCGAGCAGACGGTGACGGCGACACCGGAGCCCGAGGCGCCCGCGTCCGCGCCCGAGGTGCCCGTGTCCGCGCCGGAGACCGCTGCGGGGATACCCGCTGCGGAGATACCCGCGACGGCACCTCCCGTACCGGGGGCCCCTCCCGCCGCCCCGCCGCAGGGGCCGAAGCCGCCGCGGCGTGTGCTGCGGGCCGTGGCGCGCTGGACCGCCGCCGTGCTGGTGCTCGGCTCGGTCGGCACCGGTACGGCCCTCGGTCTCGCGTCGATGGAGCGCACCGACGTGCCGGGGCTCGCCACCGAGGGCGACGGGCGCTGGGACTACCCGACGCTGTCGCTCCCTGCGCTCCCGGCCGGTTCTCCGCGACCGTTCAGCGACGGCAATCCCGCCGAGGTGCACCACGCGGACCTGCGGAAACTGCTGCTGCCCGCCCCGGCCGGAGCGACGGCGGACAAGAAGCTGACCGGGGACTGGGTCCCCACCGGGCAGTTCCTCGCGGAGTTCCGGGAGGACAAGCGGGACGCGCTGTCCCAGCTCCTCAAGGACTCGGCCCTGCGGCACATCGCGGCCCGGGGCTGGACCATGCCGGACGGCACCGTGTCCCGGACCTATCTGCTCCGGTTCAACTCCGCGGGCTTCGCGGGGGCGCTGCGAGACGACCTGTACGTCGGGGTCTCGGCCGGCATCCCGATCGCCGGCACCGACGTGATGGAGCTGGACGAGTCCTGGAACGCCGCGGACAAGGTCCCGGGCGTCACGCCGTATGTGTTCAGCGAGAAGGCCCCCTTCGGCGGTGAGCACGTCCGCCAGGCGTACTCCGTCGCGGGCGACACCCTCGCGCTGGTCATCCACACCCGTAAGGGCAAGGAGGAGACGGCACGCATCCCGTTCCAGCAGTCGCTGATCCTGCAGAACCAGCTGCTCGGCTGAGGACCTGAACGAGAGAGCCGGGCCCCTACCCATTAGGCTGGGGCCCGGCCCTGTACTGCCGCCATTCGCTCGTTCCGAGGAGCCCCCGTGCTTGAGGCATTCTTCTCCGCCCTGCTGATCCTGGTCTGCGTCGGCGTGCTCGCGTTCGCCGGTGTGACCGTGAAGAAGCTGTACCAGGGCCAGCGCTGACCCTCGTAGAACTCCTCCGCTCCCTCACAGATCGTCTGAGACGCCCATGATCTCGATTCCGTCCGACCTCCACCCGGACCTCGTCCCGCTGGCCTTCCTCCTGGGCAACTGGGCGGGCGCGGGTGTGTCCGACTTCCCCGGTGCCGAGAAGTGCAACTTCGGCCAGGAGGTCACCTTCAGCCACGACGGCCGGGACTTCCTGGAGTACGTCTCGCACACCTGGGTGCTGGACGAGGAGGGCAATCAGGTCCGGCCGCTGGAGTCCGAGTCCGGCTACTGGCGCATCGACAAGGACCGCAAGGTCGAGGTCGTCATGGTCCGTGACCAGGGCATCGTCGAGATCTGGTACGGCGAGCTGGCGAACCAGAAGCCGCAGATCGACCTGGTCACCGACGCGGTGGCCCGTACGGCGGCCTCCGGCCCGTACAGCGGCGGAAAGCGTCTCTACGGGTATGTGAAGAGCGACCTGATGTGGGTCGGCGAGAAGTCCACCCCCGAGGTCGAACTGCGCCCCTACATGTCGGCGCACCTGAAGAAGGTCGTCACCCCGGAAGAGGTCGCCGAGATGGCGCGGAACCTCGAAGACATGCCGGACGACGGCATCGCGTTCTTCAAGTAGTCCGCGAAGCTGCGGGAAGGTGCTCACCCGGACCTACACTGGCCCTGTGGTGAGCACCGACTGGAAGACCGATCTTCGGCAGCGTGGCTACCGGCTGACGCCTCAGCGTCAGCTCGTCCTGGAGGCCGTCGACGCACTGGAACACGCGACGCCCGACGACATCCTCTGCGAGGTGCGCCGGACCGCGTCCGGCGTGAACATCTCCACCGTGTACCGGACCCTGGAGCTCCTGGAGGAGCTCGGGCTGGTCAGCCACGCCCATCTCGGGCACGGCGCTCCGACGTACCACCTGGCCGACCGCCATCACCACATCCATCTGGTCTGCCGGGACTGCGCGGACGTCATCGAGGCCGATGTCGACGTGGTCGCCGACTTCACCGCCAAGCTCCGGGACAGCTTCGGCTTCGAGACCGACATGAAGCACTTCGCGATCTTCGGCCGCTGTGCCGACTGCACCGCGAAGGCGAACTCCCCCGCCGCCGAATAAATCCTGGCCGGGTCCTGGGCACAGCCGAATAGATCCTGGTCGGGTCCTAGGTACAAAGGCCCGGTGCCCGGCCGGGGTGGCCGTCCGCCGCCGGGTCGTAGGCTGGGCGCATGAAGAGCCCCCTGCTGTCCCTGCCCGGCGCAGTCCCCGCCGAGGGCCGCGACGAAGGTGTTGCCGCGCACTACGGCGACCTGTTCCGCGAGCAACGCGCCCTCGCCGACGGCAACGGTTTCGTCGACCTCTCCCACCGGGGCGTCGTCACCGTCAGCGGCGACGACCGGCTGAGCTGGCTCCATCTGCTGCTCACCCAGCATGTCAGCGACCTCGCCCCCGGTCAGGCCACCGAGGCGCTGATCCTGAGTTCGAACGGGCACATCGAGCACGCCATGTACCTCGTCGACGACGGCGAGCGGGTGTGGATGCATGTCGAACCGGAGACGCAGGGCGAGCTCATCGCCTACCTGGAGTCGATGAAGTTCTACTACCGGGTCGAGGTCGCCGACCGTACCGAGGACATCGCCGTCGTCCATCTGCCGGCCGGTTCCATCGCCGAGGTGCCCGAAGGCGTCGCCGTACGGGAGACGCCGCACGGCCGGGACCTGTTCCTGCCCCGCGCGGACCTGGAGACGTACGCCGCCGGGCACGGTCCGGCGGCGGGCATCCTGGCGTACGAGGCGCTGCGCGTCGAGGCGCACCGCCCGCGCATCGGCTTCGAGACCGACCACCGCACCATTCCGCACGAGCTGGGCTGGATCGGCACCGCCGTCCACCTCCAGAAGGGCTGCTACCGGGGCCAGGAGACCGTCGCCCGCGTCCACAACCTGGGGAAGCCGCCGCGCCGGCTGGTCTTCCTGCACCTGGACGGCAGCGAGGTGCACCTGCCCGGACACGGCACGCCGGTGCGGCTGGCGGCCGACGGGGCGGAGGGGCGGCAGCTCGGCTTCATCACCACCTCGGCCCGCCACCACGAGCTGGGCCCGATCGCCCTGGCACTGGTGAAGCGGAACGTGGCCGTGGACGCGGAGCTGATCGCGGGGGACACGGCCGCCGCCCAGGAGACGGTCGTCGAGCCGTAGTTCCCCTACGCACCGGCGTCCACCGCCGCCGGTGCGGGGGGTGCCCCCGCACCCCCGTACCGCTACACCTCGATCAGTACGGTGAACGGGCCGTGGTTCGTGAGCGAGACGCGCATGTCCGCACCGAACCGGCCCGTCTCCACATGTGCGCCGAGCGCCCGCAGTTGCGCCACCACCTCGTCGACCAGCGGTTCGGCGATCTCGCCGGGCGCGGCGGCGTTCCAGGTGGGCCTGCGGCCCTTCCGGGCGTCCCCGTAGAGAGTGAACTGGGAAATCACCAGGAGGGGGGCATTCGTATCCGAACAGGACTTCTCGCCCTCCAGGACACGCACCGACCAGAGCTTGCGGGCGAGCTGCGCGGCCTTCTCCGGGGTGTCCCCATGGGTGACCCCCACCAGCACACACAGTCCTTCGCCGACGATCTCGCCGACGATTCCGGTCCCCGACGGGTCGTCCGCGGCGCCTGCCACGGTGACGCTCGCGCCGTCCACTCTCTGTATCACTGCACGCATACAGACCAACCTATCTTGGGCTGAACGGGTACAGATCACCAGCGTGGGCCCCCCGGCAGGTGGCACGATGCACGATGGCGGTGTGCCGACGCACCGGTTGAGGGGACGGAACAGCATGAGTACATATGGAGCCGGACAATCTCCCGGTGCCGTACCGGTGCCACGCGCCAGCACCATGCGGCCACCCGTGCAGCGGAGCGTACCGGGGCCGGGCCCCGTGCCCCCGCCCCCGGCCGGACCGGGGGCCGTGCCCGCCGGGTCCGTACCCGAACAGGCGGTGTCGCCGGTGGCGACGGCCGCGGCCGGGGAGGACGGCCCGCCCGCCGGGTTCGCCGGGCTGCGGCTGCCGGAACTGCGGGCGCTGCGCCGCGACGCGCAGCGCGACGAGGCCGACCTCAGCTACGTACGCCGGCTGGTGCAGGGCCGCATCGACATCCTGCGGGCCGAGCTGGCCCGCCGCAGGGACCCCGAGACGCCGGTGGTGGACCGGCTCTCCGAGATCCTGGCAGACGCCCCGTCCCGGCACCGCACCTCCGCCCGGCACGTCACGCTGACCACGCCGCGCAGCGACGAGTACCGCCGGCTGGCCGCGGAGACGCTCGCCGAGGTCGAGCTCTCCGACCTGGACGCCCGGACGGACGAGGAACTGCACACGGCGATGGGGCGGCTCATCCGCTATGAGCAGCAGGTTTCCCGGCGCCGTCACCAGCTCCAGCGCACCGCGGACGATTGCAGCGCGGAGATCGCCCGCAGGTACCGTGACGGGGAAGCACAAGTAGACGACCTGCTCGCCTGAAGCGATCCTTCCGGGCGCGGGTCCCGCACCCCGTCCCCGGAAGGCCACCATGACGTCGATCGGCGCCACCTCCGACACCGTCCCCGCCATAGCCCCCGCCCCGCCCGTACTGGCCGAGGTCGTACGGTCCGGGTTCACCGAGGGCCATCACCGGGGCTCGCTGGTCGTGCTGGCCGCCGACGGCAGTGTGGAGTGGACGCTCGGCGATCCGGCGGCGCCGGTCTTCCCGCGCTCGTCCAACAAGCCGATGCAGGCCGCCGCGATCCTGCGGGCCGGGCTCGACCTGTCCGGGGAGCGGCTGGCACTGGCCGCCGCGAGCCATTCGGGGGAGCGGTTCCACCTCGATCTCGCCCGGACGATGCTGGCCGAGCACGGGCTGAGCACCGATGACCTCCGGACCCCGCCCGATCTTCCGCTGGACCCGGTGGAGGCGGAGGCGTATCTCGCCGCCGGGCACGTCCGGGAGCGGATCACGATGAACTGCTCCGGCAAGCACGCGGCGATGCTGGCGGTCTGTGTACACAACGGGTGGGACACCGCGACCTACCTCGATCCCGCGCACCCGCTCCAGCGTCTGGTGCACCAGGTGATCGAGGAGGCGGCGGGCGAGCCGGTCGCGGCGGTCGGCACGGACGGCTGCGGGGCCCCGCTGATGGCGATCGGCCTGGTCGGGCTGGCGCGGGCGTTCCGGTCGTTCGTGCTGGCGGAGCCGGGGACGGCGGAGCGCCGGGTCGCGGACGCGATGCGCGCGCACCCCGAGTACGTCGCGGGTACCCGGCGTCCCGACACCTGGCTGATGCGGGAGGTGCCGGGGACGCTCTCGAAGATGGGGGCGGAGGCGGTGCAGGCGGTGGCGCTGGCGGACGGCCGGGCGCTGGCCTTCAAGATCGACGACGGCTCGGGGCGGGCACTCGGCCCGGTGCTGGCCCGCACGCTCGAACTGCTCGGCGTGGACGCCCCGGTGGTGTCCCGGATCGGCCGGGCGCCGCTCCTGGGCGGGGCGGCGGAGGTCGGCGAAATCCGTGCGACATTCTGACGGCCGTATGCCTAGCGTGGGGGCATGAGCCCTGAGGTCCGTACCGTTACCGCCACCGAGTACCCCGACTGGATGCGTGCCGTGGGCATCGGCTTCCTGCGCGCCGCGAAGCCGTCGGAGGAGGAGATCGCGGGGCGGCTGGCCCGCACCGATCTCTCGCGTGTGCGGGGGGCGTTCGACGACGGGCGGTGTGTGGCGACGTTCCGCTCGTTCGCCCAGGAACTGACCGTTGTCGGCGGTGCGACGGTGCCGGCCGACGCGATCAGCGGGGTGACGGTGACGCCCACCCACCGCCGCCGCGGGCTGCTGAGCCGGATGATGGCGGCGGACCTGGCGGCGGCGAAGGAACGCGGTGAGCCGGTCGCCACGCTGATCGCCGCCGAGTATCCGATCTACGGCCGGTACGGGTTCGGCCCGGCCACCTGGACCGCGGAGTGGGAGATCGACGTCCCGAGGGCCGGTCTCGACCCCCGCTGGGCGGGCCCGTCCGCGGCGGACGGCGGCGGCAGGATCGAGATGGCCGACGGCGCGGAGATACGCAAGGTGGGCCCCGCACTGCATGCCCGCCTCGCCGCCCAACGGCCCGGTGTCATCAGCCGGGACGAGCGCTGGTGGGAGCTCGGCACCGGCGTGGACGTCCCCGCGTACGAGGGCTGGACCGAGCCGTTCTACGCGGTCCACCGTGCCGCCGACGGTGAGGTCGACGGCCTCGTCGTCTACTCCGCCGACGACAACTGGGGCGATGGCAAGCAGCCGTTGAACAAGGCGACCGTGCGGCAGCTGATCGCGGCGACCCCGGCGGCGGAACGAGCGCTGTGGCACTTCGTCTGCTCGATCGACTGGATCACCACGGTCCGCTCCGGCTACCGGGCCCCCGACGATCTGCTGCCCCTGCTCCTCCCGGACCCCCGCGCCGCCCGCATCGTCACCCTGGCGGACTGGCTGTGGGTGCGTGTCCTGGACGTCACCCGCGCGATGGAGGCCCGTACGTACGCCGCCGAGGCCGATCTGGTGCTGGAGATCCACGACTCCGCGGGCCTGGCGGGCGGCCGTTTCCGGCTGGACGTCTCACCGTCCGGTGCGAGCTGCGCCCCGACCACGAGGAGCGCCGATCTGACCCTGGACGTAAGGGAGTTGGGTGCGCTGTACCTCGGTGACGAGTCGGTGCGGCGCCTGGTGGACCTGGGCCGGGTCGAGGAGAACCGGCCGGGCGCCGCGGACACGGCGGAACTGGCGCTGCGGACGGGGCGGCGGCCCTGGTGCCCGGACGTGTTCTGAGACGCGGTACGGGCCCGCGGCGCTGAGCGTGGGGTCCGGGCCCGCGGCGGTGAGCGTGGGGTGCGTGCGGTGCCGGTGTCCTGTCGGGGTGCGTACGGTGGCCGTGTCCTATCGGGTCCGGGCCCTGAACAGCACCCCCGAGAGTGCCACCGCCACCACCAGGATGCCCGCCGCCCAGGTCAGCGCGATCCAGGGGGTGTTGCCCACCGGCTGGTTCAGCAGGAGGCCGCGCAGGGACTCGATGGCCGGGGTGATCGGCTGGTGGTCGGCGAAGCCGTGCAGCCAGCCGGGCATCGAGTCGATCGGCACGAACGCGCTGCTCGGGTACGGCAGGAACGACATGAAGAACGTGAATCCGCCCGCCGCCTCCGGGGTCCGGGCGAGCAGGCCGATCGCCGCCGAGATCCAGGACAGCGCCACGATGTAGGCCAGGAGTACGGCGGCCACGGCGAGCCAGCCGGTGGCGGTGGCCGCCGGACGGAAGCCGATCAGCACGGCCACGCCGAAGACCAGTGTCGTGGAGACGAGGTTGCGTACGGTGCTCGCCACCACATGACCGGCGAGCACCAACGTACCGCCCACGTCCAGTGAGCGGAAGCGGTCGATGATGCCGCCCTTCATGTCCTCGCTGACGGCCACGGCGGTCGTGGCGGAGCCGAATCCGGCGCACAGGAGCAGCACTCCGGGGACGACGTACATGACGTACGAGTCGTACCGCGTGCCGGTGTCGATCGCACCGCCGAAGAAGTAGACGAAGATCAGCATCAGCATGATCGGGAGCATCATCGAGGTGATGACCGCGTCGATGTTGCGGCGGCTGATGCGCAGGCTGCGGCCGGTCATGACCGCCGCGTGGCCGAGGGCTCCGGATGCGTCAGACATGGGCCGGTACCTCCGTGGTGAGGGCCAGGAAGACGTCGTCGAGGGTGGCGGTGTGCACGGTGAGGCGGGCCACTTCCGTGCGGGCGGGGTCGATCTCGTCCAGCAGGGCGCGGACATGGGCCGCCGTGCCGTCCGTGGGCAGGCCGAGGGTGAGCGTCTCGGGGGAGTGGTGGACGGCCCGTCCGGCCAGCCGGAGATACGCCTCCCGGCTGGTGAGGACGAGATCGAGGCGGTGCCCGGCGACGCGTGACTTGAGGCTGTCGGCGGTCCCCTCGGCGACGATCCGGCCCTTGTTCAGGACGGCGATCCGGTCCGCGAGCTGGTCCGCCTCCTCCAGGTACTGGGTGGTGAGCAGGATCGTCGCGCCGCGTTCGGCGAGCCCGCGGACGACCTGCCAGAGCTGCTGGCGGCTGCGCGGGTCCAGCCCGGTCGTCGGCTCGTCGAGGAAGAAGACGCCGGGTTCGGGCGATCCGACGAGACCGGCCGCCAGGTCGAGCCGGCGGCGCATCCCCCCGGAGTACGTACGCGCCTGACGGCGGGCCGCGTCGGTCAGGTCGAAGCGGATGAGGAGTTCCTCGGCCCGGTGCCGGGCGGCGCTGCGGGAGAGGCCGGTCAGCCGGGCCATCATGCGCAGGTTCTCCTCGCCGGTCTGTGTCTCGTCGACGGCGGCGAACTGCCCGGTGAGGCTGATGGAGCGGCGTACCCGGTCGCGCTCGGCGACGATGTCGTACCCGGCCACGCGTGCGGTGCCGGAGTCCGCCGCGGTGAGCGTGGCGAGGATGCGGACGGCGGTGGTCTTGCCCGCGCCGTTGGGGCCGAGCAGGGCGAACACGGTGGAACGTTCGACGCCGAGGTCGATGCCGTCCAGGACCCGTACCGCCGGTTTTCCGTAGGACTTGGTGAGGCCGTGGGCCTCGATGGCGTACCGGCCCGTGGCCTGTGCGCCGCTCCGTCGGCTTCTGTCGCTCTCGATGATCACGATCGGTCCCCCTTCTGCGTATGTCATACGCGTTACTGTGTAAGCATTACGCAAAACTAGGATGGTGGTCAAGCGGGGGACCGGGGCCGGGCCGGGAATCGGGAAAAAAGGGAAATGGGGATTCGGTGGCGGAGAAGAGTGACGTGCCCGGAGCGGGCGACCTGCCGGCCAGCATCGAGGCCGCCTGGGGGCTGCGCGAGCGCCCGGTCAAGGGCCCGAAGCCGGGCCTGAGCCTGGAGCGGATCGTGGCCGCGGCGGTGGCGGTGGCGGCGTCCGAGGGGATCGCCGCCGTGTCGATGGGGCGCGTGGCCAAGGATCTCGGCGCGTCGACGATGTCGCTCTACCGGTACGTCTCCGCCAAGGACGAGCTGTTCCTCCTCATGCAGGAGGCGGCCATGGGCCCGCCCTCGCCGCTGCCCGCCCTGGAGGCTGGGGCGGGCTGGCGCGAGGCGGTCTCCGAGTGGGCCTGGGCGCAGCGCGGGATGTTCCACCGGAACCTGTGGATGCTGCGCATCCCGATCGCGGGCCCGCCCGCGAGCCCGCACTCGGTCGCCTGGTGGGAGCAGGGGCTCCAGGCGCTGGAGAGCAGTGGCCTGCCCGAGGGCGACAAGATCTCGGTGATCCTCCTCATCGCCGGATTCGTGCGGAACGAGGCGCTGTTGATGAGCGAGATCGCCGCCGCCGTCGAGGCGCGCGGCGTTCCGCCCGAGGAGGTCATGGCCGGGTACGAGCGCACCGTGAAGCGGCTCGTCGATCCCGTACGGCATCCGGCGCTCTCCCGGCTGCTGGACACCGGCGTGATGAGCGAGCCGGACGAACCCGACTACGAGTTCACCTTCGGCCTCGCCCGGCTGCTGGACGGGATCGAGGCGCTCGTCCATCAGCGGGGGCGATAGGGGCGGGGAGGGTGCGGTGGGCAGGTGCGGTGGGCAGGCGGGGTGGGGGGCGGCAGGTAGTCGTCCGCTACGTCAAGTCCGCTTGAGGTAAAGGGCGTAGGCTTTGTCGTCATGAGTGGAGAGAAGGCCGGAACCGGGCCGTCGGCGCATGTGCCGGTCGGTCTGCGGGAGCGCAAGAAGCAGCTGACCTATCAGGCGGTCTCCGACGCCGCGATCGCGATGTTCCTGGAGCGGGGCTTCGACAAGGTCTCGGTGGCGGAGGTGGCGGCGGCGGCCGACATCTCCAAGCCGACGCTCTTCCGGTACTTCCCCACCAAGGAGGACCTGGCGCTGCACCGGTTCGCCGACCATGAGGACGAGGCGGCCAGGGTCGTCGCGGGGCGGGCGCACGAGGAGACACCGCTGACCGCGCTGCGCCGCCACTTCCTGGCCGGGCTGGAGGAGCGGGACCCGGTGACGGGCCTCTGCGACGCCCCGGCGGTGCTCGCCTTCCACCGGCTGCTGTACGGGACGCCGGCACTGGTGGCCCGCCTGTACGCGTACCAGGGGCGCTCCGAGGCGGCGCTCGCCCACGCCCTGGGCGGGGACGGGGTCGCCGAGCGGCTCGCCGCCGGGCAGATCATCGCCGTACTGCGCATCCTCGCCGAGGCGAACTGGCGGCGGATCGACGCGGGGGAGAGCGCGGGGCAGGTGTACGCGGGGGCGGTACGGGCGGCCGATCTGGCGTTCGCACAGCTACGGGCGGGGCTGGAGCGGGAGCGGTAAGGGCGGGTGCGCCGAGGCGGGTGGCTGAGGCGGCGGTGCTGAGGCGGTGCGCCGAGGCGGTGGGGCTGTTTGCCGGGCGGGTGGTCAACCTTGTCGGTCAGCAGGTCAGCAGGTCAGCAGGTCAGCAGGTCAGCAGGTCGGAAGGTCGGGCCGGTCATTTGGTCGGCCCGTCAATCGGTCAGTAGCGCCGTGGTCAGGTTCTCCCGGTGGGCGGACAGCCACGCCTGGTGGCGGTCCCAGCGTTCCCAGCCGCCTTTTCCCTCAAGTGCCTCCGTATACGCGGGATCCCCGCCCGCCACGCGCCGCTCGACGAAGGCCCGGCAGACCCCGGTGGCCTCCTCGATCACGCCCGGCAGCGCGACCCGGTCCTCCCGAGTCAGCCCGTAGCCTTCGGCGAGCACACGGAGCCGGTGCGGCGCATCGAGACCGTCGCGCCCCGACATCGGCACCCAGTAGCGCGCCGTCATCGCGACATCCCACAGCGGTCGGCCGGGGGCGGCCAGGTCGAAGTCGATGAGGGCGGCGGCGCGGCCGTCGCGGAACACCACGTTCTCCAGGCACACGTCGTTGTGGCAGAGCAGCGCCCCGTCCGCCGCCCCCTGCGGATCGGCAAGTTCCGTCGGCCACCCGGCCGTACGGTCGAGGGGCACGGCCGCGGTCGCCACATGCAGAGCCCGGAGCAGCGCGCCCACCGAACGCAGCGCGCCCTCCGTCCACGCCCAGGACGGATACGGCGGGACAGCGACGTCCCCGGCTACGTAGGAAAGCCGTTCGCGACGGCCGGAGCCACCGATGTCCAGGGGCGCGCCGATGCTCAGAGGTGTGGGTACCCCGTCGAAGCCCCGTGCGGCCAGTGCCCGCAGATGGGCGTGCAGGGCGGTGGCGTGCGGCGGTGCGGGCCGTTCCACGACGTCCCCGTGGCGGATGACGGCACCGGCATGGGCCAGACCGCCGGACAGCACCTCGGGGCAGCTCATGCGTTCCGCCGCGGCGCACTCTTCAGGACGGGCCCCAACGCCCGTTCCAGATCGACCGGTTCGTGAAAGAGCACGCCGGTCATGCCGAGGGCGACGGCCGCCTCGACATTCTCGCGCCGGTCGTCCACGAACAGGCAGCGCTCCTTCGGTACGCCGGCCCGCGCGGCGGCGATCTCGTAGATCGCCCGGTCCGGCTTGGCCATGCCCTCCACGGCGCTGCTCACGACCTGGTCGGCCAGGTCCGTCAGTCCCAACGAGACGAGGTCCTGGTCCAGTTGGGGCGAGGCGTTGGTGACGAGCACCAGCGGGACGTGGGCCCTGGCCCGCCTCAGCAGCGCCACCACTTCGGCGTCCGCCCGGAACGGGGCACGCGCGAGCGCCCGGCCCAGCTCGCGGGCCCGCTCGCCCGTCACCCGGCCGTCCGCCGGAGCCTTCGCGGCGTCCGTCCCCCGATCCGTTCCCCGGTCCGTCAGCCCTTGCGCGATGGCTTCCGCCCACTCGTCCGTGGTGATCCGGCCGAGGAGGAGGGGGAGATCGACCTCGGGGGCGAAGGCCACCTCCATGGTCGTGCCCTCCGGAAGGCCCGAGGCCCGCTCCAGCTCCGCCAGCCGCGTTGTGTCGTAGAACCGGATCACGTTGTCCAGATCGCAGAGCACCGCGTCGAAGGGGCGTCCGCCGGACCGGAAGGCGCGGATGTCGTCCACCGCGTCGCGCAGCGTGGTGAAGTGGCGGTGCGCGCCGGTCGAAATACCTTGGTTGGCAGGGGAGTTCACCGACCATACGGTCATCCCGGCCGCCAGCCCCGCCCGCACCCCGGACGGGGCGTCCTCGATCACCAGGCAGTCCGCCGGGTCGGCGCCCAGCCGCTTCGCCGCCAGCAGGTACGGCACGGGGGACGGCTTGCCCTCCTCGACCGAGGCCGCGTCCACGATCACCTCGGGCAGCGGCAGCCCCGTACGGGTGAACCGGCCGCGCACCCGGTGCTCATAGTTGGAGGTCACCAGGGCCCAGGACCCGGCAGGCAGGGCGGCCAGGAGGTCCGCGGCGCCGTCGAAGGCGCTGTACGCACCGTCGCGTACGTCGTCGTCCTCCAGGGTGTGCAGCAGGTCCAGACACGCGTGCGGGTCCCGGTCCGGCGCGACCTCGGCGAAGGTCTCCATGGGCCGGGTACGCAGGGCCGTGCGGTACACCGTGTCGGGGTCGAGCCCGTATCGCCGGGCCCAGGTGCCCCAGATCCGGCGCTGGTTGTCGAGGGCGTCGATCAGGGTGCCGTCGACATCGAGGAGGACGTACTTCGCGGTCACTTCAGGTCTCCGTCCGGCGCTTCGGGTCCGCATCCAGGGGGTCCAGCAGGTCCAGCAGGTCTGCCGGGTCCGCCAGGTCCGTCAGGGCCGGCAGCTTCGTCGGTCCGGCCCGTCCGGCAGGTCAGATTCCCATCCGGGGGTGATTCCGTCGAGCGGCCGGCCGGCCGGGTTCCGGGTCCGGGGTCCGGGTCCGGGTTCCAGGTCCGGGTTCAGGACCCGGCCCATGACGCCGGTCCGGTTCTCAGTCCTGGGCCGGAAGGTCCAGGGCCGTCCCGTACAGCCGGGAGACCTTGATCCGGATCACCACGCGACGCTCCTCCACCACCTGTTCGAGGAAGGCCGCCTCCTCCGCCCGGCCCTCGAAACCCGGGGTCAGGGAGAGCAGCTCGCGGCCGACCGCATCACCGGGTGCCGTGGTCGGCCGCGACACCTCCGCCTCTCCTTCGGCCACGGCGAAGGACCAGACGTCGGGACCCTGGACATGGAGCGCGGCGCGTGGATTCCGGCGCAGTTGGCGGGCCTTGAGGCGGTCGACGGTCGTGGAGACGCGCAGGACGCGTTCGTCGGCGTCCCAGCGGTAGAGGACGGTGGACAGGTGCGGGTGTCCGGTGGACCGGACGCCCGCGAGGACTCCGAACTGCTGCTCGCCCAACAGCCGGGAGAGTTCGCTGTCGGTGAGGACGCGCGGGGCGGGCCCGCTCCGCGGTGTCGCCTCGCCCTGACCCGGACCCTGTGCCCCGGTCGTGGTCGTGGTCGCGGTGTCGGGCGCGGGCGCGGCCCCGGGCTCGGCGTCTGCCTCCGCCCCGGCGTCTGCCTCCGCTTTCGTGCCCGCCTTCGCGGCATCCGCGTTCGGGGTGTCCCGCAGCAGGACGAACGCGACCGCGAACGCCGCGACCAGGAGCCCCGCGCCGACCGTGAACGCCAGGTGGTAGCCGCCGGTCAGCGCCTTGGCCCGGCGGTGGCCTTCGCCGAGAAGGCTGTCGGTCCGGCCCGCCGCCAGCGTGGACAGGACCGCGACACCGAGCGCCATGCCGATCTGCTGGGTGGTGTTGAAGAGTCCTGAGGCGAGGCCCGCGTCGTCGTCCCGCGCCCCTGACATGCCGAGCGCGGTCAGTGCCGGGAGGGCGAGCCCGAAGCCTGCCGCCAACAGCATCACGGGGAGCAGATCGGTGACGTAATCCGCTCGCACCGGCACCCGCGCGAGGAGACCGAGGGCCCCGATCAGCAGGACGAGACCGGCCAGCAGAACGGTGCGCTCCCCGAACCGGGCGTTGAGCCGGGCCGAGGCGCCCAGCGATACGGCTCCGATGGCGACGGCGGCCGGGAGCATCGCGAGTCCGGTCTCGGCGGCCCCGTATCCCAGCACCTTCTGGAGGTGGAGGGCGACGAGGATCTGGAACGCGAACAGGGCCGCCACCATGAGCACTTGGACCAGGTTGGCGCCGGAGACGCTGCGCGACCGGAGGATGCGCAGCGGCATGAGCGGCGTCCGGGCGGTGGTCTGGCGGACGACGAAACCCGCGAGCATGGCCAGGGCGAGCGCGCCTTCGCCGAGCGTGGGCGCCGAGGTCCACCCGTACTCCCCGGCCCTGACGACGGTGTGGATGCCCAGCATCAGCCCGGCGGTGACGAGCAGGGCGCCGATCAGGTCCGCCCCGGCGGCGAGCCCGGAACCGCGGTCGGCGGGCAGGACGCGGAGCGCGATCACGAGGGCGGCCAGCCCGATCGGCAGGTTGATGAAGAAGATCCAGTGCCAGTCGAGGGCATCGGTGAGGACGCCGCCGAGCACCTGTCCGATCGATGCCCCGGCCGCACCGGTGAACGAGAACACGGCGATGGCCCTGGCCCGTTCCCGGGGTTCGGTGAACAGCGTGACGAGGATGCCCAGGCCGACCGCGGAGGCCATCGCGCTGCCGACGCCCTGGAGGAACCGGGCGGCTATCAGTACCGCCGGGCTCGCGGCCGCGCCGGCCATCAGCGAGGCCGCGGTGAACACGGCGGTCCCGGCCACGAACATGCGCTTGCGCCCGATCAGGTCGCCCAGCCGCCCGGCGAGCAGCAACAGGCTGCCGAACGCGATCAGATACGCGTTGACCACCCAGCTCAGTCCGGCGGGGGTGAACCCCAGGTCGCTCTGGATGGCCGGCATCGCCACGGTCACGATCGAACCGTCGAGGACGATCATCAGCATCCCCGTGGCGATCACCCCGAGGGCGAGCTTGCGGGCGCGTGGTGTGGGCGGTGCGGAGGGTGAAGACGGTGCGGAGGGTGAAGACGGTGCGGAGGGTGAAGACGGTGCGGAGGGTGCAGGCAGGGCGTCGGTGGTGGTGGTGGTGGCGGCGGAGGGGGGCGGTGCGGGGAGGGGAGGAGCGGAGGCGGGGCGCGTAACGACGGCGGACATCGGTCTTCTCCTGTCGGTTGAGGCGACAGGTTTGACCGTAGCAGATGGTTTTGTTGCGGACTATTTCTTTCGGTTCTTCTTTCGGGTGTTCCCCCGGGGGTCGCTCTCTACTTCTTGTTCTGGCGTGCCCTTCGTACCGGCCGGGGGTTCTCCGCGGGCGTGGCCAAGTGGTCGTCGGCCAGTTCGTTCAGGGCCCGGAGCAGGACCTCGCGGTCGGTGGCGGCGAGCGCGGCCAGCGCTTCCCGGTGAACCCGGTCGACGATCGCCTGACTCTTCTCGGCGAGCCGGGCGCCCTCCTCGGTGACCGCGATGATCCTGGCCCTCCGGTCCCGGCTGGAGGGACGGCGTTCGGCGAGACCGGCGCTCTCCAGGGCGTCCACCGTCACCACCATCGTGGTCTTGTCCATGTCGCCGATCTCGGCGAGCTGGATCTGGGTGCGCTCCTCCTCCAGGGCGTGGACCAGTACGCAGTGCATGCGAGCCGTGAGGCCGATCTCGCCGAGCGCCGCCGACATCTGGGTCCGCAGTACGTGGCTGGTGTGGTCCAGGAGGAAGGACAGGTCGGGTGCGGTGCGTGCGGGTGTCATGGCGGTCATGTCTGCCAGCGTAACAATTCGGTCCGTGGCGGATCGTCCGGAAGGGGATGTTCCTTCGGTCGGAGTCAGGGTCGGAGCCGGTGTCGGGGGTCGGGGTCGGGGGTCGAGATCTGGGGCGGCGCCGGGGTCGGGGCCGGACCGGGGGAGCGCTCATCCGCGCGGTGCGTGGCCGCGTACGGCGGGAAAGCCGTGGACGCGAGCGGCGATCACCACGATCAGCACCGGAAGCATGAGGGCGAGAGCGCTCCAGGCCAGCGAGGCCGGGCCGAGGGGCCCGAGCAGCAGGCCGCCGACGACCCCGCCGCCCGCCATCGCCACGTTCCACAGGGTGACGAGCATGGCCTGCGCGGCGTCCGCCGCGTCGCCTCCCGCGTCACCCGCGGCGGTCTGGAGAAGGGTGGGGGCGCCGCCCCAGCCGAGCCCCCACAGGGTCACCGCGGCATAGACCAGCGCCGGACTGTCGGCCGGCAGGGCCAGGGCGGCGGCCGCCACGGCGACCAGGAGCGCACCCGCGACGGTGAGCGCCCGCAGCCGTCGGCCGATCGTGGCCCCCACGACCCAGATGCTCACCAGTGAGGCGGCGCCGAAGACCAGGAGTACGAGGTCGGTGGAGCCGCCCATGCCGAAGCGGTCGAGGTACGAGGCGATGTACGTATAGAGGACGGTGTGGGCGAGGACGAACATCAAGGTGACGGACAGGACCGGTGTCACGCCGGGAACGCGGAGCGCGTGCAGGACCGGTGCCTGTCCGCCGCCGGGCCTGCCGGGCAGATCCGGGGCGGACACGGTGATCCAGCCGAGCAGCGCCACGGTCAGCACGCTCATGGCGAGGAATGCCACCCGCCAGCTGAGTACGGTGCCGAGGAAGGTCCCGGCGGGTACGCCCAGCGACAGGGCGACCGGAATCCCGGCCATGGCGATCGCGACGGCCCTGCCACGCAGATGCGGGGGCGCCATGCGGCGGGCGTACCCGGCCAGCAGTGCCCAGGCGAGACCTGCGGCCACCCCGGCGGCGAACCGGGCCGCCAGGGTGAGGGGGTAACTGCCGGAGAGCGCGGTGACCGTGTTGGCGACGGCGAACCCCGTCATCGCGGCGAGCAGCAGCCGCTTGCGCCGCCACCCCGCCGTGGCGGCGGTCAGCGGGATCGCCGTGAGCGCGGTTCCGACCGCGTAGACGGTCACGGTCTGGCCCGTCGCGGACTCGCCGACGCCGAGGTCGGCGCTCATGGCGGGCAGCAGTCCCGCGGGCAGGGTCTCGGTCAGGCTGGTGATGAACACGGCCGTGGCCAGCGCCAGTAGTGCGGACAGGGGGAGGGCGCGCTTCCCGGCGGCACCGGTCTCGGCGGCCTCACCGGTCTCGGCGGTATCGGCAGCGGGACCGGCGTGACGGGCAGGTTCGGCGGCGGTATCGGTGGCGGTATCGGCAGGGATTCGGGTGGTGTTCCGGCTTGTCATGCTGCGTATGCTCGAACCTTCACACTGATGTGAAGGTCAATGTGGCGCGATGTGAGGTGGGACACATGCGTATCGGGGAGCTGGCGGAGCGCACCGGCACGTCCAGGCGGCTGCTGCGTTACTACGAGGAGCAGGGCCTGATCGTCTCCGACCGTTCCCCGAACGGCTACCGCGACTACGACGAGTTCTTCGTGGACCGGGTGCAGCAGATCAGGGGGCTGCTCGACGCGGGGCTGCCCACCCGGATCATCAAACAGATCCTGCCGTGCCTGAACAAGCCCCGGATCATCCACTTCCCCGACGCGACGCCGGAGATGCTCGCCACGCTGGAGCATGAGCTCGACCGCATGACCGAACGCATCGCGTGCCTCGCCCGGAACAGGGACGCCGTGGCCGAATACCTGGACGAGGTACGCCGCGACGAGGCGGGCCGCGACGACCGTCCGGACGGACGGCCGCGCGACCGTACGGAGGGGAGCCCGGACCGACCGCGAGGGTGCCGCCGTCGCCGACCACGTACCGGAGACGGTGAACTGACCCGACGTCACCCGACCCGACCCGACCTGAACTGACCCAACGTCACCGGACCTGCCCCGATGCCGTCCGGACCGACCCGACGTCAGCCCGCGTCGCGCTCCGGCAGCGGGAACATTTTGCTCAGGCGGGGCAGCCGACGGGCCGCTTCCGCCGGGTCCCGTACGTCCCACTCCTCGCCGCTCGGCTCGGGGTTGCAGGGGAGTGCGATGCCCTTGGCGTCCAGCGCCTCCTCAAGGCCCTCCTCCTCGCCCGTCAACTCCTCGAACGCCTCGGCCGCGACGTAGTCCAGGCTCTCCCAGTCGGGCCACTCGTCGTCCTCCCAGTCGCTCATGGGCCGGCCGGTCAGCTGCTTCAGTTCCGGTTCGTCCGCCAGCGCGTCCGGGTCGGCCAGCACCCTCTCGTAGCCCTCGCGGCCGAGCCCCACCACCCAGAACTGGAAGTACCAGAAGCTGTCGTCGGAGCACCAGCCGCCGTGTATCTGCTCGGCGACCGCCCACATGTTCCAGGTGTCGACCCGTTGCCGCACGCGGTACAGGTCGATCTGGAACCGCACGACGTCCTGCGCCGACCGTTGCGCGAGCCGCTCGCGCAGCAGGTCCGCGCGTGCGTCACGGGTGTCCGCCCGCTGCCGGGAATCCTCGATCAGCGACCAGAAATCCTCGATGCTCTCCTCGTTCATGGCAGCACTCTGACAGCCGGGTACGACAGTGACCGGGCTGCGAGTACGACACTGACCGGGTGCGAGCGTCGGCAGCGACCGGGCGTGAGCGCCGGCACCGACTGGTGCCGACACCGACCGGCGCCGACACCGACCCGGGTGCGAGCACGGCGGTGGCTTCCCGGCCTGCGCGGCCTACCCGACCCGTTGGAGGGCCTTCTCGCGGCGCTCGGCCACCCGCGACCCCGATTCCCGCCGGGCCATCCGGCGCAGCACGACCGGTGCCACGGCCAGACCGGCCACGGCCCACGCCCCCAGGACCGCGACGGTCTCCACATGCCGCCACGACTCGCCGATTTCGACACCGGCCGCGCTGTCCGGCAGCAGGGCGGACCGCATGCCGAGACCGAGCCAGTAGACGGGGAGGGCCTGGGCGATCCCCTGTACGGCCCCCGGCAGCGACGTGATCGGGTAGAAGATCCCGGAGATCGCGATCATGCCGAGGATCGGCAGCGTCATGACGCCCTGGCTGCGGGCGCTGGTGAACACCGAACCGAGCACCGCGCCGATCGGCAGGGTCGCCACGAGCCCCATGACCAGGACCCAGGACAGCGTCAGCCAGGCCCACGGATCGCCGACCGCGAGACCGGGGACGAGAAGCAGGCCGGGGACCAGGAAGATCGCGAGGTCGGCGAGCAGACTGCCGGAGACCGAGACGATCTTGCCGGTCAGATATCCGGCCACTCCGTTCGGGGTGGCCTTCGCCCGCAACAGGGTCCCGTCCTCGCGGTCGGCGGTGAGCTGCTGGCTCATGCTGACCATGGCCATCGCGGCGTTCATGCCGAGGATGCCCGGCAGCACGAGAGTGCCGAGCGGGAATCCGCTGCTCCCGAAGGACACGTCACGCAGGAAGAACGTGACGATCAGCATCAGCGTCGGCCAGAAGAAGTGGCCCCACAGATCGGCGCCGTTGGTGAACGACTGCCGCAGTTCGATCAGACCGCGGGTCCATCCGGCGCGCACCGCGGCCACGAGCGGGGCGTTCGGCCGCGACGGACGGCCGGTCGGGTTCATCGGGCGGCCTCCACCAGGGAGAGGTACGTGTCCTCCAGCGAGGACCGGCGGACTTCGAGGTTCTCGATGGATTCCCCGTACTGCCGCAGGAGTTCGCGTACGAAGCCGGTGGAGTCCGGGGTCGTCCGCACCCAGGGCTGCCCGTCGCACGTCCAGCGCACCTCGTCCTCGCCCGCGATGTGCCGGGCGAGCTCCGTCGCCGTGCCGTCGGCGATGAGCCGTCCGCCGTTGAGGATCATGATGCGGTCGGCGAGCTTCTCGGCCTCGGCCAGGTCGTGGGTGGTGAGCAGGATCGTGGTCGCGTGTTCCGCGGCGAGGCGGCGTACGAGGTGGTGGAACTCGCGCCGGGCCTCCGGATCGAGCCCGGCGGTGGGCTCGTCCAGGAACAGCAGCTCGGGACGGCCCACGATGCCGATCGCCACGTCCAGCCTGCGCCGCTGCCCTCCGGAGAGCATGCGGATCTTCTGCTCCGCGTGCGCGGTGAGGCCGACCGCCGCGACGAGTTCGTCCGGGTCCCACGGCCGGGTGAGGTGCTCGGTGGCGTAACAGGCGTAGTAGGAACCGAGATGCGCGAGCAGTTCCCGCACCCGCCATTTGCCGTGGTCCCGCCAGGACTGGAGGACGACACCCACCCGCGCCCGCCATGCCTCGGTGCCGTGCGCCGGATCCGTACCGAGCACCTCGACCCGGCCCGCCGACCGCATCCTGAACCCCTCCAGGATCTCGATGGTGGTGGTCTTGCCCGCTCCGTTGGGGCCGAGGAGCGCCAGGACCTCTCCGTGGCGGGCCCGGAACGTCACGTCGTGCAGGACGTCGTTCCCTCCGTGGCGCATACGCAGCCCGTCGACATCGAGCACGACGTCGTCACGGGTCGGTGCGGTCGGTGTGGCTGGCATGGGTGGCATGGGCGGACCCCCTGATTCGCTCCGTCGAGCATCTTCACTCAGGGCTGAAGCTACGTAGCCTTTCCCTCACCGGCAACGCTGGAACACCCCAACTGGCCAATATTTCCGGCGTTCTTCGACAGAAATTGCAATGACTCTGCCGCTGAATGCAACCCGGTCGGCCGGCCCGTTGCAATGGTCCGGCCGTGAACGCACACTGTCCCCGGACGCTCGATCGGCAGCGGCAGGCAGCGGCAGTGGCAAGCGTCAGCGGCAGTGGCAAGCGGAGGAGGGTGGTGCGGATGCCGGGGGGCAGGCTGACCCACGAGGACCGTCGGAGCATCGCGGCGGGACTGACCGAAGGACTCGGGTACGCCGAGATCGCCAGGCGGCTCGGCAGGCCGACTTCGACCGTGAGCAGGGACGTCGGCCGCAACGGCGGGCCCGAGGGCTACCGCGCGGACCACGCCCACCGGTCCACCGAGAGGCGCGCGCGCCGCCGCGGACCGGCGGCGGTCCAGGAGCCGCGTGCCGCCGCCGGTGCCTACGGGCGTGACCCCGAGGCGGTACGCGGATTCGTGGAGGAGTTCGCGGGTCTGATGGCCCGGACCGGCGTACCGCGCATGGCGGCGCGCGTGCTCACCTGCCTGTTCACCGCCGACTCCGGCAGCCTCACCGCCGCCGGACTGGTCCAGCGGCTGGGGGTCAGCCCCGCATCGGTCTCCAAGGCCATCGGCTATCTGGAGGAGCTGGGGCTGGTCCGCCGCGCCCGCGACCCACGGGGGCGGCGCGAGCTGTACGTGGTCGACGACGACGTGTGGCTCCGGGCGTGGACGCAGAGCGCCGGGAAGAACACGCTGTGGGCGGACGCCATCCGCCAGGGGGCCGCGATCTTCGACGCCGCCACACCCGCCGGGGCCCGGCTGGACCGGATGAGCCTGTTCTTCGCCCGCCTCGGCGACGACATGGCGGGCGGCGGGCTCGACACGGTCGCGGGCGAGAACGCGCTGACCGTGCTCGCCGCTCTCGCCCAGGCGGGCACGCCCCGTACGGCGGATCAGCTGGCCGCCGCCCTGGGCTGGCCCACGGACCGCGTCGCCGCCGCCCTGCTCGATGCCGAACAGCACCCGGAGGTGGCCGACCCGGTGGCGCTCCTGCGTACCGCACCCGGCACGTACACCGTCACGGCGGGACCCCATCGGCTCACCGCGGCTCAGCGCGAGGCGCTCGGCGGGCCCGAGGAGAGCGAGGACGACTGAGCGGCCCCCCGCCCGCTGTACGTGGGGGAGCCGCCGGGGGACCGCGGTACGCGGGGGAGCCGTCGGGTGGCCCGTCGAGGGACCGCGGTACGCGGGTGAGCTGTCGGGCGGGCCGCTGAGGGACGCGCTGTACTCGGGCGAGCCGTCGGGGGGCCGCTCCACGCGGCGGGTGGCCGAGCCCCGACCGCTGTACGCCGGGGGAGGGGGCGCGCGTAGCTTGGGAGCCATGACTGTCGAGCGCGCTGCCACCCGGATGTCCGCCACCACGCTGACCGCTCTTGCCGGTCTGCACGTCGCCTGGGGCGTGGGTTCGTCGTGGCCGCTGCCCGACCGTGAGGCGTTCGCGGACGCGGTGGTCGGCCGTTCGAACCCGCCCGGCCCGGGGGCGTGTTTCGCGGTCGCGGGTGCGCTGGGGGCCGCCGCGCTCCTGGTCGCGGGCCGGCCCCGGAGCCGCCCGGCACTGTCCCGCCTCGGTGCGGCCGGGGTCGCGGGCGTACTCGGTCTGCGCGGCGCGGCGGGGCTCTCGGGCCGGACCGATCTGCTGTCCCCGGGATCGTCCTCGGCCCGCTTCCGCCGCTTGGACCGGCTCGCCTACTCGCCGCTGTGTCTGGCGCTGGCGGCCGTGACGGCGGTCGCCGCCGGTTCGCACGGCCGCCCGGAGGCCGGGGCGACCCGCCCCTGACACCCGGCCGGTCAGTGCGGAAGCCCGACCGACAGGTGCGGGGCCAGCGCCCGGAGGAAGTCCGGCGCGTCGAACATCGCGCCGGCCGAGGCCACGCCCGTCGTCCGCGTGCGCCCGGCCAGGATGCGCCGGACGGCCTCCACCACGAGTGGGGCGGTGACCGCGTAGATGTCCTGGCCACGGGCCGTGGCGCGTCGCTCGACACCACCCGCGCGGACCACGACGTCGACGACGAAGGTCTGGTCCGACCGCCCCAGAGCGTCGACGGCCTCCGGTGCCGGTGTGTCCTCCCCGGCCAGGTCCCGCGCGGCTTCGACGGTCATGTGGGTGCGGACCTCCGGCACGTCCAGGTGGCTGGGGACGGTGACGACATCGGCCATGGTGAACTCCGAGATCACCGTGCGTCGGCCGAGCGGCTCCGGGAAGAGCCAGTCCTGTTCCGAAGCCTTGTCGTCGTGGTACCGCAGCGCGCCGTCCGTGAACCGCACCCGACGGCCCGCCCGGCGCTCGTGGGACACCTGCCCGGCCGTCCGGGTGCCCGCGGTGGGGTGCCAGCCGCTCAGTCCGTACGCGACCTGCACCTCGTCCGCCGCGGTCCACCCGCCCATCGCCGCGGTCACCAGCAGGTCGCCCAGCCCACCGTAGAAGGCCATGGCCGGCACCACGGGCGTGCCCGCCCTCCGGGCCGCTTCCGCGTAGTCGGCGAACATCGCCGCATTGGCCTCGATCTCCGCCGCGACATCGACGTACGGGACCCCCGCGCGCAGGGCCGCCTCGACGACCGGGCCGCCCGTCACCGCGAACGGTCCGGCGCAGTTGACGACAGCCGCCGCACCGGCGAGGGCCCGGTCCAGGGAGCTCGCGTCGTCCACGGTCGCGGGCCGCACGTCCACGCCCGCCCACTCGGCCGCCAGCACCTCCAACCGGGCCGCGTCACGGCCGGAGATGATGACGGCGAAGCCGCGCCTTCGCAGTTCGGCGACGATGAACCGACCCGTGTGCCCCGTCGCCCCGTAGACCACCACTGCCGCTGTCGTACGCATCGTTCCCCCGTCTCGATGTGCTGATGGGGTCAGTCTTGCCGCAGGCGGTACCCAGCGGTGATGGTCGGGAACGACATCATGCGTACACTTTCGGACATGCCAACTGTCGCACTGCTGACCGCCGGTCACCTGCTGCACTTCGAACTGGCAGTGGCCTACGAGATCTTCGGCAATCCCCCGCGTGAGGCCACGGACGGCTGGTACGACGTACTGCTCTGCGGGCCCGGACCGGTGCGGGTCGGCCCGTTCATGGTCGAGCCCGACCACGGGCTGGAACGTCTGGCAGGTGCCGACACCGTGATCGTGCCCGCGTGCGCCGACATCGACGAGCCGCCGCCGGCGGAGCTGATCGAGGCCGTGCGGGCGGCCCACGACGGGGGTGCCCGGGTCGCCTCGCTCTGCACCGGGGCGTTCGTGCTCGGCGCCGCGGGTCTGCTGGACGGCCGACGGGCCACCACCCACTGGGCTCATGCCGCGGAGCTGAGCGCACGTCATCCGCGGGCGGTGGTCGACCCGGACGTGCTGTACACGGACAACGGCAGCGTGCTCACGGCCGCGGGCAAGGCCGCCGCCGTGGATCTCTGCCTCCACCTGATCCACCTCGACCACGGCGCCGCCATCGCCAACTCCGTGGCCCGCCGCTTGGTCATGCCGCCGCATCGGCCCGGCGGTCAGGCCCAGTTCGTGTCCACGCCCGTGCAGGTGACCGGCGACCACGTACTCGCCCAGCTGCTGGCCTGGGTCCAGCAGCGGCTGGACCAGCCGCTGACGGTGACCGACATGGCGCGACGGGCGAACACGAGCCCGCGTCATCTCGGTCGGCAGTTCCGGTCGGTGACCGGGCAGACGCCGCTCCAGTGGCTCCTGACCCAGCGGGTACGCCGCGCCCAGGAACTGCTGGAGGCCACCGACGAGAGCGTCGAGGCGGTTGCCCTCGCCACCGGCATGGGTACGGCCACGACACTCCGGCGCCAGTTCAAACGGATCGTCGGGGTCCCGCCCGACAGCTACCGGCGCGCGTTCCGCAGCGCGAACCCTGCCTGACCGTCACGGGTGTCCGCTCCCCCCGGGAGACGGACCGGCTTCGGCGATCGGGCCTCCACAGCGGTCCGGGACCACTGCCGGGAGGACACGGCGGGGTCCGGGACGAGCGTGGAGCCGAGTGGGCGGGCCGATCTGTGCGGCGCGGAGGCGTCAGACGTTGTACGGGACGGTCTCGTTGCGCTTGGTGGACCAGTTGGTGACGATGGGCTTGTCCACGGTGGCCATGTCGGGGAGTTCGAGCTCGGCGGGGTTGGGGTCGTCCTCGGTGGTGGAGACGATGACGAAGCCGAACTCCTTGCCGCCTTCGCCGTCCGTGGTCTTGGGGTTGATACCGGCGTACGCGACGGCGGAGCCGGAGAGCTTGATGGGGTCTTCGCCGCCCTGCCCGACGGGGGAGGCGACGCCGTCGGCGTCGGAGCCGAAGGAGACGCTGGGGGTGTTGACGTCCAGGTAGCAGGTGATGCCGGACTTGGCCTTGGCGGTGACGAGGTAGTAGCTGATCGGCTGGGCTTCCCATGTGACCGTGAAGTCCAGGTCGTTGGTGCCGCAGGACTGCCCGTAACCGCTCTTCTCGCCGCTGTCGGAGGCACTGACCTGCTCGGTGGAACCGCCGGTGGTGGAACCGCTGGAACCGGAGCCGCCGGACCCGGAGGCGTGGGAACCGGAGCCGCCGGTGGTGGAGGGGCTGTCGCCGGATGAGCTGTTGTTCCCGCCGCTGCCGGCGGACGCGGCGGCGGGGGCGGGCGCCGCGGAGCTACCGGCGTTCGTGATGTCCTCGGGGTTGCAGGCGGTGGTGGTGGCGGCGAGGGCTGTCACGGCCGCGGCGGCCAGGACGAGGCGGGCGGAACGGGCGGCGAGACGCGAGCGCATCATGATCTCCAGCGGCTGTCGTGTGCGGTGTTTCCTGCTGACACCGATGACATTAGGGCCGGGTCGATCCTCAAATGATCCTGTGCATGTCCGGGTTCTGTCTCAGCAACTTCCGTTCCAAAAAGCGGCGTTGGATCGGACCTGCCCCAGCTCAAGGGGCCTGCCCGGGGCGTTGGGACACGTGCCTGTTCCTGATTGCGGGCACGGTGGCCCGAGGTCTTCGGACGTCGAAAGGCTCGGTCAAATGATCCAGACCGAACGGCTCTTGCTGCGTCCCCTGCGGGTCGAGGACGTCCACGCATTCGCATTCGTCGCGCTTCACGCAGACGTACGTGTGAACCGATTCGTCGGCGCCTGCTCCCACGAGCAGGCGTCGGAACGGCTGGCATCGATCGAGCGCCAGTGGGCCGATCGTGGTCATGGTCTGTGCGCTGTCGACTTGAAGTCCAGCGGTGAGTTCATCGGGCGCTGCGGGCTGAACTACTGGGAAGCCTTCGACGAGGTCGAACTCGGCTGGACACTGAGGGCCGGATCATGGGGCCACTGCTATGCGACCGAGGCCGCTCAGGCCTGCCTGCAATGGGGGTTCGCAACCCTGGACGTGGACTGCTTCACCGCCATGATCCGTCCCGGAAACACGCCCTCGGTGCGCGTCGCCGACAGGCTCGGGTTCTCCCCCCTCCGCGAGGACATCCTGGCCAGGGCGGTCCAGGCGCCTCCGCCTTGCCGGTGGCGAGCAACACTTTTGCAAGCGCCTGCTTGCAATAGTTAGCAAAGGTGTTGCACTATCGAGTCATGGCATCACTCAACGTCGGCAATCTCGGTGAGTACCTGCGCGAGCAGCGACGCGCCGCGCAGCTCTCGCTGCGGCAGCTCGCCGACGCCGCCGGGGTGTCCAATCCCTACCTCAGCCAGATCGAGCGCGGCCTGCGCAAGCCCAGTGCGGAGGTTCTGCAGCAGGTCGCCAAGGCATTGAGGATCTCGGCCGAGACGCTGTACGTGCGGGCCGGGATTCTCGACGAGCGGGAGCGGGAGGAGCTGGAGACGCGGGCGGTCATCCTGGCCGATCCGTCGATCAACGAGCGGCAGAAGAACGTGCTGCTCCAGATCTACGACTCCTTCCGCAAGGAGAACGGGTTCGAGCCCGGGCCCGAGCCCGATGCCGGTTCCGACGCAGTCACACACCCTCACAGCTAGTTCTGATGATCCGGGAGGACCACAAGTCATGGCCATCACCGATGACCTGCGCAAGACCCTCACCGACCCCACCCCCCTCTACTTCGCCGCGGGTACGGCCGACCTGGCCGTGCAGCAGGCGCGCAAGGTCCCGGCGCTGATCGAGCAGCTGCGGGCCGAGGCGCCCGAGCGGATCGAGGCCGTACGCAACACCGACCCCAAGGCCGTGCAGGAGAAGGTGACCACGCAGGCCAAGGAGGCCCAGGCCACCGTGCAGGCGAAGGTCACCGAGGTGTTCGGGTCGTTCGACACCGATCTGAAGAAGCTGGGCGAGAACGCTCAGGACCTGGCTCTGCGCAGCCTGGGCGTGGCCGCCGAGTACGCGGTCAGGGCCCGTGAGACGTACGAGAAGGTCGCCGAGCGCGGCGAGCAGAGCGTGCGGACCTGGCGGGGCGGGACGGCCGACGAGATCGTCGAGATCGCCGCCGTGGTGGAGGCCGAGCCCAAGGCGAAGCCCGCACCCGCCGCGAAGAGCGAGCCGAGGGCCGCCCGTGCCGGGACCGCCGCTCCGGCGAAGCCCGCCGCGGCTGAGGCCAAGCCCGCTCCTGCCAAGCCCGCTCCCGCGAAGCCCGCAGCGGCTCAGCCCAAGCCCGCTCCCGCCGAGCCCGCAGCGGCTGAGGCCAAGGCCGCGCCCGTCAGGAAGACGCCTGCCCCGCGCAAGCCCGCGGCGAAGAAGACCACCCCGCCCGCCGGAAAGTGAACCCGGGCGGTTCCGGCGCTGTCGGCCGAGTGGCCGGGGCGCGGGCCGGGCACCTTTACCGGTGGCCGGTTCGTTCTCCCGGTAGCTTGGCCGCAGGGCGCCCATCCACTCACTAGGCGGTAGACACCATGTTGCTCACAGGTTTCGGCACACTCATCGGGCTGCTCTATCTGGCCATGCTGGTGCTGGCCGTGATCGCCCTGTTCTTCGCGGTGACGGCCCGCGAGGACGCCTACCGTGCGGCGGACAAGCAGAAGAAGTCGTTCTGGCTGATCATTCTCGGCATCACCGTGGCCGTGAACCTCTTCGTGCCCATGCTGTTCCTCCAGCTCGCGGGCGCGGTCGCGTCGATCGTCTTCATGGTGGACGTACGGCCCGCGATCAAGGCGGTCTCGGGCGGTGGCGGTGGCCGTCGCGGCGGCGGGTCCAGCAGCGACGGGCCGTACGGGCCCTACAACGGCGGGCGCTGAGCGTTCGCCGTCCGGGTCGGCGCCGGTACGGGGCGGGAGCGCGGTGCGCTCCCGCCCCGTCGGCGTATCCGCTCCTGGTCGCGGTCGAGCAGCAGGACCGCCACGTCGTCGGTCAACTCCCCGCCGTTCAGCTCCCGCACGTGGGTGACCGCCGCCTCCAGCAGCTCCTCGCCGCCGAGTCCCCGGTCCAGCTGGGCGTTGATCATCGCGACCATGCCGTCCTGGCCGAGCCGCTGGGTGCCCGTCGGCCCGATCCGGCCCTCGATCAGCCCGTCCGTGTACATCATCAGGCTCCAGGAGCCGCCCAGTTCGACCTGGCGGCGCGGCCACCGGGCGCGCGGCAGCAGACCCAGGGCCGGTCCGCCGTCCTCGTACGGGAGCAGCTGCGCCGGCTGTCCTCGGCGGGCGATCAGCGGTGCGGGGTGGCCCGCCAGGCAGAGTCCGGCGCGGCGGCCGTCGGGGGCGATGTCGACCGTGCAGAGCGTCGCGAAGATCTCCTCGCTCTCCCGTTCGTGCTCCAGGACCTGCTGAAGCGTGGAGAGCAGTTGGTCCCCGCACAGCCCGGCCAGCGTCAACGCCCGCCAGGCGATGCGCAGTTCGACGCCGAGCGCCGCCTCGTCCGGGCCGTGCCCGCAGACGTCGCCGATCATCGCGTGGACCGTGCCGTCGGGGGTGCGGACCGTGTCGTAGAAGTCCCCGCCGAGCAGGGCGCGGCTGCGGCCGGGGCGGTAACGGGCGGCGAAGGTCAGGTCGGAGCCGTCCAGGAGGGGGGTGGGCAGCAGCCCGCGTTCCAGCCGGGCGTTCTCCTGGGCGCGGAGCCGGGACTCGGTCAGCTGGTGCTGGGCGATGTCCGCGCGCTTGCGTTCCACGGCGTACCGGATGGCGCGGCTCAGCAGCCGTGCGTCGAGCTCGCCCCGGAAGAGGTAGTCCTGGGCCCCGACCCGTACCGCCTCGGCGGCCAGCTCCGCGTCGTCCTCCGCCGTGAGCACGAGGACGGCGTGCCGGGGCGCGATCCGCAGGACATGGGTGAGGGCGGCCAGCTCGTCCGCGCGCCCGGAGAGGGTTTCCGGTGGTGTCCCGGTGGTCGCGGGCCGCGTTTCGGCGCCCGGCGGCAGGGCCAGGTCCAGCAGGATGCAGTCGACGTCGTCGGTGAGGAGCCGGCCCGCCTCGGTGAGATTGCGGGCGGTACGGATACGGACCCGGGTCCCGGCGGCGGCCGACAGTTCGGGTACGGCGATGGTGCCCGTCGGGTCGTCCTCGATCACCAGGAGGGTGAGGTCGGCGCCGTGGGTGGTCTCCGCAGCGGGAACGGCACGTTGCTGCGGTACGGGTACGGGCATCGGTTCGGGTTTCCTTCCCTCCCCCGAGGGCACGGCGGGACGACGATCGACGACCCGCCAGACGGGGACCATAGCGGTCCGTGGCAGGCGAACGGAATGGCGCACGGGGATCGGCCGCTGTCATATGCGCAGCCATAAGCCGCGTCCCGTCACGGATCCGGCGAGATGCACCGCCCGGAGCCGGGGCGGAGGCCATGACAAACATCACGCGCCGCCGTCACGGCGGCGTGGCCCCGCTCATGTGACCCGGTTCACCCGGTTCACGCGGTCCCGGCGGGCCGGTCCGCCAGGGGATGCCGCCCCGGCCGGTGCGGGGCGGGGGTGCCGGCCGGGGCCTGCCGACCGGCGGTGTCCGCCTGCCGGTCGGCGAGTGCCGCTGGCGGGACCGGTGCCACCCGGCTGCCGGTGCCCGCTCTCCTTATTGCTGTTGCCTGCGTTCTCGCCTGCGCGCCTGCGCGCCTACTTGTCCGGGCGGACCACTCCGAGGATCTGCATCGACCCCGCGCCCGCCAGCGTCACGTTCCGGCCGGGGCGCGGCGCGTGCACGATGGCGCCGTCGCCGACGTACATCCCGACGTGGCTGGCGTCGCTGTGGTAGATGATCAGGTCGCCGGGGCGCATGTCCTTGATGTCGATGCGCGGCAGTTGGCGCCACTGCTCCTGCGAGGTGCGCGGGATCGGACGCTTCGCCGCCGCCCACGCCTGCGAGGTCAGCCCCGAGCAGTCGTACGAATCAGGGCCCTCGGCGCCCCAGACGTACGGCTTGCCGATCTTCCCCGTCGCGAAGGCCACCGCCTTCTTGCCGCTCGCGGTCGCCTCGCGGTTGATGTCCTCGAGCGCACCGGAGGAGAGCCACGCGGTCTGCGCCGTGTACGCGGCCTCCTGCTCCAGCTTGAGGAGCCGGGCCCGTTCCTTCTTCTCCAGCTGCGATTCGAGCTTCTTCGCCGCCGCGATCCGGGAGTTGATCGTCTTCTTGGCCTTGGCCTGCTTGAGACGGTTGGATTCGAGCTTCTGCCAGTTGAGGCTCGCGTCCTGGGTGTACGTCTCCAGGTCCTCCTGGGTCCTGTTCAGTTCCGCCAGGACCGCTTTGGACGCCTGCTGGCCCTGACGGACCTGGTTCACCCCGTCCAGGAAGAGCTGGGGGTCGTCGCTGAGGACCAGCTGCGCGCCCGGCGGCAGCCCGCCGTTGCGGTACTGCTCGCGGGCCTGGGCGCCCGCCTGGTTCTTCAGCTCGGCGATCCTCGCCTGGCCGTCGACGATCGCCTTGGCCAGCTTCACGATCTCGCCGGACTGCTTCTCGGTCTGTTCCTCGGCGAGGTTGTACGCGTCCGTCGCCGCCCCGGCCTTGCGGTAGAGGCTGTCGATCTCCTGACGCACCTCTTCGAGACTCTTCTTCCCCGGAGCCGCGGGAGCGGTGGGGGAGGGCTGTATCGGTGCGGCCATGGCCTGGACCGGCGCGGCCAGTACGGCCAGCGCGCAGACCAGAGTGATCGCCGCAGCTGCACAGTGGCGTCGGTTCACGAGCTCCCCCTCCGGGCAAATGCAACAAAAGCCAGATATCGCGTATATGACTTACCGTCAGTAACTTCTCGGCAACGTCGCGATCGTGCCATGCCGCCCCGTAAAGCAACAGAGGCCAACCGCACCTGCCGTGTCACACGCGAGGCGCGACGGGCCACCGTACCCCCGGTACGACGCGGACCACCGTCCCCGCACGACGCGGACCACCGTCCCGCCCGAACGGCAGACCGCCGTCCCCCGTACGGCAGAGCGCGATCCCCTCTACGTACGGGACGAATGATGCCCGTACGGCGTTCCCCGGGGCGGCGACTTCTGGGCGCGCGGCGCGTTGTTCAGCCGCTGTTGGGCCGCAGGGCGGACCACGGCACGGTGACTTCGCCCTGCCGCCACCGCCGTACCCCGTCCGCCGTCGGCCAGTCGGCGGACAGCGCGCGCACGGCGGCGATCCAGCGCTGCCGTGCGCCCAGCGAGGCGTACGGGGCGGCAGCCGCCCAGGCGCGGTCGAAGTCGCGGAGGAAGGCGTGGACCGGTTCGCCGGGCACGTTGCGGTGGATCAGCGCCTTGGGCAGGCGTTCTGCGAGATCGGAGGGGCGCTCCAGCGATCCGAGCCGGGTCGCGAACGTGACCGTGCGCGGACCCTCCGGGCCCAGGGCCACCCACACATGCCGGCGCCCGATCTCGTCGCAGGTGCCCTCGACGAGCAGTCCGTCGGGGGCGAGCCGTGCGCACAGCCGCTCCCAGACCTCGGCGACCCGGTCCTCTTCGTACTGGCGCAGCACGTTCGCCGCCCGGATCAGGTGCGGGCGCCGCGCGAGCGGGATCTCGAAGCCGCCGTGGAGGAAGGTGAGCCCCTCCCGCTCGTACGGCTTCGCCGCGGCGACCCGGTCCGGGTCGATCTCGATACCGGCCACCGCGGTGCGCGGCTCGACGGTGCGCAGGCGCGTCAGCAGCTCCACGGCGGTCCAGGGGGCGGCTCCGTACCCGAGGTCGACGGCGACGGGGGCGTCGGCGCGGCGCAGGACCGGGCCGTGCACTGCGGCGATCCAGCGGTCCATGCGGCGCAGCCGGTTGGGGTTGGTGGTCCCGCGGGTCGCGGTGCCGATGGGGCGCTGGCGCATGCGGCGAGCGTATGCGACGGACGGAGCGCGGGCTGAAGGGGTGAAGGGGAGGGGGCGAAGTAGGGGAGGGGCTCAGCGCGAAAGGGGAGGGAGCCTCCGCGGCGGCGGGCTCCGGGCGTGACACCCCCGATCGCTTCCGGCCATACATACGTAATGATTTGGCAAAGCGGAAATGAAAGCCAAGATTCCGCTGTTCTCGCCCTTCGGAGGGCCCCTGTGCCCCTTCGAAGGCATGCCCTGATCGAGGAGGACCGGACGACGTGAGTCAGTACGTCTCTCGGCTCGGCTCCGCACGTGTGGCGCCGCGCATCAGGTTTCCCGGCGGCTTCAACGGATCACCTCGCAAGCCGCGCCGTATCGCGATGCTCTCCGTGCACACGTCCCCCCTCCACCAGCCCGGCACCGGCGACGCGGGCGGTATGAACGTCTACATCGTGGAGCTGGCCAAACGCCTCGCCGCGATCAATATCGACGTCGAGATCTTCACCCGGGCCACCACCGGCTCGCTGCCCCCCGCCGTCGAGCTGGCGCCCGGTGTCCTGGTCCGGCATGTCGACGCGGGGCCGTACGAGGGTCTGGCCAAGGAGGACCTGCCCGCCCAGCTCTGCGCCTTCACGCACGGCGTGATGCAGGCGTGGGCCGGTCAGCGCCCCGGCTACTACGACCTCGTCCACTCCCACTACTGGCTTTCGGGCCAGGTCGGCTGGCTCGCGGCGCAGCGCTGGGGCGTCCCGCTCGTCCACGCCATGCACACCATGGCGAAGGTCAAGAACGCCGCGCTCGCCGAGGGCGACACCCCCGAGCCCCCCGCCCGGGTCATCGGCGAGACCCAGATCGTCCACGCCTCGGACCGGCTGATCGCGAACACCGCGGAGGAGGCCGACGAGCTCGTCCGCTTCTACGAGGCCGACCCGGCGGCCGTCGCCGTTGTGCACCCCGGGGTCAACCTGGAGCGCTTCCGCCCCGCGGACGGCCGCGCCGCCGCCCGCGCCCGCCTCGGACTGCCGCAGGACGCCCTGATCCCGCTCTTCGCGGGCCGCATCCAGCCGCTCAAGGCCCCCGATGTGCTGCTGCGTGCGGTGGCCGAGCTCCTGGACCGCGAGCCCTCGCTGCGCACCCGGATGGTGGTGCCCGTCGTCGGCGGTCCCAGCGGCAGCGGGCTCGCCAAGCCGGAGGGCCTGCAGAAGCTGGCCGCGCGCCTGGGCATCGCGGATGTCGTACGGTTCCACCCGCCGGTCGGGCAGGACCAGCTCGCCGACTGGTTCCGGGCCGCGTCCGTACTGGTCATGCCCTCGTACAGCGAGTCCTTCGGCCTGGTCGCCATAGAGGCCCAGGCGGCCGGTACGCCGGTCGTCGCGGCGGCCGTGGGCGGCCTCCCGGTGGCGGTGCGGGACGAGGTCAGCGGCTTTCTGATCGCGGGGCACGACCCGAAGGCGTACGCACGGGCGATCGGCCGGTTCGCGGAGGCGCCCGAGCTGGTGGAGCGGATGGGCGCGGCGGCCGCCACGCACGCGCAGTCGTTCGGCTGGGACACGGCGGCGGCGGCGACCGCGGATGTGTACACGGCGGCGATGTGTGATCACCGGCGCCGCGCCCGCACCCACCACGGCTGAGCGCGCCCGCGAGGAGCCCGGCGCGTGGACGCGGCGCCGCTGTCCGTCCGATGGGCGAGGCGGGAGCCCGGTGCCGCTGTCGTACGGCGCCTGATGGCCTGATGCGGGGGCCCTGCGTGGCTGTCGTACGGCGGGCGACGTGGGGCCCGGCGTGGCGGTCGTACAGCGCCCGGCGTCGCTGCTGCCCGGCGGCCGATGCGTGGGGGCGGCGCCCCTGTCGTACGCTCGGCCCATGGCTGACGTACCCGACGAAACCGCAGCGGCGCAGGTCATCGAGGCGACCCTGAGCGAGGCCGGGCTCGAATGGGAGAGCCCGGAGCCCGGCGCCTACGTGGTGACGCTGCCCGGCACCCGCAAGCTGTCCACCACCTGTTCCCTGATCGTCGGGAAGCACTCCCTCTCCCTCAACGCGTTCGTCGTCCGGCACCCGGACGAGAACGACGCCGCGGTCCACCGCTGGCTGCTGGAGCGCAATCTGCGCCTCTTCGGCGTGAGTTACGCGATCGACTCGCTGGGCGACATCTATCTGGTCGGCAAGCTTCCGCTCTCCGTGATCACGCCGGACGAGCTGGACCGGCTGCTGGGTACCGTCCTCGAAGCGGCGGACGGTTCGTTCAACACGCTTCTGGAACTGGGCTTCGCCCGTGCGATCCGCAAGGAGCACGCGTGGCGGGTGTCGCGCGGCGAGTCCACGCGGAACCTCGACGCGTTCAGTCATCTGATTCAACGCCCGGCCGACAGCTGACACTTCCGGCGCTCCGGCCCGGGGGAATCCCCGAATTCCGGCGGTGCAGCGGTCTTTCGCCGTGCCGTCGCGCCATGCCATGCTCGCCGCCGACGCAGACATGAACGTCATTCACATGTATGAAAGGCGGTCGGGATCGTGGCGAGCATGGGGAACATCGGCAGACGCGGACTGCTCGGCAGCGCGGTGGCGGTCGCGGCCGCCGCGATGACCGGAGCGCTCGGCACCGGAAGGGCGCGGGCGGCGACCACCACCGCACCGGCAACGACCACCACCGCACCGGCAACGACCATCACCGGCCGCGCAACGACCACCACCGCACCGGCGGGAAGCGCCCCCGCCTCCGCGGCGGCGACCGAGCGTCCCGGAGGCCCGGTCCTCTGGCGGGAGTTCACCGCGGCCCCCTTCACCCACCCCCAGATCCCGTTCATCGGCCGGGCCGGCTACCGCGCGGGCTCGGACCTCCCCCGCCGCACCGCCCACGGCTTCGTCGCCGATGTCCGCCACTACGGAGCCCGGCCGGACGGCTCGGCCGACGCCGCACCCGCGATCAACCGTGCCATCGCCGCTGCCGGAGAGCGTGGCGGTGGCACGGTGCTCATCCCCGCCGGGACGTACCGCATCGACGACCTCATCCGTATCGGCCACAGCAATGTGGTGGTGCGCGGCGCGGGCAGTGGCCGCACCACGCTGCACGCCACCAGGAACCTCACCGAACTGATCGGTGTCTACGGCAGCCGCTACGGCGGCGACAAGTCCAGCTGGTCCTGGGCGGGCGGCCTCATCTGGCTCTGCCCCGAGGACCGTTGGACCGCGCTCACCGACGCGATCAGGGCCGCGGACTGGCCGTTCGAGGGCTGGACCGGCAACCGGCGGGACGAGTGGCGCACCCTGGCCACGGTCGCCCCCGCCCGCCGCGGCGACCGGATGATCACCGTCCACGACGCCCGCGGGCTCGGGCGCGGCGCGCTGGTCCTGCTCCGCCTCGCCGACGACCCCGCGCACACGCTGCTGGAACACATGGCGGGCGACGGCGCGGGCCCGGCGGCGTACCACTGGGACGACAAGACCAAGCTGACGTCGTACGTCCCCTACGAGTGGCCGGTCCGCGTCACCGCCGTACGCGGCCGCGAGATCACGCTGGAGCGCCCGCTCCCGCTCGATGTGCGCCCCGAGTGGGACCCCCGGCTGACCACCCTCGTCACCCCGCTCACCGGATCGGGCGTCGAGGGGCTCACGCTCGAAGCCGTGGAGACCGCGCAGTCGCCGCACCTGCTCGACAAGGGGTACAACGGCGTCGCCTTCCAGTGCGCGTACGACTGCTGGGCCGACGACATCACCGTCCGCCACGTCGACAACGGCTTCGGGCTGATCGGCGCGTCCGCCTGCACCCTGCGCCGTACGAGGGTGGAGGGCCGCGGCGCCCACCACCCCTACTACTGCCGCGAGGGCTCGCACGACAACCTGATCGAGGACTTCGCCATCGAGCGGCGCACGGTCCCCGCACCCGCGGGCACCCAACTGCACGGCATCAACGTCGAGGGCCTGTCCAGCTACAACGTCTGGTCCCGCGGGCGGATGGCGATGGGCACGTTCGACTCCCACCGGGGGATGCCGTTCGCCAATGTCCGTACGGACATCACCGTGAACAACAACGGGCGGCACGGCGGCGACGCCAGTGCCGGACCGCTCTTCGGCGCCAGGTTCACCCACTGGAACATCCGGGTGACCAACGGCAGGGCCGGGCTGGTGCGGATCGACGGCCTCGCCCCGTACAGCGCGACGGTCGGCATCAGCGAGGTGTCGGAGTTCGACCAGATCGACGTCCCCGACTTCACGGGCGACCTGCACACGCGGCTGGAGGGTTACGGGGGGCCGGAGTCGGTGCGCCCGCGCAATCTGTACGAGGCGCAGCGGCACCTGACGGGCTGAACCCGGAACGTACCGTGGTGCGGCCCTCACGGCGTCTGCACATGTTGATCACAGCAAAATTACGATCACGGCCGGTGGGCGGCCGATCCGCGATTCGGACAGGTGTCCGATCGTAGGCTGTGGCGTACTGCGGCGGTCTGTCCCGGTGCGCGTCGAACTGCCGCATCGGGCAGGGTCCGCTGCTCCATGAGACGGAGAGATGAACCCATGCGCGCCACTGCCGTACGCCGTACCGCCCTCGCCGCTTCCGTGGCGTCCCTGACGCTGCTGGCCACGGCGTGCGGCGGCTCGTCCGACTCCGACGGCAAGGGCGGCGCGAGCGGGGCCGGGTCCGGGTCCGGGTCCGGGGACAAGGGCAGTGCCGCGCCGAAGCCCGCCGTGAAGACGCTGACCGCCGCCGAGCTGGAGAAGGCATCGCTGGTCCAGGGCGATGTCAAGGGCAACAAGATCGCCAAGGCCGGCCCGGACGACCAGGTGAAGGCGGAAGGCGTCAAGGTCGACAAGAAGGAGTGCGAGCCCTTCGCCCATGCCTACCTCGGCGTGGAGCAGGGCGAGCCGGTCGCGCGCACCCAGCGCACCGCCGTCAGCGAGCCCAGGAAGACCGACAAGGGCACGTCGCTCGAAGACCTCGCGGAGATGCCGGAGGGCGATGCCGAGGACGCGTTCGCCGCGGCCTTCGACCTGACGTCCACGCTGGTCTCGCTCTCCTCCTACGAGGCTCAGGGCGCGCCCGAAACCCTGGCGGGCGTACGGGAGTCCGCGGCCGAGTGCGCCGGTGGATTCACCATCACGATGGACGGGGACACGCAGAAGATCGCCAAGCTCGTCGAGGAGAAGGTGACCGGCGGCGACGAGGCCATCGGCTGGACGGTGGTGAGCGAGAGCGACGGCAAGCAGGTCCCGTTCAAGCTGGTGGCGCTGCGGCAGTCGGGAACGTTCGCGACGTTCGTCTCCTTCAACCTCGCCGCGACCGGCGGCAGGGCCGAGGGCTTCGGGCTGCCGACCGCGATCGTGGCCGCGCAGGCGACGAAACTCTCCTGACCCGTGGCGCGTTCCCCTGCCCGGCTCCGGTTCAGGGCAGGGGGACGAGGCGGACGACGGTGACGGTCAGGACGGAACCGGACACGTAGTAGAGGACGATGGCGCCGAAGACCGTGGCCTCGCGCCGGTCGTGCTCGCGCTTGACGGCGGACGACCCGTGTCCGTACGGATCACTTCCCAGGGTGCGGGCCATCTCGTCCCGGAAGGACTCGCCGTCCCGCATCTTGGCCAGGGAGTCGTCGGCGGGCGGTGCGTAGGAGATGCGGAAGCTCAAGCGACGCTCCGCCTCTCGGCCTCGTCCTGCGCCAGCCGGTCCAGGATCTGTTCGGCCTCGGGATCGGGGACGGCCTCCAGCATCCAGTGCCGCATCACGGCCTGGATCTCGTGCACACCCGCCTCGTTGATGGCGCGGTCGAACTCCTCGCGTCTCTCCTCGGGCAGCGTGGCCCGGATGGCCGGAATGCTGTTGGGCACCTCGACTTCGGTGCCACCGACGAAGGTCTTCAGAGACTCGCCCATGATCGCTCTCCCCGATCTCCTTGCCCTTGACGCCTGGTTGGCCGCTCCCGCGCTGCGCGAACGTGAGGTGGGACACGCTATCGGTTGGGTGCGACATCCGGCCGAACGGCGGGGAAGCGTGTATGGCCGAGTGCTGCCTGCCGTTCGCCGACGGGCCCGACTGTCAGTGCCGGCCCGTAGGTTCGCCCCATGGCTGAGAAACCTAGTGACCTCTGGCGCCGACGTCTGGCCGAGGAGGCGACCGGAATCGCGACCGGCACCCTGGCTCCGGAACACGCGTACACGACGCAGCTCTTCCCCGAATCCCTCGTGACCGCCACGGGCACGACGCTGGACTCCTTCGAGACCGGCATACGCACCCTCAGCGCCCCCTCGGACGACGAGATCCTCGCAGCGGTCGAACGCGTGGTGCTCGCGCTGAACGCGGTCAACGAGGCTCATGGCGGCGCGGGTTACGAGACGGTGGAGCGCGAAATGCTCTGCGAGTACATCGACCTGACCCTCACCGAGAACGGCGTGGACGTCGCGGCCCTGGCCGAACGGAACGGGCTGGAACGGTACGAGATCACGGACGAGTGGCGCGACTGGTAGGCGACTCCTGACAGCACCTCACCCGCGTGGTCGCACCGCTACAGCGACACGGTGGCCCTGGCGCGCCGGTGGGGCAACCCGCGCCAGACCACCCAGAGGCTGACCAGTACCAGGACGGCTCCGCCCATGGGCCAGCCCAGGGAAGCACCGTCGCGGTAGTCCCTGATACCGATCGCCAGAAGAGCGAGGGACAGGGGCAGCCCCGCCCAGTCGAGTGCTCTGCTCAACCTCGTAGAAATCGAAGGCTCGTTCACGGCTTGATCCTGACAGGTGCTCACGCTCTCCACCACGGCCGGGGGCAGTGTCTGTCCGGGTCGGCCGTCAGCCGAACTCGACATCGGGCGCACCGGTCGAGGACGCGAGGGGAGGGTCACCACTCATCCCCACATGGCCATGCACGGAACGGTGTCCGGCAAACGCAACGAGCCCCCCACCCACGGATTCACGCGGGTGGGGGGCTCGTGAGCTGAAGGAGGTGCTGCGGGCTACTTCTTCTTGCCCTGGTTCTTCACGGCCTCGATGGCGGCCTTCGCCGCGTCCGGGTCGAGGTAGGTGCCGCCCGGGTTCAGCGGGCGGAAGTCGGCGTCGAGCTCGTAGGAGAGCGGGATGCCGGTCGGGATGTTGAGGCCCGAGATGTCCTCGTCGGAAATGCCGTCCAGGTGCTTGACCAGAGCGCGGAGGCTGTTGCCGTGGGCGGCGACCAGGACGGTCTTGCCGTCGAGGAGGTCCGGGACGATGCCGTCGTACCAGTACGGCAGCATGCGGACGACGACGTCCTTGAGGCACTCGGTGCGCGGGCGCAGCTCCGGCGGGATCGTCGCGTAGCGCGGGTCGTCGCTCTGCGAGAACTCGGTGCCGTCCTCAAGGGCGGGCGGCGGGGTGTCGTACGAGCGGCGCCAGAGCATGAACTGCTCCTCGCCGAACTCGGCGAGCGTCTGCGCCTTGTCCTTGCCCTGGAGGGCGCCGTAGTGGCGCTCGTTCAGCCGCCAGGAGCGGTGGACCGGGATCCAGAGGCGGTCCGCGGAGTCCAGGGCGAGCTGGGCGGTGCGGATCGCGCGGCGCTGGAGGGAGGTGTGCAGGACATCGGGGAGCAGACCGGCGTCCTTGAGCAGCTCACCGCCGCGGACTGCCTCCTTCTCGCCCTTTTCGGTGAGGTTGACGTCCACCCAACCGGTGAACAGGTTCTTCGCGTTCCATTCGCTCTCGCCGTGGCGGAGGAGGATCAGCTTGTACGGTGCGTCGGCCATGAGTCCGAGCGTAATCGAACCCTCCCGGCCTCCGCGCGCCCGGCCACAGGACGGACACGGGGGCGGAAACGGGGCCGGTCGCGGGTTGGAAACCGGGGCGGAACCGAGGCGGCGGCGGGGTGGTCGCGGCTGTCGGCCGAGGCGGCCTGAGCGGCCGGGCGCTGTGACGTTTGACGGTCGGCGTCAATCGAGTGGCGGCCCGGAACCCGCTCTTCGTAATGTTTGGATCGCCGCCGGGACTCTTACCGGTGACGCCCGTTCCGTACGTCCCCGGGGGGAACCCGCATGTCTGTCGCCGGTCTCAGAAGAGCCGCACACGAGAGCGTGTCCGGGCTGCCCAGGGAGTTCTGGTGGCTGTGGGTCAGCACGCTGGTCAACCGGCTAGGGGCGTTCGTCGCCACGTTCATGGCGCTGTACCTGACGCTGGACCGGGGCTACTCGGCCTCGTACGCCGGGCTCGTCGCCGCGCTGCACGGGCTCGGCGGGGTCGTCTCCTCGCTCGGTGCCGGGGTGATGACGGACCGGCTCGGGCGGCGGCCCACGATGCTGATCGCGCAGACCTCGACCGCCGTGTCCGTGGCGGTGCTCGGGTTCATGGAGCACCCGTTCGCCATCGCCGGTGTCGCCTTCCTGGTCGGTATGGCGAGCAACGCCTCGCGCCCGGCCGTTCAGGCGATGATGGCCGACATCGTCCGGCCCGAGGACCGGGTGCGGGCCTTCTCGCTCAACTACTGGGCCATCAACCTGGGCTTCGCGGTCTCCTCCGCCGGGGCCGGGTTCATCGCCGAGTACAGCTATCTGGCGGGCTTCGTCGGCGAGGCCGCGATGACCCTGTTCTGCGCCGTCGTGGTGTTCCTGAAGGTGCCGGAATCCCGGCCGGAGCGGGCACCCGCGACGAGCGGGGGAAAGCCGGGGACGGACGACGGCGTGCGGCTGGGGACCGTCCTGCGCGACGGGCGGTTCATGGGCGTCGTCGGGCTGTCGTTCCTGGTGTCGCTGATCTTCCAGCAGGGGTACGTGGGCCTGCCGGTGGCGATGGGCACGGACGGGCTCTCCAGCTCCGACTTCGGCACGGCCATCGCCGTCAACGGTGTGCTGATCGTGGTGCTCCAGATCCCCGTCACGCGCTTCATCGAGCACCGTGACCCGCGTCGCCTGCTGATCATCTCCTCGCTTCTCGCGGGGTACGGATTCGGGCTGACCGCGTTCGCCGGATCGGTCGCGGTGTACGCGCTGACGGTCTGCGTCTGGACCCTCGCGGAGATCGTCAACGCCCCGATCCAGACCGGCCTGGTCGTGCAGCTGTCGCCGGCTCAGGGGCGCGGTCGCTACCAGGGCATGTACACGATGTCGTGGTCGGTGGCCGCCCTCATCGCCCCGCTGATGTCCGGCATCGTGATCGACCACTACGGCGCCGCCTGGCTGTGGGGGACCTGCGCGGTGCTGGGCACGGTGGCGGCGCTCGGCTACTGGCTGCTGATGCGGAACCTGCCGCAGTCAGGAGCGGGGGAGGTCCCCACGGGCTCCGCCGCGCCGGTGCCGACGCCTGTGCCCGTGGCGGAGGCGGCCGTCCCGCCGGTGCCGGTGGGGGAGGCCGCCGCCGGGGGAGCGGCGAAGGATCTGGCCGCCGAGCAGACCGCCTGACGGCTTCGAGGCCCTCCGCCGGGCCTCCCGGACCTGCCCGCCCGGACCTGCCCGACCGGCCCGGACGCCCCGCCGCGGATGCCTCCGCCGCGGGGCGCCGTCCGTGTCCGGGACTCAGCCGGAGCAGCCACCGCACTGGCACGGGCCGCCGGACTGGCAGCCGCACCCGCAGCCCGAGCCGCAGCCGCAGGCGCCGAGCACGGTCAGGCGCACCACTTCGGTCGGTGTCTCCTGCTGGGGTTCGGTCGTGGGGGAATCGGCCATGGTCCCTCCTCAGGTCGTACGGCTGGGCGGCGTACGACAGGTACGCCGCCGCCGGTGACGTACGACAGGTGCGCACGCCGGGGACGTACGACATGGCGTGGCGCCCCCACCCCATTGCATGCCCACCCCGGCGGGCGCATCAACGGCGCACGCGCGCAGGACAAACGTGCGACGACCGCACTCCGGAGGCGCCCCGCACGCCCCGTCTCCGTATGGGACGGTCCGACAGGCCCCGTCCGTACGGGATGCTCCGACAGGCCCCATCCGTACGGGACGGTCCTACACGCCCTCCACCGGGGCCGCCGCCTGGATCTCGTCCGCGTGCTCACCCGTCACCAGGTAGACCACGCGCTTGGCGACCGACACCGCGTGGTCGGCGAAGCGCTCGTAGTAGCGGCCGAGCAGCGTCACGTCGACGGCCGTCTCGATGCCGTGCTTCCAGCGGTCGTCCATCAGGTGCTGGAACAGGGTGCGGTGCAGCAGGTCCATCTCGTCGTCGTCCTGCTCCAGTTGCATCGCCAGATCGACGTCCTTGGTGATGATGACCTCGGCGGCCTTGGCCATCAGCCGCTGGGCGAGCTGGCCCATCTCCAGGATCGTGGCGTGCAGGTCGTGCGGTACCGCGGAGTGCGGGAAGCGCAGCCGGGCCAGCTTGGCGACGTGCTGGGCGAGGTCGCCCGAACGCTCCAGGTCGGCGCTCATCCGCAGCGACGTGACCACGATCCGCAGATCGGTCGCCACGGGCTGCTGGCGGGCGAGCAGCGCGATGGCACGTGCCTCCAGGTCGTGCTGGAGGTCGTCGACCTTCTGGTCGGCGGCGATCACGGTCTCCGCGAGCTTGAGGTCGGCGTCGAGCATGGACGTGGTGGCGCGTCCGATCGCCGACCCGACGAGCCGGGCCATCTCGACCAGGCCCTCGCCGATCGAATCGAGTTCCTCGTGGTAAGCGTCGCGCATGAGAAATGTCTCCAGTTTCTTGGACCGTCCTGGGGCCGGGCTCTGGGCCGGCCCCCACGCTCCCACGGTGCGTGCGCAACGCGTCCTGATCCGGCCCCCGAAGTGAACCGGTCCTTGCTCCTCGGTGAACTCTGGGCGACGAGTGTTCGAGATGGCACCCGGATGGCTGGGAGAGTGTCGTCGCGCCCGCATAACCTTGAAGCATGGACGTGAACGCGGCGGTCGCCGCAGCTGCAGCGATCGCCGGGCTGTGTACCGGTGTGATCGCCATGCTGGCGTTCCGCTGGAGCGAGCGCGACCTGAAACGGCCCACGCGAACGTCCCTGCGGCCCGACGGCAATGCCGCACTGCCCCCGGGAGTGGACACGGTCCTCTCCGTGCTCAGTTCCTCCGCCGTCGTGCTCGACGAGAGCGACAGCGTCGTCAAGGCCAGCTCCGCCGCGTATGCGCTGGGCCTGGTAAGGGGCGGGCGCCTCGCCGTCGAGCCGATGCTCCACATGGCCAGGGACGCCCGGCGCGACGGCGAGATACGGCAGGTCGAGCTGGACCTGCCCCGGCGCGGGACGGGCCGGGGCGAGGCGCTCGCCGTCTCCGCCCGGGTCGCCCCGCTGGGCTCCCGGCTGGTGCTGCTGCTGGTGGAGGACCTCACCGAGGCCCGCCGCATAGAGGCGGTACGGCGCGACTTCGTCGCCAACGTCAGCCATGAGCTCAAGACGCCGACCGGGGCGCTCTCGCTGCTCTCCGAGGCCGTCATGGACGCCTCGGACGACCCGGAGGCGGTCGAGCGGTTCGCCGGGCGGATGCAGATCGAGGCGACCCGGCTGACCAACCTCGTCCAGGAACTGATCGACCTCTCCCGGGTGCAGAACGACGACCCGCTGGAGGACGCCGAACCGGTCCGGGTGGACGAGCTCGTCGCCGAGGCCATCGACCGCTGCCGCCAGCAGGCGGGCTCGAAGCAGATCACCATGGCCTCGGGCGGCACCGCGGACCTGTTCATATGGGGGAACCGCGGCCAGCTCGCGGCGGCGCTCGGCAACCTCGTCGAGAACGCCGTCAACTACAGTCCCGCCCGCACCCGCGTCGGTATCGCCGCCCGCCGCATCGCCGCACCCGGCGGGGATCTGATCGAGATAGCCGTGACCGACCAGGGCATCGGCATCTCCGAGAAGGACCGCGAGCGGGTCTTCGAGCGGTTCTACCGCGTCGACCCGGCCCGCTCCCGGGCCACCGGTGGCACCGGTCTCGGCCTCGCCATCGTCAAGCACGTGGCCGCCTCGCACGGCGGGGAGGTCACCGTCTGGAGCTCCGAGGGACAGGGCTCCACCTTCACCCTGCGGCTGCCCGAATCGGGCGTCGTACGGGAGCGCACCACCGGCGGACCGCTTATCGTCAATGGTGACGACGAGGGCCCGTACGAGACCGACACCTTTGAACCATTCCCCGCCCCGGAGGCTCTTCCGTGACCCGAGTGCTTGTCGTCGAGGATGAGGAATCCTTCAGCGACGCCCTGTCCTACATGCTGCGCAAGGAAGGCTTCGAGGTGGCCGTGGCGGCCACCGGCCCCGACGGTCTCGACGAGTTCGAGCGCAACGGCGCCGACCTCGTCCTGCTCGACCTGATGCTGCCGGGTCTGCCCGGCACCGAGGTGTGCCGCCAGCTGCGCGGTCGCTCCAACGTCCCGGTGATCATGGTCACCGCCAAGGACAGCGAGATCGACAAGGTCGTCGGGCTGGAAATAGGAGCCGACGACTATGTGACCAAGCCCTTCTCCTCGCGGGAGCTGGTCGCCCGCATCCGCGCCGTCCTGCGTCGCCGCGGCGAGCCGGAGGAGGTCGCCCCGGCCGCTCTGGAGGCCGGCCCGGTCCGGATGGACGTGGACCGCCACGTCGTCACGGTCTCCGGCGGCAAGGTCGACCTCCCGCTCAAGGAGTTCGACCTCCTGGAGATGCTGCTGCGCAACGCGGGCCGCGTACTGACCCGCATGCAGCTGATCGACCGCGTCTGGGGCGCGGACTACGTGGGCGACACCAAGACCCTCGACGTCCATGTGAAGCGCCTCCGCGCCAAGATCGAGCCCGACCCGGGTGCGCCGCGCTACCTGGTGACGGTGCGGGGCCTGGGGTACAAGTTCGAGCCGTAAACCGGCACCTGACACGTGTGATGTGTGAAGGGGCGCCTCCCGGCCGGGAGGCGCCCCTTCACGTGTACGCGGCTGCGTGGGTCAGTGACCCGTGGTCTGCGAGGTGGAGGCGGTGTCGCCGGGGGTGCCCGCACCGGTCGCGCCGTCCGACGGCGTGCCGGAGGTCGCGGAGCCCGTCGGCTCTCCCGGGGCCCGGGAGGTCCCGTCGGAGGCCGTCCGCGTCGGCTTCGGCGACGGCGTCGCGGGCAGCGAGCTCGGGCCGAATCCCTCGAAGAAGGTGGTCGCCGGGACGACGCTGGCGCCGAGCCCGATGTCGCCGGTCCGGCTGAGCTTGAAGACGACCTGCTGGACGTCGCCGTTCCGGGCGGCCTCGCGGCCGTTCTCGATCACGGCGGCGGCGTTGCCCTGGCCACCGATGACGACCCGGCCGCCGGCCGGGACCACGATCGGGCCCTTGCCCTCGGCGGCGTGCAGCTTCACCTCGGCGTTGGAGCCCGGCAGCGTGATGGTCTCCAGGACCTCGCGCTTGGTGGAGTCGTTGAAGAGTGTCGCCGCGACCACGGCCGGACCCTCGGCGTTGTGCTCGGGCTGCGTGATGACGTTGACGTTCTGGATCTTGATGGTGCCGACCGAGGTGGCCGCGTTGTCGGGCCTGATCTGGAGCGTCTGCGCGTCGTTGCCCGCGCTGCAGGCGGACATCGAGGCGATCGAGAACACGAGGGCAGTGGCGGCGAGAGCGCCGTGTCGAAGGCTGCGGCTCACGGCGGCGGCAACTCCTTGAACGTTCGGTCTGCGGGCTTCGGACTCTGCGGACGGCAAGGACGGGCGACGTAAAGCCGCCCTAAGTGTGTGTCAGCGAGGTCAGGCTACCGAGCCGCCGCTCCCGCCCCGCACCCGACCCGCCCCCTGGGGCTCACTGCCTCATGCCGCGACCCGTCCGGCACCGCTCCGACCTGCCCGCGCACCCCCGCGACCCGCCGACGCGGATTCGTAGTTCGTTCACATTACGGGGGTGATCAATTTCCCGGACCTTGGCGTATTCCTTACGCATAATCCGTGAGCGGGAGGGGTCGTTGATCGAATTCATTGGCCCTCGGCTCTTACCTCCGTACGGGTGATCGATCTCCGAACGGAGTACGGAAAGTTCACCATCTGGAATCCGGCAAAACGGGACGTTCGGCCCCTTCTGGAGGGGTTGCGGCGTGTGTAACGCGCGCGTTTCACCGTGGCCGCACAGTGGCTCCGACCTGCGAATACCGGCTTCCGGAAGCCTTCCGCAGCACGTTCGTGTTGCTGTTGTCAAGCCCCGAGATATGCCCTGACCTGCGAAAACGCCATTCAGGAGATGCTGTTCTCGTGTTACTCTGGATAGCCACGGAAGGGGTACCTGTCACATGACGTTCAAGGTTGGCGACACCGTGGTCTATCCCCATCACGGGGCCGCGCTGATCGAGGCTATCGAAACTCGCCAGATCAAAGGCGTGGACAAGACCTACTTGGTGCTCAAGGTCGCCCAGGGCGACTTGACGGTTCGTGTGCCGGCGGACAATGCGGAGTTCGTGGGCGTGCGCGACGTGGTCGGGCAGGACGGGCTGGACCGGGTCTTCGAGGTGCTGCGCGCACCGTATGCCGAAGAGCCGACGAACTGGTCCCGTCGCTACAAGGCAAATCTCGAGAAGCTCGCCTCCGGCGATGTCATCAAGGTCGCCGAAGTGGTGCGTGACCTGTGGCGCCGTGAGCGTGAGCGCGGTCTCTCCGCAGGTGAAAAGCGCATGCTCGCCAAGGCCCGCCAGATTCTGGTGAGCGAGCTCGCACTCGCGGAGAACACGAACGAGGACAAGGCCGAGGCCCTTCTCGACGAGGTCCTCGCGTCCTGAATCGGCTCGGGCCGGAACGGCTCGGATCGAAACGGTCGGACCGGATCGTCCCGGACTGAACCGGATCGGGTCATACCGATCGTAAGAATGTGTCGCGGTGCCCGTTGACCAGCCGTATATACGCTGTGTCGTCGGGCCCTGCGGCATGTTCGGACGCGGTTACCCGGAGGGGTGTGGCGACCGGACGGACGCGGTTACCGGTGCGTATTCCGGAACGAGCCGTTCACGGGGCCGACGGTCTGCGCGGAACACCTGATGCCGCCCGTGCCGGACGGTCATGAAGGTGCGCGACTTCCCTTTTCGGCCAAACCGCTACCACTCAATTCGGCCATGTCATGGGCAAAGCCTGCGCTGGTCCGCCCCCGCCGGTTGTTCCCGGCTACCGTCCCCCAGTAGCCGACCCCGAGCCGTACGGCGACCGACTCGACCGGGTGTCACGGAAGGGGCCCGGATCAAGTCAGGTCGTCACGCCCGGCTCGCTGGGGCCATACCCATGTCGGCCGTGGAAACAAACCTGCCGAAGCTTCGGAGTGCAACCGATGTCACCGATGTCACCGCTGCCTGATGAATCGCGTCCGCACCGCACCGCCGCGGTGATTCCCGCGGCCGGCCGGGGCGTGCGGCTCGGCCCGGGGGCGCCCAAGGCGCTCCGCGCGCTCAGCGGTACACCCATGCTGATCCACGCGGTCCGGGCGATGGCCGCCTCCCGTGCCGTCTCCCTGGTCGTCGTCGTCGCGCCGCCCGACGGCGCGCCCGAGGTCAAGAACCTGCTCGACGAACACGCCCTGCCCGAGCGCACCGACTACCTGGTGGTGCCGGGCGGCGACACCCGGCAGCAGTCCGTGGGGCTCGGCCTCGCCGCGCTGCCCGAGGACATCTCCGTCGTCCTGGTCCATGACGCGGCCCGGCCGCTGGTCCCGGTCGACACGGTCGACACGGTCATCGAGGCCGTACGCGACGGGGCGCCCGCCGTCGTCCCCGCGCTGCCGCTCGCCGACACCGTGAAGGAGGTCGAGCCCGGAGCGCCGGGGGAGCCGGAGCCGGTGCTCTCGACCCCCGTACGCGCCAGGCTGCGTGCCGTGCAGACGCCGCAGGGCTTCGACCGGGACACGCTGGTGCGGGCGCACGCGACGGTCGCCGTCGACGGCGAGGGCGCGACCGACGACGCGGGCATGGTGGAACAGCTCGGGGCGCCGGTCGTCGTCGTCCCCGGGCACGAAGAGGCGTTCAAGGTGACCCGGCCGCTCGATCTGCTGCTGGCCGAGGCGGTACTCGCACGCCGGAGGGCGAACGATGGCTTCTGAGAACCCCGCGGGTGCGCCCGCGGCCCCCGTGATCCCGCGCGTCGGGATCGGGACCGACATCCACGCCTTCGAAGAGGGCCGCGAGCTGTGGTGCGCGGGCCTGAAGTGGGAGGGCGAGGGCCCCGGCCTCGCCGGGCACTCCGACGCCGACGTCGTCGCGCACGCCGCCTGCAACGCGCTCTTCTCGGCCGCCGGCCTCGGTGACCTCGGGCAGCACTTCGGCACCGGTCGCCCCGAGTGGTCCGGCGCCTCCGGTGTCACGCTGCTCACCGAGGCGGCCCGGATCGTCCGGTCCGAGGGCTTCGAGATCGGCAATGTGGCCGTCCAGGTCGTCGGCGTACGGCCGAAGATCGGCAAACGGCGCGACGAGGCGCAGAAGGTGCTGTCCGCCGCCGCGGGCGCCCCCGTCTCGCTCTCCGCCGCGACCTCCGACGGGCTCGGGTTCACCGGGCGCGGCGAAGGCATCGCCGGGATCGCCACCGCCCTGGTCTACCGGGTGGGATGACCCGTCCGCCCGGCCGGGACCCGTGCACGCGCCGCTCACCACCCGCCTGACCTGCCGGTCCTCCCGGGCCCGCCCCTTGTTGCACATCGCTTGCACGTACGCTGGTACGGCAAGCGATGTGTACGGCGGCGATGTGCCGTACGAGGTGAGAGTGAGGGCCCGGTGGTGAGCACGACCACGGTGACGGCCGGTACGCCGACGACCGACGTGGACGGCTATGTCCTGCGGACCGCGCTGGTCCGCGCACCGGATCGCCCCGCGCACCGCGCTCGTCGCCGGGCTGGGGACCGTCGCCGCGGGATTCGCCGCCGTGCCGCTGACGCCGGGCGGGCCCGCCGGACTGCTGCCCGGTGCCGTACTGGTCGTCCTGCTCACCCTCGGGCCAGATGCTGCTGGTGCCCGCCGCCCGCGGGCTGGTCCCCGATCTCGTCGACGACCGGCGGCTCGGCCTCGCCACCGGGGCGCTGTCCTCCGTCTCCGGGCTCGCGGTCCTCGGCGGCAGCGCGGCCACGGGGGCGCTCCTCGGCGCCCCCGGCCCCGTCCTGTGGACGGTCCTCGCCGCCGTCCCGCTGATCGGTGCCGCACTGGCATTCACCCTTCCGGCGGGCCGGATCGGGAAGCAGCGGGGCTGACGCGTGGTTGGCGGGTAGGAGCGAATCCGACAGCCCGCCGGTACACAGGAGGACGTACGTCATGACCGCCGCACTCTCCGAGAACCTCAAGAACGTGCTCGACACGCCCGTTTTCGTCACCATCGCCACGATCCAGCCCGACGGCAGCCCGCAGGTTTCTCCCGTCTGGGTGAAGCGGGACGGCGACGACGTGCTGATCTCGACCACCGTGGACCGCCGCAAGGAGCAGAACCTGCGCCGCGACCCGCGCGTCACCGTGGTCGTGCAGCCCGCCGACAACCCGTACGCGTACGCGGAGATCCGCGGCACCGCGACCCTGACCACCGAGGGCGGCCAGGAACTGATCGACGAGCTGGCGTTGAAGTACAGCGGCAAGAAGTACGCGGAGTTCAACCCGAGCTCGGCCGACGACGCCGCCCGCGTGGTCGTGCGGATCACCCCGCGCAAGGTCGTCGGGCGCCTCTGAGACAGGGGCCGACGGCCTCCGCGACCCCGGTCCGGTCGCCTCCGGGCCCCGCTCGGGCCGGCTCCGGGACCCGGCCCGACGGCCTCCGCGGCACCGTTCCGACGGCCTCCGCGGCCCCGGTCCCGTACCTCGCGCGACCCGGAACCGCACATCCCAATATCAGAAAGTTGTCCCCGCGATCCCCAAGGGGTCGCGGGGCACTGGTGTTGGCCTACTACCCTTGAGGCGTGACTATTCGCCTGTATGACACCAGCGCCCGGCAGATCCGTGACTTCGTCCCGCTCACAGCGGGCTGTGTCTCGATCTACCTCTGTGGCGCCACTGTCCAGGCCGCCCCGCACATCGGGCACATCCGGTCCGGTCTGAACTTCGACATCATGCGCCGCTGGTTCGCCTACCGCGGCTACGACGTCACGTTCATCCGGAACGTCACCGACATCGACGACAAGATCATCAACAAGTCGGCCGAACAGGGCCGCCCCTGGTGGTCGATCGGCTACGAGAACGAGCGCGCGTTCAACGACGGCTACGACGCGCTCGGCTGCCTGCCGCCCACGTACGAACCGCGCGCCACCGGCCACATCACCGAAATGGTCGAGATGATGCGCGGCCTCATCGAGCGCGGCCACGCCTACGCGGCGGACGGCAACGTCTACTTCGACGTGCGGTCCTTCCCCGGCTATCTGGAGCTGTCCAACCAGGAGCTGGACGACCTGCGCCAGCCCACCGGCGACGGGGAGACCGGCAAGCGCGACCAGCGCGACTTCGCCATGTGGAAGGCCGTCAAGCCGGGCGAGCCCAGCTGGCCGACCCCGTGGGGCCGCGGCCGTCCCGGCTGGCACCTGGAGTGCTCCGCCATGGCGCACAAGTACCTCGGCACCGCCTTCGACATCCACGGCGGCGGCATCGACCTGATCTTCCCGCACCACGAGAACGAGATCGCCCAGGCCAAGGCCTTCGGCGACGAGTTCGCGAAGTACTGGGTGCACAACGGCTGGGTCACCATGTCCGGCGAGAAGATGTCGAAGTCGCTCGGCAACTCCGTGCTGGTCAGCGAGATGGTCAAGGCATGGCGCCCCATCGTGCTGCGCTACTACCTCGGCACCCCGCACTACCGGTCGATGATCGAGTACAGCGAGGAGGCACTGCGCGAGGCGGAGTCCGCGTTCGCGCGGATCGAGGGCTTCGCGCAGCGCGTCACCGAGAAGGCGGGGGAGACCGTACCCGCCGCCGCCGAGGTGCCGCCCGCCTTCGCCGAGGCGATGGACGACGACCTGGGCGTCCCGCAGGCCCTCGCGATCGTCCACACCACGGTCCGGCAGGGCAATTCCGCCCTCGCCGCCGACGACAAGGAAGCCGCCGTCGCCCGTCTGGCCGAGGTCCGGGCCATGCTCGGCGTCCTCGGCCTCGACCCGCTCGACCCGCACTGGGCGGGCGAGACCGACCGCGGCGAGGACCTGCACGGTGTCGTCGACACGCTCGTACGCCTCGTCCTCGACCAGCGCCAGTCGGCGCGCGCCCGCAAGGACTGGGCCGCCGCCGACGCCATCCGCGACCAGCTCAACCAGTCCGGCCTCGTCATCGAGGACAGCCCCAGCGGCCCCCGATGGACGCTCGGACCGCGCTGAACACCACCTCTTGGCACCGGCCTGACCGGCGCAAATGTGCCGCCCGGCCGTCCGGGCGGCACACTTTCATTACGTACGTACTTCTGAAGCAACGAAACAGGTAGGTCATGGCCGGGAACAGCCAGCGCAGGAACCGCCGCACGTCCAACAAGAAGGGCATGCAGGTCGGCAGCGGTGGCCAGCGACGCCGTGGTCTCGAAGGCAAGGGACCCACGCCGCCCGCCTCCGTCCGCAAGGGACACAAGAAGAACCGGGTCGCCAACGCCCAGGCCAAGCACGCCGCGGCCCGCCGCCCCGCGCCCCGGCGCGGTGGCGCCAAGGGCACCTCGGAGATGGTGGTCGGCCGTAACCCGGTCTACGAGGCCCTGCGCGACGGTGTGCCCGCGGTCACCCTGTACGTCCAGCAGTACATCGACAACGACGAGCGGGTCCGCGACTGCCTCAAGCTCGCGGGCGAGCGCGGCAACATCAACCTGATGGAGGCCCCGCGCCCCGAGCTCGACCGGATGACGAACGGCCTGAACCACCAGGGCATCGTCCTCCAGGTCCCGCCGTACGAGTACGCGCACCCGGAGGACCTCACCGCGGCCGCGTACGACAACAACGAGGACCCGCTGATCGTCGCCCTCGACGGCGTCACCGACCCGCGCAACCTCGGTGCGATCGTCCGCTCCGTCTCCGCGTTCGGCGGCCACGGTGTGGTCGTCCCCGAGCGCCGTGCGGCCGGGATGACCGCCGGTGCGTGGAAGTCCTCGGCCGGCACGGCCGCCCGTACGCCGGTCTCCCGCGTCACCAACCTGACCCGTGCCCTGGAGGGCTACCAGAAGGCCGGCCTCACCGTCGTGGGCCTGGCGGCGGACGGCGAGCACACGGTCGAGGACCTGGAGCAGCTGGCCGGTCCGGTCGTCATCGTCATCGGCAGCGAGGGCAAGGGCCTGGGCCGTCTCGTCGGCGAGACCTGCGACTACCGGGTCCGGATCTCGATGCCGGGCGGCGCCGAGTCGCTGAACGCCGGTGTCGCGGCCGGCATCGTGTTGTACGAGGTGGCGCGCCGCCGCGCGTAAGCCTCGGGTGCGCCGCCCGCGCTCTCCATGCGCCTCGTGCGCCCCGCTCGTTCCGTGCGCCCCGCGCTCCCCCCTCGCCGGAGGAGCGCGGGGCGCACGGAACGAGCGTGCGGCAGGGGCGAGCGGCGTTCGCGCGGGTGGTAACGGCTGTGACCTCCGGGTCAGTTGACGTGCGAGCGCCGAACACAGTTCCTAGATGCCCGAGTTTGGCCGGATCTTGACGGGTCTCGGACACATCGGGCCCGTCAAAGCAGTGTCCTATCCACACGTCACTCGGTTAGATGAGTGTGGACACCAGAACGCCTCGGTTCGACGAGCAACCCGCCCTGAGCATGACCAAGGTGGACAGCGACCCCGCGCAGGTCATCGTCAACCACGCCAGCTTCCGGGTGCAGCTCGCCCCGGGCCAGCGCGCACGGCTGCGCGGTGCCCCCGCGGGCACGGCCCGCGTCCCCGCCATGAGCGGCTCCGGCGGCCGCAGGCGGGCGCCCGTCGTCTGGAGCGGCAGATCGGCCCCCGGTGACCCGGGCGCGACCGGCCTCCTCCAGGCCGTACGCAACTCCACCGCCGGACAGCTCGACGTCGGCCCCGGCGGGCACGGCGGCCTCGGTGGGGAGTACGAGGACGGCCGCGGAGCCGTCGGGACGCAGGTCATCCCGCGCCTCGACGAGACCCAGCCCAACCCCGTACTGACCGCACCGCACCAGCCCGGACGCGGCAACGGGCCGCTGCTCCCGCCCATGCGGCAGGCCGTCGGGGCGTACGACCCGGTCGACATCGGGCCCGACGGGCCCGGAGGCGACGACGAGGAGTACGACGAGAGCCCCGCCGCCCGGGACCGCCGCCACGGCAACGACCCGGTCAAGCACGCCTATTACCCCGGCCGCCGGATGAACCTGGGGGTCGTGCTGCTCCCCATGCGCGTCCTGCTCGGCTTCATCTCCATCTACGCCGGCATGGGCAAGCTGTGCGACCCCGTCTACTTCGACGGCGGCGAGCGCGGCTCCATGGTCAAGTGGCTGACCTCGCTGCACCCCTGGGCGCTGGCCGAGCCCCTGCGCGACTTCGCCCTCTCCCACCCCGTCGGCGCCGGTCTGACCGTCGCCTTCCTCCAGGTCGTCGTCGGCGTCCTCACCGTCCTCGGCCTCTGGCAGCGCGTCGCCGCCTCCGTGGGCGCGCTGCTCTCCGCGGCTCTCCTGGTCACGGTCAGCTGGCGCACCGTCGCCGTCTACGACGCACCCGACATCATCATGCTGGCCACCTGGAGCCCCCTGATCATCGCGGGCGCGCCCGTCTACTCCGTGGACGCGCGCCTCGCCGGAGAGGCCTGGCGCCGGCTCGGCCCGCGCTCCGAGATCTGGGACCTGCGCCGCCGTGTGCTGCGGCGCGGCACCGTGGTCGCCACCGTGGTCGTCGGTCTCACGCTGCTGATCGGCTCCATGCTCGGCGGCGCCGTCCGCTCCACCGAGGTCGTCACGGTCCCGGGCCCGCACGACAACCCGACCAACCAGCTCCCCGGCATGCCGCTCCCCGGCGAATCCACCGGCGAGCGAAAGGCGTCCCGCACCCCGGACGGCCGGCGCCCCGAGCCCTCCAGTTCCGGCGCCGCCACGACCCCGTCCAGCAAGGAGTCCACGCCCGGCACGGACACCGTCCGCGAATCCGGGAGCGCCTCGGGGGCGGGCACCCAGCCCAGCCAGACCCAGGGCACGGGCCAGCGGCCCCCGCAGCAGACGACCCCGCAGCAGCCCCCGTCCACCAGCGCGGGTCCGACGTCCTCCGGCGGCACCGGCGGCGGCGGCTCCACGGGCGGCGGCTCGGACAGCGGCGGCGGCGGTTCGACCGGCGGCGACACCGGCGGCGGCTCCGGCGGGGCCGGCCGGAACCCGATCGGCGGCCTGCTCGGCTGAGCCGACCGGGAGAACGGACCGTACGTACGTCGGAGGGGCGGGCACCGATTCCGGTGCCCGCCCCTCCGAGGTGCTGCCTCCGCTTCCGGGGGCCTCGGTCCGCGCGGGCTCCTCGGGTCCGCGCCGTCCGCGTGCACCCGGACCGGGGCCGGTCCGCTCCCCGCTCCCTCTCAGCGGCTCCCTCAGCGGCTCCCTCAGCCCGCCTGAGCGCCCAGTTCCTTCGCCGCCTCGGTGAGGTCCTTCGCCGTGTCGATCGCCCGCCAGTAGGCCCCGTGCGGCAGGGGGTACCCGGCGAGGCTGCGCTCCCGGGCCAGCCGCGGGAACGTCGTCCGCTCATGGTCGCCCCGGTCGGGCAGCAGCCGCGTGAACGCGGGCGAGAACACGTACACACCGGCGTTGATCAGATACGGCGAGGGCGGCGACTCGATGAAGTCGGTGATGTGCCCGAACGCGTCCGTCTCCACGGCGCCCCAGGGAATCCGGGGCCGGGCCAGCGCCAGGGTCGCGGTGGCGTCGCGCTCGGCATGGAACGCGGCCATCTCGCGCAGGGAGAAGCGCGTCCAGATGTCGCCGTTGGTGGCGTACCAGGGCTGCTCCGGATCGGGCAGCCGGGCCGCCGCGTACTTCAGGCCACCGCCGCGGCCGAGCGGCTCCGTCTCGACGACGGTCGTGACGCGCAACGGCAGATCGGCCGAGGCCAGCCACTCCTGGAGCACCTCGGCGAGGTGGCCGCACGAGACCACGGCGTCGGTGACGCCCTCGGCGGCCAGCCAGGAAAGCTGATGGCCGATGATCGGGGTCCCGGTTCCCGGGATCTCGACCATCGGCTTGGGGCGGTCATCGGTGTACGGGCGCAGCCGCGAGCCCTGGCCACCCGCCAGGATCACCGCCTGCGTCGGATACGTATGCATGGCAGGCACGATATGCGGTGCCTGCCATGTCCCGCTCAGCTGAACTGTGCGACGCCGGACGCGAACGAGGTGTCGCAGACCGGGCGGGAGAAGCGGTGGGCGCGCGTCGGGCCGTACTGTTCGACGGCTGCCTTCCCGAGCGCCTTGGCGATCGACATGCAGTGCTGGGCGAGCGAGGGGCGCGCTTCGACGGCGCGCTGGAGGTCCGTGAGGGCCGCCGCAGGGTCCTTCTCCTGGAGTTCCACGAGCAGCTTGTCGCGCAGTACGTCCTGCGCGGCGCGCGGCTTGGCGCGCTTGGAGACGGTCTCCGATGCGGCGGCCAGCAACGGGGATTCGTTGTTCTGCGCCGCCCAGGGAACGCGGGTCACCGCGAGGGTTCCGGAGAGAACCATGACGACGGGCAGGACGAGAGCGAGAGTTCGGCCGATTCGGCGCGCGGTGTGGGTCACGCAGGCGAGCGTAGCGGGCGGTGATGAATTGACGACATTCCGTCACCCTCGCGGGGGATGGTTCGACGTGGTCATTCGAATCACCGGTTGACGGGAAGGGTTGAAATGTCCTGTCTGGCGCGGTATTCGGTGACGTCCATGATCGAAACGCAAAACATGTGCCGCGCCATGCAAACGGCCCCGCACCCTCGAAGGATGCGGGGCCGTGCGTACGGCGGGGCGATCAGCCGGTGAGGCGCTCACCGGTCGAGGTCGCGAAGACGTGCAGCTCGTCCGGGCGCGGGACGACGTGCAGCTTGGTGCCCTTCTCCGGGACGGCGCGGCCACCGACGCGGACGACCAGGTCCTTGTGCTCGCCACCGACCTGGGCGGCACCGTAGACGAAGCCGTCGGCGCCGAGCTCCTCGACGACGTTGACCGAGACGGCCAGGCCGGCCGGGGCGTCCGAGGAGTCCTTGGTGAGGGTCTTCGCGGCGGCGCCACCGTGCTCGACGATGTCGAAGTGCTCGGGGCGGATACCGACCGTGACGGTCGTGTCGCCGCGGTCCGCGGCGGCGGTGAGCGCCTCACGGGAGACCGGGACGACGCTGTTGCCGAACTTCACGCCACCGTCGGTGATCGGGACCTCGATCAGGTTCATGGCGGGGGAGCCGATGAAGCCGGCCACGAAGAGGTTCGCCGGGCGGTCGTACATGTTGCGCGGCGAGTCGACCTGCTGGAGCAGCCCGTCCTTGAGGACCGCGACCCGGTCGCCCATGGTGAGGGCCTCGACCTGGTCGTGGGTGACGTACACGGTGGTGATGCCGAGGCGGCGCTGGAGCGACGCGATCTGCGTACGGGTCGAGACACGGAGCTTGGCGTCGAGGTTCGACAGCGGCTCGTCCATGAGGAAGACCTGCGGCTCACGCACGATGGCGCGGCCCATCGCGACACGCTGACGCTGACCACCGGAGAGCGCCTTCGGCTTGCGGTCCAGGTAGTCGGTGAGGTCCAGCATCTTGGCGGCCTCTTCGACCTTCGCCCGGATGTCGGTCTTGTTCACACCGGCGATCTTGAGCGCGAAGCCCATGTTGTCCGCGACGGACATGTGCGGGTACAGCGCGTAGTTCTGGAACACCATGGCGATGTCCCGGTCCTTCGGCGGCAGGTGTGTGACGTCGCGGTCACCGATGCGGATCGCACCGCCGTTGACGTCCTCAAGACCCGCGAGCATGCGCAGGGAGGTCGACTTGCCACAACCGGAGGGACCGACGAGGACGAGGAACTCACCGTCCGCGATGTCGATCTCAAGCTGGTCCACGGCCGGCTTCGTGGAGCCGGGGTAGACGCGGGACGCCTTGTCGAACGTGACACTGGCCATGCTGGATCTTCTCCTCCACCGGCAGGAACGTGCCGGACGGTCCGAGTAAGGGAGTGGTTTGGTCCACTTGAGTGAACCTGATGTGACGCTACCTGGCGTTTTCGGATCTGTCAGTAGTCCAAGGCGCCGGGAATATCTCGTCCGGTCACCACGCCGGGTTGGTTACACTGCTCCGGCACGCCTCCTTAGCTCAGTTGGCCAGAGCAACGCACTTGTAATGCGTAGGTCGTCGGTTCGAATCCGACAGGGGGCTCACGGGAAGCCCAGGTCAGACAGTGTCTGACCTGGGCTTTTGTGTTTTTCAAGATCAATTCACGACGGTGAGGCACCCTTTTCGAGGCACCATGATCGCCCCCGGTGGACAACCGGTGGACAGGCGTGCAGCGAGCGTGCGGAGCGGTGGACGAGCTGGTGGTTGCCGACAGGCGATGAAAGGTCGGTAGCCGGGGCACGTCCGCGCTTCACCGAGGGCACGTGGCCCGGGAGCGCTCTTGGGGGGGTTTCATAAACCGGGCGACCTCTGGCGGCGGCTGATGGAGAATCGGCAGGCCGGACATCGCTATGGAGGAACCAGTCGTGAACGTGATGCGCTTCGACGCGGAGGCTGGGGAGTTCGCCCTCGGAGTCCGGGAGGAGAGCGTGCAGCTTCTCAGGGGCATGGGAACGATCTGCCTCCAGATGGGTCTGGAGGTGAAGGCTCCAGTGGCCTCGAAGGCCGGCAGGTTCCTGGCGCTGCAGGCCGACCTCTACGCCATCCGGAACCCGTACGAGCGGACACTGGTCGGGCGGGTGACGGAGATGCTCCCGTTCACCCCCGAGACCGGCGTCGAGCGCCCGGTCCTGAAGTTCCTCATCACCTCGGCCCAGCTCCATGCCATAAACGAGGCGCGCGACGGAGACCTCCGGATGGAGCTGGAGGCCACCGGCACGCTTCCCCAGGCCCCCGGCTACCCCGGTAGCACGACGGAGGTGCTGCACTTCAGCGTCGCCAAGAGCCGCTGGATCGACCAGGTCAACGCACTCGGCCCCTCCGTCGTCTTCGAGATGCAGGTCCCGTTCCCGCTGGAGGACGACCCCCGCGCCGAACCCGCCCAGCACTTGCGCTCCGCGCAACGTCGGCTCCTCGACAACGACATCGACGGCGCGATCCTGGAAGCCCGCCGAGCCCTGGAGTGGGTCAAGCTCCACAGCGGGTGGACCTGGCCCCTCAACAAGGATCCCCGCCGGCGCGGGCAGGACGAGCGATGGGCGGCGATTCGCACGGCCGTGGAGGATCAGGCCAGCGGATCGGTGCATGCGGACGCGGTCACATCGACGTTCACGTACAGCCGGGACGAGGCCAATGCGCTGATCGCCATCGCCGCAGCGCTGCTGACGGTCGTGGGCCCGCCCATCTGAGCCCTGCGGCCCAGGGCGACACCAGGATCGGTCCCAGTACAGCCGGAACCCCGGTCAGCTTCCCTCTGACCGGGGCTCCTTCCCGCCTGCCGTCAGGCGGAACGTTTTTGCTTCGTCGCGTCATCCTTGCGTGGCGGCACCATCCTCGGCCGCCGACGAGTCGTGTTCGACTTCGGCTCGTCGTGGACAGCTGCCAGCGGCTTGCGGGCGTGCGGTACGAGCTGCACGACCTTCTCGGCGGCGTCGCGAGCGAGGTCGTCGAGGACGGACTGGTAGGTGTCCCGCGTGATCCGGGTGTCGGAGTGGCCAAGGGTCTCGGAGACGACTTTGATATCGACCCCGGCCGCGAGCATCAGCGTTGCGGCGACGTGGCGAAGGTCATGGAGACGGATGGGCGGCAGGCCAGCAGCCTCGGTGAGGCGTTCGAAGAGGTCGCTGACCTTGCCGGGGTGGAGAAGGGAGCCGTCCTCCTGGGTAAAGATGCGCCCGGTGTCCTGCCAGCCCGCGCCCCACGCCTCGCGCTCCCGCTGCTGGCTGGCCTTGTGGGTGAGGAAGCCGTCGTTGGTGTCGTCGTCGAGGGCGATCAGGCGGATGCCGCTGTCGGTCTTGGGGGCACCCTCGTGGACGTCCCAGCCGTCTTGGACGAGCTGGGTGGCGATGGACAGGGAGCGAGCTTTCCCCGAGTGGTCCTCCCAGCGGACACCGCAGGCTTCCCCTCGGCGGGTACCTCGGAAGGCGATGAGCCGCCAGAGCATGTACAGCCGGTCCGCCGCGACGAAGTCGAGGAATTCGGCGGTCTGCTCCGGGGTCCAGACCATGACCGGAGAGGGCCTCTCGCCGGTCTCCTGCCATCGGGCGATGCGCTCGTCGGTCCAGATCAGCGCCTTCGGCTTCGTTCCCGGCAGTAGCTCAACGTGGGCGGCAGGGTTGAAGGCGGGCATCACCTGCTGGGCTATGGCGACGTTCAACGCAGCCCGGAGCGTGTCGCGAATATGGGGCTGGGTGTTCAGACCGGTGATCCGGCGGAACAGCGGCATCGCGTCGAGCTGAGCGCGGAGCCACCTCCGCCGCGCTCGATTCTCGGCCCCCTTGTTGGGGGTCGCTTTCAGCTCGGCGGCGACCGCCCGCCGCTGAGCATTCTGCTCCTGGATCTCAATGTTCCGCTCGTTGATGGCGTCGAACATCGTGTCGATGTGGTGGACCCGGAGCTTGTCGAGGCGAAGGTGCCCGAGGTGGGGCTTGAGGTGGATGCGGATATCGCACTCGTAGCGCGCCGTTCCGCCCCTGCGCAGTCGCTTACGTCCGGCCAGCCAGGTGTCCAACCACTCCCCGACGGTGACCTTGGAGTTCAGCGCCTGCCCGGTCTGGAACCGGCGGCGGGTCTCGTCGTAGTCCGGTAGCGGGGACTTTTCCTTGACGCAGTTCTCCAGCAGGTCGCCGATCTGCGTCTTGCCCCAGGCGTCGTCCTCCTCTGGGATGGCCATGAGGGCACGGACCTTGTCCAGCTCCTCCTTGGCCTTGGTGGAGGTCTCGAAGCCGCCGCGACGGAACCGTCGCCGACGGCCGTCCTGAGCGGGGTCCAGCTCCTGGAAGACCCCGTAGGTCCCATGCCGTCGCGACTGGAGTTTCGGACACGACGCTCCGAGGTCCTTTCCGGTCTCGGGGTCAGTGCACCGACACCGCCGGGTTACGGTGCCGCTCTTCACTCGATCTCCCCTCCTGCGTCGTCGGGTGTGTCGGGCTGGTCGACAAAGGCGAGTCCGTCGGGAAGGGACGGAGGAGCGAGCCCGCGCCGGCGCATCCGCTCCCGGTGCGTGCGCAGCTCCTGGGCGTCTTCGAAGGCGTGCTCCTCGTAGCCCTCGGCGCGCTGTAGAAGGGTGGCTCTGCGGGTCCGGTCCAGGGTGGTGCTGGCTGCCCGTCGCCTTTCCCTGGCCAGGGCGTAGGAGGACATCGCGGCGGCCACGAGGTCACCGTGCTGACGGAAGACATCGAGGACGTCCCGGGCGGAGCCTTCGGGGGCGGGCTCGTCCAATGGCGACTCGCCGGTGAACCACGCGACCGCGTCCCAGGCGGACACCTCGCGGCCCGGGAGGACCTCGACCGTGGGCGAGGACCCGAGCGGGAAGAGGAGAGTCACTGGCGGGACGCCTAGGACGGCAGCCAGCACGACGAAGTCCGCGACGTTGATGCTCGTCTTGCGCCCGGACTCCAGATTCTTCATGGAGTGCTCGGTGAACTCCGACAGGCCGAGGCCAGCACAGCCCTGGGCGACTTCGGCCATGGTGAGGTCGGCGGCTTTGCGCGAGTCTCGCACGCGCTGGGCGATCCGACCGGTGAACGCTGTCGACCATCGATCAGGTGTCATGGTGGCACTTTAAGCACCTAAAAGGTGCTGCCGCAATGTCGTGGTACATCTAATTCGTCACTGCAACGCTAGATATCTCACGGAGGGCACCATGGTGGCATCCAATTCGTCTCGTGAGGTGCGAGGGCTGACGGGCGAGGAGCTGCTTGCACTCCCTGCTGTGATCGACCTCGACACCTCGAACCGAGCGTTGATGATCGGACGGTCCACGGGATATGGACTCGCCAAGCAGGGGGAGTACCCGGTCAAAGTGCTGCGCCTCGGTAACGCCTATCGGGTGGTGACGGCTGACCTGCTGAAGTTGCTGGGGCTGGAGCGTCAGCAGGCAGACCGAGACGAGGGCGACGGCAGATGCGAGCGGCACAGCCTCGCCGCCTAGGGTCCGCCTCTCCGGTCATGAGCGGAGAGATATGAGGAGTGCGGCGGCGGTAACGGTGCCGGGGAAGCGGGGCGCCGGTTGAGGGCGTCCGGGCGGGTTGCCTGAATGAGGCGGCACGTTGGCGACCGGGCCTCGCCCTGCGGTCCGGGGCGCTGCACCCAGAACACCGCACCGCCCGAACCTGTGGTGATCCACTGTCCTGTGACACAAGGTCTTTGCACGTCGTGCAAACCCTCTGTGCGGCTCCGCCGGCTGCCCGTACGGTGAGAGCCCGGTCGTGCGGCGTGGGAGGGGGCCTGTGCCCGGAGACCCATGGAACAGTGCCCAGGTGCGCGGGTTAGTCGCGCAGCGGCGCCCCGGCGCACTCATTCGTCTCGGCCGCGAACACCGCGCTTGGACACTCGCCGCCCTCGGTGACCGGCTTGGGTGTTCACCGGCCACGGTGTCCCGGCTGGAGCGCCGCAACAGAGTGGTGGACTTGGTCCTGGTGCACCGCGCCGCGCTCGAAGTCGGCGTCCCACGACACATCTTGGTGCATTCCCTGGCGCCACCCGCCCCGACCGTGTCGGCGGCCACTAGAGTAACGGCCAGTCCGCACGCCGAGGAGGACCTGATGCGCCGCCGTACGCTGCTCGCCGCCACGGCGGTCGCCGGACCGGCCGCCTTGCTGATGGGGTTGGACGAGGCACTGGCCGACACCCCCAACCCGACCGGCGGCGGGTCGCTGGACGCCCGGCTGGCCACCGCACGCGAGTTGTACGACAAAGGTGCGCACGGCCGTCTGCTCGCCGCGCTGCCCGGCCTCATCGGTGATGGGCACGCTGCCGCGTCGTCGCGCCGGGAACTCGATCAGGCTCGGCTTTCCGCCGTCTACAGCCTGGCTGCCACGGTGCTGAGCAAGCTCGGGTCCTACGATCAGGCCCGGCTCACCGCGGACCGCGCCCGCACCTGGGCCGAGGTGTCCGGCTCGCCCCTCGCGTCCGCAGCCGCCGCCCGTGAGCTGGCGATCGTGCTGCGCCACCAGGACCGCACCGAAGAAGCCCAACGCCTCATGACGGCAGCAGCTTCCAGGGTGGAGGCTACGGGCCTGCGCACCGACGCTTCGGCGTCCGCGTACGCGCAGATGCTGTGCACCCTGGCCTACACCGCCGCCCGCGGCGGCCACCGCACGGATGCCTTGGCGATGACCGAGGAAGCCCGCCGCGCCGCCCGCCGACTGCCGCCGAGTGCCCCGGCCGGGCGCCTGTTCCCCATCACCTCGGCCGCCGTCGACCTGTACGCCGTCGGCGTGCACTGGGCGCTCGGCGACGCGGGGGCCGCACTGGAAGCCGGGAAGGACCTGCGGCCCGAGCAGTTCCCGACTGCCGAGCGGAAGGCGCGGTTGGGCACCGACATGGCGAGGGCCTGGTGGGCATGGCAGCGTCCTGAGCAGACCGCCCAGGCGTTGCTGTCCGCGTACCGCTCCAGTCCGGGGGAAGTCCGGGACCGACCCGCCATCCGGCACATCGTTGCCGAGTTGGCGGAGCGGCACCCCCGCACCGTCGGCGTCCAGGAGTTGCGGTCCGCTGTTCGCCTGCGGTCGCTTTAGTCAGCGTTGCATGGGTGTATCGGCGGTGCTCGTGTACGTCCCGGAGCGCGTGATTACGGAGTCTTCCTGCTGACGATCACGTGGGGGTACGCTCCACTAACCCATGGGTACTGCTGTATGAGAGTGGCCCGTCTCCCCCCGTTATGGGCGGGGGGAGACGGGCCACTCTCATACCGGGTGTCAGGTCAGAGCAGGTCGAACTCGTTCCTGCTCACAGCCGCGATGAAGCCGCTGAACGCCTCGGGGGCGAACAGTAGCGCGGGCCCGTCAGGGTTCTTCGAGTCGCGAACGGCGATGCCGGAGTGGGGCCGGGTTACGTCAGCGCACTCAACGCACTGTCCTTCGCTGCCTCCGCTGCGGGAAGACTTCTTCCAGACGGCGCCCTCAAACTCTGGGGCCATGCAGGCACGTCCGTGCTTCGTGGTCACTGGTGCAGTCCTTCCAGGTACTCGTTGAGTAGATCCCGTGACTTGTCGACGGGAAGTGCGATCCCAGCAATGGCCTCGAACTCCTTCTCCAAGAAGCTGACCTGTTGGGTGTCGTCGGTGTGGTTGCCGCCCATGGGGTTGTCGACGCTGGCCACCTTCGCCCACGGGTGCTTGTGGGAAAGCAAGGTGATGGCGCCGTTCGAGCCGTACGTCGGATGCGTAGTGAGTGGGATGAGCTGAAATTCGACGTTCGGCATTTCCGAGACGTCAAGGAGCCTGCGGATCTGGTCCCGCATGATCGCAGGGCCCGACTCGAACTTGGCGTGCAGGGCCGACTCGGGGACAAGGGCATGGAGTTTGGCAGCCTTGCTCAGGACGGCCTGCCGAGCCAGCCGGATCGACACCAGCATCTCGGCATGCGCCGGCGACACTGCGGTTGGCGCACGAGTGATCATCTCGCGCACGTATCCCGGCGACTGGAGCAGACCAGGGATGATCACCGGGTGCTGGATCTGGAGTGACTCGGCGTCGCCCTCCAACTCGATGAAGTCGAGGTAGTTCTGGCCGATGCGACCTGCGTAAGCCGCCCACCACCCCTCGCCCAACGGTTCCTCGGCAACCCGCGCCACCTCTTCGACGCCGGCCAGGTCGTCCACGCCCAACCTGTCAGAGAGTGATCGCACCTCGTCGCCTGAGATTCGGTACGTGCCCCTCTCGATCCGGCTGAGACGAGTGGTGTCCCAGCCCATGAGCTTGGCAGCATCGCCGGACTTCATGGAGCCGCGCCAGCGACGCAACTGACCGCCAACTCTGCGCCGCTTGATAGTCGGCGTCGCTCGCTTCTGCGTCATGGACGCAGTCTGACACGTCGTCGACTCGCGCAGCTATGGGCACATCCATGCGGTCTTTTTGGCAATCCGGGTGACACTATTGCGCACCGACCGCCAAAAGGAGCATGCTGAAATCCCAACGGGACGTGACTGTGCGTCAGTCCATGGCTGTTTTGCCACGCACAGTTACCCCCCGCTGGTTGTACGGATCGAAGCCTCCCCGCCCGAATGGACGGCTGCTCGCATCCCCGTCGCAGGCAGCCGTCTATCTCCCCCAATCGACGAAGCCGAGGCCAGCAATGCGCCAGAGCACCGCCCGCAGCACTCAGAACTGGATGGACAGGGAACGCGCCGACCGGGCGCGGCTGTACCCCGATGAGGTCCGTGTCGCCGCCGACCTGTACGGGTCGATAGCGGCTGGACGGCGCGAGAACCTTGAGCGGGTTGTCGCGCAGGCCCGTGCCAGAGGCAGGGAGCCGCAGGTGTGCCTGTACGCGCTCTCCATCGACGGGCAGGTGCCTCGGGCCTCGCTGGACGCGGCGGCGAACTACGCGGAGCGCCAGTCCTGGCATGTGGGGCCGAAGCAGTCCTACACGGACCCCAACGGTGCGACCGCACCCAAGGGCCGGCCGGGCTGGGGCCTGCTACGGGAGCAGATCCGTGCCGGCTTCGCGGAGGGCGTCGTGGTGATCACCGCCGCTGTCGTCAGCTGCCGGATCGACGATTACCGGCGAGAGCTGGGCTGGTTCGAGGAGCACCGCAGGTTCGTTGCCTTGGTGGCTTCCGAGATCATCAGGGGGCGGGCATGAGTGCCGCGGCGCCCGGCGCGGGGCGTGCACCGATGAGTCCTGCCCCCATCCTCGAACGGTCCTCCGGGGCGGTACGGCCACAGACGGATTTCGTCTTCGAGGTGGCCATCGCTCCGGAGCCGGTCCGCGTCGCCCAGTTACGGCGGATCACCAAGGCGCTCATGCGGTTGCGGGCCGTGCCTGCCCCGCTGGCGCAGGACGTGGTGACGGTCGTCTCAGAGCTGGTCACCAACGCGATCGAGCACGGCCGTGGAACGGTCAGCCTGCGGTTGCGGCACACAGGCAGGGACCTCTTCGTCGAGGCCACCGACTGCAACCCCGCTCCTGCCCGGTTACGCCCCCCTACGGCCGATGGCGAGCGGGGCCGCGGACTGCTCCTCGTCGAATCCTTCTCGCGGGACTGGGGCGTCAGCGACGACGGCCGGACAACCTGGGCCTCCTTCCGCACCCCGGCGGGGAGGTCGTGATGCGGGTGGATGAAGTGGCCGTTGCCGGGCCGCCGGCCGTGCCGGTCACCCCCGATGACGAGATGAAGCGCAGGGTCGCCTTCCTCCTGACCCGCTCGCTCGTCGCCGAGGGGATCAGTTACGACCTGATCGTCACCCTCGAAGAAGTCTTGGGCGACCGGCCGGACCCCGCGCCTCGCACCCCGCGACTCGACAAGCTGTTCGTCCGCTGCGGCTTACCTCTGCGCCCACAGCGGGTCCCCGGAGTCGCACTGCTGAGCGAGCGGGATGCGGCGCGGATCACCGACCGTTTCCGCCGGGCCACCCAACTGCTCATGCAGGTCGCCCCGTACCGCGTCGCGATGTACCCCACCGAGGAGCTGTCCCTCCTGGTCGCCCTGCGCGCCGCAGAGGCGCCCCACGGCGAGGCGCTGCCATACCTGCGCCGGTACGCACTGGCGATTCTCGCCGTCCTCGAACTGATGGGAGACGACGCATGACGCGCGCTCCCCTCACAGTCGTCGGGTCACCTCCCCCCGGGGCCCGACTACCCGCCCGGCGCTGGGCAAACGTGGCTTCTCTCCTCCTCCCCGAGGAACTGAAGCTCCCCAGCGCCGGGCGGAACCCCCGACGAGGAGTTGAACAGTGACAACCACCATCACGATCAGTACCACCCCCGGAATCCAGAGCAGCGAACCCGGGGACGAGCCGACCTTCAGTCAACTGCTGCTGATCCTGGCGGAGTTCGAGACGGCGACTGCGGCTTTCAACGTGTTCACCGATCAGGCGGACGACCGCGAGACCATCTGGCGGCTCGTCCTGCCGTGGCTGCCGCTGGCCGAGAAACGGCTCAGCGAAGCAGGCGGTTCACTGGCTGACCAGGCGCGTTGGCAGGAGATTGTCACGGGCGTTCAGCGGCCGGACGTCGATGCGGAGATCATCCCGGACGTCGGAACGCTGATCCATGCCGCATGGCGGTTGCTGTGCGCCCTGTTGGCGGCCTCGCGGCAAGGCCCGGGTGTCCGGGAGATCGCGGAGCGGATTCGAGAGTCGGTTGCCAACGGTTCGTACCCCCCGGGCAGCCTGCTGGCCGTCGGGCGGATCGCTGCCGAGGTGGGATGTCCGCTGGTATCCGTCGGACGCGTACGCCTCGCGGTCCGTGACCTGGAGGCCGAGGGGTTGATCACCTTCTCCTCCGCCGACCGTATCCATGTCGGCTACCGGAGTGAAGCCGTCGATCAGCCCGACCAGATTGCTGCCTGGCTGTGCGTGCTGATCCAGGCGGGTGTCTACCCGCCGGGCTCGAAGCTGCCGACGCGGCTGGCGCTCGGCCGCGCGCTGGTGTCCTCGCAGTCGTTCGTCGCCGACGGGCTGCAGTTGCTGCACGGACAGAATGTCGTCACCAACCGCAACGGGGTACGAACCGTCGTACGGCCCACGCTGCCCTTCCCCGTCGTTCCCCCTCCCGACGTGGACAGCCTGCTGCCCCGGCTGCGGGACATGGCGCTGCCTGGCATGGACCTCAGCCCCACCGGCATCCGGGCAGTGTGTCACCGGGCCCACACCTGGTGGCGGAGCCGCCTCACCCCGCACCCCGAGACCCTGCACCACACGCTCCGGACTCTGGCTGCCGCTGCCGAGCACCTGCTTCCGTTGGCCGTCGGCCAGCACCCGAACAACCCGGACGTGCACGCCACCCTGCGACGCACCGCGGTCACCGCGCTCGCCGCCGGCCCGTCGAACTCCGACGGGCAGATATGGCGTGCCGCGTGTCTGGGCGCGGCCGTCCGCGAAGTCCTCGACCTCGCAGGTGATGCCGCGTGAGCCCCGACCGCCGAACGCCCGGCACGAAGCGGAGCATCGTGGTCTCCGAAACGCACCGCCCGGACCTCGCACAGGAGCTGATCAACCGTGCGGCGAAGGCCAGCGAGCACTGGCGGTACCTGACGTGCGGGCAGCTCTCCGCCGAGGACATCGACCGGGGCTGCCTTGCCGATCAGGCCAACGCCGTCGTCGTGCAACGGATCATCGCTGACCACGGCTGGCCCGGGTGGAGCCGCGTCGGTAAGGAAGGAGCGACCGCTGCGTGGCTGGTCGCCCTCCGCGCGGATCACGACCTCCCGTTCCAGCGGCACGCCGCACGCCTGATGCACCAGGCCGTGCGCTCGGGCGAGGCGTCCCAGCTCCAGTGGGTGTCCCTGCACGACCGGTGCCTCATCACCTCCGGGGACAGGCAGCAGTACGGCACCCAGTACCGCCTCGGACCCAACGGCCCGGAGCGGCTGGCCGTGCGCGACCCGCTGACGCTCGACGAGCGCCGCGCGACGGTAGGGCTCCCCCCGGCCACCGTGTCCCTGGAAGCCCTGCGCCGTCGAAGGGCGAGCGAGCCCCGACCTGACGCAGCCGCCGAGATACCCGACGACAAGTCGACGGCCGAACTGGTGAGCACGGCGTGATCGCGGCAACGATCGACAGGGTGCTCGCCTGGGACCTGGCGGGCGCAGACCTACCACCCGCCGATGTCGCACTGGGCCTGCTCAGCCAGCTCACCCATCACGGCCAGACCGTCGCCACAGACCTCAGCACCCTGTGCCTGTCTCTCCCCCCGGACTCGCAGGCCGGGCACACCGCGAAGGCCACTCTCGGGGAAGCGTCCCGCCGGCTCAGCCTCTCAGCCCCGGCCGGCACACCGCAGGCAGCCGCACACCGGACACAGAACACCGCCCGCCTCCTCCGAGCCCTGCTCCGCGCAGTCGAAGCGGTCGCAGAAGAGGCGCAGATCCCACGCCGGTAACCGCAGCACACCACACCGAAAGGCACCGCCCGATGAAGACCTCGCACGCGCTCCTTGCCATCGCGGCCGTCGGAACCGCCCACCTCGTGGCAAGGGAACGGCAGCACCGGCAGCAGAAGGTTGTGGCCGTCGCCCGCATGCACGACCAGTGGCTGACCCTCCTGACCACCAACCTCGACCTCGCGGAGCAGTGGGCGCCCGAGGGCATGGACGTCAAGGAGTACGTGACCCTGCTGAACGCCAACCAGCAGCTCTGTGCCCTCGCCTTGCGATACCGGCTGGGCCTCATCAGCAAGGACCGGCTGCGCTTCGTCGTCCAGGCGGTCATGGAGCGGGAATCCGTCCGCCAGTACTGGGAGAAGTTCGGGGCCTTCCGTGCGGAGGAGTCGCTCGACAACAAGGCCGACGCGGACTTCAACGACATCGTGGGGGACGTGTACGACGCCCGCCGGGCGATGCAGACCGCAGGCGCCTGACCCGTACACCTGCCCGCGCGCCGGTCGTGGCGCGCGGTGCTGAGACCTGGGGCTTCCTCTCGGCTTCGTCGATCTGCACGCCCGTGCGCGGTGGTCCATAGCCAGCCCGGGGGAGGAAGTGGCGCCTGACCGCGCCCCGGCCCGCACACCGTGGGGGTGTCGTAGCCGGCCCGCTCAAACGCCCACCGACCGGTGCATGTGAGGGTCCCGGACGGTGGGCGGGTGCACCACCCGGTGCCGGGCCTGGAACAAGGCCCGGCACCGGACGACACGCGTCCCGACCTATCTGACAAGGACGACCCGATGACGTACCCCATGGCCACAGCCGGCAAAGCCGCAGCGCTCGCTGTGGTGGAGGCCACCCGCGCCCTGGAGCTGGCCCTGCATTACGCTGGCAGTTCCTGCGACCTGGAGCAGAGCATCGAGCCCGGCGGCTGCCGCCTGCGACTGACGCCCGCCCCCGCCCTCCCCTGGTTGCTCGGAGACGTGCAGGGCAACCTGCTCTCCGACAGGATCATCGCCGCGGTGACGAGGATCGAGCAGCCGCTGCCCTGCCCCGGCCCGGATCTCGTCATCGAGCCAGCATCGACGCAGGACATCCGGGCCCTCGGGCGCCTGGTCGAGTCCAGTCTCACCGAGGTACAGAAAGCCGCGTTGCAACTGCACCGTGCTTTCGCTCGTAGCGGGTTCGAGCGGCGCGTCGGGGTACAGAACGACGTGATCGAGGCCGGCGTGATCGAGGCCAGCACGTTCGACACGGAAGACGCCACCCACCTGTACCGCATCCTCGGCGGAGACGAACTGGCCCTGTGTGACCTGGACCTGAGCGACTGGCGCGACCATGAGCGGTTCGCCACCCACCTGCAGAAGACGATGCACACCGCGACCGGCAGGCCGCTGCTCGTGGAGTCCCGGCCGACATGTGGGCACTGCCGGGACCAGCACGGCGGGAACCGGATTCGGATCGACTTCCTGGACACCGATGACGCCCTCGCGCTGGCTGCCGCACTGAAAGCGCCGAACGCGCCGGTGGGCCCGATCCTGACCCAGGGAGTCTGATCAGCATGCTCAAGGGTGACTGGCGTGCGGAGCACAACCGGAACATTGTGCAGTACGGCACGGCCTGGGCCCCGGCGACCCCCGTCCGACGCCATCGGGAGGACTGGGCAACGGTTCACGCTGGCGCGAGGCTGTACGAGGCGCTGCTAGGCGGCTCGGACCACTACGCCGCCGACAGGGACGTGCTCTCAGGAATGGACGGCAAGGACTTCATCCGGCTCCGCTTGGCCGCACGGATCAATCTGCAGCACAACGCTCTGGTCGCCCGCTACCTGGCCCAGCAGGGCTTCGACCAATTCCTCGACCTCGGGTGCGGCCTCCCCTCGCCTATGCAGCACTCCCGCAACTCGCGGGTCATTCCCGACGTGCACACCGCGGTCTTCGGCGTGCAGCCGGACGCCCGGGTGATCTACGTGGACGTCGACCACGTGGTCATTGGCCGCCGAAGGATGGCGACTGAGGAGACAGGCGCCGCCCTCGTCCAGGGCGACCTGCGCGACATGGGCACGCTGCTGGCCTCCGACCAGGTGTGCGGACGGCTGGACCTCACACGGCCCGTCGCCGTCCTCATGCACGACGTCCTGCCCTGGGTCGCCGACCCGGATGCCACGGAGGCGGTACGTGTCCTGCGTGACTGGGCACCTTCCGGCAGCGCCTTGTCGATCACTCATGCCGCCGATCTCGGGTCCACCGTGCCGTCCAAGCTCACGCCGCTCCTGGGCGAAGTAGCAGACCTCACGTACAGCCCCCGCGAAGCACACCGTATCGAGGAGTTCTTCGGTGCCTGGCGGCTGCTGGACCCCGGCCTCGTGCCCACACACCAGTGGCACCCCAAACACTCGCGCCGTGCGGAGGAACCGCAGCTGGCCGGCGCGTACGCGGGCGTCGGCATCAAAGAGGACCGGGCCGCCGCGTGAACGGCCTGGCACCGCCGCACGCTTCCAGCCGATCTCCGAAGAGCGCCTCCCACCGCCCCAACCAGAACAGGGCGCACGTCATGCGTCCTTCCGTTCCCACCGGCGGCTGAACGCTTTCGCTCGCCTGACTGCAGATGGCAGCCGTACTCGCAACCTCATGTGCAGACCCTGCAAACCGAGTGCACGACCTGACTGCCGATCACCACCGGCAACGGCCAGGTGGTGCCCTCGTACAAGTCGACCAGAACAAGGTGGACCTGATGTCCCACTCATCATCCGCTGACGTGGGTGCCGTATCGGGACAGCCGTAGCAGCACTCGACCACGGACTCCGGGTTTCCCCTCAGATGCGGGCGCCCGATGACCGCTCTCTCACCGCTGCCGGGCCCGCGTGCCAAAGGGGGCGTTCCAGCTCTTCCAGCGGGCAAGCCCGGTGCACCACCGACCTGTGTATCTCAGCCGTCGCTGTTCGTCACGAGCACCACCCGACCTGTTCTGGAGGAATCGTGCACAACCGCTCCGTCTTCGCTGAATTGAACGGTGCCACGGTCTTGGTGACCGGTGGCGCAGGGCTCATTGGTTCCCGGATCGCGTCACGGCTGAAGCAGCTGGGCGCCCGCCCGATCGCGTTGTGCACCATGAGCGCCTACCCCGAGTACGTCTACTCCGGCCTCTTCGGTGTCGACATCTCCGACCCGGACATGGTGGTCGGCGACATCCGGGACACCGCTTTGGTGCGGAAGCTCGTCGCGGAATCCGACTACGTCATCCACGCCGCAGCGCTCGCGGATGTCGCCGCGTGCACTCGGGAACCGTCGGCCGCGATCGACGTCAACATCGCTGGCACGCAGACCGTCCTTGACGCCGTGGCAGCGAGCGACCGGGTACGCCGCATGGTGTTTGTGTCCTCCGCCAGCGTCTACGGGGACGGTGAGCCGCCGCAGGTCCGCGACCCGGAACTGGTCGTCCTAAGAAATCTCCTGGAGTCCGTGCACGGCCGCATCCCCCGCCAGTTCCACGAGACCGACCCGCTGCTGCCGGTCTCGGTCTACGGCACCACGAAGGTGTGGGGCGAACAGCAGACCGGTGTCGTGCTCGGCCAGGTCGGCACCTCCTATGCGATCGTCCGCTACTTCTCCGTTTACGGGGAACCCCAGACGATCAAGCCCAACAGCCACTCCTGGGTGGTGGCCTGGTTCGCCGCCCGAGCCTCGCTCGGCCTGCCCCTGCACCTGAACGGCGGAGGCCAGCAGGTCCGCGACCTCACCCACGTCGATGACATCGCCGAAGGAACCCTGCACGCGCTGACCAGTCCGAGGGCTCACAACGAGACGATCAACATCGGCACCGGCGTGGCCACCAGCATCCGGGACGTCGCCGAGGCCGTCCGGGACCACTTCCCCAACACTGACTTCCTGGCGATGCCCCTCCCGGCAGGCGATCCGCTCGGAGGGTACGCCTCGATCCGCCGCATGGAAGCTGTTCTGGGCTGGACGCCGACAGTGACCGTCACGGACGGGGTGGAGCGCTACGTGCAATGGCTCCGCCGCACGCCGCAGGCCGCCCCGACCTGGCTGGCCCAGACCACACCCCTGTGAACCCGATCGGCACCTCCGCCGCCCCGGCGCGACCGGGGCGGCGCCCCTCGACGGCCAGTTCATCCACGAAAGGCCCGGACGCGATGCAACCTCTCCTGCTCGGCACCTACATCACCGCGCCCACCGACGAACAGCTCGCCGCCACCCCGTACGGACGCCTGCACACCTACGACCTGGCCGACTTCCTCGCCCAGTGGCCGGACCTCCACCGAGAAGCACTCAGCCTGCTCGGCGACAGCCGTATCCACCCAACCGCGTTCATTCACCCGCAGGCCATCATCGGGGAAGACGTCATCATCGGCCCGCACGCCAAAATCTACGAGTTCTCCACGGTACGCAAGGGCAGTGTGGTGTGCGCCGGGGCCTCGGTCGGTTTCAACTGCGAGGTGACCGCGGCATTCGTCGGCGAAGGTGCGGTGCTCGGCCACCGGATCGGCATCAACCGCACGATCGTCGGCACCGGAGCCCACCTGTCGGCCGCAGTGACGGTGGCTGCCATCACGATGAGCCCTCACATGGCCTCACCACAGCGCGAGATCGTCATGCGAACCGAGGCTGGCGCCGCTTACCGATGCGGCACCACGCAGTTCGGAGCGGTCATCGGCGACGGGACGCAGACCGGCAACATGATCAGTCTCGGCCCCGGTGTCGTCGTCGGTCGCGACAGCCAGATCAACAGCGGTGTCACCCTCGCAATCCGGGCGGTCCCCGCCCGTTCGGTCATCTCGGCTCCCCACACCGCACAGACCCAGGTCCGCAGCCAGCGTCCGGCCGCCACGGCAGGGACCCGTCCGTGAACGGTCCCGGCCGCTTGGCCCCCTTGCGTCTGGCCATCGGTTCCGACCGCGCCGGCCAGGACTACAAAGACGCACTGGCCGACCATCTTCACGCACACGGCCTCGTCGCGTCCGTGCTCGACGTCGGTGTCCATGCTCACACCGAAGGCGCGTACCCGCAGATCGCCGAGGCGGCAGCCCGATGCGTGACCCAGTCCCAGGCGGACCGGGCGCTCCTCATCTGCCACACCGGCCTCGGAGTCGCCATCGCTGCGAACAAGGTGCCCGGCATCCGGGCCGTCACCGCACACGACTCCCTGTCGGTACGGGCCTCCGTCCTCTCCAACAATGCGCAGGTTCTGACGTTCGGTTCCGGAGTCATCGGCCTCGACCTCGCCAAGGACCTCGCCGCGCAATGGCTGACTCACCGCTTCGACCCCGACAGTTCGGCCGCCCGCAAGGTTCGCATGATCACGGACCTCGAACGCACCGGCCGGAGCATCCCCCCGCCCACTCATTGACCGGAAGGTGGCCCATGCCGACCAACCCAAGCACCGTCCCCCGCGTCACGGCAGATCTGAAGGTCCCGAACGAACCTGCCCAAGGGGGCTGGTACACCGGAGCAGAGCACGACGCGATCCGCATGACCCTGTCCGGATCGGAAAGCTGGCGTACCGGATGGAGGGGTTCCGAGTACGTCACCAGCTTCGAACGCGCCTTCGCCAGCTACACCGGGGCGGCTCAGGCGGTGGCTTTCAACTCGGGCGGCACCGCACTGGAGATGGTGCTCCGCGCACTGAAACTGCACCGCGGTGACGAGGTGATCTCGTGCGCGATCAACTTCGTCGGACCGCACCTCGCCGTTATCGGCCAAGGCGGACGGTTGGTCTTGGCCGAACCGGACCCGGTCACGCTCAACCTCGACCTGGAGGACGCCGAGCGCCGCATCGGCCCCCGAACCCGGGCGATCCTGATCACCCACTGGAATGGCGCCACCGCCGACATCGGCCGCTTCGTTGAGCTGGCGGAGCAGCACCCTCACCCCGTATACGGGCCGCCGGTTGTGATCGTGGACGCGGCACGCGCCTGCGGTGCCCGGACCCCGGACGGAGCCCGCGTCGGGTCCGAGGGCTGGGCCACGGTGTTCTCGTTCGAGTCGAAGAAGCTCATGACGACGTGCGGGCAGGGCGGCATGGTCACCACCGACGACAGTTACCTGGCCGACAAGCTGTACGGGCTGCGGACCTACGGCGGACTCACGAGCTGGGGCACCAACCAGCTGCTCACCAAGATCCAGGCCGCCGTCGGCCTCATCCAGCTCGCACGACTGGACGAAATGAACGCCGCCCGCGTCACCCGCGCCCGCGAGCGGTCCGCCGCCCTCTCCGACATCCCCGAGCTGACCCTCCCGCCCACGGCCGACCAGGACCAGCACGTGTACTACCGGCACAACCTCTTGGTCCCCAAAGAGTGGGCAGGCCTCGTCCGCGACGAGCTGATGAACATGCTCGCCGCCGAATACGGCATCGGCAGCATCATCTCCGACCCCGTCACCTACCTCGGTCACGACGTCATCCGCGCCCACACCGCCGGCCAGCGCTGCCCCCGCGCCGAACAGCTCGCCGCACGCCTCCTCTGCCCCTGCCTCCACCCGCAGATGAGCCCCGCCGAAGAGGACCTGGTTCGCGACGCCGTCCGCCGGGCCACCGCCGACGTTGCCCGGCTCCACCCCGCCATCGCAAAGGAGAACCACTGATGTCGCAGCTCCAGCACGAAATCGGCGCCATCCGGTCCCGGGAGATCCACCTGGTCGACCCGTACGGACCGAAAGACACCGACGGGCTCCTGCGGATGGTTTTCATGATCCCCTACGGGCACGCCTTCAGCCTGATGGGCAACGGCCCGATGAGTCTCCACGACCTCATCAACCGTTCGCAGGACATCCCCGCCGTGGCCGAGCGCGCCCTGCACTACGACTGCCTGATCCGCGACGGAAACCGGCTGAGCACGCCGGACGGCGAGCCCTACCGCAGCATCGAATCGGCGTTACCGGTCGCCACCGCCGACGTGATCGGCGTGTCCGTCATCAACTCCGGAAGCCTGCACTCCGTCTTTCAGCAGCTCGATCTCGCCGGAGTACCGAGACGCAGCGCCGACCGGATCCCCGGTCACCACCCGATCATCGTCGGCGGCAACTCGGGCCTGGCCGACCCCGAACCGATGGCTGACTACCTCGACATCATCGCCCTGGGAGAAGCCGAGGAATCCCTTCCGGAGCTACTGCGCGTCGTCCACGCCCACCACAGTCAGCCCGACGCCGGAGTCTCCCTGCACGAGAAGCTGGCGCGCATCCCTGGCCTGTACGTGCCGTCGCTGTACACCTGCGAGTACCTGCCCGGAGGCGGAGTCAGCACGGTGACCCCGAAGAAGCTCACCGTCCCCGCCAAAGCCCACACCGCCTACATCCCCGTCAAAGACCTTCCCCCCGCCCACTGGGTCTACCCGAAGAGCGACGGGACGGCCGCGGGCATCCACCCCACCATCGGCTGCCGGCATGCCTGCGACTTTTGCAACCTGGGGGTCCCTCCATTCCGGCACGCGCCCCTCGACATGCTCACGGACTACATCGACCGTCTCGAAACCCACAAGATCCGCCGGATCATCATCAGCTCGCCCACGTTCACCCAGTACCGCTACCGCAGCGAGCTGCTCGACCACATCAGCGCCTACGCCCGCCGCGCCTCCGCCATCGGGGAGACGGTCACCACGATCATCGGGTCTATCCGGGCCGACGAACTCACTCAGGACTACCTGGAGTCCGTCACCGAACTCGGGGAGTTCGGGCACCTCTTCACCGAACTGCAACTGGACCAGGCCCGGGGCATCATCACCATCGCACCCGAATGGGCGTCCCCCGACCTCGTGGCCATGTGGGGCAAGACCCAGCGCCGCGAGCGCGTGGACAACGCGATTGACCTGTGCCGCCGGAGCAACGACATCAACACGGTCATGCTGTATTTCATCGTGGGTGCCCCCGGCGAACGGGAGTCAGACCGGCTCGCCATCGCCGACTATGCGCGCGACGTACTGGACCGGCTCGGTCATCCGGACGGCACGGTGATCGTGAAGCTGACCCAGTTCATGCCCAAACCCGGCACTGCGAGCCAACGGATGCGCATGGCCGACCCGGACCTCGTCCACACCTACACCTCGGCGATCGAGGCCCGTCTGCGCCACCTCGTCGGCGACGAGGAGTTCCAACAGCACTTCCGCATCCTCGACCTCGGCGCCAGCCACATGCACCTCGAAGTCATCTCCTTACGGGGGGACCGCCGCATCGGCCTGGTCCTGGAAGAGCTCTACGACGCGGGCATCGACCTGCACGATGTCACCAAGGACCAGCTCGTTGCCTCTCTCGCCCGGCACGGGCTGGACTACGACCGTCATCTGCGGCACATGGATGAGCCCGTCCTGCCCTGGCACACGCTCAACCACGTGAACCCCGCCGCCGAACAGCAACTCGCTGTCGCCCTCTACGAGCGCGAAAGCACGCCCAGGTGAACGACTACCCCCTCCACCCGGGGAAGCACGCTCTGCTGGCCGTCCCTGACCCCGCCGAACACGCCGCCTATGTCCGCCTCGGCGATCCGGAGGCGGACCTCTCCACCATTGACGGCGCTGTACTCCTCTACCAGGGGTGGCTGCTGGAGCACGCCCACCGGAACTACCGGACCTGCCCCCGCCCGGGGTGGGTGCGCGGCGGCCTGCACCTGGCCTACCACCAGGGCCGCAGCTTTGCCCTGTGCGCTGGCTTCGGCCTCGGCGCCCCGGCTGCCGCACTCGTGGTTGAGCAACTGGTTGCCCTCGGCGTCCGGCGCATCATCACGGTCGGGACCGCCGCGTCTCTCCAGCACAATCTCCAGCCCGGTGCCCTCATCGTGTGCACGAGCGCGCTGCGCGACGAAGGGCTCTCCCACCACTACCTGCCCCCCGGCCACACGGTCTGTCCCTCGCCCGCACTCACCTGGCACCTGAGCGAAGCACTCACCGCGACCGGCGCACCGGTGACCCGGGGGCCGGTCTGGACCACGGATGCCCCCTACCGGGAAACGACAGCAGAAGTCGCCCGGTACCAGAAAGACGGCATTCTCGCCGCCGACATGGAGTCCGCCGCCGTCTTCGCCGTCGGTGGATACCGGTCTGTCGCCACCGCTACCGTCGTGGCCGTCGCGGACTCGCTCGTTGACCGGCGCCCACGCCAACGTTCACGCGACACCGAGCATGCTCTCCACGCCTCGCTGACGGCAGCGGCACAGGCCCTCAGCAGCTCCGCCACGTCACAGAAGGCCACGGACGAACACTAGGGTTGAACTCCCTGCGAACAGACGGCGAAAGGCACCTTTGTGAGTAGCGGCGCGGCGCGTCCCACGGTCGGCGCGGTCGTCCTGACCATGAACGACCGGCCCGACGAGTTCCCCCGGGCCATGGCCTCGCTCCTCGCGCAGGAAGGCATCGACCTCGATGTCATCGTGGTGGGCAACGGATGCAAGCCCGAGCAGGTCCCCGACGACGTCCGGACCGTCGAACTGCCTGCGAACGTCGGCATCCCCGAAGGCCGCAACGTCGGAGCCGCGGCCGTCGAGGGGGACTATCTGTTCTTCTTCGACAACGACGCTCACCTGCCCGACACCGGCACGCTCGCCCGCCTCGTGGCCGAACTCCGCCGCGACCCGCACCTCGCTTATGTACAGCCCCGGATCAGCGACCCCGTAACCGGGGCGACCCTGCGCCGTTGGGTGCCGCGCCTTCGCGCCTCGGACCCCACCCGCCCCGGGGTCGTGACGGTCATGGCCGAAGGCGTTGTGATGATCCGCCGAGACGCCTATGACCGGGCCGGAGGCTGGCCCGGCCACTTCTTCCTCTTCCACGAGGGCGTCGAGCTGGCATGGCGCCTGTGGAACCTGGGGTGCACCGGCCGGTACGTCCCCGACATCGTCGTCCACCACCCCGCCACCGACCCGGCGCGGCACGACACTTTCTATCGGCTCAACGCCCGCAACCGCGTCTGGGTCGCCCGCCGCAACCTCCCACTCCCGCTCATCCCGCTCAACCTGGCCACCTGGTGCCTGATCACCCTGTGGCGCATCCGGGATCGCCAGGCCCTCCGCGTCACGCTCGCCGGGTTCCGAGAAGGGCTGGCCGGCGGGCACGGACTGAGAAGTCCCATGTCGTGGCGGACGGTCATCCGCCTCACAAAGTCGGGAAGGCCGCCCATCTTCTGACAGGTGAGCGACCATCTGGAACTCTCCCTGTCGCCGCCTCATGAGGTCGAACAGGGCCGGATATTCGTACGTGGGTCGCCGCGGCCGATGGCTGGTTGTTTACCGATCGGCTACGTCAGGATGGGAAGCGATGCCAGACCACGAACGAGGCGGGTGGGCCGCCAGTCCAGCTGATCAGGCGGCGTGGCAAGACGGATTTCGGGGAACCGCATCAGTACCGCTCGTAGCGCGATGGACGCCTCGGCTTTGGCCAGGGGGGCGCCGACACAGCGGTGGATGCCGTGGCCGAAGCTGAGATGAGCAGCGGCGTCCCGGTCCAGGTCGAGTAGGTCGGGCGACGGGAACCGCGCCGGGTCGCGGTTGGCGGCGCCGAGGGCGACCAATACCGGGACACCGGCCGGGATTTCATTACCGCCGAGCGCAACGGCCTCCGTCGTGAACCGGAAGGTGGCCGTACTGACAGGGGAATCGAACCGAAGCAGCTCGTCCAGCACGGCTGGAACGTCGTCCGGATTCCTCCGAAGGCGGTCCAGCTCGGCAGGGCGCTGGAGTAGCGCCAGGGTGGCGTTGCCGAGGAAGTGGGTGGTGGTCTCGTGCCCGGCCACGAGAAGAAGCACTGCCAGAGAGACCAGCTCCTGTTCGCTCAAGCGGTCGTCTCCGTCGCGAGCCGAGATGAGCCGGTCAAGAAGAGAGCCACCGGGGCACAGGCGCTTGGCTGCGATGAGGCCCGTCATGTAATCGGCCATAGAATGCGAAGCGGCGTCGATGACGTCGGGCTTCCCCGCCGCGAACAGTTCTTCGGACCAGCACTGGACGTCGGGCCGGTCGCCCTCCGGGACTCCGAGCAGCTCGCAGATCACGATGACCGGCAGAGGTACCGCCAGACCGGCCATGAAGTCGAACCGCTCGCCGACGGGCCACTGCTCCAGCAGCTCGTCGGTGACCCGGGCAATGAACGGACGCAGCTCGGTGACGGCCCCCGTCGTGAACGCGTTGGTTACCAGCTTGCGCAGCCGGGTGTGCTGGGGTGGGTTGCTCGCCAGCATGTTGTGCGCCACCGCAGGGTGAAGGTGGCGACGCGACCCCTTGCCCTCGAAGAAGGCGGCTGTGTCCTTCGAGAGCCGAGCGTCGCCGAGAGCTTCCCTGGCTTCCGCGTAACCGGTGACCACGTAGTTGGTGTGCCCACTGGACCCGGTGGGCACGGACTGAACCGGGCACCTGGACCGCATGGCCGCATAAGTGGGGTACGGGTCCTGCAGGAAGCGGCGGTCCTGAGTCGGGTCGGTCATGCCTTCAGGCTCCAACCAGCTCCGGCCGGCCGTCGTCGGCGACACGCCCAACACGGAGTGCGTAGGCGTCGGCCACCAGGAGAAGCCACTCCGTGTCCGCACGGAGATCCTTGCGGGAGGCGGCCTCTGTCGACGGCGGGGCAACCTCATCGGCGAACCGGCCGGCCTTCGAAGCGGCCAGCGCTGCCTTCACGACAGCCGCCTCGACCGCTGCGGCTCCTCCCTCCGTTCCAGCGCCGAAAGCGCCCTGGGCCATCTCCTGCACTCGGCGGGACCTGTACGGCCGAAGGGCGAGGATGCCGTCGCTGATCTCGATGACTCGCCGTTGGAGCAAGAAGTCCGAGTTGTTCGAGGCGTCCTCGGCGAAGTCCGCAGATGGCAGGACGATCTCTGGCATCGCGGCTGACAGGTCCTGCCAGAGGGAACCGAGTGCTTCGAAGGACTGCGTCTCCCAGCGGTGTCGGCGGGCCTGGCTGATCGGGTAGACCACGGCAGGCAACGTGAGGCCGAGACAGATCAGCAGGACGGCGAGCGCCGGAGACGTCACGCTGAAGACGCACGGCGCGGCAACGAGCGACGAGCACTGTGAGTGGTCGGGTATGAGGTGGAAGCCCAAGCCCAGGGAGATAAGCACCGTCAGCTTGTACAGGGTGTAGACCAGCGCGAAGACACAGCCTGCTGCCGCCATCCGCAGACCTATCCGGACGCTGCTGCGACGAGTCGACTTCGACTGACGCATTGCCTGCAGCAGGAAGTCGACGATGGCGAAGCCGAGATAGGAAACGAAGAGGAGCAGGTAGAGCGCGTACACCTGCGGAGAGCGGTGCGTCATCTGTTCGACGGTGAACAGTGCGGCCATTCCGAAGACGGCGGTGGTGAAGAGGACAAGGCGCAGGCGGATTCGACGCTCTGCTTCTGCGGGCTCCAGGTTGAGCTGGAACGAGACGGCCAGGACCGCAGTCGCAGCGGCCAGCGAAGCGCAGTTGCTCAGCAGCCGGGCCACATGCGGCACGACTGCTTCGACCGCGTCCTCGAACAGCGGCGCGTAGGAGGCGAAGGACAGGGCGAACGAGCCAAGGAGCGCGCCCATGGCCCACGTCCCCGTCGGACGGGGCGTCCCTCGACCGAGAACCCAGTAGCTGGCTGCCGCTGCGAGCAGGCATGCCATGCCAAGAAAAACGGCATTCATCGTGAGCGGAACCGACCTTTCTTAATCGGCTGAGCGAAGAGCGCGTCCCAGCTGTCCGACCCTTTTTCCGGCTGACGGGAAGGGGATTCACGTTCGCGATAGATGCGCTGGCGGATAACCGTTGCCATCATCTCCGCTTCGCGTTCGTCGGCCGTCGAGTAGCTCGTGCGTCCCGACATGCGCATCACCAGCGTGGGATTCACCCCGAGGGATTGGGCCGTATCTGCGTCGACCTCCAGACTGCCGGAGTGGTCGCAGTACACATGGCAAAGCTCATGGGCCAGAATGTGCCGCTGGTGATGGACAGAGGTGCCCTCCTCGTAGTAGAGAAGTTCGGCTTCCGGTGTCTCCAGGCGTATGCCGCACGGCGCATCAATCGCACCCAGTGTCCCTAGAGGTTTCAGAAGGATGGGCTTCCCGCGACGTGCGGATATCGCCTCGCGCAATTCGCGCGTATTGAAGCGGTGCGGCAAGCGCAGGAGATCCACCTGCTTCTCGCACGATTTACGCAAGCGTCTCTCATCGTTATCGGGCAAGGACACGGAAATCCCCCCTCGGCCTGGGCCGTGCATCAAATCGCTAGTGCGTGCGGGCAAGAGGATGCCAAGAAGTAGGAGGAAGCCACGCTTCCTGGAACTGAGAGTTCCGATTACGGATGGTGACCCGATCCGAGAGAGGTGCGCGACGGTGGTGCGGAGTGACCTCTTTTTCGATCTTGGCCAACAGGGTGTGGCGCCAGCGATCCCAAGGCTGCCTCGTGGGTGACGTGAATGGTTGAGCGATCGACTACCCGTTATGTCTGACTACGCTGAATGACTGTTCCATGATCCTCTGATGGTGATTCAGGGTGTGTTGTGTCGCACCTCACCTGATCATGGGATCTAATCTCAGGCCCATGGACTCCCGGGGTGGGCAGGTCGAGGGCGCTGAACCCGGCGACGAGTCCTTACCTGAGCTGCTGCGATCGTGGCGGAGCCGCACGAACCCCCGAGTGGTCCCGGGCCTGGCGGCCTCGGGCCGCCGGAGTGCAGGGCTGACGCAGCGTGATGTGGCTCGCATGACTGGGGTGAGTGAGCGTTGGTACGGCGCACTGGAGCGCGGCCAGAAAGCTGGATACTCCGCTGACTTCCTCGATCGGCTCTCGTCAGCGTTAGGGCTGAGCCGTGCGGAGCGTCACGCGCTGTACTTGAGGGCGCTCGGCCGTCCGCCGGCACTTGCCGCCGTTCCGGAAGCCGACGCGGCAGCGGAGAAGGACGAGGTGCTCCAGCAGTTCCTGGACGACCAGGCACCCAACCCCGCCTTCGCGACGGACCTTGCGTGGAATGTGATCGGCTACAACGGTCCGCTGCTGGACTGGTTCCCGTGGGCCGCCTACCAGGCCAACCAGATGCGATGGGCATTTCTGAGCCCGGAGGCACGCGAGCAACTCGTGAACTGGGAGCAAGACTGGGCTCGCCCCTATTTAGGGCAGATCCGGTATGAGCGGGCCCACCATCCGAAGAACGAGGCCCTGCGGCAACTGGAGCGCGACATCCTCGTGGCATCCCCGGCCGCTCGGAAGATGTGGGATCGCCGAGAGGTGGTCGAGCACGCCGACGGTGACCTGCGTCGGCTCAGGCTCCCGTATCACCAGGGCCGGGAGGTCGCTGTTCGCATCGTCGCCTTGCGGCCCATGCGCAGCGACCGCCTCCGAGTGATCGTGTTAATGGAAGATCACCAAGAGGCTGGCGGCGTCTGATCGAGCCAAGAGGCTGGTGTGTGCGCGCCCGCGGTTCCGCCGGGAACGAACTCATTCGTCGTCGAGCAGCCCGGAGTCGTCCGACTCGTCTGGCATCCCCTCCAGTCGACGAGCCTGGTCGATCACGGTGTTCAGCATGTGCAGGCTCGACGTGCTGAGCCCGTTGGCGCGCAAGGCGACTCGGCGCACGCCCTGGTCGCGCATGGCAGCAACAACCTGAATCTCCGCACGCTGCCGTTCGGCCTCCGCCTCGTCGAAGAAGTAGCCCGGGTTCACGCCGAAGAACCCGGCCAGTGCGCGGATGGTCTGCATCTTAGGGTTCGTGTTGGTCCCGGTGCGGAGCTGCTGGATGGCGCTTGCGGAGATGGCCACGCCGGACGTGTCGCGGATGCCCTGTGAGACCTCCGCGTACGTGTACGGGCCGCGCCCCTTCGGGCGCACCTCCCGGAACAGATAGTCGAGCAGCTCCGCAAAGGTGCGCTCGTTCTTCTCGGTCATCTCCAGCCCTTCGCCATGACCGCCATTCTATCCACTCCAGTGGTGATAACGCCCGCCATTGCCCCGAGTGTCGACATTGCAGTTGACGCGAGAGCGTAACTGCGGTGTACGTTGACCATCAATTCCGTCCAGTGCAGTGTTCCGCGCCTGGTCGGAGTGGGTGCGAAGAGGCTGGACTTGCCCCCGGGGTCGCCATATGGTTCTGGTCCCCACACAAACGGACCATCGGCCGGGGCAGGCCAGGAGGGGAGGGGCGATGTACACACGCGGGCCATGACGCCCGCAGGGGCAAAGGAGACCGGCGCCCGGGAGCTACCAACTCCCAAGCGCCGGGCCGGCACCCCTGAGGGGCGCCGATTCACATCTCGCGAGCGGCGGGGCTTTTGCACGAGAACCGCCGCACCGCACTCCTACGAACAACGGAGTATCGCATGCTCGCCATGCCGAGCGGCACCCCGGCCTGCCCGGACACTGACCGCCAGCACCGCCTCGCCTCCCAGCTTGCCGACATGATTCCGGGCGCGGCCACCATCCGGGTCAGCCTCAACGACCCGAGGCAGGCGTGGCCCCACCCGCACGCCATCGTCAAGGACGAGGCTGGGGAGACGATGGAGCTGGGCCGGACGACCGCAAGGGTCGCAGCCCGCTGGATCCTGCGGGTCTGGCCGGAGGCGGACTGGACACGACCGCACACCTTCGACCTTGCCCACGCCACCCTCACCCGCAGCGACCTGATCGCCGCCGGTCGGGGCTGCTGACGTGGCGCGGATACGAACGATCAAACCGGAGGCGTTCGTCTCCGAGTCGCTCGCCGAAGTGAGCGTCGAGGCCGAGCGCACCTTCTTCGGCCTGCTCACCCAGGCCGACGACCACGGCCGCCACCGCGACAACGCGGCAATCATCGCCGGGCTCCTCTGGCCCCTGCGCGCTGAGCGCACCTCGGTCCACGTCGAAGACGACCTCCACCAGCTCGCGAACGCTGACCTGATCTGCCGGTACACCGGCTGCGACGGCCGCCGCTACCTCCACATCGTGACCTGGTCCGACCACCAGAAGATCGACAAGCCGAGCCAGTCCCGACTGCCCTCCTGCCCGCAGCACCAGATGGCCGACCGCTGCGCCCCCTGCAAGGGGACCTGCACGAAGCGGGCCGAGGAGTCGCCCGCCCCTCCCCGAGGGCTCGCCGAGACTTCGCCGAACGCTCCCCGAGCCCTCGATCTGCCCACGCGGCCCGCCGCGACGCCTCATGACCACACAGGCCAGGCCCCAGTCACCCAGCAGGACGCCTTCGACGGCATGGCCGACACCCCTAGCCACGCGGACACGAAAAGCGCAGGTAAGGACGCATTCGCCAAGGGCTCCCCGAACCTTCCCCGAAGCCTCGGAGAGGGCTCGGCGCCTGGATCTAGGACCTTGGATCCTGGATCTTCTTTCCCTACGGGGCGCACAGCGCCCGCAGCCACCGTCTCGGCCAACCAGCTCGTCGGCGAGTACATCGCTGCCTGCGACGAGCGCCCGCCCAGTGACGTGATCGGCCACCTCGGGCGGATCGTCAAGAAACTCCTGGGCGAGGGCATCGCCCAGGAGCACATCCGGGGCGGGCTGCAGAACTTCGCCGCCAACCCCAAGCACCCGAGCGTGCTGACCAGCATGGTCAACGAGGCCATGAACGCACGCTCCGGCGGTTTGGCGCGGCCGGGAATCCGGCCTAACGTGCCCGCCCACCAGGCGTGGACCAACCCCGCCAACGCTGCCGCCGCCTACGCCGAGGAGCTGTGATGCGCACCCGTAACCGCGAACCGCAGACCCTCGGCGAGGGCACCCTGGACCGGATGGCCCGGATCCTGGCCGCTCGCAACATCGCCCCGGCCGCCGTCGCCGCACTGGTCGACGAGCCCGAGCCGTTCTCCCCGCTGGCCGCCCTGTCGGCAGGGATGCCCCCGCGCTACCAGGCTGCCGTAGCCGACCACCCCCAGGTCCTGGCCTGGGCCCGGGAGGTCGTCGAGGCGGCCGTCGCCCCCAGCCGGGGAGCCCGGCGACAGGTCACGACAGGGCCGAGCCTGCTGATGGCCGGGGTCGTCGGCGCGGGCAAGACGCACCAGGCGTACGGCGCGGTCAGGCAACTGGTGCAGAGCGGAGTCGGCGTGCGCTGGCGCGCGACCACCGCCGCCGACCTGTACGCCGGCCTGCGCCCCCGGCCCGGGGGCGACAGTGAGCGGGAGCTGGCGGCCGTCAGCCGCTGCCCACTGCTGATCATCGACGACCTCGGCGCGGCCAAAGCGTCCGAGTGGGTCGAGGAAGTGACGTACCGGCTGATCAACCGCCGGTACAACCACATGCTCCCGACCCTGATCACCACCAACCTGGCGATCAAGGACCTCCGGGCCTACCTCGGCGACCGCGTGACCTCCCGTCTCGCGCAGATGACCACTCGGGTCGAGTTCGAGCCGGTCGACCGCAGACGCCACCGCGCCGCAGCCTGACCCACCGCAGGCCGCCACACCGGGCCGTGCGCCACGCGCCGCCCGTGCACCTCACCGACCCAGCGCACCTCTCCGCCGACGCCCCTGCGCGCGGAGAGCGATCGGAGCAACCCGCATGACCACCACGACGATCAGCCCTGCCCGCCATCGGTCGCTCGGCGACCAGACCTGGCAGGACCAGGCCGTCTGCCAGAGCACCGAATACAACCCGGTGGACCCCGACATCTTCTTCCCGGAGCCCGACGAGACCAGCAAGATCGCCGCCGCGAAGGCGCTGTGTGGCCAGTGCCCGGTCCGCCGCACCTGCCTGGACGCCGCGCTGGAAGGCGGCACCACCGACGGCATCCGGGGCGGGCTGACCGAGGAGGAGCGCGGTCCCCTGCACGAGAAGCTCGCCCACCGCCTCGACTACAGCCGTGTCAACGACACGATCGCGGGGCGCGATGTCCACCTCACCAAGGCGGAGCGCCGCGCGGTCGTCTACGCCGCCTTCCGCCACGGGTTGACCGAGCAGCGTCTGGCCTGGCTCCTGAAGATCTCCGAGGAGCATGCCCAGAAGTTGTACCGCGAGACCCGCCGTGCCCTCGTGCACCGTGACCTGGAGCCGGCCACGAAGACCACCGCGCCTCCCGAGGCCGACGGTGAGCGCCTGGGCCGCGACGACTTTGGGACGGCGGCGTGAGTACCGCGAGCATGCCGAAGGCGGCGCACATCACCGGCTGGGACCGCGCGGTCGTCATCGCCCTGGGCGGCGCGGGGTGCGCGCTGTCGTACGACGCCCTCCAGCAGATGGCCGTCGCCGTCCACGTCCGCGGTTTCCTCACTTACCTCTTCCCCCTGGTGATCGACGGGTTCATCGCCTACGGCATCCGGGCACTCCTGGTTCTCCGCGACGCGCCCCTGCGTGCCCGGCTCTACGTCTGGACCCTCTTCGGCACGGCCACCGCTGCCAGCATCTGGGCCAACGCCCTTCACGCGGTCCGGCTCAACGTGGATGCGGCTGCCGACACCGGCCTCCGCCTCGGGGACATGGTGGTCGCGGTGCTGTCCACCATCGCTCCGCTCGCGCTGGCCGGAGCGGTCCACCTCTACATCCTCATAGCCCGGGGCCCGGTCAAGGGCAGCGACCGCGATGTCCTCGATCGGGCCGGTCACCTCGGTCAGGCGGACCGCGGTGAGGGCATCCCGGTCACCCGGACTGACCGGGGCGGTCAGCAGCAGCCGCAGGTCGGTCAGGTCAGCGCCGTGCCACCGGTCACTGCCCTGACTGACCGCCCGGGACTGTCCCTGGACAAGCAGACCCCGAGCCCTCGGCCACTGACCGGGGACAGTGCCCCGGCGGACAGCAGCGACCAGGTCACCGGTTACCACGATCAGCCGTACGAGGCCGCTGACCGGCCCGGACAGCCAGACACCGCGCCGCCGGACACCGGCCGTCAGGACAGCCTCGCACCGGTAACTTACAGGCCGGTCACTTCGCAGCCGGTCACTGACCGGGACACCCGGACAACCAGTGACCGGCGGTCGGACCCGGACACCGAGGAACTGCTGAAGATCGCCCGGTCGGCGGTCAGGGCCGAGGACAAGCTGACCCGCAAGGTGGTCGCCCAGGCGATCCGAGGTCAGCAGATCCCGCTGTCCAGCGACACACTGACCGCCCTGATGGCCCAGCTCCGCGAGCAGCACGGACAGCCGGTCACCTCTGCCCAGAACTGACCGGGCACCACGGAGCGGGTGGCCGAGCCGGACACCCGGCTGGTCACCCGCTCCCGAACACGCGCCCCACTTCCTTCCGAAGCGATCCGGAGAGCACGTCATGCGCACCCACCCGGCCACACCTGTCGAGGTCCATTCCTGGCTGACCGTCCTGCACCAGCGCGGCCACCTTCACCGTGTGCAATCCGGCTCTGACAACACCTGGACCGTGCAACGAGAACGGCACAGTCGCCCCTGGACCCTGCACCACCCGGTCCTGGCCATGGACTGGATCGAGGAACTCGTCCGCGAAATCCAGCAGCAGAATCCGGAGACGAGCCGGTGACCGCCAACGACCCGGCGGTCACCACGGCCGGACAGCAGCGTGCCCCCACGACGGCTCCTGGCGGAGCAAGTTGTCGCATACGACGGTCCTACGGCCCGTCGCACGCACTTGCCCCCGCCCAGGAGGGCGGGGAAAGTCCGGCTGGTCCCCGAGCGAGGGCGCTCGGGAACCAACCGGACGCCCGGCACCAGGGGGTGCCGGACGCGGGGGGAGAAGCAGACCGCCACAGCGACCGCGAGCAACCGAGCCCGAGCGCGTCCCCCTTCCCCGACCGCAAGCCGCGCCGCCGCACCCGCAACCCGACCGAGCGCACCCGCAAGACGACCACCCGCCTCTCCGACACAGAGAAAGCCGAGATCGTCGCCGCCGCCGCGCAGCGCAGCGTCACCGTCGCGCGCTTCCTCGCCGCCGCCGGCCTCGCCGCCGCCCGCGGTTCCACCACCCTGCACACCAACGAACAGCTCGACGACGCCATCGACGAGCTGGCCGCCTTGCGCACCGCCCTCTCCCGGGTCGGCAACAACATCAACCAGATCGCCTACGTCCACAACGCCGGGGGGCAGCCCAGGCCCGGCGAACTCGAACACGCCCTCACCACCCTGACCCGACTCTTGGCCCGTATTGACGACGTGGCCGACACCCTGGTGAAGAAGCGACTCTGATGGTCCCCAAGATCCGACGCGGCTCACGAACCCACGGCCTTCTCGTCTACCTGTACGGCCCCGGCAAACGCGACGAACACACTGACGCGCACCTCGTCGGGAGCTGGGACGGCTTCGCCCCCGACCCCGGACGAGACACCAGCCCCGACCCCGACCCCAAGGTCACCCTCGCCCGCCTGTCCGCAGCGCTGGACCTGCGGGTCAAGCAGGCCGGCACCACGGCACCGGCCCAGCACGTCTGGCACTGCTCGGTCCGCACCGACCCCGGCGACCGACGCCTGACCGACGCCGAATGGAACACCGTCGCCCGCCGCTTGGTCCACGCCGTCAACCTCGCCCCTGAAGGCGATCCGGACGGCTGCCGTTGGGTCGCCGTACGGCACGCCGACGACCACATCCACATCTTGGCCACCATGGTCCGAGGCGACCTGCGCCGTCCGAGGATGAACTACGACTTCAAGAAGGCCCAGGCCGAGTGCCGTCGCATTGAGAAGGAGATGGGTCTGCGCCAGCTCAGGCCCGGCGACGGCACTGGAGCAAAGTCCCCCACCAGCGCAGAGCGTTTCAAGGCCGAGCGAACCGGGCGGCCCGAGGCTCCTCGCGAGACTCTCCGCGAAGCCGTGCGCCAAGCCCTTGCGGGGACGGCCACCGAAAAGGAGTTCTTCAGCAGGCTCCGCGAGGCGGGCCTCCGTGTGAAGATCCGAAACGCCCCGTCCGGCGACGCCATCGGCTACAACGTCGCGCTTCCCGGCGACCGCAACTGCGAGGGCAAACCGATCTGGTACCCCGGATCCAAGCTGGCCCCTGACCTCTCACTCCCCAAGATCCGCCGTCGCCTGGCCGACGGAACTGCTGACCAGACGACGCAGCCGGCGGCCACCAGCGGCCGACCGGGCTGGTCCCCGCCCGCCCGGGAACGACGCAACGCCACCGGCATCGTCGAGCGCGCTGCCGTCCTGCTCGACAGCGACGACGACGAAGCCGCAGCTCAACTGGTAGGGCTCGGTGAACTCCTGGATGCGGTGACACAGACCTCCCCAGCCGCCACCCGCGCCGAGCTGGGTGCCGCCGCCCGTGCCTTCGAGCGTGCCACCCGCAGCCACGTCCGAGCGGAGTATGCCGACACCCGGGCGATCCGCTCGGCGGCCCGGGGCATCATCCAGGCCGGCGGCGCCCTCGGCCGTGGCGAGGACGGGGGCACCACCGCCATGCTCCTCTCCACCCTGGTCCTGGTGGCTCTAGCCGCCGCACGCTGGCACTCCGCCCGTGGCCATGCCCAGCAGGCCCACGCCTCCCGACAGACCGCCGAACATCTACGAGCCGCCTACCGACAGACTGCCGCCACTGCCATGCAGGCACTGAGTGACCTAGGTCGCGCGCTACCCGAAGCCACTCGCCGAACCCACGAGGCCAACATCCGTGCTGCCCTGCAGGAAGAGGGGCTGCGAACAGACAGCTCGGCAACGAAGACCGACGCCCTGGCCGCCACCCTTGCCCAGACCGAGCAAGCAGGCCGTGATCCGAAGGCCCTTCTGCAGGAAGCCATCGGCATGCGCGAACTCGACACCGCCGAGGATGTGAACGACGTCCTGGTCTGGCGGCTGCGCCGTCTCGCCCAGCTTCCCGCCTCCCCGGGGGAAGCGACCCATCGTCAGCAGGCGGGTGTCAGCCAGCCCAAGTCCTCGGCCAACCACACCAGCAACCGGACGGCGCCGGCGGTCGAAGTTCGCCCCGCTGCCTCCGACCCGCGCAACCGCCCACCGCGCCGCTGACGAGCGTCCGGCGGGCCGGTTACCGGCCCGCCGGACTCCGAGAAACCCCTGGACAACCGGTTGCACCGGCTGTTACGGATGGAAATAGAAGGACCTTGAACGGGAGATGACGCTCGTGCTCAGAACCACCGACCGACCCGCAGAGCCGACACTCGTGCCGCCCGTCCTCCCCGCCAGCACCGATCCCCTGCTGCAACTCGAGTACGAGACGCAGCCGCCCAGCGGCCCCGGCGCGACGCGCTGCCTCAGCCACCCCCGTGAACTGGTCCTTCGCGGAATTCCGGTCATGTGCACGGCCTGCCGTGCCCGGCGCGACTGGCTGCTCATCAACCATGGACGAAACGTCTGGGTCTGCTGCCGCTGCAGCAACCAGTGGCTCGAACCCGAGATCAGCCGGGCCGACTTCGACGGCCTGATCGCCATCCCGGACGGGACGACCTACCCGAGTGTTGAGCAGGGGCTCGCCGCGCTCGGCTTCGATGGGGCCTTCACCGGAACCTACCTGGACTAGGCACCACAGAAACAAGCTCCAGCGGGCGATATCCGCTCACGCATGGGGCGGCTGGCGGATGACGCTCCCACACCCGCTGGTCGGTGGGCGACTGCCGTGCTCGTGTGAAGCCTGCTATCCGTTGGAGTCTGTCTGACGCACCAGGCCGGAGTTCTTGTTCTCAGGTGCACTTGCACGCCCGGCGGAAAGATGAACTAACTTCTTCACTCTTCTGGGTGATCGGTGTCGCGGAGTTGAAGGGTTCATCGCTGGCCGCCAGGGCTTCCAGTTCGGCTTTCATTTCGCTTTCCGTTCCGGATTGACCGGAATGTGATCGAAAATTTGGCGAATCCGCCTTGTTGATCGTCGGGCTGCCGTCCTGAACGATGCAAGATCATTCCGCTTTCACGGACTTTCTCGGAGTGGTGCCGACTATCCCTGGCTGACTACGTTGTGGTTCAGGGAAACGTTAAAGGGCTTCGAGGCAGGCGGTGAACCCCTCGAAGCCCTTACGCGTCCGCCCGGTCCCGACAAGAGAAAGAGAACAGAGTGATCGAACGCGCCGGCCAGAAGCCTGTCAGCGGCTTTCTGGTGTGTCCCGAGATTACCATTCCGGCTTTTAGTGCCGGCCAAACCCCGCTGGTGAGCGTTTTCGGCTTCACATTGCGGTGGAGTTCCGTACTGCTCGGCGCTCTGGTGACCGCCGTCGTCCTGAAGGGAGAACCGCCGTCGTACGAGGCCCTGGCAGTCCTTGGCCCCGTGGTGTGGGCGGACCGGACTGCTCTCTCCTGTTTCCGGATCCGGCGCCACTAGTCGACGGAGGGGCGGGCCTCTCTGGGGCCCGCCCCGGGCGGTACTTGCCGCTGGAAGGGAGTTGCGGGGTGACCGAGCGGGCGGGAGAAGCAGTGATGGACAGCAGGGGTGAGAAACGACGCACCGGTCGGGCGGTCTACAAAGACTGCGCATTCCAGGGGTGCGGGCGGCGGTTTCGTCAGCGGCAGGGTGTGGGCAGGCCGCCGATCTACTGCCATGTGGCCTGCCGGCGACGCGCGCAGTACCAGCGCGACCTCGCCGCTGCGGGGGACGGCCCCCGTCGTCCCGGCCCGAAGCGCCCGCGAGGCGTCCGCGGAGGCATGAGGGCGCAGGACGGTCGACGGCTGTTCGGGCGGACGCTGCGGAATCTGTTGTGGTTCAGCGGGCTGACCGTCCGAGAGGTCGCCGACCTCGCCTGGATCGCTCCTGTCCGAGTGAAGGCAATTCTCGAAGGGGACGTGGTGCCGACCTGGCCGACGACCTTCATGATCGTCAGTGTGATGCGCGGCTCACCCGATGACGTTCGCTGGCTGTGGGAATGGGCCCGGGGGCAGCGACCGCGGTACCCGGCATCCCACCCCGGGGCGACGGACCGATTCCAGGCTGCGCTCAGAGGACTTCGGCTCGCCTCGACGCCCGGCACCGCAGCCCGGGGTGAAACCGAGGCGTGCCTCCTCCTGGACCAGCAGGGCCTGCCCGGCGTCCTGGAGGACTGGGAACAGGCACGGGGTCTGATCGAAGGCTTCGGCGCCAGTGCTGAACGGTTTCAGCCATTGTGGGAGCAGGCCCGCCGTGCCGCTTTGAGCACCCCTGAATTCCTCTCCCGTGATGAGGACGGCGATGGCGCAGAAGTGGAGTGAAATCCGGGGTGCGGTGTGCGCCTGGCGCACCCAGCCCGCGTACGGCGTACCGGGGTGGTGCGGTGAGGAAGTCCGCCTGCGCGGTCTGCCGTTCGTGGCCCCGCCTCACGGGGCGGCGCTGGAGCTTCGGATGCCCGTCACGTTCACCGCGTTCTGCACGCTCCGGCTGGCCGCCTACGTACGGTTCGCCACAGCCTGTACCGGGTGCCCGCGTACGGGCAGAGAGCTGGCGCAGGATGCCCTTGGGGATCTCGCGACCGTCTGGGAGAGGGCTTTGCGCAGCGCGTCGCCAGCGGCACTGTCCTGGGACCTGATCAGCGAGAGGGGCAGCGCCCGCGCCCGGTTGCGGCCCGGCGGCTCGGTGTACTGCGTTCTGCCACGCCTGTGTGCCGACGCCGTCGTGCTGCGCTACCGCCTGGGCATCGGACTGGCGGAAACCGCAGATCTCATGGGCATTGACGAGCTGGAGGTCAGGGGAATGCTGCGGTATGCGACCAGGAAGGCCGCCGAGTGTGGCATATGCGCACAGCATAAATAGGACTGTGGCGCGGCCTCTCCAGGGCCGGCAAAGGCGTTGACTCGGTGACTTAAAGTAGCGCGTTCGAGTCGTTTCGTCCCTCGGAGTAGTGAAGCGGCTGGCCCTGGTGGAGAGAAACTCCTAACATGGACCCCTACCCGAAAGGGATCTGACGCCGCACGGGGTGCTGCGGCGCGGACGGGCTGCGGGGAGGCAGTGCCATCCAACCTGACTTTAGTATGCCCAGCTTTGCGAGGATGTACGACTATTTAATCGGCGGCCGTGACAATTATCCGGCCGACCGGGAAGCCTGTGCGGAGCTCTTGCGGATAGCTCCCAGCACGCGTGATTTGGCACTGGTGAATCGCGCTTTTCTCATCCGTGCGGTCCGGTACTTGGCTGAAGAGTGCGGCATCACGCAGTATATCGATCATGGCTCCGGTCTTCCCGCGCCGCCGAATGTTCACCAAGTCGTCCAAGGAATTCATCCTGACGCACGCGTGGTGTACGTCGACAATGATCCGATCGTTCTCGGTCACGGGAAGATGATGCTGGAGGAGGACACGGCGACCACCGCGGTGATACTCCAGGATCTGCGGCGGACCGACGCCATCTTCGAGAGCGACGAAGTCCGTCGGCTGATCGACCAGAACAAGCCGATCGCGTGCCTCTTCGTCTCGGTCCTGCACTGCGTACGCGAAGAGGACGACCCGTGGACCCTGGTCCGGGACGTTGCTCGCCGGCTGCCGTCGGGAAGCTACCTGGTGATCTCCCACCTCGCGAGCGACGACGCGCAACTGCGCGCCGACATCACGCGGTTCATGCGTGCCGCCACGGGAGGGAACTGGGGTGAGGTCCGCTCCCTGGCCGAAGTGAAACGGTTCTTCGACGGGTTGGAACTGGTGCAGGCGCAGGCGCCGTGCGAGGTGTCGCTCTGGCGGCCGGACGGTGAACTCGGACCCCGGCAGGCGACGAAGGAATGGGTCGAGTTCGGAGGTGTGGCCCGCGTTCCCTAGCGCTTGCCGACGAGCCGCTGGATGTGCTCGTCGATGATGGCCATCGTCGCCTCCTTGCGGGCGGCACCCATGAACAGAGTGGTGAGCCGCTGACGGTGCAGCTCGACGTCCTTCGCGTCGCTCAGGTACGTCCCGCCCACATTGCTGGACTCGAGGTAGACGAGGTCGTCGCCGTGTCCTGGCCGCATCGTCAGCAGCGTGACAGAGCTGTGCGTGGGCACCAGGTCCGCGGACGCGTCGAACGGCAGAACCCGGATGCTGATCCGCCGGCTGTTCTCCGCGACGCTCAGCAGGTGGCGGAGCTGAGCACGCATGACGGGAATGCTGCACTTCGTGCGCCGCAGTACGTTCTCGTCCAGCACAGCGTAGAAGTCCGGTGCGCCCGGCAGGGACAGGTGCATCTGGCGTTCCAGGCGGAAGGCCATGCGGCGGCGGAGCGCTGCGATATCCGGCTCGTGGAGCACACCATTGGGGTCCGCCGCAGCCTCCGTCATGATTGCCTGCGCGTACTCCGGCGTTTGCAGCAGGCCCGGCACGTGGCGGGCCTCGAATGCACGGATCTCGCGGGCGTCGCGCTCCTGGCTGAACAACCGGTTGCCGTGGTCGGGGATGACGTCCCGGTACTCGGCGAACCATTCTTTAGCGCTTGCTTCCCTGGCCATGGCGACGCAGGCTTCCAGGTCGCCCGGGTCGCCATGGGTGTACAGGTGTACGAGGCGGCGGACTTGGCCCTCCTGGACAGAGACCTTGCCCCCCTCGTACTTGCTGAGCATCGACGTCGAGCCGATCGCCCCGGCTGCTACCACATCCTTCTGCAGCATCCGGGCCTCCTCGCGAAGCCGTCGCAGATGCCTTCCCAGAAGGTCAGCTGCGACGGCCGGCGACCTGCCGCCACCACCGTCCGGAACGGCACTCAAATCCCCGTCGGACATCATCACTCCTCAACTCACACCGGCCAGGCGGCCAGTATTCCAGAGTAAGGAGTCAACGATGACGGGGCGGTGGACGGCTATCCCCTTTTCAGACAGTCATGCCGTCGAACTCGCCGTCCTTCGCGCTCTGCAGGAAAGCATTCCACTCCCCGGAGGTGTACACCAGTGCGGGTCCACTGGTGTCTCGGGAGTTGCGAAGCGCGACGTGGCCTTCCGTGAGCCGCGCAATTTCAACGCAGTTGCCGCCGATGCCGTCGCTCAACGAGGACTTTACCCACGTAACGCCCGTGATTGCATCCGCTGAAACGCCGTTGTTGTACATGCGTGTCACCTGCTCTTTCGGTCCTGACCTGCCGAGATGGAGAGGGGGCGGGCTATGCTCGCGCGGCGAGCACATCCGACCGATACCCGCTTTCATGCGCCCTTGAAAGTTCATGGGCGGTGGGGGGCGATGGTGATCCTATCCCTGCAATAGGGGCTCGCGGCGTCCCTCGAAAGAGTGTTCCTGCGGGGTGACAATATGCACTGGTGGGCAAACTCGGGATCTGCTCATGCCAAGAAGTTGGTGGACAGGAAAGATTGGCCGACTTGAGTGCCGTGGCGAACACTGGCTAAGCATGGCGGATTCTGGCAGATGGCTATTTGCGAATTCAATCACTCAGGTAGTTGGGAGTGGGGATCGGCTATGACTTTGCCTTGGGTGGCGCTCGCTCAAGTGAGGTGGCTGACGCCTGCGCATGCGGTGAGCGAGATGCGCTCGGCTGCAGGGGTCTGGGTGCCGCGGGTGGGCAGCGCTGTGAACCGGCGTGCTGGGACCGTCAGCTGACGGCAGCAGCCGGCCTTGTTGCACAGCGTGTGCGCCGGGGAATTCTGTACGGAGCGGGAGCCAGACCCGCCCCTCTCCGTAATTGCCCCTGCGTGCCCAAACGGGGCCAGGGGCGACAGCCGACCGCTTCTAGGCGAGCGAAGCGCCGAACGCAGAGGAGCGCCACCGACGTGCAGGTGGCGCTCCTCGGCGTTGCGGGATAGTCAACCGCGGTTGCCGTTCTTCGGCAGCCCACCCCGGAAGTCGCAGCCGGGGCACTCGTCCTCGCCCTGGATGTGGCCCTCGTACCACCCGTGGACAGCCGCGTGCAAGATCGCTTCCTCCACTGAGGCTTCGTCGTTGCGGACTGACGCGACGGCGTTGCCGACGATCACTCGGAGCACGGCGCTGTCTGGCGAGGGAAACGGTGGCGACGGCATCCGCGACTCGGTCATGGCTTGAGTCTAGGGACCAACGAGCCGTCATCTCAGTGGAATCGTCGGGGCAAGCTCGCCGGAACTAGTCAGGCGGTGGATGCAGCGCTGGGCTGCGGCATGGCGAAGCCCAAGTTCGTGTGCGAGGCATCGACAGGCTGTTGGGGCGATTCTCGTAGCCAGTGAAGGACCGCGCGGTCCTTCGCGGCATCCTGAGATCGACGGGTCAGCTAGGCGTGTGTCGTCGGGATCCGGCAGAGTGCCTCGGCTCTTGCGGTTACGGGCAGCTCCGACGCTGATGCCCAAGTGGGCGGCGACCTCCGGATACCCCCAGAGTTTCTGGTCATCGGCCATCGGGTCCTTCTGTTTCGTCGGTGATGAGCGTACGCAACACGCGGCTGGGCGTACGGCAAGGCCGCCCCTGGTTGATCGGAGCGGGGCGGCCTTCTGCGGTTTTGGTCAGACCTGGGCGAGGCGATTCGAGAGGTCGAGGGCGGCGGTCGCGACCGCGAGGGCGGCGCAGAGGCCGAGCACCTCGTGGATGGTCGGGTGGACCAGGCGCGGCCAGTCGTCAGGGGCGGCAGGCCAAGAGGCGAGATGTACCTCGCTGGTGGCAAGGCCCAGGTGGGCGGTGACGTCCCAGCCTGAGAGGGAGGCGGGCTCCCAGTGCAGGCGAATTCGGCCAAGAGGGAGTCTCGGGGTTTCGGCGGAGAGCCAGGTGATGTCGAGCGGTCCGTCGGGCAGGGCGGAGACGCGCTGGACCAGCGCGCCGCGTACGTCGCTCGGCATGGGGCGCATGGCGAGGCCGTGCAGCGGAAGGGCGTGCGAAGGGTGGGATCGCGACGAAATAGGAGCCTCCGGGGTGTGTCGGTGGTACTGGTCAGGCCCAGGCGAGGGCGTCGCTGACCGCCGCCGGGAGGTAGCCCTCCTGGCCGTCTTCGGCGATGAACGCCTTGCCGTCCCGGAGGACGACCTTGACTCCCAAGTAGTGGGTGAACGGGAAGTCGGGGTTGATGGCGAGGCGGATCGGCAGGTTGGGGTCAAGGTCCTGGAGCTGGCGGAGCAGGTGGCCGACGGTCAGGTAGTGGGGCACGGGAACCTCCGAGATCGGTACGGGATGGCAGACCGGGATGGGCGGTGGAGCGTCAGGAGCCATCGACTCGAAGCTGGTCGGGAAGGACCTTCGGCCCCTGGGCGTGACTGGCGAGGTGCCGCTTACGGCTCTCGTTGACGTAGCCCTTGCCGGATTCCTTCATCCCCCAGCCGCCACAGGCGCAGATGGCCTCCGTGAACGCGCGGCCGGGGCAGCCGGGGTGGAGCGGCTTACCGGAGCTGGTGTGCTTGTGGTCCGTCAGGCAGAGAGTGTCGTCGGCGTGGTAGTTCGTCAGTGGGGCGCGGAAAGGCACGGTGGATTCCTCGCGAGCAGGGGCGGCAACCGGTCGGTCCGTTCGGCGGATATCAGGGTGAGCGGGGTCATTCGGCGAGGTCTCGCTGCCACCGGCGTTGTTCGGCACGACGGGCGGTGCGGCGGCGGACGGTCTTGGTGCGGCGGCCGTACTGACCGGGTAGGTAGAAGCAGGTGCAGCGTCGGGCGTAGGCGCACTTACGGCGGTAGCCGGGGCGGGTGGCCAGGAGCATGCGCACGGTCGGAATCTCCTGTTGGTTGGTGCCGTTTGGAACAGGTGTTGTGGAGGCGCGGTCAGCGGTGGGCGACGAGCGCGGTGAGGAAACCGGCAACGCTCTCGGAGGGGGTGTAGTGGCCGAACTCCTGGACCCACGGGTCACCCTCGGTGGGCTGTACCCGGACCTGCCAGACGATGCCGCGCTTCCAGGCGGCGGGGTCTTCGGGGAGCCAGCCGACGTAGACACGGCCGTCCGGGCTTGTCGCGTGGACGTTGGCCTCCGGGGTGTCGACGACTGACCAGCCAAGGGCGTCGAGGAGGTCGAGCACCGGGCCTGCGCAGTGGTCGGAGGAGAGCCAGCAGCGGTCTTCCATGGCGGGGCGGACGACGGCGGGCAGGAGGGCGGCGGAGGCGTTCACGGTTGGACGATCCCTTCGTTGACCTGCGGTTTTTCCCAACACCCGTACGTTGACATGCAGTGTGCCGAAGTACGTAGTCCCTTCCCGGGAAGCGGCGTCTGCCGTGGGCGAACTGGCTGCCGTCAGCAGATGGCTGGTGGCCCGGGAATGGATCGGCGGACACGGTTGTCTTAACTGGGTTGCGGCATCGGGCTGCACGGGACCGAAGGGGGAGCAGGGGTGACAGAGCCGAGCAGACACGGGGACGGAGCGGGGCTGGAGCGCAAGATCCGCGCTGCTGGGCGGCCGTGGACGGTGGGCGACATCGCGATGGTCGCCGACGGCCAGTGGGCTGTCGGTGCGCAGCCCGACGGACGGCGAGACGAGGGCGCGGTGGTGGAGGACCGGATCGCGGATGGGCGTCGCGTCGAGTTGACGTTGGAGGAGCTGGCCGTCGCGGTTGGCTCCCCCATCGGGGATGCCGACCGCGACGAGGACCTCGCCTGACGATCAGCGACGTGGCCCCGGGCCGGACACCGACGGGCCGACAGCGGCCGAAGGAGCGGGCTGATCGGGCGCCTGGCTCCGGGCGGGTGGAGCGTGCCCGGAGCGGGCGACAGCGGCCTGGGCCAGCCGGGCCGTTGGGGCCCGGTCCGCGGTCGCGGCGGCTTCACGCGCTTCGACCACGCGCCTGATCGCCTGCAGGTACGTACGGCTCTCCGCCTGGGCGACGCGAAGGTCGGTCGCCGAGCTGGTGATTCGTTCCAGGTCGTAGAAGGCCGGCACGTGGCCGGGCTGCGTAAGGGCGTGCAGACGGTCCTGGTGCACGGCCACGGCGCTGTCGGTGATGACCAGGGCCGATCGGATGTGCATGGCCGCGCGCAGGAGCGGGTCGTCGCTCGCACGGCGGACCGCGAGGGACTCCAGAGCTTCGATGGGGCGGCTCCAGGCTTTCTCGATCATGGCTGTGGCCTGGTCGAGTGCGGTGGCGTCGGGCATGTCGGAACTCCCGGCATTCGGAGGTGCTGCTTCTGTCAGAGCTGATGCCCCGGAAGGCCCGGAGCCGGGCGGTCAGCGGCTCCGGCGCGGGGCCGTCGGGCTGGCCAGCGGCCGGGCCCCGAGATCGCGCGCGGGATTGCTCGATCGGTTCTGTACCGAAGTCGCCGTGCGACTACGGGCGGCCATGACCCGGAGGCCGGCGGCTGTCTGCGGGAAACGCTCGGCGCGGTGGACGGCCTGGGTGACAGCAGTGCGGCGCACGTCGAGTGGGGTCGGAGCCCGAGGAACCCGGGGGGCGGTCGGGCCGATGGGAGTGAGCGTGACCAGGTTCTCCATGGTGCGATCGAGCTGGTGCCGCTCACGCACCACCGGGGCTGGATCGGTCATGACGGCTGCCGTCGCCGCGATCAAGTGGGACGGGGTGCGGGCTGTGAAGACCGCCTCCGCGCGAGTTCCCCAGCCCGGTGGACCGGCCCACAACGTGACGGCTTCGTCGTCCCAGTCGGAGAGACGTTTGTCGATCAGGACGCCTGCTTGTCCGTCAGGAGCGATGATCTCGACGGTGCCGCGCTCGGCGGCCTCACGACGCCAGCCGGCATCGATCAGTGGCCGGACGGCGTCGGCCCAGTACAACGACGGGCTCGCTAGAAAGTGCCCGTTGCCGTCGTAGGCATCGGCTTCGGCGTAGTCATGAGCCAGAGCGGTGGTGAGACCGGCGACCATCTCGGCCGGGGTGACATGGTTGAAGGTTGCCATCCAGCGGGGTGCGGAGACGGCCTCCTCGGCTGCGGTGATCTTCCACAGCTCGAAGTCGTCGCCGAACCAGCCGATACGAATCCTCTGGTCGGGCGAGGTAACAAGGAGCTGGCAGGGGCCCTCGTCGAGGTAGTGGTGCGGCCAGTGAGCGACGGGGGCGAAGCCAGCCTCCCCGGTCCCGTTGGAGCCGGCCAGGTACATGGGGCTGATTAGTACCTCTTGGTAGGGATCCTGGTCGTAGGGCTGCTGGGTGCTCATCGTCGAGGCTCCGGGGCGTAGGAGGGGAACGCGCCCGCGTGTGCAGCGGAACGGGCTGCTCGACTGCACGCGGGCGCCGTGGCAACGGGGTGACGCGGCTGGCTCTCAGCGGCACCCGGATCACCGACCCCGACCCGCGACCGACTGAGCGGTCACGGCCGCTGGCACCTGCGGTTGCGGCTGTGGTGCATGGCTGAAGAGGGTGTTCGGCGCGGTGGTGCTCCGGCGCAGGGCCGCCGCGGTTCGGACGCTGTCCGCCCCCAGCGGGATGCCGGTGTGGGTCCGCGTGGCCACCGCGACGTGGACCGGAGGTGAGGAGTCCCTCCGTGTGGTGACGGGGTTACTCCAGTGCTCGATGGCCGCATAGACGGCGCCCAGCGCCCGACCGGTATCGGTCAGGACGTAGGGGTCACCGTGGCGCGGGCCTGTGCGGGCGACCAGGCCGTCGGCCTGAAGTCGGTTGAGTCGATGCCGGGTGTAGCCATTGTCCAGACCGGCCTCCTCGGCGATGTGGCCGAACCGCATGGGGCCGCCCGCGTCAAGGACCTGGATCACGGCAGTCGAATGCCGAAGGTGCAGACGCCGCGCGGCGTCCTCGACGCGTTCGGCTCCGGCCACCTTGCCGAGTGACAGGGTGGCCTGGGACCAGTCCGACAAGGCACGGTGCACCGGGGACAGCGATTCGCCGAATGCGCTGAGCTGGTACGGAGCCCCGTGACGGTCGTCGGCACGGGTCACCAGCCCGTCAGCGTGCATCGTGGCCAGCCGCTTGCCGACGAGTTGCTCGCTGATGAAGGGCAGCCTGGCGGCGACGTCGCGCACACGCATGGGGTGACCCTGCTGTGCCAGGGTCTGCGCCGACCAGGTGGTCCACCTCGGTGCTATCAGGGAAAGTGCGTCCTCGACACGCTGGGCATCGACCGTGCCGATGGACAAGGCGGGGGGTTGTACGGGGATGGACATGGAACAACTCCGTTGGGGGAAGGCCGGTTCCGAGCCGTGGGGCGCGGCCGACAAGCAGGTGGCAGGCGCGTTCGGCACGGAGGCTCTGGAGCTCTCGACCAGGCGACGGGTATAGATCGCGGTGGACACGGAAGGCTTCCTCCTGCGGATACTCAGCGGACGCGAGATGGCTTGACCGCCGTGCCGGAGAGAGATTGCGGAGGGGCGCCCGCGTCGGCACACCCTGGGAGAGGAATGGTCCGGCTGCGCTGGAGGGCGGCGGTAACCCGTGATGTCGCGTCTTGGCCGTCCCGGAGAGCGGCTTCGCCCTCGGGCGCGGGCGAAGATTCAGACGCCGTGAGCTGCTGACGGCCACCAGCGATGGCCAAGTCGGTTTGCTGTGCCTCCCGTCCAGCCTTCGTGCCCTGGTTCAGTTCTGGCTCCATACCAAGATCGGGGGCCTCTGACGGCTGCACAGCTTCGGTGTCGTGCAGGATGCGGCGGTACGACGACATAGCCCGGGTGAGTTGCTCATAGGCGGCTGTCCGGCGCGCAATGAGCAACTCGATCCGGTTGGCCGAGGAGCCGAGGAGCCCGTTCGGGCTGCGCAGGCTGGCGTGATCGCCCTGGCCAACGGGTTCAAGGATCTGGATCGCGGCTTGGGCAGCACGGGTTAGTTCGCGGTGGAGCGAATCGACGTCGCGGGCGGTTGCGGCGACTAGCCGACCGACGATATCGAGCGGGTGATGGCGCGGCAGGTTGTCGGCCAGGGCCCAAGGGTCATCGACCCCGAACTCCACAGCGACCCAGTGGGCGCCGGGCCGCTTGGCCGGGTCGTGCGGATTCACTGGGCCACATCCATCCGAGCCAACAGCGAGCGGACGATGGTGGGCAGGCTGTCCGGGCCGTCGCCGGTCCAGACATGGTCGGTCGCTTCGCCGAGGACGTACGCGGCGTCTTCGAGGAGGCCGTTGGAGATCTCCATACAGGCGTCAGTGATCCGGGAGGCGGCGAGCAGGGACTGGGAGAGGACCTCGACGTAGTCACCGGGCGGAAGGCCGGCGGCCTCGGCGGCGGTGCGGATCGCCGCCAGCTCCAGGGCACTGAAAGCGAAGTCGAACTCGCTGTCCTGCTCTGCGATGGCGGGTGTGGTGAGAGCCGGGTCCGGTGGCTCCGCGGGGATGCCTACGCGTGTGCAGATCCGGTCGACCGATGTGGTCAGCTCCGCGAGTGACTCGGTGAGCCATCCCAGCGCGGAGGCGTAGGAGGCCAGCGTGAACAGACCTGCTGGCGTGGCGGGAAGTGGTTCGTCGACCAAGAACCGTTCGAGCTGGTCGTTCAACTCGCAGACCACCCCGGGTCCGGCTGACAGCGCCCCCAGCACTGGGTGCAGGTAGGAGCGGCTGGCGGGCGTCGGGTACTCGGCGGTGAGGATCGCGGAGACGTTCTGCGCGGCATCGGTGAGGAGGCCCGCCAGTTCGGTACGGGCCAGGGGGGTGCGGTTGGCGGTCATCGCTGGGGAGCCTTTCGGGAGGCGAGGGCAGCGGGCTGGGCAGGTGCTGGAGCGGTTGCCGGGACAGCCGTCGGATAGTCGACCGCGTGGGGTGAGCGGGACTGAGCGGCATGCACGCGCGCCTCGGCGGCGGAGGCTGTCTCGACGTCCTGGTGCGCGCCGGTGCGGAGGTGGGCCGTGCGGTAGACCGCGTAGTCCTTCCGGCTACCGGCGGCGACGAGATAGATCTCGCGCTTGTGGTTCGAGGTGGGCGGTGCTGGGCGGAACTGGATGACCATGCGGTAGGAGACGGACGGGTCGACGTAGACCTTGTGGAAGCCCGCGAGGCGGCCTTTCAGCGGCAGGCAGTCGTCGCTTCCGTGGACCAGGTTCTGAAGCTCCAGCAGCGCCAAGGCGCGTATTTCGTCGGGAAGTTCCCGCAGATCCGCGATGGCGTCCGGGTGCGCGGCGAAGGCGAAGCGGGCGCGGCTCACGTCGACCTCCCAGCGCTCGGTCGCTGGGCCGGTCCTGCCGACGGCGCGCTGTGGCCATCGAGGCCGGCCTTCGGTATCGCGGAGGCACCGGACGACCGGGTGAGGGCAGCGTGGGTCCGGAGTGCGGTGGTGTCACCGCAGTATTCCGGTGGCTGCGGCAACGGGCTGCTGCGGTCGTCCAGCCAGTGCCGGGCGGCGTCCTCGTCGGTGAAGGCGCCCTCGCGCATCGTGTAGGTGTGGGCGCCGAAGTCCCCTTCTTCGAGGAAGACACGAATTGGCGCCTGAGCAGCGCTGGAGTCGCGGGTCAACGTCCACGTCTCACACGGGTCGTAGTCCGAGGTCTGGCTGTCGAGGACTTCGTACCGAGTGCCTGCCTCGCGGATCTGCTGTTCGATCCGGGCAGTGAGATCGTCGGCGGGCTTCATGAGGTCCCCGCCGGTCTGGGTGATCCGCTCGGGTGGGCAGCCGTGTTCGATCAACCAGTTCTGGGCGAAGGCCATGTTGGCGTGATACGTCAACTCGAAGGTGAACGTGTTCAGGCTGAGGTCTCGCGCGACCTTGATCGCGGCTACCTGCGGTTGGCCTGGAACTCCCCAGGTCACCGAGCCGTCGTGGGCGACGACATAGCTGTGGGATCCGTTGGGAGTCGCGTTGTGTTCAGCCAGGATCGTCAGGTCACCGGCCCAGAACTGCCGCTCTGCGTATTCGGAGTCCGCATTGGCAGGACCGAGATCGTCAAGGTGGAAGTCGAGTACGTCACTCATGCCGCCAGCTCCATCTGCTCGGGCGCAGGGGTGGCCAGCACGCGATGGTTGGGCCGGGTCGGGCTTGTCGTACACGCGGCGAAGGGGCCGTCAGGAGCACGGAGGTGAACAAGTGCCTGGTCCATGTGGTCGCGGTGCCACGTCGAAGGACCGGACAGGCCGGCCTCGGCATCGGTGAGCTGCTGCCACGCGAGCCAGAGGGCGTGCAGCCGGGCGACGGCCTCGGGGTGTTCGTGCCACTGCGGGCACCACGGGCGAGTCGTACTGATCTCTCGGCCGTACACCGGGAGGAAGAGGTAGTTCACCCAGTTGCTGAGGGCGGCGAGTTCGACGGCGTACGCCTCACCGCCCAAGGCGAGGATGAACACCGAGGTGGGGCCATCCTCCTGCCCGGAGTCGGCCCCCTCTGGGGCTGGAACGTCGTCAGTCGGCTGGAGTGCGGCGGAGGCGGGAGCGGGCTCGGAGCCCAGGCGGTCGAGGATCACTCCGTGCTGCCTTACCTCGGCCATGGTCTTGGCGAGGGTGCTGGCGAGGTCGTCAAGGTCCCCGTCGGGGACGCGGAACGGCTCGGGGCCGGGGGCGGTCGTGCTGGTGTCGGACATGGGGGCGTGCTCCATCTGTGGGACGGCGACATGGGCAAGAGGATCCGGAGGAACCGCGATTTGGCCCGGCCGGAGAATCCCGGTAGTGAGGCGCTATGCCGCCGTGCAGCGAGGGCAACGGGGGAAGGGCGGAGTCAACAACTGCAGTGCTCGAGTCGCTTGTTGTGGAACGACGCCGTTGCCGAGCGCGGTGAGCTGCGCCGGTCGTCCGAGCCCCGGAGTGGCAGTGACCCAGCCGGGCTCCAGGCCCTGCATCCACTCCACAAAGTCGGCACGGAGCCGTCCGGCCGCATCGGTGGGCGGCGGCGCGGGGCGGGTGAGCATCTCCCATCGGGTGATGGCGGCCGTGTATGCGCCCCATCGCCGGCCTGCTCCCCGGCTTCCGGAGTCGATTCCGTCCAGAGCGGCAGAACCACTGCTGACGAGGGAGGACGCCATCCCTTGCCCGGTCGGCGTCCCGGGGTGCCCGTGTCGCTGGCCCGCGGTGTGGGCAGCAGCGAGGCCGCCGCACTCGGCAGGGTCATGTCCCCATTGCCGTGACGCTGGTTGGGCGAGCCCTTGGTCCCGTCCGACGCCTTCGGGGTCGGCAGGAGGAGCCACTCCACCTCGTCGGCCAGGTTCGGGCCGTGGCCCCCGCTCTTCCTCTTGGCGGGGTGCTGCGAGCCGCCATTCTTCGCGATGTTGCTGGTCGGCGTCTTGAGCAGGGTGTTCAGCGGGCCAGGCGGCGAGGAAGGTCCGCTCGCGGCGGTGCGGTGCTCCGATATCGGAGGCGCGAAGCACGAGCCACCTTGCGTCGTACCGGAGGTCGGCCAAGGATCCGAGTACGGCACCGAGTGCCCGCAGAGGAGGCTGGCCTGGGGCGTCTCCCAGACACCACGGGCAGAATTCCACGTCGCCAGGGGAACCGGCGGGTGAGGTGAGAAGTCCGCGCACATTCTCGATCACAACCAGGCAGGGTCGGAGGGCCTCGACTGCACGGGCCACGTGCAGCCACAGCCCGGAGCGGGTCTGGGAGTTGAGTCCGGCCCGTCGGCCGGCGACCGAGACGTCTTTGACAGGGGAAGCCCGCCGTCAGGACGCACACCGAGGGGACGGTGGACCAGTCGACGGTCGTGATGTCACCGAGGTTGGGCACCCCGGGCCAGTGCCGGGCCAGGATGCGCGAGGCGTCCGGATTGACCTCTGCGTGCCAGGCCAGCGTGCCGCCGAGGGCAGACCGCACTCCGAGGTCCAGCCCGCCGTACCCCGAGCAGAGCGAGCCGATCAGCGGAGGACGCGCGATGGTGGTCTGCATGTCACCGAACCCGCGCGATCCGGGTCGGGGGAGCTGCTGCTGTCGGGGCGGTAGCGAGAGGTGGAGCGGGAGAGGAAGCTGCGGTCGTGGACCGGCTGCGGGCGGCCTGGAGCCGGACGGGCGGAGGCGAAACCGTCGCCGACGCGGCGTGAAGGGAGTCGGCGGCTTCACGCAGCGCCGTGTCCGCCATATCGAGCGTGTCGATTACTACCAGGGTGGCCGCTTCTCGCACATCCAGGGCGTCGGGCTGGTCACGGAGGTGATCGGTCTGGTCCAGGAAGGAGAGCTGGTGGGCCACCGATCCGAGGGCGGATGCCGCCTCGCCGGCGGGTCCTACAGCGGCGGCGAAGCTGGTGATGACCCTGGCCGTGTGGGCATCCCGGTCCTGAGCGGCGGTACGGAAGAGAACCTCGTCCCCCAGGGCAGTGATCATTTTGCCGAGTTCGGAGATCTGCCTGGCGACGGTGACGCTGTCAGGTGCGCGGTGAGGGTCTCCGGGGACCGGGAGTTTGCCGCGCTGGGCATCGAAGGCTGAGGCCGTGGCACGCAGAGCCAGGGCGTTGGAGATCGGGGTGTTGTTCACGGTGAATCCCAACGGAGAGGACGAGCGACGGGCAGGGGAAGGGTTCAGCCATGTCCGCGAGAGGGCGGTCGCGCGGCGGCCGGGATGGGCGCAGAGCCGGGCCGGGCCGGGGGCGGCGGCGAGGTTGGGCGCGGCGTGCTGCGGGCGAGGGCGGCGTGCACCTGCGCGGGGGGAGGCCCGTTCGGCGAAGGGGCTGGGGCTGTCGGTGTCGGAGCGGGGCGGCCGTTCGCGGACTGCCAGCGGGTACGTACGTCGTCGAGTGGGCCGAGCGCGTGCAGGGCGTGATTGATGAGCTGCCCGGGGGCCAGAGTCTCGTCCTCCGCCAGGGCTCGGATGGCACGCGCAGAGGTTGCCGCTGTGCGGGTGACCGAGGAGCGCATCACCAGCTCGCCGAGCCATTCGGCGCTGCCTGGACCCACGCCGTCGCAGATGGCGGTGAGCTGGTCGCTAGACAGCGTGCCGTCGGCCAGCAGGCCGCGCCGCTGGGCTTCCCAGAGCAGGGTGATCCGATCGATGGGCTCGCCCCGGTGGTGCAACGCGCCGAGGCACCGGTAGAGCTGTCCGTGGGCTGGGTCGGCGAAATCGCCCGGCCGCAGCCAGCCCACCACCTCAGCCATGGCCCTCGGCCGCTCGCCAAGGACGGCAAGAAGGAACCGCTCGTCCTCGGCGACCTGGTCGGCCCGAACCGGTGGCGGGGCGGCCGGGGCGGTGGCCGGTGGAGTAGCAGGCGCGACCGGGCGCGGTTCGGTTCCCCAACGCTGTGCGAGATCGCTGAGTACCCCGGTCAGAACATCCGCGTAGTGCAGGGCCTCCGCGACCTCGCCTTGCAAGGCGTCGGCGCGGGCAACTTGGTGAAGACGGATCGCGTGTGCAGTGATGCTGCGATGGATCGCGCCTTCCAGCACCATGCGGCCGTACACCGGAGCGTGCGCGGGACGCGGGCAGGACTGGATCAGGGTGTGGGCGTACACTGCGATCAGCCCCCGTACGTGGAGGCTGGCCTCGTCGACCGCATCGGTCACCCATGACAGCGGTACGGACTTCTCGGCCAACGCGGGGTGGCCGTCGTTTCCGAGCTTGCGCAGCGCGGCGAACAGCGCCTGGTGGACCGGTCGGTAGAAGTGGTCCGGCGAGAGCCAGTCAAGATGCCGGAGCTGGCCCGGATCGAGCAGCACGGAGCCGAGCACCGCCTGCTCGGCAGCCAGCAGCGGGTTCACCGCTCACCTCCTGCATCGGGAGTGGGCGGCTCGCTCTGCCGGGCACGGAGGTCGGCGACCGCCTGGTCGGCGGCGGCCATCGCCTGGGCGAAGCCGTCCAGCATGCTGGTGAACGTGGGATCAGTGGCGAGAATCGGGCCTGCCCCGCTGACCAGCCACCACTGGCCGTCGAGCAGAACGACCGGCGAGCGTACGGACCGCCCGAGACGCGGCGTGGGCGCGCTCATGCCGACAGCCCGAAGTCGTTGCGGCCGTGGGTCTTCGCGCGGGCCCGCTCGGTGATGGCCTTCGTCGCGCGGGCGGAGGCCGGGCCGACCACCTTGGCGGAGGGCTCCTCGTACCAGGGGCGGAGGTCGAGCATGGCGACCCGGATGCCGGTGGCCAGGAGCAGTGCCTTGCCCTTGGGCAGGGCGCGGATCGCATCGGGCGGCAGGATCCGCTCGGTACGCATGCTCACCGAGGTGGACTTGCCGCTGTCGCTGGTTGAGACCGAGGTGGTCTGGACGTCGTGGTCACCGACCTGCCTGCTGAGGCGGTCGGCGAAGTCGGCGTCATCGATGCCGCTTCCGATGATTTTGACGGTGGCGGCGGACCAGAGGGCGTCCATTCCAGCCTCGCCCCAGCACCGCTGGCCCTGCCGGTAGGACTGCAGGATCGTCATCGGGATGACGCCCCGGCTGCCCAAGTGGCTGTACAGGTCGGGGAGATCCGAGATTTTGCAGACGTTCGCGGCTTCGTCGAGGACGCACAGGGCGGGCGGGTCGAGCCGTCCGCCGGAGCGCTCGGCGACGACCACGGCCGCGCGCATCACGGCGTCGGCCGCTGCGGCGATGATCGCGGACGCGCTGCCGCCGCCGTCCTTGCTGAGGAGGTACAAGGTGTCGCGGGAGGTGGCGAAGGCGAAGGGCTTGAACTCGGGGAGGTCCTTGGCGGGAGTGACCCAGGCCGCGATGTCGGGGTCGAGCAGACAGCTCGCGTACTGCCTCGCCGTTTCAAAAATGCCATCGCGGGTCTCGGTCGCACCGGAGACGGTGCCCTGGAGCTGGGCGGCGACCGCGTCGTGACCGGCATCGGTGAGCAGGTCGACCGGCGTCCGGTCGGCGGGGGAGGCGAGCCAGGCCAGGACATCAGTGATCGGCCGTCGACGGCTGGCAGCAGCGAGGAACAGCGCGCCGAGCGTGTTACTCGCGGCGGTGGACCAGAAATCGGAGCCGTTCGACTCGTCCACGCTGGCGGCGACGAAGTGTCCGGCCAGACGTTTCGCCCCGGCGAGGTCGCGGGCATCGGCCAGGATGTCCCACCACATCTCGCGCGGGTGGTGGGCGATCTGCTGAGGGTCGAGGGCCCAGATCGTGCCGACCTCGGCGCGAGCGTCCACCGTCGCGGTGAAGGCATCGTTCGCGGCCTTGTTGCTGGTGAGCAGAACCGGGCCGGGTGCCGCGAGAATCGCGGGGATCGCGAGTCCCGAGGTCTTACCGCTTCGCGGAGCCATGATCGCGACGATCACGTCCTCCCAGGACGCGCGGACACTGGCCCGCCCCGGGGAGAAAGTGCCGAGCAGGATGCCGCGGTCAGCAGGGGCGACCTCTTTACACTCCCGGCCGCCGCTCAGGGACGGCCGCAAGCTCCTGGCCTTGGCGGTGATCTCCTTGTCCAGCAGCGGAGCGAGGTCGGCCTTCCGGGCGAGGCCGTTCTGCGCGCCGCCGCGCAGGCGCATCCATAGCACCAGGCCGAGGACGGCGAGGCAGACGGACAGCAGGCCAGGGATGATCCGCGCACCGACCAGCAGGGCCGTGGGGCTCAGATGCGGCCACAGCACATCAGGGTGAAGAAGCGCGTCGGTGGCACTGAACGGAGACCAAGGCCCGCTGCCGAAGAGGGAATTGGTGAGATTGCCGTTCAGCCAGGCCAACGAACCGAAGGCGAGCGTGATGCCGAGTATGCCGAAGTGGAGGTAGAGGAGCGCGTCCGAGCCGGTGGTGGTCGACGGCGCGCTGGTACGCGGTGCGGGCATGGTGGTCCTGGGAGTGAGCGCAGGCGAGTGATGGGCGGGGCGCGCGGTGCTCTTCTGCTGGTCATCGAGGCAGCTCCTGTTCGGGAAGGGAGTTGGCGGTCGGGACTATCGGGTGTGGGAGGGGCGGGGCAACGGAGAGCTCGCCCTGCTGGATTTCGGGGCTGGGTGGGGCCTGCGGCAGACGTGCTCCCCACCCGGGATGGACGGACTTCGGGTCCGGAGGCCGGTCTTGTGGCGGAAGAAGGCACCGGCAGGTTCACGGTGTGACTGACAGGGTCAGACGGTCGGCGAGGGACGAGAGCCAGTCCCGAGTTGCATCGGGACTATCGGCGGAGACGATGAGGAAGCCGACTCGGCTGGTGTCGAGGTCGCCCGTAGGCGGCAGTACGACGCGCTCTCCGACATCGCGGAGCCAGGTCACCTCGTACAGCCACGGGTACTCCGGACCAGGGACGATCGCCAGGTTCCGAGTGGAGAGGATGCCGGTGGCCGGGGGATAGAGGATCTTGATCGCAGCGGTGGTGTGCGCCGTGGGCGTCAGGTCGGGAATCTGCCCGCAGGCGATGTCGGCAGCGATCCGGGGCAGGTCGAGGCCGGTGGCAAGGCGGACGAGCTTGCCGATCAGGTCGCCGCCGATCCGGGAGTTGACCTCGATGATCCGCGGACCGGACGCGGTGAGGCGCATCTCCACGTGCTGGACGCCGTCGGTGACGCCCAGCGCCCGGACGGCCTGGAGGGCGACGGGGGTGACCTCGGGCAGGAGCGGGTCGTCGGCATCGACGGTGTGGCCGACCTCTTCGAAGTACGGAGGGAAGGCGACCTCCTTGCGGGTGACGGCCAGCGCGGTGGTGACGCCGTTCTGGGTGACGCACTCCACCGATATCTCCGGGCCGGACAGGTACTCCTCGACCAGCACACCGCTGCCTTCCGGGCCCTGCTCACCGGCTCCAGCGGCAGCGAACTCCCAGGCGGTGGGCAGTCCCTCGGGCGTATCGACGCGGACCACGCCGATGCTGGCCGCGTGGGAGGAAGGCTTGAGAACGACCGGGAAGCCGGTGCGGAGCGCGGCGTCGGTCGCCTCGGCCAGAGTATCGACGCGGGTGGACGTGGCCGAGGGCACGCTGTGCTCGGCGAACAGGCGGCGACTGGTCGCCTTGTCCCGGCAGGCGGTCATCGCCGCCGCGCTGTTGCCGGGCACGCCGAGCCGGGCAGCGAGTTCAGCGGTCGGCACGAGCGTGTACTCGTCCCAGGTGACGACTCCGGCGATGGGATGCCGAGCGGCCAGGGCCAAGCCGGCAGCGACCACGGCCTCCGGGTCGTGGGTGTCGGCGACCTCGTGGTCGACCATCAGGTGCTGCTGCCAGGACGGCTGCTTGGTGTCGATCAGCGCGATCGGGTACGCGGCGGCGGCCCGCTCGACGCAGTAGCCGCGATAGACGGGATCGGTTCCGCCGACGACGATCAGCAGCGGGCGAGTGGATCGGGACATGGGAAAGCCTCCGTGGGGCGGTGGTGGGCAGGGGAGGAGAAGAGGCAGGGTGCACCGGGCCGTCCAACGCCCCTTCACAGGGCATCCGCTGCTGGGGCGGGCTCCTTGTGATGTGCAGGAACTTGCGGATGGGGCAGTTCGCAGGCAGTCCGGTGACGCCGCAGACCGGCGAAGCAGGCACTCAGCACCAGGCCCTGGACAACGGCGCACGCCAGCAGCAGTCGCGGAATCTCAGCGGTGGAGACGATCGCGATCAGGGCTCCGGCCAGCGGAAGCGGCAGCAGCACCAGGATGATCGTCACTGCCAGGGTGGAGCCGAACGCCTGCACCGGGATGAGGCGGGACCGCAGCGTGCGCAGGACGACGATCATCACGCCTTCGCCAGCCATGACCACCGCCACCGCCGCGGTGTACGCGGTGAAATTCGGAGCCAGGGCGGTCGCCAGGCATGCCGCGGTTGAGACAGCGGCTGCCACCGCGCCGACCGACCAGATGCCGAAGCGGTCGATCGCACGGCGGCTGGCCCACACGGCAATCAGAGAGGCAACGGCTGCCGCGCTCCAGACCGAACCCACAGCGGCGGTGGAGTAGTGGAAGTGGTGGATAACCGTGATCGGGGCGGCGGCCTGCAAGACGCCGGTGGCCAAGTTGGAGGCGGCCAGGCCACCGATCAACCAGGCAAGAGCTGGGGTACGGCGAAGGGTTGCCCAACCTGTCATAAGGCTGCTGGGCACCGGGCGGTGTTCCGTGGCGGCCACATCGCCAGATGTGGTCGCGGCAGCGGTCAAGGCCAACAGTGCGACCACGGCCAGCAGCACGGTGGGGCCGGCCAGCAGCAGCAGGCCGCCCAGGAGCGGACCGACGAGCATCGCGCCCTGGTCGATCCCGGTCTGCACGGCCTGCACACGGTGAGCCGCACTGCCCAACCGGCGGCTCGAATCAGCTCCGAGAGTCTCCACCGCGACGAAGGAGACCTCGGTGAGCAGCCCGGAGACAGCGCCGAAGGTCAGGACAACACAAGTGGTCATCGTCCCGGCGCTGGGCAGGGCGAGCAGCACCGCACCGGTCAGGACGACCACGACGGTTCGGACCAGGTTGGATATCCGGAAGACACGGCCGGCACTCCACCGGTCGACCAGCGATCCGGCGAAGGCGAAGGAAGCCAGACGAGGCGACCATTCGAGGAGGAACGCAAGGCCGGTCAGGGCGGTGGAACCGGTGGTTACCAGGACCAGGAGCGGGATGGCGTAGGTAGTCGTCGCGCTGGCCAGAGCGTCGGCGGCCCGCATGAGATAGGTGCGCGGCAGACCGGCGGTGGGAGCGTGTGAAGAGATCATCTGGGTCACCGCGTCCGAGGGCCGGGTGCCTGCGACGGACGTATGGCCGCGCTGGCGTCCGCTGCCCCGGCACCGAGGGGCGAGGCGACCTTGGCCTTGGCCGCCGCAGGCGATGTGGCGAGAGCGGCGCTTCGGGGGTCGGGGAACCTCGGAGAGCGCGTCCGCGTCTCGGCCGGGGACTGCGGCACGTGGCCGAAGCGGTGCAACTCGATCTCCCAGTCGACGAGTTCCGACTGCGCCGAGCTGACGAACTCCGCAGCGGAGCCGAACCGGTCGGCGAGCTGGTACGCCTCGTCGTCGAGGTCGGTGATCTGCTCGCCTGCCGCCTCCAGCGCTTCCTGGACACCTTCCAGTGCTTCCCGGACACGCTCCAGCGCGCCGTGCTCGGGATGAAGGAGGTGGTCGACCGTCCGCCGAAGGTCCTCACTGTTCTCGGCGGACCTGATCTGGTCGGTGAGTCGGAGGAGTTCCGCTCCGGCTGTGTAGGGCCCGAGCGGGTTTGCCGGGGTGGTCACCCGGCCGGTGTCGAGGGATGGGTCGAGGTCGACACCGTAGCGGGCGGCGCGGAGCATCTCGGCCGCGTAGGTGGCGGTGGCGGCGCGAATGGGGGGCGGGGTGGTGGTGGGAAGGCGATGGCGTCGGCCGTACCAGTCCTCGATCTGCTGGAAGCCGGCGTGCTTGAGGAGCGTGGCGGAAAGGTCGTCGCTGGCACCCTTCGCCGAGACGCTGCCGCTGGGCTCGGTGGTGATGGTGATGGAGGGGGCAAGCACGTGGGTCTCCTGGGTGCGGGGGATCGGGTGTGGAGCGGTGGGCCCGTGACCCAGCTCGGCGGCGAGGCGATGGCACTCGGTTTGGAGGCGGAACGCGTCGCGGTAGGCGTTGTGGAGGCTGCCGTCCTCACGAGCGAGGGTGGCCACGACGTGCACCTGCCGGGGCTGGTTGCGCAGGGCGATCCACCGGCAGGCATCCGGATCGCCGTCCGGGGCGATACCGGTGGCGGCCACCAGGCGGCGGGCGACGGTGGCCCACTGCGAGTCGGTGAGGTCCGGCCGACGCGGGTCGGAACGGACCGAGCAGATCCATACCGGCCGTTCGGGTGCGCGGGCCCCGAGGCGTTCGAGGGGAGCGTCGAGGGCGTGGGCCAAGTAGGGCAGCGAGCCAGACTCGGCGAGCAGCTCGATCGGGGCTCCGTGGCCGTCGCCCGCGATCAGCCGGGGACTGGTGTGGTTACCGCGTTCGCCCGGCCCGTACAGGTACGAGAGCAGGTCAGCGGTGTTGCTGGCGCGCTGCAGGTGGGCGATCACGGCGTCTACCTCGAACGGGAGTAGCGAGAAGGACCCGAGTGCTCGGGTCGGCAGAGAGAGAATCCGCAGAATCCGCGATTTGGCCCGGCCGGAAAACGCTGGTATATGCCCCGATTCGTCAGGACGGGGAGTAGTTCGAGGGGGAGTGCCGCCCACCTGTCTCCAAGAGACCCGCACCCGGTGCCCGAGGTATCGGCCTTGACCAGACCACCACGCACCTTGCCTGATCTGCGTGGCTCTGCGGCATTGTGGTGAACTCGCCCCGCATACCGTCAGGGACGGGCTTCCCGGGGTGAACTGCTCAACCGGGCGAGATGCCTTGGCCGGGGACCGCAGCCAGCGCGTGGGCTGGCCGTCCGTCGTCTGTGCTCGTTCCAACCCGGTTCAATGCTCCGCCATGGGGTCGAGCTACGCGGGCTGAACTTCCGGGAGATCAGACGAAAGCACTCCGCGCCCCGCCCCGCTCTTCTAGGGTCTTCCCTGGCAATGGCTTTGTGTCAGCACTACGCCACCCCCGGTGCTCACAACGTAGTTAGGCACTATCGCAAGGGGGGCGTCATGGGGCGCAGAGGTGTTCGCCGCAGGAAAGAGGACTCGGACTGGAACCGAGCCACCTTCTTCGCAACGCTTGGTCGGCTTCTTCTCGAAGCGATCGACAAGGCGCGCGAATGGTGGCGTGACTGACAGCCCGAGTCCCCTTTCTGACTGTGTTGCAACAGTCGTGCGCCAGTAGGCGCACTACGTCACGGTGTTAGCCGCACCGCGACGTGACGGGCCGCGGTGTTAACGCACCGCGGCCCGCGTTTCTGGGCTCAGCGCCGTTGGCGGGCGACGCACAAGCGACAGTAAGGACGGAAAGGGTAGACCCCTCCAAGTTAACCTCTCGCAATTTCGAGGTCTGGCGGCTGCCTCTTCTTGTCTTCGGATCCATCCCCGCATGCGCGGGGGGTACTTTCACCTGATGACAGTCTCAGCATCAGACCGGCGAACGCCCTGATCTGACCGTCGAGACTGTCATCAGCTAAGAGTGCTCCCCGCGCATGCGGGGATGGACCCACAGGTGAGAGTAACGGGACCACCCCCGCACGCGCGGGGAAAGCAGCGAAGTGATTTGTGCAGCGGCTTCAGGCCGGTGTCCCACTGCAGCGGGACACCGGGCGGTCAGAAGTGAGGGTTCTCGGTCGGCCGGTCGGCCTCGGTGGCTGCCTGGACCAGTTCGGTGAGGTCGTCCGACTCGGAGGAGCGCTGGTCGATCCACCACCCGGCGCGGGTGATGGTGCGGGCGGCCTCCTCGATTTCCTCCCACTCCGCCTCGCTGGTCTCGCCTTCGAGGACCAGGGCGGTGTAGGCGGCGGCCAGGACCTGGTGGCGGCAGCGCACACCCCAGGCGATGGCACGCTCGGTTCCCTCCAGGGGCGGCAGACGGTACTGCTTGGACCAGGTTTCGGATTCGGCCTGCTCTTCGGCCCGCTTGGCTTCCAGCCAGGCGGCTTTGTCCCGCTCGTTGCCGTCCTTGGCGGCCCGCCAGCAGTCGGTGCATTCCTGTTTGGCGAGCCATTCGGCGAAGCCCGCGCGGCGGGCTGCCGGCCGGTCGGAGAGGTCACGCTCGGTCTGGTGGCCGCATGAGTGGGTGATCGGCCAGACGGTTTTCACGGCCATGGTTGCTGTTCCTTATGGAGGTGGGTCAGCGGTTGCGGGAGAACGCGATGCGCGGGTCGACCGGCCGGGCCGCCGTGGCGGAGGCGGCGGGTGAGGGGACGGGCGCCTTGTCCGGGAGGCTGCTGCGGGCCGGGCTGGTGGCGAGTGCGGCGGCGCCGACGGGGAGCTTGCGAGTGGTGGCTCCCTGGTCGTGCTCGTGGCGTGCGGCAGCCGCGGTTTCAGGATGGCGCCGCGCTGTTATGTCCTGGGCGAGACGGGGGCGTACCGCGACCTGGAGGTCGGACTGGTGCATCGACACCGTGGCTTCGGCGACCTTCGTCAGGGCTTGGTCGCGGCTGGTGGTGCCGGGCAGCATGTAGATGTCCAGGATTGGGACATGGCGCCAGCCGTGTTCTTCCAGGATGAGCCGGCCGCCGAGTGCGGAGGAGCGGTCGTCGGTGGCTGCGATGACGCCGAGCTGGGGGTGCTCGGCGAACGCGACGTCGGGGGCCATGCGTGGGGGCCGGTCGCGGGTGGGAGACGTGCCGGAGGCCAGGGAGAGGTCGAACGCGGCGTCCACGTCGACCTGGTATCCGGCCTCGCGCAGGACCGCGACGGCTCGGGTGGTGCGGCCCTGTCCGTCGCGTTGCTGATTGGCCAGCGCGTAGAGCGTTGGCTGGTCCGGGACGGGGTGGAAGTCGAGGCGCTTCAACGCCCATTCACTGGAGGCGAGTTGCTTCGGGTTCGCGGCGACGATGCCGTAGTGGGGGTGGTGGCCGAATGCGACATCGGGAAGCGAGTCGTAGGGGGTGGGCATGGCTGATCCATCCGGTGCGGGCTCGGGGTGCGGGGCGGTCGGGGGCCGGGACGGATCTGCTGGTGCGGGGCATGACGTTCTCCGACGAGTGGAGCGGTCAGCGACCGGGGACGGGCAAGGGGCTGGCGGGCGGCAGGGCGGGGCGTGTGGCCGGGGCCGCCGGCGGTGGTGCTGGGGTCGTGCGCTGGGCAGTGGGTGAGCGTGCGAGGGCAGCGCTCACGCGTGGTGAGGCGGAGGCTGGCCGTGGAGGTGCGCCGAGCTGGTCCAGGCGTGTGTCGATGGAGGCGAGCAGGTTCGGGACATCGCCGCCGTGCCGGGCATGGGGGCCGCCGGGCTCCGAGTCGTAGATCACTTCGTGAACGGTGGAGTCGTCGGGATGCCCGCGGGTCACCAGCCAGCTCTCGGGATGCCCGGGTGGGTGGTCCGTCGCTGGCTCCTGGGGCGGTGAGATGGTCAGCGCGCTTCCGTCGGGGAGCACGGCGCGGACGGTGTAGTCGCTGAGGCCGTACTCGACGGTGCACTCCAGGCCGCGCTGCCGGAGGGGGCCGGTGAGATGGCCGTACCCGTGCTCGTGTCCGCGTGGACCTTCTCCGTGGCCGGGTGCGTCAGCGACCGGCGATGGAACGTGGGGCTGGTAGCCGGTGAGGCGTTCCATGGGGGTCCGGTTGCCGGTCATCGAGAACGGTGCGGGGGCGTCGGGTTCGGCGCGGGCGGTGCGGGAGGTGGCGCGGGCGGTGTCCGGCGACCGTCGGACGTTGACCGGGCGAGGGCCACGTGCACACGGTCAGCCTGCGAGGGCTGATCGGTATCGGGCCGGTTGGCCAGGTAGTCGGCAGCCCGGACGAGGGCGGGGCCTTGGGAGGACAGCTCGTCCGCGTAGTGCCAGCCTTCGGAGTTGCGGATCTCGCGCGCCCGGTCTTCGTACAGCTTCCGCGAGCCGGGGAGTGAGACATCCATGAGGGAAATGACCTGGTTCCACTCGTGCTGGAGCTGGGCTGCTCGGTTCAGGGAGATGTCGATTCCGCGCAGCCGCCGGAGGTCCTCGACGATGGGCTCCTCGACGTAGTCCGTTCCGTTGGCGGTGGCACGGACACCGGCCAGGACCTCGGGCCCGTGGGCGAGGAACACCTCGACGTGGTTCCACGCCTCGGCGTCGCGCTTCACCTTGCCGTCCGCATAGCCCTCCTCGTCGATGGGCCAGCCGTCCTCGTCGCAGAAGGAGTCCGAGACCGCGTCCCAGGCATCGGACGCCTGCCTGATACCGGCGGCGGCGGACGCCAGCGCAGGTATGTGCCGTCGCCACGCCACGTGATCGTCGGCCGCTGACAGTGGTTCTTCGCCGGGCGTAGGAGAGCAGGAAGAAGTAATCACGTCTGGTCCTCGTGTTGGTACTGGCGCCCAGTGCGCACGCGGCAACGAGCGACGAACGTGGTCTGCGGCGCTACGGTCGGATCCACAGCGGTCATCGGTGGCGCACCGCCGCAGGCGCAGCCGTTGGGACAACGCGTGCACTATTGGGCTGGGCGGCTGTGGGCTTGGCGGTGGGTGTGGTCGGAGACGGCCGAAGGGCGACCTGTGCCCGACGCTCGTCCAGGTACCGCCAGCCAGACTCGACCGCCAGCGACTCCGGAAGGACCCGGACGTCGTCGATCAGCTCTTCTAAGCGGTGTGCCCACGAATCCAGTTGGTCTGCGGAGTCGAGTGCGCCGCAGTCTCGGCACCAGTTGGCTGCGCTTTCCAGGAAAAGGTGCGCCTGGGCGAAGGCTCCGTGACCTTCGTCGACGGTGTGGTCGAACACCTCGGTGAACTTCGCTATATCGGGGGCGGCTTGGAGGGCATCCGTCGCGGCGCGGACGGAGACGCCGGAGTCGGGCGGCTGCACGTACGGCTCAGGCTGGGCCGTGACTGACGGGGGCGGTGCCGCTTCGTGCAGCCAGGGCGTGTGGGATTCCTGGACGGCTGGTTTGGGCAGCCATCGGCCCACGCGGCGCGTGCCTTCGTACTTCCAGTAGTCCGGCTGAGGAACAAGGCTCATGTGTGACTCCATTGATGGGGGTCTGTCGGCTAGGCCGACATGCGGGCGTCGGTGTCGAACAGCTCGCGCTCGGTCGGGTGCAGGATGTGCTGGGTGATGAAGCTCCGGCCTGCGACTTTCCATAGGCCCCGGCCTTTGGTCAGGGCGGACACCGCTTGGGTTTCGACGCCGGTCAGGCCGAGCAGCGAAGCGGCAGCAGCGAGCTGGTCGGGCTCCTGGCGGTAGATGATGCGCGTGGAGCAGTCGGCCAGGAGGCCCTCGGCCAATACCCGGCCGCGCGAGCCGGCATCGCCCGCGCTGAGCAGGTCGCTGAGGCGGTGGATGACCATGAGATTGGCGATGCCGAGCCCACGAGAGAGCTTCCACTGCGACTGCATGCGCTCCAGGAGGCCGACGTGCCGCATGACGCGCCACGCTTCGTCGTAGATCACCCAGCGTCGGCCGCCGTCGGGGTCGGCGAGCGCCGATTCCATCCACGCACTCGCGCAGGTCATCGCGAGGACCAGCGCGGTGTCGTCGCCGGAGCCGCCGAGGCGGGAGAGGTCGATGGACAGCATCGGTGTGGTCGGGTCGAATGCCACGGTGCTCGGGGCGTCGAACATGCCGCTCAAGTCGCCGTGCACCAGTCGGCGCAGGGCGTGAGCGAGGTCCTGCGCAGCCGTCCCCATGCGGCCGGACTGATTGCCGAGGGCTCGATCGAGGCGCTCGGGCGCGCCGAGGGCGTACGCGATCTCGCCGAGCAATGGCACCGTGCCGCTCGCGTCGGCTTCGGCGACGACCAGGTCGAGTGCGAGGTCCAGGGCTGTGTGCTCCATGGGCAGGAGATCGCGCTTCAGTACGGTGCGAGCCAGGCCCGCCAGGAGCAGGAGGCGGCGCTTTCGGACCTCGGTCGACCAGTCGGATTCGCTTACCGAGGTGGGCCGGGCCGGAGCATCCAGGGGGTTCAGCCTGCCGGGGAGCCCAGGCCCCAGGGCGATGCTGTATCCGCCGAGGGCCTGTGCGACGGCCGTCCACTCCCCCTTGGGATCGCAGGGAACGTAGACCCGGTATCCGTGGGCAATCGCCCGGGTGGCTATCGACTTGGCCAGCGCACTCTTGCCCATGCCGATGATCCCGGCCAGGACGGCGTTCGGGTTCGTGAAACCCTCGATCCGGCCGCTGCTGTACAGCGAGAAGGGGTCGTAGCAGAAGGCGGCTTCCGCGTGGACATCCCGACCGATGAAGATGCCTTCCGCGCCCAGGCCGCCCTCCGCGAGAAACGGATAGGCGCCGCTGACGGTGGCTGTGGTCATGCGGTGGACGGGCAGGCTGAGCTTGCCGCCCCGGGCCGAGGAGGAACCGGGGCGCCCGGACGGCGGGTAGGCCGGCCGCATTTCCGGGGCGAGGGTTTCCTCGGCACGGCGCTTCGGCGGGGCTCCGGCGATGCGGGCCTGGCGGCGGGCCTCGGTGAAACCGGCTCGGGCGGCTCGCTGCTCGGCGCGTGATGCCTTGCGGGGGACGAAAAGGTGGGAGGCGCTGGCGCGGGTGCGGGGCATGAACGTTTCTCCAGACGGAAGGCAGGTCAGCGGCGGACTAGGCCGGTGAACGGCGCGTGCAGGTCGGCCGGGGTGGCGCGGCGGCGCACCAGATGCGCGGTGCGCTGGTGGCGCTGGCAGATGGTCAGCTCTGGTGCCCCTTCGGGCAGGCCGGGCTGGCACGCTTCGCGTTCGGGTACCTCGCCGGAGTCCGGCCGAGGGGCCGCGTGGTACGCGGCGTGGATGTGGTCGGCGGCCTGCCAGATCCGCGTGCGGGCGGCGCGGAGCTGGTCGCCCTCGGCAGGGACGAGGTGTCCGGTGCGGGCGGTATGGGCGTCGAGCAGGCCGTGCAGCGAGACGAGGTGGGCGTGCAGGGCGTCCAGCTCGGCGCGGGTGGTGACGAGAGGCCCGCCCGGAAGGTTGAGCGCGCGGTGGAAGTCGAGCGCTGCGGTGGCGAAGGGCACGAAGTCCTGCGCGGTCGGGCTGGCGGTGCGGGACATGGGGGTGCTCTTTCGGAGAGGGTGAAGGCTGGCATCAGGCGGCGAGGGCGAGAGGCATGGCGGCGACGGTGAACGCTTCTGCCTGCTGCCAGGTGAGCGGCCGGAGGTCGAGCTGGGCGCCGACGGCCGCGGTCTCCACGACCGCGCAGGCGGAACGGAGTTCCTCCTCGGAGTCGGCCGAGACGGTCAGCAGGCCGGTCAGGGCGACATCCGCGTGGCCCGCGATGAGCTGGCGCTCACGTGACTTGATGTCCTGGTACTCGATCGAGTCTGCTTCGGAGTCGACCTGGCCGCGCCGGGTTCGCTCGGCGGCATCCGCGATCACGCTGGCCTTCTTGCGCTGGACGTCGCGCAGGGCGGCGTCCAGTCCCTTCGGCTCGTATGACAGCGACAGCGTGCGCCGGACCCCGGCGGTGAACAGGAGCTGGTGCAGAAAGCCCGCTGACGTCTCGGTCCTGGGCCAGTTCTCGACCCAGTACGTGGAGTGGACGGCCGAGTCGGTCGCGATGTGGTCCGACTTCTCGACGACCACAACGGGGCCGGCAGCGGCGGGCTCAGCCTCGGGACTCCCCACGGTGGACCAACGGTCCAGCATCGCAAGGGCCTTGGGGTCGTACGCCGTCCGCACGACGGCCGCGATTTCGCGGGCGGTGAGCCAGCCGGTGAGGTTGAGCCCGGCGGTCCGCGCAGCTTGATCGAAGGTCGAGGTCAGCTGCGACAGGACACTGAAGGATCCGGTCAGGCCGCCCCCGGCCTGGTTGATCAGACGTCGCGCGGCCTTGGCATCCAGCGACACCGCGACGTACGCCTCGTGCGGAGCCGCCGCCGGGCCCGCACTCTGGATCAGCTCGCTGTAGATCGCGCCGGCCACGGGGGCATGGGGCTGGCCGTGCTCCTCCCAGTACCGGCGCAGCGCGTCGCCGGAGTCCGGGACGGTGCGCTCGATCACCTGGATCCGGGCGACCTGGCCGGTGCGGGCGAGCGCGGCCAGCGCGCGTCCCCAGCCGCTGACGTTGGTGTTCTGGGTGCCCGGGTCGAGCAGCGCGTAAGCGCGGGAAGAGACCTTGACGACGGCGGTCAGTGTGCCGGTGTGGGGGTTGTGGACCGCACCGTATCGACGGTCGGGGGCGGTGACCACCCGCAGGCTGGCGGCGGTACCGGGAAGGTGGAGCAGTCCTTCGCGTACCGGGCGGCGGGAGAGCCGGGCGAGCCAGATCAGCTGGCCCCGCATCCGACGCAGGACGTACCGGGTGACGATCGGAGCCCAGTCGGCCAGGGCACGTCCTCGGTGGCGGACGAAGACGAGGAGGGCGATGGCGGCCCAGAGGGGGATGAGTTCGAGAGCGCCGACCACGCCACGGGTGAGGATCACGGCGAGCAGGAGAAGTCCGGTGAGACTGGCGACGATCAATTGCGGGGCAGTCAGGCCGAGCAGGATGCCGCGCCTGCTGCGGTGCGGAAACTTCACGCTGGCCGTGGTGGCTTCGGCATGGGGCTTGTCGGACATGGTGGATCCAGACGGTGGGAGCGGGCGGGGGGAGAGGCGCGCGGCGCTCTTCTGGAGGTCATGACAGGGCTCCGTTTCAGGTGATCGGCCGTGCGTGGGAGGGGGTATGGGGGCGGGCTGTGGGATGCAGCCCGCCCCCGGTTGTGGCTGGTCAGGACCCCGAAGACGGCTGGGTGGGGTACACCCAGCTTGTCGGCGTCGGGGTACCGGTTGCCGATGGTCCCGTGGAGGGCGGCGGCGGTGCGGCAGGGCTGCTTGTGCCCCCGGGGGCGGGGCCGCCGGAGGGCGCGGCACCAGCGCGGGTCATGCTGCCGCCCGGAGCCGAAGCGCCAGCGAGGTGGCCACCCGGGGCGCCTCCTTCGGAACCCCCCGTTTCGCCCTCGCCGGGCCGGTTGATGAGCGGCGGGATACCGGGGCGCTGGATCAGGGCTTGCCCCTTGTCGCCGGAGGCGTTCGGGTCTTCGCCGTACCGGAAGCGGGTCTGCGGCTTGGGCGGTCCGGAGTCGATGCCCTCCTTGCTGAGGTTGCCCCCGGAGGGGCTGATGCCGGAGGCGACACCGTCGCCGCCCGCGCCGGGGACCTCGCTGGGACCCTGCGGCGCAGGTGCGCCGGTACCGGCCTGCATCGCCAGGCTGCCTGCGGTCTTCGCCGCCCCTGCAGCGACCGCCATGCCAGCAACACCGGTGCGATGCAGGTCATCGTGGCCCCCACCGTCGGCGGCCCAGTGGACGAACTTATAGGTGGCGTAGGGGCACAACAGGACCAGCACCATCACGACGATGCCTGCCATCGCGTCGGACAGCGCGGCCATGCCGTCGTTGGCATCCGACTTGCCCATCGCCGAGATGCCGATCAGGAAGACGATGGTCATCAGCAGTTTCGAGACGACCAGAGTGGCTGTGGCCTCGATCCACCCGCGCCGCCATCGCTTCGCGACCTCCCAGCCACCGCCGGACCCGGCGAAGACAGCGAGGGCGACCATGATCAGGACACCGACCTTACGAGCGACCATCACCCCCCAGTACATGAACGCGCCGATCGCGCATCCGAGGGCGACCAAGGATGGGACTCCCCAGCCCAGGCCGAACATTGCCCCCAGTTCGTTGACCTTCACCACACGGCGGATCGCGTCGTCGACTGAGCTGTTGGCTGCTGTGAACAGGCCGTTGGACAAGGCGTCGACCACGGTGATGGCGACGGAGGTGAAGGCGACGGCGCAGAAGCTGAAGAGAACACCGGTCATGGTGCCGATCGCAGCTTGAGCCAGGGCGCGTTCGTCCCGTCGCCAGGCCGCGAACATCAACTGGATGCAGAACGTGCCGACGGTCAGCGCGAGCCCGATGGGCAACAGGAGTTCGTAGTTGTCCCGGAACCACACGGCGTTGAGATCGATGGCGGTGGTCTCGTTGACGGCCTTCGCGGCGAGATCCGCAGCGCTGGCGGCCAGTTCGCCGGTCGACTTCGCGATCCATGCTCCGATGCCGTCGGTGACGGCCCCGGCCGGGTTGCTTGCGAAGTCAACAGCACCGCACACCTTGTCCATCAGCGGAAGGTCGCAGACTCCCATGGCGATACCTCCTTTCTGGATTGAGGGTCAGGGCGCGACGGACGGCATGACACCGGCCAGGGCGCAGGGATGTGAGGGGCGACACTGGACCGCGAGCGTGGTCACACGGTTCTCCGCACCACCGGCGGGCGAGCCGTTCCAGGCGATCGACTGCTTGCCGGAGACGGTCACGGCGTAGACGTACGCCTGCGTGATCGTTCCGGGATTCGCCTGAAGTGCCTGGGTGAACGAGTCCGGGAAGTGCCCCTCGTTCACCTTGGCGGTGGCGAACTGGCCGTTCGCGGCCATCTCCTTCCACAGCACAGGTGAAGGAACGACCGCGTCGACCGAGGCGGAGTCGGCGTACTTGATCTCGGTGGTCAGCCACCCGTGCAGGGCGGTCAGCAGCTTTGCCTGGGAGTACGCGCGGGTGTCGTAGGACCACAGCGCTGCCGCCGCTGCCTTCCCGAACGCGATCGGATCGTGGGTGTTCGGGAGGACAGGGAGGGCGTGAGAGCGTGCGCTCGGTGAGGGCGACCCGGACGGCGAAGCGGCTGAGGAGGAGGGGGAGGCCGAACTCGCTCGCGGTGCAGCAGTTTTGGAGGGCTCCCTGCCGTCGCGAGTGAGGTAGGCGGCCAGGCCGGCGAGGGCGACGAGCACCACCAGGACAGCGGTGCCGAGCAGCGCCCGGCGGCGCACGCGAGATGCGCCGCCGGGGTTCGAGGAGCGGGAAGGCATCAGTGGACCTGCGTCCCCAGCGTGCTGAAGAACGCGACCACGCCGTTCGCGGCACCCAACAGGAGAGCCGCGCCAGCGCTGACCAGCACACCCTTCTTACCGCTGGCCTCGGCCTGATGGCCGCCGGAGTGGTGCCCCCAGGCCCACACGCCCGCGCTGACGGCGAGCGCGCCGACCACCGCGATGATCCCGAACAGGTTGATCGAGCCCATCACCTGCTTGAGGACGGACAGGCCCGGCAACCCGCCCTCGTTCGGCTTGATCCCGGGATCGTAGGCGAGCTGGACGACCTTGTCGGCGAGATACATTTAAGAACTCCAGTTCGATTTATCGCACGCCAAAGCCCGAGAGGGCGGAGCGGCGGTGCGAGAAGTGGGGGAGGTGGAAGCGCCGGTCAGACGACTCGGCGGGCCGCGAGAAACTGCGATTTCCAGGACGCGAGAGTCGCGATACGAACCACGTCACCAGTGCGCGGGGCGTTGATGATCAGACCCTGACCGATGAACATGCCGACGTGCTCAGGGACTTCGGCCGTCCCCTGGGTGAAGACAAGGTCGCCCGGCTGGAGAGCGCCGACCGATACAGGCTTGCCCTCCTTGACCTGCGTGTACGTCGTCCGCGTCAGGGAGACCCCGGCGGCCTTGTAAGCCTGCTGCATCAGGGAGGAACAGTCGCAGCGGCCCATGGGGTCGTCCCCGTGGGAGTCGGTGCAGCTCCCGCCCCACTGGTACGGCGTATCGAGCTGGCCGAGTGCCCATCGAATCGCCGTCTGGACCTTCGGCGGAGCATCGGCGGGGATCTTGTATCCGGCCGGCACCGCGCCGGGCGGGATGGTTCCGAAGTCGGTTCCGTCCCCGCCGGTCGTGCAACCTCCCGCGGTAGTGGGAGGGGGGCTGTCGGTGCCAGCCATGCCGGACGGGGAGGGGCTCGGTGACGCGCCGCCGGTCTTCGACAGCAGGGGCTCGATGGCCTGCTGCAAGGCGGTGGCCAGCGGCTCCCACTTGGCGTAAGCCTCCGGGAAGCCTGACCTCTGCACCGCCTGGGCGGCCTGGGTGACAGACAGGGACTGCCAGCCCGAGACCTTCTTCAGCCCCTCGTAGAACTTGGTCGAGGAGTGCACCGGATTGAGGATCTCGTTCGCCGTGCCCCATCCCTGTGACGGACGCTGCTGGAACAGGCCCAGCGAGTCACGGTCGCCGTAGGTCAGATTCCGCAGGCCGCTCTCCTGCAGGGCTGTCGCCAGGGCCACGATCTGCCCCCGGGCCGGGATGTTCATCGCGACGCCGGTTGCCTGAATCGTCTTGGCGTAGGGCACTTGCTCGGCCGCAGCGTCCAGTCCCGGCACGGACACCGTCCCCTTGGCGCCGCCATCCAGGATCGCCTTCACCTGAGAGGCAACGGCTGAAGTATCCACAGCCTGTGCACCGCCGGTCGAGCAGGAGGCCGAAGCGGTCCCGGCACTGATGGCGAGGACCGGCACGGCCAGCAGCAGCGGACCGGACGCGAAGAGACCGACGACGGCTCCGGTGGTCTTCTTCATCGCCGCCGCAGTTCACCGAGGCGGCGGTGCCAACCGGACAGCGGTGTTGGGTCGGGGCGCGGGGGTGTCAGGGCATGCTGCATCGCAGCGGCTCCTCGTGGTTCGTAGGAGGCGCGGTGCCGACTTCTCGTGCAAAGCCGTCGGCACCGCGCCGATGTGAATCCGCCTCTCAGGGCGGGCCCGGGTCAGAGGAGTTGATAGCTCCCGGACGCCGGTCTCGGGTCACGCGCGGCAGCCGGCCGCGCTCGTAATCTCAGGCGGGACACCGGGTCTCCTCCACGGCTTGGGGAACGAGGGGCCAACGGGCCTGCCGCGCTGCTCTTTCGGTCGAGACAACACGGATAATCACAGGTCAACGGGGGTGGAGCGAGGCTCCGTTCCGGTGACATGGCGAGACAGTAGACCGGGATTCCGGCCGCACCAAACGGCTCCCGGACCCGGCCCCGGACCACGAAACGGTTCCTTAGGTGCGGCCGGAATTCGCGGCTAACCTCCGGCGCAACCTCGCTCGAAACGAATGCTGTTGAGCGCCGCCTGGCGTGGGTCCAGTCCCGCCGTGCCCTGAAAGAAGCCCCGCATATGAGCTACACGCTGCATCGAGGCGACGCCCTCACCGTGCTGAAGGCCCTCCCGGACGAGAGCGTCAACGCCGTCATCACCGACCCGCCGTACAACTCCGGCGGACGTACCAGCTCGGACCGCACCGGCCGAACCGCGCGAGCCAAGTACGTCACCAGCAACAGTGCGCACGATCTGCAGAACTTCCCCGGAGAGAACCGCGACCAGAGGAGCTATCGAAGCTGGCTGACCGCCCTGCTCACCGAGGCGTACCGGGCCTCCACCGAGCACTCGGTCGCTGTCGTCTTCTCGGACTGGCGCCAGGAGCCGACCACGTCCGACGCCCTACAGATGGCGGGCTGGACCTGGAGCGGCACGATTCCGTGGATCAAGCCCGCCAGCCGGCCTCGCAAGGGCGGGTTCAAACAGTCGGCCGAGTTCATCACCTGGGGCGTCAAGGGCAGTCTGGCGAAGGACCGGGACCTGTACCTGCCCGGCCACTTCATCGCCTCCCAGCCGCGCAAGGACCGGGTCCACATCACCCAGAAGCCGGTCGAGATCATGCAGCAACTCGTACAGATCTGCCCCAAAGGCGGCACCGTCCTCGACCCGTTCACGGGCAGCGGCTCGACGGGCGTCGCGGCTCTTCGCGAGGGCCGGCGGTTCGTGGGGGTCGAGCTGTCGGCGCACTACGCCGCGGTCGCTGAGCGAAGGCTCCGGGCAGAGCTGACTCAGGACGACTTCGTCCTGGCAGGACCAGAGCAGTGAGCATGAGACCAGCAGACCGACCCGGCAGTCCACATGCCGTTGGGCGGCCGGAGCATCGAACCCAGTGATGCTCCGGCCGCCCATCAGCGTACTTACGCCGCGCAGGTGCTAGAAGCGACTCAGGGACTCCGGTGAGGAGACGCTGCATGCAGAAGGCCGAGGCACGTGACTGATTGGCGGCGTCTCGTCAATGGGCCCTCCGCTGACGGCGATCAAGCTCCTTCATACGTCCCTCGGCCACCCGCTGCAGGTATCCGACTGTGTCGTGAAGGCGGTGGCAGGTCGGGGCACAGTCTGCGGTCATGCCCGGTGGATTGCCCGTCACCCGTGTGATCTGGCTGCTCGGACTACCGGTGAAGGCGAGTGCCTGGTTGTACTCGGCGACCTCACAGTCCGGACCGGCCTCAACCATCTGCAAGTCGAGCCGCCCGGGTGCGCGTTCGGGCCCGTCGAACCAGAGGCGACAGCCCTTCCCTCCATAGGCACAAGAGCAGGTGCGCATATCCTCCTTGAGTGCGATTCCGCAGAGCGGGTCGGTGAGGTGCTTGACGAGCACATCGTGGTCCGTCCAGCGCGCTCCTGCGAAGGTCAGCCGAAACCCGTAGGTGTTGGTGTGCTTGATGAAGCCGGCCATGTCGAGCCAGTCGGCTCCCGAACGGAAGATCAGCAGGCGACGCAGCAGGGCGCTGCCGAAAGCTGCTGTCTCCCGCCACCTCTGCGTGAACCATCCGTGGTCGTATGCGAAGGCCCGCTCGCCCGGCGTCAGACCACGGTGCCTGCACGGCGACTGCTCGCCGTGCTCGGCCGCGGTCAGGTACCGAATCTTCTCGGCCCGTACCCAGGCTCGATCTGGTACGCCCTCAAGCCGAAGGCGTGCATCGGTTCCATGAAGCCCTACATCGAGCCTGTCATGGCCGGCTTCGGTCACACGTAGACCGCTGATCCCACCCAGGTTGTGCTTGCCTCCGGACGAGAAGAGCCCCCAGGCGATCAGGTCGGCCAGTCCATCGGGGTCGGAGTCGGCCGCGAAGCGGATGACAGGACGACGCTCGTCGGGGATGACGCGCAGAATGCGCAGGGGGTGGGTGGTGTACGTGGTGGGGTGCTCCAGCAAGGCCCGAAGCACCTGGCTTTCAAGGAACGCCTGCTCGCCTCGGGCGGCAGGGATGAGCGGGCTTCCCTCCGGCAACCGCTCGAAGCGCTCCTTTGCGCCGGACCACGTCTCCCCGGTGTAACGGCGGCACAAGTCGATCAATTCGTTTTTTGGCACGGCAGCTTTCTTCCGTCATGCGCTGCCGGATCCCCAGCGCGGAATGAGCCACTGCTTGCGAGAACGATGGTCGTACGAGGTGCAGCAGTACAGAGAGGGCACCTGGGGCTTTCGACACGCTGCGCGATCGATCCGGAGGCGCACGACGAGGGGTCCCTCAACCCGGTCCAGAACGTAGTCGGCCTGTTGCGGATATGGCAAGTACCGGCGACCGTCTGGATGAACGACGCGCCTGAATTCGCCAAAGGTGTAAAAGTCGGGCATGAGTCCTGCTAACTTTCCAGTGCGGCTGACCACCGCTCCCCGGAGACGTATCGGCCCTGTGTCTCCAGGCTCGGGTGAACCGGTCTCTAGACGCCTTCCACGCATCCATCCGGATCTCGACTTCCGCACGTCCTGGGCCGAGGCGTTCAGGAGAGACCCATGAGCACGATGCGACGAGACATCTCCTTGCTCCGCTGCCGCTACACAGGCGAGAGCCTCCAACAAGCCCGCCGCGCGATCGACCTGCTTGAGCCTGAAGTGCCGCCCATCCCCGCAGCCGCTTCGGGTGATCAGCAGTATCTGGAGGCACGTGTGCTCGTCAGCCTCCTGGAATCGCGAAACTGCTACACCCGCTACCCCCTCGGCATTGCTGCGGTGTACCCGGAGCCGGAGGGCATCGCCCTTCGCGTGGAGAGCGAAGAGCTGGCATCCGAGATCCTCTTCAACCTGCTGCCCACGTACGTCTCAGACCACGAGGTCCACGGCGTGCCTGGCCTGCGCATCACACAACGTGACCGAACGGCAGTTGAATTGCGCGTACTCGGCACGCCCACCCGGCTGCGCCTGACTGGCTTGCCAGCGACTCTCTGGCGCAACGCTGTCGCAGGGATGCTCGACAAGTGGATCGACCCGAATCCCACACTCCTGTGCTGGCAGTCATCACCGAGGGTGTGGACTGACGCGGAGCGCGCACATCATGCCAGTTGGGAGGACGTGAACGATGATTTCACGCAGGTGCAGAGGCGCGGTGGGTGGCTGGGCAGTGGGCTGCTACGCCGAGCCGGCCTCCTGCACATGGTGTCCAACACCTTCTTCGTCGACGGCTACCACGGCGGCGGTGACACCGCACGGCTGGTCCTGCGTTCCTCTCACGTTCGTGGGCAATGGCCAGGGCCGCACAACATTGTCGCTGCACTTGCCCACCCCGCGTTCGGACTTCCCCTCTACCTCAAGCGGTTTCGTAGCGATACCGATGAATGCTGCGGCAGGGACCAGCAGTTCGTGCTCGGAGACCACGGCAAGACGGCCATCCTCGATCTCCGGACCTCATCAGAGCAGCCTGGCTCCAGACTGAAGCCAGAACTCTGGCAGGCGATCCTCCGCCGCCTTCCCGGATCGGGATTCACGGCAAGTCTGTCTCCAAGCGTCCTCGCTGGCCTCTGTGACCCCAACGCGGCGTAGATGCACCGCTCCGGAACATGGCGTTCACCACAGACCAGCGAGGCGGCATCGCTCAGCTTCGGCGGGACGACTCCATTGGAGCCTGGCACAGCCAGTAATGCGTCAGGCCGTTTCGAATGCCTGCCGGAGCAGCGGGCCCGCCCTCTCCAAGTCAGCCGCCGAGGAGATGCGTACCTCCAGGTCACCGGTCCCGAGGTGGCCGATGCCGCGCATGTCCCGGGTGAAGCTTTCCTCCAGCATGACGGCGCTTGGGTCGAGTCTGAGGTAGACCAAGATCGCTTCGTGCTTCGGACGGAAGATCACCGACGCCACGTTCACCAGCCGCCGGTAGGCGATGTAGTGCCGAAGGGGCGCCACCTCGACCTCCCCCCACGCCGTGAGAGCGTCCTCCAGCTCCGCGTACAGGTCTCGAAGGCAGTCCGGGACGAGGTTAGGCCCGGCCGATGCGGGAACCACCGGAGCCGCCGGCACGCTGTCGGCCGCTGTCTCCCGCTCCCTGTTCCGCCGAGACGAAGCAGCGCTCGGCGAACCGGGCGAGGAGTCCACGAGCAGCAAACTCAGCAGGCCCCCCTCGAAGATGCGATAGCGCACCAGATCGATCCGCTCGGGCAGCCGCTGCACGGCCACTCGGTCGTGACGGGAGAAACTGGCCGCGATGCAGACCATCCGCGGGTGATGCCAGTCGATGGACTCGGCAGCCTCCGCGCCCAACACCTTCCGGACGAGCGCCTCGACCTCATGGTGTGCCGACTCCAACCAGGACAGGTAGGAGACGGCCTGCGACAGCACGCCGCTGTCGGAGCCCTTCTTGTACTCGATCACCACCGGGCTGCCGTTCTCGTCCAACCCCAAGGTGTCGATCCGGCCCCGGTGCCACGGACCGGTCGGGTACTCCGACGCCAGGAACCGGATGCCGAGCATCTGCTCCAGGCCAGCCTCGACCCGCCGCTGCAGCTCCACCTCCAGCGCCACCGTCGAGCCGGGCAACTCGACGTCCTGCCCGTTCGCGTCTCGCCGGAACAGCATCAGCTCGGCCACCAGCGTCCCCCTCCTGTGATCGGTACAAGAGAGGCAATCGCAACGGCCGGCGAAGTATTCCAGACAGAGGGGAGCCGTCTGCCCTTGGGATGGTGCCACCGCACTGGCGCTCCATGACGCACGGTGATGAGAGCCCCGGCGTCGATCTAGTAGGGCTTGGTCATGTTGATGCGGGGTCTGGCATGTTGCGGTGACAGGTGGGGCAGGCGCCGGTCCAGATCGCGAGGAGTATCTGCAGTTCGCGGACGACTCGGTAGAGGCTCAGGCCGGCGCCGTCTCTTTTGGGGATCGGCTCAGTCGCTGCAGGGTGCAGAAGGCGTGGGCGACCGAGACGAGGGTGACGTGGTGGTGCCGGCCTGGCCAGGTCCGGCCTTCGAAGTGGGCTAGGCCGAGGGCCTGTTTCATCTCGCGGTAGTCGTTCTCGATGCGCCGGCGGAGCTTCGCGGTGCGCACGAGGACGGGCAGCGGGGTGGTCCCGGGCAGGTTGGAGAGCCAGAACTGCACGGGCTCGTCCTGGTCGGCGGGCCATTCGGCCAGCAGCCAGCGGACCGGAAGCCCGGTGCCTGCTGTGGCCTTGCGGACCTCACGTCCGGCGGGCCGGATCCGCAGGGCCACGAAGCGCGAGTACATGCGCTTGTGCCCGCTGCGGCCACTGCCCGGCCGTGATCCCTCCCTCCACTGCACCGGCCGCGCGGAGGATTTACCGGCCGCGATGACCAGGCTCTTCACCCTCTGGGCCGACTCGGGGTATGCAGGAACCGGCCGCCACCCCCGGCCGGGGTGGGGCGGGGTGCAGGGCTGTGCGTCCTCGGGTTGCGCGGTGGTCGTGGTCGAGATGCCCACCACGTAGTGGAGACCGCGTTCTTCCAGGCAGAGCCGGAACGCGGCGGTGTCCCCGTAGCCGCCGTCGGCGATGACCTGGGGCACCTCGATGCCCCAGGACCGCGTCTCGTCGATCATGTCGAGGGCCAGCTGCCACTTCTCGACATGGCCCACCCGGGCAGGAATGGCGCACTTGTCGCGACGGGCCACCTTGACCGGAACGGCCTTCGGTGAGGCGGGATCCCGGCTCCCAGGCAGGGACAGACGCCAGTTCACTGCCGCCGAGGCGCCGTGGGAAGCCAGGTGCAGCGAAACCCCGGCCTGGCAGTTGGTGACCTTCCCCGCGGTGCCGGCGTACTGCCGGGTCACGCACGCCGACGCATCCCCGTCCTTGAGGAACCCGGTGTCATCGATGACCAGCGCGGTGGGCTTGATGACCGGCTGCATGCGCCAGGCCAGCCGGGCCCGCACATGAGCCGCGTCCCACGGGCTGGAGGTCACGAAGTGGGCCAGGGCCTGCCGGTTCCCGTCCTCGCCCAGGCGGGTGGCCATCGGCTCCACCGACTTGCGCCCGCCCTCCAGCAACAGGCCCCGCAGATAGACCCCGCCCCACCGACGCTGATCCGCCCGCGCGAACGGCTCGAACATCTCCGCCGCGAAGTCCTCCAGCTCACACCGGACCGCAGCCAACTCCCCACTCAGCACACACGGTCAACGACACGACCGATCAAGAAGACACGCCGTCACAGACCGCACATGACCAAGCCCTACTAGCGGTGGTTTGTTAAACCGGGCAGTAGAGATCAAGTGGGTGGCCTGCGCCGACGGCGTTGAGCAGTGCTTGGAGTTCGGGCGGTGGGGGTTCGTTGGTCCAGGCTCGCCAGCATCGCTGGAGGGTGGTCCAGGGGGCGAGCCACGCCCGGACGGCGCGGATTGCCTGCGGCCAGCTGGCTTGGTGGGGCTGGTGGGGTCTGTCTGGGCCCCCTCTCAGCCGGTCCCACCGGCGTGGCCGTCGGCGGGCTTCCGCTTCGGAGGTTGAGCGAACCAGGTGTCCCAGCAGAACGAGAACGCGCAGGTGACCAGGGTCTGGTGGCGGCGGATCGCGGTGTCGGAGCGGACTTGGAAGTCGGCCCAGCCGAGTTCGTCCTTGATTTGCTTGTAGCTCTGCTCGATCCAGTGCCTGATGCCGTAGATCCGCACGACCTCTGCCAGGTCGGCGGCGGCTTCTGGGCTGTCGGCTTCGCGGGGGCTGCCGGGGCGGGGCAGGTGGGTGGCCAGGTACCAGGTGGACTGCGCGGGCAGGGTGACCGGGTCGGTGGTGGCCACGACCAGGCGGACGTTTCCGTCGGGGCCCCACCAGCCGAGGCGGGCGTCGGCGGCCCACCACGTCTCGGTGTGCCCGTCCCGGAAGGTCCGCTCGACCGGGGTCCAGTCGCCGGGATGTTCAGGGTCTGTCCAGGTCAGGGCGCGGGCGGCATGGAGGGGGGTGTAGGCGTCCTTGCCGTAGACCCAGGTGCCGTGGCTCGGCTTGAGGGCCATGACGAACGGCAGCCCCGCCGCGTAGAGGTCTCGGCGGAAGGCGTCCTGGTCGCCGTAGGCGCAGTCGGCGGACACCGCCCGGAAGGTCACTCCGGCGGCCTTGGCGGTGCGGGCGAGTTCGGCGGCGATCTGCAGTTTCGTGCGGAAGCCGGGGTCGCTTTTGCCNGTCGCTCGGCTTGAGGGCGATGACGAACGGCCGCCCCGCCGCGTAGCGGTCTCGGCGGAAGGCGTCCTGGTCGCCGTAGGCGCAGTCGGCGGACACCGCCCGGAAGGTCACTCCGGCGGCCTGGGCGGTGCGGGCGAGTTCGGCGGCGATCTGCAGTTTCGTGCGGAAGCCGGGGTCGCTTTTGCCGGCGGGGAAGTGACGGGCGGGACTGTAGGGAACGGCGTGGAGCGGGTAGTAGAGGTTCTCATCGGCCCAACAGGTCGTCACGGTGACGATGCCGTTGTCGGTCTTGCCCAGCCGACCCAGCCACTGCCGGCCGACGTGCGTGGTCGCGGTCCCGTCCTTGCGGTCACCCGAGTCGTTGATCACCAGTACCCCGCCCGCGTGCGGCGCGGTCACCGGGTCGGCCCGCCGCAGTTCCACCCGGCGGGCGTTGACCTGCTCGTGGTCCCACGTCGACTCGGAGAGGAAGAACTGCAGCCGCTGCACCGCCGGGTGCTGGGCCTCGGCCACGGGCTCGGCGTCGGCCAGTCAGGTCAGCGTCTTGTTGCGGTCCCGCGGCAGCAGCAGGCCCGCGAGGTACTCGCGGAACCCGCGGCGCTGTGCCAGTGTGGAGAAGAGGTCATCGAAGCGTGCGGCGTAGGCTTCCAGCGGGCCCGGAGCGGGCGGAAATTGCAGACGACGGGTCATCACAAGCTCCCAGGTGGCGAGGCAACGTTCCTCGCTACCGGCCTACTACGGTTCTGATCCGCCGTCAACAAACCACCGCTAGCGCCGTCCAAGGCCAGCCGGTCGTCCGGCTTGCGGCAGGGTCAACGCCCTCCCGGGCGGGGCCGCCACGGTGCCGGCCGCCGGGTTCCGCTCAGAAGCGGAGTGAGAGGTAGTAGTCGCCGACCTCGGAGAGGTAGTCACGGTCGGCTGTCTCGCTGTCGGTAGTGAAGCGGGGAGCAGCTTTGATCTCCTCCCGGGACGGTGCGACCTTCACCGTCTGCGCCTGGGTGTCGATGGCGGTGACAGCACCGGCCGGGATCAGCACGCTCCTGCCGAACTTCCACACGCCGGTATCGACGACCAGGTGTTGCATGCCGGGCTGGTCCTGCTGGCGGTCCACGTGCCCGATGCCTCCGTCAGCGGCCTCCACGGTGAAGCCCACCAGCGACTGCCGGGACATGTAGCCACTGTCCTGCCCGTACATCCACACTCTGCTCACAGCCGTCTCCTCACCTTCGGCAACCGAAGCCGGTGGCCTCAACCGCTCATGTCCTGTGACTGCTTCCCCGGTACCTGTCCGACAATCCCAGGCCGGTCACCCAGATCAGGAAGGAACGGAACGGGGACGAGGCGCGGCGGCGTCCAGGCACCCGAGGAGCGCAGGACAACGCCTCCCCCGGCGCCCCGAGTCAATCCGACGGTGGCCTGTCGGGTGCCACCAACAGCCGTTCCGGGCTCCTGCGTCGCCAGCGCCGCCAACGGAGTCCGCGCGGCGAAGCCTGAGGCCGGGTCGGCCTGGAGGCATTCCCCGGGGCAAGGGCTAGGAGCCTGCGTGTCTGCGCCCCCGGCGGCACGGCACCTGGACTCGGGTCTCGGCGGGGGCGAGTCACCTGCACCGTCCTACGGCGGCGCGCGTCTGCCGGCCGGCTCGCGGTGCACAGCGGCCCGGCTGCGTACGACAGCCGCAGCAGGCGCCGAGCGGACCCGCGGCGGCATTTTGCTCGGCCGCATGCGAACCCGTACCCGCAGTGGGGTAGCTTGCCTTTCCGTGCTCGCCAGAAGTCGTTTCACCGGGTGCGTACCTGGACGGGTACTGGAACGGGCTCGAAGGCAGGAAGGGCGCTCCCATGCGGGACAGCGGAACGGACGGGCTGGGTGAGGCGCTGGC
>NZ_LWLE01000006.1:59975-225539 GCF_001905125.1 Streptomyces sp. TSRI0281 | reverse complement strand
ACCATCCTCAACAGCCTCACCGGCGCCGAGCCCTACCCCCTCCCACAACGCACCGCCTTCACCACCTTCGGCCTCACCCCCCAACCCACCCCCCTAATCACCGCACAGGGCCCCGCCCTCATCCCCCTCACCCAAAGCAACTGACCCACCCCCAGGACCCCCGGCGAACCCCATACCCCCAGCGCACCCAGCCCATAAAAAAGGGCGGCCGCCCCCGAAAACCCACCGGAGACGGTCGCCCCACACCACAAGCCCACCCGAACTAGAACACCGGCACACCATCCCGCGTCAAACGCCATCCCACCGAAGCGAACGCCGCCGGATCCACCGACCCCTTCGCCTGAACCCAGCCGATGATCGTGTTCCGGATCTCATCCGAATTCGCCCACAGCTGCTTCGCACCCGGCACATGCGGGAAGTTACCCCCACCGCTCGCCCGGTAGTTATTCACCGCAAACACAAACTGCGCCGCCGGATCGATGGCCTTCCCCTCAAAGGAAAGCCCCACGATCCGCGAACCCACCGGCTTCGCGATATCGACGTCGTACGTCACACCCGACACCGCATCATAATTGTAATCCGGAGTGTTGTCCGCGTTCGTCAGCTTCGACGTATCCACCGGAGCGCCGGCCGCCGTCCGCACGTAATACTTCGCCGAATACTCCAGATAATCCTTGAGCTGCGCACCCGTCAACAACCGCGCCTCAAGCGTGTTCTCGAACGGATACAGACCGGCCGCATCCCGAATCGTCACCTCACCCGCCGGAATCGCCGCCGTCCGCGAGAAGCACGACGCCTGCGACAACACCGGCAGCGCCGCGTACTCGCCACCCGCCAGAGCCGCCTTCACCGTCTCCGCCTGAACCTGATTGATCAGATCGATGATCGGCTCGTCCTTCCACGGCGCCGCCGCCGTCGACATCGCCACCACCGACGTACCGATGACCTGATTCACATAGGCCACCACCTTCCGGTGCTCGTCCCGCAACAGCGACGTCACCTTCCGGTCCTCCGCCACCGCATTCGAGTTCAGCACCTGCGCCCCGGCCCTCTCGACCGTCCAGCGCCCCTTCTTCCACACCAGATCGAAGTCGAACAGCGTCAGCCGCTGCCCCCACTTCGCCGGCTCCGACAGAACAACCTGCTTACCCGTCGCCTTGTTCGTCACGAAATGCTCAGGAATCTCCAGATGGGCATGCCCCACCAGAATCGCATCGATTCCCGGCACCTGCTCCGCCACCAGACCCGCCGCATTCTCCACATACGGCAACTGATCACCGTACGACGACGTACCCGACGAACCTGAATGCGCCGACACGATCACCACATCCGCGCCCATCGACCGCAGCTTCGGCACCCACTTCGCCGCCTGCTCCTCAAGACCCGGGAACACCATCTTCCCGCCCACATTCGCCTTGTCCCAGATCGCGATCCCAGGATTCGTCAACCCCAGCACCGCCACCCGCACATCACGACCGTGCGGAGTACGCAGCCGCTTGATCACATACGGGGCGAACGCCGGCCGCAACGTCTTCGCATCCAGCGCATTCGCACCGAGCAGCGGGAAATCACACTGCTCCTCGAACTTCCGCAGCACCGGAATACCGTAATTGAACTCGTGATTCCCCAGCGCGGCCGCGTCGTACCCGATCGCGTTCATCGCCTGCGCCATCGGATGGACCGGGCCACGCCTCGCCGTGATCGGATCGATCTTCGCGTAGTAGTACGACAACTGGGTGCCCTGGATCGTGTCACCCGCATCGATCAGCAGCGTATTGCGGCGGCCCTTCTCCTTCCGCACCTGATCCACGAGCGTGGAGATCTTCGCCAGGCCCACATCGTTGTGCGCCGCGTCGTCGAACTCCTTGTCCGTGAAGTAGTCCCAGTTGAAAACATTGCCGTGCAGATCCGTCGTGCCCATCACCGTGAACGAATACCGCTTCGCCGGACGGCCATGGCCATGACCGTGCCGCCCCTCCGCCCCCGCAGCCCCGGCAGACCCCACGACAGCCCCGCCGGCCATCGCCACACCCGCACCGGCGGCTGCCGAACGGCCCAGAAACGTCCTACGGTTCAACGGCATTCTTACTCCTCGTTCAGTTGGGCAACGCGCGTAGATTCTGGCCCAGCAACCACACCCGGCAACACCCCGCGCAGGTTTCGATCTGATGACCACCGGAGCACACATCCCCCGTGCCAGAGTGAACGCATGACCGACACCACCCACCACCACCCGTACGGCACCCCCCAAACCCCCCACCTCACCGTCCGCGGCGAAGCCCACCTCGAAGTCGACCCCGAGACCGCCCACGTCACCATCACCCTCAGCGCCCGCGGCACCGACCGACGCACCACCCTCGACGACCTCACCCGCCGCAACACCCACACCATCGACCTCATCAAGAGCTACGGAGACGCCGTCGACACACTCCAGACCGGCACCCTCACCATCAGCCCCGAACTCACCCGCCACGGCCGCGGCGAACGCGTCCGCGCCTACCACGGACGCATCCAACTCACCGCCACCCTCACCGACTTCACCGCTCTCGGCGAACTCACCGCCCGCCTCGCCGACCAGGACCTCACCCGCGTCGACGGACCCTGGTGGGGCCTGCGCCCCGACTCACCCGTCCACGCCGCCGCCCGCCGCCAAGCCGTCCACGAAGCCCTCCAGCGCGCCCGCGAATACGCCGAAGCCCTCGACACCCGACTCGGCGCCCTCCTCGAACTGGCCGACACCGGCACCGGAAACACCCGACGCACGGCCCGCGCCGACTTCGCCCACCGGGCCATCCCCTTCAGCGCCGCCGGATCCACCGAAATGGCCGACGAGGCCACCCCCATCGACCTCGAACCCGTACGCCAGAACGTCGACGCCCAGGTCGAAGCCTCCTTCACCCTCGACCCACCCCCACTGCACTGAACGCTCATCGGAGCGCCCGGGCGCACAATTCAACACTTGTCAATAACCCTTCACCCAAAGGTTGTTGAGGTGTCATACGGAGCCAAATACCTACCCGTAGGTAAGGTCTAGGCTCAAACCATGCGCCGAGCAAAAATCGTTTGTACCCTGGGACCCGCCACCGACACATACGACCAGATCAAGGCCCTGGTCGAAGCCGGAATGGACATCGCCCGCTTCAACCTCAGCCACGGCACCTACGCCGAACACGAAGAGCGATACCACCGTGTACGCAAAGCATCCGAAGAGACCGGCCGCAGCGTAGGCATCCTCGCCGACCTTCAAGGCCCGAAGATTCGCCTCGGACGCTTCCGCGAAGGACCTGTACTCCTTGAACGCGGCGACACCTTCACCATCACCGTCGAACCCCTCGAAGGCGACCGCCACACCTGCGGCACCACCTACGACGGCCTCGCCGCCGACGTCACCACCGGCGAACGCATCCTCGTGGACGACGGCCGCGTCACCCTCGAAGTCACCCGGGTCGAGGGCCCCCGCGTCCACACCACCGTCATCGAAGGCGGCATGGTCTCCGACAACAAGGGACTCAACCTCCCCGGCGTCGCCGTCTCCGTACCCGCACTCTCCGAAAAAGACATCGAAGACCTCCGCTGGGCCCTGAACATCGGCGCCGACATCATCGCCCTCTCCTTCGTCCGCAGCGGACGCGACATCGACGACGTCCACCGGATCATGGAAGAAGAAGGCCGTCGGCTCCCGGTCATCGCCAAGGTCGAGAAGCCCCAGGCCGTCGAGAACATCGACGACATCGTCGCCGCCTTCGACGGCATCATGGTCGCCCGCGGCGACCTCGGCGTCGAAATGCCCCTGGAGCAGGTCCCGATCGTCCAGAAGCGCGCCATCAAACTCGCCAAGCGCAACGCCAAGCCGGTCATCGTCGCCACGCAGATGCTCGACTCGATGATCGAAAACTCCCGCCCCACCCGCGCCGAGGCATCCGACGTCGCCAACGCGATCATCGACGGCACCGACGCGGTGATGCTCTCCGGCGAGACCAGCGTCGGCAAGTACCCCGTCGAGACCGTCCGCACCATGTCCCGCATCGTCGAAGCGGCCGAGGAGGACATCCTCGGCAAGGGCCTCCCGCCCCTCACCGACCGCAACAAGCCCCGCACCCAGGGCGGCGCCGTCGCCCGCGCGGCGGCCGAGATGGGTGACTTCCTCGGCGCGAAGTTCCTGGTGGCCTTCACCCAGAGCGGCGACACGGTCAAGCGCCTCTCCCGCTACCGCTCGCCCATCCCGCTCCTGGCCTTCACCCCCGACGAGGCCACCCGCGCCCAGCTGAACCTCACCTGGGGCGTCGAGACCTTCCTCGGCCCGCACGTGGAGTCCACGGACGCGATGGTGGCCCAGGTCGACGAGGAACTGCTGCGGATCGGCCGCTGCCAGAAGGGTGACGTCGTGGTGATCACGGCGGGCTCCCCGCCCGGAGTCGCGGGCTCCACGAACCTGGTCCGCGTGCACCACATCGGTGAGGACGACAGCCCGAAGTAGGGCGGCTCAGTATTTCGGCCCGACGTGAGCATCCATGAGGGCGACGGATGCCCGTCGGGCTACGGAGATGTTGTACGCCTTCCCGGCGCGCGTGCAGTGCTTCCAGTCGACGCCGAGCTTGTCGAGGGTGTCGGTGTAGAGCTGCCGGATGTCGTCGGAGACGTTGGTGAAGTAGTAGCGCGGATACTCATAGCGCTTCCGTACGCCGTCGACCACCCGGGTCGTCCAGTTCATGTTCCGGCAGCCGTCGGAATGGATGAGACCCCGGACGAAGTCCCAGCGGTGCGCGTTCACGATGTCTTGCTGCCAGGGTTCGAGGACGATGGGCCGCTCGTGTTTCCGCCCCGGGCCGTGCTGAGGGAACAGGCAGGGAAGGTGCTTGGAGTAGACCTTGATGTTGTGGCAGCCCGTTCTGCGCACCCGGCATGTCGCGTTGTCCGGGAACACCTTGCGCATCGCTGCCTCGGCCTCGTTCTGAATGCCGGGCCAGGAATCATCGAGAGTGATCATGAGATTCGGCACTCGGTGCTGGAAGGGCCGGCTTATGTGGCCATCACCCAGGTACAGGGCCAGCAGATACGCGTAGGCCGTCGTGTCGAGGGGAATGCCGTCACACCGATGACACGGTGGATTGTGTCTGCCCGGGCACTCGCCCCGCTCGGAGCGATCCATGTGGAGCCAGTACGCGACGGTGCCGCGCGGCACATTCAGCTCGCGTGCCACATCCGCGCCTTTCGAGCCGGACCGGAGGAGGGCGAGCGCCTTCTGACGCACTTCTATGCCGTGGAGGTTCACATCGCCACTCTGCGTGAGGCGATGTTGCCGCAGGTAGCGAAAAGCGGATGTTCACGAGAACGTGAACATCCGCTTCCTTGATCCGTGCCGAGTGCGGGATTCGAACCCGCAAGCTCTTTCGAGCAGATGTGTTTGAGACATCCGTGTATACCCTTCCACCAACCCGGCGAGGGTGCTGCCGAGGAGTGTACCGGGTGACCTGTCGCCCCCGCTGCTAGGTAGGCTGAATCGCAGCAGCACCTGCCCTGAATCAAGGAGCCCCGTGACCACCCCCGAGTCGCCCCAGCCCGTAGACGCCGCCGACGACGACAAGTCGCACGTCCCGCCGCTGACGACCCGTGTCGTCATCGCCGAGGACGAGGCTTTGATCCGTCTGGACCTCAAGGAGATGCTGGAGGAGGAGGGCTACTCCGTCGTCGGTGAGGCCGGGGACGGTCAGCAGGCCGTCGAGCTGGCCCGGGAGCACAAGCCCGACCTGGTCATCCTCGATGTGAAGATGCCGGTGCTCGACGGGATCTCCGCGGCCGAGAAGATCGCCGAGGAGTCCATCGCGCCGGTCCTGATGCTCACCGCGTTCTCGCAGCGCGACCTCGTGGAGCGGGCCCGGGACGCCGGGGCGATGGCGTACCTGGTGAAGCCGTTCAGCAAGAGCGACGTGGTGCCGGCCATCGAGATGGCGGTGTCGCGGTTCGCGGAGCTGAAGGCGCTGGAGGGCGAGGTCGCGGACCTGGCGCAGCGGTTGGAGACCCGGAAGCTGGTGGACCGGGCGAAGAGCATTCTGCAGACGGATTACGGGCTCTCCGAGCCGGCCGCGTTCCGGTGGATCCAGAAGACGTCGATGGACCGGCGGCTGTCGATGCAGCAGCTGGCCGAGGCGTTGATCGAGGACGCCGAGGAGAAGAAGAAGTCGGCCGAGTAGCTTTCGCCGTACGGATACGGACGAAGGAGGCCCGCACCCCGGATCGATCGGGGTGCGGGCCTCCTTCGTGTGTACCGGTACGGGAGGGTCAGTCCTCGCCGAGGTAGGCCTTGCGGACCGACTCGTCGTGCAGGAGGTCCGGGCCGGTGCCGGAGAGGACGATCTTGCCGACCTCCATGACATGTCCCTGGTCCGCGAGGGAGAGGGCGGCCTGGGCGTTCTGTTCGACGAGCAGGATCGTGGTGCCCGCCGCCTTCAGCTCGACGATGGTCTCCATGATCTTCTGCATCATGATCGGGGAGAGGCCCATGGAGGGTTCGTCGAGCATGAGCAGTTTGGGCTGGGACATGAGGGCGCGTCCCATGGCGAGCATTTGCTGTTCGCCGCCCGAGAGGGTGCCCGCGGCCTGCTTTCGGCGTTCCCCGAGGATGGGGAAGAGGCTGTAGGCGCGGTGGATGTCCTTCTCGATGCCCGCCTTGTCGTTGCGGAGGTAGGCGCCGAGGAGGAGGTTCTCGGTGATCGTCAGCCGGGGGAAGATGTGGCGTCCCTCGGGGGAGTGGGCGATGCCGAGGGAGACGATCTTGTGGGCGGGGATGTTGGTGAGGGGTTTGCCCTCGAAGAGGATGCGGCCGCCGAGCGGCTTGAGCAGTCCGGAGAGGGTGCGCAGGGTGGTGGTCTTGCCCGCGCCGTTGGTGCCGATGAGGGTGACGACCTGGCCGGCATCGACGCTGAAGGAGATGCCCTTGACGGCTTCGATCTTGCCGTAGGCGACGCGGAGGTCCTCGACCTCTAGCAGTGCGGTCATCGGGTGTCCTCCTCCTCGGTGCGAGGGGTGTCGGGTGTGGTGTCGGTTGCGGCGGGGGCCGTCCCGGCCGCTTCGGCTTGCGCTTCCGCCTCGGCTGCTTCGACTTCGGCGACTTCTTCGGCGCCGGGGGCGCCTTCGAAGGGGGTACCGAGGTAGGCGGCGACGACGCGTTCGTCGCGCTGGACGACGTCGGAGGTGCCTTCGACGAGCTTTTCGCCCTGGACGAGTACGGCGACGCGGTCGCAGAGGTTGAAGATGAACCGCATGTCGTGCTCGATGACGAGGATGGCGATGCCCTGGTCCCGGATGGCGAAGATGAGGTCTTCGGTGACGCGGGTTTCCTGGGGGTTCATCCCGGCGGTGGGCTCGTCCAGGAGCAGGAGGCCGGGGTCGCTGGCGAGGGCGCGGGCGATCTCCAGCTTGCGCTGGTCTCCGTAGGGGAGATTGCGCGCGAGGTGGTCGGCCTTGTCCTGGAGTCCGATGAACTCCAGGAGTTCCATGGCGCGTTCGCGGCTGGCGTTCTCGGCCTTCTTGTAGCCGGGTAGGCGCAGGAGGGCGGACCAGAGGCCCTCTTTGGTCCTGGTGTGGCGTCCGACGAGGACGTTCTCCAGGACGGTCATGTTGGCGAAGAGCCGGATGTTCTGGAAGGTGCGGGCGATGCCTGCCTGGGTGACGAGGTGGGGCTTGGGCGGCAGGACGGTGCCTTTGTAGCTGACCTTGCCCTCGGTGGGGACGTAGAGGCCGGTGAGGCAGTTGAAGAAGGTGGTCTTACCGGCACCGTTGGGGCCGATGAGGCCGACGATCTCGCCGGAGTTGACGGTGAGGTCGACGTTGCGTACGGCGGTGAGGCCGCCGAAGCGCATGGTGACGCCGCTGGCGTCGAGCACGGTGGTGGCGGTTTGGGTGGTGGCTGTTGTGGTCATGATGGTCACGCCCCCGCCTTCGTGGTGCCGGCGGCTGTGTCGGTGAGTGGTGTGTCGGGTGGTACGTCGAGCTGGCCGGTCTCGTGGAATTCGAGCTGCTTCCTGCGGTCGGCGACGAGGCCCTCGGGGCGGAAGCGCATCAGGAGGATGAGCGCGATGCCGAAGAGGAGCAGCTGGTAGTCCTGCATGAACTGCAGCTTGGCCGGGATGAGGTAGAGCAGCGCGGCGCCGACGAGGGGTCCGCTGAGGGTTCCCATGCCGCCGAGGATGACGGCGGCGAGGAGGAAGGCGGAGTTGGGCGGTGCCGAGCCGGCGAACTGGTACTGCTCGGGCGTCACCGTGTAGGAGACGTGTGCCTGGACGGTCCCGGCGAGTCCGGCGAGGGTGGCGCCGAGGGCGAAGGCGAGCAGTTTGAGCCGGAAGGCGTTGATGCCCATGGCGGTGGCTGCGGTTTCGTCCTCGCGGATGGCGACCCAGGCGCGGCCGATGCGGGATTCGCCGGAGCGGCGGAAGACCATGACGACGACGGCGGTGAAGACGAGCATCAGCAGGTAGTAGTTGGCGGACCTGCCGAGGGTGAAGCCGCCGATGTCGTGGCTGATTCCGAAGTCGAACCCGAAGAGGTTGAGGTCGGGGATGCTCGGGATGCCCTGGGAGCCGTTGGTGAGGTCCGGGCCGCTGACGCCGTTGAGGGCGTTGACGGTGAGGCGGAAGATTTCACCGAAGCCGAGGGTGACGATGGCGAGGTAGTCGCCGCGCAGCCGCAGGGTGGGGGCGCCGATGACGACGCCGAAGACGAGTGATGCGGCGGCGCCGGTGAGGACGGCTGCCCAGAAGGGGAACTGGACGCCGATGGGGGAGAGCGGCGAGCCGGATACGAGGGCGGCGGCGTAGGCGCCGACGCCGAGGAAGGCGACGTATCCGAGGTCGAGGAGCCCGGCGAGGCCGACGACGACGTTGAGGCCGAGTGCGACGGTCGCGAAGATGAGGATGTTGGCGCCGATGAGGGCGTATTCCTCGTTCTGCTGGGTGAAGGGGAAGCAGAAGGCGGCGACGAGTGCGGCGGCGAGGGTGACGTTGCGGTGCTTGGTGGTGAGTGCGGTGATCCGGGCGATGAGGCCGGCCCGGTTGAGCGCGGTGAAGCCGAAGCCGACGCTGATCAGGAAGCCGATGAAGAGTTCGGCGTATTCGGTGTCGATGCCGTACGTGAAGACGTAGAGGGCGACGCCGAAGGATCCGGCGATGATCAGGATTTCGGCCCAGGAGGGGAGTTCCTTGGCGCGTGCGGGCGCGGGGGCGCGCAGGCTGTTGCGGAAGCGTTCCCAGGGGTTGGGCGTGGTGGTGTCGGTGATGTCCTGGTCGGCGGGGAGGCCGAGGGCGGCGATGACGGCGATGAGTGCGCCGATGCCGCTGACCCAGGCTCCGGGTTCGAGGTTGACGACGCCGCCGAGTTTGGAGGAGATGGCGCCGATGGTGTAGCCGGTGGTGCCGAGGACGCCGAGTGCGGCGAGTCGGACGGGGCTGTTGGTGCCGCCGGGGGTGAGCCAGCCGAGGCCCTTGATGCCGTACCCGGAGAGGGCGAGGAGCAGGGTGAGGGCCGCGCCGATGAGGGTGAGGACCTGGAGGCCGCCGGGGTAGCCGGTGACGGTGAGGTCGCCGGGGAATTCGTCGGTCCAGGTCCAGGCGAGGAAGGTGCCGATGAGGGCGACGGCTGCGCCGAGGGTGGTGAGGGCGCGGGCCGCGTTGGCGGGCAGGGGGAGGAGGGCGCCGGTGTGGGGCGTGGTTTTGGTGGTCATCCGTATCACGCCCGATCCGCGACGCGTTCGCCGAGTAGGCCCTGGGGTCGGACGAGGAGGACGATGATGAGGAGGGCGAAGGCCCATACGTCCTTCCAGGCGCCGCCGCCGAAGAGTTCCATGCCGGGCACCTCGCTCATGTAGCCGGTGGCGAGTGCTTCGGCGACGCCGAGTACGACGCCGCCGAGCATGGCGCCGTAGATGTTGCCGATGCCGCCGAGTACGGCTGCGGTGAAGGCTTTGAGGCCCATGATGAAGCCCATGCGGAAGCCGATCTGGCCGTTCTTGAGCCCGTAGGCGACGGCGGCGACGGCGGCGAACGCGGCACCGATGGCGAAGGCCATGACGATGATGCGGTCGGTGTTGATGCCCATGAGCTTGGCGGTGTCGGGGTCCTGCGAGGTGGCTTGCATGCCGCGGCCGGCTCGGGTCTTGGAGACGAAGAGGCCGAGGGCGAGCATGCAGATGGGGGCTGCGACGAGGACGAAGAGGTCGCCGCGCTGGATGTTGGCGCCGAGGACTTCGAAGGCTTCGCCCTTGAACTGGGGGAAGGACCGGTCCTTGGTGGCGTCGGGGTACCACATCCAGACCGCCTGCTGGAGAGCGAGGGAGAGTCCGATGGCGGTGATGAGGGGGGCGAGTCGTGGCGCGGTGCGCAGTGGCCGGTAGGCGAATCGTTCGGCGGCCATGCTGATGGCGACTGCGGCGATGATGCCGCCGACGATCATGAGGGGTATCGCAGCTATGAGGGAGAATCCGGACGGAAGCCCGAGGTAGACCGTGAGGGCTCCGAAGCCTCCGATCATGAAGATCTCGCCGTGTGCGAAGTTGATGAGCTGGATGATTCCGTAGACCATCGTGTATCCGATCGCGATGAGACCGTACATCGCGCCGAGGATGAGTCCATTGGCCAGCTGTTGCGGCAGTTCGTTCACCGCAGGGCCTCCGTGGAGTGGTTCGGATATGGCACCGCGCGGGAGCGCTCGTAGCGCTCCCGCGCGGTCTGGTTGCTTCCGGGTGACCGGGAGGGGCCTGGTCGGTGCTAGTTGACCGACTCGCTGAGCTTGGAGGCCCACTTGCCGCTGGTGACCTGGTAGGCGGTCATCATGGTGTTGGTGGTGTCGCCGTACTCATCGAAGGAGACGGGGCCGGTGACGCCTTCGAACTTGACCTTGGCCATGGCGGCGAGGACCTTTTCGCGGGCGTTCTCGGGGAGCTTGCCATCGTTGTCGGCGACGACGATCTTGACGGCTTCGATGATGGACCAGGTGGCGTCGTAGGTGCCGCCGCCGTAGGCCTCGTAGGCGTCCTTGTAGCCGGCCGTCTTGTAGTCCGCGATGAACTTCTTGGCGGAGTCGAGTTCTTCGACGGGCTTGCCGACGGAGGTGGCGATGTCGCCTTCGGCCTTCTTGTTGAGCTTGATGAAGTCGGCGCTGTACATGCCGTCGCCGCCCATGAGCGGGATCTTGACGCTGTCCTTGAGCTGCTGGCTCAGGGGTGCGCCGGCGGGGTACTCGCCGCCGTAGTAGACGGCCTTGGCCTTGGTGCTCTTGACCTTGGTGACGATGGAGTTGAAGTCGCGGTCGTCGGGGTTGACGTGGTCGGTGCCGACGATCTTGCCGCCGAGTTCGGTGAACGTCGTCTTGAAGGAGGCGGCGAGGCCGGCGCCGTAGGGCTTCTGGTCGTCGATGAGGTAGACGTCCTTGATCTTCGCGTTGTTGAAGAGGTACTTGGCCGCGAAGGCGCCCTGGATCTGGTCGGTGGTGGCGGTGCGGAAGTACGAGGCGTACGGGCGCTTCTTGTCGCCGGTCTTCCAGTTGTTGCCCTGGGTCAGCTCGGTGCCGGTGTTGGCCGGGGAGACCTGGGTGAGCTTGGCGTCGTTGAGGGGCTTCTGCATCGACTGGGAGACGCCGGAGTTCAGCGGGCCGACGACGCCGAGGAGGTCTTCGTTGCCGATGAACTTCTGGGCGTTCTGCTGGCCGACGGAGGGCTGGGCCTGGTCGTCGAGCGGCTGGAGCTCGAACTTGATGCCGGGGACCGTCTTGTCCTTGTTCGCCGTGTTGACGGCGAGGTCGGCGGAGTTCTTGATGCCGAGGCCGAGGGCGGAGAGGTCGCCCGTCAGGGGGGCGTCGACGCCGATGACGACGGTCTGGGTGTCGCCGTCGCCGCCGCTCTTCTTGTCGTCGTCGCGCGACCCGCAGGCGGTGAGCGTCAGTGCTCCGGTGGTGAGCACTGCAGTGAGTATGAGCAAAGAACGGTGTCGCACGAAAGGTCCTTTCCCTGGCGCGGCCTCCTCTGCTTGAGGTGCCGTCCTCGATCGCCGGGGCGTGCTGTGGGACAGAGTCGTGCAGCGGACGCGCCCGGCGGCGCGGTGACTGGCGGTGACTCTAGGCGCAGGTGTGGGGGTCCGGGATGGGTCGAGTCAGGATGTGACTCTCTTGTTATGCCCTTGAGGAAGGCTTGAGGTGGCTGTGCTGACATGTGCCGTTTTTTCACTGAACGGCGAAGTGACCGCATCCTGAGAACGCGCAGCTCTGCTAAGGGGCTTGAGCCGATCATGGTGCTGTCGCACGGCGCGGGGGGTGGCGGTGGAGGGGGGCGTGGCGAGATGGCCCCGTGTCTTTCGGGCCGGTGGAGCGGCCTGTTTTCGCATTGCCTGAATGTTACGCAGCGTGACATTGATCGTGGGGTGTCGGGGGTGCGTCGGCAAGCGGGGCTGCTGAGTGGCTCATGGAACGGCCCTTGTGGTCAAGGGTGTTGACCGAGTGTGTTCGTCAACGCCTTTGATCGGGTGGGGATATGGGTCTGCCCGGCCGGAAATGCGCTGGTGCGTTCCGGCCGGGCAGTGGTGTGTGCTGGGAGCGTTCGGTGGTGGGTGGGATCAGCCGGCGGTGGGCTGGGGGTTGTCGCGCAGGAGGCAGGTGAGGCGGGCGGTGCAGACCCGCTTGTCCTTTTCGTCGGTGATGACGATCTCGTACGTGGCGGTGGAGCGGCCGCGGTGTACGGGGGTGGCGACGCCGGTCACGAGGCCGCCGCGAACGCCGCGGTGGTGGGTGCAGTTGAGGTCGACGCCGACGGCGAGCTTGGTGGCGCCGCCGTGGAGCATCGTGCCGATGGAGCCGAGGGTTTCGGCGAGGACGGCGGAGGCGCCGCCGTGGAGGAGTCCGTAGGGCTGGGTGTTGCCTTCGACGGGCATGGTGCCGACGACGCGGTCGGCGGAGGCTTCGGTGATCGTCACGCCCATGCGCTCGCCGAGGTGTCCGGCGGAGAACAGTGCGGGGAGGTCGACGCCGAGTGCCGCGTACTCGTCGATGACTTCCTGGGGGAACTTCGGGGTGGTCTGCTCGCCCATGGGGTCCGGCTCCGATCGTCTGTGCTGGTTCGTTGCTGTGTGCACTGTTCTTATCAGACGGCTGAGCGAACGCTTAGGGGGGTGGGGCGTGTGCTTGTCAGTGGGTGTTCTCGAACCGCACGACGACGGATTTGCTGGCCGGGGTGTTGCTGGTGTCGGCGGTGGAGCCGAGGGGGACGAGCACATTGGTCTCGGGGTAGTAGGCGGCGGCGCAGCCGCGTGCGGTGGGGTAGTGCACGACGCGGAAGCCCGCCGCTCGGCGTTCGGCGCCGTCCTTCCACTCGCTGACGAGGTCGGTGTAGGCGCCGTCGGGGAGGCCGAGGGTGTGGGCGTCGTCGGGGTTGACCATGACGATGCGGCGGCCGCCCTTGATGCCGCGGTAGCGGTCGTCGAGGCCGTAGATCGTGGTGTTGTACTGGTCGTGGGAGCGCAGGGTCTGCAACAGCAGTCTGCCTTCGGGGAGTTCGGGGTACTCGACGGGTGCCGCGGTGAAGTTGGCCTTGCCGGTGGCGGTGGGGAAGCGGCGTTCGTCGCGGGGGGCGTGCGGGAGCGTGAAGCCGCCGGGGTGGGCGACGCGGGTGTTGAAGTCGTCGAAGCCGGGGACGACGCGGGAGATGCGGTCGCGGATGGTGGCGTAGTCCTTTTCGAACGCTTCCCAGTCGGTGCGGGAGGCGGGGCCGAGGACGGCGCGGGCGAGGCGGGCGACGATGGCCGGCTCGGAGAGCAGATGGGGGCTCGCGGGGGTGAGGTTGCCGCGGGAGGAGTGGACCTTGCCCATGGAGTCCTCGACCGTGACGAACTGTTTGCCGGCTGCCTGGATGTCCTTGTCGGTGCGGCCCAGGGTGGGCAGGATCAGGGCGCGGGTGCCGGTGACCGCGTGCGAGCGGTTGAGCTTGGTCGACACCTGGACGGTGAGGCGGGCGCGGCGCATGGCGGCTTCGGTGACGGTGGTGTCGGGCGTCGCGGCGACGAAGTTGCCGCCCATCGCGAAGAAGACTTTCGCTTCTCCGTCGCGCAGGGCCTGGATGGACCTGACGACGTCATAGCCGTGGTGGCGCGGGGAGGTGATCCCGAATTCCTTGTCGAGGGCGTCGAGGAAGGCGGGTGCGGGCCGTTCGAAGATGCCCATGGTGCGGTCGCCCTGGACGTTGGAGTGGCCGCGGACGGGGCAGACTCCGGCGCCGGGGCGGCCGATGTTCCCGCGGAGCAGGAGGAAGTTGACGACTTCGCGGATGGTGGGCACGGAGTGTTTGTGCTGGGTGAGGCCCATGGCCCAGCAGACGATGGTGCGTTTCGAGGCGAGGACCATGGCGAGGGCCTGCTCGATGGCGCCGCGGTCGAGACCGGTGGCGGTGAGGGTGTCGTCCCAGTCGGCGGCGCGGGCGGTCTCGGCGAACTCTTCGTATCCGTGGGTGTGTTCGGCGACGAAGGCGGTGTCGACGGCGCCTTCGGTGTCCAGGATCATTTTGTTGAGGAGGCGGAAGAGGGCCTGGTCGCCGCCGATGCGGATCTGGAGGAAGAGGTCGTTGAGAGCGACGCCCTTGATCATGCCGGTGGGGGTCTGAGGGTTCTTGAACCGCTCCATCCCGGCTTCCGGCAGCGGATTCACCGAAATGATCTTCGCTCCGGCGGATTTGGCCTTCTCCAGGGCGGAGAGCATCCGGGGGTGGTTGGTGCCGGGGTTCTGTCCGGCGACGAGGATCAGGTCCGCCTGGTGGAGGTCTTCCAGGGAGACGCTGCCCTTGCCGACGCCGATGGTCTCCGTGAGTGCGGACCCGGAGGATTCGTGGCACATGTTGGAGCAGTCCGGCAGGTTGTTGGTGCCGAATTCGCGGGCGAAGAGCTGGAGGAGGAACGCGGCCTCGTTGCTGGTGCGGCCGGAGGTGTAGAAGAGGGCCTCGTCGGGGGAGGCGAGTGCCCGGAGCTCCTCGGCGATGATCGCGAAGGCGCGTTCCCAGGTGACGGCCTCGTACCGGTCGGCGCCCTCGGGCAGATACATGGGCTGGGTGATACGGCCCTGCTGGCCGAGCCAGTATCCGCTGCGGGCGGCCAGGTCGGAGACCGGGTGCGCGGCGAAGAAGTCGGGGGTGACGCGGCGCAGGGTCGCTTCTTCGGCGACGGCCTTCGCCCCGTTCTCGCAGAATTCGGCGGTGTGCCGCTTGTCGCCCTCGGGCCAGGCGCAGCCGGGGCAGTCGAAGCCGTCCTTCTGGTTGACCTTGAGGAGTGTCTGCGCGGTGCGCCGCACTCCCATCTGCTGCTGGGCGACGCGCAGGGTGTGGGCGATGGCGGGCAGCCCGGCGGCGGCGTGCTGGGCCTCCGCTACCTGCGGGGCGTCCTGGACCGGGTCACCGGTCGGGGGCTTGGTGGCCATGGTGCTCCTCTTCGAGCGCTTTTTCCTCCTCTCGATCCTGTCACGTGCCACCGACAGGGCGCCTGCCCGGACACGGAGGTGATGTGCGGGGGCGGTGGCGCGGGGCCGTGGCCGGTCCGGAATGTCAGTGGGCCGTGGCAGGATCGGGGGCGTGGCTGAGACGGCATCGAAGAAGACGGCAGACAACCGACCGCGCCTGCTCCTGATGGACGGGCACTCCCTGGCGTACCGGGCGTTCTTTGCGCTGCCTGCGGAGAATTTCACGACGGGGGCGGGGCAGCCGACGAATGCTGTGTACGGCTTCGCGTCGATGCTGGCGAACACGCTGCGTGATGAGGCGCCCACGCACTTCGCGGTGGCTTTCGACGTGTCCCGCAAGACGTGGCGTTCGCAGGAGTTTCCCGAGTACAAGGCGAATCGTTCCAAGACCCCCGATGAGTTCAAGGGGCAGGTCGAGCTGATCGGTGAGCTGCTCGACGCGATGCACGCGGACCGGTTCGCGGTCGACGGTTTCGAGGCGGACGACGTCATCGCGACGCTTGCCACGCAGGCGGAGGCGGCGGGCTTCGAAGTGCTGATCGTCACCGGTGACCGTGACTCGTTCCAGCTGATCACGGACAACGTGACCGTGCTGTATCCGACGAAGGGTGTCTCCGAGCTGACGCGGTTCACCCCGGAGAAGGTCGAGGAGAAGTACGGGCTGACGCCGCAGCAGTATCCGGACTTCGCGGCGCTGCGCGGCGACCCGTCGGACAATCTGCCGGGGATCCCGGGGGTCGGTGAGAAGACGGCCGCGAAGTGGATCAACCAGTTCGGTTCGTTCGCGGAGCTGGTGGAGCGTGCGGACGAGGTGAAGGGCAAGGCCGGGCAGAATTTCCGGGATCACCTGGACGCGGTGCGGCTGAACCGCAGGCTGACCGAGATGGTCCGCGATGTGGAGCTGCCGAAGGTCCCGGCGGATCTGGAGCGTGCGCCGTACGACCGCACGGCGGTCACCGGGGTGCTGGATGTTCTGGAGATCCGTAACCCGAGTCTGCGGGAGCGGCTGCTGGCCGTCGACCCGGGTGCGGCCGAGGACGAGGGACCGGCTCCGGCGGCCGGTATCGAGCTGGACGGTGTGGTGCTGGGTGCGGGTGAGGTCGCCCCGTGGCTGGCGGCCCATGGTGGGCAGCCGCTCGGTGTCGCCACCGCCGATACCTGGGCGCTGGGCAGCGGCGCGGTGACGGAGGTCGCGCTCGCGGCCGCCGACGGCGCCGCCGCCTGGCTGGATCCGGCGCAGCTCGACGAGGCCGATGAGCAGGCGTTCGCGGCGTGGATCGCGGATGCGGCGCAGCCGAAGGTCATGCACAACGCGAAGAGCGTCATGCGGGTCTTTCCCGAGCACGGCTGGCAGGTCGAGGGCGTCACGATGGACACGGCGCTGGCCGCCTATCTGGTGAAGCCCGGCCGCCGGTCCTTCGCTCTGGACGCGCTGGCCGTGGAGTATCTCGGCCGGGAGCTGGCCCCGGCCGCCGCGGCCGACGGGCAGCTGGCGTTCGGTGCCGACGACCGGGCGGAGGCCGACGCGCTGATGGCGCAGGCGCGTGCGGTCCTGGATCTCGGTGACGCGTTCACGACGCGGCTGAAGGAAGTCGGGGCGGCCGGGCTGCTGCATGACATGGAGCTGCCCACGTCGATCCTGCTGGCCCGTCTGGAGCGGCACGGTATCGCCGCGGACCGGGCCCATCTGGAGGGCATGGAGCAGCAGTTCGCCGGTGCGGTGCAGCAGGCGGTGAAGGAGGCGCACGCGGCGGTGGGCCGTGAGTTCAACCTCGGTTCGCCCAAGCAGCTCCAGGAGGTTCTCTTCGGCGAGCTGGGCCTGCCGAAGACGAAGAAGACGAAGACGGGTTACACGACGGACGCGGACGCGCTGGCCTGGCTCGCCGGGCAGACGGAGCACGAGCTGCCGGTCATCATGCTGCGCCACCGTGAGCAGGCGAAGCTGCGGGTCACTGTCGAGGGTCTGGTCAAGACGATCGCGGCGGACGGCCGTATCCACACCACGTTCAATCAGACGGTGGCGGCGACCGGCCGGCTCTCGTCGACCGATCCGAACCTGCAGAACATCCCGGTCCGTACGGACGAGGGGCGGGCGATCCGCCGGGGCTTCGTCGTCGGTGAGGGCTTCGAGTCGCTGATGACGGCGGACTACAGCCAGATCGAGCTGCGGGTGATGGCCCATCTCTCGGAGGACGCCGGGCTGATCGAGGCGTTCACGTCGGGGGAGGACCTGCACACGACGGTCGCCTCGCAGGTGTTCGGCGTCGACAAGTCGGCGGTCGACCCGGAGATGCGGCGCAAGATCAAGGCGATGTCCTACGGGCTGGCGTACGGGCTGTCCGCGTTCGGCCTCTCCCAGCAGCTGAACATCGAGGCCGGTGAGGCCCGTGGCCTGATGGACACCTACTTCGAGCGGTTCGGCGGGGTGCGCGACTATCTGCACCGTGTGGTGGAGGAGGCCAGGGCCACGGGTTACACGGAGACGGTCTTCGGCCGCCGCCGCTACCTCCCCGATCTCAACAGCGACAACCGCCAGCGCCGTGAGACGGCCGAGCGGATGGCGTTGAACGCCCCGATCCAGGGGACGGCCGCCGACATCGTGAAGGTCGCGATGCTGAAGGTGGACCGGGCGCTGACCGAGGCGCGGCTGACGTCACGGATGCTGCTCCAGGTCCATGACGAAATCGTCCTGGAGATCGCGAAGGGTGAGCGCAAGCGGGTGGAGGAGATCCTTCGCCATGAGATGTCGACGGCGGTGGAGCTGCGTGCGCCGCTGGACGTCTCGGTCGGCGTGGGCACGGACTGGGAGTCCGCCGCACACTGATCCGCCGCGTACGGATCTGTCCAGCTCCGACCCGTCGAGCTCCGATCCGTCGGGGCGGACCCGCGCACAGCGGGTCCGCCCCGACGGATCGTCGCTTCAGCCGCTGGTTTAGTCAGCGGTCCGGCCGCCGGACCTGCCGCTGGTTTCGGCGCGGTCCCGGACGGGAGCGTTCCGCGGATTCTCCGGGCGGGTGTGTGGCGGTGGGGTCCAATGCGGGCACGGCCCGGTTCGCCGGGGGCCGGCCGCCGGTGCCGCGCATGCGCAGCCGTATCCCCGCCCCGTACAGCACCAGCCCGACGGCCAGTCCGGCCCCGGCGCCGAAGCACGCGGTGGGGATGATGTCGAGCGGGGTCGCGATGTGCCCGAAGTAGGCGTACCAGCGGGCGCACCGGTGGAGGACGCCGAGGAGCACGCAGAGTGCCAGCAGACCTCCCGCGAACCAACGCTCCCGCCGGTCGAGCACCGGGACGGACGGTGGCACCGGGGCAGGCCCGGTCCGGCGCAGCGCGGTGACGGTGAACCAGGCGAGCACCGTGAGGGCCACCGCCGAACTGCCGTACTGCACCACCTGGAACACCGGGTGGCCGCCGACGCTCCGGGTGAGCACCGGCAGCAGTTCCGTCCCCCACCGGCTGTGGTGGGTGAACGCGTCCCATACGACATGGCTGCTCGCGCCGATCGCCGCGGAGAGGACGAACCACGCCCCGTCCAGCGGCCCGAGGGACGCGCGGTCGCGCCGCCGCCCGCTGACGAGGGCGTGTACGCGCCCCTGCTGGGCGGCGGGCAACAGCGCCACCAGCGGTTCGCGCAGCAGCAGCCACACGGCCACCAGGATCGCCGTGATCAGTACATCCACGGTGAACACACCCCAGAGGGCATGTGTCACGTCGCCGAACTCCATCGCTCCGGGGATCACCGAATCCGCGAAGTAGGTGATGTCGGGCGCGAACGAACCGGCGACGAGCGCGGAGGCGAACAGGGGGCCGCGGCCGGTCCCGTTGCGCCGGATTCCCGGGAGTACGGCGGCGGCATGACTGAGCGTGAACGGCATGTCGGTCAGTATGCGTGAGCGCTTCGTGGCCGCCCGGGGCCCCGTACGTCTCACGTTCATGAACGTGAGAAAACAGTAAGAACCGGTCAACGCCCGGTGTTCGGGCGGCACAAGTTGTCGTAGGGTCGCCTGAGTCCTCGCGCTGGGGAGCGCGAGCAGCCGTCGACGGGGAGGGACCAGAACGTATGGCAGCGCAATTCGGCCGCCGACTGCGCAGGGGGGCCACGACCACTGCGGTGGCCGCAGCTGCCGTCGCGGCGCTCTCGGCCTCGCAGGCAGCACCCGCCGCATCACTGGCCGACACCTCCGGGGGCGGTGACCAGCAGGCGGCCGGTGCCGAGTCCGGCGACGGCGCGGCCACCGGCAACTCGCCGTACTACACGGATCTGCCGCCGCTCGTCACGCCCGACAAGCCCGGAGCGTCCAGCAATCTCCCGGTCACCGGCAGCGCGGAATCAGGCATTCCGGCCTCGATCCTGGCCGCGTACAAGGAGGCCGAGCAGACCATCGCGGGCACCGACGCCGCCTGCCGTCTGCCCTGGCAGCTCCTCGCGGCGATCGGCAAGGTCGAGTCCGGTCAGGCGCGTGGCGGCCGGGTCGACGCGAACGGCACCACGTTCTCCCCGATCCTCGGCCCGGCCCTCAACGGCCAGGGCTTCGCGCTGATCAAGGACACCGACGGCGGGGAGTACGACGGCGACGCCACGCACGACCGCGCGGTCGGCCCGATGCAGTTCATCCCCTCCACCTGGGCCACCTGGGGCCAGGACGCCAACGCCGACGGCCGCAAGGACCCCAACAACATCTACGACGCGGCGCTCGCCGCCGGACGCTACCTCTGCGCCGGAACCCGCGATCTGGCCGTCGCGGCCGACCTCGACCGTGCCGTGCTGAGCTACAACCACTCGCAGGAGTACCTGCGGACGGTGCGCTCCTGGTTCGACTACTACCAGCGCGGCACCCACGAGGTCCCCGACGGCACCGGTGCGCTCCCGACCGGCCCCGGCAGCGGTTCCGGCTCCTCGCCGAGCCCGTCGCCCTCCCCGAAGCCGTCCCCGTCCGGCCCCGGCCCCAGCACCAATCCGGGCCCGTCCAAGCCGGGCGACGGTGGCACCACCCCGACGCCCAAACCGCCCACGACCCCGACCCCCAAGCCGACGCCGTCCAACACGTTCGGCAGCATGGAGAACGCGGGCACCGGCACACTGAGCGCCACGGCGGGCGGCGTGTTCACCGAGCGGATCAAGGTGCGGGCCAAGAACACCCTCGGCGCCCCGCTCGCCAAGGTCTCCGTCACCTTCACCGTCACCGGCGACACCGACACGCGCTTCGCGGGCGGGAAGACCACGGTGAAGGTGGCCACCGGAGCCGACGGCACCGCCACCGCACCGGAACTGAAGGCGGGCGAGAAGACCGGCGGGTTCAAGGTGACGGCCGTCGCGGGCACCACCGAACCGCGCACCACCCTCACCTACGCGGCGAGCGTCACCGCCCGCCAGGCGGACAAGATCATCCGGACCGGCGAGAAGGCGCTCGTCGCCGCGCCCGGTGCCGAGTTCGCGGACGCCGTCGAGGTGAAGGCGACGTACAAAAACGCGGTCGCCGCGGGGGTCGCGGTGACCGCCACGATGATCACCGACGACGAGAAGCCCGTCGAGAACGGCAAGGGCCCGTACTTCAAGGACGCGAAGGGCAAGACGGTCCGCACCCTCGCGGACCTGAGGACCGGCGCCGACGGCCTGCTCAAGCTCCCGAAGATCTACGCCGACGACGCCACGGGCACGTACAAGCTGCGCCTCACCACCGAGGGCGGCGCCACGGTCGTCATCGAGCTCACGATCGAAGCGACTCCGACGGCCCCGGCAACCCCGGCGGCCTGACCCCGCACCTGGCAGCCGTATCGTCCGGCCGCACCGGACAACCGCACCGGACAACCGCACCGGACAACCGCACCGCGCAGCCCCACCGAACAGCCCCTTCACCGGCACCCGGTGAAGGGGCTGTTCTACGTGTTCTCATCTCGCGCCCCGATTGCTACGGTGCCCCAGCCCTGACTGACGATGCATCAGATCTTCGCTCCCCGGGAGGCCGAGCATGCGTGCCCTCGTCGCCGCCGCCATCGGGCTGGCCGCCGCCCTCGCGCTCGTGTTCACCGTCACCGTGATCGGCGCGCCGCCCGGAGAGACCTCGCCCAAACCTCTGCTGACCACGGTCCCGGGCCCCAAGAGGTAGCCGATCACGCCGGAAGCTCACGCCGGAAGCTCACGCCGGAAAGAACGAAGCAGAGGGAGGACTCCACCATGCGCCGCCGAGCCAGCCTCGTACTCCTGGCCTTCGCCGTCTTCTTCGCCGCCATGTCGCCACTGCTGCGCTGGTACGCGTTTCCCCGGCTGGCGAAGATCCCGCCGAGCCAATATCAGGAGACGGTCCTGGAGGCGAAGCCGGCCACGCTCCTCGACTACGCCACCCTGAAGGCCAAGAAGGTCGACAAGGTCACGATCGTCCAGACCCTCAAGGGCAATGTGGAGGAGTCCGAGAAGATCGAGCGCAGCTCCGGCCGTGATGTCGTCGTCTGGGACGCGCTTTCCTACATCCAGGGCCCCGACGGCAAGATGGTCTCCCAGATCCCCGAGCGCTACATCTTCGACGCCCACTCCCAGGCGCCCGTCCACGCCACCGGCGAAATGGTCGACGGCGACCCGGTCCGGCGCGAGGGCATCGAGTACAAGTGGCCCTTCCTCACCGAGAAACGGGACTACGAGTACTTCGACGCGCAGAGCCGTACGTCCGCGCCCATCCACTACAAGGGCACCCGGACGTTCCGCGGCATGGACGTGTACTACTTCGAGCAGACCATCCCCTGGACCAACGTCCCCATGCCGCAGAAGATGCCGCTCAAGGGAGTCACCGCCGAGCAGGTCACCAGGACGGGCATGACCCGCTGGTACTCCACCAAGCGGATGTTCTGGGTCGATCCGGTCACCGGCGCACCCGTCAACGGCGAGGAGATCCACAAGGAGGAGATGCGCGACGCGAAGAAGATGGGGATGCCGGAGGACACCGTCACCGCGTTCGCCGGACACGTGAAGATGCGCGAGGACTACATCGTCGCCATCGTCGACCAGGTCAAGTCCCAGCGCGTCCTGATCCTGCTGCTCACCTTCTACCTGCCCTGGGGCTTCCTGTTCGCCGCCGCCGGACTCCTCGCGCTCGCCCTGTGGCTGGAGGCGCGCTCCCGCCGGGCCGCTAGTCCCGCCTGAGCCGCGCCGAGGTGAACCGGGTCGCCTCCATCGTCGTCGGGTCCTCGGGCCACGGATGCTTGGGGTAGCGCCCGCGCAGCTCCGCCCGCACGGCCCGGTAACCCTCCTGCCAGAAGGACGCCAGGTCCGCCGTGACCGCCGCCGGGTGTCCGGCGGGGGAGAGCAGATGGACCAGGACCGGCACCCCGGCCACCCGCGGCGTCTCGCGCAGCCCGAACAACTCCTGGAGTTTCACCGCCAGTACGGGCTGTTCGCCGCCGTACTCCACCCGGATCCGCGATCCGCTCGGCACCGCGATCCGCTCCGGCGCCAGCTCGTCCAGCCGCGCGGCCTCACCGGTCGCCCAGGGCAGCAGCCGCCGCACGGCCTGCCCCGCGTCGATCCGGGCCAGGTCCGAGCGCCGCCGGGCCCGCGACAGCTCCGGCTCCAGCCACTGTTCGGTACGCGACAGCAGGGCCTCGTCCGACACATCCGGCCACGGCGCCCCCAGCACCCGGTGAAGAAACGCGAGCCGCAGCCGCAACTGCTCGCTGTCCCGGGTCCATCGCAGCAACCCGAGTCCCTCCCGGCGCAGCCCCTCCACCAGGGCCCCGCGCACCAGCTCCGGGTCCGGCCGCTTCAGCGGCCGCACCGCCAGCTCCACCGCCCCCAGCCGGTCCACGGAACGCGCCACCACGTCGCCGTCCACCCAGCGGACCTCCTCGCCGCGGAACCGCAGATGCCCGGCGGCCAGCCGGGCGGTCTCCTCGTCCACGACGGCTGCCAGCCGCACCTGGGCGGACGCCGCGTGCGCGGGCCGGTCCGCGACCGCGACGGCCAGCCACGGCGCGCTGCGCAGCCGCGAACCCTCCCGCAGCTCCGCGCCCGTCCCCGACACCATCAAGAACGCCCCCTGGCCCCGCGCCCGCGCCACCCGCTCGGGAAACGCCAGCGCCGCCACCAGCCCGGCGGCGGCATCGTCGGAACCGGCCTCCCCCTTCACCCCCGCGACCGACTTCACCCCCGTGACCGACGAGGACAGCCGCCTGACCTCCTGCCGCCAACGTGCCGCGTAGCCGTCGCCACCCCGGCGTGCGGTACGCAGCGCGGCCGCCAGATCGTCCCCGTAATCCCTGGGCGGCTCCTCGCTCAGCAGTGCCACCACCTCTGCGGCCCGCCGCCCGCCGACCTCCGCCGCCCCGTCCAGCAGGGCCCGCGCCAGTCGGGGGTGCAGACCCAGCCGCGACATCCGTACGCCGCGTTCCGTCACCCGCCCCGTCCCGTCCACCGCGCCGACCGCAGTCAGCACTTCCCGGGCCGCGCCCATCGCCCCGGCGGGCGGCGGATCGAGCAGCGCGAGGCCGGTGGCGTCCGGGTCGCCCCAGCACGCGGCCTGGAGGGCGAACGCCGCGAGATCGGCGACCTTGATCTCCGGGGACGGGAACCGGGCCAGACGCCCGTCCTCCGCCTGCTCCCAGCACCGGTACACCGCACCGGGCGCCTCCCGCCCCGCCCGGCCCGCCCGCTGTCGGCCCGCCGCCTGCGAGGCCCGTACGGTCGTCAGCGCGCTCAGACCCCGTGCGTGGTCGGTGCGCGGCTCCCTGGCCAGCCCCGAGTCGACGACCACCCGCACGCCCGGCACCGTCAGGGACGACTCCGCCACCGAGGTCGCCAGCACCACCCGGCGGCCGGTGGACGACCCGGCCAGCACCGCGTCCTGCACGGCGGCCGGGGCCCGGCCGTGCACCTGGAGCACCTCGGCGGCCACCCCGGCGAGCTGCCCGGCCACCCGGCCGATCTCACCGACACCGGGCAGAAAACACAGCACGTCCCCGTCCCGCTCGGCGAGCGCCCGGCGCACCATCGAGGCCACATGCGTCAGCAGCGCCGGATCGACCCGCATCCCGTGGGGCGGGCGCACCGGTCGCGCGGGCGGCGCCCACACGACTTCGACCGGGTACGACACCCCCTGCGCCGCCACCACCGGGGCATCGCCCAGCAGTCGCGACCAGCCCTGGGCGTCCGTCGTCGCCGACGCGGCCACCAGCCGCAGGTCGGGCCGGATCGCCTCCCTTACGTCGAGCAGGAACGCGGCGACGGTGTCGGCGTCCAGATGCCGCTCGTGGCACTCGTCGATGATCACGACATCGACCCCGGCCAGTTCCTGGTCGCGCTGGAGGCGCTGGAGCAGTACCCCGGTGGTCACGACCTCCACCACGGTGTCCCGCCCCACGAGGCGCTCGCCCCGGACGGTGAAGCCGACCCGTCCGCCGGCCTGCTCGCCCAGGAGCCAGGCCATCCGCCGTGCCGCCGCCCGTGCGGCGATCCGGCGCGGCTCGGCGACCACGACCCGGCGGACGGGGCCGCCACCGTTCAGCCCGGCCAGGACCAGGGGGACGAGGGTCGTCTTCCCGGTGCCCGGCGGCGCGCAGAGCACCGCCACACCCCGGTCGTCGAGCGCCCGCTCCAGGGCGGGCACGGCGGTGCGTACGGGCAACTGCTCCAGGGCTTCGGTACGGATCACGCCCCCAGTCTGGTCCAGGACCCCGGCGCGGATCACGCCCCCGGTCCCGTACGCGCTCCCGCCGGGCTTGCTTGCGCGCGCCGGCGGGAGTTTCCTGCGCGCTCCCGTCGAGTTTGCCTGCGCGCGCTCCGGCGGGAGCCTGCGTGCGCGCTCCCCGCCGAGTTTCCCCACGCGCTCCGCCGAGAGATTCCGCGCGCTCCCCGCCGAGCTTCCTTGCGCGCTACCGGCGGGAGCTCCCTCGACGGGGAGGGCGAGCTTTCCTGCGCGTTCCGCGCGAGCTTCCGTGCGCCCCCTGGGCTCAGTCCCGCTCGCAGACGAAGATCGCGGTTCCCGGGATCAGGTTCCCGCGCAGCGGCGACCAGCCGCCCCACTCCTGGTTGTTCCAGGCGGGCCATTCCGGTTCGACCAGGTCGACCAGCCGGAATCCGCCCGCCACCACGTCCCGTACCCGGTCGCCGAGCGTCCTGTGGTGCTCGACGTAGACGGCGTCGCCCCGCTCGTCCTGCTCGACATAGGGGACGCGGTCGAAGTAGGAGGCGGCGACCGAGAGGCCCTCGGGCCCCGGCTCGTCCGGGAACGCCCAGCGGATCGGGTGGGTCACGGAGAAGACCCAGCGTCCGCCGGGCCGCAGCACCCGGCGCACCTCGCGGAACACGCGCACGGGGTCGGCGACGAACGGCACCGCGCCGTAGGCGGAGCAGGCCAGATCGAAGCTGCCGTCCCGGAACGGCAGCTTCCCCGCGTCCGCCTCGACCAGCGGGACGTCCTCGCCGATCCTGAGGGCGTGCTGGAGCTGGCGGTGGGAGAGATCCAGCGCCACGGGCCGCGCCCCCTGACCGGCCAGCCAGCGCGAGCACTGGGCGGCGCCGGCGCCGATCTCCAGGATGTCCCGGCCCTTCAGCGACGCGGCGGGCCCCAGCAGGGCGGCCTCGGCCTCGTCGAGCCCTTCGGGGCCCCAGACGAACCGGTCGTCGCCGAGGAAGGCTCCGTGGTCGTTCTGGTACTCGTCGGCGTTCCGGTCCCACCAGCCGCGACTGGCCCGGCTGCTCTCCGGTTCCCCCGCGTCGCGGCGGGTCGCTTCGGGTTCGGACCCGTGGATCTCTTGGCTCATCGTGCCCGTCGTTGTAGTTTGCCTTCACTCGCCCGGCGCGCGGTACATACCCGGAGGTACCCGGCAGTACCGGTGGAGTACGGATGCGCGTGGGCGAAACCTTGCCGTGCGTCACCGCGGCCGACGCGGCCCCGGAGAACATGAGTTGTGCCGGGTATGGGCTGTTGCGCCCCGGGTGTGCGCCTTCGCGCATTGACCCTGTCCGGCTGCCCCCGTATGCTACAAGTTGCGCCGCGAGCCTGCGCGCTTCAGACCTAGCAGGCCGCGCTCGCATCTGTTGTATGACCCTCGGTTGTCGAGGCGCCTCCTCCCGGTCACGGGTCGGGCGCTTTCCAGGCTGTCCGGCTGCTGCAGAGGCGATACGGGCTTACGGCGTAGCAGTACCTACGACTCACTGTCCGTACCGGAGCCCTTTCCCACATGACGAGCAGCACCGAGACCACCGCCACCACTCCGCAGGTTGCGGTCAACGACATCGGCGACGCGGACGCGTTCCTCGCGGCGATCGACGAGACGATCAAGTACTTCAACGACGGCGACATCGTTGACGGTGTCATCGTCAAGGTTGACCGGGACGAGGTTCTCCTCGACATCGGTTACAAGACCGAAGGCGTCATCCCGAGCCGCGAGCTCTCGATCAAGCACGACGTCGACCCGAACGAGGTCGTCAAGGTCGGCGACGAGATCGAGGCCCTGGTTCTCCAGAAGGAGGACAAGGAAGGCCGCCTGATCCTCTCGAAGAAGCGCGCTCAGTACGAGCGTGCCTGGGGCACCATCGAGAAGATCAAGGAAGAAGACGGCATCGTCACCGGTACCGTCATCGAGGTCGTCAAGGGTGGTCTCATCCTCGACATCGGCCTCCGTGGCTTCCTCCCGGCGTCGCTCGTCGAGATGCGTCGTGTCCGCGACCTTCAGCCCTACGTGGGCAAGGAGCTCGAGGCGAAGATCATCGAGCTGGACAAGAACCGCAACAACGTGGTCCTGTCCCGCCGTGCCTGGCTCGAGCAGACCCAGTCCGAGGTTCGCCAGACGTTCCTCACGACCCTGCAGAAGGGTCAGGTCCGCTCCGGCGTCGTCTCCTCGATCGTCAACTTCGGTGCCTTCGTGGACCTGGGTGGCGTCGACGGTCTCGTGCACGTCTCCGAGCTCTCCTGGAAGCACATCGACCACCCCTCCGAGGTTGTCGAGGTCGGCCAGGAAGTCACCGTCGAGGTTCTCGACGTCGACATGGACCGCGAGCGCGTCTCCCTGTCGCTCAAGGCGACGCAGGAAGACCCGTGGCAGCAGTTCGCCCGGACGCACCAGATCGGTCAGGTCGTCCCGGGTAAGGTCACCAAGCTCGTTCCCTTCGGTGCGTTCGTGCGCGTCGACGAGGGCATCGAGGGTCTGGTCCACATCTCCGAGCTGGCCGAGCGCCACGTGGAGATCCCGGAGCAGGTCGTCCAGGTCAACGACGAGATCTTCGTCAAGGTCATCGACATCGACCTTGAGCGTCGTCGCATCAGCCTCTCGCTGAAGCAGGCCAACGAGTCCTTCGGTGGCGACCCGGCCTCGGTCGAGTTCGACCCGACGCTGTACGGCATGGCCGCGTCGTACGACGACCAGGGCAACTACATCTACCCCGAGGGCTTCGACCCCGAGACCAACGACTGGCTCGAGGGCTTCGAGGCTCAGCGCGAGGTGTGGGAGACCCAGTACGCCGAGGCGCAGACGCGCTTCGAGCAGCACCAGGCTCAGGTCATCAAGTCCCGCGAGGCCGACGAGGCCGCTGCGGCCGAGGGCGCTGCTGCCCCGGCCGGCGCCGCTCCGGCCGCCTCCGGTGGCACCGGTGGTGGCGGCGGCGGTTCGTACTCCTCGGAGTCCGCGGACAACTCCGGCGCCCTGGCGTCGGACGAGGCCCTGGCCGCGCTGCGCGAGAAGCTGGCGGGCGGCCAGAGCTGACGCTCTGACCCCCTTCGCTCCTCGGCTGCGTCAGCTGTAGAGCAGTAAGTGAGGCCCGCTCCCTTCGGGGGGCGGGCCTCACTCGTGTTCCAGGGGCAGCTTCTGCGGGGGTGCGGTGGTTTGCGGTGGTTTGCGGTGGTTGGGGGGGGCTTGCGGTGGCTTGCGGGGGGTGCGGTGGCTACGGGGTGACGGCGATGTTCGTCAGGCCCTTGCCGCCGGTGACGGTGTTGCTGCCGTACACGGTGGTCCGGCAGCTGGTGCTGCTGTTGGTGACGTTGATGGCGAGCTGCTTGTCCCCGGTGGCGCCGGAGAGGTTGGAGGCGTTGTTGCGGAAGACGGTGCCGCATCCCCAGCCGCTCTGCTGGGTGTGGGTCTCGTAGCCGTTGTTGGTGGTGCGGGAGCCCTTGTTGTCCTCGACCAGGACGTTGTTGCCCTTCACGTCGACCCAGGAGTCGTCGTAGTTGGCGCCGGTCAGCCCGTTGCCGTCGAAGGTGTTGCCGATGATCTTCGCCCCGGTGGTGCCTTCCTTGATGTCGATGCTCTCGCCGCCGACACCGGGGCCGATCGTGTTGTTCAGGATCTGGGCGTCGTCGCTCCGGTCGCCGAGGTCGCCCGCCGTACCGACGTACACGCCCTCGCCCATGCCCCGGCCGTCGTGCCCGGTGTCGTAGATCCGGGAGTTCTTGAGGACCCCGTTCCTGCTGGACTTCCGGAAGTGGACGCCCTCCATGTCGAGGTCGTGCACGGTCACCGAGTCGATGAGGACGCCGTTCGCGGTGTCGGTCATGATGCCCTTCTGGCCGCCGGTGACGGTGATGCCCCGGACGGTCCAGTAGGAGGCGCCGTTGAGATGCAGCCCGTAGCCGCCGCCCGCGGTGAGCACCGCTTTCGCGGAACCGGTGAGGGTGATCCGGGCGCCGGAGGTGCCGGGGGTGGTGGCCTTGAAGTTGCCGGTGTACGTGCCGTCGGCGAGCCGGATCGTGTCACCGGGGGCGGCGGCGGTGAGTGCCGACTTGAGCTGGGCCGCGGTGCTGACATCGATGACGGCCGCGGCGTTCGCCGGACCGGCGGCGACGAGGGTGAGGCCACCGGTGGCGAGGGCGGCGGCCAGCAGGGCGGTGAGTGAAGTGCGGGTGCGCATGGGGGTGCCTTCCCGTCGGAGGTGCGGATTCGCAGCTTTCTCGAACGCTGCACACGTTCTCGTACGTGAATGTGGGGCGCGTTTGTGAACGTGTGCTGCCCAGTGACGGTAGGGACCGGGGGTGGTCGCGTCAAGGTCTGGACCAGTACTCGACCCGTAAGGCCCCCTTCCGGACGGGCGGCAGGGGCGACTTCGCGCTCGGCGGGGGCTCGCTGTCGGGCCGGCGGCCGCAACTCCACTACGCGAAAAAGGAGTTCGTCCTCGGCGTCTGCGGCCGTGCTTCCCGGTGGGCCGGCGGGCGGCGTTCAACGGGGCGGGAGTACGGGGACACTTCACCGGTGAACACACCGCGCACCAGGGGCCTCATGCGATCACCCGGGAAAGGGCACGGGCGGGGAATGCCCGTGCTCCCGGGGGTGTTCTTCACTAGGAACACGAGGAGGAGCGGTAACCGTGCCTGATCCGCAGAGTTTGTACGAATGGGAGCCGAAGGGCCTGGCCGTCGTCGACATGGCGCTGGCGCAGGAGTCGGCCGGCCTGGTCATGCTCTACCACTTCGACGGATACATCGACGCGGGTGAGACCGGGGAGCAGATCGTCGACGGTCTGCTCGAAACGCTGCCCCACCAGGTCGTGGCCCGATTCGACCACGACCGGCTCGTCGACTACCGCGCACGGCGCCCGCTGCTGACCTTCCGGCGCGACCGCTGGACGGCCTTCGAGGCCCCCACGCTGGACGTCCGGGTGGTTCAGGACGCCACCGGTGCCCCCTTCCTGCTGCTGTCGGGCCCCGAGCCGGACGTGGAGTGGGAGCGGTTCGCCGCCGCCGTCGAGCAGATCGTCGAGCGCCTCGGCGTACGGCTCGCGGTCAATTTCCACGGCATCCCGATGGGCGTCCCGCACACCCGCCCCGTCGGCATCACCCCGCACGGCAATCGCACCGATCTCATGCCCGGCCACCGCAGTCCGTTCGACGAGGCGCAGGTTCCCGGCTCCGCCGAGGCCCTGGTCGAATACCGGCTGATGGAGTCCGGTCACGATGTGCTCGGTGTGGCCACGCATGTGCCGCATTACGTCGCGCGCTCCGCGTACCCGGACGCCGCGCTCACCGCGCTGGAGGCGATCACCGCCGCGACGGGCCTGGTCCTGCCCACCCTCGCGCACTCGCTCCGCACGGAGGCGCACCGCACCCAGACCGAGATCGACCGCCAGATCGGTCAGGGCGACGAGGAGCTCGTCTCGCTCGTCGAGGGTCTTGAGCATCAGTACGACGCGGTCGCGGGCTCCGAGACCCGGGGCAACCTGGTGGCCGAGCCGGTGGATCTGCCGTCCGCCGACGAGATCGGCCGCGAATTCGAGCGGTTCCTCGCCGAGCGCGAGGGCGACGGCTGACGAGGCGGCCCGGGGCCGTAGGCTGCGGCCCATGCTGAAAGTGGGCCTGACCGGTGGCATCGGCGCCGGCAAGAGCGAAGTGTCACGGTTGCTCGTCGGCTACGGGGCCGTGCTGATCGACGCCGACCGGATCGCGCGTGAGGTCGTCGCGCCCGGCACCCCCGGACTCGCGGCCGTCGTGGACGCCTTCGGTACCGGAATCCTTCATGCCGACGGCACGCTGGACCGCCCCGCGCTCGGCGCGATCGTCTTCGCGGACGCGGACCGCCTCGCGGCACTCAATGCGATCGTCCACCCCTTGGTCGGCGCCCGCTCCGCCGAACTGGAACGGGCGGCGGGCCCGGACGCGGTCGTCATCCATGACGTCCCCCTCCTCACCGAGAACGGCCTCGCCCCGCTCTACGACCTGGTCGTCGTGGTGGACGCCACCCCCGAGACCCAGCTCGACCGGCTCGTACGGCTGCGCGGTATGACGGAGGCCGACGCCCGCGCCCGGATGGCCGCCCAGGCGACCCGCGAGGAGCGCAGGGTCGTCGCGGATCTGATCGTCGACAACGACGGACCGCTGGAGGCGCTGGAGCCCCAGGTCCGCGAGGTCTGGGACGAGCTGACCCGGCGGACCGCGGCTCACTGATCCGGCCTCCGTGGGGTCTGCGGTCGGAATACCGTGTCCCGAACGGACGTTGGAGACCCGCGAGTGAAGGGAAGGATGTGACCGTGCCCGAGAGCAATCCGGAAACCCATGTCATCGATTTCCGTGCGGCGGAGCAACTGCTCGCGGCCCGGGATCCACGGGGCGCGGTCAAGCTGCTCGACTCGGTGATAGCCGCCCACCCGGAGAACACGGCGGCCCGGCTGCTGCGGGCCCGCGCGTTCTTCGCGGCGGCCCAACTGCGCCCGGCCGAGCTGGAATTCGAGCTGGTTCTGGAGCGGGAGCCGGACAACGCGTTCGCCCACTTCGCGTTGGCCCGGACCTTCCAGCGCGCGGGCCGCCCGGCGCAGGCCACCCGGCACTTCCGGCTTGCCGCCGCCCTCGATCCGAACCCGGAGTATCTGCAGGCGGCGCGCTTCGACGAGCAGGGCTGACGCGGGGGGTTCGACGAGCAGGGCTGACGCCGTGGTCCGTGAGCGTCGGGCCCGGTGGTTGTGGTTGCTGCCGCGTGTGGCGGTGTGCCCCGCCGGTTCGCGCGGCCACGGCGTTTCGCGCCTCGCCCCGCTGCCCCGCCCCTTCGTGTGGTCAAGCCGCCCGGTCGTGCGGTCGGCCCGGACGGGGGTGCCCCCTGCGGTCGGGTTCGTACGGTGGGATGTTCCGGCCCGGCTGGTAGTGCGGCCCCTGGTGGATGCGGTGGACGATCACGCAGAAGTCCAGGACCGTGATCAACAGCAGCGCTCCACAGGCCGCCGCCCAGCCCGGCCGGCCGACCAGTACGAAAGCCACCAGGCCGAAGAGCGCCCAGATCGTGCCCCATAGACTCAGCCACAGCCGCATCCGCAGAGGACTGCGGGCGGTCGCGGGTTCATTGCCGGTACGCATACGGATCGCCTCACTTACCAGCATGGACCCGCCGCGCGGCAGACGGAACAGCGACAAGGGGAGCCGCTTGTGAGCGGCGGGACAGGGGAGGGCGGCGCGGTCCGGCGGGCGCGGGTACGGGGCTGTCTGCTGGGCGGCGCGATCGGCGACGCGCTGGGAAACCCGGTGGAGTTCCTGTCGCTCGACGGCATCCGCCGGGCCCACGGGGAGCACGGTGTGCGCGGGTTCGTCGCGGACGGGGACGGGGTCGTCGGACGCGTCACCGATGACACCCAGATGACGCTCTTCACGGTCGAGGGCCTGATCAGGGCGCGTGTCAGAGCCTCCGCGAAGGGGATCGGCGGCGCACGCACGGCCATCGTGCGCCATGCCTACCTGCGCTGGCTGGACACCCAGAACCACCCGTCCCCGCCGGCCCGTGGCGGCGACGACCTCATACGGACGGGGTGGCTGCGGCAACAGCCCTGGCTGTACGCGCGCCGGGCCCCCGGCAATGCCTGCCTGACCGGACTCGCGGCCGGGCACACGCCGGACGGGGACACTCCGCTCTCCGTGCCGGGGCCGGTCAACACCGGTTCCAAGGGCTGCGGGACCGTGATGAGGTCCGCCCCGTTCGGGCTGATGGGGGAGCCCTCGTGGGTGGTGTTCGAGGACGCCGCCCGGTGCGCGAAGATCACCCACGGCCACCTCACCGGTGCGTACGCCGCCGGGGCGTTCGCCGTGATCGTCACCCACCTGCTGGAGGGCGACTCGACGGAGGGCGCCGTGCTGCGGGCGATGGAGCTTCTCGCCCGCCATCCCGGCCACGAGGAGACGACGGCGGCACTGCGGGCAGCGGTCGACCTGGCCGCGAGGGGCAGGCCGACCGCCGAGAAGGTGGAGTCGCTGGGGGCGGGCTGGGTGGCCGAGGAGGCCCTCGCCATCGCCGTGTACTGCGCGCTGGTCCTGCCGGGCGCCCGGGACGTGGAGCGGGCGCTGCTGCTCTCGGTCAACCACTCGGGCGACAGCGACTCCACCGGTTCGGTCTGCGGAAATCTGCTCGGTGCCCGGCACGGCGACGGCGAACTCCCCTCTTCCTGGCTCGCGTCGACGCAGGGCCGCGCCGTGATCGCGGAGCTGGCCGACGACTTGTCGATGGAATGCGAAGAGCCGGTGGACTGGCCCGCCGACCGCTACCCGGGCTGCTGAGAGCGTCGGAGCCCGTGCGCCACTCACGGGGAGTGGACCCGCATGCGAGGGAACGGCCGCCGGTGGCCGGACGTTTGACACGGTATGAGCGGACGACTGGTACGTGAGGGATATGCGGGGACCGGGCCCGGCGTCATCACCCCGGACGGCTGCGCGGTCGAGCTGTACGCACGGCTGTCCGTGGGCGAGGAACCGGACGTGATCCAGGCGGCCGTGCCCGCCGGAGCGAGTGTGCTGGAGCTGGGCTGCGGCGCGGGCCGGGTGACGCGGCCGCTGGTCGAGCGCGGCTTCGCCGTGACGGCCGTGGACGAGTCGCCGGCGATGCTGGAGCGCGTCGGCGGCGCCCGTACGGTCTGCGGGCCCATCGAGTCGCTGGACCTCGGTGAGGAGAGGTTCGACGTGGTGATGCTGGCGTCGTTCCTGGTCCATGCTCCCGAGCACCGGGTGCGGGACGGAATGCTGCGGGTCTGCCGCAGGCATGTGAAGGACGGCGGGGTCGTGCTCCTCCAGCGCGAAGGTGCCGCACACCGCTCCGATCTGCCCTGGGAACGGGAGGACCCGGCGGGCGGCACCATACGGATCGTCTCGGCGGAGCCCGTCGGGGACGGGGTGCGTTCGGTGCACGCGGAGTATGTCTTCGACGACGCGCGGTGGACGCAGACCTTCCTGTCGCGGGAGCTGTCCCGGGAGGAGTTCGAAGGGCATCTGGCGGCCGCCGGGCTCACCGTCGACCGGTATCTCACCGACGACGGGATGTGGGTGCGCGCACTCCCCGTGTAGCGGAGGCCCGGCCCCGGCGCCCGGCGGACCCGAGGGCGTCCGGTCCCGCGGCGCGGGGGTCAGGCGGCGCGGGGTCAGCGGCGCGGCGGATCGGTGGGCCATGGGCTGCCCGCCGGGTCAGTGCACGATGCTGTAGCTGCGCCAGGGGAGGCTGGGGGGAGCCTTGGTGTCGGTGAATGTGGTGGGCACATACGTCGTGTCGCGACCGGTGCAGTTCCGGGTGCGGTACATCACGACATCGACCAGCGTCCGGTTCTCGACCTCGTGGACACCGGCGGGGGCCAGCCGGTGGCAGCCTTTGACCGAGGGGCTGTTCACCAGGATCACGGCGTCCCGTTCGGTGGAGTAGATGACCGGTCCGACGGCGGTGCGGCCGAGACCGGAACAGCCCGAGACGGCCAGGGTGAGGAGCGCTGCTCCGGCCGCGACACCGAGGCGGCGGGGTCGGCGGCGGTGATCGGTCGCGGGCGTGGTCGCGGGCACAGTCGCGTTCGCGGTCACGGACATGGGCGGGTCCTCGTCTGCTCGTCCGGCTCATCTGTACGTCACATGCTGTGCCTGTACGTCACGGGGACGTCCGGCCCTGGTCACGCTGCCCGCTCCGCGACGGCCCGGCATCCGGAGGGCGGCCGACCGGGCGAGCTTCGGCGCGACGGAGGTTCGACGGGTGTGCATATTGGGCATACCGTGTTAATAGAGCTCAATTGCTGAGACTTCGATCTTGTCAGGGGGCCGTCATGGTCCAGGAGCTAGTGATCGCGATCGTGGCGGTACTGTGCGTCGGCGCGCTGTACGCGGCAAGCGCGGCCCGCGTGGTCAAGCAGTACGAGCGCGGTGTGGTGCTGCGGCTCGGCAGGCTCCGTAACGATGTGCGAGGACCTGGATTCACCATGGTTCTGCCCGGCGTGGAGCGGCTCCGCAAGGTGAACATGCAGATCGTGACGATGCCGGTGCCCGCCCAGGACGGAATCACCCGGGACAACGTGACGGTCCGGGTGGACGCCGTCATCTACTTCAAGGTGGTCGACGCGGCGAGCGCGGTCGTCGAGGTGGAGGACTATCGGTTCGCGGTGTCGCAGATGGCCCAGACGTCGCTGCGGTCGATCATCGGTAAGAGCGATCTGGACGACCTCCTGTCCAACCGGGAGAAGCTGAACCAGGGCCTGGAGCTGATGATCGACAGCCCGGCCGTGGGCTGGGGTGTGCAGATCGACCGGGTGGAGATCAAGGACGTATCGCTGCCCGAGACGATGAAGCGCTCCATGGCACGTCAGGCGGAGGCCGACCGTGAACGGCGCGCCAGGGTGATCAACGCCGACGCGGAGCTGCAGGCGTCGAAGAAGCTGGCCCAGGCGGCCGAGCAGATGTCCACCCAGCCGGCGGCCCTGCAACTGCGACTCCTCCAGACCGTGGTCGCGGTCGCGGCCGAGAAGAACTCCACCCTCGTCCTGCCGTTCCCGGTGGAGCTGCTCCGCTTCCTGGAACGGGCGCAGCAGCCGCAGCAGCAAATCGCGCAGCAGCCGCCGCAGGCGGGACAACAGCCGCAGCCGCAACAACCGCAACAACAGCAGCTGCCGGAGGCCGTGCCGCCTGTGGCGCGGGAAAGCGCTCAGCAGGCATCGCCCGTGCAGTCGGCACCATCGCCGTCGATGCGACGGCCGTCGCGGGTTGCGCAGCGAAAGGGCCCCTCGGGGTCCACCGCCGCTCCGGCAGCGGCGAACGCGGACACGGACGATCGGTCCGGTGCCGAACCGTTCGCCCACCACTGACGCCCGTCCACTGCCGATGATCTCCCACGGCTGACGCCCGTCCACCGCTGATGATCGTCCACGACTGACATCCACCCACCGCTGATGATCGTCCACCCTTGATCGCACTCCGCTCGCCGACCGGTCCTGAGCTGCGGGAACGTGGCCAGGTCGGACGTTGTCAGACCCCCCGCCTAGACTCGCGGAGTCAGAGGGAACAGACACGAATCAGGGCGGGAGGGGGTGGCCGGAGATGACGGCACGGGACCTGCGGGACGCGCGGGACGCGCGCATCGGCCGTCTGCTGCGCTGTCCGGCGGTCTTCCTGCCCGCCGCCCTGCCGAGGGACGGCCGGATCGCCTTCTGGGACCCCGAGGAGCGCGGAGACACCGCGCGGGCCGGGAATCCTTTCGCGTACGCCGCCGATCCCGCACCGGCCGGGAATCCCGCTCACGCCACCACCGGACCGACCGAACCGACCACGCTGACCGTGGTCCGGCGGGACGGCACGGGTGGCGCGGGCGGCACGCATGGCATCCGTGCCCGCACCGTGCCCGCGGTGCTGCTGCCCGTGGCGGACGCGCTGCCGCTGCTCGCCCTCGCCCGCCATCAGGCGTCCGCCCATACCGCCACCCGCTGCTGGGGTGCCGCCGCACTGCACGCGCTGAATCTGGTGGCACGCGGCAGGCTGCTGCCCGGACTGACAGCCGACGACCACGACGCCTGGCGGGCCGGTCCGCGTGACGCCGAGGACATCGCGCATCTGCGGGCCGTCGCCGCCGCCATGCCTCCCGAGGGGTACGCGGTGCCGGTGGACGACCTCGCGCCGCTCCGGCTCACCGACCCCGAGTTCCTGATCGGGGCCTTCCTCGACGCGGTCGCCGACACCCTGCCCCGTACGCCGGCCGCGGCCTACGCGATGGGCGCCCCGTTCGCCGCCCGGGAGGCCCAGCATCTTCCCGGCGCCGCCGCCTGGGCCGTCGAGGTCGCGTCCGGCCTGGACGCGGGTGTCCGGGTCTCGCTGCGGCTCGACCTCTCCGCGTACGAGCTCTTCGACACCGCGGACACCTACGCCATCGCCGCCGCGGACGACCCCGACGGTCCCGGCAGCCCGGACGATCCCGCCGTACGCCATGCCGCAGCGGCCGTCGTCCAGGTGCACAGCCTCGCCGACCCGACGTACGTCATCGACGCCGCCGCCCTGTGGAACGGCGGGGGAGGGGAGCCGTTCGGACCGCGTGCCCAGGTCGACGCGGTGCTCGCGCTGCGCCGCGCCGCGCGTGTCTGGGCGCCGCTGGAGCGGCTGCTCGACCAGCCCGTCCCCGACGTGCTCGCCCTCACCGAGGACGAGCTGTACGAGCTGCTGAGCGATGCCGGGGCCCGCCTGACCGCGGCCGGGGTCAACATCCACTGGCCGCGGGAGCTCGCCCGTTCGCTCACCGCGGCCGCCGTCGTCCGGCCCGCACCCGGCTCGGCCACCGACGGCACCTCGTTCTTCGACGCGGAGCAGCTCTTCGCCTTCAACTGGCAGCTGTCGCTCGGTGACGAGCAGCTGACCGAGGCCGAGATGGACACCCTGGCCGAGGCCCACCGCCCGGTGGTGCGGCTGCGTGACCAGTGGGTGGTCGTCGACCCCGCGCTCGTACGCAAGGCACGCAAGCGGGAGCTCGGCCTGCTCGACCCGGTGGACGCCCTCGCCGTCGCCCTCACCGGCAGTGCCGAGGTCGACGGCGAACAGGTCGACGCGGTGCCGGCCGGTGCGCTGGCCGCGCTCCGGGCCCGGATCCTCGCCGAGGACGCGACCGTCCCGCCGCCGCCCGGCCTGGACGCGACCCTGCGCGACTACCAACTGCGCGGTCTGGCCTGGCTGGACCGGATGACCTCGCTCGGACTCGGCGGCTGCCTCGCCGACGACATGGGCCTCGGCAAGACGATCACGGTGATCGCCCTGCATCTGCACCGCGCCCATCCCGCGCCGACGCTGGTGATCTGCCCCGCCTCCCTCCTCGGCAACTGGCACCGGGAGATCAACCGCTTCGCCCCCGGCGTTCCGGTGCGCCGGTTCCACGGCACCGACCGGACCCTGACGGACCCGGACGGCGGTTTCGTGCTCACCACGTACGGCACGATGCGTTCCAGCGCGGCCCAACTCGCCGCACAGTCCTGGGGGCTGGTCGTCGCCGACGAGGCGCAGCACGTGAAGAACCCGCACTCCTCCACGGCCAAGGCGCTGCGCACCATTCCGGCCCCGGCCCGCGTCGCCCTGACCGGTACCCCCGTGGAGAACAACCTCTCCGAGCTCTGGGCGCTGCTCGACTGGACGACCCCCGGGCTGCTCGGCCCGCTCAAGGCCTTCCGGTCCCGGCACGCCCGGATCGTGGAGAACACCGGCACGGCCGCGGGCCTGGGCAACGACGAGGCGGTCGAGCGGCTGGCCCGGCTCGTCCGCCCCTTCCTGCTGCGCCGCAAGAAGTCGGACCCCGGCATCGCCCCCGAGCTGCCGCCGAAGACGGAGACCGACCACCCCGTCTCCCTCACCCGTGAACAGGTCGCGCTCTACGAGGCTGCGGTGCGCGAGACGATGGCGCAGATCGAGGCTGCGGAAGGCATCGCCCGACGCGGCCTGGTGATGAAGCTGCTGGCCTCGCTCAAGCAGATCTGCAACCACCCCGCGCAGTATCTGAAGGAGGAGCCGACCCGGCTCACGGGCCGCTCCGGCAAGCTCGCGCTCCTGGACGAACTCCTCGACACGATCCTGTCCGAGGGCGGGTCAGTCCTGATCTTCACCCAGTACGTGACGATGGCCCGGCTCCTCTCCGCCCACCTGGCGTCCCGGGCCATCCCCTCCCAACTGCTGCACGGCGGCACACCGGTGCCCGAACGCGAACGGATGGTGGACCGCTTCCAGGACGCCGAGATCCCGGTCTTCCTGCTCTCCCTCAAGGCGGCCGGCACCGGGCTGAATCTCACCCGCGCCGCTCATGTCATCCACTACGACCGCTGGTGGAACCCGGCGGTCGAGGAGCAGGCAACCGACCGGGCGTACCGCATCGGCCAGACGCAGCCCGTGCAGGTCCACCGACTGATCGCGGAGGGGACGGTGGAGGACCGGATCGGTGAGCTGCTGGAGTCCAAGAGGGCCCTGGCCGACGCGGTCCTCGGCACCGGTGAGACCGCCCTGACCGAGCTCAGCGACCGTGATCTCGCCGATCTCGTCTCACTCCGGAGGCCGGTGTGAGCCCCCGCCCCGCGCCGCGCACGGCGCCCCGGTCCCGGCCGGGCCCCGACGATCTACGACGGACCTTCGAAGCGGTGCCCGCCCGCACGTCCGCCGACGGGGAGCCCTTCGCGGACAGCTGGTGGGGACGTGCCTGGGTGGCCGCCCTGGAGTCCCTGTCGATGGACGAGGCGCGGCTCACCCGCGGCCGTACGTACGCGGACGGCGGCCATGTCGCCGCGATCACCGTCACCCCCGGCCGCGTCGTCGCCTATGTCCACGGCAGCCGCCCCCGCCCGTACCGTGCCGAACTGCGCCTGCGCACCTTCACGGACACCGGGTGGGACGCCCTCCTCGACGCGGTCGCCGCTCGCCCCGGGCATCTGTCCGCGCTGCTGGCCAAGGAGATGCCGCACTCCCTGGCCGAGACGGCCCAGGAGGCCGACACCCGGCTGCTGCCGGCCGCCGGCGACCTCGATCCGAGCTGCTCGTGCCCCGACCACGGGCGGCCCTGCAAACATGTCGCGGCACTCTGCTTCCAGATGGCCAGGCTGCTCGACAGCGACCCGTTCGTCCTGCTGCTGATGCGGGGCAGGGGCGAGCGGGAGCTCCTCGACGAGCTGGGCCGCAGGAACGCCGAACACTCCGCGCGTGAGCGTCCCGCCGCCTCCGCCGCTCCCTCGGTGGCGGCCGGTGCGGCGCTGGCCGACCGGTTCCTGCCGCCGCTCCCCCTGCCCCTTCCGGTCCCCCCGCACCCGGGCCAGCCCCCCTCGTACCCGGATCTGCCGGGCGCGCGCGACCCGTTGGGCCTCGACCACCTCGCGACGGACGCGGCGGCCCGCGCCCATGGCCTGCTGACCACCGGCCGGGACCCGCTCGCGGGCCTCACCGCGTGGCAGGACGCGGTCCGGCTGGCGGCTGCCCGCCCCACCGCCGGGCTCACCGCCACCACCCGGGCCCTCTACCGGGAGCTGGCCTACGCCACCGGCCGTACCACCACCGACCTGGCCCGCGCCGTCGCCGCCTGGCGTCAGGGCGATGCCGAAGGACTCACGGTTCTGGAAACCCCCTGGGACCCCCCGGCCGGACCGTTCGACCGGGCCCGCCCCGCCCTGGCCGCCGCCGACTTCCCCCGCTTCCAGCCCTGGCGCAATCACCTCACCCACCCCGGCGGCGCGCTTCAGCTCCGCTTCGGCCACGACGGCCGCTGGTACGGCTACGAGTCCGACCCCGGCGCCGACGACTGGTGGCCCCGCGCCACCCCGGACACCGACCCGGTGAGCGCCCTCGAAGCCCTGCTGGGTGGCTGATCCCGGCCGAGCGTGCCCCGGGTGTGCGTGACTGCCGGGTCGGTGTCGCTGTTGTCCGTGCCGCCGGGTCGGTGCCGTCGAGTGCGGCGCCGGTCCCGGCTGCCGCGGACCGCCGGACGACTCGTGCCGATGAGTACGAACGCTGCGGCGCGTAGCCGTAAAAACCCTTTGGATCACCGAAGTTGACGGTGCTAGGTTCCTGCGTGTGGCGAAACTCAATCAGATCATCGCAGTGGAGAAGGGCGTCAAGTCCAAGGCTCATCAGGACCTGACGGCGGCGCATCACGGCCTCCAGAAGGCCGGATTGCTGGCCGGGATCTCCCGGACCTACCAGCCGAAGGACGAGGAGGGCGAGCAGCTTCCGCCCGAGTCGACGCTGGTGCAGGTCAAGGCCGAGGACGTCCTGCGGGAGACCTCGGTGACGCTGACCCGGCTCTTCGACGTGACCGCCACGAAGGACTGGGCGAACTGCTCGGCCCGGGCCGATGTGCTGGTCGACGGACGGGTGCTGGTGAGTGCGGTGCCGGTGTCGTATCTGCTCTTCCTGGAGAAGCAGCTGACCGACATCAACACCTTCGTCCGCAAGCTGCCCGTGCTCGACGCCTCCGAGGCGTGGACGCAGGACCCGTCGACGGACTCCTGGAAGACCGAACCGGTCAGGACGCTCCGTACGAAGAAGGTGCCCCGCAACCATGTGAAGGCGGAGGCCACCGAGAAGCACCCGGCGCAGGTCGAGGTGTACTACGAGGACATCCCGATCGGGTACTGGACGACGGTGAAGTTCTCCGGAGCCCTTCCCGCGCGGCGCGTCAACGAACTGCTGGACCGGGTGGAAAAGCTCCAGCAGGCCGTGAAGTTCGCCCGCGAGGAGGCCAACGGCGGAGATGTCACCGACCAGCGGGTGGGTGATGCGGTATTCGGTTACCTCTTCGGGTGACCGACCATGGATTCCCCGGCCACCACGACACACGGCCGGGGTGCGCGAGGAGCGCAAGCTGACACTGAAGCTTGTCGTGACGACGCGGTTCCAGTGGAGGTTCGATTCCTCCCTCCGGCACTTCCCGCGTACACAGCCCGCAGGTGTACGTGTCCGGGCCGGAGTAGCCCAAAAGGCAGAGGCAGACCGCGATCAATCTCAGACTCTTGCTCCAGATTCAGCATTCGCCGCCGATCGCCGGATCAAACGGGCCTGGGCCCAAGGGCGTCGAGATGCCGGTTCGACTCCGGCCCGCAGAGCTTCGATCTGCGGTCGTCTAAAGGCAGGACGCGACGACATAACGACTGACCCAGGTCCTTAAAAGTGCCGGCGTGCCGTATGGGCGGCAACCACAGGGCCCGGAGGCCGGCTACGCCTCCGGGCCCGCTCCCGTTCCGGGGCCCGTGCCTGTGCCTGTTCCCGTTCCGGGGCCCGTGCCTGTTCCCGAGCCCGTTCCCATGCTCCGCACCGGACCGGGGCCCAGCGAAATGCCGCGACCGGCGAAGAAGCGCTCGAAGTCCGCCAGCGGCAGCTGCGCAGCCCGCGTCCCGGCGTCCGTCCCGGACGGATTGTGGAAGTGCACCCCGTCCCCGTCGGGTGTGCGGGACGTCACCAGCACCAGATGCCCGCCCCGTCCGGGAGCGGGCCGCTCGGGGTGCCGGATCCCGTAGTGCACGGACGTCATCACCATCCGGCCCTCGTCCAGCAGCCCGAGGATCTCGTCCGGAGCGAGGTGCCGGTGCACCGTCGCGTCGATGCCGTGCGTCTCCCGTACGTACTGGGCGAACGGGGCGTAGACCAGACCGTGGATCTCGCTGTCGTCGTCCACGGTGTACGCCCCGTACGTCAACGCCCCGTCGCGCAGGGCGAACAAGGAAGGGACGGGGGCGCCGGGAGCCGCGGGGGCTTCACCGCCGAGGGCCATGCGCAGGCAGGTCATCCCGCACAGATGACCGGCCCAGCGCGCGTACTCGGCGGGCGACCGAGCGCCCGAGCCGGCCCAGCCCGGATCGTCGGCCGGATCGAATCCGCCCTCGATGATCGGCCCCACCAGCTCCGCGGTGGCGAACTGGGTATGGACGGGAACCGGGCAGAAGGAGCAGGTCACTGACGGTATCCGTTCAGGAAGCGGCCGATGCGGCTGATCGCCGCGTCAAGATCGTCAGCGTACGGGAGGGTCAGAATCCGGAAATGGTCAGGACGCGGCCAGTTGAAACCGGTGCCCTGGACCACCTGGATCTTCTCGCGCAGCAGCAGATCGAGGACGAACTTCTCGTCGTCGACGATGGGGTGCACCTTCGGGTCGATGCGAGGGAACGCGTACAGCGCGCCCTTCGGCTTCACGCAGGACACGCCGGGGATCTCGTTGAGCTTCTCCCAGGCCCGGTTGCGCTGTTCGTAGAGCCTGCCGCCGGGAGCCACCAGCTCCCGGATGGACTGCCGGCCGCCCAGCGCCGCCTGGATGGCGTACTGCGAGGGCGCGTTGGGGCACAGCCGCATGGAGGCGAGCATGGTCAGGCCCTCCAGATAGCTGCGGGCGTGCTGCTTCGGCCCGGACACCACCATCCAGCCCGAGCGGAATCCCGCGACACGGTAGGTCTTCGACAGCCCGCTGAAGGTGAGGCAGACCAGGTCGGGGGCGAGGGCCGCCACACTGTGGTGCACGGCGTCGTCGTAGAGGATCTGGTCGTAGATCTCGTCGGCGAACACCATCAGCCCGTGTCTGCGGGCGAGATCGAGGATTCCTTCGAGGATCTCGCGCGGGTACACGGCACCGGTCGGGTTGTTCGGGTTGATGATCACGACGGCCCTGGTGCGGTCGGTGATCTTCGACGCCATGTCGGCGAGGTCCGGGTTCCAGTCCGCGGACTCGTCGCAGACGTAGTGCACGGCCTTACCGCCCGCGAGCGTCACCACCGCGGTCCACAGCGGATAGTCGGGGGACGGGATCAGGACCTCGTCGCCGTCCTCCAGCAGCCCTTGTACGGACATGGAGATGAGCTCGGAGACCCCGTTGCCGAGGAAGATGTCGTCCACGCCGACATCCGGCAGCCCCATGGCCTGGTACCGCTGTGCCACGGCGCGCCGCGCGGAGAGGATGCCGCGTGAATCGGTGTAGCCGTGGGCCTGCGGGAGCATCCGGATCATGTCCTGGACGATCTCCTCCGGTGCCTCGAAGCCGAAGAGCGCCGGATTGCCCGTGTTGAGGCGGAGCACGCTGTGGCCCGCCTCCTCAAGGGCGTTGGCGTGCTCGATGACCGGGCCCCGGATCTCGTAACAGACCTCGTTGAGCTTGCTGGACTGCTGGAACTCCATGCGGTGCCTCCCCGAGCCGAATTGCGATACTTGGTTTTACCAAGCTGGAGCTTGGAAAGTCCAACAACATGTCTAGACTGCGTCGCATGCCACGTCAGCAGCAGCAAGCAGCACGCCCCGTCCGCCGCCGGAGCTACGACCAGTTCTGCGCCGCCGCCCGCGCCCTCGACTCCGTCGGCGACCGGTGGACCCTGCTGATCGTCCGTGAACTGCTGGCGGGCCCCCGCCGCTACACCGATCTGCACGCCGACCTGCCCGGCGTCAGCACCGACGTCCTGGCCTCCCGCCTCAAGGACATGGAGCAGAGCGGCCTCGCCGTACGCCGCCGGCTCCCGCCCCCGGCCGCCGCGTCCGTGTACGAGCTCACCGGGCGCGGCCGGGGCCTGCTGCCCGTCCTGGCCGCTCTCGCCGAGTGGGGGGCGCCCGCGCTGGACGAGCGGCGCCCCACCGACGCGGTACGGGCGCACTGGTTCGCACTGCCGCTGCTGCGCGCCCTGGACGGCCTGACGCACGCCGGAGTCGTCGAAGTCCATCTGGACGAGGGCGAGTTCCATGTCCGTACGGGAAGGGGCCCGGGGGTCGGTTCGGAGCGCAGGACGGCGGACGGGGAAGTGGGGGACGTGTACGGATACGGTCCCGCCGAGCGCCCCGATGTCCGGATCGCCCTCGACGCCGAGTTGTGTCTGGCGCTCGGGCGGGGAGAGGCGACCGTCCTGGAGGCGGTCAAGGACGGCCGGATCGAGGTGGTGGGCGAGGGGCCGCTCGCCGCCGAGCTGCGCGGTGAATGACGCCGTGGCGAGGTGAGGCGGGTCGTGGTGAGGTGAAGCGGGTCGTGGCGGTTGCGGTGCGGGAGCCAGGGGTAGCGTGGCCGCGCCCGGTCCCGTGCCACGGACCGGGGCGGAGGGGAGCGGCCGTTCATGGACGACGACGCGCACTGCGGCCACGTACCGCACGGTGACGCTCCGGACTGCGGCGACGCGTCCCTCGATCCGGCGTGCCGTGCCGCGTTCGCCCAGGACCTGTTGCGTGCGCTGCGCGCCCACAGCCCCGGCTCCCGTGCCGAACTGAGAGGGTCGCCGGCCCGGGGGACGGCGGATGTCTACAGCGATATCGACATCAACTGGACCGTGCCCGACGACCGCTTCGCGGCCTGTGTCGAGGCCGCACCGGACGTTCTCCGTGCGCTCCAGCCCCTCGAATCACTGCGCACCGACCCCGACCTCCGGCATTCCCCGAGGCGACGCCTGCTCTTCGCGTCCTTCCTGGACCATCCGCTCTTCTGGCGCCTCGATCTGGAGATCGGCGCCGCGTCGGCCGTCGGCCTGCCCGACGCATGCCTGACCTACGGCCTGCCCGACGACTGCCCCGGTGCGCGCGGCGAGGCCTGGTCCAGACCCGCCAGCGCGCTCGCCAACGCCGTCGCCGCGGTGAAAGCGGTGGTGCGCGAGCAGCCGCAGACCGCCCTGGGCCTGTTGGAGCGCGGCTTCCGGCGCATCGACGCACCGGACACCGTCACCGGCGACTGGCCCGCCGACATCACCCGCCTCGCCCGGACCGCCGCCGCCCGCGAACCCGGCCTCGGTCCGCGGGCCGACCGGGTGGTCCGCCTCGTGGAGCGGCACCTCGGACGTCGTCCGCCCCCGGCGGCGGAGCGGCCCGGCGGGGGAGCGGCCCGGCGGGGGAGCGGCCCGGCGGGGGATGATGGGCCTGTGCGACTCGAAGCGATCACCTGGGACGGGCTGGCCGACGCCCTGTCCGCGCACATCGACGGCCTGACACCCGCGGACGGTGGCGCCTGGCTCAAGGCCGGTATCGACGGCGCCCCGGCGGCCCGTACCGGCGAACTGGCCGACCGTGTCGCTCAGCGGCTGCGGGTGCGCGGCCGTGCGGTGCTCACCGTCGCGACCGAGGGGTTCCTGCGTCCGGCGAGCCTTCGGTACGAGTACGGCAAGGAGGACCCCGACTCGTACGCCGACGGCTGGTTCGACACGGGCGCGCTGTGGCGCGAGGTGTTCGGCCCGCTGGAGGCGGGCGGCAGCGGAAGGGTGCTGCCGGACCTGTGGGACCCGGTGACGGACCGGGCCACCAGGAGCCCGTACCGGACGCTGCCGGAGGGCGGGGTGGTGCTCGTGCACGGGCCGCTGCTGCTGGGGCGCTGGTTCCCGTTCGACCTGAGTGTCCATCTGCGGCTCTCACCGGGGGCTCTGCTGCGGCGCACCGGGGACGCCGACCGGTGGACGCTGCCCGCCTTCGCCCGTTACGAGGACGAGGTGGCGCCCACCGACCGTGCCGATGTGGTCGTACGGGCCGATGACCCACGGCATCCTGCCTGGTCGGGGCCGACGGCCGAGGGCTGAGGACCGAGGGCTGAGGACCGAGCGGAGGGGCGTGCCCGCGCCAGGGCTACGCGGGGGGTCTGCCGCCGACCGTCGTGACCGCTTCGGCTCCCGCCCGGCAGCCCGCCGCCGCTGCCGACGCGTCGTCCGCCCCGGCGAGGCGGGCCGCGAGGAAGCCGCCGGTGAACGCGTCACCCGCCCCCGTCGAGTCGACCGGATCGCGGACCGGCACGGCGGCGACGTGGCCGGTCACCGCTCCCTCGGCGGCCAGCAGGGCGCCCCGGTCGCCGAGGGTGACGACGACCTGGGAGAACTGCCGGCTCAACTTGGCCGCCGCGTCGGCGGGTTCGGGCAGACCGGTCAGCATCCTGGCCTCGTCCGCGTTGGGCAGCAACAGGTCCGTCCCCTCGGTGAACTCCAGGAACCGGTCGACGCCGAGTCCGGCCAGAAATCCCGCGGAGGCGGGGTCCACGCTCACCGGGATGTTCCGCTGCCGGGCCGCCCCGGCCGCGCGCAGGGCCGTCGCGCGGCTCGTCGCGCCGAAGAGGAGATATCCGGAGAGGTGGAGGTGGGCGATGCCGTCGAGCATCGAGGGCGAGAAGTCGTCGGGGCGCAGGCGCAGTACCGCGCCGCTGTCGGTGAGGAAGGTGCGCTCGGCGGCCCGGTCCACCAGTGCGATGACCGTCGCGGTGGGCGTCTCGGCGTCCACGGCCAGCAGCGGACGTACGCCCGCCCGTTCCAGGGCCTCCCGGTGCCAGGTCACGGAACCGGCGCCCGCGCGGGCCAGCAGGGTGACGTCCCGGCAGCCCGAACGGGCCGCCCAGCAGGCCGCGTTGGCACCCGCGCCGCCCGGCAGCGTGCTGATCCGGGCCGCCGTGTCTGTGCCGTGGACGAGCGCCGACGCATGCCGGGCCACGATGTCCGTGACCACCTCGCCGACGACGAGGAGCCCGCCGGACGGGGAGCGGTCGCCCGCCTCCGTCACCGTACGGCCGCCGCTGCGATCCGTGCCGCGAGCCGCACATTTCCGCGTACCGTAGCCAAGTTGGCCTCCAGTGACGCGCCTTCGGTCCGCCGCATCAGCTGGTCCAGCAGGAACGGCGTGACGGCCTGCCCCACGATGCCGCGCTCCCGGCACGCGTCCAGCGCCTCGGCCAGCACCCGGTCGTGCGTCGCGGGATCCAACTGGTCTTTCTCCGGCACGGGGTTGGCGACGATCAACGCGGATTCCGGTCCGCCGAGCGCCTCGCGCGCCCGCATCACCTCCGCCACCTCCTCGGGCGTACGGACCGTCCAGTCGACCGGCTCGCCCGAACTGCTGAGATAGAAGCCGGGGAAATACCCGGTGCCGTAGCCGAGCACTCCGACTCCCAGGGTCTCCAGGCGCTGGAGGGTGGCCGGGACGTCGAGGATCGACTTCACTCCCGCGCACACCACGGTGATGCCGGTACGCGCGAGCAGCCGCAGGTCCGCCGACTCGTCCTGGTTCCGCGTCCATTCCCGGTGCACTCCGCCGAGGCCGCCGGTGGCGAAGACGCGCAGACCCGCGCGGGCCGCCAGGAAGGCCGTCGCGGACACCGTCGTCGCCCCGCTCGCGCCCGTCGCCAACGCGGGCGCGAGGTCCCGGTGGCCCAGCTTCCGTATCGCCGGGTCACCGGCGACCCGCTCCAACCCCGCCTTGTCCAGGCCCACATGGGCCCGGCCGTCCAGTACGGCGACGGTGGCGGGGACGGCCCCCGCGGTGCGGACGAGCTCCTCCAGTTCCCTGGCGACCCGAAGATTGCGGGGACGCGGCAGACCGTGCGCGATGATCGTCGACTCCAGGGCGACGACGGGGCGCCGGGCGGCGATGGCCGCGCCCACTTCGTCGGACAGCACCGGTGCGTAGCGCCGGGTGTCGCCCCGCGTGGGGCCGGATGTGTGCTCGGGTGTCCGCTCCGATGTGTTCTGTGGCATGCCCCATCCCTGTCGCGGGCAGGGCGCCCGCAAACACGGAGCGGCACGTTCCCCAGGTGCTTCCCCCGCGGCCCCCGCAGTGCCGGTCCGCGGTGCCCGTCCGCAGTGCCCGCAGGTCGGGCCTGGTGGCGGGGTTGCCGGGGGCGCTCGCTAAGGTGACCGGCCATGACAACACTTGATCAAGCTCCTGCCTCCTTCGCCGTGCACATTCCGGACGCCGAACTGGAGCCGGAACCCCTGGATCCGGCACAGATCGTCTCCGGGGACCCCGTCGTGACGGGGAAGGTGCTGTGGGAGTCCGGGGACGGCAAGCAGGTGCGCGGGATCTGGCAGATCACGCCCGGAGTGGTCACCGACACCGAGGCCGATGAGCTGTTCGTGGTCGTCAGCGGGCGGGCGACGGTCGTGGTCGACGGCGGCGCGACGCTGGAGATCGGGCCGGGGGACGCCTGCGTGCTGCGGGAGGGCGACCGTACGACGTGGACGGTGCACGAGACGCTGCGCAAGGCGTACCACATCAGCCTCTGAGGTCTCTCAGGTCTCTCAGGTCTCTGAGGCCGCTGGGACTGCTGAAGCCGGTCGGGAGCCGTTGGGGCTGTCCGGAGCCGGTCGGGCCGCTGGGGGCCGTTGGAGTTGTCCGGGCTTCTGGTGCCCCTGAGGCCGCCGGAATCCGCCCGGCCCTCGGCTCTGCGCCCTGGCCTTCTCCTAGCCCTCTCGCAGGCCGCGGCGAAGGGCGAGCGCGGCCATCGGCAGCAGCAGGCAGGCGCCGATCGCGTTCAGCGGGCCGTAGCCCCATTGGGCGACGATCACCCCGGCGGCGGCTCCGCCGATGCCCGCCGCCGTGTTCATGGTCAGGTCCGACAGGCCCTGCACGGCGGCGCGGGCCGCCTGCGGCACGGAGTCGGTGAGCAGGGCCGAACCGGCGATCATGCCCGCCGACCAGCCGAGACCGAGCACGAACAGCCCGGCGGCGGTCTGCCCGTGGCGGGCACCGGCGGTGCCCGCCAGCAGCGCGGCGCAGGCGAGCAGGCCGACCGCCAGACCGATGACGGCGAGCCGGCCGAGCCGGTCGGACAGCCACCCCATCACCGGCGAGAACGCGTACATGCCCGCGATATGGCCGCTGATGACCAGGCCGATCAGCTGGATGTCCGCACCGTGCCGTCCCAGGTCCACCGGGGTCATGACCATGATCGAAACCATCGCGGTGTGCGACACGGCCACGGTCACCAGCGCCAGCCGGGCCATCGGCGCGGCCCGGACGGCGGCGATTCCGGTACGCAGCGAACGCTTCCCGGTGGAGCGGCCGTCGCCCGGAGCCAGCGCCCGCGCGGTGAGCAGCGGATCGGGGCGCAGCAGGACCGCGACCACCAGGCCCGCGAGCAGGAAGATGGCGGCCGCGATGAGGTACGGCCCCGCCGTCTCGGACACGGGCGTACCGCGGAAGAGGCGGCCCGCCGGTGCCGCGATGTTGGGTCCGAGCACCGAACCGATCGTGGTGGCCCAGATGACGGTGGAGATGGCCCGGCCCCGCCGTTCCGGCGCCGCGAGATCCGCGGCGGCGAACCGGGCCTGGAGATTGGCCGACGAGCCGGCGCCGAACCCGGCCATGCCGAGCAGCAGCAGCGGAAAGCTCTCCACGATGGTCGCGAGCACCACCAGGCCCGCGCCGAGCGCACCGACCAGATAGGCGAGCACCAGACCGGGGCGGCGGCCCCGCGAGGTCATCAGCGCGGCCAGCGGCAGCGACAGCAGAGCCGTACCGGCCACCGAGGCGGTCGGGGCGAGACCGGACAGCGCTTCGGAGCCACTCACCTCTGTGGCCAGGACCGGGGCCAGGGCGATACCGATGGGCACACCGAGGCCGCCGAGTATCTGGCTGGCGATGAGCACGGCAGAGGTCCTGCGGCGCAGAACGGGCAGGTCGGCAGCCGTGACCGGTGGTACCGGGAGGGTCGTCGTCACCGGCGAAGTGTGCCATTCCTCGTACGTGAGTGCGAAGGCGGCCGTGGTGTCCCTGGCGCGTTCCCTGTCCCAGGTGCGGTCCCTCACCTGCCCCTTCTAGAACAAGGGCTGCGGGAGGACCCCTTCCAGGGCCAGCAGCTGTCGCTTGGTCTCCAGCCCGCCGCCGAAGCCGCCGAGTCCGCCGTCGCTCTCCACCACCCGGTGGCACGGCACCACCACCGGCAGCGGGTTGGACCCCATGGCCGCCCCCACGGCCTGCGCCGCCCCCGGCTGCCCGACCCGCGCCGCCAGGTCCCCGTACCCGACGACCGTCCCGTACGGCACGCCGGACGCCAGCTCGCGGAGGACCTCCCGGTGGAAACCCGAGGTCAGCGACCAGTCCAGGGGGAGCGTGAATTCCTTCAGCCCACCCGCGAAGTACGCCGCGAGCTGGCGTATCGGCTCGGCGAGCCGCGCGGAGCCGGGGGTCTGTACCGGCTCCGCGCCCAGCCGCGTACGCAGCTGCCCGAGCGCCTTCTCCCGCACCGGGGGACGGGCGTGGAAGATCACGCTCACCAGCCCGGTACCGGTGGCGGCGAGCAACAGCGGCCCGATGTCGCTGGGCACGACGGACCACTCCACGGACTGCTCGGCGCTGTTCATGTCGACCACCGTACGACCGGGCACTGACAACGGCGGATTCACGGCCTTTCGTAGCCCGTAGCCCGTAGCCCGTAGCCCGTAGCCCGTAGCCCGTAGCCAGCCGCCAGCCGCCCGGCGCGCTGCTTCGTCCCTGCGTTCCGGGTCAGCGCGTGGCGTCGCGCACGACGTCGGGGTAGTTGGTGATGATGCCGTCGACCCCGAAGCCCTGGACCTTGGCCGCGTTCGCCGCGTCGTTGACGGTCCAGGTGTTCACCCGGAGCCGCTTGCCGTGCGCGCCCTTCAGCGCGTGCACGGCCGCCACGTAGTCCGCGCTGATCGTCGAGTACGAGGGGTTGATCTGGTCGGTGAACGCCGCGTACGACGGCAGATCGGCCACCGCTGGGGTGCCCAGGAAGCCGGTGGTGATGTCGGGGCGGAGCTCGTGCACCTTCTTCACGCTGTCGCCGCCGAAGCTCTGGATGATCAGCTTGTTCCGGACGTGGCCGCGGTCGAGCCAGCCCTCGTGGCGCAGCACCCGGAGAGTCGCCTTCTCGATGCCCGGGTACGTCTCCGGGCTCTTGATCTCCAGCAGCAGCTTCTGGCGGTTCTTCTCGACCCGGTGCAGATACTGCTTGAGCGTCGGCACCCGGGCGCCCGTGAACTGTGTGCCGAACCAGCTGCCCGCGTCCAGTCGGGCGATCTCTGCGGCGGTGAAGTCCTTGACCGCCCAGGGGGCGCGGTCGGGATAGATCTGCTCGGCGTCCGTCGTCCGCTTGAGGTTGGTGTCGTGCAGGACGACCAGCTCACCGTCCTTGGTGAGCTGTACATCGTTCTCCACCCAGTCGATGCCCAGGTCGTCCGCGGCGTCGACGGCGGCCAGGGTGTTCTCCGGCGCGTAGGCCGAGGCACCCCGGTGGGCGAAGACGACCGGGCTGTCGTGCCGGTCGGCGGCCTGTGTCTGGGAGGCGGGAAGCAGCAGGGCACCGGCGCCGAGCAGAGTGGCGACAGCGGTGGACGCAGTTGCGGTGCGTACGGACACGTGTACTCCTCGCGTCAGAGATGCGGACAGGCAGAGAATTGCAGCCGATCACCAACGGAGGACAGGGCACCGATGGCCACCACGTGAACGGAATCTTCGGTACCGGATCAGGGGGCCGATTTCCGTGTCGATAAAATGCGGCTCTTATGTTTGTCTGCCGGGCCTCGCCCCTTAGGGTCACCCCAACCCGGGCTTCCGTGAAGGGCGTACCAGCATGCAGGGCACAGTGGACGGATTCACCTACGGCCTCGTGACTCCGGTCGTGGCTTTTGTCATGGCCTGCCTCGGTGCCGCGCTGGGACTGCGCTGCACGACCCGGTCCCTGCGGACGGAACGCTCCTTCAAGGCCGGCTGGCTCGGGCTGGGCGCCACCTCCATCGGCTCCGGTATCTGGACCATGCATTTCGTCGCCATGATGGGGTTCACCGTCGAAGGGGCACCGATCGCCTACGACAAGGCCCTCACCTTCGCGAGCCTCGCCGTGGCGATCGTGATGGTCGGCATCGGCATTTTCATTGTCGGCTACCGCGGCGCGACGCGCATGGCGCTGATCACCGGCGGGACGATCACCGGCCTCGGTGTGGCCTCCATGCACTACCTCGGCATGGCCGGAATGCGGCTGCGGGGACAGTTCACGTACGACACGGTCACCGTGTCCCTCTCCGTCGTGATCGCGGTGGTGGCCGCGACGGCCGCGCTCTGGGCCGCCGTCTCCGTCCACGGCTTCGCGGCCAGCCTGGGCGCGAGCCTGGTCATGGGGGTGGCGGTGAGCGGAATGCACTACACCGGCATGGCCGCGCTCGACGTCCATCTGCATGCCGACGCCGGCTCGGGCGCCCTGGCCGGTGACACCTCCGCCACCCTGATCATCCCGATGCTGATCGGCCCCACCTGTTTCCTGCTGCTGGCCGGGGTGGTCGTGATGTTCGACCCGCTGGTGGTCATGGGGGAGCCCGACCGGCACGACCCGCGGGGCGGCCGTGGCGCGCGCGACGGCGGCCGGCCCCGGACCACGCCCGTCCAGCGGCAGCGCGCGACCCACGAGACCCCCGCCCGCAGGGACACCCGGCCCCCGCGCCACCGCTGATCCGACCCCGTTGTCAGTGGGGGGTCGTACGGTGGTTGCATGCGGCCCGTTTCGAAGATCGAACGTTCGGTGGCGCCTTTCGAGGTCGTCAGCTCCTACCAGCCCAGTGGCGACCAGCCGGCGGCCATCGCCGAGCTGGAGCGGCGTATCCGCGCGGATGAGAAGGACGTGGTCCTGCTCGGCGCGACCGGCACCGGCAAGTCGGCGACCACCGCGTGGATGATCGAGAAGCTTCAGCGCCCCACCCTGGTGATGGCGCCGAACAAGACCCTCGCCGCCCAGCTGGCCAACGAGTTCCGCGAGCTCCTGCCCAACAACGCCGTCGAGTACTTCGTCTCGTACTACGACTACTACCAGCCCGAGGCGTACGTACCGCAGTCGGACACCTACATCGAGAAGGACTCCTCGATCAACGAGGAGGTCGAGCGGCTGCGCCACTCCGCGACGAATTCGCTGCTCACCCGGCGGGACGTCATCGTGGTCGCCTCCGTCTCCTGCATCTACGGCCTCGGTACGCCCCAGGAGTACGTGGACCGGATGGTCCAGCTCAAGGTCGGCGAGGAGGTCGACCGCGACCAGTTGCTGCGCCGGTTCGTCGAGATGCAGTACAGCCGCAACGACCTGGCGTTCACCCGCGGCACCTTCCGGGTGCGCGGCGACACCATCGAGATCTTCCCGGTCTACGAGGAGCTCGCCGTCCGCATCGAGATGTTCGGCGACGAGATCGAGGCCCTCTCCACCCTCCACCCGCTCACCGGCGAGGTCATCAGCGAGGACCAGTCGCTCCACGTCTTCCCCGCCAGCCACTACGTCGCGGGACCCGAGCGCATGGAGAAGGCGGTCGGCGGCATCGAGCGGGAGCTGGAACAGCGCCTGGCCGAGCTGGAGAAGCAGGGCAAGATGCTGGAGGCCCAGCGGCTGCGCATGCGCACGACGTACGACATCGAGATGCTCCGCCAGATCGGCACCTGTTCGGGCGTCGAGAACTACTCGATGCACTTCGACGACCGCGCCCCCGGCACCGCTCCCAACACCCTCCTCGACTACTTCCCCGAGGACTTCCTCCTCGTCCTCGACGAGTCGCACGTCACGGTGCCGCAGATCGGCGCGATGTACGAAGGGGACGCCTCCCGTAAACGGACGCTCGTCGACCACGGATTCCGGCTGCCGTCGGCCATGGACAACCGCCCGCTGAAGTGGGAGGAGTTCCTGAAGCGCATCGACCAGACCGTCTATCTCTCCGCCACCCCCGGGAAGTACGAGCTCTCGCGCGGCGACGGCTTCGTGGAGCAGATCATCCGGCCCACCGGCCTCATCGACCCCGAGGTCGTCGTCAAGCCCACCGAGGGCCAGATCGACGACCTGGTGCACGAGATCCGCAAGCGCACCGAGCGGGACGAGCGGGTCCTGGTGACCACCCTCACCAAGAAGATGTCCGAGGACCTCACGGACTACTTCCTGGAGCTGGGCATCCAGGTCCGCTATCTGCACAGTGACGTCGACACGCTGCGCCGTATCGAGCTCCTGCGTGAACTGCGCTCCGGTGAGTACGACGTCCTGGTCGGGATCAACCTCCTGCGCGAGGGGCTCGACCTGCCCGAGGTCTCCCTGGTGGCCATCCTCGACGCGGACAAGCAGGGGTTCCTGCGCTCCGGCACCTCGCTCATCCAGACCATCGGACGTGCGGCCCGTAACGTGTCCGGCCAGGTCCATATGTACGCGGACAAGATCACCCCGGCGATGGCGCAGGCCATCGACGAGACCAACCGCCGCCGCGAGAAGCAGATCGCGTACAACACCGAGCGCGGCATCGATCCGCAGCCGCTGCGCAAGAAGATCAACGACATCGTCGCGACCATCGCCCGGGAGGAGATCGACACCGAGCAGCTCCTCGGCAGCGGCTACCGCCAGACGAAGGGCGCGAAGGCCCCGGTTCCGGCGCTCGGCGGAAAGGCGGCCAAGGGCGGCGCCCCGGGCAGGGCCAAGTCGAACGGTGCGGTGGTCAGCGACCGGCCCGCCACCGAACTGGCCGGAATCATCGAGGAGATGACCGACCGGATGCGGGCGGCCGCCGCTGACCTGCAATTCGAGGTCGCCGCCCGGCTGCGCGACGAGGTGGGCGAGTTGAAGAAGGAACTGCGCCAGATGAAGGAGGCGGGCCTCGCCTGAACCGGGCGTACCCGGTGTGTTGCAAGAACGACACAAAGACGGCGCGAACCTGCTGCCGTCCGGTGAGAACTGCGTAGTGTGCGAGGAAACCGCACACGGACGGATGCGGGGCAAATGCGGAGAGGGGACAGCGCGTGACGGTCAATATGACCAAGGGTCAGGCCATCAGCCTGCAGAAGAGCGACGGGGGGACCCTGACCGCGGTACGGATGGGGCTCGGCTGGCAGGCGGCTCCGCGTCGCGGACTGTTCGGCTCGCGTACCCGGGAGATCGACCTGGATGCCTCGGCCGTGCTGTTCGCCGACAAGCAGCCCATTGACGTCGTGTTCTTCCGGCACCTCGTCAGCGACGACGGCTCGGTCAAGCACACCGGCGACAATCTGGTCGGCGGCGCCGGTTCGGGCGGAGACGACGAGGCGATCCTCGTCGACCTCCAGCGCGTCCCGGTCCACATCGACCAGATCGTCTTCACGGTGAACTCCTTCACCGGGCAGACGTTCCAGGAGGTGCAGAACGCCTTCTGCCGCATCGTCGACGAGACCAACGGCCAGGAGCTCGCCCGGTACACACTCGACGGCGGCGGCCAGTACACCGCCCAGATCATGGCGAAGGTGCACCGCGCGGGGAGCGGCTGGCAGATGACGGCCCTCGGCAACCCGGCCAACGGCCGCACCTTCCAGGACCTGATGCCCTCGATCCTGCCGCACCTGTAGGCGCGACAGCACCTGGTCCGCATCGGTACGAGCAGCTCCCGGAGGCACCCGCCGCCGGGAGCTGCACCACATCGCACGACACCACGACAGGCGCCGGACACCGAACGCGCCCGTCCGACGGACACACACCACGAAGCAGCGGCAGCGCCGCCGAGCAGCACCGCACCGCCGGGCAGCGCCGCCGAACAGCACGGCACCGCACCGCGGGCCATCGTCGAGGGGGACAGGGCAGCAATGACGGCCGAACTGGTCCGGGGGCAGAATCACACCTTGCCCCAGACCCGTCTGGAGATCCGGGTATCGGCGGGCTCACCCGTCGTGGCCGGAGCCACCCTCGGCGACGAACGGGGCACGGTGCGCGGCATCGAGTGGATCGCCCACCCCGGATCGCCTCAGCTCCCCGGGCTCGAAGTGTCCAAGCAGGCCGCCGCGGACCACCGGCTCGCCGTCGACCTCGACGCCCTGCCCGACGAGGTCCACCGCGTCACCGTGCTGCTGGCCCTCCCGATGGGCGTCGGCGGCCCGGTCAGGTTCGGCGCGGTCGCCGCGCCCTTCGTCGCCGTCACCGGGCTCGACGGCACCGAGATCGCCACCTTCACGCTCACCGGCCTGGACGCCGAGTCCGCGGTCAGCGCCCTGGAGCTCTACCGCAGACAAGGGGCATGGAAGGTTCGCGCCGTCGGCCAGGGATACGCCGACGGACTCGCCGAGATGCTCGCGGACCAGGGAGTGGCCCGCGCGGCGGAGCTGGCCGGCTCGATCCAGGAAGCGGTCGCCCGTGGCATGGCCCGCTCGGTGGCTCCGCCACCGCCCCGCGCTCCGGACGGCGACCGGGTACGGCCCGGCGCGGGGACCACGTCGGCCCCGGCCGACCGGGAGCCGCCCGCGCCCCCGGCAGTCAGGCCCCCCGAGCCGCTGCCCGACCCCGCCACGACCACGACCGACCCCGCCACGACCGGCTCCGCCACGACCGCGGCCGGCGCGTCCGCGCCCGGTGCCATGGGGGGTGCCACGGTGGGCGGCCCCATCAACTACGCACACCCGCGCCGCCGGAGCGCCGCGCCCCCGCCGCCCCCGCCCGCGGCACCTCCGGCCCCGCCGGGGCAGGCTGCGCTGCCCGTCGCCGGTGACGCGAGCGGATGGTCCATGGACGAGCGCCTCTACAACCAGATCTGGGGCATGTTCGAGGACCTGGCCCGCGCCACCGCCGCCTACCGCAGCGCCGTGGACTTCGCCGAGTCTCGCATGGGGCAGGAGCTCGACCGGACCCTGTCCGACCCGCGCAACCGGATCGGCGGCGCGGGCGACCGGGCCCGCGAGGAGGCCCGCGCCAAACGCGACGAGCTGACCACCCGGGCGCGCGAGGCCCTGAACCGCGACCTCGCCCAGCTCGCCGCCGAGTCCGCCGTGGTGGAGCCCGCGCTCCCCGCCGCCTACGCGGGCTGGGACAACCCCGTCTGGCACGCCCACCGCGTCCCGATGGAGATTCCGATGGCCCTGCGCATCGGCGACCTCCATCTGCCCGAACGCCCCGATCTCCGCATCCCGCTGCTCGTACGCCTCCCCCTGGAGCGCGGCATCTGGATCGACAGCGGCCGCACGGCATCCGAGGAGGCCGCGCTGATGGACACCGACCAGCTGCGCCGCCTCGCCATGGAGACCGCGGTCGTCCACGCCGCCCGCCTGCTCGCCGTCTACCCCACCGGGGAGTTCTCGGTGCACGTCATCGATCCGGCGGGCTCGGCTGCCGGGGCGCTCGCGCCCCTGGTCGGCGCGGGAGTCCTCACCGGGCCGCCGGCCGCCGGACCCGGGGGAGTGGCCTCGGTCCTCGCCCACCTCACCCGGCGGGTGGACCTGGTGCAGATGGCGGTCAGAGCCGGTGCCGCCGACTCGCTGCCGCCCGACCTGGACACGGGCGAGCAACTCCTCATCGTCAACGACTTCCCGCACGGTTTCGATGACCGGGCCGTGACCCAGTTGCGCTACCTCGCCGACGAGGGCCCCTCGGTCGGGGTGCATCTGCTGATGGTCGCGGACCGGGAGGACGCCGGGGCGTACGGCCCGGTCCTCGACCCGCTGTGGCGCTCCCTGCTGCGGATCACCCCCGTGGCCGACAGTCATCTCGCCGATCCCTGGGTCGGTCATGCCTGGACGTACGAACCGCCGGCGCTCCCGCCGGGCAGCGGAGTCCTGGAACAGGTGCTCGCCGCCGTGGCCGCGGCCCGACGCACCGGCGGTCGCTGAGCCCCACCTCCCGGCCGCCGGGACTCCCCTGACCGGCCGGTCGGGGGAGTCCCGGCCCGGCCGCTGTCCATGTCCCTCTGCGAGATTCGCGCGGCTCTGACCTGCTGTTTTGGCGGTTCCTTTACTCTTCTCTTTACCTTTTCTTGGTGTTACCTGTACTGTTCTCAGGACGGAGGGGAGTACTCCCATACGCGACGTTCCCGTCAGTACGGACTGTGACCGGTCCCGGGGCGTCGGCCAGGCGCGCATCCCGTGCGCTCAGGTGGAAGAGACCTCCGGCAGCGACGACGCTGATCAGTAGCCGTAGCGAACTGCCGGAGGCGCAGTGGACGTTTCATGGACCCTTTGGGTGCTGACCATTCTTGGTCTGTGCGCCTTGATCGCCGTCGACTTCTTCATCGGGCGCAAGCCTCATGACGTGTCGACCAAAGAAGCAGGAATCTGGACCATCGTCTGGATCACGCTGGCCGTCCTCTTCGGACTGGGCCTGCTGGTCTTCGGCGAGAGCCAGGCCTCCGGCGAGTTCTTCGCCGGCTTCATCACCGAGAAGTCGCTCAGTGTCGACAACCTCTTCGTCTTCGTCCTGATCATGGCGAAGTTCTCGGTGCCGTCCCACCTCCAGCAGCGCGTGCTGCTCATCGGCGTGTTGATCGCGCTGGTACTGCGAGCGATCTTCATCGCCGCCGGTGCCGCCGTCATCGCCAACTTCTCGTGGGTCTTCTACATCTTCGGCGCGTTCCTGATCTACACCGCCTGGAAGCTCATCCAGGAGGCGCGGGCCGGCGACGAGGAAGAGGACTTCGAGGAGAACCGACTCCTCAAGTCGATCGAGCACCGCTTCGGTGTCGCCGACAAGTACCACGGCACCAAGCTCTTCATCAGGAACAACGGCAAGCGCGTCCTGACCCCCCTGATGGTGGTCATGCTCGCCATCGGCACCACCGATGTGCTGTTCGCGCTGGACTCCATCCCGGCGATCTTCGGCCTGACCCAGGACCCGTACATCGTCTTCACCGCCAACGCCTTCGCCCTGATGGGGCTGCGTCAGCTGTACTTCCTCATCGGCGGTCTGCTGAAGAAGCTGGTTCACCTCAGCTACGGCCTCTCGGTGATCCTCGGCTTCATCGGCGTCAAGCTGGTGCTGCACGCGCTGCACGAGTCCGGGGTGCATGTCCCCGAGATCTCCATCCCGTTCTCGCTCTCCGTCATCTGCGGCGTGCTGGTGATCACCACGATCACCAGCCTCATCGCCAACAAGAAGCAGGAGGCGGCGGCCGAGGCCGAGGCGGCGAAGACGGCCGAGCCGACCGACGAGGAGACCAAGAGCATCTCCGGCTGAGCCACTGAGCCACTGAGCCACTGAGGCGGTACAGCGCGCCGGCCGCAGAGGCTGCGCGGGAACGTCCGGCACCGGCCGGGGCGTGTGCGGAGGTGTCCGCCCGCCCCGGCCGGTGTGCGTACGGGGCCGGGGCGGCGCGGACGCTCCCGGGGACCCGTCGGCAACGACGGTCACGGGGCGTCCGAGGGCCACCCACGGCGTCCGAGGCTCACCTCACGGCGTCCGAGGCTCACCCCCGGCGTCCGTGGGTCACGCGTCGCGCAGGCGGGTCACCAGCCGCGGGCGCGCCAACCGGGGAGCTGCGGACGCTCGTCGCCGAGCGTGGTGTCGTGCCCGTGCCCGGGATAGACCCAGGTCTCGTCGGGCAGCCGGTCGAACAGCTTGGTCTCCACGTCGTGGAGCAGGCTCGCGAAGGCCGCCGGGTCCTTGCGCGTATTGCCGACCCCGCCGGGGAAGAGGCAGTCGCCGGTGAACAGGTGCGGAGCTCCGTGCGGGTCGTCGTAGACCAGCGCGATGGAGCCCGGCGTGTGTCCGCTCAGATGGCGGGCGGTCAGCGAGACCCGGCCGACGCGGATCGTGTCGTTGTCCTCGACGAGTACGTCGGTCGGGACCGGGATGCCCTCGGCGTCGTACCGGCCCGCGTACGTACGTGCTCCGGTGGCCGCCACCACCTCGCCCAGCGCCTGCCAGTGGTCGCCGTGCTGATGGGTCGTGACGACGGACGCGATGCCGTCGTCACCGATCAGCCCGAGCAGGGTCCGCGCCTCGGCGGCCGCGTCGATCAGGAGCTGCTCGCCGGTGGCCCGGCAGCGCAGCAGATACGCGTTGTTGTTCATCTGGCCGACGGCGACCTTGGAGATCATCAGATCCGTCAGCTCGTGCACATCCGCAGGTCCGCCGACCTTGACCGCTCCGCTGTACGTCATACGGCCCAGCCTATAGCGGCGGCAGCGCGGGCAGCGGGCCGTTCAGCACGGTCAGCGCGGAGCCGTCACGGCGCCCGCAGAGCCAGCCGAGCAGGTCGGCCGCCGGACCCCGGACGGCTGTCGGTCCGCCCTCGGCGCCGCCGCCCGTGGACCATTCGCGGCCGTCCTCGTCGGTCACGGTGGTGGCCACCACGTCGGGGTGCCCGGCGAAGCGGCCGGTGAGGAAGGCGATCTCCAGGGTCACGAACTCCTCCGGCAGGTCCTCCAGCTCGTAGCCGATGCCCAGGTCGACCTGGTGCAGCTCCAGCTCGTTCCGGCGGCGGAAGGGGACCCGGGACGCCGAGTCCGTGACCCCGTTGCGCAGGGTGACCGTACGGGACCAGTCGGCCGGTTCCGCGGCCGCCGCGAGGAAGCGGGCCTCGCTCTCGCGGAGGTCGGCCAGCTGTTCGGCGAGAGGGCGGGGGGCGTCGCGGGCGATGTCGTGGTCCCGGGTTTCGCTGCTCGCGTACATCGGCAGGCCCCGGAGAACATTTGCCAGCGCGTCGGCGTTACGTGACAGGTGGGCCAGTACATGGCCCCGGCTCCAGCCGGGCAACCGTGACGGCTCGGCGACAGCGGCGTTGTCCCATTTGCCCGCTGCGGTGAGCAGTCGTTCGGTCGCTTCGCGTACAGCTTCCAGGTCGCGCGCATGATCAATCATGAGGCCGAGCCTAGCTTCGCCACTCATTCGGGTGAAGGAGTTCAGGGCCGACCGTAAATCGAATGCGCGTGCTATACGCTCGGAGTCGAAAGCCTCATGCATCGCTGTGGCGCCCCCCATACCCTGGGAGGGGGGCTCAGTTCCCCCGCTTCACTCAAGAAAGGTGCGGACCGGCGTGGCCGACCGTCTCATCGTCCGTGGCGCGCGCGAGCACAACCTCAAGAACGTCTCGCTCGACCTCCCCCGCGACTCCCTCATCGTCTTCACCGGGCTCTCCGGGTCGGGCAAGTCGTCCCTCGCGTTCGACACGATCTTCGCCGAGGGTCAGCGGCGCTATGTGGAGTCCCTCTCCTCGTACGCCCGGCAGTTCCTCGGTCAGATGGACAAGCCGGACGTCGACTTCATCGAGGGCCTCTCGCCCGCTGTCTCCATCGACCAGAAGTCGACCTCGCGCAACCCGCGCTCGACGGTCGGCACGATCACCGAGGTCTACGACTACCTCCGGCTGCTCTTCGCCCGGATCGGCAAGCCGCACTGTCCGGAGTGCGGGCGGCCCATCTCCCGCCAGTCGCCGCAGGCCATCGTCGACAAGGTGCTCGGCCTGCCCGAGGGCAGTCGCTTCCAGGTGCTCTCGCCGCTGGTGCGCGAGCGCAAGGGAGAGTTCGTCGACCTCTTCGCCGACCTCCAGACCAAGGGCTACAGCCGGGCCAGGGTCGACGGCACGACCATCCAGCTCTCCGAGCCGCCCACGCTGAAGAAGCAGGAGAAGCACACCATCGAGGTGGTCGTCGACCGCCTCACCGTGAAGGACAGTGCCAAGCGCCGGCTGACCGACTCGGTCGAGACCGCGCTCGGCCTCTCCGGCGGCATGGTCGTGCTCGACTTCGTCGACCTCCCCGAGGACGACCCCGAGCGTGAGCGGATGTACTCCGAGCACCTCTACTGCCCGTACGACGACCTCTCCTTCGAGGAGATGGAGCCCCGCTCCTTCTCCTTCAACTCGCCCTTCGGCGCCTGCCCCGACTGCACGGGCATCGGTACGCGCATGGAGGTCGACCCGGAGCTGATCGTCCCGGACGAGGAGAAGTCCCTCGACGAGGGAGCGATCCACCCCTGGTCGCACGGCCACACCAAGGAGTACTTCGGGCGGCTGATCGGCGCACTCTCCGAAGCCCTCGGATTCCGTACAGACATCCCCTGGGCCGGACTGCCGCAGCGTGCCAAGAAGGCCCTGCTCTTCGGCCACAAGATCCAGACCGAGGTGCGCTACCGCAACCGGTACGGCCGCGAGCGCGCCTACACGACCCCCGCCTTCGAAGGCGCGGTGCAGTTCGTGAAGCGGCGCCACTCCGAGGCCGAGAGCGACTCCAGCCGTGAGCGCTTCGAGGGCTACATGCGCGAGGTGCCCTGCCCGACCTGTGAGGGCACCCGGCTCAAGCCGATCGTGCTCGCGGTGACGGTGATGGAGAAGTCCATCGCCCAGGTCTCCGCCATGTCGATCAGCGAATGCGCCGAGTTCCTCGGCCGGATGAAGCTGAACGCCCGCGACAAGAAGATCGCCGAGCGCGTGCTCAAGGAGGTCAACGAGCGGCTGAGGTTCCTCGTCGACGTCGGCCTCGACTACCTCTCGCTCAACCGGGCCGCGGGCACCCTGTCCGGCGGCGAGGCCCAGCGCATCCGGCTCGCCACGCAGATCGGCTCCGGCCTGGTCGGTGTGCTGTACGTCCTGGACGAGCCGTCCATCGGGCTGCACCAGCGGGACAACCACCGTCTGATCGAGACCCTGGTCCGGCTCCGCGACATGGGCAACACCCTCATCGTGGTCGAGCACGACGAGGACACCATCAAGGTCGCCGACTGGGTCGTCGACATCGGCCCCGGCGCCGGTGAGCACGGCGGCAAGGTGGTCCACTCCGGCTCGCTCAAGGAGTTGCTGGCCAACAAGGAGTCGATCACCGGCCAGTATCTGTCCGGCAAGCGGGCGATCGCGATGCCCGACATCCGGCGCCCGGTCGACCCCGGCCGCCGCCTCACGGTGCACGGTGCCCGGGAGAACAACCTCCAGGACATCGACGTCTCCTTCCCGCTCGGCGTCCTCACGGCCGTCACGGGTGTCTCGGGGTCCGGAAAGTCGACCCTGGTCAACGACATCCTCTACACCCACCTGGCCCGCGAGCTGAACGGTGCCAAGTCGGTCCCCGGCCGGCACACCCGGGTCGACGGGGACGACCTCGTCGACAAGGTGGTGCACGTCGACCAGTCGCCGATCGGCCGTACACCCCGGTCCAACCCGGCCACGTACACCGGAGTCTTCGACCATGTCCGCCGGCTGTTCGCCGAGACGATGGAGGCGAAGGTGCGCGGCTATCTGCCGGGCCGCTTCTCCTTCAACGTCAAGGGCGGCCGCTGCGAGAACTGCTCCGGCGACGGCACCATCAAGATCGAGATGAACTTCCTGCCCGATGTGTACGTCCCGTGCGAGGTCTGCCACGGAGCGCGCTACAACCGGGAGACCCTGGAGGTCCACTACAAGGGCAAGTCCATCGCCGAGGTGCTGGACATGCCGATCGAGGAGGGCCTGGAGTTCTTCGAGGCCGTCCCGACGATCGCCCGCCACCTCCGTACGCTCAACGAGGTGGGTCTCGGATACGTCAGGCTCGGACAGTCCGCGCCGACGCTCTCCGGCGGTGAGGCCCAGCGCGTGAAGCTGGCGAGCGAGCTCCAGAAGCGCTCCACCGGCCGCACGGTCTACGTCCTGGACGAGCCGACCACCGGTCTGCACTTCGAGGACATCAGCAAGCTGATCAAGGTGCTCTCCGGCCTGGTCGACAAGGGCAACACGGTGATCGTCATCGAGCACAACCTCGATGTCATCAAGACCGCGGACTGGGTCGTCGACATGGGCCCCGAAGGGGGCAACGGCGGCGGTCTGGTCGTCGCCGAGGGCACCCCGGAGAAGGTCGCCTCGGTGCCCACCAGCCACACCGGCAAGTTCCTCCAGGGCATCCTGGACGCGGACCGGATCAGTGAGGCGGCGCTGCCCACGGCCCGTAAGCCTGCCCGCAGGACGGCGGACAGGAAGACGGCCGCGGCGAAGGCCGCCCCGGCCGCACGCAAGACGGTCGCCGCCACCGGCACGGCCAAGGCCGCCAAGACGGCCAAGACGGCAAAGAGCACGACGGCGGCAAAGAGCACAGCGGCTGCCAAGAGCACGGCGGCGAAGAAGACGGCCCGCGCCCGCAAGGCGTGACCGCCCTGCAGCGCTGATGTCGTACTGATGGTGGTGGCCCCCGATCCGGGGGGCCGCCACCGTCGAGTTCCGGGCCAGGACCGGCCCGGCCGCAGGCCCGCCGATCTCCGCCGGTATCGTCGTTTCTGTCACCGGGAGCGTCGGCCACTGTGGTCACGGGTACGCACCGGCGACTGCCCGCACCACCCCCGAAGACCGACCCGTGGAGATACGCATGCCCGGCCAGCCCGCCGCCCGCCGCACCGTGCTGAAGGGTGCCGCTCTCGCCGGTGCCGCCGGGCTGGGAGTGGCCGCCTGCTCGACCGATTCCAAGCTCGGCCACGCGCAGACGCCCACGCCGACCGCGCCCGTCGACCTCGGCGCCGCCTCCGAGGTCCCGGTCGGCGGTGCCAAGCTCTACCGCGAGCAGCGCCTCGTCGTGAGCTGCCCGGTGAAGGGCGAGTACAAGGCGTTCAGCGCCCAGTGCACCCACGGTGGCTGCGTCCTGGACAAGGTCGAGGGCACCGAGGGCCACTGCCCCTGCCACGGCAGCCGCTTCGACATGACCACCGGCAAGGCGATCCACGGACCGGCCACCGTGCCGCTGCCCTCCATCCCGGTCACGGCCGAGGGCGGAAAGCTCGTCGCGGGCCCCGAAGCCTGACGCACGGGTACCGGCAAGGACGCCGCCGCCGGGCCACCGGGGCACAGGCACCCCGCACGGGAACCGCCCGCGGCCGGCTACCGGGACTCATCGCAGTGCATCGGGCTTCAGCCCGGTGGTGAAGCGATTCTGAACGCTGCTCTGACCGGCAGGCTGGAGCGGACGGTTCCGCTGCTCGATGTACTGACGGACGATGGACAGAGGAGCCCCGCCCACCGATCCGGCGAAGTAGGAGCCGGACCACAGGTGCTGGGCCCGCCAGTAGTGCCGGACCAGTTCTGGGTACTCCTGGCGGAGCCTGCGTGAGCTGACGCCCTTGAGTGAGTTGACCAGCTTGGACAGGGCCACCTTCGGTGGGAAGTTCACCAGCGGATGCACGTGGTTGTTCTCGCCGTTGAACTCCACCAGCTCGCACCCGAAGTCCTCACAGACGGCTCGCATGATCTCCTCCATGCGTCTCAGGTGCATGTCCTCGAAGACCTTGTGCCGGTACTTCGTCACGAAGACCAAGTGTGTGTGGAGGACGAAGGCGCAGTGACGACCAGTACGAATGTTCTGATACTCAGCCATAAACCAGGCGTAGTAGTTTGATTGGTATGCAGCTTCGGTACACCTTTCGCGTGTACCCGAACGGTCCTCAGCGTGCCGCGCTGGCCCGGGCGTTCGGGTGCGCCCGAGTTGTGTTCAACGACGCGTTGCGCGCCCGCAAGGATGCCCGCGAACAGGGCCTGCCGTACCCGAAGGCCGGCGACCTGTCCAAGCAGGTCATCACCGAGGCGAAGAAGACCGGGGCCCGTGCCTGGCTCGGTGAGGTCTCTGCCGTGGTGCTGCAACAGTCCCTGCGGGACCTGGACACCGCGTACACGAACTTCTTCGCGTCACTGAAGGGCACCCGCAAAGGACCGAAGATCGCTGAGCCGCGGTTCAAATCCCGCAAGGACAGTCGGCAGTCGGTCCGCTTCACCCAGAACGCGCGGTGGAAGAATACTCCCGGCGGGGACCTGATGCTGCCGAAGATCGGTGCGGTGCGGGTGAAGTGGTCCCGTGCTCTGCCGTCGGTCCCCTCGACGGTGACCGTGATCAAGGATGCGGCCGGGCGGTACTTCGCGTCCTTCGTCGTGGAGACCGGGCCCGAAACGCTGCCCGAGGTGGAACCGGTCGTCGGCGTCGACCTCGGTCTGGGGCATTTCGCGGTCCTCTCCGACGGGACCAGGATCAGCAGCCCCCGGTTCCTGAGGCGTGCGGAGAAGAAACTGAAACGGGAGCAGCGCGGTCTGTCCCGTAAGGCGAAGGGGTCGAAGAACCGGGAGAAGGCCCGGATCAAGGTCGCCCGTGCACACGCACCGGTGGCTGATGCGCGGCGCGAGTTCCACCACCAGCTCTCCACACAGATCATTCGCGAGAACCAAGCGGTGGCTGTGGAGGACCTGGCGGTGAAAGGGCTCGCCCGTACGCGTCTTGCCAAGTCCGTGCACGACGCGGGATGGTCGGCGTTCGTCGCGATGCTGGAGTACAAAGCGGCACTCTATGGGCGTGTGTTCGTCCGGATCGGTCGTTTCGAGCCCACGAGCCAGGTCTGTTCTGGCTGTGGCGTCAAGGACGGTCCAAAGCCCCTGCATGTCCGCGTCTGGCAGTGCCAGGCGTGCGGGGCGGTCCTGGACCGGGACATCAACGCGGCAGTCAACGTCGCACTGGCCGCCGGACTGGCGGTGACAGCCTGTCGAGCGCAGGTAGGACCAGGACTTCGTATCCCGGCACAGCGCGAAGAAGCAGGAACCCGCCGAGACGGTCAGTCGACCGTGGCAGGAATCCCCGTCCTTTAGGGCGGGGAGCGGAAGTCAATCCCAGTCCCAGTCGATGCCGACGAGACCGGGCCGTACCCCCTGCTCCACCAGATGTACGGTCCGGTGCCGGCCGGTGAGAGTCAGGTCGGTCCGGGCACCGCGCGCCGCTCCCGCCGATACCTGGACGAAGCGCCGGCACCGTACCGGCAGCGCCGCCTCGTCGAAGCGGATCTGGAGCACGTACTGCCCGCCGCCGAAGGTGAAGCCACGCACGTACTCGGCGCAGGGCTCACCCGTACCGTCGTCGAAGGCGTAGCCGAAGAGGTACGTCTCACCGGCCCGCAGCCGGGTGTCGAACAGCAGTTCCGCCACGAGCACCCCCGTACCCCGGTCCCAGCGGACCCGGCCGGTCCGGCAGTTCTCCCGGGCCCGTACGGTGATCCGCGACGGCTCACAGCCCGGATCGCCCCGGTAGACCGCGAGGTAGCGGTCGACGCCGTCGCGATGCGCCCGCACGACGTGCTGCGAGTCGCGGCCCGCCATCTCCCGGCCCGCCCCTATCCGGACCCGCTCCTGATGCCCCACGGTGTGCAGCCCGCCGTCCACCGGTGACTCCATCGCCGCCAGCAGCCGCTCCACCGCACCCGACGCCTCCATCAGCGAGCGGTACGAGCGTGCCGCCGGACGCTCGGAGTCCGCGGGCGCGTCCCCGGTCTCCAGCAGCCGCAACAGCGAGTTCTCCGGCAGCGCGAGAACGGCCTCCAGCGCCCGCACGGCACGCAGCGACTCGGCGCGCCGCGGGCGACGCGCGCCCTGCTGCCAGTAACTGAGGCTCGTCACCCCGACCTTGATCCCCCGGTGCGCGAGGTGGTGCTGGACCCGCTGGAGCGGCAGCCCGCGCACGGACAGGGCGGTGCGCAGGGCCAGATGGAAGGGGCCGGTGTGCAGCACCTGGGCGAGTTCGGTCTCGGTGTGCCGCATGTCGGGCCTCCGGTGAACGTTCACGACGGGGAGCGGGGACATCACCCCGGTGGGAGCGGGGGGCCAGGTGACCGGGGCGGGACTGTTCACACATCCGTCGCGCCGTTCACACCGTGATGTCACCCCGCATTGAAGCGTGTTGACCGGTTCCGGACAACGGTCGATGCTCCTGAACAGCGTCCGGACGCGCTCCTCCGATCCCACCCCCCCGCCATGGGAGGAACGCCATGCACAACCGAAGAATCAGGCCGGGAAGGTTCCCGTTCACGGCACTCCTGGCCGCCGTGCTCCTCGCCGTTCCGGCGGCGACCGCCACCGCCGCCCAGATCCCGGCCGTCACGCCGGACAGCAGCGCCGTCGCCGCCACCCAGCGGCTGAACATCACCATGCAGGCCCAGCAGAAGACCAACTGGTGCTGGGCGGCGGCGGGCAACACCATCGCCACCTGGTTCGGGCGGAACTACTCCCAGAACCAGTTCTGCAACGCCGCCTTCAACCGGTCCCAGGGCTATGAGTGCCCCAACTCGCAGGCCACGCTGGGCAATGTCCAGGACGGTCTGTCCTGGGCCGGCGTCAACCCCGGTTCGTACGTCACGGGCTACCTGCGTTACGCGACGGTGCAGGGCGAGATATCCGCCGGCCGCCCCGTCGAGACACGCATCCAGTGGTCCTCCGGCGGCGGGCACATGCACGTCCTGTACGGCTACGACGACGCCAGCAGCTGGGTCTACTGGGGCGACCCCTGGCCCTCCAGCAACCGCTACAACTGGGCCTCGCACGCCTGGTACGTGAACAACAACGAGTTCTCCTGGACCCACTCGCTGTACCGGATCGGGGCGTGACGGCATGACTTCCACGACCCGGCGCATCGTCACGGCCACCGCGCTCACCGGCGCCGCCCTGTTCGCCGCCGCCTCTCCCCAGGCCGTGGCGGACGGCGGCCCGGCGGCGCGCCCCGCTCCCACCGCGCCCGCCTTCGCCGCCCCGACCCTCACCGCCCCGGCCCTGGCGGCCGCCCACGAGGCGGCCGTCTCGGCCTCCACCCTGGACACCCTGTCCCGGTTCTTCGCCAGGGAGGGCGCGGTCACCCGGGCGGCGGCCGCACCACGGATCGAGGGAGCGGCCGTCCCCGTACGCACGCTCTCCGCGGCCTTCGTCGCCGGGAAACCGGGAGCCGCCCTCAGCACGCTCGACTACCTCGCCTCCACCGCGGTCTCCTCGGACGGGCAGAAGGCGTCCCTGTGGACCGTCCCGAAAGCGGGCCGGGGCGCCGACTGGCAGGTGGTGAACATCGCCACCGGCGACGACGAGGCGCGCTACACCGCGGCGGGCGCCCGCAAGCTCCCCGGCGGCACCGTCTTCCGGGAGCCGCAGATCGACGCCTGGTACGTCCACAAGGGGAGCAGGGTGCTCCCGCTGGACGAGGACGCCGCCGGGGCGGTCGGTGCCGCGGGAACCACGCTGACCGCCTACGGGAGCCGGGTGCGGGAGGCGTACGGGGACAAGCTCCCCGGCTCCGGCTACGCCCGCTCCGGTAAGGCGGGCGGCTACGGCCCCGACGCGGCGACGGGCTCCGGACCCGCGCCGGGACCCGCCTCGGGTCCGGGCTCCGGACCCGTCATGGCCGCCACCGCGGCCGGTGCCCCGGACACCGCCGCCGACGGGGCCCTGACCGCCACCTCGGCCGTCGCCGGAGCCGGGGCCCTGCTGGCCCTGGCACTCTGCGGCGCCACCGCGGCCCGCCGCCACCGCCGTACCCGGGAAACCCCCGCGTCCGGCGTCTGACCGGCCCCACCGGCCCGCGCTCCGGGGTGCGCACACCTCACCCGCACCCCGGAGCGCGGCACCACCCTCGGCGAGGGCCCGTTGTCACACTCCGCAAGTAGGGTGTGAGACATGGCAGACCCCTCCAGCTACCGCCCCAAGCCGGGACAGATCCCCGACTCCCCGGGGGTCTACAAGTTCCGCGACGAGCACCGCCGGGTGATCTACGTCGGGAAGGCGAAGAACCTGCGCCAGCGCCTGGCCAACTACTTCCAGGACCTGGCCGGTCTGCACCCGCGTACCCGCACGATGGTCACGACGGCCGCCTCCGTCGAATGGACCGTCGTCTCCACCGAGGTCGAGGCGCTCCAGCTGGAGTACTCCTGGATCAAGGAGTACGACCCCCGGTTCAACGTCAAGTACCGCGACGACAAGAGCTATCCCTACCTCGCGGTCACGCTCAACGAGGACTTCCCGCGGGTCCAGGTCATGCGCGGCGCCAAGAAGAAGGGCGTGCGCTACTTCGGCCCCTACGGGCACGCGTGGGCGATCCGCGAGACCGTCGACCTGATGCTCCGCGTCTTCCCCGTCCGTACGTGCTCCGCGGGCGTGTTCAAGAACGCCGCCAGGACCGGCCGTCCCTGCCTGCTCGGCTACATCGGCAAGTGCTCGGCCCCCTGCGTCGGCCGGGTCACCCCCGAGGAGCACCGCGAACTGGCCGAGGACTTCTGCGACTTCATGGCCGGCCGGACCGGGACGTACATCCGCCGGCTGGAGAAGGACATGATGGCGGCGGCGGAGGAGATGGAGTACGAGCGGGCCGCCCGGCTCCGCGACGACGCCGAAGCGCTCAAGCGGGCCATGGAGAAGAGCGCCGTCGTCCTCGCCGACGCCACCGACGCCGACCTGATCGCCGTCGCCGAGGACGAGCTGGAAGCGGCCGTCCAGATCTTCCACGTCCGCGGCGGCCGGGTGCGCGGCCAGCGCGGCTGGGTCACGGACAAGGTCGAGGCGGTCGACACCTCGGGCCTGGTCGAGCACGCCCTCCAGCAGCTGTACGGCGAGGAGACGGGCGACTCGGTCCCCAAGGAGGTCCTGGTACCGGCCCTCCCCGAGGAGACCGAAGCGGTCGCCCAGTGGCTCGCCGACCGCCGGGGTTCCCAGGTCAGCCTGCGCATCCCGCAGCGCGGCGACAAGAAGGACCTGATGGTCACCGTCCAGCGCAACGCCCAGCAGGCGCTCGGACTGCACAAGACCAAGCGCGCCTCGGACCTCACGACCCGCTCCCGTGCCCTGGAGGAGATCACCGAGGCGCTCGGCCTCGACACGGCACCCCTGCGCATCGAGTGCTACGACATCTCCCACCTCCAGGGCGACGACGTGGTGGCGTCCATGGTGGTCTTCGAGGACGGGCTCGCCCGCAAGAGCGAGTACCGCCGCTTCCAGATCAAGGGTTTCGAGGGCCAGGACGACGTGCGCTCGATGCACGAGGTGATCGGGCGCCGCTTCAAGCGCTATCTCCAGGACAAGGAGCGGACGGGGGAGTGGGAGGAACCCCAGGAACCCGGCCCGGCGCCCACGGGTCCCGTCCCCGCACCGGCGCCCAGCGGTCCCGCGCCCAGCGGCCCCGTCCCCGCACCGGGGCCCGCCGGGGAGCTCGGTCCCGTCACCCATGACGCCCGTCCCGGGGAGAGCGAGCCCCGCGAGGACCCGCACGACCCCGGTCCCGGGGAGAGCGAGCCCCGTGAGGACGACGGCCGTCCCAAGCGGTTCGCCTATCCGCCGCAGCTCGTCGTGGTCGACGGCGGGCAGCCCCAGGTGGCCGCCGCCAAGCGCGCCCTGGACGAGCTGGGGATCGACGACATCGCCGTCTGCGGGCTGGCCAAGCGCCTCGAAGAGGTCTGGCTGCCCGGTGACGACGACCCCGTCGTCCTGCCCCGCTCCAGCGAGGGCCTCTACCTCCTCCAGCGCGTCCGCGACGAGGCGCACCGCTTCGCCATCACCTACCAGCGGGCCAAGCGGGCCAAGCGCATCCGCAGCAGCCCCCTGGACGACGTCACCGGCCTCGGCGAGACCCGGAAACAGGCGCTGATCAAGCATTTCGGTTCCGTGAAGAAGCTGAGGCAGGCGACAATCGATGAGATCTGCGAGGTCCCGGGGATAGGCCGCAGGACGGCGGAATCGGTGGCCGCCGCCCTCGCCTCGACCGCCCCGGCCGCGCCTGCCGTGAACACGGCCACAGGAGAGATCATTGAAGAGGACGACGGGGGCACGTCATGAATGAGCACACGCACGAGACCGAGAACGGCACCACGCCCGCGCACGAACCCGAGCGCGACCATGAACACGAGCACGAAGACCGAGCAGACGGAGCAGCAGACGTGAGTACGGGCACCGCGAACGAGACGGGCGAGACCGCCACGGCAGCCATTCCCGAACTGGTGATCATCTCCGGGATGTCGGGCGCCGGGCGCAGCACCGCCGCCAAGTGTCTGGAGGACCTCGGCTGGTTCGTCGTCGACAATCTGCCGCCCGCGCTGATCCCCACCATGGTGGAGCTCGGCGCCCGCTCGCAGGGCAATGTGGCCCGGATCGCCGTCGTCGTCGACGTGCGGGGCCGCCGCTTCTTCGACAACCTCCGGGAGTCCCTCGCGGACCTGGAGGCCAAGCACGTCACCAGGCGGATCGTTTTCCTGGAGTCCTCCGACGACGCCCTGGTGCGCCGCTTCGAGTCGGTGCGCCGCCCGCACCCGCTCCAGGGCGACGGCCGGATCGTCGACGGCATCGCGGCCGAGCGCGATCTGCTGCGCGAGCTGCGCGGCGACGCCGACCTGGTGATCGACACCTCCAGCCTCAACGTGCACGAACTGCGGGCCAAGATGGACGCCCAGTTCGCGGGCGACGAGGAGCCGGAGCTGCGGGCCACGGTGATGTCGTTCGGCTTCAAGTACGGCCTGCCGGTCGACGCCGACCTGGTCGTGGACTGCCGGTTCCTGCCCAACCCGCACTGGGTCCCGGAGCTGCGCCCGTTCACCGGCCTCAACGAGGAGGTGTCCGCGTACGTCTTCGACCAGCCGGGCGCCAAGGAATTCCTCAACCAGTACACGGAGCTGCTCCAGCTGATCGCCGCGGGCTACCGGCGCGAGGGCAAGCGGTACGTGACCATCGCCGTCGGGTGCACGGGCGGCAAGCACCGCTCCGTCGCGATGTCGGAGAAGCTCGCCGCCCGGCTGGCCACGGAGGGGATCGAGACCGTCCTCGTCCACCGGGACATGGGGCGCGAGTGACCGGGCGCAATCTGCGTCTGCGGAGACTCAGCAGAGCCACCTCGGCGCTCTCCGGCCGCAAGCGCGGCGCCCAGCCCAAGGTCGTCGCGCTCGGCGGCGGCATGGGACTGTCGGCGTCCCTCGCGGCGCTGCGCCGGATCACCGGCGATCTCACGGCCGTGGTCACCGTCGCCGACGACGGGGGCTCCAGCGGCCGGCTGCGCGAGGAGCTGGGCGTCCTGCCGCCCGGCGACCTGCGCAAGGCGCTCGCCGCGCTCTGCGGGGACGACGACTGGGGCCAGACCTGGTCCCGGGTCATCCAGCACCGCTTCGAGTCCAAGGGCGATCTGCACGAGCACGCGGTCGGCAATCTGCTGATCGTCGCCCTCTGGGAGCAGCTCGGCGACCATGTCCAGGCCCTCGACCTGGTCGGCAAGCTGCTCGGCGCGCACGGCCGGGTGCTGCCGATGTCGGCCGTGCCGCTGGAGCTCCAGGCGCTGGTACGGGGGCACGACCCCGACCGTCCCGAGGACATCGTCACGGTGCGCGGCCAGGCCACGGTGGCGCTCACTCCGGGCGAGGTGCAGTCCGTGCATGTCGTCCCGATCGACCCGCCGGCCGTCCCCGAAGCGGTCGAGGCCGTCCTCGACGCGGACTGGGTGGTGCTCGGTCCGGGCTCCTGGTTCTCCTCCGTGATTCCCCATCTGCTGGTGCCGGATCTGCTCGACGCGCTGGTCGCCACGAAGGCCCGGAAGGTCCTTTCGCTGAACCTCGCGCCACAACCCGGTGAAACAGATGGCTTCTCTCCGCAGCGTCATTTGGAGGTTTTGGGACGACACGCCCCTAAACTCGCCCTGGACGTGGTGCTGGCCGACGAGGCCGCCGTGCCCGATCGCGAGTCCCTCGCCGATGCCGCAAAACGGCTCGGTGCCGCGGTCGAGCTGGCGCCTGTGGCCTCACCCGACGGCGTTCCGATTCATGATCCGGAGCTGTTGGCCGCCGCGTACGACCGTATTTTTCGGATGCATGGAAGGATCGGCCCATGGCGATGACGCCAGCGGTGAAGGACGAAATCTCTCGGCTTCCCGTCACCCGGACCTGCTGCAGGAAGGCAGAAGTCTCGGCGATTCTTCGTTTCGCGGGCGGGCTGCACCTGGTGAGCGGCCGGATTGTGATCGAGGCGGAGCTGGACACAGCGATGGCGGCGCGCCGGCTCAAGCGCGACATTCTCGAAATCTTCGGGCACAGCTCCGAACTGATCGTGATGGCTCCCGGCGGGCTGCGGCGCGGCTCGCGCTATGTCGTCCGCGTGGTGGCGGGCGGTGACCAGCTGGCCCGCCAGACCGGCCTGGTGGACGGCCGCGGCCGTCCCATCCGCGGGCTCCCCCCGCAGGTGGTCTCGGGGGCCACCTGCGACGCGGAGGCAGCCTGGCGCGGGGCGTTCCTGGCGCACGGCTCGCTCACCGAGCCGGGCCGCTCCTCCTCGCTGGAGGTGACCTGCCCGGGTCCGGAGGCGGCGCTCGCACTGGTCGGCGCGGCCCGCAGGCTCTCCATCGCGGCGAAGGCGCGCGAGGTGCGAGGCGTGGACCGTGTCGTCGTCCGGGACGGCGACGCGATCGGCGCGCTGCTGACCCGGCTCGGCGCCCATGAGTCGGTGCTGGCCTGGGAGGAGCGCCGGATGCGGCGCGAGGTCCGGGCCACGGCGAACCGGCTGGCCAACTTCGACGACGCCAACCTCCGCCGCTCGGCACGGGCCGCGGTGGCCGCCGGGGCCCGGGTGGGGCGCGCGCTGGAGATCCTGGGCGAGGAGGTGCCCGAGCACCTCGCGGCCGCCGGACGCCTGCGCATGGAGCACAAGCAGGCGTCCCTGGAGGAGCTCGGCGCGCTCGCCGACCCGCCGCTGACCAAGGACGCGGTCGCGGGCCGGATCCGCCGGCTGCTGGCCATGGCCGACAAGCGGGCCCAGGACCTGGGCATCCCGGGGACGGAGTCCACCCTGAGCGAGGAGCTGGCCGACGGCCTCGTCGGCTGACCGGGCTCCTCGCACCGGCCGCCGGCCGGCACACGACCGCCCGAGCCGACCGGGTCGTGACCGCCCGAGCCGACCCAGGTCGTGACCGCCCGAGCCGACCGGGTCGTGACCGCCCGGCCGGCACACGGCGCGGGCCGACAGCACACGACCGCGCCGACCGCCCCCCGGACCTCCTCGGGAAGGCGCCGCGACCCCTTCACGAAGGCGCCGCGAACCCTCCGGCGCCGATGCTCCGTACCGCCTGTCGCGGGCCCGGGACCAAGGTCCCGGGCCGCGTAGGGACCAAAGGACTCAAGGCCCGTACTCCTACCCGGGAGTAAGGGCCCGCCTGCTCGTCCAGCCCTCTCGATGTCACTCCCGGGCCCTTGGAGAGGTAGGGTCGGAGGCGGTCGGGGACATCCCATACAACTCGCCGGCGTCGAAAACCGGCGTACCTAACGAGGAGATCGGTTCGTGACGATCCGCGTAGGCATCAACGGCTTTGGCCGCATCGGTCGTAACTACTTCCGCGCGCTGCTGGAGCAGGGTGCGGACATCGAGATCGTGGCTGTCAACGACCTGGGTGACACTGCGACCACGGCCCACCTGCTGAAGTACGACACCATTCTGGGTCGTCTCAAGGCAGAGGTGAGCCACACCGCCGACACCATTACCGTCGACGGTCACACCATCAAGGTGCTCTCCGAGCGCAACCCGGCCGACATCCCCTGGGGTCAGCTGGGCGTCGACATCGTGATCGAGTCGACCGGCATCTTCACCAAGAAGGCCGACGCCGAGAAGCACATCGCCGGTGGCGCCAAGAAGGTCCTCATCTCGGCTCCGGCCAAGGACGAGGACATCACCATCGTGATGGGCGTCAACCAGGAAAAGTACGACGCGGCCAACCACCACATCATCTCCAACGCCTCCTGCACCACCAACTGTGTGGCGCCGATGGCCAAGGTTCTCGACGAGAACTTCGGCATCGTCAAGGGCCTGATGACGACGGTCCACGCGTACACCAACGACCAGCGCATCCTGGACTTCCCGCACTCGGACCTGCGTCGCGCCCGCGCCGCGGCCGAGAACATCATTCCGACCACGACGGGTGCCGCCAAGGCCACCGCCCTGGTCCTTCCGCAGCTCAAGGGCAAGCTCGACGGCATCGCGATGCGCGTCCCGGTCCCGACCGGTTCCGCCACCGACCTCGTCGTGGAGCTGCAGCGCGAAGTCACCAAGGACGAGGTCAACGCCGCGTTCAAGAAGGCGTCCGACGACGGCGACCTCAAGGGCTTCCTGACCTACACCGAGGACCCGATCGTCTCGTCCGACATCGTCGGCGACCCGGCGTCCTGCACCTTCGACTCCTCCCTGACGATGGTTCAGGAAGGCAAGACGGTGAAGATCCTCGGCTGGTACGACAACGAGTGGGGTTACTCCAACCGCCTCGTCGACCTGACCGTCTTCGTCGGCGGCCAGCTCTGATCCTCGGATCGGCAGGCATCTCGATGTGAGAGTGGGGCTCGAACGGCGCAACGCGGCGTCGTTCGAGCCCCCTTGCATGCTCATCCGTCGTTGCAAGGAGTAACGGAACTGATGAAGACGATCGACGAACTTCTCGCCGAAGGGGTCGCGGGGAAGCGGGTATTCGTCCGCGCCGACCTCAATGTGCCGCTCGACGGCACCACCATCACCGACGACGGCCGCATCCGGGCCGTCGTCCCGACGGTCGCCAAGCTCGCCGACGCCGGTGCGCGGGTCATCGTCGCCTCGCACCTGGGCCGCCCCAAGGGTGCCCCGGACCCGGCCTTCTCGCTGGCGCCCGCCGCCGCCCGCCTGGGCGAGCTCCTCGGCAAGGACGTCGCCTTCGCGACCGACACCGTCGGCGAGTCCGCCCGCGCCACGGTCGCCGCGCTCACCGACGGCCAGGTCGCCGTCATCGAGAACCTCCGCTTCAACGCCGGTGAGACGGCGAAGGACGACGCCGAGCGCGGTGCCTTCGCCGACCAGCTGGCCGAGCTCGCCGATGTGTACGTGGGCGACGGCTTCGGCGCCGTCCACCGCAAGCACGCCTCGGTCTTCGACCTCCCGGCCCGGCTGCCGCACTACGCGGGCTTCCTCATCGCCACCGAGGTCGGCGTACTGAAGAAGCTCACCTCCGACGTCAAGCGGCCGTACGCCGTCGTCCTCGGCGGCGCCAAGGTCTCCGACAAGCTCGGGGTCATCGACCACCTGCTGGAGAAGGCCGACCGCATCCTGATCGGCGGCGGCATGGTGTACACCTTCCTCAAGGCCCAGGGCCACGAGGTCGGCAACTCGCTGCTCCAGGAGGACCAGGTCCCGGCCGTCCAGGGCTACCTCAAGCGGGCCCAGGAGCTCGGCGTGGAGTTCGTGCTCCCCGTCGACATCCTGGTCGCGGGCGAGTTCCCGGACCTGAGGACCAAGGCCCCGGCCCACCCGAGCACGGTCGCCGCCGACGCCATCCCGGCCGGCCAGCAGGGTCTGGACCTCGGTCCCGAGACCCGCAAGCTGTACGCATCGAAGCTCGCCGACGCGGCCACCGTCTTCTGGAACGGCCCCATGGGCGTCTTCGAACACCCCGACTACGCCGAGGGCACGCGCGCGCTCGCCCAGGCACTCGTCGACTCCCCGGCCTTCAGCGTCGTCGGCGGTGGCGACTCCGCCGCCGCCGTCCGCATCCTGGGCTTCGACGAGAACGCATTCGGCCACATCTCGACCGGTGGCGGCGCCAGCCTCGAATACCTCGAGGGCAAGACGCTTCCCGGCCTCGCCGCACTGGAGGACTGACTCTTCATGACCACCCGCACCCCGCTGATGGCGGGCAACTGGAAGATGAACCTCAACCACCTTGAGGCCATCGCCCACGTCCAGAAGCTCGCCTTCGCCCTGGCCGACAAGGACTACGACGCCGTAGAGGTCGCCGTCCTGCCGCCCTTCACCGACCTGCGCTCCGTGCAGACCCTGGTCGACGGCGACAAGCTGAAGATCAAGTACGGCGCCCAGGACATCTCGGCGCACGACTCCGGCGCGTACACCGGTGAGATCTCCGGCGCCATGCTCGCCAAGCTGAAGTGCACGTACGTGGCCGTCGGCCACAGCGAGCGCCGCCAGTACCACGCCGAGACCGACGAGGTCTGCAACGCCAAGGTGAAGGCCGCGTTCAAGCACGGCCTGACCCCGATCCTCTGTGTCGGCGAGGGCCTGGACATCCGCAAGGCCGGTGACCAGGTCTCCTACACGCTCGCGCAGCTCGACGGTGCCCTCAAGGACATCCCGGCCGAGCAGGCCGAGTCCATCGTGATCGCCTACGAGCCGGTCTGGGCCATCGGGACCGGCGAGGTCGCCACCCCCGAGGACGCCCAGGAGGTGTGCGGAGCGATCCGCCGCCGGCTGGCCGAGCTGTACTCGCAGGAGCTGGCCGACGCCGTCCGTATCCAGTACGGCGGCTCGGTGAAGTCCGGCAATGTCGCGGCGATCATGGCCCAGACCGACGTGGACGGGGCCCTGATCGGCGGCGCCGCGCTGGACACCGACGAGTTCGTCAAGATCGTCCGCTTCCGCGACCAGTGAGTATGCGCTAGCGCGGATCCGTCGTACCCTTGCGGGGGCCGAGGGGGGTAACACCCTCCGGCCCCCGTTGTCCGTACATGCAGTCCTAAGAATTCCGGAAAGTAGGGACCAGCCGTGATTTTGGGGTTCGAGATCGCCCTGATCGTCTTCAGCCTGCTGCTGATGCTGCTGGTGCTGATGCACAAGGGAAAGGGCGGCGGCCTCTCCGACATGTTCGGTGGCGGTATGCAGTCCTCCGTCGGTGGTTCCTCGGTCGCCGAGCGCAACCTCGACCGCATCACCGTCGTGGTCGGTCTGGGCTGGTTCGCCTGCATTGTGGTCCTTGGGCTGCTGATCAAGCTGGACAACTGACCCGTCGTCCGCGAATCCCGGTGAGGGTGTAACTCCTTTCACTGGACGCGCGTTGGGCCTTACGTAGACTGGGGCATCTTCGAGCACCATCACGCAGGGAGTTACGACCGTGGCAAGTGGCAACGCGATTCGGGGAAGCCGGGTCGGAGCGGGGCCGATGGGGGAGGCCGAGCGGGGCGAGTCCGCACCGCGCCTCCGCATCTCCTTCTGGTGCTCGAACGGGCACGAGACGCAGCCGAGCTTCGCCCATGACGCGCAGGTACCGGAGACCTGGGACTGCCCGCGCTGCGGCTTCCCGGCCGGCCAGGACCGGGACAGCCCGCCTGACCCGCCCCGCACCGAGCCGTACAAGACGCATCTGGCGTACGTACGGGAACGGCGCAGCGACGAGGACGGCGAAGCCATTCTCGCCGAGGCACTTGCCAAACTCCGCGGCGAAATCTAGAAGACGTTCACCGGCCGGGCACCCCAGGGTGTCCGGCCGGACTGCAATTCCCGCGCAGTCGCCCGCGTTTCCCGTGCCGCAGCCCGCCCTCGCGCCCCGATGACCTCGGATCAATTAGGTTGGAGGGGCAGCGGGGATGCGCAAGTACGAGAAGAAGTGGGCTGATATCCGCGATGAACGCACAAAGCCGAACCAGGCTCCATCAGATGCCCGAGTGGACGGCTCTCGGCAAGCACCGTGAAGAGCTCGGCGGGACCCATCTGCGACAGCTGTTCGCGGACAGTCCGGACCGCGGCAGCGCCTACACCCTGCGGGTCGGCGACCTCCACCTCGACTACTCCAAGCACCTGGTCACCGACGAGACGCTCCGCCTGCTGCGCGAGCTCGCCGCCGCCACCGGGGTCGCGGAGCTGCGGGACGCGATGTTCCGCGGCGAGAAGATCAACACCACCGAGGACCGGGCCGTCCTGCACATCGCGCTCCGCGCCCCGCGCGACGCGGTGATCGAGGTCGACGGCGAGAACGTGGTGCCCGGCGTGCATGCCGTCCTCGACAAGATGGCCGCCTTCTCCGAGAAGGTCAGGGCGGGGCAGTGGACCGGTCACACCGGCCGTCCCATCAAGAACATCGTGAACATCGGCATCGGCGGCTCCGACCTGGGCCCCGCCATGGCGTACGAGGTGCTGCGTTCCTTCACGGACCGCTCGCTCACCGTCCGCTTCGTCTCCAACGTCGACGGCGCCGACCTCCACGAGGCGGTCCGTGACCTCGACGCGGCCGAGACGCTGTTCGTCGTCGCGTCCAAGACGTTCACCACGATCGAGACCATCACCAACGCCACCTCCGCGCGCGACTGGCTGCTCACCGAGCTGAAGGCCGGTCAGGACGCCGTAGCCAAGCACTTCGTGGCGCTGTCGACCAATGCCGAGAAGGTCGCGGACTTCGGTATCGACACGGCCAACATGTTCGAGTTCTGGGACTGGGTCGGCGGCCGGTACTCCTACGACTCCGCGATCGGCCTCTCGCTGATGATCGCCATCGGCCCGGAGCGGTTCCGCGAGATGCTCGACGGCTTCCACCTCGTCGACGAGCACTTCCGTACCGCACCCGCCGAGGAGAACGCCCCGCTGCTGCTCGGCCTGCTGGGTGTCTGGTACGGCGCCTTCTTCGACGCCCAGTCGCACGCGGTGCTGCCCTACAGCCACTACCTGTCCAAGTTCACCGCGTACCTGCAGCAGCTGGACATGGAGTCCAACGGCAAGTCCGTCGACCGGGACGGCAACCCGGTCGACTGGCAGACCGGTCCGGTGGTCTGGGGCACGCCCGGCACCAACGGTCAGCACGCCTACTACCAGCTGATCCACCAGGGCACGAAGATGATCCCGGCGGACTTCATCGGCTTCGCCGCCCCGGTGCACGACCTGCTGCCCGGACTGATCGCCCAGCACGACCTGCTGATGGCCAACTTCTTCGCCCAGACCCAGGCCCTCGCCTTCGGCAGGACGCCCGACGAGGTCCGTGCGGAAGGGGTGCCCGAGGAGCTGGTTCCGCACAAGACGTTCCGGGGCAACCACCCGACGACCACGATCCTCGCCGACAAGCTGACCCCCTCGGTCCTCGGCCAGCTGATCGCGCTCTACGAGCACAAGGTCTTCGTCCAGGGCGCCGTCTGGAACATCGACTCCTTCGACCAGTGGGGCGTCGAGCTCGGCAAGGTCCTCGCCAGGAAGATCGAGCCGGTCCTGACCGAGGGCACCGGCGGCGAGCGGCTGGACAGCTCCACCGCCGCGCTGGTCGCCGCCTACCGCACGCTGCGGGGGCGCTGAGCCGATGCCGCGGGGGGAGGGAACGGTACGGCTCCGGCCGCCGAACAACAGACTCGACGGGCGGGCCGTCGGCTGGTGGCGGGCCCAGTGGGCGCTGCTGACCGCGTTGCCGGTCGTGGTGCTCGGTGTGCTGGGCGCGATCGTCGAGCCCGCCCGCCTCTGGCTGCTGCTGCCCGCCGCGGTGCTGGCGGCGGCCGGATCGGCCTGTGCCGTCCTTCTCCCCCTGTGGTGGTTCCGTACGCACCGCTGGGAGGTCACCGAGGACGCGGTGTACGTCCGCACCGGCGTCTTCCGGCAGGAGTGGCGGATCGCGCCGATGTCCCGCATCCAGACCGTGGACACCGTGCGCGGTCCGCTGGAACAGCTCTTCCGGCTCGCCACGGTCACCGTCACCACCGCGTCGGCCAAGGGCGCGGTGAAGATCGAGGGCCTGGACCACGAGGTGGCGGCGGAACTGGCCGAGCGGCTGACGCGGATCACCCGGGACACCCCCGGCGACGCCACATGAGCGCGGTGGACGACTGGCGCCGCCTGCATCCCCGTACGGTGCTCGTCACCGCGCTCGTCACGGCGGGCGTCGTGGCGGGCGCGGCCGTACCGACCACCGTCGGTCTCTCCGGCCGCCTCGGGACGGGAACGGCCGCGCTGTGGGTGCTGGCCGGGGCCGTCCTGCTGATCGGCTGCGCGACGGCCGGTGACTACGTCCGCTGGCGCCGCACCCGCTACCGCGTCGGCCCCGAACGCGTCGACCTCCACACCGGCCTCCTGCTCGTCAAGCAGCGCTCCCTGGCCCGCGAACGCATCCGCAGCGTCGACCTCACCGCCCACCTGATGCTGCGTCTCCTCGGCCTCGTCACGGTCAGGATCGGCACCGGGGAGCACACCGGCGGTGAATCCACCCTGGAACTCGACCCGGTGACCCGCGGCGAGGGCGAACGGCTGCGCAGGCTTCTGCTGGAACGCACCGCCACCGGCACCGAAGGCACCCACCGCGAGGGTGAGCTGGTCACCCTCGACCCGCGCTGGATCCGCTACGCCCCGGTCTCCTTCGTCGCCCCGATGCTCGGCGGAGCCGCGGCCGGAGCGGTGCTGCAGGTCAGCGAGTGGGTCGGGGCACAGCGTCAGGTCATCGCCTGGGTCGGCGACCGTTTCCGGGACACTCCGGTGCTCTGGACGGTCGTGACCCTGGTCGTGGCGGCCGTCGTCGCGGGGGCCGTCGGAGCGCTCGGACTCTGGGTCGAGATGTGGTGGAACTACCGCCTGGAGCGTGAGCCGGGCGGCACCCTGCGGGTCCGGCGCGGGCTGCTGACCACCCGGTCCATCTCCGTCGAGGAGGCCAGGCTGCACGGGGTGGACCTCGTGGAGCCGCTCGGCGTCCGGTTGCTCGGCGCCGCCCGGCTGGACGCGATCACCACCGGGATGGCCAAGGACGAGGACTCGAAGAACGCCGACCACAACACCCTGCTCCCGCCCGTGCCCCGGAAACTGGCCGACACCGTCGCCGCCGAGGTGCTGCGGGAGACACGCACTCCGACCGGGGTCCCGCTCACCGGGCACCCCCGTGCCGCCCGCCGCCGGAGAGTGGGCTGGGCGCTCTGGTCGACCCTCGCTCCCGCCCTGGTCCTGGCCGTGCTCGGGGCACTGCTCACGCCCGTCCTGCTCTGGATCGCGCTCGCCTGCGCGGTGGTGTTCCCGCCCGTCGCGGTCCTGCTCGCGCTGGACGCGTACCGGGCGCTCGGACATGCCGTCGGCGGCCGGTACCTGGTGACCCGGTCGGGCACCGTGAGCCGCTCCACCGCGGCCCTGGAGCGGGCCGGAGTGATCGGCTGGACGGTCAAACAGTCGTACTTCCAGCGGCGGGCCGGACTGCTGAGCGTCACGGCCACCACGGCCGCCGGAGCGGGCGCCTACACGGCGTACGACACCGACGCGGCCGAGGGCCTCACCTTCGCCGCCGAAGCCGTCCCCGGCCTCCTGGAGCCCTTCCTGGAGCGCACCCCGAGGAGCCCGGAGCGCACCCCGAGGACGCCCGGGCGAATCCCGGCGCCCGAGCACGCCCCGAGCACGCCCGAGCCCGCCCCGAGGACACCGGAGCCCGCCCCGAGGACACCGGAGCTCGCTCCGAAGGACGTCTGAGGGCGGTCAGCCGCCGTGCTCCGTGTCGATCACGCAGAACCTGTTCCCCTCGGGGTCGGCCAGCACGACGAAGTCCGGGTCCGGCGGGTAGAGCTCCCATGCCACCCGGACCGCGCCGAGCGCGAGCAGCCGTTCCACCTCGGCGTCCTGGGCGGCGGAGTAGAGGTCCAGATGGACCCGCGGGACCTCCTGCACCGCGGACTCGCTGCGCCCCAGCGACAGCCCGGCCCCCGTCCCCCCGTCCGGGACCAGCACCACCCAGTCGTCCGTCGCGGGCTCGCGCTCCACATAGTCCAGCGCCGCCTTCCAGAAGGCCGCCGCCCGCGCCACGTCCGACGCGCCCATCACCACGCTTCCGATGCGCACCATGGGCCGAGCCTTTCACGGCGCTGGTCATGACGGAGGCCCGGCCGCTCCATGAGCGAACCGGGCCTCCGTACCGTCCTGCTGACGGCCTCTCAGGAAGAGGCCGGCGGATACAGCGCACGCGGCAGCCGCGAGGCCGCCGGGGCGTCCAGCAGCCACAGCGTCCTGGAGCGTCCGTACGCCCCCGCCGCCGGTGCCTGGATCTCCCCGGCACCGGACAGCGCGATGGCCGCGGCCTCCGCCTTGTCCTCGCCCGCCGCCAGCAGCCACACCTCGCGCGCCGCCCGGATCGCGGGCAGCGTGAGGGAGACCCTGGTCGGCGGCGGCTTCGGGGCGCCGTGCACACCGACGACGGTGCGCACGGTCTCCCGTACCGCGGGCAGCTCCGGGAAGAGCGACGCGACATGCGTGTCCGGGCCGACGCCCAGCATCAGCACGTCGAACGTCGGTACGGGGCCGTGGTCCTCCGGCCCCGCCGCGGCGGCGAGTTCGGCGGCGTATCCCTCGGCCGCCTCGTCCGCGTCACCGCCGTACGGGCCGTCGGAGGCCGGCATCGCGTGCACCCGGGCCAGGTCCAGCGGTACCGAGTCCAGCAGGGCCTCGCGGGCCTGCGTGACATTGCGCTCGGGGTCACCCTCGGGCAGGAACCGCTCGTCGCCCCACCACAGGTCGAGCCGTGCCCAGTCGACCGCGTCCCGGGCGGGCGCCGCGGCGAGTGCGGCCAGCAGGCCGTTGCCGTTGCGCCCACCGGTCAGCACCACCGAGGCGCTGCCGCGCGCCGCCTGGGCGTCCACGATCTTCGTGATCAGCCGGGCAGCCGCGGCCTGCGCCATCAGCTCCTTGTCGCGGTGCACGACCAGTTGGGGCACCGTCACTTGGACGCCGCCTTCTTGGCCGGGGCCTTCTTCGCGGCGGCCTTCGGCGCGTCGCCGGCCGGCTGCTCCGCCGGCCGGTCCGCGGCCGTCTCCGCCGCCCGGACGGTCTTCGCCGCCGGTGCCCGCGTCGGACCGGCGAGGCGCTCCACACCGAACTTCACCGCGGACTCATAGGTGTTGTCCGGGTCGAGCCGCCGCAGCTCCTCCGCGAGCAGCTCGGCGGGCTCCCGTCGCTTGAGCGCCACCGCGCGGTCCGGCTGGCCCTCCATGGAGAGCGTGGCCAGTGAGCCGTCGGCGCGGTCCAGGACGATGACGCCGTCCTTCGTGTCCAGCCGGACCGCGGTCAGACCGGGACCGCCGGAGAGCGTGCGCTCCACCGGGACCCCCAGCCGGTCCGCGAGCCACATGGCGAGCAGTTCGCAGCTGGGGTTGTCGCTCTCGCCCTCGACGGTCGCGGCGGTGACCTCGGCGGGCTGCTGGTCCAGCGCGGCGGCCAGCATCGAGCGCCACGGCGTGATGCGGGTCCAGGCCAGATCGGTGTCGCCGGGGTGGTACGTCGCCGCGCGGACCGCCAGCTCGTCGAGCGGGCGCTCGGCGGAGTAGGCGTCCGTGATCCGGCGCTGGGCGAGGGCGCCCAGCGGGTCCTTCGCCGGTTCGGCGGGCGCGCCCTCGGGCCACCACACCACGACCGGGGCGTCCGGCAGCAGCAGCGGCAGGACCACCGACTGGGCGTGGTTGGCCAGTTCGCCGTGCAGACGCAGGACGACGGTCTCGCCGGTGCCCGCGTCGGAACCGACCCGGACCTCGGCATCCAGCCGGGCGTCGCGGCGGCTGCGCGGCGACCGGCTGAGCCGCTTGATCACCGCGATGATGCGCGAGGGGTGCTCGCGCGAGGCGTCGCCCGCCGACCTGAGCGCGTCGTACGCGTTCTCCTCGTCGGTGACGATGACCAGCGTGAGCACCATGCCGATGGCCGGGGTGCCGATGGCCCGGCGGGCCGACACCAGGGCCTGGTTGATCTTGCTGGACGTGGTTTCCGTGAGATCGATCTTCATGGCCGGCGCCAGCTCCGTCCGTCGCGTGCGAGCATCTCGTCGGCTTCGGCCGGACCCCAGGTACCGGCCGCGTACTGCGCGGGCTTGCCGTGCGTGTCCCAGTACTCCTCGATCGGGTCGAGGATGGTCCAGGAGAGCTCGACCTCCTGGTGACGGGGGAAGAGGTTGGCATCGCCGAGCAGCACATCGAGCAGCAGCCGCTCGTACGCCTCGGGGCTCGACTCCGTGAAGGACTCGCCGTACGCGAAGTCCATCGTGACGTCCCGGACCTCCATCGAGGTGCCGGGCACCTTGGAGCCGAACCGCACGGTCACACCCTCGTCCGGCTGGACCCGGATGACCAGGGCGTTGCCGCCCAGCTCCTCGGTCGCGCCGGACTCGAAGGGCAGATACGGGGCCCGCTTGAAGACGACCGCGATCTCGGTGACCCGGCGGCCGAGCCGCTTTCCGGTACGGAGATAGAACGGCACGCCCGCCCAGCGGCGGTTGTTGATCGTGAGCTTGATCGCCGCGAAGGTGTCGGTCGTCGACTTGGGGTCGATACCGTCCTCCTCCAGGTAACCGGGGACTTCCTCGCCGCCCTGCCACGCGTGCGCGTACTGGCCGCGCACGGTGTGCTTGCCCAGGTCCTCCGGCAGCTCGACCGCCGTGAGCACCTTGAGCTTCTCGGCCACCAGCGCCTTCGGGTGGAAGGAGCCGGGCTCCTCCATCGCGGTCAGCGCCAGCAGCTGGAGCAGGTGGTTCTGGATGACGTCACGGGCCGCACCGATGCCGTCGTAGTACCCGGCCCGGCCGCCGATGCCGATGTCCTCGGCCATCGTGATCTGGACGTGGTCGACGTAGGAGCGGTTCCAGATGGGCTCGAACATCGTGTTGGCGAAACGCAGCGCCAGGATGTTCTGGACCGTCTCCTTGCCCAGGTAGTGGTCGATCCGGAAGACCTCGTGGGGCGGGAACACGTCGTGCACGAGCTGGTTGAGCTCCTGCGCGCTGGTGAGGTCGTGCCCGAACGGCTTCTCGATGACGGCACGCCGCCACGAGCCTTCCTTCTGGTCGGCGAGCCCGTGCTTCTTGAGCTGCTGGACGACCTTGGGGAAGAACTTCGGCGGCACGGACAGATAGAAGGCGAAGTTGCCGCCCGTGCCCTGTGCCTTGTCGAGTTCCTGGATGGTGGCCTTCAGGGTCTCGAAGGCGTCGTCGTCGTCGAAGTTGCCCTGGACGAAGCGCATCCCCTGGATGAGCTGCTGCCAGACCTCTTCGCGGAAGGGGGTACGGGCGTGCTGCTTGACGGCGTCGTGGACCTCTTGGGCGAAGTCCTCGTCCTGCCACTCGCGACGGGCGAAGCCGATGAGCGAGAAGCCCGGCGGCAGCAGGCCGCGGTTGGCCAGGTCGTAGACAGCGGGCATCAGCTTTTTGCGGGACAAATCGCCCGTGACGCCAAAGATGACCAGGCCCGACGGCCCCGCGATACGCGGGAGCCGTCGGTCCTGGGCGTCACGAAGCGGGTTGGCTCCGGGAACACCAGACAAGGTGGTCAGCCCTCCGAAGGGGCGAGGCGCTTGAGCTCTGCCTCAGTGGACGTGAGCAGGTCGTTCCAGGACACCGCGAACTTCTCGACGCCCTCGTCCTCCAGGACCCCCACGACGTCGTCGTAGGAGATCCCGAGCTTCTCGACGGCGTCGAGCTCGGCGCGTGCCTGCTCGTAGGTGCCGGCGATGGTGTTGCCGATGATCTGTCCGTGGTCCGCCGTGGCGTCCAGCGTGGCCTCGGGCATGGTGTTCACCGTGCCGGGGGCGACCAGGTCGTCGACGTACAGCGTGTCCTTGTACGCGGGGTCCTTGACGCCGGTCGAGGCCCACAGCGGACGCTGCTTGTTGGCCTGGCCCTTGTCGAGCGCGGCCCAGCGGTCCGAGGAGAAGACCTCCTCGTACGCCTGGTAGGCGAGACGGGCGTTGGCGAGCGCCGCCTTGCCCTTCAGCGCCTTGGCCTCGTCCGTGCCCAGCGCGTCGAGCCGCTTGTCGATCTCGCTGTCGACCCGGGACACGAAGAACGACGCCACCGAGTGGATCTTGGAGAGGTCCAGGCCCGCGGCCTTCGCCTGCTCCAGGCCCGCCAGGTAGGCGTCCATGACCTCGCGGTAGCGCTCCAGCGAGAAGATCAGCGTCACATTGACGCTGATGCCCTTGCCGATGACCTCGGTGATCGCCGGCAGACCGGCCTTCGTCGCCGGGATCTTGATGAGCGTGTTCGGCCGGTCCACCAGCCAGGCCAGCTGCTTGGCCTCGGCGACGGTCGGCGCGGTGTGGTGGGCCAGACGCGGGTCCACCTCGATGGAGACCCGGCCGTCCTGGCCGTCCGTCGCGTCGAAGACCGGACGCAGGATGTCGGCGGCGTCACGGACGTCCGCCGTCGTGATCATCCGGATGGCTTCGTCGACGGTCACCTTGCGGGTGGCGAGGTCGGTGAGCTGCTGCTCGTAACCGTCACCCGAGGAGATCGCCTTCTGGAAGATCGACGGGTTGGTCGTGACACCCACGACGTGGCTCTGGTCGATCAGCTCGGCGAGATTGCCGGAGGTGATCCGCTTGCGCGACAGGTCGTCGAGCCAGATCGCCACGCCCTCGTCGGAGAGGCGCTTGAGTGCGTCTGTCATGAGAATTGCATCTCCTACTAGTCGTCTATACCGGCGTCAGCGCGCGGCGGCGGCGAGAGATTCCCGCGCGGCGGCGGCCACGTGCTCGGCGGTGAAGCCGAACTCGCGGAACAGCACCTTCGCGTCGGCCGACGCACCGAAGTGCTCCAGCGACACGATCCGGCCGGCGTCCCCGACGTACCGGTACCAGGTCAGACCGATGCCCGCCTCGACGGCGACCCTGGCCTTCACGGACGGCGGCAGAACGCTGTCCTTGTACGCCTGGTCCTGCTCCTCGAACCACTCGACCGACGGCATCGAGACGACCCGGGTCGGCACACCGGCCGCCTGGAGCTGCTCGCGCGCCTCCACGGCGAGCTGCACCTCGGAGCCGGTACCGATCAGCACGACCTGCGGCTCGCCGCCGTCGGCGTCGAAGAGCACGTAGCCGCCCTTGGCCGCGTCCTCGTTCGCCTCGTACGTCGGCACGCCCTGCCGGGTGAGCGCCAGACCGTGCGGGGCGCCCTTGCCGAACACCTTGGTGTAGCGGCGCAGGATCTCGCGCCAGGCGATCGTGGTCTCGTTGGCGTCGGCCGGGCGCACGATGTTCAGGCCCGGGATGGCGCGCAGCGCGGCCAGGTGCTCCACCGGCTGGTGGGTCGGGCCGTCCTCGCCGAGGCCGACCGAGTCGTGCGTCCACACGTAGGTCACCGGCAGGTGCATCAGCGCGGACAGGCGCACGGCGTTACGCATGTAGTCGGAGAACACCAGGAAGGTGCCGCCGTAGATGCGGGTGTTGCCGTGCAGCGCGATGCCGTTCATGGCGGCGGCCATGGAGTGCTCGCGGATGCCGAAGTGGATCGTGCGGCCGTAGGGGTCCGCGCCCGGCAGCGGGTTGCCCGCCGGGAGGAACGAGGAGGTCTTGTCGATCGTGGTGTTGTTCGAGCCCGCGAGGTCGGCGGAGCCGCCCCACAGCTCGGGGATGATCCCGCCGAGCGCCTGGAGCACCTTGCCGGAAGCGGCACGGGTGGCGACGCTCTTGCCCGGCTCGAAGACCGGGAGCTTCTCCTCCCAGCCCTCGGGCAGCTCGCCCGCGGCGATCCGGTCGAACTCGGCGGCGCGCTCCGGATGGGCGGTGCGCCACGCGGCGAAGGACTTCTCCCAGGTGGCCTTGGCCTCACGGCCGCGGTCCAGTGCCTGGCGGGTGTGCCCGATGACCTCGTCGGAGACCTCGAAGGTCTTCTCCGGGTCGAAGCCCAGGACCCGCTTGATGGCCGCGACCTCGTCGTCGCCGAGCGCCGAGCCGTGCGCGGCCTCGGTGTTCTGGGCGTTCGGGGCCGGCCAGGCGATGATCGAACGGGCCGCGATGAACGAGGGACGCTCGGTCTCCGCCTTGGCCGCCAGCAGCGCGTCGTACAGACCCTTGGGGTCCAGGTCGCCGCTGGGCAGCTGGTCGACGCGCTGGACGTGCCAGCCGTACGACTCGTACCGCTTGAGGGTGTCCTCGGAGACCGCGGTCTCCGTGTCGCCCTCGATGGAGATGTGGTTGTCGTCCCACAGCATGGTCAGGTTGCCGAGCTTCTGGTGCCCGGCCAGCGAGGACGCCTCCGACGAGATGCCCTCCTGGAGGCAGCCGTCACCGGCGATGACCCACACGTTGTGGTCGAACGGGGAGGTGCCGGGAGCCGCGTCCGGGTCGAACAGGCCGCGCTCGTACCGCGCCGCCATGGCCATGCCCACGGCGTTGGCGACACCCTGGCCCAGCGGCCCGGTGGTCGTCTCCACACCGGTGGTGTGCCCGTACTCGGGGTGGCCCGGCGTCTTGGAACCCCAGGTGCGGAACGCCTTCAGGTCATCGAGCTCCAGGCCGTAACCGGCCAGGTAGAGCTGGATGTAGAGGGTCAGGCTGGTGTGGCCGGCAGAGAGGACGAACCGGTCGCGGCCGGTCCAGTCGGCGTCCGCGGGGTCGTGCCGCATCACCTTCTGGAAGAGGGTGTACGCGGCGGGAGCCAGGCTCATCGCCGTACCCGGGTGGCCGTTTCCGACCTTCTGTACGGCGTCCGCGGCGAGGACGCGGACAGTGTCCACGGCCCGCTGGTCCAATTCGGTCCACTGGAGGTCTGTGGTGGTCGGCTTGGTGCTCACCCTGAGTCAGGGCTCCTCTCCACTGTTGTAACCGGTGGCTGATACCGCACCGGGCATTGTCGAGCCTACCCCCGTCACCACGCTCGATTTCCGGGCACTTTCCAGGGTGCGGGCGACCTGTCCACTTCGCCTCCCGACGGAATGCGTCCGTTCACCGCGGCGCCACCCCAACACGACCCCACCCCCGCGAAGAACGGCGTATCCGCAACGTCTACAGTGGACTGGTTCGCGCAAGTATTTACCGGGCCTTCACGCCTGGAGCTTGCTGGGATTTCTCTGTCAGGGGTGTGCGTGACGGCCGTCGAGTCCCGACCCGCAGGGGTCGCCTTGACTCCGAGCCCAGGGGGCCATCGCCCGTTCGGGGCCCGCATCAAGGCATTCGTGGCGCTTACCAAGCCGCGGATCATCGAGCTGTTGCTCATCACCACCGTTCCGGTGATGTTCCTCGCCGCTCAGGGTGTGCCAGACCTGTGGCTCGTACTCACTACCACCACCGGCGGATATCTTTCCGCGGGCGGTGCCAATGCGCTGAACATGTACATCGACCGTGATATCGACGCGTTGATGGACCGTACGTCGCAGCGTCCGCTGGTCACCGGCATGGTGAGCCCACGCGAGTGCCTGGCTTTCGGAATCGCCCTCGCGGTGATTTCCACCCTCTGGTTCGGGTTCTTCGTCAACTGGCTCTCGGCGTGGCTCGCGCTCGGCGCGCTCCTCTTCTATGTCGTCGTCTACACGATGCTGTTGAAGCGCCGTACCTCGCAGAACATCGTCTGGGGCGGAATCGCGGGCTGCCTTCCGGTCCTCATCGGCTGGTCCTCGGTGACCAACTCGATGTCGTGGGCCGCCGTCATCCTCTTCGCCGTCATGTTCTTCTGGACCCCGCCGCACTACTGGCCGCTGTCCATGAAGGTCAAGGAGGACTACGCCCGGGTCGGCGTCCCGATGCTCCCGGTCGTCGCCTCCAACCAGGTGGTCGCCCGCCAGATCGTCCTCTACAGCTGGGTGATGGTCGCCGTCTCGCTCCTGCTGACCCCGCTGGGCTACACCGGCTGGTTCTACACGGTGGTGGCGCTGCTCGCCGGCGCCTTCTGGCTCTGGGAGGCGCACGGCCTCCAGAGCCGCGCCAAGGCCGGGGTCACCGGCGGCAAGCTCAAGGAGATGCGGCTGTTCCACTGGTCCATCACCTATGTGTCGATCCTCTTCGTCGCGGTCGCGGTGGACCCCTTCCTCCGCTGACGCGGCACCTGCCTCCACGGGCGGGGTACGTGGCCCAGGCCACGTACCCCGCCCGTCGCCGTTTGATCTACCCGTCGGTAGCATCCTGTGCATGGCAGAGACGGCAGCAGACACGGCAGAGACCCAGCGGGCGGACAGCAGGCAGGCGGCCCGTGCGGAGCGCAGGGCGGCGAAGCTCGCCAAGCAGATCGGCGCCTTCGCCAAGGCGCACGGCGGTGCCGAGGGACAGCTCGCCTACACCGGGCAGACCGGCACCCGCATCGTCCTCGTCGGCGAGGACGGCGGCTGGGGCGACCTCGTGGCACCGTCGTACGCCGTCGCGGAGAACGCCGCGCGGAAGTCCGGGATCACGATGCACGAGTCCTTCGACGGCGAGTTCGCGGCCAAGGTCCGCACCGGCCCGTACGAGTGGTCGAGGATGGCCGGCATCCAGGTCGGCGGCCCGTCCAACGACCGCTGAGCCGCCCGCTCCGGCAGCGGGCGGCACCCGGGCCCGTGCAGCACGCGGGCCCGGACCGGATCCGGAGCCGGAGTTCACCCGTCGGGTCGTACGCACGCGTGCGGCCGGGTGGGTCAGGGACGCCGAAACGCCGCCTCCCGCAGACCGGGGGCGGCGTTTCGCTGTCCGGGGTGAGGGCGACGGGCGTCGGCCGCCGCGCCGGGTTCAGCTCGCGGGCGCGGTCTCCGGCCGCTCGGCGGACGGGCCGGGCACCGGGGCGGCCACGACGGCAGCCCGCTCCCGCATGCTCAGCGCCAGCCGCAGTACGGCGATCCACATCAGGGACGAGCCGAACATGTGGATGCCGACCAGGACCTCGGGGACGTCGCTGAAGTACTGCACGTAACCGATCGCGCCCTGCGCCACCAGCACGATCAGCAGGTCACGGGAGCGTGCCCGGGTGTCGGCGGGCGCGTCCACCATCCGCAGGGCCAGCCACATGGCGATGGCCAGGGCGCAGACCACCCAGGCACCGATGGCGTGCACATGGGCCGCCGCGTTCCAGTCCCACGGCATGCGCGGGACGTCGCTGCTGTCACCGGCGTGCTTGCCGGAACCGGTGACCGTCGTGCCGAGGGCGATCAGGACGACCGTGGTGGCGACGATGGCCCAGGACAGATTGCGTACGGGGCGCGGGGCGCGCGGGACGGCCGGGCCGTCGCCCTCGCCGACCCGCACCCAGGTGATGACGGCGACGGTGAGCAGGCCGTTGGCCAGCAGGAAGTGCCCGGCCACGGACCACGGGTTGAGGCCGGCCCAGACCGTGATCCCGCCGATGACGGCGTTCCCCATCACGAGCCAGAACTGCGACCAGGCGAGCCGCGACAGTCCGCGGCGGCGGGGCTTGACGGAGCGCACCGCGATGATCGCCCAGCCGACCGCGGCCGACAGGACGTAGGTGAGCATCCGGTTGCCGAATTCGATGGCGCCGTGCAGACCCTGCTCGGGCGTGGCGAAGAGGCTGTCGTCGGTGCACTTGGGCCAGGTGTCGCAGCCCAGGCCGGAGCCGGTCAGCCGGACGGCGCCGCCCGTGACGATGATGAACACGGTCATCACGACCGCGGAGAGCGCGGCGCGCCGGACCACCTTGGTGGACGGCGTCCAGCGCTTGGCGATGGAGGAGAGGGGGGTTTCCACGCGGACCATCGTAGGCCGGGGCTTGTGCATGTTTTCACGAGGGGTGGGGTCGTTCCCGGACGACTCCGGACATCACCGGAATGTCAGCGACCGCTCACTCCCAGCGGAAGAGGCGCGCCGCCGCGCCCAGCCCCAGCACCGCCCAGACCGCCAGGATGCCGAGATCGCCCCAGGGCATGGACGCCCCGTGCTGGAGCACGTCCCGCAGCCCGCCGGAGAGCGCCGAGATCGGCAGCAGGTCCAGCACGGACCGCACCGCGTCCGGGAACTTGTCCAGCGGCACGATGACCCCGCCGCCGACCAGCAGCAGCAGGAAGACCAGATTGGCGGCCGCGAGTGTCGCCTCCGCCTTCAGCGTCCCCGCCATCAGCAGTCCGAGCCCGGAGAAGGCCGCGGTGCCCAGCACCAGGAGCAGCAGGACGGCGAAGGGGTTGCCGTGCGGCGACCAGCCGAGCGCGAAGGCGATCACCGTCAGCAGCACGATCTGGAGCACCTCGGTGACCAGCACCGACAGCGTCTTCGCGGTCATCAGGGCCCAGCGCGGCAGGGGAGAGGCGCCGAGCCGCTTGAGCACCCCGTAGCGCCGTTCGAAGCCGGTGGCGATGGCCTGGCCGGTGAAGGCCGTCGACATCACCGCGAGCGCGAGGATGCCGGGCGTCAGGAAGTCGACCGACTCGCCCGAGCCGGTGTCCACGATGTCGACCGCGCCGAACAGCACCAGCAGCAGCGCCGGGATGATCACCGTCAGCAGCAGCTGCTCGCCGTTGCGCAGCAGCATCCGCGTCTCCAGCGCGGTCTGCGCGGCGATCATGCGGGACAGCGGGGCGGCCCCCGGGCGGGGGGCGTACGTACCGGCGCTCATGCGCGCAGCTCCTTGCCGGTCAGTTCGAGGAAGACGTCCTCCAGGGTGTGCCGCTCCACGGAGATGCCGTCCGGCATGACGCCGTGCTGGGCGCACCAGGAGGTGACGGTGGCCAGCAGATGCGGGTCGATCTGTCCGGTGATGCGGTACGTCCCCGGGACCGGCTCGGCCGCCTCGCTGCCGTCCGGCAGCGCCTTGAGCAGCGAGCCGAGGTCCAGGTCCGGGCGGCCGGTGAAGCGCAGGGTGTTCTCGGCGCCGCCCCGGCACAGCTGCTCGGGGCTGCCCCGGGCGATCACCCGGCCCGCGTCGATGATCGCGACGTCGTCGGCCAGTGCCTCGGCCTCGTCCATGAAGTGGGTGGTCAGGACGGTCGACACGCCGTCGGCGCGCAGCTCCCGTACGAGGTCCCAGGTGGAGCGGCGGGCCTGTGGGTCCAGGCCCGCGGTCGGCTCGTCCAGGAACAGCAGCTCGGGGCGGCCGACGACCGCCATGGCGAGCGAGAGGCGCTGCTGCTGGCCGCCGGAGAGTCGGCGGTAGGAGGTCCGCCCGCAGCTGCCGAGGCCGAGGCGCTCGATCAGGGCGTCGACGTCCAGGGGGTGGGCGTGCAGTCTCGCCATGTGCCGGAGCATTTCCTCGGCCCGCGCACCCGAATAGACCCCGCCGGACTGAAGCATGACGCCGATCCGCGGGCGGAGCTTCTCCGCCTCGGTGACGGGGTCGAGGCCGAGGACCCGTACGGTGCCCGCGTCGGGGCGGCGGTAGCCCTCGCAGGTCTCGATCGTGGTGGTCTTCCCGGCGCCGTTCGGTCCGAGGACCGCGGTCACCGCGCCGGCCGGGACGGCCAGGTCGAGGCCGTCGAGTGCGGTCTTGGTGCCGTACCGCTTCACCAGGCCCTTGACCTGTACGACAGGCTCGCTCTTCATGGCGGGTAAGTCTAGGCAGGGCCGGGAGCGGGGCGGTCTCCGGGGAGGGGCGCGGGCGGTCTCCGGGGAGGGGCGCGGGCCCCGGCGAGGGAGGCCCACAGGCCGGTGCGGGGAGGCCTGCGGGCCCGTCGGGGAGGCTCGCAGGCCGGTCCGCGAGGCCAAATTAGGTAACCCTAAGTGACGAATCGCACCGTTGATCGTTCCGGACCGTGGTTGTCAAGGCCGGATGAATTACGCAACAATGGCGTTGTGAAATACGTTGGCGAGGCTCCGCAGGAGGAACTCGCGACCGGTGAGCGCTCGACGCGCAACCGGGTCGCGCGCTCCATCCTGGACCACGGCCCGTCCACCGCCGCCGATCTGGCCAAGCGCGTCGGCCTCACCCAGGCCGCCGTCCGCCGCCACCTCGACGCCCTCGTCTCCGACGACGTCGTCGAAGCCCGCGAACAGCGGGTGTACGGGGCACGGACCCGCGGCCGTCCCGCCAAGGTGTTCGCCCTGACGGACTGCGGCCGGGACGCTTTCGACCAGTCCTACGACAAGCTCGCCGCGGACGCGCTGCGCTGGATCGCCGAGACCTCGGGCGACGAGGCCGTGCTCGCTTTCGCCCGTGCCCGGATGGCCGTCCAGGCCGAGGGGTACCGCGAGGCGGTCGAGGCCGCGGCCCCCGAGGACCGCGCCGAGGCGTTGGCCAAGGCCTTGTCGGCCGACGGGTACGCTGCTATGGCGCGAAGCGCGCCGGGCCCCCAGCAGGGCGAGCAGCTGTGCCAGCACCACTGCCCGGTCGCGCATGTCGCCGAACAGTTCCCGCAGCTGTGCGAGGCGGAGACGGAATTCTTCTCCAGCCTCCTGGGAACCCACGTGCAGCGTCTGGCCACCCTCGCCCACGGCGACGGCGTGTGTACGACGTTCGTGCCGCGCAGCGGTCACGCACCACCACAGACCACCCCATCAGCATCCGCAAGTACGGCCGGGAGGAACCCCGCATGACGCTCCCTACGGAGACTGCCCACCCTGAGCTCGAGGGTCTGGGCACGTATGAATTCGGCTGGGCCGACTCCGACGCGGCAGGCGCGGCGGCGAAGCGCGGTCTCTCCGAGGCTGTCGTCCGCGACATCTCGGACAAGAAGAACGAGCCCGAGTGGATGCTGAAGCTCCGGCTCAAGGGCCTGAAGCTCTTCGGCAAGAAGCCCATGCCGAACTGGGGCTCCGACCTGTCGGGCATCGACTTCGACAACATCAAGTACTTCGTGCGGTCCACCGAGAAGCAGGCGGAGTCCTGGGAGGACCTGCCCGAGGACATCAAGAACACGTACGACAGGCTCGGCATCCCCGAGGCGGAGAAGCAGCGCCTCGTCGCCGGTGTCGCAGCCCAGTACGAGTCCGAGGTGGTCTACCACCAGATCAACGAGGAGCTGGAGGCGCAGGGTGTCATCTTCATGGACACCGACACGGCGCTGAAGGAGCACCCGGAGCTCTTCAAGGAGTACTTCGGCACCGTCATCCCCGTCGGTGACAACAAGTTCGCCTCGCTGAACTCGGCCGTGTGGTCCGGTGGCTCGTTCATCTACGTGCCCAAGGGTGTCCACGTCGAGATCCCGCTCCAGGCCTACTTCCGTATCAACACGGAGAACATGGGCCAGTTCGAGCGGACGCTGATCATCGTCGACGAGGACGCCTACGTCCACTACGTCGAGGGCTGCACCGCGCCGATCTACTCCTCGGACTCGCTGCACAGCGCCGTGGTCGAGATCATCGTGAAGAAGGGCGGCCGCTGCCGCTACACGACCATCCAGAACTGGTCGAACAACGTCTACAACCTCGTCACCAAGCGCGCCGTGGCGTACGAGGGCGCGACCATGGAGTGGGTCGACGGCAACATCGGCTCCAAGGTCACCATGAAGTACCCGGCCGTCTACCTGATGGGCGAGCACGCCAAGGGCGAGACCCTCTCCATCGCCTTCGCGGGCGAGGGCCAGCACCAGGACGCCGGCGCCAAGATGGTGCACATGGCTCCGAACACCTCCTCCAACATCGTCTCCAAGTCGGTGGCGCGAGGCGGCGGCCGGACCTCCTACCGCGGTCTGATCGAGATCGGCGAGGGCGCGCCGGGCGCGAAGTCCAACGTGCTCTGTGACGCGCTGCTGGTCGACACGATCTCGCGCTCCGACACCTACCCCTACGTCGACGTCCGCGAGGACGACGTGTCGATGGGCCACGAGGCGACCGTCTCCAAGGTCTCCGAGGACCAGCTCTTCTACCTCATGAGCCGCGGACTCACCGAGTTCGAGGCCATGGCGATGATCGTGCGTGGCTTCGTCGAGCCGATCGCCAAGGAGCTGCCCATGGAGTACGCCCTGGAGCTCAACCGGCTGATCGAGCTGCAGATGGAGGGTTCGGTCGGCTAGTACGGCCGAGCGCCGTACCACCGCACGAATCCCCCGAGTTCTTGACTGAGAAAGCGAGCACTACGACAGCCATGGCTGAGGCTCAGAACATTCCGGCGGGCTCCACCACCGCCGGGTCCATCGCGGTGGCCGCCGAGTCGACCGTCGCCACGCGCATGAGCGCGCCCCCGTCCTTCGACGTCGCGGACTTCCCGGTCCCGCACGGCCGCGAGGAGGAGTGGCGGTTCACGCCGCTGGAGCGGCTGCGCGGGCTGCACGACGGCACCGCCGTCGCCACCGGCGGCGGCGTCAAGGTCGCGATCGAGGCGCCCGAGGGCGTCACCGTCGAGACCGTCGGCCGCGACGACGCACGGCTCGGCAAGGCCGGCACGCCGGTGGACCGGGTCGCCGCCCAGGCGTACTCGGCCTTCGAGCAGGCCTCGGTCGTCACGGTCGCCAAGGAGGCCGTGCTCACCGAGCCGATCCGCATCGCGGTGCACGGCGAGGGCGGCGTGGCGTACGGCCACCAGGTCATCGAGCTGGGTGCCTTCGCCGAAGCGGTCGTCGTCATCGACCACACCGGTGACGCGGTCCTCGCCGCCAACGTCGAGTACATCGTCGGCGACGGCGCGAAGCTGACCGTCGTCTCCGTCCAGGACTGGGACGACACCGCGGTCCACGTCGGCCAGCACAACGCGCTGATCGGCCGGGACGCCTCGTTCAAGTCGATCGTCGTCACCTTCGGCGGAGACCTGGTGCGTCTGCACCCGCGGGTCGCCTACGCGGGCACCGGCGGCGAGGCCGAGCTGTTCGGCCTGTACTTCACCGACAAGGGCCAGCACCAGGAGCACCGCCTCCTGGTCGACCACAACACCCCGCACTGCAAGTCCAACGCGGTGTACAAGGGCGCGCTCCAGGGCGACGGCGCACACGCCGTGTGGATCGGTGACGTCCTCATCCAGGCGAAGGCCGAGGGCACCGACACCTACGAGATGAACCGGAACCTCGTCCTCACGGACGGTGCCCGGGTCGACTCCGTACCGAACCTGGAGATCGAGACCGGCGAGATCGTCGGCGCCGGCCACGCCTCGGCGACCGGCCGCTTCGACGACGAGCAGCTCTTCTACCTCCAGTCGCGCGGTATCCCCGCCGAGGAGGCCCGCCGTCTCGTCGTGCGCGGCTTCTTCGCCGAACTGGTCCAGCAGATCGGCCTGCCGGACGTCGAAGCGCGTCTCCTCGACAAGATCGAGACCGAGCTGAAGGCGTCCGTCTGATGGCCTTCGTCAAAGCCTGTGCGCTGAGTGAGCTGGAGGACGACACCCCCAAGCGGGTGGAGCTCGACGGCACACCCGTCTCCGTCGTCCGTACCGAGGGCGAGGTGTTCGCGATCAACGACATCTGCTCGCACGCGAACGTCTCGCTGTCGGAGGGCGAGGTGGAGGACTGCATGATCGAGTGCTGGCTGCACGGATCGAGCTTCGACCTCCGCACCGGTAAGCCGTCCGGCCTTCCCGCGACGCGCCCCGTCCCCGTATACCCCGTAAAGATCGAAGGGGACGATGTGCTCGTCTCCGTCACCCAGGAGTCCTGAGTCACCCATGGCAACGCTTGAAATCCGCGACCTGCACGTCACCGTCGAGGCCGACAACGCCACGAAGGAGATCCTCAAGGGCGTCGACCTGACCGTGAAGCAGGGCGAGACCCACGCCATCATGGGCCCCAACGGGTCCGGCAAGTCCACCCTCGCGTACTCGCTGGCTGGTCACCCCAAGTACACGATCACGCGGGGCACGGTCACCCTCGGCGGCGAGGACGTCCTGGAGATGTCCGTCGACGAGCGCGCCCGCGCCGGCCTGTTCCTCGCCATGCAGTACCCGGTCGAGATCCCCGGTGTCTCGGTCTCCAACTTCCTGCGCACCTCCGCCACCGCCGTCCGCGGCGAGGCACCCAAGCTGCGTACGTGGGTCAAGGAGGTCAAGGAGACGATGGCCGGCCTCCAGATGGACCCGGCCTTCGCCGAGCGCAACGTCAACGAGGGCTTCTCCGGCGGCGAGAAGAAGCGCCACGAGATCCTTCAGCTGGAGCTCCTCAAGCCGAAGATCGCGATCCTCGACGAGACCGACTCCGGCCTGGACGTCGACGCGCTGAAGACCGTCTCCGAAGGCGTCAACCGGGTCCGCGAGGGCGGCGAGGTCGGCACCCTGCTGATCACGCACTACACGCGGATCCTCCGCTACATCAAGCCCGACTTCGTCCATGTCTTCGCCAACGGCCGCATCGCCGAATCCGGCGGCGCCGAACTCGCCGACAAGCTGGAGAACGAGGGCTACGAGGCATATGTGAAGGGTGGCGCTTCCGCGTGACTGACGCCCGACAGGGGCTCACCGGCCTCCTCGACACCGAGGCGATCCGCAAGGACTTCCCCATCCTGGACCGCACGGTCCACGACGGCAAGAAGATCGTGTACCTGGACAGCGCGGCGACCTCGCAGAAGCCGCGCCAGGTGCTCGACGCGCTCAACGAGTACTACGAGCGGCACAACGCCAACGTCCACCGCGGTGTCTACACCCTCGCGGAGGAGGCCACCGCGCTGTACGAGGGCGCCCGCGACAAGGTCGCCGCCTTCATCAACGCGCCCAGCCGCAACGAGGTGATCTTCACCAAGAACGCCTCCGAGTCGCTCAACCTCGTGGCCAACATGCTGGGCTGGGCGGATGAGCCCTATCGGGTCGACCGCGACACCGAGATCGTCACCACCGAGATGGAGCACCACTCCAACATCGTGCCGTGGCAGCTGCTCTCGCAGCGCACCGGCGCGAAGCTGAAGTGGTTCGGCATCACGGACGACGGCCGTCTCGACCTGTCCAACATCGACGAGATCATCACCGAGAAGACGAAGATCGTCTCCTTCACGCTGGTCTCGAACATCATGGGCACGATCAACCCGGTCGAGAAGATCATCCGCCGCGCCCAGCAGGTCGGCGCGCTGGTCTGCATCGACGCCTCGCAGGCGGCACCGCACATGGTGCTCGACGTACAGGCGCTGCAGGCCGACTTCGTGGCCTTCACCGGCCACAAGATGGTCGGCCCGACCGGCATCGGCGTGCTGTGGGGACGGCAGGAACTCCTGGAGGACCTGCCCCCGTTCCTCGGCGGCGGCGAGATGATCGAGACCGTGTCGATGCACTCGTCGACGTACGCCCCCGCGCCGCACAAGTTCGAGGCGGGTACGCCCCCGATCGCCCAGGCCGTCGGCCTCGGCGCGGCCGTGGACTACCTCTCCGCGATCGGCATGGAGAAGATCTACCGCCACGAGCACGCGATCACCGAGTACGCGGTGAAGCGCCTCCTGGAGGTCCCGGACCTCAAGATCATCGGCCCGGCGACGGCCGAGGACCGCGGCGCCACGATCTCCTTCACGCTCGGCGACATCCACCCGCACGACGTGGGCCAGGTCCTCGACGAGCAGGGCATCGCCGTCCGGGTCGGCCACCACTGCGCGCGGCCGGTCTGCCTGCGGTACGGAATTCCCGCAACGACGCGAGCGTCGTTCTATCTGTACTCCACGCCCGCCGAGGTCGACGCCCTGGTGGACGGTCTGGAGCACGTCCGGAACTTCTTCGGCTGAGGGCTGACTGGTGAAGCTGGAATCCATGTACCAGGAAGTGATCCTGGACCACTACAAGCACCCCCACGGGCGTGGCCTGCGGGACGGCGACGCCGAGGTGCATCACGTCAACCCGACGTGCGGTGACGAGATCACACTCCGGGTGAAGTACGACGGCGAGACCATCGTCGACGTGAGCTACGAGGGACAGGGCTGCTCCATCAGCCAGGCCAGCGCCTCGGTTCTCAACGAGTTGCTGGTCGGCAAGGAGCTCGCCCAGGCGCGGAAGATCCAGGACGCGTTCCTGGAGCTGATGCAGTCCAAGGGCCAGCTGGAGCCGGACGACGAGATGGAGGAGGTGCTGGAGGACGCGGTCGCGTTCGCCGGTGTCTCCAAGTACCCGGCCCGGGTCAAGTGCGCGCTGCTGAGCTGGATGGCGTGGAAGGACGCGACGGCGAAGGCGCTGTCCGAAGGGAAGACGGCATGAGCGACAACGAGACTCTCACCACCAAGCCGGCCTCCGAGGAGGAGGTCCGCGAGGCGCTGTACGACGTGGTCGACCCCGAGCTGGGCATCGACGTCGTCAACCTGGGCCTGATCTACGGCATCCACGTCGATGACGCCAACATCGCCACCCTCGACATGACCCTGACGTCCGCGGCCTGTCCGCTGACCGATGTCATCGAGGACCAGGCGAAGTCCGCCACCGACGGCATCGTCAGCGAGTTGCGGATCAACTGGGTCTGGATGCCGCCGTGGGGCCCGGACAAGATCACGGACGACGGGCGCGAGCAGCTGCGCGCGCTGGGCTTCAACGTCTGAGACATGCGGCGAACGGCCATGCCCGCCAGGGGATACTGGCGGGCATGGCCGTTCGCTTGTACCACCACGTCGTCGATTCCCACGATCTGCCCCTGCTCGCCCCCTGCTGGTGCCAGGTGCTGGACTGGCAGGTGCCGGACGCCAAGGCGTGACTCGGGGCGCGTACAGGGTCACTCCGGGGTCGCTCACGGCACCTGCGGGAATGCGGGTACGTCTGCACCGTGCCGCGGCGAGGCACCTAGGTGCACGACCGCGGCGAGGACGAGTACCAGGACACGCAGCACACCCAGCGGGCATGCGCCACGGGGCAGCGCACGGACGGGGCCGTCGGGAGACCGCTCACGCGGTCGAGGCAGGGTCGAAGTACCCCGGCGTGCGGAACAGACCGGTGAAGGTCCCCGGGCCGTGCCGCTCGTCCAGCCACGCCCCCAGTACGGTCGCGTCACCGCTGATGACGGCTCCGAGGAGCCGTGTGTGGCACTCGCCTTCCTCACCGGGTGCGAACTCCTCAAGGAAGCGCGCGTAGCGACGATTGACGCCATTCTCGTAGCCGGTGAGGGCCTTTGCGTATCGCGTCTGCTCGTCGCTTCCCGACAGCCCCGCCGCACGGTCGGCGTCCCCTTCCGTCAGCGTTCCCGTCACGTCTCGAAACGCGAGGGAACCGAGAATGTCCGAGGGCTCCGGCACGCCGAAGCACTCTGCCGTCCGCCGGGTGATGGAACGCGCCTCTTTGTCGCACACACCTTCCATGACGATTCCGATATTGCGGGTGTGGTGACTTCCGTGCTGGTCGGCAGCCGAATAGGACTGTCCGGTTGACCGGCGGTAGTTGATTCCATACTGAGTTCGGACGGGTACGCCTGCCACTTCCACATACCGCCGACGCGATCCGTAGTGAAGGCAGTCATGGGCGTACGCGCGAAGCAGGTCGAGAAGGGCCAGCGCGGGGCGCTCGGGATTCCGGCGTTCCATGGGTCCGTACATGGTGATGACGGCCACCATCTGAAAGTGCCGGTATCCCTGGTTCGGGTGGTGAAATCCGCCGAAGGCACCGGAACGCGAAGAGTCACAGCCGACCCAAACGCGATCAAGCGGCAGCATCCTGGCCAGCCCGTACCCGGTGTACCGGCGCGTGGCATTTTCGACACCAGCATGAAACGGGATGGTATCGATCCCGTCTGCCGCCCACCGGCTGAGCATTTCCGAGAGGGGCCGAAAGATGTGAGCGGGGTGCTCTCCCGTCAGCGGAGACGCGTCGGCACGCATAGCTTCCAGTGCGGCGATTGCCCTCGCGCCGGTTATGGACTCGTTCGGCGCTAGTCCCGCTACGTCGGTGAGCCCGCCTTGACGAGCTGAACGTGACTCTCTTGCATCCCCTCCGGGAGCGCATCCGGGCTGAACCATTTCGCCTCCAGAATCTCGAACCCGTCGAGCTTGAGAGTTCCACCCGTGTGAAGTGCCTCGTAGGCGATTTCCACGCGCAGCTTGTAGCCGCTGGTTACCTGAACCAGTCTTCCTGGAACGACTTCAAGACCCGTCTCTTCCCGAACTTCCCGAACGATCGTCTTCGGGAATTCCTCGCTCTTGACGGCGTAGCCGGTAGGAAGGCCCCATGGGCGGTCGGCGGGCCACATCCGGTGCTTGAGCAAAAGGACTTGGCCTTGTTCGTTTCGCACCACGCCCGTCACGCCGACCATGAATGTGGCGTGTGCAAACCACAGGACACGCCATTGCAGAGGCCCGCGAATAAGTTTCCACACACGAGCAACGATCCTTTTCATGCGCACCCCTTCGACAGGGCAAGCGCCGGGGCGCCTGCGGTAGCTGATCAACTGGAGCTGTGGGGGGTGGGTCACGGCCCAGCTCGCCGGCTCCGAGTTGGAGACGGCCGGTCGCGGCCAGTGCGGGCAGCGCGCTTGCCGCAGCCGCAACGAACCCCGGAACCGATCGGCCACCGCGCCGCGCACGCTTCGTCGGCATCCGGCATCCGGCATCCAGCCTCAGCGGAACGGCGACCGGTGCACTTGGGGAGGTTCGCGGCTCGCTCATGCCGACCCCTTCACGTCGTCTGAATCACGACAACGCTAGGGAGGTCAGGACCTCAACTCATAGTCGATTGCACGTGATTGCAGACCAGTCAGACGATCGAGTCGCGTGCCTTGCAGATCAAGGCACGCGCACGCGCACCGTAGACAGCCATGTCGGCGAGCTTGGTGTAGGTATCCGAGTACGCCTTGACCTCGCTGGGCTGAGTCAGCGTCAAGTATCCCGACACCAACTCCACATTTACTTGTGTGTTGTCATAGATCCAAAAGTTCTCAACCGGAAGTTGAGGGCGTCGCTGAACGATTGGAACAACACCGAGACTGACATGAGGAAAAGAACTTACAGTGAGCAGATGCTCAAGCTGTTCTTCCTGCGCTTCCGCAGTGCTGAGTGTGTTCCTGAGAACGGGTTCTTCCATCAGGAAAGCGAACACCCGCTGTCCCTCGTGCAGTACTCGCTGCCGCTCCATACGGGCAGCCACCGCGTCGGCCACGTCATCCACGGGCACCCGCTGCTGCTGAATCGTCCGAAGTACGTCCTCGGTGTACTGGTAGGTCTGAAGAAGTCCGGGAAGTGCCCACACGCTGTACGAACGGAAACGTCGCGTGCGCTGGTACAGCGGTAGCCTTTCCTCTTGGGACCGTTTGAGTCCCGCGCGCTCCAGCCGACGCCACGTCAGCCATGTGCCCTCTGCGGCCCGCAGTGAGGCGATCAAGTCGCCTGTTTGATCCTCGGCATCACACGCGCGGCACCACGACCGAATATCGCCCTCACTCGGTTGTGTCTTCGCTGTCGAGATTCGAGAAACCTTTGAAGGGTGCCAGCCGCACAAGGCCGCGAGATCCTTGCCATCCAGCCCGGCATCCTTGACCAACTCGCGAAGGCGATCAGCCAAGACCTTCCGGGCCTCTTGGGCGCTGGATGATACTGATTGCACTAGACCGGCTTGTACTCCTCGTGAGGCGTGGCCCGCTCCCAGACGGCATCGAATGCATCAACGCACCACGCAGCCAAGGCTACGTCGTTCACGTACTCGCGTTCCGTCAGGACGCCGTCCCCGCTGAAGTGATGAAAAAGCACCAACTCGTCGTCGAATACCCAGAAATCCACAGCAGGCACCGCGAGGTACTTCGCTTGGCTTCGGGCAAGCCAGCGAACATCCTCACCCGCGATGATGTTGGTCACCGTGTAGTCGTGTTCCCACCGAATGTACTCAGTCAGAGGCTCGGATACCACGCGGGCACGACGAACCGAGACCCCACGCGAAACGGCAGCCTGCACCGCGTCGTGCCAGCCTTCCCACCAGTCCGCACGGTTGTCCGGCGTGAAGGTGCGACGCCCCTCACACCATTCGAGGAAATCGGGATCAGTGCTCGCGTACTGATCACGGACCTCTAGATGGATGGCGGTTCGCCGCGCACGGGACAACGGCTCACGTGCCGGAGGCTTCACGGGCAATGGCTCCGTCCGGTCGAGGAATGTACTGGATCATGGCCTTGGGCAGCCGAATGATCGCTTCGTGGTCCGGGACGTCCGTGCCGTGGCCGGGGATCGAACCGATCTCCTGGCACGCCTTCACCTCCTCCGCGGTGGCCCGGTAGGACTGGATCAGCAGGTCTCCGCTGTCCTCGTCCAGCCAGATGGTGGGCGAATCGTCCTTGCCGGTGTCCGGGATGATCCCCAGGAAACGCAAGCGCATGACCCCTCCCTGTGCCGAACCGATTGCAGCGGATTGCTTGAGCGTCACCCACTCGGCTCACCCGGTCAAGGGGCCCTGGCAAGAAGTCGGACACCAGCCGACCCGCCGAGCTGCGGACGGTTGAACGGGCCGAACGCGGACGCGCTCACGTCAAGGTCGGCGGCGTCGCGGAGCTGGTCACCTTCGCCAAAGTCGATGGTGAGTGCGGCGGTTATCCGGAACGGCCGGTCGGGCCGGGGCTCTGGCCGACCGGGTGTTCAGGGTGGGCCGGGTCAAGGGAGCGCTACGACCGTCACACCGCGCAACTCCCGGTGGAGACGGGTCGCGAGCATGCCGGGATAGCGGGGCTTGCTGTACGGGGAGAGCTGGTCATGTTCGGAGGTGACCCACCCGTTCGCGGTGAGCCGGTAGAGGGCCCCCGCCACCCCGTAGAGGTGGGGTTTGCGCACGCGGAGCACGGCGAACCGACCACGGCGCAAGTGCGGGCATTGTCCGACCGATACCCGTGCGTGCTCGGCGCACAGGGGTGGCATCGCGGTCACGGACCGTTCGGGCCACGTCGGGGGCGAGTCCTCGCGCAGCCAGTCGATGAAGAGCCAGCCGTCCTTGTTCCGGTCCGCGGGGCCCGCGCAGATCTGGCACAACATGCCTTCCATGCAGAGGCGTTGGCGGATCGGATGCATGGAGTCGTACAGGACGCGTCCGCCGGGCCGGTCATGGACACGCACCCACAGGTTGCCGTGTTTGTCCCGGTCCTCCGGGCGCATGTTCCGGTACGCGAGCTGAGGCCCGTTGGCACCGTCACCAATGGTCAGTTCGGAATGCGACACGCCTTGATCGGTACTTCGTGAGGCGACGAACGGGGTCAACACGCGTCTCCCCCGACTCCGGTGCGGCGCCCCCGGACCGGTACGCCCCATTCTACGAAGCGCTCACGGAGCCACGGGCGGCTGACGCCGTACTCCGCGGCCAGAACCGCCATCCCCGCCCCCTCCTGGTACGTGGCGGTCAGAGCCGCGCGTGAGGCGTACACCCGGTCCTGCGCGGCTCTCACATCCGCGTTGGTCCGGCGGGTGCGGCTGCGCTGGTCGAACATGGGGCCCATCTGCTCCTGCTCTCTTTCGTGTGCGGGGGTCGGCGGAGTCACGCGTGCACCGGGGGTATGCCGGTTCGGGGTGTGCCCGGCAGGGGACAGGGGCGGGCGGCGAGTCCGTACCAACAGGCGTCGTCGCGCGCGATGAACTCGAACGTGAAGCCCGCGGCGAGTCGCCGCAGCGCGTAGTCCTGGTGCCCGATGTCCTCGGCCCACGCGCGAAGGTCGGCGGGTGCGTCCCGCCCGGCGTGTGTCACCGGGTGCAGGGCGGCGGGCGGCACCCACGGTGCGTGGGCGGCCGGGTCCAGCGCTTCGGCGAACCACAGCGCCCGGCCACGGAGCCAGCGGAGCGCCAGCCGCCGGGACGGTGCGACGAACCCGCCGAGCTCCACGCGCCTCACCGCGTCACCGCCGCTGACCTCGGCCGCGTAGTGCGTAGCTGTCCTCCCGGTCACAGCAGCCGCCCCTCACTCCGGGCGTTGCACCGCGCGGTCTCGGCCCGCAGCCGCTCTATGCGGTTCGCGGGGCGGAGGTGTTCGGGGTCGGCTTCCCATTCGACTCCGCCCCGGACCGGGCGCAGCGCCCAGTACGGGCCGGCGACCCCTCGGAACTCTCCGACACGGTCTTTGCGGCTGGTGTCCACCATGAGTGTGCCGGGGGTCGGTACGCGGGGGGCTTCCTGTGGTTCGACAGGCATAGTCCCGCTCCTCTCCGTAGCCGTTTCACTACCAAGGTGGACCAGCGTGACCTACAGTCGGACTGTCTTCAACTGGACTGATTTGCTTGATGAGTGAGGAAACTCGCATGGTGAACCGGAAGGCACTCGACCCGGAGGCGTCGCCCATGCAGGCGTTTGGCCAGTGCTTACGGCAGGCCCGGGACGAGCGCGGGTGGACGCAAGACGAGCTGGGCGTGCGCATGGGCATTACCGGGTCGCATGTTTCTGCCGTCGAAACTGGCCGTCGCCCACCAACTAATCGCTTCGCGCGGAGTGCTGACAGTGCGTTGCGCACCGGAGACAAGTTCGAGCGCCAGACCCGTGCACTTAAGAACACGGCGCTACTGGAGGGGTTCCCAGAGTACGTGCGGCAAGAGGTGCGCGCCGCAGAGATCAGGCTCTATGAAGTCGGCGTCATCCCTGGACTGCTCCAGACGCCGGATTACGCGGCGACGCTGGAGGCGGACGCGGTACGTAGGGAGGCAATCACTGCTGAGCAAGCCAGTGAGCGGGTCGCTTTGGTAGCAGAGCGACAAGCCGCACTTGCCCGTTCCCCATCACCCCTGATCTTCGCGGTACTTGACGAAGGGTGCATCCTTCGACCGATGGGCGATCCTGCGGTCATGGATGCTCAGTTCGCCCAGTTGCTGGAGTTCGCCGAGCGGCCGAACACCCTGCTTCAAATTGCTCCGTTCCGTATGGGAGCACGTCGGCCGTTCAGCCTGCCCATCACGGTGCTGACACTTCCGGACCGCTCGCTTGTGTCGTACGCCGAGTCCTCGCAGCGGGGGCATTTGGAACGCGAAACCAGCTTCGTACTGCCCATACTGACGGCCTACCATCAGCTTCAGGCCGAAGCCCTGTCCCAAGCGGCATCCGTGGCCATGATCGAGCAGGTACGAAAGGGCACCCCGTGACCGAATCCCCCGGTTGGTTCAAATCCTCATACAGCGGCAACGGTGGCCAGTGCGTCGAGGTCGCTGCCAACCTTGCCTCCTCACGCGGCATCGTCCCCGTACGTGACTCCAAGGATCTGAGCGGCCCCGTTCTGGGTTTCCGCGCCGGCTCGTTCGCCTCCTTCGTGGTGGGCGTCAAAGCCGGAGAGTTCGGCACCGTCTGATCCATCCGGTCCAGCGCCATCCGGTTCGAGGACGCCCCATCGTGCGGTGCATGGTGGGGCTTCTCGCTGTCCGTTGCCGAGCCACCGTCGTGGGCCGCACCTCCGGGGCGCGGGCAGAGATCGCCGCCATGGCCGCCGAGGCCGAGGCCACCCCCACGCAGGTCGCTCTCGCCTGGCTGCTGGGTCACTCGCCGGTCATCCTCCCCATTCCGGGCACGGCCCGCATCGACCACCTGGAGGAGAACCTCGCCGCCGAACGCCTCCGGCTGACCCCGGCCCAGCGCGATCGGCTCGACCGTCTGCCCGCGCCGGCATAGGTCCGGACAGGCAACAGCCCCGGCGGTCGCGGGGACTGCCGGGGCTGTGCGCGGGCGGAGGCGCGGGGTGCGCGGTGGTGTTACGCGGAGGCCGGGGGCGGACCGTACTGCTCGGGCAGTACGACGGACGCCTCGGCCAGGACCGGGCCCAGGTTCTCCGTACGCATGCGCCGGTCCACGTAGAGCAGGCCGACGATCAGCGGCGGGAAGATGGTCGAGAACAGCTGGCTGATGAGTTGGCTGATCAGCATGACGACGAAGAGGCCGCCCATGGCGGCCAGGATCTCGACGCCGGACGGTTCGGCGCCGAGGTCCGAGGTGTCGGTCATGCCCGGCAGCGAGCCCAGGACCGAGAACGGCATCTGGAGCAGTGAGCCGGCCATCGACGCCATCACGTACCCGAGCAGCGAGATCCCCAGGACGCGCCACCAGTCGCCGCGCACCAGCCCGGCCGAGCGGCGCAGGGCCGCGAACGGGCTCTGGTTCTCGAAGACCACGATCGTCGGAGCCAGCGAGAACTTCACCCAGAGCCAGACCGCCAGCGGCGCGAGGGCCAGGGTGCCGACGACGGAGATCCACATCATCGGCAGGACGCCGTCCGCGTCGCCCAGCGTGATGAAGTAGATCATCACGCCGATGAAGGCGGTCATGGCGAGTACGACCGGTACGAAGGCGATCAGCGCCGTGAGGAACACCGTGCCGATCATGGCCCCGACCCGCGACCAGGCGCGGCGCCAGGCCGCACCGAAGGTGATCTGCCGGCCCAGTACGGCTTCCTGGAGTATCGCCGGGACCGCTGCCTGCATCAGGGCGGCGGCCACGATGTACACGGCGATGCCGACGACCATCAGCACGCCGAAAGCGGCCACCAGCGGAACCCAGTCCTGCGAGTCCGGGGAGCCCGCGTAGTCGTCGACCATGACCGCGTCCCAGTGGTCCGCGACGGAGGAGTACGCGATGAGGGCCCCCACGGCCATCAGCAGCGTCGCCCCCGCGAAGACGGCCAGTCCCATGCCGAACAGGGGCTTCCAGTAGCGGCCCATGGTGGAGAAGGCGCCGCTGAGTATGTCGGAGACCCTCATCGGGGCGAGGGGTATGACCCCCGGCTTCGGCGGTGCGGCCCATGGGCTGCCCCAGCCCCCACCGTCCCAGCCCCCGCCGCCGTACGGGCCTCCTCCGTGGGGAGCCCCTCCGTAGGGGCCTCCTCCGTGCGGGCCCCCGCCGTAGGGCGTGCCTCCGTGTGGGCCACCGCCCCACCCTGCGTCCTGCGTCACTGCGTCTCCGTTGTGTCGTCGGCCGGTGCCGGCCGTGCCCTGTCATATGCCATGTCGTCGGTCGGGACACCGTAGCGCCCTGGGCGCCACGGCCATGTGTACGGCCGTACGCAACGATGCGTACACTTGTACACATGGGATACGGACTGCTGGCAGCGGCCATCACGGCCGAGGTGGCCGCGACGACGGCCATGAAGTACAGCGAGGGATTCACCAGGCTCTGGCCCTCGCTCATCACCCTCGTGGGGTACGTCCTCGCCTTCTCCCTGCTCGCGCAGACGCTGAAGACGCTGTCCGTGGGCACGGCCTACGCGATCTGGGCCGGAGTGGGCACCGCCGCCGTCGCCGCGATCGGCGTGATCTTCATGGGGGAGTCCGGCAGCCTGTTCAAGGTGGCGGGCATCGCCCTGATCATCGCCGGAGTCGTGGTGCTCAACCTGGGTGGAGCCCACTGATGGCCCGGCGTTACGACCCCGAGCGGCGCGAGCGCATCATCGACGCGGCCATCCGCGTGGTCGCCGCCGACGGCATCGCGGGGCTCACCCATCGCTCCGTCGCCGCCGAGGCGGACGTGCCGCTCGGCTCGACGACGTATCACTTCGGCTCGCTCGACGAGCTGCTGATCGCCGCCCTGCGCCGGTGCAATGAGGGCTTCGCCCAGGCGCTGAGGGAGAGCAGCGTCTTTGCCGCACCCTCCGGTCAGCGGTGCGGGGCCGAGCTGGTCGACGAGCTGAGCAGGCTGCTGGGGGAGTGGTTCGAGGGCGAGCGCGGGGCGACGGAGCTGGAGTACGAGCTGTATCTCGCCGCCCTGCGCCGCCCCGCGCTGCGTCCCGTCGCCGCCGAGTGGACCGATGGCGTGGTCGAACTGCTGGTCCGGCGCACCGACCCGGCCACCGCGCGGGCGCTCGTCGCGCTGATGGACGGGATCTGCCTCCAGGTGCTGCTCACCGGCGGTTCCTACGACGCGGCTTACACCCGGGAGATGCTGGCCCGAGTCGCCGGTGCCTGACGCTGGCCGGGGCCGCAGCCGGTGTGCCGGGTGGGTGGACGGTCGGCCGGGTGGGTTCGTCCGGCGCCAACGGCCCCGTGACGCCAGGTGAGTTCGGCTCGGTGCGGTGCGGCCCGGTGCGGCCCGGTGCGGCCCGGCCCGGTGCGGTGCGGTCCCGTGCGGACCGGGGTGGCCCGTTCGGGACGGTCCGTCCGGTGCGGTCAGGCGGGCGCGCTCAGGCGGCGCACCGTGGTCAGCGCCGTGCGTACGCTCGCCTCGATGTCCGTGATCGGGTACAGCGCCTCGTGGATCGTCCGGTCCCGGTCCACCACCAGCGTCAGCCGCTTGAGCCGGCTGACGCCCGCCGCCCGGAACGTCGGCAGCCGCAGGGCCGCCGTCAGGGACAGTCCCGCGTCGGAGAGCAGCGGGAAGCGCAGCCCCTCCGCGTCGGCGAACGCCCGCTGCTCGTCCGGGCGTTGGGTGGACACCCCGTGCACGGTCGCGCCGGCCTCCGTGAACTCCGCCCACAGGTCCCGGTACGTGCACGATTCGAGGGTGCAGCCGCTCGCCCCGGGAATCCGCCCCCACCCCGGCGGGTAGGCGTCCTGGCGCGCGTACGCGCCGGGGAAGCAGTACAGGACGGTGTACGGGGTGGCGTCGGCGACCGGGTCGCGCGGTGCGCCGTCGTGGTCCGGCACGAGCAGCTCCGGCAGCCGGGTGCCCACCAGGGCGCGCACCCGCGCCGCCTCCTTCGACGACTCGGCCGTCGTCGCCATCGTCTCCCCGTCCCCCAGCACCCAGGCGTCGCCCCAGTCCTGGAGCGCGATCAGTACGGGCAGCAGAGCGCGGCCGCGCGGGGTGAGCCGGTACTCGTACCGGACGGGGCGGTCCTGGTACGGCTCCCGCGCGAGCACGTCCGCCTCGACCAGCAGGCGCAGCCGTTCGGTGAGCACCTTGCGCGAGACGCCCAGCTCCTGCTGGAGGGCGTCGAAGCGGTGCACCCCGCGCGCCGTGTCGCGCACGATCAGCAGGGTCCACCGGTCGCCGACGACGTCCAGCGCCTGGGCGATCGAGCAGTCGGCGTCCGCCAGGCTGGTGCGCTGTGGCATGGCTCGCCCTCTTCCGTTCGTGGCTTCCCTCGGCTGTCGGTCCCGGTCAGTTGTACGCGGTTGACCTGCCGAAAGCATGCTGCCCTAGTCCGTTCCCAAAGGGAACTTTATCGGGGGCGGGTGGAACGGGCATGCTGCGCGGAGTGCCGAGAACGGTACGGCTGCTGGCTGTGGGCGCATTTCTCAACGGCGTCGTCAGCTTCACGTTCGTCTATCTCTTCGTCCATCTGACGGGACCGCGCGGTCTGTCCGTCACCCAGGCCGGAGCGATCGGCGGCATCGGCGGTGTCGGGCTGGTCGCCGGGAATTTCACCGGGGGCTGGTTCGGCGACCGGTACGGGCACCGCCGGATGCTCCTGATCGGCGCCTGTACGAGCGGTGCCGCACTCGTCACCCTGCCCGCCCTGCCGATCGCCGCCCTCTACGCGGTGCTGCCGCTCGCCCAGTACGCCTCGGGCGTCGTCCGCGCGGCCAATTCCGCGCTCGTCGCGGTGTCCGTGCCCGAGGGTGGCCGACGTCAGAGCTTCGCCCTCACCCGCTTCGCGGCGAACGGGGGCTTCGCCGTCGGACCGCCGCTCGGCGCGCTGATCGCCGCCCGCTTCTCGTACGACTGGCTCTTCCTGGCCGACGGGCTCGGCACCCTGCTCTTCCCGCGTACGTCGCCAAGATCCTGCCGGCCCGCGACATCGCGCACACCGGGTCCGCGCGCGACCCGCACGCGCCGGGGCTCTGGCGCGAACTGCGGGCCAGACCGGCGGTTTTGGTGCTGCTCGCCGCGATCGTCTGCGTCGACCTCGTCTACCGGCAGCAGTACTCCACCCTGCCCGTGTTCCTCGCCGACCACGGCCTCGGCACCCAGTTCTACGGCTGGCTGATCGCCATCAACGGCGGTGTCATCCTCTGCCTCGAACTGCCCGCCGCGCACGCCCTGCGCAAGCGGTCACCGCTCGGCATCGTCGGGGCGGGCCTGCTGCTGGTGGGGCTGGGGTACGCCGTACTGATACCCGGGGCCGGAGCGGTGTTCGCCGTCGCCATGATGCTGTCGCTGACCCTGGGGGAGATCCTCTACAAGACGCCCGCCACGGCGTACGTCGCCGACCAGGCGCCCGGCCACGCGCAGGGCCGGTTCCAGAGCCTGTACGCGGGCGCCTCGATCAGCGGTCAGGTTCTGGCACCACCGCTGGGCGGGGCGCTGTACGCGAGCGCCCCGGCGCTGCTGTGGCCGGTCTGCGCGGTGCTCGCGGGCGGTGCCGGGGTGGCGGTGCTGGCGGCGCGGCGGCTGCGGGAACCCGGACGGCCCCCGCGTGCGGCGGGGTGCGGGAAGGGCGAGGCGGCGGCCGGTATCCCGGCGGGGCGCGGCGAGGACCTGGGGACCGGCGCGGCGGCGGGGTACGGCAGGGGTGTGGGGACCGGCGCGGCGACGTGCGGCCCGGACGCTGAGACCGGTTCGCCGGAGCGGGCCCCGGCCGGTTAGGTTTCTGTTCATGACCGACACGACTTCCCAGGGTTCTGCCCGCACCACCGGCGCCGTCGCCGCCGGCCTCGCCACCATCGCCGGTGACGGCACCGTCCTCGACACCTGGTTCCCCGCCCCCGAGCTGTCCGCCGAGCCCGGCCCGGCCGGCACGCAGCGCCTCAGTGCCGAGGAGGCCGTGAACCGGCTCGGCGAGGGTGCGGCCAAGGCCCTCGGCGTGGACGCCCGGCGCGGTGTCGAGGTCGTCGCCGTCTCCACGGTCATCTCCTCGCTCGACGACAAGCCGCTCGACGCGCACGACGCGTACCTGCGTCTGCACCTGCTCTCGCACCGTCTCGTCCAGCCGCACGGCCAGAACCTCGACGGGCTCTTCGGCCTGCTCGCCAACGTCGCCTGGACCTCGCTCGGCCCCGTCGCCGTCGACGACCTGGAGAAGGTGCGGCTGAACGCCCGTGCCGAGGGTCTGCACCTCCAGGTCACCTCGGTCGACAAGTTCCCGCGCATGACGGACTACGTCGCACCGAAGGGTGTACGCATCGCCGACGCCGACCGCGTACGGCTCGGGGCGCACCTCGCGTCCGGCACGACGGTCATGCACGAGGGCTTCGTGAACTTCAACGCGGGCACGCTCGGCACCTCGATGGTCGAGGGCCGGATCTCCGCGGGCGTCGTCATCGGCGACGGCTCCGACATCGGCGGCGGCGCCTCCACCATGGGCACCCTCTCCGGCGGCGGCAAGGAGCGCATCGTCATCGGCGAGCGCTGCCTGATCGGCGCCGAGGCGGGCGTCGGGATCGCGCTCGGCGACGAGTGCGTCGTGGAGGCCGGGCTGTATGTCACGGCCGGTACGCGCGTCACGCTGCCGGACGGCCAGGTCGTCAAGGCCCGTGAGCTCTCCGGCGCCTCGAACATCCTCTTCCGCCGCAACTCGGTCACCGGCACCGTCGAGGCCCGCCCGAACAACTCGGTGTGGGACGGGCTCAACGACATCCTGCACGCCCACAACTAGCGTGTAGCGGCGAGGAGTTCCTCGTACGCCTTCCGCAGCCCGTCGGTCGCCCCGCGCCCGGCGGGCTGTAGCGGTTCACGGACCGGGCCCGCCGCGAGCAGGGCCTTGGCGGTGACGGTGCCGGGCAGGCCGGAGGCCATCATCAGCTCGGTGAGGTGTGCGGTGAGGCCGTTCAGACGGGCCGCCTCGGCCGTGCGGCCCGCGTCGAACGCGTCCAGGGGCGCCCGCATCTGACGTGGCGCCACATTGGCGACCGTGCTGACATAGCCCGCGCCGCCCAGCGCGTACAGCGCAAGGTTCAGCTCCTCGCAGCCCGAGTAGTACGCCAGCGAGGTCCGGGTCATCACCTTCGTCGAGCCGAGCAGGTCGTACGCGCAGTCCTTCACCGCCACGACGCGCGGGTGCTCCGCGAGCCGCAGCAGGGTCTCCGGTTCGACGCGGGTGCCGGTGCGGCCCGGGATGTCGTACAGCATCAGCGGGATGCCGGACGCCTCCGCGACCCGCAGGAAGTGCGCCTCGACGGCGGCCTGCGGGGGGCGGCTGTAGTACGGGGTGACCACCAGGAGGCCGTCCGCGCCCGCGTCCTCGGCCTCCCGGGCCAGGGCCACCGTGTGCCGGGTGTCGGCGCTGCCGACGCCCGCGACCAGCGTCACCCCGTCGCCGACCGCCTCCCGGACCGCCCGCAGCAGCGCGGTCTTCTCGGCATCGCCCGTGGTGGGGGACTCACCGGTGGTGCCGCTGAGCACCAGCCCGTCACAGCCGTCCGCGACCAGACCGGTGGCGTGTGCGCGGGCCGCGTCCAGGTCCAGCTCACCGGCGGCGGTGAACGGCGTGATCATGGCGCAGAGGGTGCGGCCGAAGGGGCGTGGCGCAAGGGGGGTCATGTCCGAAGTGTCGGCCCCATGACGGTGAAGGTCCACTTAGATCTGCTTGGCGTGACAGGGAAGCGATGCTGAACGGTCCCGGTCGGCCGGGCGCGCCCGGACGCGGCCGACCGCCGCCTTCGCAGGCCGGGGAAAACCCTGCGGGACGCGGCCCGAGGGCCGGGCATCCGCACCGGACCGCTCCGCAGCCGCCCGGCCCCGGCCGTCTGACATGATCCAACGGACAGGCGGGCGCGGGTCGTTGCGAGGGGTGGGCGTATGAGGAAGCGGGTACGGAGAGCGGTTGCGGCGGCATGGCCGGCGGTGGCCGGGATGGTCCTGAGCGGCTGTTCCGGATTCCTCGTCCCGGCCGGTGAGGGCGAGCCGGAACCCACGCCGAGCGCCACGCGTACGGTCCCGTCCGGTGTGCACGCGGACACCCTGCCGCCGACCCCCGCCGCCCCGCCGGGCCCGCCGGTGACCGGCGCACCGGACCGGGGCTCCCGCCCCGGTGACGGCGCCACCGCCTCCGGCGACTGCCCCGCCTCCGGTGTCGTCGTGGACATGGGGCAGGTGGAGACCGCGATGATGCACCGGGCCGTGGTGCTCACGCTCACCAACTGCGGCGACAAGCCCTACCGCGTCCACGGCTATCCCTCGGTCCAGGCGCTGGGCGAGGAGGGCGAACGGCTGCCGGTCAAGGTGAATCCGGGCGGCTCGTACTTCGGCCAGGACCCGGGGCCGAAGGAGGTCACGCTGAAGCCCGGTGCCGCTGTGAAGTCGATCCTCGCCTGGGTCTCCACCCAGGAGGGCGGCGACCTCATCGAGGGCGACGCGCTGGAGATCGCCGCCGCCACCGACACGGGCGCCCGCGTCTTCCCGCTGGAGGGCCACGACATCCGCCTGATGGACGAACTGAACATGACCGCCTGGCGTACCCGCCTGAGCATCTGAGGCGGGTGCGCCGGGCGGTCAGCGGCCGAGCAGCGGCGCGGCCGTATGGCTCACCGGGACGATATGGGTGACCCAGCCGTCCGCCGCGGTGTCCCCGGTGAGCAGGTGCAGCAGGAAGGACGTCGGCTCGGGCAGGTATCCCGGCAGGCCCCCGCCCCGTACCAGGCCGCTCTGGAGATATGTGCTCGGGGCGACCGCCACCGTGCTGCCCGCGAACGCCGCCGTGACCGGGCGGTGGACGTGGCCCGCCAGCACCCGTACGACATGCGGGTGGGCGGCGACGACGTCGGCCAGTGCCGCGCCGTCGGCCAGGCGCATCCCGTCCAGGAACGGGATGCCGACCGGGACCGGAGGGTGGTGCAGGCAGACGAGGGCGGGAACCCCGGGCCGGTGGGCGAGCGCCGTGTCGAGCCAGGCCAGTTGGTCCGGCCCGAGGCGGCCACCGCCCGAACCGGGCACCGTCGAGTCCAGGACGAGAACCGTGAGCGCCGGATGCTCCACCGCGTAGTACGGCAGCCGGCCGCCGCCCAGGAAGGGTGTCCCGCCGAACGCCCCTACCAGCGCGCCGGGCGCGTCGTGATTCCCCGCCACCAGGTGCAACGGCAGCGGGAAGTCATCGATCAGCTCGCGCAGCACGGCGTACTCCCCGGGCTCACCGTGCTCGGTCAGATCGCCGGTGACGACCACGCAGTCGGGGCGGGGTTCGAGCGCCAGCACCCGGCGCAGGGCGGTGTTCAGCCCGGTGGCGGGGGCGCCGGCCAGGACACCGGTCGTGAGGTGGGGATCGCTGAGGTGGGCCACGGAGACAGTCATCCCGGTACCCTGCCCCGCCCCGTCCGGCGTGCACCCGGTCGAGTGGGGCCGGCCTGCGCTTCTTGACCTCAAGTGCGCTTGAGGGATCAGTGTGGTGAGCGGCGGCGCACCACCGGGTGCGGCCAGAGGGGATCACCGTCATGACCGTGCAGTTCAACTCCCGGCCCGACCTGACGCGTTCCGATGCCGGCATCGTCAAGGTCAGCACCTGGGACGTCGGTACGCCCGAGCGGCAGCGCCGGAGCGTCGAGGCCATCCGTGAGGCATGGGGAGGCCGCGACTGGCCGCATCCGGGGCTGCTCTCGTACAGCGTGTACACGGGGGAGGACGGCAGGACGCTGCTGCACTACTCGCAGTGGTCCGGTGAACAGGCGTACCAGGACTTCTTCCGGGAGAGCCGCGACGCGCGCAACGCCGACATCGACGCCGCCGTCCCCGGCATCGAACGCCTCGGGCTGCACACGTACGAGCCGTACCGCTCCACACCCCTGGCCGGGGGCGAGAGCCGCGAGCCCGGGTGTGTCGTGATCGTCGACGTGGAGTTCGCGGGTCCCGACCCGGCCCGGCAACGGGACTGGGTGGACTCGGTGTTCGAGGCGCTGGGCACCGATCCGGCGCCCGCCGCGGGCGGTATCGCCGGGCACTTCCATGTGAGCACGGACGGCACACGCGTCCTCAACTACGCCGAGTGGGAGAGCGCACAGGCCCACCTCGACGCCCTGTCCGCACCCGGAGACGGCATCGGGTCCCGGACGCCGCAGTGGGAGAAGGTGCGGTCCTACCCGGGGGTGACCGGCGGCGGTGTGCACCGCTACGCGCCCGCGCTCTCCCTCGGCGCGGGCGGGTAGCGGGGCCGCTCAGGGGCGGAAGCGCAGCACCTGCGGGTCGTGGTCGCTGTTCTGGTCGGCGAACTCCGCGTTGATGTGCACGCTGTCGTAGTCGAAGCCGCGGATCGACGGGCTGGTCAGGATCTGGTCCAGGACCTGGGTGTTGCCCTGGAAGACGTACGAGTAACGCTCCGACCGAGGCAGGGACTTCACCGCCGGGTACAGCGCACCACCGGCTGTCAGCGCCCCCGTCGTACCGGAGAACTCGAAGTCGTTGATGTCACCCACGACCAGGACGTCGGCGCGCTTGTCCGCGCTCAGCAGCTTCTTCACGAAGGTGTTGACCGAGGTGGCCTGCGCCAGGCGCTGGACCTCCGAGGAGCGCGTCGGCGGCTGGTGGTGCGAGAGGATCGACTCGTCGCCGCCCTTCGACGCGAAGTGGTTGGCGACGACGAACACCGGACGCCCCCGGAAGGCGAACTCGCCGACGAGCGGCTTGCGGCTGTCCGTCCACGCGGCCGCCGCCGGATCGATCCGGCCGGGGGAGTGCGTCAGGGCCGCCCCGCCCCGCTCCCGTACGACCTCGGTCGCCGTCGTCGCGTCGCCGCCCGCGCGGTCGGTGAACGACACCCGCTCCGGGTTGAACAGGAAGACCTGGCGGATGTTGCCGCCCGGCTCGCCGCCGTCCTTCTTGTCCTCGGGGGCGATGGAACGCCAGTCGTAGGCCGGGCCGCCCGCCGCCGCGACCGCCTCGGTGAACCTGCGCACGGTCTGTTCGGCCGAGACCGTGCCGTCGTCCGTCGCGCCGTTGTCGTCCTGGATCTCCTCCAGGGCCAGGATGTCCGGCGAGGCGAGGTTGTCCACGACAGCCGCGGCCAGCGCGTCGAACTTCTCCTGCGGGTCGCCCGGGTCGAGGTTCTCCACGTTGTACGTCGCCACCGCGAGCTCACCGTCGCGCTGGGCACGGGTCCGCTCCTGGCGCAGCCCGCGGTCGAGGACCGTGCCGAGGGTGCGGGCGGTCAGCGTGTAGCCGCCGTACTGGCTGAAGTCCAGCGGCCCTTCCGTCCTGCCCGCCAGCACATCACCGACATCGGCCTTGGGGAACGGCTGCTCGGCGAGCGGCACCAGCGACTGGATCTGGAGCCGTCCGGTGTTCTGCGAGGTGTACGAGCCGTAGACCGTGCCGCCCCGGCGGTTGGCGTTCTCGTGCGGCTTCACCGTCACCCACAGCTCCGCGTGCGTGTCGGTGGCGCCGACCACGCGCGAGGAGCCGACGCGGACGTTCATGCCCTCCAGGGACTCGTAGAAGTCCAGGGCGTACCGGCCGGGGGAGAGCGGGAGCCCGTTGACCGAGCCGCCCGCCGCCGGGTCGCCCGCCGGGGCGTAGCGGGAGGGGACCGAGCGTTCCGAGACGGTGACCGGGGAGGGCAGCGCGTTGCCGGACGAGACCACGGCGACGGTGGGCTTGGTGAGCTGGGTGAGCGACTGGTTGCCGGAGGCGGCGCCGCCGGGGACGTACTCGGCGACCGTGCCCGAGACGGTGACCGCGTCGCCGACCGCGACGGCGGGCGACGAACCCGTGTAGACGAAGACACCCTCACTGGTGGCCCGGTCGGCGTCGGGGTTCGGGTCCTGGAACCAGAAGCCCTTCGAGCCGTAACCCCGCACACCGGTGACGATGCCCGGGACGTCGGTGACCTGGGTGCCGGCCAGCGGGGATATCCGGGTGGCGCCCTGGATGTCATGGATACGGACCTGGCCGTCGGCGGCGACGGCCGAGGACGCACCGGTGAGCAGACCCGCGGCCAGGGCGGCGGTCACGACGGCGGAGACGGCGGTGGTTCGGGAGGATGCGGCAGGCATCACGGACTCCGGAGGTTCGGGGGCGGAGACGGGCCCGTACCGGACAGGACGGTACAGGTCTACGCGCGTCAATCTCTTGGGTCCGCACGTGAGTTGTCAAGGTTCCCCGGATGACGGTCGCGGTACGTTCTGCGAACCGGGTGGCATGGGGCGAAATGCGTCTACGCTTGGGCGGCCCAACCGCGTACACACCCGGTACGCCCGAGCACGTCCCGAGGAGAACCCCCGATGTCCGCAGAGCGCCCCACCCTGCCGCCGGTGCGGCTGCACTCCGAGGCCGAGCTGGCGCGGGCCGCACTGGCCGCTCCGCTGCTCGCCCGCGCAGTCCGGCTCGCCCGCTGGGCCGGACCCGGGACCCGGGTCGGCGCGGGCGGCGAGCTGGTCGAGGCACAGCTGCCCGCGGCGGCCGAGCACCTGGGCCTCTCCCCGGACGAGGACGGTGCCGCGTACGCCAGTGAGGCGTGGCGCCTCGCCGTCGACACCGGGCTCCTCGATGTCACCGATCCCGAGGGCGATGACGAGGTGCCCGAGGGCTCCGAAGGCGCCGAGGACGTCGCGGAGGCCGAAGGGACCGTCACGGTGGGCGAGGGCCTGGCCGTGCTCACCGGCGGCTCCCCGCAGGACATCCTGGCGCTCTGGCTCGAAGGCCTGGAGGCCGTGCACGCCGACGCCACCGCACCGGTCTTCGACGACTTCGCCGATCTCGTCCAGGAGGACGGCTCGATCGACTTCGACGCCCTGGACTGGGACCCGGAGGCGGAGGCGGAATTCCTCGACGGAGTCCTCGGCAACCTGTATCTCCTCACCCTCGCGGAGAACGGCGCGGGCGACACCCCCGTACCGCTGCCGGCCCTCGCCGCGTCGATGATCGTGCCCGACGACATGGGCGAGCCCACCGACGACATCCTGGAGCAGGTGTCGGAGGCGATGATGCGGCTGGACGACCAGTTCCGGCTGCTGGAACCCATCGGGATCGTCGAGTACCGGCCGGTGGACGAGGCGCTGCTGGTCGAGGAGGGCGAGGGCGACGGGTCGGCCGGTCTCCCCGACGAGGACGACGTCACCCGCTACGGCATGGTCAAGCTCACCCCGCTCGGCCTCTACGGCATCCGCAACCGGATGCTGGAGGCCGGAGTGGACGCGCCCGCCGTCGGTGACCTCGCCGACAAGGGCGCCGACGCGCTCCTCGACGGCATCGCCCACTACCCGGAGGCGGCGGCCCGGTCCGAGGTCGAGCTCTGGCTCGCCCGCCGGGGCACGGGCGACGCGGTGGCGGCGGCGGCCGACCTGCTGGCGGCGGCGCGCGGTACGGACGAGGGCGCCCCGCTGCGCCGGCTCCACTGCCAGCAGGCGCTCGCCCTGGCGGGCCACGAGGCGGAGCCGGCGGTACGCGCGGTGCTGGACGACCCCGAGCTGGGCGGCCTCGCCCGGGTCTGGCTCGCCGAGCGCGGTGCCGCCGACGTGCCCGTACCGCCGGAGTCGATGGTCTTCTGGCTGGCCATCGACACCATCGCCGCGCAGCTCGACGCGGACGGTGATCTGGACGAGCTCCAGGGGCTGGTGGAGGGCCTGGCCGGGCAGCACAGCGGCTTCTTCGACGGGGCCTGGCGGGTGGACCACCCGGCTACGGCGGACGTGCTGGAGGCCATGGGGCGGCTGCACAGCGACAAGAGGTCGGCGAAGGACGCCCGGAAGGCGGCGTTCAAGGCCCGCTCACGCACGGGCGCCTGAGCGAGGCCGCCGAGGGCTTGGTGTGAGCCTGGCCGCTTGAGGGCGTGGCGTGAGGGCCTGGTTTGAGCGCCTGGCGTGAGCGGGTCGCGAGCGCGAGGGCGAGCGAGCCGCCCGAGCGTGTGGCTTGAACAGGACCCTTGAGCGGTGCGGTCAGTGCCGCACGGGACACCTGTGGTGGGTGGGGCGGGCCCGGCTTCCGGACCCGCCCCACCTGCGTTCACAGCAAGGGTGCGGCTCGAAGTCGTGTGCTGTTCAACCGGCGTTCGCCCGGGGGAGGGAACGTGATCGCGCCAGTCACGCCGCCCGCCGCACCAGGAGTCCGCCATGTCGTTCACACGCAGGGAATTCACCAGACAGTCCGCCCTCACCGGCGCGGGCATCGCCCTCACCGGTGCCGTCGGCGCCCTGGCCACCGCGCCCGGCGCCCTCGCCGCCGAGGACGCGAGGCACGGCCACGACGGCCATGACCACGACGGCCACGGCCACGACCACCACGGGCACGGCAGGGAGCCCGGCTACGGCCCGCTCCTCCCCGACCCCAAGGGCATCCTCGCGCTGCCCGCCGGATTCTCGTACCGGATCGTCACCCACAGCGGTGTCACCAAGCTGGAGTCGGGCGAGTACACCCCCTCCAACCACGACGGCACGGCCGCCTTCGAAGGCCCCCGCGGCGTCACTCTCCTCGTCAACAACCACGAGCTGAGCGGCACCCGCGCCAAGTGGCAGTACCCGGTCCCGCTCACCGAGGGCCTCGTCTACGACCCGGTCGCGGCCGGTGGCTGCACGGTCGTGGAGACCCGCCGCGACGGCCGCACCGCCGAATGGGTCGGCATCGCCGGTACGTCCACCAACTGCGCGGGCGGCAGCACCTCCTGGGGCACCTGGCTGACCTGCGAGGAGACCGAGGACAAGGCGGGCAAGAACGGTCTGCTCAAGGACCACGGCTACGTCTTCGAGGTCGACCCCTACGACAAGCGCGCCAACCGCGACCCGCGCCCGATCAAGGCGTTCGGCCGGTACGCCCACGAGGCCGTCGTCATCGACCCCAAGCGCGGCCACGCCTACCTGACCGAGGACGCCTCCGGCCCCAACGGACTGCTCTACCGCTGGGTCCCGCCGCACGGCTTCAAGCACGGCCGGGGCAAGCTGCGCACGCTCGCCGACGACGCCGGTGTCCTCCAGGCCACCAGGTGCTTCGACAAGAGCGGGCGGTTCGTCGACGACCTGTCCCGTGCCACGAAGATCGGCACGGTGTACGGCGTCGACTGGGTCGACGTCCCCGACCGTGATGCCAAGAAGGTCTCGGTGCGCAAGCAGTTCGCCGACACCGACATCACCCGCGCCCGCAAGCTCGAAGGCATGTGGTGGGGCGACGGCGGCGCCTACTTCGTCTCCTCCTTCGCCCGCGACGAGAGCCCCGTCCAGCACGACGGCCAGGTCTGGTTCTACGACCCGAAGCGCCGCACGGTGACCCTGAAGGTGCTCCTCGGCGTCAACGCCGACCCGTCGAAGGACGGCGCCTTCGACGGCCCGGACAACATCACCGTCTCGCCGTACGGCGGCATCGTCATCTCCGAGGACGGCGAGGGCATCCAGCACCTCTTCGGGGCCACCGAGAGCGGCCGGACGTACCCGATCGCGCGCAACGAGCTCAACGCGGGCACCGCGGAGGACCCCTCGTACAGCGAGATCGCCGGGGTCACCTTCTCGCCCGACGGGAAGACGCTGTTCGCCAACATCCAGACGCCCGGCATCATGCTCGCCATCACCGGTCCGTGGAAGCGTCAGCCGAACCGGCACTGACGGGCGTGGGCCGAACCGGTACTGACGGGGGTGGGCCGAACCGGTACCGACCGGGTGCCCCGTCGTCACCGACGGGCAGGGGGCGGTCACGTTCGGTGGCGCGGTCGTCGGGGGCTTCCCGGCGGCCGCGCCCGGCCGCGCCCGGAACCGGGCCGCGCGCCGGGTCCGCCACACCCTGTCCGGAGGGGAGAACCACCACACCTTCGGGGGTCTTTCCGGCGCGGAATTCCGTGTGACGCCCCGGCCGGCAGCGGCCGGAACCGCCGACTGGCCCCGGTAACGCCTGATTACGAATCCGGCACTACTGGGCCCCCGGGAGCGGTCGGGCATGGCGTCGGGCGTCCGGGAGGCGCATACTCAAGGTAATGAAACAGTCAGCCGGATCCCGGCGTCACCTGCCTTCCAGTCCCTTCAACCGCCCGGCCCAGGCGGCCCCACCGGTCGAATGTTTCGATGTGGGCGACAGGGTGTCGCACGACCAGTTCGGGCTCGGCAGAATCCTTGCTGTCGAGGGCGACAACGATGCAGTCCTCATCGACTTCTCGGGGCGACAGGGGAGGATCCTGAGCCCGTACTCCAAGCTGACCAAGCTCTGAGAAGGAGGACGAGCACGAGCAGCGTCCACCCGGAGAATCTCCGGATCCGGGGCACCTGAGAACCATCAGGTGCCCCGGAAGCCGTTCCCGGACGGGTCCGGGAACGGCGAGTCCGGGAACGGCTTCGGGCTTGCGCTCGGGCGGGGTCCTACAGGGCCTTGGCGGCGGGCTTCACCATGCCGCGCACGGTGCGCGACTTCACGAACTCGCCCATGCCGGTCATCTCCCACTCGCCGGAGAACTGCTTGATCAGCTTGGCCATCAGCACACCGGTCTGCGGCTCGGCGCCCGTCAGGTCGAAGCGGACCAGCTCTTCACCGGTGGCCGCGTCGATCAGCCGGCAGTACGCCTTGGCGACCTCGGTGAACTTCTGTCCGGTGAACGAATTCACCGTGAAGACCAGGCCGGTCGCCTCGGCGGGGATGCGGCCCAGGTCCACGACGATCACCTCGTCGTCACCCGCGCCCTCGCCCGTGAGGTTGTCGCCGGAGTGCTTGATCGCGCCGTTCAGGATGGAGAGCTTGCCGAAGTAGCAGCTGTCCAGGTGGTTGCGGTTGGGGCCGTAGGCGATCACCGAGGCGTCGAGGTCGATGTCCTTGCCGCGGAACGCGGGCTCCCAGCCGAGGCCCATCTTGACCTGGGACAGCAGCGGCCGGCCGCCCTTGACCAGGGACACGGTCTGGTTCTTCTGGAGGTTGACCCGCCCCTTGTCGAGGTTGATCTTGCCGGAACCGGCGGGCGCGGCGGCCGGCGGCGCGGGCGGGGCGGGCGGTGCCGGGGGAGCGACCCGCGGGTCCACGGGGGCGGCGACCGGGGCCGGAGCGGCGACCGGGGCCGGAGTGGCCGCGGCGGCCGGCGCTGCGGGCTCCTCGACCGAGACGCCGAAGTCCGTGGCGATGCCGGCCAGCCCGTTCGCATACCCCTGGCCGACCGCGCGGGCCTTCCAGACGCCGTTGCGCCGATAGATCTCGATGACCACGAGCGCCGTCTCGGCGCCCAGCTGGGGCGGGGTGAAGGTGGCGAGCGCACTGCCGTCGTCCGCGTTGCGCACGGTGGCGGTGGGCTCGATGCCCTGGAAGGTCTGGCCCGCGGCGTCCGGGCTCGCGGTGACGACGATCTTCTCGATGCCGGGCGGGACCGCGGCGGTGTCCACCACGATCGCGTCGGGCGCGGAGCCGCCGCCGGAGCGGTAGGACACGCCGGGGCCCGAGGGCTGGTTGTAGAAAATGAAGTCGTCGTCGGAGCGCACCTTGCCATCGGCGGTGAGCAGCAGGCCCGAGACGTCGAGCCGCACCGGTGCGGCGACGTCCACCGCCACGCGGGCGGCGGAGAGAGGGATGTTCGAGCCGGGGGTCATTGCGGTCATGCACGGGGTAACGAACGACCCCGCTTTGCCGTTCCCTTACCTTTGCCCGCCATCACCCGGCTGCGCGCGTGCCGTCCCGGACCGTTCCGTGCGGCCCCCGGACCCGCTCGGCGGCGGGCCCCGGACCCGCTCTACCGGCGGCGGTTGCGGGGGTGGTCGCGGGCGGCGCGCTCGTTGCCGTGCTTGTACGCGCCCGTCCAGCGCGCCATCACCAGCTGGGCGTCCCCCGACTCCACCTCGGCCAGGAACTTCTCCGCCCGGCCGCCGCGCAGGGTGCCCGCGGGGCGGCCGTGATGCGTGAGCGTGACGGCGGCGTCGCCGTGCTGCTCGTACCGGAATCCGGAGGGTCTGGGCATGGGCGCATCCTGCCCGGCCGCCGGGCGGCACGTCGCCCGGTTATTGCCCGCCGCCCCGCCGCCCCGCCGCCACGCCCGCTCCCACCGTCAGCCGCCCGGCCTGCCCGTCACGGCCACCGCTGCCCCCGCCACCAGCGCCGGGCTGCCCGTGGAGGCTCAGCGCGGCCAGATCGGCGGGTCGGTCACGAAGTGGCCGCCCAGGTGCGCGTGCTCGGGATTGTCCGGGTCCAGTTCGCCGTGTTCGGCGATGAGCGCGGCGGCGTAGCTCTCCGAGTCGTCCTGCGGCTCGTACCCCAGCGACCTGGCCGTCGACAGGTCCCACCACAGGCGGGTGTTGTCGGAGGAGCCGTGGACGACGGTGTGTCCGACGCCCTCGGCGGTGAGCGCGGCGTGGAAGAGCCGGGCGCCGTCGCCGGGGCTCATCCAGACCGACAGCATCCGTACCGAGGACGGCCGGGCGAAGCAGGAGCCGATGCGCACGGAGACGGTCTCGATGCCGTGCCGGTCCCAGTAGAGCTGGGCCAGGTCCTCGCCGAAGGACTTGGAGAGGCCGTAGAAGGTGTCGGGGCGGCGGGTGATGCCGATCGGGATCAGCGGATCGCCGGGGGCCGGGGGCGGGGTGTAGCCGATGACGTGGTTGGAGGAGGCGAAGACGACGCGCCGTACGCCTTCCTCGCGGGCGGCCTCGTAGAGGTTGTACGTCCCCTCGATGTTGGCGCGCAGAATCTTGTCGAACGAGGCTTCCAGGGAGATGCCCGCGAGGTGGATGATCGCGTCGACGCCCCGTACGGCCGCGCGCAGCGCCTCCTTGTCGCCCAGGTCGGCGGTGATCGCGTCCGGTTCGCCCTCGACCGGGGCGACGTCGAAGAGACGGAGTTCGTAGCCGTACGCGGGCAGCAGTCCGCGCATCAGGGTGCCGAGGCCGCCGGCGGCGCCGGTGAGCAGGACGGTGCGGGGAGCGGGCATACGGGGATCTCCTCGGTGCGAGCGCATGAGTCGACTGCGCGACGCCTCAAAAACATGGATGACATTCACATGCGTGGACACGCTAGGAAGGAGTGGCGGGGCGCGTCAAGTGTCCCGCCGGGGCCGGTTCCCCGGTGCGGGGCGAGTGGTTCCGCTTGTGGCTGCGAGTTTCCTTCTTGACCTGCGCCGCACGGCTGCCTTAGCGTGGCGGCGTTCAGAAATATGGACAACGATCAGAATTGTGTACGCCTGAATCCGCTCAGGGAGCGCCCGTGACCTCAGCCCCCCTCGCCGCCCGGCTCACTCGTGTCGCCGGACCGCTCTTCTTCCCCGTCACCGCGTACGGGCCGGACGGCACCGTCGACCTCGACACCTTCCGCGCACATGTGCGCCGGGGCATCGACGCCGGAGCGGCCGCCGTCTTCGCCTGCTGCGGCACGGGCGAGTTCCATGCGCTGACCCAGGAGGAATTCCGCCTCGTCGTCGCCGCCGCGGTCGAGGAGACCGCCGGTCAGGTGCCCGTCGTCGCGGGCGCCGGATACGGCACGGCGCTCGCGATCCAGTACGCGAAGCTCGCCGAGGAGGCGGGGGCCGACGGGCTCCTCGCCATGCCCCCGTACCTCGTCGTCGCCGACCAGGAAGGGCTGTTGAGCCACTACGCGGCCCTCGCGGCGGCCACCTCGCTGGAGACGATCGTCTACCAGCGCGACAACGCGGTCTTCACCCCGCAGACCGTCGTCGCCCTCGTGCAGACGCCGGGAGTGATCGGGCTCAAGGACGGCTACGGCGACCTCGACCTGATGCAGCGGATCGTCAGCGCCGTACGCACGCAGTTGCCCGGTGAGGACTTCCTGTACTTCAACGGGCTGCCCACCGCCGAGCTGACCGGGCTCGCCTATCGCGGCATCGGCGTCACCCTCTACTCCTCCGCCGTCTTCGCCTTCGCCCCCGATATCGCCCTCGCCTTCTACCGGGCCCTGGACTCCGGCGACGACGGCCTGGTCAACGCGCTGCTCGACCGCTTCTACCGGCCGCTCGTGGAACTGCGCGGCAAGGGGCGCGGTTACGCCGTCTCGCTGGTCAAGGCGGCCGTGCGGCTCCAGGGCCTGGACGTCGGCGAAGTGCGCACCCCGCTCACCGAGCCGCCCGCCGCCCACATCAAGGACCTGGTGGAGATCATCGCGAGCGGTCGCGCGGTGCTGGAGGAGTACGCGGCGGGGGAGCGGGCGTGAAGACCTCCGCCTTCCTCTACCCGTGGGACGTCGTCGGGGACCCGGACGCCGCCGCGCGGATCGCGGACCTCGGCGTCCAGCAGGTGACGCTCGCCTCCGCGTACCACTCCACCCGGGCGCTCACCCCGCGCCATCCCGCGCACCGGATCGTCACCGCCCAGCACGCCGCGGTGCTCTACCCGCCGGAGGAGAACCGCTGGGCGGGCCGCGAACCGGCTCCCTACGGGCAGACCTGGATGGACCGGGACGACCCGTACGGGGATGCCGCCCGCGCCCTGACCGACGCCGGTCTCGACGTGCACAGCTGGGTCGTCCTCGCGCACAACTCCCGCCTGGGCGCCGAGCATCCGCACCACAGCGTCGTCAACGCCTACGGCGACCGCTACCCCTGGGCGCCCTGCATCGCCCGCCCCGCCGTCCGGGCCTATCTGGTGGACCTGGCCGCCGAGGCGGCCGCCCGGCCCGGGACGAGCGGCACCGAACTGGAGTCCTGCGGCTGGTACGGCTTCGCCCATCTGCACGCCCACGACAAGATCGCGGGCGTCGGACTCGGGGACGCGGCGCAGTACCTGATGTCGCTGTGCTTCTGCACCGCCTGTCAGGACGGCTACGGCACGCAGGGACTGGAGGCCGCGGAGTTGAGTGCCGCCGTGCGCCGCGCCCTGGAACCCGTCTGGGCCGGTTCCGGCTCCACCGAAGCCGGCTGGTCCGGTGTCGAGAAGCTCCTCGGCCCCGACCTCGCCGCGGCCACCCTCCGGTGGCGGACCCGGGCCGCCCGCTCCCTCCAGGAGTCCGCGGTCGCCGCGGTACGGGCGGCGGCCGGTCCGGACTTCCAGGTCCTGCTGCACGCCGACCCCGCCCCGTACCGCTCCGGCGCCAACGTCGGCGTCGACGCGGAACACATCCTCGCCGTGGCCGACGGCGTGGTGCTGCCCTGCGCCGGCGGCGACGCGGCGCGCGAGGCCGTGCTCGGGCCGTTCACCGGACGGTCCGGGGTGCTCGCCGCCAACTTCGGCGTGGTGAGCGGGATGGGCGGCAGCCCCGGCACGCTGGAGCGGGACGCGGCCCACGCCGCCTCCCTCGGCGCGAACCAACTGCGCCTGTACCACGCCGGGCTGGCCTCCGACCCGGACCTCAGGGCCGTCGCCGAAGCGCTGGCACGCATCGGGCGATGACGGGACCGGACCGGTGGGGGCGCCCGTCAGCCGCCCCCGCCGGTCCGTGCTCCGGCGTGCCGGTCCCCGTTCCGCCGTCCCCGGCCGCCCAGGACCAGGACCGCCGCCGCGAACAGCCCCGCCGCGCCCGTCAGCGACAGCAGCAGCCGGGTGTCCAGCACCGCGACCAGCCCGGCGCCGAGCGCCAGCGCCACCGCGTTGGGCGCCATCATCAGCGAGTTGGCGGTGGCCGCCGTCCGGCCGAGCACCGCGTCCGGTGTCTCCCGCTGCACCGCCGTCATCGCGGTGATCAGCACACACGGCAGCCCGAACCCGATCGCCGCCGCGGTCACCGGCCCCACCGCCTCGTACGGCAGCGCCCGCGCCGCCACCGCCGCCGCGAACAGGGCTGTCCCGGCCGCCGCGAACCTCCGCTCCCCCAGCCGCCGAAGCAGCGCCCCCGCCAGCAGCCCGACCGCCACCGAACCGGCGCCCTGCACCGCGTACAGCAGCCCGGCGTAGGCGGGGGGACGGCCCAGCACGTCATCGACGTAGGCGTAGGTCGCGGCCCCGTTCAGCCCGGCGAGCAGCATCGTCACCGACCCCGCGTACACCAGTGGCCGCAGCGTCGACGAATTTCGCAACTGCCGTGCGCCCGCCGCCAGTTCGCCCCACCAGGCCCCCTTCCCGGGCCGGAGCCCCACCCGTTCCCGCACCCGTTCGCGTACCGGCAGCCGCGCGAAGGCCAGGGCGGCCAGGGCGAAGGTCGCCGCGTCCAGCACCGCCACCGTCCCGCCGCCGAACCGGGCGTACAGACCCGCGCCCGCGAGCGGTGCGAGCAGCTTCATGCCCTCGCCGGCACTCATGCGCAGCCCGTTGAGATCGCCGAGCAGCCGTGTGTCCACCGACCGGGCGATCAGGGTCGCCTCCGCGGCGTCCACGAGCACCCCGCTCACCCCGTAGAGCACCAGAACCACGAAGACCAGCCAGATCCGCCCGGCCGAATCGACCAGCAGCAGAGGGGTCAGCAGACCCGCCATCGCGACGTTCACCCAGACCAGCAGCGGCTTCTCGGGCAGCCGGTCCGCCACCGCGCCGAGCGCGGGGCCGACCAGCACCGGCGCCCACATCGCGAACACGGTCAGCGCCGCCAACGAGTCCGAACCCGTCAGGGACTTGACCCAGATCCCGGCCGTGAGCCACAACGCCGAGGTCCCGAAACCGGAGACGACCACCCCCGCCAGATACCGCCCCGCCGTGCGATCCCGCAGCACCCTGCCCATCGCCGAACCCGCCATCGCGCTCTCCCCGCCTCCCTGACCTGCACATCTGTCACACGGGTCAGGGTGGTGACTAAGGAGGGGGCGGGGCATCGGGCAGATTCCCTAGAGCTTCCGCGGTGGACCGGGCCCCGGCACCCCACAACTTCATTTGTCAGAAGCGTGGCGATCAAGCACGCGATCCTCACGGCGCGGCTGAGACCAGGGCAGGCGCTCGTCGAGACCGAACTCGCCGCACAGTTCGGGGTGTCGAAGACCCCGTGCGCGAGGCGCTGAAGACGCTCGCCGGTACCGGGCTCGTCGTCAAGAGCCAGTACAAGGGCGTCACCGTGCGGCTCGTCGACGCGACGGGCCGGGCTCATCGGCGACTGCGAGACGGCCGAGCCGGAGAGCGGGCTCGCCCGTTCGCCCGGCCACTGCATGACCATGGGGACGGCCTCCACACTGACGGCCGCCGCCGAGGCGCTGGGTGTCACGGTGCCCGGTGCCTCGTCCATCCCGGCCGTCGACTCCGGCCACGACCGGACGGCGGCGCGGTCCGGGCTCCGGATCGTCGAACCGAAGCAGGTCCCCGGGGGTGGCACCGAGGCGGCCGGGCACGCCCGCTATCCCTTGAGCGCCGCCTTCATCATCTTCTGGGCGATGGGCGCCGCCAGCCCGTTGCCGCTGGTCTCCGAGCGGGAGGTGTCCGAGCTCTCGATCACCACGGCGACCGCCACCTCCTTGCCGGAGGAACGGTCCTTCGCGTACGAGGTGAACCAGGCGTACGGGGTGTTGCTGTTGTCCACGCCGTTCTGCGCGGTGCCCGTCTTGCCACCGACCTCGGCCCCGGCGATCCGGGCGTTGCTGCCGGTGCCCTCCTCGACGACGGTGACCATCGCGCTGCGCAGCTGCTTCGCCGTCGACTCCGAGACGACCCGCTCCGCCTCGCCGTCGCCGAAGTCCTCCAGCGTCTCGCCGTCCGCGTCCGTCACCTTGGAGACCATGTGCGGTGCGGCCAGCTCACCGCCGTTGGCGAGGGTCGCCGAGACCATGGCCATCTGCAGCGGGGTCGCGGTGACCTCGAACTGGCCGATGCCCGTCAGCGCCGTCTGCGCCTTGTCCATGCCGGACGGGTACACGCTCGGCGAGGCCCGCACAGGGACGTCCAGCTTCTCGGTGTCGAAGCCGAACTTGTCCGCCATGGCCTTCAGCTTGTCCTGGCCGAGATCGGCGGCGACCTTCGCGAACACGTTGTTGCAGGAGTACTGGAGCGCGGTGCGCAGCGTGGCGTTCTCGCACGGGGCGGAGGCGCTCTCGTTGCGCAGCACCGTCGAGGTGCCCGGCAGCGTGTACGGGTCGGGGCTGTCGGTCCGCTCGTCGACCGAGCCGTAGAGCCCGTTCTCCAGCGCCGCCGACGCCACCACCAGCTTGAAGGTCGAACCGGGTGCCAGCGGCTGCCGCAGCGCCCGGTTGACCAGCGGCTTGTCCTTGTCGGTGAGCAGCTGCTTCCAGGGGTCGCCGTCCGTCGTGCCGCTGATCGCCGAGGGGTCGTACGAGGGAGTGGAGACCATGCCCAGGATCTGCCCGGTCTTCGGGTCGATGGCCACGGCCGCGCCCTTGTCGTCGCCCAGCGCCTCGTAGGCGGCCTTCTGGACGTCCGGGTCGATGGTCGTCAGCACACTGCCCGGCGCGGCCTGCTCGCCGGTGAGCAGACCGGCCGGGTTCTTCAGCCGGTCGTCCGTGCCGTCGAGGACGTCGCCGTAGATGCCTTCGAGCTGGGTGGCCCCGTACGCCTGCGAGCTGTAGCCGGTCACGGCCGCGTAGAGATCGCCCTGCGTGTAGGTGCGTTTGTACTGGAGATCGCCACCCGTCGTCCTCTTCGATCCGGTGACCGGGGAACCGGCCACGACGATGTCACCGAGCGGCTGCGCGTACTGCGCGATGGTGTTCCGCCGGTTGTGCTTGTCGTCCGCGAGCGCCCGTGCCTCGTACGCCTGCACCCAGGTCGCCCGCACCAGCAGGGCGAGAACCATCAGCAGACAGAAGACCGAAGCGCGCCTGATTGTCTTGTTCATCCCGCTGGAGGGACGAGCGGGGCGGCGTCCGGCGTTCCCGGCTGTGCCCCTTCTCACCGTTTTCTCAGGCGCCGGACCGGCCGGGCGGGGGCTCAGCCGGGGGTGATGAACCCGGATTCGTACGCCACGATCACCGCGTGCGTACGGTGCCGGGCGCCGGTCTTCGCCAGGACCGCCGCCACATGGGTCTTCGCCGTCGCCGCGCCCACTCCGAGCCGCCCCGCGATCTCCGCGTTGGTCAGGCCCGCCGCCATCAGCCGCAGCACCTCCGCCTCCCGCTCGGTCAGCCGCGCCACCCAGTCCGGGGGCGCCGGCGCCCGCGGTTCCCCGTACGCCGCCGCCAGATTGCGTACGGCGGACGGGTACAGCAGGAACTCGCTGCGGGCGACCAGCCGCACCGCCTGGACGAGTTCCCCGGCCGCGGCCCGCTTCAGCAGGAAGCCCGCGGCCCCGGCGCGCAGCGCCTCGTACACGTACGAGTCGTTCTCGAAGGTCGTCACGACCACGATCCGCGGTGGTCCGTCGACGGTGGCCAGGATCCGCTCGGTGGCCCGGATGCCGTCGGTCTCCGGCATCCGGACGTCCATCAGCACGACGTCGGGGCGCAGCGAGCGCACCACGGAGAGCGCCTCGGCCCCGGTGGCCGCCTCGCCGACGACCTCCAGACCGGGTTCGGCGTCCAGGATCACGCGCAGCGCCGTACGGACCATGCGCTCGTCGTCGGCGATGACGATCCGGATGACGTCGCTCATCGCTCCGTCCGCCCGGCGGCGTCCAGGGGCAGCCGGGCGGTCAGCCGCCAGGTGCCGCCGTGGGGACCGGCCTCGGTGCGGCCTCCCAGCAGCACGGCCCGTTCGGCGATGCCGCGCAGCCCGCGGCCGCCGCCGGGCCGCAGCGCCGGGGGCCGTCCGGACAGCGGGTTCTCCATCGTGATCTCCAGCTCCTCTTCGCGGACCGCGATCCGCAGCTCCACCGGCGCCCCGCCCGCGCCGTGCCGCAGGGCGTTGCTGAGCCCCTCCTGCACGATCCGGTACGCCTCTCCCGACACGGCCCCCGTGACCGTGCCGGGCTCGCCCAGCGCCTCGTACGCCACCGGAACCCCGCAGCGCGCCAGCAGCCCGTCCAGCGCGTCCAGCCCGGGTCCCGGACCCGGTTCTTGCCTCGGTCCCCGTCCCAGTCCCTGCTCCGGTCCCAGTCCCTGCCCCGGTCCCGGTCCCTGGTCCTGCGGGACGCCGTCCGGGCCGTTCGCCGGTTCGTCGTTCTGTCTCAACAGGCCGAGCATGGAGTCCAGTTCACCGACCGTGCGCCGGGTGGTCTCCTCGATCGCGGCCAGCGCCTCCCGGACGAACTCCGGATCGTCGGCCAGGACCCGGCGGGCCGCGCCCGCCTGGAGGGTCACCGCGCTCAGGGCGTGGCCGACCGAATCGTGCAGTTCCCGGGCGAGCCGGTTGCGCAGCGCCAGAGCGGCCGCCCGGCGCTCGGCGGCGGCCAGCCGGTCGTCGGGCGTCGGCCCCAGCAGCACCGGCGCCCGGCGGGCCAGCAGCTCTCCGGCCGCCGCCGCGCACAGGGCCGGCGCGGAGAGCAGCGCGAGCCCGGCGAGCGGGGTGAGGGCCACGATCCAGGGCCGGTCCAGCGCCGGTGGCAGCCCCAGCAGCGCGGAATCCCGCAGCGCCGCGGAGAACGGCAGCCCCATCACACCCACCGCGAACGGGGTCAGGGCCAGCGTCATGCCGCTGACGACACCGCCCAGCGCCAGGTGCAGGGTGTACCAGCCCGCGGCCCTGACCCTGGCCTGCCGGGACCGGGCCGGGCCCTCGGCCAGCCGCTCGGCCGGAATGCCGCACAGCGCACGGGCCGCGGCCACCGAAAGGGGCCGTACGAGCGGGAAGAGGCCGGTGACCGCGGCCATCGGCAGGGCGTACGCGAACGCGGTGAACTGGCCGGTGAGGGACGAGAAGACCCCGTCGCCCCCACCGGAGGCGCCGACGAGGACCATGCCGACCAGGAAGTACGGCATCAGCAGCGCGCCGCCGATGATCAGATGCAGCCACCGCAGCCGGGCCCGGCGCCCGAACAGCGGGGTCACGCGCGGGCGGCGGGCAACGGCCGGGCCTCCGCCGCGTTTCGCTCGGCGAGGAAGTACGCGCCCAGGGTGAGGACCAGCATCCCGACCAGCATCTGCACAGCGTAGATGAGGCCCATCGCCGGGGTCGGCCGGTCCCCGATGCCGTCGACCCCGCCCAGCGAGGCGATGCTCATCCAGCCGCCCCAGCAGGCCACCGCCCCGGAACCGCCCCAGGCCAGGGCGAGCGGCACGGTGAGGGGGAGCCGTCCGCCGAGCCGGAAAGCGAGCATCAGGGCCCCGGTGGCCGCGGTGACGGCGAAGAGCGTGTCGACCGCCTGAAGGACGTAGAAGTCGCTGGTGCGTTCCGCGATCCGGCCCTCGTTGAGCCCCGCGGTCGAACCGGTGGCCCAGAGCAGATGCATGGTGCCCGGTACGAGGGCGAGCAGCGAGGCCGCGACCGCGGCGAGGCGCAGGACGGGCGTGGTGGGGCTGTCCCGCAGGTCGCGCACGGTGCCCTGCCACAGATGTCCCCAGCGGTCCCCGGCGTGGAGCACGAACAGGGAGCCGAGGGCGAGTCCCTGGACGATGAAGCCCGTGTAGACGACGCCGAACACCCACTCGTCCAGGAACGGGCGGGCGGCGCCCGCCGAGCCGTCCGTATCGCCGCCGAGCAGTCTGACCAGCATCTGGAGGGGGAAGCCCGTCATGATCGGCAGGAGCAGCCCGGTCGCCACCCAGACCGGCAGGACCAGCGGCCAGGCGGGCACCCGGTGCCCCCGGGGCCGGGTGAGCAGCACGGCGAGGACGACGACCGCGCCGTCCATCAGCGCCGACACACCATTGGCGAGGATCATCGTGGTGCGGTGGTCGAGCAGGGTGCTGTGGTCCGGGATGCCGAGCCGACTACCCGCTATCCAGGCGGACTTGAGGGCGATGTAGGGCAGGCAGGCCGCGATGGCGAGCGTACGGAGCACGGCGCGGGCGCGGCCGGTGCGGGGCGCGGGCGCCGGCGGCGCCGCGGTGCGGGAGGTACGCGGTGTGCGTGTCATGGCGGCCACGTTTCCGTGCGGCCCGCTTCCGCACGTCGTGCGCGGCGACGATCCGTCTCCGCCGTACGGCGGAGACGCCCTCACCCGCCGGGCGCCACTCGGCACCGGTGCCAGGACCCGGACCGGCACCGGGGCCGGGGCCGCCGGGTCGGACATCCGTGCGTGGAGCGGCGGCAGTTCGCCGCCCCGCGATCCCGCGCGGGAGGTTCGCCGTCCCGTCTCGGGTGCGGGAGGTCCGTCAGAGCCGGCGGGTGGCGAGCGTGAGCCGGTCGCGGGCGTCGAACAGGGCGTCCTTGACCATCTGCTCGTGCGCGGGAGTGAGCCGGGCGACCGGCACCGAGCAGCTGATCGCGTCGCGCGCGGGCGTCCGGTAGGGGATCGCGACACCGAAGCAGCGCAGGCCGAGGGTGTTCTCCTCGCGGTCCACCGCGTACCCCTGCTCGCGGATGAGGTGCAGCTCCTCGATCAGCTTCTCGCGGTCCGTGAGGGTGTGCTCGGTCAGCGCGGGCAGCGTCTCGGGCAGCATCTTGCGGACCTGCTCGTCGCTGTGGGTGGCCAGCAGCGCCTTGCCGAGCGACGTGGAGTGGGCGGGCAGCCGACGGCCGACCCGGGTGAACGGGCGCAGATAGTGCTGGGACTGCCGGGTGGCGAGGTACACCACGTTCGTCCCGTCGAGGCGGGCCAGGTGGATGGTCTCCGTGGTGTCGTCGGAGAGCCGGTCCAGGGTGGGGCGGGCGGCGGCCACGACCTCGTCGCCGTCGATGTACGACGTACCGACGAGCAGGGCGCGCACCCCGATGCCGTACCGGGTGCCCGTCGCGTCGGTCTCCACCCAGCCCAGTTCCACCAGTGTGCGCAGCAGCATGTAGAGGCTGGACTTCGGGTAGCCGACGGCCTCCTGGACGGCGGCGAGCGAGTGCATCCCGGGGCGCCCCGCGAAGTATTCGAGCAGCTCCACCGTCCGTACCGCGGACTTGACCTGTGCCCCACCAGACTCGGCAACCGACATCGCCCTACGCCCCTTTCCAGCCCTCACGCCAAAATCCTGCGACTTCTTGCCAACACGGAACGCACGGAAATAGAGTCCCAGCACATTCACGATCAGGAACGCTGTTCAGAATACCGAACAACGCCGTGAAGCGTGGCAGCGGACCGGGAAGGAAACACGGTGGCAGCAGCACCAGTCTGGAGCGTCGACCCCCGAACCGGGAACCCGCGTGAGCAGGTTGCGGTGGAGGCTACAGCGGAGGAGGTCGACCGGGCGGTCCGGGCGGCCCACGCCGTACGCGACGCCCTCGCCGACCGGACCGTACGTGCCGCGTTCCTGCGCACCGCGGCAGATCTGCTCGCCGAGGCGGGGGAGCACGTCATCGAGGCCGCCGACGCGGAGACCGCGCTCGGCCCGGCCCGGCTCACCGGCGAACTCGCCCGCACCGCAGCACAGTTGCGGGCCTTCGCGGAGGTCGTCGACGAGGGCGCCTACCTCGACATCCACATCGACCACGAGGACGGGACCAGGACCCCGCCCTGGCCGGACCTGCGCCGCTACAAGATCCCGCTCGGCGTCGTCGCCGTCTACGCGGCCAGCAACTTCCCGCTCGCCTTCTCCGTCCCCGGCGGCGACACCGCGAGCGCGCTCGCGGCCGGCTGCCCGGTCGTCGTCAAGGCGCACCCCGACCACCCCGCGACCTCCGAGCTGTGCGCCTCCGTGATCCGCCGCGCCGCGGCCCGGGTCGGGCTGCCCGAGGACGTACTGATCCTGGTGCACGGCTTCGGGGCGGGCATCGAGCTGATCAAGCACCCGCTGGTGAGCGCGGCGGGCTTCACCGGCTCGGTACGCGGCGGACGGGCCCTGTTCGACGCGGCCGCCGCCCGGCCCGCCCCCATCCCCTTCCACGGTGAACTCGGCTCCCTCAACCCCGTCGTCGTCACCGAGGCCGCCGCCGCCGAGCGCGGCGAGCAGATCGGTGCCGGCCTCGGCGCCTCGATGACCATGGGCGCCGGGCAGTTCTGCACCAAGCCCGGCTTCGTCCTGGCCCCCGAGGGCGAGGCCGGGGACCGGCTGCTGAAGGCCCTCACCGAGACCGTCAGCGACACCGACGCCGGAGTGATGCTCGACCACCGGATGCGGGACGCGTTCCTGGCGGGCGTCGGCGAACGGGCCGCGCTCGCCGATGTGGAAGCCCCCGTCACCCCCGGCGCGGGCGGCGAACACACCGTGTCCGCGGGCTTCCTGACCGTACCGGCCCACCGGCTGGCCGCCGAGGGCCCGCACGACGCGCTCCTGGAGGAGTGCTTCGGCCCGGTCACCGTCATCGCGCGGTACGCGTCCGAGGACGAGATCACCGCGGTGCTCTCCCGGCTCCCGGGCAACCTGACCGCCACCCTCCAGATCTCCGCGGAGGAGGCCGACGGCGGCGCGGCGGACCTGCTCGCCGCCCTCACCCCGCTCGCCGGACGCGTCCTCGTCAACGGCTGGCCGACCGGCGTCGCCGTCGCCCCCGCCCAGCACCACGGCGGCCCCTACCCGGCCTCCACCTCCACCTCCACCTCCGTCGGCACCACCGCCGTCGAACGCTGGCTGCGCCCGGTCAGCTACCAGAACACCCCCGCCGCCCTGCTGCCACCGGAACTGCGCGAGGACAATCCGCTGGGCCTGCCCCGCCGCCTGGACGGACGACGCGCATGACGACACACCTCCCCGAAATCCCCTTCCCGCTACGGGCGTTCGGCCCCGAGGGCCGCTGGGCCTACGCGGACGGCGTGCTGACCGGACGGGCCGGTGCCCGGCAGGACCGCTTCGTACCACCGGGCGGCGACGACCTGACATCCGCCACCGACGCGCCGCGCCTGCTCGGTGCGGTCCCGGACGGGGACTTCCAACTGCTTGCCCGTGTACGGGTCGGCTTCGACGCCGCCTTCGACGCGGGGGTGCTCTATCTGCACGTCGGCGAACAGGAGTGGGCCAAGCTCTGCCTGGAGCTCTCCCCGCACACCCCGACGATCTGCACCGTGGTCACCCGCGGGCACTCCGACGACGCCAACTCCTTCGTCGTGGAGGAGGACCACTGCTGGCTGCGGCTCAGCCGCACCGGCGGCGCCTTCGCCTTCCACGCCTCGGCCGACGGCGAGACCTGGACCTTCGTCCGTACCTTCACCCTCGGCACCCCCGAGGAGCGGGCTTCCGCGCTCGCCGGATTCCTGGTGCAGTCACCCACCGGGGAGGGATGCGGCGCGGTCTTCGACCGGATCACCTTCCGGGCCGAGGGGCTGACCGACCCGCGCGACGGCCGCTGAGACGCCGCCGTCCCCCGCACGCGCCCACGGAGTCCGGCCGCCCCGCTCTCCGTCAACTGCCCGGCCCCGCTCACCACATGAGCGGGGCCGGAGCGGTTCACCGGTCATGGACCCTCGCTCGCCGCCCCGTGATCCGTGGCACGTCCGGCCCCGCAGTGCCGTTCCGGCGGCCCCCATGGGGACGCCCACTCACCGGTCCGGCAGGATTTCCCCTCCCGCCCCCTTCTCGTAACCGGCATCGGCACCCGGCCCTGTTCGTCCCACCTCACAGATGCGAGCACAGCATGTCCGTACGTTCCGCGATGACGACCTGGCTCACGCGCCGCTACCTCGCCCGCCTCCGGTCGAAGGGCACCTCCCTCGACCTCTCCGCCCTCTCGAAGCTCCCCGACGCCGCGCTGCTGCCGCTGCGCCGCGAGGGCCTCGACCCCGTCCCCGAACTCGGCGCGCTGCGCGACCGCGAACCGGTCAGCCGACTGCCGATACCGGGCATGACGGTCTGGCTGGTCTCCGGGTACGAGGAGGCCAAGCAGGTCCTCGGCGACGCCCGCGCCTTCAGCAACGACTTCGCCCACCTCGTCGGCCGCACCGGTGTCGCCGAGAACCACCAGCCGGGTGGCCTGGGCTTCTGCGACCCGCCGGACCACACCCGCCTGCGGCGCCTGCTCACCCCCGAGTTCACGATGCGCCGCCTGGGCCGCCTCACCCCCCGTATCCACGCGATCGTCGAGGAGAGCCTGGGCGGACTGGCCAAGGCCGCGGACGCCGAGGGCCGGGTCGATCTCGTCGAGCACTTCGCGTTCCCGGTCCCGGCGCTGGTCATCTGCGAACTGCTCGGCGTCCCCTACGAGGAGCGGGAGGCGTTCCAGCAGTTCTCGGTGGCCCGCTTCGATGTGCTCGGCGGCGTCGGCGCGTCCTTCGGGGCCATCTCCCGGTCCCGTGACTATCTGCACGGCGTGGTCGAACAGCAGCGGCGCTACCCCGGTGACGGTCTGCTCGGCATGCTCATCCGCGAACACGGCGACAGCGTCACCGACGAGGAACTCACCGGCCTCGCCGACGGCGTCCTCACCGGCGGCCTGGAAACGACCGCGAGCATGCTCGCCCTCGGCACGCTGATCATGCTCCAGGACCGCGAGCACTTCACCGCTCTCCGTGACGCGGAGGACCCGGCCGCCGTCGCGGCCCCCTTCGTCGACGAACTCCTGCGTCATCTCACGGTCGTCCAGACGGCCTTTCCGCGCTTCGCCCGCGAGGACCTGCAACTGGGCGGCGTCCGCATCTCCGGCGGCGACATCGTCATCGTCTCGCTCAGCGCCGCCGACCGCGACCCGCGTCTGGGGCCCGCGATGGACTCCTTCGACCCGTCGCGCCCGCCCGCCTCCTCCCACTTGGCCTTCGGCCACGGCATCCACCGCTGCATCGGCGCGGAGCTGGGCCGGATGGAACTCCGGGCCGCCTTCCCCCAACTCGTCTCGAACTTCCCCCGGTTGAGCCTCGCCGTGCCACCGGCGGAGCTGGAGTTCCGGAAGCTGTCCATCGTGTACGGAGTGGACGCGCTCCCGGTGTATCTGGACTGACCGCCCGTCAGTCCGGCCGTCGCCGGATCCTTGGATAAGGTGCCACCCGACAGCGCGGGCCCGTACGGCGGCCCAGCGGCGGTTCGTCCAGGGATCCATCCAGGAATCCACCCAGGAATCCACCCAGGAATCCATCCGGGATCCCGTGCAGAGTTCCATACGGGGAGACGTGAGTTCGATGAGTGGTCAGCAGCCGGAACGGGGCAGTTCCCCACAGGTCTTCCAGCCGCTCGCGGGGGACGATCCGGTCACCATCGCCGGATACCGGCTGGCCGCCAGGCTCGGCGCGGGCGGCATGGGCAAGGTGTACCTCTCGTACACCCCCGGCGGGCGGCCCGTGGCCATCAAGGTGATCCGTCCCGAATTCGGGGAGGACCCCGAGTTCCGCCGCCGGTTCGCCCAGGAAGTGCAGTCCGCGCAGCGGGTGCAGGGCCTGTTCACCGCGCCCGTCATCGACGCCGACACCGACGGCGCGCAGCCCTGGCTGGCCACCGCGTACGTGCCGGGCCCCTCGCTCGCCGACGCGGTCGTCGCGCACGGCGCACTGCCGGTCGAGGCGGTGCTGCTGCTGATCGCGGGCATGGCCGAGGCGCTGCACGTCATCCACGGAGCGGGCATCGTGCACCGCGACCTCAAACCCTCCAACGTGCTGCTCGCCGCCGACGGGCCCCGCGTCATCGACTTCGGCATCGCGTACGCCGCCGACGCCACCTCGCTCACCGGCAGCGGCGTCACCATCGGCACCCCCTCGTTCATGGCCCCGGAACAGGCCGCGGGGCAACGGGTGACGGCGGCCACCGACGTCTTCGCGCTCGGCCAGGTCGCGGCGTACGCGGCGACGGGCAGGCCGGCGTTCGGGGAGGGGACCTCGCACGGGGTGCTCTACCGGATCGTCCACGAGGAGCCCGATCTCAGCGGGGTCCCGGAGCGGCTGACGGAACTGGTCACCCGGTGCCTCGCCAAGGACCCGGCGGCCCGGCCCTCGGTCGCCGAGGTCATCGGGCTCTGCCAGTCCGCGAACGCGGAGACGGTGCTGCGCCGCCCCGAGGACTGGCTGCCGGTCCCGGTCGCCGCCGACATCACCGGACGGGCGGCGGCCCCGGCCCCGGTCCAGACACCCCCGCCCCCGGCCACCGCCCCGCCGGCCGCCTACTCGCCGACGGCACCCGTGGCCGCCGCGCCCCAGGGCTACGGCCCGCCCGCGACGCAGCACCCGCATCAGCCCACACAGCCCGCTCAGCCCCAGCAGTACCGCACGCCGGCGCAGGCACAGGCCCACGCCCCCACACAGTTCCCGGCCCAGGCGCCCGCGCAGGCCCATGCCCACGCCCCGACCCAGTTCCCGGCGCACGCGCAGACGTACCCCGGTCAGCCCGGCCCGCCCGCCTACCCGGGGCAGCCCACCTACCCGGGGCAGCCCCTGTACCCGGGTCAGCCGGGCCACCCCGGTCACCCGGCGGCCGGTCCCGCGAAGAGCACGGGCAAACGGAACGCGGCCATCGCCATCGCCGCCGCGCTGGTCCTCGCCATCGTGGGCAGCTCGGCGTACGACATGCTCAAGGGCAAGGACGACGACACCGCACAGGGCGGCGGCTCGTCACAGGGCGAGCGCAGTGGCGGCGGGAGCGGGACGGCCGACCGGAAGCCGGACGCCAAGCGGGACCCGAAGCCCTCCGTCCACAAGGGCATCAACCTCACCGCGGGCTATCACCTGACGCTCGGGGACGACGCCCTCCGGCCGCAGCAGGGCGAGGACGGCGGGTACGAGCTCTCGTACGACACCGGCGGCTACCTCGACGCGGAGAGCACGGAGGGGCATCTGGCCCTGCTCGATCCGGGGCAGCCGGGATCGCTCGCCGCCTGCCGCGCGGAGACCCGGTTCAGCCAGACCGTCTACGTGGACAAACTCTCCAAGGGGCGCCAGCTCTGCGTCACCGGAACGGGACACCTGGGCCTCGTGACCGTCCAGGGCTTCTCGGCCGAGGAATCGCCCAGTACGTACCTGACGCTGGACGTGACCGTCTGGCGCAACGGCGCGGACGTCGGCTCCGGCAGCTGAGCACCCGCACCGCTCGGGCGTGGCGACGTACCCGGACACCGGCGGCGGCAACGTCCTCGGCGGCGCCGCCACCGCGATCTCGCGGACCGGCTCCTTCACCACCCCGCCGTACAGCTACACCGCCGAGCCCGCGTCGGCCGTCGCCGCGTCGGTGACGTCGGGAGCGGGAGCCGGAAAGCTCTAGCAGCGCCCTGAACGGCGAAAAGGGGGCGCGCGGTTTCCGGTCCGGCGCAACCCGCGGGCCGGACCCGCGCGTCCCCCTCTTCATGATCAGAGAAGCGACCCCCGCCGACATCGACGCCATCGTCCTGCTGCACACCGAGGCCCGCGCCACGTACTACCGCGGCCACCTCCCCGCCGAGGAGTACCAAGGGGCCGACGAGGTCGCCCGCAGCCGCGACGGCTGGTCGCGCGCCGTCGAACGCCCCGACGCCACCGTCCTGTGCGCGGAACGGGACGGCGCCCTGGCCGGGATCGCCGCCTACGCCGTACGCGACGGCATCATGAACCTCACCCAGCTCCATGTCGCCCCCTCCCAGTGGCGTACGGGCCTAGGCACCGCCCTGCACTCCGCCTGCACCGACGCATGGCGCGGCGCCGGGGTGACGGCCGCCCGGCTGGAGGTCTTCGCCCCCAACACCAGGGCCCAGTCCTTCTACGCCCGCCACGGCTGGACCCCGGACCCGGACGCCCCGCACGCCGGGAGCCACCTCGTCCTGCGCCTCCTCCTGCGGGACGGGGATGCCCGGCCCGGGGATCAGTAGGCCGCCGCGAACATGACCGGCCGGTCCCCACCGAATCCGGGGAATGCCGGTCATGTGCACGCCGGGCGCGGACAGGTCCGCTGTCTCACAGGCGTGTCTCAACTCACGTGCACACTGAACCACTTCAGGGTCGGATTCGTGATTACCAGTGACACATTTACGCCGCACCTCCTGAGGGAATTCATGACGCGCAGATGGGCGCTTATCACCACGATCACCGTATTGACCGTCGCGCTGGCCTTCGTCGTCGTCCAACTGGTGCGCGGCCCGGACTCCGGGAAGGAACAGGCCGTGAAGGAACAGCCCGGGGCGAAACCGGCCGCGTCGAACCCGGCCGAGTCGAACCCGGCCGACGACAAGGGGGACGGCGACGGCTCCATCCCGGCCGGATACCTCGGCACCTGGTCGGGCGCCATCGACAACGCCGCGGGCCGCTCCACCCGGGAGCTCGTCATCCAGCAGGGCACCGTCGGCCGGACCGTCCTCAGTCTCACCGCGGACGGACCGCTCGACAACGGCGGCTCGTACCACTGTGTCTTCCAGGCGATCCTGACCGCGGAACCGTCCCCGGGCGGACCCGTCGAGGTCGGCCCCTCCACGGTCGCCGTCGGTGAACCCATGTCGTCCTGCACCGCGGGCCCGCCCACCACGCTCACCCTGCTCCCGGACGGCTCCCTGCGTCGCGAGAACGCGGACAGCGGCGAGCAGCTCACGTACACCAAGTCCGGCTGAGCAGCCCAGGTGACAAGTGCCGATCCGCCGCTGCCGCGCGGGAGGCGCCGGTTTCGGCACCCGGGCCGCAGATCTCTTCTCCTGGTCCCGTGCGGTGGTCGGCTCCCGTCACGTGCGGGACGGTGAAGGGGGAGCGAAACGGACCCCCCCTCGACCTGCGCCCGTCCTGTGTGACGGGGATGTCCCGCTCGGGAATCAGCAGGTCCCCTTCCGTTGTTCGACCTGTGTGCGGAGGAGCCCTCCGTACCACCCGAGACCCTGGAGAGCGGAAGAGTCATGCGCGTCGAGATCTGGAGCGACATCGCCTGCCCGTGGTGCTACATCGGCAAGGCCCGTTTCGAGAAGGGCCTGGCGGAGTTCGCCCACCGCGACGAGGTCGAGGTGGTGCACCGTTCCTTCGAGCTCGACCCGGGCCGGGCCAAGGGCGACACCGCGCTGGTGATCGACATGCTGGCGCAGAAGTACGGCCGCACCCGTGCGGAGGCCGCGTCCATGGAGGCCAATGTCGCGGCCAACGCGCAGGCCGAAGGGCTGGGCTACCGCACCGAGGGACGCGACCACGGCAACACCTTCGACATCCACCGGCTGCTGCACCTGGCCAAGGCGCGCGGCCGTCAGGACGCGCTGCTGACCCTCGCCTACCGGGCGAACTTCGCCGAGGAGCGCTCCGTCTTCGACGACGACGAGCTGGTCCGGCTCGCCGTCGAGGCCGGGCTGGACGGCGAGGAGGCCCGCGCGGTGCTCGCCGACCCCGAGGCGTACGCGGACGACGTCCGGGCCGACGAGCGCGAGGCGTCCGAGCTGGGCGCCAACGCCGTGCCGTTCTTCGTGCTCGACCGGCGCTACGGGATCTCCGGCGGCCAGCCGTCCGAGGTCTTCCTCAAGGCGCTGGAACAGGCGTGGAAGGACCGTCCGGCCACCGCGCTGACCGCGATCGGCGAGGACGGGGCCGCCTGTGACCCGGACGGCGCCTGCGAGGTCCCGCAGACCTGAGCCCCATTCCATAAGAATCGCTTGGGTATGCCCCTTGAATCCTGGCAATTGACTATGACTTAAGGGGCCTTCAGGCTTGGGCCATGGAGATCACTTCGCTCAGCCTCAGCCAGGCGGCGGCCACCGAGTTCGCGCCGGAGACCACGTACCTCAACAGCGCCACCAGCGGACTGCTGCCCCGCCGCACCGTTCGGGCCGTCAAGGCGCTCGCGGACCACAACGCGTCCGGCCGAGGGGCGGGCGCGGGCAGCTTCGAAGCGGTGGAGGCCGCCCGGAGCGCATTCGCCGGGCTGGCCGGTGTCGGCCCCGACCGGGTCGCCACCGGCGGCTCGGTCACCGTCCATGTCGGGCTGATCGCAGCCTCGCTGCCCCCGGGCGCCGAAGTGCTCGTCCCCGAGGGCGAGTTCAGCTCGGTGGTCAGCCCGTTCGCGCTCCGCGGCGACCTGCGGATGCGGTACGTCCCGCTCGCGGACCTCGCCGACGCGGTGCGACCGGAGACCGCGCTCGTCGCCTTCTCCTCCGTACAGTCCGCCGACGGCAGGGTCGCCGACCTGGCCGCCGTCCGGGCGGCCGCCGCCTCGTACGGTGCCCGGACACTGGTGGACGCCACCCAGTCGGCGGGCTGGTTCCCGTTGGACGCCGGGGCGTACGACTACACCGTCACCGGCGGTTTCAAGTTCCTGCTCTGCCCGCGGGGCGCGTCGTTCCTCACCGTGACCGAGGAGGCGCAGGCGTCCCTGCCGCCCGTGTTCGTCGGCTGGGTGGCCGCCGAGGACCCCTGGAACAGCACCTACGGCCCGATCGAGCGGCTCGCCCCCTCCGCCCGCCGATTCGACGAACCGCCCGCCTTCCTCGCGTACCACGGGGCCGAGCACTCCCTGGCCCTGCTGGCTGAGGTCGGCACCGATGCCCTGTACGCCCACGCCACCGGGCTCGCGGCCCGGTTCCGCGAGGGCCTGGCGGGGATCGGCCACAAGGCGGTTCCCGGTGAATCGGCCATCGTCGCCGTGCCCGGGCTCGGCGCCCGTGAACCCGATCTGGCCAGGGCCGGAGTCATGGTCTCGGCTCGGGCGGGCAATCTGCGGGCGGCCTTCCACCTCTACAACACCGAGGCGGACGTGGACCGGGCGCTGGACGCCCTGTCCTGAGCGGGGGAGAGGAGGGGAGTACGGACGGTCCTGGCCCGAGCCGGCGGAACGGGGACGTCGTGGTTCCCGCCGACGGAGCGGGGGCGTCCTGGTCCGGGCCGGCGAAGTGCGTGGCGGCTCGGGCGGGCTCGGGTGGGCGCGGCGCGAGCGTGAGTACGGGTACGGGTACGGGGCTTCGGGCTCAGGCGAGTCCGGGGCAGCCCTCGGCCTCCGCGCAGAGATTCGCCTCGACCCTGGCCAGCAGCCGGGCCAGCTCCGCACGCTCCTCCGGGCCGAGGCCCGCCAGGGTGTGCTCCTCCAGATTCGTCCACGCCGCCTCCACCGAGGTGCGCAGGGCGCAGCTGTCGTCCGTGGCCTCGACGAGGACCGCCCGCCGGTCGGCCGGGTCGGGGCGGCGGCGCACATGCCCGGTCTGTTCGAGGCGCTGGAGCATCTTGGTGACCGTGGAGGGGTCGAGGTCCAGCGCCTTGATCAGCTCCGACTGCCGGACCGCACCCGCGTCCCACAGGTGCATCATCAGGAATTCCTGACCGGGGTAGAGGTCCAGCCCCTTGAGCAGCTTGCCCGCCGTGATCCGGTGCAGCCGGGCGATCCGTGAGACGGCATGGCTCAGGGGGCCGCCGCGCGCCGCGCTCGGCAGCGCGTCCGTACAGGGGGCGGTGTCGGCGGCATCGGCAGCAACGCCGGTTCCGGGGGTCGCGGTGGTGTCGGCCGGGCCGGCGTGGGCGGTCTTCATCAGGGGCTCCTCGGGGCGGGGCTACGGCGAGTCCGATGATGCCCCGGCAGCGTCTCCCAACTTTACCTTGGTCGGCCAAGTAATGCGCTACAGTGACGAACGGCGCGAATGCTTGGCCGACCACATATATTCTCCGGGAGCTCCCATGACCACCGCGTTCGACCCGATCGACCTCTCCGGTACGCAGCTCGCCAACCGCATCGTCATGGCACCGATGACCCGCAGCCGGGCCGGCGCGGGCGGCACGGCCACCGCCGACACCGCCGAGTACTACGCCCAGCGCGCCTCGGCCGGGCTGATCATCACCGAGGGCATCCAGCCGTCGGTGGTGGGCCAGGGCTACTCCGACACCCCCGGTCTGCACAGCGCCGAGCAGATCGCCTCCTGGCGCAAGGTCACCGACGCCGTGCACGCCCGGGGCGGCCGGATCTTCGCCCAGCTCATGCACACCGGACGGATCGGCCACCCGGTCCTGCTGCCGGACGGGCTGGTGCCGGTGGGTGCCTCCCCGGTCAGGGCGGAGGGCAACGCCTTCACCCACGAGGGGCCGAAGGAGTTCGTGGAGCCGCGCGAACTGACCCGCGACGAGGTCCGCGCGACCGTCGCGGACTTCGCCACCGCCGCCCGCAACGCCGTCGAGGCGGGCTTCGACGGGGTGGAGGTGCACGGTGCCAACGGATATCTCATCCACCAGTTCCTGGCGCCCAACACCAATCTGCGCGAGGACGAGTGGGGCGGCTCGGACGAGGCCCGCATCCGCTTCGCCGTCGCCGTCGTGGAGGCGGTCGCCGCGGAGATCGGCGCGGAGCGCACCGGGCTGCGCATCTCACCCGGAAACCCGTACAACGGCATCGACGAGCCCGCCCCGGAAGCCGCCTACACCGCCCTGGCCGCGGCGATCGACCCGCTGGGACTCGCCTATCTGCACGTCCTGGAAGCGGTGGAGATCCGTGAGCTGACGCTCGCGCTGCGCAAGCGGTACACCGGTACGCTGATCATCAACGTCCTGTCGGACGGGCCGACCGGGCCCGACCACCACACGGTGGTCGACGACGGGATCGCGGACCTCATCTCCTACGGACTGCTCTTCCTCGCCAACCCGGACCTGCCGGCCAGGCTGCGCGCGGGCGGCCCGTTCAACGTCCCGGACCCCGGCACGCTCTACGGCGGCGGGGCCGAGGGGTACACCGACTACCCGGCGCTGGACACGGTCTGAGGACCGGCCGCGCACGCCGAACCGGGGCCGGCCCGGTCCGGCGCCGGATCTCCCACCGTCAGGCGCCGGCCGCCGGGTCCGAGCCCAGCGGCGCACCGTGCCACTTCCAGGAGGTGCGGCGCGGCCGGCCCGGCAGCTCGGTGCGGCCCGTGGACCACAGCAGGGCCGTCCACCGGTCCTCGTCCGACGGAGCCTCGGGGAACAGCCGGGCCAGCACCCGGTCGCACAGGGCGGCGGGCGGCGCCCAGGAGATGCCCAGTCCCTCGGCGATGTCATGGGTGTGGACCAGGGTCTCCACGATGCCCATCGCGGCGAACCCCTCCGGGTCGGAGACGCCGTGCGAGTGGTACGAGCGGACCTCGGGCGGGGTCGTCCGCACCATCGCGGCCAGCAGGGCGCCGCTCGCCTCCAGCGTCTGCAGCAGCCCGGCAGCACCGGCCGCGCGGTCCGCGAAGACCGCGTTCGCCGGGCCGCCCGCGCGCTCGGCGGCCCACCGGTAGGGGACCTCGCCGTTTAGCGGCGGTGTGCGCGGGCCCAACTGGACCGCGTACGCGAAGAGATCGTCGCTCAGATGCTCCACCGTCTCCCAGCAGTCCCACTCCAGGGTCCCTGCGGGCACCTGCCAGCCGTCCGCCGGGGCCGTGCCCAGCGCGTCCACCGACAGCCGTACCGCCGTGGTCACATCGTCCGCGGTGACCGGCAGCCGGGTTCCGGTCAGTGCCGCTCGCTCGGCGGCGCTGCACTCCACACAGAACTCGTTGCCCTCCGGGTCCGCGAGCGTCGCCCAGCCCCGGCCGTTCGGCTTGCGGTGATCGCCGACCATCGTGGCGCCCAGCGCCAGCAGCCGCTCGACCTCCTCGTCACGGGAGCGGTCGTGCGGCTGGATGTCGACGTGCAGACGGTTCTTGGTGCTCTTCGGCTCGGGCACCGTGATGAACAGCAGCGCGGCACCGGGGGCCTCGACGAGCGCCTCGGGATCACCGGGGACGTCGTCGTCGGAGAGGGGCGAGCCGAGCACTTCGGACCAGAAACCGGCCAGCTTGTACGCGTCGGCGCAGTCGATGGTGAGGTGACGTACGTGTGAGGTCATGGGCCATACCTTCGCCGTTGACCGGGCCCCGGTCCAGCCGGTTATGGCAGTGTGGGGGGGGCGGGGCGGGACACCACCCCGCCCCCCCACCGGCCCCGCTCCCGGCGCTACTTCACCGGGGTGAAGTCCCGCGCCCCGATGAACTCCGGGCGGCGGACCGGAGCCGCGAAGGGCTCCTCGGCGGCGTTCTCCACGCTGTTGAACACGATGAAGACATTGCTGCGCGGGTACGGGGTGATGTTGTCGCCCGAGCCGTGCATGCAGTTGCAGTCGAACCAGGTCGCCGAACCGGCCCGCCCCGTGAAGAGCTTGATGCCGTGCCGGTCGGCCATCTTCGTCAGCGCCTCGTCGGACGGGGTGCCGGCGTCCTGCATCTGCAAGGACTTCTTGTAGTTGTCCTCCGGCGTCTCGCCCGCACAGCCGAGGAACGACTTGTGCGAGCCGGGCATGATCATCAGCCCGCCGTTGGTGTCGAAGTTCTCGGTCAGGGCGATCGAGACGGACACGGCCCGCATGTTCGGCAGACCGTCCTCGGCGTGCCAGGTCTCGAAGTCCGAGTGCCAGTAGAAGCCCGAAGCCCCGAAGCCCGGCTTGACGTTGATCCGCGACTGATGGACGTACACGTCCGAGCCGAGGATCTGGCGGGCCCGGCCCACCACCCGCTCGTCGCTCACCAGCCGGGCGAAGACCTCACTGAGCCTGTGGACCTCGAAGACGGACCGTACGTCCTGCGACTTCGGCTCGATGATCGAGCGCTCGTCGGCGCGTACCGCCGGATCGGCGATCAGCCGGGTCAGTTCGGCGTGGCAGACGGCGACCTCGTCCGGCGTGATCAGCTGGTCGACGGTGAGGAAGCCGTCGCGTTCGAACCCCTGGAGGTCCTTCACGGCGACCGGCCCCGGTGCGCCGGGCGCGGACCAGATGACCGGGTCCTGGCGGGGAGTGGTCATCTCGGCGGCGCCGCGCGAGGGGTACAGGTCGGCGCGTACATCGGTGGTCATGGTTCAGCCCTCCTCGGTCAACAGTGGGTAGACACCGTTCTCGTCGTGGTCCTCCCGTCCGGTGACGGGAGGATTGAAGACGCACACACAGCGGAAGTCGGTCCTGGGCCGCAGCGTGTGGTGCTCGTGCCCGTCCAGCAGATACATCGTGCCGGGCGAGATCCAGTGCTTCTCGCCGGTCTCGTCGTTGGTGAGCTCGGCCTCGCCCTCGGTGCAGAGCACCGCCTCGATGTGGTTCGCGTACCACATCGAGGTCTCCGTGCCCGCGTAGAGCACGGTTTCGTGGAGCGAGAAGCCCACCTTCTCCTTGGCGAGCACGATGCGCTTGCTCTCCCAGGTGCCGGATGCGGCCTTCACATGCCGGTCGGTGTTCTCGATGTCACTGAACGATCGGACGATCACGGTGAGTCGGTGCCTTTCTCTCTACAACTTCTCTGTGCGGTGGGAGTTACTTTTCGTACCGCCTGCCCCAGGGGTAATGGGGTCAGGCCGTCTCGCGGACGCAGCGGGCCAGCGTGCGCAGGCCCTCGTCCAGCTCTTCGGGGGTGATGGTCAGTGGCGGCAGCAGCTTGACGACCTCGCTCTGCGGGCCCGAGGTCTCCAGCAGGAGCCCCAGCTCGAAGGCGCGGGCGCAGACGGCCGAGGCGCGCGCCGGGTCGGCGAACTCCATGCCCCAGACCAGGCCGCGGCCGCGGAACTGCGCGGTCGGCTCCTCCGCGCAGATGGCCAGCAGCGACTGCACCACCTGCTCGCCGCGGGTCTGCGTCTGCTTCTCCATCTGGCCGTCGGCCCAGTAGGCGTCGAGCGCGGCGGCGGCGGTGACGAACGCCGGGTTGTTGCCGCGGAAGGTGCCGTTGTGCTCGCCCGGCTCCCAGATGTCCAGCTCCGGCTTGAACAGGCAGAGCGACATGGGCATGCCGTAGCCGCTGATGGACTTCGACAGGGTGACGATGTCCGGCACGATGCCGGCCTCCTCGAAGGAGAAGAAGCCACCGGTACGGCCGCAGCCCATCTGGATGTCGTCGACGATCAGCAGCATGTCCTGGCGGTGGCACAGCTCCTGGAGCGCGCGCAGCCACTCGGCGCGGGCGACATTGATGCCCCCCTCGCCCTGGACGGTCTCCACGATCACGGCGGCGGGCTTGTTGAGCCCGGAGCCCTGGTCCTCCAGCAGCCGCTCGAACCAGAGGAAGTCGGGGACCGTGCCGTCGAAGTAGTTGTCGAACGGCATCGGCGTGCCGTGCACCAGCGGGATGCCCGCGCCGGCCCGCTTGAAGGCGTTGCCGGTCACGGCGAGCGAGCCGAGCGACATGCCGTGGAAGGCGTTGGTGAACGAGACGACGGACTCGCGGCCCTTGACCTTGCGGGCCAGCTTGAGCGCCGACTCGACGGCGTTGGTGCCGGTCGGGCCGGGGAACATCACCTTGTACGGGAGGTCGCGCGGCCGCAGGATCACGTTCTGGAAGGTCTCCAGGAACGCGCGCTTCGCGGTGGTCGCCATGTCCAGGCCGTGGGTGATCCCGTCGCGCTCGATGTAGTCGATCAGCGCGCGTTTCAGCACCGGGTTGTTGTGGCCGTAGTTGAGCGATCCGGCACCGGCGAAGAAGTCGAGGTACGAGTGGCCGTCCTCGTCGGTCAGCCGGGCGCCCTGCGCGCGGTCGAACACCGCGGGCCAGCCGCGGCAGTAGCTCCGTACCTCCGACTCCAGGGTCTCGAAGACACTCAGGGCGGGCGGGGTGATGGTCACAGCGGGTCTCCTGGTCGAGAAGGGTGCGACGGGTGGCTGTGAAGCCTGCTTCCGGCGTGGAAGCGTGGTCCGGGACGCGCCGGGGGGTCGGTCCGGCGCGGACGATCGTGGCGTCGACGCGGTGTCGGTCGGGCCGCGTCGGCGGGTCGGTGGGGCAGCTCCGGTTCCTGGGCGGATCGGGGCGGCGGGCTGTGGCGCTGTGTGCGTCGGGTGCGGCGTGCGTCGGGCGCTGCGTCCGGCGGCCGCGACGTGCGACAGGCGCTGCGTCCGGTGGGCGCGGCGCGCGTCAGGCGTGGAACGGGCCTATGCGGTACAGCACTTCCGGCAGGTGCGTTTCCTCGGGGAACAGTCCGCTGTCGAAGAGCACCTCGCGTTCCAGGGACACGTCGTGGCGCTGCGCGTAGGAGGTGAACAGCCGGTCGGACGCGGTGTTGTCCGGGGTGATGGTCGTCTCGACCAGGGCCAGGCCCTGGTCTGCGGCGACCCGCGTGGTCAGCGCGTCCAGCAGCGTGGCGGCCAGGCCCTTCCCGCGGTGGCCGTGGTCGACGGCCACCTGCCAGACGACGAGGGTTTCGGGCCGGTCCGGCCGGATGTATCCCGTCACGAAGGCGATGGGCTCGCCGTTCTCGTCGCGGGCGACCACGGAGGTCGCGGCGAAGTCACGGCACCACAGCAGGTAGCTGTACGAGGAGTTGAGGTCCAGGACCTCGGAGTCGCGGGCAATGCGCCAGAGCGCGGCTCCGTCCTCCACTCGTGGGGTGTCGATTCTGAGGAATTCACTTCGGGCACGGGCAAAATCTGCTGGTGCGGCGGTCATGTGAATTGAATTTACCCAGCAAATTTCGAAATCGCATCGAGGCGAGGGGTTGGGTCAACGGTGCTGTTGTGCTATCACGCGGGCGCGTGCTCTCGCGCGAATCGGCTGCGATTTCTCACCATGTGACCTGAATTTTTCCGGCATTTCAGTCGCGATGTGGAGTCGGTCACAGATTTGTAACTCTCAGGAGATGCGGATGAATTACGAGGATCCATGTTCACGGAATCCTAGCGTTTAGGGTGACGGAAAGCGGGCAGAAGAATGCGGGGAGCTGCTTTCGATAAAGCAGCTCCCCGCATTCATTAATTCTGGTCCGCCGGGTGATGCGTGCAGGGCGGGGGTGTTGGGGAATCTATTCGCTCGGCCAGGTTTCCGAAACGGCCTTGCGGGCAGCTTCGAAGTCGACCTGCCGGCCCGTATCGGCCAGCGCCGCCCCCAGGGCCGCGAGCGAGGAGCGCACCGCACCCCGCGTCGCATCCACCCCGTAGTGATTGACCCGGATCATCTCCTTGGACAACGCCCCGCCGCCCGCGATGAGCGGCAGCGAGGGGTCCGCCGCGAGCGCCTGCGCGACCAGCGAGGAGGCGTCGACCCCCGACGGGGCGCGCAGCGTCGTGGCGACCGGAGCCGCGTCCCGCGCCTCGTGGACGTACGGCTCCAGACCGCCGCCGAGCGCCACCGCGCCCGCCCGGGTCGCCGCCGCGGCCGAGGCGTGGCGGGCCATCAGCGCATCCAGGCCCTCGGCCTCGATCCGCTCCGCACACGCCTCCAGCGCCAGCATCTCCAGCTGCGCCGGGGCGTGCGGCAGCGCCTTGCGGCCACCGTCGATCCAGCGCTCCTTCCAGTCCAGGAGGGAGAGGTAGGAGCGGCGCGGAGCCGCGGGGTTGGCGGCGATCCGCTCCCAGGCCCGCGCGCTCACCGACACCGCCGACACCCCGGCCGGTCCGCCCATCGCCTTCTGTGCGCCGATCACGCACAGGTCGACGCCCCACACGTCCGGCAGCAGCGGTTCGGCGCCCACCGAGGCGACGGCGTCCAGCATGAACAGCGCGCCGTGGGCCCGGACCACCTCACCGATCTCCGCGACCGGGTTGGTGTTGCCGGTGGCCGCTTCCGCGTGCACCAGCGAGACGAAGTCGATCTCCGGGTGGGCGGCGAGCGCCTGCGCGACCTGGTCGGCGGTGACCGCCGCGTGGAACGGCACCGAGAGGTCGATGACCCGGGCACCGCAGTCCCGCAGCCAGTTGCCGAAGGTCTGCCCGTACGGGCCCGTGACGATGTTCAGCGCGGTCGAGCCGGGCCGGGCGCCGCCCCGGATGCAGCCCTCCAGGGGCAGCAGCGCCTCTCCCTGCATGATCACGATGTCCTGCTGCGTGGCGAGAAGACCGGCCACCCGCCGCTCGATGGCCGCGAAATGCGCGGCGGTGAGCGGGGCGAGGTCGAGGAAGGGGTGCGTCACGGTGGTGCTCTCTTCGGTTCGGTCAGCGGTTCTGCGCACGAACAGTGCTCCGTCGAGGGTACCGAGGGCCTCGTACAGTGCCGCGTATGAGTGATCAGGAGCAGCGGGTGCTGCGGGTGATGGGGCGGGTGCTCGTCGGTCCGGACGAGATCCGGGACGAGCTGTGGGCCGTGGGCGGGCGGATCACGTACGAGCGGCCACCGGGCGCGGACGACGCGGTGACCGTCACCGGGTGGGCGCTGCCCGGTCTGGTCGACGCGCACTGCCATGTGGGCCTCGACCGGCACGGCCCCGTCGACGCGGCGACGAGTGAGAAGCAGGCGCTCACGGACCGGGAGGCCGGCACGCTGCTGATCCGGGACGCCGGATCGCCGTCCGACACCCGGTGGATCGACGACCGCGAGGATCTGCCGAAGATCATCAGGGCCGGCCGGCACATCGCCAGGACCCGCCGGTACATCCGTAACTACGCCCATGAGATCGAGCCGGGCGACCTGGTCGCCTATGTCGCCAGGGAGGCCCGGCGCGGGGACGGCTGGGTGAAGCTGGTGGGCGACTGGATCGACCGGGACGACGGTGATCTGACCGCCTGCTGGCCGCGCGGCGAGGTCGAGGCGGCCATCGCCGAGGCGCACCGGCTGGGCGCCCGCGTCACCGCGCACTGCTTCGCCGAGGCGGCGCTGCGCGATCTGGTGGAGGCCGGGATCGACTGCATCGAGCATGCGACCGGCCTGACCGAGGAGACGATTCCACTCTTCGCCGAACGCGGTGTGGCGATCGTTCCGACGCTGGTCAACATCGCCACCTTTCCCGATCTCGCGGCGGGCGGCGAGGCCAAGTTCCCTCGCTGGTCCGCCCATATGCGCCGGCTGTACGAGCGCCGCTACGACACCGTGCGTGCCGCGTACGACGCCGGGATCCCGGTCTATGTCGGAACCGACGCGGGCGGCTCGCTGGCCCACGGTCTGGTGGCGGCGGAGGTCGCCGAACTGGTGAAGGCCGGCATTCCGCCCCGCGAGGCCCTCGCCGCGACGGCCTGGGGCGCCCGGCGCTGGCTGGGGCGGCCGGTTCTGGAGGAGGGGGCCCCGGCGGATCTGGTCGTGTACGACGAGGATCCGCGCGCGGATGTACGGGTGCTGGCCGCGCCCCGCCACGTCGTGCTGAACGGGCGCGTGATCGGCTGAGCGGCCGGGTGCGGTCGGCCGGGGTGCTGTGTTGACAGGCAGTGTCCGCAGGAGCCTCCGGCTCGTTGAGTCACTTCTGCGGTACCCCGGCGCGGTCAACACCCGTACCGCTCGCGCTCGGTGAAACGGGTGACGCCCAGGAACGCACGTGCCACGCATCTGACGAAAGATTCGAATACGCACGCTAAAACCCCTCTTTGGGGTGAACTCACCGCAGGTATCCGCCAGTTCACCCTCCGTACGTAAAGATTCACGGAGTCGAGGCCACCGGCGCACGCGATGTCCCCCATTGGACGGCGCCGGTGGCTCCATGTCTCTTGTGGGGGTTCCACCATCTTGAACAGCAACACCTTCCGTCTCGCTGCCCTGGCGGTCGCCGCCGCTCCCGTCGCCCTGCTTGTCGCCGTCCCCGCGCAGGCCGCCACCGCGACGACCACGACCACCGGCGAGGGCAGGGCGAGCGCGGTCGTGCTCCGTACCGCACTGAATGTCTCCCTCCTGAACAAGACGATCGAGGTTCCGCTCAAGGCCACGCTCAACGAGGTACAGGCCCCCGCCAGCGCGGAGAAGACCGCGCTCAGCGTGAAGGTCGACGGTGTGGACCGCGGGCAGCCGGTCAGTGTGCTGCGCGCCGATGTGGCCACTTCCGAAGCCACCGTCGACAAGCACAGGGCGCAGGGGTACAGCAATCTGGCGAAGGCCCGGGTGCATCTGCCCGGACTGCCGCTGCTCCCGCTCATCGAGGTCGAGAAGGTCACCTCCAAGGCGGTCTGCGAGGTCGGCAGGAAGCCGGTCGCGGAGTCGAACGTGCTGGGCCATGTGTCGGTCCTCGGTACGAAGGTCACGCTCACCGCGGGCGGCACGACCCGGGTGGCGGTGCCGGGCGTCGGCGAGGTGATCCTGGACCTGTCGAAGACCAGCACCACCTCGCGGACCGCGGCGGCGGCCGCGCTCCAGCTCCGGGTCTCCGTGAACCCGCTCAAGCTCAACGTCGCCGATGTGCAGGGTGACGTCACGCTGGCCGAGGCGACCTGCGAGACGCCGAAGAAGACGGAGGAGCCGGGCGGTACCGACGGCGGTTCGGACAACGGTGGTTCCAGCAGCGGTGGTGCGAGTGACGGCGGTGCGTCGGGCAGTGGCGGCTCGACGGGCGGCGACAAGGGTGACGGTCCGGATGTGAAGACCCAGACCGGCTCCGGCGCGGGCCCGGCCGAGGAGAACCTCGCCGAGACCGGTGGCAGCTCCGCCACGCCGTACATCGCGGGTGGTGCGGCGCTGCTGCTGGCGGTCGGCGCCGGGGCGACGGTGATGGCCCGCAGGCGTACCCAGGGCTGATCCGACCCGAGAGGGAGGGGGAGGGGAGGGGAGGGGAGGACCGGGGGGTCCGAGAATCTGGGTCCGGGGGCCTGGGAGGGGGCTTGAGGGGCGGCGTTCGCGGGAGGAGCGCCGCCCCTCGGGGTGCACGCTGCCTCGCGGAGGCGGCCCAAGGGCTGTCCCGATCCCTGGCGGGCGCGGGGCGGCCCTCGGCGTGTGGCGAGCCACTCCAGCTAGGCGGCGCTCGGCGTGTGGCGAGCCGCTCCAGCTAGGCGGCGCTCGGCGTGTGGCGAGCCACTCCAGCAGGGCGGCGCTCAGCGTGTGGCGAGCCGCTCCAGCAGGGCGGCGCTCCGTGCCAGCAACTCGCGCTCCTCATCCGTGAGTTCGGCCTCGATGGCCTGCGCGAGCCAGCCGGCCCTGCGGCCACGCTCCGCTTCGAGCGCGGCCCGGCCCGCGTCCGACAGCTCGACCAGCGACTTGCGGCCGTCCGTGGGGTGTGCCCGGCGCGTGATCAGGTTCTGCTCCATGAGCAGCCCCACCGCCCGTGCCATCGACTGGGGGCGTACGCGCTGATCGGCGGCGAGGTCGCTGGTGGTCATGGCGCCGTCGCGGTCGAGCGCGCCGAGCACGGCGACCTGGCCCAGCGGGATGCGGTCCTCGTGTTTGACGCGTCGGGTGAGCTTGCCCATCGCGGTGCGCAGTTCGGCGGCGATGGCGGCGGCTTCCGAGGTGGGCATAGGGCACTTTACCCCGTTGGTCAGCAAAGCTGTGCACCTGACCTGCACAGCAATGCTGTACAGCCAAACTGATCAGCATTGCTGTAGGGTTTGGTGTAGTCGGGCTCAGCGCCAGCGTTGTCGCAGCCGGGGCCACGGCATATGACAACGGGAAGGAACTCCCATGTCCGCACAGGCAGTCGGCACCGTCGATGCCGCCATCGAGACCGTCACCGCCCGCCGGATCATCGACAGCCGGGGCAACCCCACGGTCGAGGTCGATGTCGTCCTGGCGGACGGGTCCCTGGGGCGCGCGGCTGTCCCCTCCGGCGCCTCCACCGGTGCCCGGGAGGCCGTCGAACTGCGCGACGGGGACTCCGCGCGCTGGCACGGCAAGGGCGTCGACCGGGCGGTGGCCCACGTCAACGGGGAGATCGCGGCGTCCGTGCGCGGCCGGGACGCGGCGGACCAGGCGGGTCTCGACGCCGCGCTGGTCGCCCTCGACGGCACCGCCACGAAGTCCCGGCTCGGCGCCAACGCGATCCTCGGCGTCTCCCTCGCCGCCGCCAAGGCCGCCGCGGCGGCCCACCGGCAGCCCCTCTACCGCTACCTCGGCGGCGCCGGCGCCCACCTCCTGCCGCTGCCGATGATGAACATCGTCAACGGCGGCGCCCACGCCGACAATCCGCTGGATTTCCAGGAGTTCATGATCGCGCCCGTGGGTGCGGAGACCTTCGCCGAAGCCGTCCGCATGGGCAGCGAGGTCTTCCACACCCTGCGCCGCGATCTGCTGGCCGCCGGGCACTCCACGGGCGTCGGCGACGAGGGCGGCTTCGCGCCCGCGCTGCGTACCGCCGAGGAGGCGCTCGACTTCGTGATGACCGCCATCGAGCGCACCGGCTACCGCCCCGGCACGGACATCGGCCTGATCATGGACCCGGCGTCGTCGGAGTTCTTCCGCGACGGGGTGTACGACTACGCGGGCGAGGGGGTGCGCCGTACTCCCTCGGAGAACGCCGACTACCTGGCCGGGCTCATCGACGCCTACCCGGTGCTCTCCATCGAGGACCCGATGGCGGAGAACGACCTGGACGGCTGGCGCGAGCTGACCGCCCGCGTCGGTGACCGCTGCCAGCTCACCGGCGACGATGTGTTCTGCACCAACGAGACGCTGCTGCGCGAGGGCATCCGCACCGGCGTCGGCAACTCGGTCCTGGTCAAGGTCAATCAGATCGGGACCCTGACCGAGGCGCTGGCCGCGGTGGACACGGCCCACCGGGCGGGGTGGACGGCCGTCATGTCGCACCGCTCGGGCGAGACGGAGGACACCACCATCGCGGATCTGGCGGTGGCGACCGGCTGCGGCCAGATCAAGACCGGCTCGCTCTCCCGCTCCGACCGCACGGCGAAGTACAACCAACTGATCCGGATCGAGGAGGAGCTGGGCGACTCGGCGCGCTTCGCGGGCCGCTCGGCCCTGCGCCGGGCGTGAACAGCGGGCGGACATAGAGGCCACGCGGGCCCCCGATCGTGGGTGATCGGGGGCCCGCGCTCGCCCGCCGGGCGCTGCGCGGGCGCCCCTCGCCGCGGGGCCCCTCGCCGCAGGGGCGCCTCGCCGCAGGGGCGCCTCGACGCGGGGGCGCCTCGACGCGGCGGCCCGCTCGGCGCGAGGCGCCGGTGACACGTGCCGCCTCAGCGCAAAGGTCTCCCGGGCAGCGCCTGGAGAGCCTGATCGAGCGCCTGGAGGAAACGGTTGGTCGTCACCCGGTCGCGTACCGCCAGCCGCAGCCACTCGGGCCCGAGACCCGGGAACGTGTCCCCGCGCCGCGCGGCGAAGCCCAGCAGCCGCAGCCGCTCCCGTACCTCGGCCGCCCGCTCCATCCGCAGCAGGACGAACGGCCCCTGGGCCGGCTCGACCGCCCGCACCTCACCGAACTCCGCGAGCCCCGCCAGCAGATGGGCACGGTCCACCGTGATCCGGTCCGCCGCCTCGGCCGCCTCGACCAGCGCCCGGGGCTCCATGCACGCCTCGGCCGCCGCCAGCGCCGGCGAGGACACCGGCCACAGCGGCTGCGCCTCGGCCAGCAGACCGATGGTGACCGGGTCGGCCAGCACATAGCCGATCCGCAGGCCCGCGAGCCCCCAGGTCTTGGTGAGGCTGCGCAGGACGACGAGCCCGGGAATGTCGGTACGCCCGCACAGCGCCTCGCGCTCGCCGGGAACCACATCCATGAACGCCTCGTCGACCACCAGCGTCCGCCCGGGGCGCGCCAGTTGCTCCAGGAGGGCGGCCGGATGGAGCACGGAGGTCGGGTTGGTCGGATTGCCGACCACCACCAGATCCGCTTCCTCGGGCACCGCCGCCGGATCCAGCCGGAAGCCGTCCTCGGCGCGGAGCAGCACCCGGCCCACCTCGTGCCCGGCCGCCCGCAGCGCCGCCTCCGGCTCGGTGAACTGCGGGTGCACGACGACCGGATGCCTGGCGGGCAGCGCGCGGGCGATCAGGACGAACGCCTCCGCCGCGCCCGCCGTCAGCAGGACCCGGTCCACCGGCAGCCCGTGCCGCCCGGCGACCGCCTCCCGGGCCGGCGCCCCGTCCGGATACGAGGCCAGGGAGACGAGCGATGCCGCTATCCGCTGCCGCAGCCACTCCGGCGGCGTATGGGTGCGTACATTGACCGCGAGGTCGGTCAGATTCCGGTCGCGTACCTCCGCGTCACCGTGGTGCCGGAGATCGGGCCCGGCGCTCTCGACGTGCTGCGTGGGGGGATTCATGGCTGCCATGGTGAAGGGGTCCGCCCCGTCCGTCACCGTCGGGGTGGAACTTTTCCGGTCAGGAGCCATGAGGGTGGCCGGAATGCGTCGGGCCACCGCACAGGTCACCGCCCCCTTCCGGCCCGTCCGGCGCGTCGATGCCGTCTTCGCGACCACCAGTTCGTCCGCCTCGATCAGCGCGGCGGCCTCCGCGACCGAAGGCGTGCCCACGGCCGCGCCCGGCGCACCCGAGGGGTTCGGTACGAGGACCCCGGCCAGCGCCTCGGCCGGATGGGTCCGCAGCGGCACCCCGAGCCGCGCCGCGGCCCCGACGATCCCCGGCTCGGCGGCCTTGGCCACGACGGTCGCCAGCTCCACGACATCGGCTATCCGCAGTCCGGCGGCCCGCAGGGTCGCCTCGATCAGACCGAGCACCTCGTCGAGCGGGGCGCCGCGGCGGGCACCGACCCCGACGACGAGCGTCCCGGTGACGGGCACGGGGAGGGGGGCGGAGGCTGCTCCGGTCATGGGCGGAGTCCTTTCGTACGCCGGCCGGGGGCCGGGTGTTGCGGGGGCAGGTGCTACGGGCCCGGTGTTCACGGTTCGGGTGTGACGGGGCGTGCGGGCAGGGCGTCGGTCAGGGTGACCTGAGATGCGGGCACGGGGGTCGATCGGCTAGCAAGGGCCCATGGCGGTGTTCGTCGCGCTCGGCGCGTTCCTGATGACCCTGGCCGGCGGCTGGGTCGCTCAACGCGTCACCGACCGCCGCCACCTGGTGCTCGGCTTCGCGGGCGGGCTGATGCTCGGCGTGGTCGGCCTCGATCTGCTGCCGGAGGCGGTCGAGGCGGCGGGCGAGCCGGTTTTCGGTGTGCCCGCCGCCCTGCTGCTGTTCGTGGGCGGCTTCCTGGTGGCCCATCTCGTGGAGCGGCTGCTCGCCGTACGCCAGGCGGCACACGGGGCGGGGGAGGAACGTGTGCCGCAGGTGGGCCTGACGGCGGCGGCCGCGATGGTGGGCCACAGCCTGATGGACGGAGTGGCGCTCGGCGCCGCGTTCCAGATCGGCGGAGGCATGGGCGCCGCCGTCGCACTGGCCGTGATCACTCATGACTTCGCCGACGGTTTCAACACGTACACCATCACCAGTCTCTACGGGAACGCCCGCCGCAAGGCGCTCTTCATGCTGTTCGCGGACGCCCTGGCACCGATCGTCGGCGCGGCTACGACACTGCTGTTCACCCTTCCGGAGGAACTGCTCGGCTGCTATCTCGGCTTCTTCGGCGGCGCGCTGCTCTACCTGGCCGCCGCAGAGATTCTGCCCGAGGCACACCACGACCATCCCGCCCGCTCCACATTGCTGTGCACGGTCGGGGGCGTGGGCTTCATCTGGCTGGTGGTGGGCATCGCGGACTAGTCCGCGCCCGGCCGGCCTCACACCCGGCCGGCCCCGCCGCACTGCTCGACGAAGCGCCGCGCCACCCCGGGCGAGGACGCCCAGTGCGTATGCAGATAGCTCGCGTGCACGCCCTGCTGGACGAAGCCCTCCACACGCCGCTCCGGCTGGTGCATGCCCCACGCGGGAGTGGACCCGGCACCCGGTTCCAGTACCGTCCGGTGGAACTCATGACCGCGCATCCGGGTCCCGGCCACCGCCAGCGAACTGTCGGAAACCGCCACCGCCTCCCGGTAGCCGAGCGTCAGCCGCTCCGACATCCGGGCCTCGGCGTCCAGCACCCCGCACATCGGCCGCCCGTCCAGCTCGCGCGCCAGATACAGCAGCCCCGCGCACTCCGCCGCCACCGGAGCACCGCTCAGCGCCAGTTCGGTCACCGCCCTGCGCAACGGCTCGTTGGCCGACAGCTCGGGGGCGTACATCTCCGGGAACCCGCCGCCGATCACGAGGCCCGCCGTGCCCACCGGGAGCTTCTCGTCGCGCAGCGGGTCGAAGACCGCGACCTCCGCGCCCGCCGCCGCCAGCAGCTCGGCGTGCTCCGCGTAGGCGAAGGTGAACGCCGCCCCGCCCGCCACGGCCACCACGGGCCCGGCTCCGGTCCCGGCCGCCGGGTGACGCTCCGGCTCCCACACCTCGTCCGGCAGCGGGGGAGCCGACCTGGCCAGGGCCATCAGCGCGTCGAGATCGCATCCCGCGCGCACCCGTTCCCCCATCGCCCGTACGGCGTCGACGGCATCCGTCTGCCGCTCGGCCACCGGCACCAGGCCCAGGTGGCGCGAGGGCGTCGCCAGGTGCGTGGCCCGCCGCAGCACCCCGAGCACCGGCAGCCCCGACTCGTCCAGCGCGTCGCGCAGCAGCGCCTCGTGGCGGTCGGAGGCCACCTTGTTCAGGATCACGCCGCCGATCCGTACCTGGGGATCCCAGGACGCGAACCCGTGCACCAGGGCCGCGACGGAACGGGACTGCGAGGAGGCGTCGACGACCAGGACGACGGGCGCCCGCAGGAGCTTGGCGACCTGGGCGGTGGAGGCCAGCTCGCCCTGCCCCGAGGCACCGTCGTACAGCCCCATGACGCCCTCGACCACGGCGAGGTCGCAGCCGCCCGCTCCATGCGCGAACAGGGGGGCGATCAGACCGGTCCCGCACATGTACGCGTCGAGGTTGCGGCCGGGCCTGCCGGTCGCCAGCGCGTGGTAGCCCGGATCGATGTAGTCCGGGCCCACCTTGTGCGGGGAGACCGCGAGCCCGCGCGCGGCGAACGCGGCCATCAGCCCCGTGGCGACCGTGGTCTTGCCGCTGCCGGACGCCGGAGCGGCGATGACCAGACGGGGAACAGTCACCACTCGATGCCCCTCTGGCCCTTCTGACCGGCGTCCATCGGGTGCTTGACCTTCGACATATCGGTCACCAGATCGGCGGCCTCGATCAGCTTGTCCGGAGCGTTGCGCCCGGTGATCACCACATGCTGGGTGCCGGGACGGTTCCGCATCACCTCGACGACCTCGTCGGTGTCGATCCAGCCCCAGTGCATCGGGTAGGCGAACTCGTCCAGGACGTACAGCTTGTACGTCTCGGCCGCCAGGTCGCGCTTGACCTGCTCCCAGCCCTCACGGGCCTTCTCCTCGTTGTCCAGCTGGTTGTCGCGCTGTACCCACGACCAGCCCTCGCCCATCTTGTGCCAGGCGACGGTGCCGCCCTCGCCGCTGGCCCCGAGGACCTTCAGCGCGTTCTCCTCGCCGACCTTCCACTTCGCCGACTTCACGAACTGGAACACCCCGATCGGCCAGCCCTGGTTCCAGGCCCGCAGCGCGAGTCCGAAGGCAGCCGTCGACTTCCCCTTGCCGATGCCCGTGTGGACGAACAGCAGCGGACGGTTGCGCCGCTGACGGGTGGTGAGCCCGTCGTCCGGTACGGATGTCGGCTGTCCCTGTGGCATTACGCGGCCCTTCCGGCTGTGGTGACGTCCTTGACGAGCCCGGCGATCGAGTCGGCCCGCAGCTCGTCGAGCGTGACGGCGGTACCCCCCAGATCCCGGGCGAGTTGTGCGGCGAGCCCGAGGCGTACGATCCCCGACTCGCAGTCCATGACGACGGACGCGGTGCCCTCGGAGCGGTGCAGCCGCCCGGCCCTCCCGGCGAGCGCCACCGGCTCGGGGCCGCCGGTCGCCCGGCCGTCCGTCACCACGACGAGCAGCGGGCGCCGCGACGGATCACGCAGCCGCTCCACCCGCAGGACGTCATGGGCCTTCAGCAGCCCGGCGGCCAGCGGCGTACGGCCCCCGGTCGGCAGCGACTCCAGCCGCGCCGCCGCCGCGTCCACCGACGAGGTCGGCGGCAGCGCCACCTCGGCGTCCTTGCCCCGGAAGGTGACCAGGCCGACCTTGTCCCGCCGCTGGTACGCGTCCAGCAGCAGCGAGAGCACCGCACCCTTCACCGCGCTCATCCGCTGCCGGGCCGCCATCGAACCGGAGGCGTCCACGACGAAGAGCACCAGATTGCCCTCGCGCCCCTCGCGCGTCGCCTGCCGCAGATCGTCGCGGCGCACGACGAGGCCGCGCCCGGACCGTCCGCGTGCGTGCTGGTGCGGCGCCGCAGCCTGCACGGTCGCCGCCAGGTGCAGCTTCGTCAGGGCACCCCGCGGGCGCCGCGACCCGGTCGTACGGCCGTGCTCGGTACGGGCCCGGGACCGCCGCCCCGCAGCACCCTCGCCGAGCCCCGGCACGCTCAGCATCTTCGTCCGGAACGGCTCGGCCGAGGCCACGGGCTGCTGCTCCGCACCGGCGGAACGTCCGGGCGCGTCGGTGCTGCCCTCGTGCGCGGGCCCCGGCGTGTCGCTCCCGTCGGCCTGCGGCGGCACGCCACCGCCACCACCGTCGTCGCCCCCGTCACCGGGGCCGTCCGGGTGCGGCCCGTCGGGGTCCGGGTCGTTGTCGCCCTCCCCCTCGCCGCCGGCCTCGCCGTCGTTCCGGTCCTCGGCGGCTTCCCGGAGCGTGTCGTCCAGCTTGTCCTCGTCCAGACCGGGCGCGTCGAACGGATTGCGCCGGCGCCGGTGCGGGAGCGCCAGGAGCGCGGCCTGCCGCACATCCTCGGCGAGCACCTCCTCGCGCCCGGCCCACGCGGCCAGGGCGGTCGCGGTACGGGCCATCACGATGTCGGCACGCATGCCGTCGACCTCGAACGCCGCACAGGTCGCCGCGATCTGCCGCAGCACGCCGTCGCCCAGCACGACACGGGGGAGCAGGGCGCGCGCGGCGACGATCCGCTCCCTGAGCGCGGACTCCTCGTCGGCCCAGCGGGCGGCGAAGGCGACCGGATCGTCGTCGTGGGCGAGCCTGCGCCGCACGACGTCGACCCGCTGGTCGGTGTCACGGGACGCGGCCACCTCGACCGTGAGCCCGAACCGGTCCAGCAACTGCGGCCGCAGTTCGCCCTCTTCGGGGTTCATGGTCCCGACCAGCAGGAAACGCGCCGCGTGCCGTACGGAGACGCCCTCGCGCTCGACGTACGAAGCACCCATGGCCGCCGCGTCCAGCAGCAGGTCCACCAGATGGTCGTGGAGCAGGTTGACCTCGTCCACGTACAGAATCCCGCGATGCGCGTCGGCGAGCAGCCCCGGCTCGAAAGCCTTCACGCCCTCGGAGAGCGCCCGCTCGATGTCCAGCGCGCCCACGAGCCGGTCCTCGGACGCCCCGACGGGCAGCTCCACGGTCCGCGCGGCCCGCGACACGCCGGTTCCGTCGCCGTGGGGCCCATCGGGACACGCCGGATCGGGAACCCCCGGGTCGCACGAGAACCGGCAGCCCGGCACCACGGAGACCTCCGGCATGAGCGCGGCGAGCGCCCGCACGGCGGTGGACTTGGCGGTCCCCTTCTCACCCCGCACGAGCACCCCGCCGACAGCCGGACTGACGGCGTTCAGCAACAGCCCGAGCCGAAGATCGTCCTGCCCGACGATCGCGGTGAAGGGATAGGGCGTACTCACAGGGCCTCCTTGTTGACATCCGACACTTCAAGCCCGTCCGGCCTTCCCACCGCGTCCCGGGCACATTCAAGCCCGTCCGGCTCCTGCACCGAGTCGCGGGCAACTTCAAGCCCGTCCGGCCTTCCCACCGCGTTCCGGGCACATTCAAGCCCGTCCGGCGATTGAGGACCGGGGTCCGGGGCGGAGCCCCGGTTTCGGGAAGGGGCGGGGCGGGGAGACGAGCCCGCCGCAGGCGCCCCGCCC
>NZ_LWLE01000006.1:0-59947 GCF_001905125.1 Streptomyces sp. TSRI0281 | reverse complement strand
GGCCCCCCCCCCCCCGCCGCAGGCGCACCACCGCCCACAGACGACGCACCACCGCCCACCGACGACGCACCACCCCCCGCCCCCACCCCCGGCGCTCCCGGCGCGATGAACGGCAACCCCCCCGGCGCCCCACCCTCGATCAACCGCCACAACCCATCCGTATCCGCGTGCTCCTCCACCAGATCCCCGAGCCGGTCCAACTGCTCCTCCCGCAGCGCCCCGAAACTCGTGTCCGGCGCGGGCACGAACCGCCGCCCCGCCGCCCGCGCGACCTCCTTCAGGAACCGCCGCCGGAACGCGTCGCTCTCCAGCGACCCGTGCCAGTGCGTCCCCCACACCGCGCCCACCCGGCACCCGTCCAGGAACGGCTCGCCGCCCCGCACATCGGCGACCCCGTGATGGATCTCGTACCCCTCCACCGGTTCCCCGAGCGCCGAACCGACCGGCCGGGCGAGCGTCTTGGCCCGCTCGAACCGGATCCGCACCGGCAGCAGTCCCAGCCCGTCGACCTGTCCGGCCCGCGACTCCACCTCGTCCTCGATCCGTTCACCGAGCACCTGGAACCCGCCGCAGATGCCGAGCACCGGCCGGCCCTCGGCCGCCCGCCGCACGAGCGCGTCGGCGAGCCCCCGCTCCCGCAGCCAGGCCAGCGCCTTCACCGTCCCGCGCGTGCCGGGCACGATCACCAGGTCCGCGTCGGCCAGTTCCTCGGCCCGGTCCACGAACCGCACCACCACACCCGGTTCGGCGGCCAGCGCGTCCACATCGGTGAAGTTCGACATCAGCGGTACGGCACACACGGCGACCCGCAGCACGTCCTCGCCGTGCGGCGGTGCGACGACCGACTCCCGTACGGCACCGCGCAACGAGACGCGCAGACCGTCCTCCTCGTCGATGCCCAGGCCGTGCGCGTAGGGCAGCACCCCGTACGTGCGCCGCCCGGTCAGCCCGTACAGCATGTCCAGGCCCGGCTCCAGCAGCGAGACATCGCCGCGGAACTTGTTGACGAGGTAGCCCGCGACCAGCGACTGGTCCTCGGCGCTCAGCAGCGCCGTCGTACCGAAGAACGAGGCGAAGACGCCCCCGCGGTCGATGTCGCCGACCACCAGCACGGGGAAGCGCGCGGCCCGCGCGATGCCCATGTTCACGATGTCGGTGCGCCGCAGATTGATCTCGGCGGGACTGCCCGCCCCCTCGCAGATCACGGCGTCATAGGTGCCCCGGAGCTGCTCCAGACAGTCCACTACCGTCCCGAGGAGCGCCTCCTGACGGCCTCCGTGGTAGCCGCGGGCGCTCATCTCACCGACCGGTTTCCCCATCAGGACGACCTGACTGGAACGATCGCTGCCGGGCTTGAGCAGCACCGGGTTCATCAGCGCGGACGGCTCCACCCGGGCGGCCTGGGCCTGCATCGCCTGGGCACGGCCGATCTCCGCGCCCTCACGGGTCACGAACGAGTTGAGCGACATGTTCTGCGCCTTGAACGGCGCGACCTTCACCCCGCGGCGGACCAGCCACCGGCAGATCCCGGCCGTGACGACGCTCTTGCCCGCGTCCGATGTGGTCCCGGCGACCAGCAGTCCGCCGCTCATATCCGTCTCCGTCCCGCGATCAGCCGGCCCGCCACGCACACGCCGAGGGCCAGCGCACTCACCCGGCGCGACAGTCGCACCGCTCGTTCGATGTCGGCGCTCTCCACCGCCCGGCCGGCCGCCCCGTTGAGCACGGGCCGGTGCTCGACGCGCCCGGCGTACGCCAGGGTCCCGCCGAGCCGTACGCCGAGCGCTCCCGCGAACGCGGCCTCCACCGGGCCCGCGTTGGGGCTCGGATGGCTGCCCGCGTCCGCACGCCACGCCCGTACGGCTTCGCCCGGACGTCCCCCGGCCACCACGGCCAGCGCGGCCGTCAGCCGGGCTCCGGGCCATCCCGCCAGGTCGTCCAGGCGGGCCGAGGCCCAGCCGTAGCGCCGATAGCGGGGCGACTTGTGGCCGACCATGGCGTCCAGGGTGTTGACGGCCCGGAAGGCGACGAGTCCGGGGACCCCGCCCAGGGCGCCCCAGACGAGGGCGCCGACGACGGCGTCCGAGGTGTTCTCGGCGACGGACTCGACCACGGCGCGGGCGATCTGCGGCCCGTCGAGGGAGTGCGGGTCGCGCCCGCACAGATGGGGCAGTCGTTCCCGGGCCACGTCGATGTCCCCGGCGGCGAGCGCGCCCGCGACGGCGCGCGCCTCACGGCCCAGCGACGTACCACCGATCACGGACCAGGTGGTGGCGGCGGTCAGCGCGACGGCCGCGGCGGGGCGGCCCCGTACGGCACGGGAGGCCAGCACGGCGGCTCCTGCGGCGCCTCCGGCGCAGACGACGGTGTGCAGGGCGCCCCGCCCGCGGTGGTCGCGCCACAGCAGACGCTCGGCCGCTGCCGCGGCCCGGCCGAACCCGGCGACGGGATGCCCCCGGCGGGGGTCACCGAGCAGGCGGTCGGCGATCAGTCCGGCCGTGGCGCCGTACGCGAAGATGCGGTCGGCACGCACGGCTCAGCCGACCGCGGAGCGGGAGGTTCTCGCAGGGGGCGACACAGGTTCCGGCGCACGGCGGCCAGGCATGGCGTATGTCCTCACTCAGGGTCCGCGCCCTGGTTCGACGTGACCGGCGACGAGAGTCTCCTGGCTTCCGGATCCGCAGTTCCCCCGGCCTTCCAGTCCGCGTCGGCGGACCGTGACTTCCGATGTGGGGGACTGCTCCCCGGTGACAGTGGCGGGACCGCGCCGGATTCGCACCGGCTTCCTCTGCTGTCGCCGTAAACGGCTCCGGCAGTCCACCACGCTGTGAGAACGCCCGTCAACTTGCCGTTGACCTGCGGGGCCGCAGTGTGCCCGGACGCACATCGGGCCGGACACACACGGTGTGTCCGGCCCGATGGAGGAGCGGTGGTGCGGGTCAGGCGACGATCAGATAGATCCCGTACGCGACCGCCGCCACGCACAGCGCGAAGCAGAGGTACGCACCGGCGCGGACCGGCGTGAACGCGCCGCCGGAGCCGCCGGCCCGAGCCGTCGAGGTCTGCGTCGACGCCTGCTTGGAGAGGCCGATGATGCCGAGCGTGAAGAGGCCGACCAGCGCCACGGTGACCACGAGGCTGACACCGAAGACGGAGGCGAGAGCTGCCCAGTCGATGTTCATGGGGATCCGTCCTTACACCGTGGCGGGCCGCGCCGGGTCGGCGGGCGTTCCGGCCGGAGCCGAGATGGTGGTCTTGAGGTCCGTGGCCGTGGTGCCGATGGGCGGCGGGGTGACGGCGGCCATGGCCGTGGTGACGACGCCCGCGGGCTCGTCCTCCGCACCGCCGCCGGTGACGTTGGTGTGGTCGACCGGCTTGCGGCGCGACAGCAGCCAGATGGCACCGGAGCCCGCGACGAGCAGGACCGCGACGACCGCGACGCCCCAGCCGCCCTGCTTGGTCAGGAACTCCGCGCCCGCGCCGACCAGGCCCGCGGCCGGCAGGGTCAGGCCCCAGGCGACGAACATCCGGGTGGCGGTGGACCAGCGGACCACGCCCCCCTGACGGCCGAGGCCCGCGCCCATCACGGCGCCGGAGCAGGACTGGGTGGTGGAGAGCGAGAAACCGAGGTGCGAGGAGGCCAGGATGACCGTGGCCGCACTGGTCTGGGCGGCGAAGCCCTGCGGCGGCTTGAGGTCGGTGAGGCCGCTGCCCATGGTGCGGATGATGCGCCAGCCGCCGAGGTAGGTACCCAGGGCGATGGCGACACCCGCGGAGACGATGACCCAGACCGGCGGGTTGGAACCGGGGGACAGGACGCCACCGGTGACCAGGGCCAGGGTGATGATGCCCATCGTCTTCTGCGCGTCGTTGGTGCCGTGGGCGAGCGAGACGAGACCGGCCGAGGCGATCTGGCCGGCCCGGTAGCCCTTGGCGGTCGACTTCAGCTGCGCCTCGTCGGTGACCTTGCGGCTGAGTCGGTACGTCAGCCTGGTGGCCAGCAGCGCGGCGAGACCGGCGACGAGCGGGGCGGCGATCGCGGGCAGCAGCACCTTGGTGACGACGGTGCCGCCGTTGATCGAGGACCAGCCGGCCGACATGACGGCGGCGCCGATGAGACCGCCGAACAGGGCGTGGGAGGAACTGGAGGGCAGGCCGACCAGCCAGGTCAGCAGATTCCACAGGATGGCGCCGACGAGCGCCGCGAAGATGACCTCGGTTCTGAGGCCGTCCTCGTTGACGATCCCGCCGGAGATCGTCTTGGCGACCTCCACCGACAGGAACGCGCCGATCAGGTTGAGAACGGCGGACATGGCCACCGCTGTCTTGGGCTTCAGGGCGCCGGTCGAGATGGTGGTGGCCATCGCGTTGGCGGTGTCGTGGAAACCGTTCGTGAAATCGAACACGAGAGCTGTCACGATCACAATCGCGAGCAGCAGCGTGATGTGTTCCATTTACCCAGGCAATCGTTCGACGGCAGTGGCTCGTGGACCGTAGGCAACCTGAGTGAACGGAAGATGAACTGGGCGGGGCGCTGTGGTGACCCCAAACGGATTGGACTCCCTCCGCTTGTGTATGCGAGGGGCGTGGTTACGCCCCTGAGGCGGTGCGAGGACTGCCCTTTGCCGCCGCTTGGCGAAGATTTTGAGCCGTGGTTCTGTCACTCGTAAGAGATTCCGGTCACCCGGGTTCGCGAGGGGTCCCGGCCGCCGGGACGCCACCCTAGGATCCCCGCATGAGCGATTCCCGCACGAGCGTGAGCGATCAGTCCCGGGACGCGATCGAACAGGCCTGGCGGAGCGTGGTCGACACGGCCCGCCGGTCCGCGGCGGACGGCCTGGTCGTGGGCACGTCGGGCAATGTCTCGGCGCGCGTCGGCGGGACCGTCCTGGTCACCCCCAGCGGGGTGCCCTACGACCGGCTCCGGCCCGAGGACGCGGTCGGCGTCGACCTCGAAGGGCGCCAGATCCTCGGTGAGCTGGCCCCGACCAGCGAACTTCCCCTCCATCTGGCGGTGTACCGCAACAGCTCCGCCGCCGCCGTCGTCCACACCCACGCGGTGCACGCCACCGCCGTCTCCACCCTGGTCACCGAGGTCCCGTCGGTGCACTACGCGGCCGCCCTGCTCGGCGGACCCGTCCGGACGGCCGCCTACGCGCGCTACGGAACGCGGGAGCTGGCCGACAACATGCTCACCGCCCTGCGCGACCGCACCGGCTGCCTCCTCCAGAACCACGGCACCGTCACCTACGGGGGCACCCTCGACGAGGCGTACGACCGCACCGCCCAGCTCGAATGGCTGTGCAGGCTCTGGCTCACCGCGAGTTCCGTACCGGGCCACCGCCCGACCCTGCTCTCCCCGGCCCAGCTGCGCGAGGTGACCGACGCCCTGAAGGGGTACGGCCAGCCCGGCCGGCCCGGCTGATCCCCGCGGCCCTCCCGGTGCGGCCCCCGCACCGGACGGCCCCCGCCCACTGGCACCGCGCACCGCACGCCACGACACTGAAGCCGTGCGCCCGGCAACAGCGACGGCAGCGGCCGTCACCACGATCCTCGGCGCCGGCGCGGCAGCGGTCGCGGCCGGCCGGTACGCCAGCGACGCCGCCCTCAAGGTGCCGTCCGGACGTCCCCTCCCCGCCGACCGCAGAGTCACCGTGCATGCCACGGCGGCCGGGCAGGTCACCCTGACCCGCTCGTTCGCCGCGCTCCGGCCCGGCACGTACGGGCTGGTGGGCCCCGGTGTGCACGCCGTCGTCGGGCCGGTGACCGAACAGGCACCACATGCCCCGGACACCGTCGTCCGCAGGCTGGAACGGGTGAACCACGGCACCCTCAAGGCGGGCACCAAGGTCCGCCTCACCCCCGAGCTGTACAGCGGCGACCCCGGCAGCGCCCTCGGTCTCGACCACAAGGAGGTCGAGATCCCCGGCGAACTCGGCATCCTGCCCGCATGGTTCGTGCCCGGCGCCCGGGACACCTGGGTGATCACCGTGCACGGCCTCGGCACCACCCGGGAACACCCCATGAACCTGATGGGCTTCCTGCACGACCAACGGCTCCCCGTGCTCGGCCTCGCCTACCGCGGCGACGCCGGAGCCCCCCGCTCCGCCGACGGCCTCGGCCACCTCGGCGCCTCCGAATGGCGCGACCTGGACGCCGCCATCCGCTACGCCCTGCGCTACGGCGCCGAGAACGTCGTCCTGTACGGCTGGTCGACCGGCGCCTCGATGGCACTGCACGCCGCGGTCGACTCCGCGCTCCGGGACCGCATCAGCGGCCTCGTCCTGGACTCCCCGGTCATGGACTGGCAGGTCACCCTGCGCGCCCTCGCCGCGGCCCGCCACGTCCCTTCCGCCCTGCTGCCGCTCGCCGTGCGCGCCGCCCAGGGCCGGACGGGGCTGAGCGCGGCCCCGCTGCTGGACACCGCCCTGCCGTCCGCCCTGCACACCCCGACGCTGATCTTCCACGGCCCGGACGACTCCCTGGCCCCCTGGCAGCCGTCCCGCGAGCTCGCCGCCCGCCGTCCCGACCTGGTCAGCCTCCACCCCGTACCGCAGGCTCCGCATGCGGCGATGTGGAATGCCGACCCGGCACGGTACGAAGAGACGCTGCGGCGCTTCCTCACGCCCCTGATGTGAGCCGATACGGGGGGACAGGACCGGTCGGTACCAGGCCGAACACCCCCTCCACGGACCGGTGAACCAGCTTCCGTTTGGGCTTTCGGGCCGTCAGAGGCAAGACTGCTCCCCGTGACGTCCCGTACCCCGCGCGACTCCAGGCTGCGACTTGTCCGCCCGCGACCCCTTGCCACCGCCCGCAAGGCCGTGACCACCCGGCGCACCAGGCCGGCCCCCCGGCCTCCCGAGGGCACTCCGCCCCGGACGGAACTGGCCCGGCAGGCCAGGGCGGTCCTCGCCGATGCCGTACGGATCGCCCACTGGGCCGCCGACGGCCCGAGCCCCGGCACCGCACCCCCGGCCGCCCAGGCCCTGGAACGGGCCGCGGCGGCACTGGAACTCTCCCCGGCCCAGGCACGCGCGGGCTGGGACCGCGCCAGGCTGGCCGGCCTCGTGGAACTGCACGGCGACACCGCACGCCCCGGCTGGCGGCTGCGCGCCTGGGACCGTGACGACTCCGCCGTGCTCCGCGGCTGGGTGGCGCTGTTCGACGCCTGGTCGCTCGTCCACGCCGCGCCCGAGGGCATCGAGGCCACCGCCGTCGCCGAGGCCGTCGAGGCCGTACCCCAGGTACTTTCCCTCCTCCAGCTCTCCGCGGGCCCGGTCACCGTGCCCGCCCTCCTCGACCTCCTCGGCCAGCGCGTCGCGGAACTCCACGAGGAGCGGTGCGAGGTGCCGTACGGCCCCGAGCAGCAGCTCGCGCCGAGCGCGCCGGCCGTCGAGCACACCGACCCGGCAGGGGACGCCGATCTCAACGCGCTCCTGCTCGACTGGGCCCTGGAGGGCCTGGCCGCGGTCGGCGCCCTCACCCTCGGGGCAGGTCACGCCACCCTCACCCCGCTCGGCAACTGGGCGGTCTGGGTCAAGCTGGAACAGATCTGCGTCGCGGCCCAGAGCCCCGCCGGAAACATCGAGCAGTCCGCCGCCGACATGCTGCTCGGCTGCGCACGCCTCACCCCGGGACCGGCCCGCGACGAATACCGGGCCTGGCTCGCCGCCCGGCCCGTCGGCAGCGCCGTCACGGAACTGCTCGCCGTCGCCCGCGGCGAGGACGCCCTGCTGCGCGGCCTGGCCTTCGAGGCGCTCCGGGTGGTCGGCGCCCCGGCCGAACCCGTGGTGCGCTCCGTGGCCACCGACCAGACGCTGCGGCCCTACGCCCTGCTCTGGCTCGCCGAGTACGAGGGGGCCGACCCGGACGACGCCCAGGAGGTCCTGAGCCGCGAGGAAGCCACCTGGCTCTGGGTCGACACCGCCGCCGCCGTCGCCGACCACGGCGAGACCGGACTGCTGGTCCGCCACCTCGACTCCGCCGTCCAGGGCACGGTTCCCGCCCTGCTCGACGAGGTCAGGGCCGTCGGCCACCCGCGCACCGTCCAGGTCCTGGTCGCCCTGGCCGCCGCGCACCCGGACCCGGCCCTGGCCAAGGCCGTGCGCCGCGCAGCCTTCCAGGTCCACACGGGCGGCGCGTAGAGGACCGGGGCGGTCCGGCCGTCCGGCGTCCGTCCATCGGGCGCCCGCCCGGCCGGGCAGCCGATCATCCGCGCATCCGACCGGCCGGGCGTCCGGTCCACCGGACGCCCGGAGCACCGGCGCGGGGAGCTTCGGGGCCTCGGAGCTTCGGGGCTCGGATTTCCGGCGCCGTAGGCCCTGTCACCCCGGGGTCAGCCTGCCGACCCCGGGGCGTACGTCCCGAAGCTCCACACATTGCCCTCCGCGTCGCGCGCCATGTAGTCCCGTGAGCCGTAGTCCTGGTCCGTGGGCGGCATCAGGATCTCCACGCCGTGCTCCACCGCCCGCGCGTGGTGCTCGTCCACCTCGTCCACGACCACGTACACGCCCACCGGGCCCGCGCCCGCCATCGCCCTGGCGAAGACGCCCTCACGGCTCCTGGAGCCGAGCATCACCCGGCCGTTGCCGCAGGACAGCTCGGCGTGCAGCACGCTGCCGTCCTCGCCCTCGTACACCGCTTCCTCGGTGAAGCCGAGGGCCTGCGTCAGCGTTCTGATCGCGGCCTTCGCGTCGTCGTACAGGATCGTCGGGAAGACCGTCGGTACGCCGTCCGCCGCACCAGCCATCACGCTCACCCTCTTCTGCCGTTCGCCCCCGCTCTGTGGTGATCTGCGTCTCAGTCTTCCACCGGCCACCGACAATGCCCTCCCGGACGGCATCCACGCAGGTCGGCCGGAGACGTGGGAGCGCGCCGAGTATCGGCCGGTTCGTCCCGGCGAACGTGCGGAAAAGCAGTTGCACACCGCCAGTAGAATGGGCTGTATGGCCATTCTCCTTGTGCATTAGCGGCGTCGAGAGACCTCCGCCCCTCGTCCCTCCGCCGTCCATAACTGCCCTGGAGTTTTTCCGTGATCACCGCTTCCGGCATCGAGCTGCGCGCCGGCGCCCGCATCCTGATCGAGTCCGCTTCCTTCCGAGTCGCCAAGGGCGACCGCATCGGCCTCGTCGGCCGCAACGGGGCGGGCAAGACCACCCTCACCAAGTGCCTCGCGGGCGAGGGCACCCCCGCGGGCGGCACCATCACCCGGTCCGGCGAGGTCGGCTACCTCCCGCAGGACCCGCGCACCGGCGACCTCGACATCCTCGCCCGGGACCGCATCCTCTCCGCCCGCGGCCTCGACGCGATCCTGCGCAAGATGCGCGAGAACGAGGACCGGATGGCGAGCGGCCAGGGCGCCACCCGCGAGAAGGCGATGAAGAAGTACGAGCGTCTGGAGACGGAGTTCCTCACCAAGGGCGGATACGCCGCCGAGGCAGAGGCCGCCACCATCGCCGCCGCGCTCAGCCTGCCCGACCGGGTGCTCGGCCAGCCCCTCCACACACTCTCCGGCGGTCAGCGCCGGCGTGTCGAGCTGGCTCGCATCCTCTTCTCGGACGCCGACACCCTGCTCCTCGACGAGCCCACCAACCACCTCGACGCGGACTCGATCGTCTGGCTGCGCGACTACCTCAAGACCTACCGCGGCGGCTTCATCGTGATCTCCCACGATGTCGACCTCGTCGAGACCGTCGTCAACAAGGTCTTCTATCTCGACGCCAACCGTGCGCAGATCGACGTCTACAACATGGGCTGGAAGCTCTACCAGCAGCAGCGCGAGGCCGACGAGAAGCGCCGCAAGCGCGAGCGCCAGAACGCCGAGAAGAAGGCCGCGACCCTCAACGCGCAGGCCGACAAGATGCGCGCCAAGGCCACCAAGACGGTCGCCGCCCAGAACATGGCCAAGCGCGCCGACCGGCTGCTGTCCGGACTGGAGGCCGTCCGGGTCTCCGACAAGGTCGCCAAGCTGCGCTTCCCCGACCCCTCGCCGTGCGGCAAGACCCCGCTGATGGCGGAGGGCCTGTCCAAGTCCTACGGCTCGCTCGAAATCTTCACCGACGTCGACCTCGCCATCGACAAGGGTTCCCGCGTCGTCATCCTCGGTCTCAACGGTGCGGGCAAGACCACGCTGCTGCGCCTCCTCGGCGGTGCCGAGAAGGCGGACACCGGCGAGATCATCGAGGGCCACGGACTCAAGCTCGGCTACTACGCCCAGGAGCACGAGACCCTGGACCCGGAGCGCACCGTCCTGGAGAACATGCGCTCCGCCGCGCCCGACCTCGATCTGGTCGAGGTCCGCAAGACGCTCGGCTCGTTCCTCTTCTCCGGCGACGACGTCGACAAGCCCGCCGGCGTGCTCTCCGGCGGCGAGAAGACCCGGCTCGCGCTCGCGACCCTGGTCGTCTCCTCGGCCAACGTCCTGCTCCTCGACGAGCCGACGAACAACCTCGACCCGGCCAGCCGCGAGGAGATCCTCGGCGCGCTGCGTACGTACAAGGGCGCCGTCGTCCTCGTCACCCACGACGAGGGAGCGGTCGAGGCGCTCCAGCCGGAGCGGATCATCCTGCTTCCGGACGGGGTCGAGGACCTGTGGGGTGCGGACTACCGGGACCTCGTCGCCCTGGCCTGATCCACCGGGGATAGATCATTCGGCCTACGCGTGATCCATCATCTGAGTGAGTGCGTCTCATACCTCGGCGTGGCGCCCGGTAGATAGCTGCCGGGCGCACCCATTTCGCTCCGTTCACCCCGCACGGCCCTGACCTGGCGGTTCTCTCGGGCGCTCGTCCCGAGGGCCTTCGGATCCCTGCGGAATGTGCGATTCCGATCGTGTTGGCCGCCTCTCCGGCCGCGAATCCGGTCGTACGTACCTTGCTGAATGGGTGGCCATGAAGCTCATGAGGGGTGATCATGAGAGTCCAGAGCGCACTTCCCATGAGGAGGCACGGGTGGCCGAGACTCTGAAGAAGGGCAGCCGGGTAACCGGCGCCGCGCGCGACAAGCTCGCGGCAGACCTGAAGAAGAAGTACGACTCCGGTGCGAGCATCCGGGCGTTGGCCGAAGAGACCGGCCGCTCCTACGGATTCGTCCACCGGATGCTCAGCGAGTCCGGAGTGACGCTGCGGGGACGTGGCGGAGCTACACGCGGCAAGAAGGCCGCTGCGGCCTGAGGCCGACAGCGGTCGGGGCAGCCGTGGGGCAGGCTCCGGGGCTCACCGGGATACGTGGTGGCCACCCGGCCGGTCAAGCGGTCGTCCGGGTGGTTACTGTTCAGTCACTTAATTTTTGAGTGCTGACTGCACCCGATCCGGAGGCGCCCCATGACCTCGCTCGACTCTGTGCTCGACAAGGACGGCGTACGGCTCACCGTCGAAGACGCGGTTGCCACGGTGACACTCACCAACCCGGCCAGGCGCAACGCTCAGTCTCCCGCTCTGTGGCGGGCGTTGACAGAGGCCGGACGGGTACTCCCCGGCAACGTGCGGGTCGTTGTGCTCCGCGGCGAAGGCAAGTCCTTCTCCGCGGGCCTCGACCGGCAGGCGTTCACCCCCGAGGGGTTCGACGGTGAGCCGTCCTTCCTCGACATGGCGCGCGGCCCGGAGGCCGAGCTCGACGCGACCATCGCCGAGTACCAGGAGGCGTTCACCTGGTGGCGCCGCAACGACATCGTGTCGATCGCGGTCGTCCAGGGTCATGCCATCGGCGCCGGATTCCAGCTCGCCCTCGCCTGTGATCTGCGGATCGCCGCCGAGGACGTGCAGTTCGCCATGCGCGAGACCAGTCTCGGTCTCGTCCCGGACCTCACGGGCACCCACCCCCTGGTGAACCTCGTGGGGTACGCCCGCGCGCTCGAAATCTGCGCCACCGGGCGCTTCGTGTACGCCGAGGAGGCCGAGCGCACCGGCCTCGCCAACCTCGTCGTCCCGGCCGACCAGCTCGACGCGGCCGCCCACGATCTGGCCGCCGCCCTGCTGGCCGCCCCGCGCGACGCCGTCATCGAGACCAAGGCCCTGCTCAGCGGCGCGGCCTCCCGCGGCTACGAGGAGCAGCGCAGCGCCGAGCGCGCCGCTCAGGGCCGCAGGCTGCGCGACCTGGCCGGTCTCACCGACTGACCCGGAGCGATCCGGCCGTCTCACCGACTGACCCGGAGCGATCCGGCCGGTCCCACCGACCGGCCCGGTGCACCGGCCGGCGGGGTCCCGCAGGCCGGACCGGCCTCGACGACCGCACCGGCGGGCGCACCCGTCAGTCCCGCTCCACCACGGCGGTGACCAGTACGGCGACCGGTGGGTGGCCCTCCACGGCCGCCGTCACCGCCGTGCGCACCGCCCGCGCCACATCCAGGGCCCGGTGGTCCCCGGCCGTCGCCACCTCGACCCGCAGATGATCCGCGCCGGTGTGCACGGCACTGCCCAGGACCTGGGTCAGTGCGACGACACCGGGCACCCCGGCGGCGGCGTCGCCCGCCGCCCCGCCGGCCTTCGCGGCCCGTACCTCGTCCTCCGCCGGGGCCGTCACCCGGTCGGGCGCGTCGTCCTCCAGCAGTCCCGTCACCCGCAGGTCCACCTCGGTGACCAGCAGGCCGAGCCGGGCGGAGGCCGCGGTCATCAGCGCGGTGCGCAGGGCCTCGGCGGCATCCGGCAGCGGCCGGTCGGCCGTGGCCGCGAATTCCGCCTCGATCCGCAGCGGCCCGGACGGCAAGGCGCTCGGCGGCGCCGGAACACCCGCGTCCCTGTCCGCCCCGTCCACATCCAGGACCGTTCCGTTCGCTTCCATGGCCACCCCGATCCTGAGCCTGCCGAGTACCGTGCCGGGCCCGGCCGCCGCGCTCCGCAGCACCGAGGCCGCCGCCCGCTCCGCGATCCAGACGCCGTCGGCCGGACCGCCCAGAGGGAGCAGACGGCCGAGGCCGAGCCGTTGACGTACCGCCGCCGTCCATCCGTCGGCCTGCTGTGGGCCGTGCGCCGTTGTCATTGCTCCACCCTGCCGCATCCACGGCGCGAGACGGGGCAAGCGCACCTAATGTGGGCAGGGAAGTCCACACCTGCCCCGAAGGGAAGAGCGGCGATGACTGACACCCCACAGCGGAACCGGCCCGAGAACCCCGGCAAGGACACGGGCGACGACCGGGGCAAAAGCCCGCTGGGCAAGCGCGGCGGGGGAGACCCCGCCACCCGTGGCCGTACCACGATCGCCGACGGCGTGGTCGAGAAGATCGCCGGAATGGCCGCACGCGATGTCGTCGGTGTCCACGCGATGGGCAGCGGCCTCTCCCGGACCTTCGGAGCGGTGCGCGACCGGGTCCCCGGCGGCGGCAAGTCCGTCACCCGCGGGGTCAAGGCCGAGGTCGGCGAATCGCAGACCGCCCTGGACCTGGAGATCGTCGTCGACTACGGCGTGTCGATCGCCGATGTCGCCCGCGATGTACGGGAGAACGTCATCGCGGCGGTCGAGCGCATGGCCGGCCTCGAAGTCGTCGAGGTCAACATCGCGGTGAGCGACGTCAAGCTGCCCGATGAGGACGACGACGAGGACGAGCCCGAACCACGCCTCCAGTAGGTCTCGCGAAAGCCAGTTGAGGAGTCACGATGAGCATGGCTGTGGTCGGCCTGTTGGCCGGCATGGCGCTGGGATTCGCCGGGTACTTCGGCGGGTTCGGTGCCTTCCTACTGGTGGCCGCGCTGGGCGCGGTCGGCTTCATCGCCGGCCGCTTCCTGGACGGTGACCTGGAGCCCGGCGACTTCTTCCGGAGTCGCGAGCGCGGCGACCGGCGACGGTGACGGCGGTGACCGGCGGGGTCGCCGCCGCCGAACGCGGGCAGACCCGGATCGCCGACCGGGTCGTCGCGAAGATCGCCGCGCAGGCGGCGAAGGAAGCGGTCGACGAGCCGCCCGAGGAGGGCTCGTCGCCGCGCGCCACGGTCACCGTTCACCGGGACTCCGCCCGGGTACGGGTCAGTCTGGAGCTCGGCTACCCCAGCGACCTCGGCCGCCAGTGCGGCGCGGTGCGTCGCCGTGTCAGCGAGCGGGTGAAGACCTTGGCGGGGATGGAAGTGCCCGAAGTGACGGTGCAGATCGAGCGACTGCACCCCGCCGGATCGAGCGCCGCGGCACAGGGGAGGATCCGATGACCGAACCTCATGAGCCGACGGGCAGCACCCAGCGGCTGCCCGCGACCGGCCCGCGGAGCGACACGGACGTGCGCGAACCGGACGGGAGCGCGGGCTCGTCCGCCGCCCACGACCCGGCACCCGCACCGGAGAAGGGCGGAGGCAGGGCGGGCCGGTTCTGGTCGGCACGCCGGATTCCCGCGGCCCTGCTCGCCCTGGTGGTCCTGGGCGGCGCCGGTCTGCTGCTCTACGACATCGCCGCGGTACGGGCCGACCACCCGGCGATGCAATGGCGGCGCTCACTCGCCGACGATCTGGCGGAACGGCCGCTGGACAACGTCTGGGTGCTGGTCGGGGCCGGTATCGCGGCCGCCCTCGGCCTCTGGCTGATCCTGCTCGCCCTCACCCCCGGACTGCGCGATCTGCTGCCGATGCGCCGTGACCGTGCCGGTGTACGGGCCGCACTCGACCGGACCGCGGCCGCCCTGGTCCTGCGCGACCGGGCCGTGGAGGTGTCCGGGGTGCAGTCCGTTCGGGTCCGGATGGGACGTGGCAAGGCGGCCGTGCGCGCGGTGTCCCACTTCCGGGAACTCGACGACGTACGGACGGACCTGGACGCCGCGTTGGGGGCGGGTATCAAGGAACTGGGCCTGGCCAGGCAGCCGAGTCTGTCCGTCCAGGTCCGCCGTCCGACGAAGAAGGGGTGAACGGCGTGCTCAGGACCGTCAACCGGGTACTGCTGGGCCTTGCCGGGCTCCTGCTGATCATCGTGGGCGGCGCCGTGCTCGCCGTCGGCCTCGGCGCGTCGCTGCCCTCCTGGTGGCCGTGGGACGCAAAGCACGACGTGCTGCTCAGCGAGGCCGACCGGGACCGCTGGCGGGACGACGGCTGGTGGTGGCCGACCGTCATCGCGGTCCTCGCCGTCCTGGTCGTCCTCGCCCTGTGGTGGCTGCTCGCCCAGCTGCGGCGCGCCCGCCTCTCGGAGGTGCTGGTCGACAGCGGCGACGGCGAGGGCGCGGTGCTGCGGGGCCGGGCGCTGGAGGGCGTGCTCTCCGACGAGGCGGGCGCCCTGGACGGGGTGGCCCGCGCCCAGGTCGCGCTGCTCGGCCGGCGCACCGCGCCCCGGACCAGGGTCCGGCTGCTGATGGAGCCGCACGCGGCCCCGGAACAGACGCTGCGGGTCCTGTCCGACGAGGCGCTGGCCCACGCCAGGGAATCGGCAGGTCTGGCCGAACTGCCCGCCGAGGTACGGCTGAAGGCCGTCAAGCACCGTGCGGAACGGGTGTCCTGACGGCCCTTCGCGGGGGCCTTCGCGCCCGGCACGGGGCCCCTTCGGACGGGTCCGGGCCCGCTCTCAGAACCCGTGCCGTGAGCCGCCGTCGACCGGCACCATGATGCCCGTGAGATAGGACGCGGCGGGGGAGAGCAGGAAGGCCGCGGTCTTCCCGAACTCCTCCGGCGTCCCGTAGCGGCGCAGCGGGATGCGGGCCTCCTTGGCCGTACGGGCAGCCTCCGCGTCGCCGGACAGCGCGTCCAGTTCGCGTACCCGGTCCGTGTCGATCAGCGCGGGCAGCACCCCGATGACGCGGATGCCGCGCGGGCCCAGTTCGTCGGCCAGGGACTTGGCGAAGCCGGCCAGGCCGGGGCGCAGCCCGTTGGAGATGGTCAGCCCGGCGATCGGCTCATGGACCGAGCCGGAGAGCACGAAGCCGATGACGCCGCCCTCGCCGAGCGTGGCGGCCGTCGTCCGGGCGAGCCGCACGGCCCCCAGGAACACCGACTCGAAGGCCGTCTGCCACTGGTCGTCCGTGTTGTCCGCGAGGAAGCCGGGCGCCGGACCGCCGACGCTGATGAGGATGCCGTCCAGACGGCCGAACCGTTCCGTCGCCGTGTCCACCAGACGCTGCGCCGCGCTCGGGTCGGCGTTGTCCGCGGCGACCCCCACGGCGTCCGGCCCCAGTTCGGCGGCGGCCTCCGCGGCCCCCTTCTCGTCCCGGCCGCTGATGATCACCTTCGCCCCGTCGGCGGTCAGGGCACGCGCCGTGGCGTTGCCCAGCCCACGGGTGGCGCCGGTGACGATGTAGACACGGTCCTTCAGTCCAAGATCCATGGCCCTATCCTGCCGCGTCGTCGGCGGTGAGGGCGACAGCGCTGTTCACCAGTCCGATGTGGCTGAAGGCCTGCGGGAAGTTGCCCAGCTGGCGCCGCGCGACCTGGTCGTACTCCTCGGCCAGCAGCCCCACGTCGTTGCGGAGCTCCAGCAGCCGCTCGAACAGCTCCTCGGCCTCGGCCGCCCGCCCGGTCCCGCGCAGCGCGTCGGCCAGCCAGAACGAGCAGACGATGAAGGCCCCTTCGTCACCGGGCAGTCCGTCGACGGAGGTGCCGTCGGTGCTGTAGCGGCGGACCAGGCCGTCGCGGCCCAGCTCCTTGCGTACCGCGTCGACGGTGCCGATGACCCGGGGATCGTCCGGCGGCAGGAATCCCGTCCGGACGATCAGGAGGGTCGCGGCGTCCAGCTCGCGCGAACCGTAGGACTGGGTGAAGGTGTTGCGTTCGGGGTCGTACCCCTCGGCACAGACCTCGGCGTGCACGGCGGACCGCATCGCCCGCCACCGCTCCGCGTCGCCCGGCAGGCTGGGGTTCTCCTCCAGGGTGCGCACCGCGCGGTCGGCGGCGACCCAGGCCATCACCTTGGAGTGCACGAAGTGGCGGCGTTCCCCGCGGATCTCCCACAGCCCCTCGTCCGGCTCGCGCCAGGTGGACTCCAGGAAGCCCAGGAGGCTGAGCTGAAGACTCCAGGCGTGCGGCTTGTCGTCGAGGCCCGCCTCCCGGGCCAGCCGGAGCGAGTCGATGACCTCGCCGTACACATCGAGCTGCCGCTGCCGGACCGCCGCGTTGCCGGTGCGGACCGGCCGGGAGTTCTCGTACCCGGCCAGCCACGGCAACTCCGTCTCCGGGAGCCTGCGCTCGCCCGCCAGGCCGTACATGATCTGGAGGTCGGCGGGGTCCCCGGCGACGGCCCGCAGCAGCCAGTCCCGCCAGGCCGACGCCTCCTTCACATAGCCGGCGGACAGCAGGGCGCCGAGGGTCAGCGTGGCGTCCCGCAGCCAGCAGAAGCGGTAGTCCCAGTTCCGTACGCCGCCGATCTCCTCCGGCAGTGAGGTGGTCGGGGCCGCCACGATGCCGCCGGTCGGTCCGTAGGTGAGGGCCTTCAGGGTGATCAGCGAGCGGAGCACGGCGTCGCGGTACTTGCCCTGGTACGTGCATTTCGCCGACCACTTCGCCCAGTCGGCCAGGGCGTGCTTCAGCGCCTTGTGCGGGTCGACCAGTTTCGGGCGCGGCGAGTGCGAGGGGTGCCAGGTGAGGACGAAGGACACCGACTCGCCCTCGGCGACCGTGAACGAGGAGCAGGTGCTGAACTGCTGCCCCCACGTCTTGACCGGCGGCTCGCTGCGCAGCCAGACGGAGTCGGGACCCGCGACCGCCACCCGGTGGCCGTGCGAGCGGCGCATCCAGGGCACGACCGAACCGAAGTCGAAGCGCAGCCGCAGGACGGAGCGCATGTCGACACTGCCGCTCACCCCCTCGATGATCCGAATGACGTCGGGCGCCTTGTCGCGCTGCGGCATGAAGTCGATGACCTTGACCGTGCCGGTCCGGGTCTCCCAGTACGTCTCCAGCACGAGCGAGTCACCCAGATAGCCGCGCCGGGTGCAGGTGTCCGTGCTGTCCGTGCCCTTGGGGGCGATGCGCCAGTGGCCGTTGTCCTCATCGCCGAGCAGCGCCGCGAAGCAGGCGCCGGAGTCGAAGCGGGGCAGGCAGAGCCAGTCGATGGAACCGTTCCTGCCGACCAGGGCCGCGGTCTGGAGATCGCCGATGAGGGCGTAGTCCTCGATACGTGGAGTCACGCTCTGGCGTGTTCCCTGACCTGCGCCCGGCTAAGCAGACCGGTAGGTGCGCGAGGTGGTTTCCGCGGCCTTCCAAGCGGTCGCGGGCTCGGGCTGCTCGGCCGCTTCGTCCTGCGCGGCGGCCTGCTTCACGGCCTCCAGACGGTCGCGCTTCTCCCGGCGTACGAGAATCACCCAGCCGACCGGGACCCCGGCGGCGAACAGCCACCACTGGACCGCGTACGCCATGTGCGGGCCGATGGAGCTGTCGTCGGGGGAGGCGATCGGCTCGGGCGTGCCGTCGGTCGGCTCGGGCGAGGTCTGCTCGATGTACCCGCCGAGGACCGGCCGGGAGAGCAGCTGGGACTGCTGGGAGCTGTTGATCAGCATCACCTGGCGGTCCGGCAGGCCGGCCAGGTCCTTGATGCCGCTGCTGCCCGTCGTCTCGTCGGCCTTGAGCCGGCCGGCGACGGTCACCTCGCCCCTGGGCGCGGCCGGGACCTTCGGGAATGTCTGCTGGCTCGCGGCGGTGGGGATCCAGCCGCGGTTGACCAGGACGGTGCCGCCGCCCTTGAGGTCCAGCGGGGTCAGGACGTGGAAGCCGATCCGGTCGTCGTCCGAGGTGCGGCGCCGTACGACGACTTCGTGCGCGGTGTCGAACGTCCCCGTGGCGGTGACCGCGCGCCAGTAGTCGGCGCGCGGAACGGTGTGTCCCGGAGAGGTGATCCGGGCGACCGGGACCGGATCCGCCTTCAGGTTCTGCGAGATCAGGGAGTTCTGCGCGACCCGGTGCTGGTGCCGGTGCAGCTGCCAGAAACCCAGCTCGACCATGGTGGGAATCAGGACGAGCGTGAGGAGGGTGAGAATCACCCACTGCCGGGTCAACAGGAAGCGGTACACCCCATGACCGTACAACCGGGGTCATGGGGTGCGGCACTCAGGGGTGGGGCCGGAGCGGCCCCAGGGAGGAACGTTCCGTCATGCTTTGTCCACGATGCCCGCCTTCCCTTCGGCACGGGCGCAGTGGCCCCCGCAGTACCAGTGACCGTCGACCTCCACGCCCTGGCCGATGACCTGGACCCGGCAGTGCTCACAGATGGGCGCCATGCGGTGAATGGCGCAGGAGAAGCAGTCGAAGACATGCACCGCGCCCTGCGCGTGCACCTCGAAGGACATCCCGTAATCGTTTCCGCAGACCTCACAACGTGCCATGCGCCACAGGGTGGGACGCGGGGCGACGGCGGGCGAGCGGATGCCGGGCGAGTCGCGCCCGGTTCACTCCGATGACGGTGCGGGCGCGGGCGCCGTCGCGCCCGGAGAAGCGGGCGGGGGAACGGACGGAGAGGCGGCCGGGGAGGCGGGGGCGACGTCGCGCAGCAGATGGGTGAAGGCGCTCTCCTCCAGCACCGGTGTGCCGAACGACTTCGCCTTCAGCGTCTTGGACGTCGCCGCGTCGGGGTCGTTGGTGACCAGCAGGCTGGTCAGCCGCGACACACTGGTCGCCACATGCAGCCCGGCCTCCACGGCGCGGTCCTCCAGCAGCTCGCGGTCGATCGAGGTGTCCCCGGAGAACGCCACCCGCATGCCCTGCCGGAGGGGCTTGTCCTTCTCGTACCGCCCCGGATTGGGATACGGGCAGGCCGGCCTCTTGCGCGAGGGCCGCCAGCTGTTCTGCTGGTACGAAGCCTGATACCCGATGCGCGGGGTGACCGGGGAATCGGACCACTCGGTCAGCGGGCGGCACTCCAGCAACGGCAGCCGCACCCCGTCACGGGCGGCGGCGTGCAGACTCGGCCGGAACGCCTCGGCCAGCACCCGGGCGTCGTCCAGGGCGTGGTGGGCGTGCTGCTGCACGACGCCGAAGTGGGCGGCGAGCGAGGACAGCTTGTGGTTGGGCAGCGGCAGCCGCAGCTCCTTGGCGAGCGCGATCGTGCACAGCCGCTGCTCGACGGGCGCGACGACCGCGGCGCGGGCGTACTCCCGGGCGAGCATCGACCAGTCGAAGGCCGCGTTGTGCGCGACGAGCACCCGGTCCGCGAGCCGTTCGGAGAGCGCGGCCGCGACCTCCGGGAAGAGCGGTGCGCCCTCCAGCACCTCGCTGGTCAGACCGTGGATCCAGACGGGACCCGGGTCCCGCTCCGGATTGACCAGGGTGTACCAGTGGTCCTCGACGTTGCCCTGGGCGTCGAGACGGTAGACAGCAGCGGACACTATCCGGTCGTCTCGGGCGAGTCCGGTCGTCTCCACGTCGACGACCGCGTACCCCTGTGGGTAGGCGGTCGGCCACGGCGCTGCAATCTGGCGGTCGTCGAGCATGGTCACAGAGAATACGGGCCGCGACTGACAGTCCCCTATTCGGCCGTCTCCGCGACCGGCGGCCCCGGGCGGGTCGGACCGGGGCCGGAGCACGTGAATGAGACCCTCCCCGGGTGACGGACGGACAGGTTCACCACGAACCCCACGGCAATGTACGCGGCTCCCGGCTGAACTGGCTCCGGGCCGCGGTCCTCGGCGCCAACGACGGTGTGGTCTCCACCGCGGGACTCGTCGTCGGCGTCGCCGGAGCAACCGGCGACCGCGGCGCGCTCCTCACCGCGGGCCTGGCCGGACTGCTGGCCGGGTCCATGTCCATGGCGGCGGGCGAGTACGTCTCGGTCTCCACCCAGCGCGACTCGGAGAAGGCGGCGCTGGCCACCGAGAAACGGGAGCTCCAGGAGACCCCCGAGGCCGAACTCGTCGAGCTCACGGGCCTGTTGCAGGGCAAGGGGCTGAGCGAGAAGGTCGCCCGCGAGGCCGCGGTCCAGCTCACCGAGCGCGACGCGCTGCGCGCCCACGCGGAGGTCGAGCTGGGCATCGACCCGGACGACCTGACGAACCCCTGGCACGCGGCGGGCGCGAGCTTCCTGGCGTTCACCGTGGGCGCCCTGCTGCCCCTGCTGGCGATGGTGCTGCCGCCCTCCTCGCTCCGGCTCCCGGTCACGGTGGCGTCCGTGCTGGTGGCGCTCGCCCTGACCGGCTGGTGGAGCGCCCGCCTCGGCGACGCGGCCCCCGGCCCGGCGGTGCTGCGCAACATGTGCGGGGGAGCGGTGGCCATGGGAGTGACGTACGGGGCGGGGGCGTTGCTGGGGGCGGTGGGGGCCTGAGGGCTGTCCGGGCCGTGCTCAGGGGAGATGGACGATGCGCTCCTGCGTGAAGAGTTCCGTGCCGAGGACCGGGACACCGCGGCCGGTTCTGATCGTGAGCCCGTCGAGACTCACGAGCGGACTGAGGTCGATGGGGGCATGGGAGGGGTCCAGGTAGAGGTGCAGCTCCATCAGCGCGGTGAGGTCACGCAGCGGTGCCAGCCCGGCCGAGGACAGTGAACAGCCTCTGAGCGTCAGGGTTTCCAGTGAGGACAGCTCGGCGAGTTCCGCCAGATCCAGTGAGTCCTGGAAGTGGATGTCGAGCCGGGTGAGCCGCCGCCCCAGGGCGGCGCGGCCAAGTTCCAGACAGTGCCCCCGGCTGTAGAGACCGAGCTCGTCAAGGTCGGGCCACCGGTCCAGGCCGTCCAGGCTCATGCCGTCCGTTTCCTTGCCCAAGGACAAGGACCGCAGGTGAGGACCGAGAGGAAGTTCGCCGACACCGGCGACCGGGAACCGGTGATCGAGATGCAGCCGGCGGATCTCGGCGAGCGGCTCCAGTTGGGCCGTCGGCACATCCGGGTGCAGTCCGACCAGCGAGAGCCAGCTCAGCGGAAGCGCGGCCAAGGGGTTCAGGTCGCGCACGGCGGGGCACAGGCTCAGGCCCAGCTCGGTGAGCGAACGCATCGAGGCGAGCGGGCCGAGGTCGGTGAGCGTCTCGTTGGCGTAGACGAAGAGCCGATTCATTCCCTGTCGGAAGAGCAGCGGTGACAGGTCTTCGTGGTCGCCCTGAAGCCGCATGTTCCGGGCCTCGGGGACGTACCGCAGGGCGGCCGTCATCTGCTCGTCGGTCGCCACGGGGAGATGGACCTCGTCCCAGGTGCGCGCCGCCAGTACCTCCCGGGCGTAGGTCTCGGTGTCGAAGGCGCTCCAGCCGTCGCCCAGCTCCTGCGCGACCCACTCCCGCGGGTCGTCCCGGTACCGCTTCACCATGCCGTACGCCGCGTCGCCCCCGATCAGGGCCGCCGTCCGCACCACGAATCCCGCCGCGTACTCATCCTCCACCTCCTCCGGCCCCGGCAGCAGTTCGAGGACCAGCTCCCCGACCTTCGCCAGCTCCTCCGCCTCCTGCGGAGTCCGGGGCGGGAGCAGCTCCGACGTTCTGCGCTCGACCTCCGCCCGTACCGCCGGGTCCAGCTCCGGCGCGTGCGCCAGGCTCGCCGCCGCCAGCAGCACCAGCCGGTGGCGGTGCCTGCGGACCTGGTCGGCCCGCTTCAGCAACTGCCGTAGCAGCCGCCCCCGTTCCTCCACCCGCGCGTGCCCCACCGCCATCTGCACCACGTCGTCCCACTGGTCGTCGTGCGCGTGACGCACCAGCACCCCGAAGTCCCGCGCCTCGACCGCAGCCTTCGCGCCCAGGTAGTCCTGGAACGTCCGGTGGACGAACCCCACCGCGCCCGGCGCGGGTTCGCGGAGCAGACCGCTGCGGATCAGCAGATGCGCGAACACCTGCTCCGGCGTGCCCCGTACCTGGGACATGGACGCCATCCACTCCGCGAGCATCCCCACGACCTCGCCGTGCTCCGCCTCCGCCAGCCCGTTGCGGATCAGCCAGTACGCCAGCCGCTGGAGCAGTGCCGTCTGCTCCTCCCGGGTCAGGTCCACGCCCTCGACGCCGATGATCTCGCGCTCCGAGTCGCGGCGTACGAGCAGCATGTCCAGCGCCGCGTCGTACAGCTCCTTGCGGGCCCTCGGCAGCTGCATCCGGCGGTCGCGGTTCAGGGCGCAGAGCAGGGCGCACATCAGCGGGTTCGTCGCGAGCCGGCCCAGGTCGCGCCGGGTCCCCACCGCATGCCGCAGCGAGCTCTCGTACGTGTCGAGCTCATCGCGCTCCTGCGGCGACCGGCACTCCGAACGGGCGGCCCGGTGCCAGTGCCCGACGAAGGCGCGGATGTCGTCCCGCTCCATCGGCAACAGCGTGTGCGCCTCGAACCCGGCTCCGGACAGCCATCCTTCGGGCACCGCCGACGGCCTGGTCGTGACCACGTAGCGGGCCCGCGGGTAGGCGGCGATGAGGTCCTTGAGCCAGCGCTCCGTACGGTTGCGCAGCCGCTGCGGAACCTCGTCGACCCCGTCCACCAGGACCAGCGCACGGCCGTCCGTCAGCAGCCGGTCCACCCAGCCGGACGGGGCCGCACCGTGCAGCGGGATGCCCGCCGCGCGCAGGAAGTCCTCCGGAGCGGGCAACGTCTCCTGCGCGGTGAAGGCGCGCAGCCGCAGCACGAACGGCACACAGCGGTTCCACTCGGCGAGTTCGTCGCCGAACGTGCGGCGGGCGGCGTTCAGGGCCAGCCACTGCACCAGCGTGCTCTTGCCCGAACCCGCCGGACCGCGCAGCAGCAACCGGTCCGTCCGCCCCAGCGCCTGCTCGATCCTGACCGTCACCCGCTCCGGATGTTCCGGGCCGACGCCGCTGCCGCCGCTGCCGCCGCCGAGCGCGGCACCGTAACCGCTCACCGCCAGGCTGAGGTAGGCCGTCTCCAGCGGCCATTCGCCAGCCGACCGCCCGAGCGTCAGGCCGAACAGTCCCAACCGGCTGTTGGCCGTCGCCACGAAATCCGCGTAGCGCCGCTCGAAGTCCATCGCCGCCGCATCGGGGCGCGGGCCGACCCGGGAGCGTACGTCCTCCACCAGCTCCCGGGTCCGTCCGGCCTCGCGGACCTGCTCCACCGCCGCCCGTGCCGCGAACGAGGGGTGCGCGGTCAGCTGTTCCACGGCATGGGCGCAGCACCGGCCGAGCAGCTCCTCGTACAGTTCGGCCGCGCGCGACGAGAGCCCGGCGGCGGGGGCCGACAGCTCCGCACGCAGCCGGTCGGGCTCCAGCTCCAGGGCGAACAGCCGCTCCGCGCCCAGCTCGCCCGCCGACGCGAAGGTGTCCTGTACGGAGGCGAGGGCGGCCAGGCGCTCGTGCTCGGGCAGATCGGCGTACGACTCCGCGAGGCGTCCGCCGAGAACCTTCGCCAGCCGGTCGGGCTTCGCCGGGCGGGGGAGCGGGCGGACCGGATCGGTGACCAGCCCCGCGCCCGGCCTGGGAGTCAGCAATGACTTGGCCACCGCCCCGAGGACCGTGGTGGCCAGCCGAATCAGGGCAACTTCCGTACCGGACACGTGCGTTCCTCCCCGTTGCCGACGCGCGTGCCGGAAATCCTACGACGGGACGATTGGTGGAAAGTGCCAAATACTGCTGACGCCATGTCTCGCATACTTGTGGGTAACAACGTCTAGCCCTGGCAGACCGGCGGCTCTACGGTGCTGGGATGGAGCCGAACCTGCCCGATGTCGTGCTGTGGTCGATACCGGCCTTCGTCCTGCTCGCCGTGATCGAGATGGTCAGCTACCGGTTCCATCCGGACGACGAGGCCGCCGGATACGACACCAAGGACGCCGCCACGAGCGTCACCATGGGGCTCGGCAGCATCGGCTTCGACCTGCTGTGGAAGCTGCCCGTCGTCGCGGTCTACATGGCCCTGTACGAACTGACCCCGCTGCGCGTGCCCGTCCTGTGGTGGACGGTCCCGCTGATGCTGCTGGCCCAGGACTTCTTCTACTACTGGTCCCACCGCGGCCACCATGTCATCCGGATCCTCTGGGCCTGCCATGTGGTCCACCACTCCAGCCGGAAGTTCAACCTCACCACCGCGCTGCGCCAGCCCTGGACCTCCGCGACCGTCTGGCCGTTCTACCTCCCCCTGATCGCCTGCGGGGTGCACCCGGCTGCGCTCGCCTTCTGCCAGTCGGCCAACCTCGTCTACCAGTTCTGGGTGCACACCGAGCGCATCGACAAGCTGCCCCGGCCCTTCGAGTACGTCCTCAACACGCCCTCCCACCACCGGGTGCACCACGCGTCGCAGGGCAGCTATCTGGACCGCAACTTCGGCGGCATCCTGATCGTCTGGGACCGGCTCTTCAAGTCGTTCACCGCCGAGACGGAGCGGCCCGTCTTCGGGCTCACCAAGAACATCGCCACCCACAACCCCCTGCGCGTCGCGACCCATGAGTACGCGGCCATCGCCCGCGACGTACGGGCGGCGGAGAGCTGGGGCGAGCGGGCCGGGCGGATCTTCCGCGGCCCGGGATGGCAGCCCACGGCAGTCTCCGGCGCCACGGCAGTCTCCGGCACCACGGCAGTCTCCGGCGCCACACCCGGCACCGGCACCACACCTGCCTCCACGTCGGCCCCCGGCACCGTCCCCGCCGTCACCCAGGGCACCACGTCCGCCTCCACCCTCCCCTCCACCCTCCCCTCCGCCTCTGCCTCTGCCTCCGTTCCCGCCCCGAAGCGCGCCGCCGCCCCCGAGGCCACCCGATGACCGCCGAGGCCCCCGGACGCGGGCAGCGGTTCGCCCGCCCCCTGCTCATCGCCTTCCTCGTCGCCGCGGCCGTCGACCTCGCCGGGCTGCTGGCCGACGCGGGGACCGTCCACCTCGTCGCCAAGCCCCTGCTGATGCCGCTGCTCGCCGCGTACGCCGCGGCCCGCGGCGGCCCCGGGCCGCTCATCGCCGCCCTGCTCTTCGGCTGGGGCGGCGACACCCTGCTGCTGCCCGACCACGACCTCGCCTTCCTCGCCGGCATGGGCTCCTTCGCCGCGGGCCACGTCTGCTACCTGTGGCTGTTCGGGCGCACCCGCGCCCCGCTGCCGACAGCCCTCGGATACGCGGTCGTCCTCGCCGCCTTCCTCGTACCGATCTGGCCCGATCTGCCGGCCGAACTGCGCGTCCCGCTGACCGGCTACAGCCTGCTGCTCACCGCCATGGCCTGGCGGGCGGGCACGCGGGGCCGCCGGGCCGCGCTCGGCGGCGCGCTCTTCCTGCTCTCCGACGCGCTCATCGCCACCGGCATCGCCCACTGGCCGCAGCTGCCCGTGCCCGACTTCTGGGTCATGCTCACCTACATCGCGGCCCAGCTCCTGCTCACCGTCGGGATCCTCGCATCGGGGGCGAAAGCGACCGATGCCGGACCCGGGGCGTACCGTGAGCGAAGTATCAGCAGATGAGATGAACAAGGACCCCCACGCATGCGCGCCACCGTGATCCACGCCCCCCACGACATCCGGGTGCAGGAGGTGCCGGACCCGACGATTCAGCAGCCCACCGACGTGGTGCTGCGGGTCCTGCGGGCCTGTATCTGCGGCAGCGACCTGTGGGCCTACCGCGGTGAGTCCGCCCGACAGCCGGGCCAGCGCATCGGTCATGAATTCCTCGGCGTCGTCGAGGAGGCGGGCTCCGGGGTCAACGGCTTCGCCGTCGGCGACCTCGTCGTCGCCCCGTTCGTCTGGTCCGACGGCACCTGCGCCTACTGCGCACAGGGCCTCACCACCTCCTGCCCGCAGGGCGGCTTCTGGGGCTCCGTGGGCTCCGACGGCGGGCAGGGCGAGGCCGTGCGCGTGCCGTTCGCCGACGGCACCCTGGTCAAGCTCCCGGCCGCCGCCGCGTCCGACGACCGGCTCCTCACCGCCCTGCTCGCCCTCTCCGACGTGCTGGGCACCGGCCACCACGCCGCCGTCGGCGCGGAGGTGCGCCCCGGCAGCACCGTCGCGGTCGTCGGTGACGGCGCGGTCGGCCTGTGCGGGGTCATGGCCGCCAAGCGGCTCGGCGCCGAGCGGATCATCGCGCTGGGCCGGCACACGGCCCGCACCGACATAGCCCGCGCCTTCGGTGCCACCGACGTGGTCGCCGAGCGCGGGGACGCGGCCCTCGCGGCCGTACGGGAGCTGACCCGCGGCGAGGGCGCCCACTGCGTGATCGAGGCCGTCGGAACCGAGCAGTCGATGCGCACCGCCATCGGCATCGTCCGCGACGGCGGCTCCATCGGCTACGTCGGCGTTCCGCACGGCAGCGGCACCGGTCTGGACCTCGGCGTCATGTTCGACCGGAACATCGCGCTGCGCGGGGGCGTCGCCCCCGTACGCGCGTACATCCCGGAGCTGCTGCCCGACGTGCTGGACGGCACGATCGACCCCTCGCCCGTCTTCGACGTGACCGTCGGCCTCGACGAAGTGCCCGGCGGCTACAAGGCGATGGACGAGCGCACGGCCCTGAAGGTGCTCATCAAGCCGTAGCCGTACCCGCCCCGTCATCGGGACGGCGGAAGGGGCCGGAAGCACCTGCTTCCGGCCCCTCCTCGTCCCCTACGATGTCAGCGGCGGACCGCGTCCAGCGCGTCCACGATTCCGGCTCCGTAGAAGCCGTTGTTCTGCTTGCCGCCCTCGCAGACCGCGTCGATCTTGCCGTCACCGTTGTAGTCGTACGGTGCGCCGCACGCGGTGGCGTCGGCCTGGTGCGTCAGCAGCCACTTGACCTCGGCCGCCGAGGCGTACGGGTGCGTCGACTTGATCAGCGCCGCGACTCCCGCGACATGCGGGGAGGCCATGGACGTACCGGCCTTGTAGCCGAACTTGCCGCCCGGCAGCGTGGACAGGATCAGTCCGCTGGTGGCGGGCGGGGCGGGGGTCTGGTAGACCGTCGAGTCGCCGCCCGGGGCCGCCACGTCGATGATCCCGCGGCCGTAGTTGGAGTACGAGGACTTCAGGCCCTTGGCGCCGGTCGCGGAGACCGTCACGACACCCGGCACCCCCGTCGGGATGTCGAGGCACTCACGCGGGTTGATCGTCCGGGTGACCGGCTCCGTGTCGTTCGGGCTGGTCACATCCTCGATCTCGTCGGCGGCGAGGTCGTGCTGGGAGTTGCCGGCCGCGGCGACGTTGACCGTGCCCCGGCGCTCCGCGTACTTCGAGGCACGCGCGACGGCCTCGACCAGGGCACCCTGGTCCGGGTCGTTCTTGCAGTTGAACAGCCACGGGTCGGTGTAGTAGCTGTTGTTGGTCACATCGACGCCGTGCTCGGCGGCCCAGACGAAGCCGCAGACGACGGCCTCGGTGTAGAAGAACCCGCCCGGGTTCGAGACCTTGATGCCGGAGACCTTCACGCCCGGCGCGACACCGGTCACGCCGACGCCGTTCTTCGCCGCGGCTATGGTGCCCGCCACATGCGTGCCGTGGTCGCTCTCGCCCGCCGCCGGACGCCAGGATCCGTCGGTGGTGTCCGGCGCACCGGAGACACAGTTGGCCGAGGCCGCGCGGTCGAAGTTCGGGGCCAGGTCCGGGTGTGTGTCGTCGACACCCGTGTCGATCACGGCGACCGTGACCCGCTTGGAGCCGAGCGACTTCTCGTGCGCCTTGTCCGCCTTGATGGCGGGCAGGTCCCACTGCAGGGGCTCCAGCGGGTCCTGACCGGCGGTCGCGTCCGCGGCGGCGGCCTCGGCCTGCGCCGCGGTGAGCGGCTGCGCGGCGGCGCCGACGTCCTTGGTGGCCTGCGGCACGATCGGGTTGGTGCGGGTCGCACCGGCGGAATCGACGCCCCTGACCCGCCGGATGGTCTTGCCGAAGTCCGGGTTCTGCGAGTGGGCGACTATGACACCTATTTGTTCATAGGCGATCACGACCGTGCCACCGGCCTTGGCTATCGCCTTCTTCACCTGCTTGACGGTGCCGTGACCGCCCTTGGTGTTGACGACGTAGGACAGCTTCGGCCCGTCGGCCGGGGCGGCCGCCGACGTCTCGTCCGCCGGGGCGGCCGTGGCCGTCGCCGCCGGGAGGAAGCCGAGCGTGGCCGTGAGCGCGAGTCCGACGGGCAGCGCGAGTGCGCGGGTCCGTCTGGATGCCAGATGAGCCATGGGTTCTCCACATCATCCGTGCCAGTCGACCGGACACCTGGCGTGTTCGGTCGAGTACATGACGAGTGAAGTTATCGCTGATCATCCCGGCGCATCAATGAGTACGGGCAAGTGAGTTCGAAGAGTGACCGGCTCGGGTGCGTGCGAACGGGTGAGCCGGAGACATCGAAAGCGGCGGTGAACCGCTTCGTCGTCCCCTCCGTGCCGTTGTCAGAGGAGTCGCATCACTGCCCCTCCCCGACACCGAGGCTCCCCTGTGAAAAGCACCGCTACCCCTGCTACCGCACCCCCGTCGCGAGGAGATTCCGTGGCCACCGATGCACCGCCGCCCCCAGGAAGTACGGACGGCAGCCCTGTTCAGCCCACGACCGAGGCGTTCGTCGCGGCGCAGGAGAGCGCGGAGTTCGCCGAACTGCGCCGGGCACACCGCTCCTTCGCCTTCCCCCTGACCGTCGCCTTCGTCAGCTGGTACCTGCTCTACGTACTGCTCTGCAACTACGCGGGCGGCTTCATGAGCACCCGGGTCGTCGGAAACATCAACATGGCGCTCGTCCTCGGGCTCGCCCAGTTCGCCACCACGTTCCTCATCGCCTGGCTGTACTCGCGCCACGCCGCCCGCAAGCTCGACCCGAAGGCCGCAGCGATCAAGTCCCGTATGGAGGCCGACGCATGAGCGCCGCCGTCGCACATCCCGCTGTCCAGCTCGCCGCCGAAGGGGCCGGCGAACACCGGACGCTGATCATCACCCTGTTCGGCGTCTTCGTCGTCGCGACCCTCTTCATCACCGTGTGGGCGGGCCGTCAGACCAAGAGCGCCGCCGACTTCTACGCGGGCGGCCGTCAGTTCACCGGATTCCAGAACGGCCTCGCGGTCTCCGGCGACTACATGTCCGCCGCGTCCTTCCTCGGCATCGCGGGCGCCATCGCGCTCTTCGGCTACGACGGCTTCCTGTACTCCATCGGCTTCCTCGTCGCCTGGCTCGTCGCCCTGCTCCTGGTCGCGGAACCCCTGCGCAACTCCGGCCGGTACACCATGGGCGACGTCCTCGCGTACCGCATGCGCCAGCGCCCCGTCAGGACCGCCGCCGGTGCCTCCACCATCGTCGTCTCGATCTTCTACCTGCTGGCACAGATGGCCGGCGCCGGGGTGCTCGTCTCGCTGCTGCTCGGCATCACCAGCGACGCCGGGAAGATCGCCATCGTCGCCCTGGTCGGCCTGCTCATGATCGTGTACGTCACCATCGGCGGCATGAAGGGCACCACCTGGGTGCAGATGGTCAAGGCCGTCCTGCTGATCGCGGGCACCCTGCTCATCACCTTCCTGATCCTGCTGAAGTTCAACTTCAACATCTCCGACCTACTCGGTACCGCCGCCAGTAACAGCGGCAAGGGATCGGCGTTCCTGGAGCCCGGCCTCAAGTACGGTGCCACCGGCACCTCGAAGCTGGACTTCCTCTCGCTCGGGATCGCCCTGGTCCTCGGTACCGCGGGCCTGCCGCACATCCTGATCCGCTTCTACACCGTCCCCACCGCGAAGGCCGCCCGTAAGTCCGTGAACTGGGCGATCGGCATCATCGGCGCCTTCTATCTGATGACGATCGTGCTCGGCTTCGGCGCCGCCGCCCTGCTCAAGCCCGGCGACATCATCGCCTCGAACAAGGCCGGAAACACCGCCGCCCCGCTCGCCGCCCTGGAGATCGGCGGCGGCTCCGGATCCACCGGCGGTGCCATCCTGCTCGCGGTGATCTCCGCCGTCGCCTTCGCGACCATCCTCGCCGTCGTCGCCGGACTCACCCTGGCCTCCTCCTCGTCCTTCGCGCACGACATCTACGCCAACGTCATCCGCAAGGGGAAGGCCACCGAGAAGGAGGAGATCCGCGCCGCCAAGTGGGCCACCGTCGCCATCGGCATCGTCTCCATCGGCCTCGGCGCGATGGCCCGCGACCTGAACGTGGCCGGACTCGTCGCCCTGGCCTTCGCGGTCGCCGCGTCGGCCAACCTCCCGACGATCCTCTACAGCCTGTTCTGGAAGCGCTTCACCACCCAGGGCGCCCTCTGGTCCATCTACGGAGGTCTCGCCTCGTCCGTGCTGCTGGTGCTCTTCTCGCCGGTCGTCTCCTCCAAGGCCAGCTCCATGTTCCCCAGCGTCGACTTCGCCTGGTTCCCGCTGGAGAACCCCGGCCTGATCTCCATCCCGCTGGGCTTCCTGCTCGGCTGGGCCGGCTCGCTGCTCTCCAAGGAAGAGCCCGACAAGGGCAAGTACGCCGAGCTGGAGGTCAAGTCCCTCACCGGCGTCGGAGCCCACTGAGAGCGGAATTCCCCCCGGAGCGTTCGGCGGATCGCTCACCCCCTCGCCCCGGCCGCGTCGTAGGGTCCTACGACGCGGCCGCGCCGCACCTCGTGGCAATCGGGCCCGCTCGATGTCAGCTCTCTCGCGTAGTCTCGAAAGAGCCGGCAACCGAGACCGCGACCGCGGACGGACACCACCGGGGGAGGGGGCCCACAGTGCTCATCGACACCTACGACCGAGTAGCCACCGATCTGCGCGTCTCTCTGACCGACAAGTGCAACCTCCGCTGCACCTACTGCATGCCGGAAGAGGGCCTGCAGTGGCTGGGCAGGAGTGAGCTGCTGTCCGACGACGAGATCGTCCGCCTCATCCGCATCGCCGTCACCACCCTCGGCATCACCGAAGTCCGCTTCACCGGCGGCGAGCCCCTGCTGCGCCCCGGCCTCGTCTCCATCGTCGAGCAGTGCGCCGCGCTCACCCCGCGCCCCAGCATGTCGCTCACGACCAACGGCATCGGGCTCAAGCGGACCGCCGCCGCGCTGAAGGCCGCCGGTCTGGACCGGGTCAATGTCTCGCTCGACACCCTGCGCCCCGACGTCTTCAAGACGCTCACCCGCCGCGCCCGGCACCAGGACGTGCTGGACGGCCTCGAAGCCGCCGGTGAAGCCGGACTCACCCCGGTCAAGGTCAACTCCGTCCTGATGCCCGGCCTCAACGACGACGAGGCCCCCGACCTGCTCGCCTGGGCCGTCGACCACGGGTACGAGCTCCGCTTCATCGAGCAGATGCCGCTGGACGCCCAGCACGGCTGGAAGCGCGACGGCATGATCACCGCAGGTGACATCCTCGCCTCGCTGCGTACGCGCTTCGCCCTCACCGCCGAGGGCGAGGACGCCCGCGGATCCGCCCCCGCCGAGCGCTGGACCGTGGACGGCGGCCCGCACCGCGTCGGAGTGATCGCCTCTGTCACCCGCCCGTTCTGCCGGGCCTGCGACCGCACCCGGCTCACCGCGGACGGTCAGGTCCGCACCTGCCTCTTCGCCCGCGAGGAGACGGACCTGCGCGGCGCCCTGCGCTCGGACGCCCCGGACGAGGAGATCGCCCGGATCTGGAAGCTCGCGATGTGGGGCAAGAAGGCCGGCTCCGGACTGGACGACCCGTCCTTCCTCCAGCCCGACCGGCCCATGTCGGCGATCGGCGGCTGACCGGCGGCTGGTGCGGGCGACCCGGCCCACCCGGTTGCCGGTGTCAGCGATCGGTGGCCGAGGACTCCCACTCCTCCAGCGTCACGACATCCTTGAGGAATCCCCGTACTCCGAGGAACGAGGACAGATGTTCCCGGTGCTCCTCGCAGGCCAGCCAGGTCTTGCGGCGCTCGGGGGTGTGCAGCTTGGGGTTGTTCCAGGCGAGTACCCACACCGCGGCGGCGCGGCAGCCCTTGGCGGAACAGAGCGGTGCGCCGGCGGCGCTCTCGGCGGAAGTCTCGGGGAAGTTCACAGGCTCAACCCTAAACGGCCGCGATCGACCGCAAGTCAGGGCCACGAAAGGCCCTCTGACGCATCCCCTGCCGGAGAAAGGGCGACGCCGAGCAGCCACGGGGGGAGCTGCCCGGCGTCGGTCCGTCGCTCCGACGGGGGATGCGGAGCGCCTACAAAGTATGTCATGGGGACCAGGGTGCGGTGCACCGGAACGTCATGATTGATCTGAGGATTTCTTGAGCTTCGGGGGACTCGGAGCGACCGTCGGCCTTACCCGCTCAACTGTGCTCGTGCGGCTGCCGGGCGTCATCGGCCGGGCCGTCCTGGACGCCGGATTCCGCGGGGCCGGATGCCGGCGCCGCCGCAGGGGCCGCTCCGACAGCGGGCCGCATCGGTTCCGAGACGAACGTCGACGGCAGTGAAGGCGCGTTCTCCCGGCCCGCGTTGGCGATCACCACCGCCACGTACGGCAGCAGAATCCCCAGCGCGAGCCCCACGATCGCCACATGCCGCTCGACGTTCCACAGCACCGCAGCCAGCACCACCGACACCGTGCGCACGGACATGGAGATCACATAGCGCCGCTGCCTGCCCCGGACGTCGTCGGCCAGGCCCTGACGCGCCCCCGTGATCCGGAAGACCTCCGCACCGTGCTGCTTGCGCATCATGTTCCCACCACCGGATCGCTGTGCCGGACACTCCCAGGACCGGGCCGCGTCCACGGTACGCCCGGCATCCGCCGGGTACGAGACCGGGGCGTGCCGTACGCGGCGCGACCACCCCACCCCTACGCATCCCCCCGCACCGCTCCCGTATACCTCTCCCCGTTCGGACCCGTCCGAAATGCGCTGTACGGGGGAGGGGGCAAGACTGGGCGGACGCGCGCACCGCGCCGTACGAGGAGGCGATATGAGCTGGTTGTGGGCAATCATCGTGGGTCTGGTGCTCGGTCTGATCGCCAAGGCGATCCTTCCCGGCAAGCAGAACATCCCGCTCTGGCTGACGACCGTCTTCGGCATCATCGGCAGCATCCTCGGCAACGCCGTGGCGACCTGGATCGGTGTCAACGACACCAAGGGCATCGACTGGACACGTCATGTGCTGCAGCTGATCGGCGCCGTGGCCGTCGTCGGTGTCGGAGACATGCTCTGGGCGTCGATCCGGGGCAGCAGAAAGAGAACCTGACCCGCACCGGTCGCCGACGGTGACCGAGCACCGGGACCGAGCACCGGGACCGAGCACTGCGGCCGGACACGCGAGACGCGTGTCCGGCCGCAGTGGTGTGCGCGTGTCCTACGGGCTCAGCCGCCCGTGACCTCGACAGCCGCCAGGTTCTTCTTGCCCCGGCGCAGCACCAGCCAGCGCCCGTGCAGCAGTTCCTCACGGGCCGGAGCGGCTTCGCCGTCCGTGACCTTGACGTTGTTCACGTAGGCGCCGCCCTCCTTGACCGTGCGGCGGGCCCCCGACTTGCTCGGCGCCAGGCCGACCTCCACCAGAAGGTCCACCACCGGGCCCAGCTCGGTCACCCGCGCGTGCGGCACCTCGGAGAGCGCCGCACTCAGCGTCGCCTCGTCCAGTTCGCCCAGCTCACCCTGGCCGAAGAGCGCCTTCGACGCCGCGATGACCGCCGCGCACTGCGCACCGCCGTGCACCAGGGTGGTCAGTTCCTCGGCCAGCGCACGCTGTGCCGAACGGGCCTGCGGCCGCTCCTCGGTCAGCTTCTCCAGCTCTTCGAGCTCCTCGCGGCTCCTGAAGCTGAGGATGCGCATGTACCGGGAGATGTCCCGGTCGTCCACGTTCAGCCAGAACTGGTAGAACGCGTACGGCGTCGTCATCTCCGGATCGAGCCAGACGGCGCCGCTCTCGGACTTGCCGAACTTGGTGCCGTCCGCCTTCACCATCAGCGGCGTCGCCAGCGCGTGCACGGTGGCACCCGGCTCCAGCCGGTGGATCAGGTCGATGCCCGCCGTGAGGTTGCCCCACTGGTCGCTGCCGCCCTGCTGGAGAACGCAGCCGTGGCGCCGGTAGAGCTCCAGGAAGTCCATCCCCTGGAGCAGTTGGTAGCTGAACTCCGTGTAGCTGATGCCCTCCTGCGACTCCAGCCGACGGGCGACCGAGTCCTTGGTGAGCATCTTGTTGACCCGGAAGTGCTTGCCGATGTCCCGCAGGAACTCGATCGCGGACATCCCCGCGGTCCAGTCCAGGTTGTTCACCATCGTGGCGGCGTTCGGGCCCTCGAAGGCGAGGAAGGGCTCGATCTGCTCCCGCAGCCGCTGCACCCACCGGGCGATGGTCTCCGGGTCGTTCAGCGTGCGCTCGGCGGTGGGACGGGGGTCACCGATCTGACCGGTGGCCCCTCCCACCAGAGCGAGCGGACGGTGCCCCGCCTGCTGGAGCCGGCGCACGGTGAGCACCTGCACCAGATGCCCGACGTGCAGACTCGCCGCGGTGGGGTCGAAGCCGCAATAGAAGGTGACGGGACCGTCCGCGAGAGCCTTGCGCAGTGCGTCCTCGTCAGTGGACTGGGCGAACAGCCCGCGCCACTTCAGCTCGTCGACGATGTCCGTCACGGTTCCGGTGCTCCTTCGTGATCAATCGGAGTGAAGATCTCTGTGCCAGTCTAGGCGGGTCATACGCCCGGGCTGACCGAGCTCATATTGAAGTCCGGGATGCGCAGGGCGGGCATCGCGGCCCTGGTGAACCAGTCGCCCCACTCGCGCGGCAGCGTCTTCTCGGTGCGCCCCGCCTCGGACGCCCGGGACAGCAGATCGACCGGCGACTCGTTGAACCGGAAGTTGTTCACCTCGCCGATCACCTCACCGTCCTCCACCAGATAGACGCCGTCCCGCGTCAGCCCGGTCAGCAGCAGCGTCGCCGGGTCGACCTCCCGGATGTACCAGAGGCAGGTCAGCAGCAGGGCCCGCCCGGTCGTCGCGGCCACCATCTCCTCCAGCGACCGCTCACCGCCCCCGTCGAGCAGCAGGTTGTCGATGGGCGGGGCGACCGGCAGCCCGGTCAGGCCCGCCGTGTGCCGGGTGGTCGTCAGCCGCTCCAGCCGGCCGTCCTTCACCCAGTCCGTCGACGCCAGCGGCAGCCCGTTGTCGAAGACGGAGCCGCTGTCCCCGGAGGTGTGCGCGATCACGAACGGCGCCGACTCCAGCCCCGGCGCGTGCGGATCGCTGCGCAGCGTCAGCGGCAGCGGCGACAGCGTCTCGCCGAGCCGGGTACCGCCACCGGGCGTGGAGAAGACCGTGCGGCCCTCGGCGGCGTCCCGCGCGGTGGACGACCAGAGCTGGTAGATGAGCAGGTCGGCCACGGCGGTCGGCGGCAGCAGCGTCTCGTACCGCCCGGCGGGCAGTTCGATACGGCGCTCGGCCCAGCGGAGCCGCTGCGCCAGTTCCGCGTCCAGGGCCGCCGGGTCGACATCCTTGAAGTCCCGGGTCGCCCGGCCCGCCCACGCCGACCGGGTCCGGTCGGGGGACTTGGCGTTCAGCTCCAGCGTCCCGTTCGGCTGGTCGTGGCGCAGCCGCAGCCCCGTCGACGTACCCAGGTACGTCGAGTTCATCTCATGGCTGGCGAACCCGTAGAGCTCCCGGCCGCCGGACCGGGCGCGGGCGAACGCGTCGCCGAGCGCCGGGGCGAAGTCGGCGAAGACGTCCGAACCCGTCTCGGCCGGTGCGTCCGTGAAGTCGGGGGAGGAGGGCACCCCGGAGACCAGCAGCTGCGCGTCCTCGGCCGGACCGGCCCCGCGCGCCGCCGCCTCGGCGGCGCGTACGAGCGGCTCCAGGTCGTCCGCGGTGACGGCGGACCGGGACACCACACCGGAGGCCGTCCCCTCGGCACCGTCGACCGTGGCGATGACGGTGAGGGAGCGCCCCCGGGTCACGCCGTTCGTGGTCAGCGCGTTGCCGGCCCAGCGCAGATTGGCGGAGGAGCTCTCGTCCGCGATGACGACACACCCGTCGGCGGTGGACAGGGCCAGGGCCTGCTCGACGATCTCGTACGGCTTGCTGACGCGGCTCATCGTCCGGCCTCCTGCGTCGTGTTGAGGATGTTCACGCCCCGGAAGAGGGCGGAGGGGCAGCCGTGCGAGACCGCCGCGACCTGCCCCGGCTGGGCCTTGCCGCAGTTGAACGCGCCGCCCAGGACGTAGGTCTGCGGGCCGCCGACCTTCTCCATCGAGCCCCAGAAGTCCGTGGTCGTCGCCTGGTAGGCGACATCGCGCAGCTGACCGGCGAGCCTGCCGTTCTCGATCCGGAAGAAGCGCTGCCCGGTGAACTGAAAATTGTATCGCTGCATGTCGATCGACCAGGAGCGGTCGCCGACCACGTAGATCCCGCGCTCCACCCCGCCGATCAGGTCCTCGGTGGACAGTCCGCCGGGATCCGGCGCCAGCGACACATTCGCCATGCGCTGTACGGGGACGTGGCCCGGCGAGTCCGCGTACGCGCACCCGTTCGACCGGCCCAGACCCGTCAGCTTCGCGATCCGCCGGTCCAGCTGGTAACCCACCAGCGTGCCGTCCTTGACCAGGTCCCAGGACTGGGCCTCGACGCCCTCGTCGTCGTACCCGATGGTCGCGAGCCCGTGCTCGGCCGTGCGGTCGCCCGTCACATTCATCACGGGGGAGCCGTACGCCAGCTTGCCCAGCTGGTCGAACGTGGCGAACGAGGTTCCGGCGTACGCCGCCTCGTACCCCAGCGCGCGGTCCAGCTCGGTGGCGTGGCCGATCGACTCGTGGATCGTCAGCCACAGGTTCGACGGGTCGACGACCAGGTCGTACGTCCCCGATTCGACGCTCGGCGCCCGCATCTTCTCGGCCAGCAGCCCGGGGATCCGCTCCAGCTCCGCGGCCCAGTCCCAGCCGGTGCCGGTGAGGTACTCCCAGCCCCGGCCCACCGGCGGCGCGATCGTCCGCATGGAGTCGAACTCACCCGTCGTCCCGTCCACCGCGACGGCGGTGAACTGGGGGTGCAGCCGCACCCGCTGCTGGGTGGTGACGGTGCCCGCGGTGTCCGCGTAGAACTTGTTCTCGTGGACGGTCATCAGGGACGCGTCGACATGCGCGACCCCGTCGGCCCCGAGAAGCCCGGCGCTCCACTCCGCGAGCAGCCCCGCCTTCTCCTCGTCCGGTACGGAGAAGGGGTCGATGTCGTACGCGGAGACCCAGGTCCGCTCACCGTGCACCGGCTCGTCCGCCAGTTCCACGCGCTCGTCCGAACCCGCCGCCGCGATCACCTTCGCCGACAGCTTCGCCATGGCGACGGCCTGCGAGGCCACCTTCGCCGCCGCGTCCATGGTGAGGTCGACACCCGAGGCGAAACCCCACGCCCCGCCGTGCACGACCCGCACCGCGTACCCGAGATCGGTACTGTCCGACGCCCCGGCGGGCCGGGCGTCCCGCAACCGCCAGGACGCGCTGCGTACCCGTTCGAAACGGAAGTCGGCATGCACGGAGCCCAGCGCGCGGGCGCGCGCCAGCGCCGCGTCGGCGAGGGCGCGCAGCGGCAGGGCGAGGAACGACTGATCTACCTCATGGGGCACAGGGGATTCCCTTCTCGATACACCACGGCAGTGAACCACGCCGGAGGGTGACCGCACCGGGGGATATCGAGCCGTACCTCCGGTATCCCGGGGTACCACCGGGCCCGGTGGTACCCCGGGGCCGGACTGTAGGAACCCCACAGCACCTCGGGGACCGCGCTGTCGGAGGCCGATTCCTCGATCGGTGCGCGGTACCGATAGGTTTTCGATGTACCAGACCGCCAAGGAAAGGGTGATCCGTTGAGCCGCTCGGTTCTCGTCACCGGAGGAAACCGGGGCATCGGCCTCGCCATCGCCCGCGCTTTCGCCGACAACGGCGACAAGGTCGCGATCACCTACCGCTCCGGCGAGCCGCCCCAGGTCCTCACCGAGGCGGGCTGCCTCGCGGTCCGCTGCGACATCACGGACGCCGAGCAGGTGGAGCAGGCCTACAAGGAGATCGAGGAGAAGCACGGTCCCGTCGAGGTACTGGTCGCCAACGCCGGTATCACCAAGGACCAGTTGCTCATGCGGATGTCCGAGGAGGACTTCACGTCCGTACTCGACACCAACCTCACGGGCACCTTCCGGGTCGTCAAGCGCGCCAACCGCGGCATGCTGCGCGCCAAGAAGGGCCGCGTGGTCCTGATCTCCTCCGTCGTCGGTCTCCTCGGCTCGGCCGGACAGGCCAACTACGCCGCGTCCAAGGCCGGTCTGGTCGGTTTCGCCCGTTCGCTGGCCCGTGAGCTCGGTTCGCGGAACATCACTTTCAACGTCGTCGCGCCCGGTTTTGTCGACACCGACATGACCCAGGCGCTCACCGAGGAGCAGCGCAAGGGCATCGTGTCCCAGGTGCCGCTCGGCCGCTACGCGCAGCCCGGGGAGATCGCCGCCGCGGTGCGCTTCCTCGCCTCCGACGACGCGTCGTACATCACTGGAGCCGTCATCCCCGTTGACGGCGGATTGGGCATGGGTCACTGATCACCATGAGCGGAATTCTCGACGGCAAGCGCATCCTGATCACCGGGGTGCTGATGGAGTCGTCCATCGCGTTCCACACCGCGAAGGTGGCCCAGGAGCAGGGTGCCGAAGTCATCCTGACGGCCTTCCCCCGGCCCACGCTGACCGAGCGCATCGCCCGGAAGCTGCCCAAGCCGGCCAAGGTCATCGAGCTGGACGTGACCAACACCGAGCACCTGGACCGCCTCGCCGGTCTCGTCCGCGACGAGCTCGGTTCGCTGGACGGCGTCGTCCACTCCATCGGCTTCGCGCCGCAGGACGCGCTCGGCGGCAACTTCCTCAACACCCCGTTCGAGTCGGTCGCCACCGCGATGCACGTCTCGGCGTTCTCGCTGAAGTCGCTGGCCATGGCCTGCAAGCCGCTGATGAGCGAGGGCGGTTCGATCGTCGGCCTCACCTTCGACGCCCAGTACGCCTGGCCGCAGTACGACTGGATGGGCCCGGCCAAGGCCGCGCTGGAGGCCACCTCCCGCTACCTCGCCCGCGACCTGGGCAAGGACGGCCTGCGCTGCAACCTGATCTCGGCCGGACCGATCGGCTCCATGGCCGCCAAGTCCATCCCCGGCTTCTCGGAGCTCGCCGACGTCTGGAATCACCGCTCCCCGCTGGCGTGGAACATGGCCGACCCGGAGCCGGCCGGCCGGGGTGTCGTGGCGCTGCTCTCGGACTTCTTCCCGAAGACGACGGGTGAGATCATCCACGTCGACGGCGGCGTGCACATGATGGGCGCCTGACCGCTCCCGGCAGCCCTTCCCGCGCGTTCCCTTTCCCGCGTACGGCCTCGGCCGCGTATCCCCTGCCCGGTGTTCCGGGGGCGATACGCGGCCGAGGCCGTTCTGCCCGGCGCTCAAGTCGAAAAGATGGGCGATCCACCGCAGAATGTGGAGGAACCGGACTTATTGTCAGGCTGCGGGAGGGAGATCGCTGTGCGCCCCACGCGTCGCCGAACCCGGTTCCTGCTCGCCGCCTCCGTGATCGCCGTCGGTCTGGCCGTCCCCGTCGGGGTCCAGGCCGCGAACGGCGCCTCCACCGGACCGGCGCCGGCCGCCCCCGAACCCGAACCCGCGGGCTCGGAGTGCCGTACGACGGTCGAGGGCTCCCGGGTCGTCGCCTACTGCCACAACCCGTACCCCTCCACCGACCTGGTGCAGCTGCACACCGAGTGCGGCCGCTGGTGGGACATCGACGCGGACGGCACGGCGGTCGCGGTGGAGCCGGGCCGGACCGTACGGCTCGACGACCGCTGCTGGAAAGAGGTCGCCACGGCCTGGGTCAGCCACCGTCCGGGCCCGGCCTGAGCCGGAGGCCGAAGGCCCGGTCGGACCGCTCGGCCTAGGCCCGGTCCGCCAGGCAGGTCAGCGCATGCCCCGCGGCCTCGGACGCCGCGGTCTCGGCGTCCCCGGCCCGGATCGCCTCGACCAGCCGCGCATGGTCCATATGGTTCTCCGGCCGCAGCTCGGGGCCCACATCACCGCGCAGATAGTCGCGCAGCAGATCGCCGAGGTCGGCGTACAGCTCGGTCAGTACGTCGTTGTGGGAGGCTGCGACCACCGCCAGGTGCAGGGTCGCGTCCGCCGCGACGAACGCCTCGGCGTCACCCGCGGCCCAGGTCTCCTCGCGCCGCGCCATCAGCGTGTCCAGCTGCTTCAGATCCCGCTCGGTGCGCCGCACGGCGGCGAGCCGGGCCGCCGAGGACTCCAGTGTCGAACGCAGCTCGGCGATGTGGCGCGGGTCGGCGCTCGCGAACCGGCGGTGCATCACCCCGGCCAGCTCGCTGGTGGCGATGACATAGGTGCCGGAGCCCTGCCGGATGTCCAGCAACCCGTTGTGCGCCAGCGCGCGTACCGCCTCGCGGACGGTGTTACGGGCCACCCCGAGCTGCTCGACCAGCTCGGGTTCGGTGGGAATCCGCGCGCCCACGGGCCACTCGCCCGAGGTGATCTGATTCCTCAGCTGGGCAATCACCTGGTCGGCGAGTGCCGAACGCCGCGGAGACGTCAGCGCCATGCTGCTCCTTGCTCGTGATCGTGAAGCCTGAACCGTGAAACCGGTATCGGTGAAGCCTGATCGATGAAGCCTGAACCGTGAAGCCTGAACCGTGAAGCCGGTATCGGTGAACCGAACCGTGAAGCTGAACCGTGCGGTCCTGCGATTCTGTCAGGCGAACGGGAGGCGGCGATCGATTGGACAATCAATCATCCCATGATTCTATGATGTCCTCATGCCGGACGACGAGACCCAGACCCTGAACCACGCCACCGAGGCCCGCGACCCCGCCGTTCCACCGGCCCCGCGGACCCTCAAGGCCGCCGACGGGCCCGCCCCGTGGCTGCTGCGTCTGGTCACCGTCGGTCTCGTCCTGGCCGCGCTCAACCTCCGCCCCGCCATTACCAGCCTCGGCGCCCTCCTCGAAGAGGTCCGCGACGGGCTGCACATGAGCGGCAGCGTCGCCGGTGTCCTCACCTCCGTACCGCCGTTCTGCTTCGCGGTCTTCGGTGTGATGGCCCCACGTCTGGCCCGCCGCTTCGGCGCGGGCGCCGTCGTCTGCGCGGGCATGGTCGCGATCGCCACCGGCCTGGCGATCCGCCCCTTCATCGGCGGCACGGCGGGCTTCCTCGCCGCCAGCGCCCTCGCCCTCATGGGCATCGCCGTCAGCAACATCCTGATGCCGGTGATCGTCAAGCGCTGGTTCCCCGACCGCGTCGGCAGCATGACCGGCCTCTACTCCATGGCCCTGGCCCTCGGCACCGCGCTCGCGGCGGCGGTCACCGTGCCCATGACCGACGCGCTGGGCGGCCACTGGCAGACCGGGCTGGCGATCTGGGCCGTGCTCGCCGCCGCCGCGGTCCTGCCCTGGATCCCGCTCGTACGGGACCGGCACAGCGCCCCCGGACAGACCTCCCGGCAGCAGGGGACGGTCCCCGCCCTCAAGATCACCCGCAGCCGGACCGCCTGGGGCCTCGCCTGCTTCTTCGGCCTCCAGGCCACCGCCGCGTACATCACCATGGGCTGGATGCCGCAGATCTTCCGGGACGCCGGAGTCTCGGCCGGTACCGCGGGCGTCCTGCTCGCGGTCACCATGGCCATGGGCGTACCGCTCGCCTTCGTCATCCCCCGGGTCGCCGGCCGGATGAGGCACCAGGGCCCGATCGTCGTCGTCCTCGGCTTCTGCGGCCTCATCGGCTACGCCGGGCTCTACCTCGCCCCCGCGGCCGGAGCCTGGGCCTGGGCGCTGCTGCTCGGCATCGCGAACTGCGCCTTCCCGCTCGCCCTCACCATGATCGGCATGCGGTCCCGGACCGGCGCGGGTGTGGTCAGGCTGTCCGCCTTCGCCCAGTCCACCGGCTATCTGATCTCGATCCCCGGCCCGCTGCTCGTCGGCGTCCTGTACCAGCACAGCGGCGGCTGGGGCCTGCCGATCGCCCTGATGGCGGGTCTGATGATCCCGCAGATGGTGGCCGGAGTGCTGGCCGGCCGGGACCGGACGATCGAGGACGAATGCTGAGATGCGAGACTGGCCCCATGCCAGTGCTCGATCCGAATCCCCAGAACGGTCAGAAGAAACTCCTTCTCGTCTTCGGGGCGATGCTCCTCGTGACGGTGATCATCGGGGTCATCGCCTCGATCGCCTCCCCTTGACGAACCCCGGGGGGTGGGGATAGCCCCCCATCCCCTAGGGGGACAGGGTCAGGGTGAAGTGGGTGGGTCACCGGATGGGCCCGGCGCCGTGCGATCCGTAGGTTCGGGGTATCAGAACCGATGCCCCACGGAGGCGGACATGTCGGCCCGTACGCACACCAGCTCCCACCGCCAGGCCGCGGGGAGTGCCGACATCCGGCTGCCTTGGTGGGGCATCGCTCTGCCCGCCGTGGCGTTCGCCGCGCTCCTGATGCTGATCGTGAACCCGGGCCAGGCCCAGGCCGCCTCCGGAGATCCCGCGATCGGGCAGCTGATCGAGCGCGTCATCGCCCTGCTGTCCCGCTGACAGGCTGCCCGGTGTCCCGCCGCGACAGGCTGTCCCGCCGACGGATCCGCGCGGGGGGCCGCGGTGCCGAACCGCTTCGGCCCGCACATCAACACCCTGCGCCGGAGGGCGCATTTCGTGCGAAGCTGAGGTGTATGAGCGTCGATACACCTCGCAGGATCGTCCTTCTCCGGCATGCCAAGGCTGAATGGTCGCAAGCGTCCGACCATGAGCGGCCGCTCGCCGAGCGCGGCCGCAAGGACGCGCCCGTGGCGGGCCGAAAGCTCGCCGATTCCGGCATCGCATTCGATCTGGCCCTGTGCTCGACCGCCACCAGGACACGCGAAACCTGGAAGCTGGCGGTCCACGAGTTCGCGCAGCGCCCCAGGACCGTGTACGAGGAGAGGCTGTACGACGCGTCCCTCGGCGAACTGGTTGCCCTGTTCAACGAGACCCCCGACGAGGTGCGCAACCTCCTGGTCATCGGGCACAACCCGGGCATGCACGGCGCCGCCGACGCTCTGTCGGGCTCCGCCGAGGCGGACACCCTGGCCAGGATGACCAGGGACGGCTTCCCGACCGCCGCCTATGCCGTGGTCGAGTTCTCCGGCTCCTGGAAGAGCGTGGAGCTCGGGTCCGGCAAGCTCACCGAGTACTGGACGCCCAACGACTGAGTACCGGCAACGGCCGGGTCCCGCCGCGGCAGCGGAGGCAGCGGGCCCCCAGCAGAAGAGAAGGGCCCCCGTCACGCGCCGTGCGCGTGACGGGGGCCCTTACCGCTCTTCGGCGTCCGGTCCCGGTCAGTCGACCAGGCCGTCCGCCGCCTCGACCTCCTCGCGCGTGATGCCGAGCAGATACAGCACGGTGTCGAGGAACGGCACGTTCACCGCGGTGTGCGCGGCCCTGCGCACCACCGGCTTCGCGTTGAAGGCGACGCCGAGGCCGGCCGTGTTCAGCATGTCCAGGTCGTTGGCACCGTCACCGATCGCCACGGTCTGGGCCAGCGGCACCCCGGCCTGCTCGGCGAAGCTCCGCAGCAGCCGGGCCTTGCCCGCCCGGTCCACGATGTCGCCCACGACCCGGCCCGTGAGCTTGCCGTCGACGACCTCCAGCGTGTTGGCGGAAGCGAAGTCGAGGTTGAGACGTTCCTTGAGGTCGTCCGTGACCTGGGTGAACCCACCGGAGACCACGCCCACTTGGTACCCGAGCCGCTTGAGCGTACGGATCAGGGTGCGGGCGCCGGGCGTCAGCCGCACCTCGGCCCGCACCTTGTCCACCACCGACGCGTCGAGGCCCGCCAGCAGCGCCACCCGGGCGTGCAGCGACTGCTCGAAGTCCAGCTCGCCGCGCATCGCCTGCTCGGTCACCTCGGCGACCTCGGCCTCGCAGCCCGCGTGCGCCGCGAAGAGTTCGATGACCTCGTCCTGGATGAGCGTGGAGTCCACGTCCATGACGACCAGCCGCTGCGCCCGGCGGCTCAGCCCTGCCGATACGACGGCGACATCCACGCCGATCTCCGCGGCCTCGGTGGCCAGCGCGGTCCGCAGCGCCTCGGTCCCCGTACCGGACACCGCGAACTCGACGGCCGTGACCGGGTACTTCGCCAGCCGGAAGATCCGGTCGATGTTGCCGCCGGTCGACGTGATCCTGGCCGCTATGGCGGCGGTCGACTCCGCGGTGAGCGGGTGGCCCAGCACGGTCACATGGGAACGGCCGTCACCGCGGGGCCGGTTGTCACCGATGCCCGAGATGATCTCGGCCTGCAGCTTCAGCGAGTCGGCCCAGCTGTGGACGGTCGCCCGCAGGTCGCCCGCGCTCGTACCGCCCGCGGTCGGGGCGGTGACCAGGGCGCACAGGACGATACGGCCACGGGTGACGACCTGCTCGATGTCCACGACGTCGACGGAGTACGCGGCGAGGGTGTCGAAGAGCCCGGCGGTGATGCCGGGACGGTCCTTCCCGAAGATCTTGACGAGAAGAGTGGGTGCGTCGCTGCCCTGAGGGGACTCGGGCGGCTCAGGAGACAGGGGAGGCTGAGGGGGCTGAGATGCGCTCATGGTGTGCCCACCGTATCGGTCCCGCGGCCCGGCCCCCAGGCCCGTCCCGCGTACCGGACGAAATGGCGCGGGCGTACGGCGATCGCGGACAAAATGCCCGGCAGGGGGGTGTGGGGCATTACCGGGCGCCGGACGCCGCGCGGATATTTCAGGGCCGTCGCTATCGGCCGGGATGTGCTGGATCGGACCGTCTGCTCATGATTCGTCCGCACTCATGGCCATTCCTGACCTCCGGGCCCCTTTTTCCCGGGGCCGGGGTGCGTCCACGCAGGTCTCCGCCCCGTCTTCACCCGCCCGACTTTCGGAACGGGGACTGCTCCTGGAATAGTTCCCCACGATGTTCAGCATCCCTAGACTCCCTGCAATGGGGGTGACTCGGGGGACAACTAGTGGGGCGCGGAGTGCCGGAACTCGTACTGGAATTGAATGGAAGGACCTGGACGCTCGATCCATCCAGGTCGTACACCCTTGGACGCGATCCGCAGGGAGACCTGACGATCGACGACGCCAGGGTGTCGTGGCGGCATGCCACGATCAGCTGGAGGGGCGGTAGTTGGTTCATCGAGGACCACGGCAGCACCAACGGCACCTATGCGCAGGGGCAGCGGATCCACCAGCTGGAGATCGGACCCGGCTCCGCGGTGCACCTGGGCAACGCCACCGACGGACCTCGGCTGAGCCTCACCGGTGCGGCGGCTGCCGCGGGCGCCGGCGTCCACAGCGGCCAGGCGGCGGGAGCCCAGCAGGCCCCCGCGCAGCCCCACCAGGCTCCGTACCAGGCCCCGCAGCAGGGCGGCGCGGGCTGGCCGGGCCAGCAGGGCCCCGCCCAGCATCAGCAGCAGGCGTGGCAGCAGGCCCAGCCGCAACAGGCTCAGGCCCAGCCACAGGTCCCGCACCAGCAGGCCCCGGCACAGGGACACGGTGGCGCTGCGGGGGCGCCGCCGGTCTACGGGGACCGCAGCCCGACCACGTTCCACCAGCTGGACCTCGGCCGGGTGATGCGGATCGGCCGTGCGCTGGAGAACGAGCTGGTCGTCTCCGACCTCCAGGTCTCGCGCCACCACGCCGAGTTCCGCGCGACGCCCGACGGCCGCTTCGAGATCCGTGACCTCGGATCCCACAACGGTACGTACGTCAACGGTCAGCCGCTCCACAAGTCCGGCTCCGCGCTCCTCGGCCCGAACGACATCGTCGGTGTCGGTCACTCGACGTTCCGCCTGGTCGGCGACCGGCTGGAAGAGTTCGTCGACACCGGTGAGGTCTCCTTCTCCGCCCGCCACCTCACGGTGACGGTCGACGGTGGGAAGCAGATCCTCAAGGACGTCTCCTTCGGCGTCCCGGAGAAGTCGCTCATCGCGGTCATCGGCCCGTCCGGGTCCGGCAAGTCCACCCTGCTCAAGGCGCTCACCGGCTACCGGCCCGCCAACCAGGGTGACGTCCTCTACGACAACCGGAACCTCTACAAGCAGTTCGCCGAGCTGCGCCAGCGCATCGGTCTGGTCCCGCAGGACGACATCCTGCACAAGGAACTCACCGTCACCAAGGCGCTCAAGTACGCCGCCAAGCTCCGCTTCCCCGCGGACACCACCGAGGCCGAGCGCCAGGCCCGGATCCTCGAAGTGCTGGCCGAGCTGAAGCTCGACATCCACAAGGACAAGAAGATCACCTCGCTCTCCGGGGGCCAGCGCAAGCGCGTCTCGGTGGCCCTGGAGCTGCTGACGAAGCCCTCGCTGATCTTCCTGGACGAGCCGACCTCCGGCCTCGACCCGGGCATGGACCGCGATGTCATGCAGCTGCTGCGCGGCCTCGCGGACGACGGGCGCACCGTCCTGGTCGTCACGCACTCCGTGGCCGAGCTGGCGATCTGCGACAAGCTCCTGGTCATGGCCCCGGGCGGTTCCGTCGCCTACTTCGGCCCGCCGGAGGAGGCACTCAACTTCTTCGGCTACACCACCTGGGCCGATGTTTTCTCCGCGTTCGAGAACTACCGCGACTACGACTGGGCGGGACGCTGGCGCGGCTCGCAGCACTACCAGATGTACGCCGCGGACATCGACGCCGTCGCCGCGCAGTCCGTACACATGCCGCCACCGCAGCAGCTGCGCCCGCCGAAGCCGCAGGGCTGGATGACGCAGCTGTGGACGCTGATCCGCCGCTACGTCTCGGTGATCGCGTCCGACAAGGGCTTCATGGGCCTGATGGTGATCCTGCCCGCGGTGCTCGGCGTGGTCAGTGTCGTCATTCCGGCGGAATTCGGTCTGGCGGCGCCCACGCCGCCGTCCCGGTTCAACGGCAAGGCCGGGACGATCATGCTGATCCTCGCGGTCGGCATGTGCTTCTCCGGCGCCGCCAACTCCGTACGAGAACTGATCAAGGAACGCGTCATCTACGAACGGGAACGGGCCACCGGCCTGTCCCGCTCCGCCTATCTGATGTCCAAGGTGATCGTCCTCGGCGTGATCACGGCCCTCCAGGGCGTCATCATCTGCGGCATCGGCTTCGCCACCCGCGATCTGCCGGCAGAGGGCCTGATCATGCCCCCGGCCGTCGAGATCTGCCTGTCGATCATCGCGCTGGGCTTCACCTCGATGATGTTCGGCCTGGTGATCTCCTCGCTGGTGAAGACCTCCGAGAAGACCATGCCGCTGCTGGTCATGTTCGCGATCATCCAGGTCGTCTTCACCGGCGTGCTCTTCCAGGTGTACGGGTCGCCCGGCCTGGAGCAGTTCGCCTGGCTGATGCCGTCCCGCTGGGCCATGGCCGCGGCCGGTACGACGCTCGACCTGGCGCACCTCATGCCGCCGTGGGACCCGGAGAACCCGACCGACCTCGACCCGCTGTGGGAGCACACGGCCGGCCAGTGGGGGATGAACATCGCGGTGCTGGTGGTACTCGGTCTCATCTGCGGCTTCGCGGTCGCGCGCCTGCTGCGCCGCCACGAGCCCGAGGTCATGCGCAAGTAGCCCGCTCGCAAGCACGCGACGCACGGCGCGGCACGCGACGCACGACGCCGGAGGGCGGCACCCCCGCACGGGGTGCCGCCCTCCGGCATGAGACGTGGGACGCGAGCGCGCCGTTCGGGCGCTGCGCGGGTGGCTCAGTACGCGCTGTTGACGTTGTCGATCGAGCCGTACTTGTCGGCGGCGTAGTTGGCCGCGGCGGTGAGGTTGGCGACCGGGTCGTACTGGCTGTGCGGCGTACCGGAGACGTGGTAGGCGTCGAAGGTCGGCTTGATGATCTGGAGCAGGCCGATCGAGGGGACGCCGTTCTGGGCGTTGATGTCCCAGCCGTTGATGGCGTTCGGGTTGCCGGTGGACTCCCGCATGATGTTGCGGTGCAGTCCGTCGTACGAACCGGGGATGCCCTTGGTCTTCATGATGGACAGGGCTTCCTTGATCCACCCGTCCAGGTTGTCGGCGAAGACGGGGGTACGTGCGGCCGAGCGGCTCGCGGCCTGGGCGGTGCGCTTCTTCGCGTCGGCCTTGGCCTTCGCGGCGGACTTCGCCTTCGCCTCGGCGGCTGCCTTGGCCTTGGCCTGGGCGGCGGCCTTGGCCTTCGCCTGCGCATCGGCTGCTGCCTTCGCCTTCACCGCGGCGGCCTTGGCCTTCGCGGCGTCGGCGGCCTTCACCAGCTGCTCGGCGGTGGAGTGCTGCTCGATGATGCTGGCCTGCACGGTCTTGGCCTGCGGGACGCTGCCGGCCGACGTGAAGGCCACCGGAGCGGCGGACAGGGCCGCGGGGGCGCTCTCGGCCTCGGCGTTGGACGGGACGAGGGAGAACACCAGGGCGGCGGCGCCGAGTGCGGACACACCGGCGACGGAGAGCTTCTGGGTCTTGTTCAGACGACGGCGACGGCCGGGAATGCTGGACGCGGACATACAGGCCTACCTCTTCGAATAGCAGGTGTCCTCACGGAGGACGAGACGGGAAGCGGCGACGCATCTCCGTCGGGGACGGCTGCAATTCTTAGCGCCAGCAAAATGCTGTGGCAAAGGTGTGACGTACGAAGCCTGGTAGTGGATCGGGGGAGCGCTCGTACGTGCTCGCCCCCGCTCATGCCCACCCAATTGCCCCTTGTGTACCCACTAGCAGTCTTCGTAAGTGACGTGGGTCCTATGTGCGGGCTCACATCGGCCGCGTAACGGTTTCACCACCCGTTGCACAGGCAATGCGGAGCGTGAGGTTCCTCATCCGGGAGAAGGAGGCGGACATCCCCGGACTCATGCCGGAGGCGCAGCTGCCGCCCTGCCCCGCCACACCTGGGGCGTAGCGCCGCCCCACGCCCCCGGACCGCCCCCGACCGCCCCCGACCGGACGACCCCCGACCGTCTCCGGACGTGGCGGGCCGATCCCGTACGGACCCGATCCCGCCCGGCCCCGGCCCCGGCCCGGTCCCGGCCCCGGTCACCGGGCCGTACGGACCTAGGACCGAGGGCCGAGGGGCGGCGGGACAAAGTCCTGGTCCCGCACGCTCCCCGACGCCGTCCACAGCCCGATACGGCTGTCGGACCCCGCCGGTACGGTGAGGGCCATGAGTCACCGCCCACCGTCCGCCCTCGCCGCGGTGAGTGCCGCGCTGCTCGCCATGAGCCGGCATCTCGAAATGCGTGACGTCCTCAAGACGATCGTCACCTCCGCCCGCGAGCTGCTCGACGCCGAGTACGCGGCCCTGGGCGTCCCCGACGACCACGGCGGCTTCGCCCAGTTCGTCGTGGACGGAATCACCGATGAGCAGTGGAAGGCCATCGGCCCGCTGCCCCGGCAGCACGGCATCCTCGCCGCGATGCTCCAGGAGGCGAAGCCGGAGCGGCTCGCCGACGTCCGTGAGGACCCCCGGTTCGGCGGCTGGCCCGACGCCCACCCCGACATGTCCGACTTCCTCGGCCTGCCCATCCGGGACGGCGACGAGATCATCGGCGCGCTCTACCTCGCCAACAAGAAGTGCCCCAAGCCGGAGGGCAGCTGCGGCTTCACCGACGAGGACGAGGAACTGCTGTCGATCCTCGCCCAGCACGCGGCGATCGCCCTGACCAACGCCCGCCTGTACGAACGCAGCCGCGAGCTGACCATCGCCGAGGAACGCTCCCGCCTCGCCCACGAACTGCACGACGCGGTCAGCCAGAAGCTGTTCTCGCTCCGGCTCACCGCACAGGCGGCCGCCGCTCTCGTCGACCGCGACCCGGCCCGCGCCAAGGGCGAGCTCCAGCAGGTCGCCGCGCTCGCCGCGGAGGCCGTGGACGAACTGCGCGCCGCCGTCGTCGAGCTGCGCCCGGCCGCGCTCGACGAGGACGGCCTGGTCGCCACCCTCCGTACGCAGATCCAGGTCCTGGACCGGGCCCACAGCGCCGCGGTCACCTTCGAGAGCGCGGGCGTACGGGCCCTGCCCGCCGCTCACGAGGAAGCGCTGCTACGGGTGTCCCAGGAAGCCCTGCACAACGCCCTGCGCCATTCCGGCGCCGGGCATGTCACCGTCACGCTGGCCCGGCACGGCCCGGCCACGCTGCTGCGGATCACCGACGACGGCAGCGGGTTCGACGTCACGGCGGTCCGTCGCGCGGGCCGCCATCTGGGCCTCGTCTCGATGCGCCACCGGGCCGGCAGCGTCGGCGGGAAGCTCACCGTTGAATCGGAGCCCGGCAAGGGCACCACGATCGAGATGGAGGTGCCCGGTGGCTGACAAGATCATCAGGGTGCTGCTGGTCGACGACCACCAGGTGGTACGCCGAGGCCTGCGTACGTTTCTGGAGATCCAGGACGACATAGAGGTCGTCGGCGAGGCCGCCGACGGCGCCGAGGGCGTGGCCAGGACGGAGGAGCTCCGGCCCGATGTCGTACTGATGGACATCAAGATGCCCGGAACCGACGGCATCGAGGCTCTGCGCAAGCTCCGCGAGCTGGACAACCCCGCCAAGGTCCTCATCGTCACCAGCTTCACCGAGCAGCGCACGGTGGTCCCCGCCCTGCGCGCGGGCGCCTCCGGTTACGTGTACAAGGACGTCGACCCGGACGCCCTGGCCGGAGCCATCCGCTCCGTCCACGCGGGCCACGTCCTGCTCCAGCCGGAGGTGGCCGGGGCGCTCCTGGCCCAGGACGACGCGGGCAACGGCACGGGCCGGGGGAGCACCCTCACCGAACGGGAACGGGAAGTGCTGGGCCTCATCGCCGACGGCCGTTCCAACCGCGAGATCGCCCGGGCCCTGGTCCTCTCCGAGAAGACCGTCAAGACGCATGTGTCGAACATCCTGATGAAGCTGGATCTGGCGGACAGGACCCAGGCGGCTCTCTGGGCCGTACGCCACGGGGCCGCAGGCTGAGCGGAACGTTCCGGTGCTGAGCGGGACCCGAGCGGAACGTTCCAGTCCGGGATGAGATTCATACTGTCGGGTGTATGTCACCCGAACGGCGCATCCCGGCGGGGTCCACGGCGTTCTTCAGGGCGTGCTGCGGCGGTCGGCCGCGGCGTTTCCAGGAGGATCCTGAAGTGAAGAACCTGAAGAAGGCCGCTGCCGTCACCATGGTCGCCGGTGGACTCATCGCCGCCGGTGCCGGTGCCGCCTCGGCCACCGGACACAGCGGCGCGGCCGCCCACGGCACCGCCGCCCACTCCCCGGGCGTCGCCAGTGGCAACGTCGCCCAGGTCCCGGTGCACATCCCGGTGAACGTGGTCGGCAACACCGTCAACGTGATCGGCCTGCTCAACCCGGCCTTCGGCAACTTCGGCCTGAACCACTGACCGACCCGGTCCCGAAAGCCGGGCGGCCCCACCGAGGGGCCGCCCGGCTTTCGGGACCGTCCGTCGATCGAGGACGAACCTCCCCGGCGCCCGGGCAAGCGACACAGTCCCGACAGTCCCGCGCGCACCCCCGCGAGGGCTACCCCGCCCCCGCTACCCCCGACCCCGCTCCACGTCCTCCACATACGCGTTGTACGCCGCCACCTGCGCCCGCCGCGCCACCCGCTCCACCGGCCTGAGCGCCTCGCCCCGGGCCGAGATCTCGGACGCGCTCACCGCGCCCCCGTGCCCGTTCTCGTACGCCACCGAGACGAGCAGGCCGACCCGCTGAGCCAGCTCCAGCACCCGCACCGCCCGCGGCGGATATCCGGGCGCCAGCACCTCGCGCCCCCGCTCCGCCCGCGCCCGGTACGCGTCCACGGCCGCCTCCGCCACCGGCCCCGACCCGGCCACGTCCAGCCGCGACAGCACCGCCGTCGCATCCCGCAACGCCTCCGCCAGCTCCCGCTCCGCCTCACTCAGCGACGGCACATCGGCCGGCGGCGCCTCCCGCACCGGCAGAACACGCCACACCACCTCGACGTGCCGGTCCCCGACGGGCCCCGCTCCACTCACCTCCGGGATCAGCCCGTACGGCACACCGGACGTGACCACCGCCTCCTCGGCCTCCAGGGCCCGCGCGTTGAACTCCGGCGGCCCGCTCAGCCCCAGCGGATGCCCCGGCACCGGCAGGGCGACCCGGAAGCCGGTCGCCCCCAGCCTCCGCAGCCGCCCGAGCGCCAGCGTGAGCCCGACCGGCCCCGCCTCACCCGGCAGTCCCTCGACGCGATGCACCGCGTCCTCCCCGACGATCGCGAGGGCGGCGTCGTCCGGCGATACAAGTCCGGCCAAAAGCGCGTTTCCCCAGGCGGCCAACAGCCCTGAGCGTGGTTCCGAAAGCATGGGAACAGCCTAGGGAACGGACCTCACGCCTGAAGCACTCTTGCGGTGGCGTAGGTTTTCCCTGGGAGCTGTGCCTACAGGCACGCGACGATCTCGAGACTGCATGGGGAGACAACGCGCTCATGAGCGATGTACTGGAGCTGGTGGACGTATCCGTGGTCCGCGACGGACGCGCTCTGGTGGACGACGTCTCCTGGTCGGTCAAGGAGGGGGAGCGCTGGGTCATCCTCGGCCCGAACGGCGCCGGCAAGACCACCCTCCTCAACATCGCCTCCAGCTACCTCTTCCCGAGCACCGGCACCGCCCGGGTCCTGGGCGAGCGGCTGGGCGGCGTCGGCACCGACGTCTTCGAGCTGCGCCCCCGCATCGGTATCGCGGGCGTGGCCATGGCCGAGAAGCTGCCCCGGCGCCAGACCGTGCTGCAGACGGTGCTCACCGCCGCGTACGGCATGACCGCCACCTGGCACGAGAACTACGAGGCCGTCGACGAGGAGCGCGCCCGCGCCTTCCTCGACCGGCTCGGCATGACGGACTACCTGGAGCGCAAGTTCGGCACGCTCTCCGAGGGCGAGCGCAAGCGCACCCTGATCGCCCGCGCCATGATGACCGACCCCGAGCTGCTCCTCCTCGACGAGCCCGCCGCCGGGCTCGACCTCGGCGGCCGCGAGGACCTGGTCCGCCGCCTCGGCCGGCTCGCCCGCGATCCGTACGCCCCCTCCATGATCATGGTCACCCACCATGTCGAGGAGATCCCGCCCGGTTTCACCCATGTTCTGATGATCCGCCAGGGCAAGGTGCTCGCGCTCGGCCCCATGGAGACCGAGCTCAGCTCCCGCAACCTCTCCCTCTGCTTCGGTCTGCCGCTCATCGTCGAGCACACCGGCGACCGCTACACGGCGCGCGGTCTGCCGCTCGGCTGAGCCCGGGGCGCCGCCCCGCCCGCAGCGCGCCGCCCGGCCGCTCACCGGCACCGCCACGGCGCTCCGCACGCCCATCTGTCGCACCCCGTCCCCACGTTGGCCGTCCGGGGCCCTGTCGGTGCGGGTCTCACGGTCCTACGATGACCATGTGGACATCGACGCGTGGGTGTGGTGGCTGATCGGCGCGGTGGGACTGGGCATCCCGCTCGTCCTGACCGCGATGCCCGAATTCGGGATGTTCGCCGTCGGAGCGGTGGCCGCCGCGGTCGTAGCGGCCCTCGGCGGTGGCATCGTCGCCCAAGTACTGGTCTTCGTCGTGGTCTCGGTGGCGCTCATCGCCGTCGTGCGCCCGATCGCCGCCAGACATCGCGCGGGCCAGAGCCAGTACGCCACCGGCATCGACGCGCTGAAAGGCCGTCAGGCCGTCGTACTGGAACGGGTCGACGCCGCCGGCGGCCGTATCAAGCTCGGGGGTGAGATCTGGTCGGCCCGCACCCTGGACAGCGACCAGAGTTTCGAACCCGGCCAGCAGGTCGATGTCGTGGACATCGACGGAGCAACGGCCGTGGTGATGTGACCGAACCGTGCACGGGGCGGGCCACGGTCTGCCAGACTCGAAGTCGATCATGTCGATCATCATGAGAACCGTACGGTCGTGAGACCCCGGCACTCACGAGAGTTCGACCCCGATCATCGCGATCCGTCGGCAACCGAAGGGCACGAGACACACGATGCAACCGATCATCATCGTCCTGATCATTCTGGTGGTGCTCGTCTTCATCGCCCTGATCAAGACGATCCAGGTCATCCCGCAGGCCAGTGCGGCCATCGTGGAGCGGTTCGGCCGCTACACCCGCACCCTGAACGCGGGCCTGAACATCGTCGTCCCGTTCATCGACTCCATCCGGAACCGCATCGACCTGCGTGAACAGGTCGTGCCCTTCCCGCCGCAGCCGGTGATCACTCAGGACAACCTGGTCGTCAACATCGACACCGTCATCTACTACCAGGTGACCGACGCCCGCGCGGCGACCTACGAAGTCGCGAGCTACATCCAGGCGATCGAGCAGCTCACCGTCACCACCCTGCGCAACATCATCGGTGGCATGGACCTGGAGCGGACCCTGACCTCCCGCGAGGAGATCAACGCGGCCCTCCGCGGAGTCCTCGACGAGGCCACCGGCAAGTGGGGCATCCGCGTCAACCGCGTCGAGCTCAAGGCGATCGAGCCGCCCACCTCCATCCAGGACTCGATGGAGAAGCAGATGCGCGCCGACCGGGACAAGCGCGCCGCGATCCTCACGGCCGAAGGCATCAGGCAGTCCCAGATCCTCACCGCGGAGGGCGAGAAGCAGTCCGCGATCCTGCGCGCCGAGGGCGAGTCGAAGGCATCGGCGCTGCGTGCCGAGGGTGAGGCACAGGCCATCCGTACGGTCTTCGAGTCCATCCACGCCGGAGACCCGGACCAGAAACTCCTCTCGTACCAGTACCTCCAGATGCTCCCGAAGATCGCCGAGGGCGACGCCAACAAGCTCTGGATCGTGCCCAGCGAGATCGGCGACGCCCTCAAGGGCCTCAGCGGAGCCTTCGGCAACCTCGGCGGCGGCGTCCCCGGCTTCGACACCACCAAGCAGCGCCGCGAGGAGCCCCCGGTCGACTGACCGGAGCAAACCCCGCCACGGGCTGCCCCGTCAGCCCTGGCGGTGCGCGACGACAGCTACGGCAGCTCGCGGCCTGGTCGGAACGCCCGCATACCTCCCGTATACGGACGTCCCTCCGCCCGGCGATGCACCGCATCCGACGCCGCGCGCCGACCCAACGGGACTTCGGGACACCCCTGGCCCCGGACGAACCCGCCGTCGTGCATGATCAGTGAGGCCCCTCGACCTTCATGGCGGGGAGGCATCACTGACCATCGAAGGAGATGGCCTTGTCCATCTGGGAAATACTCGCGATCTTCGCAGCCGGTGTCGGCGCGGGCACGATCAACACGATCGTCGGCTCGGGCACATTGATCACCTTCCCCGTACTGCTCGCCACCGGCCTGCCGCCGGTCACCGCCACCGTCTCCAACGCCCTCGGCCTGATCCCCGGCTCCATCAGCGGAGCCATCGGCTACCGCAAGGAACTCGCCGGACAGCGCCGCCGCGTCCTCAAGCTGAGCATCGGCGCCGTGATCGGCGGCCTCACCGGGGCGACCCTCCTGCTGGCCCTGCCCTCCACGGCATTCGAGACGATCGTGCCGATCCTGGTGGCGCTGGCCCTCGTCCTCGTCATCCTGCAGCCCCGCATCAGCAAAGCGGTCCAGCGCCGACGCGAGCGCACCGGCACACCGGCCCGCGCCGACGGCGGCCCGCTCCTGTTCACCGGCCTGATGCTCGCCAGCGTGTACGGCGGCTACTTCACCGCTGCCCAGGGGATCATCTACCTCTCCCTGATGGGCATGCTGCTCGACGACACCATGCAGCGGCTCAACGCGGTCAAGAACGTCCTGGCCGCCGTCGTCAACAGCATCGCCGCACTGTTCTTCCTCTTCGTCGCGGACTTCGACTGGACGGCCGTCCTGCTGATCGCGGTCGGCTCGGCCATCGGCGGGCAGATAGGGGCCAAGGTCGGCCGCCGCCTCAGCCCCACCGTGCTGCGCTGCCTGATCGTCGCGGTCGGCACCTCCGCCATCGTCCAACTGCTGCTCCGCTGACAGACGGAAGCCCGCCTCCCTGCGGAGGCGGGCTTCGGGTACGGCATCGGGCGTACGCCGACTAAGCCGCCGAACGTTCCAGCCACTCCGGCAGCGCCGAGCGGTCACCGGCCCCCATCGCCAGCAGCATCGCGTCGGCCGGCGAGGGCACGAACGGCTGCCGCAGCAGCGGCATCCCCGCCTGCTCGGGCGTACGGGCCGCTTTGCGGTGATTGTCCTCGGCACACGAGGCCACCGTGTTCAGCCAGGTGTCCTGACCGCCCTGGGCACGCGGCACCACATGGTCGACGGTGCTGGCCCGCCGTCCGCAGTACACGCACCGGTGCTGGTCACGTATGAGCACGCCCCTCCTGGACCACGGGGCCTGTCTTCGGAACGGCACCCGTACATACCGGCAGAGCCTGATCACCCGGGGCACCGGAATATCCACGGCGGCACCACGCATACGGAGTCGGGGATGCGACTGCTCGACGACGGCCTTGTCCGTCAGGATCAGTACCACCGCACGGTTGAGAGTCACCGTCGACAGCGGCTCGAAGCTCGCGTTGAGAACCAGCGTGTCACGCATCCTGCCCACCTCCCGTGTGCCGCCCGCCCCCTGGCAGGCCCGGATCAACTCTGGCTGGGCGGGCCGCGATGGACAACGTAATAAAAAATGCCCTGCTCTGATCTCTCCAAGACCAGAGCAGGGCAAACAACAGAAGAACTAATCGCCGGCGGGACCCGTGTACTCCCCGACCAGCTGAGCACGGCCGAGCGTGTGGAACCGCAGATTGAATCCGGCCACCGCGGGGGACACCTCGCTGTCGATCCCGAGCTTCTCGCTGTCCACCGCGTACACGGTGAACACATAGCGGTGGTTCTCCCCGGCCGGTGGCGCGGCACCGCCGAAGTCCTTCGACCCGTAGTCGTTACGGATCTGTACGGCGCCCTGGGGAAGACCCTCGAACGTCCCGCTGCCCGCACCGGCCGGCAGCTCCGTGACGGATGCGGGGATGTCGAAGACCACCCAGTGCCAGAACCCGCTGCCCGTCGGGGCGTCCGGGTCGAAACACGTCACGGCGAAGCTCCGGGTCCCCTCCGGGTGGCCCTCCCACCGCAGCTGCGGCGAAGTGTTCCCCGCCGCGAGCACCTGCGCGTCCGCCAGCACGGCCCCCGGTGCGAGATCCTCGCTCACCACGGTGAACGAGGGGACCTCGGGATGGAAGTCGTGCGGCAACGGCGCCCTCTTCGGCTCGGTCACGTCAGCACCTCTCCTGATCGGCTCTTCTGCTGTCAGCAGGTCTCCCCACCGACACTAGAGCCAGTTGCGCTGCCCGCCGACCTGGGCCAGCCACTCGTTGAGGTACGCCGCCCAGTCGGTCTGCTGGAAGTCGGTCAGCGAGACCTTGAACGCCCGGTACGAGTCGCTGCCCTCGCTGAAGAGCCCCGGCTTCTTGTCCATCTCCAGGATGACGTCCATCTCGCGGTCGTCCGCGACGAAGGTGAGCTCGACCTGGTTCAGCCCGCGGTACTGCTGCGGCGGGAAGAACTCGATCTCCTGGTAGAACGGCAGCCGCTGACGTGTGCCGCGGATGTGACCACGCTCCATGTCGGCACTGCGGAAGCCGAAGCCCAGCTGCCCGAAGGCGTCCAGGATGGCCTGCTGTGCGGGCAGCGGGTGCACATTGATCGGGTCCAGGTCGCCGGAGTCCAGCGCGCGGGCGATCTCCAGCTCGGTCGTCACGCCGATGTTCATGCCGTGCAGCTGCCGGCCGGCGAACATCGTGACCGGCGTCTCCCACGGAATCTCCAGGCCGAACGGCACCACGTGCACGGCACCGGCCTTCACCTCGAAGGCACCACCGAGACGCAGCTTGGTGAACTCGATGTCCTGCTTGGTCTCCTGGTCATTGCCCTCGACCTCGACCCGCGCCTGCAGACCGACGGAGAGCCCCTCGATCTGCTGGTCCACGGACCCGCCCTGGACCCGCACCTCACCCTGGACGACCCCACCGGGGACGACGTTGACCTCGGTGAGCTCGGTCTCCACCGAAGCGCCACCGGCACCCATGCTCGCGAGCAGCCGCTTGAAGCCCATGTTTACTCCTTCTTGGTCCTGACCCCTACATACGCGCCACGACCGTAGCCGGTTCCCGTACGGGCGCAGCCAGTACCCTCGGAAGCCATGAACGAGGGCATGGACCGTACGCCGCTGACGCGGGAGTGTTTCGACCGATCCGTACTCGATGTCGCCCCCGGCCTCCTCGGCGGCACGGCCCGCAACAGAGTGAGGTCCGGTCCGCCGGGCACATCTACCGGGCACGTCTACGGCTGCTTCCCCCACGGCATGTCACGTCGGTCGGCATGAACGTCGAGGATCTCGTTCGCCCCGCCGAGGAAGTCGCCCCCGAACTGCTCGGTGCTGTCCTCACCCACGAGACACCCGAGGGAACCGTGCGTATCACCATCACGGAGACCGAGGCGTACTCCGGTGCGGCCGACCCCGCCTCCCACGCCTACCGGGGCAGGACACCCCGAAACGCCGCCATGTTCGGGCCCGCGGGACACCTGTACGTCTACCGGTCCCACGGTCTCCACTGGTGCGCCAACATCGTCACCGGCACGGAGGGCATCGCCACGGCTGTCCTCATCCGGGCGGGCAGGGTCATCGAAGGGGAAGACCTGGCCCGCAAGCGGCGAGGGGCCAAGGTCGAGAGCCCACGTCTCGCGCGGGGTCCCGGGAACTTCTGCCAGGCGCTCGGCATCACGGCGGAGCACAACGGCGCAGACCTGCTGACAGGCGCCTCGGTCGCGCTGTCCGCGGGTGAGCCGGTACCCGCCGCACTCATCCGGGCCGGTCCTCGGGTGGGCGTGAGCAAAGCCCACGACTGGCAGCACCGCTTCTACCTCGCCGGTGATCCGACGGTCTCGGCGTACCGACTGAGCCCGAGAGCCAAGCCGTCCGCCGGAGCCTGAGTCCAACCGCCGTTGCGTCGTGGTTCCGAACCCCCCTCGCGACCAGGTACGCGGCGGTCCCCACACCGGTGCGGGCGGCGACGGGGCCCACCGGCCCTGGCGGCTCACGGATCGACGGCCGACCCCGCGGTGAGCCCCTGCTGGGCCCCCGTACCCCACCACCACGCAACTTGACGGCCCCCTGGCGGACGCCTAATGTAGTCCGAGCCGCTTGACACGGGCATCGCTGTCGGCACGGTCCATCGGATCGGGTCGAGCATCCCGAAGCGGCCAAACCACTACCTACGACTCACCCCTGACGGGTGCGAATTCGGCATGCCCGTAATTCGTCCGGGCGGCTCGATTATGAGCCGCCCAGGGATTCGGCTAAAGTAGTGAACACGCCGAAAGGCAAAGGCCACTCCGCAGGCCATCGGAATCGAATTCGGACCGGAAACGGAACGAAAAAGAGTCTGGTAAAGTCGGACTCGCCGGAAAGGGAAACGCGAAAGCGAAGAACTGGAAAGCGAAAACTGC
>NZ_LWLE01000005.1 GCF_001905125.1 Streptomyces sp. TSRI0281 | reverse complement strand
CATCGTGGACGCGCTCGATATGGCCCACGGCCGAGGCGGTCTGGAGCCCGGATGCGTGGTCCACAGTGATCGCGGAAGCGAGTACACCTCGGCTCAATTCCGCGCCCAAATAATAGAGTTGGGGCTACGGCAGAGCTGTGGACGCACCGGTTCGTGTTTCGACAACGCCGCAGCAGAGAGTTTTTGGGCTCTGCTCAAGGAAGAGATCGGAACCCGGACCTGGCCCGACCGGGCCACCGCCCGCGCCGAAGTCTTCAACTTCATCGAGACCTTCTACAACCGCCGCCGCCTGCGCAAGCACAAGATCTTCGGCTACCTCACCCCGGCCGAGACCAGGCAGCGGCATCAACACGCCCTCGCGGATTAACGGACGAGTGTCCAGGATCACGGGGAAACTTCAACCAGGTGCTGCACCACTTCACCGAGCAGATCGAACGCCTGCTGACCGCTCTGCTGCTCTTCCTCCTGGGTGGCTACCTGGTCACCGAGGGCCTGCCGACACTCAGTTGGCAGGGCGCGCTTCTGGCGGCGGCGCTCATCCTGGTGATCCGCCCGCTTGCCGGTTTCGCCTCCCAGCTCGGCTTCCCGGCCGACCGCCGCGAGCGTCTGGTCACGGCGCTGTTCGGCATCCGGGGCATCGGTTCGCTCTTCTACCTGGCATACGCCCTCGGCCATGTTCCCTTCACCGGGTACGCCGAGGAGCTCTGGGCGGTCGTCTCGTTCACCGTCCTCGCCTCCGTGCTGCTGCACGGGGTGTCGGCCACCCCCGTGATTAGACGACTGGACCGGCGGCGGTTCGACTCCTAACTTCATCTTAACCTTGGGCTCCGAACAGCTCGTCGTACTTGATCATTCGGACTGGTAACTGCCGTACACGCGGGCGGCCTTCGGCTGAGCATGTGATCCGACCGAGGAACAACCATCGCTCAGCACGAAGGCCGTGGGGATGAGTCTGTCGCATCGCGTTGTCCGGCCGGATCCGTTTGCGGATCTGTCACGCTTCCGGGGTGAGTTCTCTTCCTGTCTGACCAGGCGTGCAGATGCGTTGTTCGAGCTCGCGGACGCCGTGTTGTGCGCCGATGGTCCGGTCCGGTCGCTGGTGGAGCTGCCGCTGGTGGACGAGCATCGTCGCGGGCACGGTGGGCTCTACGATGCTCTGGCCGCGGGCGAGGTCGATGTGGCCCGGCTTCGGCGGGCCCTGACCGCAGTGCCTCTGCCGCGATCGGTGGACGGCCGGCTGGTGCTGGCCGCCGCCCTCACCTGCTGGCTGCGGCCCGATGCGCACACCTCACCGCAGCGGATCCTGTGCCACACCTACGGGCGGGGCAAAGACCAGCACATCCCTGTTCCCGGCTAGCCGTACTCGGTGATCTGCACGCTGGAATCGGGCCGCAGTTCGTGGACGGCGCCGCTGGAAGCGCTGCGGCTGGCCCCGGGGGACGATGCTGCCACGGTCACGGCTGGGCAGATGCGTGAACTCGTCGAGCGGCTGATGGCGGCCGGGCAGTGGAAGGACGGCGATCCGGACGTTCTGATCGTGGTGGACGCCGAATACGACGTGCCACGGCTGGCCTTCCTGCTGAAGGAACTGCCGGTGCAGGTACTGGGCCGGATGCGTTCGGACCGCGTCTTGCGCCGCACGGTCCCGCCCCGTGAGCCCGGCACCCGGGCCGCCCGCCCCGTCACGGTGGTGAATTCGTCTTCGGCGACCCGACCACCTGGAACACACCCGACGTGCAGACGGTGACCGGGACCCGTCTCTACGGCACCGCCACCGCACGGGCCTGGGACCGGCTTCACCCGAGACTGACCCACCGCTCGGCCTGGACTGCCCAGTTGGGCTCCCGCCGGTGAACGAGGGGACCGTGGTCCGCCGGCAGGTCGAGCACCTGCCCAGCGGCGCGACACCGAAGCCGGTGCGGGTGTGGTGGTCGGGCATCGACGCCACCGCGACCCAGGTTGACCTGCTCCGGCAGGCATTCCTGCGGAGCTTCGACATCGAGCACACCTTTCGCCTCTTCAAGCAGACCCTGGGCTGGACCGGCCCCAAGATCCGCACCCCCGAAGCAGCCGACCGCTGGACCTGGCTGATCCTCGCCGTCTTCACCCAACTACGTCTGGCCCGCCGCCCGCCGCCCGCCGCCCGCCGCCCTCCGACGGCCGTGGGAGAAACCGAGCCCGCCCGACAGACTCACCCCCGCACAAGTCCGCCGAGACTTCCGGCACCTCCGTCCCAAGGCAGCCTGTCCCGCCGGAGCACCGAAATCCTCCCACCCCGGCCCAGGACGGCCACCCGGCCGCAAGAACACCCGGCCAACCCCACGCCACGACGTGCACACGGTCGGCAGAACGGACCCCGCAAAGCGACGAACGAAGAAGCCAACGACCCCACGTCCACGCCGCACAGGTTGAAGATCAAGCTAAGGGCTGTCCCGTCATCCCTGGTGGACCAGCGCGCGGCGTCGGATGCGGTGCATCGCAGGGCGGAGGGACGTCCGCATACTGGATGTATTCGGGTGTTTTGACAGCGTCGCGAGGTGCCGTAGCTGTCGTCGCGCGCCCGCCAGGGATTATGGGACAGCCCTTGGCCGTCCGGGCGGAAAGGCCGACGTGTGCCCGACACCACCCGCCCCGGCGCGAGCCGGGGCGTTCGTGTGCGCGGCATGGTCAGGCGCTCTCGCGGGGGACGGTCTCGTTCCACGTACGGGAGAAGACCCGGCGGCCGTTCTCGTAGCCGTCGAGGGTGGCGTCGACCATGAACGTGTCCTCGTTCGACGTCAGTACGGTGCATGTCTCCACCCGTACGTCCCAGTCTTCCCGCCGGAACTGCATCGTCCAGGCGGACCGGCCGCTCAGTGAGCCGAAGTCGTCGGCCGTCGAGGTGTACTTCTCGCATGCGCGCAGGCCGACCTCGATCCCGTTCTCCTCGAACCTCTGCATACCGCGGTCCTTCACGATGTCCAGGGCGGAGTGGTAGTCGACCAGGCTCCTGGTCACGGTCCAGCTCTGCTCCGGCTCGGTGAGGGTGGTGACGTCCGGGGGCGCGCAGCCCTCCGGCTCCCCGAACGGGGACCTGGGCACGTTGTCCCGCTCCTCCGCGGGGCGGACCGGGAGGATGAGGGAGCTCCCGGACTCGTGCACGGTGAGCAGGACCGGCTTCGGTGCCGGCCAGACCAGCGGCCAGTAGGAGGTGGACAGCGACAGCCGTACGCGGTGCCCTTCCGGGAACGCCTGGGCGACGGCGTTCAGCGCAAGGCGGACCCGGTAGCGGCGGCCGGGCTCCAGCTCTTCGGGCTCCTCGTCCGAGGAGCGGTGGGTGAGGTTGAGTACGCCGTACGTCACCCGGGTGGCGCGTCCGTCGGGGGCGACGTCCGACAACCGGGCGGTGACTTGGGCAGTCGGCTCGGAGGACTCCACCTCCAGTTCGACGGTGGGCGATCCGAGGATCTCCAGCGGGTGGGAGAGGGGCTCGGAGGTGAAGACGAGCGAGCCGCCGTCCTCCTCACGCTGGTCGTAGGGCAGATCGGGCGGGGCGTTGTAGGAAGCCCACTTCCCGGCGAACTGCCCTACGGACAGGGGGGACTTGACGGTGTGCGTCTGCCCGACCGGCTCCTTCGACGGATCGTCCGCCGCATGGTCGCCCATGAGGACGGTGCGCTCGCGGAGCGGACAGGTCTCCTGACGGATGTGCGGCGAGGGCCAGCTCGGCTCCCCCACCCAGCGACCGGGACGTTCCTCGTAGGAGGTGGACGGCGGCACGCTCTCCTGCATCCATGCCTGGAGCATGGGGCCTTCCATCACCCCGTTGTCGACTCCCTTGAGCCAGTGGTCCCACCAGCGCACCACTTCCTGCAGGTACCCGATGGCCGGGCCCGGCTCGCCGAGGTGTGGAAGTTTATGGGACCAGGGGCCGATCAGCCCTTTGCGCGGCACGTCGATGCGGCTCAGCAGCCGGGTGACGGCGTTGGAGTAGCCGTCCGCCCAGCCGCTGGAGGCGAGCACGGGGCAGCGCAGTGCCGTGTAGTCCTCACTGAGCGAGGCGTGCTGCCAGTAGGCGTCGCGGCGCTGGTGGCGCAGCCACTCCAGGACCCAGGGGCGGGCGGCTTCCAGGCGCTCGTGCCACATGCCGCGCCACCGTTCGCCCACGAGGCGGGGGTCGGGCGGGCAGGTGGCGTAGGCGAACATAGTCCCTGCCTCGGCCAGGTTGTCGGACAGCATGGCTCCACCGAGGTAGTGCATGTCGTCCGCGTACCGCTCGTCGGTGAAGGACGCGATGACGATGGCCCTCAGACTCGGCGGCCTGCGGGCGGCGACCTGGAGCGCGGCGAAAGCTCCCCAGGAGATACCCGTCATCCCGGTCGTCCCGTCGCACCACGGCTGCCGGGCCAGCCAGGCCAGCACTTCTTCCGCGTCCTGCTGCTCCTGCTCCAGGTATTCGTCCAGGAGTACGCCCTCGGACTCGCCGGTGCCCCGCAGGTCCACCCGGACGCAGGCGTATCCGTGCCCTGCGACGTAGGGGTGGTTGACCGCGTCGCGGGTGGAGGTCAGGTCGTTCTTGCGGTACGGGATGTACTCCAGGATCGCCGGTACGGGTTCCTGGTCCGACGAGACCGGCCGCCACACCCGGGCGGAGAGGTGGACACCGTCCGGCATGGGGATGGTGACGTGGTTCTCTTCCTTGGTCTCGCAGGGAAGCTGTTCCACATGACGCATGAGGGATGCTCCTTTCCTCGGCCCGTGGGGGATCAGGCGGATTTCTGGTCACGTCCGCCCGGCGCCGTCCGGTCGAAGGTGAGGCCGAGCGCCGCGACACAGCGGTCGAACTTACGGCGCAGGTCGTCCTCGTCGTCGCCGCCGGTGAAGATGTGGGCGACCTCGTAGCTGTAGCTGTCCTGCTGGGGGACGGACGAGAGCCGCTGTCCCTCGTGGGGCACCACGTCGATCCGTACGCCCGGGATCTCCTTCTCGATCCGGGCCAGCTCCTCGGCGCCGGGCACCGTGTGCACACGGCCCTCCCCGAACCAACGGTAGTACCACTTGGCCGCGAGCCGGTACGGGCCGCGCGCGGCCGGGAGGGCGGGGTCGCGGCCCAGCGCGAGGCTCAGCATCCGGTGGTGGTTGGGGGCGCCGTCTACGTAGTCGAACAGTTCAGCGTGCGACTGGGAGTGCCTCGGATTGATCTCCAGAAGGCTGATGTCACCCGTCTTGGGGTCGTAGAAGTATTCGATGCTGAACGTGGCCCGGTCCATGCCGATCTGCTCCATGGTCCGTCGGCTGACGTCGTACATTCGGCTGATCACGTCATCGGGGAGAGCGCTCGGGTATTGATGGCGGAGGAAGGAGGAGGAGCCGGGATAGTTGATCGAGTCCAAGGCCCCGTAGACCGTGACCTCGCCGTCATGCACATAGCCCTCGACGGCGGCTTGGAGACCGGTCATGGACTCTTCCGCCAGGCACACCTGTCCCCCTACACCACGCATTTCCGGGGGAAGTTCCAGAAGATCCATCACGTGCTCGAAGGGCCTGCCGACCCGGGATATCCCGCCGCGTATCTCCTTGACCGCCGCACGGAATTCATCCATGTCCGAAACGGAGTAGGCGAGTTCCGAGGAGTACGAGAGCGCGGGCTTGAGCCACATGGGGAAGCTCACTTCGTCCGGGGGTTGCGGATCGTCGCTTTCGAGGTCCACGCGACCGAAGCGCGGATACTCGTCGATGACCTTCTGCTGTTCCAGACGGCTCCAGTACTTGTGCTCGCACTTGACGACGGATTCCAGGCTCGTGGTGCGGGTTCCGTATTCCTTTCCGAGTATCGGCACGAGGGTGCTGACCGGAAAGTCCCAGTAGCCGACGATCGCGTCGACAGGACCTTCGAAGGCGTCGAGTACCCTTCGCGCGCTGTTGAGTAGTTCGGGTACGGATACTTCGCCCTCCTGCAGTTCTTCGATCGTCAGCAGAGGGTGGAAGTCATATGTGTCCGCATCGGGGACGGCGGTGAGCGTCGGAAGATTCGACGGGTCCAGACCGATGACAAAGATATTGTGCCGTTGCTGTGCTGACATGCCGTACGCCTTTCGGCTCGGGGACGGATCACCGACGCGTACCCGCATGTCGCGTCCCGAATCCGAGTGCGGCCGGGCACCTGGGCGCGGGAAGGCAAGACCCGCCGACCGTAGGGACGGCTCCAGCCTGTCGACGATGGCCGCCCCACCACCCGGCGACGAACCGGTCTTCCCTCCTGCCTTCTCGCCCCGCACCGGTACAGCCGCGCTGCCACCGGCAGATCACGCGAACCTGAGCCCCACAGGACACGTGAGGAATGAAGCCGGCACGCCAGGGCACATGAGGCCTCGGAGGTTGATAACCATGGTTCCTGTCATTCTTGTTCTTCTGCTCGCCCTGATCCTCTTCGGTGCCGGCTTCGCACTGAAGGCCCTGTGGTGGATCGCCATTATCGTATTGGTGGTGTGGCTGCTCGGCTTCGTGATCCGTCCTGCAGCGAGCGGTGGAAAGCGGGGCCGCTGGTACCGCTGGTGAAACCAGTCTGAAAAGCACAGCCGACGTGCGGGTGGGCCGCGACGAATTATCGTCGCGGCCCACCCGCACGTCGGCTGCCGATCCTATGGATTCCTGTACGAAGCAAGGAGCGGGAACGGATGGTTCACGCGAGAGCCAGGGGCATCGGGATACCTGGTTGGATGCGCTGTCTGCAACCGTGATCTCCAGGACTGCGTGTCCGCTCACCAGAATTTTCGCCGCGTTCATGTGTGGGCCCCTGCATCCAGGGCACGCGGTGTTCCGAGAGCGCGTCACCGGATTGCCGGAGACGCCCGATCCGACTTCACGCGAATGTGGAGCAGAAATTTCGATGAGGGAGCCGTTTTATGAGTGACAGCATCTGGGGCTACCAGCCGACCGCCGGCCACACCGCTGGAACCGACCTGATCGGCTACAAGGTCGAGGCCACCGACGGCAGCATCGGCAAGGTCGACAAGCACTCGGACGACGTCAACTCCGCGTATCTCGTCGTCGACACCGGTGTCTGGATCCTCGGGAAGCACGTCCTGCTGCCCGCCGGCACCGTGCGCACCGTTGACCACGCCGAGCGGAAGATCTTCGTCGACCTCACAAAGGACCAGATCAAGAACTCCCCCGAGTTCGACAAGGACAAGCATGTGGGCGACTCCGGGTACCACGAGCAGCTCGGCAGCTACTACACCAGCCACCGCCGCGCCTGACACCAGTACCACCCCGGAAGTGGGGGCCGACCGGAGATTCTCCGGTCGGCCCCCACTTCTCGTGCACCGGCCGGGCGACGCTGGTTCACGTGTTCCGCATGACGATCGGAGAGCACGTGCGGGGAGTGCGTGGCCCGCACCGTGGCACAAGCCTTCCCGCTGGATCTCGCGGCGGTCCTCGGGCGGGGAACTCTTCGGAAGAAACCGGCTGCCGCTACGCATGACTGCTCGGCGCCAATGTCTGGGCGCCTGACGCCCGTACCGCCGCCCGGCTGCTCGCGGAGGGGGCTCCCGCACCCGACCCCTCGGCCGGATGGCCGCAGGTGGACGACCTGCCCCACCTCGCCGACCAGGAACGCACCCGCGGACAGGTGTCTCGCCGAGCAGCCACGCGACGCGAACTGCGTCTCGACCGCACGCATCTCCAGCTGTGCGACTCCATGGGCATCTCCGCCTTCATCCAGATCCAGCGCACCACCAGCGCCCGCAACGTGCGGTTCCATCTCGCCTCCACCGTTCCTCGCACGCGTCGACGCGGGAAACCGCATACCTGCTGCAGTTCCCGGGGGAACAGGACTTGCCCCCGTGCTGGAGCAGACCGCGGACGCAGTGGTGGCATCGGCCATGGGCGACAACGTCGTGCTCCTGGCGGTGCGTATCTCGCGGTGCCCTCAAGACGGTCCGCCCCACATCTGCCCGCCTTGGCCGCGCAGAAGGAGAGAGTCGAGCCCTCAACGTCCCCCGCTCCCTGGAGACCAAGCGCCGGTCACTGGCGCGGATCCAGCACCTGCCGGCCACGCACAAGCCATGGCTGCGCGTTACGTACGCCCATGGAAACCGGACCGGCCACAGCTCTCGGCACCGTCCGCCGGGACGCGGGACCGGTGGCCGGCGTTGCTCAGGGCAGCGGGGTCAGCTCCATGAGCAATTGCCGCGTCTCCACCAACAGTTCGCCGCCGACGGCGGCAACTGTCCCCTCCTGTCGCCGGAAGTTCGCAGCGAGGGTGCGGTACGCGGTCCATGCCATGCCGAATGCCACCTCGCGGCGCTGGGCAGCGGCAGAGGGGGCCGACGGCTCGCTCTCCTCGGCGCATACGCGGGTGGCCTGCTCCAGTACGTCGGACAGTTCGACGAGGAAGCAGGGAGGCGGCGTGGGGAGGCCCTTGTCGTCCCCGCCGATTCCGTCCAGAGTGCGTGCGACAGCGAGGATGCGGGTGCAGACCCGGCCCCACCGAATATCCTCGGCGAAAGGCGGGGGCGGAGGCCCCGTCCGTCGCAGCCGTCCGCCCGGGTTCCAGCGCGCCCCTTCCGTGGCCCAGTGCCTGGCGTCGGCCACGCCCTGGAGAGACATCGACAGACGGGACGCCTCGGCGTGCCAGTTCTCGGCCTTCTCCAACGGGTTGTCCTCGCGCAGGCCGTGCGCCATGCTGTCTAGCAGGTCTGCCGATTCCCGCGCGAGTTGGCGCAGGCGGTCGCGGACGCTGCGCAGATGGACTGGGGGCAGGATGACGGCGTTGACCGTGATACCCACCACTGCGCCGATCAGTGTCTCCAGCAGCCGGTGACCGACAGTAGAACTGCTGGACGATCCGTAGGTGATGACGAAAAGGGCCGTGCTTGCCCCGAGGATGCCCTGGTTCCCGAAACGGCGGTAGTTCCCGAGCAACGTCATGAACGGGAGGGTGAGCAGCATGGCGGCCATGGTTTGGTCATGCGTGATGGCCATGGTGGCCGACGCCCACACCGTGCCGAAGGCGATGATGCCGAACTGCTGGATGCCCGTGCGTAGTGATTGGTAGACGGTGCTGCTGACCAGGGCGACAGCCGTCCAGGGAGCCAGGAGCGCCATGGGAGCCTGGAGCCACCATCCGGTCAGGGCCCACGCGATGATCGCCGCCGCGGCTGCTTTGAGGGACTGGACGAGGGCGTCCCGTTCGGGCCCGGACTCCTCGAACGCGCCATGGACGGACCGCCGGACCGCCGTCCACTCCCGTCCGGCCCACCGGCCGGCAGCCAACCAACGTGCGTCCCGTGCCAACCTGTCCACTCCCCAATAGGGCGGTCCTCGCCCAGGTACAGTGCCGCCAACCTTCTGCCGCGGTGCCCCCGAGCGGTGAGGATATGCGCCGCAGCCGGCTGCAGAGGTACGGGCTGGGCGTGCGCCGGAAAGCGAAGGGCAGAGGGCTCACCCCGCAGCGCGGTCGTGCCGTTCGCATCCTCGAAAGGGTTAGCGTCGTCGCTGTGCGGACCTGGCCCGCGGCCGAAGCGCGACCTATGTGAGCAGCCCGATCGGCTTGTTCCCGGAGATCCTCAATGCCCCGCAGCACGAAAGGGATAGCCCGCAGGCACGAGCATCTGTTGATCTTGCGGGCGCCGCTGAGCGCGGTGGCGGAGCGTGCGGGGTCGTACTTGGCTTACAGAGATCTGAAGGAGTTCCTCACGGACGTCCGCATCCATCTCACGGCAGACGGACGGACCAGTTGGGCCACATGCTGCTGGTGGACCAGGCAGACTGAGGCCGGGATCGGTGGGTCGTGCGCCCGGCCCATGCCGCACGGAACCGTGGATGGGATGGGGGTCCGCGACCCCCTGCTGCGGGTCGGCGCTGGAGTCTCGGGTGCGAAGAGCCCAGCCTCGGGCGGGATCCCTGGCGGGCTGCGGCGGCTGAGCAGAGGCCCCAGAGTTCGAAGAGCATCCACAGCATGACGTGGTGCTCCCCGGCGGTGCCACGCCAAGACCACTGACCACGGCGCTTACCTTGTGACCGTCATACGAGTGCTTGGGCGCGATTCACCACGAAGGTGTTCAAGGTTCTTCCTCGGCGTTGGTACACGAGCGAGCCTTCGCCCGGCCTGTGCACCTCCTCGCCGGGGAGCCGGAGCCCTCGCGACGGCCCTGATGCGCCGGCTGGAGCGGCACGGTGGCGTGCAACCGCTGCGGAGAGCGCGTACGAGATCGTCGTCCGTGGCGGGCGCTCCGTAGGCGTACGCACTGCGGGGGCGGGGCCGCACCGGCCTCGCGTGCCGCGCTCGCCGACGTGTCCGCACCAGCGCTGTGCGGCGAACTGGTGGCCTATACCCGGGTGGCAGCCTTTCGTTGCAGGAAATCGACGGTCATAGACGGTGAGCTGCCAGCACGTCGGGTGCGAGGGTGAACGAGCGGGCTGTGTCGCTCACTTCGAAGAGCCGTTGGATCCGGCCGGGCAGCGGTTTCAGCAGAATCAGGAGGCTGCGGCTGCGGGCGTCCACGAGGCATGGAGGAGGGCGCTGTCAGCGAAGCCGACACGGGTGAGATCTCTGATCGTTCTTGGTGCCTGGAAAACCTGGAGAGCACCCGTAAGTGTGTGCACGCTGTCGCAGTCGATCTCTCCGGTAACACGGAGCAAAACCGCTTCCTGCGGTGCGTGTTCCACGTACTGGGCGCTCACTGCCATGCGCACGGGCACGGCACGCCGCGTATGCCGCCGGGCGCGCCTCGTCGACGTGGGGTGCAGGGGGTGACTCTGGATCACGGCTGCCGTCCTTGAGTGGTCGGGGCCTGCCGCGCACGTAAGGGGGAGTGCGACCCTCTCCGGCGGCCGCACTGTTGAAAAGGCTCCTACCCGAGGCGCCCTCAGCTGCGGAGACGTGGCGGCGCGGGTATCGCCAACGGCTGTCCTCAACTTGCCCCGTTCTGGCAGGCGTAAGCAGCTGTCATCAGTGGGATCGCTTCTCATGGCGAACCGCAAATGTGGCTCATGCCTCCGCAAGGACTCGGAACGCGATCTCCGATGGGCGCGCATGTCGCGGTGCCTCGGCGGCGGGGAGGGGAGCGGCGACGACCAGTTCGCGGCGGGGCGACAAGCGGGTGAAGTGGAGCGCCCGGTCGAAGACCAGGTAGTGGGTGGCGGCGACGACGTCCTTCGCCGCGATCGTCGCGTCCCGCTCGGTTGTCACCTTGCACGGACTTTCCTCGGTAAAGCCGGTGGGGCGCGGGTGCGTTCGTGAATAGCACCGCCTCGTGCGGTGACGTTGTCGGCCAGAGGCCAGGAGGTACTTGCGCGGGTGGAACCGCGTCTGGTGTGTGACGTGCACAGCCGCGGGCACGGGGCACAGCAGGTACGTCTCCGTCACGAAACCGGCGTCGGCCCCGCTTCTGCGGAAGCCTCAGCCTCGGCTTCGAAGGCGGAACGCCTTTGCGGGTCAAGGGTGAAAGTCAGGGCCGAAGACCGCCCTGGGATGACATTGCGGCCCACGCTCTCGCGCACCAGCAGGCCGTCCTGGGCGTCATGACCGGCGGCCCGCAGCTGCTCCAGCGCCGTGTCGAGCTTCAGGTCCCCGCCGCCGGTCAGCCGGTGGAAGGGCGTAGAGGCTGACCCGGGCCTGTTCCGCGGTCTCCGCGAGTATTCCCAGCGCTCACGCCGTCGGGGCGCCGGGGCGCCGGTGTGACGCACCGGTCCGCCCGTCATCTGTGCATTCGCTGTTCACGGTCCTCCTGAGGAGGGTCCCGAGCGCGGGAGGGGGTGGAGTCGCGCTACCGCTCGGTGGAGACGGCTATGGGAATGCCCGTGGTCCTGGCAGATGATTTGTGCCCTCCCGAGGTGCGCGATCAGGGGAGGGGGGTGCCGCCGGTGGCGTTGACGATCTCGCCGGTGATGTAGCCGGCCTGGGGGGAAGCGAGGAAGACGTAGGCGGGGGCCAACTCGGCGGGTTGGGCGGGACGCCCGAGAGGGGACTGTTTCCCGAACTCCTTGGTGTCGGTCAGAGTAGCCGGAATGAGAGGTGTCCAGACGGGGCCCGGGGCGACCGCGTTCACGCGGATTCCGTCCTTGGCGAGCATCTGCGCGAGGCCCTGGGTGAAGGTGACGATCGCGCCCTTCGTCATGGCGTAGTCCAGCAGGTGCGGGCTGGGCTTGTAGCTCTGCACGGAGGCCGTGTTGATGATGCTGCCCCCTGCGGAGATATGGGGGAGAGCCATTTTGGAGAGCCAGAACATGCCGTAGAGGTTGGTGCGCACCACCCGGTCGAACTGTTCGGTGGTGATGGCGGCGATCCCGTCGGGCTGGGACATCTGGTAGCCGGCGTTGTTGACGAGGACATCGATCCGGCCGAACTCCCGGACGGTCCGGTCGATGAGGTTGCGACAGGCCTTCTCCTCGCGGATGTCGCACTCGACCGCGATCGCCGTGCGCCCGGCTTCCTCGACCAGGCGGATTGTCTCGCGGGCTTCGTCGTGTTCTTCGGCGAGGTGAGTGAAGAGGACGTCGGCGCCTTCGCGTGCGTAGGCGAGGGCGACCGCGCGGCCGATGCCGGAGTCCCCGCCGGTGATCAGGGCCTTGCGGTCGGTCAGGGTGCCGGAGCCGCGGTAGGAGTGCTCGCCGTGGTCGGGGGGCGGGTCCATGGGCCCGGTCCAGCCGGGGTGGGCTTGCTCCTGCTGGTCGAACTCGGGTTGCGGGTACTTGTCCACCGGATTGTCGGCCGGCTGGTTCTCGGGCATCGGGGGCGCCTCTCTTCGATGTGCTGCGCGACGGTCTCGGCTGCGGTGTCTCGTGCTCAGGCGGGCGGGTATGGCGCGCCCTGAAGCAGATTCGCCAAGTGGACGGCGTTGGCTGCGAGGGCTTTGGTGGTGGCCGCGACGGCCTCTGGGGTCTCATCGAGGTCCTGGTAGTCGGTGCCATGCTGGGCTTCGCCGACCCAGTAGGTGACCGCGCCCGGGGCGAGGGAGAAGCCGAGGTCGTTGAGGCCCTGGAAGAGGTCGGCGCTCACCTTGTGGGCGCCGTCCTCGTTGCCGACGACGGCGACCGCGCCGACCTTGCCGGAGAACAGCTGCCGTCCCTGGACGTCGGTCTCGGAGATGTCGGCGTTGAGCCGTTCCAGGACGCGCTGGCAGAGGCTGGAGGGGTGGCCGAGCCAGATCGGGGTGGCGAGGAGAACGATGTCGGCGGCCATGACCTTCTCCCACAGCCCCGGCCACGCGTCTTCGCCGCCCATGTCCCGGGCGATGCCCGAACCTACGTGGTGGTCGGCCACCCGGATGGTCTCGCCCTGGACCCCGAGGGCGGCGAGTTCGGACATCACCTGCTCGGCGAGGTGATGGCTGCTGGAGCGGTCGGGGGACGGGGTGAGCGTGCAGACGAGCGCCAGAACGCGGGTCATGAAGCCTCCGAACGTTGTGAGTCGGCCCGGGAGGGCCGTATGCGTAGGTGATGTGTCAAGGCGTGAGGAGGGTCTTGACCATGCCGTCTCGCTTCTCTTGGAACGTCTTGTACGCCTGGGGCCCCTCTTCGAGAGGGAGCCGGTGGGTGGCGAAGCCGTCCACGCCCAGCGGATCGGTGTCGTCCAGGAGCGGGAGGAGGTCGTCGACCCAGTGTTTGACGTTGGCCTGGCCCATGCGCAGCTGGATCTGCTTGTCGAAGAGGGTGAGCATGGGGACGGGGTCGATGGCGCCGCCGTAGACGCCGATGACAGAGATGGTGCCGCCTCGGCGGACCGCGTCGACCGCCAGATTGAACGCCACCATGTTGTCCACCCCGGCGCGGTCCATCAGCTTCTCGCCGAGCGAGTCTGGGAGCAGCCCGGCGAACCGCTGGACCGCCTTGGTGACCGGCGCACCGTGTGCCTCCATACCCACCGCTTCGACAACAGAGTCGGTGCCGCGCCCCTTGGTGAGCCGGCGGATCTCCTCGGCGACGCTTTTGCCGTGCTCATTGAGGTCCAGGGTGTGGACGCCGTTCGCGCGGGCCCTTGCGAGCCGTTCGGGTACGAGATCGACGCCGATGACCAGCCCCGCCCCCTGGTGAAGGGCGATCCGGGTGGCCATGTCACCGATCGGGCCGAGGCCGATGACGGTGACGCTGCCGCCGGGCGGGATACTGGCGTACTGCACAGACTGCCAGGCGGTGGGCAGGACGTCGGAGAGGTAGACGAACCGGTCGTCCGGCGGTCCGTGGGGGACCTTGACGGGGAGGGTGTTGCCGAAGGGGACGCGCAGGAACTCCGCCTGCCCGCCGGGCACCTGGCCGTAGAGCTTGGAGAATCCGAAGAGCGAAGCGCCTGTGCCGCGGTCGGTGACCTGGGTGGTCTCGCACTGGGAGTGCAGGCCCTGCCCGCACATCCAGCATGTCCCGCAGGAGACATTGAACGGGATCACCACCCGGTCGCCGGCCGACAGAGCTGTGACGTTGGGGCCGCGATCCTCCACGATACCCATGGGCTCATGACCGAGGATGTCCCCTGCGTCCAGATAGGGGCCGAAAACCTTGTACAGATGGAGGTCCGAACCGCAGATCCCGGACGAGGTGATCCTCACGATGATGTCGGTCGGATCCTGAATCTTCGGATCCGGGACCGTGTCGACCCGTACGTCACGCCTGCCGTGCCAGGTCAGAGCCCTCATAGTGCCTCCCATGTCGGATCCCCCTGGCCCCGGCCCCGAGCTCCCCTGCATCATTATCCGAGCAAATGCGGACAAAGGTGAAATGGTGGGTGCTGGTGCTGGTGCTGGTTCACGGCTCACCCCGTCGACCTTGGTGACCCCGAGGGTGAGGCGCGGGGTGCGCTGCTCGATGCGCTCCACCGCGTCCATGAACTGGGGGAAGTCCTCGAATCAGGTCCACTGGTCGTAGGTGTACGCATGGGTACGGCGACCTCGACGGACTCCTCGATATGGACACGTTCACTCCCTGTGACGGTGGGACGGTGATGGAGCAGCGCGTACCCAGGCTGCCCAAGCTGACACGGCCCGGGGGCCCGGGAGTCGAATCGCTGGGGGCGGCCCCGGGCGGAGTGCCCGGCTCCTGTTGTGCGGCCTGGAAAACCGGGCAACCCTGGAACCTAGGATTGTTTTCCATCGGAGGCGCCATGATCATCCTCGGACTCATTCTCCTCATCGTCGGCCTGGTGGCCGGCATCGGCGTGCTGTGGACGATCGGGATCGTCCTGGTGGGGATCGGCGTGGTGCTGTGGGCCCTGGGCGCCTTGGGGCACGCAGTGGGAGGCCGACGGCACTACTGGTAGCCGGAAGGAATCCCTCCTTGCGGCGAGGGGATCGCGAGCCCGGCGCGGACGGGCCGTGTGAAGGCCGCTCCGCCGGGCAGGCGGCACGTGATGCATTGGCTGGGTGTGCCGTTAGAGGCCCGCCTGTGGAGCGCCCCTCGCCGCACCGACCGGCCCCGCGCCGGGTGCACCCGGCGGCAGGCGTAGGGCGTAGACGGTGAGGTGCACATGTGCGGTCAGAAGGCACGAAATGCCCCCGGAAGCGGCCAAGTGTTGGCCCGTGGGGCGATGCGCGACTCGCAGGTGGTCACCCTTGCCGCTGGCGAAGGTTCTGGAGCGGGCCTGGAGGCGGGCGCCATCGTCCTGGACGTGCACCGGCAATGGGCCCTCGCCGGCGATACCAACTCGCGGGCCGGTGTTCACCCCCGGCTGCCCATCGAGGTCCTCCACGGCGGCCTCTTCGCCCCGGTCGGCGGACGCCGGATCGACCTCATCGTCAGCAACCCGCCCTCTTTCCCTGGCCCCGAGGCCGCTGCGCGCCCCATGGTGCGGCGGTGGCCTGGGGGCGGGCTCCGACGGGCTCTGCGGGACGAGATAAGCGGCAGCACATACAGCGCTGCGGGCCAGCGGTGTACCGCTGCTCGTGCACTCCACCCTCTGCGGCGCCCCCGACCCTGACCGCGCTGGGATGGCCGGGCCTCAGTGCCGGACGCGATCGACCGGCGTCGCATCCCCTTCGGCCGTGCTGCATTCCCGTCCGGTGTGGCTGCGGGAGCCGGGGTGCATCTGTGTTGACGAAGAGAGGAAGGAAGCGATTATCCGTGCCGAACGGACCCGCTGAACAACCGGTTGCGTATACGCGCGCCGGGCAGCCGCGCCGTATCAGGGCCACCACGAAGGACGGGCCGGTGCTCGTCGAAGGTCCAGTCGAGGTCGTTCTCGACGACGGGAGCAGCGTGGTGTCGGACCGGTTCGCCGTCGCGCTCTGCGTCTGCCGACGCAGTCGCACTTTTCCCTGGTGCGACACCAGCCACCGCCGCCGACAGAAGAGGCCCACCACATGACCGCCGCTGCCCAGACCGCCGTCCCCGTGCTACCGCAGAGCAGGGGCGAACTCTCCCGCACCGTCTTGGAGACGCTGACGCGGCCCGCGGGGACGGCGCTGCCGGAGGAGGTGAGGGCGGCGGCAGAGGTGGCGGACCCGTACGGGGACGATCTACAACTGGCTCTCTACCTTTGCTACGAACTGCACTACCGGGGTCTCGTCGGCGTCGACGCCGCGTGGGAGTGGGAACCTGGACTGCTGAGGCTGCGTGCGGAGATGGAGTGTCGGTTTCTGGCCGCGCTCCGTGCCGACATTGGCCCGCCGAGGAGTTCCGAAGAGGCTCTTGCGGGGATTCTCGTCGAACCCATCGACCCTGGCGCCGACAGCCCCTCTCATTTCCTCGAGAACCAAGGGGAGTTGTGGCATTTCCGCGAGTACGCGGCCCACCGCTCTCTCTACCACCTGAAAGAGGCCGATCCGCATGTTTGGGTCATTCCGCGACTGACGGGCCGGGCGAAGGCTGCGATGGCCGCCGTGGAGTACGACGAGTTCGGCGCCGGACGGGCCGAACGCATCCACGCCCGTCTCTTCGCCGATCTGATGACGGACCTGGGCCTGGAATCCGCGTACGGGAGATACGTCGACGCAGCCGCCGCCGAGACGCTGACCGTCGTCAATCTCATGTCCCTGTTTGGACTGCACCGGTCGCTGCGCGGAGCACTGGTGGGTCACTTTGCCGCGGTGGAGATCACCTCCTCGCCCGGCTCACGGCGTCTCGTTAACGGCCTGCAGCGCGCCGGCGCGGGTCCTGCGGCCGTCCACTTCTACGCCGAGCACGTCGAAGCCGACGCGGTCCACGAACAGATCGTCCGCCGTGACGTCATCGGCGGCCTCCTCGAAACCGAACCCTCCCTCGACGAGGACATCGCCTTCGGTATTGATGCCACCGCATGGACTGAGACCCGCCTTGGCGACCACCTTCTCACCGCCTGGCGCGACGGCCGCACCTCACTCACCGTGCACCCGCGCGAAGCGCCGGCATCAAGTGCTGAAGGCCCTGGGAAGTGTGCCGCAAGGGGCAAGTAGGCGTGATCCGAGGGCGGCCGGGATGCTCAGGCGCTGCGGGCCATCTCGCGGGCCTTCAGGCCCTTGTCATCCCGCAGGATGGTGAAGCTCACTCGTTTGCCCTCCGTCAACTCGCCGAACCCGCTGCCAGTGGCCTCACCCGCCACCGTCATGCGGATGCTGCGTGAACACGACGAACAGGCCGCCACGGCGGCGAGCACGTGATCACCCCGCTGCTTTGCGGCGGGAGCACTAGCTAAGTCAGGGGACGGTGTGAACCGCGTTCAGCGCAAGCACTATCGGCCTATCGGCGGCTGCGGGACTTCGCCTGCGTCTGCACGCCTCAGCGGAGCAAGGTCCTCGTCTACCCGAAGGTGAATCCGGCGCGGTTCGACCTCGTCCCCGGCTTCACCAGGGACGTGACGGGGCTCGGACACCGCGGGACGGGCGACCTGGAGGTGCAGCTTCGTACTCAGAGGGACGTGGAGCGTGCCCAGGAGCTGTTCCGCGCGAGCTACGCGGCAGCGTGAACGCAGACCTTGGCCATGCGTATTTTCGAGTGAGGGCTGTGGCCGCCCGGGCGGTGCCTTTGACGTGCGGTCAGGTCGTGGCGGTGGAACACCAATGATGCGCGGGATCGCCGGTTTGGCTAACCGGCGTTCCCGCGCTATGTTGCCGCTCCCTTCGGAGCCCCTTCTCCGCGCTCTCAGCCCTTGAGAGGGCGCGCTCTGGGAACGCTGGTGACGTGACCTGGCTGCCCTGGCGGCTGCTGCGTACGGCGTGATGTGGTCGCGAGCCCGGAAGCACGTATTCACCCGGGGTGAACTGGCCTCCGGCCTGGCCAATCGGTCCTATGACCTGCGACACGCTGGAATCTCCTGCTGGCTTTACTCGGGTGTGGGTCCCGCGGAGTGTGCTCGTCGAGCGGGCCGGAGCATCGAGGTGCTGTTCCGTTTCTACGCCAAGTTCTCGACGGCCTCCAGGAGCACGCCAACCGCCTCATCGAACAGTCGATGAAGGAGTGGGACCGCGTCAGTCGAGGCGAAGCTCCGCTCAGGTGAGCCGTCGTGGACCGGGAATAGACCGGAACACCTGGTCGGCAGCGGGACAGCTGTGGGAGGTAGTGGGAGTTTCCACGTGAATCACTCCTGGTTGTTTCCGCATCGAGCGACAGGTGCCTGACCGATGTAAGCCCAGGTCAGGCACCTTTTCTCATGCCTCTAGAAGAAGCCCAGCTTCTTCGGCGAGTACGACACCAGAAGATTCTTCGTCTGCTGATAGTGCTCCAGCATCATCTTGTGGTTCTCCCTGCCGATGCCCGACTGCTTGTACCCGCCGAACGCGGCGTGTGCCGGATACGCGTGGTAGCAGTTCGTCCATACCCGGCCCGCCTTGATCGCGCGGCCCGCCCGGTAGGCGGTGTTGACGTCCCGGGTCCAGACGCCGGCGCCGAGGCCGTACAGCGTGTCGTTGGCCGTGGCGATGGCGTCGTCGAAATCGGTGAAGGATGTCACCGCGACCACCGGGCCGAAGATCTCCTCCTGGAAGACGCGCATCCGGTTGTCCCCCTCGAAGATCGTCGGCTGGACGTAGTAGCCGCCCTCCAACTCGCCTCCGTGCTCGATACGCCGGCCGCCGGTCAGGATCTTCGCGCCCTCCTGCTGTCCGATGTCCAGGTACGAAAGGATCTTCTCCAACTGGTCGTTGGACGCCTGGGCGCCGATCATCGTGTCGGTGTCCAGGGGGTGCCCCGGCACGATCTGTTCGGTGCGGGCGATGCCCGCCTCCAGGAACTCGTTGTAGTGCCCGCGCTGGATCAGCGCACGTGAGGGGCAGGTGCACACCTCGCCCTGGTTGAGGGCGAACATGGTGAAGCCTTCGAGGGCCTTGTCCAGGAAGTCGTCGTTCGACGAGGACACGTCGTCGAAGAAGATGTTCGGCGACTTGCCGCCCAGCTCCAGCGTCACCGGCTTGATGTTCTCGGAGGCGTACTGCATGATCAGCCGCCCCGTCGTCGTCTCGCCCGTGAAGGCGATCTTCGCGACACGAGGACTCGACGCGAGGGGCTTGCCCGCCTCCGCACCGAAGCCGTTGACGATGTTGACGACCCCCGGCGGCAGCAGGTCCGACACCAGCGTGAGCCAGAAGTGGATGGAGGCCGGGGTCTGTTCGGCCGGCTTGAGGACCACCGCGTTGCCCGCGGCGAGCGCCGGGGCCAGTTTCCAGGTGGCCATCAGGATCGGGAAGTTCCACGGAATGATCTGCGCGACCACCCCCAGCGGCTCATGGAAGTGGTACGCCACGGTGTCGTCGTCGAGCTCGCTGAGCGAGCCCTCCTGGGCGCGCAGCGCACCCGCGAAGTACCGGAAGTGGTCGATGGCCAGCGGGATGTCGGCGGCCAGCGTCTCGCGCACCGGCTTGCCGTTCTCCCAGCTCTCGGCGACCGCCAGCTCCTCCAGATGCGCCTCCATACGGTCGGCGATCCGGTTCAGGACCGAGGCGCGGTCGCCCGCCGAGGTCGCCCCCCAGCCGGGGGCCGCCGCGTGCGCCGCGTCCAGGGCCAGCTCGACGTCCTCGGCGGTGCCGCGGGCGATCTCGGTGAACGGGCGGCCGTTGACGGGGCTCGGGTTCTCGAAGTACTGGCCCCGGACCGGCGGGACGTACGCGCCGCCGATCCAGTGGTCGTAGCGCGACTCGTACGAGACGATGGCGCCCTCGGTGCCCGGCGCGGCGTAACGGGTCATCTCTGTGGCCTCCCGGATGCGGTGCCGCCCGCCGTTGGACGGCCCTCGGCGCGAGGCTAGGGAACGCGACGTTGCAACGTCGTTGCACGGCGTGGGGCGGGCCCGTCGACACGACGGCGCGGACCCGGCGGCGTCGTGACGGCAGGCGGCCACGACCGCCACGCCGTCACCCGCGCTGCTCCGCGTCGAGCCCCCGCACCCTGGCCAGCAGCGCGGCCCGCCGCTCCCTCGGCACGGCCCCGGCCAGGGCCCGCCAGACCGGCAGGTCCTCCTCACCCCACGGGCTGTACGCCCAGTCCGCGAGCAGGCCCGGATCGCCCCGGTCGATCAGTGCGGCCCGCAACTGGTCGGCGAGCTGCCCGCGCAGCCGTACCACGGCGGGGGACTGCGACCCCGGCAGCAGCGGGCCCGCGTACGCGCCCATCGCCGCGGCCACCGCCCCGGAGCCCAGCCTGCGCGCCACCGTGTCGAAGTCGGCGTCCACCGGGGCGGCGATCCGGTACGGGCGCGAGCGCAGCAGGTCGGGACCCAGCAGCCGCCGCAGCCGGGACAGTTCGGCCCGCAGCGTCACCGGGGTCACGGACTCGTCCTCGTACAGCTCGACCAGCAGTTCGTCACCCCCGAGGCCCTCCGGACGGCGGGCCAACGCCACCAGGATCTCGCTGTGGCGCCTGCTGAGCCGGATCTTCCGGCCCTGCGCCACGAGCATCGCCTCGTCCCGCCCCAATGCGCTGAGCTGCACGGACTCACCGGTCGGTGGCGGTGCCAGGAGCGCCAGCTGGGATTCGGCCGCCCGCGCCACGGCCTGCACGAACGCCAGGCTGTGCGGGTGCGCCAGCCGGTCCCCGCCGGTGATGTCCACGGCTCCCAGCACCCGCCCGGTCCGCGGGTCGTGCAGCGGGGCCGCGGCGCACGTCCACTGCTGCACCGGCCGGAGGAAGTGCTCGGCGCCGAACACCTGGACCGGCCGGTCCACGGCGATCGCCGTCCCCGGCGCGTTCGTGCCCGCCACGGACTCCGCCCAGCGGGCGCCCTCCACGAAGTTCATCACTCCGGCGCGTCGCCGCGTCACCGGATGACCCTCGACCCACAGCAGCCTGCCGTGCGCGTCGCAGACCGCGAGCAGATGCTCCCCGTCGGTCGCGTACGCGCTCATCAGCTCGCGGATCACCGGCATCGCACGGGCCAGCGGGTGGGCCTCCCGGTAGGAACCCAGTTCCTCCGCACCGAGGTCCACCAGCGCCGCACCGTCCGGGCTGACCCTGGCGCGGGCCGATCGGCGCCATGACTCGCCCACCACGGAACGTACCGGTCGCTCCAGCCGTCCCGCCGAGGTGAACACCTCGTGCGCATGACGCAGCGCACCGAGCTGTTCGCCGGGATCCGCGTCGGCTGCCAGAGCCACCCAGGGGTCCGTCAACTCACCCTCCCGTCCAGGGGCGTCGCGCCTGCCCATCGTGACCCCGGTCGGCCCTCCGCGACAACCCAGGTGCGGAGAGTAGTCGCTGTGGCCCGCCGAGGAGGGGGAGTCAGGAGAGATTCACCAGGCGGATGTAACGGACCCAGTCCCAGTTGTCTCCCGGATCGGTGTGGTCGCTGCCCGGCACCTGGTGGTGGCCGATGATGTGGGACCGGTCCTTCGTGATGCCGTGGCGATCGCAGATGTCCGCCGTCAGCTTCGCCGAACGCTCGTACATGGCGTCGGTGAAGTAGGCGGGTTGGTCCACCCAGCCCTCGTGCTCGATGCCGATGCTGCGGGTGTTGTAGTCCCAGTTCCCCGCGTGCCAGCCGATGTCCCGCTCCCGCACGCACTGGGCCACGTATCCGTCGCCCGAACGCACCACATAGTGGGCGGAGACCTGTTTGGCCGGATTCTGGAAGATGCCGATCGTCTCGTTGAACGTCTGCTGCGCGACATGGATGACGACGAAGTCGACCGGATACGCCGACGGCCGGGACGAGGACGTGTAGTTGGACGTGGACGCCGGTGCCCAGTGGGCCTCCGGATAATCCGTCTCGCCCGTCGATGAGGCCACGGCCCGTGCCGAGGCGGGGAGCAGCGTCGCCGCCACGGTGACGGCGGCGCCCTGAAGAAGTTTTCTGCGGTGCATCGGAACTCCTGTGGGGGAAGGGATGGTGACGCAGGATCAGGATCGAGGCAACACCGAGGCCGTCTGCCGAAGATGACGGTGGAGGCCGCGGTTCGGTTCCCCGGTGGGCAGCCATTCCTTGCGGATCTTGGCCACGCAGGTGTAGTTGGTGTCGCAGACATTGGCCAGCGGCGCCTCACCGGCCTGGCTGATCAGTTGGTACGCGTCGAGTTCGGAGAGCCCGTAGTCGCGGGCCAGCCACTGCACCAGGTCCAACTGCGAGATACGGAAGGCGTCTTCGAGGGGGCGGGCGGAACCGGTGGACATCAGATGGGTGTCGGACTCGATCCGTGGCCACGGCGTGGCGACCCCCTTCAGCAGCTCGACCAGCACCACCGTGTTCATCGCGCACTCCACGGCCACGCCGCAGGTCTCGCCCTCGCCCTGGCGGGCGTGCCCGTCGCCCAGACTCAGCAGCGCGCCTTCGACGTTGACGCCCAGATAGCAGGTCACCCCGGCCCGCATCTCGGGCGTGTCCATGTTGCCGCCGTGCGCGTCCGGCACCAGCGCCGACCGGACCTCCAGGTTGGCCGGGGCCACCCCCACCGTGCCGTGCATCGGATCCATCGGCAGTTCCACCTGGAAGTCGCTGTCCCGAGCGCTGAACAGGCAGGTGCGGCGCGCCCGGTCCAGCTGCCACATCCACACCACCTCGGGCAGCGGGGCCTGGAGCGAGGCCGTGGTGTGCGTGGAGGTCAGCGCCCCGAACAAGGGCACGGTCGTCGAGGCGGCCCAGTCCCTGGCCGGTTCGATCGACACGAAGTGCACCGCCACGGTGTCGCCCGGCTCGGCCCCCACCACATGGAACGGGCCCGTCTGCGGGTTGAGGTAGGGGAACTCGCACACCTCCGACACCAGGTCCTTGTCGGAGCGCACCCGTCCCGCGAAGCAGTCCTCGGTGTAGAGGTCGAGGTACGTACCCGGCTCGATCCGTGCCACCGGTGCGGCGCCGCCGAACGTCCAGGCGTACTCGCCCTCCCGCGGTCGAACGGTCAGAATCCTGGGGTCGCTCATCGCTGCTCATCTCCTGTCTCGGGCGGGGACTCGGGCTTGGTCCCGACAGCGGTCCCGGCCCCTTTCTTGGTCCCGGTCTCTTTCTTGGTCCCGGTCCTGGTCCTGGGATCGGTCTCAGGATTGCTCGTGGCGCCGGTCGTGGTCGCGGCGGTCCCGGGCCCGGCGGCCGTCTGCCACGCGGCCTCATCCAGATGGACCCGCCCGGTCTGCGCCACCCGCTCCGGATGGCGCCGCAGCAGTACCGCCAGGACGACGAGGCCGATGAGCATCCAGACGCCGACGACCGGGCCCGCGTACGACACGGGAGCGCTGAGCTCCGAGACGAAGTCGAAGGCGGGAATGCCCGCCGCGGTCAGCAGGGCCGGGACGAACGCCGCGATGCCCAGCACCGGGAAGAGGAGATGCAGTACGGGGTGGAAGGCGTCGCGGCGGCGCCGCAGGAAGTACCCGGCACAGGCCAGATCGACGACGATGTACACCCCGATGATGACCGTCACGATGATGGTGGCCAGCAGCACGAACGCCGTCACCGGGTCGTAGGCGAACCCCAGCCCGAGTGTCGCGCCGACCGCGATCACGAACTGCGCGGCCACTCCGGTGACCGGGGAACGGCGCCGGGGATGCAGGCGCGCGAAGGCGTGCGGAAACACCCGGATCCGGCCCAGCGCGAAGGCGGTCCGGGTGGAGACGTTCGCACAGGCGTTGGCGTTGGCCAGGGTCGAGTTGACGACGGCGAAGAACAGCAGCACCCAGAACAGCCCGAACGACGCGCGGGCCACGCCCTCCCAGGACGCGCTGCCGGACGTACCGAAATCGGCGAACCTGTCGGGCCCGAAGTACACCGACATGGCGTACGTGGTGAGGACGTACACGAGTCCGATCGAGAGCGCCGACCCGAGCACCGCACGCCGCATGGTGCGCCGCGGGTCCTTGGTCTCCTCCGCGAGAGGGGCCGCGGCCTCGAAGCCCGCGAACGCGAGGATCGTGTACACCGACCCTGCGAACACCGCACTGATGCCGTCGCCGCCGCTCGGGGCGTGTCCTGTGCCGAACACCGACAGGGTGTTGTCCGGGCCCGCCTTACCGATCAGCACCACCGCGAACCCGAGGAAGACCAGTACCTCGAAGATGCCGAGGACGGTGCCGAACCGGGCGGAGGCCCGCACTCCGAAGTACCCGGCGGCCGCGATGACGGCCGCCCCCAGCAGCGACCAGGGCCACCAGAGGTCGGCCGGGTAGGCGGGCCACTGTTCGTTCAGGGTGCCCGCGGTGGTGAAGCCGAGCTGGAGCAGCAGCAGCGCGGGGATCAGGGCCTCGACGAAGACATAGCCCCAGCCGACGAGGAAGCCGACGGCCGGATGCAGTCCCTGTGCGGAGTACGTGGCGACCGATCCGGCCGCCGGTAACCGCCGGGCCAGCTCCGCCACGCACGACGCGGTGAACAGACAGGCCACCAGCGCCACCAGGACGGACAGCGGCAGACTGCCCCCGGCGAACGCGGCACCGGCGGGGATGGACGCCGCGATGGCCGCGGCGGGCGCCATCGCCGTGATGCTCTGGAAGAGGACCTCGCGCAGTCCCAAAGCATCGCGCCGCAGTTCCGTGTGCGCTTCCCCCGGCCCTCCGTGACCTGACAACTCGTGACCTGACGACTCGTGATCCGGCAGCCCGTCATGTAACACCCCGTGACCCGGCACCCTGCGATGTGACACCCCGTGACTCCTCATGTCCGATGACCGGAAGGCGTTGTCCGATGTACGGCCGAGCGTCTGGCGGGGCCCACCGTACGGCCGTCGGGGAGGTGACGGAAGACGGCAGGTGTTCGGGGCCGGGTCGGGGGATCAGCCGGCGGCGCGGTTCCGCGCGGGCTCAGCCCTTCAGCGGGCGGGGGAGCTTGAGCGACGTCACCGAGGTCTCGATGCCGCTGTCGACCAGTCGGCCGTTCGCGTCGAACGCCTCCGCGCCGTCCGTCATCCCGAAGTCGTTGTCGTTGATGAGGGCGAGCGTGCTCCGGCCCGTGACCGCCACGCCTTCGATCTTGCCGGGCACTCCCGCGACCGTGCCGAGGTCGATGACCAGGCTCTTGCGCAGCACCCGCACACCGGCTGCCGAGGGGTTCGTCAGCTCCTCGTACGAGGGGGAGGCCGCCGGGTCGTCCCAGGCCGAGCCGAGGATGCCGGAGCCGTGGGGGAGCGTCACCCGGTGCAGTCGGGCCGCCTTGTCGGTGCGCTCCTCGACCAGCAGCGTGTTCCGGTCCAGGGCGACGACCGAGGAGATCTTCAGCTCGGACGTGTCGTCCTCGCCCGGGTCGACGACCTCGACCGGGTCGAACCGGTAGGCGTACTCGGCGGTCACCGCCTGCTTCTTCGTCGAGAAGCGCAGCAGCCGGACATTGCGCGAGGACTCGCCCGCGTCCACGTCGGGCAGCGAGAGAGGGCTCTGCACCGCCATCACCAGATCCCCGCCGGGCAGCAGGGCCAGCCCTTCGAAACCACGGTTGATCTTGCGGTGGAGCAGCACTCCGGGCAGGGCCTCGACGACGGGGTAGCCGGCGCCCTTCAGCCGCAGTCCCTCGGGTACGTAGCGGGCCAGCACCCGGCCGCGCGAGGAGACATGGACCAGGGAGGGGCCGTACTCGTCCACCAGCCAGAACGAGCCGTCCGCCGCACGGACGACGCCCTCGGTGTCCAGCCCGTTCGGGTGGTACGTGAGGGGGGTCAGCGCGTTGTACGTGTACGGGGCCTCGTCACGGCTCGCCTGGTTCGGCAGCCCCGTGACCGGCGCACCGGAACGCGTCGTGATCGGGATGGCGCTCAGCACCTTGATCTTCTTGCCACTGACCCGGATCTTCACGATCGCCGGATCGAAGCCCGCGACGGGGAACGTACGCCGCTTCTTGCCGTCGACCTTGATCTGGCCGTTCGGCCCGCGGTCCGTCACCGTCCAGAACTCGCCCTTACGACCGGCCGGGTAGATGTCGCTGCCGATGCCGCCGAGCTGGACACCCCGGTCGTCGGAGACCGTGCCGGGCAGCAGACCGTTGCTGAATCCGGCGAGCGGTAGGTCGCCCAGCACGGCGCTCCCGGTGATCCGCGCGGTCCGGTCGGGACGCTCGTGGTGTCCGTGGCGTTCCTGCGTACCGGCGGTCGCGGTGGCGGTGACACCGAGGGTGGACAGCAGGGCGAGCGGCAGCCCGACAGAAAGGGCACGACGGACAACACGCGTGGACATGGGGCCTCCTGGGGCACAAAGGTTCATCAGCGCCGTCAGGTTCCGCCCCCACGTACAACACCCGGTGACATCGAGTTGAACGTGAGGGCAGCAGATGGCGAACCCGGCCTCGCATGGCGCCGGGTTGCGGCGCCTCCGCACCCCGGCCTCGCATACACGCCCGGGAGCGGCGCCTCCGCCTCCGGCACAGGTACTGCCCCGCCCCCGGTACGTGTATGCGTCGGATCAGGCGTCGGCCGGCGACACCGCCAGCGCGCCCGCCGGATCGTCATCCGCAGGCCCGGCCGGCACCCAGCGGCCGCGTTCCTTGCGGTACGGCCACCACCGCCCGTCCCGCCCGTACCGGAGCTGGAGGTCGGCGCCCGTCACCGTCCAGCGGGCACGTCCGGCACGCAACTGCGGGCGCTCGCCCTCTTCCCAGGCCGCGGCGAGCTGCGCCCGCGCCCGCGCGAGGGATTCCGGGTCCGGCTCCCACTCCTCCTCCAGCACCGCGAGCGCGGCGCTGCCGCCGTACCGCCAGGCGCGCACGGCGATGTCCAGGTCGGCCCGCTGCCGACCGGAGCCGGCCGCGAGCCGGGTGGCGATCCACGGTTCGGGAGCGGTGTCGGCCGCCAGCCGTACCGCGTCCTGCTCCGGTGTCAACCCGACCGGCACCGGGCGGTGTTCGTGCGCCGGAGCCAGTGCTTCCCGCAGCATCCGGTGGGCCCGTACGGCACTGTCCGACGCCAGCAGTTCCAGCGCCGCCGGGTCGAGCCCCGGCGCCGGGTCGGTCTCCGTGTCCAGGGACGGCGGAAGACCCGGCTCGTCGGGTACCGGCGGAGGCGCGGGCAGCGGCGGCAGAATCCCTTCCGCGGCGTAGACCTCCTCGGCCGGAACGCCGTACCGGGCCGCGGGCGCACTCCGGTCCTCCGCGCCCGTCGGCTCCCCGCGCACCGACCGGACCGCTCGGGCGGCACTGCGCACCTGGAGCTCGTCCAGGAGCCGCCGCTCGTCGCGCCCCCGCAGCAGCAGCAACACGAACGGGTCCTCGTCCAGCAGCCGCGCCACCTGGTAGCACAGGGCGCCCGTGTGCGGGCAGTGGTCCCACGCCTCGCAGGCGCACTCGGGTTCCAGGTCACCGATGCCCGGCAGCAGATCCACCCCCGCCGCCGCCGCGTCCTCCACCAGGTGCGGCGGCATCTCCCGGTCCAGCAACGCCGCGATGTGTCCGGCCCGCTCGACCGCCATGTCCAGGAAGCGGTCCCACTCCTCCTCGCTCAGCTGCTGGAGCAGCACATCGCTGCGGTACGCCGTCGCGTCCCGCTCATGGACGACGGCGGTGATCCGGCCCGGCCGCACGGAGACCGCGCCGACCTTGCCCTCCCTGGCCAGTCGGCGCCCCTTCTTGAGCTGCTGACCGTCGAGGGCCGTGTCCTCCAGCGCCTTCAGCCACGCCTGGCCCCACCACGATGTGGCGAACCCGCGCCCGTGCGCCGGTGGCAGGGCCGCGAACGTACGCTCGGGACCTCCACGCCCCTCAGCTCCCCGGCCGTATCCGGGCTGTTCGCCCCGGTCGCCGTCCGGTTCGTCGCCCTGCCAGTCGCCGGGCCCGCCGCCCCGCTCGTCGTAGCCGCCGTCCTCGTACGCGTCCCCGTATGCGTCGCTCATCGTGCGCCCCCTCGCAGCTGGACCAGGTCGGCCAGTTCCGCATCGGTCAGTTCGGTCAGCGCGGCCTCGCCGGAACCCAGTACCGCGTCCGCGACTCCCTGCTTGCGGGCCAGCATCTCGGCGATCCGGTCCTCGATGGTGCCCTCGGCGATGAGCCGGTGCACCTGGACCGGCCGGGTCTGGCCGATCCGGTACGCGCGGTCCGTCGCCTGCGCCTCGACCGCCGGGTTCCACCAGCGGTCGAAGTGCACCACGTGCTCGGCCCGGGTGAGGTTGAGCCCGGTCCCGGCCGCCTTGAGCGACAGCAGGAAGACCGGGGCCTCGCCCGCCTGGAACCGCTGGACCATCTCCTCGCGCTGCGCGACGGACGTGCCGCCGTGCAGGAACTGGGTGGGCACCCCGCGCGCCGCCAGATGCCGTTCCAGCAGCCGGGCCATCTGCACGTACTGGGTGAACACCAGCACGCTCGCCTCCTCGGACAGGATCGTGTCGAGAAGTTCGTCCAGCAGCTCCACCTTGCCCGAACGGTCCGCGATCCTCGGCTGCTCCTCCTTGAGGTACTGCGCCGGGTGGTTGCAGATCTGCTTGAGCGCCGTCAGCAGCTTCATGACGAGCCCGCGCCGGGCGAATCCGTCGGATCCGGAGATCTCCGCCAGGGTCTCGCGCACCACCGCCTCGTACAGGCCCGTCTGCTCCGCCGTCAGCGACACCGCACGGTCGGTCTCCGTCTTCGGCGGCAGCTCCGGAGCGATGCCCGGGTCGGACTTGCGGCGCCGCAGCAGGAACGGGCGTACCAGGGAGGCGAGCCGCTCGGCGGCCGCCGGGTCGTTGCCGCCCTCGATCGCGGCGGCGTACCGGGTACGGAAGGTGCCGAGCCGGCCGAGGAGTCCCGGGGTCGTCCAGTCGAGGATCGCCCACAGCTCGGAGAGGTTGTTCTCCACCGGGGTGCCGGTGAGCGCGACGCGCGCCCGCGCGCCGATGGCCCGCAGCTGCTTCGCCGTGGCCGAATGCGGATTCTTGACGTGCTGCGCCTCGTCGGCGACGACCATTCCCCAGTTCGCCCCGGCGAGCCGGGGCGCGTCGAGGCGCATCGTGCCGTACGTGGTGAGGACGAACTCGCCGTCCGCGAGCCCTTCCAGGGAGCGCGCGGCACCGTGGAAGCGACGCACCGGCGTGCCCGGTGCGAACCTCTCGATCTCCCGTTGCCAATTGCCCATCAGGGACGTCGGGCACACCACCAGGGTCGGCCCGGCCGCTGCGGGATCGCTCTGGCGGTGCAGATGCAGGGCGATCAGGGTGATGGTCTTGCCGAGCCCCATGTCATCGGCGAGACATCCGCCGAGACCGAGTGAGGTCATGGTGTTCAGCCAGTTCAGGCCGCGCAGCTGATAGTCGCGCAAGGTCGCGGTGAGCGCCCCGGGCTGACCGATCGTCTGCTGTTCGCCCGACTCCGGGTCCGTGAGCCGGTCCCGTAGTTGCTCCAGCCAGCCCGTCGCCGCGACCTCGACCCGCTGCCCGTCCACCTCGGTGGAACCGGTCAGCACCGCGCCCAGCGCGTCCATGGGTGTGACCTTGCGGTCCTGGGACTCCCGGGCCCGTCGGGCCTCCTCGGGGTCGATGAGCACCCACTGGTCGCGCAGACGGACGACCGGCCTGCTGGACTCGGCGAGCCGGTCGATCTCCGCCCGGCTCAGCTTCTGGTCGCCCAGCGCGAACCGCCAGTTGAACGCGAGCAGCGCGTCGGCGGACAGGAACGAGGGAGCGTCCGACCCGGTGCCGGCGTGGGCTTTGGAGCCGTCCTTCGACCGGGTTGGGCCGTCCTTCGAGCCGGTCGGGCCGTCATCCGGGTCGGGCGGTCCGATCACCGCGCGTGCGGTGAGCTTTCTGGCCAGTTCCTTGGGCCAGTGCACCTGAACACCCGTCGCGGCCAGTGCCCGTGCGGCGGGGCCCAGCAGCTCGGCGATCTCCTCGTCGGCCGGTTCGACCGAGTCGGGCACCGCAGCCGACAGCAGCGGGGCCAGCGGAGGCCAGGCGCGGGCGGCGCGGCGCAGCGCGAGCAGGGCGTCCATCCGGGCCCGCGGGCCGAATGCCGCAGCGGTCGGCGCGCTTCCCGCCCATACCTCGGCCGCGTCGGCGACCAGGGTGGGGTCGCTGACGCTGTGGATCTGCAGGACGGCCCGGAACGACGGTCCACGGTCACTCGGCTGCGACTGCCCGTGAGGGGGACGGTTCCGGTGCGAGTCGTGGTCGGAGCCGGTCGCGGTGAAGGGTTCGGCCGGCTCCGACATCTCGATCCGCAGGGAGAGCCGTACGCCCGCGTCATGACCGGCCGCGACATCGGCCGCCCAGCCCCGCAGACCGGGGAGCTGTTGCGGCGCATCGGCGGCGAAGGCGGGGCCCGTTGTGGTGAACGAGGCGGCGGGCGTTCGGGGCAGCCCGTCGGCCACCGCATCCAGGAACGCCCGCAGCAGCCGCTCCGGTTCGGGCAACAGCACCGGCCGGCCCGCCGCCGTGTCCGGGCCTGCGTCCAGCGGCACCGCGTGGGCGGTGGGCGGCATGGACGCCGCCAGCTCCCGGATCCGCGCGAGGTCGTCCGAGGTCAGCGGACCGGCCCGCCACGCATCGTGGTCCAAGGGGCTCAGCCCCGGCAGCAGCAGCCCACGGGCGACGAGTTGGAGCGCGAGGATTCCGGCGGCTCCCCAGAAGGCGGTCGCGGGGGAGGCGTGCCCGCTCACCCGCGCCCGTGTGAGGACAGCGAGGGCATCCCGCACGGGCAGGTGCAGAGCCGGTACGGCATGCGGCTGCGCATCGGCTCCTACGACGGTCAGTTCCCTCGAAATCCCGGGAGTCGCGGGCGGGGTGCTACCGTCCGGGTTCCAGAACGCGATCAGGCCGCTACGGGCCGGATCCGCGGGGAGGAAGACTGCGGAGCAGCGGGACAGTTCAGAAATCTCGGAAAGCGTTGCCGCAGGGTGCAGGTGCACAGCGATGTCAGATTCCTCAAATTTGACTAGTGGGTCGGGGTCGCCGAGGGTACTCCACCCGTCGTCTCTTCCGGCAATTCTGCGCCGTGATCCCCATCACTTTCCTCTGCCTTCCGGTCTCGTGGTGCAGCCAGCACCACCGTGGGACACGGGGGCAAACCCCCGGAGAACCAGGGTGGTGGCGCCATGGCTGCCACAAGCCCCCAATCCGTACGTTCTACAAGGTCAGCGCACATGCCCAGAGATCCGGAGATGTCATGCCCCAGGCGATAGCCACCGTTGCGGAGCCCGCCCGCGACGGATCGGACAGTTCCGGAAGTACGGGAAGTGTCGCGCGTGCCGCAGGCGCGGATTCGGAGAACCCGGTTTCACAGGCCCCGGTTCCGCAGGGGCAGGGCGCCGAGCGATCCGGTTCCGAGAGCGCCGCGAGCACCGGGAGTTCAGGGAGCGATTTTGCCCCTCTTCTGAGGGCTGTCAAGGGGCAAGGGCTCCTGGAGCGGCGCACCGGCTGGTACGGGGCGGGCATCGCGGTCAACCTGGTGGCCCTGGGCGCGGTGATCACCGCTCTCGTGCTCCTGGGCAACACCTGGTGGACGCTGCTCCTCACGCTGCCGCTGGCGATCCTGTGGACCCGTACCGCCTTCGTCGGACACGACGCGGGACACGCCCAGATATCCGGTGACCGCAGGACGAGCCGCATCATCGGGCTCGTCCACGCCAATCTGCTCCTCGGCATGAACGAGGCGTGGTGGAACGACAAGCACGTGCGCCACCACGCCAACCCCAACCACATCGACAAGGATCCCGACGTCGGCGTCGGCGCTCTTGTCTGGACCCAGAAGCAGGCGGCGCAGCGCGAAGGCTTCGCCCGCTGGCTCACCCGCAACCAGGCCCGGCTCTTCTTCCCGATGCTGCTCCTCGAAGGCATCGCCCTGAAGATCTACGGCTTCCAGTTCCTGCGGCGTCAGCCCGTCAGGGAGCGCGCCCTTTCCGGTCTGCTGCTGGCCGGGCACCTGGCGCTGTACGCCACGCTGCTGCTGACCACCATGTCCCTCGGCAAGGCCGTCGTGTTCGCCCTGGTGCACCACGCGCTGTTCGGCCTCCATCTCGGCATGGCCTTCGCCCCGAACCACAAGGGCATGGAGATGCCCGACCCGGACGGCGACCGCTGGGGCCACCTGCAGCGACAGGTGCTGACCTCGCGGAACGTACGCGGGGCCGTCCTCACCGACTGGTTCCTGGGGGGCCTGAACTACCAGATCGAGCACCACCTCTTCCCGAGCATGCCGCGCCCTCACCTGCGACTGGCCCAGCCGCTGGTCAAGGCCCACTGCAAGGACATCGGGATGCCGTACGCGGAGACCGGACTCATCGAGTCCTACCGCCAGGCGCTGACCCACATGCACGAGGTCGGCGAACCGCTGCGATAGTCGCGGCCGCGTGGCGGAACCGATGGGCGCGTACAAGCGTTCACACAACAGGAGCGGCTCCGGCCGCGAAGGAGGCGTGGACCATGTCGAACGGTGCGAAGATCGCCATCGGGGGAGTTGTCGCGGCGGCCGTCCTGTGGCCCCTCATCGGATTCTGGTGGGCGCTGCTGGTGCTGATCGGCGTCCCCGTCGTGGGATATCTGATGCTTGACCCGTCCCAGCGGCGCCGGCTCCGCAGGATCAGCCGCAAGGAGATAGGCCGCTGACCCCGGCCAACCGGACAGTCGTACGGCGGCGCCCACAGCGGGGCGCCGCCCGCCGGTCTGTTCGTACGTCGCGGAGAACGCGGGCCTGACTCCTGAGCCTCCGCCCGGCCGGGGTGAAGCCGGAATCAGGCGGGTCGCACGGCCAAGTCGTCCAGCGCCTTCAGCAGGCCGGGCAGCTCGGGGCCGCGGCCCACGGTGAGGATCTCGCCCGGCGTCTCGTCCAGCAGGATGAACGCGATGTCGTCGGTCCTGGCCACCAGCGACCAGCCCGGACCATCGGCGCGCAGCGTGCGGGCGTCGTCGGAGGCGAAGGAGGAACGCACCCGGCCGGGCGGCGGTGGGGAGTGCGTATAGGCACGGGCCTCCTCCAGCACCCGGCGCACACCGGGGTGCTGCCTGGACTGCACGTTCCCGTTCGGTGCCCCGGAATTCTCGGTGGCCGCATCCGCCTCTCGCTCCCCGCCGGGCCCGGAGTTCCCAGCCCCCACGGTCGCCGCTTCCTCGCGCAAGGTTTCCGCAGCCGCCGCTTCCTTGTCCACCGTCCCACCGGCCACCGCTACCTCGCGCAACGCCTCCCCGGGCCGGGTGAACGCCGAGTCGTCTATCTGTTCGCGCCAGGTCGCCCACTGCGCGGCGATCTCGTCCGCCCCGAGGCGCCGCTGCGCCGGCCCCCAGGCGTCCGTGTCGGGCGGCGTCAACGGGGCGGGACCCACCCCTTCGGCCTCCGGATCCGGCAGTGGATCGTGCGGCGCGGGAACACCGGGCGCGGCGACGGCCACGGCGAGCGGCCAGCCCGGCAGCGCGCACACCACGGATCGGTCGTCGGGAGAGAGGTCGTAATCCATTCCGCAGTCCCAGGCGGCGATGGCGACCGCGACCAGCGAGACGTCCTCCACGACCACGGTCCAGCGGGCACCGTTGCCGTCCTGGCCGAGGACCAGACCGTAGCCCTCCTCGTACGGTTCGAGGGCGAGCGTCCGGCAGGCGGCCACATAGTCGTCACCCAGCACGCTCGGGAACTGCGCGGGGGTGAGCAGCACCGCGGTCAGCACAAACAGTGCGTCGTCGTCGGCGACCGTGTCGTCCGTCCCGGCCACAGCATCCTCCTCATCGCTCATCGCTTGGTCCGTCGGCGCACCCTAACTACTCGGTAACCCTGTAGTCGAGGGCCTGACAAGCGGGGCTACGGGGGCGGCCGGCGGGCATCCGGTGTGCCGCGGAACAGCCGCGTGCACGGGTGAGTCCCGCGTAGGGTTGGGCCTCCGGCCGAACAGGGGGACATCGTGGTGAAAAGGTACGACCGGCTGAAGGAGATTCAGCGGCTCGATCCGGAGCGGGACTTCCTGGAGATCTACCGCCTCACCGTCACCTACGAGTTCCCCTGGGACATCACCCGGGCTCTCGAACTGGCCCTCTACCGCACCTATGCCGTCCCCAGCATCGGACGACTCCTCGCCGAGACCGCCGAACTGACGGAGCGTTCGCAGAAGCGGTACGACGACACCGCCCTGCTTCTCGACACCATCGTGGAGCACGGTTTTGACGCCGAACAGGGGCGTACCGCCGTCCGGCGGATCAATCAGATGCACCGCGGCTACGACATCAGCGATGACGACATGCGCTACGTTCTGTGCACCTTCGTCGTCACGCCGAAGCGCTGGCTCGACACCTACGGCTGGCGCAGGCTGTCCGACCATGAACTGCGCGCCTTCGCCGCGTACTACCGCACGTTCGGCGCCCAGCTCGGCATCAAGGACGTGCCCCGGACGTACGAGGACTTCGAGCGCACCCTCGACACCTACGAGCGTGAGCACTTCGGCTGGGACGAGGGGGGCCGCAGGGTCTCCGACGCCACGTTGGACCTGATGGCTTCCTGGTACCCGGCCGTGCTGGCACCCGCCGTGCGCGGCGCCGGCCTCGCGCTCCTCGACGATTCGCTGCTGCGGGCGTTCCGGTACGAGCGGCCGGGGGCCGTCGCCCGCAGGCTCACCCATGGCGCGCTGCGGCTGCGCGCCCGCGCCGTACGGCTCCTGCCGCCCCGGAGGGCACCGCACTACGCCCGCCAGAACCCCGAGATCAGGGGATACCCGGACGGATATGAGATTGCCGGACTCGGAACGTTCCCCACACCGGGTGTGCGCGGCTGCCCGGTCCCGCGCGGCCGGACGTCGGACGTTCCGGCCGAGTGAGTCCAAGCTGGTCCGGAGCTGACGCCGTTCGGCCTCGCCGGTCGCCCGCGCGATCGTGGGCACGCCCCGCCGGAACGGATCGTCCAGCTCTTCCGCGCGCAGCGTCCGGGCAGCGCAACCCCTTCCGACCGCCGGCACGGGCGAGCGGTATCAGACCGTACGGACGGCGAGTGCCAGGAAGCGGTCGTCCTCGTCGGTGTACGAGTCCAGCCGCCATCCGGAACGGGCCAGCAGCGGACCGAGCCGGGGCTCGGCCCGCAGATCGTCATCGGTGATGCTGCGGCCGTGGCGCGCGGCCAGCGCGGCCCGGCCGATCGGATGGAACAGGGCCAGCAGCCCGCCCGTCCGCACGACCCGCGCCAGCTCCCTCAAATCCTCCGCCGGTTGCGAGAGATGGGAGATCAGTCCGGCGCCGAACACCGCGTCCAGCGCTCCGGTACGGAGCGGCAGCCGTCCGGCGTCGGCGAGCAGCAGGACCCCGCTCCGCCCGCGCCCGGCCCGTGCCGCCTCCTTTAGCATCGCGGGCGTGAGGTCCACGCCGAGCACGGTGCCGCCGGATCCGACGGCGGAGCGCAGAGCCGGCAGCGCCCGGCCCGTACCGCAGCCCGCGTCGAGCACGGCGTCTCCGGGGCGGAGCCCCAGTGCACCCACCGCGGCGTCGTAGGCCGGCCCGTCGTCGGGAAATCGGCTGTCCCAGTCGGCCGCACGGGCAGTGAAGAAGTCCTGGATGTGTGCGTGGTCATCGGCCATATGGACATGATCGCGCAGTCGGCGTCCGAACGAAACGGGAAGAAACGCTGCGCACGTTCGAGCGCTGAGCGGTCGTTCGGGAGCTCCTGGGAGATCCGTGAGAAACGCGGCGGGTACGGGGCAGTCGCCCCGTACCCGCCGCGCATTTGCCCGAGGGACGGATTCTCCGTGAGGCGATCAACGGCCTTCGGGCGCTGTGGCGGCCGGACGGCGTGGGATCACCCGTCAGACATTGACGCCGTAGTCGGACGCGATCCCCGCGAGCCCCGATGCGTACCCCTGGCCCACGGCGCGGAACTTCCACTCCGTACCGTGCCGGTACAGCTCGCCGAACACCATCGCCGTCTCGGTCGACGCGTCCTCGCTGAGGTCGTAGCGCGCCAGCTCGACGCCGTTCGCCCGGTTCACCACGCGGATGAACGCGTTGCGCACCTGGCCGAAGCTCTGGCCGCGGCTCTGGGCGTCGTGGATCGACACCGGGAACACGATCTTCGCGATCTCGACCGGGACCCCGGACAGGTCGACGTCGATGGACTCGTCGTCGCCCTCGCCCTCACCCGTCAGGTTGTCGCCGGTGTGGCGGACGGAACCGTCGGGACTGTTGAGGTTGTTGTAGAACACGAAGTGCGCGTCGGAGAGAACCTTTCCGGTCTCGGAGCACAGCAGCGCACTGGCATCGAGGTCGTGATCGGCTCCGGTCGTGGTACGTACGTCCCAGCCCAGGCCGACCGTCACGGCGGTCAGGCCGGGCGCCTCCTTCGTCAGGGAGACGTTGCCGCCCTTCGCCAGGGTCACACCCATGAATTTTCCTCCAGTGCTACGTCGATCCGCACGGCTCGGCCGTGCTGTTCTGCCGTCACTTACGTGAACGCGTGGCGCAGTCGTCAAGGTTCCCTGATTGCGCAAGTCATGAAGTGATGATGATGAAGACGCCGGGATGGTGAAGGCGCCGTGGGCCGCGACGGCGGGTGATGCGCGAAGGCGCCGCGGGCCGCGGAGATGTCGCGGGTCGAGAAGGTGTTGTGGGCCGCGAGGGTGCTGCGGGGGTACGGGGCCGGCGGGTGGCGTGCACGCGCCGGGCGCCGTGCGGCCGGTGATCGCCGCACGCGCAGGTATCCGCCCCCTGCGCCGTGCTCTCGCGGTTCACCGGGGCTCGTCCTCCTTCATGGCCTTGGCCTCGCTCTTGAGGATGCGCATCGACTTCCCCAGGGCGCGCGCCGTGTCCGGCAGCTTCTTCGAACCGAACAGCACGATGAGCACGATGGCCACGATCAGCAGGTGCCAGGGCTCCAGGCCGTTGCGCAACATTCTGGTCCCGCCCTTCTCTCCGTCCGCACGACAACAGTTGCCGCATTGCGCAACTGTATAACCATGGCTGGATCTCGAAGCAATGCCCCCTCGCCCCCCTCGCCCCTTTCGGCCCGCTCGCCCCGCTCGGCATCACGGTGCGGTGTTCCCGCGGTCGTAGCGTCTGCGGGCTGCCGCCAGCCCGATCGCGTACAGCCCGAGGACCGTGCCGAGGAGCAGGTAGTAGAGCGGCGGCAGGGCGGCCATTCCCAGCAGGGGGCCCAGCGCGGTGAAGGGCAGCAGCACACCCACGGCGGCGAGCCCGGCGGCCGCAGCGCGCAGTGGCCCGCCGGCCTTGCGTTCGGCGGCGTTACGGCCGGTACGCAGCAGCATCATGACGAGGGCCTGGGTGAGCAGGTTCTCGGTGAACCATCCCGCGTGGAACGCGGCCTCGCCGCCCGGTGCGGCCGTGTCGCGCAGAGCCAGGGCGAGCACGCCGAAGGTGGCGAGGTCGGCGGCGGCGTTGAGCAGGCCGAAGCCCGTGATGAACCGCAGGAAGTCGCGGGGGCGGAGCACGGTGGGACGGCGCAGGACCGCGGCGGCGGGCCGGTCGAACGCGAACGCGAGCTGTGCCGCGTCGGAGCAGAGGTTCTGCACGAGCACCTGCGCCGGGAGCATGGGGAGGAACGGCAGCAGCAGGCCAGCGGTCAGCATCGCGAGGACGTTGCCGAGATTCGACGAGAGCGTGATGCGCAGATAGGTGGCGATGTTGCCGCTGCTGCGGCGCCCCGCGACCACGGCCCGGTCGATCGCGGTCAGGTCCTTCTCGGCCAGGACGACATCCGCCGCCTCCCGGGCGACGTCGACCGCGTTGCGCGGGCAGATCCCGACATCGGCGGCGTGCAACGCGGGCAGGTCGTTGACGCCGTCACCGAGGAATCCGGTGGTGTGCCCGCCCGCGCGGAGTGCCGAGACGATGCGTGCCTTGTGCTCCGGGGCGCAGCGGGCGAACACGGTGGCCCGGTCCGCCAGCCGTGCCAGCTCCTCGTCCGACAGCGTGTCGATCCGTTCGGCCGTCACGACCTCGCCGGGTGGCAGCCCGAGGTCGTGACAGACACGGGCCGCCGTGCCGGGATGGTCGCCGGTGAGGACCTTCACGGCGATGCCCCGCGCCGCCAGGACGCCGAGCGCGTCGGCGGCGCTCGGCGCGGGGACGTCGCGGAGGGTGACCAGGCCGAGGAACGTCAGCCCTCGCTCGTCGGCCGGGGTGTAGGCGCGCGCACTCGCGGGTCGGTCGGCACGGGCCACGGCGAGCAGCCGCAGCCCGCGCCCGGCCTCCCGGGCGGCACGGGCGAGCAGCCGTTCGCGCTCGCCGTCGTCCAGTACGCATCGGTCGAGTACGGCTTCGACGGCGCCCTTCGTGACCAGCGTGTGGATGCCGGGACGGCCGGGCCGCCGGACCACGGCGGAGGCGAGACGGCGCACCGGATCGAACGGCAACGCGGCCACCCCGTCGTACACGGACAACGGTGAGCTCCCGTCGCCTGCGGCCGCGTGGTCCTCCGCCGCGTCCAGTACCGCCTCGTCCAGCGCGTCGGGTGCGGGCAGCTCGGCGAGCTGCAGGGTCCACAGCGCGCCGACCGCGGCCCACTGGAGTACTTCGGGGTCGGGCCGCCCCTCCCCGTCCAGCGCACCTTCCACGACGGGCCGGTCCTCCGTCAGGGTGCCTGTCTTGTCCAGACACAGGACATCGACCGCCCCGAGATCGTGCAGTGCGGGCAGCCGCTTGACGATGACACCGCTCGTACGGGCGAGCCGGGAGGCACCCCGCGCCAGCGCCGTCGTGACGATGACGGGCAGCATCTCGGGAGTGAGGCCGACGGCCACGGCGACGGCGAACGGCAACGTCTCAAGACCCCGGCCGCGCAGTGCCGCGTTGGCCATGAGGACCAGGGGCGGTGTGAGCAGCATGAAGCGGATCAGGGTCCAGGAGATGCCCTGCACCGACCGGTCGAAGGCACTGGCGCCCCGGCGGCGGGCCCGGCCGTCGTGGGCGGCGGCGAACCAGGTGTTCCCTCCGGTCGTGACGACGACCGCCGTTGCGCTGCCGGACGTCACACTGCTGCCCTGGAAGCAGAGGTGCGGCTGTGCGAACGGGCCGGACGGGGACGCGGGTGGTTCCGGGGCGTCGACGGGGTGTTTGGGCACCGGCGCCGACTCTCCGGTGAGGGCCGACTGATGCACGGTGAGGCCACTGGCGCGCAACAGCCGTACGTCGGCGGCTACGAGATCTCCCGGCCCGAGCCGGATCACATCGCCCGGCACCAGCTCGGCCACGGGCACCTCACGGGCACGTGGTGCGGCGTCCGCGGACGTACGGCGCAGCACGGTCGCCGTGGTCGCCACCAGCTCCCTGAGTGCCGCGGCCGACCGGTCGGCGCGGTGTTCCTCGCCGGAGCGCAGCAGACAGCTGACCAGGACGAGAACCAGAGTCACGCAGGCCGTGCCCCATGCCGACACAAGTGCCGACACCAGGCCCAGACAGAGGAGCACGGAGGTGAACGGGTCGCGGAAGCTGGCCAGGAAGCGCCGGGGCCAGGAGACGGGACGCCACGCGGGAAGAACGTTCTCGCCGAGGCGGGTCACACGCTCTTCGGCGACGCTCTCCAGCAGTCCCCGCGGGCCGCTGTCCAGTGAGCGCAGCACTTGGAGCGAGGTCGCCCCGGCACCGTCACGACCAGCCGCACCCGCCTTGCCGCGGCTGTCTGAACCGGCACGGCTTCCCGCATGACTGCCCGCACCGGAGATCAGGGGTATCACCACGGCCGACGCGTCGTCCCGGTCCGTGCGGCCCGGCCCTGCGGCTGCGCTCCTGTCAGGCACCGAGCTCACGCAGGCGGACGGGGTGCGCGGCCGAGTGCCCGGCACGCTCCGCCAGCTGGCCGACCATGAGCCGCACCACAGTCACCACGCCGGGATCGTCGACCAGATAGACCTGGCGGCGTCCCTCACGGCGCGACCGTACGAGTCCGGCCAATTTCAACTTCGTCAGATGCTGGCTCACCGAGGGCAGGGTGCCGCCCACCCGGTCGGCAAGACCGGTCACATCGCACTCGCCCTGGGACAGCGTCCACACGATGTGCAGCCGTGCCGGTGACGCCAGGAGCCCGAACGCGGCTGCCGCCTCGGCCAGCACCTCCGCGGGCGGATCCTGGAAACCGCCGCCGGAACCTGTCGACACGCTTGACCTCTCCCGTTCACGGGGCCGTCCGCACGCACCCGTCGCCGCACGTCTTCCCTGTACCGACAGGGCCAGCCACCCGAAAGAGTCAGTGTAGAGGCCCGCGCCCGCTCGCTGAGCGGCCGATCCGGGCACCGTTCAGCGTCCCGTGGCCATGCTGTCCACGTGCCGGCACCGGACGTGACCCGACCGAGCCCGCCGACAGCGCGGTCCGGGACGACGACAACGGGAGCGAGCGCTTCGAGCACCGGTACATCGCGTTCATTGTCGCTGTCGACTCTTTCCCGGGTGCTCGCACCCAGGGTGCGCAAGAGGCGTCGCACGCCCTCGACCTCGACCGGGGTACGCCCGTGGTGCTCAGCGACGCGCGACCGGGATTCCGGAAAGGAAGTCCTGATCCGGATGGTCGAGTACGCCGGACGGACGCACACCGCCCGGCTCCGCGACTCCTGAGCCGAGGCCCCGCTTCGGACCGGGCCGGGCCGGACGGACCGGACTCCGGCCGGAGGTGCCGGGCGGTCCGGGCCGGGGCGCCGCGGGCCGTGGTCAGTCGGCCACGGCCGCCATGGCCACCGCCTTGTCCACACGGACACGCACGACCAGTTCACCGGGTACGCCGTTACGCCTCCCGAACTCCTCGGCCGCCTCCTCGCCCATGTACCGGGCAGCGATCCGCGTCGCCCAGTGCCTCAACTGATCAGGATCCTCGCTCAGTTCGGCCTGGCCCTGGAGCACGGCGAAGGCGAACGGCGGCCGGTCGTCGTCGACGCACAAGGCCACCCTCCTCTCGCGCGCGAGATTGCGGCCCTTCACGGTTTCCTTCCCGGTGTTGAAGACCAGATCGTCGCCGTCGAGCAGGAACCAGACGGGGGCGATGTGCGGACTGCCGTCGGCCCGGACGGTCGACAGCTTGGCGGTACGGGTGCCCTCGGAAAGGAAGGCCCGCCGCTCGTCATCGGTCATGTGATGTGCCATTTCCCCATCCTCGGACGAACCCTCACGTGGCGCGAAGCGACGCCCCGGGGGAGGGGGGCGCTTGCCCGTACGGGAGTGGTACGCAAGGCTTACGCGCGATACGGGGCAACGGGGAACGTATGAGCGGGGAGGACGAGCAAATGGCGCTGGACCGGGGACTTGACTGGCTCCTTGACGATCTCACCAGCAGGGTGGAGCACATACGGCACGCATTGGTGCTGTCGAACGATGGCCTGGTGACCGGGGCGAGCACGGGGCTGGCCCGTGAGGACGCGGAACATCTGGCGGCTGTCTCCTCCGGCCTGCACAGTCTGGCCCGCGGATCAGGCCGGCACTTCAGGGCCGGCAGAGCCCGGCAGACCATGGTCGAGTTCGACGAGGCGCTGCTCTTCGTGACGGCGGCGGGCGACGGCAGTTGTCTGTGCGTGCTGACCGCTGCCGAGGCCGATGTCGGCCAGGTCGCCTACGAGATGACACTGCTCGTCAACCGGGTCGGCGAACATCTCGGCGTCGCGGTTCGCCAAGGCGCCACCGACGGCGTCGACAGCCCCTGACCTGGGCTTTTCGCTGGGCATCGGGAGTTATCCACAGGCATGCCGACAGAAGCCTCCTCCGGGCTACCGTGGTCACAGAGAGTATTCGGACCTCACGGGGGAGGGCAGGGGCATGACTGTTACGGAAGCCACCCGCACACATGACGAGGACGCGCAGGGGCGTGAGAGCGGCGACACGGCGGCGACGGTGACCGCGGGCCGAGCCGCACGGGAGCTGGGCATGAGGCGCGGGGAGTTCGAGCTCGCCGTGCATCTGGGGCTGGTCGCCACCACCACCGGACCGGACGGCGGACGGCCACGGGTGGTCCGGGACGAGATCGAGCGCCTGCGCGCGCATCCGGGATTCCCCGACGACCTCGGGGAACGGGTGCGCACGGTGGGCACCGCTGAAGGGGCCGCACTGCTCGCCATCAGTCCGGCCCGTTTCACCCGGCTGGCACGGGCGGGGTGTTTCGCGCCGGTCACGTTCTATATGAACCGGTACCGGGCGGTGGTGTGGTTGTACCTCGTCGACGAACTCGCCGGATTCGCCACCCGTGAGCCCTCGCTGCTCGCCGGCACCAGCCCCGCCGGAATGCGGGCGATGCTGGAAGCCGGAGCCGACTGGCGTGCCCGCAACTGGCGATCCCAGAGGATCGACAGGCTGCTCGGCCGCACGGAGGATGCGTGGGCGCGAGCCGCTGTACAGGCATCCGCCCTGGACCCCGTCCAACTCGGTGAGGTGGTGGACGATCCGTACGAACGGGCCTACCTCGTCAGGGTCAGGCCGGAGCCCGTGTTCGGACGGCCGGGGTCCGTGTCGGCCAAGGAGGTCATGGGGGAGCTGATGCTGGCGGACGACCCGGACGAGATCCTGTGGCGGCGGGTCAGCCTGACCCTGGAGCTGGACAGGGCCCGCGAGGACCGGCACGCCCCTCGCCCCGGTGACGAGCGCGGACCACGGCTCGTGCCGGATACGGCTGCGGCCCCTGTGCGGGCGGCGGCGCTGCCCTGGCCGCCGGCGCGCGACCAAGGGTCACCCGCATCGGCATCCGCACTCGCACCTGTACCCGCACTCGCACCGGGATCCGCGTCCACGCCCCGACCGGCACCCGCTGTCCGGCCCGCATCCGTAGGTACACCTGCCTCCGTACGCTCGGGAGCCTCCGGAGGCGTGTGCGAAGTCTCCCGCGGAATCCCCGTCGAACGGCCCGTCGGGGATCTCACCGAATCCGTATCCGGCCCTCCATGTCCGCCGGCTCCCGCGACGGGTTTGCTCGCCCGGCTCCGGTGGCGAAGGCGCGGATCCGATAAGAACTGGCGGGCGGTCGCATCGCACCGGCACTCTGTTCCCCATGTTGATCAGGGAAGCAACCACTGAGGACTGGCCCGCCATCTGGCCGTTCTTCCATGCCATTGTCGCCGCCGGCGAGACACTCACCTACCCTCTCCACCTCGGTGAGGACGACGCACAGGGCTGGTGGTTCCTCGCGGCGCCGAACCGAACGGTCGTCGCGGTCGACGACTCCGGGACGGTGCTGGGTACGGCGAAGATGAACCGGAATCACATGGGCAACGGTTCGCACATCGCCAGCGCCACGTACGTGGTCGACCCCGAGTACTCGGGGCGTGGCGTGGGGAGGGCCCTGTGCGAGTACTCGGTGGACTGGGCGCGCACTTCAGGCTTCCGGGCCATGCAGTTCAACGCGGTGGTCGAGACGAACGAATATGCCGTCAAGCTGTACCGTTCGCTCGGCTTCGAGATACTGGGGACGCTGCCGGAGGGCTTCCATCATCCGACCGAGGGGTACGTCGGTCTGCACATCATGCACAAGGCGCTCTGATGCTGATGCCGCTCACGCGCAAGACGCTCTGATACCGCTCACGCGCAAGGTGTTCTGATGTCCCTCACCCACGAAGCGCGCTGACGGCCCGCTCAGCCGCCGAGGTCCGGAAGGGTGAGGCCGGCGGGACCGCCGTCCTCCTGGCCGCTCGCGGTCGCCGGGGCGACAACGGCCCCGGCCCAGGAAAGGGTTGACCAACCCTCGCCGGGAATGCCCTCGACCACCACTACGCCGGTGTTGTCCAGGGCGTGCTCGGCGGCGAAGTTCACCGTGACGTTCCGTGTCCGGGCCGCGGTCCACATCCGGATCGCGGCGCCATGGCTGACCAGTGCCACCGTTCGGGAGGTGCCGGGGGCGCCGCCCGAAGCGGCCTCGGCCAGCACGGAGTCGAAGCGGGCCAGGGCCTCCGCCCCGCTTTCGCCTCCCGGCATACGTCGCGCCGTGTCACCGGCCGCCCAGGCGAACGAGGTCGTCAGATACTGCTCGATCGCCTCTTCGTCGCCGCGCATCTCCAGCTCACCGGCCGAGACTTCACGGATGCCCTCGCGGATGCGCACTTCCAGACCGCGCTCGGCGGCGAGCGGTGCGGCGGTGAGCTGCGTACGCGTCAGGGTCGAGGCGTACAACGCGTCGATACTCTCGTGCGCGAGCGCCGCGGGCAGCGCGGCTGCCTGGCGCAGGCCCAGTTCGGTGAGACCGGGACCCGGAAATGCCGTGTCCAGGAAATGGCCGAGGTTGGACGGCGTCTGGCCGTGACGGATCAGCAGCAATCGCATAGAACGGGTCGAGACTCCAGGATCGGTCGCGCGTGCGGCAAAAGATGCGTTCATTGCCCACTCTCTCATCGAGCCACACCCGGCTGGAACTCCTCGGAGGCGTGTGTCCGTCTTGTCTGAAGTGGCGGTGGTATGGGCACAGTTGGGCTGTCCCGTGACGTGCGGGGTGGGTGTGTCGTGCGGGGGCGATGGCAGTACTGTGCGCCCCACCGCCATTCGGGCGATGAAATGCATCTGGAGGAAGAATCCATGACCATACCCAGGAGATCGTGGCGTGGCGCGGGAGCACTCGTGGCCGCTGCGGTCGTCGGTCTGACCGGCGGGGTCATCTCCGCAGGTCAGGCCGCAGCTCACACCCCCACCTGGGTCGTGACCTGCTCTGATGTGAGCGTTGACCTCACCAACTACACGAGCGACGTCGCCAACACGGTGACCGTTACGGTGGATGGCAAGGACCTGCTGCCGACAGAGACGTTCGGCCGCGAGTTCCACAAGAAGCTCACGCTGCCCGCGCACGACAAGGAAGTGACCGTCCGGCTGGTCGTCAAGGACGGTGGCGAGGGCGGCAAGTTCTCGCGCGACCTGACCGAGACGTCCCCGGTGTGCGAGGACGAGACGCCTTCGCCCACCCCCACTCCCACCGAGACGAAGCCGTCGGAGACCCCGACCACGTCGACTCCCGAGCCGAGCGCCACCCCCAGCGAGAAGCCTTCGGAGTCCGCGCCCGCCGTGCCCTCTCCGAGCCCCAGCTCGCCGGACCTGGCCGAGACCGGCTCGTCGTCCGCCACGCCGGTCATCGGTGGCGCCGCAGTGGCGGTTCTGCTCGCCGGCGGTGGCATCCTCTGGGCCGTCCGTAAGCGTCGTACCGCCCAGAACTGACGCTGTTCCGTCGGGGACACGGGGCGCGCGGATCACACCGCGCGCCTCGTGAGACCGGGCGAACGAGCGTGTGAGGCCGCCGGTCGAGGGGTGTGCCGCACCATTTCCGGTGGTGCGGCACACCCCTCACCCGTGCGGCCCCACGGCCCCGGCCTCGGGAGCCATCGCGGCGCCGAACATGCCGCCTCACCCGGGGGCCGGGGGTGCTGTGCCGGGCGGGGGAGGCGGGCCGATCTCGCACCAGACGGCCTTGCCCTCGCCACGCGGCTCGATGCCCCAGCGGGTTGCGACGGCGTCGAGCAGGAGCAGTCCCCGGCCCGAGGTCGAGGTTTCCCCCGGGGTTCGCCTCCGCGGCCAGACGCTCGAACGGTCCTGGACCGACAGCCGGATGCGGCGCACCGGTTCGGGCAGCACCTCCACAGTGAGTACGGCTCCGCCCTCCGTGTGGAGGAGGACATTCACCAGCAGTTCACCGGTGACCAGCTCGGCATCGTCCGCAAGCTCGGCCATGTCCCAGTCCGCCAGCGCCTGGCGGACAACGGCACGGGCGTCCGAGAGCCCCTCCGGGTCCGCCTGGTGGATGTACTGGTGCAGCCGGGGCGCGTGCGACGAGCCCACGTCGGGGCTGCGGCGCAGGACCAGCAGCGCTACGTCGTCCCCCGAACCCCACCGTTCCCACAACCGGTCCGACAGATGGTCGGCCAACACCTCGGCGCCCACCGGCCCGGTGCTCAGCTCATGGGTCAGCGCCGCCACACCCGTATCGATGTCGGTTCCGGGCTCCTCCACCAGTCCATCGGTGAAGAGGACGAGCGTTTCGCCGGGCACCAGATCGAGCCGGGTCTCGGGGAACTCCTCGTCCTGGAAATCCGTGGAGATCCCCAGCGGCAGGCCACCGCGCACCTGAGGGCTGCCGACCCGGCCGTCCGTATGCCGGATCAGCGGGCCGAAGTGCCCGGCGCGGACCACCCGTACCGCCCCCGACGCCAGATCGGCCTGGGCGTAGGTGCAGGTCGCGAAGCGGTCGGTGTCCAGCTCCGCGAGGAAGCGGGAGGCGCGCGCCAGCACGGTCGACGGCGCGTGGCCCTCGGCGGCGTACGCGCGCAGGGCGATGCGCAACTGCCCCATGATGGCGGCCGCGTGGGTGTCGTGGCCCTGGACGTCGCCCACGACGACACCGAAGCGGTTCTTGGGCAGGGCGATCACGTCGTACCAGTCGCCGCCGACCTGCCGCCCGCTCCACGCCGCGTGATAGCGCACGGCGATCTCGCCGCCCTCGATGTCCTGTATCCGTCGCGGGAGCATGGCCGACTGCAAGCCGGTGGCGAACTCGCGTTCCTCGTCGAACAGGGTCGCCCGCTGAAGCGACTGGGCCACGATCGCGGCGAGCCCCAGGCACAGAATCCGCTCGTCCGGAGGGAAGATCGTGCGCTCGCGGTAGAACAGGGCGAGTCCGCCGAGCGGGCGTGCCTGGGCCACGAGGGGAAGGTAGGCGGCGGCACGGAACCCGAGCTTTCCCACATGCGGCTCCAGCAGTGGATACCGCCGGGTCAGGGAGCTCAGTGAGGTGATGAAGCGGGGCTGCCCGCTGAGAATGGTGTCCGCCAGTGGCAGCTTGCGGATCAGATCGCCGGAGCCGAGGCCGTCCAGGACCTCCAAAGTCTCACCGCTCAACGCGATGATGTTGAGGGAGGAATTCTCCACCAGACCGAGTGCCAGCCCGTCCGCGCCGAGACCGGCCAGACCGCCCGGTCCGGTGAGCGCGGCCGTGACATCGTCCACGGTCACGGCACGCGACATCGCACTCGTTGTGCGCTCAACGGTATTGGTCTGGCGTTCACGGCGTTCTTCCAGATCACGGACGAAGGCCGCATGGGTGACTTCCGTCGTCGCGTCCCGTACGACACCGACGAGCCGGTGCGCCCGGCCGTCCTTCGCCCGCAGGATTCGGGCCTGGACATGGGTCCACTGGCTGGTTCCGTCGTCGAGCGGAACCCGGAAGTAGGCACTGAAGGAAGGACTCCCCCTGCTGATGGCCTCGTCGATCGTGACGTTCAGCCGGGCCCGTTCCGGGGGTGCGAGCCGGTCGATCAGGAGGTCGGGCTTCGCGTCGAACGTGGCGGGATCCACGCCGAAGACCATGAGCCCGGCATCGTCGATATCCAGGGTCCGGGCCTTCAGATCCCATTCGAAGCTTCCGGTCCGGTTCATGGCGAGAGGCTCCGTCGGCCCGATGTCACCGTTGCGTGTCCGGGCGATCGGCGGGGCTTCGGCATCTCGTCGCCGCTGGTAGTGGGTCATTCCCCCTCCGGAGGTCATCCGGCCGGGGCTGCTGGACGGCGCGGCCCGTAGACCTCAATTGTCGAGCCGGTCCGGCGGGACTGCCACAGCAGATCGCCCGGGGCTGCCCCTCCCAGGCTCCCCGGCCGACCCCTGCCCGCCTCCTGGTCCTGCTCCTTGCCCACCCCCTTTCCTGCCCCCCGGCGCGGCCGTCGCAGAATGGGCAGGGCAAGATCGCCCGCGAACGGCGGGCTGTCCGCCCAGGGGCCCACTGACCGGAGCGCACTCATGAACGATGACGACCCCGTCCTGCTGCACACCGAGGGCCACGCCCTGTTCATCACGCTGAACCGGCCCCGAGCGCTCAACGCCCTCAACCACGTCATGGTGCGGCTCGTCGACGCGGCCCTCGCCCGGGCCGAGCACGACGACGCGGTCACCTCGGTCGTGATCGACGGGGCGGGGGAACGCGGTCTGTGCGCGGGCGGTGACATCCGTACCCTCCACGACGACGCACGCGCCGGGGGCCGGGCCTCCCTGGAGTTCTGGCGCGACGAGTATGGCCTCAACGCCCGGATCGCCCGATTCCGCAAGCCGTACGTCGCGCTGATGGACGGCATCGTGATGGGCGGCGGCGTGGGTGTCTCGGCCCACGGCAGCATCCGCGTCGTCACCGAACGCTCGCGCGTGGCCATGCCCGAGACCGGAATCGGGTTCGTGCCCGATGTCGGCGGCACCCATCTGCTGGCCGCGGCACCCGGGGAGCTGGGTACGCATCTGGCGCTCACCGGCCGGGCAGTCGGCGCGGCCGACGCGCTGCTGTGCGGCCTCGCCGACCACTTCGTCCCGTCGCAGCGCCTGCCGGAACTCTCCGCGGACCTCGCCGTGAGTGCCACCCCGGACGAGGTGACGCGGACAGTACTGCGATACGCCTCCGACGCGCCCGTCGGTGAGCTTGCCGCCCAGCGCCACTGGATCGATGGCTGCTATGCCGCGGACACGGTCGAGGAGATCGCCGAGCGGCTCCGGACCAGTGGCGTACCGGCGGCCGAGGAGGCCGCCCGTACGCTTCTGGCGAAGTCGCCCACCGCGCTCAAGGTCACTCTCGCCGCTGTGCGCAGGGCGGCCACGCTCGACAGCCTGGAGGCCGTTCTCGACCAGGAGTTCCGTGTCTCCAGCCGGGCTTTCGAGCGGCCCGACTTCGTGGAGGGCGTGCGCGCCCAGATCATCGACAAGGACCGGAACCCGCAGTGGAAGCCGGCCGTCCTCGCCGAGGTCACCGACAATGACGTCGCCCGCTTCTTCGCCCCGCTCGGATCGGGTGAGCGGGAACTGGGGCTCTCCTGAGCGGGCGCGGGCCCGCCCCACGGCCCGGGACCCTGAGGCGCCCGCCCACGGACCCCGCCCCACGGCCCCGGGCCCCTGAGGCCGCCCGCCCGGGGACCTCACTCCACCCGCCCAGGGTCCCGACCGCCGCCGCTCCGGCTGCTCAGCCCTGTTCCAGTCGCGCCGCCGCCCGGTCCCAGGCCCGCCGGTCGCCGAGCGGGCTGTAGTGCCGCAACTCCTGCGTACGGGCGGCCAGCCGCCGCAGGTCGGGGAGATCGCCCACCAGGCCCTGGGCACGTGCCTGCAGCAGAATATTGCCGAGAGCCGTCGCCTCGGCGGGCCCCGCCGTCACGGGCAGGCCGGTCGCGTCCGCGGTCCACTGGCAGAGCAGCTCGTTGCGCGAACCGCCGCCGACCAGATGGATCCGGGTCATGTCACGTCCCGCCAGTTCGGCGGCCTGTCGCAGCGTCCGGCGATGGGCCAGCGCCAGGCTCTCCAGCACGCACCGCACATAGCCGCCCCGGCTGTCCGGTGGAGCCTGTCCGGTCCGTACGAGGAAGGCATCGATCCGCGACGGCATGTCACCCGGTGCCAGGAACGAGGGGTCGTCGGGATCCATCACCGCGGCGAACGGCCGCGCCCGCGCCGCCTGGGCGAGGAGTCCGGCCAGGCTCGTCGCCGTACCGGACCGGTCCCAGGTACGGCGGCACTCCTCCAGAAGCCACATGCCCATGATGTTGCGGAGGTAGCGGACAGTCCCGTCGACGCCCCGCTCATTGGTGAAGTTCGCCGCCCGCGACTCCTCCGTCAGTACCGGATCCGTCAGCTCCAGCCCCGCCAGGGACCACGTGCCGCACGAGATGTACGCGAATCCCGGCTCCGTCGCAGGAACCGCGGCCACCGCCGAGGCCGTGTCGTGCGAGGCGACCGTCGTCACCGGCGTACCGGTGGGTAGACCGGTCAACTCGGCGACATGGGAAAGCAGCGTTCCCGCCGTGTCACCCGGCTCACGCAGGGGCGGAAACAGTGCGCGATCCAGCCCGAGACGGTCGATCAACGCATCGGACCAGGTCCCGTCGCGTGCGTCCAGCAGCCCGGTGGTCGACGCGTTGGTGATCTCCGCCCCGACCGCGCCGGTCAGCCAGTGCACCAGCAGATCAGGAATCAGCAGCAGTGTCCGCCCCGACCGCCACTGCGCCGTCGAGCGGTGGGCGGCCAGCTGGAACACCGTGTTGAACGCCAGATGCTGCAACCCGCTCACCGCATACAACTCCCGCGCACCGCAGCGCGCCAGCACCCGGGCCGCGGCCCCCGCGTTGCGGCTGTCGCGGTAGTGGAAGGGCATCCCGAGCAAGGCCCCGTCGGCGTCCAGCAGGCCGTAGTCGACCGCCCAGGTGTCGATGCCGATCGAGGCGACCGGACCGCTGCGCGCGGCCATGCGCAGACCGTCCAGCATCCCCTGATACAGGGCGAGAACGTCCCAGCGCAGCCCGTCCGGCAGCCGGACCGGAGTGTTGGGGAAACGGTGCACCTCGGTCAGCACCGGCGCGCCTGACCCCACCCTTCCGGTGATCACCCGGCCGCTGGTGGCGCCGAGGTCCACAGCGGCGAAGACCGGGTCGTTCCGTGAAGCAACAGGCATGAAGATCTCATCCGATCCGGGTGGTGCCGCCCGGTCCATGTCCGGGCGACGCCGCACGTGGTCAGCGCAGGAAGGCCGCCGCCACACCGGCGTCGACGGGAATGTGGAGCCCGGTGGTATGGGTGAGATCGCCACCGGTCAGCGCGAAGACGGCATTGGCCACGTGCTCGGGGAGCACCTCTCGCTTGAGCAGGGTCCGCTGGGCGTAGAACTCGCCCAGCTTCTCCTCCTCGATGCCGTAGGTCGCGGCGCGCTGGGCGCCCCAGCCCGCGGCGAAGATGCCGGAGCCGCGCACCACCCCGTCCGGGTTGACGCCGTTGACCCGGATGCCGTGCTCACCCAGCTCGGCGGCCAACAGCCGTACCTGGTGGGCCTGATCGGCCTTGGTCGCGGAGTACGCGATGTTGTTCGGGCCCGCGAACACGGCGTTCTTGGAGGCGATGTAGACGATGTCGCCGCCCAGCCCCTGTGCCCGCATCACCCGGGCCGCTTCGCGCGACACCAGGAACGAACCGCGCGCCATGATGTCGTGCTGGAGGTCCCAGTCCCGCGCCGTCGTCTCCAGCAGCGGCTTCGAGATGGAGATCCCGGCGTTGTTCACGACGAGGTCCACACCGCCGAAGGCGAGTACGGCGGCCTTGAACGCGTCGACGATCTGCTCCTCGCGGGTGACGTCGACACCCACCGCAACCGCTTTGTCCGTCCCGCCCAGCTCTTCGGCCACCGCGGCGGCGTTCTCGGCGTTCAGATCCGCCACCACCACACAGGCGCCTTCCGCCGCCAGCCGCCGGGCGATGGCCTTGCCGATGCCCGATCCGGCACCGGTGACCAGAGCGACCCTGGTCGCCAGTGCCTTCGGCTTCGGCATCCGGCGCAGTTTCGCCTCCTCCAGCTCCCAGTACTCGATGCGGAACCTCTCCCGCTCCTCGATCGGCGCGTACGAGGAGACGGCCTCGGCGCCACGCATCACGTTGATGGCGTTGAGGTAGAACTCTCCGGCGACCCGGGCCGTCTGCTTGTCCTTGCCGAACGAGAACATGCCGACTCCGGGCACGAGCACGATCGCCGGGTCCGCACCGCGCATGGCGGGGGAGCAGGGGACGGCGTGCCGTTCGTAGTAGGCGCGGTACTCCTCGCGGTAGTCCGCGTGCAGTTCCCTCAGCCGGCCGATCGCCTCGTCCAGCGGTGCGTCGGCCGGCAGGTCCAGGACGAGCGGCCTGACCTTCGTCCGCAGGAAGTGGTCCGGGCAGGAGGTGCCCAGCGCGGCGAGCCGCGGATGCTCGGCACGCGCCAGGAAGTCCAGTACCGGTTCGGCGTCGCTGTAGTGGCCGACCTGCGGACGGTCGGTGGAGGCGAGACCCCGGACGACCGGCGCGAGCGCGGCGGCCCGCTCCCGGCGCAGTTCCTCGGCCAGGGCCTCCCGGCCCGGCAGCACGGCCCCGAACGGCTCGTCCCTGCCGTGTTCCTGAAGGAACGTCTCGGCGGTGCGGATCATCCACAGCGCGTTGCGCTCGCACTCCTGCGACGTGTCGCCCCAGGCGGTGATGCCGTGACCGCCCAGGATCACGCCGACCGCCTGCGGATTGGCCTCCTTGACGGCGGCGATGTCCAGGCCGAGCTGGAAGCCGGGCCGCCGCCAGCCCACCCAGGCCACCTTGTCGCCGAAGCACTGTGCCGTCAGCTTCTCGCCGTCGGCCGCGCACGCCAGCGCGATACCGGAGTCCGGGTGCAGATGGTCCACGTGCGCGGCTTCGACGAGGGCGTGCATCGCGGTGTCGATGGACGGAGCGGCACCGCCCTTGCCGTGCAGGCAGTAGTCGAACGCCGAGACCATCTCGTCCTCGCGCTCCACCCCCGGGTACACGTCCCTGAGCGCGCGGACCCGGTCCAGGCGGAGTACGGCGAGACCGGCCTCGGTGAGCGTGCCGAGGTCACCGCCCGAGCCCTTGACCCAGAGCAGTTCGGCCTCGCCGCCGGTGACAGGATCGGTCCCGGTCGTCTTGGCCGAGGTGTTGCCCCCCGCGTAGTTGGTGTTGCGGGGATCGGAGCCGATGCGATGGGCGCGCTCCAGGAGCGCGGCGACTGCGGCATGCGTCGCGGACGTCATGTGGATTCCTTCGGGAGGCGGCCCGGACGAGGGCCGGTCGGTTACGTGGACGTCGGGGCTGGGGAGCGGCTCAGGCTCCCCAGCCCGCCTGATCGCCACCGACCCGGGCGGCGGCGATCCGCTCCTGGTTGCCCGAGGCGAGGTACGCGCCGAACGGGTCACCGGCCAGGCCGAGTTCCTCGCGCACCTCGGCGAGCAGCGGCCGTACGTCGGTGTTGTACGCGTCCATGAGGACACCGTTGGACGCGAGTACATCACCGGAACGCTGAGCCGCGGCCAGGGCCTCGGTGTCGATCAGGAGCGCCTTGGCGGTGGCTTCCTGGACATTGGTGACCGACCGGATGACCGCAGGGATCTTGGCCTCGATGTTGTGGCACTGGTCGAGCATGAAGTTGACGTTCGTCTCGGTCCTGAGACCGCCGTTCTTGACCACTTCGTGCATGATCCGGAACAGCTGGAACGGGTCCGCGGCCCCGGCCATCAGATCGTCGTCGGCGTAGAAACGGGAGTTGAAGTCGAACGCGCCGAGCTTCCCCTCACGCAGCAGGAACGCGACGATGAACTCGATGTTGGTGCCGGGGGCGTGGTGGCCGGTGTCCACGACGACCCGGGCCTTCGGGCCGAGCTGGAGACAGTGGGCGTAGGCGGTGCCCCAGTCCGGCACGTCCGTGGTGTAGAACGCGGGCTCGAACAGCTTGTACTCCAACAGGATCCGCTGGTCGTCGCCTAGCCGGTCGTAGATCTCCGCCAGCGCCTCGGCCAGCCGGTCCTGACGGCCCGCGATGTCGTCCTGGCCGGGGTAGTTGGTGCCGTCGGAGAACCACAGCTTGAGGTCGGGGGAGCCGGTGGCGTCCATCACGTCGACACAGGCGAGCAGATGGTCGGTGGCCTTGCGGCGGACCGAGGGATCGGGGTGGGTGACCGAGCCCAGTTTGAAGTCGTCGTCCTGGAAGACGTTGGAGTTGATCGCACCGATCCGCAGTCCGAGGTCCTCTGCGTGGCCGGTCAGCGCCGTGTAGTCCTCGACCTTGTCCCACGGGATGTGCAGGGAGACCTTCGGGGCGACGCCGGTGAACGCGTGCACCTGGGCGGCGTCCTGGAGCTTCTCGAACGGGTCGCGCGGCACACCCGGCTGGGCGAACACCTTGAAGCGGGTCCCGGAATTGCCGTAGCCCCACGACGGCGTCTCGATCACCTGAGACTTGAGAGCTGCCTTGACGGCCGACACATCAGACATGAGCACCTCGTAAGCGGGAGTCATCCGGCGATCGCTGGCGACCCGGATATGAATCGTTTCATCAGCAACGTACGCTAGATTTCGTTCTCGCTGCTAGTCAAGCAGTCAGCAAAGTTTCGGAGGATTTTGAATCAATTCACCACGGAGTCGCGCAGGGGCGGGAGCAAGGCGCTCTTCGACACCTCGTGGTCCCCGCGAGGGGCACTCAGGTGCTGTGGAGCGCCACCGTCGCACCGGTCCGCCGGCCGGGCGCGCGGGTCAGCGGTCGCTGCCGGACAGGCAGGGTCGCAACGTCCGTACCAGAGCGAACAGCCTGTCCTCGTTGCCCGTCAGCCCCGCGCCGCTGAGGGCCCGGTCCGCCTCCTCCATCGGAGAGGTGAGCAGCGGCAGGTACAGCGGTGCGTCGTCCGGGTCCGAGAGCGCGGCCCGGGTGGCCTCCAGTAACCGGATGTAGGCCTGGGCGGCGGCCAGTTCGTCCTTGTTCATCTCAGCATCTCCTGGTCAGAGGTGTCGGACCGGCAAGCATCCCCCATGGGTCTGACAACGCCGCTCCGCAGCCGCCCCGGCGGGCAGGCCGCCCGTCACGCACCCTTCGCGCGCATGGCCCCCGCGGGAGGCTCCACCTCCAGGAACCGTCTCCGGCGCGGACCCCGGTAGAGCAGCGCCGTCCAGCCCAGCCGTCGCAACGCGTCGGCGCACCGGGGCAGCGACTCCTCTTCCTCATGAACGGCTCCGCTCCCCGGTGGGCCGGCCCACTCCACCCGTGCCGTGCCCGGGGATTCGCCTTCCAGCACGCGGTACCCGGCCGTTGTGCGCCGCCCGGACGCGTCGACGGCGGACGGGGTCGCCCCGGAAGCCTCCAGGGCCAGTGCGACGGCCCGTACCGTCCGGTGCAGCTCCCACTCGGCGGGCACCGCCTCCGGATCGGCCTGCCCGGTGTTGGTCAGTCGGCGGATCTGAAGCAGCCCCTCGACGGCGGTCCGTACCGAGGCGGCCCGCACCGCTGCCGCCCGGTCGGCGTCCATGGCCCCGTCGCTCACCCCCAGGGGCGGCGGACCGTCCCCGGTGGCGGGTTCGAACCCGGTCTCCTCCTCGGCGCCCATCCCACTCCCTTCGCCGGTTCCGCACTGCGGTCCAGTGTGCGCCGCACCACTGACAACGCGACGTGCCCGGAGCGGGGGGAGGGGGCGCAGCCTTTGTCACACCGGGGTGAAGCCCCGCAGATAGTGCTCGCGCAGCACGCCCCGGTGCCGGGTGTCGGAGAGTTGCTCGGTCACCCAGAGGAGGAAGTCGTCCGCGAGCATGTCGGTCCAGTCGTACGCCGGATCGAAGGGGCCCAGGACCGGCGCGGGCGGAACTGTCTCCCACGGCGCCCCCTCGCGGCCGGTGACGGTAAGGACGCGGCTTCCGTCCGGCCGCGAGGCGGACCGGACGGAAGCCACCCTCGGCTCCCAGCGTTCGGCGCCGTACTGCAGCCAGAGCGTCGAGGACGCGGCGTACAGGGCGGCGCCGACAGCGGTGCCGTGCGACAGGACGTGAACGAAGCCGTGGCAAAGCCGCTCACCGGCAGGTCGCGCGAAGGCGTCGGCGGGGCCGGGGGAGAGGTGCCCGCTCTCCGGGTCCAGGACCCGGAGCCTGGCGTACCTGTCGTGGTCCTGAAGCACGGCCGGGGACATCAGTGACGCGGCTCCAGCCCCAGCTCGTGATCGACCGCCGCGCTGCTGCGGGTCGCCGCGTCGCTGACCTCGGCCCAACTGCCGTACTTGGCGTACTGCTGATCAGCCGTCGGACCCAGCGGATTGCCGTACTTCGCAAGGTTGCGGGTCTCCAGCACGGCGACCGCCACGGGGGACATCTCGGCCCGCGCGATGTCCTTGGCCTCATTGCGCATGGTCACCAGGACCCGGGCGATCTCCTCGTCCGAACGGCTCTCCTCGCGCATCCGCTGCTCGGCCGACTCCATCTCGTCCAGCAACTGGTGGTAGCGCACTCGGACCTGACGGGCCTGCGCCTTCTCCTCCGGTGTGGTCTCGCGGATCGCGCAGACAACGGGATCGCCGCTGATGCGCGGAGCGTCCGGAACCGTCGTCGGGGCGAAGGCGAACGACGGACCGGTCGCACGGGCGAGCGCCGGGCCTGCCGCCGGAGTGGCGAGCGCGCTGCCGGGGGCGATCAGGGCGCTGCCCACGACGGTCAGCGTCGGGAGAAGCAGGGAGATGACCAGCCGTCGCGCGAGCGGACGGCGACTGCCGGTGGAACCTGGGGCAGCCAGAAAGCACTCATGGATGAAGAGAGGCTCTTTCGCCTGGGGAACAGGGCGAAACTGGACGTTACGGGGGGTGACTCACTGTCCGCCGATCGTGGGCGCGGCGCGTCCGGGTGAAGCCCGGATAAACTTGCCCCTCCCGCGCCCCTGACACGTGATCCGTGTGATGCCCCTTGCACTCCAGACAGAGGAACCGCGCCCCGTGACCGACAACGATCCGAGCGCCGCACCCGACACCGGGCGGGCCGCCCTGCGCGCGGACTGCGCGAACTGCTTCGGGCTGTGCTGTGTCGCCCTGACCCTGACCGTGTCGGCGGACTTCGCGATCAACAAGGACGCCGGGCGGCCCTGCCCCAACCTCAAGGACGACTTCCGCTGCGGCATCCACACCCGACTGCGCCCGGAGGGCTTCTCCGGCTGCACGGTGTACGACTGCTTCGGCGCCGGGCAGAAGGTCTCCCAGGAGACGTACGCCGGTCAGGACTGGCGGTCGTCCCCGGACACCGCCCAGCAGATGTTCCAGGTGTTCCCGGTGGTGCGTCAACTCCAGGAACTGCTCTGGTATCTCACCGAGGCGCTCACCCTTCCCGCCGCCGCGTCACTGCATCCCGAGATCCGGCGCGCCATCGAAGCGACGGAACGTCACAGCGACGGTTCGCCCGAAGCCCTGGCCGAACTGGACGTGGCGGCGCACCGGGGCGGGATCTCCGACCTGCTGCTGCGGACCAGCGCACTCGTACGGGCGAGCGCGCCCCGCCGCAAGAAGCGCGACCACCGCGGCGCCGACCTCATCGGAGCCCGGCTCAAGGGCGCCGATCTGCGGGGTGCGGACCTGCGCGGGGCCTACCTCATCGCGGCCGATCTCTCCGGAGCCGACCTCCGCCTCGCCGACCTGATCGGCGCCGACTTCCGCGACGCCGACCTCACGGGCGCCGACCTGACCGGCAGCCTGTTCCTGACCCAGGCCCAGCTCAACGCGGCCAAGGGCGACGCGGCGACCAGGCTTCCGTCATCCCTGACCCTCCCCGCGCACTGGAGCTGACCCGCGTGCCGGGCCCGGCACGGTGTCCCGCCAGGAGCGAGGGCACCTCTCAGGAGGTCTCACCGGCTTCCAGTGCCGACTTCAGGCGCTCCAGAGTGGTACGGATGTTGCGGCGCTGGAACTCCGCGAACGTGTGCCCCCGCGTCGCGATCCGGTCGAAGCCGTTGGCCAGGAAGTCCGGCCATGCGCGCCGGTCGTCGGTCCAGGTCTCGGTGACCCGGGTGGACCCGTCCACCGCCTCGAAGCGGTACTCCCAGGTGGCGATCGCTCCGGGTAGCCGCGGCTGCCGGGCGCCTATCGCGTGGACATGGAAGGCGAAGCGCTCACCGGGGTCGGCGGCGGTCACCGTGCACCTGGTCGTCCAGCGCACCGCGCCGCGCTTGTTGCGACCGTCGAAGACCATGCCGACGTACGCGCCGCGCCGTTCGCCGCGTACCGTCGCTCCCTGGTTCTCCGGGCTCCAGCGTCCCATCGCGGTGGGATCGCTGAGTTGTTCGTACACGTCCGCCGGAGCGGCGTCGACGACGATGCTGTCCGACACGGACATGGTGCGGGGCATGGGGCGACTCCTTGTCCACGGCCGTCCCGGTCCACCACCGGGGGCCGGACGGACCGTGGGGCCGACGCCCCGGGCCGCACACCTTACTCGCGAGTAGTTTCATTCGGTTGTGCGGAGGGCGCAATTCTGTGCGCGGGCGGGGGCGGGACGCCCTGGAGGCCCCGCCGTGGCCGGGCCGGCGCACCACGGCGGGGCTTCCTCACGGGCAGCTCGCGTCCTGCGGAATCAGGCGCGCCACTCCGCGGTACGTTCCGGCGAAGCCTCGGCCAGCGCCTTCACGATGGTGTCGACATCGCCCTGGCTCCCGTAGACGGGTGTGCCGGGCTGCTGGCGCCACGACTCGTCCAGCCCGCCCGCGTCCACCGTGTCGAAGCCCAGCTCGTCGATGAGGTCGCGCACGGCCCGCTTGGCCGCCGCGTCGTCACCGGCGACCGGCAGCGCCTGGCGGCCGGGGCTGCCCTGCGGACGGCCCCGGTCCAGGATGTCCTGGGCGTACGTGCCGTTGAAGGCCTTGATCACCGGGTGGCCGATCTGCTGCTCGGTCCACCGGCTCTCGGACAGTCCGTCCTCGATGGCGGCGATCCTGCCGTCACGCTGCTGCGGGTAGTAGTTGCCGGTGTCGATGACCGCGGCGCCCGGTGCCGCGCCGTCGAGGAACCCCGAGGGCAGGTCGGGCACGGCCTTGAGGGGGACGGTCACCACGACGACCTGGGCGCCCTTGGCCGCCTCGGACGCGTGGACCGGGGTGGCGCCGGTTTCCTCGGCGAGCGCCGCCAGTGTCTGCGGGCCACGCGAATTGGCCACGGACACCTCATGCCCGAGAGCGGTGAGCCGCCGGGTCAGGTTGCCGCCGATGTTGCCCGCTCCGATGATGCCGATCTTCATGGGTCCGACCTTCCGATGCTGACTGCGTGAGGAGAAAGTGGTCTCGTCGCATCACCAACTGCGCACCGGCGAGCACTATTCCGTGTGCCTTCGATGTGGGCCGGGCTCGGCTTGATCCGAACAGAAGTCCCTACGGTGGCTGATCGGTTCCCCCTTGCCGGTGCGGATGGGGCGGGACATCGGCGGGCACATACCAGGGCAACAACCGGAACCTCGAAGCCCCACTTGGAGGCGGTATCCATGCTGCACGGCGTCGATGTCAGCGCGTATCAGTCGTCCTTCGAAACGGACGGTCTCGATTTCGTGTTCATCAAGGCCACAGAGGGCCGCTCGTACGTCAATCCGGCCCTGGGTGACCAGGTCAAGCGTGCGAGGGACGCCGAATGCGTCGTCGGCTTCTACCACTTCCTGTGGCCGGGGAACGTGCCGGAGCAGGCCGAGTACTTCCTGAGCAAGGCGCCCGAGAAGGCCGGTGAGCTGCTCGCCGTCGACTGGGAGGAGACCGGCGACGGCACCCGCGCGAGCAATGCGGAGAAGGACAGCTTCATCCGTGAGGTGAAACGCCTGAGGCCCCACCACCGCGTCCTGCTGTACTGCAACCGCTCGTTCTGGCTGCAGTACGACACGACCTCGTACGCGGGTGACGGGTTGTGGATCGCCGACTTCGTCACCCGCGGCAAACCGCGTATCGAGGCATCGTGGCGCATCCATCAGTACACCGACCAACCATTGGACAAGGACGTGGCCGATTTCGCCTCGGCCAAGGAGATGCGTGACTGGGCGGCCGGGTAGCCGGGACGCGTCGTCCCGCGGGTGCGCCGCCGGGATGCTCCTCACGTGTGTGCGCCGAGGGCATGGGGGCCGGGCGGACACCTCTCGGGAAGCGAACACTGGCCGAGCGAAATAGTCTGTCCTGAGGCTTCTGTTCACCATGTCCCGGCGTGCCCGCGTCCTCGACGCGTGTCCCGCGCCCGGGTGAAGCGGAGGGATGTCCCCATGAGAGCCGCCGTAGTCCGCAGCTTCACCGAACCGCTGACCGTGGAGGACCGGCCGGTACCCACTCCGGCAGGCCACCAGGTACTGGTGCGGATGGAGACTTCAGGGCTCTGCCACACCGACATCCACGCCGCCCGCGGGGACTGGCCGTCAAGCCGAGCCCACCGTTCGCGCCCGGCCACGAGGGCATCGATCCGCTCGACGCCGCACCGCTGACCTGTGCCGGTGTCACCACCTACAAGGCGGTGAAGCTGTCCGGTGCCCGCCCCGGCACCCGTGCCCTGATCTCCGGGATCGGTGGACCGGGACACCTGGCCCTCCAGTACGCGCGGATCTTCGGCGCCGAGACCATCGCGGTCGACGTCACGGACGAGAAGCTGGCGCTCGCCGAGGAACTGGGCGCCGACCATGTCATCGACGCACGTGTGCAGGACGTGGCCGAGGAGACCCGCAGACTCGGCGGCGCGGACGCGGCGATCTCCCTGGCCGTGAGCAACGACTCGTTCGGCGCGGCCTACGGTGCGCTGCGCCGAGGGGGAACCCTCGTGCTGGTGGCACTCCCTGCCGAGGGGAAGCTCGAACTCCCCGTCTTCGACACGGTGCTGAACGGCACCAAGGTCGTCGGCTCGATCGTCGGCACCCGCGAGGACCTTGCCGAGGTGTTCCAACTGCACCGCCTCGGCCGCACCAGGGGCGTCCGGGAGACCCGCGGCCTCGGCGACATCAACAGCTCGATCGAGGAGGTCCTGAGCGGCAAGGTCTCCGGGCGCCTCGTCTTCGATCTGCGCTGACGAGCGCCCGAACCGCGCTCCCGTAGAACGCTCGACGGCCGTACCGGACGCCCGGCGCTCCGGACGGCCTGCGTGCGTCATGTCCTGTGGGCCATTTGAGTGTCCTTCGTGCGCGCTCGCGCAGTGCTGGGAGAGATGTCCCACCGCACCGATCGCAACGGGTCCATTCTGGTCGCCGAGTCCGCAACCGGCCGTCGACCGAAGGAGCGTCGCAGTGACGACGAGGGACACCTCACAACCGGTGGAAGCCGATGTCGCCTACCAGGACGAATTGCCGGTGCGGCGCAAGGAACCGGGGAATGTCGTCATCACGTGGCTGACCACCACCGACCACAAGACGATCGGCACGCTCTACCTGGTCACGTCGTTCGCCTTCTTCTGCGTCGGCGGACTGATGGCGCTCTTCATGCGCGCCGAGCTGGCCCGTCCCGGCACACAGATTCTCTCCAATGAACAGTTCAACCAGGCGTTCACGATGCACGGCACGGTCATGCTGCTGATGTTCGCGACACCGCTGTTCGCCGGATTCACGAACTGGATCATGCCGATCCAGATCGGTGCGCCCGATGTGGCGTTCCCGCGGCTGAACATGTTCGCGTACTGGCTGTACCTCTTCGGCTCGATCATCGCGGTGGCCGGCTTCCTCACCCCGCAGGGTGCCGCCGACTTCGGCTGGTTCGCCTACTCCCCGCTCACCGACGCGGTCCGCTCGCCGGGCATCGGCGGCGACATGTGGATCATGGGTCTGGCGTTCTCCGGATTCGGCACGATCCTCGGTTCGGTCAACTTCATCACCACGATCATCTGCATGCGCGCACCCGGCATGACGATGTTCCGCATGCCGATCTTCGTCTGGAACGTCCTGCTGACCGGTGTTCTGGTCCTGCTGGCCTTCCCCGTCCTCGCCGCCGCGCTGCTGGCGCTGGAGGCGGACCGCAAATTCGGCGCGCATGTCTTCGACGCGGCCAACGGCGGCGCGTTGCTCTGGCAGCACCTCTTCTGGTTCTTCGGTCACCCGGAGGTGTACATCATCGCCCTGCCGTTCTTCGGCATCGTCAGCGAGATCATTCCGGTGTTCAGTCGTAAACCGATCTTCGGCTATATCGGCCTGATCTCCGCGACGATCGCCATCGCGGGACTTTCGGCGACCGTGTGGGCCCACCACATGTACGTCACCGGTGGTGTGCTGCTGCCGTTCTTCTCCTTCATGACCTTCCTGATCGCGGTACCGACCGGTGTGAAGTTCTTCAACTGGATCGGCACGATGTGGAAGGGTTCGTTGTCCTTCGAGACACCGATGCTCTGGTCCATCGGATTTCTCGTCACCTTCCTCTTCGGTGGTCTGACCGGCGTCATCCTGGCCTCGCCCCCGATGGACTTCCACGTCTCCGACTCGTACTTCGTCGTCGCGCACTTCCACTACGTGGTATTCGGCACCGTGGTCTTCGCGATGTTCGCCGGATTCCACTTCTGGTGGCCGAAGTTCACGGGCAAGATTCTGGACGAGCGGCTCGGGAAGGTGACCTTCTGGACGCTGTTCGTGGGCTTCCACGGCACGTTCCTGGTGCAGCACTGGCTCGGTGCCGAGGGAATGCCGCGTCGATACGCGGACTATCTCGCGGCCGACGGCTTCACCGCGCTGAACACGATCTCGACGATCTCCTCGTTCCTGCTCGGCCTGTCGATGCTGCCGTTCTTCTACAACGTCTGGAAGACGGCCAAATACGGCAAGAAGGTCGAGGTCGACGACCCGTGGGGGTACGGCCGTTCGCTGGAGTGGGCCACGTCCTGCCCGCCCCCGCGGCACAACTTCGTCACCCTGCCGCGGATCCGTTCCGAATCCCCGGCGTTCGACCTGCACCACCCCACGGTCCGCGCGCTCGACGATGCCGCCAACAGCCCCGCCGCCTCCGTGGCCGTGGCGCCGGGGGACAAGCAGGCATGAGGGGGCGGCCGCCCGGACCGGGACAGCCCGACGAGAGGAGCACTGGTGGAACGCGACAAGGACAGCGCCCGGGGACTGGCCCAGATGGAGGGCTATCTGCTGTGGAACGCCGAGGTCGAGGAGGCCCGCCGGGAAGCCCGCCGCTTCACCGGCCAACTGCCCTGGCTCACCACGGCGCAGCGCGAGGACGTGGAGCGCGTCTACCTCATGGACCGGATGACGCTCTGCCGGGAATCCCTGACGCGTGTCAGCGGCCGGGCCGCCGAGCTGCGCGGTGAATACACCGAGCGCTACGAGCAGCTCAGGGCGCGCTGCGTGGCCGCTTCCGGCCTGGCCGTGAGCGCGGTGATCGGCGCCTGCACCGCGCTCACCCTGCTCACCCGGTGATCTGAGGACCGACCGGCAGGGTGTAGCGGACCTTGTCCTGGCAACGGACGCCGGGCCGCCGCGCGTAGAAGCGGATCGCGCCCTCGTTCCACGAGGGCGTCTGCCACTGGACCTCCGTGAGGCCGAGCCCGCGCGCCTCGGCGACCACGGCGTCCATCAGCAGAGCGCCCAGGCCCTGCCCCCGGGTGCTGTCGCGCAGAAAGAGGCAGTCCATGTGGAGGTACTCGGCGCCGTCCCAGGTGGAGATCTCCGGTACGCAGGTGGCGTAGCCGACGACCTCGCCGTCGGGCGATTCCGCCACCAGGCACCGCAGCCGGGGCGACGGCGTCTCGAAGAGGAGCAGGGCCAGCCGGTGGCCCAGAGCGGCGGCCGGCGGGGCGGCCCTCTCGTACGCCGCGTGCTCGGCCACCAGGGCGACGACCACCGGAAGGTCGGCCGGGCGGGCGTGCCGCACCTGCGGGGCGTTCATCGTTCTTCTCTCTTTCGCATCCGGTCAGTGACGTACCAGGCAGAACGGATGGCCCGCAGGATCGGCGTAGATCCGCCAGCCGCGCTTCTCCGGACCGCCGTCGAGCACGGTCGCCCCCAGCGACAGCACCCGTTCATGGGCCAGGTCCAGATCCGTGACGGCGAAATCCAGATGGAACTGCTGGGGCCGCGCGGGATCCGGCCACCGCGGCGGCCGGTGGTCCACGACCCGTTGGAACGCGAGCACGGGCCCGGCCGCCGTGTGCAGCGTCGACCACCCCTCGTCGAGCGACCACCGTCCATCCGGCCGGTCGACGGTGCCGCCGAGCACCCCCGCGTAGAACTCCGCGAGTTCCCTCGGATCCGGGCAGTCCAGCACCACACACTGCAGTTCGGCGATCATGGCCACATCCTAGAGAGCCATCGGCCGACGGCCCGACGCCGGATGCTCAGTCACACCACGACATCTCCCACGAACTGCGGTGCCCCCGAGTGCGCCGTCGAGGACCGACAGCTGCGCTGCCGGTCCTGAGAAAGGGCAGGGCGATCAAGCTGACCGCTCATCCGGCAGCGCCGAAGTTCTGGGTCCACACCGGCCCGCTCCCGGTGTTCCGCATCCCGACGCCGATCTCCTTGAACGAACAGTTGAGAATGTTGGCCCGGTGCCCCGGACTGTTCATCCAGGAACTCATCACATCGGCCGGGGTGCGCTGGCCCTTGGCGATGTTCTCTCCGTACGTGCTCCAGCGGTAGCCGGCCGCGGTGAGCCGATCACCCGGATCGGTGCCGTCGGGGGACGTGTGCGAGAAGTAGTCCCGGGTCGCCATGTCGGCGGAATGCCTCTGCGCGGCCGTGGACATCAGGCCGTTGCCGCGCACAGGAGCACAGCCCTCCTTCGCACGTTCGGTGTTGACGAGTGAGGTGACCTGCTCCGATACGGAAGGTGGGGCCGGCGGAACGGGTTTCGGCGCGGGAGCCGCCGAACTCGGCTCGGGCCGGGCGCTCTTGCTCGCGGTGGGCTCGGCACTGCGAGAGGGAGTTCGGGACGGCGAAGCGGTGGGCGAGGGCGGTGCCGAGGACGACGGGTGCGACGGGGTCGGGGCGGGTGCCGGGGAACGGGCATCGTCGGCAGGTGCGACGGCCGTCACGGAGTCGTCGTTGCGGTCCCGGTGGTCGTCGTCGCCGGCGTAGAGATGTACGGCGCCGCCGCCGGTGCCCAGGGCCGCGACGGCGACCACGGCCGCCACCACGCCATTGCGGCGGCGGCGCCGGACCTGGCCGCGCCTGCGCTCCGCCCGTCCGGGCCGGGACGGATGAACCGCGGCCCCGGCATGCGAGGCGGCGGTGGAATGCGAGATGTTCGTGGGATGTGAGGTGTCCGTGGGATGGGCGGTCGTGTGCGCGACGGCCGTGGGAACCATCTCCGGAGCGACACCTGTCACAGAAGCTGCCGGTGGCACCAGCGCCAGGCCCACGAGCAGGCCCTCTGCGGGCACGAGCCCCGAACCGTGTCCCGAACAGACGGTGCAGCCACGGGCATGTCGGGCCAGACGCTTGCGCCAGAGGGCCGAGGGCACCCCGTCCCACTCGCCGACGATGTCCTCCAGCAGCACGCAGCGCGGGTCCGAAGCCAGCGCGCTCACCACGACCCTGGACGCCTCCAGCTGGGCCTTCATCCGCTGGACCCGGACCGCGGTGTGCTGCGGGGAGAGTTCGAGTGCGGCGGCGACCTCCGCGCGGGACAGCTGCCCGGCGGTCTCCAGCCACCACAGCGACAGCAGGGCCCGGTCGTCCTCGTCCAGCCACCGTGTCGCCTCGGCCACCTGGCGTCGCTGTCCGGTCAGCCCGAGGCGCAGGATGGTGAGGTCGACGAAGTCGGCGCCCGGGTCGGCCCGGTCGTGGGCGTCGTCCAGGCGGTCGGAGGGCAGGGCCCCGGTTGAGCGGTCCCGCCAGTGCCCACGTATCTCGTTCATGGCTATCGCCACCAGCCAGGAGCGGAAACTCTCCGGGTCACGCAGACCGGGAAGGCCACGCAGCATGCGGAGCACGCTCTCCTGTACGACATCGTCGACGTCCGCGTGACCGTCCAGCGCACGGCCGACGATGTTGTACAGCAACGGCAGACACGACGCGACGAGTCGGTCCTTGGCCCGCTGATCGCCGCTCCGCGCCGCGCTGATCAGCGCCGTTCCGTAGTCCTCGCCCATGCTGTGCTCACTCTTCCGGGGTCCTGTTCTGTCACTTCCCACACCCGGGAGATGCGGTGCGGCCGGGACAATAACAAGAAACCGCCGGACGACCCCACGTTCTTTGCCGCGACAGCGGCTGCGAACCCGGCGAAATCGGCCGATGCCGATGCCGATGCCGATGCCGATCGCGTACGCAGCACGCCGAACCTCCACGGCGGAACGCCGTGGGACGGTGCGGCGTGCTGACGCGACGCGCGGCTACACGTGAACAGCGGCCGACGCGGGGAGTGCGGCCGGGGGCGGTGCCGTCAGGTGCGGGGCGGCCCGTCCTGGTCACGGTCCGTTCCGAGCTGCTGCTTGAGCTTGTCCTGGGCGGTGTCGACGTGCCGGCTGTACTTGCCCTTCGTCCTCTCGTCGACCATGTCGCCGCCCTTGTCGACGGCCTTGCCTGCCTGGGCCTCGTGCCCCTTGAGCATCCTCTTGAGCTTGTCCAGCGCGGACATGGCTGATCCTCCTCGCCTCGGCGCCCCCACCCATCCAGGGTCGCCGCACATCGGCCGGGCCGCATCCGCACCGCTCGCACCCGTACGTCCGGCCTTGGCGCCGCAGCGGGGCCGGAAGGTTGAAGACCGGCTGCGTGGGCAGATACCGGTTGACCAATAGGAGGTGGTGGCAGTGGGCCGCATCAGGATCGTCCGTCGTCCGCCGCCCCCCTCCGGGCCGCCCCCGCTCGACCTGCGCACCCCCTCAGGGCGTCCGCTGCCGTACTGAGTGCGCACCCCGCGATACGTACGGTGAAGCCGACGGCCTGTGGCCCGGCCCGGCGCACGGCCGGGACTTCAGGGGCCTTCCGCTTCACCTGGCGGCGGCAGGCCGGGGCCAGGCCGTCAGGAGCGGGAGGACGGCCCGTCGTTCCGACCGTGGGGCGGGTCTTCGTCGGTGGTGCGCCGTGCCGGTGGTCTCGGCAACGGCGCGAACTGCTCCACCAACGCCTGCAACTCCTCCACGGCTCGCTCCGTCCTCCGGCGAATGTTCGACTGCTCGGCCACGATCGCGGCCAGCAGCAGGGCGGTGAGCGCCACACAGCCGTTGAAGAGCGACAGATTGACCATGATCTCCACGAGGCTGTGATCCGCGAACGGCCCCACCCGGTCGGTTCCGGCGACGACCGCGAGCACGGACATCAGGAGCGCGCAGGGTGCGCTACCGGGCAATTGGAAGCGGAGCGCCGCCCAGATGAGGACCGGGAAGACCAAATAGATCATGGACAGTGAGCTTCTCGTCGCCAGCAGGCCGGCCGCCGGCGTGACGACCATCAGAACCGACGCTTCCAGCCACCGGTCGCTCCTCCGCGGGAGCCTTGCCTTGCGCAGGACCAGCAGGAGCGGGGTGACCACGAGTACTCCCATGGCATCGCCCGCCCACCAGGACGACCAGACCAGCCAGAAGCTGCTGGTGGGAAGTTTGCCGGTGAGCATCAGCACTCCGCTGCCCACCGTCGCGCTGATGAGCATTCCCGCGAACGCGCCGAGAAGGACCAGTGCGATGCCGTCCCGCAGACGTGCCAGTTCGCTCCGGAACCCCACCCTGCGGAGCATGAGGTACGCGCACAGCGGGGCCGCCGTGTTGCCTGCCACGATGCCGAGTCCGGACCATGCGAAGGAGCCGCTGGTCGCGGTGATCGTCAGGAGCGCGCCGAGCGCGATGCCCGGCCAGATCCTGGCCCCCAGAACGAGCAGCGCGCCCAGAGCGACCCCCGTGGGTGGCCAGAGCGGGGTCACGACGGAACCGTGCACCACCACTTCCCTGAGCAGTCCGAGCCGTCCCGACCCGTAGTAGACGGCGGCGACGCCCAGTATCTGAGCGACTGCCACGGCCCGACGTCTGGCTTCCTCGCTGAGGATCACACGGATCATCAGACACCGACCTCGTCGGGAGGCGGCTGTGACACGCTCGGCGCAGTCCCGCAGTCCCGCAGTCCCGCAGTCCCGCAATCACCGCGTCCGGCGTGCGGTGGCCTCGTGGCGCAGGACGAGCACCGCCGCGTCGTCCTCATGGCCCGTGGACTCCGCCGCACCCAGCACCTCGTCGGCCAGTTCCTCGGCGCTCGCCCCGGCATGGGCGCCGACGAGGCGCCGCACCCTGTCCAGACCGTCCTCGATCAGCAGCGACGGCCCCTCGACGACGCCGTCCGTGAGCAGTACGAGGGCCCCGGCCGTGTCGAGCGTGCGCCGGGTTACGGGATACGCCTCCCCGGCCTGGATGCCGAGAGGCAGCCCCCCGGGGTCCTCGGTGATGCCGGACGCCCCGTCCACACTCGCCCATACGCAGGCCACATGGCCGGCCCGCGCGCTGTGCAGCTCCCAGGTGAGCGGATCGAGCCGGAGGAACGTACACGTGGCGAAGAGGCCGGAGTCAACGGACAGCAGCAGATCGTTGGTTCGGCCCATGACCTCACCCGGATCGGACGTCGTGGCCGCGATCGCGCGCATGGCTATGCGTATCTGCCCCATGAAGGCCGCCGCCTCGACATCGTGACCCTGTACATCGCCGATGGCGAAAGCGAGAGCCCCGTCGGGGAGCGGGAACCCGTCGTACCAGTCGCCGCCGATGTCCAGCCCATGACGAGCGGGGGCGTAACCCGCCGCCGACTCAAGTCCGGGAAGCGTCGGCAGGGAGGACGGCAGCATCTCGCGCTGAAGGGCCTGCGCCAGCTCCACCCGGGCCTGGTGCAGTTCCACTTCCTGCCGTGCCCGGGCAGTGAGACTCTGCAGCGTATTGAGCAGGTCCTCGGCGCTTGCTGAACGGGAAGTCCGACGCCGGTTCATGGGCCGCTCCGCGGTGCGTTAGTCCCTGCATCATATTTCGGCTGCCGGTGTGCGGCGACTCCGGCCGGGGCCCGGGTGCCGGATGGCCCGACGCACCGTGCCGTTGTCAGTGCCCGGTGGGATGCTGCCCGCATGGACGAGCTCATGAGGCAGCGCCGGGTCTACGGCACGGACCACGACGACCCCCACCCCGGTCCGAAGACCGGCCACGAATACCGCGAGCTGGTGGGCGGCCCGCTGGACGGGCTGCTCCTGGACGTCACGGGCTGGAGCGCCGCCGCGCTGCGCGAGGGCGCGGGACTCATCACGGAGATCGGGGCCTACGGGCCGGGCGGGCGCGCGGAGTACGGGCCCCGTCCGAGCGATCCGGACCGGTGGGACTGGCGGGGCGATGTGCGGTAGGCGGGGCTCGCGTTCCGTACGCCCGTCGCACCGACGGGTGATGCCCCGCTGCTCCGGATGCGCTCGCGCCGGTCCGGCGTGAGGATCGGAATACGGGCGGTGGTCCGGCCGCGCCCCGGCCCTCTCGGCCGGCTCTCCCTTCCCGGCGCTCCGGTCCGCCTCCCGGCCGCACTCGGTCTTCTCGCGGAGCGGGAGCGCGAGCCGGCCGTGACGGCGCGGCCGGCACCATGGGCAAGGGCGGCAGGAGTCGAACCTGCGGCATCCGGTTTTGGAGACCGGCGCTCTGGCCTCTGAGCTACGCCCCTTCGATGCCGATCAGCCTGGCATCCCCGCCCGCACCCGGCCAACAGGTTTTAGCGGAGTGCTCACCAAGCGTGTCATCTCCCCTCTGAGTCGGGGTTTGGTGATTGCTCGCCCGCCCGTTCGGTAGGTTGGCGCCTCATGTGGGCATTGAGCGCTGAAGGGTACCGTCGGCTCGGAGTGGCCGGCTCCGCCGCGGCCGCCGTGGGTGGCTGGGCCGCCGGAAGTCTGCCGGCCCGCGACCCATGGGGACTCTGGGTCCCCCACGGGTCCGGGGTGACCGTGGCAGCCGCCGTTCTCGCGTACATCGGGCTGACGCTTCTCGTCATCGCCTGGTGGGGGTACGGCAGGACCGGGGCGTCAGTCCGCGCCACGCTCATCACCCTCGTGTGGTGGGCGGCCCCGCTCGTACTGGCACCGCCGCTCTACAGCGCTGATGTGTACAGCTACATCTCCCAGGGCGCGATGGTCATCGAAGGACATGACGTCTACAGCGTGGGACCGTCGGTTCTCGACCCCGGTGGGCTCGGCGGCGACGCCGCCGCGAGCGTCGGCGGCCACTGGACGGACACACCCGCTCCGTACGGCCCCTTCTTCCTGGTCCTCGCGCGAGCGGTGGTCCAGCTCACGGGCGGGACGATCGTTCCCGCCGTGCTGGGGATGCGGCTCATCGCCCTGGCCGCGCTGGTCCTGATCGTGTGGGCTGTGCGGCACCTCGCGCGCGAGCACGGCAGGAGCGAGAGCGCTGCCCTGTGGCTCGCCGCACTCAACCCGCTGCTGCTCATGCATGTCGTCGGCGGAATCCACAACGACGGCCTGATGATCGGCCTCATGCTGGCGGGCATCGTGCTCGCCACCCGTGGCAGGTGGATCGCGGGGAGCGTGCTCATCGGGCTCGCCATGATGGTGAAGTCCCCGGCGGCGGTCGCACTGCTGTTCATCGGCGTGATCATGTACAGGGCATCGACCGGCCCTCTCGTACGCAGGGCGGCCAAAGGGCTGCTGGGGCCCGGCCTCGTCGCGGGGACCGTTGCCGCGGGAGCGACGCTGGTCGGGGGCACGGGCTTCGGCTGGCTCGGGACCCAGAGTGTCGCGGGCTCCATACACACGGCGCTGTCGGCCACCAGCGACCTGGGGCTGCTGCTCGGCGAATCGCTGCGCCTGCTTCTCGGTACCGATCCCGAACCGGTCAAGAGCGCCGTTCAGACCCTGGGCCTGGGGGCGGCGCTCGTACTGATCGCCCTCCTGGCATGGCGGGCGGCGAACGGCCGCATGGCCCCGGTGCGTGCCCTGGGCCTGGCACTGCTGGCCCTGGTCGCCCTTTCGCCCATGGTGCAGCCCTGGTACCTGCTGTGGGGCATGGCCGTGATCGCCGCCACGCAGGCACACGGCCGCACCGGCAAGGTGCTGACCGTGCTGTCGGCGTCGCTCGTCTACGAGACCCATCCCACGGGGGCCACCCCGGTCTACGCCTTCGTCCTGACGGGAATCGCCTGCGTACTGGCCACGTTCGCTGTCCGGCGGGCCCCGGCCGATCCCGGCCCGCCCGCCTGCGGCCCCGCCACCGAACTGCCCGGGATCCCACGGGAAAAAGGCCCTGCCATGAGCAACTGAGGTATAGTGTTTAGGTCCCATTGTCTCCGATAGAGGTGGACGTTGCGCATCTGAGGTTCGCGATCATCACGCGGTACGGCACAGCCCGTACACCTGTCACGCTGTTCCGGCATTCCTGCCGCCCGTGACCTCGCGTAGTTGCGACCTCGGTGCATGAAGCCGTCCTTCACTCTTCGGAGGGCCGCACCCCCTTCGTTTTTCCCGGTCCGGTCGCCGTGTGGTGCTCGCATATGAAGCCCCCCTGTTCACCGCGCTTGCGACTGCGAGGACCTTCATGGCCAACCCCACCCTGCCCAGTACCTCTGTGACCTGCTCGGGCCTGTCCTTCAACTGGCCGGACGGCACCCCCCTCTTCGACGGGCTTTCCCTCACCATCGGCCGGGGACGAACCGGCCTGGTCGGCACCAACGGCACAGGCAAATCCACTCTGCTGCGCCTGCTGGCCGGACGGCTGCTCCCCTCCCGGGGATCGGTGACGGCCGGCGGCAGCCTCGCCTACCTGCCGCAGAACATCACCCTCGACACGACACTCAGTGTCGATCAGGCCCTGGGCATCGCCGAGCGGCGGGCCGCGCTGAGCGCCATCGAGGCCGGGGACGTCGACGAGAAGCACTTCGCGACGATCGGCGACGACTGGGACGTCGAGGAGCGGGCTCGGGCGACCCTGGACTCACTGGGGCTCGACGACGTCGAACTGGACCGCACCGTGGGCGAGATGTCCGGCGGGGAGACCGTTCTGCTGCGCCTGGCCGCGCTGCTGCTGGAGCGCCCCGACGTCCTCCTGCTCGACGAGCCGACCAACAACCTCGACCTGTTCGCCCGCCGTCGGCTCTACGAGGCGGTCGACTCCTGGCGCTCCGGTGTACTGGTCGTGGTCAGCCACGACCGTGAACTGCTGGAACGCGTGGACCGTATCGCCGAGCTGCGAAACGGATCGGTGAGCTGGTACGGGGGTGGCTGGTCCGCCTACCGAGAGGCACTGGCCACCCAGCAGGAAGCGGCCGAACGCATGCTGCGGGCCGCCGATGCCGACGTACGGCGACAGAAGCGCGAGCTGGAGGAGTCCCACATCAAAGTGGCCCGTCGTGAGCGGCACGGCAGGAAGGTGGAAGCCGAGCGGCGGCTGCCGAAGATCCTCGCCGGTGCGCGGAAGCGCGCCGCGCAGGAATCGGCGGGCAAGCTCCGAGGCGTGCACGAGGACCGGCTCAGTGAGGCGCGCGAGCGGCGCGAGGAGGCCGCGGACGCGATCCACAACGATGCCGAGATCAGGGTGAGCCTTCCCCGTACGGCCGTGCCCACCGGCCGCACCGTGCTGACCCTGCACCAGCTGCGCCCACAGTTCGGCAAGCTGCGCGACGGCGAACTCCATGTGCACGGGCCCGAACGCATCGCGCTGGTCGGGCGCAACGGAGCCGGGAAGACCACGCTGCTGCGTACCCTCACCGGAGAGCTCGCGCCCCTGGAGGGCGAGGCCAGGACGTTCGTGCCGTGGAGGTTCCTTCCGCAGCGTCTGGATGTGCTGGACGAGGGGCTGAGCGTCGTGGCGAACGTGGCGCGCATGGCACCAGGGGTCGGCGACAACCACATCCGCTCCCAGCTCGCACGGTTCCTGTTCAAGGGGGCGCGGGCCGAACAGCAGGCGGGCACCCTCTCGGGCGGGGAACGCTTCCGAGCCGCACTCGCGGCGACGATGCTCGCCGCACCGGCACCCCAACTGGTCATGATGGACGAACCGACCAACAACCTCGACATGGCCAGCGTGCGGCAGCTGACGAGCGCGCTCGAATCCTACGAAGGTGCGCTCCTGATCGCGGGCCACGATCTGCCCTTCCTCGAATCGGTCGGCATCACCCGCTGGCTGCTCGTCGGGGAGGAGCTGAGCGAGACCACCGCCGAAGAGGTCCGGGGCATGCTCGAAGCGCCGGAGGCGGGCTGAGCCCGTGGTGAGCCGGCCGCACAGGGGCGGGGACAGTGGGCCCCCGCCCCCGCAGACGGACAGGAGCCCCCTGAGGATGTCCGAGACGCAGGTGGACCACAGTGGTGCGCAGCACGTGCTGTCCGGCGACCATCGCTCCGCGCACCTCCTCGCCGAGAACGTGCGCTGTGTGCTCGGGGACCGGCTGGTGCTGCGCGACGTCTCGCTGAAGGTGTCCCGGGGCGAGCGGGTGGGGCTGATCGGTGAGAACGGCCGGGGCAAGTCGACGCTGTTGCGCGCCCTCGCGGGTGAACTGCCGCTGCGGCGCGGTCAGGTCGTGCGCGCGGTCGCGGGCCAGGTGGGGTTCCTGCCGCAGGAGCCGGGATTTCCGGCCGGCGCGACCATCCAGGATGTGCTCGCGCGGGCGACCGCCGAGTTCGGGGAACTGTCCGAACGGATGCGCGCCGCCGAGGAGCTGATGGCATCCGGCAACGACGACGCGGGCGAGGTGCTCGCCGAGTACGGCCGGCTCCAGGACGAGTTCGAACGACGTGGCGGCTGGGAACTCGACGCCCGCGTCGGTGAGGTGCTGGACGTCTTCGGCCTCGGCGGTACGGACCGGCAGCGGCGCACACAGACGCTGTCGGGCGGGGAGCGGTCCCGCCTGGCGCTCGCCGCCCTGGTCCTCACCGAACCCGCCGGGCTGCTGCTCGACGAGCCGACCAACCACCTCGACGACCGTGCGGTGGACTGGCTCGTCCAGTGGCTGGCCCAGTACCGGGGGCCGTGCCTCATCGCGTCGCACGACCGGGTGCTTCTCGACACCGCCGTCACCGCCATCGTCGATCTGGACGGCCCCGTCGGCTCCACCGTGCGGTACGGCGGCGGGTACCGCGCCTACCTCGACGAACGTGCCGCGGCGCAGGCGCGCTGGTGGCAGCGGTACCGCGACTGGCGCCAGGAGCTGGCCGACGCCCGTCGCCGGCTCGACAGGGCCGCCCGGTCCGGCCGCACCTTCAGCGGGATCCGGGACGGCGACAAGCTGGCCTACAACGCCGCCGGGAGCGCTGCCGAGGCCGCCGTCGCCCGTGCGGCCCGCGCGGCCCGGCAACAACTGGGGCGGCTGCTGGACGACGAAGTCCTCCGGCCACCGGAGCCACTGGCCTTCACGCCGCCGGAGAACGCGGAGCTGCCCGACGGCGTGCTGATCAGGGCCGAGGGACTGGTCGTCGGCGACGTGGTACGTGGCGTGGACCTGGAACTCTCACCCGGTTCGCTGCACGTCATCACCGGACCGAACGGCGCCGGTAAGTCCACGCTCCTGTCCGTCCTGGCCGGGCACAGGGCCCCCGACGCCGGAATGGTCGTGCGCCGACCGGGGCTGCGCATCGGCTACCTGCCGCAGGACAGCCATTTCGCCCGGGAGCGGCGCGGCCTGCTGGACACCTTCGCCGCGCATCGCGCGGCCTGTGCCGACGACGCCGCGGCCGAACTGACCAGGTTCGGACTGTTCGGGGCCGCCGACTTCGACGTTCCGGTGAACCGGCTGTCCGCGGGGCAACTGCGGCGCCTCGAACTCGCGCTGCTGTTCGCGCGGCGCCCGCATCTGCTCCTGCTCGACGAACCCGGCAACCACCTGAGTCCGGCCCTGGTCGAGCAGCTCCAGGAGGCGGTGGAACACTTCACCGGACCGGTCGTGATGGTCACCCATGACCGTGCGCTCCGGGAACACCACCGGGACGGACTGCTGGAGCTGGCCGACGGGCAACTGGTCCGGCCGGCCTGAGACGGGTGCCGTCCCGTGGAACCGCCATGGCCCCGCTCATCCGGGGCCATGGCCGTCCCGCCAGGACACCCTTTAGGGTGCACAGTCGGGAAAGCCGCGAGCGTGGTCATGGTCGTGGCCCACGCGAGGGAACGAGGCGGTCACGACCGCGGGGGAACGAGGCGGCAACGACATGCGAATCACGGCGCGCGAGCTCAACCGCTCCACACTCGCGCGGCAGTTGCTGCTGCGGCGGGAAGCGCTCGGCGCCACCGAGGGAATACGGCGCGTGGTGGCGCTTCAGGCGCAACAGGCGGCCTCGCCCTATCTCGCGCTGTGGAACCGGCTGGTGGGCTTCGACCCGGCAGAGCTCGATGCCGCCTTCGACGACCGTACGGTCGTGAAGTCGACCCTGATGCGGATCACGCTGCACGCCGTGCACGCCGACGATTTCCGGGACTTCCGCCAGGCCGTGCAGCCGTCGGTGCGTGCCGCCAGGCTGGGCGACCGCTTCATGGCATCAGGGCTGACCGCCGAGGACGCCGACGTACTGGTCCCGGAACTGCTGGCGTTCGCCGACCGGCCCCGAAAGGCCGCGGAATTCGAGGCGTGGCTCACGCAACGGCTGAGCGGGCCGCCGAAGCCCGGAGCGTGGTGGGGGCTGCGGCAGTACGCGCCTCTGCTGCACGCGCCCACCACACCGCCGTGGTCGTTCGGCATCCGTCCGTCCTACATCGCGCCTGCGGCCCGCCCGGAGCAGAACAACCCCGACATGTCGGCCGCGTCCCTGCGGACGCTGGTCCTGCGCTACCTCCAGGGGTTCGGGCCCGCGTCGGTGGCGGACGTGGCGCAGTTCGCGCTGGTCCAGCGGACCCGGGCCAGGGCGGCATGGGGCGCGCTCGCCGCTGACGGTGACATCGAGCGGCTGGAAGGACCGGACGGCGAGGAGCTGTTCGACACGCCGGGCGCACCGCGTCCGGACGGGGACGCGCCCGCACCGCCGCGGCTGATGGCGATGTGGGACAGCACGCTGCTGGCCTACTCCGACCGCAGCCGTGTCATCCCCCCGCAGTACCGAGGGCTCGTCATCCGCAGAAACGGCGATGTGCTGCCGACCCTGCTGGTCGACGGGTATGTCGCAGGGGTGTGGCGCACGACCGGGGGAGGCGTCGAGGTGACCGCCTTCCACGACCTGCCGGACGAGGTCTGGGAGGAGATCGCCGCCGAGGCCCGGTCGCTGACGGTCTTCCTCGCCGACCGCGAACCGGCGGTCTACCGCCGTTACGACCACTGGTGGAGCAAGCTGCCCGGCTACGGGGCCCGGCTGCTCCCCGGGGGGTGAGGCGATATCCCGCGAGCATCCGCCCAGCACGTGGTCAGTGCGCATCCCTGTGGGCGAGCAGGGAACGCAGGACCGCGTCGGTGTGTGTCCACAGCAGGGAGCCCGCGGCGTCGGGCAGCAGGTGCCGACGCGCGGTGGGGATGAGGCGTGCGAGGGAAGCGCCGTGATCGGGTGAGTGGGACGGGCTGGTGTCGTGCCGCCCGTACCAGAGGTCGACCGGAACAGTGATGCGGGCGGGGTCGAACGGCCAACGGCCCATCGCCAGGACGGTGTCGCGGGCGTAGCCGTCCGATCCCTGGGCGAAGGCTTCCTCCATCGCATGGCGGAACGCGGACCGGAAGATGGGGTCGGCGTACACGGCGCGGTCGGCCTCGCAGGATGTCGCCATGATCAGGTCCCACAGGGCGTCCGCACTGCCGAAGTCGGCGAAGGACGCGGCGGCGCTGGCCGGGTCGGCGGCCACGGCGTCCACCATCGCCCTGACGTCCGGGTGGAGCGCGTCGGCGAAACGGGGACCGGCCAGTTCGTCGCTGCCGGACACGATGGCGGCGGCGCTCGCGGCACCGGCCGCCGCCAGTGCGAGGGCGAAGGGTGCCCCCTGGGAGAACCCCACGACGGCCGGATCACCCAGCGCCCGGGATCGGGTGAAGTGCTGGATGTCCGCGGTCCAACTGGCCAGCGTGCGGCCGGGATGCGGGTCAGAGGCGCCGAGTCCGGGCCGGTCGACGGAGATGAGGCGGATTCCGGCGTCCTCGACCAGGCTGCCGCCGAAGCCGAGCCACCTGGTGGTTGCCGCGCCCGGACACAGCAGCACCGTCCAGCCGTCCTGCGGGCCCCACTCCGCCCATGCCAGTCGCCGGCCGTCGGGAAGCCGGGTCCGCCCGAGCCGGGCAGGGTCTCTCACGCCATGATCCATGTTTCGGAGCGTAGGCGAACGAAACATCGACGGCAGGATATTTTCTGGGGGAGCGCGGTGCGATGGCTGCTGGTCTCCGCGCCGGGAGCTGTCTGTTCGGATTCCCGGTCGGCTACTGGTCGGCCGGTGCCGGTACGAGGCCGTCGGCGACGAGACCGGCGAGGACCGCCTCGCCCAGGGCGTGCACCGCGGACTGGGAGCGGACCATCACGGTGAACTCCTTGATCCGCCCGTCGGGGGCGAAGTGCAGCAGGTCGATGCCGTGGATCTGCTTCCCGTTCACGGTGGCGCGGAAGAGCAGGACCGCCGAGGGGGCTTCGGTGCCGTCGACGCTGGTCTCGGCGCTGCCGTCGAAGCGTCCGACGTAGCGGAAGTCCTCGAAGGTACGCAGAAGGACCCCGAAGAGCCCCAGCACCATCGGCCTGCCCTCGAACGGCGTGAACTTCACCGGGCTGTAGAGCCGGACGTCCTCGGTGAAGAGGTCGTCCAGAGCGGTCAGATCACGGCTGTCGACGGCGGCACGGAAACGGTCGGCTGGGGCCATGGCTCCTCCTTAATAGTCATGGATGTGATTAGTCAGATTCTTGACTATCATGGAAGCGGTGTTCGTGGACAGAGGCGAGAAGGAGGCGGTCCGATGGCTTTGCGCCACGCCGTGCTGGCAGCGCTCATCGATGGGGAACTGAGCGGTTATCAATTGGCCAAGGCGTTCGACACGGGTGTGGCGAACTTCTGGCATGCGCTGCCGCAGCAGCTGTACGCCGAGCTGACCAGGCTGGAGAAGGAAGGGCTGGTCGTGGGCCGTGAGGTGGTTCAGGACACTCGGCCCAACAAGCGTCTGTTCGCTGTCACCGCCGCCGGGCTGGCCGAGCTGGAACAGTTCGCCAAGACGCCCACCAAGCCCTCCTTCATCCGCGACGACCTGCTCGTCATGGTCCAGGCGGCGGACCATCTCGACACCGAGGCACTTGTCGCCCAGCTCACCGAACGGGCCGCCTTCGCCGAGGCCAAGATCGGACTGTTCGAGGCGCAGCTGCGGAAGATGCGCGGTGGCCGCGACGAGGAGGAGTTCCTGCGCCACGGCGAACGCGTCGGCCCCTATCTGACCTGCTGCCGTGGCCTGGACTTCGAGCGGGGCAACCTGGAGTGGTGCAGGCGGACCGCGGCGCTCCTGCGGGAGAGGCGGGCGGCCCGTGCCCAGCGATGACCACCTGCGCTTCGTCGCACTTGGCGACAGCCAGACCGAGGGGCTCGGGGACGGCGACGACACCGTGGGACTGCGTGGATGTGCCGACCGGTTCGCCGAGCGGCTCGCGCTGCACCACTCCGGCGTCCAGTACGCCAATCTGGCCGTACGCGGTCGAATGGCCGGGCAGGTCCGTGCGGAGCAGCTCGCGCCCGCTCTCGCTCTGCGCCCGGACCTGGCCACGGTGGTCGCCGGGGTCAACGACCTGCTGCGGCCCCGGTTCGACGCCGACGAGGTCGCCGGTCACCTGGAGGCGATGTTCGAGGCGCTCACCGCGACAGGGGCCCGCGTCGCGACCGTCACCTTCCCCGACATCGCCCGGATCACCCCGCTCGCCCGTCCGCTCGGCTCCCGCGTCACCGCGTTGAACCACCGCATCCGGCAGGCGGCCCAGCGGCATCATGTCGCCGTCGCCGAGACCGCACTCCACCCCGTGCTCACCGACCCCCGGCTGTGGAGCCCGGACCGGCTGCACGCCAGCCCGCTCGGCCACGAGCGGATCGCCGCCGCCGTCGCCCACGCACTCGGCCTGCCGGGCAGCGACGACTCCTGGACCCACCCCCTGGCCGGACCGAGCGCACCCGTCCCCGCCGGATGGCGCCACGCGGCGGGCGAACTGCGATGGGCGGCCTCCTTCCTCGGCCCCTGGATCGGCAGGCGCCTGCACGGCCGTTCCTCCGGCGACGGGCGCACGGCCAAACGCCCGAACCTCCTTCCCGTACACACCATTTCTGACCATGGCGGTACGAGGAGGAACGACGCACGCCCAGGAGACGCCCCCCAGCGCCCGTGAGGGATGGGGTGACCTGTACGCCGTCGCTGCGGACGGGCGGCGCCCGGAGGCCCGAGACGGCGATCAGCAGCGTTGGAACTACGGAGCACCGTGGAACTGCTCGGCAGCGTAGAGCGACGAGGACGGCCTGCCCGGCTTCGCCGCTCTACCGCTGCTCGCCCACCTGTGTGATCCGCTCGTCGCCGAGCCTCTGCTGTACGTCCTGGAGGAGTACGCGCAGCAGCTCGTTCAACTGACGCTGTTGCCCGGGCGTCAGAGCGGTGATCAGATCGGCCTCGCTGTACAGGACCTGGTCGACGGTGGCCTCGACCAGCTCATGACCTGCCGGGGTCAGCGTGACCAGTACGGTCCGCGGGCGCCCCTGGGCGGGCCGGCGGACGACGAGCCCCTCGCGTTCCGCGCGTGCCACCCGCTGTGAGATCGCGCCCGCCGTGACCAGGGAGTGCTGCGCGAGTGCGCGGGTGCTCAGGGTGTACGGCTCGCCGCTGCGGCGCAGCACGCTCAGCAGGTCGAGGGTGGCCGTGTCCACACCGGCTCGGGCCAGCACCCGGCGCCGGTCGTCACCGAAGAGCTTGGCCAGCTGCCAGATCGGCGTGACGATCCCGATCGAGGAGACGGGGGTGCCCGGACGTTCGCGCTCCCAGGCGGCCGCGATGTCCTCGGCCGAGTGAAAGGCGCCGTCGACCGCCGTGGACCGTTCACCGCCGGCCGGAACGGCACCGGCCGCAGCACCGGGGTCCGGCTCGCCCGACGGCGGGGTGAGGGGATCTCTCGTCACGGTGTTGCTCCCAGGTGCTACGTTTAGATCTGAATTTAGACCTACATGAACGCGATACGGAGCTCAGCATATGGCACGCACCATCCTGATCACCGGCGGATCCACCGGCATCGGCCAGGCCCTGGCCCGTCACTTCGCCGAGCGCGGCGATGCCGTGATCATCACCGGCCGTCGGGCCGGCCCGCTCAAGGAGACCGCCGCCGCTGTCGGCGTCCGTGGGCTGGTCTGTGACCACACCCGGCCCGAGGCGCTCACCGCACTGCTGTCCGAGCTCCCCGACCGGATCGACGTACTCGTCAACAACGCGGGCGGCAACACGGACTTCGACGCCGACGGTGCCGACGACCTCGCCTCGTACGCCCGTGACTTCCGCGCCAACCTGGACGCCAACCTCGTCAGCGCGGCCCTGACCACCAAGGCGCTGGAGGACCGCCTCGCACCCGGCGGCGCGGTCGTGCACATCGGCTCGATCGCCGCGGACCAGGGCGCGGGCTCCTACGGAGCGTCCAAGGCCGGCCTGGCCACATGGAATCTCGACCTCGCCGGACGACTCGGCCCGCGTGACATCACCGCCAATGTGGTGGCGCCCGGTTACATCGCCGATACGGAGTTCTTCCGCGACCACCTCTCCTCCGAACGCCGCGACCAGCTGATCGCCGGAACGGCCACGGGGCGCCCCGGCACACCGTCCGACATCGTCGGCCCGGTCGGCTTTCTCGCGTCCCCGGCTGCCCGGCACATCACCGGTCAGGTGCTGCACGTCAACGGAGGTGCGCTGATGACACGGTGAGGCTTCCAGGTACCGGGAACTGCGCCACGCGCTGCCGATGCTGCTGTCCGCCCTGCACCGGTGAACCTCGACGGCATCCACCGGTCCGTTTCGCGGCTCGGTTCCGCGGCCGCCCGCACCGTACCCGGGCGGGCTGGGGGTGGGCGCGGTCCGTGTTGCCGGTGGGGCCATCCGCCAGCAGCATGGATGGCGGAGCAGCCAGTGGGCGGCCGGAGGGTGCGTGGCACCGAAGACCCTCCCTCGCGGCGCCCCGCGCTTTTCCACGGTCGGGCATGCGCGGCCCGGTCCCCTCGACCATCCGGAAGGACAGACTCATGCCCACGGTGATCACACGCGACGGTGTCGAGATCTTCTACAAGGACTGGGGGCAGGGGCGTCCCGTGGTCTTCATCCACGGCTGGCCGCTCAACGGCGACGCCTGGCAGGACCAGCTCAAGTACGTGGCCGACAACGGATTCCGGGGCATCGCGCACGACCGGCGCGGCCACGGCCGCTCCACTCCGGTGTACGACGGCTATGACTTCGACACCTTCGCCGATGACCTGAACGACCTCATCAACGCCCTCGATCTGCGTGACGTGACCCTCGTGGCGCACTCGATGGGCGGCGGCGAACTGGCCCGATACATCGGCCGGCACGGCACCGGCCGGATCGCGTCCGCCGTCCTGCTCTCCGCGATCACACCCCTGATGCTCCAGGGCCCCGACAATCCCGAAGGTGTGCCACAGGACGTCTTCGACGGCATCAAGCAGGGCATTCTCAAGGAGCGCTCGCAGTTCTGGAAGGACACCGCGGAAGGGTTCTTCTCCGCGAACCGTCCCGGCAACAAGGTCACCCAGGGCAACAAGGACGCCTTCTGGTACATGGCCATGGCCGAGACCATCGAGGGCGGTGTGGCCTGCGTCGACGCGTTCGCGCACACGGACTTCCACGAGGACCTGAAGAAGTTCGACATCCCCACCCTCGTCGTGCACGGTGACGACGACCTGATCGTACCGATCGACGCCACCGGCCGCAGGAGTGCCGAACTCATCGCGCACGCGACGCTCCGCGTCTACGAGGGCGGCTCCCACGGCATCGCGCTCGTCGCCGGTGACAAGGAGAAGTTCAACCAGGATCTCCTGGGCTTCCTCAATGGCTGACCCGGGCGCCCGAGCGGGGCCCCCGCCGTGCCTGGCCGGGCCGTGGTGGCCGTTCCGTGCCCGGCCGGGGGTAGCCGGCCCCGCGCCGGGAAGCGGAATGAGCCGTACACGGGCACGGTGGAAGGGGCGGCGATCGACAGGACACGGAGGGCGCCATGGATCAGGAAGACGTCGCAGCGGGGCTCCACTGTCTGGTGACCGGGGCGACCGGTTACATCGGCGGGCGGCTGGTTCCCGAGCTGCTCGACGCCGGACACCGCGTGCGATGCCTCGCGCGTACCCCGGAGAAGCTGCGCGACCACCCGTGGGCGGGCCGGGCCGAGGCCGTCCGGGGCGATGTCCTGGATCCGGATTCCCTCCGGGCCGCCATGCACGGCGTGGATGTCGCCTACTACCTGGTCCACACGCTCGGCAGCGGGAGCGGCTTCGAGGCCACGGACCGCGAGGCGGCCCGGAACTTCGCCGAGCAGGCACGTGCCGCGGGGGTGTCCCGCATCATCTACCTCGGTGGCCTCACGCCCGCGGACGTACCGGAGGACGAGCTGTCACCGCATCTGCGCTCGCGTGCGGAGGTCGGCGCCATCCTGCTGAGGTCCGGGGTTCCGACCACGGTGCTGCGCGCGGCCGTGATCATCGGTTCGGGCTCGGCCTCCTTCGAGATGCTGCGCTACCTCACGGAACGCCTGCCGGTCATGGTCACCCCGAGCTGGGTGTCGACCAGGATCCAGCCGATCGCCGTCCGGGACGTGCTCCGGTACCTGGTGGGCAGCGTCGCTATGCCCGCCGAGGTGAACCGCACCTTTGGCATCGGTGGCCCCGACGTCGTCACGTACCGGGAGATGATGGAGGAGTACGCGGCGATCGCCCAGCTGCGGAAGCGGCTGATCCTGCCCGTCCCGATGCTGACGCCGCGCCTGTCCAGCCACTGGATCGGACTGGTCACCCCGGTGCCCCGCTCGATCGCGCGACCGCTCGCGGAGTCGTTGAAGTACGAGGTGGTGTGCGCAGAACACGACATCCGGCGATACGTTCCCGATGGCCCCGGGGAGCCGTTCACCTTCGAGCGGGCGCTCACACTCGCGCTCCAGCGGGTGCGCGAGGCGAACGTGACCACACGATGGTCGTCGGCCTCGGTACCCGGCGTGCCGAGCGACCCGTTGCCGACCGACCCGGACTGGGCGGGCGGCAGTCTCTACGTCGATGAGCGGAAGGCCGAGGTGGACGCGCCGCCCGAGGCGCTGTGGAGCGCCATCGAGAGCATCGGGGGTGACAACGGCTGGTACTCCTTCCCTCTGGCCTGGGCCGTCCGCGGCTGGCTCGATCGTGCCGTGGGCGGCGTCGGACTGCGACGGGGCCGCCGGGATGCCACGCGGCTCAGAGTGGGTGACTCACTGGACTTCTGGCGGGTCGAGGAGATCGAGCGGGGGCATCTGCTCCGGCTGCGCGCCGAGATGCGGCTGCCGGGCCTGGCCTGGCTGGAGCTCTACGCGGAGCGGAACGGGACAGGCGGTGTCCGGTACCGGCAGCGGGCGCTGTTCCATCCCCGGGGGCTGCTGGGCCACGCCTACTGGTGGAGCGTCTCCCCGTTCCACGCCATCGTCTTCGGCGGCATGGCGCGGAACATCACGCGGGCCGCCCTGTCGCCGAAGCGGGCAAAACCGGTCGAGCCGGCTTCGGCTCTCCAGCGCGGGGGAGCGGGGGCGTAGTCGCACGCCGGGAGGGCGCCGTCGAATGCTTCGGTGAGCCTGTCGATGCGGGCGGTGAGTGGGCAGCATTACCGAGGGCCGTCATCGGGCAGGCGGCCTCACGGGCAGCGATGCCACTGCGCGTCAGGCTGGGGAGGAGTCCATGGTGGAGCGTCTGCTCGCACCGCACGAGGCGGCCATCGCCGAGGCCGGTGTCCGGCTCGTACTGCACAGCGATGTCGAGGGCGACCTGGACGAAGAGATCCTGGCCGAGGCACTGGCCCGCCTTCGGTCCTGTTACCCGTTGCTGGCAGGCAGCATCGTCCGGGATGCGGACGGCGAGCAGGTCGTCCGGATCGACGAGACTGCCCCAGGACCCTTACTGAACACTGGCGTTGATCTCGATCAGGAGATCAGCGCCCCTCTTGCCTGGGACAAGGGACCGCTGCTGCGACTGACGCTGCTGCGTGAGCCCCACCGCACCCGTGTAGTGATGACGCTGCCTCGGGCGTTCTCCGACGGGATGAGCTATCTGGCCGTCCACCAACGGCTGTGGGACCTCTACACCGCGCTCTCCACGCACCGGCCGGTCGCCACCGAGCCCGTCCGGCCGGTGCTGGGCCCGGCGCTGGACGACATGCTCGCCTCCCGCTTCACTTCGGAACAGCTGAGAGAATTCGTCACCGAACGCGCGCGGCTGGACACCGGGGCGCCACCCTCGCTGCTGCCCGCCCTCGCTTCCCGCGACGGCGCTCCCGGCCCCGATACGAGCTTCGGCATCATCGGCGTCGAAGCCGACGCCGACCGGTGCGGGAGGCTGGTCCAGTGCGCCCGCGACGCCTCGCTCACCCTCAACGCCCTCGTCTCCGGGATCCTGTTGACCAGCCTGCGCTCCCTGTTTCCCGCACCGGGCGGTCCCGTACGGATGCTGTGCACCACGGCCGTGGACATGCGCCGCAGGCTCGACCCGCCACTGCCCGACCAGGTTCTTCAGTCGGCCGCCACCACCACGTCCATCCGGCTCCAGGTCACCGACCGGTCCCACCCCGTCGAGGTCGGGCACGACCTGGCCGCCCGGCTGCGCGCCGATCTGGACACGGGCGCCGCGGCGATGGAACTGGCCGCCTTCGCGTACATGCTCGACCAGCACCCGCCCAGCCTGGTCATCACCAACGTGGGCATCATCACCGAACCGCGCCCGCCCGGAGGTCTCCGGATCCGCGACGTGCGCCTGGCACCGCTGGGCCACGTACCGATGATCTTCGCGGTCGTCAGCCGCTACAAGGGCCGCCTCGCCGTCGACCTGACCTACAGCCGGGCCTGGTACACCGACGCCCAGATCCAGGAACTGGCCCGCCAGGTCTCCGTCGCGCTGGACGACCTGGTGGCCTGATCGCCGGACCGGCTCCCGGCGTACCACCTGCCCACCTGGAAGTGCCTGCCCGGCACGGCCCGCCCAGAGCAGCTCAAGAAGGAGTGCGGCGTCTCCGGAAGCGTTCCACGTACCCGGCGCTGGACCCCGCCCGTCTCCACCATCAGCTCCCCGTGATCCCGCTCGTCGACGGTCAGGCGCTGTCCGGTGCCGGGGATGTCAGCCGTGCCGGTGGCGGTAGCGGTACGTGTCGAGGGCAGGCCTCGAATGCCTGGATCGCCAGCCCCGCGAAACGGCGGGAGGCCATGACCTGGGAGGCGGTCGATCGGGTGTGGATTCCCTTGTTGGCCATGAGGATGAGAATGAGGTCGTCCAGGACGAAGTCGGACCGCAGATGTCCTGCCTCCTTGGCTCGCCGGGCCAGTCCGGCGACTGCTTCGACCGTGTACTCACGCCCCGCGACGTCCGGCGCCCCGGGGGACGGTCGACAGAAAGGCTTCGGTGAAGCCCCGGTCGCGTGCGTGCAGTTCGCAGATCTTCTCGATCACCAGACAGAGGCCATGCCATGGATCGGGATCGGCGCACCCCTCGTCGACGATGGTGCGACATGCGCGCAGTTGGTCCGCGAAGGCTTCGGCGATGAGTATCTGCTTGGTCGGGAAGCGACGGTACAAGGTGGCGGGCCCGACACCGGCGCGCCGCGCGACCTCGCGCATCGGCACGTCCAGGCCGTCGGCGGAGAACAGGGCCCGGGCCGCGTCGAGGATGCTTTCGCGGTTGTCCCGTGCGTCGGAGCGCAGGGTGTGAGGCAAACGATCGCTCATGCTCTCACTTTAGCTAAACGGACGGGGGTGTCCGTTAACGTTCGAGACGTAGCAACTCACCCAGATCGTCCGGGCGCGCAACACCGGGACAGCCTCCGGCGGTCCGCGGCCTCGTCGTCAGTGGCGATCGGTGGTGGGCATTGAGCAGGACCGCGCCCGAGCGGTCCGGAACAGGGGAGACGGAAGTGAAGGCAGTCGCGATCCAGACGTACGGAGGTCCCGAGGGTCTGGTCGTTGTCGACCTGCCGGCCCCCGCACCTGCCGGCGGCCAGGTGCTGATCACCACCGAGGCGATGGGCGTCGGTGGTGTCGACACCGTGATCCGAAGCGGAGCCCTGGCCGCCTACGGCTTCAAGGAGGGTTTCGTCCCGGGCAGCGAGGTGGCGGGCACCGTGTCCGCGGTCGGTGACGGCGTCGACGTGTCGTGGATCGGCCGACGGGTGTGGGCCTTCACCGGCACCGGTGGAGGCTACGTCGAACAGGCCATCGCGCCCGTCGAGGAGATCGTCCCCCTGCCCGAGAACCTGTCCGCCGTCGACGCGGTGACCCTCGGCAGTCCCGGCGTGGTGGCCCACTTCGGACTCCGCCACGCCCACTTCGCTCCCGGTGAGACGGTCCTGGTACGGGGCGCGGCCGGAAGCATCGGGATCATGGCAGTGCAACTCGCCGCTCGCGGCGGAGCCGCCGCGGTGGCGGTCACCACATCCTCGGCCGACCGCGGCAGGCGACTGCTCCGTCTCGGCGCGACCCACGTGCTGGAGCGCTCCGGCGAAGGAGGCGAAGGCGCCCCTGCGGGCTATGACGTCATCATCGATGTGGTGGCCGGTGGGGACATGCCGTCGTTCTTCGACCGGCTCAACCCGAACGGCCGCATGGTGGCCGTGGGTGCTGTCGCGGGCCAGCCGCCCGCAGACTTCGGAACGAAGGTCATGGTGGCGTTCCAGAAGTCGATGTCCTTCGCCGCTTTCAGCGCCGCCACCGTCTCCGAGGCCGACCGGTCCGCCGTACGGCGCGAACAGTTCGCCGCGGCGAGCCGCGGCGAGATCGAAACAGTGGTGCACGACGTGCTCCCACTGGACGCAGCCGTTCTGGCGCACCGGAGGATGGACTCGGGCGAGGTCTTCGGCAGGATCGTGCTGACACCGTAACCGCTGTCATCCACACCGGGCCTGCCGCGATGTCCTGCGCGCCCGAGGGAGTCCACCATCGGTATGTTCGGGACTTTAGGTCCCTGAAGACAGAGTCGGGCTCCCCTCGCGACCGTGCTCCACGTGCAAGCCGATCAGCCCTCAGCCGGGCGGCCGCAGACCGATGCGGTCGATCGCGCATGTGCCCGGAGTCCGGGTGCTCCTGGCGTGCTGGCCGACATGGGTCAGACGGAGCGTGTTGACGCCCGCCCGCAGGGAGACCCGGGCGAACTCCGGCTCGGCGTAGGTCATGACCGGGCTGTAGAGGTCGAGCGGCTCACCCACCGTGGTCCCGTTCACCGACAGCCGGTAGATGCCCCGGGAATAGTGCCGCTTCACCCGCAACCGCAGGGTGCGCAGACCGGGGCCTGGCTGCTGGAACTCGCAGGTCAGTGCGTCGCCGGGGGCGGCCGGTGTGAACAACAGCCCGTGGCCGGAGCCGCATTGGGGGTCGGCGAAGATCTCGGCGCTGCCGCCCGACACGGTGCGGGCGAGCTCTTCCGCCTCCGCCTGCCAATGCAGGGAGTGTGGCGTCCAGTCGCCGTGCGAGTCGCAGAGGACGACGCGGGTGCGGTCGGTGGTGGCTTCCGTGTCGGTGTAGGCGACCATGCGGCCGTCTGGTGAGAAGGCCGGATGGGGGTGGCCGGGGTGGGCGGAGCCCCAGCCGGCCAGGCCGAGTGTGCGCGGTGGGTGTACGCCGGTGAGGTCGACCAGCGCCACCGAACCCGTCTGCCCGAGTGCCGAGCCGTTGCGGCCGTTGGTGTCGGTCACGGCCCAGCGGCCGTCGGGGGAGATGGCGCAGTGGTTGTACGCGCCGTTCGTGCCCGAGGGGCCCCGTGCCAGCAGCCGGTCCGGCCGGTCGTCCGGGTGGACCATCCACAGCCCCGGGGCGCTGCCGCCGATCGCCACGGCGAGGCAGCCGGTGTCGGCACCGGACGTCCACACCTCGTGGGTCCCGACCGGGACCCCCGCCGCGGCCTGGTCCCAGATCATCCTGCCCAGTGGCGCGTGGACCGGATGCAGGGCCCAGGTACGCATGTTGCCGCCGAGCGAGTAGCCGATCCATTCGGGATCGTGGGCGCTGTACTGGAAGTGGGTGGCCATCACGTCCCCCGAGAACACCTCCTTGACCCGGCCGCCCGTGAGCTCGATCTCCACCGCCGTGGTCGGTCCGGCGGTGATCGGGGCCGGGTAGTGGCTGCACAGAACCCGGTCGCCCGCCGGATGCAGATTCACGACGACGCTGAGCGCGCGGCCCGGCGGCGGTGAGTAGAGCTTCACGGGCGAGGGACCGGCCAGGTCGATCAGCCAGACCGCGTTCTCGGCGCAGGTGACGAGGCGTCCGGAGTGGATGTTCCACCAGACGAAGGGATTCCGGTCGCCCGCCGGGGTGGCGAACCGTGCCAGGAACCGCTCCGCGCCGGAGTGCAGATTCACCTCCCACAGACTCGTGGCCCCGGCCTCCCGCTGACCGAGCACGATGCGGCCGGCATCGACGAAACCGTTGTGGGTCGGGTACGTGAAGTAACGCCGCCGGCCGAACGAGCTGAGGTAGCGCACCTCGAACGGTTCCTGGACCGTGCCGGTGATGCCGGCGGCCCCGCTCGCACCGCCCGTCCCGGCAGTGAATCCTGCGGCCAGCACAGCCAGTCCGGCCATACGGCCGAACCCTCTTCGGGTGATCTCACTCATGGCGTCCTCACTCATGCGTACTCACGGTGGGTGGCGCCCAGCTTCGAACCCGCCCACGGGACACGTCAAGGTGCTAATACGTATTACTGCCGGTCCTCGGCGGATCCGGAGCGCCGACCCCACATCGGCTTGAGGGTTGTCGAGGTCCTGCTCCCGGACAAGGGAGCCCCCGTTTCCCAGCCGTCGCCCCGGCTCCGGGTGTCCGTCACGAAGTGCGCCGAGCCGGTGAAGCCGCATCGCGCGCCGTCACTGCTGCGGGCCTGTCCGCCATGGTTCGGAGCGCGCGTCGGTTCGCGGAATCCACCGACTCATCGGCTGCGTCGCGGTGCGCGCGGAGTTGGCCGGCGGACTCGGACCTAGTCAGGGCATGGACACCTCCCGGTTCCCGAGAAAGTTGCTTCCGACCCCTTGACCCGCCGCTCGGGGCACCCTCAAAGTACTCGTCAACACCCGGTACTAATACGCATTAATGAAAGATCGGAGCGGAGATGGCGCAGCGGGAAGCGCACGGTCGGCGTGGTCGGACGTCCCGCCCCAGGCAGGCCGAGGTCGCCCGCCTGGCGGGAGTGTCGCAGGCCACCGTCTCGCTGGTGCTCGGAGGGAACAAGCAGGGCATCTCCATATCCGAGGAGACCCGACGCAAGGTCCTCGACGCGGCGGACAGCCTCGGATATGTGCCCGATCCGGTCGCACGCCGGCTCGCTGCCGCCCGCAACAATCTGCTCGGCGTCTTCTCCTTCACCGCCACCTTTCCGACCGATGTGCAGCACTCGTACTACCCCTTTCTCGTCGGCGTCGAGCAGGAGGCCGCCTCCCGCGGCTACGACCTGGTCCTCTTCACCGGCTCAAGCTCCGGCGGCGCCGGAGCTGCCCGACCGGAGGCTCTGAACCGGGTCAGGCTTGCCGACGGCTGCCTCTTCCTCGGCCGCCACGCACCCAGCACTGAGCTGCGGCGGCTGGTGGACGACGGTTTCCCCGTGGTCCACATCGGCCGCCGTGACGAACTCGAAGGGCTCGCCTGCGTCGGCGCCGACTATGTGAGCGCGAGCAGTGAAGTCGTCGCCCGTCTCGCGGCGGCGGGGCATCAGCGGATCGTGCTCGTTCGCGAGGACGACGACGCGCCTGCCTCGACCGACCGTGAACACGGCTTCCTCAAGGGGCTGGAGGAAGCCGGACTTCCGGCCGGACCGGCCGCCGTCTTCCGGGATGCCGACCCGGAAAGGGAGTTGACGTCGGCATGGCTGCACGCGCGGCTCGACGAGGGCGTCACCGCCTTCGTCGCCGAGGAGACCGACACGGGGGCCGCGTGGCGAGCGCTGCGCGATGCCGTCCGCGACGCGGGCCTCGCCTGCCCGCGCGAGGTCTCGCTGGCGCTGCTCGGCAGCCCGCCGGCCGATCTGACACATGAGCCCGAGCCGACCGGATTCGACATCCCGCGCCTGGAGTTGGGTGCCGCCGCGATTCGTCTGCTCGCCGCTCTGGTGGCCGGTGAACAGGCAGTGGAACCCCTCGTGGCCTGCCCCTTCCGCCCGGGTGCGACGGTCGGGCCGCCGCCGACGCGGGCCTGATGGAACGCACTTGAACCCGGACCCGAGGCCGTGGGTCCCGTATCCGAACCCGTGATCCACGGCCCGGCGTCCCTTCGTACCGCACCGAGGCGTCCTGCTTCGAGTACCACGCAACACAAGGAGTGAAGTGAACGTGCAGCAACCCGACATCCTCGTCGTCGGTGGAGGTCTCGGCGGTGTCGCGGCGGCGCTGGCCGCGTGCCGGGCCGGACGCAGTGTCGTCCTCACCGAGGAGACCGACTGGATCGGCGGCCAGCTGACCTCGCAGGCCGTGCCCCCGGACGAGCACCCCTGGGTCGAACAGTTCGGCACCACGGCCTCGTACCGCGGTCTGCGCGAGGGCATCCGTCAGTACTACCGGCAGTGGTACCCGCTGCGCTCCGAGGCCCTCGCCCTGACCGAGCTCAACCCGGGCGCGGGACGGGTCAGCAAGCTCTGCCACGAGCCCCGGGTCGCCCTCGCTGTCCTGGAGTCCATGCTCGCTCCCCACCGGGCCGCGGGGCGGCTGGTCTTCCTGACCGAACACCGGCCGGTCGCCGCAGAGTCCGACAACGATGTCATCCGAACGGTGACATTCGCGTCGCTGCGGGACGGAAGCCGCCGGACCCTCAGCGCCCGCTACGTCGTCGACGCCACCGAAACCGGCGAACTCCTGACTCTCGCCGATGTCGAGCACGCCAACGGAGCCGAAGCGCAGGGGGAGTTCGACGAGCCCCACGCACCCGCCGAGGCCCAGCCGCTCAACCAGCAGGGCATCACCGTCTGCTTCGCGCTCTCCCACCACGCCGGCCAGGACCACACCGTCGACCGGCCCGAGGACTACGCCTTCTGGCGCTCCTACCGCCCCGACTTCTGGCCCGGACCGCTGCTCGGCTTCGAGGCCCCCGACCCGCGCACCCTCGAACCTGTACCACGTACCTTCGTCCCCAACCCCGCACTGGACCCCCTGGACGTCACGGCCGACCAGAGCGCCGACGCGGGCGACAAGGAACTCTGGGGCTTCCGCCGCATCCTCGCCCGCACGATGCACCGGCCCGGATCGTTCGACTCCGACATCACCCTGGTCAACTGGCCCCTCAACGACTACTGGCTCAAGCCCTACATCGGCGAGGAGGAGCAGGCCCTGCGCGAGGCACGGCAGTTGTCCCTCTCCCTGTTGTACTGGCTGCAGACCGAGGCCCCCCGGCAGGACGGCGGCACCGGCTTCCCCGGCCTGCGTATCCGCCCCGATGTCACCGGCACCGCCGACGGGCTGGCCAAGGCCCCGTACATCCGCGAGTCCCGCCGCATCAAGGCGGTCACCACGGTCACCGAGCACGATGTCGCCATCGACCTGGTGGGCCCGCGCGGCGGCACCCGGTACCGCGACTCCGTCGGCGTCGGCGGCTATCGCATCGACCTCCACCCCTCCACCGGCGGCGACAACTACATCGACATCGGGTCCGTGCCCTTCGAGATCCCGCTCGGCGCTCTCGTACCTCGCAGGGTGCGCAATCTGCTCCCCGCCGGCAAGAACATCGGCACGACCCACATCACCAACGGCTGCTACCGCCTGCATCCGGTGGAGTGGAACGTCGGAGAGGCCGCCGGAGCGCTGGCCGCCCACTGCCTCGCCGAGGACGTCGAACCGCACCAGGTCCAGGCGGACGACAAGCACTTCGACGAGTTCGCCCGCGTCCTCGACCACGCCGGGGTCCAGCGCCACTGGCCCGACGTCCAAGGCTACTAGAGCCCCCGGGCCGCTCAACCGCCCGCTGTCGGCAGCCCCCCTCGCATCGCGCAATCCCGCATCGCATACCCCCGTGCTCCGTACACCTCGCGCACCCCGTACGCCCGCACTCCGAAGCCCGCGCCCCGTACGCCTCGCGCACCCCGCACCCGTACGCCCCGCACCGCAGCACAAGGAGGTGCTTTCCCACCATGACCACCCAACGTATCCGTGTCGGCATCGATGTCGGCGGGACGTTCACCGACGCCGTGGCCGTCGACGCCACGACTCTCGAACTGCTGGGACAGGCGAAGGTCCCCACCAGCCACCATCACGAGGACGGCGTTGCCCACGGGATCGTCACCGCTCTCGACCGGCTGCTCGCACAGACCGGCCGGGATCCGGAGGACGTGGCCTTCCTCGCCCACGGCACGACCCAGGCCACCAACGCCCTGCTCGAAGGCGACGTCGCGACCGTCGGCCTGGTCGGCATAGGCTCCGGCGCCGGAGCCGTCCTCACCCGCCGACTCGCCGCCCTCGGCAGGCTCGAACTCACCCCCGGCAAGCGCCTTCCGCTCACCTACACCCATGTGGACGACCCCGAGGACGCCGCCGCCGTCAGCCGTGCCGTCGACGCCGTCACCCGGGACGGAGCGCAGGTTCTCGTCGCCAGTGAGCCGTTTGGCGTCGACCGTCCGGAGGGGGAGGAAGCGGTCACCGCCGCCGCATGCGCGGCCGGACTGCCCGCGACCGCCGCCCACGAGATCACCTCGCTCTACGGGCTGCACAAGCGGACCCGTACCGCCGTGATCAACGCGGCCATCCTGCCGAGGATGCTGGCCACCGCCGATCTCGTCGACGCCTCCATCACCAAGGCGGGCGTCACCGCGCCCCTGATGGTGATGCGCTGCGACGGTGGAGTGATGTCCCTGGACGAGATGCGGCGCAGGCCCCTGCTGACCGTCCTGTCCGGCCCCGCCGCCGGTGTCGCGGGCGCGCTCATGCAGGAGAGGATCAGCGAAGGGCTGTTCCTGGAGACCGGTGGCACATCCACCGACATCAGCGTCGTGCGACGCGGCAAGGTCGCCGTCCGGCACGCCGTCATCCTCGGCCGCACGACCTACCTCAACGCCCTGGATGTACGGACGGTCGGCGTCGGCGGCGGCTCCATGGTGCGCATCGACGGCGGGCGGATCACCGGCGTCGGACCGCGCAGCGCACACATCGCCGGGCTGCCCTACGCCTGCTTCGCCCCGCTCGACGACCTGCGCGATGCCACCGTCGCCACCGTCCGGCCGATGGACGACGACCCGGCCGACCACGTCGTCATCGAGGCGGCGGGGGGCCGCTACGCCCTGACCATGACCTGCGCCGCCAACGCGCTCGGCCGGGTCCCCGAAGGCGACTTCGCCCGCTGCGACCCGGCCGCTGCCCGCGCGGCGATCGCCCCGCTCGCCGAACGCCTCGGTCTCGACGTGCCGACGGCGGCGTCCAGGATCCTGGACGCCGGCACGGACCGGGTGAAGGCCGTGGTCGACGCCATGGTGAAGGACTACCGGCTCGACAAGGACACCGCCGTGCTCGTCGGCGGGGGAGGAGGCGCGGCCTCCGTCACCCCGCATCTGGCCCACACCAGCGGCATGGAGGGCCGCATCGCCCGCCACAGCGAGGTCATCAGCCCGATCGGAGTCGCCCTCGCCCTCGTCCGCGAGCAGGTCGAGCGGATCATCCCGGGCGCGGGGGAGGAACAGATCCTCGCGGTCCGCGCGGAAGCGGAGGCCGCCGTCGTCGCCCAGGGCGCCGCGCCCGACGGCGTCGAGGTCGAGGTGACCGTCGACCCGCAGACCAGCACGGTACGGGCCGTGGCCACCGGTGCGACCGAACTGCGCACCCAGGACCGGGCCCACCGCGCCGACGACGACGAACGCCTGCGCACCGCCGCCGCCAGCCTCAAGGCCGACCCGGCCCATGTCGACGTGCTGGCCGGCACCTCGGCGCACACCGTGTACGGGACCGAGGTACGCCGCAGGCTCCGCGCCACCCGCCGCCCGGTCCGGGTCATCGACGCGGACGGTGTGGTCCGCCTCCACGTGGCGGACGCCCGGGTGGAGACGACCACCGTGGGCCGCGCGCCCGAGGTGCTCGCCGCTCTGGTGCGCGACGCCACCTCGTACGGGGACGGCGGTGTCCGAGCCCCCGCCGTACGGCTGCTCCTCGGCTCCCGGATCGCCGACCTCTCCGGCGTACTCGACCCCGAACCGCTGCTCGCGCTGGCCCGCGGCGAACTCAAGGCGCGGGCCGCCGACGAACCGGTGGTCGCGGTAGTGGAGGTACGCGCATGAACACCGCGGCAGGCCGTGGGCCGAAGACCCCGCCGCACGGGGCCGACGACCTCGAACTGGCCGTCGATCTGCTCGCCGACACCCCCACCCACGAAGGGCGCGACCGGGCGCTGCTGCGCCAATGGGCCCGTACCGCCGAGGAGTTCGGGTCGGCACTGCCCGCGGCACGGCCCCGTGCGCGCGTCGTGGAGTCCGACGGCGGGCTGGACCTGGGTCTGCTGGCCCGTTACACCACCCGGCCCGTACCGACGGTCGAGCTCTTCACCGACTCCTTCGCCCGAGCGGAGGAGATCGTCGAGGCGCGTGGATGGCGCCACTGGTTTCCCGCAGGTTCCCTCCGCGCCGCCGCCCTCGCCCACGAAGCCGTCCACGAACAGCTCCACCACGGCCCGGCACGGGCCGCCCTCAAGCAGGCGCTCGGCCACACCGTCCTCCGTCTGGGCCGGCGCCGGCTGCTCGGCCATGTCGTGGGCGCCGAGGAGATCGCCGCCCACGCCCACGCCCGGACCGTCTGCGGACTAGGCCGCAGCCCCCTCCTGCTCACGGCCGCCCTCGCGGACGCCTGCACCGTCCCCGCACCGCACGGAAGAGAGAACTGACGCCATGGGTCTCGTCATCCTGCTCATCATGGCGGCCGGTGTCGCCGCGATGCTCACCCGCAGACTTCCCACCGCCTTCGCCCTGGTGCTGCTCGCCGTCGCCATCGCCGTGGTCGCCGGTGCCCCGCTCACCGGGAAGGGAAGTGTGCTCCTAACCGTCCTCCAGGAGGGCGCGCCCACCCTCGCCGCCACCATGATCGCCGTACTGCTCGGCTCCTGGCTCGGCAAGCTCCTCGACGAGACCGGCATCGCCGGCACCCTCGTCAGGAAGATCATCGAATTCGGCGGCGACCGCCCCAGCGTGGTCGCACTCGGAGTTCTCGGCGTCTCCGCCCTCGTCGGAACCGTCACCGGTTCCGCACCCGCCGCGATGCTCGCCGGGATCATCGGCATCCCCGCGATGATCGCGGTCGGCATCCCCAAGGTCACCGCGGCGGGCACCATCCTCATGGGCATCGCCGTCGGCATCCCCTTCGAGCTGCCGGTCTGGCAGTTCTTCTCCACCGCCCTCGAACTGCCGGTCCCGACCGTCCGCGGCTTCATGATCAAGCTGTTCCCCTTCGCACTCGTCGCCGCGGTCCTCTTCGTTCTTGTGGAGTCCCGCCGCCGGGGCGTCGAACACGCCTGGGCCTTCAGGTCCGCGACGGCCAAGCCCCTCTCACGGCGGGCGAAGCTCGGCGACGCCCCCTGGTACGCCCTGATCACCCCGCTCGTCCCCCTGGTCCTCGCCCTCGGCCTCGACGTGCCGATCATCCCCTCGCTGCTCGCCGGAGTGCTCTACGCACTGGTCACCACCACCCGCCCCGGCGGGATGAACAAGAGGCTGCTGCGCACGCTCTACGGCGGCTTCGAGGTCGCCGCCCCGCCGATCGCCCTCTTCATCGCCATCGGCATCCTGCTCGCCGCGGTGAAGCTGCCCGGTGCCGTCGAGGCGCTCGAACCGCTGGTCAAGGCAGTCAGCCCCCAGAACGCGGTGCTGTTCGTCCTCGTCTTCACACTGCTCGTCCCGCTCTGCCTCTACCGCGGTCCGCTGAATGTCTTCGGTCTGGGCGCGGGCATCGCGGGTGTCCTCATCGCCGCCGGGATCTACCCCGCCATGGCGGTCCTCGGCCTCGCCACCTCGTACAACCAGGTCTTCGGCGTGGCCGACCCCACCAGCACCCAGACCGTGTGGAGCGCCCAGTACGCGGGGGTCACTCCGCAGCAAGTGATGCTCCGCACCCTTCCGTACGTCTGGGCCGTCGCCCTCGGCGGCTTCTGCGTCACGGCCGCCACCTACCTCTAGTTCGTGCGGCGAAAGCGGATCCGAAGCGGTAAAGGATCTCGGTTCATGGGGCGGGGAGATCTCGCTGACGAGCAGTGGGCGGCGCCGGAGCCGGTGTTGTCTGCCGGGCACGGGCCGTGGGGCCAGGTCTACGGCGTGTCCCGCCGGTGGCAGCGGGACGGCACCTGGCATCGGGCCCTCGTCGTTCGGACCCGTGCCGGAGAGGGTACGTGTGCCGGAGAGGGTACGTGTGCCCTGCGTCGGACCTGGCCGGGTACGCACCCGCGCGCAGCAGGCGGTGAGGGTGGGCCGGGTCCCGTCGCAGGACCTGCGGCACCGGCGCGGGGCTCACGGAGCTGTGGGAGCTGCTGGACGGTGCCCGGGGGCCAGTCCTCAGTTGTATTCGAACCAGGCCAGAATGGCCTTGACGCGTCGGTTGTCCTCGTCGGGAGGCATGCCGAGCTTCACGAAAACGTTCGCCACATGCTTACTCACGGCAGCGCCGGAAAGAAACAGCTCCGTCGCGATTTCTGCGTTGGAGCGCCCTTCGGCCATGTGGGCGAGCACTTCCCTTTCACGAGCGGTGAGCCGGGCAAGCGGCCCCTGGGGCGAGTTCGCGCGGGTGACGTGGCGAACAACCTCGGGGTCGATCACGACGCCACCTGCGGAGACCGTCTCGACAGCTCGCAGGAAGTCGGCGACTCTGCCCACTTTCTCCTTGAGCAGGTACCCGACGGCTCCGTCGGCACCCGGGCCGTTCAGAAGCTCCCTCACATAGGGGCCCGTGACGTAGGCGGAGAGAACCAACACCGGCAGGTCCCGGTGCCGGGAGCGCAGATCGATCGCGGCACGCAGTCCGTCGTCGGTGTTTTGGGGGGGCATGCGGACATCCGTGATCACCATGTTCGGGGCGGCTCCGGCATGCACCAGCTCGTCGACTGCGGCAACCAGTTCGTCGGCGTCCTCGCATTCGCGGATGACATCATGAGCGTGGGAGGTCAAAATTTCCCGGATGCCGGCCCTTATCAGCACGCTGTCATCTGCCAGAACAATTCTCATGACCCCCCTCCCCGGGGAACGTCCTGCTTCAATTTATCACCATGGCGGTTGGCTGGGAGCGGACGCCACAACCAGCGTCCCGCCACCCGGTGGGCTGAGAATTTCGAGATTCCCGCCGACACTTCGCATTCGCTCGCGCAGTCCGGCGAGCCCGGAGCCCGCATAGATTCTCGCACCGCCGACACCATCGTCGTGCACACGCACGTGTACGTCGGTCGTGGCGCATCGTAGGTCGATCCGAGCGCTTCCCACACCTGCGTGTTTCGAGATGTTCGTCAGGGCTTCGGACACCGTGAAGTATACGGCGGTCGCAGTCGGTGACGAAAGCTGGGCGTCATCGCCGGTGCTGTTCAATTCGACCCGCAAAGGCGATCGCGCGGCCAGCTCGCGGACGGCGGCGATGAGACCGAGGTCGCTCAGTTCACGGGGATGGATTTCGCGCACCGTGTCCCTCAGCCGTTCGAGTGCGCGCTCCGCGTGAACCTGGGCCTGCCGTGCCAGCCGCACGATTCGTTCCTGGTCGGCGGCTGCGGTCGTGGCCGTGGCTTCCAGCATCCCGAGACGCATGACGACGGCGACGAGTTCCTGTTGGGCGCCGTCGTGCAGATCGCGTTCGATGCGCTGTCGCTCGAATTCGAAGGCCGCGGTCAGCGAAGCCCGACTGGTCCGGAGCTCCTCCAGTTTCGCGAGCAGATCCGGGTCCCGGCTTCTGGAGAGGGTGCGCAGGAGAAGGTCGCGAAGAAATGATGTGCCGGTCAGTACGGTCGTGGTGACCGCGCCGAGAACGATGCCTGCGGGCATCGCCAGGAGGGTTTCCCTAACGGATTCAGGGGTGAATGGACCGACCTGCGCGGCGATGCCGAAGAGCCAGAAGACGGGGGAGAACACCAGAGCGGCAGCGCCGATGAATCCGAAGAAGGCCACCAGCAGTGACAGCGCGGACAGGAGCACGGCGGTCACGAAAACCGGGAGGTCGGTGCGCCACATTGACCGTGAACGCAGCCGGAGTGCTACCCACTGGGCCCAGCTGTGGTCAGAGGGTTTCAGGGGCATCGTCTCGACGCCGCACCACCGGGCTCTCGAACGGTCCGTCTCCGCCACCACCGGGGCCGAGACCGGCGAAACGAGAATGGATAGCAGCAGAATCGGAAAAGCCATTGCCGCGATGCATTCCGTCAGCACCCTCCGGGCAATACGAATCTGCGCCATGCCCGCCATTGTCACATACTGTGGATCGCGTAAAAGGTAGACCTAGGTCTACCTTTAACCAGTGCAGGCACCCGTGTGGCTCCCGCCGTGCCCTGCTTTGCTCGATGCATGCCTATCTCAGCTGCTGCTTCCGTGCCGTGCATCCGTTCGCGCGGCCTTCATATGGACTTCCCCGTTCCGGGCCGTCGACGCGAGACGGCGCGCGTCCTGCACGATATCGACCTGGACATTCCCGAAGGCCGGCTGACCGCCATCGTCGGCCCCTCCGGGTCGGGCAAGTCGACGCTTCTGCTCTGCATTGCTGGTCTGGAGCAAGCGACCGCGGGTTCCATCGAGGTCCTGGGAACGGATATCCTGTCGCTCCCCCCTCGCAAGCAGGCCGCATTCCGCAGTGAGAACGTCGGATTCATCTTCCAGGAGTACAACCTCGTCAGCTCGCTGACGGTCGAGGATAACATCGCCCTGCCGGCGCGACTCGCTGGCCATCGGGTGCCCAGGTCGAGGGTCGGCGACGCCATGTCGAGGCTCGGTATCGCCCAGCACGCGCGGCGGCGCCCCGACCGGCTCTCCGGAGGTGAACGCCAGCGCGTCGCGGTGGCCCGGGTCGTCGCGAATCAGCCGCGGATCGTCTTCGCCGACGAGCCGACCGGCGCGCTCGACCTCAAGTCGGGTCACGTCGTGCTCGATTGGCTGCAGGCACTTCCCGCGCAGGGAACCACGGTCCTCATGGTCACACACGACCCTCATGCGGCCGCACGTGCTGACCAGGTCGTGGTGCTGGGGTCCGGGCAAGTGCACGCCGTCATTCCTGGTGGCGACTCCCACGCGGTGAGCGATGCCGTCCTCGCGGCGCAGTCGGAGGACGAAGCGGGGGAGCAGGCGTCGTGATGCGACTTGTCCTGTCGGACATTCGGATGCAGGCGTCCATGTGGTTGTGGACGTTCTTGTGCGCAGTGGTCGGTGCGGCATGCGCAGCGGGCTCGGTCATCGCCATGTTCACCGCCGTCTCGACAGCGCGGGCGGCGGGTGACGCGCGGATGGTCTCCGCGTCGATCGCGCTCGGCGGCAACATCGTCTTCTTCACCGTGCTTGCCGCCGTGGGCATCGTCGCATCCACCGTCGGTCTGACCTTGACGACCCAGCGACGCGATCATGCCCTGTGGGCGATCCTCGGGATCCCTCGCAATCGCATCAGATTCATTCTGCGTACGGAACTGGTCGTGCTCGGCGCTGCAGCCGGCGCGCTGGCAGTACCGCTGGCCCCTCTCGTCGCGAGCACCGCCCTCGCACAATGGACGACCACGGGACTCGACCTGCACGGAGCCACGGCCGGATTCCACCTCTGGCACGTCGGGGCGAGCGTGCTGTCCGGGGTGGTTCCGTGTCTGCTCGGCGGCTGGGGAGTCACGCGCCGTGCCGCCAAGACACCGGAGATGCGCGCGTTCCGAGACCTCTCCGATCCACCGGCGCGGCCCGGCGTCACGCGCAGCGTTCTCGCCCTCTTCCTCCTCGCCGGTGTGGTCGGGATGTGGATTCCCGGGCTGGGACTCGAACTCGAGGGCGGGATCGAACAGCGGACGGCCTTCGCTTTCGCCGGCGACCTCTTTCTCATCTGCCTGTTGCTGCTGATGGGGCCGTGGGTGCTCACACCTCTGATGAGGTTCTGGACCGCACTCGTGCCCTCGCGCGGTGTCGCCTGGCACCTTGCCGTGCAATCGTGCCGCACCCGCGCGGCGAGAAGCGTCGCCACGGTGCTGCCCTTCGCCCTCTCCTTGTCGTTCGTCGGACTCTTCATGGTCATGGGGAACGTCATGCCCGGAAGCACCGCCGGGCTGGGCGATGTCCTGGTCGTGCTGGGCTGGGTCTTCGTCGTGTCCTGGGTCGGCGGCCTTGCTGTGATCGCTCTGGTCGGGCGGGAGCGCACACGTGATTCCGCCATCGTGACGGTCGCCGGTGCGCGACCAGGTGTGGTCACCCGATCAACGATCTATGAGGGAGTGATCTACGCGGGGACGGCGATCGTCTTCGGCGCGATCGCCATCGCGGTGACGAGTGCCACTATCGCCGTGGGCGCCGAGATCAGCGTCGTCCGGGTTCTGGACGGCCTCCCCTGGGCGACTCTCGGCGTGCTCGCCGGCGTGACGCTCGTGACCACCTGCCTCGCTCTGGCCCTCCAAGCCGCCCGTGTGTCGCGCACGGTCGCAGCCCGGGCTCTGCGCTCGTGAAGCAGGGCGACGTCCGTACCGCCGCGACGGCAGAATCGCCCGGCCGGTATTCAGGTTGCCTGCTGATTCCACGGAACGAACTCGCCACCGACGCGATCGCGTCCTTCGAACCAACCACCACCATGAACGGCATGCGTCACCTGCATGTCCAGAATTATGAAGGAATGAATCAATGGGCATGAAGCCTCACACTGTGCTCGCCCTCGGGGGCGTCGCGATCCTCGCTGTCGCAGCAACGGGATGCAGCCCGGACGGTGCCCCGGCGAACACAGTCGTGGAATCGAAAATGTTTGATTTCAGTGGGGACAGCCTGACCGTGAAGTCCGACTCGGCCGACCTGGAACTCGTAGCCGCCGATGTCAAGGGCGTTCGGGTGACGCGGCAGGTCAGCGGTACGAAAGTAGGCGGCGAAATAGAATCCGGATGGAAGCTCGAAGGGGGCGTTCTCACGCTCTCGCTGGATTGCACGGGTCTCTCCGTCAACTGCGGTGCGAAGTACACCGTGAAGGTACCGCGCGACGTCGCGATCATTGCCGAGAACGACAAGGGTCTTGTTGAAGCCACGGGCTTCACCGCAGATTTCTCGGCCAAAGCCGGCGACATGCGGTTGTCGGACCTCAGCGGGCCCCATCTGGATCTGGAAGGCCGCGACGGAACCATCGAGGGCGACAGGATCTCCGCAAGGTCGGTCACTGTCACCTCACGGAACGGCGACAACGAGCTGAACTTCGTCTCCGCACCTGACCTCGTCGATGTGCGAAGCCAGGACGGCGACGTTCGGCTCGGCCTGCCGGAGGTGACATACGCAGTCGACACGGCCGCCAAGAAGGGCGACATCACAGTGGATGTCATGAAAGACGACACAAGTGACCATGCCGTGAGGATTCACACCCGTAACGGAGACATCGTCATCGGCAAGAGGGAGGCGCCTTAGTTGGATATGAGGAACGGGGGTTTTCCCTACCATGCTCTCTCCCGCTGCCCGCATTGTTCGGGCGATTCCCTTCGGCCAGACTGGACGAGTCCGATGGTTGCCCGGTTCAGCGGGGCGAGCACCGCCACTGGCAGTGCAGTGAGTCGCGCACCCGTGGTTTCCGCTGGTTCCCGAACATTCCTTGGCTATCCCATCAAGACAGAAAAGGAATTTATCGGTGGCGCGGATCGGCATTACGTTCTTGAAATCGTGCTCCATGGGCTGGCGTATCTCGATCGCCGAAAGCGCGACCGCTGGCATTTATGGCGCCCCCTCGTTTAACGCTAGAAATGAAAAGGTATCCTCGCAATGTTTATGAAAGTCCCTGATCTCATGCGAAATCGCATCCGAAGGGAGCCCATGCCCGCAGTCCATCCGAGGGCGGGAACCACACGGCGGGAGGCTACTGGATACGGCTCACGCCGGCTGCGTACCCGCGCAGCCGCAGTAGCTGTGGCATCGGCCCTTGCGGCCGTCACGATGTCGGCGTGCTCCAATGACTCAAAGGATCACTCGAATTCCGCGTCCCCGAACGCTCTAGGTGTGAGCGCCGAGCTGCAAAAGCTCATGGATGCCTCACCGTGGGCAACAGGCGACTGGGGCGTGCAGGTCGCCGACCTGAAGACAGGAAAAGTCCTCCAGTCGAAGAACACCGAATCCAAGTTCATGACTGGATCGACAGCCAAGACCTTCGCGGTAGGTGCAGCCCTCGACGACCTCGGCAGCGACCACCGTTTCCGTACGCCAATCGTGCACAGCGGTTCGATATCGGAGGCCGGACGACTCACGGGCAACCTAGTCATGGTGGGAAGCGGCGATCTGACTCTCGGCGGACGGACGACTGCAGCAGGACAACTGGACGTCCCCGACTTCGACCACTACGACGCAAACGCCGTGCCGGGAATGGCAACCATCACCCGGGAAGACCCGCTGGCAGGCATCAATGACCTGGCTCGTCAGGTCGCGGCAAGCGGCATCCGTCAAGTGGACGGCAACGTGATCATCGACAACCGGCTCTGGGACCCGGTGTCGATCGGTGGGACGCCCGTCACGCCAACGCTGGTCAACGACAACCTCATTGACCTGCTCATCACGCCCGGCACGCCCGGCAACCCGGCGAAGGTCGACTCGCGGCCCAAGACGGCAGCCTTCACCGTCGACGCAAACGTCACAACCACGCCCGCCGGCACGAAGCCGACGGTGAAGACCGAAAGCAACGCCCCCGGGCACATCCGGGTTCGAGGCTCGGTGCCCGCTGACGCCACCGCACCATTCGTGGCGACATTCCAAGTACCCGACCCCGCAGCGTTTGCCCGCACTGTACTCATCGAGGCTCTTGAGCGGAATGGTGTCACCGTCAGCGCCCCGACGCTCGGATCCAATCCCGGCTCCGACCTTCCGTCATCGGAGGAGGTGAAGGCCTTGCCTGTCTCGGCGACGTACACGTCACCGCCCTTCAGGGAATACGCCAAGTTGATCAATAAGGTCAGCCACAATCTCGGCGCCAACCTCTTGCCACCGCTGATGGCAGTCCATCACGGCAAGCACACCTATGCCGACGGAATGCAGATCGAGCGGAACTTTCTCGCCGGCGCAGGTATTGACCCGAATTCGTTCACTCTCGTCGATGCCCAAGGCTTGACCGGGGACAAGGCCACACCAGCCGCACAGACGGAGTTGCTGCGGCATCTTTCCCACAGTCGCGACTTCAGCACCTTCTACGACTCTATGCCGAGCCTGGGTGTCGATGGATCACTCGCGGATGTCATCGCGCACACCGACCCTGCCGCAGGACACATTCGCGCGAAGACCGGCACCCTGGTCGGCGCTTTCAAGGGCAAGCTGGCTCTCACCACCAAGGCGCTTGCAGGATACGTTGACGCGAAAAATGGTCACCGTCTCGTCTTCGCTATCTATGTGAACAATGTCCCGGTCCCCAGCAACAGCGTCAGCGACGCGATCGACCTGGCGCTAAAGGCCAACAAGCAATTGGGATCAATGGCCGCCAGCATCTACCAGAACCCCGAAGGGAGAAACTAACCTCCCTGGCTTTAATCACGAGTGAGTCCCGGGTTCTGGCACAGATCTTGGGGAGTGGTCGCGGAGCGTCATCAGGCCGGAGTACTCCACCATGACCACCCCGGTCCTGGTCATCGCGGGCGGCAAGGACCAGTCCCAGCTCTCCACCCGGGGGCCGGAGTGGTTCACGGACGCCTACCATCTCAGCCCGTCCCCGAAGAGTCTGCTCGCCATCGCCGAGGGCGAGCACACCCTCGGCGGCATCGCCGGCGAGAGGGTCGCCGAAACCACCGACGAGGCCCCTGACCGCGTCGCCCTCGTCGCCGACGCGATCTCCGCCTACCTCCTCGACGCCTTCACACTCGACGACGCCGCGTGGACCGCCCTCAACAGCGCCTCCGCGGCCGACGACGGTACGTGGAGCATCTCCAGCAAGTGAACCCAGCCGGACCGCGTTGTCGACCGACCCGGGGGTGGGCGGTGCGGGAGCTCTGGATGCTCTGAGCCGAGGGCGGTGGTTCGTCCCCGACGGCACCGCGTGGTCGATGACCGAGTCACCGCTCCGAGCGGTGAACCTGGAATGTCAGTCCCTCCGGGCTACTCAACCGCACACCACGACGCCCGGTCTCTTCGGACCAGGTGACCGGGTCCTGGCCGTGGTCGCGTGCGCGGGCGACGACGCTGTCCAGATCACCGACATCGACCGCGAGTTCCCCCTGCGGAGTGGATGCACCGGGTCCGAGTGTGGTGATGAAATCGGCGCAGATCAGAGGGGTGCCAGCCGTCATCTCGTAGAAGTGCCGGGCTTTGTCGGGCTGATCGCAGGCCAGGACCATGCGATGGGGAGCACCCGCCAGGTGGGGCGGGAGTGTCCATCCGGTGAAGTGGTGCGGCTGCCACAGCGAGAAGGCGGCGCCAACCGGATCGATGGTTGTTCGTGCTGAACGTGCTCACGTGGTCGGCAGACATGTGCCGCCCCGACCGTGCTGTCCGGGGAGTGGTCCGTCGACGGTGGGTCGAGAGCGGGAGCGCCCGCCGGGCCGGGTACTTCCGCGGCCTCGCCGCCGGAGACGACAAGACCGCCACGTCTCACGAAGCGGCGGTCTGTCCGGCGGCTCTCACCCGCGGGCGGGTTGCCTTCGAGGCTGACCCGGCTGTTCCAGGGGTGGTTCGGTTTCCGTACTGGTCAGGGTCATCCGTCGGCGGACCGGCACGGGACTACGAGGCGTCGTTCACCCAGAGGTGCCACTTGCCGCTGCTGGCCTTCCGGCACTCCTACTCGGCGTAGGCCGAGTTCACCCCGTCGTCGTAGCACCGGCGCTCGGTGCTGTAGGTGCCGACGTAGATCCATGTGCGGGTGCCCGGCGCGGTGGCCGTCGTGCCGGTGTCGGAGGGCACGGGGGCCGCCTGGGCGGTGGCGAGGGTACCGCCGGTCAGCAGGGCGGCTCCCATCGCCGCACTGGCAAGCACGAGTCGAGTACGCATGATTCCCCTTCAAGTCGAAGCAATTTGCTCTCGCCCGATCGATGCTGGGACAGGAGGAGGCGGGGCGGAACAGGGATCGTGTGTCCGGGACGCCCCGCAGATGTCCCAGACGTCGTGCTTCGTGTCCATGCTGGTCAGCGTGTTGTGCCGCGACCTTGTCCCAGTTCCGCCCCTGTGACGGGACGGTGTGCCGACCGCGAGCGCAGCGTGAGCCCATGGCGGGCGGCCCACTGGCTTCGACAGGGCGATCCGAAGAACGCGGCAACGAGCGGAGCGGATGATTCACGCCCTCAGGGAACTCCCGGGCCTGGCCACGGGATTCGACCGGCGTGCCTACGTCTTCCACGGCGCCGTCACCGGCGAGGCGATTCGGCGCCGGCTCCGGGCATACATCCAGTATCCAGGTGCGGGGAGGCACCTGTCACCGTTCCCCGGAATGATCTTTATACCTGTTATGTGCGCCTTTAGGGTTGCGGTCGACGAGCACAACGCCCTTGAGTCACCATGGAGTTGACAGTGATGCACGACGTTGCCGCACTGGCGGTGGAACTTACGGACATGGCTGCGGCCGATCAGCAGTCCTCGGTCGGCGCGAACAGCGATGATCCGGCAGAGCAGTTGGCGTGGCGCCGGCTGACCGCGCGGCATGGTGACAGACTCGGCGCGATCATGGACGAGTACGGCTGGCCGACGGCGGAGATGGTCGGCGAGGGATCCGCCGGCGCGGCGTGGCTGATCGCCCAGCACGCCGACCGGCAACTCGACATCCAGCGGCGCGCGCGCTCTCCAGTTGATGGATCAGGCGGTGTCGGCAGGCTTGGCCGGCCCGCGCGAGCTGGCCTTTCTGCGCGACCGCACGAGGGTCAATGAGGGCCGCAAGCAGGTCTACGGCACCCAGATCGCCGGAGTGAAGGACGGGGCACCGATTCCGTGGCCCTGTGAAGAGCCCGAGCGCGTGGACGAACTCCGCGCGGAAGCCGGCATCGAGCCTTTCGACGCGTACGTTTCCCAGTTCGCGATGACCTGACCGCCTGCCCCCGGTCACGTCCTGCGGATGACCGGATGACTGCCCCGAACTCATCTGCCGTGGGGCAGCCATCCGCCGGACTCGTCCTACGGTCTGTGGGGGACGTCCTTGACGAACACGATCCCGGCGCTGTCCGCCAACTGGGCCGGGTCGAGCGGGGCGTAGCCGAACCAGGGGGATATACGGGGCGCGGGCGGCGTGTCGCCGAGGGTGGTGGCCAGCCGGGGGGCGTCGACGAGGTAGCGGTCCTCAGGGAGCGCGTACAGGAGTCCTTCGACGGTGTCCGGCGGCGGCGTGTCCACTCCCTGGTGCCGGATCGTGCCGAGGGCCGTGGCCACGAACGCGTACTCCGCGCCGAGCCGCGCGCTCACCAGCGAGCCGGCGCTCCACCACTCCACCGGCGTCCCGCCCACTGTCATCGTGCTCTTCTCCCGCTGGAGATGGCCGTTGTGGGCGTGGACGAGTGCCGGGCCCCGTTCGGCGACGGCGAGGATGTTGTGGGCCATCATCTGGTCCCGCAGGCCCACCAGCCGGGTCATGCGGGCCGGTGAGGTGTCGGCCATCCAGTAGTGGTAGCGCAGCAGGCCGGTGGCGGTGCGCCCGTACAGGCGCGCCCGGTCCCAGTCGTCGTGCGGGCTCGCGGCGATCAGGTGCGGGGTCTGTGTGTCGAGCAGCGCCACCAGATCGTCGGCGAGCAGCCGCAGCCGACTCGCCTCGGCCGACTGCCCCACGGACCGGGACGGGTCCCTCATCGCGGCGGGATCGGTCCACCGGTCGTCGGTGCCGAGCAGCCGGTCGAGCGTCTCCGCGGTGGAGGGGAGCAGGCCCTCGTCCACGTGGGCCGCGAGGTAACCGTGGAGTGCGACGAGGGCCTGCCGGGGGCTCGCGGCGCCGGCGATCTCCAGCGGGCCGTCGAAACCGGCGAAGCGGATCCGCTCGGACACGGGCCGGCCGTCGTTGTGGGCGCGCATCCAGCGCACGAGCTCGCGGTTGGCCGCGGAGGCGCCCCAGCCGTGGCTGAATCCGTGCTCCATGACCTCGTCGAGGGTGCCCGTGCCCGAGGTGACGTAGTCGTCCACGGCCAGGCCCATCATGCAGTCGCTCTCGATCGCGATCGTCCCGTAGCCCTCCTGCTCGACAAGCTGCCGGAAAAGCTTGTTGCGCAGGTCGAGCAGAGTGTCCTCGCCGTGGGTGGGCTCGCCCAGGGCGAGCAGCCGGGGCCGGTTCGGGAGCAGCCTCATGACGGCGGCAGCCTCGACCGCATGGACGGTGTCCTTGATGTCAGTAGCCATGCCTTCAACGGTATCGTTGAACCTTCGATGGAGACTTTCTCGCGATATCGGCAGGATCATGGGTCGAAACCTTCAAAACGGTGAGCGGCTCCGGCCGATCGACCTGGCGCGTGGACACGGCCTGTCCACACAGGCCGTCCGGAACTACGAGGAGGCCGGCATCCTTCCGGCCGCCGGGCGCACATCCCACGGCTACCGCACCTATACCCCGCTGCACGCGCGGGCCTTGGACGCGTTCCTCGCCCTGGTGCCAGGCCACGGCCACCAGAGGTCGGCGTCGATCATGCGCGCAGTGAACGAGGGAGTGGCCGATGAGGCATTCCGCCTCATCGACGAGAGCCACGCTCAACTCCTTGAGGACCGGCGCACACTCCAGGCCGTGGAGAGCGCCCTCCGCGGCCTTGAGCCCATGGAGGCCTCGGGGGCCGACGCGAGGCCTGACGCGAGGCCTGACGCGGTGTCCGGACCGGCCGCGGTGTCAGGGCCCGGCGGCACGTTCATCGGGCCACTGGCGGCCAAGCTCGGAATCCGGCCCGCGACTCTGCGCACATGGGAGCGCGCCGGGCTGGTGCTCCCGCACCGCGACCCGCGCACCGGATACCGCGTCTACGGCGACGCCGACGTGCGGGATGCCCGGCTGGCCCATCAGCTCAGACGGGGCGGCCATCCGCTGGAGCAGATCGCCCCACTGCTCTCCCGGGTGCGGGCGGCCGGCGGGCTGGAGCCGCTGGAGGCCGCCCTGCGCGACTGGCGCGGCCGACTGTCCGCCCGCGGGCGCGCGATGCTGACCGGGGCCGCCGCACTGGAGGTCTACCTCCGCGACCGCGGATAGGACATGTCCGGACCGTCGCCGCCGCACCACACCGCACCTCGCGGTGTGGACGCGCGACGAGCCCCCGGCGGCTACCGCGACGGAGCCAACTGCTGTACGAGGTCGTGCAGTTGTCGCATGAGTGCTGTCGCTTGAGCGCGGGTTCGGCCGATGCAGAGGGCGCCGAACTTCCCGTACTCCGTGACGGGGCTCATCATGTGCAGTACCACGCCGGTCTTCTGTACCGGGTCGAAGCCGATCGGGGAACCGGTGACGGCCTCGATGAGCTGGGCCGGGCGCAGCCCCTCGTAGCGTTGGTCCATGATGGCGTCCGATGCCTCATAGACGTACTCGGTGTTGTCCACGAAGAGACGCCCGTCCGCCGTCGGCTCCGCGCCGAGAAGGCCCACGGCCATGGTGAAGGGGTGTTTGGTCGCTGTGGCACGGAGATTGATCTCGCAGCCCAGCAGGCGCCACCCGGACCCTGATCGCACGGCGAGGAAGTCCACTCCGTAGTCTCCGCCGTTGACGCCGCGCTCCACCAGTACCTCGCCCACCCGCAGCCCGTACTCGATGATCGACTGCCGGTAATCGGCGTGGGCCGGGAAGGTGCAGCCGTGGTAGCTCTGTCCGTTGGCACCGAGGACCTGGTCGTGAGTGGACACGGCTTCCACGGTGCCACTGTCGGTCAGACGCCCCTGGAAGCTCGGGCTGGGCAGCGGGACATCCGTGATCATCTCTTCGGCGATCACCCCGGATTCCTTCATCAGGGTGACGTAGTCGTCCCAGGTGATCTTGGGGTCCATCAGGGACGACTGAGGCAGCGCCCGGCAGATCTGCTGCTCGATGCTGTCATCGGGTGCCGAGGCGATCCCGTCATCCAGTGCGAGCAGCGCATTGCCCAGGCCCCCGCCGTACGCGGTGCTGTTGAGCTTCAACACCAGTGTGCGTTTCCCGGCCCTGACCAGTTCGGTCACTTCGGCGGCGAGTTCCGCGGTGTCATGGCACACACCGCTGCCCGCGGGTACCGGAATGCCGGCGGCGGCAAAGATCTGTCGGCCGGCGTGCTTGGTTCCCAGCGGGATGTGGGAAGCGGAAGGCTGAGTGCCAGGCACCTCCAGGTCGCGGGCCAGTTGTTCCAGCGACTGGGACGGCTCGAAATAGCTCAGCCGCACATCTGTGCCGGTGCGCCGGTGGGTGTCCGCGAACTCCCGTAGCACCTCCCGTACAGAGGCTGCCCGCGTGCTGGTGGTATCGAGAACCTTGCTGCTCAGCCAGCGGGTGGAGGCATCGTCAAGGGGCACGATGCGGACCAGGTCGCGTTTTTGCCGCAGTTCGCCCGTACCGGCCTCGTGAGCGTCGTCCGACAAGAGGCCCAGGTAGTAGTCCACCTGCTGATCGGCGTCGATCAGGCCCGGGGCTGTCACGTACAGCAGGTGACCGCCACGACGGCACACCGTGTTGATGAGCGCGGGTCCCAGCAGCCGTTCGGGAAAGTACGTCGCGCCGGTCAGCCGCTCCAGCAGTTGTGGGCTGCACTCACGGCTCTCGATGTGGATACGGGCCGTGGGGCGTCGATGCGGTTCAGTCACAACGTCCTCGAAGCTACGGGCGACAGGTGGGGATTACGTAAAGCAACAACATGGGTACCCGCATCGAGGTCACGGCCTCCCACCGTGGCGTGGACACGGCGGTGTTCGACGGGCTCCAGCCCCTCGTCCTGAGCCAGGGTCATGAAATTCTCCACCCATGTTTTGCGCTCCACGTCGTAGTCGACTCCCGCCACCAGGGCTTCGAGTTCCAGAACGCAGAAACGCACGCGCTGCCACGGGCTGTCATCCCCGACATGGAACCACCGGTCCTGGCGCACTTCTTCGAGAAGGTCCGCCAAACGCTCCGGTACCCGCCGGTCCGTGTCGCGCAGGGCCCGGATGCGGCGCTGCTCGACGGGCGGGAGATGGGCGTCCGGGACATGTGCGAGCGCCTGGTCCATATAGACGAAATGGTGGTCGATGACGGCCCGCGACCGTTCGGATTCCGACGCATACGGAGCGACCATCTCGTCCGCGACGACAATCAGCCCCCCGGGCGCCGTGTGCCGCTTCAGACCACGCAGGAACATACGTGTGTCCATGTGGTGGGAGGCGCCGACCGAGACCGTCACCGGGTAGTCGCGGGGGCCGGCGAAGTCGGTGATCCCTGTCCTGTGCACGGACACCGCACGGCCCGAAGTGTTCTTCACCAGATGAGGGATGGCCGCCGGACTGGGCTCCACCGCGTCGATCCGCGCGTCCGGGAACATCTCGGCCAGCATCACCGTCGGCAGACCGGGCCCGCTTCCCACATCGAGCACCGCGCCCGGCAGTGCACGGCAATGGGACCGCACCATGCGGCCCAACTCCACCATCTGCACCGCATAGCCCGGGTGTACCGCTTCGAAGAGCGCGTACTCGTCGACGCTGATGCGGGCCTCCCACACCTCGGTGAACGTACCGTCACCGTGGGAGGCGTCCCCCGTTCCGACGTTTTGGTGGGGATCGTGGTCACGCACGAATCGCGGTACCGCCGGGACCCCGGACCGGTTCAGCACATCACACGCGAGCGTGGCCACCAGCCAGCTCTCGTGCTTCAGCGCGGCCCTGAGCCGTTCCTCGTCACCGGTGAGCAAGGGGCCGATGCCGGCCGGCAGACCCGTGAGGTACTCGGCGAGCTGCCAGACCTCCGCAGCCTGCTCCGGCGCCGGTAACAACGGGCCACCGCGCGCAACGCCAGGTCCGGCGCGGTGGCCATGGACCACGATGGACGATGCCCGCTCCTCGATCGTCACGGCCGCTCGCGGAAGCCGCATCCGCAGGCCGCTCTCCCATTCCTCGACGGACGCCTCGATCCGGCGCGCATACGTGTCCAGACGCTTGCGCAGGGCCGGCCAACCCACGTCGCTCGACAGATGGATGATTCGTTCCGGCAGCCCGTTCTGGCACTCCTGGACTACTTTGGCCACCACGGATTCAAGACGCTCAGAAGAATTGATCGTCAACTCGGGGCGCGGCAGTTCCACAGTTGTCCTTCCGGGAAGAGCAGTCCGGCCGGTGGCCGGAGCGGATCGTGCCATTAACATCGCAACGACGGGGCGTGACGACGACTTCGTACCGCCCCCGTTCCTCGGAACAAACAAGCCCCAACTTTGACGGAGTCGCCCGACTCAGACAAGACCGCCCTTCGCTATGCACCCACGTCGTGGTGGCAGGCGGGTGCGGTCCTGTCCGCGGCGACCGGTGATCGATGGGAAGTGCCGCCGGACAGCAGCGCCCGCATGATTGGCTGTCCTCATGAGGCCGACCGAAGCTGTCCTGATGACCCGTGACGGCGTTGTGGCCCACGAGGCGTATACCGGCACGGAGCCCGCGACGGGGGCTCCGTGCCGACCGGAGACACGGTTCCAGATCGCTTCCCTCAGCAAGCAGTTCGTGGCTGCCACCGCGCTTCTCCTCGCCGAGGACGGCGTCCTGTCCCTGACGGACCGGCCGGCCGACGGGCTTCCCGGCTGCCCGCCCGCATGGGCCGCCGTCACTCTTCACCACCTGCTGACGCATACGTCCGGACTGCCCCACTGGGACGCGGTTCCCGAACCCGGGCCGCACACGCCCCCCTCGCGTGCGGACACCCTTGCCCGGATCATGCGGCTGCCCTTGCTGGGTGCCCCGGGGGACCGGTGGCACTACAGCAGCCCCGGATACGTCCTGGCCGCCCGCATGATCGAGCAGGCCGGCGCACGTCCGTACACCGACATCCTCCGCGAGCGGATCCTCCTCCCCCTGCACCTGAACCACACCGGCACCTCAAGCCAACGGACACGCGCGGAGAACGGCACGACGGACCTCTCCCTCCTGCCCGGCACCGGCGACCTCTGGTCCACCGCCCGCGACCTCGCCCGCTGGGCCCGCGTGCTGGAACGGGGCGAACTCCTCAACCCCGGCTCCCTCCGCAGCATGTACACCCCACACGCCGTCCCCCGCACCCAGTACTCGACGCCTCTCCTCGCCACCGGATACGGCTACGGAGTGTTCCTGGGCACCCTGGCCGGACACCGGGCACACTTCCACCACGGCGACAACCCCGGCCACCGCTCGCTCCTGGTCCGGCTCCCCGACCAGGACACCGGCATCGTCGTGCTCACCCGCGACGACGACACCGACCCGTGCGCCACCCTGCCCACGCTGCTCACCGCACTGGCACAGCGCCCCTGACCACTCGCCACGCGGCCGGCGCGGCAAGACCGGTCATCAGCCTCAAGGGCAGCAACGGCCCACCGGAACAGCATCGTTCGGCACCGCTCAAGTCGAGGGCGCGTTCGGCCGAAACGGACAGAGGGCGCGCCGACGGATCATGGCGGCGCCCGTCGGTGCTCGGTTCCTCATCTTCGACGGAGTGTGTATGCGCGTGCGTATGCGTTGGATGGCGGCTCTAGTTCTCGTGCTGGTCCCGGTGAGCGGCACGGCGGGCGCGGTGGACGTGCCCGGCGGGAGCCCGCTCGGGGTGGAACGTTCTGTCCGGGCGGTGCCGGGCGAGTACATCGTCACGGTCAAGCCCACCTTCTCGCCCGACGACGTGCTCGGGAAACTGGGTGTCAGACCTCTGTTCACGTACGGCACAGCGCTGCGTGGGTTCGCCTCCGTTCTCACGCCGCTCCAACTACGCCTCGCGCGCACCCTTCCCGCCGTCGAGGCCATTGAGGAGAACAGCGAGATCACCATCGACGTGATGTCGTCGCCTGGTGCGGTGAACAGGACGACCGGACGTGCGGGGGCCGCGGGGAGCGGAGCCGCGGCAGAGGCGGGGAGCTGGGGTCTGGACCGGATCGATCAGCGCGGTCTTCCCCTCGACGGCCAGTTCACCGTCACCGGCACGGGCCGTGGCGTCACCGCGTACATCATCGACACCGGGATCGAGACCGCGCACGCCGAGTTCGAAGGGCGTGCCACCGTGGGATTCGACGCCGTCCAGGACGGGCGCAACGGCCAGGACTGCCACTTCCACGGCACCCACGTGGCCGGAACGGTCGGCGGCAGGACCTTCGGTGTCGCGCGTGAGGTCTCCCTTGTCGCCGTCCGCGTGCTGGACTGCACCGGTGACGGCACCGCGGCGCAGACCATCGCCGGACTCGACTGGATCGCCGGGCACGCCCAGCCACCGGCGGTTTTGAACGCCTCCATCGGCGATTCGGCGTCCCGTGCCATCGACACCGCGACCGACGCGGTGGCCGATCGCGGTGTCCTGCCTGTCGTCTCCGCCGGCAACGACGCGCAGGACGCCTGCGACGCCTCGCCGGCCCGCGCCGAGAAGGCCCTCGCCGTCGGCGCCGTCGACCGGCAGGACCACCAGGCGGGCTTCAGCAACTTCGGCCCGTGCCTTTCGCTGTACGCACCCGGAGTCGGCATCGTCTCCGCGCGGCTCGGCGGCGGCTCCCGTACGCTCAGTGGTACGTCCATGGCGAGCCCCCACGTCGCCGGCGCGGCCGCACTCCTCAAGGAGCAGGACCCCCGGGCCACTCCCCAGGAGATCACCCGTCGCCTCACCGACGCCTCGACGACAGGGGCCGTGATCTCGCCGGGCGCGGGTTCACCCAACCGCCTTCTTCACACGGGCGGCCTCTGACACACCATGCGCGGTTCCGCGTTCAGAGGGCGGGCGGCGGTGTTGGGGACGCGAGAACCGGACACCGACGGGGGCCGGCCGGGTGGTGCTTCCGCGCGCCGTCCGAATGGGTGAGCGGGAGCGGGCGTTGGCGGGGCCTGATGCCCAAGGATGCGAAGCAGCCCGATCCATCCGTCGCATCTGGAGGCTTCCGTGCCCATTCCCGCCCTCGATCACCGCCAGAGCGGGTACGACCTCGCACATGCCTACTGGCTGGCCAGGGCGGCCCGTGCCGCCTATCAGGATGCTGACGCGGCCCGTGAGGAACTCTCCGGCTGGGGCTTCGACCGGTTCCGTCATTTCGTCTCGCCGCACGCGATGCCCTTCCCCTTGGAGGACACCCAGGCGTACGTCGCGGGGAGCGAGCACATGGTGCTCGTCGCCTTCCGCGGGACCGAGCCGATGAATATCCAGGACTGGCTCTCCGACACCAATACTCCGCCCGTCCCCGGACCCGGTGGAAAGGGATTCGTGCACTACGGATTCCATCAGGCACTCGCATCGGTGTACCCGCATGTCCGCGACACCGTCACCGAGTTCACCGACCGGGACCAGAGCGTGTGGCTGGCCGGGCACAGCCTCGGTGGTGCGCTGGCGATGCTGGCAGGTTCCCGGCTCCACTTCGAGGCGGGCATCCTCCCCGCCGGGATCTTCACCTACGGGCAGCCACGGACCTGCGACCGCACGCTGGCCAGTGCCTACAACACCACTCTCAAGAATCGCACCCACCGGTTCGTCAACAACAACGACATCGTCCCCCAGGTCCCTCCGGCACCCCTGTTCGCCCACGTCGATCAACTGCGCTACTTCGACGCACTGGGCGCCCTGCGTGACCGGATGCCCCTCATCCCCGGTATCCAGGACAGGATCAGCGGTGCGACGGCCGACATGTTCGCCCCCACCACGGACGGCATCCGGGACCACTTCATCGACGCCTACCTGACCCGCCTGGAGGAGAACCTCACCTGACTCGCCCGGAGGGGGCAGGACGATGCGGGCCGTACGCGCACCGCGGTCAGCCGTCACCGCCCTGCCCCGGAAGCAGCCCGTGGGTGCGAGCTCATCAGCCGGAAGCGGCGATCCGTACGCCGTGGCTGTCGCCGTCGGAGAGGAACGACGCCAGTGCCCGGCCCTGCTCGGCGATATCGGTGCGGTCGGCTCGGGAGAGACGGTGAAGCGGTGTGACGATCACGGTGCCGGCCTCGACGCTCCAGGTCGCGGCGACCCGGCCGTCGACCAGAACGACGCGAGCACCGGCGACCGACAGGCCGCGGTCGGCGTCGTCGATGATGCGGCTGCGGTCCTGGTAGCCGAGGATCGCGTTGTCGAACGCCGGCAGGAACCGTACCGGGGCAGGTGTGCCGGGGTCGGGGCGCGGTGCGTCGGGGAGGTCGAGCAGCTCACGACCGTTCTCGTCGCGGAAGGTGACCAACTCCTCGCGCATCGCGGTGATCGCCGCAGGAAGTCCGGCGAGACCGCACCAGGCGCGCAGGTCGGCGGAGGCCGCGGGACCGTGCGCGGCCAGATAGCGTCGTACCAGCGCCTGGCCCACAGGATCGGAGCTGTCGGGGGAGGGAGCGGCGATCTCGCGTCCCAGCCAGGACGAGAGCAGGACGTTGCGCACTCCTGCCTTCTGCCGCCAGAGCCCACGCGGCGGCAGCTGTGCCACCGGGAGGAGGGCGGCGATCAGCATCTCGCCCAGTGCGCGCGGCCCCGGCGTCGGCCAGCGCTCGGCGACGGCCCGCGCGAGTTCGGTCATCGAGCGCGGCTCGCCGTCGGACATGACCGCCTGTCCTGCTGCGGCGAGTTCGTCGAGGTCGATCCCGTCGAGTTCCCGGCGGTAGGTTCCCAGCACCCGTTGACGCAGCATGGCGCCGTGGCGGGCCCGCCAGGCCAGAGCGTCGTCGGCGGTCACGAGGTGGACGGTACGGCGCATGAGATGGGTCCGCACCACGCTCCGTCGGACCAACCGGTCCGAGAGCTCCGCCGGATCGAACGCCCGCAGCCGCGACCAGAGGCCGACGAACGGTTCCTGCGGTTCCTGCGCCTGCAGACCGCCGAGGTGCGCGACAGCGTCGAGGACCGGTACGTCGGCGTGATCGAGCAGCAACTGCCGGGCAAGGGTGGCGCGGTTGAGCGCCCGGGTATCGAGAACGGTCATCGGGTTCATGCCGCAGCACGCCCGTCGGCCGATCGTCGGCGCAGCGACGCGCGTGCGGTGTCGGCGGCGTTGAACATGTTCGTCTCCGTACTGTGCATAGGGGAAATCGACGGTCCGGCCCAGCGGGACCACGGACCCGGGGAGACATGCTTGATCAGCCCTCCCAGGGACAGCGCGCTCACCGTCGGCGGACCACACTCGCAAGAGAAGAGGACAGAATATGGCCGCTTCCTGAGGCAATATGGGGCCATGCCGAAGACCTCAGCGCGACTGCTCTCACTGCTCTCGCTGCTCCAGGCACGCCGGGACTGGCCGGGGGCGCTGTTGGCCGAGCGGCTGGAGATCAGCCCCCGCACCGTGCGCCGCGATGTGGACCGCCTGCGCGAACTCGGCTACCCGATCCTGGCGGTCAAGGGCCCCGACGGCGGGTACCGGCTCGACGCCGGCACGGACCTGCCCCCGTTGCTCTTCGACGACGAGCAGGCCGTCGCCCTCGCCGTCGCACTCCAGGTCGCCACCACCACCATCGCGGGTATCGAGGAAGCCGCGGCGCGCGCGTTGACCACCGTCCGTCAGGTCATGCCCGCACGGCTGCGCCACCGGATCGACACCCTCCAGGTCACTGCCGTCGCGCGGTCCGCGGCCCGACCGGACCCCAAGGTCGACAGCAGCGTGCTCATGGCGATCGGCGCCGCCGTCCACGCCCGCGAAGTGCTGCGTTTCGACTACACCCCCACGTCACCACCGGGGGAGGACGGCAAGGGCGTGCACACGCCTCCGCGCCGGGTGCAGCCCCATCACCTCGTCACCTGGGGCGGGCGCTGGTACCTCGTCGCCTGGGACCTCGACCGGGAGGACTGGCGCACCTTCCGTGCCGACCGCATCACCCCACGCGCCCCCAACGGGCCCCGCTTCACCTCGCGCGAGCTGCCCGGAGGCGATGTGGCCGCCTTTGTCGCCGGCAGGTTCCGGGGCTCCGACGGCTCGGACGGCTCGGGCGACTGGCCCTGCCGAGGCGAGGTCATCCTCGACCTGCCCGCCGCCGTCGTGTCCGGCTACACCTGTGACGCGGTCGTCGAGGAACTCGGCCCGACACGCTGCCGGCTCGTCATGGGCTCGTGGTCATGGCCCGGCCTGGCCGCTTCCCTCGGCAGGTTCGACGCCGGCATCGAGGTCGTCGGGCCGCCCGAGCTCAAGGACGCCTTCGCGCACCTGGCCCGCCGCTACGCCAACGCCGCAACCGACGCAGCCACAACCGACGCCCCCGCGACGCAGCCAACGACGGCCGTGAAGGCGTAATCGGCGTCGCCTCCACGGCGCTTCCCGAACCGGCGGTGGACCTCTTTGTCGTGGCTGTGCAGCCGGGGAGTGAACGGTATGCCGTGGTGGAGCAGAGGAGGCTCTTCGGTATCCCGACGCTCACACCCAGTCGTTCTCCGGAGTCGCTGCCCGGAGCACCGCGCTCGCGTCGGCCAACAAGGGTTCGCCGTGGGGTACGCACACGGTTTCGACCTCCAGCGCGGCCAGCCTTCGGAAGGAGGCGATGGCCTGCTCCCTGGCCACGTTGAACGGGCCGAGGATGGCCCGGCCCTCCGCGGTGGCGATGGTGTCGCCCGGGAACAGCACGTTGCCGGCGGTGAGGTGGAGCGCGATGCTTCCCGGGGTGTGGCCCGGCACATGCAGGACGCGGACGGGCTCGGACCAGCCGGTGAGGGTGTCGCCGTCATGCAGCTCGATGTCCACCGCCACATGTCGCACAGGTGGCATGTCCCCGTCCGTGAAGCCGGCCGAGATCCGCTCATGGAGGGCATGCTCCGAGGCGGTGTGCACCGGCTCGGGTTCGGCGGCGGTACCTCGGATGACCGGGGCGTCCAGTGCACCGGCCAGCACACGGGCGCCCGTGGCCTCGACGAGATCTGCGGCGGAGCCCATGTGGTCCACGTGCGAGTGGGTCACGACGATCTGCCGCACGTCTTGTGGACGGCCGCCGAGCTGCTCCAGGGTGTCCAGGATCGCCGGGGCGGACCCTGGCATTCCGGTGTCGATCAGGGCGTATCCGTCCGGCAGGCGCACGATGTGGACGTGTCCGACGGGGAAGGACAACTGCCAGATGGCAGGGGTGATCCGGAGGGGCTTCATGGTGCGAAGCTAGACGGCTGTCGAGGGGCGGCCGCCCGTTTTCTGCTGCGGGCGAATTGTCTGCATACGGCGAACAGGCCCTGTTGCCCCGTCGCAGCAGTCCGTCTCACCCGTACGTGACCGGGGCATTGAGCGCGTTCTGGTCCACGGACCCGTCCCTGCCCCCTCGCCGGCCCGCCGCCCGGAGAGCGCGGTGCAACGCTTCTCCGGGCGGCGGCTGTTCCCGTACGGGAACGGTGTCCGGGGCTGTTCGGGTGTCGTGTCAGAGGGTGATGTCCACGTCGTACGTACGCAGCCAGCCGTCGAGCTGCAGCGTGGTCTCCAGGGCAGCCCGGCTCATCCCCTCCTCCAGGGCGGCGGGACCATGGTGGCGGATCTGTGTTCCGAGACGGGGGGCGAAGAGGGGGGCGAGGGGGCTCGATCCGGTGAGGACGACGTCGGCCAGGCGCTCGCGGAGCGTCCGGTTGTAGGCGTCGGCCCGGATGGACGGGTAGGGGGTCTTGACGCGCTGGGCGACCGCCTCGGGCAGCAGGTCCTTCATGGCCGCGCGGAGCAGGCTCTTCTCGCGTCCGTCGAAGCTCTTCATGGCCCACGGGACGTTGAAGGTGTACTCGACCAGGCGGTGGTCCGCGAAGGGCACCCGGACCTCCAGTCCGCAGGCCATGCTCATGCGGTCCTTGCGGTCGAAGAGGACCTGGGCGTGGCGGGTGAGGGCGAGGTAGGTGACCTCGCGGTAGCGGGCCTCGGCGGGGTCGTCGAGGTGGTCGCCCGCGGAGATCTCGGCGACCGCCTTGCTGTGGCAGTCGCGCTCGTAGGCGTCGAGGTCGAGCTTGGCGAGCAGGTCCGGAGTGAAGACGACGTCGTTGCCCTGGTAGTTGTGGCGGCCTTCGTGCACCCAGGGGAACGTGGCGGAGAACACCGCGTCGGGGTCACGCTGCCAGCGGTACCCGCCGAACACCTCGTCGCCGCACTCCCCGGAGAGGGCGACCGTGGAATGCCCGCGGACGATCCCGAACAGCATGTGCAGGGAGGCGTGTTCGTCACCCTTGGCGATCGGGAGATCGTAGGCATTGAGGACGGATGCCCGCAGGTCCGGGGCGAGCAGGTCCGGGGCGTGCAGGGGCAGCTCGCTGTGGAGGGAGTCGACATGCTCGGCGAGCAGACGGGCGTAGATGTGATCCTCGTTCGCCCCCGCTCCGGCCGTGCCGTCGAGGTCCGGGTCGGTGACCGAGCAGGAGCGGATCTGTCCCAGGCCCTTGCGTCGGGTGACCTGGGCGGCGAGCGCGGTCAGGGAACTGGAGTCGAGGCCGCCGGAGAGGAGCGTGCAGAGCGGCACGTCGGACACCATCTGCTGCTCGACGACGGATTCGAGCAGTTCGCGCACCGTGTGGATGGTCCGGTCGAGCGAATCAGTGTGCTCGGCCACCTCCAGCTGCCAGTAGCGGTCCTCGGTGAGGCCCGCGCGGTTCACCCGTACCGTGCAGCCGGCCGGTACCTCCCGCATGCCACGGAAGATCGCGTGTCCGGGCACCTTGGCCACCGACAGGATGTCCCGCAGCCCGTCGGCGTCCAGCACCGCCTTGAACTCGGGATGGGCGAGGATCGCCTTGGGCTCGGACCCGAAGAGCACCCCGGACGGAGTCTCGGCGTAGTACAGCGGCTTCACGCCCATCCGGTCCCGGACGAGGACGAGTTCCTCCCGGTCCATGTCCCAGACCGCGAAGGCATAGATCCCTTCGAGCCGGGTGGCGAGGCCGGCGCCCCACTGGAGGTAGGCGCGGAGAACGACCTCCGTGTCGCTCCGGCTGGTGAAGTGGTGCCCCAACGACTTCAGTTGGGAGCGGAGTTCCTGAAAGTTGTAGGTCTCGCCACTGTAGGTGAGCGCGGCTCGCGAGCCGGGCGCCTCCTCGGCCACCATGGGCTGGCAGCCGCCCTCCAGGTCGATGACGGAGAGACGCCGGTGCCCGAGGGCGACATGGTCCCCGGTCCAGAGACCTTCCGCGTCGGGTCCGCGGCGGGCCATCGTGGCCGTCATGGTCCGCGCGAGATCCTGGTCCACGGGGCGCGCGAAGTCTACCCACCCTGCAATACCGCACATGAGAAGTACTCCTGAGAACTGATCGGGCATCGTGCCCGGGTCTACAAATGGATGTCCGGCACCACGGGGGTCCTACAGGCGGGCGATGTGCGGCTGCGGGCGCGCGGAGCCACGGGTGTCGAGGAGCAGCGGGGCGTGGCCCTCGATCTCGGCCATGTCGAACGCCTTGTGCTGCTGCAGGAGGATCGCCAGATCCGTCCGGTCCAGGGCGGCGACCAGGTCAGGGGCCTCGGGGACCGGCGTACCGTCCACTTCCCAGTCGCGTACGTAGGGGTCGTGGTAGGAGACCTCCGCGCCGAGGGTGCGGAGCCTTCTGGCGACGTCACGGGCGGAGGTCTCCCGCTGGTCGGCGATGTCCGCCTTGTAGGTGACGCCCAGCAGCAGGACGCGTGCCCCGCTGAGAGTGGTGCCGCTGCTGTCGAGGAGCTGCTGCGCCCGCTCGACGACGTACCGGGGCATCCGGGTGTTGATCTCCTGGGCCAGCTCCACCATGCGGAAGGGGTAGCCGAGCGTACGGACCTTGTGGGCCAGGTAGTTGGGGTCGATCGGGATGCAGTGTCCGCCCACCCCCGGCCCCGGCCGGAATGCCTGGTAGCCGAAGGGCTTGGTGGCGGCGCAGGAGATGGCGTCCCACAGGTCGATGCCGAGCTCGTGGGAGAAGATCGCCATCTCGTTGACCAGCGCGATGTTGACGTGCCGGTAGGTGTTCTCGATGAGCTTGGCCATCTCGGCCTCGCGGGTACCGGCGGCCTGGACGACCTGGTCGACGATCTTTCCGTAGAAGGCCGTGGCGGCGGTGGCGCAGGCGGATGAGTACCCGCCGACGACCTTGGGCGTGTTGCGGATCCCGTAGACCTTGTTGCCGGGGTCGACCCGTTCCGGCGAGAAGGCCAGGTGGAAGTCGGTGCCCGCGGTGAGACCCGACTGTTCGAGGATGGGCAGAACCACCTCGTCGGTGGTCCCGGGGTAGGTGGTCGATTCGAGCACGACCAGGGTTCCGGGCCGCAACTGGCGGCCGATCATGGCGCATGCGCTCTCGACCATGGTCAGATCCGGTCCGCCGTGGGTCGACAGCGGGGTGGGCACACAGATGACGACGGTGTCCGCCTCGGCGATGACACGCTCGTCGGTGGTCGCCAAGAAGCCCTGGGCCCGCAGACCGTCCACGGTGGCATCGTCGATGTCGTCCACGTGCGAGACACCGTCGTTGAGCCGCGCGACGGTCGCCGCGTCACGGTCGAGACCGATGACGCTCAGACCGGAGCGGCCGGCTTCCACCGCGAGAGGAAGACCTACGTAACCGAGACCTATGACGACAAGGTCACTTCGCACAACGTTCCCTTTCGGAAGGGTGGAGTACTGCTGGAGGTGAGAAGTCCGGACCGGTCCGATGAGGCGGCAGCGTTCAGTTGCTGCGTGCGCGGACGGCCAGGAGAGCGACCAGAACGGTCGGCACGAGCAGGAGCGCGAAGGCAGTCGCATAGCCGTCGAGCGTCGAAGTCCCCACAGCGAGACAGGCGTTGAGAACCGCGGTGGCCAGTGCCAGGACGACGACCTGACCGAGGTTCATATTGGTCTGCATGGCGCTGGTGGTGTGCCCCTGCCGGTGCCGGGCACTGTGCGAGAGGGACAGCACGGTGACACAGGGATCGAGCAGGCCCATCCCGATCGCCGCCAGGGGCATGGCCGCTGCCGCGGTGAGCGGCGGCACGGCCGAGAAGCTCCCCAGCACCGCGAAGGCGACGGAGGCGGTCATGATCAGGGCGCCGGCCGTGACGAGGCGGTGCCGGGCGACGTGCTGGAGCAGTTTGCCCTGCACCCAGGAAGCGCCGGCCCACAACACCGCGGAGGCGGTGAACGCCACGCCGACCGCCACCGCGGCGACGTGCCGCTCGGTGATCAGCATCAACGGCACCAGTGCCTCGACGGTGAAGTAGGTGCCGGAGGTCAGACCCCGCAGCAGTACCGCGGTCGGCAGTCCCCGGGCACTGCGCCACGTACCCTTCGGCAGCAGTCTCGGCGCGAAGGTCACCAGGAGCACGACGCCGACGGCGACGAATACCAGGTGGCGTACGTCCCACTCTGACACGCCGTACTGGCCGAGTGCCGCGCCCAGGCTGAGCATCGCCGCGATCATGAGCGGCGGGCGCGCCGCCCGTTCCTCCGCGGGGGGAGCATCGGCGGGCTCCGAGTCCGGGCCCCCCGCAGGGGCTCCGCGCAGCACGACCACCAGGGCCAGGGCGGGCAGCGCGGTCAGGACGGCCAGACCGTAGAAGACCACACGCCAGGACCAGACCTCGGCGACCACACCGGCCAGCGGCGGCCCGACCAGCGACGGGATGACCCAGCTCGCGCTCATCATCGCGAGCATCCGGGGCCGCAGGTATTCCGGGTAGGACTGGCCGATCGCGGTGGTCACCGACACCGCGACCATGCCGGCCGCCAGACCGTCCACGAAGCGGCCGATCGCGAGCTGCCAGATCGACACGCTGGACGCCGATACCAGCAGTGTCACCACCGAGAGGACCATGCCGAGCGCCAGCGGGCGGCGCGCCCCGGACCGGTCGGCCCAGTGGCCGCCCATGACCCCGCCCAACAGGCTGGCGGCCACGAAGCAGCCCGCCACCATCGGGAACAGGGATACGCCGTCCAGGTCCCGGGCGGCGGTCGGCAGGGTGGGCACCACGGCCAGCGCGGCGAACCCGGTCAGGAACATCACTACGCTGAACGTCGTGGTGGCGGCGGCGTACTGCCGGGAGAAGAGACCCGGCTCCGCGGTGTTCTCCGGCCGGAGAGTCTGCTGTTCCTCAGGCATCGGTGTCCTGCCGCAGGGCACCGGGGATGTGGTCGTGGGTGTCGCAGGCCAGCCACTGGGCCTGTGCCCGTGCCCCGTTCCGTACCGGGGCCGATGCCTGCCAGCCGGTCTCGGCCGTGATCAGGGCGGTGGACATGGGGGGCGTGTGCGGCGAACCGGCGTCGGCAGCCTGCTCCCAGGGGGTGCGCCGCGCCGTCTCCGCGGCGAGCCCGGCGAACTCGGTCTCGTCGTAACGCGCCGAGGCCACGTTGTAGACGGGGGAGTGTACGGGCCCGGCGAGGACGGCGGCGAGTGCCTCCGCCAGGTCGCGGTGGTCGACCACTTGGTGGTGGCGCCCTTCGACCAGGACCATGGGGCGGCGCGTCCACGCCCGCAGCATCCAGGTGGCGAGCACGCCGCGCAGCGGTGCGTGCGCTCCCACCTGCTCGGCGACGCGCAGGATCTGCACGGGGGTGCCGGTCTCGCTGCCCCAGCGCAGGCATTCCTGCTCCTCGTCCCACCAGGCGCGGGCCTCCGCGTCGTGCGGCTGCGTGGAGAGCGCGTCCTCCGCGCGATCGCCGGTGCCCGCGCCGCGGTAGACGGCTGCCGAACTCACATGGACCAGACGCTCGATCCCGAGCTTCTCGGCATCGGCGAGCAGGTCGGACACGGAGTGGCCGCTGTGCGGATCACCGAGGTGGACCAGGGCGCGTACATCCCTGTCCTGCTGTGGGCCGAGCTGTCCGGCATACGCCGCGCCGCAGCCCGCGTCGGTGAGCAGCCCGGCCAGTTGCTCACCGAACGCCGGACTGCCACCGGTGACCACGACGCCCGCCGTCGCGGCGGTGGCAGGGGGAGTGGTGTCGCCTCCGGCCCGGCGGGCCGCGCGGCCGGATGCGAAGGCGGCCAGGGCCAGTTCCCTGATCAGGGGAATCATGGGAAGAAGTTCGGCGCCGGTGTACTCCTCGCACAGCCCACCGGGGCCGAGGGAGTCCATCACGGCTCCGGCCGTCTCGGGGTCGGGGTCCTGCTCCGTCAGACCGGCGACGACGACGCCTGTCGCGAAGGCAGTGAGCCACACCTGCCGGCGCACGACGGCGGGCAGACCGGGCTCGCCCATTCCGCCTGCTGTGCCTGCTTCGGCGACCGCGCCTGCTTCGGCGAAGTCGCCGTCGCAGCGCTCGGCCAGGCCGGTTCGGCGCAGATAGCGGTCGGTGTCCAGGTACTCCCAGCGCGCGCCGCTGCGCACCGCGCACTTGGATTCCCCGTACTGGTAGAACGGCACGACGGAGAACGACGCACACGCGTACGTGGTGACGTCAACAGCCTTGCTGGAAAAGAGAGTTGCCCGCCGCCACCCATGCTTGCTGTTCCCCGCGAGGCTCGGCACGTCGTCGTGGTCGACCGTGCAGGGAACGGCGAGTCTGACCGGAATGCCCAGCGTCTTGAGATAGCGCTGAATGACAACGTCGTACGGCCACCCGTCACCGTGCTCCGCGGCGAACCTGGCGTATCCCCGGGCGGCGTCGGCCGGAAGCATCAGCGCCAGCGACGGGACGTGCTCGTCGATCGCGTACGCCCAATGCTCCCCGGTGAGGGCCCCCAGACGCACAACACCGCTGTTCCTGCCCTCCCACCCTTCGTAGAAGGCGACAGCCTCTCCCGGAACGGCGGCGGCGGTCTTCTCCACGTAAGCGAAGAATTCCTCGGCCAGGAGGACATCGTCCTGGAAGACGATGTGATGTGTCGCCGCGTCCCCGACACAGTTCCACGACGGATTCGCGGTGCGCAGCGCGGTGGGCGGGCCTGTGGGGTCCGGGTCCACGACGACGCGAATACGCCCCTGTGAGTCTTTCGCCGCGACCTCCTCGGCTGCGGCAATTCTCCTGGGGTGGGTCATCACAGCGCCTGTCAACGTGACAGCGTTCACGGCATGCCTTTCTGGCCGTTGAGGGCCGGGCCGGCCCATCGGCCGGCCCGGCTGGACGGAGAAGTGTCTGCGCGGTGGGCAGAGCGCGCGGGGCGCGCAGGCTGCCGCGGGCCGTGCCGGTCAGTCCTCGGCCGCGTCCGGGTTACGGACCTGCCGCACGTTCTCGTTGAGGCCGTGGTCGGCGCCGCGCTCCCGCTCCAGCTGGATCATGGCGGCGGGGCGGTAGTTGAGGATGTATGCGCGTCGCGTGCCGTCCGTGGTGTTGCCGCGCGAGTAATGCAGTGTGGTCCCGGAGTGCGCCACCGCCTCTCCTGCCCGTACGGGCACGGGCGTGGCACCCGGCTCGTCCTCGGAGCAGTCGCATTCGATGTTCTTGCCGTCGCTCGTGGGGCGGTGCGGTCGCAGTGGCTTCTGATGGGAGCCCTGGACGTACCACATGCAGCCGTTGTCGAGATCCGCGTCGTCCAGCGCCACCCAGATCGAGACGGCGCGGCGATCGGGCATGTCGACCCAGTAGGCCGCGTCCTGGTGCCAGGGCGTGGCAACGTCCGTGTGCGGGGCCTTGTGAATCATCATGTCGAAATCGAGTTCCGCGTCCGCGCCGATGAGTTCACGGGCCATGGTGAGGGCCCTGTGGTGCAACGGGAGATCGCACAGCGGCGGATACAGCGCCGAGGGCCACATGATCTGGGTGATGTTCTCCCGTACACCCTCTTTGCGTGGAACGTGTGAGCCCAGATCGGATCTCTTGTCTCCGGATTCGATGTCACCGCTCAGGAGACGGTCATAGATGTCCCGGTAGACCGCGAGTTCGCCGGGGGAGATCACCTCCCCCAGGGGGGTGAACCCGTCATCGGAAAACTTCTCTAAAGTCCTGGAAAACACTTGCGTGGTCAAACTCAACAACTCCTTCACTGCCTCTCCGGCCCCGCTCGGCGCGGCACGGAGAGAAAGCTGTCTACGGAAGAGAATCGAATCGCGAATGGCTGGTCTAGACCTTGCAGGCGAACTGGAGCCTACGAGGCGCCTTGCCCGGGGGTCAAGGCCGTTCGGTCTTCGAGATCCGTCGGAGTCCGTACGCCCAGCGACAGTTGGAGTTTCATCGATGAGTCATCGTCCCTGGTCATAGGGGGGATGGCGGCAGTTGCCGAGCTCACTGTGCGATACAACGGCGTTGCCAAGGGGCTGGCGGGAGTGCATGATCTCTCGGGCGACGGGCCGAGGTTGAACTCGGGGTGGACCATTCCGGATTGTCTCGGGGAGGCGGCTTCGACACGACCACATGGCCAATCCCGTACCCCCCAGGCGAGTTGGGGATCGCGGTTCAGGAGACGGCATCCATGAATCCTGGGGCCGAAGGGCGGGCAACGTCCGGAATTGGCCCCCCTGTGTGTCCAGAAACTGTCGCCCGCCGGCGCGTCCGAGGGCCGGGATCCGGCCGCTCCGAAACACCCCAACTCGCCTTCTAGTTCCCCAAGTCGACGGCATCGGAGAATGACATGACCGAAACCCAGCGCGTACAGGCAGCCGTGCGCCGCAACCCCTACCGATACATGCTGGACGACGTCGAACTCACCGAGCTGCTGTCGGACCTCGGACACCGTCGCGCCGAGAGCATCCTTCGGAACCACACCGCCGACCTCGGCAAGGCGCCGCGCGGGCCCTACCCCCGCCCCGCCATGGGATTCGTCATCCTCGACCCGACGGCCGACGCGCAGGCCGGCCACGCCGACGCGGTCCTGGGTGCCATCACGGTCGGGGACCAGGCGCGCCAGTTCCTGCCGAAGGCGGCCGCCAAGGCCGCGGCCCACCGGCGCCTGGGCCGCAACAACGGGACGTCCGTCCACACCGATCCGCACCTGCTCGGCACCGGAGCCTTCCGCTACGGTCACTCCGCCGAGGTCCGCGGCCTGATCGTCGCCGCCAGCTCCCAGACCACTGACCAGGACCTGTACGAAGCCTCCCGGCTGGCCGCCGAACTCGTCGAGGAGATCGCGGCCCGTCATCGGGACTACGAGTGGCGCCGGGGCGAGACGGACTGGCTCTCGTCCGACGATCAGCCCCTGGCCCTGCACAACGAGATGATCAACTGGTTCCCGGCCGAGGGGAGCGCCTGATCACCCTCACCCTGGCGGGATCGCTCCGTTGGCGCGTTCGCGCGCCCGCCAGGGAGCCCGTAGGTCGGAGCGGCCGGTTGTGAGGGCGTGCGCCAGGGGGTGGCGCCGCGGCGCGTGGGTCCGCGCCGTAGCGCGGGGTCTGCGCTATGGCGACGGACACGGCACGCGCGTCGGGAACTCAGCGATACTCCCGGTCCATGGGATTGCGTCGAGCCGCTCCTGAACGGGGTCCTCTGTGGAGTGTGGCGGAGTTGGCTTGTTGTGGATGAAACTCGGCTCGAACTGCTTGGTGTGTTGTCCGTTGCGTCAGTGGGCGAAGCCGCTCGTGCCGTCCACACCCCGCAGAGCGCTGAAGGGTTTCGTGCCCAAGAACCTTACTTGTCGCGGCACTCGGTCCGCTGTTCTTCTTGCGGGGCGGTGACGTAAATATCTGTGGGAATCGCCTTGTCGATGCCCTCCTGAAGGTGGCTCTCGCGCAGATCGTCCCAGGTCTTGTTCTCGATCTGTTCTGCGATGGATTTGCACACGAGGCGATGCAGGGCGGGGTCGTTCTTTTTCATGCCCACACCCCAGTGAGTCGTACTTCCTTTCAAGTAGTCGCGGATCACTTTTAGGTCAGGGTTACGGGGCAGGAAGCCGGAAAGGATGATTCTGTCCGTGACCACTACGTGGGTCTTCCAGGATGTGGCGGAAGTGCTCCGGTATTCTTTGAGCTCTTCCACGCAAGCCTTGTAGTCGGTTTTGCTGTCATCGACGGCGAAGTCTTTTTCCGGAAATTTGTCCAAGATCTCTTTGGAGATCGACTCGCTCGCTGTACAGATTTTTGTTCCGTTGGGGAACTCCTCAAGGCTGTTGACCTCCTTCGTCACTATTTTCCCTCCCTCCACCATGCGGCTCTTGGTGGTGTCGCTCGAATCCTCCACTGCCAGGACCCCCTGATTGGTGGAGAGGTAGGGGCCCGCGAAAGCCACCTTGGTCTTACGGCCTGGGGTGATGCTGTAACTTCCTACGAAAATATCGACCTGCCCGTGCTGCAGCATGTCCTCCCGGCTGCGGGAACCGGCTGCAATGAATTTGATCCTGTCTCCGAATCCCAGTGCCTTCGCGATGTTCCTGGCGAAATCGATATCGAATCCGGACCATTTGTTGCCGGACTTCTCGCTCAGTCCGGGCTGGTCGGCTTTCACCCCGATTCTGATCTTTTCGTTGTTTTTCGCCTTCTGAAGTACGCCGGACTCCGGCAGGGATGCGTCGTCGGTTTCCCGCTGGGGGCCATGGGTGTCCGGCGAGGCCTTCTCTCCTTCATCCCGCAGCTGGTCCCAGGCGAGCCAGCCGCCGGCCAGCAGAGCCAGGCAGGTCGTGCTGATCAGCGCCAGGTGCCATCCTCTGCCTCTTCGGCCGCCCGGTGATCCGGATCTGCCCGCCGGGGGAATGTCTCCACCGTTCCGGCCGCTGTTGTCGGCGCTGTTGTCCTCCGGCACGGCGGAGAGACCAGGGGTGATGTCCGCGGTGCCGGTGCTGTCCGTGGAGGGAGCGGGGGCAGCCTCGCCAGGAATGGTCCGGGGGCCCTCGGATGCGGGCGGGGCCGGGATGCCGATCTGCTCACGAATGGCGTCCATGTGGGCGTCGTACGAGTCGAGCTGCGCGTCAGCGGCTTCGAGGAAGCGGTCGTACTCCCACGGCTGAGGCGGCGGCACCGAGTCACTGTCCCCACCGGGGGATCCGGCCGGACTGTCCTTCCCGGTGCGCTGCTGGTAGGCGCGGCGGCGCTGCTCGGCCCGCTGAAGTGCTTCGATACGCAGGTCTTCGGCTTCCTGCTGTTCCCGGCGGGCGCGTGCCAGCCTCTCCTCGACCTGTGCGCACTGCTTCTCGGCCTCGGCCAGACGCTCCTCCGTCTCGGCCAGGCGCTGTTGATTCCCGGCCGCGCGCCGTCTGTTCTCGGCGGCGCGCTGCTGGTTGGCGGTGGTGCTGGCCTCCTGCTGGCGCAATTGCCGACGTGCCGTGTCCCGTTCGGTCTCCAGGTTCCTGCAGCGTTGCTTGAGGTCGGCCATCGCGCTCACGAAGGCATAGATGAGCTGGGTGAGACCCTGCACCGTCGCCTGTGCCCTGATCTGACCTTGGCGTGCGTCGTCCAGACGCAGCTGGAGTTCGTTCACGGTGCCATCGGGGGGATCAGCAGCGGATCCGGCCGCTCGGCGAGCCGCGTCGGCCTGTTCGGCGGCTTTCAACAGCTGGCGCCCGATGCCCCGTTGCCGATGCTGGTCCTGCGGAGGGACCAGTTTGGTGACGACGTTCTCCAGCAGCCACAGAGTGATGAGCTTGTGACCCTTGAGGAATTCGCTCCACTGGGCGCGAGGGTAGGGGAACAGGTCTTCCAGCTGCTGCATGGTCAGTCCGGCTACGCGCGCACGTAACCATTTCGCGAGCTCAGCGGATTCAGGCGTGTCTCCTGCCACCGGGCCGGACCGTGGCCTCAGCCGATGCGTGGGCCGTTCTTCTTCGTGCACTCTTGCCGCCTTTGTATGGGATCCGTCCTGGGTGTCCTTCGGCTTCACCGCGGTGACGTGCGCGGACGTGAACGGGCAGAAATGGACATCAGATCACCAACTTGCTGTGCTCTTCCACCCGTTCAGTGAACTTGGAAGGCACCCGCAATGCGGAAGTGCTGGAAGGCCCCCGGCACGGTCGTGGCAGCGGGCCTCTCATGACCGCCGGATCAGTTCGGGCGGGGTGGGTACGACGTGGGTCGGCCGGGTCACGCGACGAAGCGACGCGGCGCCGACCTGTGTGGGGGCGGCCGGGCGACGGACCCCTCCCCACGCGCTGGACGCGGCTGACTCAGGCCGACCTCCGTGGCGGGGCGAGGTACCCGCTGCACCGCACCGTGTCCACCGCGCAGAGGATCAGCGACTCGCGTGCCACGTACCGGAGAGTTGGCCGGATGGCGGAAGTCCGTGACGTCCGCGGCGCGAGCGACGCGGTCTGCGGCCGTGCTCCGTGGCCGGTCGGCGCGGACCTGCTTCGACACCGGGTGGGCGTGGTGCTATTGGCGGGTCTCGCGCCAGGTACGGCCGAGGCGGACGGCGGTGGCGCAGGTGGTGGTGGTCCGGCAGGCGGAGCAAGTCATGGTGTGACCGAGCCACGCTTTGTAGGCGGTGTCCGGGTGAATGGTGGTCTTCTCGGCCTGGAGCGTCATGGGCGGTCCTTCCACCTGGACATGCGGGGGCGTCAGCGCAGGATGAAGCAGGGTCTGTTCGGGCGACGTGCCGACTCATGCGGATCTACCGTCCGAGTATGGCATCACGGACAGTGACCGTCGGCCTCATGAGGTGAGGACCGGACAGGTCTGAACCACCTTCGCCGACCAGGCGTCCGCGTACGTCGGGGAATCCGACGACCAGGCCCCGGCAAGCCCCACGTAGACCTCGGATCTCACTCCTGGGCGAAGCCGGAACCCCCCTCCACCGATCTCCTCGGTGGGGTCCGTCTCAGACCGGCCTGCTCTGCGGCCGGCAAAGGTAGAACAGCTCGGGATCGCCCTCATCGAGGCCGTGGAGAAGACCGACCGGGCTCCAGCCGGCTCGTTGGAGCAGTCGCTGCATCGGCTGGTTGGACACGTTGGTCGAGGTGAACAGTTTCGGGGTCGTGCACGAGGCGGCCGCGGCGTCCAGCAACCGATGGCCAACGCCCCTCCCGCGGGCTGCTGACGCCACCATCAGCATCGTGACGAAGCCCTGTTCGAAGAACGTGTACTCAACCACGCAGTAGCCGAGCAGGCCGGACGCGTCCTCCGCCACGATCACCAAGCCCTGCTCGCACCACTTTCGGATGTTCGCCCGTCGCTCGACGTCACCCTCGACCGCGACCGAGTCGATCTCCACCAGCGCGCCCGACTCCGACTCATTCGCGCGGCGCACAACGAAGTCGCCAAGGTCCACTGCGTTCATGAGCCCATTCTGTCAGTCCGCACCACCGGCGAGCCCGGCCGACCACGCATGAGCCGGTGCACCGACGCCCTCGGACCAGCCGGCGTGATCAGTCGGCACGGGGCCGGCCGGCAGACGGCCGGAAGTGATCTACCGGAAGTCGTTGAGCCAGTCGCCGGGGAGCAGGTCGCGCAGGCTGTCGAGGGCCGCTTCGGTGCGGCCGCGGGCGACAAGGGCCATTCCGTCGTCGCGCAGCAGCACATCGGCGCCGAGGAACCAACGGGTGCCGTGTTCCTTCTCGCTGCTCGGACAGGCCGGGAACGGTAGCCGGGTGCAGTTCTGTTCCAGCAGGGCAACGGTGACGTCGTCGAAGTCGCACAGGAAGTCACAGAGCTCGTTGTCGGCCTGCAGAGCCTCCGAAAGCACGATCTCGATGAAGCACAGAGACAGCCGTTCCATCCACCCCTCCCAGCATTCGGCAGCCTTGTCGGCCAAGTCGGCCCTGATGAACACGGCGGGGTCCTCGTCCATCAGCTCGCCGAGCCGGATTCCCCAGGACGCGGCTCCCTGATTCTCATGCCGGAAGACCAGCGCTTCCCCGGCCTGGTCCACGTACAGCTCGGACGGGCCGAGCAGGAGGTCATGGTTGCTGGTGAGGTCACGGCGACGCCCGAACAGCAGATACGCCTCTCGAAGCGCCGACGGCAGCTGGATGCCGAGCCTTTCCTCGGCGGCCACGAGATCCGCCTCGCCCCAGCCATCGTCATCACCGAGCGCCTTCACCCAGTCCGCGACGAACCCCCGGATGAACACCCAGGCGGCCCTGCGGTCTTCCGTACCCGCAGCGAGCGACCGCGTCATATCGAACTCATGTGTCATGCCAGGAAGGTACCGGCTGAGTCGATGCAGCCTTCAGGCCGGGCCGGAGCCGGAGTCCCCGATCGGGGACAGCAACTGGAAGGGTGTCAGCGGCGTCTGGCCCAGAACAGAGCGTGCCCGCTGTCGCCTTCGGGCACGAACTCTTCCCTCTCGACGGTGAGACCGGCTTGAGTGATCCAGCTCCGGTTCGTGGCGGCGTCTGCATGGCTCCACCACATAGGGGTCCCGCCACCCAACCAGTCCTCATCGACGCCGGTCCAGGCCCGATGGCCGGTGGTGCCCAGGAACCAACCGTCGGGGCGCAGCCATCCGGCGATCTTCTCCAGCAGCGGAAGCTGCTCCTGGATCGGGATGTGGATGAGCGCATACAGGGAGACGACCGCATCGAAGGAGGCCGGTCCGAACTCCACGGTCGTGGCATCAGCACGGACGAACTCGGCCTGCGGCACCGACTCCCGTGCCCTGCGGATCTGTTCCTCGCTGATGTCGACGCCGGTAACACGGTGGCCCGCGGTCGTCAGGTCGCGGACGACGGGGACTCCGCTTCCGCACCCCAGGTCCAGCACCGTGCCTCCAGCCGGGATGCGACCGCGCAGTTCGCTGATCCACGGCTGGTACTTCGTCTCGGCGGAGTACGCCAGGTCATAGCGGAGGGAGAGCGCGTCGTACCCACGCCGGACAAGGTCTTTGGAATCTTCGATGTCCATGCCGGTGCACGCTAGCCCTTCGCATGGCGAGGGCCGAACAGTTTTCCCGACCCACCCGCGCAGGGGCCAGGCATGGTTGCACCGAGGGCGGAAGTCCTTCGGGTAGAGGTCCTTCGGGGAGGCCGAAACCGCCGAGCTGAGGATTCGAACAGGAAGCCGAAGTGTCGCCATCAGGCTGAGGTTTGGCCGTTACCTCGGCTGTTCGGGCCCGCCGCTGAGGCCGAGCAGGCGCTGTCGCGCTGCCACATCGACTGGGCAGCGGGTAGGGAGACTGCCTGAATGCCCGCGGCCTGACCGCGAGCACGACGCTGTTGGCCAGGGAGGTCACTCGCCCCAGTCGTACGTGATCCGGCCGGTGGGACTGTCGCGGCTGACGACGCAAGGACGGGGTGTCAGGGAGAAACTCTCCGCGGCCCATCCGGCGATGGCCGGAGCGAGGGCTGCCTCTGCGTAGTCGGCCTCCAAGATCTCCAGGGCTCGAACCGAGACCAGGATGTAGGGGCTGGACTCGACGCGTTCGATGTCGCCGGATATTCGGCCCAGGCCGAACCGCAACCAGGCGACTTCGCGTTCGTTGAGCGCCAGCCGGTTGCGGTAGAAGGCGTTGTCGACTTCGGAAGCGTCCAGCCAGACCCGGTTGCTGACGGGGACCCCCGTGGTCGGCGGGTCGGTCAGGAGGGTGGCCTCGGCTGCGATCCCGAGGAACAGCCCGAAGCCGCCCTTCTGTACTTTGTAGCGGTAGGTCCCCATGCCCCTCAGCCATTTCGTGGGCCCGGCCGCCGGCCGGCGGACTCGATTTCATGCGACAGGCTCGTGAGCTCGCAGTGGACCACAGCCGCGAAGGGGCCGTCCACGAGGTTCAGCGCCGTGGGCTCGGGCTGTTCACGGGAACCAGTTGCACCTGATGCCTTGGAGGAGCCATGGACCTGCTGACAGCCCTTGATGAGGCGGTGGCCATGCTCAAGGCTCCTCTGGAGAGGGAAGATCGGGAGCAGGGCTGGAACGACGATCTCCGGAGAGAGATTCAGGAAGAGATCTCGGTCAGCCGTTCAGCGCTGCGCCGCCACGGATCGGGTATGGCGCGCTATCTGCGGCCGCGCCTCGACGAGTGGATGCGGATCGAGGGCGTGCGACCGGGACGACTCCAGCGGCGGGTGTCGGAAGTACAGCGGCGGCTGGTGGACGCTCGCATGCCGCAGGTGTGATCAGGGGTAGCTGTTGAGGCCGGGTGAGGGGTGGGTGGCGGCCCAGGTCCAGTGCTGGTCGATGGTGCCGCGGGCCTTGCCGGTGACGGTGCTGGCCGGTGCGTCGGGGTCGTCGGCGGGGCGGGGAAGTGCCTCGGCGAGCACCGCGTGTTCGTGCTCGGGGTTGTTCCAGGGCACGGTCGGGATGACATAGGCGTGGCCGGGGCGCAGAGCGGGGCCGCCGGTGGTCTGGGTGATGGTGACAATGCCGGTGAGGTTGCCCTTGTAGGCACGGATGACGCGGACTTCGTAGAGGTCGGAGGGCACGTCCTGGATGGTCCGGGTTCCGGTGCGGCGCTCGACGGTCGCACGGAAGACGTCGCGGGCCGCGGTGGCGACCTCCTGGTCGTCGTCCGGGTCGTGGAGCGTCATCGCCTCGAAGAACGACCGGTCCGGGGTGAGGTAGGAGTACGCGGTCCAGCCGGTGGCGACGATGACCGTCAGAGCCGCTCCGGCAACGGCCACGATCCGGGTCTTCTTCATAGTCAGCCCCACAGTGAGTGATAGTTCGTACGGTCGGAACGGGTCGGACGGCCGTTCGTCGGCTGCTCGACCAGGAGCCGCTTCATGAGAGACGCCGGCCCGGACGCCGCCTTGTGGCAGAAGCCGAGAGCGTGCCCGAGCTCATGGGCCGCGACCCTGCGCCGCCCACTCTTCGTACCGAACTTCTTCCCCTTGCCGAGGTAGGCGCTGTTCATGCGGATCCAGTCGGTGCCGGGGCCGGGGCTCCATGCGGCGCCGACGTTGAACCATGTGCCGTCGGTCCTGTTGATGTCGGACCATTCCATGTCCGCGATCCGTGATGCGTCGTCCTTCGGGAAGGTCACCCGGTCGAGTCCGTCGGAGGACCACACCGTCGCGGCGAACTGCCGGGCGTCGTCGTAGCGGGTCTCGTCCTCCCACGCGATCTCGGATCGGTCGACCGAGGAGTGCCCGCGTGAGTCCGTCCTCCCGCCGGTGCACTTCGTCGGCTGTGCCGCTGCCGGGGTGGCGACCGCGTGGTTGATGGTCGTCGCGAGAACCAGACAGGTGAGCGTCGCGGCCCATGGCAGGCACCGTGCCCCGGACAGCCGGCTCCGCATCACCGGGAGGACGCCATCTCGACCGGGGTGCCCAGTCCCGCACCGCCGCCCCCGGCACCGCCGTTCTCGCCGCCACCGAGGCAGCATCGGACAAGGACATCCGCTTCCTGGCCCGCCGTGACGACCGTGGCCCTGACCTCCGTACGCATCGCGCCCCCACTCCCAAGTCCGTCAACCAGTCACGATGTTGGTATCGGGTCCGAGAAGGCCGCCCCGCCTGAACGCGCCGCCGTTCACCCGCCGGCGCGGTAAGTCACACCATGCGACTTCGGTCCGGTGCCCCGGCCGGCCCGGAGTCCCCGGGGAGGGGAGTTCGGGCCGGCCGGATTCAGGCTGCCCTTTCGCCCGTGGACCGGCCACCGGACCCCGGAGGGGCACCACCTCGGTCGTGACGTAAGTTCACACGCGTGCAGATCTCATCGCAGCAGCCCCGCCCCGTCGAAGACCGGCCGGGCACGGAACCGGCCCCTGTAGCGCCATCCCGACGAGGCAGGGGTCCGCTGTGGGCGCTCGCTGGTGCGGCCCTGGCCGTCGTCGTCTGTGGCGGGGCATTCCTGCTGGCGGGTGGCGCCTCGGACGTTCGCGAGGTGCAGTACCGGATGAGTGACAATCTCTGCGCGGACGCCGAGATGGCCGCCGTGGGCGCGCTCTTCGACCGCGGCGACGACTCCTCCCACGGGGAGCACCGCCATCGGGCGATGGATGTCGCGGAATGCAACGACACGCTCGTCGGGAAGGGCAGCCAGGAGGCGGGGAACACGCTGACCCTGCGCCTCAAGCTGCACAAGGCCACCGACCCGCGTCCGGAATTCGAGGCCACCGGCGAGGCCGTCGAGACCAACACGGGCCCGACGATCGTCAAGAAACGCGTCGAAGGTCTCGGCGAGCGCGCGTACTTCGGGGTCATCGACCTCAGCGAGGGCGCCGTCGTCATCCTCACGGTTCTCGACGGCGGAGCCGAGTTCTCCTTCAACTTCTACGCCGATTCCACGCACACCCCCGAGCAGCTCCGGCCCTTGATGATCAAGGACATGAGGGCGCTCATGGCCGACCGCGCACGGTAGGCCGCCTCCCGGACGCGGAGACGCCGTCGGACCCGCGCGGCGCCCAGCGCGCAGTTCGGCGTGTGCGAGCGGCGTGCCGCGCAGCGGGCTCTTCCCGAGGTCGTCGTAGGCACGATTGCGCCCCTCGGCCACCATGGCTCCGCTCGGGTACGTGGTGTCAGGAATCGTCTGCTGGGCGAGCCCATGAATGGCCTCTCGGTCACCAGGAGGTTCCCCAGTCACCAATAAGTGCGTTCTTCCCTGCCGGCCTTCGCTCTCCTACGGTTTCTCAGTAACCACAAGAGACCAAGCGTGCCTCTTGGGCCGGTGGAAGCGAGCCCGCGTGCACTCAAGGCAAGGAGACGGACCGCATGGCCATCACCCTGGTAAACCCCGACGGGCTGCCGGAGACCGATGTCTACCGGCAGGTGTCGGTCGGAACCGGTTCGAAGCTGGTCTTCATCGCCGGACAGGTAGCCGTTGACGCTGTCGGGGCCACGGTCGGCGAGGGCGACCTCGCCGCCCAGGTCGAGCGGTGCTACCTCAACATCGCCACCGCTCCGGCCGAGGTCGGTGCTTCCTTCGAGGATGTGGCGAAGCTGACCGTCCATGTCGTCGACTGGGCCCCCGACAAGATGCCCCTGTTCCTCGAAGGGGTTTCCCGGGCCGCCGCGAAGCAGGGCGTCACCCCGGTCGCGCCGGGCACGCTGCTGGGCGTCGCGGCGCTGGCCGCTCCGGACTATCTGGTCGAGGTCGAAGCCACCGCGGTCATCGACTGATCGGGCGCTCGCCGCCCTGGTGCGGCCGGGGTGATCAGAGGCCGGTGGCATACGACCGTTCGGTGCGGGGCGATCTCGCGCAGGGTGGGCGTCTGCGACCGGATCGGAACAGCCGACGCCACACTCAGCTCCGTCGTCGCGCTCTACCCCGAGCGTGCCCTCGTCGACGCCGCGGCCCTCACCGCCAGGATCACTCGCGGCGAGGAACCGGGCCCGCTGGCCGGACTGCCCGTCCTCGTCAAGGACGCGAGGACGCGAGGGGCTTCCCGGCCAGCCGGGGCACCAGCGCCTACCGCGACGACCCGCCCGCGGCCCACGACAGCATCCACGTCTCCCGGCTGCGCGCCGCCGGTGCCCTGATCATCGGCAAGACGGACCTGCCGCCCCTCGGCGCCGCCGTGCACACGGCCAATGACGCCTTTGGCGTCACCCGCAACCCCTGGAATCCCGACCGGTCACCGGGCGGCTCCAGCGGAGGCGCGGCCGCCGCAGTGGCCGCCGGACTCGTGGCCCTCGGCACCGCGGGCGACGGCGGCGGCTCCACCCGCATCCCCGCGGCACTGTGCGGGGTCGTCGGTCTCAAGCCGAGCCGCGGCCGCATCCCCCAGGGCCCCTCGGGCACGCCGTGCCGGCCGCAGAACGTCTGCCTGAGCGGCATGGCCCGCACCGTCCGGGACACCGCTCCACCTTGATGTGGCAGCCGGCCACCATCCGGCCGACCCGAACTCGCTGCCCGCGCCGACAGCCTCGTACCGGGACAGCCTCGACGGGCCGCTCCGCGCGCGTAGGAGTCATGCGCACCCTCGGCATCGCCGAGCCGCGACCGGGGATGCTGCGTGCCCTGGAGCGGACGGGGGACCTCCTGAGGGACCTGGGCAACAGCGTCAGGGACGAAGAGTCGGCCCTGCCCGGGGCCATGGACTTCCCCGCCCCCGGCTGCGACAGAAGTTCCTGGCCCACCGCCGACTCCTCGGCGTCCTCGACGACTTCACCGCCCGGCGCGCCGACTTCGAACCGTGGTTCGCCGACACGCTCGACGACAGCCGCACCCTCACTCCCGCCGACTCCGCCGCGTACTGGGCACACCGCTCACAGCTCAACCACTGGACTGCCCAGCTCTTCGATCAGTACGACCTGCTGCTCATGCCCACCGTGCCCACGACGGCATGGCCCGCGGAAGGTCCGGATGTGGCAACGGCGGTGCGCCGGCGCACCCTTCCGATCTCCCGCACGTCCGTGTTCAACGACACCGGCCACCCCGCGATCAGTGTCCCCCGCGCGGGGCCCCGGCACGGACGGACTCCCTTGGGCCGTGCAGGTCGTCGCCCCCCACCACCGCGAGGACCCCGTGCTGGGTGCCGCACAAGCGATCGAGACTGCCTTCGGCACTCTGCGTCCGCCTGCCTTCGCCACCCGCTCCTGACCCGGCGGCGCCCCGAGGGCAGGGGAGACCGGCCTCCTCCGGAGCAGGGGCGGACCGACACGCCGAGGAGTGCCGCCGGATACGCCCTTCAGGGTGGGCCCGCCGCGTCCACGGAGTGTTCGGCGGTCCGCCGGTAGGAGAACCGGGGCAGGAAGAACTGGGTGACCGGGCCGACCATCAAGGCGTACAGCACCGTGCCGACGCCCGCACTCCCGCCGAGGAGCCAGCCCACGCCGAGTACGGTGACCTCGATCAGGGTGCGTACGAGCCGGATGGAGAGTCCGGTCGCGGCGGACACCCCCGTCATCAGCCCGTCCCGGGGGCCGGGTCCGAAGCGCGCGCCGACGTAGATGGCGACGGACAGGCCGTTGAGGACGACACACCCGATGAGCAGGCCGACCCGGGTCGCGAGCCCGAGGTCCTGGGGGATGAGCAGGAGGCCCAGGTCGGACGACGCCCCCACGACGAGGATGTTGGCGAAGGTGCCCAACGTCGGCTTCTGCTTGAGGGGGATCCACAGCAGGAGCACAAGAACGCCGAGGAGGGCGCTGATCATGCCGAAGCTCAGGGGAGTGTGGTGCTCGACCCCCTCGTACAGCACGCTCCAGGGATTGACGCCCAGAGAGGTGCGGACCATGGCCGACAGGCTGAACCCGTACAGGGCGAGACCGACGAGCAGTTGGGGAAAGCGTCTCAGCGGACGCTCACCGAGGCGGACATAGGTGAGGGGCGGCAGGGCCGGGCGTGGACGGGACGCCGACGGCCACCGGTCGCGTTCCTCCGGACGGCGCCGGAGCCTGTTCCTGTAACGTTCTGTGATCGTCTGCTCCACTCCGGTTGCCTACGCTGTGTTCTCGGCTGCTCCGCATCCATCCGGGTCAGGGCTTCAGGCGGCTCAGGGCACGCCTGATCCGACTGCCGACCTCGCCCGGGAGCGTACCCGTGCGGCCGCAGTTGATCCGCACGAAATGGTCAAGGGGTTGACCCTCCGCGAAGTGGTTGCCGCAGATCGTGGCGACCTTTGCCTCGGCCAGCAGGAACTGATCGGCGGTGCGGTAGCCACGCTTCCGGTAGGCGTCGGCGAACGCGGTGAAGTCGACGAAGAGGAAATAGCCCCCCTGGGGGACGTCGATCCGCAACGAAGGGACGGAAACGAGCTCCGCCAGCATGGCTTCGAGGTTGCTGCGTGCGGCCCTCGCCCTGGAGGCCGCCACCTCGTCCATCTCCGGTCGCAACGCGATGTGCGTGGCGACCTGGCCGTAGGAGGACGCGAACGAGGTGAGGTTGACCTGTGCGCGCGCCGAGGCGTCCACGATGTCCGGCGGGCCGCAGAGATAGCCGATCCGGTCGCCGTGCATGCCATAGGTCTTGCCCGGCCCGGTCACTGCCACCGTCCACGGCCGCATGGAGCAGTCGCTGCCGTCCGGGAGCCGGACGTCGATGGCGGCGAATGTCTTGGCGCGGGGCCCCATGACATGGGCCTCGTAGGGCGAGTCGAACATGACGTAGACCGGACTCTCCCCCTCGGCCTCGCGCCGCAGGTTGTGCCGGGCGATGGTCCGGGCCAGCGCCGACAGCTCCTCGGTCGAGTAGACCTTGCCCGTCGGGTTGATGCAGTCGCCCAGGATGACGATCTTGGTGCGTTCGGAGATCGCTCCCTCAAGAGCCGGTGCGGTCAAACCGTCGTCCGCCGTGACCAGGACGGTTTTGGGGATGGCCTCGTGCAGCCGCACCATGTCGGCGTAGTGAGGCCAGTTGGGTACCGGAATGACGACCTCGTCGCCCGGGTTCAGCAGCGCGTGGAAGGCTACCGAGATCGAACCTTTCACGCCGCCCGGGGTGACCATGATTTCGGTTTCCGGGTCATATGTGATCCCGTGGAGGCGGGTTACCCGCGCGGCAACGGAGTCCAGCAGGAAGGGGAATCCCTTGATCGGCGCGAACGCGTGAATCGTGTCGGATCGCTTCTCGATGAAATCGATCACGCCACGGTCGATCCGGGGATCGGTCGGCGTATCCAGCGCGCCAATGCTGAGATCGATGAACTGCTCGCTCCCGGCGAGGCCGCGATTGAGTACGGCGAGCTTCGCCGCAGTCCCGTGAGTCGCCGATTCCGGAATGCGCAGGACGGCATCGGAAATGCCGCGATTCTTCTGCACGATGACAGGAGCCGCCTTTCCCTCTACGGAATTCAACTCGCGGCCACGGCCTTGTACATCGCGTTCCACATGTCGAGCTGGATGTTGAGGGTCTCGGTCGCCGCGTAGGCGATCCCGGCGACGTCCGCATCGGTGCGGCAGTTGTTCAGAACGCACTTCTTCGCATCGGCGGCGTGTCGTTCCTCGACGCCCTCGTCGCCGACGTGGACATCGAAGTAGATCTCGACGCTGTCCACGAACTCGTCGGCCGGCAGCTCGTTCCGGCTGTTGCGGAACGCCGTACGGCAGATCTGCAGCATCTTGTCCGCGTGCGACTCCAGGGCCATCGCCACGCCCAGCATGCTGTGGTAGTTGCTGGTCAGCAGCTCAAGGGTGCGTTCGCGGTAGGCCACCGTCTCGGGAATGACCAGGTCACTGTTGCGTGCCTCGCGCACGAGCAGCGGCGGCAGACCGAACTCATGCCGGCCGTACAGGTTGTGGGAGTGCTCCATCAGCAGTTCGTGGCAGTGCGCGGCCTCGCCGTTCCCGGTCTCCTCGTTGAGGATGTGGGAGAAGAGAACCAGCGTGTCCCGGTCGTCGTGGGCCGCCGCCTGCGCGCACACATGGGCGATGCCTTTGACGGTGCCCTCGGTCCGGTGGAAGAAGTTGGCGCGATGGAAGTCGTAGTCCTGGCCGGTCCACGGCGATTCCTGAAGAAACGTGAAGTAGTCATTGCCGTAGACGGGGTGCTGCTCCAAGTCGTCGATGAGGGCGGTGACTTGGTCGTGGATGGCAACTTCGGTGGATTTGGTCATCTCGCGGCTACCTCCTGTGTGCGCAGGGCGTCGAATCGCGGCCCACCGGATGTCCGGACGGATCCACGATGTGCTGGATGAATGCCTTACCGGAACGGTCGAGCGTGAGTTCAGAGCTGACCATCGGGAGCCGTAACGGTGGCGGGCGCGGCCTTTTTCGCTCAATAAGGACAGCGGGAATCGATCCCTGTAAGAGATTCTCCCCCGTCACGTCGCAGAGGCCACTTCGGCTCGGTCGCGACCCACTGTGACGCAGTACCGATACCCAGGACAGGCCACAATCGGCCAGATGCGGAGTTACGCCTGCGCGGGAACACGTCCGGCCGCTTCTTGGAGACGGAATCGGATATGAATCGACTTTCGCGATCCATGGCATTCGGGCAGGTCACACCAGGAAATTCTGGCCCGCGTTCAGGAAAACGGGCCCTGCCCGGACGCTGTTCACCCAGCGGGTCGCCGTCGGCCGACTGCGGTACGGGGGCATTGCGTGTCCGGAATCGGTCCGGTTCGCACGCCTCGTGCATGACGTACCGTCATGTCCTGCTGTTCGGCGCGTCGCCCCTCCGGCGACGAGGGGCGACTCAACGATGTTGCGGGGCATGTGATGAGCCTGCCCGCGTTTACCACCACCGAAGTCCTGATCACCGGAGCAGGGCCCACCGGCCTCGTGCTCACCTGCGACCTCGCCCGGTGTGGGATCGCCTGCCGCGTCGTGGAGAGGGAGAACCCCAGCTTTCCCGGCTCACGCGGCTCCGGCCTTCAGCCGCGCACCCTGGAGGTCTTCGACGACTTGGGCGTCATCGACGCGGTACGGGCGGCGGGCGGACCGATCCAGCGCCTGCAGAGCTGGGACGGCAGCACACGTATCACCGAGTGGGACGCGGTCGCGCGCGCCGAGCCCTCTCCCCACCTGCTCCCGCAGTGGCGCACCGTCGAGATTCTCCAGGCGCGCCACGAAGAGCTGGGCGGAAGCGTCGAGTTCGACTGCGAGCTGACCGGCATCGAGCAGGACGCGGACGGGGTGACGGCGCGGCTGCGCGGGCCGGACGGCATCGAGTCGGCTGTGCGGGCGCGCTATCCGGTCGCGGCCGACGGCGGACGCAGCACGATCCGCAAGGCCCTCCGGGTGGGCTTCCCCGTCACCAGCTCGTCACCGATCCGACGCTGATCGCGGACGTCCGAAGGGACGGATTCCACCGCGGGCACTGGCACATGTGGCCCACAGCGCCGGGCGGGCGCGTCGCTGTCCGGCCGCTCGAAGGGACGGACCTCTTCCAGGTGCTCGCCGATTTCGATGGCGCGGGACCGGACTTCGCGCCCGACGCCATGCCCGAGGCCGTCCAACGGCTGCTCGTGGAGCGCACCCGCCACCAGGACGTGCGGGTGCATGAGGTGCGGTGGTCCTCGGTGCTGCGTATCAAGGCCGGAGTAGCCGACCGCTTCCGTATCGGCCGTGTCCTGCTCGCCGGCGACTCCGCACACATTCACTCTCCTACGGGAGCCAGGGCCTCAACACCGGCGTCCAGGACGCGTACAACCTCGGCTGGAAGCTCGGCGCAACGCTGCGCGGCGCGTCCGACGCGCTCGTCGACACCTACGAGGCCGAGCGGCGGCCGGTCGCGGAGCATGTGCTCGCCCTCACCACCCAAGTCTTCGAGCAGGACCGCGTGGAGAAGGACCGCGGCTTCTCCACGCGCGGGCGCTCCCGACCGCTCAACCAGCCCGAGCCCGACGAGCGGCTGGAGACGTGGTCGCAGCAGGACTTCACCGATACCCCTGGATGAATCGCGGCAACCTTGCCCCATCTCTGCGGCACAGCTTGGGTGACCGGCCCGCCGCGGCGTCGCCCTCGCTGCCTGGATGACCCCGCGTCGAACGGTTGTAGCCTCGGCCTATGAGTTGGCTGCCTGAAGATTTCGTCCACCCCGCCCATGTGCCCGTGCCCAACACCCCGCTTCACCTGCGGCCGATACGTGAGGCGGACACCGCGCTCGACTACCCCGCCGTGATGGGCTCACAAGAGCGCTTGTGGGAGATCTTCGGCCCGGCCTGGGCTTGGCCCAAGCAGACTATGACCTATGAAGAGGACCGCATCGACCTGCTGCGGCACGAGAAGGAGATAGCAGCGCACCAGTCGTTCAACTACGCGTTGCTGGACGAGGAGGAGACGGCGATCCTCGGCTGCGTCTACATCGACCCGCCCGAGCGCACGGGATCCGATGGAGAGGTCTCCTGGTGGGTGGTGGACGGCCTCGTCGGCGGCGAGGCGGAGTGCGCACTCGACGTGCTGGTGCCGCAGTGGATCGCCGCCGACTGGCCCTTCCGACGGCCGCGCTATCTGGGGCGCGACATTACTTGGCAGGACTGGCTCGCGCTGCCGCGCGCCTCGTGAACCTGTCCGAGGAGGTGCCTGGATCGTGTCATGACAGATCGTCCGACCGTTGTGCGAAGAGTGCCGCGTCCCGGGCCCGCGACGGGTCGTCGCCGCTGGTGCGTACCTGAGCGATGCCCGGTCCGGTGCCCGGACTCCTGATACAGGTGTCGGAAACGCGGGGCGATCGAGATCACGGCCGAGCGGCGTGGGTGAAGCGTCCCCGTGGTGGTGCTCCCCATGCGGTGGACCGCTCGGCATCGCCGGTGGCATGGTCAGGGATCGTGACGGAACACGGTTTCTTGGCGTTGGCGCCGCAGTACACCACAACCTGTGAGCTGCTCGCGTCGTCTGCGCGGCGACGGGGGATGCACGTAGAGATTCTCCCGGCCCGCGGTGGTGCGGGCGCCATGCGGGAGAGGCCCGGAGGTCACTACTACGGTGGCCCGGCCTACGCGGCGGGTGCCGTCGACGACCTCGCGGTCGCGCTTCTGGAGCCCACGGACAACTGGCTGGCCGCACTGCCCTACGAGTACACCGGACGGCGCATCACTCCAGCGACCTTGGCCGAGGCACGCCTCCTGTCCCGGCCGGCCTTCGTCAAGCCGCCCAGCGACAAATGCTTCCCCGCCGCTGTCTACCCCGAGGGCCGCTGCCTCCCGAGCGGGCCGGAGTTGAAGCCGGATATGCCCGTACAGATCAGCGACGTGGTGACCTGGACAACCGAATTTCGTTTGTTCCTCCTTGAGGGCACGGTCCACACGGGTTCGCAGTACGCCACCTTCGGCCGCCTCGACGCTGCGCCGCTCGAAGGTCACCCGCTGTCACGATGCCGTACAGGAGTTCGCGGACGGCCTCCTCGCCGGCTGCGGACATACCCTCCCCAGCGCGGTGGTGGTGGACATCGGGCTTCTGTCCATGCCCGAGCACGGCGCCGCGGACCGCTGGGCGGTGGTCGAGGCGAACATGGCCTGGTTCAGCAACTGCTACGCCGCGGATCCCGATCGAGCTCTGGACGTCGTCCTGCGCTCGGCCGGTCCGCGGTCACGGCTGGCCGCGCGAGACCGCCGGTTCTGTCGAGACCGAGGTCATGCTCATCCGGCCAGTTGACCGGGTGGTGGCCGCTCATCCCCTCAGCCACTCCGTGGCGAGACGAAAGCCAGGGGCCCGAGGGGGATCGCTCCGCTACCGTGGCCGCGGAGGTGTGCCATGTCCTGGCCGTCTGTCATCATCCTTGCCCCTGAGGGGCAGCGCTCCTCGCTTGAGGAGAGGATGCGCTCCTTCGAGCTCGTGCCGGATGTCGTGACGGGTGACGAGCGCCTGCACTGGCAGGGGTACTCGTACCACCTCGACCTCTCGGGCGGGATTCTGGCGGACTTCGAACCTGAGGAACTGGAGCAGATCACAGCCCGGATCGGCACGCCCTATGGGGTCTACGTGTCGGGGCAGTGCAGGGAAGCGGTTCGTGTCCTCCTCGGTCATGTCCTCCCCGGCTTCGACGGGCTTGTCGACACCAACCACGACGACATTCTGCCGGCCCATGAGTTCCTTGCCCTGCTGAGCCGTCACCCGCCGTGGGACTGGCGTCGCGTTCCAAGAGCGGACCTTCGGCAGAACCTCGCGAGCGGATCCACATAAGGATGGCGGCGAAGTGGAGCGCTTGCCTGGTGGACGAGGGCGAGCTTGTCGCATCGTGCGGTCATACCGCCCCCGCTGGGAGTAATTCGTAGGCGGCCATGGTCCACCGCTGCCTACGCTCTTCCCATGCCCATGCCCATGCCCATGCCCATGCTCACGCCAGAGCTTCAGCGGATCAACTCGTTCCTGTCGTCCTTCGCCCGCCGCCAGGCCGCGCGCACCGTCGACCTCCCCGGCGGTTTCGCCGTATACGACGATGGCTTCTCGCACTCCCGCGCGAACAATCAGGTCGTCATCGACTCGGCCGTCGACTCCGAGGCGCTGCCCGCCCTCGCGGACGAGGCCCTGGGACATCTGCCGTACCGTCTGATCTCCGTCCTCGACGGCGACGCCGGAACGGCGTGCGCGGAGCCGCTGATCCGGGCCGGATACACCCACTCCACCTATCTGGTCATGCTGCACACCGGCCCGGTGCCCGCAGGCGGGCCGGCGGAAGAGGTGGACCTCGACGCGCTGCGTATCCCACTCACCCGGCGCTGGCGGGGGTTTCTCCCGGATGTCGAGGACGAGGTCCTGCGCCACCTCGTCGACCGACGCGAGGCTCGCCGTCGCGGTGCCGACGCCGTTCATTTCATCGGTGCCCGCACGGAGGAGGGAGAGGTCGCCGCATGGGCCGACCTCTACATGGACCCGTCAACCGGCACTGCTCAGATCGAGGACCTGATCACCTCGGAGACCCACCTCAGACGCGGGTACGCCGATGCCGTCCTGACCACCGCCCTGCGGTTGGCCGCCGACGAGGGCTGCGGTACCCGGTTCCTGACCGCAGACGCGGTGGACTGGCCACGCCACTGGTACGAGCGCCGCGGCTTCTCCGCCATCGGCTACTCGCACTGTTTCCAACGCGGCTGATCGCCGGACGCCGAGCCGGTGGTCGGTGCCCACCAGCATCGGGATCATGACGCGTCTCAGCCCCTGATCAAGGGATCGTAGGGTTCGCCCTCCGGCGTGAAGATGAGGACGAAGTCCTTCCCGATCCCGGTGGCCACCTCCCACAATCGGGCCAAGGCTGCCTCTTCAGCGGGAAGGGCAATACCAAGGGCCGCGGCGGCATCGTCCCGCCGGGCAACGAGGTCCGGCACGTCCTCCAGATACTCGGCCGCGAGCCTACGGCTTTCCTCCGCTGTGAACGCTTGGCAGTCGCGCCACCACGGGGCGATCAGCAGGAGCCGCAGGAGTTCAGGCAGGCCCATCGCGATCAGCGCCGCACCACCTTCGGAGTCCGCGTACAGAACGGGACGTTCCTCGCCGCCTTCGCCGCAGAAGAAGAAGGTGCCCCCGGCGCCGTCGCCCGCGAAACCCTCCAGCGCGGCACCCGAGGCGAGATGAACACCCTCGACATGGTCACTTCGGTCCAGGTCGAAATCGCCCGGCCAAGCGAGGAAGCGGGCCGCCTCAGTCTGCTCGCGGACGGCGGCGATCAAAGATTTCATGCGCGGAACCTTACGGCCCGCCGGTCGACAAGCATCCTGGGGATCAGTCACAGCTCCGCGTACCTGCTCACGGTGTGGTGCGCGAGGGTGCCGGGGCAGCGCATCACTCCCCAACAGCGGGATCACGATCCGTGTTCCGCGCGATGCCGGGGCCGCAGGCCGTCCATCACCACGGCCAGAAGGTGATCGGCCTGCTGTTCGCCGTCGGGTTCGCATTCGGTGACGAAGGCGATGGCGTTGACGAACTTGAGCACCTGGCCCGCGGTGACGTCGGTGCGGACCGTACCGGCCTGCTGCGCCCGGTCGAGCAGGGCCGCCGCAGCGGCGTACATCGTCTCCCGGCACCAGGACACGTCGGAGCCCTTATCCCGCAGGGCAATCATCAGCGCCGTCGCCAGGCTGCGTGACGTGCTCCCCTCCATGGCGAGTTCCCGTAGCCAGGTCGCCAGCCCCTCGTCCGGGGACTGCGCGGCAAGCAGTTCTTGCGACCGTGAGTACAGGGCCTCGATCTGGTCGTGGTGGACGGCCTGCAGCAACGCCTCCCGGGTCGGGAAGCGGCGGTAGAGAGTCGCGTTCCCGACGCCGGCGTGACGGGCGATGTCGTCCATCGGAACGTCGACTCCTCGCTCGGTGAAGACTTCGCGAGCGGCGCTGACCAGCCGTTCGTAGTTGCGCCGTGCGTCGGCTCGGAGCGCGGGCCGGGGTGGAGGTGTCGTCATGGCGCCCTCTGCTTGAGAACTGGGGAGTCTCCCCATATATTACCAAGCCATAACTGGGGGAACCCCCCAGTTGATACGGCTCTCGCTCTCGCTCCCGAGCCCGGCAGCGCCCGGCGCTCGTTCCGGAGGTAGAAATGACAACCGATCCCACCGTGCTGGTGACCGGGGCCACCGGCCTGCAAGGCGGCGCCACCGCCAGGCAGTTGCTGGCTGCCGGCTGGCAGGTGCGAGCCCTCGTCCGCGACCTGGGCGGCCCCAGGGCCCAAGCGCTGGTACGGGCCGGCGCCGAGGTCGTACCGGGCGACATGGGCGACCGTGCTTCCCTCGACGCGGCGATGCGGGGTGTGCACGGGGTCTTCAGTGTTCAACCCACTGCCGGCTATCCCGGCACGCCGCCCGGATTCGCCGTCGAAGACGAGATCCGGTTGGGCATGAAGGTGATCGAAGCAGCGAACGACGCCGATGTCCGGCACCTCGTCTACGCCTCGGTCGCCGGCGCCGAGCGCTCATCCGGCATCCGCCGCTGGGAAAGCAAATGGCAGATCGAGGGGCGCATCGGCGCCCTTCGCGTGCCCGCCACCATCCTGCGTCCCGTCCGTTTCATGGAGAATCACTCCGACCCGACCATGGGGGTGCGCAACGGTGTACTGACCGATGTGGTCAAGCCGGAGGTGCCCGTCCAACTCATAGCCGCCACCGATATCGGTGCCTTCGCGACCTTGGCATTCACCAACCCTGGCCAGTACATCGGCCAGGCACTTGAGATCGCCGGTGACGAACTGACACTCCCGCAGGTCGTCGACGCGATCAGCCGCACTACCGGAGTCGCCATCACCTATCGGGCGATCCCACGAGAGGCGCTCACCGGGCTGGATCCGGACGCCCAGGCAGGCTACGACTTCGCCAACCACCGGGGCGGTTGGCAGGCTGACATTTCCGAGCTGCGCAGTCTGCACCCGGCTCTGATGGACTTCGAGACCTGGCTGCGCAACGAAGGTGGGACGCAGTTCGACGCACTGTTCCGCGATCGACCTGCCTGAGCGAGCGGCACCGTGCGGCGAGGCGAAGCCGACGCCACGCTTGCGCAGGCCGGACACGAGCGCGATGAGGTCCCGGAACGGCCGAGCCGGTCCAGTGACGGGACGACGAGAGTGTCGCCCTCGCGCAGGTAGTCGAGGGCCTTCCACGGCTCTTCGCGTTCGGCGTTCTTGCCGGACTTCTTGTCGGAGAAGGTGCGGATGCACTCTGCTTCGGTGAGTGCGTGGATCTGCCGGTTGAGCAACCGTCCCTTGGTGGATACGCGTGCGTATCCCAGGAGGCTGCCGGTCCGTAGGGCTGGAACGGGGGCGAGGGGATCGGCGGTGTCGATGTCCTGGGGTTGCTGCACCTGCCAGACCGTACAGAAAGGGTGCTCCTCAAGTTCTTGAGCACATCGACTTTCTGACACGTTTATGTGCATGATCCGGTGCCGATCCGGCCGCGCATCTCCGCTTATCGATCTTGCTCATCAATCGGTCGATTGCCGGGCGTCCCCGTCCCCAGCCGCAGGGCCCGGCATGCTGATTACTGGAGTCGGTCGGCAGCGTCGGCCTGTTCGCCAGTTCGCGGTGGCGGCGGCAATGACGGTGCCCAGCCTGTCCCGGGCGCCCACCAGATCGCCGATCCGGCTGTCGATGCGATCCCGTTCCGCCGAAAGCCGGTCGATCAGCTCCGGCGTGGCCTCACCGTTCACGACACACGGCAGCAGATCCGCGATCGACTTGCTCGGCAGCCCGGCGGCGTACAACTGCTGGATCAGCTGGACACGGTCGACCGCGCTGTCCGGGTACTGCCGCTGGCCGCTGGGGCTGCGTTCCGAGGCGAGCAGGTTCTGTTCCTCGTAGTAGCGCAGCGCCCGAACGCTGACGCTTGTCCTGGTGGCGAGCTCGCCGATACGCATCATGTCTCTCCGATGTGAGGCGGACAACACTTCTTGCCTCTGACGTTAACGTCAGGTCTTAGCGTATCTCGCGACGGCACACCCCTTCCGCCAAGGCGAAGGACGCGACCGTGACCAGCTTGTTCGACAGCTTTCCCATCGAAAATGCGAAGGAAGATCTGCCCATGACTGCATCAGACGCGGCGGCCACGGACGTGGCCATCACCGCCCCCGCCCCCATCGTCTCGGTGAAGCCGGTAGTGCTGGAAGCACCGGGCCGCGGCGAGGGCCTGCGGGTGAGAATTTCCGCGCCGACAACCGGGAGCGAACTGCCGATCATCGTCTTCTCGCACGGTTTCGGGTCGTCGTTGAACGGCTACGGTCCTCTGGCTGACTTCTGGGCTGCTCACGGTTTCGTGGTGATTCAGCCCACCCATCTCGACTCCAGGACCGTGGGTCTTCCCCAGGACGATCCCCGCACACCGCGGCTCTGGCGCTTCCGTGTCCAGGACATGAAGCGCATCCTTGACCAGCTTGATCTGCTGGAGGCCGCTGTTCCCGGTCTCAGCGGGCGCCTGGACCGAAGCCGCATCGTCGCAGCCGGACACTCCTTCGGCGGCCAGACGGCGGGCAATCTGCTGGGCCTGCGCGTCCTCGATCCGGTGAGCAAGAATGTAGAAGACCTGTCCGACTCGCGGATCAAGGCGGGCGTGTTGCTTGCTACGGCCGGCAGGGGCGGAGCCGACCTGACTCCCTTCGCGGCCGAGAACCTTCCGTGGTTGAAGGGACCGGACTTCGCGCACATGACCACACCGACGCTCGTCGTCGCAGGGGACAAGGACGACTCACCGCTGTCCGTCAGAGGGCCGGAGTGGCTCACCGACCCGTACCACCTGAGCCCGGGGCGCAAGAGCCTGCTCACTCTGCTCGGGGCGGAGCACTCCCTCGGCGGAATCGCCGGCTACGAAGTCCGGGAGACGACGGACGAGAACCCCGAGCGCGTGGCCCTGATCCAACGGGTCACCTGGGCCTACCTTCGCCACGCGCTCGGCATCGAGGACACCAGCTGGACGGCGGCGCAGAAGGCTCTGTCGGAGAGCGTCGTCCCCATGGGGCGGATCGAATCCAAGTGAAGCTCTGAGAAGCGAACCACCTCCGGGGTGGTCGCCGCCCTTGGCACGGCATCAGCCGTCCGAGGACGGCGTCTCGCACACGGGTGAACGAGCTCGGCGATACTTCGTGGGGACCGGTCTGGCCGACCCCGCACACGCATGCTCGGATGGCTACAGGTCGGCGGCGTCCGTCGGTACCCGGGGGCCCGGAAGTTTGACCGCGGCAAGGCCGAGGCGGGCGTCCATGTCGAGGTCGACCTCCCCGTACGGCCGCACGCGGGACCAGAACAGCGGGGCCAGGCCGCGCCGGTCGGCGGGCGTGAGGAGGTCCGCCCACTTCGGTTCGCCGAGGATGTTCTGGAGCACCAGGGTGTTCACGTAGACCAGGGCCGATTGCGGAATCCGCCGGCACAGCACGAACATCTCCTGCTCGTCGCACCGGTTCGAGGCGATCTCCCCGCCCTTGCCGTAGGCGATCACGGAGTTGGCGCCGTTGGAGGACTCCTTCACGTTCAGGCCCTTCTCGACCTCGCGCTGGAGGTCCCGCAGTCGCAGGCAGCGGGCCACGAAGAGGGTCTTCTGGGCACGGCCGACCTCCAGCATCGCCGCGTAGGTGGGATGGGAGGCGTTGCGGGTGAAGCGCCGCAGGATCGCCTCCGTGGACGCGGTGCGGGTCCGGATCGCGGTGGCGTACTTGATCATCTCGTCGTACTGCTGGGCGATGAGTTCCCAGCGGATCGGGCGGGTCAGTGCCGGGGTGAGCTGCGGGTAGGCGTCCGGTTCGTCGGCCACCGGCCGATACAGCCTCACCTTGTTGATCCGCTTGATCCTGGGCAACAGGTCGAAGTTCAGCAGCCTCGTGCTGCCGCACCCGATGTCCGACTGGCCGCGCGAGTCCGTGTAGTTGGCCTCGACGTCCATGGTGGTGCCGTGCCGCATAGCGCCCTCGATCATCGCGGCGACCTCGGGGGCGGTGCAGTTGATCGGCCGGGAGTGGATGGCCAGGGACTTCTTCTCCACGTGCCCGTGGATGAGCACCCCGCGGCCGCCGTAGCGCGAGTGCCACTCGGTGAACAGGTTCTGGTCGTCGGCGCGGACGTGGGTGGAGTCGGGGGCGACCGCGGTCGGGCCCTGGCCCCACAACTCGGTGCTACGGGCGGCGAAGGTGGCGTTCGCGATCTGGACGGCGATGGCGCGGGCGGCCTCCGCCGACAGGTAGCGGCGGCGTACGTGCAGAACTTCAGCAGCACGGCGAAGCCCAGTCGCGTCGCACCACGCTTGCCGGACGCGAGCGCCTGCTCGACCTTCAGCAGCGTCCAGTTCTCGACCAACTTGCCCAGGTCCAACGGAGTACGGGCCACGACCGCCGATCGTCCCCGCAGAGCCTCACCCACCGCAGCCGTACGGCCCCGGACGCACCCACATGGGTGGCACCCTCGGAAGATCACCGCCGTTTGTGGCTGTTGACACGGTTCTTACCGGCACCCCGACAAACGCGGATATGTCTTCCCCGATCCCGTCCACCGCTGCCGCACTCCTCGTCCGGCTCCGCTTGTGGCCGATGAGACACGGCATCAGGCGTCCCGGTGTCGGTCACGGACCTCGGGCCGTTGCTGGAAGCCGGCTGACCTGTAGGTGGCGACGGCGCCGGCATTGGCGCTCGGGGTGCAGACGAGCGCGCTCGACGAGCCCAGCTCCTGGAGTGCGGCCGCCGCGGCGACGGTGATCGCCTCGCCGTAGCCCTGACGGCGATGCTCCCGGTGCACGCCCATCGGTTCGAGCAGCCCGGGCCTGCCGGGACCGGCCGACCACACCGTCACCGCCGCCACCGCGTTGCCCCGGTCGTCGTACGCGACCAGACACCGGGCGTCGGCATACGGCGATCCGGCCGCCATCGCGTGCCAGCGCTCGTCCGTGAACCTCGACCCGTCGAACGCTGCCCGATGTACAGCGGCATACACGTGCGCCTGCTCCGGTCCGACCACCTCGATCCGCATGCCTGGGGTGTTCACCGGCTCCGTGAGGTCGCGGTGCAGCGGCGTCCACGGCTCGTCGGCGTTCCAGCCGTCCTCGCACAGCAGATCCTGGACCAGTGCACCCACCGGTGCCTCGATGTCCGCCTTGCCCTCAGGCAGCACGCCGCGCTCCGGCTCGGTCACGTCGTCAACCAACTGCTGCGCCAGCTCCTCCTCCTGCTGAGCATCCGGCGTGATGGTCAGCCGCAACAGCGCGGGACCGTCCAGCAACCCAACGGCGAGAATCCGTCCGTTCCGGCTCCACGTCCTGATCGCCGCGGCGGTCGCTTCGGCACCCGACCGCCAGAACCAGCCGAGGTCACCCGGATGCAGTTGCATCGGCGCCCCGTCGTACTGCCATTCCCGCAGCACGCCCACAACCTCGTTCAGCCCGTCGAGCCCCGGCTTGCCCAGCACAATCGCCATAGCCCTGATCACACACCACCGCACCGGCAGTCCGCACCTGGTTTCCGACCGGCCGGGCCGGGTGTGGGAACTGAGGGAAGTCAGCCGATGTTCGAAGGGAGAGGGCGTAGCCGTGTCTTCGAATGTCACGCACATCAGGAGAACCGGCGAGTGTCCTTTCCGCACGACGGAACCGGGCTGCTGCCGGGACTGTCGGCCTCGAATCCCCGCGCAACTGGCCGGCCGTCAGTGGTCCACCGTCTCGGTCCACAGGCCCGGCAGCGCCGTCCGGAAGCCGTCCAACGCCTCCCGCGTCAGGGCGCGGACGTACAGCCACCCCAACTCCGACTCCATGTCCGAGCGATCCTCGCGCACCAGGACATCGGCGCCCGCGTACCAGCGGTTCGCGTTCTCCTGGCCGCCCGGGACGATCAGTGGCGGTATGGGGGTGAGGGACCGCTCCAGGTACGTCGCGTCGGGGGCCAGGCGCTCCCGGCACCACCCGCCCCAGTCGCCGCACAGTGAGTTCTCCGACATCACCGTCTCCACGCACACGGCGGAGAAGCGGTCGGCGAACGGTTCCCAGTCGTCGTACGCCTCTGAACTGCCGTCGATCAGTACGGGCGGGTCGTTCTCCGCGATCCGGTCGATGGGAACGGCGATCCGGTACAGCCAGAACTTCTCCGCCTGCCAGATCAGGGCCGCGCCGTCCGCCTCCAGCTCCTCGGGCGGCAACAGCAGCCTCAGCCCGTGCAGCAGGTCGTGACGGCGTCCGAACCTTCCGTACAACTCCCGCATCGCCTGCGGCAGTCGTAGACCGAGCCGCAGCTCGGCAGCGGCGAGCTCCGCCTCGGGGAAGCCGTCATCCGCCCCGACCGGCGCGCCGAGGTGCGCGGCGAACCGCTCGATGAACCGCCAGGCCGCTGAGGGACCTGCGAGGGCCGCGGGAAGCTCGACGCGAAGATCGAAAATTTCAGGCATCCGCACACCTTAGGTGGTGACGTCAGATGTTCTTGAGCGGTGGATCATGGTCGAGGCGGCGCGGCTACGTCTTCACCGTTCCGGGTTTCAGCACGCCATTCCTCTTCGAGGACGCTGAACATCAGGGAGTCCCGCCAGCCGTCCCGGATCCATGCCGTGTGTCGGTGATGCCCCTCGTACGTCATGCCGAGCTTGGTCAGCACTTTGGATGAGCCGAGATTCCGAGGGTCGCAGGTCGCATAGATCCGGTGAAGCCCCAAATGGTCGAAGCCGCGTGCGAGCAGCCGGCGCCCGATCTCTGTGCCAATGCCTTTTCCCCACAGGCGCGGATGCACGATGTAGGAGATCTCACCCTGGCGCCGCGTGTGACTGCGAACGTGCAGCTCGCCCACACCGACAACAGCGTCCCCGAAGCGCGCTACGTGGGCGAACCTCTGCTGGGGTGCGCTCGACCACGCCTCGACCGCGGTTCTCACGAAATCGCGCGTCTGGTTCTCAGTGTTCGGTCCCCAAGGCTGAAAACGACAGGCCTCGGGGAGACAGGCCCGTGAGTGAATGGCCGGCCAGTCACCGAACGCCATCTTGTCCAACGTCACCGAGCCCTGACTCATGGAACGATCTTGTCAGCCGGAGCCGGAGCCGGAGCCGGAAAGGGACACGGGTACAGAAGCACGCATTCACGCATTGCGGGCCGTCGAGATCGGACAGGCCGGTGCCGAAATCGGCAAGGACACCCGCTGCCGTCAGACACCGCTGCCGAGCGCGTCGAGGATGTGCGGCCACGCTGCCGCGCCCAGCAGTGCGTCAGCTTCGGGGGTGCCTCCGTACTGGAAGCGCGGGGAAGCCGACGCCGGGCTCTCACCCGGAAGACGTGGTCGGTGGCCGGCATCGTGGCGGGCGATCAGTCGTACCGGGGCCCCGGCTGAGCGCCTGCGGTGGGCCAGCTGTTCGGCGAAGGGCAGCGACGGCCACATCGCGTCGTCCCCACCCGCGACAAGCAGCAGATCAGCCCGAGCCTTCTCCACACGTATCTCCGCCGGGGGAATCAGCCGGGTGAAGGTCCTCCCGCTGAGTTCGTACCATTCACGGATCGCGACGGGACCGCTCGACGGTCGCGTGGCCGTCCAGGAATCGTCCAGCGGTACGAAGGGAAGCGGCTGCTCCCGCCACGTCCAGGACGATCGATACGGCTGCTGCTCGCCGTCGCGGCCTGGTCCGACGTTGCACCAGACCCGCGAGGTCGGCGACAGCGCGATGACCACGTCCACGCGCGGGTCGTGCACCGCGGTGAGCAGTGCCGCTTCAGCACCCTTGGAGGTGCCCAGGACTCCGATGCGTCGTGCCCCGGTCGAGCGGAGAAGGCCGACGGCCCCGACGAAGGTCTCCAGGGGGATCTCGCGGATTCCCGGGGACTGTCCCGGCCCGCCGAACCAGCGGATCGCCAAGGCCGTCATGCCCTGAGCGGCGAGGATGCGTGCTCTCTCACGTTCGATGCGCCCGCTCGAACCCGACAGGACCAGAACACCGATTCCGGCGCCTGCGGCGGGAGTAATCAGCAGACCTTCCCAGGGGTTGGTCAGCTCGCGCTCTGTCAGTTCCACGTGCTCTCCCCGGCGGTCCGCCTTTCAGCTGCTCAGTGTGCCAGGGCAGCCCCTTCGGCCTTGAGGTGCGACGGCCGATGGTTCAGTCGGTCGCGGCACGTGCGACTCGGAGGGCATCGATGATGGATGCGTTCCTCCGCTGGGATTCCGGATGCCGCTCCGTGTACTCGTGTGCGGCGGTGAGTGCCTTGGCCGTGGGGGTGGCGCCACGTCGGAGGAGCTGGCGCACCATCTGCACCTGTCCGAACCGGGCCGCCCACTCAAGAGATGTCCTGTTCTTCATCACTGCGTCGATGTCCGCCCCACGGTCCAGGAGCAGCGTCACGGTCTGCGGATGCCCCTGGTCCCCGCTCGTCGCCGCCAGTATGAGCGGTACCCAGCGCATCCTGCCCTGGGCCCGGAGGTGGACACCGGCATCGATCAGGGCCCCGACGACCGCCGTGCGCCCATGCGCCGCCGCCAGGCACAGCGGTGTCGACTCGCGGTGCTCACCCGCCTGCTGCTCCGGATCGGCACCCGCCGTGATGAGCAGACGGACCACCTCGGGATGTCCGCGATAGGCCGCCAGGTCCAGCGCCGTACGCCCAACGCTGTTCCGCGCGTCCACCCCGGCACCCTCCGCCAGCAACCGAGCCACCAGGAACGCATCGCCGACTTCCGCTGCTTCCACCAAGTGGTCCGCTATGCCCATGCGTTGATCATTCCGAATGTTCCGGGGGCGGGGAAGACACAGAAGCCGTGGAGATGCTGCGCGGGCACGACGTTGCGGGGGAGGTGTTCCATCGCTCCGGTCGGCCGTAGTTCCGGTCCCTGGTCCGCTTTTGGCCTGGCGAGGTCTGAGGTTGGATGGCGGGATGGACGGTATCGAGGCTGGGCTGTTGCCAGTGACCGGTGTGTTGCGGGCCGGTGGACTTGCTCGCCCTGTGCGGGGGGTGAAGGTGTATTCCCGGCAGTCGCTCGGTAGCTGTGCGCCGACGTACGGCAGGGCGGAGTTGGATTTCGAGCCGGTCCCGGCGGGGACGGCGTCGTCGTGCGTCTTTGCTTGTACGGCACGGCCGGAACCGGATGCGGAACTCGAAGAGGCTCTCGTACAGGGCGTACTGGGGGTATTGCGAGAGTCGGCCCGTGAGGGCGCCGGTGGCCCGGAGGCGGACCGGGGCGGCACGGTGGGCGTACAGGTCATCGTGCGGGCCATGTCGTGGCATCCCGTCGATTCCTGCGAGGTCGTGTTCCTACGGTTGGGGGCCCTTGCCGTGCGGGAAGCGTTCCGGTGTGTGGCGGAGGACCGTGAGCCGCAGGAGGTCGTGACGCGGGTCAGCCTGCTGTGACCGGCCCAGAAGCCTTCTGAACTGTCGCCGAAGCACCGTGCCGAGGCGCCGGGGATCCGCAGCGTTCGAGCGGCGTGAGGACGGCCGGCGCTGCGATCGTTGCCCCAGGACCGTTCCGGCGAGCGGGGATCTGGGTGAACGGGCCGTGGGCAGGCTGTCGGCCCGGGTGGCCTCACTTGGTCGTCAAGCAACCGTCAACTTGAGCGGGCTGTTTCGTCAAGAGGCCGGGCTTTGCTCGGTTCCGTTGGCTGTCTCCTACGGAATTGAGCTGTGATCATGGCTGTTCTTCTCCATCGCTGGGGGGCGTTCGCGGTGCGGCGCTGCCGGGCGGTCTTGACCGTGTGGCTGCTCGCGGTCGTCGCGATCGTTGCTCTGGGAGTCACGTTCGCGGGTGGCTTCGAGACCAAGTCGGATATTCCGGGGTCGGCTGCACAGAGCGCCCTGGAGAAGATGGACCACCACTTCGGTGCCTCGGACCGGCAGAGCGCGCAGATCGCCTTCGAGGCGCCCCCCGGCACGTCGTTCAAGGACCCCGCGAAGGCCGCCGCGCTGAAGCGCTCTCTCACTGCGGCGGAGACGGTTCCGGGTGTGTCGTCGGTCAGTGATCCGATGGCCGGCAGGACGGTGACGCCGGATGCGAGGACGGCGGTCGCTCAGGTCGAATTCACCGTGGCCGCGGACGAGGATGTCCGCGAGGCCGACCTTGCCGCTCTGAAGGACACCGCGACCGGCAGCCGGGCCGCGGGAATCGACGTGGCGTTCGGTGGCGACGCGTACAAGGAGCCGGCCGCGCTCGTGGGGCCGATGGAGGGGGTCGGGGTGCTGGTTGCCCTCGCGGTTCTCGCCATCACGTTCGGTTCTCTGCTGTCGGCGGGGATGCCTCTGGTGACCGCGTTGACCGCGGTCGTGGCGAGTATGGCCGGGCTGATGGGCCTGTCCTCGGTGGTGGGGGTCTCCGACAAGGCGCCGACGCCGGCGATCATGCTGGGGCCGGCGGTCGGGATCGACTACGCACTGTTCATCGTGTCGCGTCATCGTTCGGAGCTGGCGCAGGGACACAGCGCGCGGGAGGCCGCTGCGCGGGCGACCGCCACGGCCGGCGGCGCTGTGGCGTTCGCCGGTCTGACGGTGATCATCGCGCTGGCCGGACTGACCGTCGTAGGGGTTCCCGTTCTCACCTCCATGGGGTTGAGTGCGGCGGCCGCGGTGGCCGTCGCGGTGGCGATGTCTCTCGGACTGCTCCCGGCCCTGCTGGCCGTCGTGGGGGAGAGGCTGCGCCCGCGGCCGGGCTCCCGGACCGCACGGAGCATGAGCAGGGCGGACGATTCCCGGGCCCGGCCTCCGATGGGTGCGCGCAGCCGAGCGGATATCGAGGAGGAGGGGCCTGTTGCTGTCGCGGGCAGCTCTCATGTATCCGTGCGGCGAGTTGCCCCGTGGGGCTCGCGGCGACGACGGAACATCGCGCGGTACTCCCTCGGCCGCCGGCCCGTGTGTCTGGCAAAGATGCCGCTGAACGCGCCGGGGTCGCCGTACCCGACAGCGGCGGCGATGCTCGCGACGGTCCTGTCGGTCGTCTCCAGCCAGTGCCTGGCTCGACGCACCCGGGCCGTCTGCAGGTACGTGAGCGGCGTCTCGCCCGCTTCGTCGCGGAAGCGACGGAGCATGGTTCGCGTGCTCACGTGGAATTCCTGGGCGAGGGCGGGCAGGTCATAGCGAGCACCCAGGTTCTGGTCGAGCCACCGCTTGACGCTGAGCGAGAACTCCCTTCCCACAGTGGGTATGAGCCCCGAGTCGACATAGGGAGCCTGCGTGGAGCGCGCATCGTCGACAAGCGCGATGCGCGCGGTGCTGCGGGCGACACGGGGGCCGTCGTGCTCACGGATGAACCGCAGCGCGAAGTCGTACATGGCGCTGAAGGCCGCCGTGGTCGTCACCCCGCCGTCGGTCACGACCAAGCTCTCCGGGCGGAGGCGCACGTCCGGGTACCGGCGGGCGAACCGATCCGCGAACAACCAGGACGTGGTCGCCTCGCGCCCGCCGAGCAGCCCGGCTTCAGCGATCAGGAAGGCACCCACACAGAGCGATACGACGGCGGTTCCCGAAGCCGCCTGCGATCGGATCGATGACACTTCCGGTCCCAGATCCGCGAGTGTCGCGTCCAGATCGAGCGTGGGCGAAAGCTCGAAGCCCGGCACGATCAGGACGTCCACCGGACGAACCGCCGAGACATCGATGAGCGAGCCGCCGGACGCGATCACTCGCCGCCGGGGCGAGACGACCGAGACCTCGTAGGCCGGCTCGACCGCCCCTTGTGCCGCGGCGACGTGCGTGGCCATCACCAGGAGGTCGGGGACTCCGAATACCTCCGACGCGAAGCAGCCGGGATAGGCCAGCACACCGACTCGCAGCGGACTCATACGACCCCTCCGGCGTCCGTGAACGGATGGCGATATTACCGGGATACATGGCGATGCCGCCGCTTCTCAAGGGGTGCTGCCACTCATCATGATCTCGGTCATGACCATCATGCGAGGACAGAACGACCCCTTGGACGACTTCTCGCGGAGAACCGTCGGCGTCGATGACGTCGACAAGACCGTGTACGTCGCCGGGTCAGGACCGGCAGTCGTCCTTCTGCCCGAGATGCCGGGTATCAGCCCCGACGTCGCGCGGTTCGCCCGGTGGGTGCGCGATGCCGGCTTCTCCGTGTACCTGCCGTCCCTCTTCGGCGTCGACGGTGCCTATCCGCTGGCCGAGGCACACGAGACGGTGGTCCGACGCGCGTGTGTCAGCGCCGAGTTCCGGGCGTTCGCCGGTGGAGGCACCAGCCCCGTCGTCACCTGGCTGCGCGGCCTCGCCCGCCTGGCACACGCCGAGCGCGGCGGGCCCGGTGTCGGTGCCGTCGGCCTGTGCTTCACCGGCAACTTCGCCTTGACCATGGCGCTCGAACCCGCTGTCATCGCACCAGTGGTCAACCATCCGTCGCTTCCGCTCGACGACGCGGGCGGTCTGGAGATCAGCGACGAAGACGCCGTGGCCGTGGCGGAACGCGTGGAGCGAGACGGATTGAAGGTCCTCGCCTACCGCTTCGACAACGACAGATGGTGCACCGGCCAGCGGTTCGCTGCCTACCGAGCGCTCCTCGGGGACGCGTTCGACGGCCGCGTACTCAAAGCCGAGACGGCGAACACGGACCCTCCGCCCTTCTTCCGCGACGTCGTCGGCTGCGCCCACAGCGTCGTCACGGCACACCTCGTCGACGAGGAAGGCCACCCCACCGTGCAAGCCCGGAACGAGATCATCGACTTCCTGGCCGAGCGCCTCAGGGCTGTCCCGTAGGGACGGGGCCGCAATGAATCCTCGGCCGGACACCTCGTCCTCGGTGGACTGTCGGCTCGGTACGGGCAGGACCGCGTAGATCCCACCGAGCGCCCAGTTCGGCCGCGCTGTTGCCGTTTCATCACATGGCCATGGAGTGGTGATCGCATTCACGGGTCATGTTGGACGGCATGCCCACCCCTTGCAACAGCCGAACTGTGCCCGGCGAGCCGACATGGAGGTACCGGTGACGCGGAGGCGCCGACGACCCACCCGGCGCGGCGTGTTCATCCTCGGGGGAGGGGTTCTCCTCGCTCCGGTGTCAGCGATTGTCCTCCGCAGGGAGGGGCAGTCCGCCCGGCAGGCCCCGGAGGCCCCGGGGGAACGCGGCGTCCAGCAGCCCCGTGCCGCGGCGGCGCCCCCCGCTTCCCCGCCGCCCGGATGGATGCCCGGCGTGGCCCAGAAGCCGATCGGCGCGAACTTCAGCCGGGGCGGGCGGGAGGGGCAACGGGGGCTGATATTGCACGTACAGGAGGGCGAGGGTTCGCTGTTCGAGCGGTTCTCCGACCCCGCGACGAAGAGTTCAGCCCATTTCTGGGTGTCCCGGGCGGGCGAGATCGAGCAGTACGTATCGGTCCACCACCGCTCCTGGACACAGCGCGCGGGCAATGTCGAATGGGTGTCGATGGAGACCTCGGGCTTTGTCGGCAAACCGCTCACCACGGCGCAGGTCGACGCCGTGGCACGCGTCTACGCCTGGGGTGTCCGTGAGCACGGCTGGCCTCTTGAGGTGACGGACTCCCCGAAGGGGCGGGGCCTGGGCACCCATGCCATGGGCGGAAGCGCCTGGGGCGGGCACGCCTGCCCCGGCACGATACGGGCGCGGCAGCGCGAAGTCGTCATGCGGCGGGTGCGGCTGTCTCAGCAGACCTGATGATCGCCATGTGCGGGCCGCGCCCGTCTGCGGCGGCGTTCGGCCGGTCGTACGTCGTCACGGTGCCGGAAGCGGGTCGGGGTCCGGAGAATCCTCGTCCGTGCGCCACATGCCGAGGAAAGCGGTGAAGGTATCGGCCACTCCCTCGGGTCCGTCGGCCGGAGGGGTATCGGGAAGGTAGACGCCGTCCTCGGTGAAGTCGGATTCGCCCCGATGCCAGATCGACCCGAGCCCCGGCTCGGTCACCTTGATCAGGATCGCGCCGGTGAACAGCCGCATGATCGGCAGGTAGTCCCACGACAGGTCGCCCCGGCCGAACGCGTGCGCGTAGAGGAGCTCCGTGTGTACGTTCCCGCCGGTCCGACAGCCGTAGAGGTCGTCCTCGACGTGGTATTCGAACTCCGACAGGACGGCATCGAGCGGGAACTCGGCGCCGTTGGTGCGGCCCAGCCACGCTCGGTACTCCGCCGGGAGCGGGACTCGGAGCTGCGCTTCGAGCTCGCACAGAGCTTCCTCGGCAAGGGACCCCCGAGGAGTTGGGTTCGATGAACATCAGGACTCCCGGACGGTCATTCGGGTTTTGCTGTCATCACGAAGTCGAGCGGCGCGTTCGGGCCGCCGTCGACCACCTGCCGGCGGGCCTTGTCGCGGGCCTCGGCCTCGTCGATCGGCCGCGCCGGCAACGGGGCCCGAGCCGGCGTCAGGTCCAGGCGCACCGGCCGGTGGCCCTCGATCAGCGAGATCAGCGCCCCGTCGAAGGTGTCCGCCACCTTCCACAGGTCGCCCCACCACAGGTAGACCGCGCCGAGCGGGTCCATTGCCAGTCGGCCCCGGCCCAGGTCGAATTCGCCGATCGGGGCGAGGGGCCGACCGAGTGCCGTTCCCTAGGCCGCGAGCACATCACCCGCGTACAGGCCGACCAGCGGTCGATCCGGAACGGCATCCGCGACATGTCGGTCCCCGGACCGTACTGGTGCACCGTCATGCCGCCGAATCCCGCAGCGCCGTCATCGCGCTCGGCGGCAGGTCGATCCCCGCTGCGCCCAATGCCCGGTACCAGCACAGGAATTCGTCCTCGGGGATGCGGATGCCGTCGTGCCAACCGGTCGCGGTCAGAGCCTCGATGACGCCCTTGGGGAAACGGTTGCTCATGATGCCGACACCCCCGGGCCCCCGACCCCGAGGGCGGCCGGCGCGGGCGCGCAGGACGAGCACGGCGGGATCGGCCGTTCATGGACGGGGTCGTTCGGCTCGCGGAGCGGCATCGCCGAGACGACCGCGCCGCGCAGCAGCTGCCGCATGTGGTCGAGTACCGCGTTCTCGTCGCTCCCGTACGCGCCCTCGGCGGCGAGTGATGCCTCCGCCTCCACGGCCACCTGTGACAGCAACAGGGCCTCGGGGCGACGCCCGTGGAACACCGAGCGCATCGCGGGCCCGGTGCGGTCGAGCAGCGCCGAGACGGTGGGGTGCAACGTCCACCGTCGTGGTGTGCGCGCTCACCACCGTCACGGTCCCGGTGCCCGCACGTCGCAGAGCCGCGCCGACACCGGGCGGCATGCGATGGTCGAACACGGTTGTCCGTCCGCTCCCTTCGTGGTGCGGCGCTACGCGCGCAGATCGGCCGGCAGTCCGGCGCCGGCGTTGTCGAGGGTGACCGGGTGGAAGAAGCCACCGGAGACCGCCGACCGGGAGATCTCCTCCAGTCGGGCGGGAACCTCGATCAGCTCGTCCCCCAGCAGTGTGAAGATGTCGTCGGCCAGGTACTCCAACCGCGACACGCCGATCTCCGGGGTGTCGCCCTGCTGCGTCCTGCGGTCGTCGTTGTCCCAGTACAGGATCGAACCGGGTTCGGTGCCCCGGGTCTTCAGCACCAGCGCGCCGCCCTGGACCCACGCGATCGGCAGGTACTCGGCCGTCAGACGGTCGGCCATCATCACCGCGTTGTCGAGCAGGTCGTAGGGGTCCGGGTCTCCGTAGAGGTTGAAGAACTGCTGGTCGAGGACGAACCCGAGATCGGGATGCACGATCGCGTGCTCCGGCGGACCGCCGCCGTTCTCGATCATGAAGGTGCGGTAGCTCTCCGGGAGCCGGTGCTCCAGGTATTTGCTCTCCAGGTGACTCAGGTCGCCGTCGCTCAAGCCGCTCCCGGTGCGCATCACGGCCGGAACGCGTGGCTGCGCCACCGGGCTCCACAGCCCCGTCCTGGCACGGTTGGCCCGCATGGTGGCCACGCCGCCGTGGTGGACCATGTTGTTCTTGACGTCGACCGGGAGCAGCAGGAACCGGCGCTCCAGCGGATCGTGATGCCAGGTCCAGCCGCGCGGCGTGGCCGTCTCCGGGGCATTCGCGTACAGCGGGTCGCCGGTTCCGGCCGCGGCGATGTTCGAGGCGAGCACATCGGTGACCCTGGCCTCGTCGATGCCCAGGCCGGGCGGCATCGGACCGCTCTCGATCACGATCCGGGCGTACGGCAGGAAGTCCGGAAAGCCCAGGAGCCCGACGTACAAGCCGTCCGGGTACTCGCGGCTGCGTTGGGTGAGCGCGAAATCAACGACTCCACCCGCGAATTCGGAGGTCGGCGACCCGACGGCCTCGGTACCGGATTCGGTCATCTGTCGCTCGTCTCCTTGGCGTTGACGGGGATCCGCAACTCAACTGTCCCACGAGGGTGGTTCGGGCCGGACCGCCGCAATGACGCCGGACGTGGGACCTGTCTCTTTGACGTTGCTCGCTCGTGAGACCTCAGGGACTCAGGGGGCGTTCCTGAGCTGTTCGCGCTGGATCTGGCAAGCGAGGGCGCGACGCACAGAGGCTGATGCGGTGGCGGTGACCTTCGCGGGGATGTCGAGGCCGCGGCTGATCTCGTCGTACGCCTTTCGGTAGCTGCCGGACATCTCTGCCCGGTGAAGCATCAGGTCCTCTTCGACGAGGCGGCGCAGCTCGTCGACGTTCCGGGGTGTGAAGCGCTTCTTCCCCCTGGCGATGGCGTTGACGTAGTGGGCGCTGCGGGCGGAGCCGAAGGTCTCGGAGATTTCTTCGGCGAGGCCCCACAGACGTCCTTCGAGCCACGGCGCGTCGCGCTGATCGAGGGAGAGCCGTGCCGGAGGCAGCGGGTCGCCCGCCCGGTATTTCGTCACCTGCTTCGACACGGCGGGCTGACTCATACCGGTGAGCCGGGCGATCCTGTCCTGGGTCCAGCCGAATCCGGCGAAGATTTTGATCATTTCGGCACGCAGTTTCCGCATCTCCTCACCTGCGCGGATGACCTCGTTCATGTCGGCGAGCATCCGCTCGGCCTGTGCCTCGGTCAGCGCCTCGGGGGTCTGGTGCGTGTTCTCTTCGGCTGCCATGACCCGGTTATACACTCCGGACGTCCACCGCCATAACTGGGTTGTACAACGTGGTTATGGCTGTCAGGATCCTCGGCATGCCCACCTTCTCCGCATATGACGGAACCCAGCTCTCCTACCGCGTACACGGAGACGGCGACCCGGTCGTCTGTATCCCGGGCGGTCCCGCCGACTCTCTCAATCTCGGCGAACTCGGCGGTCTGTCCATGCATCGTCAACTCGTTGTCCTGGACCTGCGCGGCACCGGTCAGTCAGCCATTCCCCAGGACCCCGCCTCCTACCGTTGCGACCGCCTTGTCGACGACGTCCAGGCGCTGCGCGAACACCTCGGTCTCTCCAGGATCGATCTGCTCGGCCACTCCGCCGGCGCGAACATCGCGACGCAGTTCGTGGCCCGATACCCGAAGAACGTCGGCAAGCTCGCCCTGATCGGCCCTGGAACCCGAGCTGTCGGTGTAGCGATCACCGGGGAGACGCGCCGCGAGCTCGCGGCGCGGCGGAAGAACGAGCCGTGGTTCCCGGAGGCGTTCGCCGCGTTGGAAGCGATCACCCAAGGTACCGGCAGCAACTGGGAGGCCATTGCCCCCTTCTTCTGCGGCCGGTGGGATGCCGCGGCGCAGAAGCACCAGGCGGCCGGCCGGCCGAGAAACAGCGAGGCCGTCGCTGTCTTCGCGGCCGAAGGCGCCTTCAGCCCGGAGACCACTCGGGCGATGCTCACCGCCTGCGAGGCTCCCGTCCTGCTGCTCGGCGGAGAGTTCGACTTGAACAGCCCTCCTCGGACGGTGGCCGAGTTCGCGGCACTGTTCCCCGATGCCACGCTCGTGGTGCAGCCAGGGGCGGGTCACTACCCCTGGCTCGACGACGCGAACCAGTTCGTGGCGACCACTGCGGCGTTCCTGGGATGAGGACCTTGGCCCACCGTCGGTTGGAGGAGGGGCAACCCCTCTGCGGCTCGGCCAGTTCTTCGGACAGCGCGGCCCGCCTCGCCGCAGCGCCTCGTCGGGCCGCCCGCATGTCGAGGGGCTTTGGCCCGTCCGCCCGAATTCGCGTCCTCCTCGCCGGAGGCATGCAGGCCTCGGGCGCGTTGCCTCGTCAGGAACGATGTACGCAGCCTCGCGCGGTGGGCCACGTCGTCAGGGAGCACACGCTTCCGCGATCGACAGGCTGTTCTCGTACAGGTGGTGCCGGGTGATCCGACCGCCCTCGACGGTGAGGCGCAGCGCGAAGGGGCCCGCGAAGGACTTGCCCGTCGTGCGGACGGTCCCCGAGAGGTGCCCCATCAGGACGGCCTCGGTGCCGTCGACAAGGAAGGTGCTGACGGACGCGCGGGCGTCCTCGGCCACGGTGTACTCGGCCAACTCCACGGACTGAGCGGCACATTCGGCGGCCGTGGAGCGCGGTCGGATCCAAGGAACCGTGGGGTTCTCGGCGAGCAGCCAGTCGACATCGTCGGCGAAGAGCGCGGTGAGCCCCTCGGTGTCCCCGGCGAGGCGGAGGGAGAGGAACCTCTGAACGGTGGCGCGGGTGGCGTCTGCGGTGGTGGTGTGCGTCATGGTGGTAAGCCTGACAGGGCCCTGCTGAGGCGTCGATTACGTCGGGGGTAATGCGAGCGGGGGGCAGCGGTCCATCACCGCTCGCCCGGCACCTTCTGAGCTTGTTCCCCACCCCTGAACCGCTGCAGAGCGATGGTCGTGTACGTCGGTGAGCCGAGCGAGCACGCATCTCCCCGCCATGAGGAGGGTCGCTGCCTCCGGGGCGGTCGCGTTACGGAGCGGTCAACACACAGAACTCACGGCCGTCGGGATCAGCCATTGTCACCTGGCCGCCTTTGCCCCGGCCGAGGTCGACGCGAGTCGCCCCGAGGGAGACGAGACGGTCGACCTCCGCTTGTTGATCACCGTGGTCAGAGGGAGCGAGGTCGAAATGCAGCCGGCCCTTGCCTGCCCCCGGCATCAGTGGCGGAACGCCCCAGGCGAACTTCGGACCGCCGTGCGGCGAGCGGATCGCGGTCTCCTGGTCCTGGTCCCAGACCAACGGCCATCCCAGCGCCCGGCTCCAGAAGTATCCGACGTCCTGCGAACCGTCGCACGCAAGCGCTCCGATGAAGCCGCAGTCGGCAAGGAAGCTGTTGCGGCCACCACAGCCCTCCTCGTCCACCCATTCACAGGCTCATGAGGAGGTCATCGAGGGAGGCCGGTACCTGTCCGGGGTCGAGGGCCTCGACCAGGAGGCGGCCGTAGCGGATCTTGCGGCCTTTCTTCGTGCCGAGGAAGCGCCGCAACTGCTGCTCCCGGGGACGGCCCTGGTGCGCGGGCTGGTGCTGGAAGGTCTGCCAGGCGCGGAAGTCGCCCTCGGCCCGGATGACCTCCGCGACCCTCGCGGTGCCCAACGCGCGGATGAGCTCGTCCTCCAGATCCGACGCACACACGAAGATGTCCCGGTGTGGCGCCCGTGCCCGCTGTATGCCGCGGTCGAAGAAGCGCTGTTCGCCCTCGTCGCACAGGCCTACCAGACGCAGCCCGAGGCCGGGCGGCCCGAGGAGGCCGGCGTAGCGGCCGACGCTCATCGCCCCGCCCATCGACACGACGCACACCCCCTCGGCGGCCAGGTCCCGGCCACGCCGTGCGGCCAGTGTCTCGACGGCCGCGAGGTCACTCAGCCCTTCCACCAGTACCGCCGTCCGTATCCCCAGTCCCACAGCCAGATCGCTCGCCGGCCTGCCGGGACCACCGGCGGCCCAGCCACTGACCGCGTCCCGGAACGCCCGTATCTCCGCCATGGAACGATTCTGTACCTCCACCGACTTGCACGGCACAGGATTATTCGAGGGCCTCGTCCGACACGACCGCCGCCCTCGTCCGCGTGGCGAGCTTCGCCTCCCACCTCGTCCTCCGGCTTCCGGCCCCCCCCACACGGCTCTTGACCTGTGTCGATGGATCTGAGCCACCGCAGTTCTCCGACCAGCCGTGGCTCAGATCGAGCGAGTCGTAGTGGCTGTGGTTGTCTCGGCCAACCCGGGCAGTCAAGAGCCAAGTTGCCCTTCGGGGGGTCACCGCTGGCGACGACTGCGATCCCCGCCAGGGACAACGTCACGGCACTCTCCACCTCCCTGGGGTGTCGGGGCGTCAGGTCGTGTCACAGCCTGACTCGTCTTCCGTGCTGCTGTGGTCCTAGGTCGGAGGTCGGTAGGCAAGAGACGTGTGGTACCACACGATTGGAGCTGTGACCTCTCACAGTTTCGATGTGGACGCGTTCCTGCAGCAGCCGCTCACCGCTCGCCTTGCCACCAGTGGGCCCACGGTGCGCCCTCTCTGGTTCCTGTGGGAGGACGGCGCATTCTGGGTGCTGACGGGCCCGTGGACCCGGTTGTTCGACCGTGTGAAGAACGACCCGAATGTCGCGCTCGTGGTGGACGAATGCGATCTCGTGACGGGACGCGTTCAGCAGGTGATCGCCCGGGGGAAGGCTGAGCTTGTGCCGTTCGATGTGCCAAGAGGCCGACGTAAGCTGTCCCGCTATCTGGGAGCGGACGAGACCCTGTGGGATGAACGGTTCGTGGCCTATCTGTATGACGATCCGAGCGAACGAGGCACGACATGGCTGCGTTTGACGCCCGCCTCGCTCACGGTCAGCGACCTCAGCTATTCCGTCGCTCCGTCCTGAGACCGATGACACCGGCTGGGGTGAGAGACCTTACTCCCGCCGCAGACTCGTTCCGGTGTTTGGCTTGCTCGATCGCCGAGGGCGCCACTGCCTCGATGGTGTGCGCGATCACGCGGAGTTGATGGAGGAACCAGGGCTTGGCGGTGGTGCGAAGGGAACTCTCGTTGGCGAGCCGCCGGATGAATTCGGCGTGGAAGGCACGGAAGTCCTCATCAGCGCCGGAGAGGGCCAGGCCGCGCCGGTGCGGAGCTGCGTAGAACACCATGGCTTTGACGATCTCGGGATGGATCCCCGCGTAGCGCTCGGGGACCCACGGACGGATGGTGCGGGGCGCGCGGGGCTGGAGCCGGGCGAGTCGCTGTGCGAGGTCGCTGAACCGGTAGCCGTGTTGGAGGAGGGGCCCAGAAGCGGGAGGTCTGTTCGTAGCAGATGTTGATCACGTTGGGGCCGTAGAGGCGAAGGAGCCGGTAGTGGCGCTTCCGGGCAGCGACGATCTCCGGTAGATCGGACAGGTCGGCTCTGGCCCGAGTGCAGCCCGGCGGTGGTGGTGGAGAGGGGCCTGTGCCTGGTGCTCTGTCCGTTCAAACGCCTCGGTATCCAAACGAGACAGGAGTTGGCCTCCGCCCGCTGACTCGGCGCATCTTCTCCCGCCCCATCGGGCTCCGGGCCGGATCGGGGGCGTTGCGCGGCGTGCGGCGTCAGGATCGGGGTGCCAGCAGGTCGGCCAGTTCGGCTGCGAAGAGAAGGGCGGGGTCGAGGTCCATGCCGGCGAAGTGGCCGGCGAGTTCCAACGACAGGACGCCGTGCATACGGGTCCAGAAGGTCAGGAACCGGTGAAGTGCCTCGGGCGGGGCGGGGTGGCCGGCGGCCCAGTCCCGGTGGTCCTCCAGGTAGGTACCGAAGGGTGTCGCGGCGCTGAGCGGGGCGAGCGCCGTGCATGCGTCGAGGAGGGTCGTCATGATCTCGGAGGAGATGGCGGTGGTGTCCGCGGGCGCACGGTAGCCGGGTATGGGGGTGCCGTAGACGAGGAAGTACCGCTGAGGGTCCGCCAGGGCCCAGCCGCGCAGGGCGTGTGCCAGCCCGGCCAGGTCGACGCCATCGGCGAAGGCCGTACGGAGGGTCTCGGCGAGGCTTCGGTACGCCTCCCGGACGAGTTCGGTGATCAGATCATCACGGCTGGCGAAGTAGCGGTAGAGCGCCGGTCCGCTCATGCCCATCTGCTTGGCGATCGCGTTCAGGGAGAGCGCGGAGGCCCCGGCCGTGGCGATCTGCTCCCAGGCGCGTTCTGTGATCTCCGCCCGCACCTGGGCCCGGTAGCGCTCCCGCGGGGTGCTCGCGCCCGTCGTCGCCATGGTCTGCCACCGTTCCCATCCATCCGGCTACAACCTCAAGGGTTGGTTAGAAGTTATCACGCAGCCCATTGACCCGCCGATCCGCAAAACGTTATAACCATTAACGAACGCGTGAGCCTCTATCTCGGTGTGGGTGTGCGGTACAGCCGCACGCCCCGTGTGACAGGCACGCTCACGCCCCCATCGACAGAGGAGAACTCCATGTCCGGCGTCCGCAGCACCGGCATTCCAGCCGCCCTGCTCACGGTCCCGCTCGTCCTCGGCCTCCTCGGCGCCACTGCCGCGTCCGCCGGCGCCGTCGGCTCCCATGCCTCCCACCCCGGCAAGTCCCTCACCTGCCGCGGGAAGGGTGTCGACCTGGACGCTCTCGTTCGCCATCGGACCGAGATCGTGATCGACGCCCCGCTGCACACCATCTGGAAGCTGCAGACGGACGTGGAGCGCTGGCCGTCCTGGCAGACCCCCGTCGAGACCGTGGAACGGCTCGACCACGGCCCCTTCCGCAAGGGTTCGGCATTCCGGTGGACGACCCCGATACCCCCCAACCCCTCGACTCCCGCCACCGGCCTGGAGATCACCTCGACCGTCCAGCAGCTCAAGCACAACTCATGCATCCGCTGGACGGGCCCCGCGATCGGCGAAGGGCTGCATATCGACGGCGTCCACGTGTGGACCTTCACGAAGGTCGGGGGAGGCTTCCGCGTGAGCACCGAGGAGACCCACACGGGCGCTCAGGTCGACGCGGACGTTCCCACCGCGACCAAGATCCTCAGCGAGGGCCTCGAATCATGGCTGCGCGACCTGAAGTCCGCCGCCGAGGCCCACGCCCAGAACCGGCCGCACTGACCCAGGAACGCTTGCGCGCGGTGTACGCATCGACGCCGGCCGCCCGCGGGGACGGGGCGGAACGGCGACGGGGCATCGTTCCCGAGGCCGCGCCCCGTCCGGAGTGCGTCGGCGACGCTGGTCAGGTAGTCGGAAGATGCGGCCTCTCCGAGATCCGGGAGTTCGGCCTCGGCGTAGGAGCCGAGCAGTCCGTACCCCTGGCCGGGAGTGCAGTCGGCGAAGGTGCCGTAGAAGCCATATCAGCCAGTAGCGCACCGTAGCCCGCTGATCCGAACAAAAACGGCTGAGGGATCCGGAGCCGTGAGCTTCAACGGTTGGCCAGGGCGCGGTCGAGGAGGGGGAGCACGCGGTCCCAGTGGTGCTGCAGTGCGGAGGGGTTGAAGGCGTCGGTGCCGGACATGGTGAATCCGTGGACGGTGCCGGGGTAGATCTCAGAGGTGTAGCTGACGCCAGCGGCATCCAGGGCCTGGTTGAACTCGCTGATGGCCTCGGTCGACCTGTCGTTCTCGGCGAGTCCGAGGTGGACTTGGGCGGTGAGTCGGGAGACGAGGCGGTGCGGGCTGTCGGGGGCGTCGGTGACCAAGGGGGCGGGGTGGAATCCAGCGACGGCGGCCACCTGGTCGGGATGAGCCGCCGCGGTGCGCATCGCCAGGACGGCGCCCATGCAGTAGCCGATCACGGCCACCGGTCCGGCGCTGACCTCGGGCCGGCTGCTGAGGAACCTGAGATAGGCGTCGGCGTCACGCAGGGCACGTTCGGTGGTGTGCGCCTCGATCAAAGGCATCAGCTGGGCGAACACCGCAGGCCGGGTCTCTTCTCCGATGTGCTCGGGAAGCTCGATCACCGGTGCCGGGCCGTTCCGGTAGAAGAGGTTGGGGACGAGCACGTAGTACCCGTGCTCGGCAAGCTCCCGGGCCATCTCCCTCAGTACGGGCCGCACGCCAAAGGCGTCCATGTACAGCAGCACCCCTGGGTGTCGCTCGCCACCGGCGGGGTAAGCGGCGAAAGCGTCGGCCCGGCCGTCCTCGGTGGGAATCTGCAGTGTCTCGGTGGGCAAGATTTTCCTTCCTTGGGGCTGATGTCATTGCACAGCCTCTATCAGGATTGAGGTCAACCAGAGATCATCCCGGCGGTGACCTGCGACCACCGGGCGAAATCGGCGCGACCGGAGTGGCGACGATCCACACAGTCGACGTGGGGAGGCTGACCAGGTGACTCCATTCGGATCGGGCGTCCCTTCACGTCGGCTACAGCCGCAGATTATCTCCAGGTTGACTGAATCGTGATCATTCCCAGCCGCAGCGGCCTTCCGCTGGTTCCTCAAACCGCTCCTGATAGCCATGCCGCCCCGGCAGCCTGCCTCGCGTGTTGTCGAAGCGGCGAAATCATTGGCTCAGTAAATTAGTTCGGAGTAGGAATCTCCTCTTTCGTGACCAGTTGTGGCCGTGCACTGAGGGAAGTGCCTGTTTGAGGGTGTGCGGGTTCTTCCGCGCGCACGCCTTTGCCTCGCCGCCCCCGCCCTTCAACCCACCTGGTCGAAGGCCCGCCATCCCGCCGCCCTGTACACCGATGACTGAGTTGCCGTCAGGAAGGCGTACGACTCTGGCAAACCCGATCCATGCGAACGAAAAAGCCGAACCGACCGCATGACCGTCAGCGCTTCTCCGGGGGTGACCCGTCCGAGTGCATCCGGCGCCAACTGCCGTACCCGATGCCCCTTGTTGCCCGACACTTTCTCCTCCGTTACGTACCGCCCCGAGGGAGATCATGCGCACTCGCACGACTGCCGCCGCCGCACTCGCAGTGGCACTCCTGGTCACGGCTCTTACCGCCTGTACACAGTCCGAAGAGGAGGTGCGGGCCACGTGCGAGCGGGCTCTGGACAATCAGTCGACGCTCATCAATCGGCCGAAGGCATGCGAGGACGTACCCGACGAGTCCTACCGAACGCTCCTGCTGGTCTACGACCTCAAGGCGGAAGGCCTCGACTAGAGGCCGCCCGCTCACGACTCCGTGCGGGCGGCTGGTAGCTCCTCGAACGAGCTCGGTGCAGGCAGAGCTCGGCCGGGCGGTTCGGTCATGCCGCCAGGTCGGCGCGCTCGACCAGGACGCCGTTCTCGAAGCGGGCGCCCGAGGTACGCGAGGTGGGCTGCGATGGTCGCGCGCCATCGGGCCTGGGCGGACTGGACCAGCTTGAACGCCGGGCCGGGGCCGCGGCAGGGCTGCCGCCCCGCAGGTGACCTTGGTCCGCAGCTTGACCGTGGAGTACGTCGAATCGATCGCCGCGCCGGCGGCGGCCGCGCAGCGGGTCGGCCCAGGAAGAGGAGGCGGGCATGACGCCAGGCCTGACTCGGCGTCATGGGCCGGTGCTGCCTCGGCGGCCCCGGCCCATGACGCAGGCGGCATGTTGACGAGGGGGTGGAGCGTCGTGACGTCGTGTTGCAGCAGGGTCGGCGTCCGACGCGGCCGGGCCGACAGCACGCGTTCCCGGGCCAAGGGGATCCGGGGCCATGGTGGCAGTCGCACCCACTCAACCCCGAGCTCCGCGAGGTCCTCGTACTGTTGCCGGGTGAGCCGCCCCTGCTTCGGCCCGGTCGTAGATGTCGGTGCGCGGGAGGTCTACGGCTTGCGGGCGACGAGTCCCCACTGGTCGACGAGGACCGGCTCCTCGTCCGTCGGCCGCCACTGCGCGATCGATACGAAGCCCGGCTCAACCAGTTCCAGACCTTCGGCGCATCCGGTGATCTCCTCGGGCTCCCTCACCAGGTAAGGAGGGTTGTCGCCCGATGCGTACGCCTTTTCAGCGGCCAGCGTGGCGGGCGTCTTCACCGTGTCGCACAGCACGAGGTAGCTTCCCGACGGCATGCGGGACATGTACCGCTGGACCACGTCGATGCCGTCGGCCGGGGACAGGTGTCCCAGCGTCGACAGCAGCAGCACAGCCACCGGCTCCGACAGGTCCAGCGTCCCGGCGGCCGCGTCCACCACCTTGTCCGTCTCGGACAGGTTCGCCTCCACATACTCCGTCCGGCCCTCCGGAGCGCTGGTCAGCAGTGCTGCGGCGTGGACCAGGACGATCGGGTCGTTGTCCACGTAGACGATCCGCGCCTGGGGCACGATGTTCTGCGCCACCTCGTGAGTGCTGTTCTCCACCGGCAGGCCGGTTCCCACATCCAGGAACTGACGCACACCCAGCCCGGCAAGGTACCGGACCGCGCGAATCTGGAACGCACGCGATGCCCGGGCGATGTCGACCATTTGCGGGTAGGCCGCGCTGACCGCGTCGGCCAGGTCCCGGTCAACCGGGTAGTTGTCCTTCCCACCCAGCCAAGCGTTCCACACCCGTGCGGAGTGCGGCACGTCCGATCGGATCCGCCTACGGAAGTCGGCATCGTTGCTGCTCATAATTGTCTCCATACTCACCGAATTTGTAAGCCAGTTGGCCTGATCGTATCGTCGCATGACGGATTCGCCGTCCGGTAAGAGGTCTCGGTGACGGCGCGTTGCAGCTGCGGCACCACTCAGTTCGCGGCGGCCGACTATTGCGTACGTCGGACAGGGGGCGTTCGGCGCCCACCGGCCACTTCCCGGAGGACGGTCAGGTCCCGGGGCAGTTGCGCCGTCGGCTCTGTGCGGACGAAACCAGGACAGTGCTCAGGACGGAGAGCCGCTCACAGGCCTTGACTTGTCGGCAGAGAGGCGGTGGAGCACCCCCAGCAGGACGGGAGCGGTACGGCTGTTGGCGGTGAAGAAGGCACTTGGCCGTCAGTGTGAGGTCGTGTGTTCGCGTTGGTGCGAAGCCGAAGCCGAAGCCGAAGCCGAAGCCGAAGCCGAAGCCGAAGCCGAAGCCGAAGCCGAAGCCGTGTTGCTGAGCGCGTCTACCTCGACCGAGGCCGACCGATGTGCGGCTTCCGCTGTGCTCCGGAGGACTGAACGCCCTCCGCCTGCGGGCCCGGCAACCGGGGCCGTGCGCCCGATGACCAGAAGGACATCGAAGGACTGTCGTACCCGTGTCCTATTGTCGCCCGCATGACCAACAACTCCGCACCCGAACGCCTCTCCTTCGCAGAGGCCAACACTCGTCTCGTGCCGGCTCTCTCCGCCTCCTTCGAGCGCGATTACGACAACGTCCTGCTCTTCGAAGGCGATCTGGTCCTGGAGGGGGGCTTCCTCGAAGCCGTCGCCGGGATCGGAAGTCTGGACGGCGTGGACCTGGTCGTGATCACCGGCGATCTGACGGTGTCCGGTCCGATCGCGCTCTACGGGTCTCTGCCGGGGCTCTACGTCGGTGGTACCACCCGGGCCGAGACCCTGGAGGGCGGCGACTGCGAAATCTATATCCAGGAGGGCACCTTCACCCATCTGGTCTACGGCGACTACAACAACGGCATCCTGGAGACCCGCACCATCGAGACCCCATGGGTCATCAACTACGACCACGATCTCCGCGTTTCCGCTCCCGGCGCCCGCCTGGTGGACAACTATGGCGACGATGACGACGCGGACTTCGGCAGCATGAACATCGTGGAGTCGTTCGTCGCCGAGGTCGTCGACATGGAAGGCGAAAGCATCGATGTGCCGGAGTTCCTGGAACGCCTGCGAGCCGGACTGCCGGTGCTGCGCCAGGGGGCAGGCGGTGCGGCCGACGGGGCCTGAGAGGAATTCGGCCCCTGGCCCGCCGTCGACGTAGCGGTCGGCGAGCTTCTGGCATTCGTCCAGTCCGGACAGCCGTCGTGGTTGGCGTGCATGGTGTCGCATTCACGTTCGTACTGGGTGGTGAGGGCGTCCCTGCATCGTCGTGGTCATGGGCAGGTGAACCCTTTCGGTGATCTTGTCCCGTGGCTTCCTCGGCATGGAGCCAGGCATCCTGAGGGCAACCGGATCACGCATCTGACACCCGATTCAGTGATCATTCCCCGGGGCGCCGCCGCACGTATCTCCACGAGCGGCTGAGCCGAGCCGGCCGGTCGCCCGTGCCTGACAGGCCATCGCTGGGGGCGGCCGGCCGCAAGAGCGGACCCAGCACACGAGATCGGAACGCGTAGTCAGCGTCTCTTGGAATGCGGATAACCCACCGGCCCGTGTCTCGTCGGCCGTTTACTGTACGGATACGCCGCGCTGCTCAGCGCAGCCATCCGAGGAGGAATCCTGTGTCATCGCCCTGCGACCCCCAGCATGCTCCCGCCGGTGATGTGGGCGCAGCGCTCATGGTGATCGACTCCCGGCTCAAGAGCATTCACGACGGCAACGCCGAGACCGACGCCGAACAACAGGCGCTGATCGACCAGTTCACCGCGACACTGGGCCCCGAGGGAGCCAAGGACCTGCTGGACGGGGCATGCACGCTCATTTTCATGTTCATGACGTGGCTGCGGAAGGCCCACGAGGACCACGACAAGGACGTGATCGAGTATGTGGTGCCCACGCTTGTGGCCACGATGCGCATGATGCCCAGGAGTGTCCGCCCCGAGGCCGTCCCCACCATGGCCGGTCTGGTCATCGCCGCGGGGACCGGCCTGAGCCCCAACCTGTGGCGCCAACAGTACGGAGAGTGGACTGAGGAGGAGATGACGCCCCTGGAAGTCACCGCTTTCCTGCTCGCGGAGCACATCAACCGCATCACCGACGACTCGGACTTCGCCACCCGCATGATCGCCGAAGCTCTGTCCGGTACGGACGAGGACTGACGGGCCGCGTCCTCGCTGAGAGCCCTGCCGGGCGGCGGCTCGCCGCTCAGCAGGTCCTACCGATCGCTGATGGTCGGCTTCGGAACCCGCGGTCGTGCGGGCGCTGGTTCGCACCGGCGTGCACGGCGCGCTGGTTGCGCCGTTCCCTACCCGTTAGGACTCCGCACGCCCTACCGGTGGCCACGAGCCGCAGCAATGATGAGCGAACCGCACGGCATCCAGGCGACTTGGCGCGCCTGCCTCTTGGCCAGGACATGCGGTGGAAGGAGTCCACGTTGTTGCTTCTCATCTCCCCGGACAGCGTCGAGGAGGCCCTCGACTGCGCGAAGGCGGCGGAGCACCTTGACATCGTCGATGTCAAGAGGCCCGATGAGGGCTCGCTCGGCGCGAACTTCCCGTGGGTCATCAGGGAGATCCGCGACGCGATCCCGGCGGACAAACCGGTGTCCGCCACCGTGGGAGACGTGCCGTACAAACCCGGCACGGTGGCCCAGGCGGCGCTCGGCGCTGCTGTCTCCGGAGCCACGTACATCAAGGTCGGCCTCTACGGATGCACGACGCCCGAACAGGCCATCGATGTCATGCGCGGGGTCGTCCGGGCGGTGAAGGACTATCGGCCGGACGCGTTCGTTGTCGCCTCGGGCTATGCCGACGCCCACCGGATCGGCTGCGTCAACCCGCTCGCACTGCCCGACATCGCCCGTCGCTCCGGCTCCGACGCGGCCATGCTCGACACTGCGGTCAAGGACGGGACACGGCTGTTCGACCACGTTCCGCCAGAGGTCTGCGCGGAGTTCGTCAGGAGGGCCCACGAGGCCGGTCTGCTCGCCGCCCTCGCGGGCAGCGTGAAGGTGGGAGACCTCGGCGCGCTGACCCGCATCGGCACGGACATCGTGGGGGTGCGCGGGGCGGTCTGCGAGGGGGGCGACCGCACCACCGGAAGGATCCAGCCGCAGTTGGTGGCCGCCTTCAGGGCGGAGATGGACCGGCATGACCGGGAACAGGCAGCTGCTGTCACCGCCGCGAGCTGACCGCGGGCATGGTGACACAACAGCGCAGGCACACGCCCGGAACCCTCGGCGAGCGCTTCGCGGTCCTCGATCCGGCGACGGGCGAGGCCTTCGAGGAGGCCCCCGACCAGCAGCCGGACGAGTTGGATGCCGTCGTCGGCCGGGCCCACGAGGCATGGCGCAGCTGGCGGGCCGACCGCTCAGCCCGCGCCACCGCGTTGCTCGCGGCAGCCGACGCCGTGGACGCGGCCGGGACGGACATTGCCCCGCTGCTCACCCGTGAACAGGGCAAACCCCTGGCCGAGGCGTATGCGGAGATCACTCGCACGGCGGCCCGCCTGCGCTACTTCGCCGAGCTCGACCCCGGGCCCCAACCCATCACGGACGGCCGGCCGGTACGCAGCGAGATCCGCTGGCGACCGCTCGGGCCCGTCGCCGCGATCGTCCCGTGGAACTTTCCCCTCCAGCTCGCGTCGGCGAAGTTCGCGCCCGCCCTCGCCGCAGGCAACACGATGGTGCTCAAGCCCTCCCCATGCACGCCCCTCGCCACACGACTGCTGGGATCCGTCCTCTCCACCGCCCTCCCCGAGGGCGTACTGACGATCGTCACCGGTCACGAACCGCTCGGCGCCCGCCTGGCCTCGCATCCGGGGATCCGGCATGTGACTTTCACCGGTTCGATTCCCACCGGACGGGCCGTTGCGCAGGGTGCGGCGGCGTCGCTCGGACGCGTCACCCTGGAGCTGGGTGGCAATGACGCCGCCATCCTGCTGGAGGACGTGGATGTGGAGCGGATCGCGGACCGGCTGTTCTGGGCGGCGTTCCGCAACTGCGGGCAGGTCTGCATGGCGGTCAAGCGTGTCTACGCCCCGGCCCGGCTCTACTCCGACGTGGTCGAGGCCCTCGCACAGCGCGCGAAGACCGTCGTTGTCGGAGCCGGCCTCGACCCGGGTACGCAGCTGGGCCCGCTCAACAATGTCCCCCAACTGGCCCGGGTCGAGCGCTACACGGCCCAGGCCCTGGCGGACGGTGCCCGAGCCGTGGCCGGTGGCCACCGGCTGGACCGACCGGGCTACTTCTACGCCCCGACGATCCTGGCCGATGTCCCGCCCGACAGCCCCGTGGTGGTGGAGGAGCAGTTCGGTCCGGTTCTGCCCGTGCTGCCGTACGGGAGCCTGGACGAAGCCGTCGAGGCTGCCAACGACACCGGCTTCGGGCTGGGCGGCTCGGTATGGGGGACGGATCTCGACCGGGCAGCGGCGGTGGCCGACCGGCTGGAGTGCGGCACGGCATGGATCAACCACCACGCCGAACTGTCCCTCGCCCAGCCCTTCGCGGGCACCAAGGAGAGTGGTGTCGGCGTCGCGGGCGGGATATGGGGGCTCTACGGGAACCTCAGGCCGTTCGTCGTGCACCGTCCGGAGGAGGCGTGACGATGCGGTTCGACGCGGCGGTACTGCGCTCGTACGAGAGCCGATTCGCCGTCGAGGAGGTGACCCTGAACACGGGCCCGGCCGAAGGCGAGATTCTGGTCAGAATCGCGGGCTGCGGGATGTGCCGGACCGATCTCGCGGTCCGGGGATCGGCAGGCCGCTCACCGCTGCCCGCGGTGCTCGGTCACGAGGGGGCCGGGGTCGTGGTGGAGACGGGCGGCCCGCACACCGGCCTGAGCAGCGGCGACCACGTCGTGCTGAGCTTCGACTCCTGCGGACACTGCCGGAACTGCATCGGCGCTGCCCCCGCCTACTGTGACTCCTTCGCCTCGCTCAACCTCTTCGGAGGGCGGAAGGAGAGCGCCGAGCGGCTCATCGACGCGGCCGGAGACGAACTGGCCCCCCGGTGGTTCGGCCAGTCCTCGTTCGCCGAGTACGCGGTGGTTCCGGCTCGCAACGCGGTCCGCGCCGACCCCTCGCTGCCCATCGAACTGCTCGGGCCGCTCGGCTGCGGCTTCCTCACCGGTGCCGGTGCCGTCTTCAACTCCTTCGGCATCGGGCCCGGTGACACCCTCGCGGTCTTCGGCGCAGGAGCGGTGGGCCTGGCCGCGGTGATGGCGGCCGCCGCCTCCGGAGCTGTGATCGTGGCCGTCGACCGGCACCCCGAACGGCTGGCCCTCGCCGAACGGTTCGGTGCGATCCCGCTGTATGCCACGACGGCCGGCCTGCCCGGCCGTATCCAGCAACTGACCGACGGCGGTGCGCAGTACGCGCTGGATACCACGGCCTCCGCCCGGCTGATCAACGACGCATTGCGGTCCCTGCGCCCGACCGGCCATCTCGGTCTGGTGGCACGGCTCCACACCGCGTTGCCGCTCGAACCGGGAGCACTGGACCGGGGCAGGAGAATCTCCCACATCTGTGAGGGGGACGCGGTCCCGGGTCTGTTGATTCCGCGGCTGACCGGGCTGTGGCAGGCCGGGCGGTTTCCCTTCGACGAGCTGATCCGTACCTATCCACTGGCCGACATCAACGAGGCCGAACGTGACTGCGACGCGGGCCGCGTGGTCAAACCCGTCCTGCTTCCGGAGGGGAGGATCCGATGAGCGAGGCATCGGACACCGCTCCCCACCCGACCGGCTCTGATCGAGCGCCGTCTGACGGCAGACCATGGATACCGCATCGCTGCGACTCGCCCGCCTGGCGACCTGCCCCACGCCGGGACGGCCGGACCGGGGAGCCGGATGGCCGCAGGACCGCGCGCTGTCGGCGTTTCCCGAGTATCGGGGCGCCCGGAGGGGCGGCGTCGTGAGGCCACCATCGATCCATCACTCGTATTCCTCGCTGTTCGTGGGTCTCAACTCGTCCAAGGGAGAGCACGTGGTCGGTACTACGCCTCGGAACACCGGGGTGGAAGGCAAGGAAGACGTGGAGGGCACGGAGGGGGTGGAAGGAGGTGTCGGCCTGACCGCTCTCATGGTCGCCGCGGCAAGGGCGATCGAGACCCATCGCCATGACAGCCTGGCACGGGACATCTACGCGGAGCACTTCGTGCTCGCCACACCGGCGTCCGCCGACTGGCCGGTCCGCGTACAACAGGTTCCGGACGGGGACGCGAACCCGCTGTGGGGGCGATTCGCGCGCTACTTCGGTCTGCGGACGAGGGTCCTCGACGACTTTCTCCTCCGGTCGGTGCATACGGGAAACGCCCGCCAAGTCGTTCTGTTCGGGGCGGGGTTGGACTCACGGGCGTTCCGACTCGACTGGCCTCCCGGCTGTGTGATCTTCGAGATCGACAGAGAAGGCGTGCTGGCGTTCAAGGACAAGGTGCTCGACGGACTGTCGGCCACCCCGAAGGCAGCGCGCGTACCCATCCCGATCGATCTGCGCGCCGACTGGGTCGGAGCGCTGGCCGACGCCGGCTTCGACACGGCCGCACCGAGCGTCTGGCTGGCGGAGGGATTGATGTTCTACCTGCCCGCCGCCGCCGAGACGTACCTCATCGACACGGTGGACCGGTTGAGTACGGAAGGAAGCGCCCTGGCGTTCGAGGTCAAGCTCGACAAGGACTTGCTGGAGTACTGCGACAGCCCCCTCTACACCTCGACGACACACCAGATCGGCATCGACCTGCTCAGCCTCTTCGACAGAGAGCCGCGGCCCGATTCCGCCGGTGATCTGGCGAGCAAGGGCTGGTCCACATCGGTCCGGACCCCCTTCGACTTCACCCGCCATCACGGACGCGGCCCGTTGCCCGAGCCGAACGACGCACTGGCGGGCAACCGTTGGGTGTTCGCCAACAAGCCACGACCGTAACGCCGCCGTAAGCGACCGGGCCGCCGACAACGCCCGCCGCCCCACCAGGTGGGGCGGCGGGCGCAAGGGCCGGAGAACGGAGGCGTGCCGAAGTGGGCGAAGCCGCTCCGGCGGGTGGCTCGGAGGTCGCACCCGGATGTCATGCTCGTCGGCGGGTGCTCACGCTCCGGCCGCGCGGACTCTGGTGTCGGGGGTCAGCGAGCCTGGAGGCTGTAGTGGGCCTCGATGACGCCATTGGCGAAGGTGTGGCTGGATGCCAGCGTCAGGGGGATCTGCTCACCGCCGGCGAGGGTGCGCCCGGTACCGACGACGACCGGGTTGATCTGCAGGTAGAGCTCGTCCAGCAGGCCGTTGCGCATCAGCCACTGGACCAGGGTGATGCTGCCGCCGACATTGATGGTGCCGCCGGGCTGCTCCTTCAGCGCCCGGAGCTGACCGGTGATGTCCTCCCCGGTGACCAAGTTGCTGTTCTTCCACTCCTCCACGCTGGTGAGTGTGGAGGAGACGACGTACTTGGGGGAGGAGTTCATCCAGTCTGCGGTGGGTACCTGCTCGTTGGAGGCGTGCGGGAAGAACGAGCTCCACTGCTGGTAGGTGTTGCGGCCCAGCAGGGCGGTGTCGGCGTCCTCGAACAGCCGCATCAGGGCGGCGCCCGTCTCGCTGCTGCTGTACGGCATGTTCCACAGTTCCGGGGCCTCCACCACGCCGTCCAGGGACGAGAACAGACCGGCGATGATCTTCCGCATGAGGTGCTCCTGCAATATTGGCTATCAGTTGCTGTCATGTAGTTGGACCGCGCACTCCGACGGAACTCATCGCCGGCGGCGCGAATTTTCCCGGAGATTTTTTCGCCTGCCCAGAGGGCGGCTGTCGCGAGGCCGAGGAGAACCGGCCTGCCGGTCGGTCTGAGCTGTGCGGCCAACCGTGGAGTTCGGACTCGGCGCGCTCCTGCCTCTCTTCGGGAGGCAGCACCGTCGGCGACCATCCCGGCCAGGTCCGTCTGCTGCCGGACGTCCGGCCTGAGCGCCGAGGGCGTGGACGTCTGCCAGGGAATCCGGACAACGGAGAGGACCCGGCCATCGACGACCTTGATGCCGAGGACCTGGTGTACCCCGCTCCGTCCGGTGCGGAGGGCGGCGGGTGGCGCTGCTGGATCCTTGAGCGGCTCCGGGGGCGGAGCGGGATGCGCTTCCTCTACGGGTACGTCAAGAGATCCCGGCACCGGAGGGCACCACCGGATGTGCGGCGGTGGTGCCGATCGCACCGGCCACCGGAGCGGGGACGGCTTCGTGCTGGATCAGACCGGCGCGCCAGGCGTCCGCGAGCTGGGGCAGCGAGATGCTGAGCACCTCGCCGAGCATGACGATGGTGCCGAACGCGGGCGTCGGCAGCCGACCGGTCTCGATCTTGCGGAGGGTTTCCGGCGAGATGCCCGCTGCCAGGGCCACTTCGACGAGGCGGCGCTCGCCCCGGGCGCCGCGCAGGAAGGCCCCGAGGCATCGTCCCGCGTCGATCTGTTCGGGGGCGAGCGGATGACGGACCATGCGGACCACGGTATGGCCACATCCTTTGGACGACAACCACTCCACCGTCTGGTATAAAAATACCTCCGGTATAAAAATACCTCCACGCAATCTGGGAATCGAGGATCGCCAGTGATCGAGCTCAAGTCTCCCGATCAGATCGAACGTATGCGCGTCACAGGTCAGTTCATCGGACAGTTGCTGGCGGAGCTCGGTGACCTCGCCGCGGTGGGTGTTGATCTGATGGATCTGGAGCACCATGCCCGCCGTCGGATCAAGGAGCGCGGCGCTGAATCCTGCTACTGGGATTACTCACCCTCGTTCGGTCGCGGCCCCTTCCGCAATGTGGTGTGCCTCTCGGTCAATGACGCCGTTCTGCACGGTCTGCCGCACAGCTACACGTTGCGCGACGGGGACCTGCTGAGCATGGACATGGCTGTGAGCATCGACGGCTGGGTCGCCGACTCGGCGTACTCCGTCATCGTCGGCACGCCTGCCGAGGAGGACCTGCGGCTGATACGGGCCACCGAGGTCGCGCTGGAAGCCGCGATCGAGGTTGCCCGGCCCGGCAACCGGCTGGGGGATGTCTCCGCGGCCATCGGCGCGGTCGCCTCGGACTACGGTTACCCGGTCAACCTGGAATTCGGCGGTCACGGCCTCGGCCGCACCATGCATGAGGACCCGCACATACCCAATGACGGCCGGCCCGGTCGCGGCTTCAAGCTGCGCCCCGGTCTGACGATCGCGATCGAGCCCTGGTTCGCCCGCTCCACCAACAAGATCGTCTACGACCCAGACGGCTGGACGATCCGCTCGGCCGACGGCTCGCGCACCGCCCATTCCGAACACACGGTCGCCATCACCGAGAGCGGCCCGCTCGTGCTCACCGGTCGCCCTCGGCGCGACGAGGGGCTGGAGGACCGGCGGGAACCGTCGGCAACCGAACGCTGACGAGGTGAGATGCTCGACCTCCGAATTCGGGGACCGTACCCCTGGGCGACGAAGCTGTGGAGGTTCCGGCGCTTGATCAGATCGCCGGAGCGTTCATCGAGGCCCGAGTTGCGGCGGTGATGAGAATGTCGCGCGGCACCCGCGCCGCGGCGGCCAGGGCGCGGCCCACGGGGTAGGAGTGGGCGCCTGCGGGGAGACTTCCGTGGCGACCGCTGAGCAGCACGTCGATGGAGCCCGTGGTGCTGTGCGAGGGCGTTGCTCGGTCCAATCGCCGCAGCGTCTGGCGGGCGACCGCCTCCGCGCTGTCGTACAGGGTGGTTCCGGTGGGCAGGCTCCGCAGAATCTCCGGCGCCATCAGGGGGTAGTGCGTGCATCCCAGCACCACGGAGTCGCAATTCCGCGGGGTCCGCTCGGCTGCTTCGGCGATCGCTTCCGTTGCCGCGGCGGTGTCTCCGTGGTCGATCGCCTCCGCCAGACCAGGGCATGCGATACGCGCGACAGGCCGACCGTTCGCGAAGTCCGCGATCAGGCGAGCCTGGTAGTCGCTCGCCGTGGTCCGGACGGTTGCCCACACGGCGATGGCTTGGCCGGCCGCCGCGGCCGACTTCACGGCGGGCACGGTTCCGATCACAGGCACACGGGGTTCAAAACTCTCGCGCAGAGCGTCGATCGCGGTGACGGTGGCGGTGTTGCAGGGGACCACAAGGGCGTCGGCGCCCCGCTGGACGGCCAATTGAGCCGCACTGAACAGACGGTCCGTGACGAAGGAGGCTGTTCTCGATCCCCAGGGGGCGCCGTCGGGGTCCAGAAGCAGCAGCAGATCGAGTTCCGGGGCGAGGTGCCGAAGCCACCCTGTGGTGGAAAGGAGGCCAAGCCCTGAGTCGATCAACGCCACCATCATGGGGGCCAAGTTACCAGCCGGCCCCTGGCGCAGGTCGCTGCCTGTCACGGGTGGCGGTGGGCGCTCCGCGCGGTCGGTTTGACGAACACGGCGTTGATGCCGTGCGTGCCCTCGCCGGAGGCGGCGGAAGTACGGACCGCCGCCCCGGCCCCTGGGGACCCCTGGGTGTGCGTCGGCTTCCACGCCGAGCTTCGGCCTTGCGTGGTGCGGCCGCTATACGTGGGGTGTCAGTCGGTGAAGGGAACGGCGTCGGCGGGGTCGGCGTGCCAGTTGGTGGTGATGGGCTTGTCGACCAGGACGGTCCCGGGGAGCTTGAAGGCGACGGCGTTGGCCTCGTCGCCGGCGACAGCGATGATGAGCTGCCCGAGCTCCTTGCCGTAGTCGGTGTTGGTGGACTTGGGGTTGATGCCGGCGTAGGCGGTGGCGGAGCCGGAGAGTTTGATGGTGTCGCTGACTGCCTGTTCGGCAGGGGATGCCTGGGTGTCGGGGGCGGAGCCGAAGGCGGCCGAGGGGATGGTGCCCTCCAGGTAGCAGGTGATGCCCGGCTTCGCCTTGGCGGCAACGAGGAAATAGCCGCCTGCCTGCGTCTCCTCACTGACCTTGAAGGTCAGGTCGGTGGTACCGCAGACCTGTCCCCAGCCGTCCTTCCGGGCGGCGTCGGTGGTGCTTCCGCTGCTGCCGGCGAGGGCGGTGGTGGTGGCAGCGGCGGTGAGGGCCGCCGTGGCGACCGCGGTCAGGACGAGGCGGGCGGAACGGGTGGCAAGGCGCGAACGCATCGAAGTCTCCGTGTCATGGAAGTGGGGTTGCCCAGCGGAAGGCTTGGACGACCACAGCTTGTGCCGCGCTCCGTCCCGCCCGCCACAACGGGACGGCACTACGGGACACCGGAATGCTGGAACGGGCGCTGACCAGGCAGGACGCCGACTGTCCGGGACATCTGGGTGGGACACGGGAACGGTGGCGGCAGAGGAGACGGCAGACTTCACAGCGTTTCCGAGGAAGGAAGCGGCGCTCCGGACCGAGCTGCCGGGTGCTGCCGGAGCAGGAACGGCGCTGTCTCGGCGTTCCGTGGGGGCTGCTCGTCTACGAGCCGCCGTTGTTGTTTGCGCGGTAGGGGTAGCGGCCGAGCTTCCGACCGCGCCGTACTCGGCGTCCGCACAGCAGCAGCACGATGACGATGATCGAGATGAGCAGCGCGACGCCGGTTCCGGCGAGTATCAGTGCGGTGGCCATCGGATGAGCATATGAGGGAGTGCTCCGGGATCCGGATACTCGCCGCGATACACCGGTTCGGTCTCAGCGGGGTGCCGGCCGTGATGGGCCATCAGCCATGGAAGCCGATGGTGGGCGGGCGCGGTTTGCCGTGTTCGCGCCGGTCTTGCTGTCATGGTGCGGGGCGCCCCTCGATGGCGGCCGGCCGCGCGGCCCGCGCCGCACACCCGACCTCGTACGACCTGTTTCGCCCCGGGCGACTCTCGACGGCGGCAACGCCGGGGCGGGCCGTACGATTCGCCTTGTTGGTCGGGTCGGCCGATCGGACGGGGGGACGGGATGACATACGTGACGGGTATAGCACCGGGGACCAGGATCAATGTCAGGATGCAGCTCGACGAGAAGACGCTCGCGAAACAGCCGGCCGGGACGTGGGCGGGGCCGTCGCTGTCGTCGAAGCCTGGTGGGGAACCGTCTCCGCAGGTGCCCGAATACGAGTTGTTCGTCGATGACGTCAAGCGGGACAAGAAGACGCAGAACAAGGACTGGCGGCATCTGACGCTGTGGGGGGACGCGCGACGTCAGGCATGGGTGATGGCGATCGAGACCGAGTCGGCCGATTCCGGTACGGCGGTGTATCGCGTGCTCGGTTCTCAGGGCGAGCTGTTGGCGCGGGTGACGCGTCGGCGGGGGAGCATCTTCCGGTTCGCCCGTACGTCGTGGCGGGTCGAGGTGAGCGGCGGGCCGGTGCTGCGTGGTCGCAAGGGGCACCTGGCCGGCTGGTTCCTGTGGTGGCTGTTCTCGCCGGTATGGGCGGTGATGCTGGTGCTGATTCCCTTCGGGGGTGAGTTCCCGCGGATGCCGTTGACGACTCGGTGGTGGTGCGAAGGCCACGAGGTGATGCACTTCGACGAGGGCAGTTACGGAGTCGTGAGTGGCTGGCCGGACATGCGCCTGATTCATGCCGTGACGATGTTGCACTGGGTGCACCCGACCGTTCTGGGTGACTGGAGTCGCCCCTGAGGTCACGCCTGCGATGTTCTCGGGCCCTCGCCCGAACGAGGGCCCGACAACAAGGCCGTCCGCTCCCGCACCGGGAGTCCGGCATCCGCTCCGGGCGCGCCCATGACCGGTGCGGCAACGGCCTCGGGGAACGCCTTTTCCTTCCCTTTCTGCGGCGGCTCGGTGGCCGTCTGGCCTCAACTCGGCGGAATCGCCCCGTGATTGAGAAGATTCTGTGCCGTGAACCCCAGCAGCCTGTGCGCGGCCGAGGTGTCGACCGGCGCCGTGCGCCCCGGCAGCGGGTGCCGCAGCACGGCGGTGGGGTGGTAGCGGCGCAGCAGTTCCTCCGTCGGGTACGGCACGATGATCTCGGGGGCGCAGAGGTGTACCGCGTGCGCCGCACGGCCGGGTACGTCCAGGGCCAGCAGTGCGGCCCTCGCCGCGTCACGGACCTCCAGGTAGGTCCACAGGTCCCTCGCCCCCGCGGCCGGGTCGGCCGTGAGCCGGGCGGCGTGGGCGTGCAGCCGTTCCTCGAATCCGCCCACGTACGGATAGCGCAGGCACACCACGCTCATCCCGTGCCGCCGCGCCATCATCTGCGCTGTCAGCTCGTCGACCTGTTTGGAGAGGCCGTAGGGGTCGGCCACCTGGGAGGCCATCGCCTCATCCACCGGTGCGTACAGCGGATGCGGATCCTCGGCGTGCGTCCAGGGCAGGCCCGTGACACCCCAGGAGCTCGCCACCGCCGCATGGCGGATCCCGGCCCGGCCGGCCTCCTCCAGGACGGTGAAGGTGGACAGGCTGTTGCCCGCGAAGACCTCGAACGCGGTGTTGCGCGCGGGGGTCGGGATCGCCGCCAGGTGGATGACCGCGTCGGCGCCCTCCAGGGCCGCCCGCACGGTCTTCGCGTCGGCGGCGTCACCGGTCACGACCAGGCGTGCCGCGAGGTCACCGGGATCATCGAGGACCAAGGCGTTCGCCTCGATGCCGCGCTCGGCGAGCAGCGCGAGGACCGCTCGCCCGATCCGCCCGGCGGCCCCGGTGACCATCGCTCTTCCGACCATCCAGTCACTCTCCTGCGTCGGTGCTTCTACTCGTAGGCGCGCACGGCGACGACGTGCGCCGCCGCCGCCCCGTTGGTGGCTTCGACGACGACCCGGATCGCCGATGTGGTGACCGGCTCCGGCAGCGTGTGTGCCTCGCGTCGCCGACGATTCTGCGCCACATGGGCGATAACGCGCCAGCTGCCGTCAGTATCCAGTGCCTCGACGCGGTAGTCGCGAAGGAGGGTGGGGAGGGTATCGAAGGGCGTGCGGTGATGGTGCAGGTTGATCAGGTCCTCGTTGACGTCGTCGTCGGCGATGACCTCGATCCGGCCCAGTGCGACAGGTTCGGGCCAGGTCAGCTGGAGCCAGGGGGACGAGGCGTCCGCCAGCGGTTCGGAGACCCACATGTGTGGTCCCGCGTACGGGCGGGCATAGCCGTCGGTGGCCTTGGCGGGGGAGTAGGCCGCGGTCTCTCCCGTACGGAAGCAGAAGGTGCGGCGCAGCAGGCCCTTGTCCGTCCACTCGCGCAGCGGCTGCGGCGATTCGTCCGACGGGCGCAGCGGGACGCGCGTGAAGCTCAGGACGCCGGGGGTCGGGCGGTCGGAGCGGTGCAGGGCGACGGCGTCGTTGGCGCGGACGACCAGGAAGGCGTTGCGCGGGGTTTCGGGTGTCCAGTCCAGGCCGGTCTTGAGCCATTGCCGGGCACCGGCGGCGACGGGCAGGGTGATGGAGGTGACGAGGCGGCGCGGGACGTAGTTCTGGCCGAGTTCGGGGTCGTACAGATCGATCACGATCTCGGTGTCGCGGTCGGCGTCGACGAGCAGTTCCACCCCGGAGAGGTCCGGGTCCGCGGGGAGGACGAGTCCGGCGTCCGCCGTGAGCGGCCACAGCTCGTCGGAGTCCTCGACGGCCAGGCTGCTCAAGGTGGACGATGCCGTGGCCGTCGCCCGCAGCGCCAGGTCCTCCGGGTCCGTCGAGGCGAGGCCGATGAGCGAGGCATCCTGGCGCAGCAGCGCCCGGTGCAGCCGGGGTACGGGGAGTTCGCGCGGGGTGACCTCGCCGGTGGCGCAGAGTGCCGCCGCCGTGCCGGCCGCCTGGCCGATCGTGGCGCAGGTCGCCATGACCCGGGTCGAGCCGAAGGCGACATGGCTGGCGGAGATGTTGCGCCCGGCGAAGAGCAGGTTCTCGGTGTTCACCGAGTAGAGGCTGCGGTACGGGATGTGGTAAATGCCGTCCGCGTAGAGCTGTTTGGCACCTGCCTCGGTGGCGTACATGCCCTGCGGCGGGTGCAGGTCGATCGACCAGCCGCCGAAGGCGACCCGGTCGGCGAACTCGGTCTGGCCGAGGATGTCGCCCTGGTGCAGGACGTAGTCGCCGAGGAAGCGCCGGTACTCCCGTTTGCCGGGGATCGAGCCCACCCATTCCAGGGTCATGTTCTCCGCGTCGAACTCGCCGGAGTTCTTGATGTGGTCCCAGATGCCGTGGATCACCGACCACAGCTCGTCGCGGATGCGTTCGTTGTCGTGGACGGTGTCGAGCTCGCCGCCGAACTCGATCCACCAGTACGCGCAGCCGTTGTCGCCCGCCTTGATGATGCGGCGCTGCGGGATGGAGGTCCCGGTGATGTCCTTGGCGAAGTTCGGCGGCACGAACTTGACCGGGCGACCGGCGTCCTTCGTGTAGAAGAGGAGAGTCGAGCCCAGGGTGATGTCGTCGGCCGTCTCCGGAGCCCATGCCTCGTTGTACTCGGCGTGTGATTCCCGGCCGATGCGGTGGTGGGCGCCGGCCAGGTGGCCGATGAGGCCGTCTCCCGTGCAGTCGAGGAAGAGCGGGCTCTCGAAACGTATCCGCCGCTCCGAGCCCATCATCCAGCCGGTGACCGAGGTGATCCGCCGGGCCTCGTCCGGACCTTCGGCGTCGACCTCGCGCACGTCGGTGTTGAGGTAGAGCGTGATGCCGGGCTCGGCGCGCACGGCGTCCAGGACCACGGCATCCCAGTAGTAGGGGTTCCCGTCCGGGTTGCGGAACTGGTTCTCCACGAGCAGCTCGCCCATGATGCCGCCCTCACGGGCATGGTGGTTCTTGCCGTGGCCGGTCGCGCCGCACACCCAGACCCGGACCTCGCTGCTCGCGTTGCCGCCGAGGACCGGCCTGTTGTTGATCAGCGCGACGCTCCGGCCGAGCCGGGCCGCGGCGATCGCCGCGCAGACCCCGGCCAGGCCGCCGCCGACGACGGTGATGTCGTGCCGTGCGGTTTCATTCCTCATGTCGTACGTCACTACTTCCAGTCAGGATTGGCGGCGAGCCCGTAGTAGATGCGCGGGGCGCCGTCGAGGGTGAGGGTGATCTTGCCGCCGGCGGCCTTCAGGGAGCGTTCCTGGCCGATGCAGTTCAGCTCCCGCACCGTGCCGTTGACCGTCCCCGAGTGGGCGACGACCGGGGTCCTGGTCGTCCAGGTGTCGACCCAGGGCTCCGGCGAGGCGAACCACGGATCCTCACCGTGCTCGGAGTTGAGGATGTACCCGTCCTTGCGGCTCCAGAGGATCGACACCGGTCCGCCGGGAGTGGTGAAGAGGAGCCCCTTGATGTCCTTGTCCGCGAAGGTGAGATGCCGGACGAACTCGGCCTCGTCCAGGACCCGGGCGGCGGTCGCGAAGGCGAGGAGGGAGGGCTTGGCGCTGGTGTCGCGGTTCATCAGGCCGTAGTGGTACTCGGCGTTGGCCGGATCGGCCTCCTGGGGGTGGTAGAGCACCGAGTCGTGCAGCTGGTACCAGTTGACGGCACGTACCTTCTCGGCCTTGGCGAGAGCGAGTGTGAGCAGCGTGTTCTCGGCCGCGTGCCGGTAGGTGTCGCTCCACCAGGCGTTGGGCCGGGTCGGTGCGTATGCCTCCGTGAGCCACAGCTCCTTGTCGCCGCCGTACTCCTCAAGGACCTGGTTCGCCTTGCGCAGCGCCCCGAGGAAGTTCCAGTAGGAGCCGGCCGAGCCCTGCGTCCACTCCTCGGGCGGCGGCGCGAAGTCGGGCGTGAAATTGCCGCGACCGGGGTGGAAGGCGAAGGCGTCGATGAGGTCCCAGCCGCCCGCGTCATGGAAGTTCTTCGTCCACACGTAGTCCATGCCGCCGAGGCCGGCGTTCATGACCTTCATCTGCGAGCCCGCCGCGTCGAGGCGCGTGGTGACCTGGCGCAGGCCGTCCCGGACATAGGCGTCGGCGCCGCGGCCCGACATCCAGGGCTGGTTGACCTCGTTGCTCACCTCGAAGTACGCGGCCTCGGCGTTCAGGGCCTTGGCGACATTCGTGTCGGCCCAGGCCGTGATCTGCTCCGGACTGCCGCCCACGGGGATGCCGGACAGCTCCACGTTGTGCCCGATGCCGTTGGCGTCCAGAGTCGCCGTGTCGATGCCCGGTGCGCCCGCGTAGGCGATGCGGATCCACTTGATGCCGAGCGTCTTGACCAGCCCGAGGACGGCCTCCTTGCTGGGCTTGAGCAGCCAGGGGTAGTTGGCGAGGCCGAACATCGACTCCTTGCCCGCCTTGTACGTGAACTCCGGGAGCACGCTCAGATTCGTGCGGGCCAGCGCCTTGTCACTTCCGCCGACCACCTCCACCCCGGTGAACACGATGTTCTGCGACGGCGAGGTCACGGGGAAGGAGGCGTCCCAGGCGGCGCCCGCCGCGAGGGTCTTGCAGAGCGTTCCACCGGCGATCTTCGTGCCGCCGAAGTCGCGCGCCCACCACGTCAGGGTCACCTTCCTGGCAGCGGCGGAGCCGTTGACGACCTGCGCCTTGAGCGTCATCGTCTGCCCGGCCGCCTTGTAGAGGTTGAACGGCTGGTCCGTCCACACCTCCACGCCGAGGGGCCTCTTGGCGGCGAGCGCTCCCGCCGCGCGCGGCCGCAGATCGCCGAGGACCAGATCGGCCTCGGTGACGGCGGTGTTCGCACCGGTCGAGGTGCCGGGGGAATGGACCCAGGTGGCGTTCGTGTTCGCGGGGTTGGTGGACGAGAGGCAGAAGAAGCCCTTCGATCCCGCCCAGGTCTCCACGTATACGCCGCCCGCGTTCACCTCGTACGGAATGCCGCCCCGGGCGTCCCGCTCCCAGACGGTCAGCGCTTCGTACGACTCCGCAGCGCTCGCTCCGTACACCGTGCGGGAGAACATGAAGCCGGTCGGGGTGAGCGTGCTGGAGCCGCCGACCTCCCACTTCATGTGCGCTTTGCGAGCAGTGACGTCGAAGGTGCCGCGCACCGTGACTCCGGACGTCCCGCTCGCCATCGTGTACGTGACCTGAATCGCGGGCCGCCCGTCGGGGAGCGTGATCCGGGCGGGCGTACCGCCGAAGGTGCGCTGCTGGCCGAGCGCGGAGTCCTTGAACATGAAGTGGTTGAGCAGGATGCGGTCGGTGCCCGCACCGTCCTGCACGAGGACGCTGCCGTCGCTGCGGCCGATCAGGGTGATGCCGTCGGCCTGGATGGTGACCGGGTCCGCGGCGTATGCGGGAACGGTCGGCAACAGCGCGGCGCCGGTGGCGACGGCCGTGCCCTGGATGAATCTGCGGCGGGCGACTGACATGGAGGTGCCCTTCTCTTGGTGGGGGTGTTCCAGATGCTCCGGATGTTCCGAAGCGGAAGCGGAAGCGGAAGCGGAAGCTGTGGCAGGGGAGCGGAGAGCTCGGCGTCGGCTCCGGCGGAACTCGACGCCCGGCTCCGGGGGATCTCAGCCCTTGACTCCGGTGAAGCCGAGCCCGGCGACGATGTACTTCTGGCAGACGACGAAGACGAGCACCGGCGGGGCGACGGCGAGCACCATCGCGGCGATCAGCTGGTCCTGCGGAGCCTGCGTGGCGAGCTGGGCGAGAGCGACGCTGATCGGCTGCTTCTCCGGGTCGGTGATGGCCACCAGCGGCCAGATGAAGTCCTTCCAGGAGTGCATCACCGCGAGCAGACTGATCACGGCGATCACCGGCTTGCTCATGGGCAGCACGATCTTGGTGAGCAGCTGCCAGGTATTCGCCCCGTCGACCCGCGCCGCGTCGAACAGCTCCTTCGGCAGGGCGTCGAAGAACTGCTTGGCGAGCAGCACCGTGAAGGCGTTCGTGCCGGCGGGCAGCCAGATCGCCCAGTAGGTGTCGCCCAGGTTGAGGTGGAGGAACGGTACATCGATCACGGTCATGAAGAGGCTGACCATGTTCACCGTGTACGGCACGAACATCGTGGCGAGGATCGCCCCGTAGATGACCTTGCCGAACTTCGGCCTGAGTACCGAGAGGGCGAAGCCCGCCGTGGCCGAGACGAAGAGCTGCACGAACCACGATCCGCCGACCACCAGGAAGGTGTTCATCAGATAGCGGCCGACACTCAGATCGGTGTACGCCGTCGCGAAGTTGCCCAGGGCCGGCCGGTCCGGCCACAGGGCCAGGGGCTGGGTGGTGAGCTCGGTGGGCGGTGAGACCGCGCCCTTGACCATCCAGTACAGCGGCCCGATGCCGATGAGCAGCAGCAGGATCAGGGTGAACACCTGGATGGAGCGCACTGCGGCGCGTACGCCGGGGCGTTGGCGGTCGTTGGTGGAGACGAAGGTGGTGAGCGTGGTCATGACGTGCTCCAGCTGCGGGTGGCCCGAAGATAGACCGCGGAGAGCAGGGCGAGGGCGAGCACCATCAGGAAGGAGAGCGCGGCGGCCTGGCCGTACTCGCCGTCCTGGAAGGCGTACCGGAAGATCAGCAGCAGGACCGTGAGGGTGGAGTTCTCGGGTCCGCCGCCGGTGAAGACGTACGGCTCGGTGAAGACCTGCACCGTGTTGATCAGCTGGACGAGCAGCAGCAGTCCGATGACGGAACGGAGCTGGGGCAGCATCACATGCCAGATCCGCCGCCAGATTCCGGCGCCGTCCATCTCGGCGGCCTCATAGAGTTCGCCGGGGATGCCGACCATGGCCGCGAGGTAGATCAGGACGGCGCCGCCCATGCCCGCCCAGGTGGACTCCAGGACCAGCGAGAGCATGGCGCTGTCGGAGGACTCCAGCCACGAGTACGGGCCGAGCCCGACCTTGCCGAGGACATTGTTGAAGAGCCCGCTCCCGGGATCGTAGAACCACTTCCAGAGCAGGATCGCCACGACGGGCGGGATGACCACCGGCAGATACACCAGGAATCGGTAGACGCCCGCGCCGCGCCGCACCGTCGACATGATCGCCGCCAGGATCAGTGGCGCCGGGAAGCCGATCAGCACGCCGAGGACCACGAAGAACAGGGTGTTCCCGACGGCGGTGCCGAGCAGTGGGTCGTCGAAGAGCGTACGGAAGTTGTCCAGGCCGACCCAGACCGCAGGATCGACGAGGTTGGTCTCCTGGAAGCTGAGCAGCATGCTGCGCACGATCGGCCACCAGGCGAAGAGCCCGAAGACCAGCAGCGCGGGGACGAGGAACAGCCAGGCCGTGAACTGTTTGCGGGCGCCGGTGCCACGCTGCCGCAGCGGCAGGGTGCGCGGCACGGGGTCCTTGGACACAGCGGCGGGGCGGCGGGACGGAGTGAGCAGGGCCATGGGCCGGCTACTTCTGGTCCGCGGCGAGCTTGGCATTGACGTCCTTCTCGGCCGAGGCGAGCAGGGAGTCGATGTCGGCGTCGCGCTTGGTGAGCACAGACTGGACCACCGGGTCGAGCGCGGTGTACAGCTTCTGTGCCTGGTACGGCGGCTCCGGCTTCAGCTTCAGCGTGGAGAGACCGTCGATGTACGGCTTGAAGTTCTGCAGCTTCACATTGACGTACGGCTTGATCGCGGCGTCGATCTCGGTCTGCCGCTTCTTGTCGAAGACCGGCAGCGTCGGCACGCCCACCGCGGACTTCGGGTCGGCGGAGAGCACCTTGGCCTGCTCGGCGGCCATGTCGGTGCTGTACTGCGGCTTGGCGTAGGCGAAGGTCAGCCAATCGACCGCGGCTGCCGCATGCTTCTTGTCCGCGGACTTCGGGACCATGTAGATGTCGCCGCCGGTGAGTGTGGCGTCGCCGCCGGACTGCGGCATCGGAGCCGCACCGAAGGCGTCGGTGTTCTCCATGCCGAACTGCATCTTCGCCAGTCGGTACGTCCCCGGGCTGCCCATGAACATGCCGACCTGCCCGGCCGCGAACTGCTTGATCACGTCGTTCTGATTGTTGAGGAGGGTCTTTCCGAGCGAGTCGTCCTTCCAGCGCATGTCCTTGAGCAGCCGCAGCGCCTTCTTCGTCGGCTCCCCGGTGAGCGTGGCGGTGTACGTGCCGCCCTGCTCCTTCTGCAGTTCGCCGCCGAAGGCGTACGTCAGCATCGCCAGCTGCCAGCCGCCCTGGTTGTCCTTGGACTCGTGGACGAAGCCCGCCTTGCCGGTGCTGTCGCTGATCTTCTTGGCGGCGGTGCGGACCTCCTCCCAGGTGGCCGGCGGTGTGTCGGGGTCGAGCCCGGCCTTCTCGAACAGCTCGCGGTTGTAGACCAGGCCCTGGGCGTAAGGATTCTGCGGCACGCCGTACACGTCGCCGGCGCTGTCGGTCAGCGGCTGGAGGACCTGGGGGTTGAACTCCTTGAAGTGCTCCCACTCCTTGAGCTGCCCGGTGATCGGCTGCACCTGCTTCTGCTGGATGAGCCGCTGCGGCTCGGTCAGCGGCACCTTGATGACGTCCTCGACATTGCCGCCGGACAGCTTCGCGGAGAACGTCAGCGGGTCGAAGACCGTGGTCGAGCCCTTGACCTTGATGCCCGGGTTGGCCTTCTCGAAGTCGGCCACCTGCTTCTTGAACAGGGCGAGCCCCGGCTTGTCGGTGGCCGGCGGCATGCCCTGCACCCGCAGTACGAGATCGCCGTCCCCGGCGGCGCTGCTCGGGGTGAGGGAGGAACAGCCCGCGAGGGTAGCGGTCAGCGCCATGCAGCCAAGTACGGTCGCACGACGGGAGTTTCTGGGCATAACGGCTCCAAGAAGGGCAGGAGTGGGTGCGGTGTAGTGCGGTGCTGTGTTCGCAGTGGTGGTGTGCGCCGTGGATCAGTGGGCGGGTGCGGGGCCCGTCGAGGCGCGGGGGATCAGGCGGGAGCCGATCTCCACGAAGGGGGAAGTGACCTCAAGTCCTTTCCCGGTGCGGCCTGCTTTGCTCGCGATCGTCTCGATCAGGAGGTCCCCCGCCCGCGTGGCGATCTCTTCGGGGTCGATCCTGATCGTGGTGAGGCTGGGGGTGGAGACGGAGGCGAGCAACGTGTCGTCGATGCCGATGACGCTGACATCGCGCGGCACGCTCATGCCGAGGTTGGCCATCTGGTGCAGCACGCCGAGGGCGACCAGGTCGTTGTGGGCGATCACGGCCGTCGCTTCGTGGGCGGCGACGAGGGTGGCGGCATGCACGCCCGTCTCGAACCGCGGCTCGTACGGTCCGAGCTCGGACAGGGAGAGATCGAGCGCTTCGAAGGACTCCTGGATGGATTTGCCGCGGCTCAGCTCGGCGCGGGACGCGTTGATGAAGACGCAGCGCCTATGACCGTACGCCTTCAGCTGTTCGGCGGCCTGCGCGATGCCGGCGGACAGAGAGATCCGAACCTCGGGGATGCCCGGTACGTGGCGGTTCACCACCACCAGTGGCATCCGGTCCGCGAGTTCGTGGAGCCGGTCCTCGGTGAGGGTGGAGGCCCACAGGATCAGGCCGTCGACCCGCTTCGACACGGCCGCGATGGCGGCCAGCTCGTCCGCCTCGCGCTCGTCGCTGTCGGCGACCAGGACCGTGTAGCCCAGGTGTCGGGCGCGGGCCTGCATCGCCTTGATGATCGGCGGGAAAAACGGGTTGGCGATGTCCGGGACGATCAGGCCGAGCGTTCCGGTGCCGCCGCCGCGCAGTGAACGGGCCGCCGGGTTGGGGGAGTAGCCGAGCTTGGTCGCGGCATCGAGGATGCGCTGCCGTGTCGTCGGCTGCACCTGGTCGGGTGCGGTGAACGCACGGGACACCGTCGACACCGAGACGCCTGCGGCGCTCGCCACCTCCCGGATCGTTACTGCCACGAACGGCCTCCTCGTCGTTGTGAGCCGGGGGACCCGGTCGTCTCGCATCGGAACCCTGCGAGTGCGGTTGATGTTTGCGAACGTTCCCATGGCGTGTCAAGAGATGTGTCCGGAGTATTTCATCGAGGGAAACCTTCTGTATGCACGGGTCTTGCGCTTCGGCCCGACTGCTGCCGATGATGTGCTCTCAAGAACGGCACTGAAATTGCGGGAACGTTTTCATAGAGGAGTGGAATGAAGATCACCGGCCTGGAAGTGCTGACTCTCCCCGACCACGGCGACAGCATGATGCTGGTCGTGGTCGACACCGACGAGGGCATCCACGGTCTGGGCGAGGTCGGCATCAGGTCGCGCCAGCGGGCGGTCGCGGGGGGTCTCGAACACCTCGCGGAGCTGATCGTCGGCGAGGACCCGCGACGGATCGAGCACCTCTGGCAGGTCATGTTCCGGCGCGGGTTCTTCCCCGCCGACCGCATACTCGGCGCCGCCATCGCAGCAGTGGACGTGGCCCTCTGGGACATCCGCGGCAAGGCGCTCGGCGTACCGGTGCATGAGCTCCTCGGCGGCCGGGTGCGTGATCACGTGCCCGCCTATGTGCATGTCGGCGACGGCTACCACGACCGCGCACGGTTCCTGGACCGCTGCCGCGACCTGGTCACCGAGGGCTGGCGCCATCTGCGGTTCGCCTCGCCGCACGACGAGGACGGCACGCTCGACGCCCGCCGCTGCCTGCGCGACTCGGTCGACCTCTTCCACCAGGTGCGGGACGCGGTCGGCGACGAGGTGGAGCTGATCCTCGACGTCCATACGCGTCTGGATCCGCCGGAGGCGCTGACCCTGTGCCGGGAGATCGAGGCGGCCCGCCCGTACTTCGTGGAGGACCCACTGCGCTGTGAGAACCCGGACAGCTACCGCATGCTGCGGGCCCGCACCGGCGTACCACTGGCCGCAGGTGAGCAGTACGGCTCCAAATGGGAGTTCAAGACCCTCATCGAGGGCGACCTCATCGACTACGCGCGCGTGGACATCGGGGTGGCGGCGGGCCTGACCGAGGCGAAGAAGATCGCGGCGATGGCGGAGACCCACCACATCAAGCTCGCCACCCACAACCCGCTCGGTCCGGTCACCGCCGCCTCCTCGCTCCAACTCAACCTGGCCTGCCCCAATGTGGCGATCCAGGAGCACCAGACCGATCCCGATCCGGCGATCGCCGCCCTCTTCACCGCGCGGCCGACGATCGTGCCGGGGCGGGTGGAGCTGAGCGAACTGCCCGGCATCGGCGTCGACATCGACCGGGAGGCTGCGCGCCGGTACCAGGCCACGGCGGACGAGCGCCCGCACCTGCGTACGGCGGACGGGGCGTTCACCAACTGGTAGCCGGGCAGGGCGGGCCGGCCGCGCCGGTCCACCCCTGCGGAATCCAGGGCCACCTACCACCCTTGTGGCCCATCCGGCGGAGAAGCACGACGCCGGACAGGGAGCAGGCCCTTCCGGCTACTGGCCGGGAGGCCGTACACCGTGACAACGGGACAGGTGCGTCACTGCCCCGGCGGGCGCACAGCCCGCGTCCGCACACTTAGCACGAATTCCGACTCCAGGAAGTGAGGCGATTTCCGTCGTGTCGTTCAGAGGAGCCGCGAGACCAGTCCAACTGGGCCTTGCCGGCATAGCGTTCATGGGCGTGCTGGTGGGCGCGTCGGCCACGCCGGCCGGCAGCCAGGAACTCGAGAAGCTGCAGGTGACGGCCGTGTCGTCGCGGCCCGGCACGGTATCGGGAGACGACGCCCTGATACGCGTGGAGGTGCCCGCCTCCATCCTGGTCGGCTCGGTCCGGGTCGAGGCGGACGGCCGGGACGTGACGTCGAGCTTCCGCCCCTTTGGTGACCACGCGCTGATGGGCGTGGTGAAGGAGCTGTCCAAGGGCGCCAACACACTCACGGCCAGGGCCCAGGGCGCGGACGCCGGACAGCTGGCCCTGAAGAACCACCCGATCACGGGGCCGATCTTCTCCGGGCCGCACGAGCAGCCGTTCGTCTGTGACACCGCCGAGTTCAAGACGGTCACCGGCGTCACCCTCGGGCAGCCGATCGACCAGGACTGCTCGGTCCAGACCCGCGTCGACTACGTGTATCGCACCACGGCCGGCAAGTTCGTGCCGCTGCCCGACGAGAGCGCCCGTCCCGCCGACCTGGCGACCGCCACGACGAGTGCGGGCAAGAAGGTGCCGTACATCGTCCGCGTGGAGACCGGCACCATCAACCGCGGCATCTACGAGACGGCCGTGCTGCACGACCCGAGTGAGGGCACCCCCGACCCGCTGCAACGTGGGCCGGGCTGGAACGGGCGCCTCGTGTACGGCTTCGGCGGCGGCTGCAACGGCGGCTGGTACGTCCAGGGCCGCAACACCGTCGGCATCATGAACGACGCGTATCTGAGCAAGGGCTACGGCGTCGCCTCGTCCTCGCTGAACGTCTTCGGCAACAACTGCAACGACGTGCTGGCCGCCGAGACCATGAGCATGGTCAAGGAACACTTCGTGGAGACGTACGGCGACCCGGCCTTCACCATCGGAAACGGCTGCTCCGGCGGCTCGTACCAGACCCACCAGATCGCCGACAACTACCCGGGTCTGCTGGACGGCATCCTCTCCGGCTGCAGCTTTCCCGACGTCGGCTTCGGGACGATTCAGACGCTGAGCGACGCCCAGCTCCTGAACCACTACTTCAAGGACGTCGCGCCGGACGCCTTCACCCAGGAACAGCAGAGGGCGGTCTCCGGGTTCGGTAAGTGGGAGAGCATCGGCAGCCTGGCCAGGGCCAGCGGCCGCATCGACCCCACGGTGTACTGTCCGGGGCAGCTGCCCGCGGCGCAGCGCTACAACCCCGTCACCAATCCGGACGGTGCCCGCTGCGATGTCTACAGCCACGCCGTGAACGTCTACGGCGAGGTGCCGGAGACCGGGAAGGCGCGCAGGCCGCTGGACAACACCGGTATCCAGTACGGACTTGAGGCCCTGAACAAGGGGTCCATCGACATCGGCCAGTTCATCGATCTGAACCGGCGCGTCGGTGGTCTCGACGACGATGCCAAGCCCGCCGCCGAGCGCACCGTCGCCGATCTCAAGGCGGTACGGCTCGCCTACCGCACGGGCCGCATGCTGAACGGCGGTGGCGGCCTCGCCGACGTTCCGATCATCGACTACCGCGACTACACGGACGACGCGGCGGCAGGCGACATGCACATGCGCTTCCACTCCTTCTCCACCCGGGCGCGCCTGGACAAGGCCAACGGAACCCACGCCAACCAGGTCATGCTCACCCGCTCCAGCGGGCACGGATTCACTCTCGCCGGGATGCTGTCCGACATGGACCAGTGGCTCACCGGCATCAAGGGCGACTCCGGCACCGACGCCCCCATCGACAAGATCGTCCGCAACCGGCCGCAGGGTCTCACGGACGCCTGCTGGACCCGTGGCATAGGGGCGAAGAAGATCACTGAGCCCCAGGTCGAGGGCATCAACAACACCGAGTGCAACACCCTCTACCCGGTGTGGACATCCCCGCGGATGGTCGCCGGAGCCGACGTGGCGAACGACATCGTCAAGTGCCGCAAGCGTCCCGTGGTCCGCACCGACTACCAAGTACCCGTGACCGACGCCCAGTTCGTGGATCTGCAGTCGATCTTCCGAACCGGTGTCTGCGACTGGTCCGTGCCCGGGGCGGGTCAGCAGGGCATCACCGGCACCTGGCAGTCCTTCGACCCGAAGTAACGGACCGCCGCGGGCGAGCCGGAGCGGGGGCAGGCTCTCGCTCCGGTGCCCGCGGTGGTGAGTCCCCGCGTTCGTCCGGGCCGTCACCTGGGGTGAGGAGAGCAGAGCGGGTCAAGAGCGGGGCCGGCGGGCGGATCATTTCGGTCCGGGCGCCGGCCCCGCCTCCGCTCCCCCGGACCCTGATGCGGGCTGAACTCCGGGATTCGGTGACGGTCGGCCGTTGCCCGCTCCCCGATCCGGCAGAAGGGGGGCGGGCAACGGCCGCGTCCATGACCGCCCCACGCGTGTTCCCTGAGGTGAGGTCCGCCGGGAGGGGTGCTCGGCGTGCTGTGCTACGCCTCGCGCAGGGCCTCGACCCGCTGCTCGATCGCGGAGATCAGGGCCTCGACCCTGACCTCGAAGATCCGTTCCTCCGTCACCTCGGCGAGCTCGGTGCTCAGGTGGGTGATGTTCGGGAATCCCCGCGCGTCGACCAGGCGGTACTCGCGGTCCCAGGAGGACTCGTCGGCCGCCCGGATGTCCGCGTCGAACAGCAGGTAGGCGGCGCGCTGGCCGACGAAGGCGAGGATAGAGTCGCCGACCATACGGTAGTGGACGGCTGCCTCGGCGCCCTGGAGTCCGGCTTCCATGACGGCTCCCAGGATGAGCTCGACGACCCGGAACTCGTTCGTCCGCCGGGTGGTACGGCTGGCCATGGCCGATCCCACCACCGGATATCTGAGGGCGACCTCCAGCGAGCCCACGGCGAGTGCCCGGATGCGCCCCTTCCAGTCGAGGCCCTCGGGGATGCCGTCGAGCACCTCTCCCAGCGTGCGGTCCGCGACGGACAGCAGCAGCTCGTCCTTGTCGCGGAAGTGCCGGTAGATCGCGGTCGGGTCGGTGCCGAGCTCCTCACCGAGGCGCCGGACGGTGAAGGCGTCCTCGCTTCCGCGAGCTGCGATGCGCAGGCTCGCCTCAATGATGGCCTCGGGCGTGAGCTGGCTGCCCGCACGCTTGTTCCGTGCGGGGGCGGCAGATGACTTCGGCATGATGCGGCCAGTGTATCGATCCGGAACCGGGCCAGCGCAACACCGTTGACAACAGCGTTGCGCTGCCGTTCACTCCTCCTCAACAACAAGCCAGCGGGTCCGCCCCGCCGAGCCGGAGGATGCGTTGATGGCGAACACCAGCCAGCGGGCCGACACCATATTCGTGGGAGGACGGGTCTTCACCGGGACCGGGCCGGCTCCGGTGGACGCGGCCGTCGCCGTCGGGGGCGGCCGGATCCTGGCCGTCGGCGACGCGACCACGGTCCGGTCGTTCGCGGGACGGGCCACGGAGGTCGTCGATCTCGCGGGCGGCCTGCTCGTCCCCGGCTTCCAGGATGCCCATGTCCACCCTGCGGTGGCCGGGGTCCAGATGCTCGGCTGCGACCTCAGCGACGAGCACACCGCCGACGGGTATCTGGCGGTGGTCGCCCGGCACGCCGAGAACCACCCCGACGCGTCCTGGATCCGGGGTGGCGGCTGGTCGATGGACAGCTTCCCCGGAGGTACGCCGACCCGCGGCATGCTCGACGCGGTGGTCCCCGACCGGCCCGTCATGCTCACCAATCGCGACGGCCACGGCGCCTGGGCCAACACCCGCGCGCTGGAACTCTCGGGCATCGACCGCCACACCCCCGACCCGGCGGACGGCAGGATCGAACGGGAGCCGGACGGAACCCCGGCAGGCACCCTCCAGGAAGGCGCCGTGGACCTGGTCGGCCGGCACCTGCCCGTCGCGACGGCGGACGAGGCGCACGCCGGACTGCTCGCCGCACAGGAGCACCTGTTCGCCCTCGGGGTGACCGGCTGGCAGGACGCCATGATCGGTGAATTCCCCGGTAACCCTGACAACTTCGACGTCTATCTGCGCGCGGCGCGCGAGGGTTCGCTGCGCGCCCGCGTCGTCGGCGCCCTGTGGTGGGACCGCGACCGCGGCCTCGATCAGCTCCCCGTACTGGAGGAGCGCCGACGTACCGGGCAGGTCGGCCGCTTCAACGCGACCAGCGTCAAGATCATGCAGGACGGCATCGCCGAGAACTTCACCGCCGGAATGCTGGAGCCCTACCTCGACCGCTGCGGCTGCCCCACCGCCAACTCCGGGCTGAGCTTCATCGAACCCGGCCTGCTCGCCGACGCGGTGTGCGCGCTCGACCGCTCGGGCTTCCAGGTCCACTTCCACGCGCTCGGTGACCGCGCCGTCCGCGAGGCCCTCGACGCGCTCGCCGCAGCCCGCGGTGCCAACGGCGTCAACGACAACCGGCACCACATGGCGCACCTCCAGGTCGTCCATCCCGATGACATCGGGCGCTTCGCGAGCCTGGGCGTCGCCGCGAACATCCAGGCACTGTGGGCCGCGCACGAACCGCAGATGGACGAGCTGACCATTCCGTTCCTCGGCCCCGAACGCGCCGCCCTGCAATACCCGTTCGGGGATCTGCGGCGCGCCGGAGCCCGACTGGTCGCGGGCAGCGACTGGTCGGTGAGCAGCCCCGACCCGCTGTGGGGCATTCACGTCGCCGTCAACCGGGCGGTACCCGTCGAGACGCCCAACGCCCCCGGCGGCCCCACGCCGTGCCCGCCGTTCCTCCCCGGACAGGCCCTGACCCTGAGCGAGGCGCTGACCGCGTACACCGCGGGCAGCGCCTGGGTGAACCATCTCGACGACATGACCGGAACCGTCGAGGCCGGGAAGTACGCGGACCTCGTCGTCCTCGACCGCGACCCCTTCGCGCACCCCGCCCCGGAGATCGCCGACACCCGGGTGAGCCGGACCTACGTCGAGGGGCAGCTCGTCCACTCCGCGACCGGCTGACCCCGACCGCGTACGTTCCCCAGCCACCCCAGACAGAGGTAGACGATGTCCGCAGCATCATCAGTCGAAGCCGGATCGCGGCGCGGGCCACGGAGAATCCGGCGCACCGCGGGGACCGCCCTCGCGACGGCCACCGTACTCATCACCGCCGCGTGCAGCGGCACCGCCCAGCCGGACCGGGGCGCCGGCGTGAGCACCGCCCACCGGCTCACCGACCGGACGCCCGCCCCCACCGGCGCACTGGACTCCTTCACCTGGTCGATCTACGCCGAGCCGACCTCGATCGACTACGCCTACGCGTTCGACTACCCGCCCAATCAGATCCTGTCCAACGTCTGCGAGAGCCTGCTGCGCTGGAACCCCGACCTGACGACCTCGCCGAACCTGGCGTCCTCGTACACCAATCCGACGCCCACCACCTGGGTCTACAAGATCCGTCCCGGTGTCCGCTTCCACGACGGGACGGTCCTCACCTCGAAGGACGTCGTCGCCTCGCTGCGCCGCCACCTCGACCCCGCGACGGGCAGCGCCTGGGCCAACTCGTTCCGCAATGTGGAGTCGGTGGCCGAGTCCGGGCCGCTGGAAGTCACCGTCAAGCTGACGAAGCCGGACTCGACCTTCAACAAGCAACTCGCCGCCGGACCCGGCACGGTCGAATCCGCCGCCACCCTGGTCCAGCAGGGCAAGGAGTACGGCAGCCCCCAAGGCGGTGTGAACTGCACCGGCCCCTTCTCGTTCTCCTCCTGGGCCCCGGGCCGGTCGCTGGTGCTCAAGAAGTTCGACGGCTACTGGAACCCGGCCCTCAAGGCACGGTCCGGCCAGGTCAAGTTCGTGTTCCTGAGCGATGCGACGACCCGGGTCAACGCACTCCAGAGCGGTGAGGTGGACGGCGGCTGGGCGGTCCCGTCCGACGCGTTCGGTCAACTCGGCTCCTCCCGGGCGGGAAAGCTCTACTTCGGCCGCAACACGACCGTCGCCGCCGAGGTGGTCGGCAACCTCAAGGGTCCCCTGGGCGATGCCCGGGTGCGCCAGGCCCTCCTCATGGCCATCGACCGCAAGGGCATCGTCGAGGCGGGAGCCGGCGGGGTCGGCGAGGTCGCCGATTCCCTGGTCACCGACAACCTCTGGAGCGAAGCGCCCGCCGGGACGCGCGAGGCCCTCCGCGCGAACCTGCCGACATACGCGTACGACCCGGCCAAGGCCAAGAAGCTCGCCGAGAAGGCCGGCGTGCGCGGCCGGCCGATCGTCATCTCGACCAGCCCGCTCGACTCCCAGACCACGATCATCACGCAGGCCGTCGCCCAGGCGGCCACGGCCATCGGGCTCAAGCCCCGTATCGACACCCTCTCCACGGAGAAGTACTCGACGCTCTTCACCGACCCGGCCGCCCGCAAGGGAACCGATCTCTTCCTCACCTTCTGGTACACGTCGATCACCGACCCGCTGGACATGTACAGCTCCCTGGAGACCGGCGCGTTCACCAACTACGGCGGCTGGTCCAACCCCCGCTTCGACGCGGCCGTCGACCGGGCCGTCGGAACCTACGACCCCGCCGCGCACGCCGCCGCCAACGCGGAGGCCCAGCAGATCGCCATGGAGGAACTGCCCTGGCTGCCCCTGTACACACAGCCCGTGAGCGTCTTCCTCGGCAAACGGATCACCGGCGTCCAGCCGTCGATCGCCTACCTGTACTACCCGTGGGCGGCCGAGATCGGGGCGAACGGATGACGACCGCAGTGACGCGGGCGCTACGGGTCCTGCGCAGGCTGGCCGGTATGGCCGGAACCCTCCTGATCACCTCGTTCCTGGTGTTCTCCTCGCTGTACCTCGTGCCCGGCGACCCGGCGAGCTTCCTGGTGCGCGGCCGTAGCGCGAGCCCGGAGGAACTCGCCCGGATCCGGCTGCAGTACGGCTTCGACGAGCCGTTCCTGGAGCGGTACGGGCACTGGCTGGAAGGCGTGTTCCACGGCGACTTCGGCCGGTCCTACCTCCTCCACCAGGACGTCGGCCCGGTCATCTGGTCACGCCTGCCGTCCTCCCTGCTGCTGGTTGCGGTATCGGCCCTGCTGATCGCGGTGGTGGGCGTCGCGGCCGGGATCATCGGGGCACTGCGGCGCGGCACGCGTACCGACGCGACCCTGATGCTGCTCGTGACGGTGGGGGCCGCCGCCCCCGCCTTCGTGGCCGCACTGCTGCTGAGGTCGGTGTTCGGGGTACGGCTCGGCTGGTTCCCCACCATCGGGAACGGCACCGGAGCCCTCGACAGCCTGTACCACGTGGTTCTTCCCTCGGTGGCCCTGTCCGTGACCTTCATGGCCCTGGTCACCCGCGTGACCAGGTCGGCGATGCTGGACGAACTGGGCCGTGAGCATGTGGAGGTCGCGCTGAGCCGCGGCACACCCCGCCGGACCGTGATCCGGCGTCATGTCCTGCGCAACGCGCTCGGCCCGATCGTCACGGTCTCCGGGCTGCTCGTCTCGGGAATGCTGGTCAGCACCTCGATCGTGGAGACCGCGTTCGGCATGTCGGGCGTGGGCTCTCTCCTCGTCCAGTCGGTCAACCAGATGGACTTCCAGGTCGTGCAGGCGATCGTGCTGCTCGTGGTGACCGCGTTCGTCGTGGTCAACGCACTGGTGGATCTGGTGCATCCGCTGATCGATCCGCGGGTGACCGCAGTGGGGAGCGCACGATGAGCGCACAGATCGCCGACGTGGTGCGCGGCCCGGTCACCCGGATCAGGTCGCTGGGCGGCAGCCGGCTGCAACACCTGTGCCTGCTGCTCCTGATCCTCTTCCTCCTGGTGTCCATGTTCGCACCCTGGCTGGCACCTCAGGACCCGGCCTTCGGTGACCTCGGCGCAAGCCTGCGGGGCCCGAGCGCCGAACACTGGCTCGGCACCGATCAGGGAGGGCACGACACCCTCTCGGCCCTCATCGAGGGGACCCGTACCAGTCTCGCCGGACCCCTCGCGGTGGTGCTGTTCTCCACCGTTACGGGCACAGCCATCGGTCTGTTCACCGCCTGGCGGGGCGGCTGGGCCGACACACTCATCGGCCGGATGCTGGACATCGTGTTCGCCTTCCCCGCACTGCTCGTCGCGATCCTCGCGGTGGCGGTCTTCGGCAAGGGGATGACCGCACCGGTGATCGCCATGGCCATCGCGTACATGCCGTACACCGCGCGCCTGGTGCGCGGCCTGGCCATGCAGGAGAAGGCCAGGCCCTACATCGCGGCCTACCGCGTGCAGGGGCACTCCGGGGTGTTCATCGCGGTCCGCAGACTGCTGCCGAACATCGGCCCGACCGTGCTCGCGCAGTCGACCGTCAACTTCGGCTACGCGCTGCTCGACCTCGCGGCCCTGTCCTTCCTGGGCCTGGGCGTGCAGCCACCTGCACCCGACTGGGGCGCGATGATCAACCAGAGCCAGGCCGCCGTTCTGCAGGGCGAGCCGCTGTCCGCGATCGTGCCCGCGACCGCGGTCGTGCTGGTCGTCGTCGCCTTCAACATCGTCGGGGAGAACATCGGCGACCGGCTCGCGGGGAGGGACTCCTGATGACACTGCTGGAGTACGAGGACCTGAGCGTCGAACTGCCCGGGATGGCCCGCCCGGTCCTCGACCGCGTCGGCCTGACGGTCTCGGCGGGCGAGGTGGTCGCCCTGGTCGGCGAATCCGGCTCCGGGAAGTCGGTCACGGCCCGAGCCGCACTCGGCCTCTTCCCGGCGGGCGCCGGCATCGAGGGACAGGTCCGTGTCGACGGCACCGACCTGGTCGGCGCCGATGCCGCGAGTCTGCGCACCGTACGTACGGCCGCCACATCCATGGTCTTCCAGGATCCCCGGGCGGCCATCAATCCGGTGCGCCGCATCGGGGACTTCCTCACCGAGTCGCTGCGCACGGGCCACCGCTGGCCCAAGGACCGGGCGAACGTCCGGGCCGTCGAACTGCTCACCGCGGTCGGTCTGCCGGACCCCGCCCGGCACCTGAACCAGTACCCGCACGAACTCTCCGGCGGAATGCTCCAGCGCGTCATGATCGCCGGCGCGCTCAGCACCGAACCCCGACTGCTGCTGTGCGACGAGCCGACCACGGCCCTCGACGTCTCCACCCAGGCCGAGATCATGGCCATCCTGGGAAGACTGCAACGTGAACGCGACCTGGGTCTGCTCCTCATCACCCACGACATCGAGCTCGCAGCCGCCGCCTGCGACCGCATCTACGTGATGTACGCCGGGCGGATCGTCGAGACGGCGCCCACGGCCGCACTCTTCGCCGCCCCCCGTCACCCGTACACCGCCGGTCTCCTCAGCTCGTCCCCGCCCCTTTCGGCGCCGGACGGTCCGGTCGCCCGCCTCACCCCGATCCCCGGAGCGCCGATGGGCCTCCTGGACTCCGCGCCCGGCTGCTCCTTCGCGGCCCGCTGCCATGCCGTCCGGCCCGGGCTGTGCGACCAGTCACCGCCGCCCCTGGAACGACACGGCCCGGCTCTGGTCGCCTGCCACCGCACCGACGAACTCACGGATACGCACGGGGCGGCCGACGCGGCGGCGGCCGGATCCCTCTCGCCGAACAAGGAGGACCGTTGACCACCGATCCCACACCCTCGGCGCGAACGCTGCTGGAGGTGAGCGGTCTGCGCAAGACCTACCGGAGGGGAGCGAAGGAGGTCGTCGCGGTCGAGGACCTGTCGTTCTCCGTACGGGCCGGCGGCGCACTCGGCATCGTCGGGGAGTCGGGTTCCGGCAAGACCACCACGGCCCGGATGCTGATCGGCCTCGAACGCCCGGACGCGGGACGGATCCTGGTCCAGGGCGAGCCGCTGGCCGCCACCGTACGCGGGAAGGACGCCCGGCTGGCACGGGCCAAGGCGGTCCAGATCGTCTTCCAGGACCCCTACCTCTCGCTGGACGCACGGATCAGCATCGGCGCGACCATCGACGGGGTGCTGCGCCTGCACGGGCTCCGGGACCGCGCGGCCCGGGCGGCCCGGACCGGGGAACTGCTGGCCCGGGTCCGCCTCGGCGACCGCGAGGCGGCCGCGCTGCCCCGCAGGCTCTCCGGCGGGCAGCGCCAACGTGCGGCGATCGCCAGGGCGTTGGCCGTCGAACCCACGGTGCTCGTGCTCGACGAAGCGGTGTCGGCCCTGGACGTGTCGGTACAGGCACAGGTGCTCAACCTGCTGTCGGACATCCGCCGCGACACCGGCATCGGCTTGGTCTTCGTCAGCCATGACCTGGCCGTCGTCCGGTACGTATGCGACGAGGCGCTCGTCCTGTACCGGGGGAGGACCATGGAACACCGGCCCGTCGCGGACCTGCTCGCGACACCCGGACATCCCTATACCCGGCTGTTGCTGGCATCCGTTCCCCGGCCGGGCTGGGACCCCGACTCGATCAGCCGCCGACGCCGGGAGCTCGATCCCCTGAAGTCGCACGGTCCGGGGTGACGGGGGCGGTGAGAACACGACGGCGCGGAAGGTGCCCCCACAAGTCGGCGGCGGGCCCATCCCATTCCGCTTGATGCCCGTCGGACGGGGGGAAGCTGTTACTGATCACACGATGCCGTCAGCTTGTTCCGGCCTGCGTCATGGGGAACGCCTGTGCGCAGGACGCAGGGGGTGTTCATGGAAGAAGAGTCCGTCGCTGCCGAACGAATTCACCTGTGGGACCGGGACACGCTGGAGGAAGACGCCTGGCTGATCCACCTGCCACCGTCCTGGCTCGCGAGCAGCCTCACCGTCACAGAGCTGACGGACACCGCCGTGCGAGCACCGGAAGATGCGAAGTCCTCACCAGGCTCTCACCCGTTCGAAGAACTGACGGGCCGACTTCTGTCGGCCCTGTGTGACGGGCCGGGACTGGCAGTTGTGCGTGGCCTTCCGCTGGACGGACTCAGCGATCGGGCCTGCGCGGACCTGTGCCGATCGGTCCTCTCCCTGGCGGGCACACCCCGCCCACCGGAGTCCGCCGCGCCGATGGACCATCTCCTCACCACCGTCCGAACCTCCCCGGTATCCGAGGGCGCTGACCGCGACGACCTGCCTCAGGATCCGGTGGAAGAAGCGGCACTGGCTCCGCACACCGACCGTGCGGGGCCATCCGGACCCCCACGCCTGCTCGCACTTCTCTGTGTCAGGCCGGCCTCGACGGGAGGCGAATCTCTGCTGGTCAGCGGTCATACTGTGCACGACCGGCTCTCGGCCGACCGCCCCGCGGTGCTGCCGACGCTCCACCGGGACTTCCATTTCGGCGCGGAACGGAACCTGGCACGCTCCGGGCCCGTCTTCACCCGAACCAACGGCCGGCTCACCGTGCGGTACAACAGGTACCAGATCGAACGCGGCCACCAGGCGGCTGGCGAGCCACTGACCGCAGCGCAGGTGGAAGCCCTCGACGCCTTCGACGAAGTGCTCGGCGACGAAAGCCTGTTCCTGCGCCTGCCCCTGCGCAGGGGAGACCTTCTCATGCTGGACAACAACACCGTTCTGCATGGCCGGACCTCCTTCACCGACCATTCCGATCCGCTCCGGCACCGTTGCCTGGCCCGCGCCTGGGCGGACTGAACCGCTCTCCGGCAGCACCCGTGGTGGCACCGAATGGGCGAAGCCGTCGGGCACTTCCCCGAACCGGCCCCAGGGATGCCGCCGCGGGAGCGGGCGGGCTGCTAGCAATGTTCCTGCGTCGGGGAAGCCGTGTTCCCGTGGCCGGCCCGGTTCGACCGCTCGTCCTGGCGGCCGGCACTTCCTGTGATCCCGATGCGGAAAGGGGCACCAGCCGTGGAGTGCGTGCAGGAGAGGTCCGATCAGGAGCGAAGTACGGAAGGTGCTCAGGACCGTAGTCCGAGGCGGTGGTGGGGGCCGCTCCCGGTCGGAGTGCTTTCGCTCCTGCCGATCCTCCTGCTCGCGGCAGCGGCCTGGGCCGGGCGCCGGGTCCGTCCCAGCGGTGACGACTGGTGCTTCCTGCCCGTGGTCCGGGAGGGCGGGCTGTCCGCGATCGTGGACACGTTCTACTCCATGGACAACGGGCGTGTCGTGAACGCGGTGCTGGTCTGGTCCTACGCGCGGTTCGGCGTGGCAGGCCACCAGTGGTTCGGTCCGGTCAGCGGTGTGCTGATCCTCTGCCTCCTCTGGGCGTTCATCGCCACGGTCCTGCCAAGAGCGCGACTGAGCGCCCCGCGGGGAGTCCCGCTCCTGGTGGCATCCATGGTGACGGCACTGTTCCTGCTCGGTTCCCCCAACACCTACAAGACGTTCTACTGGCCCGCGGCATCCGTTTCGCACACCGTGCCCCCCGTGCTCGCCTGTGCCGCGGCCATCCCCCTGCTGCGTGCCGCGTCGCGGCGGGGGAGGACCTTCGCCCTGCTGACGGTCTTTCTCGCGGGGCTGCTCCTGGGCCTGCTGTCGGAGGAGACCTCCGTCGTCGCCGTGGCCGTCCTGGGCGCTCTGCTGCTGATCAGCGGCCGGGTCCTGGCACCGGCGCGACGCCGCTTCGTCCGGTGCTGGTGCGCCGCCGGGATCGCGGCCGTCCTGATCTCCGGGCTGATCCTCTTCACATCGCCGGGTGCACGGCATCGCCGTGAGAAGCACGGCGCCGCCTCGATGCTCGACCCCGAATCGCTCCTCGCGTCCCTGCGAGGCTTCGCCGACATCGCCGTCGCGTGTGTCACGACGTGGCAGTACCTGGGCGCCGTCGCGGTCGGCATCCTCCTGGCGCTGCTGGACCGGCGTCCCCGAGGCCGGACCGCCCCCGCGAAGGACCTGGCGCTATGGGCCGGGGCGGGCATCTGCGCCCTGCTGGTCTCCGGCTACGTCTGTACGGTCATCACGTACCCCGCATTCGGACAGAGCGTCGCGACGTCCACGCGCCTGTGGAACGACTACCTCCTGCTGTATCTCCTGCTTCTCGTCCTCGTGGGAGTTCTTCTCGGTCGAGGGTGGCTGCGCCATGGGCAACGGATCGCACTGCCCCTGGCCACCGGGGCAGCGATGTGCGGCCTCGTCTGCCTTTCGCTCGCCATGTCGCTCGGCAGCCTCGACAGCGACATGGCGGCACGGGCACAGCAATGGGATGCCCAGGACAACTGGCTGCGCAGCCGATCCGCGGCCGGTGCCCAGGTTCTTCCGTACCAGCGGCTGCCCATCAGCAAAATGACCGAACCGTTCAGCCGTCGCATGGCCTGGCCCGCCTCCTGCGTCGCCGACTACTACGGCCTCACCGGCGTCACCCGAGCTGCCGGGCGCTCCTGGGAATGAGCACATCGGGCTGCGCTGTCGTGAGGTGCCGGGACGTACCTCAGGCCCCGTTCTCCTGCCTGAGCCGGCGCTGGAGGCTGAGGGTCAGATGTTCCGTCATGGCCTCGGCGGCGCGGTCGGCCTCCCCGCGCACAATGGCGCGCACGACACGCTCGTGTTCGGCCAGCGTCGGATCCTCGGCGATCAGATGTCCAGCGTCTTCATCTCGTCCGACGCCTGCCGGTGGTACGAGTCCGGCCCCGTCCGCGACGTCCTGATCAGGAACAACGCGTTCCTGCGCCCTGCGAGCCCGGTGATATTCGTCGAACCCACCGACCAGGTGACCGACGAGGCGGACGCGGTGCACCGCAACATCCGAGTCGAGGACAACGAGTTCAGGGCCGGTCGCCGCGGTCGACCGGAACGGCAAGGTCACCGCCAGGGCAGCCGGCACCGTCACCATCACCCCCATCATGAGCAGCCGGCTCGGCGATATCAGTGGTACGCCGGTCACGCTCAGGGTCGGGGCGGAGACCGGGCCCGCCGACCGTCGCCCACCGCCACCGCGTGGACCGTCATCCGTGACCAGGCCGCCGACCGCTCGGACGGTGCGCTCGCGCTCACCCCGTGACCACTCCTCAAGTCCCGTCGTGAACCCGGCAGCCGCGACGGAGGCCCTCCCCGCTCCGGTACACGCGGGGATGCCGGCCATCCCTGCCGGCCCATCCCTCCGGCGTATCGGCCAGGCACGCGCGCCCCGTCCGATCCCGCCCCGGAACCGCCGGTGGGCCGTGACCCCGACGTGTGAGGCGGTTGCCGCGCACGGCGCGGTCAGCCGCGCTGCGGACCCGCCCTCGGTGATGCTGGGCGGATGGGCGAGCATCAGTATCCGCGGCGGTCTCCCACCTGGCGTCCTCGCCGGTTCCCCGGCCCGCTGGTTCCACGGAGTGTCGCAGGACAGGTTTTCCTGCTCCAGGTGGTCGTGGCGGTCGTGCTCGTCGCTGCGATTCTGCTGGTGCTCGTCGTCCAATCCCGGCAGCGCGCCACGGACGAGGCGCGGGACAAGTCGCTCGCCGTGGCCGTCGTATTCCGGGACGCGCCCGGCACCGCCGCCGCGATGAGGTCGGCCCACCCCACCCTGGTGCTGCAGCCCAGTTCGGAGAAGATGCGCAAGGACGCCCACGTGGGCTACGTCGTCGCATTCGACCCGAACGGCATCCGCTGGTCCCACCCCGACCCGAACCGCATCGGCGGCCATGTCACCGGCACCTTCGGACCCGCGCTCACGGGCAAGCCGTTCCAGGAGACGTTCGACAGCGCTCTGGGCCGAGCCGTCGACACGACGGTCGCCGTCTTCGACGACAAGGGCCGGGTCGTCGGACTGATCTCGGTGGGGATCTATGTCAAGAGCGTGAACGAGATGGTCGGACGCGAGTTGCCGGCTCTCCTCGCGGTCGCCGGCGGGGCACTCCTGCTGGCCGCGGCCGGCTCGGCGGTCGTGAGCAGACGGCTGCGCCGCCAGACCCGTGGACTGGGGCCCGCCGAGATGACCCGGATGTACGAGCATCATGACGCGGTCCTGCACTCGGTCCGGGAAGGTGTGCTCATCATCGACGACCGCGGAGTGCTCACGCTGGCCAACGACGAGGCGCGACGCCTGCTCGACCTGCCGCGCGACGCCGAGCAGCGCGAGGTGGCCGGCCTCGGCCTGGCCCCGGACACCACACAACTCCTGGTCTCGGGCAGAACGGCCGACGACGAGGTCCACTCCACCGCAGACCGGTTGCTCGCCGTCAACCTCCGTACCGTCGAGGGCGGAGGGGGCCCGACGGGCAGCGTGGTCACGCTGCGGGACACGACCGAGCTGCGCGAGCTGGCGGGCCGGGCCGAAGTGGCACGGTCACGGCTGCAACTGCTCTTCGACGCCGGGACACACATCGGCACCTCCCTCGACGTGGTGCACACAGCCGAGGAACTGGCGGCCGTGGTGGTGCCTCGGTTCGCCGATTTCGCCACCGTGGAGCTGCTGGACCCGGTACTGCACGGGGAGGAACCGACCGGAGCCGCCACCGACATGCGCCGCACGGCGATTGCCGGTATCCGCGACGACCACCCCCTCCACCCGGTGGGGGAGATGCTGCACTTCCCTCCCGGCAGTCCTGCGGCGCTCGGTGCGGCCGACGGCCGGGCCGTCCTCACGGCCGAGCTCCCGGCCTCCGACGGCTGGATCGCCCAGGACCCGGCACAGGCCCGTGCGGTGCTGGACTACGGCATCCACTCCCTGGTCTCCGCACCGCTGCAGGCACGTGGTGCGGTGCTGGGCAGCGTCGGCTTCTGGCGCAAGGACAAGGCCCCCTTCGAGCCCGAGGATCTGTCCGTCGCCGAGGAACTGGCAGCCCGAGCGGGTGTGGCCATCGACAACGCGCGCCGTTTCACCCGCGAGCACACCATGGCGGTCACCCTTCAGCGGAGTCTGCTCCCTCGCGTCCTGCCCACGCCCTCAGCCCTGGAGGTGGCCCATCGCTACCTTCCGGCCCAGCCCGGAGTGGGTGGGGACTGGTACGACGTCATCCCGCTGCCCGGAGCCCGGGTCGCGCTGGTGGTCGGCGATGTCGTCGGCCACGGCCTGCACGCCGCCGCCACCATGGGCCGGCTGCGCACCGCCGTGCACAACTTCTCCACCCTCGACCTGTCCCCGGACGAACTCCTCGCCCGCCTCGACGACGTCGTCAGCCGTCTCGACACGGAGGGGGACAGCGACGTCGAAGTCTCCGGCGCCACCTGTCTCTACGCCATCTACGACCCGGTCACCGGCAACTGCACCCTGGCCAGGGCCGGTCACCCGGGCCCCGCCCTGGTACTCCCCGACGGTACGGTCACCTATCCGGAGATCCCCGGGTCCCCGCCGCTCGGAATCAGCGAAGGACTGCCGGTGGAGACCACCGATCTCGTGCTGCCCGAAGGGAGCAGGCTGGTCCTGTTCACCGACGGACTGGTCGAGCGGCGGGGCCGCGACATCGACACCGGACTGGAGTTGCTGCGCACCACGCTGGATCGCTCCGGTCACCTCGGTCCGGAGGCCACCTGCCAAGTGGTCCTCGACGCCCTGCTGTCCGCCCGGCCCACGGACGACGTGGCCCTGCTCGTCGCCCGCACCCGTCTCCTGGACCCCGGCCACGTCGCCGACTGGGACGTACCCGACGACCCGACCGCTGTCTCCGGGATCCGGGCCGAGGCGGCTCGCGTGGTGAAGGGGTGGGGCCTGGAGGACGTCGCGTACACGATGGAACTCATCGTCAGTGAACTGGTCACCAACGCGATCCGCTACGGGAGTCCGCCGATCCGGCTCCGTCTGCTGCACGACGACGACACCCTGATCTGCGAAGTCGCCGACGACAGCAGCACCGCCCCGCACGTACGCCGGGCCGCCACCACCGACGAGGGCGGGCGCGGCCTGTTCATCATCGCCCGGCTCGCGCACCGCTGGGGCACGCGCTACACCGCACGCGGCAAGGTCATCTGGGCCGAGCAGTCCCTCGTCACCGGGGTTCCCGACAGCAGCGCGGACGGCGAAGCCCTCCTGGACCAGTGGACGGACGACGAGTGGTGAGCGCCCGCAGACCGGGAGCGCCGTTCCGGTGACTCGACATCAGGGGCGGCGACGGCCCTGCCCCGCAGGAGCGCCGGCCCGTGACGCGAGAACTCCGCACAGCAGTGCCACGGCCGCGCCGCCGGCAGCCCAGACGGAGAGCGTCCGCAACGGACCGCCGGCGCCGTTGCCGCTGAAGTAGGCGATCGAGCGTGCGGCATCCAGGCCCGCGCCGGGAGGCAGCGAGGGGCCGATCGTGCGCCAGAACGTGGGCAGCAGCTCGGTGGGACACACCCCGCCCGCGCTCGGCACACCGAGGACGACCACGAGCAGGAGAGCCAGACCGATTCCGAGCACGCCCGCCAGTTCGTACAGCGCGAGCGTGAGTGCTCCGACCGCCAGAACCAGCAAGGATCCGAGCCCCCACAACGCCCAGAAGTTCCCCGGAGCCGCGTCCATAAGAGGCCCGGCGACCAGCGTACCGAGCAGTCCCGCAAGGACCGAGTACAACAGCAGCACCCCCAGGGCGGCTGGAGCGAGATGTGCCCCTGCCCGGCCGCCGCCCGCCCTGAAAGCCAGTACCAAGGCGCACAGGATGCTGCCCGCACACCAGCCCACGACGAGCGAGAAGCAGGAGAGGGAACGGGGGTCGCCCGGTGCGGTGGGGACCACGTCCCGGATGCGGACCGTGCGCCCGTGGAGTTTCTCGGCCGCGGTGACGTGCGCGGCGAGTTCCTCGGCGAGCAAGGGGCCCGCGCCACCGGCGACCAGCAAAAGGTCGGCGGTGCCGTGCGGGGCGAGGACGAGCGCGCCGGCCACCTCCCGATCGCGGATCTGTTTCCGGGCGGCGGCCTCGTCGGCCACCTGGCGCGGATCCACCGGCTCACCGGGGAGCAGCGCGAGCCGGTAGAACGCGTCGTCGGCGATCCGCGTGGTGGGGGCCGTGACGGCCAGCGGAATGCGGTGCGGGGTGTGTTCGAGGAACGCGTCGATGCACGACAGGACAAAGGCGGTCTGCAGCACCAGTACCCCGAGGAGCAGGAGCGCCGATCGCCCGCTCCCAGCACCTCTGATGCCGCGGAGCCCGATCGCCGAGTGACCGCCGAGTCCGCCGTCCGAGCTCTGCGCTGCCATACGCCCAACTTCGGCGCAAGCCGGTGCGGGCGCAGCCGGGGCGGGGCCGAACGGCTGATCACGTACAGCAGCGGCGCCTACGCACGAGCGGGTGTCACCGACCCACTGGGAGCGCCACGGATCTGACCGGCGCTCCCGGCTCCCGGGCCTACCGGTAGCCGATGAGACCGTCCGTCAGCTCTTCCTCGTCGCCGTCACGCTGCGCGTACAAAGCTTGCTGGAGGGCGAAGGTGCCGCGGATCGCGGCGATCCGCCCGGCCATCTCGTGGTCGGCCCAGCCGCCGAGCGTGAGCACCCGGCCCAGCAGTTCCTCGCCGTGGCCGGCCCCGACCGCGGCCAGGTCCTCGGCCGGGTCTCCGACGGTGACCTCGTCCCAGTCGACGACACCACTCAGGCGAGGCAGACCGCCAGAGGTTTCCCACAGCACGTTCTCGCCTCCGAGGTCGCCGTGGACCACGGCGGCGGTGAGGTGGGGGAGCGCGTCGAGCGCGATGAGCTCGCGCGCGGCGCGCTCCCGCCCGCTGTCGGACATCAGCGGGAACAGCTCGGCGCGCACCCCCGCCCCGAACTCCTGCCACTCCCTCTCGGGAGCCAACGGCAGCGCGGCGCGCACACTCTCGTCGCTGCCCGCGGCGGCGAGAGCGGACAGGAGGGTGACGTACTGCGTTGCCACTGCCTCGGCCACCGCGGGGCTGTCGCACGCGTCGTCCTCCAACGGCGCCCCGGGGATTCGGCTCAGCACCAGGTACGGAGGTCCGTCGGAGGCCCGGCAGCCGGACTCGGCAAGCGGACGCGGAGTACGGAAGCCGAGGTCAAGCCCTGCGAGGGCGCGCAGTACGCCCGCGCGTGCGGGCAGCCGAGCTGCGGCCGCTTCGGTGCGGGCGAAGCACACCACCCGGTCCGAGCCGATCACCACATGGTGGAACTGCCCTTGGTGGAAGGTGAGTTCGTCCACCCTGTCACCGGGCAGCAGCCGGCTCAGCACATCGTGGTGCGTCTCGATGATTCCCATGGTGGGTGAACTCTCCACTTCTCAGGCTTCCGCAGGCTCTCCAACGGTGTGCAGTGACATGCTGAACCAGTAGCGTTCCGGATCATGAAGAAAGCCGCAGCTCTGGGCGTGTTCGCCCTCTCTGTCGTCACTCTCGCCACGACGGCCGGGCCGCCCGTTTTCGCCTCCTCGTCCGGCGGAGGGGACGGTCTGGGCCGGTTCCGCAGCCAGTCCGTCGACTGGGCCGGGTGTGATGACACCTCGCTCGCCGCGAGCGGGACACAGTGCGCGCGGGCCAGGGTTCCGCTCGACTACGGCACGCCGGAGGGGCGCACCATCGAGGTCGCCGTCTCACGTCTGAAATCGTCTGATCCGGCGAAGCGGCGTGGCATTCTCCAGACCAACCCCGGCGGCCCCGGGGTCCGGGGGCTCGGCATGCCCCGGGACCTGCGGAAGGTGATGAGTCCCCGGGGTGGCAGCGGTGTACGACATCATCGGCATGGACACCCGTGGGCTCGGGAGGAGTACCCCGGTGGACTGCGGGCTGACCCGCGGCACCTGGCTCCACGCCCCGGGGGCGGACCGGGCGGGATTCGACCAGAGCGTGCGGCTGTCCCGCATGGACGCCCGCAGGTGCTGGGACAAGCACCCCGATGTGCTGCCCCACCTCTCGACCCGCAATATCGCCCGGGACGTGGACATCGTCCGCAGCGTGCTGGGCGAGCGGAGGACGTCGCTGTTCGGGCAATCGTACGGAACGGTTCTGGGCTCCACCTTCGCCCAGATGTTCCCCCGCAGGGTCGACCGGCTGGTCCTGGACAGCGCACCGATCCCGCCGAGTACCCGCTCCGCATGGTGCGACGCGCGGGACCCGCCAATGAGAAGGCGCTCGACGACTTCGCGGCCTGGGCCGCACAGCGGCACCGCGAGTACGGACTCGGCAGCACGCCCGCCGCGGTACGTACCGGCGTAGAGGGGACGATCGAACGGGCGGCACAGAAGCCGGTCCCGTCTACGCGTACTACCCGAACGGCTGCGTGAACCGGACCGTCAACACCTACCTGCTGAACGGCACCCTGCCCGCCCGGGACACCGTCTGCGACGCATAGCGCGACCCCGGAGCGATCCCGGTGACGTGGTGTACCCGTGGCTCCCGGTCCCGGTGATCCAGCAGGACGGGCGGCCGCACGGCCCGGCGGCCCGCTCGCGGAGGTGTGTCATACAAAGGTTCTTGGAGTGATGGACGTGTACGAGCAACGCCGGAGTGGGCACGGGCATGACGTGCATATCGTTATCGCCGGCGGCCACGGCCGCGTCGCGCTCGCGCTCTCTCGTCTGCTCGCAGCCCGGGGGCACAGGATCTCCGGGATCATCCGCCGTCCGGAACAGTCCGACACCCTCCGGGCGGCAGGTGCCCGAACGCTGCTCCTGGACCTGGCCACCGCCACGGCAGCGCAGCTCGCTGTCCTTCTCGCCGGCGCGGACGCGGTCGTCTTCGCCGCCGGTGTCGGGCGGGGAGACGCGTGCCGGGCGCACCCCGTCGACCGCGATGCCGCCCTGACGATGGCGGACGCCGCAGAGCGTGTCGGCGTTCGCCGCTACATCATGCTGTCCGCCCTGGGCGCCGATCCCACCATGGAGTACCCGGTGGACCCCGTGGTCGAAGCGTTCATGCGGGGCAAGGGCGAAGTCGACGAGAACCTTCTGTCCCGCCCCGCTCTGGACTGCACGATTCTGCGCCCCAGTTGGTTCCGGGACAGCGCAGGCACCGGCAGGGTCCGCCTCGCGGAGTCCACCGGTCCGGGCGAGGTGAACCGCGCCGACGTCGCGGCCGTCCTCGCCGCATTGCTCGCCACTCCCGCGACAGCGGGCCGGACCCTGGAACTCATCTCCGGCACCACACCCATCCACGCAGCCGTCGCCGCTGCCTGCCGACGCTCCTACCGGGCGCCCCGCCCCGCCCCTTTCGAATGACCAGGCCGCGCCCGTCTGCGGGGCCGGAGGCGAAGCCGTACACCTGCGGGGTCGTGTTGCCCTCAGCGGGTGAACTTCTCGACGGCGGCCGGTGTGACGGGGGTGAAGAAGTTGACGAGGTTGCCGTCGGGGTCGCGGAACAGGAGCGCGCGGTTACCCCAGGGCATCGTGGTGGGATCGTTGACGAAGTCCTCCACGAAGGCGGTCAGGTTCTTGTGCACGCTGTCCACGTCGGCGACAAGGAATTCGAGGATGACGCTGTGATTGTCGGCCGGGCGGGCGGAGCCGGGCGCGAACAGAGGGACGGTACGGGTGCTGCCGATCGCGAGGGTGGCCGAGGGGGTCCTGAGCTCGGCAAAGTCCTCGTTGGACCAGGCGGCAGGTACTCCGGTGGCGCGCTCGTAGAAGTCGACGAGGCGGGCGACGTCGTCCGTGATGATGCGGACAGAGACAAAGTTCATGGAGATTCTCCTGGTCGGCCGGTGCTCTGATCGCACGCTACGACGAATACCGGGCGGAACCCGCCCGGTATGTGCGGGAGACTTCTGGGCATGCCCCGCCCCATTGCCCGCGTGCTCACCCTGCTGGAACTCCTGCAGTCGGGAGGCCTCCGGACCGTGGCCGAACTCGCCGAGCGGCTCGACGTCGACGAACGCACCGTACGGCGCTACGTCGGCCACCTCCTCGACCTCGACGTGCCCGTCGAATCGGTGCGCGGCCGCTACGGCGGCTACCGGCTCGCCCCCGGATACCGGATGCCTCCGCTCATGCTGAGCGATGACGAAGCGCTCGCCGTCCTGCTCGGCCTGCTCGCGGGCCGTCGCGCCGGCCTGGCCACGGACACGGCGAGTGAGACGGCGGCGGCCAAGATCCGGCGGGCGCTGCCCGAGCGGCTGAGCCTCAGACTGCGCGCCGTGCTCGGCTCCCTGGCCTTCACGGCTCCGCCGGGCGAAGCGGTCGCCCCGGAATCCGCGGTCCTGCTCCCCCTCGCCGACGCGGTGAACCATCACCGGCCCGTCTCGATCCGGTACGCCGCCGCCGACGGCCGGCGCAGCGAACGCACACTGCACCCGCACGGGGTCGTCGCCCACTCGGGCAGGTGGTACGTAACGGCTGCGGATCTCACGACCGGCGAGGACCGCACGTTCCGCCTGGATCGCATCACCGGTGTGAGAACGCTGCCCGGATCGTTCGAGCCACCCGCCGGTCTCGACCCGGCGAAGCGCGTTCTGACAGGGCTCGCCACAGCTCCGTACCGGCATGAAGTGAGCCTGCGGATTCAGGGGACGGCCGAGCAGATTCACTCCCGGCTTCCCGAAAGTGTCGCGCTCGTGGAGGAACTGCCCTCCCCGAGCGGCGCGGATCCGGGGACCGGGCGCTGGTCCCGTGTCGAGCTGCGTGTGGACCGGCTCGACTGGCTTCCTGCTGTACTCGCCTCGCTGGACCGGCCCTTCGTCATCGAACGCCCGGATGAGCTCCGCGGCCTCGTCGAAGCTCTCGCCGAACGGCTCACGAACTCCGCCCGGCGAAGCCCGCCTCACGTATGACGGACCGGAAGCCCCCGTACTGGTCAGCGCTGAGTCCCTTCGAGGGCGGTGCTCCTCGCCCGGCGCGCGGCGCAGGGGGAACCAGAGGGCGGCGGCGAGGCGTGCTCTCCGGGTGAGGACGCTGTAGGGGTCGGGGGTCGCGCCGCGGGCCTGGACCAGCTTCTCCAGGTGGTCGCGCAGCAGCCACACATCCTGCGGCTTGCACTGTTCGCGCAGGTTGATCGTGTCGTCGAACTGCTGGGAGGTGACGTCCAGGTGGGCCTGGATCTCTTCGGGGGGTGGTGCCCGCCAGACGGAAGTTGGCCGGCGACTCATCCTTTGTCCGGGCCCGTTGTTCGTCGTTGAGAGACATGGTGTTCCTTCGGAGAGTTCGGCGGGAGTGGAGTCGTGTGCTGTTCGCCGTGCGGACGGGGGAGGCGCAGGGAGAGCGATGACCGGCGAGCGGGGCTTTCGCCGCGTGGGGGCTCAGCGTTCGCTGTCGGGTTGGGCGGGCTGCGGGGCGGCGCAGCGATCGCCCACGGCTGCGGGAAGGGCTTGGGCGATGCGGTGGGGGCGCCCGGCTCCGATCAGGGCGACGAATGTCGCCGTTCCGTCGGCCCTGGGCCAGGATGCAGGCGATCGCGGCGTGGATGGTGGCGACGCCGTCCACATTCTGCGCCGGGCCGGTCATGTGCGCGGCGGCGCGGCGGTCAGCGCGGGTCGTCGGAGAGGGGCAGGACGTTCAGGGGAACGCCATTGCCGGGCGCGGCCGGATGATCCGGCGCGGGCGTGGCCGTCATCGCCTGATGATACGAGGTTGGCCTCCTGCGACCGGTCCCTCCAATGAGCCTTCGACGCAATCGGCGACCTGGCTGTCGGGATCCGGGGTGACGGGCTCGACCTCGTGGTGACGAACCGGCTGGTCCGTACGCTGTGCGCCCCGGTGCCGGTCCGTCCCCCGGCGGCCCCGTCCCCGGTCGCCGGCACGCCCTCGGGGGTGTGGCGTCCGGTCGCTTCGGCGTCCTCAGTTGTGGGCGGTGCGGCCGCGGTCGGGGGTCATGAGGTAGGCGATCGCCATGTCGCTGAGTTCGCCCGCGTACCGGCGTTGGGCGGCCGCGCCCGTAGCGGGGTCGGGGCGTACGGAGTTGTGGAAGCAGGCGCCGAGGGACGGCGCGGGCCACGGTGTCCAGCGCCGCCTGTGCGTCGGAGCGCCGGATCTGGTCGGCGTACGGGGCTGCCGCTTCGAGCAGGAGGCGGTGCATCTCGGTGATGGTGCGGGCCCCGCGGTCCAGGGCGCGCGTTCCCCGCGCCCGCATCAGTTCGGGGAAGAGCTTGCTGCCGTCGGCGAAGGACTGCAGCAGTGCGTTCGCGTAGGCCTCCATGACGCCGGAGAGTGACGGTTCGGCCGCGCGCAGCCGCTCGGCCACGTACTCCTCGCGCCGTTCCAGCATCCGCTCGGTCAGGGCGGTGATCAGCTGTTCTTTGTCTTCGAAGCGGCGGTAGATCGTGCCGACCGAGACGCCGGCGCGTCGGGCGACGCCGGTGATCGTCATCTCTTCCAGACCGGACGAGGAGGCGATTTCCTCGGCAGCCCGCGGTACGCGAGCCAGTGTCGCGGCGCTGCGTGCCTGCCTGGGTTCCCGGTAGGGCGCTGGACGGACACCGCTTCCGGACGCTGCTGGGACGCCAGGGGCTCCTCGAACTCCTGGCCGAGGACATCGAGGAGGGCAACGCCTTCCTGCGCGAGTGTGCTCGCACCTCCGACGGCAGCTTCAAGGCAGGCACGACCGTGCTCGCGACGCAGGGCCTCACCCCCGGCGCGTTCCTGGCCTGGATGGACAGCGCATTCGCGGGCGACGAGAGCGCACTCCTCGCAGCGCACCCCGAGCACTACGTGAGGGGCACCGATGCCATCGGAGCGCGCGTGGTGGAGAACATCGGCACCCACGTCAGTGACTTCTACATGGGCGGCTGGGGAACGGACGCACTGGCCTGGGCAGCGGACGCGGACGAGGTTCTCCCGGAGTCCGCGTATCCGCGCAAGATGTCCTCGAACCTGTTCCTGGCCGACGGCACCGTCGTCGGGCGGGCGCTGATCCAGTTCGGTGACACCGCCGACGGCTTCACCGCAAACCTGACGGTCTACCTGCCCACCACGTGCCCGGACGACGTCCTGGAGCATCACCTCCGGCACTACGCCGTCGAGTTCAGGAACTGGATCGTCGCCGCGGCGGCGGCCCGCGCCTGAGGATCACGGCCGGGCGTCGGGTCTCGGTCACAGCCCACCGGGGCCGAATCGGCCCGATGTCCGGCCCACGGGCCGCGCGGCCGGCGACCGCATCGGGGCCGTACGGACCACCCGCTGCGGCGTACGTGGCCGGGGCGCCCAGCGCAGTCCGGCCTTCTGCACCACCCCGGCCCGGACGGGGGCTCCGTCCTCTCCGCGCACGGCATGAAGCACAGAAAGACTCACTATGAATCTTCCCCGCCCTGATCCTCAGCAGCGTCTTCCCCGGCCACCGAGGGCTGCGAACCCGCCTCACGGGAGCTCTGCTCTTCTCCGTCGCGGCGGGCGCCGCTGTCGCCGCCGTCCTTCAGTTCGCCACCCACTCGGTCGACGGCAACTACTGGCTCACCGCCCTCGGAGTCACCCTCGGCATGGCCGCCATGTCCACCACCCTCCTGGGGCTCCAAGCCCTCCTCGGGATGGCCGGCTTCGCCCTCGGCAGCGCACTCATGATGCTCCGGGGCAACCCCCTCTCGGGCCTCGCCATCGGCCCCCACTGGCTCCCCACAAGCTGGGCCGCCGTCGGTCAACTCCTCCCCCCCCCGGGCGCCTCCGGCAGCCTCGTGCGCACCAACGCCTTCTTCGACGGCACAGGCGCCGGCCTCCCCGCCCTGGTGCTCACCGCCTGGGTCGTCATCGGTGTCGCCCATGCCTTCTTCGCCGACCGGCGTGGCAAGCGCTCCACTTCCGCCCGCCCGGGGACCGCCACCGCCTGACGGCAGACACGTGCCGCGACCTGACCAGCAGACAGGCGCGGCACCTGCTCCGCGTCATCACCCGCCGCAGCGACGCCGCTCCAGGGCCGACGTGGTCGGGACCGTGGGTCCCGCCGGGCCGGCGTCCAGGGCGAGTACGGTGCGAAGAGCCGGCCGCCAGCGGTGCGACGTCCCTGAACGTCCTCATGCCGGGCGGATGAGGCGGGTCTCGTAGCCGAAGACGACGGCCTGCACTCGGTCGCGTAGCTCCAGCTTCGTCAGGATCCGGTTCAGATGTGTTTTCACGGTGGCCTCCGCGAGGTGCAGGGCGGCGGCGACTTCGGTGTTCGACAGGCCGCGGGCCACCTCGACGAGTACTTCGCGTTCGCGTGGCGTGAGCCGTCCCAGACGCTCGTCCTCCACCTGCTCGCGGTCCGCGGGGAGTTGGTGGGCGAAGTTCTCCAGCAGGCGACGGGTGATGCGTGGCGAGATCGCCGCGTCGCCCGCGGCGACGTTCCGGACGGCCGCGAGGAGTTCCTCGGGCAGGGCGTTCTTCAGGAGGAAGCCCGACGCCCCGGCTCTGAGTCCGGCGAAGGCGTATTCATCGAGGTCGAAGGTGGTCAGAATGAGGACCCGGGTCTGTGGACAGTCCCGGGTGATCCGGCCGGTCGCCTCGATGCCGTCGGTACCGGGCATCCGGACGTCCATCAGAACGACATCGGGGCGGAGCAGCCGGGCGAGTCGTACGGCTTCGGTGCCGTCCCCCGCCTCGCCGACCGGCTCCATGTCCGGCTGGGCCTCCAGGACCATGGTGAACGCCATACGCAGCAGTGGTTCGTCGTCGGCGAGCAGGATACGGATCGTCACGCGGCACCGGTCCCTGCTGCTCCTGCTGCTCCTGCTGTGCTCAGGTCGAGGTGGGCCGAGACCCGCCAGCCGCCGCCCGGTAGCGGTCCCGCCCGCAGCGTTCCGCCGTACGCGGCCGTGCGCTCGCGCATACCGGGGATTCCGTGCCCGCGCGGCGCGTCGGGATCCTGCGCGGTGCGGCCGTGGCCGTCGTCGGTGACATCGAGGGCGATGGTCTCGGCGGAGCAGCACACCCGCACCTCGGCGCGGGTGCCGGGAGGGGCGTGCTTGAGGGTGTTGGTCAAGGCTTCCTGTACCAGTCGGTAGACGGTGAGCTGTGCGGCGGTGGGGACGTGGGAGGGATCGCCTGCCAGACGGAGGCGGACGGGCAGCCCGGCGGTGCGCACCTGGTCGAGGAGGGACTGCAGTTGGGCGATGCCGGGTATCGGGTGACGAAGGGCGTCCGGTTCATCGGCACGCAGGATCCCGAGGACTCGTCGCATCTCGGTGAGGGACTGGCGCCCGCTGTCGGCGACCTGCCGCATGGCGGTGGTCGTCTTGTCGGGCGTGCGGTACTGGGCGTAGACCGCGGCATCGGCGAGAGCGATCATCACGGACAGGTTGTGGCTGACGATGTCGTGCATGTCGCGGGCGATACGGGCCCGTTCCTCGGCCACCGCGAGCCGAGCCCGTTGGTCGCGCTCACGTTCCAGACGTACCGCACGGTCCTCCACGGACGCGAAGTAGGCACGCCTGGTGCGCATGTTCGTGCCGATGACCGCGGCGGCGGTGGCCATGGCGGTCAGGCTCACGGCCGCGCCGAGGAATCTCCCCTCGGTCGACCAGCGCACGGATGCCATCAGGATGCCCGCTTCGGAGACAGCGCCGGCCAGCAGCAACTGCCGGCCGCCGGTGTATGCGGCCACGGTGTAGAGGGCGATCAACAACGCGATGTCGGCCGGTAGCTGGACGTCGACGAGCCACTGGGCGAAGGCCGCCCAGGCCACTGCGGCGAACACCGTCAGGGGTGCCCGACGCCGCCTGATCAGGGGCAGGAGCAAGGCCGCCTGGAATGCGAGGAGCCATGGGCGTTCGTGCAGGTCGATGCGGACGACGAGGGCGGTGAGGATGAAGAGCGCGGCCACCAGAATCGCGTCCACCGCCATCGGCGGTAGCTGGGCATGCGCCCGCAGCATTCGGGCACACCCGGTCAGGGTGCGCCACGGCTGCCCGACCGGTGCGGTGGCGTGCTCGGTCGCCGTCATCGACTGCTCACCATGGTCCGGCCTCTGGGCGGTGCCCCGGCAGCAGGCACCCAGGCCGGCCCGCCGCGGTGTCCGGCCCGTCGGGAGGCGGCGACCTCTCCCGTCCTGCCCGGCCGGTTGACGAATCCGACCGCGCCCTCACCGACCACTACGCGTCCCGTCGTTTCAGTGCCACCGCGGCTCCGCCGAGCGCCACAGCCGCGTACAGACAGAACACGGTGAATCCGGTCCATGGCGCCAAGGTATGCGGATCCGACTGGAGGACGGCGAGCGCGTGTCCGGCGTTGCTCGGCAGGTACGGACCGATCCGGTCGGACCAGGAGGAGGGGAGGGCCTTGACGAGCTCCGGCAGGACCAGCAGCAGACCGAAGACGGCAGTGATGCCGCCCGCGGTGTTACGGGTCAGTGTGCCGACAGCGACGCTGAGCAGTCCCACAACGGTCAGGTACAGACCGGTACCGAGGACGGCGCGAGTGACACCCGGGTCGCTCAGCGAGGCGCCGGCTCCCGTGGAGGACATCAGGGCCTGACCGGCCAGGAACGCCGTCAGGGACATGGCAGTCATCAGCCCCCAGGTCACCGCCGCGTACACGGTGGCCTTCGCCCACAGGACCGGGAGCCGTCGCGGCACCGCCGAGAAGGTCGCACGGATCATGCCGGTCGAGTACTCGCCGCTGACCACGAGCACACCCATGACGCCGACCGCCAACTGCGCCAGGAAGAAACCGATCAGGCTCAGTGCCGTCGGGTTGACGCTCGCCCGCTCGGCCACGCTCATGTCCGACCAGTGGGAGGCGGTGAGGGCCGAGAACAAGGGGCCCATCCCGGTCATCGCCACGGCGGCGGCGAGCAGGGCGAAGAACGTCGAGCGCAGGGTGCGGAGTTTGACCAACTCCGAGTGCAGCACCCGCGTCCGGGTGAGCCGGCCGCGCCCGGCGGGGGCGGTGAACCGGTGCATCGTATCGGTGCTCACGCCGCACGTCCTTCGGTGCCGGAACCGGCCGGAAGCCGGTCCGGGGTCTGGTACTCGACAGCGTCCCGGGTCAGCTCCATGAACGCCTCCTCCAACGACGCCTGGCGAGGTGTCAGTTCGGCGAGCGCGATCGCGTGGTCGGCGGCGATCCGGCCGATCCGATCGCTGCTCAGGCCGGTGACTTCCAGTACGCCCCGGTCGGCCGACGCCACGGCGACATCCGGCCCGGTCAGCGCCGCACGCAGCCGCTCCGCCTCGTCGCTGCGTACGAGCACCGAATTGCGGGCGGCACGCCGAGTGAACTCCCCGACCGAGGTGTCGGCGATCAGCCGGCCGCGCCCGATCACGATGAGGTGCTCGGCGGTCAACGCCATCTCGCTCATCAGATGCGAGGAGACCAGCACCGTGCGCCCTTCGGCGGCCAGGTCCTTGAGCAGACTGCGGATCCACAGCACGCCTTCGGGATCGAGCCCGTTCACCGGCTCGTCCAGGACGACGGTGGCCGGGTCACCGAGCAGAGCGCTGGCGATACCGAGCCGCTGGCCCATGCCCAGGGAGAAGCCGCCGGCCCGCTTCCCGGCCACCTTCCGCAGCCCGACGATGTCGATCACCTCGTCCACCCGGCTGCGGGGGATGCCCGTGGTGACAGCCAGCGCCAGCAGATGGTTGAAGGCGGAGCGGCCGGTATGGATCGAGCGGGCCTCCAGCATCGCCCCGACCTCATGCAGCGGTGAGCGGTGCGCGGCGTAGTGCTTTCCGTTGACCACGACCCGGCCGGCCGTCGGGGCGTCCAGTCCCAGGATCATCCGCATCGTGGTGGACTTCCCGGCGCCGTTCGGCCCGAGGAATCCGGTGACAACACCGGGCCGGACGACAAAGCTGAGATCCATGACAGCGGTCTTGTCCCCATAGCGTTTGGTGAGCCCATGGGCTTCGATCATCGGATGTCCTCGTCGGGGTCGCAGTGGCGTCAACTGACCACCACGCTAGATTTCCGGCCCGGCGCGGCACATGAACCCACGGGTTGAACCCACCGCCGAAGATGCGCATCCCGGGGTGGACACCCCTCCACCCGCAGGGGTAGACGTCGGCGCACCGGGCGGCTCCGCCGCACCCGTCGCAGATGGACACCGGTCGCCACCGGGGGACGGCGGGAGGACGGGCGTAGCGGTTCGACCTGGGGAAACGGGTCTGGGAAACGCGGCTCACGAGGCCGGGACGGGGGCGTACGGGCGGGGCGCCAGAACGCGACCGGCGGTTGACGCGCTGGACCGGCCGCGACCTTTAGCGTCCGGGACATGACCAGATTCTCCGCAACCCCGACCGTTGCCCTGCTCACGCTGGCCCTCGCGCTGCCGACCGCCGTGGCACGGCCCGCCGCCGCGGCTCCGACCCCTACGCACGAGTCCGCCGCTCCTTCCGTTTCCTCGTCCGTCGCCTCTTCCGTCCGCAGAGACACGGACCCCCGGACATCGCTCCCTCGTCCCACCGGCCCGTACGCGGTCGGCCGCGACACCCTCCACCTCGTCGACCATGCCCGCCGCGACCCGTGGGTGCCGGATACGGCTCGTGAGCTGAGGGTCGGCATGTTCTATCCCGCCCTCCCCGGCACCGGTACGCCGACGCCGTACGCCACAGTGCCGGAGGCCCGGCTGTTCCTGAAGAGCTACGGGCTGGAAGACGTCTTCCCCGCCGAGACCTTGAGCGCCACGATCACCAGCGGCCGCGTCGGCGCTCGGCCCGCCCGCGGCCGGTATCCCCTGGTGGTGCTCTCTCCGGGGTTCGGTGTCTCAAGTTTCACCCTCACCGGCCTTGCCGAGGAACTCGCCGGCCGCGGATACGTGGTCGCCGCAGTGGACCACGCCTACGAGTCCGTCGGCACCGCCTTCCCCGGTGACCGGATGCTGACCTGCGTCGCCTGCGCGAAAGTCCGGAGCGAACAGGACATGGAGGCTCTCACCGCCGGCCGGGGTGCGGACGTCTCCTTCCTCCTGGACCGGCTCACCGGGCCGCGCCCGGCCTGGCGGTACGCCGGACTGATCGACCGGAACCGGATCGGCATGGCCGGTCACTCGGTCGGCGGCGCGAGTGCGGCGGCAGCCATGGCGCGCGACCGCCGCATCCGGGCGGGCATCAACATCGACGGTGCCTTCCACGCCGCCGTACCCGCCGACGGACTCGGCGGCAGGCCGTTCATGATGCTCGGCACGGACGACGGCACGCACCGTCCCGGCGGTACGGACACGAGCTGGGACCAGGCGTGGGACCGGCTGGATGGCTGGAAGCGCTGGCTGACCGTCGCCGGGGCGACGCACTACAGCTTCTCCGACGTCCCCCTCTTCCTGGACGAACTCGGTCTGTCCGGCACGCAGTCACCGCCGGTCCTCTCCGGCAGCCGCTCGCTGGACATCAGCCGTGCGTACGTCGGGGCCTTCTTCGGCCTGCAGCTGAAGCACACTCCCCAGCCGCTGCTGGACGGCCCGACGCCGACCGAACCAGAAGTTACCTTCAACAACCCGTAAGTGGGGTTCGGCGGGCGAGCGGTGTCCCGTCGAGGCCCGGCCCGTCGCCGAAAGGAGACCGAAAACCTCTCAACCACCCCAAGAGAAGCAACTGTCGCGCATCGACCTGCGTCCTGTTTCCCGACCAAGCTGATCACCGGCCCAGTTGGGGGAAGACATGCTTGTACGCACGACACTGGTGGCCGCCACGGCCGTAGCTCTCACAGTGACCCTGGCGGCACCGTCGCTCGCCGCGGCGGACAGCCACGCGGACGACCACTCCGCGACGAGAACCGCCGTCCGGGCGGCGGTGACGGCGGGTATCCCCGGCGTCACGGCGACCGCACGGGACGGACACGACACCTGGTCGACGACGGCCGGTGTGGGCAATCTCCGCATCGGCAGCCCACGTTCGGCCGACGACCGCTACCGGGTGGGCAGCATAACCAAGACGTTCGTCGCCACCGTCATGCTCCAGCTGGAGGCGGAGGGACGCCTGTCGCTCGACGACACGGTGGACACATGGCTGCCGGACCTGGTCCGGGGCCACGGCCACGACGGCCGACGCATCACCCTCCGCCAGCTTCTCAACCACACCAGCGGTATCTACGACTACCTGGGGGACCCGGCATTCTACCGCGCGTACTTCGTGGCCGACGGCTTTTTCCAGCACCGCTACGACACCCGTACGCCCCGACAGCTGGTGGCGACCGCGATGGCCCACGGGCCGGAGTTCGCGCCGGGAACGTCGTGGAGCTACTCCAACACCAACTACGTGATCGCCGGGATGGTGATCGAGAAGGCGACGAGGCACACCTTCGGCGAGGAGATCAGCCGTCGCATCATCAAGCCCCTGCACCTGAAGGCGACATCGGTGCCGGGCACGAGCCCGACGGTTCCGTCCCCGAATAGCAGGGCGTACTCGAAGCTGGCGGAGACGACGGAGGGCCGGACGTACGACGTGACGTACCTGAACCCGTCGATCGCCTCGTCCGCCGGGGAGATGATCTCCAGTTCCGCCGACCTGAACCGCTTCACCTCCGCTCTCCTGAGGGGCGAACTGCTGCCGCCGAAGCAGCTCAAGGAGATGAAGACGACAGTGAAGGTGGACGGCGTTTCGAACGCGTCCTACGGACTCGGACTGATGGACCGCACCCTCTCCTGCGGTGTCCATGTCTGGGGTCACGACGGCGGAATCCATGGCTCCTTGTCCTCGGTCACGACAACGGCCGACGGCCGCCACTCCCTCTCCGTGAACTTCAACGGCGACTGGACCGGCGACATGGACAAGGTGATCGAGGGAGAGTACTGCGGGAAGTGACTGACCCTGCTTGATCCGAGATCCGCCTCTCCGAGGGGTGGCGGACCCGTGTCGGGAGCGCGCGGTCGGGGTCATCGCCAGTGACGTCGAACCGGTTGATCAGGTCGCCCCGCCCGCAGGGCATCGAGCGATGCGGCGGCGAACCCGCGGTCGTCCCCGGCCGCAGGCAGCCTGACGTAGCGGCGGCAGCGGTGCCGCGCTGGTCACCGCAGGAGACACGCTCGCACCCGGCACGGGTCTGCTGGACGAAGTCGGGGCATCCGCTACCGCTTCGGCCGCGGCCTCGCTCCGTACGCACGGGCAGGGCTCGCGCCCGGTCCGGTTCACGGTGCCCAAGACATTGCTGACCGTGCCGCCGTGCTGCTGACGGGCCCGCTCGGAGGTGGTGAAATCCATGAGCTCACTGGTCCGGAGGCGTTGACACAGGAGATCGCAGCGAAGCGCGGATGTCGTGGCGGGCAGCATTCCTCGTGATCACGTCGCTGCCCCGAGGGGGCCGCTACCGTGAGCCCATGTCACACGCTTCCGCACTCCTCGTCATCGACATGCAGAACGACCCGGTGGCCATCGCCTACCGGGCCGCCGAGACCGTCGCCGTGATCGCCGGATTGCGCGAACGGGCCAAGGCCGTCGGCGTACCGGTGATAACGATTCAGGACCGGGGCTCCGGGATGGAAGCCGGGACCGAGGGCTGGCGGATCGTGCCCGAACTCGCGCCCGCTGCCGACGAGACGGTCGTCCACAAGAGCAGCCCGGACAGCTTTCTGGACACCGACCTCGACAAGGTCCTGAAGGCGCTGGGAGTCACCGAGGTGGTCGTCACCGGGTTCGCGACCGAGATCTGTGTGGACACCACGGCGCGGCAGGCGCTGAGCCAACGGTACGACCTCGTGTTGGTCGCCGACGGGCACACCACGTCCGTCCGGCTCGACAGCGGCGAGTACGCCTCGCCGCGGCAGTCGATCGCGCATCACAACGAGATCTTCCGGAACATCGGCTTCCCCGGGCGGAGCATCCGGGTGCTGCCGGCGTCCGAAGTGGCGTTCGCTCCCGCTGAGGAACTGCTCAGGTAGGGCACCGTAGCGGCCCACCCTGGACGCGGCGAAGGAGCAGATCGGCGCGATGCCGGAAACCGTCAACGTCAACCTCGGCCGCGGCTGCGACAGTGCCAAGTCCCGTGCGCTGCGCTGCGCCTCGCCGCTCGCTGAGAGGAGCGGCGAGGTCGTGGACTTCCACGTCAACCTCGCCGCCGTACTCGTCATGCTCCGCACGCTGCTCCGCCGAGCTGCCTGCCGCTGTCGCTGGGACGGCCCTCCCACCACACGCCGCCTCAGGTGATCCATCCCGCCGGTCGGTTCTACGTCTCGGCCGTGCCGGGCTTTCCGCTGATGGACTCCTGATAGATGTCCGCGTAGGTGCGCGAGTCCTTGACCAGGTCGTCGCAGAAGGCGGCGACGTCGTTGCCGATGAGTTCCAGTACTCCCTTGCCGGACGCGACGCCCTCCTCGAAGAAATCGGCAATCTCCGAGAGCAGGGCCCCGTCAGGCAGGTCGATCGGTCCGACCTTGAAGTAGTACTTCTGAATCTCCTTGTAGACGATTCGATAATCCGGTGGGAGCGCCTTGATGCGCGCCATGTGCGCTCGCCACTGCTTCTTGCCCTCGACGATGTCCTGGATGCCCATGTCAGCCTCCTAGCCGGCCCAGTTTTCTGGCGACGTTCCGGTTCAACTGCTCGCGCCACCGGTCGCGATAGTTCCGAGCCCCTTCTCCGCCGGCCAGCGCCGCGCAGAAGCCCTTGATGTCGTCGCCCAGCACCTCGTGAACGCTCTGCCCATCTGCCGCCGTTTCTTCGAGCAGTCCCAGGGCGCCGTCGAGGATCGGCATCAGGTTGCGGCCCGTGAAGCCCGAATAGGGGGAGAGGTGACACTTGATCTGTTCCCATGCCGCCCGGTAGTCGGCCGGCAATGCCTCGGACCGGGCTTCGTACGCCGTCCATTCCCTGGTGAGGTCGCTGCCGGTAACCGTCTCCCAGAAATTCATCGCCCGCCCTCCTTGAGCTTGTCGATTCGTGATGAGAGGTACTCCCACTTCGCCCAGAACTTCCCGAGCTCTTCGCGCCCCGCGTCGTTGAGCGCATAGAACTTGCGCGGCGGGCCCACCCCGGACGGTCGTTTCGTCACCTGAACGAGTCCGTTCTTCTCCAATCGCAGCAAGATGGTGTAGACCGTCCCCTCGATGACGTCGGCGAAGCCGAGTTCATTCAGCCGACGCGTGATGGCGTACCCGTAGGTCTCCTCGCTGCCGACGATTTCGAGCACGCCGCCCTCAAGCGTGCCCTTCAGCATCTCCGTCAGGTCGTCCATCGCGGCTCCCCTCCTCGATCCGCCTTCCCGGTACTGCGTAATACCGAGTACCGCTACACGGTATCACGGAGTAGTCCGGTGGGCGGTGAGCGTGGGGCCATGGAAGCGATACGAGCGGTGCGTGACCCGGGCGGGCGGCGGCCGGTTCGTCACGCGTCCGGCACTCTTCGGGGGCCGCGATGGCGATGCCGAAAAATACCCTAGGGGGGTATGCTGAGGGTGTTGTCGGAAACCGGTGATCGAATGGCTGACCAGGAGAAGAGGCCACGCCGCACCGCCTGACCGGACACGCCATCGGTGAGTTCGGCAGGCGGTGCCATGCCAAAACCGGTGCGGTTGCGGTCGATGATCCCTTCGGTCCTTCGACGGCATCGGCCGGTGGACAGCCACGCTCCGCAGCCGACGGAAAGCCGCAGTGCGCACCGTCGCCACCGCTCGTTCGGCACAGGCCGGACAGCGGTCCGAACCCATCCGGTGGGCGGGCCCCGCGCCCGACCAATCCCCGGGGAGAACGCCTTCCATGCCCACACATGCCCGCACCGCAGCCCGTCGGGGGTTCGGCCTCGCCATCGGCGGGACCATCCTGACGATGGCTTCTGCCAGCGCACCGTCCCTCTTCTACCCCCAGCTGGCTGAACAACTGGCCCTGCCCCCGGTCGCGACGACCGCGGTGTTCGCGGTCTACGCCTTCACCATGCTCGCGACACTGCTGTTCCTGGGGCCGCTGTCCGACACCAAGGGGCGGCGCCCCGTCGTCACCGTCGGCGCTCTGCTGCTCGCGGCGAGCCTGGTCCTCTTCTGGCGTTCGGAAAGCCTCGGCCTGCTGCTGGTCGCCCGCTCACTCCAAGGTGTTGCCGCAGGCCTGCTCATACCCGCTCTCTCGGCGGTCACGGTCGACTTCGAACCACCGCACCGGCCGGGACGTGCCGCGTTGTGGAACACCATCGCCCCCATGATGGGCCTCGGAACCGGTGCCATGACGGCGGCGCTCCTCCTCGACGTCACGGCGAACCCTGCGGGGGCGGTGTTCGGAACGCTGACCGGCCTGTCCGCCCTGACCGCCGTGCTCGTGTGGCTCGTTCCGGAGAGCGCGGGGAAGACGCCCGCCTCCGCCGGACCGGTGCGTCCGCGGTTCCGTGCCTCGCCCCGTCTTCGCGGCGTGCTCCTCGTGGCCGCGCCTGCCATCGTCGCGGGCTCGGCGACCAACGGACTGTTTCTCGCGCTGGGTGCCGGGCTCGTCAAGAGCGAGTTCGGCGCCGTCACGCACACGCAGGCGGGCACCGTCATGCTCACGTTGGCCGTCTCCGGCATCCTCGCCTCCAGGCTCGTCTCCCGCCGCTCCTCGCGTGCCATCACCGTCTACGGAACGTCCGCGCTGGCCATCGGTACGGTGCTGAGCCTGGCCGCACTCGCGGCCCACTCGTTCCCCGCGTATCTCGCGACCGTGGTCATCGTCGGTTCCGGCTTCGGCACCTCGTTCATGGGGGCGCTGCGCACACTCATGCCGTACACCGTTCCCGCCGAGCGGGCGGCCATCATGGGGGTGATCTACAGCATCTCCTACCTCGCGCTCGGAGTGCCCACCATCGTCGCCGGACTTCTCGTTCCCGTCCTGACGGTGCAGGGCGCCATGGCGGTTCTCGGCGTCGCCATCGCCGTTCTCGGCGTCGTGGCCACGATCGCCCGGCTCCGCCTGCGCTCCGATGAGCCGGCCAGGGAGCCGGCGGCCGCACGGCAGCCCTGAGACGCCTTCCCTCCGGGTGCTCGCTGCAACTGGGCGACTCTGCCGGGAGTTTGAGGTTCCGTGGCCCACTATCCGCGCTACGGGCGATCGGGACCGCTCCCGGTGCCCGGCTCGCGACGCTGAGCGTGCCGTCCGTCCTCCGGTAGCGGCTCGCCGGACACGGCTTCCCGGAAACCGCTTCCCTGACGCTCCGTTCGGTCCCGTACGAGAAGGCCGTGACCGCCGCCCGCGCGGAGCGGGACGGCGGTTACGGCCTTCTCATGCGCCTGACCAGGAGCGTGTGCGGGTGCGGCGTAGACGGTCGGAGCGTTCTACGCGGCCTTGGACAGGGTGGACCTGTCCGTCCGGCGCGCGGGCCGGACGAGCGTCGCGGGTCGGGTCACGGCTCCTCGGCTGTCGTGGCGCGGCCACAGGAGGAGAGCGCCGATGGCGCCCGCCCCGGCGAGGACCGCGAGGACGGACCAGGCGAGAGCGAAGCCCGCGTTCGTACCGAGCCCTCCCGCGATGGGGTAGGTGATCAGCCAGGCAAGATGCGACAGGGAGAACTGGGCTGCGAAGGCCTCGGGGATCGCGTTCGGCGCGACGGAGGCGCGCAGGACGTTGCCGGTCGGTGTGATGATCAGCGCCATGCCGATGCCGATCACGGTCCAGACGATCGCCGTACCGGTCCATGTGGTCAGGCCGGCCGCGATGAGAGCCACCGCGGCGATCGTGCCGCCGACGAGGACTCCGGCGCCGGTCACCATCACGGTGCGGGCGGTGATCCGGTCGAGTATGGGGGGCAGCGAGAGGGCGGCCAGGAGGGTTCCGCCGCCGGAGGCGGCGAGCATCCATGAGACGTCCGACTGCGAGCCGCCGAGTTCGTCACGGACGTAATTGACGGTGTTGACGACGACGATCGATCCCGCTGCCGCGACCACGAGATTGAGCGCCAGGACGCCGCGCAGCCGCGGAGTCCTGAGGAATGTCCTGATCCCCGCCGCCGCCTTGTCCCATGCCTTGGTGTGGGCACTGGGGCGGGCGTCGGGGATGCGCGTCGACAGGACGAGCAGGCCGGAGAGGAGGAATCCGGCGGAGGTGCCCAGGAACAGCCAGTCGATGCTGATGAATGCCAGGGCGACCGCAGTCAGTACGGGGCTGAGCAGGCTTTCCATGGTGGAGGCGACCTGGGAGGCGGACAGGGCACGCGTGTAGTCGGACTCATCGGTGACGATGTCGGGGATGACGGCCTGGAACGTCGGGGTGAACGCCGCGGACGCGGCTTGGAGCAGGCCGATCAGTACATAGATGTGCCAGACCTCGGTGACGAGCGGCAGCGCCAGGACTACTGCGGCGCGCATCACGTCGAGGAGGACCAGGAGGGTTCTTCTGGAGAAGCGGTCGACGTACGCGGCGGCGAGCGGAGCTATGACCACGTACATGACCATCTTGATGGTCAGCGCGGTGCCGAGGACCACGCCGGCGCGCGGGCCGGCGAGGTCGTAGGCGAGCAGCCCGAGGGCCACTGTTGTCAGCCCGGTACCGAGCAGGGCGATGATCTGGGCGCCGAACAGACGGCGGTAGTCGCGGATGGCGAACAGGCGCATGGCGTGTTCCTTCCATGTCCATGCGGCGGGGCACGGTCTCGGGCCGGAGGCCGTGCCCCACAGAGGGAGGCCGGGATGTCTCTACGCATCGGTGCCGCTCTCCGGCGTGAGGCCGGCGAGCAGGTTGAAGGCGCCGGTGAGGATGTTGAGTGCGACGACGCCGACGACGTCGGCTATCGCGCGGTCGCTGTAGCCGTGCGCGCGCAACGCGATGAACTGGTCGTCGGTGATCGACGTCGGCTCGCGGTAGACCTGGAGGGCGAGGGTGATGATCGCCGCGATCGCGGGATCGGCCGAGGTGCCCGCTCGGGCACGCTCGATCTCTTCCTCGTCCACTCCCATCGCGCGGGCAGCGCTGACATGCGCGTCGAGACACAGCCCGCAGCCCTGAAGGACCTGGATGGCGATCGAGATCCGTTCGCTGATCTCGCGGTCGAGTTTGGCTCGTCCCATGGCCCGGCTGAGCTGTAGATAGCCGCCCAGAACAGCGGGCGAGTGCGCCATGGTGGAGACCATGTCACCGATCTGGCCGTGGCGTGAGGCCAGCTCTGCGAGGAGGTCGCGCGAGGCGCCGACCGCTGTATCGGGCGTGAGTCGGGTCAGGCGGGGCATGACGGTCCTTCCGACGTGGAGGATGGAGCGGGGGCGGCGGGGCGCTCGACGAGTCGAGCGCCCCTTGACCGCGTCGTATGTCGCGGCAGCTGGTCAGTGACGTTCCTGCGGTCAGTGGTGTGCGTGGTCGCCGGGGTGGTGGCTCGTGTGCTCGGGTGCGGCCTGGGATGCCGTGTCCGAGTGGGGGGCGGTGGCGGTGGTCCGCACCGTGAACTCGGCCGTCCGGACGACGTCGTTGTGCTGGAAGTCCAGGTAGAGGCGGTAGGTGCCGCCCGACGGCGCGGCGGCCATGAAGGTGATCTCGGGCCCCGGCGCGGTGGCGCCGTCACCGGGCTCGCCCTCCGGGTGGACGTGGAGGTAGCCGAGGTCGCCGACCCGCAGCGCCACCAGATGCCCGTACGCGCCCAGGTAGGGCTGCAGATCGGTGACGGGCTGCCCGTTCCGGCTGACGGTGAGCGTCAGGTCGCTCGCCTCACCGGGCGCGAGTTCGCCGTCGAGGGTGACGGTGTACTCGGCTACGTGGGCGGTGCGGGTGTCCTCGGAAAGCGGCTGCGGCTCGTACTGCCCGGCGACCGAGGCGTCGATCCCCAGCGTCATGGTCGCGTCATGGCCGACCGGGTGGACGTCGGCGAAGAACCTCCAGTCTCCGGGTTTCAGGGCCACGTCGATGCTCCAGGTGCCCTTCTCGTCCATCACCGGGTGCACGTGCTGGAACCCCGTCGTGTCGCGCCGGACGGCGATGAAGTGCAGTTCCTTCTCGTGCTCGGGCGTGAACTCGGTCACCGGCTGTCCATCGGGACCGATCACCCGGAAGGTGACCGTCTGCGCCCCGGTGGAAAGGATCGTCGAGTCGAGGTCGAGGGTGTACCCGCTCTCGGAGACCGACAGCCCGCCGGGACGGGCTCCGCCGTGGCCGCTGTGGCTGGTCATGTCGTGGCCGGAATTGTTCTTCATCGTGTCTCCACCTGTGTGATGTGTGCTGGGTGATGCACCTTCGGTGCGGTGTCCGTATGCGGTACACCCGCCACAACAACATACCCCTAGGGGGTATTCCCATCAGGGGTGTCTCGACGGGTGGCGTGTCGTCGTGGGAACCCGCACCGGGTGCGGCGCCGCGCCCGGGGGCACGCGGATCGCAGCCGCACGGCCGGACCGGCGACGGTGCCGCGGTGCGCGGCGTGCACGCGTGAGTGCGTCTACCGACGGGCAGCAGGCACCTCGGAGCGACCGGCCGGCACACGGGCGCACGCGTCCGTGCAGGACGTCCAGGCCTGTCCTGCTGGGTGAGATGGGACGCCAGAGCTTGTAGTGTCGCGGCGGCTGCCATCCTCACGACGGGATGGCCGGCTATCCGGCCTACCGTGCTGGTCCATGATGATGCGGCCATGGGGAACCTCCTTGTGTGTCCGACCGGCTGCCCTCCGGGGAGCCGTTACGCGAACGAGGGGCGGGCCCGGCGGGCCCGCCCCTCGTTCCTGTGTGGCGCGGGCGGATTTCAGGCGGCTGCCTTGAAGCCGCGCAGGCGCAGGCTGTTGCTGATGACGAAGACCGAGGAGAACGCCATGGCGGCTCCGGCGATCATCGGGTTGAGCAGTCCGGCCGCGGCCAGCGGAAGTGCGGCCACGTTGTAGGCGAAGGCCCAGAACAGGTTGGACTTGATGGTGCCCAGCGTCTTGCGGGCCAGGCGGATGGCGTCGGCGGCGGCCCGCAGATCGCCGCGGACGAGAGTCAGGTCGCCGGCCTCGATGGCGGCGTCGGTGCCGGTGCCCATGGCGAGGCCGAGGTCGGCCTGGGCGAGTGCGGCGGCGTCGTTGACACCGTCACCGACCATGGCGACCGAACGGCCCTCGCCCTGCAGTTGCTTGACGACGTCGACCTTGTCCTCCGGCATGACCTCGGCGATCACCTCGGCGATGCCGACTTCCGCGGCCACCGCCTCGGCGACGGCCTTGTTGTCGCCGGTCAGCAGGATCGGTGTCAGCCCCAGGGCCTTGAGGCGGGTGATGGCCTCGGCACTGGTGTCCTTGACGGCGTCGGCGACCTCAAGGACCGCCCTGGCCTCGCCGTCCCAGGCGACCGCGATCGCGGTGCGGCCCGCGGCCTCGGCGTCCGCCTTGGCCCGCGCCAGGCCGGCGGGCAGGTCCATGGCCCACTCGGCGAGGAGCTTGGTGCGGCCCACCAGGACCGCGTGGCCCTCGACCACCCCCTGAACGCCGAGGCCAGGCACGTTGACGAAGTCCTCCGGCGTGGGAAGCGTACCGACCCGTTCGACGGCACCCGCGGCCACCGCCCGGGCGATCGGGTGCTCGGAGGCGTGTTCCAGGGCGCCCGCCAGGCGCAGGACGTCCTCCTCTCGCGTACCTTCCGCGGTGTGTACGGCCAGCAGGGCCATCCGCCCGGTGGTGACAGTGCCGGTCTTGTCCAGGACCACGGTGTCGACCTTGCGCGTGGACTCCAGCACCTCCGGGCCCTTGATCAGGATGCCGAGCTGAGCGCCGCGGCCGGTGCCGACCATCAGCGCGGTCGGCGTGGCCAGGCCCAGGGCGCAGGGGCAGGCGATGATCAGGACCGCGACGGCGGCGGTGAACGCGGCCGTCAGACCGGCACCGTTGCCCAGCCAGAACCCCAGGGTGCCCAGGGCCAGAGCCATGACGACGGGGACGAAGACGGCGGAGATCCTGTCGGCGAGCCGTTGGGCCGCCGCCTTGCCGTTCTGCGCGTCCTCGACCAGCTTGGCCATGCGGGCGAGCTGCGTGTCGGCGCCCACTCGCGTGGCCTCCACCACCAGGCGTCCGCCGGCGTTCACGGTCGCCCCGGTGACGGCGTCGCCCACACCGACCTCGACGGGTACGGACTCGCCGGTGAGCATCGAAGCGTCGACCGCCGAGGTGCCCTCGACGACCGTGCCGTCGGTGGCGATCTTCTCGCCCGGACGGACCACGAAGCGGTCCCCGACGTTCAACTCGCCGACCGGTATCTGCTCCTCACGTCCGCCGCGCAGCACGGTGACGTCCTTGGCGCCCAGGTGAAGCAGGGCGCGCAGGGCGGCGCCGGCCTTGCGCTTGGAGCGGGCCTCGAAGTAGCGCCCGGCCAGGATGAAGGCCGTGACTCCGGCGGCCGCCTCGAGATAGATGTTCCCGGCGCCGTCACTGCGGGCGATCGTGAACTCGAAGGGGTGCGTCATGCCGGGCGTGCCGGCGGAGCCGAAGAACAGTGCCCACAGCGACCACAGGAACGCGGCCGAGGTGCCGACGGAGATCAGCGTGTCCATCGTCGCGGCGCCGTGCCGTGCGTTCGTGAACGCCGCCTTGTGGAAGGGCCAGGCCGCGTACGTCACCACGGGCGCCGCCAGGGTCAGCGACAGCCACTGCCAGTAGGCGAACTGGAGCGCCGGGATCATCGCCATCGCAATGATGGGGACGGTCAGGACCACGGCCGTGATCAGCCGCTGCCTCAGTGGTTGCAGCTCGTCGGCCGCCGCCCGGTCCGGCCCGCCCTCCCCGGAACCGGCCGCGCCGGACGCGGATTCCGGCCGGGGCTCGCGGGCGGTGTAGCCGGTGGCCTCCACCGTGGCGATCAGGTCCGTCACGGCGATGTCCGCGTCGAATGCGACCTTCGCCTTCTCGGTGGCGTAGTTGACAGTGGCGGTGACCCCCTCCATCCGGTTCAGCTTCTTCTCGATCCGGGCCGCGCAGGAGGCGCAGGTCATGCCGCCGATGGCGAGTTCGACCTCGGCTGTCTCAGGGACCGTGGTAGCCATCACCGCTCCTCGGGCTGGGCGGGTTCTAGGGGGAAAGAAGGAGCCGGGCCCGAGGACGGGCCCGACCGGTGGGCGGAGTCGTCAGGCCGCGCGGCCGTTGAGTTCGTAGCCGGCGTCGTCGACGACCTTCGCCAGCAGCGCGTCGTCGGGCTCGCCGGAGGTGGTCACGGAGACCCGGCCGGCCTCAACGTCGACGTCCACCATCAGGACGCCGTCCAGGGCGCCGATCTCCTTGGTGAGCGTGGCCTTGCAGTGCCCGCACGTCATTCCGGAGACGTTGTAGACGGTGGTGGTGCCCTCGATGACGTCGACCGTGACGGTGTCGGTGGAGCAGCTGCCGTCGGGGGTGCAGCAGGACATGGTTCCTCCTGAAGGATGCGCGCCTACAGGTACCCATGGGGGGTACCAATGGTGATCTCCCATGTATACCCCCTGCCGGTATATTCTCCAAATGCTCCGACGTTCTTGCTCATACCCCCCAGGGGTATATAGTCGAGGGTGCTCGTCGCGGAAAGTGCGACACCGCAGAGAAAGGGCCCTCATGAACACGGGCGTTAAGATCACTGCTTTTGCCGCCGCGGTCGCGGCGACCTTCGGTGCCGCTTATGGCGTCGGTACAGCAGCTGACCCCATCAAGCAGGATCCGCCGTCGGCGGCCCACGCGGCTCACGACAAGCCGTCAACCCCGGATCGCGACAGCGGCCGGGTGGACGCGACGCCCGCAGGCCTGCAGATCTCCCAGGCCGGGTACACCCTCGACCTGAAGACTCCTCGCGTCGCCGCAGGAGAAAAGAGCGAACTCCGCTTCGCCATCCGTGATCAGCAGGGGCGACAGGTCACCTCGTTCCAGCGCGAGCACGACAAGGAACTGCATCTCATCCTTGCCTCACGTGACCTGGTCACCTACCGGCACCTTCACCCCACCCGGGCCGCCGACGGAACCTGGAGCACCCCCGTCACCCTGCCCGCCGCCGGCTCCTACCGCGTCTTCGCCGACTTCACTCCGGCCACCGGCAAAGCGGCCAACCTCACTCTGGGCGCCGACCTCGCGGCCTCCGGCCCCTACAAGGCCGCCGCCTTGCCCGCGCCGGCCACCGTCTCCACCGTCGACGGCTACGCCGTCACTCTCAACGGCGACCTGACCCCGGGCAAGACGTCCGGCGTCACCCTCGGCGTCAGCCGCGACGGCCGTCCGGTCACCGACCTGCAGCCCTACCTCGGTGCCTACGGCCATCTGGTCGCCCTGCGCTCCGGCGACCTCGCTTACCTCCATGTCCACCCCAACGGTGAACCCGGCGACGGCACCACGAAGCCCGGCCCCGGTATCTCCTTCAGCACCACCGTGCCCAGTTCGGGCAGCTACCGCCTCTTCCTGGACTTCAAGCACAACGGCACTGTCCGCACCGCGGCCTTCACTGTCCAGGCCGGGAAGTCCGCCACGCCGGAGACGGCGGCGGACGCCGATGAGCCCGGCGGGCACCAGCACTGACCGCCACTGCCCGTGGCGGCGGTCGGCCCGGGTGTCCGGCAGATCACCACGGCCCGTACGGCCACCGAGCCCCCGACACCGCGGCCACGTCAGGAGATCCGAGCAACGAACCCTGGTTCACTCGCCGGCGCGCAACCGCACCTGATCTCCTGTCGTCCCGGCCCTGCCGCGGTCGGCCGACGGAGGGCAGGTGCGTTGCGCACGTCCACAGCAGCACAGGAGCCCGCAGCGGCAAGGAGGAATCGATGGCCGGCTACAGCACTCACAAACAGAATGAGCTCAAACGGCTGCGGCGCATAGAAGGGCAGGTGAGAGGTCTGCAGAGAATGGTCGAAGAGGACACCTACTGCGTCGATGTCCTCACTCAGGTCGCGGCCACCACGCGCGCCCTGCAGTCCTTCGCCCTGCAGATGCTCGACGAACACATGGACACCTGTGTCCGTGCCGCCGTCGCGGAAGGCGGCGAAGACGGGAACATGAAACTCAAGGAAGCCGGCGACGCCATCGCCCGGCTCGTGCGCTCGTGACTCCGCAAGGCTGGTGACGGCCGGTCCGGGCCGGCTGCGACCGAACCGATCAGCAACTGGAAGCGGAGCCCCGCTTCGGCGGCGTGAGATCGAGACCGTACAGGGGTCAAACGCGCAGGCGTCGCCGCAGTTGCGCAACGCCGATGGCGGCGTACCGCGTGCTGTCCGCCCACCGGAGCGACGAAGCGCCGCCCCGAACGCCCAGGCCACGCTGTCAACTGAGGTACCCCCAGGGGGTAGTTGCCGTGGGGACTTGCCGAGCCTTAGTCTTTCTCTTGTCCACGAGATACCCCTTAGGGGTATGAGTGATCTGGAGGTCACCATGTGTACCACTTCCGCCGCATCGCCAAGCGTGCCCGCCGTCGTCCGAGCGGGCACGAGTGATGGCATGCTGCCCGACTGGCACTTACGGGGTGAGTGGTTCGACGTGTGCAGCTGCGCACTGCCCTGCCCCTGTACGTTCGCCCAGACGCCGACCCACGGGGACTGTCTTTTCACGCTCGTCTGGCAGGTTCACGAGGGGCACTTCGGGGACGTGCGCCTGGACGGCCTGGGAGTGGTGGCACTGGGAGAGTTCGCCGGGAACATGTGGGTCGGTGACCCGGACGCCACGATGAAGGTGATGCTCTACATCGACGCCAAGGGCGACCAGGCTCAGCGTGACGCGCTGGAACAGATCTTCGCTGGTCATGTCGGCGGCTGGCCGGGTCAGTTCGGCTCGCTCATCAGCGAACTGCGCGAGGTGCGGTACGCGCCGGTCCACTTCGAGGCCGCCGAGGATCTCTCGTACTGGCGGGCCCGTGTCGCCGACAAGGTCTCCGTCGGCGCGACGGCGCTCACCGGCCCGACCGCCGACCCCTCCCGCCGCGTCCAGCTGATCAATTCTCCGGGCGCCGAGGTCGGCCCCGGCCAGATCGCCACCTGGGGCGTCGTCGAGAGCGACCATGCGGAGGGGTTCGACTTCTCCCATGAATACCGCGGTGGATCCAGCAAGCACTTCCCCTTCGACTGGCGCCCCTGACCGCGACGCAGAAGCGGGAAGGCGGTCAGGGGCCTCGTCCGACGGCTGATCGCTGGAACCGGGACCCGAACCCCTGGCGCAGCACTCATCCTTATCGGCCCGCTCCCACCGGAGGAGGCGGGGGTCAGGGTGCGTCGCCGGACCAGTCCCACAGGCTGGGGTCGTCTGCGCGCGGCTCGTAGTCGGCGTGGCAGCCGGGCCCGTACCGGTTGTCGTTCGTGATCGGTACGGGCCCGGCGGCCCGCTCCTCGCGCGGCCGGCTCGTGACATCCACGAGCCGGCCGCCCAGCGCGTCGCCGACGAGCTCGACGCAGGTGCGGTCCGGTCCGGTCCGGGATCCGGGACGTCTGGGACGACGCCCTGTCCTCATCCTCATCGGACAGGCCGGGGATCAGGGCCTGCCCGGCGGCAAGCCGATATGGTGATCTGCGGGGCAGGCGGCGCTCGACCGTGTTCTGGCATCGCTCTGAGCGATAGGTGTGCGGCAGAGGTGCGGCGCGTGTGCGGGTGCCCTCACCCCCGTCCTGCCGGTGGATCCCAGCGGGCCATAGGGTGATGGATCATGGAAGACGTCACGGACGAACTCGGCGGACTCGTATGGTCCCAGGCCGAACAGCGTGCCGCGCAGGGTGACGTCCGGTACGTACGCGAGCTGGGGTCGCAGCTGGCCGACCGGTACGCGTCCGCTGCCGAGCAGCTGCGGGATTACGAGCGCCAACTCGCCCACGTCGTGCGGGTGCTCGCCCTCACCCCCGGCCGCGACAGCCTGGAACAGCTGCTCCAATTCCTCGACGAGAAACGTCCGTCCGGCCACGGCGTCCTGCCACGCTTCGTCGCCTCGCTCCTTGCGGAGCACCACCGGGCCGCCGACCTGGCAGCGACTGTCTTCGACCGCCGCGAAGGGGACCGGCTGGACGATCTGCGCGCCTGCCTCTTCCACGAGTTGGTGCTCCGTGGCGTGGACATCGACGTCTTCCCGCCGCTGCGCTCCTGGCCGCTCGTGCGACCTGGCTGGCACCCGCTGGCCTGGCTCCCGGTACATCGCCGCGACCTTGAGGCCAACGTCGACTTCCCCAGCCGCTCGATGAACGGCTCCGCCGCCGGAGTGCCGGGCGGCCTGCCCGCCGAGGGCCGGATGGACCCGCCGACGCCCCGTACGTCCGAGCGGTCGGCGCTTCGGGACGTCGCCACCACGGACGTCCACGAGAGCATCGTTGCCGCGGTGCAGGCCGGCGACTGGGGGGACTGCGACGCCTGGGTCTTCATGCTGGACGAGGCCGTCGCACCCGAGCGGGTACCCGCGTTGCTGCCGGCTCTGCGCATGCGGTGCGTCGACGGGCTCGGCCCCACGGACCGCTTTGAGATCGCCATCCGCCCGGTGGACGAAATCTGGCGGCTGCTCTTCGCCACCGCCTCGATGGGCGGCATGGGCAACTCGGGCGTGCAGGCGGCCTACGGCCGACTGTGGGCATGGCGTTCGATCGCAGGGCTCAGCGGCACCCCAGCGGGCGCGAGCGCGGAGGAGGTGGAGCGCCAGGCCCAGCAGAGCACGTGGTTCCACTTCGAGGCCGATACGGACTGGTTCCACAACGACATCGGCTCCGGCTACGGCATAGCCGCCCTCTCGCCCGACTGCCGCCGACTTGCCGTGCTGGCGGCGATGGACACCGACTAGGGATCTGGTTCGGAGATGCGTGCGCAGCAGCGGCAGATCCGGTCGAGGATTTGGTCGGCGGTCCTGGTCCATTTGAAGGGCTGGGCCTCGTCGTTCCAGCTCGGCGAACCACCGCTCGACCTGGTTGATCCATGACGAGTGGGTGGGAGTGAAGTGCGGGTGGAACCGGGGGTGCGCGAGCAGCCGCTTATGCACCACCGGTGCTTTGTGGGCGGAGAGGAAGCCCCTATGTTTCGTCAAGCGGCAGAAGGGGGTTGACTCGCGGCCAGGGGTTGG
>NZ_LWLE01000004.1 GCF_001905125.1 Streptomyces sp. TSRI0281 | reverse complement strand
CCCCAGGGACCTGCTGCGCGGGCAGCGTCGGCTGGGGCATGCTGGTGACGGTCACGAAGCTCCTTGGACTGGGGCTGGCGGCTGACACCGGTCCGGTGGGCGGTCAGAACTGTGACGGTGCTTTGTGCAGCAAAGCCCCTATCGGGACACGTTCACCGGGCCGGCGGCAGTACGTACCGCAGGAGGCCGGGGCCGACAGTTCCACTCCAAGGCAGCTGCGGCCAGTTGTCGCACGGGTCAGGCTCCGGCCCCCTGCGGCACATCACGATCCTCACAGTTGTCGCAGACGATTGCCGGGCGGACCTCGGCCGGGCAGAGGGTGCGCGGGTAGCGGCAGAATTCCAGGAACTGTGTCCGCCGCCTGACCGGTTTGATGTGTCCGTAGAGCTTGTCCTTGGCCAGGTTGTAGGCGGCGAACAGGTGCCGGTTGAAAGGAGACGCCTTCCTCGCGGAGCAGGATGCGCAGATCCTCGTGGCTGATGTCGCCGACCCCCCCCTCGGCGACCAGGAAGTCCGCCAGCTTGGTCGGACTCCAGGTGGAGAACGGGAGGTCGTGCTCGGTCGGCGTGGACTTCGCGATCTTCTTGATCTCGCGGCGCTCGGGCAGCGTGAACGTCTTCGGCCGACCGCCCTTGGACTTCGGGTAGAGCGAGTCGAAGCCGTCGGTGTTGAAGTTGTGGATCACATCACGGATCCCGTCGGCGCTGGTGAAGGTCACCTCGGCGATCTTCGCCACGGGCATGCCCTGCGCGGACAGCAGGACCATCCGGGCCCGGCGCCAGGCCACCACCGACCCCGTACCGCGGCGGATGATCCGCAGCAACCGCCGACCCTCGTCGTCATCATCTCCCGGACACGCACCCGCTCTGCCACGAGAACAGCATGCCGTGTCCACGCCGCCCGGACCGACACCCGGACGGCGCATCACAACAGGGCAAAACGTTGCCTGATACGGCATCAGACATCAGCTCACCCACTGCCCTCCTGCACACGGCCGGGCCACCTGTGCAGCCCCTACCCAGCTATGCGGATTGAACTACCTCACGCCTTGTATGCCCGGTGGGTGGGTGCGGGATCTACCAGCTGGCGGTATCCCTTACCTGATGGTCGACGATGTCTTCGAGGCTCTTGCGTCTCTCGAAGACAGCCCGTTGCCGTTCGGCTGATGTCCCCTGGCGTTTGATCCGCTCGGTGATCCCGCTGGCCACCGTCCAGTCCCCGGTGCCTTCCAGTGACGGGCGGACGTGCTCGCACAGTCGGTCCACCATCTCGTGCGCCGGTACCAGTGCGGCCGTGAACGGGTCGAGAAGCCGGTCGGTGAGTCCGAAGCGTGTGGAGCGCCATTTGGCCGCGCGCAGCAGTTCTGAGCGGATGTCGGCTGGTGTGTCTCCTTTCTCGATCTCTGTGAGTGTGGTGTGTACGAGCGCTCGGCACAGTCCGGCTTGCAGGATGACTTCATCGGCCGTGGCGCACGAGTCGGCGATGCGGAACTCGACCGTCTGATACTGGGTGCCGGGGCGTACGTCCCAGAAGATGTCGCCGGCCACCGGGCTGATGCCGGACTCGACGGACAGCCGAACACTGTTCTGGTACTCGTCGTAGGACCGGAATGTGGGGGGCATCCCGGATGTGGGCCAGCGTTCCCAGACCATGCTGCGGTAGCTGGAGTATCCCGTGTCCGCGCCCATCCAGAAGGGGGAGCTGGCTGCCAGCGCGGACAGGACGGGCAGCCACGGGCGGACGCGGTTCATCACTTCGACGGCGGTATCGCGGTCGGCGACGCCGACATGCACATGGCAGCCGCAGATCAGGAGTTCGTCAGCGAGAAGCCGGTATGTCTCGACCGTCCGTTGGTACTGCGGTTTGGTGTTGAATTCCTGTGTCCGCCAGTCTGCCAGCGGATACGTTCCCGCAGCGGCGATCCGGCCTCCGGCTTCCTCCGCGGCGCGGATGAGGGTGCTTCGCGAGGTGATGACATCGGCCCGCAGTTCGTCCAGTGTCCGGCAGATCCCGGATCTGCTTTCGACCATGCAGGGCCGGAACTCCTCACAGAACCGGGACGGTGTCTGTTCGTCCACTTGAGCCAGGGCGGAGGTAATGATCTGTCCGGATTGCGGGAGGAGGTTCCGGGTCGCCGAATCGACGATGAAGAACTCCTCCTCGACGCCGACAGTGAGCGGTTGTGTCATGCCGTCCCCTTCGCTCGGGCTTTCCTGTTGCTTCTCCCGGCGCGCTCACCGCTCTGCCGCGCTCGTGCCGGCCATGTTTTCTGCAGGGGCCGCCTCACATACCTGGCGCGCACGAGGAAGCAGACATTGTGCATCTGGGTCCGGCATCTGACGCGCGGTGACCGGCGCCGACCGGAGGTCTGCGTTCCCTCACATGCGCTGCACCGTATGCGTGCTTCACCTCATCGGGTCTGGGCGGCCCGCGCGGCCAGGATCTCGATGGCCACCTCGGTGGTGTGCGGTTCCCGCTGGAAGCGGACGAAGGACAGGTCAGGCACGATCGAGTCGACGGCGAGGAGTTGCGAGGCCGCGTGCGTGGTGGACAGGGCGATGACGTGAGCTCCCGCAGCCTGGGCTGCGGTGATCCCGGACGGGGCATCCTCGAACACCACGGTCCGGTGCGGCTCGGCACGGACGCGCGAGATGCCGGTCAGGTAGCCGTCCGGTGCCGGTTTCCCCCGTGTCACGTCGTCGGCGGTGATGAGAACCGATGGAAGAGGGAGTCCGGCGGTCGCCAGCCTGGCTGTGGCGGCTTCCCGGGAGCAGGAGGTCACCACCCCCCATGGCACGTCTGCCCGGGTGAGGGAAGACGTGGCCGCCGCGGCACCCGGTTGTGCGATGACGGCGGCGACGTGCCGGTCCTCCAGCTCGTCGATGAGGGCTGCCTCCTTCTCCGTGGCCAGCGCCGGGGCAGCTGCTCGGATGTGGTCGAGTGTGGTGAGTCCGTGCCCCAGGGCCAGGGTGCCTTGGGCATCGAGCCCGTGCCGTCCCGCCCACTCGAACCAGGCGCGGGAGATGCACCCGGAACTGTCCACGAGCACACCGTCCATATCGAACAGAACCGCGACCGCACTGAGCGTCATCTGCTGTGTCCTTTCACATCGCTTTGCGCAGGGCCGCTACACCGGCGGCCACGTCGCCATGGGTGGAGCTGAAGACGGCTGACGCCGCGACCAGTACATCCGCTCCGGCCTCAGCCAGCACGCGGGCCCTGGAGGCATTGATGCCGCCATCGGCAACCACCCGCACGTGATCGATCCTCCGTTCCTCCAGAAGAGCCCGCAATCGGCGGATCTTGTCCACCATCTGCGCCTGGAAGTCGCTGGTTCCCGGGTTGCAGGTCATCACGACGACCTGGTCGATCCGGTCGAGCACTTCATCGAGGGTGTTCAGGGGCGTGGCCGGGTTGATGACCACGCCGCGTTTGATGTCTGCGGTTTCCAGCCGCCGCAGGACCGCCGAGAGGTGCAGGGTGCTCTCCACGTGTACGGACACGGTGTCCACGCCGGACGCGGCCAGTTCGTCGAGGTATTGCTCGGGCCGCTGCACCTGCATGTGCACGTCCAGCGGCAGGGCTGTGCGCTTGCGTATGGCTCTGACCGTGTTGAGTCCGAAGCTGATGTCGTGGACGAAGTGTCCATCCATGACGTCGAGGTGGATCAGGTCGACTTCGGCGCGTTCGACCTCGGTGATCGCGTCGGCGAGCGCGAGCGGGTCAGCGCCGAGCAGGGCGGGGGCGATCGTGGTCATCCGGTCCTCCGTTTTCGCGGCCGGTCAGCCGGCGGCATTGCGACGGGACGGCGCTACCGCTTTGAGCAGCGTCCGTACTACGTAGTCGACTTCCCTGTCGGTGAGGTCTGGGCGGATCGGCAGGCAGAGCGTGTTTTCGGCCTGGGCCTGCGCCTGGGGGAACCGGGCGGGCAGGTGCAGGTCCGCGAACGCGCGTTGGCGGTGTACCGGGACGGGGTAGCGCACGACTGCCTCTACGCCATGCCGGGTGAGTTCGGCAAGCACGTGGTCGCGGTGTGCGAGCGTGACCTGGTAGAGGTGGAAGACATGCCGTTCGCCTGCGGGTGGGGTTGGCGTCAGTTCGGCACCGGTGAGGGCACGTGCGTACTCACCGGCTATGTCCGACCTGCGGCTGTTCCATTTGTCCACCTGGTCGAGCTTGTGGTTCAGCACGAGTGCCTGGATGGCATCCAGTTTGCTGTTGTAGCCCCGCTCTACGTGATCGTTCTGCTGGTGTTGGCCAAGGCTTCGCAGGGTCCTGACCTGGCGGGCGATCGCCGCGTCGTCGGTCACGAGCGCACCGCCGTCGCCTGCCGCGGCCAGGTTCTTGCTCGGGTGGAAGCTGAAGCAGCCGGCCTGCCCGAAACTGCCGACCCGCCGGCCCGCCCAACGGGCGCCTATGGCCTGAGCGCAGTCCTCCACGATCGCCAGGCTGTGGCGGTCCGCGATGGCGGCGATCCGGTCCATGTCCAGTGCCTGGCCGAACAGGTGTACCGCGAGCAGGGCGCGGGTGCGTGGAGTGACGGCGGCATCGACCTGGTCAAGGTCCATCAGGTAGGAGTCCGGCGTGCAGTCGACCAGCACGGGCCGGGCGCCGACGCTGGTGATGGCGAGCACGGAGGCGTGGAAGGTGTTGGCGACGGTGATGACCTCGTCGCCCGGACCTATACCGAGGGCGCGCAGGGCCAGGACGATGGCGTCTGTGCCGGAGTTCACCCCTACCGCGTGGGCCACTCCGGTGTGGGCGGCGAGCCGTTCCTCGAACTGTTCGACGGCGGGAGAGAGGATGTAGTCACCGGATTCCAGGGTCGCCCGGATCTGGTGGGTGAGCGCGTCCAGGTCCTCGAACTGCGAGCGATGGTTGTACTTGGTCACGATCATGGTCTTCTCCGAGGTGTGGGGACGACGACCGGTTTGCCGAGAAAGCCGCGATCGGCGTGTTCGGGCAGAAGCCGCGCGGCCTGCGCGAGCGTCATACGTCTGGTGACCAGCCGTTCGACGGCAGGACCGAGGCGCCATTCTCCGTTGGCCGCTCGGTTCAGCAGTTGCAGAGCGTGTTCGAAGTCGGTTCGTAGGGCACCGTGGGTCCCCGCGATGGCAAGGGGGCGTCCATCCACGCGCACGTGTGCGAGGCGTTCGCGGCGCCGCAGGTCATCGATGTCGACACCGGCCAGTTCCATGCCCGGTCTGGTTCCTGCGAACAGCAGCAGCAGGCCGCCCGGCAACAACAGGTCCAGGGCCTGCCGTATCTGAGCGGGTTCGGCGTAGGCGGTCGCCAGCACGGTGCGGGAGAACAGGGGACTCCCGTCCGGTCCTCCCAGCACCGGGTTCGGCAGGAACTCGCGACGACGCAGAAAGTCCAGCCGCTCATGCCCCCTGTTCACCACGGTGACCGGTACATGGGACGCGTGGAGCCCGGCAGCGATCAGCGCGCCGGCCATGCCCGCTCCCACGACGGCGACCGGCCCTTGGCGGTCCATGCCGAGTTCATCGGTGACCGTATGGAGTCGCTCGATGCAGTGGCAGGCGCACGCGAGCGGTTCGGTGAACACAGCCCGGTCCACGCCCATGGTCCGAGGAACGGGTACGAGCGCGTCGCGCAGGAGGTCCGGAGTCCCGGAGAGTTCCACCAGCTGTCCGAATCCGGAGGTGCGGGTGTGCAGTTGGGGATGCGGATCGAGGACGACCCGCTGTCCGACACTCACCGCGACGCCCTTGGTGGCAGCGACGACGTCAGCGACGATCTCATGACCGAAATCGCGCCGCTGGTGCCGGTCTGACCGCAGTTCGCGAAGGTCCGAACGGCATACACCGATCCGCTGCGGGGCGATCACCACCATGGCTCGCCCCGCAGGATCGCTCACTACGGCTTCGGTGACGGTGACGCGGCCGTGATGGTGGTCAAGTCGCTGGTAGGCAGTGCCGGCGGAGTTCAACCTGTCACCTTCAGCTCGCCCACTGTCGTGGTCAGATCGGCCGGCCGGTGTGACCGTCCGGGCATGCAGAGGTCGATCACCATCTTGATGCGTTCCGGTGGCCCGACGGACGGTCCGCTTCCGGCGGCCACCGCCTGGAGCTCCGCCGCGGCTGCCTCCAGCGAGAGCACGTGCGTGACCAGCGCTCCGAAAACATCCGGATGGGCACGCAGAAGGCGCTGTGCTTCGGCCAGGTGATGTGGGGCGGTCCCCCGGTGCCCGGTGAGCCCGATCGCTGCGCCGTCCCCGGTCCTGGCCCGGGTGGTGGCGCCGGGGCGGGGCTGACCGCAGACGTTCGCTCGCCGGACAGCACCCAGGTCCACGCCGGGAATCTGTCCGTGGACATCTCCCGGTGCGAAGCCGCCGAGCAGGTCGACCACGCCGCCGGGGGCGAGCGAGGACACCACCTCACTGAGCGCGCCGGGAGCCGCTTCCCTCGGCAGACAAATGAAGGCCGCATCAATGCCGCGAAGGCCCGAAGCTCCGGTGTGGAGCGTGGTCGCGCCGAAGATGCCCTGTCCGGTGAGAAAGCTCAGACGCCCGGCGCGTCTGTGCACCAGGTGCGTCCGAATACCCCGCAGCTCACCGACCAGTGCGGTAAGAACCGCGGTGCTGCCACCGCCCCATACGGCGGCGGTGGCCGGCCGGGCGTCACGCTCCACCAGCTCCCACCCGTACAGGACCGCGGCGAGAGGCTCCACGAGAGGTGCCAGGTCAGCGATCAGGAGGGGATCGGCGTCGAACAGAACAGGGCTGTCCGCGTCGACCAGCACCGTGTGCTGGAAGACGCCGTCATAGCTGTGCCCCAGCACGCGATCCTGTGCCTCCGGGTCGACCGGGTTGAAGATCACCGGACGAGTCGTGTTTCCCGCGGGTACTGAGGCGAGCCCTTCATGGCCGAGAACTGCCGCGGCGTCGGGCCGGACTTTCCGTTGAATCTGCAGGTCGGTACCACATACACCGGCGCGCAGAACTCGTGCCAACACCTGTCCGGGTGCCGGCGCGGGGGGTTCCCGCTGTTCCAGGAGGCTGGTCCTCCCATGGCGCACCACGGCCAGGTTGGGCTTCATGCCGCCTCCCACATGCCGGTGAGCTCAAAGCTGCGCCGCTGGGCCCGCCGGATCTCGCCCGGTTTGATGTCCTCGACGAAAACCGTCCGGCCGAGCCCTCGCGGCAGCGGGACGTGCTGGTTTCCGTCACGGTGACGGGTCGCCTCCGCCAGCCCGTCGATCAACGCTTCAGGAGTCACACGGGGATGGGACAGAGGCAGGCCCACGCTGCGCATCAGTCCCAGGGAACGCTGAGTTTCGGCCGAGGACAGCAGCCCACGCTCCTGCGCGATGAGGCAGGACAGTGCCATGTCGATGGCGACCGCCTCCCCGTGCAGAAGGGGCGGGTCCACGGCCAGTTCGATACTCGGGCTGAAGGTGTGGCCGAAGTCCACCAGCCGCTTGAGGTCGTGTTCCCAGAGGTTGGGTGTCAGTTCCCCGAGCATGCCCGCGACCGCCGACTCGATCACTCTGCGGCCCAAGTCCCCCTGAGCCATCTGCTCGATGAGACGCTCGGCGTTGTCGTCCAGCAGGTCGAAGAGCCCCGCATCGCGGACGACTGCCATCTTGATGATCTCGGCCAGGCCATTGACGATGTGCCGCACCGGTAGCGTCTGCAGAAAACCCTGGTCCAGCAGAGTGACGGCAGCCGGAAAGTAAGTGCCGAGACGGTTCTTGTGGGAGTGGTAATTGACCGCGGTCTTCACCCCCACCGCGGCATCGACCAGCCCGATGAGAGTGGTCGGAACCCGCACGTACGGCGTCCCCCGACGATAGAGACTGGCCGCCAGGCCCACCACATCGGTGAGCACACCACCGCCGATGGCCACGATCGGGTCACTGCGCCGGTTCAGACCCACGTGGTCCGCGGCGTCGGCCACCTTGAACACGGACGCCGCCGTCTTGTTCGACTCGTCGGCGGGCAGTACGAGCAGAACCGGATCGACGTCACGGTGGCGGAAATAGGCACGGATGCCGGCGCCGTAGATCCTGCAGACCTCCCGGTCGACCACGACCAGGCGCCGCGCACCGGCTTCGAGTCCGGCCGCATCGGCGAGATCCGGATTGTCCAGGCCGAGTACGCCACGGGTCTGCCGGACCTCGTAACTGACTTCCTGGGTGGCACGGACCGTCCAGGATTTCATGACGTGAGTCCTTGTCTGTCAAGACGTTCCTGAGCTGGCGGGGAAGAGAGACCTGCGACGTGAAGACCGGCGCCCCGAAGTGGATCGAGTCCATCTGGGCTTCCCACGGCAAACCGCCGGCGAAAGTAGTGCGGATCGGCATGAGAGATCCCATACAGTCCGTCGGCCATGAGGTTGCGCAGCAGGCTGGAGAGATAGTGGCCCTCCAGGCCGTCGACAACACCGCCGCTCAGCACCGTGTGGCCGACCTCCGGGTCGAGCGTCGTCTGCGCCAGGAGAATGCGCGACAGGGGCCGGGTGAAAGCGTCCAGCAAACGGAGCGCACGCGGATCACCCCGCCGTACCGCCACCCCGAACGCTGCGACAGGCCCCGCGGGCGCGTCACTTCCGGCGCGCAGCCATGCTGCTTCCGGGAGAACTCCGAGCAGTTCCTCGATACCTCGGCCCGACGAAAAGGCCGCGAGATGCCCGCTCGCCCCACACTCGCATTGCGCCTCGACCCTCCGTCCCTCCATCACGAAGTCGACGGGCAGATGACCGATCTCTCCCTGCAGGCCATGCTCCGGATCCAACGGGATGTGACCGGTGCGCAGATCGATGGTGCGGTAGGCGATCCCGCTGCTCACCGTCACCGCAGCGGCCTTCCGGCCGCCGGCGGGCATACGGGCACGCAGCGCCACGGCAAGTGCGGAGACATCGTTGAGCACCCCCCACGCCAGTCCGGGAAGTTCGTCCCGCAACACGGCAAGAAGGTCGAACGGCGCGAGTTCCGGGCCCCACATGGGTGCACTGGCCAATACACGACCGGTCTGTCCGTTCATGGCCGCACCGAGCGAGATGCCCACACGCAGCAAGGCACGTTCCCGCAGATACGCGCGGGTGTGACGGAGCACGAAGTCGACCAGCTCCTGCTGGAGAACGGGCACCGGCCTGTCTGCGCTGCTCCGGTTGACCGCCGGCTCACGCCGGATCAGATGTACCTGCCGCTCGTCCGTGAACAGGCCGACACGCCACCAGCTGCCGCCCAGATCAAACACGAGCACGGGTCTCACAGGGCTTCGCTGTACGCCAGTGCCTCATGGTCGACGAACAGCATGCCGTCCTCACCCAGAATGCGCGCAGCCGGATCACCCGCCGGTACGTCGCCGTTCAGCAGCCGCGAAACCGCCTGCGCCTTCGCCTTCCCCGCCGCCAGCACGATCCGCGTCCGGGCTCCCGCCAGCAGGCCGGCACCCAGGGTCAGGCGGACCGTTCCCTGATACGGCATCGTCACCGCCACCCGCTCGGCCGTCTCGGCCGCAGTGTCACCCTCGAACAGCGACGCCGTGTGACCGTCCTCCCCGAGCCCCAGAAGCACGATGTCAGGCGTGCCGTCACCGCCCAGCCCACCCAGAGTCCGCGCGTAGTCGGCAGCGCTGCGCGCGAGGTCGTCCCCTGTGATGCCGGGCATCGGATGCCAGCGCGAAGCGGGGATCCGGGCCGGCCGCACCAGATTGTCCTCAATGACCGCGGCCGAGGTCTCCGACCGGACACCGGTCACCCGCTCGTCCGTCTGCACGATGTGAACCGCCCCCCAGTCCAGACCGGCCCCGGCAAGCAAGCGGTAGGTAGCGGCAGGCGTACTGCCACCGGACAACGCGACCAGGCAGCGCCCCTCCTCAGCTGTACACAGTGCAATCTTCTCCACGAGCAGGCGAGCAGCTGCCTCGGCCAGCGACTCCCTATTCGGATAGCTGGCGCTCTTGATCGCTGAACGCATAATCAGTCCTCCAGGCACGCGGACGGAACAGACCTTGGCGTGTAGCGGTGCGAAAAAGGCGACCGTATTCGAGGCCGACTTATGGGCGGCGTATCGCGCAGTGAAAGCTCGGACCCACACGAACCTCGCATCACGCTAGGACAGTGAAACCACCAGCACCAGCGGTAAACCAGCCACAGCACAGGCCCGGCTGAAGCTCCAACTCAGGGTGCGGTCAAGGCAGATGAGAAGAGACTCTTCCAACGGAGGAGCTCATCCGGGTAAAACCACGACAGGTGTTTGGGGCACGGCGAGTGTTCGCATTCAGTGGCAACGACGTTCAACATAGGTCGCCGGTATATTTGTGTTCATCCTGATTCTTCGCCGGGCAGTATCGGTGAACGATCGGTATGCAGATGCGCGGGAATCTCGGGAAGACCGTGGCCCGTCTCCTCGACTCCGACGGCGAACCGGGAAAACGCTACCCCCTTCCCCGGTTGCGCTGTCGGCTCGACGGCAGGTCCGCCCCTGCCTGGTTGGCACAGGGGCGGCCTTCTGCGGTTTCGGTCAGACAGGGGCGAGGCGATTCGAGAGTTCGAGGGCGGCGGTCGCGACCGCGAGGGCGGCGCAGAGGCCGAGTACCTCGTGGATGGGTTGGGCGGACCAGGCACGGCCAGTCGTCCGGGGCGGCAGGCCAGGAGGTGAGATGTACCTCGCTGGTGGCAAGGCCCAGGTGGGCGGTGACGTCCCAGCCTGAGAGGGAGGCGGGCTCCCCGCGCAGGCGAATGCGGCCAAGAGGGAGTCTCGGGGTTTCGGCGGAGAGCCAGGTGATGTCGAGCGGGGGAAGTCGGGGTTGATGGCGAGGCGGATCGGCAGGTTGGGGTCAAGGTCCTGGAGCTGGCGGAGCAGGTGGCCGACGGTCAGGTAGTGGGGCACGGGAACCTCCGAGATCGGAACGGGATGGCAGACCGGGATGGGCGGTGGAGCGGTGGAGCGTCAGGAGCCATCGACTCGAAGCTGGTCGCGAAGGACCTTCGGCCCCTGGGCGTGACTGGCGAGGTGCCGCTTACGGCTCTCGTTGACGTAGCCCTTGCCGGATTCCTTCATCCCCCAGCCGCCACAGGCGCAGATGGCCTCCGTGAACGCGCGGCCGGGGCAGCCGGGGTGGAGCGGCTTACCGGAACTGGTGTGCTTGTGCTCCGCCGGGCAGAGAGTGCCGTCGGCGGCTCCAGGCTTTCTCGATCATGGCTGTGGCCTGGTCGAGCGCGGTGGCGTCGGGCATGGCGGAACTCCCGGCATTCGGAGGTGCTGCTTCGGTCGGAGCCGATGCTCCGGAAGGCCCGGAGCCGGGCGGTCAGCGGCTCCGGCGCGGGCCCGTCGAGTTGGCTAGTGCGTTGGCCACGAACGTTCGCCGGGTCGGGTGACACGCCGGTCGATGTTCGGGGTGCCAGGGTCTGTCGGCCTCACTCTCGATGACAATGTGATTGCTGTTGAGAGTGAGGCCATCGATGGCAGAGCCGGTCCGAGCACGGCGGTTGACTGATCAAGAGGGGCAAAGACTCCAGCAGATCGTCCGGCGGGGCCGCCATGAGTCCGTGCGGGTTCGTCGTGCACTGATCATCATGGCGTCGGCGTCGGGCACCCCGGTAACGGCGATCGCCCGGTTGGTCGCCGCGCACGAGGACACCGTCCGGGACGTCATCCATGCGTTCAACGAGAAGGGCCTGGCCACGCTGGACCCTCAGTGGGCGGGAGGCCGTCCCCGCCGCTCGCCCGGGGCGTCAAGGCCGTGGTCGTAGGTGAAGTTCGCGCAGGCGGCGCGGGCGAAGCAGGCGTCGTTGTGTACCTGGGCCCAACGGCCGACCTGACGGATGACCGGGAGCGACGATGTCGAGCCCGCTGGCCTGGCTGCGCATGGCTACTCACAGCCAGGCCGCCGGGTCGGTATCCGGCTCGATGCCTATGCGTCGACGACCTCAGACGTCAGCTCGAACCAGTCGTCGTCGAGTTCCACGCCTCGACGGGGTGAGCGGAGTGCGCGCGGGTTCATCCGAGGCGGTCCTGCAGCGCCGTCGGCAGGCCCGAATGCCCGCCGTCGACGCGGAGAGCGGCCAGCCGGTGGCCTGGTAGGAGGGCTGGGCGGCGTATCGGGGTGATGGTGGCCAGCACGGCTTGACCTTGTTCAAGATCCCTGAATGCCGACGGCCACTTCCGCACCGAACACCCGAGGTGTCGAGTGCGTTGTTCGCAGAGGGGGCGCGGTTCTACCCGGTGGCCATGGCGGCCACCTTCGCTGGTAGCGGTCTCTGTCCACCACCGCCCCAGCCTCGGGGAGAACCATGCGGCCGCTCAGGATTCGTCCGGGCCGCCGAGTAGGGGCACGCGCCGTGGTGAGGTTCGGTCAGGCCGGGATTGTGGCAGGCTCCTGCTGAGCCTGGGCGGTGTTGCGGGCTGCGAGATAGCGCTCAGCGTCCAGGGCCGACGCCGCGCCCGTTCCCGCGGCGGTGATGGCCTGCCGGTAGGGGTGGTCGACGACGTCGCCGGAGGCGAACACCCCGGGCGCGCTGGTGCGCGTCGACGGCGATGCGACCTGGATGTAGCCCTTGGTGTCAAGGTCGAGCTGGCCCTTGAAGAGTTCGGTGCGCGGGTCGTGGCCGGTCGCGATGAACAGCCCCGTCACGTCGAGGTCGCGCGTGGCGCCGGTCAATACGTCACGCAGAACGACGCCGGCCAGCATGCCGCCGGTCTCCTTGATCTCGGCGATCTCGCTGTCGAGGGCGAAGGAGATCCTGTCGTCGGAAAACGCCCGGTCCTGCATGACCTTCGAGGCCCGCAGGGTGGAGCGGCGGTGGACGACGGTCACGGACTTGGCGAAGCGGGTGAGGAAGGTGGCTTCCTCCATGGCGGTGTCGCCGCCGCCGACCACGACGATGTCGCGGCCCTTGAAGAAGAACCCGTCGCAGGTTGCGCACCAGGACACCCCGCGCCCGGAGAGCTCGTCCTCCTTGGGCAGACCGAGCTTGCGGTAGCCGGAACCGGTAGCGACGATCACCGTCTTCGCGCGGTGCACGGTGCCCTCGGAGTCGGTCAGCAACTTGATGTCGCCGGCGAGGTCGACGGAGACGATGTCGTCGTCGATCATCTCGGCGCCGAAGCGCATCGCCTGCGCCCGCATGTTCTCCATGAGGACGGGTCCGTCCACGCCTTCGGGGAAACCGGGGAAGTTCTCCACCTCGGTGGTGGTCGTCAGGGAGCCGCCGACGAAGATGCTGCTGCTGAACAGCAGGGGCTTCAACCGGGCGCGGGCGGTGTAGAGGGCGGCGGTGTATCCGGCGGGGCCGGAGCCGACGATGACGACCTCGCGTATCTCGCTCACGCGGTCTTCTCCGGGGCGATCTCCTTGATCAGGCCCTCGACCAGGTTCTTGATCTCGTCGCGGATGGGGCGTACGGCTTCGACGCCCTGGCCGGCCGGGTCTTCGAGCTGCCAGTCCAGGTAGCGCTTGCCGGGGAAGACGGGGCAGGTGTCGCCGCAGCCCATGGTGATGCAGACGTCCGACTCCTTGACCGCGTCGATGGTGAGGATCTTCGGGGTCTGGGCGGAGATGTCGATCCCGACCTCGGCCATGGCCGCGACGGCGGCAGGGTTCACGGCGGTGCCCGGGTTGGATCCGGCGGAGCGGACTTCGACGCGGTCTCCGGCCAGGTGGGTCAGCCATGCGGCGGCCATCTGGGAGCGGCCGGCGTTGTGGACGCAGACGAACAGGACAGAGGGCTTGTCGGACATTGTTCTTCCCTTGGTGAAGTGGATCGGCACGGGCTTCGGAAGGCGATGTCAGGTGTCTGGGAGGTTGGCCAGAAGGCGGGTGATACGGGCGTCGATGTCGTCGCGGATGGTGCGTACGACGCCGATCGGGGCGCCGTCGGGGTCGGCGACGGACCAGTCCAGGTAGTGCCGGCCGGGGACCACGGGGCAGGCGTCTCCGCAGCCCATCGTGATGACGTAGTCGGCGGCCCCGACGACCTCACTGGTCAGGGGCTTGGGGTACGCGTCGGCGATGGACAGTCCCGACTCCAGGAGGACCTGCGCGACGTGCGGCTCGACCTCGGCGGCCGGATCGGTCCCGGCCGAGGAAACGATCACGCGCTCGCCCGCCCGGTGGGCCAGGAGGGCGGCGGCCATCTGCGAGCGGCCGGCGTTGTGCCCGCACACGAACAGCACCCGGACCACGCCCTTGCCCGGTGCCCCGGTGTGGGCGAGGGCGTCGAGGCGCTCTGCGGTCAGGCGCTCGGCCCGTACCACCAGGTGTGTACGGACCCGGGCATTCTCGGCGAGGCGCCGGTAGGAGTCGGTGAGCAGCTGCTGCACGGTCTCCACGGAGAAATGGCCGCGGTGGCGGGATGCGAGGCGGGCGGCCCCGGCGCCGAGCCGCTCGTCGGGCCAGGCGGGTGGTGGCGGGACGCACATGGGAACCCCTTCGACGGGCCCTACGGTTCAGCTCGGACTGGTGTCAGCGCCGAATGATGTGACAGTATCAGCCCATGATGACTTCAGTCGACACTGACGTAATCCGGGTTCTGGGTGATCCGCTGCGCATGCAGGTCGTTGCCCTGCTGGCCCGGGAAACGCTCTGCATGTCGCATCTGGTCGAGGAGACCGGTGCCAAGCAGACGAACCTGTCCAACCACATGAAGGTCCTTCGCGAGGCCGGTCTGGTGGAGACCGAGCCCTGCGGCCGGTTCACCTACTTCAAGCTGCGCCCCGAGGTACTGGCCTCGGTGTCCACGCAGTTCGCCGAGCTTGCTGACTCCGCCCGCACCGCTGTCGAGAACAAGAGGGCCTGCCCGTGACCTCCACCGAGCCCGCCACCGCCTCCACCGACGGGCCCGGCCCGGCCGTTGACGACTCGATCGTCAAGAAGCTCTCCACCCTGGACCGCTACCTCGCGGTGTGGATCCTGCTCGCCATGGCCGTGGGCCTGGGCCTGGGCCGCCTCATCCCCGGGATGAACGACGCTCTCGCGAAGATCGAGATCGGCGGGATCTCCCTGCCGATCGCGCTCGGCCTGCTGGTCATGATGTATCCGGTGCTGGCCAAGGTCCGCTACGACCGGCTCGACCGCGTCACCGGCGACAAGAAGCTGATGGTGTCCTCGCTGGTCATCAACTGGATCGTCGGACCGGCGGTGATGTTCGCCCTGGCGTGGATCTTCCTGCCGGACCTGCCCGAGTACCGCACCGGCCTGATCATCGTCGGGCTCGCGCGCTGCATCGCCATGGTCATCATCTGGAACGACCTCGCCTGCGGCGACCGCGAGGCCGCCGCCGTCCTCGTCGCCCTGAACTCGGTGTTCCAGGTCTTCGCCTTCGGCGTGCTGGGCTGGTTCTATCTCGACCTGCTGCCGCGCTGGCTGAACCTCGGCGACGGCCAGGGCCTGGACGTGTCCGTCTGGCACATCGCGCTGAACGTCATCATCTTCCTCGGCATCCCCCTGCTCGCCGGCTTCCTCACCCGCCGCGTCGGCGAGAAGAAGATGGGCCGCGAGAAGTACGAGACCAGGTTCCTGCCGAAGATCGGCCCGTGGGCGCTGTACGGGCTGCTGTTCACGATCGTCATCCTCTTCGCACTCCAGGGAAAGACGATCACTTCGCAGCCGATGGACGTCGTCCGGATCGCCCTGCCGCTGCTGGTCTACTTCGCGATCATGTTCTTCGGCTCGTTCCTCCTCGGCAAGAGCCTCGGACTCGCCTACGACCGCACGAGCACCCTCGCGTTCACCGCGGCGGGCAACAACTTCGAACTCGCCATCGCCGTCGCCATCGCCACCTTCGGCGTCACCTCCGGGCAGGCCCTGTCCGGCGTCGTCGGCCCGCTCATCGAAGTGCCGGTCCTGATCGGCCTCGTGTACGTCGCGCTGGCCTGGCGCAAGAAGTTCGCGCCCACTGCACTCACCACACCGGGAAGGGACAGCTGATGCACTGCCTCGACTGCCACGCCACCGGGACGCACAGCGCGACCGTCGGCATCTGCCACGGCTGCGGAGCCGGGGTCTGTGCGGGGCATACGCGCATCGCGGCCCGGAGTGTGCGTCGGGGCCCCCTGCCCGGGGCTTTCGGTGAAGCCCCGGCCCGCAGGGTGCTGTGCCCGGTGTGCGCCGCAGCCGAATCCCCGGCCGCGACGGCTCTGACTCCGTGACCGGCGTGGCGGACGTGGTACTGATCGGCGGCGGGCAAGCGGGGCTCGCCGCCGGATACTACCTGCGCCGCAAGAAGCTGGACTTCGTGATCCTGGACGCCCAGAACGAGCCGGGCGGCGCCTGGCGCCACACCTGGGACTCGCTCCGCCTGTTCTCCCCGGCCGCGTTCTCCTCCCTGCCCGGTCGGCTCATGCCCGCGCAGAGCGGCCAGGAGCACCCGGATGCCGGACATGTCGTGGACTACCTGGCCGACTACGAGCAGCGCTACGACCTGCCCGTCCACCGTCCGGTTCGCGTCGCTTCCGTGCTCCGCGACGGGCGCCGGTTGCGGGTGGAGACGGATGCGGGCGTCTGGTCCGCGCGGGCGGTCGTCTCGGCCACCGGCACGTGGTGGCGGCCTTTCCTCCCGGCCGTTCCCGGCCGGGAGGTCTTCACCGGCCGTCAGCTGCACACCACGGGCTACCGCAGTTCGGCGGACTTCGCCGGACAACGGGTCGCCGTGGTCGGCGGCGGGAACTCCGGCGCGCAGATCGCCGCCGACCTCGCCCTGGCCGACGATGTCTCCCTGACCTGGGTGACCCAGCGCCCGCCTCGGTTCCTGGCCGACAATATCGACGGCCGCGCCCTGTTCGACGCCGCGACCGCCCGCCGCCGTGCCCTGGAGGACGGCATGGCGGACAGCGGCGGTGTCGCCTCGCTCGGCGACATCGTCGCAGTCGCGCCGGTCCGCGCTGCCCGGGACGCCGGACTGCTCAAGGCGGAGCCGATGTTCACCCGCCTCACCACCGACGGCATCGCCTGGGCCGATGGGACGCACGCCGAGGCGGATGCGGTGATCTGGTCCACCGGGTTCCGCCCCGCCCTGTCCCACCTCGCCCCGCTCGGCCTGCGCGGCAGCCGGGGCCACATCGAAACCGCAGGCACACGTGCCGTGCAGGAACCGCGGCTGCACCTGCTCGGCTACGGCGACTGGACGGGGCCGGCCTCGGCCACCCTCATCGGGGTCGGGCGGCCGGCCCGCGAGGCCACCGCCGAGATCGCCGCGCTTCTGTCCTGAGCCGACCCGCACCCCTCACCGGCTCTGGCGGCGGAGCCGGGACAGGACATGCCCGGCGTCGCGGCCCACGCCGCGCAGGGTCTTGGAGGAGAAGCTGCGCTGGAACTCCATCCCGACGAAGGCCAGCCCCGGCACCGCTGAGGCGATACCGCCACGGTGCAAGGCGAGTCCGTCGCCGTCCAGGGAGCCGGTGCCGTGGAGGTAGGGGAAAGCCGGGCGGTAGCCGGTGGCCAGGACGACCGCGTCGACCGTCTCCTTCGTGCCGTCCGCCCAGATGACACCGTCGCCGGTGAACCGGGTGAACATCGCCCGCTCGTCGACACCGTGCGCCTTGAGGGCCGTACGGTGGGTGCCGTCGTCGAGCACCGACACCGGCACCTTCTCCAGCCAGCGGCGGACCGGCGCGACGTCGAGGCCGGTGTGCTTCAGCCTCCAGTGCAGGTCCCTGCCCAGCGGCCGCTGAGGCATCCAGCCGACCGGCCGGCGCACCGCCACGCTCACCTCGGCAAGGGCCCCGAGTTCTGCGGCGATCTGGATCGCGGAGTTCCCGCCGCCCACCACCACGACCCGCCGCCCGGTGAACCCCTCCGGGCTGCGGTGGTCGGCGGCGTGCAGCACCCGCCCCCCGAACTCCGCCCGGCCGGGCAGTTGCGGCACGTACGGCGAGCCGTAGTCGCCCATGGCGGCGACGACCGCCCGCGCCCTGAACTCCTCGTCGTCGGTGGCCCGTACCTCCCAGGCGCCGTCCCGCCGGGAGACGGAGGCGGCCGGGGTCGAGGTGCGGATGTCCGCGGGCAGGCGACGGGCGTACTCGCGCAGGTAGTCGGCCACCTCATCCCGCGTCGGGTACCGGACCGGATCTCCGGGGAAGGGCAGGCCGGGCAGGGAGGAGTACCGGGCCGGGGAGAACAGGGTGAGGCTGCCGTAGTAGCGCGGCCACGCCCCGCCCGGAGCCTCGGCGGACTCCAGCACCAGGGTGCGGGCGAAGCCGTGGCGAGGGGCGAGGGCGGCGGTGGCCAGGGCCGGACTGTCCGGCACCGACAAGGAGGGCAAGCAGGTCTTCTACCGCGCCGACGGCGCCACCATCGCCCAACGGCTCGATGCCCTGAAGGGCTACCTGGCCCGCTGCTGCCCGCCGGGATGCGGCTGACCGGGGAAGGTGCCGTCAGTCGCGGAGGTCGAGCATCGCGGACATCGCCGCGACCACGGACGGGGCGACCTTGTAGTACACCCAGGTCCCGCGCCGCTCGGAGGTCAGCAGCCCGGCCTCGCGCAGCTTCTTCAGGTGATGGGAGACCGTCGGCTGGGAGACGCCGACGTCGGCGATGTCGCACACGCACGCCTCCCCGCCCGCGTGTGAGGCGACCTTGGAGAACAGCCGCAGCCGCACCGGGTCGGACAATGCCTTGAACATCCCGGCCATCCTCTCCGCGTCGGCCCGCGACAGCTCGGCCGACGTGATCGGCGGGCAGCACGGCACCACGGACCCGGCATCCAGCACCGGCAGGTTCACAACCTCATACTTCGACATACGTCTATGTTGACACTTGTCGATACCGGTGGCAAGCTCGGGGTATCGACAACGATCGAAACAGTGGCCTGCACGGGCCGCGTACCCCGGAGGACATCACCGCCATGACCACCACCACGTCGGACCTGCCGGTCGTCGTCATCGGCGCCGGACCCGCCGGACTCGCCGCCGCCGCCCACCTCGTCGAGCGCGGCATCACCCCGCTGGTCCTGGAAGCAGGCCCCACCCCCGCCGCCGCGGTACGCGAGTGGTCCCACGTCCGGCTCTTCTCCACCTGGGCCGAGCTCACCGACCCGGCCGCCGAGAAGCTGCTGGCCCCCACCGGCTGGACCAGGCCCGACGCCGGCACCTACCCCTCCGGCGGGGACTGGGCCGACCTCTACCTCCAGCCGCTCTCCGACGCCCTCGGCGACAAGGTGCGCACCAACACCACGGTCACCGGCGTCTCACGCGCCGGCCGCGACCGCCTCGTCGACGCCGACCGCGAAGCCCAGCCCTTCGTCGTGCACTTCACCACGGCCGACGCCACCGAGGAGCGTGTCTTCGCCCGCGCGGTCATCGACGCCTCCGGCACCTGGGCCACCCCGAGCCCGGCCGGCGGCAGCGGCCTCGCCGCCCTCGGCGAGAAGAGCGCCGCCGACCGCATCACCTACCGCGTCCCCGACCTCAACGACCCGCAGGTGCGGGCGCGGTACGCAGGCAAGCGCACCGCCGTCATCGGCTCCGGCGCCTCCGCCTTCACCGCCCTCGCCTACCTCGCCGACCTCGCGAAGTCCGACGACGGCACGGGAACACACGGCGTGTGGATCCTTCGGCGCGGCATCTCCGGCTCCACCTTCGGCGGCGGCGAAGCCGACCAGCTCCCCGCCCGCGGCGCCCTCGGCCTCGCCGCCAAGGCGGCCGTCGACAACGGCCACGCCGACGCGGTCACCGGCTTCCGCACCGAGGCCATCGAGCGCGACAGCGACGGCCGCCTGATCCTGGTCGGCGAGGACGGACGCCGTCTCGACCCGGTCGACGAGGCCATCGTCCTCACCGGCTTCCGCCCCGACCTCGCCTTTCTCGGCGAACTGCGCCTCGGCCTCGATGAACGCCTCCAGGCACCCACCGGACTGGCCCCGCTGATCGACCCCAACCAGCACTCCTGCGGCAGCGTCTACCCCCACGGCCACCGCGAGCTGTCCCACCCCGAACCCGGCATCTACCTCGTCGGCATGAAGTCCTACGGCCGCGCCCCGACCTTCCTCGCCATGACCGGCTACGAACAGGTCCGCTCCGTCGCCGCGGCGATCGCCGGCGACATCGAGTCCGCCGACCGCGTCGAACTCACCCTCCCCGAGACCGGAGTGTGCGGCGGCGCCGGTCTGTTCGACGACCCGGCCGCCGACCAGGCCGACGGCGGAGGCTGCTGCGCCCCGGAGCCCGCACTCGTGCGGCTCGGTGTCGGCGCTCCCGCCACAACGGCCGCCGAGGAGACCCCGGCGGGCGGCTGCTGCGGCTCGTGACCGATCTCAGCACCCCTGAGCGCGGGGCCGCGACCGGAACGGGGGTCCGGTCGCGGCCCCGCGCCGCCCTGCCTGCCCTGTGCGCCACCCAGATCACCAGCTGGGGCATCGTCTACTACGCGTTCCCCGTACTCAACCCCGCCATCACCGCCGACACCGGATGGCCCGCCGGGGCGACCACGGCCGCGTTCTCCGCCGCCCTCCTCGTCTCCGCGATCGCCGGGATACGGGTCGGCCGGATCATCGACCACCGCGGCCCGCGCACCGTGATGACCGCCGGATCGGTCCTCGGTGTGCTCAGCGTCCTCATCGTGGCCGCCGCCCCCAACCTGCCCATCTTCATAGCCGGGTGGCTCCTCGCCGGGCTCGCGATGGCATCCACCTTCTACCAGCCCGCCTTCGCCGCCCTCACCCGCTGGTGGGCCCCCGACCACGTCCGCGCCCTGACCATCGTCACCCTCGCCGGCGGCCTCGCCTCCACCGTCTTCGCACCCCTCACCGCAGCACTCGCCGCTCATATGTCGTGGCGGGCGACGTACGTCGTTCTCGCCTCGGTGCTCGCCGCCGTGACCATCCCCGCGCACGCCATCGCCCTGAACGCGCCGTGGCCGAAGGCGCCACCGGCCACCGCCCGAGCAGCCGGCGGCGCGGACCAGGTGGCCCGCAGCCGACAGTTCTGGATGCTGGCCGCAGCCCTGACCCTCTCCGCGTTCACCGTGTACGCCGTCGTCGTCGCCCTCGTCCCGCTCATGCTCGAACGCGGCTTCACCACCACCGAAGCAGCCTGGGCCCTCGGCCTCGGCGGCGCAGGACAGACCCTCGGCCGCACCCTCTACGCGACCCTCGCCCGCCGCACCGGCGTCACCGCCCGTACCGTCGCGCTCATCGCACTCGGCGGACTCACCACGGCCGCCCTCGCGCTCGCCCCTGGCCCCTACACACTGCTGGTCGCCCTGTCAGTTGCCGCAGGAATGGTCCGCGGAAACCTCACCCTGCTCCAAGCGACCGCCATCACCGACCGCTGGGGCACCACCCACTACGGCCGCCTCTCAGGACTCCTCGCAGCACCGGCAACCGCTGCCTCCGCACTCGCCCCATTCGCCGGAGCCGCGCTGGCAGCACCCCTCGGCGGCTACCCGCATCTCTTCGGGCTGCTGGCTCTCGTCGCTGGTCTCGCCGCCCTCGTAGCCCTTGCGACCCGGCCGACCCGCAGGGCCCCGCCAGGGTAGGAGCGGCAACGAACTCACACGCAGGAGCGCCTTGGACTCGTACACACCGGTCGGGTTCCCGCCCCCGCCCCGCGCACCTGGGTTCAGGATTCCTCGAACCCACGCACTCTCGGGCGGTCAGAAGTGGGGGTTCTCGGTGGGCCGGTCGGCTTCGGTGGCGGCCTGGAGCAGCTCGGTGAGGTCGTCGGGCTCGGAGGAGCGCTGGTCGATCCACCACCCGGCGCGGGTGATGGTGCGAGCGGCCTCCTCGTCACGAGGCGGCACCACACGGAACCAGGCAACATGATCGCTCACGGTCTTGTCATGCGTAGGTCCCGCAACCTGCCGACGCTACAGACTGCACTTCACACCCCAAGGCGGCTTCAAGGGCGCATTGATCAGCTCGAAGCGGGCCCATCCGCCTCAGGAGCGAGGCTCGGCGGGGACATCTCAGGGGCTTTTCAGGGACCTTCAGCTCTGTCAGAGGGACTTTCGCGGGACGATCCGGCAGGCAAACCGGTAAGCCCGTGGCAGAGCTGAAAGTAGAGAAATGCCTGTTCAGCGCTCCTCTAGCAGCCATCGACCTGGTGTCACGTCGGTCCTGGCCCCCGCCGCCCCTTGTAGTTCACCTTCATCGTGTCCATGTCCGTCACGGTGGAGCGCAGGTCGCCGTGCGCGTACCCCCGCTCCTTCAGCGCGCTCTCCGCCCGGTCCTCGGCGAGGGCCGCCGCCATCTCCTCGCCGTCCGCCGCGTCGGACACCACCACATAGCGGAAGCTGAAGTGCTTGAGCACGGCGTCGTAGGCCAGCGTGCCCTCCTCGGTGAACCGCATGGCCGTCAGACCGTGCTCCTCCACCTCCGACAGCAGCCGTGCCCGGTCCTCGTCCGTCAGCCTCTCCCAGGTACCCCGCACGATCACCCGGTACGTGTGCTGCGTGCCCATCGTGTTGCCGCCCTCCGCTCGAAACAGCCGAGGGGCAAGGCTACGGCGGCCGGGCCGCAGAGCACCGGGAATATCCGGCGGAGGGCCGAGGACGGAGAGCGGAGGGCCGAGGACGGCGAGTGAAGGACGAGCGGACGGCGGGTGGAAGACGGGCGGAAGGGGCGATCGGCGGGCCCTTCGACGAAGTCGGACGGCTTCGCCCCTGGTCGGGGCGGCATCCAACGTGTTCCATGGTCATCGGGGGGCGCCCGGACCTGTGGCGGCCCGTGCGAGGGAGCGAGGTTGCCTTGGCCACGACCGTACGACGTGCCGTACTGACTCTGCCCGCAGCACCACGGGGACCGGAGAACCCGCTGCCCGCCCTGCGGACGCTCGACGAGCCGCATGCCGTGGACGAGCGCGAGCGGGCCGATCTGCCCCGGGACATGGCGCGTCAGCTCGGACACGAGCCGCTGCGCACGGTTCTGCCGGTACGCGTCCTGGACGGATACAGACGTGAGCGCACCCCCACCGGGCTGGACGCGATCGTCATCGAGAACGACCGGTTGCGCGTCACCGTGCTGCCCGGTCTCGGAGGCCGCGTCCACTCTCTGCACCACAAGCCGACCGGCCGCGAACTGGTCTACCGCAACCCCGTCCTCCAGCCCGCCGACTTCGCACTCAACGGCGCCTGGTTCTCCGGCGGCATCGAATGGAACATCGGTGCCACCGGCCACTCCACCCTCTCCTGCGCACCCGTCCACGCCGCCCTGGTCCCCGCCCCGGACGGCGGCCGGATGGTCCGGCTCTGGGAGTGGGAGCGGCTGCGCGACCTGCCCTTCCAGGTGGATCTGTGGCTGCCCGACGACTCCGACTTCCTGCACGTCGGCGTGCGGATACGCAATCCGCACGAGCACCCCGCGCCCGTCTACTGGTGGTCCAACATCGCCGTCCCCGAGAGCGAGGGCACCCGCGTCCTGGCCCCCGCCGAGGAAGCCTGGCACTTCGGGTACGAGCGGACCCTCGACCGGGTAGCCGTCCCGGAGACCGGCGGCACCGACGTGACGTACCCGCTGCGCAGCACCTACCCGGCCGACTACTTCTACGAGGTACCCGACGGCGCCCGCCGCTGGATCGCCGCCCTGGACGAGGACGGTCACGGGCTCGTCCAGACCTCCACCGATCTGCTGCGCGGCCGCAAGCTCTTCCTCTGGGGCAGCGGCGCGGGCGGACGCCGCTGGCAGCAGTGGCTGACCGAGCCGGGCACCGGGGGCTACGCCGAGATCCAGGCCGGGCTCGCCCGCACCCAGCTGGAACACGTCCCCCTCGAAGCGGGCGCCGAGTTCAGCTGGCTGGAGTCGTACGGTCCGCTCTCCGCGGACCCTGCCACCGTGCACGGCGCGGACTGGTCCGCCGCCCGCGCCGAGACCGAACAGCGCCTCGCCGCGGCCCTGTCGCGCACCGATGTCGAGGAGGCGTACGCGGCCTGGCTGCCGTTCGCCGACGCCGAGCCGGTGGAGGTGCTGGCCACCGGCTCCGGCTGGGGCGCCCTGGAGGTGAAGCGGGCCGGTCTCACGCTGCCGGGTACTCCCTTCGCCGAGTCCACGCTCGGTGAACAGCAGGAACCCTGGCTGGAGTTGCTGCACCAGGGTGCCGTGCCCCGGCCGCGCCGGGCGGGCCCGCCCGGACCCACGCTGGTCTCGTCGCACTGGCGCGACATGCTGGAGACCGCGCCCGCCGACCCGCTCACCGAATACCACCTCGGGATCGCCCAGTGGCACGCCGACGACCGCGCCCAGGCCGTCCGCAGCTGGGAGCGCGGCCTCGCCCTCGCCGTGTCGCGCTGGCCGTTGCTGCGCTGTCTGGCCGTCGCCGCCCAGGACAGCGGTCAGGTCTCCCGCGCCGCCGATCTCTACACCGAGGCGTTCGACGACCTCTGCGGAGAGCGCGCGGACGAGGAGTGCTGGTCCGCCGCGACCGCGGCCCTCGCCCGTGAGGCGATCGAGGCCCAGCTCGCCGCCGGGCGGCAGGCGGCGGCGCGCACCGTCCTGGCGGCCCTGGACCCGGGCGTCCGTGAGCGCGGCCGGTTCCGGCTGCTCGATGCCCGCGTCCTGGTCGCCGAAGGGGAGACCGCGGCGGCGCGGGCGTTCTTCGACACCGGGTTCGAGGTCGCCGACCTGCGCGAGGGCGCCGAGATCCTGGACGACCTCTGGGCCGCGGTCAGCGAGGAGCCGTTGCCGGACGCGTACAACTACCGGATGCGCCCGAAGCGCTGAGGACGCGCCCCGGCCGCCCGAAGCGCTGAGGCGCCCCGGGCGGCCGGGTCAGGCGGGTGCGTTGCGGTCGGCGTACTCGAAGACCGAGCCGTCCGGGTGCAGCGCGATGAGATTGCGGCCGGCCGGGGTCGGCACCGGGCCCGCCACGATGTGGGCGCCGACCCGGGTCAGCGCCGCATGGGCCGCGTCGACGTCCTTGACCGCGATCGTCGCACTCACCTTGCGCAGCACCTCCAGCTCCGACTCCGGACCGCTCATCAGCAGAAAGCAGCCGATCGCGGCGACCGAGACCCCGCCGCGCTCGAAGCGCAGCGCCGGAGTGCTCGTGAGGCTCTCGTAGAAGGCCACCGAGGCCTCCAGGTCGTCGACGCAGATGCGCAGCGTGGTTCCGATGATTTCCATGCGTACGAGGGTAGTTGGCGACCCCTGGGCATGTGATCGCTTCCGGACGACCGGGTGGCCGGACGACCGGGTGGCCGCGTGACGGGAGATCGGGTGACCGGGCGTTCCCGCCGCGACCCGGCGCGGTGGGAACGCCGTGCTCCTCATGCGGTGGGGCCGCCGCCGGATGTCAGGCGCGGCACAGCAGTTCGCCGTGCGGGACCATGAACCAGCCGTCGTCCTCGGCGCCCCAGGCGCGCCAGGCCGCCGCGATCGCCGTCAGCTGCTCCGGATGCGCGTGGCCGCCCTCCACCGCCAGCTTCGCGTACACCGATCCGGTCGTACGGTCGGCCCACAGCGCACTCCACCAGTCGCGGGACTCCGGGGTGGCGAAGCACCAGGCGGCAGCCGTCGGGGTGAGATCGGTGAAGCCGGCCCGCCGGGCCCAGGAGACCAGCCGCCGGCCCGCGTCGGGCTCGCCCCCGTTGGCGCGGGCCACCCGCCCGTACAGCTCCTGCCACTCGTCCAGGCCCGGCACTTCCGGATACCAGGTCATCGCCGCGTAGTCGCTGTCACGCACGGCGACGAGGCCGCCCGGCCGGCAGACGCGCCGCATCTCACGCAGCGCCTGCACCGGATCGCCCACGTGCTGGAGCACCTGATGGGCGTGGACGATGTCGAAGGAGTCGTCCGGGAAGTCCAGCGCGTGGACATCGGCGGTGGCGAACGTGATGTTGTCCAGACCGCGTTCGGCGGCGACCGAGGCGGCCTGGTCGAGGATGTCGCGGACGGTGTCGACCGCAGTCACCTGGCCGGGCGCGACCAGTGCGGCCAGGTCGGCCGTGATGGTCCCGGGGCCGCAGCCGACGTCCAGCACCGCCAGGCCGGGGCGGAGTTCGCCGATCAGATAGGCCGCCGAGTTGGCGGCGGTCCGCCAACGGTGCGAGCGCAGCACCGACTCATGGTGGCCGTGGGTGTATACGGCGGTCTCCTTCGGCATGGCCGTTGGTCCTCTCTCGACGTGTTCTCTCGTAAGCGGTATGGCCACGGTACGCCGCGATGTCGCATATTGAGATACGCGTCTTGCGATGTGGTCAAACCGGGGTCCGTCACACGGGCATGGGGCAGTAGACGGTGAGTGCTTCCGTCAGCTTGTCGATCGTCAACTCCGTTCCGGAGTGGGCCACTTCACCGTCGTACGCATAGGGGGTCCCCGGTGCCAGGCCGGCGATCCGGACGCGGCGCCGACGTACCGCCGCATGGACGGGGGAGCGGGTCAGCGGACCGGCCACCGCCGCCGCCAGCAGTCGCAGGCCCGGAGTGCGGCCGCCGTGGACCGCCCTGATGTCCAGCAGGCCGTCCGCCAGGTTGTGCCGCCGCCCGGGGGCGGGCCCCACCCGCTGGAAGAGTCCGTTGCCCACGAACAGGAGCCACAACGGCCGCCGTCTGCCCTGGAGTTCGGCCTCCAGCGGTCGTCGGCCACGCAGTACTTCGAAGGCCGCCAGGACTCCGGCGGGCCAGCCGCCGATGCGGGGCGCCCAGTGTTCCCGGGTCCGTACGAGCTCCGGGTAGACCCCCAGGCTGAACGCGTTGAGGAAGTAGCCGTCCGCCCCGCCGGGCCCCTCGGGGCCGGGCCGGAACCGGCCCAGGTCCACCCGGACCGCGTCCCCCGAGGTGAGGGCGGCCGCCGTGTCGTGCACCGTCTCTATGCCCAGGTCGTACGCGAAGTGATTGAGGGTTCCCCCGGGAAAGACGGCGAGCGGCATCCCGTGCGTCGCCGCGACGGACGCCGCCAGATTCACCGTTCCGTCACCCCCGCAGATCCCCAGCGCCCGGCCCCGGTCCGCCGCATCGGCCAGCGCCCCGGACAGCGCGTCGGGCGCGCACTCCACGACCTCGGCCAGCGGCAGCGCCTCGCGCACCAGCGAGGCGGTCGCGGTGGCCGTGCCGGACTCCTGGTTCACCACGACGACCAGGTCCTTTCCGGCGGGCAGCGCGGGAGCCGTCGCCGGAGGACGGCCCGGTGCGGGCAGCTGACCCCGCGTCGGCACGACCCCGCGCAACGCGAACGCCGCCCCTATGCCGAGCGCCGCACCGGCCAGCACATCGCCCGGATAGTGCACCCCCGTGTAGACCCGGGAGGCGGCCACCGCCACCGCGACCGGGGCGACGACCGCGCCCCAGCCCTTCGATTCCAGGGCGACGCCCGTGGCGAAGGCGGCGGCGGACGCCGCGTGCCCGGAGGGGAAGGACGTGGTGAAAGGCTGCCGCTTGAGCTGCCGCACCAACGGAACGAGGTCCAGTATCGGCCGTTCCCGGCGCACGGCCCGCTTGCCGACGGTGTTGATCGCGGCCGAGGCGACGGCCAGCGACGCGACCCCGCGCAACGCCGCCCGGCGTGCCCGCGCGCTGCTGCCCAGCGCCGCCATACCGGCCGCGGCGCCGAACCAGAGCAGCCCGTGATCGGCGGTGCGGCTCAACCGCGGCAGCACCTGATCGGCGCCCGGCCAGCGCCGGCCGGCGACACCGCGGAACAGGGCGAGGTCCCGGCTGTGCAGCAGGCCGCGCAGCCGGGAGGAGGCGAGGGAAGGGGCGGAAGAGGAGGTGGGGAAGGGGATGGAGGGTCTGGTGCTCACGGTAGACATGGGTCAGCGAATACCCGGCCCGGCCCCGATGAAGCCGAAGGCGCGCCGAGACGATGACCACACACTCGGGAGCGGGGGGCCCGGAGAGCGGGGTCCCGGTCAGGCATCCGTACGATGACCGGGGCATCGAACGCGCGTGCAAGGGGCGTTCGCGGTGCGGCCCGGACACCACCTGGAGCAGTCATGAACGTCGTACCGGAAGTGGCCGTGCGCGAACAGGCGCAGCTCGGCGAGGGGCCCACCTGGGACCCGGCCACCGGGCGCCTGATCTGGGTCGACATCCTCTCCTCCCGCATTCACACCTACGATCCGGAATCCGGCCGCCGCACCGTCATGGCCACCGGGCAGCACGTCGGAGCGGCGAAGCCGCGGGCCGGCGGCGGACTGGTCGTCAATCTGCGCGAAGGCATCGGCCGCTACGACGCGGACGGCGCCTTCGCGTGGCTGTTCCACGACCCGGTCGCGGGACGGCGGGGCAACGATGCCGCCGTGGCGCCGGACGGGGCGCTGTGGGCGGGCACCATGCGCGACGACGAGGCCGAGATCGGCGGTGGCCTCTACCGCGTCGCGCCCGACGGCACGGTGACGGACGCGGTGGGCGCGGTGGCGTGCAGCAACGGCACCGGGTGGAGTCCGGACGGCCGGCTCATGTACTACATCGACACGCCCACGCTCCGTATCGACGTCTTCGACGTGGACGGCGAGCGGGTGCGCGACCGCAGACCGTTCGCGACGATCGAACCCGGCGCGGGCGCCCCCGACGGACTGACGGTCGACGCCGAGGGCTGCGTCTGGGTCGCCCTCTGGAACGGCTCGGCACTGCGCCGTTACGCCCCCGACGGCAGGCTGGACCGGATCATCGGGCTGCCCGTCCGGCGCCCGACGGCGTGTGCGTTCGGCGGCAGGGATCTGCGCGACCTCTACATCACCTCCGCCCGCACGGGCGGCGGCGCCCCGCACCCGCTCGCCGGATCACTGCTGGTGCTGCCGGACGCGGGGCTCGGTATGCCGGGCACGCCGTTCGCGGGCTGACCGGGAGCCCGCGCACTCCGCGTGCCGCCGTCCCCCGCTCGCACAGTTGGGCGGGCGCCCCGCCCCAAACCTCCGTATAAAGGCCCTGAGAGCTGCGTGGGCACGAGGCGAGGACGGACGGGGACGGGGCGGCGGAGGCGGAGGAGGGCCGGGATGCACCGGACCGAGGACACCGGGCAGGGCGGCCGGAGCGAGCGGACCGGCGAGCAGCGCGAGGGGAACGGCAGCCGGGGCGAGGGGACCGGACACGGCGGGCGGACCGGCGAGCAGTACGAGCCCGCCGGACAAAGCGGGCAGGCGCGACGAAGCGGGCGGGCCGGATCCCCTCCGCCTCATCCGCGTGAGGACCGGGGCCCCGTCCGGTACGGCCCGCCCGCACCCGACCCCGGTCTGCCCGTCCTGCCCGAGCTGGCGGATGTGCTGGCCGCCGCGGCCTCCCGTGCCCTTCCCGAACCGCCCGGCGGCGGGACCGCCCTGCGCGAGGCGGCCGTCTCCTACTGGGCGCGGCGCGGGCTGCGGGGCGGCCCGCAGCACGTCGCGGCCGCCCCCGGCGCCCAGCCCCTGCTCCTCGCGCTGATCGCCGCGCACGGCGGCGATGTCCTCATGCCGCGCCCCTGCCCCGCCACCTGGACACCGCAGGCCCGGCTGCTCGGCCGGCCCGCCTACCATGTGCCGACCCCGGCCGAATGCGGTGGCGTACCCGATCCGTACGCCCTGCTGGAGACCGTGCGCCGGGTGCGGGCCGAGGGCGGCCGGCCCCGGCTGCTGCTGATCTCCGTGGTGGACGACCCGACCGCCACCGTCGCCCCGCCCGAACTGGTCCGCGAGGCGTGCGAGGCCGCGGTCGCCGAGGGGCTGCACATCATCAGCGACGAGACCTGGCGCGACACCCTGCACCGGCCCCACGACACGGTCCTGCTCAGCCCCGCCGAGATGTGCCCGGACGATGTCACGGTGCTGAGCGACCTGGCCGGTGCGCTGACCCCGGCCGCCTGGCCGGTGGCGATCGCCCGGTTCCCGGACACCGAGCGGGCCGCCGTGCGCCACGCCCGTACGCTCGACGTCCTCACCGCGTCGGGAGCCCTGGTCGCCGGGCCCGTCGCGCGGGCCGCCGCCCACGCGCTGCGGGAGCCGGAGTCCGTCACGGCCAGGATCCGGCAGGCCGCGGAGCTCCAGGCCCAGGTCGCCTCCGCCGCGCACCGCGCGGTGCTCAGCTCCGGCGCGCTGGCCAGACCCCCGCAGGCGGGCCGCCACCTCTACGCCGACCTCGGCCCGCTCCGCTCCCGGCTGGTCTCCCGGGGCGTCACGGACTCCATGGAGCTGGAGGAGTACCTGACGGCCCGTCTCGGTGCCCCGGCCCCCGGCGGACACCGGTTCGGGGACGAACTGGGCGCGCTGCGGGTGCGGCTGGGCACCGGGCCGCTGCTCGGGGCGACCCCGGAGCAGCAGTGGGAGTCCCTCACCGCTGTGGAGCCCTTGAAATTGCCGCACGTGGCGGCGGCGCTGAGTATTTTCGCAGCGGCCTTCGACGAGTTGAGATGACCGGTGCAGTGGGCTGGACGACGAGCTGAGATGACCGGTGCAGGGGATGAACTCTGCCGACAGGAGCCTCTCGATGACGGAACAGAGCGAGCGCGCTCCCACCGGGGCGGGCGCGACGGACCGGACCACGGCCCCGGGCCGCTTCGGCGAGGACACGGCCGTGCGTCCGCCCGGCGAGGTCAGAACCTGGCCCCGTACCTTCGCGGACCGCCTCACCGCACCCCTTCCGGGTGTCAGGGGCATGACTCGACTGGCCCGCGAGCGCTCCCTGCGGCCCAACGCCGAAGGGCTGCGCGGCATCCACCGGCTGCCCTACGCCCCCGCGCCCCTGCCCGCTCCCGCCACCGGCACGGTCGCCGTCACCTGGGCCGGACACGCCAGCTGGATCGTCCGCATCGGCGGGCTCACGGTCCTGACCGACCCCGTCTGGTCCCGGCGCATCCTCGGCACCCCGGCCAGGATCACGCCGGTGGGCGTCCGCTGGGAGGATCTGCCGCCCGTGGACGCGGTCGTGATCAGCCACAACCACTACGACCACCTCGACGCCCCCACCCTGCGCCGGCTGCCGAGGGAGACCCCGTTGTTCGTCCCCGCGGGTCTCGGCCGCTGGTTCCGGCGCCGGCGCTTCACCCGCGTCACCGAACTCGACTGGTGGGAGTCGGCGGAGCTCGACGGCGTCCGCTTCGACTTCGTCCCTTCCCACCACTGGTCCAAACGCACGCTCATCGACACCTGCCGGTCCCTCTGGGGCGGCTGGGTGCTGGGCGACCGGCAGGGCACCGGGCGGCGGATCTACTTCGCCGGGGACACCGGATACGGCCACTGGTTCAAGGAGATCGGCCGCCGCCACCCCGGTCTCGATCTGGCGATGCTGCCGATCGGAGCGTACGAACCACGCTGGTGGCTCGCCGATGTGCACACCGACCCCGAGGAGGCCGTACAGGCGTACGAGGACCTCGGGGCCCGCGCCATGGCACCGATGCACTGGGCGACGTTCCTGCTCTCGGCCGAGCCGGTGCGCGAACCGCTCACCCGGCTCCGTACCGCCTGGCGGCGGGCCGGTCACCCGCGCGAACACCTCTGGGACCTGCCCATCGGCGCCTCGCGCGTACTCGACGGCTTCAGTGACCGAGCTTCGTCCGCAGCCTGCGCCACACCGCCGGAGCCGCGCTGATCAGCAGCGTCAGACCCACCGCCGCGACCACCCCCTGCCATGGCTCGGGGAAGAGCGAACCGCCCAGAATGCCGATCAGCTGATACGTCGCCGCCCACGCCAGGCACGCCGGTACATCACCCCGCGCGAACCGCCGCAGCGGCATCCGGCCGAGCAGACAGGCCAGCATCACCGGAATCCGCCCGGCCGGCACCAGCCGGGACAGCACCAGCACCATCGCCCCGTGCTCCTGGAGCTTCTGCTGCGCCTGGGCCAGCCGCTCCGGAGCGGCCCGGTCGCTGATCGCCCTGAGCCACTTCGAACCGTTCTTGGAGCGGACCCCGCGCTTCCCCAGCCAGTACAGGCAGATGTCCCCGAGGAACGCGGCAGCCGACGCCACGACGAACACCACGAGCAACGCGAAGGGTGCCGTCTGATGGAACGCCACCACCGCCGCCGAACTCACCAACGCACCCGTCGGTACCACCGGAACCAGCGACCCCAGGGCCACCAGAAGGAACAACGACGGATAACCGACCGCCTGCTGTGTCGACTCGGTCGGCAGCTCCCGCACCACTCCCTGGATCTCGTGGATCACCGGCCGGCCTCCGGCCGGACCCGCTCGCCGTGCCCCAGCACGTGCACCGCCACCTTCGGGGCCACCAGCGCCGCCTGCCGGACGAACTCGTCGCCCGGTGAGTGGAACTCGTGCGGCCGCACACCGTCCATCCCGATCGGCCAGTACGTGCCGTAGTGCACCGGCACCGCCGAACTCGGCTCCAGCCGGGTCAGCGCCTCGGCGGCACGGGCCGGGTTCAGATGGCTGTGGCCGAGGTTCGGCCCCCAGCCGCCCACCGGAAGCAGCGCCACGTCCACCGGACCCACCGCTTCGGCCATCCCGTCGAACAGACCGGTGTCACCGGCGAAGTACGTCCGCGCCTCCCCCTCGACCACATAGCCGAGCGCGGGCACCCGACGCGGGCCGACCGGCAGCCGCCGCCCGTCGTGCAGCGCGGGGACCGCCCGTACCCGTACCTCGCCGACCCGTACCACGTCGCCCGGCGCCACCTCGCTGATGAGGAGCCCGCGCATCCGGCGCAGCATCCGCAGCCCCGCCACGGCGGCCACCGCTCCGCTCGGCACGATCAGCCGGCTGCCGGGAGCCAGCCGCGCCAGCGACGGCAGATGCAGATGGTCGGAGTGCAGATGCGAGATCAGGACCACATCGGCCACCGCCGCCAGGGGTGGCGGCACCTCGCCCCGGCGGCGGCGCAGATGCGCGAAGCGCCGTACGAACAGCGGATCGGTCAGCAGCCGGACGCCGGAATCCTCGACCGTGCAGGTGGCATGACCCCACCAGGTGACCTCCACCGGCACGCCCCGCCTCCTCGCTCGTCCCCCTGTGAATCCTGTCCCCGGGTACGAGCGTAAGCGCCGCGCGCCGGTGGCACGCCGGTGCACGCCTTGTCGGCCCGTTCCGCACGGATGCGACCGGTTACGGACGGCTACCGAAGGGGTAGGGTCGGGCGCAGAATTCCTAGTGCGGGGGGACCGTCCATGGGAGACGTACGGGTGGCGGCCATCGCCAGTCTCACGCCGCTCGAAGAGCTCGACGGCGATCCGTTCCTCGTCGACACCCGCGGCCAGCAGGCCATGTGCGCCCGCTGGGCGGCCGGCCGGGGGTACGTCATCACCCGGCAGCTCCGGGTCTACGGGCTGCGCCCCGACCACCACGCCCTGTGGAACGACATCGAGGACGGCCGGGTCGACCTGTTCGTGGCGCCCAACGACCGGGTGCTCGCCCGTGCGCTCACCTCGGTCCGGGACTTCACCGCGGAGTGTGAGCGGCGCGGCGTACGACTGGAGCTCGCCGGTCTGGACGAACCGGAGTACACCTCACGGTCGAAGGCCAGCGTCCACCGACGGCTCTCCATGCCCACCGCCGGTTACGACGGCTGTTGATCCGGCTCGTCGTTCCGGCTGTCCTGACCCGGCCGGGTCAGGACAGCCGCTGATCAGCCCGGCCGCCGCCCGTCGCCCCCGCCCGTCCGCACCGCGGCCCGTGGGCACCGCTGTGAAAGGCTGGGTCCGGGCCCACGACGGCCGGGCCCGGACATGAGGGGGAACGGCGTGGGTGACGGGCGATGGCGTACGGCCGGCAGAGCCCTGATGCGCGTGATCGCGGTGTGGGCGGTGTCGACCCTGACGATGCTGGTGCTCGCCGGGATTCTGCCCGACTTCCAGCTCCAGTCCGACGACGGCGACAGCATCACCAAGACCGCGTTCACCGCCGCCTGGGGCGCGGGCGCGTTCGGCCTGCTCTCCGCGCTGGTCTGGCCCGTCCTCGTCCGGGCGCTGCTCATCGTGCCCGCCCTCGTCCTCGGGATGCTGGTCTTCTTCCTCAACGGCTCCCTGTTGCTGATCGCGCTGCGGCTCATCCCGGACGGGCGCGGCGCGGCCGACCCGGAGACGGCGGTGGTCGTCGCCGCCGTCATGTCCGCCGTCGCCTCCGCGACCTCCACCGCCCTCGCGGTCCGGGACGACGACGCCTACCGGCGCAGGCTCTCCCGGCTCGCCGACCGGCGCCGCCGCCGCAGCGGCACGGCCGGTACCGCGGACGGCGGCCGCGGCGGACCGCCCGGCACCGTCTTCCTCCAGCTCGACGGCGTCGGCCATGACGTCCTGACCGGGGCGGCGGCCGACGGACTGATGCCGACCGTGGCCGGCTGGATCGCGGACGAGTCCGGCCACCGGCTCACCCCCTGGCGCACCGACTGGTCCAGCCAGACCGGCGCCAGCCAGCTCGCCATCCTGCACGGCAGCAACCACGACGTGCCCGCCTTCCGCTGGTACGAGAAGGAGACCGGCACCGTCATGGTCTCCAGCAGACCGGCGAGCGCCCTCGAAATGCAGCGCCGGGCCATCAGACGCACCCACGACGGCGGACTGCTCACCGTCGACGGCGCGAGCCGTGGCAACCTCTTCAGCGGCGGCGCCGACCAGCTCGCCCTCGTGCTCTCGATGGCCGCCCGGCGCGGCAAGGGGCGCCGGTCCCGCGCCGGGTACTTCGCGTACTTCTCCGACCCGGCCAACGCCGTCCGTACCGCCCTGTCCTTCGTCGCCGAGGTCTGCCGCGAGATCGGCCAGTCGACCAGGTCCCGGGTGCGCAAGGACACGCCCAGGATCAAGCGGGGCGGTCTCTACCCCTTCATCCGGGCGTTCGCGACCGTCGTGGAACGCGATGTGGTGGTCTCCGCCGTCATCGGCGACATGTTCGCCGGACGCACCGCCGTCTACGCCGACCTCGTCGCCTACGACGAGGTCGCCCATCACTCCGGGCCGCACAGCCGCGACGCGGAGAAGGTCCTCGAACGGCTCGACCGCTCCCTCGCCCTCATCGCGAAGGTCGCCGACCACACGCCGAGGACCTACCGGATCGTGCTGCTCTCCGACCACGGCCAGAGCCCGGGGGAGACGTTCGCCGGAACGTACGGGCTGACCCTCAAGGACCTCGTGCGCGCGGGCTGCGGGCTGCCCGTACCGCGCAGGGCGCAGCGCACCCGCAGTGCTTCGGAGGCGCGCGACGCGGTACGGATCGCGCTGCACCGCCCGGTGGAGGAGAAGGAGGCCGAACACCGTGCCAGGCCCTCCGACCCGATCGTGCTCGCCTCCGGCAACCTGGGGCTGCTGTCCTTCCCGGACATCGAGGGCCGTGCCTCGCGCGAACAGCTCGACCGCCGCCACCCCGCGCTGCTCAGCACGCTCGCCAACCATCCGGGGATCGGCTTCCTCCTCGTACGCAGCGAGGAACACGGCTCCGTGGTGCTGGGGCCGGGCGGGGCCGAGGTCCCGGTGCGGGAGCTGGTGGACGGGGCGGGGCCGCTGGCCGTCTTCGGCGCGGGTGCGGCGGCCGCGGTGCGGCGCACCGACACCTTCCCGCACGTCGCGGATGTGATGGTCAATTCGATGTACGACCCCGACACCGGCTTCGTCCACGCCTTCGAGGAGCAGATCGGCTCGCACGGCGGGCTGGGCGGTGAGCAGTCGCGCCCCTTCCTGCTGTGGCCGCGCGCCATGACGGACCCGCTGGACATCGTCGCCGCCGAGGCCGCCCACGGCACGCCCCCGTCGTCCGGGGGCGGCCTGGTGGGCGCCGAGACCGTGCACCGGGTACTGAGCCGTTGGCTGAGCGAGCTCTCGGGGCCGCAGGTGCCGTTGCGTTCGGAGGGTTTCACCGGTGCGGCGCGGGCGGACGAGCCCTTCCCGGGCACCGACGCCGGTGCGGGCACCGGCGCGCAATCCGGCACCGACTCCGGCTCCGACTCCGGCTCCGACTCCGGCTCCGACTCCGGCTCCGACTCCGGCTCCGACTCCGGCTCCGACTCCGGCTCCGACGGGGCGGTGCCCGGCAGTCCTGGCTGGGGCGAGCCCCGGGCCGGGTGATGTCCAGCCGGTGCGCGGGCCCGCGAAGTGGGCGCTGATCCGCTGCCGCAGATATTCCCCGGCGGTGATCGGCGGATAGCTGGAGCCGGGGCTCTCGATCACCACGTCATCGTTCGCCTGGGCGAAGAACGCCAGGTTGTAACGGGCGCCCTGGTATTCGTCCGGGCCCGGATCCCGCACCCGGTGGAAATTCGACGGCAGCCGGTCGTCGCTCCAGCGCATCAGCATGGCGCCGATGTTGCAGGTGATGGAATCCGCGGACGGCACGATCGGTGTCCATTCCTCGGCCTCCGCCTCCTTTCCCGGGCAGACCTGGAGACCGTCCTGCCCTTCCTGCTGGAACAGCAGGGTGAGACAGTCGAAATCGGTGTGCGCGCCAGCACGCCAGGTGTCCATGGAGCCGCGCGCACGGGCCGGGACCGCGAAATAGTGCAGCATGCGCAGAGTGCTGCGGTACGAATCCGCCGTCGGGTCGTGAGCGGCGTCGAAGAAGTCCCTGGCGAATCCCAGCCGGTCGGCGAAGCAGGACAGCACCCGCAGGGCGACCTGCCGGCACTGCGCCTCGAATTCCAGGACGGTCGTCCGGAATCCCGCGATCTCACTGTCGTCGGGCCAGAGCCCCGTCATGAGCGGGCGGGTGACCTGGTACGACTCCTTGGTGTCCGGAGTACCGATCGAAGGCCGTACCTGACTCCGGCTCTCCCAGCCGGAATTCGTTCCCTTCCGCAGCGGGTATGTGGCTTTGACTTCTTCGGGAAGGGCGAAGAACGCCCGTGCGGCGACGAACGCCACCTCGACATCGCTCTGTTCCCGTAGATCCGTCCATCGGGCGTTGTCAGTGGTGGGCGGCAGGATGGTGGCCATGACGAACTCAGCTGTTGTGCTCGCCGACGCGTCCTCCTACGCCGCCGCTGTCGAGCAGGCGTCGCAGGCCGCCGCCGCGTACTACGCCACGGGCGAGAGCCCGCTCGACGACGACGCGTACGACCGGCTGGCACGCGGGATCGCCGCCTACGAGGACGCGCACCCGCAGGAGGTGCTGGCAGCCTCGCCGACGGGCAAGGTCGCGGGTGGCGCGGCCGTCGGCGACATACCGCACACGGTGCCCATGCTGTCGTTGGACAACGTCTTCTCCGCCGAGCAGTTCGCCACCTGGACCGTCTCCCTGGAGCGGCGGATCGGCAGACCGGTGGCCGCCTGGAGCGTGGAGCCCAAGCTCGACGGCCTCGCCGTGGCCGCCCGGTACGAGCAGGGACGGCTCGACCGGCTGATCACCCGGGGCGACGGCACCGCGGGCGAGGACGTCTCGCACGCCATCGGTACGGTGCTCGGCCTCCCCGAGCGGCTCGACGCACCGGTCACCATCGAGGTGCGCGGCGAGATCCTCATGACGGACGAGCAGTTCGAACAGGCCAACACGGTGCGCACGGAACACGGCGGAGCCCCCTTCGCCAATCCGCGCAACGGGGCGGCCGGCACCCTGCGCGCCAAGGACCGGCCCTACCGGGTGGAGATGACCTTCTTCGCGTACGGGGCGCTCGCGCTGCCCGGTTCCGGGGAGCTGACCGACACCCTGGCCGAGCTGCCGCACAGCGAGGTCCTGGCGTACGTCGCCGGGCTCGGCGTGCACACGGCGGCGGACACGGAGGTCGCCCCGCGCACGGTCACCACGGTCGAGGCGGTGCAGTCGAGGGTGGCGGAGATCGGAGCTCTGCGGGCCACGCTGCCGTTCGGTATCGACGGCATCGTCATCAAGGCGGACCTCGCCGCCGACCAGCGCGAGGCCGGTTCCGGGACCCGGGCGCCGCGCTGGGCCATCGCGTACAAGCTTCCGGCCGTGGAGAAGGTCACCCGTCTCCTGGCCGTCGAGTGGAATGTGGGCCGCACCGGCATCATCGCGCCGCGTGCGGTGCTGGAGCCCGTGGAGATCGACGGGTCGACCGTCGGCTACGCCACCCTGCACAACCCCGCCGACATCACCCGCCGCGATCTGCGGCTCGGGGACCAGGTGATGGTCTACAAGGCGGGCGACATCATTCCGCGCATCGAAGCGCCCGTCGCGCATCTGCGGACCGGTGACGAGCAGCCGATCGAGTTCCCCGCGAGCTGCCCGCAGTGCGGCTCCGAGATCGACACGAGCGAGCAGCGCTGGCGCTGCACCCGGGGCCGTGACTGCCGGCTGGTCGCCTCCGTGTCCTATGCCGCCGGCCGCGACCAGCTCGACATCGAGGGACTGGGCGCCACCCGTGTCGTCCAGCTCGTCGACGCGGGGCTGGTCACCGATTTCGCCGACCTCTTCACCCTGGAGCGGGAGCAGTTGCTCGCCCTCGACCGGATGGGCGAGACCTCCACCGACAATCTGCTGGCCGCCATCGGGACGGCCCGGACCCGCCCGCTCTCCCGCGTCTTCTGCGCCCTGGGAGTACGGGGCACGGGACGTTCCATGTCCCGCCGGATCGCCCGCTACTTCGCGACCATGGACCGGATCGTCGCCGCCGATATCGAGACGCTCCAACTGGTCGACGGCATCGGCAAGGAGAAGGCGGCGGGCGTGGTCGCGGAGCTGGCGGAGCTGGCCCCGCTGATCGAGAAGCTGGTGAGCGCCGGAGTCAACATGACGGAGCCCGGCGCCACGCCGCCGCCGGAGCCCGGGACCGAGCAGCACGGGGAGGCGGACGGGGAAGCGGGCGCGCAGACCGCCGTCGCACCGTCGGACCTGCCGCTGGACGGGATGACCGTGGTGGTCACCGGGGCCATGACGGGCAGCCTGGAGAAGTTGTCCCGCAACCAGATGAACGAGCTGATCGAGCGGGCCGGCGGGAAGTCCTCCTCCAGCGTCTCCAAGCGCACGAGCCTTCTGGTCGCCGGGGAGAAGGCCGGATCGAAGCGCACCAAGGCGGAGGACCTGGGCGTCCGGATCGCGGCACCGGACGAATTCGCGGAACTGATCGCCTCGTTCCTGAGCGAGGAGGAATGAGGGCGCGGGTGCGGGTGCGCGTGCCGTAACACCCGATGATGCGTGTTCATGCCGCACGCAGATGACGCGTCACCGTGCCGCGCGTCACCGTGCCGCGCGTCACCGTGCCGCGCGTCCGGTGGCGGGCGTCCGGTGACAGGTCTCCGGTGGCGGGGCCTTCGAATGGGTAAGGAAGTGGCTTTCCTTGCCCCGGTATTGCATAGTGAGGGCTCGGTCATGCCTCGCTATCAGCGGGTCACTGGTGAGCGGACGGCTGTGGTGGCAGGCCGGGGGTGAGGAGCGATGAGTTCTTTGCGCGACGGACAGCGCTACGTCCGGCCCGTCCACCGGGAGACCCCGGCGATTCGGGCACCCCGCAACCACCCGTCACGCGGCAACCGGCCCGTCGCCACGCGGGGCCTCGCCCTCGACCTCGGCAGTTCCCGGACCCGTGCCTGGGTCCCCGGACACGGCCTCATGACCGACCCGGTCCCGGACGACGGATCCCTCCGGCCCGTCCGTCGCGGCCGTATCGTCGACCCCGAGTCCTGCGGCAGACTGCTCAGCCGTATCGCCGACGCCGCCCTCGGCACCGACCGCAGTGACAGCGTGATCGTGCTGAGCCACCCGGTCCTCGCCGGAGCCGAGCACCGTGCCGCGGCGCGCGAACTGCTCGCCGCGCTCGGTCCGACCGGTGTCGTCGTGCTCAACAGCGCCCGCGCCGCCGCGGCGTACGCCGGACCGCAGGACAGCGGCCCCCTGCTCGTCATCGACATGGGCGCCGAGCTGACCGAAGTGACCCTGCTCGTGGACGGCATGGTCGCCGACGCCCGCCAGGCCGAGTCGGGGCTCAGCGACCTGGACCCGGCCACGCTGCCCGCGGCCCTCGTCCGCACCGTGCTCGACATGATCATGTCCATGTGGCGGCAGGACCGGCACGGCACCGTCCTGGGAGCCCTGCGCAAGGGCCCGGTCCTTGCCGGAGGCGGCGCGCTGCGCCCCGACATCACCGACCGGCTCGCACTCCGCCTCGGGGTGCGGGTCCGTCTCGCCGACGACCCGTCGACCACCGTCGTACGCGGCGCCGGGCTGATCCTCAGCTCCGTGCTCCGCCACGCCGCCACCCCGGCCGTCCTGCCCGGCCCGCCCGGCCTGCCGGGGTGACCCCCTTCCCTGAGCCGCCACGGGAGAGCACACCCCGGCGCGGCCGACCGGACGCACCGGCCCGGCGGGCACGGCACGCCCTGGCCGCGCTGCTCCTCGCCGTCCTCACCCTGATCGGCGGCGGGCCCGCGGCCACCGGTGCCGCGATCCCGGTCCGCGCCCTCACGGGGCCGGCCCCCGTCGCCGCGTACGCCCCCGTCGCCCCCGCCCCCGCCCAGCACACCGACCGGACCGCACGGGCCGGCCAGATCCACGACACCCGCCGCTTCCGCGCCGGTGCGACCGGCGGCCACGACACCCGCACCGTCACCTCCGGTCAGGACCCCCGTCGCGGCCGGACCGTCGCGGCCACCGGCCGCGACCACCCCCGGGCCGCGGTCACCTCCGCCCCGCACCCCCGGGCGGGCCTCATCCGGGCCCAGGCACCGAACCACTCGCCGCCGCCCGCCCACAGCGCGCTGCCGCCCCGCACGCCGGTCCTGCCCGCACCGCGCGCCGCCACGCCACGCCGCGCCGAAGCCGCCTCCCGCGTACCCGACGGGAGCCCGTCCGGGCTCCCCGGCGTACGGGGTCCTCCCGGGACGGCAACCGGTCCGAGCACCGGTCACCGGTCCTGTCCCACAGACCTGCCGTCCCGTCCTCGCTGAGGTGAGGGCGGTAGACGCCCCACCGGAGGATTCCCATGACTCGCGCCACCACGGTGCGAGCGGTTCTGGCTGCCGCCGTACTGCTCGTCTCCGTGTTCATCACGCTGACCATGTCACCCAGACTCGGCCTCGATCTCCAGGGCGGCACCCGTATGGTGCTCCAGGCCAAGGACTCCGCCACGACCCGGGCGGACCGGGAGAGCACCGACCGCACCCTGGAGGTACTGCGCCAGCGCATCGACTCGCTCGGCGTCTCCGAACCGACCCTGACCCGTTCCGGCGAGGACCGGATCATCGTCGAACTCCCGGACGTCCAGGACCCGCGCCAGGCCGCCGAGGTGATCGGCAGAACCGCCCAGCTGAGCTTCCACGCCGTACAGGGACCGGGCGCCACGACCGATACCACCGCCGGGGAATCGAACTCCGAACCCGCCACCAAGGAACCCACCGCCGGGGAATCGAACTCCGCACCCACCGCCGGGGAATCCCTGACGCTGCCCGATGAGCAGGGCCGCCCGCTCGCCCTGGGGCCCGTGCAGCTCTCCGGCGCGGGCGTCAAGGACGCCACCGCCACCTTCGACGCCGAGGGGGGCGCCGGGTGGACCGTCTCGCTCGACTTCGAGAAGGGCGCGGGCCGGGAATGGACCCGGCTGACCGGTGAAGCCGCCTGCCACCCCGCCCAGGACGACCGGCGCAGGGTCGCCATCGTTCTCGACCAGCAGGTGATCTCCTCGCCGCAGGTCGACCCGTCGATCGGCTGTGACGTCGGACTCCCGTCCGGGACCACCCGGATCACCGGCTCCTTCAGCGCCGACGAGGCCCGCGACCTGGCCCTGCTCATCAAGGGCGGCGCACTCCCCGTACCCGTAGAGATCGTCGAACAGCGGACCGTGGGTCCGACGCTCGGTGCCGAGGCCATCGACGCCAGCGCCAAGGCGGCACTCATCGGAGCCGCCGCCACCGCGCTGTTCATCACCTTCGTCTACCGGCTCTTCGGAGCCCTCGCCGCCGTGGCCCTGGCCGCCTACGGGGTGATCTCGTACGCCGCACTGGTCGCGCTCGGCGTCACCCTCACCCTCCCCGGCCTCGCCGGATTCGTGCTCGCCATCGGCATGGCCGTCGACGCGAACGTCCTGGTCTTCGAGCGCGCCCGCGAGGAGTGCGCCGCCCGGCCGAACGGCTCCCTGCGCTCCGCGCTCACCGCCGGATTCCGCAACGCCTGGAGCGCGGTCGCCGACTCCAACGTGACCACACTGATCGCGGCGGGGCTCCTCTTCTTCCTCGGCTCGGGGCCGGTCAAGGGCTTCGGCGTCACCCTGGCCATCGGCGTCATCGCCTCGATGTTCTCCGCGCTCGTCATCGCCCGCGCGCTCACCGAGATCGCGGCGAACTCACGGTTCGTCAGCGACTACCGGGGCATCAACGGCATCGCACGCCCCGGCCGGGTACGGACCTGGCTGACCCGCCGCGATCCGAGGCTGTTCCGCTCGCCGCGCCGCTGGCTGCTGTTCTCCACGGCACTGATCGCCGTCGCGGTGCTCGGCATCTTGGTCCGCGGGGTCAACCTCGGCGTCGAGTTCACCGGTGGCCGTCTCGTCGAGTACTCCACCAGCCGCCCCGTCGACGTCGACACGGCCCGCACCACGCTGGCCGCCGCGGGCTTCGGCGACGCCGAGGTCACCACCGCGGGCGCGGGCGACCTCTCCGTACGCACCGGGAAGCTCGACAACGACGGGGAACACGCCCTGCGCGCCGCGCTCGCGGCCGAGGGCGGTGAGACCACGAAGGTGCGCGACGAACTGATCGGGCCCAGCCTCGGCGACGAGCTGCGGCGCAACGCGCTGATCGCCCTCGCGGTCGCCGTGTTCGTCCAGCTCGCCTATCTGGCGGTCCGGTTCCGCTGGACGTTCGCCGTCGCCTCGGTCGGGGCGCTCGTCCACGACGTGATCATCCTTGTCGGCGCCTTCGCCTGGCTGGGACGTACCGTCGACGGCATCTTCCTGGCCGCGCTGCTCACGGTCATCGGCTACTCGGTCAACGACTCGGTGGTGGTCTTCGACCGGGTACGGGAGCTGTGGGCCAAGAGCCCTCGCGCACCCCTGGCCACCGTCGCCGAACGGGCCGTCCTGCAGACCGTTCCCAGAACCGTGAACACCGGGATGGGCGCCCTGTTCATCCTGGCCGCGCTCGCGGTGCTGGGCGGCGACTCGCTCGCCGACTTCGCGCTCGCCCTGCTCATCGGTGTCTGCGTCGGTACGTACTCCTCGGTGCTCACCGCCGTGCCGGGCGCACTCGTGCTGGAGAAGGGCAGCAAGGCTCCGCCCCCGACCCGCGCGAAGGGCCGCCGCACGGCCCCGGCGGCACGCCGCGACCCGCTGGACAACGGCGCCCGGGTCTGACCCACCGCCGTCGGCCCGCCGTCTCCGGCACCGCCTGCGGCCCACCGCCTCCGATCCGGCCCGCCGCCTCCGATCCGGGTGCACCGCCCCCGCCGACCGCGGGGGCGGTGCGCGCGTCGGTCGCGGCGGACCGCAGGCCCGGCACGGACAATCCGGACCACCCCCAGTGATCGGAGCGTGCCCATGGCTGTCGTCCTGCGCGAGGCGTGGTCCATGGTCGTACCGGACCCGAACGGCCGGCACGGTCCCCTCCCGCCCGTGATGCTCGCCCTGACCTTCGTCACCGGACTCGTCGACGCGGTCAGCTATCTGCTCCTGGGCCGGGTCTTCGTCGCCAACATGACCGGCAACGTGGTCTTCTCCGGCTTCGCCTTCGCCGGAGCCCCCGGCTTCTCGCTGGCCGCCTCCCTGGTGGCGCTGGCCGCTTTCCTCGCCGGGGCACTGACGGGCGGCCTGCTCGTCCACCGCGCCCGCAACCACCGGGGCCGGATGCTTCAGTACGCGCTCCTGGCCGAGACCGTTCTCGTGGCGGCGGCGGCAGGCGTCACCCTGGTCTCCGGCACGCCGTACACGGGAGGGGTCAGGTTCGCCCTCATCGTGCTGCTCGGCCTCGGCCTCGGCGTGCAGAACGCGGCCTCCCGCGCGCTCGCGGTCCCCGACCTCACCACCACCGTGCTGACGCGCACACTCACCGGGGTCGCCTCGGACAGCCGTCCGGCCGGGGGAGGCGGGAGCCGGGCCGGACGGCGGATCCCGTCCGCCGCCGCGATGCTGCTCGGCGCCATGGCCGGAGCCGCCGCAGTCCTGCACGGCCGGCCGACACTGCCCTTGGTGCTGACCGTGGTGATCCTCGCCGCCGCGAGCACGGTGGCGACGGTACTGGCCCGCAGCGACGCCCCCTGGACCGCGACGCTCAAAAAGTGAGGGAGTGCAGATACGCGGCGGTCTCCCGGTCGGCGGGCAGGAACGTCTCGATGGCCAGCTCGGCGACCGTCACATCCATCGGCGTGTTGAACGTCGCGATGGAGGAGATGAACGACAGCACCCGCCCTTCGTGCTCGACCATCATCGGCAGCGCGAACGCCGCCCGCCCGACCCCGGCCGGCTGCGGGCCGGAGGTGTACCCGCCCCGCCCGCCGGCACCCCACTCGGGCGGCGGATAGGCGGCGACCTCCTCGTGCAGGGCCCGCAGTTCCGGCGAACGGACCAGGGCGATCTGGCGCTCCATCTGCGCGAGCAGATCCGCCCGCCACTCCGGCAGATTCACGATGCGCGGGGCGAGACCCTCCGGATGCAGGGTGATCCGCATGGCGTTCGGCGGAGGGGTGAGCAGATGCTCGGCCACCCCCGCCATCAGCAGCGAGCTGGCCCGGTTGGCGGCCACCACGGTGTACATGCCGTCCAGGACGAGGGCCGGATAGGGGTCGTAGCACTGGAGCAGCCGCTCCATGCCCTCGCGCAGCGCGCCCATCGACGGGTCGTCCAGCGCGGTCTCGGTGTACCGGGGCGCGTATCCGGCCACCACGAGCAGGGCGTTGCGTTCCCGGACGGGGACGTCGAGGTGTTCGGCCAGCCGCAGGACCATCTCCTCGCTGGGCCGGGAGCGGCCCGTCTCGATGAACGAGATGTGCCGGGCCGAGGAGTCCGCGCGCAGGGCCAGCTCCAACTGGCTGATCCGCCGCTGTTGCCGCCAGCCTCGCAGCAGCGGCCCCACTCCCGTGTCACGCGCGACAGTTGTCATACGCAGACCGTAACGTCACCCGCACTGCCGGACCGTCCGTTGATCCACTTCGTGATGCAGGGAGCCGTTCCATGCCCGCCGAACCGCTGTCGCCCTCTGAGATCGAGACCCGGCTGCGTACGCTGCCCGGCTGGGCGCGGGAAGGGGGCCGGATCACCCGTACCTACCGGCTGCCCTCCCACTTCGCCGCCGCGGCCCTGACCGTCCATGTCGCGCAGATCCAGGAGGAGCTCGGGCACCACTCCGATCTGACGCTCGGCTACAACACCGTCGCCCTGTCCGTGAACACCCATGACGCGGGCGGCGCGATCACGGAGAATGACCTGGCGCTCGCAGCCCGGGTGGCGGCAGCGGCTCCGGCGCACGGCGCGGAGTAGGACCGCAACTCGGTTCCGGGCTCTCAGGCCACCGTGCCGAACGCCGGATGCGCGGCGAGCCACGTCGCGTAGTCCGGGCTGCGCGACACCGCCTCCGCGTACGCCGACCGGGTCAGCCCGCTCACCGCTCCCGCGGCGGCGTCCGCGGCGGGAGAGCGGGGATGCCAGCCCAGCAGATGGCGCCAGCTCAGCGGTGAACCGGTGATCGGCCGGGTCACCAGGCCGGGCGTCGGCGGGAACGTCGCCCGGCACAGTCCGATCGCCCGCCCCACCTGCACCAGGTGGACGACGGAGGACGTGTCCGTCTCGTACACCGACACCGGGGTGAAGCCCGCCCGTGCGCAGGCCGCGGCGAAGCAGTCCGCGAAACAGCCGTCGCCCGGCACATCGGCCCAGCACTCGCCGGCCAGCGCGGCCAGGCCCAGTTCCGGCTCGCCCGCCAGCGGATGGTTTTCCGGCAGCATCACGAACACCGGGTCGACGCCGACGACCTGCCAGACCAGGCGGTCGGCCATCGGCGGCGGGCTCTCGCCGCAGGCCCCGATCAGAGCGAAGTCCAGCCGTCCGTCGATGACGAGCGAGGCGATCTCGGCCACCGACCACGAGGTGTACGTGGACACCGGCGTGGACGGGTGCGCGGTGGCGAGCCGGTCGACGAGACCGCCGAGCAACGGTCCATGCGTCCCGCCGAGCCGGAACCGGTCCATGGTCCCCGTCGCATTGGCGAACCGCACCGCCTCCGCCTGTAGCTCGCTCACCGCGGGCAGTACCACCCTCGCCCGTTCGAGTACCAGCTCACCGAGCGGGGTCGGCCGGGCGCCCGTGTGGTCCCGCTCGAAGAGCACGCCGCCGAGAGCCTTCTCGATCCGCCGCAGCTGAGCGCTCAGGGCGGGCTGCGCGAGCCCGAGCGCTGCGGCAGCCTTGGTGAGGCTGCCGGTGTCGGCGATGGCACGTACGGTCCGTAGATGGCGCAACTCCAGCTCCATAACGGCAAGTTATGGGTCCGGAGGCCCACCGGCAATACGCCCGCCGGGAAAGCCGCCCGGGGCCCGGCGGGTGCCGATTTGCCGAAGCGGCAACAGGAGTGGCCGGGAGAGCAATTCTCGGGAAGGCTGGTGCCCATGAGCGATCACGCCGGGCACGGCCATCACGAGCAGTCGCACGCGCAGCCGCATTCGGGTACGCGGCCGCACGCGCACGCGCATGACACCACGGACTTCGACTGGGACGCGATGGGTCCCCGGCTGGAGCGGGAGGCCGAGCTCAGCGGCCCGCAGTACGAGGAGGCGGCCCGCTGGATCGCCTCGCTGCCCGACGCCCCGACCGTGCGCCGCGTCCTCGACATCGGGAGCGGCCCGGGTGTGGTCGCCTGCCTGCTGGCCGAGGTGTTCCCCGAGGCGGAGGTCGTCGCCGTGGATGCCACCCCGGCACTCCTGGAGCGGGCGGCCGCCCGTGCCCGGCGACTGGGAGTGGGCGAACGTTTCCGCACGCTGGAGGCCGAACTCCCGGACGGTATCTCCCGGTTGGGCGAGGCCGATCTGATCTGGGCGGGCAACTCCCTGCACCACATGGGCGACCAGCGCGCCGTTCTGGCCGGCTTCGCCGAGGTCCTGCGGCCCGGCGGAACGGTGGCGCTCGTCGAGGGCGGGCTTCCCACGCGGCGGCTGCCCCGGGACATCGGCATCGGCCGGCCCGGCCTGGAGGCCAGGCTGGACGCGGTCTCGACGGAGTGGTTCCAGCAGATGCGGGTCGAGCTGCCGGACGCGAAGCGCGAGACCGAGGACTGGAACGCCCTGTTCGGTGCGGTGGGACTGACGCCGAACGGTACCCGCAGCTTCCTCCTCGACCTGCCGGCCCCGCTCTCCGCCCAGGCCCGTGAGCACGTCGTGGATACCTTCACCCGGGCGCGCGAGGCGTTCGGTGACCGGCTCGACGCCGACGACGTCGCCGTACTCGACCGGCTGCTCGATCCCCAGGACCCGGCCGGACTGCACCACCGGTCCGATGCCTACCTGCTCACCGCCCGTACGGTCCAGCTGGCCCGGCGCGGCTGAGCCGAGGGGCCGGGGCTGGGGGAGCGGGGCCGGGGCAGGGCGAGGGGGACGGTCAGGGCGCCACGGCCTCCAACTGCCACCACTGGGAGGGGGAGTCGGTGTCCTCCCACTGCTGGATCCTGCCCCCGGCCTCTGCCGATCCGTCGGCGACTTCGAGGACGAGCCCGCTGATGAAGCTGACCAGGGTCACCGTGCCCGGCGCCTCCAGGTGCTGTTCGATCAGCCATTCCTGGGCGCCGTAGTTGTTGGCCCTCCACTGCTGGATGGTCGCGCCGTTCTCCGTGGAGGCGTTGGCGACGTCCAGCCGCTTGCCGCTGTGCGCGTTGACCAGGTGGTGGAGCGCGGCACCCTCGTGCACCGGGGACAGCTGCCAGAGCTGCGCGGCCGACCCGCTCTCCGCACCCTGGAGGACCGGGGCGCCGCCGCCCTTGGCCGCGCCGTACACCTCCAGCAGCAGCCCGCTGCCGACGTTGCGCAGACGGTACAGACCGGCCTCGACGACGGGCGCGGCGTCCCTGCTCATGCTCTGGTTCTCCTTCGGCGAGGTGCGACGACTGCGGGGTACGACGGCGGCGGGGGTACGACGGCGCCCCCACCGTCAGCACGGTGGGGGCGCCGGAAAAGAATCCGGAACGAACGGGTGCGGCTCAGGCGCCGTAGTTGAACTCGGCCGGGTCCGGGCCGAGGCGCTTGCCCTCGTCCAGGGCGGCGAACGCGGCGAGGTCGTCGGCGTCCAGCTCGAAGCCGAACACATCGAGGTTCTCCACGATCCGCGACGGGGTCACGGACTTCGGGATCACCACGTTGCCCGTCTGGATGTGCCAGCGCAGCACGGCCTGGGCGGGGGTGCGGCCGTGCTTCTGTGCGACCGCCACGACCGTCGGGACCTCCAGGAGGCCCTTGCCCTGGCCCAGCGGCGACCACGCCTCGGTGGCGATGCCGTGCTCGGCGTGCAGCGCGCGGGACTCCGCCTGCTGGAGCTGCGGGTGGAGCTCGATCTGGTTGATCACCGGGACCACGGAGGTCTCGCCGAGCAGCCGGTCGAGGTGCTCCGGCAGGAAGTTCGACACGCCGATGGCCTTGGCGCGGCCGTCCGCGTAGATCGTCTCCAGGGCCTTGTACGTGTCCACATACCGGTCGGTGGCGGGCAGCGGCCAGTGGATCAGGTACAGGTCGACGTAGTCCAGACCGAGCTTGTCGAGCGAGGCGTCGAAGGCGCGCAGCGTGGAGTCGTAACCCTGCTCGCTGTTCCACAGCTTCGTGGTGACGAAGAGCTCTTCACGGGCGACCCCGGAGGCGGCGATGGCCTTGCCGGTGCCCACCTCGTTCTCGTAGATCGCGGCGGTGTCGATACTCCGGTACCCGGATTCGATGGCCGTGGCGACCGCCTTCGCGGCCTCGTCGTCCGGCACCTGCCAGACACCGAAACCGAGCTGCGGCATTTCGAGGCCGTTGTTGAGGGTGATGGAGGGGACCTGGCTCACGAGCGGTCGATCCTTACGTCGTCGGTTGGTACTCCTGACGTCAACGATCAGCTCGGCCGAAGCATTCCCCGACGGGGACCCGCCCGTCCCCCGTACAGACACCGGACCATTCCCCCGACGAGCGCCCACGCGTCCCCCGTACACCGGTCCATTCCCCGGCGGGCGCCCACGAGTCCTCCGTACGGACGTCGGTCCCGGCTCCCGCCGGGCGGCGGCGTCAGCCGTACAGCGCGTCCATCTCGACCGCGTACGCCGCCTCGACCGCCTTGCGCTTGAGCTTCAGCGAAGGGGTCAGCAGACCGGCTTCCTCGGTGAACTGGTGCGCCAGAATCCGGAACGTACGGATCGACTCCGCCTGCGACACCGCCGTGTTGGCGGCCACCACCGCCCGGCGCACCTCCCGCTCCAGGTCCGGGTCCCGCACCAGTTCCATCCCGCTCAGCGGGGACCGGCCCCGCATGGCGAGCCAGTGGTCCACCGACTCCTGGTCCAAGGTCACCAGCGCCGCGATGTAGGGGCGGTCGTTGCCGACGACGATGCACTGCGCGACCAGCGGATGCGCCCGCACCCGCTCCTCCAGACCGGCCGGGGACACGCTCTTGCCGCCCGACGTCACCAGGATCTCCTTCTTCCGCCCGGTGATCGTCAGATAGCCGTCCTCGTCCAGTGCGCCGATGTCCCCCGTGGCGAGCCAGCCGTCGTTCAGTACGGCGCGGGTGGACTCCGGATCGCCCAGATAGCCGGAGAAGACGTTGGCGCCGTGCACCCACACCTCGCCGTCCTCGGCGATGTGCACCGTGGTGCCCGGGATCGGCAGGCCGACCGTGCCGTAGCGGGTGCGCTCGGGCGGATTGGCCGTCGCCGCCGCCGTCGACTCGGTGAGCCCGTACCCCTCGAAGACCGTCATGCCCGCACCCTCGAAGAACAGCCCGAGCCGGCGCTCCATGCCCGAGCCGCCCGACATCGCGTGCCGCACCCGGCCGCCCATGGCGTCACGGACCTTCTTGTAGACGACCTTGTCGAAGAACTGGTGCTGCATCCGCAGCCCGGCGGACGGCCCCGGGCCCTTCCCGAACGCCCGCTCCTCCAGCGCCTCGGCGTACTTCACCGCGATCTCGACGGCCTTGCCGAACGCCCCGGCGCGGCCTTCCGCCTCCGCCCTGCGGCGGGCGCCGTTGAAGACCTTCTCGAAGATGTACGGCACCGCCAGGATGAACGTCGGCCGGAACGTCAACAGGTCCGGCATCAGCGCGGACGCCGACAGCTCCGGCTGATGGCCGAGCTTCACCCGGCCCCGGACCGCCGCGATCTCCACCATGCGGCCGAAGACATGCGCCAGCGGGAGAAAGAGGAGGGTGGACGCCTCGTCGCCCGCCTTGGAGTGGAACACCGGCTCCCAGCGGCTGACCATGGTGTCGGTCTCGAACATGAGGTGGGCATGGGTGATCACGCACCCCTTGGGGCGGCCCGTCGTCCCGGAGGTGTAGATCACGGTCGCCACGGACTCGGGCGTCACCGCACGCCGGTGCCGGTGCACCACCTCGTCGTCGATCTCGGCGCCCGCCGCCATCAGCCCGGTCACCGCGTCGGCGTCCAGCTGCCACAGCCGCTTGAGATGCGGCAGCCGGTCGATCACCGAACCGACCGTCATGGCGTGGTCCTCGTGTTCGACCATCACGGCCGCGACCTCGGCGTCGTGCAGCATCCACAGCACCTGCTCGGCCGACGACGTGGGATAGACGGGCACCGACTGGGCGCCGATCGACCAGAGCGCGAAGTCGAACAGCGTCCACTCGTACCGCGTACGGGACATCAGGGCGACCCGGTCACCGAACCGGACGCCGTGGGCGATCAGCCCCTTGGCCAGGGCCAGCACCTCGTCGCGGAAGACCGCGGAGGTGACATCGCGCCACTGTCCGGACGCGTCCTTGCGGCCGAGGGCGACCCGGTGCGGGTCGTCCTCCGCGTAATCGAATACCACGTCGGCGAGACCGCCGACTAGAGGCGCCGCCGCCATGGGTGGGACAGTGAACTCGCGCAAATGACCTGCTCCTCCGGCACTCCGCACAGCGCCGCGACGCTACCCCACGGAACGCGCCTGCGGGAGGGGTGGAAGTCTGCGTAAAACGTGCCATCTGCACAGGTCAACCGTCGAAATCCGGCCAGATGGGCAAGGCTCGGGCGCACTTCTGACCGCGGAGTAAGTGGCTCGCGCGGGAATCTCCACCGAATCTGAACGCTGCGATCACTCCCGCTCTACGCCGGTACGGGGAGTTGCTCCGCGTCCGTCCGTCGTGTCCGGCCCGCCCGTCCTGTCCGGGAGGCCGTCCGTGTCCGCCCCGTCCGCCCCGTCCGCCGCGATCCGTCCTGTCCTTCACGTACGGGGGTCACGTCTTTCACGTAAGGGGGTCACGCCCCGTCGCGGCCGCTGATTCCGCGGTGGAGCCGGTCGCCGCCCGCCAGGATCGCCGCCGCCAGCGCGTCCGCGGCCTCCTGCGCGGCGTCCCGACGGCGGCCGTGCCGCAGCACGAAGTCCACATCGCCGAGCTCCGGCAGTCCCGCCCTGGCCGGTACCGGGACCAGTCCCGGCGGGATCAGCCCCCGGGTGTGGGCCATCACGCCGAGGCCCGCGCGGGCCGCCGCGATCAGCCCGCTCAGACTCGTGCTCGTACACGCGATCCGCCAGGACCTGCCGTGCTCCTCCAGGACCTCCAGCGCGCGGGCCCGGGTGATGCCCGGCGGCGGGAAGACGATCAGTGGCACCGGGCGCTCCGGATCGATCCGCAGCTGCGGGGCGCCGATCCAGGTCAGCGTGTCCTGCCAGACCAGCTCGCCGTGCGTGTCGCCGGTGCGCCGCTTGGCGAGCACGAGATCCAGGCGCCCCGCCGCCAGCTGCTGGTGCAGCGTCCCGGACAGCTCCACGGTCAGCTCCAGCTCGACCTCCGGGTGGTCGCGGCGGAAGGACTCCAGGATCTCCGGCAGCCGGGTCAGGACGAAGTCCTCGGAGGCGCCGAACCGCAGCCGGCCGCGCAGCCGGGTGCCGGCGAAGAACGTCGCGGCGCGCTCGTGCGCCTGCAGGATCGTCCGGGCGAAGCCGAGCATGGCCTCGCCGTCCTCGGTGAGATCGACCCGGTGCGTGTCGCGGACGAACAGCTGCCGCCCCGTCGCCTCCTCCAGTCGCCGCACGTGCTGGCTCACCGTGGACTGCCGGACGCCGAGTCTGCGGGCGGCCTGGGTGAAGCTGAGGGTCTGGGCGACGGCGAGGAAGGTGCGCAGCTGAGCGGGGTCGTACATGGACCCACGCTATCGCGTTCCGTGATGACAGTCAGAGCGGTATACCGGATTCCCGATGGGGGCGATCCGTCGCAGGATGGGTGGGCACGATCTGAACGAGAGACACGTGGAGCACATGAGCCGCCGCACCCTGAAGCTGCCGTCCTGGCTGCCGATCGACCTGTACATCCTCGCGCTGATCGGCACCGTGGTGCTCGCGGCACTGCTGCCCGCGTCGGGCCCGGCCGCCGACGTGGCCGGCGGGGTGTCGACCGGGGCGGTGGCCCTGCTCTTCTTTCTCTACGGAGCCCGACTCTCGACCGGGGAGGCGCTCGACGGACTGAAGCACTGGCGGCTCCATCTCACGGTCCTGATCTGCACCTTCGTCGCTTTCCCGTTGCTGGGGCTGGCCAGTAGGGGCTTGGTGCCCTACGCGCTGACCCCGCAGCTCCAGGCCGGATTCCTCTTCCTCTGCCTGGTTCCGTCCACCATCCAGTCCTCGATCGCCTTCACCTCGATCGCCCGCGGCAACGTGCCCGCGGCGATCTGCGCGGGGTCCTTCTCCAGCGTCGCCGGGATCTTCCTCACCCCGCTCCTCGCCGCCCTGCTGCTCGGCGGCACCGGCGGCGGATTCTCGGCCGACTCGCTGCTGAAGATCGTGCTCCAGTTGCTGGTCCCGTTCGTCGCCGGACAGTTGATGCGCCGCTGGATCGGCGGCTTCCTCGTCCGGCACAAGAAGGTCCTCGGCCATGTCGACCGCGGTTCGATACTGCTGGTCGTCTACACCGCGTTCAGTGAGGGCATGGTCGCCGGTGTCTGGCACCAGGTGACGCCGGCCCGTCTCGGCGCGCTGCTCGGCGCCGAAGCAGTGCTGCTGGCGCTGATGCTCTCGCTGACCTGGTACGGGGCGAAGCGGCTCGGGTTCGACCGCGGGGACCGGATCGCGATCCAGTTCGCCGGGTCGAAGAAGAGCCTGGCCGCCGGGCTGCCGATGGCGAGCGTCCTGTTCGGGGCGCACGCGAGCCTGGCCGTGCTGCCGCTGATGCTCTTCCATCAGATGCAGCTGATGGTCTGCGCGGTGATCGCGAAGCGACGTTCGCGCGACCCCGAACCGGCCTCGGTACCGGGGACCGCTCCCGGACCGGCCGAAGAGCTGTCCTCGGCCACCGGACGCGCCTGACCGGCGTACGTATCTGACGGCCGGGTGGCCCGACCCGCCTGACGTCGTGGATACCTGACGCACCCGAGACCCCGCCGTACGGGTCTTCCGGCACGTCCGGCACGTCCGGCACGTCCGGCGCGGGCCTTACGCGCCCGCCGCCCCCGCGCTCCGGGCGGGGGCCCCGGCCCCGTCGGCCTCGGCTTCCAGGGCGATGCGGTGCTCGCCCGCGTACACGTTCATCGAGGGGCCCCGCAGGAACCCGACCAGGGTCAGCCCGGTCTCGGCCGCCAGGTCCACGGCCAGCGACGACGGCGCGGACACCGACGCGAGCATCGGGATTCCCGCCATCACCGCCTTCTGCGCCAGCTCGAACGAGGCACGGCCCGACACCAGCAGGATGGCCCGCGACAACGGCAGCCGGTCGTCCGTCAGCGCCCGCCCCACCAGCTTGTCGACCGCGTTGTGCCGGCCCACGTCCTCCCGGATGTCCAGCAGCTCGCCGTCCTCCGAGAACAGGGCGGCCGCGTGCAGCCCCCCGGTCCGGTCGAAGAGCCGCTGCGACTCGCGCAGCCGGTCGGGAAGGTCCGAGAGCAGTGCGGGCGTCACCCGGACCGGGGGAGCGTCGGCGACCGGGTGCCGGGTCGTGGTGCGTACCGCGTCCAGACTGGCCTTGCCGCACAGGCCGCAGGACGAGGTCGTGTAGACATGGCGTTCGAGGGTGATGTCGGGCACCACGACACCGGGCGCGAGCCGCACGTCCACCACGTTGTAGGAGTTCGCACCGTCCGCCGTCGCTCCGGCGCAGTACACGATCGACCGCACCTCGGAGCCCAGGCCGATCACGCCCTCGCTGACCAGGAAGCCCGCCGCGAGCGCGAAGTCGTCGCCGGGGGTGCGCATCGTGATGGCGAGCGGCTTGCCGTTCAGCCGGATCTCCAGCGGTTCCTCCGCGACGAGCGTGTCGGGCCGGGTGGAGAGCACCCCGTCCCGGATCCGGATCGTGCGGCGTCGCTCGGTGGCCCGTCCCATACCGATGAACCCGATTCTGTACGTGGGTGATTACGTGGGTGATGAAGCCGAAGCGGCCCTTGCTGCGGAGGTTCTCCACCTCATTGTCCGGCACGTGCGGGTGACGCCGCAGCCCACGACCGGCCGTATGGTGGTCAAAACGGCGTACTGACCGGATCCCACGAAAAATCACTGAGAAGTTTGATCGGGATTCCCTTGTGCACACCGGTTCGATCGATCATAGGGCCGCTTAGGGGTGCCATTCGGCAGGATATTGTCTACAGTATTCCTTTTGGAGGATCGAGGCTGTTGTCAAGGCTCCAACCCGCGGCCCATATTCCTGTGGGATCACGTGCCCTCGTACCGGGCGGTAGCGACCAAGACTGGATGGTTCCTGCCATACGTAGCGAGGGGAACCAGTAATGACCGGCTCACGTATCGTGGCGCTCGGCCACTATCAGCCCGCCAAGGTGCTCACCAACGACGATCTGGCAGCCATGGTCGACACCAGCGACGAGTGGATCACCAGTCGCGTCGGCATCAAGACCCGTCATGTGGGCGGCCCCGACGAGCCGGTGGACGAAATGGCCGCGCAGGCGGGAGCCAAGGCGCTGGCGGCGGCCGGCCTGCAGCCCGCCGACATCGATCTGGTCCTCGTCGCCACCTCCACCGCGATCGACCGCTCCCCGAGCATGTCGGCCCGGGTCGCGGCCCGTCTCGGCATGGGCTCGCCCGCGGTGATGGACATCAACGTGGTCTGCTCCGGGTTCACCCACGCCCTGGCCACCGCCGACCACGCGATCCGGGCCGGTGCGGCCACCCGCGCCCTGGTCATCGGTGCCGACAAGATGGCGGACATCGCCGACTGGACCGACCGCACCACCTGCGTCCTGCTCGGGGACGGCGCGGGCGCCGCGGTCGTCACGGCCGATCCCTCCGCCGCGGACGGTGCGGACGGTGCCGTCGGCCCCGGGATCGGGCCGGTGCTCTGGGGTTCGGTCCCGGAGATGGGCAACGCGGTACGGATCGAGGGGACACCGCCGCGTTTCGCGCAGGAGGGGCAGTCCGTCTACCGCTGGGCCACCACACAGCTGCCGCCGATCGCCCGCAAGGTGTGCGAGAAGGCGGGAATCGCGCCGGAGGATCTGGCCGCGGTGGTGCTGCACCAGGCCAACTTGAGGATCATCGAGCCGGTCGCCAGGAAGATCGGCGCGATCAACGCGGTCATCGCCCGCGATGTGGTGGATTCCGGCAACACCTCCGCCGCGTCGATCCCCATGGCGCTGTCCAAGCTGGTGGAGCGCGGCGAGGTCGAGAGCGGCGCTCCGGTCCTGCTGTTCGGGTTCGGCGGGAATCTCTCCTACGCGGGCCAGGTGATCCGCTGTCCCTGAGGGGCCCTTGCGCTCGGTAGACTGTAGACGATAAGCAATTGCTCGTCGCCCGGAGGGGGACCGCGATGTTGTCCACAGGACTGCCGCACGGGGCTGTGCCGAAGCTGGAACGGCCCGGTCCGCTGCGCGAGCGCGTCTACGAGACGCTCCTCGAACTGATCACCACGCGAGCACTCCGGCCGGGTCAGCACCTGGTCGAGAGCGAACTGGCCGGACATCTGGGCGTGTCCAGGCAGCCGGTGCGCGAGGCGCTCCAGCGGCTGAACACCGAAGGGTGGGTCGACCTGCGCCCCGCGCAGGGTGCCTTCGTGCACGAGCCCACCGAGGAGGAGGCCGACCAACTGCTCTCGGTCCGTGCGCTGCTCGAAGCGGAGGCGGCCCGGCTGGCCGCCGCCCACTCCGGCGAAACGGGGATCGCCGCCCTCGAAGAGCTCTGCGCCAAGGGCGAGCAGGCCGTCGCCGACGACGACGTGGACCTGGCCGTCGCGACCAATGCCGCCTTCCACGCCAAGGTCATGGAGCTGGCCGGGAACGTCGTTCTCGCCGAACTGGCCGGACAGGTCGACCGCCGCGTCCGCTGGTACTACACACCGGTCGCCCGTCAGCGCGGCACCCGGTCCTGGATCGAGCACCGCGAGCTCATCGCGGCGATCTCCTCGCGGGACGAGCGGCGGGCGACCGAGATCATGCGTTCGCACACGGAGCAGACGCGCCAGACGTACCACCAGCGCGAAGGCGGCTGACGGCCCGTACGTGGCGGCTGCGGGGATCCGGCAGCACATGCCGTGAGGGAAGGGCCGGGGCCGAGCGCCCCGGCCCTTCCCGTTGTCGCGTGCCGCTGCTTCACGCCCCTTCGGGACGTTTCCCCCTCGGGACGTTTCCCGCCCCCCTCGGGAGTACGCCCCGCCCATCTTTGTCCTGGGTGTGGAGAAAGTTGGAGCGGATTCCTGCTCAACTTCTTCCCACTCCGGCAAAGCGCTGCTACGTTCCCCATCGAAAGCCCGACGGACTGGCCGATGTGGCGGGGAGGGACGCGTGAGACGTATGACAGCACGACCCGCGAACGCGCATCAGGCGCAGCTGCTCAGGCTGTTGCGGGACGGTGGTCCCAACTCACGGGCACAGCTGGGGGATCAGGTCGATCTCTCCCGCTCCAAGCTCGCCGTCGAGGTCGACCGGCTGCTGGAGACCGGACTCGTGGTGGCCGACGGACTCGCCGCATCCCGCGGTGGACGTCGCTCGCACAACATCCGGCTCGCTCCCGCACTCCGGTTCCTCGGTGTCGACATCGGTGCCACCTCCATCGATGTGGCCGTCACCAACGCCGAGTTGGAGGTCCTGGGACACCTCAACCACCCCATGGACGTACGCGAAGGCCCCGTCGCCATCTTCGAGCAGGTCCTGTCCCTGGCGGCCAAGCTCCGGGCCTCCGGACTCGCCGAGGGATTCGACGGCGCGGGCATCGGCGTACCCGGACCCGTCCGCTTCCCCGAAGGCGTGCCGGTCGCGCCGCCGATCATGCCCGGCTGGGACGGCTTCCCGGTCCGCGAGGCGCTCAGCCAGGAGCTGGGCTGCCCCGTCATGGTCGACAACGACGTGAACCTCATGGCGATGGGGGAACAGCACGCGGGCGTCGCACGCTCCGTGGGCGACTTCCTCTGCGTCAAGATCGGTACGGGTATCGGCTGCGGCATCGTCGTCGGCGGCGAGGTCTACCGCGGGACGACGGGCAGCGCCGGCGACATCGGGCACATCCAGGTGGAACCGGATGGGCGCGCCTGCGCCTGCGGCAACCGGGGCTGCCTGGAGGCGCACTTCAGCGGTGCCGCGCTCGCGCGCGACGCCGAGGACGCGGCGTGCGCCGGGCGGTCGCCGGAACTCGCGGCCCGGCTGGCGGAGGCGGGCAGGCTCACCGCCGCCGATGTGGCCGCCGCCGCGGCGGCCGGGGACGCCACCGCGCTCGACCTGATCCGGGAGGGCGGGAACCGCGTCGGCCAGGTCATCGCCGGACTCGTCAGCTTCTTCAACCCCGGTCTGGTGGTGATCGGCGGGGGAGTGACCGGCCTCGGCCACAATCTCCTCGCCAGCGTCCGGACCCAGGTCTACCGGCAGTCCCTGCCGCTGGCCACCGGCAATCTCCCCATCGTGCTCGGTGAGTTGGGACCCGTCGCCGGAGTGATCGGCGCGGCCCGGCTCATCAGCGACCATCTGTTCTCACCGGCCTGATCCCGGGCCGGCCGGCATGACGCAATCACCCAGCTCGGCAAGCGTTCCGCCCGACCCGTCCGTCCGCCTGTCCGTCCAGCCGTCTGTCTGTTCGCCAGCAAGCCGTTCCACGAGCCGTTCCGCAAGCCGTTCCACGAGCCGTTCCGCAAGCCGTTCGATGAGCCGTTCCACGAGTCGTTCCGCAGCGCTTCCGTAAGCCGTTTCACCCGCGCCTTCTGTCAGCAGCTGCCCGCGGTGCCGTCGGCGGTACGGCACCACCGGCCCTGCTCCCCTGCCCCCTGTCCGCTCACCGGCCGCACCGCCGAGGGGATTTGTCATGGCATCACCACCACCCCTGCTCACCATGTCCGGCATCACCAAGTCATTTCCCGGCGTGCGCGCCCTCGACGGCGTGGACCTGGAGGTCCTGGCCGGTGAGGTCCACTGCCTCCTCGGCCAGAACGGCGCCGGCAAGTCCACCCTCATCAAGGTGCTGGCCGGAGCCCATCAGCCCGACGGTGGCGAGATCACCTGGCGCGGCGAGCCCGCCTCGCTGAAGTCGCCGATCACGGCGATGCGGCTCGGCATCGCCACCATCTATCAGGAACTCGACCTGGTCGAAGGGCTCTCGGTCGCCGAGAACGTCTTCCTCGGCCATGAACCGACCACCGCCCGCTTCGTCGTCCGCACCCGCGAGGGCCGCACCGCGGCCGCCGCGCTCCTCAAGCGGCTCGGCCACCCGGAGATCGACCCCGCCCGCCCGGTCGGTGAACTCTCCGCGGCCCAGCAGCAGATCGTCTCCATGGCACGCGCGCTCTCCCACGACGTGCGGCTCATCGTGATGGACGAGCCGTCCGCCGCCCTGGACCCCGACGAGGTCGACAACCTGTTCCGTATCGTCGCCGACCTCACCGCGGACGGCGTCGCCGTCGTCTACATCTCCCACCGCCTGGAGGAGATCCGCCGGATCGGGGACCGGGTGACCGTACTCAAGGACGGCCGGGCCGTCGCCGTCGGTCTGCCCGCGGAGTCCACCCCCACGCGCGACATCGTTGCCATGATGACCGGCCGCAATGTCGAGTACGTCTTCCCGCAGCGCTCCGGGCCCGCCGTCCAGGACGGTGCGGGGTCCGTCGCACCGGACCTCGCGGAACCGGTGCTGAAGGTCGAAGGGCTGTCCAGGAAGGGCGAGTTCGCCCCCGTCGACCTGGAGCTCCGGCCCGGCGAGATCGTCGGGCTCGCCGGACTCGTGGGCTCCGGACGCTCCGAGATCCTGGAGACGATCTACGGCGCCCGCAAGCCCAGCACCGGACGCGTCACCGTGGCGGGCAAGCCGCTGCGGACCGGCAGCGTCCGCGCGGCCGTCGCCGCCGGAATCGGGCTCGCCCCCGAGGAACGCAAGGCCCAGGCCCTGCTCATGACCGAATCGGTCACCCGCAATGTCTCGGTCTCCTCGCTCTCCCGCTTCGCCCGGTCCGGCTGGATCGACCGGGGAGCCGAACGGCGGGCCGCGCAGAACGCCACCCGCGAACTGTCGCTGCGGCCCGACAACCCGGACACCCCCATCCGTACCCTCTCCGGCGGCAACCAGCAGAAGGCCGTCCTGGCCCGCTGGCTGCTGCGCGGCTGCCGGGTCCTGCTGCTGGACGAACCCACCCGCGGCGTCGACGTCGGCGCCCGCGCCGAGCTCTACGCCGTGATCCGCCGGCTGGCCGACGACGGCCTCGCCGTACTGCTCGTCTCCAGCGAAGTGCCCGAAGTGCTGGGCCTCGCCGACCGGGTGCTGGTGCTCCGTGAGGGACGCGTCGTGCATACGGCGCCCGCCCAGGAGCTCGACGAGCACCGCGTACTCGACCTCGTGATGGAAGGGAGCCCGACGTCATGACACAGCCCGCCCCGTCGGCGCAGCACAAGGGGACGGACCGGGGGGCCGCCACCGGCCCCTCCGCCGCGCCCCCCTCGAAGGCGGGCGGCGGCCCGCGCGGACTCGGCCTGCGCCTCGATGTCCGTAACCTGTCGCTGCTCGGTGTTCTCGTCGTCCTCGTCGCCGTCGGCGGCTTCACGGAGCCCGACGCGTTCCTGGACACCGGGAACCTTCAGCTGATCCTGACCCAGGCGTCCGTCATCGGTGTGGTCACCGTCGGCATGACCTTCGTCATCACCAGCGGCGGCATCGACCTCTCGGTCGGGGCGATGGTCGCGCTCGCCTCCGTCTGGGCGACGACGCTGGCCACCCAGGAGTTCGGCTTCGCCGGGATCCTCTTCACCGCCGTGATCGTCGGGCTCGCCGCCGGACTCGTCAACGGAGTGCTCATCGCGTACGGCGGCATGGTGCCGTTCATCGCGACCCTGGCCATGCTCGCCTCGGCCCGCGGGCTCGCGCTCCAGATCACCGACGGCAAGACACAGATCGTCACCGTCCCCTCGGTCCTGGACCTCGGTCTGCCCGACTCCTACATCCTCGGGATACCGCCCCTGGTCCTGATGTTCGCCGCGGTCACCCTCGTCGGCTGGCTGGTCCTGAACCGGACCACCTTCGGACGCCGTACCGTCGCGGTCGGCGGCAACGCGGAGGCGGCCCGGCTCGCCGGAATCGACGTACGCCGTCAGCGCCTCTACCTCTATCTGGTCTCCGGGCTGTGCTGCGGCATCGCCGCCTTCATGCTGATCATCCTGGCCGGTTCCGGGCAGAACACCAACGGAAACCTCTACGAACTCGACGCCATCGCCGCGGCGATCATCGGCGGCACGCTCCTCACCGGCGGCCGGGGCACCATCATCGGTTCCGTACTCGGCGTCCTCGTCTTCACCACGATCACCAACATCTTCGCGCTCAACAACCTCCAGAGCGACGTCCAGCAGATCGCCAAGGGCGCGATCATCGTCGCCGCCGTCCTCATCCAGCGCCGCACCCTGCGCCACGGCGAGACCTGAGCCGCGCACCGTTTCCCACGGCGGCGCCTGCCGCCGCACCACCCCGCACCACCCCGCTTCCTCCGCTTCCCCCTGCTGTTCCGTATGCCACGCACCGGATGAAGGGTTTGACAGCCATGCCAGAAACCAGTCGCAGAGGACTGCTGTTCGGCACCGCGGCCGTATCCGCGGGAGCTCTCCTCACCGCCTGCACCAGCAATGAACCGAAGAAGAGCGAAACCGTCGCGACCAACCAGCCCGCCGCCGACGACAAGCCGGGCAGGCCCGTCACCATCGGCTACGCCGGCCCGCAGGCCGACCACGGCTGGCTCAACGCGATCAACGTCAACGCCAAGTCGCGTGCGGAGAAGTACTCGGAGGTGACCCTGGAGATCACCGAGGGCTCCAACGACACCGCCGCCCAGATCGGCCAGGTCAAGACCCTCATCAACAAGAAGGTCGACGTCCTCGTCATCCTCCCCGCCGACGGCAAGGCGCTCACCCAGGTCGGCCTGGAAGCCATGAGGGCGGGCATCCCCGTCGTCAACCTGGACCGCGTCTTCGCCTCCCCGCAGGCGTACCGCTGCTGGGTCGGCGGCGACAACTACGGCATGGGCCTCAACGCCGGTCACTACATCGGCGAACAGCTCAAGGACAAGCCGAACGCCAAGGTCGTCGAACTGGCGGGCATCGACAACCTGGAGCTCACCAAGCAGCGCAGCCAGGGCTTCGCCGACGCCCTGAAGAACTACTCCAACATCAAGCTGGTGGCCCGTCAGGCCGCCGACTTCACCGTCGAGTCTGGCCAGGCCAAGATGGCCCAACTCCTCCAGGCGCAGAAGCAGTTCGACGCCCTGTGGAACCACGACGACGACCAGGGCGTCGGCGCGCTGCGCGCCATCCAGCAGGCGGGCCGCGACGAGTTCATGATGGTCGGCGGCGCCGGGGCCAAGTCCGCGATGGACGCCATCAAGGCCGGCAACAGCGTCCTGAAGGCCACCGTCCTCTACCCGCCGACGATGGCCGCGTCCGCCATCGACCTGGCACGCGCCCTGGGCCAGGGCAAAGGCATCGGGGGACTGGCCGAGAGGGAGATCCCGACCTCCCTGACGCTCTACTCGGCCGTCGTCACCAAGGAGAACGTCGACCAGTACCTGCCGACGGGCTTCAGCTGACAGAGCCCCACCGCCGCCACCGAACCACCGACGAGGAGGAAGCCCGTATGGCCCGTAGGGAAGAGACGGAGCAGGAGGCCGCAGCGCCGCCGCGACAGCCGCCGACGCTCGGGGTCGGCATGGTCGGATACGCGTTCATGGGAGCCGCCCACTCACAGGGGTGGCGCACCGCGGGACACGTCTTCGACCTGCCGATGAGACCCGCTCTCGCCGCGATCTGCGGACGCGACCGTACGGCGGTCGACGCCGCCGCGGCCCGGCACGGCTGGGCGGCGGCGGAGACCGACTGGCGGGCGCTGATCGCCCGGGACGATGTGCAGCTGGTCGACATCTGCACCCCCGGTGACAGCCATGCGGAGATCGCCATCGCCGCCCTCGAAGCCGGCAAGCACGTGCTGTGCGAGAAACCGCTGGCCAACACCGTCGCGGAGGCGGAGGCGATGACCCGGGCCGCGGAGCGCGCCGCGGCCCGCGGTCAGGTGGCGATCGTGGGCTTCAACTACCGCAAGGTGCCCGCGATCACCTATGCGCGCAAACTGATCGCCGACGGGCGGCTCGGCACCCTGCGCCACGTACGGGCCACCTATCTCCAGGACTGGCTGGTGGACCCGAAGTCGCCGCTCACCTGGCGGCTCAAGCGTGAGCACGCCGGGTCCGGGGCGCTGGGCGACCTCGGGGCGCACATCGTCGACCTCGCCCAGTACCTGTCGGGGGAGCTGCTGGTCGGAGTGTCGGCCGTCAGCGAGACGTTCGTACGGCAGCGGCCGCTGCTCGCCGGTGCCCCCTCCGGGCTCTCCGGGGCCGCGGACACGGCCGGGCACGGGGCGGTGACGGTGGACGACGCGGCGCTGTTCACCGGCAGGCTCACCTCCGGGGCGCTGGCCTCCTTCGAGGCGACCCGGATGGCGGCGGGCCGCAAGAACGCGCTGCGGCTGGAGATCAACGGGGAACTGGGCTCGCTCGCCTTCGATCTGGAGCGGCTCAACGAACTGTCCTTCCACGACCACACCGAACCGGCCACCACGGCGGGGTTCCGGCGCATCCTCGTCACCGAACCCGAGCACCCGTACCTGGAGGCGTGGTGGCCGCCGGGCCACGCCCTCGGCTACGAGCACACCTTCGTCCACCAGGCCCGGGACGTGGTCCGCACGATCGCCACCGGATCGGCCCCGGTGCCGTCCTTCGCCGACGGACTCCAGGTGCAACGGGTGCTCGCGGCGGTCGAGGAAAGCGCCGAGAAGAACTCCGTACACACTCCCGTCCCGTTCTAGGAGGTTCCGCGCCCCATGCCCCGTCCCTTCACTCTCTTCACCGGCCAGTGGGCAGACCTTCCGCTGGAGGAGGTCTGCCGGCACGCCCGGGACTTCGGTTACGACGGACTCGAACTCGCCTGCTGGGGCGACCACTTCGAGGTCGACAGGGCCCTGTCCGAGCCCGGCTACCTGGACGGGCGGCGGCAGCTGCTCGACAAGTACGGGCTGACCTGCTTCGCCATCTCCAACCACCTGGTCGGGCAGGCGGTCTGCGACAACCCGATCGACGAACGGCACCAGGCGATCCTGCCCGCCCGCATCTGGGGCGACGGTGAACCCGAAGGCGTACGCCGACGGGCCGCCGAAGAGATCAAGGACACCGCGCGAGCGGCGGCGGCGTTCGGGGTGCGGACGGTCATCGGCTTCACCGGCTCCTCGATCTGGCACCTGGTCGCCATGTTCCCGCCGGTCCCGCCGCACATGATCGAGCGGGGCTACGAGGACTTCGCGGAGCGCTGGAACCCGATCCTCGACGTCTTCGACGCGGAGGGGGTGCGCTTCGCCCACGAGGTGCACCCCAGCGAGATCGCGTACGACTACTGGACCACGCACCGCGCCCTGGAGGCCGTCGGCCACCGTCCGGCGTTCGGGCTGAACTTCGACCCGAGCCACTTCGTCTGGCAGGACCTCGACCCGGTCGGATTCCTGTACGACTTCCGGGACCGGATCTACCACGTGGACTGCAAGGAGGCCCGCAAGCGGCTCGACGGACGCAACGGGCGGCTCGGCTCGCACCTGCCGTGGGGCGATCCCCGGCGCGGCTGGGACTTCGTCTCGGCCGGGCACGGTGACGTGCCGTGGGAGGACGTCTTCCGGATGCTCCGGTCCATCGGCTACGACGGGCCCGTCTCCGTCGAGTGGGAGGACGCCGGCATGGACCGGCTGACCGGTGCGCCGGAAGCGCTTGCCTCACTGAAGCGGTTCGACTTCGACCCGCCGTCCGCCTCCTTCGACGCGGCGTTCGGCGGCAACGGCTGACCCGTCCCCGAGCGCTCCACCCCGCCGAGAACCAGCAGGTCACGGGGTGGAGCGCTCGGGGAACCCTGCCCGCACAACCCGGCGGCACACCCGCCACCGGGTCGGTCCGGGCTGCCCGGACGGCGCTTTGTCCTGACGCGGGAAGAAGGTCGACTTCACTCCTGCACAAGGGCTTTCCGTCCGGGAAGAACAGGTCTACCGTCCCCAACGTGTACACCACATGACTCCCGTCACCGGGGCCCCGCCAGGTTCCGGATGACGAGCGCGCGGCAGTCCCCGCGCGGCACGGCACGGCACCACCCGCCCGTACAACCGGCACTCTCCGGAGGACATTCGTGCACAGAACCCGAAAGCGGCTCCGCGTACACAAAACCCTCGCCCTGTTCACCGGCGGACTCCTCGCCGCCGCGACGCTCACCCTGAGCTCCGCGCCGGGAGCCGTCGCCGACCCGGCCGCGCGGGCCGCGCAGGACGCCGCGGCGGAGGACTTCCAGCAGGTCACCCTCGCCAAGGGGGCCGCCGAGACCGGCGAGCCCATGTCGCTCGCCGTCCTCCCGGACCGCAGCGTGCTGCACACCTCGCGCAGCGGCGAGCTGCGGATCACCGACAGTGCGGGCAACACCCGGATATCCGGCACCCTCCCGGTGTACTCGCACGACGAGGAAGGGCTCCAAGGAGTCGGCGTCGACCCGGACTTCGCCGAGAACCGGGCGATCTACCTCTTCTACGCGCCCCCGCTCAGCACCCCCGCCGGCGACGCCCCGGAGAACGGGACCGCCGCGGACTTCGCCAAGTTCGACGGTGTGAACCGGCTCTCCCGGTTCGTCCTCAAGGCCGACGGCACCCTCGACACCGCCAGCGAGAAGAAGGTCCTCGACGTTCCCACCTCGCGCGGCATGTGCTGCCACGTCGGCGGCGACATGGACTTCGACGCGCAGGGCAACCTGTATCTGTCGACGGGTGACGACTCCAACCCCTTCGCCTCCGACGGCTTCACGCCGATCGACGACCGGGCCGACCGCAACCCGGCGTTCGACGCCCGCCGCACCTCCGGCAACACCAACGACCTGCGCGGCAAGATCCTGCGCATCAAGGTCGCCGACGACGGGACGTACACCGTTCCCGACGGCAACCTGTTCGCCCCGGGCACCGCGAAGACCCGCCCCGAGATCTACGCGATGGGCTTCCGCAACCCGTTCCGCTTCACCGTCGACAAGCCCACCGGCATCGTCTACGTCGGCGACTACGGCCCCGACGCGGGTGCCGCCGACCCCAAGCGCGGACCGTCCGGACAGGTCGAGTTCGCCCGGGTGACGAAGGCCGGGAACTTCGGCTGGCCCTTCTGCGTGGGCGACAACAAGCCCTACGTCGACTACGACTTCGGGACGAAGACCTCGGGTGCGGCCTTCGACTGCGCCGCTCCGAAGAACGAGTCGGCGCACAACACCGGACTCGTCGACCTGCCCCCGGCCCAGCCCGCCTGGATTCCGTACGACGGCGGCTCCCTGCCCGAGTTCGGCACCGGCTCCGAGTCCCCGATGGGCGGCCCGGTCTACCGCTACGACGCGGCCCTCGACTCGCCGGTGAAGTTCCCCGAGGCGTACGACGGAGACTTCTTCGCCGGAGAGTTCGGCCGGAAGTGGATCAAGCGCATCGAGCAGGACGCGGAAGGCGCCGTCCAGTCCATCAACGACATCCCGTGGACCGGCACGCAGATCATGGACATGGCCTTCGGTCCGGACGGTGCGCTGTACGTCCTCGACTACGGCCTGGCCTGGTTCGGCGGCGACGAGAACTCCGCGCTCTACCGCATCGAGAACGCCACCGGCGGGCGCTCACCCGTGGCCGAGGCAGCGGTGAACAAGACCTCGGGCACCGCCCCGCTGAAGGCGAAGTTCTCCTCGGCGGGCACCGCCGACGGTGACGGCGACGCGCTCACGTACGCCTGGGACTTCGGCGACGGCGGAAAGTCCACGGCCGCCAACCCCTCGTACACGTACAAGAAGAACGGTACGTACACGGCGACCCTCACCGCGAAGGACCCCACGGGCCGCACCGGCTCGGCCAGCGTCCATGTGACCGTCGGCAACACCGCGCCGAGCGTGGACCTCGTCTTCCCCTCGGACGGCCAGCAGTTCGAGTTCGGTGACGCGGTGCCGTTCAAGGTCGACGTCAGTGACCCCGAGGACGGGACCATCGACTGCACCAAGGTCGAGGTCAAGTTCACGCTCGGCCACGACAGCCACGGCCATGACATCACCACCGAGCACGGCTGCGAAGGCACCATCAAGACGGCGATGGAGGGCGGGCACGACCCCAACGCCAACATCTACGGCGGCATCTCGGCCTCCTACACCGACGGCGGGGGCGGCGGCCAGGCCGCGCTGACCGGCCGCGACCAGGCACAGCTCCAGCCCAAGCACCGCCAGGCCGAGCACTTCGGCGACTCGTCGGGCGTCAAGATCTACGACAAGGCGAGCGCCCGCGGCGGCAAGACCGTCGGCGACATCAACAACGACGACTGGATCTCCTTCAAGCCGTACATCCTCGCCGGGTCCACCAAGCTCACGGCCCGGGTGTCCTCCGACGGCGCGGGCGGCTTCCTGGAGGTACGCGCCGGATCGGCCACCGGCAAGATCCTCGGCTCCGCACCCGTACCGGTGACCGGCAGCTGGGACACGTTCCAGGACATCGACGTACCCCTGCGCGGAGCGCCCAAGAAGGCCACGGAACTCTTCCTGGTCTTCAAGGGCGGCGACGGCGCGCTCTACGACGTCGACGACTTCGAACTCTCCAACAGCCCCGTGGACAGGACCGCCAAGCGCATCCTGGTCTTCTCCAAGACCGGCGGCTTCCGCCACGACTCGATCCCGGCCGGCATCACCGCCCTGAAGGAACTGGGCAAGGACACCAACATCACCGTCGACTCCACCGAGGCGGCCGGCCAGTTCACCACCAGCAACCTGGCGCGCTACGACGCCGTCGTCTTCCTCTCCACCACCGGTGACGTCCTCAACGCCGAACAGCAGAAGGCGTTCGAGAACTACGTGGCGGGCGGAGGCGGCTACATGGGCGTCCACGCCGCCGCCGACACCGAGTACGACTGGGAGTTCTACGGCGGCCTGGTCGGCGCCTACTTCTCCTCGCACCCGCAGATCCAGCCCGCGACCGTCCGCGTCGAGGACCACGACCACCCGGCCACCGCCCATCTGGACGAGGCCTGGGACCGCACCGACGAGTGGTACAACTACCGCACCAACCCGCGGGACAAGGCCAACGTCCTCGCCACCCTGGACGAGACCACCTACACCGGCGGCACGATGAAGGGCGATCACCCGATCTCCTGGTGCCAGACCTACCAGGGCGGCCGCTCCTTCTACACCGGACTCGGCCACACCAAGGAGTCCTACACCGAACCGGCCTTCCGCCAGCACCTGCTGGGCGGCATGCGCTACGCCGCCGGCCAGGTCAAGGCCGACTGCAAGCCCGACACCGGCTACCGCACCCTCTTCAACGGCAAGACGCTCGAAGGGTGGAAGCAGGCGGGCCCCGGAAAGTTCAACGTCACGAACGGTGAACTGCGCTCCGAAGGCGGCATGGGCCTGCTCACCTACCAGGCCAAGGAGCTGAAGTCGTACTCCCTGAAGCTCGACTGGAAGATGGCGGGCGACGACAACTCCGGCATCTTCGTCGGCTTCCCGGAGTCGGACGACCCGTGGTCCGCGGTGAACAAGGGCTACGAGATCCAGATCGACGCCACGGACGCCGTCGACCGCACCACGGGCGCCGTCTACACCTTCAAGTCGGCCAACATCAAGGCCCGTGACCAGGTCCTGCGGCCGCCCGGCCAGTGGAACAGCTACGAGATCCGGGTCCAGGGCGAACGGCTCCAGATCTTCCTCAACGGAGTCAAGATCAACGACTTCACCAACACCGATCCGGCCCGCAGCCTGAAGGACGGCTACATCGGCCTCCAGAACCACGGAGCCGACGACCAGGTGTCCTTCCGCAACATCCAGCTCAAGGAGCTGCCCTCGACGTAGGGCGGCCACCTCTGCCGACGGCGGGCGGGGGAGGCTCACACACCTTCCCCCGCCCGTCGTCCTCCACCCCTCTTCATCCCCCCAGGGAGGCAGCCCCGTGACCGCACATGCCGTTCGTACCGGAGTCTGGTTCATCGGAGCACGCGGCTCCGTCGCCACCACCGCCACCACCGGCTGCGCCGCCATCGCGGCGGGGCTCCACCCGGCGACCGGCATGGTCACCGAGACACCCCCCTTCACCGATGTCGGACTGCCACCCCTGGCCTCCCTGGTCTTCGGCGGTCACGACACCATCGACTGCCCGCTGCCCAAACGGGCCGAGGCACTGGCCGCCGGAGAGGTCCTCCCGCACGGCCTGCCCTCCGCCGTACGCGCCGAACTCACCACGGCCGACGCGGAGATACGGATCGGCGGACCGCTCCCCGGCGACACCCGCACCGACGAGGAACTCATCACGGCGTTCACCGCCGACCTCACCGACTTCGCCCGCCGCAACGAACTGGCGCGCACCGTCGTCATCAACGTCTCCTCGACCGAACCCGCCCCCGGCCCGTACGACCCGCGGCTGCCCGCCAGCTCCCTCTACGCCGCCGCCGCGCTCCGGGCCGGCTGTCCCTACGTCAACTTCACCCCCTCCACGGGCCTGCGCAGCCCGGCCCTTCAGGACGCCCTCGCCACCTGCGCGCTTCCCCACGCAGGCCGCGACGGCAAGACCGGCCAGACACTGCTCCGTTCCGTCCTCGCCCCCATGTTCCTGCAACGCGCCCTGCCCGTCCGGGCCTGGTCCGGCACGAACCTGCTCGGCGGCGGGGACGGGGCCGCGCTGGCCGACCCGGCCGCAGCGGCGGCCAAGAACGCGGGCAAGGAACGCGTCCTGGCCGACACCTTCGGCACCGCCCCCCAGGGCGAGGTCCACATCGACGACGTCCCGGCGATGGGGGACTGGAAGACGGCCTGGGACCACATCGCCTTCGACGGCTTCCTCGGCTCCCGGATGATCCTCCAGACGATCTGGCAGGGCTGCGACTCCGCGCTGGCGGCCCCCCTGGTCCTGGACCTGGCCCGGCTGCTGGCCCGCGCCCACGAAGCCGGTCTGACGGGCCCCCTGCCGGAGCTGGGCTTCTACTTCAAGGACCCGGACGGCGGCGCCCCGGCCGCGCTGTCCGAGCAGTACGCGGCCCTGGTGGCCTTCGCCGAGCGGTTGCGGGGGCAGCAGTGAGGTGGCGTCTGCCGGCGGCCCTGCTGAGCACCGTGACCGGGACGCGGCAGGCCACGACAGCCGGAGTCGCCGCAGCGTTGGGTCCGACCGCCGCGACCGCCGCGACCGCCGCGACCGCCGCGACCGCCGCGACCGCCGCGACCGCCGCGCCCTCGGGTCCGGCCGCCGCCGCGGTGCCCACCGACAGCCTGTCCGGTGCGGGCGGGACTGCGCCCGCACCGGACAGGCGCACGATGCCGCGAGGCGGCCGGGCCCGTGCGTGGGCGGAACTCCTGCGGGTGTCCGCACTGTTCACGGTGCCCGGCGACGCGCTCGCCGGAGCGGCGGCGGCCGGCCTGCGCCCCAACCGGCGCACCGCGCTCGCCGTGGGCGCCTCGCTCTGCCTGTACGAGGCGGGGATGGCCCTCAACGACTGGGCGGACCGGGAGGAGGACGCCGTCGACCGCCCGCACCGCCCGATTCCCTCGGGCCGGATCGCCCCGGCCGCCGCGCTGGGCGCGGCCGGAGCGCTGACGGTCGCGGGTCTCGCCCTGGCGGCCCGCGCGGGCCGCCCCGCGATGCTGGCGGCCTCGGGTCTCGCGGCCACGGTCTGGGCGTACGACCTGCGTCTCAAGCACACGAAGGCGGGCCCCGCGGCGATGGCCGCGGCGCGCGGACTCGACCTGCTGCTGGGCGCGACGGCGACGGCAGGGGCGCCCGGCAATGCCGCTGCTCCGGCGCGGCGCACCGCCCCCGCACCGACGGCGGCCGCCGCCGTTGCCACCACCCGCTCGGGACGGAACCCGGCCGCGGCCACCGTCCCGCTGCGAACCGCCGTGCCACCGCTCCCCGCAGGCGCTCGCACCGTCGTGGGCGCCGTCGCACCGCGCCCCTTCGCCGCCGCCCGCGCCGCGGTCCCCGCCGCCGCCCTGCTGGGAGCGCACACCTACGCCGTCACCGCCGTCTCGCGGCACGAGGCACAGGGCGGGTCCACCGTGGCGCCGCTCGCCGCGCTCGGTGCCACCGCGGCGTTCGGCATCGCCGTGGCGGGTGGGCGCCGCGGGGGCGGGGGACCGCCCCCGGCCCAGGGAGGCGCCGGCGCGGAGGAGCACCTCGGCGGGCCACTGCGCGCCACCGCGCTCCGGGCCGCCACGTTCGCCTCGGCACCGGACCGGCTCCTGCTCACCGCGCTCGCCGCCGCCTACCTCCGTACCGCCGGGCGACCCCTCCTGCACGCCGCCCTCAACCCGTCCCCGGCCCTCACCCAGCGCGCGGTGGGCGGCGGCATCCGGGCCATGATCCCGCTCCAGGCCGCGCTGGCCGCCCGAGCCGGGGCACCCGGCGCCGGGCTCGTCGTCATGAGCCTCGTCCCCCTCGCCCGGAAACTCGCACGCAAGGTGAGCCCCACATGACCCTCCACCTCGGCTACGGCACCAACGGGCTCACCGACCTCCGCCTCGACGACGCCCTCGGGCTCCTCGCCGACCTCGGGTACGAGGGGGTCGGCCTGACCCTCGACCACATGCACCTCGACCCCCTCGCCCCGGGCCTCGCCGAGCGCACCCGCCAGGTACGCCGCAGGCTCGACGCCCTGGGGCTGGGCGTCACCGTGGAGACCGGCGCCCGCTATGTCCTCGACCCCCGCCGCAAGCACGGCCCCTCCCTCCTCGACCCGGACCCGGAGGCCCGCGCCGCCCGTACCCGGCTGCTCGTCCGGGCCGTCGACGTGGCCGCCGACCTCGGCGCCCACGCCGTGCACTGCTTCAGCGGAATCACCCCACCGGACCTCTCTCCGGGCGCGACGCCGGACACCGCACCGGATTCGGCATCGCATTCGGCACCGGCCGCCGCACGGGCATCGATACCGGACACCGCCTCGGACACCGCCTGGAAGCGGCTGGCCGACGCGCTCACCCCCGTGCTCGACGCCGCCGACCGCGCGGGCATCCCCCTCGCCATCGAGCCCGAACCCGGACACCTGCTCGCCACACTCGCCGACTTCCACCATCTGCGCGCACTCCTCGGGGACCCCGCCCCCCTCGGGCTCACCCTCGACATCGGCCACTGCCAGTGCCTGGAGACGGCCTCGCCCGTGGACTGCGTCCGGGAGTCCGCACCCTGGCTCCGCCATGTCCAGATCGAGGACATGCGGCGCGGTGTCCATGAACACCTCCCGTTCGGCGACGGCGAGATCGACTTCCCGCCGGTGCTCGCCGCACTCGCCGAGTCGGACTACCAGGGCCTCACCGTCGTCGAACTGCCCCGCCACTCCCACGCGGGACCCGAACTCGCCCGCCGGTCCATCGAGTTCCTGCGCGAGGCCACGACGAAGGGAGCCGTCCCGTGCTGAAGTCCCGCGAGGAACTCGACAGCGAGCTCGGCGGAGCCGCCAGGGCCTGGCTCGACGAAGCGCTCGCCGAAGCCGCGCACGACGCCGCCCGCACCCGGTCCGGCCCCGCGACGGACAGCCCGTACGCCGCGCCGCCGTGGGAGCTGCGGTACGCCGCGGCGGGCCGGCACTGCGGACTCGAACACGCCGACTCCGTACGCTGCCTCCTCCTCGTCGAGGCCCGTGCCGCCCTGCCCTCCGTGACCCGGCTCTACGAACAGGGCACCGCAGCCGAACGCCGCGCCGTCCTGCTCACCCTGCACCGGCTGGCTCTCGGCTCCTCGGCACTCCCGCTGGTCGAGGACGCCCTGCGCACCAACGACACCCGGCTGGTCGCCGCGGCCGTCGGACCCTACGCGGCCGCCCACCTCGACGCGCACGGCTGGCGGCACGCCGTCCTCAAGTGCCTGTTCACCGAGGTCCCCGTCGAAGCCGTCGCCGAGCTCGCCCGCCGTGCTCAGGGGGATACCGAACTCGCCCGCATGCTCGCGGACTTCGCCGCCGAGCGCACCGCCGCCGGCCGTACCGTCCCCGCCGATCTGCGCACGGTCCTCGCCCTCACGGAAGCCGCCGGAGCCGCTGCCCCGGCCCCCGCACCCGCCGCCCCCACGGAGGAGTCCTGATGCGCATCTTCGACCCCCACATCCACATGACCTCCCGTACCACCGACGACTACCGGGCGATGTACGGCGCCGGGGTCCGGGCGCTCGTCGAACCCTCCTTCTGGCTCGGCCAGCCCCGCACCTCGCCCGCCAGCTTCTTCGACTACTTCGACGCCCTGCTCGGCTGGGAACCCTTCCGCGCCTCCCAGTACGGCATCGCCCACCACTGCACGCTCGCCCTCAACCCCAAAGAGGCGAACGACCCCCGCTGCACCCCGGTCCTCGACGCGCTGCCCCGCTACCTCGTCAAGGACTCCGTCGTCGCCGTCGGAGAGATCGGCTACGACTCCATGACCCCCGCCGAGGACATCGCCCTCGCCGCCCAGCTCCAGCTCGCCGCCGACCACGGGCTGCCCGCACTCGTCCACACCCCGCACCGCGACAAGCTCGCCGGTCTGCACCGCACCATCGACGTCATCCGCGAATCGCACCTCTCCCCGGAGCATGTGCTGCTCGATCACCTCAATGAGACCACCGTGAAGGCCGCCACCGACAGCGGCTGCTGGGCCGGCTTCTCCATCTACCCGGACACCAAGATGGACGAGGACCGGATGGTCACGATCCTCAAGAACCACGGCACCGAGAAGATCCTCGTCAACTCCGCCGCCGACTGGGGCAGGAGCGACCCGCTGAAGACCCGCAAGGTCGCCGACGCCATGCTGAAGGCCGGGTTCACCGAGGACGACGTCGACCAGGTGCTCTGGCGCAACCCCGTCGCCTTCTACGGGCAGAGCGGCCGGCTCCAGCTCGACATCGCCGCCCCCGACCCACTCCACGAAGGCAACTCCATCCTGCGCGGCGGGGAGTGAGGCGATGCGCTTCCGCCATCCCGACGGCTCCACCGTCCACCTCTCCTACTGCACCAACGTGCATCCCGCCGAGAGCCTCGACGGAGTCCGCGCCCAACTGCGCGACCACTGCGAACCGGTACGCAGACGTCTCGGACGTGACCGCCTGGGCATCGGCCTCTGGCTCGCCAAGGATGCCGCACACGCCCTGATCAACGACCCCGCCGAGCTGCGTTCGCTCCGTGCCGAGCTGGACCGACGCGGTCTCGAAGTGGTCACCCTCAACGGCTTCCCCTACGAGGGCTTCGGCGCCGAGGAGGTCAAGTACCGCGTCTACAAACCGGACTGGACCGACCCCGAACGGCTCTCCCACACCACCGACCTCGCCCGTCTCCTCGCCGCCCTGCTGCCCGACGACATCGGCGAAGGCACCATCTCCACCCTGCCGATCGCCTGGCGCACCCCGTACACCGGGGACGCCGAGGCCGCCCGCGCCGCGCGCAAGGCCCTCATCACTCTGGCCCAGCGCCTCGACGTCCTCGCCGAGCTGACCGGCAAGTCGATCCGGATCGGCCTCGAACCGGAACCCGGCTGCACCGTGGAGACCACCGCCGACGCCATCGCCCCGCTCACCGAGGTGGGGCACGACCGCATCGGTATCTGCGTCGACACCTGCCACCTCGCCACCTCCTTCGAGGACCCCGGCACCGCGCTGGACGCCCTGGCCACCGCCGGTGTGCCGGTCGTCAAGTCCCAGCTCTCCGCCGCCCTGCACGCCGAACACCCCCATCTGCCCGAGGTGCGCACCGCGCTCGCCGCCTTCGCCGAGCCCCGCTTCCTGCACCAGACCCGCACCCGTACCGCCACCGGGCTGCTCGGAACCGACGACCTCGACGAGGCGCTGGCCGGCCGGGCGTTACCGGACGGCAGCCCGTGGCGCTCCCACTTCCACGTACCGCTGCACGCACCACCGGCGCCCCCGCTCACCTCCACCCTCCCCGTGCTCCGCGACACGCTCGCCCGGCTCGTCGGCGGCGCGCTGCCCCTGACCCGGCACCTGGAGGTCGAGACGTACACCTGGCAGGCCCTCCCGGCCGAGCTGCGGCCCCGCAACCGCACCCAGCTGGCCGACGGCATCGCCGCCGAACTCACCCTCGCCCGCGACCTCCTGGTCGACCTCGGCCTCAAGGAGCTCCCATGAGCACCCCCGTGAAGGACAGCGCCCCCACCCCCCTCCTCGTCCTGGACGTCGTCGGCCTCACCCCCCAGCTCCTCGCCCATATGCCGAACCTCAGGGCCATGGCCGCATCGGGCGCCCAGGCACCGCTCTCCACCGTCCTGCCCGCCGTCACCTGTGCCGCCCAGTCCACCTTCCTGACCGGAACCACCCCCGCCGAGCACGGCATCGTCGCCAACGGCTGGTACTTCCGCGAGCTCGGCGACGTCCTGCTGTGGCGCCAGCACAACGGACTCGTCGAGGGCGACAGGCTCTGGGACGCGGCCCGCCGGGCCCACCCGGGCTACACCGTCGCCAACATCTGCTGGTGGTACGCGATGGGCGCCGACACCGACTACACCGTGACCCCGCGCCCCGTCTACTACGCCGACGGCCGCAAGGAGCCCGACTGCTACACCAGGCCCCCGGCCCTGCACGACGAGCTCACCGACAAGCTCGGCACCTTCCCCCTCTTCCACTTCTGGGGCCCCGGAGCCGACCTCGTCTCCTCCCAGTGGATCATCGACGCCACCCGGCACATCCTCGCCACCCGCACCCCCGACCTCGCCCTGTGCTACCTGCCCCACCTCGACTACGACCTTCAGCGCTACGGCCCCGACGACCCCCGCTCCCACCGGGCGGCCACCGACCTCGACCGGGCCGTCGCCCCGCTGCTCGCCGACGCCCGCGCCGAAGGCCGTACCGTCGTCGCGCTCTCCGAATACGGGATCACCCGCGTCGAGCGGCCCGTCGACATCAACCGGGCGCTGCGCCGGGCGGGGCTGCTGGAGGTGCACACCCAGGACGGCATGGAATACCTCGACCCGATGGCCTCCCGTGCCTTCGCCGTCGCCGACCACCAGATCGCCCATATCTACGTACGCCGTCCCGAGGATCTCGAAGCCACCCGCGAAGCCCTCGCGGACCTGCCCGGCATCGACCAACTCCTGGACGACGAGGGCAAGAAGGCCCACCATCTGGACCACCCCCGCTCCGGCGAACTCGTCGCCGTGGCGGAGAAGGACGCCTGGTTCACGTACTACTACTGGCTCGACGACGCCCGCGCCCCCGACTTCGCACAGCTCGTCGAGATCCACCGCAAACCCGGCTACGACCCCGTCGAGCTCTTCATGGACCCTCAGGACCCCTACGTCCGGGTCAAGGCCGTCACGGCGGTCGCCCGCAAGAAGCTGGGCATGCGCTATCGCATGGCGGTCGTCCCTCTCGACCCGTCACCTATTCGCGGCAGCCACGGCCGCCTCCCCACGAGCGACGACGAAGGTCCGCTCATCCTCTGCTCCACCCCCCACGCCTTCCCCGGACGGGTCCGGGCCACCGAAGTGAAGTCCCTGCTCCTCCAGCTTGCCGGACTGCACTGACAGCCCTGCCGGACCCGCTTACCCATCAGGTCTCATCAAGGGAGTTACGTGATCATGAGCCGCACCCCGAAGGACTCCGAACTCGCGCGCAGACTCAGCCGCCGCAACATTCTCGGCGTCGCCGCCGGAGCCACCGCGGCCTCCATCGTCGGCGCCGCCACCGCCAGTGCCGACAGCCGCGACCGGGCCGGCGCCGAGGGCAACGGTCACGGCCACGGCCACGGCCACCAGCACGGGGACCACGGCAAGGGCCGCGCCGTCCTGCCCCCCGGCCGCCTGGGCATCCAGCTCTACAGCCTCCGTGACAAGATCTCCACCCTCGGCTTCGCCGCCGTCTTCGCCGAGCTGGAGGAGTACGGCTACGACGAGATCGAGTTCGCCGGATACACCCAGGGCTCGGCCGGCGCCCTCACCCTCGCCCAGCTCAAGAGGCTGGCCCGGGACCACGGGCTGAACCCCATCGGCAGCCACGTCGGCCACTCCGACGACAACAACCCGGGGGCGTACACCTTCGCCCAGAACCTCACCAAGGTTCTGGACGACGCCGAGGCCCTCGGCCTCAAGCACATAGGCACGCCCTCCGGACCGTTCCGCTACGGCTCCACGGTCGACGGCTGGAAGCGCGTCGCCGAGGAGTTCAACACCTATGGCGCCGCCGCCCGCAAGCGCGGCATGAAGTTCTACCAGCACAACCACGCCGAGGAGTTCTCCTTCGCGACCGACAGGCCGGACGTACGCCTCTACGACGTCCTGCTCGCCGAGACCGATCCCGACCTGGTCTATCTGGAGCTGGACATCTACTGGGCCTACTGCGCGCAGTTCCGCTTCTCCAGGAGGGCGGACGGCACCCCGGCCCCCCTGGATCCGCTGAAGTACGTGCTCAAGCACCCCGACCGCTACCCCCTGTTCCATGTCAAGGACGGCATCCGCGACGACACCGCCCGCGACGGCTACCGCATGTCGGACGTCGGTGACGGGGACATCGACTACAAGACGTTCCTGTCCAAGGTGACCCACCGGACCCACCGCGGCCGCACCTACCACCACTGGCAGACCGAGCACGACAACCCGGTCGACTCCATGGCCTTCGCCCGCAAGTCCAGCGAGCACCTGCACTCGCTGCGCGAGGGCCGCTGCGGGGACTGACGGCCCCGCTCAGCCGATCCCCTGATGGTCGGGGGACAGCGCGAACTCCCGCTCCGCCGCCTCCGGCACCGTGCGCTCCACCGCCTGCACCAGCAGCGCACGGTGCCGGAGCAGGGGCCTTCGCCGATCCTCGGGAGCGAGCAGCAGCAGATCGTCGATCCCGGCCAGCAGGCGCCGGGTGACCTGCGGAGTCCCCGCCGAGCACCCGCGGATCTCCTCGAACGCGAGATCCACCAGATCCGTCCACCCGGGCACGTCCTGGACGAGCCGCACCCGGCCGGCCCCGTCCCGGTGGTGCACCGCGCCGAGCGGCAGCCGCACCACCGCCGCGAGGAACTGCACGACCCGGTCCAGGCACTGCACGGCGGTGGTCGGGTCGTTCACCGCGGAGGACAGGGCCCGCAACGCGATGTCCGAGAGCTGACGCAGTCCGAAGCCGAGATCCTGGTGCAGCGCGCGTTCGACGCCGACCGACACCGTGTACGTCAGCGCGTGCCGGGGCGGGGCAGTCCCGCCGTGGACGGCCAGGACCGGCGTCCCGGGCACCACGAAATCACCGATCCGCGGGATCAGCCGCAGCACGACGTCCTGCCGCCGCGCGGCTCGTACCAGCCGCGCCACATTCACGTCCCGCAGGACCCCCGCCCGCCCCGTATGCATGAGCCGGCCGGTCTCGGGCGCGAGAGGTTCCTCGGACAGCGCCCCACCGGGCATCCGCCCGAGCACCCTCAACGACTCACGTGTGATGCGGTCGACGACCGGTCCCACCTGCATGAGCCGCAGGGTGGCACTCACATAGGCGATGAACAGCAGCAGACTCAGGCCGACCAGCCCCAGCGTCAGCATGCTCTGCACCAGCGGTACGGAGGTGACCCGGCGCGGGTCGGCCTCACTCTCGTACGAGGTGAGGACCAGCAGGGAGAACAGGAACGTCGCCAGGAACACCGTCAGCGTGAGCTTGCTGATCCGGCTCCTGACGAAGATCCGCACCACCCGCGGCGTGAGCTGCCCGCTCGCCATCTGCACCGCCACCAGCGAGATGCTGAACACGACACCGATGAAGGTCATCATCGCCGAGCTGATCGTGGTGACGATCGTCTTCGCGTCCTGGGCGAACGAGATCAGGTCGCCGAGTTCCTCGTACGCCTGTTCGTCCTGGAGGTACGTGACGATCTCCGTGTCCAGCGTGGAGGTGATCCACCACAGCACGAAGACACACACGCACCCCAGGGTCGGCGCGAACCAGAACGTGTCGCGCAGATGCTCGCGCAGGGGGGACAGCGCACGGGGCCGCCGATAGCCGCGATCACTCATGCACGCGAAGGTAACGCCGCGGACCCCGAGGACCGTGGACATCGCCGGACACCCGGCAAGCCGCACGCTGGGTGCGCGATCAACGACACCGGGTGAACGCCCGTCGGCGGTGCGGCACGATCGTGTCGCCAGTACCCGCCGCACCGCACTGACCACCGGATATGCAGGTGAGAGCCGCCCTGAACCCCTGGTATTGTTTTCTTTGTCGCCGCGGGGAAACACACCGCGAACGACAGACACCTTGTCCGGGTGGCGGAATGGCAGACGCGCTAGCTTGAGGTGCTAGTGCCCTTTATCGGGCGTGGGGGTTCAAGTCCCCCCTCGGACACCAGTGAAAACCCCAGTTGACCTGGGGTTTTTTGCTTTTCCAGGCTACCCGTGGCCCGTGCCCGTCAGGAATACGGTGGCTTCGGCAGTGCGGGCCACGGCTCCGAGCCCGGTCTCGTCCGGGCCGTGGTCGGTGTACTGGGTCCAGTTGGGTCAGGTGGTATGCCTCGCCGCCCGTTGATGGACCCCCGTGGCTTGCTGGTGGCTGCGTAGCGCTTTCAGGAGCCGGCCGACGACGTCGACATGGAGGTGGTTCCTTCATGACAGCAGGGGCTCACCCCCAACGTACGGGGATGAGCCCCAACCCATGGGACGTTGGGGGCCCAGTAGGTGTTGCCGCCGCGCAGCACCTCGCTCGCTCCGTGGCGTACCCGCGTGGTCCCGGGAGTGCTAGCGCCCCGACGCGATCACCGGGTAGTGGTCGGAGAGGTTGGTGTACGTGTAGTCCGTGCCCCAGCTGGAGACTGTCCAGGGTGCGCTCTCTTCCTTGATCACGTCGTTCGTCCACCCGGACGGCTTCGCGTGGCCCGCGCGGTGCAGGACGTGGTCGAGGTCCTCGCGGGGGTCGTCGGGGTAGCGCTCGGCGGCGATCGAGTTGTCCCGGGTGTCGAAGGAGTACGGGTGGCCGGTCCGCGCGTCGGCGGCGGTCAGGCCCGCGTCGGTGAGCAGGGACGCGTATTCGGCGGAGTGGAAGTCGACGTTGAGGTCGCCCGCCACGATGACCTGTTCGGAGGCGGGGATCTTCTTGGCGTCGAGGAAGGTGTCGATCGCCTTGAACTGACGGCTGCGCATCTGTGCCGCCTCGCCCGCCGAACATCCGGGGTCCGTCGACTGGGTGTGGGTGCCGACGATGTGGACCGGGGTGCCGTTCACATTCAACTGGGCGTACGCGAAGCCCTTGTTGGACCACCAGTCGCCGCCGCAGGCGTCCTTGAAGACGTACTGTTCCTTGCGGACGATCGGCCACTTGCTCAGTACGGCCACCCCGCCGTCCTCAGGAGTCGTGGCCGAGTAGGACCCGCCGGTGGCGTCCCAGCCGCTCCTGCTCCGGCCCACCACCGGGGTCTGGTACGGGTACTGGGCGGACGCGTTGCGCAGCAGGGCGTCGGAGGCCGAGTTGTCGAACGCCTCCTGGAGCACGACCACGTCGTTGCCCCGGAAGAACGACGTCTTCGGTATCTCCGCCGCCCGGTGGTCCTGGCCCCAGTTGGGGTAGAGATTCTTGCTGAAGATGAACGCGTTGTACGTCAGTACCCGTAGCGACGGCGTTTCGGCTGCCGTCGCCTGCGGGGTGTCGACGGCCAGCGTGACGGCGGCGAGCGCGGCGGAAAGCGTCACGCCGGAGAGGCGGCGGAGTGCGGTGTGGGGCACGGGGTCTCCTGCTTCTGCTGAGAGGGGGTGGACCGTGCCACCCATCAAAGCAGCGGCAGTTACCCGCCGGTAGACATGGGATGCCTGCAATCTTTACGGTCGGCTGCCATCCGGATTCAGCGCAGCGCGGCGTACACGATGAGGTTGTCCACGGGATGTCCGTTCGCGTCGAAGGTGCCGTCACAGGTGATGAGCCGCAGCGTGCTGCCGTCGGTGGATCCGTAGACCTTGTCGGTGGGGAACGCCTTCTTGTCGACGGTCTCCGTGCCGGTGACCGTGAAGTGGACGGTCTTTCCGGCCTTGTCGCGCACCGAGATGTCGGCGCCCTTGCGGATCTTCTTCAGATCGTGGAAGACGGCCCTGCCGAACCGGGTGTCGTTGTGGCCTATGAGCACCGCGGCACCGGGCTTCCCCGGTACGGCTCCGCCGGTGTACCAGCCCACGGTCATGCCCTGTTCGGCGGGCGGGACCTCGACGGTGCCGTCCGCGTTGAGGCCGAGCCGCATGACGGTGCTGTTCACGCCGACGGACGGGATGGAGACCGAGGCGGGACTCACCGGTTCGGTCTTCCCCGCCCGCGGAGGCGGGGTGGGCGCGTTGGACCCGGAGGACCCGGACGATTCAGTGCCGGACGAATCCGAGCCGGAGCGCGCGGAGGACGCGGACCCGGCAGCGGACGGTGAGGTGTCCGACGCCGTGGAGGAACACCCCGCCAGGGCGACGCAGGCGGCGATGGCGGGCAGTATTCCGGCAGCGCGCCGGAACGGGTGGTATGTACGGGACACGGGCAGGCTCCAGCCGGACGGGACGACGACCGACCGTGGCGCCGTCCGGTGGGACGGCGCCACGGTCACTGGTGGGTGATGACGGCAGGTCAGCCGTTGCGGTGGGCCGCGGAACGGCGACGCAGCACGATGGTGCCCGCGCCCGCCAGCAGCATCGCGCCGGCGGCCGATCCGACGAGTGCGGTGGTGCTGTCCCCGCCACCGGCGGGGCGGTCACCGGCGGCGACGCCGCCACGGGGCTTGACGGTCGGTGCGGCGCTTTCGCCGGCGCCCGCGTCGCCACGGGTCTTGACGGCCGGTGCGGGGCGGTCACCGGCGGCGACGCCACCGCGGGGCTTGACGGTCGGTGCGGCGCTTTCGCCCGCACCGCTGTCACGGGGCTTGGCCGTCGGCTGCGCGGCGACCTCGGACCCGACGGGTGAAGGGGTCTTCTCGACGCGCGGGGTCGCCGGCTTGGGCGTGCTGTCGGCGAAGGCCGCGGCCGACGGGGCGAGCACCGCACCTGCCGCGACGGCGGCGAGCACGACGGTACGCAGTGTGAGACGAGCGGTCATACAGATGGCTCCATTCCAGCTCGGCCCCGTGTCGGACCCGGAGGTGGTTCGCACCGGGTACGGGGCATGGGGCCAGGCTGGCGTGAAGTTATGAAGAAGCTGTCAGGACGCTGTGGTCATCCCATCAGCCCTCGCGTCGGGCCCCTGTCGGGCCGCCCTCAGGCCCTCGCTCCAGGCACGTCCGCCGCGGCACGGGACGTCGTGGGCAGCCGGAGCGTGAAGACCGATCCGGCCCCCTCGGTGCTCGCCGCACCGGCCGTACCGCCGTGGGCCTCGGTGAGTTTGCGGACGATGGAGAGCCCGAGGCCACTGCCTCCCGTGCGGCGGCTGCGGGACTTCTCCGCGCGCCAGAAGCGGTCGAAGACATGGGGGAGGTCCTCGGGCGAGATCCCGTTGCCCGTGTCCACCACCTCGACGACGATGTGCTCCCCGGACTCGGAGCCGTACGCACGCAGCGTCACCCGGCCGCCCGCCGGGGTGTGGCGCAGCGCGTTGGAGACGAGATTGCCGATGGCCTGCCGCAGCCGCACGGGGTCCGCTTCCAGTACCGGATCCGCTTCGCCTGCGGGGCCGGGTGCGGCGTCCACCGTCAGCGTCACGCCCCCTGTCTCGGCCCGGCCCTGGTGCGCGGCGGCGACCTGGGCCAGCAGCTCCTCGATCCGTACCCGCTCGGGGTGCAGCCGCAGCACGCCCGCGTCGGCCGCGGACAGGTCCTGGAGGTCGTCGATGATGTGCTGCAACTGCACCGCCTCCTCCAGCAGCGAGGAGACGAACGCCGGATCGGGATCGGCCAGACCGTCCTGGGCCGCCTCCAGCCAGCCCCGGATGTTGCTCAGCGGGGTCCGCAGCTCATGGGCGACATCGCTGACCATCGCCTTGCGCTGCGCCTCCAGGCGCGCCCGGTGCGCCGACATGTCGTTGAACGCGGTGGCCAGCCTGCCGATCTCATTGTCGGACGTGACGGGGACCGAGGCCGGTTCCTCACCGTCGCGCATGCGCTGTGCGGCGCCGGTCAGCGCGCGCAGCGGGCGCACGAGCCGGGCACCCGCGAGCACCGAGGCACCCACGGTGAGCGCCAGCACGAGAGCGGCGACACCGGCGATCTTGGCGGTGTTCGCCGGAGAGAGCGCGAAACCGGGCACGGTGGTGCCGCCCTCGTCACCGATGAACAGCAGGGCGGGGGAGGCCACGTAGGAGCTGAGCTGCTCGCGGCGCGCCGTGCCCACGCACGAGGCGATGGCCCGGTCGCCCTCACCGGTCTGTACCGCGGGCCTGTCGGTCGGGGCGGGGAGCGTCACCGGAGCCTCGGTCGGCATGGGCATGGGCATGGGCGTGGGTATGGCCTCCTGCCCCCAGGAGAGATCCTGGTTGAGCCGCACGGCGCTGCGGCCCTGACGTTCGAGGCAGGCGTCGGCCAGCTCGTTGAGTGCGGCCAGCGCCTTCTTCTCGGTGCGGGTGGGATCGTTCAGCGCGTCGGTGTCGCACCTGGTGCCCAGTGCCCGCTCGGGGTCGTTGCCCACGATCTGGATACGGGGCCGTCCGCTCGGTTCCACGACCACGTCCGAGGCGATCCCTGCCCGGCTCAGGCACGCCACGTTCCGGTCGGCGGCCTGCCGCAACCTCGTACGCTCCGCGGCCGACAGCCGGAACGGGCCGACCGCACGCGCGTCGACCCGGCCGTCGGCCGCCCCGGCGCGGTCGGCGTTCGCGGACGCCAGGACGGTGTCCACGGACAACGGGTCGACGACCGCGGACGCCTGCGGGGGCAGTGCGGGCGGGGTCTGCTGGGCTGCGGAGTCGGCGAGGGGCTGACGGCCCTGGGTGGTCAGCGCGACCCTGCGCCCGGACTGCCTGGCCAGTTCCGCCACGGTCGCCCCGACGCCGTCCCAGGTGGAGTTGCGGGCCGCGTAACCCAGCAGGGTGTCGTAGATCCGGGCGTCGGCGGTGAGGTTCTGCCCCTGCTCCTGCTTGATCGCCCCGGAGGTGGTCTGCACGGCCAGCCAGGCGGTCGCCGCCACCGAACAGGCCGCCACCAGCGCGGACACGCCGAGCAGCCGCCCGAACAGGCTCTTGCGCAGGGGCAGGCGGGTCCGGACCGCCCCGGTGGTGCCCTCAGGGCCCGTCGGACCGGGCTCGTGCGCTCCGGCGCGGGCCTCATCGGCGCTGTCCGGGCGGGAGCCGCCCGGCACGCGGGAGACCCTAGGCACGCGGGAGTCCCTTGGCCGGGTCCGTCAGTTTGTAGCCGACACCGAAGACCGTCAGCAGTCTGACCGGGCGGCGCGGGGCCGGCTCGATCTTCTTCCGCAGGTTCATCACGTGCACATCGACCGTCCGGTCCCCGATGTAGCGGTCGAAACCGTGCAGCTCCTCCAGGAGCCGCTGACGGCTGAAGACCCGGTCGGGCTCGGCCGCCATCGCGGCCAGGATCCTGAACTCACCCGGTGTGCACTCCTTCTGCTCACCCCCCACCGCCACCTCGTGCCGTTCGGGATCCACCGTCAGCGTCCCCACCCGCAGCACCTGGGACACCGCGGGCGCCTCCGGTCCCGTACGACGGGTGCGGCGCAGCAGCGTACGGACCCGTGCCATCAGCTCGCGCGGGCTGTACGGCTTGGTCATGTAGTCGTCCGCCCCGAGATCGAGCCCGAGCAGCAGATCGTCCTCCGTGGTGCGGGCCGTCAGCATCAGCACGGGCAGCTCCCGGCCCTCGGCCCGCAGCACCCGTACCACGTCCAGGCCGTCGGCCCTCGGCATCATCACATCGAGCAGGAGCAGATCCGGCTCACGGTGCCGCACTTCTTCGAGCGCGGCGAGCCCGTCGCCCACGACCCGTACGGCGTGCCCCTCCCGTTCGAGGTAGCGGCGTACGAGTTCGGCCTGCTTCTCGTCGTCTTCGGCGACTATGACGTTTGCACACACACGGCCGATCGTATGCGAGTGCGAAACACGGCCCGGCTACGGGCTCGGGCGGGACCGGCGGCGGGTCCTGGCGGTGTGAGGGCGTGAGCCGCCGCGTGGCCGGAGGCAGAGACGCGCCGGGGCGCGGCGCTGTTCCACGGGGCGTGGACGGCGATCCGGTCCACCGGAGGCGTTACGCGGCCATCGTCACGGCGGACTTGCCGAGGACGGCGCTCTTCGCCGTGCTCGGCCGCTCGGCGAAGACCACGATCCGCAGCAGCGCGAACCGGCCGGCCCCCGCCAGCGCGGATGCCGACAGATAGACGGTCTGCGCGAGGAGCGCGGACGGCGACGGGTCGAGGGCGTACAGGGCGAGCAGCGCGCCGGTGGTGAACGCGTAGCTCACGGCGGCCGTCAGGCCGGACTGGAGGTGAACACCCCAGCCCCCGCGACCGCTCCGGAAGGATATGCGGCGGTGCAGCTCCGTCGCGATCACCGTGGAGACGACCGTGACCAGGGCGTTGGCCAGCACCAGCGGCAGCCGTCCGTCCAGCAGCACGAGCACGCCGCTGGAGGCGACCCCGACCCCGCCGCCGCAGACGACGAAGCGCACGAACGCCGCGACAAGCGGGTGGGCCGCGAACGGCTGCCGGTGCGGACGGTGCGAGGGGGCGGTCACGGGGGTTCCTCCGTAGGGGATGGCGAGCGGTGCGTTGATTCCACCTCAGAATCTATGGGCCGGGCGTCCTCCGGGCGACCCAAATAGACCCCGACTTCACTGAGGGTTATCCCCCAGAGGGACCTGGTAGCCAGCTCCCCCCCTGTCGATCTTGTGATCAATCATGCGCAGATGTCGGGCGCGCGTGATCGGAAAGGGTCAGGAAAGGGTCTGTTGGACCCTCTGGGCTTCACGGAACCTCCTTATAGTGGTGCCGCGTTGATCGTATGGTCGCAACGCGCGAAGCCGTCGCCATTGGAGTCCGTACGATGACGAACCCCCTGCCCACCGCGTCCGCTTCCACGACAAGTGCGGGTGGTGGCTGCCCCTTAGGCCGCGTTCCGGGCGCCGTGCCCCTGGGGGGAGCCGACTTCACCACCGAGCCCCAGGTGCTCTACCGCACCATGCGGAGCGAGCACGGGCCCGTCGTCCCCGTCGAACTGCCCGGCGGGGTGCCTGCCTGGCTGGTCATCGGCTACCGCGAACTCCACCAGGTCACCAGCGACGGGGAACTCTTCCCCCGGGACGTCGCGTTGTGGAATCAGTGGGGGCACATCCCCGAGGACTGGCCGCTGCTGCCGATGGTCGGGCGGCCCATGCCGTCCATCTACTTCACCGCGGGGGCCGAACACCTGCGGCACGCCCGGATGGTGGGGCCCGCCCTGGAAGGGGCGGACCCGTTCGAGATCCGGTCGCACTGCGAACAGCTCGCCGACCGGCTCATCGACGACGTCTGCAGCCGGGGCACGGCCGATCTCGTCGCCGAGTTCGCCGTACCGCTCCCCGTCCTGGTGCTCGCCCGGCTGGTCGGCTTCCCCGACGCCGAAGGCGCGGACATCGCCCGGGTGCTCAAGGACCTGGCCGACGGCGGGGCGGGAGCCCAGGAGGCCCATGCCCGTTTCGGCGAGCACATGCGGCGGCTGGTGGAGACCAAGCGGTCGGCACCCGGGGACGATGTGACCTCCCGGATGCTCGCGCACCCCGAGCCGTTCACCGACGAGGAGTACGCGCTCGACCTCATGGCCATCACCGCGGCCGGGCACCTGACCACCGCCGACTGGATCGGCAACTCCATGCGCCTGATGCTCACGGAGGACCAGTTCGCCGCCTCCCTCTCGGGCGGGCGGCACAGCGTCGCCGAAGCCATGAACGAGGTTCTGTGGGAGGACGGTCCGACCCAGATCCTCGCCGGACGCTGGGCGGCCCGCGACACACATCTGGGCGGCCGGAACATCCGGAGCGGCGACATGCTGCTGCTCGGCCTCGGCGCGGCCAACGCCGATCCGCACATCCGCCAGCAGCTCTCGTCCCCCGGAACCGGTTCGGGGCAGGGCGGCAACAACGCGCATCTCGCGTTCAGCCACGGCGAGTACCGCTGCCCGTTCCCCGCCCAGGAGATCGCCGAGACCATCGCCCGCACCGGCATCGAGGTCCTGCTGGACCGGCTGCCCGACCTCGAACTGGCCGTTCCCGCGGCGGAACTGGTCCGCCGGCCGTCCGCGTTCCTGCGCGGGATGACCGCGCTTCCCGTCCGCTTCACTCCCGTACGTACGACAGGAGATCCGTCGTGAACTGCCCTCACGCTGCCGCCCATGGCGCCGAACCGGGTGTCGGGACCGTGGCCATCGACCCGATGGTCCAGGATCTGGACGGCGAGACCGCCCGGCTGCGGGACGCCGGGACGCTCGCCCGGATCGAGCTGCTCGGCGTCCCAGCCTGGACCGTCACCCGGCACGCGGAGGCCCGCCAACTCCTCGTCGATCCCCGGCTGGTGAAGGACATCGACGCCTGGGCGCTCTGGCGCAGCGGGGCGGTGACCCGGGCCTGGCCGCTGATCGGAATGATCGACGCGGGGCGTTCGATGTTCACGGTGGACGGCGCCGAACACCGGCGGCTGCGCACCAAGACCTCCCAGGCCCTCACCCCGCGCCGGCTCGAAGCGCTGCGTCCGGACATCGAGAAGTTCACCGGGGAACTGCTCGACTCCCTCGCGGAACAGGGCAGGGACGGGGTCGTCGACCTCAAGTCCGTGTTCGCCCAGCCGCTGCCGATGCGGGTCGTCGGCATGCTGATGGGGGTGGACGAGGATCAGCATCCGATGCTGATGAAGCGGTACAAGGCGTTCTTCTCGATGCTCACCCCGCAGGAGGAACGGCTGGCGCTGCTCGACGAGCTGGACGTCTTCTACTACGCCCTGGTACGGGAGCGGACCGCGCGGCCGGGCGACGACCTCACCAGCGCACTGATCCTGGCCGAGGAGGGCGGGGAGCCGCTCACCGAGGAGGAGGTGGTGGGCAATCTGAAGGCGATGGTGGCCGCCGGCCACGAGACCACCATCGGGCTCATTCTCAACGCCGTACGCGCTCTGCTCGCGCACCCCGACCAGTTGCGGATGGTGCTGGGCGGGCACATCGGGTGGGAGGCGGTGATCGAGGAGACACTGCGCTGGGACACCCCCACCACTCATCTGCTGATGCGGTTCGCCACCGAGGACATCCCGGTCGGCGACGACGTGATCAAGGAGGGCGAGGGAGTCGTCATCTCCTACCGGGCCATCGGGCGGGACATCGAGCAGCACGGCGCCGACGCCGACGCCTTCGACATCACCCGGCCCGCCCCCATCCGGCACATGACGTTCGGCCACGGTCCGCACATCTGCCCGGGAGCCGCCCTCTCACGGGTGGAGGCGGCCATCGCCCTGCCCGCCCTGTTCGGACGGTTCCCCGGGCTGCGCCTCGCCGTCCCGGACGACGAGATCCGCAAGCTGCCGGTGATGACACAGAACGACATGGAGTCCTTCCCCGTACTGCTGGGGTGAGCGGTGGCCACAGGCCCGCACCGTCCAGGTTGTCGAAGCGCGGTCGTCGAAGCGCTTCGACGACGCCCCTGGACAGTGCGGGGCGTCCCGTCCGGTCTCCGGGTGTCCGTGCCCGTCGGATCAGCGGGGAGGGTGGTGGGTGAGGTGCGTCGAAGCGCTTAGCGGCGCCACCCGGGTCTCCCGGTTCGGTGAACTCGTCACGTCCCGTGCACCCATGACGCCCGTCGACCCGCGCGCCCGTCAACCCGTAGTGGAGAGCTGAATGGTCACCCTTGCCGAGGTCGCCCAGCACGCCGGAGTGTCAGCGAGCACGGTGAGCTATGTCCTCAGCGGCAAGCGGTCCATCTCCGCCTCCACCCGGGAGCGCGTGGAACTCAGCATTCAGCAGCTCGGCCACCACCCCAACGCGGGTGCGCGCGCCCTCGCCAGCAGCCGCTCCAACATCATCGCCCTCATGGTGCCCCTGCGTACCGACATGTATGTGCCGGTGATGATGGAGATCGCCATCGCCGTCGCCACCACCGCCCGCACCCACGGCTACGACGTCCTGCTGCTCACCGGCGAGGAGGGGCCCGAGGCCGTGCGGCCGATCGCGGGGAGCTCACTCGCCGACGCGATGATCCTGATGGACGTCGAACTGCACGACGAGCGGCTGCCGCTGATCCGGGAGACCGGCCGGGCCGCGGTGCTCATCGGGCGGCCCGCCGACACGGCCGGGCTGACCTGCGTGGACCTCGACTTCGAGGCGACCGGGCCCTGTGCGTACAGCATCTCGTCGGTCTCGGACACCGCGAGCTCGCGCTGGTCGGGGAGGCGGAGGCCGTGTACGAGCGGCACACCGGTTTCGCCGAGCGGACGGTCGACGGGGTCCGGGCGGCGGCCCGGGAGGCCGGCGTACGCGTGCTGCACCGGCCGTGCGAGGGCGGGTACGCGGCGATGGCGCGGATCGTCGACGAGCGGCCGGGCACCACCGGATTCATCGTCCAGAACGAGGCCGCCGTCGAACCGCTGCTCAATCTGCTCCAGCAGCAGGGGCGCGCCGTCCCCGAGGATGTGTCGGTTCTCGCCGTCTGCCCCGATCAGGTGGCGTCCCAGGCATCGGTGCGGCTCACCTCGGTCGCCGTATCCGCACAGGAGATGGGCCGCCGGGCCGTGGAGCAGGTCGTGGCGAAGCCGGCCGGGCGAGGCGCCGACGAGGTCGAGCTGCTGACTCCGGAGCTCACCGTCCGGGCCAGTACGGGGCCGGCGCCCGGCTGGGATTCCCGGCCGCTCCACCTGTCCGGGTGACCCGTCCGGGTGAGCCGTCCGGCCGGGCGCGGTGCCCCGCCGTCTCGCATCGTGCCCCATCCACGTGGCGCAACCCGTCCGAAGTGGCGGAATGGTCCCAACGGGCCTGCAATCGAACCTGGTTGCGGGAGATCCGGCGTGATAACTTCGCGATCGATCGTGGAAGGAAGTACCGGCGCGGCGGGGGATGGGGTCGGTGGTGGCACACGCGCCGAGGGGATCGCGGGAGACCGATCCGCTTCTGGTCGGAGCGCTGGTCGACGAGTTGTGCGCGCTGGCCTGCGTGCGCGATCCGGAGCAGTGCATCCATTTCGTCGCCCTGGTCGCGTTTCAGCTCCGGACCGAGATCAACTACCTGCGCAAGAACCCGCGGGTCGACATGCTGTCGCTCGTCATGGACGTCCTGAAACGTGACGGCGGGCTCGACGCGCTGATCTTCGGCGTCAGCGTCGCCTCGGGACCCGAGGACTCGGCACGGCTGGCCAGACTGGTCGACAGCTCCGGCCCCGGCGGGGCGACCGCGGACCTGGCCCCGGTCTTCAGCGAGGGCGCCCTGCGGGAGATCGGGCGGCTGCTCGGCGAGGTGCGCGACTCCGACGACGGCCGCCTGCACGCCGTTCTCGGCCATGAACTGGGCGTCGACGTCCCCTATGGGCTGTCGCCCCTCCAGCGCTTCGACTATCTGCGCGAAGTCAACACGCAGGCCGACGGATTACCTCCCGCTCTGGTGCTGGTCGAGGTGATCGCCCATCAGTCGAAAGCGGTCGGCGGCAAGTTGCGCGAGTGGTCGGACCGCTGGGCCCGCGAAGCGGGTACGGAAGCCGTGGAGGCGCTGGCGGAACGGCGGCGCGGGATCGCGGCCCCGTCGAGGGCCGACCCGGAGGTGCCGCGCTGTCTCGTCGTGATGGTGGAGCCCGCCGATGACGGCTCGGCCGATGTCTTCGTACGGCACTGGGTCAATCCGGCCCCCGGCTACTGGGAGCCGGTGGCGGGCGAGGTGGAGCGTGCGACCCTCGACACCCTCGCCGGAGCGGTCGACCGGGCGATCGGCAGCGGTGAGGCCCGCTGGGCGGATGTGCCGGAGCTGGAGAACGAGCCTCCCGTGCAGGTCGAGTTCGTGCTCCCGTTCCCCTTGCTCAATCACGACATGGCCCGTCTCGAACTGGGTACACAGTCTCTCGACCCGCTTCCCCTCGGCCTTCGCTACCACATCAACCTGCGGAGCCTCGAACGGATGAGGACGCGCGACCCCGCGCAGCTGCGGCGCTGGCGGGCCCGCTGGAAGCGGCTGAGAACGGCCGGAGCCGCCGAGCCCCACCGCTGGCGCACCGGAGAGACCGAACAGCTCGACCGCTGGCGAGCCACGCTGGCATCCGAGCCGCGGCTGACCGCCGTGATCCTCGACGTGCCCGCCCTGCCGGGACACGGCCTGGAGGCTCTCACCGCCGCGATCGCGGAGGGGGTGGGCCTCGCCGCATGGGACCGCCGACCGGACAGTCCGGCCCAGTCCGGCGAGGTACTGACGGTGCTGCTGGGGCATAATCCGGCCCAACTGGCATCAAAAGTACGACAGTTGCGTAAAGGTGCTGAGGAATTGGATGGCGGAAGCCTGCTTCTGGGAAGGCACATCGCATTCTTCTGGGACGACCCCAACCGGCTGGTCGACTGCGAGGAGGAGCTGACAGCATGACCGAGCAGGACACATCCGTACCGCAGGTGACGCCGCCCTCCTGGAGGGTGTTCCACGCGACAGGGCAGGAGCCCGCCGGGGAGCCTCCCCGGCTTCCCGAACCGCCGCCCTGGCGGGTTTTCGCCGGAAGCCCCCTGCAGCCCGCGCCGCCGGACGACGCCCAGGCCACCCGGCGCCGCCTCGGCGTCGTGCAGGAAGGCCCGCAACTGCGGGAGGAGGAGATCGACGCCGTCAACGCGGCGCTCCTGCTGCGCCGCCCGCTGCTCATCACGGGACCGCCCGGAGTGGGCAAGTCGACCCTCGCCTATCTGATCGCCCACGAGCTGGGGCTGGGCCGGGTGCTGCCGTGGAGCATCGTCAGCCGCACGACGCTGCGCGGCGGCCTGTACGAGTACGACGCCATCGGCAGGGCCCAGGCCATCGCGGCATGGCGGGCGGGCGGCGACGACGGGATCACGGCGCCCGCGGCCGACGGGACGGGCGCGCCCGACCTGGGGGACTTCGTGACGCTGGGGCCCCTGGGGACCGCCCTGCTCGCCTACGGGCGCCCGCGGGTACTGCTGGTCGACGAGCTGGACAAGAGCGACATCGACCTGCCGAACGACCTGCTCCATGTGCTGGAGAACGGCAGTTACGACATTCCGGAGCTGGTCCGCAGCAGTGTGGGTGAGGTGTCGGTCTTCACCGACGACCCCGAGCGCCGGGCCGTCATCGAAGCCGGCCGTGTCGAGTGCGCGGAGTTCCCGGTCGTGGTGATCACCAGCAACGGGGAACGCGAGTTCCCGGCCGCGTTCCGGCGCCGCTGTCTGCCGCTGGAGATGCGCCCGCCCAGCCGGGAGCAGCTGATCTCCATCGTCGTCAGCCATCTGCGCCGACGGCCGGAGGGCATCACGGCCCTGGTGGACGAGTTCGAACGACGGCTGCACGGCGGCGGTACCCAGTCGGTCGACCAGTTGCTGAACGCCGTGCAACTCACCACGGCCGACGGATTCCAGGCCGAGGCGGACGGGCGTAAGCTGATTGAGATGCTGCTCCGCGACCTCTCGAAAGGCCGCTGATGAACGGCTTGCCCCGGGAGCGTGCTCCGGACGCGCCGTCCACGGCGGGCGGCGATGCCACCGCGCGTGACGCGAGCGGCGACCTCGGCTGGCAGGACATCGCCGACGCGGCCTGGCTGGCGGCGACCTGGCAACGGGCGGGACGCACCTCACCCCAGGAGTCCGGCGCACCGGCACCCTTACCGGGTGATCCGGAGGCCCTTCCCGACGCGGTACCGCCGCCGCCGGGCGACACGTCGCCGGAGGTGGTGCCCGCCGGGAGCACCTACGACACGGAGCTGCGCGAGCTCGTCCTGCGCTCGGTCGAGGAGACCCGGACCGCCCGGCCGGACGAGGCCATTCCGGCGGCGACGCGCCCCGTACGGCGGATGGCGCCCCTCCGCCTGGCCAAGTCCCTGCGCGGGCTGGGCCGGCGTGTTCCCTCGCGGTACCTGAGCCGGCTGGACGAGGCGCGCACCGCGGAGTGCGGACTGAGCGACGGGCTGTGGATCCCCTACCTCCGGCCGGTGCGCGAGCGCGCCTTCGACCTGATGCTGCTCGTCGACAGCGCCCCCACCATGCCCGTATGGGGCGGCACCGTCCGCCAGTTGGCCGACGAGGCGGTACGCAGCGGAGCCTTCCGCGACGTCCGTACGGTCGAGGTCGCGCTCTCCGGAGACGGGGCACCGGTGCTGCGCTGGCCGGGCGACCGGCACGCGGACCCCGCCGAACTGCTCGACGGGCGCGGCTCACGGCTGTTCCTCGTCGTCACCGACGGTCTGGCCCGGGGCTGGGCGGGCCGCGGCGCCGACGAACTGCTGGAGCGGCTCACCTCCGGCGGGCCCACCGCGCTGGTCCATCTGCTGCCGCCGTATCTGCGCCACAGGTCCTCGCTGTACCCGTTCCGCGCCGAGCTGGACGCGGCCGGATTCGGCGCGCTCAACCGGCACTTCCACTGCCGCCCACCGCACGGCGAAGGGGAGCGGGCGCGCCGGCTGCCCGACCCGGACGACGGTTCCGTACCGGTGCCCGTGCTGAGTCTGCGCCCCGGATCGTTCCGTTCGTGGGCCGATCTGATCACCGGTGAACGCGGTGTGCGCCGTACGCTCCCGGTCGTCCTGGCCGGAGCCATGGCCAAGGGCGTACCGGCGCCGGGCCTGCGCCGCCCCCGGATCGACGGTCCCCGTGCGGCGGTGGCCGCCGTACGGAGGTTCGTCTCGCTGGCCAGTCCGCTCGCCCGGCAGCTCGCCGTGCTGCTGGCGGTCGCCCCGATGCGGTTCGATGTCATCGAGGAACTGCGCGACCGGGCCCTGCCCGAGTCCGGACCCGACCATCTGGCGGAGATCATGATGGGCGGGCTGATCGACTGGGAGCGCGACGGCGAGGGCGGCCCCGACTTCGCCGAAGGGGTGCGCGAGGCGCTGCTGGCGACCGGCAACCGCACTCAGCTCGCCAGGGCCGTGGGCCTGCTCGCCGCATCGCGGGCCGGCCAGGCGCAGGGCATCGGACTGCGGGCGGCCCTGCGGGACCCGGCGCGAACGGCGCTCCCGGACAGCGGAGTCGGGCCCTCCTGGCTCCGTATCGAACTGGCCGTACTGCGTGCTCTGGGCGGTCTGCCGTACAGACATCGTGCGGCTCGCCTGGCCGACCGGCTGCTGCACGGCGCGGGCTCTGCAGCGGAGGCGATCAGGGATGATAAAGAGGCATTTGATGTGAATGCTCCAGCTCTCCGGTCGCATCCGGCCGCTTCACCAGGAGGATCTGTGTCGCCCACGACACCCGTAACAGCTGCCAAGGATGTCCGGAGGGACGAGCAGAGCATGGACGGCACCGCACCGGAGCTACGATTCGTCCGCACCGGCCAGCCGAAGATCATGGGCAATGTGCCGCCCAAGAACCCCAACTTCACCGGACGGGAAAGCCTTCTGGCCGCGGTGGAGCGGCAGTTGCAGGAGGACGAGACCACCGCCGTCCTCCCGCACGCGCTGCACGGCATGGGCGGGGTCGGCAAGTCGCAGATCGCCGTCGAGTACGTGTACCGCCACAGCGCCGAGTTCAACGTCATCTGGTGGATCCCGGCGGAGCAGGAGAACCTGGTCCTCGGCGCCCTCGCCGACCTGGCCCGCAGCCTGGGCCTGGAAGTGGGCCCCCAGGCCAACGCCGCGGTCCCGGCCGTCCGCGAGGCGCTGCGTACCGGCAAGCCGTTCGACAACTGGCTGCTGGTCTTCGACAACGCCGAGGACATCGAGGCCGTACGGTCCTACTTCCCCAACGGTGGCCCCGGAAAGATCATCGTCACCTCGCGCAACCGCGAGTGGGAACGGGTGGCGACCCCGCTCAGCGTGGACGTGTTCGACCGGGACGAGAGCATCACGCTGCTGCAGCGCCGGGCCCGCGGCATGAACACCGACGACGCGAACCGGCTCGCCGCCGCCCTCGGCGACCTGCCGCTCGCCGTCGAGCAGGCGGGCGCGTGGCACGCCGCCACCGGCATGCCGGTGAGCGAGTACCTCGACCTGCTGGACCAGCGCCGGCCCGAGATCCTCGAACTCGACCCGTCCCCCGACTACCCGCTGCCGGTCGCCGCGGTCTGGGACATCTCGCTGGGACGCCTGTCGCAGGACAACCCGGCCGCCCGCCAACTCCTGGAGATCTGCGCCTGCATGGCGCCCGAGCCCATCCCGCTGAACATCCTCAGGGGCGGCCGGAACGTCGAGATCACACCGGAGCTGGACCCGGTCCTGCGCGACCCCCTGCTGCTCGCGCGCGCCACCCGCGACCTCAGCAAGCTGTCCCTGGTGCGGCTGGACCACAAGTCCGGCACCCTCCAGATGCACCGGCTGATGCAGAACGTCATCGTGGCCAGGCTCGACGAGGAGGAGCGGGTCAAGATGACCCGGGCCGCCCACCTGCTGCTCACCACGGCCAAGCCCGGGGCCCCCGCCTCGCCGGACCAATGGCCCGCCTACCAGGCGATCCTGCCCCATGTGATCGCCTCCGGAGCGGTGGAGAGCTCCGACGCCTGGGTCCGCGACCTGGTCTACGACATGGTCTTCTTCCTCTACTACTGGGGCGCCCACGAGTCGGGCGCGGCGCAGGCCAGTCTGGCGTGGACCGCCTGGCGCGCCCAGTCCGGCGACGAGGACCTGCACGTCATCCGGATGACCAAGCTGCTGGGCTTCTACCTCCGGCTGCTCGGCCGTTCGGAGGAGGCGGCCGCGCACAACGAAAGGGCGCTGGCGATCTCGCGCGGGGCGCAGATCCCGGACGAGGAACTCATCGACTCCATGTGGCAGATGGCCGGAGCACTGCGCCAGCGGGGCGAGTTCCAGGCCGCGTGCGACCTCGACGAGGAGGCGTTCACCCGGGCGAGCGACATGTTCGGACCGGAGGACCCGGCCACCCTGAGCGCCGCGCACGACTACTGCGTCTCCCTGCGGGCCAGTGGGCGCTTCGCCGCCGCCAGGGAGATCGACGAGGAGACGGCACGCCAGCGCGAGCTGCTCTACGGACCCGCGAGCGGCCTCACGCTCAACACGCTGAACGGTCTCGCCATCGACATTCGCGAGAACGGCGACTACCTGGGCGCCCGCGCCCTCCAGGAGTCCAACTACCAGGCATACGTCACCCACTTCGGCGAGAGCAACGCGGCCACCATCCGTGCCGCGCTGCTCCTCGCCGTGTGCCGGCGCAGGGCCGGAGTCCTCGAAGGAGGAGCCGCGTTCGCGGAGCAGAACCTCGAACGGTTCACCACCCGCTACGGCCTCAACAACCTGGACGCCCTGGCGGCCGCCATCCACACCATGGTCGAGCGGCGGCTCAACGGTGACCTCGCGGGCTCCCGGGAGCTCGGCGAGCAGGCGCTCGCCGGTCTGCGCACCGTGGTCGGTGCCCGGCACCCGCACACCCAGTTCGCCAAGGTCAACCTGGCGGCGACCCTGCGGGCGCAGGGCGACATCGACAAGGCCGAGGCCCTGGACGTCCAGGCCTGGCAGCTGTTGGAGAGCACCCTCGGAGAGGGCCACCTCAATACGCTCACCGCCGCCATGAGCCGTGCCAACAACCACTACGCCCGGCTCGACTTCGCCCGCGCCAAGGAGGCCGACGCGGCGGTCCTGGCGCGGCTCACCGAGAGCGCCGGGGCCGATCACCCGCTGACCCTCGTCTGCACGGCGAACCTGGCCCTGGACCAGCGCGGCCTCGGACAGTCGGCGGAGGCGGACCGGCTCAACGCGGTCGCGATCGACGGGTTCTCACGCGTGCTGGGGGACGACCACCCCTGGCAGACGGCGGCCCGGCTGCACCAGCGGATCGAATGCGACATCGCCGCGCTGCCGCTCTGACCGGCCGGCCGCGCGACCGGCCCGTCGCAGCGGAGTGTGGTGCCCGGCCCGCCGGCCTCACGGTCGGCGGGCCGGTTCCGGCGAGCACGGCCAAGGGGCCGGTTCCGGTGACCACGACCGACAGAGCGGTCCCGGTGACCATGGCCGACAGAGCGGTTCCGGCAGTCACGACCAACGGGGTGAACACATGACCACGGTGCTCTTCGTCCACGGCACAGGGGTGCGCGAACCACACCTCACCGGCCTGCTCGGCCGGATCACGGAGGGGCTCGCCGCGGTGGCCCCCGGGGTGCGCCCGGCCGCCTACCGCTGGGGCGACCGGTACGGCGCCACGCTCGCGGCGGGCGGTGCGAGCATCCCGTACGGGCCGGGCACCGGGACCGGCCGGAGCGCCGAGGGCCCCGGTGAGCCGGGCGACGAGGCCGACGGCTGGGCCCGGCTGTACGACGACCCCCGGTGCGAACTGGCCCTGGCCGCCGCGGGAGCCGCCGCACGGCTCACACCGCCCGGTGCCGCGTTCCCCGACGAGCGCCCCAGAGCCCTGCTCGCCGACCTGGCCGTACGCGGCGAGGAACAGGCCGAACAGCTCGGTCCCGGACTCGCGCGGGCGGCCGCCGACCTGGCGCGCAGCCCCCTGCTCGCCCCCGCGGCCGAGGCGCTGGACACCGAGGCGCTGCCCTGGGTACTGGCCCGCTCGTTGACGGCCACCGTCATCGCGGCGGCCGTCGACACCGACGAGCCGCTCCAGGCCACCGGGGACACCAGGGACGCCGCCGTCGAGGCACTCGCCGTCCGGCTCGGCGCCGCTCCGGCGGGAACCGGCCGCGGCCCGGTGCTCGGCCTGCTCGGCAAGCCCTTCGTACGCCTGGGCTCCCACTACGCCGTCCGGCGGCGCCGGGCGCTCACCGAGGCCGCCCACCCGGCCGCCGGAGACATTCTCACGTACCTGGCCAGGGGCGAGCGGGCACGCCAGGGGCTGCGCGACCTCGTCGCCGCCACCGAGCCCCCGGTGGTCCTGCTGGGCCACAGCCTCGGCGGCATCATCGCCCTGGACACGCTGATATCGGGCCCGCTGCCCGGCGTGGAACTGCTGGTGACCGTGGGCTCGCAGGGACCGTTCCTGTACGAGACGGGCGCGCTGCCCACGCTCGCGCACCCCGACCCGCTGCCCGCACACGTTCCCGACTGGCTGAATCTCTACGACCGCAGGGATCTGCTCGGGTACGCGGCCGAACCGCTCTTCCCCGGCCGCGCCCACGACATCGCCACCGACAGCCGGCAGCCCTTCCCCGTCGCGCACAGCGCCTACTGGACCGACCCCGCCGTCTACCGCGCGATCGGGGAACGGCTCCCGTGAATCAGGAACGGATCGCCCCGCACCGGGTCGTCGCCCTGGTGGTCGGCATCGAGCGGTACGCGGCCGGTGACAGCTGGAACCTGCCGGGACCGGTCAGGGACGCCCTGCGCTTCCGCGACTGGCTGCTGGCCTGCGGCGTGCCGCACAGCAATGTCCTGCTGCATCTGGCCCCGCTGGAGGGCGAGCGGCCGGACGTCCCCCACCGCCCGGCCGACCACAACTCCCTGCGCCGTGCCTTCGTCACCGACATCCCCGCCCGCGGCGGCGACGCGCTGTGGGTGTGGTGGGGCGGACACGGGGTGCTGGACAAGGACGAACACCTGCGGCTCTACACCGCCGACGCCACCGTGCCCGACCGGCGCAACATCGATGTCGAGTCGGCCCGCGGCACCCTCAGAAGTGACGCGGTCACCGGCTTCGGGCGGCAGACCTGGATGGTCGACGCCTGTCAGACGTTCGACGAGCGCCACCACTTCCCGCTCTCGCTGCCGGACGAACGCCTTCCGGCGGGGCAGCGGGTCCAGGCCCACGAGCAGGTCCTGATGTTCGCGGCCACCCGGGGGCAGCGGGCGGCCAACGATCCCGAGCGCCGGACCGGGGTGTTCTCGGACATCGTGCTGAGTGAACTCCCCGACGACGATCCGGTGCCCGACCCCGACGTCCTCTTCGACGCGGTACGCGCCCGGCTGGGAACCCTCCGGGCAACGGGCCGCACCGACCAGGAGCCGACGCTCCTGCTCCACCGGCCCGGCCGTACCGAGAGCAGCCCGGCGCCCGACCGGACCCCGGCGCCCGACCGGACCCCGGCAGCCCCACAGGTCCCGCCGCCCGCTCCTGCCCCTTCGCCCGCTCCCGCGCAGTCGCCCGCCCGGTCGCTCGCCCGGCTCATCGAGGCACTGCTGGCCTACCCGCTGATGAACGACCGTGACGAACGGCAGGCTCTGGTCAACGAGTTGCCCGCGGCGGTCGTCGAGCGGATGCCCCGGCACTCGATGCCGCGTACCGATGTCATCGGGATCGTACGGACGCTCAGGGCGCATCCGGACAGACTGGGAGAACTGTTCGACGCGGTGACCCTGTTCGACGTCGATCCGGTGCGTGCCGCCGAACTCGAAGAGGCCATACAGGAGTTGATCGCCTCCCAGGGGGCAGGAAAATGATCGACTGGCGTGATCACACGGGTTTCCGGAAGGGGTCCCGTTCGTCATGATGGAGTAAACGGTGGCATCGTGTGCCACCGCTCGCGAAGGGGGAGCGCGCCTTGTACGAGCCGGTATCCGCCGACCGCACCACCGACCATGTCGAGAGCGACGTCCTGGACCTGGCGGCCGTGAGCGTCGCCGATCTGCGTCGCCTTCCGGCCCCCGACCCGGGCCCACGGCTGCTGGCGGAACTCCGGCGCGCCCGGGGCAACGCCATGGTCGGCGGTTCCGAACCAGGACGGGCCGAATAGCCGGGACGGACCCGACAGGAGGACGCCGGGACAGGGAGCCACCGCCTACGACAGGGAGCGATGTGTACGCCCCGATCCGCATGCCCGGCCCGCTGTTCGACGAGATCGCCGCAGGCGGTGGCTCGCGCGAGGCCGTGGCGTTCCTGGTCGAGGGCGAGCGGACGCGACGCCTCCTGCTGCTGCGCGAACTCCTCGACCGGCTCGACGAACACCCCGGCATCCTGGGTCCCCTGGACGCGGCCGAGATCTGGCCCGTGCTGGAGAGGGCCGCCGCACGGGCACCGCGGCCCGTGGAGCGGTTGCTGCTCAGCCCGCAGGTCGGCAGCTGGCTCGCCCACACCCTGCGCCGCCTGCACGGCACCGCCTCCGGGCCACCGCTGTGGGCGGACGCCGGACAGCTCGCCGCGGTGGCCGCGACGGCGGCCCTGCTGGCCGGTACCGGCGCCGAGCTGACGCTTCCCGCGCGGGCGGCGACACTCAGCCTCCCCACGCTGGGCCTCATCAGGCTGCCCCGGCCCCCCGCGGATGCCTTCCACCCGGTGCGCGTCACGGTGTCCTCGGGCGCGCTCACGGTCCGGCAGGAGAAGGCGGGCCAGGTGACAAGCGAGGGGACGGGGGAGGCGACAGGCGAGGCGACGGGCGGGGGGACAGGGGAGGCGACAGGCACGGGGGCGAGCGGGGAGACCGGCGGGTGCCACGGAGACCTGGTCGTCGTGCGACCGCTCACCGACCCCGAATCCGCCCACTGGCTTCCGGTGCACCGGCTCCCGGTGCTCCCGCCTGCCGAAGCCGGGCCTTCCGCGGGCACCGGACCGCACCAGGTGCAGCTGGACGACATCGACCCGTACCGGGACCTGGACGAGCCGATCGCCCCCTCGCGCGTCGGTCCCGAGGAACTGAGCCGCTGGCAGGACCTCTTCCGGGACGCGCTGTCGGTCCTGCGCCGCGGCGACGCGGAAGCGGGAGCGCTGCGCCCCGAGGAGATCAGCCGGATCGTCCCCTGGCATCCGCAGGACAGTGGCCGAAAGCTCCCCGTGCCCGCCGCCGGACTCAGTGCCTCCACCGGCGACGCGTTCGGCTCGATGGTGGTGGCCAGGCCCGGGAACGGACTGGCGCTCGCCGAGACCCTCGTCCACGAGTTCCAGCACAGCAAACTCGGCGCCCTGCTCCACCTCTTCCCGATGCTCGACGACGACCGCGACGAGCGGTACTACGCCCCCTGGCGCTCCGACCCGAGGCATCTGCCGGGACTGCTCCACGGCGCCTACGCCTTCGTCGGCGTGGCCGGATTCTGGCGGGACCGGATCGGCGACAAGGCGGCCGACCCCGAGGAGCTGGCGCCCTTCCAGTTCGCGCTGCGCCGGCTCCAGACCCGTATGGTGCTGCGCACCCTCGCCACCCGGGCGCGCCTCACCGGCCCCGGGCGACGCCTCGTCGCGGGGCTGACGCACACCGTCGACGGCTGGCTGCGCGAACCGGTGGACGGCGGAGCGGTGGAGCGGGCCGGAGCCGCCGCGGCCGGCCACCGCGTCGAGTGGCGGCTGCGCAATCTGCGGTGCCCGGAGAGCGAACGCACCGCACTGCTCACGGCGTTCGGCTCCGGGGACCTCCCCGTGTCCGTCCCCGGACAGCCGCCCCTGATCACTCCGGCGGCCGCGGACCGCGCGTACTGGCAGGACACTCGCGGCAGCCTCTATCTCCGCCCGCGTCCGGCGCCCGGCGCGGCGGCCACCGCCGATGAACTGCTGACCGCGGGCGACGCGACAGCGGCGCGTGACCGGTACGAGGCCGGGGCGCGCGCCCGCGCGGGCGACCCGCACCTGATGGCGGGCTGGCTGCTCGCCCAGGCCGTACTGCGCCCCGGACACCGCCGGCTGCTCGCCCGGCCGGAGCGGTTCGCGGCCGTTGCGGGGGAGCACGACCCCGGAAGCTGGGACCGGATCGCGCGATGGCTGGCGCGGACGGCACCGGGAAGCCGGACCTCACCCTGACCTCCGGGTGAGGGACACGGTGCACCCGGGGCCGGGCGCACGGACCACGGCGGGGCTCGGCCCCCGGGTTCCGTCCCGTCGGTCACGGCGCGCCGGTCTCCTTCGGTACGGCGACGCCGTAGCGGCCCAGCACCACCCGGCCCCCGGTCTTCGTGCCGGTCAGCAGATCGACGTACGCACCGGGCAGTTCCACTGTCATCGTGTCCCGGCCGTGGTGCAGCAGGAACAGCGGAGTGCCGCTGCGCACCGCCTCCGCCCCTCGGGCAGTCCGGACCGTACGCCCGCGGCCGTCGCCGCCCGGCCGAGCAGGTCCCGCAGGGCCCTGCGGCTCGGGCAGCGTCGACACGTACCGGGCGCCGCCCTTGCGCAGGACGGCGGGCAGCCCGTCCAGTTCACCGCCCCGGTACGCGGCCAGGACCTCCCCGGTGCCCGTCCGCCTCCAGCTCCTCGGACCAGAGCCCCCCCCCGTGAATCCGTCGCACTCCACGGACGCGTCCGCCTCCAGGGGCCACCACTCGTGCCCCGTACGCACGCCGAACAGCTCCCGCAGCCTGCCGTCCATGCCGCCGGGGTCTGATCCGGTCGTCACCGTCGGCGATCCCCGTGAAGAACCCGCAGACCAGGGTTCCGCCGCCGCGCACATAGGCGAGAAGGCTGTCGATCGCCGCGTCCGTGAGGAGGTAGAGCTGCGGCACGACGACCATGCGGTAGCCGGTCAGGTCCCCCGCGGGGCGGGCGAAGTCGGTGGCGGTGCCCTGCTCCCAGAGCGCCCGGTGCCAGGCCCGGACGACATCGGTGTACTCCAGGAGCGAGGACGGACGGCCCTCCTGCGTGCCGGCCCACCACGCGTCCCAGTCGTGCAGGACCGCCACCGCACCGCGCGCACCCGCGTGGACGGCACGGCCACCGAACTGACCAGCGGGCCCCTGACGCTGCGGATGGACGGCGACGGGCCGACGTCCGTGTCCGTACCAGGGACCGGGGCGGGCCGATGCCCGTGCCCGTGCCCGTGCCCGTGCCCGTGCCCGTGCCCGTGCCCGTGCCCGGGACCGGGACCGGGACCGGGACCGGACGGCAGCGCCGGGCCGGGACGAGGTCCCGGGCCGTCCGGTTGCCCGAAGTGAGGCATGTCACCCAGGGTGAAAATCCGGGCATACATTCCGCCGTACCGGGGAGGGGTCCAGGCTGCTGGTGCGGCCGCACTCCGGTCCACCGCGCAGAACGTTCCCGGCCGAACCGGTGGGGGCATTTCGGGCACGGAAGGCAGAACACGACATGTCGGCGCTCAGCACCATCCACATCGACGGCAGCTGGCGGGCCGCCGGATCCGGCGCGACCCGCGAGATCCTCGACCCCGCCGACGCCACCGTCCTCGCGGTCGTCGCCGAGGCAGATGTCACGGACACCGACGCCGCCATCGCCGCCGCGCGCCGCGCCTTCGACGACGGTCCGTGGCCGCACAGGCCCGTCGCCGAGCGTGCCGGGCTGCTCCGCCGCGTCGCGGGCCTGCTCCAGCGCGACCGCGAGGAGATCGCGCTCACCGAGAGCCGCGACACCGGCAAGACCCTCGAAGAGGGCCGCGTCGACGTCGACGACGTGACCAACGCCTTCCGTTACTTCGCCGACCTCGTCATGAACGAGAGCGGCGGCCGGGTCGTGGACGCGGGCGACCCCGACGTCCACAGCATCGTCGTGCACGAGCCGGTCGGTGTCTGCGCCCTGATCGCCCCCTGGAACTACCCGCTCCTCCAGGCCAGCTGGAAGATCGCCCCGGCGCTCGCCGCGGGCAACACCTTCGTGCTCAAGCCCAGCGAGGTCACGCCGCTCTCCACCGTCCACCTGATCCGGCTGCTCTCCGAGGCCGGGCTGCCCGACGGCGCGGCCAATCTCGTCACCGGTGCGGGCCACCCGGTCGGGGCCCGGCTCTCCGAGCACCCGGACGTGGACCTGGTCTCCTTCACCGGCGGCCTCGCCAGCGGCACCAAGGTCGCGCAGGCCGCCGCGCCCACCGTGAAGAAGGTCGCCCTGGAGCTCGGCGGCAAGAACCCCAACGTGGTGTTCGCCGACGCCTGCGCCACCGAGGACGGCTTCGACACCGCTGTCGACCAGGCCCTGAACGCCGCCTTCTTCCACAGCGGGCAGGTCTGCTCGGCCGGGGCCCGGCTCATCGTCGAGGAGTCCGTCAGCGAGCGCTTCGTCACCGAACTGGCACGCCGCGCCGACGCGATCCGGCTCGGCCGGGGCACCGAGGCGGGTGTCGAGTGCGGCCCGCTCGTCTCTGCGGAGCAGCTCGCCAAGGTCGAGGCGTACGTCGCCTCTGCCCGTGCCGAGGGCGCGGTCGTCCGCTCCGGCGGCGCCCGCCCCGAACCCTCCGCGCAGCGGCCGGCGGGCGGCTACTTCTACCGCCCGACCGTGCTGGACGGCTGCCATCGGGAGATGCGGGTCGTCCGCGAGGAGACCTTCGGCCCGATCCTCACCGTCGAGACGTTCCGTACCGAGGAGGAGGCCATCACCCTGGCCAACGACACGGACTACGGCCTCGCCGGCGCCGTCTGGACCACCGACGGGGGCCGCGCCCGTCGCGTGGCGGGCCGGCTGCGCCACGGCACCGTATGGATCAACGACTACCACCCGTATCTCCCGCAGGCCGAATGGGGCGGCTTCGGCAAGTCCGGTACGGGGCGCGAGCTGGGCCCCACCGGTCTCGCGGAGTACCGGGAGTCCAAGCACATCTACCAGAACCTCAACCCGCGGCCGCAGCGCTGGTTCGCCGGCTGATTCCGCCCGCCTGCTCGGAGCAGAAGCAGAAGCAGAAGCAGCCGCCGCAAAGAGAAGTCGCAGAGGCAGAAGTCGCGACAGAGAAGCCGCAGGTGCAGTACGCCCGCGCGCTCACGCTCACACGCGTGGCCGCGCCCGCTCGCACGTTCACGCCCGCTCGCCCTCTCGCCCGCCCGCACGTTCACGTACGCACTTTGCAGAAGGAGCAGTGAAGCCGATGCCCCCGTCCCCCCACCGCACCGCACTCCCCGAACCTGTCGACTACGTGATCGTCGGCGGCGGCACCGCCGGTTCGGTCATCGCCTCCCGCCTCGCCGAGGACCCCGGCGTCACCGTCACGGTCATCGAGGGCGGCCCCACCGACATCGGCCGCGACGACGTGCTCACCCTGCGCCGCTGGCTCGGCCTTCTCGGCGGCGACCTCGACTACGACTACCCCACCACCGAACAGCCGCGCGGCAACTCCCACATACGCCACAGCCGGGCCCGGGTGCTCGGCGGCTGCTCCTCCCACAACACGCTGATCAGCTTCAAACCGCTGCCCGGCGACTGGGACGAGTGGGCCGAGGCGGGTGCCGACGGCTGGGACGCGGCTGCGATGGAACCGTACTTCGCCAGACTGCGCAACAACATCGTGCCCGTCGACGAGAAGGACCGTAACGCCATCGCCCGCGACTTCGTCGACGCGGCACGGACCGCGGCCGGAGTCCCGCGCGTCGACAGCTTCAACCGCGAGCCGTTCCACGAGGGCGTCGGCTTCTTCGACCTGGCCTACCACCCGGAGAACAACAAGCGCTCCTCCGCCTCCGTCGCCTACCTCCACCCGCACATCGAGGCCGGTGACCGCCCCAACCTCTCGATCCTGTTGGAGACCTGGGCGTACCGCCTGGAATTCGACGGCACGCGCGCCACGGGAGTGCACGTCCGGACGAAGGACGGCGAGGAGGTCCTGCTGCGCGCCACGCGCGAAGTCCTGGTCTGCGCGGGCGCGGTGGACACCCCGCGGCTGCTGCTGCACTCCGGGATCGGGCCGCGCGAGGACCTGGAACGGCTCGGCATTCCCGTCGTCCACGACCTGCCCGGCGTCGGCGAGAACCTGCTCGACCACCCCGAGTCGGTCATCGTCTGGGAGACCGACGGGCCCATCCCCGAGAACTCCGCGATGGACTCGGACGCGGGGCTCTTCGTCCGCCGCGACCCCGAATCCCGGGGCCCGGACCTGATGTTCCACTTCTACCAGATCCCGTTCACCGACAACCCGGAGCGGCTCGGCTACGAGAAGCCCGAGCACGGTGTGTCGATGACCCCGAACATCCCCAAGCCGCGCAGCCGCGGCCGCCTCTACCTCACCAGCGCCGATCCCGGGGTCAAACCCGCCCTGGACTTCCGCTACTTCACCGACGAGGACGACCACGACGGCCGCACCCTGGTCGACGGCATCAAGCTCGCCCGCGAGATAGCGAAGACCGAACCGCTCGCGCACTGGCTCAAGCGCGAGGTGTGCCCCGGCCCGGAAATCACGTCGGACGAGGACATCAGCGCGTACGCCCGAAAGGTCGCGCACACCGTCTACCACCCGGCGGGCACCTGCCGGATGGGTGCCCCCGAGGATCCGGCGGCCGTTGTCGATCCCCAGCTGCGCGTCCGGGGACTCGACGGCATCCGGATCGCGGATGCCTCCGTCTTCCCGACCATGCCCGCGGTGAACCCGATGATCGGAGTCCTGATGGTGGGCGAGAAGTGCGCCGAACTGCTCACGGCCGAGGTCCCGGCCGGAGGCGAGGGCCGATGACCGGAGCCGAAACCCCCGTCTTCGCCGTCCGGAACCTGTGGAAGGTGTTCGGCCCCGGGGCCGGCCGGATCCCCGGCGGCGCGTACGCCGACCTGTCCGCCGCCGAACTGCGCGAGCGCACCGGCTGCACCGCCGCCGTGCGCGACGTCTCCTTCGACGTCCGCAAGGGAGAGGTCTTCGTCGTGATGGGCCTGTCGGGCTCCGGCAAGTCGACCCTTGTACGCTGTCTCACCCGGCTCATCGAGCCCACCGGCGGCACGGTCGCCATCGACGGCGAGGACGTCCTCGCGATGGACCGCGCCCGGCTGCGCGAACTGCGCCGCCACCGGGCCGCGATGGTCTTCCAGCACTTCGGGCTGCTGCCGCACCGCACGGTCCTCGACAACGTCGCCTACGGACTGGAGATCCAGGGCCTGGGCCGGGCCGAACGCCGGGCCAGGGCGGCGGAACTCGTGGCGAAGGTCGGGCTGGCCGGGCTGGAGGACCGCCGTCCCGCACAGCTCTCCGGCGGCCAGCAGCAGCGCGTCGGGCTGGCACGGGCACTCGCCGTCGACCCGTCCGTCCTCCTCTTCGACGAACCGTTCAGCGCTCTCGACCCGCTGATCCGCCGCGAGATGCAGGACGAGGTGGTCAGGCTCCACCGCGAGGAGGGCCGCACGATGGTGTTCATCACCCATGACCTCGGCGAGGCGCTGCGCCTGGGGACCCGGATCGCCCTGATGCGCGACGGCGGCATCGTGCAGCTCGGCACCCCCGAGGAGATCGTCGGATCGCCCGCCGACGACTACGTGCGCGCGTTCGTCCGCGATGTGCCGCGCGAGCAGGTCCTCACCGTCGCCACCGCCATGCGGCCCCCGGCCGCCGGAGAGAGTGAACGCGGCCCGGCCCTGCGCCCCGACGCCACCGTCTCCCAGGCCATCGAAGCGGTGGCCCGCTCCGGCGACCCGGCGGCCCGGGTCATGGACCGGGGCCGACTGGTCGGCATCGTCGACCACGCGTGCCTGCTCGACGTCGTCGCGGGGACCGGGCCGCGCGGGGGAGCCGGGGACGGGTCGCACGGGGGAGCCGGGGACGGGTCGCACGGGGTGACCGCCTGATGGCCACCGCCCGAGCCGTCTCCACCCCCACCTCCGGCCCGGCGTCCGGCGGTTCGCGCCGGGGGCCGGTGGCCGCGCTGCGCGGCCGGCCCGCCCTCGCCAAGCTTCTGCTGCTCGCGGTGATCGCCGCCGTCGCCGTCCCGGTCGTCCACGCCCGCTGGGGCGGGGGAATGTGGCCCCAGGCGCTGACCGTCGACCTGTCGGCACCGCTCGGCGACGTGACCGCATGGATCGTGGCCAACCGCGACAGCCACCCGCTGTTCCTCTACTTCTTCGGTCACATCAGCGACGCGGTCGTCATCTCCGTACGCGCCGTCTACCTCCTCCTGCTGGCCCTCGGCTGGGCGGGCGTCACCGCCCTCGCCGCCGTTGTCGCGTGGCGCGCGGCCGGTGTCCGGCTCGCGCTGACGGCGGCGGTGTCGTTCCTCGTGTGCGGGCTGCTGGGCATGTGGGTGCCGACCATGCAGACGCTCGCGCTGATGGTCGTCGCGGTTCTCGCGTCCGTCGCGCTCGGCCTGCTCCTCGGGCTCGCCGCGGGGCTCTCGGACCGCACGTTCCGGGTGCTGCGCCCGGTACTCGACACGATGCAGGTGCTGCCCGCCTTCGCCTATCTGCTGCCCGTGGTGCTCGTCTTCGGCATCGGTGTACCCGGAGCCGTCCTCGCCACCGTCGTGTACGCGGCTCCGCCGATGGCGCGGCTCACCGCGCTCGGGCTGCGCGGCGCCGACCCGGGGGTCATGGAAGCGGTGGCCTCGCTCGGCGCGACCGGCGGACAGCGCCTGCTGACCGCCCGGCTGCCGTTGGCCCGCAAGGAACTCCTGCTCGGCCTCAACCAGACCATCATGATGGCCCTGTCCATGGCCGTCATCGCCTCCGTCATCGGTGCCGGGGGTCTCGGCGACCGTGTCTACCAGGCGCTGTCCTCGGTCGATGTGGGAGCCGCCCTCGCCGCGGGCATCCCGATCGTGCTGCTGGCCGTCGTCCTGGACCGTACGACGGAAGCGGCCGGACGGCGGATCGGCGGCGCGCCGGCCGGCCCCGCCGCCCTGCGGGGCCGGCGCGGCTGGGCCCTGGCCGCCGTGATCGCGGCGGCTGCCGCCGCGGTGGGCCGGCTGGCCGACGGCCGGGTCTGGCCCGAGAGCGCGACCGTGGCCATCGCCCAACCGGTCAACACCGCCAAGGACTGGATGGTCGACCACCTCTACACCGGTGTGCCCGTCGTCGGCGGCACCGCCGACTGGGCCGCCCACTTCACCGACGGGATACTCAACCCGCTCCGCGACGGGTTGCAGGGCCTGCCATGGTGGTCGGTGCTGCTGATCGTCGCGGCCCTCGCCTGGACCATCGGCACCTGGCGCACGGCGGCCACCGCCGTACTGGCCATGGCGGCCATCGGCGTCCTCGGTGTCTGGGAACCGTCGATGGACACGCTCAGCCAGGTCATCGCCGCCGTGGCGGTCACCCTCGTGCTGGGCTTCGCGATCGCCGTCGCGGCGGCCCGGAGCGAGCGCCTGGAGCGGCTGCTGCGGCCGGTCCTGGACGTCTTCCAGACGATGCCGCAGTTCGTGTACCTGATCCCCGTCGTCGCCCTGTTCGGCGTCGGCCGCGCCCCCGCCGCCGCGGCGGCCGTCGTCTACGCGCTGCCCGCCGTCGTCCGCATCACCACCCAGGGGCTGCGGGGCGTCGACCCCGCCGCGATGGAGTGCGCCCGCTCGCTCGGCGCGACGAGCGGCCAGCAGCTGCGCCAGGTCCAACTTCCCCTGGCCCGGCCCGCACTGCTGCTCGCCGTCAACCAGGGCGTCGTGCTGGTCCTCGCCGTGGTCATCATCGGCGGCCTCGTCGGATCGGGCGCGCTCGGCTACCAGGTGGTGCTCGGCCTCGGCCAGGGCGACCTGGCCACCGGGCTCGTCGCGGGAGCCGCGATCGTCTGCCTCGGCCTGATGCTCGACCGGGTCACCCAGCCCACCACCCGCCGCCAGCGACAGGAGAGCTGAGATGACGCGCACCCGTACCCCTGCCCCCGGCGGCGCCCGGCTCCGTCACGGCACCCGTCCGCCTACCGGCAGCCGCACCCGTGCCCGTACGCGTATGGCCGCGGCCGTTTCCTCGGCCGCGGCGCTGCTGGCGGTCACCGGCTGCGGCGCCGCCGACATGACCCGGCAGACGTCCCCGTTCGCGGCGCCCGCCGGGATCAGGACCGTCACCCTCTCCGTGCAGTCGTGGGTCGGCGCCCAGGCCAATGTGGCGGTCGCCCGGCAACTCCTGGAGGACGAGCTCGGCTACCGGGTCGATCTGGTCCAGACGGACGAGGTCCCCGCCTGGGACGCCCTCAGCCAGGGCCGCGTCGACGCGATCCTGGAGGACTGGGGCCACCCGGACCAGGAGAAGCTGTACGTCGACGAGAAGAAGACCATCGTGCGCGGCGGGGACCTCGGTGTCACCGGGCACATCGGCTGGTACGTACCGAAGTACTGGGCGGACAAGCACCCCGACGTCACCGAATGGAAGAACCTGAACGCGTACGCGGACGAACTGCGCACCGCGGAGAGCGGCGACAAGGGCCAGCTGATGGACGGTTCACCGTCGTACGTCACCAATGACACGGCGCTGGTGAAGAACCTCGACCTGGACTACAAGGTGGTCTTCGCCGGCTCCGAGGCCGCCCAGATCACGCAGATCCAGCAGTTCGCCAAGGAGAAGAAGCCCTTCCTCAGCTACTGGTACCAGCCGCAGTGGCTGTTCAACGAGGTGCCGATGGTGGAGGTGGAACTCCCGGAGTACACCGAGGCGTGCGGGGCGAAGGACCCCAAGGACATCGACTGCGCCTATCCGAGGACACCGCTCCAGAAGTACCTCAACGCCGACTTCGCCGGGCGCGGTGGCGAGGCGGCCGCGTTCCTGAAGAGGTTCAGGTGGTCCGAGGACGCGCAGAACGAGGTGTCGGAGCTGATCGCCTCGGAGAAGCTCACCCCGGAGGACGCCGCCGATCGCTGGATCGCGGCGAACCCGGACGTATGGAAGAAGTGGCTTCCCCGATAGCCGGGGCGGCTGCACGGCGGGCCAGGGGCCAGGGGGCGGGGCGGAGACAGGCGTCTCCGTTCCGCGCCGCACAATAAGATGACGAAATGCCGTTCGCGCCCCTTGCCTCCCCTCCTCCCGCCCGTGCCGTGCTGCGCGCCGAGCGCCGCAGGCCGCAGAGGCCATCCGCGCCAAGCGCTCGCTGAACTGCCCGGCGCCCCGCTGTGGATCACGCTCCCGCTGCGCCTGGGCCACCTCGTGGTCGGCGGTCGGTGCTCGGGGCCTGGCTGCACCGGCGCCGCCGGTTCCGTGACGAAGGCACCGCACCCGTCATGCCGGGCGGCGCGAAGGGGGCGCTCGCGCTGTGGCTGCTGGCCGCTGTGCTGACGATGGCGCGCTACGACTGACGCGCCCGCACCGTCGCCATGATGTCCCGGTCCGGCTGAAGCGTCAGGGTCGGTACGGGACGGACCGTGCCCGGGTCCACGTCCAGCTCGAAGCGCCGGGCCAGCACGGCCAGGATCAGGACCGCCTCGACCATCGCGAAGCGCGTACCGAGGCAGACCCTGGGGCCACCGCCGAACGGGAACCACGCGTACTCCGCGATCTCGTCGCCGTGCTCGGCGTCCCACCGCTCGGGCCGGAACTCCTCGGGCTCCGGGAACCACCGCGCGTCGCGCTGCGTGGCCCACTGGCTGCTCCACACCCTGGTCCCCTGGGGAATGGGTACGCCGCCGATGCGCGCGTCCTCCTTCGCCACCCCGGTGATCAGCCAGATCGTGGGGTACAGGCGCAGCGTCTCCTTCACCACCGACTGGGCGTACGTGAGGCGGGTGTAGTCGTCGAACGCGGGCTCGCGGTCGCCGAGGACCCGGTCCAGCTCCTCGGCGAGGGCGGCCCGCGCGCGCGGATTGCGGGACAGCAGATACCAGGCCCACACCAGGGTGGAACTGGTCGTCTCGTGGCCCCCGATGTACAGGGTGACCGTCTCGTCGCGGATCTCCTGGTCGGTCAGGTGCGCGCCGGTCTCGTCCACGGCGGTGAGCAACCGGCTCAGCAGGTCGGGGCGTTCCCCGTCCCCGTCGCGGTGGCGGGCCACGACCCGGCCCACCTCGGCGTCGATGACCGCGGCGGCCTTCTTGATCCTGGCCCGGCCCGGCGTGGGCACCCAGTCCGGGAGCAGTGCCCCGATGCCGCTGAACTCCTTGCCGATCTCGCGCTGGGCGACATCCATCGCCCGGCCCATCGACTCGGCGTCCGCCGGAGTGGCCACGCCGAAGATGGTGCGGACCGCGATCCGCTGGGTCAGGGCGGCCATCTCCCGCTTGATGTCGATGCGTTCGCCGCCCTTCCAGGTGTCCGCCAGCTTCACCGTGCTGTCGGCCATGGTCGACGCGTACGACTTCACCTGCTTCGGCCGCACCGACGGCTGGACCAGCGACCGCTTCCGCCGCCAGTCCGCACCCTGCGCCACGACCACGCCGTTGCCCATCACCGTACGGAAGGCGATGCCCAGCGTGGGCTGGTCGAAGGAGCGTTCCGTCTCGGTGAGCAGTTCGCCTATGCAGTCCGGGTCGGACAGGAACACGCACCGGTTCCGGCCGAAACGCCAGCGCACCATGTCCCCGTGACCGCGAAGACGCTCGAAGAAGGCGAGCGGGTTCTTCGCGAACTGCGGCATGCTCCCCAGGAACGGCAGACCCTTGGGGCCCGGTACGAGTGTGTGGCCGCGCCGCTCGGCTTCGAGTGCCGTGCCGGTCTGCGTGGACATCAGAGAACTCCGCTCACTGGTGGCGCACCGCGGCCGTCGCGCGGTGACTCGCTCCCCATCGAACAGGACGGGGCCGGCACTCCACCAGCGCGTGGCGGGGTCCTGGCCGGTATCCGTCATCAGCCCTGTGGAGTACGCGAGTTGTCGAGGGTAGCCGCCGTCGCAGACTCGTTCGACCGGGGAGGGGGCACGACCACGACCTGGTCGGCGTCCTCGTACACGATCGTGCCGGGATCGGCGGACTCGACCCGTTCGCACGGCACCCGGTGCGCGGCCAGCAGCGTCAGATAGCCGTCGACCCGCTCGATGAGCTCCACGGCCGTCACCTTGAACCAGGCGACCGCTCCCGGGTTCACCGCGGGATCGTAGACGGACGGATCGACATCGGACGGATTGGTGAAGCTGGTGTCGTACCAGTCGTTCCCCGCGCGCCAGAACCGGTGCTGCTCCTCGCTCAGCCTGCCCTCCCGGGCCAGACCGTTGGCCAGGGCGAACACCCCGGGGAAGTGTCCCCGCGGGCTGCGCTCGGTGCCCTGGAACCTCACGTACAGCGCCTCGCTCACGAGCCCTCTCCCTCCGCGTCGGTGAGTGAAGGCTCCAGGGTAGGGGCGCCGGTCCGCCTGGGGCGCCGGTCCAGCTGGGCGGGCGGTGTCACAGGCCGACGATGAGCTGAATGCAGACGATCTTGACCAGGATGGCGAGCGCGAACAGCGTCGAGTAGCCGTTGTTGATCCGGCTGTCGCTCACCCGGCTGTTGGCGTACGCCACGATCGCCGGGTTGCCCACATAGCCGGACAGCAGGCCCATGGTCCGCTCCCGGCTCTGCCCCAGGACCCTCGCGACGAGCACCATCAGCGCGTAGCTGACCACCGCCCCGATGGCCAGGACCGCCACGAGCTTCAGCCCGAACAGGGAGAAGGCGTTCTCCCGGAACGAGTAGCCGGAGGTGAGTCCCACGATGGCGAGGAAGAGCAGCAGACCGATCTGGCGCAGGGTCAGGTTGGCCCGGGTGGGCAGGGTCCACACGAGCGGCCCGGTGCGCCGCCGCCAGCCGAGGATCATGCCCATCACCAGCGGCCCGGCTCCGGTGCCGAGCGCCAGGGTGGTGGAGCCCAGGGTCAGCGACGGGATGCCGATGAGGAAGCCGAGGGCGAGTCCGAGGCCCAGGCTGACCGCGCTCACCTCGCTGACCTTGGCCTCCGTGTCGCCGAGATACGTGGTGACCTCGGTGGTCCGCTCGCGCGGCATGACCACCCGGACCCGGTCGTCCAGCTGGAGCAACAGGCCGTCATGGGCGAGCATGTCGAAGTCCCCGCGGCGCACCCGGCTGACGGCGGCGCCGTACCGCTCGTCCAGACCGAGTTCGGCGACCGTGCGGCCGGCGAGGTCGGGATTGGTGAGCAGGATCCGCCGGTAGTCCACGGCACTGCGGTCGTCCAGCAGATGGAACGGGGCCAGGGCGCCGAGTGCCTCGGTCGCGGCCCGTACGTCGTCCTCGCCGCCGACCAGCACGACCAGGTCACCGGGGCGCAGCCGCTCCAGTCTCCCGGCGACCCCGGTGTCACCTCCGACGGGGCGGTACTCGCTGGCCAGCACGCGGTGCGCGGCTACTCCGGGCACATCGGCCCAGACGCGGTCGCGGGTCACTTGGACCGTACGGGTGACGAGGGTGGACGGCAGCCCGGAGTCGGGGTCGCGGCGGGCGACCCAGCTGCGGCGGACCGCGAGCGCGGAGACGAACATGATGGTGATGACGACGGCGAGCGGGTAGCCGATGGCGTAGCCCACGGCGGGCTGCGTGGGGTCCTGCGAGGCGGCCTGCGCGGCGGCCAGTCCGGGGGTGGTGGTTCCGATGCCCGCGTACCCACCGGCGAGGAACGGTCCGCTGATGCCGAAGCCCCGGTGGCCGACGAAGCCGACGACGACGGCGGTGAGGGCGAGGGCCACGACCGCTCCGGCCATCACCGCGAGCTGGCCGCGCAGTTCACGGAAGAACGCGGGGCCCGACTCCAGCCCGACCGTGTACACGTACAGGGCGAGCCCCAGCGCGGAGACCCCGGCGGGCACGGCCGCGGCGATGTCCTTGTCGAGCGCCCCGACGAACAGGCCGACGAACAGGACTCCGGCCGCACCGAGCTTCACCGGGCCGAACCTCACCATGCCGAGCAGCGCACCGAGCGTGATCACGGTGAACACGGCCACCCACGGATTGTCCGCGAAGAACTGCCACACCTGGTGTGCCTCCCCGTAGCGAAGCGCTGGAGCCCCTGTCGCGGCCCAGGGTCTTCGAGGAGGGAGCGGTCCGCCACTCGGCCCGCAGCGGCGCCCCGGCCCCGTTCGCGGGTCCGGGGCGCCGTCGAACGGCCGGTCAGACGCCCGGCGGGACCCGGGACGGACGGCCGCCGCCGCGTGTCAGGGAGTAGCCGAAGACGGCCGCGAGTGCGGCGAGCACCCCGCCGCCCACGGTCCACAGCCAGCGGTCCGTCCACCAGCCGGAGCTCCAGCCGTCGTCCGGTTCGCTGCCCAGCGACACCCGCGGCCGCGCGTCACCGTCCGCCGGGTCACTGTCCGACGAGGCGTCGTCGGATGCCTGGTCGACGGAGGACGCGCCGGGCACCAGCGGCTCGGCGAGCGCCCCGTCCACGTCGTGGGCGCCGCCCCGGTCGGACGAGGTGACCGTCATCTCGGCCCCGACCGGCAGGCCGAGGTCCGTGGCGGGCAGATCCAGGACGGTCAGCCGCACGTAGTAGCTGCCGGGCAGCGGGTCGTCGGCCCAGGGCTCGGACCAGGCGCGCACGGTGCGCAGCACGCACGACAGCTCGACGGTCGCCGCGTCGGCCGCCGCCTTCCGGGTCTGGTGGCCGTACATACAGGCCTGGCGGCGCCGCAGCCCGTCGTAGACATCAATCTGCCAGGTGGACGCGCCGTGCCGGGTGGCGCTCTCCGGCAGCCTGACGATGGCCTCGACGGTGGCGCGCTGCCCCGCGTCGGCGGGGAAGCCCCAGTACAGGTAGTCGCCCGCCGAGGCTTCGGCGGTGCCGCGCTGTCCCTGCTGGAGCGAGGTCGCGGTACGGAAGGTGGTGCCGGCCTCGGTGGGGCCGGACTTCTTGGCGTCGTCCTCGCCGGGGCTCGCGGTCGCGGACGGATCGTCGGCGACGGCGGCCCCCGCCGAGGTGAGCAGGGTGAGCCCGGCGAGCAGCGCTCCGGCGAAGGCGCGCTTGACACCGTTCGCGTGCGTGACGCCGTTCGCGCGCTTGACACCGTTCGTCTGAGTGACACCGTTCGCGCGGTGGTGGGTCCTACGCATCAGTTGGTCCTCCATACGGCGACGCGCCAGCGCGAGATCCAGCCGGTCAGCAGACCGGCGACCAGACCGGTGAGGATCAGGACGCCCAGCAGCCACCAGCCACGGCCGAGGCCGAACGCGGCCGGGTCGGCGGCGTTGTCGGGGCCGTCCACCAGGTCCACGGTCAGTTCGACCGGCAGTCCGGGGGAGGTCTTCACCGAGGCGGCGGCCGAGAAGGAGTTGCTGAGCTGGAGGCAGACGGCCTCGGCGGCCGGTTTCTCGTCCTCGCTGTCGTCCTGCTCCGGCTTGGGGTAGCGCAGCCCGGACGAGATCACGTCCGTACGGCCGGTGCCGGACTCCGAGCCCCGTACGATCTCGCGTCCGTGCTTCGTCACCGCCCGCAGCAGTACGCCGTAGTCGTTGTTGACGGCGCGGTCCGCCGCCACGCTCACCGAGGCGCGCAGCTCCTGACCGGGCAGCACGTCCACCCGGTACCAGCGGTGCCGGCCGAACTTCTCGCGGTCAGTGTAGAGACCGGCCTTGAGCTGCGGTGCCGCCGAGCAGCTGTCGGCGCCCTCGGTCGCCACCGGGGTGATGACGGGTGCGGCGGCCCGGTCCACCAACTGCGTGACCCGGTCGGAGAGTTCCTCGGTGTGCTGGATGGCGGTGTATGTACCGCCGGTGGCCTCCGCGATGCAGGTCAGCTGCTGGCGGATCTTGGCGTTGGGCACGAGGCCCAGCGTGTCGATGACCAGGTGGACCCCGCGCGCGGCGATGTCCCGGGCCACCTCACAGGGGTCGAGCGGCCCGCAGGTGTCCTCGCCGTCCGTGATGAGGACGATGCGCCGGGTCGATTCGCCGCCTTCGAGGTCGTCGGCGGCGCCCAGCAGGGCGGGACCGATCGGGGTCCAGCCGGTGGGCGCCAGGGTGGCGACCGCGGTCTTCGCCTCGGTGCGGTCGAGCGGGCCGACCGGGTAGAGCTGCTTGGTGTCCTTGCAGCCGACCTTCCGGTCGTCGCCGGGGTAGTCGGCGCCCAGGGTCCGGATGCCGAGCTGCACCTGCTCGGGCACCGCGTCCAGGACGTCGTTGAATGCCTGCTTGGCCGCGGTCATCCGGGACTTGCCGTCGATGTCGCGGGTGCGCATGGAACCGCTGACGTCGAGGACCAGTTCGACCTTGGGCGATGCGGAGGAGGGGGGTTCGTCGGCGGCGGCCGGGAGCGCGGTGCCCAGTCCGGCGGTCAGGGTGGCGAGCACGATGCACACCCCGGCCGTCAGCCGTTTTCTTATGATCATCGCCGGATCCTATTGAAGATCGGTTCGCATCCCCAAACGGATGCGGGTCGATCCGGTGCCCGGCCGGCGCTCAGCCGCCCAGCAGTGGCTCGGCAGCCTGCTCCAGTACCGAGGTGACCCGTTGCCAGGTCTCCACATCCCGTTCGACACAGGGGAGTTGACGGTCCGAAGTTTCGGCCGTCCGTTCGTTCCAGGAGGCCGCCAGGGCCACCGGATCGCCGCCACCGGCCGCCGATGCCGCGAGTGCGGCCGCGCCGACGGCGACCAGTTCGCCGCTGCCGGGGACGATCAGGGGACGGCCGGAGAGCCGGCGTACGGTCTCCACCCAGGTCCGCCCCCGGGCGCCGCCGCCGATCAGCCGCAGCGGCCGGGCGGCCACCTCGGGCGCCTCCGGGTCGAGACCGCAGGCCCGCAGCAGTTCGTCCAGCGCCCGCAGGATGGTGACGGCCGCGCCCTCGTAAGCGGCGCCGAGCAGTTGCTGCGGGGTCGTGTCGTGGCGCAGCCCGGTGAGCAGTCCGGAGGCGGCGGGGAGATCGGGAGTGCGTTCGCCGTCCAGGTAGGGGAGCAGTACGGCCTCGCCCCCGGGGGCCGCGTCCTCGCGGTTCAGGCCGAGCAGGGTGGCGACCTTGTCGACGGCGAGCGTGCAGTTCAGCGTGCAGGCCAGGGGGAGGTACGTACCGTCCGCGGCGGCGAAGCCGGACAGGGCCGTCGACGTGGGCCGGGTGCGGGACGCGGCGAAGACGGTGCCGGAGGTGCCGAGGCTCAGGACCGGGTGGTCGAGCAGCCCGGCGCCGCCGAGTCCGAGACCGACGGCGGCGCTCATGTTGTCGCCGGTCCCGGCGGCGACGGCGATGCCTTCGGGCAGTCCCAGGGCTTCGGCGGCGGCCGGGGTCAGGGAGCCGACGCGGGCCGCTCCGGTGGGGGCGACCTCGGGGAGCAGGGCGGCGTCCAGCCCGAGGAGTCCGAGGAGTTCCGGGTCGTAGGCGCCGGTGGCGGTGCTGTACCAGCCGGTGCCCGAGGCGTCGCCGGGGTCGGTGGCGGCGGTGCCCGCGAGCCGTTCGGTGAGGAAGTCGTGGGGGAGGCGTACGGCCTCGGCCGCCGCGGCGTTCGCGGGGTCGTTCTCGCGCAGCCACTGCCACTTCGACGCGGTGAGGGACGCCACCGGCACCGAACCGGTGCGCGCGGTCCACGCGTCGGGGCCGCCGAGCGCGGCGGTGAGGGCGGCGGCCTGCGGGGCGGAGCGGGTGTCGTTCCACAGGAGCGCGGGGCGCAGCGGCCGGCCCCACCGGTCCAGCACGACGAGCCCGTGCTGCTGACCGGCCACCGCGATGCCGCTGACGGCGGAGGCGGGGACTCCGGCTTCCTTCACCCCGGTGGCCACGGCCTCGCACAGCGCCCGCCACCAGACCTCGGGGTCGCTCTCGCGGGCCCCGGCGTCCCCGTCGACCTGGTGCGGGGCGCGGGCGACGGCGAGCAGTTCACCGGTCACGGCGTCGATGACGGCCGCCTTGGTGGACTGCGTGGAGCTGTCCACCCCGATGACGACGGTACGCGGTGGCATGGGCTACCTCATTCTCGCTCTGGAATTTGGTTGTGTGGCAAACAAATTACGTGAACGGTGTCTCCCGGAACAGGGTTGACTCCGATCAACAGCCGGTCGGGGGGTTTTGTCGCGGAGGTGTTCCGTGCATGATTAGTCATGACACTGAACAAATAAGGTCCGGCCGGTGTGCCCGTCGGCGGACCGACGGTACCCGAAGGCGGCCAGGCGATGACGGAACGCTTCACTCCCACTCCGGCGGACAAGTTCAGCTTCGGTCTGTGGACGGTGGGCTGGCAGGGTCGCGACCCCTTCGGCGACGCGACGCGGGCCCCGATCGACCCGGTCGACTCCGTGCGGCGGCTCGCCGAACTGGGCGCCTACGGAGTGACCTTCCACGACGACGACCTGATCCCGTTCGGCTCGACGGACACCGAGCGTGAAGGAATCGTCAAGCGGTTCCGGCAGGCGCTGGACGCCACCGGGCTCGTCGTGCCCATGGCGACGACGAACCTCTTCACCCACCCGGTGTTCAAGGACGGCGCGTTCACCGCCAACGACCGGGACGTCCGCCGGTACGCACTGCGCAAGACGCTGCGCAACATCGATCTCGCCGTCGAACTCGGCGCCACCACCTATGTCGCCTGGGGCGGCCGCGAGGGCTCCGAATCCGGTGCCGCCAAGGACGTCCGGGTCGCGCTGGACCGGATGAAGGAAGCCTTCGACCTGCTGGGCGACTACGTCACCGAGCAGGGCTACGACCTGCGCTTCGCCATCGAGCCCAAGCCGAACGAGCCGCGCGGCGACATCCTGCTGCCCACGATCGGCCACGCCCTCGCCTTCATCGAACGCCTGGAGCGGCCCGAACTGGTCGGCGTCAACCCGGAGACCGGTCACGAGCAGATGGCCGGGCTGAACTTCCCGCACGGCATCGCCCAGGCCATGTGGGCGGGCAAGCTCTTCCACATCGACCTCAACGGCCAGTCCGGCATCAAGTACGACCAGGACCTCCGCTTCGGCGCCGGTGACCTGCGCCAGGCGTTCTGGCTGGTCGACCTGCTGGAGTCGACGGGCGGCTATGAGGGCCCGCGCCACTTCGACTTCAAGCCGCCGCGGACCGAGGACTACGACGGTGTCTGGGCCTCGGCCGCGGGCTGCATGCGCAACTACCTGATCCTCAAGGAGCGGGCGGCCGCCTTCCGGGCCGACCCCGCCGTACAGGAAGCCCTGCACGCCTCCCGCCTGGACGAACTGGCCCGGCCCACCGCGGAGGACGGCGTCGCCGGACTGCTCGCCGACCGCTCGGCGTACGAGGACTTCGACGTCACGGCCGCCGCCGAACGCGGTATGGCCTTCGAAGCCCTGGACCAACTGGCCATGGATCACCTGCTGGGCATCTAGAGCCCCCCGATCCCGCCGGGCGGACGTCCCGCCCCGTACTCCGGCGGCGGGCCCGCACCCCGCTTCGGCGGACGTCCCGCCCCGTACTCCGGCGGCGGGCCCGCACCGCACTCCGGTACCCGCCCCGCACCCGATCGCCGGGCGGGTTCACCGTGCGTACGCCACCGGATCCGCCAGTACGTTCTGCACCACCAGCGCCGCCGCGCCCCGAGCCGCGTCCCCCGCGACGGACGACGCGCGCAGCCGACCGCCGCCCCGGGACCAGAGGCCGGAGACCACACGGCCGGTCAGCTCCTCGTCGGCGGGCGGCGACAGCCACGGCATCAGGCCGCGGTAGATCCCGCCGAGCACCACCGCGTCCGGGTCGACCAGATTCACCGCACCCGACAGCACCTGCCCCAGCATCCGCCCCGCCCCGGCGACCGCCGCCACCGCACGCGCGTCCCCGGCCTGCGCGCGCCGTTCCAGTTCCACCACCCCGGCACCACCCCCGGCGCCTTCGATCCCGGCCGCCCGCAACAGTGCCGTCTGACCCGCGTACTGCTCCAGACAGCCCCGCGATCCGCACCGGCACTCCGGACCCGCCGGGTCCACCACCACATGCCCGATCTCCCCGGCGAAGCCGTGCGCGCCGCGCAGCAGCTCCCCGTCGATCACCAGCGCACCGCCGACGCCGATCTCACCGGTCAGATACAGAAAGCTCCGGACCTCGCCGAGCCCGCCGAACCACAGCTCGGCCAGCGCCGCCAGATTGGCCTCGTTCTCCGAACTCACCGGCAGCACCGCACCGTCGGGGCGCAGCTCGGCGAGCGCGCGCGCGAACAGCTCCTCGGCCGGAACCCGGTTCCAGCCCAGGTTGGGCGCCTGGCGCACCGAGCCGCCGGAGACGAGCCCCGGCAGCGCGAGTGCCGCGCCGACCGGGCGCAGCTCCTGCTCGCGCGCCGACTCCAGAGTCCGGGCCGCGATCCGCGCGGCCCGCGCCAGGACCTCACCGGGCGGGGCGCCCCGGTTGTCGAGGTGTTCGGTCTGCCGGACCCGTCCGGTGCCCGCCAGGTCCACGACACAGACCGACACATAGTCGACGTTGATCTCCACGCCGAGTCCGGCGGGACCGGTGCGCGCCACCTTCAACGCCGTACCGGGACGCCCGGCCTGCCCGCTGAAGGTCTTGCCCGACTCCGTGAGGAAGCCGCTGTCGAGCAGCTGCTCGACCAGCGAGGAGATCGCGGCCCGGGTCAGTCCGACGCGGGCGGCCACGCCCGCCCTGGTCGCCTCGCCGGCCACGCCCTCGTCCCGGACGGCGCGCAGCACCAGGCTCAGATTGTTCCGGCGCACGGTGTCCTTGTCGGCCTTGGGGCCCAGCGGAGTGAGGTTGCTCTTCATGTCGTCGCCGAGCCTATGTGATGCCCGGCGGGGGAGAGCGGACTCGTCACGGACCGGAGGGCGGCCGGCTTCCGCCACGCCGCCCGCCCTCCCCGCCCCGGCCCGGAGCACGGTCCGTCCCCGGCCGGGCTGTTGGTTCCCGGCCTGCGCTCAGGCCGTCGCGCCGCGCGCCTTGAGCAGGTCCGCCATGAGCCCGATCTCCGATTCCTGGCCGCGCACCATGCCGGCCGCCAGATTCCTGATCGCTTCCGTCCCCGCTGAACCGGCCGCCGCCTGTGCCATGTCGGCGCCCGCACGGTGGTGAACGGTCATCAGCCGGAGGAACAGCACCTCCGCCTTCCGGCCCTCGGCCGACCGCAGCGCGTCCAGCTCCGCGTCGGTGGCCATGCCCGGCATCAGCGAGCCGTCGCCCCGGGGCGTGACGGTGTGCCCCATCCACTTCATGGGAGCTCCGGACGCGCTCTTCGGCAGCTCCCACAGCTCCAGCCAGCCCAGCATCATGCCGCGCTGATTGGCCTGCGTGTTGATGATGTCGTACGCGAGACGGCGGACGCCCTCGTCGTCGGTGCGGTCCCGGACGATGAACGACATCTCGACGGCCTGCTGATGGTGGATCGACATGTCCCGGGCGAATCCGGCGTCGACCGAGTTCTCGGCGGGCGCCGACTGCGACGACGAGCCGGGGGAGGACGAGGCATCCGACGGGGACGCGGCGGACGGCCGTACCACCATCAGCGCCACCAGCCCCAGAGCCACCAGCAGCACCGCTGCTCCCGCCACGACCATGCGGACCGAGCCGCCCGAATCGCCCGAGCGCGTGCCGGCGGTCACTTGGCGAGCCCGCCGGTGCAGGCGGCGCCCGGCTCCGGCGTCTGCGGGCCCTGGACGTACTTGGTGAAGAACTGCGCGACGCGGGCGTCCGAGGCGCTCTTCACCGTGACCTGCTTGCCCCAGGCACTGAGCATCAGCGGGGCGTCCTGGTCATTGACAGGGCTCATCAGCGAGTACGGGGTGGACGAGACGCGTTCGCCGAGAGCCTTGATGTCCGCCGGCTTCGCCTTCTCGTTGTACGTGACCCAGACGGCGCCGTGCTCCAGGGAGTGGACGGCGTTCTCCTTCGGTATCGCCTCGGTGTAGACGTCGGCGTTGCAGTTCATCCAGACCTGGTTGTGGTCGCCGCCGACGGGCGGGTTCATCGGGTACGAGACCGGCTTGTCCACATGGTTCTGGGTCAGCTTGTCCCAGCTGCGCTCGCCCGTCACGGGGGAGGACTTGGCCTGCTCCTCGGCCTTGTCCTGCTCGTCGGCCTGCGCCATCAGATACCCGCCCCCGGCGACGAGTGCGGCGACCACCGCCACGGAGGCGCTGATGGTGATGATCCGGGTGCGGCGCTCGCGGGCCCGTTCCTTGCGGCGCGCCTCTTCGAGCTTGGCGCGGCGCGCGGCGGTGGAGCTGTTCTGGTTCTTGGGGGAAGACGTGTTCTTGGCGGAAGCCATGGAGGGTCCTCGGGTTCGAACGGGATGCATACGTGGTGATGCATGGAGGGAAGAGGGCATACGGGCGGCCGTCCCCGGCGCTCCGGCAGTTGCCCGGAACGCGGTGGAAAGGGGGACGGACCCGGACCTCTAGATCCGTTGGACCTGAAGACGCAGGTGGTCGACGGCGCGCACACCGTCGTTGGCGGGGCCGCGGATGGCGGCCGCGCCGGTGAGCGGCGCGACGGGGACCACGGCCACGGGGGAGGGCAGCGCGACGGGAGCGGACGGCCCCGGCAGCACCACGGCCTTCGAGTGGTCGGACGCGCCGTGGCAGGAGGTTCCCATGCCGCGGTCGGCGGGGGCGTCCGCGACCACGCGGGCGGCCTCCGCCTCGGGCGTCGGAGTCATCGTGTGCGCCGCGGCCGTGCCGTGGGCGCCCGTCGAAGGCGCGGCGGCGGCCGGGGCGGTGAGCGAGCAGCAGAAGAACATCGCCAGGAGGACGAACACCCAGCCCAGCGAGGCGGGCACGCGTACGCCGCCCGGTCTCCGGTCGGTCCGCGCGCTCAGACTGTTCATCGCCGCCATCGTAGTAGGTATATGAAGGTTCAAGGAGTGTGGGTCACAGGTTCGCGGGATAGTGTGCCCCGGTGACGATGCAATCGAACATACCTGCGGGCTGGTTTCCGGATCCCCACGGCGCGCCCCAGTTGCTGCGTTACTGGGACGGCTCGCAGTGGACCGAGCACACGCACCCGGCCGAGGGACAGCAGGCCGCGGCTCCGGCCCAGCCTCCCGTCCAGCCGGTCCAGCAGGCGCAAGCCGCTCAGCAGGCTCAGCCGGCCCACGCACCGGAGCAGGCCCAGCAGGCCCACGTGCCGCAGCAGGCTCAAGCGGCTCAGCAGGCCCACCTGTCGCAGCAGGCCCATGCGCCGCAGCAGCAGGCCGCGCCCGGTGCCGGTTCGTTGTTCACCCAGCAGGTTCTGGTGGTGAACCAGAAGGCCAAACTGATCGAGGTCACGAACGAGTACAGCGTCTTCGACCAGCACGGCGCCACCATCGGCTCGGTCGTACAGGTCGGGCAGAGCGCCCTGCGCAAGGTGCTCCGGTTCGTCTCCAGCATCGACCAGTACCTGACGCACCGGCTGGAGATCCGTGACGCGTACGGTGTGCCGCAGCTGCTGCTGACCCGCCCCGCGAAGTTCATCAAGTCGCGGGTGGTCGTCCAGCGTCCCGACGGACAGCCGGTCGGCGAGATCGTCCAGCAGAACGCCATCGGCAAGATCAACTTCGCGATGATGGCCGACGGCCGGAAGGTCGGTGCCATCAAGGCGGAGAACTGGCGTGCCTGGAACTTCGCGATCGTCGACCACAACGACGCCGAGATCGCCCGGATCACGAAGACCTGGGAAGGTCTCGCGAAGACCATGTTCACCACGGCGGACAACTACGTGCTGCAGATCCACTACCAGCTGCCCGAGCCGCTCCTGAGTCTCGTCGTCGCGACGGCTCTGACCGTGGACACCGCACTCAAGCAGGACTCCCGCGGCCTCGGCTGACCCGCGGTCGCGGACATGGCGGTGCCTCCGAACCGTCCGCGTTCGGGGGCACCGCCATGTCGTACCGGACTTCAGGCCGCGTCGCGCTTGTCCTGCGGCGGGCCCAGTCTGCTGAACACCGCTGCCAGGACTACCGCGGCCAACGCCCCGGCGGCGACCCCGCTGCCGAAGATCGTGCGGGCCCACACCGGCAGCCCCGCGTACATCTCGGGCGCGAAGACCGGCAGCAGCCCGACGCACAGGGCCAGCGCCACGACGATGCCGTTGGTCCCGTGCGGAGAGGTTCTCCCGGCTGAGCATCCCGAACCTCATCGTCGCGATCACCGCGTAGATGATCAGGCCCGCGGCCCCGACCACCGGCTCCGGAATGGCGGCCAGCAGCCGGGTGAGCGGAGTGATCAGCCCGCACGCGATCAGCAGCACCCCGGCGCCCGCCGTGACGAACCTGCTGCGCACCCCGGTCAGCTGAACGATGCCGATGTTCTCGGCGCTCGTCACCATCAGCGACGTACCGAAGACTCCGGCACCCAGCGAGGCCACCGCGTCGGCGCGGGAGATGCGCGGTACGTCGCGTGCCGCGTCCGGCGTACGCCCCACGGCCTCACTGTTCAGCACCGTCTGCCCGGTCGCCTCCGCCAGCGAGGCGAGCGCGAAGACCAGCAGCGGGACGGCGGCCAGCAGATCGAAGTGCGGTGTGCCGTACGGGAACGGGTCCGGGAGCGCGAAGGCGGCACCCTGCGCCATGTGGAACGTCGTGCCGCTGACGGCCGCGACGCGCTGGAGTTCACCGGCGCCCATGACTGGGGCCGCGAGTTCCGGCACCGTAACGACGAGATCCTGTACGTCGCCGACGGTGCCGCGGAGGTCGAGGCGGACGGCAACTTCTACCGGCTGGAACGGGGCGACACGCTCTACTGCGCGGGCGGCCTCGGCGTATCTTTTACAGGTGTAATACCTGTTAACGTATATGGGTGAGTGATACACCTGTGCGATCCCGGCAGCCCTCCGTCCGCAGACTCCCGCTGGTCGGTGCGCTCCGCCTCGCCCGCCCTTCGGACACCTGGTTCAAGCCGGCGCTGAGCGTCGTCGTCGCCTCCGCCGTACCGAATCTGCTGCTCTTCGCCGTCGACCGGCTGGACCTCGTGATGTACACGATGGCCGGTTCGCTGTGCGCGCTGTACGGCCACAGCCTGCCGTACGCCCGGCGTGCCGGAACCGTGGCGCGCGTCGTGCTCGGCATGCTCGCCGGTCTCGCGACAGCGCTGCTCACCGCCTCGCTCACCGGCTCGACCGCCGTCCTGATCGCGGTCGCCGCACTCCTCGCCGCCGCCCAGAAGACGCTCTGCGACGCGACCCGGATCGGTCCGCCCGGCCATGTGATCTTCACCTTCGTCACCTCCGCCGCGCTGTTCACACCGCAGCACCTCGGACAGATCCCCGGCCACCTCGCCCTGACCCTGGCCGCGGGCGCCGTCTCCTGGCTCGTCACCGTCGGACCCGCGCTGATCCGCCGCGAGGGCCCCGAGCGCCGGGCCACCGCCCGCGCGCTCGACGCGGCGGCCGCGTGTGCCGCCGACCCCGGCCCCCGTACCCGGCACGCCGCGGCCGCCGCCGTGCACATGGCCTGGCAGTCCCTGCTCACCACGGGCCGCCCCACCCCCGTACGACAGGCCCTGGAGCGGCTCGTCGTGCACGCCGAAGCGGCCCTCGCCGGCTCGGCGCTCACCGGCCGCACCGGCGCCGTCCCGCCCGAGCGGCTGCGTGCCTGGGCCGCCGCGACCCGCGCCCGCGGCCCGGTCCCCACTCCGCCGGCCGCCCCCGGCACCGCGGACGAACTCTTCGGGATCGAGGCCGAACGGGCCGAGCTGCGGCGCGCCGACAGCCGCCGGGACGCCCGTCGCACCCTGCTGCGCGCCCTCGCCCCCGGCTCCCCGTTGCTGCCCGTCGCCGCCCGGACGCTGATCGGCTGCGCGCTCGCCGGATATCTCTGCGCCGCCCTCGGCGTCGGACGCCCCTACTGGGCGATCGTCACCGCCGCCTCCCTCTACCAGGCCAATGTCACCCTGTCCTGGAACCGGACCCTCCAGCGCACCCTCGGCAACCTCCTCGGCGTGCTGGTCTTCGCCGCCGTCCTCCCCCTCACCCGGACCGGTCCGCTCGCCCTCATCGGCTGCGTCCTGTTCTTCAGCTTCGCCGCGGAAGCCCTGATCACCCGCAACTACTGGCTCGGTTCCGTCGCCGTTACCCCGATGGCCCTGCTGGTCCTGGAGTTCGGCGGCACCCACCCGGCCGGAGAACTCATCGGCGACCGGGTGCTGGACACCCTCGTCGGCGCCTCCGTGGGCTTCCTCGCCGCGATGCTCGTCACCAACCGGCGGGCCGCCGGTCGCGTCGAGAAGGCCCTCGCCGCCACCGGCACCGCCCGCGCCCACGCCGTACGCACCCTCGCCGACCCCGCTTCCGGCCCCGCCTCCCTGGACCGGGCACGCCGCCGCCTGACCGGGTCACTCGTCGAACTCCGCGAGGCCGGGGACACCGCGGCCGGCGAGTGGTGGCAGCGCGCCCTGCCCGAGCAGGAGCTTCTCGCGGCCGAGCGGGCCGGACACCGTACGCTCGCCGCGACAGCACAACGGCGGGGGCTGATCGCCCTCGCCCCGGAGAACGGAGCGGTGTGACCGACGACATCGTTGCCTCGGTGGTACGGCAGTGGCGGGCCGTCAACCCCGAGCTCGACACCGGACCGATGGAACTCATCGGCCGCATCAACCGCTGCGCCGCGCTCCTCCAGCAGGCGGAGGACGCCCCGCTGCGCGCCGCCGGACTGACCCGCGCCGAGTTCGACCTGCTCGGAGCCGTACGCCGCAACGACCGGGAGCTGACCCCCGGCGAACTGGCCCGTGAGACCTTCTCCTCCGGCGCCGCCGTCACCAAACGGCTCCGGGCCCTCCAGGAGCGCGGCCTCATCGACCGCCGGGGCGACGACCGCGACCGCAGGGTCGCCCATGTCCGTCTCACCGAGGAGGGCCTCGGCCTGGTCGACCGGCTGCTGCCCGAGCAGCTCGCGTACGAACGTGCGGTGCTCTCCGGCCTCGACGACCGGACCCGGAGCCTGCTCAGCGCCCAGCTCAGCGAGTTGCTGGTGCAGTTGGAGGGACGTATCGGCGGAGCCCGGCGCTGACGGCGGGACGCCCGGCCGGGCGCCCCGGCCATCGCCCCGCTCCCGGGGTCAGAGGCCGTGCCCGGACTTCAGCAGCGCGGCCGACTGCCGCAGCAGCCCGGCCCGTTCGGCCAGGGCGCTGTCCCCGGAGCGGTCGGCGGGGGCCGATGCCACCAGGGCGAGGCGGTCGCGCCAGCTGGACCCGGCCAGTGGCACCGCGACGGTGTACATCCCCGGGACCGGCTCACCCCGGCTGAACGCGTGCCCGGCCGCACGGATCTCGTCCAACTCGGCCAGCAGAGCCGTGCGGGAGGCCAGGGTGTGCGGGGTGACGGGCTCCAACTCCTCGTACGGATACAGGGCGCACACCTGATCCGTCGTCATCCGGGAGAGCAGCATCCTGCCGCCGGAGGTGGCGTGCGCGGAGTGGGTGCGCCCCCTCTCCAGCATCACCCGCACCGGGTGGGAGGACTCCCGGCCGTCGGTGACGATGATCTGGTCACCCATCAGCGCGACGCTCTGTACCGTCTCGCCGGTCCGTCGTGCCGCGTCCTCCAGCACGGCCACGAGCTGCTGCCGGACCGCCGTGCCGAAGCCCGCGGGGCGGCCGAGCCGCACCAGCTCCGGCCCCGCCGAGTAGCCGCGGCCCGAGGTGTCCCGGATGGCGAAACCCCGGCCTTCCAGGGTGCTGAGCACCCGGTGCGCGGTGGACCTGCCGACGCCCAGCCGTTCGGCGGCCCCGGTGACGGTGAGGGTGTCATGGGTGAGGAACAGCCGCATCAGCCGCAGACCCGTGTCCAGCGATTCGATGGTGTAGTCGCGTGCCGCCGTCATGCCGCTCCCGTTCGTGCCGTACGTGAGGCCGGCCCGTGGGTGACGCGGGCTCGGGCCGTTGTGGGTACGCGAGTTGCGGCCCCGTGCGCCGTTCTCGTTCGACCGCGATCGGCGGCCCGCACGGGCGACCGAGCGGTTCGTGACCACGGACATTTTGACGTCCACCCTTCCGGCGGTCACTAATCTGCTCCTTTCGATCCGGTTCGCTCACATGTGCCCCTGTCCTGCTCTGCGGTACGCGATGGGTCTCCTGGACATGAAGGGTCATCAGGATGCCGCTGCTGTCCTTCTGTGAGGTACGGATGCGGAAAGTTTCGGCCGTTTCCCCCCTGTCGTCACTCCCCGCACATGCTCGACGGCGCTGAGTGCAAAAACTGGTGAGTGTATTACTGCCGGAGTCCTCGCGCAGAGGGTTGGGTGAATATGCCGAAGCACTGTTCTGATCTGGCTAAGCTCACGCGCAGTGAAGTCGAGTTGATACGAATTCGAGCACTTGTTCATGAGTATCCGCAGTATCCGCACACGCATGCATACATCCCGGAATCAACCGCCAGAGGGTTTAGATGGTCCGTGTTGAATCACCGCCGACCGACCGAGAAATTCCCGTTGTCCGCGTAGTCCTGTTGCCCGTGGTGCTGCTCGTCGGCGCCACTGCCGCCGGTGCGGCGCTGGTGACCGAGATCGCGCGGATACCAGTCGCCGTGTGCGGCGCGATCGCCACCATCGTGGTCTCCGCGCTCGCCGTTGCGCTGAACCGCCGCCGACGCGCGATGAGCGTCCAGCGGGCCGAGTACGAACAGCGCATCGCCTACCTGGAACACCGCATTCAGTCGCACGAGGCCGAGACGGTGCGGCTCACCAAGGAGGTCATGCCGGCCGCGATCCGACAGCTGCGCGTGGGCAATTCACCCGAAGAGGTGATGCGCGACGTCTTCGACGCGGACGTGGCCAACCGGCACCTGCCCAAGGCGCTGCGCGAGCAGGTCTTCCAGGTCCTCGACATCATCGACGGCGAAGAGGCGCGGCGTGACTCGGCGCAGCGCGCCTTCGTCGCCGTTGCCCGGCGGGTCCAGGCCATCGTGAACCGTCAGGCGAGCGAACTGCGCGAGATGGAGGACCACTACGGGCGCAATCCCGAGGTCTTCGACGACCTGCTCCGCATCGACCACGGCACCGCGCTGATCGGGCGGCTCGCCGACTCCGTCTCCGTACTCGGCGGAGCCCGGCCCAGCCGCCAGTGGCCCAAGCCCGTACCGCTGTTCAGCGTGTTGCGCGGCGCGATGTCCCGCATCCTGGAATACCCGCGCATCGAACTGCACTCGATCTCCAAGATCGCCATCGTGGGGACCGCGGTCGAGCCGCTCATCCACGTCTGCGCCGAACTCCTCGACAACGCGACCCGCTACTCGCCCCCGCAGACCAAGGTGCACGTCACCGCGGTCGAGGTGCAGACCGGCATCGCCATCGAGATCGAGGACGGCGGCGTCAGCCTCAGCGAGGAGGCCCGCGCCCGCGCCGAGAACATGCTGGCGCAGGCCCAGGCCGGCATCAACATGAACGACCTCGGGGAGTCCCCGCGCCTGGGCATGGCCGTCGTCGGCCGCCTCTCCCGCATGTACCAACTCCAGGTGTCGCTGCGCCAGTCGGCGTACGGCGGGGTCCGTGCCGTGCTGATCGTCCCGCGCGACATGATCACCACCGGTCCGGCACCCGGCATCGCCCACGGCATCGGTGCCACCTCGCGGCCCAACAGCTCGCTGGACATGACACAGCTCCAGCACGTCGTGCCGCCGCCCGGCAAGCGCAAGCCGAAGCCCCCGTCCACCGGCCTGCCGCCCTCCGTGGTCGCGGGTCTCCCCGAGGGATCGGTGTCCGGACCCTCGCCGCATCCGGTCGCCACGCCATCGGCCATGGAGGACGACGGCCCGATCGTGACCGAGTGGACGGAGGGCGGTCTTCCGCAGCGCCGCAGCCGGGGCCGTGCCCCGCTCGGTTCGCACAACCTCCCGCCGCAGCCCGTACAGCCCGTCGTCGACTCCGCGAACGGCGGGCACGCCGGCCGGTGGGGTGCGGCGGGCGACGAGGAGGGCGGGCCCGCCAGGGGCGAGGAGAAGCCCCCCGGCCTTTGGCTGGAGGCCTTCACCAAGGCCGTCAACGGCGTGCCGCAGGAACCCAGGAACGGCGAGGACTCTGACGATGCGTGGGACAAGGGAGACCTGAAGTGATCCAGCAGCGCGGGAACATGGACTGGATGCTCAAGGAACTGGCCGACGACGTGCCCAGCATCCACCAGATCGTGGTGCTCTCGTCGGACGGTCTGCGCATCGCCATGCACGGGGGGGACCCCGACGTCGCCGACCGCCTCGCGGCGGCCTGCGCCGGACTGCAGAGCCTGGCCGCGGCTGTCGCCACCGAAATCCCTTACAGCGACGGGCTGATGAAGCTCGTCGTCATCGAAGTCACCGGCGGGTTCTTCTACCTGATGGCGGCCGGGACCGGCGCGTATCTCGCGGTTCTGGCCGGTCAGACCATCGACGCCGGGATGGTCGGCGCCCGCATGCGTGATCTGGTCGTCCGGATCGGCGCCCATCTGACCAGTCCGCCGCGCCACGACAGGCAGTCCGGATGAATGCTCCCCGACGAGAACGCCGCAAGGCCGATCCGGCGCTGAGCGATCCGGAACGGCTGTATGTGATCACCGGCGAACTCGACGGCGACGGGCGGGCCTCGCTCGACCTGGTCACCATGGTCGTGGCGCACGCCGAGCCCACGCCGACGTGCCAGCCCGAGCAGGCCGCGATCCTGCGGATCTGCCGGGCACCCTTATCCGTCGCCGAGATCTCGGCCTACCTCAGCCTGCCGTTCAGCGTGGTCACTTCGCTCCTGACGGATCTGCTCGCGACCGAACTCATCGAGTCGCGAGCCCCTCTCGTCCGAGCCACCCTGCCCGACAGGTCCCTTCTCGAAGCGGTGATGCATGGACTTCAGAAACTCTGACACGATCACCGGACCCCGCAGCGAGGACGTCCTTCCCACCACGGCCAACGCCGCGGTGAAGGTCGTGATCGTCGGCGGGTTCGGGGTCGGCAAGACCACCATGGTCGGCTCGGTGAGCGAGATCCGGCCGCTGACGACCGAAGAGACCATGACCGAGGCCGGGATCGGCGTCGACAACAACGTCGGTGTGGAGAGCAAGACCGCCACCACCGTCGCCATGGACTTCGGCCGGATCAGTCTCAGCGAGGAACTGATCCTCTATCTGTTCGGCACCCCGGGCCAGGAACGCTTCTGGTTCCTGTGGAACGGACTCTTCGAAGGGGCCCTCGGCGCCGTCGTCCTCATCGACACCAGGCGGCTTCAGGTCAGCTTCGACGTGATCGGCCGGCTGGAGGAGCGCGGTGTCCCGTTCGTCGTCGCCGTGAACACCTTCCCCGAGGCACCGCACCACCCGGTCGAGGCCCTGCGCAGAGCCCTCGACCTGGCGGACGAGATCCCGATGATCGACTGCGACGCCCGGACGCGGACATCCAGCCGCGATGTGCTGATGACTCTGATGCGTTACCTGCACAGCCTGGCCGTCCCCCTCACCTGAGGATCTCGGCCGCGGACTCCGACCGGATGGCATCGCCTGCGGACAACGTCCGCGGAGATCGCCTGCGGAGATCGCCCGCGGACAACGTCCGTCGGCACCGGGCCCGCCGGCTGTTCACCCGACGCACCAACTGAAGACAAAGGCGCGCGCACACCCCTGCGCGCGCCTTTGTCCCGCGCGGCACCACCCCCGCGCGCCGATCGGTCGGCGCGCCCCTCGTCCGCGCCCCTTGCCTGATCCTTGGAATCCTGATCCTGGAGCGACTGTGACCATCCCCTTCCACGACGAACCCGGAGCGGCCTCCGGACCGGTCCCGCCTCCCGAATGCCCCGCGCATGGCGTCGGAGTCGGACCCGGCGGGCTGCGTCGGTTCTACGGACCCGAGGCGGAGAACGACCCCGCCGGTCTCTACGACAAGCTGCGTGCCGAACACGGCTCGGTCGCCCCGGTGCTGCTGCACGGAGACGTACCCGCCTGGCTCGTCCTCGGGCACAGCGAGAACCTGCACCTGACCCGGACACCCTCCCAGTTCTCCCGGGACTCCCGGCGCTGGCGCGCCCTGCAGGACGGCAGCGTCGCCCCGGACCACCCGCTGGCCCCGATCTTCACCTGGCAGCCGGTCTGTGTGTTCGCGGACGGAGCCACCCATGAACGTCAGCGCGGCGCGGTCACCGACAGCATGGAGCGCATCGACACCCGGGGGGTGCGCCGCCACATCAACCGGTTCAGCAACCGGCTCGTCAACGACTTCTGCGAGAAGGGCACCGCCGACCTGGTCGGCCAGTTCGCCGAGCATCTGCCGATGATGGTGGTGTGCGCGATCTTCGGCATGCCGGAGGAGTACGACGACGCCCTGGTGCAGGCGGCACGCGACATGATCCGGGGCACCGAGACCGCCGTCGCGAGCAACGCCCATGTCGTCGCCACGCTGACCCGGCTCGTCGAAGGGCGCCGCGCGGCCCCCGCTCCGGACCTCGCCAGCTGGCTCCTTGAGCATCCGGCCTCGTTGACGGATGTGGAGGTCGTCGAGCACCTGCGGCTGATCCTCATCGCCGCCTACGAGTCGACGGCCAATCTGATGGCCAACGTGCTGCGCATGGTCCTCACCGACCCGCGCTTCCGTGCCCGTCTCAGTGGCGGCCACATGACGGTGCCGGAGGCCGTGGAACAGACGCTGTGGGACGAGCCGCCGTTCACCGCGGTCTTCGGCCGCTGGGCGGTCGGCGACACGGAACTCGGCGGCCAGCAGATCAAGGCGGGTGACGCCCTGCTCGTCGGCATCGCCGCGGCCAACACCGACCCGAGGGTACGGCCGGACCTCGCCGCCAACATGGAGGGCAACCGCTCGCATCTCGCCTTCAGCGGCGGCCCGCACGAATGCCCCGGCCAGGACATCGGCCGCGCCATCGCCGATGTCGGTGTCGACGCCCTGCTGATGCGCCTGCCGGACCTGGAACTCGGCGTCGAGGAGAGCGAGCTGCGCTGGGTGGGCAACATCATGTCGCGGCACCTGGTGGAGCTGCCCGCCACGTTCGCGCCGAGCCCGCAGCAGGCGGTGGACTCCGATCCGCTGTCGATGATGGCCCGCTCCCGGCCGGCCGTCGACTGGGAGGTCTCCTCCCCGTCACGTCCCGTCCCCGCGCCGACGTCCAGCGCGGTGGGGACGCCGCCCGCCCATGCTCCGGGCGCGGTGCCCTACCCGGATCCGGTGGGGGCGCCGGAGCCGGAGCCGGAGCCGACGGCGCTCCGGCCGGTCGTGCCCGCAGCCGCTCCGCCGGTCGTTCCGGTGCCCGCTCCGCCGTCCGTTCCGACGGGAGACCCGGCGGCCGTTCGGGAGGGCGACGATCCGGCGGGCGGTGACCCCGCCGGTACCGCCGCGATTCCGCAACAGCGCGGTCCGGGGGCGCCGGCCCGTCTGTGGCGGGCGGTGTCGCGCTGGTGGTACGGCAGCTGAAGCCCCGTTGACGCCCGTCGCACGACCCCACCGGGTGGCCCCGGACTTTGTGCGGTCCGGGGCCACCCGGCAGGGGGAGAGGCTCGGGTGTGCGCGGTCCGGGGCCACCAGTCAGGGGGGAGAGGCCCGGGGCACACTCGGCTGCGCCGGCTCAGCCCCGGGCGCCGGTTCGGCTCCGGTCGCACCCGGCGGCGCCCGCTCAGCTCAGGTCGCACCGCAGGTCGTCGGGGTCGACGGTGCGGCTCATGGCCTCCATGCCCGCGTCGTTGGGGTGGAGATGGTCACCGCTGTCGAAGGAGGTCAGCATCCGGGTGGGAGCCGACGGGTCCCTGGTCGTCGCGTCGAAGTCGACGACCGCGTCGAAGGCTCCGCTGTCCCGGATGAACGCGTTCACCGCCTGCCGGACCTGCTCACCGCCAGTGTTCCAGTCGCGCCAGCCCTCGTACGGCATGACGGTCGTCCCGACCACACAGACACCCGCCGCGTGCGAACGCGCGATGATCTCCTGGTATCCCGCGATCATCTGCCCGGCGGTGGGGGCCGGGACGGACTTGATGTCGTTGACCCCCTCCAGCAGAATCACCGTCTCCAGCCCGCGCTGCGACAGGACGTCCCGGTCGAGCCGCTTCAGGGCGCTCTGCCCGGCGCCGTCGCTGAGCACCTTGTTGCCGGAGATGCCCTCATTGGCGACGCCCTTGATGCGCGTGGTCCGGTCGGCGGCGAGCCGTCCCGCCAGCAGGTCGGGCCAGCGGCGGTTGGTGTCCTGCGTCGAACTCGCCCCGTCCGTGATCGAGTCGCCCAGCGCCGCCACCGCACCCGTGCCGCGGCGGGCGCCCACCACGACGGCGTCGAGATAGAACCAGGACGAGACCCGCTGCGTGAACGCGTCGGCCGACTCCTGCGCCGTGTGATCACCGACGGGTGCGACATACGAGGTCTGTAGCGCCATCCGGTGACCGGACGCGGTGGTTCCGGAACTCTGTACGTAGAGGCTGACCGCGAGGTCCGATCCCGGCCGGACGGTGCCGGGCAGCGTGTCGCTGTACACGGAACCGCCCGCCGGTACGGTGACGGACGGCGAACCCCCGAACGAAAGGGCCCGGTTGGTGCCCGGGACCACCGTGGCGTCGGTCGCCCGCTCCCCGGCGTACGCCCGCCCGAAGGTGACGGGCTGATCGCCGAAGGCGTTGGAAAGACGGATCCGCAGGCCCTGGCCGCCGGTGCTCGTGCGCACGACGAGGCGGTAGGTGCGGTCCTGGGAGGGAGTGACCTGACGGTCGGCGCTCGCGGCCCAGGTGACCACCTGGGAAGTGGCGCGACCGGTATCGGTGGTGCTCGCGGTATCGGTGGTACTGGCGATATCGGCGGCGCCGTTGGCGCTGTCGGCCGACGACACGGCTGCCGCGGTCAGCACGCTGCCCAGCGCGACGGCTGCGGCGAGCGTGGTGAGCGAGGCGCGGCGTCGCCAACGGGGGCTGTTCGGTGGAGTGTCGATGTTCATGGGTGCTGATTCCTCCCCTTGCGGTGCGGGGCCGGTCCTGCCCCGGAGCCGGTCCTGCGCCGGGGTCAGGAACTTCATGGGCATGTCAGGTGATGCGGAAGGCATTGACCCTCCTGGTGGTAAGCGCTGTCTACGCGCGCGTGCGGAATGGCCCGCGTACGCCCATGATTCGGCCGAACCCCGTCGCTGCCCCGCCACGGCGCGCACGGGGCACCCTGGCAACCGGCGCGCACCGTGGATTCGTCCGGCCACCCCCGTACCATCGAGCAGCGTGAAGCTGACAATTCTTGGCGGTGGCGGATTCCGGGTGCCTCTTGTGTACGGGGCCCTGCTCGGCGATCATGCCGAGGGCCGCGTTTCCCGGGTGACCCTGTACGACACGGACGCCGACCGGCTCACGGCCGTCGCCCGGGTGCTCGACGAACAGTCCGCGGGGGTCCCGGACGCCCCCGCCGTCGTGGCCACCACCGAACTCGACGAAGCCCTGCGCGGCGCCGACTTCATCTTCTCGGCGATCCGCGTCGGCGGACTCGAAGGACGCGCTGCCGACGAACGGGTGGCCCTCGACGAGGGTGTGCTCGGCCAGGAGACCGTCGGCGCGGGCGGCATCGCGTACGGACTGCGCACCGTACCCGTCGCGGTCGGCCTCGCCCGGCGCATCGCCCGGCTCGCCCCGCACGCCTGGGTCATCAACTTCACCAACCCCGCGGGCCTGGTCACCGAGGCCATGTCCCGCCACCTCGGCGACCGGGTCATCGGCATCTGCGACTCCCCGGTCGGGCTCGGCCGGCGGATCGCCCGGGTGCTCGGCGCCGACCCGGACCGGGCCTGGATCGACTACGCCGGGCTCAACCACCTCGGCTGGGTCCGGGGCCTGTACGTCGACGGCCGTGACGAGCTGCCCCGGCTGCTCGCCGACCCGGCACTGCTCGGCTCCTTCGAGGAGGGCAAGCTCTTCGGCGCCGAACTGCTCCGGTCGCTGGGTGCGATCCCCAACGAGTATCTGCACTACTACTACTTCAACCGGGAGGCGGTCCGTGCCTACCAGGAGGCGGAGCAGACCCGGGGCGCCTTCCTGCGCGAGCAGCAGCAGGGTTTCTACGCCCGGATGCAGGAGCCGGACGCCCCGGCGTGGACCACCTGGGACCGTACGCGCGCCGAACGGGAAGCCACGTACATGTCGGAGAACCGGGACGTGGCCGGGGTCGGCGAGCGCGACGAGAGCGATCTGGAGTCCGGCGGCTACGAACAGGTCGCCCTCGCCCTGATGCGGGCCATCGCCCGCAACGAGCGGACCTCACTGATCCTCAACGTCCGCAACCGCACCACCCTGTCGGTGCTCGACGCGGACGCCGTCATCGAGGTGCCCTGCCTCGTCGACGCGAACGGCGCCCACCCGGTCGCCGTCTCGCCGCTTCCGTATCACGCGGTCGGCCTCGTCGCCGCGGTGAAGGCGGTCGAACGGGCGGTGCTCGACGCGGCCACGAGCGGTTCACGCGCCACAGCGGCGCATGCGTTCGCGCTGCACCCGCTGGTCGACTCCGTCGCGGTGGCCCGCCGGCTGCTCGATGGATACCTCCGTGCCCACCCGGGCCTCGCCTACCTCGACAAGCCGTAACCGGCCGTCGTCGGTCGGCCCTGTCCGGCTCCGTGGAGGCTCCCGGACGACGTCTCGGATGGCGTTGCAGGAAGCGTCCCGGGCCGCATGGGTGACCTTCCGTCCGTCACGGGGTGTCGGCGGCCCGGAGTTCGCCGCTGACCAGGAGGTGGAGCTGTGCCTCCAGCCAGGCGGCGGAGCGGGCCGCCTCCCCCGAGCGCTCGCCGCTGCCGTCACCGTTGCTGTTGTCTCCGTCTCCGTCGGCGGTGGCGGCGTTCAGGAAGGCGCGCAGCAGCGCTGCCGACCGTGTCAGTCCGGTCCGGGCCAGCGCGGTGGCCGCCTCGTCGATCCGGTCGTGGGCCGGGGCCGACAGATGGCGCAGGCCACTGTGGGCCACCGCCGCGAGGGCGGCGAGCGCCTCGTCCAGCGCGGCGGCCAGCGGATCGGGCGAGGGCCGTACCACCGCGGCCAGGACCGTGGAGCCGTCGCCGGGGGCCAGATCGGGCACGGTCACTCCGGCCGGTGTCAGCACCGCGATCGGGTCGATCCGGATACCGCCGCCCGAGCGGTGCACCGCGCCGCTGATGAGTGTGGCCCCGCCCGACAGCGCGTCGGCCAGGGCGTCCAGCGACCCGGGACACTCCGGCCGGTAATCGGAACACACCAGGGCGGACGTGCCCGCCGCATCCCGCACCACCGCTTCGAGCCGCTGCTCGGCCGGGTCGTAGCCGATGCTCTCCACCTCCGACAGCGCGATGACCCGCACCGTCTCGGCCTCGACACGCGGGCGGATCAGCCGGGGCGGCCTGCCCTCCCAGGAGGCGGTCAGCGCCGCCAGATCGCTTACGAGCAGGGGTTCGGCGAGCTCCGTCCAGGCGCCGCCGACCGGAGTGATGCTGGTCGTGCCCAGCCGGCCGCGGGCGACCGTCAGGGCGCGGCTCGCCGTCCGCCGCACGCTTTCGCTGACCAGGCTGCCGGTGGCCAGCGCGGCCAGGCTCGTACCGAGGACACGCCGGGTGGAGAGCCGGGCCCCGGTGGTCCGCTCCCCGTCCGCCGCGGCCCACTCCTTGCGGAGTACGAGCACGGTGGCGGCGCCCGGATGCGCGAAGTACACCTCGGCGACGGAACTGTTCCCGACGGCACGTATCCGGCAGCCGAGGGAGGTGAGCCCGACCCGGCGCAGGGGGGTGTCGCCCGCTTCCTGGGTGCCGAGAACGCCGGGGAGCGCCGCCGCCCGGCGCCGCGCATGGATCTCCGTGAGCAGTTCGGCGACCCGTTCGGGGCGGTATCGGGCGCTGCGGTCGGCGTACGCCGAGAGCTGGTCGGTCAGTTCGGCCACGGCACCGGCCGGCCAGTGCAGGGAATTCGCGGTCAGCGCCTCACCGGCACGGGCCAGCGCACCCCCGAGGACCGGGCTCGCGTGCGCCGTGCCCGACAGCAGCAGCTCGTCGGCCAGACCGGCGACCGTGTCCAGCCCGCGCCCCGCCGCGGCCCGGACGGTGGCGCCGCCGCCCACCCGGACGGCGGACTCACCCGTCCGGTCCGCCTCGCGGAACGCCCAGACGGCGAGGGTCACCACCTCGCCCTTCAGCATGGCGGCCGCGTCGGTCAGGGCGTACGCGATCTCCCCGGGGACCGGGAAGCGCACCGTGCACGTGGGCAGTTCGACCCAGGGGTCGGGCCGTTGTGCCGTGGGGCGGTGGACGCGTGCACCGTAACCGCGTTCGAAGGTGCGACGGGCCGAGGCGAGTGCGCGGGCCCCGAAGGCGGCCGTCAGTATTCCGTCGTCCGCGGAACCGGGGGACCACGGAAGGACAGGGGCCGGGACCGCTCCCGCCCCTGTTCCCGCTCCTGTGGTCGGCTCTGGTTCCGTCCCCGTTGCCGACCCCGACCCCGACCCCGACCCCGACCCCGACCCCGACCCCGACCCCGACCCCGGCTCCGCTCCTGGCCCCGTATCCGGTGCCTCGCCGGATGCGGGTGCGGCCGGTGGGTGCTCCGGCGGCGTGGCGGTGCGCTGGTAGGCGAGTACCAGCGCGATGAGGTGGCGGCAGACACCGGGAGCCGCGCAACTGCACGCACCGTTCTCCAGCCCCGCGCCGGGCGGCAGTGAGGTGGCCGTCCCGTCCTCGAAGCGGGCCCGCACGGTGGCGTCGGCATCGGTGGTGACCGCCGGGACCGCCCCCGCGTCCAGCTCCTTCGTGGCGCGCTTGACCAGACCGCGGTTGGCGAGGGCGGCGAGGGTGTCCGGGGTCAGGGCCAGCAGGTCGCGGCGGGTGGCGGCGCCCGCCCCGCCCGTACGCGGCAGGGCGGTCGTGATGGTGGTCGTGTCGGTCATCGGCCCAGCCTCTCGGCGACGAACTCGGCCAGCCGCGCCGGTGTCATGGCACCGATGTGCGCCCCGGCCCCGGCCAGCCGGCCGGCCAGCTCGCGGTCGTAGTCGGGGTTCGCGTCCTCGTCGAGTGCCGCGAGCCCCAGCACGGTGGTGCCCTGCTCGGTGAGCGCACGCACCGAACGCACCAGCCGGACGGGGTCGCCCCCCTCGTAGAAGTCGGTGATCAGGGCGACGATCGTGCGGCGCGGATTCTCCACCAGGCCCGCCCCGTACGACACGGCGCGTGCGATGTCCGTGCCGCCGCCGAGCTGTACCCGCATCAGCAGCTCCACCGGATCGGTCACATCGGAGGTCAGGTCGACGACATTGCTGTCGAAGGCCACGAGATGGGTCTTGAGGCCGGGGACCCCCCACAGACAGGCGGCGGTCACCGCGGAGTGGATCACCGAACCCGCCATCGAGCCCGACTGGTCCACCAGCAGAATCAGCTGCCACTGCGTCAGATGCCGCTGGGTACGGGAGTGGAAGTAGGCGCGCTCGATGAGGATGCGGCGTTCCTCGGGCTGATAGTGCGCGAGATTGGCCCGCACCGTCTGCCGGAAGTCGAAGTCCCTCGCCAGCGGTACGCGGCTCGGTCTGCGGGAGCGGGTGCCGTGGAAGGCCCGGCGGATCTCCGGTTGCAGCCGGGCGAGCAACTGCTTGACGACCGAGGCGACGATGCGCCGGGCGAGCAGCAGCACCTGCGGGTTCATCAGATGCTTGGTACGCAGCACCGCGCGCAGCAGGGTGGGGCTCGGCTCGACCCGCTCCAGCACCGCCGGGTCCGTGACGATCTCCTGGATGCCGTACCGCTCGACGGCGTCGCGCTCCAGGCGTTCGACGGTGTCCTTCGGGAAGAGCCGGTGGATGTCCTCCAGCCAGTCGATCGCGGTCACGGCCGAAGGCCCGTCGCCCGCGGTACGCCGGGTGGTGGAACCGGAGCGCCGGACACCGCGCCGTCCGAGGTCGGGATCCCGGCCGTAGAGCCAGTCCAGCGCGGCGTCCTGCTCGGCGGCCCCCTCACCCAACGGCCCGGTACGGGTCTCGGCCGGGGACCCCAGCACCAGCCGCCAGCGCTCAAGTCCCGCGTCAGGAGCGCCAGGAGTGTCATGAGTCACGGCAGTCACGGCAGTCGCGGCAACACCGGGAACGCCGGAGCTATCGGTTCCCTCCGGCACGTCGGGCCCGTTCGGCACGTCGTGCCCGCGGGCGGGCAGGGGTGCGGATGCGGTCATGGTGCGACTCCCAGTCCGTAACGGGCCAGCAAACGGGACACGTCCTCCTCCAGGGCGCCGGCCCGGACGATCAGCAGCGGGTCGGCCGTGGTCCGCAGCAGCGAGCGTGACGAGCCCCGTACTCCGCGGCGCTCCAGGAGCCGGGCCGCGATCCGCTCCCGCTCGCGGGGCGGGAAGTACGCGAACGCCTGGCGCAGCGCGGGCAGCCCGGACAGGAAGTCCGCGTCGGGGAGGGCGCCGAGGAGATCGTCCAGCACCGCGATGAGTGACGCGGAACCGTCGGCCGGCACACCGGTCACCTCCTCGCGGGCCACCGCGAACAGCCCGGCCAGCCAGTCGCCGAGCGCGTCCGCACCGCCTGCCGCGACCGAGTGCACGGCGGGGCCCGGATCGTCGGGGGCACCGGATTCCAGCGTGCGGTTCAGGCCGAAGGCCGCGCCGCGCAGGTCGAGCGGGGCGGCCCGGTCACGGCTGACCCGCAGGGCGATCCCGGTCACGGTCTCCCGTGCCACCGACAGCAGTCCGGGCGCGTGCAGCACCGCGTCCCGCACCGCGGCCACCGCCCGCAGCCGGGGGAAGTCCACGCCCGAAGCCCCGCGAGCCCCCTCGATCAGCCAGAGCAGCCGGACCGCGGCGCTGTCGATCACGGAGCCGAGGAGCGGGCCGCGGGCCACCCCGTACACCCGGTCGTGCCGCCACAGGCCGAGCGCCGTGGCAAGCACCTCACCGAGCGGGCCGGATGTCTTCAACCCACCGACGCGGTCGGCCAGTTCGGTCAGGAGGGGTTCGGACAGGGTGCCCGCTCCGCACAGCACGGCGTCGAACAGGGCGCCCGCCAGCGTGTCCGCCCCCGCCTCGATTGCGCGCGTGCGCTCGGTGAGCGAGGCCGCCGCGGCTTCCGCGAGACTCGCCCCGTACGCCCCGGCCTCGACGAGTGCGGCGTCCCGGCCCGGTGCCGGGGTGGACTCCCACCGCTCGGTGAACACGGGGTCGATGCCGTGCTCGGGGCCCGCGGTCCGGGTGTGGCCGGGCACGCCGAGTACCCGCAGCCGGTGCAGGACCCGGCTGCGTTCCAGATCGCCGGCGTCCATGAGATCGAGGCTGTACGCCGTCTCCCGGGCGCCGTCCAGCCGCAGCCGGGCGAGCTGTGCCGCCACATCGTGCACCAGCGGGGGCGCCGGGGTGGCGGGATGCAGCCGTCCCGTGCGGTCACCGCTGCACGCCGCGACCATCTCGACAACGGCGGGATGGGTGCCCGCCGCCAGCGCTCCCCTGGACGTCCAGGGGAGCGGACCGTCCAGATCGTCCGTGATCAGCGCGCCCGCCAGGCCGTCCAGGACATCGATCCTCGCGGGACGGGGATGGCCGCGCAGCGCCGTGAGGCCCTGGGCCATGCTTCGGGCCGCGATCAGATCGGCGGTGGACACGGCGTACTTACGGGCCCGCAGCCGCTCGACGACGACACGCAGCAACCCGTCCGCCGCGGCTTCGGGGCCCGCATCCCACACCTGTTGGTAGTAGCCGGGCGACGGCATGCCCGACTGATAGCCGGAGAAGGAGTCCAACTGGCGGAAGGAGTAGGGCACCAGGAAACTCCCGGCCTGCGCGGCGGCAGGCGGAACGGGCACCTCCGGCCAGCCGTCCGCGCCCACGGCCCACCCGTCCTCGGTCTCACCCGCCACGAGCGCGCGCAACGCCGGCTGGTGGAAGCCGCCGGTCACCACCAGCACCGGGCGGCCGACGGACGCGGCGAGAGCCGACCGCACCCACGCGGCCATGTACCCCTCGCGCGCCCGGTCGCGGTCATCGGCCTCCGCGTCGCCGCGCACCAGGGCGAAGTAGGCGTCGAGCCGCTCCGCGAGCCCGTCGTCCGGTTCGACCTCGAAGAGCCGGTCCCACAGGGCGTCCGAGGAGTCCACCGCGAAGTGCTCGCACAGTCGCGCCGTGGCTTGCGCGTACCGGGCCTCCGCATCGGCGTACCGGTTGGTGCGGTCGGCGAACGCCGGGTGCCAGGCGGGCAGATCGATGAAGCGGACCTCGGCCCCGGCCGCCCGGCCCGCCCGCAGCGCGACCCACTCGGGGGAGTAGTCGCACAGCGGCGCCCAGGACGTGGCCGACCGGTCCTCGTCGCGGTAGTGGCTGAACACCGCGACCGGCAGGTCGTGCCCGAGCAGCAGTTCGTCCAGCCGGGTGTTCATCTCGGCCGGGCCCTCCACCAGCACATGGGCGGGCCGCAGGCGCTCGATGGTCCGCTCGACGAGCCGGGCACAGGCCGGGGAGTGGTGGCGCACTCCCAGGAACACGGCGGACATCAGTCGGCCAGCAGATGACGCGCGTCGTACAGAGCCTGCCACTGCGGGCCCCGGCGACGCTGCACCTGCTGTTCGAGATAGCGGCGCAGCCGGGCCATGTCCTCCGGGCTGTCCTTCGCCGCCGTACCGGCCAGGCAGGCCACGACATCGGCGGCGCTGCCCGGCTCACCGCGCAGGAACCAGCCGCGCACCCCCACCGCATGGGCCACCGAGACCGCCTCGGCCGTGCTCATCACCGCCGCGGGCCGGTCCGGGCCCGCGCCGCTCTTGGCGCCGCCGCCCGCCCGCAGTTCCCGGAACGTACCGACCAGGACCTCCAGCACATCCCGGTCCGGCGGCGGCTCCACCCCCGAACGCCGCAGCAGCGTGGCCACCTCGGCCTCGACCAGGGCCAACTCGGTGTCCAGATCAGGGATCGGGAAGACCGTCTCGAAGTTGAACCGCCGCTTGAGCGCCGCGCTCATCTCATTGACGCCCCGGTCCCGGGTGTTGGCGGTGGCGATGACATTGAACCCCTGACGGGCGAAGACCATGCCGTCGGCGCCCGGGAGTTCGGGAATGGCCACGACCCGCTCGGAGAGCAGCGAGAGCAGCGAGTCCTGGACCTCCAGCGGACAGCGGGTGATCTCCTCGAAGCGTACGATCCGGCCCTCCGCCATCCCGCGCAGCATCGGGGCCGGTACCAGCGACCGGGGCGAGGGGCCCTCGGCCACCAGCAGCGCATAGTTCCAGCCGTACTTGATCTGGTCCTCGGTGGTGGCCGCGCCGCCCTGCACGGTCAGTGTCGAGACCCCGCTGACCGCCGCCGCGATCAGCTCGGACAGCAGGGACTTCGCCGTGCCCGGTTCGCCGACGAGCATCAGCCCGCGGCTGGTCGCGAGCGTCACCAGAGCCCGGTCGACCAGCGACGGATTGCCGACGAACTTGCGGCTGACGCCCGCGCTGCCGTCGCCGATGACGAACCGCCGGGCCGCCCGCAGGCTCAGTTCCCAGCCCGGTGGCCGCGGATCCCGGTCCGCGGCCCGCAGCGCCGCCAGTTCGTCCGCGTACCGCACCTCGGCCGGTGGCCGCTGCACGGCGGCCGGCCCGCCCCCCTCGGCGGGGGAGCTCCCCCGTACCGGCGCACCGCTCGCCTCGGCGACGCTGTCCCCCGGCACCACGGCCCCGTCCTCTTCCCTCGTCCGCCCGCTCATGCCACGACACCCTCGGTCAGCTCCGCCAGGTCGGCGAGCAGTTCGGACACGACCACCGGACCGAGGCCGCCGAAGCGCAGCGGGTGGGCGCGCCTCTCCCAGTGATCGGTGGGCTCGGTGTCGAGCCAGACCGTTTCGAGCTTCTGGTCCGGGAACATGTCGACGACTCCGACGGCGATGCCCTCGTACAGGCCGATCACCAGATAGCAGTCCTCGCCGAGCCGCTTGGAGATCCAGCGCTCCACGCCCGCGTCCTGCGGCACTCCGCGCTGCCAGCCGCGCCGCTCCAGTCCCAGCACCTTGCCTATCGGCACCGTGAGCCCCTCGAACCGGGGCAGTCGGTAGCCTCCGGCCTCCTCCTCCGTCAGCGCGTACACCGCCCGGCCGAGCTGCGGGAACGGCTGAAGGATCTCGTAGTCCGCGAACACCTCGGACCAGACGGTCAGTTCGTCCCCCAGGTGCAGCGGGTGCGCGAGGCCGACCGTGGCCCCGTCGGGCAGGGCGAACACCTCGTCCTCGGCATCGGCGAACGTACGGTCCTCCGCCACCCGGAACGGTGTCCGCACCCCGTCCAGCTCGCTCAGCCACACCAGCCGGCGCACCAGGTGCCAGAGCAGCGGATGGCCGACGAACAGCTCCCGGAACTCCTGAGCCGTCCAGGAACGGTCCGTCACCATGGCCGCTTCCAGCCGCCGCACCTGATCGGAGGCGACCGTCCGCACGTCCTTCTTCAGGGCCATGAACCGCTTGCGCTCCGCCGGGGCCAGCTCCGCGTCGTCCCGGGCGCCCGGCGTCGGCAGGTCCTTGCGCCGCTTGCCGTCGGCGTCCAGCACATACGGCCTCAGCTGCTCGTCGAAGCCGACCGTGAACGTCCGCGTGCCGTAGTCGATGACCGTCGAGCCGTTGTCGTCCAGCCCGAAGTCGGGCACCAGCCGGTCCGCGAGCTGCTCCCCGGTCAGCCCCAGTGCCGACGCCACCTCGGCGATCTTCTCCTGGGCCCGGACCTTCAGCCCCTTGAACTTCACCCGCTGCGAGATGCCGTTCAGATGCAGCAGCGCGACGTCACTGCCGATGGCGGCGAGCACATCGAGGCCCTCCACGGCCCGGTGGTGTGCGCCCTCTCCGGGCCAGGACCGGATGATCGGAGTCAGCCGGCGCACCGTCTCGTCGTCGCCCAGCAGGCCCAGCGCATGCAGGGCCCAGGACTCCGCGGCCGGCAGATTGGCCTGCTGCCACTGCTGGAACAGGGCCCAGGCGAACTCCGCGAGCGAACCGGCGTCCGCGGTCTCCGTGAGCGCGGCGACACCCGCGTACACCTCCCCGGGCCTGGACAGGGCCAGCATCATCACGGCGTCGCGCACCGACTGCTCGGGGAGCGCGCCACCGGACCGGACCAGGATCTGCGGCAGCAGCACGGGCTCCGCCCACCCCGGTACGGCCGGCATCTTCGAGGGCAGGACGCGTTCCAGCGGATCGGTGGCGAGCAGCGCCTCGACGGCTTCCGCGGCCCGCGGACCGTACGACGCGGCGGCCTCGCGCACTGCCTGGTCACCGTGCACCGCGGCGATCTGGAGCAGGGCGTGCTCGGCGGAGCGCCGGGGGACACCGGCCTTGCCCACCGCGTCGGGCACCAGCAGCGCGGCGGCGTCGGCTCCGTGCCGCGCGAACCAGGCGCGTGCCGTCGTCGCGGCGGACTTGAGCCGCACCGCCCAGTTGGCCATGTGCCGTGCGACGTGCACATCGAGGAACGGGAGCAGCAGTGGGGCGAGCTGACTGGGCTGGCGGGGCACGGCGCGCAGCAGCAACGGCAGGGCGGCGAGCCCGAAACGGGCGGTGATCGGCTTGAGCGTGTCCCCGGCGTCCCACAGGTCGGTCGGGTCCCAGGTGGCGAGGTGGGGTGCGACCAGTTCCTCGGGTCCGTGGACGTAGACCCAGGCGGGGTGGAGGCTGTCGGAGTCGAGGGTGTGACGCAGCTGCGTCATCTCCTTCTCCCAGTTGTGGATGTTGTGCTTGCGGGTGTACCAGCTGGTGCATGTCGCCCAGCGGTCCCGCTCGTCGGGCTCCCAGCGCACCGAGGGCTCGTGCACCGCTTCCAGTCCGGCCACGACGACCGCCTTGACCTGGGTGCGCGGCCGGGACCACGGGGGCGACGTCAGCACGGCGGGCAGCGCGTGCGCGGGTGCGTCGGCGACCCGGTCCACGGGGTTGAGGAGTGGTTCGATGATCTCCGTGAGCTCGGGGGAGAAGGCAGGGAGCACGGTCGCCACCAGTTCACGGTGGGCGCCGATATGGCCGAGGAGCAGCTTCCGTGATGCCTCGGACGTCGGGCTGTTCGTGTCCCGCACGTCGGTGCCGAGGAGGCGCAGCGCCCGTACGGGATAGCGGCGCATCGCGTCGAGGAGGGCGGCGCGCGAGTGCTTCTTGTCCGAGTGGTGCAGCAGGACGAGGAACGCCTCGTCGGTCGGGATCTCGATCAGCGCCTGGGCGATGAGCTTCTCCCCGTCCGCGTAGTAGTACCCGGTGAGGGCCTCCGCCAGCAGCGGAGTGATGGCTGTGCCGATGCCTTCGGCGACGGTCGCGATCAGCGCGACGCTGTGGTCGAAGCCGGGCGGTTCGTCGAACAGCTCGATCTGGTCGAAGGAGTTGAGCGAGGAGAACACCAGGGACCGCAGGGTCAGGTCGTGCTCCGCGATCACCTGTGCGTCCGTGCACAGATCGGCGACCCAGTCGCTCTCGCTCGGTGCCAGATAGGCCGCGAGGATCTTTCGTTGCGTGCCGGTGCGGCAGTCGGCGAGTGCCGCGACCGTCGCGCGGTAGGTCTCCTCGTCGGCCGCCGCGATGAGGACCCGCACGCGGTCGAGCGCCGGGCGGCGCTCGCTGGACCAGTAGATGTGCCGGGCGCCGCCGAGCGGCTGGAGCAGGGGCTTGTTCCGTTGGCGCCCGTTCTGGTTCCAGCGCGCGTCGATCTCGAAGAACTCCACCGCCGCGCGCGCGGCGAACGGCAGTCCGTGCCGGGCGACCCAGGTGTCCGCCCAGGCCGAGTGCGACCCGGAGATCGTGACCATCGCGGCCACTGCGGCCGCGCCGACGGGGGACGGATCACCGGTGAGCTGCGAGCGAACCTGCTCGGCGAGGGCGGCATCGGTGCGCGGCGCGAGCAGGAACTCCTCGATCCACGCGGCCTCCTCGGCCACCCGTGCCTCGACCGCCTCCAGCACCTGACGCCGGGGCTTTCCGGGCGTCCGCGGCACGCCGCCCCGACGCGGGTGGAGCACTCGCCGCCAGTTCGCGGAGAGTTCGAAGGTGTCCTCGTCGGGGAGAGCACCCGCCGAGGATGCCGACGGGACCGTCGAAGCCGAGGAAGCCGAGGAAGCCGACGGTACTGTCGCACCCGATGACGTCGAAGTCGCCGAGGAAGCCGAAGATGCCGTCGTGACCGTTGAAGCCGGGGAAACGGAAGGCGCCGAAGTCTCCGCAGGGGCCGCGTCCGCCGCCCCCACCTCGCGGTAGCCCTTGCGTTCCTTCTCCGCGATCGTCCTGCGGATCTGCTCCTCGGCGGCGTCCGCCGACGCGTACTCCTTCATCTGCGTCCGACCGTCGCTCCCGCAACGCCCGTACCGCACCGTGACCGTGACACCCTCCGCCCCGGTCTCCCAGAACTTCGAAGCAGTGCCCTCGACATACTCCCAGCGCCGCACAGGAACGCCCCCTTCACACCCCGACAGCCCGCTCCGCCGCGGGCGTCTCGATCAGTGCTGCCACAGTAGGGCCGACCACTGACAACGCAGCGTGACAAGGGTGCCGACCAGGTCCGGACGGCACCGCGGGGCCGTTCGCGAGGGGACTTCCGTCAGGGCGCGGACACGACGCTGGGCCGTCCGGCCGCGGCCCAGGACGGGGTCACGCCGGTCACCTGGCATGCCATCAGAAAAAGCGGAATGGGCGGGGTGTAGGGCGTGAGGCTGTCGGGGGCGTGAATGAGCCGGGGCCGCACGGCGGGCACGTACACCCCGGTTTCGTACGAAACCTGCTCGGGCCAGTCCAGGTCCAGATCCGAGCCCGCCGGAACGATCCACCACCACCGCTCGGCATCGGCGAAGACGCACCCGGTGCGTGGCAGGTGCGACATCAGCCGGAATCCGTACCGCGCGGGAACCCCCACCGCGTCACAGCCGAGACTGGCCGACAGCGCGGGGGGCAGGGGAAGCCGTACCCGGCCCTCGCGGGTCTCGTCCCGGTCTGCGGAGTGCTGCGCTCCCCGCAGACGGGACATGGCATTCCTCAGCATGGCTGCTCCGTGCCGTGCGGCAGTTCCGCCCAGACGATGCGCCCGGAGGCGTCCCCCGCGTCCTCGGACCCCCAGGCGCTGCTCATCGAGTCGACGAGCAGCAGGCCGCGCCCGTGCTCGTCGTCGGCCGTGCGGCGCAGGCGCGGGCCGCCCGGCTGGTGCCCCTGGTCCTGTACGGCTATGCGCAGCCGCCTGCCGAGACATCGGAGCTCGCACACCACACGGGCGCTCGCGGTGTGCACGATCGCGTTGGTCACCAGCTCGGAAACGATGAGTATCGCGGCGTCGTAGGTGTCACCGTCCAGCTTCCAGGTGTCGAGCCGGGCCCGGGTCAGCCGTCGCGCACCGGCTACCGACTCCGGTTGCGCGGGCAGCGCGAAGCAGTAACGGAGCGCTTCCGTCCCGGGGCTGAGGTCCATGAGCCGGGGGATGAGCGCACTGCCAGGTGCCACGACCGATTCCTCACAGTGGGGGCTGCGTCACGCTTTGTTCCTTTGTGAAAAAGGGTGGGCGCGACTAAGTGAACTGGTTCACTCACCAACTCTCCCCCTGACATGAACACTTGGCAAGGGGCACTCTGAAATTTTCAGAGTGGATGTGTCCTTGGTGGCACGCACATGGCACACTGCTGCCAAACAGCGCATGGGGAGGTCTAAGTGAGCGAACCGCGGTCCGCCCCGACCGTGGGACAGGTCGTTCTGGGCAAGCGCCTGCAGGATCTGCGGGAGCGTGTCGGCCTGAACCGTGACCAGGCCGCGAAGGTGCTCAGGGTCGCCCCCGCGACGATACGCAGGATGGAGACGGCCGAAGTCGGGCTGAAAATCCCTTATGTCCAGCTGTTGCTGAAGGCATACGGGATAGCCGACGATGAGGCCGAGGCCTTCGTCGAGCTCGCCGAGGAGGCCAACAAACCGGGCTGGTGGCAGCGCTTCCACGATGTGCTGCCCGACTGGTTCAGCATGTACGTCAGCCTGGAGGGCGCCGCGAGCCTGCTCCGCATGTACGAGCCGCACTTCGTCCCCGGGCTGCTCCAGACCGAGGACTACGCGCGCTCGGTGATGCGTACCGGCGCCGTCGGCCAGACCAGGCCCGAGGACATCGAGCGCCATGTCGCGCTGCGGATGGAGCGGCAGGCGCTGCTCGCCAAGGGGGACGCCCCGAAGCTGTGGGTGGTCATGGACGAGACCGTCCTGCGGCGCCCTGTCGGCAGTGTCGACGCGATGCGCGGACAGATCGACAAGCTGCTCGACGCCACCGAGATGCCCCATGTGACGATCCAGATCGCGGAGTTCGCCACCGGCCATCACCCCGGCACGTACGGCCCCTTCGTGCTCTTCCGGTTCGCCGTCCCCGAACTGCCCGACATGGTCTACAGCGAGTACCTGACCGGCGCCGTCTACTTCGACGCGCGCCCCGAGGTGGCCTCCTACCTCGAAGTCATGGACCGTATGGCGGCTCAGGCGGCAACTGCACAACGCACGAAGGAAATCCTCAGGGACTTCCGCAAGGAGCTGTGATGAACCACATATACAACGGCATGCCGGCCGGAGACCTGGGCTCCGAAGGCTGGTACAAGCCGTGGAGCGGCGGCAACGGCGGCAACTGCATCGAGGCCATGAAGCTGGCCGACGGCAGGGTCGCCGTACGCCAGTCCGCGGATCCCGACGGTCCGGCGCTGATCTACTCCAACGGCGAGATCGCCGCGTTCATCCAGGGTGCCAAGGCGGGGCAGGCCGACTTCCTTCTCACCTGACGCATCGGCACCTATTCTCGCCCCATATCTCTTTGTTCTCTGTGAACGTCGACGTACGGACAGCCAGTTACGGAGCGTGCCATGACCGGGCAAGACCCCCAGTCCATCGAGATCGACACCAGCAAGCCGCATCCCGCGCGGATGTACGACTGGTTCCTCGGCGGCAAGGACAACTACCCGGTCGACGAACAGATGGCCCGGCAACTGCTCGTGCTGGACTCCCGCGGCCGGGACATGGCACGCGTCAACCGGGCGTTCATGCACCGGGCCACCCGCTGGCTGGCCGAGCAGGGCGTGCGCCAGTTCCTGGACATCGGCACCGGCATACCGACCGAGCCGAACCTCCACCAGATCGCCCAGCAGGCCGCTCCCGACGCGCGCATCGTCTACTGCGACAACGATCCGATCGTGCTCGCCCACGCCGCGGCCCTGCTGCGCTCCACCTCGCAGGGGGCCACCGAGTACATCCAGGCCGACGCGCGGGAGCCGGGGGCGATCCTGGCCGAGGCGGGAAAGGTCCTCGACTTCGGCAGGCCGATCGCGCTGTCGCTGCTCGCGCTGCTGCACTTCCTGGACGACGAGGACGGTGCCGCGGAGCTCGTCGACCGTCTCGTGGGACAACTGGCCCCCGGCAGCTATCTCGTCCTCTCGCACACCACCGGTGACTTCAACCCGGAGGGCGCGGCGCAGGCGCGTGCCATGTACAAGGCGCGCGGGATGACGCTGCGGCCGCGTACCCGTGCCGAACTCACCGCGTTCTTCGACGGACTCGACCTCGTGGAGCCGGGCGTCTCGCTCTCCGCCGACTGGCACCCGGAACTCGGCGAGGTCATCGATGTCCCCGGTGACGAGCCGATCCCCGGATACGCGGGCGTCGCCCGCAAGTCCTGACCGCGCCCGCCACCGCCGGCCCAGGAACCGGGGGACGCCCCAGGGCGATCGTCGTCGCCGGCGGCCACCCGGTCCTCGTGTGTTCAGAGCGCGAGCGCGTGACCGGTCGTCGCGTCCACATGAGCGGGGACCTCGTCGTGCGCGTCGCCCACCGTCGACGTACCGGACGGCTCGAAGAGCATGATCGAGGCGCCGTCCGCCGAGGACGGCCGGTGCCAGATCCCGCGCGGGACGACGAACACCGCACCGCGCTCCAGGGTGACCGCCCGCTCGCCGCCCTCCTCGCGCAGGGCGATCTCCAGAGCCCCCTCCAGCACCAGGAAGAACTCGTCCGTGTCCTCGTGGACATGCCACACATGCTCGCCGCGCACCTTCGCGGCCCGCACGTCGTAGTCATTGACGCGGGTCACGATGCGCGGGCTCCACAGCGCGTCGAAGGTGCTCAGCGCGTCGCTCAGCAGGATCGGGCCGGTGGCGGGGCCTGTCGTGTCATCGCTCATGCCCGCCATCGTGCCCCTCGACGCCCGGACCCGGGGAGTGATAGGAATCGCATATGGCGAAAGAATCCTCTCACCGGGTCGTCATGATCGTCTCGGACGGTTCCAACCCCTTCGAGATGAGCGTGGCCACCGAGATCTTCGGTCTGCGCCGCCCCGAGCTGACCGTTCCCTGGTACGACTTCGCGCTCTGCGCCGCGACCCCGACGGTCCGTATGCACTCCGGCTTCTTCCAGCTCACCGGCATCGCCGGGCTCGATGCCGTGGACCGCGCCGACACCGTGATCGTGCCGAACCGCCCCGATCCCGAGGCCGCCGCCGACCCGGCCGTCCTCGACGCGATCCGGCGCGCCGCCGCACGCGGCGCACGGCTGGTCAGCTTCTGCACGGGCTCGTTCACGCTCGCCGCCGCCGGAGTGCTGGACGGCCGACGCGCCACCACGCACTGGCGGTGGGCCGACACCTTCACCGCCCGCTACCCCCAGGTCCGCCTCGACCCCGACGTCCTGTTCGTCGACGACGGACAGATCATCACGGGCGCGGGCAGTGCCGCCGCCCTCGACACCGCCCTCCACCTGGTGCGCAGCGATCACGGTGCGGAGATCGCCGCGGCGGTCAGCAGACGTCTGGTCTTCACGGCGCACCGCGACGGCGGCCAGCGTCAGTTCGTCGAGCACCCCGTGCCCGAGGTCCCCGACACCTCGCTCGGCCCGCTCCTGGAATGGGCCGGAGCGCACATCGGCGCCGCCCTCGACGTGCCCGGCCTCGCCGCCCGCGCCGCCGTCAGCCCCGCCACCCTGCACCGCCGCTTCCGGGCCCAGCTCGGCACCACCCCGCTGGCCTGGCTGACCGAACAGCGCGTCACCCTGGCCTGCCGCCTCATGGAGCGCGGTGAGGAACGCCTCGACGTGGTCGCCCGCACCAGCGGACTCGGCACCGCGACCAATCTGCGTACCCAGCTCCGCCGCCGGACGGGCCTGACCCCCACCGAGTACCGCCGCCGCTTCACCCCGGCCCCCTGAGCCGATGCCGCACCGGGCGGCAACCGGCCCGATGCCGCCCCGGCCCCGTGACCCGATGAACCACCGGGTGACAGCGGACCCCACGCCGCACCGGTCACAATGGACCCATGTCACGACGCACCTCCCGACCGCGGCGGCCCGCCACCGCCGCACCGCAGGCCCCACGGATCACTCCCACCTCACCCTGCCCCTGCGGCCTGCCCGCCGCCTACGGGGACTGCTGCGGCCCCCTGCACTCCGGAACGGCCGCCGCCCGCAGCTGCGAGGCGCTGATGCGCTCCCGGTACACGGCCTTCGTCGTCCAGGACGCGGCGTACCTGCTGCGCAGCTGGCACCCCGACACCCGGCCGCCCGCCGTCGAGTTCGACCCCGCGATGCGCTGGGTGCGGCTGGAGATCCTGGACACCACGGAAGGCAGCGCCTTCCACACGACGGGCACGGTCACCTTCCGGGCCCACTACACGGACAACGGGCGGCCCGGCTCGCTCCACGAGCAGAGCCGCTTCGTCCGCCACCAGGGTGCCTGGGTCTACGCGGCAGCCGTCTTCGTCGACTGAAAAGCTGTTCACGGTGGTGCCGACAGCCCCGTACGATCCGCGCATGAACGAGGATGCCGAGCAGCCGGACACCGTACGGGAACGCTTCTGGCGGGGCCGCACCGTGGCCTTCACCCCGATCGAGCCCGACGACGCCGGACTGATCCAGCACTGGCGCTCCGACCCGGTCGCCGCCCACGAGATAGGCATCTGGCCCGGTGCGCTGCACGAACTCCGCGAACGCATCGAGGGCTGGATCGACGACCGGACCCGTGACGACTTCCTCGTCCTCCTCCCGGACGGCACCCCGGCCGGTCACATCTCGCTCAGCGATGAGGACTTCGTCGACGGCACCGCGGAGGCGTATCTGCTGCTGGCCCCCGAGCACCGGGGTCAGGGGTACGCCGTCGACGCCCTGGCCGCCCTGACCGATCTGGCCTTCGGCGAACTGCCGCTGCAGCGCGTCGAGGCGGTCACCCACACCGACAACACCGCCGCGCTCGCCGTCCTGGCCGGCGCGGGCTTCGTCCAGGAGGGCGTACGCCGCTCCGCCTGCCTGCACCGGGGCCGCCGCTACGACAGCGCGCTCCTCTCGCTGCTCCGCGAGGAGTGGGAGGCGCAGAGCCGCCCCCGGTCCTGGGAGCACTGACACCGTGGCGACCCCGACGGTCCGGGCGCGCCGCGCCCCGCTGACCGGCGCCGACGGCACCTGGGCGGGACTCCTCCTGGACGTCGACGGACGGCCGGCGCCCGCACTCGGCGTGCGCACCGCGGAACGCCGGATGCTGCTCACCCAGGGACCCGACCCGCTGCTGTTCGCCGTGGTGGCCCCGGACCGCTGCGGCGTGGACTTCTACCGCACCGATTGCTTCCGCCCGGTCCTGCCGCCGCTGCGGGCGGACACCGCACGCCGCTACGGGGGCAGTGCCCGGCGTTGGGCGTATCACTTCGCCGACGCGCTCGCCGAAACGCCGTACGGCCCCCTGCACGACGGCCGCTGGGTGCTCGGCCGCGAGGCCGCCTCGCACCACCGGAACCGCTGGTCCCGGCCGCCCGGCGAGTACGGGCAGTCCCCTCTGGTCGAGGGCCACCCCAGCGGGGAGATCGACTGGTTCGTCCACAACGGCTCGTGGGAGCTCCTGCCGCTGCGCGCCCTGCCGGAGGCCGACGACGCCCGCGTCAAGGCGTACCGCAAGCAGGCCCGCGAGGGCATCCTGCCGCCCGTGCTGCTGTGGTGGGTCAGCGGACTCGACTGCTTCACCGTGCTCGACGGGCACGCCCGGCTGGCCGCGGCCGTCGCGGAGTCGGTGGAACCTACGCTGCTCGACCTCCACCGGACGGTGCCGCAGGACGAGAAGGACTCCGGTACGGCGGCGGCCGTCGCGGCGTACGAGAGCGAACTGGGGCGGTTCTCCTGGCTACGGGAACGGCTGGGCCCTGTCCACGGAAGCCGGGTGCCCGACGGCGCCCGGGTCGCCGGACCGCTGCTGGCCACCCGGCTCCGGGAACTCCACTCGGCTCGCTGGCCCACCCGGGCATGGCCCCTGCCCGGCGGAAACGCGGAATGGCGGCGCCTGCTCCGCGACCACCGGGCGGATGGCGACCACGAGCACGGCTGACCTCAGACCGGGGCGCCCACCCGCGTCGCCCCCCTCGCCCGCGCCGCCGGGGACAGCTCCTGGGCCAGATCCTCCGCCAGGAGCCGCTTGGCGATCACATCGACGGCCGCCCGCAGCTGACGGTCGTCCGGCCGGGCACCGTCCTCGGCCAGCCGGGCGTTCAGCCACTGCCCCCAGGCGCCGGAGATCGTCGCGGCCTCGCGGCGGCCCGCCGCGGTGTGGGTGAACAACCGGCCGTCCCCGGTCAGATAGCCCTCCTCGATCATCCGGTCGAAGACCGGCACCAGCACCTCGGGCGGGATCCGGTGCCGGGTCGCGATCAGGCCCAGGCCCGCGTGGCCCACCATCCGGGTGAACAGGTCGACCTGCATCACCGCCCACGCCCCGGCCATGTCGAGCCGGGTGTCGGAGTCCGCCACGATCCGCCGCGCCGTGTCCGGACCCGCGTCGTGCAGGATTCTGGCCACGGCGAATTCGAGCAGCTTCGCCGAGTCCCCGGTACTGGGCTGGGCGAACCCCTCACCCATGTCCGTCGATCCGGCGCGCGCGGAGTCCCGCAGCTTCACCTGCTTCAGGAAGAGCGCCACGACGAACCCGATCAGGGCCACCGGCACCGTCCACAGGAAGACCGTGTGCAGGGTGTCCGCGTACGCCTGTGCCAGGGGCGCCGACTGCGCGCCGGGCAGGGCGTGCAGGGCCTGCGGGTTCTGCGAGGCTTTGACCAGCGTCGCGGGATCACCGCCCGTCCGTGCCGCCTCGGCGACCCCCTGGGCCAGGTTGGGCTTGAGCGAGTTGGCGTAGATCGTGCCGAACACCGCCGTACCGAAGGCGCTGCCGAGCGTACGGAAGAAGGTCACGCCCGACGTGGCCGTGCCCAGGTCCGCGTAGTCGACGGTGTTCTGCACGGCGATCGTCAGCACCTGCATGGACAGCCCGATGCCGAGCCCCAGTACCAGCATGTAGAGCGACTCCAGCCACACCCCGCTCTCCGGTCCCATCCGGGAGAGGAGAAAGAGCCCGACGGCCATGATCATGGAGCCGATGATCGGGAACAGCCGGTACTGGCCGGTCTTGCTCACCACATTGCCGCTGAAGATCGAGGCGATCAGCAGGCCGACGACCATCGGCAGCGTCCGCACCCCCGACAGCGTCGCCGAGTCCCCGTCCACGTACTGGAGATACGTCGGCAGGAAGATCATCGCGCCCAGCATCGCGAAGCCCACGATGAAACTGAGGATCGAGCAGACCGTGAAGACCGGATTGCGGAACAGCCGCATCGGCAGCATCGGTTCCCGCGCCCGCGTCTCCACCACGCAGAACAGCGCCAGGGCGACGAGACCGCCGATGAACAGACCGATGATGACCGGCGAGCCCCAGGCGTACTCGTTGCCGCCCCAGCTCGTCGCCAGGATCAGGGCGCTCGCCCCCACCGTGACCAGAGCGATGCCGAGATAGTCGATGACCGGCCGGCCGGCCGCCTTCACGGACGGAATGTTGCGGGCGGCGGCGATGACCACCACGATCGCGATCGGCACATTGACGTAGAACGCCCAGCGCCAGGTCAGATGGTCGGTGAACAGCCCGCCCAGCAGCGGTCCGATGACCGTGGAGATACCGAAGACCGCCCCGATCGCCCCCTGGTACTTGCCGCGTTCCCGCAGCGGGATCACATCGGCGATGAGCGCCATCGACGTCACCATGAGACCGCCCGCGCCGATGCCCTGCATGCCGCGCCAGATGATCAGCAGCAGCATGTTCGACGCGAGACCGCAGAGGAACGATCCGGTGATGAAGATGATCGCCGAGACCTGGAAGACCAGCTTCCGCCCGAACAGGTCACCGAACTTGCCGACCAGGACCGTCGCCACCGTCTCGGCGAGCAGATACGCGGTGACCACCCAGGACATATGGGAGGCGCCCCCGAGGTCCGAGACGATCGTGGGCAGGGCCGTTCCCACGATCGTCTGGTCCAGCGCCGCCAGCAGCATCCCGAGCACGATCGTGGCGAAGACGATGTTGCGGCGGCGTCGGTCGAGTACGGGCGGCGCGGCGGCACTCTGCGCGGCGGGGGTGGTCTCGCTGGCAGTGGTCACGCTTGCACCCTCACACCGGCCCGCACCGGCCGCATGCGGACCGAGGCCGGACGGGTCAGGCCGGCAGCGCCCGCAGAGAGCTCTTCAGCCGGGCCACGAACGCCTCCTGGATCTCCTTCGCCACCCGGTCGAGCGAGAGATACGGATTGAGGTCCTCCAGCTCGACGAGCAGCAGTTCACCCCGCGCCGTCCGGCACGCGTCGACCCGCTGGATGCCGTGGGCGAGGCTGTTCCACGCGATGAAGCGCCGGGCGAACTCCAGATCCGCCGCGCTCGGCACGTACGGCTCCAGCTCCCACCGCCGCTCGGGGTGCGGGGCGTACAGCGCGTACTGGAAATCGTGATCGACGAAGTAGAAGGACACCTCGTGGCGGAAGTCGATCCTCGGCTGGACGAGCAGCGTGCCGTCGGTCCCCTCGGGCAGCGCGGCCTCCCGCAGGAACCGCAGCCCCACCGAGTCCGCCCCCAGCTTCGGCTTCACCACATACTCGTCCGCCCGGGGCAGGAGCCCCAGATCCGCCGCCCGGTCCACGGTCGGGATCACCGGATATCCGGCACGGCTCAGATCGACCAGATACTGCTTGCCCGCCATGTCCCCGCGCCCGCCGAGCGGGTTGTACATCCGGGTCCCCAGCTCCCGCGCCCGCGCGCAGAACGCGTCGTACGCCTCCTGGTAGTGCAGAACCGGGCCACTGTTGCGTATGAGGACCGTATCGAAACCGGCCAGCAGCGCGGCCGCGTCCCGGGGGTGACACAGCGCGACGTCGAACTCCTCGCGCAGCCGGGAGCTCAGGAATATGTCCTCGTCGCAGTAACGGCGACCGCGCGCCTCGTAGGCGAGATCGGTGACCAGCAGGACGGAGGGCCGCGGACCGGCAGACATGGCGTTCCCCAGAGGTGTGTGGACGGACGGATGATCAATAGCCTTGACGGCGTTGCCCGTTCCCGACCCTGGAGCGTCATGACCACCGCGCCGCAGGAGCCGACCGCATCGCACGCGTCGTCTTCGCCCGACATTCTCTCGCCCGCCTTCGCCGCCGATCCGTACGGGGCCTACCGGACCATGCGCGCCCATGCGCCGCTGATCCGGCACGAGGCCACGGACAGTTACCTCGTCTCCCGTTACGAGGACGTCGAGCGGGTCTTCAGGGACAAGGCCGGCGAGTTCACCACGGACAACTACGACTGGCAGATCGAACCGGTCCACGGCAGGACGATCCTTCAGCTCAGCGGCCGTGAGCACGCCGTACGACGGGCCCTGGTCGCGCCCGCCTTCCGGGGCAGGGAGCTCCAGGAGAAGTTCCTGCCGGTCATCGAACGCAATGCCCGCGAGCTGATCGACACCTTCCGGCACTCCGGCGAGGCCGACCTCGTCGAGGCGTTCGCGACCCGCTTCCCCGTCCTGGTCATCGCCGACATGCTCGGCCTGGACAAGGCGGACCACGACCGGTTCCACGCCTGGTACACCACGGTCATCGCCTTCCTGGGCAACCTCGCCGGGGACCCGGACGTGGCGGCGGCCGGGGAGCGCACCCGCCAGGAATTCGCCGGGTACATGATCCCGGTCATCCAGCGGCGCCGGAGCGCGCCCGGCGACGACCTCCTGTCCGCGCTCTGTGCCGCCGAGGTCGACGGCGTACGGATGAGCGACGAGGACATCAAGGCGTTCTGCAGTCTGCTGCTCGCGGCGGGCGGCGAGACCACCGACAAGGCCATCGCCTCGATCTTCGCCAATCTGCTCGGCCACCCCGGGCAGCTCGCGGCGGTACGCGAGGACCGCACCCTCATCGACCGGGCCTTCGCCGAGACCCTGCGCTTCACCCCGCCGGTGCACATGATCATGCGGCAGACGGCGGTGGAGGTGGAACTGAGCGGCGGCACGGTCCCGGCCGGTGCCACCGTCACCTGTCTGATCGGCGCGGCGAACCGGGACGAGGCCCGCTACCGGGACCCCGAACGCTTCGACATCTTCCGCACCGATCTGACCGGCACCACCGCGTTCTCGGCGGCGGCGGACCATCTGGCGTTCGCGCTCGGCCGGCACTTCTGTGTGGGCGCGCTGCTGGCCAGGGCCGAGGTGGAGGCCGGGGTGAACCAGTTGCTCGACGCGATGCCGGACGTGCGCCTCGCGGACGGTTTCGTCCCGTCGGAACAGGGCGTCTTCACCCGTGGGCCGGGCTCGCTGCCGGTGCGGTTCACCCCGGTCGGAGCCTGACCGGGGTGAACCGCAGGTGAGAGACGGGCCGGGGACCGGGCCCGGTCGGCGCGGCGTGCCGCCCGGTGACCCCATGGGCGTACCGGGCGGCACGGGGGCGTCCGGCTCAGCGGATGTGACGTCCGGAGATCGCCCGCGCGATGACCAGTCGCTGGATCTCGCTGGTCCCCTCGAAGATCGTGTAGATCTTGGCGTCGCGGTACATCCGCTCGACCGGGTGTTCCCTGCTGTACCCGGCGCCGCCGAGGATCTGGATGGCCTTCTCCGTTGCCGAGACCGCCAGTTCACCGGCCCGCAGTTTGGACATGGAGCCCTGGCCCGCGTCGAAGGTCCGGTCGTTGCGGGCCATCCAGGCGGCCTGCCAGATCAGCAGGCGTACGGCCTCGATCTCGGTACGGAGGTCGGCGAGGGCGAACGCGATCGACTGGTTCTCGATGATGGGGCGGCCGAACGCCTCCCGCTCCCCGGCGTACTCCAGCGCGTACTCGTACGCCGCCCGCGCGATGCCGAGCGCCTGCGCGCCGACGGTGGGGCGGCTGACCTCGAAGGTGGCCATCGCCGCCTGGCCCTTGGCGGTGCCGCCCTCGCGGGCCCGCGCGAGGCGCCTGTCGAGCTTCTCCTTGCCGCCGAGCAGACAGCGGCCGGGTATCCGTACGTCGTCGAGGAACAGGTCCGCCGTGTGCGAGGCGCGCAGCCCCAGCTTCTTGACGGTGCGGCCCGCCACCAGGCCCTCGGTTCCCGGGGGGACGATGAACGCGGCCTGTCCGCGGGAGCCGAGCGCCGGGTCGACCGAGGCGACGACGACATGGATTCCGGCGATCCCCCCGTTGGTGATCCACGCCTTCTGGCCCCGGAGCACCCATGCGTCGCGGGCCTCGTCGTAACGGGCCCCGGTGGCCATGGCGGAGACGTCCGACCCGGCCTGGGGTTCGGAGACGCAGAAGGCCGCGACCTTCGGGTCGTCCGCGTCGCCGTAGCACTGCGGCACCCACTCGGCGAGCTGGTCGGGCGTGCCGGAGGCGAAGATCCCGGCGACGGCGAGCGAGGTGCCGAAGAGTGCCATGCCGATCCCGGCGTCGCCCCAGAACAGCTCCTCGTTGGCGATCTGGAGGGAGAGCCCCGTCGGGTCCCCGTACATGTCCGCGAGCGATTCGAAGCCGTACAGACCGATCCGGGCCGCCTCCTGGATGACGGGCCACGGGGTCTCCTCCCGGGCGTCCCATTCGGCCGCCGCCGGGCGGACCACCTGGGCGGCGAAGCCGTGCACCCAGTTGCGCAGGTCCTGCTGTTCCTCGGTCAGTGCCAGGGAGAAGAAGCTCATCGGCTCAGACCTTCGGGATGTCGAAGTACCGGGTGAGCCCCGAGGCCAGGCCGACATCACCGGCGATCCTCAGCTTGCGCAACATGAACATCGTCACGGGGTTGCCGTTGCCGGAGACGAGCCGGAGGAATTCGGCGTCCGCCATGACGAGTGTCGTACGGGGCTCTGCCTCCGAGCGGCCCCGGGTGATCTCGCAGGCGCCCTCGGCGATGGCGGTCTCGAAGATCTCGTCGCTCTCGCCCGTGATCTTCCAGCGGATGAGGGCCTGGAGCTGTCCTGCCGCCGCCGGGCGGAACTGCTGCCTCATCCTGCCGAAGACCTCGTCGAGGATGCGGGTGCGCAGGGGGCCGCGCATCACCTCGCCGAGCTGACCGGCGGACAGGCCCTTGACGATCCGTGCGAACTCCTCGGGGGAGACGGCCGAGAAGTCGAGCCCGGCCAGTTCGTCCGTCAGGTTGCCGCTGCTGTTGTCGGCCACGCCAGTTCCTTACTCTGAAGTAAACTTACTTTTGAGTAAGGTAAGGGCCGTGCCGTCGCTCCGCAAGCGGTCGGTACGACCGGGCGGACGGCGGCCGGAGTCACCAGGTGGAGCCCGGACGCACCGCCAGCCGGGGGTGATGGGCGGCGAGCACCTTGTTGGCGCGGGCCAGTTCGGCCAGCGCCTGTTCGCGGTCGGCCTGGTCCTCGATCCCCAGGCGCGGCCCGCGGAACCGGCGGACCTCACGGGCCGCGCAGTCCGCGTCGAACTCCGCCTGGAGGATGTGGGGTGGGATGCAGGAGCCGATCAGCGCGGCGACCCGGTCCGGGATCGGGACGGGGACGAGCAGGTGCGAGGCGGTCATGGGTGGTTCCCTCTCGGATGGTTGGCCAGGAGGCGGTGCTGGGATGCGGCCGCCTGGTGGGCGGCCGGCTCCTCCATGTCTACGGGACGAGGTTCCGGGTTTCTCGTTGGATACGTCTCCGTGTCGCAACCGTTTGGGACTGACCGTCTATTTCGCCTTACTCGCGGGTAAGTTGATCTGCGGCGCCGATCGTGCATCCGCCCCGAAGGGCGGGGGCGCGCGCCCCTTCAGGCGGGTGGGGCGTCGCTGCGGGCACGCAGTCGCAGTGCGCGCAATACCGCTTCCGTGGAGAACCGGCTCTCCGGGTCGACCAGTTGGTCGCCGAAGATGTTCTCCAGATTGCGCATGCGGTAGCGGACGGTCTGCGGATGGACATCGAGCAGTTCGCCCATCTGGGCCGCGGTGCCGCGGGTGTCGAGCCAGATTCTGAGCGTCTCGATCAGCCGTTCGCGACGGTTGACGCTGATGGCGGCGACCGGGGCCAACTCCCGCTGGGCGAGCTGGTCGAGAAGGGCCGGGTCGGACAGGAGCCACAGGGTGATCAGGTGGTCCTCGCACCGGATGAACGGCGCGTCGTCGATCACGCCCGTGTCGACGAGTTCGAGCACCCGGCGGGCCCAGCGGATCGAGTCCGAGGCCATGGCGGTCGGGACGGTCAGCCCGATCGCGGCGCGCGCGGTGGGCAGGGCCTGTTCCAGCATGGATCTTCGGGCGTCGTCGATCGGCCCGGGAATCAGTAAGTGCGGCTGCGGATCGCTGAGATCGGACAGGACGTCGCGGTCGGCGCAGAGCCGGTCCAGGCCCACGGGGGCTCGTACGGCGATCAGGGTGACCTGCTCGGGAAGGGCCCAGCCGGTCTGCTCGCACAGATCGGCGATGGCGCTGCGGGGTACCGGGCGGCCGGCGAGGATGAGGTGCAGGAGGCGGCGGCGCATGGCCTCGCCCTGCTCGCCCGACTGGGACTGCACCTCCAGGAATCCCTCGCGGGAAAGGGATTCCAGCTCATCGACATAGGTGAAGAGCGCGTCGGCGAAGCTCAGCATGAGCGTGGGGGAGAGGTGATAGCTCTGCCCGACCTTCTTCGCGCGCCGCAGCGCGACCCTCGCCCCGAGGCGATAGGCGCCCTGGAGGGTGTCCATGCTCCTTCCCTCGTACGCCTCGAACCGTCCGAAACGACGGCACATGTCGTCGCGGAGGGTGGTGGAGGCGGAGGGCTCGGCCACCAGGTCGACGAACGAGGAAAGGCTCTGCTCCACGCCCACGCGTATGGCCAGTCCGTTCGGGCCGTCGAGCAGCCGGGCGTATTCCGGGTACGCCCGCGTGACTTCTATGCCGATTTCCTTGATGAGACTGGGCAGTTCGGGCCGCATCATCGCGGCGAATTCCTGGGGGAGGGGCCCCAGGGGGTCTTCGGTATCCAACGGCTGTATGAGATGTGGCATGCGTGTCCCCTTGCTCTCGGCGCCCGGTGGTGGGGTGAGGCGGTGGGGGGAGGCGCTCCCACGAACCGACAGGTGCGTACCAAGTCCGCGATGAAGATAGACCAAGTCACGGGCACTGCCCACCTCTTCGACAAGATCGGAGTGCAGGGGGCACACATCTCGGCCGTGTTGTGGTGCTGCGGTGCAGGTGGGGCGGACTGCTCACTTTCGGACAATGTATTTCGGCCGCTTGCTCGGTGGCCGACAAGAAACTCAATTCGCCGCCGACGCGGATCAGGCCAAGCGCTCCGGACCGCCCGGCGGGCGTACGGGATTCGGCGGGTGCGGGGGCGCTCACCACGGGGAACGCGAACCGGGTGTCCGTGACGGCCGCTGCCGGCGGGTGCGGGAGGCGTGCCCGAGCGCGGGATCGAGGTGCCGGCCACCGGGCGTCGCCGTACACCGGCCCGGTGTGCGCGACCGGCGGGATTCCTGCCCCGCGGAACCGCGTTCGGTCCCATAAATGCGCACCACTTGATAAAGCGGAACCGTTGCTGTGCTCATTTCCGGATCAAAATCCGCGCTGTGTAAAAGATCTTAGACGGACGGATTGTGTCGCCCTGTTTCTCGCGAGTAACATCACGCCTCGGTCAATTCGGGCATGAAATCTGCCTGAAATTTGATGCTCAGACCTTTCGTTCTTCCGGTCCACCCACGATGCACCGCAGACGTCGAGCTGCCGGCGCACGCCACCTCCACGTCCGGGCATTGCCGAAACCGATCAACTCCGTGGACAAGGCCGTCACCGCGGCGGCAGTCAAGAGGGGACGACATGAGATCCGCTTCCACCAGAACGCGTGTGGGGCTGCTCGCAGCCTTCACGGCGTTCACCGCCCTGCTCTCCACCGGCTCGGCCACCGCGGCCAGTCAGCTGAACGGCCACTGGGCGCCGTTCAGCCGCTGCCCGGTGGACGCTCCCGCCATGCTCGCGGCGGACGGCGTCAACGACGTCGCCACCTGTATCTCGTCGAGCTCGGCCAGCGGCTCCATCAAGCTCGGCAAGTCGCAGGTGCCGACCGGCAACAGCGACCTCCAGCTCGGAGTGATCCAGCACAGTGACGGAACCACCACCCTGGTCCCCCCGTCCGACGGCGCGCTCCTCGCGGATTCCGCGGAAATCCCCGGTGGGCTGCTCGGTCTCATGTGCCCGAACGGCATCCCCGTCATCTCGGGCATCTGCAAGCAGCTCACGGACAACAGCCTCAACCGGGTGACGGCCACCATCGAACCGGCCGGGGCGCCGCGCGACTTCCATATGGCCGGGGCATTCTCCACCGGTCAGCCGATTCTCACCATCCCGGTCCGCGTCCACCTGAAGAACCCGTTCCTCGGGGACAAGTGCTACATCGGCACCACGGCGAATCCGGTTCTGCTCAAGCCGCAGAACCTGACCCAGCCCACGCTCTCGCTCCAGCGGTTCGCGGCGAACGGGGCCTCGGACGAGGCGGGCGAGATGGGCCGGTACACCTTCGACAGCGCCGATCAGGGGGATGCCACGTTCGCCGTCCCGGGTGCCAGCGGCTGCGGGGCCGGGCTCCTGGACTGGGCGGTGAACCTCAAGACGGGGCTGCCGTCGGCCGCCGGCAACAACAACGTGGTCCTCGACAACACCTCGACCTACTTCGCCAGCCCCTACACCCCGGCGAGCCTCGCGCCGAACGAGGGCAAGGAGTTCTCGCGGTTCTGGCACTCGGCGCTGAAGTAAGGACCGAAGAGCGGAACGGAATTCTGCACCAACTCTTCTCAACTCCGAATTGGCGCAGTAAAGTACCGGTCAGTAGTCATTGAGTCATCAAATGGATCGGCATCAATGCGGGAACCGCACATCGAATGCCTGGCACGATCGCTGCCCGGGAGAGCCGCCTGATTAAGGCGTCGATAGGTTCACGTTCAGCTGTATCCCCTTCGTTCGCGAACGGGAGTACTTCCCCCAGAAATCCGTGCCGGACAGTGGTGTGCCCTTTCGGGCGCAATTCCACCGGCCCAATTCCCCAACGGGACAGGAGAAGTTCCATGCTCAAGAAGACGCGTATGCTCGCCGCAGTCGGTGCCGCCGCCGCCGCGGTCGCCCTGGCCACACCGTCCGCGATCGCCGGACCCACCGCCGCCTGGACCGTCGCGCCGTCCGGAGCGTTCACCGGCACGGCCGGTGTCACGACCCTGACGGACAACGTCGGCAACGTGATCCAGTGCGCCACCGCCTCCGCCAACGGCACCGCCTCCTCGCCCGTCGCCGGGCCGGTCCTGGCCCAGATCACCGGCGCCTCGTTCAACGCGCCGTGCACCGGCCCGTTCGGCAGCACCTGGACCGTCACGGCCACCACGCCCTGGACGCTCAACGGCAACACCCCGGGCGGGTACACCGCGGGAGCCGGCACCAACGGCACCGGAAAGACCACCGGCTGGATCGGCGGCATCAGCGCCACGGTCACCGGCTCCAGCGTCCTCGGCCCGTGCACCTTCAAGGTGACCGGCACGGTGGACGGCATCTACAACAACCCGAGCGCCGGAGGCGCCAACGGCACGCTGGCCGTGGCTCCGGCCGCCACCAGCCCCCGTCTGCTGACCATCGGCAGCAAGGTCGGCGGCGGCTGCGGCATCGTCGGCGCGACGGCGACCTTCAAGGGCACGTACAACGTCGTGGCCGCCGTGGGCGGCTCGCCCGTCATCAGCTACAGCTGATCCGCGGGCGGGGATCGCTCGGGCCGTGTCGCAGCGCCCGAGCGCTCCGGCCCGGCCGCGGTTCCCGCGGCCGGGCCGGAGCCGTCGGTGAAGGGCGCCGGAATACTCATGAACTGATAAAAGAGCCCGCGTTTCTTGTCACTCTTCTCGTGTTCTCGCCCCGGCCCGGAAGAGCCGGGCGCGAACCGCTTCCCAATCCTCTCGGGCGCCGCGTAGCGTACCGACCGGTAAGCGGCCGTGGACGCCTGCGGAGACCCGGTCAATTCTCCTGGGACGCACGTCATTTCCTCGTTCCGGACGGACGTGCGGGCCCAAGGTATTCCCGGTGCGACGCGTCACGGCCGCCCGCCCCTGGGCGATCTCGTCCATTCGAGTCCGGAAGGCAGAGAAGCATGGCAGCCAATGCACGTCCGGCCCCCCGCCGCACCGCGCGGATGACCGCGGGCGGCCTCCTGGTCGTCGCCGCCACCTTTCTGCCGGGTGCCCAATCGGCGGCCGACGGACAGCGGTCCGAGGCCGTCATCGACTACGACTGCCAGTTCCCCTCCGGCAGTCGCGCGGTGACCGCTGTCGTGGCCGCCGGATATCCGGCGGGCGGCACGGTGGGCGACCCCGTCGCCGCCCGGGACGTGACGGTCGGCCTCGACCTGCCGCGCGGAGTGCTGGGCGAACTGGAACAGCTCGATGCCACCGCGGTCTCCGCCCTCGCCCAGCTCGCGGTCCTGTACACCGACGCGACGGACTCGGCCAAGGCCGACTGGTCCGGTCTGACCGCCCCCGCACAGGACATCACGGGCCGGGAGAGCGTCACGCTGGAGGCCGCCGGGCCGGTCCCGACAGCCACCTTCGGCTCACCCGGCAAAGCCACCCTGTCGGCCTCCGACCTGACCCTCACACTGAGCCCGCTGAAGGCGGACGGCTCACCCGCCGAACCGGCCGCCATCGACGTGACCTGCCGTCCCGTGCCGGGAGCGGACACCGTCCTGGCCTCACTGCCCATCAGCGGCACCCCGACGGAGGAACCCGTCGAGCCGCCTCCGGCCGACCCCGACCGCGACGACACGCTCCCGCCCGATCAGCGCGAGAAGCTGGACGACGCGCGCCGGGAGGCCGGCCGGGCGCAGGAGGGGAGCGAGGGCGACGTCGAACCGTGCCCCTTCTCGATGTCGCTCCCGACCCCCTCCGAGGCGTACGTGGCGGGGTTCACCAACGTCAAGAAGCTGAACGGTGCGGCGCTCCTGGGGCCCGCCCGCACGAACGTGACGATGATGATGAACTACACCAATGACCCGTGCCTCAAGACCGTGCGGGTGCTGAGCGGCGCGGAGTTCGAGCACGAGGGAAAGCGGCAGCTCCCGCCGTCCCGGGGCACGTTCCTCTCCTTCGGGTTCATGCCGACCACGGCGACGATGATCCTGAGCCAGGTCGGCCCGACGGCCAGCATCGACTCCCTCACCATCAACGACCTCATCGTCGACCCGCGATACCCCGAATACACCACCATCACGGCCAAGTTCGAACTGCGCGTCAAGGATGTCAAGGTCAACGGCGTGTCCCTCGACGTCGGGCCGAACTGCCGGGCGTCCAAGCCGATCGACCAGACGCTGAAGGCATTCGGGACGACCTACCCCCGCTCCGGATACACCGTCCAGTACGGCGGAACCATGGACGGAAACACCTATATCCCGGCCTTCGAGGGGTGCGGCGTCGGGGAGGACCTGGATCCGCTGCTCACCGCGTCCATCTCGGGCGGCGGAAACTACATCAAGATGACCCAGGCGCCCCTGTGTGTGTCCACGAACCCGGACGGCCCCGACTGCCCGCCGAAGGTGCCGAAGCCGGAGCGGTGACCTCCGCCGCGAACTCCGTACGAACCGTCCCATGAGCCCTTCCGGTGGCACCTCGCCGGAAGGGCTCATCGGTGTGGAATCGGCGCGGAGGAGCCTCCTGGCCGGCGGAGCGCCGGCGGAAGTCTCCCGCGCCATTCGCGGATGGGTCCTCACTTTTTCACAGGTTTCGCGCGCCGAATACTCACCTCGGGACAAGTAATCGCGTCCCCGCAATCACCTCGCAGAAAGTTCCGTATCCGGTATTGCGCAGTCAGGTTACTCGGCCGTAGCGTCCCGGATGAGCGACTCGGAACCCCTCGGCACCTGCTCGTTCGGCGTTCGTGGAATCCCGTTCGCCTGCACGGCTCGGCGACTTGGCAGGTCAGGGCCCAGGCTCGGGCACCGAATCGCTTGCGCACTGTGCGACAAAAGCGGGGGGCGGATTTGTCATCGAGTGACAAGTGATCCACTTCCAGCGCCTCGTTCGCCGATTTCCGCTGTTCAACTGCTTGTCCTGGCGGTTTCGACGGACATAACGTGCGCCTCCTGGTGCACGTGTGATGAGCCGCCATTGGATTTCTCAGAGCCGGAGCGCAGACAGATGACTACGTTCACGACCACTTCGAAGGAGGGCAGATGGGAATCGAAGTAGTCGTCGAGGGCCTCACGAAGTCCTTCGGCAAACAGAACATCTGGCAGGACGTCAGCCTCACCCTGCCCGCCGGTGAGGTGAGCGTGATGCTCGGCCCCTCCGGCACCGGAAAGACCGTCTTCCTGAAATCCATCATCGGACTGCTCAAGCCCGAGCAGGGGCGCGTCCTCATCAACGGCGTCGACATGGTGAACAGCCCCGAGCGCGAAATCATGGAGACCCGGAAGCTGTTCGGGCTCATGTTCCAGGACGGTGCGCTCTTCGGCTCGATGTCGCTCTTCGACAACATCGCCTTCCCGCTGCGTGAACACACCCGCAAGAAGGAATCCGAGATCCGCCGCATCGTCATGGAGCGGATCGATGTCGTCGGACTTCTCGGTGCCGAGGGGAAGCTGCCGGGCGAGATATCCGGCGGTATGCGCAAGCGCGCCGGACTCGCCCGCGCCCTCGTCCTGGACCCGCAGATCATCCTCTGCGACGAACCCGACTCCGGACTCGACCCGGTCCGCACCGCCTTCCTCTCCCAGCTCCTCATCGATCTCAACGCGCAGATCGACGCGACGATGCTCATCGTCACCCACAACCTCGACATCGCGGCGACCGTCCCCGACAACATGGGCATGCTGTTCTGCCGCAATCTCGTCACCTTCGGCCCGCGCGAGGTGCTGCTCACCAGCGACACCCCGGTCGTCTCCCAGTTCCTCGCCGGACGCCGGGAAGGCCCCATCGGGATGTCGGAGGAGAAGGACGCCGCCACCCTCGCCGCCGAGCAGCGGGACAGCAGCGCCGCGCCCGCGACCGGGCCGCGCACCGTCGTACCGCAGTTGGAACCCTCACCCGGCATGCCCGTACGCCAGGGGGCGCTGCGCCGCCGGGAGCGGGTCATGTCGATGATGGGCCAGCTGCCGGAGGCCGCCCGTACGGCCATCATGAACAGCTACTCGCCGGCCGCGGGCGGGGTGCGCCCGTGACGGCCCCCCTGCCGGTACGGCCCCCCGAGCCGCCCACGACCGGGGAGTCCGCGCCCGAACCGCCCGGGAACAAGCCCCCGACACGGCTGCTCGCCCCGCTGCGGGAGACCGGGAAGCTGTTCGCGCTCGGCCTCGCGGTGAGCCGGGCCATCTTCCGCAGGCCCTTCCAGGTACGGGAGTTCATCGAGCAGTTCTGGTTCGTCGCCAGCGTCACCATCCTGCCCGCCGCCCTCGTCTCCATCCCGTTCGGCGCGGTCATCGCCCTCCAGGTCGGCTCGCTCACCCAGCAGCTCGGCGCACAGTCCTTCACCGGCGGCGCCAGCGTGCTGGCCGTCATCCAGCAGGCCAGCCCGATCATCGTGGCGCTGCTGATCTCCGGAGCGGCCGGATCGGCCATCTGCGCGGATCTGGGCTCACGCAAGATCCGCGAGGAGCTCGACGCGATGGAGGTCATGGGCGTCTCGCCCATCCAGCGCCTCGTCGTCCCGCGCGTCCTGGCGACCATGTTCGTCGCCGTCCTGCTCAACGGGCTGATCTCCGTCGTCGGCACCCTCGGCGGCTACTTCTTCAACGTGATCATGCAGGACGGCACGCCGGGCGCCTATCTGGCCAGCTTCTCCGCCCTGGCCCAGCTGCCCGACCTGTACATCAGTGAGTTCAAGGCGCTGATCTTCGGCTTCATCGCGGGGATCGTGGCCGCCTACCGGGGCCTGAACCCCAGGGGCGGTCCCAAAGGGGTCGGTGACGCGGTCAACCAGTCCGTCGTCATCACCTTCATGCTCCTGTTCTTCGTGAACATGGTCCTCACGGCGATCTACCTCCAGATCGTCCCCGCGAAGGGGAGCTGACCGATGTCGATGCTCAGCTGGCTCGACAGATCGGGCGACCAGCTCACCTTCTACGTACGGGCACTGGTGTGGATCCCGCGCACCCTGCGCCGCTATCTGAAGGAGGTGCAGCGCCTCCTGGCCGAAGTGGCCTTCGGCAGCGGGGGCCTCGGTGTCATCGGCGGCACCATCGGCGTGATGATCGCGATGACCCTCTTCACCGGTACGGTCGTCGGCCTCCAGGGATACGCGGCGCTCAACCAGATCGGCACCTCCGCCTTCACCGGCTTCATCTCCGCCTACTTCAACACCCGCGAGATCGCGCCCCTCGTCGCCGGTCTCGCGCTCTCCGCCACCGTCGGCGCGGGCTTCACCGCCCAGCTCGGGGCGATGCGGATCAACGAGGAGGTCGACGCCCTGGAAGCGATGGGCGTGCGGTCGATGCCGTACCTCGTCACGACACGGATCATCGCCGGGGTCGTCGCGATCATCCCGCTGTACGCGATCGGGCTGCTCTCCTCGTACGTCGCCTCCCGCTACATCACGATCTTCTTCAACGGCCAGTCGGCGGGAACGTACGACCACTACTTCGCTCTCTTCCTCTCCCCGGACGATGTGATCCTGTCGGTGCTCAAGGTGCTGATCTTCAGCGTGCTGGTGATCCTCGCCCACTGCTACTACGGCTTCCACGCCAGTGGAGGTCCCGCCGGGGTGGGAGTGGCGGTCGGCCGGTCGGTGCGCAACGCCATCGTGCTGATCAGCGTCACCGACTTCTTCCTCTCGCTCGCCATCTGGGGCGCCACGACGACGGTGAAGGTGGCCGGCTGATGAATGCCCGCAGCAGCACCCAGACGGTCCGTCGCAGACTCGCCGGAGTCGCCTTCCTGCTGGTGCCCGTCGTCCTGGTGTGGGTGTCGGTCTCGGTGTACGAGAAGGACTTCACCGACAACGCCACCGTGACCGTACACACCGGGTCCGCCGGGAACGAGATGCACGACAACGCCGATGTGAAGCTGCGCGGAGTCGTCATCGGCCAGGTCCGCCACATCGCGTCCGAGGGCGACGGGGCCCGTCTCACCCTGGACATCGAACCCGGCAAGCTCGGACAGATCCCCGCCGACGTCACCGCGCAGATGCTGCCCACCACCCTCTTCGGCGAACGGTTCGTGGCCCTCGTGCCACCGCGTATCCCCTCCGACCGGACGCTGCGGGCCGGGGCGGTGATCCCGCAGGACCGGTCCAGCAACGCCATCGAGCTGGAACAGGTCCTCGACAACGTGCTGCCGCTGCTCACCGCGGTGAAGCCGGAGAAGCTCTCCGCCACGCTCAACGCCGTCGCCCAGGCGCTTGAGGGCCGGGGCGACAAGCTCGGCGACACACTGGTCACGCTGGACGCCCACCTGAAGAAGTTCAACCCCCAACTCCCCACGCTCAACGCCGACATCAAGGAACTCGTCAAGGTGAGCAAGGTGTACGGGGACGCCGCGCCCGATGTCCTGGACGCGCTGACCGACTTCACCACCACCAGCGGCACCATCGCCGACCAGCAGGCAGAGCTCGCCGACCTGTACGGGGCCACCACCGCCACCGCGCAGGACATCACCTCCTTCCTCCGGGCGAACAAGGACAACCTCATCAGGCTCTCCGCGTCCGGCAGGCCGACGCTCGAAGTCCTCGCGAAGTACTCGTCCTCCTTCCCCTGCACGCTGCGCACCGTGGCCGGATTCGTGCCCGCCATGGACAAGGCCCTGGGCAAGGGGACCGATCGGCCGGGCCTGCACGTGAGCGTCAAGTCCGTCCCGTCCAAGGGGAAGTACGTGGCGGGCAAGGACACCCCGGTCTACGACGCCGACGGCGGCCCGCACTGCTACTCGGTGCCCTACATCGGCAAGCACGTACCCACCGCAGATGCCCGAAAGGCGCAGGCCGTCACCCCCGACGGCGCCGCCGGCCGGGACGCGGCGGCAGGCCCCCCGGCCGAGGACACCGCCCTCGGTCTGCCCAACTCGCCGCAGGAGTCCCGGCTCGTGAACGAACTGGTCGCTCCCTCACTGAAAGTCCAGCCGCAGACCCTGCCCGACTGGAGCAGCGTGCTCATCGGTCCGGCCTTCCGCGGTGCGGAGGTGAAGCTCAAGTGAATCGCCGCTCCCTCGCGGGACCGCTCACGAAATCGATCGTCTTCATCCTGGTGACAGTGCTGGCCACCACCGTGCTGGGGCTCTCCATCGCCAATACGGGGGTCGGGGACACCACCACGTACAAGGCGAGGTTCACCGACGCCACCGGGCTGATCGAGGGGGACAGCGTCCGGATCGCCGGGGTCAAGGTCGGCCAGGTCGAGTCCATCGAGGTCGCCGACAAACGGCTCGCCGAGGTCTCCTTCGCCGTGCGCAAGGGCCGCAAGCTGCCCGCCTCGGTGACCGCCTCCATCAAGTACCTCAACATGGTCGGCCAGCGCTACATCGACCTCGACCAGGGCGCGGGCCAGGTCGGAGCGAGCTTCGCCGCCGGAGACACCATCCCGCTCGCCCGCACCACCCCGGCCCTCGACCTCACCCAGTTGTTCAACGGCTTCCAGCCGCTGTTCGAGGGACTGTCCCCGCCGGACGTCAACCAGCTCGCCGGGTCCATCGTCCAGGTGCTCCAGGGCGAGGGCGGAACCGTCGACAGCATCCTCCAGCACGTCGGTTCGCTGACGAGCACCGTCGCCGCGAAGGACAAGGTGATCGGCGAGGTGATCAAGAACCTCAATACCGTCCTGAAGACGGTCAACGACCGGGAGGCGGGCTTCAACGACCTCGTCGTCACCCTCCAGAAGCTCGTCACCGGCTTCTCCGGCGACCGCAAACCGCTCGGCGAGGCGGTGACGGCGATGGGCGCCCTCACCACGGTCACCGCCGGTCTCTTCGAGGACGGCCGCAAGCCGCTCAAGGACGACATCAGGCAACTGGGCCGCCTCAGCGACCGGTTGGGTGACAACACGCCGAAGATCGAGAACTTCCTGCAGAAGACGCCGGCCAAGATGGAGGCGATCAGCCGCCTCACGTCCTACGGATCCTGGCTCAACCTCTACCTCTGCGAAGCCAAGGTCAGCGGGGTCACGACCGACGACGGCAGCGCGCCGCCCACCGGCATCGCGATCACCCAACCGAGGTGCCTGGCATGAGAATCACACCCATCCGGGAACGCAACCCGGTCGCCGTCAGCATCGTCGGACTCCTCGTCCTGACCCTCATCGGTCTCGCCGCCTACCGCGCGGACTCGCTGCCCTTCATCGGCGGCGGCACCACCTACAGCGCCGACTTCACCGAGTCGGCCGGGCTCACCGACGGCGACGAGGTACGGATCGCCGGAGTGAAGGTCGGCGAGGTCACCGGGGTCTCCCTCGACGGCCCCAAGGTGAAGGTCGACTTCCGGGTGAAGGACGCCTGGATCGGCAACTCCTCCACCGTCGGTATCGCCATCAAGACGCTGCTGGGCGAGAAGTACCTCGCCGTCGACCCGCTGGGCAACGCCCCGCAGGACCCGCACGCGCGCATCACCGCGAGCCGCACCACCTCCCCGTACGACGTCACCCAGGCGTTCAACGGACTGGGCGAGACCATCGGGGAGATCGACACCGCCCAGCTCGCCAAGAGCTTCGAGACGATCTCCGCCACCTTCAAGGACTCACCCCCCGACGTACGCAGCGCCGCGGACGGCCTCTCCGCGCTGTCGAAGACGGTCTCCGAGCGCGACGCCCAGCTCGCCACCCTCCTCCAGGGCAGCAAGCAGCTCACCAGGACCCTCTCCAACAAGAAGAGCAGCTTCGAAACCCTGCTGGAGGACGGCAATCTGCTCCTCGGCGAGATCCAGGCGCGCCGCGACTCCATCCATCTGCTGCTCACCGGCACCAGGAACCTCGGCACCCAGCTCACCGGGCTCGTCGCGGACAACGAGAAGCAGCTGAAACCGACCCTGGACTCGCTCGGCCGGGTCACCGCCGTCCTGATCAAGAACCGCAAGAGCCTCGACAAGGTACTGGCCATGACCGGTTCGTACAGCCGCCTCATCGGCAACACCCTCGGCAGCGGGCGCTGGTTCGACAACTACGTCTGCGGGGTCGTCCCGAAGAACTACCTGCCCGCCGGCACACCCCCGGCGACCGGATGCATGCCACCCAAGCAGCAAGGCGGCCGCTGACATGAGACTCACGCGCATCGTCGGCATCGGCGCCGGACTCGCGGTCGTCGCCGTCGCGGCCACCAGCGGGGTGATGGCACTGGACGAAGAGGGGACGACCACCGTCACCGCCTACTTCGACCAGGCCACCGGCGTCTACGCCGGATCGGACCTGCGGATCCTCGGCGTACGGGTCGGCACGGTCGAATCCGTGAAGCCGCGGGGCAAGGAGGTCAGGGTCGTCCTCCGGCTCGACCGGGGCATCACGGTTCCGAAGGATGCCCACGCGGTCGTCGTCGCGCCCAGCCTCGTCGCCGACCGGTACATCCAGCTCGCGCCCGCCTACGACGGCGGGCCCCGGCTCGCCGACAACGCCGTACTGCCCGCCGCACGCAACGCCACACCCGTCGAGGTCGACCAGCTGTACGAGTCGATCACCGAGCTGTCCACCGCGCTCGGCCCCGAAGGGGCCAACGCCGACGGAGCGCTGGCCGGACTCCTGGACACCGGCGCCAAGAACCTCGACGGTAACGGCAAGGCCATCGGGGACTCCATCGAGCAGTTCGGCAAGGCCACCAAGACCCTGGACAGGAGCAGCGGCGACCTCTTCGACACGCTGTCCTACCTCCAGTCCTTCACCACCATGCTGAAGGACAACGACAGCGACGTCCGCACCGCCGAGCAGCAGCTCAACTCGGTCACCGGCTTCCTCGCCGAGGACAAGGAGAACCTCAGCGCCGCACTGCGGGAACTCGGCACCGCGCTCGGCCGGGTCAAGACCTTCATCGAGGACAACCGCGGCGCCCTGAAGGAGAACGTGGACGCACTGGTGCCCCTCACCCAGACCCTGGTCGACCAACGGGCCTCGCTCGCCGAGGCCATGGACACCCTGCCGCTCGCCGCGGGGAACGTCCTCAACGCCTACGACCCGGTGAACCGGACGCTCAACGGACGGACGAACCTCAACGAACTGTCCATGGGCGGCCCGCTCGTCGAACCGGAGACCGACGCGCGCAACCCCTCCCTCACCGGACTCGCCCCGGTCGACCCCACCCGCAGAAAGGCCCTGCCGGTACTGCCGCTGCCGGAGGTCGGCACCGTCTACGGCACCCCGGAGAAGGACCCGACACCGGACAGGAAGGGAGCGAAGCGATGAGCCGTGCCCCGCGCAGACCCGGGCCCCGGGTGCTCACCGGTGCCGCCGCGCTGCTCGCCGCCGGAGTCGGCATCGCCCTCGTGGTGACGAGCGTGGACGCGCCGGCCTTCACCGGCATCGAACAGGTGCCGCTGCCCGGCGGCGCCGACCTCGGGGACCACCCCTACGAGATCACCGCCGAATTCGGGGACGTGCTGAGCCTGGCCCCGCAGTCCTCGGTGAAGGTCAACGACGTCTCCGTCGGACGCGTCACCAGGATCTCCCTCACCCCGGGCGGCTGGACCGCGAAGGTCACCATGCGCGTCAACGGGAAGGTCGAACTTCCCCGGAACGCCTACGCCCACCTGGAACAGTCCAGCCTCCTCGGCGAGAAGTTCGTCCAGCTCTCACCCCCCGCGGGCGGCAGCGCCCGGGGCTCCCTCGCCGACGGCGACCGCATCCCGCTGGCCCGCACCAACCGGAACCCGGAGGTCGAGGAGGTGTTCGGCGCCCTGTCCCTGCTCCTCAACGGCGGCGGGGTCAACCAGCTGAAGACCATCACGACCGAACTGAACAAGGCGCTCGCCGGACAGGAACCCCAGGTCCGCTCGATGCTGAACCGGGTCGACACCCTCGTCACCAACCTCGACGGCCACAAGGAGGACATCACCCAGGCCCTCGACGGCGTCAACCGGCTCGCCGCCACGCTGGCCACCCGCAAGCAGGACGTCGGCACGGTCCTCACCGGGCTCAGCCCCGGCATGAAGGTCCTGGAGAAGCAGCGCGGCTCGCTCCTGACGATGCTGCGCTCGCTCGACACGCTCTCCACCGTGGCCGTCGACACGATCAACAAGAGCAAGGCCGACATGATCGCCGACCTCAAGGCACTCGCCCCGACCCTGAAGGCCCTCGCCGACTCCGGCAACGATCTGCCGGACTCCCTCCAGGTGCTGCTCACCTACCCGTTCACCGACGAGGTGCTGCGCGGAGTGAAGGGCGACTACCTCAACGTCTACCTCGATGTGACGGCCCGGCCCGGCACCCAGGTCATTCCGGCCCTCATCCCCGGCGACCCCGTACCCCCGCTGCCCACGGGCGGTACCGGCGGCGGAGCGCCCCTGAAGGACACGCTCCCGCTCCCGCTGCCCTCAGTCCCCGAGACCTCGCAGGGGAGCAACCGATGATCACCCTCGCCATCCGGCTCAAGAACATCGCCTTCCTCGTCATCGCGGTCCTCGTGCTCGGCTACCTCGGCGTGCGCTACGCCGACCTCGGCCACTACGTCGGGCTGCGCAGCTACTACACCGTCACGGTGCAGCTCCCGCAGACGGGCGGCCTGTACACCCACTCCAACGTCACCTACCGGGGCGTCTCCGTCGGCCGCGTCGGACCCATCGAGCTGACCGACGAAGGGGTCGAGGCCGAACTGCGCATCGAGAAGGACTCACCTCCCATCCCGGACAGCCTCCAGGCCGTCGTCGCCAACCTCTCGGCGGTCGGCGAGCAGTACGTGGACCTGCGACCCACCCGCGGGGACGGCCCCTTCCTCGGCAACGGTTCGGTGATCGACCAGGCCGACACCACCATCCCGGCACCGCCCACCGACGTCCTCACCAGCGTCAACGACCTCGCGGGCTCGGTCGACCTGGAGAACCTGCGCACGGTCGTCGACGAGTTCGGCACCGCGTTCAACGGGCGTGGCGACGACCTCCAGGTGCTCCTGGACACCAGCAGCGAGTTCATCGACGCGGCGGACAGGTCCCTGCCGGTCACCACCAGGCTGATGGCCGACGGCGAGACCGTGCTGCGGACCCAGGCCGAACAGGGCGAGGCACTGAAGGGCTTCGCCTCCGGGGCCAAGGAGCTGGCAGCCGAACTCAAGGGCTCCGACACCGACCTGCGCAAGCTCATCGCGGCCGCCCCGGACGCGGCCGGGCAGGTCAGCGGACTGCTGCGCGACCTCGACCCCAGCTTCGGAGTCGTCGTCGCCAACCTCCTCACGACGTCCGAGGTCGCCGTCACGCGCCAGCGCGGCCTGGAGGAACTGCTCGTGAAGCTCCCCGCCGTGGCGGCGGCGGGCGCGACCGCGGTGGACGAGGGCGGCGCCCGGTTCGGGATGTCGGTCACCTTCTTCGAACCGCTGCCCTGCACCGCCGGATACGGCGCGACGACCTACCGCAACGGCCTCGACACCTCGGCCGCACCCCCGCTCAACACCAAGGCCCGCTGCACCTCGTCACCCGGCACCGGCATCAACGTACGGGGCAGCGCGAACGCCCCGAAGGGCGGGCCCGTACCCGAGCCCGCCACCGCGGGAACGGTGTTCCGGGGCACCGACGCGGCGGACCGGCTGCCCGGAGCGCTGGGCCTCGACGCCCGCACCGCGCCCCCGGCCGACGGCATGTCCGGTCTGCTCGGCCTGGGAGGAGACGAATGACGCGCCGCGCCAGAACCCTGAGCGGCTGGGGAGTGCTGCTCGCCGCCGTGCTGGTCTGCGCCCTCGGCGGCTGGTCGTACGCCGGTGCACGCGGCGACGACACGCTCGCGTTCGCGAAGAGCCGGGACGCCGCACTGTCCGAAGGGCGCCGGCACATCGCCACGCTGAACAGCCTGGACGGCAAGAGCGCCGGGAGCGTGGACACCGGGCTGCGCGCCTGGCTCGACTCCTCGACCGGACCGCTGCACGACCAGCTCAAGCGGACCCGGAAGACGGACGCGAGGGAACTCACGGCGTCCGGAGCCACCGCACGCGGCAAGGTTACCGACGCCGCGCTCACCGCACTCGACGAGCGGACCCGGACGGCGCGACTGATCGCGACCGTCGACATCGAAGTCACCCCGCGCACCGGGAAGGCCGGTACCCAGCGCAAACGCTTCGAGGCCACCCTCGCGAGAGGGGCGGACGGCTGGAAGGTCGAGGCGCTCACGGCGATCGGGGTCGGAGGCGGCGGATGAGGCAGCGGGGAGGGACGGCGACGGTGAACGGCACGAGCACGGCGGGGCGGACCGAGGAACGCGACGAGGGAGCCGACGCGGAGCGGCCCGAGGACAGGACACGCACGCGGGCCGACGCTCCCGCGCCCGGGACGCCCCGCCGGGACCGCGGCCTGCTCCGGGTCCTCGGCGCGGTCCTCGTGTGCGCACTGCTCGTGGCGGGCGGCCTGCTCTTCGCCGAGGGACGGCAACTGCGGGACACCCCCGCCACGTCCAACCGTGCGCTCACCGACGCCGAGGCGACCACGCGGGTCGTGGGCGATGTCAGCAACGCGCTCGGCAAGGTGTTCTCGTACAGCCCGCAGGCCACCGCCGTCACCAAGGAGGCGGCGAAGGAGGTCCTGGCGGGGAAGGCGCTCCAGCAGTACGCGGCGCTGTTCGGCCAGGTCGAGAAGCAGTCCGGCGACCAGGAACTGACGCTCACCACCCATGTCGTACGCGCCGGGGTGACCCGGCTGACCGACAGCAGCGCCCACCTCCTCGTCCTTCTCGACCAGGTCTACGAGCGCCGGGGCAAGCCCGCCACGACAGCGGCCGCGCAGCTCTCGGTGACCGCCGAACTGCGGGACGGGCACTGGCGCATCGTCGAGATCACTTCCAGGTAGCGCACGCAGGCAACGCACAAGGCCCGGATCGGCTCAGCGGGCAGGGGAGAGGCAAAGCAATGGCACGGGTAGGCACGACGGGGAATCCACTGGTGAGGGTGGCGATCGCGCTGACGGTCGTGGCGGCCGGCGCGGCGGGCTGGGGCGGCTGGTCCCGGTACGACGCCGCGCACGACGACTCGGCGTCGTACGCGCAGGCCCGCGACGACGCGCTGGCCGCGGGGGAGCAGGCCGTGCAGAACATGAACACCCTCGACCACCAGAAGCTGGAACAGGGGCTGGACAGCTGGGAGAGCTCCACCACCGGCGATCTGCACAAGCAGCTCATCGACGGCCGGGACGGGTTCGTGAAGCAGATCCAGGCCGCGAAGACGGTCAGCACCGCGAAGGTCCTCTCCGGCGCGGTCACCGAACTCGACGACCGGGCCGGGCGGGCGGGGGTCATGGTGGCGCTGCGGGTCACCGTCACCGCACCGAAGGGCGAACCCGCGGTGAAGGAGAGCAGGATGCTCGGGCAGCTCACCCGGACCTCTCAGGGGTGGAAGCTCAGCGCCCTCGGCCAGGCGCCCGTCGGCAACACGGCCGACTGACGCCCGCCCCCCGCCCCGCCACCGAGAGGACCCCCGACATGTCGACGACCCGTCACCTCGTCAACCGCCGACGCCGCTTGGCCACCGCCACCGCCACCGCCGCCGCGGACCGCACTGCCGCGCCCGCACCGCCCAAGGAGTCCGGGGAGATCAACACCCCCGAACCCGAAGCGGAGTCGGACGGCAGGACGCCCACCCGGCACGAGGCCGAGAAGAAGACCGAAGCCGAACCGGAGCCCCGGCCCAAGAGGCGCCCGCCCCGCCTTAGGACCGTTCTGCCCGCCCTCCTCTGCGCCCTCACCGTGCTCCTCGGCGCCTTCGCGGCCTGGGCGTTCACCTCCGCCGGAAGCCTGCGCGACGACCCGTCCCGGCAGAACACCGCCCTCACCGACATCGGCCGCACCAGTGAGGTGAAGGGTCAGATCACCGAGGCCGTCGGTGCCGTCTTCTCGTACGACTACGCCTCGCCCGCCAAGTCCGACCGGGCCGCGAGCACGTATCTCGTCGGCAAGGCGGTGGGGCAGCACAAGGACATGCTCGCCGAGGTGCGGGCCCAGGCGCCGAAGCAGAAGCTCGTCCTCACCACGACCGTCACCGAGAGCGGCGTGGAGCTGCTCGACGGCGACCGGGCCCGGCTGCTGATCTTCGCCGACCAGAGCAACACCCGTACCGGCAAGGCCGAGGAGACCACCTACGCGGCGGCCATGTTCGCCGTGGACGCCGTTCGCCGCGGCGACACCTGGCGGATCGCCGCCATCGATACGTTCACCCGGTGACCCGGAGGAGAAGGGAGCACGCATGAGGTTCAACGGCACGATGCGCCGCGGACTCACCGGCACGGCCACGGCCTTCGCCGCGATGGCCGCGCTCACCGCGTCCCAGGCGCCGGGATTCGCCGGTCCCGCGCAGCACCCGAAGAAGGCCGCGGCGGCGGACGACGTGGTGTGGACCCAGGTGCCCAACGACGACTCGTACCACACCGATCTGCCCCCACTGAGGTCGCCCGAGCCGCCGAAGGCCGGCACGAGGCCGAACCCGGCCGTCGCCAAGTCCTGGGCGCAGTCCGGGATTCCGGCCACCGTGCTGGCCGCGTACCGGGCTTCCGAGAGCGCCCTGGGGCGGAGCGACCCGGGGTGCCGCCTTCCGTGGCAGCTGCTCGCGGCGATCGGCAAGGTCGAGTCGGGCCAGGCCCGCGGCGGCCGCGTCGACGCCCGCGGCACCACGCTCACCCCGATCCTGGGACCCGTGCTCAACGGGGCGGGCTTCGCCACGATCCGGGACACCGACAACGGCGCGTACGACGGCGACACCGCGTACGACCGGGCGGTCGGCCCGATGCAGTTCATCCCCTCCACCTGGGCGCACTGGGGGAAGGACGGCAACGCCGACGGCCGCAAGGACCCCAACAACATCTACGACGCCGCCCTCGCCGCCGGGCACTACCTCTGCGCCGGCCCCCGCGACCTGGCCGTCCGGGGCGACCTGGACCGGGCGATCCTCAGCTACAACCACTCCGACACCTACCTGCGCACCGTGCTGTCCTGGCTGGCGTTCTACCGCGAGGGCACCCATCCGGTGGCCGACGGCAAGGGTGTGATCCCCACGAGCCCCGGCGCGGGCGGCCAGGCCGAACCCAAGGCCCCGGTCGGCGGCCCCGGTACCCCCGGCAAGGGCGGCGGCATCGTCATCGGACCGCAGCCCACCCGCACACCGGGCCCGTCCCCCACGCCCCGCCCCACGGACTCCGCCTCACCCGGTCCGAGCCCCGACCCCACGGACACCGGTCCCACCGACCCCGGTCCGAGCCCCGACCCCACGGACACCGGCCCGACCGACCCCGGTCCGAGCCCCGACCCGACGGACACCGGCCCCACCGACCCCGGTCCCACCGGGCCGGCCTGCCCCACCGACTCCCCGAGCCCCGACCCGTCCGACACCACACCCACGCCCACGCCGGACCCCGGCGAGAGCGAGGACCCCTGCGCCACCCCGTCGGGCGAGCCGGGATCAGCCGCCTGACAGCACCTCGGCCAGGTCGTACCGCACCACTTCCTCCAGCTGCCCGTAGGTGCAGCCGGAGGGGGTGCGGTCCGGGCGCCACCGCCGGAACTGCGTGGTGTGCCGGAATCTGTCGCCCTCCATGTGGTCGTAGGCGACCTCGCAGACCCGCTCCGGGCGCAGCGGCACCCAGGACTGGTCCTTCTTGCCCGACCAGCGGTTCTGCGTCCCGGGCAGCCGGGAGCTCTCGTGCGCAGCGGCGTCCGCCCAGGCCGCCCACGGGTGCTCGGCGAACCCGGTGCGCAGCGGCTCCAGTTCCTCGGCCAGCTCCGCGCGCCGCTTCATCGGGAAGGCCGCGCACACCCCGACGTGCTGGAGGACGCCCCCGGTGTCGTACAGGCCCAGCAGCAGCGAGCCGACGACCGGGCCGCTCTTGTGCACGCGGTATCCCGCGACCACGCAGTCGGCGGTCCGCTCGTGCTTGATCTTGTACATCACCCGGGCGTCGGGCCGGTAGGGAAGGTCGAGCGGCTTGGCCACGACCCCGTCGAGCCCCGCGCCCTCGTACCGTTCGAACCACTGCCGGGCGAGCGCTTGATCCGTGGTCGCCGGGGCGAGATGGACCGGCGCCGAGGCATCGGCGAGCGCCGCCTCCAGCACGGCCCGCCGGTCCGACTGAGGGGTGGCGAGCAGCGCGTCGTCGTTCACCGCGAGGATGTCGAAGGCGATCAGACTGGCCGGGGTCCGCTCGGCCAGCAGCCGCACCCGTGAGTCCGCCGGATGGATCCGCTCACCGAGCCGGTCGAAGTCCAGGCGCCCCTCGTACGCGACGACGATCTCCCCGTCGATGACACAGCGCGGGGGGAGATTGTCCCGCACCGCCGTGACCAGCTCCGGGAAGTAGCGGGTCAGGGGTTTGCCGGTGCGGCTACCGATCACCACCTCGTCGCCGTCCCGGTGCACGATCGCCCGGAAGCCGTCCCACTTCGCCTCGTACTGCATGCCCGGCGGGATCGTGGACACGGATTTTGCGAGCATCGGCTTCACGGGCGGCATCACCGGCAGATCCATGGCCCGATTCTCACCCACCCGCCGCCGCACGTCTCCCGATATGCGGCATATGTGCGAGCGGCCTACGGTGGCCGTCATGGGAGCAGCGGTGGAGCTGGACGCGGGCGGACGAGCCGTACGGCTGTCCAACCCGGACAAGGTGTACTTCCCGGAGAAGGGCTACACGAAGAGGGACGTGGCCGAGTACTTCCTGGCCGTGGGTCCCGGAATCACCCGCGCCCTGCGCGACCGGCCGACCACCCTCCAGCGCTTCGTGGACGGCGTCGAGGGGGACTTCTTCTACCAGAAGCGGGCGCCGAAGAACCTCCCCGACTGGATCCCGACCGCCAGGATCGCCTTTCCCAGCGGCCGTCCCGCCGACGAGATCAGCCCCACCGAGCTCGCCGCGGTGATCTGGGCGGCCAACCTCGGCACCCTCACCTTCCACCCCTGGCCGGTACGGAGCGCCGACACCGACCGCCCCGACGAGCTGCGCATCGACCTCGATCCGCAGCCCGGCACGGACTACGCGGACGCCGTGGCCGCCGCCCACGAACTGCGCTCCGTCCTCGACGACCACGGGCTGCGCGGCTGGCCCAAGACCTCCGGCGGCCGTGGCATCCATGTCTTCGTGCCCATCGCCCCGCGGTGGACCTTCACCGAGGTGCGACGGGCGGCCATCGCCGCCGGGCGCGAACTGGAACGGCGCATGCCGAAGCGCGTGACGACCGCGTGGTGGAAGGAGGAGCGCGGCGAGCGGATCTTCGTCGACTTCAACCAGACCGCCCGCGACCGCACGATCGCCTCCGCCTACTCCGTACGGCCCTTCCCGCACGCCCCCGTCTCCGCGCCCCTGCGCTGGGAGGAGGTCGACGACGCCGAGCCCCGCGACTTCGACATCAGGACCCTTCCCGCGCGCTACGCCGAACTCGGCGATGTCCACGCCGACATGGACGAGCACGCGTTCCGGCTCGACGCGCTGCTGGAACTCGCCGACCGGGACGAGAAGGAGCGCGGTCTCGGCGACATGCCCTACCCGCCGGAGTACCCGAAGATGCCCGGCGAACCGAAGCGGGTGCAGCCCAGCCGCGCCCGGCACGACGACGGCGCGGACGGGCGCGGCGACGAGGGCGGTGACGGCGGCGACGGTGACGGCGACGCGGCATGAGGGAACGGAGCGCGGCGCACGGTGCGCACGGGCGGCCGCCGACGCGCCGGGACCGGTGGGAGGCGTTCAAGAAGTCGCCCTATCTGCCCGCGACCGTGCTGCTGTTCATCATCGCGGCCGCGGCCGGACTCTTCGCGGGTTCGTACACGTACGCCATGGCCAACCCCACCCCGCACCGGATTCCGGGCGCCCTGGTGGGTGATGGCCGGGAACCGGGGACCAGGGCGTTCGTCGCCGGGATGGAGAAGGCGCTCGACGCCTCGCTCGACCTGCGTGTCTACGCCACCCCGGCGCGGGCCCGGGAGGCGCTGGAGGAGCAGAAGGTGTTCACGATCGTGCGGCCCCGGGGACGTGGTGTGGCTCTCGACGTGGCCGCGGCCTCCGGAGCCACGGTGGCCCAACTGCTCACCGGGACAGGGGTGAAGGTCGGCGACATCATCGGTGTGCCGGTCACGGTCACGGACGTCAAACCGCTCCAGAAGGGCGATCCGCGCGGTCTCGCCCTCTTCTACATCTCGCTCGCCGCCGTCATCATCGGCTTCGTCGGATCGATCCAGCTGCGCCTGGGCGCTGGTGTCCTGCACGGTGTTCTGGGTGTGGCGGCACCGGCACCCGGGAGGCCGCGACCACATGCCGGAGCATGCGGCCGCGGCCTCCTGAGAGGTGCGTGTGCGGGTTACAGCTCCTTGACCCGGATGTCGCGGTACGAGATGACGTCCGAGGTGCTGTGGACCTGGAGCCCGATGTGGCCGGAGGCGAACCGCCGGCCGTCGGTGCCCGGGTCGTCGCCCCGCGGCGGCTCGAAGAGCTGTCCGCCGTTGTTGTCGAACTCGTTCAGCAGGACACCGTTGCGGTAGACCGAGTAGTGCTGGTCGACCACGCGGATCTCGTAGTCGTTCCAGGTGCCCTTGGGCGTGACCCCGGCGCCGCCGAGACCCACCCGGTCGAAGCCGTAGAGCGAGCCGGTCTTGTACATGTCGCCGTCCGGCCGGTCGTTGATCTGGATCTCATGGCCGTACTTGATGGCGACCCACTCCGGACGGGTCTCCTCCGGGTTGTCGTGGACGTTCGGGAAGCGGACGAACACGCCGCCGTTGGCGTTGCCCGCGCCGGGAGCGTCGTCCCGCCACTGGAGCTTCAGCGAGAAGTCCCCGTAACTCCGGGACGGGAACCACAGCATGCCCATGCCGTCCACCGTCGTGGAGCTGGTGATCGAGCCCTCCTCCTCGTTGAGCGCGAACTGCCCGCCGCCCACCTGCTGCCACTTGGCCAGCGAGGCGGCCGTGCCGTCGAAGAGCTTGGTGTAGCCCTCGGACTGCCCCGGACTGCCGATACCGGACTCCTTGGCCGCGCGGTAGATCTTCTTGTGCTCACGGGTGTCGATCACACCGTCGGTCAGCAGCCGGTCGAGGACCTTGTCCACGTGCTTGAGGAACAGCGCGTGCGAGGACCAGTCCTTCTCGTCCTCGATCAGCTCGTTGATCGTGCAGCGGTTGCGGGTGATCCGGTTGGGCACACCGGTGTCGACGGTGCCCACGATGACGGTGAGCCGTTCGTCGAACTCCGCGCAGTTCGGTGCCGGGACTCCGCCGCTCCGCGCGACGGTGAACGACACCTTCTTCGCCTCGGAGGTGTTGCCCGCCTTGTCCGTGGCCCGGTGGGCGAGCGTGTGGTACCCGACCCGGTCGACGATCACGACAGCGGTGTAGGCGAGATACGGCCCGCCGTCGAGGGAGTACTCGACCTTGTCCACCCCGGAGTCGTCGTCGCTCGCCGTGATCGTGGCCTTGGCGCTGGTGATGAAGGCGCCGTCCGAGTTCTTGTCGCCCGCCACCTTCACCGAGGTCTCCGGCGCGGTCGTGTCCTGCGAGGGCGGCTCGACGACGGTGAAGTCGACGGCCTTCTCGCCGGCCACGTTCCCCGACCGGTCGGTGGCCCGGTAGCGGACCTTGTGCGTTCCCACCTCGTGCACCATCACGGGGGCGGTGTACGGCTGCCAGGCGCCGTCCGCCCCGATGGCGTACTCGATGGTGTTGACACCGGAGCCGGTGTCGGACGCGGTCACGGTGACCGTGGCCATGCCCAGGTACGCGCCCTGGTCGTCCTTCTCGCCCGATACGGTCGCCGAGGTCTCCGGCGGTGTCCTGTCGTCGGTCGGCGGGGCGGCCACGGTGAAGTCGACGGCCTTCTCCGCCGCCGCGTTCCCCGACTTGTCGGTGGCCCGGTAGCGGACCTTGTGGGTGCCGACCTCGTTGACCACGACGGGCGTGGTGTACGGCTGCCAGGCGCCGTCCGCCCCGATGGCGTACTCGACGGTGTCGACGCCGGAGCCCTCGTCGGTCGCCGCCACGGTGACGGTGGCCTGGCCGAGGTACGCGCCGTCGGCGTTCTTGTCGCCGTCGACCTCGGCGGACGTCTCCGGGGCGGTGGTGTCCTCACCGCCACCGCCGTCCGTCACGGTGAGGATGCCCTGCATCGACCCGTGCCCCGGAATGGTGCAGTGGTAGAAGTACCGGCCGGGGGTGAGGTTGACCTCGACGCTGTGCTTGCCGCCCTCGCTGTCGCTGGGGTTGGCGAGGATGTTCAGCTGGACGTCGTTGTTGAACTCGGGGTCCGAGACGCTGAACGTCAGCGTGTGCGGCATTCCGGTCGTGTTTCCGGTCGCCGTGCTGTTCTCGAAGACGATGGTCGCCTTGCCGGCCACCGCCGTCCTGGGTGCCGACAGATAGTGGTCGATGGGGTCGCCCGCGGTCCAGTTGAGGACCTGGCCGGCCGCCGCCGCACGGTCGTCCGTGCGGCCGTACGCCGCCGTCGAGGTCAGCCCGAGGACCATCAGGAACGATCCCAGCAGGGCCACCCACAGCCGGGCGGGACGGTATCGCCGTCGTGCGAGGAGCGAGGGGTGTCTCACTGCGCTGCCGCCTTCCTGGCCAGGTCGGCGGCGGCCGGGGTCGGGCCGCCGCCCTTGTACGTCACACGCCACAGCGCGGACTTGGAGTCGGAGGTGAAGAACCCGCGCCCGTAGTCCAGGACATACAGCGAACCGTCCGGGGCGAACTTCCAGTCCATCAGGTTGCGGATGCCGTCGGCCCCGACCGGGATGATCTTCTTCAGGGACTCGGCGTGGGTGGGCAGACCGCCCTTGCCGACCGTCTTCGGGTCGGTGAGTACGGCGTGCCGCGGCTGGTCGGCGTCGTAGAAGTCACCGACGAACCACTTGCCGTCCCAGTACGCGGGCCACTTGTCGGCGCTCGTGCTCGCGGCGTCGTACCGGTAGACCGGACCGTTCATCGTGGCCTGTCCGCCGCCCTTGAGCCACGGCAGGAGCTGCTTCTGCTCCTCGACCTTGTAGCTCGGGACGCCGTCGGCGTTGCGCGGGTAGTCCACGCCGCCGCCCTGGGGCGAGTACCAGATGGTGTTGGAGGTGACCGGCGGCAGCTTCACCAGACCGTCGTTGTTCGGCGACTCGTTCTTCGGGGCGTCGCAGTCGTACCAGCCGAGCGGCTTGCCCGGGTCGGGCAGATTGCGGTCCCGGTAGGGCTGCTTGTTGCCCATGCAGTACGGCCAGCCGTGGTTGCCGGGCTTGGTGATCGCGGCGAACGTGTCGTACTTGGCCGGACCCCAGGTGGTGCTCGGTTCCCCGGCGTCCGGGCCGACCCAGCCCGCGTACAGCGTGTCGGTCGACTTGTCGATGGAGATCCTGGCCGGGTTGCGCACCCCCATCACATAGATCTCGCCGCGGGTCTTGCCGCCGCCCTCGTCCGGCTCCTTGCCGGTGAAGAGATTGCCCTCGGGCAGCGTGTACGTGCCGTTGTCCTCGGGGTGGATCCGCAGGATCTTCCCGTTGAGGTTGTTGGTGTTGCCCGCGGTGCGGCGGGCGTCGGCGAACGACACGCCCTTGTAGTTCGGCTGGGGGTTGTTGCCGGAGTAACCGTCGCTGAAACCGGAGGAGTTGTTGTCACCGGTCGCGATGTACAGATTGTCCTTGGAGTCCCAGGCCATTCCGCCGCCCGCGTGGCAGCAGCTGTGGATCTGGACCGGCCAGTTCAGCAGCACCTTCTCGGAGGCGAGGTCCAGTGTGGCGGTGGCCGGGTCGAAGGTGAAGCGGGAGACCTGGCGTACCGCCATCTGCCTGTCGCGGTCGATCTTCGCGTGCGGCGTGTAGTGCAGATACACCCAGCCGTTGGACGCGAAGTCCGGGTCCAGCTCGATGCCGAGCAGCCCCTCCTCCACCTTGACCAGCTCGTCGCCGCCGCCCTTGTTGCCGAACACGGTCAGCGCCCCGGCGAGCGTGACCTTCTTGGTCTTCGGGTCGTAGACGTGGATCTCGCCCAGGCCCTTGCCGACGTTCGGGTCCTTCCAGTCCGTGACGACCGGGACGCTGCTGTCGGCGCCGCCGCGGCCGATGTAGAAGACCTTGCCGTCGGCGGCGGTGACCAGGCCGTGCGGCTCGCCGATCTGGTCGTTCTTCCCCGGCTGGTTGGGCTGGGTGAGGCGCTCGGCCTTGTAGTCGGCGTTGATCGTGGCCGTGCAGTCGGCCTGCGAGAGACGGGTGGTCCAGGACAGCGCACCGCGCAGATGGTCACGGAAGTCGGTCTCCGCGAAGCTGTCGACGGTGCCGCCCATCGCGGTGTAGAAGGACCGGCCGCCGTCGTAGTCGCGGCACCAGGAGACCGGGTGGTCCCAGCCGTTGGCGCTCGCGCCGGGCTTGTAGGTGAGCTCGCGGACCCTGGCCACGGTGTGCACATCTCCGGACGGGTTCTTCGTCCAGTTCAGCCACTTGTCGGGGCGCTTCCACTCCAGCGGCAGGTTCTTGGTCGCCGGGTGGCTCCGGTCCCCGATCTCCACCGTCGCGCGCTGCGCGGTGGTGGGGCTGTTCGCGGCCGGACGGGCCCCGACCAGACCGGTGAACCAGTCCGAGTACGGCTCGGTGCGCGCCGCGTCATGGATGCCGAGGAACCCTCCGCCCGCCTCCATGTACGCCTCAAGACCGGCCTCCTGCTCCGGGTCGAGGACATCGCCGCCGCCGGTGAGGAAGACGACGGCGTTGAACGTGCCGAGCCGCTTGGCGTTGGTGAACACCCCGGCGTCGTCCGAGGCGACCGTCTTGAAACGCCCGGCCTCCGGCCCGCTCAGCCCGATCTTCTCGATCGCCGCGATACCGGCGTCCACGGTCGGCGACTCGTCACCCGCCGAGGCGTGGAAGACCAGCACCTTGACATTGGCCCCGCCGGGCGGCGACGGAAGGGACAACGTTGTCGGAAGCCGGTCGGCCGGCTCCGGATAGGGCCTGGCGCTGGCGGCGTTGCCGCCCAGCAAGGACGCGGTCAGTGCGCCGGTCGCCACGGCCGCCGCGAGACCGCGGCGTGTTCTGGACCGGTGATGCGGTGTGCGCTGCATGTGTCACCCACCCCTCTTGGTCACTGCAACTTTTCGGTCACTGCAACAGCGCATGAAGCTAGACCTCTTTTCGTGGCGCGCCAATAGCTATGGCGGGATTCGCACTAACTTTGTCCTGGGTGTGGATAAACGCAGATCCCCCGGCTACGGTATGGGCCGTCCCGGGGATCTCCTGTGCCCGACTGGGCTCTGAGCCTCAGCAATTTCCTTCACGCATTGGGGAGTTCGGCATGGATCGAAGGACCTTCAGCCGGCGGATGCTGGTGGGTGGCGCAGCAGCGGCGGCGACCGGCGTGACATCGTTGTCCCTCGGCGCGGTCGAGGCGAGTTCGGCGGAGAACCCGCCAAGGACCGCACCGGCGGGAGGTGTGGTGCGCCGGCTGAAGATGTACGCCGAGAAGCTGGCGGACGGCTCCCTCGGCTACGGCTTCGAGAAGGGCAAGGCGTCGATTCCGGGGCCGCTCATCGAGATCAACGAGGGCGACACCCTGCACATCGAGTTCGAGAACACCACGGACGTCGACGCCAGCCTCCATGTCCACGGCGTCGACTACGACATCGCCAGTGACGGCACCCGGATGAACAAGAGCCATGTGGAGCCGGGCGGCACCCGTACCTACACCTGGCGCACCCACGCCCCGGGCCGCCGCAAGGACGGCACCTGGCGGCCGGGCAGCGCGGGCTACTGGCACTACCACGACCATGTCGTCGGCACGGACCACGGCACGGGCGGCATCCGCAAGGGGCTCTACGGGCCCCTGGTCGTGCGGCGCCAGGGCGACATCCTGCCGGACAGGACGATCACGATCGTCTTCAACGACATGACGATCAACAACAAGGCGGGCCACGAGAGTCCGAACTTCGAGGCCACGGTGGGCGACCGGGTCGAGGTCGTGATGATCACGCACGGCGAGTACTACCACACGTTCCACATCCACGGTCATCGCTGGGCGGACAACAGAACCGGGCTGCTCACCGGTCCCGACGACCCCAGCCGGGTGGTGGACACCAAGATCTGTGGCCCCGCCGACTCCTTCGGATTCCAGATCATCGCGGGCGAGAACGTGGGCGCGGGCGCCTGGATGTACCACTGCCATGTCCAGAGCCACTCCGACATGGGCATGGCCGGACTGCTGCTGGTCGCCAAGCCCGACGGCACGGTCCCGGGGTACGAACCGCACCACGTGTCGAGCACGAAGAGCCCCACGGCCAAGGCCGACAAGACGGCGAGCGCGGAGAAGCCGGGAGGCGCGGAGAAGGCGGGGAGCGCGGACAAGGCGGCCGGGGCGGGCGGGCAGCACGAACACTGAGCGGAACGCGCCGGGGGGCGATCCTTCCCCCCGGCACCCGCACCTTGGCGACCCTCCGTCCGGCACCCGCCTCCGCACTCCGGCTCGCGTGGTGTGGCCGTGCCCGCGCCCGAGCGCGCCCCCGTGCCCCGGGACCGGGCCCGCACGCGTCTACCGCGCGGGCGGTCGCCGCTCGGCAGGGGACAGCAGCAGCACCTCCAGCGCCCGCGCGCAGGACCGGGCCTGCGTCAGGAGCCAGTCGGTCCGCTCCGGTGTGATCACGCTCGGGGTGGCCCGTACCGCCAGGGCGAACCGCGCGTGACCCGCGCCGTCCAGCACCGGAACCGCCAACGTCCGCACCCCGTACGCCGATTCGCCGTCGTTGAGCGCGTACTCGTCGGCCCGTACGCGCGCCAACTCGGCCCGCAACGCGGCAGGTTCGACGATCGTGCGATCGGTGAACGCGGGCAGCGGGGGCAGTGAGTCGGGGCCGCCCTCGCCGGGGCGCGCCCAGGCCAGCAGTACCTTGCCCAGCGCCGTGGAGTGCAGCGGTCTGCGCAGCCCCACCTTCGGAGTCACCGAACCGCCCGCCACGATCACCGCGTGCGGGCCGCTGCGCAATGCCAGGTCGGTGGTGGCGCCGGTGCGTTCGGCGAGGTCGGCCAGTTCGGGGGCGGCCAGATGCAGCCCGCGCTGGTGGTAGGAGAGCCGGCCCAGTTCGGTGACCGAGGGGCCGAGCCGGTACCGGGACGTGCGCGGGTCCTGCTCCAGAAAGCCCGCGCCCAGCAGCGTACGGGCCAGCCGGTGGGCCGTGGACACCGACAGCTCCAGACGCCGGGCCAGGTCGGAGGCGCTGAGGTCGGGGCCGTTGTCGTGGAAACAGTGCAGGACGTCCAACGCGCGCCGGACCGCCTGGGCTCCGCCCGGAGCGCGCGCTGTCGCGGCCTCGGTCATGTCGGTCTCACTCTCCGCTCGTGGGGTGGGAGGGGTGCCTTCCCTTGCCACATTACGGGAGTTGACCCATGGCTCAACCGGGTCAAGAAACACTCTGTTCATATGTAATCCCACATGATGGGAAGCGAGTTGTCCGGGTGCTCGCATTCGTGGCAGGCTTCAGCCGTCACCACCGACGAGCAGGAACGGAGCAGTGCCATGGCCGGTCGCCACATCGCGGACCACTCCCACGCCACCGCCGCTCCGGTGCCGCTCGCCCTCACGCTGCGCCGTCACATCGATCTGGCGCGCGTCTCCAGCGCAGCCTGTCGCTGACCCTCCGCACGCTCCTCTCCTCCCGCGCCTTCCCGGGCATCCAGGATTTTCAGGACTTCCGGATCTTCCGTCGGCCTGTCGGCGTCGTCGTCGCGGGCCCCGCACCGATCCATGGGTGATCCGGTGATCCGGGGTGCCGGGGTGCCGACAGGCGCCCGCCGCCGCATCGCCGCGATCGCCCCACCGCCTCACCCTCCCGCGCTCACCGCGCCGCTCCCGAGCGGTCCGGTCACGCATGCCCGCGCCCATTTCGCCGACCCGACCGGGATGACACCCCATGCCGCATGCCGCCGTCCTGCCCCAGACACTCTGGTTCACCCGCTGTCCCGTACCCACCGCCACCGGCATCGCCGCCGACCGCGGCTGGCTCACCGACGCGTTCGCCCCCGACGGCATCGAGGTGCGCTCCCTCCAGGACGCCGCCCCCGGTGCCGACCGCGCCGCGCACTTCACCCACGCGCTCCCCGGACTGTTCCGGGAGGGCGGCAACGTGCCCGCCCTGTGGGCGCGTTCGCGGGGAGAGCGGACCCGGCTGATCGGACTCACCTGGATCGAGGAGCGCCAGAGCGTGCTCGTCGCGCCGGGCTCCGGTATCCGGGGCGCCGAGGCCCTGCGCGGACTGCGGCTCGCCGTGCCGAAGCACACCATCGCCATCGACTTCTGGCGGGCCATGGCCCTGCGCGGCTTCGAGGGCGCACTCGCCTCCGCCGGGCTGAGCCAGGAGGACGCCGTACTCGTCGACGTACCCGCCGACGGGCACGAGGGGCAATGGGCGGCCGAACTCGCCGCGCTGCGGCGCGGGGAGGTGGACGCGGTGTACGTGAAGGGCGCCCTCGCCGTCGAGGCGGCCCGGCGCTCCGGCGCGGAGGTCGCCGTCGAACTCGACGAACTGCCCGACCACCGCTTCCGGATCAACAACGGCACCCCCCGCCCCATCACCGTCCACCAGGACCTCCTGGACGAACACCCCGACCTCGTCGACCGCTTCCTCGCCGTCCTGCTCAGGGCCGCCGACTGGGCCGCCGGCCGGCCCGACGAGGTCGCCCGCATCCTCGGCGCCGAGACCGGTGCCGGAGCCGACGGAGTCGCGGGAGCCTACCGCCCCGGAACCCACCTCACCCTGCACCCCGACCTGACACCGCGGCGCCTCGCCCTGCTCGCCGAGCAGGAGTCCGCGCTGTACGCCCACGGCTTCCTGCCCGAACGCGTCGACATCACCGCCTGGGCCGACCCCGGGCCGCTCCGCCGCGCCGCCGCCCTGACCGGCCCGCCCCCCGCCCGACTGCCCGCCGCCCCCTGAGCCTTGAGGACCCCCGCCACCATGAACGTGACCCGACCACTGCGCAACGCCGCACTCCCCGCCCTCCTCACGGCCACCGCGCTGCTCGCGGTCACCGGCTGCGGCACGTCCGAGGCCGACAGCGCCTCCGGCTCCGGCGCGGGGAGCACGGTCTCCGTACGCATCCCCGACCCCGGCAACTCCGGGGTGCTCGCCCTCGGCAAGAAGGACGGCAGCCTCGACAAGGCGCTCGGCAAGGTCGGGGCCAAGGTGGAGTGGACCGGCAGCGCCGGCCCCTTCGCCCCGGCCGCCCAGGCGATGAACGCCGACCAGCTCGACATCGCCACCGGCTCCATCACCTCCGGCATCACCTCGCTCGCCCAGCGCCCCGGCTTCAGGTTCTTCACCGCCGTCGACCCGGACGCGGCGGGCGAGGGCATCCTGGTCCGCAACGGCTCCGGTATCGAGTCCGTCGCCGACCTCGTCGGCCGCAAGGTCGCCGTCAACCAGGGCGGCACCGGCGAATACCTGCTGCTCAAGGCACTCGCCAAGGCGAACATCCCGGCCGACGAGGTGCAGCGCGTCTATCTGCGCCCCGACCAGACCGCCGCCGTCTTCAACGCGGGCAAGGTCGACGCCTGGGCCGTCTGGGCCACCTACGCCGTCGCCGAGATCGGCAGCGGCAAGGCGCACTTCGTCGCCGACGGCGCCGCCATCGGCTCCGACAACTACAGCCTGAACGCGGTCCGTACGGGCTTCGCCGAGCAGCACCCCAAGGTCGTCAAGGCGCTCTACCAGTACCTCCACGACGCCAGCGCCGAGGAGAAGAAGAACCCGGCCGCGTATCTGAACGTCTTCACCGACGTCGGCCCCACCGCCGTCACCGGCAAGGCGGCGGAAGTCCAGACCGGTTTCACCGCCCAGGGCGGCACGGTCGATCCGATCGGCCCCGAGGACATCGCACGCTTCAAGGCCGTCGCCGCGTTCTACGCCGAGCAGAAGGTCACCAGGACCGAGGTCGACGTAGCGGCCCATCTGCTCGACGTCGAGAAGCTGACATGAGCGACACCGCGACCACCTCGCTCGTCACCCCGCGCCCGCAGCTCCGCAAGGCCCGCGGCCGTACCTACGCCCTGACCGTACGGGCACTGGGCCCCGTGGCGCTGCTCGCCCTGTGGTGGACGGCCTCCGCGACCGGAGTCCTGACCGCGGACGTACTGGCCTCGCCCGTCGAAGTCATCCGCGCCGTGGGTGAGTTGTGGGGCAACGGGCAGCTTCCCGACGCCCTCACCACCTCCCTCACCCGCTCCGGTCTCGGCCTGCTCATCGGGCTGGCCGCCGGACTGACGCTCGGCATCACCACCGGATTCACCCGTCTGGGCGACGAGCTCCTCGACTCCTCGCTCCAGACCCTGCGCACCATCCCCTTCCTCTCCCTGGTGCCACTGTTCATGGTCTGGTTCGGCATCAACGAGACCGCCAAGATCCTGCTCATCGCCGTCGCCACCACCTTCCCGATGTACGTCTCGACATCGAGCGGCGTGCGCAACACCGACCCCAAACTCATCGAGGCGATGCGCAGCTTCGGCATGAGCCGCCTCGGCATCGTCCGCGAGGTCGTCCTGCCCGGCGCACTGCCGTCCCTGCTCGCCGGACTGCGCCTGTCGATGACCCTCAGCGTCATCGCGCTCATCGCCGCCGAGGAGATCAACGCCACCGCGGGCATCGGCTATCTGATGTCGCAGGCCCAGAGCTACGCCCGCACCGACATCCTCGCCGTCTGCATCCTGGTCTACGGCCTGCTGGGCCTGGGCGCCGACATCGCCGTACGGCTGCTGGAGCGCGTCCTGATGCCGTGGCGTACCCCGCAGGGAGCCTCCCGATGACCGGCCACGGAACGACGACGCCCGCCGTACGGGTACGGGGGCTGCGCCGCGTCTTCGGCACCCGCGCCGTACTCGACGATCTGCAACTGGACATCGCAAAGGGTGAGTTCGTCGCCCTGCTCGGCGCGAGCGGCAGCGGGAAGACCACCCTGCTGCGCATCCTGGGGGCACTGGACGGTGCCGACGGGGGAGAGGTCCTGGTACCCGAGGCCCGCACCGTCGTCTTCCAGGAACCCCGCCTCGTACCGTCCAAGAAGGTCCTCGCCAATGTGACCGTCGCCCTGCCGCGAAGCCGCTTCGACGACGGCATCCGGGCACTGGCGGAAGTCGGCCTGGAACGGCACGCACAGGCATGGCCCGCCACCCTCTCCGGCGGTGAGGCCCAGCGCGTCGCCCTCGCCCGCGCCCTGGTCCGTGAGCCCGAACTGCTCCTGCTGGACGAGCCGTTCGCCGCGCTGGACGCGCTGACCCGGCTGAAGATGCAGGACCTGGTCGATGAACTGTGCCGGAAGCACCGCCCCGCCGTCCTCCTCGTCACCCACGACGTGGACGAAGCGGTACGGCTCGCCGACCGGGTCGCCGTCCTGCGGGACGGGCGGCTCGTCACGGACGAGCCGGTCACCGTCGACCGGCCGCGCGAACCCGGAGACCCGGCGTTCGTCGCCCTGCGCCGCCGTCTGCTCCAGGACCTCGGGGTTCACACGCCCCCACCCCCCGCCCCCGCCACGCCCTCCGCCCAGCCCGCCGCGCCTGCCACCGTCCCCGCGCCGGCTCCCGAACGTACCGAAATCGGAGTGATCTGAATGACCATCACCATCGGCGTCCACAGCAGCAATCCGTCTCTCTACTACCTGTACCACCTCACCCGGCTCGGCTTCGCCCAGGAGGAGCTGGCCCCGCTCGGCGAGAGCGTCGTCCTCCACCCGTACACGAACGGCGTCCGCACCGGCGAACTGCTCACCCGGGGCGTCATCGACTTCGGCGGCACCGGTTCGACCCCGCCCGTCACCGCCCAGGCCGCGGGCCACGACCTCGTCTACACCGCCGTCTCCGCCCCGCGCCCGGAGCACGGCGCCCTGCTGGTGCCCGTGGACAGCCCGGTCCGTACCGTCGCCGACCTCAAGGGCACGGTCGTCCATCTGGCGATCGGCTCCTGGCAGACCCACCTCATCGCCAAGGCACTCCACGACGCCGGGCTCTCGTACGCCGACGACATCACCGCCGTACGGGGCACCGAGGACAGCGAACAGCTCCTGCGCACCGGTGAGATCGCCGCCTGGGTCGCCCAGGGCGCCCAGCTCGCCGCCGCCCGGCGCACCGGCGGACTGCGCACCCTCGTGCCCACCGCCGACGTCATCACCGACCGCTCCGTGTTCTTCACCCGGCGCGAACTCGCCGAGGAGCGGCCCGAGGTCATCGAGGCGCTGACCCGCGCCCTCCGCCACGCCGACGCATGGGTCGCCGCACACCCGCGCCGGGCGGCCGAGATCGCCGCGGCGGACCTGGGCGGGAGCGCCGACGACTGGGAGAGCGCACTGCGCTCCCTGCCCTGGCTGATCGAGACGGTGAGCGAGGAGTTCCTCGCCGAGCAGCAGGAGGCCGCCGACATCTTCCACCGCACCGGCTTCATCGAACGGCCCGTCATCGTGGCCGCCGCCGTCGCCCGCCCCTCCGCGCCGAAGGCGGCCTGAGCGCTATGCCGAGCGAAGTCCTCTGGTACATCATCCCGCGCGAAGGCGCCTACCCCTGGGAGCCGGCCGGTCGCCGCCCCGTCGACCTCGGCTATCTGAGCCGACTCGCCGGAACGGTCGAACAGCTCGGCTACAGCGGGGCGTTGCTCGCGACGGATCTCTACGACGTCTGGCCGCTCGGGAGTGCGCTCGCCGCCACCACCAGCACCCGGTTCAAACCCCTGCTGGCCGTCCACCCCGGGCTGATCTCGCCGACGCTGCTGGCCAAGATGGCGCTCAGCTTCGACACCCTGTTCGGCGGGCGACTGCGCTTCAACGTCGTCAACGGCTCGACCGCGTCCCTCCGGGAGTACGGCCTCCACGTGGAGCACGACGAACGGTACGAACTGAGCGCCGAATACTGGTCGATCGTGAAGCGCCTCACCGCGGGCGAGGTCTTCGACCACAAGGGGCGCTTCTACGACCTGAAGAACGCGGGCGCCTCCTTCCGTGAGCTGAAGCCCGTCCAGGACCCGCACATCCCGCTCTGGTTCGGCGGCTCGTCGGCGCCCGGCATCGAGATGGCGGCCGAGCACGTCGATGTGTTCCTGACCTGGGGCGAGCCTCCGCATCTGCTGAAGGAGAAGCTGGATCGGGTCCGTGCGCGTGCCGCGGCGTACGGCCGCACCCTGCGCATAGGACTGCGCCTCCACCTCATCGTCCGCGACACGGAGGACGAGGCGTGGGCGGCGGCGGACCGGCTCCTCGACGTCACCAGCGACGCCACGTACGCACGGCAGCTCGGCGACCGGGCGGGGGAGGACGGGGTCGGCTGGCAGCGTCAGTTCCGCCAGCACGGCGGCAAGGTCCCCGCCAGGGCGAGGGAGTTGGAGGCCCACCCCAATATGTGGCCGGGCATGAGCCTGTTCCGGCCGGGTCCCGGCACTGCGGTGGTCGGGTCGACGGCCCAGGTCGTCGAACGGCTCAAGGAGTTCGAGGACCTGGGCGTCGACACCTTCATCCTGTCCGGCAACCCGCTGCTGGAGGAGGCGTACCGGGTCGCCGAGACGGTACTTCCGGCACTCGGCGTACGCCACTGAGGAGAGACGCGCCGCACCGCCGCAATGCTTCGGCCCGCCCGGGGGGCCGCCCCTACGCTGGGCGGCATGGCACACACGATCGTCGTCGGATCAGGGCCGAACGGTCCGGCCGGGACCGTGCTGCCGCCCCGGGCGGGCGCCCCGGGGCACCACCCCGCTGCCGTCCGGCACCGGCTCCTCACCCAGTCGGCCGAGCATGCCGGCGGGCCGTCGGCCGCCGTGAGGCGCCCCATGGGCCACAGCCCGCGCCGGTGCGCCGAAGACGGCCCCTCCTGTATCCGCGTTTCACGCGGCGGACCCGGCCTCGCGCGGACTGCGGCCGTCACGGCCCGGTGCGAGACTCGGAAAGTCAGGAGAAAGGCCCGCGCATCAGGACAAGCGAGACCATGGGACTCGCTGAAGGAGCACACCATGCTCAGCCCCACTTTCGTCGACGGCATCCCCAACTGGATCGACCTCGGTACACCGGACCTCGACGGCGCCACCGCCTTCTACCACGGTCTCTTCGGCTGGGATCTGGTCCCGGGAGGTCCCGAGGTCGGGGGCTACGGGATGTACACACTGGGCGGCCGCACCGCCGCCGGTGTGATGAAGGTCCCCGCGGAGCAGTCGAAGAGTGCCTGGTCGGTCTTCTTCCAGTCGCCCGACGCCTCCGCCACGGCCAAGAAGGTGGAGCGGGCGGGCGGCGCCGTGCTGCTGGAACCCATGGACGTCATGGAGTTCGGCCGCATGGCCGGCTTCAAGGACAACGCCGGGGCGTACTTCGGTGTCTGGCAGCCGAAGGAGAATCCGGGCCTGGGCGTCATCCGGGAACCGGGCGCGTTCCTCTGGGCCGAGCTCTACACCCCGGAGGTGCCCCCGGCCGCCGCGTTCTTCCAGAAGGTCTTCGGCTGGCAGACCGACGAGATGGGGTTCGACGGCGGCGCGTACACCTACACCACGGTGCGCCCCGCGAACGCCGGACCCGATTCGGCCTTCGGCGGCCTCGTGCCCTTCAAGGACTCACCCACCGAGGCGGCGGCAGGTCCGCACTGGCTGCCGTACTTCACGGTCGATGACGTCGACGCCGCGGTGGCCGGGGCGAAGCGGCTCGGCGGCAAGGAGACCCTGGCGGCCATGGACATCCCGGAGGTCGGCAGGATGGCCAACCTCGCCGACCCCTACGGCGCCGCCTTCGCCGTGATCAGGCCCGCTCCGAGGCAGGCCGGCTGACCGGCCGCCCGACGGGACGGCGGCTGCTGCGCACCGGCCGTCCCCACCGGACCGGGCCGTCGCGCCCCGGGCCGTTCCGACCGGACCGGGCCGGGCCGTTCCGCCTCGGGCCGTGACCCCGATTGATGAATCGTTGATCGGTCGTTTATCGGGACCGGGCACCGTGAGGCCCATGCTGATCAACACCGTGACCGAAGACGAGACGCTCGCCTGGCAGGAGAGCGCGCTGTGCGCGCAGGCCGGACCCGAGTTCTTCTTCCCCGCTCCGGGCAGCTCGACGCGCGAGGCCAAGCAGTTGTGCAACGCCTGCGAGGGACGAGTGGCCTGCCTGGAGTACGCACTCACCAACGACGAGCGGTTCGGCGTCTGGGGCGGACTCTCCGAGAAGGAGCGCGAACGGCTGCGCCGAGCCGATCGCGACCGGGCCTGAACCACCGTACCGAGCCGAGCCGAGCCGATCCCGACCGGGCCTGAACCACCGTACCGAGGGGCCCGCGCCCGCCCGGTACGTCCGCCGCACAGGACGGCGGACCGGCCCCGGATCACCCGGTGGCACCCACGCTCCCACGGTCGCCCCGGCCGAGCGGCGGACGGCCGCTTATTCGTGCGGACGCCCGGGTGACAGCTGGTTAGTATCTCCCCATGCCCGGACGAGTCGCAGAAACAGGCGCGTCGTCGGGGCAGGCCGCCCCCGGGGTCCCGTAGCGCAGAGGCAGACGCGTCCGTATGACATGCGGAGGGACGCCGGTTCGAATCCGGTCGGGACCACGGGGAGCGCAGAGGCATGCACCACGAAGCGACGTACCGCCACGACGGACCGGCCGAGGTCCGGGCCTCGGGCGGGAGCGCGCGCCCCGCGTCCGCGGACCCGCACGAGGTGGGCCCGGGACGGACCGTCACCGACGCGGAGTCGGCCGACTTCGACCGGCTCGTCGCCCGGTTTCGCGCACTGCCCGCCGACGACCCCGTCCGCCTCCGCGCCGAACAGGTCGCCGCGTCGTTCACCCGCGACGGCCGCAGCAAGCGCCGCAGGGCGAGCGGCGAGCGGCGCGCCGCCGCGGACGCCACCGTCCTGGCGGCCACCGCGACCGGCGCCGAGAGCCGGCGGGAGGACGCCCCGCTCGACCCCGCGGGTGCGGCCCCGGCCCCCGCGGGCACGCTGACCCGGCCCCGACGCTGCTACATCTGCAAGTCGGGGTACCGCCGGGTCGACTCCTTCTACCACCTCCTGTGCCCGGAGTGCGCGACGGAGAACAGGGCCCGGCGCACCAGCCGTACGGATCTGTCGGGGCGGCGCGCCCTGCTGACCGGAGGGCGCGTCAAGATCGGATTCCAGCTGGCGCTGATGATGCTCAGGGACGGAGCGGACCTTCTCGTCACCACCCGCTTCCCGCACGATCTGCTGCGCCGGTTCCGGGCCGTGGCCGACAGCCGGCAGTGGCTGGAACGGCTCACCGTGCTCGCCGTGGACCTGCGCGACCCGCGCCAGGTCCTGGGCCTGTGCGAGCAGTTGCGGGAAGCCGGTGAACCGCTCGACATCCTCGTCAACAACGCGGCCCAGACCGTGCGTCGGCCACCCGGTGCGTACGCCCTGCTGACGGCGGGGGAGCACGGTGCGCTGCCCACCGGCGCGCTGCGCGCACCCGGCTACACGCCGATGTCCGCCGTCGGGGGCTCCGTCGCCCCCGGGGCGTTGGCCCTGCTGCTGCCCGACGCGGACGAGGCGGGTCTGCTGCCCGACACCTCACCCGTGAACTCCTGGTCGGCGCGGATCGGCTCGCTCGACCCCGCCGAGGTTCTGGAGACCCAGCTGGTCAACGCGCTGGCCCCGGCGCTGCTCTGCGACCGGCTGCTCCCCCTGCTCCTGGCCTCGCCGGGGCCACGTCGCTACATCGTCAATGTGACAGCGGTGGAAGGCCGGTTCGCGGTGCGCAACAAGACGGGCGGCCACCCGCACACCAATATGGCCAAGGCGGCACTCAACATGCTCACCCGTACCAGCGGCGCCGAACTCGCGGAACAGGGCGTCCATATGTGTGCCGTCGACACCGGTTGGATCACGGACGAGAACCCGGCCCCGAAGAAGCGAAGACTCGCCGCCGGAGGTTTCCGGACGCCCCTCGACATAGTCGACGGGGCGGCCCGCGTCTACGACCCGATCGTCCGGGGCGAGGCCGGATCACCCGTCTCCGGTGTGTTCCTCAAGGACTACCGGGAGGCGTCGTGGTGACCCCCGTGACGCCCCCGCCCCCGTCCCCGTCCCCGCCCCCGTCCTCTCCCCCGCCCCCGTCCTCTCCGACGCCCCCGTCCTCTCCGACGTCGCCGTCCTCTCCGACGTCTCCGGCCTCCGCGTCGGCCACGTCCTCGCCCCCGTACGCGGGAGTGCCCCCGGTGCTGCCCCGCTCGGTCGCGGAACTCGCCCCGCTGCTGGGCTGGTTGCACTCCGGCGTGAGCGCCGACGAACGGCTGGACTTCCCGTCGGGCACCGCACTGCCCGACGGCCGTCTGGACCTGTGCAAACAGGCGCTCGGCCCCCAGGGAGCCGCACTGGTAGCCGGTGCCCTGCACCCCCGTACGGCGGACGGCGGACCCGCCCCCGTACGGCATCTGCTGCTCGGCACCGACGGGCTGGGTGACGAGGGCGCCGGAGCCGTCGCGGACCGCAGCGCGGGAACCGGTGTGGAGACCCTCTACCTGGGCTGCAACCGGATCACCGCGGGCGGCGCCTGCCGGATCGCGGACAGCCTGCGCGCCTCGCAGCACATGGTGACCGGGGTCTGGCTCAAGCGGAACCCGCTCGGCACCGGAGGCGGACAGGCGGCGGCCCAGCTCGTCGAGGCCGCCGCCACGCTCCGTACCCTCGACCTCGTCCAGACCGGACTCGACGCGGCGGGCACCGCCGTCCTCGCCGAGGCGATGCTCACCGCGGCAGCGGCGGGGCGGCCCGTGGAGCGGCTGTTCATCGGCGGCAACGCGCTCGGACCCGCCGGCGCGGCACCGCTGGCGGCACTCCTGGCCGCCGGGGCGATCACCGAACTCTACGTATCGGCAGCCCGGTTGGGGGACGAGGGGGCCGATCTGCTCGCTGCCGGCCTGGCCCGCGCGCCGTACGGCCGTACCGCCCGGATCTCCGTCGCCAGCAACGGGATCGGGCCCCGCGCCGCGGCCCGGCTGGTGACGGCGGCCGCGACGGCGGGTGTGCATCTGCTCGACCTGGGCCGGGTCCGGGCCGCCGGGACCCTCGGAGCGCCGGACAACCACATCGACGCCGAGGCCGCCGCACGGATCGGGTCCTCTCTCGCGGCGCTCCCGCACCTGCTGACCCACCTGGTCCTCAGCCACACGGGCATGCGCAGCCGGGAGGCCCACCGCATCCTGGACACCGCCGCGGACGCGAGCACGGCGACCCGCTACGTCCTGGGCAAGGGCATCGCGACCAGTGTCCGGCGTCGGCTCGACGCGTTCAGCGCGCACCTGCCGCGTCCCACGGCGCACGCCGATGTCGCCGCGGTGCGCAGCGTCCACCGGACCGTCAGGTAGGGAGCCGCGGCCGGTCGGCGGTGTCGGCCGTGGCGGGGCCGTTGTGGATACGGTCCGTAAACCTCTGGGGTGATCCTGTCCGGGCACGGCAGAATCGCCCCATGACCGACGCTCAGCCGCTCGTCCTCGCCTGCACCCTGCTCGATGCCCTGGAACCGCTCCCGTACCACCGGCGCATGCGGGAACTCGCCGTGCGCGCCGAACACCTGGCCGCGGACGGGGTGCTGCGGCCGGTCCTGGAGGAACTGGCGGGCGGCGATCCCTATGAGCGTCACCTCGCCGTCGTCGCCGCGGCCGTCGCCCGCGACACCGGGTGGATCGAGGACCGCATCGCCGACGAGGACCCCCGCGTCAGGGGCGTGGCCCTGCGGGTGGCGCACAGTCTCGGGGTACCGGACACCGCGTACGAGGCGGCCCTCGACGACGCGCCGGCGGCCGTACGCCGCCAGTTGATCCGGGCGATCGTCGCCGACCGCCGCACCGCACTGGCCGACCGGCTGATCGAACCCCTGCGCGGGACCTGGGGCGACGCCGAGGCGTCCCGGCTGCTGCCCGGCTGTTCGTCCGAGGTGGTGGACCGGCTGCTGCCCGAACTGTTCCGTTCGGTGAGCTGCTGGTCCTCCCTCGGCACCCGCCACCCCCGCCCGTTCCTCGACGCCGCGGAACGCGACCTGGCGTCGCGGCCCAGGACGCGACGTGACGCCTGGTGGCAGTGGTACGGCCATGAACGCGGGGTCGCCGCGGCGGTGGCGACCCACCCGCACCGGGTCCTCGACCTCCTGGAGCGGTACGGCCCCTCGGCGCTTCCGGTGCGCCGGAGGCTCGGCGAGCTCCTCGCGGCCGACCCGGTCCGCTTCGCGCGTCTGTTCCTCGGCCCCGAAGGCTTTTCGCTGCCTCGCGGAGGGGTGCTCAGCAAGGTGCTGCTGCGACGGCTGGCCCGTACGGTGCCCGAAGAGCTGTTCGTCGAACTCGGCCGGTCCGTCGCGGACTTCGGGGATCTGCTCGCCGGGCTGGTCCTGGCCCTGCCGCCGGGCCGTCGCGGCGCGTTCTACGACGCGGTCGTGGAGGGCCGGGGCGACGGCGCGTCCGGCACCGTCGACACCATGGTGCTGGACGCGCTGCCCCGCAGCCATGTGGCGCCCGTGGCCCGGCGGATGGCGGCGAGAGCCCGTGACCGAGGGGCAGGCCGGGACACGGTCCTGCTCGCCGAGTCGTATCTGCCGGTCGCGGAGGTACGCGAACGGCTCCTGGCGGCGACGCGCAGGCCCGCCGCCGACGACCGCGCCGAAGCCTGGTCGCTGCTCATCCGCAACGCGGGCCGCTCCGCGGATCCGGCCGCCGTCGCCACCGTGCTCGACGACATGCTGCGGCTGCGCAACGAACAGGACCCGGTCCGCTCCGCCGCGCTGCGCGCCCTGCTCACCGTCCCGCCCGCGCTCTGCACCGACGCCGTGGAACCCCTGCTGGACCGGATAGCCACGGATGCGGTGGAGGCCCGCGACTCGTCGGCGGCCACCCGCTCCGCACTCAGCGCGCTCGCCGTGGGCGTCCTGCGCGAACACGCGGTCACCGGGCAGCGCGCCCTGCTGAACTGGGCCCTGCGCACCCTGGTCCGGATCTCCGGGAACAGCGGGAGCGCGGACCTCGGCCGGCTCGACCGGACCCTGGGCCGGGGCCAGGAGCACACCGTGCTCGAAGCGCTCAGGCCCTGGCTGGAGGCGGGGGCCGAGCGGTCGGACTACGGCCTCGTCCTCGCCCTGGCACGGGCCGTGGGCCGTCGCGCCGCGACCATGCCGGAGCTTCAGGAAATGCTCCGGCAGGCGGTTCTCTACGGCAACAGCTCCACCGCCCGGACCGCGATCGGCTTCCGGCTGGAGCCGCCCGCGCACCGGGACGAACGCGTCGAGAGCATTCTGACCCGCGACCCGTCGGCCATCGCCCTGCCCGCCGTGCGGCAGGTGCTCACCGGTCGCCGTACCGATCTGCTCGACCGCTTCCTCGGCGAGACACCGCCGTGGGGAAGGTTCCTCGCCGCGGGGACCCCATGGACCGTGCCCGTGGACAACGACGTGATCCGCTGGGTGCCGCGGCAGCACCGGGCCGCCGGCCGGGACCTGGAACGGGTCGTGCGGGACGAGAAGCTGCCGCTGTATTCCCGGGCCTCGGCCCTCGGGCAACTGGCCCGGCTGCCGGGCATCGGCGCCGATGCCGTACGCCCCTGGACCGGATCGGCCGACATCGTGCTCGCCGAGGCGGCGCTCGCCGCGCTCGCCCGCACCGACAGGCCCGCCGAGGTGCTGCCCGGTCTGCTCGCGCACACCGGTGACGACCGCGCCCGCGTCGCCGTGTACGCGGCGGGCCGCGTCTCCCTGTTCGTGCGGCCTTCCCTGCTGGCCGAGTCGCTGGCCACGCGGATGGCGCCCGGCACCGGCAAGGTGACCAGCCGCAAGGAGGCGGTGCGGCTCGCCGCGCTCCGGCTGCCCACCACACATGCGGCGGGCCTGCTCGCCCACGCGTACGCCCTGCCGGACCAGCATCCGGACGTGCGGGCCGCCTGTGTGGCCTTCGGTGTCCCCCTGCTCGACGACGAGCGGATGTGGGACGTGCTGGCCGACGCGGCGAGCGGTGCCGGTGCGCCGCGTTCCGCCGTGCTGCGGGCGCACCCGGCGGAGCTGGCCGCCGGACACCGGCAGCGGTACGCCGGGCTGGTCCAGCAGGTGTGCGACACCGACGACGAGGAGCTCGCCGCCCTCGCCCACCACGCGGTGGCCCGCTGGCTGCCGTGGGCGCCCGGCGCGTGCGACGTCCTGGTGGGCGCGCTCACCGACCTGGACCGGCGCGGTACCTGGCGGTCCGCGGCGGACGCGCTGATCGAGGCGGCCATGGCGGTCCCGGAGGCGGTGGATGCGCTGAACCGGGTACTGACGGCCCTGGCCACCGACGACACGGCGGACGAGGCGGGCGCCGAGCGGGACCGGCCCGCCCGGCAGCGGGTGGTGTACGTGGCCGAGGCGCTCGGCCGGCGGATCGCGTCGCGCGGCCCGCGGACACGGGCCGTGCTCGGCGCCACCGGGGAAGTACTCGCCGGATTCCGGGACTTCGTGCCGCAGGCGGCCGGTCTGCTCGCGCACGCCGTGGATCTCGACGCGGACGCGGAGCCCCTGTACTCCGCGCTGGTCCGGCTCGCCGGACTGCACCACGGGCGGCCGGTGCTCGCCGCCCGTACCGCGCTGAGCGTCGGCCGGCGGGCCGGCGCCGCGGACGGTCCGGCCGTCGGCGGCCTCGACACGCTGCTCGTCGTCACCGCACGCCTCACGGGCAGCGGCGACCCGGCCGAAGGACTGTTCGCCGCCGGACTGACCGTGGCGGGAGGCCGTCGCACGGGCTGGACGGGGCCCTGGCGCACCCAACTGCGGATGCTGCGCCAGCATCCGGTCGCCGATGTGCGGGACGTCGCGTACGCGGAGGTGACGGCGCGCGAGTGAGTCGGGCCCGACCTGACACGAGCGCGCGAGTGAGCCGGGGGCAGACCTGACACGAGCGCGGGACTGAGCGCGGGAGCGAACGGGGCCGGAACGACGCGAGCGCCGGACGGCCCGTGGTGTCGGGTCCGTCCGGCGCTCGGTGGTCGGTGCTCGGCGGTCGCTGTCGTGTGCGGGGGTGTGTCAGTCCCGCACGGTCATACCCGCACGGTCATACCCGCACGGTCATACCCGCACGGGGAGGGTCAGGCCCGGCCGCGCGCGGCCATGCGTGCCTTGCGGGCCGCCAGCTTCTCGTCGAACTTCGACGCCTCGCTGTCCAGGCCGCCCATGTACAGGCCCAGTTCGTCCTGTGCCTTCAGACCCTCCGGGCCGAGCCCGTCGATGTCGAGGACCTTCAGGTAGCGCAGGACCGGCTGGATCACGTCGTCGTGGTGGATGCGCATGTTGTAGATCTCACCGATCGCCATCTGCGCTGCGGCCCGCTCGAAGCCCGGCATCCCGTGTCCCGGCATCCGGAAGTTCACGACGACATCGCGCACGGCCTGCATCGTCAGGTCCGGGGCGAGCTCGAAGGCGGCGCCCAGGAGGTTGCGGTAGAAGACCATGTGGAGGTTCTCGTCGGTCGCGATCCGGGCCAGCATCCGGTCGCAGACCGGGTCGCCCGACTGGTGGCCGGTGTTGCGGTGCGAGACCCGGGTCGCCAGCTCCTGGAAGGCGACGTACGCGACGGAGTGCAGCATCGAGTGGCGGTTGTCCGACTCGAAGCCCTCCGCCATGTGCGCCATGCGGAACTGCTCCAGCTTGTCCGGGTCCACGGCGCGCGAGGTGAGCAGATAGTCGCGCATCACGATGCCGTGCCGGCCCTCCTCCGCGGTCCAGCGGTGCACCCAGGTGCCCCAGGCGCCGTCACGGCCGAAGAGCGAGGCGATCTCGTGGTGGTAGCTCGGGAGGTTGTCCTCGGTCAGCAGATTCACGACCAGCGCGATCTTGCCGATGTCGGTCACCTTGGACTGCTCCGGCGCCCACGCGTCGCCGTCCTCGAAGACACCGGGGAAATTCCGGCCGTCGGAGAACGGGACGTACTCGTGCGGCATCCAGTCCTTGGCGACCTTGAGATGGCGGTTGAGTTCTTTCTCCACCACCTCTTCCAGCGCGTACAGCAGCTGGGCGTCGGTCCACGCCTTCGAACTGCCGAGGTGGGGAGAGGTGATCGTCACGGGGAGCTCCTGGGGACGGGAGAATTACCTACGGCTTCGTAGGTTACGTGACCGTAGGTTAAAGCGACGTTAAGGCCCAAGCCAAGCCCGTCCCTCCGGGCATCCGCTTACGTACCGTTATGTGTGCAGGTCACGGACGCGTACGGAGAGGCATGTCACGCAGCCTTCCAGTTTTTCGAACTCGCTGATATCGACCGCGACGGGCCGGAATCCGAGCTCCCGGAACAGTTCGGCGGACTTCGGGGCGCTCGCCGCCAGCAGCAGATCGCCGCCCCCGAGCAGCACCACATGCGCGCCCGCCTCCTCCGGCACCGGCAGGAACCGGCCGAACACCGAGGGCTCGTCGACCAGCGGCGGGTACCCGATGACCGTCCCGTCGGGGAGCGCCGTCACCGCGGACTTCAGATGCAGAACCGTGCTGATCGGCACCGCCACGACACAGGCGCCCAAGGGCTCGAAGGCGGCCCGGAGCTGCCGGACCCCCTCCGCGTTCGTCCGCCCGCCGCGCCCGACGTACACCGTGTCGCCGATCTTCAGGACATCGCCGCCATCCAGCGTGCCGGGCTCGCGGATCCGGTTGACCGAGCAGCCGAGCCGCACCAGCGCCTCCTCGACGCCCGGGGTCTCGCCCCGGCGGGACTCCGCCCCGGACCGGGCGATCAGCGCCACATTGCGGAACATCACGACGGCGTCCTCGACGAACACCCCGTCCGGGCAGTCGTCGGCCCGATCCGCCTCGACCGTGTCCCAGCCGTGCTCGGCGAGCACGGCGACGTACCGCTCCCACTGCTCGGCGGCCGCCCCGACGTCGACGGGTATGCGCTCGACACGGGTCACGAGCCCCTCGCCGAGTCGCGGGCTCACACGGCGGACCAGGGCTGTTCTGCTGGGCACGAGGGCTCTCCAGGGGCGCGGCGGCGGTCGGGCTGCCATCATGCCCCGCGGCCTCGCGGCTGCTCCAGATCCCGGCGCAGATACGCGGCGGTGAACGATGTGCGATGCGCCGCCAGCGCCGACGGGGTGCCCTCGAAGACCAGCTCGCCGCCGTTCCTGCCGCCGTCGGGGCCGAGGTCGATCACCCAGTCCGCCCGCTTGACCACATCCAGGTTGTGCTCGACGCAGATGACGGTGTTGCCCGCGTCGACCAGCCGGTCCAGCAGATCCACCAGCGTGCCGGTGTCGGCCATGTGCAGTCCGGTCGTCGGTTCGTCCAGGACGTACACACTGCCCGTACGGTGCAGCCGCGTCGCGAGCTTGATGCGCTGGCGCTCACCGCCCGAGAGCGAACTGAGGGGCCGCCCCAGCGTGAGGTATCCGAGCCCGACGTCGTCCAGCGTGCGCAACTTCCGCAGCAGGGACGGGTCGTCGAACAGCTCGATGGCCTGAGCGGCCGTCATGTCCAGGACGTCGACAATGGACTTGCCGCCGAGCCGGTGCGCGAGGACGTCGTCCTGGAAGCGCCGCCCCTCGCACATCCGGCAGGTCGTGGTGACCGGATCCATGAACGCGAGATCGGTGATGATCACGCCTCGCCCGGTACACGCGGCGCAGGCGCCCGAGGAGTTGAAGCTGAACAGCCCCGGATCGACGCCGTTCTCCTTGGCGAAGACCTTGCGGATGATGTCGAGCGCGCCGAGGTACGAGGCCGGGGTGGACCGGGACGAGGCGGTGATCGCCGTCTGGTCGACGACCACCGTGTCCGGGTACGCCGCCGTGAACACCCGTGACACCAGAGTCGACTTGCCGGACCCGGCCACCCCGGTCACCGCCGTCAGCACACCGACGGGGAACGACACGTCCACGCCCTTGAGGTTGTGCAGGTCGGCACCGGACACCGGCAGCCACCCGGTGGGGGAGCGGAACGCCTCCTTGACCGTGGTGCGCCGGCGCAGACACCGGCCGGTGAGCGTACCGGCCTCGCGCAGCCGGTCGAAGGGCCCCTCGAAGACGACGCGTCCGCCGTCGGTGCCGGCGCCCGGCCCCATGTCGACGACATGGTCGGCGACGGCCATCACATCCGGGTCGTGTTCCACGACCAGCACGGTGTTGCCCTTGTCCCGGAGCCGTACCAGCAGATCGTTGAGCCTGCCGACGTCGCGCGGGTGCAGTCCGACGCTCGGCTCGTCGAAGACGAAGGTCAGACCGGTGAGTGAACTGCCCAGATGACGCACCATCTTGAGCCGCTGTCCCTCACCGCCCGACAGCGTGGTGGTCTCCCGGTCCAGACTGAGATAGCCGAGGCCGATGCCGACCAGCCGCTCCAGCCGTTCGCGGGCGGCCAGCGCGATCGGACCCGCCACCGGATCGTCGATCTTCGCCAGTACGCCGACGAGGTCGGCCACCTCCATCCTCGCGTAGTCGGCGGGGGAGTGCCCGTCGATACGGGTGGCGAGCGCCGCCGCGTTGAGCCGCGCACCGTCGCAGGAGCCGCACACCGTCTCGACGGTGAACCGGCGGGCGGCCTCGCGCCGTTTCTCGGAGAGCGACTCGGTGTCCCGCTTGAGGTAGAGCCGGTCGAAGCGTTCCACGACGCCCTCGAACCGCATGTCCGCCGAGGCCGTCCGGAGCTCCAGGCGGACCGTGAACCCCTTGCCGTGCAGCAGGAGGCGGCGCTCCTCCTCGGTGTAGTCCGCGAGCGGCCGGTCGTTGTCGAAGCGCCCCGAACCGGCGTACAGGTTCCACTCCCAGCTGCCGACCGAGAGGCCGGGCAGCAGGAGAGCCCCTTCGTTGAGCGACTTCGTCCAGTCGACCGCCCGGTCGAGGTCCAGACGGACCGTGCGGCCCGCGCCGTCGCACTCGGGGCACATGCCGCTCGGATCGTTGAACGAGTACGCGGTCGCCGGACCGGCGCTCGGCGTGCCGTGCCGGGAGAACAGCACCCGGATGACCGACCAGATGTCGGTCATCGTGCCGACGGTGGAGCGCACATTGCCGCCCACGGGCTTCTGGTCGACGATGATCGCCACCGACAGGTCCTCGACGGACTCGACGTGCGGCCGCTCGTACTTCGGCAGCCGGTTCCTGAGGAACGAGGTGAAGGTCTCGTTCAGCTGCCGCCGCGATTCGACGGCGATCGTGTCGAAGACGATCGAGGACTTGCCCGACCCGGACACCCCGGTGAAGACGGTGATGCGGCCCTTGGGGAGAGTGAGGGAGACGTCGCGGAGGTTGTTCTCGCGCGCGCCGGTGATGACGATGCTCCGGTCCATGTTCCGATCCATGGTCGCGAAGCTAACCGGAATACCGGACAGGTCCTGTCGTGATTTATCGGGCTCCTGGGCCGGGCTTTCGGGCCGGGCGAGGCCCGGCCCAGGAGCCCGGCAGACCTCGGGCCCCCGGTGCTGATCCGCTCAGAGTGGTCGGCGTACTCGGAGCGCCGGGCACGGGGGCACGGGGCGTTCGCAGGATGACGGGTCAGAGCAGATGGTCCGCGGCGCCGGACTTCACCGCGGCGATCAGCGCGCGCATCGCCTCGATGGAGTCGGTGATGTACGTGGCGGTGTCGGTGGTGGACCCGATGTAGGCCCTTCCCTGGTCGTCCTGGCCGAAGCGGAAGCAGTTCGCGCCCTCGCTGCAGAAGGCTTCGTCCCAGCGGATATCGGTCATGGTCTCTCTCCTCAGAGGTCCTGGGCTATGCACCTGATGAAGTCGCGCGACTCCTGGACGGGCAGTGCGAGCGTCCGCAGTCGTTCCAACAGGCCCCGGTAGCGGCGCAGTTGCATGTCCGCGTCCAGCAGCATCGAACCGTGCGAGGAGTCGAGCTGCACGGTGTCGAGCTGAGGAACCGCGGCGCCCACATAGGTGAAGGACTGTCCCGCTCCGGGGAAGCCGCCGGCCGTGAACGGGATCACCCGGACCGTTGTCCGGTCCCGTTCGGACCGCTCCAGGATGTGGGCCAGCTGAGCGCCGCTCACCTTGGGTCCGCCGAACTGCATCCGCAGCGCCGCTTCATGGATCACCGCCTCGTACAACGGGGGCCGGTCCCGGTCCAGAACCTCCTGGCGGCGCAGCCGGAGCGAGAGCCGGGCTTGCAGATCCGGCCCCGGCAGCCGGGGGTCGGCGGTGTCGAACACCGCTCGCGCGTGCTCCTCCGTCTGGAGGAGACCGGGGATGTGCGTGGTGGTCGAAGTGTTCAACTCCACTGCATGGTATTCGAGTTCGGCGATGTCGAGCAGGCTCGGAAGCAGGAGTCCGCGGTGCTCCTCCCACCAGCCCCTGGCCCGCTCCTGCGCGATTTCGGCGAGCAGGTCGATCAGACCGGTGTCGGGGCAGCCGTAGTTGAAGGCCAGCGTCCGCACCCGCTCGGAACTTATGCCGAACCGACCCGACTCGATGTTCGGGATGCGGGTGCGGTCGACGCCCAGCAGGGCGGCGGCCTGCTGGGCCGACATTCCGGATTGTTCCCGCAGCTTGCGCAGCTCGTAGCCGAGGCGCTGCTGCCTGGCTGTCGGGGTGCTCCTGGGGGGCATGGTGGCCTCCTTCCGGTTGGGCGGTCGGCGAAATGACCGGAACAGCACGAGTAGTAGCACTGTGCTCCGGTGTGCGCTACGGTCGGTAGCGCAAGTCTCACACGGGGCGACCGTGCCTGTGTGTGATCGTCCCCACATGTACCGAGAAATGTGAGTACCTGGATGAAGGGCGCCATGTGTTGCCTCCCGGCACCCGTACCCGCGGGACCCCGCCCGCCGGTGCCGGACAATCTCAGTTATTCCTTCGCCCTGCCGGGCGGCGCGTATTGCGCGGGGCTCGCCCGCGAAGCCGTGCACGGACTCCTGGAGCGGCACGGACTCGCCGGACTGCGTGACCCGGCGGTCCTGGCGGCCTCCGAACTGGTGGCGGCCGCCTACCGGTTCACCCCCGACCGGGAGATGCTGCTGAAGGTGCACTGGCAGTTCGACGCGCTGCGCATCGTCCTCTACGACCAGCACCCGGCGCATGAGGAGGCCGAGCGGTCCGAGGAGTGCCGGGAGCGCCGCAGCGCGAGCATGTGGCTGCTGGCCGCCGCGGTCGACGAACACGGCGGGGACTGGGGACTGGCTCCGGCGCTGACACCTTCCGGCGGCTCCAAGACCTGGGCGTTACTTCACCCGTAGCGTCGACAAGCACCGGCGAGCGCTCACCGACCCCCGACGGGCGTCACCGGGCACCCGGAGCGTCACCAGGGCCCGTCGACCGTCACCAGGTCCCACCGGGCGTCAACAGGCCCCGCCGAGCAGGTCGGTCAGACTGCGGTCGAGGTCCATGAACCGGTGTTCGTCACCCACCGGCACCATCTTTTGGGCCCGGTCGAGGAACTGCCGCAGCTCCGCCGTCCGCACGTGCACCATCGCGACACCCTCGGCGGCATGGAACTCCAGCACCGTCCGCTCGAAACCGAACGGCCGCACCCGGACGTCGCCGACACCGGCCGGCGCGTCGATCCCCGTGGCGAGCAGCTCACGCGAGAATTCCCACGACACCTCGGTGCCTTCCAGGGTCGCCGGGCCGGGGAACGCCATGCGTACGGCGAACGGGTCCTCGCGGTCGTATTGCAGGGTGGCGGGCAGGGTCTCCATCTGCGGAGCGGATGCGACCATGCGGGCCTGCACGGACTGCTCGATAACGCTGGACAAGACCTGCTCCCTCTCACGGCTGGGTGAACGGCTCCCGGCATGGGAGTAGACGACGGATCTCCTCGATCCGTGCACTGGCGGGTGGCGTGAGCTGCGTCACCGAAGAACACGTTGTCGTACGGATGCCCGGTTCCGGACGCCGTACCCTGGACGGCCCGCTGCCGGTGGGCTAGCTTCCAGCGCCATGAGGGCCTTGGGGAAGACGAGACGACTGATGTCGCTGGTGCTGTGCGGGGCGGCAGTGACTGCCGCACTGGCCGCACCAGCAGCACACGCAACACCAGCAGCAGACACAGCAACGGCAGCAGACATGACATCGGCAGCAGACGCAACGTCGGCAACACCCGCCGCGCAGGCAACGCGCGGCGCACACGCCGCACCGGGATGGGTACTCACCGACACCGGCACCGACGCCCGGTTCCGCGGACTCGCCGCTGTCGACCGACGTACCGCCTGGGTCGCCGGATCGAAGGGCACGGTCCTGCGGACGGCCGACGGCGGCCGGAACTGGCGCACCGTGTCACCGCCCGGCGCGGCCGATCTGGAGTTCCGCGACATCGAGGCATTCGACAGCCGCCGCGCGGTGGTGCTGGCCATCGGCGAGGGAGAGGCCTCGCGGGTCCTGCGCACCGACGACGGCGGAGCCACCTGGACCGAATCGTTCCGCAACACCGACGCCCGCGCCTTCTACGACTGCCTGACCTTCTTCGACAGCCGGCACGGGCTCGCCATGAGCGATCCGGTGGACGGCAAGTTCCGCATCCTGTCCACGGCGGACGGCGGCCGTAACTGGAAGGTCCTGTCCAACGCCGGGATGCCGGTGGCACAGACCGGGGAGGCGGGCTTCGCCGCGAGCGGCCAGTGTCTGGTCAGCTCGGGACCGAAGGACGTCTGGCTGACCACCGGCGGCGCCGCCACCGCACGGGTGCTGCACTCCGGGGACCGCGGCCTGACCTGGACGGCGACCCCGTCCGCGATCCCGGCGGGGGACCCGGCACGGGGCGTCTTCGGCGTCGCGTTCCGCGACCGTACGCACGGCATCGCGGTCGGCGGCGACTACCGCGCCGACCAGGCGTCGCCGAACGCCTCGGCCGTGACCGCCGACGGTGGCCGCAGGTGGCGCCAGTCCGCCACCCCGCCCGCCGCCTACCGCTCGGGTGTCGCCTGGCTGCCGCACAGCAGGTCCGCCGCACTGGCGGTCGGCCCGACGGGCACCGATCTCACCCGCGACGGCGGCCGTACCTGGCGCACGGTCGACACGGGCTCCTACGACACCGTCGACTGCACATCCGACTTCGGCTGCTGGGCCGCCGGAGAGCGGGGCCGGGTGGCACGGCTCGGCTTCTAGGCCGACCCGTCCCGTCCGCGCACGGGGCGCCGGGAGAGCCCTCAGCCGGGCAACCGCTGCTTGTACGAGGCCAGTTCGGGCGACGTCTTGGTCGCGATGAACTCCGTGATCCGGTACGCGCACACGGCGTGCACCACGAAGGGGTCGGCCGCCGCGATCTTCTCGATCCGCGCGCGGTCGTCCCCGACGGCCAGGATCACCCCGCCGTCCCGGGGGTCCTTGCGGCCCGAGGCGATGAACACCCCGGCCGCGTACTGCGCGTCCAGCCAGGCGACGTGGTCCTGCAGCAGCGCGTCCACCCGCTCGACCGGAGCGGTGTAGGTCAATTCGAGTACGAACATGATCGTCAGGCTACCGGGATGCCCGCCGCCCGCAGAATTCGTTCCCCCGCCCGCGCCGGTCCGTCGTGCGCCCCGCCCTCGCCCGCGCCGATCCGTCGCGTTCCCTCGCCCCGGCCCGCCCTCGCCCGCGCCGATCCGTCGCGTTCCCCCGCCCCGGCCCGCCCGGGGCCATTCCGCCGTGCGGCCCCGGACCCGCCCGCCGCGCCTCTTCCCCCGGCCGTTCCCTAAGGTGGACCTCACTATGACGAAGCCCCCCATGCCGGCCGACGGGATGCCCGACGACGGGCTGCCCGCCGACGAGATGCCCGCAGTGACGATGCCCGCCGACGAATCCGAGGCCCGCGCGATCCAGGAGACCCTGCGTTCGCGTGTGGTGCTCGACGAGCCGGGACCGGCGCCCGGTACCGGCCTGGTGACCGGGGTGGACGTCGCCTACGACGAGGAACGCAACGTCGTCGTCGCGGCGGCCGTGGTCCTGGACGCCGCGACCCTGGACGTGGTCGAGGAGGCCACCTCCGTCGGCAAGGTCACCTTCCCGTACATTCCCGGGCTGCTCGCCTTCCGCGAGATGCCCACGGTCCTGGCGGCGCTGGAGTCGCTCTCCGTCGACCCCGGCCTCGTGGTCTGCGACGGTTACGGGCTGGCGCACCCGCGCCGCTTCGGGCTGGCCAGCCACCTCGGCGTCCTCACCGGGCTGCCGGTCATCGGCGTCGGCAAGAACCCGTTCACCTTTTCGTACGAAGCCCCCGGACCCCTGCGCGGTGACTCCTCGCCGCTGCTCGACGGCGACGAGGTGGTGGGCCGGGCCCTGCGCACCCAGGTCGGCACGAATCCGGTCTTCGTCTCGGTCGGCCACCGGATCAGCCTGGACAACGCCTGCGCCCACACCCTGCGGCTGGCCCGTCGCTTCCGGCAGCCGGAGACGACCCGCAAGGCCGACGCGCTGTGCAGGCGGGCCCTGCGCGAGGAGACCGCCTGAGTACGCGTACGGATAGCGCCTGCCGGTCATGATCGGCAGGCTGGTACGTATGAACACTTCTCGTACAGTCGTCCGTATGGCACCTCTGCACCCCGCTCAGCGCCGGATCGCGGTGGGCATGGCCCTCGGCAGTGCCGTGGGGCTCGTCTGGCTCGGTGCGATGCTCTACACCCTGGCCGCCTGGGTCCTGTGAACGGTGGCCACCGGAAGAAACGGTGGCCACCGGACCGAATGGGGCACCGGCGCTCAGCGGACCGCCGCGACCCGGAAGCCCAGACCGGCCGCCCTGAGCCGTTCCAGCAGCGCGTCACCCATCGCCACCGCCGTGGTGACCTGCCCGGACGTCGCCGGAAGCTCGTCCAGGGCCAGGCAGAGCGCCGACTCGGCCAGCATCTTCGCCGTCTCCCCGTAACCGGGATCGCCGCCGGACACCTCCGTGAAGACCCGGCGTCCGCCGCCCTCCCCGACGAAGCGCACCGTGAACCAGCTCCGCTTCCTGCGCTCCGCGTCGGGCCCCTCGCCGGGTTCGTATCGGCTCATCAGCCACTCGCGTACGGACGGGAGTTGGGCGGCCGTGACCAGCGCGCCGAGTGCCGCGGTCGAGCCGATGGCCACCGGCAGGTGCTTCACCGAGGCGAAGTGCCGGTACTGGAAGTCGGGGCCGTAACGTTCCAGCGCCCGCGCGGAACGGCCGATGATCCGGGCGTCCACGGTCGGCAGCGGGAGCGCCCAGGTGCCGGTCGCCGCGCTGAAGTGCGGGGTGCCCAGCGGGGCGCGCACGCGTCGGCCGACCAGCCGGGGTTCGTGCAGACGCCGCTCCTTGGCCGCCTGGAGCATCTGGGGGCCGCGGCCCATCGCCGTCAGCGCGGAGGCGAACGTACCGCCGGAGAACGCGGCGTTGCTCCGGACGAAGCCGTCGATGACGAGCGGTACGTCGCGGGGCAGCTGCTGAACGGTGAAGTACGCGCCCAGGTCGTGCGGTACGGAGTCGAATCCGCAGGCGTGCACGAGGCGTGTCCCCGTTTCGCGCGCCCGCGTATCGTGCTCCAGGTACACCCGGTCGATGAACTCCGCCTCACCGGTGAGGTCCACATAGTCCGTTCCCGCCTCGGCGCAGGCGGCGACCAGTTTCTCGCCGTACCAGACGTACGGACCCACCGTCGTGGCCACCACCCGCGCGGACTCGGCCAGCGCGCGCAGCGCGTCGGCGTCGTCGGCGTCCGCCCGCACCAGGGGCAGTTCGGCGCAGCGCGGCTCGATGGCGGTCAGCCGCTCGCGCAGCCGCTCCAGCTTGGCGCGATCGCGGCCGGCCAGTGCCCAGCGGCAGCCGGCCGGCGCGTTCGCGGCCAGATATTCGGCGGTGAGTACCCCCACGAATCCGGTGGCACCGAAAAGGACGACGTCATAGGGGCGTTTCGCCCCGCTCTGCCTGTTCACGCGTACCTCCGCAGGGAGCCGGTGCCGATGTGGCAGGCAGAGGCTAGCGGAGCGGGACGCGGCGGGGCACGGCCGGGCGGCAACTATGAGGGAGGATCGGGAGGGAGAACTAAGCGCTTGCTCGGCCCTAGGGGTTGTGCGGAGCGTGACGCGTTCTTAGCATCATTGATGTTACATCGGTTGTGTCACACCGCTGGGGGCTTGATGGCAAGGACAGAGCACAGCCCGCGAGGCCCGCTGACGGGGGTGCGCGTCGTCGAGCTGGCGGGGATCGGGCCCGGTCCGTTCGCCGCGATGCTGCTGGCCGACCTCGGGGCCGACGTGGTGCGGGTCGACCGCCCCGGCGGCTCGGGTCTGGGCATCGACCCCGCGTACGACCTCACCAACCGCAACAAGCGCTCGGTCCTCGTCGACCTCAAGGCCGAGGGCGGGCCCGGCCGGGTCCTGGATCTCGCCGAACGCGCCGACATCCTCATCGAGGGATACCGGCCGGGCGTCGCCGAACGTCTCGGGGTCGGGCCCGCGAGCTGTCTCGCCCGCAATCCGCGACTCGTCTACGGGCGGATGACCGGCTGGGGACAGGACGGCCCCCTCGCGGAGCGGGCCGGGCACGACATCGCGTACATCGCCCTCACCGGCACCCTCTCCATGATCGGCGGACCCGGTGAGCCGCCCACCGTCCCCGCCAACCTGGTCGGCGACTACGCGGGGGGCTCGCTCTACCTCGTCGTCGGCGTCCTCGCCGCCCTCCAGCACGCCCGCACGCCCGGCGGGGCGGGCCAGGTCGTGGACGCCGCCATCGTCGACGGCGCCGCCCACCTCGCGACGATGATCCACGGGATGCTGGCGGCCGGCGGCTGGCAGGACCGGCGCGGCTCCAACCTCCTCGACGGCGGCTGCCCGTTCTACGGCTCGTACGAGACCGCCGACGGGCAGTACATGGCGGTGGGGCCGCTGGAGCAGCGGTTCTACGACGAGTTCATCACCCTGCTCGGTATCGCGGACCAGGCCCCGGACCGCAAGGACCTCACCCGCTGGGACGACCTGCGCACCGCTGTCGCCGAGCGGTTCCTGACCCGGACGCGCGAGGAGTGGACCGAGGTGTTCGAGGGCACGGACGCCTGCGTCGCCCCGGTGCTCTCGCTCCGCGAGGCCCCGCACCATCCGCATCTCGCCGCCCGCGGCACCTTCGTCGAGCACGGCGGCCTCACCCAGCCCGCGCCGGCCCCCCGGTTCTCGGTGACCCCGGTCTCCGTACGCAGCGGACCCGCGCGGCCCGGTGCGGACACCGAGGCGGTCGCCGCCGACTGGGACGTACCGGGCCTGCGGGCCACGGAGCCGGCGGGAACGGACGCCGCCGGGGCAGAAACGACCGGAACGGACACCACCGGAACAGCCGCCCCGCGCAAGGGCGCCACCGGCTGATGGGGCGCGTACTTTGCGACGCGGGCGTCAGCACACCCACCGTCACGCCGGGCGGCCCCGAGGCCGCCCGGCCGACCTCCACCGTCAAGAACCGGCTCCAGGGGGCCCCGTGCAGCGGCAGATCTTCACCGAGGAGCACCACGCGTTCCGCGAGACCGTCCGGACCTTCCTGGCCAAGGAGGTCCTCCCGCACTACGAGCAGTGGGAGAAGGACGGCATCGTCTCCCGCGAGGCATGGCTCGCCGCCGGACGGCAGGGCCTGCTCGGCTTCGCCGTCCCCGAGGAGTACGGCGGCGGGGGCAACGCCGACTTCCGCTACAGCGCCGTTCTCGCCGAGGAGTTCACCCGGGCCGGGGCGCCCGGATTCGCCGTCGGTCTGCACAACGACATCATCGGCCCCTACCTCACGGGCCTGGCCACCGAGGAGCAGAAGCGCCGCTGGCTGCCCGGCTTCTGCAGCGGCGGGACCATCACCGCGATCGCCATGACCGAACCGGGCGCGGGCTCCGACCTCCAGGGCATCCGCACCACGGCCGAGGACAGGGGCGACCACTGGCTGCTCAACGGCTCGAAGACCTTCATCTCCAACGGGGTCCTCGCCGATCTGGTGATCGTCGTCGCGAAGACCACCGCCGAGGGCGGCGCGAAGGGACTCTCCCTGATCGTCGTCGAACGCGGCGCGGAGGGCTTCGAGCGGGGCCGCAACCTCGACAAGATCGGCCAGAAGTCCCAGGACACCGCCGAGCTGTTCTTCCACGACGTCCGGGTACCCAAGGAGAACCTCCTCGGTGAGCGGGACGGCGCCTTCATCCACCTGATGACCAACCTCGCCCAGGAGCGGATGGGTATCGCGGTCGCCGGGATCGCCGCCGCCGAACATCTCCTGGAGATCACCACGCAGTACGTCAAGGAGCGCGAGGCGTTCGGGCGGCCGCTCTCCAAGCTCCAGCACATCCGGTTCGAGATCGCCGAGATGGCCACCGAGTGCGCCGTCACCAGGGCCTTCCTGGACCGGTGCATCGTCGACCACTCGGAGGGCGTCCTCGACGCCGTACACGCCTCCATGGCGAAGTGGTGGGCCACCGAACTGCAAAAGCGCGTCGCCGACCGATGCCTCCAACTGCACGGCGGCTACGGCTACATGGCGGAGTACCGGGTGGCCAAGGCGTTCACCGACGGCCGTATCCAGACCATCTACGGCGGTACGACCGAGATCATGAAGGAGATCATCGGCCGCTCGCTGCTCGCCTGATCCTCCCCGTCCGTCCGACCCCTCGTCGCCCCACCACCCCCGAAAGGCAGCTGTCTTGAGTACCGAAGCATTTGTCTACGACGCGATCCGCACTCCGCGCGGCCGCGGCAAGGCCAATGGCGCCCTGCACGGCACCAAGCCGATCGACCTGGTCGTCGGCCTCATCCACGAGATCCGCGGCCGATTCCCGGACCTCGACCCGGCGGCCATCGACGACATCGTGCTCGGCGTGGTCAGCCCGCTCGGCGACCAGGGCTCCGACATCGCGAGGATCGCCGCCATCGCGGCGGGGCTCCCCGACTCCGTCGCCGGTGTCCAGGAGAACCGCTTCTGTGCCTCCGGCCTCGAAGCGGTCAACCTGGCCGCCGCCAAGGTCCGTTCGGGCTGGGAGGACCTCGTCCTGGCCGGTGGCGTCGAGTCGATGTCCCGGGTCCCGATGGGCTCCGACGGCGGCGCCTGGGCGATGGACCCGATGACCAACTTCGAGACCGGTTTCGCCCCGCAGGGCATCGGCGCCGACCTCATCGCCACCATCGAGGGCTTCTCCCGACGCGATGTCGACGAGTACGCCGCCCTGTCCCAGGAGCGCGCCGCCGCGGCCTGGAAGGACGAGCGGTTCGCCCGTTCCGTCGTTCCCGTCAAGGACCGCAACGGCCTCGTCGTCCTCGACCGCGACGAGCACCTGCGGCCCGGCACCACCGCCGACTCGCTCGCCGCCCTCAAGCCGTCCTTCGCGGCGATCGGCGAGATGGGCGGCTTCGACGCGGTCGCGCTGCAGAAGTACCACTGGGTCGAGAAGATCGACCATGTCCACCACGCGGGCAACTCCTCCGGCATCGTGGACGGCGCCGCCCTCGTCGCGATCGGCTCCAAGGAGGTCGGCGAGCGCTACGGCCTCACCCCGCGCGCCCGGATCGTCTCCGCCGCCGTCTCCGGCTCCGAGCCGACCATCATGCTGACCGGCCCCGCTCCCGCCACCCGCAAGGCGCTGGCCAAGGCCGGGCTGACCATCGACGACATCGACCTCGTCGAGATCAACGAGGCATTCGCCGGAGTGGTCCTGCGCTTCGTCAAGGACATGGGCCTCTCCCTGGACAAGGTCAATGTCAACGGCGGCGCCATCGCGCTCGGCCACCCGCTCGGCGCGACCGGCGCGATGATCCTCGGCACGCTCATCGACGAACTGGAGCGGCGCGACAAGCGGTACGGCCTCGTCACCCTCTGCGTCGGCGGCGGGATGGGCATCGCCACCGTCATCGAACGTCTCTGACCGTCCCCGGCCACCCCTGCTTACGGAGAAGAAGAGCAATGACCGAGAGCACGACCATCCGCTGGGAACAGGACGGGACCGGCGTCGTCACCCTCGTCCTCGACGACCCCGACCAGTCCGCCAACACGATGAACCAGGCGTTCAAGGACTCCATCGCCGCCGTCGCCGACCGCGCCGAGGCCGAGAAGGACTCCATCCGCGGCATCATCTACACCTCCGCCAAGAAGACCTTCTTCGCGGGCGGCGACCTCAAGGACATGATCAAGGTCGGCCCCGAGAACGCCCAGGCCGCCTTCGACACCGGCACCGCCATCAAGAGGTCGCTGCGCCGCATCGAGACCCTCGGCAAGCCCGTCGTCGCCGCCATCAACGGAGCCGCCCTCGGCGGCGGTTACGAGATCGCGCTCGCCTCCCACCACCGGGTCGCCCTCGACGCGCCCGGCTCCCGCATCGGCCTGCCCGAGGTCACCCTCGGACTGCTGCCCGCGGGCGGCGGCGTCACCCGCACCGTGCGCCTCATGGGCATCGCCGACGCGCTCCTGAAGGTGCTGCTCCAGGGCACCCAGTACACGCCCGCGCGCGCCCTGGAGAACGGTCTGGTCCACGAGGTCGCCGCCACCCGTGAGGAGATGCTCACCAAGGCCCGCGCCTTCATCGACGCGCACCCCGAGTCGCAGCAGCCCTGGGACGTCAAGGGTTACAAGATCCCCGGCGGCACCCCGTCCAACCCGCGGTTCGCCGCCAATCTGCCCGCCTTCCCGTCCAACCTGAAGAAGCAGATCGCCGGCGCCCCCATGCCCGCGCCCCGCAACATCCTGGCCGCCGCGGTAGAGGGATCGCAGGTCGACTTCGAGACCGCGCTGACCATCGAGGCCCGCTACTTCACCGAGCTGGTCACCGGCCAGGTCGCGAAGAACATGATCCAGGCGTTCTTCTTCGACCTCCAGGCCGTCAACTCCGGCGCCAACCGCCCCAAGGGCGTCCCGGAGCGCCCGGTCCGCAAGGTCGCCGTCCTCGGAGCCGGGATGATGGGCGCCGGAATCGCGTACTCCTGCGCCCGCGCGGGCATCGACGTCGTCCTGAAGGACGTCTCCGCGGAAGCGGCGGCCAAGGGCAAGGCGTACAGCGAGAAGCTCCTCGCCAAGGCGCTCTCCCGGGGCCGTACGACCGAGGCGAAGCGCGACGAGCTGCTGGCCCGCATCACCCCGACCGGCGACGCGGCCGATCTGGCGGGCTGCGACGCCGTGATCGAGGCGGTCTTCGAGGACACCTCGCTCAAGCACAAGGTGTTCCAGGAGATCCAGGACGTCATCGAGCCCGACGCCCTGCTCTGCTCCAACACCTCCACGCTGCCGATCACGGTCCTCGCCGAAGGTGTGTCACGGCCGGCCGACTTCATCGGCCTCCACTTCTTCTCTCCCGTCGACAAGATGCCGCTCGTCGAGATCATCAAGGGGGAGCGGACCGGCGACGAGGCCCTGGCCCGCGCCTTCGACCTGGTCCGCCGGATCAAGAAGACGCCGATCGTCGTCAACGACTCACGCGGCTTCTTCACCTCACGCGTCATCGGCCAGTTCATCAACGAGGGCGTCGCCATGGTCGGCGAGGGCGTCGAGCCCGCTTCGGTCGAGCAGGCCGCCGCGCAGTCCGGTTACCCGGCCAAGGTGCTCTCCCTGATGGACGAGCTGACCCTCACCCTGCCGCGCAAGATCCGCGACGAGACCCGGCGGGCCGTCGAGGAGGCGGGCGGCACCTGGGCCGGGCACCCCTCCGACGAGGTCATCGACCGGATGGTCGACGAGTTCGGGCGGCCGGGACGCAGTGGCGGCGCGGGCTTCTACGAGTACGACGAGGACGGCAAGCGGGCCCGCCTGTGGCCGGGGCTGCGCGAGCACTTCACCAAGCCGGACGCCGATGTGCCCTTCGTCGACATGAAGGAGCGGATGCTGTTCTCCGAGGCGCTGGACAGCGTCCGCTGCCTGGAGGAGAACGTCCTGATCTCTGTCGCGGACGCCAACATCGGCTCCATCATGGGCATCGGCTTCCCGCCGTGGACCGGCGGTGTGCTCCAGTACATCAACGGGTACGAGGGCGGCCTGCCCGGTTTCGTGGCCCGCGCCCGCGAACTCGCCGAGCGCTACGGGGACCGGTTCCTGCCGCCCGCACTGCTCGTGGAGATGGCCGGGAAGGGCGAGACCTTCCACGACTGAGGCCGGGCGGCGCGGGCCGCGTGCACGGCGTACTCACTCCGCCGTGAACGCGGCCCGCAGCTCCTGCTTCAACGACCGCTGGAACGCGGTCACCAGCGCCTGGACCACCATCGGCTGCATATGGGCCGACAGCGACTTCATCGCCGCGACATGCTCCGGGTCCGACTCGCGCTCACGGTACGGATTCCACACCTCGTCCCGGAACAGCCGTGTCAGCTCCTGGGCGGCCGACCGGGTGTGCTCCAGCAGGACCGTGCGCGCCGCCAGGATCGTCTCGTGCGCGATCGGCACGTCCAGCAGTTCCACGCCGAGCCGCAGCAGCCCGGGGTCCACCCGGTAGGTGCCCCCGGCCACCTCGGGACGCTCCAGCACCTCCATCGCGGCCAGCCGGTCCACGTCCCCCTCGGTCAGGGTCCGGCCCGCCCGGCGCTCCAGCTCGGCCCTGGTCGTGTCCTCCGCCTTGTCCGGCGCCCAGGACGCCACGAGGGCCCGGTGGATCGCCAGGTCACGGGCGCTCAGATCCGGCGGCAGCTGCTCCAGATACCGTTCGATGGCGGCCAGCGTCATGCCCTGGTGCTGGAGCTCCTCGATCAGGGCGAGACGGGACAGGTGCTCGCGCCCGTAGTGCCCGACCCGGCGCGGACCGATGACCGGAGGCGGCAGCAGGCCCCGGGTGCTGTAGAAGCGCACCGTACGCACGGTGACTCCGGCGCGCGCCGCCAGCTCGTCGACGGTCAGCGTCGGCTCGTCGGTCCCGGTCACGATGTCTGCTCCTTGCGTCCCACGGCTGTACCCGTGCGCCGATCCGGTTCATCAGTATTGCTGTCTCACCACTGTGGTGAAAGTGGCCGCCGGCGTCGGAAAGCGATTGTCGGTGGTGGTCCGTACGGTGGTGACATGCTGGAGATCACGTATGTACGGGGGGACGCCACCGCTCCGCAGGGCAAGGGCGTCAAGCTGATCGCGCACGTCTGCAACGACCTGGGCGGCTGGGGCAAGGGCTTCGTCCTGGCCCTCTCGCGCCGCTGGCCCGAGCCGGAGCGGGAGTACCGCCGCTGGCACCGGGAGCGCGCGGGGAACGACTTCGCCCTGGGCGCCGTGCAGTTCGTCCAGGTCGGTCCGTACCTCTGGGTGGCGAACATGATCGGACAGCGGGGGATGCGTACGGGCAGTAAGGGGGTGCCCATACGGTACGAGGCGGTGGACGCGGCCCTGGGCTCCGTGGCCGAACGGGCGGCGGAGCTGGGGGTATCGGTCCATATGCCGCGGATCGGCTGCGGTCTGGCGGGCGGCAAGTGGTCCAGGATCGAGCCGCTGATCGGACAACGGCTCCTCGGCAAGGACATACCCGTGACGGTGTACGACTACGGCTCGGACCGACCTCGCGGCGGATCCTTCCGGAAGGCTGCCTGAGCGGGGGAGAGTTACGGGGTGACGGATCATGTCGCTCTGTCCCGGCATGGCTATGGTGGAATCGAACCGCAGTGACGGGGGGAGGGCTCATGCCGACGCAGGACACCAACGAGGCGCTGCTCGCGGGGGCGCTCACGCAGACCCCGCCGTCCGACGCGCTCAGCGAACAGATCCTCGACGCGGCGCGCGAGCAGTTCATCACGTTCGGGCTGCGCCGGTCGACCGTGGACGATGTCGCCAAACGGGCCAAGGTCTCGCGGGTGACCGTCTACCGGCGGATCGGCAACAAGGACGGCCTCGTCTCGGCCTGTCTGCTGCGTGAGTACCGGCGCTTCCTGGTGGAGGTGGACGACGCGGTCGCCATGCTGCCCACCATCGAGGACCGGATGGTCGAGGGGTTCGTCGCCGTCCTCAGGCACATCCGTGAACACCCGCTCGTCGGCGGACTGCTGCGGCTCGAACCGGAGATCATGCTTCCTTTCCTCACCCTGGAGAGCGGGCCGGCCTTCCTCGCCATGCGGGGATATCTGGCCGACCGGCTGCGCGAGGCACGACGGGCCGAAGGCAGACCGGAGAGCGATCCGACACCCGTCGCCGAGCTGATGGTGCGGATCACCGTCTCGTTCCTGCTCAACCCGGTCAGCTGTTTCGCGCTGGACGACGACGCGCAGGTCCGGTCCTTCGCGCGCCGCTACTTCGCGCCGCTGCTCGCCGCCGGATAGCCGGTCAGCCGGTCAGTCGGTCCGCCGTCGGTGTCCGGGGCGCGGCCGGGCGTCCGGTGCGGGCGTCCCCGGCCCGGACGGTGCTCATGACGGTTCCCGGGCCGGGGGCGCCGGAGCCCGGATCTCGTCGGGCAGGGGCTCCAGGGGACGGCTGCGGGCCCAGTGCGGGCCGAGATCATCCAGCCGCCAGCCGAACGGGTACGAGCGGGGCTGCGGGCGTGAGGGCAGCCACCGCGGCCGGGCCGGCAGCAGCCGCACCAGCCGGGACCGTGCCCTCAGGGCACCTGCGGCCGCCGACCGGACCGGGAGCGGCTGCACCCGGAAGCCCAGCGCCCGCAGCAGCGGCTCGTCCAGCAGCGCGAGCGAGAAGCGTGCGGTCAGCGGGCGCACCGGGCGCGGATACCAGCTCGCCATCGTGCGGAACGTGGCGCTCGCGACCCGCCGGTTCGCCGGGTCGTACGCGAACATCCGCTCCTCGTAGGAATCGAGAAGCAGCTCGAAGCCCTCGTAGGTGGCGGGTGCTCCCTCGATGCCCATCATGGCCGCCGTCTTCCGCGCGACCTGGGTCAGCGCCTCGACCTCCTGGGCACACAGGGGCCGCCAGCCGAACCGGTCGATCCAGCGCTTCGGTCCCACGACCGTCGTGGCCAGCACATAGAGAAAGTCCTCGTTCGGAATGCGGTACTTGCCGTGGATCCGGTTCAGATGGCGGGCGGCGGCCCGGCCGCGCGCCGAGTCGAAGCCGTCCGCGGACATCTCGTACCCGATCAGGACGGTGTCGTCGTACCGCTTCTGCCCGGACCGCTCGAACTCCTGGGTGCGGTCCAGGAGTACGGAGATCCGGGGGACCCCGAAGTCACGGAGGAACGCGATGCTCACGCCCTGCCGGTAGTCCCAGGGGAACTCGTACTGCGAGATCAGCCGGAGGATCTCGGCATAGTCGCGACTGGGATCCATCCGGCGGATCTCGCGGAGACGGCTGTAGCGGCCCATGGTGCACCCTCCTGTGCGAGCGGTGACGATGATCTTCCGGCTCAACTTCCGTGACACACAGGGCGTCTGACGGTGCATCTGTTCCACGGGAGTCAATGTTACAAAGACTATCGACTTGTTTCATGGGGCGCGTCAACACTGCTGACACATATTCCAGGAAGAGGTGGGGTGGGCGTCGGCGGGCATCCCATCGGCCCGCGTCCCCGGGATCGGGAAGCGGGCCGATGGGGAAGGGGAAGGGAAAGGGGAGGAGGCGGCCGGCGGGGGATCAGGCCGAGGCGCGGTGGATCAGCTCGGTCGGGGTGATCACGGACTCGGCCCCGTCACCCGTGGCGCCGTTCAGCCGCTCCATCAGCAGCCGCACCATCAACCGCCCCATGCCCTCCACGTCCTGACGCACCGTCGTCAGCGGTGGCTGCGTGGCCTCCGCGACGGACGTCATGTCGTCGAAGCCCACCAGGGCCACATCCTCGGGCACCCGCCTGCCGTTTTCCCGCAGCACCCGCAGGGCCCCCGAGGCCATCAGGTCGTTGGAGACGAAGACGGCGTCCAGGGCGGGGTGGCGCTCCAGCAGTTCCGTCATGGCCCGTGCGCCGCCCTCGGCGGTGAAGTCGGCGTCCACGATCAGGCCGGGATCGCCGTCGGGCAGTACATCGAGGTAGCCGTCGATGCGGTCCAGCGCCGAGGTCTGGTCGCGCGGTCCGGCGATGTGCGCGATCCGCCGCCGGCCGAGCGAGACCAGATGGCGCACGGCCTCGCGCGCACCGCCCCGGTTGTCGCAGTCGACATAGGGCACCGCCGGTCCGGAACCCGCCCCGGGGCGGCCGCCGTACACCGTGGGGACATGGAACCGGCGGATGATCGCGGGCAGTTCGTCGTCGGTGTGCAGCGAGAACGCCAGCACGCCATCGACATGGCCACCGGCGAGATAGCGCGTGACCCGGTCGAAGTCACCGCTCCCCTCCACGAGGAGGAGCACCAACTGAGCGTCGTGCAGATTCAGTTCGCGGCTGATGCCGCGTATCTGCCGGGAGAAGAACGGATCGGAGAAGATGCGGAACTCGGGCTCGTCGATGATCACGGCGACCGCCCCGTTGCGCCGGGTGACCAGCGTCCGCGCGGCGTGGTTCGGTATGTAACCGAGCTCCTCGACGGCCTTGCGCACCTGATCCACCAGCGGCTGCCGCACCCCGGCGCCACCGTTGACGACCCGGGAGGCCGTCGCCCGGGAGACTCCCGCACGGGCCGCCACCGCCTCCAGGGTGGGCCGGGCGTCACGCAGGGAATCGGGGCTCGGACCGGACAAGGGACGCTCCTCGTACGCACGGGAATCCGGCCGGGAACAGCCGGGGACTGGCGGAACTGCACGAACACCGCCAGCCTATCCGCCGCCCCTCGCGAAGTGCCGGAGCGCCTTCCCCCACCGGAGGCCTGAGGCTGTCCCCCACCGGAAGCCTGGAGCCGTCCCTCGCCGGAAGCCGGGACAGGGCGCCGCCGCCGTCGGGTGACGGCGGCGGCGCCCGGAGCGTACCGATGAGGGTCAGCGGTGGTCGTGGATGGTGTTCGTCGCCGCGATCTTCTTCCAGGAGGCGGGCCGCTCGGGGCTCGCCACCTCACGATCGGCTTCACGAGCGGCCTTGCGCGCGGCCTCCCGCGCGGCCGGTGCCTGGGTCCGTGCGCCTGTGGAGGTGTCGGCCGCCGGGGACTCCGGCCGGGACGGCTGGTACAGCCAGGTGTCGAAGAAGGCGGCGAGCGGCTTGCCCGAGACCCGCTCCGCGTACCGTACGAAGTCGCCCACGCTCGCGTTGCCGTAGGCGTGCTCGGCCGGCCAGCCCTTCAGCAGCTCGAAGAACGTCTCGTCGCCGACCTGGTTGCGCAGTGCCTGGAGCGCCAGCGCACCCCGGTCGTAGACGGCCCCGGCGAACTGGTTGTCCGGGCCCGGATCGCCCGGCTTCACCGTCCAGAAGCTGTCGTCGGCCGGGTGCTGGGCGTAGGTGTAGTCGGCCAGCTCCTGCGCCGTGCCCTCGCCCTCCTTCTCCGACCACAGCCACTGGCTGTAGCGGGCGAAGCCCTCGTTGATCCAGATGTCCTTCCAGCCCTCGACCGACACGCTGTCGCCGTACCACTGGTGCGCCAGCTCATGCACGACGACCGACACATTGGCGCCGTTCGCGAACTGCTTCGGGCTGTAGAACGGGCGCGTCTGGGTCTCCAGGGCGAATCCGCTGGTCACATTGGGGACGTAGCCGCCGAGCGCGTTGAACGGATACGGCCCGAACACCTCGGTCAGCCACTCGGCGACCTCGCCCGTGCGCTCGATGCTGGCACGCGCGGCACCGTCGTTGTCGCCGAGGTCCTTGCTGTACGCGTTCAGGACCGGCAGACCGTCCGCCGTCTTGTCCGTCGTGATGTCGAACTTGCCGATCGCGAGCGTCGTCAGATAGGTCGCCTGCGGCTTGTTCGAACGCCAGTTGAAGCGGGTCCAGCCGAGCTTCGAGCTCTGCGACTGGAGGACCCCGTTGCTGATCGCCTGGGTGCCGTCCGGTACGGACACCGACACGTCGTACGTCGCCTTGTCCAGCGGGTGGTCGTTGCTCGGGAACCACCACACCGCCGAGTCCGGCTCCTGCGCGGCGACGCCGCCGTCCGGGGTACGGGCCCAGGCGGTCCAGCCGTTGACCTTCACCTCGGAGGGCTTTCCGGCGTAGCGGACGACGACCGAGACCGACCTGCCCTTGGTGAGGGCGGCCGACGGGGTGATCTCCAGCTCCTGCTCCCCGGTCTTCGTGAAGCGCGCCTTCTTGCCGTTCACCCGTACCTCGGAGACGGCGAGTCCGAAGTCGAGGTTGAAGCGGGACAACTGCTGCGTGGGGGTGGCGACCAGCGTCGCCGTGCCCTCCAGCAGATCGGTCGCGGGCTGATACTTCAGCCGCAGGTCGTAGTGGGACACGTCGTAGCCACCGTTTCCGCTGGCCGGGTAGTAGGGGTCGCCGATACCCGGGGCGCCCACGGTGCCTTCGGCGGCCGATGCCGGGATCGCCAGCACGAGGGTGGCCGCGAGTGCGCTGGGGACGATGAGTCTGCGGTGCACGAATGCTCCAAGTCGTCGGGACGGATGATCTTCCGACCGGTCGTTGGTGAGACTAATCAGCCGAGACCGCTTTTGACCGGCTCATGGCCATTTCTGTCACACGATCGCCATCCGGCTGTCACGGTGACCAGGTGATCGCCCCCTGTCGCACCGGAGTTCACCGGGGTACCTTCCGCACACGCCGACAGGCCGGCGGGTACCCCCGTGCCCGTCCTCCGCATCCCGGGAGGCAGTCGCTGATGACCCCTCGCATCGCCCGAGCTCTCCGTATCCTCACCCGTCGCCCGGCCCCCATGCCGGGCGACGGGCGACGGACGAGCGCACCGGGGCTTCCATGCCGCCGTCGCACGGCCCTGCGCCAAGTGGCGCTGGCGGCCTCGGTCGCCGCACTCGCCGTACCGTTCGCCACCGTCCCCGCCGAGGCCGCGCACCGCCCGCCCCGCACCGGCTTCGAGCTCAGCGACGGGGCCCGCTGGACCGGGCAGCCGGAGGAGCGGTCCTTCCTCGCCGCCGTCGACCGGGGCAGCGACCGGGTCTCCATCGACCGGATCGGCACGACCGAGGAGGGCCGGCCGCTCCAGCTCGTCCGCATCGGTGGTCACCGCCCCACGGCGAACACGATGCTGCTGATCTGCAGTCAGCACGGCAACGAACCCTCCGGCCGCGAGGCGTGTCTGTCCACGGTCCGCGATCTCGCCTTCGCCGAGGACCGCGCGACCCGTGCCTTCCTGTCCCGCACGACGGTGCTGGTCCTGCCGACGGCCAACCCCGACGGGCGCGCCGCCAACACCCGGGGCAACTCGGACGGCGTCGACATCAACCGCGACCACATCGCCCTGCAGACCGCCGAGGGCCGCGCCATGGCGGCGGTGATCCGTGACCAACGGCCCGACGTCATCTACGACTTGCACGAGTACGGTGCGACACCTCCGTACTACGACAAGGACCTCTTCGTCCTGTGGCCGCGCAACCTCAATGTCGACGACGGGGTGCACGACGCCTCGCAGACCCTCTCCGACCGCTATGTCAGGACCGCGGCGACAGCGGCCGGGTACAGCAGCGGTCTGTACGGCATCTGGACGGACCCGGTCACCGGTGATCCCATCAAGCAGACGGCGGGCGACGGCCAGGAGCGCATCCTGCGCAACACCTCGGGCATCAAGCACGCGGTCGGCCTCCTCATCGAGTCCCGGGTCGACGCGCTCTCCGCCGCGGAGAAGGCCGACCACGCGCTCAACCAGCGGCGCCGGGTCCAGTCGCAGCAGGCGGCGCTCGACGGTCTGTTCACCTTCACCGGTGAACAGCGCGGCCGGATCGAGGCCGCCACCACCGCCTCGCGCCTCGCGGGGTTCAGCGACCGCGGTCCCATCCACCTCGGCGGAGCGGACAACGACCCGGCGGAGCCGGACGAGGTGCTTCAGGATCCGCCGTGCGGCTACCGGCTCGACGCCGCCCAGTACGCCGATGTCAAGGACGAACTGGCCCTGCACGGTGTCACCTCCCGGCGCGACGGTGACGGAGCGTACGTACCCCTGCGGCAGTCCGCGCGGGACCTGGTTCCCCTGCTGCTGGACGAGCGGGCGACATATCACCTCACAAACGGTCAAGCCGATACCGCTTGTTGATCCCCTGAGTTGTGCGGCGGGTGTGGTACTGCCTACGGAGAGCGATTTTCGGACTCCGTGAAAGGTGCCACTTGTGTCGCAGGACGATCAGAGAACGGGTGGGCGGGGAGATCTGTCGGTCACGGCGGATCTCCCCGCCGAGTCGCCCCACGGCAGGCGCCCCACGACCGACCGGGTGGTGTTCGGTGTCACGGCGGTCCTCACCCTCGCTTTTGTGCTCTGGGGTTCGATCGCCACCGACTCGCTGGAAAGGGTCTCCAGCCGACTGCTCAACGGGCTGATCCACAACGGTGGTTGGGCCTTCATGCTCGCGGCCTCCGGCTTCGTGGTCTTCGCGCTGTGGCTCGCGATCAGCCGCTACGGGAAGATCGCGCTGGGCCAGGAGGGCGAGAAGCCCGAATTCCGGACCGTCTCCTGGGTCGCGATGATGTTCAGCGCCGGAATGGGTATCGGCCTGATGTTCTACGGGGTGAGTGAGCCGCTGGCCCACTTCATCGATCCGCCGCCGGGTACCCACCCCGCCGACGCGGCCGAGGCCATGCAGACGGCCATGGCCACCACCCTCTTCCACTGGACGCTGCACCCCTGGGCGATCTACGCGGTCGTCGGGCTGGCCATCGCGTACAGCACCTACCGGCGGCGCAGGCGGCAGACGATCAGCGCGGTCTTCGAGCCGCTGATCGGCGAACGGCACGCCCACGGAGGCGTCGGCCGGTTCATCGACATCCTCGCGATCTTCGCGACCCTCTTCGGCTCGGCCGCCTCCCTGGGCCTGGGCGCCCTCCAGATCGGCAGTGGATTTCACGAGCTGAACTGGAAGGAGAAGACCGGCACGGGACTGCTGGTCACCATCATCGCGGTCCTGACCGTCGCCTTCGTCGCCTCCGCCGTGTCCGGCGTGGAAAAAGGCATTCAGTGGCTGTCCAACACCAATATGGTGCTCGCCCTGGTCCTTGTCGTGTTCGTCTTCATCGCCGGTCCCACCATCATCGTGCTGGACCTGCTGCCCACCTCGCTGGCCGCGTACTTCGGTGACCTCGCACAGCTCGCCGGACGCACCGAGGCGACCGGCAAGGGTGAGGTGGCCACCTGGCTCGGCGACTGGACGGTCTTCTACTGGGCCTGGTGGATCTCCTGGACGCCCTTCGTCGGCATGTTCATCGCCAGGATCAGCCGCGGCCGGACGATCCGGCAGTTCATCGGCGGCGTCATCCTGGTGCCCAGCACCGTCAGCCTGGTCTGGTTCGCGGTGTTCGGCGGCTCGGCCATCAAGCTCCAGGAAGCCGGGAAGCTCAACGACGCCGACACCCCGGAGGCCCAGCTCTTCGGTGTCCTCCAGGAATTCCCGATCGCCACCGCGATGAGCGTCCTGGTCATGGTGCTCGTCGGCATCTTCTTCGTCTCCGGCGCGGACGCCGCCTCCATCGTGATGGGCACGCTCTCCCAGAAGGGCGTCCTCGAACCGGCCAAGTGGGTCGTGATCTTCTGGGGCGTCGTCACCGGCGCCGTCGCCGCGGTCATGCTGCTCATCGGTGACGGCAAGGGCGATGCGCTGGCCGGGCTCCAGAACCTCACCATCCTGGTGGCCGCGCCGTTCACCATCGTGATGATCGGGATGTGTGTGTCCCTGATGCGGGACCTGCGGCAGGACCCGATGATCGTCCGGCAGGAGTTCGGGGTCGAAGCGGTCGAATCCGCCGTGATCGAGGGCCACGCCAAGTACGACGGAGACTTCGAGATCCGGATCGGCCCGGGGACCACCCAGATCACCACGGACCGGCGCCACACGTCCGACCCCACCGACTGACGGCACCCTCCGAGTACCGAGTACCGAGTACCGAGAACCGCCGGCAGGGGTGCGGCGGCGGCCCGGCCCACCGTCCGGGAGCCGCCGCCGCACCGGTACCCGGCGCGCGCGGCGGGGACCCGTCGAGGACCGGCCATCGGGCCGGGCCGGGCTGACCGGCGGCCCGGTCGCCGATTACTATCGAGCCCTGATGACTGCCACCCTCGTCGCCAAGGACCTCGCCGCCGGACACGGCGACCGCACACTCTTCGCCGGGCTCGACCTCGTGGTCGCACCCGGTGATGTGATCGGTCTCGTCGGAGTCAACGGCGCCGGTAAATCGTCCCTCCTCCGTCTGTTCGCCGGGCTCGACCGGCCCGAGGAGGGGGAGCTGAAGCTCTCCCCGCCCACCGCCACGGTCGGGCACCTCCCGCAGGAGCCCGAGCGGCGCCCGGGGGAGACCGTGCGGGAGTTCCTGGCCCGCCGTACGGGGGTCGCCGACGCCCAGAGCGCGATGGACGCCGCGACGCAGGGCCTGGTCGACGGGGCGCCGGGCGCGGACGACGCGTACTCCGACACCCTGGAGCGCTGGCTCGCCCTCGGTGGGGCCGACCTGGACGAGCGGGCCGAGGAGATCGCCGCCGACCTGGGGCTGACCATCGGCCTCGATCTCCCGATGACGGCACTCTCCGGCGGCCAGGCGGCCCGCGCCGGACTCGCCTCGCTCCTCCTGTCCCGCTACGACATCTTCCTGCTCGACGAGCCGACCAACGATCTCGACCTGGACGGTCTGGAACGCCTCGAACGCTTCGTGGCCGGACTGCGCGCGGGTACGGTCGTCATCAGCCACGACCGCGAGTTCCTGCTGCGTACGGTCACCAAGGTCCTCGAACTCGACCTCGCCCAGCAGCAGATCAACCTGTACGGCGGCGGTTACGAGGCCTACCTGGAGGAGCGCGAGACGGCCCGCAGGCACGCCCGCGAGGGATACGAGGAGTACGCGGGCAAGCGGTCCGCCCTCGAAGCCCGCGGCCATATGCAGCGCTCCTGGATGGACAAGGGCGTCAGGAACGCCCGGCGCAAGGCCACCGACGGCGACAAGCTCGGCCGTAACGCGCGCAGCGAGGCGAGCGAGAAGCAGGCGGCGAAGGCACGGCAGACGCAGCGCATGATCGAGCGGCTCGATGTCGTCGACGAGCCGCGCAAGGAGTGGGACCTGCGGATGGAGATCGCCACCGCTCCCCGCTCCGGATCGGTCGTCGCCACCCTGCGCGACGCACAGGTCGTGCGCGGCGACTTCACGTTCGGCCCGGCATCGCTCCAGATCGACTGGGCGGACCGGGTCGCCATCACCGGGGCCAACGGTGCCGGCAAGTCCACCCTCCTCGCCGCCCTCCTGGGCCGGCTGCCGCTGGATTCCGGGTACGCCACGCTCGGCTCGGGAGTGGTGGTCGGTGAGGTCGACCAGGCACGGAAGCTGTTCCTCGGCGCGGAGTCGCTGCTGGAGGCGTTCTGCGCGGCGGTCCCCGACACGGAGCCGGCCGAGGTCCGCACCCTGCTCGCCAAGTTCGGCCTGCGCGCGGAGCATGTGATGCGCCCGGCGACGACCCTCTCCCCGGGCGAACGCACCCGGTCGGCCCTGGCCCTCCTCCAGGGCCGGGGCGTCAATCTCCTCGTCCTCGACGAGCCGACGAACCACCTGGACCTGCCCGCGATCGAGCAGCTGGAATCGGCGCTGGAGTCGTACACCGGCACGCTGCTGCTGGTCACGCACGACCGGCGGATGCTGGAAGCGGTGCGGACGACCCGGCGGGTCGAGGTGGCCGACGGCGGCGTCAAGGAACTCTGAGGGGCCGGCCCCCGTCCCGTGAAGGAACGCGGGGGCGAAGGGGCGCGGTGGTGACCGGGCGGGGTGGGACAGTGCCGCGCACAGCGGCCCGTCCCCACCCCGCCCCCGCCGGACTCAGCGCTTCCGGCCGCCCTGCTGCGGATCCGTCAGCCCGGCCCGCCGCAGCGCGTCGGCCATCGCGCTGTTGGCCGGAGCGGGAGCCCCCGTGCCACCACGAGCGGCACCGCCCCCGCCGCGAGGCGCACCGCCACCACCGCGCCGGTCCCGACCGCCCTGGCCGTCCCGACCGCGCTCGCCGCGCGCCGCCTGACCGCCGCCCTGCTGCTGGCCCTGCGCCTGCCCCTGCCGCTGCTTCGGCGGCCGGCCGCCCCGGCCACCGGCCTGCCCCGACTGCCCGGAACCGGAGCCCGCGGCCGGTCGGTCCTCGTCGTCCAGCCGCAGCGTCAACGAGATCCGCTTGCGCGGAATGTCGACGTCCATGACCTTGACCTTCACGATGTCCCCGGGCTTCACGACGTCCCGCGGGTCCTTCACGAACGTCTTCGACAGAGCCGAGACATGCACCAGACCGTCCTGGTGGACACCGATGTCGACGAACGCGCCGAACGCGGCGACGTTCGTGACGACGCCCTCCAGCACCATCCCGGGAGACAGATCGCCGAGCTTCTCGACGCCCTCCTTGAACGTGGCCGTCCGGAATGCCGGGCGCGGGTCGCGGCCCGGCTTCTCCAGCTCCTTCAGGATGTCGGTCACCGTGGGCAGACCGAAGGTGTCGTCCACGAAGTCGGCCGCCCGCAGCGACTTCAGCGCGGTCGCGTTCCCGATCAGGGAGGCGACCTCGCCGCCCGTCGTCCTCACCATCCGCCGCACCACGGGGTACGCCTCGGGGTGCACGCTCGACCCGTCCAGCGGGTCGTCGCCGTCACGGATCCGGAGGAAGCCCGCGCACTGCTCGTACGCCTTCGGGCCGAGCCGTGCCACGTCCTTGAGCGCCTTGCGGGAACGGAAGGGGCCGTTGCCGTCCCGGTGCGCGACGATGTTCTCGGCGAGTCCGGAGCTGATCCCGGAGACCCGCGAAAGCAGGGGCGCCGAGGCGGTGTTGACGTCGACTCCGACACCGTTCACACAGTCCTCGACCACCGCGTCCAGCGAACGCGACAGCTTCACCTCGGACAGGTCGTGCTGGTACTGGCCGACCCCGATCGACTTCGGGTCGATCTTCACCAGCTCGGCCAGCGGGTCCTGCAGACGCCGTGCGATCGAGACGGCGCCGCGCAACGACACGTCCATGTCGGGCAGTTCCTGCGAGGCGAACGCCGAAGCGGAGTACACGGAGGCGCCCGCCTCCGACACCATCACCTTGGTGAGCTTCAACTCGGGGTGCTTGTCGATGAGTTCACCGGCAAGCTTGTCCGTCTCGCGGGACGCCGTGCCGTTGCCGATCGCGATCAGATCGACATCGTGCGCCTTCGCCAGCCGCTCCAGCTGCGCCAGCGACTGGTCCCACTTGTTGGCCGGGACATGCGGGTGGATGACGTCGGTGGCCACGACCTTGCCGGTCGCGTCGACCACGGCGACCTTGACGCCCGTACGGAAACCGGGGTCGAGCCCCAGCGTGGCCCGTGTCCCGGCCGGGGCGGCGAGCAGCAGATCGCGCAGGTTCGACGCGAAGACGCGTACCGCCTCGTCCTCCGCCGCCGTACGCAGCCGCAGCCGCACATCGATGCCGAGGTGCACCAGGATCCGGGTCCGCCATGCCCAGCGCACCGTGTCGCCGAGCCACTTGTCGCCGGGGCGGCCGCGGTCGGCGACGCCGAAGCGGCGGGCGATCATGTTCTCGTAGGCGGACGCACCGGGCCGGTCCGCCTCCGAGGGCTCCTCGGGTTCCAGGACCAGGTCGAGCACGTCCTCCTTCTCGCCCCGCAGCATCGCGAGGATCCGGTGCGAGGGCAGTGCGGTGAACGGCTCCGAGAAGGCGAAGTAGTCGGCGAACTTCGCGCCCGCCTCCTCCTTGCCCTCCCGGACCTTCGCCGCGAGCCGCCCGCGCGACCACATGCGCTCGCGCAGCTCACCGGTCAGATCGGCGTCCTCGGAGAAGCGCTCGGTGAGGATGGAGCGGGCGCCCTCCAGTGCCGCCGCCGGGTCCGCGACCCCCTTGTCGGCGTCGACGAACGCGGCGGCGGACACGAGCGGGTCCACCGACGGGTCGCCGAGCAGCCCGTCCGCCAGCGGTCCGAGCCCCGCCTCACGGGCGATCTGCGCCTTCGTGCGGCGCTTCGGCTTGAACGGCAGATAGATGTCCTCAAGACGCGCCTTGGTGTCGGCGGCCCGGATCCGCGCCTCCAGCGCCTCGTCGAGCTTGCCCTGCTCACGTACGGAGTCGAGGATCGACGTGCGCCGCTCCTCCAGCTCCCGCAGATACCGCAGCCGCTCCTCCAACGTGCGCAACTGCGCGTCGTCGAGCATCTCGGTCGCTTCCTTGCGGTAGCGCGCGATGAACGGCACGGTCGACCCGCCGTCGAGCAGCTCGACGGCCGCCTTCACCTGGCGCTCACGTACGCCGAGCTCCTCGGCGATCCTGCCTTCGATGGACGTCGTCACGGTTTTCCCGACTCGCCTTCTCGTACTGGCTGTACTGGCTGTGCTGGCCGTGCACAGAGCTTTCCGCTCCTACCGCTGCACGCTGTTACGGGGTGGTCCCGTTCGCCTGCATTGTGCCGGGTGGCCGGGGGCCGTGTCGCGCGCCCTCCACGAACACGGCCCGAAGGCGCGCTCAGCCCTTGCCGGTCAGGTCCTCGGGGAACGCGCCCGCCGTGGCCGCCGAGAACAGGAAGCCGCGCCCCAGCTCCGTCAGACGCTCCACACCGGCCGCGCCCAGATGCTCGTACGGTGCGGCGTCCATCCGGTCCGTCGCCTCCTCCAGCTCCGCCCGCAGGGCCACGCCGGACTCCGTCAACCCGCCCTCGCCGTCCAGCAGACCGCGGCCGCGCAGCCGCTCGGCCGCGGCGTCCCAGTCGTCGCGGCGCCAGCCCCGGGTGGCGAGGATCCAGCGCGGCGGCATGCCCTTGCCGGTCGCGGTGTGGCTGACCAGGGCCTCGACCGGGTCGAGACCGGCGGCGAGCAGGGCGGCGACATGGGCGTCGCCGCGGTGTTCGCGCAGCAGGGTCGCGGCGTGCCAGTACGCCAGATGCGGCTGCTCGGGCACCGGCAGATCCGCGTGGGCGGCGTACAACGGCCGGGCGTGTCGGGTGCACGCCTCGGTGGCGCGCAGCGCGAGCCGGGCCGCCTCGGCCAGCTCGGCGGAGGCGAGGGTCTCCTCCCCGAGCAGCCGGCGCAGCGTCGAGTCGACGGCCCGCAGCCGGGCGTCGAGGACCGCCGCGGGCGTGGCGGCCGACCAGACGGCGGGCACATGACGGGCCACCAGCTCATGGTTGAAGTTGTAGAAGGTCGCCGTGACCGTACCCGCGCCGACCGCTCCCAGCGCGGCGCCGCGGGCGGCGAAGTAGGCGGCGCTCGCATCGTCGATGCCGAGCTCCCCGAACTCCTTGCCGAGGTCGGGGGAGAAGTAGACGGTCGAGTGGAACGGGTTCAGCGCGTGGTGACAGCGGCGTCCGGCGCGGGGCGGCAGAGTACTCATGCCCGCACGTTACCGACTGGTTAGTACGTTGCGGAACCCCCGGGAGAGTCCGGCGCCGCCGCCCGGCGCGGGCCGTTCCGCCGTGGCAGGAAAGGTGGGGAACACGTCATTGCGGCCATCCCGCACGTCGCCCAGGATGGCACCCATGAAGCAGCGATCCGTACTCGTCGTTCTCTTCGACGGCGTCCAGAGCCTCGATGTGAGCGGCCCGGTGGAGGTCTTCGCCGGAGCCTCCCTCGTCACCGGGATTCCGTACGAGCTGCGCACCGCCTCGCTCGACGGCGGCCCGGTCCGCTGCACCAGCGGGCTCACCCTCCTTCCCGACAGCCGCCTCGCCGATGCCGCCGCGCCGCACACCCTCCTGGTCCCCGGCGGACACGGCACCCGCGGCGCCGACCCGGCCCTGACCGACTGGCTGCGCACGACGGCACCGCACGCGGAGCGGCTCGTCTCGGTGTGCACCGGCGCCCTGCTGCTGGCCGGGGCGGGCCTGCTGGACGGCCACCGGGTGACCACGCACTGGAACTACTGCGAGCAGCTCGCCCGCGACTTCCCGGCCGTCCGGGTGGACCCGGACCCGATCTTCGTGCGCGACGGGAAGCTGGCCACATCGGCGGGCGTCACCGCGGGCATCGATCTCGCGCTCGCCCTGGTCGAGGAGGACCACGGCCGCGACGTCGCGCTCACCGTCGCCCGCCATCTCGTGGTGTTCCTGCGGCGACCGGGCAATCAGGCCCAGTTCAGCGCCCAGCTCACCGCCCAGACGGCCGGCCGCGAGCCCCTGCGGGACGTCCAGCACTGGATCACCGAGAACCCCGACGGCGATCTCTGCGTGGAGGCGCTGGCGCACCGGGCCAGTCTCTCGCCCCGCCACTTCGCCCGCGCCTTCCGGGCGGAGACCGGTCTGACACCGGGCCGGTACGTCGACCAAGTGCGCCTGGAGCACGCCCGACGGCTCCTGGAGGACACCGCGGAAGGCGTCACCGGAGTCTCGCGGGCCAGCGGGTACGGCACCCCGGAGGCCATGCGCCGCGCCTTCGTCAAAGCCCTCGGAACGGCGCCGTCCGAATACCGCCGCCGCTTCCGCACCTCAGCAGCCACCGACTGACAGAACGAAAGGCCACGACCGTGCAGATCGCCATCCTGCTCTTCGACCGCTTCACCGCCCTGGACGCGGTGGGACCGTACGAGATCCTCAGCCGCACCCCCGGCGCCGAGACCGTGTTCGTCGCCGAACGGACCGGTCCCGTGCGCAACGACAGCGGAAGCCTCGAACTCGTCGCGGCGAAGACCCTCGCCGAGGTCCCCGCACCCGATGTCGTGATCGTGCCCGGCGGGCCCGGCCAGAGCGACCAGATGGAGAACGAGGCGCTGCTCGGCTGGCTGCGCGCCGTCGATGCCACCAGCACCTGGACGACCTCCGTGTGCACCGGCTCGCTGCTGCTGGCGGCGGCCGGTCTGCTGACGGGCCGGCGGGCCACCTCGCACTGGCTCGCCCTGGACATCCTGAAGGAGTTCGGCGTCGAGCCGACCGGTGAACGCGTCGTCCTCGACGGCAAGTACGTCACCGCCGCGGGGGTCTCCTCCGGGATCGACATGGGCCTCACCCTGCTCGGCCGGATCGCGGGCGACGAGCACGCCCAGGCCGTACAGCTGCTCACCGAGTACGACCCGCAACCGCCCTACGACGCCGGATCGCCGGACAAGGCCCCGGCCGCGCTGGTCGCGGAGTTCCGCGCCAACAGCCGGTTCACCTTCCGGTAGGAGCACCTCCGGCAGCCCCTGTCGTCCAGGTGAACCGGGGCGCGCGGCGTTCCAGGAAGGCGGCGACCCCCTCCGCGGTGTCGCCGCTTCCGCGTGCCTGCTCCGCCCAGTACCCGTCCCGGTCCTCGCGCCCCGCGGCGAACTCCTTCGCCGCCGCCTGCGTCAGCCGCGAGCGGGACGCCAGGATCCGTACGTACGCCTCGACCCGCCGGTCCAGCCCGCCGGGCGGCAGCACCTCGTCCAGGAGACCGCACCGCAGCGCCCTCCGCGTATCGATCAGTTCGCCGGAGAACAGCAGGTGCTTGGTGGCCGCCGGGCCGATCAGGGAGACCAGCCGTCGCGTGGACGACGCGGGGTAGACGATTCCGAGCTTGGCCGGGGTGACCCCGAACGACGCGCCCTCCTCGGCGAACCGCAGGTCGCAGGCGGCCGCCAGCTGACTGCCGCCCCCCACGCAGTACCCGCGCACCGCGGCGAGCGTCGGCAGCGGGAACGCGGCCAGCGCCTCCTCGGCCGCCACGGCGAGCACCTGCGGATCACCGGAGGAGTCCCGGAGCGAGGAGATGTCCGCTCCGGCGCAGAAGGTGTCCCCGGCCCCCGTCAGCACCAGGACGCGCACGGCGGGATCGGCCGCCAGCCGCCCCAGCAGATCCGGCAGGGCCTGCCACATGGCGGCCGTCATCGCATTGCGCTTGGCGGGGTTGCTGATGACGACGGTGGCGACGCCGTCGGCGACACCGTGTTCCAGCCGCGCCTCCGGCCGGGTCCCGCGTTCCCCGCTGTCCATACGGTCCATGCGCCGGATGCTATCCGTACCGTTCGAATCTATGATCAAGGAAGGGGTCACGAAGCGGGCACGCACCGTAGGGAGCTGTCGATGGCCGGTCCCGGAGTCGAAGGCAAGAGGCTCAGCCGGAGTTTCAGCGGGCTCGCCCTGCTCGGGGCCGTGCTCGTCGTCGCGGGGATCGTCGGCCTCGTCTACACCGGCGTCGCCACCCTCACCTCGATGCTGCTCTTCGGCTGGCTGCTGCTCGTCGGCGGTCTGGTCGGACTGCTGCACGCGGTCCAGTCCCGCGGCACCAACTACTTCTGGCTGGGTGTCGTGGTGGCCGCGCTGAACCTCGCGGCCGGAGTGGTCGTGATCCGTCATCCGCACGGCACGGCCGAGGCGCTGACCATGTTCGCCGCGCTGCTCTTCCTGACCGGCGGGGTGTTCCGGCTGGTCGGCAGCGTCGTGGTGCGCGGCCCGCAGTTCGGCTGGACGCTGCTGCAGGGCGCGTTCGGACTGCTGCTGGGGCTGCTGGTGCTGTTCGACTGGCCGCACAGCAGCCTGTACGTGCTGGGCTGTTTCTTCTCGCTGGCCCTGCTGTTCGACGGTCTCGGCCTGATCGCCATCGGGGTGGGCGGCCGGCGCATCGTCGGTCTGGTCTCGGAGCGGATGGCGCCGGAGACGGACCGGGACGGTCCGGGCAAGACATCAGAAAAAGATGAGAAATAGTCCCGCAGCTGTCACTGTCCTGCCTGTTCGATCAAATGACGTCGATAGTCGACTACTTCTGATCAGTGGCATGGGTCGGACCGTGCGATTCCGAACACTCTTTACTCGACGGTCAGTGATGTGCGAGTCGAGAGCGGGTGCCGGTCTTATGGAGAGCCGCGGGAGTGTCCCGGCCCATCCCGCGTCGTACGAAGGGGTGTGGCGTTTCACCGCCCCCGCCGTCGACGTGTCCGTGCCGCAGTCCCGGCATGCCGTGCGCGACCTGCTGGACCGGCAGGGTGTGCCGCTCGGCGACGACATCCTCCAGGGGCTGCTGCTCATCGTCTCGGAACTGGTCACCAACGCGGTCAAGCACGCCGCGCTGCTCTCGCCCGAACTGGCCGTCGAGGTGGCGATCGGCGCCGACTGGATCAGGGTGTCGGTGGAGGACAACCATCCCTACCGGCCCACCGCGCTGGAGACCGACCACGCCCAGACGGGCGGCCGGGGGCTGCTGCTGGTCAGGGAGATCACCGCGGAGGCGGGCGGTACCTGCGACGTGGAGCACACCGCGGGCGGCGGCAAGATCATCTGGGCGGCGCTGCCGTTGAGGACGCAGCTCTGACCGCCCCGTACCGCGCGCGGGGTGTCACCAGCCCGCGGACGGCCCCGTCAGCTCTCTGATCGCGGGCCGCGCCGCGTCGAGCACCGTCATGAACCAGGCCGAGAACGGCGCCTCGGCATGCTGTTCGGTCAGCTCCGCGGCGGTCACGAAGGCCGTCTCGCCGACCTCCTCCGGATCCGGCTTCGGCGGCTCCTGGGCCATCCCCACGAAGAGATGGTTGAACTCCTGCTCCACCAGACCCGAGGCCGGGTCGGGGTGGTTGTAGCGGACGGTGCCCGCCTCGGCGAGGAGCGAGGGCGAGATCCCCAGCTCCTCGTACGTGCGCCGGGCGGCCGCCGCGAACGGCGCCTCACCCGGGTACGGATGGCCGCAGCAGGTGTTCGACCAGACACCGGGGGAGTGGTACTTGCCGAGCGCGCGGCGCTGGAGCAGCAGCCGCCCCTTCTCGTCGAAGAGGAACACGGAGAACGCGCGGTGCAGCTGACCGGGAGCCTGATGAGCGGCGAGCTTCTCCGCGGTGCCGATGGTGGTGCCGTTCTCGTCGACCAGTTCGAGCATGATCGCTTCTGCTGTGCCGTTCGACGAGCTGTGCGTCGCGGTGGCTGGTGTGGTCGGCATACCCATCCTTCGCTTTGGTCCCCGGCCTCGTGCGCCGGACCCCTGGAGTCCGGTCAAGTCTGCCGCACAAAAGCCGCTTGTCCGTACTGCGGGTCCCGCATGTCCGCCCCCGCCGCGCCAGGACGGCGCGGCGGGGGCGGACGAGGCGTCAGACGCCGAAGGGCGCCGGGTACCGGATCGCGCCCGCCGGCACGGGCACCGCATCATCGAGGACCAGGGCCATCATCGCCTCGTCGGGCACCTCGAAGGCCGGCCTGATCCCGTGACGGGACGCCGGTACGAAACCGAACTCCGGGTAGTACTCGGGATGGCCGAGCACCAGCACGAGCGCTTCACCCCGCACCCGGGCCGCGTCCAGCACCGCCCGCACCACGGCCCGGCCCGCGCCCTGCCGCTGGTACGCGGGCGAGGTCGCGACCGGGGCCAGCGCGAGCGCCGGAGCGTCACCGACCCGGCACCGGGTCAGCAGGGCGTACGCGGCGACCTGACCGTCCGGGCTCTGCGCGACGTACGACAGGCCCGGCAGCCACGCGTCGGCGTCGGCCCGCAGGGCGTCCACCAGATCGGCCTCGGCCCGGGTCTCGAACGCCGCCGCGTTGACCGCGTGCACCGCTCCACGGTCCGCCGCCGACTCGGGACGGACCGGCCAGCGCGGATCGGCGGGGCGCAGCACATAGGCGGCATAGCCGTACTCCGTGCCGTGCTCGCGCCGCATGTCCAGCTCCTCACGGGTGGACGCCAGCGCCCACGCCATGCCGGGAGCCGCGGAATCGGCGGCCGCGACCCGCTCGGCGAGCGGGACGTAGTACTCCTCCCAGTCGCTCTCGGGCTGGATGAGGGCCGCCAGGACATGGCAGCCGGCGTCGACGGCCGCCGCCGTGGTGGCCGGCACCGGGCGCAGCGTCGCACCGTGCCGCTCCCAGAAGGCACGTGCCCGCTCGGTGGGCGTATCGGTGGTCCAGACGCATTCGGAGATCACCAGGGTGCCGCCGGGGGCGAGCAGCCGCTGCCAGTCGCGTACGGCGTTGTCGAAGCCGATGCAGTACGCCGAGCCCTCGGCCCAGACCAGGTCGAACGACCCGGCCGGGAAGTCGGGACCGGTGAGGTCGCCCATATCGGCCTTGACGGTACGCACACGGTCACCGAGACCGCGGGCCTCGGCCGCGGTGCGCAGCTCGTCGAGGAACGGCTCGTGCAGGTCCACCGCCGTCACCTCTGCGCCCGCCTCGGCGGCGAGCAGCAGGGCGGCCCGGCCGGGGCCGCAGCCCAGGTCGAGGACGCGCGGACGGGCGGGCAGGGGTCCGGCCAGGCCCAGGAGCCGGCGCGTGGTGGCGTCGGAGCCGGGGCTCTGCCGGGGAAGACGGTGGTGCAGGGAGAAGAACGCCTCGGTACGTGCGTCATCGTGCGAGGCGTCGATGTGGTCGGTCAACGTGGGAAACCCTTGTGAGGGGGCTCCGGCCGACGCGGCGACGTGGTGACGTCGGGGTCAGCCGGGAACCCGGGAGATGAGGAAGGACCGATTGCTGCGCCGGGCAGCCGTCGTCGCGACAGACATCAACCTCAGCTCCTCTCGGGAAAGGGTTTCGCGCCACTGCGAAAACGTGAATGCGAGACTCGAAACGTCTCACCCGGGAACCGTAGCACCGCCGCCCCCGGGCACCCGAGCGGTCCGAGGGGCCGCGACAGCCTCCGCCCCCGGCCCTGCGGCGGCCTCAGCGGCCTCAGCGGCCTCAGCGGCCTCAGCGGCCTCAGCGGCCTCAGCGGCCTCAGCGGCCTCAGCGGCCTCAGCGGCCTCAGAGACTTCAGAGGCAGAGCTTCGCCTCGTGCTCCGCATGCCCGCTCGGCTCCAGCTGGAAGGTGCAGTGCTCCACGTCGAAGTGATCGCCGAGGCAGCCCTGCAGATCGTGCAGCAGCTTCTCGTGTCCGATCGAGTCCAGCATCTCCTGGTGCACCACCACATGCGCGGAGAGCACCGGCATCCCCGAAGTGATCGTCCAGGCGTGCAGGTCATGGACGCCCAGTACGCCGGGCAGCGCGGTGATGTGGGCGCGCACCTCGCCCATGTCCACGCCCTTGGGGGCCGCTTCCAGCAGCACGTTCAGGGTCTCCCGCAGCAGTTTGACCGTACGGGGGACGATCATGAGGCCGATGACGAGCGAGGCGATCGGGTCGGCCGGCTGCCAGCCGGTGGCCATGATGATGCCCGCGGACACGAGCACCGTGACCGAACCGAGGGTGTCGGCGAGGACCTCCAGATAGGCGCCCCGCACATTGAGGCTCTCCTGTTGTCCGCGCATCAGCAGGGACAGGGAGATCAGGTTGGCCACCATGCCGACCGCGGCGAAGGCGATGGCCAGGCCGCCCTTGGTGTCGGCCGGGGTGATGAACCGCTCGACGGCCTCGAAGACCAGGAACCCGCCGACGCCGAGCAGCAGCAGACAGTTGGCCAGCGCCGCCAGGATCTCGGCGCGGGCGAAGCCGAAGGTGCGGTTGAGACCGGCCGGCTTGTTGGCGAAGTGGATCGCGAGCAGGGCCATGCCCAGGCCCAGTGCGTCGGTCGCCATATGGGCCGCGTCGGCGATCAGGGCGAGCGAGTCGGACAGCACCCCGCCGACGATTTCCATGACCATCACGCTCAGCGTGATCCCCAGGGCGATCCGCAGCCGCCCCTGGTACGCGGCGGCCGCCGTGCCCGTCGGGGGCGGCCCGCCGTGCGTGTGTCCGTGATCGTGGGCAGCCCCCATGAAAATGCCTCCAGGTCAGTGCTGCGACGCGGACGCGGATCGCCCGGTGAAGCCAGTGAACTACGGGTGGGGGGTATCCGGCAACACGGGACTGAACACCGTTGTCATATGCTCTGACCTGCGCAAATGCTTCCCAGGTCAGAGCCGTGACGTGATCGTTCGCGGGTTACTGGGCGCGGGCCTCCGGGTGGCGCAGGCACCAGCCCTCCCAGGCCGACTCGACCATCTCGCGCACTCCGCGGCGCGCCGTCCACCCCAGCTCCTCGGTCATCCGGGCGGCCGAGGCCACGGCCCTCGCCGCGTCGCCGGGCCGCGGCGGTTCGACCACCGGCTCCACCCGGTGACCGGTGACCTCCGCGACCAGGGCGGTGAGCTCCCGTACCGAGACGCCCTCGCCCCGGCCGATGTTCACCGTCAGATCGCCGCCCTCGGGCCCGCCCGGACTCCGCGCGTCCAGGTGCCGCGCGACGGCGAGATGCGCCTCGGCCAGATCGGCGACATGGATGTAGTCACGGACGCAGGTGCCGTCCGGCGTCGGATGGCCGGCGCCGAAGATCCGCGGAGCCTCACCGCGCGTCAGCCGGTCGAAGAACATCGGGACGACGTTGGAGACCCCGGTGTCCGAGAGCTCCGGTTCGGCCGCCCCCGCCACGTTGAAGTACCGCAGACAGGCGGTCGAGATCCCGTGCGCCCGGCCCGTCGCCCGCACCAGCCACTCACCGGTGAGCTTGGTCTCGCCGTACGGGTTGATCGGGGAGCACGGCGTCTCCTCGGTGATCAGGTCGACATCCGGTACGCCGTAGACGGCGGCCGAGGAGGAGAAGAGGAAGCGCCGCACGCCCGCCGCGACCACGGCCTCCAGCAGAACGGTCAGCCCGGCGACGTTGTCCCGGTAGTACAGCAGCGGCTTCTCGACGGACTCACCCACCTGCTTCCGCGCCGCGAGATGCACCACACCGCTCACCGCGTGCTCCGTGAGCACCCGGTCCAGCAGCGCCCGGTCCGCGAACGAGCCGCGCACCAGCGGGATGTCCGCGGGAAGCCGCCCCGCGATCCCCGTCGAAATGTCGTCGAGGGCGACGACCCGTTCCCCCGCCGAGGCCATGGCCCTCGCCACATGTGCCCCGATGTACCCCGCTCCGCCTGTGATCAGCCACGTCATGGCCGCCAGCCTATGCGCTGGTCCCCGCGCGGTTTGTAGGGCGAGGCGCTGATCGACAATGATGATCGCGAACGGCGCCGCATGGTGCGGGTCCGCCCCGAACGGAGCACAAACGGGCGGTGAACTCGGTCTTCCGTTCATCCGATAGCCTCAGCCGACGCGCCGCCGGTCCGCCTCAGGGCCGCACTGTCGCGCGCCGTCCACGCCAGTACCAAGGAGTGAGTTCGTCTGTCGACCGCCATCCTCACCGGTGCGCCGGTACCCGGATCGTCGCTCGCGGACGATCTGCGGTCACTCGGCTTCGAGGTACAAACAGCCACCGACGCCACGAACGCCGCCCAGCTGCTCGCGGCGGTTCCCGCGAGCCGCCGCGTCGCGCTCGTCGACCCCCGCTTCGTCGGGCACCGCCACGCCCTCCGGCTCGGACTGACCGACCCCCGCTTCGCCGCGGCCACCGTCCCCGGCGCGCTCACCGCGCAGCCGGAGGCACGTGCCGCGCTCGTCCGGGCCCTGCACCGGACCGTCGCGGCGGTCGGCGCGGGCAGCCCCGTGGGGCCCCCCGACGACCGGCCGGCCGCCGAGGACCGCAGCGTGCCCGGCCGCCTCGCCGTCGCGCTGGACGCCGAAGGCATCGCCGTACAGCGCCCCGAACTCGGTTCGCTCGCCGCCGCCGTCCCCACCGGACCCGAGCAGCGGACGGCCGCCGAGGCCGCCGTCGCCTCGGTCGACGACGAGGCGGTACGGCTGCGCAACGCGGTGAAGGCCCACGACGGCTTCTTCACCACGTTCTTCATCAGCCCGTACTCCCGCTACATCGCCCGCTGGTGCGCACGCCGCGGCCTCACCCCGAACCAGGTCACCACCGCCTCGCTGATCACCGCGCTCATCGCGGCCGGCAGCGCGGCGACCGGCACCCGGGGCGGCTATGTCGCCGCCGGTGTGCTGCTGCTCCTCTCCTTCGTCCTGGACTGCACCGACGGGCAGCTCGCCCGCTACTCGCTCCAGTACTCGACGATGGGCGCCTGGCTGGACGCCACGTTCGACCGGGCGAAGGAGTACGCGTACTACGCGGGCCTCGCCCTCGGAGCGGCCCGCGGCGGTGACGACGTCTGGGTACTGGCACTCGGTGCGATGGTGCTCCAGGCATGCAGGCATGTCGTCGACTTCTCGTTCAACGAGGCCAATCACGACGCGGTCTCCAACACGAGCCCCACCGCCGCCCTGTCCGACAAGCTCGACAGCGTCGGCTGGACCGTCTGGCTGCGCCGGATGATAGTCCTGCCGATCGGCGAGCGATGGGCGATGATCGCCGTCCTCACGGCCGTCACCACCCCGCGGATCGTCTTCTACGCCCTGCTCATCGGCTGCGCCCTGGCCGCCTGCTACACCACGGCCGGCCGGCTGCTGCGCTCGCTGACCCGCAAGGCGCGGCGCACCGACCGCGCCGCGCGGGCCCTCGCCGACCTGGCCGACTCCGGGCCCCTCGCGCAGGCCGTCGGCGCCGTGATCCCCCGGCCGGGCGGCACCTTCACCGCTCCCGCGCTCGCCCTCCTCGGCGCGCTGGTCATGGTCGGCGGAGCCCTCTTCGTCCCGTTCGGCAGCTGGCTGACCGTCGCCGCCGCCGGGATCTACACGGTCCTCTCCGGCATCGCCGTCGCCCGTCCGCTCAAGGGCGTGCTCGACTGGCTGGTCCCGCCGGTCTTCCGGGCCGCGGAGTACTGCACGATCCTGATCCTGGCCGCCCGCAGCGACGTACCGCACGCCGTTCCCGCGGCCTTCGGGCTGGTGTCGGCCGTCGCCTACCATCACTACGACACGGTGTACCGCATCCGCGGCGGCACCGGCGCGCCGCCCCAGTGGCTGGTGCGGACGATCGGTGGGCACGAGGGCCGGACCGCGCTGGTGGCCGTGCTCGCCGCCGTACTGACTCAGCATTCAGGTTTCACCACGGCTCTCACCGCGCTCGCGGTGGCCGTGGCTCTGGTGGTGCTCGTGGAGTCCATCCGCTTCTGGGTGTCCTCCTCGGCCCCCGCCGTACACGACGAAGGAGAACTCGCATGATCGGCCTCGTACTGGCAGCCGGTGCAGGACGACGTCTGCGCCCCTACACGGACACGCTGCCCAAGGCGCTGGTCCCTGTGGACGGCGACAAGACGGTCCTCGACCTCACGCTGGCCAACTTCGCCGAGGTCGGGCTCACCGAGGTCGCGATCGTGGTCGGCTACCGCAAGGAGGCGGTCTACGACCGCAAGGCGGAGCTTGAGGCGAAGTACGGCGTGACGCTCACCCTCATCGACAACGACAAGGCCGAGGAGTGGAACAACGCCTACTCCCTGTGGTGCGCCCGTGAGGTCCTGAAGCAGGGCGTCATCCTCGCCAACGGCGACACCGTGCACCCGGTCTCCGTCGAGAAGACCCTCCTGGACGCCCGCGGCAAGGGCCAGAAGATCATCCTCGCCCTCGACACGGTGAAGAACCTCGCCGACGAGGAGATGAAGGTCATCACCGAGGACGGCAAGGGTGTCCGCCGGATCACCAAGCTGATGGACCCGGCCACCGCGACCGGCGAGTACATCGGGGTCACGCTCATCGAGCCCGAGGCCGCCGAGGAGCTGGCCGACGCGCTGCGGACGACGTTCGAGCGCGACCCCGACCTGTACTACGAGGACGGCTACCAGGAGCTCGTCAACCGCGGCTTCACCGTCGACGTGGCCCCCATCGGCGAAGTGACATGGGTCGAGATCGACAACCACGACGACCTCGCGAAGGGCCGTGAGATCGCGTGCCAGTACTGACCCGGCTCATTCCGTCCCCGGTCGTCGTCGACATCAGGCGCGGCGCCATGGACGATCTGGCGGGCCTGCTGGCCGACCAGCGGATCTCCTCCTCGGGCAAGCTCGCCGTCGCGATCAGCGACGGTTCCGGGCGCGCCCTGCGCGAGAGGCTCGCTCCGGTCCTGCCGGGTGCCGACTGGTACCCGGTGTCCGACGGCACGATCGACTCGGCGGTGAAGCTCGCCGACGGCATCAAGGGCAACCGGTACGACGCCGTGGTCGGCCTCGGCGGCGGCAAGATCATCGACGTGGCGAAGTACGCCGCGGCGCGCGTCGGACTGCCGATGGTCGCCGTCGCGACGAACCTCTCGCACGACGGACTGTGCTCGCCGGTGGCGACGCTGGACAACGACAACGGGCGGGGCTCCTACGGGGTGCCCACCCCGATCGCCGTGGTGATCGACCTCGACATCATCCGTGAGGCGCCCGCCCGCTACGTCCGCTCCGGCATCGGCGACGCGATCTCGAACATCTCCTGCGTCGCCGACTGGGAGCTCGCCCACGAGGTCAACGGCGAGGAGATAGACGGTCTGGCGGCAGCCATGGCGCGGCAGGCCGGTGAGGCCGTGCTGCGCCACCCCGGCGGGGTCGGCGACGACGCCTTCCTGAAGGTGCTGGCCGAAGGGCTTGTGCTGACCGGTATCTCGATGTCGGTCGCGGGGGACTCCCGGCCGGCCTCCGGCGCCTGCCACGAGATCAACCACGCCTTCGACCTGCTGTACCCCCAGCGGGCGGCCAGCCACGGCGAACAGGTCGGCCTCGGCGCCTGCTTCGCGATGCATCTGCGCGGCGCCCGTCAGGAGGCGCTGCTGATGACGTCGGTACTGCGGCGCCACGGCCTGCCGGTCCTGCCGGACGAGATCGGCTTCACGGCGGACGAGTTCGTGACCGCCGTCGAGTACGCCCCGCAGACGCGTCCGGGACGCTTCACGATCCTGGAACACCTCAACCTGTCCACCGACCAGATCAAGGACGCTTACGCAGACTATGCAAAAGCCATCGGTAGCTGAGCTTCGACCGGTCGTTCACCCCCCGGGTGTGAAGGACCGGCGGAGCGGCGAGCACTGGGCCGGCCGGCTCTACATGCGCGAGGTCTCCCTGCGCATCGACCGGCATCTGGTGAACACACGGGTCACGCCCAACCAGCTGACCTACGTGATGACGGTCGCGGGTGCCCTCGCCGCCCCGGCGCTGCTCGTACCGGGCATCACGGGCGCCCTGCTCGGCGTGCTGATGGTCCAGCTCTATCTGCTGCTCGACTGCGTCGACGGCGAGATCGCCCGCTGGAAGAAGCAGTACTCGCTCGCCGGGGTGTACCTGGACCGGGTCGCCGCGTATCTGTGCGACGCCGCGGTCCTGGTCGGCTTCGGCCTGCGCGCCGCCGACCTCTGGGGCGAGGGGCGGATCGACTGGCTGTGGGCCTTCCTGGGAACCCTGGCCGCGCTCGGCGCGATCCTGATCAAGGCCGAGACCGACCTGGTCGGCGTCGCCCGTCACCAGGGCGGGATGCCGCCGGTGAAGGAGGCGGCGTCCGAGCCCCGCTCGTCCGGAATGGCGCTGGCCCGCAAGGCCGCCGCGGCGCTGAAGTTCCACCGGCTGGTCCTCGGCGTCGAGGCGTCGCTGCTGATCCTCGCCGCGGCGATCGCGGACAGCGTCCGGGACGACCTGTTCTTCTCGCGGCTCGGCGTCGCCGTCCTCGCCGGGATCGCTCTCCTGCAGACCCTGCTCCACCTCGTGTCCGTGCTCGCTTCCAGCAGGTTGAAGTGAGCTCTCCCATGAAACTCGGCGCGGTCATCATCACCATGGGCAACCGCCCCGACGAGCTGCGCGCCCTCCTGGATTCGGTCACCGCGCAGGACGGCGACCGGATCGAGGTGGTGGTCGTCGGCAACGGCGCCCCGGTCCCGGACGTCCCGGCCGGTGTACGGACGGTGGAGCTGCCCGAGAATCTGGGCATCCCCGGCGGCCGCAACGTCGGCATCGAGGCGTTCGGACCCTCCGGCGCCGACGTGGACGGCCTGCTCTTCCTCGACGACGACGGCCTGCTGCCGAACACCGACACCGCCGAGCTGTGCCGGCGGGCGTTCGACACGGACCCGAAGCTGGGCATCATCACCTTCCGGATCGCCGACCCGGAGACCGGCGCCACCCAGCGCCGGCACGTGCCCAGGCTGCGCGCCTCCGACCCGATGCGCTCCTCGCGCGTGACGACCTTCCTGGGCGGCGCCAACGCCGTACGCACCCAGGTGATCGCCGAGGTCGGCGCGCTGCCGGACGAGTTCTTCTACGCCCATGAGGAGACCGATCTGGCCTGGCGGGCGCTGGACGCCGGCTGGATGATCGACTACCGCGCGGACATGGTGCTCAACCACCCGACCACCGCACCTTCGCGGCACGCGGTCTACCACCGCATGGTGGCCCGCAACCGGGTCTGGCTCGCCCGCCGGAACCTGCCCGCGCCGCTGGTCCCCGTGTACGTCGGGGTCTGGCTGCTGCTGACCCTGCTGCGCAGACCTTCCGGGCCCGCGCTCAAGGCATGGATCGGCGGTTTCCGGGAAGGCTGGGCGAAGCCCTGCGGGCCGCGGCGCCCCATGAAGTGGCGTACGGTATGGCGGCTGACGAGGCTGGGCCGACCTCCCGTGATCTGAGAGGCTTTCCTCTGAGAGCATGAGGCGTATTTCTTCTTTCCGGGACCTGTCCGCCTGAGCCGCGCCCGCGACTGGCTGCGCATCTTGAAGACGAGAGTTTCAACTTGTGAGTGACACAACCCACGACGGTGGGGTAGCCCTCGGCACCCTGTCGTCCGCCGACGAGGGGCTGAGCGCGGCCCAGACGGCCGCCAAGTACGGCCTGACCGTGAGCGGCGCCCGGCCTGGGCTGTTCGAATACATCAGGCAGCTCTGGGGCCGACGCCACTTCATCATGGCCTTCTCCAGGGCGAAGCTGACCGCCCAGTACAGCCAGGCCAAACTCGGCCAGCTGTGGCAGGTGGCGACCCCTCTGCTGAACGCCCTGGTCTACTTCCTGATCTTCGGCCTGATCCTGGGGACCCGGAAGGGGATGAGCCAGGAGATCTTCATCCCGTTCCTGGTGACCGGCGTCTTCGTCTTCACCTTCACCCAGAGCTCGGTGATGGCGGGGGTCCGGTCCATTTCCGGCAACCTCGGGCTGGTCCGGGCCCTGCACTTCCCCCGTGCCTCGCTGCCCATCTCCTTCTCGCTCCAGCAGCTCCAGCAGCTGCTGTACTCGATGATCGTCCTGGTGCTCGTGGCGGTCGGCTTCGGCAGCTATCCCACGCTCTCCTGGCTGCTGGTCATTCCCGCGCTGGCCATGCAGTTCTTCTTCAACACCGGTCTGGCGCTGGTGATGGCCAGGCTCGGCAGCAAGACCCCCGATCTGGCGCAGCTGATGCCCTTCGTCATGCGGACGTGGATGTACGCGTCGGGCGTCATGTTCTCCATCCCCGTGATGCTGGCAGACAAGCCGGCGTGGATCGCGGACGTGCTCCAGTACAACCCGGCGGCCATCTATATGGACCTGGTCCGCTTCGCGCTGATCGACGGGTACGGCTCCGAGAACCTGCCGCAGCACGTCTGGGCGGTCGGGCTCGGCTGGGCGCTGCTCGTGGGCATCGTGGGCTTCGTGTACTTCTGGAAGGCAGAGGAACGGTACGGCCGTGGCTGAGGACAACACGCAGGAACGTCATGTTCCCACCGTCATCGCCGACGACGTGCACATCGTGTACCGCGTCAACGGCGCGGGAGGCGGCAGGGGCAGTGCCACCGCCGCGCTCAGCCGCATGGTGCGCCGCGGCAAGGGCGAGCCGCGCGGGGTGAGGAAGGTGCACGCCGTACGCGGTGTCTCCTTCACCGCCTACCGGGGCGAGGCCATCGGGCTCATCGGCACCAACGGTTCGGGCAAGTCGACCCTCCTGCGGGCCATCGCCGGACTGCTGCCGACCGAGTCCGGCATGGTGTACACGGACGGTCAGCCCTCGTTGCTCGGTGTGAACGCGGCGCTGATGAGCGACCTGACCGGCGAGCGCAACGTGGTGCTCGGCGGACTCGCCATGGGCATGAGCCGCGAGGAGATCCGCGAGCGCTACAGGAGCATCGTGGACTTCTCCGGCATCAACGAGAAGGGTGACTTCATCACCCTGCCGATGCGGACGTACTCCTCCGGGATGGCCGCGCGGCTGCGCTTCTCGATCGCCGCCGCCAAGAACCACGACGTCCTCATGATCGACGAGGCGCTGGCCACCGGTGACCGCAAGTTCCGGATCCGTTCGGAGGAGCGGATCCGCGAACTGCGCAAGGAGGCGGGCACCGTCTTCCTGGTCAGCCACAACAACAAGTCGATCAGGGACACCTGCGACCGGGTGCTGTGGCTGGAGAAGGGCGAGCTCCTGATGGACGGCCCGACCGAGGAAGTCCTCAAGGCGTACGAGCGCGAGACCGGCAAGTAGTCTCCCGCACACCCCGTGGCCTCCGCCGGAACACTCCGGCGGAGGCCACGGCGGTGTCCGCGGTGGCCGGTACGGTGATGCGCACCGGTCCGGGAGACCGTACGCAGTACGGTTCCCGGACGATCTCCTCCCGCCGGATGAGGTCAATTCCCTTGGGTACGGGGAAGGTTGACGGGCGGAGAGGTGCACTCGCCGGGCGCGCCGTACCCCGGCGCCGCTCTGTGAGCTGTGCAACGTAAGCTGTACCGGTGCTGATTCGTGGCAAGTGGGGCGATACCCCCTCGGCACGACACCCGCGGTGCGCCTGTGCACTCGGGAGAGGCAGCGGCGTGTCCGAAAAGGGATGTTTTGGGTCGGCAGTGTAGAACGGGAGATGTGACGGCAATGACGGAAGATCTCCAGCTCCGACGTGGTTCGGCCGTCTCCGCGCCGGGCGGTACGCGGTGACGCGTACCCGGCAGGCGCGCCACGACGCCGCCGCCACCGGCACCCTCGACAAGGCCGCGGACGAGAACTTTCCCGTGGCCCCCTTCTTCCTGCCCCGCGCCTGGCGTGACGACCTGATGGCGGTCTACGGATACGCCCGGCTCGTCGACGACATCGGCGACGGCGATCTCGCCCCCGGCGGTGCCGACGCCCGCCACCTCGGCCTCGACCCCGCGCGGACCGACGACCGGCTCGCCATGCTCGACGCCTTCGAGGCCGATCTGCACCGGGTCTTCGCCACCACGGGCGACGGGCCGCGCCACCCGCTGCTGCGTGCCCTGCGCCCCACCGTGCGGCGCCGCACGCTCACCCCCGAGCCCTTCCTCGGCCTCATCGAGGCCAACCGGCAGGACCAGAACATCCGCCGCTACGGGACGTACGAGGAGCTCAGCGCCTACTGCGAGCTCTCCGCCAACCCCGTCGGCCGCCTGGTCCTGGCGATCACCGGAACCGCCAGTCCCGAACGGATCCGCCGCTCCGACGCCGTCTGCACCGCCCTGCAGATCGTCGAACACCTCCAGGACGTCGCCGAGGACCTCGGCCGTGACCGGATCTATCTGCCCGCCGAGGACATGGCCCGGTTCCATGTCAGCGAATCCGACCTGGCGCTGCCCTCCGGGGGCGCATCGGTGCGTGCCCTGGTCGCCTACGAAGCGGAACGCGCGCGAGAACTGCTGGACGAGGGCGCCCCGCTGGTGGGCAGCGTCCACGGCAGACTCAAGCTGCTCCTCGCCGGATTCGTCGCCGGAGGGCGCTCCGCCCTCACGGCGATCTCGGCCGCCGGGTTCGATGTACTGCCCGGACCGCCCAGACCCACCAAGCCCAGCCTGCTGCGCGAAGTGGGAGTCGTCTTGCGAAGAGCGCGTGGAGAGGGATGAGCCGGACCGTGGAGGGACAGACGACGTACATGTCGGCACCGGTACAGGCCGCATACAGCTACTGCGAGGCCGTCACCGGCCAGCAGGCGCGTAACTTCGCGTACGGCATCAGGCTGCTGCCGTACGAGAAGCGGCAGGCCATGTCGGCGCTGTACGCCTTCTCCCGTCGGGTCGACGACATCGGCGACGGTGAGCTGGCCCCGGAGATCAAGCGGACCCGGCTGGAGAGCACCCGCGAGCTGCTCGACCGGATCCGCGACGGCGCCGTCGACGAGGACGACACCGACCCGGTGGCCGTCGCGCTCGCCGACGCCGCCCGTCGCTTCCCGCTGCCCCTGGGCGGTCTCGACGAGCTGATCGACGGCGTGCTGATGGATGTGCGCGGCGCGACGTACGAGACCTGGGACGACCTGAAGATCTACTGCCGCTGTGTCGCGGGCGCCATCGGGCGGCTCAGCCTGGGTGTCTTCGGTACCGAGCAGGGCGCACCCGGCGCCGACCGCGCCGCGGAGTACGCCGACACCCTCGGTCTCGCCCTCCAGCTCACCAACATCCTGCGCGACGTGCGCGAGGACGCCGGCAACGGGCGCACCTACCTGCCCGCAGACGATCTCGCCAAGTTCGGCTGCTCCGCCGGATTCCACCGGGCCACCCCGCCGCCCGGCTCGGACTTCGCGGGTCTGATCCACTTCGAGGTCCGCCGGGCCCGCGCCCTGTTCGCCGAGGGCTACCGGCTGCTGCCGATGCTGGACCGCCGCAGCGGAGCCTGTGTGGCCGCCATGGCCGGGATCTACCGCCGCCTCCTGGACCGGATCGAACGCGACCCCGAGGCCGTGCTCCGCGGCCGGGTCTCGCTGCCCGGCCATGAGAAGGCGTATGTCGCGGTGCGCGGTCTGTCGGGCCTCGACGCCCGCCACATCTCGAAGCTCACGGCCAGGGGGCGAACCTGATGGACCGCACCGGGCCCGGCCGCCGGGCAACCCTCCGGTGGCCCGGCGCGTCCCTGACTGCGACGATCTGGATGCCGATGTTCCGGCCGACGGCGCTCGATGCGGCGACGAGGTCACGAAAGGGGGACGCATGAGCGACGAGAGCCCGCGCACCCGCGCGGTGGTCGTCGGCGGCGGCATCGCGGGGATCACGGCGGCACTCCGGCTGGCCGACGCCGGACTTGACGTGACCCTGCTCGAAGGGCGGCCCCGGCTCGGCGGACTCGCCTTCTCCTTCCAGCGCGGCGAGCTGACCGTCGACAACGGCCAGCACGTCTATCTGCGCTGCTGCACCGGCTACCGCTGGTTCCTGGACCGGGTCGGGGGTGCCCATCTGGCGCCCCTTCAGGACCGGCTCGACGTGCCCGTGCTCGATGTCGGGCGGGCGGCAGGCCCCCGCCTGGGACGGCTGCGCCGCAACAACCTCCCCGTACCCCTGCACCTGGCCGCCGGGCTCGCGGCCTACCCGCACCTCTCGCTCGCCGAGAAGGCGAGCGTCGGGCGGGCGGCGCTGGCGCTCGGGCGGCTGGATCCGGCCGACCCCGCGCTCGACGAGATCGACTTCGCCACCTGGCTGCGACAGCACGGCCAGTCGAAGCGGACCATCGAAGCGCTCTGGGACCTCGTCGGCGTGGCCACCTTGAACGCGACCGCGCCGAACGCCTCCATGGCGCTCGCCGCGAAGGTCTTCAAGACCGGTCTGCTCTCCGAACCCGGCGCCGCCGACATCGGCTGGGCCATCGTGCCGCTCGGCGAACTGCACGACACCCTTGCCCGCAAGGCGCTCGACTCCGCGGGCGTACGGACCGAGCTGCGCGCCAAGGTGGGCTCCCTGAGCCGCACCGAGGACGGCGGCTGGGCCGTCGAGAGCGGCGGGGAGCGGATCGGGGCGGACACCGTCGTCCTGGCCGTGCCGCAGACCGAGACCCACGGCCTGCTGCCCGAAGGCGCGCTGGACGAGCCGGACCTGCTGCTCGACATCGACTCCGCGCCGATCCTCAACGTGCACGTCGTCTACGACCGCAAGGTCCTGCGCCGGCCGTTCTTCGCCGCGCTCGGCTCCCCGGTCCAGTGGGTCTTCGACCGCACCGAATCCTCCGGCCTCACGGGCGGCGGACAGTATCTGGCGGTCTCCCAGTCCGCGGCCCAGGACGAGATCGACCTGCCCGTCGCCGAACTGCGCGGACGCTATCTGCCCGAACTGGAACGGCTCCTGCCGGCCGCCCGGGGGGCCGGTATCCGCGACTTCTTCGTCACCCGCGAACGTACCGCGACCTTCGCGCCCACGCCCGGAGTCGGCCGGCTGCGGCCCGGACCCCGTACCCGCGCCCCCGGCCTCCACCTGGCGGGCGCGTGGACCGCCACCGGCTGGCCCGCGACGATGGAGGGCGCCGTGCGCAGTGGCGTCAGCGCCGCCGACGCCGCGCTCGTGGACCTCGGTCGCACCCTTGGACATCCGCTTCAGGAGGCGGCATGAGCAGTACCACCGGAACAAGAGGAGAGTCAGTGACCCCGGCGAATCCGGCTTTCGACACCGTGGCAGACACCGCGGACGTCACCGCGCTTCTGGAGCGTGGACGGGCCCTGTCAGCGCCGGTGCTGCGGGCTGCCGTGGACCGGCTCGCGCCGCCCATGGACACCGTCGCCGCCTACCACTTCGGCTGGATCGACGCCGAGGGCCGGCCCGCCGACGGCGACGGCGGCAAGGCCGTGCGCCCCGCGCTCGCCCTGCTGTCCGCCGAGGCCGCGGGCGCTCCGGCCGAGGCCGGTATCCCCGGCGCGGTGGCGGTCGAACTCGTGCACAACTTCTCGCTGCTGCACGACGACCTGATGGACGGCGACGAGCAGCGCCGCCACCGCGACACCGTCTGGAAGGTGCACGGTCCCGCCCAGGCGATCCTGGTGGGCGACGCCCTCTTCGCGCTCGCCAACGAAGTCCTGCTGGAACTGGGCACCGTCGAGGCGGGCCGGGCGGCCCGTCGGCTGACCACCGCCTCCCGCAAGCTCATCGACGGGCAGGCCCAGGACATCTCCTACGAGCACCGCGAGCGGGTCACCGTCGAGGAGTGCCTGGAGATGGAGGGCAACAAGACCGGCGCCCTGCTCGCCTGTGCCGTCTCCATCGGTGCGGTCCTCGGCGGTGCCGACGACCGCACCGCCGACACCCTGGAGGCGTACGGCTACCACCTGGGCCTCGCCTTCCAGGCGGTCGACGATCTGCTCGGCATCTGGGGCGACCCGGATTCCACGGGCAAGCAGACCTGGAGCGATCTGCGTCAGCGCAAGAAGTCCCTGCCGGTCGTCGCCGCGCTCGCCGCGGGCGGCCCCGCCTCCGAGCGTCTCGGCGAGCTGCTCGCCGCCGATGCCAAGAGCAATGACTTCGAGAGTTTCTCCGAGGAGGAGTTCGCCGCCCGCGCGGCACTCATCGAGGAGGCGGGCGGTCGCGAGTGGACCGCCCAGGAGGCCCGCCGTCAGCATGCGGTCGCCATCGAGGCGCTGCACGGTGTCGACATGCCGCAGCACGTACGGGCGCAGCTCACCGCGCTCGCCGACTTCGTCGTCGTACGAAAGAGATGATCACCATTCGCATATGACTCGCAGTCGCCGGCCGGTGCCCGTAACCGGGCGCCGGCCGACGGAGACCCCAGCACAGCAGAGGACCACACTGCACGAAGGGGAAGCCATGACAGCGACGACCGACGGAAGCACCGGAGCCGCGAACCCTCGCGCAGCCTCGGACGGCGATCCGACCGAATCCAACATCGCCGCGGACGGCGTACTCGCCGTCGCGCGGCGGGCCGCGGAACGCTCGGTGGAGCATCTCCTCGGCAGACAGGACGAGCAGGGCTGGTGGAAGGGCGACCTCGCCACCAACGTCACGATGGACGCCGAGGACCTGCTGCTCCGTCAGTTCATCGGGATCCAGGACCCGGCCACGGTCCAGGCATCGGCCCGGTTCATCCGTGGCGAACAGCTCGGTGACGGCACCTGGGCCACATTTTACGGCGGACCGGGCGACCTCTCCGCCACCATCGAGGCGTACGTGGCGCTGCGGCTGGCCGGGGACCGGCCGGAGGACCCGCACATGGCGCGTGCCGCCGGGTGGGTCAGAGAACAGGGCGGCATCGCGGCCGCCCGGGTCTTCACCCGGATCTGGCTGGCCCTCTTCGGCTGGTGGAAATGGGATGACCTGCCTGAGCTGCCACCCGAGTTGATGTTCTTTCCCAAGTGGCTGCCACTCAATATCTATGACTTCGGCTGCTGGGCCCGGCAGACCATTGTTCCGCTGACCGTCGTCTCGGCGAAGCGGCCGGTCCGGCCCGCCCCGTTCGCCCTCGACGAGCTGCACACCGACCCCGCGTGCCCCAATCCTCCCAAGCGCATGGCACCGGCGGCCAGTTGGGACGGGATCTTCCAGCGGCTCGACAAGGGGATGCACTTTTACCACAAGGTCGCGCCGCGTCCGTTGAGACGCATCGCGATGAACGCGGCGGCCCGCTGGATCATCGAGCGCCAGGAGAACGACGGTTGCTGGGGCGGCATCCAGCCACCCGCGGTCTACTCCGTCATCGCCCTCCATCTGCTCGGCTACGACCTGGACCACCCGGTGATGCGGGCCGGGCTCGCCTCGCTGGACCGGTTCGCCGTATGGCGCGAGGACGGCGCCCGCATGATCGAGGCATGCCAGTCGCCCGTCTGGGACACCTGCCTCGCCACCATCGCGCTCGCCGACGCAGGGCTCCGGCCCGACCACCCCGCGCTCGTGAAGGCCGCCGACTGGATGCTCGGCGAGGAGATCGCACGCCCCGGCGACTGGTCCGTGCGCAAGCCCGAACTTGAGCCGGGCGGCTGGGCGTTCGAATTCCACAACGACAACTATCCGGATATCGACGACACCGCCGAAGTGGTCCTGGCGCTGCGCCGGGTCGCGCATCCCGATCCCGCCCGGCTCGAAGCCGCGATCGAGCGCGGAGTGCGCTGGAACCTCGGCATGCAGTCCCGCAACGGGGCCTGGGGCGCCTTCGACGCGGACAACACCAGCCCGTTCCCCAACCGTCTGCCGTTCTGCGACTTCGGGGAGGTCATCGATCCGCCGTCGGCCGATGTCACCGGCCATGTCGTGGAGATGCTCGCCGTGGAGGGCCGGGCCCGGCACCCCCGTACCCGGCAGGGCATCGAGTGGCTGCTCGCCGAACAGGAGGCGTGCGGCGCCTGGTTCGGCCGCTGGGGCGTCAACTACGTCTACGGGACAGGGTCCGTGGTGCCCGCGCTGGTCGCCGCCGGACTGCCCGCAGGTCACCCGTCGATCCGCCGGGCCGTGAGCTGGCTCACGTCCGTCCAGAACGACGACGGCGGCTGGGGCGAGGACCTGCGCTCCTACCAGGAGGAGAAGTGGATCGGACACGGTGAGTCGACCGCGTCCCAGACCGCCTGGGCGCTGCTGGCACTCCTCGCCGCGGGCGAACGCGACAGCCGCTCGGTGACCCGTGGCGTCACCTGGCTGTCCGAGACCCAGCAGGCCGACGGCTCCTGGGACGAGCCGTACTTCACCGGGACCGGTTTCCCCTGGGACTTCTCCATCAACTACCACCTCTACCGGCAGGTCTTCCCGCTCACCGCGCTGGGGCGCTATGTGTACGGCGATCCGTTCGCCGGCCGCACGTCCGTCGGCGAGGGGGCCTGATGGGCGATGCACCGAGGCCGTCCGGGCCCGCCGTACCGCTGCTGATCGCCTGCGCCCTCGGCATCGAACAGTTCGCCCTGCGCAGTGCCCGGGGCAGCGGTGCCCCGGGCCCGGTGAGCGTCATCCGGACCGGGATGGGCCCGAAGGCCGCCGAGACGGCCATGGGGCACTCGCTGGGCCGGGACGGGGCGCGGGGCGCCGCGGTCATCGCTTCCGGCTTCTGCGCCGGACTGGCCCCCGGGATGCACCCCGGGGACCTGGTCGTCGCCGAGGAGACCCGGGACGCGACCGGCTCCACCGTCTGCACCGGCACGGGTCTGCTCGTCGCGGCCCTCGCCAGGGCGGTGCCCGGCCGCACCGTCCACACCGGTCCGCTGTTCGGCTCCGACCATGTCGTACGAGGACCTGAGCGGGCCGAACTGAGGGCCACCGGCGCCATCGCGGTGGACATGGAGTCCGCCGCCACACTGCGCACCGCCCTGCGCCACGGCCCACGCCCGGTTGCGGCCGTACGGGTGGTCGTGGACGCTCCAGAGCATGAGCTCGTCCGCATCGGCACGGTCCGCGGTGGAATATCAGCCTTCCGCGTTCTTCGTGCCGTCCTGCCGGCTTTCTATGAATGGCACCGATCTTTGCTGCTCCCCAGGAGGTGAGCCAGATGGCCATGCCGCTTCGTCAGTCCATCAAGGTTGCGACGTACCTCATTGAACAAAAGCTCCGCAGGCGAGAGAAGTTCCCGCTCATTGTCGAGCTGGAGCCCTTGTTCGCCTGCAATCTGGCCTGTGAGGGATGCGGGAAGATCCAGCATCCGGCCGGAGTTCTGAAACAGCGCATGCCGGTCGCCCAGGCCGTCGGCGCGGTGCTCGAATCGGGCGCGCCGATGGTCTCCATCGCGGGTGGTGAGCCACTGATGCACCCGCAGATCGATGAAATCGTGCGTCAGCTCGTCGCGAAGAAGAAATACGTCTTCCTCTGCACCAACGCGATGCTCATGCGGAAGAAGCTCGACAAATTCACCCCGTCGCCCTACTTCGCCTTCGCCGTGCACATCGACGGGCTGCGTGAGCGGCACGACGAATCGGTTGCCAAGGAAGGCGTCTTCGACGAGGCGGTGGCGGCGATGAAGGAGGCCAAGAGCCGCGGATTCCGCGTCACCACGAACTCGACCTTCTTCAACACCGATACCCCGCAGACCATCATCGAGGTCCTCAACTTCCTCAATGACGATCTGAAGGTCGACGAGATGATGATCTCGCCCGCCTACGCGTACGAGAAGGCACCCGACCAGGAGCACTTCCTCGGCGTCGAGCAGACCCGCGAGCTGTTCAAGAAGGCCTTCGCCGGCGGCAACCGGGCCCGCTGGCGGCTGAACCACTCGCCGCTCTTCCTGGACTTCCTGGAAGGCAAGGCGGACTTCGCCTGCACCGCGTGGGCGATCCCGAACTACTCGCTCTTCGGCTGGCAGCGCCCCTGCTACCTGATGAGCGACGGATACGTCCCGACGTACCGTCAGCTCATCGAGGAGACCGACTGGGAGAAGTACGGCCGGGGCAAGGACCCGCGCTGTGCCAACTGCATGGCGCACTGCGGATACGAGCCCACGGCGGTGCTCGCCACCATGGGGTCGCTGAAGGAGTCCCTGAGGGCCGCACGGGAGACCGTCACCGGCAACCGGTGACGTCCTGACCGCCGGAGAACCGGGACGCCGGTTCTCCCTGTCCCGCCGGCCCGGCCGCTCGCGACGCGCCGCCCCTCGTGGCGCGTCCGGGCCGGGCCGGCGGCCCAGCTGGACCTGCCGAAGGAGAGAACGGGCAATGAAGGACGGCGAACCCGGGGGCTTCGACCTCACGCGGCTCCTCGCGGAACGCGGCGCCGAAGGCTACGAACTGCACGCACGGCACCTCAACCACCAACTGCCGCGCATGCTGCACACCATCGGCTTCGACAAGGTGTACGAGCGGGCCGAGGGCGCGTACTTCTGGGACGCCGACGGCAACGACTACCTCGACATGCTCGCCGGATTCGGGGTGATGGGCCTGGGACGGCACCACCCCGTCGTCCGCAAGGCCCTGCACGACGTCCTGGACGCCTCGCTTGCCGACCTCACCCGCTTCGACTGCCAGCCGCTGCCGGGACTGCTGGCCGAGAAGCTGCTCACCCACAGCCCGCATCTGGACCGGGTCTTCTTCGGCAACAGCGGCACGGAGGCGGTCGAGACGGCGCTGAAGTTCGCCCGCTACGCCACCGGGAAACCGCGGGTCCTCTACTGCACCCACGCCTTCCATGGACTCACCACCGGTTCGCTCTCGGTCAACGGCGAGAACGGATTCCGGGACGGCTTCGCCCCGTTGCTGCCCGATACCGCGATCGAGCTCGGCGACCTCGACGCCCTGCGGCGCGAGCTGAAGCGCGGCGATGTGGCGGCCCTGGTGGTGGAACCCGTCCAGGGCAAGGGCGTGCACGCCGCGCCGCCGGGCTTCCTGCGGGCCGCGCAGGAACTGCTCCACCGGCACAAGGCGCTCCTCATCGCCGACGAGGTGCAGACCGGGCTCGGCAGGACCGGCGACTTCTACGCGTACCAGCACGAGGAAGGCGTCGAACCCGATCTGGTCTGTGTCGCCAAGGCGCTCTCCGGCGGCTATGTGCCCGTCGGGGCGACCCTCGGCAAGGACTGGATCTTCAAACGCGTCTACTCGTCCATGGACCGGGTCCTCGTCCACTCCGCGAGTTTCGGCTCCAATGCCCAGGCGATGGCGGCGGGGCTCGCCGTGCTCGCGGTGATGGAGGACGAGGAGACCGTCGCGAACGCCCGGCGCACCGGCGATCTCCTGCGGGAGCGGCTGGCCGCCCTCGTCGACCGCTACGAGCTGCTGCACGAGGTGCGCGGGCGCGGGCTGATGATCGGCATCGAGTTCGGCCGGCCGGCCTCGCTGAAGCTCCGCAGCCGCTGGACCATGCTCCAGGCGGCCCGCAAGGGACTCTTCGCGCAGATGGTCGTCGTGCCGCTGCTGCGGAAGCACCGCATCCTCACACAGGTGTCCGGCGACCATCTGGAAGTGATCAAGCTGATTCCGCCGCTGGTCATCGGGGAGCCGGAGGTGGAGCGCTTCGTGGCGGCGTTCACCGCCGTCATGGACGACGCGCACAACGGCGGCGGGCTGATGTGGGACTTCGGGCGGACCCTGGTGAAGCAGGCCGTCGCCAACCGCTGACTGTCAACCGCTGACCGCTGACCGCCGGTCGCTGGCCGAGAACGGCCGGCCGCTGACGGAGGACGGCTCACCGCTGATGGGCACCGGGCCGACGTCCGGGGGATTTGCCTCGGAGGTAAGAAATTTGCCTCGGAGGAAAGTTCCTGGCCCAATGAAGGTATGAATCCTCCGGACGGAGGGGTGGCGGACGAGCTCCCCGGCGTCGCACCCCGCCTGCGCGAACTGCGCCGCGGTCGCGGTCTCACCCTGGAGAGCGCCGCCCAGCGGGCAGGGCTTTCCCCGGCCCACCTCTCCCGGCTCGAAACGGGCCGCAGGCAACCCTCGCTGCCGATGCTGCTCGGGCTCGCCCGTATCTACGGTACGACGGTTTCCGAGCTGCTCGGCGAGACACCTCCCGAACGTGACGCGATCGTCCGCGGCAGCCGCTTCGAGGGCGCCGAGGCCGACGGCTGGATGTATCAGCAGGCGGGCGGCTCCGGCCGTGCCATGCAGGCACTGTGGGTGAGCGTGCCCTACGGCGCCCAGGGCGATCTCGTGCGGGTCCACCCCGGCGAGGAGTGGCTGTACGTCCTGGACGGCCGGCTGCGGGTCGTCCTGGGGGAGACGGTGCACGACCTCGACCCCGGCGACAGCGCGCACTTCGATTCGCTCACCCCGCACCGGATCGCGGCCGTCGACCGCGGCGGCGCGGAGCTCCTCTTCGTCCACTCACTGATGCAGAGCCCCGCCGCCGAGCTGTGTCTCGGCAACGGGATCCATCGGCGCTGACCGGGCCGTCGGCCCCGTCGCCGCACCTGCTCCATCCTTCGCTTCACCGGCCGTGAGGCCGGCAGAGAGGACTGTCATGTCCGATTCCGAGCACTACGACCCCCTGACCCCGCAGCGGCCCAAGAACTACGACCCGCATGAGCGGAAGATGCCGCGCGGAGTCGTGATCCGGCTGTTCGCTTATCTGGTGGCCGGACACGTCATCGCGGGCTTCCTCTACCTGCTGTTCGCCGTGGCCGGCGGCAACAAGTAGTCCTGCCCGCCGGGCGGAAATGCGCGGACACGGTCCGGAGCGATCCGCCGCCCGACGCCATCCGCTGAGGAGAGGGGCGCGCCTACGCCGGGTCCAGCAGGCGTCCGCGCAGCCGCTCCCGGGTCTCCGGGGTGATCTTCAGGCCCTCGGTGAGGTAGCGGTCCGTGGTTCCCCAGGTCTCCTCGATGGCGGTGAAGGCCGCGGCGAGGTACTCGGCGTGCGCGCCGAACAGCGGGTTCAGGAGCTCCAGCACCTCCTGGGACATCCCCGTCTCCGACATGTCGGTGCGCCGCACCCGGTAGCGGCGGTGCGCGTCGTTGGACTTGAGGTAGTCGGTCTCGATGGCGTCGCGCTCCACGCCGACGGCGAGCAGCGACACGGCTATCGAGAGACCGGCGCGGTCCTTGCCCGCGGCACAGTGCATCAGGGCGGGGACGCTGTCCTCGGCCAGGGCGTGCAGCACCCGGCTGTGCTCGGCGGTGCGGTCCCTGATGATCGACCGGTACGAGGTGATCATGCGGTCCGCGCCCTTGGTGCCGGAGAGGATCGAGCGCAGCTGCTCGATGTCGCCGTCGCGGACCAGCCGCCAGAACTCCGCGCCGTCGGCCGGGTCCGAGAGCGGGATGCTGACATTGCGCACCCCGGCCAGTTCCACGTCATGGCCGTCCAGCCTCCGGTCGGCGGCGTTGCGGAAGTCGAAGACGGTGTGCAGACCCAGCCCGCCGAGGATCGCCGTGTCCTGCTCCGTGGCGTGCGCAAGGTGACCGCTGCGGTAGAGCCGCCCGAACGCCACACGGCGCCCGTCCGTCGTCGGGAGCCCGCCCACGTCCCGGAAATTGCGCACTCCGGTCAGCTCGGCTTCTGTCGGCGGGACCTGCGGCACCTGCTGCGTCACGGGTGGCTCCTGGGGTGTCTGGCGTCGGCGCTGCTCGCCGACGAGGGCACTCTCGTGACGATACGACATCGGTTCCTCAGGCAATCGTCTCGACCGTGCGGCGCTCTGCCGCGCGACGGTCCGCCACATGTCGGCCAGTCGTGCCGTGAGGGCATTGCCCCGCACGGTGTGAATGGTTGATGATGTGCGGAACTGTTCGAACGTGGGGGAATGATGATCGAGACTGGTGTCACGGGCCGTACCTGGGTGCTCGGCGGCGCGACGGGCAGCTACGCGCTCCACCTCACGGACCGCGACGAGCTGCTCCATCTCCACTGGGGGCCGCGACTCACGATGGCCGCGGCCGAGGCGCTGGCGGCCGAGCCCTTCCCGCCCGGTCCGGGCTTCGAGTCCCCGCTCGACGGCCGCGAGGAGTACCCGGTCGAGGGCGGACCCCGATTCGTCCGCCCGGCCCTCTCCGTACGGACCGCCGAGGTCAGAGGTACGCAGTGGGCGTTCGCGGACGCCGAGACGCGGGGTGACGAACTCCGGCTCGGCTTCACCGACCCCGTCCACCGGCTCGCGCTGACCCTGCACTACCGGATGCGCGGGGACTCCGACGTGATCGAGCGCTGGGCCACCGTCACGCATGCCGGGCCGGACGGCCCGCCCCTGGAGCTGCTGCGCGCCGACGCGGCGACCTGGACGCTGCCGGCCCGTGAGGGCTGGCGGCTGAGCCAGCTCCACGGCAGCTGGGCGGCCGAGTCCCGGCTGGTGCGGTCGGAACTGACGTACGGCGAGAAGATCCTCTCCAGCCGCCGGGGACACACCGGACACCAGCATCTGCCCTGGGTGGCGCTGGACGCGGACGCCGCGGCGACCGAGGAACACGGCGAGGTGTACGGCTGCGCGCTGGGCTGGTCCGGGTCCTGGCGGATCGCCGTGCACCAGCTGCCCGACGGCCTCGTGCAGATCACCGGCGGCGCGGGCTACGACGAGTCCGGGCTGCTGCGGCTCGCGCCGGGGGAGTCGTACACCACACCCGTCTTCGCCGGGCTGTGGAGCCCCGAGGGATTCGGCGGGGCGAGCCGCGCCTGGCACGCCTGGCAGCTGGCCCATGTGATTCCGAATGCCCAGGCGCTGCGCCCGGTGCTCTACAACTCCTGGGAGGCGACCGGGTTCGACATCGTCGAGGAGCAGCAGCGGGAGCTCGCGGTGCGGGCCGCGGAGATGGGTGTCGAGCTGTTCGTGGTGGACGACGCCTGGTTCGGGCAGCGCACCAGCGACCGGGCCGGACTCGGCGACTGGACGCCGAACCCCGACCGTTTCCCCGGTGGGCTGAGGCCGCTCGCCGAAGAGGTGCGCGGACTGGGCATGCAGTTCGGTATCTGGGTCGAGCCGGAGATGGTCAACCCCGACAGTGATCTCTACCGGGCCCATCCCGACTGGGTCCAGCATGTCCCCGGGCGGACGCGGACGGAGTTCCGTCATCAGCTGGTGCTCAACCTGGCCCGGCCGGACGTGCAGGAATATCTGTGGGAACAGCTCGACACCCTGCTCTCCAGTGCTCCGATCGACTATGTGAAGTGGGACTTCAACCGCTGCTTCACCGATGCGGGCTGGCCGGGCGAGGAGTATCCGCAGAAGCTCTGGATCGAGCATGTGGACGCGCTGTACGCGCTGCTCGACCGGTTGCGTGCCGCACACCCGGGTGTGGCCTTCGAGTCCTGCTCGGGCGGTGGGGGCCGGGTCGACCTCGGGGTGCTCGCCCGGACCGATCAGGTGTGGACCTCCGACAACACCGACCCGCTGGACCGGCTCGCCATCCAGGAGGGCTTCGGTCAGATCCACCCGGCGCGGGTGATGGCCGCCTGGGTCACCGACAGCCCGAACGAGCAGATGAACGGGCGGGCGAGTTCGCTGCGCTTCCGCTTCGTCAGTGCCATGGCGGGGGTGCTCGGGGTCGGCGGCGACCTCACCGAGTGGAGCGAGGGGGAGCTGGCCGAGGCGCGGGACTGGGTGTCCCTGTACAAGGAGATCCGCCCGGTCGTGCAGCACGGCGCCCTGCACCGGCTCGCGGCTCCGCGCGGCGGGCTGAGCGCGGTGCAGTACGTGCGGGGCGAGGAGACCGTGGTGCTGATGTGGCTCGAAGCGCAGCGGTACGGGCAGCGCCCCCCGGCTCTGCGGCTGCGCGGTCTGGACCCCTCGGCGGCGTACGTCTGCCAGGACACCGGGACGGTGTACGAGGGATCGGTGCTGCTGCACCGGGGGCTGCACACGGGGCTGACGGGAGATCTCGACGCGCGGGTGCTGAGGTTGCGTCAGAGGTGATGGCCATGACATGTCCGTATTGGTGTATTTAGTGGAACATGCCCCACTTGTGGGGGAGATGGTGGCCCGCTGGTGAGCGGGATCATATCCGTGACGGTGTGTGGTGGTGGCGCCCGGAGGTAATCCGGGCGCCGCGCGGAAATTCAAGATCCGTAATCCACGGAGTGTCACCGGAAATCCGAACCGAAATTGAATTGGGGATTCCGGTACGCAACCGATGGCTTGTTCCCGTCGTCCTGACTCGTTTACGGTCACCGTCAATCCGGACGGACCGCCTAATCCTGCCGCCGCCCGGAATTCACATCCACCCACATACGCGTGGCAGGAGCGGGGGACCCAGGTAAGCCGCCGGCCCGGAGAGATCCGGACCGGCTCGGGGTGAAGTCGCAGCCAGCGACCGGGCATCTCCAGTCCGAACCCGACAGCTCACCTCGTAGGCGCCGGAGAGGAATTCCCCCATGCCCGCACAGGGTAAGCACCGTCGTACGAAGACCGGCCCGATCGCCCGCGGTGTCCTCGCCGCAGGGACCGGCGGCGCCGTCCTCGCCCTCCCGCTGATCGGTGCCACCGGAGCGCACGCTGCGGAGAAGGTCGCGCCCGCCGCCGCCTCGGTCGCCGCCGCGCACACCGCCCCCGGTGCCGCCGTGGTGAAGACGCAGACCGCGTCGAAGACCTACTCCGTGGTCTCCGGCGACTACCTGTCGAAGATCGCCGCCGAGCAGAAGCTCAAGGGTGGCTGGCAGAAGCTGTACCAGGACAACCGGGACGTCGTCGGCGAGAACCCGAGCCTGATCTTCCCCGGCATGAAGCTGACCCTCGGCGCCAAGGCGTCCGGCTCCGCCGCCGCCCCGGACGCCGCGCAGTCCGCGCCGGCCCCCTCGAAGGCCGAGCCGAAGAAGGCCGCCCCGGCCGCCCCGAAGGCGAAGCCCGCGCCGAAGACCACGTCCTCCCCGGACTCGTCCGCCGCGGCCGGCAAGTCCACCACCTCCACGAACACCAGCGCCTCCCAGAGCAACAGCTCCGGCTGGACGACCCCGGTGGCCAACGCCAACGTCACCACCCAGTACCGGGCCTCCGGCGCCAGCTGGTCCAGCGGCTACCACACCGGCTCGGACTTCCAGGCCGCCTCGGGCACCGTCGTCCGCGCCATCGGTCCGGGCACCGTGGTCTCGGCCGGCTGGAGCGGCTCGTACGGCAACGAGGTCGTCATCAAGCACACCGACGGCATGTACTCCCAGTACGCCCACCAGTCCTCGCTCAACGTCTCCGTGGGTGAGACCGTCACCGGCGGCCAGCAGATCGGCCTCTCCGGCTCCACCGGCAACTCGACCGGCCCGCACCTGCACTTCGAGGTCCGCACCGGCCCGAGCTACGGCTCGGACGTCGACCCGATCTCGTACCTGCGCCAGCACGGCGTCTCCATCTGATGGAGCGGTAACGAGCGGTTTTCGCGGGGGCGGTGCGCACGAGCGCACCGCCCCCGCACTTATTCCGGCTTTACCAAAAACTGACCGGGTGGTCTATCTCACCACCCGTCAACCCCGTATTACGGTCGCGTAGGTCACATTCGAAGGTGCAGGATATGCGCTTGTGGCAGACGATTCGAGAATCAATCAACCAGGCACCATCGGGTCGTACGCGGCGATTGGCGACAGCTTCACCGAAGGCGTCGGAGACCCCGGCCCCGACGGGACCTTTGTCGGCTGGGCTGACCGCTTCGCGGTGCTGCTGGCGGACCAGCTCCCGGTCCCCGATGCAGCGACGAGCCCGGAGGATTACCCGCACGGGAATTTCCGGTACGCCAATCTCGCCGTACGCGGACGCCTTCTCGACCAGATAGTCGAGGAGCAGGTACCCCGTGCCAAGGAACTGGCCCCGGACATGGTCAGCTTCTGCGCGGGCGGCAACGACATCATCAGGCCGGGCACCGACCCCGACGATCTGGCCGAGCGCTTCGAGCGCGCGGTCGCCGATCTGAGCAACGCGGTCGGCACCGTCATGGTCACCACCGGATTCGACACCCGGGGCGTGCCGGTACTGCGGCACATGCGCGGCAAGATCGCGACGTACAACATCCATCTGCGGGCCATCGCGGACCGCTACCACTGCCCCGTACTGGACCTGTGGTCCCTGCGCTCGGTGCAGGACAGGCGTGCCTGGGACGACGACCGGCTGCATCTGTCGCCCGAGGGGCACACCCGGGTCGCGCTGCGCGCGGCACAGGTCCTCGGCGTCGACGTGCCGGCCGATCCGGACCAGGCGTGGCCGCCGCGGGCCCAGCGCGGCACCTTCGAGGAACGGCGCGACGACATCCACTGGGCGCGCGACTACCTGGTCCCGTGGATCGGCCGAAGGCTGCGCGGCGAGTCCTCCGGCGACCACGCCGAGGCGAAGCGCCCGGACCTGCTTCCCCTCTGACCGGAGCTGTCTCCCCGCTAAGGGGCGTCGCGCAGGACCGTCAGGGGAAGGGCACGCCGGGACGGGCTCGGCACCACGAGCCCGTCCGGCGGCGTGATCCCGCTGCCCGGAGCCGGTATCCGCTCCAGCACACCGCCCGCGAAGACGTCGTACAGCGGCAGCGTCTCCAGATGCACATAGCCGATGTGGCAGTCGCACACGCCGAGCGGGCAGGCCCGCGGACCCAGCGCCCGCCGATAGCTGCCGTCGTACAGATTGCCCAGCTCCGCGCGGACGAAGTGACACCGCCGCACCGTGCCGTCGCCGTCCACCGAGATGACCGACTCACCTGTCCGGCAGGGCAGCCCGGCCGATCGGTGTGGATGCCTGCTGTACGGGAACAGCGGGTCCAGCGCCGTCCAGCGGTCCGCCTCCTCGTCCGTGTAGGTGTGCCCCTCGGCGGCGTTGACCCAGAGATATACCTCGTCGGGCAGCGCGGCCCGCAGCCGCCGCGCCTCGTCGAGATGATCGTCGAAACCGACCACCCCCACGCTGTAGCGGACCCCGCGCCCGGTCAGCTCCCGGCACTTGCCGAGGAAGCGCTCGAAGGGCGTCTGACCCGGGTGGTAGGTGCACCACAGTGCGACCCGGTCCGTATCGGCCCCGTCCAGCCAGTCGGTACGGCCGCTCAGATTGGTCTGGATGGCCACCCGGCCGACATGCGGAAGCAGCGACAGCTCGACCAGCGCGCGCCGGTACCAGGACCGCACCAGCCCCTCGCCCCACGGAGTGAACAGCACGGACAGCCGGTCACCGGTCTGCTCCGCCGCCCACGCGGTGAACCGCTCCAGTGCCGCCCGGTCCGCCGTCAGCTGCTCCCGGCTGTCGCGCCGCTTGGCGAACGGGCAGTACGGACAGTCGTAGTCGCACGAGGCCAGCGGGCCCCGGTAGAGAATCGTCAGGTCCATGGCGGTGCTACTTCCGTTCGTACGAGGCCATCGCGGCCCGCACCGCGGGGGAGAACAGCTCCGGGCCCACGGCGTCGGAGTGGGCCAGCCCTTCGGCGGAGAGCCGCAGCAGACCCTCACCCGCGCTTCCGTCCAGCCAGCCGCGCGCCGCGAAACGGTCCAGCTCGGCCGGGAAGTCCTCGCGCGGATCCGTACCGAAGCGCTGCCGGTACTCGTCCGCCCGCAGCCCCGCGGCCTGGAGCAGCGACTGGAGGAGGTGGCGCCTGCGCGCCTCGCCGGCGTCCACGTACCGCCCGACCTCGGCGCGGGAGAAGTCCTCCGTGGCGGTGAAACCGTCGATGATGCCGCGGATCTCCCGCATCTCCACCGCGTAGTCGAAGGAGTAGTGCAGGGACGCCGTGTACGAGCGGGCGCCGCAGCCGAGCCCGATCATGCCGTCGGTCTGGCACGCGTAGTCGTCGGGGCCCTCCTGCGGGGCGTCCGCGCGGCGGAACATCCGCATCGACACCTGCTCGTAGCCCCGGGCCAGGAGATGGTCGCGGCCCGCCCGGTAGAGCCGCAGCCGCTGCTCGTCCCAGGCGGCGGACGCGAGCTCCTCGGCGGCCGGCTCCGCGGCACCGAGACGGCCGAGTCCGGTCAGCGGGCGTACGTACAGCGGGTAGAGATACAGCTCCTCGGGCCGCCAGACCAGCGCGGCGTCCAGCGAGGTCCGCCAGCTCTCCTCCGTCTGCCCGTCGATGCCATAGATCAGGTCGATGTTGAGCACCGGAATACGGGCATCACGGATCCGGCCGAGAGCCGCCTCCACCTCGGCGCGGCGCTGCGGGCGCACCGCGGCGCGCGCCTCGTCGTCCACGAAGCTCTGCACACCGATGCTGATCCTGGTCGTCCCGCGGTCGGCGAGCACGGCCAGCCGGTCCGCCGTCGCGGTCGACGGCGAGGTCTCCACGGACAGCGGCACCGCACGCAGCCCGGCCCCCATCCGCTTCTCCGCGATGTCACAGAGCCGCTCCAGCTCGGCGGCGGTCAGGAACGTGGGTGTGCCACCGCCGAACGCGGCGGCGGCGAACCGCACCGGCTCCCGGTCGCCCAGCGCGTCCCGGACAGCGACGGCCTGCCGGTCCAGCGCGTCGAGATAGCGCGTCGTCAGTTCCCCGGGAGCGCCGATCCGGGTGAACAGATTGCAGAAGCCGCAGCGGACCTCGCAGAACGGTATGTGGAGATAGAGGGAGAGCGCGTCCTTGGGCTCCGCCGCCCACAGCTCACGCAGCGCGGGCCGGCCGGTGAGCGGCCGGTAGGCCGTCTTGTGCGGATAGGCGTAGACATAGCTCTCGTACGGCCTGACTGCGGGAAGGGCCGTGGCAGCGGTTGCGGCGGCGGTCGCCGCCGCGGTCGAGGGAAGGGTCGTGCTGGTCATCTTGCGTCCCCGGGCTCAAGGAAGAAATGGGCGTACGGCACGGTCCAGACGGCTTCGTGACCGAGCCGGTGGCCGGTGAAGCCGTCGTCGCCGTAGGCCGTGCCGTGGTCGGAACAGACGATGGCGAAGCAGCGGCGGCGGCTGCTCGCCGCCGCGAAGAGCCGGCCGATGTGCCGGTCGACGTACTCCAGGGCGGCGGCGTGCGTGGCGCGGGAGTCGCCCGCCTCACGGGTGGCGCCCGCCCGGTGGAACCAGTTGGGCTGGTGGAGCGCCGACACATTGACGAAAAGGAACAGCCGCTGGTCCTGCGGGAGTTCGGCGACGACTTCCTCGGCGCGGGTCACCTGCTCCTCGAACGAGGTGGGCGAGGCGACACCGAAACCGGGCTCCCAGTGGCTCTCCTGGAACATGCCGGGCAGTACCGAGCCGAGCGGGCCCTGCCGGTTGAAGAAGCCGACGCCCCCGACGCACACCGTGCGGTAGCCCACGGCGGCGAGGCCGGACAGCAGATCGGGGGTGTCGAAGACGAACGTGCCGTCCGCCGTCGTCTCGCTGCCCGCGAAACGTGCCGCGAACAGCCGCGGGTGCGGCCCCGGCGTGGCGGGTGTCGGCAGGAAACCGGCGAACATCGCCTGGTGCGAGGCATAGGTGAAGCTCCCCGGCGCATGGCGCTTCTCCCAGACACCACCGGGCAGGTGCCGGGCCAGATGCGGGATGCGTCCGGCGGCGGCCAGCTCCACGGCGACGTCGTAACGCAGGGTGTCGAGAGTGACGAACAGCAGATCGTGACTCCCGACGATGTCACTCATGTCGGGTTCACCCGTGTCCGGGCCGTCGGTGTCCGGGTCGTCGGTGTCCTGGCCACCGGCATCCTGGCCACCGACGTCCTGGCCACGGTGGACGGGATCGACGTGGACGGGATCGGCGGGGACGGGATTGACGTGGGTGGGGTCAGGGGGCAGCGACGACACGGTGGTTCCTTGCTCGTTCCAGTACGGCGGCGACCTGCGCCGCATAGGTGTCCAGCCCCTCGGCGCCGCTGCCCGGCAGACCGGTCAGACCCGGCAGCAGATCACCGAAGGCATTGACCTCGCCGACGGCGAACCGCCGCCAGCCGGTCGCGGGCAGCAGATCCACGCCCACACACAACGTCCCGGGGAAACAGGCGGCGGCCCGCTCGCACATCGCGAGCGCGTCCCGCCAACTGCCGCCCGCCGCCGCGACGGCGGCCCGGACCTCGTCGAGATCGCCGCGGGCGCCGCCGAGGTGGAGATTCGTCATCGGGGAAGTGCTGGTGCGCACGACGGCATGGGTCGCACGTCCGCCGACCACCACGACCCGCAGATCCGCGGCCCGCCCCCGCTGCGCGGCCTTCGGCAGCCAGCGCTCGATGTGCAGCCCGTCCGGGGCGAGCGTGTCGATGATCGCGCCCACTTCCCGCTCCGTGGTGTACCGGCGCACCCGGAGCGAATTGAACAGCCGCCCCTCCGCGTCCCGCTCCACCGACGTGCTCGCCCGGAGCCGTCCGGGGCCGGCCGTCTCCACGGCCAGCACCCCCGAGGCGGACGAGCCGTGGGCGAGCTTCACGAACACCCGCGGCATGCCGTGCTCGGCCATCAGCTCGCGCACATCCGACCAGCCCCGCACCACGGGCGCCCCCGCACCGGACGTCGGTGACGCGGGCACCGGAATCCCGGCACCGTCCAGCACGGCATGACACAGCCGCTTGTCGAACAGTGCCGCGATGTCCCCAGGAGCGCCGAGCAGATCGGCGCCCGCCGCCGAAGCGGCCCGCGCCACCTCCCGCACGGCCGTCAGGAACGAGGCGTACCAACGGGCCGACCCCTCCACCCGGGTCGGATCGCCGACCCCGCGCAGCAGCCGCTCCACCTCGGGGTCCTCGCCGGGCGAGTCCATCCGTACGGTCTCCGCAGGCCGGAACGCCGCCTCACCGGCGAGCACCTGGAGCCAGGACACGACACGGGCGTCCGGCAGCCCGGCCGCGCGCACGGCCTCCTGGAACAGGGCGACGCGGCGGTTGTCCGGATTGCCGACGACCGTGAAGCGCGGCGCGGGGCTACTCGCTGACCGCGACATAGCGCTCTTCGTCCTCCTCGGGGTCCCCGTAGTCCACCGGTTCCTCACCGTTGACCGAAGCCGGCGCGCACGCCCGACGGATACGGTCGAGCATCCCGTCGCTCAGGTAATGGTGTCGCAGGTCGAGCGTGGACAGATGGCTCAGCGGCTGCCCCGCCAGCAGCGCCTGCGCACCGGTGTCGCCGAGGGTGCCCATGGCGAGCGACAGCGACGTCAACTGGGCCACCACGGGCGCCGAGGCCAGCGCCGCCGCGATCTCGTCCTGGATCTCGCTGTTCTGCAGACCCAGATGCCGCAATCGCGGAAACGTGCCGCCCGACAGGAGCGGGCCCAGGTCCTCCACCTGCGCGTCGCCGCCGTACCAGCGGGTCCCGAGCCAGATCTCCAGCCGCTCCAGCGCCGGGAGCTCGGATGCGGCGACCGCCCGCACGACATGGGACGGCAGACCGCCGGACTCGAAGCGGAGGGACCGCAGAGCGCTGTGCCGCACCGGCGACAACCGCAGCCCCGCCTCATCGGCGGCGGAGTCACCGCCGCCGCGCACCACCAGCTCCTCCAGCAGGGGAAGAGCGGTGAGCACCGGAGTGATGTCCGACATCTTCAGCCAGGACACCTCGCACTCCTCGCGCTCCACATCCGCGAGGAACAGGGCGCGCAGCGCCGGGAAGCGGTCCGCGTCCGCGGCGATCAGCTCCACCACGGGGCTGAGTTCGCTGTAGTGCCCCTGCCACCACGGACCGATCACCAGCGCCTCGACCTGCTCGCTGTCGACCGAGTCCAGGAAGTGCTGCCACAGGACGGGGAACGTCAGCGAACCCTCCCAGCCGCAGTCCAGCCGCCAGGCGACCGCGTGCGCGGCCGGCAGCTCCTCGGGCTGCTCCGCGGCAGGTCCGGGCAGGGTGAGGACCGGCAGGTCGTGGAAGAGCTCGGGGTGTGCGATGCCGGACACCGTGTCACTCCGCCACAGCCGTGTACCGGCCCTCGGGGCCGCCGTCGCCCCACGGCTTGCTGCGCTCGGACAGATCGACCCGGACCCCGTGGGGCACCAGCGACTCGGTGATCCGGCGCTCCATCGCCTCGGACAGGAAGTGGTGGTGAAGGTCGAGCACGTCGAGATGGGTGAGCGGCTGGCCTTCGAGCAGCGCCGCCGCGCCCTCGTCCCCGAGCGTGCCGTTCGACAGGTCGAGCGTGCGCAGCCGCGCGACCACCGGGGCCGAGGCGACGGCCGCCGCGATCTCGTTCTCCACCTCGCTGTTGCGCAGGCCCAGGTGGTGCAGCCGGGGGAAGCGGGTGCCGGAGAGCAGCGGCGCCAGGTCCGCCACATCGGCATCGCCGCCGTACGCCGAGACTCCCAGCCACAGGTCGAGCTTCTCCAGCGCGGGCAGTTCACTGTCGAGCACGCCGCGGACCACCTGCACGGGCAGCCCGCCCGCCTCGATGGTGAGCGAGCGCAGCCGCTCGTGCTTGGTCGCCGGGAACTCCAGTTCGCTGCCGCCGCGCACCCCGAGCTCCACCAGCGAGGGGAACGCGGCGAGCAGCTTGGTGACGTCCGACTGCTCGATCCAGGAGATCTCCGCCTCCTCCAGCATCAGGTCTCCGACGAACACCGCCTCCAGCGAGGTCAGCCGGTCGGCCGCGGCGATGACGAGACCGATCGGGACGTCGGACTTGTCCTCGTACGACTCGCCCCACTGCCCGATGATCAGGGCGCGGACCCCGGCCGGATCGACGGCTTCCAGGAACGCCGAGAACTCCTGCTCCCAGGTGCGGTCCGCCTCCTCGTCGTCGTACGGATCGACGCTGATGCGCCACGCGGCGGCGTCGGCGGCCGGACGGGGTGTTTCGGTGGCATTGTGCTGGAAGTCGACGGCCGGAAGGCCGCACAGCTCGCTGAGGTGGTCCACACCGGACATGGCCCTGAGCTCCTGATGGCTGGGAACGGTTGTTGTCCGCAAGGTCTATCAAGCCCCACTGACAACGCGGTGACCGGGACCTGGCACACGCACCGCAGCCGGTCGACCGAACGGATCCCGGCGGCCGGACAGAACAGTCGCAGGACAGTCCAGCAGGACGTCGGTCAGACCCTGAGCCACGACCACCGGAACCCGCTACGAGTATCGATGTCAGACCCTCCCCGTAGCGTTTTCCTCGTGTTCGGCACAGCGGGTGCCGCGACCGAGGGGAGACGTCTGTGTACCGGCAGGGCGATGTACTGATCGTGGCGGTGGAGGAGTCGGCCGTGCCCACCCACTTCCTGAAGGCGACGGGCGAGTTGCGCGACGGCCGGGGACGCCTGGTGCTCGCACTGGGCGAGGTCACCGGACACGCCCATGCGGTGCAGGGTCCCGGCCGACTGATAAGGGAGGCAGGGCAGTTCGGGCCGATGCTGCTCCATCTCCCGGACGGGGGGCGCGTGGTGCACGAGGAGCACGCGGCGATCTCGCTGCCGAAGGGCTGGTTCCGCGTGGTGCGCCAGCGGGAGTACGCGCCGGGCGCGATCCGTATCGTCGCGGACTGATCCGGCCGCCGCGGCCGACGACCGGGCGGCGCGGCAGGCATCCGAGCACGGAGATCTCACATCCGAGATCCGAGACCGAGATCGAGAAACAGGGGACGGGACAACCGATGCAGTACGTGAACTCTTGGCGGGCCGTGGCGGCGGCGACGGGCGCGGCGGACCGGGCCGCGGCCGAGGACGGGGTGCGGCTCGCCTACCGCAGCGCCGGTCTCGCCGAGCCGGAGCGCATCATCTGGGCCGACTCGCCCCGCGCGGCGGTCGAAGCGGTGGCGAAGCTGACCGACGCCGGACGCTCGGTGCGCGACGATATCCGCACCCGGCCCTGGGCCGAGGAACGGCGCCGCATGTACGACGAGTTGGGCGCCGCGGGCTGGTCCGCGCTCTGGTCCGCCACGGGGGCCCAGCTCTGGGAGACCACGGGCGCCCTCGCCGAACGGATACGGACGGGTGTCGTCGCGGACCTCGCCGCGCGGCCCGAGGACGAGTCCGCCATCCGGCTGCGACTGCTCGACGCCGTCCTCGGGCAGCACGACGCCGCCTGGCTCGCCGCCTTCGACGGGCGCGGCGACCGGCTGACCGGCCTGGCGGAGGTAGCGCGCAACGCCGGCTGGTGGTGGCCCTACGAGCACGCCGTCGTGATCAGCGAGCGGCCCGAGGTGCTCCACCGCGACGAGGCGGGGCGGCTCGACCACGGGGAGGGCCCGGCGCTCGCCTACGCGGACGGCTTCGCGCTGTACGCCTGGCGCGGCATGCCGGTTCCCGCGGCGTTCCTGGCGGAACTGGCGACGCTGACCCCACAGCGGATACGGGCCGAGGAGAACGCGGAGCTGCGCCGCGTGATGCTGGAGTACTACGGCTACGACCGCTACCTCACCGAGTCCCGCGCCGAACCGGTCCACCGCGACGAGACGGGCATCCTCTGGCGGATCTCGCTGGACGGGGACGAGGACGTGGTGATGGTCGAAGTGGTCAACTCCACCCCGGAACCGGACGGCACGCACCGCACCTACTGGCTGCGGGTGCCGCCCACGACGAGGACGGCGAAGGACGGGGTGGCCTGGACCTTCGGGATCGACGGATCGGCCTACGCACCGGTACGTCAGACCTGACCCGGCACGACGGCCCGGGGGAGGGACGAGGGCGGGGGAGGGGCGAGGGCAGGGGAAGGGGAAGGGCAGGGCGGAGGGAAGAGGCGCACGGCGGCCGGAGGGGAGAGGTGTCAGGCGATCAAGGTCTGGTGGTCGATGCCGAGTTCGCGGGCGAGAGCCTCGTCGGTCCACCGCAGCATCGTGGCGCGGGAGAGCGGACCCGCGTACGACATCATCTGCACGGCAAGACCGTCCAGCAGGGCGGTCAGGCGCCAGGCCGTCGATACCGGGTCCTCGCAGCGGAACTCACCGGCGGCAGCGCCCTCTTCGAGGACTGCGGCCAGCTCCGCCTTCCACTGCTGGTCGAGTTCGCCCGCCACCTCGCGCAGCGCGGGCTCGCGCAGGGAGGCGGCCCAGCCCTCGATCCACAGGCGCCAGCCCTTGGCCTGTCCGGTGGGCGCGTACCAGCGGACGGCCGCCCGCAGCCGTCGCACCGCGCTGGTACGGCGGGCCAGCAGCTTGCGCAGGTGGGCGAGGTCGGCCTCCGCCGCGTACGCGAACGCGGCGGCGACCAGCTTCTCCTTGGTCGAGAAGTGGTAGAGCACCAGGGCGTTGCTCACCCCCAGCACGGAGGCCACATCGGCGATCCGTACGGAGGAGACCCCGCGCACCTCGATCTGCTCCACCGCGGCGCGCAGCAATTCCTCACGCCGTTCCGCCACACCCAACCGCACTCTCGCCACACAGCCACCCTAACCAACGTACGGGGCTGTGCCGTAGCTGCCGCCGTCCGCCCGGCCGGGGACTGCGGGGGGAGCCGTTACCGGTACCAGCCGAACCGCTCGGCCATCACCGGCAGCCGTTCGGCGACAAGGGCGTGTGCCGCTGCCCTCGGTGTGGTGCCATGGGCCTCCGCGTGGGCCAGTATCCGGTCGATCAGCTCCCGCATCGCCCGGCGGGTGTGTCCGAACGCCTCTTCGGCGTCGGCCTCGATGTCTCCGAAGAGGGTCCACCACCACCAGGCGTTCGTACCGGAGTTGACCACGACATCGGGCAGTACCGTGATCCCGCGCGCCATCAGCAGTTCCTCGGCCTCCGCGAGCACCGGCATGTTCGCCGCCTCCACGACCCAGCGCGCCCTGATGCCGGACTGGTTCGTGGCGTCGATGGCGTACGACACGGCGGCCGGGACCAGCACCTCCGCGTCCGTCGTCAGCCAGGCGTCGCCCGGCAGTTCCCGGTCCCCTTCGCGCAGCGCGCCCCGGTCCACCGTCCCGTGGGCGTCCCGCGCGCTCAGGAGCGCCTCGATGTCCAGCCCCGCCGGGTTGGCGATCGTGCCCTTCACATCGGCGACGGCGACGACCCTGAGACCGGCTCGGGCGAGGAAACGTGCCGTGGCCCCGCCCATCGTGCCGAGCCCCTGGACGGACACCCGGGCGTTCTCGTACGGGACACCCGCGCGGTCCAGGGCGGCGAGGGCCGACTCGGCGACGCCGCATCCGCCGACCAGCGCGTCGAGCCCGATGCCGTCCACGGTCACCTCGAAGGCGTCGGCCAGCCGCTTGCGGGCCGCCGCCTCGTCGTCGAGGAGCGGGTAGACCGCCTGGACGGAGGAGACGAGCCCGGCCTCGGCCGCCGCCCGGTCGACCAGCTCCTGGGTGAGCCCGAGATCCTCACCGGTCGTCCAGACGTTCTCGATGTACGGGCGCACCGCCCGCAGGAAGCGGACGAGGACGCCGTACGCCTCGGGGTCACGGGGGTCGCAGTCGATGCCCCCCTTGGCGCCGCCCAGCGGGATGTAGCGGGCCTCGGTACGGTCGGCGTCGTAGTGCAGCGCCTCCTTCATCGTCATGCCGCGGGCGAGTCCCGCCACTTCGGCCTGCGTACACCCCTCCCGCATCCGCAGGCCGCCGCTGGAGACGCCGCGCACCAGCCGGTCGACGACCAAGTAGCCCCGGCGGTCCGTGACATGGTCCGTCCAGGTGAGGGAGATCAGCGGGCTCTGCGGCTTCGCGGCGGTCATCGGGAAGGCTCCTCGGTCACGGTGATCACGGTGGGCCCCGGGGTGGTCAGGGCCAGGGAAAGGGCGCGGGCGAGAGCCTCGGGCGAGTCGGCGTGGCTGCCCCGGCCGCCGTAGGCGCGGGCCAGCGCGGGCAGGTCGACGGCGGGCAGGTCGACGGCGACCGGCCGGTCCCCGCGGGCCGTCATTCCGTCGCGGATCTCGCCGTAGCCGCCGTTGTCGAAGACGACGACGGGCAGCGGCAGCCCCAGTTGCACGGCCGTGGCCAGCTCCTGCACGGAGAACTGCAGGCCGCCGTCGCCGCTCAGCGCCACGACCTGACGTCGCGGGTACGCCGTCTTCGCGCCGATGGCCGCGGGCAGGGCGTAGCCGAGGGTGCCGAAGCCGGTCGGGTGGAGGTAGCGCCCCTCGGGGCCGACGGGCAGGTGCGGCAGCGCGCCGTAGTAGCAGCACTGCGCACTGTCGGAGGTGAGGACCGCGTCGTGGGCGAGCACGCTCCGTACCGCCCGCAGATACGGCAGCCACCGGGCGTCGCGGACGGCCGTCTCGGCGTCCCGCGCGGCGCGCAGGGTCACCACGGAACCGGCACGGTCCGGCGGCCCGCACCTGTCCGCGCTGGTGTCCGCGCCTGTGCCGCCGGTCCTGGTCCCGGGCCTGTCCGCGCTGCTTTCCCGGGTCCTGTGGCCGTCCTCGGTGCCGTTCTCCGGCCCCGGATCGTTTGCGGGCGGCGGCTCCGTGAGCGCCGTCAGCAACGCCGTGAGCGTGGTCCGCGCGTCTCCGACCAGGGGCTGTCCGGCGGGCAGCCCCGCGTACATCTGGGCCGGGTCCAGATCGACCCGGATCAGGGTGCCCGTGAGGGCGGGCGGCGCGGACCAGAGGTCGGACTCCGCCAGTTCCGTACCGATCGCCAGCACCGCGTCGCAGCCGGTCAGCCACCGCTGGACGGCGGGGCTGTGCAGGGACACCCCGAGCGCCAGGTGATGCGTCTCGTCGACGATGCCCTTGCCATTGGCCGTGGTGACGACGGGGGCGCCGAGCAGTTCGGCGAGCGTCAGGCACGCGGCAGCGGCCTGCCTGGCCCCGCCGCCGAGCACCAGCGCGGGCCGCTTCGCCGACCGCAGGACCCGCGCCGCCTCGCGCACCGCGGACGCCTCCGCACCCGGACGGGCCACGGGCGGGGCGAGCCGCACCGGACCTGTGGGTTCCACGGCCTCCAGCAGATCGAGCGGCATTTCGACATGGACGGGGCGCGGGCGCTCGTGGCGCAGCAGGGCGAACGCCCGCGCCACCGCGGAGCCGATCTCCTCGACCGACGACACCCGGTGGCTGAACGCCGCGACCCCGCGCAGCGCCTCGGTCTGGCTGCGCATCTCGTGGAGCAGTCCGGTCGCCTGCCGGGGGTGGCGCAGGGGCATGCCGGGCGACACGACGAGCAGGGGAACGCTGTCGGAGTACGCCTGGCCGACCGCCGCGGCGATATTGAGCAGGGCGGGGCCCGTCGTGGTGATCGCGACGCCGGGCCGTCCGGTGACCCGCGCGTACGCGTCGGCGGCGTAGCCCGCGCCCTGCTCATGGCGGGGTGCGACATGGCCGATGCCGTACGGGCCGAGGTGCCGGTAGATCTCCAGATTGTGTGTGCCGGGGATGCCGAACGCCTGCGTCACGCCATGTGCCGCCAGCGCGCGGACCACTGCCTCGCCGCCGGTCAGCGACGTACATCCGGTCTGATCAAACATGCTGCCTCCCTCCGCGAACGCGTCGCGCTACTGAATCGTCGTTCAGTATTGGGAGGTGGCGGCGCCCCTGTCAAAGCGATAAACGGCCGACCGTGCCCACCGACGGCCGGCCGTTCGGTCCCCCGCCGGGACGGGCTGTCGCCGTGGTCCTCGAAGCCCTGGCCGGTCGGGCCGGGCGCGGCATCGGTGCGCGAGCGCATGTTCTCGGCGGAGATCATGGTCGTCGGTTCCACCGGCGCCGCCGCGCCCGGCAACCGGTCGACGAACACGTCCCCGGCCTGCGGCGGGGTGGCCGTCATCCGGGTCCGGGGCCTTCCAGTGGCCCGCGGACAGCTCGAAGCGCAGGCCCGCCCACAGCACCTCGGCGTGGTGGGCGGTGGCCCGTACGGGGTCGATGACTTTGCCGTACGTTCGGTTGGAGTACCAGGACACGGCACGCTAGAGGACGGGGTGCGGCGGGTCGAGCGAAATACGGGCGGTCATGGCGGTCTCCCGGTGCGAGATGCGGCACGGCGCGGGGCGCAGGGCCCCGGGGCGCCGGCCTCGGACACGTCACCGGTGAGACGTACGACGGTCCCGCGGATGTGACATCGGGGCGCGAACCGAGCGGAATCCTCGGGCGCGCATGGACGTTGGAGTCGGCATGACGGAATTCGAACCCGCACAGGAAGCGCTGCTGCGGCTCATCGGTGAGCACGACGGCGGAGTGCTCGTGACGCTGAAGCGGGACGGAAGGCCCCAGCTGTCCAACGTCAATCACGCCTACTACCCCGACGAGCACCTCATCCGGGTCTCGATCACCGAGGGCCGGGCCAAGACCCGGAACCTGCGCCGCGACCCGCGCGCGAGCTACCACGTCACCAGCGCCGACCGCTGGGCCTGGACGGTCGCGGACGGCACCGCCGAGCTGACCCCGCCCGCCGCCGATCCGCACGACGCCACGGTGGAGGCGCTGATCACGCTGTACCGCGACGTCGCCGGTGAGCACCCGGACTGGGACGACTACCGGCAGGCGATGGTCAGGGACGGCCGGGTCCTGCTGACCCTGCACGTCGAGCATGTGTACGGGCAGCCGCGTGCCTGAGGGATCACCGGCCGCTCACCGTACGCGCCGTACCGCGCGCCGCACTGCTCCGTTCACCGCTCCGCTCTCGCCCTGTCGTACTGCCCGACCATAATGAGACGACACCGACTCCCTCAGGAGATGTTGTGACCGGCGCCGATTATCTGCTTCCGCTCCGTACCAGACTGCGTTCCCTGCGCACCGACGCCTTCGGTGCCGATCCGGCCGGAGCCCGGATGGAGCGCATCCGCCGCTCGCCGAATTTCGCCGACGGAGTGTTCCAGAACCCGGTGGGAGCGCGGACGAGGCCGTCCGGGTCCACGCTGGAATTCGCGAAGATCTACTTCCACAAGCAGCAGCGGGTCCACCGGGCGCCGACCGGCACCGTGCCGGTCCACGCCACCACCCTCGCCGATCTGGCCGCACCGCCCGCCACGGGTCTGCGGCTGACCTGGATGGGGCACTCCAGCGTCCTCGCCGAGATCGACGGACGCCGGGTCCTGTTCGACCCGGTCTGGGGCGAGCGCTGCTCCCCATTCGCCTTCGCGGGGCCGAAGCGGCTGCACCCGGTGCCGCTGTCGCTGGCGGCGCTCGGACCGGTCGACGTGGTCGTGATCTCCCACGACCACTACGACCATCTCGACCTGCCCACGATCCGGGCCCTGGCGGGCACGGACACGGTCTTCGCGGTCCCGCTCGGCGTCGGCGCCCACCTGGAGCGGTGGGGGGTGCCCGCCGACCGGATGTACGAGCTCGACTGGAACGAGACCGCGAAGGTCGCCGGGATCAGCCTGACCGCCACCCCCGCACGCCACTTCTGCGGCCGCGGTCTGCGCAATCAGCAGCACACGCTCTGGGCGTCCTGGGCCGTCGCGGGGCCCGAGCACCGGATCTACCACAGCGGCGACACCGGCTACTTCCCGGGCTTCGAGGACATCGGCGCGGAGCACGGCCCGTTCGACGCGACGATGATCCAGATCGGCGCGTACAGCGAGTACTGGCCCGAGATCCACATGACGCCCGCCGAGGGCATGCGCGCCCATCTGGACCTCCAGGGCGGGCGCCCGCACGGGGTCGTGCTGCCCATCCACTGGGCCACCTTCAACCTCGCCCCGCACCCGTGGGCCGAGCCCGGCGAGGGGACGCTCGCCGCGGCCGACGACGCGGGTCAGCCGTTGGCGCTGCCCCGTCCGGGTGAGCCCTTCGAGCCGGGCGGGCAACACGTCCCCGCCGAGCCGTGGTGGCGTGCGGTGGCGCCGCAGCCGATCGAGTACCGGCCCGCAGGGGCGGCGCGGATGGCGGAGGGCGTGCCCGCCCTGGCGTCCGGCGGTGCGGGAGGGCAGCCGGAGGGAGCCTCCTCCGCGGCCGAAGCGGATTCCGGACATGCCGAGGTCGCTCCGACGGCGTAACGGGCGAAGAGCGGGCACTGGGGTGCTGTCGGGCGTCACGGCTCAGGTCGTGAGGCCCGGCAGCACCCCAGTGGCCGTTCGGTCCGGGGGTACGGCGTGAGGGGCACCCGGTGCACCCGCGGGCGCGGCCCCGGACGTGGGTGCGGCCCCGGACGGGGGCGCTGCCGGGGCGGCGCCAGAGGCCCCGGGTGGGGTGCCGGGAGTCGGGTGTCAATGCGGCGTAAATCGGTCGCTCGTGCGAGAGGTCATACCAGAGCGGGACGGATGGCGGGCAAGTTCGACAACTGCCCGTCGCACATGAGTGATTGACGACTACCGTGTGTGCCCGGTGATCAACAGTGGGCTCCCATCCCGTGAGCCTGCCCGACCGATCCCCGAGTCTGACCGACCACCGTAGGTGCCACCGCATGAACGCCGATTCCTGGTGCCCCATGTACCGAGGACGCTGATGTCTCAACTTCGCGCACCCGACGCGCGACCGGAACGCCGAGAGGGCGGGCGGCACGGCCGCCCCGGGGCACGCTCCCACTCGGCCGCGAGCAGGCCGCGCGCTGCGCAGCCGCCACCCGAGGTCCGTATACGCCCCCAACTGCTGCGCACCGCCCTGCTGCCGACGGTCGCCGCCCTGCTGAGCGGCGCCGCCGCCGTCATCTTCACCATCCGCTCCAGCGCGGTCAGCCCGTCCGGCAGCCTGTGGGCAGCGCTCGGCGGATCCGCGGCGCTGGCCGTCGCCGCCGTCGCGGCCGCCTATCTGGGGGCCCACCGGGTGGCCTCCGGCGTGCTCGACCGGGTGCTGGTGCTCCGCCGCATCAGCGCCCAGGGGCAGGCCGAGCTGCAACAGGTGATGGAACAGCTCCGCGACGGGGATCCGGTGCCCGCCCGACGGCCCCAGCCGCCCGCCGCCCCCGGCGGCGACGCCTTCGACCTGCTCGGCCAGGAACTGGGCCGGGCCCACGACGCGGCAGCGGCCGCCGTCGTCCAGGCGTCCCAGCTCTTCAGCAACGCGGGCAACGAACAGAAGGTCGAGGTCTTCGTCAACCTCGCCCGGCGACTGCAGTCACTCGTCCACCGCGAGATCCAGATCCTCGACGAGCTGGAGCACGAGGTCGAGGACCCCGACCTGCTCAAGGGCCTCTTCCACGTCGATCATCTGGCCACCCGGATCCGCCGCCACGCGGAGAACCTGGCCGTACTCGGCGGGGCGGTCTCCCGTCGGCAGTGGAGCAACCCGGTCACCATCACCGAGGTGCTGCGTTCGGCGATCGCCGAGGTCGAGCAGTACCCCCGGGTGAAACTGGTGCCGCCGCTCGACGGCACCCTGCGCGGGCACGCCGTGGCCGACGTGATCCACCTGCTGGCCGAACTCGTGGAGAACGCCACGGTGTTCTCGGCTCCGCACACCCAAGTCCTGCTGCGCGCCCAGCACGTCACGGCCGGGCTCGCGCTGGAGGTCGAGGACCGCGGGCTCGGGATGCCGGGCCATGAACAGAAACGCATGAACGCCCTGCTCGCCGACCCCGACCAGGTCAATGTCGGCCATTTGCTCCAGGACGGCAGGATCGGCCTGTTCGTCGTCTCGGCGCTGGCCCGCCGGCACGGCATCGCGGTCCGCCTCCAGAGCAACATCTACGGGGGGACACAGGCGGTACTGGTCCTGCCGCAGTGCCTGCTCGGCATCGACGGCGACGGCCCGGCACCCGCCGACGCCGCCCCCGTCCCCCCACCGGGGGCGGTTCACCGGCCACCCGCCGAGGACGGGGGACGGACGCCGCAGCCACCGTCCTTCCCCTCCGGGCCGACGCCGAGCCACTCGCACCGGCCACCGCAGCAGACACGGCGCGAGGAGCAGGCGCCACCGCTGCCGCTGCGCGCCGAACGCGTCGACCGTCCGGTGCCGGCCGAACACGTTGACGGTCCCGTGCCCGCCCCGTCCCGCCCCGAGCTTCCCCGGCGGGCCAACCAGGAACACCTGGTCCCGCAGCTGAGGGAGGCACCCGTCCCGCGTGTCGAGGACGAGTACGCCGTGCACGACCCGGGGCTGATGGCGGCCTTCCGGCGGGGGGTCGGTCTCGCCGAGGCGCAAGTCTCCGAGGAGGCAGCCGCCTCGGCCCCGTACGACGAGGGCGCCGGATTCGGGTCGGCGGTGCCGAGCGCGCTGGACGCTCCGCCGCAGTCGCCGGCCCCGCTGCCCGTCCGAGGTCTCACGGCACCGGCCGTAGCGGAACAGCACGTCCAGGAGCAGTACGTGCCGGAGCAGTACGTGCCGGAGCAGTACGTGCAGGAACAGCACGTACCGGAGCAGTACGTGCCGGAGCCCGTGCCGGAGACGTTCGTGCAGGAAGGGCACCTACCGGAACAGCCCGTATGGCAGGCGTCCGAGCCCTACCTCGCCGAACCGGGCCGCTTCAGCCCCGAACCGGGGCCTCCCGCGCCCGACCCCGCCGCCCCCGACCGATCCGTACCGGGTCCGTCCGTCCCGGAACCCCGCGACGACACCACTTTCAAGGAGTAGATGCACCATGGCGAGCGAAATGCCGTCCGGTCAGGTCTCGGACCTGGACTGGCTGCTGAGCGGGCTGGTCCAACGCGTGCCCTACACGCGCAGCGCGGTCCTGCTCTCCGCCGACGGGCTGGTGAAGTCCGTCCACGGCATGGACTCCGACAGCGCCGACCACATGGCGGCCCTGGCCGCCGGGCTGTACTCACTGGGCCGGAGCGCCGGGGCCCGCTTCGGCGACAACGGAGACGTCCGGCAGGTGGTCGTCGAGCTGGACTCCACGCTGCTGTTCGTCTCCACCGCCGGATCGGGCACCTGCCTGGCCGTCCTGGCCGGACGCGAGGCGGACGCCGCGGTGCTCGGCTACGAGATGGCCATGCTGGTCAAGAGCGTCCGGCCCTATCTGATGACCCCGCTGCGGCAGTCGGCCGGGGCGCCGTTCACTCCGGGGCTGTGAGGATGCCGGCCCCGCAGGACGGGCCCCTGCTCGACGACGCGGCCGGCCGGCTCATCCGCCCGTACACCGTGATCAACGGCCGCACCCGGCCGTCCACCATGCTCGATCTGCTCTCCCTGATCATGGCCACCGGGAGCGAGCCGCAGTCGCCCCTCGGCCCCGAACACACCGTGGCCCTGGGCCTGTGCGACGGCCCGATGTCCGTCGCCGAGATCGCCGCACACCTCCGGCTGCCCGCAGTCGTCACCAAGGTCCTTCTCTCCGACCTGGTCGACTGCGGCGCGGTCACCGCCCACGCCCCCGCTTTCCATGACATGCCCACCGACCGACACCTGCTGGAGGCAGTGCTCGATGGTCTACGACGACAGCTCTGACAGCACCGGAACCTCCGTGTTCTTCCCCGTCGCCCTCAAAGTCCTGGTCGCGGGAGGATTCGGCGTCGGCAAGACGACCTTCGTCGGCGCGGTCAGCGAAATCGCCCCGCTGAGCACGGAGGAACTGCTGACCCAGGTCAGCATGGCGACCGACAACCTCGAAGGCGTCGAGTCGAAGACATCCACCACCGTGGCGATGGACTTCGGCCGGATCACCCTCTCCGATCAGCATGTGCTCTATCTGTTCGGCACCCCCGGCCAGGAACGGTTCTGGTTCATGTGGGACGAACTGTCCAAAGGCGCGCTCGGGGCCGTCGTACTGGCGGACACCCGCCGCCTGGCGGAATGCTTCGCCGCGGTCGACTTCTTCGAGCGGCGCGGCATCGGATTCATCGTCGCCGTCAACGAGTTCGACGGGGCCTACCGCTACGAACCCGACGAGGTCCGGGCCGCGCTCGACCTCGGACCCGAAGTGCCGGTCGTCCTGTGCGACGCCCGGATCGCCAGCTCGGGCACGGGCGCGCTGGTCACCCTCGTCCAGCACCTGATCAACGCCACCTCCGCCCCGGCTCCGCTGCAGAGTTTCGGAGCCCATCCGTGACCCACTACGCCACCGGCCGGCTGCTGCTGACACCCGTCGACCGGGACGGCCACGTCCGCGCGGAACGGCTGCGCACACTCGGCCTCGGCGAACGGGCCGACGCCTCGTTCGACAGCTTCGACGCCTTCGCCGACAGGGTCGCCGAAGTGACCTCCACCCCCTACTCGATGGTCAACTTCATCGACGAGAACCGGCAGTTCTTCGCGGGGCTGCACACCCCCGCGGGCAACCGGAGCGGCGCCGACCTCGGCGAGGCCGCGGCGAGCTGCCACCGCAGCGGCCGCTACATGGCCCGCGACCACGGTTACTGCCCGCATGTCCTCGTACGGCGCAAGGCCCTCGTCCTGGAGGACGTCTGCGACTATCCGCGCTTCGCCGGGAACCCGGTCGTCGACGAAATAGGCATCCGCTCCTACCTCGGGGCACCGCTCATCGACCGCACGGGCGTCGCCCTGGGCACTGTCTGCGCCGTCGACACCGTGCCACGTCCCTGGGGGCGCCCCGGGCTCGCCACCATCAAGTCGCTGGCCCAGGAACTCATCGGCCAGATCGACCGCAGGGAGGCCCCGCGCCGCTGACGCCCCCGGCACCTCGACGCGCAGCTGACGCCCCCGGCACCTCGACGCGCCGCTGACGCTCCCCCCGCACCTCGAAGTGCGGCTGACGGTCTCAACTCCTCGACGCGCCGCCGACGCTCCCGGCACTTCGACGCCGACAAGGGGCGCGCCGCTGATCAGCCCGCCACCTCGACCGTCGAGCCGTCCAGGAAGGTCAGCACCACCGACGCCCCACCGCCGGCCACCCGCACCGCGACCGAATCCCGCAGCGCCTGCGGATGCAACGTGTCGCGGGACAGCGCGACCAGGGACACCTGGACGCTCCGGCCGCCCGGATGGCTGTCCCGGCGCAGATACGGGATCGCGGAATGCGGCCCGAACGCGTTGGACTGCACATCCCGGGCCACCTCCGCCACCTCCGCCGCGACCCCGCCGGCCCCGTCGGCGCCCGGCGCATCCCCCCAGCCGTACAGCGCGACCACGGCGCTGCTCAGCCCGTCGGCCGTACGGGCCATGGCCCACCCGGGTCCGGACGTCGCGACCGGAGCCTGTGCGTGCGCCACCGCGTGACCGCCCTCCCGCGCCGCCGCCCCCTCGGGCGCGTCGATCCGGTGCACGCGGATCTCCCACGGGCCGTGCAGCACACTCGTCGTCCCGATCCGGTACGTCCGCTCGTCGCCCGGCAGCCGGGCCGCGTACCAGGAGGCCGCCGTGCGGCCCTCGCAGTGCAGCGGGTGGACACGGCCGCGGCGGCTGGGCGTGCCGTCCGGGGCGAGCAGCGCCAGGTGGTTGTCGATTCCCCGGGCCATCGCGTGCGGGGCCGACTCCGGTGCGGTCGCCGTGGAGTAGGCGAGTTTCGCGTAGTGCGGGTCCTCCTCGCCGTCGGCCGGATCATCGGCGGGGTCGTACGGCGGATTGTGGTCGCTGCCGTGGTTGATCAGCCGGACGATGCCGTCGTGCCGGGTGCCGTGCAGCAGCCAGCCGGGCGCGGGCAGCGCGGTGTACTGGTCGGACTCCTCGATCGGCAGTGGCAGCTCCCGCGCCGTCCACACCGCGTGGTCCGCCGGGAGCAGCAGCCCGAGGAAACCCTTGCTCGCCCAGTACGGGGACGCGGGCCCCGAGTACGGCTGGGTGACCGGCAGGAAGGTGTCGTACCAGCCCAGCGTCAGCAGCCCCCGCTCGTCCGGCACCCCGCGCTCGACGAAATGCCGCATCGTGCCGGAGGCGAGCCGGCGCGTCAGGCCCGGCGCCAGCGGGGTGCAGTCCGCCAGCGCACCCATCCACACCGGCGCGAGCGCGGCGAACCGGTACGTCAGCGAACGCCCCTGGTGCACCGGTGCGCCGTCGGCACCGAAGAAGTGCGGATAGTCCTCCAGGAAGCGGCTGAGCCGCTCCCGGTGAACCGCGGTCCGGCCCCCGTCGTCCGGGCCCGCGATCCGAGACCACAGCAGCGGGTACAGATGCATCGCCCAGCCGATGTAGTAGTCGAAATTCCGGCCGTCCCCATCGGTGTACCAGCCGTCGCCGACGTACCAGTCCTCGATCCTGTCGAGGTTGGACTCGATGTCGGAGCGGCTGTACGGCGCGCCCACCGAGGCGAGGAACTGCTCGGACACCACCTGGAACAGCCGCCAGTTGTTGTCCCAGGTGCGCCCGCCGACGAACCCGGAGAACCAGTCGACGACCCGCTCCTGCACCCGGGCGTCCAGCCGGTCCCAGATCCACGGCCGGGTCTCGTGCAGCGCGACCGCGATCGAGGCCGCCTCCACCATCTGCTGCGAGCAGTCCGTCAGTTCCGGCCAGGACTCGCCGCTCGCGCGGTCGGTGCCCGCGGCGAGTCCCGCCGCGTACCGGTCGATCAGCGCCGGGTCGACCGCCCCGCCCGCACCCGCGATCCGGAACGCGGCGAGCAGGAACGAGCGGGCGAACCCCTCCAGACCGTCCGACACGACACCCGACCAGCTGGACCGGCCGGGCAGCCGGTACTGGGCGAAGCCGGGTGTCGCGTACGGCACCAGCGCGTCCAGCATCCGGTCGGCCGTCACCTCCCAGTGGGCCCGGGTCCAGCCGGTGCGGGAGGACAGGAGCCGGTCGGGCGGCGGCAGACGCAGATGCGGGGCGACGGACATGGTGGTGCTGCTCCTCGGGTGTGGGCTACTGGACGAGTTCGGCGCGGTGGGTATGGCCGCGGGAGCCACCGACCGTCACGGTCAGGACCGGACGGCGGCCCGGCACCACGCTCACGGTGTCATCGGCGCTCGCCACCGTACGTACGTGGTGCGGCAGTTCGATGGTGAGGCCGGTGAGCGTACGGCCCGGGTCCGCGACGGCGACCGAGATACGGGAGCCGTGGCGCTGCACCAGGACCGACGCGGGACCGGACGAGGTGATCCCGCCCGCGCTGCCCGCGGCCCAGAAGTTCACCGCCGTCAGTCCCTGCCGGCGCACCTCCACCGCTTGCGCGGTGGCGTTGTTGGCGAGGACCCGCACCGGCCGGGAGTGCGACCAGACGGCTGTGGCGGCTGACGACGCCCCGGGCAGCAGGACATGGGCGTACCCCGCGTCGGTGGGGGAGGCCCCGTGATCGACCCACAGCGTGAGATAGCGACGGGTGACCGGCGTGGTCGAACCTCCGGTGTCCGCACCCGTGTTGAGGGCGCGCCAGGTGCCGGTGCGTTCCTCGCGCAGGGTGTGCAGCGCGGCGCCGTCGGGCAGCACATAGCCGCCCACGCCCTCGATGTGCGCCCAGCGGGCCCGGCCGAACTTCTTGGACCAGCCCTGCGTGAGGGGTTGCCGGAAGCCGTCCACGACAAGCCGCTGCCGGCCGTCCGTACCGAGGTTGCGGTTCTCGACGACCGTCTCGACCGGCTGCCCGTCGCGCGAGGTGATGCCCGCGCCGAGCGCGATCACCGCGTTGTCGAGCAGGAACCACGACTTCTTCGCCCGCAGCGTCGTGCCCGGGGCGCCGACGAGCTCCATGGCCGCGGCGGCGTACCGGGCGTGGAGGACCGCGCCGCCCGAGACGGCGTTGGCGGGCCGGTAGGTGGATGTGCCCGCGCCGGTGCCGAGATCGGTGCGCCGCCGGGTGTCGACGGTCGTGCCGGGCAGCCGGTACGGGTCGACGGTGGGCCAGAAGCCGTCGTTGAACTGCCCCAGGTCATCGGCGTCGTAGAGATAGGTCATGCCGTCGCCGGTGTACCAGCCGTGCAGGTTCTCGCCGTTGCCCGCCTCGTAGGCCGAGATCCGCTTCGAGGACAGCGACAGGGTGTACGCCCAGCCCGGCCGCCGGTGGACCACCCGGTCCATGTCGGCGAAGACGTACGAGCCGGTGGTGCGTGGCCCGGTCGGCACATCACGGTCACTCAGGACCGCTTTGGCCAGGGCGAGTTGAGGCAGCGAAGCGAAGGAGGCGAAGGGCGCGGTGCGGTTGCGGGTCAGCCAGCCCTTGGCGACGGAGCGCCAGCGGTCGGCGTACGCCTCGGGCGCACCCGAGGCCAGCAGCAGGATCGCCGCCACGGCCGAAGCCCCGTCCCGGTGGTCACCGGCCCGCTCCCGGGACACCGCCCGGCCGCGCACCGCGTCCATCATCAGCCCGTCGAAGATCACCGGAGTGAAGGACCGCTCGACCGCCTCGTACATCAGCGAGACCGACGGATCGGCGACGGCCCACGGCGAACCGGCCAGCAGCGCGAGCAGACAGGCCGAGCCGCTCAGCAGCACGGTGCCGTACGAACCGGTGTACGCGACCACGTCGTGCTGGACGAACGAACCGTCCTCGTAGAACCCGTCACCCGAAGCGGCGTACCGGAAGAGGCTGTTGCGGCCTCCGTCGCGTACGTCGGACAGGGCGTCCCGGGCCGAGACCAGCTTGTCCGCGTTCTGCCCCAGCAGTCCCCGCAGGGCGACGATCACGGCCTTGTCGGTGCGGTTGGCGCCGGTCTCGGCGAGCGCGGGGGAGTTGGTACGCCGGTCCGCGTCCGGACAGAACCGGTCGACGACCGCGAGATGGGCCGCCAGATCGGCGGCGGGCAGCCTCTCGCGCAGCAGCACACAGCAGTCCATCAGGGCGCGCGGCGCACCGATCTCCCAGAACCACCAGTTGCCCTTCTCCGGCTTGGCGGGGTTGTAGGCGGTGTCGTGGACGAAGCGCAGTGCGGCGACGAGGGCGTCGGCCACCTCCGCGTCGGCGGCCAGCGAGGTGCCGGGGGTGGCCCAGGCGGTGGCGAGGGTGCGCAGCCGGGTGTAGCTCTGGCCGAAGTTGCCCGCGTCGGTGACCGGGGCGAGGTCCGGCCACAGCGCGGTACGGCCGGAGGCGCGGTCGAGGGTGTCCCAGAGGCCGCGCGCCGTGGTGTCCAGCGCGGTGACCGCGGCGGCGAAATCGGGGTCGGACGGGTCGAACGCGCCGCCGGTGAGGAGGGTTTCGGCCCGTTGGAGGAGGGCGCCGAAGTCGGGCTCCGCCGCCGTGCCGCCGGAGCGCCCGGTGGCGGCGGCGGGGCCCGCCGTCGCGACGAGCGCGGTGGCGGCCGTGGCACCGGTGACGGCGAGAAGAGTTCTTCTGCTCAGGTCCATGCTGGTTCCTTGTCCGCTTCTCTTCCGCGCGGTCAGTCGCTGAGGGCGCTCGGGTCGACGGGCGGCTTCGGCAGGTTGAGCGCGGCCAGCTCGGCCTTCCCGGTGGCGTCGATCGGGAACGCCCAGGTGCCGATGAAGAAGTCGGTGAGGTCGTGGCCCGCGACGCGGCTGGAGTAGGTGGCCAGTGCCCGGTAGCGCTTGGCGTTCTCCGTGTAGTCGGACCGCGGGTTCTCCTCGCGCACGAGTCGGTGCAGCCGGGGCCAGAAGTCGTCGCCGAAGGCCAGTTCGAGCTGCCGGAGCGGGACGAGCTTCTCGTAGGCGCCGAAGGACTTCTCGTAGGTCAGTCCGTCCGTACCGAACTTGGCCCGTGACGTCTGGAAGGCGGTGAGTCCGGTCACCGGGTCGACGGTGAGGAGGTTGGAGGGCTGCTTCAGGGCCCGCTGGGCGGCCAGTGAGTAGATGTTCACCGTGACCTCGGTGAGGCCGCCCGGCTTGTACGCCATCTGCTGATGGAGGTGGCCGAGCTCGTGGTACAGCCCCCAGCCGCGGGTGCGCAGCCCCTCCACGGTGGTCGCCCGGTCGAGGTAGGCGCGCGGGAAGCCGTTGTACCCGTGCGTCGCGTAGGCGCCGACGCCGGCGGGGACCTTGCTGACCTCGGTGAAGTGGTACGGCCCCGCCTTGCGCCGGTGGACCGGCTTCGAACCGTCGAGACCGCTGATCCGGGCGGCCGAGTCGATGATCTGCTCGACCAGCCGCAGCAGGGCGGCGTGGTCCTCGCCGCGGTACAGCAGCGCGCCCTCGCGGGTGAGCGTCATGACCGTGTGCGGTGCGTGGAGCTCGACGTACGGAGAGGCCGTCAGGGTGTCCAACTGCCTCTGGTACTCGGCCTCCCGGGTGCTTCCCAGGGTGAAGACGGGCATGGCGGACGAGCCGGACCGGAACACCACGCCCGCCCGTTCGCCGTCTCCGGCGAGGGTGAGGTAGACCGGGCCGCCGTGCGGGTCGGTCACGGTGTTCGCGCCCGCCGTGAGCGGGTAGCTGCGGGGTTCCTTGATCTCGCCGTAGTAGTCCCAGGCACCGATCCAGAGCGTGGGCACGGGACCGTCGTGCGGCTGGACGGTGAGGCTCAGCGGGGCGCCGGGCGGCACATAGCGGCCGGTGGGCGTGAACTCGCTGCCGCGCAGGGCCTGCGCGAGACGCAGCCGTTCGGCCTCGGCGGCGGGGCGGGCGGTCACGGTCACCCTGACCGGCCGGTGGGCGGACGCGGAGCCGTGGGCGGACGCGGAACCCTGGGCGGACGCGGAACCCTGGGCGGACGCCGGGGCGGCCGCGGCGCCGAGCGCGGCCAGGGCCCCGGCGCCGGCCGCCGCGGCGAGGACGGAACGACGGCCGACGGGGGCGGCTGCGGCGGCAGCGGTGGCATCCGTGGCGGCTGAAGCGGAGAAGCGCATGCGGAACTCTCCCTGCAGAAATGAGTGAGGGGCCAAAGCGTGCGGGGGTGGTGAACCCGCCGTCAGCATGTAAGCGGTTGCTATGAAGCCGCAAGGGGAGTCGGGAAGTTACTACGATTTACTATGGCCGGGCGCCGTCCGGCGTCCGGTAACCGGTCACCCCCGACCGCTTCGCCCCGGCCTCGGTGCCACGGAATCGCGTACCACGATGTGGGTGCCGAGCCGCAGCGCACCCGTCGTCGGCTCGCGCCAGTCGTCGTCGTCCCCGCCGGAGACCGCGAGGCGCACCGCCTGCCGGCCCATCTCCTCCAGCGGTACGTGGACCGTGGTCAGCCGGGGCCGCAGCTCCTGGGCGACCGGGATGTCGTCGTACCCCACCAGGGAGACGTCCTTGGGCACCCGCAGGCCGGCCTCCTCCAGGGCCTGCGCGGCTCCCGCCGCCACCATGTCGTTGGCGGCGAAGACGGCCGTGAAGTCCAGTCCCTCCCGCAGGAGTTCGCTCATCCTGCGGAAGCCGAAGTTGCGGCTGAACGCGCCGGGCTGCACCAGGTCCGGGTCCCGCGTCACGCCGCGCAGCTCCAGGGCCCGCAGATGCCCGGCCAGCCGGTCGCGGGTGGTGGAGAGCTTGGGCGGGCCGCCCAGGTAGAGGATCCGCTCATGGCCCTGCGTCAGGAGGTGGTCGGTGAGGGCGAAGGCGCCGCCCTCGTTGTCGTACTCGACCGCCACGGTCGGCGCGGGCTCATCCAGCGGCGGTCTGCCGCACAGCACCAGTTTGGAGCCGCCCGCGTCCAGCTCCCGTGCCCGGCGAGCCAGTTCGGAGGTGTAGCCGCGGTCGGCGATGCTGCCGCCGACCACCACCACCGCGTCCGCGCGGCGCTCGTGCATCAGGTCGATGAAGGCCAGCTCGCGCTGCGGGTCGCCCTGGGTGCAGCAGACCAGGCAGAGCCGGCCGCCGAGCGCGGCCTCGCGCTCCACGCCCCGGGCGATGTAGGCGTAGAACGGGTCGATGACCTCGTTGACGATGATGCCGACGGTGCGGTTGGAGACCCCGGCCAGCGCGCGGGCGTGGGCGTTGACCACATAGCCGAGTTCGCGCATGGCGGCCTCGACCCGCACCCGAGTGGCCTCGGCCACCGGGTAGTTGCGGTTCAGGACCCGGGAGACGGTTGCCGTGGAGACCTCCGCGCGCCGTGCCACATCGGTGACCGTCGCCCGCCGCTGTCCGTCCGCGGCCGTGATCTGCCGGCGCATCCGGCTCACCCCCTGCTGGCTGTTGTGTGACGCCGAGCCTAGAGCCTGTGCGGGGGTGGGGTTCATGCGATCCTCCCCAGGTCGGCCCGGTGCACCGGGTGGGCGAAGGGTGATCCGGCCGCGTACCGCGCCAGTTCGTCGACGGCGAGTGCGCCCAGCCGCCCGACCTCATTGCCCTGGGCGCCCGCCAGGTGCGGGGTGATGAAGACGTTCGGCAGGTCCCACAGCGGGTGGCCGGGCGGCAGCGGTTCGGGGAAGGTGACGTCCAGGACCGCGTCGAGCCGTCCGCTGACCAGGTGTCCGGTCAGCGCCTCGGTGTCCACCAGCGGGCCGCGCGCGGTGTTGACCAGCAGGGTGCCGGGGCGCATCAGGCCGATCCGGCGGGCGTCGATCAGTCCACGGGTCTCCGGGGTGTCCGGGGCGTGCACGGTGACCACGTCGCTCGTCGCCACCAGGGTGTCCAGGTCGGCCGGGGTGACGCCGAGCAGTTCCGCCTCGGCCGGGCCGACGTAGGGGTCGTACAGGAGCACGTCGGCGTCCAGCACCCGGAGCAGTTCGATGACGCGGCGGCCGATCCTGGAGGCGCCGACGACGCCGATGGTCAGCCCGTGCGTGCCGAGCCAGTGCTGCCGGTCGAGGTCGGCGCCGGTGCGGTGGGTGCGCCGGGTGCGGAACAGCTCGGCCAGCGGGAAGACCCGCTTGGCGCCCATGATGATCGCGGCGAGCGTGTACTCCGCGACCGGTACGGCGTTGGCCGCCGCGGCCGAGGAGACGGCGATGCCGCGGTCGAACGCGTCGGGCGACAGAAACGTCTTCACCGTGCCCGCCGCGTGGATCACGGCCCGCAGCCGGGGCGCCCGGTCCAGCAGGGCGGCGTCCACCGGCGGGCAGCCCCAGCCGGTCAGCAGCACCTCCGCCCCGGCCAGCGCCTCCGCGGCCTGTGCCGAGTCGAACTCACTGATCACCGCGGGGTTGTGCAGGTCGGCGGTCTCCTCCAACCGGGCCCGTACGGGTGGTGGGAAGACGTCGTCCAGCAGTCCGGGGCTCATGACCAGGACCGTGCGCGGCCGCTCGGGGGGCGGTGTCGCGGCATCGGCATCGGACCGAGCCGGTGCCTCTTCGGTGGTTCGCACCCTGCCTCCGGACAGTAATCGCGTTCTATGGAATGACCGGCACGCTAAGGACCTGGATGGTCGAGCGTCAAGCGACGGTCCCTGTCGATTGCCCTATTTGGTAGGAGATTTGGGGGGTCTGTGCCCCGAGAATTGATCTCGTGATGATCCCGTATCGCGGGCTTTCTCTCAGATCTCTTGACCTATGGGTTAACCGCTTACTAACTTGCGGCGGCAGAAGGCTCACCACGCGCCACCCAGCCGAACAGGACGCACCATGGCTGAAACAGCACCCCCGCTGCCGCGGCAGAAGCGGTCAAAACGGCGGAAGGAGGCCGAAGAACCCGCACCGTCGAACGCCTCGCCCGCCGGGCGGCCGGCCCCCGTACCGCACCGTCTGACGCTCCGGCAGCGCCTCAAGCGGGACCGGGTGATGCTTCTGCTGACGCTGCCCGGTCTGCTGTACTTCATCGTCTTCCACTACATCCCGTTGCTTGGGTACGTGGTGGCGTTCCAGGACTACCAGCCCTACCTCGGCTACATGCACAGCGTCTGGGTCGGCTTCGCCAACTTCACGGCGGCGTTCGGTGACGCGGCCTTCTGGTCCGCGACCTTCAACACCCTGGAGATCGCCCTCGTCCAGCTGGTGTTCTTCTTCCCCATCCCGATCGCCCTGGCGCTGCTGCTCAACAGCATCGTCAGCGAGCGGCTGCGGCGGTTCGTGCAGAGCGTCGTCTATCTGCCGCACTTCATCGGCTGGGTCATCATCGTCTCGATCTTCCAGCAGATCCTGGGCGGCGCCGGGCTCCTGCCCGACGTCCTGGGACAACTGGGACTCCCGCGCTACGACATGATGAGCGACCCCGACGTCTTCCCCTGGCTGCTCACCCTCCAGGTGGCCTGGAAGGACGCCGGCTGGGGCACGATCATCATCCTGGCCGCCCTGCTGAACATCGACAAGCAGCAGTACGAGGCCGCCGCCATCGACGGCGCGGGACCCCGGCGACGGTTCTGGCACGTCACCCTGCCCGGCATCGCACCGGTCCTGATCCTGCTGCTCATCCTCAACCTCGGGCAGATCCTCTCCGTCGGCTTCGAGCAGATCCTGCTCCAGCGCGACGCGGTCGGCCCGGACGCCGGTGAAGTCCTGGACACCTACGTCTACTACCACGGCATCAAGGACAACGACTGGGGCGTCGCCGCCGCCGTCGGACTCGTCAAGGCGGTCATCGGTACCGCACTCGTCCTGGGCGCCAACAAGTTCGCCCACCGCCTCGGCCACGAAGGGGTGTACCGCGGTGCTGACCGCTGAGAAGCCGCCCGCCAAGCCCGTCCCCACGGCACCGGCGAAGAAGACCCTCCGACCCACCCGTACCGCGCGGAGCACGAAGTCCGACGGCCGGCCGCCATGGATGGAACGGCCCACCCGGCTCGGCCAGTTCGCCAAGGGCCTCGCCATCGTCGTCGTGGTCGCCGCCGTCGCCTATCCGCTGCTCGGCGTCATCGGCACGAGCTTCGCCTCGCAGAGCGACATCATCCGCTCCACCGGGCTCGTCCTGTGGCCCGACCACCCCACCCTCGACGCCTACCGCACCATCTTCACCGGCGGCGTCGTCACCCGGGCGCTGTTCGTCAGCATCGGCATCACGCTCGTCGGCACCCTGGCCAGTCTGCTCGTCACGGTCGGCATGGCCTACGGGCTCTCCCGCCGCGACGTCACCGGCTCCCGCTTCATCCTGATGATCGCGCTGTTCACGATGCTCTTCAACGCGGGCATCATCCCCAACTTCCTCCTGATCAAGGGCCTGGGGCTGTACGACACCTACGCGGCGCTCGTCATGCCCACCCTGGTCAGCGCCTTCAACCTGGTCGTCCTGCGCTCCTTCTTCATGAACCTGCCGGAGGAGCTGTACGACGCCGCGAAGGTCGACGGCGCCGGAGACTTCCGCATCCTCGTGCGGATCGTCCTGCCGCTGTCCAAGGCCGTCCTCGCCGTGATCAGCCTCTTCTACGCCGTGACGTACTGGAACGCCTTCTTCAACGCGCTCCTGTATCTCAACGACTCCGACAAGTGGCCGCTGCCCATGGTGCTGCGGACCTATGTCCTCCAGGGCCAGAGCCTCAACAGCGCCTCGGCCGGTGAGGCCCTCGCCCCGCAGCAGGCTGTACAGATGGCCGTCCTCGTGATCGCCGTCGTGCCGATCCTGCTCGTCTACCCCTTCCTCCAGCGCTACTTCACCAAGGGCGTGCTCACCGGCGCCATCAAGGGCTGAACGCGACCTTCCCGGCCTTTTCCTCCCTTCATCCAAGGAGATTCCGTGTCGAGCTCCACCCCCATCAACCGCAGATCCCTGTTCCGCATGGGAGCGGGCCTCGGTCTCGGGCTGGCCGCCGCCCCGCTGCTCGCCGCCTGCGGCGACGGCGGCACCGTCGCCAAGGCGGAGGCCAAGAGCGCCTCGCTGCTGCCCACCACGGCGATCCGCAATATCGGCCTCAAGCCCGACCTGGCCGGTACCGCCGCCGGAGTGCCGCAGGGCTTCTTCGGCTACCCGGCCAAGCCGCTGCGCGCGACGAAGAACACCCCGCTCAAGGGGGCGGCACCGATCAGCGCGACCATGGAGACCTTCTCGCCGCCGCCGCCCGCGCGGGGCAAGAACGCCGCCTGGCAGAGCATCGAGAAGCTCCTCGGCGGCGAGGTGAACATCACCGCCGTCCCCGCCGACGACTACGGCACCAAGTTCTCCACGATGGTGGCCAGCGACAGCCTGCCCGACCTCTTCATGTACCCCGAGGTCGGTGGCGTCGACAACAAGTCCGCCTTCCTCCAGGCCAAGTGCGCCGACCTGACCCCGTACCTGGCCGGAGACAAGATCAAGGACTACCCGAACCTTGCCGCGATCCCGAAGGGCGCCTGGCAGGCCGCCATCTTCGGCGGCAAGCTCTACGGTGTCCCGATCGCCCGCACCGGCACCGGCGGCGCCGGCTTCTACCGCCACGATCTCTTCGAGGAGATCGGCATCACGAGCCTCGACCAGATCACCGGCCTGGACCGGTTCGTCGAGGCGTGCAAGGAACTGACCCGCCCCAAGAAGGACCAGTACGCGATCATCGCGGGTGCCAACAACGTCCTCGCGATGTCGGCGGGCGCGCCCTACGCCTGGCGGATGGACGCGAAGACCGGGAAGTTCACCACCGACCTGGAGACCCCCGAGTACCGCCTCGCCATCGAGACGGCCCGCTCGCTGTACAAGGCGGGCTGCTACTACCCGGGCACCCTCCAGATGTCCGGGGCGCAGAAGGCCCAGTACACGGACATGTTCAAGAACGGCAAGGGGGCGTACGTCTACGACGGCATGCCCACCTACCTGGCGCCCGGCGTCGGCTACATCGCCGCCATGAAGGCGATCGACAAGACGTACGACCCGCGGCCTTTCGTCCCGTTCGGCACCGGAGCCGTCGCCTGGATGGACAACGTCAAGCTGGAGAACACCCATCTGAAGAAGGCGTCCGGCGAGCGGGTCCGGCAGGTCCTCGCACTGGCGGACTTCGCCGCCTCGCCCTTCGGCAGCCAGGAGTACACCCTCATCAACTACGGAGTCGAAGGCACCGACTTCACCCGCGACGCCAAGGGCAACCCGACGCTCACCAAGCAGGGCACCCAGGACGTCACCGTGCCGTGGAAGTTCATGGCCTCGGCCGTCCCCGCGATCTACAGCGCCGACTCCGAGCAGGGCGTCCGCCACGTCCACGAGGCGTTCACCAGGATGATCCCGATGATGGAGCAGGACCCGACGCTCCAGTTCTCCTCGCCCACCTGGGACTCCAAGGGCTACGGCAGCCTCTACTCGTTCAAGCAGGACGCGCTCAAGGACATCGTCGCGGGCCGCAAGCCCATGTCCGCCTACGACCAGTTCGTCAAGGACTACCTGGCCAAGGGCGGCGAGCAGGCCCGCGGCGAGTTCGAAGAGGCGTTCCAGAAGGGGAAGAAGTGACGACGCGACGCTCCGCCCTCAGACTCGCGGGCACGGCGGTCGCCGCGGCCGTGGCCGTACCCGTCCTCGGTACGCCCGCCGCGGCACGCCCGCACCGCTTCGACCCGAAGCCCGGCGCGGACGGCGTCGGCGACCCGCTCTTCCCGACCCTCGGCAACGGCGGCTACCAGGTCCTCCACTACGACCTCGCCTTCGACTTCACCCCGGTGACGTACGACTTCACCGCCGCCGTGAAGATGAACGCCCGTGCCACCCAGGACCTGTCCGCGTTCAACCTGGACACAGACGGCCACACCATCGAGGCCATCACCGTCCAGGGCCGGGCGGCCACCTGGGAGATCACCGCCGGCCGGAGCGGCCAGGAACTGACCGTCACCCCCGCCCGCGCCCTGCGCGACGGCCAGGCGTTCACCGTCGAGGTCCGCTACCGGGGCAACGGCAAGGCACCCCGGCTCGGCCTCACCGGCTGGAAGTTCGGCGCCGACGGCGGATTCGCCTCCGCCGCCCAGTCCTCCCGCGCCGACACGTTCCTGCCTTGCAACGACACCCCGTCGGACAAGGCGACCTGGACCTTCCACATCAGCGCCCCCAGGGGCTTCGTCGCCACCGCCAACGGCGAACTGCTGCACCGGACCCCGCGCGCCGACGGCTCCACCGTCTGGCACTTCGCGCTCCGCGAGCGGATGGCGACCGAACTGATCGGCATCGCCGTCGTCAAGGGCACCTACCTGTACGGCACCGGCCACCGCGGACTGCCGCTCCGGCACATCGTGCCCCAGGGCCTGGAGGACACGTACGCCCCGATCGTCGCCCGTACGGCCGACCATCTGGCCTGGTGCGAGGCGAAGTTCGGCCGCTACCCGTTCTCCGTCTACGGCGTCCACATCTACGACGGCTACACCGACGCCCTGGAGAACCAGACCCTCTCCCTCTTCTCCACCAACTGGTTCAAACCGAACGCCGACGGCCACCCCGGCTATGAGACCACCATGGTCCACGAGCTGGTCCACCAGTGGTGGGGCGACTCGGTCACCCCCGCCGACTGGCAGCAGGCATGGCTCAACGAGGGCCCCGCCGTCTACTACGCCGCCGTGTACGGCGAGGAGCGCGGCTGGTCCGTCCTCGCCGACAAGATGAAGGCCACCTACGGCAAGCTCGACGCGATCCGCGCCAAGGACGGCCCGCCCGGACTGCCCAAGGCGCTCGGCGGGACCAACATCTACGACGGCGGCGCCCTGGTGCTCTACGCCCTGCGCCGGCGGATCGGCGACCGGGACTTCGACCGGGTGATGCGGCTGTGGCCCGAGCGCTTCAAGGACCGCAACGTCTCCAGCGAGGACTTCATCCGGCACACCGTCAAGGTCACCGGCAGGAAGTCGCTCGACCCGTTCCTGCGCGACTGGCTCTTCGGAGCCGTGAACCCGCCCATGCCCGGCCACCCCGACTGGAAGGCCACCGCGTGAACCGCACCGCGCACGTCCTGCGAGGAACCGCCGCAGCCGCCACCACCGCTTTCCTCGCGGCACTCCTCGCCGCCCCCACCGCCCAGGCCGCCCCCGGGGCCCGCACCCTGTACGCGGCCCCCGACGGGCGTGGCACCTCCTGTACGGTCTCCCGCCCCTGCACCCTCGAAGGCGCCCGGGACCTCGCCCGCACCGAGAGCGGCCGGGACGTCCGGGTGCTCCTCAAGGGCGGTACGTACCGGCTCGCGGAGCCCCTGAAGCTCGGCGCCGACGACTCCGGGAAGAACGGCCGCACCGTCACCTGGGCCGCGGCCCCCGGCGCCCGCCCCGTACTGTCCGGCGGCCGGGAGCTCACCGGATGGCAGCGCAACGCCGACCGCACCTGGACCGCGTCCGTACCGGCCGGAGTCACCCCGCGCCAGCTCTTCATCGACGGCGAACGGGCGGTCAGGGCACGGGGCGAGGCCTGCGCGGCCGCCGTCTGCGATGCCACCACGACCGGGATGACCGGCGCGAACGCCACCGGCATCGCCCAGTGGCAGCGCCCCACCGACGCCGAAGCCGTGGTCAGGGTCCGCTGGCGCAACTACCACTGCCGCATCGCGGACGTCAGCGGCGACCTCATGACCTTCGCCCAGCCCTGCTGGACCAACTCCGCGAGCGGCACCGACCGCACCGGCCCCGCCTGGGACTCCACCACCGTCGACTCCGCCCGCTACAGCGGAGTCGCCTTCTTCGAGAATGCCCCCGAACTCCTCGACACACCGGGCGAGTTCACCTGGAACTCGCAGGCCCGCACCGTCACCTACCTGCCGCGCAAGGGCGAGAACATGCGCCGCGCCCAGGCGGTCACCCCGCACACCGAGCGGCTCCTCATCCTGGACGGCGCCCACGACATCGCCGTCAGCGGCATCGGATTCGCCTACGCGGCCTACCGTCAGCCCGGCACCGACGAGGGCTACGCGGGCATGCAGGCCGGTCTCACCCTGACCGGCGCGACGGGCCCCGTCGACCACGCGGGCCGCTACTACACCAAGCCCGCCGCCGCACTCACGGTGCGCGGCGGACAGCGCGTCAGCATCGACGGCGCGCGCTTCGACCACCTCGGCGGCGCGGGCGCGATCCTCGAAGCGGGCACCAAGGACAGCACCCTGACCCGGTCCGCCTTCACCGACCTGTCCTCCGGCGCGGTGTACGTCGGCGACACCGAGCCGCTGCCCGGCACGGCCCTCGCGGGGGAGCGGAACACCGTCTCGTACAACACGATCCACCGCTCCGGCGTCGAGTACACCGACGCGGTGGGCATCTGGGCCGGATACGAGGCCGAGCTGACCGTCGACCACAACACCCTGCACCACCTGCCGTACTCCGGGATCTCCGTCGGCTGGGGCTGGAACCAGCCCGAGGCCCGGAAGTCCGTCCTGCGCGACAACAAGGTGACGGACAACCGCATCACCGACGTGATGGAAGTCGCCCAGGAGCAGCACGACGGCGGCGCGATCTACACCCAGGGCGCCCAGCCCGGCACCGTCCTGTCCGGGAACTACATCAACCGCTCCGCCTTCGGTAACACCGAGCGCGACGGCAACGGCATCTACCTCGACGAGCAGTCCTCGCACATCCTCGTCGAGAAGAACGTCATCACCCGCATCGGCTACAAATGGGTCTCCAACTGGGCGGACTACGGAATCCGGAACACCGCCCGCGGCAACTGGACCGACACCGTGGCCCCCGCCCTCGGCGGCACCGGCTCCGTCATGACGGACAACCTCACCGGGCTCGACCGGCTGCCGGCCGCCGCACTCGCCGTCGCCTCCCGGGCCGGTGCCCACGGCGGGCGCGTCGAGCAACTGCGCACCGACCTGGCCCGCAGCGGCACGGCGACCCAGTCCTCGACCGAGGGTGCGGCCACCGCCGCCCTCGCCCTGGACGCCGACACCAACACCGACACCCGCACGCTCGCCGAGGCGGGCGCCTGGTGGCAGGTCGACCTCGGCACGAAGCGGCACGTCCGGCAGATCGAGATCTGGAACAACGCCTCCTCCACGACGGCGGACTTCGACGTCATCACGGACGACCGGACCATCCATGTCAGCGGGAAGTCCCTGCGCCCGACCGTCCTGGACCTGGACAGCGGCACCCGCACCGTGAGGATCACGGCCCGGGGCACCGGACGGGTGGCCCTCTCCCAGGTCCTCGTCCACCCCTGACACCGACCACCACGCACCACGGAACAACGAAGGAAGTCCCCATGACCGACCTCCGCATCGGCGTGCTCGGCTACGGCCTGCGCGGCTCGCTCGCCCGCACCGCCCACCGGCCAGGCTCCGGCTCCCGCGTCACCGCGCTGGCGGAACCGGACCCGCGCGCCCGTGCGGAGGCGGCCGCGGCCTTCCCCGGCGCGACCATGTCCAGCGACCACCGCGCGGTCATCGAGGACCCGGACATCGACGCGGTCCTGGTCCTCACCCCCGACCACACCCACGCCGACCTGGCCTGCGAAGCGCTCCGGGCGGGCCAGCCGGTCTTCGTGGAGAAGCCCCTCGACATCAGCGTCGAGCGCTGCGACACGATCCTGCGCACGGCGTACGAGACCGGCACCCGGCTCTACATCGGCCACAACATGCGCCACATGCCCGTCGTCCGACTGATGCGCGACCTGATCCGGGACGGCGCCATCGGCGAGATCAAGACGGTCTGGATCCGGCACTTCGTCGGCTACGGCGGCGACTGGTACTTCAAGGACTGGCACGCCGAACGCCGGTACACGACCGGGCTGCTGCTCCAGAAGGCCGCCCACGACATCGACGTCCTGCACTGGCTCGCGGGCGGCTACGCGAAGGACGTCCAGGCCCTCGGCGACCTGATGGTCTACGGCGACAACCCGCACCGCCGCGAGCCGGGGGAGCCCAAGGCCGACGACTGGTACACCAAGGACGGCCACTGGCCCCCGCACACCCAGCGGGCGCTCAACCCCGTCATCGACGTCGAGGACGTGTCCCTGCTCAACATGCGCCTCGACAACGGTGTGCTGGCCTCCTACCAGCAGTGCCATTTCACCCCCGACTACTGGCGCAACTACACCGTCATCGGCGACGCGGGCCGCCTGGAGAACTTCGGCGACGGCCCCGGCGGCTGTGTGAAGGTCTGGAACACCCGGCGCTCCGGCTACCGCCCGGACGCGGACGAGATCCACGAGATCCCGGCCGCCGAGGACAACGCCGGGCACGGCGGCGCCGATCCGCTGCTGGTGGACGAGTTCCTGCGGTTCGTCCGGGAGGGCGGTCGCACGGACACCTCACCGGTGGCGGCCCGGATGGCGGTCGCCGCGGGGGTGCGTGCCACGGCCTCGCTGCGCGACGGCGGCACCCCGGCCAGGGTGCCCGCGCTGGACCCGGAACTGGCGGCGTACTTCGAACGGGGCCAGGTCCGCGAGGGCTGACCACCGCCCCGGGGCCGGCCCGGCGCGCACGTCCGCGTGTGCGCCCGGCCCGGCCCCGTGCGCGTACGCCCACCTGCCTGTACGGGGCCGTGTGCGCCCGCCCCGTACACGCCGCGTCCGCCACTCGGGCGCCGGGCCGCCTCGGCCGGTCGCCCCGTCATCCGCTCGGCGGCGCCCCCGTACTGCCCCGCAGCACCACGTCCCCCTCGATCCGCAGCACCCGGGACCGGCCCTCCGCCGTCGGTTCCCGGAGTGCGAGCGCGATCACGCTCTCGCCCATCGCGGTGAGCGGGAGCGCCACCGTGGTGAGCGGCGGCGACAGCTCCCGTACGAGGGGAATGTCGTCGAACCCCGCGAGCGACACGTCCTCGGGCGCCCGCAGTCCCGCCTCCCGCAGGGCGGCCAGGGCACCCACGGCCATCACATCGGTCACCGCGAACACACAGGTCGGCAACGGCCGCCCGGCCGCCGGCAGTTGACGCGCCGCGGCATGCCCGCCCTCCCGGGTGAAGGCCCCCTCCACCACCTGGCCGAGCGGGATGCCCGCCTCGGCGAGCCCTTCCCGGAACCCGCCGAGCCGGTCGGCGACCGTCGTCAGCCCGGGCGGCCCGGTGAGCACCGCGAAGGCCCGGTGCCCCAGCCCCACCAGCGTCCGGGCGAGGGCCGCCGCACCCGCCCGGTTCTCCGGACGCACGGTGTCCACCCGCAGACTCCGGTGCCGGCTGACCACGGCCACCCGCCCGCCCGCGCGTACGTACGGCTCCAGTTCGGCGTCCATCGCGCGCTCCCAGGCCCGGTCCTGGAACCCGGAGCCGATCAGCAGGATGGCCCGCGCGCGCTGCGCCCGCAGCAGGGAGACGTAACGGATCTCCCGGGCCGGCTCCCGGAACGTGGAGGCCAGCATCACCAGCAGGTTCCGCTCCGCGGCCGCCCGCATCACCCCGCTGGCGATGGCCGCGAAGTAGGGGTCGCTGACGTCATGGCAGATCACCCCCACCGTGCGGTTGCCGTCGGCGCCGGCCAGGGCCTGGGCGTGCGCGTTCGGGATGTAGCCGAGCAGGCCGGCCGCCGTGCGCATCCGCTGGCTCAGTTCCTCGCGGACCCGGGCGGTGCCGTTGAGGACACGTGAGGCGGTGGCGAGCGAGACCCGGGCCTCGCGGGCCACGGCGTCGAGCGTCACATGGGCCGTTCCGCGGCGTCGCTGCTCCGGGCGGGCCAGTGCTTCCCGTTCACTCAACTCGACCCCCGGGGGTGCGGTGGTGGCAGGGCCCCGAAACTTCGGGACGACCTATTGACCGTGCGTACGGACAGTCATTAGCGTGGCGGCAACCCTACCAGAAAGCGCTTTCTGAAAGCGCCTTCTCCGGCATCGCAGGATCGCACAGCTCTCCACAACTGCCCCCGAAGTGCAGGGAGTTCACAGTGACCCAGAGCGCGTTGGCCAAAAGTCCCCCCGATGTGGCGGGAGTTGCCGGAAGGCCGGGCCCGTCGGCGGGGGAGCGGCTCGGCCGGGCGGCCGAGCAGAGCTGGCGCCCCGTCGCCCTGCTGCTGGCCTGCTTCGCCGTCTGGTGGGTGATCTCGGCGGCCGAACTGGTCGAGCCGTATCTCGTACCGTCACCCGGCGCGACCCTCGACGTGCTGACCGGCAGGACGGATTACCTGTGGCAGCACAGCTGGGTCACCACGTACGAGACCCTGCTCGGCTTCGTGATCGCGGTCGCCGTCGGCGTGCTGGCGGCCGTCGTCATGGTGTACTCCTCGACCGTCGAGCGCACCCTCTATCCGGTCCTGCTGTTCGCCCAGGTCGTACCCAAGATCGCCATCGCTCCGCTGTTCGTGGTCTGGCTGGGTTTCGGGATCACGCCGAAGATCCTCATCGCCGTCCTCATCGCCTTCTTCCCGGTGGTGATCTCGATGGTCACCGGCCTGAAGGCCGTCGACCCGGAGATGCTCCAGCTGTCGGCGACGATGGGCGCCAAGCCCTGGCAGACCTTCCTCAAGATCCGCTTCCCGGCCTCCCTCCCGCATCTCTTCTCGGGCCTCAAGGTCGCCGTCACGCTGGCCGTGACCGGTGCCGTCGTCGGCGAGTTCGTCGGCGCGAACGAGGGACTCGGCTATGTGATCCTCCAGGCCAACGGCAACCTCGACACCCCGATGCTCTTCGCGGGACTGCTCGTGATGTCCCTGATCGGCGTCGCCCTCTTCGTCGTCGTCGAGATCGCGGAGAAGCTCCTCCTGCCCTGGCACGCCGGCCGCCGGGACAGCTCAGCCACCACCTCGTACTGACCCCGTCGCGAGAAGGGCCAGCCCATGCATGCGCGCAGACTCCTGATCGGTGTCGTCCCCCTCGCCCTGGTGGCCACGGCCTGCGGTGGCAACGACACGTCGACCACCACCAGTGACTCCGGCCGGAAACTGGACAGGGTCACGCTGACGCTCAACTGGTATCCGTACGGCGAACACGCGCCGTTCTACTACGGCGAGCAGCAGAAGATCTTCGAGAAGCACGGCATCGACCTGGACATCCGGGCGGGCCAGGGCTCGCAGAAGACCGTGCAGGCGACCGCCGCGGGCCAGACCGACTTCGGCTGGGCGGACACCCCCGCCCTGCTGGCGGGCGTGGACCAGGGAGTGAAGGTGAAGAGCCTCGGCGTCTTCCTCCAGACCACTCCCGCGTCGGTGCAGTCCTTCGACGCCAAGGGCATCGAGTCGCCCGCCGACCTGAAGGGGAGGACGATCGCCGGGACGGCCGGTGACGCACTCTCCAAGACGTTCCCGATCTTCCTGAAGAAGAACAGCATCGGCGAGTCGGACGTCACGGTCCAGAACACCGACCCTGCGGGCAAGATCGCCGCCGTGATCTCGGGCAGGACCGACGGGCTGCTGGGCTACGCCAGCGACCAGGGACCCACCATGCAGGACAAGGCCAAGAAGCCCGTCTCGTATCTGCGCTTCTCCGAGAACGGACTGAACTTCTACTCCAACGGTCTGCTCGCCGGACAGCGGATCCTCGCATCCAAGCCCGATCTGGCCGGGCGCATGGTGCGGGCCGTCAGCGAGTCGTGGGCGGCGGCGGAGAAGGCACCCGGCCCGGCGGTCGCGGCGATGGACGGGGCCTCGGAGCAACTGCCGCCGAAGACGGTCCTGGCGGACCAGTTCCGCACCACCCTCACCCTGCTCCACACGGAGGCGACGAAGGGCAAGGCCCCCGGGGTCAACACCGAGGCGGACTGGCAGCAGACCATCGGCGTGTTCGCCGAGGCGGGCATGGTCACCGAGCCCGGGGCGGTGTCGGAGTACTGGGACGAGAAGACGGCGCTGAAGGGATGACGATGCCGAACAGGAACGCGACACCGTCGGCCGTGATCGGGCCACCGTCGGCCGTGACCGGGACACCGTCGCCCTCCGCCGCCGCGGCGGTCTCCCTGACCGGTGTGGCGGTCCGGTTCCGCAGCAGGAAACGTGACGTCACGGCCCTGAGCGAGGTCTCGCTCGATGTGCGCCCCGGCGAGTTCGTCGCCATCGTCGGGCCCTCGGGATGCGGCAAGTCGACCCTGCTCAAGCTGGTCGCGGGACTGCTCAAGGCGTCCTCGGGAGAGGTACGGCTCGGTGCGGAGCGGGTCGAGGGGCCACGGCACGACATCGGTTATGTGTTCCAGCGCGCCGCCCTGCTGGAATGGAGATCGGCACTGCGCAACATCCTGCTCCAGGCGGAGATCCGCAGAATGCCCGCGGCGCAGGCACGCGGGCGGGCCGACGAGCTGATCCGGATGACGGGTCTGACGGGCTTCGAGGACGCCTATCCACACGAGCTGTCCGGCGGGATGCAGCAACGGGTCGCCCTGTGCCGCGCGTTGCTGCACGAACCGCCGGTCCTGCTGATGGACGAGCCGTTCGGGGCGCTGGACGCCCTCACCCGGGAGCGGATGAACACCGAGCTCCACCGCATCTGGCGGGACACCGGCACCACGGTGCTGCTGGTCACCCACTCGATCTCGGAGGCCGTCTACCTGGCGGACCGCGTGGTGGTGATGAGCCCGCGACCGGGCACGATCCAGGAGATCATCGAGGTCGGGCTGCCCGCGGAACGGGACTACGGCCGGACGCTGGGCCGCCCGGAGTTCCGCGAGGCCGCCGGGCACATCCGCGACCTCCTGGGCGCGGTCTCGGCCCACGACTGAGACGCCGGGCACGGGTCCGGCCCCGGGCGTCGCGACGGACACGTGGTCCGGCCCCGGGCGTCGCGACGGACACGTGGTCCGGCCCCGGCGTCGCGAGACACCCGGGGCCGGACCGTACTCCGTCCGCTCAGTACCGCAGCCGCGCCAGATACCGGTAACTGGCCAGCGCCGACGCGAACGGATCGGCCGGTGAGTCGTGCTCCACCAGCCACTGCCTCACCCCGCCCTGCCGCGCCGTGTCGAACATGGCGGGGAAGTCCAGCACTCCCGATCCGACATCGGCGAAGTCCCCGTTCGGCGCCATGTCCTTCACATGCAGCGCGGGAAAGCGCCGCGGATGACGTACGAAGAGTTCGCCCGGGGCGGAGGCGCCACCGTTGGCCGCCCAGTACAGATCCAGCTCGAAGCCGACCAGTTCGGGATCGGTCTCGGTGAGCAGGATGTCGTACAGGCTCACCCCGTCCACCACCTCGTGGTCGCTGCCGTGGTTGTGGTACAGCAGCTTCAGCCCGGACTCACGGGCGGCCAGCCCCGCCCTGTTGAACTCCTTCGCCACCTCCCGGTATCCCGCCGGAGAGTGCAGGGTGCCCGGCAGGCTGGGCACGACGATCCACTTCCCGCCGAGTGTGTGGATGTCCTCCAGCGCCTGCGGCAGCCCGGCCCCCCGCACGATGTCGTAGCCGACGTGTTCGAGCACGGCCCTGAGGCGGGTCCCGTCGAGCATGCGGCGGATGGCGGACGCGCTGTTGCCGTGCCGGCCGCTCACCCCGACCGTGGCGTAACCGATCTCCGCCAGCCGCTCCAGCGTGCCCCGGAAGTCCGTCGCCAGCGCCGTACGCATGGTGTAGAGGTGCATGCCGATCCCGGACCGGGGGATGCGCCGGTGGTGCCCCGCTCCGACGGCGACTGCCGGGACCGTGCCGGGAACGGTGGCCGCGGCGACTCCCAGGGCGGTACCGAGGAACGCTCTGCGTGTGCTGTTCATCGCTTCTCCTCTCACCTCACGTCGATGCGCACGGAACCGGTGCTCGTGTCACCCCTGTCGTCGGTGACGGTCAGACGCGCGGTGTAGGCGCCCTTGCGGCCATAGGTGTGCGTCGCGCTCGCCCCCTCGGTGCCCGCAGGTGCGCCGTTGTCGCCGAAGTCCCAGTGGTACGAGGCGACTTCGCGCCCCGCCACCGGCACGATCGCACTGCTCAGTGCCACGGTCAGGGGTGCGGTGCCCGTCGCCGGGACCGCCTTCACCGTGACCATCGTGCCGGGCCTCTTCTCGACGCCCGGACCGTTGAAGTGCAGCCAGTCGACCGCGAACAGGTCGGCCTTCTCGCTGCTCCACTCCGGATGGGTGAACACCGCGTAGAGCTTGGTGCTGCCACCCGGGTTCTTCAGCGCCGTCGTGGGCGAGACGACGCTGTCCCAGCCGCCGGTGTTCGGGACGTTCACCGTGCCGAGCAGCGGGCCGGCCGGGGAGCCCGCCCGGAATTCGACGCTGCCGCCGATGCCGCCGGAGGCCGCACCGACCGTCACCGAGCCGATGCCCTTGAGGTTCACCGGATCGAAGGCGATCCAGTCCCCGTCCTCGATCTCGGTCAGCCGCTTTCCGCCGGAGGCGTCCGCCCGGCCGCCGACCACGACACCGTCGTGGGTGCCGCCGGTCGCGGTGAAGTGCTCGGCCTCCCGGAACGTGGTGCGCAGCGTCAGTGAGGTGGAGCCGGTGAGCGCGGGGGCACCCGGGGCGCCCTTGTCCTCGTACTGGGCGGTGATCCCGTAGTAGAGGTTCTGGCCCGGACCGTGGCTGTCCCCGGCATCCGTGACGATCTCGCCCGTGCAGCCGGTGTAGTTGTCGAGCGGATGCAGATGGGTGTCATGGCCGAGCTGGGACTGCACCACCACGCGCGAGCAGTCGATCGGGCCGCTGCGCCCGTCCTCCTCGTCCTTCACCTTCACGGTGAACCGGACGGTGTCGCCGAAGCTGAACATGGCGCCGTTCGGGGGGCGTTGGATCGTCACCTCGGGCCGCGTGTTGCCGACGGTGATGTCCCGCACCGCCAGCCCCGTCAGCCCGCCGGGGCCGGTGACCGTCAGGCGCGCCGTGAACAGCCCCTTGGTCCGGTAGGTGTACGAGGGGTTCGCCTCCGTCGAGTCGGTGCTGCCGTTTCCGTCGAAGTCCCAGGCGTAGGAGACCGGTTGATCGTCCGGAAGGCCCGAACCCGCGCTGGAGAAGGCGACGGTGAGCGGTGCCGGGCCGTTGTCCCGGTCGGTGGAGACCTTGGCGTCGGGCAGCCGGCCGTCACCGACGTAGTCGATCCGGTAGATGCCCGCCCCCTCGTTGCTGCCGCCGCGCCCGGTGCCGCTGCCGAGCCCGAAGTCGATGACGTACAGCGCCCCGTCGGGACCGAAGTCCGCGTCGAAGGGCTGGTTCCACGCCATGTCCTCGAAGATGCCGTTGACCGACTGGAGGTCACCGGCCCTGGCGGGTGCGAACCGCGGATCGGTGAACGTCTGGTCCTTCTGCTGGAACGAGAACGTCTTGAACCAGCGCCGTGTCAGTTCGTAGTTCAGCCACTTGCCCTCGAAGTACTCGGGGAACTTGGTGCGGTACGTGTTCGCCGGGTCGTAGTCGTAGACCGGACCGCTCATCGGGCCGCCGCCTCCGGTGCCCAGCTCCGGGAACTCGGGGGACGCGGAGTAGGCGTACCAGACCGTGGCCGGCTGGGCGGGCGGGAGTTCCCGCAGCCCCGTGTTGTTCGGGGAGTCGTTGACGAGCGCCGCGCAGTCGAACTTCGCGCCGGACTTCTTCGACGTGAAGTCGTAGTCGTTGAAGGGGGTGTTGTCGCCCACGCAGTACGGCCAGCCGAAGTTGCCCGCCTCGGTGATACGGGTGTACTCGACGGTTCCCTCGGGTCCCCGGTCCGCCACCGCCGACCGGGCGTCCGGCCCGTAGTCCGCGACCATCAGCGCACCGCTCACCGGGTCCGTGGTGATCCGGAACGGATTGCGCATCCCCATCGCGTAGATCTCGGGCCGCGTCTTCTGCGTACCGGGCGCGAAGAGATTGTCCTCGGGCACGGTGTACGTGCCGTCGTCCTGCGGGGTGATCCGCAGGACCTTGCCGCGCAGGTCGTTCGTGTTGCCGGAGGTGCCCTGCGCGTCCCAGGCGCGCCGGCCCTCGCCCTCGTCGATCGGGGTGAATCCGTCCGAGGCGAAGGGATCGGTGTTGTCGCCCGTCGCCGCGTACAGGTTGCCGTTCTTGTCGAAGGCGAGCGAACCGGCCATATGGGAATTGGCCCGGCCCTCGCCCCGCAGGGTCGGGACCGTCAGCAGCCTCTTCTCCGACGCGGTGTCGACGGTGTTGCCGTTGACCGTGAACCGGGACAGGTTCAGCCGTTTCTCGCTCTTGTCGGAGTGCAGCAGATAGAGCCAGTTGTTCCGCGCGAAGCCCGGATCGAGGGCCAGACCGAGCAGCCCGTCGGACTGGCTGGTCATCTCCGGGGTGTACGCGAGGTCCAGCGCCGTGGACACCTTCATGGTCTGCTGGTCGATGACCTTCAGCCTCCCGGTGCGCTGGGCGAAGAACACCCGCCGGTCGGGCGCGACGGCCAGTTCGAACGGGTCGGCGAGATCGTCGGTGGCCAGCGCGGTGCGCTGGAACGAACCGGTCCGGGTGGCGGTGCAGTCACCCTGCTCGGCGCCCGCCGCCCACTGGATGCCGCCCAGCAGATGCTTGACGAAGCCCTCCTCCTGGAACGCGGACGCGGCGTGCCCGCCCGCGGTGAACCAGGAACGGCCGCCGTCGTAGTTCTGGCACCAGGACCACGGATGGTCCACGCCCTCGTCCAGGCCGGTGATGCCGTCACGCACCTTGATCTGCGCGAGGGTGTGCACCTTGGAGGTCGGATTGGAGCGCCAGTTGTACCACTCCTCCGTACGCTCCCAGAGTTCGGGCAGATCCTTGGTGGAGGGGTGCGCGTGGTCCAGCACCTTCACCCTGCCGGTCTGCACGGCCGGGTGCTGGTCGAATATCGCGCCGACCAGCCCCTCGTACCAGTCCCAGTCCCGCTCGCCGGCGGACGCGGCATGCAGCCCCACCCAGCCGCCGCCCGCGCGGATGTACTTCTGCAGGGCGGCCCGTTCCGCGGCAGTCAGCAGATCGCCCTTCTCCGGTGTGGAGTTGGTGTTGTTGAAGACGACCGCCTGGAAGCGGGACAGATCGGTGTCGTTGAAGACGGCGGAATCGTCCGTCGCCTCCACCTCGAAGCCGTTCTCGGCGCCGAGCTTCTTGACCGCCGCGATTCCGGCGGGGATCGAGTCATGGGTGAAGTTGGTGACCTCGGAGTAGACGAGGACACGAAAAGGCGCTGCCTGCGCTCCGGGTGGTGTGGCCACCAGCAGAGCGACAAGCAGCGCCAGGAGCGAGATGAGAGCGATGAGCGGCGAGGGGAGGCCGCGTGGGACGCGATCGCGCCAAGGCTGTCTGCCCGACGGGGCATGGCGTAACGGACGATGACTCATGGGCGCTCCCTGTGCGGTAGATGCCGGCTGCGGGGGTGTAGAAAGCGCTTTCTGAAGTACGCCGTTCAGCGTAGGTTCACCTCTTCCGCGGGGTCAATGGGTCTGCGGGGCTCGCTGTGACCGCGCGGTGACGGGCGGGGTCTGCGGGGCTCGCGGTGCCGGGCGGGGTCTGCGGGGCTCGCTGTGACCGCGCGGTGCCGGGTGGGCGCCGCCCGGCGTGGAAGCCGGGCCGCGGATCGTGCCGGGCGGCGGATCGTGCCGGGCGGCCGAGGGGCCGGCCCGCCGGGTCCGGCGGGCCGGGGCTCAGGCCCGCAGGAATCCCGTGATCCGCTCGCGCAGCCCCCGAGGGTCCAGCCCGTGCGCCGTCAGGTGCTCGTCCAACTGCCCGTACCGGCGCAGCTCCGCCCGGCCCACCCCCAGGCCGAGCACCCGGTGGGGCAGCTCCGCGAGCGCGTCGTTGGCCGCCGCCGTCGAGGTGCCCGCCAGATACGGCTCCACGATCACCACATCGGCGCCGGTGCCCGCGCCGACCGCCCGCCGCAGCCCGGCCGCGTCGAAGGGGCGCACCGTCGTCGCGTACAGCACGCTCACGTCCAGGTCAGCGACCGCCGCGAGGACGTTGTCCAGCATCGGCCCGACCGCGATCACCGTGCCGCCGCGTCCCTCCCGCGCCACGGTGAAGCCGGGCCCGCCCACGGGCCGCCCCTCCCGGTTCGCCTGGAGCGAGAGCCGCACGTACACCCGGCCGTCCCCCACGACCGCCTCCCGGAGCAGCGCCTCGGCCTCGTCGGGGTGGCCCGGCACCAGCACGGTCCAGTCGTCGAGCGTGTCCAGGAGCGCCACGTCACCCGGAGACATATGGGTGAAACCTCCGGCCGGCCAGTCGTAGGAGGCTCCGGCGCTGACCAGGACCGCACCCACGCCCTGATGCCCGAGATCCAGCTTGACCTGCTCGAACGGCCTCTCCACCAGGAAGCTCGCGAAGGTGTGGATGAGGGGCCGCATCCCGGTCAGCGCCATCCCGGCGCCCGCTCCGATCAGCAGCTGCTCCCGGATACCCACGTTGATCACCCGGTCCGGATGGGCCCGCTGGGCGGCGTCGAAGCCGTCGCGGCTGATCTCGGCCAGTACGAGGGCCAGCCGCGGGTCCTCGTCCAGGAGCTGTGAGGTGGTGGCGATGAAGCGGTCACGCATCGTGTCCATGGGGGATGTTCCTCCGTTGTCGCTGGTCTTCGCGCCGGTCCGGGCGCAACCGGGACCGACGGCTCGTGCACTCGTCGCTCGTGGGATGTCAGGGCTTGGGTTCCACGCGGGCGACCACGGCGAGGGGCCGCCCCGGGTGCGGCGTGGTGAACGCCCCGTACAGCGCCTCGTGATCCCGCCCGTCCACGGTCACCGCGGACCATCCGGCGGCCTCGAACCGGGCGGTGATGCCACCGGGCAGCGCGTGGGTCGCGGAGGCGTTGTCGATCACCAGGGTGTGCAGCTGCTCCAGCCCGGCGGGACCGGCGTAGGCGATCGCCTCGTGGTTGCTGCCCTCGTCCAGCTCCGCGTCCCCGATCAGCACCCACACCCGCGGATCGGTGAGCCCCTGGGCCCGCAGCCCCAGCACGCTCCCCACGGCCAGCGGGAGCCCGTGGCCCAGCGACCCGCTGCCGATCTCCGCGCCCGGCACCAGCAGCCGGTCCGGGTGGTGCCCCAGTGGCGAGTCGTAGGACCCGAAGCCGGGCAGCAGCTCCTCGCCGAAGAATCCGCGCGCCGCGAGAACGGCGTAGTACGCCATCGGCCCGTGCCCCTTGGAGAGCAGGAAGCGGTCCCGCCCCGGGGCGTCGACGGTGTCGGGCGTGACCCGCAGTACCCGGTCGTACAGCACCCACAGGGCATCGAGCGTGGAATGGGCGGCGGGGCCGTGCTTCTCGTCGCCCGTCATCAGGCTGATCAGACGGTTCAGGTCGCGGTATCCGTGTACCGGTGCGGCAGTCGTGTGCGTCATGCCCCCCAGTGTTCAACCTCGACCAAGGTTGAGGTCAAGAGGAAAGGGGTTCGTGACCACCCGCTCAAGTGCGGTATTGTTCTCATGCGCGTTCGGCCAGGGGAAAAGCCCAGGTCAGGCGGGCAGCGGGACGTGGCGCAGCTTGGTAGCGCACTTGACTGGGGGTCAAGGGGTCGCAGGTTCAAATCCTGTCGTCCCGACTGGAGACAGTCGCAGATCAGGGCCGGTTTCGGAGCAATCCGAAACCGGCCCTGATCATTTTTGGGGACCAGTTGGGGACCAGTTGAGGTCCGGCCTCCTTGACCGGGTCAGCGGGTCATGACGATGGGGCTCGGCAGTGAGCGTGGTGCGCGCAGCACGTTGAAGTGGGCAGAGAGCGCCGCCCCGGCGGCCGTGATCTTGTGGACATCCGGGTGCAGGTAGCGCTGGGTGGTGGTCAGTGAACCGTGGCCGGCGATCCTGCGGAGGACATGCACTTGGACCCCGGCGTCGGCGAACCAGGTCAGCGCGGTGTGCCGGAGGTCGTGGCGGCGCAGATGTTCGTAGCCGAGCTTGGTGACCACGTCGTCCCAGTGTGTGGCGTCGCGCAGGACGGCGGTGGAGATACGTCCGCCTCGCGGGCCCGTGAACAGGCGGGCGTCCGGATTGGGGCCGGCGGACAGGATGCGCTGGGCGACGAGGGGGCGGATCTCCTCGACGATGGGAACCTTGCGGGCCCGCTTGCCCTTGGTGCCTTTGTCGGTCAGCCCGCCGGGCGCGGGTGTGGTCTGACGCCGGACGGTCCAGATCCACTGGGTGGTGTCGATGTCTCCGACGCGGCAGCCTGAGATCTCCCCGATCTGTGCGGCGGTGCACGCGGCGAAGGTGACCACGTCTCCCCAGCCGCGGTACTGGTCGTGGGATGCGGCGACGAGTGCGTCGGCCAGTGCGACGAGTGTTTCCCAGTCGGGCAGGGCGAGCGCGCGTGGGTCGAGGAGTTCGTCCTCGGCCTGCTTGTAGAGCTTCTGCCAGCCGGTCACCCGGGCGGGGTTCACCTTGATGATGCCGTCGCGGACTGCCTGCTCCATGACGCGGACCAGGACGGCGATGGTGTTCTTGACCGTTGAGCGGCTGAGCTCGTCGGCGATCCAGTTCTGCACGGTGCGGTCGACAGCGCCGTTGGTGATCATCCGGACCGCGACGTGGCCCAGGGCGGGCACGACGCGCATCCGCCAGCCTGACAGGTAGGGGTCGAGTGTTTTCAACTCCAGGCCGCGCAGGGCGAGGTCCATGTTCGCGTTGCCGTATTCGGCGAGCTTCATGGTGGCGAGCGACGGGGACAGTCCTGCCTCAGCCGCTTCGATGATGGACTGGAGCCACTCCTGCGCTTCATCTTCGTCCGCCTTCCCCTCCGACAGGGACAGGCGCCGCTTCGTAGCCGGGTCGAACCAGCGGACTCGCGCGTGGTACGGGTTGGGGCGATCAGGCCGGTACTCGATGTCGGTGGTGAGTCGGACACCGACCGGCACGATGGCTTTGTCGGCCATCATGCGTCTCGGCGCGGGACGGTCCGGTGGCGACGCAGCCATTCCTCAACGTCGAGCGCGCTGTACATGATGACGCGTTCCGAAACGGAGACGAACGGCGGGGCCCTGGGGTGGCCGAGCGGTGCGCCAACGGCGCAGAGTCGAGGTGTTTATACGCAGGCAGGCGGCGAGGTCGCGCGTCGAATACCAGGCATTGGCCAGGAGAGACGACCGGCTGTCATCTCGGAGGAAAGGGGCACTGCCCTCATTCCTCGTGTGCGTCTGGCGGTCTGTGTAGTCTGCTATCGGTTCGGTGGGCAAGGGCGGTGGATCTCCGGGGGTATGGAGCACCAAAGGGATACCGAAGAAGGCGGTCGGCGACAAGCGACGCGTCCCGCAGGTGGAGAACCGTGGGGGTCTGCATGCACAGAAGCGGTGAGTCCCTTCTGATGGAACTGATCCGCAGTGGTGCTCTGGGCAAACGGTGGACAACAATCGTCTGCAGAAGCGCCGGTTTGGCTAACCGGCGATGTTCGGCTATATTGCCCTCGTTTGCGACGCGGTGAGTATCACGTACTGTGCCGATTGATGTTCTGAGCTGCAGAAACGGCTGGAAATACTGGGCAAAAATCCCGTGTGGGCCGCCCTGGGCCGGGATCTTGCACCTCGGGTGCTGACAGGGGTGTCGGTCCCACATGGCACAGGTAGTCGGAACCGTCTTCTGGCGTCCACGTGGTCCAGTTCGGTGGCGTTCGCGCAGGTTTGGTCTTGGTGGTCTTGGTGCGTCGACGTTGTTGGTGACACGGACGTGACAGATGTTGCCCCCGTCGGCCTGCGGGGCCGCTGGCGCGGCGCTGGTCGGCCGCGGCTTGGGAGCAGATGCTTCCGGTAAGTCGGGGCGCGCCCAAGAATTCGAACAGCTGTAGGCATCGTGGTGCGGGATGGCTACGATCGCAGTCGCTCGTCCGCGACCAGTTGTGGGTGCAAATTGGCCAGCGAGAGGGCGGTGGGTGACCGATGCGGAGCTATCCGGGGAGGTGGTCGACGATCGCGTGAGTGTCCGTACTAGCCTTGCCGTTCGTTTGGACGCGTTCCCGTGTCTAGGGCCGGTTGAGGTCCGTTGGCTTTGTTGTTGAGGCTGCTTCCGGTGGCGCGGGGCAAGCGGTAAGGATGGGCGCGCACAGCCCTGCTGGGAAGAGCGTCGATGCAGGACGAGAGCGGGTTGGTCGATGGCAATCGTGGCACGAGAGCCCTTGGGCGTGGTTGCGGGAGCGCTGGCTTCCGGCGATCTCGTACCCCGCGAAGCGAGCCTGGCGGTCGTTGAAGCCTTGGGGGCGAAGGTCGTGGCGGCCTACCGATTCGAGGCGCGAGAGCGGGAGCGACGGGCAGCTGCAGGGATGAAACCGCTGACGCGACCGGATGCCTTGAACCTCTTGATGGCGCTGCCACTCGGCGAGCCTGTTCCTGCCGGGTCACTGAGCGACAGGGAGCGCCGAGCGTTGAAGTGCCTTCCGAAGGGGGCTGTGATTCGGCGCGACGGATTGATTATCCGCCTGGCGACCCAGCCGGTACATGTCGACATGGTGTTCGTGTCTGGACGCGGCTGGGAGTCGGCGATGGAGCAGGCCGAGCGGTTCACGCCATTCACTGCTCGTTCCGTATTGATCGATGGTGTGTTGAGGCGCAAGGAGGAGGCTGTGATGCGTGCAGCTTTCTACGGCATCGGATTGCTCCGTGCCCAAGGGGCAATCGTGGAGGTTGTCGTGCCGCCAAGCCCCTTTGTTCGCAAACGTCATACGGTTGCCAACTGGAAGTTCCTGGAGGATGTCCACCGTCAACTGCCCTAAGCTCTCTGCCCGCTTTCAACTAGGGAGTGACGGGCGGCGCTGCCCACGCCTTCAGCGGCGGCGGTACTTGGAACCCGGACCTGGGACTTGCGCCCACTTCGATGCGTTGGTTTTCCATTGCGTAGCGGTCGACGGCTGCCGCGCATTTGTTGCGCCACCACGTCTTGCGCTCGCTGCTGGCGCGGTGGCTGGCCATGTCGCTGACCCATTCGCTCCAGGTGAGGATGTTGTGGTTCTCGGCCTCACGCCGGGTGTCGCCGTCGGAAAGGTAGAAACGCTCGAGACCACGCCCGTCGCACTCCTCGCAGTCGCAGGTTGCCGGATCGGCGTTGCCGTAGACCTTGGACAGAAATTCGGCGCCCTTGAAGCACATTAACTGCGGCATGAGGACGTGCGGGTACGTGGGCCCGCCACCACGCTTGCCTATCTGGGGCTTCTCGTCGGGCGGTATCGCGTGGCGGAGCGAGCTCTGGGCGCCGATTCCCGCACAGAAGGCGCCATGCGCCATTACGTCGAGGGCTGCGAGGTCTGTGCGCAACAGCGACATGTGCTCGACCTCGGTGAACAGCCGCCGCAGGTTGCCCGGAATGTCCTTCGCCTGTTCCAGCGGGTCGAACTGGTGGAAGAGGATGAGGGCTTTGGGGTGGCAAATCTTGGCGCAGACCGCGATGAGCTGACTGATGGTCTCCCGGTTGAGCCAGGTGGCGTCGATCGGGAGGGATACCAGGGTGTCTGCTCGCTCGATCTGGTTGGCTTCCCGCATTACTGCTTTGAGGGTCCGGGAGTTCGCCGGCGGTATGTAGCCGGTGGGCGTAAGTGCTGCGCTTGCGCCTCGAGCCTTCTGGAAGTTCAAGGAGTCGTGCACGGTGGCGAACAGTTCGTCGGGAGGCGCCATGAACGGTTCCTCCGCCGTTGCCGTGTACGTGGTGTAGGCGGCGCTGTCGATCAGAAGAGTTCCTGTGAAGCCGACATCGGCGCGGAGCTGGAAGGCGCGTGCGTCGGCGTTGGCGCTGGTCATGACCACACCGCTCAGGTCATCATCAAGGGCAGGACGAGGCCGAGGGGCGTACCGGGCATGTTCGTGCAGTAGCACGCGTCCCTGCAGGAGCGGCACCGCTGCCACGGTGTGGTCGAGCGTCTTCACGGCGGGCGGTCGCCGCCTCGGATCGGGGGCGTTGCTCATGAATCACCTCGCAGAAGGGTCCGGCACGTCCTTGTGTCCGGACGAAGAAGCGCACAGGTAGATCTCGTGGAACTCCTCACGCCCCAGCCCCGCCAGGTGAGCGGTCTCGGTCGCACTGAGGTGGTGCTGTCCTGCAAGCCGGGTGACGGCCTGAGCAATATGGCGCGGGGTCTCGTGCCGGATGGCGATCGGTTCGTTGGTGCGGTAGCCGAGTGCGGACAACTCGACCATGAGCGTGCGGTACTGCCATTCGGTGATCACGCCCAGGTCCACAGCCCGCCGGATGAGTGCGGCCATGGAGACCCCCCAGCGGGCTTTGAGATCCATGAGGCGGGCGACGTCGATGCCGGGCTTCAGCTCGCTCAGGATCTCCTCGTGCGGCATGAGGAACTCGGCGGCGAACTGGTCGGCTTGGGCCTCCTGAGTACGTCCCTCGCCCGGCTCGTGGTGCATGAGCAGATGGCCCAGCTCGTGAGCGAGGCTGAAGCGTGAACGATCTCCAGGGGCAGTGGAGTTGAGGAGAACCAGCGGCGCCCGGCCGTGCGGCCACTGGCTTACGGCGTCGAGTTCGGTGGTGCCCAGATCGCGGACTACGACCAGGGTGCTGGCGTCTTCGAGCACCGCGACCAGGTCGTCTATGGGGCCGGCGGGAACGTTCCACTCTTCGCGTACCGTCTCCGCGGCGTCTGCGGGGGTGTCGAAGTCGTTGACCTCAATGGGTCTAAACCGGTGGGGATGACGGAGGTCTGCCGCCTGAGATACCGCTTCGGCCTGGAGGCGGGTGAGCGTCAGCGTCGCGTGGATCCGGCGCAGTGCGGGGGCCCCCAGTGAGGCTCGCTTACGGTGGTGGATCAGCCCGATGCCTACCCCGGCCGTGTCGGCGGCCTGGCACAGCATCTCGGGGGTGAAGCGAAGCGCGGCGGCGAACAGGAGTACCCGCTCAGCCCGGACCGGGATGCGTCCGGCTTCGGCCCGGCTTACGTACCCCTGCGAGATGCGGTTGCCCTCCACGTGCGACATCTGCTCCGCAAGCTCGGACTGGGTCCACCCCCGAGAGTCGCGCGCCAGGACGAGCATGGCGGGATCTGCGAGCAACTCCTTTTGATCACTCACGGTCCACCTCCAACCCTGACAAGTCTCAACTCCGCTGAGGATACACGATTTTATCCCTCAAAATATTCCGGAAATGATCCGTAAGGTGCCATGCCTTCAGGGGTACCACGCGCCACTGACTGTCTGTTGACCGTTGTTGGGTGGGAGATGGCTTCACGTGCATCATCCGCCCAAGACGGTGGATCGCTACGCAGATCAGGAGGCCGCTCCGCGGAGGAACACTGGGTTGCCGCATCGCGCTCGTCACGGCGCTATCTCTCGCACGTTCGCCGCCATCAACGAATATCCGTTGCCGCATAGGTGCGGTCGGCGGTCGAGTTTGAGCACGGCGCGTTCGGGTGTTGTGGGGGCGGGAGGGTGGGTGGGTGCTGTCCCTGATCTGGGGTCTGACTCCTGACATCCCGGACACGGGTGGACACAGGGGGTGTGGGGACCCCGGCGTACCGGAAGCCACACCGCCACGTTAGCCGCTCGGACTTTGCCACGATTCCGAGGTCGATCACCGCGTACCTCGTGTCAGCAACACCATTGTCACAGCGGGCGGTTGCACCCTCCGTGGACCTTCCGGGCGTCCCAGAATGTGCAGCGAAGTGCTTACACCTAGCGGCAGAGGCCCGCGCGCGTTATCCAACGTCTTCACCCCCACGCAGAGCGGCCGCAATTGCGAGTGTCGGACGCATCGCTGCGGGCCCGGAGGGCAGGCCAGTCCTCCACCCTCGGCGCTGCGCTGTCTCTGACTATTGGTCCCTGGCCTGTCCCTCACCCCCGGCGCCAAACGGGAGCGAGGCACTACCCACCCGAGCCGGGGTTCCCGCCAAACCCGGTTCCAATCGGAAGGATTTTGCGATGGCCAGCAACCTTGACCCGTGAGCTGCCGACTGCCGATCGCCCTGAGTGTGCTTGCCGCCACCTCAGCCTCGGTCGCAGTCAGCCCCTGGATCGCCGTCGCCGCAGTCGGCATGCCTCTGCTTGTGTTCGTCGGCATTTTCATGCCAGCCGTCTGGTCTAAGAGGCCCGCCCGACGCCGCGACGCCCGCCTTCTCGCTGAACGCATCCTTCGGATGCTAAAGAGGGGGCGCTGACGATTCCCTCACGAGTCACACGTGCGCCGCCGCAATCCTGCGAGCCCCGTTGCCGTCTGTCGGCGACGGGGCTCGCGCGTTCAGCGGACTGGCAGCCTGGACTCCGCCGAGGAACCGATACCCGGACCGTACGGAGCGGCCGAGTCGCTCTGCCAGCGTCGTGCCGGTGACCTTCGCATCCTCGGCCTGCATGGATGGCTACGGTGTTCTTGACGACGGTCAGCGGGACGGCCCTCCTGGCGGTGCGCTCCGGAGGGACCGGATCTTACGGGGCACTGTCGCGCTAGCCCGCGCACAACTGCGATTCTCGCGTTCCATGGTTCCCGTCGCAGATCGCGGCACTGGAACTACAGTGTGATCTCGTGCTGGTATGGCTCCCGGCTTCCCGGGGAGGGGTGAGGCGACATCATGCAGTTCGTCGTGGTGGAGGGGACACAGGATCTGCCTGAGGACTACAGGGGCGCTTACCTCATTCCGGATAACTGGAATGACTACGGCTACGTGACGATGTACGAGCTAGGCATCAAGCGCCGTGGGCGACGACCGAAGTCCATTGGCGGCGTTCGGATCGGGCATCTTGAGATGGGGTCAAGTCGCCATGACGAGTTCTTTCGGACAGAGCAACGCCTGCCACGCCGCTTCGAGACTCTCGCTGAAGGTTTCTTCAGCCTGGGAGTCCAGGACACATACTACGAGTCGCTAAGCGGGCTGGGTGCTCGCGCCAGAGTCGACGTTCTGGCTGCGTTGCGGGATGTGGCTTATGACTACAGCAGGGATGTTGTGGAACGTGTGTGGGGCCTGGGAGTCTTCAAAGAATCTCTGATGCGCGATGTCCGCCATCCGCGCGCGGAGCTGGAGCGTCTCCACCTCATTGCCCGCGGCCGCGATCGCGTTGTTGATTTCCAGTGGGACTACGTGCCTCGCAAGGCTCATGGCTCAGCGTATGAACCACCCACACTGGGCTTCCGTGCCAGTCCTGCCTCGCTGCCGCCGAGCAACGTGCATGCTCTGATCGGCCGCAATGGAGTGGGCAAGACCAGCATGATGCGCGCCATGGCTAAGGGCGTGGCGTCGGGGAGTATCGAGGTCACCCAGCTCGCTGAACGCACAGCCAGGAGCACACCGAACGTGGTACTGGTGTCCTTCAGTGCCTTTGACGAACTCCTTCATCACCCGGACGCTCCTGCGGGGTTCGCCTACATCGGGCTGCGTGACGGTGAGGAGCCGCAGCGTTTGAAGACGAGCGAAGACCTGTCCGCGGAATTCGCCGACAGTCTCGCTACGGCTCGAATCGGCGCCCGGCGTAGCCGGTGGGAGCAGATTCTGAGCACGCTCAGTTATCCGGAGTCCGGATTCTTGGATGACTACGCAGGCGAACTCGAAGATCTGTTGTCCGAGGGCTCTGACCGCCGGTTCAAGGCCGCTGCGGGGCGGCTCTTTGCACCGCTGAGCTCTGGCCACAAGATCGCCTTGCTGACCTTGACACGACTGGTCCAGGAGGTGACCGAGCGCACGGTCGTCTTCATGGACGAGCCCGAAGCGCATCTACAGCCCCCCCTGTTGTCAGCGTTCATCCGTGCGCTGTCTGACTTCCTTTCCGATGTCAACGGGATGGCGGTCGTGGCCACGCACTCACCGGTGGTCCTGCAGGAAGTACCGAAGGCGTGCGTCTACAAGTTGCGCCGCTATGGCGACGTCGTGACAGCCGAGCGGCCGCTGATGGAAACCTACGGTGAGAACGTCAGCGCACTCACCCACGAGGCTTTCGGCTTGGAGTCCACCGCCACCGGCTTCTATGCGGCCCTGGCCAAGGAGGTCGCCGAGGGGCGCAGCTATCAAGAGATCCTGGCGGACTTCGAATCCCTGGGCAGCGAAGCCCGCGGCCTGCTGCGCGTCCTCACTCTCAGCCGGGACGGGAACGCCTCATGATTCCGCTCGATCCCCCCGCGATGAAGGTCAAAGACACACTGACCGCTGCCTGCGGGCGGATGCAGAACTCCGTCTTGAGGTTACGGCTCCTGGCCCGTGAGAAGGACCTGTCTGCTGCCGAGAAGACCTATACCGACGCTGCCGAGCACAACGCCCTCTACGCGCTAGCCGTGACTGCGCGGGATGCTGAGGAGCAGATTCCCGACCGCGACGGGGAGCACCTCAGGAATCTCTACAGTGCGGGGCTGGTCGGGCGGAAGCACGGGAGAGAGAAGTACGACGAACTGAAGGCCCGCGCGCCGTTCGGGCGTTGCCTGCTGTGCGGCAACAGTGAGATCGGCTCGCTCGACCATCACCTGCCCAAGGACACGCTGCCTCTCTTCACGATTTGCCCGGTCAACCTGGTGCCGGCATGCAGCAAGTGCAACCAGGCCAAAGGCGACCGGATCGGCGCCACAGCCAGCCAGCGCACTCTCCATCCCTACTACGACCGCCCCGGCCAGGCCGGACGCTACCTCTTCGCCGACATCACAAGCTGGCCCGTGCAGTTCCGCATTCAGGCCCTGCCTGTATGGGACGCTGAGCTGCGTGCTCGTGTCGGGCACCATTTCGTCACGTTCAACCTGGCACAGCGCTATGCCGAGTTCTGCATATCCGTGCTGACCGCCAACCAGTGGCTCCACCAAAAGATTCGACGCGAGAGCGGCCTCTCGGCCCTGACTGCACACCTGCAAGAGGACGCTGAGCAGCACGCCAGCACCCATGGACTCAACACCTGGGACACAGCGCTGCGTTACGGCCTTGCCGACAGCAACTGGTACCTCCACCACGGAGTCAACCAGAACCCGTAACACGCCATGCTTGTGCGTCGCGACGCATCGGCCTATCGGCACCTGTGCGGATGCATCGGCTCGATCTCCAGGACCGGTTGCCGGCCAGCCAGCGGGTCAGAAGATGCCTTCTGGAGCCCGACACTTGGCTGTGGCTCCTTGCCACAGACCCTGGCGTGGGTACATCGGGGCATGGAACCTGGCTCCCAATGCCTCGATGCAGGACGAGCTCATCTCGGTGTTCACCGTGCACCAGGAGGCGACCGGCGGCCTGGAGTGACATGGCTCCCCGCTCACCCCACGGTGAAGCCTTAGGGCCGCGACAGGAAGTAAGGAAGGCCGCGTGCATCGCGATCGCAGGGATCGTGGTGTTCGTCGCGGGTTACTTTGCGAGGGATCTGCCGCGAGAGTTCGTTGAGGACGCAGCCGCGTGGGCTGCCAGTGAGGTGGCAGGCGCCTCGACCGCTCTGATCCTACGGGCGTCATCCTCATGACGCATCTGCGACAGCAGGCTCCTGGTTTTTCCGCCTCTGCCGCGAACTCATCTCGGCGGTGAGCTTATTGCTGGCCATCGACGGCGGATGTGGTAGGGAGTTCTGGTGCGGTGACCTGTGGGTCTCCCGGCAGGGCCAAAGACCATGATTCGCCGCCGATCTCTGCGATGGGCCTGCCATTCCCGGGCACGGACGGTACGACCCGAGCGCTGACGAACTCTCCTACCTCAGGCACAGGCAGGCCGAGCTGAACGGCGATGTCCTGATGAGACCGGTAGTCGCCCATGACGATGATCCCCTCGTGCCGAAGGGCGGAGCGGGCCCCAACGTTTCCGCGGATGCGCTTCATGTAGTCCTCCTGTTGAGCCACACTGCGCATTACGTTGCGCCCGATCCGGCGGTGCTGTACGCGCCGGAAGAGTTCGTTAATCCGGGACTGGCCCGATCTTTTTCCGAGTACCGCCTCGCGGTCGGCCTCGGGCATGTGCAGCAGGATGTTCTCTGGGAGGTCCGTGCTGTGCCAGAGCCACATGATCTTGTTGCGGTGTTCGGCCTTAAGGGTGCGCTTCAGATCTCGGCTCTTGGCTGGGTGGAGCCACTCTGGGTTCGTTCGCAGCAGGCCGACGCTCCACTTGTTTTGGTTGTCGTCTGCCCAGACCAGCAGACAGAGGTGGCCCAACGTTGCGGGAGGGAACATCCAGTGACCGAGTGTGAGGCTGAAGAGGCAGTCGACCTCTACGTCCGCGATGCTGAAGTCCATCTCGTGACCGTCCGCGAAGTGGAACTCACGCTGGATCGCGATCTCCACAAGGGCGCCCAGTCGCGTCTTCTCCGTCTTGAACAGCTCCTTGAGGTTGTAGCGGCCGGTCTGCGAGCCGTCGAGCACCGCGTCGATGACGTCCCGCAGCACACGTCTCATGCGGTTGCCGCCCGGGTCAGTGGTGAGTACTGCTCGGTAGACCGCGGTGATTTCCTCGTCAACCCAGGTGCCCATGAGTCTGTCGAGCACTTCGTTTGCCTGGGCTGGCCGGTCTTTGGGATCGGTGGCCAGGAGGTCCCTGAGGAGCGCGGCGAATTCGGGAGGGAGTGCGGAGGGGAGTTCCAGGTGGGGGAGCGGGGCTCCGTGCATCCACGCGTTGCGCACGGCGCGGCCGTCCGGGGCGGGTGGGGCACCGGTGGCCATCGCGTAGAGCAGGCAGCCGAGTGAGTACAGGTCGCTTCGGTGGTCGGCCAGACCCATGACCTCCAAGAGTGCCTCGGGCGGGCGGTACGGCGGCAAGGCACCGGACGGCTCGAGAGCGTTTTGTCGGTGGGCCTGGCTGCCGATGCCCGCCAGGCCGTGCACCCCGAGCCCGGGATCAATGACGAGTACCCGCCCGTCGGGGCGCATGACGAGGGCCGAGGGGCTGAGGTCGAGGTGGAGTAGCTCGTTCAGGTGGAACTCGGCGATGGTCCGGGCTAGTTGTGCGCCGACCGTTCTGATTACCTCCATGGGCGGATTCCCCGGGGCGGGGTTCATCAGTAGTCGTCCGAAGTCCTCCCCTTCGACGGCATTCGTCACCAGGTACGGTCGATCGTTGTGGAATCCGAAGTCGCCGATTCGCACCAGTCCCTGAATGTTGAGTGCGGCCAGCCGTTCTGCGTCGGCTAGGAATCTGCTCCTTGCTTCCTTGCTTCTCCTCGGTACCTGGAAGAGCTTGAGGGTCACCTCTCGACCCAGCCGTTCGTCCGTCCCTCGCCAGAGGGCGGCCGTCGCCTGGACGTGCCGTTGCTGCTTCAGCCGGTAGCGTCCGGCAACGAGCGAGCCCGAGTCGGGAGGTTCGGTGGGGCCGTGGCCCAGTCTCTGTAGGACTTCCTCGGGCACTGTCGCAAGTGGCTCCCTATGTCGGCGCCCTTGCACCCCCTCGGTACCTCCGGTGCCTCCCGTCAGCACGTCGACGGGGAACTCCCCGAGCCGGGAGCCGGCGTAACGCTCGATGACGGCGCCGATGCGCACGGCCGCCGAGCGGGGCAAGGTGCGTAGCAGTACGTCACGTACGCCGGGGCGGAACGTGTAGTGGCCCACGTGAGGCGGCTTTCCGGGAGGCGTTGTGAGTAGACCGCTCAGGACGACTTCGGCCAAGTGCTGCGGCTCCGTGGCCGCCTGTACGAGCCGCATCAAGGCAATGCTCGGTTCGCCCACCGCTATGTGGGCGGCGAGTCGGAGGGCCTGAGGGGAGGCGTAGGCGCGGAAATTGAGGACCGTGTCCTCCGGGGAGAGGGCACGGGGCACGGACCGTCCAGCTTCCTGAGGTGCGACCGATGGGTCGGTGGGCAGCGTGGTGACCACCCCAGGAACCTCGGTGCCGGGGCGTCCCGCCACAAGTTCAGACCAGTGCGCGAACCAGCGGGCGGAGGGCTCCAGAACGGGCAACGACAGCCCGGCAATCTCCTCGCCGGCTGGGTCGAATGGCGCGAACCGCAGGGTCGAACTGGGAGCGAGCGGCCCGCGTGCCGTCAGCAGACCCGCGGTGCCTGGCAGCGCGCTGCGCCGCCAGAGCCGCTCCGGGAGGGGCTGGACGATGGCTACCGGCATCATGCGCGCCCAGCGGCCCAGCGTCCGGTACCAGTCCGAAGCTCCCTTGGAACCGGCGTACCACTGAGGGCCGCTACAGTCGCTGAGGATGAGCGCCACGGCACGGCCGTCGCGCGGGGGCAGCGTGGCTGGCCGCCCACCGGGCGACTGGCGCAGCTGCCCGTCATGAGTCAGTTCCAGGAGCTGGATTCGCCGGAACGCGCCGGTCTGGCCGATGACGTGATGCAGCTCCCGGAGGAGCGGACGCCAGATGGGCATCGTCGGCCCCGCGTCGTACACGAGGTGGAGGGTGAGCCAGCGCTCGGGCTTCGCTCGGAGTACGGGCAGCCAGGTACCGGGCAATGCGCCCTGGCAGGCGATCCGGTGCGCCGTGCCCCGCTCGTCCAGCTCCATGTCTCGGCGGGAAGGCACCCGACGCCCCAGCGGGCGCAGGGCCCGCTGGAGGGAAAGCGGGTGCGGCAGCATGGGTGGCAGCGGGGTCAGCAGCGACGCGTACGAGTCTCCGTCCGACTGCTCGGTCTCAGACCGGACCGACACTGGGAGGCTAGGGCGGGCCGGCGGCATAGGCTTCGGGACATCGGCGGGCGCCGCGGTGTCAGCAGGCAAAGTGTCTGATGTGTCCCGCGCCTGCTCTCCGGAGCCGACGTCCGCGGAGGGTGCGGGCACGCCGCTGTGACTTGCCAGCCAGATCAGCTCGGCGAGCTCGGTCGCGGTCGAGCCGTGTTCGCCCGCCCGGTCGAGGACGTCGAGGAGACGCTTCAGTTCGGACGGGGACGACGGGTGAGCCGGATCAGTAGTCATGGAACTGCACTGCCGGGCCGAGATGGGTCATGAGGCTGGCGGCCAGAGCCTCGCGGGAATCCGCCTCCAGACCTGGAACCCTGGAGAGGTAGATGGCGTTGAGTAGCTGGTCGGTGGCCAGTTCACCCGTACTGCTGCGCTCCAGGAACGTTGCGACCATCCGCTTTGTCTCCTCGTCGAGTTCTCCGAGATGAGCCCGCACGATCGCTTCCAGGTGGTCCGGCTCAGGCCGACGGAGGTGTAGAGGCACGCACCGGCGTAGGAACGCGGGAGGAAACTCCCGCTCGCCGTTGCTGGTCAGCACGATGAACGGGAAGGCGCGGCAGCGGACGCGCCCCCGGTCGACGTCCGCGCGGTCCTCGCTGTCCGAGACCATCAGTTGCGCTTTGGGTGTGTGCCGGGCGGCACGCACCAGTTCCGGGATCTCGTACTGGCCTTCCTCTAGTACGTTGAGCAAGTCGTTCGGCAGATCGAGGTCGCTCTTATCGATCTCGTCGATGAGGAGCACGCGGGGCTTCTCGTAGGGGAGCAGGGCCGTTCCCAGGGGCCCGAGCCGCAGATGGTCCTCGATGGTGTCGGCTGCAGAACTCCCCTCGCTGGCCTCTTCCGGCCGCTTGCGCCCCGCTTCCTTGCTGGCGGCGTACAGGCGAGTCATCGGATCGTACTGGTACAGACCGTCCTGAAGGGTGGTGCGGCTGCTGATGTTCCAGCGCAGCACGGGGCCCAGCTTCAGTTCCCTGGCCACGGCATAGGGTAGAGACGACTTGCCGCTGCCGGGTGGGCCGGTAATCAACAGCGGCCTGCGTAGAACCAGTGCGGCGTTGACCAGTTCGACGCTCTCCCGTGTCGCCTGGTAAGTGTTCGCCCGGTGTTCTCGGTCGGAGGACGCGGAGTCGTCCTGCTGCGACGGAGGGGGCAGTGCGGGTCCGCCGTCGAAGGCCCGCCAGGGTGGGGGGCCAGGCAGTTGCGACATGCCGTCATGTGGCTCTTCCGTACCGGTGTACATGGGCCACGGGGACATGGGGGTTCTCCAGATCGCTCGGCTATCACTCAACTGATAGGGGACTGAGGGTAGATGTGCGCCTCGGGGAACCACCGTGGATCTTCCCAGACAATGGTCAGGTCGGTGGCCCAGTGCGGTTCGGATTCCTCAGCCATGAACGCCTCGCCCCGTAGAAGGCGGATGTGGTGAGGGAGGTCCGAGGGCGGCAGGGACGCCAGCTGCTCCTCCAGGGAGTCGAGGAAGCGCGTACCAGCGCAGGAGTGCGCAGCCGAGGCATCACGGTTCTGCCCGCAGGAACACCCGGACCGAGGCCACGCGATGACGGGCACGGCCGCATTAAGTCCCGCGTGCAGCAACCCGCGCGTCTGATCGGTGGTGGGTGGTGCCCCGTATCCCACAGCGCTCTCCCGGCCACCGAGCTGGACAGTCAGCTTGGCGGGGTCCTGACTGCTGCCGCACTCGACCCGGTGCCAGGTAGTGCCTGGTCGGAGATCAAGGGCCTGCCAAACCTTCTCGATCTTGAACTGGAGTCTGGGCTGCCGCCGTCGGCTGAGATCCATCACCACGACCGGCGATGAACAGCCCAGGGGGGTCGGATCGTCCGCGCTCGTCGGCCACTGGTCGACGGGCTCGCCGAGCAAGTCCCTGGGCAGCGCGAAGGCGATCAGCTCGTCCCCGTCGCGGTCGATCTGCAGGAAGGCGTCGTCGAGGCGTTCCCTCACGTACTCCTGTATATCCCGCCCTGCGAGGGTGTTGCTAACCACGAGCTGCGCGCGCCCGCCACGGATCACGTAGATCGAGACGACATACGCATCACGGTCGGCGCCACTGCGTTCGACTTCTACGAGGATGGGAGACCAAGTCGGTCCGCCGCCCGGCACCGGCTGCGCGGTCAGCGCAGCCGGCGCCGTCGCGGGCAGCCCATCCCTCGCCCAGGCGTGCAGCGCGCGTCGGACGGCCGGGTCTTGAGCTCGGTCCGCGACGTAGGCGGCGAAGGCTGACCATGGCGCGGTGCCCGGAGAGGGTGTGACCTCGGTCAGCAGGAACCAAGCCACGTCCCACAGAGACAGGAAGCCTCCGACGGGCGGGGGCGGTGCCAACGGTCCCATGACGCTCTGGTACCCGGCTTCCGGGGCACAGTCGGCCACGCACTGCTGCAGCAGGTCACGAAGGCGGGCCAATGTCTGGCGATTGTGTCCGGGGAGGGACACGAGATTCGCCGCGCCTGGCCAGTACCGAACGAGGGCCTGGGAGGGGAGCATCCTCCCACCCCCTCCTTCCAAGTGCCGGGCAGTGACCATGCCCACCACCTCGCCGGTTTCCTCCCGCACGACCGCTGCGCCGCTGAACCCTTCCTCCAGCGGCCGGCTGTAGCCCGTCCAAGCCTCCAACTGAAGCCACTCACCCGCGATCAATTGGTCGCTGGTGCTCCGGAACTCGCCGAGAATCCCCTCGTCGTAGCTGCGGGGAAAGCCGTACGCGGTCAGCCTGGCCGCCGGATGCGCGTACGCCGCATGGACGGCGCCGAACCTAGCCGGTCGCACGACGACCGGCCGGTCGAGTTCCAGCACGGCGACGTCACCCCGATCCTGCTCCGACTCCTGCCAGCCAGCTCCTACGATTACGGAGGCTTCGAGCGTGCCCAGATCGGGGTACTGGGCGAAGGTGACCTGGGCGCGTTCCACCCCGGCCACGACGTGCGCACAGGTCATCACATGACGATCTGATACCAGGAATCCGGAGCCGATGTTTCTTCCCGCGCAGACCCGTGCCTGCCAGGACCGTGAACCCATCAACCGGCTGGGGCTCCCTCGTCGGTGCCCGGCGTCCAGCTGAGCTTCACAACGAGGTGCCCCTCCATGGAGGTCTTGGCAATGACGGCGCCTGCCTCGGCGGTGAGCTTTACGCCAAACTCGATCTCGACCGTGTCAGGCTTGAGCTGCCCGTCACGGAACACGCGCAGCGCAGACTCGGCCGCGGTGTGGATACTCTCGAGCGCGCCGTTGAACGTCTGCCCCGCCTGTCGCAGCACCCCGTCACCACGGGATACGGATCGGGCACCGCGGCGCTCGTCGTCGACGGCAACCACGACGGAAGCGCCACTGTCGGTCTTGAACTCGACCAATTCGTCCATACGTCCCCCCACACTCAACTTCAGAACGGCAGCATCATTCTAGGACCCCGCCTCGGGTACGCCGGGGCGCCGATGGACGTGACGGACAAGGACCGCGCCTGGCACTTCATCGGGGCCCTCCCGCCGCAGTCCGCCTCTTGAACGCCCAGGCTCAGGGCGCAGGCGAGGATTGGCTGCGCGAGCTCACAGCCGAAGCGCTCAAGGAGGGTTACTTCCAGGATGGTGGCCGCCGTGCCGGCTCCCTGTGAGAAGTTGAGATCAACGATGTTCTGAACCTGGAGTTCGAGCTGTAGCGGCCGGCGTTCCCGGACAGCCTGCGAGCCCCGGGGACTGACCACTGTCCGGGGCTCGCTCACATGACCGTGCGGGCTGGACGTATGGGCGCGAGGTGTGTTCACTCCGGTGGCGGAGTCACCAGCTTCGTAGCGCCAGGGTCCACGCCGGGGGCGCAGGTAAGGGTCGGCAGGTCGTGGTGGAGCAGCCCGTTCATTTCGACGGCGGCCTGGCTGAGCCGATGCGCTCCTTGGATGGACTGCCCCTCGGCAATGGCCGCGTAGAACCGGGCGGCGTAGGTGATGGCGTCGACGTCGTCGATGGAGTCGGACATGCCGATGGCGAACGGAACGGTGTCGATGAGGGTGGCGGTCTGGGCGGCAGAGTGGCAGGAGTTGAGCAAGACGAGCAAAGGCTTGTCGTCCACGGCCGCGATCGCCCGGGCAAAGGCTCCGGCACTGACCTTGACTTCCTCGTGGAAGTGGTCCTCGTCCTTCTCGAAGAAGATCAGGTCCTGCGCGCTGTGGCCGGAGAAGTGCACGACGTGCGGACGGAAACGGGGCATCGCGTCCAGGAATACGTCGGCGGTCGCGGCCGGATGGGCGTCGAGCTCGATCAGGTCCCGATGTGTGGCGCTCTGCACAGCCGCGCGAATCCTCTGCTGCTCCCGCCCGACACGAAGGTCGCCGTCGGAGGCGGCGCCCAACAGCAACACCCGAAGCCTTTCCGGCTTTGGGGCCCGCATTTCCCTCAGCACCGTACGCACCTGTCTTTCCGCCGTCGACAGACGGCCCTCGATACGAGCCTGACCGGCAGCGGTCCGGCGCTCAGCCTGCTGTTGTTCGCGCTGACGGGTCTTCTCGACGGCGTCCCGCTCGGCCTGCTCTGCCTTAGCGAGCCGAGTCTCCAGGTCCGCCACCTCCTGGCTGAGCTTGGCCACCTTTGCGCTCCAGGTGCCTGCATCGCGGCCAGCCTTGTTCGCATCGTCCTCGTGCCGCTGTGCGCTGCGCAGCTTGCTTGCCCGGGTGGCGGCGCTGCTCGCCTTCGCTGCGGCCGTCCGCTCCTTTGCGACTTTGCCGCGCCTGTCAGCCTCCTTCATGCGGAACTCGCCAACCTTCTTCTCCGCGTCGGCGCGCGCCTTGTACTTCCTGCCCAACTGGTTCCGGTAGTAGCTGGAATTCAACGTCGTACCCTTCTTGTTCCTCGCAGGCTACGACCTGTCTCTGACACTGAGCCTTGTCCCCTCACGCTGACGCGTCATGGAGGATGAGTACGGCCTGGACGATCGCGGTGATGCAGTTGGTACTGCAGCGGAGCTTCCGAAGGAGCCGCCAGCTCTTCAGGACCGCCATGGCTTGCTCGACCAGGCAGCGGGGACGCCCGTCTGACCCGACTCGTGAACCGGTACGCCCCGCAGCTGCTCGATGTGGTGGGGATCGGTCCGGACACGGCCGTCACGTTGCTGATCACGGTGGGGGAGCGGTGGCATCGTGACCTGCATCAACGTCGCGTACAGCCTCACCCTGCTGGAGTTCGGCATCACGCACCCTGACGTTCGCGTGCCGTCATTGCTGATCATCGACTCCCCACGAAAGGCATCTGGGAGCAACCTCGACGACCAAGCGCGTGGCCACCGGACCTACCGGCGCTTTCAAACACTTGCCGAGTCCCACAGTTCGCAGATACAGCTGATCATCGCCGACAACGACTCGGCGCCCATCCCCAGTACCGCCTTCGGCAAGGTCGAACTCGATTACGACGAGCCGCTTGTCCCCGGTGTTGCCCACCCTGGACCCGAGCACACCCATCGAGCCGAGGACGAATCCTGACCGTGGACGGTGCCGTCACCGATGCCGAAAGTCCGAAACCTCTGTCCTCCAATTTGATGTGTTCCCGATGACCCAGCACGTAGAGTGCGTAGCGATCCTTGAGCCCGCCGAGAGGGGTCGCTGACCTGCTGTTTCTCCGAGTGTGCGTTATGGGCGCTACGTGCGTTAGGTGCGATATCTTGACGCGTTTTCGACGCATGAACGGCGTAGTCTCTGACGGCCCGTCATGCCTGGTTTGCCGCTGAGTAGAGCGCTCACCCGTATGGAGGTGGCCCCGGCGATGGAGTGGGGGCCGGCCGCCGAGTTGTTGGTTGCCCCTGCCATTCGCTTCTTGGTAGTCACGTTTCGTGACGCGGGGTGGGTGGCAGGTGGGTGTCGTGTCAGGGGCCGTAGGGGCTCCAGTGCCCAAGGAAGGGCCTGAGGTCGTCGGCTCGTGGTTCGGGGATGTCGGGCAGTCGGGGTGGTGTGTGCAATGGGTCGAGGCGCTCGACGGTGGATGCTGCCCAGCTGATCCATGCTTCGGCTTCGGTTCTGGTCTGCCCCGGGGTCATGGCCTCGACTCGCGTGCGTACGGCGCTCAAGTACTCCGTCAGTCTGGTGGCGTGGCGCCGCGCCGCTTCCTGCGCTTCAAAGTGTCTGAAGCGGTACGCCTCGGCGTACTGGATGCGGGCGTCTTCCATGGCGGCTTCCCAGCGGATGCGCTTCTGGCGTGCGGCTTCGATCTCGTCGAGACGTCTGCGTTCGGCGGCTTCGCCGCGGAGGGCGACCTCCTGTGCGATCTCGGCGAGCTGGTCTTCGAGGGAGTGGCCGGGGGCGTCGGACCATTCGCTTGCCCGGTGCGGTTGGCCGCCGCTGAGGACGAAGCGCAGGCGTTCGGACGGGGTGTAGTCGAAGCGGGGGATCCTGATCCAGGAGTGCTTCTTGGCGTCGGCGAGTTCCTTCTCGGTGGCGACGTGCTCGGTCCGGTCCTGTTCCTGGAGGACGAGGAACCCCACGGTCTGGCCCTGTGCGGTGATGGCGAAGTGGGGAGACGCTCTGCGGCGGCGATGAGACGGGGGCGCGAAGCCGGTCGCTCCCGCCGAACAGGAGTGTCCTTCGGCCTCGGCAGCGATGATCAGCGCCTGGATGAGCCGGAGAGCACGTCCTTGGACGGCCTTGGTCAGGCCCAGCGGCTGTTGTTCCTTCTGCATGGCCCGGACCACGGTGTGCGGGCGGGTGAGCCGGGTGGGCACGGGGACGGGTTGGAGGACGGCAAGGCGCCAGGCGGGGATGTCGACGAGCTTGATCTCGTACCCGCCACGGCACCAACCCCCGTACAGCTCCTTCGTCTCCGGAATCCTTCCGGATCTGCGCGCGGCGGCGATCCGGGACGGCCACTTCTCGGAGTCTGGACCGCTGCCAGGCTTGACGATCTGGCCGCCTGCCTCCGCGAGCTCGTGCAGCAGTTGCTCCGTGAATGTCACGCGACGCTGTGAAGGAGGGCTTGGCTTTCGCGCGGAGGCCGGAGTTTCCTGTGCTCGGGGGGACGGGGGTTGCGGAGCGGTGACCTGGGTCTTCCGCGGGCGCGATCCACGGGGAGGGTATGTGCCGTGCGCCAGGTAGTGCCGGCCGGCGCTTGTCAAGGCGACGTTCCACTGCCCACCCTTCCGGGAGACCAGGACCATGCCGCGGTTCTGCAGTGCCTGACAGGTGGTCTTGTAGGAGCTGGTCTCCCAAACGCCGGCAGGGCACCCGTCTTCCACCCACTTCAGCACCGAGAGTTGCCGCTCATTGACCTGCCGTTCCAATGGCCCGCCTTCGACTCGAGGTTGACGTACGACGGCGGCATGGTGTCAGTTCCGCTTGTCAGCGGCGGATGGTTCGAAACAATTCGCTCGAACGAGCGAAGGCTGACGTGGACCATGTCTACGCGGCGATGGCGCGTATCGCCCACCGGTGCGCGGCCGGGTCTTCGCCGAAGGGAGCGATGAGCTGCCATTGTGCGGGCGGACTGGGTGCCCGTGCGGCGGCGATCTTCGCCGTTGCCGTCAGCTCGGTCTCCGTGCGCTGCTGGCGAGTCAGCCCGGTGGCTTCGGTCGGGGCCTTCAGCCACTGAGCTTCGTGCGCAAGCGTTCGTTCTCCCTCTCGAGGGTCTTAACGCGTCGTTCGAGGTCGGCTCGTGTCGGCTTCTTCGGGGGCGGCGGAGGTGTGGATTCTGTTGGTTCCGGTGGTTCGCCACGCAGCCCGATGGGTTCGAAGGCCACGATTGTATGCCGGTCCTCCCCGGACTCAGAGCATCGCCTGCCGTATGCCCCGGCGGAGAGGGGGTCGGTGTACGTGAAGTGCGCCTCGGTCTCGATGATGTGGCCGCAGTACAGCCGGACACGCCACCGCATGATCTCGTGGTCTGCCTTCTTGAAGGACTGCATCAGCTTCGCGACGTTCTCGAACGCCTGGCGGCGACGCTTCGCCTTCGCCGGGTCTGCCCGGCATTTGGCGTTGTCCTCCTCGACCTGACGCCGAACCGACTCGCTGATCTCCTCGCTCTGCTTCTGACGGCGGTGGTCCCCGCGGGTGAGTTCATACTCCTCCAACGGAATGTTGCTGCTTCGGTATTCGAATTCGCGCATGACGGCCAGCGTAGAAGCGGTGTCCACGCGGCCGTGGAGAAGAACGGTTTTGTCAACCAACTTGCGGATTCTGCCTATGAGTGTCCGCCGGGGTGCGTGCTGGCCCAGGGGGCTGGCCTCCATAAAAAGATCTTGTTCTGATGGCCCGGTTGGGCGGGTAAGAGGTTCCGGCACTGGTCCGTCGCCCGTCATGGCAGAGTCGTCTCGCATGATCGATAATTTCGCGAAAGAGTATCTGCACAACGATCTGCGAGAGGAGATGCGCGAGGCGGTTCTCTGGAAGCTCGATGGGCTCGTTGAGTACGACATCCGACGCCCCCTGACCTCGACTGGAACCAACCTTCTCGGCCTGGTCAAGCACTTGTCGATCTGGGATCCAGGTACTTCGGCGAAGTCTTCGACCGACCGTTCCCCGAACGTCTGCCCCGGTGGGACAGCACCGGAGAACGTGGCGCCGACATGTGGGCGACCGAGCAGGAGACGAGTGAGGAGATCATCGACCATTACCGTCGCGTGTGGGAGCACTCAGACGCGACGATCACCGCTTTCGCCATCGACTCCCTCGGCCACGTGCCTTGGTGGCCACGCCCCAACGTGAAGCTTTTCAACATCCTGGTCCGCATGCTCACCGAGACCAGCCGGCACGCCGGTCATGCCGACATCCTGCGCGAACAGCTCGACAACTCGACAGGGAAAGCAGCCGAATACGCGACTCAGCAGCACGACGACGCCTTCTGGGATGCCCACCGAGCGAAGATCGAGCGAGCTGCCAAAGCAGCCGTCGCCAAGCCTGATCACGCTAGTTCTACCAAGAGCTCGTAGCACAGGTGTTCTCGTCGCCTGTCGGCTTTTGAGGGCTAGTTGCTCGCCTGTCTCAGGGCGCGGCTAGGTGGTGAGGTCCCAAACCGTCGCTGTGAGCCTCATGGTGTGCCCACTCGGTGCGGCCGACACGACACGCACGAACGCGATACGCCCCTCGGTGGTCTGAACACAGAACTGCGCATCCTGAGGCGGGTCCTGCAGCATGGGGTCGCCGTTGTTCCGCAACGCCTCCGCGCACTGCGCCTTGGTTGGATCAGCATCACTTCCCGAGATCGGCGCGATGATCGCCGCGAGCCGGGGGCCGCCATGGAAGTTGGTGGAGCCAGCCGTCCCGCTTCCATCAGTGACGGCCGACAAGTCGGCGCCCTTGAGGTCATCCGCAACAAGCGGCTTGTGCGTGTCGAAGTCGATGTCAACCCCGTAGGCGCTGGTCCGGAACTGAATGTCGTGTGGACCGAACATGGCGCGGGACACCGTGTTCTCCGGGCTGGCCGGATCCGCTGATGCGGCTGGCTTGGCTTGATCATGCGTGGCAGACGGTGCCCCCGCGACGGCGGGTGGCTTCGAGTCGTCAGCAGAGCTATGCCGGTTGTTGGCGAACACCGTGGCTGCGATGCCAACGACGGGCACGACGATGCCTACGACCCACCAGGCCCAGCGCGGCTGCCCCGGCGCAGACGTGCCCGGACCCGCTGCCGACGGATTGCTACCGCTGCTGTTCGTCACAACTTCCCCACCACTTCACTGGCATCCCGGCCGCTCACACTATGACGGACTCCGTAGCCCGGGGATCAGTTCCCAGCTGTGTCACGGAGTCGAAGGTCGCACTCGGGCGGGCTGACCGCGCTCAGCGTCGCGAACGACGCCTCGCTGCACAGACGTTCCGCAGAGGCTGGCCGCAACGGCGGGGCGCAAGTGATCTCTCATGCCGTCAGTGTGCTCGCGACCACTGACAACGCCCGCGGCGGCCCAGTAACGCCCATTTGGACCTGCCCGGGCGGGCGGCGACCTCCGGCGGGTGCTGGCGGTGCTGAGATTCCCGGAACGAAACGGCTGGCCCCGGGCGCCCGCCGAAGGTCCGGCCGACGCCGGGGCGGCGAAAAGGTTGGTGTGCGGGACCGACGGTGTAGAGGTGGAGGTATTTTCCGGCCGCCCCAACCCGACCTGGGCTTCCGCCCGACCCGCACTGCCACTATGGCGAAGACCGCTTCGCGCAGGTTCCCGCCCCGCGCGCCGGCGGCGGCCTTGAGGGCGTCGGTCCGCGAGGCGGGCGGGGCGGGCTCCGGGCCAGCGTTTCGCGCCCTTGAGGGTCTCCCTTTTCACGTCTTCCGCTGGGTCACCCGCTACAACACCTGGCGGCGGCACTCAGCCCTCGGCCAGCAGAGCCCGATCAACTACGAACAGAGATTAACTACGCTGGTCACCGCCGCATAACAACCGGTGTTCACGATCAAGGGTGAAGGCCCGACATCCTCGCCGGATGGGACGCGGCCAATGAGATGGAAGTCATTTGTAGCCAGGAGCATGTCGCGCGGGGCATCAAGCTCCAACTCGATGGAGCTTCCGACTATCCGCGCACTGCGGGCGAGTTCGCCGAGATCACTGGCGCCTCGGACGTGAAGGTACGGACTCCAACCACATGAAGACTGAGACCGACCCAGCCAACGCCTGACCACTGGGTGGCGCCACTTGAGCGATCTCGTCAGTTCGACGATTTCCCCTACCTGGGGGAGCCCCAGGTGGGAGGCTGTGTTCATGCACGCCTTCATCTCTCACAACCACCGGGACAAGCCCCAAGTAACCCCACTTGCCGCCCGCTTGCGGTTGCTCGGCGTGGACGTCTGGCTCGATTCATGGAAGATCCGGCCTGGGGACCGGATCCCCGGCAAGGTCAACGAGGCACTGGGGCTCGTAGACACCGTCATGGTCTTCTGGTCCGCCAACTCTTCGAATTCCCCCTGGGTGAACACAGAGTGGGAGGCCGCCCTCACACGGCGGCTGCGGGATGACTCTGTCCGCGTCATCCCGGTTGTCCTCGACGACACCCCGCTTCCGCCGCTTCTTGAGCCGATCATGTGGGTTTCCTTGGTTGACGGTGATATCGATCGAGCTGCCCGGGAACTCGTAGGTGTGGACTCCCAAGCAGAACTCCTGAAGACGATGCAGCGGACGGTTGAGGAGTCCGGACTCGAATACACGTACTTCCACGGGTTCGGCGTCATCGTTGGCTGTCCCCGGTGCGGAGCTCCAAGTTCGAAGTTGGAGGGCTGGAGCGCCGTTGATCACGCCCGAGACGACATGTACGCGGGAGTCCGTTGCACTGAATGTGGGTGGGACGAGGGCGGGGAAGTCTGACTACACCGCACAGAGTTTCGTCGGGTTGGCGTTGCCCCTCGCCATAGGGGCGTCTGTGAGACGAAGAGCCCTTGCTGGTCGACTCCGGCGGGGGCTCTGCGTCATTTGGGGCGACCGTGATACATGAGGTGCGGTCCACGGCCTGAGCCTTGCGCGCGGCGGCAAAAAACAGCCCTGCGGGCACTGAACGGGTCGTGGGTTGAGCGCAGCCATGGGTGGGTGGCCAGAGCAGCGGCCAGTCGCCTGCACTCTTCCTGGGCTGCGAGCCATCCCTCCCGTTCTGCATGCGTGATGTCGGCCCGTCTCGCCGCGATGTCCGCTCCCGCCGGGAGAGCATCGGCGAGTACCGCAAGGCGTTTGCGCTGGTCGGGGGAAATTGTCAGTGGTGCGTTCTACCGTGAAGGCCCAACTTGCAACGAGCCGGGGGTTTTGTGGCGAACGGCGTGTGGCACTCCGAGTTGAAGTGCGTCCTCGAGCTCGACACGTAGGCAGAACCGTCTTCTGACGTCCACCTGGTCCAATTCGATTCTGTTCACGCGGGTTTGGAATTGGTGGTGCAGGTGCGTCGACGGTGTTGGTGACAGGCGCGTGACAGGACGTGTGCGAAGGCATCGGTGATAGGGCGAGGGACTTGCCGATGGGCCAGGCGGGGCCTCTCCTGAAGCCAAGAGGCGAGGCCCCACTGGAGCGCTCTGGTTGGGCTTCGCCGTGAGTTCGACTGTGCTTGAACGCCTGACGCGTTCGGCTTTTCACGCAGTTCGTGGCCGTGTGATGCTCGCGGGAGCGGCGGATTTGCGATCGCGGCTACAGGCAACGTCGTAAGCGTGAGACGACGGGGCCGCGGGGAGGCACGGCGGGGCTGGCACCAGGAGGGTTCGTGTCAGGGGCCGTAGGGGTTCCAGTGCCCGAGGAACGGCTTCAGGTCGTTGGCTGGTGGTTCGGGGATGAGGGGCATCCGAAGCTGCGTGTTCAGCGGGTCGAGGCGCTCTGCGGTGGCTTCTGCCCAGATGATCCATGCCTCGGCTTCGGTTCTGGTTTGGCCTGAGGGCATGGTCTCGACTCGTGTGCGGGCAGCGGTCACGTACTCGGCCAGTCGGGTCGCGTGGCGCCATGCCGCTTCCTGCGCCTCGAAGTGCCTGACGCGGTACGTCTCGGCGTACTGGACGCGGGCCTTCTCCATGGCGGCTTGCCAGCGGAGGCGCTTCTGGCGTGCTGCCTCGAGTTCCTCCTGGTGTTGGCGTTCGGCGGCTTCGCCGCGGAGTGTGACTTCTTGGGCGATCTCGGCAAGCTGCTCTTCGAGGGGCCGGCCGGGGGTATCGGCCCATTCGCTCGCCCGGTGCGGCTGGCCGCCGCTCAGGACCAAGCGGAGGCGTTCGGACGGGGTGTAGTCGAAGCGGGGGATTCTGATCCAGGAGTGCTTCCGGGCTTCGGCGAGTTCCTTCTCGGTCGCGACACGCTCGGTCCGGTCCTGCTCCTGGAGAACGACGAACCCCACCGTGAGCCCTTGCGCGGTGATGGTGAAGTGGGGAGACGCACTGCGGCGGCGGTGAGACGGGGGTGCAGAGCCCGGCCGTCACACCGAGCAGGCGTGTCCTTCGGACTCGGTGGCGGTGATCAGTGCCTGGATGAGCCGTAGGGCACGTGCTTGGACGGGCTTGGTCAGGCCCAGCGATCGGGGTTCGTTTTGCATGGCCCGGACCACCCTGTGCGGCCGAGTGAGCCGGGAGGGGACAGGGACAGGGGCGAGGACGGCAAAGCGCCAGGCGGGGGTGTCGACGAGCTTGATCTCGTATCCGTCACGGCACCAGCCTCCGTGCAGCTCCTTTGCCTTCGGGAGCCTTGTCGATCTGCGAGCGGCCGCGATCCGGGACGGCCAGTTCACAGAGTCCCGGCCGGTGGTGGTCTTGACGATCCGGCCACCGGCGTCCGCGGGCTCCTGCAGCAGCTGTTCCGTGAACGTCACGCGATTCTGCTGGGGAGGACTTGGCTTTCGCTCGACGGCCGGAGCGTCCTGTGTCCGGGGTGACGAGCGTTGTGGAGCGGTGGCCTTGGTCATGCGCGGGCGCGACCCCGGGGGAGGGTACGTGTCGTGGGAGAGGTAGTGCTGGCCTGCACTCGTCAGGACGACGTTCCACTGCCCGCCTTTCCGGGAGACCGTGACCAGGCCCCGGTTCTGTAATGCCTGGCAGGTGGTCTTGTAGGAGCTTGTCTCCCACACGTCCTCAGGACATCCCGCTCCCACTCACTGCAGCACCGAGAGCTGCCGCTCATTGACCGGAAGTTTCAAGGGGACCACCTTTGATCCTGGCTTTCATTGACGGGGCGGATGCTGTCAGCGGTAGCGGAAAGGGATGGGCTGTTCGGGCTGCATTCGCTCGAAGGAGCGACCGATGCCGGCTCATCCGCAAGCCGCGACGCTGGGCGTCGAAGTGGGTGGAATAGCAAAGCCTTTGACTCGCGCTCGAAATAATGTTCGTAAATGACTGTGGGAGGCGAGGATCGGAAACGATTCCGAATCTGGATTTCTCTGGGCTCTTGCCTGCTGTTTCTCTTCTCTGCGGTCGTCGGGGCCCGTCTGGTCGTCCGCTGTGTCGAGTCCGGTTGTCAGTGGTGGCCTCTACGGTTCTTTCTGTTCGCGCGGAATGCTCCGGCGTGGCTGTGCGTGCATCGATGCCAGCCGGATGGGGCGTGTGCGTTCCATCTCTTCGGGGGCGCGGACGAATCTGCTGGGGGTAGTGAGAACGGGAGGGTGTATGGAGTTGGATTACGACCGTTTGGTCGCTCTGCGAAAGCAGAGCGCTGCTTGGCGGCTGCTGAAGGCCGACCATGTTGCGCTGATGCTGAGCTTCTTCAACAAGGTGTTCGTCGAGCAGGGAGTGCGCTCGATCGCGGGTGCGGAGCTTGTCGAACGGTTGGACGATGAGTTGTTCGCCCTGAACGATCGGCTGGGCCAGGGGACGTTCTCCAAGACTGCGAGGGCGTATCTGGACGGCTGGTCGGCGCCGGAGAATGGCTGGCTGCGCAAGTACTACCCGCCGGATTCGGACGAGCCGCACTATGACGCCACGGCCGCCGTGGAGAAGGCCGTCGCGTGGGTCCGGTCGTTGGAAGAGCGTTCGTTCGTGGGCACGGAGTCGCGGCTGAGCACGATTTTCGACCTGCTGCGGCAGATGACGTTCGGGACCGAAACCGATCCCGAGGCGCGACTGGTGGAGCTCAACCGACGTCGGCATGAAATCGATCTGGAGATCGCGCGTGTCGAGGCCGGTGAGGTGGATGTTCTGGACAGCGCGGCGCTGCGGGACCGCTATCAGCAGGTAACCGATACGGCGCATGGGCTGCTGGCCGACTTCCGAGAGGTCGAGGCGAACTTCAGGGACTTGGACCGGGACCTGCGGAGCAAGATCGCGGCGTGGGACGGGGCCAAGGGTGAGCTGCTGGACGAGGTGCTGAGCAGCCGCGAGAGCATCGCGGAATCGGACCAGGGGCGTACCTTCCAGGCGTTCTATGACTTCCTGCTTGCCCCGAGCCGTCAGGAGGAGCTCAGGACGCTACTGACCGAGGTCGAAGCCATGGAGGCCATCGACGAGCCCGACCCCAGGATGCGGCGCATGGCCCGGGACTGGCTGGAGGCAGCCGAGCGAACTCAGACCACGGTGAGGCAGCTTTCGGGGCAGCTGCGCCGGTTCCTGGACGACCAGGTGCGCTCGGAGGATCGCCGCGTCCTGCAGCTCGTGCGCGAGATTGAGGCTCAGGCTCTGGCGCTGCGTGATGTGCCGGGCGTGGATCTGGTTGCCGGTATCGATGCGGCCGCGCCGACCATTGTTCTGCCGATGGAGCGGCCCCTGTACACCCCGTTGGTCAAGGTGCCGATCGAAAGTACTGGCATTGAGGCGGGGGACGAGGAGTTCGCGGCTGAGGCACTGTTCGAGGCGGTGTATGTGGATTCGGCGCGGCTCACGGCGGCGGTGCACCAGTCGCTGGGCTCGCGCACGCAGGTGTCGTTGGCCGAGACACTGCGCGAGCATCCTCTGGAGCAGGGGCTTGCCGAGCTGGTCGCCTACCTCGCGTTGCCGGACGACGGGTTCACCACGGTGTTCGACGACCAGCGTCAGGAGGAGATCGCTTGGACCAGTGAGGAGGCTGTCCAGCAGGTCGCCACCGTGCCCGTGGTCACCTTTGCCCGCACCAGCCCCGGCATCGCCTGGGCTTCCAGCTCGAAGGAGGGGCGATGACCACGCCTGCCACCCTCAGCCAGCCGTCCGTTCTCTCCCTACCGGTCAACCAACTGCTCAAGGGTCCCGTCTTCCGTGACCAGCACGAACGGGCATGGGACGCCCTGCTGAACCACAGTGCCGGCGTGAAGGACTACGTCGACGTCATGGGGCTGCGTGTGGTGATCGACGAGATGGAAGGCTACGCCTTCCTCCAGTCGAAACCCGACGACGAGGACGACGTCCGCGATGCCCGCATGGCGCCGCCGCGGCTGATGCCCCGCCGCTCACTGTCCTACCCCGTCAGCCTGCTGGTCGTGCTGCTGCGCAAGCGGCTCGCAGAGTTCGACGCAGGCGCCGACGGCACCCGCCTGATGATCACCCGGGACGAGATCGTGGAGATGATCCGACTGTTCCTCCCCGCCGGCACCAATGAAGCCCGCCTGGTCGACCAGATCGACGGCCACATCAACAAGGTGGTCGACCTGCAGTTCCTGCGCCGTGCCCGCAGGCAGGACCAGCTCTTCGAGGTGCAGCGGATCATCAAAGCCTTCGTCGACGGGCAGTGGCTCGCCGACTTCGAAACGAACCTGGCCCAGTACGCGGTCACCCACACCCACCAGGAGAAGCAGCAGTGATCCCCGCCCAGTCCGGCCCCGCCGGCACGAGTGTCGCCTCCACCGACCTGGTTGCGGCCGGCTTCCGGCTGGAGCGCCTGGAGGTATACAACTGGGGCACGTTCGACAAGCACGTGTGGACGTTCGGCATCGGCGGCGCCAATGCCCTGCTGACCGGGGACATCGGTTCCGGGAAGTCCACCCTGGTCGATGCCATCACCACCCTGTTCATGCCTGCACGCAAGATCGCCTACAACAAGGCGGCCGGCGCGGAGAGCGGCGAGCGCAGCCTGCGCTCCTATGTGCTGGGCCACTACAAGTCCGAACGCAACGAGACGACCGGAGCGACCAAGCCGGTGGCGCTGCGCAAGCCGGGCAGCTACTCCGTCATCCTGGGGGTCTTCACCAACCCGGCGCTATCGGCGACCGTCACGCTGGGGCAGGTGTTCTGGCTCGCTGACGCGAACGCCACCAACCCCGATCGGCTATTCCTCGTCGCCGACCAGGCGCTGTCCGTCGCAGGCGACTTCGCCGACTTCGGCACCGAGGTGCGCTCCTTGAAGAAGCGTCTCGAAGCGAGCGACGTTCGCGTCCACAAGACGTTCCCGCCCTACAGCAAGGACTTCCGGCGCCGCATGGGCATCGAGTCCGAGCAGGCACTGGAGCTCTTCCACCAGACGGTGTCGATGAAGTCGGTGGGCACCCTGGACGACTTCGTGCGCAGTCACATGCTCGAGCCGTTCGATGCGGCGGCCATGACTGACAACATCATCAGCCACTTCAACGCGCTCACCACCACCTACAACTCCGTTCAGCGAGCACGCGCCCAGACCGAGGCCCTCACCCCGCTGCTCGCGGAATGCGACGCCTACGAGAGGCTGACCGCACGCATCGACGAAGCCGACACGCAGCAGGCCGCCCTGCGGTATTTCATCGCCGAGCGCACGTCAGTGCTGCACGAAGCCCAGCGCGCCGAGGCGGAACGGACACTCGCACGCCTGCAGGGCGAAAAGGATGCCGCGAAGGACGAGCTGGAACGGCTGCGTGGCCAGCAGCGCCGGTGGGACCTGCAGCGCGAGGGCCTGGGCGGCGGCCGGTTGGGTGAGCTCGAGCGCCAGATCAAGGAGACGGAGCAGCAGCGCACCGCGCAGGAGGGGCGGGCCCGCGAGCACGCCGCCCTGTTGGAGCAGGCAAAGCTGGCCCCTGTGACCGACCGGGCCCAGTTCACCGACCGGCTCGACGACATCGCCCGCGCCCAGCACAGCGTCGCCGCGACCGCCCGTGACACGCGCACGGCCCTGGAGACCCTCGCGGTCGAGGCCGCACAGATGAAGCGGCAGGCTGAGGACATCAACGCGGACCTGCTCAGCTTGCGCTCGCGCCGCAGCAACATCCCTCGCAAGCAGCTGGAGGTACGCGCTCGCCTGAGCCGCGAACTCGGCATCGAGGAGAGTGCCCTGCCGTTCGCCGGCGAACTCATCCAGGTCCGTGACGAGGAACAGGAGTGGGCCGGGGCCGCCGAGCGTCTGCTGCGCGGCTTCGCAGTGTCCCTCCTGGTTTCCGGCGACCAGTACGCCCGCGTCTCAGACTGGATCAATGACCACCACCTGGGGGCGAAGCTGGTCTACTTCCGCGTTCCGGACAAGCTCCCGCGGCGCCTGTCCACCGCCACGTCCACGGCGCTGTTCACCAAGCTCGAGGTGCGTGACGACTCGCCGCTCGCCCCGTGGCTGGCCGGCGAGCTCGAACGCCGCGCCTCCCACGCCTGCGTGCCGACGATGGAGGACTTCCGGCACACCGAACTCGCCATCACCGCCCAGGGGCTGATCAAGGGGGCGCGGGGCCGCCACGAGAAGAACGACACCACCCGCATCGACGACCGCAGCACCTATGTGCTCGGCTGGACGAACCAGGCCAAGATCGACGCTCTCCTGGACCAGGCCCATCGGGTCCAGGACGCCCAGCGTGAGACGGAGAAGAAGAAGCGCGAGCTGGACGGCACCTACAAGGACGCCCTCAGCCATGACAAGGTCCTCGACCGGCTGGCGGCCATGGCGGACTACAACGAGATCGACTGGCCGTCCGCAGTACGGCACATCACCCAGCTCACGGCCGAGAGGCAAAGTCTGCAGGCCGACTCCCAGGACCTTGGCGAACTCACCCGCCGCCTCACTGAAATCGCCGGTGACATCACCACACAGGAACGTGCATACGAGCGGGCACAGCAGAGCTGGGGCCGAGTCGGCGGCGACCGCGACACCGCTGAACGCGCCCGCGACGAGGCCCGCTCCGTACTCGAAGAACCGGACGCCAGGGACGCACGGCCACACTTCCCGGCCCTCGAGCAGCGCCTGACCACTGCCCACCTGACATGCCGGACGACACAGGAGTGCGCCCAGAGCGAGTCCCGGCTGCGCGAGGAGATGGCGGCCGACAGACACCGCTGGGCCAAGGAGCAGACGCGCCTCGGCCAGACGATCGCCGCCCGGATGAGTTCTTTCCGAGCTGCCTACCAGGTCGAGACCAACGAACTCGACGCCTCCGTCGCCTCCGCGCCCGGCTACCGAGCCTTGCACCAGCAGCTCGTCGCGGACGACCTGCCGCGATTCGAGAGCCAATTCCGCACCTATCTGAAGACCAACGTAATCCGTGAGATCGCCGGATTCCACGCGCAGCTCAACATCTGGGCGGACGAGATCGGCGACCGCATCAACACCATCAACGAGTCCCTGGTCGACATCGACTACAACCCGGGCCGTTACATCATGCTCAAGCCCGAGCAGACACCCAACACCGAGATCCGCGAATTCACCGCCGAACTGCGTGCCTGCACCGACGACGTCCTGTCCGGCGACGACTCCGACCTGTACTCCGAGGAGAAGTTCCACCAGGTGCAGCGCCTGATCGAACGCTTCAAGGGCCGCGAACACCACACCGACAGCGACCGGACCTGGACCAAGCGCGTCACCGACGTCCGCTACTGGTTTGTCTTCAGCGCCAGTGAACGACGCCGCGAGGACGATTCCGAGTATGAGGCGTACTCCGACTCCGGCGGCAAGTCCGGCGGCCAGAAGGAGAAACTCGCCTACACTATCCTGGCCGCCTCCCTCGCCTACCAGTTCAAGCTCGACACCAACAGCACAAGGAGCCGCACCTTCCGCTTCGTGGTCATCGATGAAGCCTTCGGACGCGGCTCGGAGGAATCCGCGCGCTTCGCCCTGGACCTCTTCAAACGCCTGGGCCTGCAGCTCCTGATCGTCACCCCGCTGCAGAAGATCCACGTCATCGAGCCCTATGTGTCCGCCGTCGGCTTCGTCGACAACCCCACCGGACACCATTCCCGCCTGCGCACCCTGACCATCGCCCAGTACCGCCAAGAACGGCTAGCCCACACCCTGGCCGGCGTGCAGCCCACTGCCGCACAGGGAGCATGAGATGACAACACAACACGACGTTGGCTGGACCACCCCGCAGGCCGTCATCGAACGCCTCCGCAAACGCTGGAACATGGGCACCTACCTCACCCAGCTCGCGGACGGATCAACATGGGAACCCGTCGAGATTCCTCTGCGTGGTCCGAAAGCCGGGGACATCACCCGACACTATGACCACGTCCTCGCCTGGACCGAATCCTGGGCGCCCACTGCACACCCACACCTGCACATCGAGTACCGGCGCCTCGGCGGGCGCCTGGCCGGCGTGAACAACGTCCCCGCCCGCGTCCGCATCGACGACCGTGACCACCTCTGGCGTCTGCTCGGCGTCAGTCCCACGGTCGCCCGCTACCAGAGTCTGCTGACCTCTGCCCGAGACGTGCTGCCCGACCTCGTCGAGTGGATGACCGGCCATCCCATGCAGGTGCTCCAGCGCGAAGGCGACTGGGCCCGCTTGCAGAGCACCATCCGATGGATCCTCGACTACCACGGTCCCACCGTCTACCTGCGCCAGCTCGACGTACCCGGCGTGGACACCAAATTCATCGAACGCCACCGAGCCATCCTGACCACCCTGCTCGAGCAGTGTCTCCCCGAAGACCGCATCAACACCGAAGCCGCACGCACCGACTTCGCCGCCCGCTTCCGCTTTCTACGAAAGCCCGCCTACCTACGCTTCCGGCTCCTCGACGGCGAAGCGCTGGCCGGCTTCCGCGAACTGGCCGTCCGGGCGGATGAGTTCACCGCGCCCCCGCCCGGCATCACGACCGTCTACGTCGTCGAGAACGAGACCACCTACCTGGCCTTCCCTGACCAACCCCACAGCATCGTGACCCACGGCGCAGGCTACGCCGTCACCCAACTCTCCGCTCTGAACTGGCTGCACGACACACGTCTCGTCTACTGGGGCGACCTCGACACCCACGGCTTCACCATCCTCGACCGGCTGCGCCGGGTCTTCCCCCACACACGGTCCGTCCTGATGAATCGGACCGTTCTCCTTCAGCACCGAGGCCAATGGGTGAAGGAAGACGCCCCCACCCGCCAGACCCTCGGCACGCTCTCCGCTGACGAAGCCGATGCCTACGACAGCCTGATTGACGGCGAGTTCGGCTCGAATGTGCGCCTCGAACAAGAACGCGTTCGGTTTCACCTACTTGAGGAGGCTCTCAACGAGACCGGGTGAGCAACTCCTGATGCCGGGCAGGAGCCGGGCGAAGGGGGAGTGTCTCGGTTTTGGCTCTTCCAAGAACCTCGTAGGCGTTGATCGCTGCAGCGTTCCGCCGCGGTGATCTGTCAGCTCCTGCCAGGCTGGTGACGGTATGCAGTCGTGATCGCTTTCGTTGTATGCGAAATGTCAACTTGCTGGTATCGACGGTGTTTTCGGGGCTTGCTGCGGTGGTTATCGAGGAGGTGTCCGATGACGTTGATGCGGTGCTGGTCGCGGCGCGGACCCGGGGCGCTCCGGTGTCCTGCCCGCTGTGTGGGACACCGACGGCGAAGGTGCATGCGTATCACCGTCGGACGGTGGCGGACCTGCCGGTGGATGGTCGCCGGGTCCTTGTCCGGCTGTGCGTATGGCGGCTGGTGTGCCCGGTTGTGGGGTGCCCGCGCCAGACCTTCCGCGAGCAGATTCCCGGACGCTGGAACCCATCTGTGTCGAACGGTACGACTGACGGGCCAGATATCCGAGGTGGCACGGGAGTTATGCGGTCGTGCAGCCGCTCGTCTCGCCCGCGCCGCTACACGGGGGACATCTGGGCCGGCGCGAAGGCACGCCTTGAGTGCGATTCTGAACGAAGCACTCCCTTCCCCACGGCACACGGGGATCAGGTGTGCTTTGAGAGCTAGGTGCTCGTGCCTCTGCTGGAGCATCCGACCACCTACACCACCGGCCGCTGCGCATCAGCGGATCATTCCCGACGAGCATCGTCCGGTTCTTCGCCTCGCAGCCGACGACGATCTCGAAGGACTAGTAGGGCTTTGTTACGTCTCTGGGCAAGTGGTCGCCTTGGTGGTTTCCTGCTGG
>NZ_LWLE01000003.1:170974-386182 GCF_001905125.1 Streptomyces sp. TSRI0281 | reverse complement strand
AGGACTTTCAAAGGAACCACCAACCTGCCGAAGCAGGCCGGGGTATCAACATATCTGGCGTTGACTTTTGGCACGCTGTTGAGTTCTCAAGGAACGGACGCTTCCTTCGGTCCCGTTTCACCGGGGCCCTCCGGGCGCTTCCCTTCGTGTTCTTGCGTTTCCGACTCTATCAGACTCTTTCGTGTCCGATTCCCGGTCGAAGCGGGTCAAGCAATTTTCGCTTTCCAGTTCTTCGCTTTCGCGTTTCCCTTTCCGGCGAGTCCGACTCTATCAGATCCTTTCGGGCCTGATTCCCAGTCAGTGGGGCTTGTCTTCCCGGCTGTTGGGCCGTTCCGACGAGTGAGACTTTAGCGGATTCCTTGGCTCCGACGCTAATCGGGGCTGCGTTCCTTCGAACGCGGATTCCTCATTTCGCGAATGCGCACGAAAAACAGCGCGACACGTGGTCGCTCGTTTGTCGTGGTTACTGCGGAATGGCTGTCCGGGGACCGACCGGGGTCGGCGCTCACGTCGGACAACTCGGAGCACATTACGGATCGATGCCGGGCGTGTCAACCCCGGTCCTGGTGGGTGCTTCGTGGAAGGCCAGACGGTAGGCGTGGGGGCTGGTGGAGAGGTGGGCCGCGAAGTGCTGGCGCATGGTGATCTCGCTGCCGAAGCCCGTGCGGCGGGCCACCTCGGGGAGGGGGTGGTCGGTGCGCTCCAGGAGCTTCTGGGCTGCGGCGATGCGCTGGGTGATCAGCCAGCGCAGTGGGGTCGTGCCCGTGGTCGCCTGGAAATGGCGGGCGAAGGAGCGCGGGGACATGCCCGCGCGGGCGGCGAGGGTGGCGACCGTGTGGGGTTGGGCCAGATGGGTCAGGGCGTGGGCGCGTACCGAGGCGAGGGCGTCGGCGTCGCGGTCGGCGTGCGGGGTGGGCTGCTCGATGAACTGGGCCTGGGTCCCCGTACGGAACGGGGCGGTGACCATCGAACGGGCGATCGCCGCCGCCGCTTCGGCACCCTGCGTCGTACGGACGAGGTGGAGGCACAGGTCGATTCCGGCCGCGGTGCCCGCCGACGTCCAGATGTTGTCGTCGTGGAGGAAGAGGGCGTCCGGGACGACGGTGACCCGGGGGTGGTGGGTGCGCAGGAGCTCGGTGAGGTTCCAGTGGGTGACAGCCCGGCGGCCGTCGAGAAGGCCGGCCTGGGCGAGGGTGAACGCCCCTCCGCAGAGCGCGGCGATCGGGGTGCCCCGGCCGTGGGCCAGGCGCAGGGCGTCCAGGACCGGGGCGGGGGCCGGGGTGAGGTGGTCGTCGAGGCCGGGGACCACGATCAGGTCGGCCCGGGACAGCCAGGCCAGGGTGCGGTCGGGGGTGAGGCCGAGGCCGCCGCGCAGGGGGATCGGGGCCGGGTCGGCGGCGGTGCGGCGCAGGTCGAAGGCGGGGACCCCGCGGTCGGTGCGGTCCACGCCCCACACCTCCGTGATGACGGAGACGTCGAACGCCCGGATACCGGGGAAGGCCACGAGTGCGATGCGCATCGTGGCAGTAAACCATCGGTCGATGACTTCTGTCGGTCTGGGCGAGGGGCGCGGGGAGGCGCAGGATCGAAGCATGGAGATCACGGAGAACGCGGCGCTGGTTGTGGTGGACGTCCAGAAGGGGTTCGAGGAGGAGGCGTACTGGGGGCCCCGGAACAACCCGGACGCGGATCGGAACATCGCGGGGCTGATCGACGCGTGGCAGGCGAGCGGGCGGCCCGTCGTGTTCGTACGGCATGACTCGGACAAGCCCGATTCGCCGCTGCGGGCGGGGTACCCGGGCAACGACTTCAAGCCGTACGTGGAGGAGCGGCGGGGGAAGGGGAGCGGCGGTGAGCTGTTCCTGACGAAGTCGGTGAACTCCGCCTTCTACGGGACGCCCGATCTGGATGCCTGGCTGCGGGAGGCCGGGGTGGGGCAGATCGTGGTGGCCGGGATCCAGACCAATATGTGCGCGGAGACGACGGCGCGGATGGGCGGGAACCTGGGGTACGAGGTGTTCTTCGCGCTGGACGCGACGTACACGTTCGACGGGGTCGGGCCCTGGGGGTGGACGCTCGGCGCCCAGGAGCTGGCGCGGGCCACCGCCGTGACGTTGCACGGCGGCGGTTTCGCGCAGGTCGTGAGGAGCGGGGAGCTGGTGGCCGCGGTGGCGGTCTGACGGTCAGCCGTTGCCGGAGGCCAGCTCGCGGCTGCGGTCCCGGGCGGCTTCCAGGGCCGCGATGAGGGCGGCGCGTACGCCGTGGTTCTCCAGTTCGCGGATGGCGCTGATGGTGGTGCCGGCCGGGCTGGTGACGGCCTCGCGGAGCTTGACCGGGTGTTCCCCGCTGTCCCGGAGCATGACGGCGGCGCCGATGGCCGCCTGCACGATGAGGTCGTGGGCCTGGGCGCGGGGCAGACCGAGCAGGATGCCCGCGTCGGTCATCGCCTCGACCAGGAAGTAGAAGTACGCGGGGCCGGAGCCGGAGAGGGCGGTGGCCGCGTCCTGCTGGGACTCCGGGACCCGGAGGGTCTTGCCGACCCCTCCGAAGATCTCCTCGGCGGTGGCGAGGTGCTCGGTGGTGGCGTGGCTGCCGGCCGAGATGACGGACATGCCCTCGTCGACGAGGACGGGGGTGTTCGGCATGACGCGGACCACGGGGGTGTCCGAGGTCAGCCGGTCCTCGATGAACGCGGTGGTGATGCCCGCGGCGGCGCTGATGACCAGGCGGTCGGCGGTGACGTGGGGGGCGAGTTCGTCGAGCAGCCTGCCCATGTCCTGGGGCTTGACCGCCAGGATGAGGATGTCGGCGCTCTTGGCCGCCTCGGCGTTGGTGACGGACTCGACGCCGTAGCGGGTGCGGAGCTCTTCCGCGCGCTCGGCGCGGCGGCTGGTCACCAGCAGGTCGGCGGGGCGCCAGCCCGCCCGGATCATGCCGCTGAGCAGGGCCTCGCCGATCTTGCCGGTGCCGAGGACTGCGACTGTCTGGGTCATGCGTTCACCCTTCGGGCGGTGCTCTGTGCGGTTCGGTCGTCCTCGTCATCCTTGCACCGGGGGTTCAGGTCGTGCGGCGGCGGAGGGTGGCCGCGCCCAGGCCGAGGACCAGGAGCGCGCAGCCGGCGACGACGGTGATGTCGCTGACGAAGTCCGCGGTGATGTCCTTGTGGCGGAGGACCTGGTTCATGGCATCGACGGCGTACGACATGGGCAGCACGTCGGAGAGGGCTTCGAGCGCGGGGTGCATCTGGTCGCGTGGGGTGAACAGGCCGCACAGGAGGAGCTGCGGGAAGATCACTGCCGGCATGAACTGGACGGCCTGGAATTCCGATGCGGCGAACGCCGAGACGAACAGGCCGAGGGCCGTACCGAGCAGTGCGTCGAGCAGGGCGACCAGGAGCAGCAGCCACGGGGAGCCGATGACGTCCAGGCCGAGGACCCGGACGGAGAGCGCGGTGGCCAGCACGGACTGGACGACGGCCACCGCGGCGAACGCGAGGGCGTAGCCCGCGATCAGGTCGCCCTTGCCGAGCGGCATGGCGAGGAGGCGTTCGAGGGTGCCCGAGGTGCGTTCGCGCAGGGTGGCGATCGAGGTCACCAGGAACATCGTGATGAGCGGGAAGATGCCGAGCAGCGAGGCGCCGATGGAGTCGAAGGTCTGCGGGCTGTCGTCGAAGACGTACCGCAGCAGCGTGATCATCAGGACCGGGACGATCAGCAGCAGGGCGACGGTACGCGGGTCGTGACGGAGCTGGCGCAGGACGCGGGCGGCGGTGGCGGTCGTGCGGGCGGGCGTCAGGAGGTGGCTGGGGGTACGGAGGCGGCTGGGGGTATGGAGGCGGTCGGGGGTGCGGGAGTGGCCGGTGCGGTCGGAGGTCATCGGGCGGCCTCCCGGCCGGGAGTGGTCGCGGTGGCCGCCTCGTCGACCAGGTGGAGAAAGGCTTCCTCCACGGTCTCGGAGCCGGTGCGGTCGCGCAGGGCCTCCGGCGTGTCCTCGGCGAGGATCTCGCCCTCGCGCATCAGCAGCAGGCGGTGGCAGCGTTCGGCCTCGTCCATGACGTGGGAGGAGACGAGGAGCGTGGTTCCCCGGTCGGCGGCGAGTGCGTGGAAGAGGTTCCACAGATCGCGGCGGAGTACGGGGTCGAGGCCGACGGTCGGCTCGTCGAGGACCAGCAGTTCGGGCGTGCCGAGAAGGGCGACGGCCAGGGAGACCCGGCTCAGCTGGCCGCCGGAGAGGGTGCCGGCGAGGGCGTCGGCATGGGTGGTGAGGTCGACGTCCTGGATGGCCCGGGTGACGGCTTCGCGGCGGGCGTCCCCGAGGGCGCGTCCCGGCTGGAGTACGGCGGCGAAGTAGTCGAGGTTCTGCCGGACGGAGAGGTCGGTGTAGACGGAGGGCGCCTGGGTGACGTACCCGATGCGGGAGCGCAGTGCCGGGTGGCCCGCGGGAAGGCCGAGGACGTCGAGGGTGCCGCTGACCTTGGCCTGAGTCCCGGCCACGGCGCGCATCAGGGTGGATTTCCCGCAGCCGGAGGGGCCGAGGAGGCCGGTGATCCTGCCGGGTTCGACGGTGAAGCCGAGAGCGCGCAGGACGGTGCGGTTGCCTCGTACGACGGTGAGGGACCGGGCTTCCACGGCGGGTGGAGTGCCGCCCCCCGGTTCGGTGACGGGGCCCGGTTCGGGGCCAGGCTCCATGGCGCGCACATAATTCACCATGTGATGAATTTTGGTCCCGACGCCCTCCCCCCGTCAAGGCGCCGCCAAGGGTGCCGACAGGGCTTCGGTGAGGCTCCGGCGGGCTTCGGTGAGGCTCCGGCGGGAATTATCGGTTATTGGGGCGCTTGCCCTTGGCCGTGCGGCGGGCCGCCGGGTTCCCGGTGCGGGCCGAGCGGCGCTTCGTGTACTGGGCGAGGGCCGTCTCGTACTCCGTACGCCGCAGCTTCTCGCCGGGTGCCTCCAGGAGCGAGCGGCAGAAGTAGGCCAGCAGGGAGCCGATGAAACCGATCGACTTGAGGCCGCGCAGATTGTCCTCGCGGCCCGGGTCCGCGGGGCGGGCGCCGAAGCCTTCCCACGTCTTGCGGAAGGCGATGGCGCTGCAGATGCCGAACATCAGGATGACCAGCATCCCGATCAGGCTGCCGACCTCCGCGATCTCCAGGCCCTGATAGGCGAACCGGAGCACGAAGCAGGCGGCGACCGCCGCGGCGAGCGAGCCGATCGCGGCTCCGGCGCGCCGCAGCCCGTAGCCCCCGTCGCGGTCGACCCAGGTCGTACCGAAGAAACGGATGGGCTCGGGCTGCGGGCCGGGGGCGGTGGTGGTGCCGCCGGACGCGACCGCGTCGGTGGGCGGGGTACCGGGTGCTTCGCTGTTCTCGCTCACGGAGTCGATTATCCCCGGACGGGTGGTGGTCGCGTCGGACCGGCCCGTACGTGCGGGTCGGACCGGCCCGCACATGCGGCCCGGTGTCAGTCGCAGCGCGGGGCGACGTACCCGTCACTGCCGGTGTGGACGTACGCGTCCGAGATGAACTGGCCGTTGGCGATGTTGTCCCACAGGTTCGTGGTGCCGTACGGGCCGGTGACCCGCTCCCCCGGCTTCTGGCAGTAGACCGGGACCTTCATCCCGTACGGAAGGGTCCGCACGATCCGGTAGTTGGTGCCGGGTCCGACCCGGACGTTGACGCGGTAGCCCGGTGCGATCGGGTACTTCTGCAGGTCGTCGGAGGCGGCTTCGACGGTGGCCGCCGCCTCTGTGACCGTCGCCGTGTCCGCTGCTGTGTCCACCGTGGTGACGCTGTCTTCAACACCCATGGGTGCCTCCCCCGTTGAGTAACCATGACTACGACGCGCAGGCTAACAAGCCCCACGCCGCTCGCACGCACCATCGACTAGGCTCCGTGCGTCGCGCTTGCGCACGAACACACGGGGGTGGGCGATGCCGCCGCTGCGAGGGACCGGAGCCAATCCGGAAGCGGAGCATCCGGAGTACGCCGGTACGTATCGGCTTGAGGCATGTCTCGGATCGGGCGGCATGGGTGTCGTGCACCTGGCCCGCTCCGCATCGGGGCTCCAGCTCGCAGTGAAGGTGGTGCACGGGCCGTACGCTGCCGACCCCGAGTTCCGGGCGCGTTTCCGGCAGGAAGTGGCGGCGGCACGACGCGTGAGCGGGGCGTTCACCGCACCGGTCGTGGACGCCGATCCGGCCGCCCCGCGCCCCTGGATGGCCACGCTCTACGTGCCCGGCCCCACCCTCGCCGAGCAGGTGAAGCGGAACGGCCCCCTGGCCCCCGCCGAGCTGCGCAGGCTCACCGCGGGGCTGGCCGAGGCGCTGCGCGACATCCACCGGGCCGGGGTCATCCACCGCGATCTCAAGCCGAGCAACGTGCTGCTCTCCGATTCCGGGCCCAAGGTCATCGACTTCGGGATCTCCCGGCCGTACGACAGCGATCTGCGCACCGAGACGGGCAAGCTGATCGGCTCGCCCCCTTATATGGCGCCCGAGCAGTTCCAGCGGCCCCGCGAGGTCGGTCCCGCCGCCGATGTGTTCGCCCTGGGGGCCGTGCTGGTCCACGCGGCGACCGGCAGCGGGCCCTTCGACTCGGACAGCCCGTACATCGTGGCGTACCAGGTGGTGCACGACGAGGCGGATCTCGCCGGGGTGCCCGGGGATCTCGCGCCGCTGGTCGGCCGGTGCCTGGCGAAGGACCCGGCACAGCGGCCCACGCCGGACGAGATCATGACGGCGCTGCGCCCACCGTCGTACGAGGCCGCCGCGTTCATACCGGCGCAGCGGCGGCCGGTGGCCGTGGAGGCGGCCGACGGGCCCACCACCCATGTGCGGGCCGCGCCCCCGGTCGTACGACGCCGTCCGCGCGGCCTGCTCGTGGCGGCGGGCGTCGCGCTGCTCGTGCTGGTGACCGGCGCGGGCGCGGCGGCGCTGGGGGTGTGGGGCGAGCCGGACGATCCGCACACCCCGGCGGGCGGCAAAAAGGGGGCGGCGGCGGCCTTCGCGCCGTGGCGGACCCCGCTGCGGACCACCGGCAGTGACACCCCCGTCTGCTCCTCGGGCGGGAGCTCCGCCGCCGGGACCGGGACCGGGATCTACTGCGCGGCGGCCGGGGCGGGCATCGCGCGCCTGGACCCCGCGGACGGCCGTGTGCTGTGGTCGGACCGGAAGGGCGCGCGCAAGGGCGCGTCGCCGCCGGTGGTCGCGGGCGGGCTCGTCCACAGCGCGGACCCGGGCGGGACGCTGCGCGCGTACGACCCGGCCGAGGGCACCCGGATACGGGAGACCGATGTGTCCGCGTACCCCGACGCCCCGTTCCCGGCGGGCGGCACGCTGCTGCTGGTCACGGACGGCGGCAGGGTGAAGGCGCTGGACGGCGCGACCGGAAAGGCCCGCTGGGGGCACACGATCCCCGGGCATCTGCGCCCCGACTTCGCCGTCCACGACGGCGCGTCCGGGCTGGCCTACGCCTTCGAGCACTCGGCCTCCGGCTCGACCACACTCGTCACCGCGGTCGACGCGGACAACGGCCGGACCGCGTGGCAACGGCGGCTGGACGGGATACTCACTCCCGCCGGGACCGCCGACGGCGCGCTCGTCCTGACGGCGATGAACGAGGACTCGGAGACCGTCGCGCTCGTCCGCTACGACCCCGGACCGCGCACCCTGACCCGTATCGGACTGCCCTTCCGGATGAACGATCCGCAGGTGGTGCTGGGCGGCGACACCGCGTATCTGCTGGCACGGGGCGGAACGCTGCTCGCCCTCGACACCCGCTCGCACGGGAAGGCCGAACTGTGGCGCCTGGAAACGGGTGTCGGGCGCACCTCGGCCCCCGTACTCGGGCCGGGCGAACAGCTGTACTTCTCCGCGGCGGACGGGCGGCTGCTGGCCGTCGACACCGGGCGGGGCGCCCTGGTGGGCCAGACCCGCGCCCGGCTGCGGGAGGGCAGGCTCACCTATGCGTCGGTGCTGCCCGCGCCCGTCGCGGCGGGGCGGACCGTGGTGGGTACGGCCCCGGACGGCTCGGTCTTCGCGGTCGACGGACGGGACCCGGGGAGCTGGTGAAGCGGGGGTGCCGCTGAAGCGGGGGCCGGTGAAGCGGGGGTGCCGGTGAAGCGGCCCCACGGCGAACGGCCACCGGAGGCCGGAGGCACCAGGCTCCCGGCCCCGGGAGCGTGCTCCGGCCGCCCGGCCCCGGCCTTGGGACCGCGCCTCGGCCGGGCGGTCACAGGAAACCGGGCCCGGCCGCACCCGTGGGTGGCGGCGGGCCCGGTGACGTACGTACCGCTCGGGTCAGCCCAGCTTGGAGACGTCGCGCACGGCGCCCCGGTCCGCGCTCGTCGCCATCGCCGCGTACGCCCGCAGCGCCGCCGAGACCTTGCGCTCGCGGTTCTTCGGGGCGTAGACGCCGTTCAGCGCCTCGCGGCGGGCGGCCAGTTCGGCGTCGGGGACGAGGAGCTCGATGGACCGGTTCGGGATGTCGATACGGATGCGGTCGCCGTCCTCGACGAGCGCGATCGTGCCGCCCGATGCCGCCTCCGGCGACGCGTGGCCGATCGACAGGCCCGACGTACCGCCGGAGAAGCGGCCGTCGGTGACCAGCGCGCAGCTCTTGCCGAGGCCGCGGCCCTTGAGGAAGGACGTCGGGTAGAGCATCTCCTGCATACCGGGACCGCCGCGCGGGCCCTCGTAACGGATGACGACGACGTCGCCCTCCTTGATCTCCTTGCGGAGGATCTTGTCGACGGCCGCCTCCTGCGACTCGCAGACGACCGCCGGGCCCTCGAAGGTCCAGATCGACTCATCGACACCGGCCGTCTTCACGACACAGCCGTCCACCGCGAGGTTGCCCTTGAGGACCGCGAGACCGCCGTCCTTGGAGTACGCGTGCTCCAGGTCGCGGATGCAGCCGCCCGCGGCGTCCAGGTCGAGGGTGTCCCAGCGCTCGGACTGGGAGAAGGCGGTGGCGGAGCGGACGCAGCCGGGGGCGGCGTGCCACAGCTCGACGGCCTCGGGCGACGGGGAGCCGCCGCGTACGTCCCAGTTCTTCAGCCACTCGGCGAGGGTGTCGGAGTGCACCGAGTGCACTTCCTCGTTGAGCAGCCCCGCGCGGTGGAGCTCGCCGAGGAGGGCGGGGATGCCGCCCGCCCGGTGGACGTCCTCCATGTAGTACGTGCCGCCGGGGGCCACGTTCGGGGCGACCTTCGCCAGGCACGGGACGCGGCGCGAGACCTCGTTGATGTCGTCGAGGTCGTAGGCCAGCTCCGCCTCCTCGGCGGCGGCGAGCAGGTGCAGGATCGTGTTGGTCGAGCCGCCCATCGCGATGTCCAGCGCCATCGCGTTGTCGAACGCGGCGCGGGTGCCGATCGCGCGGGGCAGGACCGTCTCGTCGTCCTGCTCGTAGTAACGCTTGGTGATCTCCACGACCGTGCGGCCGGCCTCCTCGTACAGCGCCTTGCGGGCGGTGTGCGTGGCGAGGACGGAACCGTTGCCCGGGAGGGAGAGGCCGAGGACCTCGGTCAGACAGTTCATCGAGTTGGCGGTGAACATGCCGGAACAGCTGCCGCAGGTGGGGCAGGCGTTCTCCTCGATACGGAGGATGTCCTCGTCGGAGATGCTCTCGTCCACGGCGTCGCTGATCGCGTTGACCAGGTCGAGCTTGCGGACCGTGCCGTCGACCAGGGTGGCCTTGCCGGCCTCCATCGGGCCGCCGGAGACGAAGACCGTCGGGATGTTGAGGCGCATGGCGGCCATCAGCATGCCGGGGGTGATCTTGTCGCAGTTGGAGATGCAGATCAGCGCGTCGGCGCAGTGCGCCTCGACCATGTACTCGACGGAGTCGGCGATCAGGTCGCGCGACGGGAGGCTGTAGAGCATCCCGCCGTGGCCCATCGCGATGCCGTCGTCCACGGCGATGGTGTTGAACTCGCGGGGCACGGCGCCCGCGGCCTTGATCGCCTCGGAGACGATCCGGCCGACCGGGGCGAGGTGGGTGTGGCCCGGGACGAACTCGGTGAACGAGTTGGCCACCGCGATGATCGGCTTGCCGATGTCCTCGCTCGCTACGCCCGACGCCCGCATAAGGGCGCGGGCGCCCGCCATGTTGCGGCCGTGGGTGACAGTGCGGGACCTCAGCTGCGGCATCGCGCTCGCTCCTTCGACAGAAAAGACTGTCTTCGAGCGTACGCCTCGAATCCAAGATCTGGACACGACGTCCGGATGTCGGGACGCGGTGCTCAAGGAGGGCGGTGTACGGGCTCCGGGTCCGGGGCGGCGTACGGCTCCGGGGCAGGTCAGGAGGGTCCGGCCCGGGAGTCAGGCTTCCGTGAAGTATCTCTGCAGGGTCGGGCCCACCATCGCGATGATCTCCTCCGGGTCCGCCGAAGCCAGCGGCTCCGCCTTGATCACGTACCGCAGGATCGCGATGCCGACCATGTGCGAGGCCGCCAGTTCCGCCCGGAAGGTCGGGTCCGGTACGTCCAGTTCCGCCGCGATCCGCTCCAGCAGCCGTCGCAGGACGAAGCCGCGCAGGACCGACGCCGCCGCTTCGTGGGTGAGCGCCGAGCGCAGGATCGCCAGCAGCGGGGCCCGGGTGGCCGGGTTCTCCCACACCGAGAGGAAGTAGCGGACCAGCCGTTCGCCCAGGCCGTCCGTCGAGCCGCCGATGAGCCCGGGGATGACCAGGGCGGGTTCGAAGGAGACCTCGATGGCGGCGGCGAAGACCTCGTCCTTCGTACCGAAGTAGTGGTGGACCAGCGCGGCGTCCACGCCCGCCGCCCTGGCGATGCCCCGGATCGACGTCTTGTCGTAGCCGCGCTCCGCGAATTGGGTACGGGCCGCTTCGAGGATGCGGGTACGGGCGTCGGGGCCGGTTTCCCCGGCGGTACGGGAGGGGCGGCCGCGGCGCCGGGGGGCGGGGCCCGCTCCGGGCGTCACACGCTCCTCGGGTTCCTCTCGCCTCTCGGGCGTCGCGTGCTTCTCGGGGGTCACGCGCTTCTCGGGCGTCGCGTGCTTCTCAGGGGTCACGCGCTTCTCGCGCTTACCGGGTTTCACGTGTGGGGGCCTGGGCCGACGACGCCAGGTGGAGCCGGGTGAAGGCGAGCGCCTCCGCGAGGTCGGCCTCGCGTTCGGCGGAGGACATGGCGCGCCGGGTGTTGACCTCGATGACGACATGGCCGTCGAACGCGGTACGGGCCAGCCGCTCCAGCAGCTCCGCGCAGGGCTGGTCGCCCCGGCCGGGCACCAGGTGCTCGTCCTTGTTGGAGCCCTTGCCGTCGGCGAGGTGGACGTGGGCCAGCCGGTCGCCCATCCGGTCCACCATGGCCAGCCCGTCCGTGCGCGCGGTCGCGGTGTGCGACAGGTCCACCGTGAAGTGCCGGTAGTCGTCGTTGGTGACGTCCCAGTCGGGGGCGTACGCGAGCATCTCCCGGTCCCGGTAGCGCCACGGGTACATGTTCTCGACGGCGAACCGCACATCGGTCTCGTCCGCCATGCGCCAGATGCCGGTCACGAAGTCACGCGCGTAGTTGCGCTGCCAACGGAACGGCGGGTGGACGACGACGGTCGACGCGCCGAGCAACTCCGCGGCCGCCCTGGCCCGCTGGAGCTTCACCCACGGATCGGTGGACCAGACCCGCTGGGTGATGAGGAGGCAGGGCGCGTGCACGGCGAGGATCGGGACCCGGTGGTAGTCCGAGAGCCGTCGCAGGGCCTCGATGTCCTGGCTGACCGGGTCGGTCCAGACCATGACCTCGACCCCGTCGTAGCCCAGGCGCGCGGCGATCTCGAAGGCCGTCGCGGTCGACTCCGGGTAGACCGAAGCCGTCGACAGGGCGACCTTCGCATCGGGGATGCGCACCACTGGTTCTGCCACCTGGACAGCGTACGGGCAGCGATGCGCCCCGCCGAGGGGCACCGGCCCGAAAGTGACCAGGGCCATGACGGGCCTCCCGTACCCGCGGGTCCCGTACCCCTGCCGGCGTCCGCGAACGGCATCCACGCGGGCTGCGTCAGTACAGGACGGCCTGTTCCGTCGGGAGGTGGTCCAGGCGGCGCAGGATGACGCCCTCGCGCAGCGCCCAGGGGCAGATCTCCAGCTCCTCGACCCCGAACAGGTCCATCGCGCCCTCCGCCACCAGCGCCCCGGCCAGCACCTGGGCGGCGCGCCCCTCGGAGACTCCGGGGAGCCGGCCCCGCTCCTCGACGGTCATCGCCGCGAGTTTCGGCACCCACTCCTCCAGCGCCCTGCGGGTGAGGGAGCGCTGGACGTACAGCCCGTCGGTGGAGCGTGCGGCGCCCGCGATCCTGGCGAGCTGTTTGAAGGTCTTGGAGGTGGCGACGACATGGTCGGGGCGGCCGAAGCGGCTGAACTCACCGACGCTCCGGGCGATCCTGGCCCGTACGTGGCGGCGCAGCGCCCTCACCTCCTCCGGGGCCGCCGGGTCGGCCGGCAGCCAGGCCGCGGTGAGGCGTCCGGCCCCGAGCGGCAGCGACACCGCGGCATCGGGCTCCTCGTCGATGCCGAACGCTATCTCCAGGGATCCGCCGCCGATGTCCAGGACCAGCAGCTTCCCGGCCGACCAGCCGAACCAGCGGCGGGCGGCGAGGAAGGTGAGCCGGGCCTCCTCCTCACCGCTGAGGACCGCGAGGTCGACGCCCGTCTCGTCGCGTACCCGGGCCAGCACCCTGTCCGCGTTGGTCGCTTCGCGCACCGCCGATGTGGCGAACGCCAGGACGTCCTCGCATCCCTTGTCCTCGGCGGCCTGGACCGCTCCGGCGATGGTCGACACCAGCCGGTCCACGCCCACGGGGCCGATGGCCCCGTCCGCGTCGAGGAGTTCGGCCAGGCGAAGCTCGGCCTTGTGCGAATGCGCGGGCAGCGGGCGGGCACCGGGGTGCGCGTCCACCACCAGCAGATGAACCGTGTTCGACCCCACGTCGAGGACTCCGAGTCTCATACCGGAACGCTACTGCGGCCGGTCGGCGCCGGTCGGTCTTACTCTTGGCGCGTGCCAAAGACGAAAAAGGCGAAGCCGGGCAAAGCCACGAAGAAGCAGAAGACGAACCGGGAGACATCGCAACCGGAAAAGAACGGACCGAACGGGTCCGACGAGACGGGCATCGACTTCGCGCGGGCCTGGGTGGAGTTCCCCGACCCCTCGGACGACGAACAGATCTTCCGCTGCGATCTGACATGGCTGACCTCCAGGTGGAGCTGCATCTTCGGCAGCGGCTGCCAGGGAATCCAGGCGGGCCGCGCCGACGACGGCTGCTGCACGCTGGGCGCCCACTTCTCCGACAAGGACGACGAGAAGCGGGTGGCCGGCCATGTCGCACGGCTGACACCGGAGCTGTGGCAGTTCCATGACGTCGGTACGCAGACGGGCTGGGTCGGCGTCGACGAGGACGGCGAACGCCAGACGCGTCGCTGGGAGGGCTCCTGCATCTTCCAGAACCGGCCCGGATTCGCGGCCGGCGCGGGCTGCTCGCTGCACATCCTGGCGCTGCGGGAGGGCAAGGAGCCCCTCGAAACGAAGCCCGACGTGTGCTGGCAGCTGCCGATCCGGCGTACGTACGACTGGATCGACCGGCCCGACGACACGCGCGTGCTCCAGGTCTCGATCGGTGAGTACGACCGCCGGGGCTGGGGTCCCGGCGGCCACGATCTGCACTGGTGGTGCACCTCGGCCACCTCGGCGCACGGGGCCGGGGACCCGGTGTACGTCTCCTACCGCCCCGAGCTCACCGAGCTGATGGGCAAGGAGGGCTACGACCGGCTGGTCGAACTGTGCGAGGAGCGGCTGTCGTCGCTGCTGCCGATGGCGCCGCACCCGGCCGATCCGCGGCCCGGTGCGTCGGCCTGACCTTCCTGCCGCCCTCGTCCCACGGACCGACAGCCCGCAGGCCCTGACCGGCCCCGCGGGCTGTCAGTCCGTGGGGGCCGGTCCTGACGGGCCGGTGGGCGGGTCGGACGGGTCCGGGGAGGTCGGCGGGTCGGACGGCCCCGGGTCCGTGGGGCCCGTAGGGCCGGGGGTGGGATCCGTCGGGGTCGAGGTGGGAGCGGTGGGGCCGGTGGGATTCGGCGTGGGTGGTGTCGGGTTCGTACCCGGGTCCGTCGGGCGGGGGGTGGGACGCGACGGGCCGCCGTTCGCCGGGGACGTGGCTCCGTACCCCTCGAACTCGACCACCGCCCCCGAAGGGGCGATGCCGATGCGTGCGCTCCACGGCCCGTCCGGCTCCACCGCGTGGTTCACCGAGACCCGGATCGTGACGCTCTCGCCGGCGGCGAGGCTGCCCGCCGTACGGCTGAGGCGCAGCCACGGCGCGTCCACCCACGCCGACCAGGCGAGGTGGCCGCTGCCGGAGGCGGTCAGGGTGATGGTCGTGACGTCTCCGGAGGACCGGGCGGTGACGGCGAGGCGGCCGGGGCCGTGCTGTCCGTCGCCGGTGCTGATGACCTCGGCCGTCACGCCCGGGACACGGGCGCCGTCCGTGAAGCGGCCCTTCTCTCCGGGGCGGGCGTTGCCCGCGTTCTCGTAACGGTCGTACGGGGCTCCGTCCATGCCGCCCCTGCCGTCCATCTCGGTCGCGGTGACCGAGGAGCCGTCGTGCCCCTCACCGGTGTGCGGCGCCCCCCGGTAGGCGGCCCACAGGGCGATCACGGGGGCGGCGACGACCGTCGCGACCACGGTCGTCGTCACCACCCGGGCGCGCAGCCGGTCCCGGCGCGCGGCGTGGTCCTTCGGGTCCAGCGGATAGCCCGCCCGGTCGAAGCGCGGGGTGTGCGGCCTGGAGCGCCGGGCGTGGACCATGGCGACCCGCACGGAGGGGCGGGGCGCCTCGACCACCGGCAGCACGGCGGTGGGTGTGACGGCGGCTCCGGGCCAGGGACCGGCGGCACCGGCCCGTTCGGCGACGCGACGGCAGCGGGGGCAGTCGTCGACGTGCCGGACGAGTTCGCGGCGCAGCGCGGCGGAGAGCAGGACCCGGTGGTCACCGGTGAGACGGGCCACGGTGGGGCAGTTGCCGGTCTCGACCACGGCGAGGGCGGCGCGGGTGCGCTCCACCTCGCAGACGGCGGCTGCCAGCAGCTCCCGGGCGCCGGAGGGCTCCAGGCCGAGTACGGAGGCGACGGCGCGCGGGGGGAGCCGGTGGCGTACCGCGAGTTCGAGCGCCTCCCGTTGTTCCGGGGTGGTGCCCGCCGCCTCGGGCCAGGCGAGCTTGGCCAGTTCGCGCCGCCGTGCCTCGGCGGCCGGGGACTCGGCGGGGGCCGGGACGGCCGCTTCCTCCGGGGTGGGGGGCGTGGCGAGGCCCATCGGGGGTGCGCCGGGCATGGACACCGGCGCGCGGTGGTTCACGTGCGCCGGTGCTTGCGCGGCCCAGGTCTGGGCGGCGTCGGGCTGCGCGGCCTTCAGGCGGGCGGACGGCGTGCGCGCGGCCCGGGTCTCCTTCGCCGGGTGGCGGTGGGCGTGGCGGCCGCGGTGGCGTTCGGCCAGCTTGCGCAGGCACGTCCACCTGGCCAGCGCGTACAGCCAGGTTTTACGTTCCTCCTCGCCCTCGGGGCACCGGCCGTCCTGCCGCTCCGCGATCACCAGGACCGCGCCGAGCGCCTCGGTGGCCGCTTCGTGGTCGCAGAGCACGGAGAGGCAGTAGGTGAAGAGGCCGTCGAGATACGGCTCGTCGCCTGCGGGCAGCGGCAGTGCCGACGAGTGGGGCGCACGACGGTGCGCCCGGTGTGCGCCGGTGGTGTGCGTGGGGGGCTCCAGCCTGCTGCTCGTCACCCGGCGACCGTAGGCATTGAGGACATGCCCTTAGTACCCCTTCAGCACTTTTAACCCTTACGGGTGAACGTATCCCTCAAAAGGGGACAGGAATCACCAATTCCGCCGCGAGCGCCCCCGCACGCCTCCGCCCCGGGCCGCACTGTCGTACCGCCCCTATACGGTGACGCCATGGCTGCCCGTACGAAATCCACGAAGGACCGGCCGTCCTACCGCTGCACCGAGTGCGGCTGGACCACCGCGAAGTGGCTCGGTCGCTGCCCCGAGTGCCAGGCGTGGGGGACGGTCGAGGAGTTCGGCGGCGCCCCCGCCGTGCGGACGACCGCGGCCGGCCGTGTCTCCACCGCCGCCGTCCCGATCGGCGAGGTCGACAGCCGCCAGGCCACCGCGCGCTCGACCGGCGTCGGAGAGCTGGACCGGGTGCTGGGCGGGGGGCTCGTACCGGGCGCCGTCGTGCTCTTCGCGGGCGAACCGGGCGTCGGCAAGTCGACGCTGCTGCTGGACGTGGCCGCCAAGGCGGCGAGCGAGGACCACCGCACGCTGTACATCACCGCCGAGGAGTCCGCGAGCCAGGTGCGGATGCGCGCCGACCGGATCCGGGCGATCAACGACCACCTCTATCTCGCGGCGGAGACCGACCTGTCCGCGGTGCTCGGCCATCTGGACGCGGTCAAGCCCTCGCTGCTGGTGCTCGACTCCGTCCAGACCGTCGCCTCGCCCGAGATCGACGGCGCTCCCGGGGGCATGGCCCAGGTCCGCGAGGTCGCCGGGGCGCTCATCCGGGCCTCCAAGGAGCGCGGGATGGCCACGCTCCTGGTCGGCCATGTCACCAAGGACGGCGCGATCGCCGGGCCGCGGCTGCTGGAACACCTGGTCGACGTGGTGCTGTCCTTCGAGGGCGACCGCCATGCCCGGCTGCGTCTGGTGCGCGGCGTCAAGAACCGTTACGGGGCCACGGACGAGGTCGGCTGCTTCGAGCTGCACGACGAGGGCATCACCGGGCTCGCCGACCCTTCGGGCCTCTTCCTCACCCGTCGCGACGAGCCGGTGCCCGGCACCTGTCTGACCGTCACCCTGGAGGGCAAGCGGCCACTGGTCGCCGAAGTGCAGGCGCTGACGGTCGACTCCCAGATCCCTTCACCCCGGCGCACCACCTCCGGTCTGGAGACCTCCAGGGTCTCGATGATGCTGGCGGTACTGGAGCAGCGCGGCCGTATCAGCGCCCTCGGCAAGCGGGACATCTACAGCGCGACGGTCGGCGGCGTGAAGCTCACCGAACCCGCCGCGGACCTGGCGATCGCGCTCGCCCTGGCCAGCGCGGCCAGCGACACCCCGCTGCCGAAGAACCTGGTCGCGATCGGTGAGGTGGGCCTCGCGGGCGAGGTCAGAAGGGTCACCGGAGTCCAGCGCAGACTGGCCGAGGCGTACCGCCTCGGCTTCACCCACGCGCTGGTCCCGACCGACCCGGGGAAGGTCCCGTCCGGTATGAAGGTCACGGAAGTCGCCGACATGGGCGACGCTCTGAGGGTGCTCCCGCGCCGGTCTCGTCCGGAGGCACCGCAGGAGGACGGCGCGCGCCGGTAGACTTTGCCCTGGTCTCGCCCGCCCGTACGAACGGTATGAGGGACGCAAGGGCATCGCAAACCTGTGACCGGAGGAGTGCAGTGGCAGCCAACGACCGGGCGGCATCGCCCGGAAAGTCCGGCCAAGGCACCGGCAACGAGGCGCTGATGCGCGCCTCGTTGAGCGCGGTCGCGCCCGGAATGGCCTTGCGGGACGGCCTGGAGCGCATCCTCCGCGGCAATACCGGTGGACTGATCGTCCTCGGTATGGACAAGACCGTCGAGTCGATGTGCACCGGTGGATTCGTGCTGGACGTGGAGTTCACCGCGACGCGGCTGCGCGAGCTGTGCAAGCTCGACGGCGCGCTGATCCTCGACAAGGACATGAGCAAGATCCTGCGGGCCGGTGTGCAGCTGGTGCCGGACGCGTCCATCCCCACCGAGGAGACCGGCACCCGCCACCGCACGGCGGACCGGGTCTCCAAGGCGTGCGTCTTCCCGGTCGTCTCGGTCTCGCAGTCGATGCGGCTGATCGCGCTGTACGTGGACGGGGAGCGGCGGGTCCTTGAGGAGTCCTCCGCGATCCTGTCCCGGGCCAATCAGGCGCTCGCGACGCTGGAGCGGTACAAACTGCGCCTCGACGAGGTCGCGGGCACGCTCTCCGCGCTGGAGATCGAGGACCTGGTGACGGTCCGGGACGTGACGGCGGTCGCCCAGCGCCTGGAGATGGTGCGCCGGATCGCGACCGAGATCGCCGAGTACGTGGTGGAGCTGGGCACCGACGGGCGGCTGCTCTCGCTCCAGCTGGACGAGCTGATCGCGGGCGTCGAGCCGGAGCGGGAACTGGTCGTGCGCGACTATGTGCCGGAGCCGACGGCCAAGCGGTCCCGCACGGTCGCGGAGGCGCTGACCGAGCTGGACGCGCTGAGCCACACGGAGCTGCTGGAACTGGCCGTGGTGGCACGGGCGTTGGGGTACAGCGGCTCGCCGGAGACGCTGGACTCGGCGGTGTCCCCGCGGGGATTCCGGCTGCTGGCGAAGGTGCCGCGGCTGCCGGGAGCGATCATCGAGCGGCTGGTGGAGCACTTCGGCGGTCTGCAGAAGCTGCTGGCCGCGAGCGTGGACGATCTCCAGACCGTGGACGGCGTCGGGGAGGCCAGGGCGCGGAGCGTGCGGGAGGGGCTGTCGCGGCTGGCGGAGTCGTCGATCCTGGAACGGTACGTCTAGGGGTGGCGGGGGTTTTGTCCTCAGGCGCCGGACGGGCTGGGGTGTGATGCCCTGCCGGGCCGGTGTGGTGCCGGCCCCACGGGGCGAGGGTTCCGTCCTCAAACGCCGGACGGGCTGGGGTTGGCCGGACCGGCTGGGGTTGGGGTTGGCGCCCTGCCAAGGGTGACCGGTCCTGCCGGGGGCGCGTTGTGCCGGCCCCACGGAGCGACGGTTCCGTCCTCAAACGCCGGACGGGCTGGGGTTGGCCGGGGCGGCTGAGGTCGGCCGGGGCGGCTGGGGTCGGCCGGGCCGGCTGAGGTCGGCGGGAGCGGCTGGGGTTGGCCGGACCGGCTGAGGTCGGCCGGGGCGGCTGGGGTTGGCGTCCTTGCTGGTCAGTCCTTGGAGAGGACGAATGAGGCTCGTTGCAGGGGTTCTCCCGGGGCCCTTGCCTCCAGGAGGTACGTCCCCGGGCCCGCCTTCGCCGCGGGGGGTGTGGCGCATCGGGGGGCGCTCAGGGTGCGGTCCCATGCCACGGTGTGGACCACGGTCGTGCCCGCCGGGACCTTCAGGAGCAGGCTGCCGGGGGCGGCCGGGCAGTCCTTCGAGGACCACACCTGACTGTCCTCGTCGCCGCCGGCCTCGGTGATGGTGAGGACCGCGTTCTTCGGGCCGAGGTCGGCCTTGCAGGCGGTGGCCGAGGTGTTCTTGGCGATCAGTTCGAACTTCGGCTTGTCCTCGGGGCCGTAACTGACCTTCGTACGCAGGCTCAACTGGATCGCGGCGGGGGCGCAGTCGGGGAGCGGGGAGCCGGCCGGGACCTGCTGGCCCGCCGTCCCGGCACCCGTCGACGATCCGTCGGATCCCGCCGTGCCGGTGGACCCGGAGCCCGCGCTGTCGCCCGTGCCGGGGTCCCCGTTGCTGCCGTCGCTTCCCCCGTCGTCCCCGCCGGTGTCGCCCGACTCGTCGCGTCCGCCCGGCTGTTGACTGATCGCCGGTCCGGAACCCGAGGGGCCCGGGGTGATCGACCGCACCGGATCCGATCCGTCGGCCTTCGCGTCGCCTCTGTTTCCCTTGCCGTCACCGGAGGTGACGACCCATACGACCAGCAACGCGAGCAGCGCAACCAGCGTCGCCGCTACTGCCCTCCGTCGCCAGTAGATGGTGGAGGGAAGCGGCCCGACCGGATTGCGCATAGAACCCACGTCCCGAACTCTACGAGAGATCCGGGCCAACTCCCGCCCCACCCGCCGCTCCGATCGTGAAGTTTTGCGGATCATCATCACGGAACCCCTGATGGCACCCGCTGGACAGGGGCAGAGGGGACAGAACGGGTGGCGTTCTCGCCCCCTGGGCCACCGGGACGGCCGACACCCCCGCACCCGTGACCCTCGCCCCGTCTTCCGTGCCAGGATCGGACGTGCGATGACTGCCATGACTTCGACACACACGCCCCCCACGTCCCTCCACACCCCCGTCATCGGGTGGTTCGAGCAGCACGCCCGCGATCTGCCCTGGCGCCGCCCCGAAGCGGGCGCCTGGGGTGTGATGGTGAGCGAGTTCATGCTGCAGCAGACCCCGGTGAGCCGGGTCCTCCCGGTGTACGAACAGTGGCTGGCCCGCTGGCCGCGCCCCGCCGACCTGGCCGCCGAGGCGCCCGGTGAAGCGGTCCGCGCCTGGGGCCGGCTCGGCTACCCCCGCCGGGCGCTGCGCCTGCACGGGGCCGCCCAGGCGATAACGGAACGGCACGGCGGCGACGTACCGAGCGAGCACAACCAGCTGCTGGCGCTGCCCGGGATCGGTGAGTACACGGCGGCGGCCGTGGCCTCGTTCGCGTACGGGCAACGGCACGCGGTGCTCGATACGAACGTCCGCCGGGTGTTCGCCCGCGCCGCCTCCGGTATCCAGTACCCGCCGAACGCGACGACCGCCGCCGAACGCAAGCTCGCCAGGGCGCTGCTCCCCGAGGAGGACGAACGCGCGGCCCGCTGGGCGGCCGCGACGATGGAGCTCGGCGCGCTGGTGTGCACCGCCAGGAACGAGGACTGTTCGCAGTGCCCGATCGCCTCGCAGTGCGCCTGGCTGCTGGCCGGGAAGCCCGCGCACCAGGGGCCTGCCCGCCGTGGGCAGACGTACGCAGGTACCGACCGGCAGGTACGCGGCCGACTGCTCGCGGTCCTGCGTGAGTCGGTGGCCCCGGTTCCGCAGGCCGCACTGGACGCCGTGTGGGACGAGCCCGTGCAGCGGGCCCGCGCCCTGGACGGGCTGGTGGCCGACGGGCTGGTCGAACCGCTGGCCGACGGTCAGTACCGGCTGCCGCTGACCTGACCCGAGCCGGGCCCGACCGGACCGGGTCCCGACCCCTCCGCCCCGGTCCATCCCGGTCCGACCCGGTCGTAGGGCCGGGTCGGACCAGGGCTGTTACACAACCGATGGGCAGCCGTGCGTCGGCGTATGGCTGCTACGCACACCCTCGTGACAACGCCTCCGTAGCGTCTCCGACAGCAGTGCACACGGGGATCTACGGGGTCGGAGGCGGTTGGAATGGCGCAGGGCGAGGTGCTCGAATTCGAGGACTATGTACGCACCCGGCAGGATGCTCTGCTGCGCAGCGCACGCCGTCTCGTCCCCGACCCTGTGGATGCGCAGGACCTGCTGCAGACCGCTCTGGTGCGTACGTTCGGCCGCTGGGACGGCATCGCCGACAAGTCCCTCGCCGACGCCTATCTCCGCCGCGTCATGATCAATACGCGTACCGAGTGGTGGCGGGCCCGCAAGCTTGAGGAGATCCCCACCGAGCAGCTGCCCGACGCGAGCGTCGAGGACGGCACCGAGCAGCGTGCCGACCGGGCGCTGCTGATGGACATCCTGGGCGTGCTGGCTCCCAAGCAGCGCAGCGTCGTCGTGCTGCGACACTGGGAACAGATGAGCACCGAGGAGACGGCTGCCGCGCTCGGTATGTCGGCCGGTACGGTGAAGAGCACGCTCCACCGGGCGCTGGCACGGCTGCGCCAGGAGCTGGAGAGCCGCGAGATCATGAGCCGCGAGGCGGTCGGCCGCGAGGCCGAGGGCCACCGGGCGACCGTGGCCCGTCCTTCCGGCCGCGCGGCGGTCGTCGGGGCGCGTGCACACACACCGGCGCAGCGGAACGGGCGCCACGACGAGCGGGGGCGGGAGCGGTGCGCGGCCTGACGGACAGCGGCGACGGCGGCGCGGGCGACAGCCCCGCGCACGACGGCGATCGTGGAGGTACCGCCCGGAGCACCAGGCTCCGGGCGGGCATGGCGGCGAGTGGTACGGCCTTGGCCGGACTCGCCGCCATCGTGGTGTTCTGCGTCGGCTGCTCCACGGGCGGCACCGGCACCCGCGACGAGGGCCCGGCGGGAACCCAGCCGGTCGCCCAGGTCACGACGCCTCCCGTGGCTACGCCCTCCGGTACGGCGAAGCCCGCCAGGCGGGTCGATGCCGTGGCACTGCTGCGGGGCGACGCGAAGGTGAGCGAGCGGGTCAAGGACGGCCTCAAGCCCTGCGCCGGGGACGCGTACCCGGTGGACACCTCCTACGGTTCGATGACCGACGGTCCCGTGACCGATGTCGTGATCAACGTGATGGCCTGCTCCGATTCGGTGGGCATCGGGACGTATGTGTACCGCCAGCGCGACGACGGCTCGTACCAGAACGTCTTCACCGCCGAGACTCCCGCGGTCTACGGCACCATCGACCGGGGTGATCTGGTGGTGACGACGCAGGTGTACGGGTCGAAGGACCCGCTCGCCTACCCCTCTGGCTCGGAGGTGGTCACCTACCGCTGGGCGAGCGATCGCTTCAACGAGCACGACCGGGTGCACAACGACTTCAACCGGGCCGTCGGCAGCACGGAGGGCACGCTCTCCGAGCCCGTGCCGGAACCGGCGAAGAGCTGAGCCCGCGACGGACGACGCGAAGCAGTCGACGCGAAGAAATCAGAGCAACCGAGAGCAGCTGAAAGCAGTCGCATGGCCGAGACCCATGTCCTCTTCGTCGAGGACGACGACGTCATCCGTGAGGCCACCCAGCTCGCGCTGGAGCGGGTCGGCTTCGCGGTCACCGCGATGCCCGACGGGCTCTCCGGCCTGGAGGCGTTCCGGGCCCACCGGCCCGACATCGCCCTGCTCGATGTGATGGTGCCGGGCCTCGACGGGGTGAGCCTGTGCCGCCGCATCCGGGACGAGTCGACGGTGCCCGTGATCATGCTGTCGGCTCGGGCCGACTCGATCGACGTGGTGCTCGGCCTGGAGGCCGGGGCGGACGACTACGTCACCAAGCCCTTCGACGGCGCCGTGCTCGTCGCCCGTATCCGGGCCGTGCTGCGCCGCTTCGGCCACGCGGCCGGGGCGGACGGCCGGGCGGTGGCCGGTACGGACCTGGACACGGGACCCGAGGGCGGGGTGCTGGCCTTCGGCGATCTGGAGATCGACACCGAGGGCATGGAGGTACGCAAAGGGGGCGAGCAGGTGGCGCTGACGCCGACCGAGATGCGGCTGCTGCTGGAGTTCTCGTCCGCACCCGGCACCGTGCTCTCCCGCGACAAGCTCCTGGAACGGGTCTGGGACTACGGCTGGGGCGGCGACACCCGGGTCGTGGACGTGCATGTGCAGCGGCTGCGCACCAAGATCGGGCAGGACCGCATCGAGACCGTCCGCGGCTTCGGCTACAAGCTCCGGGCATGAAGAAACTGGCCCTGCGGACCGGTGTCCGCTGGAAGATCAGCATCGCGATCGCGGCGGTCGGCGCGCTCATCGCGGTGGCGCTGAGCCTTGTCGTGCACAACGCAGCCCGGGTCTCGATGATCGAGAACGCCCGCGAGGTGCAGCTGGAGCGGCTGCTGGGTGCCCAGCGGTTCTACGAGGCGTCGAACATGAAGAGTTCGGCGCCCAAGTTCGGCGCCAAGCTCAACGACCCCACACTGCCGCCGAGCCTGCGCGACGAGGTCCGCAACAACCGGCGCGCCACGCATGTCGAGGAGTACGAGGACGGGGTGCCCGACGTCTGGGCGGCCGTGCCGCTGGCCAACGGTGACGTCCTCTCCCTGCACACCCGGTTCGCCGACCGCAGCGACACGATCATGAACGACCTCGACCGGGCGCTGATCATCGGCTCGGTCTCGGTGGTCTTCGGCGGCTGCGCCCTGGGCGTCCTGATCGGCGGCCAGCTGTCGCGCAGGCTGCGCAAGGCGGCGGCCGCGGCCGGCAAGGTCGCGCAGGGGCACACGGACGTACGGGTCAGGGAGGCCGTCGGCGGGGTCGTCCGCGACGAGACCGATGAGCTGGCGCGGGCCGTCGACGCGCTGACCGACGCGCTGAACGAGCGGATCGAGGCGGAGCGCCGGGTCACCGCGGACATCGCCCATGAGCTGCGTACCCCGGTGACCGGGCTGCTCACCGCCGCCGAGCTGCTGCCGCCGGGCCGCCCCACCGAGCTGGTGCGGGACCGGGCGCAGGCGATGCGGACGCTGGTGGAGGACGTACTCGAAGTGGCGCGGCTGGACAGTGCCTCGGAGCGGGCCGAACTGCAGCAGGTCCAGCTGGGTGAGTTCGTCAGCCGCCGGATCGCCCTGCTGGACCCGGACGTCACGGTGCGGGTGGTGCACGAGTCGTGGGTCTCCACCGATCCGCGGCGCCTGGAACGCATCCTCGGCAATCTGCTGGGCAACGCCGCCAAGCACGGGTCCACCCCGGTGGAGGTCACGGTCGAGGGCCGGGTGGTACGGGTCCGCGACCACGGGCCCGGTTTCCCGGAGGCGCTGCTGCGGGAGGGGCCGAGCCGGTTCCGTACGGGAAGCCCGGACCGGGCCGGGAACGGCCATGGGCTGGGGCTGACGATCGCGGCCGGGCAGGCGCGGGTGCTGGGGGCCCGGCTGACCTTCCGCAACGCGGCGCCGATGGGTGCGGTGGAGGGGACGGGCGGGGCGATAGCGGTGCTGTGGCTGCCGGAGCACGCGCCGACGAACACCGGGAGCTTCCCGATCCTTCAGCCGGCGGAGTGAGCGTGTAGGCGTGGACATGCATGGGTACGTGGACGGGCCCCGGAGACACGTGAGTCTCCGGGGCCCGTCCACGTACCGCTCGTTGTTCGTGATGTTCGCGCTGTTCGTGATGCTCAGACGGTCTGCGACTTCTTGGCGCCGGGCGACCCGGAAGCCGCGGCAGTGTCGGAAGCATCGGGAGCCGCGGAAGTATCCGGAGTATCGGAAACCGCAGCCGTCACGTCGTCCGTCGGCGGCTGACCGTCGGCGGTGACCGCCGGGCCCGCGCCCCGCAGCGGGACCTCCTTGACGAACAGGGACGCGACCAGGGCCAGCACCGCCACCGAGCCGCCCACCAGGAAGGCGATGTGGGTGCCCGAGGCCACCGCGAACTGGTACGCCTCGCTCAGCTCGTGCGGCAGCTTCGCCAGGCTTGCCGCGTCCAGCTGGGCGGACTTCTCCGTGGCGGCTCCGCCGCCGTGCGCCGCCATCTCGTCCTGCACCCGGCCGGTGAACAGCGCGCCCATGATCGCGACGCCGAAGGAGCTGCCGAGCGTACGGAAGAGGGTGGTCGCGGACGAGGCGACGCCCATGTCCTTCATCTCGACGCTGTTCTGCGCGACGAGCATGGTGATCTGCATCAGGAAGCCCATGCCCGCACCGAGCACCGCCATGTAGATACCGGAGGTGAGACGCGAGGTCCCGGTGTCCATCTGGGCGAGCAGGAAGAGGCCCGTCACCATCAGGGCACTGCCCGCGATGGGGAAGATCTTGTACCTGCCGGTGCTGGTGGTGACCCGTCCGGCGATCAGCGAGACGATCATCATCGCGAGCAGCATCGGCAGGAGCAGCAGTCCGGAGTTGGTCGCGGACGCGCCCTGCACCGACTGCTGGAACAGCGGCAGGAAGAGCACCGCGCCGAACATCACGAAGCCGGTCATGAAACCGATGACCGACATCAGGGTGAAGTTGCCGTTGCGGAATATATGCAGCGGAATGATCGGCTCCGGAGCCTTGCGCTCGACGAAGAGGAAGCCGACGAGGGCCGCCACGCCGAGCGCGATCAGCTCCATGATCACGGCCGAGCCCCAGGCGTACTCCGTGCCGCCCCAGGTCGTGACGAGGACGATCGCGGTGATGCCGACGGTGAGCAGTGCCGCGCCCAGGTAGTCGATGTTCGCCTTCGACCGTTCCTTCTTCGGCAGGTGCAGGACGACGGTGACCATGGCGAGGGCGACCGCGCCGAGCGGCAGGTTGATGTAGAAGCTCCAGCGCCAGCCGAGGTGGTCGGTGATGGCGCCGCCGACCAGCGGTCCGCCGATCATGGCTATGGCCATCACACCGGCCATCATCCCCTGGTACTTGCCACGCTCCCGGGGCGGTACGAGATCGCCGATGATCGCCATGACGCCGACCATCAGGCCGCCCGCACCGAGCCCCTGCACCGCACGGAAGCCGATCAGCTGGCTCATGTCCTGGGCCATGCCGCTCAGGACCGAACCGATCAGGAAGATCACGATGGCCGTGAGGAAGACGCCCTTGCGGCCGTACAGGTCGCCGAGCTTGCCCCAGATGGGGGTGGAGACGGCGGTGGTCAGGGTGTAGGCGGTGACCACCCAGGACAGGTGCTCCATGCCTCCGAGGTCACCGACGATCGTGGGCATGGCGGTGCCGACGATGAGGTTGTCGAGCATGGCGAGCAGCATCGCGATCATCAGGGCGAGTATCACCACCCGAACGCTGCGTGGCTCAGGTTCCTGTTTTCCGGCCGTCCGCCCCGCAGACGCCTTGCTCAGCTCCGCCATGGTCCCCACTCCCCTGTTTCCCCGGTACACCGAGCACTTACTTGCCGCCCGGCTAGTTGACTAGACTGGGAACGTAGACCCGCAACTAGCCGGGCGTCAAGTAAGTACTGGGAGAGCACGATGGGCATGGGCAGTGCGCCGCAACCGCGCCGGGGCAACACGCGCCAGCGCATTCAGGACGTCGCCCTGGAGCTCTTCGCCGAGCAGGGGTACGAGAAGACCTCACTGCGCGAGATCGCCGAACACCTGGACGTCACCAAGGCCGCGCTGTACTACCACTTCAAGACCAAGGAAGACATCCTCAACAGCATCTTCGAGGACCTCAACCGGCCCGTCGAAGAGCTGATCGTCTGGGGCGAGGCGCAGCCGCGCACGCTGGAGACGAAGACGGAGATCCTGACCCGCTACAGCGAGGCGCTGGCCGGCGCCGCCCCGCTCTTCCGCTTCATGCAGGAGAACCAGGCGACCGTACGCGACCTGAGCATCGGCCACACGATCAAGAGCCGGGTCCTGACCCTGGTGGGCCTGATCCGGGACAAGGACGCACCGCTCACCGATCAGGTGCGCTGCTTCAGCGCGCTGTTCACACTGCACGCCGGGATGTTCGGCATGAACGACGTCGACGGCGACCCCGAGGACAAGCGCAACGCTGTCCTCGAAGTCGCCGTCGAGCTGGTGACACGAGCCCATGACCCGGGGGCCGACCCCGGGGCCCCGGGAGCGTAGCCGGGTCTACCGGGTCGGGCCCGTCCCCGTCCGTCTACCGGGTCGGGCCCGTCCCGCCGGGCCTACCGGGTCGGGCCGGTCCCCGCCGGCTCTACCGGGTCAGGTCCACCTGGTCAGGCCGGTCTCCGTCAGACGGAGACGTGCACGGACCGCAGGAACGCGACCGGGTTCAGCGCGGAGCCGTAGTTCGGCGTGGTGCGGATCTCGAAGTGCAGGTGCGGACCGCTGGAGTTGCCCGTGTTGCCGGACAGGGCGATCTTCTGGCCGGTGTTCACGTGCTGGCCGATGTGCACGTTGATCTTCGACAGGTGCGCGTACTGCGAGTACTTGCCGTTGGAGTGCTTGATCACGACGGCGTTGCCGTACGCGGGGCCGTCGCCGCCGCCGTTCGGGCCCGCCTTGACGACGGTGCCGGAGTGGGCGGCCTCGACCTTGGTGCCGATCGGCACGGCGAAGTCCTGACCGGAGTGCTTGGCGGCCCAGCGGGCGCCACCGGTGCCGTAGCTGGCGCTCAGCGTGTAGTGGTCGACCGGGGCCTCCCAGGCTGCGGCCTTCTTCTTCGCCGACGCCTTCTTGGCGGCTGCCTTCTTCTTCGCGTCGGCAGCCTTCTGGGCCGCCGTCTGCTTGGCCTTCGCGGCCTTGTCGGCCGCGGCCTTCTTGGCGGTGGTGGCCGCCTTGCCCTGCGCCGCCGCCTGCTGGGCGACCGAGTCGGCCGTCACGCTGCCGACGAGGTGGGCGCTGGTGCCGGTGGCGCCCGTGGTGCCGGACGCGAACGCGGCGCCCGCACCGAGCACCATCGATGTGCCGAGGCCGACGGCCACGACGGCGCCACGGACACGGGACACGGACGGGCGGGTGGAGTGCTGGATCGTTGCGCGCTTCGACATACGGGGAAGTCCTCCGGAGGTGAGTGGACCCGGCGTGTTGTCCGGGCTTGCCCCACCTTGGTAACCCGCACCCCAACCCATGCTCAACCCCCCCATCTACGATCAAAAGCCGTAGACGAACCCTCGGGAATTCGCCGCGAAGGGTCACGTCGGGAGACCCCGGCAGCCTTCGGAATCCTTTTCGCGGAGCAGGTTTAACCCCTGCTCCGTGCGCCCCCAAACGGACATCACGCCGCGATACAGGCTTTTCATCCGAAACGTCCAACGCCCCTCCCCGCCCCGGGACCAAGGTCCCTCCGGCGATCACCGCCCGGTCTCCTAAGCCGCCTAGTACGCTCCGATCAGGCTGTGCGCCTTGTCACCGCCGGTGGGACCAAAGGCTGTCCGATTCGGGACCTTCGGCCTGCAACGGCATGACGCCGACGAGAGTCCGGAACCGCTCCCGGGGGACCCCATGACCGACGAGAACACCCACGCGCTGGACGGCATCGAGCTCGCCGACGCCGTCGAATCCATCCGCAACCAGCTCGTCGAGGCGGCGACCCGGGCCACGGACCACCCCGTCTCCTTCGCGGTCGGCGACATCCAGATGGAGTTCACCCTCGAACTCCGCAAGGAGGCCAAAGCGGGCGGCAAGGTGAAGGCGTGGGTGGTGGAGGCGGGCGCCGACGCGTCCCGCGCCACCGGACGTACGCACAAGGTCGCCTTCACGTTGACCCCCCGCAACGCCGTGACCGGCGAGGCGTGGGAGATCGGCCATGAGGACGAGGGCAGTACCGCGCACTTCGGGGGAGGGACGGCGCGACCGTGACGAAGGTGCGGCCCGCCGACCGTACGGTCGTGGTCTCCGGCGCCCTCCAGGGCAGCGGTGTCCTGCTGTCCGACCGGCTGATCCTGACCTGCGCCCATGTCGTCAAGAACGGCACCCACTGCTACGCGGCTCACCCCGATCTCCAGGGCCGGGCCCGCGCGACCGTCGCCTGGATCGACCACGCCCTGGACGCCGCGCTGCTCCGGACCACCGCTCCGATGCTGCCCGTGGACCCCGTACGGCTCGGCCTCCTCGACACCCAGCAGGCGATCCCCGGCTGCGAGATCACCGGATTCCCCCGCATCCAGCGGTACGGCACCGAGAAGCACGTGGAGGCCGACCAGTACACCGCGACGGTTCTGCCCCTGGCGGGGCGGATGCGCGACCTGCTGGTCTGCGAACTCGACCGGCCGCCGGCCCCCCGCCCGGACGGTGAGCCCTCCGTGCTGGCCGGTCTCTCCGGCGGGCCGGTCTTCGCCGGGGATGTCCTGCTCGGCATCGCCCGCCAGATCCCCGACGGGCGCGGCGGACGGCGCGTCGAGTGCGTCCCGCTCGGCGGCCTGCTCGGCGCGAAGCCCTTCCAGCTCGTCTGCCGCCAGTCCGGCATGGACCCGCGCCACGAACGCGTACACGGCCACTTCCCGGTGGACCTGCGGTACGGGGAGGAGTACGCGGACGCGATCGGCGCCGCGTACCGGCGTACGAAGATCTTCGGGCTGGACGAGCTGGGCCGGCACGACTCGGAATGGGACCTGGACACCGCCTACCTCAGCCTGGAGGCGCAGGCACCGGCGGGCCGGACGGCGAAGCACGCGCCCGCCCCGCCGCAGCGGATCGACGCCCTGCTCACCGACCGCCCCCGGGTCCTGCTGCGGGGCGAGGCGGGCGCCGGGAAGACCACCCTGCTGTGGTGGCTGGCCGCCCACGCCTCGGCCCGCACCCTGGACGGAGCGCTGGCCCCGCTGAACGGCCTGGTGCCCTTCGTGGTGCCGCTGCGCACCCTGCGGGCCCGTGGCGGTACGTTCCCGGGGCCCGCGCAGCTGGCCGACGCGGCCGGTCTGGTGGTCGACCGGGCCCCCGAGGGATGGGCCGGCCGGGTCCTGGAGTCGGGCCGGGCGCTCCTGCTGGTCGACGGACTGGACGAGGTGCCGCCGGAGGACCGGGAGCAGGCGCACAGCTGGCTGTCCCAGTTACTGCGCCGCTACCCGGACACGCGGTGCGTCACGACCGTCCGGCCGCTCGCCGTCGAGCCGGACTGGCTGTACTCGGAGGGATTCGAGGAGCTGCGGCTGCTGGCAATGCGGGACGAGGACATCCAGGCGTTCGTGGCCTCCTGGCACCGGGCGGCCCGGCTGACCGAGGAGGACGACCGGGAGCGGCTGGACGAGCTGGAGGGCGACCTGTCCCGGCAGTTCGACCGGAACCCCGGTCTGCGCGAACTGGCCCGCACCCCGCTGCTCTGCGCGGTGATCTGCGCCCTGCACCGCCGCCGCGAGGGATTCCTGCCCGAGACCCGCTGGAAGCTGTACCGCTCGTCCCTGGAGATGCTGCTCGGCCACCGGGACCGGCGCCGTCGCATCGAGGACCCCGAGGGCATCGAGATGGACGTCGAGGAGCACACCCAGCTCCTCCAGCGCCTCGCCGTCTGGCTGGTCCGCGAGGGCCAGTCGGAGTTCACCCGCGAACAGGCCCTGCGCCAGCTGGCCCGCGGCCTGACCGGAATGGAGCGGGTGAGCGGTCAGGGGCCGCCCGAGAAGATCCTCACCCATCTCCTCAACCGCAGCGGCCTCCTCCAGGAGCACAGCGACGACACCTACCAGTTCGTCCACCGCACCTTCCAGGACTTCCTCGCCGCGAAGGAGCTCATCGAGGACGACCACCTGAACGAGCTGCTGCGCCACGCGGACGAGGAAGCCTGGCAGGACGTGATCCTGCTGGCGGCGGGGCATTGCAGCCGCCACCAGCTCCCACTGCTGATCGATGGGCTGCTGAAAGCCGGGGAGAGGCACGCCGAGCGGTCCGAGGCACGCACCGGCATCCATGTCCTGGCCGCACTGTGCGAGCAGCACGCCACCTGGCTGGACAGCGCGGTACGGGAACGGGTCCGGCGCAGCACGGCGGCACTGTTCCCGCCGGCCGACCACAACCACCTCGACTCGCTGACCCGGCTCGGCGCCGCCGCCCTGCTATTCCTTCCCTCGCCGGAGAGCATGCCGTCGGATTCGGTCTCCACCGAATACGTAATCGACCTGATCGGCCGGGTCGGTGGCAGGGAGGCCATTCCCCATGCCCGCGCCTGGGCCCTCTCCCATCCCGATCACGGCGGTCTCTTCGCCCACAGATGGGCCAATTTCCCTGCGGCCGAGTACGCGTCCGAGGTACTGGCCCACTGTGATCTGACGAACGGACTCGTCAGCGTCGGCCGAGAACAGGTGAGTGCCCTGCGGCATCTGCCCGCCCTTCAGCACCTCCGTCTGCTCGGCGATGTCGAGGACACGGAGGTCGGCACCACATTGGCCCGGATGCGACTGAGAACACTCGTGCTCGACACCGCGCGCCTCACGTCCCTGCCCCCACTGAGCACCCAGGCCGAAACGCTGAGCCATCTGAGCATCCACGGATGCCTTGCGGTCGAGGACCTCGCCCCTCTCGCCGTACTGACCGCGCTGACCAACCTGACGATGGACGCGATGGGCCAACAGCTCAGCCTGCTGCCCGCGACCTCTCACATCCGCGGCCTGAAGCGCCTGAACGTCAACAACGCCGGTCCCGGCCGATTGAGCGAACTGCCCGCCCACTCGATGGTGCGTCACCTCAGCGTGGGCAGCAGCCATCCGCTGCCGATGGACGGTCTCGGAGCGTGGAAGTCACTCACCTCGCTGAGCGTCTACGCACCGGGCCCGCTGGACGACGTGCTGGCCGGGTTCCGGGAGAACTCCCGTATCACCAGGCTCCTGCTCACGGCGTTCCCGTGGGCCGGACCGTTCGCCTCCGCCGGAGCGGTCCCGTCGCTGAGGAGCCTGACGGTCCCGGCTCCGCAGAACGGCGAGGATGTGTCGCTTCTGCGTGGGCTCTTTCCCGAACTCGCTGTCCTCACCCTGAGGACAGCCGTGGACACACCGGAGCTGGACCTCACACCGCTGCTGGCGTGGCCCGGCCTCCGGGTGACGGTCCGCTCCGGCTTCCACCAGCCGCCACCGCTGCTCGGAAGCGACGAGCTGGGCGACCGGCTCACGGTCGAGACCTACTGAGCCACAGCCCGCCACCCCGACCCCCGAAAAAGGGGCTGCCCCGGACCGGTCGAAACCGGTCCGGGGCAGCCCCCGCACGCTCAGGCGCTACGCGCCCCTACGCTTCCTTCGTCATGTTCGGGCCGGCGCCGCCTGCCGCCTGCTCGATCGGCGGGACGTCGGGCAGTGCCGACTTCTCCTCGCCGCGGAACGAGAACTTCTTCTCCTCGCCCTCGCCCTCGGTGCCCACGACCACGATGTGACCGGCACGCAGCTCACCGAAGAGGATCTTCTCGGAGAGGATGTCCTCGATCTCGCGCTGGATCGTCCGGCGCAGCGGCCGGGCGCCCATCACGGGGTCGTAGCCCTTCTTCGCCAGCAGTGACTTGGCCTCGGCACTGAGCTCGATGCCCATGTCGCGGTCCCTGAGGCGCTCGTCCACCTTGGCGACCATGAGGTCGACGATCTGGATGATGTCTTCCTCGGTCAGCTGGTGGAAGACCACCGTGTCGTCGACACGGTTGAGGAACTCGGGCCGGAAGTGCTGCTTGAGCTCTTCGTTGACCTTGTTCTTCATGCGCTCGTAGTTCGTCTTGACGTCGCCCTGGGCGGCGAAGCCCAGGTTGAAGCCCTTCGAGATGTCCCGGGTCCCGAGGTTGGTCGTCATGATGATGACCGTGTTCTTGAAGTCCACGACCCGGCCCTGGGAGTCGGTCAGGCGACCGTCTTCCAGAATCTGGAGCAGGGAATTGAAGATATCGGGGTGGGCCTTCTCGACCTCGTCGAAGAGGACGACGGAGAACGGCTTGCGGCGCACCTTCTCGGTGAGCTGGCCGCCCTCTTCGTAACCCACGTAACCGGGGGGCGAACCGAAGAGGCGGGAAACCGTGTGCTTCTCGCTGAACTCCGACATGTCGAGGGAGATCAGCGCGTCCTCGTCGCCGAAGAGGAATTCGGCGAGCGTCTTGGAGAGCTCCGTCTTACCGACACCGGACGGACCGGCGAAGATGAACGAGCCACCGGGGCGCTTCGGGTCCTTCAGACCGGCTCGCGTACGGCGAATCGCCTGCGAGAGGGCCTTGATGGCGTCCTTCTGGCCGATGACGCGCTTGTGGAGCTCGTCCTCCATGCGCAGCAGACGGGAGGATTCCTCCTCCGTCAGCTTGAAGACCGGGATACCGGTGGCGGTGGCCAGGACTTCGGCGATCAGCTCGCCGTCGACCTCGGCGACGACGTCCATGTCGCCGGCCTTCCACTCCTTCTCCCGCTTGGCCTTCGCCGCCAGCAGCTGCTTCTCCTTGTCGCGGAGGGAAGCTGCCTTCTCGAAGTCCTGGGAGTCGATGGCCGACTCCTTGTCGCGGCGGACACCCGCGATCTTCTCGTCGAACTCGCGGAGGTCCGGCGGCGCGGTCATCCGGCGGATGCGCATCCGGGAACCGGCCTCGTCGATCAGGTCGATCGCCTTGTCCGGCAGGAAGCGGTCCGAGATGTACCTGTCCGCCAGCGTCGCGGCCTGCACCAGCGCCTCGTCCGTGATGGAGACCCGGTGATGGGCCTCGTAACGGTCGCGCAGACCCTTGAGGATCTCGATGGTGTGCGGCAGCGACGGCTCCGCGACCTGGATGGGCTGGAAGCGGCGCTCAAGAGCGGCGTCCTTCTCCAGGTGCTTGCGGTACTCGTCGAGCGTGGTGGCACCGATGGTCTGGAGCTCGCCTCGCGCCAGCATGGGCTTGAGGATGCTCGCCGCGTCGATCGCGCCCTCGGCGGCGCCCGCACCCACGAGGGTGTGGAGCTCGTCGATGAACAGGATGATGTCGCCGCGGGTGCGGATCTCCTTGAGGACCTTCTTCAGGCGCTCCTCGAAGTCACCGCGGTAGCGGGAGCCCGCGACCAGGGCACCGAGGTCCAGGGTGTAGAGGTGCTTGTCCTTGAGGGTCTCGGGCACCTCGCCCTTGACGATGGCCTGCGCCAGGCCCTCGACGACCGCCGTCTTGCCGACGCCGGGCTCGCCGATGAGGACCGGGTTGTTCTTGGTACGGCGGGACAGCACCTGCATGACCCGCTCGATCTCCTTCTCGCGCCCGATGACCGGGTCGAGCTTGGATTCACGAGCGGCCTGGGTGAGATTCCGGCCGAACTGGTCGAGCACCAGGGAGGTGGAGGGCGTGCCCTCCGCGGGGCCGCCTGCGGTGGCCGCCTCCTTGCCGCCCGAGTACCCGGAAAGCAGCTGGATGACCTGCTGCCGGACCCGGTTCAGGTCGGCGCCCAGCTTCACGAGGACCTGGGCGGCGACGCCCTCGCCCTCGCGGATCAGGCCGAGCAGGATGTGCTCGGTGCCGATGTAGTTGTGACCCAGCTGAAGGGCCTCGCGGAGCGAGAGCTCCAGGACCTTCTTGGCACGGGGAGTGAAGGGGATGTGGCCGGACGGGGCCTGCTGCCCCTGACCGATGATCTCCTCCACCTGCTGGCGGACCGCCTCGAGCGAAATCCCGAGGCTCTCCAGGGCCTTAGCGGCGACACCCTCACCCTCGTGGATAAGGCCCAGGAGAATGTGCTCGGTGCCGATGTAGTTGTGGTTGAGCATCCGGGCTTCTTCCTGAGCCAGGACGACAACCCGCCGCGCGCGGTCGGTGAACCTCTCGAACATCGTTAATCGCTCCTCAGAGCGGTCGGTCAGTGAGGGGTCGGTCCCCTCCCAGTCCTTCCGCATGCTAGTCCCGCAGGACGGGACAGCTCATTCCAACTGCCGACATCCGTCCGGATCACCCCCGCACCGGCGGGGAAACTTACTGCCGAACAGCTGACAACTGCTCCAACCCGATGGTGCGAGACGATGTTCCCGCAGGCCAGGCAGATACCCCTTTCGCCAGTACGCCGATGGCGAACGTGAGACGCCTCGGCCTGCGTGTCGCCCCTTCCCACTAGGAAAGTCTTACCCGCAATCACTGACAGTCCATGCGGCGCGCCCCGGTTCCCTCCGCTACGGGCGAACATCCCCGCGCTCCTGAATGCCTCCGCACGCCCCCAGGACGGGCACCCAGCGCGATCGATCCGGAACCCTGCGTAACCCCGGGGGTGGTTCGGCTGTTCATCGGACATGGTTTTCACCGTCCCGCCACCCCGCTCGTCCCCAGAAGCCCGCGCACGCACCGTGGAAGCCGGTGGTGGTGCTGTTGCCTCTGGTGCCGCTGGTGCCACCGAAGCCACCGTTACTGCTGGTGTCACCGCTACCGCTGATGCCGACGGTGCCGCCGGTATCACCGACGGTGCCGCTGACGCCCTCGCGCGGTGGTACGAGCGCGAACTCGGCTGGGCCACCGCGGGAAGGACTCCCCTACGACTGCTGACCGGGCAGCGCTTCGATGTGCTGGAACTGCCCGCCGACGCCGGTCTCGCGGTCCTGCGGCGTGCCGTGCGCACCGGCCCGGTGGCACTGACCGGAGCGCGGATGAGGCTGCTGGTGGCCGCGGGAAGCGCCGATGAACTGCCGGGGCTGCTCGACTGGCTGGAGTGGGGCGGCGTCGCCCTCGATCTGACCGCTCTCGGCACCGGTGGCCGCTTCACGGCCCCGGCACCGGCCGGAGCGCCGGAAAGCTCACCGGGGGCCGCGTTATGGCTGCGGCCCCCCGCACCGGGGCACGAGGTGGAGCCGACACTTCCGGCTCTCGCGGGCTTCGGGAGCAGCGGTGGGGGTGCCCCCGATCTCGTACGGCTGGTGGACGCGGCGGCGACGGAATGCCACCGGGTCCGGCTGTCGCGCGCCCGGATGGGACTGCTGACCGATGGGTCGGCAGCTCAGCCGTTGGCCTTCTCGTAAGCCTCACGGATCTCGGCGGGAACGCGGCCGCGGTCATTCACATTGTGGCCGTTCTCGCGCGCCCACTTACGGATCTCGGCGGTGTCCTTGTTACCACCGGCAACGGCGCGGCCCTTGCCACGGCCGGTAGCGGCACGGCCACCGGTACGACGGCCACCCTTGGTGTACGGCTCAAGAAGACCACGGAGCTTGTCCGCGTTCGACGTGGTGAGGTCGATCTCGTACGTCTTGCCATCAAGCGCGAACGTCACAGTCTCGTCCGCCTCGACACCGTCGAGGTCATCGACAAGAAGGACCTGAACCTTCTGTGCCACCGGATTTCCTTTCATCGAAAATGGAGTACGCGGAAAGGAAACCGCTTTTCCCCGGAAAACACAAACCCCCGGGAGAGGTTCAGGAGCTCAAGAACGCGGGAAACATGCGCGATTCGGACATAGGGTTCCGGCATCTTCTGTCGATCACAGGTGCAGAAGCATCCGGCTGTTGCCCAAGGTGTTCGGCTTCACTCGTTCGAGACCGAGGAACTCCGCGACACCTTCGTCATAGGAACGCAGCAGCTCACTGTAGACATCTGTGTCGACCGGTGTCTCTCCGATCTCGACGAAGCCGTGCTTCGCGAAGAAGTCGACTTCGAAGGTGAGACAGAAAACCCGCCGTACACCGAGCCAGCGTGCGGTCTGCAAGAGCTTGTCCAGCACGTGATGACCTACTCCGCCACCTCTGATGCTGTGATCGACGGCAAGGGTGCGCACTTCAGCGAGGTCTTCCCACATCACATGGAGTGCGCCGCAGCCGATGACCCGCGCGTCCTCGTCGCGTTCCGCGACCCAGAACTCCTGGATGTCCTCGTAAAGCGTGACCGTCGCTTTGTCGAGCAGGATCCCTTCGGTCACGTACCCGTCGAGGAGTCGGCGGACCGACGCCACATCGCTCGTCCTGGCACGCCGGACGGTGATCGCGGGCTTTTTTACCGACGGGTCGGTATCAAAATCGGTATGCGGCCCGGTATGCGACGGCTCTTCGGTATCCGGTGGCTCTTCGGTATGCGGCAGCTCTGAGGACATGCCCCGACGCTATCGCCCGCTCTCCGGCGCCGCGTCATCGGCCACAGGCACGTCCGCACCGGGCGACACGTCACCGGAGGGGCTTGTGGGCGGCGGATCGGTGAGGCCCGGGGAAACCATGCGGACCGCGTCCTGGAGGGCTTCGCGCTGCTCCGCGGACATCATGCCGAAGAACGCGACTAGAGCGGCCGCCGGGTTGTCACTGCGGGACCACGCTTCGTTCATGAGTGCGGCCGAGTACGCGGCCCTGGTGGAGACGGCCGTATATCGATATGCCCGGCCATCGACTTCCCGGCGCACCCAGCCCTTCTGATGGAGATTGTCCATTACCGTCATGACAGTCGTGTAGGCGATGGACCGTTCCTGCTGGAGGTCCTCAAGGACTTCCCGCACAGTGACCGGACGGTTCCATTGCCAGACGCGGGTCATCACGGCGTCTTCCAGCTCTCCCAATTGGCGAGGCACAGCGTCACCTTAGTGCCAGATGTCTTGAATGAGCTGGTATTTACACAGCGAAAGGGCGTACGGCTCCCATGAGCCGTACGCCCTTGACGGTGCACGGGGTGCCCCGCGCGCCCGCCGGACGGGTGCGCGGGGCCGCTGCCCAGCGGTCAGACACTCTCCGGACGAGCGGTCTGCTTCGCCGGCTCCACGCGGGCGAGCGTCGCATCCACGGCGGCGTCTTCCTTGGTCTTGTTAGGACCGCCCTGACTCTTGACGATCACCACGATCAGAGCGATGAAGAAGACGGCCATCACCACGGGGGGCACGAGCGCGGATACGTAGTCCATGCCGTCCAGAGTAGCGAGCCCCGATCAGCGGGACGCGGCGCCCTCCCGAGGAGGACGCCGCGTCCCGCCGGGAAAGTTCCCGGGATCGGCGATTGCGGGGACGGGCCTCAGCCCGCCGCGCGTTCGCCGGGCGGCGGCACGGGCCGGCGGCGGGGCGGGAACACCTCGGAGGGCTTGGGCATCGGCCGCTCCGCCGGGGTCTGCGGACGGCCGGGCGCGACCGGGGCCTTGGGGCGCTCGGGTTCCCGCTCCGCGGCGCGGCCGCCGGGCAGGGCGAGCAGCCGGCCTCGGGGCGCCGGGGCCGTCACCGCGACGGAGCGGCCGGCGAGCCGGGCCCGTACGGAACGTTCCGCGAGTACCTGGCAGCGTTCCAGGAGCGCTGCCGCGACCGGCCTGCCGCGCAGGGCCCGCAGGGCGGCCAGATCGTCCGGGCGGGGGTCGTAACCGGCGGCCACGGCGTCCTGGAGGAGCTCCAGATAGCCGGTGACGGAGCCGGGGAGAGCTTCGCGGTAGCGGGCGAGATCGGCGAGGAGGAACGCGCGCAGTCTCCCCGCCTCGCTGACCGCCTCGTCCACGGCACCCGCGAGCCGCAGGCAGTCCTGGACATCCTCGTCGGGCAGGGGCGTCGGGTGGAGGGCGATGGCGAGGGCACGTCGGAGCACCCGCAGCTCGTCCGCACCGAACGCCATGCCGCCTCGTGATCCGTAGGGCGTGGGCATGGCGCGACAATACGTGCTAAATGGACAAAATCCGTTTAACTGGCCGACGGCGGCGCGGCGCCCGCCGGGACTCCACCGGGGCTCCGCCGACGGTTCCGCGGAGGGCGGTGGTACGCCGTCGGCGGGCGTTGTCGCAGGTGAGCCGCCCGCGTCCGGCGCCCCGCCCGCCGACCGTCCCGGCAGTGCCTACATGCGTGCGACGTTGCGCTCGTACACGAGACGCAGCCCGATGAGCGTCAGCCACGGCTCGTGCTCGTCGATGACGGAGGACTCCCCCAACACCATCGGAGCAAGGCCACCGGTCGCGATCACCGTGACGTCCTCGGGGTCGCCCGCCAGCTCCTTCTTCATCCGCGCCACGACACCGTCGACCTGGCCCGCGAAGCCGAACACGATGCCGGACTGCATGGCCTCGACGGTGTTCTTGCCGATCACACTGCGCGGCTTGGCCAGCTCGATCTTGCGGAGCTGGGCGCCCTTCACCCCGAGCGCCTCGACCGAGATCTCGATACCGGGGGCGATGACTCCGCCCACGTACTCACCACGGGCGGACACCGCGTCGAACGTGGTGGCCGTGCCGAAGTCGACCACGATCGCCGGACCGCCGTAGAGATCGACGGCGGCGACCGAGTTGATGATGCGGTCCGCGCCGACCTCCTTCGGGTTGTCCACCAGGATCGGCACCCCGGTCTTGATGCCGGGCTCCACGAGCACCGCGGGGACGTCGCCGTAGTAGCGGCGGGTCACCTCCCGCAGCTCGTGCAGCACCGCCGGGACGGTGGCGCAGATCGCGATGCCCTCGATGCCGTCGCCCAGCTCCATGCCGAGCAGCGGATGCGTGCCCATCAGCCCCTGGAGCAGTACGGCGAGCTCGTCGGCGGTGCGGCGGGCGTCGGTGGAGATCCGCCAGTGCTCGACGATCTCCTCGCCGTCGAACAGGCCGAGGACGGTGTGGGTGTTGCCGACGTCGATGGTGAGCAGCATCAGGCGCGGGCCTCACCGGTGGCCGGGGCGGCGTCCCGGAAGTCCAGGCCGATGTCGAGGATCGGCGAGGAGTGGGTGAGCGCGCCGACGGCCAGGTAGTCGACGCCCGCCTCGGCGTAGGCGCGGGCCGAGTCGAGGGTGAGCCGGCCGGAGGACTCCAGCACCGCGCGGCCACCGACCAGGGCGACGGCCTCGGCGGTCTCGCCCGGTGTGAAGTTGTCCAGCAGGATCAGGTCGACGCCCGCGTCGAGCACCTCGCGGACCTGCTGCATCGTGTCGACCTCGACCTCGATCGGTACGTCGGGGAACTCCTCCCGCACCCGCTCGAACGCCTCGGCCACCCCGCCCGCCGCGATGACGTGGTTGTCCTTGACCAGGGCCGCGTCGGAGAGCGACATGCGGTGGTTGACCCCGCCGCCGCAGCGCACCGCGTACTTCTCCAGGGCGCGCAGGCCCGGCGTCGTCTTACGGGTGTCGCGGACCTCCGCCTTCGTCCCTTCGAGCACGTCGGCCCAGGCACGGGTGGCGGTCGCGATGCCGGAGAGGCGGCACAGCAGGTTGAGCGCGCTGCGCTCGCCGGTGAGCAGATCACGGGTGCGGGTGGTGACGGTCAGCAGCTTCTGGCCGGGGGCGACGCGGTCGCCGTCCTCGACATGGCGCTCGACCTCGAACTCGCTGGTGCAGACGATGGACAGGACGGCCTCGGCGACCCGCAGACCGGCGACCACACCCGCCTCACGGGCGGTGAAGTCACCGGTGGCGACGGCGTCCTCGTCCACGGTCGCCACGGTCGTGATGTCCACACCACCGTCGAGGTCCTCCTCGATCGCGACATGGGCGACGTCCTCGACCTGGACGGGGTCCAGACCCGCCTCGGCGAGGAGCTGGGCGAGCGCGGGGTCCAGACCGCACTCCAGGGCGTCGGGGTCGTAGCCGTCGCCACAGCCGCAGTCGTCGCCACAGCCTCCCGCGGACGGTGCGGGCGCGCCGATCTGGATCAGCGGTACGTCCACGGGCGTGGGGCGCGGATTCTCTTCGGGCGTGCTCACGGTTACGGCTCCTCGGGGGGCGTCTGCGGGTGGTACGGGGCGGTGCGGTCGGGCCGCGGGTGGTGCGGGGTTCGCTCAGCGGCCCGGGTCCCGGTCCCGGCCGGTCGCGGGCCTGCTGAGCAGTCTGCTCAATTCGCGGGACGTACGGGCGGGAACGCGGCGGTCTCCGTCAGGTGCAGCACCGGCTTCCGGTCCGGCGCGATCCGGACCACGAGGTGGCGGCGCCAGTGCTCGTCGTCGCGGTCGGGCCGGTCCTCGCGCCAGTGGCAGCCGCGGGTCTCCTCGCGGGCGCGGGCGGCGGCGACCAGGACCCGGGAGACGAGGAGCAGGTTGGTGACCTCCCACGCCTCGACCCCGGGCACGGTGGCCTTGGCCTCGGACGTACCGGCGCTCCCCGCGTCGGCGACCGCGTCACGGTGCAGGGCCTCCAGCTCGTCGGCCGCGGCGGCGAGACTGTCGGCGGAGCGCAGGACCCCGGCGCCCCGGGTCATGATCCGCTGGATCGCGGTACGGGACTCGGGGGCGAGCAGCGGCGCGGGCGTGCCGTCGCCCCCGTGCACCGCCTCCGTACGCCGCGGGCGGTCCTCGGCGATGTCCGCGGCGATGCTCTCGGCGAAGACCAGCCCCTCCAGGAGGGAGTTGGACGCCAGCCGGTTGGCGCCGTGCACCCCGGTGCAGGCGACCTCCCCGCAGGCGTACAGACCGGGCACGGTCGTACGTCCCCGCAGGTCGGTGCGGATGCCGCCGGAGGCGTAGTGCGCGGCGGGCGCCACCGGGATCGGCTCGGTGATCGGGTCGATGCCGTGGGCGCGGCAGGCCGCCAGGATGGTGGGGAAGCGCTGCTCCCACATCTCGGCGCCGAAGTGCCGGGCGTCCAGATACATGTGCCCGGTGCCGTGCAGGAGCATCTGCCGGGTGATGGCCTTGGCGACGATGTCGCGCGGGGCCAGCTCCGCCAGCTCGTGCTGCCCGAGCATGAAGCGCGTACCGGACGCGTCCACGAGATGGGCGCCCTCGCCCCGTACCGCTTCCGACACGAGCGGCTGCTGGCCCTCGGCGTCGGCGCCGAGGAAGAGGACGGTCGGGTGGAACTGGACGAATTCGAGGTCGGAGACCTCCGCACCGGCCCGCAGCGCGAGCGCCACCCCGTCGCCGGTGGAGACCGGCGGGTTGGTGGTGGCGGAGAAGACCTGGCCCATGCCGCCGGTGGCGAGGACGACCGCGGGGGCGCGGACGGCGCCGACACCGTCGTGCTGGCCCTCGCCCATGACGTGCAGGGTGACGCCCGCCGTACGGCCTTCGGCGTCGGTGAGCAGGTCCAGGACCAGGGCGTTCTCGACGGTGTGCAGGGCGGCCGAGCGGACCGCCTCGACCAGCGCGCGGGAGATCTCGGCGCCCGTCGCGTCGCCGCCCGCGTGCGCGATGCGGCGGCGGTGGTGGCCGCCCTCACGGGTCAGCGCGATGTCGCCGTCGTCGGTGGTGTCGAAGTGGGCGCCGGTCTCGATCAGCCTGCGTACGGCGTCGGGGCCCTCGGTGACCAGGGTCCGTACCGCCGCCTCGTCGCACAGGCCGACGCCCGCGACGAGGGTGTCGTCGAGATGCTGCTCGGGGGTGTCGCCCTCGCCCAGGGCCGCGGCGATGCCGCCCTGGGCCCAGCGCGTGGAGCCGTCGTCCAGCCGGGCCTTGGTGACGACGACGGTGGCGAGGCCCGCGGCCGCGCAGCGCAGGGCGGTGGTGAGACCGGCCACGCCGGAGCCGACCACGACGACATCCGCGTCGATGGCCCAGCCGGGGGCGGGGGCGGTCAGCCGTATTCCGGTCACGTGAGGGCTCCGAAGGTCAGGGGGATGTTGTCGATCAGACGGGTGGCACCGACCCGCGCCGCGATGGCGAGGATCGCCTCCCCGCTCTCGCGGTCGTCGGGGATCTCGGTGAAGTCCGCCGGGTCCACGAGGGCCAGATAGTCCAGGACGAGCGGCTGCCGTTCCCGGGCGGCGTCCAGGAGGACGAGCTGCGCGGCTGCCCGTACGGCGGCGGGTCCGCCGCTCGGCCGGGCCAGCGCCACCGCCTGGGCGTCGGCCGCCGCGCGGGACTCGCCGAGCGCGGTGAGCCCGGCGGCCCGGCCCGTGCTCGACGCGGTCGCCTGCGCGCGCTCGTGCAGCGCCTGCTGGGCGGCCAGTCTGTCCCGGGCCGCGAACAGCGCGCGGGGCAGGGCGAGGGCGGTGTGCCGTTCCTCGGCGGAGAGGAAGCGGTTACGGCTGGAGAGCGCCAGACCGTCCGGGTCGCGCACCGTGGGTACGCCGGTGATCTCGACGCCGAAATTCAGGTCGCGCACCATGCGGCGGATCAGCGCCAGCTGCTGGGCGTCCTTCTGCCCGTAGAACGCCGCATCGGGGCGGGTGAGGTGGAGGAGCTTGGCGACGACGGTGAGCATGCCGTCGAAGTGACCGGGGCGGGAGGCGCCTTCGAGGCGCTCGCCCATGGGGCCCGCGGTGATCCGGACCCGGGGTTCGCCGCCGGGATACACCTCGTCGACGGAGGGCGCGAAGACCGTGTCGGCCCCCGCATCCGAGGCGACCGCCACATCGGCGTCGAGGGTGCGCGGGTAGCGGTCCAGGTCGGCGGCCTCACCGAACTGGAGCGGGTTCACGAAGACCGTGACCACGACCTGGCCGGCCGGACCGGCGGCGGCGCGCGCGGCCCGGATCAGGGTGGCGTGGCCGTCGTGGAGGGCGCCCATCGTCATGACGACGGCACGCACCGCACCGGCCGGGCGGTGCAGGGCGTCCAGCTCGGCGGCGGTACGCAGGACGTTCATCGGGCCTCCCCCGGTCCGCTCTCGCCGTCGGCCAGGACGACGAGCAGGTCCTCGGCCAGCTCCGGCTTGAGCAGACCGTGGGCGAGCGCCCGGTCGGCCGTGGCGCGGGCCATCGCGAGATAGCCGGCCACCGTCTGCGGGGCGTGCTTGCGCAGCTCGCCGACATGGGCGGCGACCGTGCCCGCGTCGCCACGGGCCACGGGTCCGGTCAGCGCCGCGTCGCCGGAGCGCAGGGCGTTGTCCAGCGCCGCGCCGAGGAGCGGGCCGAGCATCCGGTCGGGCGCCGTGACCCCGGCCTTGGCCAGCAGCTCCATGGCCTCCGCGACCAGGGTGACCAGGTGGTTCGCCCCGAGGGCGAGGGCCGCGTGATAGAGCGGGCGGGCCTCCTCGGCGATCCACTCCGGCTCGCCGCCCATCTCGATGACCAGGGCCTCGGCCGCCAGTCTCAGCTCCTCGGGGGCGGTGACCCCGAAGGAGCAGCCGGCCAGCCGCTGGACGTCGACGGAGCTGCCGGTGAACGTCATCGCCGGGTGCAGGGCGAGCGGCAGCGCACCGGCCCGCCGGGCGGGGTCCAGGACCTTGGCCCCGTACCGCCCCGATGTGTGGACGATCAGCTGTCCCGGCCGTACGGCGCCGGTCTCGGCAAGGCCCTCGACCAAGCCGGGCAGGGCGTCGTCGGGGACGGTCAGCAGCACCAGCTCGGCGCGCGCGAGGACCTCGGCGGGCGGCACCAGCGGTACGTCGGGGAGCAGTGCGGCCGCACGGCGCACGGACGCGTCGGAGACGCCCGACACGGCCACCGGGCGGTGCCCGGCGAGCTGGAGCGCGGCGGCGAGGGCGGGACCGACCCGGCCCGCGCCGACGACCCCGACGGTGAGGCGGGCGGGGCGGTCCCTCGCGTCGAGGGGTTCCTTCGAAGCTGTCGTATTCACGCGGCGATGGCCTTCCGTTCCAGTCCGCGGGGGGTACCGGACGATTTCTCTGCATGCTACGCCAGCGTTTCGGGAGACCTCCCGGCTGTCCACAGCCTGTGGGTAACTCTGCGGCCCGAGCGGAAACCGGCTGGGCGATGTCAGTGGTCCGGGCGATGATCGTCCCATGGCAGTCACCGATGAGCAGGAGCAGCGGCAGCGCAGACTGACCGCTTGGCGGCGATCCCACCGGGTCCTGGCGCGGGCTTCGGCGGAGGGCACGCTCGGCGGACGGCTGGCCGCGCTGGTGGCCGACGCGGGAGCCGTCCACGACCTGGACGAGTGGACGGACATCTACGGTGACGGGGTCGTCGCCGAGGTCGAACGGCGGGTCGCGGCGCTCCTCGGCATGGAGGACGCGGCGTTCTTCCCGACCGGGACGATGGCCCAGCAGGTCGCCCTGCGCTGCTGGGCGGGGCGTACGGGCAACGCGACGGTGGCGCTGCATCCGCTCTCCCATCCGGAGGTGCACGAGCGGGGTGCGCTCGCGGTGGTGAGCGGACTGCGCACGGTGCATCCGACGTCCGCCCCCCGGCTCCCCACGGCGGACGAGATCCGCGACTTCCCCGAGCCGTTCGGCACGCTGATGCTGGAGCTGCCGTTGCGGGACGCCGGTTTCGTCCTGCCCACCTGGGAGGAGCTGGAGGCCGTCGTGGCCGCCGCCCGCGAACGGGACGCGGTCGTGCATCTGGACGGGGCGCGGCTCTGGGAGTGCGGCCCGCACTTCGGGCGGGAGCTGTCGCAGATCGCGGGGCTCGCGGACAGCGTGTACGTCTCGTTCTACAAGTCGCTCAACGGGCTGTCCGGGGCGGTGCTGGCCGGTCCGGAGACGCTGGTCGAGGAGGCGCGCACGTGGCGCCACCGGTACGGGGGCCAGGTCTTCCAGCAGTATCCGGCGGCGCTGTCCGCGCTGCTGGGCCTGGAGCGGGAGCTGCCGAGGCTGCCGGATTACGTGGCGCGGGCGAAGGTGGTGGCCGGGGCGCTGGCGGAGGGTTTCGCGGGCTCCGGGGTGCCCTGGTTCCGGGTGCATCCGGAGCCGCCGCACACGCACCAGTTCGTGGTCTGGCTGCCGTACGGCGCCGAGGCGCTGAACGAGGCTTCGGTGCGGCAGGCGGAGGAGACGGGGGTGGCCCTGTTCCGGAAGTGGTTCGAGGGGGCGGCGGGGGCGGGTCTGCCGCCGGGGGTGTCGTTCACCGAGGTGACGGTGGGAGCCGAGGGGCTGGAGTGGACCGCGGGGGATGTCCGGGAGGCCGTGGGGGAGTTCGTGGCGCGGTTGGGGTAGGCGGGGGTGCGGTGCTCCCGGCCGCAGGGCTCACGGCGGCGGGGCTCGGTGAGTGGCGTTCCGCAGGTACGGCGGGCTCACGGCCGCGAGCAGGGGCTCGGCGAGTACGGCGGGGTCACGGCGCGGGCCTCGGCGCGTGGGGCTACGGGTGGTCATGGTCGTTGGCGCGGAGGGTGTGGCGCGAGCGCCAGTGGTCGCGGAGGGTGCGCAGTACGTCCCAGTCGTGGCGTCCCGGCAGCGGGGGCGGGATCTCGCCCAGCCGGGCCGCGCGGTAGGTGTCGAACATCTGCTGCTGAATGGCGTCCATGCCCTCAGACTGCGCAGATCACGGCCGTTCGGCCCGCCGATTGACGACCGCCGTCAAGTGGCGCCCGGCCCCGTTCACGTAGCCCCACTATGGAGGGGTGAGCGTGAACATCGACATCGCGGGCCTGCCCCCGGAACGCATCGTCTTCGAGACCTCGCCCCTCGCCGAGCTGGGGCTGGCTCTGCATGCGCTCTCCGAGCCCGGTCACCACCCGGGGCTGCACGGCTGGGCGACCGCGACCGCAGCCGGACTGGAACCGGACCTCGCGGACCGGATGCTGGAGGCGGAGTTCCTCTGGCGCAACACGTTCTCCGACATCTTCATGCCGTTCGCCGGTGTCCACGGCGGCGACGGCAGGACCGGGGCGAGCCTCGCCGAGGACCTGGACATCCTCGACCGGCTGGACGACGAGCGGTTCGTCTCCGCCGCGCTGGAGTTCACCTGCGCCGGCCTGTACGGGATCGGGGCACCGTCCCCGCTCGCGAGCGCGGCCATGCGGGCCCGCGCCCTGGAGCTGGCGGCCGCCCGCGGCCCGCAGCAGGTGGAGTTCACGAAGCGGCTGCTGACCGACCCCGCCACCGTACGGAGCTGGATACGCCGCCTCTTCGAGGACTGCGACCAGGCGTTCTTCTCGGACACCTGGCGGCGGGTACGGGTCCAGCTGGTCGCCGACGCCCGGTACAAGACGGAACTGCTGCGGCGCAAGGGACTCGGGGAGGCACTGGGAGCGGTCTCCGCCGCACTGTCGCTGAACGAGGACGCGAGCCGGATCAGCATCGACAAGCTGACCGAGGGCCGGACCAACGCCGCCGACCCCGCGGTCGGCCCCGGCCTCACCCTGATCCCCAGCACCTTCGGCTGGCCGCATCTGATGGTGCTGCACGCCCCGGGGTGGCGGCCGGTGATCCACTACCCGGTGCACCTTCCCGAACTGCCCTCCCCCGCCTCCGTCGAGCTGCTCCAGCTCCGGATGGAGGCGCTGGCCCACCCCATGCGGATGCGGCTGTGCCGCAACCTCGCCCGTTCCCCGTACACCACGGGCGAACTCGCCGACTCGCACGGCATCACGCCCCCCGAGGTCTCCCGCCATCTGTCGCTGCTCAAGAAGGCCGGTCTCGTGACGACCCGGCGGCGCGGCCGCTATGTGCTGCACCAGCTGGACCTGACCGTCGTCGCACGGCTCGGCAGCGACTTCCTGGAGGGCGTGCTGCGGTAACGCGGCAGCGACTTCCCGGAGGGTGTGCTGCGGTACGCGGTACAGCGCCTCGGGGGCCGGGGGCGGCGGCCGGAGGGTGACGGTCGGTGCTCAGCCCGTGCCGCCGCCCGCCCGGACCAGCCCGGTCTCGTACGCGAGGACGACGACCTGGACCCGGTCGCGCAGGTTCAGCTTGGTGAGGATGCGGCCGACATGTGTCTTCACGGTCGCCTCCGAGAGCACGAGCCGCGCCGCGATCTCCCCGTTCGACAGTCCCTGGGCGACCAGCAGCATCACTTCGCGCTCGCGTTCGGTGAGCTTCTCGACATGCTTGTGCTGCGGCTCCCTGCCGCTGCTGGGCAGCATCGGCGCGAACCGGTCGAGGAGCCTGCGCGTGGTCGACGGGGCGACGACGGCGTCCCCGCTGTGCACGGAACGGATCGCGGCCAGCAGCTCGCCCGGCGGCACGTCCTTGAGCATGAACCCGCTGGCGCCCGCCTTCAGCCCCGAGAAGGCGTACTCGTCCAGGTCGAACGTGGTCAGGATGAGCACCTTGGGCGGGTCCGGCTGGGCGCAGATGCGACGGGTCGCCTCGACACCGTCCAGCCTCGGCATCCGGACGTCCATCAGCACCACGTCGACGGCCGCGGAGCGCAGGACCTCGATCGCCTCGGCGCCGTCACCGGCCTCGGCCACGACCTCCATGTCCGGCTGGGCGGCGAGCACCATCCGGAAGCCGGTGCGCAGCAGCACCTGGTCGTCGACGAGCATCACGCGGATGGCCATGAGGGTCCTTGTCTTGCGATCGAGGTTCAGCGGTCGGTGGGCGGGCGGAACGGACGGGCTGGACGGATGGGCTGGACGGACGGACCAGGCGGGCGGACCAGGCGGACCGGCCGGGTGGACGGAACGGGCGGGCGAGGCCGCCCGGCCCTTCAGCTGGCGGGCTTGAGCGGCAGCAGCGCGCTGATCCGGAAGCCGCCGCCCGGCCGCGGTCCCGCGTCCAGCGTGCCTCCGACCATGCCGACCCGCTCCCGCATACCGATCATCCCGTGCCCGGCACCGTCGGCGCCGCCGTCCTCGTACAGTTCGTGCGCCGCGCCCCGGCCGTCGTCCTCCACCAGCAGCCCGAGCCCGTCGTCGAAGTAGACCAGCCGCACACTGGCGCCGGCGTCCGGACCGCCGTGCTTGCGCGTGTTGGTGAGGGCCTCCTGCACGATGCGGTACGCGGTCAGCTCCACGCCGCTCGGCAGGGGGCGCGGGGTGCCCTCGATCTTGAAGTCCACGGCCAGGCCGGTCTGCCTGACCTGCTCGATCAGGTCCTCGATCTGCTCGACGTCGGGCTGCGGCACATACTCGCCGCTCTCCCGGGTGTCCCCCGTCCGCAGGACCCCGAGCAGCCGGCGCATCTCGGCGAGCGCCTGGCGGCCGGTGCTGGAGATGGTCTCCAGTGCCTGCCGGGCCTGGTCGGGTGCGGCGTCCATGACATAGGCGGCGCCGTCGGCCTGCACCACCATCACGGAGACGTTGTGCGCGACGACATCGTGCAGCTCACGGGCGATCCGGGCCCGTTCGGCGGCGACGGCGACCTTGGACTGCGCCTCGCGCTCCCGCTCCAGCCGGGCGGCGCGCTCCTCCAGCTGATCGAAGTAGGCCCGCCGGGTCCGCATCGAGTCGCCGAGCACCCAGGCGAGCACGAACGGCACCGTCATGATGATCGCGACGACGACCGACTGGACCCAGGTGTCCGTGTTCCCCTCCGGCCAGCGCAGCTGCGCCAGACCGGCCGCGCCCAGGCTGCAGACCAGGGCGAGCCTGGACGCCCAGCGCTCCCCGACCGTGGCCACGGTGAAGATGATCACGAGCATGGCGAAGTTCGCGAAGCTCGGCCGGATGCCGAGGACCAGCTGTACGACGCCCACCAGGATGGTGAGGAGCAGCATCTTCTCGGGTGCGCGGCGGCGCAGGGCGACGACGGTGCACAGGCCCATCGCGACCGGAACCAGCAGCACGCGCTCCCGGGCGGAACCGAAGTCGTCCACGACGATCGACACGCCGGAGATCCCGAGGAGGAAGACGGCCCAGAAGCTGTCGACGCCCGTCGGGTGTCTGCGGATGAAAGCGTAGAGGCGCTGCACGTAATCCAGCGTAGGGACAGCCGACCCGTGCCCGGGTCAACCGGAGGACCGATCCAGGTCCGGGGACCGTACTCCCCAAGGTGGAGACTTGCCAACGTGACGGATGAGTGGCGTGGGTGGCGGGAAGCGACAGAGACCGCTTTGTACGGAGACGGGGGCTTCTACCGGAGCTCGGAAGGACCGGCGGGCCATTTCCGCACCTCGGTCCATGCCTCACCGCTGTTCGCCACCGCCGTCGCCCGGCTGCTGACCGGAACCGCGCGTGAGCTGGGGACCGACACCGTCGACCTGGTGGACGTGGGCGCGGGCCGGGGCGAGCTGGTGACCGGGGTGCTGGCCGCCGTCCCGGACGGTCTGACAGTACGGGCGTACGCCGTGGAGGTCGCCGCGCGCCCCGCGGGCCTCGATCCCCGGATCGAGTGGTGCGCCGAGCCGCCGCGGGGAACCACCGGGGTGCTGTTCGCCAACGAGTGGCTGGACAACGTGCCCACGGAGATCGCGGAGGCGGACGGGGACGGGATCGCCCGGTACGTCCTCGTCCGCCCCTCGGACGGTACGGAGCGGCTGGGCGAGCCGGTGACCGGCGCGGACGCGCGATGGCTGCGACGCTGGTGGCCGCTGTCCCGGCCCGGCGAGCGGGCGGAGATCGGCCGGACCCGCGACGAGGCGTGGGCGCGCGCGGTCGGGTCGCTGTCCGGCGGTCTCGCGGTGGCGGTGGACTACGCGCATGTACGGGGCGCGCGGCCGCCGTACGGGACCCTGACCGGCTTCCGGGCGGGGCGGGAGGTCCGGCCGGTGCCGGACGGTTCCTGCGATCTGACCTCGCATGTGGCGCTGGACGCGTGTGCGGCGGCGGTGGAGGTGGCGCGGGGAGCCGTATTGCCGGAGCTGACCGATCAGCGGGCGGCCCTGCGCGAGCTGGGCATCGCCGGGGAACGGCCGCCCCTGGCGATGGCCTCCACCGATCCGGCCGGTTACGTCCGGGCGCTGTCGGCGGCGGGCGAGGCGGCGGAACTGACCGCGCGGGGCGGTCTGGGCGACTTCGGATGGCTGACGCACCGGGTGGTGCCACCGGTCAGGGAATACTGTCCCGCATGACGGAGACGACAGTCGGCATCGGCGGCGCGGCGGAGAGCACCGATATGGTGCTCAACATCGGGCCACAGCACCCCTCCACCCACGGCGTGCTCCGTCTGCGGCTCGTCCTGGACGGTGAACGGATCCGGCACGCGGAGCCGGTCATCGGCTATATGCACCGCGGTGCGGAGAAGCTCTTCGAGGCCCGCGACTACCGGCAGATCGTGATGCTCGCCAACCGCCACGACTGGCTGTCGGCGTTCTCGAACGAGCTGGGCGTCGTCATGGCCGTCGAGCGCATGCTCGGCATGGAGGTCCCCGAGCGCGCAGTCTGGACACGCACGCTCCTCGCCGAACTGAACCGGGTCCTCAACCATCTGATGTTCCTCGGCTCGTACCCCCTCGAACTGGGCGGGATCACCCCGGTCTTCTACGCGTTCCGGGAGCGCGAGGAGCTCCAGGCGGTGATGGAGGAGGTCTCCGGCGGCCGGATGCACTACATGTTCAACCGGGTCGGCGGCCTCAAGGAGGACCTTCCGGCGGGCTGGCTCGGCCGGGCCCGGGACGCGGTCGCCTCGGTCCGGTCCCGGATGGGCGTGTACGACGATCTGGTCCTCGGCAACGAGATCTTCCGGGGCCGTACCCGCGGTGTGGGCGTCCTGTCGGCCGAGGCGGTGCACGCCTACGGGGTGTCGGGGCCGATCGCCCGCGCCTCCGGGGTCGACTTCGACCTGCGGCGCGACGAGCCGTATCTCGCGTACGGGGAGCTCCAGGACACCCTGAAGGTCGTCACCCGTACCGAGGGCGACTGCCTGGCCCGCTTCGAGTGCCTGCTGGAGCAGACGGCCAACTCGCTGGACCTGGCGGACGCCTGTCTGGACCGGATGGACAACCTGGCGCCCGGGCCGATCAACCAGCGGCTGCCCAAGGTGCTGAAGGCCCCGGAGGGCCACACCTACGCCTGGACCGAGAACCCGCTCGGCGTCAACGGCTACTACCTGGTGTCCAAGGGCGAGAAGACCCCGTACCGGCTGAAGCTGCGCTCCGCCTCGTTCAACAACATCCAGGCGCTCACGGAACTGCTGCCGGGCACGCTGGTCGCCGACATGGTGGCGATCCTGGGCTCGCTCTTCTTCGTCGTCGGGGACATCGACAAGTAGCCCCCGCGCCACCCCCGCAGACGCCCGGCGCACGGACCTGCGGGCCGACCCCGCGGGGCCGCCGAGTGAGCGGCCCCGCCCCGCGTCGGGCGAGCGGGCCCGCTACGAGATGGCGGTGCGCAGTTCCACCAGGTCCAGCTGCTCGGTCTCGTCGTGCGCGGTGAGGTCGATGACCTTGCCCACGGCGCGGTTCTCGGCGGCGCCCGTGCGATGAGCGGCCAGCGCCTCCTCGCCCACCACGTCCGCGAGGTCCTCGTTCTGCACGGCCTCGATCGCGGCGCCGGCCTTCTGCGTACCGAAGAAGTCGAAGCTTCCCTGCGGGACCAGGTGGCGGCGCGCGGCGGCGTACGGGACGACGGCAGAGGCCGCCGGTACGGTGCGCGGCACATGGACCGGTGTGGTGGACGACGCCGGGGCGGGCAGGGCGGCGGGCTGCGGGGCGGGCAGGGCGGCCGACGGACGGCGGTGCTGGTGGTCGCCCGCGCCGGTGGCCGCCGCGTGCTTCCCCTGCGGGCCCTCCGCCTCCGTGTTCCGTGCCTTCGCCCGCTCCGCGAGATCGCGCTGCCTGGCCTGCTCGGCGGCGCGGCGGGTCTTCTGGAGCTCGGCGTTGCGCGTGAGGTCCGAAAGGGCCTGGGCGGCGCGCAGATACGCGGCCGGGGTCGGCGTGGAGCGGGCGGCGGGCAGCTCCCGGGGGGTGGCGGCCGCTTCGATCGCGAGCTGCCGGCGGCCCTCCAGCGCGCTGGCCCGCTCGGTCTCCGCGTTCGCGTACCGGCGCAGCAGTGCGGCGTGCTCCCCGCGCAGTCCGGCGAGCTCCACGCGCTTGCGGCGCAGCTTCGTCTCCAGCCGGGTGCGCAGTTCGCGCGCCTCCTCCAGGTCCTGCTCCAGCTCGGCTATCCGCTCCTCGGCGCGCCACTCGTCACCGGCGCGGGCGCGCGTCAGCTCGGCGACCCGCAGCCCGGCGGCCCGGTCCCAGCTGCGCATCAGATACGCGCCGGTGACGGCGGTGGCCGCCACGGCGGCCACCAGTCCGCGCAGGACGAGGGGTTCGGCGAGCAGCAAGGCGCCGGCGGCACCGACGACCGACACTCCGGCGACCACGGAGGGCGGCAGGATTCTGTGAAGGGGTGGCGAATGGCGGTGGCGTCCACGTGGCATGGCCTGAAATTTACCGTGTGTACGGGCGCCTTGGGGGGCCACCCGGCAATCTGTTCCCCGCCGGTGACCTGGCGGCGCCGGAAAGGGCTTCCGCGAGTGTCGGCGGAAGTCCGAAAAGGTCGGCGGAAGCCCGAAAAGCACGCTCCGGGCGCCCGATTCCGGTTCAATCGGGCGCCCGTTCGTTCCGCGTACCGACCTACTTCTTGATCAAACCTTTGGACTGCAGATAGTCCTTGGCCACATCGGCGGGCTTGGCGCGCTCGGCGTCGATCTTGCGGTTCAGTTCCGCGAGATCTTCCGTGGTGAGCGTGTCGGTGAGCTTCCCGAGCGCGTCGGCGATGTCCTGGGCGCCCGCGTCCTTGGCATTGAGCACCGGAAGTACGTTGTCGGCGTTCTGGAGCTTCTTGTCATCGTCCAGGAACACCAGCCCGTCCAGCACCGCGTCCGTGGTGGTCGTCAGGACCAACTGGTCCTTGCCGTCCTTGACCGCCTGCTTGGACTGCGGGGTGCCGACGCCCTTGGGGTCGATACCGGTGACGTCAATGCCGTACGTCTTCTTCAGACCCGGTGCGCAGAAGGGCCGCACCTCGCACTCGTCGCCCGCCGCGATCTTCACCTTGAGCTTCGACTTACCAAGATCGGAAAGCGTCTTGAGGTTGTTCTTCCCGGCGAATTCCTTGGACACCGCGAAGGCGTTCTGGTCGACGGCGGCGCCGACCGGGAGCACCTTCAGACCGAGCGGAGTGGCGAGCTTCTCCAGGGCGGCGACCGTGGCCGTGGCATCCCCGGAGGCGACCGGCTTCTTCTCCGCCTGCGCGGCCCCGTTCACCTTGGCGTTGAGGAATTCGGCGATCGTGGCGGCATATTCCGGGACGACGTCGATCTCGCCCTTCTCCAGCGAGGGCTCGTACAGCTCGCGGTTCTTCACCGTGGTGATCGAGGTGCTGTAACCGGCGTCGGCCAGGATCTGCGCGTACAGCTCGGCGAGCACCTTGGACTCGGTGAACGAGGCGGAGCCCACGACGAGCGTGCCCTTCCTGCCCGAGCCGGCCGATGTGCCGGAGCCCCCCTTCTCCTTCTCCAGGCTGTCGCCGCCGCAGGCCGCGAGCGACCCGGCCAGCGCCACCATGCCGATGACCGCACCCGCTATGCGCGAGGTCCTGCTCATGTTGTTCTCCGTCCGAACGAAATGGGGTGACAAACCATCAAGAAAAGGTCACGTACGGCACGAGGTCATACGGTCCTGCGGCGGCGCTGCGGCGACAGCAGCCGGTCCAGCGCCACCAGCACCCCCTCCACCAGCAGGGCCAGCAGGGCGATCAGCACCGCACCGGCGAAGACCTGCGCGGTGTCGTACGTGTTGAATCCGGCGGTGATGATCCGGCCCAGGCCGCCGAGGCCGACCATCGCGGCGATCGAGGCGGTGGCCACGACCTGGACCGCGGCGGACCGCAGCCCGGTCATGATCATCGGGTAGGCCAGCGGAAGCTCGACCCGCACGAAGAGCTGCCCGCCGGACATCCCCATGCCGCGCGCGGCCTCCACCACCGACCGGTCCACCTCCGTCATCCCGACGTAGGCGTTGGTCAGCAGCGGGGGCACGGCGAACAGGACCAGCGCGATGATCGTGGGCAGATAGCCGGAGTTGCGCAGGGGCGTGACCATGAAGAGGGCCAGCACCGCGAAGACGGGGATCGCCCGGCCCACGTTGGAGATGTTGACCGCGAGCGCACCCCCCTTGCCGATGTGCCCCAGATACAGGGCGAGCGGCAGGGCGATGGCACAGGCCACCGCGAGCGCCACCCCGCTGACGTAGAGATGCTCGGAAAGCCGGTGTGCGGCCCCGTTCTCCCCCGACCAGTTGGCCCCGGTGGTGAGCCAGGTCCAGGCCCCCTCGATGACTCCCACGGGTCAGCCCGCCTCCACCTTCGCGACGACGGGCGATCCCGGCGTACCCGCCGGGCCGCCGGTCGTTCCACCCTGTCCCGCCGACCCCGCCGACCCCGTCCGTCCCGCCGCACCCGTCGTCGGGCGTATTCGGGTCCAGGGCGTCAGCAGTCGCTGGAGACCGAGCAGCAGCAGATCCGCCGCCACCGCCAGCAGTACACAGAGCACCGAGGCGGTCAGCACCTGGGCCTTGAAGAAGCTCGGCAGCGCGTCCTCGATGAGATTGCCGAGCCCGCCCTTGCCGACGAGTGAGCCGACGGTCGTCAGCGCGACCGTCGACACCGTGGCGATGCGCAGGCCCGCCATCAACGCGGGCAGCGCGAGCGGGAGTTCCACTTCCCAGAGCAGCCGGGCGGGGCCGTACCCCATGCCCTTGGCGGCATCCTTCGCCTCCTGCGGCACCGCTTCGAGCCCCGCGAGGATGTTCCGTACGAGGATGGTCAGCGAATAGAGCACCAGGCCGGTGACGACCAGCGCCGCGGAGAGTCCGAACAGCGGCAGCAGCAGGGAGAACATCGCCAGCGACGGCACGGTGTAGAGCACGGTCGTCAGCCCCAGCACCGGCCCCGCGAAATGCCGTCCGCGGCGTGCGAGCAGCGCCAGCGGAAAGGCGACCGCGAGCCCGATCAGCACCGAAACCGCGGTGATCCAGATGTGCTGCACGGTGGCGTCGGTCAACTCCTGGCTGCGGGAGCGCAGATACTCCCCACAGATCCAGTCGTTCGCCACCAGGCAGTTCTCTCCGGCCATCCGTCCCCCACCCCCACAGCTTTCCTTCGTGATGCCGCCCCGAACTGATGTCTGGCGAGCCTATCCTCGACCACTGACAATCGCCGAGGCTGTCGCATTCCGGCAACATGTCCTTCACAGAACGCCCGTCACCATGGGGAATCATGATTCGTTTCGAGCACGTCACCAAGCGGTACGCGGACGGCACCACCGCCGTCGACGACCTTTCCTTCGAGGTCGGCGAGGGCGAACTGGTCACGCTCGTCGGACCTTCCGGCTGCGGCAAGACGACCACCATGAAGATGGTGAACCGGCTGATCGAACCGACCGAGGGGAGGATATTCCTCGACGGGGACGACATATCCGCCATCGACCCCGTCCGGCTCAGGCGCCGGATCGGCTACGTCATCCAGCAGGTCGGCCTCTTCCCGCACAAAACGGTCCTGGAGAACACCGCGACCGTCCCTCATCTCCTCGGCTGGAATCGCGGAAAGGGGCGCGAGCGCGCCGCCGAACTCCTCGACCTGGTCGGACTTGATCCTTCCGTTTATGGCGGCCGCTATCCGGAACAGCTCTCCGGGGGTCAGCGCCAACGCGTCGGGGTGGCCCGCGCATTGGCCGCCGACCCTCCGGTCCTGCTGATGGATGAACCTTTCGGGGCGGTCGACCCGGTCGTCCGTGAACGGCTGCAGAACGAATTCCTGAAACTCCAGGCCCAGGTCCGTAAAACCGTGCTGTTCGTCACGCACGACATCGAGGAGGCCGTCCGGCTCGGCGACCGTATCGCCGTCTACGGACAGGGCCGCATCGAGCAGTTCGACTCCCCCGCCACCGTGCTCGGCGCCCCCGCGACCCCGTACGTCGCGGACTTCGTCGGCGCCGACCGGGGACTGAAGCGGCTCTCGGTGACGCCCATCGAGGAGAGCGACCTCGACCAGCCGCCCGTCGTCCACCTCGACGACCCGCTCGCGACGGCGACCGAACGGCTCCGGTCCGAGGGCGCGCGCTGGGCGGTCGTCCTGGACAGCCGGGACAACCTGCACGGCTGGATCTCCGCCACCAGCGCCGCGTCGGCCACCGCCGGGGGCACGGTCCGCGAGCACGCCCGCCGCATGGAGGCGTGGCTCCCGCTCGGCGCCCCGCTCAAGCAGGCGTTCGCCACGATGCTCCAGCACGACGCGGGCTGGATCGCGGTCATCGACAAGGAGAGCGCCGGCCGCTTCCTCGGCGTCCTCACCCCGGCCCGGCTGCACGAGGCCCTGCGCCGCTCGATCGACGCGGACGCCCAGGACGTACCGCGTGCGGAGGTCGCCGTGGAGACCGTGGCGAAGGTGGAGACGGCCGGGGCACCGGGCGCGAAGGCGGGGTGACCCGGACCGCCCGCTCAGTTCTCGCTGAGCCTGCCGCTCATCCAGTCCAGGGCCGCCGGGATCTCCCGCCGCCAGGTGGTGAAGTTGTGCCCGCCGCTGTCGAGCACGATCGACGACACCCGGGCGGGAGCCTTCACCCGCTTGATGAACTCCTTGGTCGCCTTGAGGTTCCCCTCGCCCTGCCGGGACGTCGTGACCAGGAAGGACCCGCCGGGCGGCGGCCGGTTCTCCAGGGTCCACAGCAGGTCGGCACGGTTGCGCGCCGCCTCGTCGCCGTGGAACAGATCGCCCGTCGTCGGGTCCTCGGCCGCCCGGTAGTACGCGGAGAGTCCGGCGCTCACCGTGAACCGGTCCGGGTGGTGCAGCCCGATCTTCAGCGCGCAGTAGCCGCCGGTCGAGTTGCCGATGATGCCCCAGTTACGGGCCCGGTTCCCGACCCGGTACGACTCCGAGATCGCCTGCGGCAGGTCCTTCGCGAAGAACGTCTCCGTCTTCGGGCCCTTGGGAATGTCCACGCACTCGGTGTCCCTCGGCGGCGCCACCGTCGGCCGCAGCATCACCAGGATCATCGGCTGGGCCTTGCCCGCCTTCACCCGAGCGAGGGCCGTCTGCGGATAGCGCAGCCCCTTGAACAGGTTCTCCGCCGTACCCGGGTAGCCCGTGAGCACGACGACGGCCGGGAAGCTCCGCCGCGCGTACGCGGGCTGGAAGTACTCCGGCGGCAGATAGACGTACGCCGAGCTCTCGATGCCCGAGAGCTGCCCGGAGACGACGACCTTGTCGAGCCGTCCGCCGGTGGCGGGACGGGTGCCGCCGGGCCCGTCCGGCCGCTGGGTGCCCACCCGGACCATGTTCGTGGACCCCGCCGCGCCGTCCGCGTGGTCGTTGACCACACCCAGGTCCTGCTTCTGCCCGAAGAGATCGGCCCAGGAGCCGTAGAAGAGGAACGAGTTGTTGGCCGCCAGTCCGACCGAGGCGAACACCATCACCTGGGTCGCCAGCAGCAGTCCGATCCGGCCCGAGACCGCACGGACGCCACGCCGCGCCAGCCGCGGCCACAGCCAGATCGTGGCGGCGAACAGCACGACGGCCAGTGATGCCGCCAGCGCCAGAACTGCGTTACTGGTGAGACCCATGAGTGAAGTAGAGCTTTCTGTGCATGAATTTTCCGGAATGTGGGGGAACCTACTCCCCGGAAGCCTCGTCCTAGAGGGCGCACATCGTCCGTAGAGGCTTCGGCCGACGGACCTAAGAATCTCTCGCGGAGCCACGGGAAGCGATGTCTGTCACGGTAGATGGGGATAAAACAGGGTCGGTTCCGCATCGCGTACGTCAGTTCGTACGCGGGCCCCGCCCCGAATCCGTACCGGCCCTGGTCGGCGGTGCCTGCGCCGTCGTCGGCCTGATCGACGTCGCCGCAGGGGTCTTCCCGCGCTTCCGGCACAGCCGGATGCACACCGTCGCCGAGGTGCTCCCCGGCGCCCTCGGCCCGTTCGCCGCAGCGCTCTCGCTGAGCGCGGGCATGCTGCTGCTCCTGCTCGCGCACGGGCTGAAGCGGCACAAGCGGAGGGCCTGGCGCGCCGCCGTGGTGCTGCTTCCGGCGGGGGCCGTGGCCCAGTTCGCGTACCGGCACTCGATCGTCGGCGTCCTCGTCTCCCTGACGCTGTGTTACCTGTTGGTGCGCCACCGGAGTGAATTCCGGGCTCTCCCCGACCCCCGGAGCCGTTGGAGGGCATTGGCCAACTTCGTCCTGCTCGGCGCCGGTTCCCTCGTGCTCGGTCTGGTCATCGTCAGCGTCCACCCCGGCCGGGTCGTCGGGAACCCGTCCATAGCCGACCGCCTCCAGCACGTGATGTACGGACTGTTCGGCTTCGAGGGGCCCGTCGACTACGCCGGGCGGACCTCCTGGACCGTGGCGTACTCACTCGGCGCCCTGGGCCTGCTGACCGCCGTCACCACCGTGTACCTCGCCTTCCGCCCCGAACATCCTGCCGCCCGCCTCACCGAGGACGACGAGGCCCGGCTGCGGGCGCTGCTGGAGCGGCACGGCGGCCGTGACTCGCTCGGCCACTTCGCGCTCCGCCGCGACAAGGGCGTCGTCTTCTCCCCCAGCGGCAAGGCGGCCGTCTGCTACCGGGTCGTGTCCGGGGTGATGCTGGCCAGCGGCGACCCGATCGGCGACGTGGAGGCGTGGCCCGGCGCCATCGAACGCTTCATGGACGAGGCGAAGGCGCACTCCTGGACCCCCGCGGTGATGGGCTGCAGCGAGACCGGCGGCGAGGTCTGGACCCGTGAGACCGGACTCCTGGCCCTGGAACTGGGCGACGAGGCGGTGGTGGACGTCGCGGATTTCTCCCTCGCCGGGCGGGCGATGCGGAACGTGCGCCAGATGGTCAAGCGCATCGAACGTAACGGCTACGAGACCCGGGTCCGGCGCGTACGTGACATCGGCGACACCGAACTGGAACGCATCCGGGCGGCCGCCGCCGACTGGCGCGGCACCGACACCGAGCGCGGCTTCTCCATGGCGCTCGGCCGGATCGGCGACCCCGGCGACGGCGACTGCGTCATCGCCACCGCGCACCTGGCCGGCTCCGGCCCCGAGGACTCCCGGTACGGGGACCTGAAGGCCGTCCTCCACTTCGTGCCCTGGGGGCGCGACGGGATGTCCCTGGAACTGATGCGCCGCGACCGCTCCGCCGACCCCGGCATGAACGAGCTGCTGATCGTCGCCTCCCTCCAGGCCGCCCCGAAGCTCGGTGTCGAACGTGTGTCGCTGAACTTCGCCATGTTCCGCTCGGCGCTCGCGCGGGGTGAGCGGCTGGGCGCGGGGCCGGTGCTGCGCTGCTGGCGCGGGCTCCTGATCTTTCTTTCGCGCTGGTTCCAGATCGAGTCGCTGTACAAGTTCAACGCCAAGTTCCGGCCGCGCTGGGAGCCCCGCTTCGTGGTTTTCCGCACCAGCCGTGACCTGCCCCGCATCGGCTTCGCGGCGATGCAGGCGGAGGGCTTCGTGAACCTCTCGCTCCCCCGGCCGTTCCCGGCCCGCCGGCCGCGCCCCTGCGCCCATCCGCCCCAGCGCGGCCCGGAGCAGGGGGTACGCGCGGCATAGCGAGCCGCCGTACGGGCCTACGCTGGTCGTATGAGTACGTTGCGCGGACGGGGCACGGTGCGAGGCCTGCCGGACTGGGACCGCTGTGCGGTCATGGGAGTCGTCAATGTGACGCCCGATTCCTTCTCCGACGGGGGCCGCTGGTTCGACACCGGGGCCGCGATCAAGCGCGGCCTCGATCTGGTGGCCGAGGGCGCGGACCTGGTCGACGTCGGCGGTGAGTCGACCCGGCCCGGCGCCAGCCGGGTGGACGCGTCGGAGGAGCTGCGGCGCGTCGTCCCCGTCGTGCGGGCCCTGACCTCCGAGGGCGTCACCGTCTCCGTGGACACCATGCGGGCCCGCGTCGCCGAGCAGGCCGTCGCCGCCGGGGCGGCCCTCGTCAACGACGTGAGCGGCGGCCTCGCCGACCCCGACATGATCCCGGTGGTCGCCGCCGCCGGTGTCCCGTTCGTCGTCATGCACTGGCGCGGCTTCAGCGAGTCCATGAACAGCCGGGCGGTGTACGAGGACGTCGTCGCCGAAGTCGTCGCCGAACTGCGCGAGCGCATGGAAGCCGTGACAGCGGGCGGCGTGGACCCGGAGCGCCTGGTGATCGACCCCGGCCTCGGCTTCGCCAAGGACGCCTCCCACGACCTCGCACTCGTCGCGCACCTCTCCGACCTGCGCGATCTGGGCCGCCCGCTGCTGGTGGCCGCCTCCCGCAAGCGCTTCCTCGGCCATGTCCTGGCCGGGCCGGACTCCGCACCGCCACCCGCCCGCGAGCGCGACGCGGCCACCGCCGCGATCTCCGCCCTCTCCGCACAGGCGGGTGCCTGGGCGGTCCGGGTCCACGAGGTGCGGGCCACCGCCGACGCCGTGCGGGTCGCCCGCGCCGTGGAAGGAGCCGCGTGAACGACGACCGCGCACGGGCCGCCGAGGACATCGCGGAGGTCGAACAGGCCAATACGGCCTTCTACGAGGCGATGGAACGCGGCGACTTCGAGGAGCTCTCCGGCCTCTGGCTGCCGGGCGAGGACCTCACCGTCTCCTGCGTGCACCCGGGCTGGCCGGTCCTCACCGGCCGCGGCGAGGTGCTGCGCAGCTACGCGCTGATCATGGCGAACACCGAGTACATCCAGTTCTTCCTGACCGATGTCTCGGTCGCCATGACCGGTGACACCGCGCTGGTCACCTGTACGGAGAACATCCTCAGCGGCGGCCCGGCCGAGGACGGCAACGCCCTGGGCCCGCTCGTGGGCCAGCTCGTCGTCGCCACCAACGTGTTCCGGCGTACCCCCGACGGCTGGAAGCTCTGGTCGCACCACGGCTCCCCCGTGCTCACCGAAACCGATGAGGAAGAGGACGAGGAAACACCCTCCTGAGCGGGTACCCGCCCAGGAGGGGTTGGGCTCCGGAACCACGGGGTAGGGGCGGCTACCAGCCCCGTGAGGTCCCGTCCATAGCCCCCACGGGCGAGCACTGTCGGTGCTCGCAGGTAGATTCGAAGCAAGTCGTCCCGCCGCCCGCACGCGGCAGGGTGCCTTGCCGACCAACGACAGCAGGAGTGATTCGCGTGGATCGTGTCGCGCTGCGCGGCCTCAAGGCCCGTGGGCACCATGGCGTCTTCCCCCGGGAACGGGAAGAGGGCCAGACCTTCATCGTGGATCTGGTGCTCGGCCTCGACACCCGCCCCGCGGCGGCCACCGACGACCTGGCGCGCACCGTGCACTACGGCGTGGTCGCGGAGGAGGTCGTCGACGTCGTCACGGGCGAACCGGTCGATCTGATCGAGACACTGGCCGAGCGCATCGCCCAGCAGTGCCTCAAGCACGAAGGCGTCCAGGAGGTCGAGGTGGTCGTGCACAAGCCGGACGCCCCGATCACCGTCCCCTTCGACGACGTGACCATCACCATCACCCGGAGCCGAGCATGACCGCATTTTCCACCGGGGGGCAGAGCGACCCGACCGTACAGCCGGTGCCCGCCGCCGTGGTCGAGCAGGTGGACGCCGCGGACATCACCCTCTCCAACCCCAAGCGCGCCGTGATCTCGCTCGGCTCGAACCTGGGCAACCGCCTGGAGACCCTCCAGGGCGCCATCGACGCGCTGGAGGACACCCCCGGCCTGCGGGTCAAAGCGGTCTCCCCGGTCTACGAGACGGAGCCCTGGGGCGTCGAGGCCGGCTCCCAGCCCTCGTACTTCAACGCGGTGATCGTCGTGAAGACGACCCTGCCCCCGTCCTCCCTGCTGGAGCGCGGTCAGGCCATCGAGGAGGCGTTCGACCGGGTCCGCGACGAGCGCTGGGCCCCGCGCACGATCGACGTCGACATCGTGGCGTACGCCGATGTGGTCTCCGACGACCCGCTGCTCACCCTCCCCCACCCCCGCGCCCACGAGCGGGCCTTCGTGCTCGCACCGTGGCACGACGTGGACCCCGAGGCCCAGCTGCCGGGCGCCGGTGCGGTCGCCGACCTGCTGGCCGGTGTCGGACGCGACGGCGTACTGCCCCGGGCCGATCTGGAACTCCGGCTGCCCGAGTAGTCGTTAGGCTCGAAGGACACCGGGCCGGCACGGGCGGCCCGGTCATCAGGACGGAGAAGGGCGGCTCACACGGTGAAGGAACTACGGCTCGGGGTACTGGCGGGCTTCTTCGCCGCCGCCGGAGTGCTCTCCTGGGGCGCGGCCAGGCTCTGGGACTCCCTGGACAGCCTGCCGAGCGTCCCGCTGGCCGCCCCCATCGTGCTCGCGGTGATCGCGGTCGTCCTGCTCGCCACGGCGCTCTCCATCCGTGCCCGGCTGCGCGCCCAGCGGGAGCGCCGTCCGGGGGCGAAGGGCGTCGAGCCGCTGATGGCGGCCCGCTCGGTCGTCTTCGGTCAGGCGAGCGCTCTCGTGGCCGCCCTGGTCGCCGGGATGTACGGCGGCACGGGCGTCTTCCTGCTCGGCTTCCTCGACATCCCGCCCCGCCGCGACCAGGCCATCTACGCGGGCCTCTCGGTCGTGGCCGGGATCGCGGTCATCGCGTCCGCCCTGTTCCTGGAGCGCGTCTGCAAGCTCCCGGAGGACCACGACGACGACAAGAGCGCGGCAGCCGCGTAAGCGGTCCGCCGCGCTCCTCCGTAGCTCCCCGGCGCCGTGAGCATCCGTCCCCGGCGCCGTATCCGCGTCCGCCCCGGCGTCAGCGCGCCATGATGAGGCTCATCGCCTCCGCGCGCGTCGCGGGGGCGCGGAGCTGGCCGCGTACCGCCGAGGTGATCGTCTTCGCACCGGGCTTGCGGATGCCCCGCATCGACATGCACATGTGCTCGCACTCGATGACGACGATGACGCCGCGCGGCTCCAGTATCTGCATCAGCGAGTCGGCGACCTGTGTGGTGAGCCGCTCCTGGACCTGGGGGCGGCGGGCATAGACGTCGACCAGCCGGGCCAGCTTCGACAGACCGGTGATCTTTCCGGTGGCCGCGGGGATGTAGCCGACGTGCGCGACGCCCCGGAACGGCACCAGGTGGTGCTCACAGGTACTGAACACCTCGATGTCCTTGACGAGCACCATCTCGTCGTGACCCAGGTCGAACGTGGTCGTCAGGACGTCCTCGGGCTCCTGGTACAGGCCGGCGAATATCTCCTTGTACGCCCGTGCCACGCGCCCCGGCGTCTCCCGCAGGCCCTCGCGGTCCGGGTTCTCGCCGACCGCGAGGAGAAGTTCGCGTACCGCCGCCTCGGCCCGCTTCTCGTCGAACTCGCCGATCGGACCCTCGCCGTCCAACGTCACCGGGTCGGTCATCTGTGCCTCGTTCCTCTGTGCTGTCACAAGCGCGGGCTGCGCGCAGAACTCGCAGGCATACGGAAAAGCCGCGCCCCCACAGGCTAAAACCTGGGGGGCGCGGCATCCATTCCGGGCCCGGTGGGACTCCCGTGACAGGGGCCACACCGAGGTCGGTACGGGGCTAGCTCTCCGGACGCTCTTCCGGTGTCGCCTCGGTGGACGGGGCGGCATCCTTCGTCAGGTCCGTCGGGGCGATCTCCGCCGGAGTGGCCGAACCGTTGGCGGTGGAAGCGCCATTGGTGAGGGCCAGCTCCTTCGGCGAGAGCACCGGCGGACGCGTCGACGGGGTGCGCCGGACGGAACCGGTCCACGCCGGGCGGGCCGGGCGCTTCACGATCGGGGCGAAGATCTCGGCGATCTGCTCCTTGCCGAGCGTCTCCTTCTCAAGGAGTTCGAGCACGAGGGCGTCGAGGATGTCGCGATTCTCGACGAGGATCTCCCACGCGTCGTTGTGCGCGGTCTCGATGAGCTTCTTGACCTCTTCGTCGACGAGCGCCGCGACCTCTTCCGAGTAGTCGCGCTGGTGACCCAGCTCCCGGCCCACGAAGGGCTCGGTGTTGTCGCCGCCGAACTTGATCGCGCCGAGCCGCTCCGTCATGCCGTACTGCGTGACCATCGCGCGGGCCGTGGCACTGGCCTTCTCGATGTCGTTCGCGGCACCGGTGGTCGGGTCGTGGAAGACCAGTTCCTCGGCCGCGCGCCCGCCCAGCATGTAAGCGAGCTGGTCGAGCATCTCGTTGCGCGTCGTGGAGTACTTGTCCTCCTCCGGGAGCACCATCGTGTAACCGAGGGCGCGGCCGCGGGAGAGGATCGTGATCTTGTGGACCGGGTCCGACTGGGGAGAAGCCGCCGCGACCAGGGCGTGGCCGCCCTCGTGGTACGCGGTGATCTTCTTTTCCCGCTCGGACATGATCCGGGTCCGCTTCTGCGGGCCCGCCACGACGCGGTCGATGGCCTCGTCGAGCATGCTGTTGTCGATCAGCGTCTTGTTGCCGCGCGCCGTGAGGAGCGCGGCCTCGTTCAGCACGTTCGACAGGTCGGCACCGGTGAAGCCGGGCGTACGGCGGGCGACGGCGCCGAGATCGACGTCCTTCGCTACCGGCTTGCCCTTCTGGTGCACCTTGAGGATTTCGAGACGGCCCAGCATGTCCGGACGGTCGACCGCGATCTGCCGGTCGAAACGTCCTGGACGCAGCAGCGCCGGGTCGAGGATGTCCGGCCGGTTCGTGGCGGCGATCAGAATGACGCCGCCCTTCACATCGAAGCCGTCCATCTCGACGAGCAGCTGGTTGAGGGTCTGCTCGCGCTCGTCGTGACCGCCGCCCATGCCCGCACCGCGGTGCCGGCCGACGGCGTCGATCTCGTCGACGAAGACGATCGCCGGGGCGTTCGCCTTGGCCTGCTCGAAGAGGTCACGCACTCGGGAGGCACCGACACCGACGAACATCTCGACGAAGTCGGAACCGGAGATCGAGTAGAACGGCACACCCGCCTCGCCCGCGACGGCGCGAGCGAGCAGCGTCTTGCCCGTGCCGGGCGGCCCGTACAGCAGGACACCCTTGGGGATCTTGGCGCCGACGGCCTGGAACTTCGCCGGCTCCTGGAGGAACTCCTTGATCTCGTGGAGCTCCTCGACAGCCTCGTCGGACCCCGCCACATCGGCGAACGTCGTCTTCGGGGTGTCCTTGGTGATCAGCTTGGCCTTGGACTTGCCGAACTGCATGACCTTGGATCCGCCGCCCTGCATCTGATTCATCAGAAACAGGAAGACGACCACGATCAGGACGAAGGGCAGCAGCGAGAGGAGGATCGAGACGAACGGGGACTGCTTCGACGGCGAGACGGTGTAACCCTTCTCGATGTCACCGCTCTCGAACTTCTTCTGCAGCGTGTCGGCAAGCTCGACACCCTGGTTGCCGATGTAGCTCGCCTGGAACTTGCTGCCGGACTCGCCGTCGAGCTTCTGGCCGCCCTTCAGCTCAATCTTGAGAATCTGTTCGTCACCGGTGGTCAGCTTGGCCTGCTCCACCTGGTCCTTGCTGATCGCCTGGATCACCTTGCCGGTGTCCACCGTCTTATAGCCGCCAGACGAGCCGACGACCTGCATCAACACGACCACGGCGAGGACGGCCAGCACGATCCACATGACCGGCCCACGGAAGTATCGCTTCACGTCCATCCATACGGAGCGAAGACGCCCCGTCCCTCCTGCCCGTAGGTAAATGCTGCTGTGAGATAAAGACTGTTCTTCGGACGGTACCCCAGCATTGTCACCTGCGACCGCCGGGGACGTCTGACAAACCCGCTTTCGAAGCCTTCAACGGCGGGAAATCAGTGAGGGTTCCCCAGAGTTCGGCCGGGTTCGGGCCCGTGGGGGCCTCGCGGGCTGTCAGCCGCCGTAGACGTGCGGGGCGAGCGTGCCGACGAACGGAAGGTTGCGGTACTTCTCCGCGTAGTCCAGTCCGTAGCCGACGACGAACTCGTTGGGGATGTCGAAACCGATCCACTTCACATCGATCGCGACCTTCGCGGCATCCGGCTTGCGCAGCAGGGTGCAGACCTCAAGGGTGGCCGGCTCCCGCGAGCCCAGGTTGGACAGCAGCCAGGACAGCGTCAGACCGGAGTCGATGATGTCCTCGACGATCAGGACATGCTTGCCCTTGATGTCGGTGTCCAGGTCCTTGAGGATCCGGACGACGCCGGAGGACTGGGTGCCCGCGCCGTACGAGGAGACGGCCATCCAGTCCATCGTGACGGGGGTGGACAGCGCGCGCGCCAGGTCCGCCATCACCATCACCGCGCCCTTGAGCACGCCGACGATGAGCAGGTCCTTGCCCGCGTACTCCGCGTCGATCTTCGCGGCCAGCTCGACGAGCTTCGCGTCGATCTCTTCCTTGGTGAGGAGCACCGACTGAAGGTCGGTGCCCATGTCCTTCTCGTTCACCCGCGTCTCTTTCTTTGCCTGCCGGACCCGGGGCGCACCCCGGACCGGCCCGGCTGTTTCGCCTGCTCTTCAGCCGCTTGTGCTTCAGCTCTGCCGAATCACCAGTCTGCCACCCTGCCGCCGGGCTTCGACGCGGCCGGGCAGGTTGATGGCCCGCTGGCCGCGCCAGCCGGTGATCAGGCGGTCGACTTCCTCGATGTGCCGGGCGAACAGCGAACCGGCCGGCGCCCCGGCGTCGAGCACGGCCCGGCGCAGCACCCGGCGGCGTACCGCGGGCGGCAGGACGTAGAGCTTGGCGCACTCCAGCCGGCCGTCGTCGTCGCGTACGGAGGTCTCGGCCTCGGCGGCCCAGGTGTCGAGGGCGTCGGCGTCGTCGCGGGAGAGCTGGGCCGTACGGGCGAGGGCTTCGACGACACCCTTGCCGAGCGCCTTCTCCAGGGCGGGCAGGCCCTCGTGGCGCAGCCGGGAGCGGGTGTAGGCGGGGTCGATGTTGTGCGGGTCGTCCCAGACGGGGAGGGACTGGACCAGGCACGCCTTGCGGGCGGTCTGCCGGTCGAGCTGGAGGAAGGGGCGGCGGTAGCGGCCGGCCGGCCCGGACGCGGCGGCCATCCCGGAGAGCGAGCGGATCCCGGAGCCGCGGGCGAGGCCGAGCAGAACCGTCTCCGCCTGGTCGTCGCGGGTGTGGCCGAGGAGGACGGCGGCAGCGCCGTGGCGCTCGGCGGCGGCGTCCAGGGCGGCGTAGCGGGCGTCGCGGGCGGCGGCCTCGGGGCCGCCCTCACGGCCGACGTCCACGGCGACGGACTCGACCGGGTCGAGGTCCATGGCGGCGAGCCGGGCGACGACCTCGGCGGCACGCAGGTCGGAGCCTGCCTGCAGGTTGTGGTCGACGGTGATCCCGCCGGCCCGGACGGAGAGCTTGCGGGACTCGAAGGCGAGGGCCGAGGCCAGCGCCATGGAGTCGGCGCCGCCGGAGCAGGCGACGAGCACGAGGGGGGTGTCGGGCCGTTCGGGGAGTGCGGCGCGACCGCTGCCCGCACCGGCTTCGGCGAACCGGGGGCGTTCGGCGAGCGGGGACCGCCGCGCCTGTTCCGGGTGCCGGTCGTGGTCGGAGTGCCGGTGGTAGTCGGTGAGTACGTCGTGGAGTACGCGGCGGACCGCCAGGCGTATCGCCGCGACCGCAGGATGGGGACCCATGTCCGGTGCCCTTCATGGAGTTGGGAAGTGCGTCGAGCGCCGGAACGGGTGCGTTCCGTCACTCAGAGTGCGTCGATGGTGACAGAGCCAAGCTGTCCATCGAGCATTGCACGCCTTCCCATGCCCCTATGGTCCCTCGGATGGGTGATTGGAGGGCCATTCCGCGGTCGTCGGGCGGTGCGGGATCACGACTCTGCCTTACGGTGCACCCGCGCGACCCAGTCCGCCGGCTTGGCGATCTCCGCCTTGGTCGGCAGGGTGTTCGGTGAGGTCCAGATCCGGTTGAAGCCGTCCATACCGACCTCGTCGACCACGGACCGGACGAACTTCTCGCCGTCGCGGTACTGCCGCAGCTTGGCGTCGAGGCCCAGGAGCTTGCGCAGGGCCAGGTCGAGGCGGCCCGCCCCGTTCGCCCTGCGCTGCTGGAACTTCTCGCGGATCTCGCCGACGGAGCCGACCACCTCGGGGCCGACGCCGTCCATCACGAAGTCCGCGTGGCCTTCGAGCAGCGACATCACGGCGGTGAGGCGGCCGAGGGTCTCGCGCTGACCGGGCGTCTGCACGATCTCGACGAGGCTGCGTCCGCCCTCCTCGCCCTGCTCGCCCTCGGGTCGGCTGCCGCCGGACAGGGTCTGGGCGGCCTCGCGCAGCCGCTCCAGGACGGTCACCGGGTCGATGTCGGTCTCGTCGAGGAACGACTGGATCTCGCCCCGCAGATGGTCGCGGAGCCAGGGCACACCGGTGAACTGGGTGCGGTGGGTCTCCTCGTGGAGGGCCACCCAGAGCCTGAAGTCGTGCGGGTCGACGTCCAGTTCCCGCTCGACGTGGACGATGTTGGGGGCGACCAGCAGCAGTCGGCCGCCGCCGGTGGCGGAGCCGGGCAGTTCACGGGTGGCGGGGGCGAACGTCTCGTACTGGCCGAGGATGCGGGAGGCCAGGAACGACAGCAGCATGCCCAGTTCGACGCCGGTCACCTTGCCGCCGACCGCACCGAGGACAGCGCCGCCGGGGCCACCGCCGCGCCGGTCCTGCATCTTCTCCAGGAGGGGGCGGAGCAGCTCGCGGAAGCCCGCGACGTTGGCCTTGATCCAGCCCGCGCGGTCCACGACCAGGACGGGGGTGTCCTCCGGCCTGCTCCCCTCCGGAATCATCCGGGTGAACCCGCGTACGTGCTCCTCCGAGGCTTTGGCATGCCGGCGCAGCTCCGCGACGACGGCGCGGGCCTCCTCGCGGCTGATGTCGGGGCCCGGCCGCACAAGTCGGGTCGCGGTCGCGGTCGCGAGTTTCCAGTCGACCATCTCGGCACCACCGATGCTCGTCATGCGCCAACCGTACGTGAGGCGGGCGCCCGGTGGCGGGGTGTTGCCCCGCTCATCGGGTCTTCCCGGTGAGCGCGGTGGCCAGGGCGTCGAGGGCCGGCTCGGCCTCGGCGGCGGACGGGGTGCCCGACGCCAGGAAGGCGAAGGCGAGGAGCCGCCCCCGGTGGTCCAGGACCGTTCCGGCGAGGGCGTTGACGCCGGTGAGGGTGCCGGTCTTGGCGCGGATCACGCCGGTGCCGCGGTCGGTCGCGGAGTAGCGGTTGCCGAGTGTGCCGCTGAAGCCCGCCACCGGGAGGCCGGTGAGGACGGGGCGGAGTTCGGGGTGGTCCGGGTCGGCGGCGCGGGCCAGCAGGGCGGCGAGGAGTCCCGCGGTGACCCGGTCTTCGCGGTCGAGGCCGCTGCCGTCGGCGAGGCGGGCGCCGGTCACCGGCAGCTTCAGCTTCTTGAGCTGCGCGGTGACGGCGCGCCGGGAGCCCTTGAAGTCGGCCGGTTCGCCCGCAGCGAGGGCGGTCTGCCGGGCGAGGGCCTCGGCGATGTCGTTGTCGCTGTTGGTCAGGGCCCGTTCGACGAGGGAGGACAGCGGGGCGGAGCGATGGGTGGCCACCGGCTCGGACGCGGCGGCCGGGCGTCCGGCACGGGGGGCGGACTTCGTCGCGACGCCGTCGTCGTCGAGATACCCGGCGAAGGCGCGGGCGGCGTCCCCGGCCGGGTCGGTGGTGCGCGGGGCCGGGCCGCGGTCGGTGCTGTCGAGGCGTCCCTCGTCGACCATCAGGGCGCTGACGGGGGCGATGTTCTCGTTGGGGCCGATGGGGTGCAGGGCGGGCCCGGAGTAACGGGAGGTGTCGTAGGCCAGCTTGACGGAGGTGACGCCCTTCGCGCGCAGGGCCCGCACGGTGTCGGCGGCCAGCGCGCGCAGGGCGGCCTTGCCGAGTGTGGGGTCGCCGCCGCCGACGAGGGTGAGGGTGCGCCCGTCGGGCGACGCCCGGACCGTCGTGGCGATGCGGTGGTCGGGGCCGAGGGCGGAGAGCGCGGCCGCCGCGGTGGCGATCTTGACGGTGGAGGCCGGGGTCATGGGGGTGGTGGCGCCGTGTCCGTACAGCTGCTTGCCGGTGGCCGTGTCGATCACGACGGCCGTGCTGCGGGTGCCGAGTGCGGGTGAGTCGAGCAGCGGGGCGAGGGTGTCCGGAAGACCGGACGCGCCCTCGGGGGCCGAACGGGGGACGGTGGAGCCGAGCGCGCCGAGTACGGCGGGCGCGCTGGGGGCGGGATCCGCGCCGCCGGGCGTGGTCCGGCCGTGATGTGCGCCACCTGTACGATCCCGGACGGCGGCCCGGTCCCGCTCGGCCTTACGCTGACCGGAGTCCCAGGGACCGGCGGCGATGACGGCGCCGGCCGCGACGACCAGGCCGAGCACGGCGGAGCCTGCGACGAGCGGCCAGTTGTCCGACCCGAGTGTTCTCTTCGGGTCTTTCAGCTTGTCCTTCAGCGTGTCTTTGAGCCTGCCCCATTTGTTCAACGGCTTGATCGAGGGTCTTTCCACCGGCTCGGCCACCGTTGACCAGCCCCTTTCGCGAGCACACTTCTGCGTGGGGGACACTTAATCACCAGTCGTATGTGTTGATCATGGAGGAGCCACCCGTGGAGTTCGACGTCACCATCGAGATTCCGAAGGGTTCGCGGAACAAGTACGAGGTGGACCACGAGACCGGTCGGATCCGTCTGGACCGTCGACTCTTCACCTCGACCAGCTACCCCGCCGACTACGGATTCGTCGAGAACACCCTGGGCGAGGACGGCGACCCGCTGGACGCGCTGGTCATCCTGGACGAGCCGACCTTCCCCGGCTGCCTCATCAAGTGCCGCGCCATCGGCATGTTCCGTATGACGGACGAGGCCGGCGGCGACGACAAGCTGCTGTGTGTCCCGGCGTCCGACCCCCGGGTGGAGCACCTGCGCGACATCCACCACGTGTCGGAGTTCGACCGCCTGGAGATCCAGCACTTCTTCGAGGTCTACAAGGACCTGGAGCCCGGCAAGTCCGTCGAGGGTGCCGACTGGGTCGGCCGCGCCGAGGCGGAGGCCGAGATCGAGGCTTCGTACAAGCGTCTTGAGGCCCAGGGCGGCGCGCACTGACGTAGCTCTTCCGGTTCCGTTTGTGAGCCGGACGGCCGTACGGGAACGGGCGGCACACCCACGTGGGTGTGCCGCCCGTTCCATGTGTCCGCCGCATCCGCCCGCTGGGTGCGCCCGTTTCGCGCGCGGGCTGGTTCCGGGTGCGCGCCCATGTCCGCGGCCATACTGGGCACACGAGCCGCCGAGGGTGTGCAGCGACGAGGAACGAGGTCGAGTGGTGGCGGAATCGGGCGGTCCTGAGGACCAGAAGCCCCAGTCCGACGAGGCGCGCAGCGCCTTCGTCCCGCCTGCCGGTACGGGTCGGCCCACCTCCCCGTCCGAGGACGACCAGCCGACGTCGGAGTTCGCCGTGCCGCCCGGTCTGCAGACCGACGCGCCGGGGGGCTCCGGGCCGGGTTCCGGTTCCGGTTCCGGGGGTGGTTCGGGCGGCGGGCCGGGAAGCGGCTCGAACTCCGACACGCTCAGTTCGGCCTTCGCCCCGCCCCTGACCTACAGCGCCCAGCATTCGCCGCCCGCGTTCACCCCGGCGCAGGGCATCCCGATGATCCGGCTGACCAAGGAAGCCCCCTGGCAGGACCGGATGCGCACGATGCTGCGGATGCCGGTGACCGAGCGCCCGGCCCCCGAGAGCGTGCAGCGGACCGACGACGCGGGCCCCGCCGTGCCGCGGGTGCTCGACCTGACGCTGCGTATCGGGGAACTGCTGCTGGCGGGCGGTGAGGGTGCCGAGGACGTCGAGGCGGCGATGTTCGCGGTGACGCGTTCGTACGGGCTCGACCGGTGCGAGCCGACCGTCACCTTCACCCTGCTGTCCATCTCGCACCAGCCGTCGCTGGTCGAGGACCCGGTGACGGCGAGCCGCACCGTACGCCGCCGGGGCACCGACTACACCCGGCTGGCCGCGGTGTTCCGGCTCATCGACGACATCGCCACGGAGGACATCGACGTCTCGCTGGAGGAGGCGTACCGGCGCCTCGCGGAGATCCGGCGCAACCGGCACCCGTACCCGGGCTGGGTGCTGACGGCCGCCGCCGGGCTGCTCGCCGGTTCGGCATCGGTGCTGGTCGGCGGTGGTGTGCTGGTCTTCATCGTGGCGGCGGCCGGTGCGATGCTCGGGGACCGGCTGGCCTGGCTCTGCGCCGGGCGCGGGCTGCCGGAGTTCTACCAGTTCATGGTCGCGGCCATGCCGCCCGCCGCGATGGGCGTCGCGCTGACCCTGACCCATTCGACGGATGTCCGCCCGTCCGCGGTGATCACCGGTGGGCTGTTCGCGCTGCTGCCGGGGCGGGCGCTGGTCGCCGGTGTGCAGGACGGCCTGACCGGCTACTACATCACCGCGGCGGCCCGGCTGCTCGAAGTCATGTACTTCTTCATCGGCATCGTCACCGGTGTGCTGCTGATCCTCTATCTGGGGGTCCAGCTGGGCGTCGGGCTGAACCCGGAAGCGCGGTTCGTGCCCAACGACCGGCCGGTGCTGCAGATCCTGGCGTCGATGGCCCTCAGCCTGGCGTTCGCGGTCCTGCTCCAGCAGGAACGATCCACCGTGCTCGCGGTGACCCTCAACGGGGGCGTGGCCTGGATCATCTACGGGGCGATGGCCCGTACCGGCGGCATCTCGGCGGTGGCGGCCACAGCGGTGGCGGCCGGTCTGGTGGGCCTGTTCGGGCAGTTGTTCTCGCGCTACCGGTACACGTCCTCGCTGCCGTTCATCACGGCGGCGATCGGACCGCTGCTGCCCGGTTCGGCGACGTACTTCGGGCTGCTGGGTGTGGCGCAGGGCGAGTTGGACACCGGGCTGGCCTCGCTGTCGACGGCGGTGGCGACCGCGCTGGCCATCGCGATCGGCGTGAACCTGGGGAGCGAGATCTCCCGGCTCTTCATGCGGGTGCCGGGCGCGGTCGAGGGCGCGAACCGCCGTGCGGCCAAGCGGACGCGTGGCTTCTGATACGTGTGACGGGTGGCTGCGAAACGCGTACGGCGCCCCCTCCGGTGTCGGAGAGGGCGCCGTACGGATGCGTGTGCGTGGGGCCATGTGCGTGGTGCCGTGTGCGTGGGGCCGTGTGCGTGGTGGTCGCGCGTCGTGTGTCGTCGTGCGGGAGGCTCAGCGCTTGGCGTGACGGCCGCGTCCGCCCGAGGACGGGCTCCCGCCCGCCGACGGACCGCCGTCGCCGTCCTGCTGGTCCCGGGCGGCCTTCTTCGACTTGCTGCGGGCGCGCAGGAACTCGATCACGATCGGCACCACCGAGATCAGCACGATCAGGATGAGGATCAGCTCGATGTGCGCGTGCACGAAATCGATCTTGCCGAGCATGGCGCCGAGCACCGTGACACCGACACCCCAGAGGATGCCGCCGATGATGTTGTACGTGATGAACGAGCGGTAGTTCATCCGGCTCACACCGGCGATGATCGGCGTGAAGGTCCGCACGATGGGCACGAAGCGCGCCAGGACCAGCGACTTCGGACCGTACTTCTCGAAGAAGTCGTGGGCCTTCTCCACGTTCTCCTGCTTGAAGAGGCGGGAGTCGGGGCGCCTGAAGAGGGACGGGCCCACCTTGCGGCCGAAGAGATAGCCGACCTGGTCGCCGATGATCGCCGCCAGCGCCACCAGGGTGCAGACCAGCCAGAGCGGGTACTTCAGATCGCCCGTGGTCACCAGCAGACCCGTGGTGAACAGCAGGGAGTCGCCGGGCAGGAAGAAGCCGATCAGCAGTCCGGACTCGGCGAAGACGATGAGAAGAAGGCCGGGAAGTCCGAAGGTGTTGAGCAGATAGTCCGGGTCCAGCCAGCTCGGGCCGAGCGCAAGCGTATTCAAGGGTCCGGGCTCCAGGATCGTTCGATGGCGGCTGCGTGGCCGCCCCAAGCTATCAACGCCCGGACGCCGCTCCGGGTTCCAGTAGCCCCCGCGGAAATGCGCGCTGTACGAACCGGGGCAAAGCTGTCCTCAGGAGGTGCCAACCCATGGGCATTGAGGATTACGGCGGCGGACAGACGGCCCAGGCCGACGTCCTGGTCGTCACGACGAATGACGTACCCGGCCATCAGGTCACCCAGGTGATCGGCGAGGTGTTCGGGCTGACCGTGCGCTCCCGCCACCTCGGCAGCCAGATCGGTGCCGGGCTGAAGTCGATGATCGGCGGCGAGCTGAAGGGGCTGACCAAGACCCTGGTCGAGACCCGCAACCAGGCGATGCAGCGGCTCGTCGAGCAGGCGAAGGCACGCGGCGCGAACGCGGTGCTGATGATGCGGTTCGACGTCTCCGAGGCGGCAGACGTGGGCACGGAGGTGTGCGCGTACGGCACGGCGGCGGTGATCAGCAAGACCTAGCCGGTCGGGGGCGACGGGCCGGGGGCGGCGGGGCACGGCGGGTTACGGCTCGGGGGCGGCGGGCGCGGGGAGTTCGTCCCGTTTCCGCACACGCGCCAGCTTCGGCGATATGCGGCTTATACGTCGTTATGGTGACCCGATGACCCCCGATTCCGCCGCCCCCGCGCTCCCCGCGCCCACCCCCGCCCGGCGGCTGCTGCCGGTCGTTCTGCCCGCGCTGGTCGTGGGCGTGGTCTCCGCGCTCGTCCTGCTCGGCGTCAGCCTCCTCGCGGAGCGGCTCCAGGACGTGCTCTGGGAGACCCTTCCCGACGCGCTCGGCGTCGGCCGGTACTCCTCGCTGTGGATGATCGTGATGCTCACCGCGACCGGCCTCGCGGTCGGCCTGGTCGTGCACACCGTGCACGGCCGCGGCGGGCCCGACCCGGCCACCACCGGGCTGGTCGACGCCCCCATGGCACCCGGCGTCGTCCCCGGACTGCTCCTGGTGACCTTGCTGGCCCTGGCGGGCGGGGTGAGCCTGGGGCCGGAGAACCCGATCACCGCCGCCAACATCGCGCTCGCCTTCTGGCTCGGCCGCCGCGCCGCGCCCGGAGCGCCGGCCGAGCTGTGGGTCTCGCTCGCCGCGGCGGGCACCATCGGCGCCCTGTTCGGCACCCCGGTCGCCGCGGCCCTGATCCTCTCCGAGACCCTCGCCACACGCCCCGGCCCGGGGGCGCTCTGGGACAAGCTCTTCGCCCCGCTCGCGGCGGGTGCGGCCGGGGCGCTGACCATGACGCTGATCGACCACCCGAGCTTCGACCTGTCGCTGCCGGACTTCGCGCATCCGGGGTGGGGCGACCTGCTCGCCTCCCTGGTGATCGCCTCGGCGGGAGCGCTGCTCGGCCTGGTGGCGGTGTACGCCTTCCCCGTGGCGCACCGGGCGTTCAGGGCCCTGAGGCATCCGGTCCTCGCACTGACCGCGGGCGGGCTGGTGCTGGGGCTGCTGGGTGCGCTGGGCGGGCACCTCACCCTCTTCAAGGGGCTCGAAGAGGTGAAGGAGCTCGCCGCGGACCCGGACGGGTGGTCGGCCGGGGGTTTCGCGGTGATGGCGGTGGTGAAGACAGCCGCCCTGGTGATCGCGGCGACCTGCGGCTTCCGGGGCGGCCGGATCTTCCCGGCCGTCTTCGTGGGGGTGGCGCTCGGACTCTGCGCCCATGCGCTGGTCGACGCGGTGCCGCCCGCCCTCGCGGTGTCCTGTGCGGTGCTGGGTGTCCTGCTCGCCATCACCCGGCAGGGCTGGCTGAGCCTGTTCACGGCAGCGGTGCTCGTCAGCGACATGGCCGTACTGCCCCTGCTCTGCGTGGCCACGCTGCCCGCCTGGCTGCTGGTGACCGGGCGGCCCCAGATGCAGCTGCACGAGGACGGCACACCGCTGCGATGAGGGGGCGCACGCGCGAGGACGGCGCCCTTCGCGGGTACGGACGGGGTCCGGTGTCCGGCGCGCCGGTTGCGCGCGATGTCCGTATCGTCGCCTTCGTATCGTTACGCCCGGCTTCATCGCCGACTCGGTTCGACGGAGGTCTCCGTATGCCCATGCCCGTCCACGCCGCCGTCATCGGGTCCGCCCGGGCCATCCCGTCCGGCCCCGCCGCCGAGAACTGAGAAGGGTGCGACACCATGGCGCTCCACCGAGGTGCCCATCCGCACCAGGACGAACCCACCGAGGAGCGGCGCAGGCTCGCCCTCAACCCGTTCTTCGGCGAGGCCGACCCGGCGGCGGGGATGGAGTCCGCGCCGCCCCGGCACCGGCTGCCGGACGGGCCGCTGCCGCCCTCGACGGCGTACCGGCTCGTCCATGACGAGCTGATGCTCGACGGCAACTCGCGCCTCAACCTGGCCACGTTCGTCACCACCTGGATGGAACCCCAGGCCGGGGTGCTGATGGGCGAGTGCCGGGACAAGAACATGATCGACAAGGACGAGTACCCGCGCACCGCCGAGCTGGAACGACGCTGTGTGGCGATGCTCGCCGATCTGTGGAACGCCCCCGATCCGGCGGCGACCGTGGGGTGTTCGACCACCGGGTCCAGCGAGGCGTGCATGCTGGCCGGGCTGGCGCTGAAACGGCGCTGGGCGAACCGGAACGCCGACCGCTACCCGGCCACCGCGCGGCCCAATCTGGTGATGGGCATCAATGTGCAGGTCTGCTGGGAGAAGTTCTGCACGTTCTGGGAGGTCGAGGCGCGGCAGGTACCGATGGAGGGCGGCCGCTTCCATCTGGACCCGCAGGCCGCGGCGGAGCTGTGCGACGAGAACACCATCGGGGTCGTCGGCATCCTCGGCTCCACGTTCGACGGCTCCTACGAGCCGATCGCGGAGCTGTGCGCGGCGCTGGACGATCTCCAGGAGCGTACGGGGCTCGACATCCCGGTCCATGTGGACGGGGCGTCCGGGGCGATGGTGGCGCCGTTCCTGGACGAGGACGTGGTGTGGGACTTCCGGCTCCCCCGGGTGTCGTCCATCAACACGTCCGGGCACAAGTACGGACTCGTCTACCCCGGGGTCGGCTGGGCGCTGTGGCGTTCGGCCGCCGAGCTGCCGGAGGAGCTGGTCTTCCGGGTCAACTATCTGGGCGGCGACATGCCGACCTTCGCGCTGAACTTCTCCCGGCCGGGGGCGCAGGTGGTGGCGCAGTACTACACGTTCCTGCGGCTGGGCCGGGAGGGTTACCGGGCCGTCCAGCAGGCGTCGAGGGATGTCGCGGGCGGCCTCGCCCGCGCGATCGAGGACCTGGGGGACTTCCGGCTCCTGACCCGGGGGGACGAGCTGCCGGTGTTCGCCTTCACGACGACGCCGGAGGTCGGTGCGTACGACGTGTTCGACGTGTCGCGGCGGCTGCGGGAGCACGGGTGGCTGGTGCCCGCGTACACGTTCCCCGCCAACCGGCAGGATCTGTCGGTGCTGCGGGTGGTGTGCCGCAACGGGTTCTCGGCGGATCTGGCGGAGCTGCTGGTGGAGGATCTGCGGGTGCTGCTGCCGGAACTCCGTGCCCAGCGGCACCCGTTGAGTCACGACCGGCCGGTGCCCACGTCGTTCCATCACTGAGGAGCGCCGCGGGTGGCCCGACCGGGCCGAGGGCCGGCACCCGTCCGGCGTCCGGCGGCCGGGCCCCGGTGCCCGGCCGCCGGACGCGGCAGCGATCAGCGGTTCAGCCGGGTGAACCTCCGTACCGCCAGCGGGAAGAACACCGCGACCATTGCCACCGGCCAGAGCACCGCCAGGAGTTCGGCGTGGCCGGCCGCCCAGGAGCCGGTCGCACCGCCCGGATTGCCGAACAGGTCGCGTACCGCCGTGGCCGTCGCCGACATGGGGTTCCACTCGACCACCGCGCCCAGCCACCCCGGCATCGACTCCGGCGTCGCGAAGACGTTGGAGAGGAAGCCCACCGGCCAGACGAGGATCTGCACCGCCTGCACCATCTCCGGCCGGCCCGCCACCATCGCCAGCTGGATGCCGACCCACAGCATCGCGAACCTCAGCAGGAGCAGCAGCCCCACCGCCCCCAGGGCCGCGCCGAGTCCGTTGTGCCAGCGCCAGCCGACCGCGTAGCCGACGCCGATCATCACGGCCAGGGCCGCCACCGACTGGAGCATGTCCGCGACACTCCGCCCGACCAGCACGGCACCCGAGACCATCGGCATCGAGCGGAATCGGTCGATGACCCCCTTGCCCAGGTCCTGGGTGACCGTGAGCATCGTCGCCTCCAGCCCGAAGGCCATGGTGAGCGCGAGCATGCCGGGCACCAGGAACTCGGTGTGGTCGCCCTCGACGCCCCGGCCGCCGCCGACCAGGTAGTTGAACATCAGGAGCAGCATCACCGGGAAGACCAGGCCCACGACGACCTGGACCGGCTGCCGCGCCCAGTGCGCCAGTTCGCGCCGGGTCATCGTCCATGAATCGGCCAGGGCCCAGCCGAGCCCGGCGAAACCCGACGAGCCCGTACCCGACGGGTCCGTACCCGAGGAGTCCGTACCCGAGGAGTCCTTGCCGGAGGAGTCCTTGCCGACCGAATCCGTCGTGCTGATCGCCGCCGCGCTCATGCCGCCACCTCCGTGCGGTCCGCGCTCCTGTCGGTGAGGGACAGGAACACCTCGTCCAGGGTCGGGCGGCGCACCGCGATGTCCTCCGCCTCGATGCCCGCCTCCTCCAGTGCCCGTACGGTCCGGGTCAGCGTCGCCATCCGGTCCGGGGCCGGGGCGTTGAGCAGCCGCCGGTCCTCGTCGACGCGCAGGTCCGTGCCGCCGAGGAGCGCCGCCGCCTCCGCCAGCCGGGCCGCGTCGCGCAGGGTCACGTCGATCCGGTCGCCGCCGACCAGCGCCTTCAGTTCGTCGGCGGTGCCCTCCGCCGCCACCCGGCCGTTGTCGATCACCGAGATCCGGTCGGCCAGCTGGTCCGCCTCCTCCAGATACTGCGTGGTCAGCAGGACCGTGGTGCCGCCGCCGACCAGGGAACGAACCGCCTCCCACACCTCGGCCCGGCCGCGCGGGTCGAGGCCCGTCGTCGGCTCGTCCAGGAACAGCACCTCCGGGTCGGTGATCAGCGAGGCGGCCAGATCGAGCCGTCGCCTCATGCCCCCGCTGTACTGCTTGACGGCCTTGCGCCCGGTGTCCGCCAGCCCGAAGCGCTCCAGAAGTTCGTCGGCGCGCGCGCCCGCCCGGCGCGCGCCCAGGTGGTACAGCCGGCCGAACATCTCCAGGTTCTGCCGGCCGCCCAGCTCCTCGTCCACCGCCGCGTGCTGCCCGAGCAGACCGATCCTGCGCCGCACCTCCCCGGCCCGTTCGCGGACGTCGAGGCCCGCCACCTCCACGCGGCCCTCGTCGTGCCGCAGGAGCGTCGACATGATGCGTACGGCGGTGGTCTTGCCCGCCCCGTTGGGGCCGAGCACCCCGTGCACGGTGCCCCTGCCGACCGTGAGGTCCAGGCCGTCCAGGGCGTGCTTGTCCCCGTACCGCTTGCGTACGCCGTCCACGACGATCGCGTCGGTCAAAATCCCTCCACCCTTTGTAGTCAAACTTGACTAGATGGGCAAAGGTAACCGGCCGAGGGTCATTCGTCAAACTTGATTAGTGATCGTCCCCCGGATCGGGGACCCCTGTCGCGTACGGGTTCTCCTCGCCCTCCGCGAGGACCCCGACGAACGGTTCGCCCTCACCCGAGAAGGTGTACGCCCCGCCCTCGATCCGCTCGATCAGCCCCCGGGTCCACTCGGCACCCGCGTCCGCCGAGTGCACCCACAGGTTCATGATCTCGCCGATGTGCCCGAGCGACTCGGGGCCGTCCGCAGGGGTGTAGTACTCCGTGACCGAGGCCCGCCACGCCTCGATGGCCGCGATCCGCTCCTGGAGCAGCGCGACCGCCTCGTCCCGCTCCAGGTCGACGATGAAGCCGACGGCCGCCGAGAGCACGTCCATCTTCTGGTCGTACGAGGTGATGGCCGCGCGCAGCAGGGAGCGGTACTCCCGGACGCCCTCGTCGGTGATCTCGTACTCCGTGCGGGGCGGGCCGCCCGCCGTGGACGGAGCGGTCTCGTGCGCGCGCAGCAGCCCTTGCTTCGCCATCTGCTTCAGGGCGTGATAGATCGACCCCGGCTTGGCGTTGGACCACTCGTGCGCGCCCCAGTACTCCAGGTCGTTGCGGACCTGGTAGCCGTGCGCGCGGCCGTGCTGCCGTACGGCGCCGAGGACGAGCAGCCGGATCGCGGACATCCCACCCGCCCTTCCTTCGTACTCAACTTTGACTACAGGACAGCCCTCAGCGTATCCCGCGTCGGGGCACAAAAAGCCGGGCCAGGCAAGGTCGGGGCGGGCAAGGCCGGCAGAGAGAGGGCAGCGCGAAGAGCCGGGGCCCCAAAAGAGGCGGCGTCAGAGCGGGAAGACCGTCCGGCCGTGCTGGATCGACATCCACTTCTGCGTGGTGAACGCCTCCACCACCGCCTCGCCGTTCAGCCGCCCGGTCCCGGACATCTTCTCGCCGCCGAAGGCGACCAGCGGGTCGTCCTGCACGGTGGAGTCGTTGACGTGGAACATCCCGCTGACGATGCGCTGCGCGAACCGCACCCCGCGTTCGGCGTCGGCGGTGTGCACGGCGCCGCTCAGTCCGTACGGGCTGCTGTTGACGAGCCGTACGGCCTCCTCCTCGCCGTCGAACGTCATCAGCAGCGCCACCGGGCCGAAGATCTCCTGTGCCAGCAGCGGCGAGTCGTCCGCGAGGCCGGTCAGCACGGTCGGCTCCACGACATTGCCCCGGATGCGGCCCCGTACGAGCGCGGTCGCCCCGTCCGCGACCGCCTCCTCGACCAGGGCGGCCAGTGCGTCGGCCTGGAAGGTGTTGATGACCGGGCCGATCCGGGTCTCCGGGTCGCGCGGGTCACCGGCCTTGAGCGCCGCCACCTCGGCGGTGAACCGCTCGGTGAACTCCGCTGCCACCCGGCGGTCCACCAGGATGCGGTTGGCGGCCATGCTGACCTGCCCCTGGTACAGGAAGCGGCTGAACACGGCCGCCTGGACGGCGTACTCCACGTCCGCGTCCTCCAGCACCACCAGCGCGCTGTTGCCGCTCAGTTCCAGGATGGTCCGCTTGAAGAGCCCGGCGGCGGTGGCTGCCACATGGCGGCCGGTCCGGTCGGAGCCGGTGAAGGAGATCACCTTGGGCACGGGGTGCGCGATGAACGCGTCGCCTATCTCGGCGCTGTCGGTGACCACGACATTGAGCAGCCCGGCCGGCAGTCCGGCGTCCTCGAAGATGCGGGCGATCAGCGCTCCGCCGACGATCGGGGCGTTCTGATGGGGTTTCACGACGACCGCGTTACCGAGTGCCAGCGCGGGTGCGACCGACTTCATGGTCACCAGGAAAGGGAAGTTGAAGGCGCTGATCACACCGATGACGCCGATGGGCAGCCGGTAGAGGCGGTTCTCCTTGCCGTCCGTCACCGACGGCAGCAGCCGCCCGGTGGGACGCAGTGCCTGCCGGATCGCCTCGCTCAGGAATTCCCTGCCGCTGCGGACCTCGTACTCCGCCCTGATCCGGGTGCCGCCGAGTTCGTCGATGATCGCCTCGACGATTTCATCGGTGCGTTCCTCGGTGATACGCAGCGCTCGTTCGAGGACGGCTCGGCGCTCGTACGGATTGGTGGCGGCCCACTGCTGCTGGGCGCGTTCGGCGGCGCGGTAGGCCCGGTCGACCTCCAGCGCCGTGGCGACGGTGATGGAACCGAGTTTCTCACCGTTGTAGGGATTGAAATCGATGATGTCCCACGAGCCGCTTCCGGTCAGCCACTCGCCGTCGATGTACTGGTGGGCCAAGGCGTGGAAGTAGGACATGCAATCCCTTACTGCAGGCGTTCGCAGACTCCTGATGCGACGTCATCGTACTGACAAATCACGTCAGTTGGAGGAGTCCACGAAGGAGATCCCGGCTCTCTTCCGGTCCCGGACTGTCCTCGTGCAGCCGCACCATGGCCTTTTCGTACTGTGCGACCTCCTCCGGCTTGTCCACATAGAGCGCGCTCGTCAGCTGCTCCAAATAGACAATGTCCGACAGATCGGATTCCGGAAAACGCAGCATCGTAAAGGAACCGCTCTCGCCCGCATGCCCGCCAAAACTGAAGGGCATCACTTGGAGAGTGATGTTCGGCTGCTCCGACATTTCGATCAGATGCCGCAATTGTGCGCGCATCACCTCGCGTTCGCCGTACGGACGGCGCAGCGCCGCCTCGTCGAGCACCGCGTGGAAACGCGGCGCGCGCTCGGAGACGAGGGCTTTCTGGCGCTCCAGCCGCAGCGCGACCCGCCGGTCGACCTCGGCGGCGGGGGCGCCGCGCATGCCCCGGGAGACGACCGCATGGGCATAGGCCTCGGTCTGCAGCAGACCGTGGACGAACTGGACTTCATAGATACGGATGAGCGAGGCCGCCCCCTCCAGACCGACATACGTCTGGAACCAGCCGGGCAGCACATCTCCGTAACTGTGCCACCACCCCGCCACGTTGGCCTCCCGGGCCAGTCCGAGGAGGGAGTCACGCTCCGCCTCGTCCGCGACACCGTAGAGCGTGAGCAGGTCCTCGACGTCCCTGGCCTTGAAGCTCACCCGTCCCAACTCCATGCGGCTGATCTTCGATTCGGAGGCCCGGATGGAGTAGCCGGCCGCCTCACGGGTGATGCCGCGCGACTCACGCAGGCGTCTGAGCTGTGAGCCCAGCAGGATGCGCCGCACCACAGATCCACTCGACTCGCCTGCCGACACTGGTCCGACCCTCCCCATCGCTTACCGGGCACCGAGGTCCCCCCGAACCCCGGAGCCGGATTCTGCCACCAAAACGCTTCAGCCCGTACTCATTCGATTACGGAAATGAGAAGCCGTCCTGAAAGCTCCGAAACTACCTGACGGAAGAAATACGGCAGAACCGGCACGCTATCGGGCAGGTCCGGCGCGTGCACGTGCATCTGCCCTTGCATCTGCCCTGCGCATTCGGAACCATGGTCCTCACGCACCTGCGTGCTCGTGTTGTGCCGCTGTACCCCCCGCAGTACCGCTACAGGCAGTGCCGCTACAGCCGCGAATCCCGGGAGTGCCTCGTATGGGGACGAATGGATCGACGATGCTCGAGCCGTTACGGCAGGGGCTTCCCCCCATCGACCCCTCGGCGGTCGCCGGATCGGCATCCTGCATGCTGCCCGCCTGCTACGAAGCGGTCAGCGGGGCACGGAAGTTCACCAGAACGACGCTCAGCCAGTGGGAACTGACCGACCGTTTCGACGATGTCGCACTCGTCGTGTCCGAACTCGTCACCAACGCGCTGCGCCACGCGCTGCCCGCCGACACCCCCCGGGACCCCCAGGAACCGCCGGTGCGGCTGCATTTGATGCGCTGGACCTCGCGACTGGTGTGCGCGGTACGTGACCCCAGTCAGGCGAGCCCGGTGGCGGGCGAGGCGGCGGACTCCGCCGAGTCGGGCCGTGGCCTGTTCCTGGTGGAGTCCTTCAGCGACAGCTGGGGCTGGCACCCCGCCCCCACGCCGATGGGCGAGAGCCCGTCCGGCGCGCTGTACGGCAAGGTGGTCTGGGCGCTCTTCCGGCTCGCGGACAACGAGCTGACGGACAACGCGAAGCCGCAGGAACCCGCGGTCAGTTACGCGGAGTAACACACAGTTACCGATAGGGCGGACAGGGGCGGACAGAGGCGGCCTGGAGCAGCGGTCAGCGGCGCGGCATGTCCTGATGCCGTGCCCGCCGCGCCGTCCGCGCGGGCGGCCCCGGACGTGCGGACGTATCAGCCGCCGGACGCCAGATGGTCGAACTCCCCGTCCTTGACGCCCAGCAGCAGCGCCTCTATCTCGGCCGGCGTATAGACCAGGGCGGGCCCGTCGGGGTGGCGCGAGTTCCGCATCGCCACATTCCCTCCGGGCAGTTTCGCGAACTCCACACAGGACCCCTGGGAGTTGCTGTGTCTGCTCTTCTGCCAGACGACTCCGCGAAGCTCTGTGGCCGCCATGCCGTTGTACACGTGGTGCACAGGACGCTCCCCGAGTTGCAAGGTGCAAGTGTCAACTAGCTCGGATCATAGCTGTGTTCATATGCCAATGCATGAGCAGATGCACGTGCACGCGGGGTGTTCCTTTGATTACAGCTTTTCTTCTCCTTCGCACGTCCTGGAAGAGAGACGAACGGCACGCCTATTCCGCTCCCGCTTAACGGAGTTGATCGTGCGGGCCCTGGTAGCTTGGCGCGGTCTTTCGACCATGAATCAGCAAGGGGGAACTTTACGTGGACAGGTTCGTACGCACCGGCGCCGTCGTCGCCGCCGGTCTTCTCGCCACGATCGCACTGACCGGCTGCGGCGGTGACAGTGACAGCGGCGGTGACAGCGACCCGGGCAAGGGGGCCGGTTCGGGCGCCGCGCAGAGCGAGAAGCCCGGCGGCGGCAGTGAGGGCACCGGCTCCGGCGGCACGGACGCCGCCGCGCTGGAGGGCACCTGGGCGGGACTGACCGACGGCAAGGCCGTCGCCCTCTCCATCGCCTCCGGCAAGGTCGCGCTCGTCGCCGACCAGGCCGTCTGCCAGGGCGAGGTGAAGGACATGGGCGAGGTGATGCTCGCGCTGAAGTGCACCGACGGCACCAAGGACCGCACCATGGGATCCATCGAGTCCAACGACGGCAAGACCGTCGTCGTCTCGTGGGAGGGCGGGGCCAAGGACACCCTGGCCAAGACCGAGCCGGGCAAGCTGCCGACCGGGCTGCCGGGCATGCCCACCCCCTGACGGACGGGCTCAGTCGGCGCGCGGGGCGATGTCCGCGCGTCTGCTGCCGCCCCGGTAGTCCAACGCCTGCGAGAACTCCTCCAGCGCTTCGAGGAGCAGTGTCGCGCCCTTGCGTACGACGGGGTCGGGGGCGGGGTCGGCCGCGGTGGCCGGTACGTCCCAGCGCGCCACCTCCTCGGCGACCGGCTGCCAGTCCGGGACCCGTCTCTCCCGTACCGCCTTCGCGCCCTTCTCCGTCGCCCGGCGCAGCGCGTCGGCCAGTTCGGCCGCGCCGGGCACGGAAGCGGCCGAGGCCGCCGGGAGATGGGCCTCCAGCAGCATGGCGGACCGGCCGAGCTGGGAGAGCGCGTGCTGGGCGTCGGCGGCGGCCGCCCGGGAGATGCCCCGGTGGCGTACGGGTTCGTGCTGGGCGGTCGCCAGCGCCTCCTGCCAGGCGACCCGCGCCTCCCGGGTGGCGAGCAGGGCGGCCCGCACGTCCTCGTGGCTCCTGGCCGTGGGATCGGCGTACTGCTCGATGACCGTGGCCGCGTACCGCCCGTCCGAGATCAGCCAGTCGGCGAGCCGGTTGCGCAGCCGCGGGGTCTCCCAGGCCGGGTAGAGGGCGTACGAGATCATCGCGAGCAGTCCGCCCACGAGGGTCAGCACCACGCGTTCGGTGACGGTCTGGGACAGATCGTCGCCCGCCATCCCGAGCAGGAAGACGACGTAGGCGGAGACACAGACCTGGCCGACCGCGTAGCCGGTGCCCATCAGCAGGTACATCAGCCAGGCGCAGAACACCGCGAGGATCGCGGAGAGCGTCGCGTCCGGGTGCGCGGCCTGCACGATGCCGGTGGCGACCCCGACACCGACCAGGGTGCCCCCGAAGCGGGCCACGGAGCGCGAGTACGTCTGCGAGAACTCCGGCCGCATCACCATGACGGCGGCCATCGGCGCCCAGTAGCCGTGGCCGAACGGCAGCGCGGTACCGAGGAGGAATCCGGCGGCGGCCACCACGGAGACCCGGATCGCGTGCCGCAGGATCGGGGAGCCGTGGTGCAGTTCCCGGCGCATCGCCTTGAGGATCACCGGGATCAGCCGCAGGAGAGTGGGACGGTGCCGGCCGTCCGTGGCCGAGGGGGCGAGGTCGGCCGGGTGGACGGGGCCGGCCGGGTGGGCGCAGTCGGGCTCGTGGGCGCGGTCGGTCGGGTGATCCGGGTCGGGCTCGTGGGCGCGGTCGGGCCGGTGACGCGGGTCGGGCCGGTGACGCGGGTCGGGCCGGTGACGCGGGTCGGGCCGGTGACGCGGGTCGGGCGGCCTGGACCGTCCGGTGTGATCGGACCGGTCCGTCGGTTCGCGGGTTCCGGTGCCCTCGGCGATCTCGATGACATCGGCGAGCAGCGCGTCGAGCCGGTCGGCCGCGCGTCGGGCCGGCCCGACGAGGATCACCTCGTTGTCGGGGGTCCTCAGGACTCCCAGGTCGGTCGGGGCGAGGTGGACGGGGTCCCCGCTCCGTACCGCGCGGGCGGCGGCGTCCAGTACGGAACCGGCGGCGCCCAGCAGCTCACGCACCCAGACCCGTTCCAGCCCTTCCGCGGGCACCCCCAACGCGGGGTCGGCCAGTGAGGCCAGCACCGGGCGCAGCCGTTCGGCGACGCCCCGGGCGCCGTGCAGGTCGGCGGGTCGGCGGCGGGCCTCGCGGGGGGTGACGGCGGCGGCGCTGCGGGCGGTCATCAGGGGCAGTGGGTCGAACGGTGCGACCGGGTCGTCGCGCAGCCTGCGGGCGTAGTCGGCCTCGGCTGCCAGCGCGTCGGCGAGCGCGTCGCGCTGGGCGCCCCATCTGCGTACCGGGAACAGCACGATCAGCGCCGCCTGGACCACCCCGCCGACCGCGATCATCCCGGCGTGCGCGGCGGCGTCCGCGACCGAGGTGGGCAGGGTGACCGTCACCAGCATGATCGCGACGTTGGACGCGGCGATGATGCCGCCCGTCGGGCCCGCGGCCCAGGCCATCCCGGCGACGAACGTCCAGACGGCGAGCAGACACATGAACACGACGGTGTGGGAGCCGGTGAGATAGCCCAGGAACGTCGACACGGCGAGGCTGGCGCCGGACACCAGGGCGAGCACGGGGCGCGGGCGCCAGCTGCGCTGGAAGGTGGCGATGGCCGCCTGGAACGCGCCGAACGCGGAGCTGGCGGCGATCGCCGGCCCGAACAGCGAGAGGCTGACTCCGACGACGAGGGCGAGACCGGCCGCGCCGCGGAGGGCGATGAAGGGTTCCAGCCTGCGCCGCTCGATCGTCAGGCCCGCGCGGGCGGTCTCCTTCAGCGCCCGGAGCCAGCTCATGGCCCGAGCCTAGCCGGGATCTTGGACAAGCCCCCCTTATGGGGCGATTTCACCTTCGCGTCTGCCCATCCGGGCGCGGTCGGCGGCGGCCGTGCCATGGGTCCATCCCGCCATGTCCGTGGCGCCCCGGACCCGGGTGGTGGTGGTGCGCGGGAACATCCGCTCCGCGGTGTCGGTGACCGCGACGTCCCGGGCGGCCAGGACGGGGAGCAGGCCGCCGGGGGCGCCCGTCGCGGTGCCGCCGCCGTCGCCGTCCGCGGTGCCGGCGTCCGCCGCCGCGGTGACCCGTTCGGTGTCGGCGGCGAGGCGGCTGCCGAGGCGCTGGGCGTACGCCATCAGGAAGGACTGCCGGAAGGTCTTGGTCCGCTTACGGCCGCCGGCGCGCTGACCCGCCTCCGCCGCGGTCATCGCGGCCGTGCCCTGCACCAGCAGCGAGGTGAAGAGCAGTTCCACCGCCTCCAGGTCGGGCTCGAAGCCGACGACCGTGGTGAAGCCGAGGTCGCTGTTCCACACGGCCCGGCAGCGGTTCGCGGAGGCCACGGCGTCGAGCAGGATCGCCTTCGCCGTCTCGTACGGGGCGTCGACCCCGATCCGGCAGGCCCCGGGCGCCTGTGTGCTGTGGCTCCGGGCGGCGAGCAGCGCCTCGTCGATGCTGTGCCGGGCCATCAGCTCCTGCGCCTTGGTGGTCAGCGCCTCGGCCTCCTCCGGAAAACCGGTCGCCTCCGCCTTCGCCAGCAGGGCCCGGATACGGGTGAGCATGCGGGGCTCGTCGTGGGCGGGCGGCAGGTGCAGGTGGTCGGTGACCGTGCCGGGCGGCGGTCCTACGGGCTCGATCGAGGGCAGCCGCAGCAGTACGCGGTACAGCTCCAGCAGGCCGACGGCGTACGAGAACCGGTCGGGGCGGTTGCGCGGTACGGGGGCGGGGAGGTCGGCGAGCTGGGCCCCCCAGCGGGGCGGGAGGGCGGCGTAGCGGGCGGTCTCGGCCGTGATCAGGGTGGCGGCGAGGGCGGCACGGCTCTCGTCGAGCTCGCGCCGGACGAAGCGGACGAGGTCGGCGGGGTGCCAGCCGCGGTCCCAGGCGCGGCGGACGAACTCCTCGCCGCGGTGGTGCAGGGCGTCGTCGGCCGTGGGGGCGGCGGCGAGGAGGGAGGCGCCGGTGTCGAGGGCGGGGTCGCCGTCGGAGTAGAGGGCTGCCGCGAATGCGTGGTCGATCACCGGGTCCATGCGGTCAGGGTAGGCGGGGGAGGGCGGCGCGGCCGTGGTGCGGGTGGGGCGCCTGCGGCGGGCCTGTCCCCTACCCGCCCCTTCCCGAAACCGGGGCGCTGCCCCGGGCCCCGCTCCTCAAACGCCGGAGGGGCTGGGAGTGGGGTCGCCGGCCCCGGGGGTCGGGCTGTCCTCAAACGCCGGACGGGCTGGGGGTGAGGTCGCCGGCCCCGGGGCTCGGTGTCCTCAAACGCCGGACGGGCTGGGATTGGGGCGGCGGGAGTGGGGTTGGGGGGTGCGGGGGTGGGCGGCGGAGCTGGGATGGGGACGCCGGCCCCCGGGGCTCGGGAAAGGATGCCCTCAAGCGCCGGGCGGGCTGAGGTTGGCCGGAGGGGCTGGCGTTGCCGGCCCTGGGGCTCCGGGCGGGCTTCAGGGGAGGAGGACCAGTTTTCCTCGGACGTGGCCTGCTTCGCTCAGTTCGTGGGCTGTTCTCGCGTCGGCCAGGGGGAAGGTCCGCGCCACCGGTACGCGGAGTTCGCCCAGGGCCGCGAGGCGGGCGTTGCGGGTCAGGCGGGTCGGGGAGGGGCCGGTGCCGCCTGCGGAGAACGTGATGCCCAGCTTCTGCGCGTCGGCGTCCGCGATGGTGACGATCCGGTCCGTCGTGCCGCCGCGCAGTTCGATGGAGTCGGGCAGCGCGCCGCGGCCCGAGGCGTCGAACACCGCGTCCACGCCCTGGGGTGCCAGCTCGCGGACCCGTTCGACCAGGCCGTCCCCGTACGCCACCGGGACCGCGCCCAGGACCCGCAGGTAGTCGTGGTTGGCCGGGGACGCGGTGCCGATGACCGTGGCGCCGCGGGCCGTCGCCAGCTGGACCGCGGCGGAGCCGACCGCTCCGGCCGCGCCGTGCAGCAGGAGGGTGTCGCCCTCGGCCACCGCCAGTTCGTCCAGCACGCGGGACGCGGTCTCGGTCGCGATGGGCAGCGCGGCGGCCTCCTCCCAGGCCAGGCCCTCCGGTTTGGGGGCGAGGGAGCCGACGTCCGCCAGGGCGTGGGTGGCGTAGGCGCCGGTGGCACTCCAGCCGAGGACCTCGTCGCCGGGCGCGAAGGCGGTGACGCCCTCGCCGGTCTCCTCGACGACCCCGGCGAACTCGCTGCCCGGCGTCGCGGGCAGCGGCGTGGGGAAGACCGGCTCCATCCAGCCGTGCCGGATCTTGTAGTCGATCGGGTTGACCCCGGCCGCCCGGACCCTGACCCGTACCTGGCCGGGGCCGGGGCGCACCTCGTCCACCTGCGCCAGGTGCAGGACCTCGGGGCCGCCGAACTCTTCGTAAAGGATCGCTTCCATTTCTCGATCCTCGCGGCCGGTCCTCCGTCCGGCGACCCGGAGGTGAGGTCCGGGCCGCTGTCAGTGGCGGCTGCCAGACTCGGAGCCATGACCGAACGGTGGGCTCTGGCCACGGCAGAGGGCGGCGGTGCGCTTCTCGTGCCGCTGGAGCGGGACGGCACGCCCGCCGGTCCTGTCCTCGCCGAGCCCGACCTCGTCGAGGCGGTCCGGTCGCGGCCCGATGTGGCGCGCTGGGTATGGCGGTCGACCGGCGAGATCTATCCCCGGCTGCTCGCCGCCGGGGTGCGGGTCGAGCGGTGTTACGACATCGAGTGCGCCGAGCTGCTGCTGCTCGGGCACGCGGGGCGGCTGGGCGAGCCCCGGTCCGCGGCCGCCGCCTGGGCCCGTCTGAGCCGTCTTCCGGTACCTCCCGACCCACCGCCCCGTTCCGCCGAACCGGGCTCGCAGTCCTCGCTCTTCGAGCCGCCCTCGGGGACCGATGTGCCCTTCGAAGGGCTCCTGGCGGTCTACGCCGATCAGGTGCGGCGTCATGACGCGAGCGCCCACCCGGAGCGGATGCGGCTGCTGACCGCCTCCGAGTCGGCCGGGATGCTCGTGGCCGCCGAGATGCACCGGGCGGGCCTCCCCTGGCGGGCCGATGTGCACCGGGACGTGCTGAACGACCTGCTGGGCGAGCGGTACGCGGGCGGCGGGGAGCCCCGCAGACTGGCCGAGCTGGTGGACGAGGTGTCGGCGGCGTTCGGCAGGAGGGTGCGCCCCGATCTGCCCGCCGATGTCGTGAAGGCGTTCGCGCAGGCCGGAATCAAGGTGAAGTCGACCCGGCGCTGGGAGCTCGCGGAGCTGGACCATCCGGCGGTGGAGCCGCTCATCGCGTACAAGAAGCTGTACCGGATCTGGACGGCGCACGGCTGGAGCTGGCTCCAGGACTGGGTGCGCGACGGACGTTTCCGTCCGGAGTACCAGCCCGGTGGCACGGTCAGCGGGCGCTGGACGACCAATGGCGGCGGAGCGCTGCAGATCCCCAAGGTGATCCGGCAGGCCGTCGTCGCCGACGACGGGTGGCGCCTCGTCGTCGCCGACGCCGATCAGATGGAGCCGCGGGTGCTGGCCGCGATCTCCCGCGATCCGGGTCTGATGGAGGTGGCCGGTCATGACGGCGATCTCTACAAGGCGCTGTCCGACCGGGCGTTCCACGGCGACCGGGAGCACGCCAAGCTCGCCCTGCTCGGCGCGATCTACGGCCAGACGTCCGGTGACGGCCTGAAGAATCTGGCGGCCCTGCGGCGGCGCTTCCCGCGCGCCGTCGCCTATGTCGACGACGCGGCGAAGGCCGGCGAGGAGGGGCGTCTCGTACGGACGTGGCTCGGCCGCACCAGCCCGCCCGCCGTCGGGGCGGACGACGACGCGGACGGCGAGGCCGGGATTCCTCAGGAGGAGGGGGAAGGGGAAGGCGCCGAGGGAGGACGTGCGGGAGAACGCGACGGCGAGTTCATCCCCGGGTACGCCTCGTCCAACTCCCGTGCCCGCGGGCGCTTCACCCGTAACTTCGTGGTGCAGGGCAGCGCCGCCGACTGGGCCCTGCTGCTCCTGGCCGCCCTGCGGCGGACGCTGTCCACGGCCGGTCTCCGGGCCGAGCTGGTGTTCTTCCAGCACGACGAGGTGATCGTGCACTGTCCGGCCGAGGAGGCCGACACGGTCGTCGAGGCGATCCGCGCGGCCGGGGAGCTGGCCGGGCGGACCGCCTTCGGGACGACACCGGTGCGGTTCCCGTTCACCACAGCGGTCGTGGAGCGGTATTCCGACGCCAAGTGAGCGCTATTTCTGCTGGAGCTTCAGCCACTGGGTACTGGTCGCCAGCGAGATGAGCTGCTTCATGGTCAGCGCGGGCTCGGCGCGGGTGGCGGGCGTCGACTGCTCGCCGGAGTTGAACGCGGAGACGACGACGCGCATGCCGTCCGTGCGCATCGTGTCGGCCGTCCACCAGACGACGCCCTCGCCGCCCTTCTCCCCCGGCTGCTTGGCCGTCTTGAGCTTCGTGCCGTCGGGCAGCGTCTTCGCACCGGCATACAGCTCGTCGGCGGCGTCCCGCATGTCCCGCTGCACATTGATCTGCACCAGGGACCTGCCCTTGCCGTCGTCGGCGACGACATAGGCGTACTCGTCGCCCTCGTGCCGCTTCTCCACGATCGGGAGGCCCTTGGGCAGGAGCTTGCGGAAGGTGGGCATGAGCTTCGTGTAGTCGAGCTCCGGGGAAGGGGCGCCCGCGGGCGGGGTCCCTGGGCTCTTGTCGCTGTCCGTCCTGTCCGGCTTCAGCTCCAGGGCCAGCCGGCGCCACTCCTCGGCCTTGCTCAGCTCGGCGAGCGGTTCGCCGCCTCCGCACCCCTTCGACGCGACGGGTCCCCGGAAATGTTTCAGACGAACGGCGGAAGGGCCCCGTCCACGCGGAAGTTCACGTGGACGGGGCCCTTTGGGCGGTGGTGCGCACCTGCTGCCGCGCGTCTACCCGCGTTCCCACAACGCGGGGACGTTCGGCGGTTCCCAACCCGCCATGGCCACATGGGCCTGCAGGCAGCGGTAGGCGACCCCGCCGTGGGTGACGCGGTCTCCCGCGCGGTAGGAGGCCCCGGCCGACCACGTTCCGCCCGTGGGCGGGTCGGTCGGGGGTTGGGTGGGCGGATCGGTCGGGTCCGGTGTCTGGGCGATGTCGAGGACGAAGTCGAACGTGCCCTGCCGCCCGTTCCCGACGCTGCGCACGTTCATCAGCAGCGCCGGATCGAAGAGCGCGTCCGTGTTGTTGCGCGGCTCGTCGGGGAAGTACAGCTGCGTGGTCAGGACCCGGCCGCCGGGGGCCTGGACCTTCACATGGATGTGCCGGGTGCGGCCGGGGTAGAGGCCCGCCACGATCGTGGTGAGGCTGAACGCCCCGCCCTTGTCGGTGAACTGGTGGCCGCGGAAGGCGAATCCCGACATGTCGTACGCACCGTTGGTGTCGGCCTGCCAGAAGTCCAGGAGGACTCCCGCGATGGGCTTGCAGGCCCGGCCGAACACATAGCCGCTGACGGTGAGCGGTATGCCCGGGGTGCTCGGTGTCACCAGGCTGGTGCGCAGCGGGGAGTTGGGCTTGAAGTACGGGCCCTCCATCTGCGGCGGCGTCGGGTCGTCCCCGTCGTCGCAGGCCGGGGTGGGCGTCAGCGGGGCACCGCCGGAGCCGGCGTCACGGGCGAGCGCGACGCCCCCTCCGGCGAGCAGCGGAGCGGCACTCGCGACGAGCGCGGCTTTCAGGATGCTCTTACGGCTGATCCGGCGGTTGTGGGGGAGGTCGTCGCTTGCTTCTGGAGTCATGTCGGATTCCTCGGGGTTCCTCGGAGCGGGGAGGTACGGGGAGGCAGAGCGAGGCAGAGCGAGGAGAGGCGGGACGGAGGGGAAAGGAGTGCGGTGCGCGGGGAGGCGCGGGGTCGGTCAGACCTGCTGCCAGAGCGCGGGGACGTTCGGCGGGGTCCAGCCCGGCTGCGCCTGGTGGCCCTGGAGACAGCGGTAGGTCGATCCGCCGTACGTCACCGTGGCGCCGGTGGCGTAGGTCGTCCCGGCCGCCCAGGTACCGCCCGGCTCGGTCGGCGGATCGGTCGGGTCGGTCGGCGGATCGGTCGGGTCGGTCGGCGGATCGGTCGGGTCGGTGGGCGGGTCGGTCGGCGTGCCGCTGGTGACCAGCGTCAGCCCGTACGCCTGGAGCGCGGGGTTGACCGGCTGGAAGTACGTCGTACCGCCCTGGGAGCAGTTGCCGGAACCGCCGGAGGTCACGCCCTGCGCCTGGCTGCCGGTGAGGAACGAGCCGCCGGAGTCGCCGGGTTCGGCGCAGACATTGGTGCGGGTCACCCCGGAGATGGTGCCCTCGGGGTACGTGACGCTGGTGTTGAGCTGCTGGATCGTGCCGCAGTGCCAGCCCGTCGTGGAACCGGAGCGGCAGACGGACGAGCCGACGACGGCCTGGGTGGAGCCGGTGACGGTCACATCGCCGTTGCCGTACCCGTTCACCAGGGCGCGCGGCGTCCAGTTGGCGTTGGTGGCGACCCAGGAGTAGTCGCGGCCGGGGAAGGTGGAGCCCTGGAAGGAACCCTGCGCCTGCTGGTTGTACCCGCTCGTGCTCACCCCCGGGGTGCCGCAGTGACCGGCGCTCACGAAGCCGTTCTGGGTGCCGCGCTTCACGGGGAAGCCGATGGAGCAGCGGCCGGAGCCGTTCATGTAGTACGCGTCGCCGCCGCGCAGATCCGCGTAGGTACGGGGCTGCTCGGTGGACGCGGCGACGGTCACCAGATCACGGCGGACCCCGGCCGCGATGAGGAACGTGTCGGCGGCCCGGGGGTTCGCGGCGTTGACGACGACCCGGTTGGCGCGTACGTCGACGTACCAGACGGGCACGCCCGCGGGCGCCTTGCGCAGGGCGACCGTGTCCAGCGCGGCCTTGGCCGCGTCGAGGCGGTCCAGGCTGTGGCCGACGACCTCGGCCCGCGCTCCCGCCTTCGTGATGCTCGCCGTCTCGGAGGCGTCGGTGGTGGCGACGGTGAGCGTCGCCCGGTCGCCGCTCACCCTGGCTCCGGCGAAGCTGGCGCCGAGCGACTTCTCCAGCCCCGCGGCGACGGCCGCGGCCCGGTACTCGTTGCCGATCCGGCTCTTCGCCTCGTCGGCGTCCAGGCCCAGGTCGCGCTCCATGGCCCGGAGCAGACCGGGCGAGAGGCCGGCCGCGGCGGCCGGGGTCGCGGCGCCGGTGGGGTCGGCCGACGCGACACCGGTCAGACCGGCGAGACCGAGCGCGCCCACCGCGACGGTGGCGGTACAGGCGGCGAGGGCGCGTCTTCGGAGCTTGGCGTTGTCCACGTAACTCTCCTCGGTGTCGGGGCACTTGGGCTCGGGGGGTGGCGGCCCAAGGGGAGTGCCGGGCTCCCGGGTGGGGAACCCGGGGTGAGCCGGTCTCGGGAATTGCCGAAACCGTAGTCGCGCACCGGAGGGCCGAGGAGATCCCGTTCACCCCCTCACTTCGCGTTATGGGGCGGGCCCCGGAGTCCCCGGCCGACCGGCGATTACGCGCCCGATCAGCACCGGGGACCTCCGGCGGCTCCCTTTCGCGAGTACGCACGGGTAGGTTCGGCCCCATGCACACAGGCCAACTTCTGGGCTCGGGACGCACCGCCGATGTGTACGCACTCGACGGCTCCTGGGTCCTTCGCCGCTACCGCGACAGCACCGACACCACCCCCGAACTGGCCGTGATGTCCTATCTCTGCGCCTTCGGTTTCCCGGTCCCCCGCATCGGCCCGCGCGCCGACGGGGCCCGCGCCACCGATCTGGTGCTGCAACGGCTGACCGGTCCGACGATGGCCGAGGCCCTGCTGACGGGCGCGCTGGAGGCGGCGGAGGGCGGCGCGCTGCTCGCCGGGCTCCTGCGCGAACTGCACGCCATACCGGCCCGCCTCTCCCCGGACCCGGAGGAGCGCATCCTCCACCTCGACCTGCATCCGGAGAACGTGATGCTGACGGACCGGGGGCCGGTGGTCATCGACTGGAGCAACACCGTGGAGGGCCCGCCGGGGCTCGACCGGGCCATGTCGGCCCTGATCCTGGCCCAGGTCGCCCTCGACCCCGCGTTCCTGGTGGCGGGGAAGGGGCCGGCGGCACAGGAGGCGGCGAACCCGGCGGAGGCAGCGGGGACGGCGACGGGAGCGCCCCGGACTCCGGCAGCGCCCGCGGCCACGGGCGTCCGGTCACTGCTCACGGCGCTGCTGACGGAACTGGCCGCCGACGGCGGTGTGTCCGTCGCCGACCTGGCCCGCGCACGGGCCCGCCGGGCGGCGGACCCACGGCTGACGGAGCCCGAGGCAGGGGCGCTGGACGAGGCGGTGGCGCTCGTACGGAGCCATGTGCCGTGATCCGGATACGGGGGGGGAGGGGCGGGGTGGACGTGCGGGCGGTGGGCGGTGACTTGCAGCCGCCGGTGGGCCGGTCCGCGACCGCTCACGTGCCGGGCCGGCGCTCTCCCCTTCCCCGGACGCCCTCGCGCCCTCACATGCCGCGCGGGGCCTCCGTCCCGCCCTGCTCCCGGACGACCGGGAGCGGGGACGGCAGGCCCCACTCGCTCCACGATCCGTCGTACACGGCCGTCCCGCGGTAACCCGCCAGCTCGGCCCCCAGCGCCAGCACACAGGCGGTCACCCCGGACCCGCAGCTGAGGACCAGCCGCTCCCGCTCCCCCACCAGGTCCCCGAAGACGGCCCGCAGTTCCGCCGCCGGGCGCATCCGGCCCTCGTGCTGGAGCTCCCCGAAGGGCAGGTTCACCGCCCCCGGCATATGGCCCCCGCGCAGCCCGGCACGGGGCTCGGGGGCGGTGCCCGAGAACCGTTCCCGGGAGCGGGCGTCCAGGACCGCCGTCCCCGGCTCGGCCAGGGCCGCCACCACGTCCGCGCTGTCGGCGAACAGCCCCGCGCGCGGTCGCGCCGTGAAGTCTCCCGGGGCCGGTGCGGGGCCAGGGGCGCCCTCCTCCACCGGCAGCCCGGCCCCCACCCAGGCGGGCAGCCCGCCGTCGAGCACGGCGGCCCGGTCGAAGCCCATCGCGCGGAGCATCCACCAGGCGCGGGCGCTGGAGTAGACACCCGCCGCGTCGTAGACGACGACGGTGTCCGTGTCACCTACGCCGAGGGCGCGCAGCTCCCGTACGAACCGGTCGGCGCCGGGCATCGTATGGGGCACCGGTGAGGAGGGGTCGGACAGCGCCCCGTCGATGTCGAAGGTCCGCGCGCCCGGGATGCGCCGGTCCGCCCCGCGGTGGGCGCCCACCGACGCGTCGAGCACCACCAGGCCCGGCGTCCCCAGGCGCGGCGCGAGCCAGCCGACAGCGACCAGAGGTCCGGGCAGGGCTCCGGGCAGGGCTCCGGGCAGCGGGGGCACGGCGCCGCCGTTCGGGCGGGCGTACGGCGATTCGTCCTCGACCACGATCACTCCAGGCGTACCGGTCCGGGCAGGACCGGCGTCCGGGCAGGACCGGCGTCCGGGCCCGGGGACATCGTCCAGGTCCAGGAACATACCGCGCGTGCTCCCCGCGCTCTCCGGCGCGGTGCTCGCCCCGCCATATCCGCCCGCCAATTACCACGCCGCGCGGGCGTGCGGACTCCGGGGAACGACGGCACCGGCCATTGCGCTATACCGGCCGAAGGGTCCGGAGAATCCGCTCCAACAGCCCTTTCATTCCGCGCCGTTGGGGAGCCGACAATACCTGTGAGCAGCTCCGGGGAGAGCCCGGCGGGGAACCCTGCGCGGAACCCCGTGGGATCACTATCCGTCACCGATATCCGGCCCGCCGAACACCCTGCATCGATTCATCGAAAGATACCGGATAAAGCGACCGAAACAGGCTGCGGACTATTGCATTCCGGGTAACCGCGCCCGAGGTCTCCGCCGCGTGACCGGCTTCCGCAATACCGGTTCACAGGATTCCCCGCCGGATTGGACCCCACCGCACGAAATCCACCCGGGGCAGGTACGGTAACGATCTTGCCGCCGCGCGCCGGACAGCGACGACGACCTCGTCGTACCTGCTCAGGGGCGTACGCGTGCCCCATCCGACGGCTCGCGGCGGGCCGCGGCCGGAGAGGCCACCCGGAGACCGGCCCGCCCACCCGACGCCCACTATGCTCAAATTATGCCGAGAAACGCGACACGCATTGATGCGAGGAATCTGCATTGACTTTGTGCCGCATGTAGTGATCATTGGAAACATGCTTCCTGTTGCCCATTGCCCGCTTTCGACCAACGCCGCTCGGCCGTCCGCGAGTTACGGGCCGACCGGCCAGGGGACCGGAGTGTCAGGGGCGATACCCGGTGGTCGCACCGGCTCCCGGACGCAGCAGTGCATCACGATTCCGGAGCCCGACCGTCCGCGTGCGCGTTCCAGCCACCTCGTACAGGAACGGTTCATGGCGCCCGAATGCCGTGGGGCATACGACCGGGATGGGAACATGCAGTGACCCGCACGCTGTCCTTCAAACTGCTGGGGCCGTTGGAGATTTCGGCGGACGGCGAGACGATCCGGGTGAGCAGCGCGCGCCAACGGGCCGTACTGGCAACGCTGTTGCTCTCCCCGGACCGCACCGTATAGGTGGCGGCCCTGACGGAGGCCGTGTGGCAGGGGACTCCGCCGACCACCGCACGTAACCAAATCGCCATTTGCATTACTACGCTTCGTAAGCTTTTCCGGGAAAAGGCTTCGGTCGAAGATCTGATCGAGACGCGGCATCCTGGTTATATCCTCCATTCGAAGAACTGCTATATCGATCTTCAGGATCTGAGCGAATCCGTCGCCCGCGCCCGTCTGACCTCGGCGCACGACGAACGCCTCGACGAGGCCACCGCTCTCTTCGAGCACGCCCTGGCCCTGTGGCGGGGGCCCGTACTGGAGGGACTGGCGGGCGACCGGATCGACGACACGGTCACGCAACTGTCCGAATTTCGACTGGACATCAACGAGGAATACGCCGCACTGCAACTGCGCCTGGGCGGACACCACTCGGTCATCACCCGGCTCACCGCTCTGGTCAAGGAGCACCCCCTGCGCGAGCAGGCCAGGGCCCACCTCATGCACGCCCACAACCTGGCGGGACGGCGTGCCGAGGCTCTCCAGGTGTACCGGGAGGGGCGCCGGGCCCTCGTCGACGAACTGGGCATCGAACCGGGACCCGCGCTCCAGGAACTGCACCAGCAGATCCTTCAGGACGCGAACGAGCTGGAGGGGTTCAGCGAGCGGCCCGCCGCCACCGCACCCCCCGCCGCCGCCCTCCTGTTCCCCTCGCTCGCCCCTTTCCGCGCCGCCTCCCCCGCGCCCGCTCCCGCCCCCGCCGACGCGACCGTGGACACGAACGCGGACCGGGGCATGTCGGCCGCCCCCGCGCACACCCCGGCCCGCACCCCCGCGCACACCCCGGCCCCCGCACCCGCCCCCGCACAGACAGCGCCCCGGGGGGGCGGGGCCGGGTACGGGGTCAGCAGTGCCCCGTGCCGCCCGTGGCCACGCAGGTGCAGCCGTGCCCCTCCGGCCCGTACAGCCGGCGGATCGGCTTGATGTCGCGCGGACGCCTGCTGTGGTAGACGAAGGCGGGCGGCAGGTTGCCCCACACGGTGCGGCCCGCCACCACCTCCTCGAAGTTCACGCCGAGCATCCGGCGGAACCGCCTGGCCGGCGCGAGCCGCATCGCGTGGACGTATCCGAAGGTCGTGAACGCCCCGTCCACCGGGAGCACATCGCGGACGGCGCAGAGCGTCTCGTGCTGCACATGTCCGGGCAGCGACACCCAGGGCAGACCGCTGATGACGACGTCCGCCGTGCCGTGGCCGCACTCGGCCAGCAGCCGGGGCAGCCGGGAGGCGTCGGCGGTGAGCACCTCGACCCGTGGGAAGCGTCTGCGCAGGGAGTCGGCCAGCCGGGGGTTGATCTCCACGGCCACATGGTGACCGCGTCCGCCCAGCAACTCCTGGATCATTCCGGTGAACGCGCCGGTTCCCGGGCCGAGTTCGACGACCACGGGGTCACCGGCCTCGGGTACGGGTGCCGTGACCGCCGCAGCGAGCCTGCGCGAGCTCGGCGCCACCGCGCCGACCTGCAAGGGGGACCGCAGAAACTCATGGAGCATCACCCCGGTGTCGCTCGTCAACGTGCTCTGCCTCTCAGGTTCGTATGGTGATGGCCGCTCGCTGTCCCGGGCCCGGACGGCCCGGGGCCGCCGTCGGCCCCGGACCGCTCCGGGCCCTGCCGGAGCCCGGACTACTCGCGCATCCCGGCCAGTTCGACCGGCCGGACGCGCAGCGCGAAGGAGGCGGGCAGGACGGCGGACACGGTGGCCAGTACGGCGCTGGCCGCGACGACCGCGCCGACGGTCCCCCAGGGCACGACGACCGCCGACCACACGTCCAGCAGTCCCAGCGCGCCCCACACCCCGAGCAGATTGAGCCCGGCGACGGCACCGCCGATCACGGCCCCCACCGCGACCACCACCAGCGCCTCCACCGCGACCAGGCGCAGGACCTGGGCCTTGGTGGCGCCGGAGAGGCGGAGCACCGCGAGGTCGCGGACCCGGTCGGAGGTGGCCATCACCAGGGTGTTGGCCAGGGCGATGCCCGTGTAGACGAGGGCGATGCCCAGGATCATCAGCAGCCCGAGCCGGGTGTTCTCGCTGGAGCGCGGGTAGTGCTCGTCCACCCATGCGCTCTTCGTGAGCACCTCGGTCCCGGTGGCCGCGCCCGCCTCGCGCAGGGCCGCGGCGACGGCCTCCCGGTCGGCGCCGTCCTTCACCTTGACGTCGATCCGGTCGATGCCCGCGCCCGCGGCGTTGCGCGGGGTCAGATACACCCCGTTGCTTCCGGTGCCCGTGCCGAGGACGGCGGCGACCCTGAGCGAGACCTTGCGGCCGTCGCCCAGCCAGACGGAGACCCGCTGCCCCACGGTCGTGGTCAGCCACTCCTCGTTGACGACGATGCTGCGGTCGTCGAGGTCGGTGAGCCGGCCCGCCACCACGGGCAGGTCGGACACGGCGGCCAGCCCGGCCGGAGTGACCGCCCTGGCCTCGGACTTGACGAGCGCCGTGCCCTCTTCGAGCACGGTCACCCCGGTGGAGCGCGACGCGCTGACCGTGGCGCCCTCGATGTTCCGGGTGCGCTGGACGAACTGCGGTGAGATCGCCCGGCCTTCGCCCTCGGAGGCCACGACGAAGTCGGCGACGGTGTGGTTGCGCGCCTCGGTGGCCTTGGCCTCGTTGATGGTGGCCGTCGTCCCCATGAGCGAGGCGGCGAGGGCGACGGTGATGATGACGGGGGCGGCCACGGCCGCCGTCCTGCGCACTCCGGCGGCGGCGTTCTCCCTGGCCAGTACGCCGGTGGCGCCGGGCAGTTGGGCGGGCAGCCAGGTCAGCAGCCGGGTCAGCGGCCGCACCAGGACCGGGGCGAACAGGGCGAACCCGACGATCAGCAGCATCGGCTGGGTGATGTAGGTCTTGCGCTTGAGTACGTCCCCGGGGTCGGAGACCAGCGCCATGCCCAGCAGGCCCAGTCCGGTCAGCAGCACGAGCGTGGCCATCAGCCAGCGGCTCACCGGCATCGCCCGGCTGTCGACGGCCGATTCGCGCAGCGCCTCGGTGGGGCCGACCTTCCCGGCCCGGTAGGAGGAGACCAGTACCCCGGCCATCGCCACGAACAGTCCGGTCCAGAAGGCGGTGTGCAGCGGCCAGGTCTGGTCACCGATGGCGAACCAGTGCGGCGCGATCTTCACATCGACCATCCAGGAGGCCAGCCGCGGCGCTCCGGCGGCCCCCAGCCAGCAGCCCGCGGCCGAGGCCAGGACGCCGATGACGACGGCTTCCGCGTACACCATCCGGCGCACCTGGTTGGGGGTGGCGCCCGCCGTGCGCAGCAGGCCGAACTCGCGCCTGCGCTGAGCCACGGCGAAGGAGAACGTCGAGGCGACGACGAAGACGGAGACGAAGCCGGTGATGGCCGCCGCGGTGCCCAGCAGCGCGTTGACGGAGACCAGTGCCTCGTCGTCGCGGTCCGGGTCGGGGTCGGCGCGGCGCCGGTCGTCGCCGGTGAGGACGGTCAGGCCGGTCTTCTCGCCGGCCACCTCCCGTACCTTGCCGGCGGCGGCGTGCACCACCACGGCGTCGATGGCCGGGGAGATCCTGGCGGCCTCGGCGTCGGTGAAGAACACAGCGGTCTCGAAGCCCGCGGCCGCCACGGTGCCGACCACGGTCCTGGTGCCGGTGCCGGCCGGTGTGGCGACCCGGATCCGGTCCCCGGTCCGCACATCGGCGCCGGGCCCGGCCGTGACGACGACCTCGCCGGGCGCCGAGGGGGTGCGTCCGCCGGAGAGTCGGTACGGGGTGGAGCCCGCGACCGACCAGGGGTGGCCGACCGTCGCCTCGACATCGCCGTCCAGGTTCGCGTCCTCGACGGTGACCGGGAAGGTCCGGTCCTGGACCGTGCGGCCGAGTCCGGCCAGTTCGGCGGCCAGCTTCGCGGGCACCGGGCGCGGGTTGTCGAGCGGCTGGGTACGGACGCCGATCGGAGTGTCCACACGGAGCCGGTCGGACGCCTGGACGACGACGGGGGCCTGGGCGAACCGTTCGGGGCCCCGGTCGGGGGCGCTGAAGGTGGCCGCGAGCGCGAGCCCGGTGGTCGCGATGAGCCCGACGCCCAGGGCCAGGGCGATGAAGGAGCCGACGAAGGTGACCCAGCGGGTCTTCATGCCCTGCAGTGCGAGGCTCAGCACGGGACCGCCGCCAGCTTCGTCATGCGCGCGGCGACCTGCTCGGCGGAGGGCGAGTACAGCTCGTCCTGCACCACGCCGTCGGCGAGGAACAGCACCCGGTCCGCGTAGGAGGCGGCGACCGGGTCGTGCGTCACCATGATCACGGTCTGGCCGCGGTCCACCATCGAGCGGAGCATGGACAGCACCTCCCGGCTGGTGGTGGAATCCAGGGCGCCGGTCGGCTCGTCCCCGAAGAGCACCTCGGGGCGGGTCACCAGGGCGCGGGCCAGGGCCACGCGCTGCTGCTGGCCGCCGGACATCTCACTGGGGCGGTGCCCGGCCCGCTCGCGCAGCCCCACCTGTTCCAGTACCTCCAGCACCTGGGCCCGCTTGGGACGGCGCCCGGCCAGTCGCAGCGGGAGCGCCACGTTCTGCTCGGCGGTCAGCGAGGGCAGCAGGTTGAACGCCTGGAAGACGAACCCGATGCGCTTGCGGCGCAGCAGCGTCAGCTTCTTCTCGCTGAGCCGGGTCAGGTCCGTGTCACCCAGGAACACCTGGCCGCTGGTGGGCCGGTCCAGTCCCGCGGTGCACTGGAGCAGGGTCGACTTGCCGGAGCCCGACGGGCCCATGATGGCGGTGAAGGTGCCCTGGGGAATGTCCAGGCTGACCCGGTCCAGCGCGGTGACCGCGCTGGCGTCCTTGCCGTAGGACCGGGTGACCGAACTGAGCCGGACGGCTGCTTGATTCATGGTGTCCACTCAATAGGGCCCGCGCTTCCGACACATCGGAGCGGAGCGGAATCTTGGTGGTGGAGATAGCTCCACCTTTCTGTGCACGATGGCTGCACCGGTGCCGAAAAAGCAGCGAACCGGAAGGCAGGAAGCTGCGCCGACAGGACCCTGCACGCCCGAGGACGTCCGTCGGCCACTTCGAGGCCGGATCATGACGTGCACGAGTGGGGCCGGCCGAGGCCCCGAAGGGGTGGATTCGCGTGGCGGTCATCGACGCCGAAAATGGGAACCAGTGGTTCCGGACGTACCGGAGGGCCGGGAAGGTCAGGGCCAGGCTGGTCTGCTTCCCGCACGCGGGCGGCACGGCGACCCTGTTCCACCGCTGGCCGGGACGTCTGCCCGCCGATGTGGAACTGCTCGCCACCCAGTACCCGGGCAGGCAGGAGCGGTTCGCCGAACCCTGCGTCGAGACCATGGACGAGCTGGCCGACCGCATCACCGACGCGCTGGAACCCGTGGTCACCGGCGCGCGGCGGCTGCCGATCGTCCTGTTCGGCCACAGCCTCGGCTCCGCGGTCGCCTACGAGGTCGCGCGCCGCCTCGACGCACGGCACGGCGTCGTCCCCGCCCGCGTCATCGTGTCGGGACGCGGCGCGCCCCACACCGAGCGCGGCGGCACCCTGCACACCTTGGACGACGAGCGGCTCATCGCCTCGGCACGGCGCCTGGGCGACGTGGCCTCGTCCGTGTACGACGACCCCGATCTGCGCCCGCTGCTGCTGCCGTCCCTGCGGGGCGACTTCCGGCTGATCGAGTCCTACCGGCCCCGCGACACCACCCCGCTCGGGGCACCGGTCACCGCGGTGGGCGGGGACCGCGACCCGGGCTGCCAGGTCGCGGAACTGGAATCCTGGTCCTCGCTCACCACGGCCGGATTCGAGAGCCGGGTCTTTCCCGGCGACCACTTCTACTTGGTGCCGAAGGAGGCGGAACTGCTGACGTTCATCGGCGACCGCCTCTGAACCGTCCCGCCGCGCCGCAGCGACAGGAGCGCCGGGAGCGAGGTGGTGACGAGCAGCAGCACCGAGGCGCCGGCCAGTACGCCGGAGCCGCCCCACTGCTGCCACGAACTGCCCGCCAGGAGCCCCATCACCACACACGCCGGGGCCCACAGCAGACTGCCCACGACCGACCACAGCAGATACCGCGCCCAGGGCACCCGCACGGTACCGCTCATGACCGGAACCATCGTGCGCAGCGCCACATTGAACCGCCCGAGCAGCACCGCCCGGCCGCTGTACGTACTGACCGCGCTCAACGCGGCCCGGTACTTGCGCGATTGCGTGACCCGGGCGGGCAGCCCGGCGGCGATCCTGCCCCCCACATCCGTCCGACGAGATGACCGAGCACATTGCCCGCCACCGCACCGAGCACCGCGACGGTGAGCGCACCGGCCAGCGGAAGCGTGCCGTGGTGGGCGAGCACTCCGCTCACCACCAGAGCGGTCTGGGAAGGAAGCAGCATGCCCAACACCGGAAGCACCGGTTCCATCGTGGGTAGCAGGAACACGATCACCAGCGTCAGCCAGACAGGCACGGCTGACAACTGGGTCTGGAGCCAGTCCATGGAAGTCCCCTCGATGTGGCACGGCCCCGAAGTGCGGGGCGGGAGCAGTGGGCTGCCCACTGCCTCAAGGAGACCCGAGCGAGCGGGTCGGGCACATTGCAACTGGGGGGACTCTTCCGGGAGAGGCAGTGCCCACCCCAAGGGTGGAGCTAGCTGGGTGGTCCGCCCGCACGGCGTCTCATAGCGTGCCCTCATGCACTCCCCCAGCCTCTGGCAGGCACTCCAGCAGCGCCGCTATGTCCTCAGCAGTTGGCCGTGGCGCTCGGCGCTCTATCTGCTGACCAGCGTGCCGCTCGGTATCGCCACGCTGGCCACCCTGCTGCTGCTCGCCCTCGCGGGCAGCGTGCTCACCGTGGTCCTGATCGGTGTGCCCCTGCTCCTCACCCTCGTCCTCACCGGCATCCCGCTGGCCGCCCTGGAACGCCGCAGGCTCCGGCTCCTGGACCGCGACCCGATCCCCGGCCCGCACCGCGAGCCGCGGAGCACGGGGCTGTACTCCTGGCTGCGTACGCGGCTCCAGGAGCGGCCCACCTGGCGGGAGTTGGGCTACGCACTGCTGTTCGCCTGCCTGCTGTGGCCCCTTGAGGGGCTGGCCGTCGGCACCGTCCTGACCGTGTGCGGGGGCCTGATCGCCACGCCCGCGATGATGGCCGCGGGCGGCGACGAGGAGGCCCGCGTACTCAAGCTCTGGATCGCCGACTCCTACCCGGAGGCGTTCGCCGCCCTGGTCGCCGGTGTCCTTCTTCTCCCGCTGCTCGCCTATCCGTTGGGCGTGCTGGCCGCCGGACGCGCCGTACTGACCCGGCAGTTGCTCTCCATCCCGGAGTCCGGGCTCGACTCCCGCATCCAGGAGCTGGGGCGTTCCCGGATGCGTCTGGTGGACGCCTTCGAGGCGGAACGCCGCCGTATCGAACGCGACCTGCACGACGGGGCGCAGCAGCGGCTCGTCGCCCTCTCCATGACACTGGGCCTGGCCAGGCTGGAGAACCCCGCCGAGCCGCTCGGCAGCCTGCTGACCAAGGCGCACGAGGAGGCGGGGGTGGCCCTGGTGGAGATCCGGGAACTGATCCGGGGCATCCACCCCCAAGTCCTCACCGACCGGGGCCTGGAGGCCGCCGTGGAGGACATCGCCGACCGTTCCGCGGTGCCGGTGGACGTGAGCTTCGACCTGCCCGGCCGGATGCTCGAAGCCATCGAGACCGCCGTCTACTTCGCGATCTGCGAGGCCCTGGCGAACGTGGCCAAACACAGCCGCGCGACCCGGGCGAAAGTCACCGGCCGGGCCGAGAAGGGCCGGCTGACGGTGGAGGTCGAGGACAACGGGATCGGCGGCGCCGACACGGTCGACGGCACGGGTCTCCAGGGCGTCGCCGATCGCATCTCGGTGCTCGGCGGCCACCTGCTAGTGTCCAGTCCGCCCGGGGGTCCCACGGTGTTCCGTCTTCAAGTCCCCTGCTCACCGGCCCGATCGAGGACTTGATGTTGCGCATCGTACTGGCCGAGGACAGCGTGCTCCTGCGGGAGGGCCTGGTCGGTCTCCTGGAGCGGTTCGGCCATCAGGTGGTCGCCGGAGCGGGCACGGCCGAGGAGCTGACCGAGGCGGTGCTCGAACACCGCCCGGACATCGTGGTGACCGATGTACGGATGCCGCCCGGCTTCTCCGACGAGGGTCTGCGGGCCGCGGTCGAGCTGCGCAAGAAGCAGCCCGACCTGCCCGTCCTGGTCCTCAGCCAGTACGTCCAGCGCGCCTACGCCGAGGATCTGCTGGACTCAGCGGACGGCACCGGCGTCGGCTATCTGCTCAAGGAACGCATCGGCAACGTCGAGGAGTTCATCGACGCCCTGCACCGGGTGGCCGAGGGCGCCACGGTGGTCGACCCGGAAGTCGTCAGGCAGCTGATCCGGCACCGCCGCGATCCCATGTCGAGGCTGACGGCCCGTGAGCAGGAGGTGCTGGCCCTGATGGCGGAGGGCAAGTCCAACGCCTCCATCGCCGCGGCCCTGACCGTCAGCGAAGGCACGGTCAGCAAGCACTTCGGCTCGATCCTCACCAAGCTCGACCTCAACCTGTCCGACTCCACCAACCGCCGGGTCCTCGCCGTACTGGCCTACCTGCGCGGCTGACCACACCGCCCACAGGCACCCCCCGACCGCCCACACCCACCAGAACGTCACCCGGTCACCCCGCCCCGCCACCCCACCCGCGCCGCCCGCCGCGCCCACCCCACCCGCGTCGCTCCGCTCATCCCGCGAGCCAGCCGCGCTGCGCCGCCAGCGCGCCCAGCTGGAACCGGCTGCGCGCTCCCAGCCGGCTCATCAGCTCGGCGGTGATCCGGCGGCTGGTGCGTACGGAGACACCGAGCTTGCGGGCGATGACCTCGTCGGTGAGCCCGGCGGCGAGCAGCCCCAGCACGGCGGCCTCCTGATCGGCCGGGGCACCGTCGGAATCGCGGCAGCGATCGCGGTCGCGCTCCTCACCGAAGCGTGAGCCCATCTGCCAGACCTGCTCGAACAGTGCCTGGAGGGCGGCGACCGGCCCCGGGCTCGACAGCAGGAACGCGCCCCGGTCCGGATCATGGGGATCCACCGGTAGGAGCGCCACCCGCCGGTCCCAGATGATCATCCGCAGCGGCAGCTGGGGAACGGTCCGCACCTGCCCGCCCTGCTCGCCGAGCCACTGGGCGTACTCGCTGGTCGGCCGGTCGTTGCGGATGCTGTCCAAGTAGACGCATCTGACCCGCACCGAACGCTCCAGCAGCATGAGATCCAGCGGCCGGGACTCCTTCAGGCTCACCGCCGGCTGCGCGCCGCCCGGCAGGAACACCTCGACCTCGTCGCGGCATTCATGGCTGACCTTCTCGATGCAGGACTGGATCGCGTCCGGTCCGCTCGCCAGCTTCACCGTGCTCGGAGCGAGCCGGTCCTCCTCGTCCCGGTAGTCGGCGATGAGCCGTGCCACCGCGAGCTTGCTCTCCGAAAGCGTCTGCTGGAGTTTCAGCAGTTCCATTTCCTGGGACTGGATCAGCATTTTCAGTCCGAGTTCGGGATCCACCAGCCGCGAACTTCCGCGGTTCTCCCAGGACGGCCGCACGAGCGAAAGATCGGAAAGCTCGGCGAGCGCGGAAGAAACCCGGTCGACGGACCAGCCGAACTGTTCCGCCAGCACCTGCACCTGTGCTGTCGGTTCTTTCAACAGGGTGCGATAGGCGTATTCCGCATCCTGGCCGAGCCCGATCTCCTTGAGCATGCCACTCCCCCTCCGTGCCACGGCGTTCCCCCACACCACGCAAGGAACGAACCGTTTCCCTGATGCCCACGTCACTGCCGAAGCAGGCGGCACCGGAGGGAATTCAACCCCATCCCACCGGCTTCTCGGGGGGAGCTTAGCCGCACACTGTTTCGGCACATTTTTGCGTGGATTCCCCAGCAGGAAATCGCGGAAAAATGTAGTTAAAAATTGGGTGGGGTACGGTTTGACCAGAACGAACGAAGCAGCAATCGAGGGGGATCTCAAGAATGCGTGAGAACAGAACTTTCTTCGCGGCGGTCATCGGTGCGGCCTGCCTGAACGTCCTGCTCTTCGCCGGTACGGCGAACGCCGGAACGGACGAGGACCTGCCCTGGACGAAGGCGGCCCCGACGACCGGCGCGTCGCTCACCCTGACGGCCGGCACGGACGACGATCTGCCCTGGACCGGCCCCACCCCCTCGCCGGCCCCGCCGTCACTTTTCGCCGCGGCCACCGTCGGCACCACGTCCGGCGACCCCGACCCGGGCACCGGCACCGACACGGATGAGCCGGACCCGGACCTGCCCTGGACCCGATAACCGGGCAACCACCACGCAAGGCGTCGGCCGAGAAGGTTCCCAGGGGGGTACCTCGGCCGGCGCCTCGCGCGTTGTCCGCACAGCCCTCCACCACGAGCCGTCTTGACACCCACTCACCCCGCAGACAATGATTCCATTAGTTGACTAGTGGAATCGAGGCGAGGCGCGTGGCGGACACGAGCACCCCGAACGGGACTTCGGGCACGTGGGCACTGGAGGCCCGCGGTCTGAGCAAGCGATACCGGCGCGGCTGGGCCCTGCGCGACTGCTCCTTCCGGCTTCCGGCCGGCCGAATCTGCGGTCTCGTCGGCCCCAACGGCGCGGGCAAGAGCACCCTGCTCGGACTGGCCACCCGGCAGGTGGAACCGACCGAGGGCGAACTGCGCGTCTTCGGCGTGCCGGTGGACGACCCCGCGGTGATGCCCAGATTCGCGTTCCTCGGACAGGACAAGCCCCTGTTCAAGCGGTTCACCGTGGCCGAGACGCTGCGCATGGGCAGCGAGCTCAACCCCGGCTGGGACATGGCGGCGGCCGAGCGCATCGTCCGCTCGGGCCAGGTACCGATGCACGCCCGGGTCGGCACGCTCTCCGGCGGTCAGCGCACCCGCGTCGCCTTCGCGCTCGCCTTCGGCAAGCGGCCCGATCTGCTGCTGCTCGACGAGCCGATGTCGGACCTCGACCCGCTGGCCCGCGACGAGATGAGCACGCTGCTGATGGCGGAAGCCGTCGAGCGCGGCACCACCGTGGTGATGTCCTCACACATGCTGACGGAGCTGGAGGACATGTGCGACTACCTGCTGGTCGTCGCCGGAGGCCGGATCAGGATGGCCGGTGACGCCGACGCGCTGGTCCCGGCGCACACCCTGGTCACCGGGGTGACCGAGGACGGGGCGCTGCCCGCCGCACTCGCCCCCCACACGCTGATCGAGGCCCGGATCCAGGGCCGCCAGTTCCGCGCGATGGTGCGGCCGCAGGGCCCGCTGGGCGGTGCCTGGCAGATCACCGAACCCAGCCTCGAAGAAGTGCTGCTCGCCCATCTCCGCTCGCCGGACGCACCCGCGCTGTACACACCCGGCGCCCGTATCGAGGCCGAAGGGGCCAGGACCGCATGAGCACCACCCTGACCGAACCCCGCACCGGGAAGACCTCCCGGCCCCGGATACTGCGCGGCCTGAACTGGCTCTTCGTACGCCAGCACCGCGCCACGCTGGCCGGGCTTCTCGCCCTGGTACTGCTCGGTTCCGCCTGGATCCTGTACCAGCGCGCCGACCTGATCCAGACGCTCGACGCGGTGGGCTGGCCCGAGAAGGGGGCGCCGCAGCAGCCCCTGGGGCGGCAGTACGACTATCTCTCCACCCTGCTGAACGCGATCCCGATCGTTCTCGCCGTCTTCCTCGGCGCCCCGCTGATCGCGGGCGACCAGGAGAACGGCACCGCCCAGCTGGCCACCACCCAGTCCGTGACACGCCGGCGCTGGCTGGCCGCGAAGTGCGCCTGGGGCCTCGGCATCGCCCTGCTGGCCGGGACGGTGCTCTCCGTGTGCTTCACCTGGTGGTGGGAGCCCCACCGCTCGGTGTTCCAGTACACCTGGATGGAAGGCACCATCTTCGACAGCACCGGCCCCATGCTCCCGGCCCTGTGTCTCTTCCTCACGGCAGCGGGCATCACCATCGGCGTACTGCTGCGCCGTCTGCTGGCCTCCATGGTGGTGACCTTCGTCTTCGCCGCCTTCGTCCAGGTCGCCTGGGGCGAGTTCCGGACGAGCCTGGCTCCGTCCCGCATGTTCACCTATCCCCTGAACGAGGAGCTCCCGGCCCGGCTGTCCGAGTCACATGAGCTGGACCGATGGGTCGGCAGCGCCGACGGACACCTCTACGGCTGGGGGTCCTGCGCCGAGGCGACCGAGAAGGCGACGGACGCGTGCATCAAGGAAAAGGGCATCGTCAACAATGTCATCGAGTACCTCGGCTACGACCAGATGGCGGCCATGCAGTGGACCGGCGCGGGCATTCTGCTCGCCGGAACGGCACTGCTGACGGCGTTCACCCTGTGGCGGGTCTCCCGGCGTCCCCTGTAGGGCGCGCGCCCCCTCGTTCTACGTAAAGTGTCGGCATCGAGCGGAAGGTGAAGTCCGTGGTCGTATTCCGCATCGACCGGCGCAGCGGAATCGCAACGTATCTCCAGATCGTCCACCAGGTCGAACAGGCCCTGCGGATGGGCGCCCTGGAAGAGGGTGACCGGCTGCCCACGGCCGCACAGGTCGCGGCGACCACCAAGGTCAACCCGAACACCACCCTCAAGGCGTACCGCGAGCTGGAGCGCGCGGGCCTCGCCGAGGTCCGCCAGGGCGCGGGCACCTTCATCACCCGCTCCCTCGCGCAGCCCCTGACGGGCCCCGACTCCCCGCTGCACAGCGCGCTGTCCGAATGGATACGGCAGGCACACGCCGAGGGGCTCAGCGGCCAGGACGTCACCGCCCTCTTCCGGGCCGCGTTCGAAGCCACGTACCCCTCCGACACGAACGCCTGACCCACCGGCACGTCCCGGTCCGGCTCCGCCGACCATCCGATACGTTCCCCTCGCGCACCGATCCACCGCCGGACCCGCTCCGGACCAGTGGATGAGACACCAGCGAGAAGGGCCGGTCATATGACCGACAGGGAGTCGTACCGGACGGCCGGCGGAGATTTTCCGTTCCCCGGCCAGGGAGGCGTGCCGAAGTGAGCGTGTCCATCTGTCTGTTCACCGCCGATCTGCGGCTGCGCGACAACCCGGTCCTGACCGCCGCGCTGCGGGACAGCGAGCAGGTGGTGCCGCTGTTCGTCCTCGACGAGGGTGTGCGCGCGGCCGGGTTCGACGCACCCAACCGGCTGGCCTTCCTCGCCGACTGCCTGGCCGATCTGGACGCCGGGCTGCGCGAACGCGGCGGACGGCTGGTGCTGCGGTCCGGCGGGGTGGTCGAGGAGGTCTGCGCGGTCGCCGCCCGGTCCGGGGCCCACGAGGTGCACGTGGCCGGGGGCGCCAGTGCCTACGCGCGGCGGCGCGAGGAACGGCTGCACACGGCCCTCGCCGGACAGGGCCGCACGCTCCGGGTCCACGACGCGGTGGTCACGGTCGTCCCCCCGGGGGCGCACGTCCCGCAGCAGAAGGACCACTTCGCCGTGTTCACCCCCTACCTCCGGCGCTGGCGGGAGACGGCCGTCCGAAAACCCCTGGGCGCCCCGCGGTCCGTACCGGTCCCCGAGCACATCGGCTCCCTGGACCTGCCCGAACGCCGGGCCGTCACCGGGGTGTCACCGGGTCTCGCGACGGGCGGCGAGCGGGAGGCCCGCAAACGCGTCACGTCCTGGCTGCGCGGCTCCCTGGACGCCTACGCCGACCGGAACTCCGACCTCGCGGCCGACGCCACCTCCCGGCTCTCCCCCCACCTGCACTTCGGCACCCTGTCCGCCACCGAACTGGTGCACCGGGCCGACCACCCCACCAACGCCGGCGCCGACGCCTTCGTACGCCAGCTGGCCTGGCGCGACTTCCACCACCAGGTCCTCGCGGCCCGGCCGGACGCGGCCCACACCGACTACCGCCCCCGGCACGACCACTGGCGCCACGCCGAGGCCGAGGCACGGGCCTGGCGGGACGGCCTGACCGGCTATCCGGTGATCGACGCGGCGATGCGCCAGCTGAGGCACGAGGGCTGGATGCCGGGCCGGGCACGCATGCTGACCGCGAGCTTCCTCACCAAGACGCTCTACCTGGACTGGCGCCTGGGCGCCCGGCACTTCCTGGACCTGCTGGTCGACGGGGACGTGGCCAACAACCAGCTCAACTGGCAGTGGATGGCGGGCACCGGCACCGACACCCGCCCCAACCGGGTCCTCAACCCCCTCACCCAGGCCAAACGCCACGACCCACAGGGCGACTACGTACGCCGCTGGGTGCCCGAACTCTCCGGCCTGGAGGGCGCCACGATCCACCAGCCCTGGAAACTCCCACCCCCGGAACGAGCCCGCTACGCCTACCCGGCCCCCCTCGTGGAACTCCCCGACGCCCTGGCCAGATTCAGGCAGGCCCGCGACCAGCGGTGACACGGCACACCCCCGCCGCACCCCGGACACCAGAAAACCCCAGGTCAGGGACTATCCGACCTGGGGTTCTTCTGAGCCGCCTTCGGGATTCGAACCCGAGACCTACGCATTACGAGTGCGTTGCTCTGGCCAACTGAGCTAAGGCGGCGCGCCCTGTCGCACCATGGTGCGATCAGCAGCGACGCCAAGTCTACACAGTTTCGGCAGGTGCTCCGTACCGGGCACCTCCGGGGCCATCAGCGCAGGTCAGACGGATCGGGCGGGTCAGGTGCACTTCTTGCCGTCGGTGGGCGGGGTGCCCTCCAGGAGGTAGGTGTTGATCGCCGTGTCGATGCAGTCGCTGCCGCGGCCGTACGCCGTGTGGCCGTCACCCTCGTAGGTGAGGAGGGTGCCGGAGGAGAGCTGGCCGGCGAGGGACCGCGCCCACTTGTAGGGGGTGGCCGGGTCGCGGGTGGTGCCGACCACGACGATCGGGTCGGCGCCCTTCGCCTCGGTGCGGTGCGGGGAGCCCGCGGCCTTCGTCGGCCAGTAGGCGCAGTTCAGGGACGCCCAGGCGAAGCCGCGGCCGAAGACCGGGGACGCCTTCTCGAAGCCGGGGACGGCCTTGCGCACCGCGTCCGGACCGTCGAAGGCGGGCGGCAGATCGAGGCAGTTCACGGCGGCGTTGGCGTACATCAGGTTGGCGTACTTACCGTTCGGCTCGCGCTCGTAGTAGCTGTCGGCAAGGGCCAGGAGCCCGGCGCCGTCGCCGCGCCGGGCGCCCGCGAGGGCCTCGCGGAGCTGCGGCCAGGCCGTCTCGTCGTACATGGCGGCGATCACACCGGTGGTGGCCAGGGACTCGCCCAGGTCACGGCTCTCCCCCGTCGGGACCGGCTTGGCGTCCAGGTCCGTGAAGAGCTTCTTGAGGGCGGTGGCCGCGTCCGCGGTGGACGTGGTGCCCAGCGGGCAGTCCGTCTTCTTCACGCAGTCGGCGGCGAACGACTGGAACGCCCCCTCGAACCCGGCCGTCTGGTCGCGGTTCATATCGATGGCCTCAAGAGACGGGTCCATCGCACCGTCCAGGACCAGGCGCCCCGCGCGGGTGGGGAACAGGTCCGCGTACGTCGCACCCAGGAAGGTGCCGTACGAGGCCCCGACGTAGTGCAGCTTCTCGTCGCCGAGCAGGGCGCGCAGGACATCCATGTCGCGGGCCGTCTCCACCGTGGAAACATGCGGAAGGATCGTGCCCGAGCGCTTCTCGCAGCCGCCCGCGAACTTCTCGAAGGCGCCGCTGAGCCTGGTGGCCTCGCCGGCGTCGTCGGGCGTCTGGTCGACCTGCGTGAAGGCGTCCATCTCCTTGCCGGTGAGGCATTCGACGGGCTCGCTCCGGGCCACACCGCGCGGGTCGATGGCCACCATGTCGTACCGGGCGCGGACCTGGGCGGGGTAGCCGATCGCCGCGTACCCCTGGAGGTAGCCGACCGCCGAACCGCCGGGTCCGCCCGGATTCACCAGGAGGGAGCCGATCCGCTTGCCCGGACCGGTGGACTTCTTGCGGGAGACCGCCAGCTTGATGTCCCCGTCGCCCGGCTTCCCGTAGTCCAGCGGTGCCTTCATCGAGGTGCACTGGAAGCCCTCGACACCACAGTCGCGCCAGCTCAGCTTCTGCGTGTAGTACGACGTGAGGCCCTTGGGGGCGGCCGTACCGGTGGCCGAAGCGCTGGAGGTCGAACTGCCGCTGCTACAGCCTGAGACGAGCAGGCCGGCAGTGCCGAGGCCGGTGGCGAGGGTACGGAGCAGGCGCCTGGTGTTCATCCTGGGAGCGTAGTCGCCGGGTGACGACTCGTCCGATTCCCTGCTCAATCGGGTGAACGGTGGCGAAGGCCCCGGACCTGAGCCGCAATACGCCTCAGCCCGCCCGCAGCGACATCGTCATCGCCTCCACCGCCAGCAGCGGCGCCACATTGCGGTCCAGCGCCCTGCGGCAGGCGATCACCGCCTCGATCCTGCGCAGCGTGTGCGCCGGGGCCGACGACTCCGCGATCCGGTCGAGGCTGTCCCGTACATCGGCGTTGGCGATGGCGATCTGCGAGCCGAGCTGGAGCGCCAGCACATCGCGGTAGAACCCGGTCAGTTCGGTGAGTGCCAGATCGAGGCTGTCGCGCTGCGTACGCGTCTTGCGGCGCTTCTGCTTGTCCTCCAGGTCCTTCATCACCCCCGCGGTGCCGCGCGGCATCCGGCCCCCGGCGACCGCGCCGAGCGCCGCCTTCATGTCCTCGGTCTCCTTGACGTCGACCTCCTCCGCCATCTGCTTGGCATCGTCGGTGGCCGTGTCGATCAGCTCCTGGGCCGCCTTGAGGCAGCCGCCGACGTCGGCGACCCGCAGCGGCACCTTGAGCACGGCGGCACGCCGCGCGCGGGCCCGCTCGTCCGTGGCCAGGCGGCGCGCCCGGCCGATGTGCCCCTGGGTGGCGCGGGCCGCCGCATGGGCCCGCTCCGGGTCGATGCCGTCCCGCCGGATCAGTACGTCGGCGACGGCCTCGACCGGCGGCGTGCGCAGGGTGAGGTGGCGGCAGCGGGACCGGATCGTGGGCAGGACGTCTTCGAGGGAGGGCGCGCACAGCATCCAGACCGTGCGGGGCGCGGGCTCCTCGACCGCCTTCAGCAGCACGTTCCCCGCCCCCTCGGTGAGACGGTCGGCATCCTCCATGACGATGACCTGCCAACGGCCCACGGCCGGGGAGAGCTGGGCCCGGCGGACCAGCTCGCGGGTGTCCTTCACTCCGATGGAGAGCAGGTCCGTACGGATCACTTCGACGTCGGCGTGCGTACCGATCAGGCTGGTGTGGCAGCCGTCGCAGAAACCGCAGCCGGGCTCCCCGCCCATAGCCCGGTCCGGGCTGGTGCACTGGAGCGCGGCGGCGAAGGCGCGGGCGGCGGTGGACCGCCCGGAGCCCGGCGGTCCGGTGAACAGCCAGGCGTGGGTCATCCTCGAACCCGAGGGCACGGGCTGACCCGTGGAATGGGCGGTGACCAGCGCATCGGCGTCCTTGGCGGCGGCACCGAGCTGTTCCTGCACTCGGTCCTGTCCGACCAGGTCGTCCCATACGGTCATGGGTCACCGCCCTTCCGGTGGTGTCGTGCGGTGGCGTCGTGCGGGGCTGCGGGGCTGCGGGTCCGCGGGGTGGCGGGACCGCGGCGTCATCATGCGGCGCCGCGGGACTGCGTTCCGTCCCTTCCCATTGTGGGGGAAGGGTCCGACAGTCCCGCCCGCTTGTCGGCCGACAGTCCCGCCCGCCCCGTCAGCCGCGCGGCCGACGGCCCCGGCGCGACGTGCCCGGGTCCTCTTCGTGCTCGCCGAGCAGTTCGTCGGCGAGGGAGGGCAGATCGTCCAGCGGGGTCTCCTCCGCCCAGTCCGGCCGGGGCCGGTTACGCCGGCCCTGTTCCGGCTGGTCGTGGGCGGCCCGGGGGGCCTGCGGATCGTCGCTGATCTGCGGCAGTTCGCGGGTGCGTTCGTTCTCGCTCTCCGCCGCGGCCGGACGCTCGTCCCGGAAGATGCCCGGCGGCACCCGGTCGGCGGGCTCCTCGCCGCGCACGGGCGGAAGGACGGCCGTCTCCTCCGCGTCCCGCACCGGACGGTGGCCGGAACGCCCTGCGGCCGGGTCCGTGACCCTGGGCAGCATGGCCGTCTCCTCGTTGTCCGAGGCCGGGCGGTCGGACCGGGCCCGGCCGGACGACGAACCGCCGTCAGCCGGGCGGTCGGTCGTCTGCGCCTTCGGGACCGGCTGCGTCACCTCGTTCGGGTTCACGATCGGCGTCGGCACCGTGAGCTCGTTGTCCGGAACGGACGAGTTCCCGGGCGCCTCCGCACGCGAAGCAGCCTCAGCACGCGAAGCAGCCTCGGCGCGGGAAGCCTCCTGTTCCCTCGAAGCCGCCTCGGCCCGCGAAACCGCTGCGGCCCGCGCGGCCTCAGCACGTGCGGCTTCGGCACGCGCCGCCTCGATGCGTTCGGCCTCGGCGCGCGCCGCCTCCGTACGGACCGCCGCGGCGGCCTCCGCCTGGCGCCGGGCCTCCTCGGCCCGCATCAGCGCCTCTTCCGCCTTGCGCTGCTTCTCCAGGCGCCGCTCCTCCGCCTCCTTGCGCAGCCGGGCCTCTTCCGCGGCCTGCCTGCGAAGGCGTTCCTGCTCGGCCTCGCGCGCCTTCTCCTCGGCTTCGAGCCGCAGCCGGTCCTCCTCGGCGCGGCGGCGGGCCTCCTCGGCGCGCTGCCGGGCCTCCTCGGCCTGGCGTTCGGCCTCGCGCTGCCGGGCCTCCTCCAGCTCGCGGCGCTTGCGCTCCTCCTCCTCGGCACGGAGCTTGGCGAGCTGCTCCTGGCGCTCACGCTCCAGCCGCTCCTCCTCGGCCTTGCGGGCCGCCTCTTCCTCGGCCTTGCGCCGGGCCTCTTCCTCGGCCTCGCGGCGCGCCTTCGCCTGCGCCTCGATCTCGGCCTCGGAGAGCGGAAGGAGCTGGTCGAGCCGGTGGCGTACGACCGTGGTGATCGCTTCCGGCTCCTGGCCGGCGTCCACCACCAGATAGCGGGACGGGTCGGCCGCCGCGAGGGTGAGGAAGCCGGAACGTACCCGGGCGTGGAACTCCGGCGGCTCGGACTCCAGCCGGTCCGGAGCCTCGGTGAAGCGTTCCCGCGCGGTCTCCGGGTCGACGTCCAGCAGCACGGTCAGATGCGGTACGAGGCCGCTCGTCGCCCACCGGGAGATCCGGGCGATCTCGGTCGGGGACAGATCGCGGCCCGCACCCTGGTAGGCGACGGACGAGTCGATGTAGCGGTCGGAGAGGACGATCGCGCCCCGCTCCAGCGCCGGGCGGACGACGGAGTCGACGTGCTCGGCGCGGTCGGCGGCGTACAGCAGCGCCTCGGCCCGGTTGGAGAGCCCGGCGGAGGACACGTCGAGCAGGATCGACCGCAGCCGCTTGCCGACCGGGGTGGCGCCCGGCTCACGGGTCACGACGACCTCGTGGCCCTTGGCCCGGATCCACTCGGCGAGCGCCTCCACCTGGGTGGACTTTCCGGCCCCGTCGCCGCCCTCCAGCGCGAGGAAGAAGCCGGTGGCCGCGGGCGCGACCGCCGGGTCGCCCCCGCGCAGCGCCTCCCGCAGGTCACGGCGGAGCGGTACGCCCGCCCGGTCGTCCGTCCTGGCCAGGAGGATCGCGGCGACGGGCAGCAGCAGCGCGCCGAACAGCATCAGGACGAAGGCCGCTCCGCCATGGGCGAAGACGAAGTCGCCGGATCCCAGGCGGTGCCGGCCGATGGCGGCGGCGAGCAGCGGTCCTCCGACGGCGCCGAGGGCGACGAGCACCCGGACGACGGCCTGGAGGTGCTCGCCGATCCTGGCGCGCCGGGGCTCCTCGGTCTCCTGGTCCACCAGTGCGTGGCCGGTGTTCGCGGCGACTCCGGCGGTGTAACCGGCGAGCATCGCGATCATCAGCCCGGTCGCGGTGTCGGGCACCAGTCCGAGCGCGAGGAGCGCGATGCCGGTGACGGCGGTGGCGAGGGCCAGCAGCCGGCGCCGCGACAGGGTGGGCAGCACCTTCTGCGCGGTACGGATACCGAGTGCGGTGCCGCCGGTCAGCGCGAGGATCAGCAGCGCGAACGTGGCGGGTCCGCCGCCCAGGTCGGCCGCGTGCAGCACGGAGACGGCGGCGGTCGCGGCGATCGCCCCGGCCACGGCGGCGCAGGCGCCCACGACCAGCGGGAGGGATCCGGTGCGGCCCTTCTCGGGGCCGTCGCCATAGGTCGGCCTGCGCAGACCCTCCAGCGGTGAGCGCGGGCGGGGCGTCGGGGTGGCGGGCAGTTCGAGGAAGTACAGCGTGGAGATCGAGGCGGAGAAGAGCCCGGCCGCGATGTACGAGCCGAGGGCCGCCTGGTGGAAGGAGAACCACTCAAGGCCGGAGCCGAGCAGATTGCCGATCAGCGTGGCGACCAGCAGGACCACCGCGGCGGCGGGTACGGCCAGGAAGTTCGTCCGCAGGGAGAGCCGGCGCAGCGCGTCGAGGCGGTCGGGCAGCGGACGCACGGCCGCGCCTTCGAGCGGCGGGGCGGGCAGCAGCGCGGGGGCCGCGCTCTCCTTGGCCACCGTCCACAGTCGCTCGGCGACACCGGTCACGAAGACGGTGATCAGGATCATCAGGAGCGCCTCGTCGGGTGCCCAGTCGATCCACAGCGGGGCGACGACCAGCAGCGCGAGCCGCAGCCCGTCCGTCCCGATCATCAGCCAGCGCCGGTCCAGCGGCCCGCCGGGCGCCGTGAGCGACGTCAACGGCCCCAGGAGTACGGCTCCGAAGAGCAGGGTGGAAATAATCCGGGCGCCGAACACGGCGGCGACGGCAAAGGCCGCCCCGCGGTATCCGGCTCCGAATGAGCCCTCCAGGACCGCCGCTTGCAGCGACAACAACACCAGCACGAGAAGGGCGAGTGCATCGCCGATACTTCCGACGAGCTGGGCGCTCCACAACCGCTTCAGCGGAGGAATACGCAACAGGGCTCGTACGGCGCGCTCGCGTGAGTCTGCGGCAAGTGTGTCGGAGGTGGGGCTCACGACCGTTGGCTGCTCGGCTCGCGTCATCCGCCCAGCCTATCGGCAGCGGCACGGTGGCCGTCGGCCCCGTCCGAACATATGGCCGCCGAGCGCGCGGCGGCGGACGTACGGCCACCGAAGAGCCGCCGCCGAGCCACTGCCGAGCAGCGGGACAGGACGGGTCAAGCCGGGACATGACTCACGCCCGGTGCCTGGAGAGGCACCGGGCGTGAGCCGACGGTCCTGACACCCGCACGAGGCATCCGACCTCGACGGGCCGAACGTCGGCGTATCAGTCCGCAACCGGTCAGTCCCCGACCGGTCAAACCTCAACCGGTCAAACCTCAACCAACCGGTCGAACCCTGACGGGTCAGACCCCCGACGGGTCAGTCGTTGACGGTCGAACCGGAAGCGGCGGTCTTCTTCGCCGCCGTCTTCGTGGTCGTGGCCTTCTTGGCCGTCGTCGTCTTCTTCGCGGCGGTCTTCTTGGCGGCCGTGGTCTTGGTCGCCGTGGTCTTGGTCGCCGTGGTCTTCGCGGCCGTCTTCTTGGCTGTCGCCTTCTTGGCAGGGGCCTTCTTCGCCGTCTTCTTCTTGGCGGGTCCCTTGGCGCGCTTCTCGGCGAGCAGCTCGTAGCCGCGCTCCGGCGTGATGTCCTCGACGCTGTCGTCGGTCCGCAGCGTCGCGTTCGTCTCGCCGTCGGTGACGTACGCGCCGAAGCGGCCGTCCTTCACGACCACCGGAGCCCCGCTCACCGGGTCCGTGCCCAGTTCCTTCAGCGGCGGCTTGGCCGCGGCGCGGCCCCGCTGCTTGGGCTGGGCGTAGATCGCGAGGGCCTCGTCGAGCGTGATGTCGAACAGCTGGTCCTCGGAGGTCAGCGAACGCGAGTCCGTGCCCTTCTTCAGATACGGGCCGTAGCGGCCGTTCTGCGCGGTGATCTCGACGCCCTCGGCGTCCTCGCCGACGACGCGCGGCAGCGACATCAGCTTGAGCGCGTCGGCCAGCGTCACCGTGTCCAGCGACATGGACTTGAAGAGCGAGGCGGTCCGCGGCTTCACCGCGTTCTTCCCGGTCTTCGGCGTGCCCTCGGGCAGTACCTCGGTGACGTACGGGCCGTAGCGCCCGTCCTTGGCGATGATCTGGTTCCCGCTCACCGGGTCCGCGCCGAGCTCGAAGTCGCCGCTGGGCTTGGCCAGCAGCTCCTCCGCCAGCTCCACGGTCAGCTCGTCGGGTGCCAGGTCCTCGGGCACGTCGGCGCGCTGGTGGCCCTCGGAGTCCTTCTCGCCGCGCTCGATGTACGGGCCGTAGCGGCCGACCCGGAGCTTGATGTCGTTGCCGACCGGGAACGAGGAGATCTCCCGGGCGTCGATGGCGCCGAGGTCGGTGACCAGTTCCTTCAGGCCGCCGAGGTGGTCGCCGTCGCCGTTGCCCGCGTCGGACGCCGCACCGGCACCGGCCGTGTCGTCACCGGGGACCGCGCCGAAGTAGAAACGCTTCAGCCACGGCACGGACTGGGCCTCGCCCCGCGCGATGCGGTCGAGGTCGTCCTCCATGCGGGCGGTGAAGTCGTAGTCGACGAGTCGGCCGAAGTGCTTCTCCAGCAGGTTGACCACGGCGAAGGAGAGGAAGGACGGGACGAGCGCCGTGCCCTTCTTGAAGACGTAGCCGCGGTCGAGGATCGTCCCGATGATCGAGGCGTACGTCGACGGACGGCCGATCTCCCGCTCTTCGAGCTCCTTGACCAGCGAGGCCTCGGTGTAGCGGGCCGGGGGCTTCGTGGCGTGACCGTCGACCGAGATCTCCTCGGCGGACAGCGCGTCGCCCTCGCCGACCTGCGGCAGGCGTCGCTCACGGTCGTCGAGCTCGGCGTTCGGGTCGTCGGCGCCTTCGACGTACGCCTTCATGAAGCCGTGGAAGGTGATCGTCTTGCCGGACGCGGAGAACTCGGCGTCCCGGCCGTCGCTCGCCCGGCCGCCGATCTTGACGGTGACGGAGTTGCCGACCGCGTCCTTCATCTGGGAGGCGACGGTCCGCTTCCAGATCAGCTCGTAGAGCCGGAACTGGTCGCCGGTGAGCCCGGTCTCGGCGGGCGTACGGAAGCGGTCGCCGGAGGGGCGGATCGCCTCGTGCGCCTCCTGCGCGTTCTTGACCTTGCCGGCGTACGTACGCGGCTTGTCGGGCAGGTAGCTCGCCCCGTACAGCTGCGTGACCTGGGCGCGGGCCGCGGAGATCGCGGTCCCCGAGAGCGTCGTGGAGTCGGTACGCATGTAGGTGATGAAGCCGTTCTCGTACAGCTTCTGCGCGACCTGCATGGTGGCCTTGGCCCCGAAGCCCAGCTTGCGGCTCGCCTCCTGCTGGAGGGTCGTCGTACGGAACGGTGCGTACGGGGAGCGGCGGTACGGCTTCGACTCGACGGACCGGACCGCGAACGTGGAGTCGGCGAGCGCGGCGGCCAGGGCGCGGGCGTTCGTCTCGTCCAGGTGCAGCGTCTGGCCGGAGGCGGACTTGAGCTGCCCGTCCGGACCGAAGTCGCGGCCCTGGGCGATCCGGCGGCCGTCGACCGCGCTGAGCCGGGCGGTGAGGGTCGACGGGTCGGACGCGTCACCGGCTCGGCCGGTGGAGAAGGTGCCGGTCAGGTCCCAGTACTCGGCGGAGCGGAAGGCGATGCGCTCGCGCTCCCGCTCGACGACGAGGCGGGTGGCGACCGACTGGACACGGCCCGCCGAGAGCTTCGGCATGACCTTCTTCCACAGGACCGGCGAGACCTCGTAGCCGTAGAGGCGGTCGAGGATACGGCGGGTCTCCTGGGCGTCGACCATGCGCTGGTTGAGCTCGCGCGGGTTGGCGACGGCGGCCCGGATCGCGTCCTTGGTGATCTCGTGGAAGACCATCCGGTGGACCGGGACCTTGGGCTTCAGGACTTCCTGGAGGTGCCACGCGATGGCTTCGCCCTCGCGGTCCTCATCGGTGGCGAGGAAGAGTTCGTCGGACTCGGCCAGAAGCTGCTTCAGCTTCCTGACCTGGGCCTTCTTGTCGGCATTGACGACGTAGATGGGCTGGAAGTCGTTCTCGACATCCACGCCGAGACGACGCACCTCGCCGGTGTACTCGTCCGGCACCTCGGCGGCGCCGTTCGGCAGGTCGCGAATGTGCCCGACGCTCGCCTCGACGACGTATCCGGGGCCGAGATAGCCCTTGATCGTCTTCGCCTTGGCAGGCGACTCGACGATGACGAGTCGGCGGCCGCCCTGTGCGGTCTCGCTGGTCGGGGACAACTTCGCTCTTCTCTCCGGTCGACACTCGGTGGGCATCCGGGCAGCGCCGTGACGCTGCCCGCGGTGCTGTCGCTGCGGAGTGTGACGGTACAACCCGCCCCCGTGTCAAACGGCAAAAGCCCGCAACGGCCACTCGAACGGTAACCCGACTTCCGCCATTCCTGCCGCCCGGACCGTCCGGTCCGCGCCGTCATGGCCTGCGGCCTGCGGATTTCCGGGTGCCGTCGGGCCGCCCGCGGGCGGCGGGCCCACCGGGTGTCCGGCCCTGCTGGGAGCAAGGATCAGATGAGCGTGAAACACCACAGGCCGAGGCCGAGGAAAACCACGCCGAAGAGTGTGGCGAGGGCGGTGGAAGCGACGGGGCTCACACCGTGCGCCACCGGCGCGCGGTGAACGGCGCGCGCCCCTGTCCAGACCAGGAGGGCGGTGCCGAACAGTGCGAAGGCCGCACCGGCGAAGACCGCTGAGACGCTCTCCATGTCGTACCCCTCAACCCATCGCGAACCTGTGGTGGTGAACCCGTCCGGCGGTGACCGCCCGGCAGGGGGAGGCTGCCACGCCGGGGCATCGCCGACACGAACCCCGGGTGAACAGCACTCCCCCGGCGGCAGCGGCCGCGTCGGCCTCCTGTCCGATGCCCGCGCGGGGCTCCTGCGGAGTACCCCCGGAAGGGCCGGGACCGGAATCCGCGGACCGGGCGGGAGCGAGGCAGCGGCGCGTGTGAAGACGCTGGTGAGAAGGCCGTTGAGTACGTAGGACGGGGCCGGGCCCTGCCGGAGCGGAGCCCGGCTGCGGGTGCGGCGGCAGGGACCACGGCGGGGCCGACCACAGGTCCGGCCACAGGTCCGGTCACAGGTCCGGCTACGGGTCCGGCCACGGGTCCGGCCACGCGTGCCAGGAAGGGCCGGGAACCGGTATCCGGGCCCGGCAACAGCCGTCGCCCGCCCGCCCGGTGGTCGGCGTCGACGCGCCTGGTCAGCTCAAGGACGGCCGGACAAACCCGTCCACGTCCCCGCGCCGCGAACGTCCGGGCCCGGACCGGCACTTCGTCCGCACCGAGCCGCCGCACGGTCGGCCACAGCTGCCCGGCGCACCGTCCCGGCACGCCACCTACGCGACGGAGAGCACGGCGCAGGCCCTCTCGGAGTCGTACAGGTACGGGGCGGGAGGTGCGGGTGACCGCTCGGGCCGGATCACCGGGCCTCCCGCGCCGTCCGACCGGCCTTCTGTCCCGCCATCCGGCCTCCCGCGCCCGCGACCGCCGTCACCCGGCCTCGGGCCCCGCCCCCCCCGGCCTCCCTCGCCCACAACGCCCGTCACCCGGCCTCCGGCCCGGCCGCGGGCACGGGCACCGGCTCCAGGAAGCCCTCCTCGACCAGCAGCCGGATCGCCTGCGGGGTCCGGTCACGCAGCAGCACCGGGTCCTCGGACATCAGCTGGGCGATGGCGTCCAGAATCCGGCCCGCGGGCAGCGAACCGTCGCACACGCCCGCGAACCCCGCGGCGACCGCGTCCACCTTCGTCGCCCGCATCATCCCTCGGTGCTGGCGCAGCACCACATGCTCGGGGTCCTCGGCGCCGGGCATCCCGACCTGCTCCTGCACGACCTCCGCGGCCAGGGTGAAGTGCCCGGCCAGCAGGGCCGCGTCGTCCTGCTCCCGGAGGTAGTCCTGACGGGCGAAGTGGTCCAGGACGGCCGGTCCGAGCGGCTGCTCCACCGCGTGCGGCCACTCCTCGACCACGATCGACGGATTCCCGGCGACGGCCGCGGCGGACTTCCGCAGGGTGATCCAGCCGAAGCCGACGGCCCGGGTCCGGCGGGCGTCGAACTCGTCCAGCCACGCCTCGTAACGGGCGGCGTACTCGGCCGGGTCCGTGCGGTGGTCGCCGCTGTCGCGCAGCCACAGCTCCGCGTACTGCGTGACGTCCTGCACCTCACGCTGCACGATCCAGGCATCGCAGCCGTGCGGCACCCAGGAACGCAGCCGGTCCTGCCACTCCTCGCCTTCCACGTGCTGCCAGTTGGCGAGGAACTGGGCATAGCCGCCCTCGTTCAGCCGGTCGCCGGAATCGCGCACCAGGGTCCGGCACAGGTCGTCGCCGCCCATGCCGCCGTCGCGGTAGGTGAGGCGGGCGCCGGGGGAGATGACGAACGGCGGGTTGGAGACGATCAGGTCGAAGGTCTCGGTGCCGACCGGCTCGAACAGGGAGCCCTCGCGCAGGTCGGCCGGGGCGGCGCCGGACAGGGCGAGGGTGAGCCGGGTGAAGTCGAGGGCGCGCGGATTGAGGTCGGTGGCGGTGACCCGGGTGGCGTGCTGGGCGGCGTGCAGCGCCTGGATGCCGGAGCCCGTACCGAGGTCGAGGGCGGCGGCGACCGGCGTACGGACGGTGATCCCGGCGAGCGTGGTGGACGCTCCGCCGACGCCCAGGACGACCCCCTCCTCGTGCGAACCGATGCCGCCCGCGCCGCCGACCGCGCAGCCGAGATCGGAGACGATGAACCAGTCCTGGCCATCGGGCCCGCTGTACGGCCGGATGTCGACGGTGGCCCGGACCAGGCCGTCCCGTCGGCTCAGCCAGCCGTCCTCGACGCACTCCTCCAGGGGAAGCGCGGCACGGGCCCGCTCGTACGGGACGGGGTGCTGAAGAAGAAACAGCCGCACCAGCGTGTCGAGCGGCGTTTCGCCCCGGGTGGCCCGCAGGGCGGGGACCGTCTCGCTGCGGGCGAGCGCGGCGTACGCGGGCGCACCGAGCAGTTCGAGGAGCCCGTCGGCGGTGAACGCGGCGGCGAGCAGGGCCTCACGGAGGCCGGGGATACGGTCGGGCGCGGGAAGGCTGGTCGTACTCACCCGCCCATTGTGTCCGCTCCCACCGACAACGGCAGCGGCCCGGCCACCCGCAGGGGGTGTCCGGGCCGCGCCGTGCGACCTTGGGTCAGGCCTTCTTGCTGGCCGAGGGGGTGGGCGACACGGGCTCGGACGCCGAGGGAGCCGCGGCCGGCGGCGCCGACGCCGTCGGCTTCTGGCAGCCCTTCTGCTTGGCCATCGCGGTGCCGACATCGCCGGACTGAAGCTTCTTCAGTGCCTGGTCACCGTTGGTGCTGATCTTGTTCAGCTCGTCGGCGATGCCCTTCAGACCGTCGGCGAACTTCGCCTGGTCCTTCGTGTCGAGGGCATCGACCTTGGTCTTCAGACCGGCGTAGGCCACGGAGGAGGCGTTGAGCTCCTTCACGGCCTCCTTCTGCGTGGTCTCGCCGTCGTCGACCGGCGGCGCGCCTGCCGAGTCCACGGCCGTGCCCAGCGCCTTGTACGCCTGCGAGATCTGCTGGAAGGCGGCGGAGTCGGTCTTCTGGACGTCTGCGGGCTTGCTGTTGTCCGCGGTCTGCTGCTGGATGGCCGCGTTGGCGTTCGCGATCTTCTGCAGCTGGGGCTGCACCTGGTCGCAGACGTTCTTGGCCCAGTCGTTCACCTTGTTGTCGCTGTCGTCGCTGCAGCCCGACAGCGTCAGTACGAGTACCGCACCGCCGGACAGTGCGGCAGCAAGCTTCTTGTTCACCGGATTGGTCCCTTCCAAGGCTCTCGGCCCCGGAACTTACACGCCGAGTGGGCGACATCCGGGTGCCGGGCATCCGATGTACATGCTTTTGCAGCCATTTGCACCAAGGGAAATGAGGGAGATACAACTCACCTACGTGCTCGGGCACTCGTACGGACACTCATCCGGTCGACTGACCCTGCGAACTCCGGCCGACCGGAGAACACGGCCCCAAGACCCCACGGACACACGGACACACGGGCGCGAAGACAGACTTGGGGGCGGACATGGGGAGGGGCAGGGGGGCGAGCGGGGGGGGGACACGGAGACGGACGGCACCTCAGAATGCGCCGCCCGTCCACCCCTTGACCGTGTTCTACCGCATCTCGATCGGACGGAACCCGCGGAATCCTGTGGTCCGCCCGGCCGAACCGGTCATGAAGCCGCCGCGGGATCCGGTGACTTGGCCGGCTGACCGCCTTCGCCCCCGGAGCCGTCGTCGTCACCCACGGCGATTCCACGCCGTTTGGAGACGTAGACGGCACCGACGATGACCGCGATGGCGAAGGCGGCCACCACGGCCCGCACTCCGGCGCTCGCGTCCTGCCCGTAGCTGAACTGCACCACCGCCGGAGCGATGAGCAACGCCACGAGGTTCATCACCTTGAGCAACGGGTTGATCGCCGGGCCCGCCGTGTCCTTGAACGGGTCTCCGACCGTGTCACCGATGACCGTCGCGGCATGGGCATCGCTGCCCTTGCCGCCGTAGTGCCCGTCCTCGACGAGCTTCTTGGCGTTGTCCCACGCACCGCCGGAGTTGGCCAGGAAGACCGCCATCAGGGTGCCCGTACCGATCGCACCCGCGAGATACGAGCCGAGCGCGCCGACCCCGAGGGTGAAGCCGACCGCGATCGGCGCCAGGACCGCGAGCAGCCCGGGGGTGGCCAGCTCACGCAGGGCGTCCTTGGTGCAGATGTCGACCACGCGCCCGTACTCCGGCTTCTCCGTGTAGTCCATGATCCCGGGATGCTCGCGGAACTGCCGCCGCACCTCGTAGACCACGGCCCCGGCCGACCGTGAGACCGCGTTGATGGCGAGCCCGGAGAAGAGGAAGACGACCGCCGCGCCGAGGATCAGGCCGACCAGGTTGTTGGGCTGCGAGATGTCGAGACTCAGCCCCATCTCCCCAGCACTGGCCCCCACATCGTCGACCGCGGTGGCGATGGCGTCGCGGTACGAGCCGAAGAGCGCCGCGGCCGCCAGTACGGCGGTGGCGATGGCGATGCCCTTCGTGATGGCCTTGGTGGTGTTGCCCACGGCGTCCAGGTCGGTGAGGACCTGGGCACCGGCGCCGGTGACATCCCCGGACATCTCCGCGATGCCCTGGGCGTTGTCGGAGACCGGCCCGAAGGTGTCCATGGCGACGATGACACCCACGGTGGTGAGCAGCCCGGTTCCGGCGAGAGCCACCGCGAAGAGCGCGAGCATGATCGATGTCCCGCCGAGCAGGAAGGCCCCGTAGACGCCGAGACCGATCAGCAGCGCGGTGTAGACGGCCGACTCCAGGCCGATGGAGATGCCCGCGAGCACCACCGTCGCCGGCCCGGTCAGCGAGGACTTCCCGATGTCCTGGACGGGGCGGCGACTGGTCTCGGTGAAGTAGCCGGTGAGCTGCTGGATCAGTGCGGCCAGAACGATGCCGATGGCGACGGCGACCACGGCGAAGATCCGCGGATCGCCGCCGTGCGAGGTGATCGAAGCATCGGTGACCCCGTCCAGTTTCGCGTACGAGGACGGGAGATAGACGAACACCGCCACCGCCACCAGGACGAGCGAGATCACCGCGGAGAGGAAGAAACCCCGGTTGATCGCGGTCATCCCGCTGCGGTCGGCATGCCTCGGGGCGACGGCGAAGATCCCGATCATCGCGGTGAGCACGCCGATCGCCGGAACGATCAGGGGGAAGGCCAGTCCGGCGTCCCCGAAGGCGGCCTTGCCGAGGATGAGCGCGGCCACGAGCGTCACGGCGTACGACTCGAAGAGGTCGGCGGCCATACCCGCGCAGTCACCGACGTTGTCGCCCACGTTGTCGGCGATGGTGGCGGCATTGCGCGGGTCGTCCTCCGGGATGCCCTGCTCCACCTTGCCGACGAGGTCGGCGCCCACATCGGCGGCCTTGGTGAAGATGCCGCCCCCGACCCTCATGAACATGGCGATCAGCGCGGCCCCGAGGCCGAAGCCCTCCAGCACTTTGGGCGCGTCGGCGGCGTAGACGAGGACCACGCAGGAGGCGCCGAGCAGGCCGAGACCCACCGTGATCATGCCGACCACACCACCGGTGCGAAAGGCGATCTTCATTGCTTTGTGCGAGACGGAGGTGAGATCTTTCTCCGGTTCACCTTCTGCCGGAGTCGCCTCACGCGCAGCAGCCGCCACACGCACATTACTGCGCACCGCGAGTCGCATACCGATGTATCCGGTGGCCGCCGAGAAAAGCGCACCCACCAGGAAGAACAACGAACGTCCCGCGCGCTGCGACCAGTTGTCGGCCGGCAACAACAGAAGCAGGAAGAATACGACGACGGCAAAGACACCGACCGTACGCAGCTGCCTGGCCAAATAGGCATTCGCGCCTTCCTGGACGGCCGCCGCGATCTCCTTCATGCGCTCGGTGCCCTCACCGGCCGCCAGGACCTGGCGCACCAGCAACCGGGCGACGACCAGCGCGGCGACGGCGACGACCGCGATGACGACGACGATCAGCCGGTTGCCGTCGGTGAGTTCCGCCGCCGCGAGTGAGGCGGGGCGGCCGGAAAGTGCGGATTCTTGCGTCAGTACTGCCACGGGTGTGTTGACGAACTCCGCCATACGTCCTCCTTGACGCTCAGCGCTCAAGACGTGGACGGATTGTAGGGAGCGGAACCTGATCAAAACAGTGGGCAGGGAACGGAATAGGAAACTCTCCCCCCAACGCCAAAAGATCAGGCCACCGAATCGGCCCGAATGCAGTAATGGGGCAGGCGCATTTGCCCCGGAGATCATTGATCAAGCAAAAAAGGAAAAGGGCCCTGCTCAGCAAGGCCCTGAAAATCGAAACAACGGACGGATCGCCGGGCGACCGGGACCACCGAGCGGCGCGGGCTCACGGGGCGACAAAGGATCGCCGGGCGCACAGGATTCACCGGGTGCACCGGGTGCACCGGGTGCACCGGGTGCACCGGGTGCACCGGATCACCGGGGGGAGGCGCAGCACCACCAGCCACCACGGGGCCACCAGGCGGCGCGGGATGTAACCGGGCGGCCGGGGGCACCAAGGGCACGGGTCAAGGCTGCCACGCGGCCCCAGGCACCCGCACGTGTCAGGAAAGCAGCGTCGCGTGCGCCATGGGCCAGCTCATGCGGATCACTCCGCCGTTGGCGCCCGACCGGACTTCTACGTCGTCCACCAGCCCACTGATGACCGCGAGGCCCATTTCGTCCTCACCGTCACCGTCGGGATCGGGATCGGGTTCATCGAGGCCCACCTCGGGCGTGGCGCCGGCCGCTCCCGGTGCGCCGGTGGCGGGGACGCTCCCGGGGCCGGGAACCTCGTCACCGACCTCGATCGAGAACGTCTTGTCCTCATCGGTCAGCACGACGCTGACCGGAGAGGTGATGCCATGGCTGCGATGCAGCCCGACGGCGCGGCTGCACGCCTCGCCGACGGCGAGTCTGACCTCGTCGAGCACCGCCTCGTCCACGCCGGCCCTCCGCGCCACGGCGGCTGCCACAAGGCGGGCCGTCCTGACATGTTCAGGCTGAGCGCTGAAGCGGAGTTCAACGGTGGCCATGTGATCCCCCTCGAACGTTCGGGCGTGCGTCTCAGGGGCCCGGGCGTGTCGCCCGGTACCCCTGCTCTCCTCCTCCGGAAGCCGACAAAGCCGACAGCCGACCAAAGGTCGACCGCCTGCCCGTCACGGCCTGCCTGCTGCCGCTGCCGGTCCGTCACTGCCTGCCTGCCGACCGATTGGCCGACCTGCGCCGACGTCAGTCGGTGGCCGCGACAGCCTCGTCGACCGTGGTGTGAATCGGGAACACCTTGGTCAGACCTGTGATCCGGAAGATCTTGAGAATGCGCTCCTGGTTGCAGACCAGGCGCAGCGAGCCCTCATGGGCTCGGACACGCTTCAAGCCACCCACGAGCACGCCGAGGCCGGTGGAGTCGAGGAAGTCGACACCTTCCATGTCGACAACCAGGTGGTAGCTGCCGTCATTCACCAACTCGACCAACTGCTCGCGCAGCTTGGGCGCGGTATACACATCAATCTCGCCACCGACCTCGACGACCGTACGGTCGCCACCAGGGCCGGACACATTGCGAGTCGACAGGGACAGGTCCACGGATCCTCCAGCACCTTGCTATCGAGCGGTCGCCCCTCGGTCTCCCCGACGGAGCCAGGGGACGGATCGCCAGCCGCGATGGCATTCAATCACTTACCAGCAGCCATGCACGACGCCTTGGGACCATTGTCCGTCACGCCAGTGACACACTCGGTGCCGATGGCCAAGAATCACCGCCCCAGTCGACCACCCGAGAGCGGGGACTTCCGCCCCCCTCCCGCCATGATCCTCGACCGGCTCGCCGCAGGGGCGGGCCGGGCCGCGCGCATCACTCATACGGAGCACTTGCCCCCGCGTACGGGAACCCATGCCATCTGGCCGGAACGCATCCGGCCAGAAGTGATCGCGGCGATTCAGAAAATCGGAATCGACCATCCGTGGGCGCACCAGGCCGCCGCCGCCGAGCACGCCCTGGACGGTGAATCCGTCGTGATCGCCACCGGCACGGCGTCCGGCAAGTCGCTCGCCTACCTGGCCCCGGTACTCAGCACCCTCCTCGACGGCTCCGAGGCCCCCAACGGCCGGGGGGCGACCGCCCTGTACCTCGCCCCCACCAAGGCCCTCGCCGCCGACCAGCGCCGCTCGGTGAAGGCACTCACGGTGCCCCTCGGCAACGCGATCAGGCCCGCGGTCTACGACGGGGACACCCCCGTCGAGGAACGCGAGTGGGTGCGCCAGTACGCCAACTACGTCCTGACCAACCCCGACATGCTGCACCGCGGAATCCTTCCGTCCCACCCCCGCTGGGCCTCCTTTCTGCGCGCCCTGCGCTTCGTCGTCATCGACGAGTGCCACACCTACCGCGGCGTCTTCGGCTCCCATGTCGCCCAGGTCCTGCGCCGTCTTCGCCGCCTGTGTGCCCGCTACGGCGCGCATCCGGTCTTCCTCCTCGCCTCCGCCACCGCGGCGGAGCCCTCGGTCGCCGCCGGCCGTCTCACCGGCCTGCCGGTCAAGGAGGTCTCCGACGACGCCTCTCCGCGCGGCGAGATGGTCTTCGCCCTCTGGGAGCCCCCGCTGACCGAGCTGCACGGCGAGAAGGGCGCCCCCGTACGCCGCACCGCCACGGCCGAGACCGCGGACCTCCTCACCGACCTGACCGTCCAGGGCGTCCGCTCGGTCGCCTTCGTACGCTCCCGGCGTGGCGCGGAACTCATCTCCGTCATCGCCAAGGAGCGCCTGGCCGAGGTGGACCGCGCGCTGCCGAAACGGGTCGCCGCCTACCGCGGCGGCTACCTCCCCGAGGAGCGCCGCGCCCTGGAGCGCGCCCTGCACTCCGGCGAACTGCTCGGACTGGCCGCCACCACCGCCCTCGAACTCGGCATCGACGTCTCCGGCCTCGATGCCGTCCTCATCGCCGGCTATCCGGGCACCCGGGCCTCCCTCTGGCAGCAGGCGGGCCGCGCGGGGCGCTCCGGGCAGGGCGCCCTGGCCATCCTCATCGCCAGGGACGATCCGCTGGACACCTTCCTGGTGCACCACCCCGAGGCGCTGTTCCAGCAGCCCGTGGAGTCGACCGTCCTGGACCCCGACAACCCGTACGTCCTCGCCCCGCACCTGTGCGCCGCAGCGGCCGAGCTCCCGCTCACCGAACCCGACATCGCGCTCTTCGGGCCCGCCGTGCCCGAGCTGCTGCCGCAGCTGGAAGCCGCGAAGCTGCTGCGCAAGCGGGCATCGGGCTGGCACTGGACCCGCCGCGAGCGGGCCGCCGACCTCACCGACATCCGGGGTGAGGGCGGCCGTCCCGTCCAGATCGTCGAGGAGGGCACCGGCCGCCTGCTGGGCACCGTCGACGAATCGGCCGCTCACACCGCTGTCCACGAAGGCGCCGTCCACCTCCACCAGGGCCGCACCTATCTGGTCCGGCAACTGGATCTGGAGGACTCCGTCGCCCTCGTCGAGGAGGCCGTCCCGCCCTACTCCACGACCGCCCGCGACACCACCGCCATCGCCGTCCTGGAGACCGACACCGAGATCCCCTGGGGCGACGGACGGCTCTGCTACGGCTCCGTGGAGGTCACCAACCAGGTCGTCTCCTTCCTGCGCCGCAAACTGATCACCGGGGAAGTCCTGGGCGAGACCAAGCTCGACCTGCCTCCCCGCACCCTGCGCACCCGCGCCGTCTGGTGGACGGTCACCGAGGGCCAGCTCGACGCCGCCCGGATCAACCCGGAGATCCTCGGCGGCGCCCTGCACGCCGCCGAACACGCGTCCATCGGGATGCTCCCGCTCTTCGCCACCTGCGACCGCTGGGACATCGGGGGTGTCTCGGTCCCGCTCCACCCGGACACGCTGTTGCCGACCGTCTTCGTGTACGACGGTCATCCGGGCGGCGCGGGATTCGCCGAGCGGGCCTTCCACACCGCCCGTACGTGGCTGACCGCGACCCGCCAGGCCATCGCGTCCTGCGAGTGCGAGGCGGGCTGCCCTTCCTGCATCCAGTCCCCCAAGTGCGGCAACGGCAACGAGCCGCTCCACAAGCGGGGCGCCGTACGTCTGCTCACCGAACTCCTCAGGGCCGCACCGCCCGACCCGGCAGAACCGAACGCGGCGGAAGAGCCGGAGCAGCCCAACCAGCCAAGGACGGCGGAATAGGCGGCCTGGACAGGGCGGCGGGACCCCGTGTCGCCCCGCCAGGGTGCCCAGCATGCTGAGGGGCCGCAGGACGCCGTGACAACGCGTCTGAGGCCGTGGGCGACCTTCGCGGCCTCGGAGACGGCCGGGGAGCGGCAGACAGCCACACAGGCCCCCCAGGGCCCGCAAGGACCCACCCAGGGCCGCAGCGCCCACAGAACCCGCAGGGTCCACCGGATCCGCGGGGCCCAACGGGTCCACCGGATCCGCGGAGCCCAAAGGGTCCACCGGATCCGCGGAGCCCAAAGGGTCCACCAGGCCTGTAGGACCCGCAGGTCCCGCCCGGGACCTGACCTCGGGTCGGTACGGGCCGAAGCTCGCCCGCGCCGTCACATCGGCCACCTCCCCCCGCACCACGCACCGCACCACCACGGCATCCTGCGCCCCGGCCACCTGCCGCGCCGCTTCGCACGCCGCCGCGGCCCCCAGAAGCGCGCGGTCGGCCGCCGCGAGGGCCGCCAGGTCCGCCGCCCCGCCGGCTCTGTGCCGTGCGGCCACCGCCTGCCCCAGCGCCAGCACGATCGCGAACACCGTGCACAGGGAGGCCGTGGTGATCGCCGCCCACACCGTCGCCACCCCCCGGTCCCCGCACCTCGCCCCCCTCGTCCTCCCGCACCTCCCGGCCCCCCTCGTCCTCCCGGCCCCCCTCGTCCTCTTGGCCCACCGTCCGCCGGCCCTTCTACAGGCCGTTCTCCGGAACCCCGCCCCCGCTGCTCCGCCCCGCCACTCGCCGGGCATGCCAACGGCCCCCTTCGCGCCCGGCCCTGACACGGCCTCCGCCTCCCCCGTCACCGCGCAGCCCCCACCGTGTCCTCCGCCAGCGCCACGGCTTCGGCGCTCAGCGTGAGGGCCAGCGCGCCCGGACCCGGGGTCGGTGCCTCCACCCGGACCCGCCACCACTCCCCCGTTCGCTCCACCCCGACCCGGGCCCGTTCCGGCGCCGCGGCGCGGGCAGCCGCCACCACCGCCGCCTCCGGCTCCGAGCGGGCAGCCGCCCGCGCCCCCGCCCGCGCGGCGTCCACACACCGGATCTGTGCGGACGCCGCCACCAGCGCCCAGACCAGAGCCATGGCGAACGCCACCAGCACGGGAATGACCACGGCCGCCTCCGCCGTCACCGCACCCCTGTCCGGACACCACACACGCTTCCGCACGACCGACTGGCCTTCCGGTCCGGCCTCAGAACTTCGCATCGAGCGCGTCCTTGATCAACGACTGCATGGCCGACAGCACGGGCCCGCTGTTGACCACCTTGTAGAGCACGGCCGCGAAGGCGCAGGCCGCGATGGTCCCCACCGCGTACTCGGACGTCGTCATCCCTCGATCGGACCGGACAAGTCGGCCCGAACAACGTGCCGACCACCTCACCGGCCACTCCGGAGGCCACTTCACCGACCGCGCGCGGCACAGCGCACCGGATACCCATTCCATGATGTTCTTGTTCATTTCAACCCCCGATTGACAGCGATATGGAGCGGGCGCTCGAAGCAACACCCGCGAGAATTCGAGAAGTTCACGCCTCTCCGGCCCGGCCGAAAAACCCTGCCCGCGGAGAAGCAGCCCAGGAATCGTTGCCCTGGGAGAGGTGCTAGCCGCCGCCCAACAGCCCGGCCGCCAGACCGATCACCACGGGCGCCACCCCGACCGCCAGGAACGCGGGGAGGAAGCAGAGCCCGACCGGCGCGGTGATCAGCACACCCGCCCGCTGCGCGCGCGCCACGGCCGCACCGGCCCGCTCGGCACGTATCGTCTCGGCCAGCCTGGCGACCGCCTCCGCCGCCGGAGCCCCGGTCGCCCCGGCCCGGTACAGACAGCGGGCCAGCGGTCCAGCTCCTGCTATCTCCCCGAACCGGCCCCACGCCAGGGACGGTTCACCACCAAGCCGGATCTCCGCTGCGGCGCGGGCCAACCGGTCGCCGACCGGGCCGCCCATCGACTCCCCGACCGCCTCCGCCGCATCCCGAGGCCCCGCCCCCGCCGCGATGCAGGCCGCCAACAGATCGGCAGCGAGCGGGAGTTGTCGTGCCGCCCAGGCAGCATCCTCGCCCGGGCCGTCCGGCCGAGCTTCCGGCCGGGACCGTTGCCAACGCCAAGTCCCGTACGCGGCAGCCGAACCCGTCACGCATCCCAGGACCCCGCCGACCAGAATCCACCCGGCCGCGAAGGCTCCCAGCGGCGCCGCCCACCGCCTCAGCCGGCTGCCGTCGCCGGTCAGGCCCGTCCACCCCACCCGGCCCCACCGATGCCCCCGCCCCCCGGCATTCAGGGCCAGCAACGCCGCACCCCGGTCCCGCACCGCCCGCTCCCGCCGCCACCCGGCCCACACGAGGGCCAGATACGCGACTGCACCCGCCATCGCCCCCCATGCGCCCAGGCCACAGGGAACTTCACCGGTCACCACGTTCACGCCGCCTCCCCTCCCCGTACGATCCGGGCCGCCCACAACAGCCCTGCCGCCTCCAGCAGTCCGCCCACCGCCAGGCACGCCAGCCCGCCCGGACTGTGCAGCAGCACCCCCAGCGGGTCCGCCCCGAGCGCCGCACCCAGCCCCAGACCCGCCACCGGCAGCAGTGCCAGCACCACCACCGTCGACCAGGCGCCCGCCAGTTGGGCCCGCAGCTCCTCCCGCCGAAGCCGCTCGGCCCGCAACGCCCCCTCAAGCCGGTCCAGACCGGCCGCGAGCCCGGCCCCGCCGTCCACCGCCACCCGCCAGCACGCCGCCATTCCGGCCAGCCCGCCCAGGCCCGGCCCGTCCGCCGCCTTCCTCAACGCATCCGGCACATCCCCGCCGAACCGCGCCGCCGCCAGCAACGCGACCTCCGCCCCACCCAGTGCCCCGCCCGGCGCCACCGCTTCCCGCACGGCGACCTGCAACGCCTGACCCGGCTCCCGCCCGGCGCGCAACTCCCCCACCACCGCACCGCACAGCGCGGTCACCGCCTCCGCCCCGCGCTCCCTCACCCGTCGCCGGGACCGCCCCCTCAGCCACCGCCGCGCCAACGGAACCGCCACGGCCCCCGCCACCAGCGGCAGCACCGAAGCCCCCAGCACGGCAAGCAGCACCGCCGGCGGCACGCACCACCACTCCCGCCGCTCCAGGACGAACACCCGCACCGCGGTGAGCCCCGCCCACGGCCGCCGAGGCACCACCGCCTCGTCCACGAACAGCACCCGCGCCCGCCGTACCCCCGGGTCCTGTGCCGCGGCCAGCCACGCCGCCGACCCCACGCAGACCGCCATCGCGTACGCCGCGTACGCCGGAGCCCCTCCGGTCATGGCGCACCCCCGATCAGTGCCCCCAAGCGCTCCCAGCCCCGCTCCCGCACGAAGCCCTCGGCACCCCAGCGCAATGCCGGAACCGTCAGCACCAGCCCCGCCGCATCCCGCTCCAACACATGCACCTCGGCGATCCGCCGCTGCCCGGAGCGGTCCCGTACGAGATGGACCACCACCGAGAGCGCGGCCGCCAACTGACTGTGCAACGCCACCCGATCGAGCCCCGCAGCCGTCCCCAAGGCCTCCAGCCGGGCGGGGACGTGCTCGGCCGCGTTCGCGTGAACAGTGCCGGAGCCACCTTCGTGACCTGTGTTCAGAGCGGCCAGCAGGTCCGTCACTTCGGCCCCTCGCACCTCCCCGACCACCAGCCGGTCGGGGCGCATCCGCAGCGCCTGCCGCACCAGATCCCGCAGGGTCACCCGCCCCGCACCCTCCTGATTCGCGGGGCGGGATTCCAGGCGCACCACATGCGGATGGTCCGGCCGCAGTTCCGCAGAGTCCTCGGCAAGCACGATCCGCTCGTGTGCGCCGACCGCTCCGAGCAGGCTTGCCAACAGGGTCGTCTTCCCTGCTCCCGTCCCCCCGCTGATCAGATAGGAGATCCGGGCCTCCACCAGCGCCCGCAGAACCCGGTCGCCACCCGGCGGCACCGTCCCCGCCTCGACCAGCTCCGCCAGGGTGAAGGCCCGGGGCCGCACCACGCGCAGCGAGAGACACGTCGAGCCGACGGACACCGGCGGCAGAACGGCATGCATCCGGGTCCCGTCCGGAAGCCGCGCGTCCACCCACGGGCGGGCATCGTCCAGCCGCCGCCCGGCCACCGCCGCAAGCCGCTGCGCGAGCCTCCGCACCGCCGCCGCGTCCGGAAAGAAAATCCCCGTCAGTTCGAGACCGCCGCCCCGGTCGACCCACACCCGGTCCGGCGCGGACACCAGCACATCGCTCACCGCCGGGTCCGCCAGCAGTGGCTCCAGCACTCCGGTGCCGACCAGCTCGCCACGCAACAGCGCTGCCGTGCCGAGCACTTCCGCGTCCCCCAGCAACCGCCCCTGAGCCCGCAGCGCGGCGGCCACTCCGGCGGGTGTGGGTGCCGCACCGCTGCGCGCCAGTCGCTGCCGCACCGCGTCGAGCAGCGCCTCCGTCATGACACACCTCCCCCGGGCACGCCCGCGGCGAGGCTCCCGCCGCCCGTGACGTCCGCCCGGTCCCAGAACGCCGTACAGAACCGGGCCAGTGGTCCGCGCGCGCTGCCGCCCGGTGGCGCACCCCCGTCCTGGGCCGCCAGCAGCCCTGATTCCGACGGAAGTTCACCCACGAGCGGCAGGCCGAGCGCCTGCGCCACCCATCGTTCGTCCAGGCCCGCCGCATACGGCCCTCGGGTCACCACCCGAAGGTCGCCCAGCACCATTCCGGCCATCGACGCCACCCGCTTCGCCGCCGCGACCGCCCTCAGCTCACCGGGGACCACGAGCAGGCCGAGGTCCAGCTGAGCCAGTGCCTCCGCAACTCCTTCGTCGACCCTTCGCGGGAGATCCACGACGACCACCCCACCGATCCGTCGCGCGGCGGCAAGTACGGCCTGCATCGCTTGCGCCGGGATGACCACCTCGTCGTCCCGGCCCCAGCTGAGCACCCGCAGACCATGCAGTGCGGGCAGGGAATCCTCCAGTGCCCCACCGCCGAGGCGGCCCTTGGAATGGACGAAATCCGGCCACCGCATTCCTTCGGCCCGCTCACCCCCGAGCAGCACATCGATGCCTCCGCCCAGTGGGTCGCCGTCGATCAGCAGGGTCCGTCGGCCGGACCTCGCCGCAGTCACCGCGAGGGCGCAGGCCAGCGTGGATGCGCCGGAGCCGCCCCTTCCTCCGATCACCCCGACGGTGAGGGCGGGCCGGCCCACCCCTTCGACCGCGTTGGCAATCTGGTCGACGAGCCAGCTCTCGGAATCGGGCAGCCTCAGCACATATTCGGCCCCGATCTCCACTGCCCGCCGCCAGACGTCCGGGTCGTCCTGGTCCCGTCCGACCAGCATCACGCCACTCCTGCGGGCGGCACCGCGGCACCGCAGGGCGGCGTCGTCGCCCACCAGCACCATCGGCGCCTGCTCCCAGCCGCCCCTGCGTTCGGGCGGTCCGTGATGCACTTCCGGTTCCGCTCCGGCCGCCGCGCACAGCCGCAGCAGATCGTCGAGCAGCTCCACGTCCTCGGTCACGATCAGCGGTCCGCCCCGCCGCCCTTCGACGCACGGCAGACCTTCCCGTGCAAGCGATCCAGCCACGATCTCCGCCCCCTTCCCACTGCCCCTTCAGTGCGGTTCGCGGCGATCTCGGAACGTTCCGAGATGCGCGATTCCGGAACCCGCGGACTTCGCGGGTGGAATCAACGTGCAACACCTCGGAAAAACATGTGGATCTTGCTGAAAAACTGTGGACAACTTCGGCGTTGTGAATAACTCCGTAGCTCATACAGGCGACTTCCGGAGCGCAGCACTTCCGCTACACACTGTGACGAGGCATGGTGGACGGAGCGCGGGCGAGAGAAGGGCCGCCGCGGCCGGGAGGAGGCGAAAAAGCTTGGATCCGAGCGTCAAAAACGCGTCCGGACATGCGACGACCCCCGCCGGGGGGGAGAGCGGGGGTCGTCCCCACGGCCGACTCGGGGGGGGAGGAGTCGGACCGGGTTAGCACGGTCGCGAACGATCCGTGACTTCCATGGTGTACCCGACAGCCTTCTCAGGCAAACCCACGCGCCGGACTTTACGCCGAATGGTGGGCCCCTATGCTCACCTTTGTGGAAAACTGCTTCTCGCCGCGTACAGCAGCCTTCTTTGACCTGGACAAGACGGTCATTGCGAAGTCTTCGACTCTGACCTTCAGCAAGTCCTTCTACCAAGGCGGACTGATCAACCGCCGTGCCGTACTGCGCACCGCGTACGCACAGTTCGTGTTCCTCGCCGGGGGCGCAGATCACGATCAGATGGAGCGGATGCGTGAATACCTCTCCGCCCTCTGCAAGGGATGGAACGTCCAGCAGGTCAAGGAGATCGTCGCCGAGACCCTGCACGAGCTGATCGATCCGATCATCTACGACGAGGCGGCCACCCTCATCGAGGAGCATCACACCGCCGGACGCGATGTGGTCATCGTCTCGACCTCGGGCGCCGAGGTCGTCGAACCGATCGGCGAGCTGCTCGGCGCCGACCGGGTTGTCGCCACCCGGATGGTCGTCGGCGACGACGGCTGCTTCACGGGCGAGGTCGAGTACTACGCGTACGGACCGACCAAGGCCGAGGCCGTCAAGGCGCTCGCGGTGTCGGAGGGGTACGACCTTTCGCGCTGCTACGCCTACAGCGACTCCGCCACCGATGTACCGATGCTGGAAGCGGTCGGACACCCGCACGCGGTCAACCCCGACCGCGCACTGCGACGCGAAGCGACCCTCAGAGAGTGGCCGATTCTCGTCTTCGACCGCCCCGTCCGCCTCAAGCAGCGACTGCCCGCCTTCTCGATGCCGCCGCGCCCGGCACTCGTGGCCGCGGCGGCGGTCGGGGCGGCAGCCGTGACCGCGGGGCTGGTCTGGTACGCCAACCGCCGACGTACCGCCGGCGCGCTTTCCGCGTGATGACCGACCTTCGGCCGACCGCCCGATTCACCCTTGTTTGAACCTAAAAGTAAAGAAAGTAGGGCCAGGGGTTTCCCTTCCCCCGGTACAGGAGTACAAAGGAGTCAACGGCCCGCGAGACCAGGGACATCCGAGAGGATCACCTTTCACGCAGATAAGGCCCCACGGACCGAGCATGAAAGCCGAGCACCCACGCGACGTCGACCCGTCGATTACGGGCCAGCCGCACCAGGTGACGGGCAAAGTTCCCGACCTGATGGGCATATTTCGAGGACGCTTGGTAACTGGGCGGACGTGCCAGCGGCGGTACCGGTTCCGGTACCGCCGCAACCCGTTCCCCTGGCGTCCGGAACCCAGGAATCCCGACCCGGCGCCCCTCTCGCCCCGCCCCACTGCCGAAGCGTGCGAGGGTTCCGCGCCTACGCGGCGCCGCGCTGCAGCGCCTCGCAGACCGCGGTCGATTCCCTGACACCCAGCTCGACCGCGCGTCCGCAGTGCGCGATCCAGGCGGCCATCCCCTCGGGCGTCCCCGCCACATAGCCTTCGAACGCCGCGACATAGGCCGCCCGCCCCTGTTCCGCATGGCCCACTTCGGCGGGGCAGATGGACTTCGGGTCCAGTCCGCTGCCGATCAGCACAATCCGCTCCGCCGTGCGTGCGACCAGGCCGTTGCGGGAGCCGAAGGGACGCAGGGCGAGCAGTTCGCCATGCACGACCGCGGCGGTGACCAGTGCCGGGGCCGCACCACCCGCGATGATCAGCTGCGAAAGACCTTCGAGCCGTCCGGCCACCTCGTCGGCGCTCGGCAACGGTGCCTCGATCAGCGGCTCGTCGACGGGCTCACCGGCCAGCCGCGGACGTCCGACCGCGTCATCGGGACCGGCTCCGCCGGCCGCCACCAGATGCAGCCGGGCAAGGACCCGCAGCGGCGACTGCCGCCAGATGGAGAGCAGTTGACCGGCCTCCGCGGTCAGCCGCAGCGCGGCCCCGACGGTACGCGCCTCGTCCTCACCCCGGAAGTCGGTGCGCCGGCGCACCTCCTCCAGATTCCAGTCGGCGCCGGCCAGCGCCGCGGAACCGCGGGAACCCCGCAGCGCCGCTTCGGCGGTGACCTCATTGCTGCGACGACGCATCACGCGGTGACCGTAGACCCGGTCCACGGCCTTGCGTACGGAGTCCACGGCGTCGGTGACCCCGGGCAGGGCACCGAGGGTGGCAAGCGGGTCTGAGGCAGTCGTACTCATAAGTAGCGAGGCTACGCGCCCCCTACACCCTTACCGCCTTGGAGTGGTCTTCTTCACGAACCATGGCAGCGGACCGCGCTCGGCCGACTACCCTAGGTGAACATGAAGATCGCTTTCGTCGGGAAGGGCGGCAGCGGCAAGACGACGCTGTCCTCGCTCTTCATCCGCCACCTCGCTGCCAATGAAGCCCATGTCGTCGCAGTGGACGCCGACATCAACCAGCACCTCGGAGTCGCACTCGGGCTCGACGAGGAGGAAGCGGCCGCGCTGCCCGCCATGGGTGCGCAGCTGCCCCTCATCAAGGACTATCTGCGGGGCAGCAACCCCCGCATCGCCTCCGCCGAGACGATGATCAAGACGACGCCGCCCGGCGAGGGATCGCGGCTGCTGCGCGTCCGCGAGGACAACCCGGTCTACGACGCCTGCGCGCGTACGGTTCGGCTGGACGACGGGGACATCCGGCTGATGGCCACCGGCCCGTTCACCGAGTCCGACCTCGGGGTGGCCTGCTACCACTCCAAGGTCGGGGCGGTCGAGCTCTGCCTCAACCACCTGATCGACGGTCCGGACGAGTACGTCGTGGTCGATATGACCGCAGGGTCGGACTCCTTCGCCTCCGGGATGTTCACCCGCTTCGACATGACGTTCCTGGTCGCGGAACCGACCAGGAAGGGGGTGTCGGTGTACCGCCAGTACAAGGAGTACGCGCGGGACTTCGGCATCGCCCTGAAGGTCATCGGCAACAAGGTGCAGGGGCAGGACGATCTGAACTTTTTGCGCGCGGAGGTCGGCGACGATCTGCTCGTCGGGGTGGGCCACTCCGACTGGGTACGGGCGATGGAGAAGGGCCGCCCGTCCCCGTTCGAGCTGCTGGAGGCGGACAACCGGATGGCGCTGCAGGCCCTGCAGGACGCCGCGGAGGACTCGTACGAACTGCGCGACTGGGAGCGCTACACACGGCAGATGGTGCACTTCCACCTGAAGAACGCGAAGAGCTGGGGCAACGAGAAGACGGGCGCCGACCTGGCCGCGCAGGTCGACCCCGCCTTCGTGCTCGACGAGCATCACGCGGAGACGGGCGTCGCGGCACCCGCGTAGCCGTGGCCGCCGGACCGGCCGGGTGAGTCCGGCCGGTCCGGCGTCCCGGGCATGCCGCGGATGCCCGTGCCGGGGCATCCGAGCCCGGTGGGATCGAAAGGAACGCCCTAACCGGCGTCCTGGTCCGCCGACTTCGCGTGGGCGGCCTCGGCCCCTCCCTTGTCTGCGGGCCGGCCGGCCTCGCCCTTCTCCACCGGCTTGTGCGCAGGCTTGTCCGCACCCTTCTCCGCGGGCTTGGCGGGAGCGGTCCGGGCTGAGAGGTAGGCCGGCCAGCCCCCCTTGGGCGCCTGGCCGACACCGAGAGTGGTGAGCTTGGCCAGTGCCGCCGGGTCCTGCGCGTCCAGCCAGTCGGCCAGCTGCCGGAAGGACACGCAGCGCACGCCTTCCTTGGTGCAGACGTTCTTGATGGTCTCCTCGATGGCACGCATATACGTGCCGCCGTTCCAGGACTCGAAGTGGTTGCCGATGATCAGCGGGGCGCGGTTGCCGTTGTACGAGCGGTCGAACGCCTGGAGCAGACCGTCGCGCATCTGGTCGCCCCAGTACTCGTGCTGGTCCGGGTCGCCCTGGGTCGTACCGGACTGGTTGAACATGAAGTTGTAGTCCATCGAGAGGGTCTCGAAGGCGCGGCCCGGCACCGGGACGAGCTGGAGCGGGAGGTCCCAGACGCCGCCCTTCTTCTCGGGCCAGACCTGGTTGCCCACGCCGCTCGAGTCGTAGCGGAAGCCCATCGTCCGGGCTGCGGCGACCATGTTCTTCTGCCCTTCGAGGCAGGGGGTGCGGCCGCCGACGAGTTCCTTGTCGTAGTCGAAGGGCAGGGGCGCTTCCGCCTTGAGCTCCGGGGTATTGGTCTTCCAGTTCTTGATGAAGGACTTGGCCTGGTTGATCTCGCTCTTCCACTCCTCCACGGACCAGGTCCCCACCCCACCGTCCTTGCCGCAGAAGTGACCGTTGAAGTGGGTACCGATCTCGTTGCCGTCCTGCCAGGCGGCACGCACTTCGTCGAGGGTGTCGCGGATTCCCTCGGTGTCGTTGAAGCCGATGTCGGAGCGGCCGGCCGAGTGCTTGGGCGGGTCGTAGAGGGTCTTCTTCTCCTCCGGGAGCAGGTACACGCCGCTGAGGAAGTAGGTCATGCTGGCGTTGTACTTCTTGGCGACACCGCGGAAGTGCGAGAAGAGCTTCTGGCTGTCCTCCCCCGCACCGTCCCAGGAGAACACCACGAACTGCGGAGGCTTCTGACCGGGCGCCATGCGCTTGGCCACCGGGAGCTTCGGCTGGACACCGGTGAAGGCGGTCGAGCCGTCGCCGATGAGCTTGACTGCGTTCTTGGGGGCGCCGCCAGGGCCTTTCTGCTTGGCTTCCTGGGCTTTCTTCTCGGCGCCGGAACCGGGCGCCCGGGAACCGGGGTCACCGGATTCCGCACCGGAACAGCCCGCGAGTCCCGCGATCAGCGCCGTGGCCGTGAGGCCCACGGCGATCCTCTTCGTGGCGGCCATCATCCGCCCACCCTCTTCCTTGCAGGTTATTTGCGTTGAAGTGCCGACAGGCGCGGTCAAAGTCGCACGCAGCCCTGCAAGCCACGGGCGACAGGCCGTATGAAAAGACGCTTATTCACTTGAATGGGTGATTCGATGGCCCATTTGCCCCAATTGTGAGACACGCGACTTTACTCTGCATTACGATTCGTTTACTGAGAGTTGAGAAATCCCGCCGCTGCACGCCGTGACCCACGGCCGCGTCCCCCACACCCCCGCGACCGCGCTGCCCCGGAGGAGACGGGAACATGTCTGCCTGCGTCCCCACTCGTCATGAACGAACCCCCAGCTCGCGCCCTCCCCGCGCCTCGGGAGTCAAGCGCCCCCACAGCCCGCCGCCCGGCGGGCGCCGATTCCGTATCGCGGGCGCGGATGTGTCCGCATCGATCACCGTCTTCCTTATCGCCGTCCCGATGTCCCTCGGCCTGGCCGTCGCCATCGACGCCCCGCTGTCCGCCGGTCTGGTCTCCGCGGCCATCGGCGGGATCGTCGCCGGACTGCTCGGTGGGACCCCCCTCCAGGTCAGCGGCCCTTCCGCCGGACTGACCGTGGTCACAGCCGAGTTGATCCAGATCTACGGCTGGCGCACGACCTGTGCCATCACCATCGGCGCCGGCCTCCTTCAGATCCTGCTGGGCTCCCTGCGCGCGGCCCGCAGTGCGCTGGCCGTCAGCCCCGCCATCGTGCACGGCACGCTCGCCGGTATCGGTGTGGCCATCGCCCTCGCTCAGCTGCACATCGTGCTCGGCGGCTCACCCCAGAGCTCGGCCATGGGCAACGCCCTTTCCCTGCCCGCCCAGTTGGCCCGACTCAGTCCGGCCGCCCCGATGATCGGTGCGCTGACCATCGCCGTTCTGGTGCTGTGGCCACGGCTGCCGGGGCGTGCCGGGAGAGCGGTACGGAGAATTCCGGCCGCGCTCGCCTCAGTGGTGATCGCCACGGCGGTGGCCGCCGCGGTGACGCCCCGGATCGCCCGGGTCGATCTGCCGTCCTGGCGCTCGCACGCCCTGGCCGAGCTGCCCAAGGGCCCCGTACTGGCCCTGGCCACAGCCGTGTTCACGGTGATGCTGGTGGCCAGCCTGGAGTCACTGCTCGCCGCGGTGGCCGTGGACAAGCTGGCCGCCGAACGTGCGGCGAACCAGGCCGACCGCGCGTCGGGGGAGGCTCCCTCCCCGTCCGGCCCGCCGGCCACGCAGGAGTCCGACCCGCCGCCCGCCCGTACAGCCGCCCCGGACCCACCTCGGCCCTCCCAGGTGACCGCCGAGCAGTCCGGTCAGCCACCCTCTCCCGTCCAACGCTCCGACCTCGACCGCGAGTTGCGCGGGCAGGGCATGGCCAACGCGCTCGCAGGACTGCTCGGCGGGCTTCCGGTGTCCGGCGGCGCGGTCCGCAGTTCGGCCAACGTACGGGCCGGGGCGACCAGCCGTGCCGCCACCGTGCTGCACGGCGTCTGGGTACTGCTCGCGGCGGCGCTGCTCGTCACGGCGCTCGAATGGATTCCGCTGGCCGCGCTCGCCGCCCTGGTGATGGTCGTCGGCATCCAGATGGTGAGCTTCGCTCACATCCGCAACGTCCACAAACACCGGGAGTTCCTGGTGTACGGGGCGACGATCACGGGCGTGCTCGCCTTCGGGGTGCTCAAGGGCGTGGCGATCGGTATCGCCGTGGCCGTGGCCGTCGCGCTGCATCGGCTGGCCCGCACCAGAATCACGGTGAGCGAGCAGAACGGCCGGCATCTGGTGATCGTGCGCGGTCAGCTGACCTTTCTGGCCGTTCCGCGCCTCACCCGGACGCTCGGCCAGCTTCCGCAGAGGGTCGACGCGACCGTCGAGCTGGACGGGTTCTTCATGGACCACGGGGCGTACGAGGCCATCCAGGACTGGCGCACCGCTCAGCTCGCCCAGGGCGGACGGATCGTCTTCACCGGGAGATCGGGCGGCCGCATCGCCGAACCGGCCGCGGCGGCGCATTCCTGCTGTCGCCCCTGGACCCCGTGGCGCAACCACCACTGCCATGACCGCCCCACACAGCCCACCACCGCCGCCGACACGCTCCACGAGTCCGGCACCGGCGCCGCCGGCAACGCGGTCGGCGCGAGAGCCACCGGATCCACCGACGGCACCGCAGGCGCGACGCGCCCGACCGGGGCCCAGCGCCTGCTCAGCGGCCTCAGCTCGTTCCAGCGCAATACGGCACCGCTGGTGCGCGAGGAGCTGGCCAGGCTCGCCGCCGAGGGTCAGCGCCCCTCCCAGCTCTTCATCACCTGCGCCGACTCCCGCCTGGTCACCAGCATGATCACGTCCAGCGGCCCGGGTGACCTCTTCACCGTGCGCAATGTCGGCAACCTGGTCCCCACCCCGGACACCGAATCGCCGGAGAGCGGCGACGACTCGGTGGCCGCGGCGATCGAGTATGCGGTGGACGTGCTGAGGGTCGAGTCCATCACCGTCTGTGGGCACTCCGGCTGCGGGGCCATGAACGCCCTGCTCAATGCCGGTCCCGAGACCCCCAGGACGCCGTTGTGGCGCTGGCTGCGGTACGGGCTGCCGAGCCTGGAGCGGATGGCGTCCCGCCATCATTCCTGGGCGCGGATCTCCGGCCGGCTGCCCACCGATGCGGTGGAACAGCTCTGTCTCACCAACGTGGTTCAGCAGTTGGAGCATCTGCGGGCGCACGAGGCGGTGGCGCGACGGCTCGCGGAAGGCACACTGCAGCTGCACGGCATGTACTTCCATGTCGGCGAGGCGCAGGCGTATCTGCTGACCGAGGGCTCCAGTTCCGGTACGGGGCCCGATGAGGTCTTCGACCGGGTCGGGCCAGGTGCCGATCCGGATATGCCGGCCGAGCCGCCCCTCACCCCGTTCATCGACCCTTCCGGTCCGGGCGAGTTGGAACGTACCCACGTCTGAACCAGACACACCCCCAGTCCGTGAGACCTTGTGATCCCGCTTCCTACCAGGACAACGCATTGCCCCTGGGGATCGTGCGGTGCCGTGAGGTGCCCGTGCGACCCCGTGAAGGAGCCGTGCGAGGTCCTGGCCGGGAGCGGGATCGTGCCTCCATACACGAAGACACAGGTCTAAACCAATTCCCGGCAGACACTTGTCACCTGGCCCTTGGCCTGATGAGCTATGCCCCGGGACACAACGGACACCCTGGGACTGGGAGAAGTCGTGAGCAACGAAAGCCTGGCCAACCTGCTTCGGGAAGAGCGGAAATTCGCGCCGCCTGCCGAGCTGGCCGCTGACGCCAACGTCACCGCAGAGGCGTACGAGCAGGCCGAGGCGGACCGGCTGGGCTTCTGGGCCGAGCAGGCCCGTCGCCTGACCTGGGCCACGGAGCCGACCGAGACGCTCGACTGGAGCAACCCGCCCTTCGCGAAGTGGTTCGCGGACGGCAAGCTCAACGTCGCGTACAACTGCGTGGACCGCCACGTCGAGGCGGGCAACGGCGACCGGGTCGCCATCCACTTCGAGGGTGAGCCCGGCGACAGCCGCGCCATCACCTACGCGGAACTGAAGGACGAGGTCTCCCGCGCCGCCAACGCCCTCACCGAACTCGGTGTCGGTACGGGCGACCGGGTCGCCGTGTATCTGCCGATGATCCCCGAGGCCGCCATCGCGATGCTGGCCTGCGCCCGCATCGGCGCCGCGCACTCGGTGGTCTTCGGCGGCTTCTCGGCCGACGCCATCGCCGCCCGCATCCGGGACGCGGACGCCAAGGTCGTCATCACCGCCGACGGCGGATACCGCCGCGGCAAGCCCTCCGCGCTCAAGCCCGCGGTCGACGACGCCGTCTCCCGTATCGAGAGCGTCGAGCACGTCCTCGTGGTCCGCCGCACCGGTCAGGACACCGCGTGGACCGAGGGCCGCGACATCTGGTGGCACGAGATCACCGCCCGCCAGTCCGCCGAGCACACCCCCGAGGCATTCGAGGCCGAGCAGCCGCTCTTCATCCTCTACACCTCGGGCACCACGGGTAAGCCGAAGGGCATCCTGCACACCTCGGGCGGCTACCTGACCCAGGCGGCGTACACCCACCACGCGGTCTTCGACCTCAAGCCGGAGTCCGACGTCTACTGGTGCACCGCCGACATCGGCTGGGTGACCGGACACTCGTACATCGTCTACGGTCCGCTGGCCAACGGCGCCACCCAGGTCATGTACGAGGGCACGCCCGACTCTCCCCACCAGGGGCGTTTCTGGGAGATCGTGCAGAAGTACGGCGTCACGATCCTCTACACCGCGCCGACCGCGATCCGTACGTTCATGAAGTGGGGGGACGACATCCCCGCCAAGTTCGACCTGACCTCGCTGCGCGTCCTCGGTTCGGTAGGTGAGCCGATCAACCCCGAGGCATGGATGTGGTACCGCAAGCACATCGGCGCCGACAAGTGCCCGATCGTGGACACCTGGTGGCAGACCGAGACCGGCGCGATGATGATTTCGCCGCTGCCGGGTGTGACGGAGACCAAGCCGGGAAGCGCCCAGCGCGCGCTGCCGGGCATCTCCGCCACGGTCGTCGACGACGAGGCGCGGGAAGTTCCGGACGGCGGGGGCGGCTACCTCGTCCTCACCGAGCCGTGGCCCTCCATGCTCCGCACCATCTGGGGCGACGACCAGCGCTACCTCGACACGTACTGGTCGCGCTTCGAGGGCAAGTACTTCGCGGGCGACGGGGCGAAGAAGGACGAGGACGGCGACATCTGGCTCCTCGGCCGGGTGGACGACGTGATGCTCGTGTCCGGGCACAACATCTCGACCACCGAGGTCGAGTCGGCCCTCGTGTCGCACCCGTCGGTCGCCGAGGCCGCCGTGGTCGGCGCGGCCGACGAGACGACGGGCCAGGCGATCGTCGCGTTCGTGATCCTGCGAGGTTCGGCGACCGCCTCCGACGAACTGGTCGCGGAGCTGCGCAACCACGTCGGCACCACACTCGGACCGATCGCCAAGCCCAAGCGGGTCCTGCCGGTCGCCGAGCTGCCCAAGACCCGCTCGGGCAAGATCATGCGCCGTCTGCTGCGCGATGTCGCCGAGAACCGCGAACTGGGTGACGTCACCACGCTCACCGACTCCTCGGTCATGGACCTGATCCAGACGCAGCTGCCGGCCTCCTCCGAGGACTGACAGCCCGCCACCACGTACCTGGGCCGTTGACGCGTCGACGGCCAGGACGTACCGAGAAGCATCTGTACGTACGACCCCGATGGGCATCCGGCGACGCGCCGGGTGCCCATCGGGCATTTAGGGTGAAAACCACTGGATACGGTTTCCGGCCTCCCAGGTACAGTGGTCGCTGCGTCAACAACGCAATAAGAAATTTCCAAAGGGTGTGCCGGGAAGTCTGGTCGGCAAGTGCATCAGCCATGCCATCGCTGCCGTACCGACCCGGAGGTCCCCACTCGTGGCCGCGCCTGCCCCCGCACCCCCGTCCCCCCGCCGCACCCTGCTCGGCCGTCTTCCGCTGCCCGAGCGGAACTATGTCGCGGAAGCGCTGCGTACCGAGACGGTCGGCGGAGTCATCCTGCTGGTCGCCGCCGTCGCGGCCCTCGTCTGGGCGAACACCTTCCAGTCCAGCTACGAGACGATCAGCGACTTCCACTTCGGTCCCGAGGCGCTGGGCCTGAACCTCTCCGTGGCGCACTGGGCGGCCGACGGGCTGCTCGCCGTCTTCTTCTTCGTCGCGGGCGTCGAACTCAAGCGTGAGCTGGTCGCGGGCGAACTCCGGGACCCCAAGGCGGCCGCCCTCCCGGTCGTCGCGGCGCTGTGCGGCATGGCCGTGCCCGCGCTGGTCTACTTCCTGACCACGTCCCTCGGCGGCGGATCGACGGACGGCTGGGCCGTCCCCACGGCCACGGACATCGCGTTCGCGCTCGCCGTGCTCGCGGTCATCGGGACCTCGCTGCCCTCCGCCCTGCGCGCGTTCCTGCTGACCCTCGCCGTCGTCGACGACCTCTTCGCGATCCTGATCATCGCGGTCTTCTTCACGGACAGCATCGACTTCATGGCGCTCGGCGGAGCCTTCGCCGGACTGGCCGTCTTCTATGTACTGATCCGCAAGGGGATCCGGGGCTGGTACATCTACATACCGCTGGCCCTGGTCATCTGGGGCCTGATGTACAACAGCGGCGTCCACGCCACCATCGCCGGTGTCGCCATGGGCCTGATGATGCGCTGCACCAGGCGCGAGGGCGAGAAGCACTCCCCCGGTGAGCACATCGAGCATCTGGTCCGCCCGCTGTCGGCCGGGCTCGCCGTGCCGCTGTTCGCGCTCTTCTCGGCCGGTGTCTCCCTCAAGGGCGACGCGCTCGCCGGTGTCTTCACCCGGCCCGAGACCCTCGGTGTCGTCCTCGGACTGGTCCTCGGCAAGACCGTGGGCATCTTCGGCGGCACCTGGCTCGCGACCCGTTTCACCAAGGCGGAGCTGAACAAGGACCTGGCCTGGGCGGATGTCTTCGCGGTCGCCTCGCTCGCCGGAATCGGCTTCACCGTTTCGCTGCTCATCGGCGAGCTCGCCTTCGAGGGCGATACGGAAATGGTCAACGAGATCAAGGCGGCCGTACTGATCGGCTCCCTGATAGCGGCCGTAATCTCCGGTGTACTGCTCAAACTCCGGGTACGCACATACCGGGCCCTGTACGAGGCGGAGGAACTCGACGAGGACCAGTCCGGCGTACCCGACATCTACGAACAGGACGACCCGGAGTATCACCTGCGGATGGCCGTGATCCATGAGAGGAAGGCGGCCGAGCACCGCCGTCTGGCCGAACTGGCGGGGGCAGCGCGCAACAAGCCGGACAGTCCGGCATGATCTGACATCGGATGTGTTGAAGAGGAGAGGGAGTCAGGGATGAGCGACCCCGGCAACTACGCGGGCAGCGCGGACCGCAGTCTCGGACAGCTGGTCGCCTCGGCGACGGCCGAGATGTCCGCGCTGGTGCACGATGAGATCGCCCTGGCCAAGGCCGAGGTACGACAGGACGTCAAGCGCGGCGTCATCGGCAGCGTGGCCTTCATCGTCGCGGGCGTGCTGATTCTGTTCGCGCTGCCCGTACTGAGCTTCGCGGCCGCGTACGGGATCCATAATCTGGGGCTCGGACTCGCCTGGTCGTTCCTGATCGTGGGCGGCGCGTTCATTCTGCTGGCGGTGCTGCTGGCGCTGATCGCGATCGCCAAGTTCAAGAAGGTCAAGCCGCCGGAGAAGTCGATCGCCTCGGCCAAGCAGACCGCCGCCGTGCTCCAGGCCGTCAAGCCGCACCCCCGGCCCTCGGTGGAGGCCGACGCGATCCTGCGGCGCTCGGGCAGCACCCTGGCGGACAAGGCCGTCGAGAACCGCCCGGGTATGGACAAGGCCGACGCTGTGGCACGCTCGTCCACATGACGGTCCCCGATTCCAGCCCATTCGGTCCGGCAGGCTCGTCGAGTCCGTCCGGTACCGGTAGTCCTGTACGTCTCGACGGCCCCTGGACCCACCGCGACGTGGCGGCCAACGGTGCGCGCTTCCACATCGCGGAGATGGGGGACGGGCCGTTGGTGCTGCTGCTGCACGGCTTCCCGCAGTTCTGGTGGACATGGCGCCACCAGCTGACCGCACTCGCCGACGCGGGTTTCCGTGCCGTGGCCATGGACCTTCGCGGGGTGGGCGGCAGCGACCGCACGCCCCGGGGCTACGACCCCGCCAACCTGGCGCTCGACGTCACCGGCGTGATCCGCTCGCTCGGTGAACCCGACGCCGCACTGGTCGGCCACGACATGGGCGGCTATCTCGCGTGGACGGCCGCGGTGATGCGGCCGAAGCTGGTCCGGCGGCTCGTGGTGTCCTCGATGCCGCATCCGCGCCGCTGGCGCTCCGCGATGCTCTCCGATTTCTCGCAGTCCCGGTCGGGCTCGTATATCTGGGGTTTCCAGCGGCCGTGGCTGCCGGAACGCCAGCTCGTCGCGGACGACGCCGCCCTGGTGGGCCGTCTGATCCGGGACTGGTCGGGGCCGCGGACCGCGGACTTCCCCGACGAGGAGGCCGTGAACGTCTACCGGCGTGCCATGTGCATCCCGTCGACGGCGCACTGCGCGATCGAGCCGTACCGCTGGATGGTGCGGTCCATGGCGCGACCGGACGGTATCCAGTTCAACCGGCGGATGAAGCGGCCGGTACGCGTACCGACGCTGCACCTGCACGGGTCACTCGATCCTGCGGTCAGGACACGGAGTTCCGCGGGGTCCGGCGAGTACGTCGAGGCGCCCTACCGTTGGCGACTTTTCGACGGTCTCGGGCACTTCCCCCACGAAGAGGATCCGGTCGGCTTCTCGACCGAACTCATCAACTGGCTCAAGGATCCCGAGCCCGACCGGTAGCACCGGGGCGCAGCCGTCCGGCGAGCAGCCACTTGCCTGCCGCATAGGCCAATTGGCTGACTCCCACACGATTACCGACCTTGGGTCACGGGCAGACGTCGGGGTATGGGCTGGACGCACGACTTCACTGACGAAGCACGCAACCGCCGCTCCACCGCGACAGCCGGTGTGGGCACTCACGAGGGGGGCGGCCCCCAGGGCCGGCTGCACGATGCGCATGACATGCACCATCCCCGGACCCATCACCGGCTCGGGATTCCGCGCATTCTCCGCCGTCGGGCCCGCTGGGTCTCGGCGCGGCTGCGTCACCCGCGCAACTGATCGCGGAGATGGCTCAACAGCACTCTGACAACGGGCCGCCCGCTCCGACTCACTGACCGCACCACGAGGTCCGGTCGGTCAAGGGGCGGCGGCTCCGGCCGTCAGAGGGCGACAGGTCCGGCAGTCGGCGGCGAAGGCTCCGGCGGGCAAGCCGGCCGGTCGGCAGCCGGGACTCAGAGCGCGCAGCCCTGGCTGTCGACCTGCTGGTTGGCGGTACGGCCGCGCGCGATGTCCGGGCGGATCTCGTCCGCCGTCAGCGCGTAGCCGGTGTCCGGGTCATCGAGCGATTTGGCGAACACCACTCCGTACACCTTTCCGTCCGGAGTGAGCAGCGGCCCGCCGGAGTTGCCCTGGCGCACGGTCGCGTACAGCGAGTACACATCACGGCGCACGGTGCCCCGGTGGTAGATGTCCGGACCGTCGGCGTCGATGCGACCACGTACGCGGGCGGAGCGCACGTCATAGGCACCGTTCTCCGGGAAGCCCGCGACGATGGCGCTGTCGCCCGACTCCGCGTCGTCGTCGGTGCCGGTGAACTTGAGCGGCTCGGCCCGGAGGTCCGGGACGTCCAGTACGGCGATGTCGCGCTGCCAGTCGTAGAGGACGACCTTCGCGTCGTACAGCCGTCCCTCGCCGCCGATCTGGACGGTCGGCTCGTCGACGCCGCCGACCACGTGGGCGTTGGTCATCACGCGGCGCTCGGAGAAGACGAATCCGGTGCCTTCGAGGGCCTTGCCGCAGCTCGGGGCCATGCCCATGACCTTGACGATGGACTTCTTCGCGCGGGCGGCGACGGGGCTGCCGGCCAGGGCCGGGTCCGGGGCCTTGACGTCGGTGATCGGCTCATTGGCGAAGGGGCTGAAGACCTGCGGGAAGCCCTTCTGCGCGAGGACCGAGGTGAAGTCCGTGAACCAGGTGGACGCCTGTCGGGGCATCACCCGGGAGACGCCGAGCAGGACCGAGGAGCTGCGGACCTCCTTGCCCAGCGTCGGCAGCGACGTACCGGCGAGCGCGGAACCGATCAGCCAGGAGACCAGCAGCATCGCCACCACGTTGACGAGTGAGCCCCCGGTGGCGTCCAGGGCGCGCGCGGGCGACCAGGTGATGTACCGGCGGAGTCTGTTGCCCAGGTGGGTGGTGAATGCCTGGCCGACCGAGGCACACACGATCACGATGACGACCGCGACGATGGCGGCCGTGGAGGAGACCTCGGACCCGTCGGTCGCCCGGTCCCAGATGAGCGGCAGGAGGTAGACGGCGACGAGTCCGCCGCCCAGAAAGCCGATCACCGAAAGGATGCCGACGACGAAACCCTGGCGGTAGCCGATGACCGCGAACCACACGGCGCCGACCAACAGCAGGATGTCCAGCACGTTCACCGTCTATAGCCTCGCAGATTCGTCACCTGGCCCGTCCGTACGACGGGGTCCGGGCCGGGCCCGGAACAGCGCAGCAGGTGGGGTCAGCCTGTCATGCACGCCAGTCGAGCGGCACCTGCTTGGCCCGGTCCCACGGGCGTTCCCACCCGGCGTAGTGCAGAATCCGGTCGATCACTCCGGCCGTGAAACCCCATACCAGGGCGGATTCGACCATAAATGCCGGTCCTTGGTGGCCGCTCGGATGAACTGCCGTCGCCCGGTTGGCCGGGTCCGTGAGATCCGCCACGGGAACCGTGAAGACCCGGGCGGTCTCGGCCGGGTCGACCACCCCGACCGGGCTGGGCTCCCGCCACCATCCGAGGACGGGGGTCACGACGAAGCCGCTGACCGGGATGTACAGCCGGGGCAGCACGCCGAAGAGCTGGACGCCCCGCGGATCCAGCCCGGTCTCTTCCTCGGCCTCCCGCAACGCGGCCCTGAGCGGCCCGGTCGTCGCCTGGTCGCCGTCCTCGGGGTCCAGGGCGCCGCCGGGGAAGGACGGCTGTCCGGCATGGGAACGCAGGGATCCGGAACGCTCCATCAGGAGCAGCTCGGGACCGCGCACCCCGTCACCGAAGAGGATCAGGACGGCGGACTGCCGTCCCGCGCCGCTCTCGGGTGGCAGAAAACGGCTGAGCTGCTGGGGGCGCACGGTGCGCGCCGCACCGGCGACGGGGTCGAGCCAGCCGGGCAGACCGTCGCTGGTGACGGCCATCGCGCTGTCGGTCATCGTGCTGACGGCAGACCTCGTGCGCGGTCCGTGCGCCGCGTTCGGTCCGTTCCCTGTGCCCGGTCCGTTCCCTGTGCTTGGTGCGTTCGCTGTGCGCGGCGCGGTCCGGGTGTCCGGTGCGGGCGACGCACCCTGCGTGTGTGTCGTGCTCTGTGCGTGCGTCATAGGCACCCCCGTCGCTTTACAACGCCTGTCGTCGGCCATTTCGTTCCGAGCCATTCCGTGGGGAGGGTGCTTTCCTCATGTGGCGCTGCCCGTCGTACGGCGCCGTCTCCCCCGCGGGCCCGTCTTCCGTGCCGCACTGTCACTCATTCGGCCCCCAGGACGGGCGCGGGCTTGCCCGGGTAGTCCGCGGGCGGGCTGAGCCGCTGGCCCGGATAGCCGCCCATCTCGTACTTCAGGAGCTTCCTGGCCTTCTCCGGGTCCGTCTCGCCCTCACCGTACGAGGGGCAGAGCGGGGCGATCGGACAGGCGCCGCAGGCGGGTTTGCGGGAGTGACAGATCCGGCGGCCGTGAAACACCACCCGGTGCGAGAGCATCGTCCACTCGCTCTTCGGGAAGATCGCGGCGACATCGGCCTCGACCTTCACCGGGTCCTCCTCTTCGGTCCACTTCCAGCGGCGGACCAGTCGGCCGAAGTGGGTGTCGACGGTGATGCCGGGGACGCCGAACGCGTTGCCCAGCACCACGTTGGCGGTCTTGCGGCCGACACCCGGCAGCGTGACGAGGTCCTCCAGGCGGCCGGGGACCTCACCGCCGAAGTTGTCCCTGAGAGCCGTGGACAGGCCGAGCAGCGACTTCGTCTTGGCCCGGAAGAAGCCGGTCGGCCGGATGATCTCCTCCATCTCCTCCGGGACGGCCGCGGCCATGTCCTCGGGAGTGGGGTAGGCGGCGAACAGCGCGGGAGTGGTCTGGTTGACCCTCAGATCGGTCGTCTGAGCGGACAGCACCGTGGCGACGAGAAGCTCGAAAGGGTTACGGAAGTCCAGCTCGGGGTGGGCGTACGGATAGACCTCGGCGAGCTCGCGGTTGATCCGACGGGCCCGGCGGACCATCGCAAGGTGCGATTCCGGTTTCGGAGACGTGGAGGTCTTGGCGGTCTTCGGCTTGGCCGGCTTCGATGTGGCTGACTTCGATGGGGCCGACTTCGGCGCGGTCGCGTTCGGTGTGGTCGCCTTGGCTGTGGTCGAGTTCGGTGCGGTCGTCTTCACTTCGGGCCTCCCGGCCGGCTTCCGGGCCAACGCTCCAGCGGGGCCTTTTGCGGCATTTTTCGAGCGCCGAGCGAGTTGTTCGCCCACAGCGGAATTGCGGCTTTCCGGCACCCCATCAGCCCCCTTGGCCTGCGCTCTCACCGGCATTCTGGACACCCGGCCAGCCTAGAGCCCGCCACTGACATCCGCCCCGGTCGCCGCGTATCCACGCCCGATCGGCCCCCTGCCGTAGGGTCCGGCACGCCCGTGCGTCAAACTGGTTTGTGATTGATCGCACTGTTTTACCGTCCGGCATGATGGGGACCACGGTTCCCTGAACAGGCCGACAAGGAGAGAACTCGTGGACGACGTTCTGCGGCGCGCCCCGCTTTTCGCGGCGCTCGATGATGAGCAGGCCGCGGAGCTCCGCGCCTCGATGAGTGAGGTGACCCTCGCGCGCGGCGACGCGCTCTTCCACGAGGGCGACCCGGGGGACCGCCTGTACGTGGTCACCGAGGGCAAGGTGAAGCTCCACCGCACCTCCCCCGACGGGCGCGAGAACATGCTGGCCGTCCTCGGCCCCGGCGAGCTGATCGGTGAGCTGTCGCTCTTCGACCCGGGCCCGCGTACCGCGACCGCGACGGCGCTGACCGAGGTCAAGCTCCTCGGCCTCGGCCACGGCGACCTCCAGCCCTGGCTGAACGCCCGCCCCGAGGTGGCCACCGCGCTGCTGCGCGCCGTTGCCCGGCGCCTGCGCAAGACGAACGACCAGATGTCCGACCTGGTCTTCTCCGACGTTCCGGGCCGCGTCGCACGGGCGCTCCTGGACCTGTCGCGCCGCTTCGGCGTCCAGTCGGAAGAGGGCATCCACGTCGTCCACGACCTGACCCAGGAAGAGCTGGCCCAGCTGGTCGGCGCCTCCCGGGAGACGGTCAACAAGGCGCTCGCGGACTTCGCCGGACGCGGTTGGCTGCGGCTGGAAGCCCGTGCGGTGATCCTGCTGGACGTGGAGCGGCTGGCGAAGCGGTCGCGCTGATACGTGTGGCGGTCGCGCTGATACCTGCGGCTGCCGGGCTGACACGTGCGCCGTGTCGCGTGCCGATGCGTCGCGCGCGTATGCGTTGCGTGCAGATGTGTTGCGAGTGAGGAAGGGTCCCGCCGGACGGTGGGACCCTTCCTCACGCGCGCTGCCGGGAACTGCGGCACAGCCCTCAGATCAGGCCGTGCTCGGTGAGGTATTCCAGCTGGGCCCGTACCGAAAGCTCCGCGGCCGGCCACAGGGAGCGGTCCACATCGGCGTACACCTGCGCCACCACCTCCGTCGGCGAGCGGTGCCCCGCCTCCACCGCCGTCTCCACCTGGGCCAGGCGATGCGCGCGGTGGGCCAGGTAGAACTCGACGGCCCCCTGCGCGTCCTCCAGCACCGGTCCGTGGCCCGGCAGCACCGTGTGCACCCCGTCGTCGACCGTCAGCGAGCGCAGCCGCCGCAGCGTGTCCAGGTAGTCGCCGAGCCGCCCGTCCGGGTGCGCGACGACGGTCGTGCCGCGGCCGAGAATCGTGTCTCCCGTCAGCACGGCCCGGTCGGCGGGCAGATGGAACGAGAGCGAGTCCGCGGTGTGCCCGGGGGTCGGCACCACCCGCAGTTCCAGCCCTCCGGTGGTGATCACGTCACCGGCCGCCAGCCCCTCGTCGCCCAGCCGCAGCGCCGCGTCCAGGGCCCGCACCTTCGTACGCGTCAGCTCGGCGAAGCGTGCCGCGCCCCCCGCGTGGTCGGGGTGCCCGTGGGTGAGAAGGGTGAGGGCGATGCGTCGCCCGGCCCGCTCGGCCGTGTCGATGACGGCCCGCAGGTGTACATCGTCGAGCGGTCCGGGGTCGATGACGACGGCGAGATCGGAGTCCGGCTCGGCGACGATCCAGGTGTTGGTGCCGTCCAGCGTCATCGCCGAAGCGTTGGGGGCGAGGACGTTGACCGTACGGGCGGTGGCGGGACCGGAGAGCACACCGCCGCGCGGCTGTCCCGGCAGTGCGGCTGCGTCGCTCACGCGGCACCGCCTCCCGCGCCCGGGATGTGTTTGGTGAACTCGTCATGACCGGGCCAGCTCAGCACCAACTCGTCGCCCTCCAGCCGGGCCTGTGCGAGTACGGGAGTCAGGTCCTGGGAATCCGCCGCCTCCAGGGCCTCGGCGGCCGTCCCGTACGGCCTCAGCGTCCGCAACGTCGACACGGTGGGCGGCATCATCAGGAGCTCGCCCCGGTCGTAGCCGTCGGCCGCCTCCCCGGGGGCGATCCACACCGTACGGTCGGCCTCGGTGGAGGCGTTGCGGGTGCGCTGCCCGTCCGGGAGCGCCGCGACGAAGAACCAGGTGTCGTACCGCCGCGGTTCGAAGGCCGGGGTGATCCAGCGCGCCCAGGCGCCCAGCAGATCGGAGCGCAGCACCAGACCGCGCCGGTCCAGGAACTCGGCGAACGACAGCTCGCGGGCCACCAGCGCCTCGCGGTCGGCCTCCCAGTCGGCTCCGGTGACATCCCCGACGACCGTGTCGACGGCCGGCCCGGCGAGCAGGACGCCCGCCTCCTCGTACGTCTCGCGAACCGCCGCGCAGACGATGGCCTGCGCCTCGGTGACCGTGTCGACGCCGAGCCGGGCGGCCCAGCTCTCCAGGGACGGTCCTGCCCAGCCGATGAGGCGGTCGTCGTCGCGCGGGTCCACGCCGCCCCCCGGGTAGGCGTACGCGCCTCCGGCGAATGCCATGGACGCACGGCGGCGCAGCATGTGCACCACCGGACCGCTTCCGGCGTCCGCGCCCGCCCGGTCACGCAGCAGCATCACGGTGGCGGCCCGCCGGGGTGTCACGGCCGTCAGCTCTCCGGCGGCGAGTGCCCGGATCCGGTCGGGCCATTCCGGTGGGTACCACTGACCATTGGACATGGCCGGAGGCTATCCGGAAGCGCGCCGATGTTCGAGAGGCCGCCGGGAAGATCGTCGGAGGACCCGCCGTCGCCCGGGGCGGCCCGTGACCCGTGCCCGTTTCACCCGTGACCGCCGGGGAAGACAACGAAGCGCGTCCGCCGTTTCACCCGCGACCACCAGGGAAAACGCCGAAGCACGTCCGCCGTTTCACCCACCACCACCAGGGAAGACACCGGGGCACATCCGCCCCGGAGCCGAATACCACCGCGTGGAGGCAGCGGAACGAGGCCCAAAAGAAGATCCCGCCCGGTCGCATCGACCGGACGGGATCATGATGTCTTCGCGCACCGCGCGGTGACGTCTCAGGCGTCGACCAGCTCGACCTGGACCTCGACCTCCACCGGTGCGTCCAGCGGCAGCACCGCGACGCCCACGGCGCTGCGTGCGTGCACGCCCTTGTCGCCGAGCACGGCGCCCAGCAGCTCGCTCGCACCGTTGATCACGGCGGGCTGTCCGGTGAAGTCGGAGGCCGAGGCGACGAAGCCCACGACCTTCACGACGCGCGCGATCCGGTCCAGGTCGCCCGCTACCGACTTCACGGCGGCCAGCGCGTTGAGCGCGCAGATCTTCGCGAGTTCCTTCGCCTCGTCGGGCGTCACCTCGGCGCCGACCTTGCCGGTGACGGCGAGCTTGCCGTCCACCATCGGCAGCTGGCCCGAGGTGTACACGTACACGCCCGACCGCACGGCCGGCTGGTACGAGGCCAGCGGCGGCACGACGCCCGGCAGGGTCAGGCCGAGTTCGGCGAGCTTCGCCTCGACGGCGCCCGCCACTACGCCTTCTCCCGCTTCAGGTAGGCCACGAGCTGCTCGGGGTTGTTCGGGCCGGGGACGACCTGGACGAGCTCCCAGCCGTCCTCGCCCCAGGTGTCCAGAATCTGCTTGGTCGCGTGCACGAGAAGGGGCACGGTCGCGTATTCCCACTTGGTCATGGGCCGACTGTAATGCCTGGCACGTGCGGTCCCGTGCGTAGCCCGGGGCCGGACTGGTTAGGCTCGAATACGTGAGCAGGTTCCAGGTCGTCAGCGGCAAGGGCGGTACCGGTAAGACCACGGTGGCCGCCGCCCTCGCGCTCGCCCTCGCGACCGAGGGCGGGCGCACCCTCCTCGTCGAGGTCGAGGGCAGACAGGGCATCGCCCAGCTCTTCGAGTCGGAGGCCCTTCCCTACGAGGAGCGGAAGATCGCCGTCGCCCCCGGCGGTGGCGAGGTGTACGCCCTCGCGATCGACGCGGAGCGCGCGCTCCTGGACTACCTCCAGATGTTCTACAAGCTCGGCAGCGCGGGCCGGGCGCTCAAGAAGCTCGGCGCGATCGATTTCGCGACCACCATCGCGCCCGGCGTCCGGGACGTCCTGCTGACCGGCAAGGCCTGCGAGGCCGTCCGCCGCAAGGACAAGCAGGGGCGTTTCGTCTACGACCACGTGATCATGGACGCCCCGCCGACCGGGCGCATCACCCGCTTCCTCAATGTGAACGACGAGGTGGCGGGGCTGGCCAGGATCGGCCCGATACACAATCAGGCACAGGCCGTGATGCGGGTCCTGAAGTCCCCGGAGACCGCGGTCCACCTGGTGGCCCTCCTTGAGGAGATGCCGGTCCAGGAGACCGTGGACGGCATCGCCGAGCTCCGGGCCGCCGAACTGCCCGTGGGCCGGGTCGTCGTGAACATGGTGCGCCCGCACCTGCTGGACGAGGACGCGCTGCGCACCGCGTCCGGCGGCCGCCGCAAGGAGATCGCGAAGACGCTGACCCGGGCCGGAGTGACCGGTTCCGCCGCCCTCGTACGACCGCTGGTCGAGCAGGCCGCCGAGCATGCCCAGCGGGTCGGTCTGGAGCGCGAGCAGCGTGCCGTGCTGGCCGGTCTCGGGCTGCCGACCGCGGAGCTCCCGCTGATCGGCGAGGGGGTGGACCTCTCCGCGCTGTACGACCTGGCGGCAGAGCTCCGAAAACAGGGCGCAGGGGAAGAGGTGGGGTCATGACCCCGGTCACAGCGGTCACGGACGCGGCACCCGGGCTGGACACCGACGCGCTGCTCGACGACCCGGACATCCGGATCATCGTCTGCTGCGGTTCGGGTGGCGTCGGCAAGACCACGACCGCGGCGGCCCTCGGCGTACGGGCGGCCGAGCGCGGCCGGAAGGTCGTCGTCCTGACCATCGATCCGGCCCGGCGCCTCGCCCAGTCGATGGGCATCGACCAGCTGGACAACATCCCGCGCCGGGTCGAGGGCATAGAGGGCGACGGCGAACTCCACGCCATGATGCTCGACATGAAGCGGACCTTCGACGAGACCGTCGAGGCCCACGCGGACGCCGAGCGGGCCCGCGCGATCCTGGAGAACCCCTTCTACCAGTCCCTGTCCGCCGGGTTCGCCGGTACGCAGGAGTACATGGCGATGGAGAAGCTCGGGCAGCTCAGGGCGCGCGACGAGTGGGACCTGATCATCGTCGACACTCCGCCCTCGCGCTCCGCGCTGGACTTCCTGGACGCTCCGAAGCGGCTGGGCTCTTTCCTGGACGGCACGTTCATCCGGCTGCTGATGGCCCCCGCGAAGATGGGCGGGCGGGCCGGGATGAAGTTCCTCAACGTGGGCATGTCGATGATGACGGGGACGCTGGGCAAACTGCTCGGCGGCCAGTTCCTGCGGGACGTACAGACCTTCGTAGCGGCGATGGACACGATGTTCGGCGGCTTCCGCACCCGGGCCGACGCGACGTACAAGCTGCTCCAGGCGCCCGGCACGGCTTTCCTCGTGGTCGCGACGCCGGAGCGGGACGCGCTGCGCGAGGCCGCGTACTTCGTGGAACGGCTCGCCGCGGAGGACATGCCCCTGGCCGGCCTCGTCCTCAACCGCGTCCATGGCAGCGAGGCTTCCCGGCTCTCCGCCGAGCGGGCGCTTGCCGCCGCAGAAAATCTTGAAGAGACCCGCATTGTGGATCAGACGGCCGGGAAGGCTGCCCTTTGTGACCCGGCGGTCACCTCTCCCGAAGCCCCCGAGCCGCCGCTCTCCCCCGAGCCGGAGCCCGACCCCACATCTGAGCCAGCATCTGGGCCCGCCCCGGAACCCGCCCCGAAATCCGCAGGCGTGCGCGAATCCGAGCGTGACCCAGCATCCGCACCCGACCGCGCTCCCGAGAACTCACCCGAGACCGCTCCAGCCGTTGCCCCCGCCGTTCCCGCAGCCCCTGTAGTCCCCGTCGAGGAACTGACCGCAGGTCTGCTGCGGCTGCATGCCGAGCGCATGCAGGTCGTCGCGCGCGAACAGCACACCCGCGACCGCTTCGCCGCGCTGCATCCCGAGGTCCCGGTGACCGAAGTCGCGGCCCTGCCGGGGGATGTGCACGACCTCGTCGGCCTTCGGACCATCGGAGACCGGCTCGCGACCGGCTCCGGTTCAGCCCCGGCCGAATCCGCGTAGCAACGCCAGGACACGTCAGTAACCACGCCACGCCCTGGCAGCACGCCACGCCACCGTGGCCGCACCACGCCCCACCCGACGACGGGAACGCCGCTCACCGCCATGGACAGGCGGCACCGCACCGGGTGGCGTAAGGAACCTGGTGCCGTAAGGAACCCGGTGCCGGAAGGAACCCGGTGCCGGAAAAGGAAGCAGTCGTCGTCGTACCTGTCCCTACCCCACAGCGGCGTACGTCTCGTGCAGTTCGTCGTCCTCCAGCCCGATCACTGCGGGCAGGATGCCCGTGGACCGCTCGTACTCACTGCGCGCGGTCTCCAGCAGTCGACGCCAGGACGTGACGGTGGGCCGACGGCGCAGCAGTGCGCGTCTTTCCCGCTCCGTCATTCCGCCCCACACGCCGAATTCGACGCGATTGTCCAGCGCATCGGCCAGGCACTCGGTCCGCACCGGGCATCCGGTGCACACCGCCTTGGCCCTGTTCTGCGCTGCTCCTTGTACGAACAGTTCATCCGGATCGGTAGTGCGGCAGGCTGCCTGCGCACTCCAGTCGGTTACCCAGCCCATGCCGGCGCCGTCCTCTCCCGAATCGAGGCTCCCCCACGGCGGCAGCGGCATATTCACCGTTGCCAGTTGAGGACGTTACGGAAGGTAGGGACACCACAACACCCCCTTCGGGCCCAATCTTGAATGGTCCGAACGGACTATGCGTACGCGGCAGATCACCCAGGGGAGTGAGGTGAGGACATGCGGGACTATCTCCGCGAAAACGGGACAGTACACCCGAGTTGCAACGGACGTTCCCTGACACACGAGGCGATTTCGGGAACGTCTCGGTGCTTGGTCCCACTGCGCCCCGGCCAGGGAGAGAATGACCGGAAATTGCGCACGGGGCTTGATACGAAACCGGACTGCTGTGACAGTTGTGAGCAGCTTAGGCCAATGCATATACGCCTGTCCGGCAAATGAGAACGTAGGCTGCCCCCATGCCAAAGAAGCGCTCGGGCGGGGGTCTCACGACGACCCAGCAGGCCGCCAAGTTCCTCGGTGTCGCCGCACTCTCCGGAGCTGTGCTGGCGGGCATCGCGCTGCCCGCAGCCGGAGCACTGGGTCTCGCCGCCAAGGGGACGGTCGAGGGATTCGACGAAATCCCTTCCAACCTCAAGACTCCGCCGCTCAGCCAGCGCACCACGATCCTCGACCGCGAGGGCGGTGCGATCGCGACGGTCTACTCGCGTGACCGCACCGTCGTTCCCCTCAAGGACATCTCCCCGTACATGCAGGACGCGATCGTCGCGATCGAGGACTCCCGCTTCTACGAGCACGGGGCGATCGACCTCAAGGGCATCCTGCGCGCGATGAACCGCAATGTTCAGGCGGGCGGAGCGGCGCAGGGCGCGTCGACCCTCACCCAGCAGTACGTGAAGAACGTCTTCGTCGAGGAGGCGGGCGACGACCCCGACAAGGTCGCGGAAGCCACCCAGCAGACGCTGGGCCGCAAGGTCCGCGAGCTGAAGTACGCGATCCAGGTGGAGGAAGAGCTCGGCAAGAAGAAGATCCTGGAGAACTACCTCAACATCACCTTCTTCGGACAGCAGGCGTACGGCATCGAGGCCGCGTCCCAGCGCTACTTCTCCAAGCACGCCAAGGACCTGAAACTGGAGGAGGCCGCGCTGCTCGCCGGCATCGTCCAGTCGCCGAGCCGCTACGACCCGGTCAACGACACGGAAGAGGCGACCAAGCGCCGCAACACCGTGCTCGCCCGGATGGCCGCCGTCCGCAGCATCTCCCAGGCCGAGGCCGACAAGGCCATGGCCACCCCGATCAAGCTGAAGGTCAAGAAGCCGAAGAACGGCTGCATCACCGCCGTCAGCGGCTCCGGCTTCTTCTGCGACTACGTACGCAAGGCGATCCTCAGCGACCCCGCGTTCGGCAAGACCGACGAGGATCGTTCCAAGCTCTGGAACCTCGGCGGTCTGACCGTCAAGACCACGCTCGACCCGCGCGCGCAGCAGGCCGCCAACGACGCCGCCACCGCGAAGGTCAACAAGGACGACAAGTTCGCGGCGTCGGTCGTGCAGGTCCAGCCGGGCACCGGCAAGATCCTCTCCATGGGCCAGTCCCGCCCCTACGGCCTGGACCAGAAGAAGAACGAGACGGTGCTCAACCTCTCCGTCAGCAACAAGATGGGCGGCAGCACCTACGGCTTCCAGGTCGGCTCGACGTTCAAGCCGATCACCGCTGCGGCGGCGCTGGAGAAGGGCATCAGCCCGGCCACTTCGTTCTCCACGGACTGGAAGCTCTCGGTCCCGATGAGCTCCTTCACCACCTGCTCGGGGTCCACTGCCGGTGGCGGCAACTGGGACCTGCAGAACGAGCTGGAGTCGGAGAAGGGCTCCTGGGACATGACGAGCGCGCTCGGCAAGTCCATCAACACCTACTTCGCGCTGCTGGAGCAGAAGGCCGGTCTGTGCGACACGGTCAAGATGGCGAAGAAGGTCGGCTACGAGCGCGGCGACGGCAAGCAGATCGGCGAGAACCCGTCGATCACCCTCGGCGGTGAGGTGAGCACCCCGCTCTCGATGGCCGCCGCGTACGCGACGTTCGCCAACCGCGGTTCGTACTGCACGCCGATCGCCATCGAGTCGATCACCGACGCCAACGGCAAGAAGATCAAGGTCCCGAAGTCCTCCTGCTCGCGGGCGATGAACGAGCGGACCGCCGACACGATCAACCAGATGCTCAAGGGCGTCGTCGAGGACGGCACCGGTACGCAGGCCGGGCTCAACGACCGTGACAACGCGGGCAAGACCGGTACGACGAACGACCGCAAGGACGCCTGGTTCGTCGGCTACACCCCCAACCTCTCCACGGCGGTGTGGGTCGGTGACGACATCGGCGAGAAGAGCTCGATGTACAACGTCAACATCGGCGGCCAGTACTACGACAAGGTCTGCGGTGGCTGCCTCCCCGGCCCGATCTGGAAGATCGCGATGACCGGGGCGCTGAACGCCTCCGAGACTCCTTCCTTCAACCCGGTCTCCGTCCCCCGGACGAAGCCGAAGGAGGACAAGGAGAAGGACAAGGGCCGCGACGAGGACGACGACCGCGAGGACGGCAAGCCCGGCGACACCGACCCGTTCCCCGGCATGATCGGCGGCCTCGGTGGCGACTCCCGCGGCAACCACGGCGGCGGCGGGAACGGTCCCTGACCCGTCGGTCCCCGACCCGTCCGGCGTACGGATGAAGGTGGGGCGCTCCCGGTCACGTCGACCGGGAGCGCCCCACCTTCGTATATACGTGTACGGGCTCCGCCTCCGCCGGGCGTACGATCGCGCGTCCAGCGGCGTACGGGGCGATTCCCCGGCCTCTCGGCCCGCGAGAGACCCGCGGCCCCGCCGCCGTACGCGGCACCGCCGTCGTACGCAGACCCGCCGCCGTACGCGACACCGCCGTACGTACGGGAAGTCCGCTCAGCCCGCGAGGAGCTTCTTCACCGCGGCGGCCACCCGGCCACCCTCGGCGAGCCCGGCCACCTTCGGGTTCACGATCTTCATGACGGCGCCCATCGCGCGCGGCCCCTCGGCCCCGGCGGCCTTCGCCTCCTCGACGGCGGATCCGACAATCGCGTTCAGCTCGTCGTCGGAGAGCTGCTTGGGCAGGTAGCCGTCGAGCAGCTCGCCCTCCGCCTTCTCCCGCTCCGCCTGCTCGGCACGGCCGCCCTGGGCGAAGGCCTCGGCCGCCTCGCGGCGCTTCTTCGCCTCCTTGGCGATCACCTTCTGCACCTCGTCGTCGGAGAGTTCGCGCGCCGTCTTGCCGCTGACCTCTTCCTTGGTGATCGCGGTGAGGGTGAGCCGAAGGGTGGACGAGGTCAGCTCGTCGCGCGCCTTCATGGCCGTGTGGAGGTCTTCCTTGAGCTTGGACTTGAGCGTGGTCATGCCGCGATTGTGACAGGTGCGGGCCATCTGCCGCCCGCCGGTTTTCCGGTCGCCGCACCGTGTCTGCGACGATGGACGCATGCGCGCACGCTACGGAGTACCCCTGAAAGTCACGGCAGTCGGCGCAGCGGTCGGCGCTGCCGGCCTCGCCTACGCCGCCGGATTCGAAGCCCGCTCGTTCCGCCTGCGGCGGGTCACCGTCCCCGTACTCCCGCACGGGGCACGCCCGTTGCGCGTGCTCCAGGTCTCCGACATCCACATGGTGAGCGGTCAGCGCAAGAAGCGGGCCTGGCTGCAGTCGCTGGCCGGGCTGCGGCCCGACTTCGTCGTGAACACGGGCGACAACCTCTCCGACCCGGAGGCGGTACCGGAGCTGCTCGACGCGCTCGGTCCGCTGATGGAGTTCCCCGGGGTGTACGTCTTCGGCTCCAACGACTACTACGGCCCCAAGCTCCGCAACCCGGCCCGCTACCTCCTGGAGAAGGCCCATGGCAAGCACGGCCTCAACGGGAACGCCCCGGCGGTCGGGGTCGTCCACAACCCCTGGGAGCCGATGCGCGACACGTTCGACGAGGCGGGCTGGCTGGGCCTGTCCAACACCCGCGGCCGGCTCAAGGTCGACGGCCTGGAGATCGCGTTCACCGGGCTGGACGACCCGCACATCAAGCGGGACCGTTACGCGGAGGTCTCCGGCGGCCCCGAGACGGGCGCCGACCTCTCCATCGGCGTGGTCCACGCCCCCTACCTGCGGTCCCTGGACGCCTTCACGGCCGACGGATACCCGCTCATCCTGGCGGGTCACACACACGGCGGCCAGATCTGCATCCCGTTCTACGGGGCACTCGTCACCAACTGCGACCTCGACACCGACCGGGTCAAGGGCCTCTCCAGCCACACCGTGGGCTCCCGGCGCGCCTACCTCCACGTCTCCGCGGGCTGCGGCGCCAACCGCTACACCCCGATCCGCTTCGCCTGCCCGCCCGAGGTGACCCTGCTCACGCTGACGCCCCGCGACTGACGCCGACGCCCCGGGACCGGCCGGGACCGCCGCTACCGGCCACCGGGGCGCCGCCCCGGCCCCGGGCGCGGCCGGCCGGGCGTACTGGAGCGGGCCCGGCGCCGAAGAAAGCAGATTTCGCCTCCGGGCGCCGGTGGGCTAAAGTAATCGATGTCGCCGGGAGACCGGTGGGCATCGGGGTGTAGCGCAGCTTGGCAGCGCGCTTCGTTCGGGACGAAGAGGTCGTGGGTTCAAATCCCGCCACCCCGACAGCTGAAACACCAGGTCAGGGGCCTGATCCACTCAGTGGATCAGGCCCCTGAGTGGTTTCCGGGGGCGTCTTGGGAGCCGTTTGGAAGTCGATCTCGGAACCCGGTTCCCAGGGAGCCGCCGATGAGCCTGCCGAGCAGAATTTCGACGAGACGCCTACGGGACGGATGCCTGGCAGAGCCTCCCCGCGGTCAAGCAGCAGCGGACTCCACCCCCGGGGCAGAATCCTCCGGCGGGTCGAGAAGCCTGAAAGCGCAGTCTCCCGGACGCCGCCCCAAGCGCTGGACCATCAGAGCACCCAGAAGCGCAGCCCCCGGGCCGCCCACCGGCCCCGCATCCGTGCCGACATAGAACAGGCCGTTCCCGTCCGGTTCCCGGTCCTGGTACTCGGCGCCGGCGGCCAGCGCGAGGCAGAAGCCGAGGATCAGCCGCGCGGCCTCGAATTCCGTGCTGCCCCTCACGTGTCGCGACGCCTGGGCCAACGCCAGCTCCGCCTCGTCGTCCGCGTGGAACTCTTCGGCCTTCGCCCACGGGCGTCACGAGGCAAGCGAGGGCAACCCATTCCTGTAGCCCGGCGGCGTCGCCTTCGGGGAACCGCACATGGACCTGGCCCGTCCTGCCGGGGCCGCCCACACGAACGATCTGTACCTGGCGAACCGCGCTGCCCGGGTCCTTCGGCCTCACGCGATATGCCCAGTGCTCGCCCATCTCCATGCGCCTATTGAGCCAGGTCTGCTGGCACCAGCGCCCGCCGATTCACCAAAACCACCGGAAGGAATCGAGCGCCCCAGATTCCGTGGCGTGATCAGGCCCGGTAGGCAGGCCCAGCGCTTCGCGCGACGCCAACCTCGGCGTGGCCCGCGCGGGCCACGCACCATGGGAGGCCACGACGTCACTGCGCACCTGTGGCGTACAACCAGGAGAAGCTCGTCCAGCTCTTCACGAGGACGGGCAGCTCCACCGCCATGGCCTGAATCGCATTCTTGCCGCTGATATCGGCGATTCCTACCGTCCCCTTGCATGGACTCCACAGCCTTCGACGTGATCAGGCGTCTCGGTGACCTTTTGACCGTGCAGGTGAACTCATCACCCGAGCTCATCGCCGGAGTAGGGAAAGCAGCCGATGCCGTCGACCGCGAGCGGGCGAAAAAGAAGACCCCAAACGAAGGCCACGGCCCCCGCAAGCCGGACGTGCGCCAACTACCCCGAGCCGAGCGTGGTCCCGTACGCATGACTACGTGGGACCTGCTCGCGACGTTCGCGCGCGCTACGACCTTGGCCCGGCAAGGACGAGGCAGGGGGCTGGCTGAGCACTGGCAGGGGCTGAAGTACTGCCGGGCCTTCGCCGCCGACCGGCACGGAAGCCTGCGCCTCACCGACGAAGGGAAGGCTCCCGAACTGTCCTATCGGGCCATGCAGGCAAGGGAGCTGGGCCGGGCGTTCGGGCTCGCCGTCGCTGAACGGGCGCTTCGCGAGAGGTATCCGGACCACCTGATCAGCATCGTCGACGCGGAAACCGTCCTGCTTCCCGGCTTCGCGCGGACCAAGCCGGCCGGGACTCTCGGCGCGAGGCCACGGCCGGACTTCCTGCTGGAGGCATGGCGTCCCGGTGAAGGCTCCCGGATCTTCGTGGTGACCGTGAACGGCAACCACCAGGCTGTGAAGCCGAAGACCTCCGCGAGCTCTCGCACGACATACAGGCAGCTGGCCCGGGGCAGTGAGCGCGTGGAGCGATTCCATCTGGGGCAGTGGAACGCGACTCCCACGCTCACAACCTCGACCGAGTTCCTGGCCACTGCCGGTGTGACGGTGCATGTCCTGCACACGGGTGGAGGTGTCGAGCTCCCGGTACGGCCGACGTCCGGCGCGGATTCAGCCGATGTGGCCATCGGACGCCGGGCTCTGCCGTACGTGGACTCCGTGGCCCTCCCGGAGGAACGGGGAGCGGAACGGCACAACGCCTTCTTGATCCCTGAGAAGGAATTCTCGTGGTTCGGCCGCGTGGTCGCCCGGGCCCACGCCGCCGGGCAGCTCTCACTGGCCGGCGGCGGTGGGACGGTCGGCCGGTACTTGATCGACGAGCAGGGCCGCAAGCACTTCAGCGAAACCGCCTTCGCCGGGACTGCCAGTGTCCACGACGCGAAAGCCTGTTTCGCGGGAGAGCAATACGTCGGAACTGACCAGGTCTTCCGTATCAACGGCACGCGCGTCGAAGCGTTTTCCGGCGTGGCCGCAGATCTCTACGGCCTGCTCGCGGAGGGCAAGGTGGAGGAGTACCGCCGACGGGCGTATGAACGGCGGAATGGCTGGCCTGAGCCGGACGACATCGACGACTGGGGTGCGAGTTCCTTCCGGCCGGACGGCACCGCACTCGCGATAAGGGTGGTGCCGGAGCAGGCATCGCCCGACGACCGGTCCCCGGGCTGACCCATACGAGAGGTGTTCCCGGCGAAGGAGCGGGCTCTTCACGGTCCGCGCCGGCTCGGGGTAGGCCGGGCAGCGGGTCGGACACCCCTCCTCCGACGCTCGGACGTGGCCGGATGCCGTCCCTTCCAGTCAGCCTCGGTTGTCCCTGACGAAGGCCCGCATGCCAAAGTCGCTGGACAGACCCAGCAAGCACATACACGAACGCAAGGAGCAGCACATGCGCGACGGGGGATCGCCGTGGACACTCACCGTGCCCACAGGCGGCGACACACTCCGGCAGGAGCGTCTCACCCGGGATCTGCACGACAGCCTGCGGAGGGCAGACGATCTCGTCGTCGGCTTCCATGACGCCGACGGACCCACCGAACCGGGCAGTAAGGGCACCACCGTGGGCGAAGTGGCTCTCTGGGCCACCACCGCCGCTGTCGCCCGCCCGGCGTCCCAGGTCCTGATCACCCTGATCAAGGAGTGGTGCGCCAAGGAGCGGCACCGCAAGGTCGTGGTCACCGTCGGGGACGACTCCGTCGAGATCACTGGGCGTCCGGACGCCGCGCAGGAGCGCATGGTCCGGGAGTTCCAGGACCGGGTCGCCGGCAACGACGGTCCCGCATCGGATGACGACGCGGCGTGACCCGCCTCCACAAGCGCCGGGCTCTCCTGATCGGCAACGAGCACTACGACGACGGCCGCTTCTCTTCGCTCGCTTCCGTACGGGCGGACGTTTGGGGACTCACCCAGGTCCTGAAGCACCACAAGATCGGCAACTTCGTCTCCGTACAGACAGAATCCGATCTCGCCGCCGATGACATGCGGGCAGTCATCGGCGAGTTCCTCCAGGAGCGCGACGAGGATGAACTCGCGCTTGTGTACGTCTCCGGGCACGGTGTGCGCACCGTACGTGACGGCGGCGAGTTCCACTTCGTCGCCAAGGACACCGACTACGACCGGGTGTCCGCGACCGGTGTCAGCGCCGGGTTCCTCAACGACGCGCTGGAGGAGTGCGTCGCGCCACAGAAGGTCGTGATGATCGACTGCTGCCGCAGTGGCGGGTTCGCCGTGGGTCTGCGTACGTCGGACCGGCAAGCCGACGGCTCCGTGGCCAAGTCCGGTGAGCGGCCCCCGCTGACCAGCAGGGGCGTGTACGTCCTGTCGTCCTCGCGGGCCGGGGAGGACTCGTACGCGGACGCGGGCGGCGGCGATGATGTGAAGCCGTCGGCGTTCACCGGCGAGGTCATCGAGGCGCTGCGCACGGGGAAGGTCAGCAAGGACGGCGGCAGCGCGGTAACGGTCAGCGACCTGTTCCACTATGTCAACCGGCGTATGCGTGCCCAGGACGGCGGGCGTCAAGTGCCGGTGCAGTCCGCGCTCGGCGTCGACGACCGCATCGTCATGGCGGACAGCCCCTTCGGCCGGGCCCCCATCCTCGATCCTCTGAGTTCTCGGCCCCGGGCAGCCGCCGGAGAAGCTGCACCGCCACACGCCGCGAAATCCGCTCACGCGCAACCCACCTGGACCAACCTGCTGGACTACTACCGCGAGTGCGTCCTGGCCGAGAGTGCCGAGACACCTCTGATGGACGTGAGCCGTCAGGGCACGTCGTACGTGTGCCTGGACGGCGCGGAGAGGTTCATCTCCGGCGACGTCGACGACGACGGCTGCCTCGCGCTCCCCAAGGAAGCGGGCCCGCTGGTGGATTCAGCGGCAGAGGAGGATGCCGAGCTATGGGCGGGCTATCCGGCCGTGCTCCTCACCGGGCCTCGTACCGGGAGCCCCTGGCGGCAGCCGAAGTTCGCGCCCCTGCTGGTACGTCGGGTCGAGATCGTCCAGGACGAGGGCGAGGTGCGGCTGAAGCCGTACGGACCGGTCCAGCCACATCCTCAGCTGGCGCACGACTGGTTGGGCGAGGACGAGGCCAACCAGCTCATCGACACGTTTCAGCCGTCCTGGCATCGCGGACAGCACGACCGGATGGCGGTGGAGGTGCGCAACCTCCTCACGCAGGAGTTCGAGCTGCCGTGCGTACAGGAGCTCCGTCCCGACCAGCTCGCCGACCGCATCGACGTCCGCACACCCGGCCACGGAGCCCGCAACACCGCGGTCCTGTTCGCGGCACGCCCCCAGACGAACTTCACGAAGGGGCTTCTCAACGACTTCGCCGGCATCGCCAGACAGACGGACCAGATCGGGAAGACCGCCCTCGGGGTGCTCGCGCCCGACTCCTCGCAGCGCATCCGGTCCCTCGCCCACACAGATCCCGAACCGGCGAACTTCGTGACTCCGCTGCCCTGCAACGAGGCACAGAGCGCGGTTCTCCGGTCCGCCATGACCCGTCGCCTCACCGTGGCCACAGGCCCGCCCGGCACCGGCAAGAGCCAGCTGGTCGCCAATCTCGTGGCCACGGCGATCGCGGCAGGTCAGACCGTGCTGGTCGCGTCCACCAACAACGATGCCGTGGACGAGGTATGGCGCCGCTGCGACGAGCTGGTGCCCGGCAGCGTCGTGCGCACCGGCTCGGCACGGAAGACCGGCAAGAGCAACGCGGAGCACGAGGCCGCCGCGCTCCACGCGCTGCGTACCGGCCCGGAGCCGTCCACCACCGTGGCCACGGCATCCATGGCGACCGTGCTGGCCACCGACCGCCTGGCAGAGGTACGGCGGCATCTGGCCCACATCGCCGAGACCGAGCTGCGGCTTCGCCGGGCAGGCGAGGCCCGCGCCCACCACGCGGAACAGCTCGGGATCACCGTCACCGAACTCCAGGAGCTGCTCGGCGGCCCGCCACTGCCGAGGAAGCTGGAGGACAGCGCACGCCGCCATTCCCGCGCGCGCTTCCTCGGATCGTGGCGTCGATCCCGTTTCCTGCGCAAGGCCGGTCTGGAGGGGTATGCCGGTGATCCCGCCGCGGGCTGCCTCGCGCTCGCCGGCTTCGCCGCGGCCGAGGCGGAATGGCGTGACGGGCGCGAGCACGCGGCCACCGTTGACGACACAGCGCTCACGCGTGCCCTCCGCGATGCGGAGAGCGCCGTCCAGGACGCTTCACGCACATTCCTCGCCACCAAGGTCCAAGCTGCCGCCTGGGCCGGACGCCGCCGCATCATGGAGCTGTTGACGGCTCGGGACGGCAAACGCGGCGACTGGCCGCAGTTGGGAAGGGTCCTCGGGCGCTCGGGAACCTCGATGAACGCGCCCGCGGTGGCCGGATGGGCAGTCACCAGCCTCTCCGCCCGGCGTTTCCCTCCGGACCCGGCCCTGTTCGACCTCGTCGTCATCGACGAGGCCAGCCAGTGCGCCATCCCCCACGTCCTGCCGCTGCTGTTCCGCGCGCGGCGCGCCCTGGTCATCGGCGACCCCATGCAGCTCACGCACATCACGCAGACCAGCCCGCACCGCGAGGCTCTCATCCGGCGCGGGAACGGGCTGCGGTCCGCCTGGCTGGAGAAGCACCATCTCGCCTACCGGCGCCACTCCGCCTTCCACGCGGCCGAACAGTCCGCGGGCGGCACATTGCTTCTCGACGAGCACTTCCGCTGTCATCCGCACATCGCCGCGATCTCCAACGAACTCTTCTACGACGGTGGGCTGACCGTTCTCACCGACACCCGTGGCCGTCCCGCTCTGGCCCGCCGCCCCGCCGTCATCTGGACGGATGTGACCGGGCGGGCCGCCCACCCTCCGTTCGGTGGCTCCTGGGTCAACGAGGACGAGATCCGCAAAGTGCACGACAGCGTCCGCTATCTGCTGGAACAGCTCCCGCCCGAGGCCACCGTCGGAGTTGTCACACCCTTCGCGCCTCAGGCCGAAGCGCTGCGGAAGCGGCTGCGACCGTATGACGAGGAACGTCTGCGTATCGGTACGGTGCACACCTTCCAGGGCGGCGAACGCGACGTCATGGTGTTCTCCCTCGTCGCCGGCGAAGGCATGCACCCGGGCTCCGTCGCCTGGGTCGGTGAACAGCTGAACCTGTGGAACGTCGCCATCACGCGGGCACGGAGTCACCTCATCGTGGTGGGGGACAAGAAGCTCTGGCGAAAGCGGGGAGGCGTGGGCGCCGCGCTGCTGGAGGCCGCGGAGCGGGACGGCCTAGCCCCGGGAGGCGGAGACGAGGACGTGCTGCTCAAACGCCTGTACCAGACCCTCTCCCTCGCGGAGGAAGCCACCGTCACGCTGGGCGAGACCGTTCACGGGCATCCCGCGGACGCCGTGGTGCGTGGCATCGGCGGGGCAGCTCCCCGAGCCGTGCTTCTCGATCGAGGAGTGGAAGAGGACGGCGACGGGGCACGCCACCTCCGGCTCATGCTGCATCGCCGGAACCTGCTGGGCGGTGGTGACGGCGAAGCCGAAGCGGCGCGTTGGCCGGCCTGGCGGCTGTACGACACCGTCGAGCAGCGGGGGTGACCTCTGGCTCTGTCCCCCGGCCCGGCGAGGCTGCCCCACTCCGTACGCCTGGTTTCAGCGTGTCCGGAGTTGATTCGCCAGTTGCCCCGGGACCAGTTCCGGCCACTCAGCACCGCCTGTCGGACCCTCCACGTAACCTCGCAGACATGGAGGAACCCGCACCCGGCACACCGCCGGAACCCGGCGACGCGCCCTCGGCACCCGACGCCGACGAGACGCGCCGTCGCCTCGACGCATACGCGTACCTCAGCGCGCCGGAGCGGCTGGAGTATCTCGCGATCATGCGGGTCTTCTGCGGCACGCTCCTGGCTGACCTGGCCGTCCCGGACGTGATGGCGAAGCTGCGCGAGGGCGGCGGGCCCGCCGCCGGACTCGACGCCGACCCCCTCACAGCGCGGCTGGAGCAGCTGGTGAAGTGGGGGAACCTGCTGCGCGGCAGCCACACCGTGAAGGCATCCAGCATCACGGAGTACCAGCGTTCGCGGGCCCGCTACCAGCTGTCGCGGCTGGGCGAGCGCGTCCAGCGGGACGCCGACGGGGTGCTGGCCGAGGCCGACGCCGCCCGTGAGGTGAGCAACGAGCTGCTGGCCCTGGTCGAGCGGGGGCTGCGGGAGCTGGCCGAGCTGGTCGCCGAGCCGGGCGGCCTCGCCCCGCAGGACGGGCTGGAGCGGGTCAGCACGTTGTTCGTACAGTTCGCCGGGTTCGCGGACTCCGTCCGGGACTTCTACGCCTATCTCGGCCAGGTGCTCGCCCGCTACGACCTGGACAGCCGCGAGTACCAGGGCTTCAAGGAACTCCTCCTGGACTACGTCGAGGCGATCACGGAGGACGTGTCGTTCCGCGCCCCCCGCATCTCAGCAGCCCTGGACGCGCTCTGGCCCTGCCTCCCGGGCCTGCTGAAGCAGCTGGACACCCACGCGCAGGGGCTCGCCGGGCTGCCGGCGCAGAGCGAGGGCCGTACGGAGACCCGCGTGCAGCGCAGCCGGGGTCGCGAGCTCGCGGACTGGGAGGGGCTGCGGGGCTGGTTCAGGGACACCGACGGACAGGGCAGCCAGGTCGACCAGCTGCGCGACGCCACCCTGCGGGCCCTTCAGTCGCTGCTGGCCAACGCCAAGCGGATGCTGCGCTCGGCCACCGGCGAGATGTCGCGGCGCCGGGACCTGTTGCGGCTGGCCCGGTGGTTCGACGAGGCCGCGCCGCAGGACGCGCACGACATCGCCGTCGCCGCCTTCGGGCTGTACGGCGCGCGCCACCTGGGCGTACCGCCCGCCGCAGACGAGGTAGTGCCCGCCTACACCAGCTGGTGGACCGGCCCGGTGGTCGAGGTACCGGTCGCGCTGCGCGAGAGGGGCAGCCGCGCCCAGCGAGGCCGGACGGCATCGGTGGAGGACCATTCCGCGCAGAAGGGACGGCTGCGGGAGGCGGCGCGTCAGCGGGGAGCGGACAGAAACGCTGCGGCGGACGAGCTGTGCAGCGCGTCCGCCCGATTCGACGGCGTACGGCTCACTTCGGCAGCGCTCAGCCTGCTCCTGGAGCTGCTGGCCACGGCGCTCGGAAACGCGCAGCTCAGGCGGCGCGAGGAGGCGGACGGGCAGGAGAATCGGGGCTTCGGGCTGGACGCGGCGTGGAGCGAGGACGCCGATCTGGGCATCCGGCTCACCGTGCACCGTACGGCGGGAGCGCGCACGCTTCTCCGCTCGGCCGACGGGGATCTGCTGCTGGACGACCTGGAGCTGGTGGTCCACAGGACGGCCGTCTCGGCGCAAGGAGCGGAGCCGACCGGCAGCGAGCCTCCTCCCCCTCGGTCGCACAGCGCGCCCGTCGGCGGTGCGGAGATGAGCGTGTCATGACGCTTCCCTCCGCCCACGACGTGGCTCTGGCCACCGAACGCCGCACCGCGGCAAGGCTGTTGCTCGCCCACCCGCTGGTCACATCGGACGGCCCGCACGCCGACCTCTTTCCGCTGGTCCGCAGGCACGCCGACTGGCTGGGCGGCCGGTTCCAGCAAGTGCTCGGCTACCGCCTCCTGGTCGACAGCTCCTACGCCAGGCTGTTCAAGGCCGGGCTCGGAGCCCGGTCGGGGCACCGGCTCGTACGGTCCACCGGCACAGCCTTCACCCCGCATACCTACGCCTGTCTGGCTCTGGCCCTGTCTGTACTGGTCACCGCGCCGGAGCAGTTGCTGTTGTCTCAGCTCGTCGCCGACATCCGGGCCGCGGCGGCCGACGCGGACGTCGAGCTGGAGGAGACGGGACGGGCGGCCGGGAAGCGGACGCTGGTCGCGGCTCTGCGGCAGCTCGTCGAGTGGGGTGTCCTGATCGAGACCCACGGCCACGTGGGCGTCATCGCCCAGGAGGCCGACGGAGAGGCGCTGATCACGGTCGACCGGGAGCTCGCCCGCGTCATCGTGGCCGGACCGCTCGCCCAGTCGCGGGACGGCGCCGACCTGGTCCGGCGGGCGGCGGACCCAGGGTTCGGAGGGCCACGCACCTACGTGCGCCGGATGCTCGTCGAGACCCCTGTCGTCCACCTCGACGAACTGACCGACACCGAACGCGACTGGCTCCGCACCCGCCAGCGCCGGGAGGCCCAGGCGTTCCTCGAACTCCTGGGCCTGGAGACGGAGATCCGCGCCGAGGGAGTGGCCCTGGTCGACCCCGAGGAGGAGCTGACCGATCTCCACCTGCCCGGGACGGGGACCGTCGCCCAGGCCGCGTTGCTGCTGGTGGAACGACTGGTGGAGCGGCTCCGCCCGGCGGAGCCCGGACATCCCGCGACCGGCGGTGTTCTCGTCGTCGGGACCGCCGTTCCGGACGGTGTGGTGGATGAGCTTCTGGCCGAGCTGGTCGCCGAGTACGGGCAGCGCAGCAACTGGCAGCGCGGTTACCTCGAAGACCCCGATGCCCTGCGCGAAGCCGTGCTGGACCTGCTCTCCCGTATGCGCTTGATCGCCCCTGCCGGCCCGCTGCGATCCGAGGGAGCGGGGGTGCCGGAGCAGTACGCCGGAGAGCTGCCGGAGGGACGCCAGGTCACCGACGTCCGTGCGGCCAGGCCCAGCGGCGGCGAGGGCTGGGTCCTGCTCGCCTCAGCGGCCCGATACGCCACCCGCGTCACCGTGCGGGCGACCGGCGGACGGCACGAACCCACCGACACCCAGCAGGAGTTGCCGCTATGACCACCGATGCCCGTGGTCTCGTTCCGCTTCCGCGTTCAGGTCACGCACCGGCGGCGAGTTCCCGCTTCCGGCTGCACCGCGCGGGCATCCAGAACGTCTGGCAGTACGACGAGCAGGAGTTCGCGTTCGGTGACGGGCGGCTGCTGCTGCGCGGCAAGAACGGGGCGGGCAAGTCCAAGGCACTGGAGATGCTGCTCCCGTACCTCCTGGACGGCGACTCCCGGGCCCTCGATGCCACCGGCACCGGGCGGACGACGCTCGCCTGGCTGATGCTGGACGGCTTCGAGCAGACCAACCGCCTCGGCTATCTGTGGGTGGAGTTCCGAGGGACGGACGAGGCCGGCGACCACCGCTATCTGACGCTCGGCGCCGCTGTCCGTGCCTCGAAGTCTGCGCAGAAGGCGGTGCCGGCCTTCTTCGTCACCCCCCCTGCGCGTCGGCGAGGACCTGCACCTGGTCGAGGCGGGCAAACCCCTTGCCGTCGACCGGCTCAAGGAGATCGTCGGCTCCGGCAACACGACGGACCGAGCGGTCGAACACCGTGCCCGCGTGGCCCGGGACCTCTTCGGGATCACGGACGCGACGCGCTACCGCAACCTCACCCAGCTCCTGCACCGGCTGCGCCGCCCGACCGTCGGGGACCGCATCGAGCACGGCGGTCTGGCCGTCCTGCTGAGTGAGACCCTGCCCGGACTCGACGAGGACGTGGTCGAGAAGGTGGCGCGCAACCTCCACGATCTGGACACCGTGCGGGCCGAACTGGGCCGCCTGGAACGTACCGACGCGGCCCTGCGCGCCTTCCTCGCCGACTACCGCCGCTACCTCGCCGGGGTCCTGCGCTCCTCGGCCCGGAACGTGAGCCGGGAACTGGACACCCTCTCCGAGCGCCGTCGGAACGCCGGGGACGCCGCGCAGCACACGAGCGCCCTGAAGGAACGGGAGAAGGAATCGGAGGAGGGGCTGAGGACACTCCGCGAGGAGGAGGAGTCCGCACGGACGGACCTTGCCGCTCTGCACGACAGCCACGCCTACCGCAGCCTGCGTGAGCTGTCGGAGCGCCGCAGCACGGTGGACGCCCTGCACACCACGGCCATGACCGCCTTCGCCGCGTCACGCGGCGCGCACGAAGCGGAGGAAAGCGCGGCCGAACGGCTGGAGGAGGGCGTCGAGGAGTTGGGCACCCGACTCACCGAACTGGCCACCGAGCACCGGGAACTGCTGGTCCAGGCGGAGCGGGCGGGGCTTCCCGCCGGACATCTCGGCGACGCGGTCGCCCTGCCGCGTACGGTCCATTCCCCGTCGACCCAGACGGAGCTGACCAGCCCGGACGGGGAATCGCACACCGTACGGCACCGACCGGTGGTGCGCGTGGACACGGCGACGACGGAGGCCGGGCTGCGGTCCTGGCAGGGGCAGCTGGGGGCCGCCGAGACCGTCGTACGGAACCGGCAGCGGATGGTCCAGGAGGTGGCCCGCCTCTCCTCGCGGGCCGACGAGGCGCGTAGTGGCGCGGTGCGGGCCGACGAGGCGCGGGAACGGCTGGAGGGCGAGGCGGAGGAGGCCGCCGACCGTCTCGAAGTCAGCCGCCAGAAGGTCGTGGAGGAGAGCCGGGGGTACGCCGACGAGGTCGCCGTGTGGGTGCGGGAGACGCGGACCGCGGCAGGCACCGAGTGCCCGTCGCTGGATGCCGTCCTCGCGGAAGTGGCCTGCACGGCCGACCCGGACACGCCGTTCTCCGACCGTACCCTCCCGGTCGGCGCAGACACCCACGCGCGACAGACGGCGCACACGGCCCTGGAGCCCTACGCGGACGCCCTCACCCGGCACCGCGACAGCATGGCTCTCGGCGTCGGCCGACTGGGCGAGGAGATCGACCGCCTGACCGAGGAGAAACGGGCCTGGGAACATCGCACGGACCCCGAGCCTCCTGCCCCGTACCACCGCAGCGCGGCAAGGAACCCGGCCGACGGCACGCCCTTCTACCGGTTGGCGGACTTCGCCGAGCACCTGACCTCCGCCGAACGGGCCGGTCTGGAGGCGGCACTGGAGGCGAGCGGAATCCTCGACGCGTGGGTCAGCACGGGCGGCGCCCTTCTCGACCCGCTCACCGGGGACACCCTTCTCCACGGGGCCCCAGCCCACGAACCGCTGCCAGTGGCACAGACCCTCGCCTCAGCCCTCCGTCCGGTCGCGCAGCCGGAGAGCGGCATCACATCCGAGCAGGTGGAGCACCTGCTGTCAGCCATCGTGCTCGCACCGGCCGCGGGGACGACGGCCGCGAGTGCGGTCCACTTCGACGGTAGCTGGCGGCTGGGCGCCCTCCGAGGGCAGCACCACAAGAGCGCCGCCGAGTACGTGGGCGCAGCGGTGCGGGCCGAGACCCGGCGACGCGCACTGGCCGAGTTGGAAGACCGGCTCGGGCAGACGGAACAGCAGTCGGCCGAAGCCCGTACGGAGCTCGCCGCAGCCGATTCCCGGAGACGGGCCCTCACGCAAGCGGAACGCGACTTCCCTCGGGCGCAGCGGCTCTCCGACGCCTGGAACACGCATGCTTCGCAGGAGAGGACGGCGCGAGCACTCTCCGCCAAGGCGGCCGAGGCGGCGCGCCAGGCGGAGGAGGCCCGCGCTCTGGCCGTTTCGACGCGCTCCGAGGCGGACGCCACCGCGACCGCCCACGACCTGCCCACCGACGCCGTCGCACTGGACCGCGTACGCACCGCGCTGGCCTCGCTGCTCACCGGCGTCGGCCACCTGCGCAGAGCGGTCAACAGCACGGTGACTCGGCTCGACGGAAGCCAGGCGGACGACCGGCGGTACGCGCAAGCCCGCGAGAAACGCACGGAGGCGGAAGAGAGTTACCGGCTTCGCCACCGGCAACTACTCACCGCGCAGCAGGATCTCCGGACCCGCGAGGCGGCCGTCGGATCGTCAGAGGAGAAGATCCTCGCCGACGAACAGACAGCCAAGGACCGTATCGCGAACGCCGTGGGCACCATCCCGGCCGGAGAACGTGCCCACAACGGACTGCGCGACCAACGTGTGCGGGCGGAGGAGAAGGAGGAACGCCTACGCGTGGAACTGGCGGATCAGGAAGCGGCCGTGATCGAAACCGGCCGCGCTCTGCGCGCTGCTCTCAGCCGCCCGGAGGTCGTCAATGGAGCGGGACTGGACCGATCGTCCCTCCCCGGCCCGGTAGCGGACGACCCGGGCTCCAACGCACGCGATCGCCTACGCGCACTACGGGCACTGGCGGAAGCGGTAGATCGGAGTCTCGGCCGTATCCGGGACGAGGTGTCGGACAGCCTCCTCCTCAAACGGCACACCACGCTACGCGACCAACTGGCCGGCGGCTACGACGCACAGCTCGACGAACACGACGGCATCAAGGTGTGCCGCCTGCTCGACGACCACGGTTCGCACGACGTCGCGGTCGTGGGCGAGCGGATCGCCGCGGAGGCCGCGGAGGCCCGAGGACGGCTGACCGAACGCGAGAGCGACGTGTTCCAGCGCTTCCTGACCGGCGAGCTCGGCGACCACCTCTCCACGCAGGTCATCGCGGCGGCCAACCTGGTCGCGGCACTCAACGACACGCTGAAGACCGTACGGACCTCGCACGGCCTCGGCGTGGAACTCCTCTGGAAACTCAACGATGACGCCGACGCCGACGTGCGGGTGGCCGTCGAACTGCTGCGCAGCCCGTCGAGCCTCCGGACGCGCGAGCAGACCGAGCAGCTCCGCGACGTACTGCAACGCCGCATCGAGGATGCCCGCCGCACCGATCCGTCGGCCGGCTACACCGCCCACCTCCGCACCGCGCTGGACTACCGCTCCTGGTTCACCTTCCACACCTTTGTGGTCGAGGACGCCGCCCCCGGGCGCAGAAGGAAGCTGACCGGCCGCACCGGCCTGAGCCAGGGAGAGCAGCGCGTGCTCTCATACCTCGTGCTCTTCGCCGCCGCTGCCGCCCACTTCACCGGCCTCGCCGACTCGGCCCCGCACGCGCCCCGGCTGATCCTCCTGGACGACGCCTTCGCCAAGGTCGACGAACCCACGCACGGGCGCCTGGGCCGCATCCTGGTCGATCTGGATCTCGACTTCGTTCTCACGAGCGAACGTCTGATGGGCAATTGGGCCGAGGTCCCGTCCCTGCACATCTACGAGTGCCTCCGCGACCCTCATGTACGCGGAGTGGCCACGTTGCACTACACGTGGAACGGTCGCCACCGACGGCTGGCATCGGTATGAGCGCCCTTCCGCCCGCCACGCGCGACTGGCTGGCAGGTCCCGGTCTCGTCCGGCTCTGGAGCGCGGCACGCAAACGTCTGGAGAGCAACGGGGTGCAGTCCACCGGCTCCCTCCGACTGACAACGGTGAGTTCCCAGGAGCGGAACGACCTGTCGCTCCTGCTGGGCAAGCCCCTCACAGGTACAGCGGCGACGGTGAGGCTCGACGTGCTCGACAAACGCCTGCGGACCTCGGCCGCAGGGCTCGGGCTCAGGCAGGTCCTGGAGGAACTCGGCCCTCCGCTCGTCAACCGACGTGCGGCTCGCGAGGAGAACGCGGCAGAGCGGCAGCGTGTCTGGGCCTCGCTCGCCTCATCCCTCGACGCATCGCCGCTGGCCGGGCTGGAGTGGGTGAAGCAGTGGTCGGATGTGCTGCGCCGCACCGGCGTCCCGAAAGGCGTGACACCGGAAGCAGCCGTACGGACGCTTCAGCAGGCGGTCCAGGTACTCAGCGTGCTGCTCGACCCGCACCGTACCGACGCACGGGGCCGCGGCGAGCTGGCCGCGTCGGTAACGGGCTCGGCGCACGGTCTGGACGACGGCACCTGGCTCGCCCGCCTCGTCCATCGCGGCATCGCCCTGGCCCACGGCACGAGCCTTCCCGGCGACGCGGCCGGCCGGCGGGCGCTGTGGCGGCTGGTCTCGGTCACACCGGACGAGGTCTCCAGCACCGTGCTGACGTACGGCCTCCGGCCCCTCGGCGAGGACTGGCACGCGAGGTCACTGCGGGAGCGGGCCGATCACCATGCGGAGACCCACCTGACGTCCCGGGACCTGCTCGACGTGCGGCTTCACCTGCCCGCCGGATCTGTCGTCCACATCTGCGAGAACCCACGTGTGGTGGAGGCCGCAGCGGACTCGGGCTGTTCGCAACCTCTGGTCTGCACCTCCGGAAGCGCCGCGACGGTGGTCCTCACCCTTCTGGACATACTCGCCTCCACCGACTGCCACTTCGCTTACCACGGCGACTTCGACTGGCCGGGCATCGCTTTGGCAAACCGGATCATGCGCCGTTACGGAGCCCGGCCTTGGCGCATGGGCGCTGACGACTACGAGCACCTGGCCACTCGCAGCCAGGCCGAGGGAATCCCCCAGCTGCCGCTGGCCGGTCAACCCGTCAGCGCCACCTGGGACGCGGGTCTCGCCCCTGCCATGGCAGCGCTCGGAGTGGCGCTCCATGAGGAGGCGACGCTTGACCTGCTGGTGGACGATCTGTGGGGTGCCCCGTAGGGGAGCCAGGCGTAGACGGAGGTGCCGTCGATGTCGAGCTCGACTTCGGCGTCGAAGTGCTCGCCCCACCATCGTGCCGCGGCTCCTGGTCCTCCACGAAGACCATGACCGTACGGATACCGCGCAGCACGTGACGTTCTCCTTGCATGGGACAGGAAGGGGCACGGTACCGCCGCGGTCGCCGAAGCGTCGACGCGGGCCGAGAGCTCGGGCGGAGAGCTCGGACGGAGAGCACGGGCGAAGGGCAGCGGCGAAGGATGGGGCCCGCCGAGAACGGGCGAGGGTGTCTTCGGCCCGTTGCTCCGCATCGTCGGGAGCCGGTGTTCGGCCGGCCCGTCGCTGATCCGCCGCAATCGTCGGCCACGTGGAGAGTTCCGCCGAAATTACCGGTTGTCACATCGAGTTGAGGGTTTATCTACGCGCGGAGCTTCGATCGCCGAACGATCATTCGGGCATATCAGACGACTTCTCGCGAGGCCATTACCGGCGGGTACCGGGAGCTGCTAGAAACTGGTTCGCTCCACCGAAGTCCCCCCACCCACCCCCCACACTTCGAAGGGCTGGCAGCCATGTCAGTACGAAGGATTTGGGCATCCGTATCCACTCTGGCCCTCGCAGCCGTTGCCGCCCTTGGCGTTGCCGGGCCGGCCTCGGCCGCCGACTCGGCCGCCGCAGGCGGTTATGTCGCGCTCGGCGACTCCTACTCCTCCGGTGTCGGCGCGGGAAGTTACCTCTCCGACAGCGGCGACTGCCGGCGCAGCACCAATGCCTACCCCTACCTCTGGGCAGCGGCGAACTCCCCCGCCTCGTTCGACTTCGTCGCCTGTTCCGGGGCGACGACCGGTTCCGTCGCCAGCACCCAGCTGGGCGTACTGAGTTCGTCGACGACGCTGGTCAGCGTCACCGCGGGCGGCAACGACGTCGGGTTCGCCGACGTCATGCAGGACTGCGTCCTGTCCAGTGAGGCCACCTGCGTCAGCAGCGTGAACACGGCGATCTCGCAGATCCAGAACTCCCTGCCGTCGAGCCTCGATTCGCTCTACAGCGGCATCCGGGCACGGGCCCCGCAGGCCCAGGTGGTCGTGCTGGGCTACCCGCGCTTCTACAAGCTCTCGGGAAGCTGCGTCGCCGGGCTCACCGAGACCGAGCGCAGTGCCATCAACAACGCGTCGGACGTGCTGAACGGCGTCCTCGCCAAGCGGGCGGCCGACGCCGGGTTCACGTTCTCCGGTGTGGCGGACGAGTTCACCGGTCACGAGCTCTGCTCCGGTGACGCCTGGCTCCACAGCGTGACGCTTCCGGTCTACAACTCGTACCACCCCAAGGCCGCAGGACAGTCGGGCGGCTATCTGCCCGCCTTCCGTTCGGCGGTCTAGGGACGCAGAGCTCCACCCCCCACAGGCGCGGCGGTTCACCGGGTTCGGCCCGGTGGACCGCCGCTGCCGTGTTCAGGGCCCGCTCGGCGCAGCCGTCGGACGAGGCAGTGCGAGAGCGGCCGCGGCAGCCAGTACGGCAGTGGCGGCGGCAGCCCACCAGCCGTGCCGGAACGCCTCCAGTACCGCGTCGGGGGCGGCGGGGGCACCGAGCAGCGTGACCATCAGGGCGACCCCCGGCACCGAACCGGTCTGGCGCGCCATCGTCGTGACGGCCGAGCCGGTCGCGAAGCGGGCGGGCGGCAGGGCCGCGGCCGCCGCGCCGACCAGGGTGGGCAGGGCGAGGCCGACGCCGATACCGGTGACGACCATGCCGGGCACGGGGCGGGCACGCCGACGAGCGCGAGCGTGGCGAGGGAGGCGGGCACAGCGCCCAAGACCCGCCCGGCGACGGGGGGCAGGCAGGGTCACAGGGACGAAGGCACGCCCGGCGACGGGCACGGGCGCGCGCACGATCTCGATGCCGCCTGGGTCTGCCGGACCTGCGCCAGGAGATCGGGACGAACACCCTCACCGCGGACGTCCGCGCCCCGGGCTGGGACCGCGCCGGACCGCTGCCCGACCCCCTCCCCGCCGAGCGGCACTGACAAATCAGCCGGGCGCGGCCGACGATCAGCCGTTGGCCTGGCGCGATGCCTTGATCGAGTACATCAGCGGGATCCGGGGCCGGTCCGCCGGGAAGCGGTAGTGGCCGTCCTCGTGCCGCTCCAGCGAGCCGAAGCGGGCGAAGAGCGAAACGTCGTGCTCGTGCAGGAACTCGATCCGCAGCCCGGCCGCCGCCAGCGCCGAGACCACCTCGCCCACCGGGTGCTGCCACTCGACGCTGCGGTTGTGGACGGTCGGGGCATCGAAGTCGGCGTACGTCCCCGGCGTCTCGTCCACCCACGCCTCGCGGCTGAAGTAGTCGTAGGTGATCGTCGACCCGGTCGAGTCGTCCAGCGTGTCGGTCAGCGGATGGAACTCGGCGAGGTAGAGGAATCCGCCGGGTGCGACGAGCGAGGCCGCCGTCTCCGCCCAACGCCCGATGTCGGGAAGCCAGTTCAGCGCGCCGACGCCCGTGTAGACGATGTCGTACGAGGGGTCGGGGACGGCTTCCCGCGCGTCGTACACATCGGCGGCGACGAACGCCGCCCGGTCCGGGCCGAGTCCCAGCGACCTGGCGAGGCCGCGGGCCGCCTCGACGGCGGGCTCGGAGAAGTCCAGACCGACGACGTGCTCGGCGCCGTGCCGGGCCCAGGACAGGGTGTCGAGCCCGATGTGGCACTGGAGGTGCAGCAGGGTCTTGCCGGTGACATCACCGACCTCCGCGACCTCGAACGCGCGCAGGGCGTCCTTGCCCTCCCGGAAGGCATCCAGCTCGTAGAAGTCGCTCGCCGCGTGGATCGCCACGCGCTCGTCCCAGCGGGCGCGGTTGGCGTCGTGCCAGTCGTCCGGAGTCGGTGAGTACATGGGCGGAAAGTTACCCACAGGCTGGGGGGTGGCGCGAGGGGTTATCCACAGGCCACCCGGTCGTGCGTCCGATCGGGTTGGATGGTGGCATGAGCGATACACAGAACGCCTCGTCCACGCCGGAGTGGGAACAGCGGTTCCGCGCACCCCGGGTTTCCCTGCCCGACTGGGCCGAGGACGCCCCTGAGCGCTCACTGTTCGTCTCCAATGCCACCGGGACGTATGAGCTGTACGCATGGGACCGGTCCAGCGGGGAACAGCGCCAGGCGACCGACCGGCCCAATGGGACGACCGATGGTGTGCTGACCCCGGACGGTCGGACCATCTGGTGGTTCAGCGACACCGATGGCGACGAGTTCGGTGTGTGGATGCGGCAGCCCTTCGCCGGTGGCGCCGACGAGCCGGCGGCTCCCGGTCTGGAGCCCTCGTACCCGGCGGGCCTCGCCATCGGGCGCGACGGGACCTCGGTGATCGGCCGCTCCACCGACGAGGACGGCACGACGATCCATCTCGTACGCCCGCAGCAGGAGCCCGCCGAGATCTACCGGCACCGGGAGTCCGCCGGGGTCGGGGACCTCTCCCACGACGGCACGCTGATCGCCCTGGAGCACACGGAGCACGGCGACGCGATGCACTCCGCGCTGCGCGTCGTGCGCCCGGACGGTTCCACGGTCGCCGAGCTGGACGACACCGAGGGCGGCACCAAGGAGCTGGGCCTCGCGGTGCTGGGCTTCGCACCCGTGGCCGGTGACTCCCGGCTGCTCGTCGGGCATCAGCGCCGGGGCCGCTGGGAGCCGATGATCTGGGACCCGGTCGCGGGCACCGAGACCGCCCTGCCGATCGAGCTGCCCGGCGACGTGGGCGCCGAGTGGTATCCGGACGGCTCGGCGCTGCTGATCGAGCACAGCTTCGAGGCCCGCAGCGAGCTGTGGCGGTACGAGCCGGGCGCGGGGGAGCCGGTCCGGGTCCGGACCCCCGCCGGTACGGTCTCGGGTGCCACGGCCCGCCCTGACGGCACCGTGGAGTACCTCTGGTCGTCGGCCGCGCAGCCGCCCGTCGTCCGTTCCACGGCCGGTTCCGTCGTCCTCGACCCGCCCGGCGCCAAGGCCCCGGCGTCAGTACCGGTCCAGGACGCGTGGGTGGAGGGTCCCGGCGGCCGCATCCACGCCCTCGTGCAGCGGCCCGCGACCGGTGACGGCCCGTTCCCCACCATTTTCGAGATCCACGGCGGGCCGACCTGGCACGACAGCGACGCCTTCGCCTCCGGTCCGGCCGCCTGGGTGGATCACGGTTTCGCGGTCGTACGGGTCAACTACCGCGGTTCGACCGGCTACGGCCGCGCCTGGACGGACGCGCTCAAGCACCGCGTCGGCCTGATCGAGCTGGAGGACATCGCGGCGGTACGGGACTGGTCGGTGAAGTCCGGGCTCGCGGACCCGCAGCGGCTGGTCCTGGCCGGTGGCTCGTGGGGCGGCTATCTGACCCTGCTCGGCCTCGGCACGCAGCCCGATTCGTGGGCCCTCGGCCTGGCCGCCGTGCCGGTCGCCGACTACGTCACGGCCTACCACGACGAGATGGAGGCCCTGAAGGCGATGGACCGCACGCTGCTGGGCGGCACCCCCGAGGAGGTGCCCGAGCGGTTCGCGGCCTCATCGCCGCTGACGTATGTCGACGCGGTGCGCGCACCCGTCTACATCTCGGCGGGCGTCAACGATCCGCGCTGCCCCATTCGTCAGGTGGAGAACTACGTGGACCGCCTCAAGGCGCGCGGCGCGGTGCACGAGGTGTACCGGTACGACGCCGGGCACGGCTCCCTCGTGGTGGAGGAACGGATCAAACAGGTCCGGCTGGAGCTCGACTTCGCCCTGAAGCACCTGGCGGGCGCCCCCGACAACGACGGCAGCTGACGGGAGGAGCGGGGCGGCAGAGCGGGACGGCAGAGCGGGACGGCAGCGAGACGGCGGGGCACGGTTCGTCGCCCCGGTGGCGAGTGGGGGCGGGGCGTCGTGACAGCGGGGCGAGTCGCGGCAGGGCGAGTCGGAGCGGAGCGAGTCGCGGCAGGCATCGTGGCAGGGCGTCGCGGCAGGCGTCGCGGCAGGCGTCGCGGCAGCGGGGGGCCCGGACGGCGGCTGGGGCCGCGCGGATGGTGTCTCGCGGTGTTCCGGGGGCAGGCCCGACGTCAACGTGGTGACGGGCTGCCGACGCCCTCGCGCACGCGTAAGGGCTGGATAAATGGTGTACCCCGCTCCGGGCCGCCGGGGCGGGGACCGTACCGTGGAGGGGTGTACCGGTTCCTGCTGACCCCGCGATGGTGGGGGATCAACCTCTTCGTCGTGCTGGCCATCCCGTTCTGCGTGTTCATGGGCACCTGGCAGCTCGGCCGTTTCGAGGACCGCGTGCAGTCGCACGAGGAGGCCGAGAAGCAGCCCGAACCGGGTACGCGGGCGGCCAAGCCGCTCGACGCGCTGCTGCCCGTCGACAAGGTGACGTCCGGCCGTCCGGCCGTCACGTCCGGCACGTACGCCGACCAGTTCCTGGTCCCCGGCCGCGAGTTGGACGACCGCAACGGCTTCTACGTCCTGAACCTGCTGCGTACCGACAGCGGTAAGGCCCTGCCGGTCGTACGCGGCTGGCTGCCCGGCAGCGCGGGGAGCGCCGCGGTCCCCGCCGCGCCGAAGGGCGAGGTCACCGTGACCGGGGACCTCCAGGCCTCCGAGAACATGAACAGCGACGGCGTCCACTCCGAGGGCGGGCTCCCCGACGGTCAGGTGGGCATCATCAGCGCCGCGTCCCTGGTGAACCTCGTCCCGTACGACGTGTATGACGCCTGGGTGACCCTCCCCGAGGCCGAGGCCGGGGGTACGGGCGGCGCGATGAAGCCGGTCCCGGCCGCCGCGCCGCAGGGCAGCGGACTCGACCTGAAGGCATTCCAGAACCTCGGCTACACCGGCGAGTGGTTCGTCTTCGCGGGCTTCGTGCTCTTCATGTGGTTCCGGCTCGTCCGGCGCGAGGCCGAGGCCGCCCGTGACATAGAGCTGGGTCTCGTTCCCGACGCCGACTGACCCACCCACATCCGCCCCTGCGGGCGGCCTGGGCGGCCACGCGTCGTTCCGGCCGTGGGGTTTGGGGCCGCCTGTTGGTCCATGAAGCCCGGGGGCCACGCGTGGTCCGTGGGTCCTGAGGGGCCGCCCGCTGGTCCATGGGTTTGGGGGGCGCCTGTTGGTCCATGGGGCCTGGGACTGTCTGTCGGTCCACGGGTCCCTGAGAGTGCCTGCCTGCCGGTCCATAGGGCTGAGGGGCTGGCTGCCTGTCCGGTCGGCCGACCGGACCCCGTGGGCCCTTCGGGCCGCTCGTCGGCCGCGTGGCCGTGTCCCTATCGGTGTCCCTATCCGTGTCCAGGTCCCCACCCGACCGGCAGCCCCCGCCCCCCGTTTGTGCGGGACCGGGCGGGTTCGGGCTAGGACGCGGTGAGCACACCTGTCCGGTAGATCGTGCCCGCGCACGCGTTGTCGATCTTCGTCTCGGCTGTCGGCGCGCCCGATTCCGGGGTGTGCGTCACGGCGACGCTGCCGTCCGCCGCACCGCCCTCCTCGCCCGCGAGCTGCGCCTGTGTACCGTCCTGCGGGGAGCCTTCGCCGGTCGAGCCCCCGGCACCGTCCGTCGGGGTCGGGCTGGGCGTGGCGCCGGTGGTCGGGCAGGTGTCCGTCGGCACCCAGGCGAACTTCACCTCGTACGCCATGGACGGCTTCAGCAACACCGTTCCCGGTTCCGTCGAGGGGTCGGGCAGTCCGGACGCCGCGTCTCCCGCGGTGTGCTGGACCACGTCGATCTTGAGCGGGTCGGCCGCGCCGCTGGCCAGGAAGCTCACAGTGCCGTTGCTGCTCACCGAGCAGTCCTTGCCGGACACGTTGGCGATCTTGAAACTGCCGTACACCGTGCCGTCGGCACCCGTCGCGCCCGTCCCTGCCGAGGCGACCCCGAGCTGGCCGGGGTCGCAGGTCGGCATGGAGACCGCTTCGGAGCGGGGTGAGTCGGCGACGCCGCCGATCCCGTTGCCCTCGGTGTCCGTACCGCCGCTCGCCGAGGGACTGTCGGAGGCGTCCGGGAGGCCCTTGCCGCCCTCGTTCTCCCGCTCGGAGGCGCTGGACGGCAGGTCGTTGCCGGCCTCGGAACCGGTCTCGGTGCCGTTGCCGCCCTGGGTCTGCTCTCCGTGACCGGCGATGGCGGGCCGGTCGGTGGACGAGCCGTCCGAACTCGCGACATGGACGAAGGCGGGAACGGCCGTGCCGATCAGCAGGGCCGCCGCGGCCGCCCCGACGACGGCCTGCCGCCGCCTGGCGCGCCGGGCGGGAACCGCACGGTGCAGATGGTCCAAGGTGCCCTCGGAGGGTGCGACGTCATGGACCGCGCCGCGCATCATGCGGCGCAGGGCCACCTCGTCCAGTTCCCCGCCGTCGCGCGCGCGGCCGGCGAAGAGGTCGGTCAGCGTGCCCGAGGCGTCGCCGCCCGAAAGGCGGCCACCCGCACCGGCGCCCGATCCATCTCCACCCGCGTCGATGCCCCCCGTGTCGATGCCCACGACGTCCCCTGACGCATCCCCTGACGCGCCCTCCGACGCGTGGCCCGGCGCGTGGCCCGACGAGTGACCCGACGCGTGGCCCGGCACGTGGCCCGGCACGTGGCCCGGCACGTGGCCCGACGCGTGGCCCGACGCGTGGCCCGACGCGTGGCCCGACGTATCGCTCCGGGCGTCGTCCGCGGCGTCGTTGCCCGGGGTGTGCTCCGGGGTGTTCTCCGGCCCGTGGTTCACAATTCCGTTTCCAGTCCGGTCAGTCTCGTGCCTGCCCTCGGGCCCGCTCATGCCTGCGCCTCCATCACGACGCGCAGTGCCGCGATACCGCGGGAACCGTACGCCTTGACCGAACCCAGTGACACTCCCAGCGTCTCCGCGACCTGGGCTTCCGTCATGTCCGCGAAGTAGCGCAGCACCAGCACCTCGCGCTGGCGCCGCTGCAGCCCCTTCATCGCCTTGATCAGCGCGTCCCGCTCCAGTTGGTCGTACGCGCCCTCCTCCGCGCTCGCCATGTCCGGCATCGGCTTGGAGAGCAGCTTCAGCCCGAGGATGCGCCGACGCAGGGCGGAGCGGGAGAGGTTGACGACGGTCTGGCGGAGGTACGCGAGAGTCTTCTCCGGTTCCCGTACCCGGTTGCGCGCCGAGTGCACGCGGATGAACGCCTCCTGCACCACGTCTTCACAGGACGCGGTGTCGTCCAGCAGCAGGGCCGCGAGGCCGAGCAGCGAACGGTAGTGGGCGCGATAGGTCTCGGTGAGATGGTCGACCGTGGTCCCCGCTGCCACCGTCTCCTCAGCGCCCTCGCGCTGCGACGGCAGCCTCGCCGGACGCGCAGCGGGCATGGGCGCGATCACCGGCATGCCACCGGCCGCGCGGGGCCGCCGGAGCGGACGCACCGAAGCGCCCCGCAACTGGCCCACCACTGTGATATCGAGAACCTCTGCCACGCCAGTTGGACACGCTGCCCCCCGTCAGGGTTGTACGCGTACGGCACCGCGTTCAGCGCTGTGCGACATGCCCTCATACGTACCTGCTCTTCCCCAAATGCCCCATAAATGCGCCCCGCCACGCAAGAAGTGACGGCATAGACGCTGCCCGACCGACGTGCGGTTGCAGAAGGCCGGGAGATCATCGTCGGATATGACAACGCCCCAGCTCAAGGGGTTCAGACCAGCGAATTGCTCATAGGGCGTTCACAGATCCTACAAAACAAGTTCGATCAGGCCCGGGGGAATTCAGCGGCCACGGATTCGGCGATCTGGGCGACGTTCAAAGCCGCACCTTTTCGGAGATTGTCACCACAAACGAACATTTCCAATGCCCGTGGATCGTCCATCGAGCGCCGGACCCGTCCGACCCACGTCGGGTCGGTGCCCACGACGTCGGACGGCGTGGGGAAGTCGCCGGACGCCGGGCTGTCGAACAACACCACTCCGGGCGCGGTCGCCAGGATCTCGTGCGCCCGGTCGACGGCGACCTCGTTCTCGAAGCGCGCGTGGACGGACATCGAGTGCGTCGTGACGACGGGGACGTACACACAGGTCGCCGCGACCTTCAGGTCCGGCAGGTCCAGGACCTTGCGGCATTCCTCGCGGATCGCCAGTTCCTCGGACGACCAGCCGTCCCCGGCGTCGGTACCGGCCCATGGCACGACGTTCAGGGCCACGGGTGCGGCGAAGGGGCTCTTCTCGCGGTCGCCGAGGGCCCGCCGTACGTCACCGGGGTGCGTGCCCAGCTCCGTACCGGCCACCAGGGACAGTTCCTCGCGCAGGGCCGAGACACCGTCCCGGCCCACGCCGCTCACCGCCTGGTAGGAGGAAACGATCAGTTCCCGCAGCCCGAACTCGGCGTGCAGCGCACCGACCGCGACGATCAGTGACAGCGTGGTGCAGTTCGGGGAGGCGACGATTCCGCGCGACCGGAGCCGTACGGCGTGCGGGTTGATCTCGGGGACGACCAGCGGTACGTCGTCGTCGAGCCGGAAGGCCGCCGAGTCGTCGATGACCACGACGCCCTTGGACGCGGCGATCGGGCCCCATCGCGCGGAGACCTCGTCCGGCACCAGGAACAGGGCCACGTCGACCCCGTCGAACACGTCCTCGGTGAGCGCGAGGACCTCGGTCTCCTCACCGCGTACGACCAGCTTGCGGCCGGCCGAACGCGGCGAGGCGATCAGTTTCACCTCGCCCCAGACATCCGCGTGCTGCGAAAGGATCTGGAGCATGACGCCACCGATCGCCCCGGTCGCGCCGACGACCGCGAGCGAAGGGCGGCGGGCAGTCATCGTCCGGTGCCCCCGTAGACGACGGCCTCGTCGGAGTCGCTGTCGAGGCCGAAGGCGGTGTGCACGGCGCGCACGGCCTCGTTGACGTCGTCGGCGCGGGTGACCACCGAGATGCGGATCTCGGATGTCGAGATCAGCTCGATGTTCACGCCCGCGTCGGACAGCGCCTCGAAGAAGCCCGCCGTGACGCCCGGGTTGGTCTTCATACCGGCGCCGACCAGGGAGATCTTGGCGATCTGGTCGTCGTAGCGCAGCGAGTCGAAGCCGATGGTGGCCTTGGTCCGCTCCAGGGCGTCGACGGCCTTGCGGCCCTCGGCCTTGGGAAGCGTGAAGGAGATGTCCGTCAGCCCCGTCGACGCGGCGGAGACGTTCTGCACCACCATGTCGATGTTGACTTCCGCGTTCGCGATGGCGCGGAAGATCGCGGCGGCCTCGCCCGGCTTGTCGGGGACGCCGACGACGGTGATCTTGGCCTCGGAGACGTCATGGGCGACTCCGGAGATGATCGCGTGCTCCACCTGCTGGTCCCCTTGCGGCTCGTTGCTGACCCAGGTGCCGCGCAGTCCGGAGAAGGACGAACGGACGTGGATCGGAATGTTGTATCGGCGTGCGTACTCCACACAGCGGTGCAGCAGCACCTTGGAGCCGGACGCCGCCAGCTCCAGCATGTCCTCGAAGGAGATCCAGTCGATCTTACGGGCCTTCTTCACGACCCGCGGGTCGGCGGTGAAGACACCGTCCACATCGGTGTAGATCTCACAGACCTCGGCGTCCAGCGCGGCCGCGAGCGCGACCGCGGTGGTGTCGGATCCGCCGCGGCCCAGGGTGGTGATGTCCTTCTTGTCCTGGGACACACCCTGGAATCCGGCGACGATCGCGATATTGCCCTCGTCGAGCGCGGTACGAATCCGGCCCGGCGTGACATCGATGATCCGCGCTTTGTTGTGAACCGAGTCGGTGATGACACCGGCCTGGCTGCCCGTGAACGACTGGGCCTCGTGGCCCAGGTTTTTGATCGCCATCGCCAGCAGGGCCATGGAAATCCGCTCTCCGGCGGTCAGCAGCATGTCGAATTCGCGCCCGGCAGGAATCGGGGATACCTGCTCGGCGAGATCGATCAACTCGTCCGTCGTGTCGCCCATCGCTGACACCACGACAACCACCTGGTTGCCGTTCTTCTTGGCATCGACGATTCGCTTGGCGACGCGCTTGATGCCCTCGGCATCGGCTACGGAGGAGCCTCCGTACTTCTGCACGACAAGGCCCACGTGCGCTCCTCGCTCAGTCCATTACTGCGGTCGGCTCAGTTTAACGAGCAGTCCGGAATCGCCCGCCTCATACCAGATGGTGAGATGTCCCGCCCACCACATGATCCGGCGTGTCGACCCGAACTGCTCGTACCGGGCTGCTGCCCGCCGATCGCCCCCGCACTCCCCTATGTGGCCCAGCCCACACGCCGGGAAGCCCCGCCTGCGGCCGGTCGGCCGGTCCCTCGATCAGCCGGTCCCTCGATCGGCGGTGCCAGGGATCATCGCCCAGTCCTCACGCTCATCGGCGCGGCCTCGGCACCGCGGCCGTTCCACGTCCCGCCGCCGATCGCAGCTCGGCCACGCGGGCGGCGACATCGAGCTGTCCGCGCGGGCGGGACAGGAACGTGTCCGGTACGTCGCCGGTCGCCCCGCTCGCCTCGTCGCGGTCGATGTCGGCGCGGCAGTCCGCACAGACGCCGTCGACCAGCGCGGTCGTGGTCTCGTCCTCGTCGCAGAAGGCGCACATCATCAGGGCGCCCACGATCTCCTCGCGGTGGGCGTCCGTCATGGCGGGCTGCGGTGCAGGGGGCATCTTGTTCTCCAGTCGGGTACGGAGGAAGGCTCCGGCGGAGTGCACGGAGGCGGGCAGCCCCGCCACCAGGGACCTGGTGACCTGTTCACGGCCGAGCCCGCGTACGAGCCACTCGTCGACGAGGTGCTCCAGCGCCAGGCACTCGCCGGAGGACAGCTGGAGCCTCGGCTCCTGGCCGCCGAGCCCCGCGAGCACGCTGTACGCCTCCGAGCGCGCGGCCGGAACGCCGGGCTCAGGCTCCGACTCCGTCCGCCGCTGCGACCGCCCTTGCTGTTGCTGTGCTTGTTGCTGTCGCTGCTGCTGTGCTTGTTGCTGTTGCTGTGCTTGTTGCTGTTGCTGCGGCACCGCGTCCGGGGCAGGCGGCTGACCGGGGGCGTCGACGCCCCGTACGAACCGCACGTACCGCGCCCACCAGTCGGCGTCGCGGGCGGTCCGCGAGAAGTACGTACGCGTCACCCAGCGCTTCCCGCCGTCGGTCACGGTGATGTGCACCTTGATCCGGCGCAGATGCCCGGCGCGGGTCAGCCGGTCCAGCGCGCTGCGGCACGCCTGTTGGCCGTGTTCCGGCAGTTCCTCGGCCAGCACCTTGTAGCCGACGGCGGCGCCTTCGGGGAGTCGGTCGATGTACGCGGCGATGGCCGCTTCCCGGGCGTCCAGGTGGCCGAAGTCGTCGGCTCCGCGCGGGGCTTCGTCGGGGGCGTGACGCTTTCCATACCCGGCTTTGGCCATGGGGTGGGCGGGCGCACGCAGGGCAGCACTAACATGGGCAGCAGCCATGCGGATCGAAGCCTCATTTCGATCTGGAACGGTCAGACCCCGGATGGTGTTGGTAGCACCGCCGGGGTCGTCCGCTTTTCGGACTGTGGGTTGCTCACCGTGAATCTAGAGTGCACACACGCTGCGGCGCAAACCGATCACCGAATGTCACCCCCGCGTCGCCTGCCGGCTCATCTGCGCAGGTCCGCGCGGGACTTGGGAGGGTGGGTGGGTTCAACCTCCACCACCCATTCCTACAGAAAAGAGCTCGGAGCCCGGGGCCCGGAACTCGGGGCTTGAGCCTCGGGACGACCTGCGGCAACAGCGACGAACGACGCCACTCGCCCACTCCGTACAGAGGACACCTCCGTCAGCGGCACGGGCGGTCCCCCGCCCCTCCGGTGCCATGGTGATCGCCGTCGGCGGGTTCCTCCTGGTGGAACGCCCGGCCGGCCGAGGAGAAGCGGAGGAGACCACGTGGAAGAGCGGACGCGGCAGGAGCAGGAGCGGGCGAGCCCCGAGGTGCAGGCCCGTACGACTTTCGTCGGCCTCCCGTAGACCATCGGCCGACGCCCCGGCAGCCCCTCGCTCACGACACTGGACGCCTCGACCGGATCACGGGAACACCGGATCACGGGGAACGAACGGGAGGCACCCAGTGCGGAGCAGTGGAATCAGCCGGGCACGGTTTCTGGCCGGGACGGCGGCGCTGGGGGTGGCGGGAGCGGCCGGTCCGCTGCTCTCGGCGGCCCCGGCCGGTGCGTCACCGCGACCGGGACTGACGTATCGGGGCGTGCTGTACGAGGTCGCCGACGGCGAGAACCCGGCGACCGGGTGGAACGCGCATCGTATGCGCGCCGACCTCCGGGCGATCAGGAACGACCTGCACGCCAACTCCGTCTCGGTCTGGGGCGACGGCGTCGAACGGCTCGCGGCCACGGCGACCGAGGCGGCCGAACGCGGCCTGCACGTCTGGCTCCAGCCGCGCCTGGGCGACGTCCCGGAGGCGGATATCCTCGACCACCTCGCCGAGACCGGCCGGCACGCGGAACGGCTGCGACGCCAGGGGGCGCGCGTACACCTCAGCGTCGGGTGCGAGTTCGTGCTGTACGTCCCGGGGATCGTCCCGGGGGACTCGGCGCTCGAACGCGTGGAGAACCTGCTCAACGGGACGTTCGATCCCGTGCTGATGCAGCGGCGTCTCACCTCGTTCATCGCACGGGCGGCGAAGGCCGGACGGTCCGTGTTCGGGGGGCCGCTGACGTACGGCGCCGCGCACGAGGACGTGGTCGACTGGGACCTCTTCGACCTGGTGAGCGTCAACTACTACGCGTATCACGGCAGTCGGGCCGGTTACGTCCGCGACCTGCGCCCGTATCTGCGGTGGGGCAAGCCGGTCGCCATCACCGAGTGCGGCACGTGCACATACGTCGGCGCACCCGAGCAGGGCGGCATGGGCTGGAACGTCATCGACTACGAGAAGGGCGAGATCAAGGGCGACCTGGTCCGCAGCGAGCGGGTCCAGGCGGCGTACCTGACCGACGTGTTCGACGTCTTCGAGTCGCTGGGCCTGTACGCGGCGCTGGTCTACTCCTTCTCCGCCCCCGAAGCCCCCCACCGCCCCGACGACCCGCTGCACGACCTGGACATGGCCACGTACAGCCTCGTGAAGACGATCCGCGACGGCGACCCCGACGACCCGGCGTCCCCCTGGCACTGGGAACCGAAGGAGTCCTTCCACGCACTGTCACGGCACTTCGGGAGGGCGGGACGGTGAGGGGGATGCGGTGAGAGGGGTGAGGTGAGGGGTGAGGGGGATGCGCGGGCTGAGGGGCCGCGCGCCTGCTACCTGAGCAGGGCGATCTCCCCGCCGGTCAGCGCACCGGCGAAGGCCCGCACCTGGTCGACGTCGCCGTGCAGGTACTCGCCCCATCCGTCGGCCGTGATCCCGCGCCCGACCTGAAGGCCGCCGGTGCTCTTCCGCGCGTCGTGGAACTCCGCACCGGCCTCCGCGTTCGTCCGGCCGTTCACATAGAGCCTGACCTCGTCCGTCGCGTCGTCGTAGACCACGGCCAGCCGCTGGTCATAGCCGGCGCCCCAGGACGGGATACGGGCGGCCACCGTCTCGGCCGCGCCCGGGGTGTCCGCGGCCGGCACGACCAGCTCCCAGCTGTCCGTCGCCGGTCCGTAGCGGACCTTGAACGCGCTCCGGTGCTCGCCGCTCTGGGAGAGGACCGTCATCGGCCGGTCGGGGTGGCTGTCGGCGAGGCGCACGGTCGCCGTGACGGTGAAGCTGTCCCCCGTGTCGACCACCGGCTGCTGGGTGGCCGCGTATCCGGAGGTGCCGTCCAGCGCCAGGTGCCCCTCGCCCTCGATCGGCGACACCTCGGGGAAGCACTCCGGGTCCAGCGGATCGCAGTCGAGTGCGGGCCGGTAGACCGAGGCGCCGGGGCCGAGCTTGAGCGGCTCGCCGCCGTCCGCCTCGGCGCTGAGCCCGTCCGGGGCCGTCTCCAGCGCCCAGTGGCCCCGCAGCCGGGCCTTCCGGCTCGCGAGCCCGGTCAGCTCGTCGGGCACCACCACCCGGTCATGAACCCGTACGTCCCCGATCTCGCCCCGCCAGTGGTCCTGGTGGCCCGCAGGTCCCTGCGCTCTGCCGATCTGGAAGTTCCCGCCGCCCGCCACGGGGGACACGGGCTGTTCCTCACCCATCGCCCTTCCGTTGACATGGAGCCGCGCCTTTCCTGTCCTCGCGTCGTACTGGCCGAGCACATACGCCCACTCGTCCACCTCCGGCCGGCCGCCGGTCAGCCGCGTACCGCCGACATCGAACGACCACACCGGCCGCCCCTCGGACTGCGACAGCCCCAGCGTGAACGCGGACCCGCCGGACGCGTCCTGGGCGGCGATCGTGCGGGTGCCGTCCACCGCGGCAGGTCGTACCCAGCCGCCCACCGCGAACGTCTGCCCGGCCACCACCACCGGGGTGTCAGGGGTCAGGAAGGCGTTTCCGGTCCCGTCCAGGCCGACCGTCGACGCCACTGCCGTACCCGAGGGCCCTGCCGATCCGAAGACCGCGCCCGCCCCGGCACGGGCCACGGGACCCGCTTCGGCAGCCGCCGCGGGCGAGCCCTCGGCGTCGTTCAGTTTCCAGTGCGCCGCGGGGGTGCGCCCTGTCGCCACACGGAACTGATAGTTCCGCGGGATGCTGCTGTTGGAGGCCCGGTCGAACGCCTGGACCTCCAGCCCGTGCAGGCCGGGGGATTTCGGAAGGTAGGAAATATCCGCGCCGTTGTCCGGTCGTGCGCTGTTCGACGCCGGTCCCGTCCTTCCACCATGCCTCGAACTCCCCCGCGACCCGGCTCGCTTCGCCCGGCTGGTTGTCCCCGGGGCCGTACAACCGCGCCGTCACCGTCGCCCGGGATCTGAGATAGGGCCGTTCCTCGCCCGCCGCACACGGCCGCGTGCCGATGCTCAGATCCGTCACCAGTGGCTGCTTCGGCGGCAGCGTGCCGGCCGTCGCCGCTGTCGCGATGCCCGGTGACGCCAGTACCGCTCCGCCGACGAGCGTCGCGACCGCCGCCCGTCCCGACCGTCCCGACCGTCCCGCCCGTCCCGACCGTCCCGCCCGTCCCGACCGTCGCGCCGGTCTCGCGCGTCTGTATCCCGCACCCTCTGCCATGTGCGTATCCCTCCCCTGCCGAGCCCATGAAGATCACAGGCCCAGGGAGGCTAGCAATCACCTGTCACAACTGCCCTCAATTTATGGGGAATTGCGGGCCGCACAGCTCGGCGACCGCCCCGGAACAGACCCCGCTCCCCCTTGATCTCAAGCGGAGTTGAGGTCCTAGCCTGCTCCTGACCAGCACGGAACAATCACGGAGGAGGACGACGATGATCCTGGTGACCGGTGCGACCGGAAACATCGGCAGGGAGCTGCTCGGGCAGTTACGCGCTCAGGGAGACCTGTCCGTACGGGGGCTGACCCGTGAGGCGCGGCGGGCCTCGTTCCCCGAGGGGGTCGAGGTCGTGGAGGGGGATCTGCGGGACGCCGCGTCCATGGAGCCGGCCTTGAACGGTGTGCGTTCGCTGGTCCTGCCGGCGGGCAGGGGCGCGGACCTCAAGGTCCTGGACGCCGCCCGGCGGGCCGGTGTGGAGCATGTGGTGCTCGTGTCGTCGATCACGGTCACCAGCCATCCTCATCTGCCCGAGGCGCGGGCGAACCTGGACATGGAGCGGCTGCTGGTGACCAGTGGGATGGACCGGACGGTCCTGCGGCCGACACAGTTCGCCTCGAACACCCTGTGGTGGGCGGAGTCGGTCCGTGAGCGGGGCGTGGTCCGGGTGCCGTACGCGGATGTCGGCCTGCCCACGATCCACCCCGCCGACATCGCGGCCGCGGCCCGTGTCGCGCTGACCGATCCGGCCCACCGGGGGCGCACCCACCTGCTCACCGGGCCGGAGCGGATCAGTCCCCGTCGGCAGGTCCTGGACCTGGCGACGGCGCTCGGACGTGATCTGGAATGCGTCGGGATCAGCCGGGAGGAGGCCCATGGGCCGCTGGCCGCCGCCCTGGGGGACGGCTCCGCGAACAGCGTCCTCGACCTGATGGGCGGGGACGTCAACGAGGAACTGCTCACCGTCCGCGACACCGTGGCCCGGGTCACCGGGCGGCCGGCCAGGACGTTCCGGCAGTGGGCCACGGAGAACGCCGCCGCCTTCCGGTGAAGCTTCCGGTAAGCCTTCCGGTGAACCGTCCGTGACGTGGCGGGGCCTCGCCGCCCGCTACTTCACCGGTCGTAGCCCCAGCGGTCCCGCGATCTCCGCCACCATCACGCGCCCCGCCTCCTCCGCCAGGTCGTCCTCGCCCGGATCCTGGTCGATGTCCAGGCCGTCGAGCTCTTCGAGGGGCTGGTTGAGGCGGATGTGGGCGATCAGGGACTGGAGGGCGCGCAGGGTGGCGGAGGCGGTGGAGCCCCAGTTGGAGAAGTAGGAGAACTGCCACCACCACAGCGCCTCGGCGGTGCGGTCGGCATCGTAGTGGGCCATTCCATGGCCGAGGTCGGTGACCAGATCGGCCAGGTCGTCCGAGATGCGGTGCGGGACCGGGGGCTTGCGGGGCTCGTACGGGTCGAAGACCTCGGAGTAGACGTCGATCGGCTCCAGGAGGGCCGCGAAGCGTTCGCGCAGCCCGTCCGCGTCCGGCTCGGCGCCGAGGTCCGGTTCGTACCGCTCGTCGGGCAGGACGTCCTCGTGCGCACCGAGGCGACCGCCCGCGAGCAGGAGCTGGGAGACCTGGAGGAGCAGGACCGGGACGGCCTCCTCGGGCTCGTCGACCTTGGACACCTCGGTGACCGCGACGATGAACGTCTTGATCTGGTCCGCGATCTGGACGGCGAAGTCGTCCGGGTCCTGCGTGACGGAGTTCAGCGTGGCGTCAGACATCGAGGGGACCTCCCATGGGCGCGGTCACGAACGGTGAGTGGGGCCGGAAAAGCACCGGGTGGGCGTCAGACATCCAGCAGCCGCCTTCCTTCGAAGGCACGGCCCAGGGTGACCTCGTCGGCGTACTCCAGGTCGCCGCCCACGGGCAGGCCGCTGGCCAGCCGGGTCACCCTGAGGCCCATCGGCTTGACCATCCGCGCCAGGTACGTCGCGGTGGCCTCGCCCTCCAGGTTGGGGTCGGTCGCCAGGATCAGTTCCGTGATGGAACCGTCCGCGAGCCGGGCCAGCAGTTCCCGGATGCGCAGGTCGTCCGGGCCGACGCCCTCGATCGGGCTGATCGCGCCGCCGAGGACGTGGTAGCGGCCCCGGAATTCGCGGGTCCGCTCGATCGCGACGACATCCTTGGGTTCCTCGACCGCACAGATGACCGTCCGATCGCGGCGCGGATCCCGGCAGATCCCGCACTGTTCCTGCTGGGCGACGTTGCCGCACACGGCGCAGAACCGGACCTTGTCCTTGACCTCCAGGAGGGCATGGGCGAGACGGCGTACGTCGGTGGGCTCGGTCTGCAGAATGTGGAAGGCGATCCGCTGGGCGCTCTTGGGACCGACGCCGGGCAGCCTGCCCAACTCGTCGATGAGGTCCTGAACAACGCCTTCGTACAACGGAACGCCTTTCCCTTATTCCTGCTTCGTACCGTAGTGGGTACGCGTGGGTACCAGTAGGTCTCGTGAGGACCCGGAAGGGTCCCGGAGGTCCAGAAGGTCAGAAGGGGAGGCCGGGCATGCCGCCCAGGCCCTGGGCCAGCGGGCCCAGCTTCTGCTGCTGGAGCGCCTGCGCGTTCTCGTTGGCCGCCTGGACCGCGGCGACCACCAGGTCGGCCAGCGTCTCGGTGTCCTCCGGGTCCACGGCCTTCGGGTCGATCACCAGGGCACGGAGCTCGCCGGAGCCGGTCACGGTGGCCCTCACCAGGCCCCCGCCCGCCTGGCCGTCGACCTCGGTCCTGGCCAGTTCCTCCTGGGCCACGGCAAGGTCCTGCTGCATCTTCTGGGCCTGCTGGAGCAGCTGCTGCATGTTGGGCTGACCACCACCGGGAATCACGGTCACTCCTGGCATTTCGACGACAAATGTTTCGGTAAGCCGAGCCTACGTGTTCACCGGACGCCGCGCCCCACCCGCCGGGGACCAACTCTTTCGGGTGAGATCGCGGGAGCCCCTCCCCGCCTCCTATACCTGATCACAGGCCGTGCGAAGGCAGGAATCCCGCGATTTCGACCCCACGGCCCACCATTCGGCGGTAGGAAGGGCACGCGTATCAGTACACACACCCGCACCGCCGGTAACGCAGAGTTACCCGGGCGAGGCCGTCGGCCGCGCCGACTGCCTCCCGTGCCCGAGCCACGCCCGGAGCACGTCGAGTCACGTCGAGTCCTTAAGCAGAGTCCTTAAGCAGAGTGCAGAGGAGTGCCCCGGTGAGTCAGCCGGAGATGCAGCCCGAGGGGCCGCCCCGCAAGGAGTCCGACGCGGGATCCGGTGGGGGTACCGAAGCGGAACAACCTGTTCCGATTTCCGCCGCGGGACGCGACCTGACCGGTCGCGCCTTCCCGCTCGGCGACTGGGGCGAGCCCGCCGAACGCCTCGACGAGCTGTACCGCTGGGTCGAGACGGGCGCCCTGCGTACCGCCGACTGGTATCTGAACGACCGGATCCGGAAGCGGCGCGGGGCCCGCGCGCTGCGGCTCGGCACCGCCGCCGGGGTGGTCGCGGGCACGGCACTGCCGCTGCTCGACCTCACGGGCGCCCTGTCCGGGTCGGCCGGCTGGGGCTATCCGTCGTTACTGCTGGGCGCCGCCTGTATGGCGTGCGACCGGTACTTCGGTCTCACCTCCGGCTGGATAAGGAATCTCGCGACGGCCCAGGCCGTGCAGCGGCGCCTTCAGGTGCTCCAGTTCGACTGGGCGTCGGAGTGCGTACGCGAGGTCCTCGGGCCGTCCGAGGGAACGGCCAGCGAGGCCGCCGAGCGGTGCCTCGGGGTGCTGCGGAGGTTCTCGGAGGACATCACCGAGCTGGTCAGGTCGGAGACCGCGGACTGGATGGTGGAGTTCCGGGCCGGGCCCGCGCCGATGGGGATGCAGTCGCTGGTGTCCGGCGGCGGGGCCGCGCGGGCGGAGCCGGGGGCGGGGGCGGGGCGGTTCGCGATGCCGTCGGTTGCCACCCGGCCGAATATGCCGCGGCAGCGGCCGCCGGAGTCGCCGCGCTGAGGTGGGGTGGGGCGGGGCGGGGCGGGGGCGGGGGGGTTTCTTTCGGGGGCGCTGCCCCCGGACCCCCGGTCCTCAATCGCCGGACGGGCTGAAATGTGGACCCGGAACGCCCGTGCGGGGGAACGGGCTGAAAGCGGTCACCGGCCGCCCCGTGCGGGGCCCGGCCTCAAAGCTTTCGGGGGCGCTGCCCCCGGACCCCCGGTCCTCAATCGCCGGACGGGCTGAAATGTGGACCCGGAACGCCCATGCGGGGGAACGGGCTGAAAACGGTCACCGGCCGCCCCGTGCGGGGCCCGGCCTGAAAGCTTTCGGGGGCGCTGCCCCCGGACCCCCGGTCCTCAATCGCCGGACGGGCTGAAATGTGGACCCGGAACGCCCGTGCGGGAACGGGGCTGAAATGTGGGCCCGAACTGCCCCTGCGCCGGGCAGGCTTAAATGTGGCCCCGGACCGCCCCTGCGCCGGACGGGCTCAAATTGGGCGCCGGGCGGGATTGAAGGCAGCGGCAGGCCGGGGGCTTTGGGGTCAGCTGAAGATGATCATTGAGCCTTGGGCCAGGCTGCGGGTCGCTGCCGCGTGGAGGCCGAGCCAGACGTGACGTTCGCGGGCGAACGGGCTCTCGTCGTACGGGATCGGGCCCGCCGGTTCCTCCAGCGAGGTCGGACGGGCGGGCGGCTGAGGGGGCGCCGGGGGGTTGGCCGGGTCGATGCCGATGGCCGGGGCGACGAACTCCAGCTCCCGCAGCAGCCCGTGCGCCGAGCCCAGTGGGCCGCCGCCTTCCAGCAGCCGGTCGTCCGAGAGCGGGTACGGGAAGTCCACCGGGACGTACGCCCCGGCGTGGTCGTAGTGCCAGACCAGGTGCGACGCCTGTGCGTTCTGCTCGAACATCTCCAGCAACTGCTGGTAGTCCCCGCCCAGTTCACCGATGGGTGTGACGGCGAGTCCGCTCAGCGTGAGCAAGTAGGCCCGGCGCAGGAAGTGCAGGGCGTCGTAGTCGAATCCCGCGACGGGGGCGACGTCCCCGTTCAGGCCCGGCATGTAGGCGTAGACGGGGACGGGGGGCAGCCCCGCGTCGCTCAGCGCCTTGTCGTAGAGGGCGATCTCTTCGGCGAACGGATTGTCGGGGCTGTGGCACAGCACATCGACGAGGGGGACCAGCCACAGGTCACAGGCCACGAAGTCTCGCTCTCCAATGGGTTCGGCGATCGTCGGGACAGCGTAATGCGGCGTCCACGTCGCGCACAGGGCCCCGACCGGAAGCAGACGGGAGCCGAGGGGGCAGGGGCGGGGCTCTTCGGGGGGGGCGGGGCCCCGGCGTCAGGCGCGGGTCTCTTCCGGGGCGGGCTCGGCGGCGGGGGCCCTGTCCCGGGCCTCCTCCTCGGCCAGTCGGTCCGCCCAGGCCAGCGCGTGCGCGTAGTAGGACCGCATCGTCGCGTGGACCTGGTCCCGGTCGCCGCGGGCGATCGCCTCGACCAGTTCCTCGTGGCCGAACCACAGCCAGTTCCCGTTGTCCTCGTCGCCGCGCAGCCGGTGCACGGCGAACACCCATGCCTGGACGCGGAGTTTGGTGAGGAAGTCGCTGATGTACGGGTTCATGACGAACGCCCCGAGCTCCCGCCAGAACCGCAGGTCGTACCCGATCAGTACGTCGAGGTCGCCGCCCTTCGCCGCCCGTACCGCCTCCGCCGCGCGCCGCCGGATCGACGCCATCGCGTCGTCCCGGGTGGCCACCTGGTCCCCGGGGCTGCGGAAGATGCCCTCCACCACGAGGGAGCGCGCCTCCACCATGGAGCGGTAGTCGGCGATGGTGAATTCGCGGACCTGGAAGCCGCGGTGCTGATCGGACGCGAGCAACCCCTGCGCGGAGAGGTCGAAGAGCGCCTCGCGGACGGGCGTCGCGGAGACTCCGTACTGCTCGGCGATCTGTTTGACCGTGAATTCCCGCCCCGGTGGCAAACGCCCTGCGAGCACCTCGTCACGCAACGCGTCGGCGATCTGCTGGCGCAGCGTACTGCGGGTCACACCTCCGCTCGCACACATGACGCCCCCTCCCCTGTTCGGCTTCGGTCACCTTAAGCCAGGTCACCGTGCCCGGATCCGGGCAGGGGGAGGGGGTCGTGCGCGGACGACTACGCCGTGTGCTCGTCGGCGACCGCGAGGGCCGCGTCCAGAGCCGCGAGCCCTTCCTTCGCCTCCGCCTCCGTGACGTTGCAGGCGGGAACGGCGTGCGTGCGGTTCATGTTGATGAAGGGCCACAGGCCGTGCTTCTTCGCCGCCGCCCCGAAGGCCGCCATCGGGGCGTTGGCCTCGCCCGTGGCGTTGTACGGCACGAGCGGCTCGCGGGTCTCCTTGTCGCGGACCAGGTCCAGCGCCCAGAACGCGCCGAGGCCGCGGACCTCGCCGACCGAGGGGTGGCGCTCGGCCAGTTCGCGCAGGCCGGGGCCGAGGACCGTCTCACCGATGTGCGCGGCGTTCTCGATGACCTTCTCGTCCTCCATCACATGGATGGTGGCGACGGCGGCGGCGCAGGCCAGCGGGTGGCCGGAATAGGTGAGTCCGCCCGGGTAGGGGCGGGTGTCGAAGGTGGCGGCGATCTCGGCGTTGATGGCGACGCCACCGAGCGGTACATAACCGGAGTTGACGCCCTTGGCGAAGGTCATCAGGTCCGGCACCACGTCGTAGTGGTCGGCGGCGAACCACTTGCCGGTGCGACCGAAACCGGCCATGACCTCGTCGAGGACGAACACGATGCCGTACCGGTCGCAGATCTCACGGACGCCCGCGAGGTAGCCGGGCGGCGGGGTCATGATGCCCGCGGTGCCGGGGATCGTCTCCAGGATGATCGCGGCGACGGTGGCCGGGCCCTCGAAGGCGAGGGTGTCCTCCAGGTGCTGGAGCGCGCGGGCGCACTCCTCGGCCTCGGTCCCGGCGTGGAACGGCGAGCGGTAGAGGAACGGGGTCCAGAAGCGGACGACGCCCGCGGAGCCGTTGTCGGAGGGCCAGCGGCGCGGGTCGCCGGTGAGGTTGATCGCGGTGGAGGTGGCGCCGTGGTACGAGCGGTAGGCGGAGAACACCTTCGTACGGCCGGTGTGCAGCCGGGCCATGCGGATGGCGTTCTCGACGGCCTCGGCGCCGCCGTTGGTGAAGAAGATCTTGTCCAGGTCGCCGGGGGTGCGCTCGGCGATGAGGCGTGCGGCCTCGGAACGCGCCTCGACGGCGAAGGCGGGGGCGAAGGTGACGAGCTTGCCCGCCTGCTCCTGGATCGCGGCGACGACGGTGGGGTGCTGGTAGCCGATGTTGGTGTAGACGAGACCGCTGGTGAAGTCGAGGTAGCGGTTGCCGTCGTAGTCCCAGAAGTACGCCCCCTCGGCGCCGGCGACGGCGAGCGGGTCGATCAGGCCCTGGGCGGACCAGGAGTGGAACACGTGCGCGCGGTCTGCGGCCTTCACGGCCGCACCGGCCGCGGAGTCGACATACGGGGCATGAGGGGCATGAGGGGTCATGCGGCGAGCGTAGGCCGTGGCAGGGGTGGTGCTCCATGGCCACCTTGTATGGCGTGGGGCGTGCGGTTCGGCAAGGTGTCGGGTTTTCGAGCGAGGCGAAACTTTGACAGTACGCTGTCGACATGACAGTATTCTGTCATGGAGTCGAAGGAGTTCATCATGACCCGCACCACCGTTCACCTGGCTGTTTACGACACGTTCGCCGACTGGGAGACGGGGCACACCACCGCCCATCTCGCCAGGAACGGCTACACCGTCCGGACCGTGGGCGCGGGCCCGGAGGCCGTCACCACCATGGGCGGCATGCGCGTCCTGCCCGATCTGACGCTGGACGAGCTGCGGCCCGAGGACAGCGCGCTGCTCCTCCTCACCGGGGCCGACCTCTGGGACTCCGGCGACGAGCTGGCCCCGTTCGCCCGCAAGGCCCGCACCTTCCTCGACGCGGGCGTGCCGGTCGCCGCGATCTGCGGGGCGACGGCGGGACTGGCCCGCGAGGGGCTCCTCGACGACCGGGCGCACACCAGCGCCGTCTCCTTCTACCTGGCCGCCACCGGATACGGGGGCGCCGAGCGCTACGTGGACGCCGACGCGGTGACGGATGGCGGGCTCCTCGTCACAGCGGGGCCGACCGAGCCGGTGGCGTTCGCCCGCGAGGTGTTCGGACTGCTGGGGGTGTACGAGCCGAAGAAGCTGGACGCCTGGTACCGGCTGTTCCACGACTCCGACGTCAGCGCGTTCGAAGTGTTGCAGGGATGAGCCGGGAGGACCAGGACCGGCTGGGCCGGGCGGCGCTCACGGTCTTCCGGCTGAACGGACAGTTCCTCGCCGTCGCGGACGGGCTGGCCCGGCCCGGCGGGCTGACGGCGGCGTGGTGGCAGGTGCTGGGCGCGGTGCTGCCCGAGCCGTTGCCGGTGGCCGGGATCGCACGGGCGATGGGGATCACCCGCCAGAGCGTGCAGCGGATCGCGGACCTGCTGGTCACGAAGGGGCTCGCGGAGTACGTGGAGAACCCGGCCCACCGGCGCGCCAAGCTGCTCCGGCCCACCACGGAGGGGCTGGCCGCCGTGGGCGAAATCAACCCCGGACACGCGGAGTTCGCGGCGCGGCTGGCCGAGGAGCTGGGCGAGGGGGAGTTCACGCGAGCCGTGGAGGCGCTGGAGCGGCTGTCGGCGGCGCTGGACACCGTGACGTCCACGTCTCCGGCCGGGGAAGCCCCGTAACCGAAGGACTCGGCAGCACTCAGGGGCCTTGGGCAGGGTGCTGGGCAGGGGCCTTGGGCGAGGCGCTGGGCAGGGCGCTTGGGTGGGGCTCTTGGGTGGGGCGGGCTTGGGTACGGCGGACTTGGGCGGCGTGGGGGGTACCGGCCGATGAACGCGCGGCCCGCGATGTGGTCATCGCCCGCCGCGACCGGCGCACCGGCACCGCCCGTTCCTGCTCGGGCCCATCGGCCCGGTCATCGGCTGCCCGTCCGCGCCGTGGAGCCGCCTTCCCGCTCGACGGGGCGCAGGGCGCCGGGTGTTCAGATCAGGCCGACCTGCATGGCTCGGGCCCCGGCCTGGAAACGGCTGCGCGCGTCGAGGGCGGCCATGGCGGACGCGACATCATTGCGCACGGTGCGGACGCTGCAACCCAGCCGACGGGCGATCGCGTCGTCGGTCAGCCCTTCGGACAGGAGCCGCAGGACGACCTCCGAGCGGGGCCGGCGCGTGGTGGCACCGGGCTGCCTGCCGGTCTGGCGGACCGTCGCTCCGCGCTCCCAGAACCGCTCGGCGAGGGCGCACAGCCGGTCCAGTTCGGCAGCGGAGCGCACGACACGGGCCCCTTCGGTCTCGTCGATGACCACCGCGACAGCGCCGTCCATGATCATGGCGCGCGGCGGCACCGTACCGACCGAGCGCAGCGCCGCGCCCTCCTGCGTGAGCCACTGGGCATGTGCCATGGCTCCCGGCGACTGGAGCACCGAGGACGCCCACACGGACCGGAATCGCGCACCGCGCCTCAGCACCATGTCCACGATGGGGCGGGAGAACTCGAAGCCGCCCTCGTTGTGCTGGGGGACGAGGAACACGACCTCGCGCTCGACCTTGGCGACCAGGCGTTCGATCGTCACCGACACGTCGTGCCGGCTCTCGCCGCCGCCGACGGGGTCCCCGAATCGTTCCGCCTGCTCGTGCAGGGCGATGAACCTGCCGATCTGGATGGGGCAGGGCTGTGGCGAGCGGCCCTCACGCATCCGCCAGGCCAGCAGCGCCGGCAGGGCTATGCACGGCTCGACGGCGCGGAAGGCCGCTCCGTCCTCCCCGGAGGCACTGGCCAGACCTTCGGTCCGCAGCCCGTCCAGCGCTCGCATCACCTGGTCCGCCGACCACGCCAGGGCCTGCGCCAATTCGTGCGTCCTCCATGTCGCCCGCAGAAGCAGCTTCCGGTACAGAAGCTCCGACCGCGCATCCAGACCGATCCCCGTGTCCGCCACATCAACCTCTCGGCAGTTTCCTTCTCACGGGCGAACCCTCCGCCCGCTCTGTCGAGGTCAACTTAGGCCGCGTCCAGCACAGTCGGCGCGTCCGAGGACCCGTTTCGACAGCTTGGTGCCACGGCCGCTCGGGTTTCCCCCACCGCAAGGCCGGGTAGGCGGCAGAACAGGCCATCTACCCGCGGTGCGTTTCCTGCCTTCCCGGAAGAGTGAGCACATTCCCGGCCAAGGCGACGAAAGCACCCATCCAGTCCCGTTCCGGATCAAATCACCGCCGTGTGACGCCCTTCTCAGGACACCGCCTTCGCCGCGACGGTCGGTGAACGTCCGTCGCGCAAGGGGAAGATGGCAGAGTGTGCGCGGGTCATCGCTTCGCGCCGCAGTCGGCCGGCCGACGCATTTCCGGGGCCGGGCCCGAATCCGGTCCCGAATCCTGGGCCGATTCCGTGGCCGAATCCGGGCCCGAATCCTGGGCCGAATCCGGGGCCGGGGCGCCTCCCCCCGCAACGGGGCCGCACCTTGCCGCCACGGTGCCCTCGCCCGCACATCTGCAGTTTCCTGCAACGTGCCCCGGTGGAGCGGCTTCGCCGGGGCACGGACAATGGCCCCCCAGCCAGGAGGGGCCGCACACCGGCCGACCCCCGGCCCTGCCTGACCTGCCGTCAGCGCCACGGCCTCCGTGGGCAAGTCCCCGTACGTGAGGCCCCGTACCCGAACCCGCACGCGGACTCCGGTCCGGGAAGGCACAGCCCATGCAGCACACAGCGTTCCTGATCCTCATACCGGTCCTCTTCGTGTTCACGCTGGTCGGCCTCTCCATGGGCGCCCGGCGATTGCTCGGTATAAGAATCGGCAAGATCCGTGCGGTGATCAGCGGGACCGTGGGTGTTCTGGCGACGATGCAGATCATCTCGGCCATGGGCCCGAGCAGTCACCGTCCGGCGATGACCTCCGTGCAGGTGGGCTGCGGAATCCTGGTCACGATGCTGTTCCTGGCGATCTCGGAGGTCCTGCTGCCCAGCAGCATGTTGTCCGACCTCGTCCGGCTGCCCGGAGTGATACGCCGCCGGGTGGCACGTACCCGGCGTTACGCGGAACTCAGCGCCATCGCCATGCGGAACGGTCTCTCGCCGTCACTGCGCGGACTCGCCCGGGCCGGTTCGCCGAAGGGATCGGTCGCGGGCCGCCAGCAGTCCGCGCGCCGGCTGCGGCTGGCCCTGGAGGAGGCGGGCGCGACGTTCGTGAAGCTCGGGCAGATGCTGTCCACCCGCTACGACCTGCTCCCCGCCGAGTACGTCGAGGAGTTCTCGCGCCTCCACCACCAGGCGGCGGCCGAGCCGTGGGAGCGGGTGCGGGAGGCGCTGACCGAGGAGCTGGGCCGCGACCCGGAGGCGGTCTTCGCCTCGTTCGACCGGGAGCCACTGGCTGCGGGGTCGATGGCCCAGGTGCACCGGGCCCGGCTGGCGGACGGCCAGGAGATCGCGGTCAAGGTCCAGCGCCCCGGCGCCGAGCAGGTCGTCGACCGTGACCTGGACATCCTGCTCCGGATCGGCCGCAAGCTGGAGGAGCACACCCACTGGGCCCGGAGCCTGGGGCTCTGCGACCTGATCGGCGGGTTCGCCGCCTCGCTCCACGAGGAACTGGACTTCCGGACCGAAGCCCGCAACATGGCCGCCATCACCGCAGGAGCCGCGGAATCTGGAGCCACCGGCACCATACGTACGCCGCGCGTCTACGAGGAGTTCAGCACCGAGCGGGTCCTGACCCTGGAGTGGCTGGACGGTGTCCCCCTCACCTCCGCCGGGGACGCGATCGCCGCACGCGGACTGGACGGCGCGGCACTCGCCCAGCAACTGCTGGACTGCATCCTCGAACAGATCATGCTCGGCGGGGTGTTCCACGCCGACCCGCACCCGGGGAACGTACTGCTGCTGAGCACCGGCGAACTGGGCCTGATCGACTTCGGCTCGGTCGGCCGGCTCGACCGGACGATGCGCACCGCGCTGCGCGACCTGCTCCTCGCCTTCCACCGCAACGATCCGACGGCGCTCAGCGACGCGCTGCTGGAGGTGGTCGACCGTCCGGAGCAGATCGACGAGAAGAAGCTGGAACGGTCGCTGGGGAGGTTCATGGCGCGCTATCTGAGTCCCGGCAGCAGGCCGAACCGCGAGATCTTCTCCGAACTCTTCCTGCTCGTCGCCCGGCACGGTCTGACCGTCCCGCCGGAGGTGGCGGCGACCTTCCGGGCGCTGGCCACCGTGGAGGGCACCGTCGAACGGCTCGTCGCGGACTTCGACATCGTGACGGAGGCCCGCAGGTTCGCCGCCGCCCGGGTCCAGGAGCGGCTGACCTACGAGCGGGTCAAGGACACCCTGGTCGAGGAGACGATCTCGCTCACGTCCGTGCTGCGCCGGCTGCCCCGGCGGGTGGACCGGATCAGCAGCGCGCTGGAGGGCGGCCGGCTCGGCATCCAGATACGGCTGCTCGCGGACGAGCGCGACCGGCGCTTCCTGCGCGGTCTCGTCCACGATGTGCTGCTTTCCTTCATCGGCGGGATCACCGCGCTGGTCGGTGCCGTGCTGCTGAGCATCGACAGCAAACCGACGATCATCGGTTCCGTCTCCCTCAGCCAGCTGATCGGCTACAACCTGCTGGTGATCAGCTGCATTCTCGTACTCCGGGTGATCTTCTCGATCTCCCGGGGCCGGGGCTGACCGCACGCGCCGGCCGGGAGGCGCTCGCACCTCGCCTCCCGGCCCGCATCCGGCCGGCACCGGTCAGAGCGGCACCGGCCGGAGCACACGGGGCCCAACGGTCACAGCACCCGGAAGGAACGGTTCGCGATCGGTGCGCACACCACCACCAGGACGAAGGAGACGGCCAGGGTGGCGAGCATCTCCGTGAGCGTGGCCTGCCCGGCCACCAGTCCGCGCATCGCGTCGTTGGCGTACGAGATCGGGTTCGCCTCGGCGACCACGCGCAGCCAGACCGGCATCGACTCCGGGTCCACGAACGCGTTGGAGGCGAACAGCAGCGGGAAGGTGCACAGGGTCGTGATCATGCGCAGCACATCACCGTTGCGCAGCACGGCGGCCAGCGCGATGAAGATCCAGCTCATGGACCAGCCGACGAGCAGGGCCAGCAGGATCGAGCCGACCACACCGAAGAATCCGCCCGGCGGCTCGAAGTCGAAGATCAGCCAGGCCAGTACGGCCACGGCGATCAACTGGTAGAGCGACCGGGCGGCGTCCGCGAAGCTCCTGGCCAGCAGCACGCTGAACCGGGAGATCGGCATCGTGTGGAACCGGGTGATCACATCGTTGCGCAGGTCGTTGATCAGGCCGTTGCCCGCCTGGGCACCGGCCGCGACCGCGGTGATGATCATGATCGCGGGGGCCAGGCCGGCGATGTAGGACATGTCGTTCTCGGGCACGGCCGTGTCGCCGAGCACACGCAGCACACCGCCGAACATCAGCAGCATGACCAGCGGCTCGATGAACGTCACGACGAGCACCCCGGCCTGGAGGTACGGCCGGACGGACCGTGCGGTGAGCGCCAGGGTCTGGGTGAACAGGCTGCTGCCGCCCCACTGTTCGGCGGCGCTCCTGGTGAGACGTGCCGTCGGCTGCGGGCTGATCTCGGCGTCGATGACCGTCATCGCGACGCTCCTTCTTCGATGGGAGTGATGGGGACGGTCACGCGGGCACCGGCTTTGCGGTGGCCTCGTGGGTCAGCGTCAGGTAGACGTCGTCCAGGGTCGGCTCGGTGAAGGCCAGTTCGGCGATCTCCGTGTCGGCGTCGCTCAGGATGCGTACGACGACGGCGAGGTCCGCCGCGGCGGCCACCGGGGCGCTGATGGCCTTCCCCGACTCCTGCGGCGTCGCGCGGATACCGGCACCCTCCAGAGCCTTCACCGCGACCGGCACGTCGGACTCCGCCGTCATCGTCACGGTGACCATGCGCTGACCGACCTCGGCCTTGAGCTCGGCGGGGTTGCCGCCCGCGACCACACTTCCCTCGGACAGCACGGTGATCTGCTCGCAGAGGCGGTCGGCCTCCTCCAGGTACTGCGTGGTGAGCAGGACGGCCGTGCCGTCCTTGGCCAGCCGCTCGATGGTCTCCCACACACCGATCCGGGCGTTCGGGTCCAGTCCGGTCGTCGGTTCGTCGAGGAAGATGACCCGGGGGCCGCCGACGAGGCTCGCCGCGATGTCCAGCCGCCTGCGCATACCGCCGGAGTACTGGAGCACCGGGCGCTTCGCCGCTTCGGTCAGCTCGAACATCTCCAGCAGCTCATCGGCACGGGCGACCGCCTGGCGCCTGCTCGCGCCCAGCAGACGGGCGACGAGGGCCAGGTTCTCCCGGCCGTTGAGCTGTTCGTCGACGGACGCGAACTGGCCGGTCAGTCCGATGCAGCGGCGGACTTCCTTCGGCTGGGTGGCCACGTCGAAGCCGCAGATCCGGGCGGAGCCGCCGCTCGGCGGAAGCAGGGTGGAGAGAATGTGCACCAGGGTGGTCTTGCCGGCGCCGTTATGGCCGAGCAAACCGTGGATCGAACCTTCGGGAACGGAAACATTCACCCCGTTCAGTGCCTTGACGTCACCGAACGACTTTATGACGTCGACTGCCTCAATCATGGGTTTGGCCACGTGCAGGGCCTCCGTTGCTATTTCCGGTGCCCGGTGGCAGGCCCCGGTTCGAATATGGGCTCGGAATAGCCACCGGCGCCGGGTGGCCATACTAAAAGTGCGCGACCTCCGGGAACGGAGCGCTGCAGGTTGCGGAAATCAGCGAACAGCGGCCCGTTCACGAGCACTTCGAGAATTCGCTGTGGCCACCGGCGCCTTCGGGAAACGGCTGGAGGCTTTACCGGAATGCCGTCCGTGGCGCGGGGACGGTGTCCGGTCGTCGTCATCTCAGGCCCGGCCGGCCCTCATATGGTGATGCCGCCGTCGATCTGGAGGACCGATCCCGTGATGTACGCGGCACGCTCGCTCGCCAGGAAGGCGACCAGGTCCGCGACCTCGTCCGCCCCGCCGAAGCGGCGCAGCGGGATCTGCTTCGCCGCGTCCTTCTTGACCTTGTCGGTCAGTTCGGCGGTCATGTCGGTCTCGATGAAGCCCGGCGCCACCACGTTGGCGCGGATGTTGTAGCGGCCGACCTCCTTGGCGAGCGCCTTGGAGAAGCCGATGATTCCGGCCTTGGAGGCGGAGTAGTTGGACTGGGTGGCGTTTCCGTAGACACCCGCGACCGAGGAGAGATTGATGATCGTGCCGGACTTGCGCTTCATCATCTCGAAGATCACCGCGCGGCAGACGTGGTAGACGCCGTCGAGGTTGGTGTCCAGAACGCTGTGCCAGTCCTCGTCGGACATCAGCAGCAGCGGGTTGTCGCGGGTGATGCCCGCGGAGCAGACCGCCACCCCGATCGGGCCGAGGTCGGACTCCGTCCGGGCCACCCACTCCTTGACCGACGCGGAGTCGGTCACATCGGCCCGCACCGCCAGCGCGCGTACGCCGAGCTCGCCCGCCTCCTTCTCCAGCTCCTGTGCGGCCCGCTCGTTGGACCGGTAGCAGAAACCGACGTCGTATCCGTCGGCCGCCAGCCGCAGGACGACGGCCCGGCCGATCCCGCGCGATCCCCCGCTCACCAGGGCGACCGGTGCTGCGTTGTCCGTCATGACTTCTCTCCTCGCTGGCTTCCGGTCAACGGGTCCGCCGGACCGGAGTGTTCGGGGTCGAGCCGCTCCCGGGGGCGGAAGGCGACCGTGATGGCACCGATGGTCAGTACCGGCTCGTCGCCGACCCGGCTGCTTCCCTCGAAGATCACCGTGTCGTTCACCGCGCGTTGCAGCCGGGCGTGGTGCTCGACCACGTCACCGGGGAACACCCGTCGGTGGAACGAGACGTCCCTCATGGAGCCGAACAGCATCGTCCGGTCGTCGTTCCCGCCGCCGGCCAGTCGCTGGGCCAGCAGTCCCGCGGTCTGGGTCCAGGACTCGACCAGCAGGACCTCGGGGTAGGCGAAGTCCGCCTCCGCGGGCTGCGGGCCGAGCCGGGCGTACCACGGTTCGTTGAGCGTGACGGCCTTGAGGGACCGGATGTCCTCGGCGCCCGCCGTCAGGACCCGGTCGACCAGGAGCATCGGGTACCGGTGGGGCAGCAGGGCGCGTACTCCCGCGGAAGTGATCATGCCGTCCCCCCGCTCCGGTAGCGGCAGCGGAACGACGCGGCCGGGCCGCGGGCGGTCGCCACCTTCGCGGTGCAGCGCCAGTCGGTGCCGTGCGGCACCCAGGTCAGGTCGACCGTCATGACGTCACCGGGGTGGACCGAGCCGAGGAACCGGCCTGACTCCACGGCGGCCAGCCGCAGTTCACCGGCCTCGGGCGGGGTGGCGGACTCGGCGGCGTGCCGTACGCACTCCAGCACGCACACGCCGGGAAAGATCGGGAAGTCCGGATAGTGCCCGGCGAAGACCGGCTCGTCCGCGGTGACCTCCACCGTGAACGAGGCCGACCACTTCCCGGTGGCCGGGTCGGGGCCCGGCTCCCGCACCACCCGCCGCCCGGCCAGGACCGGACTGGTCACGTGCGCTCCCGCAGCTTGCGGAGCACCTCGTCGTGGGCGCTGTTCAGCGTCCTCACCGAGCGCATCTCGTCCTCGGTGAATTTGATGGCGTACGTGCGTTCCAGCACCACGACGACCTCCAGGGCCATCAGTGAGTCGACCCCCAGCGTCTGTACGAAGTCCGTGTCGTCGCCGACCTCGCTCACCTCGGTGTCGATGGTCTCGGCCAGCAACGTCCGCAGCTCTTCACG
>NZ_LWLE01000003.1:0-170956 GCF_001905125.1 Streptomyces sp. TSRI0281 | reverse complement strand
CGAGCCGGGCCACCGCGTCGATTGGCATGGTCTTCCTTCCTGTTCACCCGAAAAACGGCCGGTCGGTCAAAGGCGGCCGGTCAGTCCGCGAGCAGGCGCAGCGCGGCGCAGGCGACGATGCCGTCGTCGTCCACCGAGGAGATGACGGCGACGCTGCCCGCGGGCACCTCTCCCTGCGCGGCGATGCTCAGCAGGGACCCGATCTGGAAGGCCGCGGAGGCCCCCGAGGTGTCCCCGATGGCGCTCAGCGACGGTGCCCGGTCCAGTGCCGGAGCCCCGAAGCGGGCCGTGAGCACCTCACGTTCCTGCTCACCGGCGCTGCCCGCCAGGTCGGATGCCGAGACCGCCCACACGTCGCTCGTGTGCAGCCCGCCGCGCTTCAGGACCCCGTCGAGGCAGGCGTCGAGCACCGGGCGCAGCTCGGTGCCGAAGTACACCCGTGACTCCACGGCCAGCACCTCGGCCAGGACCGGGCCGCTCTGCCGGGCCACGGACGCGGACTCCAGCATGAACATGGCGCATCCCTCGCCGAGCAGCGCGCCCGTGGCGTCCTCACGCCGCCGGTGGTGGTCCAGCCAGGCCCGCGCGTTGGAGAACTCCTCGACGGCACCGCACAGCACGGTCTCGGCGCGGCCGGAACCCAGCAGCCCGCCCGCGTAACTCAGCGCGGACAGTCCGGCGACCCGGCCTCCGGCGATCGTGGTGTTCGGGCCCTTCAGCCGGTGCCAGATGGCGCACTGACCGGCGGCGCAGTTCATCACCGCGTTCGGCATCAGCGACGGGTCCACGTAGAAGGGGCGTTCACCGACCAGCGAGGCGCGGGTGAAGTCCATCATGCTCTGCGCGCTGCCGGTGGTCGTCCCCAGCACCAGGGCGGTCTCCTCGTCACCGCCCCGGCGGCTGTCCTCGCAGTCCCGCAGCAGATCGCGGACCGCGGTGACGGCCAGCCCGGTCACCCGGTCCATGGACCGGGTGCCCTTCTTGCCGAGGACCTCACGGAGCGCGAAACCGGGCACCACACAGGCGCGGTTGTCCGGAACCGCCCACTCCTCGTCGTCCAGCTCGGACGCCGTACTCTTCCCGGCCAGCATGCCGGTCACAAACTCGTCCTTGCCGATGCCGTACGGCGACACCGCGGACCACGCGGTGATCACCGGCCGGTTCAGGGTCGCTGACGCGCTCGCCGAAAGGGTCATGGTCACAATCCGTCCTGCTCAGTACTCGAAGTCGATGGTTCGTCGGACCGCGACCGGCTAGGAGGCCGTCGGGGCGGGTGGCCGCAGCACCAGCGCGGCACTGCCGTCGTCTTCGTCGCTGCCCGCGACCAGGCACACGGGTCCGTCGATACGGCTGCCGAAGCCACCGATCGCCGCCGCGCACTGCACGACCCCGAGCGCCCCGGACAACTCGCCCCAGATGGCGGCCAGGTCGTGGCCGGGCAGCTCGGCCGGCAGGGACCCGGCGGCACCGCCCGGGGCGAACCAGCCGACGAGGGCGGCGGGTTCCTCGGCGGCGAGCCGCGCGAAGTTCCGGGCCACCCCCGCTCCCCGGACATGGCCGCCGATCTCCGCGTGCACCGTGGCGCCACGGGCCTCGGCGACCTCGGCCCGCTCCAGCACCAGCGCCGCACCGCCGTCGGCGACCGGGCCGCCGACGAGCTCGCGGACGATCTCGTTGTCCGGCTCCACCCCGACCACGACCGCCTGGTCGGCGCGGCCCGAGCGCAGCAGGGCCGCACCCCAGCGCACCGCGTCGAGGCCGGAGGTCGGCCCGTTGCACACCATCAGGTTGGGGCCGTGCAGGCCGAACCTGATGGCGATCTCGGAGGCGATGATGTTGCTGGAGGCGTTCGGGGTGTCCATCGGGCTCAGCCCGCGGGTGCTGCCCTCGTCGGCGATGGTCTTCGCCACCCGGCACACCGTGTCCACGTTGCCCAGGTTGGAGCTGACCAGCACCGCCACCCGGCTGCTGTCGGCGGTCAGTTCACCGTCCTTCAGCAGCCCCGCGTCCGTCAGCACCCGGTACCCGGCGACCAGCCCGAGCTGGGTGGCGCGGTCCTTGTAGCGCAATCCCTTCTTCCCCAGGACGGCAGCCGGTTCGACCGCGCCCTCCGGCTGCCGGGCCGCCGCCAGTGCGGCCGTGGAGTCGGCACCCGGCAGTGCGACGCCGACGCCGGTCACGAAGATCCTCATGGTGCCTCGACAATCGCCACGGCGTTGATCCCGCCGAATCCGAACCCGTGTACCTGCGCGAGCGAAACCTTGTGCTCGGCCTCCCGGTCGCGTACCAGACGCAGACCCGCGGCCTGCTCGATCGGCTCGTCCAGCCCGATCAGCGGCGGGACCTTGCCCGTCGCCATCACCTGAAGGGCGACGACCAGGCTCAGCAGCCCGGCCGAGCCGCTGGTGTGCCCGGTCATCGGCTTGATGCCGGTCACCACCGGCACGCCCGCGTCCTCGCCGAAGACCTCGCCGTACGCCGATGCCTCGACCAGGTCGTTGAGCGGTGTCCCGGTGCCGTGCAGCATCAGCAGATCGATGTCGGCCGGCCGGGTGCCCGCGTGCCGGTGCGCCTGCCGTATCGCCTCGGCGACCTGCTTCTGGTCGGGAGCGGTGGGGTGCTTGGCGTCGCAGGTCATCCCGACCCCGCGCAGCCTGCCCCACAGCCGGCCGCCCGGCTCGATGTCCTCGCGGCGCAGGACGACGGCGGCGGCCCCGTCGCCGAGGATCGTGCCCTTGCGGTTGACGTCCAGGGTCCGCAGCGCGGGGGGCGGCTCCGGCTGGACCCGGTCGGCCAGGCCGAACATGCTCTCGGTGATCGAGTCGACGCCCGCGACGATCACGGTGTCCGCCTCGCCGAGCGCCAGCATGTCCGCGCCCAGCGCCAGGGTGTACAGCGACGCGGAGCACGCGTTGGAGAAGGTGTGTGTGTCGGCGGTGCCGAACCGCTCCCGCAGCGCGGTGCCGAAGTGCAGCCGCTCCGCGCCGAACGGCGCACCGTCGCGCCACCACAGCTCGGCCGAACGCAGCTCACGCAGCCCCGTACCCACGAGCACCGGGCAGTCCGACAGGTCCTCGCCGAGACCGGCGGCCCCGGCCGCCTGGCCCACGGCCTCCAGCAGGAAGCCGGTCGCACGCAGCGTGCGGTCCACGCCCGGCTCCGGCCGGTTGTCGATCTCGAACAGCTGCGTCCCGCCGTACCTACCGTGGTCGAAACCACGCATGGGACCCAGCCCGCCGCGCCCGGCGCAGAGGCTCTCGAAGATCTCGTCCGCGTCCCGGCCGATGCTCGCGACCGCGCCGACGCCGGTGATGGGCAGCCTCACCGCTCACCGTCCTGGTACTTGCCGAGGATCACGATCGCGTTGTTGCCGCCGAAGGCGAGCCCGTTGTTCTGCACGATGCGCAGGTCCGCCTCGACGGAGTGGTTGGGCACGCAGTCGATCTCGCACTCGGGATCGGTCTCGCGGTGGTTGATGGTCGGCGGTATGAAGCCGTGGTAGGCCGACAGTGCGCAGGCGATGGCGGCGAGCGCGCTGGCGGCGCCCATCGTGTGGCCGAGCATCGACTTCAGCGAGACGGTGCGCGGCGGGTTGTCCCCGTACACGTCGTGGATCGCCCGCGCCTCGGTCACGTCATTGGCCTTGGTCCCGGTGCCGTGGGCGGAGACCAGATCGACCTCCTCCGCCTTCACCCCTGCGTTCTCCAGGGCGATCTCCATGCACCGGGCGACACTCGCCTGGTTCGGGGCGACCTGGTGGTACGCGTCGCAGTTCATGCCGTAGCCGAGCACCTCGGCGTAGATCCGGGCGCCGCGGGCCCGCGCGGAGGCGAGGCTCTCCAGCATCAGCACGCCCGCGCCCTCACCGGTCAGGATGCCCTTGCGCTCGGAGTCGAAGGGGCGGCAGACATCGGGGGCGATGGTGCCGAGCCGGTAGAAACCGGTGAACGTCTTGCGGCACATCGCGTCCGCGCCGCCGCAGAGCGCGTAGTCGACCGCGCCGGAGCGGATGGCGTCGAAGCCCTGTCCGATCGCGTAGTTGCCGGCCGAGCAGGCGGTGGCGATGGTCACCGCGTCGACGTTGGACAGCCCCAGTTCCTGGGCGGCGGCGATGGACAGCCGGTTCGGCGAGATCCGCCGTGCCACGGTCGGATCCATCGCCTCGGGACCGGAGTTGATCTCGGTCTCCACCAGATGGTCGAGATCGTAGGACTCGCCGTCGGTGGTGCCGATGGAGATCATGCCGCGCTTCGCGCGCAGCGAGTCGAGCTCGACACCGGCGGCCTCGACGGCCATGCGGGCCGCGGCGACCGAGAACTTCGTCGCCCGGCCCAGCGTCTCCACGGGCAGGTTGTGGATCCAGCGCTCCGGCTCGGAACCGTCGATCTCGCAGCCGTTGGCGTGCGCGAAACCCTCGGTGTCGAACACCGTGATCGGCTTCGCGCCGCTGCGGCCCGCGCGCAGACCCTCGGCGAACTCATCGGCACCCACACCGATGCTGGAGAACACGCCGAACCCGGTCAGCACCACCCGGGACGCCGCGTCGTCGCGCATCGCGTCAGAAAGGCTCTCAGACATCAATCTCCCTCGGTACGGCCTGGTTCACCACGGAAAGGGGGGGGGGTCGGGACGGGACGCCGGCCGAAGGGGCCGGGGCTGCCGCCGGGCCGGAGAGCCGGCGGCGGTGCCGCCGGCTCTCCGCGTACTCGCATCCAGCCGGAAGTGCGCCTACTTGGCGTCGATGGACTCCTGGACCACGGCGTAGACGCCGTCGAGGTTGACCATGCGCTCCAGCTCGGACTGGTCGATGGTCACCTTGAACTCCTTCTCCAGACCGGCCAGGATCTCGATGGCCCGCAGCGAGTCCGCGCCGTACTCCTCCTTGAAGAGGCCGCCGCCGGTCACCTCGTCCTCCTCCAGTTCGAGGATGTCGCAGACGATCTCCTTGATCCGGGCCTGGTGCTCAGCGGTGATGGTCGAGCTCATGTGAATCACTCTCTGTTCGTCTCGTGGTGCGTGGGTACGTCGGTCACTGCGCGGCGGTCCCCGGTGTGAGTCGCGGACCGCCCGTACTCAGCCGGAGGTGCCGGCCGGGTCCCGGACCGCTGCCGGGGAGCCCGAGCGGGTCCGCCGGGAGAGGCCCCGGCAGACGTCCCTCGGGTCCCAGCCGTCCGGGCGGTCGGGGAGCAGGTCCGGATCACCGGAGACCGCTCCCTGCCGGGCGCGGGCGAGCAGGGGCTCGCCGAGGATCTGGGAGGCGCACGAGATGCCGCCGAGCATGACGCCCGCGACACCGTTGCCCGCCTGTGTGCTGGCGCCGACCACATGCAGCCCGTCGATGTGGGTCGTCGTGCCCGGACGGGCGGTGCCGCCCCACTCGGCCATGCCGAACGGGGTGCCGCCCGAGGACAGGGTGTACCGCTCGTGGGTCAGCGGGGTCGCCGCCTCCAGGTACGTGATGTGCTCCCGCAGCGGGCCGATGGCCCGCTCCGCCGCACGCAGCGTGGACTCGGTCAACTCCTGCTTGCGGCGCAGGTACTGGGCGTTGCGCCGGTACGAGCCGCCGTCGTCCTCCAGCCCGTCCTTGACGCCCCACCACTCGTAGTCGGGCGGGCAGAGCGTCATCACCTGGAGGTTGGCGTGGCCCGGCGGGCACAGGGCGCTGTTGCCCGGGTCCTTGAGCGAGGCGAACGAGCAGAAGAGGAAGGGCACCTCGTCCACGTCGCCCGCGCGGGCCTGGTCGAAGTAGCCGTCGAGGTCATCGGTGTCGTACCACCACAGGTTGGCGTTCGGCCGGTCCCGCAGGTCGATATCGAGGCCGAGGTAGAGCACCAGCCACGGCATACCCATCCGGGCGTTCCGGGTCCGGTTCACCAGCGACGTGGAGAAGTGCTCGGCGCCGACCAGGTCGAGCACCGTACGCCGGTAGTCCGCGTTGGACACCACCAGATCGGCGGTGACCGTCTCTCCGCCGTCCAGGCCGACACCCTTGACCTTGCGGTCCTCCACCAGGATGCGCCGCACCCTGCTGCGGGTGCGGACCTCGCCGCCGTGCGACTCGATCACCTCGACCAGGCCCGCCGCGAGCGTCTGGCCGCCCCCGGCGGGGTAGTACGCCCCGCGCAGGTAGTGGTCGGTGACGCTGGTGTGCCGGGCGACGGTGGCCTGGCGCGGGGTCAGCCCGTAGTTCGGTGCCTGCGCCGCGAGCACGGTACGCGCCTGCGACGACAGCCCGCAGTGGCGGAACAGGTCGTCCAGCGTCCGCCTGCCCCACTCGCGTACGGCGACGGTGCCGGCCGCGATGTCCTGCGCCGACCAGGTGTGGGACTCGAACAGGGCGGCCCGCTGCTCCTCACCGACGGCCGAGCAGATGTCGGTGAAGGTGCGCAGCCCCTCCGCCTGGCCCGGCATCGCGTCGATGAGCCGCTCGCGGTACGCCGACCAGCCGGTGGGCATGTCCACGGAGACCCCGGGCACCCTGATCAGGTCGAACCCGTTCCGGTCCATCTCCAGGAACTCGACCCGGTCACGGAGCCCGACGCCGCTCAGGATGGACGGGATGACGCCGCCGGGCGCGCAGTCGCCGAGGTAGTGGACGCCGACGTCGAACTCGTAACTGCGGCGCCTGCGGAAGACATGGCTGTTGCCGCCCACCACCGAGAACTGCTCCAGCACCAGAACGCGCCGACCCGCCGCGGCCAGGTACGCGGCGGCCGTCAGCCCGCCCAGACCGGCACCGACCACGACGGCGTCCCAGTGGCCGCCGCCCGCCGGCCGTCGCCCGGCGCCGCGCCCGGAGCCGTGCCCGGTGCCGTCGGGATTGCTGTCCACAGTGGTCTCCTCGTCGCTTGCCGCGTGCTTCTTCGCTTCCGCGCTGTTCGGCTTCCGCGCTGCTTGGCTTCCGCGCTGCTGGTGCCTCGTGTGCCTCTGCGCTCTTCGGTGCCGCGCAGGGCCGGTGGCCGCGTTCCGTGCCGCGGCCACCGGCAGTCTCAGCCGCAGCCGCCGGCGTGCCCCTGGTCGCCACCGGCCGGCAGCAGTTCGGCATGGGTGGCCGGGTCCGGTACGGCGGTGACCGGCGGGGCGGGCCGCTCGGTGCCCAGGACGGCCCGGACGAAGGGCTCGACCCGGTCCAGTCCCCAGTACTTGTCACGGCCGTTGATGAAGAACGGCACACCGAACAGGCCGTCGTGGGCCGACTCGGCGAGCAGGGCGGCGCCCCGCTTGCGCAGTTCCGCGTCCTGCGCGGCCGTGGACAGCCGCTGGGCGTCCAGACCGAGCCCGACCGCGATCTCCGCGATCACCTCGGGCTCCGAGATGTTCTTGCCGTCCTGCCAGCGGGCCTGGTAGGCCGCCGCGACGAAGTCCTTGCCGCGTCCCTCGTCCTCGGCCGCGAGCCACGCGAGGTGGGCGACCTCCCAGCAGGGGGCACGGTCGATGGGCCAGCTGATCTCCGTCAGACCGCGGTCGGTCGCGAGCCTGCGCGTGTCCTGCAGGATGTAGAAGTTCTTCGCCCGGCTCATCGCGACGATCGGAAGGGTGACCCCCTCCTCCGCCAGCAGCTTCGCGGTCCCCTCGTCAGGCTCCCAGAACGGCAGCCAGTCGATGGCGTCGAGCACCTCGGGGTGGGTGGTCATCAGATCGCGGTAAGCGAACCAGGAATACGGGCTGCGCAGCGAGAAGTACCAGCGCGGCCGACGCTTGGAAGCCATGGGTCCTCCGGGACTGTGGACGTCGGGTGGGTCACTCGCCGCGCAGTGCGCGCAGGACCTCGTCGTCGAAGACGGTCATCTGCCACTCGGCCTCCGGCGACTCCTTGTGGCAGTAGCCATGGGTGATCGAGCCGGTGGCGGTCTGGACGAGTGCGCCGTCCCGCACGACGTAGAAGTCCACGCGGGAGGTGTAGAGCATGTCCTTGAAGACGGACTCCACCGTGTACACGGTGTAGAGGTTCTCCTCCATGATCGTCTCGTCGGTGAACTGGATCTTGCACTGCGTCACGACGGGTATCCAGCCGCGCTCGTTGAGCATCCGCTTGATGCTGATGCCGCGCGAGGCGACGAAGACGTGCTTCGCCTCCTCCATCTGGCGCAGGTAGCCCGACATCTGCATGCGCTCGGTGAAGTGGCAGTAGTAGTACGGGACCTTCCACTTCCAGCCGACCGCGTTGCCGTCGCCGATGATCTCGGCGAGCACCGGGTCGGTGTCGCCGCTCTCACCGCGGTGGACGGCACCGGCGAAGTCGTCCACGGGGGTGGCGGCGAGCGCGGTGGGCTCCGCGGTGGCCAGCCGGTCCACGACGAAGCGCCGGAGTTCCTCGGGCAGCGGGGCCGCGGCGTCCACCTGGGTGTCACGGCGCAGCAGCACCCGCAGCTTGGAGCTGACGGCCTTCTTCGGCGCACCGTCGCGCTGGACGGTCGCCGTGACCCCGAAGACCAGGGTGTTGTCCTTGTCCTTCGTCTTGGGCGTCACCTCCAGCAGGACGTCGTCATCCAGCGTGAGCACCGTGTGCAGCCGGGTTTCGAGGCCCGTCACATCGAAGTTGAGGCCGTGCACGAGGTACAGCTCGGTGGCGCCGAGGCCGACGGCCCGGAAGTGGTCGAGGACCGCGGCCTCAAGCAGGTAGTTGACGCACTTGAACCCGATCGCGGTGTTGATGTTGCCGCCCTCGTAGGGGGGCCTCATCGTCACCGAACTCGGTTCGTTCAGCAGCTTCTTGAGCGCGACGTCGGACAGGGTGGTCATCGTGTGCTCCCGTACTCAGTTGACCGTCGCCGGGGGTGTGTGCCCGGCGGACAGGGTGGCGAGGAATTGCTGGACAGCGTGCGAGAACCGCTCCGGCCGCTCGGCCATCGGTGCGTGCCCGCAGTCCTCGATCCGCTCGATCGAGGCGTGGCCGAGCGCGCCGGCCAGGGTCTCGCCCTCGGCGGGCGACGCGATCGTGTCGCGGTCCCCGACGACGACATGGACGGGCAGACCGATCCGGCCGGCCGCCAGGAAGGGGGTGCGCAGATAGGCGTCGAGGTACCGGACCGCCCAGTGGGGCCCGAGCCGTGCGCACGCGAGTTCGGCCATGTCGGCCCGCACACCCGCGTCCAGGCCGCTGCGGGACATCAGCCGGATGTTCTCGTCCGCGCTGCGGCGCATCGCGTCGAGGGTCGCCGGCAGCTGGGCCCAGGTGAACTCCTTCGGGTCCTGCCGGAAGAACGGCGAGACCAGCACCACGGCCCGGATGCCCAGCGCCTCGCACGGGTCCGCGCCCGCGGACGCCGTGTCGGCGAGCAGAGCGAGCAGCAGGAGCGTCGCGTAGGAGTGCGCGATCACCACGTCGACACCGCCGGGGACCCGGGCGACCGCTTCACCGATCCATGCCGAGTCGTCCCGCTCGGACACCGCGTACGGGCCGCCGGCCCGCCACGGCAGACCGGCCGTCCACACGTCGAGCCCCGGCGGCCGGTGGGCGAGGAAGGAGTCCCAGCAGCTCTCGCTGCTGCCGAGGCCGTGCAACAGCAGAGCGCGGTGGCCCGCTTGCGCGGGAACGCCTCGCTGTCGGACCACGAGCGGCTCGACAACGCTGTTTCGGAACACCGGAAAACCCTTCCGAGGGAATGGGAACAGCAAGCGGGAAACGGGGGAGGAAAAGCCGGAGCGCCCTTCGGGCCCGGCAATCGCCCGCAGACATGGAAACCATGAATGAGGGTCGAACGGGCCTTCAGGAGCGGCTGATTCAAGAAAGTGGAAGTGCCACGCCCGCGTCGAGAAGAATGCGGGCGCACCCCTTCACGAAGAGGCAGCGATTCAGCACCTGTGGTGACCGGCGGGTGGCTTCATGGGAAAAGCGGTCCCCGGTTGCCCTCGGCGCTGGTCCGATCGTGCCGGAGAATCACGGCGTACGGACAGGGCCTTTTCAGCAAGCTGCGACTACAAATTCTTCCAAGCGGCGACGACGTCGTCACAGCCGCCCGGTGCGCCCAGCGACCGACGGGCGGCCAACAGGGCCTTCGGCCAGTTCACGGTCAGCGCGGCGCGCGGCCGGCCGCCCCGGAGGTAGGCGACGGCGAACCTCCGGCGCGGGCCGTCGGCGCGCACCACGGCCGCCTCGTCGCCCGGTTCCGGACGGCCGAGCAGCGCGATCTTGCCGCCGTACTGGTCGGACCAGACGAAGAACTCGTGCCGGTGCGCCGTCGGCTCCGGTTCGAGGATGTTGCGTACGACGACGTCCGCCTGCTCCACCGCGTTGGTCCAGTGCTCGACCCGCGGGTGCCGGTCCAGCAGCGGATCACGGCACCGGGCGACGTCACCGATCGCGTACACCGTCCGGTCGGCGTCGACCGCGCAGTACTCGTCGCACAGCACCCCGCCGTCGGCGTCCAGCGGGATGCCGGAGCCGGCCAGCCAGTCCGTGCCGGGCCGCACCCCGACGCCCACCACGACGGCGTCCGCGGGCAGCGTCGTCCCGTCGGTCAACTCCACGCCGGTGACCTCCCGTTCACCCACCAGAGCGGCGACCGAGGTGCCGCACATCAGCCGCACGCCGTTGTCCGCGTGCAGCAGGGCCAGTTCGGCGGCCACCTCCTCGCCGAGCAGCCCGGACAGCGGCGCGGGCAGCGCCTCCACGACGGTCACGTCGATCCCGCGCGCGCGGGCGGTGGAGGCCACCTCCGCGCCGACGAAACCGCCGCCGACGATCACCAGACGGCCGGACCCGATGCGGTCCAGACGGTCCCGCAGCTCCAGGGAGTCCGCCAGCGTCCGCAGCAGGTGCACCCCCGGCAGCGGCATTCCGGGCAGCGACCGGGGCGCGGCTCCGCAGGCCAGCACCAGCCTGTCGTAGGGCAGTGCGACGCCGGAGGCCAGCCGCAGCACCCGGTTCGCCGGGTCCAGGGAACCGGCGGCGGCGACATGCCGTTCCGCCTGCCACCGCACGGGGTCCCCCAGCGACGCGCGGTCGGGGGTCCAGTCACCGGCGAGGATCTGCTTGGACAGCGGGGGCCGGTCGTAGGGCGCGTCCGGGTCCGGGTCCACGAGCGCGATCGCCCCCGTGTAGCCCGCCCCCCGCAGGCCCGTCGCGACCCGGCTGCCGCCGACCGAGGCGCCGACGATCACCACACGTCCGACGCTCATGACACCGCTCCGCCGGTGACGGGCTCGGCGGCCCGGTGCTCGGCGCCCCGGTGCTCGGCGGCCCGGACCTCGGCGCCCCGGTCCTCGGCGCCCCGGACCTCGGCGGCCAGAGCGCGCGGCGTGCGCAGCTCCAGCACATCGCGCAGGCCGAAGGTCCAGCCGTCCTTGCGGGCCTTGGACGCCAGGCGGACCGCCCGCAGGCTGTCGCCGCCCCGGCCGAAGAAGTCGTCGTCGAGGTAGGTGGCGGGCACATCGAGGATCTCGGCGAACAGGGCGCACATCCGCGCCTGGGCCTCCGTCTCCGGCTCCGCGCCCGGCGCCCCGTCCGCGCCCGGCGGTTCGGGCAGCGCGGCCTGGTCGAGCTTCCCGTTGGCGGTCAGCGGGAGATCACCGGTCACCATGATCCGCGCGGGCACCATATAGGCGGGGAGCACCCGCGCGAGCGCCTCGCGCAGCGCGGCCGGATCCACCCCTGCCCCGTCCGCTGGGACGGCGTAACCCGCCAGATACCGGTCGCCGGAGCGGTCCTCACGCACGACCACGGCGGCCAGCCGCACCCCCGGCTGCGAGCCGAGCACCGAGGTGACCTCGCCCAGCTCGATCCGGTAGCCGCGGATCTTGACCTGGTCGTCGGTGCGGCCCAGGTACTCCAGCACCCCGTCGGGCCGCGCCCTGGCGATGTCGCCGGTACGGTACATCCGCCCACCGCCGAAGGGGTCGGCCACGAACCGTTCCGCGGTGAGGCCGGGCCGGCCGAGGTAGCCGCGGGCGACCTGGCCGCCCGCGATGTACAGCTCGCCCGCCGTACCGGCCCCGACCGGCGCGAGCCGCTCATCCAGCACATACAGCTCGGTGCCCGGCGTCGGTACGCCGATGGGGGTGGCGCCCGGCGCTATCGCGTCCCCCGGCTCGATCCGGAACGTGCAGCACCCGACGGTCGCCTCGGTGGGACCGTACTCATTGATCACCGCCGCGCCCGGATGGGTGTCGCGCCACCGCTCGACGACATCGCCGAGCAGCATCTCGCCGCCCACCACCAGATCACGCGTGGGCGAGAGCGAACTCGGCAGCGCGGTCAGCAGGGGAAGGTGCGACGGGGTCGCCTTGACGAAGCCCGGCCGTCCGTCCGCCGTGCCGTCCGCCGGTTCGCGGTCCAGCTCCGCGACCCGCAGGCAGCCGCCCAGGAGCAGCGGACCGTACAGCGCGGTGACGGTGAGGTCGAAGGCCACCGGGGAGTGCAGCAGCGCCCCGTCCGCCAGCCCCGGGTACTCCGCGCACGCGAAGTCGAGATAGCGCGCGAGGGTGTCGTGCTGCACGGTGACGCCCTTGGGGCGGCCGGTCGATCCGGAGGTGTGGATGACGTACGCCAGGTTGTCCGCGGTGAGCGGCGCCGCCCGGTCGGCATCGGTGGGGTCGTGGTCCGCCGGCCCGTCCGCCCCGGCGGCGGCGAGGGCCCCCGCGACCGTCAGCGTCTCCGGGCCACCGCCCGCCCCGCGCGGAGCGGCAGCCTCGTCCAGCACCAGGTCCAGCCCGGTGTCCTCGACGATGAACGCGAGCCGCTCGGCCGGGGCGTCGCTGTCCATCGGGACGTACGCCGCACCGGACTTGAGGACGCCGAGCAGCGCCACCACGAGGTCGGCCGACCTGGGCAGCCGTACCCCGACCAGGTGTTCCGGGCCGACGCCGCGGGCGATCAGATGGTGCGCCAACCGGTTCGCGTGAGCGTTCAGTTGGGCATAGGTCAGCTTCCGCCCGCCGGAGCGGACGGCGACGGCGTGCGGGGTGCGCGCCACCTGTAGCTGAAAGAGATCGGGCAGGAGCGATGCAGCCATCGGGTCTTCCCTCTTCACGGGACGCCTCGTGTTCATGGGCAGGTGGTTCACCCGGCACGTCCGGCCGCCAGCCGGCGGATCGTCGGGAACATGTACAGGTCGCGCATGGAGACCGTGGAGCCACCGCGCCGGCGCAGCGCCGCGCCGACCCGCATGGCCAGCAGTGAATTGCCGCCCAGGTCGAAGAAGTTGTCGTCCGGGCCGACGGGGACGCCGAGCACGTCCTGCCAGACATCGAGGAGCACGGCCGCGAACGCGTCCTCCGGGGCGGCGGGGGAGATGTCCCCGGCCCCGTCCGCGGTTCCGTCCGCGGTGTCCGGCGCCTCCACGGCGACGGCGGAAGCGGCGACGGCGGAAGCGGGGGCGGGCATGGTGTCCGGCCGGGCGGGGCGGGGCGCCGGGGCGGGCCGGGGCAGCCTGGCCGCGTCGAGTTTGCCGTTGGTGGTCAGCGGCATCCGGTCAAGCACGGTGACCGTCGACGGCACCATGTACTCGGGCAGATATCTGGCGGCCCGCTGCCGCACGGCCGCGGTGTCCTCCCCCTCCAGCACCACGAACGCGTCGAGCTGCGCGGTCGCCCGGTCCTCCGGGTCGGTCCTGTTGAGCACGACGGCGGCGGCGCCGACCAGTGGATCATCCAGCAGCACCGCGCGGATCTCGTCCAGTTCGATGCGGAAGCCGCGCAGCTTGACCTGGTTGTCCAGCCGGCCCAGGTGCTCCAGCCGGCCGTCGGGCAGCAGCCTGCCCTTGTCGCCGCTGCGGTACAGCCGCTCCCCGGTGCGCGGGTCGTTCAGGAAGCGCTGCCCGGTGAGGTCCGGCTTGTTCAGATAGTGCGCGGCGAGCCCGGCTCCGCCGACCTGGATCTCCCCGGCGACCCCGGCCGGCAGGGGCCTGCCGTCAGGGTCGACGATCCGCACCCACCAGCCGGGCAGTGCGTGTCCGACCGACTTCGATCTGGTGAGCGCCTCGGCCCTGGTGACGGTCTGCGCGGTCACATGCACCGTCGTCTCGGTGATGCCGTACATGTTGACGACCCGGCACACGGTCTCCGGATGCCGGTCGAACCACGGCAGGAGCATGCGCGGTTCGAGCCCCTCACCACCGAAGACCACCAGGCGTACGGGGGCGGGCTCCGCGCCGTCCCGTTCGACGTCCAGCAGATGGGCGAAGGCCGACGGGGTCTGGCTGAGCACCGAGACCCGTTCCTGGACGAGCAGCCGGTGGAACTCCTCCGGCGAGCGCGACACCCAGTAGGGCACCACGACCAGACGGCCGCCGGTGAGCAGGCAGCCCCAGATCTCCCACACCGAGAAGTCGAAGGCGCTGGAGTGGAACAGCGTCCAGGTGTCGTCCGTGCCGAGGCCGAAGTCCTCCGTCGTGGCGGCCATCAGGGCGAGCACGTTCACATGCGGAACGACGACGCCCTTCGGACGCCCGGTCGACCCGGAGGTGTAGATGACATACGCCGGGTCCTGCGGGCCGGTCGCCGAGGGCGGCGGTCCGTCCCACACCTCAGGAGCCAGTTCCGCGAGCGCGGCGGTACCGATCACGCGGACACCGCCGTCACCGCCACGGTCGTCACCGCCACGGCCGTCGCCGTCACCGCCGGGGAAGTCCGCGAGGTCGGTCACGACCATGACGAGTTCGGCGTCGGTGGCGGTGTAGGACAGCCGGTCGCGCGGGTAGGCGGGGTCCATCGGCACATAGGTGGCGCCCGCCTTGAGCACGGCGAGCAGGGTGACGATCAGCTCGGCCGATCGCTCCAGGCACACCCCGACCCGGTCGCCGTCGGCCACGCCGAGCCGGCGAAGGGCGTGGGCGAGCCGGTCGGCCCGTCCGTCGAGCTCGCCGTAGCTGAGCCGGGAGCCCTCGAAGGACACCGCGACGGCGTCCGGGCGGGACGCCGCGAGGGCGGCTATCGCCGCGTCGATCCGCCCGGGCTCGAACGGCGTCCGCCGGGCGGCCCGGTCCGGGTCGTGCCGGTCCGGCGCCGCCGTCCTGTCCAGCTCGTCCTCGTCCAGCAGTTCCACGCCCGCGACCGGGGTGTCCGGCGACTCGACGAGCGTCCGGTGCACCCGGCAGACGTGCCGCAGAAGCTGATCGGCGATGTCCGTGTGCAGGGTCCGCGTCGAGAAGTCGCAGCGCAGTTCCCGGTGGCCCGCGGCGTCGTAGGTCACCGAGAGGGTCACCGGGAACGGGGCGCACTGGAACGGCCGGTACGCGACCGGGTCCGCGCCGGGGAAGTCCGCCGGGCCGTCGTCGTGGACGACGATCCCCACGGCCGGCGTGGTCGCCGGGTCACCGAGCACGGACGCCAGTTCCCGCCGGAGGTCCTCGGTGTGCCAGGCCGGACCGCCCGCCAGGCCCGCGCGGACCCGCTTGTCCACGGTGCCGAGCGTATGCGCCGGGTCGGCGTCCACCGCCAGGAGAGCGATGCCCTCGGCGCCGTACGCGTCGAAGGGGTCGGTGACCAGCGCCCGGAGGACGGGCCGGGTGAGGCCCTCGTAGCGGGCGAGGACGATGCCGAGTGCGGCGCTCCAGCTCCCGGTGTCGCCCGCCGGGGCTCCGGCGGGGGCCGTCCGTACGCGGGTCGCCGTCGTGTCCGGGCCGGACGGGCGGCCGAGCCCCCAGTCCGGGCGGGCGTCGAACCGGCCGCCCGCCAGTTCGGCGGCCTGCCCGGCGGGGTCGGCGGTCCGGCCGTGGCCGCTCGCCCCGGCGGCACCGGGGACCGGCGTACGGCCCAGCAGCTCCGCGGTGAAGTCGCGCAGCGCTCCGGCGCCGAGCACCGCGCGGTGCGCGACCACGACCAGCTCGGCCACCTCGTCGGCGTACGTCAGCAGCACCGCGCGCACCGCCGCGTCCCGGTGGGCGACCAGCGGCCGGGCGAGCTCCCGCGTCCGCCACCGCTCGGCGTCGGGCGCGTCGGAGCGGCAGGGCACCGGCTGCCGCCACAGCCGGGCGGCGGCCGGGAAGACCGCCGCCGTCGCGGTGGCGGGCGGCAGCGCGGCGGCGAGGGCGGCGAACCGCTGGGACAGCCCGTCCGGTGCGTCCGGCGCGTCCGCGCGCCCGGTGCCGGTGAACCGTACGCACAGCGCGTGGCACACCGCGCCGGGGGCTTCGGGGCCGCTCTCGCGGACCCGGTCACGGGGAGGGACGACGGTGCGCCGCGCCGGTGTGAGAGCGGCGACGGCGTCCTGTTCAGAGATCGACACGACTGGTTCCCTTGGCATGGTTGCGGTGCCTCACCGAGCGGTGAAGCCCCCGTCGACGGTGAGCACGGAGCCGGTCACCTGCCGGGACTCGTCCGAGGCCAGCCAGAGGGCCGCCCCGGCCACGTCCTCAGGCTCGATCAGCGCGTTCATCGGCTGCGACTGGACGAAGGTCTCCTCGTGCTCGGCGACCGGGAGATCGAGCGACCTCGCGATCTCGGCGAGCATCCGGCCCTCGGCCCGGCTGTCGTCCCGGATCGAGCCGGGGCACAGGGCGTTGACCCGTACCTTCAGCGGCGCGTAGTCGAGCGCGGTCGCCTTGGTCAGGCCGATCAGCCCGTGTTTGGACGCCGCGTATCCGGCGAAGTTGCGGTAGCCGACCAGACCGGCGGTGGAGGCCACGTTGATCACGCTGCCCGAGCGCTGCGCGAGCATCAGCGGGCCCACCACCGAGGTCATCCGCCAGGCGCCGGTCAGGTTGATGTCGATCATCACCTGCCACTCGTCCTCGGTGACCTCATGGGCCGGCTTTCCCGAAGGCGCCGCGATCCCGGCGTTGTTGACGAGCACGTCGACGCGGCCGAACCGCTCGACCGTCCGGTCCACGGCCGCGCGCAGCGCGTCGCGGTCACGGATGTCGGCCTCCGCAGTGAGGACGGCCGCCCCCTGTTCGCGGCACAGCCCGGCGGTGTGCGCGAGCTGGCTCGTGGTGCCGAGCGGGTACGGAACGCCGTCGATGTCGCCGCACACGTCGAGCAGCGCCAGATCGGCGCCCTCCCGGGCGAACGCCAGCGCACAGGCACGGCCGACACCGCGCGCGGCTCCCGTCACGATGACGGTCTTTCCTTGCAGGCGCACCAGGACTCCTTCACGTTGGGGGCGGTCGGCGGACTCGCCCGCTCCACTCATCCGGGGCAGACGTCCGCGAGTACCCGGATCAGGCCCTCGGCATTGTCGACCAGATACATGTGACCACCCTCGACCTCCACGAAGTCGAACTCCCTGCCGGTGGCCTTGCCCCACTCCATGGCCTGGTCGGGGGTCACGAGGGTGTCGGTGCTGCCGCGCACCGAGGTGATCGGGACCGGCAGCGGGTTGTCCGACAGGGCGACGTAGCTCTCGTGCATCTCGACGTCCGCCCGCAGCGAGGGCAGCAGCAGCTCGCGCATCTCGGGGTCCTCAAGGGCTTCGTGCCGGTACCCGGCGAACTCCTTGACCCGCTCCAGGAACTGATCGTCGTCCAGGCCGCTCGCGCCGTTCTCCCGGCGGGTCCACGGACCGGGCGAACCGCTGACCACCAGCGCGGCCAGCTCGACCCCGTCGGTCGCGGCCAGCCGGTGGGCGATCTCGTAGGACAGCACCGCGCCGAGGCTGTGCCCGAAGAGGACGACCGGCCCCCCGCCGGAGACCCGCTCCAGCACCTCGGGCATCAGCCCTTCGACCGCGACCGCCACCTCCTGGTAGGGCTCCTCGGCGAAGCGCTGCTCGCGGCCCGGCAGCTGGACGGCCGCGAGGTCGAAGCGGTCCTCGCAGAGCGGGAGCCAGGGGCGGAAGACCGAGGCTCCCGCACCGGCGAACGGAACACAGAGAACCGTCGTTCGGGGCATGTTCACTCCTCTTTCTGCTGTCGGGTGAGCGCCGTCGGGCCGTGTCCGGCCCGGAGCCTCACGCACGATCGGTACGAGCGGCCGGGGCCAGCTTCTTCGCCAGCACCGCTCCCATCTCGGCGAGCGGCTGCGGCCGCATCAGGTCGTTGTGGGCGACGGCCACCCGGTGGATCTCCAGACCGCCGTCGAGGTGGCGCAGCCAGTCGGCGGGGTCGCCCGCCGGGTCGACCGTCGCCGCGAACATCACGGCGTCCGCCCGGCAGCGTCCGGTGACGGAACCCGCCTCGACCCGGAAGCTGTTGGCCATCACCCGCTGGAGCCGGCGCAGCTGCTCCTCCGACAGACCGGCGAGCTCCTTGCCGGAGGACCGCATCGCGGCCATCACCCGGCCGAACTCCGGCGGACCGTCGAGGTCCGACGCCTCCATGCCGATCGCCACCAGGATGCCTTCGAGGAACTCGCCCTCGGAGAAGGAAGCGGCGGGCTCCTCCTCCGTACGCGGGTAGGCGTCCAGCAGGGCGAGCAGTTCCACCTCCTGCCCGGCGGACTCCAGTTGCCCGGCCATGGCGTGCGCGACCCGGCCGCCGAGCGACCAGCCGAGCAGCCGGTAGGGGCCTTCGGGCTGCACGGTACGGATACGGGCCACGTAGTCGGCCGCCATCTCCTCGACGGAGTCCGGCAGCGGCTCGTCGTCACCGAGCCCGGCCGACTGGAGGCCGTACAGGTCGACCTCCGCGGGCAGATGCTCCGCGAGACCGGCGTAGGGCCAGCTGAGCCCGCCCAGCGGGTGCACACAGAAGACCGGCGCCCCGGTGCCGCCGGAGCGCAGCGGCAGCAGCCGGCTCAGGGGTCCCGCCCCGTCGGCCCGTGCGAGCCGGACCGCCAGCGCCGCCACCGTGGGCGCCTCGAAGATCGCCACCACCGACATCTCGGCGCCCAGCCGGTCCCGGACCCGGCTGATGAGCCGGGTGGCGAGCAGGGAGTGGCCGCCGAGTTCGAAGAAGTTGTCGTCGATCCCGACCGTGTCGTGGCCGAGCAGTTCGGCGAAGATCTCGCAGAGCGCCGTCTCGGTCCCGTCGCGGGGCGTGCGGCCCGGCGGGCGTTCCAGCAGGTGCGGCGCGGGCAGCGCCTTCTTGTCGACCTTCCCGTTGGGGGTGACCGGTACGGCGTCGATCACCGTGTAGTGGGCGGGCACCATGTGGGCGGGCAGCACGGTGGCCAGGTGATCGCGCAGCGCCGCCGGGTCGGGGGGCGTCCCCGGGTCGGCGGACGTGATGTACGCGGCGAGGCGGGTGTCGCCCGCGGGTGCCGGGTACACCGTCACGACGGCGCTGCCCACCAGGGCGTGCCGCGCGAGCGCGTGCTCGATCTCGCCCAACTCCACGCGCTGGCCGCGGATCTTCACCTGGTCGTCGGTGCGGCCGAGGAATTCGATCACCCCGGTCCGGGTGATCCGGGCCAGGTCGCCGGTGCGGTAGAGCCGGGAGCCGGGCGGGCCGTAGGGGTCCGCCACGAACCGCTCCGCCGTCAGACCCGGCCGCCCGCGGTAGCCGTGCGCCAACTGCACGCCGCCCAGATACAGTTCACCGCCGCTGCCGACCGGGGCCGGGGCGAGCGCGGCATCCAGTACATAGGTTCTGGTGTTCCAGACCGGCCTGCCGATGGGGACCACCACGGCGTCGGAGTCCGCGGCGCAGTCCCACGCCGTCACGTCCACGGACGCCTCGGTGGGCCCGTACAGGTTGTGCAGCCCGGCCGGCAGCAGGGCACGGAACCGGTCGCGCAGTCCGGCCGGCAGCGCCTCACCGCTGCACAGCACGCGGCGCAGCCCGGTGCAGCGGGCCGCCTCGGGACCGGCGAGGAACACCTCCAGCATGGACGGGACGAAGTGCGCGGTGGTCACGCCCTCGTCCTGGATCAGCCGTGCCAGGTACTCCGGGTCCCGGTGGCCGCCGGGCTTGGCGGACACCTGCACCGCACCGGTCACCAGCGGCCAGAAGAACTCCCAGACCGACACGTCGAAGCCGGAGGGGGTCTTCTGCAGCACCCGGTCGTCCGGACCGAGCGGGTAGGCGTCCTGCATCCACAGCAGCCGGTTCACGATGCCCCGGTGCGGCACGACGACGCCCTTCGGGCGGCCGGTCGAGCCGGAGGTGTAGATCAGGTACGCCGGGGAGTCCGGCAGCGGTCCCGGCAGTGCCACGGTGGCGGGCAGGGCTGCCAGCTCCGCCTCGGTGCCGGGGACATCGAGCACGAGCAGCTTCCGGGCGGTGCCCGCTCCACTCCCGGGGAGGCCGTCCCGCCCTTCGCGCGTGGTGATCACGACGGCCGGAGCGGCGTCGTCCAGCATGTACGCGATCCGCTCGGCCGGGTAGTCCAGCTCGACCGGCAGATAGGCCGCGCCCGCCCTGATCGTGGCCAGGAGGGCGACGGTCAGCGCGGCGGAGCGGGGTACGGCGACGGCGACGGTGTCGCCCCGGCGCACTCCGCGGGCGATGAGGAGGGCGGCCAGTCTCGCGGACCGCGCATCCAGTTCCGCGTAGCTGAGGCGCATGTCACCGGCCACCAGCGCCGGTGCTTGCGGGGTCCTCGCGACCTGGGCGGCGAAGAGTCCGGCGATCGTCTCCGGCTCGGGACCCGACGCCGTCGCCGTCGGCAGCTCCAGCACCCGCGCGGTGTCGTTCCACCCGGTCAGCAGCTGCTCGCGCTCGGCGGCATCGAGGATGTCGATCCGGCCGAGCGGCGTCAGCGGGTCGGCGGTGCCCGCGGCGAGGAGCCGGACCAGCCGTTCACCGATGTGCCGGACCGTGCTCTCGTCGAAGAGGTCGGCGCTGTAGTCCACCGTGACCTCGATACCGGCCGGGGCACCGTCCAGGTCGGTGCGCTCGACGAAGTTGAACCCGAGGTCGAACTTGGCCGCACCGCCCGCACCGTCGACGGGACGCGCCACGAGACCCGGCAGGTCCAGCGAGGCGACCGCGTTGTTCTGAAGCACGATCATCACCTGGAACAAGGGGTGCCGCGCCATCGACCGCGACGGCTGCAACGCGTGCACCAACTGCTCGAACGGCAGATCCTGATGCGCGTACGCCGCCAGATCCGCCACCCGGACCCGTTCGACCAGCTCTCCGAACCCCGGGTCCCCGGACACATCGGCCCGCAGCACCAGCGTATTGACGAAGAACCCGACCAGGTCATCCAGCGCCGCATCCGTACGACCCGCGATCGCCGTCCCCAACGGAATGTCCGACCCGCCGCCCAACCGCGACAACAGCCCCGACACACCCGCCTGCAACACCATGAACAAGCTCGACCGCGACGACCGTGCCAGCCCGGCCAGGTTCCGGTGCAGCCGTGCGTCGAGCTCCAGTGCCACGGTCCCGCCGCGGTAGCTCGACACCGCGGGGCGCGGCCGGTCCACCGGCAGGCTCACCTCGTCCGGAAGACCGCTCAACGCCGTCCGCCAATAGGAGAGTTGCTGCGAGATCGGTGATTCCTCGTCGTCCTCGTTCCCCATGACCTCGCGCTGCCACAGCGCGTAGTCCGCGTACTGCACCGGCAGCGGCTCCCAGCCGGGAACACTGCCTGTCGCCCGTGCCCGGTACGCCACGCCGAGGTCGCGCGCCAGCGGCGCCTGTGACCAGCCGTCCCCGGCGATGTGGTGCACCACCACACACAGCACATGCTCATCGGCCGACACCCGGAACAACGTCACCCGCACCGGCAGTTCGGCCGAGAGATCGAAGCCCACCGAGGCGACCCGAAGCAGCGCCGCGTCCAGCTCGTGCGCCGCGACGTCCCGCACCTCGAACGGCACGGTCATGTCCTCGGCCGTGACCACCTGCTGCCACGGCTCACCGCCCACATCGGGGAACACCGTCCGCAGCGACTCATGACGCCCCACCACATCCACCAGCGCCGCGCGCAGGGCAGCCACGTCCAGCGCCCCCGACAACCGCACACCCAGCGGAATGTTGTACGTCCCGCTCGGACCCTCCATCCGGTTCAGGAACCACAACCGACGCTGCGCGAACGACAACGGCACCCGCACCGGACGCACCATCGGCACCAACGCCGCACGACCACCCGACGACGAACCCACCACCCGCTCCGCCAACGCCACCACCGTCTGCGCGTCGAAGATGTCCCGGAAGGGCAGCTCGATGCCGAACAGCGAACGGACGCGGCTCACCAGACGGGTGGCCAGCAGCGAATGCCCGCCCAGGTCGAAGAAGCTGTCGTCGATCGACACCGATGGGACACCGAGCAGCTCGGCGAACAGCTCGCAGAGCGTCCGCTCGACATCGTCGCGCGGCGCGCGGGCCTCGCTGTGCTGCGGGTCGGGCAGCGCCGCGAGGTCGATCCGCCCGTCAGCGGTGTACGGGAGCGCGTCGAGCTCCACGTAGTGCGCGGGTATCGCGTGGTGCGGGAGCGCGGCGGCGGCGTGCGCCCGCAGGGTCGCGGTGTCCGCCGGAGCCATCGGGTCGGCGGGGACGTGGTACGCCACCAGCGCGATGTCGCCCGAGGGGCCCGGCCGTGCGGTCACGGCCGCGGCGGCGACGTCGGCGTGCCCGGCGAGGACGCCTTCGACCTCGCCGGGTTCGATGCTCCGGCCGTCGACCGTGAGCCGGTCGTCGGTGCGGCCCAGCAGCTCGATCGTTCCGTCGCGGGTGATCCGGGCCAGGTCACCGGTGCGGGCGAGCCGGGAGCCGGGCGGGCCGTAGGGGTCGGCCACGAAGCGCTCGGCCGTCAGACCGGCCCGTCCGTGGTAGCCGTGCGCCAGTTGGACGCCGCCGACGTAGAGCTCCCCCGCGCTGCCCGGGGGCAGCGGGGTGAGGTGGGCGTCGAGCACGAAGGCGCGGCTGTTGCGGACCGGTCGCCCGGCCGGTGGGTACGCCCCCTCGGTCCCGGTGGCGCCGGACCACGCGGTGACGCCGGACGACGCCTCCGGCGGACCGTGCAGGACATGCAGTTCCGCGCCGGGCACGACCTGCCCCAACCGGTCGCGCAGTCCGGCCGGCAGCGGCTCACCGCTGCACAGCACCTGGCGCAGTCCGGTGCAGCGGGCCGCCTCGGGCCCGGCGAGGAACGCCTCCAGCAGGGCCGGCGCGAAGTGGGCGGTGGTCACCCCTTCGCTCCGGATCAGCCGGGCCAGCCCGACCATGTCGCGGTGGCCACCGGGCGGGGCGACGACCTGGGCGGCGCCGGTCACCAGCGGTGCCAGCAGCTCCCAGACCGATGCGTCCAGGTCCGCGGGCGCCTGGTGCAGGACGCGGTCGTCCGCACCGAGCCCGTGGGCGTCCCGCATCCACAGCAGCCGGTTCACGATGGCCCGGTGCGGCAGGACGACCCCGCGGGGCACGCCCTCCGGGTCGGCGGTGTGGATCAGGTACGCCGGGGAGTCCGGCAGCGGTCCCGGCAGCGCGGCGGTGGCCGGCAGGGCGGCCAGGGCCTCTTCGGTACCCGGGTCGTCCAGCACGACGACCGAGGAGTCCGGCTCCTGGAACAGGGACCGGCAGTCCCGTGTGGTGATGACCGCGGCGGGTGCGGCATCGGCCAGCAGGCCGCGTATGCGCGCGGCGGGGTGGTCCGGCTCGATGGGCAGGCACACCGCACCCGCCCGCAGTACCGCGAGGTGCGCGACGGTCAGTGCGGCGGAGCGGGGCACGGCGACGGCGACGGTGTCGCCCCGGCGCACTCCGCAGGCCACCAGCAGCGCGGCCGGCCTCGCGGACCGCGCGTCCAGTTCCGCGTAGCTGAGCCGGGTGTCCCCGGCCACCAGCGCGAGCCCGTCCGGGGTCTTCTGCACCTGGGCGGCGAAGAGTCCGGTGATCGTCTCCGGCTCGGAACCCGACGCCGACGCCGAGGGCAGCTCAGGTACCCGGCCGGTGTCGTTCCCCCCGGTCAGCACCTGCTGCCACTCGCGCGATTCGAGCAGATCGAGCTGACTGATGGGCATGGACGGGTCGGCGGCGCCCAGGGACAGCATGCGTACCAGCCGTCGTCCCAGGTCCGTCACCGTGGCCTCGTCGAAGAGGTCAGCGCTGTACTCCACCGTGACGTCGATACCGGCCGGGGCACCGTCCAGGTCGGTGCGCTCGACGAAGTTGAACCCGAGGTCGAACTTGGCCGCACCGCCCGCACCGTCGACGGGACGCGCCACGAGACCCGGCAGGTCCAGCGAGGCGACCGCGTTGTTCTGAAGCACGATCATCACCTGGAACAAGGGGTGCCGCGCCATCGACCGCGACGGCTGCAACGCGTGCACCAACTGCTCGAACGGCAGATCCTGATGCGCGTACGCCGCCAGATCCGCCACCCGGACCCGTTCGACCAGCTCTCCGAACCCCGGGTCGCCGGACACATCGGCCCGCAGCACCAGCGTATTGACGAAGAACCCGACCAGGTCATCCAGCGCCGCGTCCGTACGACCCGCGATCGCCGTCCCCAGCGGAATGTCCGACCCGCCGCCCAACCGCGACAACAGTCCCGACACACCCGCCTGCAACACCATGAACAAGCTCGACCGCGACGACCGCGCCAGGCCCACCAGATCCCGGTGCAGCCGCGCGCCCAGCTCCACCGGGACCAGACCGCCGCGGTAGCTCGACACCGCAGGGCGCGCCCGGTCCACCGGAAGTCTCAGCTCGTCCGGCAGTCCATCCAACGCCTCACGCCAGTAGGTCAGTTGCCCGGCGATCGGCGACTCCTCGTCGTCCTCGCCGCCCAGGACCTCGCGCTGCCACAGCGCGTAGTCCGCGTACTGCACCGGCAACGGCTCCCACCGCGGAGCCTCCCCCGCGACCCGTGCCCGGTACGCCACCCCCAGGTCGCGCGCCAGCGGCGCCTGCGACCAGCCGTCCCCGGCGATGTGGTGCACCACCACACACAGCACATGCTCATCGGCCGACACCCGGAACAACGTCACCCGCACCGGCAGTTCGGCCGACAGGTCGAAGCCCATGGACGCCGCCGAAGCCAGTGCCGCGTCCAGCTCGTGCACCGCGACGTCCCGCACCTCGAACGGCACGGTCATGTCCTCCGCCGTGACCACCTGCTGCCACGGCTCACCGCCCACATCGGGGAACACCGTCCGCAGCGACTCATGACGGCCCACCACATCCACCAGCGCCGCGCGCAGGGCAGCCACATCCAGGGCACCCGACAACCGCACACCCAGCGGAATGTTGTACGTCCCGCTCGGACCCTCCATCCGGTTCAGGAACCACAACCGACGCTGCGCGAACGACAACGGCACCCGCACCGGACGCACCATCGGCACCAACGCCGCACGACCACCCGACGACGAACCCACCACCCGCTCCGCCAACGCCACCACCGTCTGCGCGTCGAACAGGGCGCGTACCGGCAGCTCGATCTCGAAGACGCTCCTGATCCGGCTCACCAGACGGGTGGCCAGCAGCGAATGCCCGCCCAGGTCGAAGAAGTTGTCGTCGATCGACACCGACGGAACGCCCAGGACCTCGGCGAACAGCCCGCACAGCATCTCCTCGTGCGGGGTCCGCGGCGCCCGGCCCCCGGAGGGGGCGGCGCTCAGGTCCGACACCGACGAGGCGCCGCCGGTGATCGGGTCAGGGCGGGGGACCTCCCAGCCCGCAGGCAGGGCGACCGACTCCAGCACCTCGGCGACCGGCCGGGTGCCGTCCTCGGAGATGGTCCGCAGGACCGTCTCCAGACGGTCGAGGAGGCTGCCGACGGTGTCCTCGGTGAACAGGCCGTTCCGGAATCCCAGGCGCAGTTGGAGGCGTCGGCCGGGGACCGCGATGAGCGTCAGCGGGTAGTGCGTGGCGTCGGACCCGGAGGTCCCGGTGATCGTGAGGTCACCGAGCGAGCCCCGCAGGCTCTCGGCATCCACCGGGTAGCTCTCGAAGGCGACCAGGCTGTCGAAGAGTTCACCGTGTCCTGCGGCGCGCTGGATCTCGGTCAGCCCGATGTAGTGGTGGTCGAGCAGGGCCGACTGCTCGTCCTGGACCCGCAGCAGCAGCGCCCGCAGCGACTCGGCCGCGTCCAGCCGGATGCGTACCGGCACGGTGTTGATGAAGAGACCGACGATGCCCTCGACGCCCTCGATCTCCGGCGGGCGGCCGGACACGGTCGCGCCGAACACGATGTCGTCGGTGCCGGTGAGCCGGGCCAGTTGGAGACCCCACGCCACCTGCACCATGGTGTTGACGGTGATGCCGAGCCTGCGGGCCAGCGCGGCCAGCCGCCCGCTCTGCTCCTCCGACAGATCGAGGGTGAGCCGGCCGGGCAGCCGGGAGACGGTGTCGTCGGCCTGCGGGGCCACCAGGGTGGGCCCGCCGAGGCCGTCGAACGCGTCCCGCCACGCCGCCAGTCCGGCCTGCTTGTCCTGTCGGCGCAGCCAGGCGAGGTACAGCTTGAACGGTGTCGCGGGCGGCAGTCCCGCCACGTCGCCGCCGCGCTGGTAGAGCGCGAACAGCTCTCCGAGGACGAGCGGCATGGACCAGCCGTCCAGCAGGATGTGGTGGCAGCTGAACATCAGCCGCCAGGCGCGCCCGGTCAGGCGGACCATCGTGAACCGCAGCAGCGGCGGGTCGGAGAGGTCGAAGCGCACGGCCTCCTCGGCCGCGGACAGCTCGGCCAGACGCCTCTCGCGCTCGCCCTCGTCCAGCGCGGACAGATCGTGCACGACGACCGGGGTCGCGAACTCGCGCGGCACCACCTGGACCGGCTTGCTCAGGTTCTCCGACAGGAAGCCGGCCCGCAGGTTGTTCCGGCGGATCAGCAGGGCCCGTACGGCGTCGCGGAACACGTCCAGGTCGAACGGCCCCTCGAAGTCGACGGCCAGCCGGACGGTGTAGACGTCCAGCGCGCCCTCGTCGTAGGTCGCGTGGAAGAACATCCCCTCCTGCAACGGCGCGAGCGGCAGGATGTCCTCAAAAAGATCCTTGCGGGTCACCGGGTCTTCCTCCACTCAGCTTCCAGTACCCCGAGATCGTCGAGTTCGAGGTCGATCAGTGACAGGTCCGACAGGGCGAGCCCGGCCGGCTCCCCCTCGGCGGCGTGCTCCGAGAGGGCGGTGAGCGCGCGGAACCATCCCTCGGCCAGCGCGTGTACGTCGTCATGGCTCAGCAGGCGTCGCGGCCAGGTCCAATTGGCCACCAGCCGGGGGCCGTTCACATCGTCCTGGACGAGCACGTTGAGCGATACGGAGTGCGTGGCGGGCATACCGGGGTCGCCGCCGAGCTCCCGGAGCACCTCGCCGTCCGCGGACATGATCCAGCCGTCGGCACCGGCGTTCGGTACCGACCGGTCACCGGAGGCGGCTCCCTCCCCGGCGGCCCCGGCCCCGGCGACTTGCGCCCGGCCCAGGTAGTTGAAGCCGAACTGCGGTGTGCCGAGGGGGGCCAGCTCCTCGCGGGTGCGCGGGTTGAGGTGGCGCAGCAGGCCGAAGCCCACGCCCTCCTCCGGCATCTCCCGCAGCGTCTCCTTGACCCGGTTGAGGGCCTTGTGCAGGGCGGCGGGGTCGGTGAGGACCCTGCCCCACGACACCGGCCCGAGATCCAGCCGTACCGGCGCGAGGCTGGTGAACCAGCCGACCGTACGGGAGATGTCGAGGTCGGCCCCCTCCGGGATCTGCCGGCCGTGGCGCTCGACGTCGACCAGCACCGCGGTGCCCGCGCCCAGCCCGCGCCGCCGCCGCCAGTCGGCGACCGCCAGGGTGAACGCCGTCAGCAGCACGTCCTCGACACCGCCGCGCATCGCGGCGGGCACCTTCGTCAGGAGCGGTTCGGTGACCGGTTCCGGCAGGGTCAGTACGAGCGCGTCCTGGGTGCCCATGGTGTCGACGGCAGGGTCCCGCGGCTCCGCCGTCACCGGGATGTCCTCGGGGGTGAGCTGGTCGGCCCACCAGGAGACCCGGTCCTCGCGCGCGGGTTCGGCGGCCGTCCCGGTGAGCCACTGCGCCCACCGGCGCCACGAGGTGCCGACCGGCTGGAGCGTGGCATCCCGGGACTCGTACGCCGCCTGCCACGCCTCGGCGAGGTCGGGTACGAGAATCCGCCACGACACCCCGTCGACGGCCAGGTGGTGGCCGAGGACCAGCAGCCGGCCCGGCTCGTGGGGACCGGCGTCGAACCAGACGACCCGGACGATCGCGCCCTCGGCCGGGGACAGGCGCGACACCGCCCGCTCCGCCTGTTCGGCGATGACGGCCCGTACCTTCTCGCCGTCCGCCCCGGCGATGTCGACCCGGCTCACACAGTCGGACGGGTCCACCGCGCCGCGCGGGCGGACCGCGTAGGACCACTCCCCCGCGCGCACGGTCAGCCGCAGCCGCAGCGCGTCGTGGTGGTCGAGCACGGTACCGACCGCGGAGGTCAGCGTGTCCAGGGTGACCTCGGCGGGCACCCGCAGCAGCACCGACTGGTGGAACCGCTCGATACGGCCGCCGTGGTCACGCAGCCAGTGCGTCATCGGGGTGAGCGGCACCTCGCCGATACCGGCGTCGGGGTCCTGCGGGGCCAGTTCGTCGACGGAGCGGGCGACCGCCGCGAGTCCGGCGACCGTCTTGTGCGCGAACACGTCCCGGGGGGTGATGACCAGCCCGCCCTTGCGCACCTCGCTGACCAGTTTGATGGAGACGATGCTGTCGCCGCCCAGCTCGAAGAAGTTGTCGTCGGCGCCCACCTCGGGCAGCGAGAGCACCGCGCCGAACGCCTCGGCGAGCACCTTCTCCGCCTCCGTGGCCGGCCCCTGGCCCTCGCCGCCGGAACGGGCGGGCCCGGGTGCGGGCAGCGCCGCGTGGTCCAGCTTCCCGTTGACCGTCAGGGGCAGACCGTCCACGACCACGAACGCCTGCGGCACCATGTACTCCGGCAGCCGCCCGGCCGCCCACGCGCGCACGGCGGCGATGTCCGGGCCCGTGCCCTCCTCGGGCACCACATAGCCGACGAGCTGCCGGACACCGGGCCGGTCCTCACGGATGACGACGGCCGCGCCGTCGACCCCGGCACAGCCCGCCAGTACGGATTCGATCTCGCCCAGCTCGATGCGGAAGCCCCGCAGCTTCACCTGGCTGTCCCGGCGGCCGACGAACTCCAGCACTCCCTCGGCGCGCCACCGCACCACATCACCGGTGCGGTACAGCCGGGTACCCGGAGCGCCGAACGGGTTAGCCACGAACCGCTCCGAGGTCAGCGCGGAACGCCCCAGATAGCCGCGGGCCAGCCCCACCCCGGACACGTACAGCTCCCCCGGCACACCCACCGGGCAGAGGTTCAGCGCGGCGTCCAGAACATAAACCCGGGTGTTGGCGATCGGCCCGCCGATGGGCGGGGTGACCGTGCCGTCCACCGGGTCGCTCGCCGTGGCGCACACGGTGGTCTCGGTCGGCCCGTAGGCGTTGATCACCCGGCGGCCGGGCGACCACCGGGCGGCCAGCTCGCGGGGGCACGCCTCCCCGGCGGTCACCAGGGTCAGCCCGGCGGGTGCCGCCTGGGGCTCGGCTCCGGACAGCGCCGTCGGGGTGAGGGTGGCGTGCGTGATCCGCTCGGCGGTCAGGAAGTCGGTGAGGTCGGTACCCAGCACCGGACCGTCGGACGGGGTGAGGACCAGAGCGGCGCCGTTGAGCAGGGCCATGACCGTTTCCCAGGCGGACGCGTCGAAGCTGGGGGCGGCGAACTGCCCGATCCTGCTGGCGCTGTTCACCCCGAGCCGGTCGGCGTGCCAGGCGGCGAGGCTGCCCAGTCCCCGGTGCGTGACCGAGACGCCCTTGGGCTGCCCGGTGGACCCGGAGGTGTAGATCACGTACGCGGGGTGGTCGGCCGACAGCGGGGTACGCCGGTCGGCGTCGGTGACCTCGGCCCCGGACAGCGCCGCGAGCGCCTCGACGACCTCGGGGCTGTCGAGGACGAGCGGATCGGTGATGTCCTCCGGGAGCCGGGCGGTCAGGCCGGAGACGGTGACCACGAGCGTGGGTTCGCTGTCCTCGATCATGTACGCGATCCGGTCGGCCGGATGGTTCGGATCGACCGGTACGTAGGCCCCGCCGCCGGTCATCACCGCGAGCAGCGCGGTGGTGAGTTCGACCGACCGGGGCAGGACCAGGGCGACCCGGTCCTCCGGTCCGACACCGCGTGCGATCAGCAGCCTGGCGAGCCGCGCGGCACGTGCGGCCAGCGTGGCGTAGGCCACGGTGACGCCGTCACCGGACACCGCGGGCCGGGTGGGGACGGCGGTGGCCTGCCGGGCGAACAGGTCCGGGACGGTACCGGCGGGCACCGGCCGGTCGCTGTCGTTCCAGCCGACGAGCAGGTCCTCGCGCTGTGCCGGCGGCAGAATGTCCAGCAGCCGCACCGGCCGGACCGGGTCCGCGACGACGGCGCGCAGCAGCGCGATCAGATGGCCGACGACGCGCTCCGCGCTCGCCCGGTCGAACAGGTCCGTGCTGTAGCCGAGGATGCCGGAGATCCCGCCCCCGGCGTCCTCGGCCAGGCTGAGTTCCAGGTCCACCTTGGCGACCGGCAGCAGCAGGTCCTGGCCGGTGACCCGCAGGCCGGGGAGCTCCAGCTCCCCCGAGGTGTTGTTCTGATAGGCCAGCAGCACCTGGAACAGCGGGTTGTGCGACAGCGAGCGGTCGGCGCCGACGAGGTCGACCAGCCGCTCGAAGGGCAGGTCCTGGTGCGCGTAGGCGCCCAGTGCGGTGGTGCGGGCCCGGCGCAGCAGCGCGACGAAGCCGGGGTCGCCGGACACATCGGTGCGCAGGACCAGCGTGTTGACGAAGAACCCGATGAGGTCGTCGGTCGCCGCGTCCGTCCGGCCCGCGACCGGCGTACCGATGGGGATGTCCGTTCCGGCCCCGAGGCGGGACAGCAGTGCGGCCAGCGCGGCCTGGAAGACCATGAAGGGGGTGGTGTCGGTCCCGGCGGCGAGCTTGCGCAGACCGGCGCCCAGTCCGGGGTCGATGGTCACCGGCACGACGGCGCCCCGGTGGGTGGCCACCGGCGGGCGCGGCCGGTCGGCCGGGAGTTCCAGTTCCTGCGGGGAGCCGAGGAGTTGTTCGGCCCAGTAGGCCCGCTGCGAGGCGGCCAGGCTGTTCTCGTCCCGCTCGTCGCCCAGCAGCCGCTGCTGCCACAGCGTGTAGTCCGCGTACTGCACCGGCAGCGGCTGCCAGTCCGGTGCGGCGCCGTCCAGCCGGGCCCGGTACGCCTCACCGAGGTCGCGGGCGAGCGGGGCCTGCGACCAGCCGTCCCCGGCGATGTGATGGACGACGACGCACAGCACATGCTCGTCCGGGGCGGTCCGGAAGAGCCGGGCCCGTACCGGCAGGTCGTGCGCGAGGTCGAAGCCGACCGCACCGGCCGCGTCCAGCGCGGCGGACAGCTCCGCCTCGGGCAGGTCGCAGACCTCGATGGCCACCGTCGCCGATCCGGCCGGGACGACCCGCTGCCACGGCTCACCGTCGATGTCCGGGAACACGGTGCGCAGCGCCTCGTGCCGGCCCAGCACATCGCCGAACGCGGCTCTCAGCGCATCGACCCGCAGCTCTCCGGAGAGCCGGACGGCGAACGGGATGTTGTACGTGGCGCTCGGCCCCTCCATCCGGTTGAGGAACCACAGCCTGCGCTGGGCGAACGACAGCGGCACCCGCTCCGGCCGCTCGGCCGGGCGCAACGGCGGCCGGGCCGTCGACGGGGTGTCCGTCAGCCGGACGGCGAGCCGGGCCACGGTCGGTTCCTCGAAGACCCGCCGGATCGACAGCTCGACGCCCAGGACCGCCCGCACCCGGCTGACGAGCCGGGTGGCGAGCAGCGAGTGGCCGCCCAGCTCGAAGAAGTTGTCGTGGACGGACACGGCGGGCAGCCCGAGCACCTCCTCGAACAGCCCGCACAGCAGCTCCTCGTGCGGGGTCCGCGGTCCGCGGGTGTCCTCCGCGGTGTGCTCGGGAACCGGCAGCGCCTTCGTGTCGAGCTTTCCGTTGGTGGTCAGCGGCAGCGCGTCCAGGACGACGACGGGGCGCGGGACCATGTACTCCGGGAGCCGCTCGCCCGCCCAGGCGCGCAGTTCGTCCGGGTCGAGCGGGGTGCCCGCGGCGGGCACCGCGTAGCCGACGAGCTGCCGGACACCGGGCCGGTCCTCGCGGACCATGACGGCGACCTGGCCGACCGCCTCGTGGCCCGCGAGTACGGATTCGATCTCGCCCAGCTCGATGCGGAAGCCCCGCAGCTTCACCTGGTTGTCCCGGCGGCCGACGAACTCCAGCTCCCCGTCGGTGCGCCACCGCACCACATCACCGGTGCGGTACAGCCGGGTGCCCGCAGCGCCGAACGGGTTCGCCACGAACCGCTCCGAGGTCAGCCCCGCACGCCCCAGATAACCGCGGGCCAGCCCCACCCCGGACACGTACAGCTCCCCCGGCACCCCCACCGGGCAGAGCCGCAGGTCGCCGTCGAGGACGTAGACCTGCTTGCCGTCGAAGGGGCGGCCGATCGGCACCGGGTCCGGCACGGGCCGCCCGGCGGTCAGCGGGTGCGCGGCGGCGATGACGGTAACCTCGGTCGGTCCGTACGCGTCCACGACCGTGATGTCCGGGCAGGCTTCCAGGACCTGGCGCACCGACGCGGCGGGCACCGCCTCACCGCCCGCCCACACCTCGCGCAGCGGCCGGAACGTCTCCGGTGCCTCGGCGGCGATCAGCCGGAACAGGCCGGTGGTGAACAGGGCCGCGGTGACCCGGCCCTCGGTGAGGGTCCTGGCGATGGTGGCCATGTCCAGCTCACCGGGCGGGCCGATGACCAGGGTGCCGCCGTTCAGCAGGGGGGTCCACATCTCGTACGTCGACGCGTCGAACGCGTGGGCCGAGTGCATCAGCACCCGCTCCTGCGCGCCGCCCGCGAACCGGCTGTCGGCGACCAGGTCCCCGATGCCGCGATGGGTGACGGCGACCCCCTTCGGCCGGCCCGTCGAGCCGGAGGTGTACATGACGTAGGCGATCCGCTCCGGGCCGGGCGGCATCGGTACGCCGCCCTCGGGGACCGGGTAGCTCGCGGGCAGGTCGCCCTGCTCCAGGACCAGCGAGGTCCCGCTGTCGCTCAGCACGTCCGCGCGCCGGGAGCGCGGCCAGCGGTGGTCGATGGGTACGTACACGGCGCCCGCGCGGAGCACACCGAGCACGGCCAGCACGAAGTCGACGGAGCGGTCCATGGCGATGCCGACCGGCTCCTCGGGGCGCACACCGCGCTCCAGCAGCCAGGCGGCGATCTCCTCCACCCGGGCGGTCAGCTCCGCGTACGTCAGCGACCGGTCGCCGCGGACCACCGCCTGCCGGTCCGGGTTCTCGGCGGTGCGCAGCGCGAGCAGTTCCGGCACCGTGCGCGCCGGTGCCGGGACGGGGGCCGGGTTCCATCCGTCGAGCAGCCGTGTCCGCTCGTCGGCGTCCAGCAGCTCGACCGCGCCGGCCCGCGCGGAGGGCTCGTCGGCGAAGGCCGTGAGCAGGGCGGCCAGCCGTGTGGCGAAGCCCTCGATCTCGGTCTCCCCGAAGGCGTCGGACCGGTAGGTGAAGCGCAGTTCGAGGGACGGGCCGGGGATGACCATGAGGGCGAGCGGGTAGTGCGCGCCGTCCGTGGAGAAGAAGTCCGCGACCGACAGCCCGCCGGGCAGGGTGAGCGTCGCCGGGTCGACCGGGAAGTTCTCCAGCACGGTGAGGGTGTCGAACAGGTCGCCGTGCCCGGCCGCCCGCTGGATCTCCGCCAGACCGAGGTGCTGGTGGGCCATCAGCGTCCGCTGCTCGTCCTGGAGCCGCCCGCAGAGCGCGAGCAGCGACTCCTCGCGCCGGATCCGGACCCGTACGGGCACGGTGTTGAGGAAGAGCCCGACCATGGTGTGCACACCGGGGATCTCCGGCGAGCGTCCGGCCAGCGTCATGCCGAAGGTGACGTCCCGGCGGTCGGTCAGCCTGCCCAGCAGCAGCCCCCACGCGGCCTGGACCACGGTGTTGAGGGTGATGCCGTGCTCACGGGCCCGCTCGGTGAGCCGCCGTGCCGTCTCCGGCGGGAGCAGGTGACGGACCCTGCTGGGCAGCACCGATGTGGAGCGGTCGTCGGGCATCGCGGCCAGCAGGGTCGGCTCGGCGAGCCCGTCCAGCGCCCCGCGCCAGGCGCTGACGGCGCCCTCGCGGTCCTGCTTGGCGAGCCACGCCAGGTGGTAGCGGTACGGGGTGACCACGGGCAGCGCGGTGGCGTCGCCGCCCGCGGCGTACAGCTCGAAGAGCTCGCGAACCAGGACCGGGGCCGACCAGCCGTCCAGCAGGATGTGGTGGTTGGTCACCAGCAGCCGGTGCCGGCCGTCCGCGACCCGGATCACGGTGAACCGCAGCAGCGGGGGCGTGCGCAGGTCGAAGCGGGCCGCGCGGTCGCGTTCGGTGATCTCGCGCAGGGCCGCTTCCCGCTCCTGCTCGGGCAGCCCGGACACATCCCTCTCGTGCCAGGGCAGTTCGACCGCCTTCGGGATGAACTGCAGCGCACGCGGGCCGTCGTGCCGGAATCCGGCGCGCAGGTTGCCGTGCCGTTCCAGCAGGGCGTGCGCGGCGGAGCGCAGGGCCGGCACGTCGAGCGGGCCGTCGATGTCCATGCCGAGCTGCATGACGTAGACGTCCGGGCCCGACCGGTCGTCGTACTGCGCGTGGAAGAGCAGACCCTCCTGCAGCGGGGTGAGCGGCAGTACGGCTTCCAGCGACGACTTGTCCTTCGTGCTCATTCCGAAACGCTCCATTTCGACTCGAACTGATCGAGTTCGTCCTGCGAGACCAGGTCCATGTCCCACTCGCTGCCGGCGGCCGGGCCCGGAGTGGCGGCCTCGGCGGACTCCGGCGCGGCGATCGCGGCGATGGCCCGCACGGTGCGGTGGGCGAACACGTCCTGCGGGGTGAACCGGAGCCCCTCGGCGCGGGCCCGGCTGACGAGTTGGATCGAGACGATGCTGTCGCCGCCCCGGCGGAAGAAGTCGTCGTCCACCCCGGCGCGGGAGATCCCCAGGACCTCGGCGAAGAGCCGGGCGAGGGTCTTCTCCCCGGGGGTGACGGGCGCGGCGCCGGAGGCGGGCTCCGCCGCGTCGGGCGCGGGCAGCGCCTTGTGGTCGAGCTTGCCGTTCAGCGTGACGGGCAGGGCGTCCAGCAGGACCAGCGCGGCGGGCACCATGTGGTCGGGCAGCCGCTCGGCCAGCGCGTCCCGCAGCTCGGCCACCAGGGCGCCGCTCCTGCGGCCCACGAGCGGGTCGTTCGCGTACCGTGCCGGGGCCGCGCCCGGGAGGTACAGATCCCGGTAGGCGAGCACCGCGACACCATCCGAACCGCCTTCGCTGGCAGCGCCGTTGGGGCCGTCCGTGCCGCCCCCGCCGCCCCTGCTGCTCGTGCCGTCCGTGCCGTCCGCAGCGGGCTCCGGTACGAACACGGCGTCCAGCCGGCCGTCGTCCGCCCCCGCCGTCCAGGTGACCAGCGCCCGGTAGCCGAAGGGCGAGCCCACCTCGTGCAGCTCCGTGACATCGACGTCCGCCGACACGGGGCCGTCGGTCCCGGCCACCGCGGCCAGGTCCGCGCCGAGCCTGCCGTTGGGGATGCCGGTGACCCGCAGTCCGGCCGGGTGCGCCTCGCGCAGCCGGGCGGCCAGTACGTCGAGACCGCCGACGTGCTCCCAGGCGACGGCGGGCACCGCCGCGAGGGAGACCGGGGCGGTCGGCCGCTTGTGCAGAACCACGTCGTAGCGGTAGCGGCTGAGCTCGTTGGCGTACTCCCCGCGCTTGATACGGATGTCCGCGCCGCCGAAGCCGTCCAGCACTCCGGAGAGACTGTCGAACAGGGCGGGATCCACCAGCAGTTCGGTCTCGCGCTCGACGGCCCGGTCCACCGCGTACCGGGTGGCGTCCTCGCCGTCGCCGGGGCCCGCCAGGCGGTGGATGGCCGTCCTCATGCAGCGCAGCAGCCGCAGGTCGCGGATGTCGCCGAGGAAGACCGCGCCGGTGTCGCCGAGCAGCGCGAACGCCTTCGCGATGACGTCGGTCAGATAGTCCACGCTCGGGAAGTACTGCGCCACCGAGTTGATCACGACGGTGTCGAACGTTCCTGCGGGCAGGTCGTCCAGGGCGTGTGCCGGGGTCGCGGTGAACCGGGTGCGTGCCGCCAGTTCCGGATCCCGCGCGGTCTGCCGGCGCAGGGTGGCGATCACCTCGCCGGACAGGTCGGTGCCCCAGTACAGCTCCACATGGGGCGCGACCGGCGCCATGATCAGCCCGGCGCCGACGCCGATCTCCAGCACCCGGCGCGGCCGCAGCTCCAGAATCCGGTCGACGGTCGCCGCCCGCCAGGCACGCATCTCCGCCTCGGGCAGCTCGGATCCGTCGTAACTGCTGTGCCAGCCGCTGAAGTTCTCGCCGAGCGGCGGGTCTTCCCGGTCCGGGGCGCCGTACACCTCGTCGTTGATGACCTGCCACTTGCCGACCTGATCGGTCTCCAGCCCGGTGTCACGGGAACCGGCGTCCCGTCCGGTGGGCACCACATAGCCGACCAGCCTGCGCTCACCGGGCCGGTCCTCCCGGACCACGACGGCGGCCGTCTCCACCTGCGGCTGATCGGTCAGCGCGCTCGTGACCTCGCCCAGCTCCACCCGGAAGCCGCGCAGCTTCACCTGGTCGTCCGCCCGGCCCGCGAACTCCAGCACGCCCCCGGCCCGCCAGCGCACCACGTCGCCGGTGCGGTACATCCGCTCCCCGGCCGTGCCGAACGGGGAGGCGACGAAGCGTTCCGAGGTGAGCCCCGGCCGGCCGAGGTAGCCGCGGGCCAGGTTGACCCCGGACACGTACAGCTCGCCGAGGACGCCGGGGGCGACCGGGCTGAGCCTCGCGTCGAGCACGTACACCCGGGCGTTGGCGATCGGGGTGCCGATCGGCGGGGTGAGCGCCCCGGACAGCGGCGCGCTCATCGTGGCGCACACCGTCGTCTCCGTCGGGCCGTACGCGTTGATCATGCGGCGCCCGGCCGACCAGGTCCCGGCCAGCTCCGCCGAGCACGGCTCACCGGCGACCGTCAGCACCATCCCGGCCGGCACGGCGGCCGGGTCGAGCCCGGTCAGCGCGATCGGCGGGATCGTCGCATGGCTGATCCGCCGGCCCGTCAGGAACCGGGCCAGTTCGTCACCGAGCAGCAGGCCCTGTTCGACCGGGAGCACCAGCGTGGCGCCGCCGAGCAGGGCGACGCAGGTCTCGGACACCGCGGCGTCGAAGCTCGGTGCCGCGTACTGGACGACCCGGCTGTCCGGCCGGACCGCGAACCGCTCGCCCTGCGCGGCGGCCAGGTTGCCGATGCCCCGGTGGGTCACCACGACGCCCTTGGGCCGGCCGGTCGAGCCGGAGGTGTAGATGACGTAGGCGGCCTGGTCGAGCGCGACGGGCACCCGCCGCTCCGCGTCCGACAGCGGGGTGGCGGGCTGTGCCGCGACCACGATGGCCGTCCCCGGGCCGTCGAGCACGATCCTGGGCAGGTCCGGGATCACCTCATCGGCCTGCGGGGCCACCGACCTGAGGGTCAGCAGCAGCGCGGGCGCGGCGTCGTCGGCCATGAAGGCGACCCGCTCGCGCGGATAGCCGGGGTCGACCGGCACGAACGCGGCACCCGCCGTGACCACGGCGAGCTGCGCCACGAGGAGGTCCAGCGACTTCGGCATCACCAGCAGGACACGGTCCTCGGTGCCGATCCCGCGTGCGATCAGATGCCGGGCGAGCCGGTTGACCCGCTCGCCCAGCTCCGCGTAGCGCAGCTCCTGCTCACCGGCCACCACCGCGAGGGCACCGGGGGTGCGCCGCACCTGTGCGGCGAACAGCTCGGGCAGGGTGCCCGCGGCGACCTCGCACGCGGTGTCGTTCCACTCGACGAGGATGCGCTCGCGCTCGTCGGCGTCCAGCACCTCCAGCTCGCTCAGCCGGCTCTGCGGCCGTCCGGTCGCCCGGTCCAGCAGACGCGTCAGCCTGCTGATGAGCAGCTCGACGGTGGCCTCGTCGTACAGGTCGGTGGCGTACTCGACGGCACAGGTCGTGTGGTCCGGGTCGCCCCCCTCGCCCCGCACCTCGCGGAAGTCGAAGAGCAGGTCCAGCTTGGCGGTGTGGGTGACGGCGGGTTCGATCCAGGCGTCGAGGCCGGGCAGGTCCAGCCCCGGTGCCGCGTTGTTCTGGAAGCCCAGGCCGATCTGGACCAGCGGGTGCCGGCCGGCCGAGCGCTCCGGGTTGACGGCCTCGACCAGCCGCTCGAAGGGCAGGTCCTGGTTGGCGAAGGCGGCCAGGCCGTCCGTGCGGGCCCGGCCCAGCAGGTCGGCGAAGCTGGGGTCCCCGGTGAGGTCGGTGCGCATCACCAGGGTGTTGACGAGGAAACCGACCAGGTCGTCCAGCGCCTCGTCGGTCCGTCCCGCGATCGAGATGCCGAGCGGGACGTCCTCACCGGCGCCGAGCTTGCTCAGCAGCACCGCCAGCGCGGTCTGCACCACCATGAACGGGCTCACGTCGTGCTCGCGCGAGCACCGCGTCAGCTGCCGGTGCAGCGCGGCCGGCAGATCGAAGCGCAGCGTCTCGCCCCGGTAGGAGGCGACGGCGGGCCGGGGCCGGTCGGTGGGCAGGGTGACTTCCTCGGGCAGTCCCCGCAGGTACTCCGTCCAGAAGGAGAGCTGGCCGGAGATCGCCGAGCCCGGGGTGTCCTCGTCGCCCAGGATCTCGCGCTGCCACAGGGTGTAGTCCGCGTAGCTGACGGGCAGCGGCTGCCACTCCGGGAGGTCGCCCCGGCAGCGGGCGGTATAGGCGGTCTGGAGGTCGCGGGTGAGCGGCACCAGGGACCAGCCGTCGCCCGCGATGTGGTGCACCGGCAGGAGCAGCGCGTGTTCCCGGTCCGACAGGGCGAACAGATGCGCGCGGATGGGCGCCTCGGTGGCCAGGTCGAAGCCGACGGCGGCGCGCTCGGTCAGCGCCTCGGCCAGCCGGTCGGCGGTGATGCCGGTGACGCCCATGACCGGCGTCGCCTCCTCGGCGGACAGAATGTGCTGGCGCGGGGTGCCGTCGCGGTCGGGGAAGACGGTGCGCAGGCTCTCGTGCCGGGCGACGACATCGCCGATCGCGGCCTGAAGCGCCGTACGGTCCAGATCGCCGTTCAGCCGCACGACGAGCGGGATGTTGTAGGTGCCGGAGCCGCCGTCGATCTTGTCGATGAACCACAGCCGCAGCTGGGCGAAGGAGAGCGGGATCTCCTCCGGCTTGTCCATGGGGGTCAGCGGGCGCCGGGCGCTCGGTACGTCACCGTTGCCCGCGAGCCAGGCGATCAGCTCGGCCGGGGACGGTGCCTCGAAGACGGTACGGATGGTGAGTTCGACGCCGAACGCCGCGCGCACCCGGCTGACCAGCCTGGTGGCGAGCAGCGAATGCCCGCCCAGATCGAAGAAGTTGTCGTCCATGGAGACCGACGGCACGCCCAGGATCTCCGCGAAGAGACCGCAGAAGATCTCCTCCTCCGGGGTACGGGCCGGCCGGCCGCCGGCGAGGCCCGCCAGGTCCGGGGCGGGCAGGGCCCCGGTGTCGAGCTTCCCGTTCCCGGTCAGGGGCAGCGCGTCCAGCTGCACGAACCAGCTCGGCACCATGTGCTCGGGCAGGGCGGCGGCCGTGTGCTTGCGCAGGTCGGTGGTGTCCAGGGCGACCCGGCCCCCGGCGCCGTGGCCGCCGATGACGTAGGCCACCAGCCGCTGGTCGTCGGGGGTGTCCTCACGGACGACGACGGCCGCCTGCCGGACATCGGGGTGCCGCAGGACCGCGGCCTCGATCTCGCCCGGCTCGATCCGGAAGCCGCGGATCTTGACCTGCTGGTCGGCGCGCCCCAGGTACTCCAGGTTCGCGCCGCCGTCCGCGGCCCAGCGGGCCAGGTCGCCGGACCGGTACATACGCTGTCCCGCCGGGCCGAAGGGGTCCGCGACGAACCGGGTACAGCTCAGGTCCGGCCGCCCCAGATAGCCGTCGGCCACCGCGGGGCCGCCGACGTACAGCTCACCGGCCACCCCGGGCGGTACCGGGCGCAGCGCGGTGTCCAGGACGTAGACGCGCAGGTCGTCCAGGCCCCGGCCGATCATGCTGCCGGTACCGGCCGACGCCACGGACGCGTCGAGCATCAGCTCCGTGGTGTGCACGGTGGTCTCGGTGATGCCGTACATGTTGACCAGCCGCGGGGCGTCCTCGGCGTGCCGCTCGTACCACTCGGCCAGCCTGCCGAACTCCAGCGCCGCACCGCCGAAGATCACCCGGCGCAGGGCGAGCGCGCTCCCGGTCTCCGGGTCGTCCCGGTCGGCCTGGACCAGCTGGTAGAACGCCGACGGTGTCTGGTTGAGGACGGTGACCCGCTCCCGTACCAGCAGCCGCAGGAACTCCTCCGGCGAGCGGCTCACCGCGAACGGCACCACCACGAGCTTCCCGCCGTGCAGCAGGGCGCCCCAGATCTCCCACACCGAGAAGTCGAAGGCGTAGGAGTGGAACAGCGACCACACGTCGTCCGGCCCGAAGCCGGACCAGGACGCGGTCGACTCGAAGAGCCGGAGCACATTGCGGTGGGCGACCACGACGCCCTTGGGCCGGCCGGTCGACCCCGAGGTGTAGATGACGTAGGCGGCCTGGTCGGGCAGGACCGGTCCGCCGCGCTCGGCGTCCCGGACCGGGGTGTGCGCCAGCGCGGCCAGTTCGGCCGCCGTGTCCGGGTGGTCGAGCGCGATCTCCGGTGTGTCCACCACCGGTTGGGCGAAGGTGTCGCGCCGTGCGGTGATCACGGCGGCGGGCCGGGCGTCGGCCAGCATGTAGGCGACCCGGTCCGCGGGGTACTCGGGGTCGACCGGGAGATACGCCGCGCCGGCCTTCAGCGTCGCCAGCAGCGCCACGGGCAGGTCCACCGAGCGCGGCATCGCCAGTGCGACGAGCTGACCGCGCCGCACCCCGCGGTCGATCAGCAGCCGGGCCAGCCGGTTGGACCGCTCGTCCAGTTCCCGGTAGGTCAGGGCCCGGTGGTCCGCGCCGTCGGGGCAGACCACCGCCGTGCGGTCCGGATGGGCCGCCACGGTGTCGGCGAACCGCTCGGTCAGGGTGGCGCGTTCGGCCGCCGCGGGTGTCCGGGCGGCGCCGCCCCACTCGCCGACCAACCGCTCCAGCGTCTCGGGCTCCACGATGTCCAGGGCGCCGATCGGGCGGTCGGGATGCGCGGCCAGCTCGCCGAGCAGCCGGATGATCAGGCGGTGGTGCTGCCGCGCCGCGTCGGGGCTGTAGACGTCCGGGTTGGCGGAGAGGTCGAGCTGGAGGCCGCCGTCCTGGCGGCCGACCACGATCAGCGAGAGGTCGTCGTCGTGTCCGGCCATCAGGGGGTGCAGGGTCGTAGGCAGACCCGCGATGCGCAGGGCCGGGGCGACGACGTGGAGGTTGAGCCTCGGCCCGAGCAACCGGCCGTCGGAGCCCAGGAGTCTGAGGTCGCGCCGCAGGTCCTCGTAGCGGTAGCGCTTGTGCCGGGAGACGGCGCGCATGCGCTGGTGGGCGTGGCGGACGAGTTCCGTCGCCGTCATGTCGGGGCGCACCGTCATCCGTACGCCGACCACGTTGGACACCATGCCGGGCACGGTGCGGCCCGCGGCCGTGGTGCGGGCGGCGACGGACAGGGCGATCACCACGTCGCTGCTGCCGGTGATCCGGCTGGTGTACGCGGCGAGCGCCGCCAGCACCGCGGCGGGCCAGCCGACCCGTCCGGCACGGGCCGCGTCGCGGATCTCGTTGCCCTGCGCGGCCGATACGTACGCGGTGTCCCGGAACAGGCCGGTGGGCAGCGCCGTCGGACGGTCACCGAGGCTCACGGCGGCCGGCCTGTCGGCGAACTCCCCCGTCCAGAAGGACTGGTCCTCGGCGAACTCGGCGGACCGCTGGTAGACCAGCTCGTCCTCGATCAGCTCGCGCAGCGGCGGGAACGCCCCGTCGGCCGGGTCCCGCCCCTCGGTGAGCCGGGTGTAGACGTCGGCCAGACGGGAGGCGATGAGGCTGGCGCCGAAGCTGTCCATCACCAGGTGGTGGTAGCGGTAGTAGAAGAGGAACCGGTCCTCGGCGACCTTGATGAGCGCGAAGCGGTACAGCGTGCCCCCGATCACCTCGACCGGGGTGTTCGCGTCCGCCCACATCCACGCGTCGGCCTTCTCGTCCGGCCGGTCCTCGGCGGCGAAGTCCAGGACGTGCACCGGCTGCGCCGACCAGTCGGTGACCGGCTCGATCACCTGTGCCGGACCGGACCCCCCGTCGGTGAACCGGGCACGCAGCGCCTCGGTCTCCACGACGATCCGGCGCATCGCGGTGGCGAACAGCACGGGATCGACGGCCCCCGCTATGTCCAGGTAGAGGGCCGCGTTGAACGTCGCGTTCGGACCGCTGAGGCTTTGCGCGTACCAGATTCCGGCCTGGCCGGCGGTCAGCGGCAGAACCGTGGCTGACGAGTCAGACATCTGTCCTCTGTTTCTTCGGGCCAGGCCGACCTGCGAGTCGGTCGGTGATCCAACGGGTCGGCAGCCACGGGCGGCTCCGGCGGGCCTGCTGTCAGCGCCGTGTTCGAGGCGGCCCCGGGCCGGAACAGCCCTGGGGCGGGCGCGGCAGCGCCCTTCGTCCGTGCACCGGATCCGCTGACGGCGGTCAATCGACGTTCGGTAAACGAATACACGTACCGACAAGCTCTGTCGCAGGCCGCTGCAATTACCGGAAACGGATCTTCTGGCCGGGCGCACGGAATTCAGATTCTTTGAACCGGGTCCTGTTGCAGCAAGTGGCAAGGGCCTCCGGCGGGCGGGAATTCCGTCCGTAGCATCACGGCGAGCAGACCCATGACCACGACAAAGACAGGGAATACCCCTATGACCGACGCCATGGAGAAGCAGGCCACCTGCCCCGTCGCCCCACGCGGCTGGCCCAACCCCCTTCTGCCTGAGTACGACCAGGTGCCGGAGGGACGTCCGCTGACCCAGGTGACCATGCCGTCGGGCAGCAAGGCGTGGCTGGTCTCGCAGCACGACCACATCCAACGGCTGCTGGCGGACGACCGGTTCAGCGTGCAGCCGCACCCCACGTTCCCCATCAGGTTCCCCGCGCCGCAGGAACTGCTGGACATGATCGCCAGGGACTCCAAGAACCTGCTGGTGACCATGGACCCGCCCCGGCACACCCGCGTCCGTCAGATGGCGCTGCCGGACTTCACCATCAAGGCCGTCGAGAAGCTGCGCCCGAAGGTGCAGGAGCTGATCGACCACTACCTCGACGGGATGGAGGCGGCCGGCGGCCCCACCGACCTCGTCCAGGCGCTGGCCCTGCCGCTGCCGGCCCAGGTGATCTGCGAACTGGCCGGCATCCCCGAGGCCGAGCGCGACGTGTTCACGCGCAACGCCGCGATCATGGTGGGTACGCGGCACTCGTACACCATGGACGAGAAGATGGCCGCCAACAACGAGTTGATGACGTACTTCGCCACCCTCGTCACCGAGAAGCAGGAGAACCCCGCCGACGACATGCTCGGCAGCTTCATCACCCGGGCGGGCCGGACCGACGAGTTCGACCACCACGGTCTGACGCTGATGACGAAGATGCTGCTGCTCGCGGGTTACGAGTTCATCGTGAACCGCATCGCGCTCGGCACCCAGACGCTCCTGGACCACCCCGGACAGCTCAAGGCGCTCCAGGGCGACCCGGCGGGGCTCATGCCGAAGGCCGTGAACGAGGTGCTGCGCTACTTCAGCCTCGTCGACGAGGTCCTGGCCCGGGTGGCGCTCGCCGACGTGGAGATCGACGGCGTGACCATCAAGGAGGGCGAGGGCATCCTCGTACTGAAGGGTCTCGGCGACCGCGACCCGGCCAAGTACACGGACCCCGACGCCTTCGACATCCACCGCGACGCCCGGGACCACCTCGCCTTCGGCTACGGCGTCCACCAGTGCCTCGGCCAGCATGTGGCCCGGCTGATGATGGAGCTGTGCTTCACCTCGCTGTTCACCCGGTTCCCGGACCTGCACGTGGTCGAGTCCGACGAGCCGATCGAGCTCATCGACGGGCTGCCGCCGGTGCACAAGCTCGTGGTCGGCTGGTGAGCGCGGTGAAGGTGCATGTGGACCGCGACCGCTGTATCGGCGCCGGGCTGTGCGTGATGAGCGCCCCCGCCATCTTCGATCAGGGTGAGGACGACGGCCTGGTGATCCTGCTGGACGACAGCCCCTCGGACGCCGACGCCGCGCACACGCGCAAGCTCGTCGAGCACATCTGCCCGTCGAAGGCCATCCGGATCACCGAGGGCTGAGCGGCGGCCCGGGGCCCGTCACCGCCCGCGCGGTGACGGGCCCGACGCCCGCCCGCCCCGCATTCCCCGCACAGCGCCGACCAGAGTGGACAGCACACATGACCAGGCTCACCGGATGGAAAGTCCTCAACGAGGGGCGGGGCACCGACCTCGTACTCGCCGTCGACTTCGCCACCACGGGTCGTTCCGACTCCAGTTTCACCGACCTCGTCCCCCGGCTCGACCCGCACCTCGCCGTGTGGGAGACCCGCCAGCCCGACACGGGCGACGGCATGTCCGCGCGGGACTACATCGAACTGTGGGTCCGCGAGGCCGAGGACAGTGGCCGTACGGTCCGGGCGGTGCTCGGCTACTGCGCGGGCAGCGTCTTCGCCGGTGAGATCGCCGCCCGGGTCGCCGGGTGGCAGGCACGGCCGCCCCGGTTCGTGATGTTCGACCCGGAGGTGCCGTCCCCGGCCGGTCTGGACCGGGACTTCGCCGCGATGATGAACCAGTTCGCCTCGGTGCTGTCCGCCGACGAGGTGTCCGCCGCCCGGCAGGCCGCACAGGCGGCGCGGGCGGGCGCCCCGGACTTCGCCGCCTTCGGCGCCGAGCTGGTCCGGATCTTCCGGGAGCAGGCGGGCGCGGCGTTCGCACGCGAGGAGCTCGACACGGAACTGCTGGAGGAGTTCGCGGCGGTGTTCCGGTCGTTCGTGTCGTACCTGGACGCGGCCCGGCAGATCGACCCGGCCGCCGCCTGGCGCACCGCCACCGCGGTGAGTTCCCGGCAGCCGACCGAGGGGGCCCTGCTGGCGGCGCGGACCGTGGAGGTCCCGGTCGACCACGTGGACATCCTGCGCAGCGCTCGGACGGCGGAGGTCGTCAGCGAGATCATCGGTAGCTACGCGGCGTCCTGAACGGGCGGCTGTGCGGGTGGGGCGCCTGCGGCGGGCTGGTCCCCTACCCGCCCCTTCCCGAAACCGGGGCGCTGCCCCGGGCCCCGCTCCTCAAACGCCGGAGGGGCTGGGAGTGGGGTCGCCGGCCCCCGGGGTCGGGCTGTCCTCAAACGCCGGACGGGCTGGGTTGCCGGACCTGGGGTTGGGGGCGGCGGCCCCCGGGGTCGGGGAAGGGATGCCCTCAAGCGCCGGACGGGCTGGGATTGGGGCCGCGTTCGTCGTCACGCCCGCGCGCCTCAGGGCGCCGTGTTCATCGCCCCGTCCATCTGCTCGCGCGGCCGGTTCGCACCGATGAGTGCGCCGACCGTCATGACGCACCGGTCTCCGTCCCAGGTCTCCCCGGACACGAAGACGTTGTCGGCCATCAGCCGGTCGATCCGGGCCACATGGCGCAGTACGGCACCCGGCCGCACCTCCCCGGCGAAGCGGCAGTCACGGAAGGCGGCGGCGACCTGTACGCCTTCGGTGGTGCCGCTGGACAGCCACAGGAGCACCGAGGACTGTCCGAAGGACTCCAGCATCAGCGCCCTGGGGTACATGTACCGCGACAGCGGGAGCCCGTCCGCCATCGACCGGTAGCAGGGCTCGGAGCCGGAGACGGCCTTCACGGTCGTGATCTCCCGGCCGGGGTCGAAGGATTCCACCCGGTCCACCAGGAGCATGGGGTGCCGTACCGGCAGCCGGTCCAGGATCGCGGTGTAGTCCGGTCCGCACGCGGTGGCGGCCGGGAGGGGCGGCGCGCCCGCGGGGACGAGCGGTCCGCCGGCCGGGGCGGTGTCCCGGTCGCCGAGCACCACCTTCGCGGCCACGACCGGGGTACCGTCCTGCCGCACCCCGTCGGCGGTGACCCGCCATCGCCCGCCGTCGTCCTTCCTCGCCGTGACGTCCAGCCGGATCTCGTCACCGCCGCGCATGGGCGCCCGCCACCGGCCGGAGACGACCTCCACCAGGTTCAGCGGTTCGTCGCCGCCCACCAGGGTGGACAGCGCCTGCCGGAGCGCTTCGAGGACGAACACGGCGGGCAGCAGCGTGAGTCCGGGGAAGTGCCCCTCCATGTACGGGTCGTCGGCGCTGACCGTCTTGAACGCGCGGAACCGGAGGTCCGGTCCGCCCGCGTCCGGCTCCAGCCGGTCGACCGCGCACAACGGGGTCGCGAACGTGCGCCGCGCCTCTGCCCGCTCCCCGGACCGGGGCGGAATGCCGCCGGTCATACGAACCACACCTGGTCGTACTCCGGCCAGCGGACCGCCAGTTCGGCCGGGGCGAGAGTGGTCACACCCGGCACCAGCTGCTCCGGGGTGACGCCGAGTCCGGCCAGGGCGCTCGCGTCCACGAAGACGCTGAACCCCTCGGCGAGCAGGTCCCGCACGGCACCCCGGTAGTCGGGCAGCGTGTCCAGCACCGTCGAGCCGATCCGCACGGTCGGTACGTAGTCGTTCTCCTCGACGGCCATCGTCACCGTCGCACCGCGCAGCGCCAGATCCACCTGCTCGAACTGGTCGTGCAGGTCGAGCAGTCCGTACAGCGGGTGGAAGAACTGCACCTCCACGGCGCCCCGGTAGGCGCGGTCGAGCACGCAGAGCACCCGCTGACGCGGCCGTTCCTGTGAGGTGGTGGTCATCAGGCTCCCCCGAGGTAGAGCGTCTGCCTGGCCGCGGCCATGGTCCCCGCCAGCCGGAGCGGCGAGCGGTGCCGCACCTGCGGGATGTGGTGGGTCGCGCCGCGCTCCTCGGCGCACGCAGTGCAGGTGATCCAGCCGAAGCGGCCACCGCTGTCGGCCGTCAGCCGGGCCACGATCGCCGACGACGAGGGGTAATGCCCGTCCGGGTCACGGGTGTTGGGCAGCTTGGTGTCACCGAACGTGTTCTGGGTGAGCATGTTGGCGTAACCGCACGCCCAGATCCGTACCGAGCCGCCGTTGTCGAGCACCGCGTGCGAGAGCCGCAGCGCGGAGGTCACCACATCGCTGGAGTGCGGGGCCGCCGTCAGGATGAGCAGCAGGTCCCACATCCGGCGCTTCATGGGGGTACCCATCAGTGCCACACACCTCTGCAGTCGTCCTCGGCCAGCGCCGCCGCGACGGTCTCCATCCCGGCGAGTCTCACGTGCGGCGACAGCGTCATGGCGCCGAGCGCGCGCTGCGCCGCCGAGAAGTCGTCCACGAGGATCTCGACCCCGGCCCCGGCGAGGCGCTCGATCTCCGGCACCTCGGTGCCCACGGCGCTGAGCACCCCGTCCTCGACGAGATAGACCCGCACCCGGTGGCCGGCTCCGGCGAGCGCCGCGGCGTCCAGGAGAAAGGTGCCCGCGTTGGGGCCCGCCCAGTTCCCCTTGCTCTCGATCAGGAAATAGGAGGCGGCACTCCCGCCGGTGTCCGGTGAACCGGCCGGCCGCACGCCCGTCAACCGCCCAGCTTCCGGCTGAGCAGGTCGCGGATGTCGGGAAACGTGCGGAGCTCGACCAGCTCCTCCTCGGGAATCCTGATCCCGTAACGCTGTTCCAGGGTGACCGCGAGTTCCAGAGCCACCACCGAGTCGACCCCCAGCTCCTCGATGAAGAGCGCGTCGTCGGTCAGCGCCGAGGATTCGACATCCAGGGTGTCCGCCACCAGCTCCCGGAGTTCCGACGTATTCAGCGTGATTTCGGCACTCACCGGATTCCCTTTCCTTTGGCCATTCATTCGGCTTCACGTCATTCCGGGTCCCACTTTTCCGGACCGTACGGAGCCGCGTTGATCGCCGCCGATGGTATTGCAGGGGTCTTACGGGCGAGGAGACGCGCACGGGAATACTGCAGGTACTTGCAGGCGCGACGGCCGCGGCTCTTTACCGAAGGCACTCTGGTCGGTATCGAGAATTGTTTTGTACGGTCCACAGGAGTGAGGTGCGCCGGTGACGGTCGTGGTCACGGGGCTGGGAGCGGTGACCTGCTTCGGCGCCGGAGTCGACGCGCTGTGGGACGGTCTGCTGCGTGCCGACCGGCTGCCGGTGCCCGCCCCGGACGCCTGCGGGCTGCCGGAGCACCCCCCTCTGTACGCGGCCGATCCGGACCCGGCGGCGCCGGGGTCCCCGGCCGCCGACGGCGAAGGTGCCGGGCGAACCGGCGCGCTGCTGCTCTCGGCGGTCGCGGAGGCGGTCGCCGAGGCCGGGCTGACGCGCGAGGACCTGCTCGACGCGGGGCTGACCGTCGGCACGTCGCTCGGTGACATCGACCTGGCGGAGGGGCCCGAGGCGCCGGGCCGGCCGGCCGCCACCCACCGGGTGGCCGCCGTGGTCGCCGGCCGGTTCGGGATCGGCGGGCCCGGCCACACCCTGTCCACCGCCTGCTCCGCCGGGACGTACGCGGTGGGCTGGGCCGCCGAGCTGATCGAGACCGGGCAGGCCGATGTCGTCATCGCCTGCGGCGGCGACGCCTTCTCACGGGTCGCGGTCGGCACACTGCACCGGTTCGGGCTGCTGGACCCGCTGTGCTGCCGCCCCTTCGACACCGGCCGTGCGGGCATGGTCACCGGCGAGGGCGCGGCGGCCGTGGTGCTGGAGTCGGCCGAGTCCGCCCGGCGCCGGGGTGTGAGCGCGCAGGCGGTGCTCGCCGGGCAGGGCTGGAGCTGCGACGCCCACCACCCGATGGCCCCGGAGCCGTCCGGCGAACAGCTGGGCCGGTCGGTCGCCCAGGCCCTCGCCACCACCTCCGGGCCCCCCGGTGCCGTGGTGCTGCACCGGGCCGGGGTGGCGCTCAACGACTCCGTGGAGAGCACCGCGGTCAGCGGGGCCGTGACGGCCGCGGGCGGCGACGCCGCCGAGGTCGCCGGGTACGCGCCGAAGGCGGTGATGGGCCACACCGCGGGCGCCGCGGGTGTCTTCGGCTGCGTGATAGCGGCCCGCATCCTGCGGCACGGTCTGGTTCCGCCGAACGCCCATGTGACGAGCGTCGATCCCACCTGTCCGATGGATGTGCCCCTGGGCGGGCCGGTCCCCCTGTCCCGGCCGTCGGTGCTGGTGAGCGGCACCGGTTTCGGCGGCAACAACGCGGTGCTCGCCTGGGAGGCCACCGGATGAACGTCCTGATCACGAGCGCCGGCGCGGTCGCGCAGGAGCCCCGGACGGCCGGGGAGCCGGGTGACGCCGCCTGGTTCGACCCGGCCGGGCATCTCGGCCGGCGCGGGTGGAAGTACTACAGCCCGGCCACCCGCTATCTGCTCGCGGCCGGACACCTGGCGCTCGGCAGACGCCATGACGACCCACCCCTCACCGGCGGGCCGAGCAGCCGCCTCGGTGTGGTCACCGGCACCCAGTACGCGATCGACCGCGCGCACCGGCGGATGGACGACATCCTGCGCACCGAGGGCGTCCGGGGTATCAGCCCGGCCGAGGTGCCCGCGTTCTCGATGAGCACCCCCGGCAGCCAGCTGGCCATCACGGTGGGCGCCCGCGCCTTCTCGGTCACGCTGACCAACCCCGTCACCGCGGGCCTGGAGGCGGTGCACTTCGCGATGACCGCGCTGCGTACCGGCCGTGCCGACCGGGTGGTGGCCGCGGCGACCGACCGGGCGCCCGACGGGGACGGCACGGGGAGCGGCGGTGGTCAGTACGACGGTGCCGCCGCCGTCGTCCTGTCGGCACCGGACCCGGCCGACCGGACCGGTGCGCTCGCCACGCTCACCGGCGGGCTCTCCCGGTTCGTCGCCCGGGGCGCCGACGGTGCCTGGGACCCGGCGGCGCTCGCGGCGGCCGGACGGCGGATCGCCGCCCTGGCCGACGGCACGAACGGCCTGCGGCTCGTCGTCAGCGGTCCGGCCGGTGCCGCGCCCTTCGGCGGCGCGGTCCGCGACGCCGTCGCGGCGGCGCTCGGCGCCGGGGGAGGCTCGCTGCGCGACCCCGCCGCGGCGATGGCCGAGGCCCGGCACTGCGCGGTGTCCGGCCTGCTGGAACTGATCGCCCTGGCCCGTGCGGCGGAGCCCGCGCTGCTGGTGTCCGTAGCGGAATCCGGCCATCTCACCGCCATAGCACTTACCGGCCCCGCCCGACCCGGATTTCACAGAACCACCGAAAAGCGCATACCTGTATAAGGGGGGAGAAAACTTTGACCCCCAATGACGGCTCGGATATTGTGCCCACATGACAGTAATGGCGGCGCAACCGACCTCACGATTGCTCAAGATACGCAGAATCTGCGGCTATGGCACCGCCATTGCGGTTATGCCGTACATGCTGATCAAAATCGCCTGGGCGTTCGGCCTCTTCCTCCCGACCGAGGAAATGGGCGAAGCCGATTGGCGCGCCATCAATGCGACCACCGCGGTTCTCGCCGCGGTGGGCATTCTGCTGGCGATGGCGTTCATCCGGCCCTGGGGCGAACGGCTCCCCTCCTGGCTGATCATCCTGCCCGTCTGGGTGGGCACCGGGCTGCTCGTCCCCATGCTGGTGCTGGCCCCGGTGCTCGGCCCGGCCGCCATGTCCCGCGACGAACAGGCGGACTCCTCCACCGACTTCTGGGTCTACGAGCAGGTCTTCGTCATGATCTCGCTGGTCGGCGTCGGCATCGGCCTGCCGCTCGCCCTGGCGGGCTACGCCAGGAGCCGGTGGCCGGAGGCCCTGGGCGGGCCGACCGACCACGCGGACACCCCCGGAAACAGCCGGACGTTGCAGACCACCGCGGCCCGGCTGCTCGCCGTGGGCTGCGCCGGGCTCGGCGCCGTCAAGCTGTTCTGGGCGGTCGGCGGCACCCTCGGCCTCGACCCGGTCAAGCTGGTGCACCGTGACATGTGGTGGCACCTGCTGTCGGCGAGCACCGGCGTCTGGGCCTTCGTGGGGGCCTGGGGCATCCTGGTGCTGACCAACCGCCGGGGATCGCGGAGGTTCCTGCCGCCCATGGCGGCGACCTGGATCGCGTCGGGCATGCTCTTCTCGTACAGCGTCTACAGCCTTCTCACGAGCGTCGGCACGAAGCGCCCCTCCCCCGAGTACGAGCTGTCGCTCCTGCTGGCCGGACAGGCCGGCACCGTCCTGGGAGTGACCATGGGCATGGTCCTCCTGCTGGTCCTGCACGACCGCAGGCGCGCTCTGCGCGAGGCGGCCTGAACCCACACCCGCGACCCAGTGAGGAACGCCGCGCCGACCTCGTCGACGCGGCGTTCCTCACTGCTGATGACTGCCCGGCACGCGGGAAGGGACCGCGGTGTGCCGGGCAGCCCTTCAACGCCCCGCGTCCGGGGCGGCTTCGGTGCACCACCGCGGCAGACCGGCCCATACGTCCGCCTCGTAGAAGTGCCCGCCCGGCAGCTCCAGCGCCTCGAAGCCGCCGTCCGCCAGGGACTTCCAGTCGCGCTCCACCTCGCTGAAGGCGCCGGTGTCCTCGGTGCCGTAGAGGACCCGCAGCGGCGCCGTCGCCCGGGTGCCCGGCACGAAGCGGTAGGACTCCGTGACCTCCAGGTCCGCACGGAGCAGTTCCACCGCGAGTTTGCGCAGATCCGGTTCGTTGGCGACCACCGCGCTCATCTGCCCGAACTCGCGCATCCAGGTGACGAGTGCGTCGTCGCTGTCGGCCGAGCGGGGTACATCGGTGCGCGACTCCCGCTTGTGCGGAGCCACCCCGCCGGAAACGACGAGCGCCGAGGGCGGGGTGACGCCGAGGCGGTCGAGCTGCGCCGCGGTCTCGAACGCCACCCAGGACCCCATGCTGTGGCCGAACAGTGTGTAGGGCCGGTCCACGAGACCCCGGACCGCGTGCACCACGTCGTCGCGCAGGGCGACCCAGTCACGGGCGAACGGCGTGTTGAAGCGCGCCTCCCGGCCCGGATAGCAGACGAGCGCCAACTCCACGTCGTCCGGCACGGTTTCGGCCCACCGCCGGAACGGGGCGGTGCCTCCGCCGCAGTAACTCAGGCACACCAGCACCCGGTCGGCCCTCGGGCGCGGCCTGGGCCGGTATATCGCGGCGCGGGAACCCGTCTGCATGGTCGTCCTCTCCGGCCGCCGGACTACTTGGCGGCTTCCATCTGGCGCACCAGGCTCAGCGGGCGCATGTCGGTCCAGTTCTCGTTGACGTAGTCCAGGCATGCCTGACGGCTGTCCTGGCCGTGCTTCACCGTCCAGCCCGCGGGAATCTCGGCGAACGCGGGCCACAGCGAGTGCTGGCCCTCCTCATTGGCCAGTACGTAATAGCTGGCGTCGTTGTCCTCGAAGGGATTGGTGCTCATCGTCTTCTCTCCCACGTGCTCGGCATTCGTCATTATCAACCCGGCCGGAATCGCCGGCCGGGTGTCCATGAAGCGAGGAAGGACTCTCCGTACGGAGTCTCCCGCCCGAAGTGCGGAGTCTCCCGCCCGAAGCGCGGAGTCTCCCGCCCGAAGTGCGGAGTCTCCCGCCCGAAGCGCGGAGTCTCCCGCCCGAAGTGCGGAGTCTCCCGCCCGAAGTGCGGAGTCTCCCGCCCGCGTCTGTCGGCGCCGTACGGCGTCCGCCTCAGGCGGGGTTCTGCCCGCCCACCGGGACGGCGGCCCGCACGGACGGCCCGGTGGCCTCGGCGTCCTCGCCCCCGCGCATGTTGCGGATGTTGTCGATCAGCATGAGTACGGCCTGCGCCGAGGACAGGACCATCCGCCCGTCACGGGTCAGCCGCGCACCGCTGGGGTGCCGGGTGAACAGCTTGAAGCCGAGGGACCGTTCCAGACACTTGATCTGATAGGTGATCGCCGGCTGGGAATAACCGAGTTGTCGGGCCGCGGCATCCATTCGTCCGGTTTCCGCGATCGAAACGAAAGCTCTGAACTCGCGCTCGTGCATCACACCTCATATCTGGCCGGCACCACGGCAGAAATCCTGATGACCAAGGACGCCGTATCAGCAGGTTACCGATAGGCCGCACGCGGCTCCCCTCCGCTTTCAGGAAGCTGCACAGGGTTCCGGAGGTCCAAGGGGCATGCCGTTCACGGGTGTTGCCACCGCGGGAAAAAGGCAGCCGCCGGTCGTCCCCCGGGCCGCTCTCGGACCAGGGGGACGACCGGCGGCCGTGGGACAGCTCTCAAGCGCCTGCCGGGCTAGCGGCTCGGTGTGGTGACGAGCGCATCGGCATCGGGCTCGCGCACCGGCTCCTGATCGCCGTCGCCGGACCGGTCGTGCCGGTTGCCCGGCCACCAGGCGCGCGGCCCCACCAGCATGGTGACCGCCGGGACCAGGAGAATCGCCATCAGGGACGCGCTCAGCATGATCCCGAACGCGACCGCGAAGCCCATCTGCTTCAGCATGGAGTTGTCGGCGAGCATCAGCACCCCGAAGGTGCCCGCGAGGATGACCGCGGCGGCGCCGATGGTGGGAGCGGACTGGGTGACGGCCAGCCGGACGGCCTCACGCGGCTCCTTGCCGCTCCGGATCTCCTCGCGCAGCCGGGCCACCATCAGGATGTTGTAGTCCGTCCCGATGGCCACCACGAAGAGATAGACGATGACCGGGAGCATGAACAGCAGCCCGTTCGAGCCGTCCTGGAAGATCCAGACGGTGGCGCCGAGCGTGCCGCCGAATCCGAGACCGACCGAGATCATCAGGTACACCGGGGCGATGAAGCTGCGCAGCATCAGGCCCAGGATGACCATGATCGCCACCGCGGCCACCGGGAACACCAGCTTGTAGTCGCGGTTGACGGCGGTACGGACGTCCGCGAGCACGGCCGTGCTGCCGCCGACGTACTGCTCGGTGCCCTTCGGCGCGGCCCGGTGGACCGTGTCCCGCAGCTCACCGCCGACCAGGCTCAGGGCCTCGTCGCCGCTCGGGCGGAAGTCGAGCACGACGCTGTACTGCGCGACGTCGCCCTTCGGGTTGACCAGGGCCGGGGACACCGTGTCCACGCCCTTGACCCCCGCCAGCTCCTTGCCGTACGCGGCCAGCGCATCCTTGTCGAGCGCCGCCCCGCCGTCGGCCTTCACATAGACGGACGTCGGGTCGGACTGCCCGGCCGAGAAGCCGCGCTGGAGGTGCTCCATCGCCTGGACGGACTCCAGGTTGTCCGGGAGCGAGCTCTCGGTGTCGTACTCCGCCGTGAAGCCGAACACGCCCACGGCCAGTGCCGCCAGCACACCGCCGGACACGAGGGTGATGAGAGCCGGCTTGCGGGAGGCGAAGCCGCCCACGCGGCCCGCGATCACGTTCTTGGGCTGCTTGCGCCAGGCCTTGGACGGCCAGAACGCCTTGGTGCCCAGCAGGGAGAAGACCGCGGGAACGAGCGTCAGCGCGGCGATCAGCGTGACGGCGACGGCGATCGCGAGCGACATGCCCATGCTGCTGAGCATGCCCATGGAGGACAGCAGCAGCGAGAGGAACGCGGCGATGACGACACCCGCGGCGGACGCGATGGTCTCGCCGACCCGCCCGGCGGCCAGGGCCAGCGCCTCCTTGGGCTGTTGGCCGTCCCGCAGGTACTCGCGGTAGCGGAACAGCAGGAAGAGCGTGTAGTCGGTGCCGACGCCGAAGAGCACCACGATGAGGATGGCGGAGATGGAGGCAGGTGCCTCAAGTCCGGCCATCTCGCTGGCGAACGCGATGACCCCCATGGTCACCATGAACACGAGCCCGATGATCAGCACCGGCATCAACGCGATGACGGGGCTGCGGAAGATGACCAGCAGCAGCACGATGATGAGCAGCAGGGTGGACATCATGACCATGGCGTCGGTGCTGTCCGATGCCTCCTGCGAGTCCAGCACCGTGGCGGACGGCCCCGTGAAGCCCAGCTTCAGGTCCTTGCCCGGGAGCCGGTCGGCGGCCTCGGTCCGCAGCTTCCCGACGGACTCGACCAGCTTCTCGTCCTGCGGCGTCTTCGTCGAGGCGAACACATGGATGAGGCTGATCCTGCCGTCCGGCGAGACCGCCTTCGGGTCCGCCACCACCTCGCTGATCCTGTCGAACTTCTTGCCCTGCAGTCCGGCCGCGACCTCACCGACGGTCTTCTTGTCGGCGTCGGTCAGCTCGCCGCCGTCCGCGCGCTGGACGACGCCGATGGCCATCGGCTGACGGCTCTGCGGAAAGGAGTTCTGCTGGATCTTCGCGGCCTGCACCGACTCGTAGCTCGACGGGAGGAATTCCGCCTGGTCGTTCGTCGGCTTCAACTGCGGTGCCAGCGCGATCAGAGCAGCGGTGGCCACCAGCCAGAGAGCGATGACCAGCCATGGGCGGTTCACCGAGAACCGCCCGATTCCTTGGAACATGGGAATTCCTCCACGAATTTGAGCTGCGGCTTGGGCCCACCGCCGGGTACCTGTACTTGGACCGCCACGTTCCGCAAGGCGGTGAACGTCGGCAAGGCGCCGTGCAGTTACCTGCATTCAGCCCTCAGCGACCACCCCGCCAGGAGACCCGTGGGGAGGCGGGCGACTCCGCCCGGCGCCACGGGGCGGGCGTCGGTCCGTGCGGTCCGGCCGCACCGCGGTGCTGGAGGGCGGTGAGCACCACCGCGACCGCCGCCGCCAGCTCCTCCGGGGTCGGCGACCCGTGGACCACTCGCAGCAGGGACCCGTCCGGGCCCGACGCGGTACTCACGCGGGCTGGTTGCCGTGCTTGCGCGACGGCAGATCGGCGTGCTTGGAACGGAGCATCTCCAGCGAGCGGATCAGCAGGTGCCGCGTCTGGGCGGGGTCGATGACGTCGTCCACCAGGCCGCGTTCGGCCGCGTAGTAGGGGTGCATCAGCTCGGCCTTGTACTCCTTGACCAGCTGGCCGCGCACCCCCTCGGGGTCGTCGGACTCGGCGATCCGGCGACGGAAGATGACGTTCGCCGCACCCTCCGCGCCCATGACCGCGATCTCGTTGGTGGGCCAGGCGTAACAGAGGTCCGCGCCGATGGACTGGCTGTCCATGACGATGTAGGCGCCTCCGTAGGCCTTGCGCAGGATCAGCGAGATCCTCGGCACGGTGGCGTTGCAGTACGCGTACAGGAGCTTCGCGCCGTGCCGGATGATCCCACCGTGCTCCTGATCGACACCGGGCAGGAAGCCGGGTACGTCGACCAGGGTCACCAGCGGGATGTTGAACGCGTCGCAGAACTGTACGAAGCGGGCGGCCTTCTCGGAGGAGTGGATGTCCAGCACCCCGGCGTACGACAGGGGCTGGCTGGCCACGACGCCCACGACATGGCCGTCGAGCCGGGCCATCGCGCAGATGATGTTGGTGGCCCAGCGTTCGTGGATCTCCAGGTAGTCGCCGTCGTCGACGAGCTCCTCGATGACCTTGTGCATGTCGTACGGGCGGTTGCCGTCGGCGGGGACCAGGTCCAGCAGGACGTCACCGCGCCGGTCGGCCGGGTCGTCGCTCGCCACCGTCGGCGGGTTCTCCCGGTTGTTCGAGGGCAGCATCCCGATCAGATACCGGACCTCCGCGATACAGGTCTCCTCGTCGTCGTACGCGAAATGCGCCACGCCCGACGTCTCGGCGTGCACATCCGCACCGCCCAGACCGTTCTGCGAGATCTCCTCGCCCGTCACCGCCTTCACCACGTCCGGACCCGTGATGAACATCTGCGACGTCTCACGCACCATGAACACGAAGTCCGTCAGCGCCGGACTGTAGGCCGCACCGCCCGCACACGGACCGAGCATCACACTGATCTGCGGGATCACCCCCGACGCCCGCGTGTTCCGCTGGAAGATCCCCCCGTACCCCGCCAGCGCCGAGACGCCCTCCTGGATACGCGCACCCGCACCGTCGTTCAGCGACACCAGCGGCGCACCCGCCGAGATCGCCATGTCCATGATCTTGTGGATCTTCGTCGCATGAGCCTCACCCAGCGCCCCGCCGAAGATCCGGAAATCGTGCGCGTACACGAAGACCGTCCGGCCCTCGACCGTGCCCCACCCCGTGATCACACCGTCCGTATAAGGCCTCTTCGCCTCCAGACCGAACCCCGTCGCCCGGTGGCGACGCAACTGCTCGACCTCCCTGAACGAATCCGGGTCCAGCAGCAGCCCGATACGCTCACGCGCCGTCAGCTTCCCCTTCGCGTGCTGCGCCTCGGTCGCACGGTCGCTCGGTCCACGCAGCGCTTCGGCGCGGATAACGGCGAGTTCATCCATCGTTTCCTGTGGCATGTCCAACCCCCTTGTCGTGTCTGCCGGTCAAGTCAGCGGGCCGCCGCCACCGTGCGGGCGACACGGGTGTCGACGTAGTCGCACAGGGCGTACAGGGCCCGGCGCGCCGGGCCGGGCGGCAGCGTTTCCAGCACGGCCCCCGCCCGGTCCAGCCGCTGCCGCAGATGGGCGCGTGCGCCCGCCGGAGCGGGTGAGGCGGCGAACAGCTCCAGCGCGCGCCGCCGGTCACCGGGGTCCTCCAGCGGCCCGGCCGCCAGCAGCTCCCGCAGCTCGGCACCGGCCGGGCCCGGATCGGCGGTGGCCAGCAGCACCGGCAGGCTCGGCACCCCGGCGGCCAGGTCCGTGCCCTGCTCCTTGCCGGTGAGCTCGGCGGGCGCGGCCAGGTCGAGGAGGTCGTCGGATATCTGGAAGGCGATGCCCAGCTGGACGCCGTACTCGGCGAGGGCGGCGCGGTGCGCGGCCGGGGCCCCCGCCCGGAGCGCCCCGGCGCCCAGCGACATGGAGAGCAGGGCCGCGGTCTTGCCCGAGGTGACCTGGAAGAAGTGGCTGACGGGGTCCTCGCCCTCGGCGGGTCCGGTCATCTCGCGCAGCTGGCCCACGACCAGTTCGCTCGCCACGTCCGCCTGGAACCGCACCATGTCCGGGCCCAGTTCGGCGGCGAGCCGGGCGGCGCGGGCGAGCAGCCAGTTGCCGCCCGCCACGGCGAGGCGCTCGCCCCAGCGGGCGTTGGCGCTGTCCACGCCGTGCCGCAGGGCCGCCCCGTCCATCACGTCGTCGTGGTAGAGCGAGGAGATATGGACGAGTTCGGCGATCACGGCGGCATCGACGATCCCGTCCCGCCACGATTCGCCGAACTCCGCGCCGAGCAGGACGAGCAGCGGGCGCAGCCGCTTGCCGCCCGCCGCGGCGAGGTGACACGTCAGCTCCGCCACCCGGGGATCGGGGGCGCCCGACGCGCAGTCCAGCAGGCGCTTCTCGACGGCGAGCAGCGACTCGGCCGTCCGTCGCTCGAACGACGGGTCCTGCGCGGCGATATGGGCCAGCAGTTCGGAGCCGGGCGGGGCCGTGACGGTCATGTCCTCGTCCTCTTCTTCAGCGGGTCGTGACGTGTGCACGGGGCGGGTACGTACCGGAGCCGGGTCCACCGGCGACGACGGCGGTCCGAGGATCGGCTCCGCCCTTCGCACCCGGCAACGGCACTGGCCTCTTCCTGCCAGCCGGCCGCGGGCGGCGCCGGCGAGGCACCGGGTGTTCGGCCGACGGACCTCGTCGGGAGCCTGGGCGGCCGGCACCGGAACCTCCTTCTCCGCACAGGGGAAAGGCGCAGGGTGCGGTCGCTCACGCATCGGGCCGACGGCCCGGCCCCCGAAGGGGCCGGGCCTCCGACATCCCGGCGGAACATGGGGGGGGATCGCCCGCCGGACAGGGAGGCTCCGCTATAGGGGCGAGCACTGCACCTGACGCGCCCATGGAACTGCGCCCGCGCCCTCAACGGCAATGCCCGCTACAGGAAGCTGCCAGGGGGCCGGGGGGTGGCGCGCCGGTGTGCATCCGGGGGACCCGGAGTATAGAAAGCGCATAGGCACGTACCCAACCCTGGAAGGAACGCCCGGCAGGGGCGGCCCGAGGAGGAGGGGAACATGAGCCAGGAGGCTGCACCGGATCCGGCGGCAGTGGCGGAGGGCGGCGGTCCGGAACACCCGCGGCGGGAGACCCCGACAGGGGCGCGGTGGCACATGTCGGCCGGGGAGGCCAGGAAAGCCGGGGAGGCCAGGGAAGCCGGGGAGGCGCCCCGCCCGGCACCGTGGCCGGGCCCGTTCCCGTCCGACCGGGACTTCGGCCCGGACTTCGGCCCGGACGAGCTCGGGGGACTGGACATGGAGGACGGCTCGGCGGCGGACGACCAGGGTCTGCGCTGGGCCGCGCTGCTGGCGGCGTTCATCAACGACATGCAGGCCCCCCTGCCCGCCGCCCCCGGCGGGAGTGTCCCCCCGCCCGGCCCCACGTCCGAACGGCCCGGCCCGACGACCGACTGACGGACGGGCCCAAGCACCGCACCCCACCGACGACCGACTGACGGGACGGGCAGACGACCGACTGACGGAACGGGCCCGAGCCCCCCACCCCCGTAACCACGACCGGGCGCACCCCACACCCCTCGGCCCTCACGAAGGCGCCCGCACCCCGACCGGCGGGTGAGCGCGCGGGGCCCCTCAGTGCACCAGGAGCCTGACCAGGGGCGTGCACCGGTAGCGCTCCTGTGCCGGGGCCAGGGCGGACGGGCCGCCCGACGGGTGGAGAAGGAACCCGCCCGGTGCCGTGGCGAGTTCCAGCAGCCCGCCCTCCACCAGCGCGTCCAGAGCCCCCCGGGCCCGCTCCTCGGACCAGTTCAGCCGTCGCGCGACACCGGCCGGCGAGAAGACGCCCGGCTCGGTACGGGCCAGCGTGCGCAGGACCGGACGCAGCGGGGGTTCCAGTTGCATGACGCTCGCGCGGAGCACCGTACGCAGATCGTGGGCCCCCTCCCCCCACTCGTCCGACCGCACCTCCCCGCGCTCCAGCCGCTCCACCAGCCGGGCCACCGGACAGTGCGGCCGGGCGACCAGCCGGGCCGCGCAGAACCGCAGGGCCAGCGGCAGCCCGTCGCACAGCTCCAGCATCCGTCGGGCCGCGACGGGTTCGGCGTCCAGGCGCCGACGCCCGACCCCCGCCACGATCAGCTCCCGCGCCTCCGCGTCGTCGAGCCGCCCGACCGGCACCGCCCGGACGCCCTCCAGCGAGGCCAGCGGACGGCAGCCGCTGATCAGCACCCGGCAGCCGGGGCCGCTCGCCAGCAGCGGCCGCACCTGACGGTCGTCCACCGCGTTGTCGAGCACGACGAGGACCCGGCGCCGGGACAGCGCGCTGCGGTACAGCTGGACGCGCTCGTCCAGCGTGCCGGGCAGGTCCTCGTCCCGTACGGACGTCAGCGCGCGCAGGAAGCTGCCGAGCACATCCAGCGGATTCTTGGCGCCGCCGTTCTCGTCCCGCAGGTCGATGTAGAGCTGGCCCTGCCGGAAGTCGTCCCGGCAGGCATGCCCCGCGCGCACGGCCAGCGCCGTCTTGCCCATCCCGGCCGCACCGGTCAGCACGACGCCCCGGTACGCGCTCCTAGTGCTGCGCAACTCCCGCAGCACATCGGCCAGTTCGGCGCGGCGGCCGACGAATCCCACGGTGTCCATCGGCAGCATGGCCGGTACCAGGCCGGTCCACGGACTGTGCGGGCCGTGGAACCGCGGACCGGCCGCCGCACCGGCCACGGGTGCGGCGGTGGCCGGTGCGGACGGCCCGGTCAGGATCAGTGGCTCGGCGGCGGCCGGGCCGGGCAGCGCCTCCAGCAGCACCGCGCGGTGCAACTGCCGCAGCGACGCCCCCGGGGCCACGCCCAGCTCCTTGTGGAGAACGCGGCGCCCCTGTTCGTACACGCGCAGGGCGTCCATCTGCCGGTCGCAGCGGTACAGGGCGGTCATCAGCTGGCCGCGCAGCGACTCCCGCGTGGGGTGCTCCGCCACCAGCCGGGTCAGCTCGGGCAGGGCGCTGTCGTGCCGGCCCAGGGCAAGGACGGCCGCCATCCGGTTGTCCACCGCGCGCAGCCGGGCCTCCTCCAGCAGCGGAAGCTCGGTCCGGCTCAGGAACTCGGTGACGTCCGACAGCGCCGGGCCGTTCCACAGCGCCAGTGCGGGCTCCAGACAGGCCGCGGCCGCGGCGTAGCGGTGCTTCACCAGGTCCTCGCGCCCCTGCTCGGCGAGTTGCTGGAACACCTCCCAGTCGAACCACGCGTCCCCCAGGACCAGACCGTAGCCGCGGTGCCTGCGCACCAGCCGGAGCCCCGGACCGCAGCTGCGCCGCAGCCGCGAGACGTAGGTGTAGAGCTGGGCGGACATCGTCGCGGGCGGCGCCGGCCCCCACAGCAGTTCGGCGAGCCACTGATCGGAGACGAAGTGACCGGGGGAGACGAGGAGCGCCGCGAGCACCGTGCGCTGCTTGGCCGCGGTGAGCGGGATACGGGCCCCCCGGGCCCAGATCTCGGTGGGGCCGAGAATCCTGAACTCCATCTGTGCCGCCGGATCTTCCCGACGTGTCATACGGGCCGCCGCCCGGCCTCGGGGCGAAGGGTCATCCGTCCGACGCTTCACCCAGGCGCAGCGCGGCATCGATCATGGCACCGCCGAACTCTCTCGCGGGGCCCCCGACCAGCAGCGCGGCCGACCCGGAGAGGGAGAGCGCCGCGACCACCCGGCCGCCGGGTCCCCGTACCGGCGCGGCCAGCGTGACCGCGTCGCCGTCCAAGGCACCGACGCCCTGCGCCCAGCCCCGGCGACGCACCTGGGCGAGCGCGGCGGCGGTGAAACGGGCCCTGGCGAGCCCCCGGTACAGGATCTCGGGCTCCTCCCAGGCGAGCAGCACCTGTGCCACCGCCCCGGTCCGCATCGAGAAGGCGGTCCCCACCGGCACGGCGTCCGCCACCCGCGGCGAGGACTCGGCCGCCGCCACGCACAACTGGCCACCGTCGCAGCGCCGGTGGAGCCGGACCCCGGCACCGGTCCTGTCACGCAGTTCAGACAGTACGGTCGCGGCCAGGGCCAGCATCCGGTCGCCGTGCTCCAGGACCGCCATCTCGCTCAGCCGGGGGCCGAGCAGATACCGGCCCCTGGCGTCGCGGGAGACCAGCCGGAGCCGTTGCAGAGCCAGGGCCAGCCGGTAGGCGGTGGGGCGGGTCAGCCCGGTGACCCGGACGATCCGGGACACCGAGGCGGGGCCGTCCTCCAGCACGCTCAGCAGCAGGGATGCCTTGTCCAGCACGGCGACCCCGCTGTCGTGGCGGGACGGAAGGGCGGGGTGGGGCCAGGTGGTCATCGGGTGCCCTCCAGGGAATCCGCCGGTACGCCGGTCCGCTCCGGGCGCGACGCCGGTACGCGGGTTTCCTCCAGGCACGACGCCGGTACGCCGGTCCGCTCCGGGCACGACGCCGGTACGCCGGCCGGAGCGGCCCCGGCCCGCGCCTCCCCGCCGCTCCCGCCGCTCCCGCCGCACCCGGTCGCTCCGGGGCTGCGGGAAGCGGTCGCCCGGTCCCGGTGACCACGGAACCGTCCGACGCCGATGCCGGCCTTCATCTCTTCGCACCTCGCGTCAGCGGTACTTCGTAGCGGTACGGCGACGGGCCCGCCCCGGCGGACTCCGATCGACTCCGCCAGTTCTAGCGGCCTGCTCCCGCCCCGACAACGGGAACTTCAGGAAGCTGCCAGGACGGCACCGGCGCCGCCCCCGATCAGTCCGCGCCGCGCGGTGACGGACCGGACTGCCCCGGAGCCTCCATCGGCCCCAGCAGGCCCAGTTCCGCCGCCCGCACCCCCGCCTGGAAACGTGAGCTGGCATCGAGCAGCGTCATGATCTCCGCGACGTAGCGCCGGTAGGTCCTGACCGAGACCACGAGTTCACGGGCGGCGACCTCGTCGGTGACTCCGGCGCGCAGGGCACCGAGAATCTGCCGTGCCAGCTCGGTGCGGCAGTGGTCGCCGAAGGTGACGCGGGCGTCGGCGGGCACGGCGTTGCGCCACACCCCGTTGTAGAGCGTGCAGAGCGTGTGGATGACATCGGGCACCCTGATGAGCGACGCCCGGCGGCCGGTCGGCGACTCGGTCGAGACCAGCCCCACCTCCTCGTCCACGATGACGCCCTGGAGCGGTGGGACCCGTGCCACCCGGATGTCGACGAGGGAATCCGCCTTCCGCTGTTCGCGGACGAAGTCCTCGTCGATCATGGCCGGGGAGCACAGCAGACGCAGCCGCACCCCTTCCGGCACCAGATGGATCAGTGCGCGCAGATGGGTCTTGGTCTCGGTGCCGCAGCTCGGCCCCGAGGCCAGCACCACATCGATGCTGCGTACGGCTTGCAGCACGAGTTTGCGCGCCTCGCCGAGGACTTCCGTCCGGTGGCCGTCCATGGCGACGATCTGCCGGTCCGACGAGACCCGGTTGCGATGGCGCTCCATCGTCGTCTCGATCAGGGCCCGGACTTCGATCAGGGCCCGCTCGATGGCGTCCTGCCCCTCACCCGGCCCCGGTCGCTCGGGGCCGCCGTCCGGCGCCGGGCCGGGGTGGTCCTCCCCCGGCTCCCCGGGTCTCCGCCCCTCGTCGCCCGATCCGTCGGGTCTCCGCCCGTCGCCGCCCGGCTCGTTCGGGCCTCTCGCAGGTGACTTGGTCATTTCTTGCTGCCCCCGTTGCTCCACAGTCGGTGTCACTGCACGGGCCGGCGTCTCAGGACCGTTCCAGCAACCCCAGCTCGACCGCGCGCACCCCGGCCTGGAACCGGGAGTTCGCTCCGAGTACCCGCATGATCTCCGCGACATGCCGCCGGTAGGTACGCAGCGAGACGTCGATCTCCCGCGCGGCCACGTCGTCCGTACGCCCCGCACGGAGCTGCTCCAGGATGCGCCGCGCCAGCGTGCCGCGCAGACTGCGGTCGAGGCGGAGTTCATCGGCGACGGGGCGGGCGTTGGCCCACGCCCCGGCGAAGAGCAGGTCGAGCGCGCCCACCGCTGCCGGGTCGCTGATGACCGCGGCGTGCCGGCCCGCCGACCCGTTGCCCGACTGGACCAGGGCGGTCCGGCCGTCGACGATCAGCGCCTCGCGCAGCTCGCCCTTCGACATCCGCACTTCCAGCATGGTGTCGCCGAACGCCTGGCGGCAGTCGGCGGACAGCTCCAGCGCCCGGCCCGCCGCGAGCAGTCGCACGGCGAGCTGCCCCCGGCCGTTCGGCGCCGGGGGCGGGGCCACGGCCGCGGCGACCGCCGCGATCACCACGGCCGAGTGCTTCCAGTTGCCCGTCACCGCCAGATGCGCCGAATACCTCGCGCCCGCCATGACGCGCTTCACGGCCTCGACCACCGAGCCGTCGTCCGCGCGTACCAGCAGCGAGGCGCCACCCGGCTGCCTGCGGTGCATCGACATCGAGGACTCGATCAGAGCCCGCGCCTGCAGAAGCGCGCCCTCCACGGAATCAACTCGGTGCACGTCCTCCGGTGCATCCGCCACCCCCGAACCCATTCCGCTCCCCCGATAATTATTCAGCTGCCCCGGAAAACCAATTACTTGTGCTGGATTTATTCCTCAGGGCGCATCAGCCATGTGAGGTTATCCGAAATCCAAGTGACGAGATCCCTGGGACACTTACAAGCCATCGCTCAACGTGACCAGACATTAGATCGCGGACGTGAACCAGTCAACGGCTCACCGTTGCAACCGGACCAACCAACTCCGCAAGTCCGTCCGCAACCGGCCCCCGCGCCGCCCTCCCACGCGAAAATGTCACCAAGCTGCATCCGGGTCGCCCATTCGAACCCTTCGCATTCCACTTACTGTGCCGTACGTGACCATTCCCTCACGCACCGGAGTCACCTCTGTCCCATAGAGGCCATCGGCCCCCTGGGCACCACCGGCCGACCTACCCTCCTCCCGTGACCGAATCCCCTCCGCATACGGCGACCGAAGTGACCGTCAGATGGTGGCGCCTGGATGGCGAAAGGCCCGATCCGGCCGATCTCGCCCTTCTGGACAACGGCGAGCGCGAGCGCCTGAGCGACATCGGCCACCCCGCCAGGGCGGCCGAGTTCGCCGGCAGCCGCGCGGGCACCCGGCGCGTGCTGTCGGACCTTCTCGACGTCGGCCCGGCGGACATCGAACTGGGGCGGCTGCCCTGCCCCGGATGCGGGGACCAGAGGCATGGACCCCCCGCCGTCGTCCGCCCTTCCAGCCCCCTCCGGATCAGCCTCTCCCACTCCGCGGGCTGCTGTGTTCTCGCCGTCGCACGGGTTCCGGTGGGCGTGGACGTCGAAGGCGTACGCACGCTGGACACCGAGGAACTGGCGCGGGTCGCACTCACGGCGGCCGAGCTCCGCCATGTCCGCGACGCCCCGGCGGGCCTGCCCCGCAGCAGGGCCTTCCTGCGCTGCTGGACCCGGAAGGAGGCCGTGCTCAAGGCGGTCGGCATCGGCCTGGCCGCCGATCTGACGCGCATCGAGACCCACCCGGGCCTCCCGGACCCGGTCACGGTCACGGCGGGCGTTCCGGGCACCCCGGACACCTGGTCCGTGCGCGGGCTGAGCCTGCCGCCGGACTGGATTGCAACCGTTGCCCTGCCGCACGGCGTCCGCACAGATGTGACCGTCCTCCACCACCACCGATCGCACGAGCAAATCCGGCAGCCCCCCACCTGACACCCGCAATCCGGTTCCCCGTTCGCAAATACCGTGTTCCACGCGCGGACGGTGAAGCGCCATTCGATGAACGATCAATTACCCGTGGGTAGAGGACTATTCCACGGGCACTCGCCGCGCGCTTTCGGTGCGCGCGGCACTTCGGCGACCGGAAATAATATGCGCTACCACCGGTAACTCATGGGATGAATTCCGAAAGCGCACCTCCGGGACCACCCCTCCGGAACCGCGCCGGGACCCCCTTCGGGCCGCTGTGGGGAAGCCCGCCCCGCCAAGGGCCACCGAGGGCCGCGGGCGCCTGTCGGCCCCCGGACCCCGGGGGCGGGGGCCGCCGCTATTCTCGACCACGGTCCGCCACGGCCGTACGGGAGGAAGCGCACCATGGAGAAGCTCGGGCCCGACGACCCGCACCGCATCGGCGCGTACCGGCTCCTGAGCCGCCTGGGAGAGGGCGGCATGGGACAGGTCTTCCTCGCCCGCTCCGACCGCGGACGCACCGTCGCCCTCAAGCTCGTCCGCCGCGAACTGGCCGAACAGCCCGAGTTCCGCGCCCGGTTCCGCCAGGAGGTCCGCGCCGCGCAGCAGGTCGGCGGCGCCTGGACCGCCCCGGTCCTGGACGCCGACACCGAGGCCCCCGTCCCCTGGGTAGCCACCGGCTACGTCGCCGGGCCCTCGCTCCAGGGCATCGTCTCCGGCCGCACGGGCGCCCCCGGCCCGGCCTCGGGCGCGTACGGCCCCCTGCCCGAACGTTCCGTCCAGCTCCTGGGCTCCGGGCTCGCCCACGCCCTCCAGCACATCCACGGCGCCGGGCTCGTCCACCGCGACCTGAAGCCGTCGAACGTCCTGATGACCATCGACGGCCCCCGCGTCATCGACTTCGGGATAGCCCGCGCCATGGAAGCGGCCGACGCCGGTCTCACCCGCACCGGCGCACTGGTCGGATCACCGGGGTTCATGGCCCCGGAGCAGGTGCGCGGTCAACGCGTGACCACCGCGTGCGACATCTTCTGTCTGGGCTCCGTCCTCGCGTACGCGGCGACGGGCCGCCTCCCGTTCGGCACCGCGGACAGCGGTGGCGTCCACGCCCTGATGTTCCGCATCGCTCAGGAGGAACCGGATCTGACCGGCGTCCCGGTGGATCTGGTCGAACTGATAGCGGACTGCCTCGCCAAGGACCCGGCCGCCCGCCCGTCCACCGTCGAGATCCTGGAGCGGCTGGGCGAGCCCGAGGCCACCGAGCCATGGCTGCCCAGCACGCTCATAGCCGAACTCGGGCGCCACGCGGTGGAGCTGCTCAACGCCGAAGATCCGGAGCAGCCGCCTTCCGGGACGCACGGACCGCTCTCCCCGCCCCGACGGCCCGCCCCCGCAGCGGCTCCCACGCCCCCACCGCACGTCACGGCCCCCACCCCGCCGCCGTACCCCCGGCAACAGCACCCGGCACAGCAGCAGCCTCCACACCAGCAGCACCAACCCCGGGCCCAGCCCCAGCACCAGCCCCAGCGGCCTCAACAGGTGCGCCAGACGTTCAGTCAGCCCTACCTGGCGCCCTACCCGACCCCCGCCCCCGCGCGCCGGTCCACCGGGTCCACCATCGCGCTCGTCACCATCGCCGTACTCGTCGCCATCGGTGCGGGCGGATCGGTCTACGCCTTCATGAACGAGAACGGCAAGGGCACCACCGACTCGCCCACCGACTCCCCCTCCGAAGACGGGGAGAAGGGGAAGGGCAGCGCCGTCCCCGACGGCTACCTCGGCACCTGGACCGTCGACGGCTCGGCAGGCGCGTCCACCCGGCGCCTCGTCATCCGGCAGGGCGGGGTGGGCGACACGGTCCTCTCCCTCACCGTGAAAGGCCCCCTGGCCTCCGGCGGCACGTACCGCTGTGTGTTCGCCGCTCCCCTGGCCGACCGGCCCACCAACGGCGACCCGGTCCACATCGGTCCCTCCACCGTCTCCGTGGGCGAGCCCGCGACCTCGTGCAGCCCGGGGAAGGCCACCGATCTGACCCTGCTCCCCGACGGCAGCCTGCGCCGGACGACCGCGGGCACCGACGAGAGCCTGGTCTACGAGAAGTCGGAGTGAGACCCCGCCCCGGCCTGCCCACCGCGACCGGACCCCGCCCCGCACCGGTCCTCACAACAGGCTGCGCGCCGTGAGTCCGATGCCCACCGCGAGGACCGCCAGCGCCGTCAGGACCGCGCCGTACGGGGTGTAGCGGCGCAGCGCCGGAAGCCGCCGCTCGCCCAGCGCCGCGAGCCGGCTCCCGCCCCCGGCGAGCAGCAGTCCGGCCGAGGTCAGGGTGAGCGCCATGCCGACGCCATACCCGACGACGAGCAGCACGCCGAAGTACGTCCGGCTCAGCGCGATGGCGCCCAGCAGGACGACGAGCGCGGAGGGGCTGGGCACCAGACCGCCCGCCAGCCCGACGCCGAGCAGCGCGGGGAGCCCTTGGCGACGGCCCACGCCGCCGTGCGCGTGACCGTGGCCGTGCTCATCATGCGAATGGCTGTGGCTGTGCCCGTGCCCGTGCCCGTGCTCATCATGGGAATGCCCGTGCCCGTGGTGATGGTGCCCGTGCAGCAGGCCCGAACCGCCCCCCGCTCTCACCCCCCGTACCGCCGTCACCACCAGCACCGTCCCCAGCACCGCGATCACCGCCCCGCTCACCGCGCCGAGCCACCCCAGCAGCCGTTCCCCCAGCAGTCCGCCGCCCGCCGTCAGCACCAGGCCCATCACGAGCACCCCGGCCGTGTGTGTCACCGTCACCGTCGCTCCCACCGCGAGGGCCGCCCGTACGCCGCCCTCCCGGCGGGCCAGACAGGCGGCCACCGCGAGCTTGGCGTGGCCCGGGAGCGCCGCGTGCCCGGCGCCGAGCAGCAGGGTCAGCAGCACCGCGAGCAGGCCCACGGGCAGGGTGAGGTCGCGGCCCGCGGTGAGATCGGTGAGCCGGTTCTCCAGCGCGGGGAAGAGCACCGCGCCCCGGTCCACCGCCTGCGCATCCGGTGCCCCGCCCGGCTCCTCCCCCGCGACGCCGGAACCGGCCGCGCCCGCCCCGCCGCTCCCCGGCTCCGCGCGCAGGGTGGCGGCCACCACGTCCAGCGGCTGTTCGCCACCGTTCGCCGGGTAGCGGCGCAGCACACCGCTCGGGCTCGTCGCGGGCACCGAGGAGTCGGCCAGCCGTACCCCCGCCCCCGCGACGGCGACCGCCGTGATCTCCTTCCAGCCCGTCCGTGACACGTCCGCCGCCGAGGCGAACGTGATGTCGGCGGGCCCCGACAGATCCGCGTCGGCCCGCAGTGCACAGGTCAACCGCGCGACGGACAGACCCGCCGCACCCTTGACGTACGTCAGATTCGCCTGCCCGGTACGCCAGTTGAGCTGCTTCCCGCCCGCCGTCGCCCGGGTCCGGCGCGCCAGGTCGGTGCAGCGCTGCGCGGCCCGTGCGGTGGCCTCGGAGTGCGAGACGGTCCCGTCGTGGTCGGTGTCCGTGGCGTTCTCGTCCTGCGCGGTGGGGATCTCCGCGCTGTCGACGACCGCCGTGTCCTCGATTCCGTCCCGGGTCAGGCGCAGCCCGTCGTGGTGGTTGACGCTGAAGTTGCCCAGCGGGTGCGCGAGGGCCGGTGGGGCCGCCGCGAGGGCCAGCAGGATCACGGCGGGCAGGGTGGCCGCCGCCCGGCGTACGTGCCTCATGTCCGGGTCATCTCCTCGGCGCGCGGGGCGTGGTACGGGGAGAAGTGCGGGTTCAGCGCCAGCGCCTCGCGCAGATGGCGCGTGGCTCCGGGCAGCCCGAGCGCCTTCTCGATCGCGCCCAGGTGGTAGCGGAACAGCGCGTTCTTCCACCCGGTCGCGGTCGCCCTGCGCGCGTACTCCATCGCCTCCGCGTTCCGCCCGTCCCGGTGCAGCGCCCATGCCAGCGCGTCGGCGGCGATCACACTGCGGGTGTGCTGCCACTCGCGGCGCATCAGCTCCACCGCGACGGCCGGGTCCCCGTGGTCGGCGGCGAACAGGGCGACGGCCGGGTCGACGGGACCGCCGCCCGCCCGCACCAGCGCCACCTGGGCGTCCAGGGCCGCCCGCTCGCCGCCCCTCGCTCCCACCGAGCCCCGCAACTCCACGGCCTCCAAGAGAAATTGGGGCAGCGGGGTCCGGTCCAGCAGTCGTTCGTACGCGGCCAGCGCCTCGTCCGTCCTGCCGCGCGCGGCGAGCACCCTGGCGAGGCCGGCCTGCGCGTAGGGGTGCTCCGGTACGGCGTCCAGGGCGAGCCGGTAGTGCTTCTCCGCAGGGCCGACCGCGCCCCGCGACCAGGCGAGGTCGCCCGACCGGGCCTGGGCGAAGGCGCGTTCGTCGCTGGTCGCGGAGCTGTCCACGGCCCGCCCGAGAGCGATCTCGGCGTCCTCGGGGCGGCCGTTCGTCTCCAGGTCGTAGGCCGCCCTGCTGTACGCGGCCGCGGCCGGGGCGAGGTCGAGCAGCCGCTGTACGGCGGTGCGGGCCGCCGGGTAGTGGCCGAGCTGGATCTCCGCGTCGGCCAGGATCGCGTACCCGTCGGCCCGGTCCGGGGCCATCCGGGTGGCCCGCAGCCCGTGTGCGCGGCCCTCGGTGAACTCGTGCCGGGCGTTGGCCAGCAGTCCCCGCCCGGTGAGCGCGGCGTAGTTGTCGGTGCCGTCGAGTGCCAGCGAACGGCGCAGAGCCTGCTCGGCGGCGTCCAGCAGGGCCGCGTCCAGCGTGGTGCGGGCCGCCTCGATCTCGGCGCGGGCGAGCCCCGCCCAGACGGTGGGATCCTCGGGGTACGCCCGCGTGCGCTTGCGCGCGGCCTCGACCGCGTCGCCCGCCGCCGCTCCTCCCGCCGCGGCGACGGGAGGGGCGGCGGCCGGAGCGGTGGCCGCCGGCCCGCCGGTGCCGGGACCCAGGTACAGGAGTCCCGCCACACAGCCGGCCACGGCCACCGCTCCGCCCGTGGCGGTGATCAGTCGCTTCACGGTCCCGCGTGCGGGAGGTTGAGATACGGGAACGCGGTCTTCGCGTCAGCCGGTTCGAGCCGCACGATCGGGTCGGGCAGCAGGCCCCTCGCGGACGGTCCCGCGGGCTCGCCCTCCAGCAGCCGGATCAGCGGTCCGTCGATGTTGTCGTTCAGGCGCCGCCCGTTGGGGAAACCCTGGAGGTCTCCGTCGAGGACCCCGTGCGCCTTGGGGGCGGCGGTGACGGGGGTGGTGAGGTTGAGCCGGAGCTGCTCGGCGAGCACGATGCGCGAGGCGTCCGCGTCGGCGTTCATGGCGTGGCTGTTGAGGTCGAAGCCGAACAGCGAACCGTTGTCCTTGCCGATCCCCTTCATGAACAGCGCCTGGATGTCACGGCGCGGGGTGGCCGGAGCCTTGCGCCCCTGGGCCGCCTCGATCCGACGCGGCGGTGCGGGGTCGAGCATCGCGGCCAGGAAGGCGGCGTCGAGGTGGTCGTCCTCCGGGGCGCGCGCCTGGAACCGGTCCTCGGGCCCGCCGGGCTCGGCCAGCCCGACCGTGGAACCGTAGACCGCGAACGCGAGGTGCGGGGTGCCGTTGCGGGCGACCTGCCGGTACGTCGCCGCCTGGGACGCCAGAGGGCTCTTGAGGTCCGCACCCTGGCGCGAGACGGTCGACCAGACGCCGATGACCGGGTTGCGCCGGGCGTCGCCGTTCAACGCCACCTCGCTCTTGGGCACTTGCAGCACCAGGCTGTTGACGTTCAGCGCGGACAGCGGCTGGGCGTCGGGCAGCCAGCCGGGCACCGGGCCGGAGGTGCCGAGCGTGAACAGGCCGAACACCTGGGTGTCCGCCTTGAAGGATTCCGCCGCCTGGGTGGCGACCGTACGGCCACCGCCCGGCAGATCGCGGGTCGCCCGGGTGCGCAGCCTGCCGTAGTCGGGCATCAGGAGGCGGCCGGTGTCGGTCGGCGAGGCGATGGCGTCACGCAGCAGCGTCCGGCTGGTCCCGTCCGCCGCGACCTTCTCCAGGGTGTACTTCTGCCGTACTCCCAGCGAACGGTCGTCCAGTGACGTCACCGGCGCCGGACCGACCTTCGGGCCCATCCCGAACGGCCGCCGGTCCTCGTCACGGAACGTCCAGCGGTACGTGGCGTCCGGCGCCCCGTCCCCGTCGGCGTCCGTGTGGATCTCGTACCGCGCGCCGGTCGCGAACGGGTAGTCCACCAGCGCGTTGGCGGCGGTCCCCGGCAACTGGAACGGCCGGACGTTGGCGATCAGGGTCACCATGTCGGCGTTGTCGGGGCTGGTGAAGGCATAGACGTCGGTGATGTCCGCCGGGGCGTCGAGCACGGACGACGGGGCGTCGATGTGGCCGCCCGCCTCCCCGACCCCGGTGAGCGGGCCGGCCACGGAGGCGGCGGCGAGGGCGGCGACGGAAGCGGCGAGCGCACAGAGCCTGCGGCGTGAAGAGCGCGGCGTGAGACGCGAAAGTCTAGTGAAACCGGGTGCTTTGCCCGCTTCGGACATGCGGATCTCCAGTGCTTTGTGTGTGGGGGGAGCCGCACCAGAGTGAAGCGAAGTCGATCTTCATGCGACCTCAGCACACGAAAGGCACCCGGACGCGTGCAGTTTTCCGTCGAAGGGGTGAGGCGCAGTTTGATCTTGCGCTCAACTATGCATGGATGGACATGCCCCGACAGGAAGTCGCTCTTCCTCGGCCACTCCGACCGCCGACGAACTCGGCTGTCCCCTCCCCCTGTTGGGCTCCTCGGTAAAACCGGACACCTGGTTCCACCCCTTCCCCCACACAGAAGAAGGTTCATGACCATGCACGGATTCCGTCGCCTGACCGTCCTCGCCGCCGTGGCCGCGCTCGCGCTCCCGCTGGGCATGACCTCCGCCGGGGCCTCCGCCCCGCAGCAGGCGGCAGCCGCCCCCAGGACCGCCGTCGCCGCACCGTTCCCGGGCGCCTACATCTCCCCGTGGGGAGACGCGCAGGTCGCCCTCAGCGACGAGGCGCTGGCCTGGATGAAGCGCGAGGGCATCACGCTGGACGCCATCGGCCCGTTCACCATGGACGCGGACGCCCGCGGCTTCTCCATGCCGATCGGCTCGACCGCCGGTGACGGCCTCGACTCCCAGGGCCGGATCTTCTACCCGGGCGGCCTGAACTTCCACCACGCGGCCTCCGGCAAGACCATCACCCTCAAGCCGACCTACATCCGCGTGATGCCGACCCCGGCCTACTCGGCGGGCGTCCTGGTCGACGGCGTGCCGTACGACGACGAGGTCACGATCGCGGAGTCCACCTACGCGGAGGTGATGGCCGGGGCCCGCCCCAGCCTCACCGGCTTCCGCATCAAGCAGGCGCCGTTCTACCTGACGGAGGAGACGGCGAGCATCTTCGCCTCCCTCACCGGCGGTGAGGCTCCGCGCGTCGGCTCGCTGTTCGGCACCCTGACGCCGAACTTCGACTACGTCCCCACCAAGTAGTCACCACCCCCCGGCGGAACCGGACAACGGCAGTACGACGTCCCTCGTCGTGCTGCCGTTTGTCGTCCAGTGGGGGGTGTGCGCCACATGTGGTCTGTCCTGGGGATACTCTTCGCCGCCGCTCCGCTCGTCGTCTGGAGGATGATCGCCCGCAGCCGGGGGGTCGGTCTGACGATCGGCGGATTCCTGCTGGCCGAGGCATGCCTGCTGGTCGCCGCCCAGCAGGGCTGGCTGTCCGTGCCCCGGGCCGACGCGCACCTCATCCACTCGGTCCTCGCACCGCTCATCGTCGCGTCCGGCGCGGTCCTGGAACACGGCGAGAAGGGCCCCGGCCCGGCGGAGTGGATTCCCCGGCGCAACGGTGCCATCGGCTTCCTGGGGACACAGTTCGCCCTCACCCTGGTGGCCTCCCTGCTGTACGTCCTGCTCAACAGCGAGGGCTCGGACGCGCCGCCCGCCAGTGCGGTCCCGGATCTGCCGCCCGGCCTCACGGTCGTCTCGCAGGGCACCGGCTGCGGGTCGGGCGGCTGCTACCGCACGGTGCGGATAGGCAGCACGGACCATCTGTCCCGCCAGGAGATCATCCGCCGGCTGAACCGCCCGCACGAGACCTGCCGCCCCAACGGCTGGCTCCTGGACCGCCGCGACCTGTGCGTCGGAGTCACCGACAACGGCCAGTACCCGGTGCTCTACCTCAGCCTCAGCAACCTGATCGACTGAGACCGGTCCCGCCACCCTCCTACCCGAGCAGCAGACACGCCGCGTTCAGCAGGATCAGCGTGTGGACGAAGCGACCGGGGTACGTCGGCGGGTAGCGCCACGTCAGGGGCCAGGTCCGGCCGATCAGCGCCGGAATGGGCACGTAACTGATGCACCCGGACGCCGCGTTGAACGGCAACGCCCCCTCCGGCCACGCCCGGCTCACCGTCGAACCGGCGGGCACGAGGAAGTACACCGACCGCCGCCCGTTCGTCTCGGCCACGACCGGCCCCGGCTCACCCCCGACGATCGACTCCATCAGGTCGGCCAGCCGCCGCCCGTCGTCGCCGTTGACACGGACTGCGTCGAATTGCACGCCCGCCTTACGGAGTTGGAAACCGTGGTCGGGGATCCACTCGATATTCAGCTCACGATTCGATGCGTTCACGGGACGATTGTGACGCGAATCACCTAGCGTTCTCTACGGCTGGCGAGGGGCGTCACACACCGGTTGACCTGCGTGAACTCGCCTGAGAACCAGTCGAGTTCATGGGAATCCAGTAATGACCGGTTGAGTTCGGTTGAGTCGAAAAGAGATCGAAGTGGCGAGTGCGCAGAACAGGGAAACGGCCAGCCCAACGGTGAGGTTGGTAGCTGATCTCGCGAAGATGGCCCGTATCCGAAAGGGGCTGACGCAGGAGCAGTTGGGCAAGATGATCGGCTACTCGGCGGCGGCGATCAGCGCGATGGAGACCTGCGCCCAGCCCGCGAGCGACCACATGCTGATGAAGCTGGAGGAGGTGGTCGGGGACGGCATGGGAACGTTCGATCAGGCGCGGATCTACATGCGGATGGAGGCGTACCCGCCACAGTTCAAGAACTACGCGCCGCTGGAGCAGACAGCCGTAAGCCTCCACCTGTGCTCGATGCAGGTCGTGCACGGCCTGTTCCAGACCGAGGAGTACGCGAGGGCACTGATCGGCGGCAGCTTCCCGCCGCTGCCCGAGCAGCGGGTGGAGCAACTGGTGAACGGCCGCGTCATCCGCAAGGAGCTGTTCGACCGGGACCCGATGCCAATGATCGAGCTGATCCTCGAAGAGTCCGTGCTCACCCGGGTCATCGGCAACGGGACGATCATGCGCGAACAGATGCGGTACCTGGCGGAGTGCGCACGGCGTCGCAACGTCACGCTCTACGTGCTGCCGCTGAACGCCGGGACGTTCGGGGAGTACGCGGGTGATCGCGGCGAGATGCCCCTGGTGGAAACACCGGAGCACCAGCACCTCGTTTACCTGGAGCCCCAGGACGAGAGTCTGCTGATCAGCGACCCGGCAAAGGTGAGTACATATGCCCAGCGTTATGCGAAGATCCGATCACAGGCCCTGGGTCCTCGTGAATCGCTGGACCTCATCATGCGGTTGGCAGGAGTAGAGGTATGAGAAAGTCCCTGCGGTGGTTCACGTCCAGCTACAGCAGCGACAGTGGCGGCGAGTGCATCGAAGTCGCCTACGCCTGGCACAAGTCCTCGTACAGCAGCGGCAGCGGCGGCGAGTGCGTCGAAGTGGCCGCCTGCCCCCACACCGTCCACGTCCGGGACTCCAAGGTGCACGAGGGACCCACGTTCACCGTCGCTCCCGAGGCCTGGTCGGCGTTCCTCACCTGGGCGAACTGAGCGAACCGGGCCGCACACCGCCGGGGTGCCGGGCGGGGCCGAGGAGCGGGACGAGTTCGGCTGCACGGTCATGGCCGCAAGCGTCACGGTCGAGGGCCGGGCGACCCTGTCGGCCGGGCGCGAGGGGACCAAGGCCGCAGGTCCGATCCTGGTTGTGGTGACGCCTGCGGCCTGACGCCTGTCGGAGGGAGATCCTTCACCATCACCGCGTACCTCGGTGAGTCGTCGGACGGCTTGGACTCATCCACCTGCCGGTACCCCCAACTCTCATACAGGCGAACGACTTTCGTGTGCCCGCTCTCCACCTGTAGGGACACGACGCGCGCTTCGACGGGAGCGATCAGGAGGTCATGGATCCTCTTCGCCCGGCCGGTTCCGCGCCACTTGGGCAGCACCATGAATTCCGACAATGCGAACACAGGCCCTCGCAGGTCGCGGGGCCTGTCGCTCCCCTTCCACCAGCCACCGGGTTTGAATGCGGAGCCGTAGGCGTATCCAACTGGGCCGCCGTCCTCCCATCCCGCGACGCACCTCCAGTCTTTCCGGGACGACCACAGATCCAGGAAATACGTGAAGCGCTCGCGCGAGTGGAACGGATCGAGGTTTTGCGCGTAGACCTCGTCGTGGATGTCCAGCAGCAGGGGACGTACGTCCTGGGCGTCAGAGTGTCGGTACCGCTTCAGATCCATTGACGGGACTCCTCGATCCAATCGGCTACTTCGGGCGCGTTCGACCCGTAGGCGACAAGCACGTCACGCGTCCTGGCCAAGGTATTCGCAGCCCTCTTCGATCCGGCCGGCAGCATGGTGTAGGCCTGTGTACCCGTTGCGCAGGCCAGTTCCAGCTCACCCTGCCGGGCCTGGGCGAGTGACAGGTGCGCCGTGAAGAGGGCCTTGTCCCGTACCCGGCCTTCCGGGAGCGCTGCCAGAGTGCGGTGCAGGCAATACTCGGCCCGGTAAAAGTCGCCCATCGCTGTCCACATGTACGACGACAGGGCATCGAATTCGGCCCGGCTGTAGAACTTGATCCACGCTGAGCCCGGCGCCTCAGCGCTGCGGTCGAAGTTCTTTTCAGCGAGGCTGTGGGCGCGTAGCGCATCGGTGGGCGACCGGAGGTAGGCCAGAGCATTGGCAGTGCGCATGTGTCCCAGGGACGCGTAGAGAGGGTCGCGCCGAGCGGCGGTCGAGCGCTTCATCACTTCAGCGCCGGCAGCGGCCTCGCTGTGGTTGTCTCGTTGGCTCGACGCGAGCATGAGGTGATCCCACACGCGGAAGGTGGTTCCACTGTCGCGGGAGAGACCGGCGAACGTCATGGCCTGGTCGAGATGGGCGCGTGCACGCTGAGGCGAGCTGGCGTCGATGGCGGCGAAGGCCGCGGAGGCCAATGCGTCAGCAGCCTGACGGTGCAGCATGTTGCGTACGCGGCTCGACAACACACCGGCAGTCAGCGCGGACTGAATCCGCAGCGCGAGTTCGATGCCCAGGTTCTCCACCTGACGGGAGCCTCCGACTGTGCGGTCCTTGTCGAGGATGCCCGCGTAGTCCTGATGAAACCGCTGCACATCAGCGATCCCCGGACGCCCGCGCGGGACCGCTTGCGGAACAACGAGGGACAGGCTTGTACCGCCTACTGTGGAGAGGAATTCGCGACGCTGCTGCACGGGCCCGTCCTCCGACGGAGCGCGACTCTTCGTACGCCGGGGGATGAACCCCAAAGCCTCGGATGAGGCGTCCAGTACCTCTTCGATGCAAAGCCGGATTCGGTCCTGCGGCCATTTCGTCTCGTAACGCAGCCAGCGCCGCACGTCCGCGTCCGTGACCGAGCCAAGGGAGCCGGTCAACCGTTCGATCGCAAGGTTGATCTCTCTGGCTAACCCCGCTTGGGAGAAGCCAAGTTGATCAATTCGCGCTTTCAGTTTGGTGTTCGCGTGCACCCCACGACGGTAGCGCTGCGCAATCACGTCGCGACAGGGCGACGGTAGGAAATCACCGGGTTCGTGCGCTGGAGTTCCACCTTGTTTCACCTGTCGCAGACGTCGTATCAGCCGTTCACTGGTTGTCGTAGGAAGCCCCACCCTGGCTGACCGGTACCCCGAAGAAGGACAGGTTGGGCCGGGGTGGGTCACACATGCACCACGGCGCGGAGAACGCGTCTCCGCACGGCACGCGCGTAAGGAGATCTACACGTGAAAAACCTCTACAGGCTCCCGGCCGCCGACGACTCCGCGTTCGCGAACTTCTGCGGCGGCAACCTCCAGAGCGAGCACGAGTCGTGCATCGACGTGGCCGCGATCCCCGGCGCGGCGGAGGCATTCGCCGTCCGAGACTCCAAGCCCGAAGGCTCCGGCAAGGAGCTGCGCTTCACCGCTCAGGAGATGGACGACTTCGCCCTCGGATGGGCCCAGCAGAGGGGTCTCGCGCTCTAGGCTGAGCGCCTTTCGTCCGGAATCTCCACGGGCCGCCCTGAGTTGGCGGGGCGGCCCCGCACCCCAGAAGGAACAGATGAGCTGGTCAGGGCACTGGCACGGATACGGGCCGTGGATCGGCCCTATGGCGACGTACGCGCAGGAGGGCGGGCGACGCCCCCCGCACCCGAACGGCGCGCCTTCCGTGATGAACCCCGAGGACAAGAAGCAGCAGTCCGTCCTCGACCGGTATCGGGAGGCTGCCGCCGAGTTTCAGACAGGCAGTGTCCCGCCCACCATGTCCGGCTACTGGCTCCTCAAGCGGAGCCAGGTCTCAGCCGACCGCACCTGGACCGACCTTGGCACCGCAATGGCCTGGCTGGAGAAGTCCTACCAAGCCAACCCGCCGTTCGAACGAGCTGACGGGAAAGTAGCGTACTCCAGCCTCGACACGAAGTTGGAGTACGCCATCGATGTGCTCCCGCGCGGGGTAGACGTGAGCTGGGTGTACTACCTGCCTTCCAAGAGCCTGATCTCCCTCTCGGCCGTCTGCTGCCCCAACCATTTCCACCCGGACATCCCCTGCCCCCTCCCTCCCGCCTGACCGGAGACGCGCATGTCCTTACGGATGCTCCTGCCCGACGCCGATGCCGACGCCTTCCTGACCGGCTGGCCGACGGAGGCGTACGTCGTCGACCGCACCCCGACCGAACTGGACGAGGCGATCACCCCCGCCGCCCTCGACGAGTACGTGAATCTCGGCTGCATCCCGGCCGCTGAGATCGCCGCGATCAAGGCCCCGAATCCGTCGCTGAACCGCGACGCTTTCATGATCAACGGCCGCACCGACGCCCAGAAGCTGAACCACCTGAAGGAGAACGGCTTCACCCTGCGTCTGGGCAACCTCCAGCGCGTCATCCCCTTCATGGCCACGCTCTCCCGCGCCATCCAGAACGAGACGGGCTACTCGAACTACGTTCACGCCTTCATCACCCCCGGCGGCGAACAGGGCCTCCGACACCACTGGGACCAACAGCTCGCGGTCATCGTGCAGCTTCAAGGCGTGAAAACGTGGCAGCTCTGGCGCCCGCCCGTCGAGGCCCCCATGCGCGAGTACAACGAGTCATTCCGCGTCTGGCGAGCCGAGTTCATACCCGAGTGGGAAGCCGCGGGGCCCGACCTGGAAGTCCACCTCAAACCAGGCCAGGCCCTCGTCCTGCCTCGCGGCTGGGTCCACAACCCCCACTGCCGCGAGACCGACCAGGAGAGCATCCACCTCACCTTCGCCATCCGTGAGCGCACACGCTTTTGGCTCGCGGAGAAGCTACTCGCCGGCGCAATCCAGGATCCGGAGTTTCGGCGCCTCATCCTGCCTCGCTTCATCACCGGGGCGGGACTCGGCGCCGTGGCCGAGGAGGTTCGCAAACAGCTCCTGGAATACCTGGACACCGTGGTCGCAGGAGACCTCGTCAAGTCCCTTCGTGATGCCGCCATGTCCGAGCTGGAATACACGACCTGACCCAGCCCCAAGCGACCAGCGAGGGTAAGGGCTCGCACGGCTTACCGGCGGCGCAGAGGCCGTACACCCGACTCCGTACACCGACGCCCGCGACGGTACGACGGGGAGCGCGGGAACAGCCCTCGCTCCCCTATCGTCACCTTAATTGCACCCTGGGTGTCATTGTCATGCCATACCCTGCGATCGGGCCGCACCCCTCTCTCATCTCCGGGTGCCACAAGGCCCGCTTACCGTGGGGGTATACGTCACTGTGCGTACGCGCAGAATCTCGACCGCGACAGCGCTCGCGGTCCTCTTCAGCTCAGTAGTACTGGTCGGCGGCGCCGCGAACCCTGCCGCCGCCGACAGCAGCAGGAACCTGCCTCTCGCCTCCACCGGCGATGTGGTGGCGGACGGGCTGCACCAGCGGGTCTTCATCAGTGACCCGAAGGGTGGCAAGATCCTCGCCACCAACTTCAGTGGCACCGTCGTCGCGACGATCGCCGCACTGCCGGGGGTGACCGGTCTGGAACTGTCGGCCGACTTCGGCACGCTGTACGCCGGGGTGCCGGGCGCCGATGCCATCGTGGCCATCGACACCGCCACGTTGACGGAGTCCGCTCGCTACGGGACCGGTACCGGCACCGGACCCACGTATCCGGCGCTGGCGGGCGGAAAGCTCTGGTTCGGCTACAAGGGCGACATCGGTTCGCTCGACCTGTCCGGCCCCGAGCCCGTGGTCACCCTGAACCAGGACACGAACCGCACCTGGTCCGGCGCCCCGACCCTGGCCTCCGCGCCCGGCGCTCCCGGCACGCTGGCGGCGGGGATCAACACGCAGAGCCCGACCGAGGTCGCCGTCTACGACGTCTCCTCGGGAACGGCCACCCGCACCGCCCATATCCGGGCCGACGCGGGCAACATGGCGGACATCGCGCTGAGCCCGGACGGCAAGCAGGTCGTCGTGGCGAGCGCGTATCCGTACGTCCACCAGGTCTACCGGACCTCGGACCTCGCCGCCGAGACCGGTTACCCGTCCGACGCGTATCCCAACGCCGTCGACATCGCGCCCGACGGCACGGTCGCCGCAGGGCTCTCCGGTCATTACGCGCCGGATGTGTACATCTACAAGCGGGGCTCCACCACGCCGGTCCGGAACTACGACTTCCCCAACACCGGTAACAGCAGCGCCTCCGACCTCCTGATGGACTCCGGGCTGGCCTGGGCGCCGGACAGGAGCAGGCTGTTCGCCGTCACCGAGAACAACCGGGGCGTGCGCTCCCTGCGCGTCCTGACCGACCCGAACAGGTCGGTCTCGACGCTGGCCGTCAGCGCTCCGGCGAAGGCCACGCGCGCCAAGGCACTCACCGTCAAGGGCACCCTCAAGGCGTCCACGCCGTTCGCGGCGGGCACACCGCTCGCTGTGACCCGTACGGACGTCGAGTCACCCAAGGGCAAGTCCCTCGGCACCGTGAAGCTGGACGCGAAGGGCGGGTTCACCTTCAAGGACACTCCGCCCGCGGGCGGCAAGGTCACGTACACCGTGCGGTACGCCGGTGACGCGACGCACTCCGCGGCGTCCGGGTCCGGCTCGGTCGCCGTCTCGCGCGCCTCGACCTCGCTGACGCTGAACCGGAACAAGGCCGTCTACTCGTACGGCAAGGACGTCTCGTTCACCGCGCACCTCGGCAAGACGTACAAGAACCGGGTCGTCGAGCTGTGGGTGGACCCCTTCGGATCGGACAAGCCGAAGAAGCTGGCCAAGAAGGGCAAGGTCAACTCCAAGGGGAACCTGTCCGTCACGGTCGACATGAAGCGCGACACGACGGTCACCGCCGTGTTCGCGGGGGACGCCCGGAACGCGTCGAAGTCGGTCAAGTCGACCGCGTACGCGCAGGTGAAGGTCTCGACCTCCATCTCCAAGCAGTACAAGACGGCGAAGATCGGCAAGACGTCGTACGCGTACTTCCACAAGAAGAAGAACCCGGTCTTCACCACCACGATGAGCTACTACCCGGGCCGCTCCCACAAGCTGTCCCTGGAGCTGTACTACCAGGGCAAGTGGTACGACGCGGGCCAGCAGTACTTCGGGCTCGGCACCAACGGGAAGTCGATCGTGACGCTGACCGGCCCCCACGAGACCGGCTACAAGATGCGTGTCCGCGCCTCGTACGTGAACGGCTCCTCGGGTGACAGCGTCAACTCGACCACCCACGGCAGCTGGAAGTACTTCATCTTCACGAAGTAGTGAGGTCGGGAGCGGTAAGGTCCCGTGCCCTGAACGCCAGCCACAGGTCGTAGCGGGCGCTCGGGGCCTGGAGCAGCGAGCGCCGGAGCACGGTTTCGAGCCGGGCGAGGCGCTTGCGGGTTCCGGGAAGGGAGATGCCCAGCTCGGCCGCGGTCGGGCCGAGCTGGGCCTCGCAGGCCAGCCAGGTGCGCAGAGTCCGTTCTGCCGCACGGGAGGCCGCGCCCGAGGCGGTGCCCGGCGTGGTGCCCGACGTGGTGAGCGTGTCGATCGGGCGCAGTTGCCGGGACACCCACGCCTGTAGGGCGGGGCGGCGCAGGATCTCGTCGAGGTCGTGCGCCGCTTTCGCCGCCGGTTCCGCCGGGCGGGGGGCGGGGGTGGCCCGGATGCGGAGGGCCAGGTCCAGCGCCGCCAGGTCGGCCAGCGTGCCGAGGTCGAGGCCGAGCAGATCGCCGATGAGCTTGAGCCGGGCGGCCAGGGTGTTGCGGTGGATCTTCAGATGCTGTGTGGCGTGGGTCGAGAAGGCCGGCCAGGACGCGGCGGTGGCGGCCAGTTCCTGGCTTCCCGGGTCCTGGGAGCGGCGCGGCAGATGGTGCAGGAGCGGGGCGAGCAGGGCGTCCGCCCACCGCGTACCCGTCTCGCCGACGACGAGCGCCGGTTCCGGGGAGGTCCCGAACCCGGCGTGCCGGCCGGGGAGTCCACGGGCGACGGCGAGGGCGTGGAACGCCTGGCGGTAGCCGGTCGCGGTGTCGGAGAGCGGAATCTGTTCGCTGGTGCCCACGACGCAGTCGTCCACGAGCGCGGCGACCTTCTCGTCCAGCGGCCCGTTCTTCCCCCGGCCCGCCGGCATGACGAGGATGAGGTGGCGGGCGTACACCGGGCACCGCACGATCCAGGAACGGCCGCCGTCCGCCTCCGCGCAGACCCGCGCCACCTTGTCGCGCTGCCCGCCCGAACACTCCACGACGCACACCCGCACCGGGTCGGGGAGCCTGGGGCGCAGGGCACCGGCCACCTGGTGGGCGATGGACAGCCGGCCCGTCATCAGCAGGTGGAGCACCGCTTCCCGGCCACGTGACTCGGCGAGGTCGACCCGGCGCCGCTTGCGCTCGACGGTCTCGGCCCGCCGGCAGAGGGACAGCGGCATCAGCACATCACCCAGCAGGACCGTGAGCCCGGCGGGCACGGGCCGGGGCGCGACGACGGCCAGCACCGGGGCACCCTCCCCGTCGAGCGGGAACAGCAGTGCGGTGTGCGTGTCCGAGTCCAGGGAGTGCGCCTGCGCGCCGCGCGCCGTCAGGGCCTTCGCTCCCTCGGCCGCGAGTGCGGCGGCCTGCGGGGTGGCCGCCGCCGGGGTGCGGGCCGCCGCGTGCAGCACGGTGCCGTCGCCGTCGAGCAGCCCGGCCCAGCCGTCCGCGCGCCCGGAGAGCCAGCGCAACAGCTCCTGCGTACCGCCGGTGCGGGCCAGCCGGTGCATCCGCACCAGGTCGTCGGCCCGCTCCCGCATGTGCACGCGTCCTCCCGTGCTCACTGTCCGGCTGTACTCACTGTCCGGCTGTACTCACTGTCCCGCTGTGCTCACTGCCCGACTGCTCACGGTCCGACCGGCCTCATCACCCACCGCCCCGAAACCGGAATGCAGAGTACCGGTTTGGCTGTGCGGACTGATACCCCCGCGTCGCCACACCGGGCGAATTGAATCTGCCGCTCCGGTGCCCACCGGCCTAAGGTGCGAAACGTGTTCCGGCCCGTCGGCGACGACGGGGGACCGCGGAGGTCGTCGGGGGACGACGGGGAACAGCGCCGGAACAGTCGGGGGAGCGCGACGGCAGCGGCTCACGGGGGTGGTCGCTGTCGTCGGTTCCTGTGATCATGAGCGCCATGATGAGCGCCGAAGACGTGCTGGACATCCTCGATCTCCTCGGCGGCGCCGGGGTGGACGTGTGGCTCGACGGCGGCTGGGGCGTCGACGCGCTGCTCGGCAGACAGACCCGCGCGCACGACGATCTCGACATCGCGGTGCGCACCCGGGACCGTGCCCGGTACTCCGAGGTCATGGCAGCCGCCTCCTTCACCCTCTGGCGTGACGACGGCCCCTGGAACTGGGTGCTGAGCGACACGGCGGACCGACGGGTGGACGTCCACCTCGTGAACCTCTCCACGACCCGCCTCGACGAGCGGGGCACACATGTCCACGGCCCCGACGGGATTCCGTACCCCGTGGGTTCGCTCGACGGCACCGGCACGGTCCTCGGGCGGACGGTGGCCTGCGGGACCGCCGAGTTCCAGGTCCACTCGCACACCGGTTACGCCATCGATGACGACGACATCCGCGATGTGCTGGCCCTGCACCGGCAGTTCGGCATCGCCCTGCCGCCGCCGTACGCGGACCTGGTCACCGGCACCTGACGGGACCCGCGTCCGGCAGCCCCCGGCCGACCGGACGCGGGACTGTCAGTGGTGGCGCATAGCGTCGTCGGGAGCCGTGCCGGACATCCGGAGTCCGGACGACCGACGAGAAGAGGGCCTGCCGCCATGGAGTTCCGCATCGAGCGAGGCGCACTGACCGACGCCGTGGCCTGGGCGGCCCGCGTACTGCCGACCCGGTCGCCCGTCCCCGTACTGGGCGGGCTGCTGCTGGACACGGACGGCGGGCGGCTGCGCGTCTCCGGGCTGGACTACGAGGCGTCCGCGCGCATCGACGTGGAGGCGGAGACCGTACGTCCCGGGAAGGTGCTGGTCATGGGGCGGCGGCTGCTGGACATCTGCAAGGTGCTCCCCGAGGGGGCCGTGGAGTGCGCGGTGGAGGGCTCGCGGTTCACGGTGTCGGGGGACGGGGCCCGGTTCGGGCTCTCGGTGCTGCCGCTGGACGACTATCCGGCGCTGCCGCCGCTGCCGGAGGTCCGCGGGGCGGTGGACGCGGCGGAGTTCGCGGCGGCGGTCGCCCATGTGACGGTGGCCGCGGGGCGGGACGACACCCTGCCGACGCTCACCGGAATCCGGCTGGGGCTCGACGGGACGACGATGACGCTCGCCGCCACCGACCGGTACCGGTTCGCGGTGCGTACGCTGCCGTGGAAGGCGGCCGGGCCCGACGCGTCGGCCGATGTCGTGGTCTCGGCGCGCAGGCTGACCGAGATCGCCCGCTCGCTGGGCCGGTCCGGTCTCGTGAGCGTCGCGCTGGACACGGGGTCCGTCGGCTTCGAACATGCCGGGATGCGGACGACGGTGCGCCTCCTGGACGGCCGGCTGCCGCGCCACGACCAGCTGTTCGCGATGCCGGACCCCGCCGTCGCGGTGGTGGACCGTGCCCGGCTGGTGGAAGCCGTCAAACGCGTCTCGGTGGTCGCGGACGGGGACAGCCCGCTCCAGATGACCTTTTCGGCCGACGACAACTCCGTACTGCTGCAAGCCGGTTACGAGGACGATGTGGCGTCCCAGCGGCTGCCGGCGACGCTGGAGGGCTCCGAGGGGATGACGGTCGCGTTCAACCCCTCGTATCTGATGGACGCCCTGTCCTCGTTCGAGGAACCGGTGATCCGGCTGCTCCTGCTGGGACCGGGGCAGCGCGCGATGATCACGGACGAGACGGGTATGGAGACGCACCGCCACCTGCTCATGTCGGTGAAGCCGCCCCTGATCTAGCACCGGCCCGCGGAAGCCTCCGACCGGCCGGCGCGGGATCAGGCCGACAGGACGCGCAGGATCAGCACGGCGACCGCGACGAGCAGCAGCACGGCCGCGTTGGGCGTGCCCGTGAAGTCGCTCCTGCGCAGGTGGGCGCCGACCGCACCGACGAAGTGGAGCACCACGCCGACGCCGGCGGCTATGCCCAGCGGCGCCCACCAGATACCGATGACCAGGCCGACCGCCGCCGTCACATCGTGGAGATCTCGCCGCGCGGAACGCGCCTCGTCACGGACATCTACGACGGCATCGCCGCCGCCGAGGCCGAACTGTTCCCGGCCCTGGACGCGGACGAGCTCGATGTGCCGCACAAGTCGCTCAACCGCATCCGCGCCACCGGGGGCGACCGGGGGCAACCAGGGCTGCGACGCCGCCGACTCCCCCGAATCCGCCCGGCTCCCAGGCGAGTTGAACGCAGAAACGGGGGGTGTGTCCGGCCGCGGCCGGACACACCCCCCGTTTCGGGTGGGGGATCGGCGGTCAGCAGCTCAGGTTCGAGCCGGTGGTGGTGCCGAGGATCTGGGTGAACGCCGTGTACTTGTTGATGCGGCTCTGGACCTGGCCGGGGTTGCCGCCGTTGCACTCCAGGCTGCCGTTGATCGAGCGGATCGTCTCACCGAAACCGGCGCCGTTGACCATGGCGTTGTGGGGCGTCATGGTGCCGGGGCCGTTCTGGGTGTTCCAGTACCACAGGCCGGTCTTCCAGGCCACGGAAGCGTTCTGCTCCACCAGGTACGGGTTGCCCAGCAGGTCGATGCCGAGCGCGTCGCCCGCGGCCTTGTAGTTGAAGTTCCAGCTGAGCTGGATGGGACCGCGGCCGTAGTACGCGGCCTGTCCCGCCGGGCAGCCGTAGGGCTGGGTCGCGTCGCAGTAGTGCGGGTAGTTGCTCTGGTTCTGCTCGACGATGTACACGAGACCGCCGGTCTCATGGCTGACGTTGGCGAGGAACGCCGCCGCCTCCTGGCGCTTGACCGTGTCGCTGCCGGTGTTGGCGAAGCCCGGGTAGGCGCTCAGCGCGGCGGTCAGACCGCTGTACGTGTAGAACGAGTTCCGGTTCGGGAACATCTGGTTGAACTGCGACTCGCTGACGACGAAGCCCGACGGGTTGGGCTCACCCGGATCGGTCCCGCCGCCGCAGGAGCCCTTGTCCGCCCAGACGTCCGAGGTGCCCGGAGTCTCGTTCTGTGTCCACCACTTGGCGGACCAGTTGTGCCCGTTGTACGAGGCGGAGCCACCGCCCGTGTAGACGGACGAGGAGTTCCAGGCCGGGGCGCAGTCGGCCGCCGCGGCCGTGGTGGCGGGGAGAACGACGATCGTCGCGACGACCGCGCCGAGCGCGGCCAGAAGACTCATGACGCGTCTGATCACGTGATCACTCCTTAGGTGCGGCGCCACGTTCGACCGTGCACGCCGCCATGGGGGTGACCGTCACTCAAGCGATGATGGTCTGGACCTGTCAAGGTCTAGACCATCCCGAAGACATGTTCCCTTCACACGTTCTTCGGCACGCACGGACACCGGATCGCCCCGCCCGGCGCGGCTGGGAGCGCTCTCAACAGCGATGATTCCGGGGGCAGTCGGCCCGGATCATGGCATCGGCCGCCGACGGGCCCGGAGGAAAATCCTGCGGGCCCGTCCAGCATGTGGAACGTTCGAATCCCGGAGCCCGGCTCAGCAGGTGAGGCCGGAGCCCGGCGCCGTACCGATGATCCCGGTGATCCGCTCGTACGTGGCCACCCGCGCCGCCACCGACTCGGGGTTGCCGCCGTTGCACTCCAGCGAGCCGTTGAGCGAACGGATGGTCTCGCCGAAGCCCGCACCGCCGACCATGGCCTCGTGCGAGGTCATGGTGCCGGGGCCGTTCTGGGTGTTCCAGTACCAAAGGGCGGTCTGCCAGGCGACCGACGGGTCCTGCTCGACGAGCCACGGGTTGTTCAGCAGATCGAGGCCGAGCGCGTCACCGGCGGCCTTGTAGTTGAAGTTCCAGCTGAACATGATCGGGCCGCGACCGTAGTACGCCTTCTGGCCCGCCGGGCAGCCGTAGGGCCGGCTGTAGTCGCACTTGCGCCAGTAGTTGGCCTCGTTGATCTCCTTCACGTACTTCAGCCCGACCGACTCGAAGTGCGCGTGCGTCAGGAAGGCGGCGGCCTCGCGGGCCCGCGTCCCGGGCGTCCCGGTATTGGCGAAGCGCGGATAGGCGTGCAGGGCGTCGATCAGCCCCTGGTACGTGTAGAAGGCGTCGCGGTCCGGGAAGATCTCGTCGAACCGCGCCTCGCTGATCACGAAGTCCGAGACCCCGCCCGTACAGGCTCCCCGGACGGACCAGACGGTGGTGGCGCCCGGATTCTCGTTCCGCGTCCACCACTTGGCGCTCCAGTTGCGCCCGTGGTGGGAGACGGTGCCACCGGCCGTGTAGGCGGTCGAGGAACTCCAGAGCGGCGCGCACGCGGAGGTGTCGGCGGGCCCGGTGGCGGCGGCCGTCGCGGGGGCCGCGGGGACGAAGGCGGCCGTCGCGACGACGGCGCTCAGGACAGTCAGGATGGTCAGGAAGCTCTTGATGCGGTTCAGCGCTGCTCACTCCTTCGGCGCGGCGCGGCGCGCCGAACGCCACGGCGGGCGGAGTTGACGTGCCGACTTGACGTGCCGAACACTCAAGCCCTGCTGGTCTGGACCTGTCAAGGTCTAGACCATGAAGCGCCTTCGCCGCGACGGCACATGACGCCCCCTCACTGAACGGCGGGCGAACATCGCACGACGCCCTGCCGCCCTCGCTCCCCGCCCCTCCCGCACGCCCGTACGGTGACACGGACTGATGGTTCGCACCGCGCGCACGCCCATGCGCGCAGGGGGAGTGCGGGGGAAACCGTGGAGTGGTTCAGCGCCGAGAACGTCGTGGCCGTACTCACCGCCGTCCTGGGCGTCCTGGCCTCGATAGGGGTGCTCTGGTACGAGCGCCGCGTACCGCGCCGCAAGCGCATCGGGTACCGCGTCCAGATGGACACGCCGATCGGCAGCGACGTCAGCCTGGGGCGGGCCAACGTACGGCTCGGGCTCTTCAGCGAGACCCCGGACATGTCCGATGCCACGCTCGTCCTGCTGCGCGTCGAGAACGACGGCTCGCAGTCCATCGCCGACAGCGACTACACCGGCCGTGAACCGCACGGCCTGACGGTCGAGTTCACCGGACGGGTCGTACGCGGCATCGCCGTCACCCAGTCGCCGGGCGCCGATCACCTGATGGAGCACTTCACCCCGGCGGCCGGGATGCGGCACACCGGCCCGTTCATCCGGCTGCCCCGGGTACCGCTCAACCGGGGCGAGCACTTCAAGCTGCTGGTCCTGCTCACCGGGGCGAACATCGGCAGCCCCATCCGGATCACCGGCGGCATCCGCGACGGCGAGGTGACCCCGAACAGCGCCGCCCGCCCCGACGACAAGCCCCCGCTCTTCGGCCGGGCCGCCCGGCTGATCACCGTGGCCCTGACCATCTGTGTGATCACGCTCGCCTCGATCATCCTGATCCGGGACGACACCCCGCCGCCCCTCGACTGCGCCCGGGGAGAGCTGCGGGTGACCGGCTCGACCGCCTTCGACCCGGTCGTCAGGGAGCTGGCGGACAGGTACATGAAGCAGTGCGAGGGCTCCACCGTCCGCGTGGAGACACACGGCAGCACCTCCGGGATACGGGAGCTGGCGGCCAGGGGCGCGAAGGCCGGGAAGTCCGGCGCCCCCGCACTGGTCGCACTCTCCGACGGCCCGAAACCGGCCGGCTATCCGCAGCTGCGCGAGACCCGCGTCGCCGTCTCCCTCTTCTCGCTGGTCGTCAACGACAAGGTGCCGGTCCGCGACCTCAGCCTGAGTGACGTACGGCGGATCTACCGGGGAGAGGTCCGCAACTGGCGGCAGATCGGCGGCCCGGACCTGGACATCCTGCTGGTCAGCCGGGACGCCAACTCCGGTACCCGCGAGGTGTTCCAGCGCCGGGTGCTGGACCGCAACGAGCCCGCCCAGTCCTCCCGCGACTGCGCCACGAAGGACGACGCGCGGGCCCGGGTCGTGCGCTGCGAACTCGACGGCACCGACCAGGTCCTGGACGCGGTCGCCCGGCTGGACGGCGCCATCGGCTACAGCGAACTGCGCGCGGGCAGCGAGCCGGCCGGGCTGCACCGGATCGCGATCGACGGGGCCACCCCGTCCGTCGACACGATCGGCGACAGCTCCTACCCGTACCGGGAGATCGAGTACGCGTACACCTACGGCCGGCCGCCCGCCGACTCACTGGCCTCCAGCTTCCTCGGCTATCTGAGCCGGGGCAGCGGCCAGGACGTGATCAGCACGCACGGGCATCTGCCGTGCGCGACCCCGAAGGGGCTGCGGATCTGCGGCGAGGACTGAGGGCCCTGCGCCGACGCCCGGGTGCCGCCTCCGGGGTGGCGCTCCCGGCGTGGCGCTCCCGGCGTGGCGCTCCCGGCGTGGCGCTCCCGGGGTGGCGCTCCCGGCGTGGGGCCCCGGCGGCCGGTCTCCACCGGCCCGTCCGAAGAGGGACATATCCTGCCGCCCCGCCCCGCCCCGCCCCGGCCCGGCCCGGCCGCGAACATCCTGGTGACCATCGACGGGCCCCGCGTCATCGACTTCGGGATCGCCCGTGCGCTGGACGCGCTGACCGCCGAACTGGGCTGCCGGGCAGCCGAGTTGCTGGACTCCGAGGCGCCGAAGGCCCGGCTCCGGAACCAGCCGCCGGCACCGTCCGCCGCTCCGACGCCACCGCCCCCGGTGAGCCCGGCTCCGGTGCCGCCCGGCACCCCGGCTCCGGAAGCACCGTCGACCCCGGAGGCGCCGGTTCCCGGCGCCGCACAGGCCCCTCAAGCCCCACACGCCGCCCCGTCGCCGCGGTCGTCGCCGCCGTCGCACTGCTCGCGGGCGGCATCACCTACGCCGCGATGAACGGGGGCACGGACGACGACAAGGACAAACGCAACTGCGCGGGCGACGGCAAGGGCGGCTCCGCGTCCGGCAGGACCGATCCCTCCGCCGACCCCTCCGAGGACGGCAAGACCCCCGTGACCGCCTCGCCCGACCCGTCCGTCTCCGCCGCCGTGGAGGGCGTGATCGGCAAGGAGCACCTGGGCACCTGACAGGGCTCGGGCAAGAACGGCGACGGGGATGTCGTCCCACTCGTCTCGTTCGACAACCTGATGGTGCTGGAGTCCCGCGCCGTCAGCAGCATCCCCGAGGAGGGCTGCTCCGACGGCGGGAAGCAGACCCTGCGCGCCCACGACAACGGCACCCTGATCTGGACCAGCGGCGACGGCGACGAGACCGTGGCCCTCAGCAGGGCCGCGGAGAACTCCGCACCGATCCCGGCCGGTTTCCTCGGCAAGTGGAAGTACGTGGACCCGGACGGCGACTCGCAGGAGACGTACCTGCTCAGTGTCGAGCAGGGCGCGTACGGCGAGGTCGTCGCCAAGTACACCGACGACGGCCCCTCGTTCCACTGCGAGATGGAGAGCGTCCTGGTCGACGCGGACAGCGGGGGCCTGGGCCCGGTGACGGTGACGGCCGCCGAGCCCGAGGAGAAGTGCGAGGGGTGCAACACGCACACCCTGCGGATGAAGGGCGCGACGGACTCTCCCTCACCCGGCTCGGCCTGGACGCCGAACCCTCCAGCTACCGCCGCGTCGGCTGACCCGCCGCAACGGGGAAAGGCCCCCGACCGGCGCTCTCACGCCGATCCGGGGCCCTTCCGTACGTACCGCGGTGTTCCTGTTCGGTCCCTGGCGTGGTCCCTAAAGGAACGAGTTGATCTCGATGGTCTCGGTACGGCCGGGGCCGACACCGATCGCGGAGATCGGTGCGCCCGACATCTCCTCCAGGGCCTTCACGTACGCCCGCGCGTTCTTCGGCAGGTCGTCGAAGGTCTTGGCCTTGGTGATGTCCTCGGACCAGCCCGGCAGGTTCTCGTAGATCGGCTTCGCGTGGTGGAAGTCGGTCTGGTTGTACGGGAGTTCCTCGACGCGCTTGCCGTCGATCTCGTACGCGACGCAGACCGGGATCTGCTCCCAGCCGGTGAGCACGTCCAGCTTGGTGAGGAAGAAGTCGGTGAGGCCGTTGACCCGGGTCGCGTACCGCGCGATCGGGGCGTCGAACCAGCCGCAGCGACGGTCACGGCCGGTGGTGACACCGCGCTCGCCACCGATGCGCCGCAGCGCCTCGCCGTCCTCGTCGAGCAGCTCCGTGGGGAACGGCCCGGCGCCGACGCGCGTCGTGTACGCCTTGAGGATGCCGATGACCCGGCTGATCTTCGTCGGGCCCACGCCGGAACCGGTGCAGGCGCCGCCCGCGGTCGGGTTCGAGGAGGTGACGAAGGGGTACGTGCCGTGGTCGACGTCGAGCAGGGTGCCCTGGCCGCCCTCGAAGAGGACGACCTTGCCCTCGTCGATGGCGTCGTTCAGGATCAGCGTCGTGTCGGCGACGTAGGGCTTGATCTGCTCCGCGTACTGGAGCATCTCCTCGACAATCTTTCCGGCCTCGATCGCGCGCCGGTTGAAGACCTTGGCCAGGAGCTGGTTCTTCTGCTCCAGGGCCGCTTCGACCTTCTGCTCCAGGATCGACTCGTCGTAGAGGTCCTGGACGCGGATGCCCACCCGGTTGATCTTGTCGGCGTACGTCGGGCCGATACCGCGGCCGGTCGTGCCGATCTTCCGCTTACCGAGGAAGCGTTCCGTCACCTTGTCGAGCGTGACGTTGTACGGAGTGATCAAATGAGCGTTGCCGCTGATCAGAAGCTTGGACGTGTCGACGCCTCGCTCGTTCAGACCGCTCAGCTCGGAGAGCAGGACCGCCGGGTCGACCACGACACCGTTTCCGATGACCGGGGTACACCCCGGCGACAGGATTCCGGAGGGGAGGAGATGCAGTGCGTACTTCTGGTCGCCTACGACGACCGTGTGACCGGCGTTGTTGCCGCCTTGGTAACGCACCACATAGTCCACGGATCCACCGAGGAGGTCGGTGGCCTTCCCCTTGCCCTCGTCACCCCACTGAGCACCGAGCAGCACAAGTGCGGGCACAGGCGTACACCCCTTCCGGGCGGGGCATGTCCAAGGTCAGGGGGCGTACGTAAAGGTCGTACCTGCCGCACGACGATGTACGGCAAAGCCTGAGCCGTCGAACCGGGTGCCCCGGAATAGACGAAGCCCCTGGCGCAATAGCGCAAGGGGCTCTTGCACCAAGATGCTACCCGAGGAAGGACCGAGGTGTCGGCTGCAGAGCCCCCCGACGACGGCGACCACCAGCTTCTGGTGCTCATCGACCCGGTTGCCCGCCGGACCGACGGCGAGTCCGTACGTATCGCCAAGGACGTGCTGAGCGCCGGTTCGCACGCCAAAATCTGCCTTCCGGACAGTCCGGAGGAGTTCGCGCGGGCCCTGGCCCGCCGGGGCAACCGAAGGCCGGTGGTCGTCGGCGACGACCATGCGCTGCTGCGCGCGGTGGCCCAGTTGCACCGCGAGCGGGAGCTGGCCGACGGCGTGCTCTCCCTGATCCCGGTCGGCGCCGCGCACGCGCTGGAACTGGCCCGCGCACTCGGCGTGCCCCGGGGCGCGGTGGCCGCCGCGAGAACGGCGCTCGACGGAGCCGTACGGAGACTGGACCTGCTGGTGGACGACAGCGACGGCGTCGTCCTGGGCCACCTGCGCATCCCCGGCCCGCTTCCGGGCCCGGGGACGGGCGCGGGTCCGGGGCAGGAAGGGGGCTCGGGGTCGGGGGCCGGCTCGGGTTCCGGGTCGGGATACGGCTTCAGCTCCGGCTTCGGCTTCGGCTCGGGGTCGGGTTCCGGCTCGGGGTCGGGTTCGGGTGAGCCGCACACGGGTGTCACGGCGGTCTGGGACACCTGCCGCTCACTGATGGCGTCCCTGGTGCGCCCGGGGCTGCCCTCCCATGCCACGCCGCTGCGGAAACACCGGCTGCGGGTCGAGGCCGACGGGATCCTGCTCAATGACCTGGACCGGCCGGTCGAGTGCGTCTCGGTGACCTGGCAGGGCGACGGCGGCCTCGCCGATGTGGTGGTGCACACATCGTCGGGCGGGACGGTCATGGCGGAGGCGAAGGCCGTCACGGTCTCCGGCGCGGACTTCCGCTATCGGGCGGACATACAGGTCGGCGGCCCGGTCCGGACCCGGACGTGGACGGTGCGGGCCGGTGCCTGGGGGCTGATGCTGCCGTGCCCGGCGAGCGCGGACGGGGGAACGGGCGCACTCTGAGAGGAGAGGGGTGCGGGGGCCAGGGGGTTGCGGGGGCTCTGGAGGTTTCGGAGGTGACTGTCATGACCCGGACCGCTGTCGGCTGGCACATCGAGCTGGAATTCGAGGAGGACACCCACCGCACCCGTGCGGCGGCGATGGTGAGGCTCTCCGACGGGAGCGAGGTGCGGGCGCACGGATACGCCAGCCGCCACCCCTCCGACGCGGATCAGCAGAGGGTCGGCGAGGAGATCGCGGGAGCGCGTGCGCTCAACGAACTGGCGATGAGTCTGCTGACCAAGGCACACGAGGAGATCGATGAGGCATCCGGCAGGACGTCGTACCCGCTGACGTAGCCGGACGTCGTACCCGCCGAGCAGTGGCCGGCCGGCCACTGCTGCCACCCCTGCGTCCGCCGAGTTGTCCACTGCGGGATCACACCCGATCCGCGGGTTCACACCCGATCCGCAGGAGCACACCGATCCGGCGGGATCCCACCTGATCCCGCCGGATCACCGCTGACCGCTCACACCTGCCCGCTCACTCCTGACCGCTCACTCCTGCTCCGGCGGGAAACGCAGTGTCTCGCGGTGGGCCTTCCAGCGGTCCATCATCCCCGCCACCTCCGACTGGAGGAACTCGAAGAACGCCGCCGTCTCCACCATCCTGGCCCCGGCCGGGGAGTCGTCGCCCAGCGTGCGGGCGCCCTCCCTGAGGGTGTCCTCCCAGCGGGTGAGCACCCGGTCCCGGCTGGCGAACGTGGTGTACCAGATCTCGTTGTGCAGGCGGTAGCGGTCGCGGCGGGAGCCGGGCTCGCGCTCGCGGCTCACCATGTCGACCTGGGTGAGATAGCTGACCGCGCCGGACACGGCGGCCGGGCTGATCTGGAGCGCGAGGGCCAGCTCTGCCGAGGTCATCGACGCGTCGTCGTCGGCGAGGAGCGCCGCGAAGACGCGGGAAGCCATCCGCTGCATGCCCGCGTCCGTCATGTCGGCGGCGAACCGCTCGATGAACCGCGACACGGCCGCAGCGTCCCGCTCGTCCCGTCCGTCACGCGCGTCCGCGCCGTTTTCGCTGTTCATCGCCCCATCGTCTCCCCTGCCCGGATCACGCTCAATTTTATACGCTTCCTTAACTTCACAAGTTTGTGAAAGTAGCGTACGTTCAGAACATGACGAAGGCAATCACCGTGGCCGGACTGCACAAGTCGTTCGGGCGGACACATGCGCTGGACGGCCTCGATCTCACGGTCGAGACCGGCGAGGTTCACGGCTTCCTCGGGCCCAACGGTGCCGGGAAGTCCACCACCATCCGGGTTCTGCTGGGGCTGCTGCGGGCCGACTCGGGCGCCACGCAGCTGCTCGGCCGGGACCCGTGGCACGACGCGGTAGCCCTGCACCGGCGCGTGGCGTACGTCCCCGGTGACGTCACCCTGTGGCGCAATCTCTCCGGCGGCGAGGTCATCGACCTCTACGGGCGGCTGCGCGGCGGGCTGGACCTCGCCCGCCGCGCCGACCTGATCGAACGGTTCGAGCTGGACCCGACGAAGAAGGGGCGTACGTACTCCAAGGGCAACCGGCAGAAGGTCGCCCTCGTCGCCGCCTTCGCCTCCGACGTCGACCTCCTGATCCTGGACGAGCCGACCAGCGGGCTGGACCCGCTGATGGAGGAGGTCTTCCAGAGCTGCGTCGAGGAGGAGCGGGACCGCGGCCGGACCGTGCTGCTCTCCAGCCACATCCTCAGCGAGGTCGAAGCGCTCTGCGACCGGGTCAGCATCATCCGGCAGGGCCGGACGGTGGAGACGGGTTCGCTCGCGGACATGCGCCACCTGACCCGTACGAGCATCACCGCAGAGCTCTCCCGCGCGCCCGACGGGCTCACGCGGCTGCCCGGGGTGCACGATCTCGACATCCAGGGCGGCCGGGTCAGGCTCCAGGTGGACACGGACAAGCTGAACGCGGTGCTCGCGTCGCTCACCGCCTCCGGGGTCCGTTCGCTGACCAGCACCCCGCCCACGCTGGAGGAGCTGTTCATGCGGCACTACGCCGCCGACCAGGTGCCCGAGGAGATGACGGCGCGATGACCGCGACCATGACCGTCCCCACCGCCGTACGCCGCCCGGCGCCGCGTCACAGCCCGTTCGCCGGGACCGGAAGCCTGCTGCGGCTCGCCCTGCGCCGGGACCGGCTGATGATGCCGATCTGGGTCCTGGTGCTCGGAGGTTCCTTCTCCTCCGTGGCCAAGTCCTACTCCTCGCTGTACGAGACGGCCGCCCAGCGCGCCGAACTGGCCGCCTCGATGAACGGCAACAGCTCGATCCGCGCGCTGTACGGGCCGATCTTCGACGACTCGCTCGGCGGGCTCGTGACCTGGCGCATGGTCGGCTTCGGAGCCGCGCTGGCCGCCGTGATGAGCCTGATCATCGTGATCCGGCACACCCGCGAGGAGGAGGAGACCGGGCGTCAGGAGATGCTCTCCTCCGCGATGGTGGGCCGGCGCGCTCCGCTGACCGCCGCCCTCCTGGCCGCCGTGATCGCCAACGCCGCGCTGGCCCTGGTGATCGTTGCCGCGCTGGCGGGCGCCGGTGCGGGCGGCGCGGGAGCGGTGGCGCTGGCCCTGTCGGTGGCCGGTACGGGTGTGCTCTTCGCCTGTACGGCGGGCATCGTCGCCCAGTTCACCGAGAGCGCCCGGCTGGCGAAGGGGCTGACGGCGGCGGTGATCGGGGCCGCGTACGTCCTGAAGGCGGCGGGCGACTCCGCAACGGCCGACGGCTCCTCCGCACTGACCTGGCTCTCCCCCATCGGCTGGGCCGAGCGTGTCCGGGCCTACGCCGTCGAGCGCTGGTGGGTCCTGCTGATCCTGGCCGCCGCGATCGGGGTCCAGGCCGTGCTCGCCTACACCCTGGCCGGGCGGCGCGATGTCGGCATGAGCTTCCTGGCGACCCGTCCGGGCCCAGCCACGGGGCGGCTCTCCACAGCGGCCGGGCTGGCGCTGCGGCTCCAGCGCGGTTCGCTGATCGGCTGGACGCTCTCCTTCGCCGCCGTCGGCGTGATCTTCGGCGGACTGACCGGTGGAGCGGCGGAGCTGGTCGGCGACAACGAGAAGACGAAGGAGATCTTCGAGCGGATGGGCGGTCAGTCCGGGCTGACCGACGCGTTCCTGGCGGCGATGGTCGGGATGCTGGGGATGGTGGCCGCGCTGTACATCGTCGCCTCGGTGCTCCGGCTGCACGGCGAGGAGACCGGCCAGCGCGCCGAACCCGTCCTCGCGGGCGGGGTCGGCCGCATCGGCTGGGCCGCCGGGCACCTGGTCATCGCCTTCGGCGGCGCCGCGCTCATCATGGCCGTCGGCGGCCTCGGTCTGGCCCTCGGATACGGCCATCACCTTCCGGCGATCCTGGGCGCGACCCTGATCCAGCTCCCCGCGGTCTGGCTGCTCGGCAGCATCGCGGTCCTGCTCCACGGGGCCGCACCGAAGCTGGCATCCGCCTCGTGGGGCATCGCCGGGCTCAGCCTGGCGATCGGCTGGATCGGCCCGGCGGTGGACCTGCCGCAGACCGCGATGAACCTCTCACCGTTCAGCCACCTGCCGAAGCTGCCGGGCGGGGAGATGGCCTGGACCCCGGTGCTGCTGCTGACCGCGGTCGCGGCGGTCGTGGTGGCGGCGGGCCTGGCGGCGCTGCGACGCCGCGACATCGCGACCTGACCCGGATCTCACCACCCGACCGGGGCCTCACCGCCCGCCTCAGAGTTCCCGGGTCGAGCCGGAGTTCCCGGGTCGCCCCGGAGGTTCCCGGGTCGCCCCGGACCCTCCCGGCCCGGACACTCCACGTCCCCTCGCCCCTGCCCCCGTTCGCGGATCATCCCTGTCGGTCGGCGACGGGAGCCGGGACAGCGGCGGGGGCGGGGGCGGGGCGGGGGCGGGGCGGGGGCGAGGTCAGACATCCAGTTCGATCTCGTAGCGGGAATCAGGGAATGTCCACGTCCTTGCGCGTGCGCCCCTCGCCCCTCATACATGAATTCCCTCGGCACCCGGGGGCCGGTGAAGGGGCGCGAAAGCGATTCCCCGGCATACCCGATTCCGGCATACCCGCTTTCGACGATCATGACCTTGAGGAGTCGGACGCCTCCAGGCTCAGGGAAAGCAGCTCTTCGCCTGACGGCTGGAATCCGAGCCCGCGGTAGAGCGGGGAGCCGGCCTCGGTGGTCTGCAGGACGACCGCTTCGGCGCCCGCCGCCCGGAGCCAACCGAGGGCGTGGTCCATCACATGTGCCCCGAGCCCGCGATGCCGCGACGCCGGATCGACCACCACGGTCTGCACCCAGCCGGACCGGCCGCTGGGACATCGCACGGTCGGGGCACGCTGGTCCACGACGGCGACGGCGCAGGCGACCAGAGCCTGCGCACCGCCGACCACCGAGACATGCACGGTCTCCTCGTCCCCGGCGAGGACACGGCCGAGCCAGGCCCGGTAGGCGCGCTTCCAGAGGTCGTCCTCCTCCGGTGTACGGGCCACATGGGCGCCGCTCCCGGAGCTGAGCAGATAGCCGCGCAGGCGCACGAGCTCTTCTACGTCGCCCATGTCGGCCGACCGCGGCTGCGGTTTCTCCTGGGAACTCATACCGAAGGACTTTAGGGCGATACCCGCAGCATGAGAAATGGGACCTGTACATCATCTATGCACGTGGGGAATGAGTGGTTCCGGAGCCGCTCCGACCTCGATTTATGCAGCTTTCGCATGACCCCACGGATTCGGCATTTCCCTTGCCCGACAGGTGCCTATACATTCCTGGCGTCACGTCCGGAAAGCCGTGTTCATCGGAGGGCCAGTGTTTCACCACGATGAATTCTTCTTACCCCCGACCGACACACTCCAGAAGCGGGGCGCCTACCGCACGTTCCTGGAGATCGAGCGCAGGGCCGGCGCCCTCCCCACCACGCTGAAGTACGGCCCCGGCGACGGCAGGCGGATCAGCGTGTGGTGCGGCAACGACTGCCTCGGGATGGGGCAGCACCCGCTCGTCCTGGCCGCGAGGAAGAAGGCCGCCGACGAGGCGGGCGCCGGAAGCGGAGGTTCCCGGGACATCGCGGGCGAAAACCGTCACCATGTAGCGCTGGAGGAGGAGTTGGCGGATCTCCACGGCATGGAGTCCGCGCTCATCTTCCCTTCCGGATACTCGGCGAACGACGCCGCGCTGACGGTGCTCGCGGGGCGACCGCCCGGATGCGTCGTGTTCTCGGACGCCCTCAACCACGCCTCGATGACCGCCGGTATCCGGCACAGCGGGGCCGAGAGGCATGTCTTCCGGCACAACGACACCGACCATCTGGAAGAGCTGCTGGCCGGTACGGATCCGTCGGCGCCGAAGATCATCGCCCTGGAGAGCATCTACGCCATGGGGAGCGACCCCGCGCCACTGGAGCGCATCGCCGAACTCGCTGGACGGCACGGCGCGTTCACCTATCTCGACGAGGTGCACGCGGTGGGCGTGTACGGGCCGCGCGGTGCGGGCCTGGCCGCCGAACGGGGGCTGGGCGGACACTTCGACGTCGTCCGGGGAACGCTGGAGATGGCGTTCGGCACGGCGGGCGGCTACGTCGCCGGGTCCGGTGCGGTGATCGACGCGGTCCGGAGCTTCGCGTCCGCGTTCCTCTTCACCGCCTCGCTGCCCCCGGCGGCCGCGGCAGGAGCGCTCGCCGCCGTCCGCCATCTCAAGCGTTCGGACGGGGAGCGGGCCGCGCTGCACCGGAAGGCGGCGCTCCTCCAGGGCCTGCTGCGCGCCGACGGCATCCCCGTGGCGTCCGAGGCCGCGCACATCGTGCCGGTGCTCGTCGGCGACGCCGTCAGGTGCCGCAACGTCGCCCGCCGGCTCCTGGACCAGTACGGCTGCTATGTCCAACCCGTCAACGCGCCCAGTGTGCCGGTGGGTTCGGAGCGGCTGCGCGTCACGCCCGCACCGCACCACAGCGATGACGAGATCGTGGGCTTCGCCCATGCCCTGGACTCGGTCTGGGAGTGCGAGGGACTGCCCCGCACGCTGCGCCGGGTACCCGTGTGACCCCGCCGCCGATTGCCGTGGGCGCATGGGGTGACCGTCGTACCGGACGGACACCCCATGCGCACCATCGGCCCCCGGCCGTCGGGCCCGCCGCCGGGCCCGGACACCGACCGCGCCGCCAGGACCCGCCGTCAGGGCCCGCCGTCAGTCCCCCGCCGACGGGGCGGCGAGGGCGGACTCGCGGGTGCCGCCGCGCCGCGCGGCCGGTGCCAGGACCTGCTGGACCACGCGGACGAACCGATCCGACAGGGGGTGACTGCCCTGGACCGGCCGGATCAGCGAGATGGCGATGCTCGGCCCTCCCCGCAGTGGCACGAAGGCCACGGAGGGGTGGACATTGCGTCGCAGTACCAGGTCGGGCACCACGCTGATGCCCTTGCCCGCGGCCACCGACTCGATGCACTCATCGAAGTTGAGGCAGCACAGCACGGTGCCGGGGCGACGGGCGATGCCCCAGTCCTTCTGCTGGACAGGGCCGGTGACCTCGTTGAGTACGAGGGGGTACTCGGCCAGTTCGAACCAGTCCAGCTGCTCCCGTACGGCCAGCGGATGCCGGCGCGGGACGGCGGCGACGTACCGCTCGGTGCCGAGCAGCGTCTCCTTCACCCCGCTGCGCCGCGGTCGGCCCCGCAGGATCGCCACGTCGACGGCCGCCTGGTCGACCCCGGCGCACGCGTCGTCGCGGCGCCGCAGTTCGACGCGGGCGCCGGTCTCCTCCTCGAAGCGCCGGATGGCCTCGTGGACCCACTCGTCGGGGAGCAGCCAGGAGAACCCGAGCCGCAGAACGGGCGCGGCGCCCTCGGGGAACAGGGCCTTCTCGAAGCGGGGCAGCAGCACTTGGAGTTCGTCGCGCAGGGCCGCGCCCGCCGGGGTCAGGGAGACCTGGCGGGTGGTGCGCTGGAAGAGCCGTACGCCCATGTGCTCTTCGAGACGGCGGATGGACCGGGTCAGGGCGGGCTGGTTGCTCGACATCCTGGCGGCGGCATGGGTGAAGCTCAGGGTGTCGGCAACGGCGAGGAAGGCGTGCAGATGCCGGAGGTTGACCCCCGTGATGCGTGCGGTCGGGACGGGGGCGGCGGGTATTCGGGGAGTGTCCTCGGGTTGTTGTGTCATGCCTCTCTGCCTTTCCCGGCGGGTCCGTCGGCCCCGGTCTCCGCCACCGTCGCCGCCGTCGTGGTGACCGTGGCGGCGAAGGCGACACGGCCTGCCTGCACGGCTTCGACCCGGAGCCGGGCACGGCCCGCGTCATCGGGGCCGAGAGGCTCGGAGCGGAGCGCACAGGGCGCGTCCAGCTCGACGTACTGGGTGAACGTGCAGTCCAGGGCGGTTATCTCGACCGGCCGGCCGCTTCCGCGCATCAGGTCGTACGTCAGTTGGTGCGCCGACTCCAGCAGCAGCATGCCCGGCACATGGTCCACGGGGTGGTCGAAATGGACGGGGTGCGGGGGGAGGACTCTGAGCTGCCTGTCCTCGCCCGGGGTGCCGGGGCTGATCACGACATCGTCCACGTGCGACCGCCGGACATCGTCGGCGGCGGCCGGCACGGGGGCGGGCACCGAACGGGCCATGGCCGCTGACGCGTCGGCGTGGGCCCCGCGCAGTCGCCGGTAGACCCCCGGGGTGTGCGTGGTGAATCTGGTGTGGGCGGTCGCCACTTCGACGCCGCCCCGCGTGATGACCATGCGCATGGAAAGGGCGGCCGGACGGCTGCCCCGGTACGACAGGTCGAAGCACTCGACGTGGAGTTCGACCTCACTGCCGAGGTCCGCACCGTACGCGGCGCTGTCGACCTGGAAGGCGAAGCTCTCCCAGATGAGCTGATGCCCGATCGGCACCTCGTACGCGGCGTGGCACAGCAGCGGAAAGGTCTGACGGATCGTCTCGCAGAGCAGCAGAGGATCGAACGCCGTCCCCACACGGTAGAAGGCGTGCGTGGCGGGCCAGTCGGCGCCGACGCGGAAGGCGTCGGGCCCTGTCCTGGTCCAGTTCTTGAGGTAGACCTCAGCGGCGTTCGACTTGTGCACGTAGTGCTGCGGCACTAGGTCGATGACTGGGTCGAGGATGCAGTTTCCGGCAGCGTCGTGTGCGGGCACGAGGACCGCCCCCCTCCGTGTAAGAGCACTCGCCGCCGAGTTGAGCGGCGATCATCATTTCATTAACATAGAGGGAGGTCTCTTTGTTTGTCGAGAAAGCATGGGTCATCCTGATGAAGTCCAAACCACCACAGGAACGTGCCGTCCGGACCCGGAGGGCCCTCCTCAGGGCCGCGGCCGAGTGTTTCGACGAATGCGGATATTACGGGGCGGGTACCAACAAAATCCTCGCCCGCGCGGGCATGACGCAGGGCGCCATGTACTTCCACTTCAAATCGAAGGAGGAACTGGCGCACGCGGTCATGCTGGAGCAGGCGGCCGACCTGGAACTGCCAGCAGAGCCACGGGGGTTGCAACAACTGGTGAACGTCACCCTCATGCTGGCCGTGGAGATGCAGAACAACGTTCTGCTGCGCGCCGGAGTGCGGCTCGCCGTGGACCCCGCGGGACCGGCCCGGCACGACGACTCGATCTACTCCTGGTGGGCGGCGCTCTTCCACAAGGAGCTGGTGGTGGCCAGGGCAGCGGGTGAACTCCGGGACGACGTCGACGAGAAGAGCTTTTCGCAGACGCTCGTCGGCGCGTACACCGGGACGCAGCTGATGTCGGAGATAACGACGGGCCGCTCGGACCTGACCCTGCGCATCACGAACCTGTGGCGCTTCCTGCTGCCCGGCATCGCCACACCGGAGATGCTCGCCGCACTCGACCTGAACGGCGTGCCCGTGATGGAGACGGGGTGACCGGCGCCCGGATCGTCGTCACCGGTGGCACCGGGTTCATCGGCGCGCATGTCGCCAAGGAGCTGCTCGCCCGTGACGGGGTGACGGTCCGCTTCGCCGGCCGGCGCCCGGTCCACGCCGACGCACCGGGCGTGGAGTGGGTACGGGCCGAACTCACCGACTCCGGCTCGCTGCACGGGATCTGCGAGGACGCCGACGTACTGGTCCACCTGGCGTCCAAGGTCTCCGGGACCGAGGAGAGCTGCCGCGCCGTGAACGAGGCGGGCACCGCGGCCCTCATGGCGGAGGCGGTACGCGCCGGGACACCGCGCGTCGTGCATCTGTCCACCACGGCGGTCTACGGCCGGGGCCCGCACACCGGCCAGGACATCGCCGACCTCACCCCCGCCCCGGTGTCGGCCGCCAGCGCGACGCGGCTCGCGGGTGAACAGCACGCGCTGCGGGCCGGAGCGGTGGTGCTCCGCGCCGGGCTGGTCCTGGGAACGGGCGACCTCTGGGTCGTCACCGCGCTGGCCGAGCTGCTGAAGCGCGTGCCCGGCCGGTGGGCGGGCGGAGCCGCCTCGCTGTCGGTCGTGGACGCGTCGGACCTGGGGCGGCTGATCACCGCCGTCGCCCTGGCACCCGCACCGCCGGGGCCCGCGGTGTTCCACGCGGCGCATCCCCGGCCGGTACGGATCGGCGACCTGGTCGCGGCCCTCGCCGAGCACGGGATCGTGCCCCCTCCCGCCGACGAGGACTGGTCCTGGGACCGTTGCCTCCAGGAGCACGCCGACCGTCCGGGGATCGTGAGCGAGAGGCAGTTCCATCTCCTCGCGCAGGACCACTGGTACCGGTCCGACGCGGTCTGGCAGCGCACCGGAGTGGAACCGGGCCCCGGCCCCCTCGACCGGCTGGCCGCCTCGGCCGACTGGTACCGCACGCTGCTGACCTGAAACGCGCCGCGCTCCGGGGCGACCGCACTCCGGGCCGACCGGGACGACCCGAACCGCCGGAAGTTCGCACTCCGGGTGCGTCCGGGACCGCCGCGCGTTCGCGCTCCGGGTGCGTCCGACGCGGCCGGAACCGGACTCCGCCCCGCCGCGTCCCCCCGCACATGGACACTCGACGAGAAGCCGTCACCGGAATCGCCGGATGCCTGGTCGCCGCCGTCGGCGCCGTCGCGGGTCTCGCGGCCTGGACCCCGTACGGCCGGGACGGGCTGTTCGGCGGCTTCGAATCCGCCTCCAACTGGACCGTGGTCTGGCTCGGCCTCCCCATCATGACGCTCGGCGGAACCGCCGCCGCGCTGGGCGTCTTCGCCCTCGTCCGGGGCCGGTGGCGCCCCGCACTGGGCCTGATGGCAGCCGTCACGGCCCTGGCGGTCCTCGGCTACGGCTTCGACGTCCTGGCCGGCCCGGAACCCCGGATGTGCGACCCCTGCTGAGCCGGCCGCACTCCGCCCCCGCTCCCGCCCCCGCCGCGTCGGCTCACAGCTCCACGCGCAGCTCCTTCAGCCCCCGGATCACATACCCGGGATGCCACTCGGGCTCCGCCGTCACCCGCATCGTCGGTGCCTTGCGCAGCAACTCACCGAACGAGGCGGCGAGTTCGATACGGGCCAGCGGCGCGCCCAGACAGTAGTGGATACCCGCCCCGAACGTGACGTGCGGGTTGTCCTGCCGGGACAGATCGAGCACATCCGGCTCCGCGAACCGTTCCGGGTCCCGGTTGGCCGAGCCGAACAGCAGCGCCACCTCCGACCCGCGCGGAATGACCGTGCCGCCGATCTCGATGTCGTCCAGCACCCAGCGCTCGAACATCTGCAACGGGGTGTCGTACCGCATCAGCTCCTCCACGGCCGTCGGCAGCAGCCCGTGGTCCGCGCGCAGCGCCGCCAGCCGGTCCGGGTGCGCGAAGAGCGTGCGCCACCCGTTGACGGTGGTGTTGACCGTCGCCTCGTGCCCCGCGTTCAGCAGCAGCACACAGGTGGAGATCATCTCCTGCTCGCTCAGCCGCTCCCCCTCGTCGTGGGCGGCGATGAGCGCGGAGATCAGGTCGTCCCCCGGCTTCCCGCGGCGCTCGGCGATCAGTTCGCGCAGATACGCGGAGAAGTCGACCGAGGCGCGGACGGCGGCCCGTGCGGTCTCCTCGGACGGGTTCAGCTCGTACATCCCGCAGATGGCCGCCGACCAGGGCCGCAGCAGCGCCCGGTCGGACTCCGGGACCCCGAGCATTTCGGCGATGACGGCGACCGGCAGGGGTTCGGCGACCGCGGCCAGCAGATCGCCGCCGCCCTCGGCGACGAGCGCGTCCACCAGTTCGGCCGCCAGCCGCCGCACGGTCGGCGCCAGCCCCTCGACCGTGCGCGGGGTGAACGCCTTGGAGACGAGCCGCCGGATCCGGGTGTGGTCGGGGGCCTCCAGATCGAGGATCCCCTGCCCGTTGAGGGTGTGGAACGGCTCGTGCGCGTCGGGCGGCGCCGGGCGGCCGAACTCCTCGTGGGTGAAGCGGTGCAGATACGTGCGGCCCAGGCGCCGGTCACGCAGCAGGCCCGACACATCGGAGTAGTGCGGGATCAGCCACTGCCGGGTCGGCTCGAAGTAGTGCGCCCGGCCGGTGGCACGCAGAGCGGCGTAGGCGGGGTACGGATCGGCGACGAACGCCGGGGACCAGGGGTCGAAGGACACGTGCATGACCCGACGCTACCGGCGCCGGGCGCTTCCGCAAGGGCTCCGGTGCGTACGGGGCCGGCCGGCGCCGTACGCAGAGGCTTCACGCCGTCCCGGGAGGCCGGCGCCACACGGGGGCCCGGCGCCACACGGGGGCCGGCATCACGCGAGGCCGGCATCACGCGCGGCCCGGCGCCACGCGGAGCCCGGCATCACGCGGAGCCCGGCGCCACGGGCCCCTGCCCGGCGCCCCGCCCGTCCGGCCCTCAGCCGGGCGTGACCAGCCGGGCCTCGTACGCGAACACCGCCGCCTGGGTCCGGTCGCGCAGCCCGAGCTTCACCAGGATGCGGCTGACATGCGTCTTGATGGTGGATTCGGCGACCACCAGATGGGAGGCGATCTCCGCGTTCGACAGGCCCTGCGCGATGAGCACGAGCACCTCCGTCTCCCGTTCCGTGAGATCACCGATCCGGGCGAGGGCGGGCGGCCGGGGCGTCTCGGCGACCTTGGCGAACTCGGTGATCAGCCGCCGGGTCACGGTCGGCGCGAGCAATGCCTCGCCGGACGCCACCACCCGTACACCATCGGCGAGTTGCCGCGCCGAGGCGTCCTTGAGCAGGAAGCCGGAGGCCCCGGCCCGCAGCGCCTGGTACACGTACTCGTCGAGGTCGAACGTCGTCAGTACCAGCACCTTCGCGTCCGCGTCCTGCGCCACGATCTCGCGGGTCGCCTCGATGCCGTTCATCACCGGCATCCGGATGTCCATCAGCACCACGTCGGGGCGCAGGGCCGCGACCTGCGAGACGGCCTGCCGCCCGTCGACCGCCTCACCGGCGACCGCGATCCCCGGCATCGCGTTGAGCAGCACGGAGAAGCCCTCGCGCACCATCATCTGGTCGTCGACGATCAGGACCCGGATGTCTTTCATGCCTTGCCGTCCCGCTCGGTGTCGTATCTGTCATGCGTGTCATGCGTGTCATGCGTGTCGTACGTGGTCTGTACGGGGATGAAGGCGGCGATCTCGTATCCGCCGTCCTCGGTCGCCCCCGCCGTCATCTCCCCGTTCAGCATGGCGACCCGCTCCCGCATTCCGGTGATCCCGTGCCCGGCCCCCGGCGAGGGCTTCACCAGGCCGGTGGGCGGCCCGTTGACGACGCGCAGCCCCAGTCCGCCGAGCACATAGCCGAGCTCGACCTGTGCGGTGGCGCCCGGCGCGTGCCGCAGCGTGTTGCTGAGGGCTTCCTGGATGATCCGGTACGCCGACAGCTCGACGCCCTGCGGAAGCTCGCGCACCGCACCGGTGATCGTCTTCTCCGACTCCAGACCCGCCTCCCGCACATTGGCGAGGAGCCCGTCGAGCCCGTCGAGGGTGGGCTGCGGGGCGTCCGGCGCCTCGTAGTCGTCCGCGCGGACCACCCCGAGGACCCGGCGCAGCTCGGTGAGGGCGGCCACCGCGTTCTCCCGGATGGTGACGAACGCCTGCTCCAGCTCGGGCGGCGGGTTCTCCACCCGGTAGGGGGCGGCCTCCGCCTGGATCGCGACGACCGACATGTGGTGCGCGACGACGTCGTGCAGCTCACGGGCGATGGTGGTGCGCTCCTCCAGCAGCGTGCGCCGGTCGCGCTCGACGGCGGTGACGGTGCGCTGCACGGTCACCTCACGCTGGGCGTCGCGCCGGACGTGGACGATGCCCACCACGAGCAGCGCCATGGCGGAGAGCACGAGCATCGGCCCGATGCTGGAGGAGTACCGCATGGGCCCGCTGTTCTCCATCAGCAGGGCGAGCAGCAGGCTGGCCGTCCACATCCAGGTGGCGGTACGCGGCCGTGTCCTGGCCGCCACGACCACCAGGACCACCAGGTGCGCGAAGAAGCTGCTGGGCCCCCACAGCCAGTCATTGCTGGTCACAGCGGTGATGAAGGAGACGGCCATCGACACCCAGAACGCGGCGACCGGCCTGACCAGGGTCAGCGCGACCGGAACCGCGGGCAGCGCACCGAGGAAGAACTGCCGGTGCCATGTGCCGATCGCGAGCATCACGGTGAAGAACGCGGCCAGCAGTACCAGGGCGTGCGGGGTCCAGACGGCGTGCTTCCGCAACCGTGAGGGCACCAGCCGGAAGAACCGCCCCTCGCCGCTCAGCGGGGCCAGCGGGCGGTAGGCGAAGATGTCGTGGAAGAGGTCCTGTCGCAGGCCGGCTATCGCGCCCTTGACGGCCCGCAGCTCCGGGCTTCTGGTCTTCGTCTGGGTCTGGGTCTGGGTCACGCCTCCACGGTAGGCGGCGGCGCGGCGCCGGTCGTCCGCAGTGATACGGATTCCGGAGCGTCCCCCTCAAGTACTACGAGGCGCAGCCGCGCGCCCGGCGCACATCCCCGCACGGCGCACCCGCACACCGCCGCGAGCCCCGCACACCGCCCCGCGAGCCCCGCACACGCCCCACCGCACAGCAGCACGACACCGCCCCCGCGCACGCCCGCCCTCACCACGCCAGCTGGGCCAGCTCCTCCGCCACCACCGCGCACGCGTCCGCCGAGGGGTCGATCAGCGGGAAGTGGCCGACGCCCTCCAGCAGGGTCAGCCCCACCATCTCGCCCGCCTTCGCCGCCGCGTCGACGAACGCCTCCGACACCGCCTGCGGCACGGTCAGGTCGTCGGTGCCCTGCACCACGGCCGTCGCGATGCCGGTCGGCAGCAGCGCGGCCGGATCGCTGAACGCCCGACGGCCCTCGAACCCGTCCTTCCCACCCAGGAGTTGCCCCACGGCCCCGGAGCAGATCCCCAGCTCGACGGCGGCCGTGAAGTCGGCGATCGGCGCCAGGGCGACGACCCCGCGCAGCGGCGGCGGCGAGGGCAGCCGCCACGGCGACCCTTCGGGAAGCTCGTGCCGGGCCGCCGCCCACAGCGCCAGGGTGCCGCCCGCCGAGTGTCCGGTCACCACGGTCCGCCGCAGATCGGCCTGCGGCAGTTCCCGGGCGGCCAGCACCGGCAGGGCGTCCATCGCGGCGGCGACATCGTCGAACGTCTCGGGCCAGCGGCCCGCGACCGGCCCCGCACCGCCCTGCTGCGGGATCTCGCTGCCGCGCCGGTACTCCACGTTGGCGACGGCGAAGCCGCGCCGGGCCAGGAAGTCCGCGAGCGGCGACACATGGGCCCGGTCGTACGGGGCCCGCCAGGCCCCGCCGTGGAACAGGACGACGAGCGGCACCCCGGTCCGGCCGTCGCGCGGCGCGAAGAAGTCGATCACCTGGTCGGGGTGGCTGCCGTAGGCGGCGGACCGATCGGGGGCGACCACCGGATGCGCGAACGCCGACTCGGTCTCGGCGGCGTCACGCTCACGCGCGGCAGAATCCGACATGCTGCTCCAACCGTCCAATGCCAATGCCTGTGCCAATGCCTGTGCCAGTGCGTGTGCCTGTGCCAGTGCGTGGTCCCGACGCCAGTGTGCACCCTCACGGCGTGGCCGGGCCTATGCCGGGGCCATGTGCCCAACTGGCGTGACCTGCGGGGACGGTACCAGTCGGGGGCGGGCCGTCCGGACCGCCCCCGTCCGCCCGGTCCGCCCGCTTCCCCTCACTTCCCCTTCGGCACCTCGGCCAGCACCTCGGCCAGGACGCGCGCGGCCCGTTCCGCGTCCGCGAACCCCACGTACAGCGGAGTGAACCCGAACCGCAGGACGTCCGGCCGCCGCAGGTCACCGACGACGCCCCGCTCGATCAGCGCCCGCATCACCGGCTCGGCCTCCGCGCAGCGCAGCGCGACCTGGCTGCCGCGCTCCGCGTGCGCGAGGGGGGTGACCGAGCCGACCCGGCCGTCCGGCACATACGCGGCGACGCACTCCAGGAAGAAGTCCGTCAGCGCGAGGGACTTGGCCCGTACGGACTCGACGGAGACCCCGTCCCACACGTCCAGCGAGGCCTCCAGCGCCAGCATGGACAGGATGTCCGGGGTGCCGACCCGGCCCCGTACCGCACCGTCCGCCGGGGCGTACCCCGGCGTCATGGCGAACGGGTCCGCATGCGACGTCCACCCCGGCAGGGGCGAGTCGAAGGCGGCCTGATGACGCTCGGCGACGTACAGGTAGGCGGGCGAACCGGGGCCGCCGTTCAGGTACTTGTACGTGCAGCCGATGGCCAGGTCCACCCCGTGCGCGTCCAGGCCGACCGGCAGGGCGCCCGCGCTGTGGCACAGGTCCCAGACCGCGAGGCCGCCCGCCGCGTGCACGGCGGCGGTCAGCCCGGGGAGGTCGTGGAGCCTGCCGGTGCGGTAGTCGACGTGGTTGAGCAGGACGAGGGCCGTACGGGGGCCCATCGCTTCCGTCACCTCGGCGGGTGCGACCGGGACGATCCGGTGGCCGGTCATTCGGGCGGCGGACTCGGCGATGTACCCGTCCGTGGGAAACGTCGTCGCGTCAACAAGGATCTCGTCGCGTCCGTCCGCCGCCAGCCGGCTCGCGGCGACGACCGCCTTGAAGACGTTCACGCTGGTCGAGTCGCCGACGACGATCTGCCCGGCGGCGGCCCCGACGAGCGGCGCGATCCGGTCGCCGATCCGTTCGGGCGCGGTCCACCAGCCGCTCTCGTCCCAGGACCGGATGCGCAGCTCGCCCCACTGGCGGGTGAGGACGTCCTGGACGCGGGCGGGTACGTGGGCCGGCAGCGCACCCAGTGAGTTGCCGTCCAGGTAGACGGTGTCGTCGAGGGTGAACAGGGCGCGCCGGGAGGCGAGTTCATCGGCTGCGTCGAGCACGGCGGCCCGCGCGGCGAGTCCCGTCGTGGCCGTGGTGGTGTCAGACATGGCTGCGCGCCGTCCACAGCTCGGGGAACACGTTCTTCGTGGCCCGCTTCTCCAGCCAGGCCACTCCGGCGGAACCGCCGGTGCCGGTCTTGGAGCCCATCGCCCGCCGGGTGGCGACGAGATGGTCGTTGCGCCAGCGCCAGACCAGTTCGCCGACGTCGGTCATCAGCTCACCGAGCCGGACGAGGTCGTCGTACCGCTCCGGATCGCCGTAGATCTCCGCCCAGACGGCCTCGATCTCGGGGGACGGCTCGTACTTCAGGGTCAGGTCCCGGCCGAGCACGTCCTGCGGCACGGCGTGGCCGCGCCGGGCGAGCAGGGCGAGAACCTCGTCGTACAGGCTGGGCTCGCCCAGCGCCTTCTCCAGCTCGGCGTGGACACGGGGCGCGCCCCGGTGCGGCACGAGCATGGACGCGGACTTGTCGCCGAGCAGGAACTCCATCCGCCGGTACATCGCCGACTGGAAGCCGGAGCCCTCGCCGAGCGCGCTGCGGTAGGAGTTGAACTGGCCGGGGGTGAGTGCGGCGAGCGGCGTCCAGGAGGCGTTGAGCGCCTCCAGTTCCCGCAGGGAGCGCTTCAGTGCGTCCCGGGCGACCGGTATGCGGTCCTCGCGCAGGGCGTGCGCCGCGGTCTCCCACTCATGGACGATGACGGTGAACCACAGCTCCATGACCTGGGTGGTGACCAGGAAGACCATTTCCCCGGGGTCGTCGGAGCGAAGCTGCTGGAGATGGGTCAGGACATCCGCCTGGACATAGTCCTCGTACGGAGTCGTTCCCGCGAAGTCCAGGTGCGGGGCCTGCGCACCGGTGGCTTCGGGGTCGGGGTGGTTGGTCGACATTTCTGTCTCCTCGACACGAGCTTCCGGGTAGCGGTCCGCCCCTTCCGTGAGGTGGTGGAGCTCCGGTCCCCTGTTCGCATCCTAATCCTGGCGCGCGCCGGGCGTACGTCGGGCGTACGCCGGAACCGGCCGCCCTCCCGGCGCACCGCGGGGGCGGAACACCGGGACGGCACCGGGCCCCGCGGGCGGTGGTGCGGCCCGCGGGGCCCGGTGATCTGTGCTGCGTACGAGCGGGGGGCGGCTCAGCCCAGGATGTCGGCGGCGGTCGGCGAGGAGTCCCGCAGGAACGTCGAGCAGCGCTCGTACTCGTCCTGCTCGCCGATCGCCTGGGCGGCGCGGGCGAGGGCGTGCAGCGCGCGCAGGAAGCCGCGGTTCGGCTCGTGCTCGAACGGGACGGGGCCGTGGCCCTTCCAGCCCGCGCGGCGCAGGGAGTCGAGGCCGCGGTGGTAGCCGGTACGGGCGTACGCGTACGACTCGACGACCCGGCCGCCCTCGAACGCCTCGTCGGCGAGCTGAGCCCAGGCCAGCGACGAGGTGGGGTACTTCGCCGCGACCTCGGCGGGCGGCGTACCGCCCGCGAGCAGCTCGCGGGGTTCGGGGTCGTCGGGCAGATGGGTCGGGGCAGGGCCCCCGAGAAGGTTCTCGTGGATGGACATGGGATCAAGTGTGCCTGGCACGGGGAGCCGGTGGGGCCGCACCCCGGTTCACGTTCCGGCACGTGTGTGCGGCTCGTGCTCCGGCTCCAGGGGCGGCGCCGCGACCCCGCAGTGCACGGCGCACTCGGGCCGGGTGTCGCGGCCCGCCGCGGGCGGGGTACGCACCGTCCAGCAGGCGATCACCGAGCCGGCCACCAGCAGCCCGGCGCACATCGGCATGGCCCGGCGGAAGGTCGCGGCGAACTCGCCCGCGTCCCGGTACGCCTCCGGTCCCATGCCCGCGAGCAGCGGCAGCGCGGCGACCGCGATCAGCCCGGCGGCACGGGCCGCCGCGTTGTTGATGCCGCTGGCCAGCCCCGCCCGCCCGGCGTCCACGGCGGCCAGGACGGTCGCGGTGAGCGGCGCGACGAGCGTGACCAGGCCCAGGCCGAGCACCAGCACGGCGGGCAGCACGTCGCTCAGGTACGAGGTCACCGAGGCCCCGGGTCCCACCCGCAGCATCAGCAGCATCCCGGTGGCGGCCAGCAGCGGGCCGACGGTGAGCGGGATACGGGGGCCGATGCGCCGCCCCAGGTCCCCCGCCGAGGCGGAGAACAGCAGCATCAGGACGGTGGTGGGCAGCAGCGCGGTGCCCGCGCCCAGCGCCGAGTACCCGGCGACCACCTGGAGCTGGATCGCGGAGAGGAAGAAGAAACCACCCAGAGCCGCGTACACACAGAGCGTCACGATGTTGACCGAGGTGAACAGCCGGGACCTGAAGATCGACGGCGGCAGCATCGGATCCGGCCGCCGCCGCTCCACCTGCACGAACGCCACGCCGAGCAGCACCCCGGCCACGGCCGAGCCGATGACGAGCGGCGACGCACCGCGCCCCGGCGCCTCGATCAGCGCATAGGTCACCCCGGCGAGCGCGAGCGCCCCGAGCACGGCCCCCAGGACATCGAACCGGCCGTGCGCCGCCGGGTCCCGGGACTCCGGTACGTGACGCAGCGCGACGGGCACACAGATCGCGGCGAGCGGCAGATTGAGCAGGAACACCCATCGCCAGCCGGGCCCGTCGACGAGCCAGCCGCCGACGAAGGGCCCGACAGCGGCACCGACCCCGCCGAGCCCCGACCACAGGCCGACGGCGCGGGCCCGGTCGTCCGGGTGGAAGCTCGCCTGGATGAGGGCCAGCGATCCGGGGGTGAGCAGCGCCCCGCCGACGCCCTGGAGGGCCCGTGCGGCGATCAGCACCGCGGCGTTCGGCGCCACCCCGCACAGCAGCGAGGCGAGCGCGAACCACACGACCCCGACGACGAAGACCCGCCGCCGCCCGTACCGGTCCCCGAGCGCCCCACCGAGCAGGATCAGCCCGGCGAGGGTGAGCATGTACGCGTTGACGGTCCACTGCAACGCAGCCAGATCGGTACCGAGGTCCTCGCCGATGCGGGGCAGGGCGACGTTGATGACCGTGGAGTCCAGCATCGCCATGCTGGAGCCGAGCACCGTGGTCAGCACGACCCAACGCCCGACAGGCGACGCAACGCGAATGCTCCCCGGCTCGGCATCAGGCATAAGAGCAGCATCCCCGCTACACACCACACCGTCCATCGGAACCCAGCCCCGATGCCCCAACCCACCCCACCCGACCAGGCGGCCACATCCAGCCCGCCCGGCGATTGAGGGCACCCTCCCCCGGGACCCGGGCCGAGCCACCAACCCCACCCCACCCGCCGGCCATACCCAGCCCGCCCCGGCCAAACCCAGCCCGCCCGGCGATTGAGGGCACCCTTCCCAGGACCCGGGGCAACGCCACCAAACCCCACCCCACCCGCCGGCCATACCCACCCGACCAGGCGGCCACATCCAGCCTGCCCGGCGATTGAGGGCACCCTTCCCGGGTCCGGGGCAACGCCACCAAACCCCAGCCCGCCCGGCGATTGAGGGCACCCTTCCCGGGTCCGGGGCAACGCCACCAAACCCCAGCCCGCCCGGCGATTGAGGGCATCCTCCCCACGGCCCGGGGCAACGCCACCAAACCCCAGCCCGCCCGGCGATTGAGGGCATCCTCCCCAGGGTCCGGGGTAGCGCCCCGGTTTCGGGAAGGGGCGGGTAGGGGAACACGCCCGCCGCAGGCGCCCCCTACCGCACCGCCCCCACCCCCCGAATCAACGCCTCCACCCCCGCCCCCACCTTGCTCCGAGGACACCCCACATTCAGCCGCAGAAACCCCTCCGCCCCGTACACCGCCCCCGGCATGATCGCGACCTTCTCCCGCTCGATCAGCACCCGCTGCAACGCCTCGTCGTCCACGCCCAGCGGCCGCAGGTCGATCCACGCCAGGTAGCCCGCCTGCGGCGGCTCCCAGCCCAGCTCGGGGAAGGCCGTGTTCAGCCGTTCCGCGACCAGCTCCAGGTTCCCCGCCACATACGCCCGCACCGCGTCCAGCCACGCCCCGCCGTCCCGGTACGCCGCGATGTGCGCGGTCAGCGAGAGCACGGCCGGCGAGGCCAGCCCCTCCGCCGTCTCCATGCGCCGCAGGAACTCCGCCCGGTCGGCCGGATCGCCGACGATCCCGTACGAACCCGTCAGCGCCGGAAAGTTGAACGACTTCGACGCGGAGCTGATCACCGCCCAGCGCCCGTCGCCACCCACCCGCGTCCACGGCACGTGCCGGTACCCCTCGTGGACGAAGTCCGCGTGGATCTCGTCACTGATCACCGCCACCCCGTGCCGCCGGGCCGACTCCGCCATGGCCTCCAGCTCGGCCTCCGTCCACACCCGCCCGGTCGGATTGTGCGGCGAACACAGCACGAGCACCTTCGCGTCCGCCCGCGCCAGCTCCCGCTCCAGCGCCTCCGCGTCGCCCACCGGAACGCCCCGCAGCTCCCGCCCGAGCCCGGTGACCGCCTTGCGGAAACCGTCGTACGTGGGGGTGTGGACGACGACCCCGTCGCCCTCGCGCGTCCACATCTGCAACAGCTGCGAGAGCTGGCTGAGCACCGAGGGCGCGTAGACGAGCCGGTCCGTGTCGATCGTGGTGCCGTAGCGGGTCGCGTACCAGTGGGCTATCGCCGACCGGAAGTCGTCCTGCTGCCAGGTGGTGTAGCCGAACACCCCGTGATCGAGACGGGCCCGCAGCGCGCTCAGTACCTCGGGCGCCGTCTCGAAGTCCATGTCGGAGATGGTGAACGGCAGCAGACCGTCCACTCCGAACCGGTCGGCGACCCCGTCCCACTGGATGCACCAGGTACCGCGGCGGTCGACGACGGTGTCGAAGTCGTAGGACGAAATCGGCGTACTCACAACGGATCCCTCACTTCAGTGCGTCATGGATGCCGCCCGGACATGCCATGGGCCCGGCACCCCAAGGGGTACCGGGCCCACGACGGATGTCCGTACGGACTACTTCAGCTTCGTACCGGTGGAGCGCAGGTTCGCGCACGCCTCGGTGACACGCTTGGCCATGCCCGCCTCGGCGGACTTGCCCCAGCTGCGCGGGTCGTAGAACTTCTTGTTGCCGACCTCGCCGTCGACCTTCAGGACGCCGTCGTAGTTGCGGAACATGTGGTCCACGATCGGCCGGGTGAAGGCGTACTGGGTGTCGGTGTCGAGGTTCATCTTCACGACGCCGTTCTCCAGCGCGGTGGCGATCTCCTCGGCCGTGGAGCCGGAGCCGCCGTGGAAGACGAAGTCGAACGGGGAGGACTTGCCGTACTTGGCGCCGACGCCCTCCTGGAGGTCCTTCAGGAGCTCGGGGCGGAGCACGACGTTGCCCGGCTTGTAGACGCCGTGGACGTTGCCGAAGGAGGCGGCCAGCAGGTAGCGGCCCCTCTCGCCCAGTCCGAGCGCCTCGGCGGTACGCAGCGCGTCGTCGACGGTCGTGTACAGCTCGTCGTTGATCTCGTGCGTGACGCCGTCCTCCTCGCCACCGGTCGGGGTGATCTCGACCTCAAGGATGATCTTGGCGGCGGCGGCCTTGGCGAGCAGTTCCTGACCGATGGCCAGGTTGTCGGCGAGGGTCTCGGCCGAACCGTCCCACATGTGCGACTGGAACAGCGGGTTGAGGCCCTTGGCGACACGCTCCGCGGAGATGTCGATCAGCGGACGCACATAGGTGTCCAGCTTGTCCTTGGGGCAGTGGTCGGTGTGCAGCGCGACCGTGATGTCGTACTTGGCGGCGACAATGTGCGCGAACTCGGCCAGGGCTACGGCGCCCGTCACCATGTCCTTGTTGTACTGGCCGCCCAGGAACTCCGCCCCACCGGTGGAGATCTGGACGATGCCGTCGCTCTCGGCCTCCGCGAAGCCGCGCAGCGCAGCGTGCAGGGTCTGGGTCGAGGTCACATTGATGGCCGGGTAGGCGAACTTTCCTGCCTTCGCCCGGTCGAGCATCTCGGCGTAGACCTCGGGGGTTGCGATGGGCATCTGACCGCTCCTTGGGATGTGCGGGTGTGCAGTGCTGGTCCCTGACCTGGGGCGACGTCATCGTCGCCCCCATCTTCCCAGACTCCCGCCCCGGCTCCACCCGGAGGACCCCCACGGATACGCGTCCGGGGTGGGAGGTTTCACGTGAAACCTCCCACCCCGGAGAGAAACCGCAGGTCAAGCCATGTATCAGCTGAGGCCGAGGTCAGCCACCGAGTAGACCTGGACATACGGCAGCCCGGCCTCGGCGATGGCCGCGGCGGCACCCCGCTCCACGATCACGGCGACGGCGACCACCTCGCCACCCGCCTCGCGCACCGCCTCGACGGCGGTCAGCGGCGAACCGCCGGTGGTCGAGGTGTCCTCGACCACCAGGCAGCGACGGCCCTTGACGTCCGTGCCCTCGATACGGCGCTGCATACCGTGCGCCTTCTGCGCCTTGCGGACGACGAACGCGTCCAGGCTCCCCCCGCGTGCCGCGGAGGCGTGCAGCATCGACGTGGCGACCGGGTCGGCGCCCAGCGTCAGACCGCCGACGCAGTCGTAGTCCAGTGCGGCGGTGGCGTCGAGCATGACCTGGCCGACCATCGGCGCGGCCTTGCCGTCCAGCGTGATCCGGCGCAGGTCGATGTACCAGTCGGCTTCCAGACCCGAGGAGAGGGTCACCTTGCCGTGCACCACGGCCTTGTCCTTGATCTGCTGGAGCAGGTCAGCGCGTACGTCAGTCATGTCAACGAGGGTAAGCGCTGCCGCCCCCGCTCAGAGCCGCACCCAGCTCCAGGTGGTCGCGATCTCCAGCGGGTCGATCGGAGTGACCAGCCGGGGCGTGGTGTTCAGCCCGTTCGGCGGCCCGGACTGCGGCTCCACGCACACCGCCTCCTCCTGCTCGTCGTAGATCACGACCCACTCGTCCCGGCTCTTCACCGTCAGTTCCAGTTGCTCCGGCCAGGTGAGCTTCACATCGACGCCGTCGGGCATCCCGAAGCAGTCGTCCCACGGGCCGGGCAGCGGGTCGATCCGCCGGCCGGTCGGCAGATGGTCCGCGCCGCGCTCCTCCTGCCAGGCGGCGTCGAAGGTGAGCTGCGCGTCCCGGCCCCCGGTGTTCCGCCGGAACCAGGGATGCCAGCCGGCCTGCGCGGGGAAGGAGTTCCCGTACGTCTCGACGGACAGCCGCAGCGTGAGCGAGTCCTCGGCCAGCTCGAAGGTCTGCGTCACCCGGCCCTCGTACGGCCAGGGCTCGGCGAGGTCGTAGTAGAAGGCCGCCTCCGTCGCATCCTCCCGGGCGGTGCGCCAGGCCGTGTCGCGGCCGGTGCCGTGGATGGCGTGCGGCGGGGAGTTCAGCGGCAACCGGTGGACCGCGTCACCGTTGCGGAACACCCCGTTCTCGGTACGTCCGCACCACGGCACCATCGGGAAGCAGCCGTACCGCTCCCCCTGGCGCAGCAGTTCGGTGCCACCGATCCGCAGGCTGCTGATCCGGCAGCCATGGGCGGGGTCAACGGTCAACTCGGCGTCGCCGACGGTCAGCCGGACGTTCTTCGCAGCTCTGCTCACACCCCCGACACTACTGGCGCCGCTACCTCCGGCGCCGCAGCGCCCGGCCCAGCACGACGGCGGAGGCGATCGCGAGGGCGGCGGCGGGGGCGGCCCAGCGCAGGACGGTGCCCGCACCGCTCGCGTCGGGCGAGGGCACGGGGGCGTACCGGCCGCGCGGCGGCGCGTGGTCGACCTCCTCGGCACTGCGCCCGATCATGGTCCGCCGGGCATGCGCGGCCTCGGCCGGGGGCTCGTCCGGCACGGTGAACTCCACCTCGACGACGGGGTCGAGCGAGGGGGGCGGCACGGGCGCGTCGAACACGGACCCGTTGCCGGCCGGTGCCCCGCCCTCGACATCGGCGTCATCGTCATCGTCATCGCCGAGCAGAGCCTCGTCGTCGGCCTCGGCCGCAACCTCGGCCTGGACCTCGGGGGCCGACGCACCCCCCTCATCGGCCGGCGCGTCCCCGGCCGAGCCCGCCACGGGCGAGCCCGGTTCCCCCTCGTGGGAGGCCAGCGTCTCCGTCACCAGCTGCTGCGTGAAGCGGTCCAGCAGCCGGTGGGCCGCCGAGAGCGCGGCCGCCGCGTCCAGCTCCTTGAGCCGGCCGTCACCGCTCGCCGTCCCCGTGAACGTCAGCGTCGTACCGCCGTCGGTCTCCGTGAGGCCGATGGTCAGCTCCAGCTTCACCGCACCGGTACCCCGGGCCTCCGCGCCCTCACCGGTCACCGAGAAGCGGTCCCCGTCCGGGCCGGACAGCCGCAGCGCGCCCCGGTACGTGATCGTGTGCCCGTCGGCCCGGATCTTCAGCCGGCCGGCCAAGGGCCCGGCCGACGTGTCGGCGTCCTGCTGGAGACCCGGTACACAGCGGGCGACGCGGGCAGGATCGCCCAGCGTCCGCCGAAGGGACGGGGCCGGAACCGGAACGAACACCTCATGCTCCATGGAAACCGAGCCTACTCAGCCCCGGCCGGTACGTCAGCGCTTCCGCACCCCGCACTCCCTCCACCGGCCCCGCCGAGCCCCCGCCGGCCCCCGAGCACCACACCCCGGACACCCCACCCGCCCCAAGGATCACTTCCCCTCCCAGTAACGCGGGTGGACCAGCGTCGACGGCGGCTGCCCCGTCACCCGTACGCTCTCCGCGGACCGCCCCGCCGTGCGCACCTCCCGCTCCCCCAGCGACCGGAGTCCGGGGGCCCCGGCGGCCAGCCCCAGCGGTGGCGGCCCGCCCGCGGAGGCCAGGACGAAGCCCCAGTCGTGCGGGTCCCGCCCGTCGCCGTTGACCCGGTCCGGGCTCGCCGCGAAACCGGAGAGCCTGCCGGTGACGCGGTACGGCCTGGGCGTGAGGCCGCCCGCCCGGACCGAGGCCTCCACCGTCCAGAACGTCCCCGGCCGGACACTCAGCGGCCCCGCGTGCACCACCAGCCGCCCGCCCGGCGCGAGGGACTCCGCGATCAGTCCGTAGAACTCCGCGGAGTAGAGCTTGGTGCTCGCCGTGATGCCCGGGTCCGGCAGGTCGGAGATCACCACGTCGTAGCGGTCGGCACCGGCCCGGAGCCAGGTGAACGCGTCCCCGCCGACCGCGGCGAGCCGCGGGTCCCGGTACGCGTGCGCGTTCAGCTCCCGGAGAGCGGGGTCCGTACGGGCCAACCGGGTGACGGCCGGGTCCAGCTCGACGACCGTCAGCTCCCGGACGTCCCGGTAGCGCAGCACCTCGCGGGCGGCGAGCCCGTCGCCGCCGCCCAGGATCAGCACCCGCTCGTGCCGCCCGTTCATCGCCGGGTGCACCAGCGCCTCGTGGTAGCGGTACTCGTCGCGGGCGCTGACCCGCAGGCGCCCGTCCAGATACAGATCGAGGGAGTCGCGGCCGGCCCCGGTGAGCACGACCTCCTGTACCTCGGTCTGCACGGCGACCCGCACGTTGTCCCCGTAGACCGCCCGCCGCGCCGCCCGCTCGAAGTCGTCGACCAGCACCGTGGCGACGGCCAGCAGCAGGATCACCGAGAGGTTGGCGAGGACCAGTAACCACCGGGACCGGGAGCTGAGGTCGCGCCGGAACAGCCACAGCACCAGCGCCCCGCCCGCCGCCGCGTTCACCGCACCGGTGAACAGGGCACCGGTCAGCTGGCCCAGCACCGGCAGCAGCAGAAAGGGGAACGCCAGTCCCCCGACCAGCGCCCCGACATAGTCGGCGGCGAAGAGATCCGCGACCGCCCCGCCCGGGTCCTGCCGGTCGACGCGCTGGATCAGCGTCATCAGCAGCGGGATCTCCGCACCGATCAGCACCCCGATCGCCAGCGAGAACCCGACCAGCGCGTACCGCGACTCCCCGAGCCACGCGAACGAGGCGTACAGCACGAGCGCCGAGGTCCCGCCGATCAGCGCGAGGGCGGCCTCGATGAGCCCGAAACCGACTGCAGCACGGCAGCGTAAACGTTTCGCGAGAAGAGAGCCGATGCCCATCGCGAACACCATCACGGACAGCACGACGGACGCCTGCGTGACCGAGTCGCCGATCAAGTAGGAGGCGAGAGCGACCAGTTCGAGTTCGTAGACCAGACCGCAGGCAGCACAGATGAAGACGGCGGCCAGCACGAGGAACCGGCCGGTACGGGGCCGCACGGGAAGCCCCGCCCCGGCCCCTCGCAGCGACACCTGCTGGTCGATCATGAAGCGAACGCTACGTCACGAACCGGTCGCCACCTGTCACCCACACGGGTGCAAGTGCCTGGGGCGGACCGGAGAAGTCCCCATGGCGGCCCGCCCGTTCAGGAGACTGACGCCGGCATCCGCAGACCCACCCGGGTGCGGGTCACCACCAACTGCCCCTCCTGCGGGTACGCGTGCCAGGTGCGCCAGCGCACCTGCCCCTCGGTCCGCTGCGCCAGCATCGCCGTGAAGGCGTGCGGGCTGCCCGGAAAGGTCCCCGCGAGACCGTGCGGATGGTCGGCGACCAGGGCGAGGAGCTCCTGGGCGCGCCCGGCGAACGAGCCCTCCGAGAGCGTCTCCACGCGCGCGGCGAATTCGTACTCCCAGTCCCCGAGCCGCTTGGCGACACCGAGGGGCAGGGGCGTGCTGCTGCCCGGAATGCAGGCAACGGTCTCCGAACAGGTGCCGCTCTCCTCATCCAGGAGGACCTGATGGGAGGCACCGAGAAGCCTCAACTGGACGGTGGCGTCGGCGAGCTGAAGGTCGAGGACGGCGAGGGCGGGCAGCGGCTCCCGTCCCAACGCCCAGGCCAGGTCGGCAGCTCGGGTATCGGAATAGGCCGTCTGGAGGGTCGTGAGCATGGGTCGGCTCCGCAAACACACATGGACACATGGACAGGGAGCGCCCCCCGTAACGACGCGCATAGGACTGGGGGAACGCCCGATCAGGTCCAACTGGGGTCCGAGGGCTGAATGTTCTGTACTGCGAGGGAATCACGAAGTACGCCTCACTCACAGCGTTTTTGCCCAACTTGACGTGCTTTCCATCCCCTCGGGGGCTGCCCGGTTCACCTGTTCAACTCGAACCCCACGCGTTGATCAACGAAAAGGTGTCCGGCGGGAGTTCACCCACCGGACACCTGACGGAACATCTCCTCGGTCAGCTGCCGCCTCCGCCGCAGCCGCCCCCGCCACCGCCGCACGAGGAGCTGCTGCCCCCGCACGACGAACTGCTGCTTCCGCACGAGTGGCCACCGGAATGCCCACCGGAGTGCCCATCGGAGTGCCCGCCGAAGTGGCCACCGCCGCCGCCGCAGGACGAGCCGCCCCCGCCGCCCGCCCACCAGCTGCCCCCGGCCGCCGCGCCCCCCGCGGTCCGGCGCTTTCCGATCCGCCGGTTGACCGCCCGCACCACGAGCGCCGGCACGAATCCGATCACCACAAACACGATCACTACCGTGAAGAAGACTCCCACCTGTCCCCCCATCCTTCCGTCCCCCGAAGCGGAATCCCCCGCTTCATGTTCATGTCGCTCCTTGCGTGTGTGGGGGATGCCCCCGCCCCGCCGGAGCCAAAGCAGACTTGAGCAACTCCAGAGCTTCGGCACAGGATGGCTCATGACTCAGGGACGACCACTGCTCAACCGCCGCCTCGCCGGGTTCGGCACGACGATCTTCGCGGAGATGTCGGCGCTGGCCGTACGGACCGGCTCCCTCAACCTCGGCCAGGGCTTCCCCGACACCGACGGCCCCGACGAGATCCGCGAGGCCGCCGTCCGCGCCCTGCGCGACGGGCGCGGCAACCAGTATCCACCGGGGCCCGGCGTGCCCGAACTCCGTACCGCGATCGCGGACCATCAGCTGCGGCGCTACGGCCTCACCCATGACCCCGACACCGAGGTCCTGGTCACGGCGGGCGCCACGGAGGCCATCGCCGCCGCGATGCTCGCCCTGCTCGAACCGGGCGACGAGGTCATCGCGCTGGAGCCCTACTACGACTCGTACGCCGCGTGCATCGCCATGGCGGGCGGCACCCGGGTCCCGGTCACCCTCCGCCCCGACCGGGACACGGGGACCTTCCGGCTCGACCTCGGCGAACTCCGCGCCGCCGTCACCCCCCGCACCCGCCTGATCCTGCTCAACACCCCGCACAACCCCACCGGCACGGTCCTCACCCGCGAGGAACTCGCCGCCGTCGCCGCGCTCGCCTGCGAACGCGACCTGCTCGTCGTCACCGACGAGGTGTACGAGCACCTGGTCTTCGAGGGCGAGCACATCCCGATCGCCTCGTTCCCCGGCATGGGCGAGCGCACCGTCTCCATCTCGTCCGCGGGCAAGACCTTCTCCTTCACCGGATGGAAGGTCGGCTGGGTCACGGCGAGCGGCCCGCTCGTCTCCGCCGTCCGGACGGCCAAGCAGTACCTGACGTACGTCAGCGCGGGACCCTTCCAGTACGCGATCGCCGAGGCGCTGCGGCTGCCGGACTCGTACTTCGACGGCTTCCGCGCCGACCTCCGCCGCAAGCGCGACCTGCTCGGCGACGGCCTGCGCGCGGCCGGGTTCGAGGTCTACCGGCCTCAGGGCACGTACTTCATCACCACCGACATCACCTCCTTCGGTGAGAAGGACGCCTACGCCTTCTGCCGTGCCCTTCCCGAACGCTGCGGCGTCGTCGCCATCCCCAACTCCGTCTTCTACGACGACCTGGACGCCGGCCGCAGCCAAGTCCGCTTCACCTTCTGCAAGAAGGACGACGTCCTCCGGGAGGCGGTCGACCGGCTGCGCGGCCTGGCGTCCTGAACCCGCGCGGCCCAAACGTCACCACTCCCCTTATTCCGCGGCCCCGGACAAGGCGTGTCCGGGTCCCCCGGCGCACAGGCGCGCCTCCGGGGGCGGACAGGTGCGCCGTCCTCCGGGCATGTCACAAAGTACGTGCACACTGAACCACTTCCGGTTCGCCCCCGTGATCACCAGTGACACATCTATGTCGCATCTCCTGAGGAAATTCATGACGCGCAGATGGCCGCTCATCACCACGATCACCGTACTGACCGTCGCGTTGGCCTTCGTCGTCGTCCAACTGGTGCGCGGCCAGGACTCCGAGAAGGAACCGGACGGAAAGGACCAGGCCGGGGCGAAACCGGCCGCGTCGAGCCCGAGCGGTGACGCCGAGTCGCTGCAGGGCCTCGGCTGGTGGCCCCTGCACCGGTCCGGCACCGCGAAGGCCGGCGAGCACGACGCCTCGGTCAGGGGCGGCACGCAGTGGACCGACGGACCCGAAGGCGGTGCGCTGCGGTTGAACGGCACCACCGGATACGCGGACTCCCACACCCGGCTCGACACCGCGGACCAGGACTACTCGGTCGCCGCGCGGGTGCGCCTCAGCCCCCAGGGCATGACCGGCATGCGCACCGCCCTGTCCCTGGACGGCGACCGGACCAGTGCGTTCTTCCTCCAGTACTCCGGCCCGGACGGCAACTTCGCCTTCAGTTTCAGCGGAGCCCGTACGGTCGCGACGACGCCGGAGAAGCCGCAGCCCGGCCGCTGGTACCACCTGACCGGCACGTACAGTCAGAAGGACCACCGGATGCGGGTCTACGTGGACGGCCGGCCGGCGGGAACCAGGGTGGCCTCCAACAGCGTGGAGCCCACTGGCACCGCGGTGATCGGGCGCGGAAAGTTCCATGGGAAGGCAGCCGATTTCTGGAACGGTGACATCGCCGACGTACATCTCTACGACCGGGAGTTGACCTCCCGTGAGGTGGGCTCGCTTTCCTCTCGCGAACCGGGCTGAACGGCGCGACGGGGCGAGTTCACCGCCGCCGCAGGCTGACGGGCGCCGCACGGCGGCTCGCGGCGGTGCCCGCCGGTTGTCCCGCAGCCGGCGGCCCCGTCTCCCCACAGATGACCGGAGAGGAAAGGCCCTTGTCGGCCAGCGCTTCGCCCGAAGACCTCATACCTGGCCCCCGTGCCGCGGAACCCCACCCCGACGAGTTCCTCAGAGCCTTCTACCACCTGCACGGGAACGCGTTGCTGCAGTTCGCCGCACGTCGGCTGGAAGGCGACTGGCATCGCGCCGAGGACGTCCTCCAGGAAGTCGCGATACGCGCCTGGCGGCACGCCGATGAACTCGACCCGACCACGGACGCGGTACGGCCCTGGCTGTTCACCGCGCTGCGCAACCTGGTCATCGACGGCCACCGGGCCCGCCAGGCCAGACCGCTGGAGACCGGTGACCCCGAACTCGCCCATCTGCCGGTGTCCGACGGCGTGGACCACATACTCACCTCCCAGGTACTCATCGACGCGTTGCGGGACCTGCGCCCGGCACATCGCGAGGTCCTGATGCACGTGCACTACCTGGGACGCAGCGTCAACCAGACCGCCAAGGTCCTCGGTGTGCCCCCGGGCACCGTCAAGTCCCGTACGTACTACGCCGCCCGCGCCCTGCGGGAGGCACTGCACAACCGGGGGCTGTACGCCGGCGGCCTGTACCGCGAGGCCGGATGACACTCATGCCAGACGTCCCGCGTGCCGGGTGATCTCCAGGCCGAGCGGCCCGGTGTCGAGCGAACCGCCCGCATCGGCACGCCAGCGCCACCCCGTGGGTGCCTCGCCGATCACCAGCAGCGCGTCCCCGCGCCGCATACCGGCCAGTGCCCCTTCCCGTCGCGGGAGCTGCGAGGAGTCCACGACGAACAGATGCGGCGCCTCGCCCTGGACGGCGATCCGGCTGGTGCCCTCGATCAGCCGGTAGATCTGGGTGACGTCGGGCGAGCCGAACTCCGGCGCGCCCGTGCCCGCCGACGCCGCCATGGCGAACGCCTCCTCCAGGCTGGCCGCGCTGTGCAGACGCGAGGTCCGCGGCTCGTCGCCGAAGAGGAGCCGGCCGTCGGCCAGGGATCCCACCAGGGTGACCTCGGCGAGCGCCCCCACCGGTCCGGCGAGCGCCTCGCTGACGACGGCCCGCACCAGGCTGTGCACCTCCTTGTCCGGACCCGTCACCGAGACGGGCCCGGCCGCCCGGGAGAGGTCGACCAGCACGCGGTCGGGTCCGTCCAGGCCCACCGTCACCGTCAGCGCGTACGGCAGGGCCGGTTCGCCCTCCGGGCCGGGGCGGTGCAGAGCGTCGGGCGAGATCGTCCAGCGCTCGCCGTCCGCCTCGACGGTCCAGGGCGCGGGGGCGGACTCCTCGGCACCGGCGAGCAGCAGGGCGAGCCGCTCCTCGGAGTAGACGACGGCGTACAGGTCGGGCAGCGGCCGGCCGGAGCGCAGGCACTCGCCCGTCAGCCGGCGCAGTCCCGCGTTGACCACGTCCAACGCCTCCCGGCCCACGACGGCCACCGAGGCGGCACGGGGCTTCGGCGGGCGGGGCCGTCGCTCGGTGACGATCAGCGCGGCCACCGCCCCGATCAGCGCCAGCCCCAGCACCGCGGCCAGGACGTACCAGATCATCTTCTGACTCCTTGTCGGGACGCCCCGGCGGCGGAGCCGGGACGATCGGGAACGAGAGCGGCGTAGTTGCCGCGCGGTGCACCCGATGGCCACTACGGCGCCCGTCGGCGGATGGTTCACCCGCCGCACCGGTGAACCATCCGCGGACGCGCTCCGTAGGTCCCATCAGTGGCACGGGAGCCGCCGACTGCGGCTGCCGGGGCCCCCATTCACGTCGGCTGGAGGACGTTCTCGTGTCGTTGATGTTGACCGTGGTCGAGGAGGGCGGTGACGCGTTCGACGTCCACCTCGACGCCGACCCCGACACGCCCGTGGGCGCTGTCGCGGAGGCGCTGGCCGGGGCGGGCGGCGTCCAACGGCCCCCGGAGGGCCTCGGCCTGTACGCCGGCGACCGGCTGCTGCCCGCCGATATGCGGCTGCGGGACGCGCCGCTGCACCACGCGGCCATCGTGGGCCTGGGCGGCCCGGCGGGCACCGCGTCGGCCGAACCGAACGGGCTGGTGGAGGTCCGTACGGTCGGCGGGGCCGGCGCGGGCGCCGTGCGCCGGCTGGACATGGGCGAGTACCGGATCGGGCTGGCCCACGACGGGGCCGCCCAGGTGCTGCGCTCCCTACCGGACCGTCCGTTCGCCGTCCTGGCGGTGGGCCCCGGAGGACGCTGCCGTATCTCGCCCGACGCCTCCGCGCCGGCCGACGGCACCCTGCAACTGGACCGCGAGGACCTCACCGAGGCGGCCGCCTGGCCGGCCGGCGCACAGCTCCTCGTCGGGGACAGCCTGCTCGAACTCGCCCTCCCGCAGAAGCCGGACGCGGCCGTGCAGCCGTCGGAGGACGGCACCGGCTTTGACTACAACCGGCCGCCGCGGCTGCGGCCGGCCGAGAACGCCACCCGCTTCACCCTGCCCTCCCCGCCCGGCCGCTCCCGTGGATCACGGCGCTGGCCCCGCTGGTGATGGCGGGGGCCGCGGCACTGCTGTTCGACCGTATGACGATGCTGCTGTTCGGACTGCTCTCCCCGGTCGCGATCGTCGGCAACTATGTGATGAGCCGGCGCACCGGGCGCCAGTCCCACTCCGAGAGCGTCGCCGCCTACGAGGAGAAGAAGGCACGGATCGAGGGCGACGCGGCGGACGCCCTGACGGCCGAACGCACCGCCCGGCGCCGCGGCTTCCCGGACCCGGCCGAGGTCGTCCTGACCGCCGTCGGCCCCCGGCGCCGTCTGTGGGAACGCCGTACCTCCGACGCCGACTTCCTCGAACTGCGCATCGGAACCGCCGATCAGGACTCCGAGGTGGTCCTCCAGGACCCGACGAAGGACGAACACCGCCGCGAGGACCCGCGGACCGCGTACGACGTCCCGGTGACCGTGCCGCTGCGGGAGCACGACGTCCTGGGCATCGCCGGCGAGGGCACGGTCGCACGCGCCGTGGCGCGCTGGGTGGTCGCCCAGGCCGCCGTCCTGCACAGCCCCCGTGATCTCCAGATCCATCTGCTGACGACCGGCGAACGGGGCCGTGACGGCTGGTCCTGGCTGCGCTGGCTGCCTCATGTGCGCAAGAAGTCCGGCGACACCCCGGCCAGCATCGGCTACGGCACGGAGACCTGCGCCCGGCGCGTCGCCGAACTCACCGCGCTGATCGTCGAGCGCGCCGGACGCAAGGACCGGCGGAGCCGGCCCGCCGGGCCCGATGTGCTCGTCATCCTCGACGGAGCCCGCAAGCTGCGTTCGCTGCCCGGCGTGACGCAGATCCTGCGCGACGGACCGGCCGTCGGCGTCCGTGCGCTCTGCCTGGACGCCGAGGAGCGGCTGCTGCCCGAGGAGTGCCACGCCGTCGTCGCCGAGGAGCCCGGCGGAACCGTGCGGGTGGGACGCTCCGGGAGGGGCACCGTCGGGGGCATCCGGCCCGACGTGGTGTCCCTGGACTGGTGCCGTTCGCTGGCCCGCGCGATGGGCCCGCTGCGGGACCCGGGCGGGGCCGACGAGGAGGCCGCGGTGCTGCCCGGCTCCGCGCGGCTGCTCGACGTCCTCGCCCTCGACCCGCCGCAGGCCGGGGCGATCCGGGCGCGCTGGACGGCCGGGGGCCGCTCGACCCGGGCGGCCGTCGGCGTCTCCCTGGACGGCCCGTTCCACCTGGACCTGCGGCGCGACGGCCCGCACGGGCTGATCGCCGGCACCACCGGCTCCGGCAAGTCCGAACTCCTCCAGACGCTGGTCGCCTCGCTCGCGGTGGCGAACCGTCCGGACGCGATGACGTTCGTCCTGGTCGACTACAAGGGCGGCTCCGCGTTCAAGGACTGCGTCGACCTGCCCCACACCGTCGGCATGGTCACCGACCTCGACGCCCACCTCGTCGAGCGGGCCCTGGTGTCGCTGACGGCGGAACTCACCCGGCGCGAGCACATCCTCGCCGCGGCCGGCGCCAAGGACATCGAGGACTACGTCGACCTGCTGGAGCGCAACCCGGCGGGCCGCGCGCCGATGCCCCGGCTGCTCATCGTCATCGACGAGTTCGCCTCGATGGTGCGCGACCTGCCGGACTTCGTGAAGGGTCTGGTCAACATCGCCCAGCGGGGCCGCAGCCTCGGCATCCACCTGATCCTGGCGACGCAGCGCCCCAGCGGCGTCGTCTCCTCGGAGATCCGCGCCAACACCAACCTGCGCATCGCGCTCCGGGTGACGGACGCCGGCGAGAGCCAGGACGTCCTCAACTCCCCCGAGGCCGCCGGGATCTCGCAGGGAACCCCCGGCCGCGCCTATGTGCGCCTGGGCCAGAACTCCCTCGTGCCGTTCCAGTCCGGACGGGTAGGCGGCCGTCGGCCCGGCGCCTCGGCGACCTCGCTGCCGGCGCCCTGGGCGGTGACGGTCGGCTGGGAACGGCTCGGCGAGCCGCTCCCCGCGCGGCCCCGCGGCGCGGCCGTACCCGCCGAGGTGGAGACCGACCTGACCGGGCTCGTCGCCGCGATCCGCGAGGCGGACCGGGAGATGGGCATCCCCGCGCAGCACAGCCCCTGGCTCCCGCCGCTGCCCGAGGTCCTGGTCACCGGCGAACTGCCGGCGCCCCCGCCCTCGGACTACGACCTCGCGCCCGTCGCGTACGGCGTGGTGGACCTGCCCGCACAACAGGCCCGGCAGCCCCTGGTGATCGACCCGGCGACGCTCGGGCACCTGCACATCATCGGCTCGCCCCGGCAGGGCAGATCACAGACGCTGCGCACCATCGCCGGCACCCTGGCCTTCGCCCATTCCCCGGACAAGCTGCACATGTACGGCATCGACTGCGGCAACGGCGCGCTGCTGCCCATCGAGAGGCTGCCGCACTGCGGGGCCATCACCATGCGCACCCAGCCCGACCGGGTGGCCCGGCTGCTCGCCCGGCTGAACGGGGAGCTGGCCCGGCGCCAGGAGATGCTCGCCGCCCGCGGCAGCGCCGACCTGCCGGAGCTCCGGCGCGCCCTGCCGGAGGACGAACGGCCGCCGCACATCGTGCTGTTCATCGACCGGTGGGAGGTCTTCGACAAGCAGCTCGGCGAGTACGACTCCGGGAACCTGCTGAACTCCGTGCTGACCCTGCTCCGGGACGGCGCGAGCGTCGGCATCCACCTGGTGATGACCGGCGACCGGGCGCTGTTCTCCAGCCGGGTCAACGGCTCCACCGAGGACAAGCTCGTACTGAAGCTGAACGAGAAGTCCGAGTACGGGATGATCGGCATCACCCAGCGCAACGTGCCCGACGAGATCCCGCCGGGCCGCGCGTTCCGTGTGGCCGACAAGGCGGAGGTGCAGATCGCGCTCCTCACGGACAACCCGGAAGGCCAGGCGCAGGCTGCGGCGCTCATCCAGATCGCCGAGTACTGCGGCGAACGGGCGGCCCAACTACCCGCCTCCACCCGGCCGTTCCGCGTCGACACCCTGCCGGACCGGCTCACCTGGGAGGAAGCGGTCCGGTACGTGCCACAGCCACTGCCGTCCGCGCGGTGGGCCATGTCCGGTGTGGGCGGCGACGAACTCGCCGCGTACGGACCGGACTTCGGGGTCACACCGACCTTCCTCGTCGCCGGACCCGCCCGCTCCGGCCGCAGCACCGTCCTGGCGACGCTGACCCTGTCGCTGCTGTCGTCCGGGATGTCGGTCGTCATCGGCGCGCCCGCCAGGTCACCGTTGCGCCGGCTCACCGGACGGCCCGGGGTCCTCGCGGTCTTCGACGAGTCCGACATCGACCCCACGGCGCTGGAGGAGGCGCTGGCGTCCTCGCCGCAGGGGGCCGTGGTGGTCCTGGACGACGCCGATCTGCTGCTGAAGACGAAGGCCGAGCCCGTCCTCACCCAGATCGCCAAGTCCGGTGCCGAGAGCGGCCGGGGCCTGGTGATCTCCGGGCAGACCGACCGGCTCTCCTCCGGCTTCTCCGGCTGGCACACCGAGGCCCGTCGCAACCGGTGCGGTCTGCTGCTGAAGCCGCAGAACATGAGCGACGGCGAACTGATCGGCGTCAAGGTGCCCCGCAGCCGCCTGGGCGCGACCCGCCCGGGGCGGGCGATCCTGCACCTGGGCGACGGCGTGCTGCGTACCGTCCAGGTCCCGGAGACGGTGCTTCCGCCGGCCGGGAGCTGAGCGCCCGCACAGGAGGAGTTCCGGCACTTCACGGCAGAGGGCTCCCGCCCCGGCGACAGCCGGGGCGGGAGCCCTCACGCATGACGGGACGCGGCCCGGATCAGGTCGATCCCTCCACGTAACCGGGGTCGTGCGTGACCGTGCTCTTCGACCCGTTGGGGACGGCGGTGTTGATCGCCCAGGCGAGGCCGGCCAGTCCGATGAGGTTCGAGCTCTGGTCGAGCCACCCCGCCGTCTTCGTCCAGATGTTGGTGATGCCCGGCAGTCCCTTGATGATGTCCGGCGTCTTGAGCCCACCGGGAAGGTTCTTCACGATGTTCACGATCAGGTCGCCCGGGTTCTTGAACCCGGTGAACGACTTGATGGTGGGGATCACGGTCTTGATGTTGATCTGTATCGTCTTGAGGTTGCTCGTGACGGACTTGAGGGTGTTCGCGATCCCGCCCAGATTGGCGATCTTGATCAGGCCGACGCCGCCGAGCACCAGCCCCAGGCCGCCGAGGACCATGTCGAGCACATCCCACTCGCCCGACTGGATGCTGTCGACGATATTCATGATGAAGGGGATGGCGGCGGTGACCAGACTGGCGATCGTCAGGATGAGCCCCAGGCCCTGAAGTCCGGGGATGAGCATGGCGATGATGCCCAGGGCCGCACTGATGAAGCCGAGCACCTTCTTGAAGATCTCCTTGATCTTCTCCCACAGGCTCTTGCCCGGGACCGCCTCGCTCGTCGCGTCGTCCAGGGCGCGGGCCGCCGTCGAGGCGTCCGTCTCGCGCAGCTCCCGCGCGTCCTCGGCGAGCATGCGGGCGGCGTCGAGATCCCGCTGGGCGCCGTCGACGTTCCCCTGCGCCGCGGACTGGTCGTTCCGGGCGTCCTCCATGGCCTGCCGCGCACTGCGCCGGGCCGCCTCGTCGTCCGGCGGGGGCGGGTCCGCCGCGTCCAGCCCGCTGATCACGGACCCCGCCGCCGCGGCGGTCTCGGTGGCCCGCTGCAGCCGCTCCTTGGCGTCCCGCCCCTCGACCAGGGCGTTGTCGGCCTTGCGCTGATGGTCCCCCAGCAGGTCGGCGTAGGTGTCCAGCGCGCGCGCCGCCTTGTCGTACGAACTGTGCAGCTTCTCCACCTGATGGGCCAGGTCCCCGAGCTTGTCCCGGAGTTTCTCCATGGCCTTGCCCTCGCCGAGCTGACCGTTCTTCAGGCCGCTGACGATGGGGAGCGCCTGGTCCGCGTCGTCGGCGACGGACCGGTACCGGCCCGCGAGCCTCCCGAGCATCTCCGCATCGCCCGGCGTCGGGTCCGAGAACCCGAAGACCGTCTCCCAGTCGGACACCGCTGGCCGCACCATTGACCCGCCCTCACTTTCCGTTCTCGTCCGTGCCCTGCGGGCTCTGTGCGGCCGGCCCGGCCGTGCCCTCGCTCCTGGCCTCCACGAAGCGCAGCGTCCCCGCGATGGCGTCGAACACCTCGAAGAACTGGTCCTTGAGGTCCACGTTGGGCGTGGAGCTGGAGACCAGCAGGTATTCGCGGCGGTTCGGTATCGGGAACAGCGTGTGCAGCAGCGCCGTGCGCACCGGCGTGCCCCGGTAGTCGATGTCCTCGACCGAGGCGATCCGCCCGACCGGTCCGACGTCCGGCAACTCCAGCAGATCCACCTCGCGCGGCGGGTATCCGCTGCTCTGCGGGTCCCCGGCCAGCATGCTCGCCCCGAACAGCACATCGGCCAGATCCGCCGCCTCGTCCTCGGGCACGGGCATCCGCAGCACGACGGACGTGGCGCTGAGCATCGAGTCCCCGCCGGGGAACCTGACCATCCCCGACGCCTGGAGCGCTCCCCGGGCGTAGGCCTCGCGGGCCGTTCGGCGGGTGTCGCGGACCAGGCCGTCGAGCCGCTCGCGGGAGAGTTGTGGAACTCCCTTCGCCTGTTGCTCGATACGGCGGCGGATGGACGCGTCCCGGGTGCTCGGGTCGAGGTCCAGATGCCACCAGGAGCCGGGGAAGCGCAGCTTGTAGTGCGCGGGCGCCCCCGTAGCCCGGTCCGTGACCGGATGCGTCATGACGCATGTCCCTTCTGCCTGCAGGCTCTTGTCACGCCTTGGATTTGTCCAGCGTCTTGACGGTCTCGTCGTCCGTCTGCGTGAAGGCGTCGGAGATCTTCTTCGTGTTCTCGGAGAAGACCTTCACGTTCTCCTGCACCTTCTCGTGGCCCCTGCCCCATGCGCTGTCGAAGTCGGCGAGGGAGTCGGCGAGCTTCGCGTCGCCCACCTCTTCCTTCGATCCGATGTCGCTGAGCCGTGCGGTCTTGTTGATCCGCTCCCCGATGTCCTCAAGCGACTTGACCGTCTCGTTCAGGTCGTCGAGGGGGATGCTGATGCGGGTCATCGGTTGCTCCTCCCGTGCCACCGCCCGGTCCCGCCGCGGAAGGGCGGGACCGGACACAGGGGCACATCAGCCGATGGAACCGGAGGTCTGGTCGTCGGTGTCGACGAACGCGTCGGCGACCTGCTTGATGAACTCGCTGACGCCCTGAAGGCCCTCGATCGCCTTGTCGGTGCCGTTCTTGTACTCCTCCCAGAACGGACGGAACTTGGTCTCGGAGCCCGGCGTCGCGTAGGCCGCCTCGACCATCTCGTCCATCTTGGTGTTGGCCTCGTGGAGGCTCTGCTGCATCAGTTCCTTCTGGTGCTGCAGCCAGGTCGAGGCCTCCCGCATCTCTTCCGGGCTGATGTTGATGTTGCCGTTGGCCGCCATGTCGGCTCCTTCTCTCGTTCCGGGTCGCCGCGGCCGCTGAGCCGCGCACACCGGGCTGTACGGGGCACCCGGCGGGGCGGTTCACGCCTGTTGCGGAACAGTGACGAAAGTGGCGGGCCCGCGCCCTGATCAGGCCCCCATGGCGCGCAACGGCCCATCGCCCGCGCCGACTCCGCGGGGCCGGTGCGGTGCGGGGCCGGCGCGGTGCGGGCCAGGCCGGTGCGGGCCATGCCGGCCGGTGCGGGCGGACATGACAGAGCCCGGCCGGTCGGGGACACGCGTGTCCCTGTCCGGCCGGGCTCCCGTTCGCGGGGGCGGCTCAGCCCTCGGCGGGCGTGTCGCCCTCGGCCTTCTCCTCGGCCTTGTCCTCGGCCGGCTCCAGGCCCAGGCGCTCCACGAGCCACTTGTCGAACTCGATCGAGGCGCGCACCCAGCTGACGGTCGAGGAGACGAAGTGTTCCAGGCTGACGCCGGTGCCGATGAGCATCTGTGCCTCACCGATCAGCCGGACGGAGCCCGCCTCGCCCTCCTCGCCCTCGTGGGCGTGCGTGTAGACCTTCGGCCACAGGGTGCGGCGGTTCCAGTCGTCGATCGCGTCCAGGAGGACGGGACGCTGGTCGAGGGCGTGCGGGCGGTCGTAGAACGTACGGACCGAGAAGACCTGCTGCTCGTCCTCGCCCCGGAACATGAAGTACGTCCGGAACTCTTCCCACGGCGCCGCGAGGTCGCCCTCGTCGTCGACGACGTACTTCAGCTCCATCTGCTCCAGGAGCTGCTTGACGAGGTCCTGGTCAGGGACGACGGGGCCCTCCGGTCCTGCCGCCTGCGGTTCGGGCTGGCCCCCGAAATTAGGAATCGAGGACGGATCGATGCTCACCGTTATTTCCCTTCGTGATGGTTGCGGCCATCCTCCCCCATGGCGGGCGGGGCATGGCAAGCCCCGGCGGCCCCGATCCGCCACAAGCTGACACGCGGCCGGTGCGGACCGGGCCCGCCGGGGTCCGGGTGGCCGGGATGTCCGGCCGGGATGTTACGAGGCGCGGCCGACGCTCAGCCCGTCGTCGGCCCGGTCCACCAGCACGGTGTCGCCGTCCGTGATCCCGCCCGCGAGGATCTCCTTCGCGAGCCGGTCCCCGATCGCCGTCTGGATCAGGCGGCGCAGCGGCCGGGCTCCGTACGCCGGGTCGTTGCCCTCCTCGGCCAGCCAGGCCAGTGCCTCGGGCGTGACGTCGAGGGTGAGCCTGCGGTCGGCCAGCCGCTTGGCGAGGCGGCCGATCTGGAGCCCCGCGATGTGCGAGAGCTCGTCGCCGGACAGGGCGGAGAAGACCACGATGTCATCGAGCCGGTTGAGGAACTCCGGCTTGAAGGACGCCCGTACGACATCCATGACCTGCTCCTTCTTCACCTCGGGCTTGACCAGGGGGTCGACCAGGAACTGGCTGCCGAGGTTGGAGGTCAGGATCAGGATGGTGTTGCGGAAGTCCACCGTCCGGCCCTGGCCGTCGGTGAGCCGGCCGTCGTCGAGGACCTGGAGCAGGACGTCGAAGACCTCCGGGTGGGCCTTCTCCACCTCGTCCAGCAGGACGACGCTGTACGGGCGGCGGCGGACCGCCTCGGTGAGCTGGCCGCCCTCCTCGTAGCCGACGTAGCCGGGCGGCGCGCCGACGAGCCGCGCGACGCTGTGCTTCTCGCCGTACTCGCTCATGTCGATGCGGATCATGGCCCGCTCGTCGTCGAACAGGAAGTCGGCGAGCGCCTTCGCCAGCTCGGTCTTGCCGACCCCGGTCGGGCCGAGGAAGAGGAACGAGCCGGTCGGGCGGTCCGGGTCGGCGATCCCGGCGCGGGTGCGCCGTACCGCGTCGGAGACCGCCTGCACGGCCTCCCGCTGGCCGATGAGGCGCTTGCCCAGCTCCTCCTCCATGCGCAGCAGCTTCTGGGTCTCGCCCTCCAGCAGCCGTCCGGCCGGGATGCCGGTCCAGGAGCCGACGACATCGGCGATGTCGTCCGGGCCGACCTCCTCCTTGACCATCGTGTCCTTGGCGGCCTCCTGCTCGGCCTCCGCTGCCTCCTCCAGCTCGCGCTCCAGGCCGGGGATCTCCCCGTACAGGAGCTTGGAGGCGGAGTCGAAGTCGCCGTCGCGCTGGGCGCGCTCGGCCTGGCCCCGCAGTTCGTCGAGCCGTTCCTTCAGCTCACCGACGCGGTTGAGGCCCTCCTTCTCCTTCTCCCAGCGGGCGGTGAGGCCGCGCAGCTCCTCCTCCTTGTCGGCGAGGTCGCGGCGGAGCTTCTCCAGGCGCTGCTTGGAGGCGGCGTCGGTCTCGTTCTTGAGGGCCAGCTCCTCCATGCGCAGCCGGTCGACGGCGCGCTGGAGCTCGTCGATCTCGACGGGCGAGGAGTCGATCTCCATGCGCAGCCGGGACGCCGCCTCGTCGACCAGGTCGATGGCCTTGTCGGGCAGGAAGCGGGAGGTGATGTAGCGGTCGGAGAGCGTGGCCGCGGCCACCAGCGAGGAGTCCGCGATCTGGACCTTGTGGTGGGCCTCGTAGCGGCCCTTGAGTCCGCGCAGGATCGCGATGGTGTCCTCGACGGACGGCTCGGCGACCAGGACCTGCTGGAAGCGGCGCTCCAGGGCCGGGTCCTTCTCGATGCGCTCGCGGTACTCGTCCAGCGTGGTGGCGCCGACCATCCGCAGCTCGCCGCGGGCCAGCATCGGCTTGAGCATGTTGCCCGCGTCCATGGCGGAGTCGCCGCCCGCTCCGGCGCCCACGACGGTGTGCAGCTCGTCGATGAACGTGATGATCTGGCCGCCGCTCTCCTTGATCTCGGAGAGGACGGTCTTCAGGCGCTCCTCGAACTCGCCGCGGTACTTCGCGCCCGCGACCATCGCCCCCAGGTCGAGGGAGACGAGGCGCTTGTTCTTCAGGCTCTCGGGTACGTCGCCCTTGACGATGCGCTGGGCGAGACCTTCGACGACGGCGGTCTTGCCGACACCGGGCTCACCGATGAGCACGGGGTTGTTCTTCGTGCGGCGGGACAGGACCTGGACGACGCGGCGGATCTCCTGGTCACGCCCGATGACCGGGTCGAGCTTGCCCTCGCGTGCGGCGGCCGTGAAATCGGTGCCGAACTTCTCCAGCGCCTTGTACTGGCCCTCCGGGTCCGGTGTGGTCACCCGGCGCCCTCCCCTGCTCGTCTCGAACGCGTCCAGCAGCTTCTTCGCACTGGCCCCCTGCTCACCGAGGATCTCACCGGCACGGCCGCCCCTGGCCGCGATGCCGATCAGCAGATGCTCGGTGGACAGATACTCGTCGCCGAGCTCCTTGGCCTGCTGCGCGGCGTCCGCGATGACCGCGAGGAGCTCACGGTTGGGCTGCGGCGGCGCGACGGTGGACCCGGTGACGCTGGGCTGTGCGGCGAGCAGCTTCTCGGTCGCGGCGCGCACGGCGACCTGGTCGGCGTCGACGGCGGCCAGCAGGTCGATGACGTTCTCGTTGTCCTCGCCCTCCAGCAGCGCGAGCAGCAGATGCCCGGGGGTCAGGTCGGCGTGCCCGTCCTTCACGGCCCTGCTGGTGGCCGCGTTGAGGGCGTCCCGGCTCTTGTTGGTCAGCTCGGCGTCCACGTGCGCTCTCTCCTCCTTGCGGTGGTGCTTCTCGGGTCCGGCGGGGGACCGGGCGGCGCCCGGTCCCTATTGACTCAATCAAGGTGTACAAAGTTGAGTCTATTCCACTCAAGCCTGAAGACGTACCTCGGCCTGTGACGACTTCGGCCCGAGGACACATATCCACGCCCGGGCACCGCCGGTCCCGGCCCCGGTCCGGTCCGCCTCCGGCCGCCCCGGCGCTGATCCGTTCCGGGCCCTGATCCGAGTGAACCGTTCGCCACCCCGGCCCGCCACCGCAGCACGCCCCCTCGGGCGCCTACGCTTCGGGCATGCCCGACGTACGCGATCCCAGCCCCGAGTACCTGGCCTTCTGGCGCGAGCGCCATCTGTGCACCCTGACGACGCTCCGCCCGAACGGCACCCCGCACGTGGTGCCCGTCGGCGTGACGTACGACCCCGAGGCGGGGCTCGCCCGCGTCATCACCAACAAGAACAGCCGCAAGGTCGCCAACATCCTGGCCGCGGGCCCGGACGGGGCACGGGTCGCCGTCTGCCAGACGCACCGCGCCCGCTGGGCGACGCTGGAGGGCCGCGCGACGATCCGCATGGACCAGGAGAGCGTCGACGACGCGGTACGCCGTTACACGGAGCGCTACGAGCGCACGCCGAAGCCCAGCCCGGACCGGGTCGTCATCGAGATCGCCCTGGACCGGGCACTCGGCAGGGCCTGAGCCGGCCCGCGACGGAACAGCACAACGGCGCCACCGTGTTCAGGTCACGGTGGCGCCGCTGTGTGGGGGAAGCGCCTGAGCGATAGGGAACGACGGGGGAATCGCTCAGGCACTGCGGGGGGTGGCGGAGATGGCTTCTGTTTCGAACAGCTCATGATCACGCTGGTCGAGATTGACGAAAATCATGCCGTACCTCACGGCACAGCGGACCGGCTGCGGGGCACCGCGGGGCCGACGGAGACAGCGATAGGCGCGGACGCCCTCGTCCTCCTCCATCACCACGACGATCGGCTCTCCGAACAGGGTGACCATCAACGAATCGCCACGGTGGGGGAGTGCCGTGAGCAGATCGATGAAATGCCACCCTGAGCGGTACGCCGTGGCCATTTCCCGCCGGAAGGTGCGGTCGTCCGGGGGGATCATGCCCGCGCCGTCGCTCGTGGCGCGATGTCCCACACCAGATCGGGCGGGGCCACGTCCCGGGCCTGCGCCGGCTTCGATCCGACCGGCGCCACGTCCCACACCAGGTCCGGCGGGGGCAGGGCCCGGACGTACGAGGCCTTCGCCCCGGCCGGCGCCACGTCCCACACCAGATCCGGCGGGGGTGCGGCCTGCGTCTGCGCGCCTGCCATGTCGGTGGGCGCACTGTCCCAGACCAGGTCCTGGATACTGATCGCTCCGATCGCCAGCCCAGCGGAGAAGGCCGCGGCAAGCGCCGAGCGAAGCATTTTGCTACCCATAGTCGGCTTCGTCCTCACTTCCAAGGTTTCCTCTCCCCCGCATGACAAGACGATGGCTCATTCAGGCACGTCAATGCCACAGGATCGATGCATCATGTTCCTGTAGTTTCATGTTCCTGGGGGGTGGAGAATTGACAATAAACAGCACAAATACGACACATCCCCACTCTGTCACCGCCCTGTGCGAGGAGGGGATACGGCTCTACGCCAGCGCGCTGAGCGTGGGCAAGATCGCCCGCTCCGAAGTGGCGGCCGCGCCCTGTCTGCTGGAGTTCGCCCTGCTTCATCCCGATCCGGCCGACGACGCCTGGCTCCGGCCGGTACCGCCGTCCGCCGCGCTGACGCAGCGGCTCCATCCGATCGAGCGGGAGATCCAGGCCCGCAGACAGCTCTCCGTCGAGCTGACCGACACCTTCGAACCGTTCATGGCCATCAGCGCCCAGACACCCACCACGCACGCGATCACGGTGCTTGAGGGAATCGACCGGATCAACGCCTCCATCGAGCTCGCCATGGCCGAATGCCGGTCGGAGGTCCTGACCATCCAGCCGGGCGGCGGCCGCAGCGAGGGCACCCTCAACATCGCCGTGGAGCGCGGGAACATGCTCGCCGAACGCGGCGTCGGCATGCGCTCGCTCTACCAGCACACCATCCGCCACAGCCACGGCACCCTGACGTACGCGGACCGCATGACGGCGGGCAAGGTCGAGATCCGCACCCTCGAAGAGCTCATCGAACGGCTGATGATCTTCGACCACACCGTCGCCTTCATCCCCGCCACGGACGACCGCCGAGTAGCGCTCGAACTGCGCCACCCCGGGCTCGTGCAGTACCTGGCCAAGGTCTTCGAGCAGTTGTGGAGCCGCGCCGCGCCGCTGCGGGAGGAAGTCAAGTACGAACCGACGCCCAAGGGCATCAGCGGGGTCCAGCGCTCCATCGCCCAACTGCTCGTCGAGGGCCATGTGGACGACTCCATCGCCCGGCGTCTGGGCATGAACGTCCGGACCTGCCGGGCGCACGTCGCCAAGCTCTCCGCCGCCCTGGGCAGCAGCAGCCGGGCCCAGCTCGGCTATCTGATCGCCCGGTCGGGAATCCTCGACCAGGACTCCTGAACGCCCCGGAGCGCGCCGCAGGGCCCGCCTCCCGGAAGTGGACTCCCGGGTGACGGGCCCTGCGGTTCACGTATGGGCTCCGGAGCAACGCCTCGCGGCGCCGCCCGGCCGCCTCGCAGCGCCGCCCGGCTCAGCCCTTCGGCTTCTTCGGCCGCCAGACCACCAGCGCGCTGGTCTGCTGCACGTCCTGGTACGGCACCAGATCACGGCGGTACGAGGCATGCACCTGCGCCTCGCGCTGCTGCATGGCGACCGCCGCGCCGTCCACCGCCGCCGAGAGCTCGGCGACGCGCTGCTGGAGGGCGGCGACCTGGTTCTCCAGCTCGATGATGCGTTTGATGCCGGCCAGGTTGATGCCCTCGTCCTGCGACAGCTGCTGCACGGTGCGCAGCAGCTCGATGTCGCGGGCCGAGTAGCGCCTGCCGCGCCCGGCCGTGCGGTCCGGGGAGACGAGGCCGAGACGGTCGTACTGACGCAGCGTCTGCGGGTGGAGGCCCGAGAGCTGGGCCGCGATCGAGATCACGTACACAGGTGATTCATCGGTCAGCTGATACGGATTACGTCGACGGCCGTCCATCTCAAGCTCCCTTCGCAGCCTGGAACAGCTCCGCCCGCGGGTCCTGGTCCGCGGTCGCCTTCCGGTAGGTCTCCAGCGCGTCCTTGGCCTCCTGCGGGAGGTCCGTGGGCACATCCACCTCGACGGTGACCAGAAGGTCGCCGCGGGTGCCGTCCTTGCGTACCGCGCCCTTGCCGCGGGCCCGCATCGTACGCCCGTTGGGGGTGCCGGCCGGAAGCTTCAGGGTGACCGCGGGTCCGCCGAGCGTGGGGACCTTCACCTCGCCGCCGAGCGCCGCCTCCGCGAAGGTGACGGGCACGGTGACGGTGAGGTTGTCGCCCTTGCGGCCGAAGACCGGGTGGGCGTCGACATGGACGACGACATAGAGGTCGCCGGCCGGACCGCCGCGCTCCCCCGGGCTGCCCTTGCCGCGCAGCCGGATCCGCTGGCCGTCCAGGACGCCCGCGGGAATCCTGACCTGCATGGTGCGGGCCGACTTCGCCCGGCCGCTGCCCTTGCAGACCTCGCAGGGGTCCTGGGCGATGAGGCCCCGGCCCTTGCAGTCCACACAGGGGTCGGTGAGCGAGAAGCCGCCGCCGCTGCCGCGCGAGACCTGGCCGGTGCCGACGCAGGTCGGGCAGACCCTCGGGGTGCCGTTCTTGTCGCCGGTGCCCGAACACGCCTTGCAGGGCGCCTGGCTGGACATCCGCAGCGGGACCGTGGCCCCGTCGACCGCCTCGGTGAAGCTGAGCGTCACCTCGGACTCGATGTCCTGGCCGCGGCGCGGCTGCACACGCGTGCCCGTACCGCCGCGGTTGAACAGGCCGCCGAAGACGTCGCCCAGACCGCCACCGCCGCCGAACCCGCCGGCGCCACCGGGCTGGCCGCCCCGCTGGGCGCCGCCGAAGAGGTCGCCCAGGTCGAAGTTGCCTCCCGCGCCACCGGGACCGGCGCGGAAGCCGCCGTTGCCGAAGAGGGCGCGCGCCTCGTCGTACTCCTTGCGCTTCTTGGTGTCACCGAGGACGTCGTTCGCCTCGGAGATCTCCTTGAAGCGCGACTCCGCCTTGGCGTCACCCTTGTTGGCGTCCGGGTGGAACTCGCGGGCGAGCTTGCGGTACGCCTTCTTGATCTCGGCGTCGGTGGCGTCCTTGGGGACGCCGAGGACCTTGTAGTAGTCCTTCTCGACGAAGTCCTTCGTGCTCATCGACGTCCCTCCTTCCGGACGATCGGCCGAGCGACCGGCCTGTTGGCCGGTCGCTCGGCCGGGCGGTGAGCACCGGGATGGTCGGACGGGATGTCAGACCTCCTCGGTGCCACCGCTCTCCTCGTCATCTGCCTTCTCTTCCTTCGCCGCCGCCGGCGTGGCACCCGGCTGCGGCTCGGCGACGGCCACCCGCGCGGGGCGGATGGTGCGCTCGCCGATGCGATACCCAGGCTGCAGGATCGCCACGCAGGTCGTCTCCGTGACGTCCGGCGCATAGCTGTGCATCAGGGCCTCGTGGATCGTCGGGTCGAAGGGCTCGCCCTCCTTGCCGAACTGCTGGAGGCCCAGCTTCGCGACGGTCGTCTCCAGCGATTCGGCCACCGACTTGAAGCCGCCGACCAGCTCGCCGTGCTCCCGCGCGCGGCCGACGTCGTCGAGCACGGGCAGCAGCTCGGACAGGAGGTTCGCCGAGGCGATCTCCTTGACCGTGACCCGGTCCCGCTCCACGCGGCGGCGGTAGTTCTGGTATTCGGCCTGGAGCCGCTGGAGGTCGGCCGTGCGCTCCGCGAGCGCGGTGCGGACCTGGTCCAGCTGAGCCGTCAGACCTGCTGTCTGGTGAGCATCCCCGGCCGGGGCCGCCGCCTCCTCCTCGGAGGGAGCGGCGGCCTTCGGCTCGGCGTCGTCGGAGGTGGCGCCGGAGGGGACGTCGGGCTTCTCGTCGAAGCCCGGAGTCTCCTCGGTCACGCCGCACCGCCCTTGGTGTCCTTCTCGTCGTCCACGATCTCCGCGTCGACGACATCGTCATCGGCCTTGGCCCCGTCGCCCGGCACGTCCGCGCCCGGCGTCGCGCCGGCCTCGGCGTTGGCGTACATCGCCTGGCCCAGCTTCTGGGAGACGGCCGCGACCTTCTCGGTGGCGGTACGGATCTCGGCGGTGTCCTCGCCCTTGAGCTTCTCCTTCAGCTCGCCGAGCGCGGTCTCCACCTCCGTCTTCACATCGGCGGGAACCTTGTCCTCGTTGTCCTTGAGGAACTTCTCCGTCTGGTAGACGAGCTGCTCGCCCTGGTTGCGGGACTCGGCGGCCTCACGACGACGGTGGTCCTCGTCGGCGTACTGCTCGGCCTCTTCACGCATCCGGTTGACCTCGTCCTTCGGCAGCGAGGAGCCACCGGTGACGGTCATCTTCTGCTCCTTGCCGGTGCCGAGGTCCTTGGCAGCGACGTGCATGATGCCGTTGGCGTCGATGTCGAAGGCGACCTCGATCTGCGGCACACCACGCGGGGCCGGCGGCAGACCGGTCAGCTCGAACATTCCGAGCTTCTTGTTGTACGCCGCGATCTCGCGCTCGCCCTGGTAGACCTGGATCTGCACGGACGGCTGGTTGTCCTCGGCCGTCGTGAAGATCTCGGAGCGCTTGGTCGGGATGGTCGTGTTGCGCTCGATGAGCTTCGTCATGATGCCGCCCTTGGTCTCGATACCCAGAGACAGCGGGGTGACGTCGAGCAGCAGGACGTCCTTGACCTCACCCTTGAGGACACCGGCCTGGAGCGAGGCGCCGATGGCGACGACCTCGTCCGGGTTCACACCCTTGTTGGCCTCCTGGCCACCGGTCAGCTCCTTGACGAGCTCGGCGACGGCCGGCATACGGGTCGAGCCACCGACGAGAACGACGTGGTCGATCTCGGAGAGCGCGATGCCCGCGTCCTTGATGACGTTGTGGAACGGGTTCTTGCACCGGTCCAGAAGGTCGGCGGTGAGCTGCTGGAACTGGGCGCGCGTGAGCTTCTCGTCCAGGTGCAGCGGGCCCTCGGCGGACGCCGTGATGTAGGGCAGGTTGATCGTGGTCTCGGTCGAGGACGAGAGCTCGATCTTCGCCTTCTCCGCGGCCTCGCGGAGACGCTGGAGAGCCATCTTGTCCTTGGACAGGTCCACGCCGTGCCCGTTGGCGAACTGCTTCACCAGGTAGTCGACGACGCGCTGGTCCCAGTCGTCACCACCGAGGTGGTTGTCACCGTTGGTGGCCTTCACCTCGACGACGCCGTCACCGATCTCCAGGAGCGACACGTCGAAGGTGCCGCCACCGAGGTCGAAGACGAGGATCGTCTGGTCGTCCTTGTCGAGCCCGTACGCCAGAGCGGCGGCCGTCGGCTCGTTGACGATACGCAGGACGGTCAGGCCCGCGATCTCGCCGGCCTCCTTCGTCGCCTGGCGCTCGGAGTCGTTGAAGTACGCCGGGACGGTGATGACCGCGTCGGTCACCTTCTCGCCCAGGTAGGACTCCGCGTCCCGCTTGAGCTTCTGCAGGATGAAGGCGCTCATCTGCTGCGGGTTGAAGCTCTTGCCGTCCAGGTCGATCTTCCAGTCAGTGCCCATGTGGCGCTTGACGGAGCGGATGGTCCTGTCGACGTTCGTGACTGCCTGGCGCTTGGCGACCTCGCCGACGAGCACCTCGCCGTTCTTGGCGAAGGCGACGACGGACGGCGTGGTCCTGGCGCCTTCGGCGTTGGTGATGACGGTGGGCTCGCCGCCTTCGAGAACGCTGACGACGGAATTAGTCGTGCCCAGGTCGATGCCGACCGCACGTGCCATTTCGATTCCTCCAACTGACTACTTGAGTGGATCTGACTCAAGAATGCATGACACCCGCCCCAGAGTCAACAGACCTGAGCCGCAGCGACTCAACTTAGGTGCTCACCCCCAGCGCTACCAGGACTTTCCCCGAGACGCCGACCCGTCTGAACGCGGTTCATCCCGCAGCACATCCCGCGCCACGCCCCGCGCACCCCTCGCCCCACCATCGCACCGTGGCATCGTTCTGTCACAAAATGCCGTGAGCCGGTCATAAGCGGCACACCATCGGACCTCGAACCCCGGGCGGACGCGATGCGGAACGCGAGGCAGAACCCCAGACGGCGGCGCGCGGAGCGGCAGCGGCGACCCGGCGCGTGGGGCCGGTCCGGGGCGTGGGGCCGGTCCGGTGCGCGGGGCCGGTCCGGTGCGCGGGGCCGGTCCGGGGCATGGGGCCGGTCCGGTGCGCGGGGCCGGTCCGGGGCATGGGGCCGGTCCGGGGCGTGGGGCCGGTCCGCCGACTGGGGCCGGTCCGCCGTCCGGGGCCGGTCCGCCGCGTACGGCCCCGGACGGGCACGGCCCCGACGAACGGCGACGCGACCGGCATCGCTGCGCGCGGCGGTACGTACGGCGGCGTGGACAGTCCTGGACGCGGTACGCCTCTTCACCTCCCGCGTGACGGCCAAACGGGTACTGGACCTGATGATCGGCTCGGCCCTCCTGGCCCTGGCCACCCCCGCCCTGGCGGCGGGCGCCCTCGCGCTGATGGTGAAACGCCCGCCCGGCGGCGTACTGGAGCGCCGGACCCTGACCGGTCTGCACGGCCGGGCCTTCGAACTGCGCTCCCTGCGCACCCGCAGGCTCCGGCTCGACATCCTCTCCCGGCTGCCCCACGTCGTACGGGGAGACCTCTCCCTCGTCGGCCCGACCCCGCTCGCGCCGGGCGACCCGGGGGCCGCGGGGGCCGGATCCGGGCACTGGCGTCAGGAGCTGCGACCGGGCCTGACAGGCTTGGCCCAGGTACGGGCCCGTTCCGGGATGCCCTGGGACGAACCCGATCTGCTCGACCAGCACTACGCCGAGCACCGCGGAACGGTGCTCGACCTCGTCATCCTGGCGGAATCCGTACACCGTCCGCTGCGTGCGGCGCTTCGCGGGCTCGCCCGGCGCGGCAAGGCACACCTGAGCGACACAGATCACCGCTTGCCCGGCTACAGCGTCGCGGAATAAGTGGATAGTGTCAGCACAGACTGATTAAGTTACTGCTTAGTAGTGCTGGATCCCCACCCTCGCAGGCCCGAGGAGCCCCCTAATGCAACTCGCCGCGATCATCGTGTCGCTGGTGCTGACCGTCGTCGGCGTTGCGCTCATCGCCCGAGCCGTCGCGCAGATCTACCGGTTCGTCCGACTCGGACAGCCGGTACCGGCAGGCAGCCGCACCGACAACCCCAAGCAGCGCACGATCACCCTGGCCAAGGAGTTCCTCGGCCACACCCGGATGAACCGGTGGGGCATCGTCGGCTTCGCCCACTGGTTCGTCGCCATCGGCTTCCTGACCCTGCCGCCGACGCTGCTCCAGGCGTACGGACAGCTCTTCCAGGCCGACTGGGTGCTGCCGATCATCGGCGGCTGGCTGCCGTTCGAGATGTACATCGAGTTCATCGGCCTGATGACGGTGGCCGGGATCGTCACACTGATGGCGATCCGGTTGCTGAACCTGCCCTCCCGGGCCGGCCGCAAGTCGCGCTTCGCGGGCTCCAAGGCCTGGCAGGCGTACTTCGTCGAGTACGTCATCCTCGTCATCGGCCTCGCGATCCTGGCCCTGCGCGGTCTTGAGGGCGCGATCCACCACGTGGAGGGCTACGAGGCGGCGTACTTCGTCTCGTACCCCCTGGTGCTGGCCTTCAAGGGGCTCGCCCTCGGCACGCTCCAGAACCTCATCTACTTCACCGCGATGATCAAGATCGGCACCTCGCTGATCTGGATGATCACGGTCTCGCTCAACACCAACATGGGTGTGGCCTGGCACCGCTTCCTCGGCTTCCCGAACATCTGGTTCAAGCGGAACGCCGACGGTGACGTCGCCCTGGGCGCACTCCAGCCCATGACGTCGGGCGGCAAGGAGATCGACTTCGAGGACCCGGGCGAGGACGACGTCTTCGGTGTCTCACAGGTCGAGCAGTTCTCCTGGAAAGGCATCCTCGACTTCTCCACGTGCACCGAGTGCGGCCGCTGCCAGTCGCAGTGCCCCGCCTGGAACACCGGAAAGCCGCTCTCCCCGAAGCTCCTGATCATGTCGCTGCGCGACCACGCGCACGCCAAGGCCCCGTATCTGCTGGCCGGTGGCGGCAAGGACATGGAGGGCAACGAGAAGGCTTCGGCCGAGGCCCTCAAGGACGTTCCCGCGGCCGCCCTCGCGGAGGCCGAGCGCCCCCTCGTCGGCACCGCCGAGGAGAACGGCGTCATCGACCCGGACGTGCTGTGGTCCTGCACCACCTGCGGTGCCTGCGTGGAGCAGTGCCCGGTCGACATCGAGCACATCGACCACATCGTCGACATGCGCCGCTACCAGGTGATGATCGAGTCCGCGTTCCCGTCCGAGGCGGGCACGATGCTCAAGAACCTGGAGAAGAAGGGCAACCCCTGGGGTCTCGCCAAGAAGCAGCGCGTCGAGTGGACCAAGGAGGTCGACTTCGAGATCCCGATCGTCGGCAAGGACGTCGAGGACCTCGGAGAGATCGACTACCTGTACTGGGTCGGCTGCGCGGGCGCCCTGGAGGACCGGGCCAAGAAGACGACGAAGGCGTTCGCCGAACTGCTCCACATCGCGGGCGTCAAGTTCGCGATCATGGGCGGCGACGAGAAGTGCACGGGTGACTCGGCCCGTCGTCTGGGCAACGAGCCGCTGTTCCAGCAGCTCGGCCAGGAGAACGTCGCGATGCTGAACATGGCGTTCGGCGAGGACGACGAGGACGAGGCGACCAGGAAGCCGAAGTCGTCGAAGAAGATCGTCGCCACCTGCCCGCACTGCTTCAACACCATCGCCAACGAGTACCCGCAGCTCGGCGGCGAGTACGAGGTCATCCACCACACGCAACTGCTCCAGCACCTGGTGGACGAGGGCAAGCTGGTCCCGGTGACCCCGGTCGAGGGCCTGATCACGTATCACGATCCGTGCTACCTGGGCCGTCACAACAAGATCTACTCGCCGCCGCGCGAGATCATCGCGAAGGTCCCGGGTCTGCGGAACGAGGAGATGCACCGCCACAAGGAGCGCGGCTTCTGCTGCGGCGCCGGTGGTGCCCGGATGTGGATGGAGGAGCGGATCGGCAAGCGCGTCAACAACGAGCGCGTCGACGAGGCCCTCTCCCTCAACCCGGACATCGTCTCCACCGCCTGCCCGTTCTGCCTCGTCATGTTGACCGACTCGGTCAACGGCAAGAAGAACGACGGCACGGCCAAGGAATCGATCCAGGTGGTCGACGTCTCGCAGCTCCTGCTGGAGTCCGTGAAGACGCCCGCCGACCCGGCGGACGAGCCGGAGACGGCGGACGCGCCGGAGCCCGAACCGGCGGCGTAACCGATCCGTACGACGCCGCAAGCGGCCGGACCTGCCTCGGGGGCAGGACCGGCCGCTTCTGCGTGTGAGCACGGTCGCATGTGGGCCGGGACATGTACGTGGCGGGGCGAACTGCAGCATCATGTGGCGCGCACGCATGACGGACGACGGACGACGGTTCACGTACGTCCCGGCCACCGGCGTACGTCCAGGCCACGGGCGTACGTCCCGGCCACGGGCGGCGGACCGGAGACGTCCGGTCACGCGGGCGACCGACCGACCACGGCCGACCACGACCGACCACGGATTTCGACGGATGAGGACCCCGTGCGCAGACGCATCACGCAGCCGACGGCAACGGTGGGCGCCAGGACCGCGGCCGCGCTCGCGGCGGGCTGCGCCACGCTGCTCGTGGTGCTCACCGCCTGCGGAAGTCCCTCCGCCGCCCACTCCCCGTCCGCCGCCCCCGGCAAGAACGGCGACACCCCGCCCGGCGCCTCGGTCCCGCGCGGCGAGGGCAGCCGCACCCCGGACGACTTCAACGGGGACGGCCTGCGGGACCTGGTCATCGACGACCTGGTGAAGGCGCCCGAGGACAGCCACGGGGACGACGCGGGCATCGGCGTCGTGTACGGCTCCGAGGCCCGCGGCCTGGACCCGGCCGCCCGCCAACTGCTGAGCGCCCACGCCAACGCGGCCAAGTCCGGGGACACGCTCCCCGCGGCGTTCGACGCCGAGACGGCCTGCGACCTCGACCGGGACGGCTTCACGGACCTGATCGTCTCCACCGACCCCCCGTACAACGGCATCGGCGCCCCGCCCGTACCCCTCCAGATCCTCTTCGGCTCCCCGTCCGGCCTGACCGGCAAGGCGGTCACCCTGCGCATCCCGCAGAAGGCCCGCTTCGGCAACGACTGGCCCCAGCAGCCGGTCTGCGGCGACTTCGACGGCGACGGGCGCACCGACCTCGCCGTCACGGCCGGCGGGGGCAGGGTCAGTTTCCTGCGCGGCCCCTTCACCCGCGCCGGAGCCCCGCGCGCCGCCGAGTCGCTCCCGGGCGGCGGCCCGTACCTCTACGCCCCCGAACCGAAGGCCGACACGAACGGCGACGGCTACGACGACCTGGTCCACGCCACCCGCCCGCACACCGCCGGCGCGGCCGCGAAGGCCACCCTGCTGCTCGGCACCCCGCAGGGCCCGACCCGGCCGGGCGGCACGTATCGCTTCAAGGCCGCGGAGGTCCCGAAGGCCCCTCTCCGCACCACCGCCGCCGGGACCGGGACCGGGACCACGCTCCTGGCGCGGGCCGACTTCGACGGCGACAAGAAGGCGGACACCGTGGTCCGTACCCACCGGGGCGAGCGGCAGGACCTGATCGCGCTCTTCCCTGCGAGGACACCCGGCCGCCCCCTGATCACGTTCAGCACGGCCCTGTTCCTCCCCTGAGCGGCTCTGCTTCCTCCCCTGAGCGGCTCTGCTTCCGCGCTTGAGAGGTTCTGCTTCCGCCCTTGAGAGGTTCTGCTTCCGCCCTTGAGAGGCTCTGCCACCGGTCCCGCCACCGCGTCGCCCGTCCCTCGGTCACCCCCCGGCCACCCCCCGCCCAACCCCCCCAGGGTCCCCCTAGGGGATGTCACAGCTCGGCAGCAATGGGGCGCCGGTTCCCCCGGCCCTCTCACGACACCCGCACGGACCAGGTACGTTCGATTCCGTGGCTGGATTCAGGATCGGACGCGGCCGGGACAACCGCACCCCGCGACAACCGCAGCAGCACCCGCAGCAGCAGCCGTACGGAGGCCAAGCACCACAGCCGCCGTACGGCGGGCAGTCGTGGCCCCCGGCAGGAGGCAACGGCGCACCGCCGTACGGCGCGCCCCAGGGCGCCCCGTACAACGGCGGCTACGGCAACGGGCACGGCGGCGGACACGGCGGCAACGGACAGCAGGGCGGCAACGGCGCCCACGGACACGGGGAGCCCGAGTACTTCGGCGACCCGTACCAGGAACCCCCGCACCACGACCCGTACGCCAACAGCCCGGGTCACACCCAGGCGTTCAGAGTCGACGAGGACCCGTACGGCGGCGGCGAGACCTACCGCGCCGGCCAGGCCCCCGCCCAGCCCGCAGGCCCACGCCTGCCCTGGAAGGACCTGCTCACCGGCATGGTGCTGCGCCCGGGCCCGACGTTCTGGCAGATGCGCGACTACCCCGTCTGGGGCCCGGCGCTCATCGTCACGTTCCTGTACGGGCTGCTCGCGCTCTTCGGCTTCGACCAGGCGCGCGACGAGGCGATCAACGCGACGATCTCCACGGCCGTCCCGTACGTCGTCATCACGGGCATCGGCTTCGTCATCGGCGGCCTGGTCCTCGGCGCGGTCACCCACACCCTGGCCCGCCAGCTCGGCGGCACCGGCTCCTGGCAGCCGACCGTGGGCCTCTCGATGCTGATCATGTCGATCACGGACGCCCCGCGCCTGCTCTTCGCGCTCTTCCTGGGCGGCGAGAACTCCCTGGTCCAGGTGATCGGCTGGGTCACCTGGCTGGCGGCCGGAGCGCTGTTCACGTCGATGGTGAGCAAGTCGCACGACCTGCCGTGGCCGAAGGCGCTGGGCGCCTCGGCGATCCAGCTGATCGCCCTGCTGTCGATCATCAAGCTGGGCACGATCTGACGGACGAAGGGCCCCTGGAGCACCATGTGGTTGCTCCAGGGGCCCTTCGCCGTACTCACGCCTTCTCAGGCGTCGAGGACCTGCCCCTCACGGCGTACGACGGGCTTCTCCACACTCCACGGGAAGTTGATCCACTGATCGGTCTTCTTCCACACGTACTCGCATTTCACGAGTGAGTGCGACTTCTCGTAGATGACCGCGCTGCGTACCTCCGCGACATGGTCGATACAGAAGTCCCGGACCAGCTTCAGGGTCTTGCCCGTATCGGCGACGTCGTCGGCGATCAGGACCTTCTTGTCCGAGAAATCGATGGCATTCGGAACGGGCGCCAGCATGACGGGCATTTCCAGCGTGGTGCCGATCCCGGTGTAGAACTCCACGTTCACGAGGTGGATGTTCTTGCAGTCCAGCGCGTACGCGAGCCCGCCCGCGACGAACACCCCGCCCCGGGCGATGCTGAGCACCACATCGGGCTCGTACCCGTCGTCGGCCACCGCCTGGGCCAGCTCCCGCACAGCGAGCCCGAAGCCCTCGTACGTCAGGTTCTCGCGTGCCCCGCTCATCGATCCGCCCTCACACCTGAGTCCGATGGAAGTTCATGTACGACCGGGAGGCGGTCGGCCCGCGCTGACCCTGGTAACGCGATCCGTACCGCTCGGAGCCGTACGGGAATTCGGAGGGCGAGCTCAACCGGAACATGCACAGCTGCCCGATCTTCATTCCCGGCCACAGCTTGATGGGCAGCGTCGCGAGATTCGACAGCTCCAGGGTCACATGCCCCGAGAACCCCGGATCGATGAACCCGGCCGTCGAATGCGTCACGAGCCCGAGGCGCCCCAGCGAACTCTTCCCCTCCAGCCGCGACGCGAGATAGTCGGGCAGCGAGATGACCTCGTACGTCGAGGCGAGCACGAATTCACCGGGGTGCAGGATGAACGCCTCATCCCCTTCCGGCTCGACCGTGCGGGTCAGGTCGACCTGCTCGACGGCTGGGTCGATATGCGGATAGCGGTGGTTCTCGAACACCCGGAAGTAGCGGTCCAGCCGCACGTCGATGCTCGATGGCTGCACCATCGACGGGTCGAACGGATCAATGCGGACCCGCCCGGCGTCGATCTCGGCCCGGATGTCCTTATCTGAGAGAAGCACGTCCCGAGGATACGCAGAACGCGCGAGCCCGCCCCAACCGGACCGCTCCCGCGCGCCTGCCTCCACCACTGCCCGGACCCCTCGACGCCCCCCGCGAACCTGCGGACGCCGCCCCTCGGCCCCGTACCTACCGCTCCTCGAACACCACGGGCACCGCATGCCGCAACCGGGCACAACGCGGACACCGAATAAGCCGCCCCGGACCGATCCGGCCGGCCCCGAGCTGCTGCATCGGGAACGACGAGGTAGCAAAAACGTGCCCTTCGGCACAGCGGACGACGGTGCGCTCCATCGACTCCATCAAGTCCCTTCCCCAACCAAGCCTTGGACGAGAACGCCACATTAGGGGATGAACAGGACGCCGCTCCACGCGGCACTCCGACAACCCACGCTACGCCCCCAACTCCCGCCCCTCACAACCGCATCCACCCCTCCCGCCCCCCGGAACGACGACCGGACCCCGCGACGAATACGCCGGGGGCCTGCCATGGGGTACAGTGTGCGACGATGCACCGCCGATGATCGGCGAGCTTCGCGGGTGTAGTTTAATGGTAGAACATGAGCTTCCCAAGCTCAGAGCGCGAGTTCGATTCTCGTCACCCGCTCCATGATGAAGGCCCTGGTCGGAGACCAGGGCCTTGTTTGTTGCCTAGACCATTCTTAGGGCTCGTGCCATTCGCGTGCCATAACGACCCTTCCCATCTGCATCAATAGTGGATTCGTCACCCCTGAGGGCGAACGCTCCACTACCGGGTCCCGCATCGCGAGATCCCTCCCAAGTGGCCTGCGTCACACGCACAGTGCGGACTGTCTGCTCCTGCGCGATCAACGCCGCGCAGCCCGTGGGGCGGAGGGTCCGGGCGGACGTGCCACCAGCGGGTGAATGGTCGCCCCACCACGCCCCGAGGCTGCAGCCGACTGTTGGCGGCGCACGTCGAGATCGATGTTGGCGGCGAGCCTGCGCTGATGCTCCTTGGTGGAGTGCTGATAGATCAGTTGCGCGCGCTCGGATGACTGGCCGGCTCGGACCATGAGGTCCTTGAGCTTGGCACCGGTGTCGGCCGCCAGCGTGTTGCCCGTGTGCCGTAGGTCGTAGAAGCGGAAGCCTTCGGGCAGCCCCACCTTGTCCCGGGCCCTGCGCCACTTGCGGCCGAACGTGGTGCCGCGCAGTACCGCCCCCCCCTCTCGCCGACGAAGACGAGCCCGTCCGGACCCGGCTGGGCGAACCACTCCAGGTGCCGACGGACGTCCTCGTGGAGGAATGACGGCAGCACGATCTCTCGTCGGCCCGCCCTGGACTTGGGAGCGCCGACCACGCGGTGACCTGTGTTGAGCTCCGGTGCGGCACGGCGAACCCAGAGCGTGCCGGCGTCGAGGTCCACGTCCCGCCGCCGGAGCTCGGCGAGTTCCTCGGGCCGCATCGAGGCGAAGGCACCGAGCAGAACCATGAGGCGCCAGCGCAGACCGATCACCTCCGCCGCGGCGAAGACCTGCTCGACCGTCGCCACCGGCCGCTCGTCGGCGTCCTCGCGACCTGCCCCACGGATACGGCAGGGGTTCTTGCGCAGCATGTCGTCCTCGACTGCGGTCTCCATCACGGCCTTGAGGAGCCGGTACGACTTGGCCACCGTGGTGGCACCGGTGGCGGACATCCGCTCCGCCCGCCAGGCTCTGACCCGAGCGGGGCTGATCATGTTGACGTTCATCTCGCCGAACGTCGGCTCCAGGTGGAGCCGGAACAACCGGCGGTACAACTCAGCAGTGGTCGGGGCGAGGCCGCGTTCAGCGATCCAGCGCGTGGTGTAGTCGGCGAACAAGACCTCGCCGGCGGTCGGGTCGACCCAGTCGTCCCGCATCTGGTCCGCTTGGACCTGGACGAGGAACGCCTCTGCATCGCGCCTGGTCTCGAAGGTTTCCGGCGCGGGCCGCAGGGTGGCATCGGCCGTACTGGGGTAGCGGGCCTGATAGCGCCCCGAGGGCAGTTGTCGTATCGCGCCGAATGTGCGGCGCGGAGCCTTCTGGCGCGGACGGCCCATCAGGCCGCAGCCCTGAATCCGGAGCGGCGAGTACGGACCGGCTCGACCGTGCGCGCCTCTATGTAAGCGTCCAGCGCGGTGTGGGAGATGCGGACGTGCTTGCCGACCTTGACGTATCGGATACGGCGCTCGGAAACGAGGCGACGGATGAATCACTCACCGACACCGAGACGTTCGGCTGCCTCGGCCACACCGAGAAGGCGGTCAGCCATTCGAGGCCGCCTCCTCCCACGTGTCGGCGGGCCATGGGGTGGTGATCACTGAGGGTCGGGGCAAGGGTGTTCCTTCTACGAGGCGGCGGGTCAACAACCGATGCGCCCATGCGAGGGGCACGCCCACTGAGGCAGACGTACGGGCATCGCAACCGCTGCGAGCTATCGCGCCGCCCCCGCTGGGACTATTTCGGCATCCCGCAAGTGATACCTCTGCATCGCCGGTTTGGTTAACCGGCGATGTGCGTCTATGTTGCCTCGACTCCCAGCAGATTTCGGCAGTATCGGAGTTGGGGATCCGGCCCAAATTTTGCCGATCTGAAGCCAAAGGCGACTCGGTCACGGGCGCCATCGGCATGAACTTCTTGGTGAACGGCCGATTCGGGTCTATCGTTTTTGGACCGCGTTCAGCCGACGTTCGCCGTCAGCTGCTCGCTTTGTGCGAAGTAACCCTGGACTTACGCGAGGTGATGTGGCTTCCTTCTTGGTCCAGTCGCTGAAATGAAGGCCGCCCGGATCGGTCTTCGGTGCGCCAGCTCCGTCCGACGGCAGCACCGCCGTCGCGGCGATTCGCGGCCACCGCCACCACCCCCTGCTTCGAGGAGCCGCCGAACCATGAGCCACGATGCCCGCGTCTGGGTATGGGACCACAGCCTCAGCAAAGGCACTGCCCGCATGGTCCTCACCTTGATCGCCGATCGCTGCATCGACCGCACCTGCACGGCTTACGCCTCCGTCCCGGCCCTGATGCGCTGCGCGAACGCGTCGCGCAGCGCCGTCCGAGACGCGCTGGACAAACTGGTCGCCAGCGGCGAGATAGTCCGCCTCGACGCACGCAAAGGGCCTCGCGGGGAAACGTATTACCGCCTCCCCGAAGCCGCCCGTTTCATTACCGAGGGCGTTCGAAATCCGACCCATCAGGAGGGCCTGATTCCAACCCCCGAGGTACCGGAATCCGATACCTCCAGCAGCAATTCGGACGGGCCGGAATCCGGCCCCGGGGTACAGAATCCAACCCCGGAGGGTGCCGAATTCCGATACCTCGGGAGAATAGAATCCGACCCCCAGAACAGAAGTGAACCAATAGGAACCAGTAGGTACAGCAGCAGTGCACCCATCCCCGCCTCTCAATGGCAGATCGACGCGGGCAGCGACTCCTGGCTGCGGAGCGAGGGGCACCTCACCCGCCTTGGCGAGGAGGGCGTACGAGTGGCGGACGACAAGTGGCGGGCCTTCCGGGCCGGCGCATCTCCACGCTCGGGTGCCGCGTGGGGTTCCGACTGGCGAGCGTGGATCACTCGCGAGCGGAGCCCCGCCCCAGTAGCGCCCCACTCAGCCGCCAGCCCCAGTGGCGGGTCAGCGAGCCCCAAAATGACCCGGTCGGAGGTGCACCTGGCAGCTCTGCTGGCAGCCCTCGATGAACCGGTCCCGACGGTGTAGCGCCCTCGCCACCTCGGCCGGTCCGCGAGGTGCGGGGACAGTGGGGACCGGTCCCCGCACAGCTCGGTCCCCTGGGGACGGTCCCCCTGACGGGCAGTCGGGGACCGGTCCCCGACTCAGTGGGGACCGGTCCCCACCAAGCTTCTTCTTGTTCCCTGCCTCTTCGGGGACCGGTCCCCGAAGAGGCAGGGAAACCGCAGGTCAGTGCGGACCCTCTACGCCATACGGTCGGCCCCCGAGCTCACGCCTCAGAGCTCCGAGGGCGGGACAAAGCCAGCGGGGACCAGCAGCCAACGCAGTCGGTCCCCGCCGCGTGTGCAACAAGCCGTGCCCAGGTCCCTCGGACCGGCATCGCGCTTCATGCCGATGGCGGCCAAGACGCGCGGCGATCTCGGCAGCGACCAAATCGAGATCAATGACGTGGTCCATGCAGCACTCTTCCCCGGTCGCCCCTCACCCACGAAGGCCCTGACCGAGTCCCGGCCAGCGCAACCGTCCAGGGCCGAAGACCGGCCATCGTACGACGCCCAACTCCCACCTCGGAAAGGGACCCATGCACGGCGCGCAGCACGAACCCCCCAGCGGACCGAGACGGCAGATGAATCGCCCCCAGGCACCAGGCGGAGCAAGGTATGGCGTTGGACCGTCCAAGGGCCGGTCCAACGCAGTGCCCGCCCCAGGGGTGACGGGGACACCTGGGAGCGAGGGCGCTCCCAGGACGAACGACGGTGTGGTGCGGGCCGCTGAAGAAGCTGCGCTCCACCGGGTCGCCTGCCGTCGTGCGCGCCACGACGTCCAGCGCACTGAGCGAGTCGATGTCCGCTACAGCGTTGAGGAGAAGAGTGAGATCAAGGCCGAGGCACAGCGGCTCGGGCTGGCCGGCGCTCACTTCGTCGGGGCCCTGGTCATGGCCCACCTCCACGGCGGCTACGCGTTGCCCGACGGGCGCACCGCGGTGGACGACTTGATCGACGAGCTTGCCGCGCTGCGTACGCAGGTCGCGCGGATCGGTACGAACGTAAACCAGATCGCCCACCGCCTCAACGCAGGAGGCGATCCACACCCTGGGGGCAAGACGGTGCTGACGGAGGCCGCGCGGATTCTGGTCCTGGCCCGCCAGGCAGCCACATCGATCGACACCGCCGCCGACGTGGCCGCCACACAGCACCGGGCAGTCTGATTGATCGCGAACATCGTCAAGCCCGGTCACAAGACCCGCGGCGTCCTGAACTACCTCTACGGACCCGGTCGTGCCAACGAGCACACCGACCCTCACCTCGTCGCCTCGTGGGACGGCTTCGCCCCCGACCCCGGCCGCGCCCCGGAGGCCACCCTCGCCCAACTCACCACAGCCCTCGACCTGCGCGTGAAGCAGGCCGGTGACAAGGCGCCGAAGGAGCATGTGTGGCACTGCTCGGTCCGGGCCGCACCCGAGGACCGGGCCCTGTCGGACGAGGAGTGGGCCACCGTCGCCCGCCGCGTGCTCAACGCCACCGGCATCGCTCCGGCCGGCGACCCCGACGCCTGCCGGTGGGTCGCCGTCCGCCACGCCGAAGACCACATCCATATCGTCGCCACCAAGGTCCGAGGCGACCTACGCCCATCACGGAACTGGAACGACTTCCTGCGCGCCGACAACGAACTCGTCGCCATCGAGAAGGAATACGGGCTCCGCCAGGTGCCGCGTGGAGACCGCACCGCCGCCAAACGCCCCACCCGCGCCGAGCAGGAGAAGGCCCGCCGCACGGGCAATGCCCGCACCTCCCGCGAGCACCTGCGCACCATCGTCCGCACAGCAGTCTCGGCGGCCACGACCGCAGCGGAGCTTTTCCAGATCGTCGAGGGGACCGGTGCCCTCGTCGACGTCCAGTACCTGCCGTCCGGCGATGTCCGCGGCTACAAGGTCGCCCTCAACGGCGACACCAATGCCCAAGGCGAGCCGGTGTGGTTTTCCGGCTCCACCCTCGCCCCCGACCTCTCCTATCCCAAGATCGCCGAACGCCTGACAGCCACCGAGACGAAACTGACGGAGCGGACTGGCGCCACGGCCTGGCGGCGGTTCGCCGTCGCCGTCGACCAAACGCCTGACCACCTCGCCCGCGACGAGGACGAGGCAGGACAGGCCCACATCACCGTCCTCGCCGAGGCCCTCGACGCACTCCCTCTGGTAGCCCCTGTCGGCCTCCGGCCACAGCTCGTCCAAGCCGCCACCGTCTTCGAGCGCGCCGCCCGATCCCGTATCCGCGCCCCGCACCAGCAGGCCCAGGCCACCCGCTGCGCGGTGAAGGCGGTCCTGCGCGAGCCCGCCCCACAGGACGGAGCCCTCCTCACGATCGTCCTCGACGCCCTCCTGCTCGCGGTCATCGCCGCCCAGCATTGGCATCGCACCCGGGAACACCACCAGCAGGCTGAAGCCGCCCGCCAGACCATCCCGCAACTCCGCACCGCCTACCGGGCCACCGCCACCAAGCCCCTGACCACGCTTCGGCAGCGCGGGGAACGGCTGACTGAGACTCTGCGTCGCCGACAGGAAAACACACTTCGCCGGGCTCTTCCCGAGCTGGCCGAACAGATTCTCGCGGAGCCCGGCTGGCCGTCTCTCGCCGCCACCCTCGCGCGGGCTGAAGCCGTCGGCCACAAGCCCACAGCTCTCCTCACCCAAGCCACCGTCCGACGGGAAACCGACACCGCCACCAGCCTCAGCGAAGTCCTCACCTGGCGTCTCCACCGCCTCACCGACCTGACCGCTGGCACCACCAGCAGCGCCCCGGCATCCCCGTCGGCCGCCTACCGCCAGACCAATACCCGCCAGCAGCGCCGCACGCGCTGAACCTCACCCCGAGAAGCCCACTCTGGCTCGCCGCCTGTGAGAGGTCTGGGCCCGAGGAACGCAGCCATCAGCCGGCAGAGGCAAGTTCCGCCACGCCTGCGCCGTTCCCTGAGGGACGGCGCAGGCGTTCACTCAGGGAACGCATGCCTTGTTCCTTTAGGGAACAGGCAGCTCCCGGGCAGGGAGCACAGACTCCAGCACCCATGCTCAATGGCCCAGCATCTCCTCCACGCGCGAAGACCTCCTCGGGGCCACGCCAGTGACGAATGGGCAACAGAAACGCCGAGCACCAAAGCAGTTGTGCAAAATCTCCGACATCAACTAAAGTCAAAGCCGCACTGGAATGCTTCGATGCGTAGTCCGACCCGAGGAGTCGTCCGCATGAGTATGCCTTCGTCACTGTGGACGACCGACGTGTTCGGCGAGCAAGCAGCAGATGCACGCTGCCGCGTCGGGCAGGGCCTTCGCAACATGCAGGCCAACGCACAGGCCGCGCAGGAACAAGCCGCCTCCCGCACCACCCGCGTCTACGGCACCAGCCGGTACGAGAACCAGTACGAGCGGCTTCAGGACGAACTGAAGCAGGTTCCTGGCGCCCGCGCGGTCAAGCCATTCGGCTTCTCGTACGAGCTGATGCTCATCGGCAAGGGGCTGATCTACCCGTTCCGGTACTCCAACACCAAGTCGGACGTACGTAGCGCACGCATCCCCAGCCAGTCCCGGCTGGTGCGGGAACTCTTCACGTTCGCACCGGCGCCGAAGCACACTCAGGTTCCGTTCGACCTCGACTTCGGGCCGGCCGTCCCGATCGCCGAGCCGCGCGGCGCTCTGGCGACAGTCCCGGAGGGCACCCAGCTGGTTCTGGTTCCCTTCGCCTGCAACGCCTCCGAGCTCCTTGAGGCGTACTGGGGCATCGCGGCGCTCGGGATGAACCGGCAGCTGGAGTGGGCAACCGATCCGGAGCCGCTCCACCTGCCTCAGGAGGTCACCTCGTACACGCTGCGCCCGATCAGCATTCCGGGCCAGGTCACGGCACACACCGGCTTCGCCGAAGGACTCGAACCCACCCTTACGCTGTCCTCTCGTGCCGCCTCGGACCAGGCCCTGCACGTACCCGTGCAGACCGAGGCAGAACCCATTGAGGACCAGAGCAGCGAAGACGATGCGACCCACTAAGCAAGACCTCATTCCCGGTACGGAAGAACGAGGCGTCACGCCCCGCGCCGTCTACGACCTCTTCGATCCCACCCGGGTGACGCAAGCTCGTCGTCTGGCGGAGATGACGAAGAAGGACGTGGCGGCCGGGCTCGGGGTGACGCCTGCAGCCGTGGGGCAGTACGAGACAGGGGTGTCGAAGCCACGACCTGACTTGATCCCCCGGCTCGCAGAGGTCCTCGGGGTTCCCGTGACGTTCTTTTTGCTGGGGAGGCCGGCTAATCGGCTTGACGCTTCCATGGCGCATTTCCGAAGCCTGCGCAGCACACCGAAGTCCCAGCGGGAACGTGCGCTCGCGTTCGCCGAGCAGGTCTGGGAGCTCACATACGCGCTGGAACAGCGAGTCCAGTTGCCCCTCGTCGATCTGCCCGGCTTCGCCGGTGGGGAGGTCCATCCCGGCGAAGAGCTGTCCACCGACCCCGCTTCCGCTGCTCGTGAGCTCCGCAGGCGCTGGGGCCTCGGCTACGGCCCTGTCACGCATCTGGTGAGGCGGATGGAGTCCCACGGGATCGTGGTGGTCATGCCGCCTGCCAGCGATCCCTCCGCCGCGAGCGTGGACGCCTTCTCCACCCGCGCAGCACGGCCACTCGTCGTTCTAACCGCCGCCCGGGCCGACGACATCTACCGGCACCGGTTCACAGCTGCCCATGAGCTCGGCCACCTCGTGCTTCACGCCGATGCCACCGGTGACAGCCGTCAGGAGAAGCAGGCTGATGCCTTCGCCGCCGAGTTCCTGACCCCCCAGGACAGCATCCTGCCGTTCCTGCCGCGGCGAATGGATCTTGCACGCCTGGCCGAGCTCAGGGGGGTCTGGGGAGTCTCCCTCCATTCGCTCGTCTACCGATGCCGCGAGCTGGGGCTGATCTCCGACGCGACTGCCAGCCGGACGTACCAGCGTCTACGCGCTCTCGACGGCCAGCCGGGCTTCACCGCCGAATCCGTCTCGAACTTCCCTGGTGAACGGCCTTCACTGCTTGGCCGGGCCTTCGAGCTGGCTGCCAGCGAAGCTGGCCTATCGATCTCCCGACTGGCTCATGAGCTGGCGTGGACAAGCGAGAGGGTGCAGAACCTGCTGGACGTTCAGGAACAGAAGCCGGTGCTCCGGCTGGTCCAGTAGGAGCGCCGATCGGCCCGAGGAGACGCGGGCGGGGCTCGTCTCCCGTTACTACGCCCAGGACGTGCGGCATCGAAGCGACGTTAAGCCGGAGCGCGTACGGACGCCATCAGGGCCGACTCATCTCAGAGTCGGCCCTGATGGCGTGCTGACGTACTCAGAGGTTCAGAGCGATGCCTCGACTCCGAGGCTTCCCGCATTGATGGCTCCCCGTAGGACGTGGGCGATCTCCTCGGGCTTGAGCTCGATACCGTCGAGCCCCTCCATGGTCAACGGAATCTCCTCTAGCGCGTACTCGCCGCGGCCTTCGGCGCTGAACTCGGGACCGGTTCGGTCGTCGAAGGACCAAGTCGCGATGCGGGCGAGGTAGAAGAGCTGACGCTCGTCGTCGGACTCCATCGTGTGGAGGAGGCGGATGATAGCGGCCTTCCCTGCGATCTCCTCGTGGATCTCCCGGTGGAGGGCCGCCTCCCGGGACTCGTCGCTGGGTTCGACGCCGCCGCCGGGCAGGACCCAGTATTCGGGGATGCCGGGCCGGGTACGGCGGATGACCAGCATCGTGTCGTCTGCGGTGACGAGGACGGCGCGGACTCGTTCCATCATTTCGGTTTGTCTCCTTGCTTGTTGGTGGTCTCAGTGCAGCAGCCAGCCGCCGTCGACGTGGACGGACTGCCCCGTGATGAACGAGGCGGAGGGGCCCACGAGAAACGCCACCAGGGCCGCGACATCCTCAGGCCGGCCACGGCGCGGGACACACTGGCGCTTGATTTGGTCTTCCGGCCGCGCGCGGTGCTGGGCGGGGAGGGTGTTCTCGGCCTCGACCTGGATGGCCCCGGGCATGACGGTGTTGACGCAGATTCCGTACGGGCCCAGTTCGCGGGCGAGAGAGCGGGTAAGTCCCAGCAGCCCGGCCTTCGCGGTGCTGTACGCGACGAGGTTCGTCCGGCCGGCGCGGGCGTTGACACTGCCGATGTTCACGATCCGGCCCCAGCGGCGCTCGATCATGCCAGGGGTGAGCACGTGGCAGGTGCGGTAGTGAGCGGTGAGGTTCACGTCGAGGGAGTAGTTCCAAGCGGTCTCGTCGGTGTCATGCCAGGCAACGCGGGGGTAGGAACCGGCGTTGTTCACCAGGATGTCGACGGGTCCGATCTCGGCGCGGACGAGGCCGGCCATGGTCTGGACGCTGCCTGGATCAGTCAGGTCGGCGTTCACCGCGATCCCGGGGCTGCCCGCGCGCTCGAAGTCGGCGAGGAGGGCGTGGGCGTCGGGGTCCTGGCCGAGGTGGTTGACCGCCACGGTTGCTCCGGCGGTGGCGAGCGCCCGTCCGATCTGGGCCCCGATGCCGGTGGCCCCGCCGGTGACCAGGGCGGTGCGGCCCTGGAGCGGCCGGGTCTGGAGAGGAGTCTCAAGCAGGGGCAGGGACATTGCTGCTCCGTTCGCCGGGGTGGAGGTACGGGGCCGGTGCGGTGGTGAAGAAAGTGTCGAGCGTCGTGTGCGGGTCCTGGCTCTCGGCGAGTTTGATCAGGACGAGCAGGAGGTCGTGCCCGGTCAGCCGGGAGGGCGGGATGACGCCGAGAACGCGCAGGGCGAGAAAGGCACGGATCTCCTCCAGGCCGCTGCCGTTCTCCATGCGAAGGCCGTCCAGGACACGGGTGATGGCCGCAGCGCGGCCGGGGCCGGTGTTCCAGGAGTATCGGACATCGATGTGCCGACTGGGCCGGTGCAGTTCCAGGTGCTCGATGCGCGGGCGGGTCAGGGGCGGCACGGCGAGGTGGAGGGTGCGGGCGTACACATCGGGCTGGTAGCGGGGAACGAGCCAGCCGCCCAGGGCCATCAGGTACCAGAGCAGGTTGGCGGCCTCGCCCGCGATGGTGTTGCGCCCGGCGAACTCAAAGTCGAGCCAGCACAGCGGGTCGGCGATGTTGGGCTCCGTGGGATCGCCCTGCGTGAGGACGGCGAGCCTGCGGCGATCGGGAGCCAGGGCAAGGCGGACGTTGTCGATGGTGTCGGCGACGTTCAACGTCAGCGGTATGCCGTTGGCAGTGAGGGTGAAGCCAGCCAGCTCCCGGAGGCTGAGGGTCGTATCGGTGTGGGGCAGGGCAAGTGACAGGTCGCGACGCAGATACCAGCGGTCGAGTCGGCTACCGGGGCAAATGCGTTCGAGGTAGAGGTCCGGGACGCACTCGACCAGCGGCACGCTCCTCCCGGTTTCCTCAGCCGCTGCTCGCAGGTCGGCGCAGACCCCGTCCACGAGGCGGGCCAGACGGGGCTGGACGGCCGAATCGCGGTCGGCGAGGGCGATCACATCGCCCATCAACAGTTCGCACCGGCCGTTGGCGAAAACGTCCTCGTAGGCAAGGAGTTGTCTGTCCTGTATCGCGATCTGCCCGTGAAGGGCCGGAACCGCGATGCGGGAGGAGAGCTGTGCCCATCCCTTCGCCTCGACTTCGGCCCGCTCCTGGTTCGCCACTGGCTTATAAAAGACACCCGTTGCTGCCATGGGCCGTCGGACGTTCGCGCTCACCGCGTCTCCCTGGGGAGGGTGTCCAGCCAAGCCTGGAGAACGAGGAGTGCGAGCGCTTCGGCAGCGAGCGGCTCGGTGCGAGCGGTGGTGATCAGGCTCGTGTCCTGCCGCGTGGCGTCAAGGAGGACGGTGAGGGCGTCGCTGTCGGAGGGGCACTCGATCCCACTGAAACGGAGCTGAACCTTCGCAAGCAGCGCAGTGACCTTGTAGAGGGCGCGGAGGTCGGGGCTTCCTTTGAGGAACTGGCGGCGGATCTCGATGGCGGCCTGGATGCCGTCGCGCAGGCTTACAGCGACGTCGGTGGCCGCGTCCGGAGCGGGAAGAGCCAGGCCGGGGGTGGACCACAAGGGGACCAGCAACCCGCTGCCAATGAGAGCGAGGACGTGAAGGAGTCGAGAGGTGATGGCGCCGGCCCGGCACTCGGCACGGGTCAGTACGGTCATGCCCAGCTTGACCCCGCCGAGTTCGGTCTCCAGATCCGCGAGGATCTGGCGCATCTCGTCGAGGGAGGACGTGTCGGCCACGACAAGGACGTCGAGGTCGCTCCAGCCGTGCTGGTACTTGCCCCGGGCTCCGCTGCCGGTGACGGCGAGCAGGTCAATCAGCGGGCGCAGGCCGGTGGTCCGGTCGAGGAATTCCGCCAGGTAGGACTCCAGGTGCACGGGGAGTCCGAGTGCGTTGACCGGCATGGTGGAGGGTTGGTGCTCCGGCCAGCGGCGGTTGAGCGCGATGCGGTCCAGCCGCCGCTCCAGCTCCAGGCGCGGTCCGTCGTTGCCGATGATCTCGTGGGCGATGGAGACGATCTTGTCTGCGCCTCGTGCGCTTTTGATGAGGTCGCGGTCGACGACGTCCTGGGTGCCGACGGTGCCCCGCCGGGTGCGCGTGGCCTCGGAGGAGTCCAGATAGGCGATGGTGAGCTGGGCCCCGAGCATCCGGGCGAGTTCAGCGGTCGAATCGAAGTCGTGCAGCGACTCGATGCTGACGGAGTCGATGAAGTGGTGGGCCTGGCAGAAGCGGTCCAGTGAGTCCACGATCAACTCGGCCTGCACGACCGATCCCAGCCGGTACGGATCGTGTATCCCTGCCCGGCCAGCCGCGCCCTCAATGAGGTACCCGATCTTGAGGCGCGCGTGGCCGTGCTGGGTGCGCAGGTACTCGCCAGCCGTGCTCTTGCCGCTCTCCGACATGCCGCCCAGCGCGATGACATGCACTCCTGCCAGAGCCTTCCCGGGAACGTCCGGGTGCAGGGGTGCCAGAAGCCGGCGCACCTCGTCCTGGACGGCGACGGTCGGCCGATCGCCGATGCGGATCGCCATCGGGAAGCGTCCCTCGTCGACGAGGCGGTTGATCTGCTCATGGAGGTGACGCTGGTACGCCGCGTAGATGTCGGTGACGGTCACCTCGTGGGCCAGGCTCCGGCGGGTACCTTCCTCCGGGTCGTCGCAGTGCAGGAGGACGAGGGTGTGCTCGCTCTCCTCGGCGGCTCGCAGGTCGGTCTCGTACGGGGCAAGCAGGAGTCGGGCTCGGTCTGCGGCCTGCGCGGCGTCCAGGTCGTCTCGTACAGCGACCGTCGCGGCGACGGACGCCTCCAGCATCGGGATGCCTCGGTCCAGCAGGCGCACCGGCGCGGAGAAGGGGTGCTGGGAGCGTTCCAGGTAGGAGGTGGCGAGGACGTCGGCGACCTCCTCGACCGGGCCGGTCTCGAACCACCAGCGGGCCATGCCGTCGGCCTTGATGGCGGTCCAGCGGGGGTCGTAGTGGTCGAGCGGGCCTGCTGAGGTCGCGGCCGGGCCCATGCGCCGGGCGAGGATTCCGATCTGCTTGGTCTTCCCTGTGTTGTCGGGGCCGCTGAACGCGACCGACACGGGGAGGGGATACGTGTCGCTGTTGTACGGACTGGACATCGGCTTCCCTTCGCTGGTGATGCGGAGCGGGTACGCCTGCAAGGCGCCGTGAACGCCCTGCGGCGAGAACTGGATGGGGCTCCGACCTCACACCCGGGTTGAGAGGCAAGGACGGGCCAGAGTGCCTATACGGGGCCGTCGGCCAACAGAACGTCCTCGGCGCTGAGGGTCGCCTGCGCCAACGGGACCTGTGCGGAGGAGCGCTCGGCGTGGGCCAGAAATCCGACCATGACGAGCCCGGCAGCCGTGCCGAGGGCCCACACCCAGCTCAGGGCGGTCTCCAGCGGGTCGGGTACGTAGGAACGGCTCATCGGACCGCCTCTCGGACGACGGAGCCTTGTGCCGCACTGGGCTGGCGCGAGAGCGGGATCGTGCGGGTCCGTGCGTTGTCAGTGGGCATCGCCACCGTCGGTTCCTCTCAACGTGTCCGGGCAGGCGCCAACAGGCCCTGAACAGGGCCTGTTCGAGCCATTCGGAGATCTGCGGGGTGATGTTCAGTGAACGACGGGCCGTACTCCCGGGACAGGGCCCAGGATGTAATCCCGCGTAATCCAGGTGGGGAGGGTGACGGGGTGCCGAGGAACCCGGCGGTCGCGGAACTGATCAAGCGGGCCTGCCAGGAACGCGGCTGGGGCCCCTCGGAGTTGGCGCGTGCCCTCGGCCTCGCCGAATGCGGTGACCCGCGCCGCCTGCAGCGCCAGCACGCCCGGCGGTGGATAGAAGGCGAACGAACCCCCGGCCACTGGTGGCCCTACATCGCGCAGGTGCTGGCACTGGATCCCGAGGCGATCAACCTCTCGGAGCGCACGCCTGCGGCACCCCACACAGATAGCGTTGCATCAGTCCTGCACCTGGGAAGGAGCGACGTGGAACGCCGGGAGTTCATCCTCGCCTCCAGCGGATACGCGCTGTCCGCACTCGGCCTGCCCGACATGGACAGCATCACCCGCCGAACCAAGACCGCCCTTCCTGGAGCCGTCCGCGTCGGCCAGGGCGAGGTGGCCGCCGTACGCCACATGGTCAAGGCCCTCGGCGACTCCGCCTCCGAACTCGGTGGCGGGCACGCCCGCCACCTGGCCGTCCGCTACCTCACCCAAGACGTCGCCCCCTGGCTGGAGGGCCACTTCACCGAAGCCACCGGCCGCGACCTGTTCGCCGCCACCTCCCAGCTCGTCCACCTCGCCGGCTGGATGGCGCAGGACGAGGGCGACACCCCAGAGCTGCGCGGCCTCGCCCAGCGCTACTACGCCCACTCCTTCCGCCTGGCGGCGGAGGCCGGTGATCCGGAGCTGTCTGCGACGGCTCTCCGCGGCCTCGCCGTGCAGTGCGTCGACCTCGGCTATCGCGCCGAAGCCGTCCAGCTCGGCGAAGCCTGCGTGGAGTACGGCCGCCACCTCGACAACGCGCGTGCAGTCGCCTACTACGAGGCCACCCTCGCCAACGCCGCCGCCCAGGACGACGACCGTCGCATGGCCACCAAGCACCTCGCCCTGTCCGAGACCGCCATCGGCAAGCCGACCGCCGCAGCCGGCGACTCCTGGGCCGCCCACTACTCCCCCGGCCGCTGGGCCCACGAATCCGGCATGATCCTCTCCCGCCTCGGTGACCTCGACGCCGCCGAAGAACACCTCCACCTCGCCCTGGACATCCACGGCCTCGACCGCCGCCGCACCCGCGCCATCGTCCTCGCCGACCTCGGCGGCGTCCGCCTACGACAAGGCGACATCGACGGCGCCATGGCCACCTGGAGCGAATTCCTGGACTGCGCCGACGGCATCCGCTCGGTGAAGGTGCAGGCAGCGCTCCAGGACATGCGCGTTCGTCTGCGCCGGTACGACGGCATCCCGGAGGCCCAGGAGCTCCGCGAGCGGGCGGCCAGCACCGGCCCCACGTCGTTCACTTCTCTGGGCACAGTGACAAGGACCTGATCGTTTTCGAGCAGGACCTCGACGAACCTCACAGCGGGGCGATCGTCTCCGCCCGAGCTTTCTCCAGCGGCATCAAGGCGGTCGACGAGCCTCCGTTGCTGGTGCTACTGAACTCCTGTCACTCCGCGGCTCAGAGCAAGCGCCTTGTCGAGACGGTCCCGTTCGCGATCGCCATGGCCGATGAGATTGACGACACCGATGCCATCAACTACGCCGCGCGCCTCTACACGAGCGTGGCCGACGGCCAGTCGATCCATGCAGCCCACATGATGTGCCGGGCAATCATGGAGATGACGTGATCGCCCGACCGCGAGCTGCCCATCCTCACCTGCGCATCGGACGTCGACCCGAGCAAGGCGTTCCTGATTCAGCCACCACATTGACCCTTTAGCCGATCAAAATTACCGACCATAATCACCTCGAATGCGATGCACTTGAGGACACAAGGAAACAATCCATTCACTCATGAACTCGACATCTTGTCGAGTATTCCTGTAATCGAACCTTAAATACTGAAGTCTTGTCACGCGCGAAATCCCCCCAGAAAGACGACCCGAGGCTGGAAATTTAGCGCCCGATAGCAGCACGGGGATCACTATTCGCGCATTCTTGATTGCCACTTCGATCTCTTCGGCCACCCAGCTATCATTTACCGAAAGATCGCAATCCCCGGATTCGAAATACTCCGCCCACCCTTTATCAACAACCACGAGCATGGCGGCACAGTTCATTGCAGCGGCAAGAATTTCATCCGAGTAATCCACACCCGGGCGCAAGGATCTCGCTGCGCGGAAAACTTGATTTCCCCCAAAGCGCCTTGAAAGTAATTCATCAAGGAGGGCCGCAGCATAAGCACCACCTTCCCGGCGATAGTTTATAAAGATTCTAGACACTAGATGCCGCCTAATTGATCGATGCCCGTCCAGGACGGCTCTACCCATGTCCCGGCGGACGGAAGCGTTCCACATACGGGCAGGGACTATCCGTCAAGTTGCTGAGCGTCAGCCGTGTCTTCGATACCGTCCGCCGTGCCGCAGTTCAACTCACTGCCGTTCACCCCGGGACGCACTCGATGGGCCGCTCGCCCCGCGCCGAACTAGCTTGCGCCACCGTCACTCTGGAGCACCTGACAGTCGGAGCAACGCATCCTCAGTTTGCTACCGGTTTCGCTGAAGCGTGCCCCACCAGGCAGCTAAAGTCTCTGTCAACCACCTCGGCACTCCACAGGAGGAGACGGCATGGCCAAGTCAGTCTTCTACAGCTTTCACTACGGACAGGATGTCCACCGTGTACAGCTGGTTCGCAACATCAATGCCCTCGAGGGACAACCAGTTCTAAACCCCCAGAAATGGGAGGAAGTGCGCAGGAGCGGTGACCTGTCGATCAAAAAATGGATCCACGATCAGATGGCCTACAAGAAGGCCGTGATCGTATTGATCGGCAAGAATACAGCGAGCCGGCCGTGGGTGATCTACGAGATCGAGAAGGCGTGGGTCGACAAAAAGCCCATGCTCGGAATCAGAATCCATGGACTCTCCTCCTTTGGGGATGTCGACACTGCGGGTGCGGACCCCTTCGCCAGAGCTGCCAACGTGGGTCAGATTCCGATATTTGACCCAACCTCACTGGACTGGCGTGGGCGAATCGACAGCCAAGCCACCTACCGCAAACTGACCGGAAATCTGGAGCACTGGTCAAGCCAGGGGGTAATTAAGCGCTCATGGTAGAACCTACTTCTTGCCCCTTCTGTGCAATCATCACGGGCGAAAATACCAGCGCCAGGGTGATTTACCAGAATGACAAGATCACCGCGTTCTTCCCTTTGGATCCCGCTACACGCGGGCACACTTTGGTGATCCCAAACCGACACGTAGCAGACTTCACGGATCTGACAGCGGTCGAAAGCCGCGAATTGGGCGAAGGTGTTCACCAAACGGCTCGTGCGGTCCGCTCCGCCCTTTCACCTGACGGGATGAACCTGATCCAATCGACTGGAGCATCCGCCACCCAGACCGTGCCGCATGTACATTTCCATGTGCTGCCTCGCTGGCAAAACGACCGTATGACCCTTAGTTGGCCAGTAGGCGCGGCCGAGGCCGACTCGGCCCAAGATCAGACCCTAATTACTATTCAGAGAGTCTTCCCGAACGAGGATAGCGTGGCATCAGCCGAGGATCGGCGACAACATCTGTCTTTTATCCAATCGGTGATTACTCGAATGTCCCAAGCCTCATCATCTTCCAAGTCGTGGCTACTCCCAATTGTGACACTCACTTACGGATACGCAATTACCAACAAGTCGATCCCAGTTGGGATGATCGGTTGTCTAGCAGTACTCGTTTTCGGTGTCCTTGATGCCAACTATCTCAAGCAAGAGCGTGCGTTCCGCAAGCTCTATGATGAGGTCGCATCCGGCCGCCCCATCCCAGCATTCTCCATGAACCCCACCCTCGCCTCGCCATCTGGAACCAGATCTAACTACTGGCCCGACAAACCTGACATCCGCTCATGGGCGGTTGCGCCGGTATACCTTCCATTAATCCTGGCTGGCCTAGCGATCACCGCTTGGCTAATTTTCGGAAACTAGGTATTTCTTGAAGTAACAGAATCTATGGAGGTCCGCAGTAGGAGAGTGAACCTCGTAGGCGAGCCTGGTTGTGGGGGTTCTGGGGCGCCAACACGAGCCTGCGGATCAGTTACTGGGCAGATATACGCCATAGCATCTGCTGTGGAGGCGGCCGAGCCTAGGCTTGGCCGTAGCCTTGTCTTCCCGTTGTCCTGTTCTTTGCCCAGTGCTCTAGCCGGCGGCGCAGATCACTCACCCCGCCTGCCCCCGAACCTGTAGGGGCGCCTCCATGCAGTCACGCGGACAGTTGGAAGGCGTGTGTGCGGCGACACATCATGAACTCAAGGGCCGCACCACCTAGGGCGGTCAACCACCGTCGATCACGGATCCGTCCGCGGCCTTTGGGGTCGCCGCCCGGGGAGGTATCGCAGCAATTCAGAGGGCCAAGCAAGGACTTCCGGATCAAGATTCCCACAGCTGATAGCACGGGTTCGATTCCCGTCATCCGCACTTGAATGAAGGCCCTGGTCAGCGACCAGGGCCTTGTTTGTTGTCTAAGCCTCTTGAGGCGTGGAGCGCCCTCCGCGTGCCCCATCTTGGGGCACGCCTTGCACCGACCCGCTCCGTCCGCCCTGTGTAGAAGCTCCGCTCCTCGCGGCCCCGCCTCACCCCTAGTGATCTGGGACACTCTCGAGTCACGCCGATCGGAACGTGAAGCGAAGAAGGCGATGCGTCATGCAGTGACGGCACCCCGCTCAGCGGCTCTGCCGCGCATTCCCAGAAAGGGCACCCAGCACCCTCCCTCACCGGTCTAGCTTTGCCAACATGACAGCCGCAGCCCCCATCGGGGTGGACCTTCTGACTCACCTACCCCGCCTCCAACTGCGCTTCAGCTCCAGCGCGTCACTGGTGGCTACGGACGCGGATGACGACCCCGCGACGCTGGAATGGAGCTGCAAGGCCGTGCTCCCCGTGTGGGAACCCATGGACGACGAGGAGGTCACCGAGGGCGAAGGACTCCTCTCGCCAGATGTATCCCTGTCACGCTCTCCACGCGACGACGGCGAGGAGCTGACCATCTTCAAGATGTCGGGCCTCACCCTCGACCTGTGGCGGATCCACCGCATCTACGACTCGTTGGACTCCCGTAGCTCCGATTACGAGCACTTCGCCCGGCTTTTCGATTCCTCGGGCGACATGGGACTGCACGCTGAGGTCGAGGAGTGTCTGATCGGTGGCACCCACGTTGTCCTGATTGACCGAGCCAGGCTTGCCCCCGCTTGGCGTGGTCTCGGCGGCGTGGGCCGGCTGCTCATCGGGCGCTTGCTCCGCTGGACGACGAACTCGGCGGCGCTGGTGGCCACTCACCCGTTTCCCATCGACATCCCAGTCGACGAACGCGACGACACGGCCAGGCTCGCGAGGGAGACGTCTGTGGTGCAGAAGACATGGCAGTCACTGGGCTTCGAACCCGTTCCACGATGACCTGTGGGTGATGCAGCCACACATGCGGCCCCACGAAGACGCAGTGCAGCGCCTGGAGAACACCCTGCTCGCCAACTGAGTCCGACCCTTCCCATCTCAGCCAGAAGGACCTTCCATGGGCGAGTTCACCAACCATAAAGACCAGCAGACGCTGCACATCCTTCGCATGATTCATGTCCAGGTCACCGCATTTGCCGCGTCACAGCCCGACGCCACCCTTGCCGACTTCGAGCAGTACATCCGCCTGGAGATGGAAGACGTCGAGGTAGAGATCGAAGCGATCAAGCGGTCCGCTGAAGACGCCGTGCTGACAAAGCCACTGTCGGGTCCGCTCGCGGATCCCACGCGGCAGGCCGCCTTCCGGAAACGGCAAGCGGACTCCCCTGCCGACGAACCTGATCGAAGGGCGTGGTGGGCAGAACGGACCGCCGTGCTGGAGGAGATCAAGGCGCAAGGCATCAAGGAAGCACTGGACTGGGACTGCCGCGCCTGCGGGGCACGAATCGGCGATGCCTGCCACACAGCCGGCGGGCGGGTTCGAGCCCCGCACTTCCTCAGGGCCACCGACGCGGAACTGCCGTACCACCAGGCTTACGGCACCCGCTGAAGTCTTTTCGCCCGGCCGCGCTGCCTCCCCAAAAACCCCAGTAAGGGAGCCGGTCCCGCAACCCAGAAATTCAGCCGACCGCGGCTGCGGATTGGGGATGGCCCGCAGAAGCGGTGAAGATCGTGATTCGCGTAGACGCCGGCTTCAGAGGATCCCGAAATCCAAGGGCGACACACCTGGCCAGATCGCAGAATGATGACATGGATATGTCTGAGCCCTACGCGACAACTGTCGCAGCCGTGGCACCTGTGGTCTGGGCAATCGGAACTGTCGAAGTTCACCAGGTGATGAAGCGTGTGTGGGCGGTACGCGACGAGCGGGATCGTCTGGCTGCGGAGTGTCTCGGCGCCATCGCCGTCGTCGACAATGAGGCCGGCCTCGCTCAAGCACGCAGAAACTGGATGTCCGTCGGTCGGCAGGACCGGCGTGCGCTGCCTTCGGTCCTTCTCTACTTGGCATGGACCCAACTCGGGATCGCCATGGTCATATGTGTGATCAACGCGCTGAGCTGGTTGGCCGAAAGTGGCGGGCCAGGTGAGATCAGCGGGGCGGACCCGGCGACAGCAAGGTTCTGCCTGCTGGCCATCGCTGCTGGCCTCGTCTTCATCACTCTTCTGCCCATGGTGGCGGCCACAACAGAGGCGATCCGCTCTCTTCAACGCGCCCGCACAAAGCGGCGAGAGTTCGCCACGCGCGAGGCAGAAGCCGTCTCGCGCCTTGATGCCCGCCGATCTGCGGAATCGGCGATGCCGTCAGCCTCCTCGCCATCTCCGTAATGCCTGGAACGGAAACATCGAGGTTGAAGTGAATCAGCGGGCGAAGCCGAGGTAAGTGGTGACTGCAGCGGGCATGGACCGGATCCGGTGCGTGTGTCGGCGGCGGCTGAATCCTGACCCAGTTTGGGCGGTCGAACTTTGACCCACTGG
>NZ_LWLE01000002.1:167260-400740 GCF_001905125.1 Streptomyces sp. TSRI0281 | reverse complement strand
GTAGGAGAGCCGGCGTGAGCTTGAGGATCGTTGTCTGTGTGAAGTATGTGCCCGACGCGACCGGTGACCGGCGTTTCGCCGATGACCTGACGGTGGACCGTGAGGATGTCGATGGTCTGTTGTCGGAGCTGGACGAGTATGCGGTCGAGCAGGCGTTGCGGATCGCGGACGGGGTGGACGGGGCTGAGGTGACCGTGCTGACGGTGGGTCCCGAGGACGCGAAGGACGCGTTGCGCAAGGCGTTGTCGATGGGTGCGGACAAGGCTGTTCATGTGGAGGACGAGGGTCTGCACGGTTCGGATGCGATGGGGACGTCGTTGGTGCTGGCGAAGGCGGTCGGGGGTGCCGGGTTCGATCTGGTGATCTGCGGGATGGCGTCGACGGACGGCACGATGGGTGTGCTGCCGGCGTTGCTCGCGGAGCGGCTGGGGGTGGCTCAGGTGTCGTTGCTGTCGGAGGTGTCGGTGGCCGGTGGTGTGGTGACGGGGCGCCGGGACGGTGACACGGCCAGTGAGGTGCTGGAGGCGTCGTTGCCGGCGGTGGTGTCGGTGACGGACCAGTCGGGCGAGGCGCGGTATCCGTCGTTCAAGGGGATCATGGCGGCGAAGAAGAAGCCGGTCGAGTCGCTGGATCTGGATGATCTGGGGATCGGTGCGGGTGAGGTCGGTCTGGCGGGTGCGTGGACGGTGGTGGACGCGGTGGCCGAGCGTCCGGCGCGTACGGCGGGCACGATCGTGAAGGACGAGGGCGAGGGCGGCAGGCGGCTGGCCGAGTTCCTCGCGGGCCAGAAGTTCATCTGAGGCCCGCGTTTCCGGGTCCGCTGTTCCGTTCGGTTCGTCGTCGTTTCCCCTTTTCGTTTCGTTTCGCAGGAGATTGAAGTCCCATGGCTGAAGTTCTTGTCTATGTCGATCATGTGGACGGTGCTGTCCGCAAGCCCACGCTGGAGCTGTTGACGCTGGCGCGGCGTCTGGGTGATCCGGTGGCTGTCGCGGTGGGTGCCGGTGCGCGGGAGACGGCCGGTGTACTGGCCGGGCACGGTGCGGTGCGGGTGCTGGCGGTGGAGGGGCCGGAGTTCGCGGAGTATCTGGTGGTGCCGAAGGTCGATGCGCTGCGGGCGGCGTTCGACGCGGTGTCGCCGGTCGCGGTGCTGCTTCCGTCCTCCGCGGAGACGAAGGAGATCGCGGCGCGTCTGGCGGTGCGGACGGGTTCGGGGATCATCACGGACGCGGTGGATGTGGAGGCGGGCGAGTCGGGTCCCGTCGCGACGCAGTCCGCGTTCGCGGCGTCGTTCACGACGCGGTCGCGGGTGGTGCGGGGTGTCGCGGTGATCACGGTGAAGCCGAACTCGGCGCCGGTGGAGCCGGCCGCGGCCGCGGGTGCTCTGGAGGACCTGGCGGTGGTCTTCTCGGGTACGGAGAACGTGGCGCGGGTCGTGTCGCGTACGCCGCGTGAGTCGACGGGCCGTCCGGAGCTCACCGAGGCCGCGATCGTGGTGTCGGGCGGGCGCGGGGTCAACGGTGCGGAGAACTTCCCGCTGATCGAGGCGCTCGCGGACTCCCTGGGCGCGGCGGTCGGTGCCTCGCGTGCCGCGGTCGACGCCGGGTGGTACCCGCACTCCAGCCAGGTCGGGCAGACCGGCAAGTCGGTCTCCCCGCAGCTGTACATCGCATCCGGGATCTCCGGCGCGATCCAGCACCGGGCCGGGATGCAGACGTCCAAGACGATCGTCGCAATCAACAAGGACGCCGAGGCCCCGATCTTCGACCTCGTCGACTACGGCGTCGTCGGCGACCTCTTCGACGTCGTCCCCCAGCTCACCGAAGAGATCAACACCCGCAAGGGCTGACCCCCACACCACACAGCACAGCACGCAAGACACGGCGCGCAACACAGCACGCAGGCGCACCACCCCCCGGGGCCGCACGGTGAAACCCACCGCGCGGCCCCGGACCATTACCGGACACCATGGAGGGACACGCGGCGGGCAGGACGGCGGTATCCGCGTGCTCGGCGGACCCGCGTTCTCACCGGCCCCTCTGCTTCGACATGTGTCAACATAGACACATGTCGAATGCAAAGGTGTCGCCGCTGACGGAGTCCGAGGTCGTTCCGTGCTGCCCGCCCCTGACCGAGCGGGCCCTGACCGCCGAGGAGGCCGTACGCACGGCCGCGATGTTCAAGGCGCTGGGCGACCCGGTGCGGCTGCGGCTGTTCTCACTGGTCGCCTCGCACGACGGCGGCGAGGCGTGCGTATGCGACATCTCCGATGTGGGCGTCTCCCAGCCGACCGTCTCCCACCACCTCAAGAAGCTCAAAGAGGCCGGGCTGCTCTCCTCGGAACGACGCGGTACCTGGGTCTACTACCGCGTCGAGCCGTCCGTGCTCGCCGCCATGGGACAGAAGCTGGCGTCACAGCGCTGAAGACTCCCGCCCGACACTCCCGCCCGCACGAGAGGCACGTCACCCTCGTGCGGCCCGTCCCGTTGTCACATTCGGCGGGGCCGTTTCGTCATGTCTGTGTAACCGTCGAAACGGCAAGGAGATCACCATGAACGCCCGTCTCAACCTCCTCGGCAACCCCGTCGCCGCCAAACTCACGAAGCACATCGTCTCGGCGGGCAAGGCCGTGACGGACTCGACGCTGCCGGCCGTGACGCAGGAGCTGGTGAAGATCCGCGCCAGCCAGATCAACGGCTGCGGATTCTGCACCGACATGCACACCAAGGACGCCACCCACGCCGGTGAGGAGTCGGTGCGCCTCAACCTGATCGCAGTCTGGCGGGAGGCCAAGGTCTTCACCGAGGCCGAGCGGGCCGCCCTGGAACTGACCGAGCAGGGCACCCGCATCGCCGACGCCGCCGGTGGAGTCACCGACGAAGCCTGGGCGAACGCCGCCAAGCACTACGACGAGGACCAACTGGCCGCCCTGGTGGCGCTCATCGCCCTCATCAACGCCTTCAACCGGCTGAACGTCATCGTCCAGCAGCCGGCCGGCGACTACCAGCCGGGCCAGTTCGGCTGACCGCGGCTGCGGCGTGGTGGGCCCCTGGGGCCACGGTGTCAGATCCGTGGCCCCAGGGGCTGCTGGAGGGGCGGCTGTGCCGCAGTGGTGATGCGCGTGCTGCGGACGACGGCCAGGAGCGTCGGCTCGCGGTCGCGGGGCGCCTCGTCCGGGGTCGGTGCCGGTGCCGGGTCAACCCCTCGATGGGCGAGTCCAGTTGGCCGGACCGTTCGGAATCAGGGCCGCGGCTTCCTGAAGTGTTCGATCAGACGTGAGTAGCTGTCGTCGGCGTGACCGTCCGCGAGGGCCCGCTCCACGAGGCTGAGCGTGTAGCTGGGGAATACGGTGTCGATGTGCCGCGCCCTGCTTTCGCGGACCAGGTCCTCGACGGAGGGCCGGTGGTGCTGGAGCGACCCGAACTTCGTCGCGTACGTACCGCGATCCACCTCGTCGGCGAGCACCGGGAAGGATGCCAGAAGCGCGGCGACGGACGGCCCGGCGTCGTCCAGGAACCGTTTCACCTCGATGCCCTCGCTGGTCAACAGGGCGGCAGCGTGCAGGAATCCGTTGAGCGTGCCCCACATGGTGCTGTGCACGGCCATCCCGTACAGCGTCGGTACACCGGCGTCCGCCGAGACCAGGGTGCTCCGGCCGCCGAGCAGCCCGATCGTCGGCCGCCAGCGGTCGAACACCGCGCCGGAACCGCCGTAGAAGATCACCGTGTCCGCGCCTCCGATGCCCGGAGCGATCGTCATGATCTGCCCATGGAGGTACCGCGCGCCCTGACCCTCGACCCACTCCGCCACGGCCCTGGCCTCGTCCGATGTCCCGTCCGTGAGGTTGACCACGGCGCGGCCCGCCAGCACGTCCCCCGCCGTTTCCAGAACCTCGCGGGCTGCGGCATTGCCCTGCACGCTGACGACCACGAGCGGGCTCGCCGCGACGGCGTCCCGTACGGTCCCGGTCCGCACGGCTCCCGCGGCGACCACGGGGTCGGCCTTCTCCGGCGTACGGTTCCACACGGTGGTGCGGCGCCCGCCGGCCAGAAAAGCGCCGGCGAGGGCTGACCCCATCTCGCCCAGGCCGATCACGGTCACGTTCGGCCGGGCATCGGTGTTCTGCGAGCCAGTCGTCATCAGTTGCCCTCTCTCCGGTTGTGGCGGCCCGGCCCCCGACCGGTGCCGCCACCGCTTCTGCGGTGGAACAACACGCTAGAAACCCAACCGCAGTTGAGGTCAAGCGAGACTTCGGCCACCGTTCCGCCGGCCCGTCCCGGCACTCACCTGGACGGCTCCGGCGCGATCTCCTGGATCAGACCCTCGACCAGGGCCTTGATCTCGTCACGAATGGGCCGCACGGCCGCGACGCCCTGCCCGGCCGGGTCCTCCAGCTGCCAGTCGAGGTAGCGCTCGCCGGGAAAGACCGGGCAGGTGTCGCCGCACCCCATCGTGACGCAGACGTCCGACTCCTTGACGGCGTCGACGGTGAGGGCCTTCGGGATCTCGGCGGAGATGTCGATGCCGACTTCCGCCATGACCTCGACGGCCGCGGGGTTGACCGCGTCGCCGGGGTCGGATCCGGCGGAGCGGACCTCCACGCGGTCCCCGGCGAGGTGGTACAGCCACGCGGCGGCCATCTGGGAACGGCCGGCGTTGTGGACACAGACGAAGAGCACAGAGGGCTTCTCGGACATCAGGAGGTCTCTCTTGTCTCACGAACGAAGCGAACGAACCAAACGAAGCGAATGCATCAGGAGCAAGCGATATCAGCAGCCAGCGACATCAGCCCCCAGCGATGTGAGAGCACCAGCCCACGATGACGTCAGTCGACACTGAACTGATGCGGGTGCTGGGCGATCCACTCCGGCTCCGGATCGTGACCCTGCTCGCCCGCGAGACGCTGCGGGCCAGTTCGCCGAGCCGGCCGAGTCCGCCCGTACCGCAGCCGAGAACAAGAGGGCCTGTCCGTGACCGCCGCGCAAGCACCCGCGACCAGCACGGATACACCGGTCGTCCGAAAGCTGTCGACGCTCGACCGTTTCCGCGCCGTCTGGATCCTCCTGGCCATGGCCCTCGGCCTCGGCCTGGGACGGCTCGTCCCCGGCCTGAACGACGCACTGGCGAAGGTGGAGATCGGCGGCATTTCCCTGCCCATCGCGGTCGGGCTGCTGATCATGATGTACCCGGTCCTGGCCAAGGTCCGCTACGACAAGCTCGACGCCGTCACCGGCGACCGCAAGCTCATGATCTCCTCGCTGGTCATCAACTGGATCATCGGCCCGGCCATCATGTTCGCGCTGGCCTGGATCTTCCTTCCCGACCTGCCCGACTACCGCACGGGCCTGATCATCGTCGGCCTGGCGCGCTGCATCGCGATGGTCATCATCTGGAACGACCTCGCCTGCGGCGACTGCGAAGCCGCCGCCGTCCTCGTCGCCCTCAACTCCGTCTTCCAGGTCGTCGCGTTCGGCCTGCTCGGCTGGCTCTACCTCGACCTGCTGCCCGGCTGGCTCGGCCTGGGTGACGGGCAGCGCCTCGACATCTCGATGGGGAAGATCGCGCTGAACGTCGTCATCTTCCTCGGTGTGCCCCTGGTCGCCGGCTTCCTCACCCGCCGCATCGGCGAGAAGAGGATGGGCCGCGAACCGTACGAGGCGAGGTTCCTGCCGAAGATCGGCCCCTGGACGCTCTACGGCCTGCTCTTCACAGTCGTCATCCTCTTCGCGCTCCAGGGCAGAACGATCACCTCCCAGCCGCTGGACGTCGTCCGCATCGCGCTGCCGTTGCTCGTGTACTTCGCGATCATGTTCGTCGGCACCTTCTTCCTCGGCAAGGCGATCGGTCTCGCCTACGCCCGCACCGCGACGCTCGCGTTCACCGCCGCCGGGAACAACTTCGAACTCGCCATCGCGGTCGCCATCGCCACCTTCGGCGTCACCTCCGGCCAGGCGCTCTCCGGCGTGGTCGGGCCGCTGATCGAGGTCCCGGTCCTGATCGCGCTGGTGTACGTGTCCCTCGCCTGGCGCAAGAAGTTCACCCCGGCACCCTTGGGTTCATGACACCGCACCCGCGGGTGGTGGTGATCGGCGTCGGCCGGCCGGCCCGAGGTGCGGCTCGCGGGATCACCGAGCCGCTGGACACGTAGAACGCGTGCGCCCTCGCGGCGGGGGCGCACGCAAAGGCACGGGCGAGGGCGACAATCACGGCAGCCGACGGGCGGGCAACTGCGGCCCTGGGACGTCAACGACCCTGTCGTCCCCAGCGGTTGGGTTCGAATCCGCATGTCCGGGCCACCGCCCATCCCCATGCCACCACCAGGACCACGCCGGGCACCGCCCCCAGCGCGACGAGGGCTCCGTGGAACAGGAGGAGCGGACCCGCTACGAGCCCCGCGACGAGGACCCCCAGCACGAACCCGCCCACCCAGCGGTCGTCGTCCTCGGTCCAGCCCTGGACGCGCAGCCCGGCGAGTATCAGCACCATGAGCCAGAACTCGGTGCCGAACAGCCACCCGAACTCCCCTGTGCTCGCCCGGACCATCCGCGCGTCGACGTACGAAACGATCACCGCCAGAGGACCGACGACGGCCGACTTCCCGGCCGCCGCGAGCAACGATGCCGCTGTCGGAACATGTCCCACCACGGACCGGTCCCCGCCCTCACCCGACGGTCCGTCATCCCCGTCAGCCGTCTCCGTCACCTGGCTTCCTCCCCGCGATGGCAGCTCTCCCGGTGTCTGTGACACACCGATCCTGACAGGTGCCTCTGACAGGCGTCTGCGACAGGTGCGCCGACCGTTGCTCCGCAGGTGCTCCGCACATGGCGCCCGCCTGGTGCGGAGCACCTGCGGGCACATGGCGCCCGCCTGGTGCCGCGAGTCGGTCCGGTCTCCCTGCGAGGGCACTCGGCGACCGGCCGGACCTTCCCGACGAGACCGTTTGGCCTCAGCCGTGGTTCACGTATGAGGCTGCTCCTCAGGCGGCGTTGGCCGCGTCCGGAACGGATCATGCCGATCGAGGAGCCCTCGTGATGAGCGAGACAGTGACCCAGTGGATCAGGCAGCACGCCCACCCTCTCACCACTCTGGATCCGGAGGCGCCCTTGACTGATCTCTCGCCTCTGGCCGGCCTCATCGGTGACGCCGAGATCGTCGCCATCGGTGCCATGACCCGCCAGTCCCACGAACTGTCCGCTCTCGCACACAGGACCGTCCGGCTCCTCGTCGAGGACCTGGGGTTCCGCTCACTGGCTTTGGAAGGCGACGACGCGGCGAGGATCGGACTCGGCGAGTACATCGGAAGCGGTACGGGAAACCCGGAGGCATCACTGTCCGGCGCACGGACGTTCTGGCGGACCGAGGAGATGCTCGACCTCGTCCGATGGATGCGCTCCTACAACCGACGCAACCCCGATGCCCCGGTCCGGTTCACCGAAGACCTCGGCAGCTCCGGGACACCCCGGCCGGACGATCACGCCGCAATCGACCGGGACTTGACCGAGAGCGTGAGGCGGTGGCACGAACATTCCGGCGACAGAATCGTCTACTTGGGCGGCCTCGCCCATACCGCCAACGGCGACGCGCGCACCACCTACCCCACGTCGCCGCCGGTGACACACCGGAACGCGGGCAGCCATATGCGCGAGTACTTCGGATCGGGTTACCTGAGCATCGGCCTGACGTTCCACCACGGCATGGCTCCCTACCCCATTCCCGCTCCACCCGCGGAGTTCGCCGACGCCGTCCTGGGCAGCGCCGGTCTGGACGCCTATGTCCTGGACCTGCGCGGTGAAGGCCCCGCCGCCGCACGGGCATGGCTCGACGCCCCGGCCAGGACGCGCGTGGTGCGGTCCCGTCTACGACCCGGCCGACAACGCCGCCTACCGTCTTTCTGGTGGGTCGTTGGCCGACTGGTTCGACGTCGTCCTCCACTCCCGAGTGGTCACGCCCGCGCGCCTCCTTGAGTAGGGCGGCACAGGGATGCGGCCGTGACGACGAACGGCCCTCGTGCCGTGGCCCCACCGCCGGACGTGATCATGTGGAAGATCACCTCGGACGGGTACCGGCCCGTTCTCGCTGCGCTCGACCAGGTCGTGCGCAGTAGAAGGAACGGTCGATGAGCAGCGTGATATAGCACAAGAAAACCGGCCGCAGACGAACCCGGCCGTACCACCGGAAGATCGAACGGTCACCTGGCTCTTCAGCCACCTCCGCCCCATCGTGCGAGAACGAAAAGGCAGTCACTTCCTCGCCTTCCCAAGCCCGACCGGAGCCCTCACGCGCTAAAGAAATCAAGCGAAACTCGCCACGTGAGACGTCCTTTCAGGCACGGGATTGGTCCTGAAATTCTCCGAGGCGTCCCGCGAGGCGGGACGCGGACCCCTCGTCACATGACAGAACAACGGAGAACTTGCTGAGCGTCACACCCTCGGGCCGCTTGGTGTAGGACCACCGTTGACCAGCGCGCCATAGCGACCTGAAAAACTCCTCGCGAGCCCCACCATCCCCGGAAAGGACACTCTCGGTGGATTCAATGATCAGGATATGATAATCCGATGAAAGCCATTGGAGATCGCGAAGGCAATCGTAGAGGGCATTCCAGTTCCATCCAAAGTATTCAGGAAATTTCAGCCTTTCCGAAAACTGCTGAAATACCGACACCTCGTCGGGCATATCGTGGCCATTTAGACGCGCCACGTAAACACTACCCGACGCGGGCAGGAGTTCATCGAGAGGCAGACCGCCGCCTGCCGTGATGATGTGCATCCATGGGGCGACACGGATTGCCCGCGCTTCTTCTTTCATCACTCCACCCATCCGGGACTTCTGCCCACGATGTACGTCTGATAGTGAGTCGGAGTGTAGTAGGCGGACCCATCACTGCCGAACACCCAGCGCTCGCCGCCTGGCTTAGGATTGTCCGGTGATGGATAGCTCCCATATTCTTGATACGTGATCGGCTTGCCTGAGGGCTCATGGGTGGGAAGTTGGTATCCGCCATTTCTGCCATTATTTTCGAATGTTTCGGTCCACCACTTCGGACCGTGAAAACCTGGCCCGCCCCACCAGCCGAAGTTGTACTTCTCCATGTCTCGAAGGACTTGCATGGACTCTTCAGGAATAGATTTCGGGGACCATCCTTGAACGTTGTCAACATCCCCCAGAGTTGCTCCCGGCTTGAATTCTGTGCAGCCCGAAAGACCCATGGGATCAACCCAGGTGTGAGGATTGAGGATATACGCCGCCGAGTTGGGCGCTGGGGCGAGTCCCAAGGGGTCATGGCTGAGATAGCGGGCAGTTTCGGGTTCGTAGTAGCGGAAGTAGTTGTAGTGCAGACCCGTTTCCGGGTCGAAATACTGGCCGGGAAATCGAAGGGGCGTGTACGTCGTGCTGGTGGATGCCCAAGTTGTGGTGCCCCAGAGAGTGGTGCGGGTATGCCAGGCCAGTGTGCCCGATTCGTCGATCAGTTCTGTAGGGGTGCCTACCAGGTCGGTGATGATGCTGAAGAAGCGGGAGTTGATGGCCTCCTGGGGTGCTCCGCGGTCCAGGAGGCGTTCCCTTTGAATGAGAGGCTGCAGACCCTTGTGGTCCCAGGTGAGCACTACCGAGTGAGGAACGTCCGGTGACTCTGTTGTCTGTTCGCAGAGAGTTGTGCCATCCCAGGTGAACGTGACTTGTTCGAGGACCGTCGCGCCGTCGGAGGCGAGGCGTTGCTTGGAGCTTCGGCGGCCGAGGGCGTCGTAGGCATAGCGCCAAACCACGCCACCGGGGGTAGTCACCGAACACAATCGGTCTTCGGCATCCCACTCGTAGCGCCAGGTGTCCGGCTTGTGGGATAGGCGGGTCTTCCGGCGCAGAGTGATGCGGCCCAATGCGTCGTGTTCGTAGTGAGTCCTACCCGCGCGTGCGATGTTCGTGCGGGCGTAGTCGCGGGAGCCCGCAGCCTCCTGGCCAGGGTGGGTCGACGGCCAGGAGGCGTCCGTCTGGTTTCCCGCCTCGTCGTAGGCGTACCGCTCGGTCCAGCCTGCCGCGTGAACGGCGGTGACCCGGCCGGTCGGGTCCAGGTCGAAGGTCTTGGCGCCCGCGAGCTGGTCGTCCACGCCCACCAGATTGCCGTCCGCGCGGTACGTGTAGTCGCGGCGCTGGATGCTGTGACCCGCTCCGGTGACATGTTGGGTGGTGAGACGGCCCATGTGGTCGTACCGGGACGACAACGCAACGGCGTCGCCGATCCGGCGGGCGACCTCCTGGCCGACCGCGTCGTAGTCGAAGGCCATGGTACGGCCGGACGCGGTCAGGGAGGTGCGGCAGCCGACCAGGTCGTAGGTCCAGGTGCTGACCGCCCCCGTCGGAGTCGTCCGGCCGGTTCGGCGGCCGAGCTCGTCGTACGCGAATGTCGTCGTCCGGCCATTGACGGTTTCGGACTTGAGGTGGCCATATCGGTCGCGGAGGCGTGAAATCGCGGAGTCCGACTTGACCGCTTCCGCCAGTTGGTCGGCGAAGTCGTAGGCGAATGTCGTCACGGCCCCCGCAGCGTCCTTACGGACAACGCGGTCCAACTCGTCCCGCTCGTAGCGGATGGCTTGGCCGAGCGCGTTCGTCCGGGAGATGAGCCGCCCTGCCTCGTCCCTCTCATACGTCATCGTCCGCTCGTCGAAGTCGGTCTCGGACGTGACCTGGCCGACCGGGTCATACTCATAATCCCAGTTCAGCCCCTGGGGGTTGGTGACCCGCGTGAGGTTGAGACTGGTGTCGTGGCTGAACTCGTAGCGGACACCGTCCGGCCCTGTGCGGGCAGTCAAGAGATCGAAGTCCGTGTACTCGAAGGTCGTGGCCCCACCCATGGCGTCGACGTGGCGGACGCAGTTGCCCTCACCATCGATTGTCCATGTTTGCTCGCTGCCGTCCCCCTCGGTACGGCGGGAGAGCTCACCCTCGACCGTCCACTCAAGGCGCGTGACGGCACCCAGCGGGTCGCTGATCGATACGGGTCGGCCGAAGGCGTCGCGCTCATAGCGCGTTGTCGCCCCCTGGGGATCCGTGATGGCCACGGGGAGACCGGCCTCGTCGGAGACGACCGTCGAGGTGTGCCCGAGCAGGTCGGTGATGGAGGTGAGGTTGCCGGTCTCGTCATAGGTGAAGTGGGTGGATACTGCGGACGGCTCCGTCACGGATGTCCGGTTGCCGCAGGCATCGAACGTCTGACGCGTGATATTGCCGTCGGTGCCGACGATCCGGACCGGGAGCCCGAGTTCGTTGTACTCAGTGCGTGACTGACGGCCGTCGGGCCGTTCCACCACGGTGAGGCGGCCGGCTTCGTCGTACGTGTAGCGGCCGACTCGGCCCAGGGGGTTCGTGCGGGACAGCAGGCGATGGCACCGGTCGTACTCGAAGCGGGTGACCGCTCCCAGGGCGTTGATCTCGGCAACGACCTGGGAGCGGTCGTTGATCACGTAACGCGTGGTGTGGCCGAGGCCGTTTGTCATGGACGTCATGCGCAGGCCGGTGGTGGGATCTGTTTCGTCCCAGGTGAAGTGGGCTTCGAGGTGGCCGTTGGTGCCGGTCTGGTGCACACAGCGGTCATCTTCGTCGTAGACGTACTCGTACCGGCTGCCGTTGGTGTCCGTCCACGACGTGATGCGGCCCAGCTCGTCGCAGCCGAAGCTCAGGGGCTTGCCTGAGGAGTTGGTGACAGCGGTGAGGTGTCCGTCGGTGTAGTCGTAGCGGAGGATTTCCTGGTCGGAACCGCCCGGCGCGGCGCCCGCCAGGTGCAGAGCGGTGATCCTTTCCTCGTTCGTGGTGAGTTTCAGGTGGTAGCCGCCGTGGTGCACGATCGAGGTCGGAGCGCCCGCCTCGTCGTACTCGAAGGTGATCCATCGGCCGTTGCGGTCGTCGATCTGAGCCAGAAGCGCCAGCTCCCCGTTGGGGTGGTCGACGAAGTGCCGGACCCTGCCGGTATCCGGATCGGTGACGGTGTAGCCGTCGTCCACTCGGTCCAGGGGCCAGCGCCGACCATGCGTAGGCATCACAGGAACGCCGGGCGCGGGGTGTGGATAGGCGAGCAGACTGCCCTCGTTGCAGCTGAAGACCACGCCTTCCGCGTCGATCTCAAGGCACTGGTCGATCGTGCTCGACCAGCCGGTACCGAACCAGCCCCCGACTCGGTGCGAGGAGTCGAAGACGCGCTCGAAGACAAGAGGCAATGATCCCGGTAGCACGATGTCGGTCTGCGGGAGCAGCATGCGGCCGGTCGCGACGTCGACAGGGTCTCCGGCGCACTTGACCTCGCTGCACTTCTTGGCGTTGGACTCGGGGTTCTTCCCGTGTTCGTGACGGTTCTTGCCCTTGGGGCGCTTGAGGAGGTCCTTCATCCCGGCCCGCAGGCCGCCCTTGATCAGGCCACCGCCCTTTGTGCCGGCCAGTTCGGGGACGAGTCGGCCGATGAATTCGGATGGGTCGCCCTTGGCGGCTTCCCAGGCATTCTTGAGTGCCCGGTCGGGGTTGGTCGCGCTGGACACGAGGCCGGCGAGCGTCATGTTGACGCCTTTGTAGTACTCGGCCGGATGCGTCAGGTTGTAGAGGTCGGTGGGGTTGACCGAGCGGATGAAGTTGACCAACCCCGCGGTGCCCTTGATGACGCCACCACCGAAGTGGGCCAGTTCGATACCCTGGCCGACCCCGTAGTCGTAAAGGTCCTGCTCGGCCCGGCCCAGGCCGGTGGGCTCCTTCGGAGCGTGCGCCATCGCAGCGGTGATCGCCCCCTTGGCCGCTTCGGCGGCCTCGCTGCGGGCCCGCCGCGCATGTTGCAGCATCTCCTGTGCGCGCTGCCGCTTGGCCGCACCAGGATCGGAGAACTTCCCCGGATGCGGGAGCGGGTGATCGGTGTTGCGGACCGCGTTGTACGCCTCCGCCTTCTCCCTGAACGAGGCAGCGGCCGTCTTGTGGTCGTGCTTGCCCTCCTTGTAGAGGGCGATCGCCTCGCCGGCCTTGGCCTGTGCGCTGGTGACCGTACCGGCGTATGTCTCCATTGCGATTGCCGCGTCCTCGAACGCATCCGCCGCCCGCAGCCAGTCGGTGGGCAGGGTCTCGAACTTCGCCCGGAAGGCATCGGCGGCCACACCCTTCCAGCGGCCGGAGTCGAGCTTCTTCATCCCGCCGCCGACGAGGTCGAACGCGCGTCGGAAGTCGCGGAGGTTCTTCACCGCCGCGGCGATCTTCTCCGGCCTGCCGTGGATCAGCTCGTTCGCTTCCTCGCTCTGCCCGAGCTGCTGCTCCCCGACCTCTGCCCCCAGCGAGGAGGCGGTTTCATCGCCCCAGTCCTCGACCTTGTCCGCCCACTCGTCGGCACCGACCTTCTCCAGACCGGATCCGAGTACATCGGTGCCCTTGTCGATCCCCTCGCCGACGATCTCCTTGCCCTTGTCGACGAGATTGCCGACACCGTCGTAGAGGTCTCCGCCGAACTTCCCCCAGTCCACCATCAGTTGCCCTGCCCCCACCGCGGCTGCTCAGCCTGTTCGATGGTCTCCTGCGACGGATCGAGCTTCTCCTTCAGCGTCTCGTCCAAGGCATCGCGCCGCTCCGGGGAGATGAACCCGGAGTTCTCCCACGAGTCGAGCAGTGCGTCCTCCGCGTCATACGTGGTGTCCCGCCACGTCTGGCCCACCTCGTCGTTGGCCGCGGCCATCGAGTCCCAGCTCCAGTCCGGGTTGTCGTACGTGGACTGCTTGCTGATCGTGTCCCAGCTCATGGCCTTGACGTCGTCCTCGGACAGGTGCGGATTTCCGTTCACGGAGTTCACGCCGACCTTGAACGAGTCCTTGATGTACTGCTCCTGCTCGGCGAAGGAACCCGCCGACAGCCCGACTCCCTGGGCGAAGCCGTTGCCCTTCTGCGTGAGGGCCCGTACGCCCCACTCCCAGCGGTTGCAGAATGTCTCGAACTCCGAAGTCAGCCCACCATGTCCCAACTCCAGCCCCGACAAGGCGAGATCCGAGAATCCCCGACCCGTCGATGCCTCTCCGATGGACCCGAGTTCCTTCAACTCCGCATGCGCCAGATCGATGCCTTTCGCAATCGCGGCCAGCGCCTCTGCCGGTACGTCAAGATCAGGTGTCTCCCCGCTCATCGCATCCCCCTGAGATCCACCGCAACCGCATCCGGCACGATGCCGGCCACCGGGGGAAACACCATGCCGTCGTCACTGCCCGCGTCCAGCGCCACCCCCGCAGGCCCCGGCAGCATCGGCACCATCACATCCAGCAACCGCGCACCCAGCGCCGCCCGGTACGCCCACTCCCGCTCGGCATCCCCCCGGGCTTGTGCGAACCGGGCCAACGCCTCCTCGTCCGAGAACGCACAGATCCAGCGCACCCCGTTCTGTTCCGCCGACCACAGATCCCCGTCAACATCCAGTGGCACCAGCACCGCTGATCGCCGGAACTCGCCCAGCAACACTGCAAACTCATCCCGAGCAGCCACCGGATCGTCGTCCGGTGTCATGGCACAGGCCAGGACCGGGGCCGGTGCCTCACGCCGTGCTGAACGCGCCTCTTCAGCAGGCCAATCGGCCAAGTCGGCGATCCTTGAACGCCGGGCAGGCGGCTCTGCTCTGTCATCCCCGTCATAGAACACGCGTCAAATGCTGTCACGGCACGCTTCCCAAGAGCAACGAGCAAAATCGGTCAGCAGGTCACGGACCGAGCCATGTCCAGCTCCACGCGCGCAGAGGGCCGGTCCGTGGACACGCCCCTCGGAAATGCTCCGCTGAGCCCCTCGGCCCTTTCCGAGCTACCGAAATCGCCTCGTGATCACCCCAGTGACCAGAGCCGTACGGCTGGGCCAGAGCCTCGGAGCAAGCGTCTGCCGAGCGTCGGCACGTCTCCGGACGATGCCTCGAAATCATCGCCGATACGGTTGCTTCCACCGTGGACTCGCAGGGCCGCACGTCAGGCACCCCTCACAGCAGGCTCAAGAATCACCACGCACTCCTCGTTCGAGGTCATCGGAACACGTCCACACCATGCGAACGCTGATCATGACCGGCAGGACCAGAGCTGTGACATGAGCGGATTAAACCGTACGGTGGCGGCGTTATGCCTGATCAGCGCCGATTCGCACCGAGGCGGGTCGGCCGGAACTGGAGGCATGGCTGTGCACGGTGAGTACAAGGTCCCCGGCGGCAAGCTCGTTGTGGTGGATCTGGACGTAGAGGGTGGGGCGCTGCGCAACGTGCGGGTGGCCGGGGACTTCTTCCTGGAACCCGACGAGGCGATCCTCGCCATCGACGCGGCCCTCGAAGGTGCCCCGGCCAACACCGACACCGCAGGTCTCGCCGCCCGGATCGACGCCGCGCTGCCCGCGTCCGCGGTGATGCTCGGGCTGACCACGGAAGGCGTCGCCGTCGCCGTGCGCCGGGCCCTGGCGCAGGCCACCGAGTGGAGCGACTACGACTGGCAGCTCATCCGCGAAGCACCCCAGTCCCCCGCCCTGCACATGGCCCTCGACGAGGTCATCACCGCCGAGGTCGCTGCAGGCCACCGCCCGCCGACTCTCCGGGTCTGGGAATGGGCCTCCCCCGCGGTGATCATCGGCAGCTTCCAGTCCCTGCGCAACGAGGTCGACCGGGAGGCCGCCGCGCGGCACGGCGTCGACATCGTGCGCCGGATCTCGGGCGGGGGCGCCATGTTCGTGGAGCCCGGCAACACCATCACGTACTCGCTCTCCGTGCCGGACTCCCTCGTCTCCGGACTCTCCTTCGCCGACAGTTACGCCTATCTCGACGACTGGGTCCTCGGGGCACTCGGCGACATGGGTATCCGGGCCTGGTACCAGCCGTTGAACGACATCGCCACGGACGCCGGGAAGATCGCGGGCGCGGCGCAGAAGCGCGTGGTGGGCCGGGAGGGCGCGGTGCTCCACCACGTGACCATGTCCTACGACATCGACGCCGACAAGATGCTCGAAGTGCTCCGGATCGGCAAGGAGAAGCTCTCCGACAAGGGCACCAAGAGCGCCAAGAAGCGCGTCGACCCGCTGCGCCGCCAGACGGGGCTGCCGCGCGAGATCGTCATCGACAACATGATCGACTCCTTCCGCAACCGGCACGGGCTCACCCCCGGCAAGGTGACCGGCGAGGAGATGGCGCGCGCCGAGGAACTCGTCGGCACCAAGTTCGGTACGGCGGAGTGGACGGCGCGGGTGCCGTAACCCCTGCCGTCATCACCCCGCCGCGCCCCTCGTCCCCCGCCCTTCCGTCCCCCGCTCTTCGCGCCCGCGTAGGCCGAACGGCGTCTCCCGGCGCGCGCCGGATGCGATTCCGCGTCGTCATGGGAGTCGTGGCCCGCGTCGTGCGGGCCACGTACCGCTGTGGCCATTGCCACCGGGTCGAGGAGACGCCAGGATGAAACGCATGATCGTGAAGGCCGCCTCGGTGGCTGTGGTCGCCTTCTTCGCCACCGCAGCCACCGGCTGCGGTGGCGGAGACAACAGCGGATCGTCCGCCTCCGCCTCTCCCTCCGCCTCACTGTCCGCGTCCGCGTCCGCCTCCGCATCGGCGGGGCCGGCTGCCGGGAAGGTGGCGACCGCCACCGGTGCGCTGGGCACATTCCTGGTCGACGGTGACGGCCGCACTCTGTACCTCTTCGAGGCCGACACCTCCACCAAGTCCACCTGTACGGGCACCTGTGCCGCGGCCTGGCCGCCCGTGACCGTGACCGCCGAACCGGTCGCGGGAAAGGGGGCGAAGGCGGACCTGCTGGGCACCACCACACGGGGCGACGGCAAGAAGGAAGTCACGTACAACGGTCATCCCCTGTACTACTTCGGGGGCGACACCAAGGCCGGTGACACCAAGGGGCAGGGCTCCACGGCGTTCGGCGCCACGTGGTACGTGCTCGATCCGGCCGGCAAGAAGATCACGGGTCCGGCATCGCCCAGCGGGCAGCCGACCAGCGGTCAGCCGACCGGCGGCGGGTACTGAACGCCTTGCCGCCCCGGTCGGTCCCTTCGCCCCCGCCGCCCCCTTCGGAGCGGAGTACCGTGGACGCATCGAGGGCATTGTCGCCGTCGGCTGGTGTGCCGTGGCCGTTCTCGATGTGTGCGGGGCCGGAGGCGGTGGCCGGTGGACTTCATTGGAGCGCGATCCCTCGTGAGGGCCCATGAGCTCAACTGACGAGTCGTCCCAGAGCCCGGTCGGAGCGGTCGGCCGGGTGACCGTACAGATCCCGCCGGACGGTCCGGGCGAAGTGCTCGTGGCCGTACGCGGCGGCTCGGAGACCTACGCGGCCTGGTGCGAATCCGCGACCACTCTTGACAGGGACGTACGGGTCATCGTCGTCGACTCCCTCTCGGCACGCTCGGTGATCGTCGAGCCGTTGCCGTCCTGAATCCTGTATGAACCACGAAACACGGCAGGAGTTCTCTCATGCTGTTCTGGCAGGTCCCCGCGCCCAATGAGGCCATGCTCATCTCCGGTACGAAGCGGCAGGCGCAGGAAACACAGTTCCGGATCGTCACCGGCCATGGAAGTTTCGTACTGCCGGTGAAACAGAAAGCCCGCATGCTCTCCCTGGCGCTGCGGGAGGCCGAGATCGCCGAGGACTGCGTCACCCAGCAGGGCATCAGGCTGAGCGTGCGCGCCGTGTGTGTGTTCAAGGTCGGGGACGACGCGGTGTCGATCGCCAACGCGGCACGGCGCTTCCTCTCGGAACAGGACCGGATGGAGGAACTCGTCGGCCGGATCTTCGCCGGGCACCTCCGCTCCATCGTGGGCGGACTGACCGTCGAGCAGATCATCAGGGAACGCAGCCGGGTCGCCCAGGAAGTGATGGCGGGCAGCCACAGCGAGATGGAGAAGCTCGGCATCGTGGTGGACGCGCTCCAGATCCAGGAGATCGAGGACGCCACCGGGTACATCAACAACCTCGCGGCCCCCCATGCGGCCGCGGTCGCCAGCCAGGCGCGCATCGCGCAGGCGAGGGCCGACCAGGAGGCCAGCGAGCGTGAGCAGCAGGCGGCGGCGCTGAAGGCCGAGTACGAGCGTGACACGGCCATCAAGCGGGCCGGGTTCCTCGCCGAGACGGAGCAGTACAACGCCCGTGCCGCGCAGGCGGGTCCGCTGGCGCAGGCCAGGGCGTCCCACGACGTCATCGAGGAGCAGACGGCACTCGCCGAGCGGCAGGCCCAGCTGGCCGCGCAGCGCCTGGAAGCGGAGGTCAGACGTCCGGCGGATGCCGAGGCGTACCGACAGCGCACGCTGGCCGAGGCCGCCCGTGATCAGGCCAAGTTCGCGGCGGACGGCAGTGCCTACGCCGAACGGACTCTCGCGCAGGCGCAGGCGGATGCCAACACCGCCCGCGCCCTTTCGCTGCGCGACGGGAACCAGGAGCTCATCGCGGCCAACCGGGTCGTGGAGAACCTGCCCGCCCTCGCCGACGCCGCGGCGCGCGGCATGGCCGGGGCCCGTCTCACCGTGCTGAACGGGACCGATGGCGTCAACAGCATGGCGGCGGGGCTGGTGGGCCAGGGTCTGGCCATCCTCGACTCGCTGCGCAACACGAAGGATCCGGCGGTGGACGGAAAGCGCAGCCTGCGCGTCCCGGGGAACCCGTGACCGGCCGGAAACAGCCGCCCCCGTCCGCCCCGGTCCCGCACGGCCACCCCGCCCGACACGACCGCCCCGGCCGGCACAGGGCCGACCGGGCGGAAGCGCGGAACGGGAAGGCCGTTGCCGTGATGGTCAGACCAGGCTGGCGATCGCCTGGTTGAACGTCGCGGACGGGCGCATGACCGCGGCGGCCTTCTCCGGGTCGGGCTGGTAGTAGCTGCCGATGTCGACCGGCGAGCCCTGCACCGCGATCAGCTCGGCGACGATGGTCTCCTCCTGCGCGGCCAGCGTCTTGGCCAGCGGCGCGAACGCCTCGGCGAGCGCGGCGTCGTCGGTCTGGCCCGCCAGCTCCTGGGCCCAGTAGAGCGCCAGGTAGAAGTGGCTGCCCCGGTTGTCGATCCCGCCGAGCTTGCGGCTGGGCGACTTGTCCTCGTTGAGGAAGGTGCCGGTCGCCCGGTCCAGGGTGTCGGCGAGGACCTGGGCGCGTGCGTTGCCCGTGGTGGTGGCCAGGTGCTCGAAGCTGACGGCGAGGGCGAGGAACTCGCCCAGGCTGTCCCAGCGCAGGTAGTTCTCCTTGACGAGCTGCTGGACGTGCTTGGGCGCGGAGCCACCGGCACCGGTCTCGAACAGTCCGCCACCGTTCATCAGCGGGACGACGGAGAGCATCTTCGCGCTGGTGCCCAGCTCAAGGATGGGGAACAGGTCGGTGAGGTAGTCACGCAGCACGTTGCCGGTGACCGAGATGGTGTCCTCGCCGCGGCGGATGCGCTCCAGGGAGTACGCGGTCGCGTCCTCGGGCGTCCTGATGGAGATGTCGAGGCCGTCGGTGTCGTGGTCGGCCAGGTAGGTGGTGACCTTGGCGATGAGGTTGGCGTCGTGCGCGCGGCCCTCGTCCAGCCAGAACACGGCCGGGTTGCCGGTCGCGCGGGCGCGGGTGACGGCGAGCTTGACCCAGTCCTGGATCGGCAGGTCCTTGGTCTGGCACATCCGGAAGATGTCACCGGCGCCGACGGCCTGCTCCAGCACGACGTCGCCGTTGGTGTCGACGACCCGCACCGAACCGGTGGCGGGGATCTCGAAGGTCTTGTCGTGGCTGCCGTACTCCTCGGCCTTCTGCGCCATCAGACCGACGTTCGGTACGGAGCCCATGGTCGACGGGTTGAAGGCGCCGTGCGCGCGGCAGTCGTCGATGACGACCTGGTAGACGCCCGCGTAGCTGCTGTCCGGCAGGACCGCGAGGGTGTCGGCCTCGTCGCCGTCCGGGCCCCACATGTGGCCGGAGGCGCGGATCATGGCCGGCATGGAGGCGTCGACGATGACATCGCTGGGGACGTGGAGGTTGGTGATGCCCTTGTCGGAGTCGACCATCGCGAGGGCCGGGCCCTCGGCGAGCTCGGCCTCGAAGGACGCCTTGATCTCGGCGCCCAGGTGGGGCACGGAGTCCAGGCCCTTGAGGATGGCGCCGAGGCCGTCGTTCGGGCTGAGTCCGGCGGCGACGAGCGCCTCACCGTACTTGGCGAAGGTGTTCGGGAAGAAGGCGCGGACCACGTGGCCGAAGATGATCGGGTCGGAGACCTTCATCATGGTGGCCTTGAGGTGCACGGAGAACAGCACGCCCTCGGCCTTGGCGCGGGCGACCTGTGCGGTGAAGAACTCGCGCAGCGCGGCGACGCGCATGACGGCCGCGTCCACGACCTCGCCCGCGAGGACGGGGACGGACTCGCGCAGCACGGTGGTGGTGCCGTCGTCACCCACCAGCTCGATGCGCAGCGAACCGTCCTCGGCGATGACGGCGGACTTCTCGGTGGAACGGAAGTCGTCGACACCCATGGTCGCGACGTTCGTCTTCGAGTCCGCGGACCAGGCGCCCATGCGGTGCGGGTGCGCCTTGGCGTAGTTCTTGACGGAGGTGGGGGCGCGGCGGTCGGAGTTGCCCTCGCGCAGGACGGGGTTCACCGCGCTGCCCTTGACCTTGTCGTAACGGGCGCGGACGTCCTTGTCCTCGTCGGTCCGCGGGTCGTCCGGGTAGTCCGGAAGCGCGTAGCCCTGCTCCTGGAGTTCGGCGATCGCGGCCTTGAGCTGCGGGATCGAAGCCGAGATGTTCGGCAGCTTGATGATGTTCGCGCCGGGAGTCCTGGCCAGCTCACCGAGCTCGGCGAGTGCGTCATCGATACGCTGTTCGGCCTTGAGGTGCTCCGGGAAGCCGGCGATGATCCGCCCCGCCAGGGAGATGTCGCGGCTCTCCACCGTGACCCCTGCGGTCGAGGCGTAGGCCTCGACGACGGGCAGGAACGAATAGGTCGCCAGGGCAGGGGCCTCGTCGGTGTGCGTATAGATGATGGTCGAGTCAGTCACCGGGTGCTCCGCTCCACGTCTGCAACATTGCTTGACATCAAGATATCCCGTGACCGCTCCTCTCTCCACAAGGCCCCCGCACTCGTTCTCCCCGCCCCGGCCCTTCAGTGGCCGGATTCCTGGGCCTCGCCCGGCCACCGCCGGGGTTCCACCAGTCCGGACGCGTACGCGAAGACCACGAGCTGTGCCCGGTCGCGGGCACCGAGCTTGATCATCGCGCGGCTGATACGGGTCTTGGCGGTGAAGGGGCTGACCACCATGTGGACGGCGATCTCCTCGTTGGTGAGACCGCGGGCGGCAGCGCGGTGACCTCGCGTGGAGGCCCACACCCTGCTGCTCCACGCGGGAGGGAACACCCTGCCGGCCGACACCGTCGCGCGGGGCGGCGAACCCGCCGGACCGGCGCACCGGCGGCTGCTGGCCCGGGGCCGGGACATGCGGGCGGCGCCGCCCTTCCCGGCCCGCGAGGCACCCTAGTTCGTGGGGACCGCCGGCGTTCCACTTCATCAACCGGATCGTGTCCGCGCTGCTGGACGAGACCGCGGTGTCCGGGGGCGCCGACGTCTCCGGACTCCTCGACAGCGAGGCGGGCCGTGCGCCGGCCCGCGCTGTGGACACCAGTCCGCTTCCCGGCGAGAGCCTGCCGCTGCTCGGAACGGAGGGCGAGGAACCGCGGTGGCGGCCGGCACGCCCATCGGTACGGCGTTCGGTGCGCTGCGCACGGCGGCGCGGCTGGGGGCGGGGCTGCTCAGCGACGAGGACGCCGCGTTCGTACGGGAGCCGGTGGCGGGCTGGGACGGTGTCACGCCCCTGCCGCTGACCGGCGGCGGGCTGCCGGACCGGGCGGACCGGCCCGGTGTCCGGCCGGCCCTGCTCGCGGCCCGTACCGGATCACCGAGGAGGATGTGAACGCCTGGCGCGTACCGCCGTTCACCGATCACTGTCTGGTCCATCTGATCGCCTTCGGCGCGATCTGCGCCGTGGAGCGCGTCGAGGCGGGGCTGCTCAGCGTTCCCGGACGGGTGTGACCCCGAGGGCCGCGGGGGCGGGCGGCCGGTGCTCGAACCAGCGCCGGTCGTCCTCCAGTTGGGCGGCGAGCGCGATCAGCCGCTCCTCGCTGCGGGAGGGCCCCAGGAGCTGGGCGCCGAGGGGCAGGCCGTCGCGGGTGAACCCGGCCGGGACGTTGATGCCGGGCCAGCCCAGGACGTTCCAGGGCCAGGCGTACGGGCAGGTCGCGGCCATCGTGAGGTCGGTGCGCCAGGCGCTCAGCCGGTCGAAGGCGCCGATGCGGGGCGGCGGGGCGGCGGTGGTCGGGGTGAGCAGTACGTCGAACCCGCGCCCGGACGCGTCGAAGAGGGCGCCGATCCTGCGGTGCTGGCGCACTTCACGGGCGCGGGCCGCCCGGACGACCCGGCCGCCGAGACGGGTGCCGGTGCGCAGGGCGCTGCGGGTGCGCGGGTCCAGGAGGGCCGGGTCGGGGTGGCGGGCGGCGAATTCGGCGATCCCGGTGGTGGCGCGGGGGACGAAGGCGAGGCCGATCAGCCCGTAGCGGGGACGGGCCTCCTCGACATGGTGGCCCAGGCGGGCGAGGGCCTCGGCGAGTGCGGTGACGGCCCGGCGCACCTCCGGGTGCGGGCGGGCGCCGGTGAGGGTGAGCGGCGGCCGCCAGGCGAGCGCGATGCGCAGGCGGCCGGGGTCGCGGAGGGCGGCGGCCGAGGCGCTGACGGCGGGCGGGCGGTGCGGGTCGTCCGGGTGCGGTCCGGCGACCGCGTCGAGGAGGAGGGCGGCATCGGCGACGGTACGGGCCAGGGGGCCGTTGACGGTGAGGCCCTGGAAGGCGTCGCTGTGGGGGTGCGTGGAGATCCGGCCGCGCTGCGGTTTGATGCCGATGAGATGGGTCCACGCGGCGGGGATGCGGACGGAGCCGGCTCCGTCCGAGCCGAGCGCGGCGGGGACGAGTCCGGCGGCCACGGCCGCCGCGGAGCCACCGGACGAACCGCCCGGGGTGTGCCCGGTGTTCCACGGATTCCGGGTGGCGCCGAAGGCCGCGCCCTCGGTGAACGGCCACTGGCCCAGTTCGCAGGAGTTGGTCTTGCCGACGATGACGGCCCCGGCGGCGCGCAGCCTGCGGACCGCCTCGCTGTCGGAGGCTGCCGGGGGCAGGTCCCCGTCGCAGCCGAAGTGGGTGGGCAGGCCCGCGACATCGGTGTCGTCCTTGACGGCGACCGGTACGCCGAGCAGCGGCAGCCGTTCGCCCGCCGCGAGCCGCCGGTCGGCTTCGGCCGCTTCGGCGAGGGCGGCCTCGGCCCGGAGGTGCCGGAAGGCGTTGAGGGTGCCCTGGGTGGCCTCGATCCGGGCGAGGGCGGCCGCGACGAGGGCGGTGGAGGAGGTGCGGCCGTCGGCCAGTTGCCGTGCGCTGTCGGCCAGTCCGGGCGGTGCGGGTGCCGGTGACCGTTCCGATGCCGCTGCGCGTGCGGGCACCGCTGTCGCTGCCGGTACCGGCGGGGTGCTCGGTCCGGTCCGGTCCGTGGGTTCCGTTGAGGACATGGGCTGCCGCCTCCCTCGTGTCCGCCGGATCCACCGGTCCTCCCGGTTCCGCCCGCACGAACTTACTGGAGGGTAACGAAGCGGGGGGCACCCGCTCAAGCGTTTCGCACGGCGGGCCGCGGGCTGCCGTGACACGGATGCGTCCGGATCTCTCCGGCCCGAACCGATACGCCCCGGACCGCGGCTCCGGCTTCCGCCGGGACCGCTTCCCGAAGGCCGTTCCCCGGAGGCTGTTTCCTTCGAGGCCGTTTCCCCGGGGCCGTTTCCCGGAGGCCGTTTCCTTCCAGGCCGTTTCCTTCCAGGCCGTATCAGCCTCCGGAGAGCTCTCCCCCACCGTGCGTGAGCGAAAACCTCGCCAGGCTTCACCCTCCGTACACACCGTCGCGCGCTCCTCACCCCGCGGGCGTACGCTCGACATCACGGATCACACGGATCGCGCACCCTGAACGGCCCTCGACGGGCCCTTTCGAAGGAGGCCACGTGACCCGTCACCGCATGGCCGCACGCACGGCCGCAGGCGCGGCAGTCGTCGCACTCACCCTCACCAGCGGCGCCGTGGCGCACGCCGATGACGACATCGGCTCGCTCAGCGCACAGCAGATCGCCGACCGTTCCCGTGACGCGCTTCTCGGGGTGCACTCCCTGCACCTGAAGACGCGTGGCGACCTCGGCAGGGCGGACTCGCCGATGACGCTGGATCTCGTCCTCGACCGGGACGGCAACTGCGCGGGCGGCGTCGACCTCGGCAACGACGAAGGCTCCTTGAAGATCGTCAAGCGCGGCGACACGGTGTGGCTGAAGCCGGACTCGGCGTTCTGGAAGAACCAGGTGCCGATCGGCGGCTCGGCCTTCGAGGCCATCGTCGCCGGCCGGTACATCAAGGCTTCGGCCACCGACCCGAGGCTGGGCGATGTGACCAGGGCATGCGATCTCGACACCTTCCGCCGGCTGATCTCCGACAACGCGAAGACCGGCTCCGACCGGGGGACCCTGGTCAAGGGCAAGGAGACGCGGCTCGCCGGTTCCCCCGTCATCCCGCTGATCCGGACCAGGAACGACGACACACTCACGTTGTACGTGGCCACCGAGGGCAAGCCCTATCCGGTGCGGCTCACCGTGAAGGGCCCGTCCGCGGACGCGGTCGTGGGCTTCTCCGCCTTCGACAAGCCGGTGCCCACGGCCACTCCCCCGGCGGACGAGACGGTGGATGTCAACGCCCTGCTGGGGCGGACGACCTCGCCCGTCTGACCGTGCTGTTCCGGGCCGGCCCCCGACTCCGGCCGCCGGCCCGGTCCCGCCCCTTCGCCCCTGGGGGCCCCCTCACCCCCGTGGGGTGCGATCCCCCCGGCTGAGCACCGCGTACAGCACGAGCGACGAGGCCAGTCCTACCGCCCAGCCGTAGTCGGCGAGCGGTTTCAGGAACGGGATCAGCCCGTCGGACGGGAAGGGGCCCTTGCCGGGTGCCGAGTGGGAGCCGCCCACGGCCAGGACACCGCCGACGGCGAAGGCGGCGACGGCCCGCCAGTTCCAGCCGTTGGTGTACCAGTAGCGTCCGCCGGGCCGGTAGAGGTCCGCGAGGTCCAGCACGGTGCGGCGGATGATCCAGTAGTCGGCGATCAGAATGCCCGCCACCGTACCGAGGAGTCCGCCGACCAGTCCGAGCCAGGTGAAGATGTACAGCTCGGGGGTCTCGGTGAGTTTCCACGGCATGATGAGGACGCCGACGACACCCGTGATCAGGGCGCCGGTACGGAAGTTGATGACCTTCGGCGCGAGGTTCGCCAGGTCGTACGCGGGTGAGACGACGTTCGCCGCGATGTTCACCGAGATCGTCGCGATGAGGACCGTGATCAGCCCGAAGAGCAGCCCGAACACGTTGTCGGTCTTGGCGACGAGCTGGACCGGGTCCCAGACGGCCACCCCGTACACGGCCTGCGAGCCGGAGGTGACGAAGACCGACAGCAGGGCGAAGAAGGTCATGGTGGTCGGCAGGCCGAGCGACTGACCGCGGACCTGGGCGCGTTGGCCCGCGGCGAAGCGGGTGAAGTCGGGGATGTTCAGCGAGAGCGTGGACCAGAAGGCGATCATGCCCATCAGGGACGGGAAGAAGACCGGCCAGAAGTCCTTGCCCCAGCCGAGCGCGGAGGGCTGGTCCAGCAGCGGACCGAAGCCGCCCGCCTTGACGGCGACCCACACCAGCAGGACGACGGCGCCGACGAGGACGAACGGAGCCGCCCAGTTCTCGAACCGGCGCAGGGTGTCCATCCCCCGGTGGATGATGGCGAGTTCGAGCGCCCAGAAGAGGACGAAGCAGAGCCACAGCGTCCATGGCTGGCCGCCGATCTCGCCGGCCTTCGCCCAGCCACCGAAGATCTTGCCGAGCAGGGTGAAGACGCCGACGCCGCCGATCCAGGTCTGGATGCCGAACCAGGCGCAGGCGACGGCCGCCCGGATCAGGGCGGGCAGATTGGCGCCGCGCAGCCCGAAGGAGGCACGGGCCAGCACCGGGAAGGGGATGCCGTACTTGGGTCCGGCGTGCCCGGTGAGCAGCATCGGCGCGAGCACGATCAGGTTGGCCAGCGCGATCGTGAACACGGCCTGTTTCCAGTCCATGCCGAGCGCCACCAGACCGGAGGCGAGCAGCCAGGACGGGATGTTGTGGGCCATGCCGATCCAGAGGGCCGCGAAGTTGTACGTCGTCCAGGTGCGCCGCTCCAGGGGGACGGGCAGGAGGTCGGCGTTGGCGAAGCGGGGGTCGTCGGGAACGTAGCCGTGGGCGAGTTCGACACGATCGGACGGGGCGGGTATCGGGTCCTGCGGTGGGGTGGGTGGGACGGTTGCGGTCATGGCGGCTGGACCCTTCGCTCGGGAGCGGTGCCGTGCGGGGCTGGTTCGGGTCTACGCGGGGGGCAGGGTGACCTGCGCGCGGGGGCGGGGGTCGGGTGCGGCGGGGCGGGGCGGGGGTGGTGGCCGGGTGTGCCGGTCAGGTCGACAGGGCCGGGATGATCTCGGAGCCGTAGGCGTCGATCGTCGCCTCGCGTGCGTCGTGCATGTTGTACACGGCGAACTGGTCGACTCCCAGGTCGCGCAGGACCCGGAGCTTCTCGATGTGCGCTCCGGCGGGTCCCAGCAGACAGAACCGGTCGACGATCTCGTCCGGCACGAACGCCGTGTCCGGGTTGCCGGTGCGGCCGTGATGGCTGTAGTCGTAGCCGGACCGCCCGGAGATGTACGCGGTGAGGGCCTCGGGGACCAGGCCGGAATGCTCGCCGTAGCGGGACACCAGGTCGGCGACGTGGTTGCCGACCATGCCGCCGAACCACCGGCACTGCTCGCGGGCGTGGTCGAGGTCGTCGCTCACATAGGCGGGAGCGGCGACGCAGATGGTGACCGAGTCCGGGTCGCGGCCCGCGTCGGCCGCCGCCTGCCGTACCGCCTTGATCATCCACTCGGTGAGGAACGGGTCGGCGAGCTGGAGGATGAACCCGTCGGCCTTCCGGCCGGCCAGGGCCAGCGCCTTGGGACCGTACGCCCCCATCCAGACCGGCAGGCTGCCGTCCTTCACCCACGGGATCTGGATCGGCCGGCCGTCGACGGTGGCCTCCCGGCCCTCCGCCAGATCACGGATGACGTCCATCGCCTCGGCGAGGCGGGCCAGGGTGTTGGGTTTGCGGCCCGCGACGCGCATCGCGGAGTCGCCGCGCCCGATGCCACAGACGGTGCGGTTGCCGTACATGTCGTTGAGGGTGGCGAAGGTGGAGGCGGTGACCTCCCATGTACGGGTGCCCGGGTTGGTGACCATCGGGCCGACGATCAGCCGCTCGGTGTGCTCCAGGATGCTGCTGTAGATGACGAACGGCTCCTGCCAGAGCACCGCCGAGTCGAAGGTCCAGCCGTAGCGGAAGCCGTTGCGTTCGGCACGGCGCATGAGACCGACCACCGTCGAGGCGGGCGGGTCGGTCTGGAGGACGAGTCCGAAGTCCATGCCGGGTTCTCCTAGTCCAGGTGCTGACATATGGCACGGGCGGGGTGCCTGCCGAGACCGGTACGGCCCGTGAACTTCCGCCCGTGGATGACGACTTCACCCCGGGAAGGCGCTGTCCCGGCCTCTCCGGTGAGGTGCGGGTCCGGCAGCCCGTGCGGGGGCGGAAGCGGTGTGCCGTCGTCGTCGCCCGGTGCGCATACCGCCCTCTCCCGTACTCCGGCCTTCAGGTACTCGGGCGCACTCCGGTGAGGCTCCGGGAGCGCGGCCCTTGGGTGATGTGCTCGGGAAGATCCTTCCACATCATGCCGTGCCGAACCTTGTGCGACGACGCTCCGAAAGCGAGTCGCGGGGGGCCGATTCTGGACTGCTTCCAAGGTTTTGGGAAGAGGTCCCCCCGCACGTTCCCACTGATCGCCGGTGACCCCTCGCGAAGCGAAGCGGGCAGCTCCTGTATACGGCGGCGACCGCCCGGCGCGGCCGGTCCGACCCGGTCCGACCCGGTTCGGCCGCCCGAGGACGGGCTCGGCGGGGATGGCTCGATATCGACTGCGAGTGGGAATCTCCCCTGGGAGTTTCGAGCGCGAAGGGGCCCGTGCCGGCGTCGTGGCGGGGTGCTCGCCGTCGGTGGCCGGGGCCCCACCGCCGACGTGCGCGCGGTTCACTTCCGTCGTGGCGCGGGGTTCGCCGCCGTCGTGGCGCGGGGTTCACCTCCGTCGGTCCGCCGGGGCGCAGTAACAACACGGTAATCGCATGTTCCGTGCGGGCCGCAGGCCCAGCGATGACTGGGCGGTGGGATCGCCGTCGTTACGTTGTGGGGACGCTTGGGCCGTTCGTGGTTCTTCCGCTGCTCAGGGTGACCGCAGCCGGGCGGGACACGAGATCGGATAGGAGGGGAGGGGGCGGCATCGCGTCGAACGCAGCAGTACCTGCCGCATGTTCCCTGCCGAGTTCGGCCGCGTAGCGCCCACCGTGCCGGGCCGAGTCGCGGTCTGCGTGGTGGGCGCCGTATGCCGGCGCAGGGGTCATGTCCCTTTCCCCGGGCCGTTCGCGAATCGACCGGCCGGCCCCGATCACACGAGAATGGATCACGATGGATTCTCTGACCGAGGTTCCAGATCAGTACACCGCCGCGTACTTGAGGGCCGAGGACGTGGGAATGTTCGAGAACGTCCGTGACAAGGACGTGCGCACCTCCCTACACGTGGGGCAGGTGCCGATGCCGGAGCTGGCCCCGGACGAGGTGCTGGTCGCGGTCATGGCCAGCTCGATCAACTACAACACCATCTGGTCGGCCACCTTCGAGCCCGTGCCGACTTTCGCGTTCCTGCGACGCTTCGGCCGGCAGGGTGGGTTCGCCGCCCGGCACGATCAGCCGCACCACGTCGTCGGCTCCGATGCCTCGGGGGTCGTCGTGCGTGCGGGGGCCGCGGTCCGGCGGTGGAACTCCGGCGATCACGTCGTCGTCAGCTGCATCCAGGTCGACGACCATGAGCCCGCCACGCACGCCGATGCCATGCTCGGCGCCGAGCAGCGCGCCTGGGGGTACGAGACGAACTTCGGTGGCCTGGCCCACTACGCCGTGGTCAAGGCCAACCAGGTCCTGCCCAAGCCGGGCCATCTGACGTGGGAGGAGTCCGCGAGCGTCATGCTCACGGCCGCCACGTCGTACCGCATGCTGATCAGTGACAAGGGTGCCCGGATCAAGCTGGGGGACGTCGTCCTGATCTGGGGTGCGACCGGCGGGCTCGGCGCGTTCGCGGTGCAGCTGGTGCGGGAGGCGGGCGGCATCCCCGTCGGTGTGGTGAGTTCGGAGCGCAAGGCGAAGGCGCTTCAGGCGCTCGGCTGCGACGTGATCATCAACCGGAACGAACTGGGGCTGACGGAGCCCACAACGCCCGAGGACGTCATCGAGCAGGGCAAGCGTCTGGGGCGGGCGATCCGGCGGGAGGTGGGCGAGGACCCCCATGTGGCGTTCGACTACGTGGGGCGCTCCACCTTCGGTATCTCGGTGTTCGCCGTCCGTCGCGGCGGCACGATCGTGACCTGCGGGTCGAGCACCGGCTACCAGCACACGTACGACAACCGCTATCTCCGGATGAACTCCAAGCGGATCGTGGGCAGTCACGCGGCCAATCTGCAGGAGCAGTCCGAGCTCAACCGGCTCGTCTCCCTCGGAAAGATCAATCCCGTGATGTCCTCCGTGTACCGCCTGGAGGACGTGGGCGAGGCGGCCCGTCTGGTGCAGACGAACCAGCACATCGGCAAGGTCGCGGTCCTGTGCCAGGCCCCGCGGGAGGGCCTGGGGGTCACCGACCCCGGTCTGCGGGAGAGGATCGGCGTCGCCGCGCTCAACCCGCTGCGAGGGCTGTGATGAGCGGGACGCGCACAGGAATTCTCGGCACGGGCTCCTACCTGCCCGCCCAGGAGGTCACCAACAAGGAGATCGCCGCGCGGGCGGGCACGACGGAGGAGTGGATCGAGAGCCGGACACAGATCCTCGGCCGCCGGTTCGCGGCCCCCGACGAGGCCACGTCCGACCTGGCCGTGCGGGCGGCCCGGAGCGCCCTGGAGCAGGCGGGGCTGTCCGCCGGGCAGATCGACTACCTCATCGTGTCGACGTCCACTCCGGACTCGCCCCAGCCGCCGACGGCCTACCACGTCCAGCGCGGGCTGGACGCCTACGGTGCGGCCTGCTTCGACATCAACGTCGTGTGCAGTGGGTTCGTCTACGGTCTCGCCCTGGCGAGGTCGCTGGTCGCTCAGCGTCCGGGGAGTCATGCCCTGGTCATCGGTGCGGACGTGTACTCGCGGTCCCTGGACTTCTCCGATCGACGGACCGCCGTCCTCCTGGGTGACGGGGCCGGCGCGGCGGTCCTCGGGGAGGTCGAGTCGCCCTTCGGCTTCCTCGACTTCGAGTTGGGCTCACGCGGCGACGCCCATCAGCTGATACATGTCGAAGCGGGGGGCTCACGTCGTCCGGCGTCCGCCTCGACGCTGGCGGAGGGCGGCCACTTCTTCCGCATGGACGGCAAGTGGCGTCAGGGACTTCGTGATGGCGAACCTCCCCCCCGTTCCTCGACAAGCTGTGCTCGCGCTCGGGCGTCGGCCTGGAGCAGATCGACCACTTCGTACCGCATCAGCCCAACGGAGTGATGCTCTCGCGGCTGGTGGAGCACTGCGGTCTGGCCGACGCGCACACACACCGGACCTTGGAACAGTACGGAAACACGGGCAGTGCCTCCATCGCCGTCACTCTCGACGCGGCGAACCGGCAGCAGCGGTTCAACGACGGCGACCTCGTGCTGCTGGCCGGTTTCGGCGGCGGCATGTCTCTGGGTGCCGGGCTCATTCACTGGAGGACGACAGCATGATCACGACAGCGCAGGGAACGCCGGAGATCAGCCGGGTGGGCGTCGTCGGCTGCGGGCTGATGGGCTCGGGCATTGCCGAGGTGTGTGCCAAAGCGGGTCCGGAGGTGACGGTGGTCGTCTCCCGGCCCGAGTCGATCGCTTCTTGGCCGTGGGCGCGCCGATGGTCGCGTGCATCCTGCTGTACTTCACCTACTGGTTCCGCTCCGAGACCCGCGGCAAGGCCATCGGACTGCTTCTGCTCGGCGCCTCCATCGCCAGCGTCGTCGGCAACCCGCTGGGCGGACTGCTCATGGAGATGGACGGGTTCGGCGGCTGGCACGGCTGGCAGCGGATGTTCCTCATCGAGGGAATCCCCTGTGTCTTCCTGGCGTTCGTCATCTTCCGGTTTCTGCCCGACGGACCGGACCGGGCGTCATGGCTGACGGCGGAGGAGGCACGGCTGGTCAAGGACGCGGTCTCCCGTGAACAGACCGAGGGCGCCGAGGCGGCCGGCAACACCTCCGGTTCCCTGCTGACGCTGCTGAGCGACAAGCAGATGCTGCTGGCCATCTTCGCCAACTGGACGCACCAGGTCGCCCTGTACTCCGTCGTCTACTTCCTGCCCGGCATCATCGGCAGCTGGGGTGATCTCTCCCCGTTCACCATCGGTCTGCTGACCGGACTGCCCTGGATCACCGCGGCCGTCGGCGCCGTACTGGTACCGTCCCGCGCGACCACGCCCCGGCGCTCGCGCAACTTCGTGGTGGCCGGTCTGCTGATGATGTTCACCGGTCTCATCGTCGCCGCCGTCGCCGGTCCCGTGGTCGCCCTGCTCGGCTTCTGCTTCACCGGCCTGGCGTTCGTCGTCCAGCCCCTGCTGTTCAACTTCCCCGCCACCCGGCTCGCCGGCAAGACCCTCGCGGGTGGCCTGGCACTGCTCAACACCATCGGCATCACCGGCGGCTTCGTCGGCCCGTACATCATGGGCTATACCGAAGACGCCACCGGCAACCACCTGTCCGGCCTGTGAGTGTCCGTCGTCCTGCTGGCCCTCGGCGCCCTGGCGGCCACACGGCTGCGCTTCTCGCCCAAGTCCTGAGACCCGCACCCGACTTCGGGGACCGGAGGCCCGGCGGGTCCCGGCCCGGGTCCGGGTCCCGGTCCCGGTCCCCGAAGTCCGCGACGAAGCGGTTCAGCAGCCGCAGGCGAGAGCGAAGTGGCCCACCGGCTCCTTCAGTTGGCCTCCCGGAAGATGCCGCGCGGCACATAGGTCCCATGGCCCGCGTGACCCACGTAGTCGCGGTTGTCGACCACCGGAACACCGCGGGAGAGCACCGTCTCCACCCGACCCGTCACGCGCTTGCCCTCGTAGGCCGAGTAGTCGACGTTCATGTGGTGCGTCTCGGCCGAGATGACCTGCTCGGCGTGCGGGTCGTAGATGACGATGTCGGCGTCGGCTCCCGGTGCGATCGTGCCCTTCTTCGGATACAGGCCGAACATCCGGGCCGGCGCGGCGCAGGCGATCTCGATCCAGCGCCGACGTCCGATGTGCCCGTCGACAACAGCCTGGTGCAGCAGGTCCATGCGGTTCTCGACACCCGGCATACCGTTCGGGATCTTCGAGAAGTCTCCCCGGCCCATCTCCTTCTGGCCCTTGAAGCAGAACGGGCAGTGGTCCGTGGAGACCACCTGCAGATCATTCGTCCGCAGTCCACGCCACAGGGCCGCCTGGTGCTCCTTCGGGCGCAGCGGTGTGGAGCAGACGTACTTGGCGCCTTCGAATTCGGGCTCCGCCAGGTTGTCGGTCGACAGGAAGAGGTACTGCGGACAGGTCTCACCGAATACGGGAAGTCCCTCGTCCCGGGCCCGTGCCAGCTCGGCCAGCGCTTCCTGCGCCGAGACGTGCACCACGTAGAGGGGAGAGCCCGCCACCTGGCTCAGCTTGATCATCCGATGCGTGGCCTCCGCCTCCAGGAGTGCCTTGCGGACTTCACCGTGGTACCGCGGGTCCCGCTCGCCGCGTGCCAGCGCCTGTTCGACCAGCACGTCGATGGCGAGGCCGTTCTCCGCGTGCGTCATCACCAGAGCGCCGTTCGAGCCCGCGCGCTGCATGGCCCGGAGGATCTGGCCGTCGTCGGAGAGGAACACCCCCGGATACGCGGTGAAGAGCTTGAACGAGGTGACCCCGGCCGAGACGAGCGTGTCCATCTCCTTCAGCGAGGACTCGTTCACATCGGACATGATCATGTGGAACGCGTAGTCGATCGCACACTTTCCATCGGCTTTCTCATGCCAAGCGTCGAGCCCCTCACCGAGGGACCCGCCCTTGGACTGGATCGCGAAATCGATAATGGTCGTCGTGCCGCCCCAGGCCGCGGCCCGCGTGCCGGTCTCGAAGGTGTCGGAGGCGAACGTGCCACCGAACGGCATCTCCATATGCGTGTGCGCGTCGACCCCGCCCGGGATCACGTACTTGCCCGCTGCGTCGATGACATGGTCGGCCGTCCACCCATGGCTGCCGGGGGTGGCGAGGGCCACGACGCGGCCACCGTCGACGAGCACGTCGACGTGCAGTTCGTCGGAGGCAGTGATGACCAGGCCACCGGTGATCAGAGTGCGTGCCATAGCGTCTGCTCCATTCGCGTCGGATCCGGGGTTTCACTCATGAGCCGCTTCGGTACGTCCGGTGCGCCCTGCGGCGGAAAGGGTCTACGCACGTAGACACGTGTGTGAGGAAGAACGTAGAAGCGGGTTGCCCACTGTGGCAATACCGCTGCCGCCAACCGATGAAGACGTTTCCGTTTCCCGCCCGGGACACCCCACCGGCCCAATGCGCGACGCGGCACGGCACGGCTCCCGTCGGCGGGCCGACGCGGCGGCGCTCTCGTATACGTCGGTGTACCCGGGCACATGGCCGTGGCAGCCATGGCGGGCTCGACTGCCGCCACGGTCACGGAAATTGATAACGAAATGATGAAGGGTCTGGTCCACATGTTGGGTACGGTTCATCGGCCGGCCCCGCAACGGGCGTGAGGCGATCACCCCGGGCGGCGAACGTCTGACACGTCGCCGGACGCCCCGAAGTCCGGTGCCTTCCGACCGATCCCGGAGGATCACGTGCGCATATCGCGCTCCGCACGTACCGCACTGGCCGCTGCCACCGTCGCGGCCGTCGCCCTGCCCCTGGTCACCACAGCCGCCCACGCCGAGGGGTCCGGAGCCGCGCCCGCCGCCGCCCCGTACGCCGGTCTGCCGTCCGGTACGAAGCAGGCGAAGACCCTCGTCATCGGTGTCGACGGCGCCTCGATCGACACCTTCGCCCGCGCGGCGGTACCCAACCTCGACAAGCTGATGTCGGGCGGACTGACGGCACGCAGCAACCTCTTCGCCAACCCCATGGCCCCGACCGTCTCCGGCGCGGGCTGGTCCTCGATCGCCACGGGTGTCTGGCCCGACAAGCACAACGTCAAGGACAACAACTTCACCGCGCCCAACTACGGGCAGTACCCCGACTACGCGACCCGTCTGGAGAGCGCCGACCCGGCGACGTCCACGCTGGTCGTCGGCACCTGGAACCCGATCCCCGAGATCGTCTTCGGCGCCAGGACCGACCTTCGTCTCCCTGGCGGCAATGACGCGGGCACCACCGCCAAGGCCGAGGACTACCTCGCGCACGGCAACCCCGACTCCACCTTCGTCCACCTCGACGAGGTCGACGGCGCCGGTCACAGCTCGGGGACATCGAGCGACGCGTACCTCAAGGCCCTCGGCGTCGCCGACACCCAGATCGGCCGGCTGCTGAACGCCGTCACCTCCCGGCCGACGTACGCCAAGGAGGACTGGCTGGTCGTCGTCACCGCCGACCACGGTCACACCCCGACCGGCGGTCACGGCGGCAACTCCCCCGGTGAGCGCGGTACTTTCGTCATCGCCCGGGGCAAGGGCATCCAGCCCGGTTCGGTGCGTCATGACGTCAAGATCACCGACATCGCTCCCACCGTCCTGCGTCACGAGGGCGTCGCGACGGACCCCGCCTGGAACCTGGACGGCACCGCGCTCGCCGCGCTGAAGCCGGACGCCTTCGACGCGCTGCGCGGTTCGCTGCGGGCCCCGGCCGACGAGACGAGGCTCCCGACCGGCACCAAGGGCTGGACGAACACCGCGCCCGAGGGCTGGAGCATCGACAATGCGAGGATGCCGGCCGGCGGCGTCACCGAGTGGCGCGGCTGGTCCTTCGCGACCGACGAGTTCTGGACGAACGCCGAACTCGGACAGGGCCGCGAGACGAACGTCCGGGCCCGCGACGTCTTCGCGGTCGCCGACTCCGACGAGTGGGACGACAAGGCGCACGACGCCGGCCGGTTCGACTCGACCCTGGTCGGCCCCGCGTACCGGCTGAACGGTGCGGCGACGGCGAACGTCTCGTACGCCACGAACTACCGTATCGACGGACCGCAGACCGGCGATGTGTACGTCTCCTACGACGGCGGCGCTCCGCAGCTCGTGAAGTCCTACCGGGCGAACGCCAACACCGTCGAGCGCCTGAAGCTCGACGTCCCGGCCGGTGCGAGCACCGCGCGGCTGAGCTTCCGCTACACCGGCACAAACAGCGCGTTCTGGACCGTCGACCAGGTCGCCTTCGGCCAGCCCAACCCGCCGTCCCAGCTGGCGGTCGCGCGTCTGACGGCGGACACCAAGCTGCTCGGCAGGCCGGGTTCCGCCTCCCCGTGGACGGTCGTCGCCAAGGGTGCGGTGAAGACCGCCGACGGCAGGCCGGTGCGCGGGGCGAAGGTCACGGCGGAGCTGGTCTCCGGCGACAAGGTACGGAAGCTGACCGGCAGCACGGGCAAGGACGGCTCGTTCCGCTTCCGGACCACCGTGGGCCGGGGCAACGCCGAGGCCACGCTGACGGTCACGGATGTGCGCTCCGGGAAGCTCGCCTACTACGGCGAGCTCGACCCGGTCCGCTCCCTGGACCTCACCCGCCCCACCGGTCACCGGGGCTGAGCCGGCCGCCGGGGACGGCGACGGACGGCCGGTCCACGGCCCACAGGACGGGGGCCGGGCCCGGGGTGAACAGCACCCCGCGGCCCGGCCCCCGTTCCGGTTCCGGTTCCGGTTCCGGTCAGACCGCCGCGTGCAGGGCGTCCGCCAGGATCGCGGCGCCCTCCTCCGCCTCGGCGACCGTCAGCGACAGCGGCGGTGCGATCCTCAGCACGCTGGTGCTGTGGCCGCCGCCCTTCCCGAGGAGCAGTCCGCCTTCACGGGCCGCCTCCAGGACGGCCGCCGCGGCCTCCGGATGCGCCTCGTCGGTGCCGGGCTTCACCAGTTCGATGCCGATCATGAGGCCCCGGCCGCGCACTTCCCGTACGCACGACGAACGCGCGCCGATCGCCCGGAGGCGTTCGATGAGCAGTCCGCCGACCCGGCGCGCGTTGCCCTGGAGGTCGTGTTCCAGGAGGTACGAGAGGTTGGCGAGCCCGGCGGCCATGGTGACCGGGGAGCCGCCGAACGTCGAAATGGAGTTGGAGTCCAGGCAGTTCATGACCTCGGCACGGGCCACGACCCCGCCGATGGACATGCCGTTGCCGATCCCCTTGGCGAAGGTGAGGATGTCCGGCGGCCCGTGCTCGCCGTGCGCCTGCCAGCCCCAGAAGTGGTCGCCGGTACGGCCCCACCCGGTCTGCACCTCGTCGGAGATCCACAGGATGCCGTGCCGGTCCAGGACTTCACGGAACGCCGCGAACAGTCCGTCGGGCGGTGAGGTGAAGCCGCCGACGCCCTGGATGGGTTCGGCGATCAGCGCGGCGGCCTCCCGGGTGTGCCCGAGCAGGTCCTCCAGATCGGCGACGCACGCCTTGATGAACTGCGCGTCGCTCAGTTCGGCGTACGGACCGCGACTGCGGACGCCACCGTGGACGTACAGGGTCTGCAGCGGTGACAGACTCGTGGGCGACCAGGCGTGGTTGCCCGTGATGGAGACCGCCGAGAACGACCGTCCGTGGTAGCTGTTGCGCATCGCGAGTACCTGGTTGGACCGGCGGTACGCGGTGGCGAGCAGCAGCGCGGTGTCGTTGGCCTCGGTGCCCGACGTGGTGAAGAAGACCCGGGCGTCGGGGATGCCGGAGAGCGTGGCGACACGCTCGGCGAGCTCCACCATCGGGCGGTTGAGATAGAGCGTCGAGGAGTGAATGATGCGCGCTGCCTGCTCGGCCACCGCCTTGGTGACCTCGGGCAGGGCATGGGCGGTCATGGTGGTGAGGATGCCGCCGAAGAAGTCGAGATACCGGTTGCCGTCGGCGTCCCAGACATGACGACCCTCGCCGTGGGTGAGCTCCAGGGGCCGCCGGTAGTAGAGCGCCAGCCAGTCCGGGCTGACCGCCAGATGCCGCTCGTGCAGTCCGGTCACGGCTCCACCAGCCCGTCGTACGCGTCCGGCCTGCGGTCCCGGTAGAACGCCCACTGCTGGCGGACCTCCTCGATCAGGTCGAAGTCGAGGTCCCTGACCAGGAGTTCCTCCTCCTTGTCGCTGGCGACCTCGCCGACGAACTGACCGCGCGGGTCGACGAAGTAGCTCGTGCCGTAGAAGTCGTTGTCGCCGTACTCCTCCTGGCCGACCCGGTTGATCGCGGCGATGAAGTACTCGTTGGCGACGGCGGACGCGGGCTGTTCCAGCTGCCAGAGATGGCTGGAGAGGCCGCGCGAGGTGGCCGACGGGTTGTAGACCAACTGAGCTCCGTTGAGACCTAGTTGGCGCCACCCCTCGGGGAAGTGCCGGTCGTAGCAGATATAGACGCCGACCTTGCCCACGGCGGTGTCGAAGACGGGCCAGCCGACGTTCCCGGGCTTGAAGTAGTACTTCTCCCAGAAGCCCTTGACCTGCGGGATGTGGTGCTTGCGGTACTTGCCGAGGTACGAGCCGTCGGCGTCGATCACCGCCGCGGTGTTGTAGTAGAAGCCGCTCTGCTCGACCTCGAAGACCGGCACGACGATCACCATGCCGGTCTCGCGGGCCAGGTCCCGCATCCGCTGGACGGTCGGCCCGTCGGGCACCGCCTCGGCCCAGCGGTAGTGCTCGGGCTCCTGCACCTGGCAGAAGTAGGGGGCGTTGAACACCTCCTGGAACCCGATGACCTGTGCCCCCTGCCGGGCGGCCTCGCGCGCATGCTCCTCATGCTTGGCGATCATGGATTCGGTGTCGCCGGTCCAGGTCGCCTGGACAAGTGCGGCGCGTACGACGTGGGACATGAGTTGCTCCTTCGACGCGGCGTCCGAGAGCCTCTACGCGTTTCTACGCACGTAGATATCTGCGTTGGAGGAGAACGTAAGCCCCGCCACACGGCGGGGCAAGACCATCGCCGTGAACCGGCGGAGTCGATCATGTTTCGCACCCGAGCGGTCCACACCGGTCCGACCGGCAGTCGATCGCGGTCGAAACAGGTGCCTGGCACGGCATACGCGCCCGGTCCGATCCGGAGGAAAGCCCCGGGGAGCGCCCGACGACGGGTGAGATTTGCGCTGGAGTGCGCTCCAGCTCATAGCCTCCGAGACACCACCCGACCGAAGGGGATCATTCGTGCGTTACACACTGTTCGGCAGGACCGGTCTGCGAGTCAGTGAACTGGCACTGGGTGCCATGACGCTGGGCAGCCATGAGTCGGAGCCGGATGCCGTCCGGGACACCAGCGGGCGGATCGTCGACGCGTATGTCGAGGCGGGCGGCAACTTCCTCGACACGGCCGACATCTACGCGGCGGGCGCCTCGGAGACGGTCCTCGGGGAGGTGCTCGGCGACCGCCGCGACTCCCTCGTCCTCGCCAGCAAGTACACCTGCGCGACCGCCCGCGGCGACGCCAACTCCGCGGGCAATCACCGCAAGAACCTCGTGCGGTCGGTGGAGCGGAGCCTCGGCTGGCTGCGCACCGACCGACTCGACGTGCTGTGGGTGCACGCGCGGGACAACTTCACCCCGGTCGAGGAGGTCATGCGGGCCCTCGACGATCTCGTACGCACCGGAAAGGTGCTCTACGTCGGGGTCTCGGACTGGCCCGCCTGGGAGATCGCCCAGGCCAGTACGCTCGCCGAGCTGCGCGGGTGGACGGCCTTCGCCGGTTCGCAACTGCGGTACAGCCTGCTGGAGCGTACGCCGGAACGCGAACTGCTCCCCCAGGCACGCGCCTTCGACCAGGCCGTCTTCGCCTGGAGCCCGCTGGCCCGCGGCCGGCTCACCGGCACCCACTCCGTCGACGGCACGGCTCCGGCGGCGGGCGACGGCCGCGACGACACGGAACGCCGCGCGTACGAAACGGTCCGCGCGGTCGTGGAGATCGCCGAGCAGGGCGGCTGGACCCCGGCCCAGGTCGCGCTGGCCTGGCTGCGCGGGCGTCCCGGCAACATCGTCCCGATCATCGGCGCCTCCACCGAGGCCCAGCTGACCGACAACCTGGCCTGCCTGGACGTCGAGCTGGACGCGGACGCGGCCGAGCGCCTGGACACGGTGAGCGCGGTGCCGCTGGGCTTCCCGCACGACTTCCTGCGCGAACCGGGAATCAGGGAGACGGTGTACGGAGACCGCTGGGCGGACATCGAGGACCGGCGCTCCACCTACCGGCGTACGACGAGCGACGTCAGGTAGCGGCGGGCAGCGGCGCGGGGCGCACCTCCGGCGCGCGCGGGCCTCGTCGGCCGGCGCCCTACGTCCCCGCGACGCCCGCCACCCGCAGCGCGTGCACCAGGTCCCATTCGCTTTCCGTCGACACCTGACGAGCGGCGGCCAGGAGGCGGGGTACGAGGTGGGCCCGGCCGCCCCCGGCGATCCCGGCCGCGTCCTGCGGGGTTCGTACGCGCACGAAGGCGCCCAGCAGCGCCTGTGCCTCGGACGCCCGGCCCGCGCGGTCCAGGGCGACCACGGCAGCGGCGATGTCGGCGGCGGGGCGCGCCACCCCCAGGCGCAGCAACTGCCCGCAGTCCTCGGTGCGGCCCGCCGCGGCCAGCGCGCCCACCGCACCGGCGAGTCCTTCGGGCGGCAGCAGGGACACCTCCCACAGCAGGGTCGCCCAGTCGGCCGCCAGTCCCGCGCGGTGCAGGGCGAGGGCCAGTACCGGCAGATGTCCGGCGGGCCACGCCGCCGCCTCGCAGAGCACGACGTGCGCCTCGCCACTGCGGCCCCCGGCTCGCAGCCGGACCAGCTGCGCGACGGCGGTGGACGCGACGCGGAGGGCGGCGGGGTCCGGTGGGGTCTCCGGCACCGGGGCGGTGGCAGGGGCGGGGCCGTTCCCGTCCTGCGCGCCGCCGAAGCGGGCACCGCGCGGCGCCGCGGCACCGGCCGAGGGAACGGGCAGCACGGGGACGGGCGAGGGGGCGTGCCCGGTCTCCTCGTCGTCCACCTCAAGACCGGCGAACCGGGCCCCTCGGGGCTTCTTGCGCCGGGGCGCGGGCCCCGGAGCAGATGCCGGAGGGGGCGCCGAAACGGGCTCCAGAGCGGACGTCGGAGCAGGCCCCGGCGCGGGCCCCGGAGCAGATGCCGGAGCGGCCTGAGGCGCGGGGGACGGGGCAGCGGTGGGCCCAGTGGCCGGAGTGGCCGGAGTGACTGACGGGGCAGCGGAAGGCGCGGGTCCAGCGGGTGCGGGGAGGTGTTCCGCGCCGGGCTCGGGCCGGGGGCCCGGCACCCGCGCGGCGTCCTCGCCCGCGTCGCCCTCCTCCCGGAACCACCCTTCCGGAACCGCGACGGCAGCCATCCGCTGGCGCAGGTCCGTGCAGCGGGCCGAGGCGCGTTCGTGGTCGTCCCGGGCCCAGGCGAGCGCGTCCGTGTCCGGTGCGTGCGGGCCGCCCGCCGCTGCCGCGCCCATCCGCTCGGCCGCCCGGCTCTGTACCCGGAGCATCAACTCCAGCCGGTGGACGAGCGCTTGGCGCCCGCCGGGCTGCCGGTCGCGCGCGGCGGCCGATGCGGAGTACAGCGCGGCGGCCCGTACCGATGCACGCTCCGCGAACGCGGTGCCATGTGACACGGCGAGGTCCGACAGCAGGGACTCCACCACGTCCCAGGGCGGGATCTCGACACCGTCGAGGCAGGCTCTCATGCCTACGGGGTCGCGGCGGGTGAAGACTCCGTACCACCCGCCTCCGGGGTCCAGCCGGGCCGCGAGGTCCCGGAGGTACTGTGCGAACGCCCCTACTTCCACCGCGTGTTCCTGCACCGTGATCGTCGCCCTCGCCGACTGTCGACTGGAACCTTCCAGTCCGGAGGCATTCGACCGCAGGTGTGTTACGGGCGGGTCACGCGCGTCTTTCCACCGCGGTGCGGCTCAGAAGGTGACGGCGATACCCGTGTGCGGGCGCTTGCCGAGCCGTACGGCCGTGGCGGGCCAGTCGACGATCCAGAACTTCCAGGTGTACTTGCGGGCCAGTACCTTGCGTACCGCCCGGGTCCCCGCCCCGTCGAGCAGCCGCGCGGTGCCCTCGGCGCTGGGGGCGCCCTCCGCGATCCGGCCGCGCATATCGCAGACGGTGACCAGGACCCGGCTGTTGTTGCGCAGGCGTTTCACCTTCCACGAGTCGGAGCGGGTCCAGACGTACAGCACCTCGCCGTCGGCCGCCGCCCAGACGGGCGTGGCGACGGGGGTGCCGTCCTTCCGGTACGTGGTGAGGCTGACGTACTCGCTGCGGGCGAAGTCCTGAAGAGTCACGGGCGCGACCCTACGCGCCCGCTCAGGCGATCAGGGGAACCGCGTCCGGTTCCGGTGCGCATCGGGTGAGCAGGTCATCCATCGAGAGGCCGAGCGCCCCGGCCAGTGCCGCCACCGTGAAGAAGGCGGGGGTCGGGGCCCGGCCGGTCTCGATCTTGCGGAGGGTCTCGGCGGAGATTCCGGCGCTCGCGGCGATGGTGACCATGCTGCGTCCGTCGCGTGCCTCGCGGAGCAGTCGGCCGAGCCGTTCGCCGCGGAGGCGCTCTTCGGGTGTCAGGGGCGTACGTACCATTCCGTCATTCTAATACCGTGCGGACCGGTATACTCATTGGCTCGTTGCCGCTCGGGGCAGACACCTACTCAGTGCAGACACGTCCACCGCGGTGTGGGCCGGTCGACGCACGAGGATCCGCCGCTCCGGCCACCCGCTTCCCCGGCGCTCCGGTCCAGTGCGCCGATCAGGTGAGGCTCACCCGCCGCCGAGGAACTTCCTCGCCAGCGCCTCACCCGTGGTGACGGCCTTCGTGCGGCTCTCGATCGGCGAGACCCGGGAGCCCTTGAACACGAGGTAGGTGACGCCGGAGTCGGTGCCACCGGTCCGGGGGTCGGGGTCGATGCCGAGCGCGCGGGCGGTGGCGTACGACGCCTCTCCGATGATGCCGCCGGGACCCGTGTCACCCACCACTGCGTACCGCACCCGGTCACGGTGGATGACGGCGGCGACGCTGCCGCCCCTGATCCCGGACTTCCGGTAGTCCCAGACGGAGCTGGGTCCCGGCACCACGATGTACGGGAGCGCGGCCGAGTCCAGCGGTCTGCCGCCCGACGTCACGAACGCCGTCTCCGGCAGGAAGTACGGGTCGGTCCTCCTGTTGCACACCTTCGTCTTCCGGCCGTCGCAGTCGATGTCCATGTCCGCCTTCCAGAACACGGCATCGTCCGTGCCGCACACGGGGACGGTGGCCTTCGGCCGGGAGGCGTCCGTGCGGTACTTCCCCTTGGAGATCCGCGTACAGGACGTCATCCGGGCCAGCAGCGCGGCGGCGGTCACCGGTCCCTCCCCGTCCCCGGCCGGCCGGGAACCGGTAGTGGCGGTGGCGGGCAGTGCCGCGGGGCCGAGCAGAGCGGCGCCGCAGACCGCGGTCAGGGCGAGCGTTCGGGTACGCACGGTGGGGATGGCCTTTCCGCTGGACCCGAAGGCTCCGTAGAGCCTTCCTTGCAGACGCCGGGCTTCCGGCCGCCCCGCATCCAGCCGGGGCGGCCCGAAGCCGCGTCAGGTCGGCGGGGCCGGTACATGCGACAGGTCGCTCCGTACCGGCCCCGCCGACCGTGCTCGTCCGACCGGAGGTCAGTTCCTGCCGCTCGGATGCACCACCATGGCCGAGCCACCGCCCCGCCGCACCTTTTCCGCCGCCGCCAGCCACCGGCCGTCCGGCAGCCGCTGTACGCCGGTGGCCGCGCCGATCTCCGGATTCAGCTTGAAGGCGTGGCCGAGCGCCTCCAGCTCCGCCCGCACCGGGCTGTCCCAGATTCCGGGCTCGATCTCCGTCGTCGGCGCGTTGCGCTGGCTGGCGCGCGGCGCCGCGATGGCGTCGACCAGCGGGAGGCCCCGGTCGACATGACCGGTCAGGGACTGGAGCACGGTGGTGATGATGGTGGCGCCGCCCGGGGAACCCAGGGCCAGCACCGGCTTGCCGTGCTTCAGCACGATGGTCGGGGAGATCGACGACCTCGGCCGCTTGCCCGGACCCGGCAGATTCGGGTCGTGGACCGCCGGGTTGGCGGGCGCGAAGGAGAAGTCGGTCAGCTCGTTGTTGAGCAGGAAGCCGCGGCCGGGCACCGTGATGCCGCTGCCGCCGGTGGACTCGATGGTCAGGGTGTACGCGACGACGTTGCCCCACTTGTCGGCGGCCGTCAGATGCGTGGTGTTCTCCCCCTCGTACGTCGTCGGGGCGGCCGTCCCACCGGTCGCGCAGGTGGTCGGGTCGCTCGGGTCACCGGGCGCCAGCGGGCTGGTCAGCACCGCGTCGTCCTTGATCAGGCACTCCCGCGAGTCGGCGAACCGCTGGCTCAGCAGCCCGCGGGTCGGCACGTCCTCGAACGCCGGGTCGCCGACCCAGCGCCCCCGGTCGGCGAACGCGATCCGGCTCGACTCGATGAGCCGGTGCAGATACTGGACCTTGCCGACCCGCGAAAGGTCCGTGGACTCCAGGATGTTGAGCGCCTCACCGACACTCGTACCGCCGGACGAGGACGGCGCCATGCCGTACACGTCGAGCCCCCGGTAGCCGACCTTCGTCGGGTTCTGCCGCAGCGCCCGGTACGCCTTGAGGTCCTTGCCCGTCAGATCGCCCGGCCGCACCACCCGGTCGGCCCGCGGGTCGACGGGGGGCCGGCGGACCGTACGGACGATGTCGTCGGCCAGTTCGCCCCGGTACAGCTCGTCGACGCCCTCGCGGCCCAGCTCCCGGTAGGTGCGCGCCAGATCGGGGTTCTTGAAGACCGAGCCGACCACCGGCAGCCGACCGCCGGGCAGGAACAGCTCGGCGGACGCCGGGAAGTCGGCGAACCTGGCCTGATTCCCCTCGGTCTGCGAGCGGAACGTTTCGTCCACGACGAATCCGTCGTGGGCCAGCCGCTCGGCCGGCTTCAGCAGCGTACGCAGCGACTTGGTGCCCCAGGTGTCCAGCGCCTTGTCCCAGGTCGCCGGGGTGCCGGGGGTACCGACGCCGAGGCCGCTGGTGACGGCGTCGTTGAACGGGATCGGCTTCCCGTTCTCCAGGAAGAGCGAGGAGTCCGCGCTGCGCGGCGCGGTCTCCCGGCCGTCGATGGTCTGTACGGTGCGCTTCTTCGCGTCGTAGTAAACGAAGTAGCCACCGCCGCCGATGCCCGCCGAATACGGCTCCGTGACACCGAGCGCGGCCGCGGTCGCCACGGCGGCGTCGACCGCGTTGCCTCCCTTGCGGAGCACCTCGATACCGGCCGCCGAGGCGTCCTCGTCGACGCTCGCGACGGCTCCCCCGTACCCCACCGCCACGGGCGACTTGGCCGGCGCCGGCCGCGTGACGGCGGGCGGCGCGGAACCGGCCGGGGCCGCGGCCCCGATCGAGGCGACAACAGCGAAAACAGCTAAGAACGACGTGTTCCGGCCGACGGAACGGCGCATGTGTACCTCCGATAAGCGTTTCGTCCGCGCAGGGTAGCGTCGTGCCGCCCCGAACGTCAGGACCGCCTCGGACAACAACCCCGATGACCGCCTGTTCGGGCGGCCACCCGGTATCGGCGGGCCGGCCTTCACCTCAGCGCCGCCGGAACCGCCCCCGGCCCGCCGCCACCATCGCGTCGATCTCCACGATTCCCAGCGGCCGGGCCAGCAGGACCACCACGAGCAGCAGCACCAGGACCCCGGTCCCGGCGGCCACCGCATCGCCCGCGCCCTCCACCGCCCGCGCCGCCCCGTACGCCAGAGCCCCGGCGGGCACGCACGCGGCGATCAGCCGGAGGTGCGCCCCCAGCGCGGGCGACCGCAGCAGCGCGCGGCCGCCACCCGGCCCCGGGACGCGCCGGTGCAGCACATACGCGGTGACGGCGAACCCCGCGAGGAACGCCACCGAGTTCGCCCCGGCCATCCCGGTCACCGCCCAGCGGGCGGGCAGCAGCAGATACGCGGCCACGCACAGTGCGGCGTTGACCCCGGCGATCACCAGGTTGAGGAGGAAGGGGGTGCGGGTGTCACTCATCGCGTAGAAGCCGCGGGTGAGCACGTACTGTCCGGAGAGGGCGATCAGCCCCGGTGCGAAGGCCGCCAGCATGCCTGCCATCACCGCGATGTCGGCGTCCGTGGTCCGCCCGTACCCGAAGACCGACCCCATCACCCACGGTGCCAGCACGAGCAGGACGGCCGCCGCGGGCACGACGGCCGCGGCGCTGGTCCGCAGGGCGTACGAGACGTCCCGCCGCACCCCGGCCAGATCGCCGTCGGCCGCCGCCCGGCTCATCCTCGGCATCAGCGCGGTGACCAGGGAGACGGTGATGATGCCCTGCGGGACGACCAGGAGCTGGTACGCGTAGCTGTACGCGGTGTATCCGGCGCCGCCCGACACCCCCTGGTCGACGGCGCGCTGCCCGGTGCCGGTGGAGAGCCGGGTCACCACCCAGTAGGCGAGCTGGTTGGTCAGGACGAGCAGCACGAGCCAGCCGGCCGAGCGGAGCGGCCGGGTCAGCCCGCTGCCGCGCCAGTCGAAGCGGGGCCGCCAACGGAACCGGGCGGCGCGCAGCGCGGGGATCAGGGCGAGGGTCTGCACCGCTATTCCGGCGGTCGTCCCCCAGCCGAGCAGTTGGGCGTCGGCGTCGCCGAGGGCGCCGCCGGAGCCCGCGGCGACCGAGAGGTAGAGACCGAACACCGCGATGATCACGACGTTGTTGAGGACCGGGGTCCACATCATCGCGCCGAACCGGTCGCGGGCGTTGAGGACTTGACCGAGGAGGGTGAAGAGCCCGTAGAAGAGGATCTGCGGCAGGCAGTAGCGGGCGAGGGCGACGGTCAGCTCGGCCTGCCGGCCCGTGTAGTCGGTGTAGACGGAGACGATGAGGGGCGCACCGGCCACCGTGATCGCGGTGAGGGCGATGAGGCCGACCGTGCACACGGTCAGCAGCCGGTCGGTGTACGCGGCTCCGCCGTCGGCGTGGTGTCTGGCGGCCCGTACCAGCTCGGGGACGAAGACCGCGTTGAGGGCGCCGCCGATGAGCAGCATGTACAGGATGTTGGGGACGGTGTTGGCGACCGTGTAGCCGTCGGCCGCCAGCCCGGTGCCGAGTGCGGCGACGACGACCGCCGAGCGGATGAAGCCGGTGGCGCGGGAGACGACGGAGCCCGCCGCCATGACGGCTCCGCTGCGCAGCACCGAAGCGGGCTTCGCCGGGCCGTCCCCGGCGGCCTCCGCGCCGGAGGCGGTTGCGACGGAGGTTCCGGCGGCGGTTCCGGCGGCGGGGCTCGTTGCGGGGTCGGTTCCGCCCACCGGTCTCTCCTGGTCTCCGAGGATGTCGAGGGCCTCGTGCCCGGTCGTCGGGCCGAGTGCCGACGGCCGGAGGCCGAGGGTGGAGGGTACCCCGCACAGCTCGTACACCCGTACGTCCTCAGCGGGCCCTGCCGTCCCGCACCGCGTCGGTTGTCACACCGGGAATTCCTCGATTTCCGGAAATTTACGGAACCTTGGGCCGGGGAAATGCCTCTCTTCTCACGAGAAGCACTTGTCCTGGAGGTTTTCCCGTTGAGCTCTGCACGCCGGCACATACGCCGCATCGCCCCGGCCGGCCGTCCCGCCCGGCACGCCCTGATCGGCCCGGTCGTGGTGCTCGGTGCCGCACTCACCGCCTGTTCCGGTGGCGGGTCCGCCGCGGTGGCGGGGTCGGGGAAGGCTCCGGACACCAGCATCTCGGTGAACCTGCGGGGCACGAAGGCCACCGCGGGCGGGCCGGTGAAGGTGACGCTGGCGCGGGGCGAGCTCAAGAAGGTCACGGTGACCGGGGCCGAGGGCGGGGCGCTGACCGGGCGGATATCCGCCGACGGCCGTAGCTGGACGTCCGAGCGGGTCGCGGCGCCCGGCACGGCGTACACCGTGGAGGCGAAGGACACCGACGGCGGCAGCGACCGGGCCGGCTTCACCACCGCACCGGCGGACAAGGTCAACAAGCTGGCCCTCGCCCCGGGGAAGAACACCACGGTCGGCATCGGGCAGCCGCTGTCGATCGTCTTCGACAACCCGGTGAAGGACAAGGCCGAGGTGGAGAAGCGCCTGAAGGTCTCCACCTCGAACAGCACCGAGGGCTCCTGGGGCTGGCTCCAGGACTACTCCGGCAAGGACCGCGTCGACTGGCGGCCCAAGGAGTACTGGAAGTCCGGCACCAAGGTCACCCTGGACGCGGAGCTGAACGGCGTCGACACGGGCGGGTCCGGCGGCTGGTTCGTACGCGACTACACGACGACGTTCACGATCGGTGCCGCCCAGGTGGTCAAGGTCGATCTCGACAACCACCGGCTCGCCCTGCACCGCGACGGCAAGCAGGTCATGGACGTCCCGATGTCGGCGGGCACGCCCGGCGGCGACAAGGCGTCCTGGCGGGGCACGGCCGTCCTGATGTCCAAGGAGGGCACGATCAACATGCGCTCCGAGACGGTGGGCCTCGGCGATGCCTACGACAAGATGGTCGACTCCTCGATGCGTCTGACCTGGTCCGGGATGTACGCGCACGCCGCGCCGTGGAACGCCTCCTACTTCGGCCGCGGCAACCACAGTTCGGGCTGTGTCGGCATGAGCGACGCGAACGCCGCGTCGCTGTACCGGCAGGTGCGGGTCGGCGACCCGTTCGAGATCACCGGTGCCGACGCCAAGGGCACGGTGGCCGAGGGCAACGGCTACGGCGCGTGGAACGTCTCCTGGGCCGACTGGCGGACGAAGAGCGCGCTGAGCTGATCCGCGGCGCTCGCGCCCACTACTGACAACTCGTCCAACAATCGTTACCTTCGTGCGACACACCGACCAGTTACCAGCGGTAAACAACCGGGGTTACCGTCGGGTCACTGACCGACTTCCTCGGCTCCCACCTCGCGAGGAAGCGGACATGATCGCCTGGGGCAAGAAGCGCTCCCCCGCGACGTATCTGGACCGGATCAACGCCAACGGCTCCGCGATCATGATGGGCAACGCCTGGGGCGACACCATCTTCCCGCCCAACCAGTACGCCTCGTTCTACGAGAAGCTCACCGGCCCCAAGCGCCTGGAGTTCCGCCCCGGCGACCACGCCACCGCCGAGGCCACCGGACTGCTCGGCCTGCCCAACGACACCTGGACGAGCGCGCACCGCTGGTTCGACCGGTATCTCAAGGGCGAGCGCAACGGCATCGACATGGAGCAGCCGGTCCAGCTCAAGTCCCGTACCGACAAGGGTTACGAGGGCTACCCGGACTGGAAGTCGGTCGGCGCCGGGAAGCACCGGATCGAGCTGGACGGCACGAAGAAGATCCTGGCGAACGTCGACTCGGGTGCCAACGGCGGCATCGTCATGCTGTCCAACGCCCTCGACCAGTTCGTGAAGCTGCCGCCCGTCGCCTCCATCCCCCTGCTGCCGCGCGCCTTCGCGAGCGTCTGGCAGTCCGGGCCGTACGCCGCCGCCGCCGCCCAGCACATCCGTGGCACCGCCGCGCCGCACACCACGCTCACCAGCACCGAGGAGAGCGGCACCCTCGTCGCCCATCTCTACGACGTGGGGCCGCTCGGCCTCGGCAAACTGGTCAGCGACGCCCCCTACACGTTCCACGGGCAGACCCCGGGCCGGCCGTTCCCCGTGGACCTGGAGCTGTTCTCCACGGCCTACGACGTCCCGGCCGGTCACCGGCTCGCCCTGGTGATCGACACCGTTGATCCGCTGTACATCGAGCACAACCCGACCGGCTCGCAGCTGACCTTCTCCTCGCCCGGTACGGATCCGAGTTACCTCTCGGTCCCGCTGCGCGAGAAGTGATCACCGGCTGCTGCCGGGCGGGCGCTGCCCGGCTACTGCCCTCCCGGCAGCAGCGTCCCTGGTTCGGCCGGGGCCACATCCACCGCCTCGGTCTTCGGGTTGCGCCGCTGCCGTTTCGCCACCCAGGTGGCGAACCAGGAAAGCAGCATGCACATCCCGATGTAGATGGGTGAGATCACCATCACCACAGGGATGAAGGGAAGATCGTAGTCGAGATTCGACGCGATCAGCTTTCCCGCGTGGAGGAATTCCTCATAGGTGATCAGATAGCCGAGCGAGGTGTCCTTCAGGGCCACCACCAGCTGGCTGATGATGGTGGGGAGCATGGCGCGTACCGCCTGGGGTGCGAGGACGAAGGTCGTGACCTGCGTCTTGCGCATGCCGAGCGCGTACGCGGCCTCCCGCTGACCGCGATCCACCGAGTTGATGCCGGTACGGAACACCTCCGCGAGGACGGAACCGTTGTAGAGGGTCAGCCCGGCGACCAGCGCGGGCAGCGGCTGCACCTTCAGCGCCACGAAGATGAAGAAGATCATCACCAGCACCGGCATGGCCCGGAAGAATTCGACCAGCAGTGTCGAGATCCAGCGCACCGGCCGGTGCGCGGAGAGCCGGCCGACGGCGAGCAGGGCACCGAGTGCCAGGGAGAGCACCGCGGCGTACCCGAACGCCTTGAGGGTGTTGCCCAGTCCGCGCAGCAGCAGCTCCTGGATGCCCTTGTACTCGAAGGGCGTCCACTTCTCGCTGGTGAACTGGTTGGTGTCGAAGAGCAGATAGATGACCCAGCCGACCAGCGCGAGGATCAGGATCGTGGAGCCGACCCCGTACAGGAAGTGCCGTTTGCGGGTCAGCGGGCCCGGGATGTCGTAGAGCGCGGTGGCCGTGGGCATGGAGCGGGCGGTCATCGGGCGACTCCCCAGCGCTTCTCCAGCACGTTGAAGAGCGCGCTGATGGACAGGGTGATGATCAGGTAGCCGACGGCGATCCAGATGAACGTCCAGATGATGCTGTAGCCCAGCTCATTGAGGGTCTTGTAGGTGCCGAGCAGCTCCGTGACGCTGAACGCTCCCGCGATCGCGGAGTTCTTGGCCAGCGCGATGAGGGTCGAGCCGACCGGCGGGATCACCGAGCGGAAGGCCTGCGGCAGGACCACCTGGCTCAGGGTCTGCCCGAAGGACATGCCGAGGCTGCGGGCGGCCTCGCCCTGGCCGGTGGGCACGGTGTTGATGCCGGAGCGCAGCACCTCGCAGATGAACGCGGAGGTGTAGCAGCCGAGCGCGAGGACCGCGAAGACCTTGAACGGCAGGACCAGGCCGAAGCGCGGCAGGCCGAGCAGGACGGCGAAGAACAGCAGGGTGAGCGGGGTGTTGCGGAGCACCGCCACCCAGACCGTGCCCAGCACCCGGAAGGAGCCGACCGGGGCGACCCGGCAGGAGGCCATCACGAAGCCGAGGACCAGCGCCAGGATCGAGGCGTACACGGTCAGCTCGACGGTACCGAGGAAGCCCTTGCCGTAGAGGGAGAAGTTCTCTGTCAGTACATCCATGTGCGGTGCCGTCCCCTCAGTTCGCCGGGTAGCGGTCGATGGGCGGGGGCTTCGGTGCGGGCACTCCGGACAGGCCCAGCGTCGCTTCGAACGCCTTCTTCCAGTTGCCGTTCTTCTCGTTGGCCTCCAGGGCGTCGTTGAGCGCGGCGCGCAGCGCGTTGTCGCCCCGGGGCACGCCGATGCCGTACGGCTCTTCGGAGAACGGCTTCCCGACGACCTTCATCTCGTCCGGAGCCTTCGCCGCGAAGCCCAGCAGGATGGCGTCGTCGGTGGTGACGGCGTCGACCTGGTAGGTCAGCAGGTTGTCGACACAGATCGAGTACGTGTCGTAGGCGACGAGGTCCGCCTTGGGATAGTCGGCGGCGATGCGCTGGTACGGGGTGGAGCCCGCCGCCGAACAGACGGTCCTGCCGTCCAGGTCCTGCGGCCCGTGGATGTCGTTCTCGTCGGTGCGCACCAGCAGCCCCTGCCCGGCCAGGTAGTAGGGGCCGGCGAACCCGACGAGTTTCTTGCGCATGTCGTTGATGGTGTAGGTGCCGACGTAGTAGTCGATCTGGCCGTTCTGCAGGGCGGTCTCGCGGTTGGCCGAGGCGATCGTCCTGAACTGGACCGACTTCGGCTCGAATCCGAGCGAGGCCGCCATCATGCGGGCGATCTCGATGTCGAAGCCGGAGTAGATCCCGGTGGCCGGGTCCTTCTCGCCCAGGTAGGGCTGGTCCTCCTTGGCGCCGACCACGAGGTGGCCCCGCTTCTTGGCCTTCTTCCAGGTCGTGGAGCCGGGCAGTTCGAAGCCGGTGTCGACCTTGTACTGCGGCAGCGCCTCCGGCTTCGGCCCCTTGACCGGCGGGCTGCCCTCCTTGCCGCACCCGGCGGCGAGCAGGGCGAGCAGAAGGCCGGCCAGAGCGACCGCGCCCGTCCTCGTACGTGACCTTTTCGTATGTGACGTTTCCGTACGCGAGTTCCTCGTACGCAACATGGAGCCCCCCGTCAGTGCTTGAGGATCTTGGACAGGAAGTCCTTGGCGCGGTCGCTCGACGGCGCCGTGAAGAAGTCCTCCGGGGTGCGGTCCTCGACGATGCAGCCGTCGGCCATGAAGACGACGCGGTTGGCGGCGGACCGGGCGAAGCCCATCTCGTGCGTGACCACGATCATGGTCATGCCCTCCTGGGCGAGCTGCTGCATGACCTCCAGCACCTCGTTGATCATCTCCGGGTCGAGTGCCGAGGTGGGCTCGTCGAAGAGCAGCGCCTTGGGGTCCATGGCCAGGGCGCGGGCGATGGCCACGCGCTGCTGCTGACCGCCGGAGAGCTGAGCGGGGAACTTGTCGGCCTGGGAGGCGAGGCCGACCCGGTCCAGCAGTTCCCTGGAGCGCCGGTCGGCCTCGTCCTTCTTGCGCCTGCGGACCTTGAGCTGGGCGAGCGAGACATTGGCCAGCACGGTCTTGTGGGCGAACAGGTTGAACGACTGGAAGACCATGCCGACTTCGGCCCGGAGCTGCGCGAGCCCCTTCCCCTCCTCCGGGAGGGGCTTGCCGTCGATGGCGATGTAGCCCGATTCGATCGTCTCAAGTCGGTTGATCGCCCGGCAGAGCGTTGATTTGCCGGATCCGGAGGGGCCGATGACCACCACCACCTCCCCGCGGCCGACGGTGAGATTGATGTTCTGCAGTACGTGCAGCTCTCCGAAGTGTTTGTTGACGTCCCGCAGCTCGATCAACGGATCGACGGCCATACGCTGCCCTACCCACTTGTCGCTGTGTCGAGGTCAGCGCAAACTATCCATCCCGACAAGGGACTTCGTACCCGACACGCGCATATAGGGCATAAGGCTGTTTATCTCGATTCGGTGACGCGGGTCAGCTCTCGGCGGACTCCGCGTACACCTGGGAAAGCTCGGGGCTGCCCGCCATCGCCCAGTCGAGACCGGCCGCGACGACATCGATCTCGCGTCCGGAGGCCAGGCGCACCACGGGCTGGCCGCTCGGCCAGACGTCCCAGGCCGCACCGGGCACGGTCCGCACGAGAACCGTGCCGAGGTAGAGGCCGGCGTCGTTGCCGAGCCAGGGCAGTTCCTCGGGATCGTCGCGCCAGCGGGGCGGCAGCTGGTCGAGCGCGGTCAACGAGGCGGGGCTGTCGTCGAGTTCGAGTCCGTTCTGCCCCGCTCGGACACGCAGCAGTTCGCATTCGGCGAGCAGCTCGGCCACGCCGTCGGGATCCGCTTCGACGGCGGCGGCGAGGGCCGCTCCCGGCGTACCGCCCTGACGCTTACGCCAGTTGTCCAAGAAAGGGATGTTCATACCACTAGGGTCCCATCCCCGCCGCGATCCGCACCACAGGGCGCGCGGCCGTTGCCGATCCGACACCGGCCGCGGTCGTGCGGGACCTGCCATCTAGGGTGCGTACATGATCTCGCAGACCTATCTGTCCGAACTGTTCTCCCTGGAAGGCCGGGTCGCCGTGGTGACCGGCGGGAGCTCCGGCATCGGCCGGGCGATCACCGGAGCCCTCGCCCGCGCGGGGGCGAGCGTCGTCGTCGTGGCACGCCGGGAGGCGGAGCTGGCCGCGACGGTCGACGAGCTGACGGGAGAGGGCTGCCGGGCGGCGTGGGTGAGCGCGGATCTGAGTACCGCCGAGGGTGTGCGTACGGGAGCCGAGGCGGCGGCCACGCCGTACGGGGAGCCCGACATCCTGGTGAACTGCGCCGGGATCAATCTGCGGCCGCCCATGGGCGAGCTGGGCGAGGACGTCTGGGACACCACGATGACGGTGAACCTGAAGGCGCCCTACCTGCTGGGACAGCGCTTCGGACCCGGCATGGCCGAGCGGGGCTTCGGGCGGATCATCCACATCACCTCCCAGCAGGCGCACCGCGCGTTCGTGAACAGCGGTGCGTACGGGGTGTCCAAGGGTGCCCTGGAATCGCTGGCCCGCTCGCAGGCGGAGGCGTGGTCTCCGCACGGCGTCACCTGCAACACGCTGGTGCCGGGGTTCGTGCTGACGCCGCTGAACGAACGACTCGCCTCCGATCCGGAGAAGGTGGCGGCCCTGGCGGCGCGCACCATGGTCGGACGCAATGGTCTGGCCGAGGACTTCGCCGCCGCCGCGGTGTTCCTGGCGGGCCGGGGCTCGGCCTATGTCACCGGCCAGTCGATCTTCATCGACGGCGGGTTCTCGGTGCACTGAACCCGCCGCCGCACCCGTCGGTCAGGATTCCTGCTGCCACAGGGCCGCCGCCGCGTCGGTCACGGCGGTTTCGACGGCGGCCGAAGCGGCGTCCTTGCCGATGCCGAGGCCGGTGAGCACACCGGAGCCGTCCTCGAACTCCAGCAGGGCCAGCAGGACGTGCTCGGTGCCGACGTAGTTGTGCCCGAGCCGGAGCGCCTCACGGAAGGTCAGCTCCAGGACCTTGCGGGAATCCGCGTCGTACGGGATCAGCTCGGGCACCTCGTCCACGGCGGGAGGCAGTGCGGCGGCCGCGGCGGTGCGGACGGCGTCCGGGCTCACCCCCCGGGCGGTGATGACCCGGGCGGCGATGCCGTCGGGCTCGGCGAGGAGGCCGAGCGCCAGGTGGGCCGGGAGGATCTCGGCGTGCCGGGCGGCCTGAGCCTCGTTGTGGGCGGCCATGACGACGTTGCGGGCGCGCTGGGTGAAACGGCCGAATCCCTGGCTCGGGTCCAGGTCGGAGCCGGAACCGGCGTTCGCATCGGTCTTCTTGGGGACGAAGCGCTTCTGGGCGGCCTGCCGGGTCACTCCCATGCTCCGGCCGATGTCCGTCCAGGAGGCGCCGGAGCGGCGTGCCTGGTCCACGAAGTGGCCGATGAGGTGGTCGGCGACGTCACCGAGGTGGTCGGCGGCGACGACCGCGCCCGACAACTGTTGCAGGGCGTCGGTGTGGCTGTTCTTGATGGCCGCGATCAGATCGTCGAGGCGCACGGATGGCGTTGCGGGAAGAGGCTGCGTCATGTGTCAACCGTAGGTTGACGCCCTTGAGGTGTCAACCTACGGTTGTCAGTAGATCCCGCTGCCGCCGCTCAGAGGTCGAGGTCGACGACCACCGGGGCGTGGTCGGAAGCGCCCTTGCCCTTGCGCTCCTCCCGGTCGACATAGCTGTCCTTGACCGCCGCCGTGAACGGGGCGTTGCCGTAGACCAGGTCGATGCGCATGCCCTTGTTCTTCGGGAAGCGCAGCTCGCGGTAGTCCCAGAAGGTGTACGGGTGGTCGTACTTGAGCGGGCGGGGCATCACATCGCTCAGCCCCTCCTCCCGGAGCGTCGCCAGGGCGGCGCGCTCGGCGGGGGTGACATGGGTGGCGCCCTCGAAGGGCGCGGGGTCCCAGACGTCCTCGTCCGTCGGGGCCACATTGAAGTCGCCCAGGACCGCGAACGGCAGCGCACCCGCGGCGTCCACCGCCACGGCCTTCTGGAGCGCCTCCAGCCAGCGCAGCTTGTACGCGTAGTGCGCGTGCTCGACCTCGCGGCCGTTGGGCACGTAGACCGACCAGACACGGACCGGGCCACAGGTCGCGGAGATCGCCCGCGGCTCCCGCACCCCGTCGTACTCCGGGCCGTCCGGCAGTCCCGTGACGACATCGGTGAGCCCGACCCGGGAGAGCAGCGCGACCCCGTTCCACCGGCCGGTGGCGTTGACTGCGGACTCGTAGCCCAGCTCGCGCAACTCGTCGGAGGGGAACTGTTCGGCCGTGCACTTGGTCTCCTGGATGCACAGCACGTCGGTGCCGGTGCTCTCCAGCCAGGCCAGCAGCCTCGGGAGCCGGGCGGTGATCGAATTGACGTTCCAGGTGGCGATGCGCATGGCAGCAAACCTAGCCGGTCCCACTGACAGTCGCCGTCGGTCCGGCCCTAGAGCGCCCGTGCGTCCGGTCGCCGGGCAGTCCGGCGACCGGTCGGCCGTTCAGACTTCCGTGACGTCCCCGGGCGCCAGCCGGCCGTGGTCGGCGCCGCCGAGGCTGCCGATCTGGTTGTCGTAGATGGGCCGCGCGAGATCGGTGAGCAGCGCGTCGTGGATGTCGATGGCGCGCCGCGGCCTGACCTCGCGTACGTAGTCGATGACCTCCGAGATCTTGTTCCACGGGGCCATCACCGGGAGCATCAGGGTGTCCACCGGCCGGTCGGGGACGGTGAGCGCGTCCCCGGGATGGAAGAGCGAACCGTCCACCAGGAAGCCGATGTTGGTGACCCTCGGGATGTCCGGGTGGATCACCGCGTGCAGCTCTCCGTGCACGGCCACCTCGAATCCCGCGGCGGTGAAGGTGTCGCCGTGCCCCACGGTGTGCACCCGCCCCGGGAAGGCGGCGGAGAGCTGATCGGCCACACTGCGCAGCGTCCAGATCTCGGCCGCCGGGTTGGCCGCGAGACCGGCCCGCAGCCGCGCCTCGTCGAAGTGGTCCGGGTGTTCGTGCGTGACCAGGATGACGTCGGCACCGATCGCGGCGTCGTCCTCGGAGAAGCCGCCGGGGTCGATGACGAGCGCCTGCCCGTCCTTCTCGATCCGGATGCAGGAGTGCGTCTTCTTGGTGAGTGTGAGAGGCGATGCGTTCATGCCGCTCATCCTGCTACGCGGGCGGTGTGGTTTCCTCCTGGATCACGGACCGCGCGATGTCGAAGGCGGCACCGGCGGCCGGAATGCCGCAGTACACGGCGGTCTGGAGCAGGACTTCCTTGATCTCGGCGGGCGTGAGCCCGTTGCGCAGCGCCGCCCTCGTGTGCGCGGCCAGGCCGTGGAGGTGGCCGGAGGCGACCAGCGCGGTGAGCGTGATGCAGCTGCGCGTCCTGCGGTCCAGCCCCTCCCGGGCCCAGACCTCGCCCCAGGCGTACCGGGTGACGAGGTCCTGGAAGTCCTCGGTGAAGGCGTCGGACGAGGCGTTCACCCCGTCGACATGGGCGTCTCCCAGCACCTCGCGGCGGATCTTCGTACCGCTGTCGAGCACATCGCCGCGGCCCGCGCCGTCGGCCTCGGGCCGGGCTGCCGCGGGGGCGATCTCGGCGACGGGGGTGAAGGGGACGGAGAGCGCCGGGACGACGGGCAGGACCGGAATGGCGGCGAGGGTGTCCTGCCAGGCCGTGGAGAAGTGGGTCAGGAGCAGGTCACAGACGGCGCCGGGCTGTTCGACGGGGGCGAGGTGGGAGGCGCCGGGGACCAGGGCGAGCCGGGCGTCCGGGATGCCCGCGACCAGGGTGCGGGCCTCGGCGGGGCCGGTGACCTGGTCCTCGGCGCCGACCAGGACGAGGGTCGGGACGCCGATGCGGCCGAGTTCGGCGCGGATGTCGAAGGCGGCCAGCGCCTCGCAGGCGGCGATGTAGCAGCCGGGGTCGGTGGTGCGGACCATCTGCACGGCCCACTCGACGATGGCGGGCTGGGCGGCGGCGAAACCGGGGGTGAACCAGCGCTCCGGCGCGGTGCGGGCCATCGGCTCCAGCCCGTTGGTCCGGACGATCACACCGCGCTGGCGGAACTCGTCGGCACTGCCGAACCGGGGCGAGGCCGCCACCAGGGCCAGCGAGGCCACCCGGTGCGGATGGCGCAGGGCGAGCTCGGCGCCGATCGCGCCGCCGATGGAGCAGCCCGCGTACCCGAAGCGCTGGACACCGAGGCTGTCGAGGGTGGCGAGCAGCCGGTCCGCCAGCTCCGCGACGGCGGTGGCGGGGTGGGCGGGGGCGCCGCCGTGGCCCGGCAGGTCGTAGCGGAAGACGCGCCAGTGCTGGGACAGCTCGGGTATCTGCCGGTCCCACATGTGCCAGGTGGTCCCCAGTGAGGGGCCGATCACCAGGACGGGCGCGTCGTCCGGCCCGTCGAAGCGGTACTGAAGGGTCTGCGGGGCCTGAGGGGCGGGCGGGGGCACGGGCGCCTGAGCGGCGTGCGGGGCCTGCGGAGGTATCGGGGCCTGCGGAGGCGTGAGGGCCTCTACCGCCTGCGGGACCACCGGGGCCCGTACCGCGTGCGGGGGCGCGGGGACAGGGGGCGCGGGGACGTGGGCGGCGTGCGGGGGTGCGGGCTGCGGGGCCGGAGCGATGTACGCGGGCTGCTCGCCCCGGCCCGGCTGCGGGGCGGGGGCGGCCTGTGCGGCCTGCGGGGCGACCAGGGCCGGTGGCCCCTGCGGGGCGGGGGCGGCCTGTGCGGGCTGCGGGGCGACGAGGGCCGGTGCGGGCTGCGGGGACATGGGGTGGTGCTGCGGGGCCACAAGGGCGTGCGGGGCCAAGGGGGCCTGTACCGCGTGCGGGACCACCGGGGCCTGTACCGCGTGCGGGGCCGCAGGGGCCTGCGGGGCTATGGGTACCGGGGCGGCGGGCTGCGGGGCCGGCGCGGGCTGCGGGGTCGTGTCGCTCACTTCACTCACTCGCTCCAGGTTAGTGAGCGCGCTGTCGGGTCGCGGTCAGGGGGTCGCCGCGGAAACGACATACACGACGGGGCCGGCCGGATCGGTCATGTTGACGGTGATGTTCTGGGTGGGGCGCGGGTCCTTGTTGGTGTGGGTCGTACCCGCCCAGAACACACCGGGCCCGAAGTACCAGTCGCTGATCTTGATATCGCGTTCACCGATGGTCACCGCCCCCGGTTTCAGGGCGGCGCGGCCCGTTCCGACGCCGGACAGGAACCGGTCGAGACCGGCAGATGTCGTACGGAACTTCACATACAACCGGCTGGCCTTCCAGTTGTTGGTCTCGTAGTACTGAACCCCCGACGCGTTGCCGGGGATCGGCACCTCGAAGATCCGCCGCTGCATCCCGGACGGCCAGTCCTCACGGAGTCCCTGCGCGGATGCCTCGGCCTCCTTGTCCTTGCCGGAGCGGCGGCTCTGGCCTGCGGAGATCAGCAGATAGCCGGCCGGGATACCGATCAGCAGCACGATGATCGTCGCCGTGATCAGCCGTCTGCGGATCACCCGGCGGCGGTCCTGGGGAGGCTTGCCGTCGCCGTCGCCCGGCGGAACGGACTGGCGCGGCACGACGGGGTGCTCGGCTGCGGTCATGATCGGAGTTCCCTTGGTACTGCGGCTGCTGCGGATGCGGTCACTGGCCGGAGGACGCCGCGCGGCGCGGCCGCGGTTCAGTCGGCGGTGCGGGTGGATCGCGTGTTGCGGATGGTGCTCGCGGCCTGGTCGTAGATCTGCGCGTACCGCTCGTACCGCTCCACGCGGCGGCGGTTGGCCCGGCGGAATCTGCGGGCGACCAGTCGGGCCAGGTCCGCGGCGCCGACCATACCCGCCTCGGGGCCGAGCTGGGCCTTCGCGATCCGGGCCTCGGGGCGATAGCCGCGCCCCGTGAGATGCCGCTTGAAGGCATCCCTGGCGGGGCCGATCAGCAGGTCGTCGGCGGCGCTGACGCCGCCTCCGATCACAAAGCAGGACGGGTCGAGCGCGGCGGCCAGGTTGGCGATGCCGACACCGAGCCACTGGCCGATGTCCTGGAGGAGCTCGATGCACATCGCATCGCCCTCCCGGGCCAGTTCGGTGATGAGCGGCCCGGTGATGTCGGGGATGTTGCCCTTGACCCGGTCCAGCAGATAGTGCGCGACCGGGGAGTCCGCCGCGGCCAGCTCCCTGGCCTCGCGCACCAGCGCGTTGCCGGAGCTGTACTGCTCCCAGCAGCCGCGGTTGCCGCAGGGGCAGCGGTGGCCGCCGGGGACGACCTGCATGTGGCCGAACTCACCCGCGACGCCGTACTTTCCCCGCTTGACCTGGCCGTCCTCCAGGATCGCGCCGCCGATGCCGGTGCCGAGCGTGATCATGACGAGGTGGTCCTCGCCGCGGCCCGCGCCGAAGCGCCATTCCGCCCAGGCCGCCGTATTGGCGTCGTTGTCGACCATGACGGGGACAACGAGGCGGGAGGCGATCGCGTCGCGCAGGGGTTCGTCGCGCCAGGCGAGGTGGGGGGCGAACAGGACCTTCGAGCGGTCGGCGTCCACCCAGCCCGCCGCGCCGATGCCCACGGCGTGCACGTCGTGCCGGTCGGAGAGGTCCAGGACCAGCTCGACGATGGTGTCCTCGACGACCTTGGGGCTCTTGGACTTGTCCGGGGTCTCGGTGCGCAGCTGCTCCAGGATGTTGCCGTCCGCGTCGACGACGCCGGCCATCACCTTCGTCCCGCCGATGTCGATGCCGACGGTCGGGACGCGGGGCGCGGTGAGGTGCGAGCGCCGCTCCCTGGTGCCGACGGTCTTGAGGACGGTGGCGCGGGCGGAGCCGCGGTGTGTGAAGTCGCGGTACGTGCTCATCGTCCCTGCGGGGTCTGGAGGGCCGGTCGGGTGCTGCTACCGGCGGCGGACGGCGTCCACCGCGCTCGATTCTGCCACTGCCGGACCCCCGGGGCCGGTGGGCGGGGTCGGCCGCGCCGGAAGCCGTGCCTCCACTACGGCGTGCCGTCGCCCGCCCCGGGCCCCTCGGGACGGCCGGGCGCGGGGGTGCGCTCCAGCTCGTGGCTGAGCTCGTCGAGCTCGCTGCCGCCCGCCATCTGGCGGGTGAGCTCGTCCAGGGTGATCTCGTCCTTGGTGTGGCTGCCCGACATCGCGCCGCGCTTGAGCAGCACGAACCGGTCCCCCACGAGGTAGGCGTGGTGCGGGTTGTGCGTGATGAGAACCACGCCGAGCCCGGCGTCCCTGGCGGCCGCGACGTACTTGAGGACGACACCGGACTGCTTGACGCCGAGTGCCGCCGTCGGCTCGTCCAGGACGAGGACCTTGGCGCCGAAGTAGACGGCGCGGGCGATCGCCACGCACTGGCGCTCGCCGCCGGACAGGGTGCCGATCGGCTGGTCGACGTCGCGCAGGTCGATCCCCATGCGCAGCAGCTCGGAGCGGGTCGTCTCGCGCATCCGGCGCACATCGAGGCGCTTGAGGGGCCCGGAGCCGATCGTCGGCTCGGAGCCGAGGAAGAAGTTCCGCCAGACCGGCATGAGGGGGACGACGGCGAGGTCCTGGTAGACGGTGGCGATGCCCCGGTCCAGGGCGTCGCGCGGGTTGGCGAGGGTGGTCACCTCGCCATCGATCAGGAAGGTCCCGGCGTCGTGCCGGTGCAGCCCCGCGATGATCTTGATGAGCGTGGACTTGCCGGCCCCGTTGTCGCCGAGGACACAGGTGATCTCGCCCGCGTGGACCACCAGCGAGACGTGTTCCAGCGCCTTGATGTTGCCGTAGAACTTGGCTACGTCGGCCAGCTCGACGAGTGCCCGGTCGGCCGTCACTTTGTCGCCTCCGCGCGCTTGCGTACCCATGCGTTGAGCAGGGTGGCCAGGAGCAGCATCGCTCCCAGGAAGAACTTGAACCAGTCCGGGTTCCACTCCGCGTACACGATGCCCTTGCTGGTCATGCCGAAGATGAAGGCACCGACCGCGGAGCCGATCGCGGAGCCGTAGCCGCCGGTGATCAGGCAGCCGCCGATGACGGCCGCGATGATGTACGTCAGCTCGTTGCCGACGCCCTCGCCGGACTGGACGACGTCGTAGCTGAACAGCAGGTGCTGCCCGGAGACCCAGGCGGCGAAGGCCACGCCGAGGTAGAGGCCGATCTTCGTACGGATCACCGGGACGCCGACCGCGCGGGCCGCGTCGGCCTCACCGCCGACGGCGAAGATCCAGTTGCCGAAGCGGGTACGGAGCAGGATCCAGGTGGCGACCGCGACGAGCGCCGCCCACCACAGGATGGTGACCTTGAACTCGACGTCACCGATCGTCAGCTGGGAGGCGAACACCTTGCGGGCCGATTCGAAGCCCTCCATGTCGCCGATCGCCTTGGTCGAGACGGTGTCGCTGATCAGCTTGGTGAAACCGAGGTTGAGTCCGGTCAGCATCAGGAACGTACCGAGCGTGATGATGAAGCTCGGCAGCTTGGTTCGGGTCAGCATGAAGCCGTTGAACGCGCCGACGGCCAGGGTGACCAGCAGGGACACGAAGACGCCGACCCAGACGTTGGCCGTCATCTGGTAGCTGAACATCGAGGAGATCAGCGCGGAGCTGGTGACCAGCACACCGGCGGAGAGGTCGAACTCGCCGCCGATCATCAGCAGCGCCACCGGCGCCGCCATGATCCCGATGGTGGAGGCCGCGTACAGCACCGTGCCCAGGCTGGATGCCTGGAGGAAGCTGTCCGCGACGATCGTGAAGAAAAGGAAGACGGCCGCCGCGCCGACGACCGAACCGAGCTCGGGACGGCCGAGCAGCCTGCGCAGCGGCGAGGTGCGGAGCAGCCGCTCGTCGGCACCGCCCTTGGACGGGGCCGGAGCCGGAGCCGGGGCCGGAGCCGCGGGCTGTCCGGTCCCGCTCATCGGGTCCCCCGCTTCGTGTATGCGGCGAGCGCGTCGGCGTCGTCGGACGTGATGACCTGCGGGCCGGTCAGGACGGGCAGGCCGCCGCCGAGCACATTGCGGTTGTAGCGGTAGAGCCAGAGCAGGTCGACGGCCTCGTAGCCCTGGAGGTAGGGCTGCTGGTCGACGGCGAAGCCGAGCTTCTTCTCCTTGAGCCCGGCGGCGACCTTGGCGTTCAGGTCGAAGGTGTCGATCTCCGCCGTGCTGCCCGCGGTCGCCTTGGCCTGGACGGCGGCGTCGGCGAACGGCGCGCCGAGGGTGACGACCGCGTCGATGCTCTTGTCGGCCTGGAGCTTGGCCTCGATGGACGCCTGGACATCGGGCATGTTGGTGCCGTCGACGTACAGGTTCTGCATCGTGCCGGCGAAGGACTTCTTCGCCCCCGCGCAGCGCTGCTCATGGCCGACGTTGCCCTGCTCGTGCAGGATGCACAGGGCCTTCTTGCGGCCCCGCTTGTCCAGCTCGTCGCCGACGGCCTCACCGGCGATGGACTCGTCCTGGCCGATGTGGGTGAGGGCGCCGAACGCCTTGGACTCCGCGGAGCCCGAGTTCACCGTGATGACCGGGATACCGGCCTTGACGGCCTTGGCCACCACGGCCTTCATGGCGTCGGGCTTGGCGAGCGTGACGATCAGCCCGTCGACCTTCTTGTCGATGGCGGTCTGGACGAGCTGGGCCTGCTGCTGCGCCTCGTCGTTGTGCGAGTACAGGAAGTTGATGTTGTCCTTGACGGCCGCCTGCTCGGAGCCCTTCTGGACGATGTCCCAGAAGGTGTCGCCGTCGCCCGAGTGGGTGACCATGGCGAAGGTCCAGCGGGGTGTGGTCACCGCGGACCGGCCCTCGGCGGCCTCGGCCGCGCGTTCTTCCGCCCGCTTGCCACCGGTGCTGCTGCATCCCACGAGGGAGGCGCCGAGCACCGCTGCCAGCACGGCGCCCATCGCGCGTACCCCTGTCCGAACCCTTGCCACGACGCCGTGCCCTTCTTGTGCTGCTCGCTGTGCTGCTTGGAGGAGCCGGGGGGAGCGCTGTCCCGGCCCGGCTGCCCAAGTATCCCCGAGCCCCGCACGGCATCGCCCGGCAGGGGCCGGGCGGGGGCGGGTCGCGGTGGCGCGCCGGCGGTTCACCGGGTGCCGCGCGCGGTGAATTTCTCCAGCTCCGGTACGTCCTTCGCGGTGACGATCGCCGGTCCGGTGAGCACCGGCTTCCCGCCGCCGACGACATTTCCGTTGGTCCGGTTGAGCCACAGTCCGTCGACGGCGAGATAGCCCTGGAGGTAGGGCTGCTGGTCGACGGCGAAGCCGACCTCCTCGGCCTTGAGGCGCCCGACCACTTCGGCGTTGAGGTCGAAGGTGTCGACCTCCGCGGTGGAACCGGAGCCCTTCTTGGCCTTGACGGAGGCGGCGGCGAAGGGGGCGCCGAGGGTGACGATCGCGTCGATGCCCGTGTCCGCCTGGAGCTTGGCCTCGATGGAGGAGGTGGCGGCGGGCATGTTGGTGCCTTCGACGTTGAGGTTCTCGACGGTCCCGCCGAAGGTCTTGGCCACTCCGGCGCAGCGCTCTTCGAGTGACACGTTGCCCTGTTCGTGGATGACGCAGACGGCCTTCTTCCGGCCGCGCGCGTTCAGCTCGCTGCCGACGGCCTCGCCCGCCACGGCCTCGTCCTGCCCGATGTGGCCCAGTGCGCCGACCTCGGTGGAGAACCGTGCCCCGGAGTTGATCGTGACGACGGGGATGCCCGCTCTCACGGCCTTGGCGACGACGGCCTTGACCGCTTCGGGTTTGGCGAGGGTGACGACGATGCCGTCGACCTTCTGGTCGATGGCGGCCTGGACGAGCTGGGCCTGTTCCCTGCCCTCCTTGTTCGCGGAGTACAGGAATTCGACGTTGTCCTTGGCCGCGGCCTGTTCGGCACCGTTCTGGACGATGTCCCAGAAGGTGTCGCCCTCCCCCGAGTGCGTCACCATCGCGATCTTCATCCGGGGCGTGGAGACCGTCCTGCCGCCGCCCCCGCCGCCGCTGCCGGAGGTGTCCTCGGAGTTCTTTCCGCCGGAGCCGCTGCATCCGGCGACGGTGAGGGCGACTGCGGCGATCAGGACTGCTGCCGTGCGAGTCGTACGCAAGGTGGGTCCGCCTTCTCTCCCCGGCCGCCGGAGTGCGGCTGGAGGAGTTCTAGCGGCGTTGTATGACCACCGTCAATAGTTGGTCCGAACATGACACCGGGCTACGGAGCCGAGCGGGCCGGGCCAGACAGGTCCGGCCTGGTCTGGTCTGGTCGGCCTGGTCGGGTCTGGTCGGCCTGGTCGGGCCGGGTCGGTCGGATCGGTCGGGTCGGTCGCGGTCAGGAGCGTACGAGCAGCTGGAACTCGAACGCGTACCGCGCGGCCCGGTAGACGTGCGAGCCGAACTCGACCGTCCGGCCGGTGTCGTCGAAGGTGGTCCGCTCCATCGTGAGCAGCGGCGCGCCCGTCGCCTCGTGGAGTTCGTCGGCCTCCCGCGCGGTGGCGGCGCGCGCGCCGATGGACTGGCGGGCGCTGTGCAGGGTGATGCCCGACAGGCGCATCATCCGGTACAGCCCGGTGGCCTCCAACTGCTCGGTACCGAGGGCGAGCAGGCCCGGGGGCAGGTGGTTGCGCAGCAGTGCCACCGGCTCGTCGTGCGCGTACCGCAGCCGCTCGACGAGGTGGACCTCGCTGCCCTCCGCGACGCCGAGGGCGGCGGCGACCTCGGCACCGGCGGGTTCGAGGGTGTTGCGCAGGACGCGGGTCGCGGGGCGCTGACCGGCCGCCTCCAGGTCGTCGTAGAGCGAGCTGAGCTCCAGCGGACGCCGGACCTTGCTGTGCACGATCTGGGTACCGACGCCCCGGCGGCGCACCATCAGCCCCTTGTCCACGAGCGACTGGATCGCCTGGCGCACGGTGGGCCGGGACAGGCCGAGGCGGGAGGCGAGCTCGATCTCGTTGCCGAGCAGGGTGCCGGGGGCCAGCCGGCCCTGTTCGACGGCCGCCTCCAGTTGTTGCGCCAGCTGGAAGTAGAGCGGCACCGGGCTGGTGCGGTCCACGCTCAGCGGGAGCGGCTGGTCGGTTCCTCGTTCGGTCACGGGCCGAGCGTAGTTCGATTGTCCGGACAAAACCATGGTGGCCGGTGCAGCGGGAGAACGGTCCCTCATTTGTCAGGACAAACGCTTGACATGACGAAGGGGCGAACGTCACCTTTAGGCCATGCGCATCGGACTGATCGGAACGGGACGTATCGGCAGTTTCCATGCGGAGACGCTGAGCCGTCACTCCGCCGTGGACTCACTGGTGGTGGCGGACGCCGATCGGGACCGGGCGGCCGGGGTCGCCGCGCGGACCGGGGCCGGAGCCGTCGCGGTGGACGAGATGTTCGCCTCCGGCGCGGACGGCGGTGTCGACGCGCTGGTGATCGCCTCGGCGACCTCCGCCCACGCGGGTCTCATCGAACGGGCCGCCCGCGCCGGGCTCCCCGCGTTCTGCGAGAAGCCGATCGCCCTCGATCTGCCCGGCACCCTGGGTGCCCTGGCGGCGGTCGAATCGGCGGGATCCGTACTCCAGCTGGGATTCATGCGGCGCTTCGACGCGGGGTTCGCCGCGGCCCGCGCCGCCGTACGGGAGGGGCGGCTCGGGCGGCTGCACACCGTGCGCGCGATCACCTCGGACGCGGCGCCGCCGCCCGCCGCCTATCTCCCGCTCTCCGGCGGCCTGTACCGGGACTGCCTGGTCCATGACTTCGACATGCTGCGGTGGGTGACGGGCCGCGAGGTGACCGAGGTGTACGCCATGGGGTCGGACGCCGGGCCCGCGATGTTCCGCGAGGCGGGCGATGTCGACACGGCCGCGGTCCTGCTGACCCTGGACGACGGGACGCTCGCCACGGCCACGGCCACCCGGTGCAACGGCGCCGGATACGACGTACGGATGGAACTGGCGGGCGAACGCGATCAGCTCGCGGTCGGCCTCGACGACCGCACCCCGCTCACCTCGGCGGAACCGCAGGGCCCCGCCGCCCCGCCGAAGCCCTGGCCGGGTTTCCTGGAACGGTTCGCGCCGGCGTACGAGGCGGAGCTGGACGCGTTCCTCAAGGTGGCGCGGGGGGAGCTGGCCAATCCGTGCGACGGGCGGGAGGCGCTGCACGCGCTGCGGATCGCGGAGGCGTGCGAGGTGTCACGCCGCGAACGCCGGCCGGTGAGCCTGCGGGAGATCCCCGGGGACTGACCGACCGGCGTCCGCGGGCCGTCACCTACGGCGGGCCGTCACCCGCCCGCCCGGCGTCACCCGCCCGCCCGGCGCCGCCGGGCCGGGGGCCCCGCACACAGGGCGGGCCGTCACCAGGCCACCGGCAGGGTGAGCGGCCCCCGCATCAGCATCCCGGTACGCCAGCTCAGCGTCGCCGGGTCCGCGGCCAGCCGCAGGTCCGGGCAGCGCTCCAGCAGCGACCTGATGGCGATCCGGGCCTCGATACGGGCCAGCGGCGCGCCCAGGCAGTAGTGGATGCCATGGCCGAACGCGACATGGCCGCGGGCGTCCCGCGTGATGTCGAAGCGGTCCGCCTCCGCGTACCGGGCGGGGTCGCGGTTGGCGTCCGACATCGCCACGAGGACCAGCTCCCCGCCGCCCGGTATGACCGTGCCGCCGACCTCGATCGGCTCGGTGGTGAAGCGGTACGTGGGGGTCTCGACGGGTCCCTCGAAGCGCAGGATCTCCTCGACCGCGTTGTCGATGAGGCCGAAGTCCGCGCGCAGAGCCTTCAGTTGATCCGGATAGGCGAGCAGATTGTGTATGCCGTTGGTGATGAGGTTGACGGTGGTCTCGTGCCCCGCGATGAGCAGCAGCCAGGCCATGCCCATCAGCTCGTCACCGGAGAGCCGGTCACCGTCGCCGTCCGACGTGTGGATCAGCGCGCTGATCAGGTCGTCGCCCGGCTGCTCGCGCTTGCCGGCCAGGAGCCGGGTCATATAGGCGGTCATCTCCGCCGTCGCGTTGGCGCGGGACTCGGCCGCGGCGGCCGAGAAGGCGAGGTTGGACCACTCCCGGAACGCCGTCCGGTCCAGGAACGGCACCCCCAGCAGTTCGCAGATGACGGACATCGGCAGCGGGAAGGACAGCCCCTCCACGAGGTCGGCGCTCCGGCCCTCCGGTGCGAGCATCGCGTCCAGGAGCTCGTCCGTCATCTCCTGGATACGCGGCGCGAGTGCTTCCATGCGACGCGGGGTGAACTCCTTGGTCACCAGCTTTCTCAGCCGGGTGTGGTCGGGCGCGTCGCTGCTGAGCATGGTGGTACCGGCGGAGACCTTGGACACGCCCAGCGCGGGCGAGGCGTTCTGCCACTGCTTGGACAGGCGCTGGTCGGCGAGGAGTTCGCGCCCCACGTCGTAGCCGACGACGAGCCAGGCAGGAGTGCCCTCGGGTATGCGGACCCGGTGGACGGGTCCCCGGGCCCGCAGTCGCGCGTACACGGGGTAGGGGTCGCGAACGAAGTCCTCGCCGAGTGCGGCGAGGTCAACCATGGCTTCGGTGGTCAACACGGTTCCTTTCCGTATGACATGGCGATTGGCTGCACGAATTGCTTGGCAATTGGCTTGGCAATTGGCTTGGCGGATGATCTGGTGGATGGCTTACCTGATCGCACGGGCCGTGGGCGGCGCGTACGGGGCGACGTCACCAGCGCACCGGCAGCCGCCGCACACCCCGCAGCAGCAGGCCGGGCACCCACTCGGGCTCCCCGCCGTCCGGGTCGCGTGCGAGGCCGGGGCAGCGCTCCAGCAGTGCCCGGATCGCGATCCGGGCCTCCATCCGGGCCAGCGGCGCGCCCAGGCAGAAGTGCACCCCGTGTCCGAAGGCCAGATGTCCCTGGGTGTCGCGGCGGATGTCGAAGGTGTCCGGGTCCGGGAACCGGCCGGGGTCACGGCCGCCGGAGCCCAGCGCCACGACCACCACTTCGTCCGCCGGGATGACGGTGGAGCCGATCGTCACCGGTTCGCGGGTGAACCGCAGCGTGGCCGTCTCCACCGGGCCGTCGTACCGCAGCGTCTCCTCGATCGCACCGTCGATCAGACCGGGGTCGGCCCGGAGCAGGGCCAGTTGTGCCGGATGGTCGAGCAGTGCCCGTACCCCGTTGGAGATCAGATTGACCGTCGTCTCGTGGCCCGCGACGAGCAACAGGAAGGCCATGCCCACCAGTTCGTCGGGCGACAGCCCGTCGCCGCCCTCGTCGCGCGCCCGGATCAGCGCGCTCATCAGGTCGTCGCCCGGCGAGCATCGCTTGTCCTCGATGAGTTCGACCAGATAGTCGCCCATGGCGCCGACCGCGTCGTCCTCCTTCTGCTCCGGGGTCGGCGAGACGACTCCGTTCGACAGCAGGCGAAAGGCGTCCCGGTCCAGGTCCGGCACCCCGAGCAGCTCGCAGATGACGGTCATCGGCAGCGGAAAGGCGAGCGTGTCGATGAGATCGGCGCTGCCGGTGGCGGGCATCGCGTCGAGCAGTTCCGCGGTGATCTCCTCGACGCGCGGGCGCAGCGCCTCGATCCGCCGGGAGGTGAACTCACGGGCGACGAGCCTGCGCAGCCGGGTGTGCCGGGGTGCGTCCAGCTCCAGCATGTTCGTGCTGATCGCGCTGTCCCCGTCCGGCCAACGCCCCGTCGGCCGCCAGTCCTTGTTGAAGCGCGGGTCCGCGAGGGCCGCCCGGCCCTCGTCGTACCCGACGATCAGCCACGCCCGTTCGAGTTGATCGGTGCGAATGGCGTGCACGGGCCCCTCGACGCGCAGTTTCGCGTAGTACGGATACGGATTCGCCATGAAGTCCGGCACATCACGCAGATCGATCACGGACATGGTCCGCCCCCTTCAGGTCCGGTCCGGTCAGCGTATGCCGACCCCGTCCCCACCGTTCTCGTCGAGCAGCCCGGCGTCGTGCACCAACAGTGCGATCTGGACACGGTTGTTGAGGTCGAGTTTGGCGAGAATCCGGGACACGTGCGTCTTCACGGTGGCCACGCTCAGATACAGCGATCCCGCGATCTCCGCGTTGGACCCGCCGCTTCCGACGGCGAGGGCGACCTCGCGTTCCCGCTCGGCCAGATCGTCGAACCGCCTGCGCGCCCGGTCCGCGCGGCTGCCGCGGTCGTCCGGTGCGCCGCCCGCGGCACGTTTCATCAACTGCCGTGTGACAGCGGGCGAGAGGACCGGATCACCGGCGGCCACCCGCCGGACCGACTCGACGATCTGCGCGGGCGGGGTGTCTTTCAGGACAAATCCCGCGGCTCCCGCGCGAATGGCCCGCAGTACCTGTTCATCGGCGTGGAAGGTGGTCAGGACGACGACCTCGGGGGCCGAGGGGCGGCGGCGGAGCTCCTCGGTCGCGGTGAGCCCGTCCATGCCGGGCATCCGGATGTCCATCAGCACCACATCGGGGCGCAGCCGGTCGATCAGTGCGGCGACCTCGTGGCCGTCGGCGCCCTCCCCCACGATGTCGATGTCGTCGGCGCCGCCGAGCATCAGCGTGAGCCCGGCCCGGACGAGCGGGTCGTCGTCGACGATGAGCAGCCGGACCGGTTGCGCCACCGGGGGCGTGGGAGACATCGGGGTGTTCATGAGGGCCACCGTAGCCAGCTCCGGCGGCGGTCCCGCACACAGCCCGCGGCCGCTCCCCGCGGTCGCGGCATCACGCGGCGGGCCACGGCAGTCGGGCGCGGACGGCGAACCCGCCGTCGGCCTCGTGCCCATGGTCCAGGTGGCCACCGGTGAGCGTGGCGCGTTCGGTGAGCCCGATGAGCCCCTGTCCGGAGCCGGGCACCCGCTCGAAGGGTTCGGTGGGGGCCGGGTTGCGGACTTCGATCGTGAGCCCCTCGCCCGGCCCGCCGGTCACGGTGACGGTGACCTCGGCGCCCGGCGCGTGCTTGCGCGCGTTGGTGAGGCACTCCTGCGCGATGCGGTAGACGGTGCGGCCGGTGGCCGCGGGGGCGGTGGCGGGGTCGGCCACCCGGTTGTCGAGGGTGACCTTCATTCCGGCCGGCCGGGACTCGGCGATCAGGGCGTCCAGGGTGACGAGGGTGGGCTGCGGCCGGTGGCTCTCGTCGCCCTCCCCGGGCGCTCGGAGTACGCCGATGATCTCGCGGAGGTCCTGGAGCGCCTCGTGGGCGCTGTCCCGGATGACTCCGGCGGCCCGGCCGACCTCGGCCGGGGGTGCGTCGGGCCGGAATTCGAGTGCTCCGGCGTGCACGCTGAGCAGGGTCAGCCGGTGGGCGAGGACATCGTGCATTTCGCGGGCGATGGCCTCGCGGGCCAGCCGCTGGGCCTGTTCCGCGCGCAGTTCGGCCTCGGCCTCCGCCCGGCGCGCCCGTTCCCGCAGGGTGACGACGAGCTGACGTCTGAACCGTACGACCATGCCCCAGCTGAGCACCAGCAGGGTGAGCAGCACGCCGATGATCGTCGAGGCGAGGTAGGAGGTCTCCGGGTCCGGGCGCAGATAGGGCTGCAGCGGAGCCACGGCGAGGGCGAGGGCGCCGACGACCGCGGTGGGTCTGAACGGCCGGTGCACGGCCAGGCTGAACAGGGCGACCAGCAGGGCGCCCGCCGCGACCGGCTCCACGATGCCGACGGCGATCATGGCCACCGCCAGCCCGACGGGCCAGCGCCGCCGCACCCAGAGGGCGCAGCACGCGGCCGCGCCGATCAGCGAGTCCACGAAGACGACCGTGTCCGGCGTGGTGTGGTCGGCGTCGATCGCGCCGACCACGAGCATGCCGACGAACGCGGCGCACAGGAAGGCCGCGATGTCGACGGCCCAGTCCCGCACGGTGCGGCGTGACCGTGCCCGGTCGTCGGGCAGCTCTGATTCGGCCATCGCCGACGGCAGCAGCCAGCGGTACTCGGTGCGGGTCATATCGATAAATCTATGCGGGTGAGCGGCCCCGACGGGCCTGCCGGGGGCAGGAAGCGACCAAAGTCGTACGGTCCGCGACTTTCGGCGCGCGGGCGACGACCGGTGGCCGACGCGGGGGCGGTGGCACGGGCGGGAGGCTCGGCCCATGAAGAAAATCGTCGAAACGGTCGGGTTCCTCGTCTTCGCCCAGGGCGCCGCCGGGCTCCTCTACGAATGGACCGGCTGGTTCCGGCTGTGGACGGTGGTGCGGCGGCTCGACTTCATGAGCGAGTACGGGGTGTTCGTCAATATCGTGCTGGTGGTGACGGGGGCCGCGGTGATGATCGCGGCGGACTCGATCAGGACATGACCCCGGACGGCGCCCACGGCCGCATCCCGGATGCCGTGGCACACCGCGCCTCGGGCACGAGCGGTCAGGAGGCGGCCGGTGCTCCCTCCGCGCTGCGCCGTCCCCACGCCGTGCCGGCCAGCACCAGCAGCGCGCCGGACAGACCGAGGACACCGAGCCGCTCGCCGCCGATCGTGATGCCCACGGCGGCGGCCCACAGCGGCTCCGTACCGAGCAGCAGGCTGACGCGGGAGGGCGAGGTGCGGCGTACGGACCACATCTGCACGAAGAACGCGAAGAGCGTACAGAACACGGACAGGAAGATCAGCCCGGCCCACTCCCGGGCACCGAAGTCCGCCGCGACGACCAGGGCGCGGAACCGGTGCCCGGAACAGCGGCGAGGACGGCGAAGACCGCGACGGCGCCGCCGAGCTGGACGGTGGTCAGGGAGAGGGAATCCGCTTCCTGGACCGCCTTGATACGGGCCATGGCCAGGACATGGACGGTCCGGGCGAGAGCGGCCAGCAGCATCAGGAGGTCACCGGTCGACGGGCTGGTGAACCCGCCCCCCTGGGTCAGGAGCACCACACCCGCGACGGAGAGCCCCGCCGCGGCAAGGAAGTGGGCGGGCGGCCTGACCCGGGTCACCGCGGCCTCGGCGAGCGGGGTGAAGATCATCGTGAGGCTGATGATCAGTCCCGCGTTGGTCGCCGAGGTGTGCACCACTCCATAGGTCTCCAGCAGGAAGATCCCGCTGAGCACGAGGCCGAGCAGCCCGGCACCGCGCCACTGCCCGGCGCTCAGCGCCCGCAGCCCCCGCCACCCGGCGACGGCCAGGACCGGCAGCACGATCGCGAAGCGCAGGACGAGGACGGCGACGACGGTGTGGGTCGTGGTGATGCCCTTGGCCGCGAGATAGCTGGCGCCCCAGACGACGGCGACCAGCAGTACGGGCAGGTCGGTGAGCCAGGCGCGGCGCGGCGGCGCGAGGACGGGCACGGCGACAGAGGACACCTGATTCTCCTGGTTCTCCACAGCGGGAAACGATGTGGAGACCTCGCCAGCTCACACGCGGAGCGGTCACGGTACCGGGCGGGAACCGCCGACGGGAACACCATTCTCAGCGGCCGGTCTCCTGGACCGGGCGCCCCTACCGGTGGCGCTCCTAGAATGACGCCTCCCGCCCTTCGACGCACGGAGTTGGCACATGACTGGATCGCGGCCGGACGATCGGCCCGAGCAGACCGGACGGGCCGGACAGACCGAGCGGACCCTCCCGACCGGGCAGACCGAGCGGACCGGGAAGGAGAGCGGGACCCGGCAGCTGATTCTCGGGCGCGCGGCGGCGGTCGCCTCGACACAGGGCCTGGCGGGAATCTCGCTCAGAGGGCTGGCCACGGACCTGAAACTGAGCACGAGCGGCGTGTTCGCCCTCTTCGGCTCTCAGGAGGAGCTTCAACTCGCCACCGTCCAGAACGCCGTCACGATCTACGTCGACCATGTACTGAAACCCGCCAGGGCCTTACCGGCCGGTCTGGGGCGCTTATGGCGGCTGTGCGAGAGCTGGATCGCCTACTCCCGGGGGCGGGTGTTTCCCGGCGGCTGCTTCTTCTACTCCACCATCGCCGAATTCGACGCCCTGGAGGGCCGGGTGCACGACGCACTGGTGTCCGCGCAGACCGGCTGGGTCACCTTCGTCGAGCAGACGGTCGAGGAGGCCCGCGCCCTCGGCGAACTCGCCGAGGACACGGACGTCTCCCAACTGGCCTTCGAGATCATCGCGTTCCTCGAACTGGCCAACGCGGAGTCGGTGCTGCACGACAACACGATCGGCTACACGAAGGCGGCGCGGGCGATCCTCGGACGCCTGCGCGCCTGCGCGACGGACGAGTCCCTGCTGCCGCCGCCACCCTGACGCAACGGCTCACTCGTCGAGGGCGAACGATCCGTAGCGCGCCCGGCCACCGGGGCGGTAGGTGTGGATCGCGACGCCGGTGGAGGTCGTGCGTGCGGCCGTCAGTTCGAACGCGGTCGGCAGTGCACCCTCCGCGAAGAGGCGGCGACCGGTGCCGAGGACGACGGGGAAGAACAGCAGGTTGTACTCGTCGATGAGATCGAGTGCCATCAGCTCCTGGGCGAGCCGGACGCTGCCGTGGATCTGGAGCTCACCGTCCCCGATCCGCTCCTTCAGACCGGTCACCTCGGCCGCGAGGTCCCCGTCGACAACAGTGGTGTGCTCCCACTTCGGGTCCTTGAGCGTCGAGGAGACGACGTACTTCGGCAGCCCGTTGAGCCGGGCCGCCACCGGGTCCCCCTCATCGGTGACCTTGGGCCAGTGCGCCGCGAAGATGTCATACGTGCGCCGTCCGAGCAGGAAGGCCACCGGGCGCTCGAACACCTCGCTGATGAACTGGCCCATGCTTTCGTCCGCGAACGGCACGATCCAGCCTCCCTGCCCGAAGCCGCCGCCCCTGTCCTCGTCGGGGCCTCCAGGTCCCTGGATGACTCCGTCGAGCGTCAGGAAAGTGGTGAGAGTCAGTTTGGCCATGCCCGTGCTCCTTCTGATCGCGCACCGGGCCCCGTCGACAGGGCCGGCGCCTGCTCACTCATGACCCCACTCTCGCCCGTAACTCATCGGCTCACCTGTCGAGCGGAGCGAAGGGGTCCGTACCCGCGTACCGGCGCGCTTCCAAAGTGGCTGTCCGTTTCCCGCCGGTGTCCGGGCCGCCGGAGGACTTTCCTTGTCCTTGTCGCCGCAGGACGTGGTCAACACGACGTCGTGGTCTGCGCGACGCCACTCCCCTATCGCCCATCGGCAAGGAATCCCGCATGTCCAGCACCACCGGCTCCACTGACATCACCACCACCAGGACCGCGCTCGTCACCGGCGGCAGCCGCGGCATCGGCGCCGCCACCGCCCTGCGGCTCGCGCAGGAAGGAGTCGACGTGGCCGTGACGTACGTACAGGACGAGGAGGCGGCCCTGGCGGTCGTCCGGAAGATCGAGGGCTACGGGCGCCGGGGGATCGCCCTGCGCTGCGACGCGGCGGACGCCGAGGCCGCCGCCGAAGCCGTGAACCGTGCGGCGGACGCACTGGGACGGCTCGACATCCTCGTCAACAACGCGGGCATCGGCGTCCTCGGCCCCATCGCCACGCTCAGCACGGCGGACGTCGACCGGGTGCTGGCCGTGAACGTACGCGCGGTGTTCCTCGCCTGCCGGACCGCTGCCGAGCGGCTGGCCGACGGGGGCCGTGTCATCACCGTCGGCACGGCTCTCAGCCGGTACGCGGGCGGCCCCGGCGGCACGCTCTACGCGATGAGCAAGTCCGCGCTGTCCGGTCTCACCAAGCCGCTCGCCAGGGAACTCGGACCGCGCGGCATCACGGTGAACCTGATCCAGCCCGGTCCGGTCGACACGGACCTGAATCCGGCCGACGGCCCGTTCGCCGAGGGCCAGCGCTCGGCGACCGCGCTCGCCCGGTTCGGCACGACGGATGAAGTCGCCTCCCTGATCGCCTACTTGGCGAGCTCCGAGGCGGGGTACGTCACCGGGACCGAGGTCGTGGTGGACGGCGGCCACGCGGCCTGACGGGCTCGGGCGCCTTCCGTACCGGGCGCGGCCCCGGCCCGCGCCCGGTACGGAAGGCATGTGCGCCGCTGCTCATCACCCACGACCTCGCGGCCGCCGAGCGGATCGCCGACCGGCCCGGACCGTGCGCCATGCGGACCCGGGCGCCGCGCGGACCTCGGCGCGATCCGGACCCCGGCCTTCCGTCAGCGGCCGGGGTCCGCTCCCGTCGCAGATCGCACACATCGCTGGTCTCCGCGTGGATCAGCCGCGGTCCTGACCCCCATGCGCTCACCTCGCCATGCCGCACATGCCCCGTTCCGGTACCCGCCCTACCCTGGTCAGGGACGGAAGCCGAACGGGAAGAGAGATCATGACGCGGACTCCGGCCCGCCCCCTGAACGACGGCCGCACCCTCCCCGCGGTCGGCCTCGGTACCTGGCTGCTGGACGACGACGCCGCCGAGAAGGCGGTGGCCGGGGCCCTGGGCCTCGGCCACCGGCTCGCCGCCGCCCACGGGGTGACCCCCGGCCAGGTGGTGCTCCGCTGGCACACCCAGCTCGGTGCGGTGCCGATCCCGAAGTCGGCGGACCCCGGCCGGCAGCGCGAGAACCTGGACCTGTTCGGGTTCGAGCTGACGCCCCGGGAGATGGCACGGGTCGCCGCCGGTCCGCAGCGGCGGTTCGGCGGCGACCCCGATGTGCACGAGGAGTTCTGAGCCTCCCCGGAAGGGTCAGCGGTTGCGCGGGGTGACCTCCGCCATCCGCGACCAGCCGTCGCCCGGCACCTCGACGTTGATGATCTCCGGAACCTCGGCGACCAGCTCCGACATCGTCTCGATCGCCGCCGTGAAGTGATCGGACTTCACGTGCATCGCACCGGCGTCCGCGTCGGCGAAGGCTTCCAGCAGCACGAACTGGTTCGGGTTCTCGACGCTGAAGGACCACTCGAAGAACACGTTGCCCGGTTCCGAGCGGGTGGCGACGGTGAACTCCTCCAGCGCGGGAAGCCAGTTGTCGCGCTCGGCGACGAGGACGGTGAACTTGACGGCGATGAAGATCATGGCAACTCCTGGTCGGGACGTCCGAGAGTGCGGCGCCGCGCCCCACGGGCACCTCGCCGCACCTCGACCAGGGTGACACAAGCCCTCGTATCCGGACTCATCGGGCACACCGGAGCACCGGACGGCTGATGCTCAGCCGCCCAGCTCCTCGTGCCGGGCGGCCAGCCGGGCCGCCCCCTCCTCGGTGAGGGAGCCGAAGAGCCGCAGCCGGGAGATGCCGCCGTCGGGGAAGATGTCGATCCGGACGCGGGTGCCCCGGACGGCTTGGTCCAGGACGAAGCGGTGGTTGGTGTCGGGCTGGAGCCGGGTCCTGGGCAGGATCTCGGTCCACTCGCCGTCGCCGTCGTCCCCGTCCTGGACCGAAAGGCTCGCCCAGCCCGCCGAGTTGCCCTTGAGACAGGCGGTGTCGATCTCCACGGCCCGGATCTCCGCCCGGGCGGCGAGCGCGTAGCGGATCCAGTCGTTGCCCTTGTCGCGCCGGCGCCGGGTCTCCCAGCCGTCGTCCATCTTGCGGGAGCGGCCCGGCTGGATGGTGTGGGTGGCCGGGGAGTAGAAGCGGTCGGAGGCGTCCTCGACCTGCCCGCCGTTCTCCAGGGCCGCGAGGTCGAAGGTGCCGAGGGCGGCCAGCCAGGCGGGGTCCGGGGCGACTTCGCCGTACACGCGGAGCCGGGCGATTCCGCCGTCCGGGTGCTGGTTGACCCGCAGGTGGGTGAAGCGGGCTCCGGCGTCGACCGCGAACCCGTTGGCGGCGTGGCCGCCGACGGCCGTACGGGGAACGAGCGTTGTCCACTTCACGTCGGGGGCGAGCAGTTCCCCGGGGGACGGGGAACCGGCGACGGAGGCCGCTTCGACGGAGACCGCCTGCGGGTAGTTGCCGCGGAAGTGGGCGGTGTCGACGACGATCCCCCGGACGACACCGGGCGCGCCGAGCCGCACCAGTGCCCAGTCGTGGTCCTCGTCGGTGGGGTGCGGCTCCGCGGCGCTCACGCCGCGCCGGCGGCGGGTCTCCCAGCCGTCCATGATCTTGCCCTTGTGCCCGAAGTGCTCCGGGTCGAACTCGGCGGGCTCCGGCTTCAGCAGATTCTCGCGCTCGGCGAAGAACTCGTCGTTGGCGGCGATCACTCCGGCGCCGAGCCGCCGGTCGGCGAGGTCGACGAGATGGCTGAAGGGGAAGTCGGCGGTGCGGTGGTCGGCGTACGGGTCGCCGCCCGCGTAGGGGCTCGCGTCGCCGGTGAAGTGCGGTATCGCCGCGTCCGTCATGGTCAGTGGGTCCTTTCCAGGAGGCGGCCGGTGGGTTCGGCGAGTACGCCGTCCGCCGCTATGCGGACACCACGCAGCCAGGTGGACTTCACGACGCCGTGCAAGGCCCTGCCCGCGTAGGCGGTGACCTGGTTGCGGTGGAAGAGTTCGGCCGGGTCGACGGTGAAGGTCTCCTCGGGGGCGAGGACGGCGAAGTCGGCGTCGCGTCCGGCCTCGATGGCGCCCTTGCGGGTCAGTCCGGCCAGGGCCGCGGGGGCCGCCGACATCCAGCGGGCCACGTCGTCGAGGGAGTGGCCACGCCTGCGGGCCTCGCTCCAGATGGCGGGCAGGCCGAGCTGGAGGGAGGAGATGCCGCCCCACGCGGAGGCGAAGTCGGGAGTCTTCAGCTCGGTGGTGCAGGGCGAGTGGTCGGAGACGATGCAGTCGATGGTGCCGTCGGCGAGCCCGTCCCACAGCGCGTCCTGGTTGGCGGCCTCCCGGATGGGCGGGCAGCACTTGAACTCCGTTGCCCCGTCCGGGACTTCCTCGGCCGTGAGGGTGAGGAAGTGCGGGCAGGACTCGACCGTGACGCGCACGCCCTCGCGCTTGGCGGCGGCGATGAGCGGCAGGGCGTCGCTGGAGGAGAGGTGCAGGACGTGGATACGGGCGTTCAGCCGCTCGGCCTGGGCGATCAGGGTCTCGATCGCGGTGTTCTCGGCGTCGCGCGGGCGGGAGGCGAGGAAGTCGGCGTACGCGGGGCCGCCTCGCTGCGGCGCGGCGGCCAGCTGGTGCGGGTCCTCGGCGTGGACGATGAGCAGACCGCCGAATCCGGCGATCTCGGCCATGGAGCAGGCCAGTTGCTCCTGGTCCAGCTCCGGGAACTCCTCGACGCCCGAGGGCGACAGGAAGCACTTGAAGCCGAAGACCCCGGCCTCGTACAGCGGTCGCAGGTCATTGGTGTTGGACGGGATCGCGCCGCCCCAGAAGCCGGTGTCGATGTGCGCCTTGGGGGCGGCGACCCGCTGCTTGACGCGCAGGTGGTCGACGGTGGTGGTCGGCGGGAGGGAGTTGAGCGGCATGTCCAGGAGGGTGGTGATGCCGCCCGCCGCGGCTGCCCGGGTGGCGGTGAAGAAGCCTTCCCACTCCGTGCGGCCGGGGTCGTTCACATGGACGTGCGTGTCGACGAGTCCGGGCAGCAGGACATCGTCGCCGAAGTCCTCCAGCCGGGCGCCGGCGGGCGGCTCGGCGTCGTACGGCAGGACCGCCTCGATCGTCCCACCGGCGACGGCGACCGACGCGGGGCGCGTGCCATCGGGGGTGACGACGCGCGTCGAGCGCAGTATCAGGTTCACGTCCGGACCGGACACCCGTGCTCCTCACTCAAGAATTCAACGAACTGTTGAAGGAGTCTTCACTCGGGAATCCGCTCCGTCAAGACCCCGCTCGCCCCGTCGCCCCTACTGGAGATTTCCACAAAGTAGAAGGAAAATTTCGGAGGGCGGAACGTAGCATGGAACAACGGCGCCCTCGCCGCACCTCGGGCCCGAACGTCGGCACCAGGACAAAACAGGCTCTGACCGGCAAGGACGCCGCACCGGGAGCAGTGGGCCGATCGGGAACAGCCCGGTAGGCTGCTGCCTTGCCTTCCGCTTCGAAAGGACCGTTGACGTGCCGTCGTCCCACGCCAGCACATCCGACTCCAAGCCCACCGGTTCCAGCGGTGGGGTGCAGTCCCTTGAGCGCGCCTTCGATCTGCTGGAACGGATGGCCGACGCCGGGGGCGAGGTCGGGCTGAGCGAGCTCTCCGCGAGCAGCGGGCTTCCGCTGCCCACCATTCACCGGCTGATGCGCACGCTGGTCGTCTGTGGCTACGTACGCCAGCAGCCCAATCGCCGCTACGCGCTCGGCCCGCGCCTGATCCGGCTCGGCGAGTCCGCGTCCCGGCTGCTCGGTACCTGGGCCCGCCCGTACCTCCAGCGCCTGGTCGAGGAGACCGGCGAGACCGCGAACATGGCGCTGCTCGACGGCGACGAGATCGTGTACGTCGCCCAGGTGCCCTCCAAGCACTCGATGCGCATGTTCACCGAGGTGGGCCGCCGGGTGCTCCCCCACTCCACGGGGGTGGGCAAGGCGCTGCTCGCGAACACGCCCGCCGACGAGGTACGGGCGCTGCTCGCGCGCACCGGGATGCCGGCCGCCACCGAGAAGACGATCACCACCGCCGACGGCTTCCTCGAAGCGCTGGAGCAGGTGCGCAGGGCCGGTTACGCGGTGGACGACAACGAGCAGGAGATCGGGGTCCGCTGCCTGGCGGTGTCCGTGCCCAACTCCCCCACCTCGGCCGCGATCTCCATCTCGGGCCCGGCGGGACGGGTGACGGAGACGGCGACGGAGCGGATCGTGCCGATCCTCCAGCAGGTCGCGAAGGAACTCTCGACGGCGCTGGCGAGCAGCGGCTCGGCCGGCTGAGACCGGGAACCCGGGCCGGGCCCGGGTTCCCGGTCCGCCGGAGAACGGCCGGTCCCTGCCCAAGGCGGCCGGTCCCGCCCGGAACCGCCGGTCCTTGCCAGGCGGCCGGTCCCCGCCAGCAACCGCCGGGCCTTCCCTGCCGGTCCCCGCCCCGCAACGGCCGGTCCCCGCTCAGACGGCGGGCACGGCGGGCACCCGCGCGGTCAGCCGCCCGTCGTCCATCGCCACCGTCCGGTCCGTCCGGTCCAGGTGCGCCCGGTCGTGCGTGACCAGCACCGTGGCCGTGGACCGTTCCCGGGTCAGGGCCGTCAGCAGATCGAGCACGGCCGCGCCCCGTTCGTGGTCGAGTGCGCTGGTCGGCTCGTCGACGAGCAGGACCGCCGGGTCGTTCATCAGGGCACGGGCGATATTGACCCGCTGGCGCTGACCGCCCGACAGTTGGTGCGGGCGGCGGTGCGCCTGATCGGCGAGTCCGACCGCGTCGAGCAGTTCGAGGGCGCGGCCACGGGCGGTCCGCGCCGCCCGGCCCGACAGATGCGTCATCACCTGGAGCTGTTCGGCGGCGGTCAGTGAGGGCAGCAGGTTGGGCTGCTGGAAGACGATCCCGATCCGCTCCCGGCGCAGGGCCGCCAGATCGGCGCGGCCGAGTCCCTCGATCCGGGTGCCGGCGACGACGACCCGGCCCTCGTCCGGGGTGACCAGGGTGGCGGCCACCGCGAGCAGGCTGGACTTCCCGGAACCGGAGGGCCCGACGACCGCGGTGAGCGAGCCCGCGGGAACCTCCAGCGAGACCCGGTCCAGTGCGGTGAGCCTGCCGTCGCCGTCCGGGTAGGTGAGGGTGACATCGGACAGGGTGAGGGTCATCGGGCACTCCCGAGCGCGGTGAGCGGGTCGACGGCGGTGATCCGCCGGATGGACAGGGCCGCCCCGAGCGCGCCGAGGACGATCATGACGGCCGCCGGTACGAGGACGGTCGAGGCGTCCAGGACGAACGGCACGGCACCCCCGCTGATCAGGGCGCCGACGCCGGCGGCGAGCGCGGTGCCCAGTCCCGTACCGAGGGCGAGCATCACGACGGCCTGCCCGAGCGCGTCCCGCAGCAGATACGGGGTCGAGGCGCCGAGCGCCTTCAGTACGGCCACATCGCCGCCGCGCTGGATCGTCCAGACGGTGAAGAAGGCGCCGATGACCAGGGCGGAGATGGCGAAGAGGAACCCGCGCATCAGCTGGAGGGAGCCGTTCTCGGCCTGGTAGGACCCGATCGCGGTGAGGGAACCGTCGAGGGTGAGCGTGCTGGTGCCCGCCGCCTCGTCCCCGGCCGCCAGGTCGGCGCCACCCGTCGTGGTCAGGGCGATGACCGTGGCCGCTTCGTCCGGTCCGCGCCCGTCGTGCCCGATCCGCTGCCAGTCGTCGAGAGAGGCCCAGACGACGGGCGTATGGCTGTACGAGGCGTCTCCCGCGACGGCGGCGACGGTCTCGTCCATGCCGCCGATCCTGATCCGGTCACCCGCTCCGGCGCCGAGGTCCTCGGCGGCCCGCTCGGAGAGGACCACCTCTCCCGGGGCGACGCGGGCTCCGGGGGGCGCGAGCCCACCGGACGGCTCGACACCGAAGACCGACACGGCGGCCGTACGGTCGCCGGGGGCGGCGGCGTTCAGGGTCCGGATGCCCAGGGGCTGCGCGGCGGTGACACCGGGCCGCCCGGCCCAGCTCCGCCAGGCCGGCTCCCGGACGGTCGAATCGGTGAAGGACACCGACCGGCCGTCGGGCGGCGCGGCGAACGCGAGGTGGTCGGCGTTCAGCCCGGTGACGGCCGAGGTGTTCTCCCGGGCGAGCCCGGCCGTCAGACCGGACAGCAGGCCCACGAGCAGCGTGATCAGCACCACCACCGAGCCCATGAGCGCGAACCGGCCCTTGGCGAACCGTAGATCTCTCCATGCGACGAACATGGCTCCAGCCTCGGGCCGCGGGCCCGGGGAAACATCGCGCGGTGGAGGGGCCAGACATCAACCTTTCGATTGACCGGCCACACACGGAGCGCGTCTACGCTGGACGGACCATGGATTCGCCCACCCCCACCCCGGTCGCCGCCGCCCTCAAGCTGTGCCTGCACGCGCTGCTGCTGGGGCTGCTCGTGCTCGCCGCGGCCCGCGCGCTCGGTGACCCGGCCGCACACGCCCCGGCGGTCGTCGTCATGGCGGCGGTGATGGCCGCGGTGTACGCGGCGGGCGTCCTGGCCCCCGGCGTACAGCCCCGGACCCGGGCCGCCGCGCTCTGGCTGGCCGCGCTCGGCGCGGTGTGGGTGGCGCTGCTCGCACTGTCGCCGGACGCCCTGTGGGTGGCCTTCCCGCTCTACTTCCTCCAGCTCCATCTGCTGCCGTCGCGCTGGGGGCCGGCCGCCGTCACGGTCACCGCCGGGGCCGCGATCACCAGTTTTGTGGTGCACGAGCAGGCGATCAACCCCGGCGCGTTCATCGGGCCGCTGCTCGGGGCGGCGGTCGCGGTCGCCACCGTGTTCGGATACGAGGCCCTGTTCCGGGAGAGCGAGCGGCGCCGCGAGCTGATCGAGGAGCTGGTCTCCACCCGGGCGGAACTGGCCGGGGCGGAACGTACCGCGGGCACGCTGGCCGAGCGGGAACGGCTGGCCCGGGAGATCCACGACACCCTCGCCCAGGGGCTCTCCAGCATTCAGCTGCTGCTGCGGGCCGCCGAGCGCTCGCTGCCGTCGGACGCACCGGCCGCGGCCCATGTGCGCCGGGCCCGCGAGGCCGCCCAGGACAATCTGGCCGAGGCCCGCTCCTTCGTCCGCGCACTGACGCCGCCGGACCTGGAGCACGGTTCGCTCGCGGCCGCCCTTGAGCGGCTGTGCGCACGCACCACGTCGCCCGGTCTCACGGTGCGGTTCGCGGTCAGCGGCACCCCGGTGGAACTGCCCACCCCGTACGAGGTGGCGCTGCTGCGTACCGCGCAGTCGGCACTGGCCAACACGGTGCGGCACGCGCACGCCGGGCGGGCGGAGATCACGCTCAGTTTCATGGACACCTCGCTCTCCCTGGACGTCGTCGACGACGGCAGCGGCTTCGACCTCGCGGCGGGAGGGCCCGACGAGGCGGGGAACAGCGGTTTCGGGCTGCCCGCGATGCGGGCGAGGGCCCGCTCGCTGGGCGGCACGCTGAGTGTGGAATCGGCTCCCGGACAGGGCACGGCGGTGGCCGTCACACTGCCCCTTCCCCTCCCGGGCGAGGAGGCACGGGCCGCGTGAACGACGAAGGACGACGCCGCACGGGCGACCCGATCAGGCTGCTGCTCGCCGACGACCATCCGGTGGTACGGGCGGGGCTGCGCGCCGTGCTCGACACCGAGCCGGATTTCCGGGTCGTCGCCGAGGCGGCCACCGCGGAGCGGGCCGTCGCCCTCACCGCGGCGGGCGGCTTCGACGTCGTGCTGATGGACCTGCAGTTCGGCCCCGGGATGCACGGCGCGCAGGCCACCGCCGCGATCACCGCGGCAGCCGGAGCGCCCCGGGTACTGATCCTCACCACGTACGACTCGGACGCCGACATCCTGGCCGCCGTCGAGGCGGGCGCGAGTGGGTATCTGCTCAAGGACGCCCCGCCGGAGGAACTGGCCGCGGCGGTACGCACGGCGGCGGCCGGCCGCTCGGCGCTCGCCCCGGCGGTCGCCCACCGGCTGATGGACCGTATGCGCACCCCGGCGGAGGCACTGACCAAGCGGGAGCTGGAAGTGCTCCAGTTGCTGGGCGAGGGGCTGTCCAACCAGCAGATCAGCAAGAAGCTGTTCCTGAGCCAGGCGACCGTGAAGTCCCATCTGGTGCACATCTACGCCAAGCTGGGCGTCGACTCACGCACCTCGGCGGTCGCGGCGGCGACGGCCCGCCGCCTGATCCGCCGCTGATCCCCCCGGGCGCGCGAACGTGCCGCCGCCTCGGCACACGTACGCACGGCTGCTCCGTCCCGTACACGTCACGGGCCGCAGGGCGCGTACGCACGATCCCCCCGGCACGTACGCGTCACGGGATACCGAGCCCCGCGTCAGCGGCGGGGCGGCTCCCCGAACAGGTCCACCGCGTTCCGTACGTCCCGCAGTCCGGCGGCCAGCGCGCTCACCGAGCCGATCGCCCCCGCGATCAGCAGCAGCGAGCGGCGCAGCCGGGGAATCTCCGGCGTGCCGCTGATCGCCATGGCGTCCAGCGCCGCCAACTCGTCCTCGGCGATGCCCCGGTCCGAGAACTCCGAGGGATGTCCGGCCAGTTCGCGGCGGAGCCGGGAGACGGCCGTGCGCAGCTCCGCCACTCTCGGGTCCTCGGTGCTGCCGGTCACCCGCTTCTGCCCCACGCTTCGCAACAAAGCACTCCCCCTCACACGTCTTTGTGCCGGTGTTTCGACCAGGACCCGGACCGTGGTCAAGTGCCTGGGGTTGCCCGCAAGTTAACGCCATCAGAGGTGGCCCGCGCCACTCGAAGGACAGAATTCGGGGTTACCCCTGAGGGTGACATTTCTTTCGCCTGTGCGAACCGCACGGTGGTATTCAGGGGCCATGGCTCCTACTGATGAGAACCCTGTGGTCGCTGGGGTGCTGCTCGCCGCAGGTGGCGGCCGGCGGCTCGGCGGCCGGCCCAAGGCCCTGCTCGAACACCGCGGCCGTCCCCTGGTCGAGCACGCCGTGCGGGCCCTGCGCGACGGTGGCTGCGGCCCGCTGCACGTGGTCCTGGGCGCGGCTGCCGACGAGGCGCGGGCCCGCGCCGATCTGACGGGGTGCGTGGTGACGGTCAACCCGGAGTGGGAGGAGGGCATGGGTACCTCGCTCCGGGCGGGGCTGGCCGCTCTCGCCGGTACGGGTGCGGACGCGGCACTCGTCCTTCTGGTGGACCAGCCGGGCATCGGCGCGGAGGCGGTGGCGCGGGTGCGGTCGGCGTACCGGTCCCGGGCGGGCCTGGCGGCCGCCTCGTACGCCGGGGAGCGCGGCCATCCGGTGCTCTTCGGGGCGGCCCGGTGGGCGGATGTCGGAGCAGCGGCGGTGGGCGACCGGGGGGCCCGGACGTATCTGCGGGCGCACCGCGATGCGATCACGCTCGTCGAGTGTTCCGATGTGGCTCAGGCGTACGACATCGACACCGTGGAGGATCTGACCCGCCTGGAGTGATCGGTCCGTATGCGCGCTGGCACACTGCGCCGCCGGGCGGGCACTTCTGTCGACCCGGAGAATCTCGACATCAACAAACCATTGAACTTCCACCATGAGGAAACTACTATCCACTGGTCAGAAGCCCTCTGTACCCCGGACGGCGCCCACGGCCGTATCCCGGAGCCATGGCACGCCGTGCCTCTCAGGCGACCCGGCGGCCCATGAGACGCCGCCCGCACCGCCCGCTGAAGGAGTGACAGCTCATGTCCGCACCAGCGCCGTCCCCGCTGGCCATCGTCGATGCCGAGCCCCTGCCCCGGCAGGAAGAGGTCCTGACCGACGCGGCCCTCGCGTTCGTGGCCGAGCTGCACCGGCAGTTCACCCCGCGCCGTGACAAGCTGCTCGCCCGGCGCGGCGAGCGCCGCGCCGAGATCGCCCGTACCTCCACGCTGGACTTCCTGCCCGAGACGGCGGCGGTCCGCGCGGACGAATCCTGGAAGGTCGCCCCGGCCCCGGCCGCGCTCAACGACCGCCGGGTGGAGATCACCGGTCCGACCGACCGCAAGATGACCATCAACGCCCTCAACTCGGGTGCGAAGGTCTGGCTCGCCGACTTCGAGGACGCGTCCGCCCCCACGTGGGAGAACGTGGTCCTCGGCCAGCTGAATCTGATCGACGCCTACACCCGCGCCATCGACTTCACCGACCCGAAGTCGGGCAAGTCGTACGCCCTCAGGCCCGCCGGCGAACTCGCGACGGTCGTCACCCGCCCGCGCGGATGGCACCTGAACGAGCGTCACCTCCAGCTCGACGGCACCCCGGTGCCCGGCGCACTGGTCGACTTCGGCCTCTACTTCTTCCACAACGCCCAGCGCCTCATCGACCTGGGCAAGGGGCCGTACTTCTATCTGCCGAAGACGGAGTCGCACCTGGAGGCCCGCCTCTGGAACGACATCTTCGTCTTCGCCCAGGACTACGTCGGCATCCCGCAGGGCACGGTCCGTGCGACCGTCCTGATCGAGACGATCACCGCGGCGTACGAGATGGAGGAGATCCTCTACGAGCTGCGCGACCACGCCTCCGGGCTGAACGCGGGCCGCTGGGACTACCTGTTCTCCATCGTCAAGAACTTCCGTGACGGCGGGACGAAGTTCGTCCTCCCGGACCGCAACGCGGTCACGATGACCGCCCCGTTCATGCGGGCGTACACCGAACTCCTCGTCCGCACCTGCCACAAGCGCGGGGCGCACGCCATCGGCGGCATGGCGGCGTTCATCCCGTCCCGCCGCGACGCCGAGGTCAACAAGGTCGCCTTCGAGAAGGTCAAGGCGGACAAGGACCGCGAGGCCCACGACGGCTTCGACGGCTCCTGGGTCGCCCACCCCGACCTGGTCCCCATCGCCATGGCCTCCTTCGACGCGGTCCTGGGCGAGAACCCGAACCAGAAGGAGCGGCTGCGCGAGGACGTCTCGGTGGCGGCGGGCGACCTGATCGCGATCGACACCCTCGACGCCAGCCCCACGTACGACGGCCTGCGCAACGCCGTCGCGGTCGGCATCCGGTACATCGAGGCGTGGCTGCGCGGCATGGGCGCGGTCGCCATCTTCAACCTGATGGAGGACGCCGCCACCGCCGAGATCTCGCGCTCGCAGATCTGGCAGTGGATCAACGCGGACGTGGTCTTCGAGAACGGCGAGCACGCCACGGCGGAGCTTGCCCGCAAGATCGCGGCCGAGGAACTCGACGCGATCCGCCAGGAGGTCGGCGAGAGCGCCTTCGCCGCGGGCAAGTGGCAGCAGGCCCACGACCTGCTGCTCCAGGTCTCCCTGGACCAGGACTACGCGGACTTCCTCACCCTCCCCGCGTACGAGCAGCTGGCCTGACCCGAGCCACAGCTGCCCGCCCGCACCGCCCCCGGTACCGCACAGCACCGGGGGCGGTGCGGGCGGCGCGCACGGCGGAGGGCGGGTCCCGGCGGACGGCTGCCCCCGGCCGTCCGGACGAAGCAGCCATCGGACAGCCCTCAGCGCACCTCGGCCGCCTCCGCCTTGGCCGCCGCGTCGTCCAGCGACTTGAGCACCACCGCCGGGTCACCGCCGCTCAGTACCGCCCGGCCCACGTCCCTGCGTATCGCGCCGCGCACCTCGGGCCAGGACCGCATGTTCACCGGCGCGAAACGGGCCTGCGGCAGCTGGTCGATGAAGGGCCACAGCGGACGGGTGGCCGACTCCTCGCGCACCGCGTCGGACGCGGTGTACGTCACGGGCAGCGCGGACTGGCCGCCGCCGTAGGCCGCCGCCGACTGGCCGCTGTACAGGAAGTCGAGGAAGGCACCGCACTCCTTGCGGTGGCCGTTGCGCTTGAACGCCATCAGCCAGTCGCTCAGGCCGATCGGTGCGGGGCTGCCGCCGTCCCTCGCGGGGAACGCGGCGTGCGCGTACGGGAGTTTGGCCTGGTCGGCCGCGCCCATCAGTACGGGGTGGGCGACCATCATCCCGATGTCGCCGCGCAGGAACCGCTCGTACGCCTTGGTCCGGTCGAGCTTCTCGGGTGCCGCGCCCGCCAGGTCCTCGGCGACCAGTTCGTCGCGCAGCCAGGCCAGGGCGTCGATGTTGGACTGTGTCTCGAAGTCGTAGCCCACGAGGTCCGTGAAGCCGCCGCCCGCCGCGAGCATCCAGGACAGGGCCTCGTCCTCGGCCGCCTCGGGTCCCAGCTGGAGGCCGTACGGCGTCTTCACACCGATCCCCTTGAGCGCGGCGGCGGCCGAGCGCAGTTCGGCCCACGATGTGGGAGCGTCCCCGACGCGCGCTCGCCGGAAGAGCTCCTTGTTGTAGAAGAGCCGGGGCGTACTGGCCAGGAACGGGAACCCGTAGAGCTCCCGGTCGACCGTACCCGCGTCGGCGAAGGACCGGATGAAGTCGGCCTGCGTCGAGATGCTGAACAGCTCGCTCGCGGTGTAGAGCAGATCGTCCTCGCCGTAGGGGGCGAAGATGTTCGACTGCGCGATATCGGGTTCCCGGCCGTCCGCGACCCGCTGCGCGAGCCTCTTGTCGATCTTGTTGTACGGGACCCGCTCCAGCGCGACCTCGATGTCGGGATGCTTCTTCCGGAACGCCGCGATCACGCTGTCCCACTGGTCTCCCAGCGAGGCACCCACGCTCTCGTCGTAGCTGGCCACGAGAAGGTCGAGCGTCGCGCCGGAACCGGCGTCGCAGCCGGCGAGGCCGAATCCGGCCGTAGCACCGGCGAGGCCGGCTGTCTGGAGAAGAAACCGCCGCCGACGCACCGCTGTTGCCACCTTTTTGCTCGTACCGCAACGCCTTGAGTGACAGATTGTGTCATACAGGCAATCTCTGCCGATCAAGCGAGGTCGGCCGGCGGCACGGTGGGCATAACCTGCCTCGCATGCAAGGTGCTTCGTTGACAGAGCGGCGCAAAGCCGCGACCCGGTGGGACATCGCCCGTACCGCGGCCGCCCTCTTCGTGGAGAACGGCCTGCGGGCCACCCGCGCCGAGGACATCGCCCGTGCGGCGGGCATCGCCCCGCGCACCCTCTACCGCTACTGCGCGACCAAGGAGGAGGCCGTCGCCCCGCTGTTCGCCGTGGGTTCCCAGCAGTGGGTGGAGGCCGTGCGCGACGCCCCGCACACCCTGTCCCTGCCCGATGCGCTGCGGTACGCGGCGGCGCGGACGCTGGCCGCCGCTCCCGGTGACACGCAGGGCACGGAGTCCCTGGAGTGGGTGCGTTCCCTCTTGAGGATGGCCGCGGACAGCCCGGCGCTCCGGTCGGTGTGGAACGACGCGTGCCGCGAGTCGGAAGCCACGCTGGCCACCGTGCTCGCGGCGCGGGCCGGCCTCCCGGCCGACGCGGGCACCCTGGACATCCGGCTGACGGCCGCCACCGCCGGAGCGGCGGTGCGCGTGGCGGTGGAGACCTGGGCGGCGAGCGACGCCCCGGCGACGGGACCGGAGGGGCCCGCCGCGCTGGCGGAGCGCTGTCTGGCGTCGACGGCGGGCGCGTCGAGGAGCGTCTGAGAGGGCTTGCCTCTCGCGTTCACCTCACTTCACCGCGCCCCGCCACGTCGCGCCCGTTCACCGTGCCCCGCACCGCGCCACTTCACCGTGCCCCGCCGCACGGCCTCAGGTCCACACCGCCCCCAGCGCCACGAACCCGCTGATCAGCACGGACAGGATCGCCAGCAACGGCCAGACGAAGCGCAGGTACTTGTCGTAGCCCACCTTCGCCAGGGCCACCCCTCCGATGGTGACGGCCGTGGTCGGCACCCACAGGTTCATCCAGCCGCTCGCCGACTGCCAGGCCGTCACGACGAGCGCCCGCGAGACGCCCGCGAAGTCGGCGAGCGGGGCCAGGATCGGCATGGCGAGGGTGGCGTGGCCGGAGGTCGACGGGATCAGGAAGGCCAGCGGCAGGTTGACGATGAAGACGAAGACCGCGAAGACGGCCGAGGACGTGCCCGAGACCAGCCCCTCGATGGAGTGCAGCACGGTGTCGGTGATCTGCGAGTTGTTCATGATGACCGTGACACCGCGGGCCAGCACGATGACCAGCGCGGGCGAGATGAAGTCCGCCGCACCCTGGATGATCGTCGCGCTGACCTTCTGCTCGCCGAAACGCGCCACGGCACCGATGATCACGGCCGCGACCAGGAAGAGCGCCGCCAGCTCCGGGAAGGACCAGCCGAGTTCGAAGCCGTACGCGGTGGCGTCGCCGGTGATGGCGCTGGACCACGGCACCACCGAGAAGATCATGAAGGTGAAGACCAGGGCGACCAGCACCAGGACCGTCCTGTGGAGGGGGGTCAGGTCAGGGGGCTCGCCCGCGTCCGCCGCCGTGTGGTCGCGGTCGCCGGGCAGGAAGCCGGAGAGCGAGCGGCCGGGGTCCTTGCGGACCCGCCGCGCGTACCGGATGACATAGGCGACGGTCACCGCGGTCAGCACGACCCACATGACGGCGCGCAGCACGATGCCGTCGCCGAGCGAGATGTCGGCCGCGGACGAGGCGACCCCGGTCGCGAACGGGTTGACCGTGGAGCACAGCACCCCGATGCCCGCGCCGAGGATGATCGTGCCGGTGGCCACCATCCGGTCGTAGCCGAGGGCCAGCATCAGCGGCACGATCAGACCGTAGAAGCCGAGGGTCTCCTCCGCGAACCCCTCCACCGTGCCCAGCAGCGCGAAGACCAGCATCACACCCGCGATGAGCAGCGCGCCCCGGTCGCGGAGCCGGTGGGCGAGACGGCCGATGCCCCGGTCCAGGGCGCCGGTGGCGAACACCATCGTGATGAACGCGCCGATCGCGAGGACGAAGAGGAACACCCCCGCGCTGCCGTACAGTTCGCCGGCCAGGTCCGGGCCGACCCGGCCGGTCCTCTCGTCCTGCACGCCGTAGAGGCCGTTGACCGGGGAGAGGAAGAGGTCGTTGAGACGGTCGGTGAAGCTCTGGTCGGACGGGACCCGGTGGTACGTGCCCTGGACCGGCGCACCGTCCTTGTCGCGGTCGTAGGCGCCGGAGGGGATCAGAAAGGCCAGTGCCCAGACCGCCAGGGTGACGAGGGCGAGAATGGTCAGGGCGCTGGGGAAGACGAACTTCTTCCCGGCCGGGGGCTTCTCCTCCGGGGCGGTCCGGGTGTCCGTGCTCACGCGGCGCTCCCGCCGCCGTGCGCTGCGGCGAACTCCCGCAGGAACGCGGCCTCGGCGATCACCGCCGACCGCAGCTCCGAGAACAGCACCCGCTCGTTGGGCGCGTGCAGGTTGCACATGCTGTCCTGGGCGCCGAAGAGCAGTACCTCCGCGCCGGGCACCGCCCTGGACAGCCCGTTGACCAGGGGGATCGAGCCGCCGCTGGCGACGAACGCGGGTGGTGCCCCCCAGCCCTCGCGCAGCGCGGTGAGGGCGGCGCGGTAGGCGGGGCCACCGGTCGCGGGCTCGAAGCCGGGGCCGGTGTCGCCCGGGGTGACGGTGAGCGGAATTCCGAACGGGCGCAATGACTCCAGATGGGTGACGAGCAGGCCCTGCGCCTCCCGGGGATCCTGCTCGGGGTGGAAACGGAGGTTCAGCTTTGCCCTGGCGTAGGGGACGACCGCGGAGGCAGCGTGGTCGACGCTCGGGGCGTCGATGCCGATGACGGTGATGGCCGGTCCGCTCCAGAGGCGTTCACCGAGGCTGCCGGAGCCGATGAGCCCGATGCCGTCCTGGACCCCGGCGAGGCCGCGGAACTCCTCCTCGGTGTAGGTGGTGCCCTTCCACTCCTCGCGGCGCAGCCCCTCGACGGCCACGTCGCCGTGCACGTCGTGGAGCGTGGCGAGGGCCTTGAGCAGGGCGAGCAGGGCGTCCGGGGCCGCGCCGCCGAACTCGCCGCTGTGGCGGGGTTCGGCGAGGGTACGGACCTCGACGACGACCTCCGAGGCGCCTCGCAGACCCGTGGTGAGCGTGGGGCTGCCGGGGCGGAGGTTGCCCATGTCGGCGATGACCATGGCATCGCAGGCGAACCGGTCCGGGTCGGTGGGCGGGTAGTCGTCGAAGGCGCTGCCGTACTCCTCCTGCCCCTCCAGGACGATCTTCAGCCCGACCGGGGGCCTGCCCCCGTACGCCCTCAGTACGCCCAGGTGGACGAGGATGTTGGACTTGTCGTCGGCGATGCCGCGGGCCCGCAGGCCGCCCTCGACCGCGGTGGGTTCGAAGGGCGGTGACAGCCACAGGCTCTCGTCACCCGGCGGCTGTACGTCGTAGTGGCCGTAGAGCAGCACGGTCGGGGCGCCGGGGGACGGCGGCGGGACCTCGGCGACGATGACCGGCGCGGTGTCGGGGAGGTCGAGCCGGTCGATGTGCTTGACGCCCGCGCCGCGCAGCAGGTCCACGAGGAGGTCATGGGCCTGCCGCACGGGCTCGGGCGGGAAGCCGGGAAAGGCGATCGACGGAATGGCGGTCAGCCGTTCCAGATCCGCGACGAGCCCGTCCATCAGTGCGTCGACCCTGGAGCTCAGGTCCATCGTTCCACCCCTGTTCCTCATGGTGCTCAGTACTGAGGTTCCGGGATCAATGGACCATATGGGGCGGGCTCCCGCATGCCTGAGGAACGGTCAGTCCCCGAGGATGACGGTGCGCTGGGCGGAGAAGTCACCCCACGTGCCGTCCGGGAGCTTGGCGCGCAGCTTGACCGAGTAGCGGGTTCCGGCCGGGTCGGCGAGCGTCAGCCGGTAGGTCGCGCGCCCCTGGGGCGGGGTGCCGCCCCAGACGATGGTGGTGGTCATCTTCCCGTTGAGGTAGAGCTGGTACGCGGGGATCTCGCCGCCCGTCTCGGGCTGGTCCCAGGACAGGTCGACGGCGAACTCGCCGCCCTCGGCCGCGGTGGTGGTGCGAAGACCGGTGGGGGCGGTGCTCGCGGGGGCGCCGGGGGCGGTGGCGGTGGTGAGGTCGAGGGCGTTGCTGTCCGGCGAGGACTTGTCGGAGGCGTCGCGGGCCCGGACGGTGAAGGTGTAGACGGTGCCGGGGCGCAGCCCGGTGAGCCGGGCCGTGGTGGCGGTGCCCGGCACACTGTGGATCCGGGAGTCCTCCTGGTAGATGTCGTACGAGGTGACGCCCACGTCGTCCGTGGAGCCGCCCCAGGCCAGGGTGGCGGCGCGACTGCCGTCGGCGGTGCCGCGCAGCTTCACCGGGGCGGTCGGCGCCCGGTCGTCCCTCGGCGGGGTGGGCTGGGTGGTGACGGGTACGGCGGGGCTCGGCTCGGAGAGGTTCCCGGCGGCGTCGCGGGCCCGGACGGTGAACGTGTAGGCGGTCGAGGCCGTCAGCCCGTCGACGTCGATCATCCGCTTGGCCGCCGGTACGGACTTCACCTTCGTGCCCTTGCGGTAGATCTCGTAGCCGGTGATCGCCTTGTTGTCGGAGGCGGGCTCCCACATGACGTGCACCGATGTGGCACTGCTGGCCTGCGCGGTCACGTCTCGTGGGGTGGTCGGTTTCTGCGTGTCCGCTTCTGCGGCGCCGCCGCACGCGGTGAGTGTGGCGAGGAGCAGGGCGGCGGAACAGGCCAACGCGGCAGGTGCGTGGGGGCGTTGCACGGTCTTGCCTTCCATCCGGACAGCAATGGTCCAGACCTGTATGCCATGGTGCGGGGGTCGCCGACAAGGGGGTGGAGAGGAACGTTCCGCAATGTGCCGGTGTGCACCGCACCAGGAGGAACAGCGGGCGGGACGGTTGAGGACGATGAGTTCCGGGGACGGTTGAGGGCGACGAGTTTCACGGCCCCGGACAGTCGGAACGGTGTGTTCATGGACAGCAGTACCGCCCCCGCCCTCGATCTCGAACCGGCCGCCCGGCAGATCGCCGCGCTGCTCGACTCCATCGAGGACCGCCGGCTGGCCGGACCGACCCCCTGCCCCGACTACGCGGTACGGGAACTGCTCGCCCATGTGGTCGGGCTGACGACCGCCTTCCGCGACGCGGCACACAAGGATCTCGGGCCGACGACCGAGGTCTCCCCCGGAACGGCGCCCCTGGTGCTCGGCGACGACTGGCGCGAGGTGCTGCCGCCGCTGCTCGACGAGCTGGTGGCGGCCTGGCGCTCGCCCGCCGCCTGGGAGGGCATGACGCGGGCGGGCGGTGTGGATCTGCCCGCTCCGGTGGCCGCCGCTGTCGCGCTCAACGAGTTGGTCGTCCACGGCTGGGACCTGGCCAGGTCGACCGGGCAGCCGTACCGGGCGGACGAGGCGAATCTGCGCTCCTGCCAGGCGCTGCTGACGCCCGTCGAGGACAACCCGGACGCCGGAGCGATCTTCGGCCCGCCGGTCCCGGTGCCGCCCGACGCTCCGCTCGTGGACCGGGTGATCGCACTCAGCGGCCGCCGCCCCGACTGGCAGCCGGACCGGCGGCCGGAGGACTGACGTCAGCCGGTGATCGCGGACCCCGCCACCGCGTCGCCGCCCAGCACCCGCAACGCCGCACGGGCCTGGTCACGTACCCGTTCGTCGGCGGTGACCGCGCTGAGCACTCCGGACACCCTCAGCCTCAGGTCCTGCTCGGCCAGCCGGGCCAGCCGCGCACGGGCGCCCTCGCCGACCGCCTCCGGTCCGAGGGCGATCAGGGCCTCCACCGCCTCGACCGGGGCGGTTCCGCACTCCGCCGCATCCAGCAGCAGACCTGCCGCCCGGTGCGCGTCGAGCCTCCCGGGGGCGATGGCGAGCAGGGCGAGCACCGCACCCGGCACCTGCTCCGGATCCGCCAGCAGCGCCTCCAGCGCGGGAACGAGCGGCCCGCCCGCCGCACCCGGGCCGAGCCCGGCGGCGACCCTCGTCGCGTGGACGAACGCCCAGCGGGTCCAGGTCATTTCGGTATCCGTGAGCACCCCGGCCAGCACCGGCACGGCCTCCGCCATGTCGCCGGTGATGCGGTGCAGGGCTGCGGCGATGTCGATGTCCGCCTGCATCTCGGGGATGATGCGGTGCGCGTCGGGGGCGTTGAACGCGGCCCGCAGCGCCGGAACGAGCCCTGCGGCGGCCGGTCCCAGCCCGGCGGCGGCGACCGCGGCCTCGCGTATCCCGTTGCGGTCCTCCGCGAGCCGGTCGGCCACGGCGGTCAGCAGCGGAGCGTCCTCCCCCGTCAGCGCGTGCAGGGCCCGCGCGGCCTCGAAGCGGTCCTCCACCCGGCCGGAGCGGGCCGCCGTACGCAGCAGCTCACCCACGTCCTCCCGGCGTTCGGGCGGGCAGAGGGCGACCAGCACCTTGGGCACCAGCTGCGGGAACCTGGGCAGCGCGGCGCACAGTTCGGGTACGGCCCCGGCCGCGTCCGCGCCCCAGGACTCCAGCAGTGCCGCCAGCCGGAACGGGCCGTTGCCACCGGGCTCCAGCGTGCCGAGCCACTGGCGGAGCGACGCGAGCAGTTCGGCGTCGTACGGCAGGACCGGTGCGGCCCCGAAGGATCCGCCACATGCCGCACCGAGTGCGCGCGGCCGCTCCGCCGGATTCCGGGCGAGGAGCGGCGCGGCCCGTGCCGGATCCACCACGACCAGGACTTCGAGGGCACGGTCGGCCTCCGCTCCTTCGCCCTGGGCGAGCCGGGCCAGCATGCCCGCCGCCGGGGCCGCGAGTTCCCCGAGAAGCTTCAGGGCAGGCAGCACGGCCGGGACATGGGCGGCCCGGGGGCCGGTGGCCAGGGCGAGCAGGGGCGCGGCCAGCCGGTGCGGTGCGCTGCGGGAGAGCCGGCAGGCGACCTCGGCCGCCCACACCGCTTCGCCGCAGGCCTCGGGAGACCCGTCGGACAGTGCGGCGTCGAGCAGCGCGAAAACCGCGTCGCGGTCCTCGTCCGTGTCCCGGAGCAGCAGGGACTCGGTGATGTAGTGCAGGGGTTCGCTGCGGTCCTGGTCGAGCCGTTCCGCGACGAGCCCGTCGGCGGGGAGCAGCGACAGCATCGCCTCGTGGTGGCCGGGGCCCCAGGGAAGTCCGGCGTCCACGCAGGCCAGCAGTGCCGCGATCCGCAGCTCCCCCGGATGGTCCGGGCCCATCGCCTGCATCGCCGCGGGCGCCGTGCCCGCCGGGTCCAGATGCGCCAGGGCGAACAGCAGCTCGGCGCGTACGAGCGGGACCTCCTCCACGGCGGCCCGTTCGCGGAGCACCGGCAGCGCCCGCCCGGCCGCTCCGGTCATCGCGGCGGCCCAGACGGCGCACTGCCGTACTTCGGGAACGTCGGAGGCGGCCGAGTCGAGCAGCAGGGGAAGCTGGTCGACGACGGCACGGCGACAGGCCGCCTCGTCGCTCTCACCCGCCCCGTCGCCGTCGTCGAATTCCGTCCCGCCCTCCGCGATACCGCCGAGGAGGGCCAGCAGGTCCACCGTCCGTACGCCCCCGGCGGCCAGCCGGGCCAGGAACGGCACCGCCTTCGCGGACGCCTCGTACACCGAGCCCTGGTGGAGGATGCTCGCGTACAGGTCGCCGAGCGCTTCGTCCGCCTCGTCCTTGTCGTCCCCCACGAGCGCCCGCAGCCGGTCGGGCACATCGTCGGCGCTGCCGTAGGCGTGCTCATAGGCGGCCCAGGGCTGCGCGTCGAGGTCGTCGAAGAACGTCACAAGATCCATGGCGCCGATCATGGCACCGGGGACTGACAGCGCCCCGTGCCCTCGGCCCCGGCGTACGCCACCGGACCGGCGGGGAACCGGCCGGCCGACGCGTGGGGCCGCCGGGTCAGCTCGTGAAGAACTCCGTGATCTGCTGGGCGACCTGGTCGGCCCGGGTCTCGTGCACCCGGTGGCCGCCCGGAACGGTGATCAGCCGGCAGTCCGGGATCAGGGACGCCATGTCGGGCAGGCGCTCCTGCGGCATCGCGCTCTCCGGGCCGCCCGAGATGAGCATCGTCGGCGCGACGATCTCGCCGAGGCCCTCCGCCCACTCCGGGTCGGGGTCGGCCACCTGGGCCCGGACGGCGGGCACCGCGTTCTCGTCGTAGTCCACGGGCCCCTCGGGGCGCCCGACCGGTCCCGGATCGCCCGGCCACGGCGCGGGGGTCTCCACCAGCACCAGCCGCTCCACCCGGTCGGAGTGCTCCTGGGCCAGCAGCTGGGCGACGACCCCGCCCATGCCGTGACCGACCAGACCGACCCGGTCGAGCTCCAGCTCGTCCAGGAAACCGAGCACGTCGTCGCGCATCAGGTCCAGGCCGTACTCGTCCGGCCAGTCGCTCTCCCCGTGCCCGCGCAGATCCAGGGCGAACACCCGCCACTCCTCGCCGAGCAGGCTCCCGGCCGCCTCCCAGTTCGCGGCGGAGCCGCCGAGCCCGTGCAGCAGGACGACCGGCGAGCCGAACGGGTCGCCCCAGGTCCGGTACGCCAGCCGCACATCGCCGACATCCACAACAGACTGATCTTCCATGCCCCTGACGCTACAGCCGCGGGGCACCCTCCGGCGCCCGGCCCCCGGCCTGGCAGGCTCGGCACGTGAAGCGCATACTCCGCACCCTGCTCGCGCCCGTCCTGGCGACCGCTGTCCTGACCGGCTGCACCGGATCGGAGCCGGCCACCGAGGACGCCGGGCTCCGTGATCCGGCGAAGAAACGGATCGCCATGCAACTGGTCTCCAGCGCCGAGAACTCCTCGCTGGACTGGCGGGCGCAGTACGCGTACATCGAGGACATCGACGACGGCCGCGGCTACACGGCGGGCATCATCGGCTTCTGTTCCGGCACCGGCGACCTGCGCGACGTCGTGGAGCGGTACACGGCGGCGCGCCCCGGAAATCCGCTGGAACGGTTCCTGCCCGCGCTGCACACCGTGGAGGGCAGCGCCTCGCACGCGGGGCTCGGGCGGCCGTTCACCGATGCCTGGGCGAAGGCGGCGGACGACCCGCAGTTCCGTTCGGCGCAGGACGGGGAGCGCGACCGCGCGTACTTCGACCCGGCGGTGGAGCGGGCGCGGGGCGACGGGCTCGGCGCGCTCGGGCAGTTCATCTACTACGACGCCTATGTGATGCACGGCGCCGGTGACACCGACGGCGAGGACGGCTTCACCACGATCCGCCGAAAGGCGCTCTCGACGGCCCGGCCGCCCTCGAAGGGCGGCGACGAGAAGGCGTATCTGGACGCCTTCCTCGACGCGCGGGTGGCCGCCATGCGCCAGGAGGCCGCCCACAGCGACACCAGCCGGGTGGAGACCGCCCAGCGGGTGTTCGTACGCGAAGGCAAACTTGGGCTGGAGACACCGTTGCGGTGGAAGGTGTACGGCGACAGCTACCGCGTCGACGGCGGCTGAACCATGGCCGCCGGGCGCGTGGAGTAGCTGCCGGCGTTCGGCGTGCGCCGGTTGTGACACCGGATGAGCTGTGTGTTCTTCCGACCGCGTGGGTGACGCGCCCACCCGTGACCCCGGGGCGGGTCGTCCCGTCGAGGGGGCCAAAGGCGCGCACACGGGCGTGCCCCGGAGCGTCAGGATGTACAGGATGCTGAAGAAGATGTTGCTGACCGCAATGGTCCTGGGTGCGGGCCTCGGCCTGGCCGCGGGCCCCTCCGCCCAGGCCGGGACCGCCCCCGCCGCCGTCCGGACCGCACCGTCCGTCCAGGCGCCGTCGCAGGTCTGCACGGTCAACGACAACGGGGTGAACTTCCGCGGCGGTCCGGGGACCGGCTACGCGGTGCTCGGCACGGTGAACCGGGGCCAGAACCTCGACGCCCGGGGCCAGGAGGGCAGCTGGGTCATGGGTGACTTGTGGGGCGGGCCGACCGGGGTCTGGATCCACGTGGCCTATCTCAACTGCTGAGCGCGGTCTGCCACCGGCCCCGCACCGCGCGTTCCCCGCGCGGAGCGGGGCCTTTCCGCGTCCGGACCCCCAAGGGCCCGGCGTACGCCTGCCCGTGAAGCCGCACGGCTCTCAACTCACTTGCGTTGAAGGGGTGTACGCCACACCTATCACCCTGATAGTAAAGCTTCCTAACAGAACTCCGGAACGGCGAACTCCCCTGGAGGACAGGTGCACAACCCCCATCTCGGCACCGTACGTCGCACCACTCGGCTCACCCGCCCCGTCGGCATCGCCGCCGTGGCGCTCGGGCTGGCTCTCACCGCCATCCCCGTCGCCGCCCACGCGGGCGACGCCCCCGCGCAGCCTTCGGCCGACCGGCCCGCGCAGGCCGCGCAGCCGCTGAAGGCCGCCGCGAGCGGGCTCGACGACCCGGCGAAGAAGGAGATCGCCATGCAGTTGGTCTCCAGCGCCGAGAACTCCTCGCTGGACTGGAAGTCGCAGTACAAGTACATCGAGGACATCGACGACGACCGCGGCTACACGGCGGGCATCATCGGCTTCTGTTCCGGCACCGGCGACATGCTCGATCTGGTCGAGCTGTACACCGAGCGCAAGCCCGGCAACGTCCTGGCGAAGTACCTGCCCGCCCTGCGCAAGGTGGACGGCACCCCCTCGCACAACGGTCTCGACCCGAACTTCACCAAGGACTGGGTGAAGGCGGCGTCCGACTCGGCGTTCAAGCAGGCGCAGAACGACGAGCGCGACCGGGTGTACTTCAACCCGGCGGTCAAGCAGGGCAAGACCGACGGCATCGGCACGCTGGGCCAGTTCGCGTACTACGACGCCATCGTGATGCACGGCGACGGCTCCGACAGCACCAGCTTCAGTTCCATCCGCAAGCGGGCCCTCGCGAAGGCCAAGCCGCCGTCGCAGGGCGGCAACGAGACGACGTACCTCAACGCCTTCCTCGACGCCCGGGTCTGGGCGATGCAGCAGGAGGAGGCCCACTCGGACACCAGCCGGGTCGACACCGCCCAGCGCGTGTTCCTGAAGAAGGGCAACCTCAACCTCGACCCGCCGCTCGACTGGAAGGTGTACGGGGACAGCTTCCACATCGGCTGACCGGCAACCGCCCCTGACGGGACCGGACCGGACCCGCGCCGGACCTGACGGGACCGGACCTCCGCCGACCCCGTCAACACCTGTGGCGCGCAGGGCGACCCCCGCGAGGGCCGCCCTGCGCGCCGCAGTGCTCCAACGGTCGCTCAGTGGACGCCCGCCCCGGCCGCCGCCGGAACCACGTGCTCACCGCTCCGGGTCTCCTCCTCCATCCCCTCGGGCTTGCGGCCCAAGTGGTTGAAGGCCAGGTTGAGCAGGATCGCCACGACACAACCGGTGGAGATGCCCGAGTCCAGGACGACCAGCAGATCCTGGGGGAAGGCGTGGTAGAACTGCGGCGCGGCGATCGGTATCAGGCCTATGCCCACGGCGGCGGCCACGATCAGCGCGTTCTCGCCCTTCTCCAGCGCGGCGGTGGCCAGCGTCTGGATGCCGCTCGCCGCGACCGAGCCGAACAGCACGATGCCGGCGCCGCCGAGCACCGGCAGCGGAACCAGCGCGATGACGGACGCGGCCACCGGCACCAGGCCGAGCAGGATGAGAATGCCGCCGCCCGCCGCGACGACGAACCGGCTGCGGACCTTGGTCATCGCGACCAGGCCGATGTTCTGGGCGAAGGCACTGCACATGAAACCGTTGAACAGTGGGCTGATGGCGCTGCCCAGGGTGTCGGCGCGCAGACCGCCCTCGATGGTCCGCTCGTCCGCCGGCCGGCCGACGATCTTCCCGAGGGCCAGCATGTCCGCGGTGGACTCGGTCATGCAGACCAGCATGACGATGCACATCGAGATGATCGCCGCGATCTCGAACTGCGGGGCGCCGAAGTGGAACGGCGTGGGGAATCCCACCAGTTCGGCGTCCTTGATGGCGCCGAAGTCGGTGATGCCGACAGGGATGGCGATCAGGGTCCCGATGACCAGGCCGAGCAGGATCGCGATCTGCTGGAGGAACCCGCGCAGCAGTTTGCGCAGCGCCAGCACGATCAGGAGCGTGCCCGCGGCCATGGTGATGTTGGTCATCGAACCGTAGTCGTCGGCCGTGGCGTTGCCGCCCTGGGACCAGTTGAAGGCGACCGGCAGCAGCGAGACACCGATCAGGGTGATGACGGTGCCGGTGACGACGGGCGGGAAGAACCTGACCAACTTGCCGAAGTACGGGGCGAGTACGAAGCCGAGCACGCTCGCGACGATGATCGCGCCGAAGATCACGGCGATCCCGTCGTGGCCCCGGTCCTTGCCTATCGCCACCATCGGGGTCACCCCGGCGAAGGAGACGCCGTTGACGAACGGCAGCCGGGCGCCGATGCGCCAGAAGCCGAGGGTCTGCAGGAGGGTGGCTATGCCGGCGGTGAACAGGCTCGCCCCCATCAGGAAGGCGGTCTCCTTGGCGGTGAGACCCACGGCGGGCCCCACGATCATGGGCGGGGCCACCACTCCGGCGTACATCGCGGCCACGTGCTGGAGGCCGCTGGTGAACATCTTCAGGGGTGGGAGTGTTTCGTCGACCGGGTGCTTCCGGTCGGATCCAGCGACTGCGTCCTTGCGAAACCTGGGCTTGGCGGCCACAGCAGTTCCTCCAGTCGGGTACACGTCGTCGGGGACGTGGGTGTCAGGGAGGTGGGGCGACGTGGTGCGGCGGTGCGGCTCTCACAGGCGGTGCGGCTCCGCACAGGTGGTGCGGCTCCGCACAGGAGGGTGCGGCCCGCACAGGTGGTGTGCGGGCCTCACGCCCGGTGCGGGCGTTGCCCAAGGTGCGGGCGCTCAGGGGGGGTACCGGCGGGGGTGTCTTGAGGTCGTGCGGGCAGCGTTCATCACCGGTCCGCGGGGCGCGCACATGGGGTGTGCGCCCCGCGGACCGGCTGCCGTGGACCCCGCTCGGGTCCACGGCGGCCGGCCGAGGGCCGTCCCCCTCGGCCGGCCGGTCGGGGGATTTCGCGGAGCGTCAGGCTCCGGCGGCGATCCGCGCGAGGCGCCTGGCCTCGTCGCGGGTGGCGCGGGCGATCGCGTCCTCGTCCACCGTGATCAGGTGGTTGCCCTCGACGACCGGCTTGCCGTCGACGAGGGAGAGGGTTACGGGAGCCGCGGCGCCGAAGACGAGTGCGGTCACCGGGTCGGCGATGGAGGCGTGGGCCAGGGTGTCCAGCTTCCAGAGCACCAGGTCGGCCAGCTTGCCGACCTCCAGCGAGCCGATCTGACCGGCCCTGCCCAGGACCTGGGCGCCACCGTACGTACCCAGGCGCAGTGCCTGACGGGCGTTCAGGGCCTTCTCGCGGTGGGCGCCGAGGCGGTTGATGAGCAGGGCGTTGCGCAGCTCGGTGTGGAGTTCGCCGGACTCGTTGGAGGCGGTGCCGTCGACGCCGAGGCCGACCGGGACGCCCGCGGCGAGCATGTCGGGGACCCGGGCGATGCCCGCGGCGAGGCGGGCGTTGGAGGACGGGCAGTGGGCGACGCCCGTTCCCGTGCGGGCGAAGGCGGCGATGTCGGAGTCGTTCATGTGGACGCAGTGCGCCATCCACACATCGTCGCCGAGCCAGCCGGTCGATTCGAAGTAGTCGGTCGGGCCCATCCCGAACAGTTCCTTGCAGAACTGCTCCTCCTCGACGGTCTCCGAACCGTGGGTGTGCAGCCGTACACCGCGACGGCGGGCCAACTCGGCTCCCTGCCGCATCAGTTCGGTCGACACGGAGAACGGTGAGCAGGGCGCGACGGCGATCTGGGTCATCGAGCCGAACGAGGCGTCGTGGTGCGCGTCGATGGTCGCCTCGGTGGCGGTGAGCGCGCCCTCCAGGGTCTCGACCGCGAAGTCCGGCGGCAGCCCGCCGTCCTTCTCGCTGCGGTCCATGGAGCCGCGGGCGAGGGTGAAGCGTACGCCCATGTCGCGGGCGGCGCCGATGATGGCGCCGGAGAGGTCGCCGGAGCCCTCGGGGTAGACGTAGTGGTGGTCCATCGCGGTGGTGACACCGCCCCTGGCCATCATCGCGAGGGACCCCTGTGCGGCGGCGCGGGCCATCGGCTCGTCGATGCGCGCCCAGGTCGGGTACAGCGCGACGAGCCAGTCGAAGAGGTTGTGGTCGGTCGCCAGGCCGCGGGTGATCCACTGGTAGAAGTGGTGATGGGTGTTGACCAGTCCGGGCGTCACGAGATGCCCGGTGCCGTCGACGCGGCGTATGACATCGGCGAGACCCTCCGGTGCCCTGCCCGCGCCGATGGACTCGATGCGGTTGCCCGCCACGACGATGTACCCCGAGGCGTACTCGGTGTCGTGGGTGTCGACGGTCGCGATCGAACAGTTCTCGATGACGATGCGCTGAGGGTCTGCCGAAGCTGCCATGATGCTTCCTTCTTCTCTCATCGGCGATGCGGGCACGGCAGGACCCTAGGAGGATTTGAGTGCCACAGCGCTGCGGCTGTGGGTGCCGAGATGGTGGAAGAACAGGTTGAGCAGGACCGCGACCAGCGCTCCGGCACTGATTCCGGAGCCGAGCACGGTCTGCGCCCAGGAGGGGAATCCCGCGTAGAAGGCGGGCGCGGCGAGCGGGATGATGCCCGCGCCGAGCGCCACCGCGACCAGGATGATGTTGGAGCTGTCGTCGAGGCCGGCTTCGGAGAGCGTACGGATGCCGCTCACCGCGATCGAGCCGAACAGGACGATGCCGGCGCCGCCGAGTACGGGCATCGGGACGAGCGAGACGACCGCGCCGAGGACGGGGAAGGCGCCCAGGACGAGCAGGGCACCGCCCGCGGTCGCCACGACGTAGCGGCTGCGCACCCCGGTCAGCGAGACGACGCCGACGTTCTGTGCGAAGGCGCTGGTCGGGAAGGCTCCGAAGACGGGGCCGAGGAGGGTGGCGATGCCGTCGGTGCGCAGTCCGCGGGTGAGGGTGCGGCCGTCGGTGCGCCGGTCGCAGATCTCGCCGAGGGCCAGCATGCCGGCGGAGGACTCCGTCATCAGGACCAGCATGACGATGCACAGGGACAGGATCGCGGCGGGCCGGAACTCGGGGGCACCGAAGACGAAGGGGGTGGGGAGGGCGGCGAGCGGTGCGGACTTCAGCGCGGAGAAATCGGCGAGTCCGAACGGGATCGCCGCCAGAGTTCCGACCAACATGCCCATGAGCAGGGCGACTTGCTTGATGAAGCCGCGCCCGAAGCGCTGGATGAGCAGGATGACGGTCAGAGTGAAGGCGGCGAGGGCCAGATACTTCATGGCCCCGAAGTCGGCGGCGCTCTTGTCGCCGCCCTGCGCCCAGGCGACGGGTACCGGCATCAGGGTGACGCCGATGAGGGTGATGACGACGCCGGTGACGAGCGGCGGGAAGAACCGCAGCAGTCTTCCGAAGAACGGCCCGACGGCCAGGCAGAAGACTCCGGCGACGAGCACCGCCCCGTAGATCGCGGGAAGTTGGTGCCCGGGGGCGCTGGTCTCGGCGATGGCGAGCATCGGCGCGATCCCGGCGGAGGAGGCGGCGTTGACGAACGGCAGCCGGTTTCCGGCGAAGGCTCCGATACCGAGGGTCTGCAGGATGGTGGCGAGTCCGGCGATGAGCAGACTCGCCGCGATCAGCCGGGTCATGCCGGCCGGGTCCAGGCCGACGGCCTGGCCGATGATCAGTGGAGGGGTGACGACGCCCGCGTACATGGCGGCGATGTGCTGAAGTGCGGCGGGGACGAGCCGCGAGGGGGGAAGCTTCTCGTCCACCGGGTGAACTGCCTTACCGGCAGCGGTCGGTGGGGCGGAACATGGGCCTTCTGCCGGCCCCGTTGCAGGCTGTGCCATGGGTGTTCCCTCCGGGACGTCCCGCCCCCGCCCGGCCGTGGGCGGGCGGCGGCGGGCTCAGTTCCGCGTCAGAGGTTGGTCATGTCGACCGGGATCTTCGGCGCTGTGCCGTCCCGGAGCACGGTGGCCTCGATCAGGCCGTACGGCCGGTCCGCCGCGAAGTAGACCTCATGGTCGTTCTTGAGGCCGAACGGCTCAAGGTCCACCAGGAAGTGGTGTTTGTTGGGCAGCGAGAAGCGGATCTCGTCGATCTCGCTGCGGCTGTTGATGATGCGCGAACCCATCTGGTACAGGGTCTGCTGGAGGGAGAGGGAGTACGTCTCGGCGAATGCCTGGAGCATGTGCTTGCGCGCCTGCTCGTAGGACTTCTCCCAGTTCGGCATCCGCTGCTCGTCGCTGGTCCAGTTGTACCGCCACTTGGCGGACACCTCGGTCGCGAGGATGCGGTCGTACGCCTCCTTGAGCGTCGTGTACTGGTCCTTGACGTAGCCCCAGAACTCGGAGTTGGTCGAGTTCATCACCGTGAGGTCCTTGAGACCGGAGATGATCTCCCAGTTCTCGCCGTCGTAGGTGATCTGGGTGGTGCGGGTCTCCTGGCCCTTGCGGACGAAGGAGTGCTTGACCTCGTCGGCGCCGATGAACCGGGAGTTGCCGTCGGAGGTCGCGATGCGCTCCCAGGCGTACTCCTCGATCCTGATCCGCGCGACCTTGATCGGGCCCTGCGAGGTCACGAAGTGCCGGGCGAGGTGGATGCCGAACTGTTCGGCGGACTCTATGCCGTGCTCCTTGGCGAACGCGTACACCGTGTTCTTGGTGGTGTCGGTCGGCAGGACATGGGCGTTGGAGCCGGAGTAGTGCACATCGTCCATGTCGCCGGAAAGGGCGACCGAGACGTTCAGGTCCTTGATGTGGTGGGTGTCGCCGTCCCGCGTGATCCTGACGACGCGGTTCTCTGCTTTGCCGTACTGGTTCTGGCCGAGAATCGTGGGCATGTCTGCTAGCTCCCTCGGTAAACGGAGTAGCCGAACGGGTTGAGCAGCAGCGGTACGTGATAGTGCTCGCCCGGCACGACGGCGAACGCGATCGCCACCTCCGGGAAGAACGCACCGCTGTCCCTTACGCGGGGGGCGTCCTGCTGCGCCTCGGCTTGCTTCTTGGAAAAGTACGTCCCGGTGTCGCATACGAGACGTACGTGGGTGGTGCCCTCCGGCAGTGCCGGCAGGTCCTTGCAGCGCCCGTCGGCATCGGTGGCGGACGCGCCGAGCGTCACGTACTCCGCGCCGGCGCCACTGCGGGCGGCGAGGGATACGGCGACGGACGCGGCCGGACGGCCGATGCTGGTGTCCAGGATGTGCGTGGACACCGATGCGGTGGTGTCGGTACTCAAGACCGTCACTCTCCTTGTTCTCAAGAGTCCTGTACGAGACGGGCCAGCCGGATGCGGTTGATCTTGCCCAGTTCGGTGCGCACGTTCTCACGCTCCCGCTCGGGCGGGTTCCCGATCCGGGTCCTGACGGCGTCGCGCATCTGTTCACCGGTGGCACCGGTGGCGCAGATCAGGAAGACATGTCCGAAGCGCTCCTGATAGGCCAGGTTCAGTTCGAGCATCTCGGTCTTGAGCTCCTCGGAGGCGCCGGCCATCCCCCGCTGTTCACGGGAGGAGGTCGGGTCCCCGGGCTTCGGGCGGCCGATCGGCGGATGACCGGCCATCGCCTCGGCCAGATCCGCGGCGGTGAGCTCGGCCATGGCGGCGTCGCTCGCGGCGAAGAGGGCGTCGGCTGTGGCGTACGGGCGCCGGGAGAGGATGGCCCTCCCCCAGGCGGCGCCGGCGCACACCTCGTGCAGCGCGGCGGTGGCCTCGCTGTCCGCCAGGGTGTTGAACCGGGCCAGGCCCGGTGTGGAGCTCGAAGTCACGGGAGCCTCCGTGGCTGTTTTTCGCTGTGCGTCGTACGGGCTGCGGATAGCTAACGCCCTCGACAACATCACGTCAACACTTTGTTGAAATATCGCGAACGAAGAAAGCCGCCGTCCCGGCATCCGGACGGCGGCTTTCCTCGGCGTTCGCTCAACTACTCACCCTTGGCGGCATTTTCCCTGTTCAGGTAGTTGTAGACCGTGAAGCGGCTGACCCCCAGGGCACCCGCCACGGTCTCCACCCCATGGCGCACGGTGAAGGCACCACGTGCCTCCAGAGTCCGTACGACGGACTGCTTCGCCCGACGGTCCAGGTCGGCGAGCGGCATCCCGTGCCGTCGCTCCATCGCGGCGAGGATGTGGTCGAGCGAGTCGGAGAGCTGGGGCAGACGGACCGCGATGACGTCCTGCCCCTCCCAGGCCAGCACCACATCGTCGGCCTGCGCCTGCTCGGGCCCCAGCAGCTCGGCGCCCATGGCGTCGACGAGCGGCTTCACCGCGGCGATCAGGGGGTGATCCACCGGGTCCAGAGGGGGGTGATCCGCCGAGGTGGTCACTGTGCGCCCTCCCCGATCACATTGACCTGGAGCGAGACCCGGGTGGCGCCCGAGGCCAGGGCCTTGCGCAGCAGGGAGTCCACCGCGGTGAGCACCTGGTCCGCTCCCCCTTCGGCCGTGTTCCCGAACGGGCCGACGTCCACGGCGTCGAGTTCGGCGGTCTGGATGACCTCGCGGGCCACCACCGCGTGAGCGGGCGCCTCGTCGAGATCGAAGGGCTCGGTGGTGAACTCCACCCTCAAGCGCACTGTGCCTCCCTGATGTCCTCGCGTGTGCTCGCCGCGGACGTACTCCTGCGCGGCTCGGCCATGACCATAACCCGCTGGTGACCGGCCGGGGCGGGCGGTCACCGGCGACGTCAGAGCGGCAGCACGCAGACCGCGACCGGGGCCGCCACCGGCCGGCCCGCGCCGCTCAGAGCACCGTCGGCCCGGTCCACCCGGAAGACGGTGACGGTGGACGAGCGCTGATCGGCGGCGAAGAGCAGGGCGCCGTCCGGGGAGAAGGCGGTCCGACGGGGGAAGTCGCCGCCGACGGGCACGGTGTCCAGCAGCCGGAGCGCCGCCCCGCCCTGCTCGACGGTGGCGCGGCCCGGCCCCCGGTTTCAGCGCCGCGGGGGAGACCTCGGTGAGCGTTCCGGCGGTCGTGTCCAGGCGGTACGTGTGCACGGTGTCGTTGCCCAGGTCGACGGCGAGGGGCGCTGCTTCGGATGCGTCAGCCACCCTGGCCCGCCCCGACGCCGACGGCAAGGGGCCCCGGCACCGGCCGGGCGCGCCGTCGGCCGCGAATTTCGGGCACCCCCTTGACAGCCTCGACACCCGCCGGGCAATCTTCCGTTAAGCAGAAACTAACTTCCGCAATACGGAAGGAGCGCCGAACCCCTCATGGGATACCCGGACCAGCGCTTCGATGTGAACCTTTCGATCCTCTTCACGGAACTCCCGCTCCTGGAGCGCCCCGCGGCAGCCGCCGCGGCAGGCTTCACGGCGGTCGAGCTGTGGTGGCCCTGGATCGAGACCCCCACCCCGCCGCAGGCGGAACTCGACGCCCTCAAGAAGGCGCTCGACGATGCCGGCACCCAGCTGGTGGGGCTGAACCTCTACGCCGGACAGCTGCCCGGCCCCGACCGCGGCGCGCTCTCCGTGCCCGGCGCCGAGTCGGACCGCTTCCGCGCCAATATCGAGGTGGCGGCGGCGTTCGCCGCCTCGGTCGGCTGCACCGCGCTCAACGCGCTGTACGGCAACCGTGTCGACGGCGTGGACCCCGCCGTCCAGGACGAACTCGCCCTGGAGAACCTGGTACTGGCCGCCCGCGCGGCCGACCGGATCGGGGCGGTCCTGCTGATCGAGACCCTGAACAAGCCGGAGTCGCCGCGCTATCCGCTGGTGAGCGCACCGGCCGGGATCGAGATCGTCGACAGGGTCAACGCGGCGACGGGCCTCGGGAACGCGAAGTTCCTGCTGGACCTCTACCACCTGTCGATGAACGGCGAGGACCTGAGCCAGGTGATCAAGACGTACGCCGGGAAGACCGGCCACGTCCAGATCGCCGACAACCCCGGTCGCGGCGCGCCGGGCACCGGCTCGCTCCCGCTAGAGCGGCTCCTCGACGAGCTGACCGAGGCCGGCTACGCGGGACAGGTCGGCCTGGAGTACAAGCCGGGCGACCGTCCCAGCGCCAAGTCCTTCGGGTGGCTCCCCCGGTAGGGGCGGTCGAACTCCCTCACGTACACCCGTTTTTCAGGAAGGCACCCTCATGAGCAACAACCTCCCCAAGGTTGCGTGGATCGGGCTCGGCATCATGGGCTCTCCCATGTCCGAGAACCTGGTCAAGGCCGGCTACGACGTCACCGGGTACACCCTGGAGCAGGACAAGATCGACCGCCTGGTCGCGGCCGGCGGCAAGGGCGCCTCCTCGATCGCCGACGCGGTCGCGGACGCCGATGTCGTCATCACGATGGTGCCCGCCTCCCCGCAGGTCGAGGCCATCGCGTACGGCCCCGAGGGCATCCTGGAGAACGCGAAGCGTGGCGCGCTGCTGATCGACATGTCCTCGATCACCCCGCAGACCTCCGTGGACCTCGCGAAGAACGCCCTGGACAAGGGAGTTCGCGTACTGGACGCCCCGGTGTCCGGCGGCGAGGCGGGCGCCGTCGAGGCCGTTCTGTCGATCATGGTCGGCGGCGAGAAGGCCGACTTCGACACGGCCCGGCCCCTGCTCGAAGCGCTGGGCAGGACGATCGTGCTCTGCGGCCCGCACGGGTCCGGCCAGACCGTGAAGGCAGCCAACCAGCTGATCGTCGCGGTCAACATCCAGGCGTGCGCCGAGGCCGTGGTCTTCCTGGAGAAGTCCGGCGTCGACCTCGCCGCCGCGCTCGACGTCCTCAACGGCGGACTGGCCGGATCGACCGTACTGACCCGCAAGAAGGACAACTTCCTCAAGCGCGACTTCGCACCGGGCTTCCGGATCGATCTGCACCACAAGGACATGGGCATCGTCACGGACGCCGCCCGCAATGTCGGTGCCGCGCTGCCCGTCGGCGCCGTCGTCGCCCAACTGGTCGCCTCCCTGCGCGCGCAGGGCGACGGCGGCCTGGACCACTCGGCCCTGCTGCGCTCCGTCGAGCGCCTCTCCGGCTCGCAGGTCTGACACCCGGCCCCGCCACGGGGCCCCATGAACTCCGGGTCGCGGTGGCGCTGACACCTGTCCTGTCGCGCCCAGGCGCCGCCGCGACCCGGAACCTCACACTTCACTTTCAACAAACTGTTGACGCGTCGTTCATGCCGAATCTACGCTCCTCAAGCCGTCAGCAGCTCCGTACGGAAGGTCATCCCGACATATGGCTAAGCGTGTGCTCACGACCGAGTCAGGCGCCCCGGTCGCCGACAACCAGAACTCCGCCACCGCCGGCGTCGGTGGACCGATCCTCCTCCAGGACCAGCACCTCCTGGAGAAACTCGCCCGCTTCAACCGTGAGCGCATCCCGGAGCGCGTGGTGCACGCCCGCGGCTCCGGCGCCTACGGCTACTTCGAGGTGACCGACGACGTCACCGGCTTCACCCGCGCCGACTTCCTCTCCGAAGTGGGCCGCCGCACCGAGACGTTCATACGTTTCTCCACTGTGGCCGACTCGCTGGGCGGCGCCGACGCCGTCCGCGACCCGCGCGGCTTCGCCCTCAAGTTCTATACGGGCGAGGGTAATTACGACCTTGTCGGCAACAACACCCCGGTGTTCTTCATCAAGGACCCGATCAAGTTCCCCGACTTCATCCACTCGCAGAAGCGCGACCCGTTCACGGGCAAGCAGGAACCGGACAACGTCTGGGACTTCTGGGCGCACGCCCCCGAGGCGACGCACCAGGTCACCTGGCTGATGGGCGACCGCGGCATCCCCGCCTCGTACCGTCATATGAACGGCTACGGCTCGCACACCTACCAGTGGACGAACGCCCAGGGCGAAGCCTTCTTCGTCAAGTACCACTTCAAGACCAACCAGGGCGTGCGCTCCCTCGCCGCCGACCAGGCCGCGGAACTCGTCGGCAAGGACGCCAACTCGCACCAGACGGACCTGCTCCAGGCCATCGAGCGCGGCGTCAACCCGTCCTGGACGCTGCATGTGCAGGTCATGCCGGCCGCCGAAGCCGCGGACTACCGCTTCAACCCGTTCGACCTCACCAAGGTGTGGCCGCACAGCGACTACCCGCTCCAGCGGGTCGGCCGGCTCGTCCTGGACCGCAACCCGGACAACGTCTTCGCCGAGGTCGAGCAGGCCGCGTTCTCCCCGAACAACTTCGTGCCCGGCATCGGCCCCTCCCCGGACAAGATGCTCCAGGGCCGGCTGTTCGCCTACGCGGACGCGCACCGCTACCGGCTGGGCGTCAACCACACCCACCTCCCGGTCAACGCGCCCCGGACGGCCACCGCGGACAACTACGGCCGCGACGGTCTGATGGCCACCCGCAACGGCTCGCGCCACGACAAGAACTACGAGCCCAACTCGTACGACGGTCCGGCGCAGACCGGCGCGGCGCTCGCCGCACCGCTCGCCGTCCAGGGCTGGACCGGCACCCATGAGGCGCCCGCCCACACCAAGGACGACGACTTCTTCCAGGCGGGCGAGCTGTTCCGGCTGATGTCCGAGGACGAGAAGGGCAGGCTGGTCGCCAACATCGCCGGGGGTCTCTCGCAGGTCACCCGTGACGATGTGATCGAGAAGAACCTCGCCCACTTCCGCGCCGCCGACGCCGATTACGGCAAGCGCGTGGAGGAGGCCGTCCGCGCCCTGCGCGAGGACTGAGCCTCTCCCCCCATGAACCCTGCCCGCGCCGCGCACCCGGATGAGGGGTCCGCACGGCGCGGGCAGGACGAGGCCGCGGTCGCCGAGCGATGCCAGTGCGGTGGTGACGGGCGCGGGGTCCGCCTTCTGACCTGAAGGAGGCGGGGTTCCGGGCCGATCGCCGGCGCCGCGGTCCCTGTCGGGGCCTGTGCTGTCGAGGGCACGGAGTACGGGTACGTCCCGTGCTCCGTGCCCTTTCTTTGTGTCCTCAAGCGCCGGACGGGCTGGGTTGGGGGCCTGGCCCGATCGCCGGACGGGGTTGGGGTAGGGGCCTGGCCCGATCGCCGGACGGGGCTGGGCGGGGTGGCTCCGTGCCGTGGTTACCGGTTCCGTCCTCAAGCGCCGGACGGGCTGGAATGGGCTCTGCGTCCTCAAGCGGTGGACCGGACGGGCTGGAATGGGCGCTTGGCCCGATCGCCGGACGGGGTTGGGAGGGTGCTCCGGGCCCTGCGGCTACCGGTTCAAGCGCCGGACGGGCTGGGGTGGGCCCTGCGTCCTCAAGCAGTGGACCGGACGGGCTGGAATGGGCGCCTGGTCCGATCGCCGGACTGGCTGGAATGGGCGCTTGGTCCGACCGCCGGACCGGCTGGAATGGGCTCTGCGTCCTCAAGCGGCTGGACGAGCATGGGTCGGGTCCGGGCATGGGGAGGGCCCCTCCCCCGGGCTTCGGGAGGAGGGGCCCTTCTGGTTCCGGCGTGGTCAGGACACCGCCAGGGGGCGGATCGCGGTGGGTGCGTGGCCCGGCTCCGTCGCGATGTCCTCGAACTCGTTGACCGACGCGATGTCCGTACCGCTCATCGCGATGTTCGTGACCCGCTCCAGGATCGCCTCGACGACCACCGGCACCCGGAACTCCGCGGCCAGCTTCTTCGCCTCCTCGAAGGCGGGCAGCAGCTGGTCCGGCTCGGTGACCCGGATCGCCTTGCAGCCGAGGCCCTCGACGACCTTGACGTGGTCGACGCCGTAGACACCGAGCTCGGGCGAGTTGAGGTTCTCGAACTCCAGGTTGACCTGGAAGTCGATGTCGAAGTTGCGCTGGGCCTGGCGGATGAGGCCCAGGTAGGAGTTGTTCACCAGGACGTGGACGTACGGGATGCGGTGCTGCGCGCCGACGGCCAGCTCCTCCAGCATGAACTGGAAGTCGTAGTCGCCCGAGAGCGCGACCACGGTGCCGTCCGGGTCCGCGGTGGCGACGCCCAGCGCGGCCGGGATGGTCCAGCCGAGCGGACCGGCCTGACCGCAGTTGATCCAGTGGCGCGGCTTGAAGACGTGCAGCATCTGGGCGCCGGCGATCTGGGAGAGCCCGATGGTGGTGACGTAGCGGGTCTCGGGGCCGAAGGCCCGGTTCATCTCCTCGTACACGCGCTGCGGCTTGAGCGGCACGTTGTCGAAGTGGGTCCGGCGCTGCAGCGTGGCCCTGCGCTCCTGCGTGGAGGCGGCCCAGGCCGAACGGTCCTTGAGCGTGCCCGCGGCCTTCAGCTCGCGTGCCACCTCGACGAAGAGTTCCAGCGCGGCCCTGGCGTCGGAGGCGATGCCGAGGTCGGGGGCGAAGATCTTGCCGAGCTGGGTGGGCTCGATATCGACGTGGACGAACGTACGGCCCCGCGTGTAGACGTCCAGCTTGCCGGTGTGACGGTTCGCCCAGCGGTTGCCGATGCCGAGGACGAAGTCGGACTCCAGGAAGTTCGCGTTGCCGTAGCGGTGCGAGGTCTGGAGGCCGACCATGCCGGCGTTCAGCTCGTGGTCGTCGGGGAGGATGCCCCAGCCCATCAGGGTCGGGACGACCGGGACGCCGGTCAGCTCGGCGAACTCCACCAGGAGCGCGGAGGCGTCGGCGTTGATGATGCCGCCGCCCGCGACGAGCAGCGGACGCTCGGAGGCGTTCAGCATCTCGATGGCCCGCTCGATCTGCCTGCGGGTCGCGGCGGGCTTGTGCACCGGCAGCGGCTCGTACAGCTCGGGGTCGAACTCGATCTCGGTGAGCTGCACATCGATCGGCAGGTCGATGAGGACCGGACCGGGACGGCCCGTGCGCATCAGGTGGAAGGCCTGCTGGAAGACGCCGGGTACCTGCGCGGCCTCCAGCACCGTGGTGGCGGCCTTGGTGACCGGCTTGGCGATCGACGCGATGTCGACGGCCTGGAAGTCCTCCTTGTGCAGGACCGCGGTCGGGGCCTGGCCGGTGATGCAGAGGATCGGGATGGAGTCGGCGATGGCGGAGTACAGACCGGTGATCATGTCGGTGCCCGCCGGGCCCGACGTACCGATGCAGACGCCGATGTTCCCCGCCTCGGCGCGGGTGTACCCCTCCGCCATGTGGGAGGCGCCCTCGACGTGACGGGCCAGGGTGTGGTGGATGCCGCCGGACGCCTTGAGTGCCGCGTAGAACGGGTTGATCGCCGCACCCGGCACACCGAACGCGTTGCTGACGCCTTCGCGCTTGAGGATCTCAACTGCCGCTCGGGCAGCGGTCATACGAGGCATTGAGTGCTCCTGCTCGGGCTGGGTGGAGTCGGGCTCTGTCGCGCCACCTGAGAGCGCCAATTCCGTATTACGGAAGTTTAGTTCTGCTATACGGAAGCAATCTAAAACGCGGTGCGTCAGCCGTCAAGGGAGCGCGGGACCACCGGACCCCACGAAGTACGGCGATTCCCTCCCCAGGGCCTCGCTCTTGGTGGACGATGACCGTGACGAAGGGCCACGGAACGCGATCGCCCCGCAGGGCGTACCGGAGGGAGACGGCCATGGAGTCCGTGCCGGCACGGTGTCCCGCCTGTGGCCGCGGCCACGCGTACGTCGCACCGGCCTACCCCTGCCCGTGCGGCGCCCCGACCGCCCCGCCGCTGCTGCGCGGTGCCCCGGCCGAACCGCTCACGCACCGCACCTGGGACGACGACTGGGTGACGGTGCGCTGCGCCGGGTGCGGACGCCTGGACCAGTGGCCGCAGCCGGAACTGTGCTGCCCGTGCGGGACGGTGCTGCGCGTTCCGGTCCGCCCGGTCACGGCCGCGCGTACGGACACCCCGGCGCCCGGCACCGATGCCGCCGCACCCCCCGACAGGACCGAAGCGGTCGGCCCCTCCCACATCCCGCTGCCCCGCACGGCCGCCCATCCGCGGCCGTCCTTCCACCCGATGGCGATCCGCACCGGCCGTGACGCGGTGAGCGCCGCCGCCCGGTATCTGACATGGCTGGGCTACCGCGAGATCACACAGCCCCCGGAGCGGCCCGCGTCCCGGATCGACCTGCGGGCGGCGGGGGTCGTCGCCCAGGTCGACGCGGGCACCCGGCCGGCCACGCCACGCGACGTGGAGTGCCTCTGGCTGAACGCCCTGAGCGCTTCGGCGGCGGGCGTGTTCTTTTCCATGGCCGGCTACACCGAGGACGCCGGGGCGCGCGCGGACGGCCTGGGCATTCCGCTCTTCGTCCTGGACCCCACCGGGACACCGCAACCGGTGAACAGCCCCGCGGACGAACTGATCAGCACCGGCGCCTGAACCCGCCCGAGCGGTTCCGCCAGGACCGGACAACGGACAACAGATACCGGATACCGGTCGCCGCATACCGGCGACCGGCGTCACTCGCCATACTGGGCGCATGCGTATCCGCCCCGCCAGACGCGCCGACCTCCCCCTGCTCCAGGACATCGAGCGCGCCGCAGGCGAACCGTTCCGCAGCCTCGGCATGGCCTCCGTCGCCGACGACGACCCGCCGCCCCTCACCTTGTTGGAGAGCTACCGGCGGGCCGGGCGCTGCTGGGTCGCCACCGATCCCCTGGAGACCGCCGACGACCGCCCGGCCGGCTATCTGATCGCCGACCCCGTCGACGGCGCCTTCCACATCGAACAGGTCTCGGTCGACCCGGCCGCCGCCCGTCGCGGCATCGGCCGCGCCCTCATCGACCACCTCGCCGCATGGGCGGCCGAACGGCAGCCGGCGCCGCTCACCCTGACCACCTTCACCGATGTCCCGTGGAACGCCCCGTACTACGCACGCATCGGCTTCCGGACCCTCAGGGAGAGCGAACTCACCGATGGGCTCCGCAAGATCCGGGCGGAGGAGGCGGAACACGGCCTGGACCGCTGGCCACGGGTCTGCATGCGCCGCGAGCCCTGAGAGGCAGGTCCGCAGCGCCGCGGACCCTGAGGCGGGTCCGCATGCGACGCGAACCCGGAAATTCCGGGCGCGCCAACTCCGGGCGCGCACCGAGGGGGTCGCTGTCAGTGGCGGCAAGTAAGCTGAGCGCATGGTCTTAACTCCACGGCGCTCCCTACCCTCCGGCCCGGCCCTGCCCGCTTCCCCGTCCATCGACGAGGCCAGCCAGGCCGACCAGGCCAACGAAGCCATTCGCGCGCTCGTCGACGCCGGAGCCGGTCAGGACTGGTCGTCCGTGGAGTCGGCGAAGTACGAGGTGCTGCTGATCGAGTGGGCGGCCGCGACCCGGACCGCGGGCCCCGACGTCATCGAGGCCGCCTGATCCACCGGGACGGGACGGCCGCGCACCGGCACCGCCCGCGCCACGGCCCGCCCGTGACCTCCCTCAGCGGCCGAAGGTCTCGCGCAGCTCGATCTTTCGGACCTTCCCGCTCACCGTCATCGGGAAGGACTCCAGAATCCTGAGCGCGCGCGGGATCTTGTAGTGCGCGAGCTGCTCACGGCAGTACGCGGTGATCTCCTCCAGCGTCGGCGGATCGGCCGGGTCGCGGGGGATGACACAGGCCAGGATCTCCTCGCCGTACCTCTCGTCCGGCACCCCCACCACCTGTACGTCGGCGATCTTGGGATGACCGTAGAGGAACTCCTCGATCTCCCTCGGGTACACATTCTCGCCGCCCCGGATGATCATGTCCTTGATCCGGCCGACGATCTGGACATAGCCGTCCTCGCGCATCACCGCGAGGTCCCCGGTGTGCATCCAGCGGCCCGCGTCGATCACCTCGGCCGTCCGGTCGGGCTGTTCCCAGTAGCCCAGCATCACGCTGTAGCCACGGGTGCGCAGTTCGCCGGCCTCACCCCGCGGCAGGGTCACCCCGCTCACCGGGTCGACCACCTTGACCTCGATGTGCGGCAGCACCCGCCCGACCGTGCCGGTGCGGCGGTCCAGGTCGTCGTCGCGGCGGGTCTGGGTGGAGACCGGGGAGGTCTCCGTCATCCCGTAGCAGATGGACACCTCGTCCATGTGCATCTCGGCGACGACGCGCTTCATCACCTCGACCGGGCAGGGGGACCCGGCCATGATTCCGGTGCGCAGCGAGGAGAGGTCGTACGAGGCGAAGTCGGGGAGGTCGAGCTCGGCGATGAACATCGTGGGGACGCCGTAGAGCGAGGTGCAGCGCTCCCGCTGGACCGCCGTGAGAACGGCGGTGGGTTCGAAGGACGGGCCGGGGATCACGATGCAGGCGCCGTGCGAGGTGATGCCGAGGTTGCCCATCACCATGCCGAAGCAGTGGTAGAAGGGCACCGGCAGACAGACCCGGTCCTGCTCGGTGTAGGCGACCAGCTCCCCGACGAAGTACCCGTTGTTGAGGATGTTGTGATGGGAGAGCGTGGCGCCCTTGGGGAAGCCGGTGGTGCCCGAGGTGTACTGGATGTTGATCGGGTCGTCGCAGGACAACTCGGCTTCACGGGAGGCCAGTTGGCCGGAGGTGACGGAGTGCGCGGCGGCCGTCAGTTCGGTCCAGGACGGGTCGTCGATGTAGTGGACGGCGCGCAGGGAGGGGCAGTTGCCGCGGACCTGGCCGACGAGCGCGCGGTAGTCGCTGGTGCGGTGGGCGAGCGAGGCGACCAGCAGGGAGATGCCGGACTGGTTGAGGACGAACTCCAGCTCGTGCGCCCGGTAGGCGGGGTTGATGTTGACCATGACGGCGCCGATGCGGGCCGTCGCGTACTGGACGAGCACCCACTCCGGGCAGTTGACCGCCCAGATCCCGACCCGGTCGCCCTTGGCCACGCCGGACGCCATGAGGGCGCGGGCCAGTTCCTGGACGTCGGCACCGAATTCGGCGTACGTCCAGCGCCGCCCGGACGCCACGTCGACCAGGGCCTCGCGCGAGCCGAACGCCTCGACGGCCCGGTCGAGGTTGCGGCCGATGGTGTCGCCGAGCAGCGCGGTGGTCCCGGTGCCGTGCGCGTAGGACGGTTCGCTCATCGCAGGTCCCCCTCGTCGAACTCGGTGCCGGTCCCGGCGGCGGTGCGCTCGCGGAGCTCGATGCGGCGGATCTTGCCCGAGACGGTCTTCGGCAGTTCGGCGAACTCCAGCCGGCGGATGCGCTTGTACGGGGCGAGGACCGACCTGGAGTGCGCGAACAGCACCCTGGCCGTCTCCGGTCCGGGCTCCCACCCTTCGGCCAGCACGATGTACGCCTTCGGCACGGCGAGCCGGACCGGGTCGGGGGCGGGCACGACGGCGGCCTCGGCGACCGCTTCGTGCTCCAGCAGCGCGCTCTCCAGCTCGAACGGCGAGATCTTGTAGTCGGAGGCCTTGAAGACGTCGTCGGCGCGGCCGATGTATGTGATGTAGCCGTCCTCGTCGCGGGCGCCGATGTCGCCGGTGCGGTAGTAGCCGCCCGCCATCGCCTCGGCGGTACGGTCCGGGTCGCCGTGGTACCCGGTCATCAGACCGACGGGGTGGGCCGAGAGGTCGAGGGAGATCTCGCCCTCGGTGGCACCGGCCTCGCCGCTGACCGGGTCGAGGAGTTCGACCTTGAAGCCGGGGCTGGGCCGCCCCATGGATCCGGCCTTCAGAAGCTGGCCGGGGGTGTTGGCGACCTGGACGGCGGTCTCGGTCTGGCCGAAGCCGTCGCGGATGGTGACGCCCCACTCGCGGCGCACCGTCTCGATGACCTCGGGGTTGAGCGGCTCGCCCGCCGCCACGACCTCGCGCGGCGGCGTCTTCAGCTGGGAGAGGTCGGCCTGGATGAGCATCCGCCAGACGGTGGGCGGCGCGCAGAAGCTGGTGACGGCCGAGCGGTCCATCTCCGCCATCAGCCGGGCCGCGTCGAAGCGGGTGTAGTTGAAGATGAAGACGGTGGCCTCGGCGCTCCACGGGGCGAAGAGGTTCGACCAGGCGTGCTTGGCCCAGCCGGGCGAGGAGATGTTCAGATGCACATCGCCGGGCTTGAGGCCGATCCAGTACATCGTCGACAAGTGGCCCACGGGGTAGGAGACATGGGTGTGCTCGACCAGCTTGGGGCGGGCGGTGGTGCCGGAGGTGAAGTAGAGCATCAGCGGTTCGTCGGCGTCGGTCTCCCGGTCCGGCGTGAAGGTCGTGGGCAGGGTGTCGGCACCCGCGTACGACAGCCATCCCTCGATGCCGCCGCCCTCGCTCCCGTCCGCGCTCCCGCCCCCGCTCCCGTCCGCGCCGCCGACGGCGAGCCGGGTGTAGTCGCCGGGCACCTCGTCGAACTTCGCGGTGTCCGCCCCCCGCACGAGCACATGGCGGACCCGGCCGCGTTCGACGCGGTCGCGCAGGTCGACGGGGCCCAGCAGCGGGGTGGCCGGGATGACGACGGCACGCAGCTTCATCGCGGCCAGCGCCGTCTCCCACAGCTCGACCTGATTGCCGAGCATCACGAGGATGCGGTCGCCCTCGCGGACGCCCTGGGCCCTGAGCCAGTTCGCGGCCTGGTTGGAGCGGGCGGACATCCGGGCGAACGACACCTCGGTGCGCCGCCCGTCCTCCTCCACGATGTGCAGGGCGGTGCGGTCGTTGTTCTCGGCGATGACGTCGAACCAGTCGAGCGCCCAGTTGAAGTTCTCGGACCGGGGCCAGCGGAAACCCTCGTATGCCTTCGCGTAGTCCTCGCGGTGCTCCAGCAGAAAGTCCCGGGCGGCCCGGAACGTCTCCGTCGCACTGGTTGCCGACATGTGCCCTCCTCATTGCGGACCGGACCGGTCACTTAACATCATGTAAACAGTGACCCAGGTCTCACTACCCCCGGACGGGGGTGGAACGAACAGGGCGGAGCGACGTCACCATGCCCGAACCGGTCGAAGCGGTCGAGATGCAAGCCGCGCTGCTGAGGCTGCGCCGCTCAAGTGGGCTTCCGGTGGCCTTCGGCGGGCTGCTGTCCGATGCGCGCCACGCCCGGATCGTGGAGCTGAACGGGGCGCAGACCACCGCGCTGCGCGGTCTGGTCATCTCGGCGGGCAGCGGGCTCGGCGGCAAATCGATCGCGTTGTCACGGCCGTGCGCGGTGACGGACTACGCCTCCTCGCGCCACATCAGCCACGAGTACGACACGGCCGTCGCGGCGGAGGGCCTGCGCTCGGTGGTCGCGGTGCCCGTGGTCGTACGCCGGAAGGTGCGGGGCCTGCTGTACGGGGCGCTGCGGAATCCGATCACCCTCGGGGACCGTACGTTCGACGCCGCCGTCGCCGCGGCCCGCGATGTGGAACAGGCGCTCGCGGTACGGGACGAGGTGCAGCAGCTTCTGGCGGCCACCCTGGAGCAGGTGACCGATCCGCACACGGGTCCGGGCGCCTGGGAGGACGTGCGCGAGGCGCATCGCGAACTGCGGGCGCTCGCCCCGAAGATCGTCGACCCGGACCTCCGGGAGGAGCTGCTCACGGTGTGCGGGCGCCTCGCCTCGGCGTCCGGGGCGGCGGGACCCACGGCCGGGACGGTGCGGCTGGCGCCGCGCGAGGTGGATGTCATCGCCTGTGTGGCGGCGGGGGCGACGAACGCCACGGCGGCGGACCGGCTGGGGCTGCGGCCGGAGACCGTGAAGGGGTATCTGCGTTCCGCGATGCGCAAGCTGGGGGCGCACACCCGGCTCGAAGCGGTGGTGGCGGCGCGCAGGGCGGGTCTGCTGCCCTGACCGCCCCGCCCGCCCGGGTTCCGGTCTCTCTCAGTCCCCGAAGTCGATGAAGGCGGCGAACCGGATGTCGTACGCGGTCGCCTCCGACATCACCGACAGCATCCGTACGGCCTCCTCGGTGACCGCGTCGCGCTCGGCGCGGCCGAGCCGGCCGAGCGGCTGCACCGTGAGGTTCGCGGTGTCCCCGGTCCGGTCGGCCCGCCAGACGGCCGCGAAGAATCCGTCGACGAGGACGGTGCCGTAGGACTGGTTGCCCACCCCGTTGCGCCCCTTGTTCGCGGGCGGGATGACGCGGGAGCGGTCGGCGTGGCCGAGCAGGACGTTGTCGAACTCGGGCAGGAAGCGCGGCGGCGCCGGGGTGTCGGGGTCGGGGCGCGGGGCGTCGGGGAGGTCGAAGAGTTCGACCCCGTTCTCGTCGCGGAACGTGCGCAGTTGTGGCCGCAGCCGTTCGAAGACCTCCCGCAGCCGGGTCAGCCCCGCCCAGGTCTGCATGTCCTTCACGGACGCGGGTCCGAAGGCGCCGAGGTAGCGCAGGACGGTGCCGTCGGGTGCGGGGGCGGGGTGCGAGGGCCGGCCGAGCCAGTGCTCGACGGTGGTCAGTTCGACCTGGCCGCTCCGGTCCCAGAGTCCTCGCGGGGTGACCTGGACCAGGGGCAGGCCGCACCGGGCGGCCACCGAGAGGGCCTGCGGGTCGGCGTCCGGCCACTCGGCGAGGAGCTCCGCGCGCAGATCCTTGTTGGTGCGGGGCCGTTCCTCGACGAGCTTCCGGCTGATCGCCGAGAGCCGGTCGAGGTCCACGCCGACGAGGCCCCGGCGGAAGGTCTTCAGCTCCCGGTCGCGCGCCGCCTGGACCAGCGGGCGCAGGGTGAGGGCGTCCTGGGCGGTGTGGGTGTGGATGGTGGAGCGGAGGGTGACCATCCGGACCACCTCACGCGACTCCATCAGGGCGGAGAGCTCGGCGGGTTCGAAGCCTTCGAGCCGGGCGAAGAGCTGGAAGTACGGCGGCCTGGTGTTCTGCGCCTGGAGTCCGACGAGGTGCTCCACGGCGTCCTCGGCGGACATGTCCGCCCGGTGCAGCAGGAGTTGGCGCTCCAGGGTGGCGCGGTTGAGCGCGCGCGTGGAGAGCACCTGGGGGCGGTCGGGCGGATTCGTCTTCGCGGCCATGTGCGCACGTTACGCGGGCCACCGTCCGCGCCACGGCGGACGGCCGCCTTCCGCGCCGGGGCATCCGCGACGCACCGTACGGGCAACCTCCCTGCCGCCCACGACGCACCGTACGGTCTCTTCCCGGCCGCCCTCGACGCACCGTACGGCCGTCCTCCGCTCAGGGCCGTCCGCGCGCCGGGACTTCCTCGCCGGGCGGTACGGGTCCCGGGGGTGTTCCGTCGCCGAACGGACGGCCGCCCAGCTCGTCCCGGTGGTGCGGGGTCAGCCAGCCGGACAGGTCGGGGCCGAGCGGCACGATGCCGGTGGGGTTGATGCCGGTGTGCACCCGGTAGTAGTGCTGCTTGATGTGGTCGAAGTCGACCGTGTCGCCGAAGCCGGGCGTCTGGTAGAGGTCGCGGGAGTACGCCCACAGGACGGGGTCCTCGGTGATCTTCGTACGGTTGCACTTGAAGTGCCCGTGGTAGACGGCGTCGAAGCGCACCAGGGTGGTGAACAGCCGGATGTCCGCCTCCGTGATCGTGTCGCCGACCAGGTAGCGGCGGTCGGCCAGGCGCGCGGAGACGAGGTCGAGGCGGCGGAACACATCGGTGTACGCGGCGTCGTAGGCGTCCTGGCTGTCGGCGAAACCGGCCCGGTAGACGCCGTTGTTGACGTCGCGGTAGATCCCTTCCATCACCTCGTCGATCTCGTCGCGGAGGGGCTCCGGGTAGAGGTCGGGGGCGCCGGGGCGGTGCAGGGCGCTCCATTCGGTGGCGAGGTCCAGGGTGATCCGCTGGTAGTCGTTGGTGACGAGCTCGCCGCTCGGTACGTCCACGACGGCGGGCACGCTGACCCCGCCGGGGTAGCCGCGCTCACGTGCGTCGTACGCCTCGCTCAGATACCGGATGCCCAGCACCGGGTCCCGGCCGTCCTCGTCGAGGGTGAAGCGCCAGCTGCGGTCGTCCTGGATGGGGTCGGTGATGCCGAGCGAGAGGGCGCTCTCCAGGCCGAGGAGGCGTCGTGAGACGAGGGCCCTGCTCGCCCACGGGCAGGCGCGGCTGACGACGAGCCGGTAGCGGCCCGCCTCGACCGGCCAGCCGTCGCGGCCGTCGGCGGTGATGCGGTCGGCGAAGTGGCTGCGGGAGCGTTTGAAGGGCTTGTGGCCGTACGAGGTGTTCGAGTCCCCGTCCGTTTCGTGGCCGTCGTTCATACCGCACTCCTCGCTGGGTTCGTGGCTTTTTCCGTACGGCGCGCGTCCCGTCGTCCGGCCAGGACGTCGGCCAGCGCCACGATCAGGGCGGCGAGGACGAACGCGACCGAGACGACGAGCCCGTGGTCGTACGCGGTGGCCCAGCCCTTGGGGCTCACCTGGGCGAAGAAGACCGAGCCGACGGCGGCGATGCCGATCGCGGAGCCGACGCGCTGGCCCGTCTGGAGGCTGCCCCCGGCGCTTCCGGCGTTGGCCACCGGCACTTCGGACAGGGTCAGCGTCTGGTTCGGGGCGATGACCAGGCCGCTGCCGAGACCGGCGAACAGCAGCGGGGCCGCCATCGCCCAGCCCACGGACCGCCCCGGCACCAGATGGACGGCGAGCGCGGTGGCCGCGAGCCCCACCGCGACCATCACGAGGCCGACGACGATGAGGGGCCGGCCGAAGCGGCCGACCAGCCGGCCGCCGACCGAAGCGGCCACCGCCGCGCCGAGCGCGAACGGGGTGATGGCGAGCCCGGCCTGAAGGGCGGTGTAGTCCAGTCCGGACTGGAGGTAGAGGGTCGTGATGAAGAAGATCGAGGTGAATCCCGCGAAGTACAGCAGGATCATCAGGCAGCCCAGCCAGTAGGACCGCAGCCGGAACAGCGAGAGGTCCAGGACCGGTTGGACGGAGCGGCCCGCGCACCGTGACTCCCAGCCGATGAACGCCGCCAGCAGCACGGCGGCCAGGAGCACGAACAGCCATTTGGTGTTGCCGGGCCACTGCTGGGCCTGCACGAACGGCAGCAGCAGGGCCAGCACACCCGCGCCGAGGAGCACGACGCCCACCGGGTCGAGGTCGCGCGGCCGTACCCGGGTCGCCGACGGGGTGTCCGGGAGCAGCCGCCGGGCCAGCACGAAGCAGACGACACCGAGCGGGAGGTTGACGTAGAACACCCAGCGCCAGCCGTCGGCCGGCCCGGCCATCTGGATCAGCAGTCCGCCGAGCAGGGGGCCGACGGCGGTGGAGATCCCGACGACGGTGCCGAACATGCCGAAGGCCCGGCCCCGCTCCCGGCCGGAGAACATCTGCTGGATCAGCGCGGAGATCTGCGGGGAGATCAAACCGCCCGCCATGCCCTGGACCAGTCGGGCGATCACCAGCCAGAGGCTGGACTGGGCGGCGCCGCAGGCGGCCGACGCCAGGGTGAAGAGCGCGAGCCCGGCCAGGAACACCGCGCGGCGCCCGCGTGCGTCGCCCAGGCGTCCGGCGGGGATCAGCAGGAGCCCGAAGGCGAGGGCGTAACCGGAGAGCACCCATTGGAGGTCGGACTCGGGGGTGTGCAGCCCTTCCCTGATCGACGGCAGGGCGACATTGACGATGGACACGTCCAGCAGCGTCATGAAGCCCGCCACCAGGCAGACGGCGAGGGCTCGCCAGCGCCGTGGGTCGGGGCCGCCGGAATCGGGGACGGGGCCCGCACCGCGCCCCGTCGGCCCGGGGTGCGCCGCACTCTCTGCCATGGTTCGCACCCTAGGGCGCGGCTCGCTTTTCCTCCATACGGGGCGACCGGATCGATGCACTCCGGTTAATCGTTAGGAAAGTTTCCCAACACTGTTGACGAGAATCGGAAGGGACCTTTACTTTCAGTTTGCCGACATGGCGCCTCCCCTCCACCAACCCCCGACGGGAGCACCACCATGCACCAGCGCACCAATCTCCCCACCGAGCAGCCGACCGGGTCCCGACGCCGGGTCCGGGCCCGGACAGCCCTTCTCGCCTCGGCCGCCCTCGCACTCGGCGGCGCCCTGCTGTCGCCGGTCCAGGCGGGAGCCTCCCCGGCCCCCGCCGCCGCCACCCCGGCCGCCGCGACGCCGCTCGCCGCGAACGGCCAGCTCAAGGTCTGCGGCCTCCAGCTCTGCAACGCCTCGGGCCAGGCGGTCCAGCTCAACGGCATGAGCACGCACGGCACCCAGTGGTACGCCCAGTGCGTCACCAACGGCTCGCTCGACGCCCTGGCCACGGACTGGCGCGCCGATGTGCTGCGGGTCTCCACGTACGTACAGGAGGACGGGTACGAGACCGACCCTCAGGGCTTCACCGCCCGTGCGCAGAAGTTCGTCGACGCGGCCCACGCGCGGGGCATGTACGCGGTGATCGACTGGCACATGCTCGACCCCGGCGACCCCAACTTCAACCTCAGCCGGGCGAAGACCTTCTTCACGGCGATGGCGAAGAAGTACAAGGACAACCCGGGTGTGCTCTACGAGATCGCCAACGAGCCCTCCGGGGTGAGCTGGTCGACGATCAAGTCGTACGCCGAGAAGATCATCCCGGTCATCCGGGCGCAGGACCCCGACGCGGTGGTCCTGGTCGGCACGCGCGCCTGGTCCTCGTTCGGCGTCTCCGAAGGGGCGGACGAGCAGGAGGTCGTCAACAATCCGGTCAACGCCTCGAACATCATGTACACGTTCCACTTCTACGCGGCCTCGCACCGGGACGAGTACCTGAACACCCTGGACCGGGCATCGAACAAACTGCCTGTGTTCGTCACGGAGTTCGGCACGCAGAACTACGCGGGCGAGGGCGCGGACGACTTCACGATGTCGCAGCGCTACCTCGACCTGATGAAGCGCAAGAAGATCTCGTGGACCAACTGGAACTACTCCGACGACCACCGTTCCGGTGCGGTCTTCAAGACCGGTACCTGCGACGGCACCCAGTGGACCGGCACATCGGTGCTGAAGCCCGCCGGTGTCTGGATCCGTGAGCGCATCCGCCAGTGACGCCTACGGCCTGAGGCGGGCGGCGAGGTCATCGAGGTCGGCCACGAACCAGACGTGCCGGCCTCGATCGGCCTCCCGGATCAGGGCGGGCAGCGCCGAACCGCCCCTCAGATGGCGTGAGATGTCCCCGACGATCGCCAGGCGCAGCCGGTAGTTCGCGAACTTCTGGAAGATCTCACCGGCGAAGCCCGTACTGAGGTCGAAGAAGCGGTCGTCGAAGCGGTCCGCCGGAACGGCGACCACCTCCGCACCCTGGAAGGCGGCACCGACCAGGCGGTCCAGCGCGTCCTGCACCGTGGCGATCGGCGCACCGTCCGCGTCGTAGACGAGCACCGGTACGCCGTGGTGCTCCACGAAGAGGTCAGGCATGGTGCGCCGCCCCCTCGTCGCCGGACAGGAACATGTCGTTGCCGGGCCCCATCACCCCGTCGACCAGACGCAGCAGGTCGGCGGTGGCGGTGGCGTTGCCGAGGATCACGATCTTCATGCGGGCGCGCTCCTTGTCGTAGACCGTCTGGACGCGCAGCGGCTCCGGTGCGTCCCGCCCGGACTGCGCGGCGGCCGTGACCAGAGTGCTCAACCGGCTCGCCGCGTCCGCGCCGATCGAGTCGATCTGCACGATGCCCGACACCTCCACCTGCCCGCGCGGGGCGGCGGCCCGAGGGGGCGCCGGATCCGCCGGGAGGCTGGTCAGCGCCGCCAGGTCCGCCCGGCTGATCCGGTACTGCTTGCCGATCCGCACGGCCTTCAGCCGGCCCTCACGGACATAGCTCCGGACGGTCCGCACATGCAACCCCAGCAGCTCGGCGACCTCACCGACCGAATACAGCTCGCGCTCAACACTCTCCATGCGGTCGGACACTACCCTGAACAACCCTACTGAGGGTGCGATAGGGAAGAATACGGTAGGCCGAGGCGCCCCCCCGGCGCCGTTCGCGGTTCCCTTAACCCCGCTCAGATTTCCCCTCGGAGACGAGCCCGCCGCCCTCCACCTGGGTCTTGAGCGTCGAGAGGATCATGGCCCAGCCGTCGCGGACGCCCTCCAGCATCTTGCTGTCCGGGCTGTCGAAGCCGTCATGGGTGAGGGTCAGCCTGACGCCCATCGCGGGATCCTCGGCGGGCTCGATGTCGAAGGTGACCTTCGACCGCTCCCGGACCGCCTCCTCCCACTCCTCGTCCGACGCGAAGTCGAACATCTCCCGGTGCATGGGCTGGAGCCTGTGCCAGGTGTACGAGAGCCGCTTGCCGGGTTCCGCCCCCAGCACCCGCTGGCCGACCTCCTCGAACTCACCCTCCGGATCCATCTTCCAGCGGACCGGAGCGCCGGCCTCCCAGGTCGAATCGGGGCCGTGACCGCCCATGTGGACCTTGATGAGCTCCGGGTCGGTCAGCGCCCGGTAGAGCTGCTCGGGGGTGGTGCGGATGTACGTGACATAGACGAACTCGGGCTTGGTCATGGCCGGTCCTTCCAGGGGGTGCTCGTCGCCTCCCATTCAAGCAACCGTATGGTTGCCTGTCGCGTCGACGGACCCCTTCGCATCGGCTCCACATCGGCGCGATGCGTGGAATTAACCTCTGATGCCTTGTCATGCCCGATCTACGCGCATAGTTTTCAGCCCTCACTACACAGTTGGGGGCAGCTCACGTGCGTATATCCAGACCCGGTTCCGTCCTGCTGACCGGCGCCGTCGCCGTCGCTCTTTCGGTGACCGCCCTGCCCGCCGCCTTCGCGGCACCGTCCTCGTCCGCCGTGATCTCCGAGGTGTACGGCGGCGGCGGCAATGCGGGAGCGACGCTCACCCGGGACTTCATCGAGCTGGCCAATGCCGGTTCCGCGCCGTTCGGCCTCGGCGGCTTCAGCGTCCAGTACCTGCCGGGCAGCCCGTCCGCCGGTTCGCTGTGGCAGGTGTCCGCGCTGACCGGCGCGATCGCCCCCGGCGGCCGCTACCTCGTCGCCCAGGCCGCGGGGACCGGCGGCACGGTGGCCCTGCCCACCGCCGACGCCACCGGTGCGGTCCCGATGTCCGCGGCGAGCGGCACCGTCGCCCTGGTCTCCGGCACCACCCCGCTCACCTGCAGGACGGCGGCCGACTGCGCGGCCGACACCAGGATCGTGGACCTCGTCGGCTACGGCTCCGCGGTCGTGCGGGAGGGCGGCGGACCCGTGACCGGCGCCTCCGCCACCGCGTCCGTCGCCCGCGCCGCCTCGCTCGCCGACACCGACGACAACGCCGCCGACCTCGCCGCGGGCGCCCCGACCCCGGTGAACGCGGCCGGTGAGACCTCCGGCGGCACCGGCCCCGGGGACCCCGGCGGCCCGACCGAGCCCGGCACCGTGCGGGTGCACGACATCCAGGGCACCACACGGCTCTCGCCGCTCGCCGGCCGGTCGGTCGAGGGTGTCCCGGGCGTCGTCACCGGCGTACGGGCCACGGGCTCGCGCGGCTTCTGGATCCAGGACACCGCACCGGACGACGACGTCCGCACCGGCGAGGGCCTGTTCGTCTACACGGGCTCCGCCGCACCGGCCGTGGCCGTGGGCGACTCGGTCCTCGTCAGCGGCAAGGTCGCCGAGTACTACCCGTCCGCGACCGCCCAGTCGCTCACCCAGCTCACCGCGCCCAGGACCACCGTCCTGTCCTCCGGCAACGCCCTGCCGGCGCCGGTCGTGCTGGACGCCGCCTCGGTGCCCGGCGCCTACGCGCCCACCGCCGGTGGCGGTCCGATCGACGCGCTCACCCTCGACCCGGCGACGTACGCCCTCGACCTGTACGAGGCGCTCGAAGGCACCCGTGTCCGCATCGCCGACACCCGCGTCACCGGGGCCACGACCGCGTACGACGAGATCTGGGTCACCGTCAAACCGCGCGAGAAGCCGACCGCGCGGGGCGGCACGCTCTACGCCTCGTACAACGACCAGAACACCGGCCGCCTCAAGGTGATGTCGCTCGACGCCGCCTCCCCGGTCCCCGTGGCCGACGTGGGCGACGTGCTGTCCGGCACCACCACCGGCGTCCTGGACTACGCGTCCTTCGGCGGCTACAACCTCCAGGCCACCGAGCTGGGCACCCTCACCGGCAAGGGGCTCAAGCGCGAGGTCACCCGCAAGCAGAAGCGCAAGGAACTGGCCGTCGCCACGTACAACGTGGAGAACCTGGACGCGCTCGACGAGCAGGCCAAGTTCGACACGCTGGCCGAGGGGGTCGCGGTCAACCTCGCCTCGCCCGACGTCGTGTCGCTGGAGGAGATCCAGGACGACAACGGCGCGAAGAACGACGGCACGGTCGGCTCCGAGGCGACGCTGAAGCGGTTCACCGACGCGATCGTCGCCGCGGGCGGCCCGCGCTACGCCTGGCGCTACATCGCTCCCGAGAACAACAAGGACGGCGGCGAGCCCGGCGGCAACATCCGTAACGTCTTCCTCTTCAACCCCGGGCGCGTGACGTTCGTGGACCGCGCGGGCGGCGACGCCACCACCCCCGTGAGCGCCGTGGACACCCGCAAGGGCGTCAAGCTCTCCGTCTCCCCCGGCCGGATCAACCCGGCGAGCGCCGCCTGGGACGACAGCCGCAAGCCGCTGGTGGGCGAATTCCGCTTCCGCGGGAAGCCGGTCTTCGTCATCGGCAACCACTTCGCCTCCAAGGGCGGCGACCAGCCGCTGCACGGCCGCTACCAGGAGCCGGCGCGCGGTTCGGAGACGAAGCGGATACAGCAGGCGGCGGAGGTCAACACCTTCGTCACCTCGGTGCTGAAGGCGGACAAGTCGGCCCGGGTCATCACGCTCGGGGACCTCAACGACTTCGCGTTCTCACCGACGATGGACGCGCTGACCCGCGGCAGGGTCCTCAAGCCGCTGATCAGCACGCTGCCCGCGAAGGAGCGGTACAGCTACGTCTACGACGGCAACTCGCAGACGCTCGACCACATCCTGACGAGCCCCGGCATCCGTCGGTTCGACTACGACGTGGTGCACATCAACGCGGAGTTCGCCGACCAGGCGAGCGACCACGACCCGCAGGTGGTGCGCGTGGAGGTGAGCACCGGAGACAAGGGCCACGGGCACGGCCACGGGCACGGCCGCTGAGGTCCGCTCCCGGTCCGGGCGGGCCCGCTCGTTCGGGCCCGCCCGGCCGGGGTGGTGACCGTCGTCCGGCCGCTGCCCCCGGCGGCCGGACGGCGGACTCCTCCGCCGGTCAGGCCCTGGTGAGCACGAGCGCCGCGTTGTGGCCGCCGAAGCCGAGCGAGGTCTTGACCGCGCAGTCGAAGACGGCCGCCCTGGCCTCCTTGCTCACCACGTCGACGGGGATCGCGGGGTCGGGCGCGTCGAGATTGACGGTGGGCGGCACCCGTTGGTGCTGGAGGGCGAGGACGGTCAGCGCGGTCTCGATCCCGCCCGCGGCACCGAGGGTGTGGCCGGTCATCGCCTTGGTCGAGGTGACCAGCGGCCCCTCGCCGAGCACCCGGTGCAGCATGGTCGCCTCGATCAGGTCGTTGGCGACGGTCGAGGTGCCGTGGGCGTTGACGTGGCCCACGTCCGAGGGCGACAGCCCGGCGTCCGCGAGGGCGGCGCGCAGGGCACGTTCGATGCCGAGGCCGTCGGGGTCCGGGGCGACCGTGGAGTGGGCGTCGCTGGAGGCGCCGTAGCCGTCGACATGGGCGCGGACGGTGGCCCCGCGGGCGCGGGCGTGGTCCGGGTGCTCCAGGACGAGAAGGCCCGCGCCCTCGCCGACGACGAAGCCGTCGCGGTGGGTGTCGAAGGGCCGGCAGGCGGCCTCCGGGTCCTCGCGGCGGGTGGAGACGGCCTTCATCTGGCAGGCGCTGGCGAGCAGCAGCCGGGTGCAGGACGATTCGGCGCCGCCCGCGACGACGATGTCGCACGCTCCGGTGCGCAGCATCTGGTGGGCGGTGCCGATGGCGACGGTGCCCGAGGAGCAGGCGGTGGAGACCGCCTGGCTGGGCCCGTGGATACCGAGGTCGAGGGTGACGCTGCTGGCGGCGCCGTTGACCACGGTGAGCGGGGCGAGCTTCGGGGAGACGCGCCGGGCGCCGCGCCCGGCGAGGGCGAGGTGCTGCTCGTCGTAGAAGGGGAGCCCGCCGTGCGCCGAGCCGATGACGACGCCGACCCGGCCGCTGTCCCAGACCGAGGGGTCGAGCCCGGCGTCGGCGACGGCCTCCCGGGCGGCGATGACGGCGAGCTGTGCGAAGCGGTCCATCAGCCGCTGGGCGGCCACGCCGAGCACGGCCTTCGTGTCGAGGCCGGTGATCGTGTAGAAGAAGTCGCAGGGCAGATCGACGAGTTCGGGCCGCCGGACGACGGAGGGCGCGGAGGCGGCCCCGCAGACTCCGCTCCAGGCGGCCCCGGCACCGACTCCGGCCGCGGTGACCAGACCGATGCCGGTGACAGCGGCGCGGAACGGCTCGATGCGCGGACGGGAGAACGGCGTCGTGGACCGGCCGGGCGACGGTTCGGTGCGCGGGCGGGTGCTCACGCGGACGCCTTGTCGTGCACGGCCGCCACCAGGCGGCCCACGGTGTCCCGCGAGGTCAGCGTGATGTCTTCCATGTCGATGTCCAGCCGGTCCTCGATGAGCAGCCGCAGCTCCTCCAGCGCGAGGGAGTCCAGGCGCAGCTGATGGAGCGGCACCTCGGGACGAATGGCCAGGGGGTCGGTACCGAAGTTCGCGACCAGCAGGGCGCTGATCTCTTCCGAGGTGCTCATTGAGGCGCTCCTCCGCTCAGGGACGCGGTGACGCCTGCCGCGTGGGGGTTGAGGTGGCCATCGGGGGACGCCGGCTGCTCCGGAGGGACCCTTTATACGCCTTCGCGGCCCGCTCCCCGGCCCCCGTTCCCCCGTGCGGTGGGGAGGTCGTCCAGGTGTACGAATCCGCCGGTCCGGCCGGGTTGCTGCCAGGATGGGCGGGCAAACGCACCGCACGAGAGAGGGAGAGCCCATATGACGGCGGAGCAGGACGGCGACGCGGCGGTACGGATCAGCCCGGCCACCTGGGTGGCCCGGCAGGCCGAGCTGTACGAGTCCTCCGGCGGAACCAAGGGCACCACGCAACTCGGGGTGCCGTGTCTGCTGATGGACTATGTCGGGCGGCGCAGCGGGGCCGTGCGGCGCACGGTGCTGATGTACGGGCGGGACGGCGAGGACTATCTGATCGTGGCGTCCAACGGCGGCTCGGACCGCCCTCCGCTCTGGTACCTGAACCTCCTGGCCCATCCCGAGGTCGAACTCCGGGTGGGGACCGAGCGGTTCGGGGCGATCGCCGAGACGCTGCCGGACGAGGAGAAGGCCCGGGTGTGGCCGCGTCTGGTCGAGCTCTTCCCGCGGTACGCGCAGTACCGGGCGGGCACCGACCGTGACATCCCCGTCGTTCGGCTCACAAGGCGCTGACCGGGACCTTTTGGTGCGTCGGCCGGGACCGTACACTCCGCGATCATGACGATCGAAACGGTTCGAGCCGACGCGTCCGCCCTCGACGGACCCGCCCTCTTCTCGACGATGTCCACCATGCGCGCCATGCGCCGCCTCAAGCCGGACGCCGTCCCGGACGAGACGATGGAGCAGCTGATCCAGGCGGCCGTGTGGGGACCCAGCGGCGGCAACATGCAGTGCTACGAGTACGTCGTGGTCACCGACCGCGAGGTGATGGCACGGCTCGCCCCGCTGTGGAAGCGGTGTGTGGACGCCTATCTGGCGACGACCGGGAAGCACGCGCCGGCGGGCATGGACGACGCCGCGTACGGGCGGATGGTGGCCGCGATCGAGTACCAGCGCGATCACTTCGCCGAGACCCCGGTGCTGGTCGTCCCGTGCTACCGGTTCCCGGAGCCGCGTGTCGACGAGGAGGGGCTGCTGGCCTCCGCGCGGGCGCTCGGCCCGGCCGGGGCCGAGCAGCTGATGAACACCCAGACCCGCTTCCAGGCGCTCGCCGAGGGTTCCTGCGTCTACCCGGGGGTGCAGAACCTGCTGCTGGCCGCGCGGGCGCTGGGGCTCGCGGCGAACATCACCATCTGGCATCTGATGCTGGAGCAGGAGTGGAAGGAGGCGCTGGGCATCCCGGAGGACATGCGGACCTTCGCCGCCGTTCCGGTGGGGTGGCCGCAGGGCAACTTCGGCCCGGTGAGGCGCCGCCAAGTGGCCGATGTCATTCACCGTAACGGTTGGTAATTCTCCAGCAACTCCCTTGACATATAGAGGAGTTGAAAGCACCGGCGCGACACACCGGGATGTCATTGTCATGCTCTATTCATCTCGATAGCCTGTGCGGGCTCAACGGCCCTCGGCCCACCCCACCCGGGCCCGAGGGCCTTTTCTCTCCCCCACAGGCCCCACCGGGCACTTGAGACCCATAGAGCAGGGAGCACCCCCATGCCCCGACCCACCGCCGCGCGCACCAGAGGCCGCGCATCCGTTCTGGCGGCCCTCACCGTCACCGCTCTCGTCGCGACGGGCCACCCGGCCGTCGCGGCCGACCCCGACGCCGCCTCCGCCGACTCCCCCGCAGCGTCGGCCGTCGCCTCCGACCCGATGAACCGGGCCTTCGCGCGGGCCGCCGAGGAGTTCGGCGTACCGCGCGACCTGCTCGCCGCCGTCGGCTACGGCGAGACACATCTGGACGGACACGCCGGAGCACCCAGCCAGGCGAACGGCTACGGCGTGATGCACCTGGTGAGCAACCCCGCCAACCGCTCGCTGGAGAAGGCCGCGGCGCTGACCGGCGAGCCGTTCTCGCGGCTGCGCCGGGACACCGAGACCAACATCCGGGGCGGTGCGGCCGTGCTGCGCGCCCACGCCGACGCCCTGGGCCTCGACCGTGCCGAGCGCCGCGACCTCGACAGCTGGTACCCGGCCGTCGCCCGGTACAGCGGTGCCCGGGACACCGCCGCCACCCTCTACGCGGACGCGGTCTACACCTTCCTGGCCGAGGGGCTGCGGACGACGGTGCCCGGTGGCGAGGAGGTCACGGTCACCTCCCGTCCGGTCGCCCCGCGCAAGGGCGCCCTGTCCTCGGCGGACGTGACCACGCAGAGCCCGGACTACCCCTCGGCGCTGTGGGTGCCCGCCCACGCGAACAACTTCGCCTCCGGGCGGTCGGCGACGGTCGACAAGGTGGTCGTCCATGTCACCCAGGGTTCGTACGCGGGTTCCATCAGCTGGTTCCAGAACGCGACGTCCAAGGTCAGCTCCCACTACGTGATCCGCTCCTCGGACGGCCAGGTCACCCAGATGGTGCGCGACAGCGACACCGCGTACCACGCCAAGAGCGCCAACGCCTCGTCACTCGGTATCGAGCACGAGGGCTATGTCGACGACCCGTCGTGGTTCACCGACTCGATGTACCGCTCCTCGGCCGCGCTGACCGGTTACCTGTGCGACCGGTACGGAATCCCGAAGGACCGGTCGCACATCATCGGGCACAGCGAGGCCCCCGGCAACGACCACACGGACCCGGGCGTCAACTGGAACTGGACCTCCTACATGCAGCTCGTCGGCGGCTCCCCCGGCGGCGGCACCGGCAGCGACGCGCTGGACTTCACCTCGTACGCGACCCAGCAGCAGGGTTCGACGGGCGCGCAGGTCACGGCCGTCCAGAAGCTGCTGAAGGAGCAGGGGTACGAGCCGGGCGCCGTGGACGGGAACTTCGGCCCCGCCACGAAGAGCGCCGTCCAGGCGTTCCAGGGCGCCCGGAAGCTCACCGCCGACGGCGCGGTCGGCCCGAGGACCTGGACCGCCCTGCTGTCGGCCGGGACCACCCCGACGCTCACCCGGGGCGGCTCCGGGGACGCGGTGAAGCGGCTCCAGCGGAGTCTGACGGCGGCGCTCGGCTCCACGGTGGGTATCGACGGGAGCTTCGGACCCACCACCGACACGGCGGTGCGCGGCTACCAGAGCGCCCGGAAGCTCTCGTCCGACGGGAGTGTCGGGCCCGCCACCTGGGCGGCGCTGCAAGCGGGGCTCTGACCGGCAGGGGCGTTCCGGCGGCCGGTCCGCCGCCGGAACGCCCCGGCACACGCGGGGCACGCGGGGCACGCGGGGCACGCGGGGAAGCCCCTGCTCACGCGGCACGCGAAGAACACGCGTCACGTTTCGGTAACCTGCCGGAAACCCTTGACGTTTGTCCTGACGCGTTCTTAACCTCACTGCGTAGTCCCGAGTCCTTCGTGACTCGGCAGTTCGCCAGATCGGCAGTTCAGCAGTTCACGTGCTGCGGCGCTTTCCGCAGTGTTTTGACAGGCACAGACATAGACCACCTGTCGGTGGTTTCGTCATGCCTGTTTTCCTGTGCTCCCCGTGCCGCCGATGGGTCTTCCTCGAAGGCGGATTCATGGCACAACGTCCGAGCGTCAAAGGCGTCGCCGATGTCGTTGCGCTCATCGATGGGCTGGGAAAGATCACCGGCCGGGCGCAAGTCATCTGGTTCCTCGTGTTCGGCGGGCTGTTCCTCGACGCCTATTCGAATGCCGCGCTGAGCGCGGGTCTGGGACCGATGACGTCCCAGATGGAGCTGACCAGCACGCAGGTCTCGATCCTCACGGCCACCGCTCCGGCCCTGGCGATCCTCTTCAACCCGATCGGCGGCTGGCTCGCCACCCGCTTCGGCCGGGTGCCCCCGCTGCTGCTGGCCAAGGTCTTCGCCATCGCGGGCGCCCTGACCGCCGCGTTCGCCGACGACTTCGGGATCGTCTGGGTGGGCCGGGTCATGGTGGGCATCGCCTACGGCATCGACTTCGCCGTCGCCATGGCGCTGCTCGCCGAGTACACCCCCGCCAAGCTCGGCGGCCGGCTCAACCTGTGGCAGGCCGTCTGGTACGTCGCCACCACCAGCAACCTCGCCCTGGCGCTGCTCTTCTTCAACATGGACGTCGGCGCGGACATCTGGCGCTGGTCGGTCGGCTCCGCCGCCGTCGTGGCCATCGCCCTGCTCATCGGCCAGTGGCTGATGCTCAAGGAGAGCCCCACCTGGCTGGCCAGCAAGGGGCGCCTGGACGAAGCGGTCGGCAATCTGGACCGGATCTACGGGATCAAGGCCGTCGCCGGACAGCCCGACGCGGCCACCCGGGCCGCCACCGCGGCCCCCGCCGTCGGATTCCGCCAGGCCGGAGTGCTCTTCAAGGGCGAGTACCTGCCCCGCACCATCCTGTCCTCGGTGATCTCGCTCGGGCAGTCGATGCAGTACTTCGCGGTCGGCTGGTACCTCCCGCTGATCAGCCTGACGATCTTCGGCGAGAGCTTCGAGAAGGCCACCATCGGCTCGATGGTGTTCAACGCCTTCGGTATCGCGGGCGGTCTGCTCTCCGCCTACTTCGGCCGCCGCCTCGGCCTGCGGCTCAGCTCCGCGGCCGGTTTCGCCGGGGTGTTCGTCGCGCTGCTGGCGATGGGCCTGACCTTCGAGAAGGTCCCCACGGCCGTGGCGTTCCTGCTGCCCGTGCTGTTCATCCTCTGCCACTCCGCGGGTCCCGGCGCCAACGGCAAGTCCATCGCCGCGCTCTCGTACAGCAGTGACATCCGCGCGCTCGGCACCGGTGTCACCGGCATGGTCGGCAGCTTCGGCAGTGTCGCCGGGCTGTACCTCTTCCCGCAGATCAAGGAATCCCTCGGCCTCGCCGACACCTTCCTGGTGCTCTCCGTCGTACCGCTGCTCGGCATGATCACCTGCCTGGCGATCAAGTGGGACCCGATGAAGGCCGGCCAGTCCCCGGACGGGGCCGCCGCGGACCTCTCCGCCGTCGGCCCGCAGGGCGATTCCCCCGAATCCGTGAAGGCCACGACCGCGCGCTGACCGTCCGCCGTGCCCGCCGCGTCACACGATGGTCCCCCTCCCCCTCCGTACCGCCGGCTCCGTACGTCCCGCTCCGCAGGACCGGCTCCGTACAGCTCGCGATGCTCGCAATGAAAGGGCTGCAATGACGCAGACGCTCCCCGGCGCCGCCCCACGGCGCGGTGTGCTGGCCATCGACGAGGGCACCACGGGTACCCGGGCCGGAGTCGTCCTCGACTCCGGCGCCGCCCACGAGGTGTTCTACCGGCCGATCAAGGTCAGCCACCCGGACGACCTCTCGGTCGAGCAGGACCCGATGGAGATCTGGACCGCCACCCTGGAGGTGGCGCGCCGCGCCGTCGGCCGGGCCCGCGAGGACGGCATCGAGGTCACCGCGGTGGCGCTCTCCACCCAGCGCGCCACCGCGATGCTCTGGGACCGGGTCACCGGGCGGCCGCTGCTGCCCGCGGTGGTGTGGCAGGACCGGCGGTACGCCGCCGAGCTCACCTCGTACGAGGCGGAGTGGGACACCGCCCTGCTGGCCCGCCAGGGCCGGCCGGTCGGCGCCCGCGCCCCGTTCCTCTGGGCCGCGCGGCAGATCGCCGCGCACCCGGAGGTGGCCGCCGCGCACCGCGCGGGGCGGCTGCTGTTCGGCACCGTCGACACCTGGCTGATCTGGCGGCTCACCGGTGGCGCCGTGCACGCCACGACGCCCACCAACGCCGCGTCCAGCGGCGGCTACCTGCTGGAGCGGCACGCCTGGGACGAGGAGTGGATCGGCCGGCTCGGCTTCCCGCTCGACCTGCTGCCCGAGCTCCGCTCCGACGACGCCGGATTCGGGCACACCGACCCGGCCGCCCTCGGGATCGCCGTACCGCTGGCCGCCTCCATGGGCGACCAGCACGCGGCCCTGCTCGCGCTCGGCGGACTCACCGCCGGCCAGGGCATGATCATGTACGGGACCGGCGCCTTCGTGGACGCCGCGACCGGCACCGTGCCCGCCCTGCCCCGGCCGGACATCTCCGGGGTGCTCGCCCAGCCCGGCCGGCGGCAGGGCGACATCAGCCACTACAGCCTGGAGGCCTACACCTCCACGGCGGGTTCGGCGCTGCGCTGGCTCTGTGACGATCTGGGCCTGTTCGCCTCGCCGAAGGAGCTCGGTGAGGAGGCGGGCCGGGTCCCCACCCGGCCGGGCCGCACCCCGCGTTTCGTCCCGGCGCTCGCCGGAGTGCGTACGCCGGTCTGGCACCCGGAGGCCACCGCCTCCCTCACCGGGCTCACCCTCGCCACCACCCGCGCCGACCTCGCCCGCGCCGTCCTCGACGGGATCGCGCACTCGGTGTGCGACCTGATCGACGGGGTCGCCGACACCATGGGCGCGCCCTTCACCCGGCTGCGGGTGGGCGGCGGGGTCTCCGGCAGCGACCCGCTCATGCAGATCCAGGCCGATCTGACCGGCCTGCCGCTGGAGCGGGTCGCCGACTCGGCCACCGCGAGCCTGCGGGGCACCGCGTATCTCGCCGGGGTCGCCCGGGGGCTGTGGGGCTCGCTGGAGGAGGTCGTCGAGGCCCAGCCGGGCGGCAGGGTCTTCGCCCCCGCGATCCCGGCGGCCGGGCGCACCGCGCAGCGTGCCGCCTGGCGCGACGTCCTGATCGGCCACCTCAAGGACCCGGCGCTGCGCCCCCTGGAGGCGCCCGAACCGTAACCGCACACCCCCCACCGACGGCACCCTCACCGTCACCCCGGCGGACCGCCCGACCACGCGGCCGCCGTACCGAAACACCAGGAGTTGATGTTGTGATCACCTTGCCCGCCCGGAAACCGCGGCGCAGCGCCGCGGCGACCCGCCGAACGCCGCTGCATCTCGACCGCGCCGCAATCAAGCGCCGGCTGGCCGACGACACCTATGACGTCGTCGTCATCGGCGGCGGGATCACCGGGGCGTACGCGGTGCTGGACGCGGCCTCGCGCGGGCTGCGCGCGGCGCTGGTCGAGAAGGACGACTTCGCCTCCGGTACGTCGTCGAAGTCCTCGAAGATGGTCCACGGCGGCCTGCGTTACATCGAGCAGGGCAACGTCAATCTCGTGCGCCACTCGCTCCTGGAGCGCCACCGCTTCCGCAAGAACGCCCCGCACCTGGTGCACCGGCTGCCGTTCCTCTTCCCGATCCTGGAGAAGGAGGGCATCTTCGACGCCCGCCTGGCCAAGGGCTTCGAGGGTCTGCTGTGGACGTACGACCTGGTGGGCGGCTGGCGGATCGGCAAGCTGCACCAGCGGCTCAGTGTCCCGGAGGTCCTCGCGCAGGCGCCGACCCTGCGCGCGGAGAACCTGAAGGGCGGGCTGATGTACTTCGACGCCCGCACCGATGACGCCCGGCTCGTGCTGACCATCGTCCGCACCGCGGCGGCGCTCGGCGCGAGCGTCCTCAACGGGGCGAAGGCCGAGGGGCTGCTGACGCAGAGGGGCAAGGTGGCCGGCGCCCGGGTCTCCGTGGACGGCGACACCATCGACATCCGCGCGGGGGCCGTCGTCAACGCCACCGGGGTGTGGACCGACGAGCTGGACGCGAAGGCCGACGACGGTCACAAGCCGCAGGTCCGCCCGGCCAAGGGCGTCCACATCGTGGTGCCGTGGGAGAAGGTGCGGATCAACTGCACGGTGACCGTGCCGATCCCCGGCCGGGCCCGCCGCGCGACCTGCACCCGCTGGGGCAACAGCGTGGTGCTGGGCACCACCGACGAGGACTACCAGGGCTCCCCGGACGATGTGCACTGCACGCGCGAGGAGATGGGCTTCCTGCTGGAGGGCGCGAACACCGCGTTCGAGGGGAAGCTCACCCCGGACGACGTGGTCGGCTCCATCGGCGGTCTGCGTCCGCTGGTCGGCGGCAAGGAGGGCGCGACGCTCGACATGCGCCGTGACCACCACATCACGATCGGCCGCACCGGCATGGTGACGGTGACCGGTGGGAAGCTCACCACCAGCCGGCACATGGGCGAGCTGGTCATCGACAAGGTGATGACGGTGCTGGGCCGCAAGGGTGCCGGCCGCACCGCGAACCTTCCGCTGCTGGGCGGCGCCGGTTACGACGCCGAGGCGGTCGCCGCATCCGGTGGCATCGCCGCGCACCTGGGCGAGCGTTTCGGCACCGAGGCGCGCTTCGTCGGCGACCTGATCCAGGACGACCCGACGCTGGCCGAGCCGATCGTCGCCGGGCTCCCGTACACCGGGGCCGAGGTCGTGTACGCGGCCCGCGCCGAGCTGGCCCGCTCCGTCGACGACGTCCTCTCCCGCCGTATGCGGGCCCGGCTGTTCGCCCGGGACGCCTCCGCGGACGCCGCGGCCGCGGTCGGCGCGATCCTCGGCCGGGAACTGAATCTCACCCAGGCCGAGGTGGAACGTTCGGTCTCCGACTACCTCGCAGCCGTCCGTCACGAAAAGTCCGTACTCCTCGAAGGGGCAGCAGCATGATCAGCCGTCAGACCATCACCCACCCGTTCAACCGGGGCAACTACACGATCGGCGCCCCCAGCTTCGCCAAGTGGGCGCAGAACACCCCCATCGGGGACGGCGAGGCCGCGCTCCAGACCGATCCGGTCGAGGTCCCCGAGAGCGTGGTCGAGGCGCTGCGCGAGGCCGCGCACGCCGTGCACACCTCCCGCGACGAGGTCGTCACCCGGACCCGTGACTGGTGGGCCGGTTCGATGATCGGCGAGACCGAGGGCCGTCCCGCGACGCCGGACGCCGTGGTCGTCGAGGCGGCGGACGCGGACCAGATCGCGGCCGTGCTGCGGATCTGCCACGCGGCCGGCATCCCGGTCACCCCGTCCGCGGGCCGCTCCAATGTCACCGGTGCGGCGCTCCCCGTCTTCGGCGGGGTCGTGCTGGACGTCTGCGCGCTGAACCGGATCACCGGTTTCGACGCCGAGTCGAACGTGGTGGACGTCGAGGCCGGCATGTTCGGTGACCTCTTCGAGAAGCAGCTCCAGGAGGAGTACGGCGTGACGACGGGCCACTGGCCCTCCGCGTTCGCCGTCTCCACGGTCGGCGGCTGGATCGCCTGCCGCGGCGCCGGTCAGCTCTCCACCCGGTACGGCAAGATCGAGGACATGGTCGTCGGGGTGGACGTCATCCACGCGGACGGCACCCGTGCCACGTACGGCGACTACGCCCGCGCGGCGGTCGGGCCGGACCTGCGTCAGCTGTTCATCGGCTCGGAGGGCACCCTCGGAGTCATCGTCTCGGCCCGGCTGCGCGTCCACCCGCTGCCCGAGTACGCCAAGGCCGTCGCGTTCGGTTTCTCGACCTTCGCCGAGGGGCTGGACGCCTGCCGCTCGATCATGCAGCGCGGTGCGACCCCGGCCGTCCTGCGGCTGTACGACACCCTGGAGTCGGGCACCCACTTCGGCCACCCCGGGACCAACCTGCTGCTCATCGCCGACGAGGGCGACCCGGCGATCGTCGACGCGTCGATCAAGGTCGCGACCGAGGTCTGCGCCGCGTACGGCCCCGAGCTGGACAGCGAGGCGGTCTTCGAGCGCTGGCTGGACGAGCGGATGCTGGTCGGCAAGTCGGCGGACGGCTTCACGCCCGGCCCCGGCTTCGTCGCCGACACCCTGGAGATGGCCGCTTCCTGGGCCGACCTCCCGGTGATCTACGACGAGGTGGTCGCCGCGATCCAGTCGGTGGAGGGCACTCTGGCGGCCTCCGCCCATCAGTCGCACGCGTACACCGACGGCGCCTGTGTCTACTTCTCGCTGCGCGGCGAGGTGGCGCCCGAGTCGCGCCGTGACTGGTACCGCTCGGTGTGGGACGCGGCCAACGCCGTACTCGTCGAGCACCGGGCGGCGCTCAGCCACCACCACGGCTGCGGTCTGCTGCGCGGCCCCTACCTGGAGGATTCCCTCGGGGCGGGCTTCGCGACCCTCGTCGCGGTGAAGGCGGCCCTGGACCCGGCCGGGATTCTCAACCCTGGCAAACTGGGCCTTCCCAGCCGATTCGGTACGTCTCCGCTGAACTGACCCCAGCAGCCGCGAGGACCGGCCGGCCCCAGGTGCCGGCCGGTCCGACCCCTTCCCAGGCAGGCTCTTGCCATGACCCCCTCCCCGTCCCGGTTCAGCGCACCGCTCGACCCCCGGCTCGTCTCGGCCTTCGCCGAGGTGCCGGTGATCGCGTCGGTCATCGGCACCCAGCCGCTGCGGCAGTTCCTGACCGCACCGGCCAGGGTGTGCATCCTCGCGTCGTTCGCGGTGGGGCAGCTGCCCCAGGTCGTGCCGGCGCTGGGCCGGGCGGGGAAGACCGTGTTCGTGAACGTGGACAGCAGCCCCGGTCTGGCGCAGGACCGGGGCGCGCTGGAGTTCATCAAGAACATGGGGGCGCACGGCGTGGTGAGCACCCGGCTCTCGCTGATCGAGAAGGGCCGCCCGCTCGGCCTGCTGACCATGATGAAGGTGTTCGTCACCGACCGGTCCAACCTGCGCCGTTCCACGGACGCGATCTCCCGCGGAGCGCCGGACCTGGTCGAGATCATGCCCGCCCCGATCATCGGCCGGATGACCGCGCAGGCACAGCGCGCGATGTCCCCGTCGGTCGCCGCGGGCTTCGTGGAAACCCCCGCGGACGTGGCGCTCGCCCTGGCCTTCGGGTCGGCCGCGGCCGCCACGTCCGACCCCCGCCTCTGGCATCTGCGCCGGGACCAGCTGCCACCGGTCCCGCCGTCCGCCCTCAAGAGGCCCGCCGCACCACAGGAGTAGTCCCCGTGAGTTACGTAGTCGTCGCCCGATACCGCACCAGGTCCGGCGAGGAGAACACCGTCCTGACCCTGCTCGACTCGATGGCCGCCGCCTCCCGCGAGGAACCCGGCAACCTCGGCTACCGGGTCCACCAGGGCATCGAGGACCCCCGCGCGATCGTGCTCTACGAGGAGTACGCCACCGAGGCCGACTTCACCGCGCACTGCGCGACCCCGCACTTCCGGGAGATCGTGCTCGGCAGGGTGCTCCCGCTGCTGGAGAGCCGCGACGTGCTGCGCTGCGCGCCGCGCGAGCAGGTGGGGGCATGAAGACCCGTGCAGTGGTGCTGCGCGGGACGTCGACGTCCCGCCCCTACTCCCACAGCCGCCCGGTCGAGGTGGAGGAGCTGACCCTCGGCGCTCCGCGCGAGGGCGAGGTGCTGGTCCGGATCGCGGCCGCGTCGCTGTGCCACTCGGACCTCTCCGTGGTCAACGGCGACCGGGTCCGCCCGCTGCCGATGGCGCTGGGCCACGAGGCGGTGGGGGTGGTCCAGGAGACCGGTCCCGGTGTGCACCGCTTCTCCCCCGGTGACCATGTGGCCCTGGTCTTCGTCCCGAGCTGCGGCTTCTGCGAGGACTGTGCGGCGGGCCGCCCGGCCCTGTGCGCGCGGGCCGCCGCCGCGAACGGATCGGGTGGCCTGCTGCACGGCCCCCCGCTCCTCACGGACTCCTCCGGCCGGCCGGTCCACCACCAGCTGGGCGTCTCCGCGTTCTCCGAGCACGCGGTACTGGCCCAGGAGTCGCTGGTGCCGATCCCCGACGACATACCGTTCGCCGTGGCCTCGATGTTCGGCTGCGCGGTCCTGACCGGCGCGGGCGCGGTCATCAACACGGCCGCCCTGCGCCCCGGCCAGTCCGCCCTGGTGTACGGGCTCGGCGGTGTCGGCCTCTCGGCGGTCCTGGGCGCCCGCGCGGCCGGGGCATACCCGGTCATCGCGGTCGACCCGGTCCGGGAGAAGCGCGAGCTGGCCCTGCGCCTCGGCGCGACCCATGCGTACGCCCCCGAGGAGGCGATGGCTGCCGTTCGTGAACTGACGGGCGGGGGCGCCGAGTTGGCAGTGGAGGCGGTGGGCAGCCCGAAGGTGATGGCCGACGCGCTGGCGGCCGTCGCCCGCGGCGGCAGGGTCGTCTCGGTGGGCCTCCCGGCCCCGGACCGCGTCCTGGAGGTCCCGGCCCTGGCCTTCGCGGGCGAGGGCAAGTCCCTGCTCGGCTCGTACATGGGCGACGCGGTCCCCCGCCGGGACATCCCGCGGTTCCTGGACCTGTGGCGGGCGGGCCTGATGCCGGTGGAACGGATGCACACGGGAACGCTGCCTCTGACGGACATCAACGACGCGATGGAGGAGCTGGCTTCGGGCCGGGCGATCCGCCAGGTGATCGACACCTCGGGCCTGCTGGCCGGCTGAACGCGCCGGGGCGCTCCTGGTGGGTGCGGGGCGTGCGGGTGCCGTGGGGGGCGGTTCCGCCGGAGTGTGAGGCGGGTGCGCCCGGACTGCCGCGGAAGCGACCTCCGTACGCCTGTCGCCCGTCTGCCGAGCCGGGCGATTCTGAGCGGGTCCGGCATATGTCGACCCAGCTCAGGGGGCGGTTCAGCATGGCTCGTACTCAGTCCATCTGCGGAGCACCGACGATGAGGGGGACCCGGTGCCGACGGCTGGCGATGCTGGGTGCCTCCCGGTGCGACCGCCACCGGGGCGACTGGTCGAAGTACACCGTCGAGCGCCGCAAGGCGATGGAGAAGCGGGCCAAGTCCCGCCGGGAGCGCAGGAAGTAGCGGCCGGGGCCGGGCGGATCTGCGGGTACGCCCCGGCCCTCCGCGGGTCCGGAGGGAAAGTACGTTTACGGCCCGTACGCCTGTCCGAGCCCCGCTACAGTGGCGCCCATGTTCCTCCTCCGTGCGTAGGACGCCGCGCCGACCGCACCCGCTTCGCGGGTCCGGTAGTTCCGTGTCCCCGTACGTTTCGGCGCCCGGACCGCGCGCCGCCTCTCCGAGGAACGCCCTCATGTCATCGTCTCCCCCTTCCTACGCCGGCGTCCTGCGCACCCGCCACGCACCGAGCGCCTTCGGTGCGGCGCTGCTGGGGCGGCTCAGCTACGGAATGGTGCCCCTCGCGCTGCTGCTGGCGGTCAAGAACACCACCGGCTCCTATTCCGTCGCAGGGCTCGTGATGGCCCTGTTCGGCGCCGCGAGCGTGCTGCTCTCGCCCGCCCGTGCCGCGCTCATCGACCGCTACGGTCCGCGCAGGGCGCTGCCCTGGATGGCCGGCGCGTACGCGTCGGTGCTGGTCCTGCTGGCCCAGGCCACCTGGCAGCCCGGCGCGTCCGGGCTGCGACTGGGGGCGCTGGCGCTGGCCGCCGGGCTCTGCACGCCGCCGCTCGGGCCCGTCATGCGTACCGTGTGGAGCATCCTCGTACCGGATCGCGAGCTGCTGCGCCGCGCCTACAGCCTGGACGCCGTGGCGGAGGAACTGCTGCTCGTCGGCGGGCCGTTGCTGGTCGGGCTGCTGGTCGAGTTCGCCACGCCCGCGGCGGGCGTGGCCATCAGCTCCGGGCTGGTGCTGACCGGGACGCTCGCACTGGCGTACTGCCCGGCCGTCCGGGACATCGGCGCGCGCCCGCCCGGACCCGATTCCGCCGCCGTGCCGGGCGACGGCCGGACCCTCCTGAGCCGCGTGGGCGGGCTGCGGCACGCCGTGCTGATGATGGGCGGGGTGGGGCTGTGCCTCGGTGCGCTGGATCTGCTCGTGGTGGCGTTCACCGAGCAGCGCCACCAGGGCTCGGCGGTGGCCTGGGTGCTGGCCGCTCTCTCGACGGGCAGTGCGTTCGGCGGCCTCGTCCACGGCGCCGTCCCGTGGCGCCTGTCCAACCGGGTGCGGCTGGGGGTGTTCAGCGGTGCGCTGGGGGCGGCGCTGATCGCCGCGGGGCTCTCGCCGAGCGTTCCGGTGCTGGTGGGGATGGTCGCGGTGGCCGGGCTGTTCGTGGCCCCGGCCCTGACCACCGCCTATCTGCTCGCGGACGAGTCCGTCGGGAGCGACAGCCGGACCCGGGCCGGTGCCTGGGTCAACACCGCGCTCAACGCGGGGATCTCGGCGGGCACGGCCGGGGCGGGGCTGCTGGTGGGCCGCCTGCCCCTGGCCGTGTGCTTCACCCTCTCGGCGGTCCCCGTCCTGATCGGTGCGACGGTTCTCGCCCGCCGGTCTCAGGCCCGCAGGCCGGTGGAGGTGACCGGGTAGCCGATGTCCTTGATGTCCTCGGCCAGGTCCTCGGGCAGCCGCTCGGGGTTCAGGGCGAGGACGATATCGTCGGTCAGCGGGCGCAGTGCGAAGACATGGCGTACCGCGTCGAGGTCCACCGTCGTCTCGAAGTAGTCCTCGGCCCACTCCCGGTAGCTCTCCGGGCTTCCCGCGACGAGGAGTTGGAAGAGCCAGTCCGCGCCGTCGGACTCCTCGCCGTCCTCCGGGAAGTCGATGGCGCCCGCACGCCACCGGTCGTCGCCCTGCTGCCGCCAGAGGCACGCGGTGACGACGGGCATACCGTGCTCGTCCGTGAACGAGGGCTCGTCGACGTACCGCCGGAAGACCGGCGGGACGTCGTCGAGCACTCCGGGCCAGGGTGCGTCGTCGACGTAGGGGCTCATCGGTGATTCGTGGTCGAACCCGCGGAGGTAGGCACCGGCGGGCGCGAGCACGAGGGAGTACTCGTTGCCCGACCCGTCCCGCATGGAGGCCATGGCCTCCGACGCGGACCACCGCGCGTCGTAGCTGTGCCACCGGTGGTCCCATTCCGGGCACAGGACGGCGTCCAGCATCGCCATCGAGCGGCAGAGGTCGGTGAGGACGGGTATGTCCGGCAGCCTGCGGGCCACGTCATGAACGCTCATGCGGCCATCCAACCGCACCGGTCCTCCCGCCCCGTCGGGCGGTACCCCCGGTTCCACTTCGACGGCCCGGGTCACGGTCGGGGCACCGGGCCGGGTCCGGGGCGGGCCGGGGTCCGCGCGCCCGCGCCCGGGGTCTTCACCCGTCCCCGGGCGGTGCGGCCCGCCATGCCTCCCAGACCGCCGTCAGTTCGGCCTCCACCGCCGGGGCCACCGTGTCCAGCAGCCGCACCTGCGATCCGGGGCCCGCCAGGTCCGTGCGGTAGGGGTGCGGCGGCGCCTCGGGGACGGTGCCGAGGGCGGTGACGGAGCCGATGACGCGGTTCGGGCCGAGGAGACCGGGCAGTTCGCGGATCTCCGCGTCCCGCAGATCCAGGTCCTCGACCAGCAGTTCCCGGCCGTCGTACGTGGCGTGGGTCCGCGCGCGCAGGCTTCCGCCGCGTTCGCCGGTGCGGCCCAGCACCAGGGTCTCGCGCCACAGCATCCGGGCTCCGGCGGCCAGGGTCACGTCCATGGAGCGCTCCACGTCCGCCCCGGCCGAGATCACGAACGGCCGGGCGTCCCAGTGCAGTTCACCGCCCTCCGCGATCTCGATCCGGGCCCGCCACGTCGATGTGCCGCCGCGATGGTCGTACGCGACGAGGCCGGACGGTTCGACGAGGCGCAGCCTGGCCCCCGGGCCGACCGTGATGTGCAGCGCGAGGTCGTCGCCCGCGAGGAGGCCGGCCCGGGTGCCGACGAGGGCGATGTGCAGGGCGTCCGGGTCCGGGAGGAGCGGGCGGGGAGCCAGGAAGGCGCCGGGTGTGAGGTCCCGGGCGAGGTGGCGGCCCGCGTCGTCGCGCTCGACGGTGAGCACCGTCGGCTCGGCGGCGCCCCCCGTCCGGTGGTTCACGGGTGGGCGTGGCTGTGCGGTGCCATCGGGCCCGGGTCGGTGGGGATGTGGGTGCCCGAGCGGTGCCGGGCGAGCAACGCGCGTACCCAGTCGGCCAGTTCGGCGACCGAGACCGGGTCCTTCTTGGACAGGGCCAGCACGGGGAGGCCGTCGCGGGCCGCCTCGGCGTCGGCGACCATGGCGGCCACGTCGACCTCCACGTACGGGGCGAGGTCGGTCTTGTTGATGATCAGGAGGTCCGCGCCGGTGATTCCGGGGCCGCCCTTGCGGGCCACGTCGCCGCCGCCCGCGACATCGATGCAGAAGAGCTGCGCGTCGGCCAGGGCGGGGCTGAAGGTGGCCGTCAGGTTGTCACCGCCGCTCTCCACGAGGACCAGGTCGAGCGGCCCGTACGCCTCCTCCAGGTCCTCGACGGCGTCGAGGTTGGCGCTGACGTCGTCGCGGATCGCGGTGTGCGGGCACGCCCCGGTCTCGACGGCGCGGATGCGTTCGGTGGGCAGGACGCCCGCCGAGCGGAGGAAACGGGCGTCCTCGTCGGTGTAGATGTCGTTGGTGACGACGGCCATGGACAGTTCCCCGGCGAGTTCGCGGCAGAGCGTGGCCAGGATGGAGCTCTTGCCGGTGCCGACCGGGCCGGCCACGCCGAGCCGCAGGGCGCGGGGCTGGTTCAGGGGCTCGTGGAAGTGGGGGTTGGGCCGGTCGTCGTGGTCGCCGGTGGGGGCGTGGGTCGGAGCGTGGGCGTGGGCGTGGTTGTCAGGCAAGGAAAAGTCTCCGTTCGCGTCGGTCGTGTTCGAGTGCCCACTGTTCGGTGAGCAGGGCCGTGGGGGCGGGCAGTTCGCCCGGGGTCCGTACGGCGAGGGCGGCGGCCACCGCGGCGGCGGCGTCCGGCTCGGCGGCGAGGATCCAGGCGACCGGGTCGAGCGGGTCGCCGGGCAGCAGTTTGAGGGCGGCCGAGGTGATGGTCTGGAGTTCGTCGTAGACGACCGCCTGGGCCAGTTCGTCCTCGGACACCGTCATGACGGCGCCCAGTGCGCCGAGCGTGACGGGCCGCAGCGGGCGTGGCCGGACCGTGGACAGGGCGGTGACCGCCGGGTGGTCCGGGGCCAGCCGCCGCGCGAGGCGGTGCACGCCCCGGCCGAGCGTGGCGGACGCCGCGCGCAGCGGTGCGACCGGGGTGCGGGCCACGAGCGCGTGCTGTACGGGCCCGTAGTCCACCGGGTCCTGCCGGGCGGCGCGCAGGGCGAGGACGGCGGCGGCCGCTTCGGTGACCGCTGTGGTGTGCAGCCGGGCCCGCAGGAGTGCGGGAAGGCGGTCGCGGGTGAGTCCCGCGGCGACGGCCGGTTCGAGGCCCGCGCTGTAGGTGTAGGCGCCGACCGGGAGCCGTCCGTCGGCCAGCAGGAGCCGGGCGAGCGCACCCATCAGAACATGCTGTACCGCTGGGTCAGCGGCAGTTCGGCGGCGGGGGCGGGCTCGACGAGCTCCCCGTCGATGCGGATGGCGAAGGTCTCCGGGTCCACGTCGATGGCCGGGAGCGCCGTGTTGTTCGGCAGGTCCGCCTTGGTGAGGTGGCGGGTGGGACGTACGGCGACCAGTTCCCGTTCCAGGCCGAGGCGTTCGGCGAGCCCGTCCTCCAGCGCGGCGGGGGCGACGAAGCTGACCGACAGATGCGGGGCGGCGCCGGCCGCCGCGGTGGCGCGGAGCAGCACCGGCTGGGTGGTGGGGATGGCCGCGTTGGCGTCGCCGAGGGGGGCGTACACCACCATGCCGCCCTTGATCACGGCCGCCGGGCGGATGCCGAAGAAGGCGGGGTCCCAGAGCACGAGGTCGGCGAGCTTGCCCGGTTCCACGGAGCCGACGACATGGTCGATGCCGTGGGCGACAGCGGGGCAGATCGTGTACTTGGCGACGTAGCGGCGGGCGCGCTCGTTGTCGGCGGGGAGTGCGGAGCCCCGGTCGCCGAAGCGCTGCTTCATCACATGGGCGACCTGCCAGGTGCGGCAGACGACTTCCCCGATGCGGCCCATGGCCTGGGCGTCGGAGGAGGTGATGGAGAGGGCGCCGATGTCGTGGAGGACGTCCTCGGCGGCGATGGTGGTGGCGCGGATGCGGGACTCGGCGAAGGCCAGGTCCTCGGGGACGCGCGGGTTGAGGTGGTGGCAGACCATCAGCATGTCGAGGTGTTCGGCGACGGTGTTGACGGTGTGCGGGAGCGTCGGATTGGTGGACGCGGGAAGCACGTTGGGGTGCGAGGCGACGGTGATGATGTCGGGTGCGTGGCCGCCGCCCGCGCCTTCGGCGTGGAAGACGTGGATGCCCCGTCCGGCGATAGCGTCGAGGGTTCCCTCGACGTAGCCGACCTCGTTGAGGCTGTCGGCGTGCAGGGCGACCTGGAGGCCGTAGGCGTCGGCCGCCTTCAGCGCGGCGTCGATCGCGGCGGGGGTGGCGCCCCAGTCCTCGTGGACCTTGTAACCTCCGGCGCCGCCGAGGGCGGCCTCGCGCAGGGCGTCCTCGCCGACGGTGGAACCCTTGCCGAACAGCATGATGTTGAGCGGGACGCGGTCCAGGGACCGGTGCATCATCGCGAGGTTCCACGCGCCGGGGGTGACGGTGGTGGCCTTGGACGCCTCGGTGGCTCCGGTGCCGCCGCCGATCACGGTGGTGGTGCCGGTGGCGAGGGCCTCCTGGAGGGTTTCCGGCATCAGGAAGTGGACGTGGGTGTCGACGGCTCCGGCGGTGAGGACACGCCCCTCACCGGAGACCACGTCGGTGCCGGGGCCGATGACCAGGTCGGGGTGGACACCGTCGCTGATGTCGGGGTTGCCCGAGCGGCCCAGGGCGACGATCCGGCCGGCCCGGACGCCGATGTCGGTCTTGACGATGCCCCAGTGGTCGAGGACGACGACGTTGGTGATGACGAGGTCGAGGGCGCCCTCGGCGCGTGAGGTGGTGGCCTGGGCCATCGATTCACGGATGGACTTGCCGCCGCCGAACACGGCCTCGTCGCCGCCGAAGCAGCGGTCCTCCTCCACCTCGATCCACAGATCGGTGTCGGCGAGCCGGACGCGGTCCCCGGTGGTGGGTCCGTAGAGCGCCGCGTAGGCGGCGCGGGTCATCTGTGCCATGTCACACGGTCTCCGTCTGTGCGGTTCGGGTGCCGGGGACGCGGGTGCCGGGCACCACGATGCCGGGCACGTGTCGGCGGCCGCCGAGTTCGACGAGGGTGACGTCGGCGCCGACCCCGGGTTCGAAACGCAGCGATGTACCTGACGGAATATCGAGGCGGAATCCCTCGGCCGTACCGCGGTCGAAGGAAAGCGCCGGATTCGCGTCGGAGAAATACAGGTGCGAACCGACCTGAATGGGCCGGTCACCGTCATTTACTACGGTGAGCTGCAATTTGGTAAGCGTGTCGTTGATTTTCAGTACACCGGATCCGGTCCGGATCTCGCCGGGGATCACGGGATCGGCGAGGTGATCGTGACGAGCTTGCGCCCGTCGGGGAAGGTCGCCTCGACCTGGACGTCGTGCAGCATCTCGGGGACGCCTTCGAGCACGTCAGCGCGGGTCAGGACGGTGCGGCCCGCGGTCATGAGGTCGCTGACGGGGGCGCCTTCGCGGGCTCGTTCCATGGCCCAGCAGGCGAGCAGGGCGACGGCCTCGGGGTAGTTGAGGCGGACGCCGCGCTCACGCCGGTCCCGGGCGACCATTCCGGCGACGCTCAGCAGCAATTTCTCCGTGTCGGACGGAGTGAGAAACATGGGAAACCTCCATGGCGGCAGTCCCCGGAATTCCCGGAATCGCCTCGGCCACGTTCCTCTTATAAGCCTCCGAGCAGGCCCGTGGCAACTCGCTCCGCACCGCAAAAAGTCCCTTTCTGGGGTTATCGACCGCCATATACGGGCAAAGTAGACAAATTTCAATCTTCAAGAAAACGTAAAGAGAGGTGGCCCCGCGGCCCCCGCCGGGGCCGCGGAACCACCTCACATGGTTCTCTCAGCAGGTCACTTCAGGCCGAACGCCTTGATGATCTCCTGGTCGACGGCCAGACCGCCGGGGCCCTCGGCGCGCACCTTGAGCGAAACCGAGGCGGCACCCTTCCCGGGCGTCCTGAACTTCGCGGTCCATGTGCCCGACGAGCCCTTGCGCAGCTCTGCCGCGCTCCAGGACCTGCCCTCGTCATAGCTGACGGACAGCGAGGCCTTCGTCGCCTTCACCGCGCCGTCCAGCCACGCCTGGGTACCGGCCTCCAGACCGACCTCGGTCCACTTGCCGGCCTTGACGTCACCGGCCAGGTCGGTGTCCACGGCGTAGTCCAGCTGGAGCAGCGGGATGTCGGCCTGATACGGGCCGTTCTCGTCCAGGGCACCCGAGACGAAGTTCCACTCGGTGTGCGTACGGGTCGAGGTCTTCCAGGTCTCCGCGTCCCGGACGGAGTCGATGACCAGGCGGTACGGCAGCTTCTCCGCCGACAGGTCCCAGGCGTATCCGGCCCGGCCCGCGCCCTTCTTGATCAGTGTGTCGCCCTGGTAGAAGCCGTACGAGGTGGTGTCGTACTCGTCCTCCGGCATCGAGCCGGAGTGGCCCTCGCCCGAGTCGGTCCACGGCGTGATGTTGAACTGGACGTCGTTGCGGGCGGTGCGGAAGGGACCCCAGTAGCCGGTGCCGAGACGGGGGCCGACCACCGGCGCGAACCAGTCGTCGCGGTAGGTCCTGCCCGCCTTGTAGTCCAGCTCCGCGCTGCGCATCTCGTGTCCCGTACCGGAGGCGTCGGCGTTGAGCACCGCGTGGTTCTCGTACCAGAAGGAGTCGCCCGGCAGCGGGTTGACCCACTCGGTGCGGGTGCCCGGGAACTTCTCGTACTCCTCGAAGCCGAGACCGGGGCCGTAGTCCGGGATGTCGTAGCGGTATCCGGCGCCGAGCGCCGCCTTGTGGCCGTAGAAGGTGTTCTCCACCTTCGCCAGCTGACGGACCGACGGGGCGAAGGCCAGCGAGCGGTCGGGGATCGTGCCGTCGTGACGGTCGACCAGGTCGTAGACGTAGCTCGCGAACTTCTTCTGGTCGACGGAGAGCTTCTTGCCGCGCTGCGCCGCCTTGATCAGCGTCCCGCCCGCGGTCTTCTGCACCGAGGCGACCGGGATGGTGGTCTGCTCGCCGTACGGGACGTAGGACTCCATCGCGACCCCGCGGCCGTCGTTGACGACGAAGAGCGCCTTGGCGCCCGCCGCCAGCGCGCCCGCCAGCCGCTCGGCGGGGGTGACCGCGTCGCTGCGGTTGACCACGACGGCCTTGCCCTTGGCGTTGACGCCCCGGTAGTCGGCCGCGGCGCCGTTGCCGGCGAAGACACCGGTCAGCTTCTGCTCGCTGTCCTCGGCGACGGCGGAGCCGCCCTGCACGAAGACGGGGACGTCATGGCCGTCGGCCGTCAGGTCGATCAGTTCCTCGCTCTGGCGCCAGCGGGTCAGGAAGCTGAAACTGCCCTGGGTGACCTTCTTGGTCGGGCTCGCCCACAACTGGTCGTAGATCAGCGGGATCTGGTACGCGTCGCGCTGGACGGTGCCGTCCGGGGCGGTGCGTGCCATGTCATAGCGCAGCTGGCGGGTCTCGGTCTCCTTCGGCGTCCGCACACTGACCTTGCGGGCCTTCGAGGCGTCGAGGGTGACGGTGGTGGACTTGTCCAGGATCGTCTCGGGGGCCGCGAGGAACGCGATGCCCTTCGAGTCGGCCCGGTCGCCGTCGATCTCCGCGGTGCTCCAGGCGGTGTAGTTGCCCGGGGGCAGCCGCAGGGTCGTGTCACCGGGGACGTTGACGACGCCCAGCTGCGGGTCGCCTAGCGCGGCGAGGACGACCTGTCCGTCCATCGGCTTGCCCGCGCGGTCGCGGAGCTTCAGGGTCAGGTCGTAGAGCTCCTGCTCCTTGTTGAGGGCGAAGCCGGTGTGCGCGACGACCGTGCCCGCCGCGTCCTTGGCGAGGACCTGGCCGGAGAACTGGGTGTTGTTCGCGACCTCGGAGGGGTCCAGCGACAGCACGGCCTCGGCGGTGGAGCCCGCCGGGACGGTCAGCGTGGAGGTGGAGAGGGTGTACGCGGCCGCGTCCGTGTCGGTGGCCAGGCCGAGCGTGACGTCCTTGTCACCCGTGTTGCGGTAGGTGATGGTCCGCTCGGTGACCGGGTCGGAGGGGCTGTGCGGCCAGTTGTACGAGGCGACCTCGACGGAGCCGGTGGCCTCGATCGTCGTGTCGATCGCCGCCTTCACATCCAGCCGGCCGGTGCCCTGCTCGTACGGGGTGTAGTCGGGCAGCGCCTCGGACGAGCTCATCAGCGCGTCCTTGATGCGCTGGCCGGACCAGTCGGGGTGACGCTGCTTCAGGATCGCCGCGGCGCCCGCGACATGCGGGGTGGCCATCGACGTACCGGACATCGACTGGTACATGCCCTCGATGCCGGGGACCGACTGCGAGGCCGCCGCGTTGATGTCGACGCCGGGGGCGGACAGGTCGGGCTTGAGACCGTGGCTGTTGACCAGCGGGCCCATGGAGGAGAAGTCCGCCCGGTTGTCCTGCTTGTCGACGGCCGCGATGGTGAGGGCCTTCTGCGCCGAGCCGGGCGAGCCGATGGTGCCCGCGCCGTACGCGTTGCCCGCGGCGATCACGAACAGCGGACCACCGTCGGCCGACAGGGCGTCGACGGCCTGCGACATCGGGTCGGAGCCGTCGTCCGGAACCGGGGAGCCGAGGCTCATGGAGACGACGTCGGCGCCTTCCGCCTTCGCCCACTCCATGGCTTCGATGATGCCGGAATCTGCGCCGGAGCCCTCGTCGCTGAGGACCTTGCCGACGAGGAGGTCCGCGGCCGGCGCGACGCCCTTGTTGTCGCCCTGGGAGGCGGCACCCGAACCGGCGATGGTGGACGCGACATGCGTACCGTGGCCGTTCTTGTCGTCCACCTCCTCGCCCGGCACGAAGCTCCGGGACTCCAGGATCCGGTCCTTGACGTCCGGGTGGCCGGCGTCGATCCCGGTGTCCAGGACCGCGACCTTGGTGCCCTTGCCGTCGAAGCCCGCGGCCCACGCCTGCGGGGCGTTGACCTGCGGCACCGACTCCTTGAGCAGGGCCTCGGAGCGGCCGTCGAGCCACAGCCTCGCAATGCCGTTGTCCAGCGAACGGGCCTTCTCCGTACGCGCGATGTCGCTCCAGAAGGCGCGGGCGTCGTCCTTGTCGGCCTTCAGCGCCGCGCCGTGGATGGAGCCGAGCGTCCGGACCTTCTTGGCTCCGCGCGGGGCCGCGGGCAGTGCCTTGGCCTTGCTCACCGCATAGGTGGCGATCAGCGGAATGCCGCCCGTGGCCGCGTCGTCGTACCCCATCCGCACCAGGGCCGGGACATTGAACAGCCGCCGGTCGAGCTTCCCGGCCGCGAGCAGCGCGGTGGCCTCGTCGGGCAGGACGAAGAGGTCGTCGCCCGCCTGCTGGACGTGGACGCCGCCGTTCGCGCCCTCGGGGCGGTCCACGGTGACGGTGTCCTGGTTGCCGGGGCCGTCCACGTAGTGCACGACGTCCCCGGTGATCAGGGTGATGTCGTGGCTCTGGACCCGGGCCTCGTGGCGGCTCTCGGCGGAGCGCGGTGCGGAGGCGGCGGTGGCGGAGCCCGCGGCGGGGAGCACGGCGCCGCTCACGAGTGCGACGGAGGTCGCTATGAGCAGCGCCCTGCGTCCTGTACGAGCGGGTCTCGCCCGGCCGGAAACGGAGGAGGGGGAAAATGTCATGCAGCTGATCTACCGGTAAATGAGCGACTACGGTTCGGTTCCTGGCTGGCAGGAATGCGCCGTGGCGGTAATCCGCCCGGCGGCGAACGGCGCGGCGGGGCCGGTTTCGGTCCGGAGACGAGGCCGGAGACGGCGCCTGGGACGGGCCGGAGTCAGGACCGGTTTCCCTCGGCTTCAGGCCACCGAGGCGAGCGGGGAGCCGCCTTCGTGATGGATCGGGGTGTGGGCGCCGGTGAGCGGTACGCCGCTGCCGCCGCGCCGGACGGCGACGATCTCGGCGGCGATCGACAGGGCCGTCTCCTCCGGCGTACGGGCACCGAGGTCGAGGCCGATCGGCGAGTGCAGCGCGGCCAGTTCGCGCTCGGTGACTCCGGCCTCGCGGAGCCGATCGTTGCGTTCCAGGTGGGTGCGGCGCGAGCCCATCGCCCCGACGTACGCGACCGGCAGCTTCAACGCCGCGGTCAGCAGGGGCACATCGAACTTGGCGTCGTGCGTGAGGACACAGAGCACCGTGCGCGCGTCCACCTCGGTGGCGGCGAGGTAGCGGTGCGGCCAGTCGACCACGATCTCGTCGGCGTCCGGGAAACGGGCCCGGGTCGCGAAGACCGGCCGGGCGTCGCAGACGGTGACCCGGTAGCCGAGGAAGGAACCGGCCCGCACCAGGGCGGCGGCGAAGTCGATGGCCCCGAACACGATCATGCGGGGCGGCGGAACGCTGGACTCCACGAGCAGTTGGACGGGCCGGCCGCAGCGGGAGCCCTCCGCGCCGATGGTGAGCGGGCCGGTGCGGCCCGCGTCCAGCATCGCCCTGGTCTCGGCCGCCGCCGTGCGGTCCAGTGCGCGATGGCCGCCGAGCCCGCCCTCGTACGACCCGTCAGGGTGGACGAGGAGCGGGCGGCCGAGGAGTTCGGCGGGGCCGTCGGTGATCCTGGCGACCGCGGCCGCCGCCCCCTCCGCGGCTGCCGCGAGCGCCGCCGCGAACACCGGGCGTGCGGGGTCGTCCGCACGCACCGGTGTGACCAGGATGTCGATGACGCCGCCGCAGGTCAGACCGACCGCGAAGGCATCGTCGTCGCTGTAGCCGAACTGCTCCCGGACGGTTGTGCCGTCCTTGAGGGCCTGTTGGCACAGCTCGTACACCGCGCCCTCCACACATCCGCCGGAGACCGACCCGATGGCCGAGCCGTCGCGGTCGACGGCGAGTGCGGCTCCCGGCTGCCGGGGGGCGCTGCCGCCGACCGCCACCACGGTGGCGACGGCGAACTCGCGTCCCTGCCCGACCCACCGGTGCAGCTCTTCGGCGATGTCCAGCATGTCGTGTCTCCTTGGGCGGTGTGGGGAGGGGCGGGTGTCAGTGGACGCCCAGCCAGCTCTCGATCGGATTGAGGGCGAAGTACACGATGAAGATGACCGTCAGGCCCCACATGAAGGCCCCGACCTCGCGGGCCCGGCCCTGGGCGAGCTTGATGGCGGCGTACGAGATGACACCCGCGGCGACACCGGTGGTGATCGTGTACGTGAAGGGCATCAGGACCACGGTGAGGAAGACCGGGATGGCGACGGAACGGTCGCCCCAGTCCACGTGCCGGGCGTTCTGCATCATCATGGCGCCGATGACGACGAGGGCGGCCGAGGCCACCTCGGTCGGCACGATCGCGGTGAGCGGGGTGAAGAACAGGCAGGCGGCGAAGAAGAGTCCGGTGATGACGGCGGCGAACCCGGTCCGGGCCCCCTCGCCGACACCGGTGGCCGACTCGACGAACACGGTCTGGCCGGAGCCTCCGGCGACTCCGCCGATGGCACCGCCCGCACCGTCGATGAACAGCGCCTTGGACAGGCCCGGCATACGGCCCTTGTCGTCGGCGAGCTTGGCCTCCGTACCGACACCGATGATGGTGGCCATGGCGTCGAAGAAGCCGGCCAGCACCAGGGTGAAGACGATCATCACTCCGACGTCGCCCCAGCCGCCGAACTCCACATGTCCGAAGAGCGAGAAGTCGGGTGCGGAGACCGCGCTGCCGTTGAGCTCCGGCGGGCCGCTGCTCCAGGACTTGGCGTCGACGTCGGCGATCGCGTTGACGGCGATGGCGATCACGGTGCCGACGACGATGCCGATCAGGATCGCGCCGGGGATGTCGCGGGCCTGCAGCATGAAGATCAGCAACAGGGTCACGCAGAAGATCAGGACGGGCCAGCCGGAGAGTTCACCGGCCGGGCCGAGCGACACCGGGGTCGCCTTGCCCTGGTGGACGAAGCCGGCCTTGTAGAGGCCGATGAGGGCGATGAAGAGCCCGATCCCCATGGTGATGCCGTGCTTGAGCGCGAGCGGGATCGCGTTCATGATCATTTCGCGCAGGCCGGTGACCACCAGGAGGCAGATCACCACACCGTAGATCACACACATGCCCATGGCCTGCGGCCAGGTCATAGCGGGTGCGACCTGCGAGGACAGCACGCCGGAGACGCTGAGTCCGGCGGCGAGCGCCAGCGGGACCTTGCCGACGAAACCCATCAGGAGGGTGGTCGCGGCTGCCGCGAGGGCGGTCGCGGTGATCAGTCCGGGCTGGCTGAGGAGGTTGCCGTCGACGTCCTTGCCGCCGAGGATCAGCGGGTTGAGCAGGAGGATGTACGCCATGGCCATGAAGGTCGTGACGCCGCCGCGCACCTCACGCGCGACCGTGGATCCTCGTTCGGATATGTGGAAGTGCCGGTCGAGCCAAGATCTTCCGGCGGGGACGCGCGAGCCGGAGCCCGCGTCCTCCGCACCGGTCTTCGGCTCCACTGACTGCTGGGTCATGATGCCTGACTCCCAAGGTTCACAGGGGCACCCGCGTGGAGAGTACTGATTGCGGGATTTGGGATGACTGCGCTGGGCGGCACGACCCGGGGGACGGCCCGAGGCGAACGGTTCATGCAGGTACGGATGTACTGAGGCAGTGCGAAGGACCGCGAGCGGTGCGGTACTCGGTGTCTCCGGGCGGTGCGGTACGCGGGGAAGTGTGACGTTCACGGCAGGCCGCACCGCCCGGAGAGTTCAGGAGGGAGCGGCTCAGGTGCCGGTGAGGTGCTCGGGGCGCACCGGCGTCCTGTTGAGCTCCAGGCCCGTCGCGTTCCGGATCGCCGCGAGGACGGCCGGGGTGGACGAGAGGGTCGGGGCCTCGCCGACGCCGCGGAGCCCGTACGGGGCGTGCTCGTCGGCCAGTTCGAGCACGTCGACCGGGATGGTCGGGGTGTCGAGGATGGTGGGCAGCAGATAGTCCGTGAAGGACGGGTTGCGCACCTTCGCGGTCTTCGGGTCGACGATGATCTCCTCCATGATGGCGACGCCCATGCCCTGGAGGGAGCCGCCCTGGATCTGGCCGATCACGGAGAGCGGGTTGAGGGCCTTGCCGACGTCCTGGGCACAGGCCAGTTCGATGACCTTGACCAGGCCCAGCTCGGTGTCGACCTCGACGACGGCGCGGTGTGCGGCGAAGGAGTACTGGACGTGGCCGTTGCCCTGGCCGGTGCGCAGGTCGAACGCCTCGGTGGGCCGGTGACGCCACTCCAGCTCGACGTCGATCGCCTCGTCCCGGAGCACATCGGCCACATCGGCGAGCACCTCGCCGCCGTCGGTGACGACCTTGCCGCCCTCCAGGAGCAGTTCGGCGGTGGCCCAGGCCGGGTGGTACGTGCCGAACCTGCGCCGTCCGAGCTCCAGGACCTGTTCGCGTACGGCCTCGCAGGAGTTCTTCACGGCGCCGCCGGTGACGTACGTCTGGCGGGAGGCGGAGGTGGAGCCGGCCGAGCCGACCTGGGTGTCGGCCGGGTGGATGGTGACCTGGCTGACGCCGAGTTCGGTACGGGCGATCTGGGCGTGCACGGTGACGCCGCCCTGGCCGACCTCGGCCATCGCGGTGTGCACGGTGGCGACCGGTTCGCCGTTGATGACCTCCATCCGGACCCGTGCGGTGGAGTAGTCGTCGAAGCCCTCGGAGAAGCCGACGTTCTTCAGCCCCACCGCGTAGCCGACACCGCGGACGACGCCTTCACCGTGTGTGGTGTTGGAGAGGCCGCCGGGCAGGTCGCGGACATCGACGGAGCTGCCCGCCGCGTCGACGGACAGCCACTGCCGCTCGGGCGGCAGCGGCCGGGACTTGACCCGGCGCAGGAGTTCGGCGACCGGGGCGGGCGAGTCGCAGGGCTGGCCGGTCGGCAGCAGGGTGCCCTGCTCCATGGCGTTGCGCTGCCGGAACTCGACCGGGTCCAGGCCCAGTTCGGCCGCCAGCTTGTCCATCTGCGCCTCGTAGGCGAAGCACGCCTGGACCGCGCCGAAGCCGCGCATGGCGCCGCAGGGCGGGTTGTTGGTGTAGAGCGCAATCGCCTCGATGTCGACGTCCTCGACGGCGTACGGGCCGACCGCGAGCGAGGAGGCGTTGCCGACGACCGCCGGGGAGGCCGACGCGTAGGCGCCGCCGTCCAGGACGATCCTGCACTTCATGTGCGTGAGTTTGCCGTCCTTGGTGGCGCCGTGCTCGTAGTGGAGCTTCGCCGGGTGCCGGTGGACGTGCCCGAAGAAGGACTCGAACCGGTTGTAGACGATCTTGACGGGCTTGCCGGTGCGCAGCGCCAGCAGGCAGGCGTGGATCTGCATCGACAGGTCCTCGCGACCACCGAAGGCACCGCCGACGCCGGAGAGCGTCATGCGGACCTTGTCCTCGGGCAGACCGAGGACGGGGGCGATCTGCCGGAGGTCGGAGTGCAGCCACTGGGTGGCGACGTACAGCTCGACGCCGCCGTCCTCGGAGGGCACGGCGAGCCCGGACTCCGGGCCGAGGAACGCCTGGTCCTGCATGCCGAAGGTGTAGTCGCCGGTGACGATGACGTCGGCCCGTGCGGCGGCCGCGTCGGCGTCGCCGCGGATGATCGGCTGGCGGTGCACGATGTTGGGGTGCGGCACATGGCCGATGTGGTGGTCGTCGCGGCCCTCGTGGATCAGGATCGCGCCGGGTGCGGTCGCGGACGCCTCGTCCGTGATGACCGGCAGTTCGGCGTAGTCGATCTTGATCTTGGCCGCGGCGCGGCGGGCGGTCTCCGGGTGGTCGGCGGCGACCAGCGCCACCGGCTCACCGTGGTGGCGGACCTTGCCGTGCGCCAGCACCGGGGTGTCCTGGATCTCCAGGCCGTAGTTCTTCATCGCGGCGGGCAGGTCGTCGTAGGTCAGCACGGCGTAGACGCCGGGCGTCGCGACGGCTTCGCCGATGTCGATGGACCTGATCTCCGCGTGCGCGACGGTGGAGCGGAGCGTGTGGCCCCACAGCATGTCCTCGTGCCACATGTCGGAGGAGTACGCGAACTCTCCGGTGACCTTCAGGATGCCGTCGGGGCGCAGTGTGGACTCACCGATGCCGCCCTTGGTGGGCGAACCCTGGGTGATCTTGGTGGGCGTGCCGGCCGGGACGGTGGCGGCTCGTGGATGCAGCGCCATGGCTATCGGACCGCCTCTTCCTGACGGGCGGCCGCGAGGCGGACCGCGTCGAGGATCTTCTCGTAACCGGTGCAACGGCACAGGTTCCCGGAGAGCGCCTCGCGGATGTCCTGGTCGGACGGGGAGGGGTGTGCTTCCAGCAGTTCATCGGCCGCGACAAGCAGGCCGGGGGTGCAGAAGCCGCACTGGACGGCTCCGGCGTCGATGAACGCCTGCTGGATGGGGGCCAGTTCGACGGCTTCGCCGCTCTGCCCGTCGGCGGGCCCGGCCTGCCATCGCTGGGCGGCGTCGAGCGTCGTGCCGCAGGAACCGGAGGCGCAGCCGCCGCCGGGGTGGGCGTCCTCGCGGTGCTTGGCGTAGTCGGCGAGCCCCTCGACGGTGACGACCTCGCGGCCCTCGACCTGACCGGCGGCGACCAGACAGGAACAGACCGGCACACCGTCGAGGCGGACCGTGCAGGAGCCGCATTCGCCCTGCTCGCAGGCGTTCTTGGAACCGGGAAGACCCATGCGCTCGCGCAGGACGTACAGGAGGGACTCCCCCTCCCAGACGTCGTCGGCTTCCTGCTGACGGCCGTTGACCGTGAAATTCACTCGCATGGTTATGCAGCTCCCTCAAGGGTGCGGCCCGCGCCGCGGTACTGCTCCCAGGTCCAGCCGAGCGTGCGGCGGGCCATGATGCCGACCGCGTGCCTGCGGTACTTCGCGGTGCCCCGCACGTCGTCGATCGGGTTGCAGGCGCCGGAGGCGAGGTCGGCGAACTGCTTGGCGATCGACGGGGTGATGATCCTGCCGCTCTCCCAGAACCCGCCCTCTTCGAGCGCGGCGTTCAGGAACTCCTCCGCCTCCTTGGCCCGGACCGGGGTCGGGGCGGCGGAGCCGATGCCGGTGCGGACCGTGCGGGTCCCGGGGTGCAGGGCGAGGCCGAAGGCGCAGACGGCGATGACCATCGCGTTGCGGGTGCCGACCTTGGAGTACTGCTGCGGCCCGTCGGCCTTCTTGATGTGTACGGCCCGGATCAGCTCGTCCGGGGCCAGTGCGTTGCGCTTGACGCCGGTGTAGAAGGCGTCGATGGGGATCATCCGGACGCCGCGTACGGACTCGGCCTCGACCTCGGCGCCCGCGGCGAGGAGGGCGGGGTGGGCGTCACCGGCGGGCGACGCGGTGCCGAGGTTGCCGCCGACGCCGCCGCGGTTGCGGATCTGCGGGGAGGCGACGGTGTGCGAGGCGAGCGCCAGGCCGGGCAGCTCGGCCCGCAGGTGCTCCATGATGTCGCTGTACGGCACGGAGGCGCCGAGCCGTACGTTCTCCTGGCCCACCTCCCACTCGGACAGCTCACCGATGCGGTTCAGGTCCAGGAGATACTCGGGCCGCCGGTGGTCGAAGTTGATCTCGACCATCACATCGGTGCCGCCCGCGATGGGAACAGCCGTGGGGTGCTCGGCCTTGGCGGCGAGCGCCTCCTCCCAGCTGGCGGGGCGAAGGAAGTCCATGAGTGGCTCTCTTCTTCTCAATCGGTCGTTCGCTGGGGCTGGGGACGGCCGGCCCTCGACTGGTTCGTTCCTATGGTGTTCACGCGGTGTGTGGCCCAGTACACAAGCCCAGCTCCTGCCGGTGCAGTCACGGAAACACTGAAGGAGTTGGCTGGTCTCCTTCCTCGTCTTGTAGATTCGAACGAATGGCGGGAATCAGTAACCTCTCCGCAATTCACAGGTATCCCCGGTATCCCTCGTCCCACCCACACGGCGCCCCGTCCTCCCACCCGACCGGCCGGTTCCTCCCTTCGGCCGGTCCGTACCTCCCTCCGGCCGATCCACTCCCCCCTCAAGCGATCCCTCACTCCCCTCTCCCTCAACCGAACTTCCCCTCTCCCTCAACCGAAAGAACGGCGGCAACGAGATGCGGCTGCGCGCACTGCTGGACACCGACGCGCTGGGCCTGCGGCTGCTCGGCGGCGAGGCCGAACTGGACCGCAAGGTCCGGGGCGTCATGACCACCGACCTGCGCGACCCCAGCCGCTACCTCTCGGGAGGCGAGCTGGTCCTCACCGGTCTCGCCTGGCGCCGTGACGCGGCGGACTCGGAGCCGTTCGTCCGGATTCTGGCGGGGGCCCAGGTCGCCGGACTCGCGGCGGGCGAGGCGGAACTCGGCGACATCCCGGGCGATCTGGTCGAGGCGTGCCGGCACCACCGCCTCCCCCTCTTCGCCGTGAACGAGACCGTGGCATTTGCAACGATCACCGAGCATGTGGTGCGCCAGGTGTCGGGCGAGCGGGCCGGGGACCTGGCGGCTGTCGTCGACCGGCACCGCAGGCTGATGACCTCGGGCCCGGCGGGCGGCGGCCCCGAGGTGGTCCTCGACCTCCTCACCTCCGACCTGGATCTTCGGGCCTGGGTGCTCTCGCCCACCGGCCGGCAGATCGCAGGGGCCGGCGAGCCGCTGACCCCCGGGGTCGGGGCCGAGCTGGCCGGACGGCATCTGGCCGCGACCCGCACCGGACGACGGGGACCGCACCGGACGACGGTGGGCGACAGGACGTATTCACTGTTCCCGATCCGGAACACCGGCCGGGGCGCCCTGCCCGCCTCCCGCGATGTGCGCGAGTCGGTGCTCTCCGACTGGCTGCTCGCCGTCGAGGCCGACGCGAGCGACTGGCCGGCGGCCCGGCTCGATCTGCTCCAGGGCGTCACCCAGTTGATCGCCGTCGAACGCGACCGGCGCGACGCGGCCCGTACGGTACGCCGCCGGCTCGCCCAGGAGGTCCTGGAGCTGGTCCAGGCGGGCGCCGCCCCGGCCGAGATCGCGGCCAGACTGCGGGTCGCCGCGCCGGTCCTGCTGCCGGGGCTCGGAACCGCGCCGCACTGGCAGGTCGTCGTGGCCCGGGTCGACTGGACCGCCGAGGGCGCACCGGCCGGACCGGGGTCCGCCGGTTCCGCCCCGGACATCGCGGGCGGTCCCGTCGCCCAGGCGCTGCTGGAGGAGATCCTGGTGGACCCGGCCGTCAGCGGCCCGGACTCCGCCGACCGGATCGCCGTCGCGCACACGGGCGACGAGGCGATCGCCCTCGTACCGCTGTCCTCCACCGTCCCCGCCGGGGCTGCCGGAAGCCCCGTGACCGCGGGTGCCGGGAGCGCCGGGGCGGACCCGGACGCGGCTTCCGACGAGGACGCACCGGCCGGGGGCGACCCCGCGCTCCATGCCGACGTGCTGCTGGCCACCGTCCGCGAGCCGCTCTCCGCCGGACTCGCGGACGACGGCCGCCTGACACTGGGTGTCAGCGCGGCGGTGCATTCCGCCGAGGGGTTGCGCGGCGCCCTGGAGGAGGCCCGGCACGCCCGCCGGGTGGCGGCGGCCCGTCCGGGCCGGGTCTGCGCGGCCGGGCACCACGAGCTGGCCTCGCACGTCCTGCTGCTGCCCTTCGTGCCCGACGACGTCCGCCGGGCCTTCACCGCCCGGCTGCTGGACCCGCTGCGCGACTACGACCGGCGCCACCGCGCCGAGCTGATCGAGACGCTGGAGACATTCCTGGACTGCGACGGTTCCTGGACCCGCTGCGCGGCCCGGCTGCACCTCCACGTCAACACGCTGCGCTACCGCGTCGGCCGCATCGAGCAGTTGACGGGACGTGACCTTTCCCGGCTGGAGGACAAGCTCGACTTCTTCCTCGCGCTGCGTATGAGCTGACCTCGCGGGCCCGCCGGAGCACCGACGAGGTCCGGCCGATTGTGAATTCTTTCACCTGACATCGGCCGGACCTCTTGGCCCGGCGTGCCAATCCGTGCTGAGATGCGCCCACACTCAACAGCTCAATGGCGCGCTCGGGGAGGGCAATGTGGCGTATACCGCCATGTCTGGTTCCGGAACGACAGCCGATGACGATCCGCCGCTCCAGACAGCGGTATGGCGGCTGCGGTCACGCGCCTGCTGGACGGATGCGGCCGCTCTGCTCGAACCGCACGCGGCGACCGACCCGGCAGCCGCCCTCCAGCGGACGTCCTTGCTGACCGAGCGATGTCTCTACACCGGGCAGGGCTGGACCGACGCCGAGGACGCGCTGCGCACCGCCGAGGCCCTGGCGCACGACGACGCCGAGCGCGGTGCCGCGGCCTGTGAACGCGGCTATCTCGCCTACGCGTCGACACTCCTCGGGACGCGCGACAGGGCCGACGAGGCCAGCGTGGCGCTGAGCAGGGCGGCGGCCCTGCTCGCTCCCGCCGCTCCGGGTCGGCCGCTGCTGGACTTCCGCCGGGGGCTGATCGCCCAGAACATCGCCGACTCCCCGCAGTCCGCGCGGGCCGCGTACCGCAGGGCGCACGCCGGTGCCACGGCCCAGGGGGACGAACTGCTGCTCTCGTTCACCTGGCGGCACCTGGCCTCGCTCGCGCTGCGGGAGGGCGAGGTGGCCGAGGCCCGGCACGGCTTCTCGGAGTCCCTGCGGATAAGGGAGGAGCTGGGCTATCTCGTGGGTACGGCCCCGGCGCTCATCTCCCTCGCGGACGCCGAGCCGGAGCCGGAGGCGGCACGGCTGCGCGCCGAGGCGGGCAGGCTCTTCCGGCTGCTCGGCGGCGTACCGACCTGGCTGGCCCCACGCCTGGAACCCCCGTCGCCGGAGACGGCCGAGGCGAACTGAGCCGGGCCGGGCGGGCGTGAGGGGCCGGTGGCCGGGCGGGCGTGAAGTAAGCGGTGGCCGGGCGGGCGTGAAGTGACCGGTGGCCGGAGGGCCGCACGGTCGCGGCGGTGACGCAAGGGTGCCGCGCGGGCAGGTCCGCGCGGCACCCCCGCTGCCGGATCAGCCGTCCGCACCCGTGAAGTGCTCGCGTACGAGGGACTGCACGACGGCGAGGTCCTGGGCGATGAGGGCGTCGAGCAGCGCCATGTGTTCGGCGGCGTCGGCGAGCAGGTCGGCCTGGCGAGTGGCCGGGTGGCTGACCAGCGGCCACTGGGAACGGCGGTGCAGATCGTCCGCGACCATCACCAGCTGTTCGTTGCCGGAGAGCGCGAGAACCGCGCGGTGGAAGGCCCGGTCGGACTCCGCGTAGCTCGCCCGGTCGCCCACCGCGGCGGCCGCGACGGTGGCATCGGCCAGGGGGCGCAGCACGCCCCAACAGGCGGCCGGAACGGTGCGGGCCAGCCGCAGCATCACCGGGACCTCGATCAGGGCGCGCACCTCGGCCAGCTCCGCCAGTTCGCGCGGTCCGCGCTCACTGACCCGGAAGCCGCGGTTCGGCACGACCTCGACGGCACCCTCGACGGCCAGCTGCTGCATCGCCTCGCGCACCGGCGTCGCGGAGACACCGAACCGGGCGCCGAGCGCCGGGGCCGAGTAGACCTGTCCGGGCACCAGTTCACCGTCGACGAGGGCGGCGCGCAGGGCGTCCAGGATCTGGCCGCGCACCGAGTGCCGCTGCACGACGCGGGGGGCGGGCGGCTCGCTGTGGGTGTGCTCGCCGCGTGCCTGTTCGGGCACCCGGACGGCCGGTGGCGTGCCCGCGTACGCGTCAAGGACGTACGGCGGCCGTACGTCCTCGCGCGCCCTGCCCTGCTCCACCCGGACCTCCTCGGCCAGCCGCGGGCCCGGCTCGCGTACGCCATGCCCTTTGTGCACGATAGGCCGAGGAGGCCCCAGTTCACACATCGATCATTTCGGGTAAGGTAAGGCTTACCTGCCAACAATCCCGATGTGGTGGTCCCCGCATGACCGTCTCCGCTCTGTTCACCAGTACCGCGGCGTCCCCCGTGACGGCCTCGTACGCGCGCCTGGCCGAGGTCTTCCCCGGGCTGCGCGCCGAGGTGCTCGCGGAGGGCGAGGCGACCCCCTCCGGGGTCGGCTGGGTGGGCGCGGCCGAGCTCGCCGGAGGCGGGGCGGCCCTCGACGCCTTCCTCGCCTGGGACAACGCGCAGGTGCTGCGGGACTACGGGCAGCAGGCCCGTCCCGACGTGGTGGCCAGCTTCGGACTGCACCGCTACTCCTGGCCGGCCTGCCTGCTCGTGACGGTGCCCTGGTTCCTGCACCGGCGGGTGCCCCGGATTCCCTTGGAGGACATCTCGTTCCAGCGGGCGCTGGGCCATCTCACCGTCCGCGTACGGGAGTTCGCCTGCCTGCCCGACGATCCGGCGGCCACGCTGCCCGGCGCCCGGGTGGTCCCGGACGAGGCCGCGCTGCGGGCCGAGGTGCTGGACGCCGTGGCCGAGCACATCGGTCCGGTGCTGGAAGGTTTCCAGCCCCGGATGCGGCGCGGAAAGCGGGCGCTGTGGGGCATGGCGACGGACGAGATCGTCGAGGGCCTCTGGTACATCGCCCATCTGCTCGGCGAGGAGCGCCGCGCGATGGCCGAACTGGAACTGCTGCTTCCGGGCACCACCAAGCCGTACGTCGGCACGGCCGGCTTCCGTGAACTGACCGGCCCCAACGGCGAATCGCTGCCGACCCGCGACCGGGCCAGCTGCTGCCTCTTCTACACCCTGCGCCCCGAGGACACCTGCGTCACCTGCCCGCGCACCTGCGATGACGACCGGGTGAGGAAGCTGACACCCGCTCTCTGATCCACACCGCCCGTCCGGGTGACGCAACCCGAACGCACCTCTATCGCCTCGCATATGCGTTCGTCCAGATTCCGCCCATAGGTATCCCCAGCCACCCCAATGGCGTGCTCTTGTCCCGAAACCCCCTGAGCGGGGCGGAATTTCCGTCACGATGGCGCCCGAAACGCCCTACGTGACGCAAGGGACCGCGCATGAGACTGACCGACATATCGCTTGACTGGCTGCTTCCGGGCGCCGTACTGCTCGTGGGGGTCATGGCGGCGGTCACGGTGGTCGCGCGCGGTAAGCGCGCCGCTGGCAAGGCCGCGGCCGACGACAACTGGGAACGCAGCGAGGACCGCCGCAGGCGCAAGGAAGCGCTGTACGCCTCCGCCTCCTACGTCCTGCTCTTCTGCTGCGCGGCGGTCGCCGCCGCGCTCTCCTTCCACGGGCTCGTCGGCTTCGGCCGGCAGAACCTGAGCCTCTCCGGGGGCTGGGAATACCTCGTCCCGTTCGGCCTCGACGGGGCCGCGATGTTCTGCTCGGTGCTGGCGGTCCGCGAGGCCAGCCACGGCGACGCGGCGCTCGGCTCCCGGCTGCTGGTGTGGACGTTCGCCGGTGCCGCCGCCTGGTTCAACTGGGTGCACGCGCCGCGCGGCATGGACCACGCGGGCGCCCCGCACTTCTTCGCGGGAATGTCGCTCTCGGCGGCGGTGCTCTTCGACCGTGCGCTGAAACAGACCCGTCGGGCCGCGCTGCGCGAACAGGGCCTGGTGCCACGGCCGTTGCCGCAGATCCGGATCGTCCGGTGGCTGCGGGCGCCCCGTGAGACCTTCGGCGCCTGGTCGTTGATGCTCCTCGAAGGCGTGCGCACGCTCGACGAGGCGGTCGACGAGGTCCGGGAGGACCGGCGGGAGAAGGAGCAGCACCGGCTCCGCAGAAAGGACCAGGAGAAGCTGGACCGGGCCCGCATCAAGGCCCTGAACCGGCAGAACCGTGCCTGGGGGCGCGGTGGCCGCGAGGGCGGCCAGACGGACGTCCCGGCCATCGCACCCGCCTCGGGCGCCTCGCAGTCCGTCGCGGAGCCTGCCATAGCAGAGCCGGGTCAGCTGCCTTTGCGACCCCGGCCATCCCTGCAAGCCGTACACGGCTCGAAGCCGACCGCGAACGGCTCGAACTCGAAGAGTCCCGAGGCCCGGCGCCCTGGGGGTGAGCCCCGGACCGTCGACCTCACCGCCGAGGACGACACCCAGTCGCTTCCCCGGCTCGACTCGCTGGAACAGAAACTCAAGGATCTGGAGCAGCAGTTCGGCTGAGCACGCCTGGGCGCTCAGGCGTGAGGGCGCTCAGGGTCCTGGGGAATCCGGGAACCCTGTGAGGGCGCTCAGGGTCCCGGGAATCCAGGAGCCCCTGCGAGGGCGCTCAGGATTCCGGGAATCCGGGAGCCCGGTCAGGGCTTCCCGATGTCCAACTCGAACCACACCACCTTGCCCAGCACCTGAGTCTCCACCCCCCAGGTGTCGGCGAGGCTCCGCACCAGGATGAGGCCCCTGCCGTGCGTACCGTCGTCGGCGTTCGGTACGTACGGTCCGGGCAGTCCCGACATGAAGTCCCGCACCTCCACCCGCAGCCTCCCGGGGTACACGGTGGCCGTGACCACCGCTCCATGACGGGTATGGATCAACGCGTTGGTCACCAGCTCGCTCAGCAGGAGCTCAGCCTCTTCGATCCGCTCCTGTGCGGAGCGATGACCGAGGAACTCACGCAGCTCGCGGCGCGCCTCGCCCACCGCCGACCTGTCCGTATGGCCGATTCTGCGGCGTATACGGTCGGGCCGGGTGGTCGCCCCTGTGCCCAGGTCTCCTGTTCTCCGGTCCGCGGTATCTCGGCTTCCGCCCTGGCGCTTCGTCATTTCCCCCGCCCGCACAGTGAACCGACCTCCCCTTGTCCCGTAACTTCTCGAACACCTTCACGGGATGCATGCCCCGCACGAGCGCTGTCACTCTTGTCGACTCATCAATAGGCAAATAGGGCTGGTACGGGCACCTTGCCGAAACTCCGACATCGAGGCGCGCCCCTCGCATGACCCCCGCTGGGAAACACGTTCGTCACACGGACGTATCTCCGGTTAACTTCCGCAGAATTCACACGAGTTGGCGTTGACGAAAGGGGATCTACGCGCGTCATCATGGTGGGTATGCGAATCCCCCCACGGATCACCATGCTCGGCGGCACCGCCGCCCTCCTGTCCGTCCTCTTCGCCTCGGGTTCGGTGACGGCGAGCGCCGCCACCCCCCTCGCCCCCACTGCCCCGCTCTCCAGCTCCTCGTTCTCCACCCCCCTCGCCGCCTCCTTCGCCTCTCCCTTCACCGTCGCCTCGGTCGGGAGCATCTGCTACTCGGACCTGCCGTCCCAGGCGCACCACACCCTCGACCTCATCGACGCGGGCGGCCCGTTCCCGTACGACCAGGACGGCACCGTCTTCCAGAATCGCGAAGGCGTCCTGCCGAGCCGGAGCACCGGGTACTACCACGAGTACACGGTCATCACCCCCGGCTCCCCGAACCGTGGCGCGCGGCGGATCGTGACCGGTGAGGAAGTCCAGGAGGACTACTACACCGGCGACCACTACGAGTCCTTCGACCTGGTCGACCACGACTGCTGATCCCGCACCCACCGGACCGGTCCGCGCCGTCGCTCCCCCACCGGCGGCGCGGACCATCGGACCGGAGGACCCGGAGGAGCCGGAGGACCCGGAGGAGCCGGAGGACCCGGAGGAGCCGGAGGACCCGGAGGAGCCGGAGGACCAGAGAACCCGGCGAGCGGGGCGGCGGCCGGTCCTGCAGCCACCTCCCCGCCCTCGTACGACCACCGTTCCTCCCGCCCGCGGGATCACTTCCCACGGAGCGTCGGGTCAGCGGCCCTCAGCCATCGGCCGTCGGCCGCCCGTCAGAAGCGCGTCGAGACGGCGACTCCGCCGAACCCCTTGACCGCGTGCAGGCTGATGTAGTGTGCACCGGCCTTCGGGTTCTGGACGGTCAGGGTGTGCTCATTGCCGGTGCCGGTGGCCCGGGTGGTGTAGCCACCGGTCGTCGCCCAACCGGCGGCGCTGTAATAGAGGTCGGCGTCGCCCGTGCCTCCCGCCGTCGTGATCTTCAGCTGCGTGGTGCCGGCCGGGATGTAGACGTAGAGATAGGCGTAGTCACCCGTGACGGCCGACAGGCTGCTGCGCTTGCAGTCCTTCGCCAGCTGCCTGACGTCATTGGCGGTGCACTCGGGTCCGAGGTCCACCGGCGGCTCGGTGAGGGTGCCGCAGTTACCGGCGGCGCAGGCCGTCAGCCAGGTGTTCCAGTCGGCGTCGTACCGACTGCCGATGGTCGAGGTGAGCAGCGTGCGGGCGCCGTTCCAGTCGCCACTGCGGTAGAGGCCCAGCAGCCGGTCGACATCCGCGCGGTGCGACTGGAGCATGTAGCGGGCGGCCAGGTAGCCCCAGTTGTAGACCCGGGTCTGGTCGGCGTTCTCATAGGTGCTGTCGAACAGCGTGCGCAGGGTGTAGGTGTGGTTCCCCGCCTGGGTGATCGCGCTGTCATAGGTGACCTTGCGGTACGAGTAGGAGACGTACTCCGCGAAGCCCTCCACCCACCAGATGGTCGGCGTCGCGACTCCCGCTCCGAAGTCACCGTGCATGTTGAACCGGCCGTCGAGGTAGTGCGTGTACTCGTGGTTCAGGTTCCAGATCTGGAACTCCGGCCGGACCCATTCCGCCTCGTAGGCGATGAACCGGGGCTGGTTGCCCACCGCGGCCGGGTCGCCCTCCAGGTACATCCCTCCGTTGTTCGTGTCGATTCCGTAGATCGCGCCGGCATAGGTCTGGTAGTCGGTGCTGGAGTCGAAGACCACGACCTCGATGGTGCTGTTGCGGTCGTCGGCGACCGGCCCGCTGTCCCGTGCGATGCCGTGGAAGTAGGCGTCCTGGTTGCGCAGGCTGGTGCAGCTGGCCGCCAGGTCGGTGGTGGACATCTGCTGGGCCAGGATCTTGATGCTGTCACTACAGGTGTGCTTGACCGGCAGAACGGCGGTCTTGAGGCGGGCGGCGAGGTCGCAGGTGTCGTAGGAGGAGCAGTTGGCCCGGTCGTAGTAGTCCGTCATCTCCGCCACGCCGACCCAGAGCGCGGCGGTGGGTCCGGTGATGGAGCTCTTCTTCAGCAGTGAGGCGGCCAGCGGGCTCGCCTTGCCCCGCAGAGACGCCTCCTGGAGGAAGCGGCCCAGCTCACGACCGGCGTTGGAGGCCAGGTAGGACTGCTCGGTGCCCAGGAGGTCCAGATGGGTCGCGGCGAAGTCGTGCAGCGCGCCCAGCAGGCTGGAATCCGCCTCGACAGCGGCGACGAAGGCGGGCAGCTGATGTCCGCGGAATGTCACCGTGTACACATTGTTGACGGCATTGAGCATGTACCAGGAGCTGTTGTACGAGGAGTTGTAGCTCGCGAGCAGGCGCTTGACGACATGCAGATAGCGGTCGTTCTGCTCGGCACTGTCGATCAGGATGACCGCTTCGGAAAGGGTCTCCCCGTTCGCGTCGGTGACGTCCGAGGAGTGCGAGGAGGCGAAGAAGCCGTCCAGGGCGCCCTGAATCGCGGTGCGGAGCGCCGGACCGTAGCTGCCGACCGTCGACGGGTCGTAGTACTGCACGTAGTAGCCGGCCCGGAGGAAGAGAACCAACTGCGGCATCCCGGTGCTGCTGTCGCCGGGATAGGCCGCTGTGCGCGCACGCATGGCATCGGCGATGGTGACCATCTGCGCCTCGCGGAAGGCGAGATAGCCGTCCTGGCCCTTGACGCCGAACAGCGTGTTGACGCACTCGGTGGTGGTCGAGGTCACCTGCTGGACCAGTGCGTCGCCGGTACGGCTGGTGAAGTCACTGACATTGCACGCCGCGGGAGCGGCGAGTCCGCGCGCCTTGGCGGCAAGCCTGGCCTTGGCCGACATCGAGGGTGCGCGGCGGCTGGGTTCGGCGGCCCGGGAATCGTCGTAGTCGCGCTTGAGCACGTCCTTGGACGCGGACTGCGGGGCCCGGTCCGCCGGCTTGAGCGGCGTGGCGCCGAGGTGCTCGGGGTCCTCGGCGGGCTGGGTCGCGGGCGCCGCCGCAGGACCGTTCGGGTCCGGGACGACGGGGGTTGCCGCGTCGGACGGGGCGGCGGTGGCGGTGGTGGACCGCGTCGGCGCGGACTGGGCCGGGGCCGCGAGCAGCCCTACTCCCAGGCAGGCCGCCAGCATCACGGTGGATATCCCGGTGGATATGCGGGCTGATGCCGATGTCCGGGTGGATACGCCGGTGGATGTGCCGGTAAATCTTGGTCGAACCGATCGGTTCTTCACGTGCCGCCTCCCAGCGGAGTGGTCGCCGCGCCGGGGAGCGCGGCTGTGGAGGGTTTAACAGGGGCTGGCAGTAACGGAGTTGACGGTGGCTCCGTGTGACATGAGCACGACCTCACACCCTGCGATCAGTACAATGGCACATGTCACATGTTCTTTGGAAGATGCCGTGCCCACATTCATCTGCGCGCCAACTCGGTTGCCCAGCAGGCGATTCGTGAGCCCCCGGCAGCGGCTGTCGCCGATGATCGCTCCCGTCGGGCACGAGGCCCGCACGACAGGAACGGCGAGCAGGTACGCCGACGCGGCGGGGCGCACGGGGTCCGCGCTCCGACTCCCGCGCGGGCCCGGCTCCGGAGGCCGACAACGCGACGCACGGCCACCCAATGGGGCAGGGCGAGATCCGACAGAACGCGCCCTGAGGCGACTGGTCCGCCGAGTCACATCTCTAGGGGCTGCCCCGTGGGCCGTCCCTCACAGCCCGCACCCCTCCCGCATGGCCGGCGGCCCGGCCCGGCTGCCCGGACAGGGGCGGCCTCGAAATCACTTCGCCCCCGCTCACCCCGTCCGGTACGGTCGCGGGATTGTTTTCCTTGCCGGGAGTCCATGGGTTTCGCGTGTGGCTTCCCCGGCGATTCCCAGGCTGAGAGCAGGTTTCATCCATGGCATGTCGTATCAGTGAGCTCGTGCTCGGTTGCCACGACCCTGAGGCGCTGGCACGGTTCTGGTGCGAGGTTCTGGACTTCGTCGTGCTCGATCGCGAGGACGGCGAAATGGTGGAGATCGGGCCGCGCGAAGGGTTCGGTGGTCCGCAGCCGACGATCATCCTCAGTCGCCGGGACGAGCCGGAGAAGGGGAAGTCCCGGCTGCACATCGACGTCAACGCCACTGACCGCGATCAGGACGCCGAGCTCGAACGCCTGCTGAAGCTCGGTGCGCGCCCGGCCGACATCGGCCAGACGGGGGAGGAGCAGTGGCACGTCCTGACCGACCCCGAAGGCAATGAGTTCTGTCTGCTCAAGGCCCGCCTCAACCCGATCTGACACTCGTCGGCGGTGGGCCGGGTGAGCGCTCTCGGGTGCCCCCACCCCAAAGGGCGGAGGCACACTCGCTCAGGCCCCCGCCGTCCCCCGGCCCACCCGTCGATGAGTGATGCGCTCGACACCCTCGCCCTCGCCCACTTCTCCACCATCGGCCCAGAGCGACCGGACATGTGACATATGAGCGAGCATGCACGCCTCGGCGCGTTTCGCGTCTCCCGCGACGATCAGGTCGAGCAGTTCGATGTGCTCCTCGGCCGATGCGATCAACTGGCCTGATTCCGCAAGCCTGTTGAGACCGAAGAGCCGTGAGCGCTTGCGCAGATTGCTGACCTCTTCGACCAGCCGCCGGTTCCCGGCCAGGCCGAGCAGCTCAAGGTGGAAGCGCCGGTCGGCCTCCAGGTAGGCCAGGATGTCGTGCCGGCGTGCCGCGTGGACGATCTCCAGCGCCAGGGGCCGCAGGGCCTCCAACTGCCGGGACTTGCCGAGCCCGGCGATCCTGCCGACAGTGGGAACCTCGATCATCGCCCGGAGTTCGGTGAAGTCGTCGAGGTCCTGGTCGGTCAACTCGGTGATCCGGAAACCCTTGTTGCGTACGGCCTCGACCAGGCCCTCGCGGACCAGGTCGAGCATGGCCTCACGTACCGGGGTCGCGGAGACTCCGAACTCCGAGGCCAGTGCGGGTGCGGAGTAGATCGTGCCCGGACGCAGGTCACCGGCGATCAGTGCCGCCCTCAGCGCGTGGGCCACCCGGTCCCTCAGATGCTCCTGGGCCGAGATGGTGTTGAGGGATGAGAGGCGGGTCATATGTATTCCTCCAGCACCGAGCGGGGCCTCAGAATACAATGTCACGTTGCTCATTCGCCCCCCGCCGACAAGCGCTCGCCACCGGACCGTACGGCCCGTCCCCCGGCACTCTCACAGCAGGAAGCCTTCGGGGAAGGGATCGGTCGGATCCAGGAAGAACTGCGCGGTGCCGGTGATCCAGGCCCGGCCCGTCACCGTGGGAACGACGGCCGGGGTGCCGGCGACACTGGTCTCCTCGACAAGCCTCCCCCTGAACGAGGTACCGATGAACGATTCGTTGACGAAGTCGGTGTTCAGCGGCAGTTGGCCGCGGGCGTGCAGCTGCGCCATGCGTGCGGAGGTACCCGTCCCGCAGGGTGAGCGGTCGAACCAGCCGGGGTGGATGGCCATGGCATGACGGGAGTGCGCGGCGTCCGAGCCCGGGGCGAGGAGCTGAACATGCTTGAGGCCACGGATATCGGGGTCCGCCGGGTGGACCGGGGGGTCGGTGGCGTTGATCGCGTCCATCACCGCGAGTCCGGCCGCCAGAATGTCGTCCTTGCGTGCGCGGTCGAAGGGAAGCCCGAGGTCGGCCAGCGGGAGTATGGCGTAGAAGTTGCCGCCGAAGGCCAGGTCGTAATGCACGATTCCGTGGCCGGGGACGTCGACCTTGCGGTCGAGACCGGCGCTGAAGGCGGGCACGTTGGTGAAGGTGACCGCCGTCGCCGCCCCGTCCTCGACCTGGACGTCGACGCTGACCAGTCCGGCGGGGGTGTCCAGCCGGACGGTGGTGACCGGTTCGGTGACGGCCACCATGCCGGTCTCCACCAGCACGGTGGCCACACCGATGGTGCCGTGCCCGCACATCGGCAGCGCTCCGGACACCTCGATGTACAGGACGCCGAAGTCCGCGTCCGGCCGGGTGGGCGGCTGGAGTATGGCGCCGCTCATGGCGGCGTGTCCGCGCGGTTCGTACATCAGCAGCGTGCGCACCGCGTCCTGGTGCTCCAGGAAGTACCGGCGCCGCTCGGCCATGGTCGCACCGGGAATGGTGCCGACCCCACCGGTGATCACCCGCGTGGGCATTCCCTCGGTGTGCGAGTCGACGGCGTGGAAGATACGACGTGTACGCAAGGGCCCCCCTTGAACGGCCCCGCCGGTGCGGGGAGATGACGGACACGAGGCAGACGGGAGGGCGTCAGTTCAGGCCCTCGGCGAGCGCCTTCTCGGTGGCTGCCCGCACGGCGGCGGCGGAGGCTTCGGGCAGCGGGAACCGCGGCGGCCTGGAGGGGCCGCCGTGCCACCCCACCAGATCCATCGACGCCTTGATCGCCTGGACGAACTCCGGCTTGGAGTCCCAGCGCAGCAGCGGGTGCAGCTGCCGGTAGAGCGGCAGTGCGGTGCCCAGGTCTCCGGCCACGGCGGCGCGGTACAACGTGACACAGCTCGCGGGCAGCATGTTGGGACAGCCCGCGATCCAGCCGACGGCTCCGGCCAGCGCGAGTTCGAGCAGGACGTCGTCCGCACCGATGAGGACATCGAGGCCGGGGGCCTCCTCGGCGATCTCGTACGCGCGACGGACGTCACCGCTGAACTCCTTGACCGCCACGATGCTGCCCTCCTGATGGAGACGGGCCAGCAGCCGGGGGGTGAGATCCACCTTGGTGTCGTACGGGTTGTTGTAGGCGACGACCGGCAGCCCGACCTCGGCGACCGCCGCGTAGTGGGCACGGATCGCGGTGTCGTCGCAGCGGTATCCGTTGGGAGGCAGGAGCAGAACGGATCCCGCGCCCGCGTCGGCGGCCTGCTCGGTCCAGCGCCGTGACTCGTCGCTGCCGTAGGCGGAGACTCCGGGCATGACCCGGGCACCGTCGCCCGCCGCCGCCACGGCCACGCGGACCAGCCGGTCGCGTTCGTCGTCGGTGAGCGTCTGGTACTCCCCCAGCGAACCGTTGGGGACCACCCCGTCGCACCCTGCCTCGACGAGGCGGCCGACGTGTTCGGCGAACGCGTCGAAGTCGACGGAGCGGTCCTCCTTCAGCGGCAGCGGCGTGGCGACCATGACACCGCGCCACGGACGGGTTCGGGGGGACGTCCGGGTGTCGTTCGTCTGCATCGAAACTCCTTGGGAGATGTGACATGTCACTGATGGCCGCGGTGCGCGGTCACCGAGCACAAGGGTGTACGTATAGGTGTCGGCCGGGCCCGTGGACCTCAGCCCGTCCCGCCGGAACCGCCTGTTGCGCCCGCCCCACCTGCGGTTTCGGCCGCGTCGGAGTCGCCCGCCGCGCCGGTGGCGGGCGGATGACCGGCGAGTACGGACACGAGGACCGGGCACGCGAGGGCCTGCCTTCCGGGGCCCGCCCCGGACGCCGCCGGGCCGATGAGCTCACGGACCGCGAACCCGCAGGTCTGCCCCTGGCACCAGCCCATACCGGCCCGTGTGAGGAGCTTGACCGTACGGGCATCCCCGGCACCCAGTTCCGAGACCGAGGTCAGGATCCGGTCGGCGGTGACCTCTTCGCAGCGGCAGACCTCGGTGTCACCGGACAGCCACTGTCGCCAGCCGGGACGCGGCCGGTGCGCGGCACCCATGACCTCGGCGAAGGCACGCATCCGAGTCCGGGAGCGATGCAGCGCGACCGCCCTCCGGGGCAACCCGCCGTCGCTGTGGCGCGTCGCCTCCGCACGGGTCAGGCGGACCACTGACAGCGCGGCCAGTTCACCTTCCACCAGGGCCAGTTGGACACCTCCGATACCACCGGTCTCCCCTGCGGCCCAGATGCCGGGCACGGTGGTCCGCAACTGCGCGTCCACGACCACCCCATGTGTGCCGTCGGCACGCTCGCGGGTGGCGCAGCCCAGGGACGTGGCCAGCCCGGTGCGTGGCTCCAGCCCGTGGCCGAGGGCGACGGCGTCGCAGTCGTGGCGGCGACCGGTGCCCGGCACCGGACGCCAGTCACGGTCCAGACGGCTGACCGTGACGCCTTCCACCCGGTGACGGCCGTGCACGGCGGTCACCGCACTGTGCGTCCGCATGCGTACTTTGTGCCGCAGCAACTGGGCCGCGTTGCGGGCTCCTTCCGCCAGCTTGGCCGGGTTGGTGGCCAGCGTGGTGGGCGCTCGCGCGTAGAACTCGTACCCTCCGGCCTCGACGAGCAGCGGCACCTCGGCCCCGGACCTGGCCAGGGAGACGGCGACCGCCTGGAGCAGCGGGCCGCTGCCCGCGACGACGATGCGCCGGCCCGGCAGGACCAGGCCGGATTTGAGCATGGCCTGCGCCCCGGCGGCGCTCACGACGCCCGGTGTGGTCCAGCCCGGCAACGGCAGCTGCCGCTCGTGTGATCCGGTGGCGATGAGCAGGTTCTGTGCGTCGACCACCGTCCCGATGTCCTCTTCGGTACCGGTGACCGCGTGCAACCGCCAGCATCCACCGGTCCGTTCACCGCCCGCTCCGGAGTCCCGGCCGGAGTCCCGTTCAACGGACTGTTCACCGGACCGTTCAGTCGCCCGTTCGACCGCCCACACCTGGTGCCGTGCGAGGTGGCTGATCCGTCCGGAACGCACATGCCGGTCGAACCTGGCGGCGAGCGCGGTGAACGCGTCCCAGCCGTGGTGCAGGGCCTCCGGCCGGGTGGCGCCGAGGCCGGGCGCCGGTGCGCGGTAGAACTGTCCGCCCGGCCGGGCCGCCGCGTCCAGCACGGTGACCGGGATGCCGTGATCGGCCGCGGTCACCGCCGCTGCCATTCCGGCGGGCCCCGCGCCCACCACCGCGAGCCCTGCCTCCGGGCGGGACGTCACGGGCGGAGCCGGGAATACCTCCGGTGCGGGTATGCGCTGTTCACCTCGTGAGTCCCGTCCCATGGCCGTCCCCTTCCTGTGTGGTGATCTCGTCGCCGGGCGCGGCGGGCAGCAGGCAAGCCCGCTGATTGGGGCGGCCGTTGACGGTGGCCAGGCATTCGAAGCACGACCCGATGCCGCAGAAGGCGCCGCGCGGAAGGCCGTTCACGCGGGATGTCCGCCAGCTCAGGATGCCCGCCCCCCACAGGGCGGCGGCGACGGTCTGGCCGGGCAGTGCGGGAATCGGGCGGGAGTCGATGACGATCGTGAACTCCGGGTCGGGCACCGCACCGGCCAGTTCGGCGGGGGTGCGGGCGGCCGGGCGTCGGCGGCGCAGGCGCTTCACGAGGGCTCCGATCGACTGGGAGATGGCTCAGGGGCGCCGAACCGGTCAGGGCTGAACGGGCTCGGGTCGAGGGCGGGTTCCTCGCCACGGATCGCCGCGACGACCAGCTTTCCGGTGGCAGGGGCGAGACCGATCCCCGCGCCCTCGTGGCCGCAGGCGTGGTACAGGCCGGGTGCGCGGGAGTCGTGGCCGATGGCGGGCAGGTGGTCGGGCAGATAGGGCCGGAAGCCGTGGTAGGCGCGCAGTACCCGGACATCGGCCAGGAAGGGGAAGAGGGCGGCGGCCTGAGCGGCCAGCCGGCTGATCACCGGGACGGACAACGACCGGTCGAAACCCACGCGTTCCCTGCTGGCGCCGATGAGTACCGGCCCGGAGGGGGTTCCCTCGACCACGGCGGAGGTCTGGAGTGCTGCCGACCCGCTGGACACGTCGGACACGTACTCCGCCGCGTACACCTTGTGCCGGATCAGCTGCGGCAGCGGCTCGGTGACCAGGACGAACCCGCGTCGTGGCAGGACCGGCAGCCGGACCCCGGCCAGGGCGGCCAGTTCGCCGCCCCAGGTCCCGGCGGCGTTGACGACCGCGGGGGCGTGCAGCTCGCGCCTTCTGGTCCGTACCCCGCGTACCGCGCCGCCCGGTCCGGTGAGTACGGCGGTCACCTCCTCACCGGTGTACAGCCGCGCCCCTTCGGCGCGAGCAGCGCCGATCAAATGAGCTGCGGCCAGGGCGGGTTGGACCTGTGCGTCCTGCGGGTAGTGGAATCCGCCGGCCATCCCGGAGGCCAGGTGGGGTTCGAGCTCGGCCATCTCCCCCGCGGTGACCGGGCGCGCGTCGACGCCGGCCGCTCGCTGGCCGCGCGCCGTTCCGGTCAGCTGCGCCAAGGATTCCTCACCGGCCGCCACCACCAGACCGCCCTTGCTCTCGTACTCGATCTCCGGCGGTAAGGAGTCGGCCAGTTCTCGCCAGAGCGCGGCGGACAGGAGTGCGAGATCCAGCTCCGCGCCGGGCACCTTGTCGGAGACCAGGAGGTTTCCCTCACCGGCTCCGGTGGTTCCTCCGGCGACCGGCCCCCGGTCGACGACAGCGACGGAAAGACCGGATCGGGCCGCGTAGTAAGCACAGGCGGAACCGACTATGCCGGCGCCGACGATGATGACGTCCAGGGGCTGTCTCGTGAACACGGCAGTAATATGTCACATTGCGCAGAGGGTGCCAAGAGAGCGTGCAGCAGGGAGATTTCGGGATGCGCGGGCTATCGGAAGTCCTCACCGGGCATGTGAACGCGTGACGTTCCGCGCACAGATCCGGAGGCATCCGATGCACGACGACCGCACGCTGGTGGAGGGCCGCCTCGAACGCGCGCTCCACCAGTTCATCCGCCCCGCCCAGTACGCGGCCCGTACCCCGCTCTCCCTGTCCGTCTGGCACGCCCCGGGCGAACCCGTGCCCGTGACCGAGGCCCTCGACCGGACGTACGAACCTTTCAGCGCCGGTACGGAGTGGGGCAGGCCCTGGTCCACCAGCTGGTTCCGGCTCGAAGGGTCGGTGCCCGGCGAGTGGGCGGGGCGCCGGGTCGAGGTGGTTGTCGACCCCGGGTTCTCCGGCGAGGGTCCCGGGTTCCAGGCGGAGGGCATGCTGTACGACCTTGCGGGTGTCCCTCTCAAGGGCATCCACCCGCGCAATCGCCACCTCACGGTGGCCCCGTCGGCGGCGGGCGGTGAACCGGTGGCGCTGCTCCTGGAGGCGGCGTCCAATCCGTCCGTGCTGGAGCACGGCTTCGCACCGAATCCGCTCGGTGACGTACTGACGGCCGGGGACCGGCCCCTGTACCGGTTCGCCTCGGCGGACCTCGCCGTACTCGACGAGGAGGTCTGGCATCTCGTCCTGGACATCGAGGTCCTGTCCGAGCTGATGCGGGAGCTGCCCGCCGACCGCTCCAGGCGACACGAGATCCTGCGGGCGCTGGAGCGGATGCTCGACGCCCTCGATCTGCACGATGTGGCGGGTACGGCGGCGGCGGGCCGTGCCGAACTGGCCGAGGCGCTGTCCCGGCCCGCGTCGGCGAGCGCGCACCGTGTCTCGGCCGCCGGGCACGCGCACATCGATTCGGCGTGGCTGTGGCCGCTGCGCGAGACGGTACGCAAGGCGTCCCGCACCTTCGCCAATGTCACGGCACTCGCCCAGGACTACCCGGAGCTCGTCTTCGCCTGTTCGCAGGCGCAGCAGTACGCCTGGGTGAAGGAGCACCAGCCGCTCATCTGGGAGCGGATCAAGCAGGCCGTGGCGGACGGCCAGTGGTCGCCGGTCGGCTCGATGTGGGTGGAGTCCGACGCCAACATGCCCGGCGGCGAGGCACTGGCCCGCCAACTCGTGCACGGAAAAAGGTTCTTCGAGGAGGAACTGGGCATCGAGACGGAGGAGATCTGGCTGCCGGACTCCTTCGGCTACACGGCGGCCTTCCCTCAGCTGGCCCGGCTGGCCGGGGTGCGGTGGTTCCTCACGCAGAAGCTGTCGTGGAACCAGCACAACAAGATGCCGCACCACACCTTCTGGTGGGAGGGCATCGACGGCACACGTGTGTTCACCCACTTCCCACCGGTCGACACCTACAACGCCCAGTTCCATGCGAGTGAACTCGCGCACGCCGAGCGGAACTTCGCCGACAAGGGGCGCGCCACCCGCTCCCTGGTGCCGTTCGGGTGGGGCGACGGAGGCGGCGGTCCGACCCGCGAGATGCTGGAGAAGGCTCGCAGGCTCCGGGACCTGGAGGGCTCACCCCGGGTGTCGATCGAGAAGCCTTCGGTCTTCTTCGCGGCGGCCGAGGAGGAGTACGGGGCACAGGCGCCGGTCTGGTCGGGCGAGCTGTACCTGGAGTTGCACCGGGCCACGTACACCACCCAGGCCAAGACCAAGCAGGGCAACCGGCGGAGCGAACACCTCCTGCGCGAGGCCGAGTTGTGGGCCACGGCGGCGGCCCTGCGCACGCCCGGCTACCGCTACCCGTACGAGACGCTGGACCGGGTGTGGAAGACCGTGCTGCTGCATCAGTTCCATGACATCCTGCCCGGCTCGTCGATCGCCTGGGTGCACCGCGAGGCCCGTGACACCTATGAGGAGGTCCGCTCCGAGCTGGCGGACCTGGTGGCCGAGGCCGTGACCTCGCTCGGTGCGGCCGAGGGTCTGGTGGCGCTCAACTCCTCTCCGTACGAACGGTGTCAGGTGATCGAGCTGGACGCGGAGGCGGCCGGGGTGCTGCCGTCCGGTGCCCATGTACAGGACCTGGGCGAAGGGCGCGCGGCGGTGCTGTCCCGGACGCCGGGGCTGGGTGCGGGGCTGCTGGACGGCTCGGCCGTCCCGGATCACCCGGTCACGGCGGTCACAGCGGTCACGGCAGTCACGAGCGGCTCGATCGACGCGGGAATCACGACCGACACGACGATCACGGCCGACACGGGAATCACGACCGACACGACGGCGGACGACGGGATCGTGCTGGACAACGGGCTGCTGCGGATCACCGTCGACCGGGACGGGCTGGTCGCCTCGGTGCGCGATCTGGTGGCGGGGCGTGAGGTCCTGGCCCCCGGCCTGCGCGCCAACCTCCTCCAGCTGCACCCGGACCACCCCAACCAGTGGGACGCCTGGGACATCGACCGGCACTACCGGCACAGCCGTACCGATCTGACCGGCGCCGACTCCGTCTCCCTGATCGATGAGGGGCCGTTGCGGGCCGCGGTCCGCGTGGTGCGTTCGTTCGGGAAGTCCACGATCGTTCAGGAGCTGCGGCTGACCGCGGGAAGCCGGCAGCTCGACATCGAGACCGAGGTGGACTGGCAGGAGTCCGAGAAGGTGCTCAAGGCGGCCTTCCCGTTGGATGTCCACGCCGACCGTTCCACGGCCGAGATCCAGTTCGGCCATGTCCATCGCGCGACGCATGACAACACGGGCTGGGACGCGGCCCGTTTCGAGATCTGCGCCCACCGCTGGCTCCGGGTCGCCGAGCCGGGTTACGGCATCGCGCTGCTCAACGACTCGACCTACGGCCACGACGTGACGAGGACGCCCCACGAGTCCGGGCTCGGCACGACCGTACGGCTGACACTGCTGCGCGCTCCGCACAGTCCGGACCCGGCAACAGACCTCGGCACGCACCGGTTCCGGTACGCGCTGGCCCCCGGCGCCGAGGTCACCGATGCGGTACGGGAGGGCCTCGCGCTCAATCTGCCGCTTCGCGCGGCCGTGGCACCGGCCGTTCCGTCGCTCGTGGACACCGAGCACCCGGCGGTGACCGTGGAGTCCGTGAAGCTGGCCGAGGACCGCAGCGGGGACGTGATCGTGCGGCTCTACGAGTCGGCCGGCGGCCGGGCCGAGACTCGTCTCAGGGTCGGATTCCCCGTCGTAGGGGCCCGGATCACCGATCTGCTGGAGCGGCCACTGCACCCGGCGGACACGGACGAGGACGGTCTCGTCCTGGCGCTGCGGCCGTTCCAGATCCTGACGGTGCGGCTGACCCCGGCGTAGGCGCGCCCCTCATCACGGCCGCGCCCGGCCCGTGCGTCGCCCGGCTCCCGCTCCTGCCTCGCCCCCGCCCCGGCCCCTCACCGCGAGGTCAGGGGCGGGGGACGTTGCGCAGATTGGAGCGGGCCAACTGGAGCATCCGGCCCACTCCCCCGTCCAGCACGATCTTGCTGGCGGAGAGCGCGAAGCCGGTCACCATGTCCGCGCTGATCTTCGGCGGGATGGACAGGGCGTTCGGGTCGGTGACCACGTCGACCAGTGCGGGGCCCTTGTGCTTGAAGGCGTCCTTGAGGGCGCCTTCAAGCTGTTTGGGCTTCTCCACCCGCACCCCGTACGCCCCGGCGGCGCGGGCGACGGCGGCGAAGTCCGGATTCTTGTTCGTCGTACCGAACGACGGCAGACCCGCCACCAGCATCTCCAACTCCACCATGCCCAGAGAGGAGTTGTTGAAGAGGACGATCTTCACCGGCAGGTCGTACTGGACCAGGGTGAGGAAGTCGCCCATGAGCATGGTGAATCCGCCGTCGCCGGACATCGACACGACCTGCCGGTTCCGGTCGACGAACTGGGCGCCGATCGCCTGCGGCAGCGCGTTGGCCATCGAACCGTGACTGAACGAACCGATCACCCGCCGCTTGCCGTTGGGCGAGAGATAGCGGGCCGCCCATACATTGCACATCCCGGTATCGACGGTGAACACCGCATCGTCGTCCGCGAGTTCGTCCAGTACCGAAGCGACGTACTCCGGGTGGATCGGCACATGCTTGTCGACCTTGCGGGTGTACGCCTTGACCACGCCCTCCAGCGCGTCGGCGTGCTTCTTCAGCATCCGGTCGAGGAACTTGCGGTCGGTCTTGGCCTTCACCCTCGGCGTCAGACAGCGCAGTGTCTCGCGCACATCTCCCCAGACCGCCAGATCGAGCTTGGAACGCCGGCCCAGGTGTTCGGGACGCACATCGACCTGGACGATCTTCACATCGTCCGGGAGGAAGGCGTTGTACGGGAAGTCGGTGCCGAGCAGGATGAGCAGGTCGCACTCGTTGGTCGCCTCGTAGGCGGCACCGTAGCCGAGCAGCCCGCTCATGCCGACGTCGTACGGGTTGTCGTACTGGATCCACTCCTTGCCACGCAGTGCGTGGCCGACCGGGGACTTCACCCGCTCCGCGAACTCCATCACCTCGGCGTGCGCGCCAGCGGTTCCGCTGCCGCAGAACAGGGTCACCCGTTTGGCCTCGTCGACCATCCGGCAGAGCTTCTCGATCTCCTCGTCCCCGGGCCGTACCGACGGGCGTGAGGTGACCAGGGCGTGTTCGATCGACTTCTCGGGGGCGGGCTGCGAGGCAATGTCACCCGGCATCGAGACGACGCTGACCCCGCCGCGGCCGATCGCGTGCTGGATGGCCGTCTGGAGAAGGCGCGGCATCTGCTGCGGGTTGGAGATCATCTCGTTGTAGTGGCTGCACTCCTGGAAGAGCAGCTCCGGATGGGTCTCCTGGAAGTAGCCGAGCCCGATCTCGCTGGAGGGGATGTGCGAGGCCAGGGCGAGCACCGGGGCCATGGAGCGGTGGGCGTCGTAGAGCCCGTTGATGAGGTGCAGATTGCCGGGGCCGCACGATCCCGCGCAGGCGGCCAGGCTGCCGGTGATCTGCGCTTCCGCACCGGCCGCGAAGGCGGCTACCTCCTCGTGCCTGACCTGGATCCAGTCGATGGCCGCGTTACGCCGGATGGCGTCGACCACCGGATTCAGGCTGTCGCCGACCACGCCGTACATGCGCTTGACGCCCGCCCTGACGAGGATGTCGACGAACTGCTCCGACACGTTCTGCTTGGCCATGGGTGCGCACCCTCTCTACCTGTGCTCCGTGCACTGTCGGCTGTCCGGACTCCGGAGCCCGAAACCTCGGCCGGACGGTCTCCGGAGTCCATCAACCCACGGCCCGCGGGGTTACGCCTCCCAGACGGCCGCGCTCGTACGGTCGTCGGCGTACCCCTTGACCCGGAGCTGGGTGTCCACGAGGAAGGCGGGCAGCCCCGGTGGCACGGGGTCCGCCCAGCGCTCCGCGAGCTCCGCGGCGAGCGCGGGCTCACCGCGCATCGGTTCGGCGAGCCCGTCGCTGCACAGCAGGAGCGTGTCCCGGGGGCGGGCCACGGACGCCCGGAACCGGAAACGCTCGGAGCGCGGCGACGGGGGGACCCCGGCATACGGGGACACGGACGGGGACGGGGGTGTCGTGGTCCGGAGGTCCATGGTCAGCCGGTTGCCGTCCCGGCCCTCCTCGCCCACCGTACGGTCCCCCGCCGCACCGTCCCCCGCCGTCCTGGTCCCCGGCCCGGTCCCGGTGGCCGCCGCAGCTCCCGCCCTCGGGTCTTCAGCGGTTCCGGTGGCCAGTGCGGTTCTCGGGTCCTTCGCGGTTCCGGGGTCCTTCGCGGTTCGGGTGGCCACCGCCTCCCCGACAACGGGTTCGAGGTCGTGCCAGAGGCCGTCGCGCAGCCGGAAGAGCCCGCCGCTGCCGACGCCGAAGAAGACCCGGGTGCGGCATTCGGGGTCGGCCGGGAGCAGCAGGCAGCGCAGCCCCGCGGTGTACTCGTCCGGTTCGAGGCCCAGTTCGGCGGCACGGGCGCGCAGCTTTCCGTAGGTGCGGTCGGTGAGCCGGTGGAGTCCGGACTTCAGATCGCCCCGGCGCCCGGCCCTTATGTCCTCGGCGAGCCGTGCGTGGCTGCGGCCGACCGCGCCGCCGATCCAGCGGCAGGCATCGGCCGCCGCGAGATGCACCCCTTCGGCGGCACGGGCGCCGCTGGCCATCGCGACGAGGACGAGGGCGCTCTCGGCGGTCCCGAAGCGGGCGGTCAGCAGGGCGTCACGCCGTGGTTCGCCGCGGAAGCGCGCCGAGTCCCCTCGCACGGAGGCGGCGCGCAGGGTGTACGTGCCGTACCGGGCGCCGTCGAGCACGGTGTCGGGGACGAGCCCGTCCAGGGTGAGCGACGTGGAGACGGGCAGGGTGGCGGGTTCGGCGTCGTAGGTGGGCGGCCGGTCTCCGAGATACCCGACGACGGGGCGAGGGGCGGGGGCGGCGGCCGGGGCCCGCTCGCCGGCGTCCGCGTCCGCGACGGCGTCGGGTGCCCGGCGCGGTTGCGGTGGCTCGGGCGGTGGTGAGGGTGGGGTTGGCGGGACGGGAGCGGCGAAGGTACGCGGCTCCGGCGGCCCGGACCGCGGCTCCCAGGGCGCACGAAAGGAGACGGTGGCGGGCGGCGGGGACGGCACGGGGGACGGAGACACGGGCGGCGGAGGCGACGTCGGCGGCACGTCCGGGGCCGGGGCCGACTCAGGGGCCGACTCCGACTGCGGGCCCGGCACCGGCCCCAAGCCCGGCTCCGGCCCCGCCTCCGCATTCTGCTCAGGCCCCCTCTCCGGAGTCTGCTCGGGCCCCACCTCCGGACTCTGCTCCGGCTCCGGCGGCAGGCCCCGGGGCCGGTGGGCTTCCGCCCCGGGGGCGCCGTGGCCCCCGCGTACCACCGCTGAGGTCACCGTGTCCGACACGGAGTCGAAGCGGTCGTCGAGACTGTCGGCCGTGCTGCTCGGGCCGGTGTCCGGCGCCGCCTCGTCGTACAGCTCGCGCCACCAGTCGTCCTCGTGGGCGGCGGGCGTCTCCCCCTGCTGACTCATGCCCATATTGTCCACCGCGAGGGGCGCACGAAAACGGGTCATCCGGAAAATGTGGCCCGTAAAAGAGGTCCGCCGGGCGGCCCCACCCCCCACGGGAAGGACGCCCGGCGGACCGGTCGGTGCGATGCGGTCAGTGCGATGCGCGGTCGGCGCGACGTGCCGACGTCACATGGCGGTGTCACATGGCCGGTGTCACATGGCCGATGCCACTTAGCCGATGTGACGTGCCACTGTGACATGGCGCTGTGACATGTCAGCGGTGACTCACCGATGTGATCAACGCACTGTATAGGCGTCCTTCACGGTCTGCACGACGGAGTTGCCATTGGCGTCCGTCAGTTCGGTCTTCAGGGTGACCGTCTTGCCCGCCGCGCCCTTGTGGTTCACGGTCGCGGTCCAACGGCCGCCCTGCTGGCCGGTGGTGGCCGGGGACCAGGTCTCGCCACCGTCGTACGAGAAGGAGACCTTGGCACCGGTCAGCTTGCCGGGTGTGTAGCCGGCGTGGCCGGTGACACCGAGGCCGATCTTCTGGCTGTCCGTGGCGGGCAGGGTCTTCATCCCGTCCGACGGGACGTCGTAGCGGGGGAAGAGCAGCGGGATGCCCTGCGAATAGACGTCCGCCTGCCGCTCGGAGCGGAACTTCCACGTGGTCTCCGTCGCCGTGGAGCGCTTCCACACCGCCGCCGGCTGGCCGATCTTCGTGGTCGACAGGGTGAGTTCGTACGCGCGGTCCTCCGCCGGGACGGTGAACGCGCCGAACGGGTAGCCGCTGCTGCCGATCTCCTCGCCGCCGCTGGTGAGCCGCATGCTGCCGAGGTCACCGAACGAGCCCTGCTCCCCGACGTGTTCGGTGTCGGTCACGAATCCGGGGGCGACCCCGATCACGTTGTCCTGCCGTTCGGCGGCGAGGGCTTCCTTTCCGGCGGCGTCGCGCGGGGCGCCCGGCGTCAGGAGACCCCGGTACCACTCCTCGGTGCGCTGGTGTCCCGCCCGGTAGGTACGCGTCCGGTCGGTCATGAACTCGCCCCAGGGGAAGCTGGAGGAGAGCATCTTCTGCCAGCCGCTGTCGCCCGCCGAGTAGTACTCGGTGCGCTTGCCGGGGGTGGCGAGCGTGTCGAAGCCGGAGGCGGCGAAGGTGCCGCCGTACGGCCGGGTGACCAGCAGCGTGTCGACGAAGTCGGCGGCCACGCCCATCGAGTCGTGCGTGGCGGTGACCGAACCGAGCTTCTTGTCGCGGACCTTGTACGTACGGTCCGACGTGATCCGACCCGTCTCGGGGAAGGCCAGGTTGTAGACGAACGGGCTGACCGCCGTCGCCTTCCAGGACACCTCGGCCGGGCCCTTGGCCAGCGCGGCGGTCAGGACGGCGGCCTCGTCGGACGTGAGTCCGAGGACCGGCAGCGGAGCGGTGCCGTAGCCGATGCCCGGCTGCCAGTCACCCGCGGAGGGGCGGTGCACGATGAGTGCCTTGGCGCCCGCGGTCCGGGCGGCGCTCGCCTGGGAGGTGACGCCGGCGCCGTCGGCGACCTTCACCAGCGCGATCCTGTCCTTGACCCCGGCGGCCGCCAGCTCGGCGGGGGTGCCGGTGCCCGCGTCGACGACCTCGGCCCGGCCGGCGCCGTCCAGGTTGACGGAGCCCGTACCCGCGGGTCGGGGATGCAGGGCCGGTCCGCCGACCAGGGAGAACTTCTCGATCTGCGGGGCGTAGGCGCGCCAGAAGCTGTCGAACTCGAAGTCGCCGTCACGGGCCGTGCCCTGGACGTCGACCAGATAGTTCTTGACGATTCGGTTGCCGGATATGGAGCCGGAGTGCAGCCAGGCCCCGTCCCACGAGCGCCCGAACGCAAGGGTGGTGGTGCGGGTCTCGGTGGCCCGGTCCTCGGTCTTCACCGTGAGCTTGTGCGCCTTGCGGGCGTCCAGCACCACGGTGGTGTCCTTGGTGACGTTCAGCTGCGGCCTGGCGAGGTAGCCGACGGACTCGACGAGCTGCCCGGTGGCGTCCTTCGGGTCGGGCGAGCCGATGAAGCTGGAAACGAAGTACGCGCCGGGGCGTACCTGGTACGTCTGGTCGGCCGCGCCCTCGTTGAAGCGCCGTTCGCCGGACGCCGTGTCGGTGCCGATGACATCGAGCGAGGAGACGCCGTCGGCGGGCTTTCCGGTGCGGTCGATGAGCTTGACGCGCAGGGTGACGGTCTCGGGGGCCACGTACAGGGAGAACGGGGTGGCGGCCTTGACGCCGTCGGCGGTGGCCAGGACGCGTCCGGTGACATCGCCGTACTGGCTGCTGTCCAGGCGTGCGTCCGGGTCCAGTTCCAGGGGGACCCGGACCGTGGCGCCGGCCGGGACGGTGACGGACGTGCGGCCGAGTTCGGCGATCTTGGAGCGGACGGCCGAGCCGTCGTTCCCGGTGACGCCCGCGACCTTCAGCGACAGCTTGACCGGCGTCTTGCCCAGGTTGGTGTAGGGCACGTCGACGGTGGTGCGGTCGCTCCTGTCCTGCGGCCAGTTGAACGTGCCGCCCTGGACGGCCGGGGATCCGACGACGGCCGTGTCGATGGCACGCGCGACATCGAGTCGCCCGGCCCCGGTCTCGCGTACATCACCGGGGACGGCGCTCTTCGCGGAGGAGACCAGGGCTGCCTTGACCTGCTGGGCGGTCCAGTCGGGGTGGCGCTGCTTCACGATCGCGGCGGCGCCCGCGACATGCGGGGTGGCCATCGACGTACCGGACATCGACCGGTAGGCGTACGGTCCGCGGCCACCCGCCGCGGCGGCCGAGATGGCGACGCCGGGGGCGGCGATCTCGGGCTTGAGGGTGTGCGAGCCGATCGCCGGGCCTCGGCTGGAGAAGTTCGCGGTGGAGTCGTCGCGGTCGACGGCGCCGACGGTCAGCACGCTGGGGGCGCAGCCGGGCGAGGAGACGGTGTTCAGCGTCGGGCCGATGTTGCCCGCCGCGACCACGAACAGGGTGTCCTTGCTGTGGCCGAGTTCCTCGGCGGCCAGGCTCATCGGGTCGGTGCAGTCGGTGGGGGCCGCGCTGCCGAGGCTCATCGAGACGACATCGGCCTTGTTGTCGACGGCCCACTGCATTCCGGCGATGATCCAGGAGGCGGCGCCGGACCCGCTGTCGTTGAGGACCTTGCCGACGAGGAGGTCGGCGCCGGGCGCGACGCCCTTCTTCTTCCCGTCGCTCGCCGCGCCGGAGCCGCCGACCGTGGACAGCGTGTGGGTGCCGTGGCCCTGGCGGTCGTCGGTGGAGTCGGAGTCGGTGAAGTTCTCCGAGGCGGTGATGCGGCCCTTGAGGTCCGGGTGTTCGGCGTCGGCGCCGGTGTCGAGTACGGCGACCTTGGTGCCCTTGCCGTCGTAGCCCGCCGCCCAGGCGAGGTCGGCTCCGACCTGCTTGGTCGACTTGTCGAGATTGGCTTCGACCTTGCGGTCGAGCCAGAGCTTCTTGAGCCCGGCGGCGGAGCGCGACCGGGGTGCGGTGAGGTCCGCCCAGAAGGCGTCGGTCCGCTTCTTGTCGGCCCGGAGCGCGACGCCGTCGATGACATCGAGGACCGCTCCGCGCTCGGCTCCGCGCGGGGTGGGCGGCGCGCTGCGTGCGGTGTCCGCCCGGTAGGTGGCGATCAGCGGCACGGTCGTGGAGTGCGCGTCGTCGTAACCCTGGCGGATCAGGCCGGTGACGTTGAAGAGTTCTTCGTCGACCGTGCCCGCGGCGAGCGCCTCGACGGCGGTGTCCGGGTAGACGTACAGGTCCTTGCCGGACTGCCGGGTCTGCACGAGGGGTACGGTGCCGTCCTCGCGGGGCAGCGCGGCGGCGGACGCGGCGCCCGAACTGTCCGTGCTCACCCGCACCTTGTCGCCCGTGACCAGGGTCACGGTGACCGGCTTCCCGTCCTTCGCGGCGGCGGCCGCGCTGCCGGTCAGCGGTCTCTTCGCGGTCACGTCGTCCGGTGGCGCCGCCACGGACGGTGCGATCGCGGTGACGGCGAGGACGGCTGCGGTCGCCGCTCCCAGTGCCGTACGCGATATCGGGCGCATCGCTCTCCCCAGGTCAATCCGGAATGAACCAGCCCAAGGGGCGACATTCCAGAGGTTGTTGGTACTGCGGTGGCGCCACATTGACAGAGGGGCCACCGGTACGGGGGATGATGTGTACGGCGGGTTTACGCCGTGGCCTTTTCCCGCCATGGCCGGTCGGCCGGAGCAGGCGCGGCGGCGCGCGATCACGACGCCCGGGAGGGCCGGAGATGCTGGGTGCGATAGGTCTCGACGAGCGACAGGAAGCGGCGTACCGCGCACTCGTCGCGGCGGGGGCCGCGGAGCTCTCCGACCTCGCGCACCGGCTGGCGCTGCCCGAAGCGGACACCGAACGGGCGCTGCGCAGGCTGGAGCAGCAGGGCCTGGCGGCCCAGTCCTCGGCGCGGCCCAGCCGCTGGGTGGCGGCGCCTCCGGGGGTGGCGCTGGGGGCCCTGCTGATCCAGCAGCGGCACGAACTGGAGCAGGCGGAGCTGGCGTCGGCGCTGCTCGCGGAGGAGTACCGGGCGGAGGCGAGCGAGCCGGCGGTGCACGATCTGGTGGAGGTCGTGACCGGGGCGAGTGCGGTGGCGCACCGTTTCCATCAGTTGCAGCTGGGGGCGACCTCGGAGGTCTGCGCGCTGGTCACCGGCAATCCGATCGCGGTGAGCGGCATGGACAACGAGTCCGAGGAGCGGGCGGCGACGCGGGGGGTGTCCTTCCGGGTGGTCGTGGAGCGCGAGGTGCTGTCGCTGCCGTCCGGGATCCTGGAGCTGTCGGCCGCGCTGAGCCGTGACGAGCAGTGCCGGGTGGTGGACCGGGTGCCGACGAAGCTGGTCGTCGCCGACGCGGGCCTGGCGATGGTGCCGCTGACGGGGCGCGGTGCGGAACCGGCCGCTCTGGTCGTCCATGCCAGCGGGCTGCTGGAGTCGCTGATGGGGCTGTTCGAAGCGGTGTGGCGGGAGGCCATGCCGCTGCGGCTGGGCGAGTCCGGGTGGGTACGGGAGGACGAGGTCGGGCCCGATCCGACGGATCTGGAGATCCTGTCGCTGCTGCTGGCCGGGCTGACTGACGCGAGCGTGGCGAAGCAGCTGGACCTGGGGCTGCGGACCGTACAGCGGCGGGTGAAGGGGCTGATGGAGCTGACGGGGGTCTCGACGCGGCTCCAGCTGGGCTGGCACGCGTACGAACGGGGCTGGGTGTCCCGCACCCCGCGCGCCTGAGACCGCCTCGGCCCGCGGATTCCTGTTCCGGGCCCGCGAAGCGGCTCCCGAAGCGGCTCCCGAGTGCTTACTCCCCGAGGCGGCCCCCGAGGCGGCCGCTCAGGCCGCTCCCCGTCCCGCCCCGAAGCGGCTCCCGAACAGGAGTCCACCCAGGAGTCCGCGCAGGTGGCCGGGGCTGCGCTGACGGGCGTAACGCGGTGGTCTCCGGCAGGCTGGTCAGATGAGTGTGTGGCAGCTCGTCGCCGTCGGCCTGGTCATGCTGCTCGGACTGGTCGGCGTGCTGGTGCCGGGCGTGCCGGGTCAGGCGATCGTGTGGGCCGCGGTGCTGTGGTGGGCGCTGACGGACCAGGGACCGGCCGCCTGGGGCGTACTGATCGGCGCAACCGTCGTACTGCTGCTCAACCAGGCCCTGAAACCGCTGCTGCCACCCCGCCGCCCCGCCGAGTCGGGGGCGCCCCGCAAGAGCTTGATGATCGGCGGGGTGGCGGCGATCGTGGGGTTCTTCGTGCTGCCGGTGGTGGGCGGGATCGTGGGGTACGTCGGTGCGATCTACGGTGCCGAGCGGCTGCGGCTCGGCAGCCGGGGGGCGGGCTGGGCCTCGGTCCGCTCGGTGATGCGGGCCACCGGCTACTCGGTGCTGGTGGAGCTGTTCGCCTGTCTGCTGGTGGCGGGCGCCTGGCTGGGCGCGGTGATCCTGGGCTGAGCCGCGCCACTCCGCGTACCGGCCTGGACTCATGACTGAACGCTGTCCAGAGCCACGGATACACATCGGATCTCTGCACACCTATTGACGCACAGACCCCACCTGCCTACCTTCCCTGGAGAAATAGCTCGGATGAATTGATGTGCTCACGCCTGCGTACGAGCCGCCAGGAGACGCCTTGCCCACAGCACCGGAACCGTCCGCCGCCGTTGCCGCTCAGCCGGAGCCCCGTCCCTCCGCCGATGCCCCCGTGCCCTCCTCCCCCTCCCGAAGGGCCGTTCTCGCCACCGGCACCGCACTCGGCGGCGCGCTGGTGGCAGGAACTGCCACCGCCCCGGCCGGCGCCGCCCCGCCGTCCCCCTCCACGACCGCGCACGCCCCCGCCCCGGTGCACGCCCCCGCCGACAGTTGGCGCACCGTCCTGGACGACGCCGACCTGCTCTGGCGGAAGCTGCCGAAGACCTGGTACGAGGGCCCGTATCTCGGTAACGGCCGCCTCGGCTCGGGGATCTACGCCGAACCGGGCGCGCAGAGCAACGCCATCCGCTTCAACGTCCAGCACTCCGAGGTCCAGGACCACCGCCCGGAGTTCGGTTCGCTCTTCGGTCTCGCCCGGCTCCCGATCGGCCATTTCACCCTGGAGCCGGTCGGCACGATCACCGGTGTCGAGTGGTGGATGCGGCTGCGCACCGCCGAGCTCGAAGGCACCGTCACCACCACCGAGGGCACCCTGAAACTCCGCGCCTTCGTGCACTCCTCCAGCGATGTACTCGCCGTCGAGGTCACCCCCGACGCGGGTGAGCAGGGGTTCGGCTGGGTCTTCCACCCCGCGGAAGCGATCAGTCCGCGGGCCGCGTTCAAGCCGCTCCCGGAGGGGTACACCGGCAATCCGCCGGCCGTCGTCGAACGGCACGGCGAGGTGTCCGCGGCCGTCCAGCCGCTGCTCGCGGGCGGGCAGCACGTCACCGCCTGGCGGGACCACGCCCGCGGCGATGTGCGCACGCTGTACGTCACGGTCGCGCACTCCCACCCGCGGACCACGGCCCGCGACCGGGCGCTGCGTACGGTGCGGACCGCGTCGGCCCTCCCGTACGCGCTGCTGGCGCGGCCCCACCGGGCGTGGTGGGACCGGTTCTACCGGAAGAGCTTCCTCTCGCTGCCCGATGCCCGGCTGCAGCGCTTCTACTGGATCCAGCTGTACAAGACCGCTTCGGCGGCCCGCAGGGACGCCCCGGTGATGGCCACCTCGGGCCCCTGGCTGGAGCCCACCCCTTGGCCCAACACCTGGTGGAACCTCAACGTCCAGCTGGAGTACTGGCTGATCCACGGCTCCAACCACCTCGAACTCGACGCCGTCACCCGCGCCCTGAGCGAATTCCGCGACCAGCTCTCCCGCGAGGTGTCCACGCCCTACCGCGCGGACTCCGCGGGCATCCCCCGTACCACCGACCCCCAACTGGTCAACGGCGCGGCGGTGGCCGAGGGCGGCTACGGCGTCGGCATCCCCGGCCAGGACTCGCCCACCCCCGAGGTCGGCAATCTGACCTGGGCGCTGCACAACGTCTGGCTGTCCTACCGGCACACCATGGACCGGTCGATCCTGCGCGACACGCTCTTCCCGCTGCTGCGCAAGGCGGTCAACTACTACCTCCACTTCCTCACGCCGGGCGCGGACGGGAAGCTGCATCTCCCGGCCACGTTCTCGCCCGAGTACGGCGTCAACGCGCCGGACTGCAACTACGACCTGATGCTGCTCCGCTGGGGCTGCCGCACCCTGATCGCATCCGCGCGGGAACTCGGCGTGCGCGACCCGCTGACCGCCCGCTGGCAGGAGGTCCTGGCCAGGCTCGCCCCGTACCCGGTCGACGGCGACGGCTTCATGATCGGTGCCGGAGTGCCGTTCGCGAAGTCCCACCGCCACTACTCGCACATGCTCGCGGTCTACCCGCTGTACGAGATCACCGGCGCCACCGCCGGGGAACGCGCCCTGATCGAGAAGTCCCTCGCCCACTGGGTCGGCTTCGAAGGCGCGCTCCAGGGCTACACCTTCACCGGCGCCGCGTCGATGTCCGCGCTGCTGGGCAAGGGCGAGGACGCGCTGAAGTACCTCGGTGAGCTGATGAGCCGGTTCATCCAGGCGAACACCATGTACAAGGAGTCGGGCCCGGTCATCGAGACCCCGCTCTCCGCCGCCCAGTCTCTGCACGACATGGTGTGCCAGTCCTGGGGTGACGTCATCAGGGTGTTCCCCGCGCTGCCCGCCGCCTGGCAGGACCTGACCGTGCACGACTTCCGCACCCAGGGGGCGTTCCTCCTCAGCGCGGTACGGGAGGCGGGCCGGACCCGCTGGCTCCGGCTGACCAGCGAGGCGGGCGCGCCCTGCGTCGTACGTCACGGCATCGAGGGGCGCGTCGAGATCCGCGACCGGCGCGGACGGCCGCTGCGTCAGGCGGAGGTCGCGCCCGGCACCGTACGGATCGAGCTGCGCAAGGGTGAATCCGCGCTGATCACGGCACGGGGCGACCGCCCGGACCTGACGATCCGCCCGGTCGCGTCCGACGGGGAGGCACCGCGCTGGGGCCTGCCCGTCTGAGCACGCCGGACGGCGGGCTTGCGTCCCGGGGCGCGGGTCCCTGCGCCGAGGCAGGGGTGCCGTACGCGTGTGAGGCTGATCCCATGACCGAATGCAGCGAGGCCGAGCGCGCGTACCTCACCTCCCAGCGGCTGGGACGGATGGCGACCGTCGATCCGGCGGGCCGGCCGCAGGCCAATCCGGTCGGCATCCATCCGCAGCCGGACGGCACGATCCTGATCGGCGGATTCGCCCTCGCGACGACGAAGAAGTGGCGCAACCTCCGGACCAACCCGAAGGTGGCCCTCGTCGTCGACGACATCGTGAGCCACCGTGGACGGTGCGGGGCGTCGACATCAGGGCCGATGCCGAACTGCTCGTCGGACCGCACGACCTCGGCCCGCACTTCAGCGAGGAGCTGATCCGCATCCACCCGAGGAAGGTGCACAGCTGGGGCCTGGACGAGCCGGCCTGAGCGCGCGCGGACGCGCCGCCACGGACCCGCGTGCCATCACTGCGGCGACGACGTCAGGGCCGCGTCCAGCTCCAGATGACGCACGGCGTACGACCGCCACGGCCGCCAGGACTGCCGCGTCCCGGCGCCACGCGCCGCGTCCGGGTCCACATCGGGATCACCGAGCGCCCGCATCCGGATGAGCGCCGCGGTCCGCGGGTCCATCCCCGGCAGCCGGAGCAGCGCCCACTCCGCCTCGTCCCGGTCCGCCCCGGCGTCCAGCCGTACGTCCCCGTCGGCCAGCGCGGCCGCCAGGGCCACCAGCGCGGGTTCCTCCACGGCACCGGCCAGCACTCCGGGCTCGGGAAACACATGGGTGAGCCCGCCGCACGGCACGTCCAGCACCTTCCCGTACCGCTCCACCAACTCCTCGGCCCGCGCCCGCCCCACCAGCGTCCGTACGGCGAACTCCTCCGGGTCCGCGGTGCCCGGCGAGCGCAGCCCCGGCCGCGCGGCGACGAGCGGCGCGAGCCGGGGGTGGGCACCGAGCGCCTCGTCGACGGCGTACGGATCGGCGTCCAGGTCGAGGAGCCGGCGCAGCCGCTGTACGGCGGTGGTGAGGTCGCGCAGGTCCGTCAGCTGGATCCGGGCCTCCAGCCAGGACCCCGGGGACGCCTCGTCGACGGCGACGATGCCCGCGCCGTACGGCAGCCGCAGCGTGCGCCGGTAGGTCCGGCGGCCGGGCGGCCCGCTGATCTCCTCGATCCTTGCCACGGTCGCGGTACCGAGCAGATCGAACACCTGCCGGGCGGCGTACGGGCCGCGGTGGGCGAGCCGCAGGGGGATTCCGGCCCGGCGGCCCTCCCGCGCCCCCGCTCCCAGGCCCGTTCCGGCCTCGGTCCGCAGGGAGCTGGGCGTACGGGCGTAGATCTGGCGGATCGTGTCGTTGAACTGGCGCACGCTGGCGAATCCGGCCGCGAAGGCGATCTCGGTGACCGGCAGATCCGTGGTCTGGAGCAGGACCCGGGCGGTGTGCGAGCGCTGGGCACGGGCGAGCGCGACGGGGCCGGCGCCCAGTTCGGCGTTCAGCTGGCGCTGGACCTGCCGGGGGCTGTAGCCGAGGCGGCCGGCGAGACCGGGAACGCCTTCCCGGTCCACCACCCCGTCGCCGATCATCCGCATGGCCCGGCCGACCACATCGGCGCGTACGTTCCACTCCGCGGAGCCGGGCACGGCGTCCGGGCGGCAGCGTCTGCACGCCCGGAAGCCGTTGCCCTGGGCGGCGGCCGCGGTCGGGTAGAACCGTACGTTCGCGCGCTTGGGGGTGACGGCGGGGCAGCTCGGCCGGCAGTAGATGCCGGTGGTCACGACGGCGAAGAAGAACTCTCCGTCGAACCGTGCGTCGCGGCTGCTCACCGCCTCGTAACTGGTCTCTTCGTCCATCACACCGTCCAGTGTGCGGCAGCCGCCGCTGCCGCACTCGCGGTTTTCGGACGTCGAACCGGCCGGTGGTGACTAGCGCACCCGGCCGCGCTTGGCCTGCATCGCCGCCCTCCCCTCGGCGCCCTTGCGCTTCCAGTCCCGCAGCATCTCGGAGCGCACCCGGGCGTCGGTCTTGGCGACGATGCGCTGGTTCTCGCGCAGCAGCTTGCGGTAGCTGTCGAGGCGCCGCTCGGACAGCGACCCGTCCTCGGTGGCGCCGAGGACCGCGCAGCCGGGCTCCGCCTCATGGGCGCAGTCGTGGAAGCGGCAGTGCCGCGCCAGGTCCTCGATCTCCGAGAAGACCTGGCCGACCCCGGCCTCCGCGTCCCACAGTCCGACCCCGCGCAGCCCGGGGGTGTCGATGAGGACGCCCCCGTGCGGCAGGACGAGGAGGTTGCGGGTCGTGGTGGTGTGCCGGCCCTTCCCGTCGACGTCGCGGGCGGCCTGCACCTCCATCACGTCCTCGCCGAGCAGCGTGTTGGCGAGGGTCGACTTGCCCGCGCCGGAGAGCCCGAGCAGCACGCTCGTACTGCCGGAGACCACGGCGGCGAACACGTCGAGCCCTTCGCCGGTGGCAGAGCTGACCGGCAGTACCTGCACTCCGGGTGCGACGGCCTCGATGTCCTGGACGAGGTGGGACAGGGTGGTCACGTCCGGCACCAGGTCGGCCTTGGTGAGCAGCACGATCGGCTGCGGATCGGTCCGCCGGGCCGCGGTGCCGTCCCCCAGCAGCGCGTCACCGCTGGAGCTGGACATGGCGAGCGCGAGGAAGCGCTCCAGTCGCCCGAGGTCGAGCTCGACCGCGAGCGAGACGCAGATGGCGATGTGATCGATGTTGGTGGCGAGCACCTGCCCTTCGGAACGCTGCGAGGACGTCGAGCGGACGAAGGCGGTACGCCGCGGCAGCAGCGTCCGTACGAACCGGGGGTCGCCGTCGGGGTCGAGGGCGACCCAGTCCCCGGTGCAGACGATCCGCATCGGGTCGCGGGGCACCACGAACGCGGTGTCCGCACGGAGTGTGCCGTCGGGGGTGACCACGTCGCACTGACCGCGGTCCACCCGCACCACGCGGCCGGGCAGGAGTCCCCGCTCGGCGTACGGGGCGAAAGCGGTCGCCCAGTCGTCGTCCCAGCCGTAAGGAGCCAGCGGGTGCGACGAGGACGGAACCGGAAGAATCGGGAAAGACAAGGGAAACCCTTCACAAGGGCGGCCCCGGCACCGCGCTCTCGGCGCGGGAAAGTTCAGGAGAAGGTCAGCCGGTGGCCACAGGGGTGAGAACGATGCTCTTCTGGTTGTGGGCAGCGCCCATCGCAACGACAGTCATCAATGTCCTCACCTCCTGGTTCCTTGCGGTATGTCGCCCCGCTGCGCGGAACGTTGCACACCATAGCCCGCCCCCGCCCGGCAGCGTCAACAGGTTTTCCACCGGCACCCGATGGGGCCCTCGCGGGGGCCGCGGCAAGGTATTCGTCGGAGATACCCGCAGATCTCCCTCGATCAGGTGAAACGGGTGCACAACGTCCGGTCTCGGGCCGTTAGGGTGCCGAGCATGACCTCACCCCAGACCGCCACCGGCACGTTCACACAAGCCCAGTTGGGCACCCAGATCCTCATCGGCTGGAGCGGCGGACACCCCGACCAGGAGCACGATGTCGCCTTCCTTCTCACCTACTCGCTGGGCGACGGGCAGGACGGCCCGGAGGTCGGCGAGGCCGCTCTGCGCACGGCCCTGACGCGCGCGGGCCTCCAGGTCGGCGGTGGCGTCCAGGACGCCACCGAGACGCCGGGACTCCAGGTGAAGCTGCTCGTCCAGGCCGGACAGGCCGTCCTGACGATGCCGCACCTCAAGGCGCAGTACACCGTCCCCGCGGAGTGGCTGGCCGCCGCCGAGTCCCAGGGCCAGGTGTACGGGATGTTCGCCACCCGGCCGTGGCCCGAGGCGGTGCCGGGACAGCCGGTCAGCGAGGAGCAGTTGCGGGCCTTCGCGGCGAACGAGGACGTGGTGCGGACTTCCGCCCACTGCCTCCTGCCCGTACGCGCCCTGGCCTGATCCCTGGCCGCTCCGCCCGGTCGCGACGATGCCCACCACCCCCCGTGGAGTGGTGGGCATCGTCATGAGCGGTGCCGTGGTGACACACACGGGCGGCCCGGAGGAAGAACCTCCGGGCCGCCCGCACTCAGTGGTGTCAGTTGTTGCCGACGCCGTTGCCCGAGAGGACCGGGATACCGTCCAGGACGTGCGACAGCGGCTCGTCGCCCTTGGCCTGGGTGGAGTTGTCGGCGCACTGCTGGTTCTGCGGGTTGGACAGGACGTTGACGTCCTGGACCGTGATCGGCACGAGGCCGATGAGCGAACCGACGTTGACCTTGGCAGGCAGCCCGATGCAGAGCTTGTTCAGCGTGCCCTGGACGAGCTGGTTCTGCGGGCTCCAGTCACCCTTGGTCACGCTGTTGCCGAAGGCCTGCGAGGCGCCATTGCCGTTGAGCGTCGTGGTGCCACCGTCATTGCCGATCGCCATGGCCGTGGGAGCCGCGGCCGCGGACAGACCGATCAGGGACACAGCCACTGCCGCGCCGGCCATCATCTTCTTCATCAAGCTTCACCTTTCGGAGCGTCCCGTTGTGGAACGTACTGAACAACCGCCGCCGACGAGATCGGTTGCGCAGTACCACTCAAATGGGTGTGATCCGGCGCAAGGTCGACGCCGCGCGTTCATGTCCCGGCGGCCTCGTCCGAGGTACGCGCCGCGGGGACGAAGCCGCCGCCGCGGCACCCCGCGGGCTCGTGGGGCGCGGCCGCTCCGGGGCTCCGCCCCGCCGCCCGCCACTCGGCGACGAGCCGGTCGTAGATCGGTGTGCTGTCCTGCGCGGGCTGCGGCCCGCTCCGCGGTTGACGTCTGTCGTACTGATCCATGAAGAGGCCCTACCCGAACCGGGAGGGAACGTCAGCCGGTACTGCGGCATCCGGACCAATCACCCGCCGCGGGCACGACGAAGGACCAGCACATCCGGGCTGCCGAAGAACGGTCGCCGTACGGATGGACTGGCCCCACGCGTGATCAGGCACTGTGGACAGGCGGATTCCCGGCCGCTCCCCGTAAGCCCGGGGAACTCAGCGCCGGGGGTCCGGAGTTACGCGGCCTCAGTTGTTGCCGACACCGTTGCCCGAGAGGATCGGGATGTTGTCCAGGATGTGCGACAGAGCCTCGTCACCCTTGGCCTGGGTGGAGTTCTCGGTGCACTGCTGGTTCTGCGGCGAGGACAGGACATTGAGGTCCTGGACCGTGATCGGCACGAGGCCGATGAGCGAGCCGAGGTTGGCCTTGGCCGGCAGGGCGATGCAGGGCTTGTTGAGCGAACCCTGGATGAGGGCGAACTGCGGGCTCCAGTCACCATGGGTGGCGGAGTTGCCGTAGGCCTGCGAGGCGCCGTTGCCGTTGATCGAGGTCGTGCCGCCGTCGTTGCCGATGGCCATGGCGGAGGGGGCCGCAGCAGCGGAGACACCGACGACCGAAGCAGCGACCGCTGCCGAGGCCAGAATCTTCTTGATCATGAAAAAGCCCTTCGTGGGATAATCTTTTGCCCGCCTATCCGGAGCGTCCTGATCAACTCTGTCCGGCGGGGATTGGTTGTGCTCATTCACTCGAACGATGCTTATCTCTTCCGTGAATCCGAAGAATTCACGGAAGCGGGCACCGGAGAGAAGGTGAAGCGGTGGAGAACTGCGCCGTACGACGGTCAGCCGCCGAGGGGCACCCCGCCGAGCAGCGGAGCGGCGGTCTCGGCCACGCCGGTGGCCCCGTTCGCCAGCTTGCCGACGGTGCCCTCCTTGTGTACCGCCTCGGCGGCTCCGCCGACCGTGTCGATCAGCGGGTCCACCGCCTGCGGGGCACTGGCCATCACCTGGTTCAGGCCGCTGTCGAGGCTGAAGTTGGGGGCCGTGTCCGTCACGGCGAAAGCGGGAGCAGCCGTTCCGAGGGCGACCATGGAACCGGCAACGAGCGCGGCAGTCTTCGCGTACTTCACTTCTGGTTCCCTTCTGCGCGGCATCTGTTTCGGCCACGTTCCCGTGCCGCACACAAGGTCTCTTTACCTGTGACTTCTGCCGCTTTGCCGTGAATAACGATCCGGCCATGAACGGGAAACTGTGCGGCCGCAGATTTTTCCCGCCTCCAGAGGTTGGACAATGGGGCCGGAACGAAGCCTGCACGAGAGGCGCACGGGGAAAATGGGAAGGCCCCGGATCGACGTGCGCCGATCCGGGGCCGACCACGGTTGGGCCATCGGCTCAACCAGTCACCATTCAGGCGTTGATACAGGTGTTGCCGAAGCTCGGGTTCAGCAGACCGATGACGTTCACGGTGTTGCCGCAGGCGTTGATCGGAATGTGGACCGGGATCTGCACGACGTTGCCGGACAGCACGCCCGGGGAGCCCACGGCGATGCCCTCGGCGCCCGCGTCGGCCATGGCCGGAGCGGCGAAGCCCAGCGCCATGAGGGTTCCGGCGGCGACGGCGGCAATCTTGGTGTACTTCACTTTCGTCCCTTTCTGCGGGGGAGTCCGGAGCGATACGACTTTCGTACCGCCCGAGCGTGATGCTGAGTGCTCGCGACTCCGACGCTGTAATTCGTAACGATTAACGGCCGAGATCGAAACTCTTCCGTGAGCAGATTCTCGGGAACCGCCCGAATGACGCAACTATCAGTCGATCCACGCCATGGAGAGGCTCATATGACGAACAGACATACACATGCCCGCGAGTACAGCAGCAGGCCCGGTCCGCTCGGTGGAGGAACGCCGGCGGTCCGGGCCTGGTCGGTGCGGCTGATCAGCCGTTGTGGGCACCGTTGCCGGAGAGGATCGGGATGCTGGACAGGATGTGCGACAGAGCCTCGTCACCCTTGGCCTGGGTGGAGTTCTCGGTGCACTGCTGGTTCTGCGGCGAGGACAGGACGTTGATGTCCTGAACCGAGATCGGCACCAGGCCGATGAGCGAACCGGCGTTGGCCTTCAGCGGCAGACCGATGCAGGGCTTGTTGAGCGAGCCCTGGATGAGACCGAACTGCGGGCTCCAGTCACCGTGGGTCTCGGCGTTGCCGTACGCCTGCGAGGCGCCGTTGCCGTTGATCGAGGTCGTGCCGCCGTTGTCGCCGATCGCCATGGCCTGCGACGCGCCGAGACCGAGGATGGAGGCGGCGACAGCGCCCGTAGCCAGAACCTTCTTGATCACGATGAACCCTTCTCGTATCCGGTTGCCCCGTACCGGAGCCCCCTGACCAACTCACGACCCGGCAATTGGTTCTCTGCATTCACTCGAATGCCTGGCGCTCGGGGCGCATTGACCTGAGGCACGCCCGATGTCCACCCCGTCCGGGTGATCCCTTGGCCGCGCGTGCGACGAATCCCCGCCCGGCCCGGCCCTATCGGCAGGGACAATCACCGTGAAGGCGATTCGTGAAGGAATTGCGACCCTTCGACGGAGCCTTCACGGCCGAACGTGTGAGAAGTGGACGCCCCCACCCACCCTCGATGCGGACGCCCTTGGAGAACCAATCCCCCGAATACCTTTGATCCTTCTACCAATTCCCTCACCATCCAGGCAGGGACACGAACGCCTGTGCGTCATCCGTTCGGATGATTACAGAATTTCCACTGACTTCCAAGTTTCCCCCACAACTCTCGGTCGTTATGGGTGACGTCCAGCGCGCACTTGGTTAACAGCTTTCGGAATGACTTCCGCCGGGGCACACGGCCCCGACGGAGGAAGCGGTACCGCCCGACGATTCCGCGGGCGAATCGCCCATGCGAAGTGTCCTAAGGAAGGGCAAATTAATGCGACAGGTCTTGAATAAAAGTATGATCGTTATGGCCGCGGCGTCGGGCATCCTGTCCGCGGCGGGTGGCTATGCGCACGCCGATGCCTCGGCCGGGGGTGCCGCTGTCGGCTCGCCGGGGGTCGGCTCCGGCAACGCCGTCCAGGTGCCGGTGCACATCCCGGTCAACGCCTGCGGCAACACGGTCAATGTGATCGCCCTGCTGAACCCCGCGTTCGGCAACGCCTGCAAGAACGTGGACTCCGGCGGCCACGGGAACCAGAGCGGAGCCGGCGCCGAAGGTGTGGCGGCCCACTCCCCGGGCGTCCTGTCGGGGAACCTGGTCCAGGCACCCGTGGATGTCCCGGTCAACGCCTGCGGCAACGGCGTCAACGTCGTCGGGCTGCTCAACCCCACCTTCGGCAACGAGTGCGCGAACGTGAGCGGCCCGGACCACCACCACCCTCCGACCGAAGAGCCGCCCACGGAGGAGCCTCCGGTCGACGAGCCGCCGGTCGACGAGCCGCCGGTCGATGAGCCGCCCGTCGACGAGCCTCCGGTCGACGAGCCGCCGACGAACGAGCCGCCCGCCAACGAGCCCCCGGCCCACACGCCGCCGAGCGACACCCCCCGGCCGAACCAGCCGGGCGCGCACCTCGCCGAGACCGGTTCCGCCGGCCTCGGCCTGGCCGCCGGTGCCAGCGCCGGGCTGCTGCTCGGCGGGGCGATCCTGATGCGCCGCACCCGCGGTTCGCGGGGCTGAGACCGGCCCGTCCGGTCAACGAGGGGTCCGGCAGGACAGCTGATGCTGTTCTGCCGGACCCTTCGCGTGCGACCGGCGACACCGAGGTTCTCGATCAACGGATGTCTGATATCTGCTGCCTTGATAGCGTGGCGCCGTAGTTCGATGATCGAACGGGTTCACGAGGCGGGGAGTTCACCTATGTCCGGCACCCGGTCCGGCCGGACGCTGCTACGGCAGGAAGTCGTCGACGGCATCAAGCGCTACATCCTCGACGAGCGGCTGCGCCCCGGCGATCCGCTGCCCACCGAGCCGGCCCTGTGCGAGGCGCTCGGCGCCAGCCGCTCCAGTATCCGCGAGGCGGTCAAGATCCTCGCCGCGCTCGACATCGTCGAGGTGCGCCACGGACACGGCACGTACGTGGGGCGGCTGAGCCTGTCCGCCCTGGTGGAGAGCCTGACCTTCCGCGGGCTGCTCTCCCCCGGCGACGACGTCCAGGTGCTGGCCGACCTCGTCGACGTACGCGAACTGTTCGAGCGCGGCACGGCCGATCGGATCGTGTCGCTGCTGGAACCGGAGCAACTCGACGGACTGGACGCCCTGGTCGCGACGATGCGCGAGACCGGGGCGGGCGAGGGGACCGGCTTCGTGGAGGCGGACCGCGCCTTCCACGCCCTGCTCGTCGCCCCGCTCGGCAACGATCTGATCGGCCGGCTCTCGATGGCCTTCTGGGATGTGTACGCGATCGTCGCGCCCCACCTGGACGGCTTCACGCACGCCGACGAGACGGAAACGATCACCGCCCACCAGAACATCGTGGACGCTGCACGGGCGGGCGACATCCCCGGCTTCATCACCTCACTGGGCGAGCACTACGCCCCGGTCAGACGCCGGATCTCCGAAGCCCGCGCCCGTAACGGCATCGAGGTCTGAGACCCGGCGCCTCGCCGCAGGCACCCGGACGATGTCCTCGGCGGGCCGCGCGACCGGCCGTCGAGTGGGACGATGCGCGGGTCCAGCATCTCCCAGGGCGAGCCGGCGAAGGTGGTAGCGGCGTGGCGACAACAGCCCTGCGGATCGGGGTGGTCGTCGGCAGCATCGCCGGTTGCGCGATGGCCGTCGCGGGGATCCGGGCCGGTGCGGACGTCACCGTGTACGAGCGCAGCGACGGCGAACTCCAGGACCGGGGGTTCGGGATCGTGATCCCGCCTCCCCTGCACGAGGAACTGGTCGCGGCCGGATATCTGGACGCGGCCATGCCGACCGCCCCGGTGGCGTCCCGGATCTGGGTCACCGCAGCCGGGGCAGCACTCCGGGCGGGAGTTCGCACGGCAGGCCTCCGCGGTGACCCTGTGCAACTGGGGCCTGTTGTGGCGGTCGTTGCGCGCGAACACGGGCGGGGCCCGTTACCTGCGGGGGCAGCCCGTGACCGAGGTCGGGCACGCGCCGTCCGGGCAGGCGGTGATCCGTACCGCGGACGGGGAGGAGTCGTACGACATCGTCGTGGGAGCCGACGGGCACGAATCGCCGACCCGTCAGGAGAAGGGTGAGGGGGGAAGAGGTGAGGGGGGAGGGGGAAGAGCGCGGGGATGGGGTGCAATGTGACATGTCGTTGCGTGGCAGCGTGACATGTCACAGCGCAGGACGCGGCATCACGCGCCACCACGCCCTGCGGTGTGACATGTCACCGCGGCGACCCGGCCCGGTGTGTCAGGGCGCGATGCGCTCGAAGACGGCTGCCAGGCCCTGGCCGCCGCCGATGCACATCGTCTCCAGCCCGTAGCGGGACTCACGGCGGTGCATTTCGCGGGTGAGCGTGGCGAGGAGGCGGACGCCGGTGGCGCCGACCGGGTGGCCGAGGGAGATTCCGGATCCGTTGACGTTGATCCGCTGCTCGTGATCGATGTCGCCGAGACCCAATTCCCTGGTACAGGCGAGCACTTGTGCGGCGAACGCCTCGTTGAGCTCGATCAGGTCGAGGTCGGCCAGGGTGAGTCCGGCGCGGGCGAGCGCCGCCCGGGTGGCCGGGACGGGGCCGATGCCCATGGTCGCGGCGGGCACTCCCGCCCGCGCGAACGAGACCAGCCGGACGAGCGGGGTCAGTCCCAGGCGTTCGGCGGTGGCCGCGCCCGTCACCAGGCAGGCGGCGGCCGCGTCGTTCTGACCGCTCGCGTTGCCCGCGGTGACGGTCGCCTCGGGGTCGGACTTGCCCATGATCGGGCGGAGCCCCGCGAGTTGCTCGGCAGTGGTGTCGGGGCGGGGGTGTTCGTCCGCGGTGACCGACGTCTCGCCCTTGCGGGTCCGTACGGTGACGGGGACGGTCTCCGCCTCGTACCGGCCCTCGGCCGCCGCACGAGCGGAGCGCCGCTGCGAGCGCAGCGCCAGCGCGTCCTGGTCGGCGCGGCTGATCCCGTACTCCCGGCGCAGGTTCTCCGCGGTCTCGATCATGCCGCCGGGGACGGGGTGGTTGACGCCGCCCGCGGTGACCCGGCCCCGGGCCAGCGCGTCGTGGAGCTGGAGACCGGGGCCCTTGATGCCCCAGCGCCCGTCGTGCGTGTAGTAGGGGGCGGCGCTCATCACGTCGACGCCGCCCGCGATGACGACCTCGCTGAAGCCGGCCCGGATCTGCATCGCCGCGTCGAGGACGGCCTGGAGGCCGGAGCCGCAGCGCCGGTCGATCTGGGCGCCGGTGACGGTCGCGGGGAGGCCCGCGTCCAGGGCGGCGACCCGGCCGATGGCCGGCGCCTCGGCGGACGGGTAGGCGTGCCCGAGGATCACCTCGTCGACCCGGTCCGGATCGATACCGGTACGGGCGACGACCTCGGCGATGACACGCGCGGCGAGCGAGGCCGGTGTCTGCTGCGCGAACACTCCGCCGAAACGGCCGATGGGGGTGCGCAGCGGTTCGCAGATGACGACATCGAGCGGGTCGGGCACGGCAGGGCCTTTCGCGAGGGGCGGCGGGGACGGTGCGGGTATGTGGGCGACCATCGCATCCGGCGACTGAGTCGGTCCACTATCGAATTCACCCTGGTTCGAGACGTGACCCGTCTCAATGGGGCCCTCGCCCCGTTCGGCGCGACGGTGTCGGCAGGGCCTCCTCGGCGACGGCGAGCACGGCGCGCAGCGCGGCGGAGGGGTTGTCGGCACGCCAGGCCAGGGCCGCCTGACGGCGGATGGGCGGTCCGGCGAGGGGACGGTAGACGAGCCCGTTCTGCTGGATGTGCTGGCAGGAGGTGACCGTGAGGGTGACACCGACTCCGGCGGCGACCAGCGCCAGGATCGTGTACGAGTCGGGGGCCTCCTGGACCACCCGCGGGTTGAACCCGGCGCCCTCGCACGCCTCGACCATCGCGTCGCGCACGGTGGAGCCGGTGTTGGCCGGGAACGAGACGAACGATTCCTCGGCCAGGACCCCGATCGGCACCGTCTCCCGCTGGGCGAGCGGGTGGTCGGAGGGCAGGGCGCACAGCAGCTCCTCCTCGTCGATCACCCGGTACGCCACTCCCGGCTGGGTCACCGGCAGCCGGACGAACCCGAGGTCGAGCGTGCCGTCGGCGACCCGGGACAGCGCGACGTTGGCGTACGTCTGGCCGGTCATGACGAGTTCGAGGCCGGGGTGGGCGGCGCGCACGGCGCGGGTGAGCTGGGGCAGCGTCTCGTGGCTGGAGGCACCGGCAAATCCGATGGTGACCCGGCCGTACTCGCCCCGGCCCGCCGACCGGGCTGCCCGTACCGCGGTGTCGAGGTCGTCCAGAACCGTCCGTACCGGTTCCAGGAACGACTCCCCCGCGCTGGTGAGCCGTACCGAGCGGGTGTTGCGCCGGAAGAGCTGGACGCCGAGCTCCTTCTCCAACTGCCGGATCTGCTGGCTGAGCGGGGGCTGGGCCATCTGGAGCCGCTTGGCGGCCCGGCCGAAGTGCAGCTCCTCGGCCACGGCGACGAACGCGTTCAGATGACGTAGCTCCATACCGGCGCCCCCTCCCCTCCATTCATAGCTCACACGTCTTGATCCGACCCTAATTCGGTATTGGACAGCAATCAATGGCCGCTGACACCGTGGGGCGATCTGCACGCCTATGCCGAGGAGCACCGTGGACCGGACGGACAGGACGGACAGGACCGACGCGACGGACGGAACCGGCGGAGTCGACAGGACCGACGAAGTCGACGGGACGGACAAGGTCATGTCGATGAAAGCGGCCGTCGGCGCCTTCGTCCATGACGGGGGCACCATCAGTCTCGAAGGCTTCACCCATCTCATCCCGACCGCCGCCGGGCACGAGATCATCCGCCAGGGCCGCCGGGACCTCACCGTCGTCCGGATGACGGCGGACATCGTGGTGGACCAGATGCTCGCGGCGGGCTGTGTCTCGCGGCTGGTCTCCTCCTTCGTGGGCAACTCCTCCGCCGGTTCGCTGGGCGAGCTGCGCAGGCGGATCGAGAACGCCGACCCGGAGCCGCTGGTGTTCGAGGAGTACAGCCACTACGGGATGATCTGCCGGTATCTCGCCGGTTCGCAGCGGCTCCCCTTCTATCCGCTGCGTTCCTACGGCGGGAGCGATCTGCCGTCGGTCAATCCCGGTCTGCGCAAGGTCACCTCGCCCTATCCCGGTCCGGACGGCGAACCGGAGCAGATCTATGTCGTCCCGCCGGTCAATCCGGACGTGACGATCATCCACGCCCAGCGCGCCGACCGCCGGGGCAACACCCAGATGTGGGGGCTGACCGGCATCCAGGCCGAGGCGGTGTACGCGGCGGACAAGGCGATCGTCGTCGTGGAGGAGCTCGTCGATGACGAGGTGATCCGCTCGGACCCGAACCGCACCCTGGTGCCCGCCCACGCGGTCGACGCCGTCGTGGTCTGCCCGCGCGGCGCCCACCCCTCCTTCGCGCAGGGGTACTACGACCGGGACAACTCCTTCTACCGGGCCTGGTCGCGGATCAGCAAGGACCCGGTCCGGCTCCAGGAGTGGCTGGACGAGTGGGTGCGCGGGACGGCCGACCACGCCGCGTACGTGGACAGGCTCGGCGAGGAGTTCTGGGCGGGGCTCGCGGTCGGCGAGGCGCTGAGCGAGCCGGTGAACTACGGACGCCGGCTGTGAGCGCGGGACACGAGAAGGAGCCGATCATGACCATGAGCAGCACGAGCAGCACGAGCAGCACAGGCACGGCAGGCACCACGAAGACCACAAACAGCGCGAGCACCACAAGCACCACGAGCACCGCTGCGGCGCCCGTCACCTCCTCCGAACTGCTCGCCGTCGTCGCCTCCCGCGAACTGGCCGCACGGCGCACGGTGTTCGCCGGAATCGGTCTGCCGACCCTCGCGACCGAGCTGGCGCATCTGACCGTCGCGCCGGAGATCGAGGTCGTGTACGAGTCCGGGGTCTGCGGCGCGCATCCCTCGCATCTGCCGGAGACCATCGCCGACGCGGTCCTGATCACGGGGGCCGAGGCGGTGCTGTCGATGCCCGCCCTGTTCGGCTGCGTCCTCCAGGGCGGCCATATCGACGTCGGGTTCCTGGGTGCCGCCCAGATCGACCGCTGGGGCAATCTCAACACCTCCGTGATCGGGGACTGGGACAGCCCGTCGGTGCGGCTGCCCGGCTCCGGCGGCGGCGTCGAGGTGATGGCCAACTCCCGCGAGGTGTTCGTGGTGATGCGCCGCCACAGCCCGCGCTCCTTCACCGACACCCTCGACTTCTGCACCACGCCGGGGCCCGACCGGGCGCTCGCCGAGGGCATCCGGCCGCTCGGCATCGGCGTCACCCGGGTCATCACCGAACTGGGCATCCTGGCCCGTGCGGGCATCGGCGAGGAGCTGCGGCTGGTCGCCGTCCACCCGGACGTCACCGTCGAACAGATCCGGGCCGCGACCGGCTGGGACCTCAGCGTGGCCGATACGGTCACGACGGTGCCGTCCCCCACGGCCGCGGAGCTGCGGCTCCTGCGCGACGATGTCGACCCCGACCGTGTCTACCTCCGCTGAAAGGGCCTCAACTGCCATGCGTATCAGGATTGTCGGCGCCGGAGCCATGGGCCGCGGTATCGCCCAGTGGGCGGCGAGTGCCGGACACACCGTCGAACTGAGCGATGTCCGGGCACAGGCGGTGACGGACGCCCTGGACTTCGTCACGTCGATGCTGGAGCGTGCCGTGGCCAAGGGCCGGATGTCCGCGCAGGACCGTGCCGCCGCCGTGGCGCGCCTCGTCCCGCTGGACGACCCCTGGGCGGCCGGGGAGGACGTCGAGCTGGTCATCGAGGCGGTACGGGAGGATCTGGCGACCAAGGCCGAGGTGTTCGGCAAGCTGGAGCGCGCGCTGCCCGCCTCGGCGGTCTTCGCGACCAACACCTCGTCGCTGTCGGTCACCCGGATCGCCGCGACGCTCCAGGATCCCTCGCGCCTCGCGGGGCTGCACTTCTTCAATCCGGTCCCGCTGATGAAAATCGTGGAGGTGGTGCCGGGCGCCGCCACCCGCCCCGAGATCCCGCCCGCGCTCACCGCGCTGGTCGAGAGCTGCGGACACCGGGCGGTCACGGTGGCGGACACCCCGGGCTTCCTGGTCAACCACGCCGGGCGCGGCCTGGTGACCGAGGCGCTCGCGCTGCTGGAGGGGTCGGTCGCCGACCCGGCCGGTATCGACCGGATCGCCCGTGACGTACTGGGCCTGCGGATGGGCCCGTTCGAGCTGATGGACCTCACCGGCCTCGATGTGACGGCCGCGGTGATCGACTCGATCTGGCAGGGCTTCCGCTACGAGGACCGGCTCCGCCCCTCGTACCTCACGCCGAACCGGGTGGCCGCCGGGCTGCACGGCCGCAAGACGGGACAGGGCTGGTTCGCGTACGGACCCGGCGTGCCCGCCCCGGCCCCCGAGGCGCCGGTCACGGGTGAGGCCGGCCGGCCGGTGTACATCGTCGGCGCGTGCGAGCGGGCCACGGCGCTGCGGGCGGCGCTGACGGCGGCGGGAGCGGTCGTCGAGGCGGGTCCGGAGCCGTCGGCGGACGCCGTGGTGCTGGTGCCGGTCTGGGGGACGACGGTGGCGGGGGCGGTGGCCGCGCACGCGCTGCCGGCCGCCCGTACCTTCGGCGTGGACCCGCTGCCTCCGGTGGGCCGCCGCCGGGTGCTCGCGGTGACCGCCGCGTCCGATCCGGCCGCCGCACGGGACGCCCGCGCGGTGCTGGCGCGGGCCGCCGACGGCGCGGAGCCGTACGCCGTCTCGGTCGTGCGGGACACCGCCGGTTCCGTAGCCCAGCGGCTGCTGGCCTCGGTCGTGTCCGTCGCCGCGTCGATCGCGGAGCGCGGGCTGGCCACCCCGGCCGATATCGATCTGGCCGTGACGACGGGGCTCGGCTATCCCGTCGGGCCGCTGGCCTGGGGCGAGCGGATCGGCGCCGGGCGGATGCTGGAACTGTCCCGGTCGCTGTACGCCACGACCGGCGACCCGCGCCACCGCCCGACCCGGTGGGTGACGGAACGCGCGCAGCTGGGGCTGGCGTTGACGGACCCGGGCACCTCGCCCGACGCCTGCCTCGACTGACCGGAGCGGGACCGGCGGGCCGCCCCGGAGAAGGGCCGGCCCGCGGTCGGGCGGAGGGCGAAGCCCGAGAGGGTCACGCGGGAGGTCAGGTCGACGGCGACCAGCACGAGCACCGTGAGGTTCGGCCCGACCAGCATCAGCTGGCGGGGCCGTCGAGCGCCCCGTGGACCAGGGCGGTCAGCGCCCCGCCGGTGATCACGGCGGCGAGCACGGCGCGCGGATTCACAGCCTCCCCTTCCGCGGGGACGACACCCGGGAACTCGTCGCGTCGCCGGGGTGTTCGAGGTCGTACAGCACGAACGCCGTGCGGCCCGACAGCAGGCTCAGCGCCACCACGGCGGCGGCGCCCATCATCGGCGCGCCGCCCGCCGGCTCGTCGGTGCCGCAACTGCTGACGTCACAGCTCCAGGTCACCCGCGCGCCCTCGGCCGCGGCGACTTGGAAGAGCAGCCACACCTGCCAGGCCATGAGCGCGCAGGCCACCGCGAGCGGCAGCTGCGCGACGATTCTTCCCCGTGCCATCCGTACCGATTCCCTCGTTCCCCTCTTCCCCCCTGCTCGTCCCTGGTCCGGCCCGAATCCATGCCACCGGATTCACGGTGTGTGAGGGAGGTCGGGGCAGGACGAGCAGGTCGGGGCACCCATGACCGTTTCGTACAAGACGCCCGTGAGCCGTCGCGCCTACGGTCGGTGCATGACTCCACGACTCGACGCGATCGGCATCATCACCGCGGATCTGGCCGCATCGCTCGCCTTCTACCGCCGGCTCGGGCTCGACATCCCGGCCGAGGCGGATTCCGCACCCCATGTCGAGGTTTCCCTGCCCGGCGGGCAGCGCCTGCTGTGGGACACCGAGGAGGTCATCCGCTCGTTCGACCCGGACTGGCAGCGGCCGGCGGGCGGGGAGCGCCTGGGTCTCGCGTTCCTGTGCGACAGTCCCGAGGAGGTGGACGCGGTGTACGCCGATCTGACCGGCGCCGGGTACCAGGGGCATCTGAAGCCCTGGGACGCCGTCTGGGGGCAGCGTTACGCGGTCGTGCTGGACCCGGACGGCTGCGGGGTGTCGCTGTTCGCGGGCGCCTCGTAGCCGGTACGGGCGAGATACCCGCCGAGCGTCGTACCGGCCAGGTCCCGCACCTCCCTCGCGAGGTGCGCCTGGTCGGTGCAGCCCGCGAGGTGCGCGGCCTCGGCGTACGGCGTTCCCGCCCGTACGAGAGCCAGCGCCCGCTGGAGCCGCAGTACCCGGGCCAGCGTCTTGGGCCCGTATCCGAACGCCGCGAGGGAGCGGCGGTGCAGCTGGCGGGCGCCCAGCCCGACCGACCGCGCGGTGGCGGCGACGGATCGCCCGCGGCCCAGCTGTGCGGCGACGGACACCGTCAGTGGGTCGGGCGGTCCGCTGTCGGCGGCCCGGCGCAGGGCGAGGCGTTCCAGCGCGGCCGCGGGGTCGGGGTCCTGGTCGAGGTGTTCGGTGAGCCTGCGGACCTCGGCGCCGGGCCAGAGGTCGGCGAGGGCGACGCGGCGGTCGCGCAGCTCGTCGGCCGGTACGCCGAGCAGCGCGGGTGCCGTGCCGGGGGCGAAGCGGATCGCCGCGCACCGTCCGCGTTCCGCCGCAGTCACCTCGAACGCGTGGGTGTCGGGTCCCGCGACGCGCAGCCGTCCGGGCGTCCAGATCAGGTCCATGCAGCCGTCCGGGAGGACCGGGCGGGCGGGTCCTGCGGGCCCGCCCCAGGTCCAGACGACCGCGCCGTCGAATTCCGACGCCCACTCCTTGTACGCCATGTTCACGACGCTAGCCCGCCCCGCCGGGAGCGCATCCTCACAGGGTGCGGGGCCCGTGGTTCTCCCCGGTGTCCCTGGGGTCCTCGGGGTCCTTCGGGGTCTCGGCGCGGTCGGGGTCCTCGGGGTCCTTGGGGGCCTTCGTTCCCTTGGGCTCCTTCTCCCTGGTCGCGTGCAGCCGGGACTTCACGTCGTCGGGCGGCAGGAAGCGTGACCAGCGCTCCGGGAACTCCGACGGCATGTACGCGTCGTCGTCATCGTCGTCGTCCCCCTGGTCGTCCCAGAAGGTGGAGCGGGTACGGGCCACGAACTCGGCGGCCTGCGCGGCCCGGACCAGTTCGTTGGCCTCGCGGGCGGCGGCGGTCGCGAGCGAGGGCCACACCCGGTCGATCGCGGCGTTGACCGCGGCACCCACCAGTACCGCGAACGCCGAGATGCCTATCCACAGCAGGACGGCGATGGGTGCGGCCAACGAGCCGTAGATCGTGGGCCCTTCGACCGTGCTGGTCAGGTAGATCCGCAGGAGGAAGCTGCCGACCACCCACATCCCGAGCGCCACGAGCGCTCCGGGTACGTCCTCGATCCATGGCGAACGCACGGGTACGGACACGTGGTAGAGCGTGGTGAGGAAGGCGATCGTCAGCAGGATGACGAGCGGCCAGTACAGGACGGCGATGACCTCGGTGCCCCAGGGGACGAACTCCACCACCCGGTCGGGGCCGACCACCAGCAGCGGCAGCACCACCGCGCCGAGCAGCAGCGCGACGACGTACAGGAGGAAGGCGAGCAGTCGGGTCTTGACGATGCCGCGCTCACCGTCGAGTCCGTACATGACGGTGATGGTGTCGATGAAGACGTTCACCGCCCGGGAGCCGGACCACAGGGCGATGGCGAAGCCGATGGAGATCACGTCGGGGCGGGCGCCCGTCGTGACGTCGTCCAGGAGGGGTTTGGCGAAGTCGTTGACTCCCCGCTCGGACAGGACGGTCTGGGCGGCGCCGAGGATGTTGCGCTCGATGGAGGCGACCGTGGTGGTGGTCGTCCACTCGTCGACGTATCCGAGCAGTCCGATCAGTCCGAGCAGCAGCGGGGGCAGGGAAAGCAGGGTGAAGAACGCCGCCTCGGCCGCGAGTCCGAGGATGCGGTACTCGATGCATGAGTTGACGGTGTCCTTGAGCAAGTGCCACGCCATCTGCCGCTTGGATACGTTGCGGTAGAGGACTCGGGCCCGGTGGAGTCGACCCGGTGGCCGCTCGGGTGTTTCATTTGCTGCCTGCACCTCCTTACCGTATCGGCATGGCAGCCACCACCCACACAGTGACCAATCAGGTTCCGCCGCTGGTCGGCTATGACGTCTTCGCCGCCGACCGCGCCCTCACCGAGGCCGTTGAGCGGCATGTCGCGCCCGAAGTCCTTCCCGAGGCACGGGAGGAACTGGAAGCGCTCGGCCGGTCCGCCGGCTCCGCACAGGCCCAGGAATGGGGTGCGCAGGCGAACGAGAATCCGCCGGAACTGCGTACCCATGACCGTTACGGGCACCGTATCGACGAAGTGGAGTTCCATCCGTCCTGGCACCACCTCCTGGGCCACGCGGTCGCGGGCGGCCTCACCGACGCCTGGGGCAGGCCGGCCGGTCATGTCCGGCGCGCGGCCGGGTTCCTGGTCTGGACGCAGGCCGAGGCGGGCCACGGCTGCCCGCTGTCGATGACGCACGCGGCGGTGCCCGCGCTGCGGACCGACCCGGTACTGGCCGCCGAGTGGGAGCCGCGGCTGACCTCGCACGTGTACGAGCAGGGGCTGCGGCCCGCCGCGGAGAAGTCCGGTGTGCTCTTCGGGATGGGCATGACGGAGAAGCAGGGCGGCACGGACGTGCGGTCCAACACCACGCGGGCCGAGCCGTTGGCGGGTGAGGGCGAGTATCTACTCACCGGCCACAAGTGGTTCTGTTCGGCGCCGATGGCGGACGGTTTCCTGGTGCTGGCGCAGGCACCGGGCGGGCTGAGCTGCTTCCTCGTACCGCGCGTCCTGCCGGACGGAACCCGAAATGTGTTCGCCATCCAGCGCCTCAAGGACAAACTGGGCAATAAGTCCAATGCGTCCAGCGAGGTGGAGTTCGACGGGACGTGGGCGCGCCGGGTCGGCGAGGAGGGCCGCGGGGTGCGCACCATCATCGAGATGGTGGCGGCCACCCGGCTGGACTGCGTGGTCGGTTCGGCCGCGCTGATGCGGCAGGCGGTGGCGCAGGCGATCCACCACACCGCGTACCGCAGCGCGTTCGGCGGGCTGCTGATCGAGAAGCCGCTGATGCGCAACGTCCTGGCCGACCTGGCCCTGGAGTCGGAGGCGGCGACGGTCCTCGCGGTACGGCTGGCCGCCGCCTACGACGCGGACACCGAGGAGGAGCGGGCCTTCCTGCGGCTCGCGGTGCCCGCCGCCAAGTACTGGGTGACCAAGCGCTGCACGGCGGTGGTCGGCGAGGCCCTGGAGTGCCTGGGCGGTAATGGGTACGTCGAGGAGTCGGGCATGCCGCGGCTGTTGCGCGAGGCTCCGCTCAACTCGATCTGGGAGGGTTCGGGCAATGTGCAGGCCCTCGACGTCCTGCGGGCCCTCCAGCGCGAGCCGCAGGCCCTCAACGCGTTCCTCCAGGAGGTCGGCAGGGCGCGTGGCGCCGACCACCGGCTGGACGCGGCGATCAAGGACCTGCTGACCGAGCTGGCCGATCTGGAGGCGGTGGAGGCGCGGGCCCGGCGGATCGTCGAACGGATCGCGCTGGTGCTCCAGGGTTCGCTGCTGGTGCGCTGGGCGCCGCCGGAGGTCTCGGACGCGTTCTGCGCCTCACGGCTGGGCGGGGACTGGGGCACGGCCTTCGGGACGCTGCCGCACAGTCTGGATCTGGCCTCGGTGGTGGCGCGGGCCCGCCCCGTCGCCCCGTAGCACCCGGGAAAAGCTACGGAGGGTGGTGCTGCGCCGACACGGCACCACCCTCCATGCTTGTGCAACACCGGACAACGGGAAACAGGCCCCGTCCCACGGTGTTCTGTCACTCTCGTACGGGCCTGCGGCACATCACCAGAGTTGCAAAGGGTTGCAACCATTGTGTGGAGTGCGAAGCAACAGGGACCCCGACGGCGTCGGAATGGGGTTCCCTGGGCCTCGGCTTCGGCTTTATTTGGGGGGACACCCATGAGGGACACAGAGCCTGTCGAGGTGGCGCGGCTGACCGCCCAGGACGCCAAGCGGGCCGCCCGGCTGCTGCACGCCGCGCGGGAGGCCCGGCTGGCGGGCGATCGTTCCGCGGTCGCGCCGCGTGCGGAGATCGACGCCTCGTGGGACCGGGTGGTGCGCAGCGGGATAGATCCGGCGCAGTCGCCGGAGAGCGAGCTGCTGGAGGCGGACGAGATCGAGCACCGGCGCCGGGGGACGGTGCTCAGCGAGGTGATGCCGGTGCTGCGCGAAGGGCTGGGCTCGCTCGCCGAGGCGCAGCAGATCATGGTCGTCACCGATGCCGAGGGCCGGGTGCTGTGGCGCCAGGGTCACAGCGGGGTGATGCGCCGGGCCCATGACATCTGTCTGGAGGAGGGCGCCGCCTGGGCGGAGGCGTCGACCGGGACGAACGCGATCGGTACGGCACTCGCCGCCCGCGCGCCCCTCCAGGTCCACTCGGCCGAGCACTTCATCCGTGCTCTGCACTCGTGGACCTGTGCGGCGGCCCCGGTCCGTGATCCGCGGGATGGCCGGATCGCGGGGATCGTCGACATCAGCGGCCCGGCGTCCACGTTCCATCCGACGACGCTCGCCCTGGTCGGCTCGGTGGCCAGGCTCGCCGAGGGGGAGATCCGCACCCGGCATCTGGTGGCCATAGAACGGCTGCGCGCGGTGGCGGCGCCGATCCTGTGCCGGCTGGGCGGCCGGGCTCTGGTGGTGGACATCCATGGCTGGCTGGCGGCGGTCACCGGGATGCCGCCGGTGGACCGGCTGCCGCTGCCGAAGTCGTTGCGGCCGGGCCGGGTGTGGCTGCCGTCGCTGGGGATGTGCCGGGTGGAGCCGCTGCCCGGTGGCTGGCTGGTGCAGGTGGCGGACGGGACCTCGGACGGGCCGCCGCGCCGGGTGGTGCTCGATCTGAGCCGGCCGCGGGGGCTCACGATCCATGTGGTCAGCCCCGTGGGGACCTGGACGCAGCGGCTCTCACCGCGGCACGCGGAACTGCTGTACGCGCTGGCGCTGCACCGGGAGGGGCGTACCGCTTCGGAGCTGGCGCTGGACATCTTCGGCGACCCGACCCGGACGGTGACGGTGCGGGCCGAGATCTCCCGGATGCGGCGGCATCTGGCGGAGGTGCTGGCGCACCGCCCGTACCGCTTCGGCGAGGACGTCGAGGTGGAGGTGGTCCACCCGGAGCATCCGGCCGATCTGCTGCCGCGCTCGAAGGCTCCCCTGGTGGTGGCGGCGCGGCGGTCGGCCGAGCCGGTCGAGGCGGTCTGAGCCGGTCGAGGCGGTCTGAGGCGGTCTGAGCGGCGGTACCCCCCTGGGACCGGTCCGGCGTCCGGTCCGCGCGGCCCCCGGCGTCCGGTCGTACGTCCGGTTCGCGCGGCTTCCGGCGACCGGTCCGCGCACCCCCGGGCGTCCGGGTCGTGGGCCCGTTTTGGGCCGGAACCGCCCGTCGTGGTTTTCTGGCGGCCATGAGCAACGCCACGCACCCCGATGCCCCCACCGGCGAAGTGACCGTCTGGTCGCTGGAGCAGACCTCGCCCGACGACCTGCGGCCCGCCGTCGTACCGGAGGGTGATCTGCGGATCGTACGGGCGGCGGTGCCGCTGCCCGAGTTCAGCCGCTTCCTCTATACCGCGGTCGGCGGTGACATCCAGTGGACCGACCGGCTCGGGATGACGTACGCGCAGTGGCAGCAGGCCCTGGACCGTCCCGGGGCCGAGACCTGGGTGGCGTACGAGAACGGGACCCCGGCCGGGTACATCGAGCTGGACCCGCAGGACGACGGCGTCGTCGAGGTCATGTACTTCGGGCTGATCCCGGCGTTCCGGGGCCGTCGCATCGGCGGCCATCTGCTCGCGTACGGGGTGGCCCGCGCCTGGGACCTCGCCGAGCGGTGGCCGGAGCGGACGGCGACGAAGCGGGTGTGGCTGCACACCTGTTCCAAGGACGGTCCGCACGCGATGGACAACTATCTGCGGCGCGGCTTCCGGCTGTTCGACACGAAGACCGAGCAGGAGCCGGAGGTGGCGTCGCCGGGTCCGTGGCCGGGGGCGCACGCTTCCTGAAACCGTGACGCCCGACACGACATCTCACCCATCGGGACCATCTCGTCCACATGATGGATAGTGGTGGACTGGCCCGAGATACGCGTGACACGCTTCCGCCATGTCTGGATCTGGGATTGCCTTGGTGAGTCGACGTCACGTCGATCTCTGCCGCATGTCCAGCGCCATCTGTCCGGCGGGCTGAGAGTCCCAGCACCGCCGCGATTCCCTTACCTCTGCACCCCCCTGCGCACCGCCGCGCCTCAGCGCGAGTGTGCCGTTCAGAGCCGCCCTCCTGCAGTCCCGAAGGACGTATTGTCATGGCCGCCACCCCTGAACAGCCTGCGACCACCACGCCCCGCCGCAAGGCCGGACGCCACCGTGGCGAAGGCCAGTGGGCGATGGGTCACCACACCCCGCTCAATGGGAACGAGCAGTTCAAGAAGGACGACGACAGTCTCAATGTGCGGACACGTATTGAGACGATCTACTCCAAGCGCGGCTTCGACTCGATCGACCCGAACGACCTTCGTGGACGTATGCGCTGGTGGGGGCTCTACACCCAGCGCAAGCCCGGAATCGACGGCGGCAAGACCGCCATCCTGGAGCCGGAGGAGCTGGACGACCGCTACTTCATGATGCGCGTCCGCATCGACGGCGGCCGGCTCACCACCGCGCAGCTGCGCGCCATCGGCGAGATCTCGCAGGACTACGCACGCGGCACCGCCGATATCACCGACCGGCAGAACATCCAGCTGCACTGGATCCGCATCGAGGACGTCCCGGCGATCTGGGAGAAGCTGGAGGCCGTCGGGCTCTCCACCACCGAGGCGTGCGGCGACTGCCCCCGCGTGATCATCGGCTCCCCGGTGGCGGGCATCGCCGCCGACGAGATCATCGACGGTACGCCCGCGGTCGACGAGATCCACGAGCGCTACATCGGCAGCAAGGAATTCTCCAACCTGCCCCGCAAGTTCAAGACCGCGATCTCCGGTTCGCCGGTGCAGGACGTGGTGCACGAGATCAACGACATCGCGTTCGTCGGCGTCGACCACCCGGAGCACGGCCCCGGCTTCGACGTCTGGGTCGGCGGCGGGCTCTCCACCAACCCGCGGTTCGCCGAACGTCTCGGCGCCTGGGTGCCGCTGGACGAGGTGCCCGATGTCTGGGCCGGTGTCATCGGGATCTTCCGCGACTACGGCTACCGGCGGCTGCGCACCCGAGCCCGGCTGAAGTTCCTGATGGCCGACTGGGGACCCGCCAAGTTCCGTCAGGTGCTGGAGGACGAGTACCTCAAGCGCCCGCTGATCGACGGCCCCGCGCCCGAACAGCCCAGCTCCCGCTGGCGCGACCACATCGGGGTGCACCAGCAGCGGGACGGCCGTTTCTACGTCGGTTTCGCCCCCCGGGTCGGCCGGGTGGACGGTTCCACGCTGGCCAAGATCGCCGATCTGGCCGCCGCCCACGGCTCGGACCGGCTGCGAACCACCGTCGAGCAGAAGATGATCATCCTCGATGTGGAGCAGGACCGGATCGAGTCGCTGACCGCCGGTCTGGAGGCCCTGGACTTCCAGGTGAAGCCCTCCCCGTTCCGGCGCGGCACGATGGCCTGCACCGGGATCGAGTTCTGCAAGCTGGCGATCGTGGAGACGAAGGCGCGCGGTGCCTCGCTCATCGACGAACTGGAGCGCCGCCTGCCGGAGTTCGAGGAGCCGCTCACCATCAACATCAACGGCTGCCCCAACGCCTGCGCCCGCATCCAGACCGCGGACATCGGTCTCAAGGGCCAGTTGATGCTCGACAGCACGGGCAACCAGGTGGAGGGCTACCAGGTGCACCTCGGCGGTGCGCTCGGACTGGAGGCCGGGTTCGGCCGCAAGGTCCGCGGCCTGAAGGTGACTTCGGCCGAACTGCCCGACTACGTCGAGCGGGTGCTCGGCCGTTTCCAGGAGGAGCGCGAGGACGGCGAGCGCTTCGCGACCTGGGCGGCACGCGCCAGTGCGGAGTCGCTGTCATGAGCGAGCGAGCCGCGCCGTTCTACTGCCCGTACTGCGGCGACGAGGATCTGCGCCCGCACGAGACCGGGCACGGCGCCTGGGAATGTGCCTCCTGCAATCGCGCGTTCCAGCTCAAGTTCCTGGGTCTGCTCACCCGCGGACTTCAGCGCAACGACGGGGAAGGGGACGGGATATGACGGGCACTCTGCTGACCGGCGAACTCACCGACCAGGCACTCGGGGAGCTGGCCGGGCGAGCCGGCCGTGAGCTGGAGGACGCCTCCGCGTCCGACATCCTGAAGTGGGCCACCGACACCTTCGGCACACGTTTTTGCGTCACGTCCTCCATGGAGGACGCGGTCGTCGCGCACCTCGCCTCCCGGGTACTGCCCGGTGTCGACGTGGTGTTCCTCGACACCGGTTACCACTTCCCCGAGACCATCGGCACCCGGGACGCCGTTCAGGCGGTGATGGACGTCAACGTCATCACGCTGACCCCGCGGCGGAGCGTGGCCGAGCAGGACGCCGAGCACGGGCCGAAGCTGCACGACCGCGACCCCGACCTGTGCTGCGCCCTGCGCAAGGTCAAGCCACTCGATGACGGTCTGAGGTCGTACACCGCCTGGGCGACCGGGCTGCGCCGCGACGAGTCCCCCACCCGGGCGAACACCCCGGTCGTCGGCTGGGACGAGAAGCGCCGCAAGGTCAAGGTGTCGCCGATCGCGCGCTGGACCCAGGACGACGTGGACGCGTACGTGGCGGAACACGGTGTGCTCACCAACCCGCTGCTGATGGACGGATACGCCTCCGTCGGCTGCGAGCCCTGCACCCGCCGGGTGCTGGAGGGCGAGGACGCGCGGGCCGGCCGCTGGGCCGGGCGGGGCAAGACCGAGTGCGGGCTGCACGGCTGATGACGACTGATCAGGAGACTTCGATGAGCGTGACGGAGACGGGAGCCACCATCTGGCTGACCGGTCTGCCGAGCGCGGGCAAGACCACCATCGCGTACGAACTGGCGGGCCGGCTCAGGAGTGAGGGCCACCGGGTCGAGGTGCTCGACGGCGACGAGATCCGGGAGTTCCTCTCTGCGGGGCTCGGCTTCTCCCGCGAGGACCGGCACACCAACGTCCAGCGGATCGGCTTCGTCGCCGAGCTGCTGGCGGCCAACGGTGTGAAGGTGCTGGTCCCGGTCATCGCGCCCTTCGCGGACAGCCGGGAGGCGGTACGCAAGCGGCACGGGAGCGAGGGCACCACGTACCTGGAGGTGCATGTCGCCACTCCCGTCGAGGTGTGCTCCGTACGGGATGTGAAGGGGCTGTACGCCAAGCAGGCGGCGGGCGAGATCAGTGGGCTCACCGGGGTGGACGACCCCTACGAGGCACCCGAGTCGCCGGATCTGCGGATCGAATCGCACCAGCAGACCGTGCAGGAGTCCGCAGCGGCGCTCCGCGCGCTGCTCACCGAGAGGGGACTGGCGTGAGCACCGTCGCCACCGTGCCGGAAGGCACTGTCAATCCGTACGCGCTCAGCCACCTGGACTCCCTGGAGTCCGAGGCGGTGCACATCTTCCGTGAGGTGGCGGGAGAGTTCGAACGGCCGGTGATCCTGTTCTCCGGCGGCAAGGACTCGATCCTGATGCTGCACCTGGCGCTCAAGGCGTTCGCGCCCGCGCCGGTGCCGTTCACGCTGCTGCACGTGGACACCGGGCACAACTTCCCCGAGGTCCTCGCGTACCGCGACCGCACCGTCGAGAAGTACGGACTGCGGCTGCACGTGGCCTCCGTACAGGAGTACATAGACGCCGGGAAGCTCCGCGAGCGACCCGACGGGACCCGCAACCCGCTCCAGACCGTGCCGCTGACCGAGGCGATCCAGCAGCACCGCTTCGACGCCGTGTTCGGCGGCGGCCGCCGCGACGAGGAGAAGGCGCGCGCCAAGGAGCGGGTCTTCTCGCTGCGCGACGAGTTCTCCCAGTGGGACCCGCGCCGCCAGCGCCCCGAACTGTGGCAGCTCTACAACGGCCGGCACGCCGCCGGTGAGCACGTCCGGGTCTTCCCGATCTCCAACTGGACCGAGCTGGACGTCTGGCAGTACATCGAGCGCGAGTCCATCGAGCTCCCGGAGATCTATTTCGCCCATGAGCGCGAGGTCTTCAACCGCGACGGCATGTGGCTGACGGCGGGTGGGTGGGGCGGTCCGAAGGAGCACGAGCGGACCGAGACCCGGCTGGTGCGCTATCGCACGGTCGGCGACATGTCCTGCACCGGTGCCGTCGACTCCGACGCCACCACGCTGGACTCGGTGATCACCGAGATCGCCGCGTCCCGGCTCACCGAGCGGGGCGCGACCCGCGCCGACGACAAGATGTCCGAGGCCGCGATGGAGGACCGTAAGCGCGAGGGGTACTTCTAAATGACCGGCATCAGCACCACCACCGAGCAGTTGTCGGCCACCACCCTGCTGCGGTTCGCCACCGCCGGGTCCGTCGACGACGGCAAGTCCACCCTCGTGGGGCGTCTTCTGCACGACTCCAAGTCGGTCCTCACCGACCAGCTGGAGGCCGTCGCGCACGCGTCGCGCAACCGGGGTCAGGAGACGCCGGACCTGGCGCTGCTGACCGACGGGCTGCGGGCCGAGCGCGAGCAGGGCATCACCATCGATGTCGCCTACCGCTACTTCGCCACCACCCGGCGCCGCTTCATCCTCGCCGACACCCCGGGCCATGTGCAGTACACCCGCAACATGGTGACGGGCGCCTCGACCGCCGAGCTGGCCGTCGTCCTGGTCGACGCGCGCAACGGTGTCGTCGAGCAGACCCGCAGGCACGCCGCCGTCGCCGCGCTGCTGCGCGTCCCGCATGTGGTGCTCGCCGTCAACAAGATGGACCTGGTCGAGTACGCGGAGCCGGTGTTCGCCGCGATCGCCGAGGAGTTCACCGCGTACGCCGCCTCGCTCGGCGTCCCGGAGATCACCGCGATCCCGATCTCCGCCCTGGCCGGGGACAACGTGGTGGAGCCCTCGGCCAACATGGACTGGTACGGCGGCCCGACCGTGCTGGAGCACCTGGAGACCGTGCCGGTCAGCCACGACCTCACCGCATGCCACGCCCGCTTCCCGGTGCAGTACGTCATCCGGCCGCAGACGGCGGAGCACCCCGACTACCGCGGCTACGCGGGTCAGATCGCCGCCGGTGTGTTCCGGGTCGGCGAGAGCGTCACCGTACTGCCCTCGGGGCGTACGTCGACGATCGCCGGGATCGACGCGCTCGGCGAGAGCGTGGACATCGCGTGGGCGCCCCAGTCGGTGACCATCCGGCTGGCCGACGACATCGACGTCTCGCGCGGTGATCTGCTCGCACCGGCCGACGACGCGCCGGCGGTCACGAGGGACGTCGGGGCGACCGTCTGCCATGTGGCCGACCAGCCGCTCTCGGTGGGCCAGCGGGTGCTGCTCAAGCACACCACCCGCACGGTGAAGGCGATCGTCCAGGACATCCCGTCCCGGCTGACCCTGGACGACCTCTCCCAGCACCCGGCCCCGGGCCGGCTGGTCGCCAACGACATCGGCCGCGTCGTCGTGCGCACCGCCGAGCCGCTCGCGCTCGACGCGTACGCGGACTCCCGGCGCACCGGCTCCTTCCTCCTGATCGACCCGGCGGACGGCACCACGCTCTCGGCCGGCATGGCCGGCGCCTCGTTCGCCGAGGTCGCGCTGCCCGGCGCCGGCGAGGACCCCGCGAACGACGACGCGGAAGGGGACTTCTGATGGGTATCGACGTCTTCTCCACCTTCGCGAAGGAGGGCGGCCGCGTCGGCAGCGGCGCCCTCGGTAGCGGCCAGGGCGGGGTCGGGCGATGTGCGTGATGACGTACGCGCACTGCCTGCGCGCCCGCCTGCCCCGACCGCACCGCCCGCTTGACCCGTATCGCCAGTTCAGACGAAGATCTGCCGACCTCCCGGCCGCCTCCCCGGACTTCCGAGGGACGTGAGCACCGGGCCGACGAGAGGAAAACCTCCCGTGCCTGCCGCACGTACCACCGTCTCCCGCAGCCTCGCCGCTGTCGCCGCCCTGCCGCTGCTCGCCGTGGCGCTCACCTCCTGCGGTTACGGTTCCGAGTCGAAGGACGACGACGCCGAGAAGGCGAACGTCTCCGCCGGTGGCAAGAAGCTCTCCGCGGACACCGTGAAGATCGGCTACTTCCCGAACCTCACGCACGCGACCGCCCTGGTCGGTATCCAGGAAGGCACCATCCAGAAGGAGCTCGGCGGTACGAAGGTCGTGCCCTCGACGTTCAACGCGGGCCCGTCCGAGATCGAGGCGCTCAACGCGGGATCGATCGACATCGGCTTCATCGGCCCCTCCCCCTCGATCAACGGTTACGCCAAGTCCCAGGGCAAGGGCCTGCGGATCATCGGCGGTTCGGCCTCCGGCGGAGTGAAGCTGGTCGTCAACCCGAAGAAGATCAAGACCCTGGACGACCTCAAGGGCAAGAAGATCGCCACCCCGCAGCTCGGCAACACGCAGGACGTGGCATTCCTCAACTGGATATCCGAGAAGGGCTGGAAGGTCGACGCCCAGAGCGGCAAGGGCGATGTCTCCGTGGTCCGCTCGGACAACAAGGTGACGCCGGACGCCTACAAGTCCGGTTCGCTGGACGGCGCCTGGGTGCCGGAGCCCACCGCGTCCAAGCTGGTCTCCGAGGGCGCGAAGGTCCTGCTCGACGAGTCGACGCTGTGGCCCGATAACAAGTTCGTGATCACGAACATCATCGTGTCGCAGAAGTTCCTCTCCGAGCACCCCGATGTCGTCGAGGCGGTGCTGCGCGGCTCGGTGAACACCAACAAGTGGATCAACGCCAACCCGGACCTGGCCAAGGCGTCCGCGAACAAGGCGCTGGAGTCTCTGAGCGGCAAGCCGCTGGCCCCCGAGATCCTCGACCCGGCGTGGAAGTCCATCCAGATCACCAATGACCCGCTGGCGGCGACGCTCGACGCGCAGGCGGAGCACGCGGTGAAGGCGGGTCTGCTGGAGAAGCCGGACCTCAACGGCATCTATGACCTGGGGCCGCTGAACAAGATCCTTGAGGCCGAGGGCCAGACCGCGGTCGGCGACGCCGGTCTCGGCGTCAAGTAGCCCGCCCGCCCATCCGTATCAGGACTGCCGGGATCCGCAGGATTCCCAGGAGGTGACGACCATGGCGACCACCACGCTCACCAAGGCCGAGGACCGCGCGGCGGTCGAGCACGCCGCTCGTATCGCGCACGTCTCGAAGTCCTTCGCCGGACCCACGGGTCAGCAGCTCGTCCTGGACGACATCACGCTCGATGTCGCTCCCGGTGAGTTCGTCACCCTCCTGGGGGCCTCCGGGTGCGGGAAGTCCACGCTGCTGAACCTGGTGGCCGGACTCGACCGCCCGACCGCGGGATCCATCGAGACCCCCGGCGGGCGGCCCGCCCTGATGTTCCAGGAGCACGCCCTCTTCCCGTGGCTGACCGCGGGCAAGAACATCGAACTGGCCCTGCGGCTGCGCGGGGTGCCCAAGCAGGACCGCCGCACGGAGGCGGAGCGGCTGCTCGGACTCGTACGGCTCGGCGGGGCGTACGGCAAGCGGGTGCACGAACTCTCGGGCGGTATGCGCCAGCGGGTGGCGTTGGCCCGCGCGCTCGCCCAGGACAGCCAACTCCTGCTGATGGACGAGCCGTTCGCCGCTCTCGACGCCATCACCCGCGATGTGCTGCACGACGAGCTGACCCGGATCTGGCGTGAGACGAACGCGTCGGTCCTCTTTGTCACCCACAACGTGCGCGAGGCGGTACGGCTGGCGCAGCGCGTCGTCCTGCTGTCGTCCCGGCCGGGCCGGATCGCCCGGGAGTGGACCGTCGACATCGAGCAGCCGCGCCGGATCGAGGACAAGGCGGTGGCGGAACTGTCCGTCGAGATCACCGAACAACTGCGTGGGGAGATCCGCCGACATGGCCAGCACTGACATCACGTCCGACCCGGTCCGCAAGGACGCGCCGGCCGGGCCGCCGGGCGCGGGCACGGACGACCTGGCCGGTCTGGAGGCCGGGCTCGACGCGCTGGACGCCGTCCAGGTCCGCCGGACCCCGGTGCGCGAGGTCCTGCTGCACAAGGTCCTGCCGCCCGTGCTCGCGGTGGCCCTGGTCGTGGTGATCTGGCAGTTGCTGGTCCGGGCGCAGGTCACCGAGGACTACAAGCTGCCGCCGCCGTCCGCGGTGTGGGACAGTGCGGTCGACATGTGGTTCCAGGGGACCTTGCTGGAGGTCGTCTGGACCAGTGTGTCGCGCGGTCTGCTCGGCTTCGTCCTGGCCGTGGCCATCGGTACGCCGCTGGGTCTGCTGGTCGCCCGGGTGCGGTTCGTCCGGGCCGCGATCGGCCCGATCCTGTCGGGGCTCCAGTCGCTGCCCTCGGTGGCGTGGGTGGCCCCGGCCGTCATCTGGCTCGGGCTGAACGACAAGATGATGTACGCGGTGATCCTGCTGGGCGCCGTCCCGTCGATCGCCAACGGTCTGGTCTCCGGGGTCGATCAGGTGCCGCCGCTGTTCCTGCGGGCGGGCCGCACGCTCGGCGCGACCGGGCTGCGCGGTACGTGGCACATCGTGCTGCCCGCAGCGCTGCCCGGCTATCTCGCGGGGCTGAAGCAGGGCTGGGCGTTCTCCTGGCGTTCGCTGATGGCCGCCGAGATCATCGCCTCGTCCCCCGATCTCGGCCTGGGGCTGGGCCAGTTGCTGGAGAACGGCCGCAACAACTTCGACATGCCGGGGATCTTCCTCTCGATCCTTCTCATCCTGTTCGTCGGCATCGCGATCGACCTGCTGGTCTTCAGTCCGCTGGAGCGGTGGGTGCTGCGCAGCCGCGGCCTCCTCGTCAAGAACTGACACCACGCGAAGAACCAGAGAGAACCGAGAGAACCGAGTACGCCGATGTCCACGCCCGTCCTCCTCGTCATCGCCCACGGCAGCCGCGACCCGCGGCACGCCGCGACCGTGCACGCGCTCACCGCGCGGGTCCGGGCGCTGCGGCCCGGACTGCGCGTGGAGACCGGCTTCCTGGAGTTCAACGCCCCGTCCGTGCCCAGGCTGCTGGAGCGCCTGGCCGCGGAGGGGGCGGACGAGGTCGTGGCCCTCCCCCTCCTGCTCACCCGGGCCTTCCACGCCAAGACCGACATTCCGGCGGTCCTGCGCGAGGCCCGGACCGGGCTGCCGCGGCTCGGCATCCGGCAGGCCGAGGTCCTCGGCCCGTCTCCCCTGCTGAACGCGGCCCTGGAAAATCGGCTGCACGAGGCCGGGGTCTCCCCCGGCGACAAGGGCTCGACCGGGCTCGTCCTGGCCTCGGCGGGCTCCACGGACCCGGAGGCGAGCGCAGTGATCGCTGAAATCGCGCGGGAGCTGCGGCACACCGGTTGGTGCGCCGTGCGGCCTGCGTTCGCCTCCGCCATCTCTCCGGGCCGTCCGCGCACCGAGGACGCGGTACGGGCCCTGCGCGCCGAGGGCGTGCGACGGGTGGCGGTGGCCCCGTACGTCATCGCGCCCGGCCGCCTGCCGGACCGCATCGCCGCGGGCGCGGAGCTGGCCGGGGCCGATGTGCTGGCCGATGTGCTCGGCCCGGCACCGGAGTTGGCGCGGCTGCTGGTACGGCGCTACGACGAGGCGCGGGCCCCGCGGCGGGTGGCGCTCAGCGCGTAGCGGGCGCCGGGCCGTGAAGCCGGAGCCGCTCTGCCCGCCCGTGCCCCACCCCTCACTCCGCCCCGCACCTCGCTCCGCCCCGCGCCGGGGCCGCCGGGAGCGGGCGATAGGATCGGCCCACCGGTTCGGCCACCCCCCGCCGAACGGCCCGGTGCCACCCGGGGGCGGACCGCCCCCGCCCGGTCGCCGCCCCGCACCGCTCTCCCCGCGCCCGCCCGATACGGGGCACACGTACGCCCGTCCACCGGCGGGAACCTCGGCCGACGTGAACCGCCCGGAGGCACTCGCACCCGTACGAAAGGGCCCCACCGTGACCTCCACCGTCCCCGCCCCGACCACCGCCCCGCGTCCCCCCGCACCCCTGCCGGTGCCGGTGATCCACGCCGACGACGTCACCCTCGTCCGGGACGGCAACGTCCTGCTCGACTCGGTCTCGCTGACCGTGCGCGGCGGTGAGCACTGGGCCCTGCTCGGTGCCAACGGTGCGGGGAAGAGCACGCTCCTCGGGCTGCTCGGGGCCCGCACCCATCCCACCCGCGGTTCGGTGCGGGTGCTGGGCCGCATGCTGGGGCAGGTGGATCTGCGGGAGCTGCGCACGCTGCTCGGACACGTCGATCCGCGCCATCCGCTGCGGTCGCCGCTGTCGGTGCGCGCGGTGGTGCTCACCGGGCTGACCAACTCGGTCCAGCCGGTGCCCCGGCGGTCCGTGAGCGCGGAGCAGCGGGCGGCGGCCGACCGGCTGCTGGACACGCTGGGCATGGGCGGCAAGGAGGAGGCGCGCTGGCCCTCGCTGTCCCAGGGCGAGCGGGGCCGTACGCTCATCGCCCGCGCCCTGATGCCGCGGCCCCGGCTGCTGCTCCTCGACGAGCCGGCGACCGGTCTCGACCTCGCCGCCCGTGAGCAGCTGCTGGACAGCCTGGACACGCTGCGCGAGGAGCACCCGGAGCTGGCGACGGTGCTGGTCACGCATCATCTGGAGGAGCTGCCCGCCTCGACCACGCACGCGATGTTGCTGCGCGGTGGGCGGTGCGTGGCCTCGGGGGCGGCCGACGATGTGCTGACCACGGATCAGGTGAGCGGCTGCTTCGGGCACCCGGTGCGGATCGCCCGTACGGACGGCCGGTGGACCGCACGGGCGCAGCGCGTCGGTCGCGGCTGAGGGCTCAGATCTCGGCGAACGGGTCGTCGATGAACGGGGTGGCCTGGTGGAAGTAGAGCAGCCAGCCCGCCTCGGTCAGCCGCCACAGCGAACTGCGGTGGGAGCGCAGGCCCTTGGACTCCGTGTCGAAGGTGAGATGCACCAGGTCGGCGGAGAGCTGGACCCCTCGCATCCGGGACGCGGTGAGCGGTCCGGGGCTCGGGGCGTCGTCCGCGGTGAGCGCGGCGATGATCGTTTCCCGGTTCCAGAGGCGGCCACTGGTGCCGATCTCCCGGAACTCGGGGTGCAACAGGGCGGCCAGGAGATCCTCGGAGGCCCGTACCACCGGGTCCAGGAGGCGAAGCTCGCCTTCGATGGCTGCGGCCACGGCGGGCGACGGCTCAGACACGTGTCATCTCCACGAGTTTCGCGACGGTGTTCCAGTTACGACTGGTGGCGGTGAGGCCCTTGTTCAGCGCGGGCCTCGACAGAGCGGCGGCCAGTTTGGAGCGGCCGAGTCCGTCGGGAGCGTACAGGTAGAGCGCACGGTCGCCGAGCCGGAACTCCTCGGGGAGGAATTTCTCCGCGTCCACCGGGGCGAAGCGCGCGGCGTCCACGGGCTGCCCGAAGTAGGTGACGTGCAGTTGCCTGCCGGCCAGCTCGGCGGCCGGGAACGGGCAGGCGTCGGCGACGGCTCCGAGATAGGAGCCGCTGCGGACCAGACAGCCGACGGTGAAGCCGAAGCGCCGCTCGATGGCCTGTTCCAGGGCTGCGGCGAGCGCTTCCTCGTCGTCGTTGTCGCTGCTGAAGACGGCGTTGCCGCTCTGCAGGTAGGTGGCGATGTCCCCGTGCCCCAGCTCGCCGAGCACGGTGCGCAGTTCCGCCATCGGGACCTTCTTGTGGCCGCTCACATTGATCCCGCGCAGCAGCGCCGCGTACTTCAAGGTCATGGGCACACCATAGGACGATCTTTCCATGCCGCGCGGCCGCCGCGCCCCGTGGGGGAGGGCGCGGCGGCCGCGGTACGTGCGGGTGCCGGGCGGTGGCTCGTGCGCGCCACCGCCCGGCTGCCGGTCGGGCGGGTGACTACTCGACGACCTTCAGCAGCTTGTTCGCCGTTCCCTCGGTCGCGTTGGTGATGGCGTCCGGGGTGGCTCCCTCGGTGAGCGCCGTGGCGACCTCCTCCGGGGTGGCGTCCTGGTGTCCGCCCAGGTAGACGGCGGCGGCGCCGACGACGTGCGGGGTGGCCATGGACGTACCGGAGATGGTGTTCGAGCCGTCGTCGCTGTCGTTCCAGGCGGACGTGATGTCCGAGCCCGGGGCGTAGATGTCCACGACGGAGCCGTAGTTGGAGAACGACGACTGCTCGTCGTCCACGGTGGACGAGGCGACCGTGATGGCCTCGGGGACGCGGGAGGGCGAGCCCTCGCCGGCGTCGCTGGAGTCGTTGCCCGCGGCCACCGCGAAGGTGACACCGGAGGCGATGGCCTTCTGGACGGCCGCGTCGAGGGCCTCGTCGGCGCCGCCGCCGAGGCTCATGTTGGCGACGGACGGACCCTGGTGGTTCTCGGTGACCCAGTCGATGCCGGCGACGACCTGCTCGGTGGTGCCCGAGCCCGAGTCGTCCAGGACGCGGACGGCCACGATGTCGGCCTTCTTGGCGACACCGTAGGAGGCACCGGCGATGGTACCGGCCACGTGGGTGCCGTGTCCGTTGCCGTCGTTCGCGTCGTCGTCGTTGTCCACGGCGTCGAAGCCCGAGGTGGCCCGGCCCTCGAAGTCGCTGTGGGTGACACGGACACCGGTGTCGATGACGTACGCGGTGACACCCTCGCCGGCCGCGTCCGGGTAGGTGTACGCCTTGTCGCCGGTGGTCTCGGTCTGGTCGATCCGGTCCAGGCCCCACGACGGCGGGTTGTCCTGGGTGGCGTCGATGTGGAACTTCTTGTTCTGCACCACCTTGGAGACGGCCGGGTCGGCCGCGAGCCGCTTGGCCTCGGTCAGCGAAAGGCCGCTGGCGGAGAAGCCGTTGATGGCGGAGGAGTAGTTCCGCTTGAGCTTGCCGCCGTACTCCTTGGCGAGCTCCGCCTTGTCCGTCTTCTCGTCCAGCATCACGATGTAGCTGCCGGAGACGGCGGTCGCCGCGTCAGCGCCGTAGACCGTTCCCATCGCGGGAGCCGGTGCGGCTCCGGCGAGCGAGGTGTTCAGAAGGGTGACTCCGGCCGCTGCCGCCACTGCGGTTATCGCGGCGGTCAGCTTGATCCGGCGAGTGCGCTGCTTCATGGTCATGAAGAGGGATCTCCTCGTCATTCTTTGTGGGGGGATTGGCCCTCGGCCGGAAGATCTCCGGGGGCTGGCTCGAAACCCTGACCGATTGACGCGCGCAGATCAAGACCCTTCAGCGGCTGCGACTTCCCCCATGAAGTTTTGCCATAAGAAATCAGCCACAGAGGTATGCCGGACGCGCGCCGCCCATCGGCCTGCCGGAACCGGTTCCTGCCCTGCCATCACTGGGCAGTACGCCTCTCCGACGCTGCGGGGCAGCCGCCTGGCGAGGCACGGGACGGGAAGGTCGAGATGGCTTGAAACCGACTCTCTCGCCACACCTTCCGCCCGGCCCCGAAAACGGTCGTTCACGCCTCGGGGACGGGTGAAGACACCGCCCGTTGCGCGAAGGTCCGCAAACGTCCGTGAAGGCGGGGGACGTCCGGTGAAGATCATGCGCCACTGTGTGAAGTCACCGGAACGCACGTGAAGATGCGGAAACCGGCGCCTCCGCGGTCCTTGGAGGCGCCGGTCTCCGGGGGCGGGGGCGGGGCCGGGGCCACGAGCGGCGCCGCCCCGGCTCACGCGTCGGTCGCACCGCATCGCCGTCGGCCGAACCGCATCGCCGCCGGTCGAACCGCATCGCTCAGGCGGGCAGTTCGGCCTCGATGAGGTCCGCCGCGCGCCGCGCGCCGCCCTCCCGGGCCATGCGCTCCCGTACCTCCGCGGCCTTGGCCGCCACCTCGGGGTCGTCCACCAGGGCCAGCACGGCGGCGCGCAGCGTCTGCGCGTCGGCCTCCTCCATCGGGAGGTGGCGGGCCACGCCGAGCGCCTGGAGCATGTCGGCGTTGCCGAACTGGTCGACGGCCTGCGGGACCGCGACCATCGGCGTACCGGTGGCGAGCCCCTCCTGACTGCCGCCCGCCCCCGCGTGGGTGATGAAGGCGTCCGCCTGCTTCAGCACGGCCAGCTGCGGAACCCAGGAGCGCACCTCCACATTCGCGGGTACGTCGCCGAGTTCGGCCGGGTCGACGTGGGCACCGATCTGGAGCACCACGTGCCAGCCGGGCAGATCACCGAAGGCCGTGACGCATTCCCGGTAGAAGGCGGGCTGCTTGGTGAACGCCGAGCCGAGCGAGACCAGCAGCACCTTCTCGGCACCGGCCGGGCGCCGCCACTCCCCCTGGTCGGCACGCTCGCCCTGGCACGCGCCGACGAAGGTGTACACCTCCCGGTCCACCCGGTCGGCATGGGGCTGGAGCGCCTCGGGGATCAGGACGACCGCACGGCGCGGGCGGGCCACGAAGTCGTCGGAGGAGACATCCCCGAGACCGTTCTCCGCGAGCCAGGCCGCGAAGCGGTCGTAGTACGCCCGGCCCCGCTCGGTCCGCCCGACCTCGGCGGTCATGGGCTCGCCGATCTCCTTCCCGTACCCCTCCCAGGGAACGTAGTTGGGCCAGAGGGAGACCGCGGGGACCCCCCAGCGGTGGGCCAGGACCCGGGCCGGATAGGAGGTGATGTCGTGCAGCACGAGGTCGGGCTCGTCCCCCTCGAAGGACGCGGCCAGCCGCGGGAGCGCCTGGACGGCGTCCGCGAGGAACGGTTCGAGGTGGTCGATCAGTTCGGTGCCCCAGGCGTCGGGGTCGTCGTCGGTCGGCAGGACCGAGGTGTAGAGCACCGGTGCGGCGCCGGTGGTGGCGACCTTCTCGGCGAAGGAGTCCGGGATGGCGTAACTGACGCGGTGCCCACGGGCGACGAGCTCCCGGATGACTTCGAGGCTCGGGTTCACGTGCCCGTGGGCGGCGATGGAGAACATGGCGATGTGGGCACGCGGAGATTCCGTCATGCCGGCCACCCTAGGCGAGACGAAACGTCTCGTGCAACGCGATATCCGCTCCTCGCTCAGCGCTGATAACGGGCCAGGACCCGGTTGCCGTCCTCGACCAGGCGTTTCTTCAGCTCGTCGGTGTCGATCGCCCCGCTGTAGTACTCCTGGAGCGCGGGGGTCGCCACCTTGTCCTTCCACTCGGGGTAGCCGCGTACGGACTGCGCGGGCGCCGGGCGCAGCCCCTCGGCGAGCGCGGTGCCGGTCGCCCAGCCGTTCTCGGCGGTGTGCAGGGCGGGATCGGCCAGCGCCTCGGTGCCGGTGGGAAGCATCCAGTCGCCCTTGGCCAGCCGCACCATGTTCCGCGGCTGGAGCAGGAAGTCGATGAACCGCACGGCTTCCTTCTTGTGCGGGCTGTCCTCGGCGACCGAGAGCGTCTGCGGGCTCACCCCCTGGAGCGGACCGGCGCTGCCGGCCGGGGCGGGCAGGACGGTCCACTCGAAGCCCTCGGGGGCCTGCTCCACGACCTGTTGGCGGTACGAGAACCCCAGGGGCACCATCGCGTACTTGCCGCCGAAGAATCCGGGCAGGGTGTCCGATCCCCCCATGCCGAGTGCCGTGCGGGCGGCACTGCGGTCGGTGTTGACCTGGTCATGGATGGTTCCGGGGACCACGCCGTCGCCGTCGTCGAACCGGATGGTGACCTTTCCGTCCGCGGCGCGGTGGAAGAGCCGGCCACCGGCCGAGAGTCCCAGGTTGAGGGTGACGGATACCGGTTCCTTCAGCGGCCAGGCGACACCGTAGGTGCCCTTGCCCGTCAGCTTCTCGGTGACCCGGCGGAACTCCTCCCAGCTCCATGGCTCGGCGGGGGTCGGGACCCGGACCCCGGACGCCTCGATGATCTTGGTGTTGGCGATCAGGACCTTCGGTTCCTGGAGGAACGGGACGCCGTACACGCCGCCGTCGAAGGTCGCGGTCCGCCAGGACTGTTCCGGGATGTCCGTGGTCAGCCGCTCGGGCAGCAGCGTGCGCAGATCGGCGAGATAGCCCCCGTACGCGAAGTCGGCGAGGTCGTCGGAGGCGTCGTGGATGATGTCGGGCGCCTCGCCCCCCTCGAAGGAGGTGAGCAACTGGTCGTGGACGTTGTCCCAGCTGCCCTGGACGTAGTCCACCTGAATGTCGGGGTGGGCCGCGTTCCACTCCTTCACCAGTTGCCTGTTGGCGTCGACGGACTCCTTCTGCCAGGCCAGCGACTGGAAGCTCAGCCTGATCGTGCCGTCCGCGTCCGTCCCGTCACCGTCGCCGGAGCAGCCGGTGAGGAGCAGGGCCAGGGCGGTGGCCGCGGCGGTGGCCGCCCGGCGGAGCGCGCGCATCAGCTCTTCACCGCCCCGGCCATCATGCCGCCCGTGATCCGCTTCTGGATGACCGCGAAGAGGACGAGGGAGGGGAGGGTGGCGAGGAACGCGGCGGCGGCGAGCGGTCCGAGGTCGGCCACACCCTCCGCGCCGAGGAAGTGGGTGAGTACGACCGGCAAGGTCTGCTTCTCCGGTGTCTTGAGCAGGACGAGCGCGAAGAAGAACTCGTTCCATGCGGTGATGAACGCGAAGAGTGCGGTGGCGACGATCCCGGGGGCGAGCAGCGGGGCCACGACCGAGACGAGTATCCGCAGCCTGCCCGCCCCGTCGACGGCGGCGGCCTCCTCCAGCTCGGGCGGCACGGCCCGCACATAACCGGCCAGCATCCACAGGGCGAAGGGCAGCGACCACACGACGTACACCATGATCAGCCCCCACAGGGTGTTGATCAGATGCAGGTTCTTGAGGATCAG
>NZ_LWLE01000002.1:121225-167210 GCF_001905125.1 Streptomyces sp. TSRI0281 | reverse complement strand
ACCAGGACGAACGGGAACGCCTGGCTGATCACGACCCAGCCGGTCGCCGCGGTCGACAGCCGGCCCCGGTGGCGGGCCATCACATAGGCCATGGGGGTCGCGATCACGACCGCGATCAGAGCGGCGCAGACGGCGGCGAACAGGGAGTTGGCGGCGGCCTGGAGCAGCGGCTGCTCGTCGAATGCCTGCCGGAAGTTGTCCAGGGTCGGATTCTCGGGAATCCAGGTGGGGTGCAGCGAGCCCAGTTCGCGGGCGGGCTTGAAGGCCGTGGAGATCAGCCAGAGGAACGGGAACGCCAGGAAGATCAGATAGGCCAGGAGCGCCACGTACTGCCCGGCGCGCGCGGACCTGCTGGTACGGAGGCTCATGCGTCCTCGCCTCCCCTGAGCCGGCCGGCGAGGTAGCAGGCGAGGATCACGGAGATCACCGCGACCATCACACAGCCCATCGCGGCGGCGTAGCCGAACTGTCCGTAGCGGAACGCCTCTTCGTAGGCGAAGAGCATCGGCAGCCGGGTGCGGCCGCCGGGACCGCCGCTGGTCAGGACGTAGACCAAGGCGAAGGAGTTGAAGTTCCAGATGAAGTTGAGGGCGGTGATGGAGAGCGCGACCGGCTTCAGCGCGGGCCAGGTGACGGTACGGAACCGGCGCCAGGCGCCGGCGCCGTCGAGGGCGGCGGCCTCGTGGAGTTCGTGCGGGGTGTTCTGCAGGCCGGCCAGCAGGGCGACGGTGGTCTGCGGCATGCCCGCCCAGATGCCGACCAGGATCACGGCGGGCAGCGCGGTGGCCAGTCCGGTCAGCCAGTCCCGGCCGTCGCCGAGCCCCAGATCGCGGATGGTCTCGTTGAGGATGCCCGCGTCCGGGTTGTAGACGAGGCGCCACATGATGCCGACGACGACCTCGGGCATGGCCCAGGGGATGATCGCCAGCGCCCTCGCCAGCCAGCGCATCCGCAGTTTCTCGTTGAGCAGGAGGGCGAGGCCGAGCGCCAGGAAGAACTGCGGGACGGTGACGCCGACCGCCCACAGCAGGCCGATCCGGAACGAGTCCCAGAACAGGGTGTCGTGGAGCAGGTCCTGGAAGTTGAGTGCGCCGATCCACTGCGTGGACCGGGTGCGGCCCGACTGCGCGTCGGTGAAGGCCAGCGCGATGCCGTAGAGCAGCGGTCCGACGCTGAGGATCAGGATCGGGATGAGCGCGGGCAGCACCAGGAACCAGGTGGCCCGGTCCCGGGCCGCCCGTCGGGCCCGGCCGTCCTGTCCGCCCCGGCCGTCCTGTCCGCCACGCGGGCCGCGTGGACCGGACCGCTTCGTCGCGGTCGGCAATGTCACGAATTCGACCTCTTCGCCTATATGAATGGGATTCATCCCGGTCTGGCCGCCCGGTCGGCCCCCGTTATCGTGCTGACGGTCCGTCCGTTCGTCAAGGCGGCCTGCACGGATGCGAAAATCGGAGCCATGAACGAGATGCGTGCGCGCGAGGTGCTGACCGCTGCCGGACTGTCCGGCGGTGCGGAGCTGCTCGCGCTGGGCGAGAACGCGGTGTTCGCCGTCGGCGATCTGGTGGTCAAGGTCGGCCGGGACGCCACGACGCACCCGGAGCTACGGGACCGTGCCGACCGGGAGGTGGCGGTCGCCCGGTGGCTCGCCGCGTCCGGCGTCCCCGCCGTGCGGGCGGCCGAGCCGAAGGCCCGCCTGGTCGAGGGCCACCCCGTGACGCTGTGGCACCGGCTCCCCGAGGCCGTACGCCCCGCCGAGCCGCGGGACCTCGCGCCGCTGCTCTCGCTCGTGCACGCACTGCCCTCCCCGGCCGGCCCCACCCTGCCGCGCCGTGAGCTGCTCGGCGGCGTCGAGCGCTGGCTGCGGCTCGCGGGCGACACGATCGATCCGGCCGACGCCGACTATCTGCGCGAGCGCCGCGACGGTTTCGCGGCGGCCGCGGCCGCACTGGTCCCGCATCTGCCGCCGGGGCCGATCCATGGCGACGCCCTCCCCCGTAACGTCCACATCGGTCCGGAAGGCCCCGTGCTGGTCGACCTGGAGACGTTCTCCACCGATCTGCGGGAACACGACCTGGTCGTCCTCGCCCTGTCCCGGGACCGCTACGGCCTGCCCGCGCAGGCGTACGACGCCTTCACTGCGGCGTACGGATGGGACGTACGGGAGTGGGACGGCTGTGCGGTGCTGCGGGGGGCCCGGGAGACCGCGAGCTGTGCCTGGGTCTCCCAGCACGCTCCGGCCAACCCGAAGGCCCTCGCCGAGTTCCGGCGGAGGGTGGCGTCCTTGCGCGACGGCGACTCCGAGGTGCGCTGGTACCCGTTCTGAGAGCGGGGCCTTCGCTCCGGGCGGGAACGGGGCCCTCGCTCCCGGTCGCCGGAACGGCGCGGGAGGGGGGCCCGGTCGCCGGAACGGCGCGAGCTGCCTCAGTCGCCGGACGGGCTCGATATGCCGGACCGGCCCGACGCGCCCGACCCCGCCGTGGCGCCGGACGATCGCGCCGTCACCGCTTCCCGCAGCGGCCAGTGGCCGTCGATCACCGCGTCGGCGTTGCCCTTGCGCCGGAGGAACTGCTCGAAATCGGCCGCCCACACGGCATACCACCCGATCTGACGCTCGTGCAGTTCGCCCGGGGTGAGTGCGGCCACCGAGCCGTGCCGCTCGGCTATGGCGTACGCCACACGTACCGCGGCCAGCGCGTCCGCCCCCGCGTCATGGGCGCCGCCGTGCACCACCCCGTACTCGACGCAGACCGCTTCGAGGGTGCGCTTGCCCTTGCGGTAGCGGTCGACAGCGCGGTCGATCGTGTACGGGTCGATGACCGGGCCGATCTCGCCGCCGTCCAGCCGGTCGACGAGCGAGGGCAGTCCGTGCCGCCGCAACTCGGCCGTCAGCAGGGTCAGATCGAACGTCGCGTTGTACGCGACGACCGGCACGCCCTCGCGCCAGTACGCCACGAGGGTCTCGGCGATCTCGTCCGCCACCTCGCGCACCGGGCGGCCCTCCGCCGCCGCCCGCTCGCTGCTGATGCCGTGGATCGCGGAAGCCTGTGCGGGAATCCGGATGCCCGGATCCGCCAGCCAGGCCCGTCGTCGGGCCGGCTCGTCGTCGCGGCCGTGGACCGCGACGACCGCGGCGGTCACGATCCGGGCCTCCAGCGGTTCCGTCCCCGTCGTCTCCAGGTCGAAGCCGACCAGCGGCTCCCGGTGCCAGCTCATCCCGTACCTCCTTCGTGGTGCTCTCCCCCAGGTGATGAACACCCTCCCACGCACCACTGACAAGCCCGCACGGGGCGGCTTCTCAGGAGACCGGCCGCGAGTCCGTCCAGACGGACTCGAACTCCTCACGGTAGGTCTCGAACAGACCGTGCTCACTGTCCTGCCCCACCCGGACCACCGAGCGCCCGCCGCCGCGCAGGACGAGCACGGGCGCCTCCATCCCGCGGGCCCGCCGCAGGTAGGTCTGGACGACCCCGACCGCGTCCGGCCCGTCGCCGTCCACCAGGTAGGCGGTGAAGCGCGGGGTCTCGTCGAAGACCTGGATCTGGAAGGCGCCCGGGTCGCGGAGCTTGGAGCGAACCCGGCGCATATGGAGGATGTTCATCTCCACCGAGCGGCTCAGCTCGCCCTTCTTCAGGCCCAGTTCCCGCTCACGGCGCTTGACCGCGCTGCTGGCCGGGTTGATGAAGAGCAGCCGGACCCGGCAGCCCGATTCGGCGAGCCGGACCAGCCGGCGGCCGGAGAAGTTCTGCACCAGCAGGTTGAGCCCTATGCCGATGGCGTCCAGGCGCCGCGCCCCGCCGAAGAGGTCCTCGGCGGGCAGCTGGCGCTGGAGCCGTACCCGGTCGGGGTGGACGGAGACCACATCGGCGTACCGGTCGCCGACCAGTTCCTCGACGGCGTCGACGGGCAGCCGGTCGGCGGACGGGACCGCGGCCCCGCTGCCGAGGATCTCCAGGAGCCGCGCGGAGGCCCGTTCCGCCTGGGCGAGGACCGCCTCGTTCAGCGCGCGGTTGCGGGAGACCACGTTGCGGGCCACCTCCAGCTCGTCCAGAGCCAGCTCGACATCGCGGCGGTCGTCGAAATACGGCTCGAAACAGGGCCAGTGCTGGACCATCAGCTCGCGCAGCTGCGGCAGGGTGAGGAAGCTGAGGACGTTGTCGTCGGCCGGGTCGAGCAGATAGCCCTTGCGGCGCGAGACCTCGCGGACGGCGACGGCGCGCTGCACCCACTCCTGTCCGGCCGGTCCGGCCGCGGCCACCACCCAGTCCTCGCCGTGCACCGGTTCGTAGATGGGCCGGAGCACCGCGGCGACGACGGCCCGCAGCCGCTGTTCCACGAGATTCAGCCAGATATAGGCCCGCCCGGCCCGCTGCGCACGGGTGCGCACCTCGCTCCAGGCGTCGGCTCCCCAGTCGAGTTCGGCGCCGATCTCCAGAGGCTGTGCGAGGGACACCGCCCCGGGCTGGGCATCGGTCGCTTCCCCCTCGTGACCTGCGTCACCTGGGGGCAGCTCGAACCCTCCCGAGCTCACCCGCGTACCGCCTTCCACTCCCCCACCCAACGATCAAGGAAGGGTACTCCGGGAGCGGGAGCCGGTGCAGCCGGATGCGCAGGCTGGTTTCTCAACTCCCCTATGGGGCAGGCGCGTTCCCACCGGCAACATTGGGCGGAGTGAGCGGATTCATAGTGATTAACCACCCCACGGCACGCCGTACACCGGGCTGCGGACCCGGACGCCGTGGCGGAATTCCGTCCGGGGCGGCATCGAGGTGTCCGAAGTTGACCGGTGCCGCCGTTGGGTGCGCCGGGGGTACGCCCGCCGGACGGGACCGCACCGGGCCGGACCGCACCGGACCGCACCGGCCGACGTGCTAGGTGCGCGCGCCTCTTTCGGGGAGTATCGGGCGCAAGAAGCCCATCGCACCCGGATCAGAAGTGGAAGAGTCCTATCTATGCAGGTCTGGCCGGGACAGGCGTATCCGCTCGGTGCCACGTACGACGGCGCCGGGACCAACTTCGCGGTCTTCTCCGAGGCCGCCGACCGAATCGAGTTGTGCCTGCTGCACGACGACGGTTCCGAGACGGCGGTGGAACTGCGCGAGACCGACGCCTTTGTCCGCCATGCCTATCTGCCCGGGGTGATGCCGGGACAGCGCTACGGCTTCAGGGTGCACGGGCCGTACGAGCCGCAGCGCGGGCAGCGGTGCAATTCGGCGAAGCTGCTGCTCGATCCGTACGCGCGGGCCGTCGCCGGGAAGATCGCGTGGGGCGAGGAGGTGTACGGGTATCCGTTCGGCCGGCCCGACGCGCGCAACGACCTCGACTCGGCGCCGCACACCATGAGCTCGGTCGTGGTCAATCCGTACTTCGACTGGGGCGACGACCGGCGGCCCCGTACGGACTACCACCGCACGGTGATCTACGAGGCCCATGTGAAGGGCCTGACGATGCTCCATCCGGGGCTGCCCGAGGAGCTGCGCGGTACGTACGCGGGGCTGGCGCACCCGGAGGTGATCGCCCATCTGACGGAACTGGGGGTCACCGCGATCGAGCTGATGCCGGTTCACCAGTTCGTCCAGGACCACCGGCTGGCCGACGCGGGACTGGCCAACTACTGGGGGTACAACACCATCGGCTTCTTCGCCCCGCACAACGCGTACGCCTCCTGGGGCGACCGCGGTGAGCAGGTGCTGGAGTTCAAGCAGGCCGTACGGGCGCTGCATCAGGCGGGTATCGAGGTCATCCTCGACGTGGTCTACAACCACACGGCCGAGGGGAACCACCTCGGTCCGACGCTGTCCTTCCGGGGCCTCGACAATGCGTCGTACTACCGCCTCACGGACGATCAGCGGTACTACATGGACACCACGGGGACCGGGAACTCCCTGCTGATGCGGTCCCCGCACGTGCTCCAGATGATCATGGACTCGCTGCGGTACTGGGTGACCGAGATGCATGTGGACGGGTTCCGGTTCGATCTGGCGGCGACCCTGGCACGGCAGTTCCACGAGGTGGACCGGCTGTCGTCGTTCTTCGATCTGGTCCAGCAGGACCCCGTGGTCAGCCAGGTGAAGCTGATCGCGGAGCCGTGGGACGTCGGTGAGGGCGGCTACCAGGTGGGGAACTTCCCGCCGCTGTGGACCGAGTGGAACGGCAAGTACCGCGACACGGTACGGGATCTGTGGCGGGGCGAGCCGCGCACCCTGGCGGAGTTCGCGGGGCGGCTCACGGGCTCGTCGGACCTCTATCAGGACGACGGGCGCCGGCCGCTCGCCTCGATCAACTTCACCACCTGCCACGACGGGTTCACGCTGCACGACCTGGTCTCGTACAACGACAAGCGGAACGAGGCGAACGGCGAGGGCAACCGGGACGGTGAGAGCCACAACCGGTCCTGGAACTGCGGCGCGGAGGGCGAGAGCGACGATCCGGAGGTCCTGGAGCTCCGTCTGCGGCAGATGCGGAACCTCATCGCCACGCTGATGCTGTCGCAGGGCGTGCCGATGCTGAGCCATGGGGACGAGTTCGCCCGTACCCAGCGGGGCAACAACAACGCGTACTGCCAGGACAACGAACTGTCCTGGGTGCACTGGCCCGATCCCGGCGGGGCCGGCTCCGACGACGGCGGGGAGGGCGCGGGGCGGACCGGCGACGGGCTGCTGGAGTTCACCCGGGCCATGGTGTGGCTGCGCCGCGACCATCCGGTCTTCCGCCGCCGCCGGTTCTTCCACGGACGGCCGGTGGAGGGCACCCGCGACGAACTCTCCGACATCGCCTGGTTCACCCCCGAGGGGGCGGAGATGACGCAGCGGGACTGGCAGGCGGCGCACGCGAGGGCCATGGCGGTCTTCCTGAACGGCCAGGCGATCTCGGAGCCGGGGCCGCGCGGCGAGCGGATCTCCGACGACTCGTTCCTGCTGATGTTCAACGCGGGCCCCGACACCCTGGACTTCGCCGTTCCGGTGAACCACGGGCGGCGGTGGCAGGTGCTGGTCGACACCGCGCGTACGGACGGTGTGCCGCCCGGTACCGGGCCGAAGGTGTCGGCGGGTGAGCGGGTGACGCTGATCGGGCGGAGCCTGACGGTACTGAAACGCCTGGCGTGAACCCGAGGACCCTACGGAGGGCGGAGGACAAGAACGGGTGATGCTCCCGGCGACCGTGACACAGACCGCTTCCGGCTGGGTACGTACGTTCGCATGACGCCCACCGCCACGTACCGGCTCCAGCTCCAGCCGGACTTCCCCTTCTCGGCCGCCGAAGACGCGGTGCCGTATCTCGCCGCGCTCGGTGTCTCCCATCTGCATCTGTCGCCCGTCCTGGAGGCCGTCCCCGGTTCCCGGCACGGCTACGACGTCGTCGACCACAGCCGGGTCCGGGCCGAGCTGGGCGGTGAGGAGGGGCTGCGGCGGCTCGCCGCCACGGCCCGGGAACACGGGCTCGGGCTGATCCTGGACATCGTGCCCAACCACATGGCGGCCGCGCCCCGCCACAACCGGGCGCTGTGGGAGGTCCTGCGCGAGGGCCCGGCGTCACCGTACGCCCGCTGGTTCGACATCGACTGGACGGCGGACGGCGGCAAGGTGCTGCTGCCGGTCCTCGCCGGGCGCATCGGCGATGAGCTCGACGGGTTCTCGGTGGACGGGGACGTGCTGCGCCACGGCGAGCAGGCGTTCCCGCTGCGCGAGGGCACGGCCGCGCTGGCGCTGCCCGAACTGCTGGACGCCCAGCACTACCGGCTCGGCTGGTGGCGGCTGGCCCGTACCGAGCTGAACTACCGGCGCTTCTTCACCGTGTCCGAACTGATCGGGGTCCGCGTCGAGCACCCCGAGGTCTTCGACGCCACCCACGCCAAGGTGCTCGAACTGCTCCGGGAGGGCGTGCTCGACGGGCTGCGCGTCGACCACCCGGACGGACTCGCCGACCCGGCGGCCTATCTGGAACGGCTCCACCGGGCCACGGACGGCCGGTGGACGGTGGTGGAGAAGATCCTCACCGGCTCCGAGCCGCTGCCCGCGGGCTGGGCGGTCGCCGGGACGACGGGGTACGACGCGCTGCACCGGATCGACGGGCTGTTCACCGACCCCGCCGGCGCCGCGGAGCTGCTCGGCCGCTACCGGGACTTCGCGGGCCCGCCGGGCGACCGGGGCGGCTACTGGAAGGCCACCGTGCGCCGTGCCGCGTACCGCGTGGTGACCCATGAACTGGCCGCCGAGACCGCCTGGCTGACCCGGCTGGCGGTCGGGGTCTGCGCCGCGGACCCCGCGCTGCGCGACCACGCCCCGTGGGCGCTGCGCGCCGCCGTACGCGAACTGCTGGTCCGCGTCCCGGTCTACCGCCCGTACGTCACCGCGGGCGGTCCGCTCACGGAGGCCGCCGCGTCGGCCCTTCCGGACGAGGCGGTCCGGGACGCGAAGGCGGTCTTCTCCGTGCCGCAGGAGGCGGCGGCCGTCGACGTGGTGCGGGGCCTGGCGCTGGGGCGGCTCGGCGACGGACCGGAACAGGCGGCGTTCTGCGCCAGGTTCGCGCAGACGGCGTCGGCGCTGCACGCCAAGTCGGTCGAGGACACCGCGTTCTACCGCTATGTCCCGCTGATCTCCGCGACCGAGGTGGGCGGCGATCCGGGGCAGCCCGCCGTGGCGCCGGAGGAGTTCCACGCGTTCTGCGCACGGCTGGCCCGGGACTGGCCGTCCACCGGCACGGTGCTGACCACGCACGACACCAAGCGCAGTGCGGACGTACGGGCCCGGATCGCGGTGCTCTCGGAGTGCCCCGAACGATGGTCCTCGCTGGTGGCGCAGCTGACGCGGGCGACGACGGTGGCGGCGCCGGACCCGCAGCTGGCCTGGCAGGCATGGCAGTCGTCGTACGGCTGCGCGGTGCTGCCGGCCGGGGAGATGGCGGGGCGGCTGGAGCCGGCGCTGCTCAAGGCCGTGCGGGAGGCGGGGCTCGTCACCAGTTGGACGGAGCCGGATCCGGGGTACGAGCGGGCTGTGACGGACTTCGTCGCGGCCGGTCCGGGCAGTGCCACCGGGGCGGCGCGGACGCTGGTGACCCGGTTCGCGCGCACGCTCGGCCCGTTCGTGCGGGCCAATGTGCTGGGGGCGGCGCTGGTGCACCTGACGATGCCGGGGGTGCCCGATCTGTACCAGGGCACCGAGCGCGAGTACATCGCGCTGGTCGACCCGGACAACCGGCGGCCGTTCCGGCGCCCCGGCGGTGCCGCGGACGGTGCCGGCAGCACCGCCGACGGCACGGACGTCTCCGACGAGAAGGCGGCGCTCACGGTGGCGGCGCTGGGGCTGCGGCGGGCGCGGCCGGAGGTGTTCGGGGAGTCGGGGACGTACGCCCCGCTGGTCGCGCGCGGTTCGGCGGCCGGGCACTGTGTGGCGTTCTGCCGGTCGGGCGAGGTGGTCACGGCGGTGACCCGGCTGTCGCTGCGCCTGGCGGAGGAGGGTGGCTGGCGGGGGACGGTGCTGGCCCTGCCGGACGCGGGTCCCTGGCAGGACGTCCTGTCGCCGGGCCGGGAGTTCTCCGGCTCCACGGTCGCGGTGGACGAGCTGTTCGCCGAGCGGCCGGTGGCGCTGCTCAGGAGGGGCGTACGAGAAGGGACCTCGGACCGCGGGTGAGCAGCCCCGTGCCGACGGGGCGGAAGCCGTCCGCCCAGCGGAGGCCGGGCATGGCGTCCAGCAGGGCGCACAGTCCGTGCTCGGCTTCGAGCCGGCCCAGCACCACGGCGGGGCAGCCCGCGGGGCCGGTGGTGAGACTGCCCGGGTCGGCGCGGAACGGGTCGAAGCGGTCGGGGGCGTCGAATCTGTCCGGGTCGCGGCCCGCCGCGCCGATCAGGCAGGCGACGGGCGCCCCGGCGGGGAGCGTGCCGCCGCTGACGCGGACGTCGGTGCGGGTGCGGCGCAGGACGATCTGGACGGGCGGATCGCGGCGCAGCGTCTCCGTCCAGGCCCCTGCGATCAGACCGGGTTCGGTGCGTACGGCGGCCAGCAGGTCGGCGTCGTCGAGCAGGTTGGCCAGGAACGAGGCGAGGGCCGTCTCGCGCAGGGCGGTGTGCCCGGCGCAGTCGGTGGCGGTGGCGGCGGGGCGGGTGAGCCGTAGGTGGAGGGCGGTGCGCGGGAGCCGGGTGAGGTCCGGCGCGGACGGCCCGCGCGCGGCGGCAGCGGCACCGGCGGGGAGCCAGCGGCAGAACTCCTCCACCAGGTCGGCCTGTTGACGGCCCGCTATCCGGCGGGCGAGGACATACGCGGTCCGCTCGACGGCCTTGCGGTGGACGGCGCCCGCCCGCGCCGCGGGCCGCGGTGGTCCTTCGTCCGGGGTGGCGCAGCCGATGGCGCCCCGGCAGAGTCCGAGCGGGGCGGGGCCGCCGAGGGGTGCGCCGTCGTGCGGACAGCCGGCGAACCGGGGATCGGTGAGCGCGGCGGCCACATCGGCGTACCTGCTGAGCAGCCAGGCGCCGAGCTCCTCGTCGTAGCAGAGCGGGAAGTCCTCGCGCAGGACGCGGTAGAGCCGGAGCCGGTAGGGGTCGGTGGCCGCGCCGGGCGACAGGAGGCCGGGAGGCCCGCCCGGCCGCCGGGGGGCGCGGGCCGCGGGCAGGCGCTCGGGTCCGTCGACCGGCATCCGTACCCCCGGGGTCGGTGCGTCGCTGTCCGACGCGGGTGCCCTCAGCCGACCACCACCGGGGGCTCACCGCAGTGGGCGTACGGCCGTTCGAGTGACGGCGGGCGGGGGTGCGGGGGCAGGTGGGGGTACGGGTCGGGACCCGGGACCGGCAGCGCGGGTCAGGCAGCGGGTCAGGCCGGTGGCCGGAGAGCCGGGGTGGTCAGCCGGAAGCTCATCCGGCCGAAGCTCACCTGGTCCCCGTCGCGCACCGGGACCGATCCGACGAGGCGCTGGCCGTTGACGCAGGTGCCGTTCGTCGAGCCGAGGTCGCGCAGCACCCATCGGCTGCCCTGCACGGTGAGCTCGGCGTGCAGCCGGGACACGGTCTCGTGGTTGAGCCGGAGTCCGTTGCCCGGATCGCGGCCGATGAGCAGCGGATACGGGCCGGGCGCGGGCAGCAGCAGCTTCGGCAGCCGTTCGGTCTGCCAGGCCCGGCGCATCCGCCCGGGGAAGGCCGACAGACCGCCCACGGCCCGGACCAGGCCCTGGGTCCAGCGGCCGCCGGAGTCCAGGTCGGAGGTGAGCGCAGCCAGTTCCTCGGGGCCGCGGGCGACGAGGGCCAGTTCCATGCGTCGCATGAAGGTGTCGTGGGAGAGCTTGCCCTGTGCGGCACCCTCTCTGAGCACGCCGAGGACACGGTCGCGCTGGGCGTCCGACAGCCGCGCGGGATACGTGTGGAACTCGAAGGAGGACGTCACAGAGTCGATTGTCGGGCCGACCGGCCCGGGGTGTCCAGAAGAACCCCGCTTTACTCGCCTGCTGACCTGCGGTGCTGCTGGCCGGAAGCCGTTGTTAGGGTCTGCGGCCTACATGCCATGAGGAGACTTTGTGACCCTTGCACCACGGGAACTGACTGTTCGTCCACTGGCGGGACCGCGGGAACTCGGCCTGTTCCGCGGCCTGTCGTACGTCCTGGACCACGAGCTGGCGGACGATCTGGCCACCGGCCGCCGCCGCCCGGAGTGGATGTGGGTGGCCCTGCGCGGAGAGCGGGTCATGGCCCGTGCCGCCTGGTGGACCTCGGAGGAGGGCGGGCAGCCGCTGGCGCTGGACTTCTTCGACCTGGACGACACCCTGCCGGAGCCGGAGCGCGGCGAGATCGGGGAGCGGCTGCTGGCGGCGGCGACGGCGGCGGTCCTGCCGAAGGGCGCGGCGCGTCCCGAGTACGGCCGCTTCGTGCCGCCCGACTGGCACGAGGACCCGGCGGCGCGGGATGTCGTCGAGGCCCGGATCCGGGTGATGGAACGCACCGGCGCCCGGATGCTGGTGGAGCGGCTGCGCCTGGAGTGGCGGGCCGGGACGCCGGTCCCCGCGGACAGTGGCCGGCTGGTGTTCCGGCAGGTCTCCGGGCGCGAGGATCTTCTCGCGCTGATGACGCCCGTGATGGAGGGCACCCTCGACGCGCACGGCCGGGCGGACCTGGCGTCCGGGCTGAGCGCCCGCGAGGCGGCGGAGAAGCACTACGACGAGGAACTGGCGGGCTACCGGAGCCCGCGGGACTGGTGGCGGGTGGCCGAGCTGCCCGGCGGTGAGCCGGTCGGATTCGTCATTCCGGCCCGCAACAACTACAACCCGATCATCGCGTACATCGGCGTCGTACCGGCGCACCGCGGGCAGGGCTACATCGACGACATCCTCGCCGAGGGCACCCGGGTGCTCGCCGCGCAGGACGTGGACCGGATCAGGGCGGCGACGGACCTCGACAATGTGCCGATGGCGAAGTCCTTCGAGCGCCTGGGGTACGTGAACTTCGAGCGCTCGTTCAACATGGTCTGGGACTGACAGCCGCGGTCTCGGGCCGAGGGCGGGACCACCAGGGCGCCGGCGACGTCCGCACCGGCTCGCGGCGCCGGACGTCCCCCTCGATAATCGGTGGACGGGCCGTCCGGCGCCGGGCTAGTGTCGCCGCGCAACGTCGGACCCGATCGTGCGAAGTCGTGGAAGGAGGCGAGAAAAGTGCGTACGAGCAACAGCACCACCATCCGTAGCACCTCATTCCCGCGCTCCCGTCCCGTCCGCAGGGCGGTGTCGGACTCCGTCTGACCGGGCGCGCGGCGTTTCGTCCCCGGAGGACATTTCCATGACCGATCTGGTCATCCGCGCGCTCAGCGAGAGCGACGCCGAGCTTTTCGACTCCCTGCAGGACAGCGGTCTTGTCGGCCGTGCCGCGTTCGGCCACCGGTACGCCACGGTGCTGAACGGCGGCGAGTACCGCCCCGAGTGGACCTGGGTCGCCCTGCGCGACGGCACCGTGGTGGCCAGGGCCGCCTGGTGGGCGGGGCCCGATGACACCGAACCCGTCCTGCTGAACTGGTTCGACTTCGCGGACGGCGAGGACGGGGCGGGCGCCGAACTCCTGCGCCGCGCCCCGTTCCACGTCGAGTACGAACTGATCCTGCCCGCGAACTGGCGGGAGGTCCCCGCGGTCACGGCCGCCGCGGAGTCCCGGATCGCCGCCGCCACGGCGAGCGGCCTGGAGCCGCTGGTCGAGCGCTACCGCTATCTCTGGACCCCGGACGACGGCCTGCCCGAGCGTCCCGGGCGGCTGACCTTCCGGCCGGAGCCCGACGACGCCGTGATCCTGGACGTCCTGCGCCGGGTCCACTCCGTCACGCTGGACGCCCACGCCCGTAAGGCGATCGAGGGTCCCGGCGGTCTTGGGGCGGCGGCCCAGGAGGAGCTGGACTTCTTCCACTGGTGCCCCTCGCCGCGTTCCTGGTGGCAGCTGGCGTACACGGCGGACGGCGCGGTGGCGGGCATCCACGTGCCCGCGCACAACCCGTCGGGGCCGTGCGTCGGTTTCATCGGGGTCGTTCCCGAGGCGCGTGGCCACGGCTACGGCTACGACCTGCTCGTGGAGTGCACGCACTTCCTTGCCGAGCGGGGAGCCGGGTTCGTCGCGGGCGCGACCGACCGGGGGAACCTGCCGATGGCGGTCGCGTTCGCCCGCGCCGGTCATCGCATCACACAGGAACGCGTCCATCTGGCGTGAGTCCACCGGCCTCGCCGGCCCGTCGGCCGGCGAGGCACGGCAGCAGCCGCTCGGCGGGGCGCGGTAGCCGCTCGGCGGGGGCCGTCACGTCCTCGCCGGGCGGTCCCTCGCGGAGCGGCCCGCGTTCAGCTCCTCTGTGCGCGGATCAGATCGCGGTACCAGTCGTAGGACGCCTTCGGCGTCCGGCGCATCGTCTCGTAGTCGACGTGGACGAGCCCGAAGCGCTTGGCGACGCCCTCGGTCCATTCGATGTTGTCGGTGAGCGACCAGGTGAAGTAGCCGCGCACGTCGATCCCCGTGTCGATGGCGGCGCGCAGGGCGGTGAGGTGGCCTTCGAGGTAGTCGATACGACGGTGGTCGGCGAGGGGCTCGTCGATCGCGCAGCCGTTCTCCGTGATGTAGAGCGGCGGGAGCCGGTCGCCGAAGCGCCCGCGCAGCCGGGTGAGTGTCTCGTTCAGCCCTTCGGGGACGACGGGCCAGCCGAAGTCGGTCTTCTCGTAGCCCTCGATCTCCCGGATGCCGAAGGGGAGTTCGGCGGGCATGCCGAAGCCGGAGAAGGAGTCGAGGGCTTCCGGCTTGGGGGCACCGACGAGGGTGGGGTTGTAGTAGTTGACGCCGTACCAGTCGAGCGGTGCCGAGATGACTTTCAGGTCGTCCGCCACCGGGCCGGGCATCAGGGCCGCGAAGTTCTCGTCGGGGTAGCGGCCGGTGAGGATCGGATCGGCGAACAGCCAGTTGGTGAGCGTGTCGTACAGCTCCGCGCCGAAGCGGTCCTCCTCGCTCTCCCCGGCCGTCCAGACGGGGGCGTGGGAAAGGGCGGCGCCGATGTTGTCGGCGCCCGCCGCGCGGAGCGCGCGGACGGCGAGGCCATGGGCGAGCAGCTGGTGGTGGGCGGCGGGCAGCGCGTCGAAGAGAAGGGTGCGCCCGGGGGCGTGCTCGCCGAGCGCGTAGCCCAGCAGGGTGACTTCGGCGGGTTCGTTGATGGTGATCCACATGGGGACGCGGTCGGCGAGACGTTCGGCGACGATGCCCGCGTACTCGGCGAAGCGGTAGGCGGTGTCCCGGTCGAGCCAGCCGCCCGCCTCGTCCAGGGGCAGCGGGGTGTCCCAGTGGTAGAGGGTGGGAGCCGGGGTGATGCCGTGGGCGCAGAGTTCGTCGACGAGCCGGTCGTAGAAGTCGAGCCCTTCGGGGTTGACCGCTCCGCTGCCTCCGGGCACCACGCGGGGCCAGCTGACGGAGAACCGGAAGGCGTCCGCCCCCAGCCCCGCGAGCAGGGCGACGTCCTCGCGGTAGCGCTCGTGGAAGCCGGTGCCGCGGGTGGTGTCGGTGCCGTCCTTGATCCGGCCCGGCAGCGCGGCGAAGGCGTCCCAGCCGGAGGGGCCCTTGCCGGCGGTGTCGACGGCCCCCTCGGTCTGAAAAGCGGAGGCAGAGGCTCCCCAGAGGAAGCCCGGAGGGAACATCGGGACGGTCATCTCGGCCTCCAGCAGCCGTACGTATGAGCAGAACCTGGCAGGGCAATGATCAGAACCAGACCCTAATCGCCAGTAACGGGCTCGCTCTAGTGTTCCGGGGCCGTGAGCGCGACTTCCGCCGATCATGGAGCCGCCTTCGGGCGACCTGTTCATGGACGAGGAGTGGTGAATGCAGTTCGAGGTATGGGCCCCGGATGCGGAGTCGGTCGAGCTCCGGCTGTCGAGCGCGGCGGCGGGCGCGGGTGCGGAAACGGGTGCGGGTGCGGGCGCGGGCGCGGGCGCGGGGAGGGTGGCTGACGCAGGGACAGGAGCGGGCGCCGGGGCGGTGGAGGACAGCGCGGCGGGGGCGCGACGTGCGATGGAGCGTGATCCGGAGCGGACGGGCTGGTGGCGGGCCGAGGCGGAAGCGGTGGACGGCGACCGCTACGGCTTCGCCGTGGACGGGGGCCCTGTACTCCCCGATCCGCGGTCCCGCCGTCAACCGGACGGCCCGGACGGAATGAGCGCGGTCGTCGACCAGGAGGCGTACGTCTGGCGCGGCGGCTGGGCGGGGCGTGGACTGCCGGGTTCCGTCCTGTACGAGCTGCACATCGGTACGTTCACCGACGCGGGGACCTTCGACGCCGCCGCCGAACGGCTCGGGCACCTCGCCGGGCTGGGCGTCACCCATGTGTCGCTGATGCCCGTCTGTCCCTTCCCCGGCACCCATGGCTGGGGGTACGAAGGGGTGTCGCTGTGGGCCGTGCACGAACCGTACGGCGGCCCGGCAGGACTGAAGCGCTTTGTCGACAGGGCGCACGAGCTGGGGCTCGCGGTGATCCTGGACGTGGTCCACAACCACCTCGGCCCGTCCGGCAACTACCTCCCGGCCTTCGGCCCGTACTTCACCGATACCCACCACACTCCCTGGGGCGCGGCGGTGAACCTCGACGCCCCGGGCTCGGACGAGGTCCGCGCGTATCTGCTGGGCAGCGCGCTCGCCTGGCTGCGGGACTACCGGCTCGACGGGCTGCGCCTGGACGCGGTGCACGCGCTCGCCGACAGCCGGGCGCTCACCTTCCTGGAGGAGTTGTCCTCGGCCGTCGACGCGCTCGCGGCGGAGGCCCGCCGGCCGCTCGCCCTGATCGCCGAGTCGGACCTCTGCGACCCGCGCACCACCACCCCCCGCGACGCGGGCGGGATCGGGCTGCACGCCCAGTGGAACGACGACTTCCACCACGCGCTGCACACGGCGCTCACGGGCGAGTCCCAGGGCTACTACGCCGACTTCGCGCAGGCCCCGCTCGCCGCCCTGGCCAAGACGGTGACCAGCGGCTTCTTCCACAACGGGACGTACTCCAGCTTCCGGGGCCGTACGCACGGCCGCCCCGTCGACGTCACCCGGAGCGCGGCCCACCGCTTCGTCGGGTACGCCCAGACCCATGACCAGATCGGCAACCGGGCCCTGGGCGACCGGCTCGCCGCCGCCCTCTCCCCCGGCCTCCAGGCGTGCGCCGCGGCCCTGGTGCTCACCGGCCCCTTCACCCCGATGCTGTTCATGGGCGAGGAGTGGGGCGCCCGTACGCCGTGGCAGTTCTTCACCGACCACACCGACCCCGCGCTCGCGCGAGCCGTGCGCGAGGGCAGACGGCGGGAGTTCACGGCACATGGCTGGGCCGCGGAGGAGGTCCCCGACCCGCAGGACCCGGCGACCCGCGACCGCTCCTGTCTCGACTGGAGCGAGCCGGAGCGCGAGCCGCACGCGCGCCTACAGGCGTGGTACGTCGAACTGATCGCGCTGCGCCGGGCCGTGTCCGACCTCCACGACCCGGACCTGGCCACGGTGAAGGCCGCGTACGACGAGAACGCCCGCTGGCTGGCGTACCGCAGGGGTGATCTGCGGGTCGCGGTGAACCTGGCGGACAGGCCGGCCACGATCCCCCTGGGCGGCGGCCGCAACCGGGGCGGCGGCGCACGGGTGCTGGCGGCCTGGGAACCGGTCCGGTCACCGGCCGCCGACGGCCTGCTGCACCTGCCGCCGCAGTCGTGCGTGGTACTGGCGGACGACTGAGGAGACGCGGGGCGGGCGGCGCGGACGGGCCGGGCGATGCGGACGGTCCGGGCGATGGCGGCGGGGACGGGCGATGGCGGCGCGGACGGGCCGGGCAGACCTGCCGTTTCGTGGTCCGCTCGGCCAACTCCCCGCGCTTTCCCTTGCCTTCGTGTGCACTCCAACACCTAGCGTTTCCTGTCGCAGGGAGAACACACGGAGGGAACACCATGAAGCAGCGATACCTCGGCCGGTCCGGACTGCGGGTCAGTGAACTGTGCCTGGGGGCCATGACGTTCGGCCAGGACACCGACGAGGCGAGCGCGCATCGCGTCCTCGACACGTTCACCGGGGCGGGCGGCACGTTCATCGACACCGCCGACGTCTACCAGCGGGGCGTGTCCGAGGAGATCATCGGCCGCTGGCTGAAGGGCCGCAGGCGCGACGACCTCGTCATCGCCACCAAGGTGTTCGGGACGATGGGCGAGGCGCCCAACGCGGGCGGGCTGAGCCGCAAGCACATCGTGTCGGCCGTGGAGGCGAGCCTGCGGCGGCTCGGCACGGACTACATCGACCTCTATCAGACCCATGTGTGGGATGCGACGACACCTCTTGAGGAGACCCTCGCCACGCTCGATTCCCTGGTGAAGGCCGGAAAGGTGCGCTACCTCGGCGCGAGCAACGTCTCCGCCTCCCAGCTCCAGCGCGCGCAGGACCTGGCCGACCGCAACGGCTGGGAGCGCTATGTGAGTCTCCAGCCCCTCTACAACCTGCTCGCTCGCGAAGTGGAGTGGGAGCTCGTCCCGGTGAGCCGGGCGGAGGGGGTCGGCATCATCCCCTGGAGCCCGCTGCAGGGCGGCTGGCTGACCGGGAAGTACCGGCGCGGCATGACGGCCGCGGCCCCCGGCACCCGCGAGGCCCGCTACCAGGAGGAGTTGGGCCGCGAGGCGTGGCGGGAGCGGGACAACGAGGAGACCTGGCGGGTCGTGGAGACGCTGGTCGCGGTCGCGGAAGAGGGCGGGCACACCCCGGCGCAGGTGGCGCTGCGCTGGCTGCTCGGCCGGTCCGCCGTCACCGCGCCGATCGTCGGCGCCCGCAACGCCGAGCAGCTGACCGACAGTCTCGGCGCGGTGGGCTGGGAGCTGACGCCGGAGCAGACGGACCGGCTGGACGCGGCGAGCGCCCGCCCGCTCCCGTACCCGTACGACGTGCTCCACCGCTTCCGGGACCGCGAGCCGCAGGACTGAGCGGCGGAGCGGACGAGGAGCAGTGGGCGCGACGGGAGCGGCGGGCCGGTTTCGCGCACCGGCCCGCCGTTCCCGACGCCGGGCGCCCGGTGCTACTCGACGATCGCCAGCTCGCGCGGGGTCGTGTTCAGCCGGCGTCCGCCGTCCTCGGTGACCGTCACGATGTCCTCGATCCGGACGCCGAACCGGCCGGGGAGGTAGATGCCCGGCTCCACCGAGAAACACATGCCGGGGACCAGCGGCAGCTCCTCGCCCTCGATCATGTAGGGCGGTTCGTGGGTGGTGACCCCGATGCCGTGCCCGGTGCGGTGGATGAAGCGTTCGCCGTAGCCGAACTCGGTGATCACCGCCCGCGCCGCCCGGTCGATGTCCTGGCAGGCGGCGCCGGGGCGGACCGCGTCGCAGCCCGCCTTCTGCGCCTCCCGGACGATGTCGTGCACCCGCTGCTCCTCGGCGGTGGGTTCGCCGACATGGACCGTACGGGAGGTGTCGGAGCCGTAGCCGTGCTTGAGCCCGCCGAAGTCGAGGACCACCATGTCGCCGCGCTCGATGGTGCGGTCGCCCGCCTCGTGGTGCGGGTTGGCGCCGTTGGGGCCGGAGCCGACGACGGTGAAGTCGACCTGGGAGTGGCCGAACCGCTTGAGGAGAGCGGCCAGATCGGCGGCGACGTCGGTCTCCCTGCGGCCGGAGAAGCGCACCTTCAGGATCTCGCCGTACGTGGCGTCGGCGGCGGCGCCCGCTGCGGCGAGGCGGTCCAGCTCGTGCGCGTCCTTGACGGCGCGGAGCATCGGGAGTGCCTCGGTGAGGGAGGTGTAGGAGGTGGTGGGGAGGATCTGCTGCAGGCCGAGCAGGTGCATCGCCCAGGCGTTGTCGCTGATCCCGTACCGCCCACCGGTGTCCAGCAGCGGGGCGGTCACCTCGTACGGGTCCTTGCCGTCGGTCCAGTCGCGCAGGGTGAGGGCCGGGGCGCCGACGGCGTGTTCGGCGTCCGGTGCCTCCAGCGTCGGGACGACGAGGACCGGGTCCTGTCCCGCCTTGAGGACGAGGAGGGTGAGCCGTTCGGTGCTCACCGGCTGGTAGCCGGTGAGGTGCACGAGGTCGGGGCCGGGCGCGACGAGGACGCCGGCGAGCCCGGCGGCCTCGGCCGCCTCGGCGGCGCGGGTCATCCGGGCCCGGTAGTCGTCGGCGGTGAAGGGGACGGGCTGGTGCGGGCTGGGCATGCGGGACCTCCTGGCGGCACGGTGCGCGGCACACAGCATCCTGCCCGCCCGCCGGGTGCCGCGCTAGCGGGCTCGGGGCGTGGCACCCGGATCGGGCCGGGGTGCCGGGCGCAGCCGTACGAGGAGGTCGGCCCGGTCCCGGCCGCGGTCGACCAGGCGGGCATTGGTCTCGTCGGAGCCGGCCACCCAGCGCTCGGCGTACGGGCGGGGCTTGCCGAACCGCACATGCCGCTCCACGAGCCTGCGCACCCGCTCCTCGGGGTCGAGGTCCAGGAACCACACCTCGTCGAGCAGCCCGCGCACCGGTGCCCACGCCTCGTCGTCGTGGAGGAGGTAGTTCCCCTCGGTGACGACCAGCGGGACGTCCGGCGGGACCGGCAGGGCCCCGGCGACGGGCTCCTCCAGGGCGCGGTCGAAGGCGGGCGCGTAGACGGGCCCGGTGGCGTCGGGGTCGCGCAGGCGGCGCAGGAGCGCCGCGTACCCGGCGGCGTCGAAGGTGTCGGGTGCGCCCTTGCGGTCCGCGCGGCCGAGGCGGTCCAGTTCCGCACGGGCGAGGTGGAAGCCGTCCATGGGGACGAGGACGGCGCGCCCTTCGAGGGCGTCGACGAGCCGTGCGGCCAGGGTGGACTTCCCGGCTCCGGGCGGTCCCGCGATGCCGAGGATGCGTCGGTGGCCGGGAGTGGCGAGGCGCTCGGCGCGGGCCGTCAGCTCGGTGAGGTCGCTCGTGTCCATGCCGGAAGTGTGCGGGGACGGGGAGGAGGAGCGTTAGTGTTACGTATAACTCTGATGTCGCCCCTCCGGAAGGACCCGTTCATGTCCCTCATCGCCCTGGTCACTCTGGTCGTCCACGACTACGACGAAGCGATCGGCTTCTACCGCGACGCCCTCGGGTTCGAGCTGGTGGAGGACACGGACCGGGGCGACGGCTCCCGCTGGGTGGTGGTGCGCCCGCGCGGCGCCGCCGCCGGTACGGGGCTGCTGCTGGCCCGCGCCAAGGACGAGGCCCAGGGCGCGAGCGTGGGGGCGCAGACGGGCGGCCGGGTCGGGTTCTTCCTGCACACCGAGGACTTCGCGGGCGATCATGCGCGGATGCGGGCGGCCGGGGTGCGGTTCCTGGAGGAGCCCCGGCACGAGGTGTACGGCTCGGTGGCGGTCTTCGAGGACCTGTACGGCAACCGGTGGGACCTGTTGCAGCCCGCGTGAGCCGACGAAGACATGGGTGAGCCCCGCGTGAGGTGGTCGGGACGCGCGTGAGCCGTTATGCGCCCGCGTGGACGGCAGGCACCCGCGTGAGCCGACCGGGAACGCGTGCCTCAGTTCGTCCCCTTGCTCTCCAGGTACGCCAGTACCGCCAGCACCCGGCGGTGCACCGAGCCGTCGTCCGGTTCCAGGCCGAGCTTGGCGAAGATCGAGCCGATGTGCTTGCTCACCGCGCGTTCGGTGACGACCAGTTCGGCGGCGATCGTGGCGTTCGCCTGGCCCTGGGCCATGTGCTCCAGGACCTCGCGCTCCCGGGCGGTGAGGCTCTGGAGGGGGCCCGCCGAGGACTTCCGGGTGAGCAGCTGGGAGACCACCTCCGGATCGAGGGCGGTCCCTCCGGCCGCCACCCGCTCCAGGGCCTGGAGGAACTGGTCGACCCGGCCCACCCGGTCCTTGAGGAGATAGCCGATGCCCCGGGCGCCCTGGGAGAGCAGCTCGGCGGCGTACATCTCCTCGACGTACTGCGAGAGGACTAGGATCGGCAGGTCCGGCAGTTCGGCGCGGGCGGCGAGGGCGGCGCGCAGGCCCTCGTCGCGGAAGGACGGCGGCAGCCGTACGTCGAGCACGGCCACGTCCGGGCGGTGTTCGAGGAGTGCGGGCAGCACCTCGGGGCCCGCCGCCGCATCGGCCACCACCTCGTGGCCCGAGCTGGTGAGGAGGAGGATCAGCCCCTCCCTCAACAGGGCGTTGTCCTCGGCGATCACAATCCGCACGGCAGCTCCACTTCGATGTCCGTCGGCCCCCCGATGGGGCTGCTGATCCGGGTGGTGCCGTCCAGGGCGGCGACCCGCCGCCGGATTCCCACCAGCCCGCTGCCGGCGCGTTCGTTCGCGCCGCCGTGCCCATCGTCGCCGATCATCACCCGCAGGGTGTCGGGGCCCCGGTCGATCCGGACCCGGGCCGCCGTGGCACCACTGTGCTTGCTGATGTTGGTGAACGCCTCGGCGACCACGAAGTACGCCGCCGCCTCGATCGCGGCGGGCAGCCGCCGCCCGTCCTCGACGCTGTCCAGGTCCGCCTCGACGGGGACCGCCACATCGGCGGCCAGCGCCCGTACCGCACCGGCCAGTCCGCGGTCCGTCAGGATGGGCGGATGGATGCCGCGCACCACGTGCCGGAGCTCGGCGAGCGCCTCGTCGGCACCGTCCTGGGCCTCGTCCAGCCGGGTGCGGGCAGCGTCGGGATCGCGGTCGATGAGCTGCTTGGCCAGTCCGATCCGCATCGACAGGGCGACGATCCTGGCCTGCGCCCCGTCGTGCAGATCCCGTTCGATGCGGCGCAGTTCGGCACCGTGGGCCGCGACGGCCCCGGCCCGGCTCTCGGTCAGCTGGGCGACCCGTTCGGAGAGCGCGTCGGACGGTGCGGACGCGAGCAGGGACCGGGTCCAGGTCGCCGACAGATCGGCGAGCACGGGAAACCAGCGCAGCACCCAGCCGGGCCGTTCGGGCAACGGGGTGCCGTATTCGTCGGCCCTGCGCCGGTCCAGGAGGCGCGCGAGCGGCAGCGCGGCCCCGTCCACGAGGAGCGCGATCGGCCACAGCACCAGCGTGAGATAGCCCACGCCCATGCCCAGGAGGGTCTGCATGGGCAGCCACAGCACATCGCGCCAGGTCGCGGAGTCGGTGAGCACGCGCCTGACCCGCTCCGGCAGTTCCCCGCCGTCCAGCGGCAGATACTGCGTCGGCCGGAACACGATACCGAGCCGGGCGGCCGCCCGGCGTCGCTCGGACTCGGCGAATCCGCGGAGCAGTTTGGCGGCTTCCGGCAGCGCGGGCAGCCCGATGATCACTGCGGCGAACATCAGGACGGCCACCACCAGGAACGCGCTCAGATAGGTGAGCAGCGACACGGCGAGGCCGATGAAGAGGTAGTGCGACGCTTCCCACGCACGCCGGATGGCGGCCGTCAGCAAGGCGGGATCGGAGCTCATGACAGGTCACGTTACGGGGGTCGGACCACCGTGTGAGTGGGGCGGTCCCCCGACCGGGGGTGTAGCAGGCTGCACCCCCGGTCGGGTAGTGCGCACCCTCGCTGCCGAATCTCCCGTCGCATAGCGTCAGTGCAGGTCAAGCGGTACGAGGAAGACGGAAAGAACGGTGAAGGCAACGGTGAACACGGTCATGACGACACAGGCGGCCGCGCTCAGCCTGGAGTCGGTGAGCCGACGCTACGGGCGACGTGGCAGCGGCCGGGAGGCGACGGCCCTGGACATGGTCAGCTGTGCGGTCCCGGTCGGCAGTTTCACCGCGGTGGTGGGTCCCTCGGGATCGGGCAAGAGCACGTTCCTCCAGTGCGCGGCGGGGCTGGACCGGCCGACCTCGGGGACGGTACGGATCGGCGGCACGGATCTCGGCTCGCTCTCCGAGGCGGCGCTGACCCGGCTGCGCCGGGACCGGATCGGTTTCGTCTTCCAGTCGCACGCCCTCAACCTGGTGTCCTCGCTCTCCATCGAGGAGAACGTGGTGCTGCCGCTGGTGCTGGCGGGCGCCGATCCCGCCGGTACGGAGGTGCTGGCCCGAGGCCGGAACCTGCTGGCCCGGGTCGGGCTCGCGGGACGCGGCGGTGACGGGCCCGCGACGCTTTCGGGCGGGCAGCAGCAGCGGGTGGCGGTGGCCAGGGCGCTGGTCACGGACCCGGACGTGATCTTCGCGGACGAGCCCACGGCGTCCCTGGACCCGGAGTCGGCGACGCTGGTGCTGGGGCTGCTGCGGGACGCGGTGCGGGCCGACGGCCGGACGGTCGTCATGGTCACCCACGACCCGGTCGCGGCGAGCTGGGCGGACAACGTCCTGACGATGGACGGCGGGCGGCTGCGATGAACAGAGCCGTACGCGACAGCAGGAGCACGGGCTCCCACGGGCCCGGGACCGTGGGCGGCGGAAAGGCGTCGGGTGCACACGAGCCCGCGACCGTGCGCGACAGGAGGAAGGACCCGCGCGATCCGCCGGCCGTACGGCACGGGTCGCGTCGGGCGTCCGCGTTCCTCGCCCGGCGCTCGCTGCCCGCGCACCGCCGGGCCTGGGCGGCGGTGATCGCGGCGACGGCCGCCGCCGCGGCGCTGATCGGCGCGTTCGCGTTCGTTCTCGGTTCGCTGCTGGTGGCCACGCCGCCGGTCGACCGGTACGCGGGCGCCGACGCGGTGGTGGCCGCCGACCAGAAGGTGTCGTACACCGCGAAGCCCTGGGGCAGTGAACCGAAGACCGCGACGGCGTACCTGTCGGAACGGGCCCGGCTCGACCGGTCCCTGCTGGCGAAGGCGGCGGGGGCCGACGGGGTCGCCCGTGCCGTCGCGGACGACTCCGTTCCGGTCACCGTGGGCGGCGGGACACCCGCGGTCGGCCGCTCCTGGCCGTCCGCGGTGCTGACCCCGTACGAGCTGACCGGGGGCCGGGCCCCGAAGGCCGCGACCGACGTGGTCCTGGACACGGCGCTGGTACCGGCCGGAAGCGGGCCGGGCGACACGGTGAAGCTCCAGGTCGACGGGGCCGCCAGATCCTACACCCTCACCGGTGTCGCTGACCCGGGCCACCGGGGAAAGGGCGCCCCGGCCGTGTTCTTCACCGAGCGGCGGCTGACCGCGCTGGCCGGGCATCCGGACACCGTCGACGCGATCGGGATCGTCGCGAAGGAGGGGGTCCCGGCCGACACCGTGCGGGACTCGGTGAACAGGGCGCTCCCCGAGCGTGCCGCCGCCGGTTCCGACCGCGGGGTGCGGGTCCTGACCGGTACGGAGCGGGGCGAGGCGGAGCAGTTGAGCGCGCTCGGCGGGCGCGGCGATCAGCTGGGCCTGCTGGGGTCGATCGGCGGCACCGTGCTGATGGTGGCGCTCCTGGTGATCGGCTCCACACTGTCCCAGGCGATCCACCAGCGGTCCGGTGAACTGGCCCTGCTGCGGGCGGTCGGGGCGACGCCGCGCCAGCTCAGGTCGGCGATCGGCCGGGAGGCGGGCCGGGTCTCCGCCACCGCCGCGGTGCTGGGCGGCATCGGAGCCGTACCGCTGGGTCTCGCGATGCGGTCGCTGCTGACCACGGACGCGCTGCCGCTGCCGGTACCCGTGTGGCTGCCGTTCGCCGCGGCCGGGGCTGCCGCGCTGATCGTCACCGTCCTCGTGCGGCCGGTGGCGATGCTGGCCGCCCGGGGCATCACGAAGCTGCGGCCCGCCGCGGCCCTGGGTGCGGCGAGCTCCCCCGAACCGAGCGAGCCGGGCCGCTTCCGTACGATCACCGGCCTGGTTCTGGTCTTCTCGGGCGTCAGTTCGGCCGGTCTCGCCACGTCGCAGAGCGGCCAGACCGCGGCGGCCGCGGCGTCGGGCGCGGCGACCTCGCTGGTCATCGCGGTGGCGTTGCTGGGGCCGTGGATCGCACGGATCGCGATGCGGGTGCTCGGCACTCCGGTACGCAAGGCCGGCGGGGTCTCCGGCTTCCTGGCCGCGCGGACCGCCTCCGCGCACACCCGGCGGCTCGGTGCGGCGCTCACGCCGATCGTGCTGGTGGTCGCCTTCGTCTGCGTACAGCTGGCGGCCGGTACGACGATGGAACGGGCCGCCGACCGGCAGGCCGACGCCGCGCTGCGGGCGGATCTGGTGGCGACGGCGCCGGGCGCCGGGCTGCCGGCCGGGGCGGCGCGAGCGGTCCGTAAGGCGCCGGGCGTCACGGCGGCGACGGGCGTGCTGCGCTCCAGCGTCGTCCTCGCCCATCGCGAGGTCGGCGAGCCGAAGCTGAGCAGCCTGCCCGTGCTGGGCGTGACGGCCTCCCAGCTGTCCGGCACCCTCGACCCCGGGGTCACGTCGGGCGACCTGGAGCGGCTCACCGGCCGGGGCACGGTCGCGGTCGGCGCGGAGCGGGCGGACAGCCTCGACGTCTCCACCGGCGACACGGTGGAACTGCGGCTGGGGGACGGTACGAAGGCGAAACTCCGGGTGGTCGCGGTGTACGAACGCTCCCTGGGTCTCGGTGAGTTCATGCTCCCGCGCGAGGCACTGGCGGCGCATGTCTCGGCGGCGCGCGACGCGAGTCTCCTGATCGGGACCGCACCGCATTCCGGGGCTGCGGCCTCCGCCGCTGTACGGAAGGCGCTGGCGCCGTACAGCGGGGTGCTGGTCCGGCCCGCGGAGGCGAACGACGTACGGATCTCTCCGGCGGTGTCGGACGAGGACAACGCCATGGTCATCATCGGGGTGGGTGTGATCGGCGGCTTCGCGCTGCTGTCCGTGATCAGCACGCTCGCCCTGATCACGACCGGTCGGCGCGGTGAGTTCCGGCTGCTCCGGATGGTCGGCACGGGGCGCGGGCAGCTGCGGCGGATGCTGGTGCTGGAGACCGGTCTGGTGACGGTCGCGGGGCTGGTGATCGGCACGGTGGTCGCGGCGGTCCCGCTCACCGCGTTCGCGGTGTCGGCGACGGGGTCGGCGCCGTACATGCCGCCCGCGCAGTACGGGGTGCTGGTGGCGGCGGTGACGGTGGCCGCGCTGGCGGCGACCGTGCTGCCGGGGTCGTCCGGTGGCCGCTTCGTCCTCAAGCGGCGCAAGGGCTGAGGCTGGGGCGGAAGCGGGGGCGGAAGCGGAGGCTGCGGCTGCGGCTGCGGCGGAAGCGGGGGCTGGGCGGAAGCCGGAGCTGAAGCGAAACGAAGCGCACGTGTGCCGGGCGGGTCTGAGGTTCAGGCCCGCCCGGCGCACGGGTATCCGCGACGACCCTCAGGCGTCCCGGACCGACACCGCTCCCAGCGCGTCCAGGACCGGGCTGATCAGCGGGTGGCCCTCCGCCCCCTGCCGTACCGCTGCGAAGACGCGTCGCGTCGGGGCGCTGCCCTGTACGGGGCGGACGACCACCCCGCTCAGTTCCGTCCCCCGCAGCGCCGACCTCGGGACGAGTGCCACTCCGGCGCCCGCCCCGGCCAGCGCGACCACCGCGCGGAAATCGTCCGAGGAGTGTTCGAGCATCGGCTCGAAACCGGCGAACTCACAGGCCAGGACCACCACATCGTGGCAGGGGTTGCCGGGGTACGGTCCGATCCAGGGGTCCTTCGCGAGGTCGGCGACCGCCACCTGTTCCTGACCGGCCAGCCGGTGCCCCACCGGCAGCACCGCGTCGAACGGCTCCGAGTAGAGCGGCACCCGCGTCAGCCGCAGGTCGTCCTCGGCGGGCGCGCCCCGGTATTCGACGGCGACCGCCACATCCACCTGCCGGTCCAGCACCATCGGCACGCTCGCGTCGCCCTCGGCGTCCTGGACGCGGACCCGGATACCGGGGGCGGTGCGCGACAGCTCGCGGAGCGCGGGGGCCAGGACCAGGCCGATGCCGGTGGCGAACGCGGCGACCGTGACCGTACCGGCGACACCCGCGCTGTACGCGGCGAGCTCCGCCTCGGCCCGCTCCAGCTGGGCCAGCACCGCGTTGGTGTGGGTCAGCAGGATCTCCCCCGGCGCGGTGAGCCGCGCACCGCGCGCGCCGCGTTCGACGAGCCGGTGGCCGGTCTCCTGCTCCAGGGCGGCGAGCTGCTGGGAGACGGCCGAGGGCGTCAGATACAGTGCGGCGGCGGCCGCGGTCACCGTACGGTGGTCCGCCACCGCACGCAGGATTCGCAGCCGCCGTGCATCGATCATGCGCCTATTGTCCCAGGTCGCGTGGGACTTCCCGGACATCCCGAACCGGGGCTCAGGGCCCGGACGCCACCGCGCCGGGGCCCGACGCCCGACGCCCGGCGCGGCTCCGGCCCGACGCCCGGGCCATGAGCCCCGGCCAGACGTCCCGGCCATGGACCCGGCCCGGCGTCCGGCCATGGACCCGGCCCGGCGGCCCGACCATGAGCCCCGGCCCGGCGTCCCGGCCCGAGGCTCCGGTACCCCTACTTCCCCTACTCGCCGAGCGCCGCCCGCGCGTCGACGAACGCGTCCACGGCACGGTTCACGTCGTCGGTGGAGTGCGCTGCCGAGAGCTGGACGCGGATGCGGGCCGCGCCGTCGGGGACGACCGGGTACGAGAACCCGATCACGTACACACCGCGCTCCAGGAGCAGTTCCGCCATCCGGCCTGCCTTCGCCGCGTCCCCGATCATGACGGGGGCGATGGCGTGGTCGCCGGGCAGGATGTCGAAGCCCTCCTCGGTCATCCGGGTGCGGAAGAGCGCGGTGTTGGCGTTCAGCTGCTCGCGCAGGTCACCGGCGGACTCCAGCAGGTCGATGACCTTGAGGGAGGCGGCGGCGATGACCGGGGCGAGGGAGTTGGAGAAGAGGTACGGGCGCGAGCGCTGGCGCAGCAGCGCGACGATCTCGGCGCGGGCCGCGACATAGCCGCCGGACGCACCGCCGAGCGCCTTGCCGAGGGTGCCCGTGATGATGTCGACGCGGTCCATGACGCCGTGCAGTTCGGGGGTGCCGCGCCCGCCGGGGCCGACGAAGCCGACGGCGTGCGAGTCGTCGACCATGACCATGGCGTCGTAGCGGTCGGCCAGGTCGCAGATCTCGCGCAGCGGGGCGACGTATCCGTCCATGGAGAACACGCCGTCGGTGACGACGAGCCGGCGGCGGGCCCCGGACGCCTCCTTGAGCTGCTGCTCCAGGTCGGCCATGTCGCGGTTGGCGTAACGGAAGCGCTTGGCCTTGGAGAGGCGGATGCCGTCGATGATCGAGGCGTGGTTGAGGGCGTCGGAGATGACCGCGTCCTCGGGGCCGAGCAGGGTCTCGAACACGCCGCCGTTGGCGTCGAAGCAGGAGGAGTAGAGGATCGTGTCCTCCTGGCCGAGGAACGACGACAGCCGCTGCTCCAGCTCCTTGTGGACCTCCTGGGTGCCACAGATGAAGCGGACCGAGGCCAGCCCGTAGCCCCAGCGGTCCAGCGCCTCGTGGGCGGCGGCGACGACCTCGGGGTGGTCGGCGAGGCCCAGGTAGTTGTTGGCGCAGAAGTTGAGGACCTCACCGGGACGGCCGCCGGAGGTGACGGCCACGGTGGCGGACTGCGGGGTGCCGATCACACGCTCGGGCTTGTGCAGCCCGGCGGCCCTGATCTCGTCGAGGGTGGTGCGCAGATCGTCGCGTACGGAGTCGAACATGCGTGAGTCCTTAGGGTTCAGGAGGTCCAGTCGAGGATGACCTTGCCGCCGAGACCGCTCGCGGCGTCGTCGAAGGCCGCTTCGAAGTCGCGGTAGTCGTACCGTCCGGTGATCACGGGGGCGAGGTCGAGACCGCCCTCCAGCAGTACGGACATGGCGTACCAGGTCTCGTACATCTCCCGGCCGTAGATGCCCTTGATCGTGATCATCGAGGTGACGACGCGGGACCAGTCGACGGCGAACTCCTCGGACGGCAGTCCGAGCATGGCGATCCGGCCGCCGTGCGTCATGTTCGCGATCATGTCGCGCATCGCCTCGGGGCGGCCGGACATCTCCAGTCCGATGTCGAAGCCCTCCCGCAGTCCGAGGTGGCGCTGCCCGTCGGCGATGGTCTCCTCGCCGACGTTGAGGGCCAGGCTGACACCGACCTTGCGGGCCAGTTCCAGGCGGGCCTCGCTGACGTCGGTGATGACGACGTTGCGGGCGCCGGCGTGCCGGGCGACGGCGGCGGCCATGATCCCGATGGGGCCCGCACCGGTGATCAGGACGTCCTCGCCGACCAGCGGGAAGGACAGCGCGGTGTGGACCGCGTTGCCGAACGGGTCGAAGATCGCGGCGATGTCCAGGTCGACGGGGACCCGGTGCACCCACACGTTGGCGGCGGGCAGCGCGACGTACTCGGCGAACGCCCCGTCGCGGCCGACGCCGAGCCCGAGGGTGGAGCGGCAGAGGTGGCGGCGTCCGGCGAGACAGTTGCGGCACTTCCCGCAGACCAGGTGGCCCTCGCCGCTGACCAGGTCGCCGATCTTGATGTCGGCAACATCGGCGCCGAGCTCGGCGACCTCGCCGACGAACTCGTGGCCCAGGACGAGCGGGGTGCGCACCGCCTGCTGCGCCCAGCCGTCGTAGGCCCGGATGTGCAGGTCGGTGCCGCAGATGCCGGTACGCAGGACCTTGATGAGTACGTCGCCCGGGCCGATCTCCGGCTCCGGGACGTCCATCAGCCACAGACCGGGCTCGGCCTTCTGCTTCACGAGTGCCTTCACGGCTGCGGCTCCCTGCACGTGGTACGCGGTGGTGGATGCCCCGGGCCGGGGCAGCATCGAGGCAGCCTGCGGCCCGGGGAAGTCGAGAGGGACGGCGGAGCGGCGCTGGGCCGGGCACGGACCGGGGCGCACGTCGGTGGCCACCGCGCATCGCCCTGCCGCTGCCGTCACGGAGAAATCTGCCGCACCCCGCGCCTCAGGTCCATCGAGGTTTTCTTAAGCGCGGCCGCAGCTCCGCTTCACACCTCGCCGTAGGGGCCCAGGAACGTGGGCCGCCCGGCCACGATCCGGTAGAGGAAGATCCCGTTGTCGAACCGCACCCCGCGGGTGTCGTGGAAGGACAGGGCGCGGACGATGCCCCGGTACCGGGTGCGGAACAGCCGCTGGGCGATCCCGCCCCGCTCCGCACCCGTGGCACTGGTGGCCTCGGCGGCAGCGGCGATCAGCCCGACCGCGTCGTACGCCTCGGCGGACCAGGTGGCGGGCGGCGCCCCGTAGCGCTTCCGGTGCGCGGCGGTGAACTTCTTCGCGGCGGGGAGCGCCAGGGGGTCGGCGTACGCCTCGGCGAAGACCCATCCTTCGGCGGCCTTCCCCGCCTTCTTCAGGAAGGCGGGAGCGAGGACGGGACCGGCGCTGACGCGGGTGCCGGTGAACCCGGCGGCGGTGAGGGCGGTGGCGCAGCGCGCTGCCCGGGTGGGTGAGCCGCCCGCGTACACCACGGCGTCCGCCTTCGCGCCGACAACCGCCCGCGCCGCCGTGCCGAAGCCCTGCCCGGCGGCGACGGTGCGGGTGGTGGGGGTGGCTCCCGCGAGGGGTGCGTCGCTGAAGATCTGGCGGATGCCCCAGCTGCGCCGCGGGTCGTCCTCGTCGGCGATCAGAAAGATCCGCTCGGCGGGGCGGGTGTGGATCAGGTAGCTGATGAGGCCGATGCTGAGGCTGTCGTCGAAGGGGCGGGTGACGCACAGGACCGGGCTCGCGAAGAACTCGGCGGTGGTGGAGCCCGCCGCGACGACGACCATGGCCAGCCGTGCCTTCTTGTACCGGGCGACGACGTCCTCGGCGGTGACGTCGGCGCTGGGCCCGATGACGGCCAGGACGCGGGGGTCGGCGGCCAGCCGGTCGGCCGCCCGGCGTGCTCGGGCCGCGTCCCCCGCGTCGTCCTCCGTGCGCAGGGCGAGCCGGAAGGCCGCGTCGGTACGGGAGTTGTGGTCGGCGACGGCGAGCTGGACGCCCCGCTGGTGCGCGAGGCCGGTGGCGCGGCCGGGTCCGGTGAGGTCGGCGTGCAGGCCGAGCCTGTACGTGGGGCGGTTCGCGGTCCTCGTCGACGGGCCATTCACATGGCCGCGCCGCCGGGCCATCCAGGCTGCGGTGCCACCGCCCGCGAGGAGGACGGCTCCGGCCGCCGAGGCGGTGAGCAGGCGCCGCCGCGAGGGGCCGGGTGCCGCCCCGGTGCCGGACGCCGCCGGGGCGGGCGGGGTCTCGGGGTCGGGCAGCGCGAGGGCGCGGGCCGAACGTTCGGCGATCAGCGCGGGCAGCCCCGCCGGCATCCAGCGGTCCGCCTCCGCCGCCGGGTCCGGAGGCGAAGGGTCCGGAGGCGAAGGGTCCGGAGGCGCCTGACCTGGGCGCGCCTGACCCGGGTGCGCCTGATCCGGATGCGCCTCGTCGGCCAGCGCCCGGTGCACCTGGTCGGCGGTCGGCCGGGCGGCCGGGTCCTTGGCCAGGCAGGCGGCGGCGAGGGCGCGCAGTCCTGGCGGCAGACCGCGCAGGTCCGGTTCCTCGTGCACCGTTCGGAACAGGACCCCCGCCGCCGCGCCCTCGCCGAACGGGCGCCGCCCGGTGGCCGCGTACACCAGGACGCAGCCGAGCGAGAAGACGTCGCACGCCGGTCCGACGGGCCCGGCCGACGCCTGTTCGGGGGCGAGGTAGCCGGGCGTGCCGATCACCGCATCGGTCGCGGTGAGCGCGGTGGCGCCCTCGTGGCGCGCGATGCCGAAGTCGATGAGCCGGGGCCCGTCGAGGGCGAGGAGCACATTGCCGGGTTTGACGTCGCGGTGGACGAGCCCCGCCCCGTGCACCGCGACGAGGGCCGCCGCGAGCCGGGCGCCGAGTGCGCGCACGGTGGCGGCGGGCAGGGCGCCCTGTGTCCCGATCATCTCGGCGAGCGAGGGGCCGGGCACGAACGCGGTGGCCAGCCACGGTTCCCGGGCCTCCGTGTCGGCGCCGGTGACCGGGACCACCCACGGCCCGGTGATCCGCGCGGCGGCCTCGGCCTCGCGGCGGAAACGGGCCCGGAAGCCGGGGTCGGCGGCGTGCTCGGCGCGGATCACCTTCACCGCGGCGAGCGCGCCGCCCGGCGATCTGGCCAGGTACACCACACCCATGCCGCCCGCGCCGAGCCGGACCAGGGTGCGGTACTCGCCGATGACGCGCGGGTCGTCCGAGGTGAGCGGCCTCATGTCAGGTGGTGGGCTTCGGGGCCGCGCCGAGATAGCGGTAGCGGCCGTTCTCGACACGGTAGAGGTGGGCGTCCTGGCCCACCAGCGCCTGCCTCTTGTCGAAGGCGTAGGTGCGGGAGATTCCCTCGTACGGTGAGGCGGCGATCTCGGCGACGACAGCGGCCCGGCCGGGCCGCACGGGGCGGCGGGCTTCCGGCGAAGCGCCGGTGTTCCCCGACGCCTTCTTCCCTTCGGCCTCTTCCGGCTTCCCCGACGCCTTCTTCCCCTCGGCCCCCTCGGCCCCGTCCGACCCCTCGTTCTTCCCCTCGGTCCCGTCCGGCTTCCCCGTCCCGCTCCCGTCCGGCTTCCCCGTCCCGCTTCCGTCCGGCTTCCCCGTCGCTTTCTCCCCGTCGGCCAGGGCGAGGGCGACCAGCGCCTGGGCGACGAGCCCGGCCACGTCGTACGCCTCGGCGGCCCACGGCGCGGGCTCGGCGCCGAAGCGAGCGCGGTGTGCGGCGGTGAACTCCTTGGCGGCGGGCGCCGACGCGTCCGTGTACGGGGAGATGAACTCCCACCCGGTGGCCGCGGCTCCGGCAGCCGTGAGGAAGTCCGGTCCCATGACGGTGTGCTGGGCGATGCACGGCCCCTTGAACGAGGTTCCGGCGAGCGCGACGGCCGTGCGGGCGGCTCCGGCCGCGTCACCCGCGTAGAAGATCGCGTCGCTCCTGTGCGTGAGCATGTCCTCGATCACCGGTGCGAGGTCCCTCGTCCCGGCGGGCACCACGCGCGGATAGGTGGTCCCGGTGGTGAGGGTGGGGGTCATCAGGTTGGTCGCGTAGCCCACCTGGTAGGCGGACTGCCCGCCGGAGCGGTCCATGAGCACACCGAGGCGTTCGACGTCGGGGCGCAGCAGGAGCCGGTTGACGATCGGTGCGGAGAGCGCACCCCAGGACGGAGCGGCCTGGAAGAACGACTTCTTGGACCTGGGGGCGTACGCCATCGCCAGTGACGACACCGTGAGCACCGCCAGCATCGCCTCGTCGTACGCGGGCAGCGCCGCTCCGGTCGCGGCGTCACCGGTCGGGCCGATCACCGCGAGCACGTCCGGGTCGCGTGCGAACAGCTCGGCGACGCGCGCCGAACGGGCGGCGTCCCCCCGGTCGTCCAGCGCCTTCACAATGAGCGTGAAGGGCTTGTTCCCGCGGGAGTTGAACCGTTCGACGGCGAGCCGGACGCCCCGTTCCTGAGCCTTCCCCCACGCCGCTTGAGGGCCCGTCAGGTCGGCGTGCACGCCGATGATCCAGTCCCGCTCGCCGGAGCCGCCCCGCTTCGGGGCGCTCTCGGTGTCCTCGCCCGCCACCTGTACGGCGGCGTAGGCGGTTCCGGCGAGACCCACCGCCGCGACGGAGGCGAGGAGGAGGAAGCGCCGCCTGTCGGGACGGGCGGGCGCCACGGGCTCCTCGGCCACGGTGGCGTCGATGTCCGGCAGTGCGAGCATCGCGGCGGACCGGTCGGCGATCAGCCGTACGACGTCCTCGGGCAGCCACTCGACCGACCCGCCCGGTACGTCCTCGGCGATGCGCGCGTCGAGCTGTGCCGCCGTCGGCCGCTCCCCCGGGTCCTTGGCCAGGCAGGCGGTCAGCAGGGTGCGCAGTTCGGCGTCGTCGATCCCGCCGAGGTCCGGTCGGTCGTGCACGGTGCGGTAGAGCAGGGCGTCGACGGCCCCGCTGCCGAACGGGGGCCGCCCGGTGGCCGCGTACACGAGGAGGCAGCCGAGCGAGAAGACGTCGCTGGCGGGTCCGGCGGTGGTGCCGCCCCCGGTGGCCTGCTCGGGCGAGAGGAAGCCGGGGGTGCCGACCACGAGGTCGGTGGCGGTCAGCGCGGTGGCGTCGGCGGCCCGCGCGATGCCGAAGTCGATGAGGCGGGGACCGTCGGCGGTGAGCAGGACATTGCCCGGCTTCACATCGCGGTGGACAAGCCCGGCCTCGTGTACGGCGCTCAGGGCGCGGGAGAGCAGCCGGCCGAGCACCTTGACGCTACGGGCGGGCAGCGGTCCGCGCCGTGCCACGGCGTCCGAGAGCGCGGGTCCTGGCACGAACGCCGTTGCCAGCCAGGGGCGTTCGCCCTCGGTCTCCGCCCCGGTGACCGGGACCGCCCACGGGCTGTGCACACTGCGGGCCGCCGCGACCTCGCGGCGGAAGCGGGTACGGAAGTCGTCGTCCCCGGCGTACTCGGGCAGGATCACCTTGATGGCGGCGAGCGCCCCCGCTTCCGTGCGCCCCAGGTAGACGACGCCCATGCCGCCCGCTCCGAGGCGGCCCAGGAGCCGGTGCCCGCCGATGTGCGACGGGTCCGACGGCCTCAGTTCGTCCATCAGGGGTGCCTCAGCTCTGCTTCTCGATGGCGGATTCGAGCCGGACCAGCATGGCGGCCTGCGCCTGGGTGACCAGGTCTTCCAGTTCCTTGTCAGTGCGCCCCTTCGCCCCCTTGCCGGTCACCGCGACGGTGAACTGAAGGGTCTGCGCCTGCTGCCAGGCGTAGGGGTACGGACCGCCGAGCTCCTCGCTCCGGAACTGTCCCGTCTCGGCCAGCGAATCCTCGGAGTTGTTCTGCGTGCTCTCGCCCTGGAGCAGCGCGGCGGAGATCATCGAGCCGATGAGTTCCCCTTGCCGCAACTGCTGTGTGGGGCAGCGCATCGTCTCCTCCAGGGACTCGGCCATCTCCCACTGCGCGTCCTGCCGGGTGCGGTGCACGGTGACGACGGCCGCCAGCCGGACCGGTCCCCTGCCCTTCGTCGCGGGCACCTCGAAATTGCGGGTGACGGTGGCCATGACGTTGCCCGCGGGCTTCCGCTGCGCCCAGACGCAGTCGGTCCCCAGGACGGGCCAGGTGGCCGGGTCGCTCTCGTACGGGCTCCGCTTCACCACTCCGGGGCCGAAGCTGTCGGGCTCGGCGATGACCTTGCCGATGAGGGCGAGGGCGGCGCTCCGGTTCTTCGGCAGCCTGGCCGGGTCGGCGTCGACGAGTGCGGAGGAGGGTGCGGGTCCGGATGAGGGTGTGGACGGTGAGCCGGATGCCGGTCCGGATGCCGGTCCGGATGCCGGTCCGGATGCCGGTCCGGATGCCGGTCCGGATGCCGGTGGGCCCGATGAGCCCTTCCCCTGCGCGTCCGCCTCAGCGCCACCGCCGGAACACCCTGCCAGCAGCAGGGGCAGAAGCAACAGGGGAGCTCCGTACCGGAATCTGTGTAACGGCCCGTGAAATACCACGAGTTACCACCCTTACCTCATCGACACCGCAGCGATCATACGATCGCGTGGCGGCGACGTCCGGGGTGGTACCGAACTGTTGCACCATCAGGACTCGGATACAGGGACGTTACGGAAACAGGACGTGTCCGGGCCCGCGAAGGCGTTGACGTCGGCCGGGAACCGGGCCCGCACGGGCGCCCGGCCGAAGCCGGGACAGCGTCTACGCTCCGCCGTCACCCTCCAGGAACGCCCGGATGTGCGCGGCGAGCACGACGGGCTGATCCTCCGGAATGAGCGTGTAGCTGTCGGCCACCTCCACCAGCCGCCCCTGTGGGAGGAGGTCCGCCAGCCGCCGCCCGTGCTCCGGTGGCATGACCTTGTCCTCGGCCGCCCATACGACGAGGGCAGGCCGGTCGAACGCGCGCAACGCCTCGGCCCAGCGCAGAAGTTCCGCCTTGGGCGGCACTCCGAGGACGTAGGTGCGCAGGTCGCGCCGGATCTCCCGCGACGACCACAGCGGACGGAACCAGGCGTCCATCACCTCACGCGGAACCGGCCGCTTGGTCATCCATCCCCAGGTGACGGGCAGCCGCCGCATCGGCGTGAGCTTCAGCAGGGCGAAGGCGGCCATCAGACCTCCGGGCACCTTGGCCGCAGCGTACAGATTGCCGCCGGGCAGTCCGGGCGGGAAGTTGTCGAACGCCTCGCAGGACGTGATCACCAGCTTTCCGATCCGCCGGTCCCGTCCGTCCGCGACCAGCGCCTGCGCCCCGCCCCAGTCGCTCATGACCAGGGTGACGTCCTGGAGTTCGAGTGCGTCGAGGAACTCCGCGACGATCCGGGCCACCCCGAGGACCGACAGGTCGGCGTCGGGGCGCATGGGCCGGCGGTGACCACCGAGAGGGAGGGTCGGCACGATGCACCGGAAGCCGGAGCGGAGTTCGCCGACGACAGTGCGCCACAGCGAGCCGTCCATGGCGACGCCGTGCAGAAGGACCACCACCGGCCCGTCGCCACCCGTGTCCTCGTACTCCACCACACCCGCGGAAAGCAGCACTTCGGTCATGGCCCCAACCTAGGGCCTCCGCTCCCCTCCCTGCACTTCCCCCACCCGGACTTTGAACACTGTGGTGACAAAGCATGGACGGCACGAGCAGAAGCCTCCTACTCTTTCCGGCGCAACCGTCGGAGTTTCGCTCAGGTACGGCGCCACAGGAACGCACTGATCGAACGATCACCCGGACGCTCACGGGTGACCCGCACCCTTCGCCACTACACGCTCCTCGTCCCGGGGGGCCAGGAGGCAGGATGAATCCACGGCTGTACCACCGCTTACGCAGTCGCCTGACGGGGCTGCTCGTCCTCTCGTTCCTCGTCGGCGGCTTCGCCTCGTCGCCCGCCGCGGCCGATGACATGCCACCGGTGACCGATGGCATGTCATCGGTCACGGCCGACATGTCATCGACCGCCGGTGACATGTCACCGGTGACCGCGTCCGACATATCACCGGTGACCGCCCACGCGTCACCGGCCACCGCCGAACCTGCGGTCCCGGCCGAGCTTCCGCCGCAGGAACCCGGTGTCACACTGCGCGTCTTCGACGTACAGGTGCCGCTCAGCAAGTTGTGCGACATCAAGACCGGACAGACCCCGAACGTCGACAGGCTGATGCCCACGATCGACTGGAGCGCGGCCGGGGACTTCGGCTTCGAGGACCACTTCGTCACCCAGGTGACCGGCAACATCGACGTCCCGCAGACCGGCGCGTACACCTTCCGGCTGACCAGCGACGACGGATCACGGCTGCTCATCGACGGCAGCCCGGTCATCGATCACGACGGTCTGCACGGCGCGGACCCCAAGGACGGCACGGTCACCCTGGAGGCGGGCCACCACTCCCTGCGCATCGATCACTTCGACCGCACCGGTGGGCAGCAGATCACCCTGGCGTGGAAGCCTCCGGGCGCCCCGGACTTCGCGGTCGTACCGAACGCGGTACTGAGCACGGACGCCGACGTCGTACGGGTCACGGCGCCGGGCCGCAAGGAGTGCGAGGGCGTCCTCGACTCGCCGGGCGACGGGCTGCCCCTGAACGCGGTGCACCCGGACTACGCCCTCACCGATCTCCGTCCCCCGGGCTTCGAGCCGCAGGTCACCGCCATGGACTGGCTGCCGGACGGCCGGCTGGCCGTGACCACCTGGGGCGGCAGCACCAACACCGCGGGCGAGGTCCATCTCCTCGACAACGTGCGGGGGAACACCGACCCCGGCAAGGTGACGACCAAGAAGATCATCGGCGGCCTCAAGGAGCCGATGGGCATCAAGGCCGTCGACGGCAAGCTGTACGTGTCCCAGAAGCACGAGCTGACCGAGCTGAGCGACACCGACGGCGACGACGTCATCGACGAGCAGCGGACCGTCGCGACATGGCCCTACGGCGGAAACTTCCATGAGTTCGCCTTCGGACTGCTGTACAAGAAGGGCTTCTTCTACCTCAACCTGTCGGTCGCCATCAACTACGGCGGCGCGACCACCGACCCCCAGCCCTCGAAGAACCGCGGCTCCACGATCAAGGTGAACCGGAAGACCGGTGAGGTGTCATACATCGCCGGTGGCCTGCGTACCCCCAACGGCATCGGGTGGGGGCCGAAGGGCGACATGTTCGTCCTGGACAACCAGGGCGGCTGGCTGCCGTCGTCGAAGCTCCTCCACATCAAGCAGGACCGCTTCTTCAACCACTACACCAACCCGGACGGGCCGTTCGACGCGAAGCCGGTGACCAAGCCGGTGCTGTGGCTGCCGCAGAACGAGATAGCGAACTCGCCCAGCACTCCGCTCCAGCTGACCGAGGGCAGGTTCGCCGGGCAGATGCTCTTCGGTGACGTGACATACGGAGGCATCCAGCGCGCGTACCTGGAGAAGGTCAAGGGCGAGTACCAGGGTGCGGTCTTCCGCTTCACCCAGGGCCTGGAAGCCGGGGTCAACCGGATCAGCATGGGCCCGGACGGCGCGATCTACGCCGGTGGCCTGGGCGCGGGCGGCAACTGGGGCCAGGAGGGCAAGCTGACGTACGGGCTCCAGAAGCTCTCGCCCAGCGGCGACAAGGCGTTCGACATCCTGGCGATGCGGGCGAAGCCGGGCGGGTTCGAACTGGAGTACACCCAGCCGCTCTCGGAGGAGACGGCGGCCAAGCTGGCCGGGAGCTACCGGGTCCAGCAGTGGCACTACGTACCGACCCCGAGTTACGGCGGTCCCAAGGCGGGCGAGGAGACCCTGTCCGTACGGTCGGCCATCCTGTCGCCGGACCGCAGGAAGGTCACCCTCGACATCCCCGGCCTGAAGTCCAACCGCGTGGTGCACGTACGCTCCCCGCGCCCATTCAGCTCGGCGAGCGGCGAGTCCCTGTGGAGCACGGAGGCGTGGTACACGCTCAACTCCCTCCCCGGCAAGCAGCCTCCGGCCACCCAGTACGAGGCGGAGGAGGCGACGCTGACGGGCGGAGCCGGCTTCAACACCGACCACCCCGGCTACTCGGGCAGCGGATTCGTCGACAAGTTCGGCGCCGAGGGGGCGTCGACCACCTTCGAGGTCGACGCGGCGAAGGCGGGGACGTACGACGTCGGTCTGCGCTACTCCAACGGGCCGAACCCCTTCACCGGCACCAAGAGCCTGAGCGTGTACGTCAACGGCGCCAAGGTCCGGCAGACGATCCTGCTGTCCACCGTCGACTGGAACACCTGGTCGACGCGGAACGAACCGCTGCCCCTGCGCGCCGGAAGGAACACCGTCACCTACCGGTACGACGGCGGCGACACCGGCCATGTCAACCTCGACCTGATCACCGTCCACCCCGAGGGCGCCCGCATCCCCCTGTTCGACGGATCGAACCAGGCAGCCTGGCAGCACCCGGACGGCCGGGCGGCGGCGTGGCCGGTGACCGGTGACGGATCGATGGAGGTCTCCGGCGGCGACATCCGCACGAAGCAGGGATTCCAGGACTTCAGGGCACACGTCGAATTCTGGCTCCCGAACCTCCCGCCGGACGTGACCGGCCAGAACCGTGCCAACAGCGGCGTGTACCTCCAGGAGCGGTACGAGGTCCAGATCCTCGACTCGTACGGTGACACCACACTCGCCGACAACGAGGCCGGGGCGATCTACACGAAGAAGGCCCCGGACGTGAACGCCGCGACGGCGCCGGAGACCTGGCAGACGTACGACATCACCTTCCGCGCGGCCCGTTTCGACGCGGAGGGCGAGAAGACCGCCGACGCCCGCGTCACCGTGGTGTGGAACGGCAAGAAGGTCCACGACGACGTGGCGGTCGACGGGACGACGGGCGGCGGCGCGGCCGAAGGTCCGACGGCGGGGGCGATCCGCCTCCAGGACCACGGCAGCAAGGTGCGCTACCGCAATGTCTGGGTCGAGCCCCTGACGTAACCCTGCGGCACGCCCCGCCAGGTCCGTCACACCTGAAATGTCACATGTGATGCCCCGCCAGGCCCGTCACACGTGACATTTCACGGGTGACGGGCCGTCCCCGTTAATGGCTTCTCCCCCGGACGGCCGCTGGGTAGCCTGCGGAGCGGAACAGCACATGGCCCCCGAGGAGCTGAGATGCCCGGTTACCCGAGCGCGCGTTGACGTTCTAGGCCGCGACCGGCCTGTCATCGCGTGCTGCCCTTGATTTGCGGCACAGCGAACCTCCCCCGCCCCACGTACCGGCGCGCGTGCACGGGCCCAACCGGCGTGCGCCGAGTGGCGGGCTTCTTCGTTCAGCCCTCAGCAGCTCAAGGGGTCCCCTGTGCCTGTGCCTTCCAGCTCTCCTTCCAGCGCTCCTTCCCGCCCCGGCCTGTGGCGTGACGCCGACTTCCGCAGACTCTGGGCGGGCCAGACCGCCTCACAGCTCGGGGCGCAAGCCGCTCAGGTCACTCTGCCGCTCGTGGCCGTGGTGGTGCTCAACGCCGATGCCGGCCAACTCGGAACCCTGCGCGCGGTGCAGCAGGTGCCGATCCTGCTGTTCTCGCTCTTCGTCGGCGTGTGGGTGGACCGGCGACGGTCCCGCAACGTGATGGTGTGGGCGGACTTCGGCCGCGCGGTGCTGCCCGCCGCCCTTCCGGTCGCCTGGCTGCTGGGCGTGCTCGGGATTCCGTTGCTGCTCATCGTCGCGTTCCTCGTCGGCGTGCTCACGGTGTTCTTCGATGTGGCCTACCAGGCGTCGCTCGTACGCCTGGTGGAGCGCGACCAGTTGATGCAGGGCAACAGCGCGCTTGAGGGCAGCAGATCAGCGGCGCAGATCGGCGGCCCCGCGCTCGGCGGCGCGATGGTGTCACTGCTCTCGGCACCGTTCGCCGTCCTGGCGAGCACGTTCTTCTTCGTCCTGTCGTTCCTCTCGATCAGGCGGATCCGGCGCCCCGAACCCCTGACTCACCACATCGAGCGACCCGCGCGTGTAGGGCGGCAGATCCAGGAGGGTCTCCAATTCGTCGTCCATGACGCCTCGTTGCGGGCCGTGGGCGTGTGCTCGGCGAGTTTCCAGTTCTTCTTCGCGGGCCTGATGACGGTCTATCTGCTCTTCCTGTCCCACACGCTGCACCTGCCGGGTTCGTCCGTGGGACTGGTGCTCGCGGCGATGGGACCGGGAGCGCTCATGGGTTCGGTGCTGGCCGCCAGGCTGCCGGCGAAGTTCGGCTACGGCATGGTCCTGGTCTCCTCGGCCGCGCTCGGCGACGGCGTGATGCTGTGCGTACCCGCGCTGAGCGGCTCGGCTCCCGCGACGGTCCCTCTGCTCATGGCGGTCAACTTCGTGTTCGGCGTGTTCAGTCAGCTGGTCGATGTCACGGTCACGGCCGTTCGGCAGGCCATCACGCCGGTCCGGATGCAGGGACGCGTCGTCGCGACGATCGATTTCGTCGGCATGGGGCTGACCCCGCTCGGCTCACTGCTCGGCGGCGTTCTGGCCGCCCGGTGGGGATTGCGTACCGGCCTGCTGGTGACCGCCATCGGACTGCTCCTGTCCCCCCTGCTGATGGCCTTCTCCCCCCTCGCCCGGCTGGGCAGGGAACTGCCGGAGCCGCCCGGAACGGCATCCCGGGGCGAGCCGTCGCCGTAGCAGTAGCCCTCGCCCTCGCGACATACCGGGACGGCCGATGCGGACGTCCGCGCACTCGACTACGTCCGCGAGTACACGGCCGCCCTCGACCCCTGGCGCCGTGAGCCCGTCGTTGTCGGGTACGTCCGGCCAACGCACAAGGAACTCGGGTCCGCCGCCCGACCGACGTGACCTCGATTACGGTCGGCGCCTCAGAGGTCGGTCAGCCTGCCCCGAACAGCGGTGCCAGTACCAGGAGCGTGAGCATGGCGAGGGCGACCAGGGCCCAGCCGAGGGGGCCCGTGGTACGTCGTCCCAGCCGACGCCCCTGAACGTACTCCGGAACCGGAACCGTCAGTGCGGCCCGGCTGTCCCGCTGGTCACCGACCATGGCCGCGACCTCCTCGTTCCCTGTCTGAGCCTGACCCGGGGACCAGTCTGACAGGGCCCGCACGGTCATGGGCCACGGGGAACGGTCAACTTCCCATGCCGACGCTCAACGGGCCCTGCATTGGTGCCAGATCGTGCGCCAAGCCCTCGTCAGCCCTGACGCTCTTTCTGGGAAACTGATGCACCTCCGTCAGACGCCGCTTCAGCGCCTCGGCGTGCGGCGGGCGCCCGGGGGTGGGGGCGCCGTCGATCCGGACCCCGGTGTCGGCGAGGAGGTACAGCATCCGCAGCGTGCGCATGGCGTTGGAGGTGTGCGCCGCCACGGTGGGGGCGCCGCGCCGGCCGGCGGCGAAGTCCGTCTCGATCGCGTCCAGCCAGCCGACGGCCTCGGCCTCGGACAGTTCCGGCCGGGTGAGCGTGCGGGCGATGCCCTGGGCGAGCCGGTCGTCCTCTTGTTGGGCGAAGAGCTCGTCGGTCGGAACCACGAGCCGCTCCGCCGCCAGCGCGAGCATCTCCTTCGGGTCGACCTCCGGATGGAGCCCGAAGGCGCCCAGCAGGTCAGCGCCGTGCGCGACGGCGTGGAGCCAGCCGAGCTCGGGGTCGTACCCGCGCAGGTCCGTCTCGGCCGGGAACCAGCGTCGGAAGGCGGCGAGCCATGCCGGGTCGAAGTCGCCGCGACCGACGATCATGTCGAGCACGAGCGGGGCGAAGGTGCGCGCCTGGATCTCGGGGTCGTCGAACCGGTCGGCCATCACGGTGCCCAGCTGGGCGCGCAGCGGCTTGTCGATGACGTCCCGCTGGATCCACGTCCGCAGCACCACGTAGGGGGCGCCGTCGCGGATATCCGGGTCGGGGTGGCGGAGGGCCTCGGCCAGTTCGGTGGCGAGGGCCGGCAGTTCGGCCGCCGCCGGGGCGGGGCAGTCGTTCTCGTAGAGGTACAGCCAGCGGGCCGCGTCGATCGGCGGCCTGTCGTCGGTCTTGGTCACTGCCTCACCTTGGGGGAGGGTCCCCGGCAAGGCAACCGATTATCGGACGGATGCGGGGCGTGCAGGCGGACCGGGCCCAATGGGGACCGCCTGTCGGTACGCCTCGCCACACCCACCCCATGACCACGCATGGAACCATGTTGACCGCATCTGACCGTCGGCTGCGGGAGTTCGCGCCCCGCTTATCCCGATGAGCGGTTGCGGCCGTCACGCACTCGGAGCGGCCAGGTTTCTTTTCAGCCGTGGAGCGGCGACAAGCTCACTTCCGTACCCGGATTCCTCGGACTCGCCGATCCTACGAATGACCGGTGTGGGCCGAGCCAGAACCGTAGGACCAGCTGAATCGTGCGGTCAGGAGGTAAGCAGACCTGGTGAGGCCGGTGCCACGCTGGTGGAGGGATCGGTGGCGATCGCCGCGGCGATCGCTTCGCTGCGCCATACGAGCATCGGTACGCCGGACAGGTAGTAGTGGGTGCCGCTCGTGAGGTGGCCCAGGGCGAGAAGCGACCGCTGGGGCCTGCCGCTCCGGTCGACGAGCCGTCCGGTTTCCGGCTGCACGCGCAGGCCACCGTCCGGGTGCCGTTGTCCGCAGCCGTTGCGGGTCAGCGAGTCCATCAGCTCATGGGGCGTGGCTGGACGGGCCGTCGGTGCCGCGGTTGCGGCGGCGATCACGATGTCGGCTTCCACCGTGTGGTGTTGCGCTGTGACCCGGAACCCCTGCTTCGCGGGCGTGACCTTCTCAAGGCCGCGTAGGACGCGCAACTGACCGTTGTCGGCCATCTCAAGGAGTGTGCCGGCGGTCGCGGCGGGCATGGGGGAAGTGAAGCTGGTCCACAGTCGGTGGTAGCGGCGGAAGAACCGCTGCCGATCGCCGCGGGGCAGAGTCGGCCACCAATAGTGCACGGTGGTGATCAGAGCCCAGGTGGTGACCTGGAGCCAGTCGACGTCCTGTACGTGTTCCCGGTCGGCGAGTTGTCGGCGTACACGGCTCAACCCCCAGTCCGCCATGGATGTCTCGGCGGCGATCTGCCCCGGCGTGGCCCCGGCGCGCAGTGCCTCTGTCCGGGCCAGAGCGGCCACCATCGACAGCCGAAGAGGTGAGGACGAGCGCTCAAGCCGGTCCCGGACGATCTCCGGGGTCAACACCGTCGGCCGCCCGACCTGTCGTGGTCGGCGCACGGCAGCCAGGATGCCGTCCCGCGAAAGCAGTGTGATCGGCCCCTGATGTCCTTGGGCCCGCAGTCCCAGGACGGCGTCGACAGCGGTGAGCCCACAGCCGATGACGGCCACGGAGGCCGACGGACGAACGGTGTCAAGGGTGGACGCCACGGGATAGGGCCGCGTGATGCAGGACGGGTGACCGGCGAGTCCGTAGGGGTCGTAACCGGACGGGTCTCCGACGCACAGCACCGCGTAGTCGCACGGGACGGTGGCCCCGTCCTCCAGACCCACCAGCGCCTTGTCACCGTCGGGCGCGACGCTCACGACGCGTCGGCGCAGCCATGTGACACGCCAGGCGGCGCCCGTCAGGTCGTCCAGGGTCTGGGAGAGGGTTTCCTCCAGGTAGCGGCCGTAGACGTGCCGCGGTGGGAAGGTTTCCTGCGTCCACAAGTGGGGAGCACCGCTCCCGTCGTGGTGACGGGCGACCCACCGCTGTGCGTGCTCCGGATCGTTCGGGTCCAGCGTCATCATGCCGGGTGGGGCGTTCACCACGATCTCGTCACGGTCCATCCGGTACGCGCTGCCGCGCCACAGCTGGTCCGAGGGCTCCACGATCACGAGGTCGACGTTTCGTGAACCGAGTGCGCGGGCGAGCGCCATGACGAGACATGCCGCGGCCGTGCCCCCGCCCACAATGCAGATACGCATGCGCAGCTCCTAGGCTCTCGGGGGCGCCGTACTGGCGGATGGCTCCCTGCGAGCCAGCGCGAAACGGTAGGTGATGCTGCCGACGAACCCTTCGTCCTGTGCCCTGCGCCGCGCTTCTTCCTTCAGCGAGCGGGCCAGGTCTTTGCCGATCATCCCGCTGTCGAGCATCGTTTCCACGCCTCGGTCGATGATGGTGTACGCGTAGGCCGAGTGCGCAGCTGTGTAGATATGGGCACCTGCCTGCGTGAGCTGAAAGCCTGCCGTCTCCAGCAGGCGCGGGAGGGATCGCAGGTCGTGCGTGTTCACGACGTACCGTGCACGCCAGGCGGCCACGCAAGCGTTCAGCGGATCGTGCGGGCCCAGCGAGAAGTCCGTCGATGCGTAGTCGCCGTCGAGTACGGCTATCTGCCCTCCCTGGCGGCACACCCTGTGTGCCTCTTGGAGCACCGAGCGGATGTCCGGAGTGTGGCTGAGCAGCGTGTACATGAGGACCAGCGGGAACGACTCGTCGGCGAACGGCAGCCGATGCGCGTCGGCTGCCAGAAGCCTGAGGTTCCCCGCTGTTCCGTTCGATCGGCGAGCCATCCTCAACAGGTCGACGCTGTGGTCGATGCCGACGACTGTGGCGGTACGCGCCCGGTCGCAGAGGTCGGCGAGAAGTTCACCGGAACCACAGCCGATCTCCAGCAGCGGCCCGGAGGTGACATCGACGGACGTGAGGAAACGCTGCAGCATCCGGTACTGCTCCGGGTCCTGCCTGCGGGAGTGCAGTACTGATGCGACCTGCTGCGTGGTCTCGCTGTCACCCGTGGCCAGCGAGGAGAACACGTCGTTCATCTACAGCCACTTCCCGTGGTCGGTGCGGGCGTGACGCGGAAGAGGGCCCCTTCGTCCTCCAGTCTGCTCAGCGCCTCAAGAGACTGCCGGACCACGGACTCCTCGGGATGGACGAAGTAGACGATCCCTGTCCTGCCCTTGGTCAG
>NZ_LWLE01000002.1:0-121197 GCF_001905125.1 Streptomyces sp. TSRI0281 | reverse complement strand
GCTTGCCCGACGCACGGCAGTCCCCACGCGCTGTGGAAACCCGGGAGCCGGCGTACGGATGACAGTCCTGGCATCGCCGCCAGGACTCCGGACTCCCAGCAACGTACGAACGCCTTGCCCATCACCTGCGGCGGGGCGTAGGCGTGGGAGAAGCGGGCCTTGAACAGGGCGGGGTCGCCGAGGCTCTCCGCCAGTAGGTGCTGCTGGCTGCTGCCGAACGCGGCGAAGTACGGGTCGGGGTGGAGCACCGGCCCCAGGATGCGCGCATTGACCTCGATGAGGCGCGGGCCGTCAGGGGTGAGGCGCACGTCCGCATTGGCCGCACCATGGCGCATACCCAGAGCGTCCAGGCAGTCGAGGGTGTAGGACACCACGTCCCGCTCGGCCGCCCCAAGGTTTCGGCAGCTGACGTTGTACCGGCGCACCGGAAGGCCGTCGAGCTCCTCGATGACATTTCGTGCCACCTCACACACCACATGCCGGCCGTCCAGACTCACCGTCGTCACCACGTACTGCTCGCCCGGCAGATACTCCTGTACGAAGATTTTGTCGTTCGGCAGGCCCACGAGGTTCATCTGTTGGTGAATGTCCAGGAAGTGTGCCACCGCCGCTGTTTCCGTCCAGCACACCCTGCAGCCGTCGCTGCCGGAGCTCTGGCTGGGCTTCACGACGACTGGAAGCCCAAGGCGCCGCAGCGCCCCGGTCAGGTCGTCCACCGTTTCCACCACGGCCTGCCCCGCGCAGGGCACGCCGGCCCTCCGTAGGGCTTCGCCCATCAGAGCCTTGTCCCGCCGCGCGGCGGCCGTATCGTCCTCGTTGCGCGGCAGGCCCAGGGCCGCTGCGAGGTCATGGGCCAACGCGACGCCGAACTCGCTGCCGGGAACGACGTGCCGGACACCCCGCCGGCGCAGTGCGGCTACCGTGTCCGCCGTGTTTTCGCTCGCGATCAGGACGGGCGCGCTCGCATCGCTTCCGGCTGTTCCTGAGAAGCGTTTCTGGTAGACGTGTACGCGGTCCTGGCCACGTTCCTTGAGGGCGGAGGAGAGGAAGACGCCGCTGGAAAGGGGGTCGACCAAAGCGATCATGGTGGTCCTCTTGCCTTCGAGGGTGAGGGAAGCACTGTTCGCCTCAGCGGTAGCTGCCCAGGCGGGGTGTGCGGGTTGGCCCCTTCCGGGGTGGCCGGCAACGGGCGACGCGGCATCAGCCCCGTACCAGAAGGCGCGAAGCGCACCAGGCACCCAGCGCGGGCGACCACGACAAGAGACTCCGCAGCAGATCACAGGCTAGGAGCGAGAGAAGAGACCAATTCGGCAAAGCATCCAACAAGCCAGGGAACAGGCCGGAAACGCTCCCTTGACTTTCGATCCTGCGCCGACCTGCTGAATCCCCCATTCTCGTAGAGCCCCTCCAGGAAAGAGACGGGTCGGGAGGAGAGGCGTTGGCGAGAAGGGCCTCGCCGTGCAACACGCGGAACTCGACAGGGAAGTGATCGCGCATCATGGCCGCACAACGTCGACGCGTCGGCGTGCGAGGGCAAGGACGGCTTGCTGGCGCCCCTTGCCCTCCTTCCTCTTCCGGTCGTCGTACGCCTTTGACGCCGTGCAGAAGAACACGGTGGGACGGGCAACGGGCGTCAGTACAGCAGGTCCAGTTCCGCGCGGACCGTCTTGCCGGGCGGGACGCGGTCGATCACCTCCCACCGGTCGGCCAACGCCTCGACCAGGATCAGCCCTCGGCCCGTGTCCGCGTCGGCCGAGGGCGGCGCGAGGTGTCCGGGGCCGGGCGGGCGGCGTTCGCCCCGGGTGTCGGAGACCTCGATCCGCAGGGTGCTGCGGGCGGGCCCGGACGGGGCGAGGGTCAGCGTCACCTCGAAGTCACGGCCGGGCACCCGGCCGTGTGTCGCCGCGTTGGCCGCCAGCTCGGCGACCAGCAGGGCCGCGGTGTCGGATACGTCACCGGCGTACGGGATGCCCCAGCTGTCCAGCGCCTCAAGGGTCAGGCGCCGGGCCAGGCGGGCTCCTCGCGGGGTGGAGCTGAAGCGCTGGGTGAACTCGCGAGCGGTCACCGAGTGGGGGGTGGTCGGGGCTGCTTCCATGCGAGGAGCGTGGCGCCCCGGCGTCCTGTTTCACCAGATCGGAAGGGCGTACGCGAGGTCGGCGTACGAGTACGCACGGTGAGCAGTAGGTGTAACAGGCCGTAACCATAGGACGGTTGCGGCGCGGCCATCAGGTATCACCGCCCGACGCTCGGGGCCCGAAGCTCGGGATACGAGGTTCGGGAACGGCTCCCTCACTCTTTCGTGTGTACGCATCCACGCGCATTCCCCGAAGCTCGGGACCCGGGATGCGGGCGTCGGGACACGGGATCCGAGCTTCGAGCTTCTTCTTCAACCGAAGGTAAGAGAAAGGGGGTTAGGGAGAAACCTCCCCCACCTCCCCACCCGTCACGGCGAGCAAGTACGACTAATTCTGACCGACTTGCGGTGCGTCATCACGCCTGCTTACGGTGCCGACACAACCAAACGACCCCGACACGGTGTTAGCGCACCGGCCGGGGTCTCACCCCAAGATCAGAAGAGTTGATCTCGTGGCTTCAGAGAAGCTTAGCTCCGCGCTGTCCGCGCCCGCATCCGCGCCCCCGAACCCGGCACCCTTGCCACCTAACCCGATGGCCAAGCCCGGTTACGGCAAACGATCCACCGCCGGCCAGGCTCCCCGCCGCGCCGATGACTTCCTGCTGCTGCCCGAGCGGGAGCGCTACATCGCCGCCTTCGTCGACCGGCTGCCGGACGGCGCCGCGATGAACGTGAAGACCCTCGCCAAACAGCTCCCCCTCTACGGCCAGCAGGCCATCAGCACCGCCCTCACCGCGCTCTCGGTCGCGGGCCATCTGCGCAGGGTCCGGCGCCCGGTGGGTGAGGGCGAGCAGGTCCGCTGGGTCTTCCGAACGTTCTGGTCCCGCACCGCCCACGACAACGAGTGGTGGACCGCGTACCTCTCCGACGAGAGCGCCCCCTCAGCCACTCCCCCGCCGCCGTGGGTGCCCCCGACGCCGATCGAGGAAGTCCCTCCGCCCCCGACGCCCGCGTCGCCCGCGCAGGAAGCCCCGCCCGCAGCCGAACCCCCGGCCGCCCGCACCCCGGACAGCAACTCCCCGAACTCCCCCGACTCCCCCGACCCGGAATCCCCCTCCCCCGCCTACCTCGCGCTCGCCCGGCTCGGCCGTACCGATCCCCGTCTCGCCCTCTCCGCCGCCGACTGCGCGTCGCTGGAGGAACTGGCCGCCGCCTGGCTGGCACGAGGCGTGGGTACGGACTACCTCCTCCACGCCCTCACCTCCGGGCTCCCCGCCGTGGTCGACGCCCCACGAGGGTTCGTCCGCCGCCGCCTGCGCGACAAGATGCCGCCCCACCTACCCGCTACCGCTGCGGCAGCCGCCTCCCCTGCCACCTCACCGAAACTGGCGCACCGGACCATGGTCGAGTGCACCCGGTGCGGAGTCCCCGGCCGCCCCGAAGCCCTCCCCGACGGACTCTGCCGCGCCTGCCGCACCGCCCCCTCCCGCGACCCCGAGTCCACCCCCGAACCGGCTGCCGAAGCTATCGCCTCGCGGGACGTTCACGCCCTCGTCGGACACCTGCGCGTCCTGACGAGAACCCCGTGACCATGACAGCCCGTCACGCGCTCTGCCCAGACCCGGAACCCGTACGCTCCGTCAGCGTACGGGTGCACACAGTGGACAGTACGGATCACGCAACGTGACGATGGATCAATCGAGTTGGGTGCGGTTGGGGACAGGCGCGAGAGGTGAACGGGTATGACGGACATCGCGGGCGGTACGAATGGAATGACCGGCGGGGCCACGGGTGGAGGCGGGGAACCGGAAGCCACCGACAGCCTCAAGGCGTTCGGGGAGGTCGTCAAGGCGTTCCGCAAACGGGCCGGACTGACACAGGAGCAGTTCGCGCCGCTGGTGCGGTATTCGGTGCAGACCATCGCCTCCATCGAGCAGGGCCGCCGCTTCCCGCCGTCGGCGTTCGTGGATCGGGCGGAAGAGGTACTGGACGCGTTCGGCGTGATCAGGGCTGCGGCCAAGCACCTCGCACGGCGTCCGGGGCTGGCCAGTTGGTTCCGGCTGTGGGCGCAACTGGAGGCGGAGGCGCTCAGCCTCAACACGTATGAATGCCGCTTGATTCCGGGACTGTTGCAGACGGAGGCGTACGCCCGGACACTGTTCGTGAACCAGCTCCCGCCGCTCGATGACGATCAGATCGAAGCTCAATTGGTGGCCCGGACGCAACGGCAGCGCCTGCTGCACGAGCGGCCCAACACCGCCTACAGCTTCATCGTCGAGGAGCATCTGTTCCGGCGGCAGACGGGCGGACCGGAGGTCACCCGTGAACTCCTCGACCATGTCATCGACCTGGCCGAGCGGCGCAACGTCGAGATTCAGCTGATGCCGCTGGTGCGGCATGACCACGCGGGGCTGGACGGCCCGATGCGGCTCTGTGAGACCTCGGAACACCGCTGGTTCGGCTACTCCGAGGGCCAGGAGAGCGGGCAACTCATGTCCGACCCCAAGGTGGTCAGCATCTACCTCATGCGATATGCCAGGATGCGTTCACAGGCTCACTCCCTGGAGTACTCCCTGAGCCTGTTGCGGCAGATGCGAGGAGCGCTATGAACACCACAGACCTGGCCTGGTTCAAGAGCAGTTACAGCGGCGGCGACGGCGACAGCTGCGTCGAGGTCGCCCTCTCGTGGCGCAAGTCCAGCTACAGCGGCGGTTCCGGTGACGACTGTGTGGAGGTCGCCGCCGCCTGGCACAAGTCCAGCCACAGCGGCGGTTCCGGTGACTCCTGTGTCGAGGTCGCCACCTGCCCCGGCACCGTGCACGTCCGGGACTCCAAGATCACCGAGGGCCCACAGCTCGCCCTCTCCTCACCCACCTGGACGACCTTCATCTCGTACGCCGCGCAGGGCTGATCCACGCGGATCCACAGTTGCAGCGAGTCCTGGCCATCACCAAGGGCGACTTCCGGACCAGGGTGGCGAAACCACTCGCCACCCTGGTCCGCACCCTCTAGGGTCGGTGCCCTGTCTGCTGAAAACGGGGAAGCAGGAAAGTACATGGATCCGATCACGGCTGCCGCCGTAGCCGGAGTCGCGCTGATCGTCAAAGGCGCGCTGGAATCCGCCGGCCAGGAAGCGGGCCGCTCGGGGTGGGGCGGGGGCGCCCGGCTCATGGAGCGGATGCGGGCCAGATTCCGCGGGGACACCGAGGCCGAAGGGGCTCTCGACCGGGTGCAGCTGAGCCCCGGCGATACGGTCGCCCAGGAAGAACTGCAGCGCATGGTGCTCGCCCACATGCTCCGCGACCGGGACTTCGAGGCCGATATACGCAGGGCCGTCGACGAGGCCGTCGCCGCTCAGGGCGGCCAGGCCCAGGTCAACGCCGCAGTGATCAAGAATGCCCAGGTCTTCAACGAGAAGGTGGAGATCAAGGGCGACTGGAACATCTCCTGACGGGCTGAACACTCAATGAGCGAGGAAACACCGCCGGACGATGCGGTGCGCACGTCGGGTGGGCCCGAACCGGCCACCCCAGGGGAGACGCCCGAGTCAACGGCCGGTGGCACGGCTGACGAGGACGGGCCGGTCAGTGAGTCGGACGCCCTGCGTTCACTCACCAGCGGGGGCGAAGGCGAGGCGGAACGGGCCGAGGCGCTGCGTGCCGGTGCCCTCGCCGACCGGATCGCCGAGCGGCTGAATGCCGACGGTGCGGGCACGACCATCGGCACCCTGGCGCTCTTCAACGACACGGTGAGCTTCGGCGGTGCCTTCAACCTGGGCGGTCGCGGCGGGTCTGCCGCCGCCGGAGGTCCGGGCACGAGAACCGGCTCAGTGGTGCGGTTGACCGAGGACGAGATCGCGGCACACACCGAGCTGTACGTGCACCCGGACCGTTACGACGACGCCCTGGAGTCCCTGCGCACACGCCACCTTCTGCTGCTGTCGGGCCCGCCGGGCAGCGGGCGCACCGCCGCCGCCGTCAATCTGCTCGCCGAGGCGCTGACTCTGAATGGCGCGGAGGACGGCGGCTTTCACCTGATCCTCGACCCCCTCTCCATCGCCGCACCGGACTGGGAACCCCCGGCCGATCACAGCGGTTGCCTCGCCGTGCTGGACGACGGACTGCCCGAGACGATGGCGCGGGCGCTGACCGGGGCGGCCTCGAAACTGCGGGCGGCGAAGGCCCATCTCGTACTCGTCGGCGGGCCCGGACTGGAAGCCGCCGTGTACGGGCACGGCGGCGAGGACATCGCACGGCACGGGCTCCAACCGGTCGACCCGCTCGTTCTCCTTGAGCGGCGGGTGCTGGGACACAGCGGTGATCTCGACCGGAAGACCGAGTTGGCCGCCCTGCTCAAGACCTCCGGCGCCGTGGCCGCCCTGCGCGAGCGGCCTCAGGCCGCGCAGGCGGCGCGGCTCGCCTCGGTGATCACCGCGGGCGGTGACCTGGTCGCGGCGGTGGCCGCGCTGCGCGACCCCAGCGAGCAGGTGTACACGTGGTTCCGTACCCATCATGAACCGGAAGCGGTCGCGTTCGCCGTGGCCGTAGCCGTCCTGGAAGGAAGCGGCTACCTCACCGTCGCCGACGCCGCGGTCGGTCTCCGCAAGGACCTGTCGCCGGTCGACGTCGCGCCGCCCGACATCCGGTTCCGGGACCGGTTGGCTCATGAGCAGCCCTGGATCGAGCTGGTGTTCCCCGGACCGGGGGAACCGCCCGGATCGCCGAGGGTGCGGTTCCGGAGCGCTCTCGTACGGCATGCCGTGCTCACCTACGCGTGGACGACCCTCGACGGCCGCCGCGAAGCGGTGCTCCAGTGGCTGCGGCGGCTGCTCCGGCACGCGGACATCGAGGTCAGGGCTCAAGCCGCTGTCTCGGCGGGAGTGCTGGCACGTGCCGACTACCAGTACGCGATCCACCGCTTCGTCAAGTCCTGGGCGGGGAGCACGTCCTGGCCGGTGCGGCAGGCCGCCGCGACCGCTCTCGGGGTCGCCGGTTCGACGCCCGCCACCGAGGAGCCGGTCTGGGAACTACTGCATCAATGGGCGCGCGGCGGTCACTCCGCCCACGAGCGGCGTCTCGCGAGCACTGCGGCCAACACCGTGGGCGGCCTGTTCGGCCGGAACGCGCCGGGCCGGGCACTGGGGTTGCTGCGCAGCGCGCTGGACCGGGGCGACGACTGGGGGACTCTCACGCCGGTGGCCTGGAGCGGAGTGCATCTCATCCACCAGGGACGTACCGCCGAGGTCCTCGCCGCCTACCTGGACTGGTCGCGGCCGCAGGACACGTCTCCCTTGGTCCTCAAGACCCTGTCGTCGTTCGTTTTCGCCGTCTCGACTCCGTACGCTTCGGTGTCGCCGGACGGAGTGGGACCGGCCGACGCCGTGGACGGGGTACCGCTACTGCTCAGCGCGTTCCCCCGCCACCGGGTAGCGCTCGCGGAGCTCTGGGCACGCGCCCTGGCCCGTAAACCCGTACAGGAAACGGCACTTGAGGCGTTGCGGGTGTGGATCGACACCCATGCGGATGCGTGCCCGGGTGGCCGCGCAGCGCTGAGAACCCTGGTACTCGACATCGCGGGAGCCCCGGGGAGACACCGGGAGCGACTCATGTGGTGGCTGTCGAAGTGGGCCTCCGACAAGGAGTCCCCTTCCGCCCATGCGGCCGAGCTGGCCCGCGTTCTCGATCGCTGAGTACCAGCGGCTGGAGGTTATGGCGCTGGACGGTACGGCGCTGGTGGGTACGGCGCTGAGGGGTGCGGTGTGAGCGGAAGCATGGTGAGAGGAGAACGGTGGAGGAACTGACGTACAACCCTGTACTGGACAACCAGCCGGTGCCGCGCTGGCGGCTGATGAATCCGCTGCGTCCTCCGGTACCCGGCCGGGCGCTGGTGCTGGTGCCGGACGAGGGGCACGCGCTGACCATCCTGCCGGGCGAGGAGATCCCAGCCGCACGCTTCGGCTCGTACCAGAGCGTGTACACCGTCGACATCTCCGAGCACCGGCTGGTCCTCGACATTCCCCTGTTGAGCAGGGACCCTTCGTTCTCGTTCCGCGGTCGAGTCGACCTGGTGTGCCGGGTCGACGATCCGGCAGAGGTCGTCCGGCGCGGGATCCGCGATATGAGCGGGGCGCTGCACGGGGCCCTGCGCAAGATGCTCCGCGAGGTCTCGCGGGAGTACGACATCGCCGAGTTCCACGACGCCGAGCGGGCGTTGAACGCGTCACTGCGCAGCTTCGAGGGGGACTCGGCCGTACGGCTGCGCAGCATCCAGGTCGAGCTCCTGGTCGACGAGGACGAGATCGCCACCAGTGGGCGAGCGTTCCGCGATGTCGAGCGCGAGACCCGGCTGGACGGTATGCGCCGCCGACGCCACCTGGACCTGATGCGTGACGAGGGGGTGGAGGGCATCATCGCCGAGATCATGGAGCGGGAGGGGCCCCGTGCGGCGCTCGCGTGGATCGAGAAGGGCGAGGCCGAGCAGCGGGAGGCGAACCTCCAGACCCTGCGCATGGTGCTGGAGCGGGGTGACGGCGACCGCGAGCCCTTCGAGCAGACCGAACTCGAACGCGCGGTGATCGACGGCATTCTCGGGGGCGGAGATCGGCCGCTCGGTGGAGTGCGGCGCGGCCGACTGCGCGGTGCGCTCTCGGCGGGGCGCGACGCGGACGACGAGCTCCCCTCCTCGGCCCCGGCCTCCTCCGCAGAACGCGCGGCGGAGACCCGGGGAAGCGAGGCAGGGCCGAGGCGAGGCCGTGCGAGGCCACCGCTACGGGGCGAGGTAGTGATGCCAGTGGTCACTCCGCCGGAGGACGAGCCCGTGCCGCCGAGCGCGGGGACGGGCCGCCCGGATTCCCCGACGACGCCGCCACCGGTCCGTCCGGAGCCACCGGCGACGGCCCCCGCCCCGGAGCGCGGTACGGCGGCCTCCCGGCCGTCACGGATCTCCGGAACCTCACGGACTTCACGGACTTCACGGCCGCAGGATTCGCGGGAGACCGGGGCTCCGTCGAGCTCACCGGCCCCGGAACAGCCGGCGCGTGTCAGCCGGGTGCGAGGCACCGCCAAGCGGCAGAACAGGGACGGCGGTACACCTTCATGACCAACCCGCACCACAACGGGCCCGATGCCTGGTCCGGCTCCCGCCACCCTCACGAGCAGCCCACCGGGCGCGGTGACGTCACCGCGCGCGGCGACGCCCCCGCGCGTCGTTCGCTGCCCTCCGGGTCGTACGGAGGAGCCGGAACATCTGCGGGTACCGGCTCACACACGGGAGACGGTGTCCCCGCAGCCGCACCGGCCGCAGGCGCCTCCGCCTCACCACCGGTACCGCAGGACTGGGCCCCTCCAGGACGTCCGGCATCGGCTGCGACAGCACCCGCGCGGGTGCCGAGGATGATCTGGGGCGAGGACAGGACCGGGCTGCACCTCCTGGCCGTATGGACGGAGCGTGTACCGGGACGCGGTGAGGACGCCGAACCGCTGAACGTGTACCACCAGGAATCGCGACGGGGGCTGATCGGCGTCTTCGACGGGTCGGGCGGTTCGGGCTCCTCACCGGCCTGGCAGGCGCCGGACGGTGAACAGCGGACGGGCGCGTGGGTAGGAGCGCGCGTCGCACATCTGGCCACGGACTGCTGGTTCCAGGAGATCATCGCGGACGACGGACCGGCCGACGCCGACCGCCTCAAGGGATTCCTCGACTTCTTCCACGAACGGGCACCACAGCGACGCAGCAAAATCGTCGGCCGGATGAGGCGGCAACTGCCCACGACGCTGGCGGCGGTCGCTTACCGGCTCGGGTCGAACGAGCAGCTTGAGGGCACGGCGCTGTGGGCCGGTGACTCACGCGCCTATCTGCTGAGCCCGGATGCGGGACTCCAGGTACTGACCCGCGACCACACCGAGGAGAGCGACGCGCTGGAACTGTTGCGGTCGGACCCTCCGATGACGAACACCGTCTGCGCGGACCGGGAGTTCTTCGTCCAGGAGCAGAACCTCGAATTCCCGATGCCGTGCGTACTGCTGGCCGCGACGGACGGCTTCTTCGGCTACGTTCACACTCCCGCCGACTTCGAGGACACCTTGCTGTCCACGCTGCTGCGGGCGAACAACGCGACGGAGTGGGCCGACCTGATCCGCCGGGATGTTCAGGCATACACGGCGGACGACGCCTCTCTGACCCTTGTCGCCGTGGGGCACGAGGACTTCACGGCACTGCGGACCGCTTTCGAGGAGCGTGCCGGGCAGATCTCCGCGTTCTGCTCGAAGGACCGTCCCACGCGGGCCGACCAGGCCACAACCGTGCGGACCTGGCAGGACCGCACCTGGCACGACTACCGCACGGACTACGCGGCATACCTGCCGGCGGCGCAGGAGGAGCAGGCATGAAGCTGGGCGACGAGATCGCGGGATACCGCATCGTCAGCGAACCGACCAACGCCAACGGTGGCAAATGCATGTGGGCGTTCGCCGAGAAGGGCGGCGGTCAGTTCTTCCTCAAACGCTTTCTGGAACCCAAGCGGCCCCGTGAAGGTTCCACCGCTAGCGCCGCCAGCCAACGTATCCGGCTGGAGGTCTGCCAGGAGTTCGAGGACCGGCACCGAGGTCTCATGAAGCGGCTCCGTCCCGGGGCCCGGGGCGGCGGAAATCTGGTGCTGGCCACGGACTTCTTCCATGAGGGCAGCACGTACTACAAGGTGACCGACCGGATCGACACCTCCAGCCTGGAGAAGCCGCAGTCCCTGGAGCCCCGGCAGAAGGCGGTGCTGCTGAAGACTCTGGCGCTGAGTCTCCAGCTGCTCCACGACATCGATGTGGTGCACGGCGACCTGAAGCCGCTCAATGTGCTGATCCAGAAGCGGGAAGCGGCCGCCTTCCACTCCGCCAAGCTCATCGACTTCGACGACTCCTACCTCTCGGGGCGACCGCCCGGACGTCAGGACGTCGCCGGCGACTCGCTGTACGGAGCACCCGAGTGGCGCCGGTACGTCCAGGAGGACGAGTCGGTGCAGCCGGAGCACCTAACGACAGCGGTCGACGTCTTCGCCTTGGGGCTGATGACCCACTACTACCTGACCGGTAGTCTCCCCGGACACAGCGCAAGGTTTGGGTCCCCCGCCGACGCGGTCAACGCGGGTGAACCACTGACTCTCGACTCCCGCCTCTCGGACTCGATGCAGGGGCTGATCAGGGCGATGACTTCGCTCGAACCGAGGAACCGCCCTCGCATGGCCACGTATCTCAAGGCGCTCAAGGATCCGGAAGTGTGCGCCCTGGTACACCGGCGCCCGGGTACGTCAGCCGACACGAAGCCCGGAACGCCGACCCCCGCCAGGACGCCCGCCTCCGGAACGGCAGGCGCGGTACCGGCTCCCGCTGACGGCTCCACCGCACGCGTCAGCCGTATCCGGGCCAACTTCGGTCGTTCCGCATCCGCTCCCGCGAAACCGGTCACCGAACGGGTTCCGCCTCCTGCTCCGTCTCATGTCCCCGCTCCGGCGCCGCCCGGCGCCGACGAATCGAGGCGTGACAGCGAGGACTCCGCATCCGCATCCGCGAAGAGGTCGCGCGTACGCATCAATCTCGGCGACCGCCGCAAGCCCTGAGCCGAACAGCCCAGAACAGACCGACAGGCCAACCACACCCCGCACACCCCACGCACCGAAGCAGCACCCAGGAGAAGCCACCGTGAATGCCAACAGTGACCAGTACCAAGGCAACTTGCAGTACGCCGTCGACATCGTGCTGTGCATCGACGCGACCGGCAGCATGTTCCCGGTCCTGGACACCGTGAAGACCAGCGCCCTCCAGTTCCACGACCGGCTCAACGATGTGATGGCGAAGAAGGGCAAGGCCATCAGCCAGCTGCGCCTGAAAGTCATCGCCTTCCGCGACTTCGGGGACAACCCCGACGACGCCATCGAGCAGACCGGCTTTCTCGTACTGCCCGACCAGTCGAGGGACTTCGAGACGTTCGTACGGGGCATCGACGCGGGAGGCGGCGGAGACATCCCCGAGTCGGGACTCGAAGCGCTCGCCCTGGCGATCAACTCCCCGTGGGAGAAGGGCCTCGACCGCCGTCGCCACGTCGTGGTCATGTTCACCGACGCACCCGCACACCCCCTCGGCACGGTGGGTGCGAGCTCCCAGAGCTATCCGTCGAGCATCCCGCGCAGCATGGACGAGCTGTTCGAGCAGTGGGGGTACGCGCGCAGTCAGTCGGCGGTGATGGAGCAGTCCGCCAAGCGACTGGTGCTGTTCGCGCCGGAAGGGGCGCCGTGGCAGGACCCGATCGCCGAGGAGTGGGACCTGACGCTGCACTTCGAGTCCAAGGCGGGTCAGGGGCTGGAGGAGTTCGAAATGGACGAGATCATTGAGACGATCGCCAACAGCCTGTGACGCATCGAAACGATCGTCAACAGCCGGCCGTGCGTCGAAGCACCGGTCAGCGGCCCCTGAGGTTGCAACTTCCGGACTGCGCAATGGAGGTGACCGACCGGCAATTCCACTTCAATCTCTACGGCTACGGCACATTGGATGTCTCCGCCGACTGCCTGACGTCGCTCCGCACCCTGTCCCAGCGCAAGGACGGCTCATTGCAGTTCCTGTTCCAGTTCCGGCGGGAACCGGGCGAGGCGGGGGCAGTGAGTTCGACGGACACGCGGGCGCACAGGCGGGCGGACACCCGGGCATCCGGGATGTTCATGGTGCGGCTGGACATTCCTGAACCGTATGTGTCCTCAGCCGCCATACTCATGGACCAGCTGCGCAATCGGTTCCGCATCGTGGATACCGAGGACGCGGGCCAGGAAGACACGGTGCGGCGCGTCCCGCGTGACAGCAGTAGCTGGATCGCCTCCCCGGTGAACACGGACTCCGAGGACCTGCACACGGAGATCCTCGACCGGATCATGACGGACACGGCTTCCTGACGGAAAGCCAAGAAAGAAGGGGGTTGTCCGGTGGCCGGGGCCAACTGGCGGTGCACGGCGTGCGACGAGTTCAACGGCGGTGCCGCGAAGGCATGCCAGGCATGCGAAACGGCGCGCAGCACGCCCGTCGCCCGCAAGCCTCCTCCTGCCCGGCCACCGGGCGACTGGACCTGTCTCAAGTGCAATGTGAACCATCTGCGTGAGGATCTGAGCTGCCTGGCGTGCGGCACCGGCTGGAGGGCGGCTACGAAGAAGGCCACCCCGAAGAAGCCGCCGGTCCGCAAACCTGCGGCCAAGAAGCCTGCGGAGAAGACCGCCACGGCCAAGAAGACCACGGCGACGCCGAAGGCGACCACCACCAAGCGAAGCTCCGCTGGATCGGGCTCACCGTCAGACGGCAGAGGAACACCCCGTGGGGCCACCCGGCCCAAGCCGCCACCGGCCGAGGTCTTCTACCCGTCGGCCACCGCCGGGTACGCCCCTCCACCGGCCACCCCCGCCGCCCCGCCGCCCACCACCCCGGCATACGTTCCGCCGTACGTCCCGCCGGGGAGACCCTTCTACCGGACGCCGGAGAAGACGAGCAAGGGCAAAGGCTGCGGCCTTGGCTGTCTCGGAGCGATCGCCGTCCTTTTCCTGCTCCCCATGGCGGCCAGCAGCTGTGACGGCTCATTCGACTCGGACAGCCCCGACTCCCGCACTCAGGTGTCACCCACCGCCGGTAGCTGCCCTGAAAGGATCTCCGAGGCCATCCCTTCGGGCCGAGAAGCAGAACTGGTCGAGGGGTTCCGCACCAAGAACAAACAGATCACGATCTGCCGTACGAGCAGTGAAGATCTCTACTACTACGGCGAATTCAGTGATCAGCGTGAACCCGGTATCGCGATGCGTGCAGAGAAAATCCCGGACGGCTACGAAGCACGCAACGACCCGTACCTCTACCGGATCAAGGGCGACACCGTGACGATCTACGAAAACGGGACAAGGATCGGCCGGGAGTCACTCACCAGCGAGCCCTCGCCTTCCTGACCGTCAGGATTCCCCTGCGCGGCGTGCCGGAGGTACCCGGTCGCCGTACGGTCCGACGACACCGCCGTCCTTGATAGCGTCGCCCCCACGCGGCTGCGGACTTCCCCCCGACCCGGTCGCGGGATGGGTGGTGGGCACGGGGACCGGTCGCGGCAGGGACGATGAGGGCTGACAGATGAGCCTTGAACAGTTGCACTACACCTCTGCCGCGCCGGGGGACGAGGGCGCGAGCGGCCGGTTCACCTCCGTGGGGTCCGGCATTCCGGCGGCCCTGCTCACGGAGATCGAGCCGTATCTCGGGTACGAGCTTCCGGGCGAGGCGCCCTATCTGCCGACCGACGACGAACTGCGCTCGCTGCCCCAGTCCTTCAGCTGCACCCCCCTGTCCGACGGAAGCCGGCTGGTCTGCCGCACGGTGCCGGTACGGGGTACGGGTTCCGCTCCCGTACGGTTCCACGCGCACGCGGTGCATCTGCCCGCCGGGGCGCGACTGCCGGGCGACCGGCAGCCGATCGAGGCGTGGCGGTCCCCCCGCTGGGTGTCCGTGACGCCCGGTGGCGCGATACCCGACCCGCTAAGCGCCCTGCCGCCGGGCCCCGGGGCCGTACGCGAGGGGCTGGGGGACTTCGCCGTCTCCCGCACGCCGTGGCTGGCCGCCGTCTTCTCCGATCTGCGCCGGGTGAGCGAGGAGGGGCCGGGATCGCCGCCGGTCGTCCTCGTGGAGCGGCAGAGCGCCGATATCGCCCGGTGGGTCGCGCTGGCCGGGGTCGCGCTGCCGAGCGAGAGCGCGGAACAGCTGACGTTCACCACCTATACCCGGCGGCCGGGTGCCGCCCCGCACCGCGTCGTGGGGGTACTGCCGCAGGACGCACGGGAGTTGGGCGACGACGGATTTCGCGTGCACACGTGTTCCGGGTCGCGCCCGCCGGTGGTCACGGACGATGCCTGGGCGGAGACCGCCGCCCGGATCTGGCGGAGTCGGGCGCCGGAGCTGTTCCGGGAGGCGAGCGAGCTGCCCGGCGAGCCCTTCGCCGCCGGTCCGCCCGCAGTGATCGCCCTGTGCGCGGGCATAGCTCTCGGCCCCAACGAGCGTGCCGCTGCCGCCGATTGGACCGCCGAGCGGCCCTACGCCCTGGACGCCGGGCGCACCCGTCAGCTGGTGGAAGCGCTGACCGCGCCGGAGGTCGATGGCCGCACCGGTCCCGAGTTCGACGCCGTGGGGCGGCTGTTCGGCGCCCTGGACGGCCGTGCTCCCGTCAGCACGACCGCGCCGCTGGCCGCGATGCTGGTCACCGAGGCGGTGCGCGGCGGGAACGGCTCGCTGGAACTTCCCCGCCGCGCCGCCTTCACCGGGCCGGAGGGCGAGACCATCGCCACCACGCTCGGCCCGGAGATCCTGGCCGAACTGTCCGCCGCCGGTACGGGTACCGGTGGTGATGTGGCACGGACCGTGCAGCTGCTGCGGGTCGCCCGGCTGCTCGACGTGGACTGCGCGGAGCTGCTGCCCACCGTCGTACGCCGGCTGGCTCCCGCGTTGCTGACCGATGAGGGGTCCCAGGAGTTCGCGCCCACCCTGCTGGAACTGCTGGACGAGCAGTTCGACGTCCGTACGGCGTTGCTCGGCGCCCTGGACCGGATCGCGCCGGACGACCCGGGGGCCGTGGAACGGCTGCTGGAGCGGGTGGCGCTGCCGTTCACCGGGTCGCAGGCGCTGCCGCACCTGCGGATGTGCGCCGAGGCGGGCGGGGCACGGGCGACCCTCGGCGGGGACCGGGCGGCCGTGTGGCACCGGGTGCTGCGGGCGGCCGGGATGTCGCCGTTCGCCGAGCCGTTGGTGCTGCGGACCGCCGTGGGCCTGGTGTGGGGGGACCGCGCCCCGACGGTCGGTGAGGCCCGCCTGCTGCTGGACGCGGCCACGTCGGACTCGCACCGTGCGGCCGGTACGTGGTCGTGCCTGGTCGATGCGGTGCTCGGGGCACCCGCCGACGAGGAGGACGCCGCCGTGTTCGCGCACGACCTGCTACGCGGCTTCCCGCAGGAGATCCAGGGCCGGGTGCGCGGAGCTCTTCTTCTCCTGGACTTCGCCCGCCAGGTGCGCTCCGGCACCTCCGGTCCCGGCTGGGCGGAGCGGGCCCGGTCGTTGTGCGCGCTGGCCGAACCGGTGGAACCGGCGGTCCGGGACCGCGCGTTCGGGGCCCTGACCGACCAGCTCCTGGCCCCGGACCGGCCCGAGGCGGAGCTGTACGCCTTCGTCCACAGCGACGACGGCGACCTCGTCGCGGCCTACGACCGGGCGGCCCGCGCGGAGCCCGTCGGCCGACGCCTGAGGTCCGAACCCGCCTACGCCGCGGACTGCTTCAACGTCTGGACCTCCTACCCGCACGCGGGCCGCCCTTGGACCACGACCGCCTCCGCCCTCCTCAACGAGGTACTGCGCCCCGCCGTGCGCGCCCAGTCCCCGGCCGACGTCGCCCAGATCGAGGCAGCGGTCGGCCACGCCGGAAGCAGCGGCCGGGCCGACGCCTTCCGCGACTGGAACCGCTCCAGCACCCTCGGCCGCCTCGGCCGACGCATCGCGGGACGCGTCCGCCGGGGCTGAGCCCGGCCGGAAGGGGGTCAGGCTGAACCCCTGTGAGGCGAGCTGGGTCGGAATGCAGCCGAGCGGGGCCCGCGACGACTGGTTCGTCGGTGCAGTGAATGACTTCCGGCTGCACACGGTGATCGACAGCACCTCGCTGTACTGATCCCTCCGGGGCGCTGGGTCACGCCCGCCCCCGTTCCGGACTCCCTCCTGGGCGGGCCGTGCGGCGGATGCGGGTACCTTAGGAGTACCGATCTCGTGGGCCTCCTGGCGGGCTGCGTGAACCCCAGGAGGAGCAGCATGACGACCAACCGCGGACGCAAGGACGTGATCCGGGACCGGATGACCGCCACCGGCGAGTCGTACAACGTCGCCGCCCGCAATCTGAAGGCCATGAAGGACATGGGCGCCACCCGTGAAGCGGTGCTCGTGCAGCGCTGGCGGCCCGCGGACTCCCTCGATGTGCCGTGTCCGTGCGGCGGGACCTGTGAGCCGGGCGAGAAGTGCGGCCACTGCCATGCCTGGCACCTGCATGTGAAGCGGTATCCGGGCAGCGTCACGGACGTGGAGACCTGGGCCGACCGGTACGAGTGCACCGGCTGCTCGTCCTCGTACACCCTGACCGTGCGCCTGGCGGGCCGCCCGTGGGGCGTCGCCGAGACGGTGGTCCAGGGCGGGTCGGCGCAGGAGGTCGTCCGGGCGCGGGTGTTCCCGGGTGTCATTCACCCGCTGCTGCGCTCCGAAACGGCGGAAACCGCCGAGGAGGAATGATCCGGCCCCGGCGGTTTCGGCTGTCGGAAGGCGTCAGCTCTCGTCCGGCGCCAGTGTCAGCGAGATCGAGTTGATGCAGTAGCGCTGGTCCGTGGGGGTCGGGTAGCCCTCTCCCTCGAAGACATGGCCCAGGTGCGAGCCGCAGCGGGCGCAGCGCACCTCGGTGCGGGCCATGCCGTGGCTGCTGTCCTGGATCAGCTCGACCGCGTCCGTGTCCTTCGGGTCGTAGAAGGACGGCCAGCCGCAGTGCGACTCGAATTTGGTGTCGGAGCGGAACAGCTCCGCCCCACAGGCCCGGCAGGAGTAGACGCCCGCCGTCTTGGTGTCGGTGTACTCGCCCACGAAAGCGGGCTCGGTGCCGGCCTGGCGCAGCACCGCGTACTCGGCGGGCGAGAGCTCCGCCCGCCACTGCTCGTCCGGCTTGTCGACGTCGTACGACACGTCCCGCTCCTCAGCTCGACAGGTGGTCCAGGATCTGCGGGCCGAGGTCGGTGACATCGCCCGCTCCCATGGTGAGAACGAGATCGCCGGGCTTCGCCATTCCCGCGACGACCTCGGGAATCGTGGTCTTGTCGTGGACGGCGGTCACGTCGGCGCCCGCCGTCTTCGCCGCGTCGACGATCAGGGCGCTGGTGATGCCGGGGATCGGGTCCTCGCGGGCCGGGTAGATGTCCAGGACCACGGACGCGTCGGCCAGTGCCAGGGCCTGCCCCATCTCGGTACCCAGCTCCTGGGTGCGGGAGAAGAGGTGGGGCTGGAAGACGACCAGGAGGCGGGCGTCCACGGCGGCGCCTCGCATGGCTTCCAGGTCGGCGGTCATCTCGGTGGGGTGGTGCGCGTAGCTGTCGATGACCTGGACGCCCGCCACCTCGCCCTTGAGCTGGAGGCGGCGCTTGACCCCGGTGTACTTGCCGATGGCCGAGGCGAGGTTGTGGGCCGGGATGCCGAGGGCGACACCGGCGGCGAGCGCGGCGACCGCGTTGTGGGCGTAGTGGCGGCCGGGCACGGAGACGGTGAACGTGAGGTACTTCCCGTTCAGGACGACCGTGACCTCGCTGGTCAGACCGCGCGGGGTGACCTTGTGGACGCGGACGTCGGCGCCCTCGGACTCGCCGTAGGTGACGACGTTCAGCGAGGAGAGGTCGCGCACCTTCCGGGTCAGCTCGACCGCGCCGGCCTGGTCGGCGGCGATCACCAGGGTGCCGCCCGGGACGACCTTGCCGACGAAGGTCTCGAAGGACTCGTAGATCTCGTCCATCGACGCGTAGTTCGCGTGGTGGTCCAGCTCGACGTTGAGGACGATCGCGACCTCGGGGTCGTACTTCTGGAAGCTGCGGTCGCTCTCGTCCGCCTCGGCGACGAAGATGTCCCCCTCGCCGTGCGTGGCGTTGGTGCCGGGGCCCTCCAGGTCGCCGCCGATGGCGTACGAGGGGTCGAGGGACAGCTCGGACAGGGCGACGGCGAGCATCGACGTGGTGGTCGTCTTGCCGTGGGTGCCCGCCACCGCGATGGCGCGCAGGCCCTCCATCAGGGCGGCCAGCGCGTCGGACCGGTGCACCACCGGGATGGACAGCTCGGCGGCGCGGACCAGCTCGGGGTTGTCGGCGCGGATGGCGCTGGAGACGACCACGCAGGACGCGTCGTCCGCCAGATGAGTGGCGGCGTGCCCGATGTGGACGGTCGCCCCCAGCGCGCGCAGGGCCTCGGCGGTGGGCGACTCCTTGGCGTCGCTGCCCGCGACCTTCGCGCCGCGCTGGGCGAGGATCTTCGCGATGCCCGACATTCCGGCGCCGCCGATGCCGATGAAGTGCGGCCGTTCCATGGCGGCAGGAATACCGGGTGCCATGCGCGTGTCTCCCAGGGTCGGTACGAATTCGGCGCGGGCCCGGTGCGGGCCCGGCGCGAGTAACGGCCCCCCAGCCTATTCGCTGTGCGCGAAGAGCTTGAGCACCGGTACGCCGACCTTGTGACGGGCCCGGGAGGCCCAGTCCCGGTGGAAGAACTCCTCCACGTAGTGCGGGGCGGTCAGCACGATGACCTCGTCCGCCCTCGCGTCGTCCACCACGGACTTCAGCTTGTCCAGGGGATGGTCCTCGATCACCTGTCCGACCGCTTCCGAACCGGCCTCGCGCAGGGCCCGGAGCGAGAATTCGAGAGCCAGTTCGGCGGGCTCCCGGGCATTCCTGCCTTCCGGTTCCTCGCCCTCGCGAGTTGCGTCCTTCAGTTCCCCCATGGCCACGTCGTCGATCGCGCGCAGCAGTACGTCGGCCTGGTCGCCGCGCGGCTGCATCAGGACGACGAACGAGATCCGTTCCTCCCCATGGAGGGTGGTGACGAAGTCCACGTCCTCGGGAGTGAGGGGCTTCTCGATCATCAAAACGCTTGTGAACACGACAGGCGCCCTTCCACTTCGTCTCATCGACCGTCGACGGTCGCTGCTGAAACCATCCTTCCCCGCGTTCCCACGGGGTCTGCTGGAGTAAGTGTGCCCACCCGAAGCAAAGCGGAACGACAAATTCCGCTATGTGTCAGATCCGACGGTAACGAGTGAAGAGGAACCCGGCCTCTTCCAGGAGCGACGCCAGGGCGAATCGTTCCGGCACCGCCACCGAGGGGCCGCCCGCGATCCGCTGGGCGCCCCCCGCGGTGAGCATCGGGGAGAGCGTCAGACACATCTCGTCCAGTACGCCCGCCGCCACGAACTGCCCGAGCAGCCGGGGCCCGCCCTCCGTGAGCAGCCGGGTCAGACCGCGGTCCGCCAGTTCGCGTACGGCCCTGGCGGGGTCCACCCGGGCGCCCTCCCCCGCGATCACCACCTCGGCGCCCGCCTTCCGGGCCGCGTCGATACGGGCGGGCGGGGCCCCGGCACCGGTCAGCACCAGGGTCGGCACCAGGGGCTCGGTGAAGAGCGGCAGCGAGAAGTCCAGGTCCATGCTTCCGCTCACCACGGCGATCGCGGGCGCGGGGCCCTGCCCGGCGGCCGCCCGCCGCGACGCGAAGGCGTCCCTGGCCCGCGCGGGCCGGTACCCCTCCAGACGTACCGTTTCCGCACCGGCGATCACCACATCGGCCAGCCCCCGCAGAGTGCCGAAGATCCGCATGTCCGAGGCGCAGGAGATGCCCTGCGAGCGGCCGTCGTGCTGGGCGGCCCCATCGAGCGTGGAGACCATGTTGGCGCGCAGCCAGGGGCCGTCCTGCTCGGGATAGGCGTAGGCGTCGGCCAGCTCGTCGAGGGTCCACTCACGGTCGCGGGCACGGTCGTGATCGCGGTCGTGATCGCGGTCGTGATCGCGGTCGTGATCGCCGCTCCCGGCGTTCGCGCCGGTGGCCGCCGGGCCCGTCGCCCGGGTCGTCGGGGCCGTCGCGCCGGTTGTCAGGTCCGTCACAGGGAACAGGCTTCGCATGCCCTGCAGTCTGGCATGACGCTTAAGGTGGACCGTTGTGTCGTCCTCCACCGCCGTTCCGGGGCAGAGCCCCATAGCTGAAACGGCCCCGCTGTCCCTGTGCGCCCGCGAGCCGCACGTCCCCGCCGACCGTCTGGTCGCGGAGATGGTGCCACCGCCGCGCTTCGACTCGGTGCGCTTCGATACGTACGTACCCGACCCGAACCAGCCGAGCCAGACCGAGGCGGTCACGGCGCTCGCCGGGTTCGCCGCCGGGCTCGGCGGGGCGCACGCCACGGGGGCGGGGAGGCGCAAGTGGTTCAGCAGGAAGCCCGCGGCGCCGACCGGGCCGCGCGGGGTGTACCTCGACGGTGGTTACGGCGTCGGCAAGACCCATCTGCTGGCCTCGCTCTGGCACGCCACGCCCGCCGCCCCGTCGCTGAAGGCGTTCGGCACGTTCGTGGAGCTGACCAACCTCGTGGGCGCGCTGGGCTTCCAGCAGACCGTGCGGACGCTCAGCGGGCACCGGCTGCTGTGCATCGACGAGTTCGAGCTGGACGACCCGGGCGACACGGTGCTGGTGTCCTCGCTGCTCAGCAGGCTGGTCGAGGCCGGGGTGGCGCTGGCCGCGACCTCCAACACGCTGCCGGGCAAGCTCGGCGAGGGCCGTTTCGCGGCCGCCGACTTCCTGCGCGAGATCCAGGGCCTGTCCTCGCACTTCCGCCCGCTGCGCATCGACGGCGAGGACTACCGGCACCGGGGGCTGCCCGAGGCCCCGCCGCCCTACTCCGACGAGCAGGTCACCGCGGCGGCGTACGCCACGCCGGGCGCCGCCCTCGACGACTTCCCCGGACTGCTCGACCATCTGGCCCGGGTCCATCCGAGCCGGTACGGCGCGCTGACCGACGGGCTCAGCGCGGTCTGCCTCACCGATGTCCGGCCGGTACCCGACCAGTCGACGGCGCTGCGCCTGGTGGTACTCGCGGACCGGCTGTACGACCGGGAGGTACCGGTGCTCGCCTCCGGCCGGCCGTTCGACCGGCTGTTCAGCGAGGAGATGCTGAACGGCGGGTACCGGAAGAAGTACTTCCGGGCAATCTCCCGGCTGACAGCACTGGCGCGTGACGCGAAGGGGCTGGTGGCGCAGTAGGTTCGGGGGCGTACACCCGAGAGGTACAAGGGCGTGCCTCGTACGTCCCGTACAACCGCGCACACCGTTTGAAGGGATCCAGCATGGCTACCACGCGTCAGGCGCACACGGTCTGGGAAGGCAACCTGATCGAGGGCAAGGGCGTCGTCACCTTCGACTCCTCCGGCATCGGCGAGTACGAGGTCTCCTGGCCGTCGCGCGCGGAGAAGGCGAACGGCAGGACGAGCCCCGAGGAGCTCATCGCGGGCGCGCACTCCAGCTGCTTCTCGATGGCGCTGTCCAACGGCCTCGCCACGGCCGGTACCCCGCCGACCCGGCTGAACACCAAGGCCGAGGTCACCTTCCAGCCCGGTACCGGCATCACCGGTATCCACCTCACGGTCGAGGGCGAGGTGCCCGGTCTCGACGAGGCGGGCTTCGTGAAGGCCGCCGAGGACGCCAAGGCGAACTGCCCGGTCAGCCAGGCGCTGACGGGCACGACGATCACCCTCACGGCTTCGCTGGCCTGACGGTCGCTGCGTCGCGGCGGCTTCGGCCTGACGGTCGCTCACAGGGCGGCCCCGGCGTGACGGCCGCCCTGGCCTCTTGGCCCGAAGGTCGTCACCGTCGTGGCCGCCCCGCGCGGCCGGTGAGGGGTCTCCCGGGGCCGACAGGTCCCGGGAATCCCTCCCGGGCCACCGGCCACCGGAATCGCCCCGTGCCACCGGGACACCACGGGGCACGATGGCACGCCTGGTTCCCGTGCCCCATCACGCGTGGTACACACATGCGAGTCACTTCACCTGTCCGCCAACAGGGAGTTGCCTCATGACCTCAGCACCACGACGAATCGCCACCCGACGACAGGTCCTGGCCGGCAGCGGCGCGACCGCCGCCTCGATCGCCTTCGCCGGGGCCTTCTCCGAACTCTTCGCGGGGACCGCCGCCGCACGGGGACACAGCGGCTACGGGCCCCTCGTCACGGACCCGGACGGCCTCCTCGATCTGCCGAAGGGCTTCCGCTACCGGGTGCTGTCACGGGAGGGCGACCCGCTGCGCTCCGGCGAGGGCCGGGTACCCAGCAACCACGACGGTATGGCCGCTTTCGCGGGCCGTCACGGCCGCGTCCATCTCGTCCGCAACCACGAGAACAGGGTCACCGGCAGGATCGGCGTCCCGACCGTCGAGGGCCTCACCTACGACCCCATGGGCAAGGGCGGCTGCACGGCCCTGGAACTGGACGGCCGCAACAGAGTGCTCGGCGAGCGCGTCGCCATCGCCGGTACGGCGGTGAACTGCGCGGGCGGCCCCACCCCCTGGAACACCTGGCTGACCTGCGAGGAGACCGAGGACAAGGCCGGGACCAACGGGTACACCAAGGACCACGGCTTCATCTTCGAGGTGGACGGCGCAGATCCGCGCCGCACCGGGGCCGTTCCGCTGACCGCGATGGGCCGTTTCCAGCACGAGGCCATCGCGATCGATCCGAGGAACGGGGTCGTCTACGAGACGGAGGACGCGTTCGACAAGCCGTTCGGGCTCTTCTACCGCTTCCTGCCCGAGAAGCCGCTGGGCGGCACCGGCTCGCTGCGGGCCGGTGGCGCGCTGGAGGCCATGCGGGTGCCGGGTCTGGCCGATCTCTCCGCCGTCCAGGAGACGGGTGCGAGCTTCGACCGGGTCGAGTGGGTTCCCGTACCCGATCCGCTGGCCGCCGAGACTCCGATCCGGCTCCAGGACTTCGGGCCGAAGGGCATCACCCACGCCCAGAAGCTGGAGGGCTGTTACTGGGGCGGCTCCTGCGTCTACTTCGTCTCCAGCTTCGCCCGCCACTCGGAGGGCTCCGCGGCCGACCACTTCGGCCAGGTGTGGCGGTACGAGCCGAAGAAGCGCCGGCTCACGCTGGTCGTCGTCTTCGGTCCCGACACCGACATCCAACTGCCCGGCGAGTCCCCGGACAACATCTGCCTGGCCTCCGACGGCGGGCTGATGGTGTGTGAGGACGGGGGCGGCGCCCAGCACGTCCTCGGGGTGACACGCCGCGGCGAGGTGTACGCCATGGCGCGCGGGCGGCAGAACATCGGGACGCCCGAGGAGCCGGAGTGGGGCGAGTTCGCGGGCGTCACCTTCTCCCCGGACGGCGGGACGATGTTCGTCAACTGCTACACGCCGGGCACGACGTTCGCGGTCACCGGACCCTGGCGCTGAGCGGACCGGGGACCGAGCGGGCTGCCGTGGTGCTGACCGGCTGAGCCCTCACCGGGGGTGGTGCGGATCGCCCGCGCCACCCCCGTAACAGCGGTGTAATCGAACGGCCGCACGCCCTCGAACAACGCCTGGCTCAATGCTCTCCACCGCTGGGACCAGCACGGAGGGCATGTCATGGACGATTCACCGCAGCCTCGGGACACGCATCCCGTCGACCGCCGCCCGCCCCTGGAGAAGCTGGCGGTGCAGGTGGGGTCGGCCGAACGAGGCATCCGGAGCGCCGTGAACATCTCCTGATCATCACATCAGTTACTTTCCGTCAGTGACCCTATTTGAACGGAAAGTTACGCGTTTGACCGCTCTGACCCTTCTAGGGGTAGTACTCGCCGGTTGCGGGGCCCCTACTGACTCCGGTACCGAGGCAAACCCCTCGCACGCCCCCTCGCACGCCTCCTCGGTCGCGCCCCCGCCGTCTCCCTCGAAGCCGCCCACTCTCGCGCCGGGTCCGGCCGGCCGGACACCGGTCTTCGAACGGGGACTGCCCCACGGTCGAGGTGACAAGGTCGTGGCACTCACCTTCGACGCCGACATGACGGCCGATCAGGGAGCGCGGGCAGCGGCGGGCGAGCAGTTCGACAACCCGCCGCTGATCGCGCTGCTGCGCCGGCTGAAGGTCCCCTCGACCGTCTTCATGACCGGGCGCTGGGCCGAGGAGTACCCGGAGCAGGCGCGGTCCATCGGCACGGACGCGCTGTTCGAGATCGCCAACCACTCGTACAGCCACCATGCCTTCGCCTCGCCCTGCTACGGCCTGCCGGTGGTGGACCGGGACGGGATGCTCGGCGATGTGGAACAGGCCTTCGCCGCGTTCCGGAAGGCCGGGGCACGCAATGTGGTGCCGTACTTCCGCTTCCCCGGCGGCTGTTACGACGACGCGTCGCTGCGCGCCCTGGCACCGGCGAAGGTGACGGCGGTGCAGTGGGACGTCATCAGCGGCGACGCGTTCGCCACGGACGCGGACGCGGTGGCCGAGCAGGTGCTGGACGGGGTGCGGCCGGGGTCGCTGGTCGTGATGCACTGCACGCGCAGCGCGGCACCGGTCACCGAGGAGGCCGTACGGCAGGTCGTGCCGGAGCTGCTCAGGCGCGGCTACCGCTTCGTGAAGGTCTCCGAGCTGATGCGCGACTGAGCCCGCACGGGAGCCGGACGGGGCCGGCCGGGGGGCCGGACGGAGGCGGACGGGGCCGGGCGGGGCCGGACGGAGGCGGGCCCCGAGAAGAGCGCCCGGATGGGGCAGCGGTCAGCCGGAACAGGCCGTGCGGCCCGCTTCCTGCCACTCGCAGACCGGGCACAGGGTGGTGCCGCGGGTCGACTCCGGGTACTCCGTCGGCTCGCGGCACAGCACGCACTCGGCATACGGAGGGCCCACGGCGGCCGGGCCGGGCGCCCGCACCAAGGCCGGGGCGGGAGTCTCGCAGTACGCATCGTCCATGGGTACGAGCGTACGGGCCGCCCGCGCCCGCCGGGGATGTGCGGGGCACGCGCCCGTCGTCACCCGCACCGCGCGGCCGACCGGCAGACGAGGAGAGCCACCGCCGCCGCGAGAACCGCCGCCCCGAGCAGCGGCACTCCGGGCACGGAGACCGAGCCGGTACGCGATCCGGAGACCAGCGAGGTGACCGCGTACTTCGCCGGTGAGCCGCTGGTGACCAGGGCGAGCAGGACGCCGAGAACGGTGGCCGCGACGGACCAGCCCCGGCGGTTCAGCAGCGGCCGGGTGCAGAGCGCGCCGACAGCCGCTCCCAGCAGGGCGCAGCAGAGGACGGCGAGCAGTCCCGCGAGTGCGGCGGACGGCAGGGGGATGTCGGTGGTGCGGTCTCCGCGCGGGCAGGTCGAGATCGACTCCGCGCAGCACCCACGGTCCGCCGAGGCCGTAACGGCGTCCGACGCCCCTCAGGTTCAGACCGCTCCCCATGTGCCGGTCGGTCTCAGTTGGCCGTCTTCTCGGGCTTGAGCTCGCTGGGCCGTACGATCACGAACCCTTCGCCCTGGAGCATCAGCTGCACGGCCTCGCCGGAGCCGCCGCGCACCATGGAGCCGAAGCTCTGCGAGCGGTGCAGCGAGGTGGAGAGCTGCTCGCTCCATCCCACGACCGCGTCCGTGTCCACGTACACCGGCTGCTGCCCGGTGACGGGGATCACTATGGGGTGGCCCTCGCACATCAGGCCCAGCTTGCCGTAGCCGCTGAAGACGCTGTTGAAGAGGCCGCCGCCGGTCATTCCGGCGCCCTTCACGGTCTTGATCTCGTACGTCAGGCTGGCGTCGAAACAGAGGACGTTGCGGCCGTTGATGGTCAGGACGTCGCCCTGCTCCATCTCCACGATGAAGCAGTTGGCCGCCTCGTGGGCGAACCATGCCTCGCCCTGGCCGCGGACCGCCATGAGCGGGAGCCCCTCGCCGGTGACCGCGCGCTTGAGCATGCCGCCCAGGCCCTGGCCCTTGCGCTCGAACTGGAGGTTGCCGCGGTAGGCGACCATCGATCCCTGGCGGGCGTGCATCTCCCCGTTGACGGCGTACTTGATCGATTTGGCGTTCTGCAGGGTCATACCGGGGGCGGTGGCCTGCTGGGCCATGTGCTCGCTGGAAAAGAGATCGCTCTTCATGCGCAGCATCCTCACCCGGAGCATGTCATTCCGCCAAGAAGCGTGATTCCTCCGCCGGAATTCGGGCATGGGAGGGCCTGGCAGACTGGGACGGTGAGCAGCAACGACACCCCCGCGCCCGATCCCGCCACGACCGCCCCGGACAGCCCGTTCCGGACCGAGCCGACCTCCCGCGACGAGGCACCGCAGTTCGTGCTGCCGCTCGTGCTGCATCTGGAGAAGACGGACCCGCCGGCCCGTACCGACGCCCTGCGGACGGCCGCCCGCGCGGTGCTCACGATCCTGTCCGACGAGCGCTCCCTGGGCGAGGGCGAGTGGGCGCAGGAGATGCGGGACTGGCAGGACGCCCGGATCCGCAAGGTGGTGCGCCGGGCGCGCGGCGCGGAGTGGCGCAAGGCGTCCGCACTGCCCGGGATCACGGTGACGGGCGAGGGCGCCGAGGTACGGGTGTTCCCGCCGGTGCCTCTGGACGGCTGGCCCAAGGAGCTGGCCAAGCTCCAGGTTTCGGGCACGGACCTGGACGACCCGGAGCCCCCGGCCGCACCCGACACGACGGGTCCGGTGCTGTGGCTCAACCCGGAGCTGGACATGTCGGCGGGCAAGACCATGGCGCAGGCCGGGCACGGGGCGCAGCTCGCCTGGTGGGAACTGTCGGACACGGAGCGCAAGGCGTGGCGCGAGGCCGGTTTCCCGCTCGCCGTGGCCACCGCCGACGCGGAGCGCTGGCGCCGGCTGACCGTGAGCGGACTGCCGGTGGTGCGCGACGCCGGGTTCACCGAGATCGCCCCGGGGTCCTGCACGGTGGTCGCCGACCACCCGGCGCTGCGCGGCTGATCCGCCGGGGCGGTCCCTCCCGGCCCTCCGGCCTCCGGCTCTCCCGGCCCTCCCGGCCCTCCCGGCCCTCTCTGCGGGAGGCGGGCGGTGCGGGAGAGGCCGCACCGGAGCCCGGGGACGGGGAACCTCAAATCGACCTCTGAACGTCCCTGTGTTCGGATTCACCACCGCCTGCCGGGGCCATTACCCCTGCACGGGATGGACAAGGGGGACACCATGAGACTGGGAATCGGTATCGGCTGGCGGCCTGAGATCGCCGACGCCGTGGAGGCGCTGCCGGGCATCGACTGGGTCGAGGCGGTGGCGGAGAACCTCTGCGCCGACCATCTGCCCGACTCCCTGGTACGGCTCCGCGAGCGTGGCGTCACCGTCGTGCCGCACGGCGTCTCCCTGGGCCTGGGCGGCGCCGACCGCCCGGACGCGGGGCGGCTCGCGGACCTGGCCGCGCGGGCGGAACTGCTCGGTACGCCGCTGGTGACGGAGCACATCGCGTTCGTACGGGCCGGGGGGCCGCTCACCGCGTCGCCGAGGCTGGAGGCGGGCCATCTGCTGCCGGTGCCGCGGACCTGGGACGCGCTGGAGGTGCTGTGCGAGAACGTGCGGATCGCCCAGGACTCGCTGCCCGTGCCGCTGGCCCTGGAGAACATCGCGGCGCTCATCTCCTGGCCGGGCGAGGAACTGACGGAGGGGCAGTTCCTGGCGGAGCTGGTCGAGCGCACCGGGGTACGGCTGCTGATCGATGTGGCCAATCTGCACACCAACCACGTCAACCGCGGCGAGGACCCCGCGAAGGCGCTCGACGAACTGCCGGTGGAGGCCATCGCGTACGTCCATGTGGCGGGCGGCATCGAGAAGGACGGCGTCTGGCACGACACGCACGCCCACCCCGTGACACGGCCCGTCCTGGACGTGCTGACCGAGCTGCGCTCACGGGTCGACCCGCCCGGTGTGCTGCTGGAGCGTGACGACGACTTCCCGCCCGCGACGGAGCTGGCGGACGAACTGACCATGATCCGCGCCACCCTGAAGGCGGCAGCCGCGACAGGCACGGCGACTCCGAGGGCGGCGTCCCCGAGGGACACAGCTGCTCCGAAGGCAGCGGACGCGCCGTACACGGTGGCGCCGAGGACGGTGGCGCCGAGGACGGCGACGGCCGTGGACGGACCGGCTGCCCCGAAGGACCCGGACGCCGCGTCGGCCTCTGGGCCGGTGCGCACCGGCTGCGCCCCGGCGGTCCGGGAACGCGCCGCCCTCGCCCAGACCGCGCTGCTCTCGGCGCTCGTCGCGGGCACTCCCGCACCCGAGGGCTTCGACCAACGGCGCCTGGGCGTGCAGAGCCGGGCGCTGGCCGCCAAGCGGGCGGGGGTGGTCGCCAAGGTCGCGCCGGAGCTGCCGGAGATCCTCGGCGACGACTACCGGGACGCCTACCTCGCGTACGCCATGACCCGGCCCATGTCCGCCGGATACCGGCGTGACGCGCTCGACTTCGCGGAGCAGCTGCTGATCGCGGGCCGGCCGGCGGACGCGGCGGCCAGGCGGCGGCTGACCCATTGGTGGCAGGACCGGGCGGCCCCCCGCCCGCCGCGTCGTACCACCCGTCTGGTCCGGGCGGCCCGTGCCGTCCTCGTGGGGAAGTGATCCGTCATGAACGTATTGGCTCTGCTGCTGTCCCTCGCGGTGGCCGTCTCCTCGGTGCTGCTGCTGACGAGGACAGGGCGTGACCGCGGCCGGAGACGGCCCACGGACTCGGACGTCTTCGTTCACGACCTGTACGAGGCGGCCTTCCTGAACGGCGGCCCGGCCAGGGTGGTGGACACCGCGCTGACCGCCCTGTACTCCGACGGACGTCTGATCATCGGCGGCCCCGGCATCGTCGCCGTCCAGCGGCCGGAGGCCCGTGACCCGGTCGAGCGGGCCGTGCTCTCGTCGCTGGCCGACGCACCGAGCGGGGCGCTGCACACACTGCGGGACGCGGTGATGCGGCATCCGGCGGTGCAGGAGGTCGGGGACGGACTCGCCGCCCGTGGGCTGCTGGTCTCCCCCGGGGAGAGCCTGCCGCGCCGCCGCTGGGGGCTGATCCAGGGGCTGAGCTGCCTCGTGGCCCTTCCGGTCTCCCTGATGCTGACGTTCGTCCAGTACGCGATGCACGAGGGCTACGCGGACTATCCGGTCCCGTTCATCGTCACGATGCTGCCCGCGATCCTGATCGGCGGCCTGATCGGCCTGTCCGTCACGTTGGCCGCCCGTAACCGGATCACGAAGGAGGGGCTACGGGCCATGCACGGCTACCGGTCCGCCCACGCCTATGCGATGGGCCCGGCCCATCTGGTGGCCACGATGGGACTGGGCGCGCTGCCCGATCCCGTGCTCCAGGGGCAGTTGATGGCTGCGGCACGGTTCCGTACCGGGAACCGGCGGTCGGCGTCGTTCCGTACGGCTTCCGGTGCCGGTGCCCCCTCCCACTCCTCCGGTACGTCGGACGTCCTCGCCGCGACGGTGTGGTGTGCCGGTGCGAGCCCCAGCGGTGCGAGCTGCGGGGGCTCGACCGGGGGCGGCGGGCACAGCGGCGGTGGCGGGGGCTGCAGTTCGGGTACGAGCTGCAGTTCCGGTTCCGGGTCCAGTTGCAGTTCGGGGTCCGGGTCCAGTTGCAGTTCCGGGTCCAGCTGCGGCGGCAGCAGCGGCGGATCGAGTTGTGGCGGCAGCTCGGGCGGCTCCAGCTGCGGCAGCAGCTCCTGACCGCCCGTCGGACAGGCCGTCGGACAGGCACCCGTCCGCATACTGAACAGGGCATGGCGCCCGGCCGCCTGCCTCGCATAGAAATCCGGCATGCTCTGGGTCATGTTTCTGCTGGTCGCGTGGGGCGCAGCGGCGATCTCCTGTGTCCGGCTCTGCCTCGCCTCCGCCGAGGCCGCGCATCCTTTGGCCGACGTCGCGCGGGAACCCGCACGTCATGAACTGAACCTGTACGAGACGGCTTTCCTGGCCGGCGGCCCGCACCGGGTCGCCGATCTGGCGCTGGTCTCCCTGCATCTGCGGCGGCGGCTGCTGCTCGCCCACACCGGCTGGGCGACCGTCGTCGATCCCGAGGGCGTGGACGAGGTCGAGCGGACCGTGATCCGTGCCATCGGCCCGGAGGGGCAGTCCCGGATAGCGCCGGTACGGGCCGCGGCGGCCGCCGCCGACGCCGTACGCACGCTGGCCGACCGGCTGGTCGCCGCGGGGCTGGCCGTGCCGCCCGGAACCCGCACGGGCATCGTGTCGGCGGTGCGGGCCGTACGCGGTTCGGCCGTGCTCGTGGTGGTGATGGGCGCCGCCGCCGTACTGATCCCGGGCCGGGAGCCGGGGTACGGCGGTCCGATGCCGGCCTGGTTCGGGCTGCCGCTCGTACTGACCCTGGGCTGTCTTGCCATCGCCAGGATCGAGAACCACCCGTACAGCCCGTGGGCCTCCCCCACCGGGCAGCGGTGGCTGGACTCGCTGCCCGCCCCGGCGCGGGGCGCGGACCGCGAACTGCTGGCCGCGGTGGCGGTACGCGGCGTCCGCGCCGTGCGGGACCCGGCACTGCGGGCGGCTCTGACGGGCCGCCCGATGAACGCCTGAGCCGTGGGCGGGAGGAGGTGGGCACTCCCGTGACGGCTGCTGTTCAGCGGCTGCTGTTCGACGGTGGTTGTTCGGCGGCTGCTGTTCGACGGTGGTTGTTCGGCGGCGGTTGTCCGGCCACCTCGCCGGTCCCGGGAACGCCGCAGGCAGGCGGCCTGCGGCGTTCCCGGAGCCGAACCCGGTGTCGCTGGAACGGCGGGCGGCACACGCGGTGCCGGTGCCCGTCGTCTGATCTTCCGGGTTGGGGTGGTCGGGAAACGCTGGCTATGCGAGCCCGGCCACCAGGTCTGCGATGGACTTCCTGCGCCCCGTGTAGAACGGCACCTCTTCGCGGACGTGCAGCCGCGCCTCGGAGGCCCGCAGGTGACGCATCAGGTCCACGATGCGGTACAGCTCGTCGGCCTCGAATGCGAGGACCCACTCGTAGTCGCCGAGCGAGAAGGAGGCGACGGTGTTGGCGCGGACGTCGGGGTAGCCGCGGGCCATCTTGCCGTGGTCCGCGAGCATCCGACGACGGTCCTCGTCCGGCAGCAGGTACCAGTCGTAGGAGCGCACGAAAGGATAGACGCTGATGTAGTTGCGCGGCGTCTCGTCGGCCAGGAACGCCGGAACGTGCGACTTGTTGAACTCGGCGGGGCGGTGCAGCGCCATGTTCGACCAGACCGGCTCCACCGCGCGGCCCAGCTTGGTGCGCCGGAAGAGGTTGTACGCCTCCTGGAGCTCATCGGCGGTCTCGGCGTGCCACCAGATCATGAGGTCGGCGTCGGCCCGCAGACCGGACACGTCGTACGTGCCCCGCACGGTGATGTCCTTGGCCTGGAGCTGGTCGAACAGCTCCTGGACCTCGTCGGCGTAGCCCGCGCGGTCCAGGGGCAGCACATCGCGCAGCTTGAAGACGGACCACAGCGTGTAGCGGATGACCTCGTTGAGGTCCTTGGCCTTCTTGCCGGCGTTCGGACCCTTGCTTGATGTCGCAGTCTCAGGAGCACTCATACGGCTATTGTCCCGCCTCGCTCCGAGTGCCCCGAACCAGGGTCGACGTGGCGATGATCTCTCCCGTGATCGCCCCCGGCGTCCTCTCCCGCGCTCCCATCGGTGACCGTTCCCGTGACCGCCGCTGTGCCCTCTCCCGCGCCTTCTCCCGTCAGGTCGTGGGCGAGCTCGTCCGCGGCCCGGTGCGCGCTCGCGACGCAGGCGGGGATGCCGACTCCGTCGTACACCGCCCCGCAGACCCGCAGCCCCGGCAGCTTCGCGACCTCGTCGCGGATGCGGGCGACCCGGTCGAGGTGGCCGACCGGGTACTGCGGAAGGCCGCCGATCCACCGGGTGACCTGGGTGTCGAGGGGCTTCGCGGCCAGTCCGGTCGCCTCGGCGAGGTCGCGCAGCGAGACATCGATCAGTTCGTCGTCCTCGCGGTGCAGATGGTCCTCCTCGCCGTAACGGCCGACGGAGGTACGCAGGACGAAGAGGCCGGGCGCCGCGTCGGCCACCCACTGCCACTTGTTGCTGGAGAAGGTGGACGCCTTGATCGTGCGGCCGTCGACCGGCGGGACGAGGAAGCCCGAGCGCCCGTGCAGCGCACCGGCCTCCCCGATGTCGCAGCGCCGGAACGCCAGGGTGACCAGGGCCATCGACGCGTACTCGACTCCGGCCAGTTCGGCGGAGGCGGCCGGGGACTCGGCGGCCAGCAGCGTGGAGGCGGACCAGGCGGGGGTGGCCAGGACGATGCCGTCGGCGGTGATCACCCGGGTGTCGGTGCGGACGTTCCAGCCCTCGTCGCCACGGGTGAGCCCGAGGACCGGGGTCGCGGTGAGGATCTCGCCGCCCTCGGCCCGTACGGCGGCGGCGACGGCATCCGGCAGGGTACCGACGCCGCCGTCGATGCCCTGGAAGACGGGTCCGGTCTGCTGCCGGGCGGCGGCCCGCTCCTGGATGCGCCGCACCCCGTCGAGCAGGGAGCCGCCCTCCTTCACCACCTCGAAGAGCTGCGGTACGGCGGCCCGCATCGAGATCCGGTAGGCGTCACCCGCGTACACCCCGCCGAGCAGCGGTTCCACGAGCCGGTCCACGACCTCGCGGCCGAGCCGGTCGGCGACATAGCTGCCGACCGCGACATCGTCGCCGACGGCGGTCGGGGTGAGGTCGCGCTCCTGGGCGATCCTGGCGAGGCCCTCCGGGGAGAGCACCCCGCTGAGCGCCGCCGGATCGCCCGGCACGCCCATGACATGGCCCTTGGGCATCGGCCGCAGGGCGCCCCGCGTCCATACCGAGGCGGTGGCGGTGGCGGGCGGCTGGAGGCGGTCACCGAGGCCGACGGCACGGGCCAGGCCGACCGCCTCGGGGCGCCGCGCGAGCATCGACTCCGCGCCGAGATCGACGCGGGTGCCCGCGATCTCCCCGGTCATGAGTTTGCCGCCGAGCCGCTCCGTCGCCTCCAGGAGCGTGACCCGCAGTCCGGCCAGGACCAGCCGGTGAGCGGCGGCCAGACCGGCGATGCCACCGCCGATGACGACGACATGGCCCGTACGCGTGTTCACGCGCTGATGAGAACGCTGCATGGGTCCACTCTCTCAAACCCGTACCGAGTCATGACCGTGACCACTTCGAAACCGCTGACCGGCAACCCGCGCAGGGGGTCCGTACGTCGAACCGGCACCATCAACCATCGTCCTGGGGGGACCCGTTATGAAAACCGCAAGAAACACCTCTCGTCCGGGCACGCGCCGTTCCCGCGCGGTCCTCGCCACCGGGGCGCTCGTCGCCCTGCTCGCCGTCGGCGGCTGCGGCTCCGCGAGCGACGAAAGCTCCTCCGACACCAGCGCGGCGGGACTGCAGGCGCCGGACGCGGACGACAGGGCGGGGGGCGGGGAACAGGCCGGAGCCGGTCCGGCGGCGGACGGCGCGAAGTCCGCGGACGGCGCGAAGCCCGCCGGGAGGGCCTCCGCGGCACCGAAGGCGGGGGCCGCCGCCACCCATGTCATCCGCACGGCCACCCTGTCCGTCGAGGTGAAGAGCGTCCCGAAGGCCGTCGCGGCGGCCCGCGGCACCACGGAGGGCAGCGGCGGCCTGGTGGCGAACGAGAGCACCGAGCGGGTCGACGACACCCATGAGGTCTCGCACCTCGTGCTGCGCGTCCCGCAGGACCGGTACCAGGCGGTGCTGCGGAAGCTCGCGGGGTCCGGGAAGCTGCTGTCCCGCTCGTCGAACGCGAAGGACGTCACCGACGAGGTGGTCGACGTGGAGAGCCGGATCGCCACCCAGCGGGCGAGCGTGGCGCGGGTCCGGGCGCTGATGGACAAGGCCGAGAAGCTCAGCGACGTGGTCACGCTCGAAGGCGAACTGAGCAGCCGTCAGGCGTCGTTGGAGTCGCTGCTCGCCCAGCAGGCGAGCCTGAAGGACCGCACCTCGCTGGCGACGATCACCCTGGACCTCACCGAGCCGGAGGGGGCGGCCGAGGAGGCGAAGGACGACGGGCCGGGGTTCCTGGACGCGCTGGGCGGCGGCTGGGACGCGTTCGTGACGACCCTCCGGTGGATCGCGATGGCGCTCGGCGCGGCGGCCCCGTTCCTGGCCGTCGTCGCGGTACTGGCAGTGGTCTGGCGCCGGCTGCACGGCCGCCGGGCCCGCCGCGCCGCGGCCGTGGACCGGGCGGAGCCCGCACCGGCCCCGGTACCGGACACGGAGACCGCGCCGACCCCCTGAGCGCCGTAGCGTGGGCCCCCGGAAACGGTGAAGGGACCCGGCATGACAGCGACGCGACTAGTGGTCATCGGCGGCGACGCGGCGGGCATGTCCGCCGCGTCGCAGGCCCGCAGGCTCAAGGGGCCGGACGAACTGAGCATCGTCGCCTTCGAGCGCGGCCACTTCACCTCGTACTCCGCCTGCGGCATCCCGTACTGGGTCGGCGGCGACGTGGAGCAGCGCGACGACCTGATCGCGCGCACCCCCGAGGAACACCGGGAACGCGCCATCGATCTGCGGATGCGCACCGAGGTGACGGAGATCGACATCGCCCGCGAGCGGGTGCGGGCGCGGGACCTGGAGAGCGGCGAGACGTACTGGACGGGCTTCGACAAGCTGGTGATCGCCACCGGGGCCCGGCCGGTGCGCCCGGCGCTGCCCGGCATGGACGCGGCCGGAGTCCACGGGGTGCAGACCCTGGACGACGGCCAGGCACTCCTGGACTCCCTGGACCGGGCCACCGGACGGCGCGCGGTCGTCGTGGGCGCGGGGTACATCGGCGTCGAGATGGCGGAGGCGATGCTGAACCGCGGCTTCGAGGTCACGGTGCTCAACCGGGGCGAGCAGCCGATGGCGACGCTCGACCCGGACATGGGCGCGCTCGTCCATGACGCGATGGACGGTCTGGGCATCACGACGGTCAACGGGGCGGCGGTCACCAAGATCCTCACGGGTCCGGACGGCCGGGTGAGCGCGGTGGCGACGGACGCGGAGACCTACCCGGCGGATGTGGTGGTGCTCGGCATCGGTGTCGCGCCGGAAACCGCGCTGGCCGGGGCCGCGGGCCTGCCGCTCGGCCCGCACGGCGGTCTGCTGACGGACCTGTCGATGCGGGTCGTGGGTCACGACAGCATCTGGGCGGGCGGCGACTGTGTGGAGGTCCTGGACCTGGTGGCGGGCCGCACCCGTCATATCGCGCTGGGCACCCATGCCAACAAGCACGGTCAGATCATCGGGTCCAACGTCGGCGGCGGCTACGGGACGTTCCCGGGCGTGGTCGGTACGGCGGTGAGCAAGGTCTGCGATCTGGAGATCGCCAGGACCGGGCTGCGCGAGAAGGACGCGAAGGCGGTGGGCCTGCGGTACGTCACGGCGACGATCGAGTCGACGGGCCGGGCGGGCTACTACCCGGGGGCGAGGCCGATGACGGTGAAGATGCTCGCGGAGTACCGCACGGGCCGGCTGCTCGGCGTGCAGATCGTGGGCCGGGACGGGGCGGCCAAGCGCGTGGACATCGCGGCGGTGGCGCTGACGGCCGGAATGACGGTCGATCAGATGACGGCGCTCGACCTGGGGTACGCCCCGCCGTTCTCCCCGGTCTGGGACCCGATCCTGGTGGCCGCCCGCAAGGCGAGCGCGGCGGTGCGTGCGGCGGGGACCGCCTGAGGGACGCGGGACGGGCGGGCTCGGCGTGCCGCGCTTACACCGTCCGCCGGGCCCCGCCCGCGCGACGAAGGGGCGCCCAGGGGCCTTCCCGAGGGCCCCGGGGCGCCGGGGAAGGTCCTACCGGGCGGTCTGCGTGTGGACGTACTCCACGAGCCGGGTCAGCGCGTCCGGGTCCATCGACGGCATCACACCGTGGCCCAGGTTGAAGATGTGGCCCTCCAGGCCCGCGGCCGCGTCGAGCACCTCGCGGGTCTTCTCCTCCACCGCGGGGGTCGGCGCGAACAGCACCGCCGGGTCGAGGTTGCCCTGGAGCGCCTTGCCCGGACCGACGCGGCGTGCGGCCTCGTCCAGCGGGACCCGCCAGTCGACGCCGACGACATCCGCGCCCGCCTCGCCCATCAGGCCGAGCAGTTCGCCGGTGCCGACGCCGAAGTGGATGCGCGGGACGCCGTGCGGGGCGATCGCGTCGAAGACCTTCGCCGAGGCGGGCAGCACCGAGCGGCGGTAGTCGGCGGGGGCCAGGGCGCCCACCCAGGAGTCGAAGAGCTGGACCGCCGAGGCACCCGCCCGGATCTGGACCTCCAGGAAGGCGCCGGTGATCTCCGCGAGCCGGTCGAGCAGATCGGCCCAGAGCTGCGGGTCGCCGTACATCATGGCCTTGGTGCGCTCGTGGTTGCGGGACGGGCCGCCCTCGACCAGATAGCTGGCGAGCGTGAACGGCGCCCCGGCGAAGCCGATGAGCGGGGTGGCACCGAGCTCGGCGGTGAGCATCCCGATGGCCTCGGTGACGTACGGGACGTCCTCGGGGGTGAGGTCGCGCAGCCGGGCGAGGTCGGCGCGGGTGCGGATCGGCTCGGCGATGACCGGGCCGACGCCGGGCTTGATGTCGAGGTCGATGCCGATGGCCTTGAGCGGGACGACGATGTCGCTGAAGTAGATCGCGGCGTCGACCTTGTGGCGGCGCACGGGCTGCAGCGTGATCTCGGTGACCAGCTCCGGCATCATGCAGGAGTCGAGCATCGCGATGCCCTCACGGACCTTCAGGTACTCGGGCAGCGAGCGGCCCGCCTGACGCATGAACCAGACCGGCGTGTGCGGCACGGGCTCGCGCCGGCACGCCTTGAGGAAGGCCGACTCATGGGTGGCGGAGGTCTTCGTCTGCTGGCCCGAAGGGCGGTCGTTGGCGCTCACACACAGAATCTTCGCACGCACGCGGAAGGAGCCCGGCCCCGCACGGGTGTCCCTCCCTGCGCCGGGCTCCGGTTCCGCCTACTCTTCCCGGCATGGCTCCGGCTCAGGGACAGTTCTCCGATCAATCCGATGGCGCTGACAGCAAGGACAGTGCGGACGGTAGTTCCGTCCCGCCCGCGTTCCTGTCGGCCGTCGACGCACTGCGCTCCGCGCGGCTCCGCCCAGAGCTGGAGGTGGAGCCGACCCGGCCGCCCCAGCGGCTGGCCCCGCACGCGTACGCGCTGGAGGCGGCGGTCGTCGACGGCGAGGACGATCTCGCCGACGGCCGTCTGGTGCTGCTGCACGATCCGTCGGGGCACGACGCCTGGCAGGGCACGTTCCGGCTGGTGACGCTCGTGCGGGCGGAGCTGGAGCCGGAGATGGCGGCCGATCCGCTGCTGCCCGAGGTGTGCTGGTCCTGGCTGACGGGTGCGCTGGAGGCGCGCGGGCTGTCGTACGGCGAGGCGGGCGGAACCGTGACGCGCGCCGGATCGCACTACTTCGGTGCGCTGGCCACGCGCCGTCCCGCGACGCAGATCGAGATCAGGGCGTCGTGGACGCCGCGCGAAGGCCGGGGCGGAGTCCCGGACGCGGGGGCACACCTGATGGCGTGGGGCGATCTGCTCTGTCAGATCGCGGGCCTGCCGCCCTCGGGCACGGCGGACGCGGCGGTGGTGACGCTGCCGCAGCGCCGCGGACCCCAGATTCCGTGACGCTCTGTCACATGAGTTCGTTCATTTACCGACTCTCTTTTCGTACAATCGATCGCATGTCCTATTTGCCCGAATTGTTACTCACCAAATCGTGATCTTCCTCTAAAGGAGGACGGGTCTGCTGCCGAAGAGGTCAATGACCCTTCAAGCACGGTTCGCCCCGGCTTCATCCCCGAGCCGGCCCGTCCCGCCACTCCCCAGGAGGCCTGGTGTCCGTTCTCCTCGAGCAGCCCGCAAGCCTGGTCGCCTACCGCCCGAACAAGCCGACGGCCATGGTCGTCGTGGCCGACCCGCGCGTCCGTTCCACCGTCACCCGCCATCTGTGGGCACTCGGAGTACGTGACGTCATCGAGGCGTCGTCCATCGCGGAGGCACGCCCCCGCGTCGGCAACCCGCGCGACATCTGCGTTGCCGACGTCCACCTGCCCGACGGTTCCGGGCTGACCCTGCTCTCCGAGACCCGGGCCGCAGGCTGGCCCAACGGTCTCGCCCTCTCCGCGGCCGATGACATCGGCGCCGTTCGCAACGCCCTCGCGGGCGGCGTGAAGGGCTACGTCGTCACCGGTACGCGCACCAACATCGGCCACCCCACCCGCCCCGGCGTCGCCCCGATCGGCGCCAATGCCGCCCGTATGCACCGCCGGCCCCCCGGCTCCCCGAGCCACCCGGGCGGCTACCGCGAACTGTCCGGCCGCGAGGTGGAGGTGCTCCGCCTGGTCGCCGAAGGCCAGTCCAACAAGGCCATCGGCGTCTCGATGGGCCTCTCCGCCCTCACCGTCAAATCCCACCTCGCCCGCATCGCCCGCAAGCTCGGCACCGGAGACCGCGCAGGAATGGTCGCCGTCGCCCTGCGAACGGGCATCATCCACTGACCCCTCGCCCGCCGGGACGTGCACAGATGCGCCCTCGGCTGGAATACGTGCATCGGCGCCCGTCGACGGAAGGTTCCGTCGACGGGCGCCGCGCATACACAGATACCCTTGACAGGTGACCGACGCCCAAGAGACCGCAGCAGACACTTCACTGCGAACCACCGGGGGCGCCCCCCCGGACGACGTCGCCCCGGCGCCGATCCCCTTGCTCGAACCTCGCGAGGGCATCCCCCCGGTGGTGGCGTCCGACGACGACCTCGCCGAGGTGGTCGCGGCCTTCGCCGCGGGCACCGGCCCCGTGGCCGTCGATGCCGAGCGCGCCTCCGGCTACCGCTACGGCCAGCGCGCCTATCTCGTCCAGCTGCGCCGGGCGGGCGCGGGCAGTGCGCTGATCGACCCGGTCGGCTGTCCGGACCTGACGGCCCTGGGCGAGGCCCTGACCGACAGCGAGTGGATTCTGCACGCCGCCACCCAGGACCTGCCCTGTCTGCGGGAAATAGGCATGATCCCCACCGGGCTCTTCGACACGGAGCTCGCCGGACGGCTCGCGGGCTTCCCCCGTGTCGGCCTCGGCGCGATGGTCGAGAGCGTGCTGGGTTTCGCGCTGGAGAAGGGCCACTCCGCGGTCGACTGGTCCACCCGCCCACTGCCCGACCCCTGGCTGCGCTACGCCGCCCTCGACGTCGAGCTGCTGATCGACCTGCGTGACGCCCTGGAGGAGGAGCTGGACCGCCAGGGCAAGCTGGAGTGGGCCCGGGAGGAGTTCGACGCGATCGCCTCGGCGCCGCCCGCTCCCCCGCGCAAGGACCCCTGGCGCCGCACGTCGGGCATGCACAAGGTCCGCCGCCGCCGACAGATGGCGGTCGTACGGGAGCTGTGGAACACCCGCGACCAGGTCGCCCAGCGCCGTGACATCTCGCCCGGCAAGGTGCTCGGCGACGGTGCGATCGTCGAAGCGGCCCTGGCGCTGCCGGCCACCGTGCAGGCCCTGACCGCACTGCCCGGATTCGGCCACCGCATGGGCCGTCGGCAGCTGGAGCAGTGGCAGGCGGCCGTGGACCGGGCCAAGGCCCTGCCGGACCCCGAGCTGCCGCAGCCCGGCCAGCAGGTGGCCGGGCCGCCGCCGCCGCGCTCCTGGGCGGACAAGGACCCGGAGGCCGCCGCCCGGCTCTCGGCCGCCCGTGCCGCGGTGTCGGAGCTGGCGGAGCGGCTGCACATGCCGCAGGAGAATCTGATCACCCCGGACACCGTGCGCCGGGTGTGCTGGGAGCCGCCCAAGAGCCACACCCCGGGCGCCGTCGAGGACGCGCTCGCCGGGTACGGAGCGCGGCACTGGCAGATCGAGCAGGTGGGCCCGATCCTGCTCCGGGCGCTGGACGCCGGCGTCTGACCCCCTCGCCCGAACCTTTCTCCACAGCACCCCCGGCCCCCGGCCGGGGGTGCTGTGTTCGGTGGGTGCGAGGGCCGGCTCGGGAGGGCGGCCTCCGGGCGGGACAGCCCTGAGGGGGGCGCGGACCACGGATCCGCGGCCGGAATGCTCATCACCGAGGGGCGAATTCACGCCAGGTTGCACGCGCTCCCGCTCTCCGCCGACGGGGCTCCCGCGCCCGTGTGCCGTGCGCCGGACCGGTGTGACCTTCGACGCTCCGGCCCCGGGGGGTGGGCAGTCTGGTTACCCGCAAGTAGCATGAGGGCAGGCGGCGCGCTTGTGGGCGCGCCCCGCAGCAGTGCCACCCCGCACCCTGGAGGAGAGCCACCGTGCCTCGTACCATCCGGGACGTCGTCTTCGTCGACGGCGTCCGCACCCCGTTCGGCAAAGCGGGCCCGAAGGGCATCTACCACGAGACCCGCGCCGATGATCTCGTCGTGAAGGCCATCCGGGAGCTGCTGCGCCGCAACCCGGACCTGGACCCCGCCAGGATCGACGAGGTCGCCATCGCCGCGACCACGCAGATCGGCGACCAGGGCCTGACGCTGGGCCGGACCGCCGGAATCCTGGCCGGGCTGCCGCAGTCCGTCCCCGGCTACTCGATCGACCGCATGTGCGCGGGCGCCCTGACCGCCGTCACCTCGACGGCCGGCTCCATCGCCTTCGGCGCGTACGACGTCGTGGTCGCCGGTGGTGTCGAGCACATGGGCCGCCACCCGATGGGCGAGGGCGTGGACCCGAACCCGCGCTTCGTATCGGAGAAGCTGGTCGACGAGTCCGCCCTGTTCATGGGCATGACCGCGGAGAACCTGCACGACCGGTACCCCACGATCACCAAGCAGCGCGCCGACGAGTACGCGGTGCGCTCGCAGGAGAAGGCCGCCAAGGCGTACGCCAACGGCAAGATCCAGCAGGACCTGGTGCCGGTCTCCGTGCGCCGCACGAACGCCGAGGCGGGCGAGACGGGCTGGGGCCTGGTCACCGCCGACGAGCCGATGCGTCCGGGCACCACGATGGAGTCCCTGGCCGGTCTGAAGACCCCGTTCCGCGCCCATGGCCGCGTGACGGCCGGTAACGCCGCAGGGCTCAACGACGGCGCCACCGCCTCGCTGCTCGCCGCCGAGGACGTCGCCCGTGAGCTGGGCCTCCCGGTAAAGATGCGCCTGGTGTCGTACGCCTTCGTGGGCGTCGAGCCGGAGGTCATGGGCTACGGCCCGATCCCGGCGACCGAGAAGGCGCTGGCCAAGGCCGGTCTGTCGATCGACGACATCGGCCTGTTCGAGATCAACGAGGCGTTCGCCGTGCAGGTGCTCGCCTTCCTGGAGCACTACGGCATCGCCGACGACGACGCGCGCGTCAACCAGTACGGCGGCGCCATCGCCTACGGTCACCCGCTCGCCTCCTCGGGTGTGCGTCTGATGACGCAGCTGGCCCGCCAGTTCGAGGAGCAGCCGGAGGTCCGCTACGGCCTGACCACCATGTGCGTCGGCTTCGGCATGGGCGCCACGGTCGTCTGGGAGAACCCCCACTTCGAGAACGCAGCCGGAGGCAGCAAGTGAGCTCCACCACCGAGCTTCTGAAGGGTGCGGCCGAGCTGTTCCCCGGTGAAGTCGTCACGCAGGCGCACGTACGCCACCTCGACCTCCCCGCCGGGGCGGGCAGGTTCGCGCTGATCACGCTGGACAACGGCCTGGACCACACCAAGCCGACCACCTTCGGACCGCAGTCGCTGGCGAATCTGGACGCTGCCGTCGACCAGGTCGAGAAGGAGGCCGCCGAGGGCGCGATCACCGGTATCGGCATCACCGGCAAGCCGTTCATCTTCGCCGTCGGCGCCGACCTCAAGGGGGTCGAGCTGCTGGGCCGTCACGAGGACGCGCTGGCCATCGGCAAGGGCGGTCACGACGTCTTCCGCCGGCTCTCCTCCCTCGCGGTCCCGACGTTCGCGTACTACAACGGCGCGGCGATGGGCGGCGGTGTCGAGGTCGGTCTGCACTGCTCGTACCGCACGGTCTCCCAGGCGCTCCCGGCCTTCTCGCTGCCCGAGGTCTTCCTCGGTCTGGTGCCCGGCTGGGGCGGCTGCGCGCTGCTGCCGAACCTGATCGGCGCCGACCGCGCGGTCTCGGTGATCATCGAGAACTCGCTGAACCAGAACCGTCAGCTCAAGGGCAAGCAGGTCTTCGAGCTCGGGATCGCCGACGCGCTCTTCGAGGGTGCGGACTTCCTGGAGCAGTCGCTGATCTGGACCGCCGACGTGCTCAACGGCACGGTCACGGTGGAGCGCCCCGACGTCGACCGGGGGGACGCCTGGGACCAGGCCGTGGCCCGTGGCAAGGCGATCGCCGACTCCAAGGTGCACGGCGCCGCCCCGGCCGCGTACCGCGCGCTGGAGATCATCGCCGCAGCCAAGGACGGCGACCTGAGCGCCGGTTTCGACGCCGAGGACCAGGCCCTCGCGGACCTGATCATGGGCGGCGAGCTGCGCTCCGGGATCTACGCCTTCAACCTGGTCCAGAAGCGCGCCAAGCGCCCGGCCGGTGCTCCGGACAAGTCGCTGGCCCGCCCGGTCACCAAGGTCGGCGTCGTGGGCGCGGGTCTGATGGCCTCGCAGCTCGCCCTGCTGTTCCTGCGCCGCCTGGAGGTCCCGGTCGTCCTCACGGACATCGACCAGGCGCGCGTCGACAAGGGTGTGGGCTATGTCCACGCCGAGATCGACAAGCTGCTCGGCAAGGGCCGTATCAACCAGGACAAGGCCAACCGCTACAAGGGCCTGGTCTCCGGCGTGCTGGACAAGGCCGAGGGCTTCTCCGACGCCGACTTCATCATCGAGGCCGTCTTCGAGGAGATCGGTGTCAAGCAGCAGGTGTTCGCGGAGGTCGAGGCGGTCGCCCCGGCGCACGCGATCCTCGCCACCAACACCTCCTCGCTGTCGGTGACGGAGATGGCGTCGAAGCTGAAGCACCCCGAGCGGGTCGTCGGCTTCCACTTCTTCAACCCGGTCGCGATCCTGCCGCTGCTGGAGATCGTCCGCGGTGAGCGGACCGACGACGCGGCGCTGGCCACGGCGTTCGGTGTGGCCCGCAAGCTGAAGAAGACCGCGGTCCTGGTGAAGGACGCCCCGGCGTTCGTCGTCAACCGCATCCTCACCCGCTTCATGGGCGAGATCCAGAACGTCATCGACGAGGGCACCCCGGTCGAGGTCGCCGAGAAGGCCGTCGAGCCGCTCGGCCTGCCGATGTCCCCGCTGGTGCTCCTGGAGCTGGTCGGCCCGGCCATCGGCCTGCATGTCTCCGAGACCCTGAACCGCGCCTTCCCGGAGCGCTTCACGGTCTCCGGGAACCTGGCCGCCGTGGTCAAGGCGGGCAAGCGGGGCTTCTACGTGTACGACTCCGGAAAGCCGGAGCTGGACCCGGAGGTCGCCGCCCTCCTGAAGCAGGGCGATGTCGTCCTGTCCGAGGAGCAGACCCGTGACCGCGTCCTGGACGCGGTGGCGCAGGAGATCGGCCTGATGCTGGACGAGGGCGTCGTCGCCGAGGCCCAGGACATCGACCTCTGCCTGATCACCGGCGCGGGCTGGCCCTTCCACCTGGGCGGCATCACGCCGTACCTGGACCGGGCGGGCGTCTCGGAGCGGGTGAACGGCGAGAAGTTCCTGGCACCGGGCGTGGCGAGCGTCCCGGCGTAACACCTGGGGAACGGGCAGGGCGGGCCGCACGGGAGAGATCCGGTGCGGCCCGCTCACGTCTCCCCGGCCGCTCGCCTTGACCGCGCCCCCATCTTCCCCGGCCGCTCGCCTTCGACCCGCTCCCGCCTTGGCCCCGCCCGCCCGCCTTGGCCCCGCTCGCGTCTCCCCGGCCGCTCGCCTTCGACCCGCTCCCGTCTTCCCCCCGGCCGACTGCGCGTCTCCCGGCCTCATCGCGGCCGCTTCCGGCCGGTCGGCTCAGCTCCGGGGGATGACGGCGATCGCGTCGGCGACCTTCCGCTGCCGCCGCCCGCCGGGCGCGCCCGACTCGGAGGGGCGGTTGACCACCTCGCCGCCGACCACCATCGTGCTGGAGCCGCCGCCGTCGAGGTTCAGCCCCTCCACCGCCCCGAGTTCCCGCAGGATCTCCGCCGCTTCACGCAGCGTGACACCAGCGCTCCGGGCGCTGCGTCCGTCGAACACCACAAGGAGCAGGGTCCCGTCGGCCTTCACCCCGGCGACCGTACGAGGGTGTCGCGCGTCGGCGGAGGCCGCGCTCACTCCGTTGGCGGCGGCGTTGATCCGGACCGCTCCGCCACGCAGCAGGGCGGGGCCGGCGCCCATCACGGACACGCCGGGCGCGAGGATGTCGCGCCCCGTCCGGTCCGTCACCGCCGTCCGCCCGGCGATCCGCTCTCCGGTGCCGACGTGTGCCCGCAGCCAGTCGGCGCCCGCTCCCACTCCCGCCAGCGTGGAGCCGTCACGGGGTATGGCTCCCCCCGCGGGGCTGCGCACTTCGCTCACCCGCCCGTCCGCCGTCAGTACCGCTTCCGTGCTGCCCGGCCCACCGGGCGGCGTGCGTTCCCCCCAGCGCGGGGTGAACGCGACGACTTCGCTGTCGTCGACACACAGCTGGTTGTGGCGGGGCCGTGACTCGGGGAGGCCGGTGGCGGCCGACCGGTCGCCACCTGTCCCGCCGCAGCCGACGATCCTTCCCGGTACCCGGTTGACCCCGTCCAGTTCACGCGTCGCCCCGTCGGCCGCCGACAGCGTGAGGGCGGAACGCACCTCGTCGACGCGGGCCCGGCCGCCCCCCTGACCGGGGAGGATCAGCGCGGTGCGGCCGTCGGCCGCCTCGCTCAGCAGCTCGCCGTCGACCACCCTGATGCCGAGCGGATCGCCCGCGTAGCCGCTGAAGGCGGGGGACGCCGGGGTATCGAAGAAGGAACCGTTCACCGCGGCGACGGCGCCCGCCCGGCGCGCCATCCGGCCGACGGTCTCCGTGGTCGTCAGACGGTGGGCGACGACCGGTCCCACAGTGACGTGCGCGGTGGGGGCGACCGTGAGTGCGGTGACGTGGACCTGGCGTCCGTCCGCCAGCCGGTGGGTCGTACGTCCGATGGTCACCCCGCACGGCGCGTCCTGTTCGCAGACTCCGGCCGCCGGGCCGGGAACCGGTGACCGGCCGGGCCGGGCCGCGTCACCGCCCGAGCAGCCGGAGAGCGCAGTGGTGGCCGCCAGCAGCACCGCGCACCACCGTGACAACCGTGCGTACCGCGGTCTCACCCTCCCGGTGTCCCCTGCCGCAGCACCCCGCGCGGGGCGCCGGGCTCGCCGACGTGGACCGTCACACGGCCCGTCGCCAGGTGGCCGGGACCGGCCTCCAGCACATAGTCGAACCAGTCGTACCCGAGGTGGTCCCGGAACGGGTCGTACGTCACCGTGCCGTCCGGTTCGACACCGGTCAGCCCGTATCTGGCGGGGCCGACGCCGACCAGGCGCACGTCCTCGCCCAGTCCGTCCGTAAGGTCCTTGAGGACACCGCGGTGGCCCGGCGGCAGCACCAGGGCCCGTCCCTGCGGCGGCACCGGGGCGATCCGGTAGCCGAGGTCCTTCAGCGAGAAGGTCGTCGAGGTGAGGCCCTTGCCGCCGTCGGCGATGATTCCGGCCCTCAGCACCGGGACGAGGAAGGCGTCGGGGGACGCGTGGCCGTTCACCCGCAGCGTGAACTTCGCCACCCGCTCGACACCGGGTCCGGTCGAGGTCGCGTACCGGTCTCCGGAGGGCAGCAGGCTCATGCCCGCCATGCTCTCCATCACGGCGACCCGCGCGAACGAGTCGGCCATGAGATAGCCGTAGTAGCGGGTTCCGTCGCCCTGCGGGGTGAGGATCCACTCGCACGCGATGCGTTCGCCCGGCCGGACCGGTTCACCGGGGTCCCGGTCGGCGCGGAGTTCCAGCCCGCAGACGATCGACGGATCGTCCTGCTGGACACTGCGCAGGGTGGCCAGGGTGAAGGTCGTCATGATCTGTCCGCCCCCCGGCCCGGGCCCAGCGTGCGCGCCCTCGTCAGCTCGCGATGTGACGCGTCGTCGAGCCAGGTCACCCACTCCGGCGGGAATTCGGGGCGGTCGAGGTTGACGGCCCAGTGGGACGGAATGATCTGCTCGGCCACCAGCGTGTGGACGACGTAGCGCGCGCACGCGAGGGCGCCGGCCGGCATCAGATGTCCCGGATCGTGAAAGCCCTCGGGATAGTTGGGGTGTTCCCGCGGCTCCAGATGGACGAAGAAGGGGCGTACGCCCTCCGGCCCCAGCTCGCTCCACCACCGGTGCGTCCGGTCGTAGAGGTCGACGTAGGGAACGCTGCATTCGACGGCGAGGTCGCGCATCGCCATCGGATACTCCGTGATGCTTCTCGGCAGATTGCCGTGCGCGTCGTGGGTGTCGCCTTCGGGCGGGCTGATCAGAACCGGATGGGCGTTGCGCTCGCGGGCGCCGTCCACGAACTTCCTCAGGTGCCGAGGGAAGTCCCCGTACGCCTCCGTGCGGAGCCACTCCTGCGGCTTCGCGTCATTGATCCCGAAGGAGGTGAGCAGGTAGTCCCCGGCCCCGATGTTCGCCAGAATCCAGTCGAGACGACCGCGCTCGGTGAACGTACGGGCGCTCGCACCCGCCCGGGAGCAGTTGACGATCTCCACCTCCGGGCTGATGAAGAGGTGGAGTACCTGGCCCCAGCCGGTCACGGGCGCCCTGCTCGCTTCCCGGGCCGCCGCCGCCGAGTCGCCCGCCAGGAAGAACCTGGGAGGCCGCGGTGTGCCCAATTCCCCCTCAGACAGCACGCTCCCAGCCTCCGTCCCGCTCCCTGGGGCTCGCCCCGTAAAGGTCCATTCCGTCGGCGGTGGGCAGCGGGCCCGGCTCCCGGTCCTGCCGCGGGTCCGGTGCCGACAGGACTCCGACCGGCCCCGAAGGACCGAGGTCGGCGGCGTTCGCGTCCCCCAGGGCGTCGATCGCCCGGTACACGCGTTCACAGTTTCCGTCGCCGCGGTGCGCGAAGAAGTACTCGGCGCGCTCCCGGTAGGGGCTCTCGACGGTGAACTGCCGGGCCATCGCCGCGATGATCTCGTCGACCGCCTGGTCGACCGTGCGGCAGACCGGCCCGAAGCCGTCCTGCGAGAGGGTGAAATAGCCCCGCTTGTAGTGCCGTCCGTAGAAGTCCTCCTCGTCGAAGGGGACGTGGACGAGCGGGATGCCCATGTACGCCACGTCGAAGAACACCGACGAGTAGTCCGTCACCATGAGGGAGCACTCCTTCATGGCCTCCTGGACGTTGCGGGTCTTCGGGTCGGCGACCTCGATGGCGGCGGCCTCGATCCGGAAGTTGTGGAGGTAGGGCCGGATCTCGTAGTGGGGGAAGAACTCCAGGTCGACACCGAAGCGTTCGAGGGCGTCGATGAGCCGCCGGTCGGAGAGCAGCGACCGGTAGAAACGGAAGTACTCGGACTGGGTGAAGGCCGTCTTGGCGGGCCCGGTGGACTTCTTGTACGAGGCGGTCACGATCCACTGCCGCCAGGTGGGCATGAGCAGAATGCGCGGGCGCTGCCTCGGCTCCCTGCGCAGCGCGTCGAAGCGGGGCAGCCCCGCCAGCACCGCGCGCTCGCCGAAACCGGCCTCCAGGGCCAGGTACTCGCGTTCCTGACGTCCGGTGGCCACGATCAGGTCGTAGCCGGTGATCCGCTGGTCCACGCCGGAGGTGACGTCGTTGTAGCTGATCCCGTGCTGGAGGAACACCCGCTGGTACTTCAGCAGCTCACCGAACCGGTGCAGGAAGAGCACCTTCCGGTAGCCCTCGGGCACCAGATAGGACTCGGAGTCGTACGAGCCGATGAGCTTGGTCGCGTGCAGCAGGTACATCCGGTGCTTGAACGAACCCAGCTTGATCACTCGGCCGTAGCGGGCGACCTTGGCGTGGTCGGCGGCCTTCCCGTCGATGACGTAGTAGGCCCTGCGGCGCTTGCGGTGGGTCCGCATCCACTTGAAGAAGTGGTACGAGTTGTCCTGCGCCGTGTCGGTCCGCTCGCCGATGAGCCAGATCTCACGGGAGTTGAGGAACGGGTAGGTCAGCCAGTACGCCAGCCGCATCCTCCAGCCGGGGTTGCGGGTCTTGAGGATGCGGATCTCGCGCAACGTCCGCCACAGGGCGTGCCTGGCCCGGTGGCGAACCTTCCGGTCGACCAGCCGCAGGTGCAGGGCGTCCTGACCGCCGATGGTGAGCATGTAGGGGTGGCGTCCGATCCGCCCCGGCCCCTTGAGCCGGTGCAGCGGCAGCCGCGCCTTCATCACGACATTGCGCTGGCGCGACCCGTCCACGCGGTGGACGCGCAGCCGGAAGTCGCCGACGCCGAATCCCCCGCGCACCAGATCGGCGAGCGGTATCTCGGCGTACCAGCCCGCGTACAGGTCGCGGCCGTTGCGGGTGTTCCAGAGATCGCGCCGGGCGACCTGGCGCAGCGGCACACTGATCTTGGCGTTCGCCGTCTGGTAGACGAACTCCAGCGGGTTGTCCATCGGGCCGCTGATGTCCATCCCGGGGAAGGCCAGACAGCCCTCCACGACCAGGACATCGCCTCGGGTACGGACGGACTCCACCACGACGTTGGGGTCGTTGACCCGGGCGGCCCGGGTGTTCCTGGCACCGCCCGCGTAGCTGCGGTGGAAGCCCTCGTCGTCGATCTCCAGCACCAGGGGTGCCTGTTCCAGTACCGGTGCCGGGTCCCGGAAGAGCTCGAAGTTGCCGCTCTTGGCCGCGTAGTGGTCGAGCTGCTGCGCGGGGTTGGTGGCGTATTCGAGGATGACCTCGTCGGGGATCTGGGCGTAGTGCCGGGAGATGCCGGGGAAGATCTCCTCCAGCTGTGCGCGGCCCATGACATTGCGGGCGTTGCACAGGAAGCCCTTGTAGGTGCGGGTCGCGTAGCGCTGGAACATGCGCTTGATGTCGGACCGCTCGGTGGCGGTGTAGTCCAGCAGGAAGTGGTTGAGCCGCAGGTGGTCGCGGTAGTTCGCCGGCTTGCTCCACAGGGAGTCCATGATGGAGGAGCCGTCGGGGCGCCCGCGGTAGTAGTAGACCGGCCGGTCCACGATGCTGATGGCGTTCGCCCGCAACATGCTCGGCAGCGTCACCCAGGAGTCCTCGAAGTGGACTCCTTCGCCGAAGCGCACTCCCAGGCGGCGCAGCAGGCCCGTGCTGAAGACCTTGTTGCAGGCGGATCCGCTGAAGATCAGGTCGGGTACGTCGGCGAAGTCGTCGATACGGCGGTCGCCCGTGCCGAAGTACTGCTTCCACGGGCCGTACGGCCGGTCCGGGAAGTTCACCAGATCCCCGATGACCACCTCGGACCCGTCCCGCCACGCGGCCTGGAGCATCAGGGACAGGGCCTGCTCGCCCAGGATGTCGTCGGAGTCCAGGAAGGTGACGTACGGCGCGGTGACGCGGTCGAGACCGTTGTTCCGGGCGTTTCCGAGCCCGCCGTTCGGCTGGTGGACCACGGTCACGTTGGCGTAGAGGCGCGCGAAGTCGTCGAGGATCCGCGGGGTATCGTCGGTCGCCCCGTCGTCGACCAGGATGACCTGCGTGGCGGCGAAACCCTCCTGGGCCGCGATCGAGCCGAGGCAGTCGTCCAGGTAGGCGGCGACGTTGTAGCAGGGCACGACGACGGCCATCTCGAAGGGATGCTCAAGGGTCGCGAACGGCCTGTGGAGCCGGTTGCGCCACCACATCCAGGGCGCGTCGGGGTCGTTCTGGGCGGACTCGAAGGTCCGGCGTCCGGCCGTCGCCCCGCGCAGGGCGAGATTTCCGCTGACCGTGCGGTAGCCCTCGAACTCCTCACCGTACGACACGAAGTCGAGCCCGCCGAGGTCGACGTCACGCACGTTGAGGGGCGACCGGGACCGGGCACGGTTCCACTCGACGACGACGGACACATTCCAGACGGTGCCGTCCGAGAACTCCTCGCCGAGCATGGCCGCGAGGTCGACCGAGCCGCCGAAGGAGACGAACCGCTCATCGGCCTCGACGTCCGGGACGGGTGCCGTGATGTCCTTCTTGGAGTGCCGGTTGCGTACGGCGAGGGTGAGCTTGAGGTCGTGTCCGCGCTCGATCCGCCCGAACCGGTTGACCAGCCGTCCCCGGAAGCGGAGCTTCGACGCGTCCGTCATGGACCATGCGTCGAGCTGGGCGAAGAGCGGTTCGTGGGAGAGCTTGGCCCGCGACAGGCCCAGCTCCGTCACATCGAGCATGCGCCGGGCGTCCGGCAGGTGCAGATGGTCCCCCGACCAGAACACCCGTCCGTCCTCCTCCACGAGGAAGGACGACAGCACGCTCTTGCGCTGTGCGTAGTCGAGCGTCGTCAGCGCCGCCTCGATCTCCTGGTACATGACGAGGTAGGCCCGCACCCGGTCGACCGGGTCGCACAGTTCGAAAGCCTCGTCGCTGATCGAGAAGAGGTAGTTGCCCGCGATCTCGGCGAAGCCCTGCTGGAACTCCGGATCGCCCTCCGCGAGCGCCCGCATGTACAGGCGCAGGTCGTGCGCGAGGAACTTCGAGTCCTTGCGGACCTTGAGCTGCCACAGTCCCCGGTCGAGGAGGAACGCGTCGGTGGCCCGGTGCACGGCGACCCGGTCCGTGATGCTGCGCAGCTCTCCGGTGCGGCCGGTGATCGATCCGCCCTCGGACTCCCACATCCACCGGTACACCGGGTCGGTGATGACGGTGATCCCGTCCGCCAGGCAGCCCGCGACGGTGGAGAAGTAGGTGTCCTCGTAGAAGACGCCCTCGGGGAACCGGATACCGGCGTCCCGCAGGAAATCCACCCGGTACATCTTCGCCGCCGCGATCGGGTCGGACAGCAGCAGCGGGAACTCCACGAGGCTGGGCACGGTGCGCGCCATCGCGTACACCTCCGGGGCCCAGCCCTCGCTCTCGCCGGTGGCACGGTTGACCCGGACCGCCTTGCCCGCGGTGATGTCGCTGCCGGTCTCCAGCGCTCCGGCCAGCAGCAGCTCGCAGGCGCGGGGCGGAAGTTCGTCGTCGGCGTCGAGGAACAGCATGTACCGGCCGGCGGCCTGTGCGATGCCCAGGTTGCGGGGCGCGCCGACGCCACCGCTGTTCGTGGGGCTGCGCAGCACGCGGACGCGGCTGTTGTTTCCGGCGAAGCTCTTCACGACGTCGAGCGTGTCGTCCGTCGAGGCGTCGTCGACGATGACCACCTCGACCAGTTCGTACGTCTGGTTGACGGCCGACTGGAGCGCCTTCCCGATCGTCGTCGCCGCGTTGTAGGCGGGGATGACGACGGTCACCCAGACGTCAGGGGTGTCCTGTTCGTAACGCACGCGAAGCTCCCTCACTCGCCGGGGTGACCGTGGTGCTGCGGCTGGTGGGTGTGGGGGGCCGCGTACAGCGGCTGTACCTGTGTCCGGTGACGGCTCTGGTGGTCGTGGACCCACTCGCCCGGCTGCTGGTACTCGTGCCCGTGGGCCGGCCGGTCGCCGTACGCCGTGGGGGCCGGATAGGTCTGGGGGTAGGGCTCGGGGTGGGCCTGGGGGTAAGGCTCGGAGTACGTCTGGGGGTAGGGATCGGAGTACGTCTGGAGATACGGCTGGGGGTACGGCTGGAAGCCGGGGTCGTCGTCGGGCTGCGGGTTCAGCAGCGCCTCGTCGGCGAACGTCCGGTCCGGCACCGCCCGGCCGTGACGGTGGCGCCCGCGGTGGAGATGGGGGGCGATGGCGTCGGCCGCGCTCGGGGCCGGCACGTTCAGGCCCGCCATGACAGCGGTGAAGTCGCGGGTGGAGAGCCAGAACTTGTACATGATGATCAGCTCGAAGATGCCCATCAGCACCGCTGACACCAGAGTGGTCATCAGGATGTGGCCGATCAGCGGGCCGATGATGAAGACGAACATCTGGAACTCGATGCCGCTGATGAGGTGCGGCCTGATGCGGCTGCGCAGCAGCGCCCTTCTGACCCTCAGGTACCAGGGGAAGCGGTGGCGGAACTGGGCGTGGAGGTCGACGACCGGTCCGGTGCCGGTCTGTTCCTTGAGCAGTTCGGCGTCGGCCTCGGGGTTCTCGCGCAGCAGGTCCTCCATGAACTGGACCTTGGGCGCTTCGGCCCCGGCCACCGGGGATGCCGGAGCTGCCGTGGCTTCCGGGACTGCCGCGGCTTCCGCGACGGCGGGTTCGGCCTCCCGCTGCTCGTTGGTGACCTTCTCGATCTTGGCGCGCATCGACATGCGCATCTTGTAGATCTGAAGAGCGTCGACATAGCGGAGCATGTCGAGGAAAACGACCATCAGCGCAGCGAGAAGAAACCTTTCGTCATCGGTCCGCAGATACTGCCCGCCCATGAGCGCCAGGGCGCAGAAGAGCACCCGGATACGGTCGAAGACGTAGTCGAGCCAGCCGCCGAACACCGTGCCGTTGCCCTTGAGCCGGGCGAGCTTCCCGTCGATGCAGTCGAGGATGAAGCTCAGGTGGTACAGCGCCGCCCCGACGGCGAGGGACAGCCCGTCCCCCTTGAGGAAGAACCCCGCGGAGCCGAGGCCGACGAAGAGCGCCGCCCAGGTGACGCCGTTCGGCGTGATGAAGTTGAACCGCGCCATGACGATGAGCATGCGGGTCGCGACGGGGTCGACCAGCACCACCGTCCACCAAGCGTCACGCTTCTTGCATGTCAGTTTCTGGACAGCACGCAGAGACAGCTTGGCCATAACCCCTCAGTCACGAGAACAGCGGCGAACAGTCCTCGTTCATGCACAGGCAAACACGAGGGACCCCCATGTTCACGAGGTACCCACAGGTCCTTCACATGAAAGCTCATCGACTTTATCAAGAACTTAACCATTTTCGGCCAGTGCCGTCGCCGATAGAGACCCTCCGGGATCACTGTCGATCAAGGAGCGTCACACTGTGTGCCAAGAACCGAACTCGAAGCCGCCGTTCAGTGACTCTCGGTGGGCAATCGCCAGTTGTGCCCCGGCCGTGAGCACGCCCAATGTGACCATTCCGGTACGGGACCGGACAGCGGCGGGCGTGAGGGGCGATTTCGCGCCCGCCTCGTTCCACCACACCCCCGCGTCCGGTCGCCCTTCGGCGTACGCCCCCGCAACCGCCGTACCGTCCGGCCCCGAACGGACGAGGAGCGCGTAGTTCCAGCCATTCACCTCGACCCCGCGGACGCCGCCGATCGACCCGGTGCCGTCCGCGCCGCCGAGCGGTACCGGGGCCGCGGCACCCGGCCACCACATGCCGGGCTCGTTCGTCCGCAGGTCCCGGAACAGGACGGTGCCCGCTTCCGGGCCCGCCGTCATGGAACGCGGACAGGGCGAGAAGGGCACTCCGCGGTCCTCGGTCCAGGTGCCCTCCGGCCCGGAGCGGAACCAGCGCACCACCGCGTCGGAGTCGCGCGCGCGGGCCAGCAGTTCGACCTCTCCGCGCGCCGTGGTCACCGTGACCAGATCGTCCTCGACGCGGACTCCGCCCAGATGCTGCCACGGCCCCCACGTTCCGTCGGGAGACTGCTGACGACAGCTGACGCTCTGTCCGAAGTTGCGCGTGAAGACGAAGAAACTGCCCGCACTGTCGAAGCCGGCCACCGGGAATCCGCCTTCCCGGCTCTTGTACCGATGTCCGTGGTTCGCGGAGCCCAGCGAATGCCATGGAGTGAGCGGCTGCCCGGTGCGGTACTGGACGGCGTGGACGATCTCCACGTCCCCGCCGCCGTCCTTGCGCCCGGTCCGGCGCAGCGCGAGGAGGTGGACGAAGCCCTGGAGATCCCGGACCACCGTGAGACCGGGCATCAGCCTCGGGCCGGGCAGCAGTTCGGGGCCCTCCCAGGCACTCCCGCCCGGCTCGGTCTGCACCCACCGCACCACACCGGCCGCTGACGGGAGAAAGGCGGACAGCCGGCCGTCGAACCCCTCGGTGAGCCAGTCGGCCGTACGGGGATAGCGCGACGCCGCGGCGGCACCCAGCGTCCCGTGCGCCCCCGCGCGACGGCAGTCGGCGAAGACCGGGAGGCCGGACTCCAGCTGATACGCCCGCGCGGCGGCCAGCCCGTCCAGTGCGGCGGCGGCACGCCGCGGGGGCTCGTCGTGCACCGGCCTGTCCTGCTCGTCGTCGTACCCCACCCGGATCGGATCGGGGTCCGACAGGCGTATCCAACGGGGACTCAGCGCGCGCAGCTCCCGCAGGAGTCCGTCCCGGCCGCCGTCGCCGCTCGCGTCGGCATAGCGGGGACTGCCCGCGAGGTGACACCCGCGCCGGGCCGCTTCGGCGAGCGCCCGTTCCAGGGCGGCACGCTCCTCCTTGTTCCCCTCGTCGGCGCACAGGACGCCGATCTCGGTCCCGGCCTCCTCGGCCGCGACGAGGGGCACGGCATCGAGCGGGCCCGCGACGATGATCACCACCCGCTGGGAGTCCGCGGCCCCGGCCTGGCCGGGCTGCGGCTTCCTCACCGGGCCACCTTGCGTCCCGCGGGCCATGTCTTCCCGTCCTTCCGAGGTTCACGCGACGGCTTGGCGCTCATGTCCGGCCGTCCTTCCGAGGCTCACACGACCCGATGGCGCTCATATCCGGTACCAGTCGCTGAGGGTCAGCCCCTGACCGTCCTGCTGCCGCGCGACGGCCAGCCGACGGTCCGCACCGATGGCGGCCACGGCCAGCCGTCCCTGTCCGTCGCACGCGAGCGCGGGGTCTCCGGCGCAGCGCATCGCGGTGTCCGTCCACCAGACGCCGGCCTGCTCCCCCTCGGTCGTACAGGCACCCAGGCCCACGGTTCCGGACGCGCCCCGGACGGCCAGCACCGTGCAGTCGACTCCGTCCAGTGCCGTACGCAGGGCACTGATACGCCCGTCCCCCGGCTCACCGCCCAGCGGTACGGGCCATTGCCCGGCCCGGACGGCGAACGCACCGGCGCCGCGTGCGTCGCTGAGGTAGTAGGTCAGCCGGCCCGCGGCCGTCTCCAGCGCGGTCACCGACCCCGGCAGCGGGATCACCCCCACCTCGGCTCCGGGAACCAGGTCTCCCCCCGGCTTCGCCTGGCACAGGTGGAGCGCCCCTGTCCGTACGGGAATCAGTATCTCCACCAGCCCCGAGGACAACGCCGCGGGCGCGGGCCGGTCGGTGACACCGGCGACCGGGAGATTCCGCCACGCCTCCCACTGGCCGTGCTTGTCCTCCCGGCGCAGCGAGAGTCCGCCGAGGCCCGTCGGGACACAGACGTACAGTGCGCCGTCCCCGGCGACGGCGGCCTGCGGGGCCCCGACCTCCACCGCCCGGCGGACTTCCTTGAACGGGTTTCCCAGCGACCGCCACTGCGTCACGGGCCGGCCGGTCTGGTACTGGGTGGCGTGCACGATGTCGACCGTCGACCAGTCGTCGGCGCGCGACCGCACCCGGCGTCCCACCAGGTGGGCATAGCGGTCGCGCCCCTGGACCACCGTGAGGTGGTCGATGCCCTTGGCGGGGACGGCCTCGGGGCCCGACCAGTGACGCGAGCCGGGTGCCGCCTCCGTCCAGCGCAGGACCGCGTCGTCGACATGGACGTAGGCGGTCAGTCTGCCGTCGTGACCGGTCAGCAGCCAGGGTCCGCCGAGGACCCGGCCGAGTCCGCTCCCGGCAGGCGCCGACGGGTCCACCGGCCGGTCTTCGCGCAGAGGGGCACTTCGCATGGCGTGACGTACCCCTCCCAGGGCATCGGGCCCCGTCCCACGGGCGGGGCTCAGGACCGAGACATCATAGACATCGGCAGAAACGTTTATGCGGGGGCCGTCCGTCACCCGGCCGGGCGGCGTGCGTGCGGGTGACGGCGGCACCAGCCCTCCCAGGCAGAGGCCACCATCTCGCGCACGTCGTGCCGTGCCGACCAGCCGAGCTCATGGTGGATACGGTCCGCCGACGCGACGACCCGGGCCGGGTCGCCCGCCCTGCGGGCCGCGGCGACGGGAGCCGCCTCGGGCCCGTAGCCGGTCACCTCACCGATCAGGTCGATCATCTCCCGTACCGAAACGCCTTCGCCGCGGCCGATGTTGACCGTGAGATCCGTACCGGGGCCCCGGTCCATCAGGGCGAGCGCGGCGGCGAGGTGGGCCGACGCGATGTCCTCGACGTGGATGAAGTCGCGTACGCAGGTGCCGTCCGCAGTGTCGTAGTCGTCGCCGAAGACCACCGGGGCCGCGCCCTCGGTCAGCTTCTCGAAGACCATGGGGACAAGGTTGAGGACCCCGGTGTCCGCGAGGTCGGGCGTGGCCGTGCCCGCGACGTTGAAGTAGCGCATCGAGGCGGTGGCGATACCGTGCGCGCGGCCCGCCGCGCGCACCATCCACTCACCGGCGAGCTTGGTCTCGCCGTAGGGGTTGATCGGGGCGCACGGTGTGTCCTCCGCCACCAGCCTCACATCGGGCATGCCGTACACGGCGGCCGATGACGAGAAGAGGAAGGCGCGCACCCCGCTGTCCACGGAGGCGTCGAGGAGGCTCTGGAGTCCCTGGACGTTCTCACGGTAGTAGTACAGCGGGCGGGCGACGGACTCGGCCACCTGCTTCTTCGCCGCGAGATGCACGATCCCCCGGACGGAGAACTCCCGCATCGTGCGCCGCAGATGGTCCGCGTCGAGGGTCGTCCCCCGGACGAAGGGCACGTCCTTGGGGAGACGAGAACGGTCCCCCGTCGAGAGGTCGTCGAACACCACGACGGACTCACCCGCCTCGCGCATCGCGCGCACCACGTGCACCCCGATGAACCCTGCCCCACCTGTAATCAACCAAGCCATGGGGCGCATAGTAGTTCGATCTGCCCATGAGATGAATTTTCGGCTATCGGAACACACTTTCACACGATCGACTGTTCTATAGTGCACGGTCAGTCATGCATTCACGGACCGGTCACACCCCCCACCCGAGTCCCACGCACTTCACCGCCCGCACCGGGCATTGAGATTTGAGGACTCGAGCAGGATGAGCCACGACGCCATGACACCGGCCCCTCACGAAGGCCGGGGGACCGCATCTCACGGCGCCGGCCGGACACCGCGGGGCCGCAAGAAGGAGCGGAAGCGCCGGAGCGGCCTCAAGATCACGCTCGGTGTGCTGCTCGTCCTCCTGCTCGCGGGCGGTGGCACCGTCTACTGGCTGTACAGCCGGCTCGACGGGAACATCACGGGCGTCGACATCGACAAGGCGCTCGGCGAGGACCGCCCGGAGAAGCTGCCCACCGCCGGACAGAACCTGCTGGTCCTCGGCTCCGACTCGCGGGCCGGGGCGGAGAACAAGGAACTGGGCGGCGGCGGCAACGTGAGCGGCGCCCGCTCCGACACGGCGATGGTGGTCCACATCCCCGAGGGGCGGACGAAGGCCGTCGCGGTGTCCATCCCGCGCGACACACTGGTGACCCGGCCCGAGTGCGCCAGGTCCGGCGGCTCCACGACGCCGTCCGCGGACCGGGTGATGTTCAACTCGGTCTACGCCCAGCTCGGACCGGCCTGTGTGGTCAAGACCGTCGAGAAGATGTCCGGCGTCCGGATCGACCACTATCTGGAGATCAACTTCGCCGGGTTCAAGGACCTGGTCGACGCCATCGGCGGCGTCACCGTCGACGTTCCCCAGGACATCCACGACAAGTCCTCCGGCCTGAACCTCACCGCCGGTCCGCACAAGCTCGACGGCACCGAGTCCCTCTCCTACGTACGCACCCGGCACGGCATCGGCGACGGCAGCGACCTCGGCCGCATCGGCCTCCAGCAGCAGTTCCTGCTGGCCCTGCTGAGCGAGGTCAAGTCGCAGGACCTGCTGGGCAGTCCGGCCAAGTCGTACAAGATCGCCAACTCGGCCACCAAGTCCCTGACCACCGACTCCGGCCTGGCCTCGCTGACGTCGCTCGGAGACTTCGCCCGTTCGATGAACGGCGTCGACCCCGCCACGATGGAGACGATCATGCTCCCGGTGGCGTACGACAAGAAGGACCCCAACCGGGTCGTGGCCTCCGAGCCGCAGGCCGGTGAGCTGTGGAAGGCGATCCGCTCGGACACCGCCATCCCCGAGTCGGCGAAGAAGTCCCCCGCGACCGGCGGCTGACGGAGCCCGGCGCTCCGGCGCCATGACACGCTGCCGGAATGCCGAACGAACCCGTACTGGTCATCGTCGACGCCGCGAACGTGGTCGGTTCCGTCCCGGACGGCTGGTGGCGGGACCGGCGCGGGGCGGCCGAGCGGCTGCGCGACTCCCTGGTCCCGTACGCCGGGGCCGGCCTGCCCGGACATCCCGGCCCCGTCGAACTCGTCCTGGTCGTCGAGGGCGCGGCCCGGGGTGTCGAGGCGGTGCCGGGAGTGCGGGTCGAGGCCGCGGACGGCAGCGGTGACGACAGGATCGCCGAGCTGGTCGCCGCGGCGGGGAGCCGCCCCTGTGTCGTCGTCACCGCCGACCGCGGACTGCGGCAGCGGGTCGAGCCGTACGGGGCGCGGTGCGTGGGCCCGCGTACGGTACGCCCGCTGCCCCCGCACCGAGGCAGCTGAGCGCGGCCGGACGAGCGCCCCTGAAGCGTGGTGCGGCGCCTGCGGGACGCCTCATTCGCGCCGTGGTCCGTCTCCCCCTCGGGCACGCGCCGGGAAGACGACTCCGAAGGCGTCGAGGACGGCCGGCGGGTCGAGGTGGTCCCGCCCAGCGCGTGACCCGGCGAATCACCCTGCGCACCCGGACCCGGGCGCTGCTCGAAGCCAACGGTCCGGATCCGACGGACACCTCAGCGCCCGGTCGACATCCGGCTGTGCCGGCGCCCGTACATGAAGTAGATGATCACGCCGATCGCCATCCAGATGCCGAACCGCAGCCAGGTCTCCGCGGGCAGGTTGAGCATCAGCCAGACCGACGCGGCCACCGAGACGATCGGGAGCAGCGGCACCCACGGGGTACGGAAGGCGCGGGGCAGGTCCGGGCGGGCGCGGCGCAGGACGATCACGCCGAGGGCCACGACGACGAACGCGAAGAGCGTGCCGATGTTCACCAGGGTCGCCAGTTCGTCGATGCTGGTGAACCCGGCGACGATCGCGATGATCACGCCGAGCAGGATCGTGGGGCGGTACGGGGTGTGGAAGCGCGGGTGCGTCTTGGAGAAGAAGCGCGGGAGCAGTCCGTCGCGGCTCATCGCGAAGAACACCCGGGTCTGGCCGAGCAGCAGGATCATGCAGACCGTGGTGAGGCCGATCGCGGCGCCGAAGCTGATCACCCCGGCGTAGAAGGGGTGCCCGACGGCCTTGAAGGCGTCCGCGAGCGGGGCGCTCACCGAGAGCTCGCTGTAGTGCTGCATGCCGGTCACCACGATGGACACGGCGACGTAGAGCACCGTGCAGATGACGAGCGAGCCGAGGATGCCGCGCGGCATGTCCCGCTGCGGGACCTTGGTCTCCTCCGCCGCGGTGGCCACGACGTCGAAGCCGATGAACGCGAAGAAGACGACGGAGGCGGCGGTGAAGATTCCCATGACGCCGAAGTTCGTGGGCGTGTAACCGAACATCAGCTGGACCAGCGGGGCCGTCAGATCCGAACCGGAGGGCTGCGGTTCGGCCTTCGGGATGAACGGTGTGTAGTTGGCGGCCTTGATGAAGAAGCCGCCCGCGACGATCACGATCAGGACCACGGCCACCTTGATCGCGACCACGACCGTGGTGACCCGGGCCGACAGCTTCATGCCGAGCACCAGGATGACGGTCAGCAGCAGGACCAGGGCGAACGCCAGGATGTCGAAGCCGAACCCGTTCGCCACATCCGTCCCCGAGAGCGCGTCGGGGAGCGTCCAGCCGACGTTGTCCAGGAGCGAGCGGACGTAGCCGGACCAGCCGACCGCCACCACCGCGGTGCCCAGGGCGAATTCCAGCACCAGGTCCCAGCCGATGATCCAGGCCACCAGTTCGCCCAGTGAGGCGTACGCGAAGGTGTACGCGGATCCGGCCACCGGGACGGTGGAGGCGAATTCGGCGTAGCAGAGCGCGGCGAGTGCGCAGACGACGCCCGCGATCACGAACGCGATGGCGGTGGCGGGGCCCGCCGACTCCTTGGCCACCTTGCCCGTCAGCACGAAGATGCCGGTGCCGATGACGACGCCCACTCCGAAGACCGTGAGGTCCAGCGCGGACAGGGACTTCTTGAGCGCGTGCTCCGGCTCTTCGGTGTCGCGGATCGACTGTTCGACCGTCTTGGTCCTGAACAGCCCGTTTCCGCTCGGTGGTGTGTCCTGCTGCGCGCTCACCTGCGTACCTCCACGCGGTTGTCGTGAACGCCATGATTGGGACACCACCGGCCGGGCAGCGCGGCACGGGCGCCGTGTCACGCGAATGGGCCGGTCGGGTCACCCGTACAGGGTGGTCCGACCGGCCCATTGGCCGTACGGGTCAGTCGCGGGCGGGCTCCACGGCGCGGCTCTCGTACCCGCCGTCGAGCTTGGCGACCAGACCGGTGACCTGGCGGGCGATGTCCGGCGCGGTCAGTCCGATCTCGGCCATGACCTCCTTGCGGGAGGCGTGGTCGAGGAAGACCGGCGGGATGCCGAAGTCACGCAGGGGTACGTCGACCCCGGCGTCGCGCAGCGCCTGGGCGATGGCGGAACCGACGCCGCCGGCCCGGCTGTTGTCCTCGACGGTGACGACGACCCGGTGCCGCTCGGCGAGCGGGGGCAGCGCCTCGTCGACCGGCTTGACCCAGCGGGGGTCGACCACGGTGGTGGAGATGCCCTGGGCGCCCAGCAGATCGGCGATCTCCAGGCACATCGGGGCCAGCGCGCCGACGGAGACCAGCAGCACGTCCGGCCGGTCCGTGCCGGGCTCGCGCAGGATGTCCATGCCACCGGCCCTGCCGACGGCCTTGACCGCCGGGCCGACCGCGCCCTTGGAGAAGCGGACCACGGTCGGCGCGTCGTCGACGTCCACGGCCTCGCGCAGCTGGGCGCGGACCTGGTCGGCGTCGCGCGGGGCGGCGATCCGGAGGGTGGGGACGCACTGGAGGATCGACATGTCCCACATGCCGTTGTGCGAGGCACCGTCCGTACCGGTGACTCCGGCCCGGTCCAGGACGAAGGTGACCCCGCACTTGTGCAGCGCGACGTCCATCAGGACCTGGTCGAAGGCGCGGTTCAGGAAGGTGGCGTACACCGCGAAGACGGGGTGCAGCCCGCCGGTGGCGAGGCCCGCAGCGGAGACCGCGCCGTGCTGCTCGGCGATGCCGACATCGTAGATCCGGTCCGGGAACGCCTCCTCGAACTTGCCGAGGCCGACCGGCTGGAGCATGGCCGCGGTGATCGCGACGATGTCCTTGCGCTCCTTGCCGAGCTTGACCATCTCCTCGCCGAAGACCGAGGTCCAGTCCAGGCCGGAGCTGGAGATGGGCAGGCCGGTGTCCGGGTGGATCTTGCCGACGGCGTGGAAGCGGTCGGCCTCGTCCTGGAGGGCCGGGGTGTAGCCGCGGCCCTTCTCGGTGAGGCAGTGGACGATGACGGGCCCGCCGAAGCGCTTGGCACGCTGGAGCGCGGACTCCAGCGCCTCGATGTCGTGGCCGTCGATCGGGCCGACGTACTTCAGGCCGAGGTCCTCGAACATGCCCTGCGGGGCGATGAAGTCCTTGAGACCCTTCTTGGCGCCGTGCAGGGTCTCGTACAGCGGCCTGCCGAGGACGGGAGTGCGCTCCAGGAGGTCCTTGCCGCGGGCCAGGAACCGTTCGTAGCCATCGGTGGTACGCAGCGTGGCGAGGTGGTTCGCGAGGCCGCCGATGGTCGGGGCGTACGAGCGCTCGTTGTCGTTCACCACGATGACGAGCGGGCGGTCCTTGGCGGCGGCGATGTTGTTCAGCGCCTCCCAGGCCATACCGCCGGTGAGCGCGCCGTCACCGATGACCGCGACGACATGGTCGTCCTTGGCCAGTACCTCGTTGGCCTTGGCGAGGCCGTCGGCCCAGCCCAGCACCGTCGAGGCGTGCGAGTTCTCGATGATGTCGTGCTCGGACTCGGCGCGGGAGGGGTACCCGGAGAGTCCGCCCTTGCTCTTGAGCTTCGAGAAGTCCTGGCGGCCGGTGAGCAGCTTGTGCACATAGCTCTGGTGGCCGGTGTCGAAGAGGACCTTGTCCCGGGGCGACTCGAAGACCCGGTGCAGGGCGATGGTCAGTTCGACCACGCCCAGGTTGGGGCCCAGGTGACCACCGGTCTTGGACACTGCGTCGACGAGGAAGGTACGGATCTCCCCGGCGAGCTGCTCCAGCTGGTCGAGGCTGAGCCGGTCCAAATCGCGCGGTCCCTCGATGCGGGTCAGCAGGTCCACCCGTGCCTCCTTGCGTTGAGCTGGTCGAGCGTGCCGATCCGATGAGTCTAATGTTCCGCCCGCCGTCGCGGACATCGGGCGGGGGTGTGCTGTCACACCACCGGCCGATACACGACGGTGCCCGGCGCCCGATGAGGGGCGCCGGGCACGGTCCGGTGCAGGTGGCGTCAGGCGCGGCCCGCGGTCTTCTGCGTGCGGCGGGAGACCGAGTCGATGACCACGGCGGCGAGGAGAACCGCGCCGGTGATCATGTACTGAACGGCGTTGGCCATGCCGATCATGTTCAGGCCCTGCTGGATCGACTGGATCACGATCATGCCGAGCAGTGCGGACCAGACCTTGCCCCGGCCGCCGAAGAGGCTGGTGCCGCCGATGACGGCGGCCGCGATGACCAGCATCAGCGTGTTGCCGGCGCCGACGCTCTTGGTGGCGCCACCGGAGAGGCTGGCGATGAAGAGTCCGCCGAAGGCGCCCAGCGTGCCGGACAGCGCGAAGACCGTGATCCGGATCCGGTCGACGTTGATACCGGCGCGGCGCGCCGCCTCGGGGTTGCCGCCGACCGCGAAGACCTGGCGGCCGAAGGCCGTACGGCGGGCGACGAAGTCCGCGATGACCAGGACGGCGAGGAAGAGCACCAGGGCGAGCGGCAGGCCGCGGGCACCGGAGGGCTCGTTCAGGACGTACGCGACGACGAAGCACAGGATCGTGACGACGGCGGTCCGCAGCACGACCTCGGCGGTGGGGCGTGCGGGCAGGTTCGCGGCCCGGCGGCGCTTGCTGTCCACCAGGAGCGAGGCGGCGTACGCGAGGACGGCGACCAGGGCCAGTCCGTAGCCCGCGGCCTTGTCCTCGAAGAAGTAGTTGGTCAGGTTCTCGACGACACTGCCGGACGGCGTGTTGATCGAGCCCTCCCCGCCCATCATCCAGTCCTGGAGTCCGCTCCAGCCGAGGAAGCCCGCCAGGGTGACGACGAAGGCCGGCACCCCGATCTTGGCGAAGAAGAAGCCGTGCAGCGCGCCGAGGGCCGTTCCGGAGAGCACGGCGACGAGGATCGCCGTCCAGTCGCTCCAGCCGTTGTTCACGTTGAGCACGGCCCAGACGGCCGCGCCGACGCCGGCGACGGAGCCCACGGAGAGATCGATCTCGCCGAGCAGCAGCACGAAGACGATGCCGACAGCCATGATGCCGAGACCGGAGCTGTAGACAGCGATGTTGGCGACGGAGCTGGCGGAGAGGAAGTTGCTGTTCTGGAGCTGGAAGACGATCGCGATGACGATCAGACCGACGAAGACCGGCAGCGAGCCGAGTTCGCCGCCGCGCACCTTGCGGCTGAACTCCGACCAGTAGCCCTTGAAGCCCTCCTCGCGGACGAGCAGGCGCGGGTCGACGGCGGGGATGGGGGCCGCCGACTGCTCGGCCGCCGGTGCCGTCGCGGAGGGGCCCTTCCCGGGCTCCTCGACGGCGGCGGACTTCTCGGTGGAGGGTCCGGGGGTCTTGGCGAGGTCGCTCACTTCGCGTCCTCCTTCGTGGCCGTGTTCGTGGCCGTGCGTGCCTGGCGACGCGTGACGGCATTGTCCGTGGCGCCGGTGATCGCGGCGATGATCTCTTCGTGGGAGGTGCTCGCGACGTCGAAGACACCGTTGTTGCGGCCCAGACGGAGCACCGCGACCTTGTTCGCGACGGCGCGCACATCGGCCATGTTGTGGCTGATGAGGATGACGCCGTGGCCGCGCTCGCGCAGCCGCTCGACGAGGTCGAGGACCTGGGCGGTCTGCTCGACACCGAGTGCGGCGGTCGGCTCGTCCAGGATGACGACCTTGGGGTCGCCGATCAGGGCGCGCGCGATGGCCACGACCTGGCGCTGACCGCCGGAGAGCGAGGCGACCGGGATCCGGACGCTCGGTATCCGGATGGAGAGCGTGTCCAGGAGTTCCTTGGCGCGCTTCTCCATCGCGATCTCGTCGAGGACGGAGAGCTTGCGCAGTTCGCTGCCGAGGAAGAGGTTGGCGACGACATCGAGGTTGTCGCAGAGGGCCAGGTCCTGGTAGACGGTGGCGACTCCGAGCTCCTGGGCGTCGTTCGGCCGGTTGACCCGGACCGTCCGCCCCTCCCACTCGATGGCGCCTTCGTCGATCGGGTGGACACCCGAAATGGTCTTGACGAGCGTCGACTTGCCGGCGCCGTTGTCGCCGACCAGGGCGACCACCTCGCCGGGGTGAATCTCCAGGTCCACGTCGGTGAGCGCCTGAACGGCGCCGAACCGCTTGGAGATTCCGCGCAACGCCAGCACGGGCGTAGCGGACACGTGAATCATCTCCTTCGCCGCCTGACCGGCGGGGATGGTGCTGCTGAGCTGGGGGGTGTGCGAGAGGGACCCGGCGCCCGCCCCCGCTTCGCGGGGCGTTGACGGGGCGGGTGCCGGACCGGCTCCGGGGCGCCCGGAGGCGCCTGCCCGCGGGAGTGCTTGACGTGATCCCGCGGGCCCCGGACCTTCCTCGGCGGAGGCCCTACTTGATGCCGGCTGCCTCGCAGGCCGCCTTGTACTCGGCCGTGCAGATCTCAGCGGCCTGGTAGACCTTGTCGGCGATGATCGTGGAGGCGACGTTGTCCTTGGTCACGACCTGCGCGTCGTACAGCTTGGCCGGGATGCCCTTGAACTCGCCCGTGAGGCTGTCGACCTTGACCGGGGTCAGGTCGTCGATCTTCTCGCCCTTGAGGAGCTTGACGGCGATCTCGGCGGTGGTCTCGGCCTCCGGCTTGATCTGCTTGTAGATCGTGAAGGACTGATCGCCCTTCAGGATGCGCTGCAGACCCGCCAGTTCGGCGTCCTGACCACCGACGGGGATCTTGATGCCCTGCTTGTCCAGCGCGGTGATGATGCCGCCGGCCATGCTGTCGTTGGCGGAGTAGACGCCCTGGAAGCCCGACTTGCCCAGCGAGTCGATGGCGGCACCCATCTTCTTGTTCGCCTCGTCCGGCGACCAGTCCGGGATGTCCTGCTCGTAGACGACCTTCTTGACCTGGGTGTCCAGGACGCTGTGGGCGCCCTTCTTGAAGAGCGGAGCGTTCGGGTCGGTGGGCGAGCCGTTGATCATGACAACGTTGCTCTCCTTGGCCTTGGCGCCGAGCGCCTTGACCAGGGCCTCACCCTGCAGGCGGCCGATCTTCTCGTTGTCGTACGAGACGTACGCGGAGATCGGCCCCTCGGCGAGCCGGTCGTACGCGACGACCTTGACGCCCTTCTTCTCCGCCTGCTGCACCCAGGACTTGGTGGCCTTGTAGTCGACGGAGTCCAGGATGATGACCTTCACACCCTGCGTGACCAGCGCGTCGAACTGCTTCTTCTGGGTCTCGGTGTCCTGTGCGGCGTTGTTGTATTTGACCTCGCAGTCGTCGCACAGTTCCTTGATCTTCGCCTCCATGATGGGGCGGTCGAACGTTTCGTAACGCGTGGTCTTGTTCTCCGGCAGCAGGAGACCGATGGTCTTGCTGTCACCGCCACTGCCGGACTCCGCGTCGTCGCCCGCCTTGCCACAGGCGGCGAGGGAGACCGCCATGGAGAGAGCGGCCGTGCCTATGACGATGCGTCGCGTCATTGCGATCATGGGGGTTTGCCTCCCTGACATGGCCGCAACGTCGCGGCCGAGGTGGCAGGAAGTCAACTCGGCCGTAACGCCAGCGTCAAGGAGTAAATTCTTAACGAGATGACAACGGTGCCATTCGTTATCTAAGTGAAGGCAGGAGTCGCCGCGGGCAGGGTGCTTTCCAAAAGGGTTGAATCCCCCATCTCGCTCAGCACCAGGGCCAGCGCCCCCAGTACCTCCGCCCGCCCGCCGAGCGCACCGGGCAGTACCGAGAGCTGCCGGGCCGCGCTGGGGATGGCGTACCGGGACACCGAGTCGCGGATGGGCCCGAGGACCAGTTCCCCGGCCTCCGCCAGGGAGCCGCCGAGCACCACCCGGCTGGGGTTGAGCAGATTGCACAGATTGGCCACCCCGCTGCCGATGTGCCGCCCCACGTCCCCGATCACCCGGCGGCAGCCCGGATCGCCCTCGCGGGCCAGCTGGACCACCCGTTCCATGGTGAGGTCGGGGCCGTGGCTGGGCTGGAGCAGGGGCAGCACATACCGGGCGGCCGTGAAGGTCTCCAGGCACCCGCGGTTACCGCAGCGGCACACCGGCCCCGACTCGTCCAGGGTGATGTGCCCGATCTCGCCGGCCGTACCGCCGGGACCCCGGTAGATGGTGCCGTCGATCACCAGACCGGCACCGACGCCGCTGGCGACCTTGATGTACGCGAGGTCCCGGACCCCTCGTCCGCTCCCCCAGACCAGCTCGCCCAGTGCCCCGAGATTGGCGTCGTTGTCGACGTACACGGGCACGCCGAGCCGCCCGGCGAGCTCGTCGCTCGGGTTGATGCCCGTCCAGCCCGGCAGGATCGAGGTGGAGCCCAGCGTGCCGGACTCGACGTCGATGGGTCCCGGGACACCGAGGCCGACGCCGATCACCTTCTCGGGGCTGACCCCGGTGGTCTCGATCAGCCGCCTGACCAGCACTTCCGCCCGTCCGAAGCCCTGTGCCGACGAGGCGTCGACGTCCAGCGGCTCGGACTCCTCGGCCAGCACCTGGTGGGCCAGGTTGCCGACCGCCACCCGCAGATGGGTATGGCCGAAATCGACGCCGACGACGATGCCCGCGTCCCCGCTGAGCGAGACGCTGCGGGCCCGGCGGCCGCCCGCCGAGGTGGGGGTCACCTCGACCGTGCCGCCGTCCTTGAGTTCGCGGACGATATTGGAGACGGTAGCCGCGGAGAGGCCGGTGCTCCTGGCGATCTCCGCCTGGGTGAGCGCCCCGGCCATCCGTACGGCTCGTACGACCCGCTCAAGGTTGGCCCTGTGCAGAGACGTCTGCGACCCGGGAGTCTCCATCGACTCATCCACTCCTGCCCTTGGCGGACGGCACAGAAGGCCGTCCCGGCCGGGACCGCACCGATGAGGCCCCGGCTTCCTCCAACATGTGAACTCTAAGCTGAACGTTCGGGGGTACCTCCCGTCAAGACCTGAGCGCACAAGGCGTGGAGCCGACGACGACGCGGGGCACGGTCCACGGCCGATAGGTCGGAGCGGAGCGCATGAACGCCCCGGCGGACACGTTCACCGGAGCGCGCGAATGCCCCGGCGGAGACATCCACCGGGGCATTCACCCGGAAAAGCGGCCGGGGCCTAATCGGGCCGGCCGGAGCCGAATTACTTGAGCGCACCCGCCGTCATACCCGAGACGACCTGGCGCTGGAAAATGATGTACGCCGCCAGCACGGGAAGCATCGCGATCACCAGACCGGCGAAGAGACCGGAATAGTCACTCTTGTATCCCTGGCTGGCCGCCAGTTCGACCAGCCCCTGGGCGAGCACCCGCTTGTCCGGGTCGGTGTTCAGCACCGTCGGCAGCATGTACTGGTTCCACTGCCCCAGGAAATTGAAGATACCGACGCTGATCAGTCCGGGTTTGGCCATCGGCAGCATGACCTGGAAGAACGTACGGGTGTGAGAGGCGCCGTCGATGATCGAGGCTTCCGCGATCGATGTCGGCAGCGTACGGAAGAACGAGGTCAGGAAGAACACGGTGAAGGGCAGCGAGTACGCGATGTACACGAGAATCAGCCCGTGGATCGTGTTCAGCAGCCCCATGTTGTCCATGACGTAGAACAACGGCACCAGCGCCAGCATGACCGGGAAGCTCATCCCGCCGACGAACAAGAAGTAAATGAACCGGTTGCCGGGGAACTCGAAGCGGGCGAGCACATAGGCGGCCATCGAACCGAAGACCAGCGTGCCGACGAGCGACCCTCCCACCACCAGGATGGTGTTGAGGAAGTACTCGCTCATGTTGGCCTGGTTCCAGGCCCTGCCCCAACTGGAGAAGTCCAGCGAGTCGGGCAGCTCCCAGGGGGAGTTGAAGATGGCCGTGTCGGTCTTGAAGGAGGACATCACGGCCCAGAACAGGGGCAGGATGACCATGAAGGCCCAGAGGATCAGCATCCCGTGCGAGAAGACGTTGAGGACCTGGCCCTCGGCCTTCTTCCCCGGGGCCGCGGCGCTCCTGCGGACGCCGCCGGTGCGCTGCTGCGGCACACCCGGCGCATCGGGACCGGAAGGACCGGCGGCACCGGAGTGACCGGAGGCGTCCGAAGGGCCGGAGGGAGGGGTGTCAGTGGTCTTCATCAGAACTCCAGCCGCTCGCGCCGGCCCAGCCGCATCACGATGGCCGCGAACGCCAGCGTCACGATGAGCAGGGCGACACCGATCGTGGTCGCGTAGCCCGCCTGTCCGTCACGGAACGCCGCTTGGTACACGTACAGCGGCAGGACGGTGGTCGAGTAGTCGGGCCCGCCGGGACCGACACTCATGATGTGCACGACGGCAAAACCCTCGGCGCCCAGCGCCAGGATGCCCATGTAGACCCAGCCGGACTGGACCGTGTCCCAGAGCAGCGGCAACGTGATCCGGAAGAAGGTCGTGAAGCGGCTCGCGCCGTCCAGCAGGGCCGCCTCGTAGAAGTCCTTGGGGATGGAGGCCATGCCCGCGGAGAACAGCACCACGAAGAAGCCGACCGTGCACCAGACGAGGACCGCGGCGATGCACCACAGGGCCAGCTGCGGATCGCCCAGCCAGTCCGGCACGTCCTCGAAGCCGAACGCCTTGAGCGTGCCGTTGATCATGCCCTGGGCGGGGTCGAAGGCGAACTGGAACAGGATGGCCACGATCGCGATCGAGAGCACCTGCGGGAAGAAGTACGCGATCTTGTAGAAGCCCGAACCGCGCACGCCCGCGATGGCGGCGCCCCTGCGGCGCCGCCCGCCCACGTTGAGCATGAAGGCGAAGAAGAGCGCGAGCCCCAGCGTCACCAGCGGCAGCAGCAGTGCCAGCAGCACACTGTGCTGCAGGGATTTCCAGAAGATGTCGTCGTCGAGCATCTTGGTGTAGTTGCCGAAGCCGACCATCTTGAAGTCGGGACTCAGGCCCGTCCAGTCCGTGAACGAGTAGTAGATGGACTGGATGAACGGCCAGATGACGAAGATGACGTACAACGCCATCGGCACCACCAAGAACCCGACTATGAACCGGTATTTACCGTGTTGCATCGTTACCGACTCCGACCTTCCTGCGCTGCCGCCGCTGGTGACGGGTTGTCACTGGTGCTTGTAGTGCTTGATGGACTGGTCCTTGGCCGCCGCGTCGGCGAATCCCTGGATCTTCTTGATGGTCTCGGCCGGGTTGGCGCGGCCGGCCATCATCTCGCCGAGTGCGGCGACACCGATCTGCTCCTTCTGGAGCTTCACGTACCAGTCCTGCAGGCGGGGGTTGACGACATTGGTGCCGGCCTTCTCCAGGGCGGCGAGGCCCGACGTCAGGCCGTCCGACAGCTCCAGGCCGTCGGTGCCGCCGTTGAAGGCGGACAGGGACTTGCTGCTGGTGGTGAAGGACTTGGAGGACTCTTCGCTGAGCAGGATGCGCAGCTGCTCCATGCCGCCCTGGGGGTTCTTCGCCTTCGCCGGAACGATGAAGGGCTCACCGCCGGAGGCCCACATGGTGCCGAAGGGCAGCGCGTCCGAGGAGTCGAGGCTGGAGGGAGCGCCCACGGACAGCTTGAAGTCCTTGGGGATGATCGCCGCTTCCTCGTTCTCGACCCAGGAGCCGTTCGGGATGAACAGCGCCTTGCCGCGGGCCCAGGCGCCCTGCGAACCGCGGTGGTCCAGGCCCGGGGTGCCCTTGAGGATGTAGCCCTTGGCGTAGAGCTCGTAGTACGCGTCGAAGGCCGCCTTGACGGCGGGGTGCTCCCAGGCCTTCGGCTCCAGGTTGTCGATCGCGTCGAGGACCTCGACGCCGCCGATCTTGGCGATGAACGGGTAGAGCGAGAAGGGCAGGTAGTAGGGGTGCTTGCCGGGGTAGGTCCAGCCCGCGATCCCCTTCTTCTTGGCCTTCGCGCACAGCGCGAGCATGTCGTCCCAGTTCTCCGGGTACTGCGCGTCGAGCTTGTCCAGCGCCGTCTGGGAGTACCAGACGCCGTAGACGGTGTACGCGTAGTAGAGGATCCAGCACGGGTCGCCGTCGAACTGGCCCATCTCGACGATGCCCGGACGCAGCGTGTCACGGACCTTCTTGGCCGGGTCGTCGATGGAGGGCGCGTCGAGCAGCGGGGTGAGGTCGGCGAGCTGCTTCTTGCCGACCAGGACGCCCATGTCCATCTGCTGGGCACCGGAGTTGTCGATCAGGTCCGGCGGGGTGCCACCGTTGAAGCGCGGCTGCAGTACCGACTGGATCTTCTGCGTCTTGGAGAACTTGACCTTCGCCTTGGGGAAGGACTTCTCAAAGGATGCCTGAGCGTCCTCGGCGTACTTCGTTCCGTATCCACCGTCGAAGATGACCAGTTCGAGGGGGGCGCTCTCATTGACCGCCAGCGGATTCTTGGCGGTCTTCGTGCCCTTTTCGACCTTGTCGTCGCTTCCGCTGTCGCCGCTCGCGCAGGCGGACAGGAAACTCATCGTCGGAACAGCGATCACGCCGAGTGCGGCAGACCGCTTGATCAGATCGCGACGGCCAAGGCCCTCATTGTTGTGGGCGGAGGTGGATCCCATGCTCAAGTCCTCGCCTTCTCCAGGACTCAGGCGGTGTACCGGTCACCCATAGTGATTCGCCTCAGGCGAAGGGTCCCGCCACCGCGGTCAGTTGCGCTTGGGTCATACAGATATGTACGGGCATTGCGTGCAGCGGGGTATCGGGAGAAGACCGTACAGCGCGGACGCCTCCGGCGCCCTCGCGAACATCCCCCCGCCCCCCTGCCGTGCGGCCGAGTGAAACGGCTGCCCGGGTGCCGACAGGTATAGTCCACTTGTTGCCAACTGAGCAAGATCGAATACCTGTTTTGGCGGCAGTCTTTCCCGAGTTGAGACCTCTTGGATACCTCGGCACCGTGCGCCCCGATCCAGGGGCACCTTTTTCCGCATTACGGTCGATTCGCCTGGGCGATCCCGTGCAACACCCTTGACACATCGGACCACTTGGCTCCCTACTGGACCTTGCATCATGCTATGACAACGTTGTCCAGCACGCTTCCGGGGAGGAATGGCTCGGCATGCAGCCACCACGTGGTCTCCACCAAGGCTCTCGAAAGAGACAAAGCCGCTCGGCCGCCGTCATTGCGGCATCTCTCGCCCTGGTGGTGGCGGCCCCCACCGCCGCCGCCGCGCAACCGGCCGGACCGGCCCAAAAGCCCTCGGGCGAGCGGACGTTCAACTCCTCCTTCGAATCGGACGAGAAGCAGCCGGACTGGCGCAATACCGTCGAAGTAGGTCCGGACGGCAGCAAAAAGGCGTCGGGGATCGACGGCGGGTTCTCCGCGGGGATACCCGGCAACGTCACCGACAAGGTGACCGACCTGCGCGCCAGCGACGAGAACACCGGCGGCGGTGAGGTCAAGGAGAACCTGACCGACGGTGAACCCGCCACCAAGTGGCTGGCGTTCAAACCGTCCGGCTGGATCGAGTTCGATCTGGCCGAGCCCGTCAAGGTCGTGACCTACGCGCTGACCTCGGCCAACGATCACGAGGAGCGGGACCCGAAGGACTGGACCCTGAAGGGCTCCACGGACGGCACGTCCTGGACGGATCTGGACACCCGGACCGATCAGACCTTCGCCGAGCGCCTGCGGACCACGTCGTACGACTTCACGGCCGACAAGGCCTATCAGCACTTCCGGCTGGAGATCACGAAGAACAACGGCGCCTCGGACGCGACCCAGCTCGCGGACGTCCAGTTCTCCGACGGCGACACCTCCACCCCGGCGCCCGACGACATGCGCAGCCAGACCGACCGCGGCCCCTCCGGCTCGCCCACCGCGAAGTCGGGTGCGGGGTTCACGGGGAGGAAGGCTCTGCGGTACGCGGGTACGCACAAGGCGGACGGCCGGGCGTACTCGTACAACAAGGTCTTCGACGTGAACACGGCCGTCACCAAGGACACCCAGCTCTCCTACCTGGTGTACCCGCAGATGGGCGAGACGGACCTCGCCTACCCGGCGACGCATGTCGCGGTGGATCTGGCCTTCACCGACGGTACGTACCTGAGCGAGCTGAAGGCCACCGACAGCCACGGCGGTCTGCTGACCCCGGGAGGCCAGGCGGACGCCAAGCGCCTCTACGTCAACCAGTGGAACAAGGTCGCCTCGCGCATCGGGACGGTCGCGGCGGGGAAGACCGTCGACCGGATTCTGGTGGCGTACGACTCCCCCAAGGGCAAGGCGAAGTTCCAGGGCTGGATCGACGACCTCACGATCGCCCCGAAGGCGCCGGAGAAGCGCAAGGCACATCTGTCGGACTACGCGCTGACGACCCGCGGCACCAACTCCAGCGGCGGCTTCTCGCGCGGCAACAACATCCCGGCGACCGCGCTGCCGCACGGCTTCAACTTCTGGACGCCGGTCACCAACGCCGGATCCACGAGCTGGCTGTACGACTACGCGCGCGGCAACAACGAGGACAACCTGCCGACGCTCCAGGCCTTCAGCGCCAGCCATGAGCCGAGCCCCTGGATGGGCGACCGCCAGACCTTCCAGATGATGCCCTCGGCGAAGGCGGGCACCCCGGACGCCTCCCGTACGGCCCGCGCGCTGCCGTTCCGCCACGAGAACGAGACCGCGAAGCCGCACTACTACGGGGTGACGTTCGAGAACGGCCTCAAGGCCGAGATGACGCCGACCGACCACGCCGCGCGGATGCGGTTCACCTATCCCGGGAAGGACGCGAGCATCGTCTTCGACAATGTGTCGAACGACGGCGGTCTGACGCTGGACGCGAAGTCCGGTTCCTTCTCCGGCTATTCGGACGTCAGGAGCGGCGGCTCGACGGGAGCGACCCGGCTCTTCGTCTACGGCGCCTTCGACGCGCCGGTCACCGACAGCGGAAGGCTCAAGGGCGGTGGCGGTGACGATGTCACCGGCTTCTTCCGCTTCGACGCGGGCAAGGACCGTACGGTCGGACTGCGTCTGGCCACCTCGCTGATCAGCCTCGACCAGGCGAAGAAGAACCTCGCCATGGAGCTCCCGGCGTCCACCTCCTTCGACCGGGTCCAGGACCGGGCGCAAAAGGCGTGGGACGGCATCCTGGGCAAGGTGGAGGTCGAGGGCGCCGACGCCGACCGGCTGACGACGCTCTACTCCAGCCTCTACCGGCTGTACCTGTACCCGAACTCGGGCTTCGAGCGGGTCGACGGGAAGAGCAAGTACGCCAGCCCCTTCTCCCCGAAGACCGGCACCGACACCCCGACGCACACCGGCGCGAAGATCGTCGACGGCAAGGTGTACGTCAACAACGGCTTCTGGGACACCTATCGCACGACCTGGCCCGCCTACTCCTTCCTCACCCCGAAGAAGGCGGGCGAGATGGTGGACGGCTTCGTCCAGCAGTACAAGGACGGCGGCTGGATCTCGCGCTGGTCCTCGCCGGGCTACGCGGACCTGATGACCGGCACCAGCTCCGACGTGGCGTTCGCCGACGCGTACGTCAAGGGCGTGAAGTTCGACGCGGCGGCGGCGTACGACGCGGCGGTCAAGAACGCCACGGTGGCCCCGCCGTCCTCGGGCGTCGGCCGCAAGGGCATGGAGACCTCCGTCTTCACCGGGTACGCCGACACCGCCACGCACGAGGGCCTGTCCTGGTCGCTGGAGGGCTACCTCAACGACTACGGGATTGCCCGGATGGGCAAGGCGCTCTACAGGAAGACGAAGAAGGAGCGGTACAGGGAGGAGTCCGCGTACTTCCTCAACCGCGCCCGCAACTACGTCAAGCTCTTCGACGACAAGGCCGGCTTCTTCCAGGGCAAGGACGCCCAGGGCGACTGGCGGCTCCCGTCCGAGAAGTACGACCCGCGGGTCTGGGGCTACGACTACACCGAGACCAACGGCTGGGGCTATGCCTTCACCGCCCCGCAGGACAGCCGGGGCCTGGCGAACCTGTACGGCGGGCGGGACGGTCTGGGCAAGAAGCTGGACACGTACTTCTCCACGCCGGAGACGGCGGGGCCGGAGTTCGTCGGCTCGTACGGCGGTGTCATCCACGAGATGACGGAGGCGCGTGACGTACGGATGGGCCAGTACGGCCACAGCAACCAGGTCGCCCACCACGCCACGTACATGTACAACGCGGCCTCCCAGCCCTTCAAGACCCAGGAGAAGGTGCGTGAGGTCCTGGACCGCCTCTACACCGGCAGCGAGATCGGTCAGGGCTACCACGGCGACGAGGACAACGGCGAGCAGTCGGCCTGGTTCCTGTTCTCCTCGCTCGGCTTCTACCCGCTGGTGATGGGCAGTGGCGAGTACGCGATCGGGTCGCCGCTCTTCACGAAGACGACCGTGCACCTGGAGAACGGCCGCACGCTGGTGGTCAAGGCCCCGAAGAACAGCGCGAAGAACATCTACGTTCAAGGCTTGAAGGTCAACGGCAGGAAGTGGACGTCCACTTCGCTCCCCCACGACCTGCTGGCCAGGGGCGGCACCCTGGAGTTCGACATGGGCGCGAAGCCGTCCGCCTGGGGCACCGGCAGGAACGCCGCCCCGGTGTCCATCACGGAGGACGACAAGATCCCGTCCCCGAAGGGTGACGTGCTGAAGGGTGACGGCGCCCTCTTCGACAACACCTCGGCGACCTCGGCGACGGTCGGGTCGGCCGATCTGCCGGTGGGAGCGGCGACGAAGGGGCTCCAGTACACGCTGACGTCGGGAGCGGCGGGCAGGGCGCCGACGGGCTGGGTCCTGCAGGGCTCCTCCGACGGCACGAAGTGGACCGACCTCGACCGGCGGACCGGCCAGTCGTTCGCCTGGAACAAGCAGACCCGGGTGTTCTCGGTGGACCGGCCGGGCGCGTACAAGAAGTACCGGCTGGTGCTCGACGGCGCGGCGACCCTCGCGGAGGTGGAGCTGCTCGGCTGAGGCCGCCCCCTGCGGCCGGTCACGGTCCGGGGCGACGGAGCGAGGACGGGCCACCCGCATGTGCGGGTGGCCCGTTCGTCTGTCGTGGTGCTCGTCCGGCGGACGTGGGCCGTTCTGGGGCCGTTCCCCTTGAGGTGGCCGCGTCCGCCGGTCGTGGGCCGATCGCTTGAGGTGGCCGCCGGGGAGGGGCTTGTCCCCCGGACAACCCACGTCTCGTGTGGGCTGGTCAGGGTACTTACGCGTTTTCGCCTGTGTCTTTATCCGTTTTTCTGACTTTTCATGACATCTCTTGGGCGATCAGGTGATCAGTACGACAATCATCTCGGCTTGAAGGAGCCCCCATGCCCATCTCTGCCTCCATCCGCTCACGCGGTGCCCGCACCGGTACCGCGGTCGCCGCGGCCGTCGCCGCAGCCGGACTCACCCTGGCCGGAGCGCCCGCGGCGTTCGCGGCCCCGGGCGACAGCGGCGACCTGAGCGTCCAGTCCACCGGTCAGCAGCGCGGCAACAACCGCGAAGGTGCCCCGGTCTGTGCGTTCAAGCTGGTCGCGGCCAACTTCGAGACGCTCCCGGTGGTCCCGTTCACGATCATCGCGCAGCCACCGACCGTGCCTCCGGGGGACACCCTGATCGGATCGCTCGCACTCAACCAGGGCAAGGCCATCAGCCAGGAGTACCTGCTGCCGGACGGCACGTACCAGCTCCAGTGGACGGTCCCGGTCGGCCTGAAGCAGAAGACCTTCACCATCGACTGCTCCCGCAACGGCAACAGCCAGGGGCGTCCGGGCAACCAGGGCAACGAAGGCAGCCAGGGCAGCCAGGGCAGCGAGGGCCACAAGGAGGGCTCGTCCTGGTCCGGTGAGGACAAGGACCACCACCGGCCCTCCGGTGCGGTCCCCGCAGGCGGCGGTGGCGTACCGGCCATGGAGAACGTCAGCTCGGACAGCGGTTCGGCCTTCGGGACGACCACGGCACTGGCGGCCGGTGCGGCCGGAGTGGCCGGGCTGATCCTGGTCCGCCGGTCAGCCCGCCGCCGCGCCAGTGGCGCAGCGTAGCGCCCCCCACCGCCGACGGCGACGGGGACCGAGTCGCGCATGCCGTCTCACCATGACGTTGTGCGCGACCGCCTTGCTGGTGACCGGCGTCGTCTGGGCGAGCGGCGACTCGTCCGACGACGCATCGTCCATCGCCGCCCACGGCTCGGACGCCGCGGGCGGCGGCGGGTCGCCGGTCAGGCGGGAACCGGTGCGGTCGATGGCGAACGTCCCGGCGTCGCACGCGCCACTGCCGCCGTCGGCACCGGTGGAACTGGCCGTCCCCGCCATCGTGATCGAGGCGCCGGTCACCCGGCTCGGCCTCGACAGGAAGAACCGGCTGGACGCTCCGCCCATGAGCAGGCCCAAGGAGGTCGGGTGGTACCGGGACGGCCCGGCCCCCGGCGAGAAGGGGACCGCCCTGATCGTCGGCCACCGGGACACCCGTACCGGCCCCGCCATCTTCCTCAACCTGAACGCCCTGCACCGCGGGGACGTCGTCAAGGTCCGGCGGGCCGACCGCAGGACGGCGGTCTTCACCGTGGACGCCGTGAAGACGTACAAGAAGGAAGACTTCCCCGACGACAAGGTGTACGGCCCGACCGGACGCCCGGAGTTGCGGTTGCTGACCTGCGGTGGACGCTTCGACAAGAAGAACGGCTACTCGGCGAATGTGGTCGTCTTCGCCCACCTCACCGGTCTCAAAGCGGCATGAGCCGTCACCTGGGACGGATGACGGCCGGTACCTCGCACGAGGTACCGGCCGCTTCGTCGTTCCCCGGCGTCAGAAGGCATCGCCCTGCTTCGGAACGCGTCGCACTTACTTCGGAAGGCCTCGGCTGCGCCAGGAGGCAGCGCCTGCGCCGCGTCAGGTGGCTGCGTCAGGTGGCGGCTGCGTCAGGAGGTGTCCGCGGCGACGCCCGCCGACAGCTCTTCGGGAAGGGCCAGGTTCAGCGCGGTGACGACCGGCTGCCCGTGCTCCCTGCCGAGCCGGGAGACCGCGCCCGTCGCGAGCTGGAAGAGACGTCCCTCGGCCGGGGTCAGACCGAGGTAGCGGGCGATGAACACGCGCAGGAAGTGGGAGTGCGCGACGAGCGCGATGTCCCCGTCCCCGGTCCGTTCGGCGGCGGCCCGCACGCCGGCGAGGACGCGGTCGGCCCGCGCGCCGACCTCGGCCGGGCTCTCCCCCGGGTGCCCGTCCGTTCCGGGGTCGACCCCGTCCGTCCACAGGTTCCAGAACGGGCGGGTGCGCTGGATCTCCAGCGTGGTCACGCCCTCGTACCCGCCGTAGTCCCACTCGTGCAGCTCCGGCGTGACCCTCGGCGCGTCGAGCCGGGCCAGCTCGGCGGTCCGGCGGGCCCGTACGGACGGGCTGACCAGGGTGAGCGCGATACTCCGTTCGGCCAGCAGCGGGACCAGCGCGCGGGCCTGGCGCTCGCCGAGGTCCGTCAGGGGCATGTCGGTGTAGCTCGTGTGCTGTCCGGAGCGGGACCACGCGGTCTCGCCGTGCCGGATCAGGATCAGCTCGCCCATGGTGGTTCCGCTCTCTGTGCCGATGCCGCTGTCTTCGGGGGTGCGAACCCGCGGAGCCACGATGGCATTCCGTGACGGCGGCGGCGACCGCGGCATCCGGCGGCACGCCGGGCCCACGTACCGTATGGCTCGTACACATGTTTCAGTCGTTTTCCCGTGGGGGGACCTCTTGTCGGACAGTTTTCCGCCGCCGCCGTCGCCATCTCCGTCGCCATGGCCGCCGTCGCAGCCGTCGCCGCCGCGCAAGCAACGTACGGGGCTGATCGTCACGCTCTCCGTGGGCGGCGGGCTGCTGGCCGCGACGGCCGTCGCGGCGCTCGTCTACACGGCGATGGACCGGGCGGCCCCCGGGTCGCTGGAGAGCCTGCCCTCCCGGTCGGCCGGGACGCCGTCCGCCGAGGGGCTCCCCGGTGAGGACCCCGTCGCGGAGCCCAGCGCCACCGGCACGGCTCCCGAGGAGGACGTCAGGATCACGAAGTGCACGGTGGATTCCCTGACGAATTGGCCCGCCGCCGAGCTGAGGGTGGTCAACGGCTCCGGGAGCCCGGCGGACTACGTCGTGACCGTCGAGTTCGTGGACAAGGACGGCACCCGGGTCGCGGACGGCATCGCGGCGGTGCTCGCACTGGACGCCGGCAAGGTGGCGAAGGAGAAGGCGCAGGGGCTCGGCGATGTGCCGCGCGGCACGGAGTGCCGGATCACCGAGGTGACGCGGACGGTTTCGGACGGCTGAGGGCCGCTCCGCCCGGGATGCCCCCGGATACGCGGAAGGGCCGCACCCCGGTGGGGGTGCGGCCCTTCGGCTCTGCTGCCTACTTGCGGATCAGGCTGCGGAGCACGTACTGCAGGATGCCGCCGTTGCGGTAGTAGTCCGCCTCACCGGGCGTGTCGATACGGACGACGCCGTCGAACTCCACGCCCGTGTCGGTGGTGACCTTGACCGTGCGCGGCGTGGTGCCGTTGTTCAGCTCGGTGACGCCGGTGAAGGAGAAGGCCTCCTCGCCGGTGAGGCCGAGCGACTCGGCGGTCGCGCCCTCGGGGAACTGGAGCGGGAGGACGCCCATGCCGATGAGGTTCGAGCGGTGGATGCGCTCGTAGGACTCGGCGATGACGGCCTTGACGCCCAGGAGCGCGGTGCCCTTGGCCGCCCAGTCACGGGAGGAGCCGGAGCCGTACTCCTTGCCCGCCAGGATGACCAGCGGGGTGCCCGCGGCCTGGTAGTTCTGCGAGGCGTCGTAGATGAACGACACCGGGGCGTCCGCCCGGGTGAAGTCGCGGGTGAAGCCGCCCTCCGTGCCCGGGGCGATCTGGTTGCGCAGGCGGATGTTCGCGAATGTGCCGCGGATCATGACCTCGTGGTTACCGCGGCGCGAGCCGTAGGAGTTGAAGTCGCGGCGCTCGATGCCGTGCTCCGTGAGGTACTTGCCGGCCGGGGTGTCGGCCTTGATCGCACCGGCCGGGGAGATGTGGTCGGTGGTGACCGAGTCGCCCAGCTTGGCCAGGACACGGGCGCCGGCGATGTCCTCGACCGGGGTCGTCTCCATCGTCATGCCCTCGAAGTACGGGGGCTTGCGCACGTAGGTGGACTCGGAGTCCCACTCGAAGGTGTTGCCGGTCGGGATCGACAGCGCCTGCCACTGGGCGTCGCCCGCGAAGACGTCCTTGTAGGACTTGTTGAACATGTCCTCGCCGATGGAGTTGGCGACGACGTCGTTGACCTCGGCCTCGGAGGGCCAGATGTCCGCGAGGTAGACCGGCTTGCCGTCCTGGTCGATGCCCAGGGCGTCCTTGGTGATGTCGACCTTCATCGAACCGGCGATGGCGTACGCGACGACCAGCGGCGGGGATGCCAGGTAGTTCATCTTGACGTCGGGGTTGATCCGGCCCTCGAAGTTACGGTTGCCGGAGAGCACCGAGGTCACGGCCAGGTCGTGGTCGTTGACCGCCTTGGAGACCTCTTCCGGCAGCGGGCCGGAGTTGCCGATGCAGGTGGTGCAGCCGTAGCCGACGAGGTTGAAGCCGACCTTGTCGAGGTACGGGGTCAGGCCCGCCTTGTCGAAGTAGTCGGTGACGACCTTCGAACCCGGCGCCAGGGTCGTCTTGACCCACGGCTTGCGGGTCAGGCCCTTCTCGACGGCCTTCTTCGCCACGAGCGCCGCGGCGACCATGACGTACGGGTTCGAGGTGTTGGTGCAGGAGGTGATCGCGGCGACGGTGACGGCGCCGTGGTCGATCTCGTACGTCGAACCGTCGGGGGCCGTGACCGTGGTCGGACGCGACGGCACACCGTTGGCGGCGGCCGGGGAGTCGGAGGCCGGGAAGGACTCCTTGCCCGACTCCTCGTCGTCCGAGACGTAGTTGCGCACGTCCTGGGCGAACTGCGCCTTGGCGTTGGCGAGGATGATGCGGTCCTGCGGGCGCTTCGGGCCGGCGATGGAGGGGACGACCGTGGAGAGGTCGAGCTCCAGCTTCTCGGAGAAGTCGGGCTCGGCGGACGGGTCCAGCCAGAGGCCCTGCTCCTTGGCGTACGCCTCGACGAGGGCGACCTGCTGCTCGTCACGGCCGGTCAGGCGCAGGTACTTCAGGGTCTCGTCGTCGATCGGGAAGATCGCGGCGGTGGAGCCGAACTCCGGCGACATGTTGCCGATGGTGGCGCGGTTCGCGAGGGAGGTGGCGGCGACGCCCTCACCGTAGAACTCGACGAACTTGCCGACGACGCCGTGCTTGCGGAGCATCTCGGTGATGGTCAGCACGAGGTCGGTGGCGGTGGTGCCGGCCGGGAGCTCGCCGGTCAGCTTGAAGCCGACGACGCGCGGGATGAGCATGGAGACCGGCTGGCCGAGCATCGCGGCCTCGGCCTCGATGCCGCCGACGCCCCAGCCCAGCACGCCGAGGCCGTTGACCATCGTGGTGTGCGAGTCGGTGCCGACGAGGGTGTCGGGGTACGCCTGGCCGCCGCGGACCATGACGGTGCGGGCCAGGTGCTCGATGTTGACCTGGTGGACGATGCCGGTGCCCGGGGGGACGACCTTGAACTCGTCGAAGGCGGTCTGGCCCCAGCGCAGGAACTGGTAGCGCTCCTTGTTGCGGCCGTACTCCAGCTCGACGTTCTGGGCGAACGCGTCGTTGGTGCCGAACTTGTCGGCGATGACGGAGTGGTCGATGACCAGCTCGGCCGGGGCCAGCGGGTTGATCTTCGCCGGGTCGCCGCCGAGCTCCTTCACGGCCTCACGCATGGTGGCGAGGTCCACGACGCACGGGACGCCGGTGAAGTCCTGCATGATCACGCGGGCCGGCGTGAACTGGATCTCCTGGCTGGGCTGCGCCTGCGAGTCCCATCCACCCAGCGCCCGGATGTGGTCGGCGGTGATGTTCGCGCCGTCCTCGGTGCGGAGCAGGTTCTCCAGCAGGACCTTCAGGCTGTAAGGGAGGCGCGCGGAGCCCTCCACCTTGTCCAGCTTGAAGATCTCGTACGACTCGTCGCCCACGCGCAGCGTGCTGCGGGCGTCGAAGCTGTTCGCCGACACGACAGTCTCCTTCTTCAATGTGCGCGTACTACCGCGCCGCGCCTCATTGGCGGCCGGCGCCGCGTGGTGCCGCCTACGGCCCCGACCATCCGCTAAGGTAAGGCTTAGTTAGGTAACCCTTACCGCGCGGCGGCTGCGGAACGCCTCGGCAGATATCTCGATGTCGAGATAACTCTAGTACATCGCCGCCGCGCGGTCATGCCCGGGCGGCGCCGTCCATTCGTGTCCCGTCCCGGGCGGCGCCGGACCGGGCGATCGCCCGGCCGCCCCGCCGGGCCGGATCACCGGCCGGCCGGCTCACGCCGGGAACGCCGCGAGCGCCACCGGTCAAGCGCGGCGGGAGCGGATCGGCCGAGCGCCGCCGCCGGGCACCCGAACGGACGCACACCGGAGGCCCGGCCGAAGTACCGCCAGGACGATGAGCACGGGCCGGATTTCAGGGACGAACGCGCGGACGTGAGCCCGCGAGGGCGAGCCGACCGTCACCCGAACACCGCACCCCGGCGCGATCTTCATCTCATATCTGAGATAACCTGCCGCCATGTCAGACGATTACCTCGTACGCATCGGCAAGCTCATCCGTGACGCCCGTCAGCACCGGGGCTGGACACAGACGCAGCTGGCCGAGGCGCTCGCCACCAGTCAGAGCGCCGTCAACCGCATCGAGCGCGGCAATCAGAACATCAGCCTTGAGATGATCGCCCGTATCGGTGAAGCCCTCGACAGCGAGATCGTGTCGCTCGGATACGCCGGACCCATGCACCTGCGGGTCGTCGGCGGCCGTCGCCTCTCCGGCGCCATCGATGTGAAGACCAGCAAGAACGCGTGCGTCGCACTGCTCTGCGCCACGCTGCTCAACAAGGGCCGCACCGTCCTGCGCCGGGTCGCCCGGATCGAAGAGGTCTTCCGGCTGCTGGAGGTGCTGAACTCCATCGGGGTCCGCACCCGTTGGATCAACGACGGCGTGGACCTGGAGATCGTCCCGCCGGCCCGGCTCGACATGGAGGCGATCGACGCCGACGCCGCGCGCCGGACCCGCTCCATCATCATGTTCCTCGGCCCGCTGCTGCACCGTATGGACCAGTTCAAGCTGCCGTACGCGGGCGGCTGCGACCTGGGCACGCGCACCATCGAGCCGCACATGATCGCGCTTCGCCGGTTCGGGCTGGAGATCGCGGCCACCGAAGGGCTCTACCACGCCCAGATCGACCACTCGGTCACGCCCGGCCGGCCCATCGTGCTGACCGAACGCGGCGACACGGTCACCGAGAACGCCCTGCTGGCCGCCGCCCGCCACGACGGCACGACCGTCATCCGCAACGCCTCGTCCAACTACATGGTCCAGGACCTGTGCTTCTTCCTGGAGGCGCTGGGCGTACGGGTCGACGGTGTCGGTACGACGACGCTGACCGTGCACGGTGTGCCGAACATCGACGTGGATGTGGACTACTCCCCCTCCGAGGACCCGGTCGAGGCGATGAGCCTGCTGGCCGCCGCCGTGGTGACGGAGTCCGAACTCACCATCCGCCGGGTGCCGATCGAGTTCCTGGAGATCGAACTCGCGGTGCTGGAGGAGATGGGCGTCGACTGCGACCGGACGGCGGAGTACGCCGCCGACAACGGCCGCACCCGGCTGGTGGACCTGACCGTGCGGCCCTCCAAGCTGGAGGCCCCGATCGACAAGATCCACCCGATGCCGTTCCCCGGCCTCAACATCGACAACGTGCCGTTCTTCGCGGCCATCGCGGCCAGCGCGCACGGCCAGACCCTGATCCACGACTGGGTCTACGACAACCGGGCGATCTACCTCACCGACCTCAACCGGCTGGGCGGCCGCCTTCAGCTCCTCGACCCGCACCGGGTCCTGGTCGAGGGCCCGACCCGCTGGCGCGCCGCCGAGATGATGTGCCCGCCCGCCCTGCGCCCCGCGGTGGTGGTGCTGCTCGCGATGATGGCGGCGGAGGGTACCTCCGTGCTGCGCAACGTCTATGTCATCAACCGCGGTTACGAGGATCTGGCCGAGCGGCTGAACTCGGTGGGCGCACAGATCGAGATCTTCCGCGACATCTGACATACGGGCACCGTCGCACCCTTCCTGACCTGCGAAAACACGGGTCAGATGGGGGTGTGACGGCGCCTGTGGGACTTCTCTGGGACTTTGGGGCCCGGGGGGCGTGCCTGGCGCCCTACCCGGCTAGCCGAACAGGGCGTCGATGACGGCGGGTGCCGCGGGCGCCCGCGCGGGACAGGAAGTGCGCGTACTTCCTCAGCGTAGACCCGGGGTCGGAGTGCCCCAGCCACTGGGCGAGCGGGACGACCGCTCACCGGCCTCCAACTGCTCCGAGGCCACCAGTGCACGCCGATGTAGTCCTTGACGGACAGATCGCCGTCACGCGGGTCGACGATGCCTGGCGCCGCACGTCGGTCTGGGCTGTCGCGAGCCAGGTCTTGGCGTCGTTCAGGGCGTCGAACGAACGGTCCTTGACGCCCGGAATCCCCTTCACCCGGTAGCGGGTGCACCTTCCGTACATGGCGGTACGTTCACGCCTGCCGGTCTCCCGGCTGGGGCGCTTCTTCAACCACCGGTCTTCTATAACGGGGGACGGCCGATCGGGTCAGGCGACCGCTGTGCCGCCGGATCGGTAGTGACGCGGGGCGTTGAGGGGGCTCAACGCCGTGTTGCAGCGGGAGTCGGCCTGTTCCTGTTCACGGATCCAGGCGTCCAGGGCTTCCCGGCGGTACATGGCGCGGCCCCGTGGGCCCATACGAAAACTCGGCGACCCTTGGCGCACCGGGGTCCAGTAGCGCTGCCTCCCGCACGACTTCCCGCACGGGAACACCGTCTACGGCTACTTCTCCAAATGGGCCGACGAGGGCGTGTTCGCCCAGCTCAACGGCCTGCTCCGGCAGCTTCCACGAGAGAAGGGAGGCCGGGACGACGAGCCGACGGCCTGCGTGATCGACGCCCAGAGCGTCAAGACCTCGCACCAGCGTTCCCGCCACCGGCCAGGGCATCGACGCCGGCAAGAAGATCGTCGGCAGGAAGCGGAGCATCGCCACCGACACGCTCGGCCTTCTCCTCGCCGTGCTGGTGACCGCGGCCGGCGTGCAGGACTCCGCTGCCGGCACCGCACTGCTCGACCGGGTCGCCGCCGACCACCCGGGCATCCGCAAGGTGTGGGTCGACGGCGGTTACCGTCAGCACCTCGTTGAGCAAGCCTCCACCCGCGGTATCGACATGGAGATCACCGCCCGCAAGCCCGGGACCAGGGGCTTCACCCCGATTGCGAAGCGGTGGGCGGTCGAGCGAACCTACGGCCGGCTCACGCTCCACCGCCGCCTCGCCCGCGACTACGAAACCCTGCCCACCCGCTCCGAAGCACTGGTTCACCTGGCAATGACCGACCTCATGGCCCGCCGCCTGACCAGCGAAAACACCATCTCCTGGCGCGACCCGAAGAAAACCACAGAGCAATCCCTCTCGGGATGAAACACCGGACGAAAACGACCTCTGAGAACCTCCACCCACTGTCTCTCACGCCACTGTCACGAAACCGAGAGATCGCACCATGGTTCCGACACTTCCCGCTCGGGCAGGTGCCCGTGCCACCGTTCTCACGCACGTCCCACGCACACGGTTGCACCAGCGCGTAGGCGCAGCGGCTGGGAACGAACCCCGGAGCTCACCGCCCTCTGCCGCAAGGCGTCGAGCGGAGAGCCTGAGACGGGCGACCGGCCGGTCAGACCGCAGCAGCCGGGAACCGCTCCCAGACGCGGTGCTTGCCCAGAAGCTGAGCGAGCTGTGACAGCACGTCCGCGCTGGCGCCGGTCACGACACCGGGCGCGTGGGCGGGCACACTGGCTGCCCTGAGAATCTCGTCGGCGTCGCCCCAGGAACCGATCACCTTGCCGTGGCGAAAGGCTTCGGCCACGAGCAGGACCACCCGGGGATCCGCTTCCGCTGCCCCAGCCTCACCGGCCTTTGCCCTGGCGTCCCGGGCACCGCGTGCGTCGGCACGCGCGCCGGGAGCGACGGCCAGCAGGACAGCGTCGAACTCGATGGACCTGGCGGTGACCATAGGGGCAAGGCTGTTCACGGAACTCTCTGTGAAGGTCGCTTTGAGAGCACCCCACGGCGCGAAGAAGAACTGAAGTGATCAGCAGGCAACAAGGCCAGTCATGACACACGACGGGCCCGAACCAGGCAGGAGGGCCCATCCGCGAACACTGCGGGTCACGCCACGCTCAGCACACGCTGCTTCTTGCTGTGAGCGAGCCGAGTCACCACAGCTCCACCAGCGCCGACGAAGATGCAGGAACGCTGCTTCCTGCCTGTGCAGCGCCAGGCAGCCAGGCCATCGGTGTCTGGCATTCGGCAACGGTTCGGCCATGCTGGTCAGGATCCCTGGCCCAGTGCCACCGGGCCGACCGCGAGAGTACCGCCCCGTTCCTGAATGCGTGCGGCCGTCACATCGGCGTCCCGCACCGCAAAGTACGGCGTCCACACCGCCGCCGGAGCGAACCCCGGCCACCGCACCCCGATCCCCGCCACCAGCGACCCGCCCGATGACGCGACAAGGAACCGGTCCCCCAGCGAACTCCGCCCGAACCTCCACCCCCAGAACTGCACCGTAGAAGGCCTGAGCAGCTGCTGGGTCACCCACCATCAGGTTGACCCAGCACGGAACACCCGGAGCGGGGACCACCCTCCCAGCCACGGAAACAGAGATCAGCACTCCAGAAGGTTCGGGTCCTGCCACAGCGACCTGCCTCACCCGGGCCGCAGGGCACGCGACGTTACAACGCTATTTCCGCAGGACGCGGCCCACAGCCTTCACCGGACGCGACCACGGCCATGCCAGGAGGACTGCTTCGATGCCTCCGGAGCATCTGACCCGCAGGTACTCCTCTGCGAACGAAGCCGGTCCGCCGAAGCCCGTCCGCAGCTGTTTCGGCCTAGATCGCCGCGCAGGAACACCAGTGGGTGCGCCAGCCCCTCACTGTCGTACGGCAGTCCCCTGCATATCCCGGGCATGTCCGAGACAGCAGATGCCACGCCGCACCGCACCGCACACCGGGGACGTTCCTCACTAGGACGACGTTCCGCCCGCATCCCCAGAGCCGGGGCCTCGCGGCTCTGACCGGCCGGAAGACCCGCGAGGCCCGTCCGCATGCCTGCCCGGAAGATCCGGCCGGCACCGCACTGTCCGAACCGCGCCCACCGACCAGGTTCCTGCGGCCTGCAATCGCCGGCGCACTCTCATCATGCCTGGGTTGACCACCCGAGCCCGGCACTCGGAGAGCTGACCCCGACAAACTAGGGCAGCGCGTCAGGCAGTGCCGCCGTTTCTCAGATTGTGCTCATCTTCTGTCGACCGAGCGCGGTCGACGGGTGAACCGTATGGGATGTCGACCTCCGAGCAGCGGGGTTCCCTTCTCCATGGCCTTCCAGCGGCTCCTCAAGGGCCTCGTCACCGACCCAGGAATGAGTTGCGGTCCCCGCTCTGCTGCTCCTCACCGCTCCTCGGGCGGCTCGTGGCTCTCTCGGTCCGATCCCTTCGGAGGCCGTTTCGGCTGTTCCTCCGGCAGCGGCGGGCGGGGTTCCCGGGCCCGGACGCGCCGGCCGAAGACAAACCCGGCGATGAGGACGCCGACGACGATGAGGCCGAAAACGAGCGGGAAGAGACCCGTGATGCCGGGCGACGCGGCGTACGCCGCTGCGAGTATGTCGCTTGTGTCACTGCTCATGACGGCCGCGTACCCCGCAAACCCTCATCCAGCCTCCCCTCGAGCGGCTCGCATCCCACGGCAACTCGTACGGCCGCCCAGCGGTGGCGTGTCCCGGTCCCGGTGCATGAGGTGAGAGCAGGGACCGTGCGTCAGTTGAAAACGCGAAGGAGAGCGCGGCACGGTCCGCACACGGGGAACGGAGACGCCGACCGAAGCGGCGCCATGTTTGGGCGAGCGGGCCGGAGGTACCCGATGGGGCGAAGCGAATGAGGCCGGCAAGAGAGGAATCCTCATGTCATCGCAGAACGACCCGCAGTACACCGTGCCCGGTATGACGGCCTCGGAGGGCGGGGAGACCATCCAGTTGCTCAGGATGCGGCTGCACGCTCTCAACGATCTCGCCCTGACCCTCAAGCATGTGCACTGGAACGTCGTCGGGCCGCACTTCATCGCGGTACACGAGATGCTGGACCCGCAGGTGGACGCGGTGCGCGGCATGGTGGACGAGACCGCCGAGCGCATTTCGACCCTGGGCGGCTCGCCCGCCGGAACGCCGGGCGCCCTGGTGAAGGAGCGCGACTGGGACGACTACGCCGTCGGCCGGGCGGAGGCCATGCGGCATCTTGGAGCGTTGGACATCGTGTACGCGGGCATCATCGCCGATCACCGTCGGGCGGCCGACGCGGTCGGCAAGCTGGATCCGGTCAGCCAGGACCTGCTGATCCAGCACCTCCGCGGCCTCGAACACTTCCAATGGCTCATCCGGGCGCACCTGGAGAGTGCGGGCGGCAGGCTGAACACCCAGGGCGGGACCACCGAGATCGATGGCGCCGCGGCGGGAGAACAAGCGCTCCGGCGTGTCTGAACCGAACCGCGGTGTTCCAGGGCCTCCGGGCTTCCCAGTAGGAGGAGGATGAGCGTGCGCCAAACCAGTGTGAGCGGCGAGGGAACGTCGGCGGGGCCGACGGCCGAAGATTCGCCTGCCGGACAGCTGACAGCCGGGGAACTGACGGCTCTCGACGCGCACTGGCGGGCAGCGAACTATCTGGCCGTCGGCCAGATCTACCTGATGGCGAACCCGCTGCTCCTGGAGCCGCTGGCGCCGGAACACATCAAACCGCGGCTGCTCGGCCACTGGGGCACCACGCCCGGCCTCAACTTCGTGCACACCCATCTCAACCGGCTCATCAGGGCACGCGACATCGATGCGCTGTGCGTCTGGGGGCCCGGCCACGGAGGCCCCGCCGTCCTGGCCAACTCCTGGCTGGAGGGCACGTACTCCGAGACGTATCCGGACGTGAGCCGGGACCGGGAGGGTATGGAGCGGCTGTTCCGGCAGTTCTCGTTCCCGGGGGGTGTGCCGAGCCATGTCGCGCCCGAGACCCCGGGCTCGGTCCACGAGGGCGGTGAACTGGGCTATTCACTCGCACACGCCTACGGAGCGGCGCTGGACCACCCCGGTCTGCTGGTCGCCTGCGTGATCGGCGACGGGGAGGCGGAGACCGGTCCACTGGCCGGTTCCTGGCACGCGAACAAGTTCCTCGACCCGGTGCACGACGGTGCGGTCCTGCCCATCCTGCATCTCAACGGCTACAAGATCGCCAACCCGACCGTGCTCGCCCGGCTGCCGGAAGCCGAACTCGACTCCCTGTTGCGCGGCTACGGTCACGAGCCCCTCTACGTCACGGGTGACGAGCCGTCGGCGGCCCACGGCGCCATGGCCGCGGCGATGGACCGCGCCGCCGACCGTATCGCCGAGATCCAGCGCGCCGCCCGCGGGGGCGCGGTGACCGGGCGGCCCTCCTGGCCCATGATCGTGCTTCGCACACCGAAGGGCTGGACGGGTCCCGCCGAGGTCGACGGGCAGCCGGTGGAAGGGACGTGGCGCGCGCATCAGGTCCCGTTGAGCGGTGTCCGGGACAACCCCGACCACCTGCGTCAGCTGGAGGCGTGGCTGCGCTCGTACCGCCCCGACGAGCTGTTCGACGCGACGGGCGCGCCCAGCCCCTCGGTACTCGAATGCGTTCCGGAGGCAACGCGCAGGCTGGGCGCCACGCCGTACGCCAATGGCGGTCTGCTGCTGCGGGAGCTGCCGGTCCCGCCCCTGGAGCGGTACGCGGTACGGGTCGACGCGCCCGGTACGGTCCAGCACGAGCCGACCCGGGTGCTCGGTCTCCTGCTGCGGGACATCATGGAGGCCACCAAGGGGCGGCGGGACTTCCGGGTCTTCGGGGCCGACGAAACCGCCTCGAACCGGCTGGAGGCGCTCTACGAGACCACGTCCAAGGCGTGGGAGGCCGGGACACTCGACACGGACGAGCACCTCGCCCGCGACGGCCGGGTGATGGAAGTGCTCTCCGAGCATCTCTGCCAGGGCTGGCTGGAGGGCTATCTGCTCACCGGCCGGCACGGGCTGTTCTCCAGCTACGAGGCGTTCGCCCATATCGTCGACTCGATGGTCAATCAGCACATCAAGTGGCTGCGAACGTCCCGGCGGCTCCCCTGGCGCCGCCCTATCGCCTCCCTCAACTACCTGCTGACGTCGCATGTCTGGCGCCAGGACCACAACGGCTTCTCCCACCAGGACCCCGGCTTCGTCGACCACATCCTGAACAAGAGCCCCGAGGTCGTACGGGTCTATCTGCCGCCGGACACCAACACTCTTCTCTCCGTCGCCGATCACGTGCTGCGCAGCCGCGACTACGTCAATGTGATCGTGGCCGGCAAACAGCCCGGCTTCGACTGGCTCACCCTGGAGGAGGCCCGCGCACATTGCGCGCGCGGCGTGGGGGTCTGGTCCTGGGCCGGTACGGAGGACGGCTCCCGGGAACCGGATGTCGTGCTGGCCTGCGCCGGGGACGTACCCACCCTGGAGACCATGGCAGCCGCCGATCTGCTCCGGCGTCACCTGCCGGAGCTGGCCGTACGTGTGGTGAACGTCGTCGACCTGGCACGGTTGCTTCCCCACGGGGAACACCCGCACGGGATGACGGACTCCGAGTACGACGCCGTGTTCACCACCGGCAAACCGGTGATCTTCGCGTACCACGGCTACCCCTGGCTGATCCATCGTCTCGCCTACCGCCGCGCAGGGCATGCCAACCTTCATGTGCACGGCTACAAGGAGGAGGGGACAACCACCACACCGTTCGACATGGTGGTCCGCAACGACCTCGACCGCTACCGGCTGGTCATGGATGTCATCGACCGCGTACCGGGACTCGGCGTCCGGGCCGTCGCCGTACGACAGGCCATGGCGGACGTACGCACCCGCCACCACGCCTGGATCCGTGAGCACGGCACGGACCTGCCCGAGGTGACCGACTGGGCCTGGACGGGCTGACCGGGCCGCGGGCCGTCGACGCCCCTCAGCCTCTCGGAGGTAGCGTCAGGAGCCCTTCCCCGTCCGGTCGCAGAGGCCGCTGCCGCCCGCCCTGCCCGCCCTCATTACGGGGCACCTCTCGGCCAACGGATCACTACGGGACTGCAGCCTCCACGACCTGAACTCGGAGGCTGCCGTGATGGACAGACACCTTCCGCCTCAGCGGTACGGATCGTGCGGCCGACCTCGCCGGGAACCCGCATACCGGACACCGCTCATCACGGTCAAAGGGCCTCCTGTCAACTCCCCTTGGTCCAGGGGATCCGTCGCTCTAGGGTCGTGGAGTGACAGAGATGAGCTGGTCCGATGTACTGGTGCGTGGTGCTTCCGATCCCACGCTGACGTTCGCTCGCCGCAAGTGGAACGAACGGGGAAAGTTCGTCTGGATCGAACCGCCGACGGTGATCCAGGCACCCGGCGGAGAGCAGTACCGGCTCTGTGCCGTCGTGTATTTCAAGGACGCCGACGACATCGTCAAGCCCTACCAGCCGAGCATGGACGGCATGACTGAAGCCGACGACTGGTATGCGGGCGTATCCGGCCGGCCCGCAAGAACACCGTCACCCACAGTGGAGACACGACAGAGACAGGCCCTCCCCCTCCCTCCAACCGCTTAAAGGCGGAGCAGCGCCCAGCCGCCCGTGGGCGCTGCGCACCGCACGCGGGACACGGCATTGACGCGGCGAGGCCGTCGTCATGCCGATATGCCGTGGTGCCGGGCCTCAGAAGTGCAGGTGAAGGTGCTGGCGTGCGGCGCTTTCCTGTTCTGTGGCGCGGTGCAGGTGCCACAGAATCACGGCGGGCAGCAGCCCGCCGAGCCGGGCTGCCGCCCTCAGATTCTGCACCGCACCGGTCAGCAACACCTTCGCGGCGTGCCCGGGCTCACCGGCCCGGACGGCGACGTCAGCGGCGGCCTCTTCGAGGAGATCGGCCAGTTCGGCGATACCCGGATCCTCCGGCACCGCCCTGCCCCACCCGGCGACCGCATCACCAAGCTGAGCCATACGACTGCCACGCCTGGCCGCCAAACGCGATGAGACATCCCCGTTGATCACAGCAACATCGTCCCTCACCGTCCGAACACGAGAACACAAAGTCGCCAAGATGCAGCCAGGCCACCTCAACCGTGAGTACGACCCGTCCATGCCCCGGTAGTCGGTGGGGCCGGCCGAGTCCGCGCAGGTGTACCGGGAAACTGGCGGCGGCCCTCGGCCACAAGCACACGGCGGAAAGCCTGATGGCCGAAGGCGACCTGACGTGCGCACGGACAGACAGGGCGTCCTGGAACGGCTCGGCCCACCGCCGGGATCTCCTCCGTAACCCGCACCGCCGCCACACAGAGCGCGACCCTATGGACCAGGATGTGCAGATCTTCGGTCGCCGCCTCCAGGCCAGAGCCAGGCACATCACTGGCAGCGAAGCACCGCTCGACCGTGTGCAGGACGGCGGCCCGTTACCAGGCCAAGAAGAGACACCGTATGGGCTCCGCACATGCTTCGAAACCAGCGTCCCCCGCAGCGCGGGCAGGAAGCCACTGGTCGCACGATCCGGCGGAATCTCACTAATGCGACAGAAGGCAGCGGTCCTCGCGGACCGTCAAGTGGCCGCCCCCCGCCCCAGAAAGGAGCTGATTACCCAGCTCTTGCGGGGGAAGTGCGAGCCATGCGGGACGTCGGAAGACGTGCGAGTGCACACATCGGAAGGCTGACCGACCTCCAACAAGGGAGAGCCACCTACTGAATGATTAGAGGTCATGACAGAGAAACGGCGCAAGGCCCTCGTGGTCCGCTCCTGTTGCCATGACCCGATCCACTCAGGGAAGCCAACCAACGGCGTCACGAAATAGGTCACTGGGGAGCCTGTTACGGGGAAACTCGTACGGCGGGTTCGGAGGGGCCGTACGGAAAAGGACCTGCACATGGCAGGCGCCTCGTCGCGCGGCCTACCCGGCCAACCGGTTCAAGCAGTGGCATGGCCTGGACGTGCGGACCGACGAACTCGCTCTCGCCTATCAGGCTGCACTCCGCCCAGCGGCGATCCTCATCGGCCTGGCGGTCACCCGGTGAGGTCAAGGCTGAAGATCCGCCGGGCGTTGCCGGACAGGAACAGCTCGGTGGCCTCCTCGTCCAGGCCGAGTTCACCGAGGTGCTCCAGCGCCTGCCCGGGAGTGATCATGGGGTAATTGGTGCCGAACAGCACCTTCCTGCGACCCCGGCCGCGCAGGTAGTCGACCAGCTCGCGCGGGTATCGCCGGGCGGTGTAGGCACTGGTGTCGATGTACACATTGGTATGCTTGTCGGCTACCGCGATCATCTCCGTGGTCCACGGATACCCGATGTGCCCACACACGATGGTCAGCTCGGGGAAGTCCAGCGCGACCTGGTCGATGTAGGGAATGGGACGGCCGGTCTCGGACGGACGCAGCGGGCCGGTGTGCCCGACCTGGGTGCAGAACGGAATTCCGAGGTCGACGCAGGCGGCGTACAGCGGGTAATACAGCCGGTCGGTGGGCGGCAACTCCCACAGCCAGGGCACGATTCGCAGGGCCACGAAGCCGAGTTCCTCCACAGCCCGGCGCAGCTCCCGCACCGCCTGGACCGGGCGGGTGAGGTCCGCTCCGGCCACCCCGTGCAGCCGCCCCTCGGACTGGGAGACGAATCCGGCCACCTCGTCGTTGCTGATCAGCGGCCCCTGGGGTCCGTACCAGGCTGCCGACAGGCCAATCTCGACGTCCGCCGCGGCCATCGCGGCCACCGTGGCCTTGACCGGCAATGGCTCCTCCAGCAGGCCCCGCCCCGTCCACCGGCGCAACGACTCGAACATCTCGTGGTTGGAGTGACGGAGCGTGGGGTGCTGCATCCACGCGTCGATGACCGGCATCAGACTCCCTTGTCTCTCTCCCGGCGCTGCCGGTCATACCACCCCCGAACAGCTAAGCGATCGCTTACCACGACCCTAACCCCTGTGTGCCGTGCACAACCACCCCTCCAGCCGCCCCGGTGAAACCCACAGGTCAGACATCGAAATCCTGCTGGAGTACGGCGTCAACAGCCTCGAAGGAGTTGTTCACGGCCATGGAGTGGGCGTGACACCGACCGCTGCTGGTCGTTGAACCAGCCGGACACGTCACCGTGCAGCACGAGACCCCGGGCGTGCGCTTCAGTTCGAGACGTCGTTGCAACACCCCGTCCGAGCCGGTCCCCGGTCAGCGCTGTTGCTCGGCTCCGGCGGAGCCGGACGGCACGGGAACGCTCCACATGCTGCGCCAAGGCGAAGACGCCCGCTGCTGCTGCAGGCGCGCTGTCCGATTTTTGCGCACCAACTCCTGCTGTCCCTATGCCGAGGCCGCACACCGGGGCAGGAGAAGCCGCCGTACTCGATGCCTACTGCGATGCTCTGGAACGTCGAAGAGAAGACCCCGCACGGTATGCAGCACGATGGCCGTGTAACGCTACCGCTGGCCCCTCTCCCCGTGACGTACGAAGATGGGTAGTCCCTCAAGCTGGACCAACTGTGCCTCGAAATCTTCGAACATGACCCCGACATCCGGATCTCCCGGTGAGGAGCCAAGAACCGTGACCGATCTGGATCCGTTCACCAACGCGCTCGACTATCCGCTGTACATCGTGACCGCCGAGGCCGCCGGTGAACGGGCCGGCTGCCTGGTCGGATTCGGATCGCAGTGTTCGATCCGGCCCGCCCGGTTCGTCGTATGGCTGTCGAAGGCCAACCGGACATACCGGGTCGCCGCCCGAGCAGATCGGCTTGCGGTCCATCTGCTCGCCCACGACCAGGGGCACATGGCCCGCCTCTTCGGGGGCGAGACTGGTGATCGCACCGACAAGTTCGCCCGCGCCGCTTGGCACCCGGGACCGGGCGGGGCGCCGGTACTCAACGAGGCGCCCGCATGGTTCGTCGGCCGCGTCGAGAAGCGCCTCGACGGGGGCGACCATGTCGGGTTCCTGCTCGCCCCGGAGGTGGCGCAACGTCCGGCGGGTGACAGTCTCTGTCTGCTGTCTTTGGCCGACGGGCATGACATCACGCCGGGCCATCCGGTGAACTGAACGGAATCGGCCGGCCCGGTGCGGCATCACAGAGCGGGCAGAGCAGTGGTGTCCGCTCTGCCCAGCGCTCCGTGCCGTCCTGCCTCGCCCGGCCTGCAGGCATTCACACGTGGCCCCGGATGCTGCGAGTTTCAGGCCAGTCGTGCTACTTGAGTCCCACGAATCCGGTGGTCGCGCATCCGCATGCTGTGGCTGCGAGCGGCAAGGCTCGTGCCGCGCATCAGTCTGCGAGAACGGCGGTGCGTGGCAGGGGCGAAGGAGTTGGCCCTCAAGACCCGACCGGCCGGCCTTGCCAGGCGGCCAGGCGCCGGACACCCGCACCCACCGGGTCAGGCGGGTCCCCCTGCGTTCCGCTGTCTCAGCCAGGTCCCGGACCAGCGTGGCGATGAGCACGGCGTCAGCTCTGCCGTGCTGCCGATGGCGATCGCCCGTGACCCAGGCCGGCCCCGGGCTTGGATTCAGCGAGTTCCACAACGGCGTCCACGTCACGCAAGCCTGGTCGGCGAGAAGGATCAGGGTAGCGCCGTCCGTCCTCCTTGGCGGCCTCGGAGGTGTGTACTCAGTCCGGGTGCTCCGACATGTCCTTCTGCATATAGTGCGGCTGCTCGTCGATACCCTCAGAATGTCCAGCATAAGTAAGCCGCCCCTTCACCTCGGGCACCATGTACCAGCCGATCCTCCAGTAGTACTCGGCGATATCTGCCTTCTTCAGGCCGTCGTCCCGGAGACTCAGCTTGTGCGGGCCGAAGGCAGCGCGCGCCGGCCCGCGCGAAGTCGAAAGATGCTGTTCATGACTGTGCCGTACCCCTTTCTGGGCTGCCCGACTTCGCTTTGGCAGAGAACAGGGCCGTCGGACGATGGAATCGGGCGGCGGCCTCTGTCCCCTGCTTCTGCGTCTGCCCGCCCGCTTTGGGATAATTCAGCAGTACGGAATCCGAATGATGCACCATTCACTCAGGGAGGGCGTCATGAGCGCCACTGCCAAGCGCCGCGAAACCATCCACGCACTGCTCGACAACCATGGGCAGACTTATGCAGCCCAGGCAGGAATTCGACTCCGGGACACTCCCCAGCCGCTCTACCAACTACTCGTCCTTGCCTCTCTTCTCAGCGCGCGTATCCGCGCTTCGGTTGCTGTCGGTGCGGCCCGCGAACTGTTTGGGGCGAACATGCGCACCCCCCGCCGGATGCAGGAGGCCACATGGCAGCAGCGTGTGGACGCACTGGGCGCGGGACACTACAGGCGCTACGACGAGAGCACGTCCACCACCCTCGGCAAAAGCGCGGCATTCCTTCGCGAGCGCTACGGAGGCGACCTGCGGCGTCTGCGCAAGGAAGCTCACAATGACCCCGGACGTATGCGGGAGCGCCTCCAGGAGTTGCCCGGGATCGGGCCTGCGGGCGCGGCTATCTTCCTACGCGAAGTCCAAGGCATCTGGACCGAGCTGGAGCCCTGCCTCGACGGCAAAGCCGTCCAAGGGGCACAGCGCCTCGGGCTGCCGACGAAGTCCCACGAACTGGCGAAACTGGTGCCCGCAGAGCAACTGACGGTCTTTGCTGCGGCCCTCGTGCGGGCCGCGCTGGACAAGTCAGTGGTGGAAGACGTAAGAGAAAGGACAGACACGGCTGCGCACCAGCCCCACAGCGACTGACCTGCACCTACTGAGGTTGAACTTGTGGTGTCGTAGGGGCTGACGGCTGGCCGTCGGCTGCGGTGCCACCGGGCATGCGGTATCCACAAGGGGGCAGGCTGACCGCCGAACGGCAGCAGTTTCGCGAGGAGTTACGGCTTCAGGCAGGCATCGTCGTGCTCGACCACGCAGGACTGCCGTCCGCAGGCTTCCGAGGCCACCCCGGTCGAGCACCAGGGCCCTGGAACCCCACCGCCGAACACACCTACCTGGCAGTCCGAGCCCCCGACACCCCTGCGGGCTGGACCTACGAATACGCCAAGGCCGACACCGCCCCCACGGAAGACTGACGCCGCCGAGCCTCCACCGCCCCACAGACCTGCCCAAATCCATAGGAGCGCCCCCCATCGCGGTACGGATCGCCTCGGCATCCATCGCCTCCACCGCCGCCCCGACCGCGACCGGACGAGCCGCCATGCCGTTGGCCCGGCATGGACATCGAGACGCACATCCAGCCGTGGCCTGCGGCCCGAAATTTCGGTCACGTACATGTGGTGTGCCGTCTGCGGCGCCATGGGTGACGTCGTACTCGCCGCACAGCCGACGACCGCCGCGACCGGCCAGGCGACCCGAACCCGACGCGTCGGCGGCGGTCATCGGCGCAGTGTGTCTCGCGGAGAGGGGCGCCGAAGGTGCTGGGCGCTGTCCGGGTGGTGTGCGGTGTGGGGTTGGCCTTCCTGCGGGTGTCAGGTGAAGGCGAGGTCGGCGATGAGAGTGGAGTTGGGGATCTCGTCGTCCAGGCCGAGGATGACTGCGGCGCAGTTGCCGAGGAGTGGCTGGTTGCTGGTGACGTTCATGACGGCGGTGAGGGTCTGTCCGGCCAGGCGGGGCGAGGTGGGTGTGACGGTCCCGGTGAGGGTTCCTGCGCCGAGGGCCTGGGTGAGGGTGAGGCCGGTGACGTGGCTGGTGGTGGTGGTTCCGTTGGCCAGTTGCCAGGTGAAGTCGGCGGTGGCGCCGGGGGCCTGGGTCGAGGCGGTGCAGCTGAGGGCGCTGAAGTTGAGGGTGGCGGTGAGGGTGCCGGAGAGAACGGCGGTGGGCCCTGTCGGTACGTCGACGCAGGGAGCGGCGGAGCCGTGGAGGGTGACGGTGGTGGGCCGGGGGGTGGCGGTGAGCGGTGGGGTGAACACGACGGAGGACTGGGTGACGCAGTCCAGGAGTTCGGCTGCTGGGGCTGGGGCCGGAGTCGTGGGCGCGCCCGGTGCGGCGGAGGCGGGAATTGCGGCGGCGCACAGGGCGGCGAGGGCGGTGAGCAGGGCGGTGGCGGTGCGGCGTGCGGACATGGGGGGTGTCTCCTCTGGGGTGGTGGCTGGGGGCGGTGGGTGTGCTGTCTCCTGAAAAGGGGTGGGTGCGGGGCGGTTGGGCTGTGGTCCGGACGTTGGTGGCCCCGGCTGGCGGCCCGGTGGGTCGGCGGCTTCTGGGGCGGGAGGTGGGCGAAGGCCGCGATGACGGCGTTTTGGTGGCGGATGGCGCCTTGGGGGCTGAGACAGTCGGTGACGCCGGCGGGCAGGAGGGCGATGTGTACGTGGGCGGTGTCGCCGGCGAACTTGCCGGAGGTGACGTGCCGTTGATGACGGGGATGGCGGTGCCCGCAGGGCCGAGGTCGATGGTCGAGTGCGGCGCCGGGCGGGGCTGCCTACCGGCAGCCCTGTGAAGAGGCCGGTGCCGGACCGGACCTGGGGCGGGCGGGGCGGCCGGGGCTGTGTCGGCAGGGCCGGCTCATCAGTGTCACGGCGTGGATCGGGTCGCCCTGTGCTGCGGTGACGACGGGCCCGTACTGCTGCCGCAATGCGGCGTGAACCCATGGAAGTTACGGTATATGGCGCCTTTCTTCACTGTGCGCAGGGCGGGGATTGCGCGGCAAGGAATCCGGCGTCACAACCACTCGAATGTGTACTGGGTCTCTCGAAAACCCCTCCCAGCCACGGACGCCCGGCACTGAAGGGAACGGCTGTCCCTGCCCTGGAATACGACGTCCCACCGGCTCCCGGAGCGACGGCACGCCTGCCGACGGTGGATGTGACATCTGCCGGTCGTCAACAAGACGTGTCCCTGGAACACGGGTGCCGTAATCGCGGCTGGACACGCGACGGGCCCTGGGGAGGCCTCCGGGCCCGGCTCCTGGAGTGGCACGTTTGACGAGGCCGCGACCCGGGCGTTGCGCCGCCCGCTCCAGTCCGGTCGAAGCGGAACAGGTGAGCGGGGCATCACCCCTGCGGGGGGCTTTGAGTAATGACGTGGCTACAGATGGTTGTTACGGCTCGGGGGTCGGGTACAAGCCGGGTCCTGGCCGTCGCAGGGCGCCTCCCTTTCACGGTCTCCCCCTTTCTCCGTGTCAGGAGGCCCGTTATGCGGGTTCACTCCCCTCCACGCAGGTCCGTACGGCTGTGGCCGGCGGCGGTCGTCGTCGCCGGTGCCGTGCTGGCCCAGGTCCATCTCACCGTGCCCGCCCATGCGGCTGTTCCCACCGGCTGTGTGGTGGTGCCGTTGCTGGGCAACAACACGATCACCTGTGCGGCGGGTATCCCGGCCGGGCAGACTCTGGATGCCGGGCCCGGCAACGACACCGTCATCATCGTCGGGACTGTGCGGGGCACCCTCAACGGCGGCAACGGCGGCAACGGCGACGACCGGATCACCATCACCGGACTTCCCGGCGTCCTCGATCGGTCACCGGCCGGGCCCGCCGTGGGCACCGGCGGAGTCGTCGACGCAGGCCCGGGCACCGACCGCGTCACCGCCACTGGCGGCACCGGCACAATCGACTTCGACCCCGATGAGCCCGAGACCGGCGGTGCGGGCACGCTCGGAACGGTACGCGGCGGCACCGGGACCGACACCCTCACGGTCAACGGCGGGACCGGCGGCGTGGACGCTGCCGGCCTGGGCGGCGAGGGCGGTCCGGGTGCCGGCCCCGGAGGCATTGTCGACGGCGGCACCGGAACCGACACCATCACCGCGCGAGGCGGAAACGGCGCGCCGGCGGAGACAGTCGGCCTGCTCACCGACAGTACGGGCGGCAACGGTGTGGCCGTTCAGGGAAGCGTCATCGGAGGCGGTGACGGGGACACCATCGGCGCACTCGGCGGTCAGGGCGATCTATCGAACGGCAGCGGCGTCGCCGGTGCGGTCACGGGCGGCCCGGGCAACGACCGGATCAACGCCGCCGTCACCACCGGAGTTGTGGCGTACCAGGAGCACGGCGGGGACGGTGTGACGTCCTCGGGGTCCGTGGACGGTGAGGACGGCAACGACACCTGCAACGCCACCGGCGGCACCATCATCAACTGCCAGAACTAACCCGAAAACACCACGCAACCCGGGGACGTACGTACCGAACGCACGACCCCGGCCACGTCCCACAAACCGGACCAGGACCGATACCCCTCGGCTGCGGAGCGCCGCAAGCCCTCCGGGCACCTCGCCGGGCCGCCCCCCTCGCCCGGTGACTCCGCCACAGGCCGGCTGGCCGGAAGGCCGCCCCACCCTGCCCATCACCCTCACAGGAAGGTTCGACCCATGACGCTCCCCTCCGCACCCTTGCACCGGTGGATGTGGGCTGCTGCCGCAGCCGTCCTCGCACTCACCTCCCCCGCCCTCACCGCGGGCACCGCACTCGCCACCACCACCGACCGGCCCCCGGCCACTGCCACGACAACAGTGGACCGTGCCGCATCCGCACAACTGACACCAAACCAGCAGCGCGCCCTGATCAACTTCGGCACCGTCAAATGGTTCAACGACGCGAAGGGATTCGGATTCATCAGCCCCGACGACGGCACCCAGGACGTCTTCGTCCACTACTCCAGCATCATCGGCGTCGGGTACCGGACCCTGAACGAGGGCGAACGCGTCGAATACCAGCTTCGGCAGGGCCCCAAGGGCCCCGAAGCCATCAACGTCCTGCGCCTGGGACCCCTCCTCTAGAACAACCGCGCGGCTCACATCCCACTCGCACCCGTGCCCCGTTCGAGCAGGGGCGCCCTCCGGTGCCCCTGCGAACACCCGGGCCAAGCCCCCACCCCCGGCGGACAGACGACACACCGCGGTCCAGAGGAACAGCCGCACCGCAGGGGGCTGGGGCCCGGCGCCACAATCACCCGTACCCGGGCGGAACGGCCCAGTACGCTGGCCATAGCACCCGAGGAACCGTCCCCGCCCACCCCGGCGAAGCAGGTACCGCCAAGGGAGCGGGCGGGCTGTCGGCGACGTTCCGACGGGAAGTCACGGCGCTCGCCCAGTACCTCCGGCGCGAAGGACACGAACGGCCCGTCCCCAGGAAACATGCGCCAGTCGGCGACGTTGCCGGTGCGGTTGTAGTAGGCATTGGTGCACACGTCGTACCTGCCGCCGCTGGGCCCGTGACCGTTGGTCTCCAGGAACCGCCGTTGCCACCGTAGGTGTTGAACAGGTGCACGGTGTCCCCGATGTGGACGACAGTGTCCTGCGGGCTGGACGTCTGGGCGAAGATCCGCCACTCCGCGGTTCCCGTACCCCGGTCGGCGTTCTTCGCCGTCAGGACGTCGAACTTGGCGCCGGCCTTCTTCTGGTCCGCGGTGGAAACCCGTAGACGGCGCCGTTCGCGGAACTCGCCCCATTCATGTCGAGGTAACCGCCACCCCCGGTGCCGTATCCATTCTGCAGGTGGACCCGGTCGCCGTACTTCAATGCTTCAGCCACGAAAAAGAACCCCCGCCAACACGAAGCCCGCGGCACGACGAAGCCCCCCTGGGCCAAGGGGGGCTTCTCACGGCCAGCGCGGAACGCCGACGAGCCGGTCCGGCTCTCACGAGCGGCCGGTCCCGGACGGCCGGCGGGCTACGGGGCGCGCTCGTAGACGACGGCGGTGGCCGGGCAGTCCTCCGCGAGCCCGAGCAGTGCCTGCTGCTCAGCCTCGTCGACGGCCAAGTCCCAGCGCGGCTTCGTGCTCACCCAGGTTGCGCCGTAGGTGCAGTGGTAGGCACCGTCCGAGGGCAGCCACTGGGCCGGGTCCTTGTCAACCTTGGAGCGGTTGGAGGCCGCGGTGACTGCGGTGACCGCAGTGACCGCAGTGACCGCGATCAGCGTGTCCGGGCTTTGCTGGTCGTTCGAGGGCCCTCACCGTCCGACCGGGTCGGCGTGGGCTCCATCGCCGGGTGTGAGCAGTGCAAGGTGGCCACCGTCGTTGAGCGGGGTCGCAACGGTGAGGGTGGTGACGAGCGCCGCCCGGTCGGCGTCGAAGACGTGGATCTCCCCATGGCCTCCCCGGCTGACCGCGACCAGGCTGCCGCCGGGGGAGGCGGCGATCGCCCGTCGCTGGACGCCGTCCCACGGCGTTCCTCCGCGGCGCGGTGCGCCGGACATTGCGGGCAGCGGGAGGCGGGCGCTGATTTGCGGGCGGGCTTGGGAGGTTGTGGGTGCGGACAGCAGGATCAACTCGTCGCCGTCCGGGTGGACGCGGGTGTACGTGATGTGGCGGGCGCCACCGCGAGCCGGAAGACCAGTCCGGGGCCCAAGTCCAGCCGGCCTGTGTCGCCGGTGTCGAGGTGGTGCCACCATGCGTCGTTCGTCCAGTCCGGCCACTGTCCGGGGTCGCCGGGGCCGCCGCGCACGCACGACCAGAGCGTTCGCCGTGCGGGATCGAGCCGCAGGTAGTAGCCGCGCCCGCTTGAGCGCCCGTCGGCGGACCAGGAGAGAGGGCTTTCGGGTATGAGGTGGCCCCCCTCCCGTCGCGCGCGGTGTACCCCCGAACTTGCGGCAGCGAGCACCCTCCCGGTGAGCGGGTCCTGGGCATCGCCGTGCCCGTCGTCGTCGGGGAGGGCGATCCGCTGGACCGGGTCCGCCGGAGGACAGGCGGGGGCCGAGTTCATCAGGTCGCGGTGGCGGTGAACCAGCAGTTCGCCCGGTTCCCGATGGCGCAGCACCACGAGAGGTGACGGTCCGCCGAGCAGTGTGACGCCCGGCTCGCCGATCCTCCCCCGTATGCGTACGGCCGTGGCGCCGTCCGGTGCGTCGAGGTCGATGGCAGTCAGGAGTCCCGTCCATGCCTCCTCGTTGCGCCCGAGGCCGGTGGTCACCGCGAGGTGCCGCCCCTCCGGGTCGGCCGCGAGGTGTTCGGCGGGTACGGCGACCGGTATGCGCCGCTGGATCAGCGGCCGCCCCGCGTCCGGGCCGTAGGGGTCGAGGATCAGCAGCTCGCCCGCCCGGTCGTCCACGCAGGCGACCCGGTCGTCCGGCAGCGCCAGGAATCCCGCGTGCTCGGAGAGGTGCCGGTGGTTCAGCTCGGCCTGCTCCGTGCCGTCCGGGAGGTCCAACAGGCTGATCCGCCCGGCGACATGGTCGGAGACCAGGAGGCGAGGGGGCGGGTGGGGCGCGTGCGACACAGAGATCTCCTGGAGGTTGGCGGGGCGGTCGGGCCGGTGCCGGGGGGGCAGGCCCCGCTCACCTTATTGGTAATGATAATCATGTGTAAGCTCTTGGTCCGTGGCGGGGTCGCTCCCGGGGCTCCGCCGTCGCCGCTGCTCCATCCCCGGGACCGCACGCAAATGATGAGGGACCATTGATGCCACGAACCGCGCTGAGAGTCCGCCGCTGGGCCGCGATCGCCGTACTGGGAGGTCTGCTGGCCGGCTGCGGCACCGAGAAGGCCGACACCGGATCCCCTGCCGTCGAGCCTGCGGCCGGAGCCGGATCCCGTACGAGCACCGAGGTGCGGCCCATCGAGGCAGCCACCCGGATCACCGACCCCAAGGGCGTCACGATCTCCCTGCCGAAGCCTCCGGAGAAGATCGTCTGCCTCGTGGCCCTCTGCGACGACATCCTCGTAGAGCTGGGCTTGACGCCCGCCGCCACCAACTCCCGGCTGCTCGCGCACCCGAAGTTCCTCGGCAAGGAGAAGGCGGCGAAGATACCGGTCGTGCCGGGCGGCTTCCTGAGCCCCGAGGTCGAGGCGATCCTCTCCCACCGGCCCGACCTGGTGATCGGCCTGGAGGACACTCACGGCAAGCTCGCCCCCGCGCTGAAGGGTGCCACGGCCTTCTGGCCCGTCCAGCCCGGATCCTGGCAGGACAGCGTCGGCTACCTGCGGGACCTGGCCGCGCTCACAGGCCGCACCGAGCAGGGGGAGAAGGCCGAGAAGGCGTTCCGTACCCGTCTGTCACGGGCGGAGCAGGACAGGAGCGACCAGACCGCGCTCATCGTCTTCGGCAGCGACGAGAACTTCGGTGTGGCCACCCCGGAGACCGATGTGGCGGCCGGAATGCTCCCGAAGATCTCCCATTACCCCTGGAGGAGCCGGGGCGTGGACGGCGCGTACAGCCTGGAAGAGATCCTCGCCCGCGACGTCGACGTTCTTTTCGTCGAGACCCTCTCCTTCGGCGCGCCGGACGGAAAGCTCTCCGACAAGCTGGCCAAGAACCCGCTCTGGTCGCGGATTCCGGCCGTGAGGAACGGCAAGGTCATCGAGGTCGACTCCGAGGTATGGGCCAAGGGCCGCGGCACCCGCTCCCTGGGCCTTGTCCTCGACGAGGCGACGGCCGCACTGCGGTGAGACGTCCGCCCGCAGCGCTCCTCTGCCTGGGGGCGGCAGCCGTGGCGAGCGCGATGTGCGCCCTCAGCCTCGGTACCCCGTACGTCCCGCCCGGCCGGCTTCCGTCCGCCCTGGGGGCCGACGGCCTCGCCGGTCTCGTTGTCTCCGAACTGCGGCTGCCCCGGATGGCGCTGGCCCTGATCGCCGGTGCCTGCCTGGGCGCCGCGGGCCTCGTTCTCCAGGAGGCCCTGCGTAATCCGCTGGCCGTGCCGGAGATGCTCGGGGTCTCGTCCGGAGCGGCCTTGGGCGTCGCGGCGCCACTGGTCCTGACCCTGGCGGTGCCCCTCGCGGTGCAGCCGTTCCTCGCCTTGGCCGGGGCGGCGGTCGGCGGCCTGCTCACCCTGGCCGCCGCCGGTTTCGGGCGTAGTCCCTCGGCCGTCCTGCTGACCGGAGCCGCCGTCGCCGCCGCTCTCCAGGCGTGCCTGCTGATGCTCATGGTCATGGCCGACCAGCTCGACCTCCAGCTCATCTACCGCTACCTGCTGGGCAGTCTGTCCGCCCGTACATGGGACGACGTCACCGGTCTGCTGCCGTGGCTCGTCGTGGGCGTCCCGGCGCTCGTGTGGTGCGTGCCGGTGCTCGGTGTCCTGCGGCTGGGCGACGACGACGCCCGTGCGCTCGGCGTACGCGTCGAACGCGCGCGGTTGGCCGCGCTGGGCATCGCCGTCGTCCTGATCGCCCCTGTCGTCGCGGTCTGCGGGCCGGTGGCCTGGGTCGGCTTCCTCGCGCCCCACCTCGCCCGGCGCCTCCACCCGGACGGCGGTGCCGCCGGCTGGCTCGTACGGTCCGCCGTGTGCGGCGCGGTCGTCGTGCTGTGCGCCGATCAGCCGGCGCGCCTGGCGCTCGCCCCCGTCGAGACGCCCGTTGGTGCGTGGACAGCCCTGATCGGTGTGCCCGTCGGGGTGGTGCTGCTCAAGCGCGGGAGGAGGCGGCCCGCCCCGCAATCGAAACCTGTGGCCGTGTCCGTTCCGGGGAGTCCGTCGGATGTCCTCACCCTGCGGAAGGCGGAACGATGACCGCCCCAGAAGACCGGCCGGCCCGCCGGGCCCCGCGCGTGACGGGAGTCCGGATGGGCGGCCTGGCGGTGCTCGTCGCCGCGGTCGCCTGCGCCGATCTGTTCGCCGGCCGGGGCGTAACCCCCGAAGGCGTACGGGCGGTGTTCCTCGGGGGCGGCGACCCGGTCACGGAGCACATCGTGCTCCAACTGCGGTTGCCCCGCCTGCTGGTGGCGCTGGCCGCCGGGGCCAGTCTGGGCGTGGCCGGGCTGGTCCTCCAGTCGGCCCTGCGCAACCCGCTGGCCGGACCCGAGGTCACCGGTGTCACCCCGGGCGCGGTGCTCGGCGCGGTCGGTGCCACCGGCCTTGGTCTGGCGGGCTGGGATTCGCCCACGGCCGTGGTCGTGGCGGCCTGCCTCGGAGGCTTCGCGGGAGCGGGTCTGCTGTGGCTGCTCGCTGGGCGCGAGAAGGGAGATCCGGAGCAGACGGCCATCTACGGGGTCCTCGTGTCGGCCGTGCTCGCCGGGATCACCGCCGTGGTCCTGCTGGTGGCCCCGGGTGAACTCGGCAGCGTCGTGCAGTGGTTGATCGGTTCCACCGAAGGGCGGGTCTGGCAGCACTGGAACCTGCTCTGGCCGTGGGCGGCGGTCTGGGGCGGTGCGGCCTGGCTGCTTGCCGGACCGCTGACCCTGCTGCGCTGCGGCGACGAACAGGCCGGCGCCGCCGGTCTGGACACCGGCCGGGGCAGAGGGGCGGCGCTCGTGTGTGCGGTGGCGCTGACGGCGGGCGCCGTCTCGGCCGTGGGGGCGCTCGGTTTCGTGGGGCTGCTCGTGCCGCATCTGGCGCTGGCTGTCTTCGGTGCGGACCTGCGCATCACACTCCCGGGCGCCGCGCTGCTCGGCGCGGCGGTGGTGTGCGGGGCGGATGCCGCCGCCCAACTGCTGTCCCGACTGCTGGCCACGGCACTTGAGGCGGACCGGCTGACCCTGCCGGTCGGTGCACTGACCACTTTCGTGGGGGCGGGGTTGCTGCTGGCCGTGGTCCGCCGACAGGCGGAGCCGCGATGACCTGGCCAGGGGCGGACATGCGCCGTACAGGGGTGCGGACATGGCGAGGCGTGAGTGCGACGCCGAAACAGGAGCCGATGGATGAGGAGAGAGGCATGGCAGGACAGTCGGGCACGGTCCGGGCGGAAGGGCTCGGCCCGGACGTCGTCCGGGCGGAGGGACTCGGCTTCGGCTACCCGGGACGCGAGGTGCTGCGCGGGGTCGACCTGCGCATCGGTGCCGGTGAACTGGTCGCCCTGATCGGGCTGAACGGCTGCGGCAAGAGCACCTTCCTCAAGCTCGCCGCCGGACTGCTCACCCCGAGCAGTGGGCGCGTGCTGCTCGAAGGCGACGACGCTTCGCGGCTGCCCCGTCGCACCGCCGCCCGACGGGCCGCGCTGCTGCATCAGTCGGCACCGGCCGTACCGGGCCTGACCGTACGGCAGTTGGTGCGCCAAGGGCGTTACGCCACCAGAGGACCGCTCGGAATGCTGCGGGAGGGGGACGATGCGGTGACGTGCCGGGCGCTCGCGGACGTGGGCGTCACCGCCTGGGCGGACCGGCCGGTGGACGCGCTGTCCGGCGGAGAGAGACAGCGGGTGCGACTGGCCATGGCGCTGGCCCAGGACGCCCACGTTCTCTTCCTGGACGAACCGACCACCTACCTCGATCTGCGGCACCAACTGGACGTGCTTCAGACGGTCGTACGGCTGCGCGCGGAGCGTCGACTGACGGTGGTGATGGTGCTGCACGACCTCAACCACGCGGCCCGGTTCGCCGACCGGATCGTCGCGCTGCGCGAGGGCCGGATCGCGGCCGACGGGCCTCCCGGCGAGGTCGTCACCCGGCGTCTGCTGGCCGAAGTCCTCGGTGTGGAGGGCCGGGTGGGGATCGACAGCGAGGGCGGCTGGCCCATCTGTTACCCAGATCACCCTGTTCATCCACCCCAACCCTTGTGGAATGAAAATCATATTCATTAGTGTCTGTGCTGCGGCACGCACCAACGCCGCCCAACACCCATCCGATACGAATGGAGGCTTCACTCATGGAGCACAACAAGGTGTTCAGCCCGATCGCCGACCAGGGCCAGCTCGCCCATCTCTCCGCCACCCACTCGAACGCCCTCGTCGAGAACCCCTTCGACGACGCCGTCGAGGCCGACACCGCGGACGAGAAGTAGGGACACCCGCTCACGCGGGTACCCGCACCCACGCGGCGGGCCCGCCCGGTCAATTCCCGGGCGGGCCCGTCCCGTTCAGCCACCCAGCCATCGCACCGGAGGTACCCGTGACCCGCAGTCGACTCGCTCCCGGCACCGGGATCGTCACCGTTCCCGGTGCCGGGCCCGTGCTCCGCACCTCCGCCGGGGAGTTCCTGCGCATCGACATGGGCGGTGTCGACGGCGGGGTCCTGGTGGACCGGCTGACCGCAGGGGAGACGGTCCCGTCCGAGGGCACGAACTCCGCCGCACTCGACCGGCTGGTGGCCGCGTTCGAGGCCGAGGGGCACACGTTGTCCACCCCGCGCAGCGCCCCGCTCACGGGACGCAGGGTCCACGTCCTGGGTGACCCCGTCCTGACCCGACCACTGGCACGCTGCGCTGCGGCGGAAGGGGCCGAGGTTCACCACTCCACCGCCGACCGCGTGGCCGAACTCGCCCGGGACCCCGCCGGCCACGACCGCCTGGCGGTGGTCTGGTGCCTCGACTCGCCCGTCCCCGAAGGGCTGTGGGACACGGCGGACCGACTGCCCGGCCGTCGGACGGGCTGGCTGCGCTGCCACCGCGAGGGCGCCCACAGCTGGATCGAGCCCCTCGCCGCGGCCCCCGACGACGTCACCTCCCGCCATGTGCGCCTGCGCAGACTCGCGGCCACCGCCGCCCACCGCGAACTCGCCGCGTACTGGGCCGGACACCGCACCCCCGACACCGGACCCCACCCCACCGAAGCCTCCGCCGCACTGATCGCCGCGCTGCTCACCGCCGACCTCATCGCCTGGGCGAGCGGTGAAACCGGGCCGCACCGGGAGGGCGGCCTCCCCGCCCGCCGTCGGATGCGGCGGATCGACCTGCGCGACCTCAGCGTCACCGAGCACCCCGTACTCCCCGTCCCGGACGTGGCCCCGCTACCCGTCCCGGCATCCGCGGAAACCGGGACCGCGAAGGCACGCCCGTGAACACCCGCACCGCGTACGTTCCCGCACCGGACGGCACGCCCCTCGCCACCGACGTATGCCTTCCGGACACGACCGGCCCCCATCCCGCCGTCATGATCAGAACCCCGTACGGGCGGACCGCCCACCGCGCCGAGCTGCGCGGCTGGGCGGCGCACGGATTCGCCGCCCTCGCCCAGGACGTACGCGGTCGCCACGGCTCGCCCGGGGAGTGGCATCCGTACCAGGGGCACGAGGAAACAGACGGCCTGGCGACCGCGACCTGGGTGCGCGAACAGGCCTGGAGCAGCGGCGAGGTGGTCGCCTCGGGCGCGTCCTACGCCGCGCATTGCGCCCTCGTCACCGCCCTCGCCGCGACCGAGGACGGACGTCCCGACGCCGTCATCGCAGCCGTCCCCGCCCTCGGCCTCGCCGATACCGCACGCGAGCACGCCGGCCCCGAGCGGCTGTGGGCCCGCGCCGGCTGGTGGGCCGCCCACGGCGACCGCCCCGACTCCGACCCGGACGCGCTGGAACGCATCCTGGCGGACGACCCCCATGTGCTGGAACACCTCCCGATTGCCCGCCTGGCGGAACGTCTCGCCGGGGGGCTGGGACGCGAACTGCCGTCCTGGTCCCGGCTGTGGGCCGACCGCACAAGGGGCCAGATCGTCGAGCGGGGCGCCACCGCCCGGCTCCCGCTGCTCGCCGTCGGGGGCGCCCACGACCCGTTCGCCGAGGACACCGTGGCCCTGTGGCACGGCTGGGGAGGCCCGGCCCGCCTGCTGCTGGGGCCCTGGGGGCACCGCCTCACCGCCGACCCGACCACGTCGGGCCGCAGGAGCGTCAACCTCGGTGCGCTGTACGTACGGTGGGCCCGCGCCGCTCTGTCGGGCGGGCTGGAACCGAACCGGCGCGGGGCCATCGCCCTCGGCGACAGCGGGCGCTGGCACAGTACCCCGGAGCCGACGGGGTTCGGGGCCGCCGGCGGGAAAGCAGCCCGTCTTCCCGTGCACGAAGGCTGCTGCGGTCCGTGCGCGGAAACCGCTCACACCCCACACCCGGACGCGGAGCCGGTGCCGGAGCCGGAGCCGGATGGGCCCCGGGCCTCCGCCTGGGCCTTCGGTACGGCCACCGGTCTGCGACTGCTCCACGGAGCCGAGTTCACCGCCGACCCGGCCCGCCCCGTGCGCTCCGACGACCTCACCGTCCCGGCCGACGGAGATCCCGCCGACCGCTGCCTGCTCCTCTCGCCGCCGTTGCCCCGCCCGCTCGACCTGGCCGGAGCCGCCGAGGCCCGGATCAACGTCACGGCCGACGCGCCGTCCGCCGACTGGGCCGTCCGCCTGACCGCACTCGACCCGGCAGGCCGCGCGGAACCGCTGGCCTTCGGCATCGTCCGGCGCACCGACCCGCCCGGAAGTGCCGTGCACGTCACCGTGCCGCTCGGCACGCTGGGCCGTCGACTGCCCGCCGGGACCCGACTACGGGCCGAGATCGCCGGGCACCACTTCCCCGCCCACGCCCGCAACCCACACACCGGCGAGGACCCGGTCACGGCCACCCGGCTCGTCCCGTCCCGCAGGACCGTGACCGCCCAGGGCAGCTCCGTCCTCCTGCCTGTCATCGCCCGACGCCGCTACGTCGAGCCCGTACCGGAGATATGCCGTTGACCAGCGTCCTGCCCATCGAAGCCCTCGTCGACCCCGTCAGCGGGATCATCCGCGACGTCGCGCCCGTCGAACACCCCACCGGTGCGCCGCCCCGGTACACCGCGATGACCGCCGACGTGGCCGACGCCCGTCGCCTAGGCGCCTGGCCGGCCGACCGGGTCTCGCTGGGCACCACCTTCGGCGACCCGGGCGGCGCCTGGATCGCCACCGTGGCCGAGGCCGTCGAGCGCTACTGCGGCAACCGCCTCCCGCCGCGCGGCCACCCCCGCGCGCCCCGGCGCGCCACCGCCGCCGAACTCGCCGCCGAGGGCCACCGCGTCTATGGACCCGGCGCGCTGCCCACCTACGCCCCTTGGCAGTACGACCGCCGCGGCTTCCCGTATGCCGAACTCACCCCCGACACACCGGCACTGTGGACCGAGGGGACCGAGAACGGGCGGTCCTGCTGGGCCCCCGTCGCCCTGACCCACCTCAACTGGCGTCAGGGCGAACTGCGTTCACTTCCCCGCACCCATCACCTCAACTACGCAGGTATCGCCACGGGACAGGGTTTCGACGATGCCGTCGAGCGCGGACTCCTCGAAGTCGTCGAGCGCGACGCCCTGGAGTTGTGGTGGCACCTCGACGGGCCCACCCGGGGCATCGCCCCGGCGAGCGTCCCCGGCCTCACCGAGGATCTGGCGGACTGCGGCCTGGAGGTGCACATCGTGGAGATGCCCTCCGAATTCGCCCCCTCCATGGCCGCCCTCGTGCACGACCCCGCGCGCGGCATCCACGCGGCCGGGTTCGCCTGCCGGTACAACCCGGCGGAGGCGGCCCGCAAGGCCGTACTGGAGGCGGTGCACACCTGGGTGTTCACCCAGGGCGCGGTGGACGCCGACGGCTGGGTGTACCGGGCGGTGGAGGCCGGGATGCTCGCCCGGGGCCTGTACCTCGACCACCGGGCCGACCGGCGGTATCTCGACGACTGCGGAACCGAGTTCGCCGCCGTGCGCGACCTCGGCGCACACATACAGGTGTGGCTCGACGAGCGGATGACGCCGCTCGCCCGCCGCTTCACCGATCCCGCGCGGGGCACCGTACCCATCACCAGCATCGCCCCCGGCAGCCGCACCGCGCTCGATGACGCCCTCACCGCCGGGGGGCACCGGGTGATCACCGCGGACCTCACCACGGAGGACGTTGCCGAGACCACGCTACGCGTTGCCCGCGTGCTGGTCTCCGGACTGGTTCCCAACGCACCGGCGGCCTTCGGCTACTTCGGCTGCCCACGCTTCGCCGATGCCGCGCTCGCCCGGGGCTGGCGGAGTCAACCGCCTTCCGAAGCAAAGGACTTCACCCTCGCTCCGCCGCCGCACATGTGAAGGAGCACCCCGCCATGCCTCTCTGTCCCGCGCCCCCCGCTCCGGCGATCTCCGGCGCGGCTCCCGCCGCCCGAGCCTTCGATCCCGCCCCCGCCTCCGGTCCCGTACTTCCCCTCGCCTCGCCGCGCTCCGGCTCCGGCTCCGGCTCCGAGCAGTCAGCACCGGACCCCCTGCGTCACGCTCTCGCAGACGCCCGGTCGGTGCGCGTACCGGGCCTCTCCCCGTACGTCCCCGAGCTCCCGCTCCCGTGGGGCGGCCCGGCGCTTCCCCTGACAGGTCCCGGCGCGGCGATCGACCTGGACCGAACGCTACGGCTGTCCCTGGCCGGGCCCGCCGGTACGCCGGGGCGGCTGCGCCCGGTGCCCTCCGCCGGCGCCCTGCACCCGGTGCGCGCGCACCTGCTGGTCGGGGCGGGCTGCTCGCTGCCACCCGGACGGTACGCCTACGACCCGCGCACCCACCGCGCCCACCGGCGGGGACCGGCCCCCGGCGACGCGCCACCCGGCGCCCTCGCCGTCCTTACCGTGGCGGCTGCCCGCACCGTCGCGCACTACGGTCACCGGGCCTGGCCGCTGCTCCTCCTGGACGCGGGCCATGCTGCTGCCGCCCTGGCGCTGGCCGGGGCCCCGGCCGGCGCCCGGGTCTCCCTCGACGCGGACGGGGCCCTGCTGTCCGCCGCCGCAGGACTTCCCCCGGTCGCCGAGTGGGAGGACGCCTGGCCCGGCACCGAGCCGGAACTTCCGCTCGCGGCAGTCCGGTTAGCCCCAGCGCGCGTACCCGGCGCACGCCACGATCCCGGCGCAACGGCGCTGAGCGCCTGGGCTGCTCTGCCCCCCGCCGCCGCCCCGCTCCCCCAGCCCGGAGCGGAAAGCCCCCCACTGCGCGAATCCGCCGCAGCACGCTACCTGCTGGATCGCCTCACCGCAGCACCCTGCCGGCCCGGTGGGACCTGGCACCCGGTCACGCGCCCCGAGGCAGTGACCGATGACACCCTGCGCCGTCGCCGGAGCGCCGCACCCGATGCACTGACCCGGACGCCTGACCGGGAGGCGCTCGCCCGCATCCTGGCGACCGCGCAGACAGCCCGGCCGGACGGACCGGCGTGGACCCTCGCAGTCGGCGGCACCGCCCCGGCCCTGTACACAACGGCGGTAAGCGGCACGGACCTTGACATCGCCGCCGTCGGCGACGCGCGACCCACCCTGGCCCGGTGGGCTGCGTGCCAGCAGTGGGTGGGCAGCGCCGGTGCGGTGCTGCTCGCGCACGGCTGCCCCGAGGACGCCGCGCCCGCCCTCGTCCGCAGCAGTCACCTCGCCGCCGGTTACGCGGTCGGCGCCGCCCACGTCCACGCCACCGCGCTGGGACTCGGCTCACGACCCATCGGCTCCTGGCAACAGGCCGACCTCGGCGCGGCGCTCGGCGACACCCCCCGCCACAACTGGATCGTGCACGGCCTGGCCCTAGCCGCACCCCCGGGCGGCCCGAAACCTGCCGTCATCGCCATGTGCCGAAAGCCGGCAGAACGAACGGCACCGGCACCACCGGCCACACCCTCCGCACCAACGGCCCTGCCCGGCGAGGAAGAACGCCCATGATGCTCCACCCCGAACTCCTGCACGCCGCCCGTGGCGCCCGCCGCCCGCTCGGCGGTGCCACCGCGCTGCTCGCGGCCGTGACCGCCACCCATCTCACCCAGGCCGTCCTGCTGGCCGTGGTGCTCTCCCGGATCGCCCGCGGCGAGACGGCCCAACTCCTACCGCCGCTCGCGTCCGTCCTCGCCGTCGTCCTCGTACGCGCCGCCCTCGGCCGCGCCCAGCGCCTGATCGCCGTCACCGCAGGGGCCGCCGTGCGGGTCCGGCTCCGCGACACCCTGCTGGAACGCGTCGGCTCGCTCGGCCCCACCGCGATCACCGGCACACGGGCCGGAGCCGTGCGCGCCACCCTGGTGGACGGCGTCGAGGGCGTCGACGCGTACATCTCGCGCTACCTGCCCCAACTCCTCATCACCTGCGCCATTCCGCCGCTCCTCCTCACCGCCGTCGCCCTCGTCGAACCGTACGCGGCCCTCGTACTCGGGCCCGCCCTGCTGCTCGCCCTCTTCGGACCGCGCTGGTGGAACCGTCTCCTCGACAGGCGCGGCAAGGAGCACTGGGACTCCTATGAAGCCCTCGCCGCGGACTACCTGGAGGCCCTCCAGGGAATGCCGACCCTGCGCGCGGCAGGTGCTGTGGGGCGTGTACGGGAGCGGCTGGAGCGGCGTTCGGCCGCCGTGCACCGGACCACCGTCGCCAAACTCCGGGTCTCGCTCCTCGATACCGGCCTCACCGACCTGGCCGTCCAGGGCGGCACGGTCGCCGCCGTCCTCGTGGCGTGCTCCTCGGCCACCACCGGCCGCACCGCCCCCACGGGCACCTACGTCCTGCTCCTGCTGGCCTCCGAGTGCTTCCGCCCGATCCGCGATCTCTCCCGCGAGTGGCACGCGGGCTACCTCGGAGTGTCCGCCGCCGACGGCATCGCCGCCCTGCGCACCGCCGAAGCCGCCGTCCCGGATCATGGGGCCGTGCGGGCCGCCTGGCAGGCCGCCCCCGAAATCTGTTTCGAGGACGTGCGCTTCACTCACCCCGGGGCCGGACGGCCCGCCCTTGACGGCGTATCCTTCACCGCGGCCGCCGGGCGTACCACAGCCGTCGTCGGACCCTCCGGCGCCGGGAAGTCGACCCTGCTGAGCCTGCTGCTGCGACAGCGCGACCCGGACAGTGGTCGCGTCACCGTCGCCGGGACCGACACCGCCGCGTACACCCTCGCCTCGTTGCGCCGGGGCATCGCCGTCGTCTCGCAGGAGACCTACCTCTTCCACGCCACGATCGCGGAAAACCTGCGCATTGCCCGCCCCGCCGCCACCGATGAGCAACTGCACGCCGCCGCCCGCGCGGCCGGCATCGACCAGGAGATCGCCCGGATGCCGGACGGTTACGCCACCCTCGTCGGCGAACGCGGCGCCACGCTATCCGGCGGACAGCGCCAACGTCTCGCCCTGGCAAGGGCGTTGCTCGCCGACTCGCCGGTCCTGATCCTGGACGAAGCCACCAGCGCGGTGGACGAACGCGGCGAGGCGCGCATCGTACGGGAACTGCTGAGGGCCGGACGAGGGCGTACCTGCCTCGTCGTGGCCCACCGGCTCGACGCCGTACGCCACGCCGACCACATCCTCGTGCTCGACGCCGGCCGCGTCGCCGCGGCCGGCGACCACACGTCCCTGCTCGCGGGCGGCGGCGTGTATGCCTCGCTCGTCGCGGCCGGGCGCACCGCACGGGAGGAGCGCGCCGCATGACACCGCCCCCGCACCGGCCCGCCCCGGACGGGTCCTCCGGAGCCGCCGAAGCCCCCGACACAGCCCCACCAACCGGAGCTGTCTTCGATGGCGGAACCGGCGCCCTGCGCTCGCTCCTCCCGGTCCTCGGCGCGCACCGCACGACCGTGCTGCGCACCTGTCTGGCCGCGCTCGTCGATCAAGCGGCCCTGGTCGCCCTGGCCGCGCTCGCCGCGCACACGGTCGGCACGGCCGTCACCGAGCACCGCCCGCCCGCGCCCTGGACCGTCGCCGTCCTGGTCGGGCTCGTCCTGCTCCGTGCCCTCGCCACCTGGCGCGAGATGGACCTCTCGCACGACCTTGCCTACCGGGTGCTCGCCGAACTGCGCGTCCGGGTCTTCGACGGACTCGCCCGCAGCGCTCCCGCCCGGATCGCGGGTCGGCGCAGCGGCGACCTCGCAGCGACCGCTCTCGGGGACGTTGAGGCGCTGGAGTTCTTCTACGCCCACGCCATCGCCCAACTTCTCGCCTCCGGAGTGGTCTTCGCCGTGTCGGCCACTGTGCTGGCGGCGCTCGGGCCGTGGCTGCTGCTGGGCGTCCTGCCCGCCGCTCTGCTGCTGATCTGGTCGCCCCTGCTCGAAGCGCGCGGGCGCGCCGAGCGCGGAGCCCGCACCCGGACCGCGCTCGCCGAGGTCTCCGCCGAGACCGTGGAATGCGTCGACGGACTGCGCGAACTCCTGATGGCGGGCGCCCTGAACCGCAGACGGGCCCGGCTCCGGACCGCCGGACGCCGACTCGCACGGGCTCAGCGCGCCGAACAGTCCTGGGAGACCGGTGCGGGCGCGGCCCGCGACCTGCTGGTCGTCGCCGCCGTCATCGCGGTCGTCGCGGCGGCTGCCCACGCCGCGTCCGCCGGACACCTGGACCGGGCCTGGGCCCCGGCTGCCATGGCCCTCGCACTGGGCGCCCTGGCGCCGGTCGCCGAATCGGCGGCCGCACTCGGGCGGGCGGGCAGCCTGAGGGCCGCTGCGGCACGGGTCCGGGCCGCCGTCCACGCACCGGCCGGAGTTCCCGAACCCGCCGATCCGCGCCCCGTTCCGGCGGGCCCGCTGGGCCTTCGGCTGCGCGGCATACGGTTCGGCTACGGCGGAGACACCGTCCTGGACGGCCTCGACCTGATCGTCCGGCCCGGCGAGACCGTGGCCCTGGTCGGAGCCTCCGGGGCGGGCAAGACGACCTGTGCGCACCTCTTGGCGCGCTACTGGGACCCCCGGGAGGGAACCGTGGAACTCCTTCCTCCGTCCCCCGCGCACCCCGTGGACCTGCGAGACCTTACCGAGGTGGACCTTCGGGCCGCCGTCTGCGTGGTCGGGCAGGAGGCGCCGCTCTTCCACGGCACCCTCGCCGAGAACCTCCGTCTGGGCGCTTCGGAAGCGACGCAGGAGGAACTGGACGCGGTGACCCGCCTCTGCGGCATCGACCCCATCGCGGACGCGCTGCCCCACGGACTGGACACCGCCGTGGGCGAGCGCGGGGCGACCCTCTCCGGGGGGCAGCGCGCCCGGGTCGCCCTGGCCCGGGGGCTGCTGGGGAGCCCGCGCGTACTGGTCCTGGACGAGACGACGGCCCATCTGGATCACCGGGGTGACGCGGAACTGGCCGAGGCGCTCGCAGCCGACTCCGCCACCCGGACGACCCTGGTGATCGCCCATCGCCCCGCCACCGTCCGCAGGGCAGACCGCATCGCGGTCCTGGACGGCGGACGCATCGTCGAGGAGGGCACCTGGGACGAGCTGATCAGGGCCGGCGGACCGCTGACCTGCCTCTTCGCCCGTGAGGAGACAAACGAGCTCAAGCGTGGTCAGCGGTGACGTTGGCCCTGCCGGCTCGTTGGGCCGTTCTTGGTGGGGGTGCAGGCGGCACCTGGGTTGATCACGCCGGAGCGTCGGATCACGAGCCTTTCAGCGGCTGTGACCGCTGATCTGGTGGCGGAGTTGGGGCCGGTCTGGCAGGCCCGCAGAGATGCCGGGCTGCTCGACCGACCACGTCGGCGAGCGGTCGGAGCGGGCGCGAAGCACAAGCTGGTCTTCGTCGCCCGGCTCCTGGCCACACTCGTTCATCTGAGGCACGGCGTGACCCACGACGTACTGGCCTGATGGTTTCCGGCGGACCGGTCGACCATCACCCGTCGGTCGGTGAGATCCGGTCCCCTGCTCGCCGACCGCGGCTGTCGCATCGAGGCAGTCTGCGCCTTCGCGGACTCGCCGATGTCATCACCCGCCTCGGAGCCACCGGCCGGACCGCCTCGGTGGACGCCACCGAGATCAGGGTCCGCCGTCCAGACCACACCGCGGCGGACGCAGCCGGTTCATCTCCGGCAAGAGCCGCATCAACGCCATGAAAGCCCTCGTTGTCACCGATGAGCGCGGACGACCACTGTCCTGCGGCGAGGTCCGGGCCGGATCCGTCGCCGACATCAACCACGCCCGTGACGCCGGCCTGCTCGCCGACACCATCGACCTGCAGATCCTTGCCGACGTCGGCTGCCAGGGCCTCGCGGCGCAAACCTGCGGCCAGGTCATCCCCCACCATGCAAACGACGCGGCAAACATACCTCGAACACCTGCAAGGACTGATGGCACAACTCGAACACCTGCAATGGCTGATGGCACAACACGAGGCCGCACGCTTCGCCCACTCCTCAGCCAGAATCCCGTCGGGCACGGCATCGCCCACCTCAAGAACTGGAGAGCCCGCGCCCGGCACCACACCCGACGAGAGAACCTGCTCGACACCATCCGAACCGTCGCCGGACTCCTGACCGACCAACAAGCAACCCACCACACGCAGGCACTCGATCTGCCCACCACACCCGCGTGATCAAAACGCCAACCACGAGCCCAGCACGCCCTCACCCCAACCACGCACGAGGTCGTGGGGGTTGTTGCAGAAGCCCCCGTCGCGGGAATCGACCAGGTATGCGTGCGGTGCTGAGGGCTGAAGTGTTGTGGGTGGAGACCTTGACCGGGTTGCGGATGGACCGGTTCACCAAGCTGGTGAAGGCGGTGCGGGAACGCGGTGGCAACGGCCCCGGCGAAGGCCGCCCATGAGCCCTGCTACCGGACGGTGCTTCTGGTGGCCCCGTCTACTACCGCACCAACCTCACGATGCGCCGGCCCGCCCCGCTCTTCAGTATCTCTCCGGCCACTGCCTGCCGGGTCATCCACCGGCTGCGCCCACGGTTGACTCCGGGCCGGCTCCGGGCCACGTCACTGACACCGACCAGTAGCGGATGGTGGCCGATAGCACTGTGCGTATGCCGCTCCCGGGAGGGGCGGAAGCGCTGGGTGTCTGGAACAATCTCGAACCGGAGTGGGACCCTGCCCTGCGGGCAGCGGCTACACCGAAGTGCCGCACGGCTCCACCCCTATCCGGGCGGTGGGCTGGAACGGCAGCGGCTGCCCCGCGGCCCGCACACTGCTGACCTACTCGCAGTCACCGAACCCACACTCTTCTCCACCGGACACTGGGTCACCTCACGATTCTGCGAACAGGACATTCTCAACTCACCCGACCTCCAGGTGGTGACGGTGCGCGAGTGACCGAACGGCACAGGAACGGCCCTGAGACTCCCGGGTCACCACCATCAACTCCCGCACCCCGCACGCCTGTAGGAGACGGAGTTGGTGCTGAACAGCCGGCCCGCTCGCCGATCTGCCGGGAAATAGGCTCTCACTATTTTCGGCGATCAGTCGCGGCTCGGTGGGCGTCTCCCAGGACACGTGCCGTTTGACGGCTGTTGATCGCGCGTGGCTCAGGTGCTCGGGCTGCGCAGCATCCCGTCGATGATGTCTTCCACCGGGGCTGTCAGCGAGCTGGCCCTGTCGATCCCGCCGGAGTACAGAATGACCGGTCGGGCATCGAGGAGAAGAAGCTGCTGCGGGACGCCTTTGCTGGCTGGCTGGCTGCCGGAGGAGATCCTGCGGCGCTGGGAGCTCCAGTTCGGCCACGGTTCCGGGGCCAAGGACGTTCTGACAGAGGTCCTGACGTCAGAGGGTTCTGCCAGGACCGTGATGGGTGACGCCGATGAGGAGGCCGCCTTCTCCGCGCTGTGGCTCGCCGATTTCCCCGGCGTCGATCCCGAACGGGCCTCGGCGTCATGATGGCCCACGAAGCGTCGTACCCGGAGAACGCTCGCGGGCTCGCCCCCGGCGGATGCGAGATCGCCTACCGCACCAGCTACCCGCTGCCGGGCGTCACCTCCGACGCCTTCGACGCCTTCGACATCCACAACCGGGCCCGCGCCCTCGACACCTCCATGTACGTCGTCGCCCCAACCCCGCGGCCTGCACCGGCGCCGACGGACAGCGCACCGACTTCTTCGGCGGCCACTCCACCATCACCGACCACACCGGCCGCGCCGTCTGCATCTCGACCACGGCGGCGTCGCCTCGTTCGTCACCGCCGCCATCGACCTGCCCGCCCTCCGCCGACAGCGCACCACGGCCGCCTGGACCAACGGGACCAAGGACCTGCGCACCTAGCTGTACGCCACCCTCTACGACCAGCCCATCCACCCGGCCAACCTCCACGCCGACCGCCCCCGTACAACCACGCCGAGTACCGCGAACACGTCACCGAACCCCAGATCGAGCTGATGCGCACCCGCGGCATCTGGCACTCACCGTTCGCGGTCCCCCTATGGCTGTCTGATAAGTGATCACCTGGCCGGTTGCTCGCTCGCTGCATCCGAGCCGCACACCCATGACGGCGCCCAGGCGCGAACGGACTTCCGGCACCCCCGCGTTCGATGCTCACGCTGTTGTACCCATCTCCAGCCGTTGTTCAGACAGCACCGGGCGGGATGGTCAGCCGATTTCCGCACGAACCGCCATGACCGTACGTAGCGGCCCGATTACTTATATTGCCCGCAGGGAAGCCTTGGTGTGCTTCCCCCTCCATCGTTCAACGGGCGCAGTTCTCCGCGCCCGGGGAACCCCCTTCCTTCGCCGCTCTCCGCTGAGGAGTCCCGTATGCCGCTTCTTCCGCGCCCCCTCGTCTGGCCGGCCGTCATCGTCGCGCTCCTGCCGTTCTCCGGCATGTCAGCCGGGGTCTCGACGGCCGCGGCCGCACCATCGGCGGTGGGCAGCCAGGTCAGCTTCGGTGAGACTCCGGGCGCCTACTCGGACTGGACTTTCGGCACCAGCGCCACCGTGACGGACGTGGACTTCCGGAACACCGTCGTCACCAGCCCGGGGGACGGCAACGTGTACTGGGCGAACCAGTTCGGGTTCAACGGGAACAACTCCTACATCGGCTTCCAGCTCGCCCAACAGAACGACGGACAGTTCCTCTGGTCGACCTGGGCCGACAGCGACCTCCAGTTCAAGGACGGCACCCAGGGATCACACTGCTGGAACAACGCGGGGGAGGGCCAGCACCTGCAGTGTTCCAACAACACCGTCAACCACGGCCGCCCCATCACCGGACACACCTACGCCTTCCGCGTGGAGATCAACCCGTCGACCCACTGGGCCAAGGCCACCGTGACCGACGAGACCGCGAACAGCAGCTTCGTCCTCGGCGAGGCCCTGCTGCCACAGTCATCGAAGATCAATCCGAGCTGGAACAGCTGGGTGGAGTACTTCGACTGGAACAACCCCTACTACGAGTGCAACGACAACGCGTACGCCAAGAACCGGTGGGGGAAGATGACCGGCAACAAGGGCACCCTCACCGCCAACAACACGGGAACGTCGCGCAGCGGCACCTGCCTGGACATGGTCCAGCAGCAGAAGCAGAACGACGGAACCCTGATCACCGAGACCGGACTGGGCCAGTCCGCCCGCTGGCCCCTGCGCTTCGCCAACGGCGCCTGCCTGGACCGCGGCGGCCACCTCCTGACCGTGATCACCTACCACTGCTCCGACTCCCCCAACAGCAACCAACTGTTCGTCTTCGCCCGCGACGGCAGCCTCCACACCGCGGAGGGCGGCGAATGTCTGCAGCGTTCGTCCCGGGTCGACGCCGAAGTCGACCTCTACGGCTGCAACAGCGACTTGGCTTCCCAGAAGTGGTCGTACGACGCCCAGCGCAAGGCCGTCGTCAATTCCAACGGCTGGGCTCTGACCTCCAGTGCGTCCGGCAGCAACGACGCTCCCGTGACAGCGCGGCCCTATGACGGGAGCACCGAGCAAACGATCACACCCGTGACGGACTAGTACTGCAACGGTCTTTGGCCTGATGGGTGGGCAGTTTCGGGTGGTGTGTGGCC
>NZ_LWLE01000001.1:1048111-1430136 GCF_001905125.1 Streptomyces sp. TSRI0281 | reverse complement strand
CGTCGGGCACATACTTCACACAGACAACGATCCTCAAGCTCACGCCGGCTCTCCTACTGCATCGTCATTTCCGGGCTGCCTTGTTGCACGCAGCATAGGCGCCTTATAGGGCGGTTTCCGGTCGGGGCGACCGACGCTCCGAACGAAATATTACTCGCCAGTACACCCAGAGGTTCACTCATGGGCAAGCGCTCCGCACTGTGACCTTGCCAACGTGGTGGGCCCCTGCGCCGCCTGGCGCCCTCAGTCTCGCAGAGCCGTGAATCGCCCCTGGTGGTAGACCAGCGGACGGCCGCCTCCGGCCGGGTCGCCGACCACGGCCTGGGCGATGACGATGCGGTGGTCCCCCGCCGGAATGCGGTCCACCACACGGCAGACCAGCCAGGCCGACACCCCGTCCAGAAGCGGTACGCCCTCGGGGCCGTCGCGCCAGTCCGTCGCCGGGCCGAACCGGTCGGCGCCGCTGCGCGCGAACCTGGTGGCCAGCTCCTCCTGGTGCTCGCCGAGTATGTGGACTCCGATGTGCTCGGCGTCGGCGATCACCGGCCAGCTGGAGGAGGAGGTGCCCACGCCGAACGAGATGAGCGGCGGCTCCGCGGCGACGGAGTTGAGCGAGGTGGCGGTGAAGCCGACCGGGCCGTCACCGGCCGCGGTGATCACGGCGACGCCTGCGGCGTGCTGCCTGAAGACGGAGCGGAGAAGGCCGGGCGAAGCCGTCCGGGCGGTGGCGAGATCGGGTGTGGCCGTCATGGAGGTGTCCTTCTGCGGGAGTGGCGTACATGACCGTGGTTGCTCAGGCACCCGGACAGCGCGCACTCGCGTTGCGTGCGAGGTCCACATGGACCCGCCCGTAGAGAAGGAGTTCTGGCGGCATAGCGTCAGACTGACGATGCGGGTGGCTGAGGTCAAGGGCGTTCCGCAATGTGGGAGATGCCTCACGGTCCGTCATGTGACCTCCCCACGCAAGAATGACTCCCCATCCCTGTATCCCCCTCTCACATGGCCCGTCCCAGTGCCGCCACCACATCGGCGGTGCGCGGCTGCCCCGTGGCCCGGCGGACGACTTCTCCGTGCGCGTCGAGCACCAGGACGGTCGGCGTGCTGCTGATGTCCAGCTGCCTCACGAGAGTGAGATGCGCCTCCGCGTCGATCTCGATGTGGGCGACCCCCTCGACCATCCCGGCCACCTCCGCGAGCGTGCGGCGGGTGGCCCGGCAGGGCTGGCAGAAGGCGCTGGAGAACTGGACGAGGGTGGCCCGATCCCCCAGTTCCGCGCCGAGTTGGGACGCGTCGAGCCTGTCGCCGCCTGCCTGCACGTCCACTTCCGGCCTCCTGTCAGAGCTCTACGCAAAGACTCAGCACCGGGCGGCGGCAGGACATTCCCGCTCTTCTCACGTGACGAGAATCTCGCGCCCCGCACCCGCCGGGACTGGCCACCACGTCGCGCATGGGGCACCATCGCCACAATGCCGAAAACCTACGGCTGCGTAACTTCCGCCGGGAGAACCCTCCTCAGGCGCTGAAGAAGGGTCTTCTCCAGATGGCAGAACTCGTCTATCGGCCGGTCGTCGGCGCCGCTCGCACTTTGTTCAAGGCGCTGGACCTGAAGATCGACACTCAGGGTTCGGAGCACATCCCGAAGACCGGCGGTGCGGTACTGGTCAGCAATCACATCAGCTATCTGGACTTCATCTTCACGGGTCTCGGCGCCCTGCCGCAGAAGCGGCTCGTCCGGTTCATGGCGAAGGAATCGGTCTTCCGGCACCGGATCTCCGGTCCGCTGATGCGCGGCATGAAGCACATCCCGGTCGACCGGAACCAGGGTGAGGACGCGTACGCGCACGCGCTCCAATCGCTGCGGTCCGGTGAGATCGTCGGTGTGTTCCCCGAGGCGACCATCTCGCAGTCGTTCACGCTCAAGAGCTTCAAGTCGGGCGCCGCACGGCTGGCCCAGGAAGCCGGCGTACCGCTGATCCCGATGGCCCTGTGGGGTACGCAGCGGCTCTGGACCAAGGGACGGCCGCGCAATTTCCGGCGCAGCCACATCCCGGTCACCATCCGGGTCGGGGAGCCGATGGAGGCGCCCGCCGACCAGTACGCCGGTGCGATCACCCGGCGGCTGCGCGAGCGGGTCCAGGAGCTTCTCGAAGCGGCGCAGCGGGCCTATCCGGTGCGCCCGAAGGACGCGAGCGACACCTGGTGGGTACCCTCCCATCTCGGCGGTACGGCTCCGACGCCCGCCGAGGTGCGCGAGCTCGGCTGACCCGGCCCGGCGCGGCCCCGGCGGGGGGAAACGTCACTCCGGTGCGTGGACGGTGATCCGCGCACCGGGGCTCGGCCTGTCCGGCGACTCGGCGAGTTCGGCGCCTGCGGCTTCGAGCTCGCCGGTCGTCATGGGGACGAGGCTGGAGACCGGCGGGACGTGCCGCATCAGTTCATGCCCGGAAACGCACGGAAGCGGCCGCCCGGAGATCAATTGATCTCCGGGCGGCCGCATATCCCTACGAACTCGGGTGTGCGAGAGGCGCGGGGGTGCTACTTCGCCATCTCTTCCTTGAGCGCCTGCAGGAACGCGTCGACGTCGTCCTCGGTGGTGTCGAAGGCGCACATCCACCGGACGTCTCCGGCGGTCTCGTCCCAGAAGTAGAACCGGAAGCGCTTCTGCAGCCGCTCGCTGACGTCGTGCGGCAGCCGCGCGAAGACGGCGTTGGCCTGGACGGGATGCAGGATCTCCACCCCGTCGACCGTCCTGACCCCGTCGGCGAGCCGCTGGGCCATGGCGTTGGCATGGCGGGCGTTGCGCAGCCATAGGTCGCGCGCGAGCAGCGCCTCCAGTTGTACGGAGACGAAGCGCATCTTGGAGGCGAGCTGCATCGACAGCTTGCGCAGGTGCTTCATCGCGCGGACCGAGTCGGGGTTGAGCACGACGACGGCCTCGCCGAAGAGGGCGCCGTTCTTCGTGCCGCCGAAGGACAGCACATCGATGCCGACGGTGTTGGTGAACGTACGCATCGGTACGTCCAGCGACGCGGCGGCGTTGGCTATCCGGGCGCCGTCGAGGTGCACCTTCATGCCGCGCTCATGGGCGTGGTCGCAGATCGCGCGGATCTCGTCCGGCGTGTAGACCGTGCCCAGCTCGGTGTTCTGGGTGATCGAGACGACCTGCGGCATCGCCCGGTGCTCGTCGTCCCAGCCGAACGCCTGCCGGTCGATGAGCTCGGGTGTCAGCTTGCCGTCCGGGGTCGGCACGGTGAGCAGCTTCAGGCCGCCCATCCGTTCCGGGGCGCCGCCCTCGTCCACGTTGATGTGCGCGGACTCGGCGCAGATCACGGCGCCCCAGCGGTCGGTCAGCGCCTGGAGGGCGACGACGTTGGCTCCGGTGCCGTTGAAGACCGGGAACGCTTCGGCGGTGGCCCCGAAGTGGCTGTGCATGACCCGCTGGAGATGGCCGGTGTAGTCGTCCTCGCCGTAGGCGACCTGGTGGCCGCCGTTGGCGAGGGCGAGGGCTGCCATGACCTCCGGGTGCGCGCCTGCGTAGTTGTCGCTGGCGAAGCCGCGCACCTGCGGGTCGTGGTGACGTCGAGCGTCGGTCCTTACGGTTGCGGGGTCAGCCACAGGCGCTTTCCGTTCACTTCTGCGGCGGGCTTGTCCCAGACGCCGGCGATGGCCTCGGCCAGCTCCTTGACGTCGGTGTAGCCCGCGAACTTCGCATTCGGGCGCTCGGCGCGCATCGCGTCGTGCACCAGTGCCTTGATGACCAGGATCGCAGCCGCGGTCTTCGGCCCCTCGTCGCCCCCCGCCCTGCGGAAGGCGTCGCCCAGTGCGAGCGTCCATGCCTCGGCCGCGGCCTTGGCCGACGCGTAGGCGGCGTTGCCCGCGGTGGGCTTGCTCGCCCCGGCCGCGCTGATCAGCACGTAGCGGCCCCGGTCGCTGCGCTGCAGCGCTTCCTGGAAGGCGAGCGAGGTGGACTGGACCGTGCGGATCAGGAGCTTTTCCAGCACGTCCCAGTCGGCCAGCTCGGTCTCGCCGAAGGAGGCGCTGCCGCGCCAGCCGCCGACGAGGTGGACCAGGCCGTCGATCCGGCCGAACTCCTTCTCCGTCCTGGCCGCCCACTCCCGGGCCGCGGCGAGGTCGAGCAGATCCACGGTGTCGCCGGTGACGGTCGCGCCTCCGTGGGCGTACCTCGCCGCGTCGACCGCCTCGGCGAGCCGCTCGGGGTGGGCGTCGGACGCGACGACGGTCGCGCCCGCCTCGGCGAGCCGCAGCAGCGTCGCCCGGCCCGCGGGCCCCGCCGCTCCGGCCACCGCGACCACCGCGCCTTCGAGCGCACCGCTCCCATTGGCCCTACCGGTTCCGTTCATGGCCACCGCCTCCTCGGCACGAGCGCTCACGCGGCTGCCTGCTCGGCAGTCGTCGCGGTGATCCCCTTGGTGGAGGCGATCACGTTCTTCAGTTTCTTGGACAGCGCCTCATAGAACATGCTCAGGGGAAACTCGTCCGGAAGCACGTCGTCGACGAGCTTACGCGGCGGCTGAGTGAGGTCCAGGGCGTCCGGACCCTTGGCCCAGCGGGAGCCGGGGTGCGGGGCGAGATAGGTCGCGACCAGGTCGTACGCGGCGAACCAGTGGACCAGCTTGGGGCGGTCGATGCCGTCGCGGTAGAGCTTCTCGATCTCGGCACAGAGCTGGTTGGTGACCTGCGGGGCCCGCTCCCAGTCGATCTTCAGGGTGTTGTCGGTCCAGCGGACGACGTCGTGCTTGTGGAGGTAGGCGAAGAGCAGCTGGCCGCCGAGGCCGTCGTAGTTGCGGACGCGCTCACCGGTGACGGGGAACCGGAACATCCGGTCGAACAGCACGGCGTACTGCACGTCCCGCCCCTGGCCGAAGCCGTCGGCCTCCAGCTTCACGGCCTCCTTGAAGGCGGTGAGATCGCAGCGCAGCTCCTCCAGGCCGTACATCCAGAACGGCTGCCGCTGCTTGATCATGAAGGGGTCGAACGGCAGGTCCCCATGGCTGTGGGTGCGGTCGTGGACCATGTCCCAGAGCACGAACGCCTGCTCGCAGCGTCGCTGGTCGCCGACCATCTCGCGGATGTCCTCGGGCAGCTCCACGCCGAGAATGTCGACGGACGCCTCGGTGACCCGGCGGAAGCGGGCGGCCTCGCGGTCGCAGAAGATGCCGCCCCAGCTGAAGCGCTCGGGGGCCTCGCGCACGGCGATGGTCTCCGGGAAGAGCACCGCGGAGTTGGTGTCGTAGCCGGCGGTGAAGTCCTCGAAGGTGATGCCGCAGAAGAGCGGGTTGTCGTAGCGGGTGGCTTCGAGGTCGGCCAGCCACTCGGGCCAGACCATCCGCAGCACGACCGCTTCGAGGTTGCGGTCCGGGTTGCCGTTCTGCGTGTACATCGCGAAGACGACCAGGTGCTGGAGGCCGTCGACGCGGTCCTTGGCGGGCTGGAAGGCGAGCAGGGAGTCCAGGAAGTCAGGGACCCGGAAGCCGTCCGCGGCCCAGCGGCGCAGGTCCGAGACGAGGGCGCGGTGATACGCGGCGTCGTGCGGGAGCAGCGGGGAGAGCTCCTCGACCGCGGTGATCACCCGGTCGACGGCCGCGGTGGCCGTCGACCGCGCAGGGGCGCCCTCGGCCTCGAAGTCGATGGAGCCGTCCTTGGACTGCCAGGGCCTGATCTCCTCCACGGCATCCTTGAGCACGGGCCAGGCCGGGTGCTCGACCACCCGCTGGGCAGTAGTTATCGCACCGTCGGCGGCGTCGTGCACAAGAATTTCCGTCATCACACTTCCTCCACGGGAGAACCTCGCGTCAAGCAACCGTATCCATGTGCGGTTGCTCCGGACAAGTGGGCCTCAGAAAATTATCCTGCCGACCCCCCATGGTCACCGTCATTTTTCCTGCCGTGAACCGCCATGACGGCCAGTTCCCCCCGCCTGCGCGGGACGAGTGGGACCGGTCCGGCACGGCGGAAGACAGTCGCCCCCGGGGCCATTACTCTCCGCAGTGCCGTAATGCCGTACAGCCCTGTGGGCAGGAGCAGCCCAGGGGGCAGCCGACGACGGAAGCGAGATTGCCTTGACTTTTCTCACCATCGGCCACCGCGGGGTCATGGGGGTCGAACCGGAGAACACGCTGCGGTCCTTCGTCCGCGCGGAACAGGCCGGGATGGACGCCATCGAGCTGGATCTCCATCTGAGCAAGGACGGCGCGCTCGCCGTGATGCACGACGCCGACGTGGCGCGGACCACCGACGGCAGCGGGCTGATCGCCGAGAAGACGCTGGCCGAGCTGCGCGGGCTGGACGCCGGACAGGGCGAGCGGGTGCCCGTCTTCGAGGAGGTCCTCGACGCCGTGGGTTCACCGGTCCAGGCGGAGATCAAGGATGTCGCGGCGGCGCGCGCGCTGGCCGAGGTGATGCTGCGGCGCGACCTCGCCGGCCGGGTCGAGGTGTCCTCGTTCCACGACGAGGCCGTCGCCGAGATCGCACAGCTGGTACCGGGAGTCCGGACCGTGCTCATCGCCAGCCGCTGGGGCGGTGACGTGGTGGAGCGGGCGACGGCGGTGGGCGCGGCGACACTCGCGCTGAACATCCGCCGTCTCACGCTGGAGGTCGTCGAGCGGGCGCACGGCGAGGGTCTGAAGGTGATCGGCTGGGTGGTGAACACCCAGGACCATCTGCGGCTGGTGCGCGCGCTGGGCCTGGACGGCGCGACGACCGACTTCCCGGAGATCCGCCGCGCGGGCCGGTTCACCGCCTGAGCGTCCACGGGGGGCCGCACCGGCCCGTGGCCCGTACTCCACAGGTCCTTGACCAGGAGCACGGGTCCGGCGGGTCCGCAGGTCCGCGGCCGGACCGGCCGGCTGCTACAGGTCCTTCACCAGCAGCTCGAAGGCCAGGTCCGTGCGCTGCGGGATACCGAAGCGCTCGTCGCCGTACGGGAACGGGGTGAGCTTTCCGGTACGGCGGTAGCCGCGGCGCTCGTACCAGGCGATCAGTTCCTCACGCACGGATATCACCGTCATATGCATCTCGCTCACGCCCCAGTCCTCCCGGACCGTGCGCTCCGCCTCGGCGATGATCTCCTTGCCCAGACCGGCGCCCTGCAGTCCGGGCCGGACGGCGAACATTCCGAAGTACGCGGCCTCCCCCCGGTGTTCGAGCTGGCAGCAGGCGATGAGGGCGCCGTCCCGCTCGACCACGAGCAGTCGGCCGGTGGGTGCGGTGACGACCGCGCGCACCCCGTCCTCGTCGGTCCGCTGTCCCTGGAGGATGTCCGCCTCGGTGGTCCAGCCGGTCCGGCTGGAGTCGCCGCGGTAGGCGGACTCGATCAGGGTCACGAGAGCCGGGACATCGTCCTCGGTCGCGTCGCGGAAGGTGAGCCGGTGCGAGTCGCGGGCCGGGGCGGTGTCCATGGTGGAGCTCTCCGTTTCTCTGCTTCTCTGCTTCTCTGCTTCTCTGCTTCTCTGCTGCGGAAGTCTCTGCTGCTCCTCCGCTGCCGGATTCGCTGCTGCCGATAGTCCCGTACGAGACTAACCCGGCCGGAACCGCCCCCCGCGGGCCCCGGCGCACTCCCCTCGCACTTCGATGCGCCGGGTAGGACCGGTGCGGTACGGGCATCGATCAGTCGACGCGACACCGGTGTCGCAGGTCCTGAGCGGCCTGCTCCAGGGGGAGGTGCGCTGTGCACGGACCGGCCCTGTCCGGCTGGCTGTTGATGGTGCTGTGCGGTGTGACGGGCGCGTATTGCCTGCTGCGCACGCGCGAGGGGACCGCGCAGGAACGCAGAACCGCGCGGGCGGAGGCGTTGATGGGCTTCGGTATGGCCACGATGGCCGTCCCGGCCGCCCTGCTCACACCCCCGAGGTGGGCCTGGGGGGTGTACGCGGTGCTGTTCGGCGGCGCCGCGCTGCGGGCCCTGTGGTTCGCCCGGATCAGCGGGCACCATCGGCATCACCTGGTCGGTTCGCTGGCGATGGTCTACATGGCCGTCATGATGGCCCCGGGCATCGCGGGCGGCGGCGGTCAGGGCGGGCACGCCGGGCACGGGGCCGCCGGCGCGCACGGCGTCGCACCGGCGGCCGGGGGGATACCGCTGCTGACGGGGGCCCTGCTCGTGTATTACGCGTTCTATGTGCTGCGGTCCGCCGGGCGGCTGATACCGGTGGCCGTTCCCGCCGGACCCGTCGCACCGGGCGCTTCGAACGGTGCGGGCGGCACGCTGGGTTCGGCGGGGACGGGCAGTGGCTGGGCGGGCCTGCCCGATCTGACGTCGGCCTGCCGGCTGACGATGGGGATGGCGATGTTCGCGATGCTGCTCACCCTGTGAGACAGCACACGCTTCAAACAGTGTCCTACGTCACTTGCCGGTCGCATCCATACCCGTGGATGCCGTGCCCCTCATAGGCTGACGCCCATGTTGGTCTCCCTCGTGCTGCTGTCGCTCGGTGCGCTGACCGCTCTGGTGACTCCGCGACTGATGGCGCGGGCTCAGTGGCCGGAGCGCGAGCCCGTGGTCGCACTGTGGGTGTGGCAGTGCGTCGTGTCGGGGGTGCTGCTCTCCTTCGGCCTGTCGATGACGTTCAGTGCCGCCGCCGCCTGGCAGGCGGTCCGCGGTCATGTCTTCGCCCCCGCGCCGCACGCCGTCGTGGAGGCGTACGCACTGGCGGCGTACGGGCCGTGGTCGGCCGTCATCGCGGTGCTGCTGGCCCTCGGGGGCGTCTGGACGGCGGCCATGCTGTTCCGGGAGATCCACCGCGCGCAGCGGCGTCGCAGGCAGCGGCGCGCCGAACTACTGGTCCGCTCCCCCTTGATGCCCGGGGAGGAACCCGGCAGCGGGCGTCTCGTGGTGCTGGAGGGCGAACGTCCCGATGCCTGGTGGCTTCCCGGCGCCGCTCCCCAACTGGTCATCACCACCGCCGCGCTGGGCCGCTTGAAAGGCCGTCAGCTCGATGCCGTACTGGCCCATGAGCAGGGTCACGCCCAGGCGCGGCACGACTGGCTGCTGAACTGCTCCTCCGCGCTGGCGACCGGTTTCCCGCAGATCCCGGTCTTCGCCGCGTTCCGGGACGAGATGCACCGGCTGGTCGAGCTCGCCGCCGACGATGTGGCCTCGCGGCGCTTCGGGCGTCTGACGATCGCGCTCGCCCTGGTCGAACTCAACGAGGACCGCGGGGTGTTCGGCCCGTGCCCCACACCGCACGCGCAACTGCCGCTGCGGGTGAACCGGTTGCTGGCACCGGTGGAGCGGCTCACCGCGGGCCGTCGGCTGCGGCTCACCGCCGCCGCCGCGCTGGTGCCGGTGGTACCACTGCTGGTCGCCTTCGTTCCGGGACTCAGCGCCCTGGGATAGCCGGTGGGCCGGGTCGTCCGCGAGGATCACCCCATGCACACCCCGCTCTCGTACCGCCCCGGACACTCCCCCGCCACCGCGACCGCCCTCCGGACGGGCGTCGTCAGCGCGTCCCTCTCCGCGGTGCTGCTGATTCTCGTCGCCGTGCGCTGGTCCCCTCTGATGTCGCTGGACCGTACGGTCGCCGAGGCCCTGCACCGGCGGGCGGTGACCGAGCCGGGGCTGGTCCACGCCAACCGGGTGCTGACGGACTGGGTGTGGGATCCATGGACGATGCGCGCGCTCGTCGCGGTCGTCGTGATCGCCCTGTGGTGGCGTGGGTTCCGGCTGCTCGCGGGATGGGTGGCGGCGACGAGCCTCTTCTCCACCCTCGTACAACAGGGTCTGAAGAGCGCCGTGGGCCGGGAGCGCCCGGAGTGGCCCGATCCGGTGGACTCCGCCAACTACGCGGCGTTCCCGTCCGGTCACGTCATGACCGCGGTGGTGAGCTGCGGGCTGTTCCTGTGGTTGCTGCGTCTGTTCGGAGCGGGTCCGCGACTGTGGTGGGGCGCGTATGTCGTGGCGGGCGTCTCGGTGGCCGGGGTCGGATTCACCCGGATCTATCTGGGCGTGCACTGGCTGACCGATGTGCTGGGCGGCGTGCTGCTGGGCGTGGCGGCGGTGGCGTTCTCGGTCGTCGGATACGCCGCGTGGGCGGCTCGCCGGACGTCGGGAGCGGTCGGCCTGCCCCGTAGCGGCTGAGCGCCGGCGCCGGGCTGTGCGAACACGCCGGGTGGCCGGTCTCACACCCCGTGGTGGCACCGGGCGGCCGGAGTGTGAGGGATGTCCCTGCCACGCAATGGGTCGGATTGTCGCACCGGGGCCGTAGCCTTATACGTATGTCCCCCATTCCGTCCTCGTCCCCTTCCGTGCGTTCGATGCGTTCCGTGCGTTCCGCAGCAGTGGTCAATGAAGAGATCCGCGACCTGTGGCAGCGCTCCGGCGGGCTGCTGTCGCCGGATGGCGAGGCGGAGTACCAGCGGTTGCTGGTGGAGTGGGCGGCGGCGACGGGCGGAAGCGCCCGGGACGCCGCCTGACGGAGCGCGGGGGTGGCGTCACAGGCTCCGGAGCCCGGTGCGATGCGATGGTGGTGGTCATGACTGATCAGCCCCCTGTCGCCGTTACCGCCGTGGCGGGCCGGGACCTGTCCTCCGCGGACGGCCTCGCCGAGCTGCTGACCGCTTACCACCTGTTCACGGAGGCCGGGAAGGGCCTCGCCGTGGGCGGCGTGGACGAGCTGCCCGACCGCTACCGGTCCGAGATCCGCTCACCCCGGAACGCGTTCGCCGACGACAGGGGTGCGGCTCTCGGTGTGGAGCTGGCGCAGCGGCGCCATCGCACTGTACGAGCGGGCCGACTTCGGCGTGGTCGATTCCTGGGACGCCCGGGACGGGCTCGTGTGCATGGAGCACGCCTGACTCCGGCGATCCCCCGCGTCGCCGGATCCAGGCGCGCACCCGCGGCCGGGTCCCGGAGGATACGGCCGCGGGCCACGGCGACGACCGAAGAACCGGAGGCCGTCGACGCAGGCATACAGCATCTCCCCGCGCGGCTCATCGGTCAATGAATTACGGCTGCGCGGCCTTACGGGGTGTGGCCCGCCGGGCGGGGAACCGCCCGGCGGGCCACACGGGCGTCCCGTGCTTTCGGATGCCTGGGAGCGGATCGGTCAGCGGTCGAAGTAGTCCGGCTGCGTCTGCACGTTGAGTTCCTTCAGCCGTACCCTCTTCGCCGGGTCGGTACGCCGGTCATCGAGCTTCAGCACGTCGAAGCCCTTGGCGATGTCGTTGGAGTAGATGTAGCCGTTGTAGTAGTACGCCGACCAGGAGCCCGCCGTGGTGACACCGTCGAGCGTGATGGGACCCCGCTCGAAGTAGGCGATCTCCTTGGGCTTCGAGGAGTTGGTGAAGTCCCATACGGAGATGCCGCCCTGGTACCACGCCTGGACCATGAGGTCGCGGCCCTTCACCGGGATGATCGAGCCGTTGTGGGCGACGCAGACCTCGACGTCGGCCTGGTGGCGGTCGATCTTGAAGTAGCTGCGGAAGACGAGTTTGCGGTGGTCGCCGCGTCCCACGATGTCGTAGATGCCGTCGGCGCCCCGGTTCGGGCCGATCTCCTCGTTGCAGGTGGCCGCGCCTCCGCCGCCGAGCTCGTCGGTGAAGACGACCTTGTCGGCACCCTGGTTGAACGTGGCGGAGTGCCAGAACGCGAAGTTCACGTTGTCCTGGACCCGGTCGATGATCTTCGGGTTCTCCGGGTCCTTGATGGAGAACAGCAGGCCGTCACCCATGCAGGCACCGGCGGCCAGGTCCTTCGACGGCAGCACCGTGATGTCGTGGCAGCCCGTCGTCTTGGAGACGCCCGGGTTGTCCGGGGCACCCGGGTTCCCGCCGTCCGGGAAGAGGACCGGGAAGTTCACGATCGCGGCCTTCTCGGGCGCGTTGCGCGGCACCTTGATGACGGAGATCCCGTCGTGCGGCGGCTGGCAGTCGGGGAACGCCGCGCTCGGGGAGTACGAGGAGACGTACACGTAGACGTTCCTGCGCTCGGGCACCAGCGTGTGGGTGTGCGAACCGCAGGCGGTCTCGACGGCGGCGACGTACTTCGGGTTGCGCTTGTCGCTGATGTCGAAGACCTTCATGCCCTCCCAGGAGGACTTCTCCGTGGCGGGCTGGGTGGCGCTGGCACAGGAGTTGTCGCTGCGCGAGGAGTCGGTGGAGAGGAACAGCAGGTTCCCGGAGACCGAGATGTCGTTCTGCGAGCCGGGGCAGAGGACCTGCGCGACCGTCCTCGGCCTCTTCGGGTTGCTGATGTCGAAGATGCGGAAGCCGTCGTAGTTGCCGGCGAAGGCGTACTTGCCCTGGAAGGCCAGATCCGTGTTGGTGCCCTGGAGGGCGTCCTTCGGGATGTTGGTGAGGTGCTCGATGTTGTCGCTGTGGACGATCTCGTCCACGCCGGGTATCTCACCGCTCTTGATGGCTGCCGCGGCTTCGGCCTCCTGGCTCGCGGAGATGCCGCCGCGCTTGGCCGGGGCGTCACCCGGGTCGGGTGTCGCGGCCGCGGTGGTGGCCGTCAGCAGAGTGGCGAAGAGCCCGGCCGCGGCTGCTGCCACGCCCAGACGTCTGCGCCGCACGCGGGTGGTGGGCAACGAGGTCACTGCGTCCTCCCTTGTATCCGTTCGTAGTTGAACGGTTTACGGACTCCGGCAGTATCGTCCCTTCCATGTACACACCAACAGATGGCAACAGAGACGTAATAAAAGTTTTTGATCATTGCTGTGCGGAAGCGTGCTAGGACGGTCCGCAACAAACTTTCATGGCACAGGAGGTCGCCGTGTCGATCCGCCGTCAGTCCACGCGCGTGCGCGCAACCGTTCTCGCGGCAGCGGCCGTTGCTCTGGCCCTGACTCTGGGAGCCTGTGATGCGGCCGGGGGTGACGGAAGCCCGAAGGCCGGGTCGGACGCAGGTCCGGCGGTGGTGGCACCAGGCAAGCCGGGCGAGCCGGCCCGGACGCTCTCCGCCGAAGAGGCGGTGCGGGAGGCCGGTCAGGACCCCGCGAACTCCGCCGACTTCCGCTACGCGCAGATGATGATCCAGCATCACGGTCAGGCCCTCGTCATGACCCAACTCGTCCCGGACCGCGCTTCCTCGGCATCTGTCAAACGGCTCGCGGAGCGCATCTCCGCAGGCCAGAAGCCGGAGATCGGCACGATGGAGGGGTGGCTGAAAAGCAATGGCGGGGACAAGCGCGAGGAGACGCACGACCACTCCACGATGCCCGGCATGGCGACCGAGGCGCAGCTGAAGCAGTTGCGCGCCGCGCGGGGCAAGGCATTCGACACCCTGTTCCTGAAGCTGATGATCACCCACCATCAGGGAGCGATCACCATGGCCACCGAGGCGCTCTCGGAGGGCAACAACGTGCTGGTCGAGGAGATGGCGGGCGATGTCGTCGCGCAGCAGACGGTGGAGACCGACCGGATGCGCAAGCTGATGGGCTGACGGTGCGCGCCTCTCCCCCGTTCCGCCTGGCGGTGCGATGCTGGAGGGACACTTCGGGAAGAGGTGCGCCGTGCTCCGTGTCGCCGTGGTCGGTTCGGGCCCCAGCGGGGTCTACACCGCCCAGTCCCTGTTGCAGCAGTCGCTGGTGCCCGATGTGCGGGTCCACGTACTGGACCGGCTGCCCACCCCGTACGGTCTGGTGCGCTACGGGGTGGCCCCCGACCACGAAAAGATCAAGTCGCTTCAGAACAGTCTGCGGGCCGTCCTGGAGGACGAGCGGATCACCTTTGTCGGCCATGTCGAGGTGGGCGGCGCCCAGGGGCTTTCACCCGCACGGCTCAAGGAGCTCTATCACGCGGTCGTCTACTGCGTCGGCGCGGCCACCGACCGCCCGCTCGGCGTACCGGGCGAGGATCTGCCGGGCAGCTTCTCCGCCACGGAGTTCGTCTCCTGGTACAGCGCGCACCCGGACACGGCCGCCGACGGATTCGCGCTGCACGCCCGCTCGGCGGTGGTGATCGGGGTCGGCAACGTCGCGGTGGACGTGGCCCGGATCCTGGCGCGCGGCGCGGACGAGCTGCGCTCCACCGATGTTCCCCGGGCCGCGCTGCACGCGCTCTCCGGGAGCCGGGTGCGCGACGTGCACATCGTGGGCAGACGTGGCCCCTCACAGGCCAGATTCACCACGAAGGAGCTGCGGGAGCTGGGCGCCCTGCCGCAGGCGCACCTGGTCGTCGACCCTGCGGAGCTCGCGCTCGACCCGGCGTACGCGGCCCCGGCCGGCGGACCCGGCACGCCGCCGCCGCCCGCGGTGGTGCGGCGCAATCTGGAGGTGCTGCGCGGGTGGGCGGCGGGCCCGCCGCCCACCGCCGCGGACCGGGAGCGCCGTATCCGTCTGCGGTTCTTCCTGCGCCCGGCCGAGCTGCTGGAGCGGGGCGGCCGGGTCGCCGGGGTGCGGTTCGCCCGTACGGCGCCGGACGGTTCCGGGGGCGTACGGGACACCGGTTCGTACGAGGACATCGAGGCACAGCTCGTGCTGCGGGCGGTCGGCTACCGGGGGATGCCACTGCCCGGCCTGCCGTTCGACGCCGCTCACGGCACCGTGCCGCACCTGGCGGGGCGGGTGCTGCGGGGCGGGGTGCCCTCGCCCGGTGAGTATGTGGCGGGATGGATCAAGCGCGGGCCGACCGGGGTGATCGGTTCGAACCGCTCGTGCGCCAAGGAGACCGTCGCCTCGCTGATCGAGGACGCTCCGCTGCTGGCGCGGCGGCCGGTGGCGGCCGATCCGCTGTCGGCGTTGCGGGAGTGGGGGCTGCGACCGGTGGAGTGGGACGGCTGGCTGTCGATCGAGCGCGCGGAGGCCGCACTGGGGCGGTCGCTGGGGCGCGGCCCGGTGAAGATCCCGGACTGGGCGGGGCTGCTCGACGCGGCACGGGGCGACGGCGGCTGAGTGGCGGCCGGGGGTGCGTGCGACGGGTCGGGGCCGGTGGGACGCGTCAGCCTTCCAGGAGGCGTTGGGCCGGTCCGTCCTCGCCCAGGCGTTGCGCCTGTCGGTCCACGGCCTGGAGAACGCTGTCGAGCAGGCCGGGGAAGAGCGCGTCCAGATCGTCCTGCCGCAGACCGCTCACCTTGGCGGTGCCCCGGTAGATCTGGTGGATGACCCCGCTCTCGCGCAGCACCCGGAAGTGGTGCGTGGAAGTGGACTTGGACACCGGTAGGTCGAACCGCGAGCAGGCCAGTTCCTCGGCCGCACCCGACAACTGGCGGACGATGCGCAGCCGCATCGGGTCGGCCAACGCGTGGAGGACGCTCTCGATCCGGATCTCCTCGCGCGCGGGATGGGCCAGCGCGCGGGCCCCCGCCACGACGGCCGGGACTGCGGTGGTGGCGCTTGCGGGGGTCACGGTGGCTCCACTTCGTCCTGAGGACTCCATTGTACGAGAGCCGTCGTAATTCCCGTCCGGGGCGTCGGCCGGAGTTTGCGGCCGGCTCATTCCCGGGTCGCCACCACCAGTCGGCCGCGCGGGCTCCCGTCGTCCCGCAGCCCCAGTTCCGTCAGGGGCAGGAGCCGCATGGTGAACCCGGTGCGGGTCAGGTCGGCCAGGACGTCGGGGAGCCGGAAGGTGCGGTAGTACATGATGAATCGCGGGCGCCACAGTGCGTTGCGCACCCGCATCGCCGCGTCGAATCCCAGCAGTGTCCAGTAGGTCCGGGAGCCCACGGCGGGCGGTGCGCCCAACGGGAAGACGAACCGGCCGCCCGGTCGCAGCGCCCCGTGCACCTGGGCGAAGAGACCGGGGCGCTCCTTCGGCAGGAAGTGGCCGAACGCGCCGAGGCTCAGCGCCAGATCGAAGGATGCCGTGAAGGGCAGCGCCCGCGCGTCGGCCCGTACCCAGTCCACCGCCGGTCCCCCGGTGCGCTCCGGCAGCGAGGACCGGCCCTCGGCGAGCATTCCCGCACTGAAGTCGACGCCGGTGACCCGCTCCCGGCACAGCCGGCGCAGCACCCCCACGCCCGCGCCGGTGCCGCAGCAGACGTCCAGCCCGGCGTCGAACGGCCCCAACGGCCGGAGGGCGCTGGTGACGGCGTCGAGCACGCGGTCGGGCGTGCGGTACGGCGTGTGGTCGAACTTCGGGGCGAGCAGGTCGTATCCGCGCTCGGTGGAGGAGAGCGCCTGGACGGCCAGCTCGCGGAAGGTGGGGCCCGTTTGTGTGAACATTGCCGGTCAGCGTACCGACCGAGGGCCCCTGTCCGGGCTCATCGACCGGTCCCGAGGGCCCCTGCGCGGGCTCATCGACCGGTCACGTCCACGAAGACCGGGTTCGTGTAGAACCAGGTGTCCAGCCACGGATTGCCCTGCCCCGGCTCGTGCGGGAGCGGGCCGTGCGGGTCGATGGACCTGCCGAGCGGTCCGGTTCCGTGGCGCTTGCCGTCGCTGCCACGCAGCCGCAGGTAGAAGGGCTCGTCCGCGCGTCCGACGGGGATGCGCAGCGTGTACGTACCCCGGCGTCCGGATACGTCCGTGGTGTGCGCGACACGGGTGTCCGGTGCCCGCCACTCGTCGCGGTCGGCGGCCGGACCGTTGACGGCGCCGCGGATGACGTCGACGTGGGCCAGCTTGGGGAGCAGGCCGTGCGGATTGCGACGGGAGGCCGTGGTCACGGTGACGTCCAGGGTCAGCTTCTCGCCGCGCCGGGCGCGCAGCCTGCCGCCGAGGGTGACGCCGCGACCCCGTTCGCCACGCAGCCGGACGTCGACGGCGTCCAGCAGGTGGCCGTGGTCGACCCAGACCCGGCCCGCCCGCAGCCCCGCCATCACGTCGCGGTAGCCGTACCGGGTGACGCCCACATGCGTACGGCTGAACTGGCCGGGCCAGAAGTCGCCGCCCGGCTGCGGCTCGGTGGTGTTGTACGGGTCGGGGAGGTGGCCGGTGTTGTCGAACGTCGCGCCGGGCGGCCAGGCGCCGTTGACCCAGGTGTCCTGGGCGACACGGTGGACGTCGGAGTTGGACGTGATCGTGAAGAGCTTGCCCTCGGCCAGCATCGCGTCCCAGAGTCCGCCCACGGTGGCCGTCGCCCAGTCGAAGCCGCCGTGGGTGACGTACGCCTCGCGCGGGTAGCCCGGCCAGGAGTCGGCGGACGGCTGATTGCTGTACTCACCGCGGACGTTGGTCGGCGGGTGCCAGCCGGGGATCGCTCCGGCCTGCGCGCCGGGCGCGCCTTCCATCCCGATCATGATGCCGGGCGCCGCGTCGCGCCAGCCGCGCAGCTCGTGCGGGGAGTCGATGCCGAGCCGCATGGGGTGGTTGGCGAGGACGAGGACGTCGTCGACGTATCCGGTGCGGCGCTGCTCGGCGAGCCACTTGAGGGCCTTGACCGCGTGCGCCTCGTTGCGGGGCGTGTCGGGGTGGGTGGGGGCGCCGGCGGTGTAGCCGAGCAGCTTCCCGTCGTACGCCGACTCGAAGCGGGTGAGCAGATCGACCTCGTGCCGTCCGGGCGGGGAGAAGACGGTGCAGTGTTCGGCGCCGGGGATGTACCACTCCAGGCCCTGGAAGATCAGCATGCGCTTGTTCTGCGCGCGGGCCTTCAGGATTTCGCGGTGCTCCTGGTGCGCGCCGAACTCGGCGTGGCCGATGTTGCTGTGTTCGGTGAAGACCATCCAGTCCAGGCCGAACTTCCGCCCGGCGGTGGCCAGCTGGGAGAAGGTGTACTTGGCGTCGTGGCTGTAGACGGAGTGGTTGTGGTGGTCGCCGACGAGGTAGGCGAGCTCGGGGTCGCTGCCGCCGTGGCCATGACCGTTCCCGTGCCCGCCGCCCCCGCCGAACGCCTGCGCGGGCGATGCCAGTGACGCGGCGGCGAACGCGGCGCCGAAGAGACCCGCGCGGCGCATCACCCCCCGGCGGCTGAGCCCCTGGGCGTCGAGCGATGCTGCCGGGACCTGCGGGTCGGCCCATTCGGGCAGGGGCTGGCGCATGACGGCGTGTTCTCCTCTGTACGGAAGGGCACCGACACGGCAGGATCGTCGCATCCGTTTGCGTACGCATCCATGACGGGCCGCCTCGGAGGGCGACCGTCGGCCCTTCACCGCAGAGTGTCCCGCCATGGAAAACCGCAGGTGAACCAGGCCCAAAGGTACGGCGATGCTCATATGACCGGCCGGATGCCGCCCTGTCCTCCGGCTCGGAGCCCTTCGGTTCTTCGCCTTCGGAGATGACGGCGTGCGGGCCGCCCGCAGGAAGCGGGCGGCCCGCGGAGACATCACGTCCGGAGGATCGCCCGTCCGTGCGAACGTCACGGAACAGGCGGACGTCACGGACGGGCCCATGTCACAGCCGGGCCCGATGTCACAGCCGGGCGGACGTCACCGCCGGACGGACGTCACCGCCGGACGGACGTCGCGTCAGGCCGCGCGGCCGTACTGCTGGGGTACGGATACCTCTCCGCCGAGTTCGCGTGCGGCGCTGCGGGCGAAGTAGGGGTTACGGAGCAGCTCCCGCCCGAGGAGTACGGCGTCCGCGCGGTCCTCGGAGAGGATCTTCTCGGCCTGGGCCGGTTCGGTGATCAGCCCGACCGCCGCGACGGGCAGCCCCGCTTCAGTGCGGACCCGCTCGGCGAACGGAACCTGGAAGCCGGGGGCGGCCGGGATCTTCGCCCTGGGGGCGAGCCCGCCGGTCGAGACGTCCAGCAGGTCGACGCCGTGCGCCCGCAGTTCCCGCGCGAAGCGGACGGTGTCGTCGGCGGTCCAGCCGTCGCGCTCGTCGGCTTCGTTCTCGGTCAGCCAGTCGGTGGCGGAGATCCGGAAGAACAGCGGAAGGTCCTCGGGCCACACCGCACGGACCGCGTCCACGACCTCCAGGGCGAAACGCGTGCGGTTCTCGAAGGAGCCACCGTAGGCGTCGGTGCGGTGGTTGCTGTGCGGGGAGAGGAATTCACCGATCAGATAGCCGTGCGCACCGTGGATCTCCGCGACCTGGAAGCCCGCGGCCAGGGCCCGGCGGGCGGCGTCGGCGAACTGGGCGACGACGGCCTGTATCTGGTCGGTGGTCAGCTCGGCCGGGACCGGGTGGCCCTCGTCAAACGCGAGCGGGCTCGGACCCAGCGGCTGCCAGCCGCCGGCGCCCGGGGTGTCCGCCTCGATCGGGCCGCCGCCGAGCCAGGGGCGGTCGGTCGAACCCTTGCGCCCGGCGTGGGCGAGCTGGATGCCCGCGACGGTCCCCTGCCCGGCGAGGAAGTCGGTGATGCGGCGCAGGGCGGTCACCTGCCGGTCGTTCCAGATACCGAGGTCCGCGGGACTGATCCGGCCTTCGGGGCTGACCGCGGTGGCCTCCACCAGGATCAGGCCGGTGCCGCCCGCCGCACGGGCGGCGTAGTGCGCGAAGTGCCAGTCGTGCGCGACGCCGACGTCGGGTCCGGACGCTTCCGCGCTGTACTGGCACATGGGGGCCATCCAGATGCGGTTGGGAATGGTCAGCGACCGCAGGGCATAGGGCTCGAAAAGGGCGCTCACGCCGGACTCCGTTTCAGCAGGTGCGACTGGACTGACGGCACGGCGGAACGACCGGGCCTAGTACGAGAGCGATCGTACTACGACACCCATCGAATTACGACAACCCTCGTACTTCACCGCTCCTCCTGCCGCAGCCGACGCCTCAGCGCGATCTCGGCGTCCGGCGCGTAGCCCTGGGTCCAGCTGCGTCCGGCGCCCGATGCCCAGGTGACCTGGACGGTGTTCCCGTCCGCCTTGACCCTCACCACGGTCATGGCCCGCCCGGTGTCCCGCACATCGCCCCGGAGCAGCTCGTGCGCCTTGACGGTGACGGGCCGCGCCGACTGCGCGTCCTCCGTCTCCTCGGCGGCCCGGACGAGTGCGGCCGCCAGCGCCCTGGCGGTCGCGGGGGTGCACGACCAGCCGGTCTCCCCTGCTGGGGACGCGACCCGGACACCGACCCGTGCCGGGCCGCCGGCCACACCGGGGGTCACCTCCACGAGCGCTTCCCGCCCATCCGGGTCCGTGATCTCGATACTCATCGCCGCAGTCTCCTCACCACCGCACCACAGGCCGGGCCGGGCCCGACCGCACCGCCCTACCGTCCAGCACCGCCCCGGACCAGCCTCTTCCCCGGAATTTGAGCACATGCCCGAGGGGCGGCGCCGCCCGCTCGTCAGCCCCGGTAGACGTCCAGGCGCCCGCACATACCGAACTTGCCGCGCATGGAGGGCTGTTCGGCGTGCACACAGGCGTCCGCGAGATGACCGGCATCACCCCGGGCCAGTGCGTCGAGCTGCGCACCCGTCACCTCGGACGCGGCGGCGGCCCCCCGCTCCCACCGCTCGCGCCAGTCCTCGGTCCGGGGCCGTACGAGCGCGGCGGCGGCCCGGTGGAATGCGGCCAGCGGCTCGGGGTCGCCCGCGTCGGCGGCACGGCGCAGGGTGAGAAACCCCTCGACGGCGAGGTCGCGACGGGTACGGGCGGCCCGCTCCTGCTCCGCTTCGGTGCCGTCGGGGATCGCGACGGCCGCGCGATAGGTGTCCGGGTCGCCGAGGAAGCGGGGCGGCAGGGTGAGGACGGCGTCGCCCGCCTCGGGCAGCCCGCTGTTCTGCATCAGGACGACGATGCGCAGGCCGTCCTCGTTCACGAGCCGGTGGATGGTGCCGGGCGTGAACCAGACGAGGGCTCCGGGGGCCAGCGGCGTCCGCCGGAACCCGGACCCGGTGAGGGTCTGCACGGAGCCGCTGCCCCCGACGACCACGTACCCCTCGGAACAGGTCAGATGAAGGTGCGGGGTCCCGCCCCGCAACCCGTCCTCGGCGGGCCAGTCGTAGACGCTCAGGTGCGAGACGGCGACTGCGCCGGGCAGTCCTTCGAAGGTCACCACGGGTACTCCTGGGATTCGGGCGCTCGGGCCGCCACGACTGCGCGGGCAAGCGCTTTCCACGGGCGGTTGCACGCTAGGTCGGCCGCCGGAGACCGGTCAAGGGCGCACGCCCGGTTCCGTACCGGGATTCCGCGCCCGGGCGGCGTCCGGGCGGCGCCGAGTCCGCGCGGTCCGGGTTGTCCGGTGCCGGCCGGCTGCCGCCTCCGCCGGGGCCGCACCTTCGCGCCACCGCCGCTCCGACCTGCACGGACGCGTTCCGCACGAGCCGGTGTCAGTGGCCGGGTGCAGACTGTCCCGTATCCGGCACAACGGCGTTTCGGGAGGTCTCGGTCATGACCGAAGTACTGCTGGCGGTAGGCACCCGCAAGGGACTTTTCCTCGGCCGCAGGCGCGGCGGGGCCTGGGAGTTCACGGACCCCGATTTCCCTGCCCAGGCGATCTACTCGGTCGCCCTCGACACCCGTGGGCCGACCCCGCGGATCCTGGTCGGCGGCGACAGCGCGCACTGGGGCCCTTCCGTGTTCCACTCCGACGATCTGGGCGCGACCTGGACCGAGCCGAAACAACCCGCGGTGAAGTTCCCCGAGTTCACCGGGGCGTCGCTGGAGCGGGTCTGGCAGTTGCAGCCCGCCGGCCCCGAGGCGCCCGACGTGGTCTACGCGGGGACCGAGCCCGCCGCCCTGTTCCGGTCCGAGGACCGCGGTGAGAGCTTCGAGCTGGTCCGTCCGCTGTGGGAGCACCCGACCCGCTCGAAATGGGTGCCCGGAGGCGGCGGCGAGGGCCTGCACACCATCCTGACCGACCCGAGGGACGCACGGGCGGTGACCGTCGCGGTCTCCACGGCCGGAGTGTTCCGGACCAAGGACGGCGGGGAGAGCTGGGCTCCGTCGAACAAGGGGGTGTCGGCGGTCTTCCTGCCCGATCCGGACCCGGAGTTCGGCCAGTGCGTCCACAAGGTCACCCGGGACGCGGCCGATCCCGACCGGCTCTACCTCCAGAACCACTGGGGCGTGTTCCGCAGCGACGACTCCGGGGACCACTGGACCGACATCGGCGAGAGCCTGCCGTCCGACTTCGGGTTCGCCGCCGCCGCCCACCCGCACCGCGGTGGGACGGCCTACATCTTCCCGATCAACGCCGACGCCGACCGCGTCCCCGCCGAGCACCGCTGCCGGGTGTTCCGTACGAGCGACGCGGGGCGGACCTGGGAGCCGCTGTCGGCGGGCCTGCCGGAAGGCGCGCACTACGGCACGGTGCTGCGCGACGCGCTCTGCACGGACGACGCGGACCCCGCCGGGATCTACTTCGGCAATCGCAACGGCGAGTTGTACGCCAGCGCGGACGACGGGGACAGCTGGCGGCAGCTCGCCTCGCATCTGCCGGATGTGCTGTGCGTACGTGCGGTGGTGCTCGGCTGACCGGCAGTTGATCGGAGTGGTCGTATCACCAGTAGAGTGCGGCTCGTGGCAGCACGACCGTTGAAAGAAATCGTTGAGCCCGGGTGGGCGCAGGCCCTGGAACCCGTGGCCGAACGCGTCGCCGCGATGGGCGACTTCCTCCGCACCGAAATCGCCGCGGGGCGCACCTACCTGCCCTCGGGGCCAAATGTGCTCCGGGCGTTCCAGCAACCCTTCGACGAGGTGCGGGTCCTCGTCGTCGGTCAGGATCCCTATCCCACCCCGGGTCATGCGATCGGGTTGAGTTTCGCCGTGGCTCCCAAGGTCCGGCCGCTGCCGGGCAGCCTGGAGAACATCTTCCGGGAACTGCACGCGGATCTGGGCCTTCCGCGGCCGTCCAACGGTGATCTCACGCCGTGGACCCGACAGGGGGTGCTGTTGCTCAACCGGGCGTTGACGACCGCACCGCGACGGCCCGCGGCGCATCGCGGCAAGGGCTGGGAAGAGGTCACCGAACAGGCCATCCGGGCCCTGGTGGCGCGCGGCACACCGCTGGTGTCGGTCCTGTGGGGGCGTGACGCCCGCAACCTGCGGCCCCAGCTGGGCGACTTCCCGGCCATCGAGTCCTCGCACCCCTCCCCGATGTCGGCGGACCGCGGGTTCTTCGGCTCACGGCCGTTCAGCCGGGTCAACGAACTGCTGGAGCGCCAGGGGGCGCAGCCGGTCGACTGGCGGTTGCCGTGACGGATGCGCCGCCCCCCGGACCCGCGTCCGGAACGGGATCGACGGCCGCTCACGGGACTGCCGGGACTGCTTCGGGGGCTGTTTCCGGAGTGACGGCCAGAACTGCTTCCGGGGTTCTGGGTGTTTCCTCCGAACCGGCAGTGGGCCCCTACGTGCTCGGTGTGGACTCGGGCGGCTCCGGACTGCGCGTAGCGCTCGGGACGACGGCCGGCACGCGGGAGCCGCTGTCCACGGTCGTCTGTGCCGAACCCGTACGGACGGGGCCGGCGGGGATCGACGCGGCCCATCTGCTGGAGCAGCTGCTGCCCGCCGCTCGGACGCTGCTGGAGCGGGCCGAAGCCGGACGGGGGGCAGGAGGGCAGGAGGGCGCCCACGGGCCGATCGCCGCCGTAGCCGTGGGGGCCGCCGGGATGGCGACGCTCGGCGGGCAGCTGCGGGCGGAGCTGCCCGCCGCGCTCACGACCGCGTTGGGCGTGCGCCGGTTCGCCCTGGCCGCCGACGCGGTGACCGCGTACGCGGGTGCGGTGGGCCAGCGGCCGGGTGCGGTCGTCGCGGGCGGCACGGGCCTGATCGCGCTCGGCACCGACCTGATGTCATGGCGCAGGGCCGATGGCTGGGGACATCTTCTGGGTGACATCGGCGGCGGTTCCTGGATCGGCCGTGCCGGCCTCGACGCGGCGATGCGCGCCCACGACGGGCGACGCGGCGGATCCGCGGCGCTGCTGTCCCGGCTCAGCGCCGTGTTCGGTCCGGCACCCGACCTGCCCGGCCTGCTCTATCCGCGCGCCGACCGCCCCGCGCTGCTCGCGTCGTTCGCCCCCGAGGTGGCGGCGTGCGCCGGTGACGACACGGTCGCCGCGGGCATTCTGCGCCGGGCCGCCGCCCATATCGCCGAGGCGGCCGCCGCCGTGTGCCCCGAGGCCGGGGACGATGACGGCCCGGGACGCGAAGTGGCCCTGACCGGCGGCCTGTTCAGGATGGGTGACCCCCTGCTGGTACCGCTGCGCGAGGAGCTGGCCCAACAGGTGCCGCAGGCACGCGTGGTGCCCGCTTCGGGGGATCCGCTGGCCGGTGCGCTGCGGATCGCGCGGGCCCTGGCGACCGGGGATCTGAGGCTTCCGCTCCACCCGACACTGCTGTTCGTCCCGGGGTCCGCACAGGGGGTCGTACCGGAGTTCGCGCCGGAGGCGGGGCAGCCCTGACGACGCCCGTGCGCCGCTGCCCGGCCGCAGTCCCCCGACCCGAAACCGGGCAGACAGAGCGGGGCAGTTGACCGGTATGTCACTCATCAGACATAAGCGGACAGATGACGCCTGACTGGGCCCTCCCCGAACAGAGGAGCATGCAAAACCAGTAGCATGCGGCGCCATGAGCACCCCCACTGGGCCCGCTTCCGGCCTGCCTGTACGAATGCCGCGACCTCGCCAGTCCGGACGGCACCGCCGCCCGGAGCCCGTGGTCGCGCCTGAGGGCGCTGCCGCGCTCGTTCTCGTCGTTCCCGGTACCCCCTCCTCGGCCACGCGCAGCCTGGCCGAAGAGGTGATCAGCATCGCCCGTTCCGAGCTGCCCGGCCTCAACGCGCGGATCGGCTACCTCGACGGTGACGACGCCGAGTACCCCACGCTGACCACCGTTCTCGCCCATTCCGCCGCCGAGCGCGTCGCGCGCTACGAGCAGGCCAGGGCCGTGGGCCGCGAGGTCGCCGAACCCGTCGGCCCGCCCGCCGTCGTGGTACCGCTGCTCGCGGGGCCGGACAGCGCCCTGATCCGGCGGATACGGCAGGCAGTGATGGACAGCGGTACCCAGGTCGAGCTGACCGATGTGCTCGGCCCGCACCCGCTGCTCGCCGAGGCGCTGCACGTGCGGCTGTCGGAGGCCGGGCTGGCGCGCGCCGACCGCGCGAGGCTGTTCACCGTGGCGACCGCCGCCGACGGCATCGTGCTGGCCACGGTGGGCGGCGACGAGGCCGTGCAGGCGGCCGGGATCACCGGCATGCTGCTCGCCGCCCGCCTCGCGGTGCCGGTGATGGCCGCCGCACTCGACGTGGAGGGTTCGGTCGCGGCGGTCGCGGAGCAGCTGCTGAGCTCCGGTTCCGCGCAGCTCGCGCTGGCGCCGTACCTGGTGGGCCCCGAGATCGACCCGCGTCTGCTGGACGCGGCGGCGAAGGAGGCCGGCTGCGCGACGGCCGAGCCGCTGGGCGCGTACCCGGCGATCGGCAAGCTGGTGCTGTCGATGTACGCCACGGCACTGGGCATCACTCCGGCGACGCCCCAGGGCGCGCAGGCGCACTGATCCGCGCCCGCACGCGCCGGCGTAGCGACGTAACGACGTAACGAGCAGTGGGGCGCGGACCGGGACCCGGTCCGCGCCCCACTGCCGTACCTCGGCGCCGAGCCGCACCGCGGTGACGTACGGCCGCCCTGTGCCGGCCTCAGGGCGGCCCGTGACGGCTTCTGGCCCGGCCCCCGCGGGCCGGGCCCCTCGGTGGGGCCGCGCGCAGTCTCAGGCGAAGACGACGCAGGAGGCCGCTGGGGCCTCGATGGAGCCCGCGTACTGCGGAACTCCGGTCTCCGCCTCCACGGCGAACCAGCTCACGTTCCCCGAGTGCTCATTGGCCGCGTACAGCCACTGGCCCGTGGGGTCCAGGGTGAGGTCGCGCGGCCAGCGGCCACCGCAGCCCACGGTCGCGACCAGGACCGGCTTCTCACCGGTCTCGTCGAGGGTCAGCACCGAGATGGTGTCGTGCCCGCGGTTGGCGGTCCACAGGAAGCGTCCGTCGTGCGAGACGACCACCTCGGAGGGGTACGTACGCACCGCGTCGTCCGCGGACTGGGGCTCGGGCAGCACGGGGGTCTCGCCGACCGGTTCGAGCCGTCCGGCGGCGGCGTCCCAGCGGCACACCGTGACCGTCGGCTCCAGTTCGTTGAGGACGTAGGCGAGCGTGCCCCCCGGGTGGAAGGCCAGATGACGTGGTCCCGCACCCGGCCGCAGCGCCGTCTCGCCGTGCAGCCGCAGGGCTCCCGTATCGGCGTCCAGGGCGCAGACGCGTACGGAGTCGGTGCCGAGGTCCACACTCAGCACCCAGGCGCCCGAGGGGTCGCCCAGCACCTGGTGGGCGTGCGGGCCCTCCTGTCGGCGGGCGTCCGGACCGCTGCCCTCGTGCTGGAGCACGGAGACCGCCGCGCCGAGCGAACCGTCGGCCAGCACCGGCAGCGCGGTGACACTGCCCGAGCCGTAGTTGGCGGTGACCAGGTGACCCGCCGCGAGCGCGAGATGGGTGGGCGATCCGCCGTCCACGGCCTGGATGTCACCGATGAGCCGGGGTACGTCGCCGCTGATGTCGAGGGCGGCAGCCGCGCCGCTGGGGGTCTCACCGACGGCGTACAGGGCCGTGCCGCCCGGCCCCGGCCCCAGTCCGACGGCGAGGAACGAGGGATCGGCCAGGACGTCCGTGGACCCGAGCACGGTCAGGGCGCCGGTGTCCCGGTCCACGGCGGCGGCGGTGATGCCCGGCCCGCCCGACGAGGTGAACGATCCTATGAATGCCCGCACGGCGCTGTTGCCGCCCATCGCGCTACCCCTCTTCACTGTCCGCCGCGATCTTCACGGCCGACGGTAGCAGGCAGCCCTTTTCGCGGTCCGGACCAATCCGCTCCGGTCGGGCGGCGGTGCTCGCCGGGCTCCGTCGTGCCGGGGTCAGACGGGGACGAGCGGTGCCCGGGTGGAACTGCGCAGGGGCGCGGCGAGGTCCACCAGCGCTCCCTCCAGCGCGTGCAGATGCGCGAGTGCGGCCTCGGCCCCGGGGTGGTGGTGCGGGGCGTGAACCGGTACGTCCGACCGGTCCGCACGGGGCTGCCCCGGAGGCGCCAGGGCCAGCACCGCGGCCTCCACGCGGTGGCAGGCGGCGGTGAGGCGCGCGTCGTGGGAGGCGTCCGGGTCGGCCGCCACGGTGGCGAGACCGCGCACCTCGCGGGCACAGGCGTCGAGCAGGTCCAGTACCTGGCGGGCGCGGGCCTTGCGGGCGCGCAGCGGGCTGATGGGGTGGACGAGCGGGGCGAGCGACAGCCTGGCCCGGCCCAGCAGCAGTTCCAGCTCGGCGGCGAGGGGCGCCGGGTCGGCGTGCTGGTCACCGGCCAGCCGCAGCGCCGCGGCGGCGGTGCAGCGGTGCACGCAGTGCAGGGCCCGCTGGATCCACGCCTCGGTGGTGGCGTGCGTGGTGACGGGCAGGATCAGGGCGACCCCGAGGACCGCACCGAGGGCCCCTGCCGCGGTCTCCTCGAAGCGGAGCCGGAGCAGCCCGGGGTGCAGGACGCCGAGGAGCCCGTAGAGCAGTCCGGCCATGACGGTGACGAAGAAGGTCATCCAGCTGTACGAGGGCGCTGCCGTGTAGAAGATCCCGAAGACGCAGACGGCGACGAGTGCGGCGGTGGGTGCGGGTGCCCCGTGGAGCGGCACCGCGACGAGCAGTCCGACGCCGATCCCGGCGACGGTCCCGACGACGCGGCGGAAGCCGCGGACGAGCGTCTCCCCGCGCGAGGCCGTGTTGACGAAGATCCACCAGGCGGTGCCGACCGCCCAGTACCAGCGGTCCGGGGACAGCAGCATCCCCACCGCGAGCGCGATCCCGCAGGCCGCGGTGGCCTGGAGCGCCTGGCGGGTGGTGGGCCTGTCGAACCCGTATCCGGTGAGGGGCGCGGGCTGGGCGGGCAACGGGGTGCGGCGCTCGATGCACCAGGCGCCGAAGCGGACCGCGCAGGCCGCCGCGACGGCCAGCGCCATCGCGCCGTACAGCTCCGGCAGCTGGGCCGGAACGGCGTGCAGGAACTGGGTGCTGAAGAACATCATGAAGCCGAATATCCCCAGCGCGTGGCCGCGCGGCCCCCAGCGCCGCGCGTACACGCCGGCGAAGACGACGGCCAGCCAGCAGACGGCCCGCGGCAGGGGCAGTCCGTGCAGGGTGCTCGCCAGGGCGAGCACCGGGAAGCCGACAGCGGGGAGCAGCAGGGTGGTGACCGCCTGCCTGCGGACGGTCGGGTCGCCGACCGTGAACAGCGCGAGGAGCGCGGCGAGTCCTCCGGTGATGGAGGCGGTCAGGGAAAGGCCGGCCAGTTCGGCCGCGGCCACGGCCAGGCCGATACCGAGCACGGCACGCAGGGAGACCCGCAGTCGTACAAGCCCCGGATCCGGGGCCACGAACATCCTCTTCACGACGGTCGGACCGCCCCCTTCGGCTGGAGAACACCCTCTTCTGCATGGCAAAGGCGCCGCGGAACCGGAATCGGCTTCGTCGCCGTCCGGCGCTGCGCGGCGCCATCGATGACCAAAGGAAAGCATCCTGCGGGACAGTGGCTCAAATCGATGAGGGAGTACTGTGCCATTGGCATAGTCAAAGCCGGTTTCGGCACGCCAGAAGGAGACCAACGGACCATGGCGGTGGACGCCCTCGACACTCGCATCCTGCGGCTGCTCATCGAGCAGCCGCGTACCAGCGTGCGCGAGTACGCGCGCGTCCTCGGAGTGGCCCGGGGCACGCTGCAGGCCCGGCTGGAGCGGCTGGAGCGGGACGGTGTGATCACCGGGACCGGGCCGACCCTCTCCCCGGCCGCGCTCGGCCACCCGGTCCTGGCCTTTGTCCACCTGGAGGTCACCCAGGGGCATCTGGACGAGGTGGGTGACGCGCTCTCGGCCGTCCCCGAGATCATCGAAGCGTTCTCCACGACGGGGGGCGGGGATCTGCTGACCCGGGTCGTGGCCCGGGACAACGGGCATCTGGAGGATGTGATCCAGCGGTTGATCCAGCTCCCCGGGGTGGTCAGAACACGCACCGAGGTGGCGCTGCGCGAGCGGGTGGCGCACCGGGTGCTGCCGCTGGTGGAAGCCGTGGGACGGGCCGTGGGGACCCCCGGCTGACCCGAGCAGCCGAGGGAGCGGCACCGGTTTCCACGGCCCCCGGCGGCGGGCCGTATCTCTCGGCGGAACAGGCCGAGTTCATGCCGTGGGCCGCGTACGAGCGCCTGGTGGACCGGGCCGCGCCCGGCCTACCGGGTCCGTATCCGGCGGTCCGTCAGCTTCCTGCATCGCTTCCCTGGCGTCCGGGGTGGCCGGCGGGGCATTCGCGGTCCTACAGACCGATATCCTGACCGGGTCGTGCGCCCCGCCCCGTCCCCGCTCCGGAAGAGCCCGACGGGGGCAGGTGCCACGACAGTCGGAGCGGGCCCACAATTCGAGATTGGTGCACAGGTGCTGGTAGCTGGTCGGTACCGGTTGGTATCCCCCATCGGTCGTGGCGGCATGGGCGAGGTGTGGCGTGCCACGGACGAGGTGCTGGGCCGGGCCGTGGCCGTGAAGCTGCTGCTGGGAGACCATCCCGACGCCTCGTCGACCGCCCGGTTCCGCATGGAGGCGCAGACCGCCGCCCGGCTGAGCCACCCTCATCTGGTGGCCGTGTTCGACTTCGGGGCCTGGGAGGACCGCTTCTATCTGGTGATGGAACTGGTCGAGGGCCAGAGCCTGAGCGATGTGCTGGCCACTCAGGAGACCGTCCATCCCGAGCAGGTGGCCCTGATCGCGGGCCAGGCGGCCGCCGGCCTGGCCGCCGCGCACCGTCAGGGCATCGTCCACCGGGACATCAAGCCCGGCAACCTGATGCTGGACGCCGAAGGGTCGGTGAAGATCGGCGACTTCGGGATCGCCCAGTTCGTCGACGATCCCTCGACGGCGTTGACGACGGCCGGTCACATCGTGGGCACCAGCCTCTACTTGGCGCCGGAGCGCGCCCTCGGCCGCACGGCCGACTCCGCATCCGACATGTACTCCCTCGGCTGCGTCATCTACCAACTCCTGCTCGGACAGCCGCCGTTCCGCTCCGACACCGCGACCGCGACGCTCTATCAGCACGTCGACACGGCACCGGTACCCCTCAGACAGCGGGGCGTGGACATCTCCGCCGCGTTCGACTCGTATCTGCTGGGGCTGCTCGCGAAGCAGCCCGAGGACCGGCCGAGCGCCCAGCAGGTCTCCGACTGGTTCCGCACCGATGCCTGGCGCGGTCGTCCGGAGCCGCTGCCGATGCCGACGCCCGCCGCCGTACGCACTCCCCGCCCCGCGCCGGTCGCCACGCCGCCGCCGGCGGCAACCCCGGCCGCGCCCGTCGGCCCCACGACGTACAGGCTCCCGCAGCCCACGGGCCGGCGGCGGAACACCTCGGGCAGCAGGGCCGCTCCCGCACGTCGGCGCGGCGCACGTGAGGCGATCAGGCGGCGCCCGCGGGTGGCGAGCGCGATCGCGGGGACGGCGACCTTCCTGGCCGCGGTGTATCTGGGGATGATCCTGTTCTCGCCGGACTCCAGTTCGGCCGGGACGCCGGACTCCGGCCCTTCGGGCCCCACCCCTTCGGCCGGTACCGACGCGCCCGCGCGGGGCGGTGCGGCGGACGGCGGTTCCAACGGGAACGCACCGGCCCCGAACGAACAGTCACAGGACGGGGCCCCGCAGGACACCTCGGCCGGGAACGCCGGGCAACAACAGGACTCCGGGCAGCAGGGCGCCGGGCAGCAGCCGGGCGCCGGGCAGGAAAGCTCCGGGCAGGAGCAGGGCGCCGGGCAGCAGGACCGCGGCCGGCAGCAGGGCGAGCGGAACAAGAAGCACGACGGGGACGAGGAGGACGGGGAGGACTAGCGGCTCCGTTCCACGCCGCCCGGGGTCTCGGGCGACGCGGAACGGAGCCGGGCTCCCGGATGCCGCCGTCCGGCCTGCGGCATCGGCACCGACGGCCACCGGCACGGCGCGGGGATCAGGGTCGGCCGCCCCGTGCGGCCCGGCCGTTCGTCACCAGCGGTCGTGGATCGCTGCGCGGATCCGCCGGTCGCACAGCTCCCGCACGGCGTCCGACGTGCTCTGCGGGAGCGGCGGGAGGGCTGCGGCCGCGTTGGCGCGGGCCTGCTCCACCGAGCGCGCCCCGGGGATCACGCTGGTGACCCCGGGCTGCTGGATGATCCAGCGCAGCGCGGTCTGTGCGGGGGTGGCGCCCTCGGGAGCCAGCCCGGCGAATGCGGCAGCCGCGGCGACCCCGGTGGCGAAGTCGATGCGGAGAACGTCCCGCCCTGGCCGAACGCCTCTCCGTGACGGTTGTAGGTGCGGTGGTCGCCGGGGGCGAAGACCGTGTCCTCGGTGTACTTCCCCGAGAGGAGACCGGAGGCGAGCGGGACGCGGGCGATGATGCCGGCTCCGGCGGCCACGGCGGCCGGAAGGACCTCGTCCAGTGGCTTCGGGCGGAACGGGTTGAGGATGATCTGGACGCTCGCCACCCCCGGGCGGGCGAGGGCGGTGAGCGCCTAGGCGCAGGTCTCGACGCTCACCGCGTAGGCGGCGATCCGCTGCTCGGCGACCAGGGTGTCAAGGGTGTCGTAGACCGCGTCCGAGGAGTGGACGCTGCTCGGCGGACAGTGCGGCTGGACGAGATCGAGCGTGTCGACGCCCAGGTTGGCGCGGGAGCGGTCGTTCCAGGTGCGGAAGTTGTCGAGGACGTAGTTCCCCGGCACCTGGTCGGCGCGGCGGCCCATCTTGGTGGCGACGAGGATGCCCGCGTCCGGGCGGTCCTTGAGGTACCGGCCGATGAGCCGTTCGCTGCGGCCGTCCCCGTACACGTCCGCGGTGTCGAAGAAGGTGACGCCCGACTCGACGGCCGCGTCCAGCACGCCGAAGGCGTCGGGCTCCGCCGCCTCTCCCCAGTCGCCGCCGAGCCGCCAGGTGCCCTGTCCGACGACCGATACGTCACGGCCGGTCCGGCCGAGTGCGCGCTGTTCCATGGGGCTCATGCCAGGCGGGTGCGCCCTGGGGCGGCGGCTCCGGCCGGGTGCCCACCCGGAGGTACGTCAGCCGGTGGTGACGCGCACGTAGTCGACGACGAGCTGCTGCGGGAACGTGGTGTTCCCGTCGGGGTCGCCGGGCCAGTAGCCCCCGACCGCGAGGTTGAGGATGAGGAAGAACGGCTTGTTGAACACCCACTGCTTCCCGGCGAGGTCGGCCGGGGTGCGCCGCTGGTACACGGTGCCGTCGACGGACCAGGTGAGGGAGTCGGGGGCCCAGTCGACGGCGAAGGTGTGGAAGGCGTCGGCGAAGGCGGCCCCGCCCGGGAGCGTGTAGCCGGCGCCGATGCCGCCCGAGCCGGAGTAGCCGGGGCCGTGCAGGGTTCCGTGGACCGTGCCGGGTTCGAAGCCGACGTTCTCCATGACGTCGATCTCACCGCTGTTGGGCCAGCCGACGTTGCCGATGTCGTCACCGAGCATCCAGAACGCGGGCCACATGCCCTGTCCGCGCGGCACCTTCATCCGGGCCTCGACATGACCGTACGCCGTGGTGAACTTGCCGGAGGTGTTGAGCCGGGCCGAGGTGTACTGGCAGGAGCCGTACCAGCACTGGTAGTTGGCGGGATTCTCCTTGCGGGCGGTGATGACGAGGTTGCCCTGGCCGTCGAGTGCCGCGTTGTTGTTGCCCGCGGTGTAGAACTGCCGCTCGTGGTTGTTGACGTTGTCGCCGGTCTCGATCTGCCACTTGCCGCCGTTCACGGCGGACCCGGCCGGGCCGTCGAATTCGTCGGAGAAGGCGACCGCCGAAGGAGCCGCGGCCGGGTGGGGGGCGGCCGAGGCTCCGGCGGGCAGCGCGGTCACGACCGCGGAGCAGCAGAGCAGGGAGAGCGCGAGCAGGGTGGCGCGGCGGCGCTTGGAGACGTGCCGCACAGCGTGTCGCGAGAGGTGCACAGTCATCACATCACTTCGCGTGGGGGGGGGTGAGGGGGCATGTCCATGACAGATTCACACCGAGAGGTGAACGATCGGCATGATCACCTCGGGCGAACTTTTCACTACTTGTTCTAAGGGAGTGCTCGAAGCGGCGTCAATGGCCTGGTCCGGACCGGAGAGGGAACGGACCGTGCCCCCGGCATGTGCGACTGAACTCGGAGCATCGTCGGCCACGCGGGCACACGCCCGGTCCCGGGCGGGGGACCGGGCGCCGCCCGTTCCCCCGCCCGTCGTGCGCTCCACGGCCGACGGCATCACAGTGGAAGTACGGGGGCGGGCGGAGGGAGCGCGGGCGTGGACGCTGACGACACACTTCGACCCCGCTTCGTGGTGCAGATCCACGACGCACGGCGTATGCACTTCGACTTCCGGCTGGAGGTCGACGGCGTACTGAAGTCCTGGGCGGTGCCCCGAGGCCCTTCCGAGAACCCGAGCGACCGGCGACTGGCCGTTCCGACCGAGGACCACCCGCTGGAGTACCGGGAGTTCGAGGGGGTCATTCCGCAGGGCGAGTCCGGCAGTGGCACCGTGATCGTCTGGGACCAGGGCACGTATCGTCCGCTCAGCCACGACCGGCAGGGCGTCGCCGTGCCCTTCGACGAGTCCTTGGCCCTCGGTCATGCCACGTTCTGGCTGTACGGGGCCAAACTGCACGGCGAGTTCGCCCTCACCCGGTTCCGGGTGGGCGACGAGGAGGACGGCGTCGGCCAGGAGGCATGGCTGCTGATCAAGGCCAACGACCGGCTGGCCGTACGCGACGGACCCGGCTCGCCCGACCCGTACCACGCCCGGTCGGCGCGCACCGGACGCACGCTGCACCAGGTCGCGGCCGCGGCGCGGGAAGTTGACGGCTGACGGCGGGACGCGGTGGACGCCGACGTTCGTGTCGCTCCGCGACGGACGCGGAGCGGCTACGTGTCGTCGGCGCCCGTGAGCCGGTCCAGGACATCGGTGTACCGGGACCGTTTGTCGGGGCGTGCGTGGGCGGCGGCGTGCCGGAGCGCCGGGACCGCGGCAGCCCCGAAGCGGCCGATGGCCTCGTGGGCCGCGCTGCGGACCGCGGGCTGTGGATGGCCGAGGAGACCGACCAGAACGGGGACCGCCGGTTCCCAGGACGCGTGGGCGAGCGTCCGGATCGCCATGCGCACCACATCCGGCTGCGGGTCGTCCAGCAGGATCATCGTCTGCCGCGCATGCGTCGAGCGGTCCAGCAGCGCGCGCGAGGTCCGATGAGCGTGCAGCCGTACGCCGGTCCTCGGGTGGCGCAGCAACGCGTCGATCAGTTCGCGCAGCACCTGGTCGCCGTTGTCGCCCGGCCTCGGGTGCCCGCCGTCCCGCGACCCCGGCCCCGGCTTCCGGCCGGCCCGCGACGGTGCGTTCCGGCTCCTCGCCGCTGCCCGGTCGCCGTGCTCCTCGGCGAGGAGCGTGAGGGCGCGGCGTATCTCCCCGGGAGTGCCGGTACGGGCCAGGGTCAGCAGCTCCGGCAGTGTGGGGCGTGGCCCGGCCCCTGGCGTCACTGCCACGACCGGGGCCGGGCTGCGCAGGGCTTCGAGTGCGGCGGCGTCCGCCCGTGCGGCGCCGGGTCCGCGCAGCGGCCCCTCGACCAGGAGGAGCGCGTCGGCCAGGGCGTCGCGTCCTTCGGTACGCAGCCGTCGCCGGGCCCGGGTCAGAGCGGGAGTACGCAGCAGTGGCCGCCTCGACAGCAATTCCAGGAGCCCCGAGGCACCCGCGTCGATGCGCTCGCCCAGCAGCTGTGCCAGTACGTCGGCGGGGACCTCGCGCAGTACGCGCAGGGCTTCCGGGCGGAGGTCGTGCGAACCGCTCTCCCACCACCCCAGGAGCAGCGGGACGAGCGGCGGCAGATCCCAGGGGTCCAGCCGGGCGGCCAGGCGGAGCACACGTTCCGGCCGGACCTCGTCGCCGCGCAGCTCCGCCTCGTCGACGGCGACGAGTGCGCGGGCAAGGTCGATCCGGGTGCCGAGATCGTTCCCGGTGTGAAGGCCGTTCGCGGTGCCGGTCGCGGTGCTGGTGCCAAAGCCGTCGCCGGTGCCGAGGCCGGTTCCGGTGGCCGGGTCGTCCACCCGGCCGCGCAGGAACGCGCGGAGCACGGCCAGAGTGATGTCGGGTTCGGGCCACGCCCGCAGGGCCTGGGCGGCTGCGTTCCGCCGGTCCGCTTCGGGGGCGTCCAGCAGGGTCAGCAACCGGGTACGCAGGGCGGCGGAACGCGGCTGATCGAGATCGTCGAGGTGTACGGACCTGACGGCCGACGCCGACGTACTGGCCCGTGATTGCGCCGCTTCCCGCTTCGGCACGGCCGTCTCGGTGATCGTCCAGGCCGGTGCGTCGAGTGGCTGGAGCCGCGTCATCCAGTCGACCAGCCGCTCGCGCACCCCGGGACCGGCGCCCGGGTAGGCGTCGATCAGTGCGTCGAGGCGGTCCCGGGAACCCGGAGCCGGGTCGTGATCGCGGCGGTGGAACTCCTCCAGGGCACGGGGCGTGCGTACGGCGGCGTCCAGCGCGGCCCGCCACGCCGTCGACCCGGTGGAGGGGGACGTCCGCACCGGCACTCCGAAGGTCTCGCGCAGCAGCGCGGGACCGGTCAGCCAGGGATCGGCCCCGAGGCGGGCGGCGGCGAGAGCCAGGTCCAGATCGGCGCGGACCAGCACGGCACCGCACCTGCGCAGCAGGGTCAGCGAGGACGTGCTGCCCGCCGGCCCGGCCGCGGACGCGCGTACCGCCTGGGCGACCGTGAACCGCTCGACGGCGGACAGCCGGGGCGCCACGGCATTCAGGACGGCCATGAGTCCCGCGGCGTACTCCCCCGCCGCCGTATCCTGCCGCCCGTGCGCGACCTCGTCGTACGCATCGGTCACCGTCCCGCCGAACCGGGCGAACGCCGCCACCTCACCGGACGTCCACGGGGCCGGGCACAGCAGGAGCGTGCAGCGCAGGACCCGGCGCCGTACATCCGCCGAAGGGGCGCTCTCCGCCAGCCTGAGCCAGTCCTCCAGCATGGGCCGCAGCCTCCGCAGCTCCCGCAGCCGGTCCGCGACCGGTGGTGCGGGGTGCCCGGCGATGCGCAGGGCGACCGAGGCGTTCCACCCCCTGGTCAGCAGGGACTCGATCGCGAGACCCGCCGCGTCGGGCGGTTGTGCGGCGCGCGCGAGGTGCGTCATGACGCCGTGCCTGGACAGGAGCTCCGCCAGTTCCGCGACCGACCCCGAGGCAAGACGGACGCCGCCCGACGACAGCAGGCCGAGCAACGCCGGAACGGCCGGCGACGCCTGGGCATCCAGGGCGAGAACCGCACGTGGGGTCAGTACGTTGTCGAGACCCGCCAGCAGCAGTTCGCGGACGCGCCCGTCCTCGCTCTGTTCGGCGGCGGCGAGAACGGTCGCCGTGCAGGCGTCACCGAGGATCGCGCGCAACGCCTCGACGAGCGCGGTACGCAGCCCGGGGTTGTCGTGCCGGCCCAGCCAGTGGAGCAGTCGCGGCACCGCCGCCGGTGCGCCGGCGCGGACCAGGACCGACGCGGCGGTCTTCTTGACGTTCATGTTCGGGTGGTCGAGGCAGGCCGCGACCGACGCGGACGCCCAGCGGGCACGCGCGTGCCCCAGTGCCAGCAGCGCCTGCCGTACGGTCCTGATGTCCTGGGCCCGGGTCAGTACGGTCAAGGTCGCCGAGAGGGCCTGGGCGTCGTCCCCCTCGGCATCCCGCGCCAGCAGGGCGATCACATGCTTGCGCACCCGCGGGTCGCGGCTGCGCAGCAAGGAGTGCACACGCGGCCGCAGGTGCACCGCGCCCGGCACCTTGAGCAGCAGCTTCAGCAGCACCGCCTGCTCTCCGCCGGACAGCGCTGGGCGGTCCAGCAGGTCCAGTGCCGTCGTGGCGACGAGGGCGTGGCCCGCCTCCCGCGCGTCCGCCGCGTCGAGCAGGCAGACCGGCCGGATCCGCCGCCGCCGGTGGAGTCGGCACCCCAGAGCGTGCACGGCGTCCACGACCTCCTGCGGTACCTCGGGTTCACCGGTGGGTCCGGCCGTGTCCGGGCGGCGTTCGTCCGTGGGCCGGGCCGCGCGGGGGCCGACCGCGGCGGGGTTCGCGTCCTGGGGCAGGGCGAGGTCGCGCACGATGCGCAGAAGCAGATCGGCGATGACGGGCAGTGTCCCGGCGCCCCCGTGATCCGCGAGCCGGCACAGCGCCGCCACGGGGTCGTCGGGGTCCGGGCGCGCGCTCAGGACGGCCAGTTCGGCCTCGTCGGGGCCCCCGAGGTCGGCGGCTATGCGGGCGGGCAGGTCCGTGGGGTCGAGACGTACGAGAAGGCGATGCCGTGATTCCGGATCGTGGCTCAGATGCCACAGGAGCTCCAGGGCCCGGTCCCGGACGCCGCGGAACGGCGGCGCGATCGTGCCCGTGGCCGTGCGGGGGTACGCGCCCGTGTCCGCGCTCGGGCCCGCCTCCGCGTCCTCGCCCGCGACCGAGCCCGCCTCCGTGTCTTCGCCCGAGCCCTCGTCCATGTCGAGACCGAGCCCTTCGGTCAGCGCCTCGACCGTCCGGCGGCCTCCGATGGCCTCCAGGGTGGTGAGGGCCGGCACGGGGGCGTGGGGAAGCAGACCGATCACCGCCTCCTCGGCGTCCGCGTGACGCAGCGTACGAAGGGCGTCGAGGAACGGCCCGGGCGTGGGAGCGGCCCGGAGCAGAGCGGTGACGGCCGCGCCGATCGGCAGCTCCCCCGTGCCCTGAGCGGCCAGCGCGACGAGCAGGTCGAGCCGGCGTGGCCAGCTCGGGTCATCGGCCGGCGCGTCGATCAGGGCATCGAGCATCTCCCGGCGGCAGGTGTAGAGCACGGTGGCGACATCGCGCGACGGGACCGAATGGTCGGCCAGCGCCAGCTCGACGACGGTCCGTACGTCCGGGGATGCCGGGAAGTGCCCGCGCCGGTGCAGTCCGCGCAGACAGGTCAGCACCGGCCCGCCGAGCAGCAGCGGATCGCGCGCGGCAACGGCCAGGAGCCCACCGATGTCGTCGCGTTCCGCGAGATCACCGAGGAGTTCCAGCGCGTTGCGGCGCAGGGCGGGCGGAAGGTCCTGGTCCTCCGCCGTCCGCCGAAGGAGCCGGCCGTGCCCGTGGCGGGCCGCGGTGATGAGCGTGGCTGCCGCGACCGCCGGCCTCCCGGTCGCGGACTCCGCGGTGAGGCCGGGGGCCAGGAGCGCCGGATCCAGCGGCCTCGTCGCGGCCCACGGTGCGGCGAGTTCGCCCAGTGCGCCGGCCGCGACATCGGCGTCGGCCGCGCCGATCAGGGGGATCAGCCGGGCACGCACCGTCGCCGGGGAGAGCAGTCCGGCGTGCAGCCCCTGCCGGGCCAGCCGCAGGGCCTCCGCCTGGAGCACCGGGTTCCGGGTGTCCACGAGTTCGGCCACAAGGTGCGCGGGCCGGTGCGCGTTCATGATGTCGCTGCCACGCACGGCCTGGTACAGGAGCTCCCCGGGTGTCTCGTCGCGGAGGGCGGCGGGATCGGTGAGGACCTCCGCGCGCAGCCAGGCGACCTGTACCCGTACCGGCAGCCGGGCGGCCCGCCAGTCCGGCCTGCTCCCGCGCGGCAGCCGCGGCCCGAAGCGTTCATGGAGTCCGGCGAGGACGAGCGATTCCTCCGGCGAACCTGCCGGAAGACGGGGCAACAGCGCTGCCGGATCCCCCAGTTCGGCCAAGTCGCCGCCTTTGACCGAGTCGCCACGTCCGGCCGGGTCGCCACGTCCGGCCGACTCGGCGGGTTCGGCCTCTCCCGCCGTACCGTACGGCGATCCCACCCGCTCGGCGAGGAGGGTGAGCCCCAGATACCGCAGCCGTGAATCCTCGTGCCGGACGAGGCGTCCGAGGACGGTCGGCGGACAGACCCGCGCGTCGAGGTGCCGGGCGAGCCATCCGGCGTCGGCCCGGTCGAGGGCGTCCAGGATCTGTTCGTCCGCGGGTGTCGTCACGACCGGATACTAGGCAGCGCCTTCACGGCTCCACCAGCGGAATTCGCCCGGTCCGGGATCGCTTCCGGGACGACTCCGGCCGCCAGCCGCTCACGCAGTACGGTGAGCCGGGCGATCTCCGCGTCAAGGGCGGCGAGCCGCCGTGCCGCCACTCCCTCGCCTCCTCTGCCCCCGTCCGCGTCCGCGAGGCCGCGGCACTGCTGCGGCGGGGCGTCCATCAGCACGTCGAGACGGTCGGCGCAACGGTGTACGTCCCCGACGGTGAGTCCGACCGCCAGCAGATCGCGGATGACTCTGACCCGGGCGATGTCGCGCGTACCGTACTCGCGCTGGCCCGTCGCGGTGCGCGGCGGAGGGGGCAGCAGACCTCGCTCCTCGTAGAACCGAAGTGCCCTCGGCGTGGTCCCCGCCGCTGCCGCCGCGTCACCGATCCGCATCCGCCACCCCCGACAGCCTCAACAGCACCAGCACCCTCGGCCGCACGTACGAGCACGTGCGCCTTCACCGATACCTATGCCTATGTCTATGCCTATACCTCGACGATCACCGAGCCAAGATGCTGACCGTCGATCAACTCGTACAACGCGCGGGCCGCGTTGTCCATGCCCGGGATACGCACATGGGGGAAGGCGATCTCCCCGGAGCGCAGCCACTCGCCGAACTTCCGGTTCCACTCCTCGTTGGCTTCGGGGTGGTCGAGTCCGCTGATGCCGTGCATCGTGATCCGCTTGACGATGAGCTGGAACGAGTCGATCTCGACCGGGGCGGAAGCTCCGTTCCCCCGCTCCGCCAACTGCCCCGACAGGGCGCCGATCAGGACGAACCGCGCACCGGGCCGGGCCACCTCGATGGCGGCCCGGAGCTGTTCGCCCCCGACCATGTCGACGAACACATCGATGCCGTCGGGCGCGGCCTCGGCCAGCCGGGCGGCGAGCGAGGTTCCGGGTTCCCGCAGGATGGCCGCGTCGTATCCCAGGTCGGCCGTCATGCGCTCCGCCTTCACCGCCGTGCCGGTGGTTCCGATCACCCGGCCCGCGCCCAGAAGCCGGGCCGTCTGCCCCACCATGGAACCCACCGCACCGGCCCCGCCCGACACGAACACCGTTTCCCCGGAACGGAGTCCGGCGACCCGGCTGAGTGCCGCGTACCCCAGCGCCCCCTGGGAGAGATGGGCCGCCGGGTCGGGCAGTACGTCACCGAGCGGGGTGTACCCGCCCGCCGGAATCACCGCGTACTCCCGCCAGCCCAGCCAGTGCGACACCCACTCACCGGCCTGGGGCCCCGCCGCGCCACCGCTCCGGCCCTCGGCCACGGCGTCCCCCCTGGCCACGATCTGGCCGACAGCGGCTCCGAACAGCGGTTCACCGGGGCGTACGCCGGGGAAGGGCGCCCCTTCCACACCTCCGGCGATGACCGTGCGCAGGGCGGGGAACACCTGGAAGTACCGGTTCCGCACCAGCACTTCGCCCTCGCCCAACGGTGGGATCTCCGTGTCCACGACCTCGAAGTGCTCCGGGCGCGGGAGACCGTCGGGGAAGGCTGCCAGCCGCACTTCTCTCGACGTGCGAGGGGTGGGCAGCGCGCGGGACGGGGCGGACTCGGCGACGGACATGACGAACTCCTCGGAGGCGTGGTCCCCTTCGACCGGACGGCCGGAAGGCACGCAGACGCTAAACCCTCACCCGCGCGTCAAGGGCAAGCCCGAGACGGGCCGATCGGGGTTCCTCACCTGTCCGGGCACGGGAGTTGTCCCCGGCGAACCGGCCGGTCCGGCACCCGCCAGTAAGGAACCGGCCAGGCGGTCCCACCACGCTTGAGCCGGTCCGCGCCTCATGTGGCGCGTGATGTCACTCCGGTTGACACCTGTCTCATGCGTCACGGCCGGATCGCGTCCTACCGGAGCCGACACTGGGTCCGGACCCTGAAAACCATGGGGTACACCGAGAACGCCGCGCCCGCCCCGTACCACCCCGACGACGCTCTGCAGGCCGCATGCGAAGGAGCCACCGCTCCCCCGCCGCCGACGCCACCCGTCTGCCCGCGCTGCGCACTCCCGCAGGACCGCTACCCCACCCTTTACCCGCAGACCTGGGTGCTGCTGGAACCCGGCATCACGGTCGCGTCCCACAGGGTGCAGCCCCGGCGCCGGTGGCTCATCACCCCGGACGGCATCGCCTGGAACACCTGGGACGCGGAACCGATCCCGGGATCCCGCTGCCGGATCTCCCACCGCTCGGTCTGCCCCTGGTCCGCAGCGGACGACCTCTGGCCATGGGGAACCGCCCTGCGCCGGGAGAACGCACGCAGGGCGCAGCGGCTCTTCAACCTGCCGGGCAGGGGCTGAAGCGAGCCTGCCGCCGGATCGGCCCACCCCCACAGCGTGCCGATTAGCCTGATACCGTGAAAAATGCCGTATAGAGCCTGCGACACTCAACCGTGCCGCCCGCACGACGGGAGCAGGAATGACCGGTGGACCCGAACCCATCAGCACTGCCGCCCGCGAGGCGCTCGATCGAGAGCTCGCCGATCTGCGGGCCGAGCGCGCGACAGTCGCCGCCACCTTGAGCGGCGGCGAGCAGGTGAGCGACATGGCCGATTCGGCCGACGAGTTGCAACGCGCCACGGAACTCGACCGCCTGGACACCCGTATCACCGAGATCGGTACGCGCCTCCGTGAGGCGGACGTCGCGGGGCCCGCCCCGACCGAAGCCGTCGGCGTGGGCAGCACCGTGACCGTACGGTTCGCGGACTCCACGGAGATGACCCTCCAGATCGGCGAGGTCGCCGCAGTGCTGGACCGGACGTTGATCACTGCCGACAGCCCCCTGGGGCACGCGCTGCTCGGGCATCGCGCCGGCGACTCCCTCACCTATGACGCCCCCGAGGGGCGGACGACCGTGCTCGTGCTGTCGGTCGGCGGCGACAGCGGCGACAGCAACCGCGGCAGGTCGTAGCGGAACGCCCCGCCGTACGGACCGGCGCACCCGGCCCGCGCCCGTCGGCCGGTCAGCCCGTCAGCCCGTCAGCCCGTCAGCCCGTGACGATTCCGGCGACGAGGTTGATGGTGGTGGCCAGGATGCTGGCGCCGAACACATAGGACAGCAGGCAGTGCCGGAGGGCGACCGCGCGGATCAGGGAACTGGAGACGTCGGTGTCGGAGACCTGATAGGTCATCCCGAGGTTGTAACTGAAGTAGAGGAAGTCGACGTACTTCGGCCGGTCGGGGGAGTTGAAGTCGATCCCGCCTTCGGCCGGCAGGTAGTAGAGGTGCGCGTAGCGGGTGGCGTACATCAGGTGGAGTGACGCCCATGCCATGAACACGCCGCAGAGTGCCATCGCGGCCGCGGCCTGATTCAGGTCCGAGTGGCCGACCAGGAGCAGCACCACGATGCCGACCAGCCCGCACAGGGCGGCCGCGACGACGACGAGCTCTTCGAGAACGGGCCGGAACTCCTGGCGCCGGACATTGCTGTGCGTGGTGGCCGCGTCCATGGGCCACAGCACGATCCACCCCGTCACGACGAAGATCAGCTGTGCCCCGGCGATACCGGCGAGAATTCCCAGCGGCGCGTTGGACAGCATGCCCGCGACCACACCGATCAGCGCCCCGACGACGATCCCTCCGGTGAGTCGAGGAACGGCGGAGAACGCCTGCCAACGGTTCATCGACCTCAAGAGCGACCGCCTTCGACGGCTCGGTGAAGGGCCTCGGGCTTCCCCTTCGACCAGGTGGCGACATCTCCGGCCCGGGAAGCCGCCCATGGGACGGGTGGGGGATCGGATCTGATCCAACGGGGCCCTCAGCCTATCCATGCGTCTGCCGGGGTGCAGTCCAGCGGCTCGGCGCACGGTCCCCGTGGGCACGCGCCGGGGACCGTGCGTCGAGCCGCACTCCGCGTAGCGCGCCGAAGTCGAGTGGCGTGGGCCGGTCCGCCTGCATAGCCTGCCCGAAAGTATCGATTTATCGCCCCGTGCCCGAATGGTGGAAGGGTTGAGTGCCTTGAGTACCGACCGTGACGAGCAGGAACCCCTGGAACCCTCGGTCGGTCCCGCACCCCAGGGCGATCCGCGGTTCCAGCCCTACCACCACCCCGCCGCCGGCTGGGGCGCGGCCAGGAGCGTGAGCCGCTTTCTGGTGGACGAACGGGCGCTGGTGGACGGACCGCGGGCCATCATGCGGATGAACCACGAGAACACCGGGTTCGACTGCCCCGGATGCGCGTGGCCGGACGACACCAAGGGCCTGCACCTGGACATCTGCGAGAACGGCATCAAGCACGTCACGTGGGAGATGACCCGCAAACGGGTCGGCCGCGAGTTCTTCGCCGCCCACTCGGTGACCGAGCTGTCCGGATGGAGCGACTACGACCTGGAGAACCAGGGCCGGCTGACCGAGCCGATGGTCTACGACCCCGAGTCGGACCACTACGTCCCGATCCGCTGGAAGGACGCGTTCGAGGTGGTCGGCCGCGCTCTGCGGGGGCTGGACCATCCGCATCAGGCAGCGTTCTACACCTCCGGCCGGCTCGGCAACGAGGCCAGCTTCCTCTACCAGTTGATGGCCCGTGAACTGGGCACGAACAACCTGCCCGACTGCTCCAACATGTGTCACGAGGCCAGTGGTCGCGCTCTCCACGCCTCCCTGGGCACCGGCAAGGGCACCGTCGATCTCAAGGACTGGGAGTCCGCCGACGCGCTGTTCATCCTCGGGGTCAACGCCGCCTCCAACGCACCCCGGATGCTCACCGCCCTCGCAGAGGCGTATCACCGCGGCGCACAGATCGTGCACATCAATCCGCTCGTCGAGGCGGCGGCGACCCGCACCATCGTCCCCCACGACTTCCTGGACATGGCCCTCTACAAGACGACGCGGACCAGCACCCTGAACCTTCAGCCCCGCATCGGCGGCGACATGGCCCTGCTGCGCGGCATGGCCAAGGCGGTCCTGGACCAGTCCGAGACCGACCCCAGGGCCCTGGACCGGGAGTTCATCGACCGCCACACCTCCGGCTTCGAGGAGTACCGCGCGCTCTGCGAGGCCACGTGCTGGGAGGAGATCGAGAACCAGTCCGGGCTGAGCCGCGCCGACATCCTCAAGGCGGCGCGCGTGTACGGGGAGGCCGACCGCAGCATCGTCAGCTGGTGTCTGGGGCTCACCCAGCACGAGCACGGTGTCGACACCGTCCGGGAGATCGTCAACCTGCTTCTGCTCCGCGGCAATCTGGGACGCGAAGGGGCGGGCCCCTCCCCCGTGCGGGGACACAGCAACGTCCAGGGCAACCGCACCTGCGGCATCGATCACCGCCCCACCGAAGCGTTCCTGGAACGTCTCGCCGCGGCCTGCGAGATCGAGCCGCCCCATGAGCACGGCCTGGACACGGTCGGCACGATCAAGGCGATGGGCCGCGGCGAGGTGAAGGTGTTCGTCGGCATGGGCGGCAACTTCGCCCTCGCCGCACCCGACACCCCGGTCACCTGCGCGGCACTGCGCACCTGCGAACTCACCGTCCAGGTGAGCACCAAGCTGAACCGCAGCCACATCGTCCACGGCCGCCGGGCACTCATCCTGCCGTGCCTCGGCCGTACCGAGAAGGACCATCAGCGCAAGGGCGTCCAGAGCACGTCCGTCGAGGACTCGATGAGCATGGTCCACCTGTCGATCGGCATGAAACGGCCCGCCTCCTCGCACCTGCTGTCCGAGCCGGCCATCGTCGCGGGCATGGCCCGCGCCGCCCTGCCCGACAGCGCCACGCCCTGGGAGTGGTACATCGAGGACTACGACCGTATCCGCGACACCATGGCCCGGGCCCTCGACGGCTTCGAGGACTTCAACCGCCGTGTGCGCCTGCCCCTCGGCTTCCGCATCAAGCAGCCCGCCCGTGAACTGGTCTTCCTGACCCCGTCCGGACGCGCCGAGTTCTCCAGCGCCGTCCTGCCCGACGTCGTCCCCGCCGCGGGGACCCTGGCACTGGGCACCATGCGGTCCCACGACCAGTGGAACACCACCATCTACTCCGACAACGACCGCTACCGCGGCATCAAGAACCTGCGCACGCTCGTCTTCATGAACCGGGCCGACATGCGCGAACGCGGTATCGCCGACCTCGGCCCCGTGGACATCACGAGCACCGCGAAGGACGGCAGCCGGCGGTCCCTCAACGGCTACCTCGCCATCCCCTACGACATCCCCCGCGGCTGCGCGGCCGGTTATATGCCCGAGATGAACGTGCTGTGCGCGCTCAGCGACTACAGCACCCAGAGCGACCAGCCGATCATGAAGCACGTCAAGGTCACCATCGACCCCGCCGCCTGAGCGGGAGCGGCGTACAGGCGGAGGTCCGCGCCGCCCCTCCTCGCTCGCCGCGAACCTCGCAGCGGGCCTCGCCATGGACCTCGCCGCGAACCTCGCAGCGGACCTCGCCATGGGCCCGTTCCGGCCGATCGGGTGACGTGCGGGCGCGGTCGAACGCCCGTCGCGCCGGGCCTGGCTAGCGTGGGCGGGCGCCTTCCCATCCCGTCCCCGAGCCCCCTGGGAGCAGACCCATGACCACCACCCCCCTCGCCTCCCTGTCAGGGAACTACATCCTCGACCCGGCCCACACCCAGATCGGGTTCGTGGCCAGGCACGCCATGGTCACCAAAGTCCGAGGCGCGTTCGACGAGTTCGAGGGCGCCGGCCACTTCGACGGCGCGGACCCCGCCAACTCCTCCGTGTCCGTCACCATCAAGACCGCGAGCATCGACACCCGCAACGCGCAGCGCGACGGCCACCTGCGCACCAACGACTTCCTGGACGCGCCGAACTTCCCGGAGATCACCTTCGTGTCCACGGGTGTCGAGCGGCTCGACGACAGCCACTACCGGCTGACCGGGGACCTCACCATCAAGGACGTCACCCGGCCGATCGGCATCGACTTCGAGTACCAGGGCAGCGCCACGGACCCGGCCGGCAATCTGCGCGTCGGATTCGAGGGCTCGGTACCGATCAGCCGCAAGGACTACGGCATCACCTGGAACGCCCCGCTGGAGGGCGGCGGTGTCCTGGTCGGCGACAAGGTCGTGCTGGAGTTCGATGTGTCCGCGATCCGGCAGCCCTGACCGGAGCGGTCCGTCCTGCGGCTCATGACGGAAGGCCCCGGGCCCCGGCAGGATCTTTTGCCGGTGCCCGGGGCCGGTCTCTCCCGGTCGTGTCCGCCGCTCAGGCCCGTGAGTCGCGGAGGCCCTTGGGCACCAGCAGCCGCTGGACCAGACCGATCAGGCCGTCGGCCAGAAGGGCCAGCGCCGCGACCCAGAGCGCGGCGGCGATCACACCCTCCAGCCCGTAGTTGGCCTGGCCGAGAACGATGTCACCGAGCCCGCCGCCACCGGCCACGGTGGCCAGCGTCGCGGCGGAGATGACGTACACCACCGCGATACGGATGCCCGCGAAGAGCAGCGGAAGCGCGAGCGGCAGCTCCACCTTGATGAGCACCTGTACCGGGGTGAGGCCCATCCCGCGCGCCGCGCGGACCGTGTCCGGGTCGACCTGGTCCACGGCCAGGTACGCCTGGCTGAGGATCGGCGGGACGGCCGTGATCAGGAGCGCCACGGCGATGTTCGTGAAGTTGAGGCCGAAGATGCCCAGCCCGATCGCGATGACGGCGAGGTTGGGCAGGGCGCGCCCGATGTTGGAGATGCTGGTGGTGAGGAATTCACCGCGGTGCAGGTGCCCGAGCCAGAGTCCGGCCGGTACGGCGACGACGAGCGAGACGGCGATGACCACCGCGCACATCCACACGTGCTGACCGGTCTTCTCCAGCATCAGCGGCAGCCGCTCGTGCATGAAGGTGAACGAGCCGATGAAGGTGTCCATGTGGCTATGCCCTCCTGCTTCGGGCCCAGGGGGTGAGCAGCCGTCCGGCGAGTACCAGCAGGCCGTCGGCGGTCAGCGCCAGGGCGACGGCGAGCGCGCCCGCGCCGACGAACTGGGTGTTGAAGGGCGACTGGAGCGCCTTGAGGATCAGCGACCCGAGACCGGCGTCGATGACGTACGCGGCGATGGCGACGGTCCCGACGGTCATCACGGTGGTCACGCGCAGCCCGGAGACGAGCGCCGGGAGGGACAGGGGCAGTTCGACCTTGAAAAGGATCTGCCGTCTGGTCAGCCCCATGCCGCGAGCCGCCCGCACGGCGTCCTCCGGCACCTCGCGCAGCCCGGTGAGGAGTGTGGTGAAGAGCAGGTAGAGGCTGTACGCGATGAGCGCGATCTCCACCGTGAGGACGGAGAATCCGCTGACCGGTACGAGGAGTTGGAAGAGCGCCAGCGGCGGAACCGTGTAGAGGAAGGACGACACGGCCGAGGCCGGGGCCGCGAACCAGCCCTGGAAGTGGGCGAGTACGGCCATCAGGAAGGAGATGACGAAGCCGATCACCACGGCGATCAGAGTGAGCTCGATGTGCTGGACGAGCGCGGGCCAGAAGAGACTGGACCAGTGGTCGGCGAACCAGTCCGCGCAGAACGTGGCGTCGTTGGCCACGCACGTACTGGGGTCCCCGTAGTCGGGGATGACGGGGCCGCCCATCATGCCGCGCCCGCCTTCCGTATCGCGTCCAGCGAGGCGGTGCCGAGGACCGTGCCGTCGTCACCGGTGACCCGGACGGCGTCGGTGCCCTCGGCCACCATGAGGGAGAGCGCGGAGCGGAGCGTGGCGTCGGCGGCGAGGCCGGGCAGTTCGGTCCCGGCCGCGGGCGTGGTGGTCCCGGGGGTCAGTTCCAGGTCCGCGAGGCGGATCAGGGAGAGCCGCCGCAGGCCCCGGTCGGCGCCGACGAAGCGGGCCACGAAGTCGTCGCACGGCTCCTTCAGCAGCGTCTGCGGGGTGTCGTACTGGGCGAGTCTGCCGCCCTCGCGGAAGATCGCGACGCGGTCGCCCATCTTCACGGCCTCGTCGATGTCGTGGCTCACGAAGATCACGGTCTTGCGGATGCGTTCGTGCAGCGCCAGGAACTCGTCCTGCACATGCTCCCGCGTGAGGGGGTCGAGCGCGCCGAACGGCTCGTCCATCAGCATCACCGGTGGGTCCGCCGCCAGCGCTCGGGCGATGCCGACACGCTGCCGCTGGCCGCCGGAGAGCTGGGCGGGGTAGCGCGATCCGTACTCCGCGACCGGCAGCCCGACGAGGTCGAGCAGTTCGGCCACCCGGTCCGTCACCCGCTTCCGGTCCCAGCCGAGGACCTTCGGGACGGTGGCGATGTTGGCCGCGATCGTCAGGTGGGGGAAGAGCCCGCTCTGCTGGATGACGTAGCCGATGGAGCGGCGCAGCTGGATCGGGTCGAGGTCGCGGATGGACCGGTCACCGATGCGGATGTCGCCACCGGTCGGCTCGGCCAGCCGGTTCACCATCATCAGTGCGGTGGTCTTGCCACTGCCGGACGGACCGAGCAGCACACAGATCTCACCTGCGGGGACGGTCAGCGACAGGTCGTCGACGGCGGGCGCGGTGCTGCCGGGGTAGGTCTTGACGACATGGTCGAAGACGATCTCCTGCGCGCCGGCGGGAATTCTCTGGTTTTCCTGGCTCATGGGGGCCTTCTCCTGGAGGGCGACGGGGTGCGGACGGTCGCGGACACGAGGGGTGCGGCGGGACATTCGGTCCCCGCCGGTCAGATGAGGTCGTTGACCCGCAGGAACTCCGCCGCGACCTCGGACGGAGCGAGCCGTACGGTGTCGACGCCCCGGTTCATCTCACGTACCGCTTCGTCGGTGAGCAGCGCGTCCAGCCGGTTGAGCGTCTCGGCGAAACCCGGGCCCTGCTCCTCCTGTACGCCCTGGCGGATGACGGGGGCCACGTTCTGGTAGCCGTAGTAGCCCTTCACGTCCTCCAGAATCGTGTAGTCGCCACGGGCGAGCTGCGGATCCGTGGTGAAGACGTCGGCGGCGTCGACCTGACCGTTGTCCAGCGCGGGGTACTGGAGGCCGATGTTCAGGGACTTCACCTCGGTGTTGGTGAGTCCGTGCGCCTTCACCATGTCGTGGTAGCCGAGTGCGCCTTCCATGTTGTCCGGGTACTCGGCGAAGACGACATGGTCCGCCTTGGCCAGGTCGCTGATGGTCTTCAGTCCGTGCTTCTTCGCGAACGCGGGCTTGACCGCGACCGCGTTGCGGTTCTGGAACGGGGTCGGGTCGAGCATCGTCAGCCCGCGGGTCTCCTGATACGCCTTCGCCTCGCGGAAGGTCGCCGCGGCGGTCGGGGGCATCGAATCGCTCTTGGCCAGCACCTGGAGGATCACCCCGGTGTACTCGGGGTAGATGTCTATCTGGCCGGAGGTGAGCGCGCCGTCGATGATCGTGGTGCTGCCGATGTTCGACTTCAGCTCGACGTCGTAACCGGCCTCGGTCAGCGCCTGTTTGTACAGCTCGCCGATGATCCACTGCTCGGTGAACTGCTTGGCCCCGATGACCACGGTGGGCTTGCCGACCGTGGCAACGGCGCTGCCGCAGCCCGAGAGCGCGACAAGAGAGGCGAAAGCCAGCAGCCCGGCCGCCGCTCCCCTCGCCGGACGGCGGAGCCGGGAGCGCCGGGTGGGGGCGGAACCCGTTCCGCGTACTTTGCCGACCAGGGTGGACAGGACCGCCGACGCGCGGCGGATGCCTGTCACACCTGGTCCCGGGGGACGGTGAAGGACCAGGTCCGGGTGAAGATCTCTCGCTCCGCCGCTCCGGTGCCCTCGAACGCGGACAGCTGATTGACCACACAGAAGTCGTTGGCGTCCGCGGTCATCCGGGACCGGGTGCGCACACGCGTCGCCCAGTCGCCCCGGCTGATGAACTCCTCACGCTCGCTCTCCACCGTCGCGGACAGCGGATCGCCCTCGACCAGCCGGAAGCGGTTGAGATCCTTGCCGGAACGGGTGAGACCGTCGGTGTGGTCCGTCATGGTGCCGTCCGCCGGGGTGGTCACGATGACCTGTTCCCCGGTCTCGGCGTCGTGACTGACCTTCCGGTCGCCGGGGATGGGCGCCGTCTCGATGCTGTGCGGGGGAACCGCCCGCGGCGGACCGTACGGGCGCAGCGCCGCCTCCTCGTCGGGGCGGGGCGCGCGTACCGGCAGCGTCAGGGCGCCGTGGGCGGTGTCCAGTTCCAGGGCCACCACCTCGGGTGAGGGCCAGAGCCAGGGCCACAGCGAGGCGGAGACGGAGACCCGGACGCGGTTTCCGGCGGCGAAGGCGTGCCCGATGGCGAACAGGGGCACCGACACCTCGTAGGCGCGGCCCGGCTCCAGGGGCTTCGGATCGGTGTGTCCGTCGCGGTGGGTGAGGTTGAGGAAACCCGCGGTGACCAGCTTCGAGCTGCCGTCCGGGGCGACCTCGCACAGCCTCACCGCGAGCTGCGCCTGCGGCCGGTCGCTGGTGACCCGGAGGGTGACCTCGGGGGTGCCGAGGATCTCCAGCCGCTCGGTCAGGGCGGGACCGGTGAAGGTGTGCGACCGGCCGTCGTCGGCGGCCTGGTCCGCGTACTGGCCGGGCACATCACCGAACTTGAGGAAGTCGCCGCCACTGGCGCCGATGGTCAGCGGCGAGCGGAGTACCGCGGTGCCCGGGGCTGCGCCGAGCGTGCTCAGCGGCAGCTCGCGCGCCTCGACACCGGGTGCGGGCCAGGACGGCTCGCCGACCCAGCGGCCGGGACGCCCGGTGAGGTCGGAGCCGACCGGGGCGGGGTCGGGGATCCAGGCGCGCAGCGCCGGCTCGTCCATGATGCCGTCGTCGACACCGCCCATCCAGCGGTCGAACCAGCGTACGCACTCGCTCTGGAAGTCCATCGCCGGGCCGGGTTCGGCCTGGTGGGGGTAGGTGTGCGCCCAGGGCCCGAGCATGGCCTTGGCAGGCACCCCCAGGTTCTCCATGAGCCGCAGGACGGCGCCCCGGTAGGGGTCGAGCCAGCCGCCGACCGCGTAGACGGGCACCTTGATCGCGGAGTAGTCCTCGCAGACCGATCCGTGCTGCCAGTAGGCGTCCCGGCGCTGGTGGCTCAGCCACTCCTCGGCGTACGGGACCGTGCGGTCCAGCCGGTCCAGCCATTCCTGACGCCAGGAGTCGCCGAGCACGGCGGGGTCCGCGGGGCGGGCGTTGTAGGCGAGCATGGTCGCGGCCCAGGGCAGCATCTCGGAGGCGAGCAGGGAACCGCCCGCGTAGTGCACGTCGTCGGCGTACCGGTCGTCCGTGGAGCAGACGGTGACGATGCAGCGCAGTTGCGGCGGCTGGAGGGCCGCGATCTGGAGGCCGTTGAATCCGCCCCAGGACTTGCCGATGATCGCCACCTGGCCGTCGGACCAGTCCTGGCCCTCGATCCAGTCGAGGACTTCGAGGGCGTCGGCGAGTTCGGTGGCGTGGTACTCGTCGAGCATGATGCCGCTGGAGTCGCCGCTGCCCCGGCAGTCGACGCGCACGGCCGCGTATCCGGCGGCGGCGAACTGGGCGTGCAGGGTCACATCGCGGGGAGCGGTGCCGTCGTTCTTGCGGTACGGGATGTACTCCAGAACGGCTGGAACCGGCCCCTCGGTGTCGGCGGGCAGCCACACCCGGGCGGCGAGCCTGTTGCCGTCCTTGAGAGGAATCCATACGTGGCGCAGGACGCGTACGGGGTGCCGTGCGGTGGTTTGCGAGGTACTGGTGGTGCTCATGATCCCGGACGATAGACGAGCAGCTGGGATGAACTGGACGTATATTCCTGGATATTCCGGAATTGTTTAACGGTGAACAAGAGCACAGGATTGCGAGGGCGCATCGGGGGTAGACGGACGATGCCCCTCTACCGACGGGGCGCCCGAGAAACACCTCCCACCCACCCTTTTCGGCCACCCTCTCGGAGGTGGGCGGGGCCGACCTCCGCTCCGTACCACCGGCGTTGAGACGCAACGGTGCCGTCCGAAGCCCCTCACCACCGGAACTCACCGTCGTAGAGCCGCCGGTGCCACCATCCGTCACCGCACCGAACGCGCCGGTGTGCGAGCGGGTCGGGCAGGGTCCGACGTCGCAGCTCGGTATCGAGGGCCGCCACCAGCCGCCCGAGCTCGGCGCGGGCGGACGGGGACAGCGAGCGCAGCGCCTCTTGCAGGAGGTCCCGGGCGTTCGCCACGTTGACGAGCGAGGACTCCGGATGGGGAGAAGCCTCGAAACACAGGTCGAGGTAGCGGCCGGGTTGCCGCAGGAACGCCCGGTAGTGCCTGAGCGCGGCTTCGACCGCGCCACGCCACAGGCCGCCCGCAGGGTCGTCGTGTTCGCTTTCCCTGCGCTGGATCTCGGCGCAGGTGCGCTCGGAGAGACCCGGAATCCGTTCGGTCCAGGGGCCTGGGACCGGCGCCACCGGAGCTTCGGCGCGAAGCGCGCCGGGCCGCCTACGCGGCATGGGCCTTTCGGCAGGTCGTCACGATCACCATCGTGACGGACGGCCGGACGGTCCACAAGGCCCGGTGTCGGCGAGTGGGCGCATCACGGCTTCCCGGCCCGGGTCCGTGGCAGCCTCGTGGCTCCGGCGGCGGCGATCAGGCAGAAGCCGAGCACCCACCAGAAAGTGTCACCGAACGCCGCGGCGATGTCCGGGCCGCGGGCCGACAGCCGGTTCTGCAGGACCACGGCGAGGGCAGCGGTGCCGACCGAACCGCCCACGGTGTTGAGCAGGTTGAGCGCTCCGGCCGCGCGCGGAAGCTGCTCGGGCTCGATGCGGCTGTAGACGATGTTCATCACGGGCGCGCCGACCATGGCCATCCCGACGCCGCGGACCGCGAGCGCCGAGACGATCACGGCGTCCGGGACTTCGTGGCCGAGCTGGGTGAAGGGAACCGTGCCCGCGAGGATCAGCACGATGCCGGTGACCACCAGGGTCCGCGGCGCGACCTTGTTGATGGTGCGGTTGACCAGCACCGACCCGGCCGCCGCGCCCAGCCCCTGGGGGGCGAGCAGCAGCCCGGCCTCCCACGCCGACATTCCGCGGCCGGTCTGGAAGTACAGCGGCAGCAGGAACATCGTGCCGAACACCGACGCGCCCAGGACGAGCAGCGCGACGGCGGCGGCGCCGAAGGGCGGCCGGGCGAACAGCCGGGGGTCGACCAGCGGGGTGCGGCGGGTCCGCAGCCCGTGCACGGTGAAGCCGGTCAGCATCGCCAGCCCCGCCACCACGCCGACCGTGGCCGGGAGGGTGCGGCCGTGGGCGACCTCGGTCAGCCCGAACACCAGCACGGCCAGGCCGGGCGAGAGCAGCAGCGCCCCCCGCAGATCGAAGGCCGTACGCCGCGTCGACGGCGGCACCACGGGCACATGGCGGCGGGCGAGCAGGGCCGCGACCACTCCGATCGGCAGGTTGACCAGGAACAGCCACGGCCATGGCGCCACTTCGAGGATGGAGCCCCCGACCAGCGGGCCGAACACCGGTGACAGCAGCGGGACGACGGCGACGACGCTGATCACCCGCCCGGTGCGGCCGGGGCCCGCGACGCGGGCCAGCAGCGCCTGCCCGGTCGCGGGCAGCAGCCCGCCGCCGAGGCCCTGGATCACCCGGAACACGATCAGGCTGGTCACCGACCAGGCCGACGCGCACAGAATCGAGCCGAGCAGGAACACCCCCACGGCGACGAGCCACGTCCGCCGGCCGCCGAACCGGCCGGCCAGCCAGCCGGACGCGGGTACGGCGGCGACAACGGCCAGCAGGTAGGCGGTGGTGACCCATTGGATCTCGGCGACGGAGGCGCCGAACTCCTCGGTCAGGCTGTCGATGCCGACACTGACGATCGTGGCGTCCAGCGTGGCCATGAAGGTGCCGAGCACCAGGATGAACGCGACCCGCAGCAACTGCCTGTCCACGCGGTCGTCCGCCGGCGCGACGTTCCCGTCCGGCGGCGCGGTCTTCCCGCTCATCGGCCCTCCAGGAGAGCGAGCACGTCGTTGTCGAGGTGCTTGTCCAGGGTGCGCAGCAGGTCGAGCAGTTCCTCGGCGAGCCCGTCGACGTCCGTTCCGGCCCGGTGGGCGAACACGCCGGTCCAGCCGTCGCCGTCCGGCATGACGGTCAGGGTCACCGGGTGGTGCGTGGCCTCCCGGAAGCGGGTTGCGACGACCGTGAGCCCGGGGGCGGGTTCACGGAGGCGGTCCGGGTCGACCGGGTAGTTCTCGAACACCACCAGGCTGTCGAACAGCCTGCGCCGCCCGGTCAGCCGTTCCAGGTCGGTGAGGGCGACGTGGTGGTGCTCGACCAGCGCCCGCTGTCCGGCCTGCAGGCCGGTGAGCGTGTCGGCGAGCGTGCCGCCGAGCCGGGCCCGTACAGGCACGGTGTTGGCCAACAGCCCGATGATCTCCTCGACACCCTCCAGCTCCGGGGGACGGCAGGAGACCATGGCGCCGAAGCAGACGTCCGTGTGGCCGGATCGCCGCGCGAGCAGCACCGCCCACGCGCCCTGCACCAGCGTGTTCAGGGTCAGACCGCGCCGGGCGGCCAAGTGGGTGAGGCCGGCCACCAGTGCCGCGTCGAACGCGATGACCTCGGGTTCCTGCCAGGCCGGACCGGGTTCGCCGCCGCCCAGATAGTCGCCCTCGGGCAGACCCTCCAACTCGGCTGCCCAGGCGCCGAGATCGGGCTCGTGGTCGGCGCACCAGGCCAGGTAGTCGCCGAACGGTACGGGGGCGGGCAGACCGTGAGCCCCGCCGCGGACCCTCGCCGTGTAGAGCGCGAACAGCTCGGTGAGGATGCGCGGGGCCGACCAGCCGTCGGAGAGCACGTGATGGGTGGTCAGGACCAGGTCGGCGCGCTCGGAGTCACGCCGGATCACGGTCAGCCGGAAGAGCGGGCCCCGGGCGAGGTCGAACGGCTCGGCCAGGTCCGCCGCCAGCACCTCCTCGGCGGGCCCGTCGGTCACGCGGAAGTCCGGCCGGGGCGACGTGGGGATCACCGCCAGGAAGGCGGGGAACACGGCACCCAGGTTCGGGTGACGGGCCAGCAGGTCGGCGCCCGCGTCGCGCAGGGCGTCGGTGTCGAGCGGGCCGGCGAGGGTGAACGCCGACTGCACGGTGTACGGGTCGGGGCGCTCGGTGCGCGAGTGCCGCAGCATCACCTCCTGCAACGGGGTCAGCGGCTGCATGTCGGCGACCGGACGGTCCTGGTCGAGCGCCCTGATCTCCGGGGCGGCGGCGACGTGCAGGAGCGCGGTCCGCAGGCTCTCGGCCAGTTCCTCGGCCTCGGCTGCGGTGAACAGCGCGGACGGCCAGGTGATCCGGACCCCGAGCGCGTCGTCACGCACCAGGGCGTTGATCATCAGGCTGTACGGCAGGGGCATCGCGTCGGAGCCGTTCGAACCGAGCGGGTCGGCGTCCGGGGGTGCCTGCCACGGCGTCTCCCGCGCCGGGGCGCCGGGGTACCGGCCGAGGTAGTTCCAGGCGATCTCCGGTGCCACGGGGTCCAGCAGGCCCGCCGCGGTGAGAATGCCGTGGCCGAGGCCGTCGCCCTGTGCGCGCAGCCGTTCCCTGACCGCCTTCACGTCGTCGCCCGCGTCGAGTCGCACGGGGTGGACGGCGGTGAACCAGCCGACGGTCTGGGACAGGTCGACCTGTCGGGGGCGGCCATGGCTCTCCAGCGCGACCAGCACCTGCGGTGTCCCGCGCCAGGCCCGTACCGCCTGGCCGAGCGCCGTCAGCAGCACGGCGTCCGGCGTGGTGCGGTAGGCGGCCGGCAGGGTCGTGATCAGGGCGCGGGTCGAGTCGGCGTCGAGCCGGATCTCGTGGTGTGTCGCGGTCGCCACGGTGTCCCGGGCGGGGTCGAGCGGGCGGGTGAGCGCCGGTGTGGTGTTCATCCGCCGCCAGTGCGGGAGTTCGGCCCGCCGGTCGGCGTCGCGCAGCGACCGCGCCCAGCCGAGGAACGACTGACCGTGCCGGGCCAGTGATCCACCGGAGTGGGCGTGTTCCAGGTCGTCCAGCAGGATGCGCCAGGACACGCCGTCGACGACCAGGTGGTGGGCGATCAGGACGAGCCGGCCCGGCCGGTCCGGTCCGGCGTCCACCCACACCGCGCGCAGCAGGGGGCCGGTGCGCGGGTCCATGGACTCCCGGGCGGCGGCGATCGCGGCGTCGGCCGGGCCCCGCAGGTCTTCTGCCGCCGCTACACGGGTCAGCACCTCGGCACCGGTCACCGTGCCGACCGGCGGGATGCGCAGCACGTCGTCGGCCAGGTGGGCCCGCAGTACGTCGTGACGGGCCAGGAGCGCGTCGAGCACGGCCCGCCAGGCCGGCTCGTCGCCGCCCGGCGGGACGCAGATCTCCACCCATTGGCAGAATCCGTCCGCGGCGGAGCCGGCGCGGCGCAGCAGGTCCCGCATGATCGGGGTCAGCGGTGCGTCCCCGTCCGCGGGTCCCGCACCGCCGTCGAGGGCGCGCGCCCGCGCCGCGATCCCGGCGACCGTCTCTCCCTCGAACACGTCCCGCGCGCTCAGGCCGAGGCCCTGGCGCCGGGCCCGCGACACCACTTGCAGCGACACGATGCTGTCCCCGCCGATGGCGAAGAAGCTGTCGTCGGGGCCGATGTCATCGGTGCCCAGGACGTCCTGGAACACCCCGAGCAGCACCGCTTCCGCCCCGGTGGCGGGTTCGCGCCGCGGGGCGGCCACGGTCTCGGGAGCGGGCAGCGCGGCTGTGTCGAGCTTGCCGCTGGGGCTCAGCGGCAGCCGGTCGATCGGTACGAGCGCCGTCGGCACCATGTGGTCGGGCAGTTCCTCGGCCAGGTACGCGCGCACCCGCGCGGTGTCGAGGTCGGCGTCGTCGGTCGGGATGACGTAGCCGACGAGCCTGCCCTCCCGCATGATCACGGCACCGGCGCGCACATCGGGGTGGCTGGTCAGAGTGGACTCGATCTCACCCAGCTCGACCCGGAAGCCGCGGACCTTCACCTGGTGGTCGGCGCGGCCGAGGAACACCAGCTGTCCGTCCGGCCGCCACCGCACCAGGTCGCCCGTGCGGTACAACCGCTCCCCCGGCGGGCCGAACGGGTCGGCCACGAAGGTCGCGGCGGTCAGACCGGGGCGGCCGAGGTATCCGCGGGCCAGGCTCGGCCCGCCGAGGTAGAGCTCGCCCGTGACACCGACGCCGACCGGCTGGAGTCCGCCGTCGAGGACATAGGCGCGGACGTTGGGGTCGGGGCGGCCGATCGGCAGCGGCCCGGCGTCGTCCGGGTCGTAGTGCCAGGTCGTGGAGTTGATGGTGACCTCGGTCGGACCGTAGGCGTTGAACAGCGCCCTGCGGCCCCGGCCCCAGCGTCGTGCCAGCTCGGGGTCGAGGCGTTCGGCTCCGACGACGAAGAACACGTCGGGGTCGACGGTGCGGTCGTCGGGCATCGCGGCCAGGAACGAGGGAAGCAGGTTCACTCCGGTCACCCGGTGCTCGACGATGTAGTCGAGCAGTTCGTCGCCGGGGACGCGTACCTCCTCGGGTGCGATCACCGACGTACCGCCGGAGAGCAGGGGCACCATGGTCTGCCAGAACGCGACGTCGAAGCCGGTCGACGCGAAGTGCAGGTACCGGTCGTTCTCGGTGACGCCGACGACCTCCTCCTGGAGCGCGATCAGGTCGGGCACGCCCCGGTGGGTCACGCCGACGCCCTTGGGCCGCCCGGTGGTTCCGGAGGTGTAGATGACGTAGGCGAGCGCGTCCTCGGTGAGCCCGGCGCGTGCCCCGGCCGGGTCGGTGTCCGCCGCGGACGCGAGTGTGGCCGGGTCGTCGAGCCGCAGTACCGGTATCTCGCGGTCGACGGGCAGTTCGGCGCCGGTCGTCACGGCGGCTGCCGGGGCGATGTCGTCGAACATGTACGCCAGCCGCTCCCGCGGGTAGCTCGCGTCCATCGGCACGTACACCGCGCCCGCCCTGGCCACGCCGAACAGCGCCACGGTCATCTCGATGTCGCGTCCGAGCAGGACCGCGACCGGGTCCTGGGGCCGTACCCCACGCCCGATCAGCGCGTGGGCGAGCCGGTTGGCCTGCCGGTCCAGCTCGGCATAGCTGAGGCTGCGGTCGCGGCAGACCAGGGCCTCGGCGTCGGGCCTGCGGCGCACCTGGGCGGCGAACTCCTCCAGCCAGTGGCCGCGGGCCTTGGCGGGGACGGCCGCGGTGCCGGTACGCAGCATCCGCGCCCGCTCGTCGGGGTCGAGCGCGGACAGCCGGATCGCGGGCCGTGCCGGGTCGTCGACGATCTCCCGCAGGAGGTGGTGCAGCCAGCGGCCGTAGTCGCGCACGGTCTCCGCGGCGAAGGCGTGCGGCTGGTAGCCGAGGCCGATCGTGATCTCCTCGTCCGGAATCACGATGACGGTCAGCGCGTAGTGCGTGGCGTCGGTGATGTCCACGCCCGCCAGGTCGAGGCCGGGGGCGAGCGGAGTGCGCTTCCGGCTGGACAGCGGGAAGTTCTCCATGACCAGCATCGTGTCGAAGAGTTCGCCGATGCCCACCGCCCGCTGGATCTCGGGCAGGCCGATGTGGTGGTGCTCGCCCAGTGCGACGCTGTCGGCGTGCACGTGTGCCATGAGGTCCCGCGCGGTCTGGTCCTGGGTGTGCCGCACCCGCACCGGGATGGTGGTGCCGAGCTGGCCGATCATCGACTCCACGCCGTCGACCTCGGCGGGCCGCCCGGACACCGGGCAGCCGAACACGACATCGCGGCGCCCGGTGAGCCTGCCCAGCAGCAGGCCCCACGCCGTCTGGAGCACCGTCGTCAGAGTGACGCCCTGTTCACGGGCGAACGCCCGCAGCCGGTCACTGAACTCGCGTCCCAGTCCGACGATTTCGCGGCCCGGCCGCTCGACACCGGTTCCGGTGCTCGCGGGTGCCAGCCGTGTGGCGTCGTCGACTCCGGCCAGCGCGTCCCGCCACGCGGCGAGCGACGCCTCCCGGTCCCGGCCCGCCAGCCACCGGAAGTACTCCGACAGCGGCGGGGCAACGGGGGCGGCGGGGCCGCCGCTCAGCTCGGCGTAGATGGCGAGCAGGGTGCGGCCGACCAGCGGCATCGACCAGCCGTCGAGCAGGGCGTGGTGGTTCGTGATCACCAGCTTGTGCTCGGCGGGCCCGACGCGGGACAGCAGGAAACGGATCAGCGGCGGCCTGGCCGGGTCGAACGGGCGCTCCAGATCGAAGCGGGCGGCGTCGGGGAACCGGTCGTCCTGCCGCCAGTCCAGGGCGACATCGGCGGGGATCACCTGCACCACGTCGTCCCCGGCCGTGCCCAGGTACACACGCAGGGCGGGGTGGCGGCGCAGCAGTTCGCGGGCCGCCTCGGCCATCCGGTCCGGCTCCAGCTCACCGGCCAGGGTGGTCACGGCCTGGACGACATAGACGTCGGTGTCGTCCTCGTCACGGACCAGGGTGTGGAAGGACAGCCCGACCTGGAGGGGTGTGGCGGGCAGTACGTCGGCGATGCGGCCGGTGCGTTCGAGGGCGTCGATGGCGGTCTGGTCGAGGTCGACCAGCGGCAGGTCGGACGGGGTGAGGCCGCCCGGGGTGTGGAGCGCGTGCTCGGCGAGCGCGTCCAGGGCGGCGGCCCAGGCGCTCTGGAGCGCCGCGACGACGTCGGTGCCGAGCACCCCGGTCGCGGCCGTCCACTCGACGGCGAGCCGTGGTGAACCCTCTTCATGGACGAAGCAGTTGAGGGCCAGCACCTGTTCCAGGGCCTTGGCGCCGGGCTCGTTCACCGAGAAGGCGTCGTGCTCGGGCAGGCGCCATCCGGTTCCGGACAGCGGGGCGAACCGGCCCAGGTAGTTGAGCAGCACGTCCGGCGGCGGGGTGGCCGCGAGTTCGGCACGGGTTTCGGGGTCGAGGTGGCGCAGGACGCCGTAGCCGACACCGCCGTCGGGGACGCCGCGCCTGGCCTCCTTGGCGGCGCGCAGCGCCTGCCCGATGTCGTCGGACGCGGGAACGCGCACCGGGTACTCGCTGGTGAACCAGCCGATGGTGCGGGACAGGTCGAGGTGTTCGCGGCCGTGGCCCTCCATGGACACGGTCACCGCGTCGCCCGGCAGGCCCCAGTTCCGCAGGGTGAGTACGAGGGCGGCCAGCAGCACCTCGTCGACACCGGCGCGGTACGCCGCGGGCAGGGTGGTCAGCAGCGCCTCGGTGGCTTCGGCCGAGGCCACGGTGACCGACCGGTGGGCGGTCGACACCGTGTCCCGCGTGTGGTCCAGCGGCCGGGCGCCCAGCCGGGACGCGGAGCCGAGCGCGGTCCGCCAGTGGTCGAGTTCGCCCCGGCGCGTACCGGATTGGCCCTGGTCGGCGAGGAGCGTGGCGTGCCGCCGCCATGACGTGCCGACCGGGTCGAGCGTGCCGCCCGTGCAGGCCGTGTACAGGTCGGGCAGCAGGATGCGCCAGGACACGCCGTCCATGGCGAGGTGGTGCACGACGACGACCAGCCGGTCCGACGTGCCGTCACCGGTGCGGAGCAGGGCGGCCCGCAGCAGGTCGCCCGTACTGGGGTCCAGCTCTCCCGCCAGCCGCCGGGCCAGTGCGCTCACGTCCTCGCCGTGGACCTCGCCGACGACGGCCCGCACGGCGCCGCGGGGCAGGATCTCCAGTTCCCCGCCCGCCCGCAGCCGCAGTGCGTCGTGGTGGTCGAGTACGGCCTGCACGCCGGTGACCAGGTCGTCGTGGACGAGTTCGTCGACACGCAGGGCGGTCCACTGCGCGTAGCCGGCGACGACGTCCACATCCGGATGCGGGTCGAGGAGACCGCGCACGATCGGCGGCGCGGGCACGGACCCGACCGGGTCGTCCGCCGGCTCGGGAACGTCCTCCAGCAGCTCGGCGGAGGCGGCCAGCGCCGCGAAACTGCGGCGCGCCAGCAGGTCCCGGGGACGCAGCCCGACGCCCACCGCCCGCAGTCTGCTGCTGACGGTGATCGCGGTGATGCTGTCCCCGCCGAGGGCGAAGAAGTCGTCGTCCACGCCGACCCGTTCGACATCGAGCGCCTCGGCGAGGACCGCGCACAGCAGCCGCTCCCGCTCGGTGCCCGGCTCCCGGCCGCCGCCGGGCAGCGCGGGCGCGGGCAGGGCGGCGCGGTCGAGCTTGCCGTTGGGCGTCACCGGCAGCTCGGCCAGCACCACGACCGCCGCAGGCACCATGTGCTCGGGCAGCCGCTCGGCCAGACGGGCACGTACCTCGTCCCCGGTGACCGAGGTGGACACGACGTAACCGATCAGCCGGGACGACCGCACCCTGGCGGCCGACGCGGTGACTCCGGGCACCGCGGCGAGCGCTGCCTCGACCTCACCGGTCTCCACCCGGTGGCCGCGGATCTTGACCTGTCCGTCGCCCCGGCCCCGGTACTCCAGGCCCCGGCCGGGCACCCATCGGGCCAGGTCGCCGGTGCGGTACATCCGCTCCCCCGGCGCGCCGAACGGGTCGGCGACGAAGCGCTCGGCGGTCGCTCCGGGCCTGCCGAGGTAACCGCGGGCCAGGTGCGGTCCGGCCAGGTACAGCTCGCCCGCGGTGCCGTGCGGCACCGGCTGCAGCGAGCTGTCCAGCACATAGATCCGGGTGCCCGCGAGCGGGTGGCCGATCGTCGGCTCGTCGCCGTCGATCGGTGCGGTGGTGCTGTCCACCGTCGCCTCGGTCGGCCCGTACATGTTGCGCGCGGTGATGCCCGACCCGGCGACCCGCCGCCACAGCGCGGGCGGGGTGGCTTCCCCGCCGAGGACCAGCAGCGTCGGCCGCCGGTCCAGCAGGCCGCCGTCGATCAGCGGCGTGGCCATCGACGGCGTGGTGTCCACGATGTCGATGCCGTCGCGGGCGTACGCGGCGAGGAGTGCGTCGGCGTCGCGGGCGGTCTCGGTGTCGTAGACGTGCAGTTCGTGCCCGCACAGCAGCCACACCAGGTGGTCGAACGCGGAATCGAAGGCGAACGAGTAGGTGTGCGCGGCGCGCAGCCGCCTGCCCGCGGACCGTTCGGCCTCCGCGACGACCGTCGCACGCTGGTGGTGCAGCAGCGAGGCCAGGCCGCCGGCCCGGCCGAGCACGCCCTTGGGGCGTCCGGTCGACCCGGAGGTATGGATCACATAGGCGAGGTGTTCGGGGTGCCGGGGCCCGGCCAGTTCATCGGCCGTCAGGGGCGCGCCGGACAGCGCGGCGGCCTCGTCGAGCAGGGTGTTCCACGGCAGCCCGTCGACCGCACCGGCAGTCAGGACCAGCGCGGGCCGGGTGTCGTCGATCAGCTCGCGCAGCCGCTCGGGCGGGTACGCGGCGTCCAGGGGCAGGAACGCGGCGCCCGCGTCCAGCACCGCCAGCAGGGCGACCACCGAGTCGGCCGAACGGGGCAGCGCGAGCGCCACGACGTCGTCGGCCCCGATCCCACGGGCCCGCAGCGCACGGGCCAGCCGGTGGACCCGGCCCGCCAGGTCCGCCGCGGACAGCCGGTCGTCGCCGCACACCAGGGCCGTACGCCCCGGACCGGCGGCGACCATCGTGCCGAACGCGGTCGGCACGTCCACCGGCGTGCCGGGCAGCGCGGGCGGGCACCAGTCGGCCGGCGGCCGGTCCACGTCGGCGGTCAGGGCGATCCGCCCGACGGGCAGCCCGTCGGTCAGCCCGGACAGCAGTGCCCGCAGTCCGGACAGCAGACCGTCGACCGCGGCCTGGTCGTTGGACCGGGCGTCGACTTCGAAGCCGAGCAGCAGCCCACCGTCACGGGTCGGCAGGACGCTCAGGCCCATGTCCTCGGGCGGACCGCCCGCGACGTTGCGCATCACACCGCCGGCCCCGGCGAAGTCGATCGCCAAATCGAACGCCTTGAGGTTGATCCCGCGTCCGTGCAGCAGCGCGCCGGCGCCGGGTGCTCCGAGGTCCCTCGGCAGATCCTCGCCCCGGTAACGCTGGTGGTCGCGCATCTCGCGCATGGCGGAGGCGACCCGCCGGCTCAGCTCCCCGAGCCCGTCCCCGCCGCGCACGGTCACCCGCAGCGGCAGCACATTGACCGCCATGGCGGGGGTACGCAGCTCGGTCGAACCCGCCCGGCACATCAGCGGCAGCGCGAACACCACATCGGTGCGGCCCAGCATGCGGTGCAGGAAGGCGGCGTAGCAGGCGATCAGTGCCTCACCCCAGGTGACGCCCTGCCCGTCGGCGAAGGCGCGCAGCCGGGCGGTCTCCTCGGGCGTGACGACGGCGCGGGCGGTCAGGGTGCGGTCGGGCGAACCGGCGGCGGTGTCGGGATCAGCGAGGTGGCCGAGGTCGGGGAGCGGGGTGAACCGCTCGACCCAGTACGCGCGGTCCTCGGCGAACCGGTCGCTGTCGCGGTAGGCCCGGTCGGCGGCGACGAGTCGGGCGAAGGCGCCGAAGGCCGACTTCGGCGGCTCGGTCCCGCGTACCAGGGCGGTGTAGCGGGCGGCGGTGCGGCGGGCGAGCATCGCGGCGGTGTAACCGTCGAAGACCAGGTGGTGGCCGAGCTGAGTGTACCAGACCTCGCGGTCGGACAGCCTGATGACGGTACGTGCGTACAGCGGCCGGTCCACCATCCCCCGGCATGCCTCGGCCGCCCGGCCCCGCTCGGCGTCGACGAGCGCGTGTGCGGCGGCCACGGGATCGGGGGCGCCGCTGACGTCGACCACCGAGGGCGGCTCGACCGGCTCCCGGCTCACCGCCTGGCGTGGCCCGTCCGGGGTGTCGTACACCCGCAGCCGCAGCGTGTCGGCCTCCTCGGTGGTCGCCCGGACCGCTTCCGCCAGCGCGTCCACGTCGACCGGCTCGCTGCCGGATATCTCCACCACGTCGCCGACCATGTAGTACGGCGAGTCGGGTTCGAGGCGTTGCGCGTTCCAGATGCCCAACTGGGCGCTGGTCAGGGCGAGGAGGCCGTCCGATGACACGCTTGCGGTGCTCAACTTACTCTCCTGGAAGTGTGGGAACGATCATCGGTGTGCCGGTCACCGGGTCGGGGACGATGACGCTCGGCAGGTCGAACACGTCCTTGATCAGCGCGGCGTCCACGATGTCCCCGGGGTCGCCCTCGGCGACCACCCGGCCGTCCTTCATGGCGATCAGGTGGTCGGCGAACCGGCATGCCTGGTTGATGTCGTGCAGGACCGCGACCACCGTCCGGCCCTCGTTGCGCAGCCGGGCCAACAGGCCGAGCAGCTGGTACTGGTGGGTGATGTCCAGGAACGACGTCGGTTCGTCGAGCAGCAGATAGGGCGTCTGCTGGGCGAGCACCATGGCCATCCACACCCGCTGCCGCTGTCCGCCGGACAACTCCTGCACCGGCCGGTCGGCGAGGTCGCCGACCCCGGCGGCGGCCATCGCCCCGGTGACGGCCTCCTCGTCGTCCGGCGACCACAGCGCCAGCATCGACTGGTGGGGGAACCGCCCCCGGCCCACCAGTTGCCGGACCCTGATGTCGTCGGGTGCCAGCGGATCCTGCGGCAGGAAGCCGAGTTGCTTGGCAAGCGCCTTGGTCGCATAGCCGCCGACCGCGCGGCCGTCGAGTTCCACCTGACCGGAGTCGGGGCGCAGCAGCCGGACCAGGGCGCTCAACAGGGTTGACTTCCCACAGGCGTTGGGGCCCACGATGGCGGTGAACGCGCCGTCGGGGATGTCGAGGCTCAGCCGTGTGGACACGACGCGGTCTCCGTAGCGCAGGGTGATCTCCCGCGCCGTCAGGCGTGCGGTCACGCGCGCCTCACCTCCTTGGTCAGCAGCCAGATCAAGTAACAACCGCCGATCGCGGTGCTCACCACGCCGACGGGCAGCGCGACGGGCGCCAGCAGCATCTGGGCGATCAGGTCGGCGCCCAGGAGCAGCACCGCCCCGGTGAGCGCGGCCGGGAGCAGCGGCACTCCGGCCGCGCCCGCGAGCCTGCGGCCGATCTGCGGGGCGGCGAGGGCGATGAACGCGATCGGCCCGGCCACCGCGGTCACCGTGGCCGTGCAGCCGACGCCGACCAGCACCATCAGCAGTCGCAGCCGGTCGAGCCCGACCCCGGTGGTCACCGCGATCGCGTCGCCGAGCGATGCCTGGTGCATGGCGTGCGCCCGCGCGGTCATCAGGGTGAGCAGGACGGCGATCACCGTGAACGGGATTCCCAGGTCGGCCCAGCCCACGCCGTTGAGCGAGCCGGCGCTCCAGCCGACGGCGGCGATCGCCACCTCCAGTTCGGCGCGCAGCACGATCCACGAGTTGATCGCGGTCACCATCGCGTTGAACGCGATTCCGATGACCACCAACCGCATCCCGGAGAAGCCCCGTTCGAACGACAGCAGATAGATCGCGGCCGCGACGACCAGCCCGCCGAGCACCGAGCCGACGGCCAGTTGCGCAGAGGTGCCCGACAGCACGGTGATGGCGACCAGGGCGCCGGTGTAGGCGCCCGCGTCGAGACCGATGACGTCCGGGCTGCCCATCGGGTTGCGGGTGAGGTTCTGGAAGATCGCCCCCGCCACACCGAGCGCGGCGCCGAAGACCAGTCCGGCGAGCACGCGCGGCAACCGCCAGTCCCGGATCACCACGGAGGGGTCCGACCCGCTCAGCGCGGCGAACACCTCGCCGGGGGTGGACCATGACGCCCCGTAGCAGAGCCCGAGCAGGCCCAGGCCCAGCATCAGGGTCACCAGCACGGCGCAGAGCACCACCGTGCGTCGTTCGGCCCTCGGTGCGAGCGCCTTCACAGCGACCCCGCCCCGTAGCGGCGAACGGCCCAGATGAGCATGGGGCCGCCGAGGAACGCGGTCACGATGGCCACCGGAACCTCGCCGGTGGGCAGCAGTACCCGCGACCCGATGTCGGCGATCAGCAGCAGGATCGGACCCAGCACCATCGTGTAGAGGATCAGCCACGGCACGGAGCCCGCGGCCGGTCTGCGGACCAGGTGCGGCACGATCAGCCCGACGAACAGGATCGGCCCGGCCACCGCCGTGGCCGCCCCGCTGAGCACGGTGATCAGTACCAGGGCGAGGGCCCGGACCCGGCCCACGCCCGCCCCCAGGGTGTGCGCCACGCTCTCGCCCAGCGTCAGTGCGTTGAGTGCGCGGCTCAGCATCAGCGCGCCGAGCAGGGACACGGCGATCGCGGCCAACGGCAGTGCCAGTGGCGCCTGTTCGCGGGCCGCCAGCGACCCGACCGACCAGAACCGGTAGGTGTCGAAGACGTCCGGGAGCATCAGCCGCATGCCCAGCGAGACGCCGCTGAGCACCGCGGTCAGAGCCACACCGGTGAGCACCAGGCGCAGGGGTGAGCGCCGCCCGACCGCGGCGACCAGCAGCGCCGCGAGCACGGAGCCGGCGATCGCGAAGCCCAGTTCGCCCGCCTGTCCGGCGGCCAGTCCGAGCGCCGATCCGACGGTGACGGCGCATCCGGCGCCCGCGGTGACCCCGAGGATGCCGGGCTCGGCCAGGGGGTTGCGGGCCAGCGTCTGGATCAGCGCGCCGGCCACCGCGAGCGCGGCGCCCACCGCGATGGCCAGCAGCGCGCGCGGCGCCCGGACGTCCCGCACGATCACGTGGTCGTCGGTGCCGTGGAAGTCCAGGAACGCCCGCACGACCTCGGCGGGCGGGACCGGGCGGGCCCCGACGCCCATGCTGAGCACGGCGACCGCTGCCAGCAGCACCAGTCCGCCGATCAGCAGGCCGGTCCGCGGTACGGCCCGCCTGGTTTCCGCCGCCCCGGACGCGCGGCCCGCGACGGTCACCGGTTCAGCAGCGGGGCGAGCGACTTGTCGATCGCGTCCAGGGTCTGCATCCCCTGCCCGTAGGTCGCGGCCTCGGTGTAGCGGAGCGGGAAGGCCTTCCCGGCCTTGACGGCGGGCAGGTTCTTCCACAGCTTCGAGTCCATGACGTACTGGACCGGCTTGGGGATGCTGCCGTCGGCGTTGACCGAGTACGTCATGACGTCGGCCTCACCGAACGCGGCCGGGAGCTCCTCGATGGACGGGTACTCGCTGACCGAGCGCGAACCCGGACCGGACTCCTTGACCTTGCCGTAGTACTTCGCGCCGAGGTCCTCGGCGATGTTGGTGCCCCACGAACCGCCGAACTCGCGCTGGAAGGTGCCCTTGGCGACCTCTCCGTACGCGCCGACGTGGCCGAGCTTGAGCTGGGGCAGCACGTCCTTGTACTTCGTGACCAGTTCGGCGGCCTTGGCCTCGTACGCGCCCTTCGCGGCGTCGAACCGCTTGAGCGCGCCGGCGGCGTCGGCCTGCTTGTGGGACAGCTCGCGCCATGCGGACGGCACGGTCGGACCGATCGCCACGACCGGGGCGATGGACTCCAGCCGCTTGATGTCGATGTCGCCGAGCACCGGGGCGGGCACCCCGATGACGATCAGGTCGGGCTCGGCCTCGGCCACGGCCTCGTAGTTGGTCTCGGCCGCCTGCTCCCCCGCCACCTTGGGGAGCTTCTTGTACGCGGCCAGGTCCTCCTTGGACATCATCGGCTCACCGCGCTTCCACGACGAGATACCGACCAGCGGCGCGTCGGCCTCGATCATGACCGGCACGGCATAGCCGGTGGCCACCACACGCTTCGGGTTCGCCGGGATGGTGATCTTGCCGTTGTCCGCGGCGAACACCCGGGTCCCGCCCTCCTCCGAGGCTTCCGACCCGCCCTCCGAGGAGAACCCGCATCCGGCCAGGACGAGGGTCAGCGACACAGCGCCGACCAGGCCGAACGATCTGCGTATGGACATGCGATTGCTCCTTGCTGGTTAGGTAAGGCTCACCTTAGTTGATGGCCTTTCGGCAGGACAAGCCAGGGGGCGGGCGTAACGCCCGCCCCGGTCCGGCCGGTTGATCAGTGGTCGTCCTCGTCGAAGTCGGCGACGCCGCGCTTCCAGTAACCGGTGATGTCGCTGTCGGCCTTGTCCAGGCACAACTCGTCGCGGACCCAGCGGCGCAGCGGCTTGATCTGCCCCGCCTCACCCGCGGCCCACACGTACACGCGCTCACCCTCGGGCACGGTCACCGACATCGCGGCCCGTGCCAGCGCGTCGCCGGTTCCCGCCGGCAGGCCGCCGCGGTGCAGCCAGCGCACCTGAACACCCTCGGGCGCGGACAGCGCGATCTCCTCCGCGGCATCGGCGACTTCGACGAACGCCCAGCCCTTCGCGCTCCCGGGCAGCTCCTCCAGCCGGCGCGCGATCGCGGGCAGGGCCGTGATGTCGCCCGCCAGCAGATAGCGGTCGTAGGTGTCCGGGACGATCAGCCCGCCGGGCGGCCCCGCGATGTGCATGACGGTGCCCGGCCGGGCCGCAAGCGCCCAGTCCGACGCGAGACCGCCGTCGTGCGGCGCGATATCGATATCGATCTCGCCCGCGACGGGGTCGTAGCGGCGCACGGTGTACTCCCGCGAGACGAGCGCCGGGCGCGGCCAGCGCAGCATCGCCCCGTTCGGCTCGGGCAGTCGCAGCGAGCCGTCCGGATCCGGGAAGATCAGTTTCACGTGCTCGTCCGGCGCGTGGGCTTCGAACCCCTCGGTGCCCGCCCCGCCCAGGGTCACCCGCAGCAGGCCGGAGCCGACCATGGCGGTACGGACGACCTCGGTCTCCCGGATGCCGATCGGGTAGCCCACCTTCTCGGCATGACGGCCCGCCCGGACCTCCGCGATCCGGTCCAGGTGCCGGTGCCGGTGATCGACGCGGCTCATGCGGCACCACCCGTCAGCAGCGCCGTCCAGTGCGCCAGTTCGGGCTGCTCGGCCAGATCGGGAAACTCCAGCGTGGCCGCCCCCGCGGCGCGCCACCGCTCGACCAGGATCATGATCCGCACCGAGTCCAGGCCGAGGTCGACCAGGTTCTCCTCGGGCGCGATGTCCGCGGGGTCGCAGTCGAGCAGCTCCGCGACGTCGGCGCGGACACGTTCGGGCGACAAGGTCTGATTCATCGGTTCACTCACTCCTGCGGGGATGGGCACCGGCCCGGCGGTCAGCAGGTCGGCGGTCATGGTGGGGACGACGCCACGGCACTGGGCGACATGGGCGCCCGCCCGGCCATGGCGTGCGCGGGGGAGGTCGGCGGACAGGCTCCGCACGGCGAAGTGCCGGGCGCGGCCGGGAAGCGGGAGCAGCACGGCGTCGGCGATGAGCCCCGCCCGAAATGGGCGATCACCCGTGCACGGCCGTCCCCGTCCGTCCGACGCCTGGTCGAGGTGCCGGGGTGTTGGTCGGGCCGGGCCGGAGGGCGCCGCAACGGATGCCGTCGCGGGCGGACTCGGGGCCGAGGGGGCGGGTTCGCGCGGTGGCCACGGTGTACGCGCCCGTGCCCTCGCAGGGCATCTCAGCGGTGGCGAGGGAGCAGGTGTCCACGCCGCCCTCGACGACGTCGGCTCTCAAGCCCCGGCCCCTCGGGTTCCAGGCCACCATGAACTCCCCCTCTCGCGCTCAACCCAGGCAAGGCTAACCTAACCTACGAGTGGGGGATACGGGAAAGCGGAATGGGCGTTGACCGACTCGCGCGACGCGGTCCACCTCGTATGACTTTCCGTCATATCGTCGCGCGGGCCCGCCGATCACTCCCGTCCGGAGCGCCGACGCACTCGACCACGAGCCCGCCCGCACCGCCGGGGCGGGCCTGCTTCAAGGCGAGGTGGCCCATACCCTGTCCCGGAGGAGTGCGCGGGTGCGATGCTTTGCACAAAGGTTCGCGGGGCAGGGGGATGCCGTGGGTGCGGTGGGTGCACGTGTGGTCGTAACGCCGGACAATTCCGTCTATCGTCGACGGTTGGCGATGTACGGGGTGATCGGTGTCCCCGCGCTCTGCTCCATGGGGGCCATGACCATCGGCGAGTTCGGGGTGGGCTGGCTCGTACCGTTCGTGGTGCTGATCCTCCTGCCGGTGGCGACCACCCTCGTGATGATGGCGTTGCGCTCCTCGATGGCCCAGATCACGGTCATCGACGACGAACTCCGGATCGACAACGCCGTCGGAGTGAACCTCTACAGCGCTCCTCTGGAGTTCCTGACCGCGCTGCACCCGATCACGTTCGGCGCCGGCCCTTTCACCCCCACACCCGGACGCATGGTCATCGCCTCGCAGTCCACCCGCCCCTATGTGCTCGACCTGCGGCTGTGGCACGCGGCCGACGTGGAGCGGTTGTCGCGCAGGCTTCGGGACATACCCCTGATGGACGAGCAGACCTTCTCGCCCAAGGAACTGAAGAGGCAATACCCCCGCGTGCGGCTGTCGTGGTGGCACGCCCGCCCATGGGCCACGCTCCTCCTGCTGACCGCGTTGACGGCCGCCTACTTCACCCTCGCGGGCCTGCTGTTCATGTGACACCGGCCGCGCATCCAGCCGTCGGCGGAAGCGCCGGCGGCGCCGGATGACCGCACCGGGCACACCCGGGCGCCATCGCCCGACGAGACCGGCGCGCCGTCCGGACCAACCGGGGCGGAGCCGGGCCACAGGCCCCATCGACGGCGGTCCGCGCGACACACCACGCCCCCATTGACCGTGGCATGTCAAAAATCATGGCGATGTGTCTTGTTGCCTCAAGGCGACCGTGTCTCAATGGGGGACCACCTCGCTGATGGTTCGTCAGGAAGGTGGTTCCGGCGCGGCACGCAGCCCCGGCGCGCCGGCAGTCCCCCCACATGAAGGGCAAACATCATGAGGCACGGTTTACTGCGGCTCGGTGTCTGTTCCGCCCTCGCCGCGGGCACGCTCGTTCTGGCCCCCACGGCCGGCGCGGTCGCCCCCACCACCGCCACCATCTCCTTCGACTGCGGCTCGTACGGCTCGGGCAGTGCGACGCTCACTGCCACCCAGAGCGGTACGGCCGCGACCATCAATGTCTCGACATCCGCCATCACCGCCCCCATCAGTATCGGCGCGAACTCCGTCAAATCAACGCTCACGCTCAGCAACAAGGGCGCAGGCTCGGTGAGCTTCACCGGTAACTCCAACCCGGCCATCCCCGCCGGAAGTCCCGTGTCGACGGGGCCGCTCGCCGGGACGGTCTCCCCGGGAGACAGTCTGGCGGCCACATCCCTCAAGGTTGTGGTCTTCGGCATCACCGCGACCTGCAACGCGACCTCCGCGCAGTCGCCCGGCCCGTTCGTGTTCTGAACCGTTCCCGACCGGCCGACGTGCCGGATCGGGACAGCGGACCGGCATGTCGGTGCGGCCGGCCGTGCCACCCGTCTTCAGCGGGTGGCACGGTCCGGCCGCCCCCTTGCGTCAGGAGTGGGTGAAACCGAGCTGTCGCTTGTCGACGAAGGTGGCCATGCCCTCCTTCCGGTCCGCGGTCGCGAACACGGCGTGAAAGAGCCGGCGTTCGAAGCGGACCCCCTCGGCGAGGGTCGTCTCGAAGGCCCGGGACACCGCTTCCTTCGCCATCATCGCGACGGGCAGGGACATCCCGGCGACGGTCTCGGCGACGGCGAGCGCCTCGCCGACGAGGTCGTCGGCGGGTACCACCCGTGAGACGAGACCAGCCTGCTCCGCCTCCGCGGCGTCCATGGTGCGACCGGTCAGACACATCGCCATGGCCTTGGCCCTGCCCACCGCACGCGTCAGCCGCTGGGAGCCTCCGATACCGGGGATGACGCCCAGCTTGATCTCGGGCTGGCCGAACACGGCGGTGTCGGCGGCCAGCAGGATGTCGCAGAGCATCGCCAGCTCGCATCCGCCGCCGAGCGCGTACCCGGAGACGGCCGCGACCGTCGGAGTCCGCAGCGCTCCGAGCCGGTCCCAAGCGGTGAACCAGTCGCTGAGGTACATGTCCATGGAGCTGTGGGGCCGCATCTCCTTGATGTCGGCTCCGGCCGCGAATGCCTTGGGCGATCCGGTAAGGACGATGCAGCCGACGCCGGGGTCCCGGTCCAGATCCGCCGTCGCGGCGACGACCTCGTTCATCACCTGGACATTGAGTGCGTTGAGGGCCTTGGGGCGGTCGAGCGTGAGAAGTGCGGTACGCCCCGTGCGTTCGACCCGGATCGTCCCGTAGGGCTCTGTGGTCCTGCGCCGTCTCCGTCCCGGACCATGTGCGGTGCCGACTTTTCCCTGATGGCTCCGACGATCCCGGAGAAGTCCCGGCCCCCTCGGCATAGGCCGCGTACACCTCTGCCGCTCTCATGCCGAGTTCCGCGTGCACACCACCGGCCCTGGCGGCGTCGGCCGCGAGTCCCAGGCCCTTCGCCATCAGCTCGGCGGCGAAGCCGGGACGGTAGGCGCGGTTGGCCGGGGCCCCGGGACGGGGCAGTTGACGGTCAGGGCCCAGCACTGGCCGGACGCGGTGGAGGCCACGTCGAACAGGGCCCGGTGGGACAGGCCCAGACTCTCGCCGAGGACGAACGCCTCGCTCACCGCGATCATCGAGATGCCGAGGATCGTGTTGTCGCAGATCTTCGCGGCCTGCCCGGCGCCGGGCCCGCCGCCGCTCGTTCGGCCCGAACGACAGACCGGGATCATCCCGGTCCACGACGAACGCGGAGATGCCGTCGGGGCCCGCTCCCCCGGTGCGTGCCATGACGACGTACACCTGGGAGGCGCCCGCCCCGGAGATGAACTGCTTGACGCCGGTAAGGAGGTAGTCGTCCGCGTCCCGCACCGCGGGTGCCGATCGCCCCGGCGTCGGATCTGGCGTCGGGTTCGGTGAGGCAGTAGCTGCCGAGGTCGTCCATGGCGCACAGCCGGGGCAGCCACCGTGCGCGTTGCCCCTCGTCGCCATAGGTGTCGAGCATCCAGGCGACCATGTTGTGGATGGAGAGGTAGCCGGCGATGGACGGGCAGCCGGAGGCCAGGGCCCCGAAGACGAGGACACCGTCGGCGCGGGAGAGGCCGCTGCCGCCCGCGTCCTCCCGTACGTACACGCCGCCGAGCCCGAGCCCGGCGGCCTTGCGCAGCGTGTCGAGCGGAAAGTGCTTGTCCTGGTCCCACTGGACGGCATGGGGGGTCAGGTGGTCCTGCGCGAAGTCGAGGGTGGTCCCGTTCAGGGTCTGTTGGTCCTCGGTGAGCGAGGTGGTGGTCATGGCGCTCAGCCCATGGTGGGGAGGGTGAAGCTCGCGCCTTCCCTGGCGCCCGAGGGCCAGCGCGAGGTGACGGTCTTGGTGCGGGTGTGGAAGCGGATGGCGTCCGGGCCGTGCTGGTTCAGGTCGCCGAAGCCGGATCGCTTCCAGCCGCCGAAGGTGTGGTAGGCGACGGGGACCGGAATGGGGACGTTGACGCCGACCAGGAGGGACCGGAAAGGGCGCGGGTCCACGCGGCGGTGAAACCGGCGACGTCCGCTCCTCCCGGCGCGCAGGACACCGGCGCGCGCGAGCGGTTGCTCGCCCCGCAGAATCCTGAGGCGGGCAGCCCTCAGGCGGCCGTCGCCGCAGCCGCCCCGGGGGTCAGGGCCGCGTATTCCAGCGGCGCGGACGGATCGATCGACACATCGAGGGGGGCGGGCTCGGCTCCCGCCCGTACGAGGAGGTCGCCGACAGCCGCGATCATCGCGCCGTTGTCCGTGCACAGGGTCATCGGGGGCACCCGCAGTCGCACGCCCGCGGCCGCGCACCGCTCCTCGGCGAGCGCGCGCACCCTTGAGTTCGCGGCCACACCACCGACCACGACGAGGGTCCCGACGCCGTGGTCCCGGCAGGCGGCCAGCGCCGTACGGGTCAGGACATCCGCGATCGCCTCCTGGAGCGAGGCCGCGCCGTCGGCCACCGGCAGCTCACGGCCGCAGTGTCCCTCGGCCCAGCGCGCGGCGGCGGTCTTGAGACCGGAGAAGGAGAACGCGTAGGGGTCCTCCTTCCGCCCGGTCAGCGGGCGGGGAAAGGCGACCGCACGCGGATCGCCTCCCCGGGCGGCGCGGTCGATGGCCGGGCCTCCCGGATACGGCAGGCCGAAGACCCGGGCGACCTTGTCGAAGCACTCGCCGGCGGCGTCGTCCAGGGTGTCCCCCAGATGCGTGATCGGGTCGCGGGCCAGGTCCCGTACGAGCAGCAGGGAGGTGTGCCCGCCGGAGACGATCAGCACCACACAGGGGTCGGGCAGCGGGCCGTGCTCCAATGTGTCCGCGGCGACATGCCCCGCCAGGTGGTGCACCCCGTACAACGGGGCGTCGATCGCGTAGGCCAGGGCCTTCGCGCCCGCGAGACCGACCTGGAGCGCACCGGAGAGGCCCGGCCCCGTGGTGACCGCCACCGCGTCGATGTCGGACAGCCGCAGGCCCGCCTGGTCGAGGGCCTGCCCGACGACGGGGGTGAAGGCGTGCAGATGCGCCCGTGCGGCGATCTCCGGGACCACGCCGCCGAACCTGGCGTGCTCGTCCATGCTGGACGCCACCGCGTGAGCGAGCAGACGCCCGTGGGAAACGATCCCCGCACCCGTCTCGTCGCACGACGACTCGATCCCCAGCACCATGCGCCCCGCCGCCATCGACATCCCCTTCACCCAGGCTTTTCGCCTACCTAGTGTAGTTGCAAATGATATGCAATAGGCCGTCGGGCCGGAACGGTTCCGCGAGGGGCCCGCGGTGCGTGGAAAGCGGGGCAGCGGCCGGCGGCACGCCCCTTTCAGCATGACGCGTCGGGCGGATCCCGTGTCTCATGTCACGTTCCGGATGGTGAACATCGGCGCCCCGGAAGTGGCCCGCCCTCTACTCTGGCGGTGCAGCTGGTTCGCCCTGTCCGCCAGGCAGACGCGTCGTAAGAGGGAACCCGGTGGGAATCCGGGACTGCCCCGCAGCGGTGAGTGGGAACGACCGCCGTCATACGCACTGGATCCGGTCGGATCCGGGAAGCGACGGCCACTAGGAATCTGCCCCCGGCAGATGTGCCCACGAGTCCGAAGACCTGCCCGTTGCCCGCACGCGACCCCTCGTGTGCGGATATCCCGGTGACCTCGTGGGCGGGTCGGCGCACATACCAGACGGAACCCCACGCCAGTGGCGTACGCGGGATCCGTCCGGTTCGTCACCCCTTCGCGTCCGTGTCCCGTCTCCGGGATCTCAAGGAGTCATCTCGCGAAGGAGATTTCCGTGACAACCCAGCCCGCAGCCGCGGCAGCACAGGCCACCGTGTACGGCTACCCCCGCCAAGGCCCGAACCGGCAGCTGAAGAAGGCCATCGAGGGCTACTGGAAGGGCCGGATCACCGCCGACGCCCTCCGGGAGACGGCGGTCGGCCTGCGCCGGTCCAACTGGCGGCGACTGGCGGATGCCGGAGTGCACGAAGTGCCCACCGGCGACTTCTCCTACTACGACCACGTCCTGGACACCAGCGTCATGGTCGGTGCTGTCCCCCAGCGGCACCGTGAGGCCGTCGAAGCCGACGCACTCGACGGCTACTTCGCGATGGCGCGCGGGACCCAGGACGTGGCGCCGCTGGAAATGACCAAATGGTTCAACACCAACTACCACTACCTGGTACCCGAGTTGGGCCCGGACACCGTCTTCACCGCCGACTCCACCAAGCAGGTCACCGAGCTGAGGGAAGCCCTCGCGCTCGGGCACACCGCCCGTCCGGTGCTCGTCGGCCCCCTCACGTATCTCCTGCTCGCCAAACCCGCCCCCGGGGTGGCGGCCGGTTTCGATCCGCTCACCCTGCTCGACCGGCTGCTGCCGGTGTACGCGGAAGTCCTCGCCGATCTGCGGGCCGCCGGCGCGGAATGGGTGCAGTTGGACGAGCCCGCGCTGGTCCAGGACCGCACTCCGGCCGAACTGAACGCCGCCTCCCGTGTCTACCGTGACCTCGGCGGCCTCACCGACCGCCCCAAGCTACTCGTCGCCTCCTACTTCGACCGGCTGGGCGAGGCCCTTCCCGTCCTGGCGAAGGCCCCGGTCGACGGCCTGGCCCTCGACTTCACCGATGCCGCCGCCGCCAACCTCGAAGACCTCGCCGCCGCCGGCGGGCTTCCCGGCAAACGGCTCGTCGCGGGTGTCGTCGACGGCCGCAACATCTGGATCAACGACTACGAGAAGTCGCTGGCCACCCTCGCCACCCTCCTCGGCCTCGCCGGCCGGGTCGACGTCGCCGCCTCCTGCTCCCTGCTGCACGTCCCGCTGGACACGGCACCGGAGAGGGACATCGCCCCTCAGATCCTTCGCTGGCTCGCCTTCGCCGAACAGAAGACCGCCGAGGTCGTCACACTCGCGAAGGGCCTGGCACAGGGCACGGGCGCCGTCACCGCGGAGATCACCGCCAACCGGGCCGACCTCGCCTCCCGCGCCCACTCCCCCCTCACCCACGACCCCGCCGTACGGGCCAGGACCGCCGCCATCACGGACGCCGACGGCCGACGCTCCCAGCCGTACGAGGAGCGTGCCGCAGCTCAACGGGCGCTCCTCGGGCTGCCGTTGCTGCCGACCACGACCATCGGCTCGTTCCCCCAGACCGCCGAACTGCGCACGGCCCGCGCCGACCTGCGCGCGGGCCGGATCGACACGGCCGGTTACGAGGAGCGGATCAAGGCCGAGATCGGTGAGGTCATCTCCTTCCAGGAGAAGACCGGCATCGACGTCCTGGTGCACGGCGAGCCCGAACGCAACGACATGGTCCAGTACTTCGCCGAGCAGCTCACCGGCTACCTCGCCACACAGCACGGCTGGGTCCAGTCGTACGGCACCCGTTACGTCCGCCCGCCGGTCCTGGCCGGCGACATCTCCCGCCACGAAGCGATGACGGTGCGCTGGACCTCGTACGCCCAGTCCCTCACCGACCGCCCGGTCAAGGGCATGCTGACCGGGCCCGTCACCATGCTCGCCTGGTCCTTCGTCCGCGACGACCAGCCGCTCGGCGACACCGCCCGCCAAGTGGCCCTCGCCCTGCGCGACGAGGTCAACGACCTCCAGGCGAGCGGAACTTCGGTTATCCAGGTCGACGAACCCGCCCTGCGCGAGACCCTGCCCCTGCGCGCGGCGGACCACGCCGGCTACCTCGACTGGGCCACCGAATCGTTCCGGCTCACCACCAGCGGGGTGCGTCCGGACACCCAGATCCACACCCACATGTGCTATGCCGAGTTCGGCGACATCGTCCAGGCCATCGACGACCTCGACGCCGACGTCATCAGCCTGGAGGCCGCCCGCTCCCACATGCAGGTCGCCCGCGAACTCGCCGCCCACGGCTACCCGCGCGAGGCGGGCCCCGGGGTGTACGACATCCACTCCCCCCGTGTGCCCGACGCGGACGAGGCCGCCGCCCTGCTCCGCAAGGGGCTGAAGGCCATCCCCGCCGAACGGCTCTGGGTCAACCCCGACTGCGGTCTGAAGACCCGCGGCTGGCCCGAGACCAGGGCATCCCTGGAGAACCTGGTCACCGCGGCCCGCACCGTCCGCGGTGAGCTGCCCTCGGCCTGACCGCGAAGGTGCCCAAGCGGCCGGGGCGCCGACCGGCGCCCCGGCCCCTACGGGCACCCCGGCCGCGGCACGGCGGACAGCGCACGACAACGGAGGCGAGGACGGGATTTCGGGTCAGGGCCGTGGCGTGTCGTCGTAGCGGCGCCGGTTGTCGCCGATCTCCTTCCGGTGCGAGGCAGCCCATTCACCGAAGGCGGTGGCGGCATCCAGCAGTGTCGAGCCGAGTCCGGTCAGGGTGTACTCCACGCGGGGAGGAACGCTGGCATAGACGGTGCGGGTCAGCAGTCCGTCCCGTTCGAGCTGCCTCAGCGTCAGTGTGAGCATCCGCTGCGAGATGCCGGTGACGGCGCGGTGGAGCTCACCGAAGCGCAGCGTGCGGTCGCGGAGCCGGCCGATGACCAGGATGCTCCACTTGTCGCCGATCACGCCAAGGATCTGGAGCACCTGTCGGCACGCTTCTTCCTCGGTCTCGCCTCGCTCGTGCCCCTCGGTCCTGGCCGCCGACGAGCTGTCCGGGATGGGAGACAACGGTTACCTCCGTGTGCGTGACTGACAGCAATGTGCCGTCTTGTCCCTCTCCTCGTAGTAACGAAGCATGAGGCTACGAACAATACGTAAGTATTGGGGCTCGGGCCGGTGTTACGTCCGACGCTCCGGTCGGGAAGGAACCTTGGTGGCAAAGACACTGATCGTTGTGGGTGCGGGCCCGGGGCTGGGGATGGGGGTGGCCCGTGCGTTCGGCCGCCATGGCTTCAGGGTCGGACTGATCGCACGTACCAAGGCGAAACTGGACGCCCTGGTCGATGAGTTGACCGCGCTGGGCGTCACCGCCGCGGCCTTCCCCGCCGATATCCGCGACCGCGAGGCCCTCGCCGCGGCTCTGACCGCGGCGAGGAGCGCGCTGGGTCCGATCGACGTCCTGGAATACAGCCCCAGCCCGACCGGGGCCATCACGCACGCCGCCGCGACCACGGTCGCCTCGGCCACCGCACAGTTCGAACTGCACGCTCTGGGAGCCGTGACCGCCGTGCGGCACGTACTGCCGGAGATGCGCGCCCGTGGCAATGGCACGCTGCTGCTCACCACGGGCGTCTCCTCAACGGTCCCGGCTCCCTTCCTGGCCAACGTCGGCATGGCCATGGCTGGGCTGCGGAACTGGGCACACGCCCTGCACACCGAACTCGCTCCGGAAGGGGTCCACGTCGGCACCGTGACCATCGCCTGCGGCATCGTCCCCGGTGGCGGTGAGGCCGACCCCGACGCCATCGGGGCCCGGTACTACACCCTGTATCAGCGGCGGGACCGTGCCGAGGAGATCATCGGCGACCCGGACGCCTTCCGGGCCCTCGTGGACCAGCGGGCCCACGGGGCGCCGGACACCGCGGGCGCCGAAGGCGGTGCGCACACTCGGCAGGCATGAGCCCGCTCCGTCCGGCCGGTACGCTTCCGGGGTGACGCAGCACCCCATGCCGGACGAACGGCGTCCCGCGAACGACGGGCCGAAGGCTGCCGCCCGCAACCGGGCCGCTCTGGTCGCCGCCGCCCGGGAGATCTACGCGGAGTACGGGCTGGACGCCCCGCTTTCCGCGATCGCGCGCCGGGCCGGGGTCGGGCAGGGCGTTCTGTACCGGCATTTTCCCGACCGGGCCGCCGTGGCGACCGCGGTTCTGGAGGAGAACGTGCGGCAGGTCGAGCAGGCAGCCGCGGCCCAGGACGCGACGTTGGCCGACGCCCTCGGTGTGATGACGTGGCACCTGACGGAGTCGGCGGCTTTCATCGGCCTCTTACACGTCGATGGAGCGGGCGGCCGCTCCGGCATCCGCGCCCACGCCCTGGCCCTCTCCGAGCGGGTCGAGCGCGGCCTGCGGGGGCACCTGACGGACGGTCACCGACTGGGGGCGGCGGACGACCTCATGCTCGCGGTCGCCATGGTCTCCGGCGCCGTCACCGGCCCGACCCGTGAGGAGCGGGAACGCCGGGCCCTGGCCGCCTGGAGGCTGCTCGGCGTCGAGGTGGGACCGGTGCGGCCCTTCGACGGGTGAGTGCGGGAGCGCTGTCAGCCGCCGTTGGACTGCCGGATGCCTTCCGCGGGCGCGTCGAAGGCGTACAGGTACCCCCCGGCGGGCCCGCTGACGGTCATGTACGCCGTGGTCCCGCCGGGCGTGATCGCCACATTGGTCACCGACTCCAGCCCTGTGTCGCGGGCGGGTATCTCGACCGTCGCCAGACGCTCACCGTGCTGGTCGTACACGACCATCGCGGGCCGGCCGTGCAGTCCCTGGTAGAGGTTGGCGTCCGCGTCGACGGCGATCGAGTCGGTCTGGGCGATCCCCCCGTCGACGCGGACAGCGGTGTGCCGCGAAGCCACCCCGCCCTTTCCGTCGAGGCGGAGGTAGGAGATCCGGTTCTGTGTCAGCTCGCTGATCCACAGCCCTCGGTAGTCCGCGTCGAACGAGATGCCGTTCGTCGCGGCGAGATCCTCGGCCAGGACGGTGGCTTTCCCGCCGTCGCGGCCGATCCGCACCACACGCCCGTGCGCCACTCCCTCGGACAGGCCGCGTGAGTCGCTGACGTACAGATTCCCCTCCTCGTCGAAGGCGATGTCGTCGGGGTTCATCTGCGCCCCGTCGACCTTGCCGGAGAAGAAGATCCGCGGATCACTGCCGTCCGGGGCCAGGCTCACGACCTCGCCGTGGGCGTAGTCGGTCAGGTAGAGCCGTCCGTCGTAGGGGCTGAACTGTGCCGAGGTGTAGGCCCCTCGGGCGTCGGTGTGGAGCGCCCGCGACGTCTTCTTCTCGACGTCGACGCGTATCACCTTCGGCTTGCCCGCGGGCGCGGTGACATCGACGACGATCAGGTGGCCGTCCTTGTCGAAGGTCGGCCCCTCCAGCAGGGTCATCCCGGTCTCCTCGTGCACCTGTGTCAGCCGCATGACCTTGTGCGCGCGGATGGTCCGGTCCGTGCCTGCGGGGGCCGCTCGGTCATGGGGGTCACCGGGCTCCGTACCGCATCCGGTGAGGGCCAGCGCGCCCATCGCGGCGAGCACGGCAAGGGATCGGATCGGGAGTCGTCGCATGGGGGATCACTCTTCCTGTCCGCCGGGTGCGGGTGCCACGGGCCGGAAGGTACGCAAGCGCCCGACCGGGCGCGCGGACGTGTTCCGGCCGAGTGTCGCGGTGGGCCCGCCCTTCAACCGGACACCATTGTCCGGTAGTTGCTACCGTAGCGGACGGCCGTTCACTCCGGGACGGTCCGACCGGCAGGATCGAGGTCCCCGCATGACACCTCCTCAAGCGTCGATACCCGACGGCCTCACCGCACTGAGGCAGCGGTACCGCCTCGAACGTGAACGACGCGTACGGCCCGACGGCGCCCGCCAATACCGCGACACCGAGACCGAGTTCGGCTACTACGCCGCCGATCCGTACGCGGGGGAGCCGGCCGCGCGCGAGCCACTGCGCGACACCGTCGACGTCGCCGTGGTCGGTGGTGGATTCGGCGGCATCCTCGCCGGGGCACGGCTGCGGCAACAAGGTGTGGCGCGCGTCCGGATCGTGGAGAAGGGCGGCGACTTCGGGGGCACCTGGTACTGGAACCGCTACCCGGGCGTCCACTGCGACATCGAGTCGCACGTGTACCTGCCGATGCTGGACGAGACCGGATACGTACCGGAGTGGAAGTACGCTCCCGGTGAGGAGATCCGCCGCCACGCGGTGCGGGTGGCACGGCAGTTCGACCTCTACCCGGACTCCCTGTTCTCCACGGCGGTCACCTCGCTGACCTGGGACGAGGAATCCGGGACATGGATCGTGGCCACCGACCGCGGCGACGCGTTCCGGGCCAGGTACGTCGTCACCGCCACCGGCACCCTCTCCGAGCCGAAGCTCCCCGGGATACCCGGCATCGAGGACTTCACGGGCCACACCTTCCACACCTCGCGGTGGGACTACGCCTACACCGGCGGCACCGCGGACGGCGCCATGAGCGGCCTCTCGCACAAGCGGGTGGGCATCGTCGGCACCGGAGCCACGGGCGTCCAGGTCATCCCCCTGCTGGCCGAGGACGCCGGACACGTCTACGTCTTCCAGCGCACCCCCTCCACCGTGGACGTGCGCGCCAACCGCCGCACCACCGCCCAGGACGTCGGCGCCGACCGCGACGGCTGGGCACGCGAGCGCCGCGAGAACTACCTCCGTATCGTCTCCGGCGAGACCGCCGAACAGGATCTCGTGGCGGACCGCTGGACCACGTCGGCGGGACTCCTGGAGAAGCTCCTGCCGAGCTTCCGCCGCCAGGGCGACCGGCCAGCCTTCGAAGCCGCGTACGAGAAGGCCGACGCCGCCAAGATGAACGAGCTCCGCGCCCGCGTCGAACAGACCGTCACCGACCCGGTCACGGCGGAGAGGCTCAAACCCTGGTACCGGTACGCCTGCAAGCGCCCCACCTTCTCCGACCGGTACTACCCCGCGTTCAACCGCGACAACGTCACCCTGGTCGACACCGCGGACACCCACGGCATCGAGCGCATCACCGAGAACGGCGTCGTGGTCGGCGACACCGCGTACGAACTCGACTGCCTGATCTTCGCCACAGGATTCTCCGTCGGGACCTCCGGCGTCCTGTCCGGCAAGCTCCCCGTCCACGGCCGGGGCGGCACCCCACTGCTGCACGCGTGGGCGCGACAGGGTCCGCGCACGCTGCACGGCTTCACCAGCAACGGCTTCCCGAACCTGATCCTGATGGGCTCCCTGCAGAACGCCAGCAGCGTCAACTACACACACATCCTGGACGAGCAGGCTGTCCATGCCGCCGCTCTCGTCGCCGCCGCCGAAGCCGGGGGCGCCCTCATCGAACCGTCCCGCGAGTCCGAGGACGCCTGGATCGCCGCGCTGGCCGAGGACGCCCCCGACCACGAGTGGTTCCACGCCGAGTGCACCCCCGGCTACTACAACCGCGAAGGGCGCGGCCGGCCGAACGGCCCGTTCGCCTACCCCCACGGCGCGTGCACCTTCCACGACCTCCTGAGGCGATGGCGCGAGGAGTCCTTGGACGGGATCCTCCGGACCAGGACTCCCGCTCGTCCCTAGCGATTGCCTGCCCCGTCCTGGGCGGCCTTCCGGGCTGTGCGGCACACACCGGTCGCCGGTGATGCGATCGCCTCACGTGCGCCGCACACTCCAGGAGGAGGCAAACCCTCTCACCCCTCCGGAACCGTCATGCCGGGGACCGGCCGCACCGACCGACGGCGTCATGCGGGGCGATGCCGCTGTCCGCCGAGGTGAGTGTCGAGGAAGCGCAGGACATCAAGGTCCTCCGTGCTGCCACCGCCGGAATGGCCGCCATATTTCCAGATGCGAAGCTCCTTGCCGCCCGCATACGCGTCAAACGCGCGGGAGACCGTCGGCGCCGGACACACGGTGTCACGGAGCCCGGCGGAGAAGAGCGCCGGCGCTGTCGCACGGGGGCCGAAGTTGACAGCGTCCACGTACGACAGGGCGCGCATCGCCTCTTGTTCCCGGTGGACATGGGTCCCGAGCCATTCCACGATCTCCATGTACGGCCCGGATTCCGCGAGGGCGAGTGCGCGCGGAATGTCGCACAGGAACGGGACCTTCGCCACGACCGCGGCGAGATCGGGGACCAGACCGGCGACCGCGAGCGCGACTCCGCCGCCCTGGCTCGCCCCGAAGAGCGCGACCCGCGACGGATCGATCCCGTCGAGGCTCCGCATCGCGTCGACCGCGCGGACGGCGTCGACGATGAGTCGGCGGTAGTAGTAGTGGGCCGGGTCCGTGAGGCCCCGCGAGGCGAAACCGGGGACGGACGGACCCGATCCGTGGGAGTCCGCGGTGTGCCCGGGGCTGTGTACGCTGCCCTGCCCTCGCGTGTCCATCGTCAGGTGGGCGTATCCGGCCGAGGACCACAGCAGGTTGTCGATGTGCTCGCCGCGCCCATTGCCGTAGCCCACGAACTCGACGACGGCCGCGGCCTGTTCCGGGCGTCCTCTAGGTCTGCGGAGCCAGCCCTTGACCTCTTCGCCCTGGAAGCCGGAGAAAGACACGTCGAACACGTCGATGGTCTTCACCGGAGAGTCGATGCGGTCGATTCGGACGCTGAGCTCAAAGCCGCGAGCCTGCGCAAGCGTCCGGTCCCAGAAGTCTTCGAAGTCGGCGGAGGAGAACGTCTCGTCGTGCTCCCGCCCCAGGGGTGCCATCGGATGGGTAGGGCGTTCCTGGGTCATTTTCCGTAGATCTCCACTTCGAGAACGCGCGCATTCGTGTAACCGGGTGCCGCACATGCTTTGGTGATGTGCAACCGCACACTCTTCGTCGTGACGGGAACGAAGGAGAGGTCGTTGAAGGTCCCCGCGTAGACATCCCGGTCATTGCCGACGACGGCGGTGACGGTTCGCCACGTGGCGCCGTCCCACTGCTGCAGCTCGAAATCCGCCACCTGGAATCCTTTGTTGGCCATGAACCCCGTGTGCACGCAGACCCGGCCGATCGTCTTCGCGCTCGCCCAGGCGAACTCGAGGTCATGCGGCTCGCCCGGTTGGGAGACCCACCGGCTCGAATCCAGGTTGGTGATTCCGTCGACGAGCTTCGCGGTGGCGGTGCCGGCGAGGGTGGAGCTCGCCGTGATCGTCGCCTCACGCGCGATGTTCCTGAGCCGGGACGGAGCGGGGTGCGAGGCATCGGCCGATCGCACGCCGCCGGTGACGGCAACGACCTTGTAGTAGCCGCCCGCACCGGAACTCGCCGTGTCGACCAGACTCAGGTCCGGATGGTTGCTCGCGACGACGGTGTACGGACCGGCCGGCCCCTCGGCACGGAGCACATCGAAACCGGTCGCGGTGTCTGCCTCGACATGCAAGCGATCAACGTTCACGGACGATCCGTCGGAGATGGCACCGGCACGGCCCGGTGCGGAGTCCTGGAGGCTGCCTGAGCTCACCCGGAGCACTTCGCCGCCGTCGCGGAAGAGTGCGAGCGTCGCCGCATTGAGTTCGAAGCGATAGGTGACCTGTCGTCCGGCCGTCGGCATCGCATACGGGTCGGTGATCGCGGGGGTCGAGCCGAGAATCGTCGTCTCACCGTTGAGCACACGGCCGATGCAGTGCTTCGTCGTCGCGAAGTCGAAGACGGCGAACAGGTAGTTGTTGGCGTCCGAGTACCGGAGTACGAGTCCTGCCGAGCCGGACAAGGGTGGTGAGAAGGCGAGTTCCGCACCGACGAAGTGGTGCGTGGCCACGTCGGGTCCGAACAGAGCCAGGCCGGAGCCACTGATGGCGAGCCGCTTCGACATCCCGATTCCGCCGGCGAGCGGACCGTCGGCCCCCGGCAGGCTCACGACCTCCCACGGGCCGTTCAGAGTCCAGTCACCCGAGCCGCTCTCAAGGTTCGAGCTCGCGATGCGCTTGTACGACGGCTTCCACCACACCGCGGTGCCACCGCTCCCGGCAGCCGCGAGCACGGTGTGGGGCGCGTAGGGCACATCGGCACCGGGGGTCGCCACCAGTGCGTTGGATGCCGAGGACTCGCCGTAGCCGTTCACCGCTTGCACCGTGAAGGTGCGTGCCTCGCCGTTCGCGATGCCACGTACACGCAGGCCGATCGCGTTCCCCGCGTCGATGGTGTGCTCACTGCCGTTAGCGCTGTGACGCACGGTGTAGCTGTTCGCCCCGACAACGGGCTGCCACGACACGTTGACACAGCCATCGCCGGGCGCCGCCACATCGAGAAGCGGGGCGGAGGGTGCGGCGAGGAGCACATGGCAGGGCGGTGATGCCGCGCCCTGCCCCTTCTTGGTCAGTGGCGTGACGGTGAACTCATAGGCCCTGCCCAGCGCGAGCCCGGCGAAGGCGGCTTCGGTCTTCCTCGTCACGCGACGCTTCACGACGGTTCCGTTCGCGTCCCGGCAGCGTACGAGATAGTCACCGGCGCCGAGGGCCGGGGTCCACGCCACGGTGACGCGTCTGCCGTTCGGCCGGGTGCTGAGGATGTTGGCTCCGTTGCGGGTGACGAAAGCCGGGTCGAGGCTCGCGCGGGCTCGCCTCCAGCGCACCCTCATCACGCTGTACGCCGGCACCTCCACGACGCCGGAGGCGCTTCCCTCGGTCATGGCGATGGAGCCGGGCGCGGCTGCTGTGTTCTCCGCACGGGGGTCGTCCGAGCTGATGAACAGGGTGTCGAACGGACCGGGCAGCGTCACGCCGCCCCACTGGAGGGTGAGCGCATGCGCGGTGGCCGACTTGTTCGTGATCACGAGCGAGTCGTATCCGTCGAGTCCGACGTACGCCTGCGTGTGCACGGCCGGAACTGTTCCCCCGTGCTTCGGCACGGTGACGACGGCCTCGGAAGTGGAGGTGGTGAGAGTGTGCGAACTCCTGTTGATCGCGTCGAGACACACGGCGAGGCCCAGCGCGGACCCGTGTCTGACGATCCCGTAGTCGAAGCCGGTGGTGTCCAGGGTCTCGCCGCGTTCATGGACGGACTTCATGGTGTCGAGGTAGGGCTTGGTGAAGGTGGTACCGAATTGCACCAGGCCGTGCAGCATGACCCGATCGACATTCGGATGCGCTGAGAGCCGTGTGACGAATTCGGCGGCGAAGATCCCGTTGTACAGCGTGCGGATGATGCCCGATGTCGACAGCGCGGTCATGGTGCTCGGAGTCGAGTTGAACTCGCTGACGAACACCCGCATGTCCGGGCGGCCCTTGGCGAGGTAGTAGCTGTCGACGTAGGAGTTCGTACGGTCGGCGAGGCGGGTGTTGAGGTCTTTCACCGCGTCGTCGAACGTGCTGTACCGATCACCGCCGCCGTACATATGGAACGAGATCCCGTCCCAGTACTTGTCCGGGTAGGCGCCCAGCGCCTGATCCCACGCCGGGGCCTCGCCCTGCGAGAACATGACATTCACCTGGGCGGCGGGATCAACCGCCTTGATGGCGTCGTAGTACGGCTTCATGCGCGCGGCGTAGTCCGTCGCGTCCATGAAGAAGGTCGGCAGCAGCCACCCTTCGTTGCTCAGCTCGTATGCCGCGACCCTGATGCTGTTGGCCAGGCAGTAGCCGGCGATCGCGGCGGCGGATTCCGGGGTGTCGGTGAAACCGTTGATGATGATCACGGTGTCGGCCCGAATGTCGTCGAGCAGGGCCTTGAAGCCCGCGAGGCGATGCAGATCCGGCTTGGCACCGATGACATGCGCGTCGTCCTGCGACGTGTCGAAGGCGGTCATCTTGCCGAAGAACTGTGCGGCCCACTCCGGGCGCACGTCTCCGCTGCGAAGGTCGAAGTAGTCCGCATCCGTGCCGGAGGGGTACCGGAGCGTTCCGGTACGGAGCTCCCGGGCAAGACTCGCTGCCTGCGGGTCCCCGAAATTCATTCCGACCACTTGGAAGTCGGGGTTGTAGCCGCCGAAGTTCGGTGCAAGGGGGGCAGCGGTACCCGGGTCGATGTTCACGGTGAGCGGTTCCCCGGCGCTCGCGTTCACCCCGAACGCACGCCCTGGTGCTCCACTCACCGAGATGAGTGCCGCACCGGCGCCCGCCAGCCCTGCTCGGATGACTGTTCTGCGTGATGCTTCCATGATCTCGACCCCTTTGTCTCGAACAGGTGTTGATGCGCAGCGGTGCTACTGGCTCGGTTCTCGCGAACAGGTGCGGCGGCAGGCCGGAGGGCGGTTCGCGGCGGGTGGGAGAAGTGCGGTGATCGCGCAAGAGCCGCAGGGCGAGCGAGCGGTGGAACGTCGGCGTCGAGTTCGGCGGGAGGGTGGTCCGGAGGACCTGCGTTCCGCTCGGCCGACGAAGGAGCGGGGCTCGCCCGCCGTCTCCGGGCGAGTGTGCCGGTGGCGACTGTGTGGCGGCTGCTGAAGAGGCAGCTGGACCGACTACCGCGGCCTGCTGGTCCGCACGCGCATCCAACTCGGGCACCAGCTCGTCGACGTGTGCCTGGCAGGGTCCGGACCGACGCTCACCGTACCGACACCACCGTCAAGACCTCAGGAACCGGCGCGGGAGAAGTTCTTCGTCTCGATCTGCCCGGCGTCAACGGCATCCTTGAATGCGTTGTTGTAGGTCTTCGCGACGGACGCGAGCCCCGAATCGATGTTCTCGGTGCCGAGAATCAGGCGTGCGAGGGAATCCCGGAAGTTCTCACCCTGCACATTCAGGAGCGCCGTCGGAGCAACGAACCACGCCTCGTCGGACGGTGACGGGGTGTAATCAGAGTACTGGGGCCACTTCACGGATGCCTCTGCGGCCGCGGCCGCATCCTTGCGGATCGGGAAGGTCAGTCCGGTCTTGCCGAGTTTCGCGTTGAGGTCGGAACCGATGAGCGTCTTGAGCACATCCGCGGCGTCGGCCGCGTTCCCACTCGACGCATTGATGGCATAGGGCGTGCCCGCGTTCATGGCCTGACGGACCGGCTTCGCCTCGTCCGGAGCCGGCACCGCGGCAGCAGCCCAATCGACCTTCGTCGCATTGGTCTCGTTGAGCACCCCGACATCCCAGGAAGTGGAGATGAACATCCCGACCTTGCCGTTCGAGAAGGCCGCCCTCATGGCGTCGTTCTCCAGCGAGCTCGCTCCCGGGTACGCCCATTTCTTCGCGATGAGCTCCCGGTACAGCTCAACACCGGGCTTGTACTTCTCGCTCTGGTACTCCTGTGCTTCCACGTTGAAGATGCCCTTGCCCGTGAGATCGGCATCGCTGTTCGTGATGGCGGGGTCCAGCATCCAGCCGGCCCAGCCGACCCACTTGAGCGGGAGACCGAAACAGTAGGCGCCCTGGTCGCTCGCTTCGATGGCCGCACACGCCGATGTCACTTCGGAGAAGGTGGCCGGCGGCTTCTTGGGGTCTAGACCGGCCTTGGCGAAGATGTCTTTGTTGTAGGCGAGCCTGGTCGTGTCGGCGGTGGTGGGAACCGCGTAGATCTTGTCGTTGTAGATGTACGGCGACGGCTTCTGGAGCGCGCTCTCGTATGCCGCCAGGTCGTCACCGCTCAAAACATCGTCGAGCGGCTGGAGGAACCCTGCCGGGGCCAGCACCTGAGCATTCGAGGCATCGAAGACATCAGGGCCCTTGCCGGTCTTGAGTGCCAGCTGGAGCGCGTCGAGGTAGGAGTCCGAAGCCTGAACCGTGACCTCGATCTCGGTGTCGTTGTCCTTGCCCCATTGCTCGAGGAAGGTCGCGATCGCCTTGGACTGGGCGCCGTTCTGAATCCACACACTGACCGTCCCGTCGGACGCTCCGGTACCGGATCCGCATGCGGCGAGAAGAACCATTGACGCGCCCGCCCCTGCAACCGCTGCCCAACGCGTGAAGTGCCGTGTTCTCATTGCGTGATTCCTTTTGGTGTCTACTGCGGGATTGCCCGGACGAATGTGTGAGGGCTTGGCCCTGTACGTCCGGGGGCGAGTATCGCCACGCTGCCGACAGCGCCGAGGCTGACGGCGACGAAGGCGAAGACGATGATGAGCTGGGGCGGGCAGATCGTGAAGATGATCATGGATGCCGCCCAGGGGATGAGTGCGGCGACAGCGCGGACCGGCCGGCTCACGGCCAGGACTCCGATCTGCCGGACCACCCCTTCCGGCGTGGGTGCGGTGAGGCATGCGACCGGGGCGAGCACCATCAGCACGGCCGTGACGGCCGTCGCGGCCAGAGCGGCGCCGGACGCCGCGGGGCCTGCCCCGCTTCGTGCCAGCCACGCAAGGCTCAGTGCCAGCGCACCGGGTATCGCGATGAACGCCGTGGCCAAGACGGTCGTCGTGGCCCGGTTCCCCATCGTGAACAGGAATCGCCGCCAGCTCGGTCCATCGCCGTCCAGCAGCCGTGTCGCACCGTCGTAGAGAGCCACCGTCGCGAAGGGGATGGTGACGAGAGGCAACGAGCAGAGCGCCCAGAGCACGGTGAGCCAGGCGAGCGAGCTGAAAACTGAACACGCTCTGGTGATCCCGCTGACGATCACTGAACGGTTCATCCCTTGACGCTCCCCTCGGTCATCCCCTGAATGAAGAAGCGTTGGAACACGAAGAAGAGGATGACGATGGGCACGACGATCAGCATCGCTCCGGCAAGCATCAGGTCGTACGCCTGCGTGCCCTCCGAGGTGCTCCTGAGTGCGAACACGCCCACCACCAGCGTCCTGAGCTCTTGATCGCTGATCGTGAACACATACGGGATCTGGAAGTTGTTCCAGGCTTCCTGGAATGCGAGGACCCCGGTCGTCGCCAGAATCGGACGCATGAGCGGCAGTGCCAGCCGCGAATACACCCCGAAGAGCCCCAGGCCATCCAGCCGGCCGGCTTCCTCGAGCTCGATCGGCAGACTCTCACAGAATGCCCGGATGAGGAACACGTGAATGATCCCAATTCCGGAGAGTTCAACAAGAATGACGCCGAAGAGGTTGTCGACGCCCAGGATCTGCGCGATCTCGAGACGCGGATAGAGAGTGGCTGTGCCGACGCCGACGAAGAGCGTGAATGACATCACGGCGAAGATCGCGCGATGGAAGGGCACGGCTCGTCGGGCCAGGAGGTAGCCGAGCATGGAAGAGGCGAAGATGTCGATCCCGACAACACCGGCCGCAACGACCACGGAATTGAGCAGGTACTGACTGAATCCGCCCTTCTCCCACGCGCGTACATAGTTGTCGAGCGTCCAGGTGGTCGGGAAGAGCTGCGAGCCACTCGTCAGAATCTCGGCCGACGGTTTGAACGACGCGAAGAACGCATAGACCAGAGGGACGAGCGTGACGATCGCGACCGCGGTCAGGAACAGGTAGACGAGTAGTCGTAGTGCGGCTCTTGAGGTTTTCCGACGACTCATCGCTTGCCCTTCTTGGCTGTCGCGGTGTGTTCCCGTGCCCCCCGGTCACGGGAGACCGCCATGTACACGAGCGACACGATCGCCGCAATGACGCTGGCGACGACGGCGAGTGCGGACGCATACCCGTACTGGCTCCCGCGGTCGGTGCCGAAGAAATAGTCGAAGAGGTAGGTGTACATGACGTCTGTCTGACCTGCCGGCCCACCGTCGGTGAGCGTCTTCACCAGGTCGAATGAACGAAGCGAGAAGACGATCGAGAGCACGACGACAACGCGAGTGATGGGTGCGAGCAGCGGCAGCGAAACGTGCCGGAAGCGTTGGACCGCATTCGCGCCGTCCAGCTGAGCGCTCTCCAGCAGGTCTTTCGGCACCGTCTGCAGCGCAACGAGGAAGAACACCATGTTGATTCCGAAGTTCGACCACACACCGACAAGGACCAGGCTCGCGAGGGCCGTTCCCTGACTGCCCAGCCAGTCCACGTCGGTCGAGATCAGGTTCAGCCCTTGGAGTATCCCGTTGATCACCCCGTTGTCAGGCCGGAGGAGAAAGTAGAACACGATGCCCATGATGGCAATGGAGATGACATAGGGAAGGAAGAAGAGCCCTCGAAACAGCCCCAGCCATTTGAGCCCGCTGTTGAGCATCATGGCCAGAAGCAATGAGAGCGGAAGCCCGATCACGATCTGTCCGACGGCAAAGACCAAGGTGATCAGAACCGCCTGCCACCAGGACTGGTCCTTGAACATGAGTTGGTAGTTGTCCAGGCCGATCCACTCGGGCGACGTCACGCCGTTGTATCGCGTGAAGCTCAGGAACACCACGTACGCGACGGGAAGCAGCGCGAACAGTACGAGTGGGATCAGCGACGGCAGCGCCATGAACGTACCGACGAGGCGTTCCCGCGACTGCCACCGCGGGCGACGCGAGGGGAGCGGCGCGGCGGCCCGACGCCCGTCTTCTCTACTGTCGGCTCTTGTCTTCGTCTTGGCTCTGCTCACCAGAGTTCCACCATCGCACTCCCTGCGGGACCGGCGAAGTACTCCGCTGCGTCCCACGTTCACAAGGTCCGATTCAGCGCCACGTCATCGGAGGCGCGGGCGCAGCCGCAAGCAGAATTCGGCTCGGGCGGCTTGGGCCCAGTTCTCGTCCGATCGCGCTTCATCGCCCCGATTCAGCCTGATCTGATGCGTAACAGAAAATCAGCAGAGGCAGGCAAAGTCAAGGTTCGAAACCTGAGACGCAGCCGATACTGTCGAGGCATGTCAAACCAACCGAGGCGACCAGCGCGCCAAGCCGACATCGCCCGACTTGCCGGCGTATCCCAGGCGACGGTGTCCTCCGTGATCACCGGCAGTGGCGATCGCTACGGCATCGCCCAGGAGACTCGGGACAAGGTGATGGCCGCGGTCGAAGCACTCGGCTACGTGCCGAGCGCCGCGGCCCGTCAGCTGCGAGGAGCACGCAACCGACTCATCGGCGTGCACACTTTTGAGCCGATCTTTCCCATCAGCCAGATGAACTTCTACCACGAGTTCCTGGTCGGGATCGAGGAGCAGGCGGTGCTCGACGGCTACAACCTGTTGCTCTTCACTGCCACGGACCAGGCGACAGGACGGCGCCCCCTCTTCGTCAAGGGTGCCTCCCAACTCTCCGTCGCCGATGGGACGATCCTGCTCGGTCTCGACAGGGAGCGAAGCGAACTCGAGCGCCTGGCGGAAAGCGGCTACCCCTTCGTTCACATCGGCCAGCGAACGATCGAGGGTGTCGACATCCCGTTCGTCAGTCCCGACTACCGGGCGGGAGTGGACAACGCCGTCGAGAAGCTCATCGCGCTCGGGCACACCGAGATCGCCTACCTCAAGGACGACGTGCGGTTCGAGGCGACCACGGCCAGGCGCGAGGGGTATCAGCAGGCGATGGCGCGACACCGGCTGCGCGCCCGCGTGATCGGGACCGCGCAGCATGACGCCGCGTCCTTCGACCTGCGTGGAGCGACCGCCGTATTCGCCGAGGAGTCTCCGCAACTGCTGTGGGTCACCACTCTCGCCGACAGTCAACGTCTGACGATTCCCCACGACCTCTCGGTCGTCGCGCTCTCGGAAGCGGACAGTGACACGACGAGGCGGTGGACGACGCTCACGGCACCCAGACGACAGCTCGGCGCGGAAGCTGTGCAGTTGCTCGTGAGCGTCCTCGACGGAGTCGACAGCCCGACGCACCGCTCGCTGCCGTGCCTCCCGCTCAAGGACGACACGCTCGACCGGCCTCGGGGCTGACCCGAGCACGGACGAGCTCCCGCACGCCGCCAGTCGGTGGCGTGCGGACGCGCCTGCCCGGTTGCGTACGGACGTACGCCCACAGCCGCCAGGCCTCCCCGGCCGCTCGCTCCCGCCGCGGCGCCCAGGCCACGAAGGCGGCGCCCCTGCGGCGAAGGCGGTGTCCAGGCCGCGAAGGCGGCTTCCCCGCGGCGAAAGCGGGTGGCCAGGCCGCGAAGGCCGCACCCATCTCCTCGATGAAGTCCCGCCCTCGTCGCCGCTGTTCCCCCCGCGGCGTCGAGTCGACCAGCGGTACGAACTCTTCGATCGCCCTTACCCGCGACCGCCCGTTCGGCGACCGGCGGGGAGGCGTCTCCGGGCGCGGCGCCGAGAGGCACCGGCGGACCGGCTTCCGGTCCGGCCCGTCTCCCCGGCGCCCTCCGGCAGGCTGACCGCCCCGGTCTCCAACAGCCCGCGGAAGCGGCGCGGTTCCCACCGGCGAGGCGGAGCCAGGGCCCTCGCAAGCCCCTTGTTGACATTCACGTGTACGCCGGTACCCGTCACAGGAAAACGCGAAGAGGTAATCGATTCGCCGGCGCCGTGGTCTAGTCTGATACGCATCAGCCAGCAAGACTGATGACGCCAGGAGGAGTCGAAGACAGTGACGTCGACACAAGCAGCCCACCACCACGACCGACGGGACACCCGTGAACCCGTGACCGATCCCCTCGGCAGGCGGCCACGTGTCGAAGGGGAAAACCGTTGAGTGAGCGGGAGATCTCGGCGGATGTCGCGGTCATCGGCGGTGGCCTCGGCGGAGTTGCCGCGGCCCTGACCGCGACCGCCCTCGGACGAACGGTCGTACTCACGGAGGCAACGGACTGGCTCGGCGGCCAGATGACGTCACAGGCAGTCCCGCCGGACGAGCATCCATGGATCGAGACCCGCTCAAGCACCACCTACCGCACCCTTCGCAACCGAATCCGCGCCTACTACAAGCGGGCCTACCCGTTGCGGGCGAACGTGGCCGAAGACCCGCTTCTGAACCCCGGTCTGGGCTTCGTCAGCGACCTCTGCCATGAGCCGAGAGTCGCCGTCGCCGCGATCGACGAGTTGCTGGCCCCCGCGCGAGCCGCAGGGCTCCTCACCGTGCTCCTCCACCACGCACCCGTCGCAGTCGAGGGCGACCGCGACCGCGTGCTCTCGGCGACCGTGGCGGATCCGGGCGGGAACAAGGTCGTCATTCGCGCCCCCTACTTCATCGACGCGACGGAACTCGGCGATCTGCTCCCCCTTTCCGGGATCGAGCACGTGATCGGGGCCGAGAGCCGCGACGACACCGGTGAGCCGAACGCGTCGGAGCACGCCGACCACCGTGACCAGCAGGCACCGTCATGGTGTTTCGCGCTTGAGTACCGACCGGGTGAGGACCACACCGTGGATCGTCCGGAGCGTTTCGAGCACTGGAAACGCCACCATGATGCGTTCTGGCCCGGCCCGCAGCTCTCGTGGACAGATCTCGATCCTCAGACCCTCGAACCACGCGTCCGACGCATCTTCGACGGCGACCCCGACGACGATTCGCAGAAGGACCTCTGGCGCTATCGCCGGATCCTCGCCAAGAGGCAGTTCGATACGTCGTTCACCGGCAACGACGTGACGCTCGTCAACTGGCCCCAGACCGACTACTGGGAAGCCCCGCTCATCACGAGTGACTCGGCCGTCGATCCGACAGTGCTGGAGCGGTCGAAAGAGCTGTCGTTGTCGTTCCTGTACTGGCTGCAAACGGAGGCGCCTCGGCACGACGGTGAGACCGGCTATCCCGAGTTGCGCCTCCGCCCGGACATCATGGGCACAGGCGACGGGCTGGCCAAGGCCATCTACGTTCGCGAATCACGGCGGATCACCGCTGAGTTCACGGTCCTGGAGCAGCACATCGGGCTCGACGCCACCGAAGGGCGGGGTTCCGCGGTCTTCCACGACACGGTGGGAATCGGGGGATACAGAATCGACCTGCATCCGACAGCCGCCGGCCGCAGCTATGTGGATGTCGCCTGCCATCCCTTCCAGATACCGATGGGCGCGTTGATCCCGGTGCGGGTGCGCAACCTGCTCGCTGCGAACAAGAACATCGGCACGACGCACGTAACGAACGGGGCATACCGCCTCCACCCTGTCGAATGGAGCATCGGCGAGGCCGCCGGCGCCCTGCTCGCCCATTGCCTCATCAGTGGCCTGACGCCGAGCGCGGTGAGATCGAGCGAGAGTCATCTCGCCGACTTCCAGTCCCTGCTCAGCACCCGGCTCGGCATTCCGCTCGCGTGGCCGGATGACATCAGAACGAGGAACACACGATGACGGAAGGCATGCGCACGACGATTCCCCTCTCGGACTCCTGGACGATGAGCAGGGAACCAGCGACCCGGTCGGGAGCCGGCATCGATGTCAACGACGTCCCCGCCACCGTTCCCGGCTCCGTACACACCGACTTGCTCGCGGCCGGGCTCATCGCCGACCCGTACATCGGCGACAACGAGCGCCTGACCGACTGGATCGGGCGCAGCAACTGGATCTACCGGTGCGAGCTGCCTGCGGTGACCGCGGACAACGAGTGCGTCGAGCTGCACTTCCAGGGGCTCGACACCTTCGCCGAAGTGCGGCTGAACGGCTCCGTGGTCGGCGGGACGACATCGATGTTCACGAGCTTGCGCATCGATGTGACGAACAGGCTCACGGGCGACGCGGACCTGCTGGAGGTGCGCTTCGAGTCACCCTACGCGCGAGCGCTCGCGCGCTGCGACGAGATCGGGCCGCTGCCGAATCCCTACGACGAGCCGTACCCGTTCATCAGGAAGACCGCGAGCAACTTCGGCTGGGATTGGGGCCCGACGCTCGTCACCGCAGGAATCTGGAAGCCCGTCACCATGGAGATCTGGAGCGCGGCGCGGATCGGAACGGTCGTTCCCGCCGTCACCGTCGAGGACGGCGTCGGCGCGGTCGCCGCGCAGGTGGAGCTGCGTCGGCGGCCGGGCGCCGACTCTGCCGGACTCAGTCTCCTGCTGGAGATCGGCGGGAGCGTTCTGTCGTTCCCGGTGGACGATGTAGAGAACGCGGTCACCGTGCGGGCGGAGGTCGCTTCGCCCGAGCTGTGGTGGCCACGTGGATACGGCGAGGCCACGCGCCATGACCTCGCCATCACCCTCGTGGACCGGTCGGGCCGACCGCTGGACCGCTGGGAGAGGAAGATCGGCTTCCGCACCGTCGAGATCGAGTCGGAGCCGGACGCCGAAGGGTCTCCGTTCACGATCGTGGTGAACGGTGTGCGTGTCTTCGCGCGCGGTGTCAACTGGATTCCCGACGACTGCTTTCCCACCAGGGTGGGCCGACGGGAGTACCGCGAGCGCCTGGAGCAAGCGGCGGCGGCGAACGTCAATTTCGTGCGCGTGTGGGGCGGAGGCACCTACGAGGCGGAGGAGTTCTACGATGTCGCCGATCAGTTGGGCCTCCTGATCGCTCAAGATTTCTTGTTCGCGTGCGCCGCCTACCCCGAGACCCCCGAGCTCATCGGGGAGGTCGATTCGGAGGTGCGCGAGAACGTCGTGCGCCTCGCCTCACATCCGAGCCTGGCGCTCTGGTTCGGTGGCAATGAGACCCTCTGGGGCTACCAGGACTGGGAATGGAAGCCGGTGCTCGGCGATCGCGACTGGGGCGAGCGGTACTGGATGGAGCTCCTCCCGCAGTGGCTGGATGAGCTCGACCCGACTCGGCCGTACTGGCCGAACAGCCCGTACTCCGGCAGCCCCGACGTGCACCCGAACGATCCGGCACACGGCACGTCGCACGCCTGGGAGGTATGGAACTCCCAGGATTACCTCGCCTATCGCGATCTCCGACCACGGTTCGTGGCGGAGTTCGGCTATCAGGCACCCGCCGCGTACCGCACACTCCTCGATTCGGTCGGAGAGGCCGAACTGAGCCGGCACTCGGCAACACTGCAGCATCACCAGAAGGCCGCGGACGGCGACCTCAAGCTGCGGAGGGGACTCGACGCCCACTTCGGCGATCCGGACACGTTCGACGACTGGTTGTTCGCCACACAGCTCAACCAGGCGAGGGCCATCACCACAGGTGTCGAGCATTTCCGGTCGCTGGCACCGCTGTGTGCGGGGACAGTGCTGTGGCAGCTCAATGACTGCTGGCCGGCGCTGTCGTGGTCCGTCATCGACAGCGCATCCCGGCTCAAGCCGTCGTGGTACGCGCTGCGGAATGCGTACGCCGACCGGCTTCTCACCGTGCAGCCGCTCGACGAGGCGCTTCAACTGGTGGCGGTCAACGAGCGCGACGAGCCATGGCATGTATCGACCAGCGTGCGTCGGATGAGCTTCGACGGAGTCGAATCGGCCGCGCAGTACGCCGATTTCACGGTCGAGGCCAGATCGGTCGTCCGTCTCGCACTTGAGCCGACCGTCAGCAAGGCGGTGAACCCCACCCGCGAACTCATTGTCGCGGACGCCGATGGATGCCGGGCCACCTGGTTCTTCGACGCCGACAAGAACCTTGCGTACCCGGATCCCGTCTACTCGGCGGCCGTCGTCGCCGAACCGAACGGCTACCGCGTAGACATCGAAGCGAAGAGCTTGCTGCGGGACGTTTCGCTCTTCGCGGATCGAATCGATCCCGCGGCTGTCGCCGACGACATGCTCCTCACTCTGCTTCCGGGCGAGAGGGCATCCATTTCGATCACCACGGAGTTCTCGGGCAACCCCGATGACTTTGCCGTTTCGCCGCAATTGCGTTGCGCGAACGACCTCAGAAGCAAGCAGGGGAAAGCATGAATGCAATCAGCCGCGAAGCCGTTCTCGGATGCTGGCTCGGCAAAGCGATCGGAGGAACACTCGGTCAGCCCTTCGAGGGCCTCGACGGTCCGCTGGCCGCGACGTTCTACGAGCCCGTACCGACCGGGATGGTGCCGAACGACGATCTCGATCTGCAGGTCGTCTGGGCGTGCGTTCTCGCCGGGCAGGCGGAGCCATCGGTCACCTCAAGTGCGCTGGCAGCGGCGTGGACGGCACACGTCGAGTTCCCCTTCAACGAGTACGGGGTCGCCAAGCGCAACCTTCGCGAGGGAATTCTCCCCCCGTTCAGCGGCTCGTTCGACAATTGGTTCACCAAGGGTGAGGGCGCGGCCATTCGCAGTGAGATCTGGGCCTGTCTGGCACCGTCCGACCCGGCGACAGCCGCCGAGTACGCCTACCGGGACGCCTGCGTCGATCACGCCGGCGACGGCATCATCGCTCCCATGTTCTTGGCGGCACTGCAGAGCAGGGCCTTCTCGGGAGGCACCGTCGATGATCTGCTCGACGCGGGTCTCGGCGTCATTCCCCGCGATTCCGGAATAGGCCGGGTGGTCATCGCCACGCGCGCATGGTGCGAGGAGTTCCCGGACTGGCGAGACGTCCGGTCGCGGATCCTGAGCCGGTTCGCGTCGCAGGACTTCACCGATGTGCTCATGAACACCGGCTTCGTCGTGCTGGGTCTCCTGGCGGGGCGCGGTGATTTCGCGAGGTCGATCCTCATCACGTCGAACTGCGGAAAGGACACGGACAGCTCGGCCGCGTCGGTCGGTGCGACGCTCGGAATTCTCTCGCCGACGTCGATCCCGGGAGAATGGCTCGCGCCCATCGGCTCGGATCTCGTACTCAGCCCGGGAATCGTGAACCTCGACGCTCCGGCGACGATCGAGGAGTTCACCGATCTCGTTCTCCGGCTGCGCGAACGCGTCACCTTCGTACCTCGCGAAGCACAACACGACTGGGATCCGCGCTCGAAGGCTGTGCGGGTCACCCGGAGCTGGTCGACGCGCGCGGGTGAACTCGGTGCACTGAACGACTGGTTCATGCCCCCCTCTCACGCACCGGCGCCTGTGTCGACCGGCGAGAGCGCCGACGTGGAGCTCGAAGGCACCTGGTCGCAGTTGCCTGCCGAGAGCTTCGAGAATGACCTGATGCTCCTTCGCTACCCGCTGGACGCCCAAGGGGTTCAGCACGTGCGCGTGATGGTCGCGAGCAATCTTCTGGTTCGCGTCTGGCTGGACGGCGACTGGCTGTTCGGCCGTGATGGCGGCGCGATGTTCCCGGCCCCGCACATGCCGCGCATGAACACCTTCGCCGACGTCGAACTCGGTGCAGGGCCCCATGAGCTGACAGTGGTGCTTCACCGTCCGGAGGCCGGCCACGTGGGTGAGTGGGTCGTGGCGATCGCGGATTCCCGAACGAAGGAGTGGATCCCGGACGCGTTGCGCGTTCCTCCGGAAAAGGGTGCGGTCTAAGGGCTGCCCCGTAATCCTTGGCGGGCGCGGGACGGCAGCTACGGCATCTCGCGGCGTTGTCGGAACGCCCGAATACACCCCGTATGCAGACGTCCCGCCGCCTTGCGATGCACCGCATCCGACGCCGCGCGCTGATCCACCAAAGACTACGGGACAGCCCTTGGCTGATCAGAGGGGGTCGTCGAACCGGTCGAGGAGGATGTCAGCCGATGTGGCACTCGTCGTGTCGACAACCGCTCCGTCGTGGAGGGGTTGTTCGGTCCAGATGATCTTGCCGCCCGGCACATAACGCGTTCCCCACCGGTGCGCGAACTGCGCCACCAGGAACAGTCCGCGCCCGCCCTCGTCCGTGGTCGCCGCCCGTCGCATGTGCGGGGACGTGCTGCTGCCGTCCGAAACCTCGCAGATCAGCGTGCGGTCGTGCAGCAGCCGCACCCTGATCGGCGGCGACCCGTACCGGATCGCGTTGGTGATCAGCTCACTGAGGATCAGCTCCGTGCTGAACCCGATCTCCTCCAGCCCCCATTCCCGCAGCCGTGCGCCGCACTCCGCTCGTACAGGCGCCACGGCCGCCGGGTCCGCCGGTACGTCCCACTCCGCGACCCTCGACGGCGCGAGCAGCCGGGTGCGCGCGACCAGCAGGGCGATGTCGTCGGCCGGGTGTTCCGGCATCGTCGCGTCGATCACCGCCTGACAGGTCTCCTCCGGAGTACGGTCCGTTCCGTCCGCCAACGCCGCCCGCAGCGCATCCAGCCCGACATCGATATCCCGGTCCCGGCGCTCCACCAGCCCGTCCGTGAACAGCACCAGTTGTGACCCCGCCGGCAGAAGCAGCTCAAGCGTTTCGAAGGGATGGCCGCCCAGGCCCAGCGGAGGGGAGGCCGGAACATCCGGATAGGTGACGCTCCCGTCCGGATACGCCACGGCCGGGCACAGGTGTCCGGCCCGCGCAACCGTACACACGCCCGTCACCGGGTCGTAGATCGCGTACAGACACGTCGCACCGGTCACCCCCTCGCTCTCCCCGTCCGCCGGACCGTTGGCACTGCTCTCCTCGCCGTCGATCTGGGCGACCAGCTCATCGACGTGCCAGAGCAGCTCGTCGGGCGGCAGGTCGAGGGCGGAGAAGTTGCGCACGGCGGTGCGCAGTCGGCCCATCGTCGCGGCCGCGTGCAGACCATGGCCGACCACGTCGCCGACGACGAGCGCCACCCGGGCGCCGGGAAGCGGGATGACATCGAACCAGTCCCCGCCCACCCCCGCCCGGGCCGGCAGATAGCGCGATGCCACCTCCAACGCGTCCTGCTCCGGCAGCACCCGTGGCAGCAGACTCCGCTGCAGCGTCACCGCCATCGCGTGCTCCCTCGTGAACCGCCGCGCGTTGTCGATGGCCACCGCCGCCCGAGCCGCCAGTTCCTCCGCGAACGAAAGGTCCTCTTCGTTGAATGCCGGAGAATCATCCGCCCGCCAGAAGGTCACGATCCCCAGGACCACACCGCGCGCCCGCAACGGCACGGTCACCAGCGAATGCAACCCGTACGCCAGCGCCCTCCGTGCCCGGTCAGGATCTTGCTCCCGCCACCCCTCCGCCCGGGTGAGATCCGCCTCCAGCACCGCCCGCCCCGACGCCAGCGCCCGCATCTGCGGGGTCGCCGGCACCATCGTGATCAGCTCCCCCACCGGGTACAGCGGCGACGCCTCCCGGTCCCCGCTGATCGCCGTGCGGCGCATACGCCCCCAGGACTCCCGCACCGGCTCCTGCCCCCGTGTCACCGCGTCCAGCAGATCCACGACGGCGGAGTCGGCGAACCGCGGCACCGCCACCTCCGCCAGCTCCTGGGCCGTAATCACCACATCCAGTGTCGTCCCGATCCGCACCCCGGCGTCGTACAGCAGCTTCAGCCGCTCCCGTGCCACCTCCGCCCGCCCGGTGACCGCCGCCAGCTCCGTGGTGTCCCTCAATGTCACCACGCTGCCGGCCGGTCCTCCGTACGGGGCGGTGGGGCGCTTGTTCACGGCGAGAAGGCGGTCCCCGGCCGGATGCACGACATCCGTGACCGGCTCACCCGACGCCAGCAGCCGCATGGTGTCCCCGTCCAGACCGAGGTCCGTCACCTGCCGCCGCCCCACGTCCTTCGGGAGGTTCAGCAGCCGCTGCGCCTCGTCGTTGGCCAGCAGCAGCCGTCCGTCGGCATCGATGATCAGCACGCCCTCCCGCACCGCGTGCAGCACCGCGTCGTGGTGCTCGTACATCCGCGTCATCTCGGCCGGGCCCAGCCCGTGCGTCTGCCGGCGCAACCGCCTCGACACCAGTGCCGTCCCGGCGGTGGACAACACGAGCGCGGCGGCACCGGTGCCGAAGATGATCGGCAGCTGCTGATCGGACACGCCGGTCACGTTCATGACCGTGAGCCCGACGGACACCGCACCGACGACCGAACCGTCGGCGCCGATCACCGGGACCACCGCCTGGACGACCGTCACCCATTTGTCGGGCTGGAGGTTTCCGCTGACTTTCTCCACGGTGGTACGGCCGTCCAGCGACGGCCCGATGGTGCCGATGAACTTCTTCCCGATCCGGCCCGGGTCGGGGTGGGTATAGCGGATCCCCTTCGTGTTCAGGACGACAATGAAGTCGACACCGGCCTTCTTCCGGGCCGCTTCGGCGCGCGGCTGCAGGATTGCCGTCGGATTCCGGCTCTTCAGGGCCGCGGCCGTACCCGGAGCGTTGGCGAATGTCTCGGCCACCGACACCGACTGGTGCCGGGCCTCCCGCGTAGCGTCCCGCGAGGCCTGGACCACCTGCGCCGCCACAGCGGCCGCCACCAGCAGCACCACGATCACGACCTGGAGCACGAACACCTGTCCGGCGGCAGTGCGCAGGTCCAGGAGACGGCGCAGCCCTGAACCGGAGCCGGGGGTCGCTCTGGGGTGCCTCATGCCGTCTCCGTACGGCTTGGGAATACCGGTGTGGAAGCAATGATCCCCCTAAGGGCACTGCCTCACCCTATTTGAGCGTTTGGGCTGGTCAACGAGCTGACGAAGGAGTCTCGGCGAGGCCACGCCGCGGCCGGGCGATCATCGGGACTCCGGTCACGCCTTCGGCCGAGGGAGCCCTGGGCCGCGGCGGGCGCGGCGGCCTCGGCGGGGTGAGAGGGGCGTGGTGGGACCGCGTCACCCGCCGTAACGGTGTGCTTCGGCCCTGTCCGAGGTGGCGGCTACGATCCCGGCCATGCGTCTTGAAGATCAGCTCGACATATTGGCGGAACTGGGGCTGCCGCTCGCGACCGGCCGCACCGTGGAGGAGCTGCTGCACTCGTGGCCGCGTGAGGAGTACGAACTCAAGCCGTTCGACCTGGTGCTGTTCGCGCTGGGGTGCGCGGTCGAGGAAGAGCCGTGGGAGCGGTGGTTCTGCGACCGGGCGTGGCACTTCGACACCGAGTGCGTCCGCGGGCCCGGTTCGTACGTGGCGATCGCCCGGCAACTGTGCCGGATCGCCGGCCGGCCGGACGCCCTGTCCGGTGTGCGGGACCACGTCGACCTCGGCACGGAGGAGGCGTGGATCGAGTACACGGCCGACGGCCGGCGGGTCAACTGGCCCATCGATGTCAGGGACGACTGGGCCGACCTGATGGTGGTCGGCTATCTCATCGACGAGTTGGAACAGGGCAACCGGCGCTTCCATGTCCGGCACAACGGCCAGGCCATGACGCTCTTCTTCCTCGACGACGACGCGGCCGGACGGCTCGACGCGCTGGCCGGCGGTCGGACGGTCGCCCCGTTCCCCGGATAGCGGCCCCGCTCGCCCCGAGCCGCCGATGGCCTTGTTCACGAGTCGGCACGGCAAGGAAGGCGGCCGACGGCCGGTTCCGCCGGGGTCAGCCCGACTTCGGCGGCTTCTGTGTGTCGAAGGCGAAGAGGGTGTTCGTGGCCGCGGCGACGAACAGCGCACGCCCCGCGACGGTCACGCGCGGGCTCGCGCCCTGCTCGCCCGTCAGACCATCGGCCTGCGGATCCGTTGTCCACAGAGGTTCGCCGTCGCGCGGCGACAGCGCGACCACCCGGCCGGTGGCCGAGCTGAAATACACCGCGCCGGCTCCCGCCACGGGGCCCGACGCGCCCTCCACTCCCGTCTGCCGGGACCACTTCTTCCGGCCGGTCGCGGGGTCGAGCGCCGTGACGAGACCGGTCTGCCCGCTCACGTAGACGGTGCCGTCCGCCATACCGGGCGTCCCCGCGTATGTCGTGGCCAGCCGGGAGTACGTGACCTTTCGCGAGGCCGGGTCGACCCGCGCCACGCCGTCGTAGCCGGTCAGTGCCGTTCCCTCCATGTGCCTCTGAAGGAGTACGAGCCTGCCGTCGGCGGCACCCATCGGCACGGCGGGGCCGTTGACCGCGATGGGCCTGCCCAGTGTCCCCGAGGCGCGGTCGACCGTGTGCAGGGTGGGGCGGCGAACCTCCAAGGCATCCATCTCCGTGTCCGTCGCGCACATCGCGTAGAGCTGAGCGCCCGCCGGAACGGGGGCGCACCGCTGGCCCGCGGGAAACCGCGTCCTCCAGGCCACCTTGCCGCTGTGCGCGTCCCGGGCCTCGAAGCGGGAGTTGGAGGAGTCCACCGTCACGACGGCGGAGCCGACCACCACGGCGTCCTGAGTCCGACCCGTCACAGCCGTCGACTGAGCGCCGGACGGCACGGACCACAGCTCCCGGCCTGTGTTCGCGTCGATGGCCACCACCTCACTGGGAGGGCCCTGCGGGGCGTCCTGGTCGGCGAAGCGGTAACCGAGCACCGTGTCGTCGGTGGCGCCCACCAGGTGCATGCCCTGGACGGGGACGCCCGGACTCTTCGCCGTCCACACCCGCGAGCCGTCCTGGGCCCTGATACGGGTCGCCACGACTCCGCCGCCCCCGCAGAACAGCGCGTCGCCGTGCGCGACGCAGCGCAGCTCGTCGGGGATGTCCTCGCGGCCCCCCGGCACGATCTTGCGCCACGGTGCGAAACCGGCCGGAAGTGCGGCACCCGGCGCCGCAACGCCGTTGTCCTTGTCGACGCCGCTGTTGCCCCCGAAGCCGTCGGCCGTCACCGCGGCGACTCCGCCGCCGATCGCTGCCACCGCGACCGCGGCCGCGAGCACGGGCCGCCATCGGCCACGCAGACGGCGCCCGATGGGGGTGCCGGTGCTCCCCGTGTCGGGACCGGCCGGGTCGGCGGCCGGGGCAGCCGGCGCCGGGGTGACCGGCGTCGCCAGGTGATGCTGGGTGATCATGTCGCGGGTGCGGCCGGTGGCAAGCGCGTCCGTATCGGTCCCGCCGAGGTCGACCGGCAGGTCCCGCAGCAGTACGAGGAGTTCGTCCGCCGAGGGGCGCCCCTCGGGCTCCTTCTCCAGGCAGGGCTCGACGACCGCGCGCAGTGCCGCAGGTACGGCGCCCAGCGCCGGCTCCTCGTGCACCACCTGATATGCCGTCAGGTAGGGGCTGTCCGCATCGAAGGGCCCCTGCCCCGTCGCCGCGTACACCAGCAGCGTCCCCAGCGAGAAGACATCGGACCGCGGCCCCACGCCACGTGGCGCCTGCAACTGCTCCGGCGACATGAAGGGCGGCGTACCGATGACCCGTCCCGTCATCGTCAGCGTCTCCTGGTCCACGGCGCGCGAAATGCCGAAGTCGATGACGCGCGGGCCCTCGGGCGAGAGCACGACGTTCGAGGGCTTCAGGTCACGGTGGACGACCCCCACCCGGTGGATGTCGCGCAGCGCCTCGGCCAGCCCGATGGCGAGCCTCCTCAGCTCCGCTCCGTCCAGCGGGCCCTTCGAGGCGATGTGCTGGGCGAGCGTGTGCCCCTCGATATAGGTGGTCGCCATCCACGGCTGCTCGGCCTCGGGTGCGGCGTCGACCACGGCGGCGGTGAACGCGCCGCTCACCCGCCTCGCCGCCGCCACCTCCTGCCGGAAACGGATGCGGAACTCGTCGTCGGCGGCGAACTGCTGGTGGATCAGCTTGATCGCGACAGGTCGCCCCGAGCTCGTACGGGCCAGAAAGACCGTGCCCATGCCACCCGAGCCGAGCCGCGCCTCAAGCGGATAACCGCCGATCTCGGCTGGATCACCTCCGCGCAGCGACACTCTTCCCGACCTCCCGTCCCCCGTGCACCTCTGCCACCACGGGCCTGTGTATCTGTCCTGCACACAAACTAGCCGCAAGGCAGTACGACAGAGCAAAGCGGGTGACCCACAGGGAGCCCGGGGCCGCTCCCGTACCCACCATGCTGCCCCCACGCGCGCCGCTCATTCGGCGCGGTGGGACCACGCCCGCGGTCCCACCGAATCGGCCCGCTAGCCGAGGAAGCTCAACCGCACCTGCCGGTCCGCATTGTCCACGTTGGTGTCGACCAGGCACACCGACTGCCACGTCCCCAGCTCCAGCCGTCCGCCGATGACCGGCAGTGTGGCGTGCGGTGGGACGAAGGCGGGTACCACGTGGTCGCGTCCGTGGCCGGGGGTGCCGTGGCGGTGCTGCCAGCGGTCGTCGGCAGGCAGCAGGGTGTGCAGTGCGGCGAGGAGGTCGTCGTCGCTGCCCGCGCCGGTTTCCAGGACGGCGATTCCGGCGGTGGCGTGGGGGACGAAGATGTTGAGCAGCCCGTCCCGGCCCGCCGCCGTGCGCGTGAGGAACTCCTCGCAGTCGCGGGTCAGGTCGGTGACGGTCTCCGTCGCGCCGGTGGTGACGTGGAGAACGCTCGTGGTGAAGGTATCGGCCATGCCCCCATCCTGCCGCCCGCACGGCGAGATGGCGCGACCACGTGCCGAGACACCATTGACCGGTCCCGGACCGCATCGCTACGTTCGGCGACATGTTCCGATCAGCTCTGCTCACTGCGCGCGGTCACATCGACCTGCTGCGGGTGGCTTCCGCCGCGTGTTGTCGCGGCTGCTGACGTTCTCTCAGCTCAGGCGGCACCCGATCCGACCGGGTTCGCGCCACTTTGCCGTACGTACCCCCGCGTCATGGTTCATCGAACCCGCGGTGTGAGTCCCGTGTCTCCGTCGTAGCCGGCCGGTGGGCGCGTGCGGTCCCGGCGGTGTCGTGCCGCCCTTCCCCACTCCCTTTCGTGGACTGCCCGTGGAGCCTTCATGACCATCGGCCGCGCCCCCGCATCGTCCCCGCCACCCGACATAACCGTGGAATCAGGAAAAACTCCCGGCCCCCGGTCGGGGCCGCTCGATCTGGAGCCCGTCGTCCCGGCGTCCGTGCGCACCGCGCGCCTGCGCTCCGTGCCCCGATGGCTTCGCCGTACGATCGGTCCGCTGTCGCTCCTCGCGTTGTGGCAGGTGTTCAGCGCCACGGGCGTGCTGCACCCGGATGTGCTCGCCTCGCCCGGCACCATCGCACGGGCCGGCTCCGGTCTGATCGCCGACGGGACCCTGCCCTCCGCCATGGCCGTGTCGCTCCAGCGGGTGGCCATGGGGCTGCTGCTCGGCGGCATCGCGGGGACGGTACTCGCGATGGTCTCGGGGCTCTCCCGGCTGGGCGAGGATCCCGTGGACGCGACCGTGCAGATGCTGCGCACCGCGCCCTGGGTGGGGCTCATTCCGCTGTTCATCATCTGGCTCGGCATCGGCGAGGCGCCGAAGGTGGCGCTGATCGCTCTCGGGGTCGCCTTGCATCTGTATCTGAACGTGTACGCCGGTATCCGGGGCGTGGATGCCGAACTCAGCGAAGCGGGCCGGTCGTTGGGGTTCGGCCGGTGGGGGCTGGCGCGGCATGTGGCGCTTCCGGGAGCACTGCCGGGCGCCATGACCGGACTGCGGTATTCCCTCGCCACCGCCTGGCTGGCCCTCGTCTTCGGCGAGTCCATCAACGCCGACGCCGGAATCGGGTTCCTGATGAACCAGGCACGGGAGTTCTTCCGCACCGATGTGATCGTCGTCCGCCTGGTCGTCTACGCCTTCCTCGGTCTCACCGCCGATGTCATCGTCCGGACTTTCGAAAGGCTGCTGCTGCAATGGCGACCGACCTTCACGGGCCAGTGACCACCCGTCCCCTCACACCGCCCGAGGAGCCGGAGGCCGCTGTACGGGTCCAGGCGCTCACCCGCGCCTTCGACGGCCGGCCGGTGATCGACGGGCTCGATCTCACCCTTCGGGCCGGGGAGTTCACCGCTCTGCTGGGGCGCAGTGGTTGCGGGAAGTCCACCCTTCTGCGAGTGCTGGCCGGACTCGACCGGGAGATCAAGGGCACCGTCCTCGTACCCCGACGGCGTGCCGTGGCCTTCCAGGCACCGCGGCTGATGCCCTGGAAGCGGGTCTGGCGCAACGTACTGCTCGGACTGCCCGGCAAGCCCGAACGGGCCGTGGCGGAGCGGGCGTTGGCCGAGGTCGGGCTCGCCGGGCGGGCCGGGGCCTGGCCCTGGACGCTCTCCGGCGGCGAGGCTCAGCGTGCGTCTCTGGCCCGTGCCCTCGTACGCGAACCGGATCTGCTGCTGCTCGACGAACCGTTCGGCGCACTCGACGCGTTGACCCGGATCAGGGCGCAGCGGCTGGTGGCCGAGCTCTGGCAGCGGCGCGGCTGCGCGGTGCTGCTGGTCACCCATGACGTCGACGAGGCCCTGCTGCTCGCCGACCGGGCGCTGGTGATGCGGGACGGGGAGATCGCGTACGACACTCCGGTCGCCCTGGACCGGCCGCGCGGTGTCGACAGCCCCGGGTTCGCCGCCCTGCGCTCCCGGCTCCTGGCCGAGCTCGGTGTCGAGGCCCCGGACGCGACCGCCCGAATGCCGCCCTCCCGCCCCTGACGCTCTCCTTCCGCACGGACCTACTGGAGAAAGATCATGAGACGCCGCACCCTGCCCGGCCGGCTCCTCCCCTTCGCCCTGCTGGTCACCGCCTGCGGCGGGGCCTCGTCCGCGAACACGGCGGACAACACCGACGGGAAGGGCGGTGTCGTCCTCGACATCGGTGACCAGAGGGGAGGTTACGAAGCCATCCTGCGGGCTTCCGGAGAGCTGGACGATCTCGACTACCGCATCACCTGGGCGACGTTCACCTCCGGGCCACCGCTCCTGGAGGCCGTCAGCGCCCGGGCGGTGGACCTGGGCGGCGTGGGGAACACACCGCCGGTCTTCGCCGCGGGGTCCGACTCGAAGATCGTCGTGGTGGGTGCCACGCACGTTCGTCGGCGAGCGAGGCGATCGTGGTGCCGGAGGACTCCCCGCGTCGTCCGCGGCTCCCCGCTCGTACGGAAAGGCTTCCTCGTGAACGTTCATCTGCACTGGTTCCTGCCCACCGGCGGTGACGGCCGCACCCTCGTCGACCGGCACGCGTACACCGACGGCGGTATCAAGCGCGACCGGATCACTCCGGTGAGCGGGGTGCGCGCGCCCGATATCGAGTATCTGGCGCAGATCGCGAAGGCGGCGGAGCAGCTGGGGTTCGAAGCCGTGCTGACACCGACCGGGACGTGGTGCGAGGATGCCTGGCTGACGACGGTCGCGCTGGCCCAGCACACCGAGCGGCTGAAGTTCCTGGTGGCGTTCCGGCCCGGCGTGATCTCGCCGGTGCTGGCCGCGCAGATGGCCGCGACATATCAGCGGATCACGCGTGGACGACTGCTGCTCAACGTGGTGACCGGCGGTGATTCGACGGAGCAGCGACGGTTCGGTGACCATCTGGACCATGACCGGCGCTATGCGCGGACCGCGGAGTTCCTGTCGGTGGTGCGGGGCGCGTGGAGCGGGCGGCCGTTCGACTTCGACGGCGAGCACTACCAGGTGGAGGGCGGGCTGACGGCCCTGCCGCCGGACCCGTTGCCGGACATCTTCTTCGGCGGCTCGTCGGCGGCTGCCGGTCCGGTGGCCGCCGCGCACGCCGATGTCTATCTGACCTGGGGCGAGCCTCCGGCGGCCGTGAAGGAGAAGATCGACTGGATTCGCGGGCTGGCGGAGGAGCGGGGGCGCACGGTGCGGTTCGGCATCCGGCTGCCCACCATTTCGAGGGATTCCTCCCGCGAGGCATGGGCGACGGCCGACCGGCTGCTCGGCGATCTCGATGCGGAGACGGTCGCGGCGGCACAGCAGGCGCTGGGCCGGAGCGAGTCGGTGGGTCAGCAGCGGATGCTGGCGCTGCACGGCGGCTCCCGCGACAGGCTGGAGATCGCGCCGAATCTCTGGGCGGGCGTCGGTCTGGTACGGGGTGGCGCGGGCACCGCACTGGTCGGCAGCCATGCGGAGGTCGCCGACCGGATCGAGGAGTATCACGGGCTGGGCGTGGAGCACTTCGTGCTCTCGGGGTATCCGCATCTGGAGGAGGCGTACTGGTTCGGCGAGGGCGTGACTCCGGAGCTGGCGGCGCGCGGGCTGCTGTCCACCGTCCCGGCGTCTCCGCTGCTGGGTGTGCCCGCGGTCAATGGCCGTCCGGCGTCGGCACCCGGCGGGGCGCCGTTGCTGTTCGCCGGGGGGCGCTGAGCCGGGGCGCAGAGCCGGGGGCGCCGAGCCGGAAGGCGAAGGTGACGGATGGGCGGGCGCGGGGGTTTTTGGACTTCCTTCCGGCGGGAAGATCCGGGAAGATCCGGGAACCCCTCACAGTTAGTAGAAGCGTGAATTACTTTGGGGTGCGCGAGCTGGATGTGGTCGTGATCGGCGCCGGGCAGGCGGGCCTGTCCGCCGCCTACCACCTGCGGCGCTCGGGGCTGGAGCCGGACCGTGACTTCGTGGTCCTCGACCACGCACCCCGCCCGGGCGGTGCCTGGCAGTTCCGCTGGCCCTCGCTGACGTACGGGAAGGTCCACGGGATGCACGCTCTGCCCGGCATGGAACTGACCGGCGCCGACGACAGCCGGCCCTCGTCCGAGGTGATCGGTGGGTACTTCGACGCGTACGAGCACCGCTTCGGCCTGCGGGTGCACCGCCCGGTCGAGGTCAGCGCCGTACGCGAGGGGGACGGTGGGCGGCTGCTCGTCGAGACGTCCGAGGGCAGGTACGCCACCCGCGCGCTGATCAACGCGACGGGCACCTGGGACCGGCCCTTCTGGCCCCGTTACCCGGGGCAGGAGACCTTCCGGGGGCGGCAGCTGCACACGGCGGACTACCCGGGACCGGAGGAATTCGCCGGGCAGCGGGTGATCGTCGTCGGGGGCGGCGCCTCCGGTACGCAGCATCTGATGGAGATCGCCGATGTCGCCGCCGCGACGTACTGGGTGACGCGGCGCCCCCCGGTGTTCCGGGAAGGACCCTTCGGCGAGGAACAGGGACGGGCCGCCGTAGCGATGGTGGAGGAACGGGTACGACGCGGGCTGCCACCGCAGAGCGTCGTGAGCGTCACCGGCCTTCCGGTCACCGACGCCGTCCGGCGCGCCCGCGAGCAGGGGATTCTCGACCGGCTCCCGATGTTCGACCGGATCACTCCGACCGGGGTGGCCTGGGACGACGGACGGACGGCAGAGGCCGACGTGATCCTCTGGGCGACCGGCTTCCGGGCCGCCGTCGACCATCTGTCGCCGCTGAGGCTCCGCGAGCCCGGGGGTGGCATCCGGGCCGAGAACACCAGGGCCGTACGGGACGGGCGCGTGCATCTCGTCGGATACGGGCCGTCGGCCAGCACCATCGGGGCCAACCGGGCGGGACGGGCGGCGGTCCGGTCGGTCCGGCGGCTGCTGGAGTCGGCCGGGCGTCAGGAGGCAGCCCCGGCGTCCGTTCCGGCCTGACCGCGGCACGGTGATCCCTCGGGGCCGATCGGGCCGTGACGGCGTGGTCAGCCCGCGGTGGCGGCGCGGCGGTTCCGGTTGAACTCCGCGACGTTCTTCAGCTGCTCCGCGTAGTTGTCGGTGAAGCGGGTGTCCCCCGGTGCGACCGTGACGAAGTACAGCCAGGGGCCGGGCGTGGGGCTGATCGCCGCCCGCATCGCCTGTTCGCCCGGGTTGCCGATGGGCGTAGGCGGGAGCCCCTTGCGCTCATAGCTGTTGTACGGGCTGTCGATCCGGGTGTCGTCGGTGGTGGTGTCCAGGGTGGAGCGCTTCAACGCGTAGTTGAGCGTGGAGTCCATCTGGAGGGGCATGTTCCGGGCCAGCCGGTTGTAGACGACGCGGGCCACCTTGCCCATGTCGGAGACGGTGTCGGCCTCGGCCTGCACCACGCTGGCGATCGTGACCGACTGGTAGACGGAGACGCTGTTGCGCTGCGCCCCGGCGGTGATGTGGTCCGCCCCGAACCGCTGGAGCGCGGTGTCCACCATGTAGCGCAGCAGACTCTTCGGGGTGGTGGCGGAGGCGAGGGGATACGTGGCCGGGAAGAGATACCCCTCCGGGTTGCCCTTGGCCTCGACGGGGAGGGCGAGATCCGCGGACGGCACCGCCCTCTCGGTGGTGCCTGCCGCGACACCGAGGCTCTTGTCGGCCGCCGCGTACACCTGGGAGCCCCGCATGCCTTCGGGGATCAGCAGCGAACGCGTCTGCTCCTTCTTCCCCTCCATCCCGCTGATCAGCAGGGGCACCACCACCGCTGCCGCCACGACGAGCAGCGCGCCGATGATCAGGACCAGTCGTCCGCGACGCGTCGGACGGAGCCTGCGGCGGGGCCGGACGTCCGGGGACTCGTTCACCATGCGGGCACGTTAACCCGCGCTGCCATCGCGGTCCGGTAGCCCGACATCGGCGACACGCGCACCACCGAGCAGGACCAGAACACACGAACAAGGGATCGGGTGTTCGCTGGAACGCGTGATCGTATCGATTTTCGTTGCTCATCCCTCGTACGGGCCCTGATGATTACAGAGCGCAGGCAACGGGCTGCAGACCGCGACTGCGCAGTCCCACAGATGCACCACGCACAAGGAGAAAGCACCAGATGAACTTCCTCACCAACCTGCTTGCCGGCGTCATCCACTTCGTGGGTTGGCTCGTCTGACGATCGCATCACCTGACGCCGTCGCTCCCCGTCCCACGGGAGCGGCGGCGTCGCCGTGTGCGCCGCTCACGGGGCCGCCGGGACCAGTTGGGCGTCGCGGCGGACCAGGGCCGCGTATCGGCCGCCCCGGCCGAGCAGGTCCTCGTGCGTGCCGCGCTCGGCCGCGCGTCCGCCGTCCAGGACGACGATCTGGTCCGCGTCGCGGACCGTGGAGAGCCGGTGGGCGATGGTGATCGTCGTGCGCCCCGCGGAGAGGGCGTCGATCGCCTGCTGCACGGCATGTTCCGTACGGGTGTCGAGGGCGCTCGTCGCCTCGTCGAGGATCAGCACCGGCGGGTCCCGGAGGATCGTGCGGGCAATGGCCAGCCGCTGCTTCTCGCCGCCCGAGAAGCGGTAGCCGCGCTCCCCGACCAACGTGTCGTACCCATCGGGCAGGGACACGATGTGGTCGTGGATCTGCGCGGCACGGGCCGCGTCCTCCATCTCCTGGCCGGTGGCGTCCGGCTTGGCGAAGCGCAGGTTGTCGGCGACCGAGGCATGGAAGAGATAGGTCTCCTGCGAGACCACGCCGACGGCCCGCGCGAGGGTGTCGAAGTCCAGGTCCCGCACGTCGATCCCGTCGAGCGTGACCCGGCCTCCGGTGACGTCGTACAGGCGCGGCACCAGATAGCTGAGGGTGGACTTGCCGGAGCCGGTGGGTCCGACGACGGCCAGGCTGCCGCCCGCCGGTACGGCCACATCGATTCCGGTGAGCGTCGGGCCGCTCTTCTCGTCATAGCTGAAGTCGACGTCCTCGAAGGCGATCTCGCCCCGGATCTTCTCCAGCCGTACGGGCTTCTCGGGCTCGGTGATGTCCACGTCCAGGTCGAGATACTCGAAGATCCGCTGGAAGAGCGCGAGGGAGGTCTGCATCTGCACGCCGGTGGAGAGCAGACTCACGACCGGACGGAACAGGCCCTGCTGGAGCGAGACGAACGCGACCAGCGTGCCGATGGACACCGCCGTGCCGCCGGACTGGAGGGTGAGACCCGCGGCCCAGTAGATGACGGCGGGCATCGCGGCCATGACGATGCCGATCGTCGACATCCGCCACCGCCCGGCCATGTTGGAGCGCACTTCGAGGTCGACCAGCCGCTCGGACTCCTCGGCGAATCCCTTGGTGAGGGAGTCCGAGCGGCCCATGGTGCGGCCGAGCAGGATGCCGCTGACCGAGAGCGATTCGGTGACCGTGGCGGCCATGGCGGCCATCTGCTTCTGACGCTGCGTGGTGATCTTCTTGCGCTCCCGGCCGACGCGTCGGCTGATCCAGACGAACAGGGGCAGCAGGAGCAGGGAGACGACGGTCAGCCGCCAGTCGAGCGCGAGCATGGCGACGACGGTGGCGATGACCGCGGTGAGGTTGGAGACCAGGGACGTCGCGGTGGAGGTGACCGTCGCCTGCATGCCGCCGATGTCGTTGGCGATGCGGGACTGCACCTCGCCCGTGCGGGTCCTGGTGAAGAAGGCCAGCGGCATCCGCTGCAGCTGGGTGTAGACGGCTGTGCGCAGATCGTGCATGACCCGCTGGCCGACCGTGGTCGATATCAGGGTCTGCAGGACGCCGAAGACGCTGTTCATCACGGCGGTGAGGATCATGCCGAGGGCGAGCAGCGTGAGCAGGCCGGTGCGCCCCTGCGGGATGGCGGTGTCGAGGATCTCGCGGAGCAGGAACGGAGAGGCGACCGATACCAGTGACGAGGCGCCGACCAGCAGCCCGACCAGCGCGAGCCGGCCGCGGTACGGATGGAAGAGACGGAAGATGCGGCGCAGCTCGGCGGGCGGCTGGGCGGCGTCTCGGGGCGGGGGTGTCCACGTGGGTTCGTCGGGTTTCATGTGCTCCTTCGCCGGGCGTGAGGTGGCGGACATGCGATCACGGAGAAGCATGCCGAACTTTTGAGAGCATAGCTCATTGTTACCTATACTCACAATGAACAAAGTCCTGTTATTGTTCCCTCATGGACTCCCCCGACTCCGACGGCCTGCTGGCCGAGCAACTGCTGCGGCTGACGCGCAGGCTCCACCGCATCCAGAGCCGCCAGCTGGAGCCGATCGGCATCACGCCCGCGCAGTTCCGGCTGCTGCGCACCGTCGCGCAGTACGACGCCGCACCCCGGATGGCGGATCTCGCCCAGCGCCTGGACGTCGTGCCGCGCGCCGTGACCACCGTGGTCGACGCCCTGGAGGCGAGCGGCCGGGTACGGCGGGCCCCGGATCCGGACAGCCGCCGGGTGGTACGCATCGAGATCACCGATGAGGGGCACGCCACGCTCCGGTCCCTGCGCAGCGCGCGCCGGGCCGCCGCAGAGGAGATCCTGGCTCCACTGACCGCCGATCAGCGCGAAGTGCTCGGCGGACTGCTGTCCGCCCTGGTCGACGGAATGCCGGAAAGGCATTGCTGACATGCTGAAACCGAACGGGCGCGGGGCACCGCGCCAAGCCGCTTGAGGGGACCCTGACATGCCGTTGCTGGAGCCGAACCCGGAATCCCTTCGTCCCGGTACGGTGCGTGAGCCCTCGCCCGACCGGGTGCCCGACCGGAACGCGCAGGGCACCCCGGAGCCACTGCGCTCCGATCTGACCGCACTGCTCGGGGCCGACAAGGTGCTGTGGAAGGTCTCCGACCTCGTGCGGTACGCCTCCGACGCCAGCCCCTACCGGTTCCTTCCCCAGGTCGTCGTCGTCCCCGAGGACATCGACGACATCTCGGCGATCCTGTCGTACGCGCACGGCAGGAGCCGCGACGTCGTCTTCCGGGCGGCGGGCACCAGCCTGAACGGGCAGGCGCAGGGCGAGGACATCCTCGTCGACGTACGGCATCACTGGACGGGGATCGAGGTCCTGGACGACGGGGCGCGGGCCCGGATCCGGCCGGGGACCACCGTGATGCGGGCCAATGCCACGCTGGCCCGGCACGGGCGCCTGCTCGGCCCCGACCCCGCGAGCGCCATCGCCTGCACCGTCGGCGGTGTCGTCGCCAACAACGCCTCCGGAATGACGGCCGGGACGACCCGCAATTCGTACCGCACCGTCTCCTCGCTCACCTTCGTCCTGCCGAGCGGCACGGTCGTCGACACGGCCGATCCCGAGGCCGACGCGACGCTGGCGCACGCCGAGCCGGACCTGTGCGCAGGGCTGCTGGCGCTCAAGGCGGAGATCGAGGCGGACGACGCGCTCACCGCCCGGATCCGCGCCAAGTACGAGATCAAGAACACCAATGGCTACCGCCTCGACGCGTTCCTCGACGGCTCGACGCCCGTGGAGATCCTGCGCGGGCTGATGGTCGGATCCGAGGGCACGTTCGGCTTCATCTCCGAGGTGGTCTTCGACACCCTTCCGCTGGACCGCAGGATCTCCTCGGCACTGCTCTTCTTCCCGTCCCTGACCGCCGCCGCGGCAGCCGTTCCGCGCTTCAACGAGGCGGGCGCCATCGCGGTGGAGCTGATGGACGGCAATACGCTGCGCGCCTCGGTCAGTGTCCAGGGCGTTCCCGCGGACTGGGCGGCACTGCCGAAGGAGACCGCGGCGCTGCTGGTGGAGTTCCGTGCCCCCGACGAAGCCGGTCAGGAGGAGTACGAGCGGGCGGCGGACGCGGTCGTCGCGGGTCTCGACCTGGTCGCACCGGCCGCCTCCGTCACCAATGAGTTCACCCGGGACACCAAGGCCATCTCCGGCTACTGGAAGGCCCGCAAAGCCTTCGTCACCGCGGTCGGCGGCTCCCGCCCCTCGGGTACGACTCTGATCACGGAGGACTTCGCGGTCCCGCCGTCCCGGCTCGCCGACGCCTGCGAGGCCCTGCTCGGGCTCCAGGCGGAGCACGGCTTCGACGCCGCCGTGGCGGGCCACGCGGCCCACGGCAACCTGCACTTCCTGCTCGCCTTCGACGCCGCGCAGCCCTCCGACGTCGAGCGGTACGCCGCGTTCATGGAGGACTTCTGCACCCTCGTCGTGGAGCGTTTCGACGGGTCGCTGAAGGCGGAACACGCCACCGGCCGCAATATCGCCCCCTTCCTGGAACTGGAGTGGGGGCCGAAGGCGACGGAGCTGATGTGGCGCACGAAGCAGATCATCGACCCCGACGGGGTCCTGGCTCCCCGCATCGTCCTCGACCGCGACCCCCGGGCCCATCTGCGTGGCCTGAAGACGATCCCGAAGGTGGAGGCGGTCGCCGACCCGTGCATCGAGTGCGGCTTCTGCGAACCCACCTGCCCCAGCCAGGATCTGACCACCACACCGCGCCAGCGGATCGTGCTGCGCCGGGAGATGATGCGGCAACCGGACAGCTCCCCGGTGGAGACCGCGCTGCTCGACTCGTACGGGTACGACGCCGTGGACACCTGCGCCGGCGACTCCACCTGCAAGCTGGCGTGCCCGGTCGGCATCGACACCGGCGCGATGATGAAGGACTTCCGCCACCGTCGGCACTCGCCGCGCGAGGAGCGCGTCGCCGCCCTCACCGCGAAGAACTTCAAGTCCGTCGAGGTCTCGGCACGGCTCGCGGTCGCGGCGGCCGACAAGATCGGTGACCGGCTGCTGGAGTCCGTGACCGGGCTGGCCCGCAAGGCCGTGCGCCCCGATCTCGTACCGGAGTGGCTGCCGGAGATCCCCGGTGCCGCCGCCCGGAAGCTGCCCCGTACGGCGCGGGTCGGTGCGAGCGCCGTGTACTACCCGGCGTGCGTGAACCGCATCTTCGCGGGCCCCGACCGGCACCGGGAGCCCTCGCTGCCCGAAGCCGTCGTGGCCGTGTCCGCCCGCGCCGGAAAGCCGGTGTGGATCCCGGAGGACGTCGCGGGGACCTGTTGCGCGACGATCTGGCACTCCAAGGGGTACGACGCGGGCAACGCCGTGATGGCCAACCGCATCGTGGAGGCGGCGTGGGGCTGGACGGCGGGCGGAAAGCTGCCACTGGTCGTCGACGCCTCGTCGTGCACGCTCGGTATCGCCCATGAGGTGGTGCCGTATCTCACCGAGGACAACCGGGAGTTGCACCGGGAGCTGACGGTCGTCGACTCCCTGGTCTGGGCCGCCGATGAACTGCTGCCGGAGTTGACGGTGCTGCGAAAGGCCGGTTCGGCGGTCCTCCATCCGACGTGTTCGATGGAACACCTGGGCGACGTCGAGCAGTTGCGCACACTGGCCGAGGCATGCGCGGACGAGGTGGTCATTCCGGACGATGCCGGATGCTGCGCCTTCGCGGGCGACCGAGGCATGCTGCACAAGGAGTTGACGGATTCGGCGACCGCGAAGGAGGCCGCCGAGGTCAACAGCCGGGAGTACGACGCCTATCTGTCGGCGAACCGGATGTGCGAGATCGGGATGGACCGGGCGACGGGCCGCGAGTACTACTCGGTGCTGATGGAGCTGGAACGGGCCACCCGGCCGTCCGACTGAGCGATCGACGGCCGCCGGGTGCGGGCGGGTGAAGCCGAGGCCGGCCGGATGACCGTGGTGGGTCCCGGCATCGGGTGACGTAACGCGCGCCCGCACCCACTGCCTCACACCGGCACACCCCGCACGCCCGTGCCCTCACGCCGGAGCACGCCCGCCCCCGTACACCGGCAACTCCGTACACCGGCACACTCCGCACGCCCGTGCCCTCCGCACGCCCGTGCCCTCCGCACGCCCGTGCCCTCACGCCGGTGCGCCCCGCTCTGCGGCGCACCGGCGTTCATGCTGCGCGCACGCATCCCGTACGACGTGACGGCCCGCCGCCGGGACGAAAGTCCATGGTTTCGGCGCGAGAGTCCAATTGCATCTCTTGCGCATCACCAGCCTCACCGTCCAGGGTCCTTACCGAGGTTCGGGCCCCGTCGCACAGCCGGGGTTCCGGATCCGCACGCGCACCGTCAGAACCCCCACCCCACCTGGAGGCTCGATGAACGACGACGCACAGCACGAGAACGATCCGCAGGAGGCGAACGGTGGCTCACCGAGCCGCCGTTCGGTGCTCTGGACCACGGCGGGAGTGGCCGGTGCCGGGCTCGGCCTCGGCGGTCCGGGCGGCGGGACCGCGTCCGCCGCGCCCGCCACCGGGTCCCGGAGCCCGGAGGCCGCTGCCGTACCCGCGCGCAAGGGCCGCACCATGGTCTCCGTACCCTTCGAGGGACGTTCCACCGTCCGGGTCGGCATCGTGGGCCTCGGCAACCGCGGCGGCAGCATGATCGATCTCTTCCTCGCCGTCCCCGGAGTGCGGGTCGTGGCCGTCTGTGACCCGGTCAAGACCAAGGCCGAGAGTGCGTCCGCCAAGGTCATCGCCGCCGGTCAGCCGGCGCCGGCCGTCTACACCAACGGCGAGGACGACTACGCGAACCTCTGCAAGCGCGGGGACATCGACTTCGTCTATGTGGCGACGCCCTGGGACTTCCACTTCGAGATGGCGAAGACCGCCATGCTCAACGGCAAGCATGTCGGTGTGGAGTGTCCGATCGCGCTGCAGCTCGACCAGCTCTGGGAGTTGGTCGACCTCTCCGAGCGCACCCGGCGACACTGCATGCAGTTGGAGAACTGCTGTTACGGCCAGAACGAGATGCGCGTCCTGCGCATGGCGCACGCCGGTCTCTTCGGCGATCTGCTGCACGGCGCGGGCGCGTACAACCACGATCTGCGCGGCCTGATGTTCGACCCCGACTACTACGAGGGGCCCTGGCGCCGGCTCTGGCACACCAGGCTGCGGGGCGACCTGTACCCCAACCACGGGTTCGGGCCGGTCTCCAACTACATGGACATCAACCGCGGGGACCGCGCCGTGAGCATCACCAGCGTCGGTTCGCCCGCGCTCGGCCTTGCCGCGTACCGCAAGGAGCACATGCCGGCCGGTGACCCCAGCTGGAAGGAGACCTATATCGAGAGCGACCGGACGATCAGTCTCGTCCAGACCGCCAAGGGCCGGGTCATCCGGCTGGAGCACGACGTGTCGACGCCGCACCCGTACTCGCGCATCAACAGCCTCGGCGGCACGAAGGGCGTCTTCGAGGACTACCCGGCCCGTATCTACATCGAGCCCGACCACACCGACGACGAGTGGGCGGACTTCTCCAAGTACGCCGAATGGGACCACTGGCTGTGGAAGGAGCACGCCAATCCGCCCGGCGGCCACGGCGGTATGGACTACATGATGGTGTTCCGGCTGATGCAGTGCATGAGGCTCGGGCTCGTTCCCGACTTCGATGTGTACGACGCGGCGACCTGGACGGCGCCCGTACCGCTCAGTCATCTGTCCATCAGGGCCAAGGGCGCCCCGCAGCAGATTCCGGACTTCACCCGCGGTGAGTGGAAGAAGGCCCGTTCCGGTATGGACTCGGAGAACCCGGAGGCGTGACGGCTCGGGGGTTCCGCGCCGACGCGCGCGGGACCCCCACCCGCACGGTCAGGCCTTGAGGGTGGCCCGGTCACCCATGACGACGACCGGATGCTGACGCGGGTCGAGGGTCCGCAGCAGCACCCGCATGGCGGACTTCGGCACGCTCACACACGCCGATGTGCCGCTGCCGTGGTCCATGTGCAGCCAGATACTGCCACCCTTCGTCTGTCCCCGCGGGCGCGTCGGCTCGTTGGGCGGGGTGCCCTTGAGACGGTTGTAGTCGATGGCGATGACGTAGTCGAAGTCGTGCCAGTGGCTCTTGGACCAGTAGTGGGGCGCCTGGAAGGAGGCCGACTCCGCGTACGGCAGGAGGGCGCCCGGATCCGGCAGGACCCCGCCCGCGTCGCTGAGCGTGAAGACACCGACCGGGCTGCGCTTGTCGTTCTCGCGGTGGTCGGTGGTCCAGCCCTTCTTGCCGTTGTGGGCGGCCCATCGGCCCGATGTCTCCCAGCCGGCGCCGTCCTTCGTGTAGAGCACGACAGTGGCGTCCGGGGAGTCCTTGCCCGCGCCGTACACCGCCACCACCTGGCGAGACGCCTTCGGAATCTTCGACCGCAGCCGGTCACCGACGCCCGGTACGCGCTCGGGAGCCGTGGCCCGCGCCTTCCCGTGGCCGGTATCGCGGTGCCCCGTGCCGCCCTGCGGCGCACCGCAGGAGGTCAGGGGGATCAACAGCGCGCCGCAGACTCCTGCGGCGACCGCTATGCGCACTGCACGTTGCCTCGGCATCCGCCCATGGTCGCACCCCCGCCTGCCGGGGCGGAGACCGGTCGGACCCCGCTCCCCCTGGCCGAGGACACCACGGCCGTCACTGCCACCATCACTGCTGTCGCTGCTCTCACTGCACTGCTGTCACTGCCGTCGCTGCTCTCACTGCACTGCTGTCACTGCTGTCACTGCACGCGTGTCACTGCCACCGTCGCGGCGGGAACGGCCGAAGTCCACCGCGCGGAAAACCTGTTGCCCCGGACAGGGGCGGGAAGCGAACCTTGCACGGTTTGGTCCCCCACCCGCACATCGAGATCCACCACTGGTCTCCGCCCTTCCGAGCCCTGGGACGTCATGCAGATTCGCGATCTTCCGTACTCAGATCCCGGCGATCCCGATGTCCGATCAGGCCCACGTTTCCTGTTCTGGCTCGGGCGCAATCAGCTCGCCGGGCAGCTGAAGGCCCTCTCCTGGGGGCTGCTTCACCAGCTGGCGATCGCCGGACTCCCGCTCGCCGTGGGTGTCACCGTCCAAGCCGTCATCGACCGTTCCGGCGGGCGGCTCGCGCTGTCCGGCGGGCTGATCGTGGTTCTCGGCGTACTCATCGCGGTCGGCGACACCATGCTCCACCGGACCGCGGTCACCAACTGGATCACCGCGGCCGCCCGGGTCCAGCAACTGCTGGCCCGCAAGACCGCCGAACTCGGCTCCGCGCTGACCCGGCGGGTCGCCGCGGGCGAGGTCGTCGCCGTCTCCACCGGCGACGTGGAGAAGATCGGCTGGTTCGTCGAAGCGCTCTCCCGGTTCGCCTCGGCCGCCACCGCCCTGGTGCTGATCTGCGTCGGGCTCGTCCTCTATCTGCCCTCCCTCGGCGTCCTGGTGGCGATCGCCATGCCCGTACTGGCACTGGCCGTACTGCCCCTGCTCCCCCCCGCCACCCGGCGCGCCGACTTCCAGCGCGAGAAGGCGGGCAGGGCGACCGAGCTGGCCTCCGACACGGTCGCCGGTCTGCGGGTGCTGCGCGGCATCGGCGGCGAGGAGCTGTTCCTCGGCCGCTACCGGCGTGCCTCCCAGGAGGTCCGCAAGGCCGCCGTGCGCAGTGCCCGCATGTGGGCGCTGATCTCGGCGATCCAGGTCCTGCTGCCGGGTGTTCTGCTGATCTCACTGGTCTGGTACGGGGCGACGCTGGCCCGGGACGGGAAGATCGATATCGGCCAACTGGTCACGGTGTACAGCGCGGCGACGCTGATGCTGTTCCCGCTGCGGCACTTCGAGGAGATCGCGATGGCGTACTCCTTCTCGCGGCCCTCCGCGCAGCGCGCGGTACGGGTGCTGTCGCTGCACCGCAGCGCGCGGACCGCCACGATCGACGGCACGGCACCGTCGGGCGATCTGTACGACCCCGTCACCGGGCTGATGGCCCCCCAGGGTCTCCTCACGGCCGTGGTCTGCGGCGATCCGGACGAGGCGGGCCGGCTGGCCGAGCGGCTCGGCGGGCACGCGCAGACCGAGGACACCGACGAGGTGGACGGGCCCGCCCCGACGGCTCCTTCGGTGCTGCTCGGTGGCGTACCGCTGGACGAACTGCCGCTGGACTCGGCGCGGGCCGCCGTACTGGTGCAGGACAAGGACCCGGTGCTGCTCTCCGGGACGCTCCGGGAGCTGCTCGACGTTCCTTCGTCCGGCCAGGTGGCCGCCGAGGACGCGCTGGAGGCGGCCCAGTGCGGCGATGTGCTGGACGCGCTGGCCCAGGCGTCGCTCGACACGGACGGCGATCCGATGAGGACCCGGATCACCGAGCGGGGCCGGTCGCTCTCCGGTGGCCAGCGCCAGCGGCTCGCGCTGGCCCGTTCCCTGGTCACGGACCCGGAGGCGCTGGTGCTGGACGAGCCGACGTCCGCCGTCGACTCGCACACGGAGGCGAGGGTCGCGGCGGGCATCAAGCGGCTGCGCCAGGGGCGCACGACGGTCGCGTTCGCCTCGTCACCGCTGCTGCTCGACCTGGCCGACCGGGTGGTCCTGATCCACGGGGGCACTGTCGTGGCCGTCGGCAGCCACCGCGAACTGCTGTGCACCGAACCGCACTACCGGGCGGTCGTCACCCGCGAGACCGACGACGAAGTCGCGGCACCGGCCGCACCCGAGGGGATCGCCGGCATCGAAGCGATCAACGCGATCGAGGAAATCGAGGAGAGGGCATGATCGGCGTCGCACCACCGGCGTACGACCCGGACGCCCCGGAGTCGGCGACGACCCTGCCGGTCGGTACACCGGCGACCGTACGGGCCTACGTACGTGACCTGCTGCGGCGCCACCGCACACCGTTCACCGTGCTCATCTCGGTGAACGCGGTGGCGGTGATCGCGTCGATCGTCGGTCCATATCTGCTGGGCGGACTGGTCGAGGATTTGTCGAACGGGGTGACCGACCTTCATCTGGAGCGCACCGCCGCGGTGTTCGCGCTCGCGCTGGTCGTCCAGACGCTGTTCACCCGGACCATGCGGCTGCGCAGCGCGATGCTCGGTGAGGAGATGCTGGCCGATCTGCGCGAGGACTTCCTCGTACGGTCGGTCGGGCTGCCGCCGGGTGTCCTGGAGCGGGCCGGCACGGGTGATCTGCTCTCCCGCATCACCACGGACATCGACCGGCTGGCCAACGCGATGCGCGAGGCCGTGCCGCAGCTCGCGATCGGGGTGGTGTGGGCCGGGCTGCTGCTCGGCGCGCTGACCGTGACCGCTCCGCCGCTGGCGCTGGCCGTGCTGGTCTCCCTGCCGGTGCTCATCGTGGGCTGCCGCTGGTACTTCCGGCGTGCCCCGTCCGCGTACCGCTCGGAGGCCGCCGGATACGCGGCGGTCGCCGCGATGCTCGCCGAGACCGTGGATGCCGGGCGGACCGTGGAGGCGCACCGGCTGGGGGCCCGGCGGGTGGCCCTCTCGGACCGGCGGATCAAGGAGTGGACGGCCTGGGAGCGGTACACCCTGTTCCTGCGCTCGGTGCTGTTCCCCGTCATCAACGCCACGTACGTGACGATCCTCGGTGCCGTGCTGATGCTCGGCGGCTGGTTCGTCATCGAGGGCTGGATCACCGTCGGGCAGCTGACGACGGGGGCACTGCTGGCCCAGATGATGGTCGACCCGATCGGGCTGATCCTGCGCTGGTACGACGAGCTCCAGGTGGCCCAGGTGTCGCTGGCCCGGCTGGTCGGCGTGCGGGAGATCGAGCCGGACGCGGGCGACGCCGGGGTCGGGCCCGACGGCCGTGAGGTACGGGCCGACGAGGTGCACTTCGGGTACCGGACCGGGGTCGACGTGCTCCACAAGGTGACGCTCGACGTCGCCCCGGGCACCCGCCTCGCTCTGGTGGGCCCTTCGGGTGCGGGCAAGTCCACGCTCGGGCGGCTGCTGGCGGGGATCTACGCGCCGAGGACCGGTGAGGTGACACTCGGCGGTGCCGAGCTGTCCCGGATGACGGCGGAGCGGGTGCGTGAGCACGTGGCCCTGGTCAACCAGGAGCACCATGTCTTCGTCGGCTCGCTCCGCGACAACCTGCTGCTCGCCCGGGACGGCGCGGGCGACGCGGAGCTGTGGGCCTCGTTGGCCGCGGTCGACGCGGACGGGTGGGCGAAGGCGCTGGAGAAGGGTCTGGACACGGAGGTCGGTTCGGGCGGTCTGGCGCTCACCCCGGCGCAGGCTCAGCAGATCGCACTGGCCCGGCTGGTGCTCGCGGATCCGCACACGCTCGTGCTGGACGAGGCGACCTCGCTCCTGGACCCGAGGGCGGCCCGTCATCTGGAACGTTCGCTGGCCCGGGTGCTGGACGGGCGTACGGTCGTGGCGATCGCGCACCGGCTGCACACCGCGCACGACGCGGATGTGATCGCGGTAGTGGAGAACGGGCGGATCAGTGAGCTGGGCAGCCATGACGACCTGGTGGCGGCGGACGGTGCGTACGCGGCGCTGTGGCGCTCCTGGCACGGCTGAGCCACGCGGGTCCGGCCCTGGGGCGGATCGGCCGCGGCCACCGCCCCGGGGCTGCCCGGCGCCGGGAGGCGAATTCGGCGGTGCCCGGTGAGGATGAGGTGACCGGCCCGGAATACGGGGCAGGCGAGCTCAGGACCGCGTAAGCCCGAGAAGGGACGCACACCGTGGCACCACCCAGGATTCTCGTTGTCGGCGCCGGCTTCGCCGGTATCGAATGCGTACGCCGTCTGGAGCGCCGGCTGGCCCCCGGGGAAGCCGAGATCACGCTCGTCACCCCGTTCTCCTATCAGCTGTATCTGCCGCTGCTGCCCCAGGTCGCCGCCGGGGTGCTCACTCCGCAATCGGTCGCCGTCTCGCTGCGGCGCAGCAGTCGGCACCGCACCCGGATCGTCCCCGGCGGGGCCATCGGTGTGGACACCGCGGCGAAGGTCTGTGTGATCCGCAAGATCACCGACGAGATCGTGAACGAGCCGTACGACTACATCGTGCTCGCTGCGGGCAGCGTCACCCGGACGTTCGACATCCCCGGTCTCCTGGACAACGCCCGGGGTATGAAGACGCTCGCCGAGGCCGCCTATATCCGCGACCATGTCATCGCCCAGCTCGATCTGGCGGATGCCAGTCAGGACGAGGAGGAGCGGGCCTCCCGGCTGCGGTTCGTCGTGGTCGGCGGAGGCTACGCGGGCACGGAGACCGCGGCCTGTCTGCAGCGGCTCACCACGAGCGCCGTCAAGCGCTACCCGCGGCTGGATCCGAAGCTGATCAAGTGGCATCTGATCGACATCGCTCCCAAGCTCATGCCGGAGCTCGGCGACAAGCTGGGGCTGAGCGCTCTGGAGGTGCTGCGCAAGCGCGGTATCGAAGTGTCGCTGGGGGTCTCGATCGCCGAAGCCGGACCGGAACAGGTGACGTTCACCGACGGCCGGGTGCTGCCCTGCCGCACGCTGATCTGGACGGCCGGAGTCGCGGCCAGCCCGCTGATCGCCACGCTCGGTGCGGAGACGGTACGCGGCCGGCTCGCCGTGACACCCGAGCTGAAGCTGCCCTGCTCGGACGGGGTGTTCTCGCTCGGTGACGCCGCGGCGGTGCCGGACCTGGCCAAGGGCGACGGCGCGATCTGCCCGCCGACTGCCCAGCACGCCATGCGCCAGGGCCGCCTGCTGGCGGACAACCTCATCGCGTCGTTGCGTGGCCGCCCGTTGCGGAACTACGTCCACAAGGATCTCGGTCTGGTCGTGGACCTCGGTGGCACGGACGCGGTGTCCAAGCCGCTCGGCATCGAGCTGAAGGGGCTGCCGGCGCAGGCGGTGGCGCGCGGCTACCACTGGTCGGCGCTGCGGACGAATGTGGCCAAGACCCGGGTCCTGACGAACTGGATGCTCAACGCGGTCGCCGGTGACGACTTCGTACGGACCGGATTCCAGTCCCGCAAGCCGGCCACGCTGCGGGACTTCGAGTACACGGACTCCTATCTGACGCCGGAGCAGATCAAGGAGTACACCGAGTCGGCGGTGATCCGCCACTGACGGCCGGTCCGCCCCCCCTCTGCGCCAAGGCCGCGTTCCTCCGCGCCGCGGAACGCGGCCCTGTGTCAGCTCTGCCGGGAGAGGACCGTTTCCAGGGTGTCCGCCTCCTGCGGCCGCTTGTCCTCGCGGTAGCGCAGCACCCGTGCGAAGCGCAGGGTCACCCCGGCCGGATAGCGGGTGGAGCGCTGGAGTCCGTCGTAGGCGATCTCCACGACCAGTTCCGGGCGCACGGTCACCACGAATCCGTCGTCTCCGGTGGCCAGCTCGCCCAGCCGCTCGGTCTGCCGGCTGAGCATCGTGTCGGTGAGTCCCTTGAAGGTCTTGCCGAGCATGGCGTACGAGCCGTCCGGCAGCCGAGCCCCCAGGTGCAGGTTGGACAGCTTGCCGGTACGCCTGCCGTGTCCCCATTCGGCGGCCAGCACCACCAGGTCCAGGGTGTGCACCGGCTTCACCTTCAGCCACGAGGCGCCGCGCCGGCCGGCGCTGTAGGGCGCGCCGAGGCCCTTGACGACGACGCCCTCGTGGCCGCGTTCCAGCGTGTCGGCCAGGAAGGTATCGGCGGCCAGGAGGGCGGCCCCGTCGTCCGGGTCGGGTACCAGCGTGCGCCGTACCCGCAGCGTCTCGGGGACCAGCCGGGCCAGCGCCGCGTGCCGGGCGGTGAAGGGCAGGTCCAGGAGTGCCTCGCCGTCGACGGACAGCGCGTCGAAGAAGACGGGGACGACCGGGACGTGCGCCGCCGCGCCGGGAACGTCACGCCGGGAGCCCACCCGGGCGGCGGTCTCCTGGAACGGGCGCGGCCTCCCGTCGTCCCCGAGCGCGATCACCTCGCCGTCGAGGATGAACCGGTCCCCCGGGAATCCGGCCACGGCGGTGACCACGTCGGGCAGCCGCTCGGTGATGTCGTCGAGGGTGCGTGTGTAGGCGCGTACGCGGGAACCGTCCCGGTGCACCTGCACCCGGATGCCGTCGAGCTTCTCCTCCACGGCGCACGGCCCGAGCCGCTCGACCGCCTCGGTGACCGAGCGTGCGGTGTGCGCCAGCATCGGCTGGACCGGGCGGCCCACGGTGAGCCGGAAGGTGCCGAGCGCGTCCGGCCCGTCCGCCAGCAGGGCCCGCGCCACGTACTGGAGCGACCCGGCGAGCATCACGGCGCGCCGCACCTCGGCGGGCGGCGCTTCGGCGGCCCGCGCCAGGGCGTCGACGGCGACGGCGTCGAGCGCGCCCTGGCGTACCTCGCCGGTGAGCAGTGCCCGCAGGAAGTGCTGTTCGTCGGCGGTGGCCGCGCCGAGCAGGGCGCGCAGACGCTCGCGGCGGACGGCCCGGGACCCCGTGCCGGACAGGGCGCCGAGCGCGGTGAGCTCGGAGTCAACCCCGGTCACGGTGAGGGTGGGAGCGGCGGCGGGCGGCACCGGGTCGCCCAGTGTGCGCCACCCGATGCCCAGCCGTCCCTGCGGCAGGCGGCCCGCGAGGTACGGAATCACGATCGGTACGTCGTCCGGCCCGGCGTCCCGGAACAGCTCGGCCAGCAGGGCCACCTTCCGGTTCCGCGCGGACATGGCGGCGACCTGGAGGGACACGTGGGCGAGCCGGGCGAGCAGCATGGGTTCATCGTGCTACGCCGCCGGACACACCGCCCCCGCAGAAATCCGGGGGGCGGCACATAGCGGACCCGGTCCGGGCCCTGCCCCTGTACGCCACGGCCATCCCAGGGCCCTGCCCCCGTACGCCACCGTCGTCCCAGGGCCGTGCCCCGTACGCCACCCGTCGTACCGGGGCCACCCCGCCCCCGTACGCGCCCGTCAGATGAAGTTGAGGGCGGCTGCCCCGCCCACTCCCCCGAGCACCATGAACACGGGCATCAGCACCTTCAGCTCCACCCAGCTGCCCGCCCGGAAGCGCAGGGCCTTCGGCGGTCCGATCGGGTACCAGCGCTTGCGCCCCAGCGGGATCGGCCACAGGATCGGGCAGCCCGAGACGGTGAGCGAGTCGCCGATGTCATGGACGAGGGCGCCCAGCACGATGGGCAGTCCGAGCCACAGGTACTCCTGGCCCGGGGCGTCGAACAGCCAGTCGGAGCCGTTGCCCGGCTTGTCCAGGACGCCCGCCAGGATCCAGGCGCTGGTGGCGCCGAGCAGCCACACCAGGACGTCGCTGGACATCCGGGCGGCCCGCCACAGCAGGCCCTCGACCGCGAGCACCAGGTGGACGAAGAGGATCGCCAGGACCGCCCAGCGGCCGCCGGTGATCGCGGCGACCGAGGCCCCGCCGCCGATCAGGACCGCCCACAGCCAGGTGTGGGTCAGCGTCCGGTGGCCGCCGTTCCTGCGGGGGTCGCCGGGGCCCCTGGTCGCCTTGTAGACCGCGTGCGAGAGCTTGTCGACTATTTCGCAGAGGCCGCGCGAGACGGGGCCGAAGGCGCGCGAGATGGTCGCGGACTTGTGGTCGAGGTCGGGGGCGAGCGCGGCGCCCGCGCAGATCAGCGCCCCGACGACCAGGACGGGCCAGGGCATCGTGTGGCCCGCGGCGGCCGCCGCCGCGCCCACCCCCAGCCAGGCCGCTGCCCCTGACAGAGAGTGTGCCGGTCCCATCATGGTCGTTCCCGCCCCCAGTACGGTGGTGCGGCCATCGCCGTTGCGGCGCGGCCGAGTTGAGTGGGAAGCGTATCGTCCGTGATCTTCGTGCTGTCCTCCGGTTCCCTCATCGGGGTGGAAGACAGGCAAGATGGGGGCGTGACCCTCATCGATCAGCTGCCCCCGACCGACGACCCCGACGCCCTCTTCGAGGCCTTCTCGTCATGGACGGAGACCCAGGGCATTACCCTCTATCCCGCTCAGGAGGAGGCGCTGATCGAGGTGGTCTCCGGGGCGAACGTGATCCTGTCCACCCCCACCGGCTCCGGGAAGAGCCTGGTCGCGGCGGGTGCGCACTTCACGGCGCTGGCCCAGGACAAGGTCACCTTCTACACCGCCCCGATCAAGGCGCTGGTCTCGGAGAAGTTCTTCGACCTGTGCAAGCTCTTCGGTACCGAGAACGTCGGAATGCTCACCGGCGACGCCTCGGTCAACGCCGACGCCCCGGTCATCTGCTGCACGGCCGAGGTGCTGGCCTCCATCGCGCTGCGCGACGGCAGGCACGCCGACATCGGCCAGGTCGTGATGGACGAGTTCCACTTCTACGCGGAGCAGGACCGCGGCTGGGCCTGGCAGATTCCGATCCTGGAACTGCCGCAGGCACAGTTCATCCTGATGTCGGCGACGCTCGGCGACGTCGCGATGTTCGAGGAGGATCTGACCCGGCGCACCGGCCGTCCCACCTCCGTGGTGCGCTCCGCGACCCGGCCGGTCCCGCTCAGCTACGAGTACCGGCTCACCCCGATCACCGAGACGCTGACCGAACTGCTGGACACCCGGCAGTCCCCCGTCTACATCGTGCACTTCACGCAGGCGGCGGCCGTCGAGCGGGCGCAGTCGCTGATGAGCATCAACATGTGCACGAAGGAGGATAAGGAGAAGATCGCCGATCTGATCGGCAGCTTCCGCTTCACCACCAAGTTCGGCCAGAACCTCTCCCGGTACGTGCGCCACGGGATCGGTGTGCACCACGCGGGCATGCTGCCGAAGTACCGGCGCCTGGTGGAGAAGCTCGCCCAGGCGGGCCTGCTGAAGGTGATCTGCGGCACCGACACCCTCGGCGTCGGTGTCAACGTACCGATCCGCACGGTGCTGTTCACCGCGCTCACCAAGTACGACGGCACCCGGGTCCGTACGCTGCGCGCGCGGGAGTTCCACCAGATCGCGGGCCGCGCGGGGCGGGCGGGCTTCGACACGGCGGGCTTCGTCGTCGCACAGGCGCCCGAGCACGTCATCGAGAACGAGAAGGCCGTCAAGAAGGCGGGCGACGACCCGAAGAAGAAGCGCAAGGTCGTCCGCAAGAAGGCTCCCGAGGGCTTCGTCGCCTGGTCGGAGACCACGTTCGACAAGCTCATCCAGTCGGATCCGGAGCCGCTGAACTCCCGCTTCCGGGTCACCCACACCATGCTGCTCGCGGTGATCGCGCGCCCCGGCAACGCCTTCGACGCGATGCGGCATCTGCTGGAGGACAACCACGAGCCGCGCAGGGCGCAGCTGCGGCACATCCGCCGGGCCATCGCCATCTACCGCTCGCTGCTCGACGGCGGTGTGGTGGAGCAGCTGGACAAGCCGGATGCCGAGGGCCGGATCGTGCGGCTGACCGTCGACCTTCAGCAGGACTTCGCGCTGAACCAGCCGCTGTCCACGTTCGCCCTGGCCTCGTTCGACCTGCTGGACGTCGAGTCGCCCTCGTACGCGCTGGACATGGTCTCCGTCGTCGAGTCGACGCTGGACGATCCCCGGCAGATCCTCGCCGCCCAGCAGAACAAGGCGCGCGGCGAGGCCGTGGGGCAGATGAAGGCGGACGGTGTCGAGTACGAGGAGCGGATGGAGCTGCTCCAGGACGTCACGTACCCCAAGCCGCTGAGCGAACTGCTGTGGCACGCCTACGACGTGTACCGCACGAGCCACCCGTGGGTCGGCGACCACCCGGTGTCGCCGAAGTCGGTGATCCGGGACATGTACGAACGGGCCATGACGTTCACCGAGTTCACCTCGCACTACGAGCTGGCCCGCACCGAGGGCATTGTGCTGCGGTATCTGGCGAGCGCGTACAAGGCCCTTGAGCACACGATCCCCGACGATCTGAAGTCCGAGGACCTGGAGGATCTGATCTCCTGGCTCGGCGAGATGGTCCGTCAGGTGGACTCCAGTCTGCTGGACGAGTGGGAGCAGCTCGCCAACCCCGAGGTGGAGACGGCCGAGCAGGCGCAGGAGCGGGCCGACGAGGTCAAACCGGTCACCGCCAATGCCCGCGCCTTCCGGGTGCTGGTGCGCAACGCGATGTTCCGCCGGGTGGAGCTGGCCGCTCTGGACCGGGTCCGCGACCTGGGCGAGCTGGACGGCGAGTCCGGCTGGGACGAGGACGCCTGGGGCGAGGCGATGGACGGCTACTGGGGCGAGTACGAGGACCTCGGCACCGGCCCCGACGCGCGCGGGCCGAAGCTGCTGAAGATCGAGGAGGATGCGGAGCACGGTCTGTGGCGGGTCTGGCAGGCCTTCGCCGATCCGAACGGGGACCACGACTGGGGCATCAGGGCGGAGGTCGATCTGGCGGCTTCCGACGAGGAGGGCCGGGCGGTCGTCCGGGTCACCTCGGTGGGCCAGCTGTGAGCACGTACCCGATGAGGCGGGCGGCCACCGCGGACCGCGCGCGGGAGTGGAGACGAACGGCATGACGAACCCGGCGGAGCGCCTGGTCGACCTTCTCGACCTGGAGCGGATCGAGGTCAACATCTTCCGCGGCCGCAGTCCGCAGGAGTCCCTGCAACGGGTCTTCGGCGGGCAGGTCGCGGGTCAGGCGCTGGTGGCGGCAGGCCGGACCACCGACGGGGAGCGGCCGGTGCATTCGCTGCACGCCTACTTCCTGCGGCCGGGCCGCCCCGGAGTGCCGATCGTGTACGAGGTGGAACGGGTGCGGGACGGCCGGTCCTTCACCACCCGCCGGGTCACGGCCGTCCAGGAGGGGCGGACGATCTTCAATCTGACGGCGTCCTTCCACCGCCCCGAGGCGGGCGGCTTCGAGCACCAGCTGCCGCCGGCCCGCACGGTGCCGGACCCGGACGAGCTGCCGACTGTCGCCGACGAGGTCCGTGAGCATCTGGGCGCGCTCCCGGAGGCGCTGGAGCGGATGGCCCGGCGCCAGCCCTTCGACATCCGCTACGTCGACCGGCTGCGCTGGACGCGGGAGGAGATCAAGGACGCGGATCCGCGCAGCGCGGTGTGGATGCGCGCGGTCGGACCGCTGGGCGACGACCCGCTGGTGCACACCTGCGCGCTGACGTACGCGAGTGACATGACGCTGCTCGACGCGGTCCGCATTCCGGTGGAACCGCTGTGGGGCCCGCGCGGTTTCGACATGGCGTCGCTGGACCATGCCATGTGGTTCCACCGGCCGTTCCGGGCGGACGAGTGGTTCCTGTACGACCAGGAGTCGCCCATCGCGACGGGCGGACGGGGGCTGGCGCGCGGCCGGATCTACGACCGTGAGGGCCGGCTGCTGGTGTCCGTGGTGCAGGAGGGGCTGTTCCGGCGCCTGGACGCGTAGGGGTTTGTCTCGGGCCGGGACCGGCTCAGATGCCGGGCAGCGGGTCCTGGTCGACCTCGTGACGGCGGGTGCGGATGTCCGGCGGCGCGGGGTGCAGTTTGGCGTCGCAGGACGGTCCGAGCGCCTTGCGCCGTGACCCGGCACCGATGAGCGGGCGGCCGCACAGCCGGCAGCGCACGGGGCGGCGTACGGGAGGGTCGTCGGACGTCGCCGTCCCGGCGGCCTCGGCGTTTTTGGCGGGCTCGGGCAGCGGTTCGGGGAAGGGTTCGGCGGACTTCACGGTGCGATCCTCTCAAACCGTCCGGTCTACGCTGCGGTCCCCAGCGACAGAACAACGAGGAGCGGGCGTATGAGCGGCGTACTGACCATGAAACCCGTCCCCTGGGACAGGACGGGCCGGGCGCCGGGAACGGACGGTCCGCCCGCTCCGGTGGGGCGCGTCATCAACCTCCAGGAGGGACAGGGCGAGCCCCGGGCGGTCGCCCATGCGGAGCGCGAGCTGCCGCCCGGCGGCATACCGGAGTACCTCGCGGCCCGGAAGAACGGGGCACGCTCCTTCGTCCTGTGGGCCGATCCGGACCGGCGGCAGCGGCTGGCCACCCTGGTCACCGTGTCGGTGGCCAACGGCGTGGGGACCTATCAGGTGCTCGGCGCGCAGGACGAACCGATCGGCACGCTCGTCCGCGAGAAGGCCCTCTCCGGCAAGGGGCTGCGCACGCGCTGGACGGTGACCCAGGCCGGCTGCCCGGCGGCGGTCGGCTACAAGGGCCGGATCTTCTGGTGGTACGTCTGGTGGCTGCTGCTCCCCGTCCAGGCGGTCGTCGCCACGCTCGCCCTGCTCAGCGGCAACGGCGACGTCGCCCGCGGGCCCCGGCGCATCGTGTGGCGCACGGGCAAGGAGGCCCCGCTGGAGTTCCGCTCGGACAAGGACGAACTCCATCTGCACGCGCCGTGGTGCGACTGGCGGCTCGGTGCGGCACTGGTGGCGCTGGTACCGACCTTCGAGGGCTGGCTCGGCCACCCGTGGGACGACAGGAAGAAGTAAGGCAGCCCCTCGGGATATCCCTGATATGGGATAGCGTCTCTCAAGTGAGAGATGACGCTGAGGCTGCGGACCCCGGTTCCATCGATGCCGCTCTCGCCCGGCGGCTGGGCGAGCTGCGCGGCGAGCGGGGCTGGTCGCTGGACGAACTCTCCCGGCGCAGCGCAGTGAGCCGTTCGACGCTCTCCCGGCTGGAGCGGGGCGAGCTGAGCCCGACCGCCACCCTGCTGGGACGCCTGTGCACGGTGTACGGGCGGACGATGTCGCGGCTCCTGATGGAGGTGGAGGCCGAGCCTGTGCTGTTCGTGCCGGTGGATCAGCAGCCGGTGTGGCGGGACGAGGCGGCCGGGTTCGTCCGACGCTCGGTCTCGCCCCCGCACGCCGGACTGCGCGCCGAGGTCATCGAGTCCACGCTCGAAGCCGGTGCCTCCCTCGCGTACGAGAACGCTCCCGTGCCCGGTGTGGAGCAGCACATCTGGGTGCTGGAGGGGACGGTGGAGATCACCGTCGACGGAACCGCGTACCGCGTGGGCCGCGGTGACAGTCTGCGCTTCCGGCTGCGCGGCCCCTCGCACTTCCACTGTCCGGGCCCGGAGCGGGTCCGCTACGCCCTCGTGATCGTCCTGCCGTGAAAGGACCCTGCCCCATGACCGAGATCGTCCCCGTGTCCGGCCCCGAACTGGTCACGTACGCCGATGAGCTGGCCGCCCTCCTGGTGGAGACCGTCGAGGAGGGGTCGTCGGTGGGCTTCCTCGCCCCGCTGGACCGTGAGGTCGCCGCCGCCTGGTGGCGCGAGCGGGCCGCGGCGGTCGACGCGGGCGGCCTCGGCGTCTGGATCGCCCGCGACGGGGAGCGGGTGGCCGGCACCATCGGTCTGGTCCGGGCTCCGCTGCCGAACGCGCGGCACCGCGCGGAGGTCGCCAAGCTGATGGTCCGCCCGACCGCACGCGGCCGGGGGGTCGGCCGGTCGCTGCTGGCCGCCGTCGAGGAGTGGGCGGCCGGCTCCGGGGTGACGCTGCTGATCCTGGACACGGAGACGGGGAGCCCCGCCGAGCGGCTCTACCGCGCGGCGGGCTGGACCGCGTGCGGGACGGTTCCGGCGTACGCCGGTGACCCGGCGGGGGTGTTGAAGCCGACCACCTTCTACTACAAGGAAGTCGGCTCCCCCGCGCCCGGCCGGCCGGCGGGAGCGACCGGCCGGGCGACGAATCAGGCCGCGAGCCCGTCGACGTCCTCGTAGGCGACACCGTCCTGCATCACGAGCAGGATGCTCTCGGGCCTGCCGAGTGCGTGGATGTCGGTCAGCGGGTTGCCGCGGGCGATGACGACATCGGCGCGCTTGCCGGGTTCCGGGGTGCCGATCTCATGGGCGAGGCCGAGGAGTTCGGCCGCTTCACCCGTGCCCGCGCGCAGAGCGCCCATGGGGGTCATCCCGCAGTCCACGAGATGACCGAGCTCCCGCAGGTTGGTGCCGTGCTCGGCGATGCCGCAGTCGTTTCCCATGGCCACCCGCACACCGCGTTCGACGGCGTGCGGGATGTGGGTGCGGGCGGCCTCCTGCCAGTGCCTCTTCTTCGCGTACGCCCAGGGCACCGCCTTCTTCGGGTCCGGGTCGGTGTGCTGGCCGGTGCCGGGGGTCGGGCGCGGCCCGTCGCAGATGCCAGGTGGTGACGGACTGGAAGGCCTCGCCCGCGGCGAGCAGGGTGCTCTCCGTGTGGCGGCGGCCGGCCAGTTGGAGGGAGAGCGACAGTCCGGCCGGGTCCGCGCCCATGGGGAGCGCGAGGGCCGGGAAGCCGGTGGGGTTCCAGATCGCGGCGAGGTTGAGCTCGTCGCCGGGCGCCGCTTCGTGCGCGTACGCGCGGGCGGGCGCGGGCCAGGTGGGGGCGGCGACCGCATCGACGCCTCCGGGTGAGTCCAGGCGGGCGAGGAGGCGGGCTGTGAGCTGTTCGCGGGTCCGCTGGGCGCGGAGGTAGAGGTGTGCGGGGAGCACGGCCCCGGCGGCGGCCAGCCTGCGGAATCCGCGCCCGTGTCCCTGCCAGTGGGCGGCGAGGCGTTCGCCGTGCACGGCGAACGCCTCGGCGAGCATGGTCACGGCGTTCACGGCGAGCCGGGGGCCGAATTCGGGAAGGTCGAACTCCCTTATCTCCGCACCGAGTTCCCGCAGTTCCCGCAAGGAGCGGTGGAAGGCGGTGCGGCACTCCCCGGTGACGCCCGCCCCCTCGACGAGACCGTACGGGACACCGATGCGGAGACCTCGTACCCCGGCGACCGGGGCCGCGGGCCGCGGGCCTCGGCCGTCCGGTGAGCGCGTCGAGCAGCAGGCCGCAGTCGCGGGCGCTCACGGCCATCGGGCCGAGGACGTCCTGCGAGGGGCTGCGCGGTACACAGCCCTCGGCGGGCAGCAGGCCGTAGGTGGTCTTCAGGCCGGTGGTGCCGCACAGGGCGGCCGGGAGCCGGACGCTTCCGGAGGTGTCGCTCCCGAGGGCGCCGAGGAAGAGTCCCGCGGCGGTCCCCGCGCCGTTGCCGGTGCTCGACCCACCGGTCCAGCGCTCGCGGGTCCCACGGGTTGCGGGGCACAGGAAGGTGTGGGCGGGGTCGGGCCGGCCGATGGCGTACTCGGCCATGGTGGTCTTGCCGAGGACGACCGCCCCGGCGCCGCGGAGCCGGGCACCGGCGGGCGCGTCCTGTCCGTGCCACCAGCCGGGGTCGTGCACGGGGCTCTGTGCGGTGGACGGGCCCTCGACGGTGGCGAGGTTGTCCTTCACGGCGAGCGGCAGTCCGTGCAGTGGACCCCGGGCGCCGCTGCGCCGGGCGTCGGCGGCGTCGGCCGCGAGCGCCTGCTCCGGGAAGCGGGTCACGTACACACCGGGCAGCGGGTCGAGCCGGTCGGCGTCGCTCAGGGCCGCCTCGACGAGTTCCCGGCTGCCGACGGCACCCGAGCGCAGGCTGTGGACCGCCTCGGTGAGAGTGGGGAAAGGCTGCTGCACGACGCACCTCCGGACGCTGAAAGTGGCTGGATCTGATGGGGTACGGCGGTGCTGGTCTCCGATCAAGAAGCGGCCAGGAATTGCCGATTCCTGTCACTGCCCCACATCAAATGCCGTAATTTCCCACGACGGCTCAGGATGCGGATCACCGATGACCGACACGAGCTTCGGCACCCTCTCGCGGTACATCGTGGACCGGCTCGGCACCATCCCCGGCATCATCGCGACCCGGGCGCATCTGGTCACCCGCAGTTATACGGAGGGCAGCGCCTGGCGGCTGACGAGCCTGAGCCGCTCGCAGCAGGAGGTCCTGGCCGCGTCCCGGCGGGCGGCGGCGGGCGGCTCGAACGAACTCCCCGAGTACGCCGACCTGGTCACCGCGATCGGGGAGAACGGGCGTATTCCGCTGAGTGAACTCGCCGATCAGCTGGGATCTCGGTGAACACCGCGAGCCGCCGGCTCAACCGGCTGCTGGAGTCCGGGAAGCTGGTGCTCCGCCGCGACCTGGCCCGTTCGCTGTCGGGCTCACCGGTCGCCGTGACGTTCTTCGGGACCGTGGCGGCCGAGCACCTGGACTCGACGGCGCGGGAGCTGGCGTAGCTGCCCGAGATCCGGCAGTGCCTGGGACTTGCCGGGCCGCAGAATCTGATCGCCACAGTCTGGGTATCGTCCCTGGTGGACGCCCAAGCCCTGGAGGTACGTCTGGCCACCGCCCTGCCCCATCTGCGCATCGCCGACCGGGCCGTCGCCCTGCGCGCGGTCAAGCTGATGGGCAGGCTGCTGGATCCCGAGGGGCGGGCCGTCGGCTTCGTTCCCATGAACCTCTGGGCGTCACAATGAACACCGACGCATTGGACACGAGGAGCGATTCCATGACGCTGCACGACATCCCGCTGCACACCCTCACCGGCGAGCCGACCACCCTGGGCGCCTACAGCGGCCAGGCGCTCCTGCTGGTGAACGTGGCCTCCAAATGCGGACTCACCCCGCAGTACGAGGGCCTGGAGCGGCTCCAGAATCAGTACGGGGACCGCGGCTTCACCGTCCTCGGCGTGCCCTGCAACCAGTTCGCGGGCCAGGAGCCGGGCAGCGCGGAGGAGATCCAGACCTTCTGCTCGACGACGTACGGGGTCACCTTCCCGCTCCTGGAGAAGCTCGACGTCAACGGGGAGAGCCGGCACCCGCTGTACGCGGAACTCACGAAGCTCGCGGACGCCGAGGGCGAGGCCGGCGACGTGAAGTGGAACTTCGAGAAGTTCGTCATCTCGCCGGCCGGTGTGCCGGTGGCCCGGATCCGCCCCGGCACGGAGCCGGAGGCGCCCGAGGTCGTCGCCGCCATCGAGGCCCAACTCCCGTCCTGAGCCGAGGTCGTGTGCCGCGCGGGAGCGTGTTCCCGCGCGGCACACGGCCGGACACCTCAGGACTAGCGGATCGGCATGCCCGACAGGGTCCGGGCGATCACCAGGCGCTGGATCTCGCTGGTGCCCTCGAAGATGGTGTAGATGGCCGCGTCCCGGTGCATCCGCTCCACCGGGTACTCCCGGGTGAACCCGTTGCCGCCGAGGATCTGGATCGCCTGGGCGGTGACCTTCTTCGCGGTCTCGCTCGCGTAGAGCTTCGACATGGAGCCCTCGGCCGAGGTGAACGGCTTTCCGGCGGACGCCATCCAGGAGGCGCGCCAGACCAGCAGCCGGGCCGCGTCGATCTGTGTCCGCATGTCGGCGAGCTGGAAGGCGATGCCCTGGTTGTCGATGATCGGGCGGCCGAACTGGGTGCGGGTCTTCGCGTAGTCGAGGGCGACCTCGTACGCGGCGCGGGCGGTGCCCACGGCCATGGCGCCGACGGCCGGGCGGGATGCCTCGAAGGTGGCCATCGCCGCGTTCTTGACGCGCTCGCCGCCACCGGCCCTGGCCCGCTCGCGGGCACGGGCGAGGCGCTCGTCGAGCTTCTCCTTGCCACCGAGCAGACAGTGGCCGGGGACGCGCGCGTCCTCCAGGACCACCTCGGCGGTGTGCGAGGCCCGGATGCCGTGCTTCTTGAACTTCTGGCCCTGCGAGAGGCCGGGCGTGCCCGGCGGCACGATGAACGAGGCGTGGCCCTTGGAGCCGAGCTCCGCGTCGACGACGGCCACGACGACGTGGACGTTGGCTATGCCGCCGTTGGTCGCCCAGGTCTTCGTACCGTTGAGGACCCACTCGTCCTTGGCCTCGTCGTAGACGGCACGGGTGCGCATCGAGGCGACGTCGGATCCCGCGTCCGGCTCGGAGGAGCAGAACGCGGCGACCTTCACATCGTCGGCGTCGCCGTACATCTGCGGGATCCAGGTGCCGATCTGCTCCTCGGTGCCGTTGGCGAGGACGCCGACGGCCGCCAGGCCCGTACCGACGATCGACAGGGCGATGCCCGCGTCGCCCCAGAAGAGCTCCTCCATGGCCATGGGGATGCCGAGGCCCGTCGGGTCGAAGAACTGCTGGGCGTAGAAGTCGAGGGAGTAGATGCCGATCTTGGCCGCCTCCTGGATGACGGGCCAGGGCGTTTCCTCACGCTCGTCCCACTCCGAAGCGGCCGGACGGATCACATCCTCGGCGAAGCCGTGGAGCCAGTCGCGGACCTGCTTCTGGTCGTCGTTGAGATCAAGCGTGAACTCGGCCATGTTCCCCTCCATGCACTGCCGTCAAAAGCGTGCGTTACTTGCGGTAACAACAGTCTGTTACCGGCAAGTAGCCACTGTCAACAGCCAAGATGCCGATCGGCACCGTCCCGGGGCAGGGTGTTACGTTGCCCCGGCGTGAAGAAACTGCAGGGCAGGGGTGGGGAGAGACACGACATGGAGACCACGCGACAGGCCGAGCGGCAGCGCAGCGCGGCCGAACGCCGCCGCCGCGAGCTGCTGGAGGCCGCGGACCGGGTGGTGCTCAGGGACGGGCCCAAGGCGTCGATGAACGCGATCGCCGCCGAGGCCGGGATCACCAAGCCCATCCTCTACCGCCACTTCGGGGACAAGGGCGGGCTCTACCGCGCACTCGCCAAACGGCACACCGACGCACTGCTGAGCGCGCTGCGGGCGGCTCTCGACGCACCGGCGGAGCGCCGTGAACGGGTGGAGGCCACGCTCGACACCTACCTCGCCGCGATCGAGGCCCGCCCGCAGGTCTACCGCTTCCTGATGCACCCGTCCGACGACGCCGCTCCCTCCCCCGAGCAGGGCTTCGACGTCGGCCGGCACTCCGCGCCGCTGCTGCGCCGCCTCGGCGAGGAGCTCGGCAAGGTCATCGCCGAGCGGGTGGACCTGGGCCCGGACAGCGAGCAGATGGCGCGCATCTGGGGCCACGGCATCGTCGGCATGATGCACGCGGCGGGCGACTGGTGGCTGGGCGACCGGCCCTGCTCCCGCGCGCAGTTGGTGCGCAGCCTGGCCGATCTGCTGTGGGGCAGGCTGGCCGGGGCGGGCGACCGGCCCGGCGGTCCCGGCTTCTGACCCCGTCCGGCACCGCGGCCGCTCAGCCGCTGCTCGCCCAGGGCGCCCGCCGCGCCGCGCGCAGCGCCCTGGCGCGGCGCAGCCCGGTCAGCCGGTCCGTGTAGACCGTGCCGCCGAGATGGTCGCACTCGTGCTGGAGGCAGCGGGCGAACCAGCCCGTGCCGGTGATCCGTACCGGTTCGCCGGTCATCGTGACCCCTTCGACGACCGCGCGGTCGAAGCGTGACGTACCCGCCTCGATACCCGGAAGTGAAAGACACCCTTCCGGTCCGCGTACGGTAAGGCCGTCCGCCTCGACCAGTTCCGGATTGACGATGTGCCCCAGGTGCCGGACATCGTCGTCGTCCGGACAGTCGTAGACGAACACCTTGAGCGGGACGCCGATCTGGTTGGCGGCGAGCCCGACACCCTGCGCCGCGTACATGGTGGCGAACATGTCCTCGACCAGCCTGGCGAGCGGGGGTCCGAAGTCCGTGACGTCCTCGCAGGCGCTGTGGAGCACCGGGTCACCGAGCAGACTCATGGCACGGATGAGTCCGGAACTGCCGGGGATCGGGCGGTTTCGCATGCCGGCAAGCGTACGTTCCGCCGCGGCCACGGACTTCCCGTGGTGCCGCGGTGCGGTCGTCGCACCGGACATCGATAGGCTGGGCGCGGACCGATGCAAGGAGGATCTAGGACGATGGCAGGCAACACGGAGCCGTTGTCGCCGCGGGCCAAGCTGGCCGTGACGGCGGGCAAGGCCGCGGCGGCGGTGTCGCGCGCCGCGGGGCGCGGCAGCGGATCGGTGATCGGCGGCCGGGTGGCGCTCAAGCTCGACCCCGACCTGCTGGGGCGACTGGCGCAGCACCTGGACGTGATCCTCGTGTCGGCGACGAACGGCAAGACGACCACCACACGGCTGATCGCCGAGGCACTGCGGGCCGCTGGGCCCGTCGTGTCGAACGCGCTCGGCGCGAACATGCCCGCGGGCATCACCTCGGCGCTGGCCGGCGGCTCGGACGCGAAGTACGGCGTGATCGAGGTCGACGAGAAGTACCTCGCCGGTGTCGCACGCGACACGACGCCCAAGGCGATCGCGCTGCTCAATCTCTCCCGCGACCAGCTGGACCGCGCGGCGGAGACCCGGATGCTCGCGGAGCACTGGCGCGAGGGGCTCTCCGGCTCGAAGGCCGTGATCATCGCCAACGCCGACGACCCGCTGATCGTGTGGGCGGCGTCCTCCTCCCCCAATGTGGTGTGGGTGGCGGCCGGTCAGGCGTGGAAGGACGACGCGTGGTCCTGCCCGTCCTGCGGCGGCGTGATGCAGCGGCCGGGCGACGACTGGTTCTGCGGGCAGTGCGGCTTCCGCCGTCCCGCCCCGAGCTGGGCGCTGAACGGCGACTACGTGCTGGACCCGCACGGTTCGGCGTGGCCGATCCACCTCCAGCTGCCCGGCCGGGCGAACAAGGCGAACGCCACCAGCTCGGCCGCCGTCGCGGCCGTCTTCGGCGTGCCGCCGCAGGTCGCCCTGGAGCGCATGTACCAGGTGCAGGCCGTCGCGGGCCGCTATGACGTGGTCTCCTTCCAGGGCCGTGAGCTGCGGCTCCTGCTGGCGAAGAACCCGGCGGGCTGGCTGGAGACGTTCTCCCTGATCGACCCGCCGCCGACGCCGGTGATCCTGTCGGTCAACGCCCGGGGCGCGGACGGCACGGACACCTCCTGGCTGTGGGACGTCGACTACACACAGCTCGCCGGCCACCCGATCTTCGTGCTCGGTGACCGCAAGCTGGACCTCGCGGTCCGGCTCGAAGTGGCCGGTCTCGAATTCCGGGTCTGCGAGACCCTGGACGAGGCCGTGCAGCTGGCTCCGCCCGGCCGTATCGAGGTCATCGCCAACTACACCGCCTTCCAGGATCTGCGCCGTCGTGTCGGCAACTGACCCCGGCGCCGGCCACCTCCGGAGAGGACGAAGCATGAGCAACAACGGTCTGCGTCTGGTCTGGGTCTACCCCGACCTGCTCAGCACGTACGGCGACCAGGGCAACGCCCTGGTCGTGGAGCGCCGGGCCCGGCAGCGCGGCCTGGACGTGCAGCGCGTCGACGTGCGCAGCGACCAGCCGGTCCCGACCTCCGGCGACATCTATCTGATCGGTGGCGGCGAGGACCGGCCGCAGCGACTGGCCGCGGAGCGGCTGCGCCGCGACGGCGGGCTGAGCCGGGCCGCGTCCAACGGCGCGATCATCTTCTCGGTGTGCGCGGGCTACCAGATCCTCGGGCACGAGTTCGTCAACGACCTCGGTGAGCGCGAGGCCGGTCTCGGTCTGCTCGATGTGGTGTCCACCCGGGGCGAGGGTGCGCGGTGCGTCGGCGACGTACTGGCGGACATCGACCCGCACCTGGGGCTGCCGCCGCTGACGGGGTTCGAGAACCACCAGGGCGTCACCCATCTCGGCCCCACCGCACGGCCGTTCGCCCGGGTGCAGTTCGGCCGGGGCAACGGGACCGGGGACGGTACCGAGGGTGCGTACAACGACACCGTCTTCGGTACGTACATGCACGGTCCGGTGATGGCCCGCAACCCGCAGATCGCCGATCTGCTGCTGAAGCTGGCGCTCGATGTGAACGCGCTGCCGCCGACGGACGAGCGCTGGTACGACGCGCTGCGCGCCGAACGGATCTCCGCGGCGACACAGCCCGCCTGAGGCGTTTTTCGCTCAGCTGAGCGGAGTCCAGCAGGCGGACATCCGGTTCGGTCCCGCCACCCTGCGCCGGTAGGGTGGCGGGGATCCAACCGGACGACGTGGTCCGGTCGTCGGCCCACGTTGCAAAGGTTCCCCGGGCAATGCGAATTGGTGTGCTCACCTCCGGCGGCGACTGCCCCGGCCTCAACGCAGTCATCCGTTCCGTCGTGCACCGCGCGGTGGTCGACCACGGCGACGAGGTCATCGGCTTCCACGACGGCTGGAAGGGACTGCTGGAGTGCGACTACCGCAAGCTCGACCTGGACGCGGTGGGCGGCATCCTGGCCCGCGGCGGCACGATACTCGGCTCCTCCCGGGTCCAGCCCGCGCATCTGCGTGACGGGGTGGAGCGGGCCCGCGGCCATGTCGCGGACCTCGGCCTCGACGCGATCATCCCGATCGGCGGCGAAGGCACGCTGAAGGCGGCCAATCTGCTCTCCGAGGCGGGCCTGCCGATCGTCGGGGTGCCGAAGACCATCGACAACGACATCGCCTCCACCGATGTGACCTTCGGGTTCGACACCGCGGTCGGTGTCGCCACCGAGGCCCTGGACCGGCTGAAGACCACCGCCGAGTCGCACCAGCGGGTACTGATCGTCGAGGTCATGGGACGGCACACCGGCTGGATCGCCCTCCACTCGGGCATGGCCGCCGGTGCGCACGCGATCGTCGTCCCCGAGCGCCCCTTCGACATCGACGAGCTGACCGAGGTCGTCGGAAGGCGTTTCTCGGCGGGCAAGAAGTTCGCGATCGTCGTGGTCGCCGAGGGCGCCAAGCCGCGCGCGGGCTCCATGGAGTTCGAGCAGGGCACCAAGGACATCTACGGGCACGAGCGCTTCGCCGGAGTGGCCACACAGCTCTCCATCGAGCTGGAGCAGCGCCTCGGCAAGGAGGCCCGCCCGGTGATACTCGGCCATGTCCAGCGCGGCGGCACCCCCACCGCGTACGACCGGGTCCTCGCCACCCGCTTCGGCTGGCACGCCGTGGAGGCGGCGCACCGCGGCGAGTTCGGCATGATGACGGCGCTGCGCGGCACGGACATCACCATGGTCCCGCTGGCCGCCGCCGTGGAGACGCTGAAGACGGTCCCCGCCGAGCGGTACGCCGAGGCGGAGTGCGTGCTCTGAACGGCATGACCTGAGGAACTGCCCCCGGCCGCAACCGCGGCCGGGGGCAGTTCTACTCTGGACCGGACAACCGGCACGAAACGGGGACGTCCCCATCGGGAGTGAACAGATGGATCACAGCGGGCACGGCATGAACATGGATCTGCCGCCGTTCACGCTGGGTCGTGGGCTCGAATTCTCCGCGGACCCGTTCTTCTTCATCGGCTGCCTCCTCGCACTCGCCCTGTACGGATACGGCGTGGTGCGCCTGCGCAGGCGCGGGGACGGCTGGCCGGTCAACCGGATCGTCTTCTTCGTCATCGGTGTGCTGAGCATCGCCCTGGTGATGTGCACCAAGCTCAACGACTACGGCATGGTCATGTTCAGCGTGCACATGGTGCAGCACATGGTGATCAGCATGCTGTCGCCGATCCTGCTGCTGCTGGGCGCCCCGGTGACCCTCGCGCTGCGGGCGCTGCCGGTCGCGAGCCGGCGGGGGCGTACCGGTCCGCGCGAGCTGCTGCTGAAGCTGCTGCACAGCCGCTACATGAAGATCATCACGCACCCGGTGTTCACGATCCCGCTGTTCATCGCCAGCCTCTACGGGCTGTACTTCACCCCGCTCTTCGACTTCCTGATGGGGTCCAAGCCCGGCCACATCGCGATGATGGTGCACTTCCTCGCGGTCGGCCTGGTGTTCTTCTGGCCGATCATGGGCATCGACCCCGGCCCGCACCGGCCGGGCTATGTGATGCGGATGCTGGAGCTGTTCGCCGGCATGCCGTTCCACGCGTTTTTCGGCATCGCGCTGATGATGGCGACCACGCCGATGGTGGAGACGTACAAGAACCCCCCGGCCTCGCTGGGCATCGAGGCGCTGAGCGATCAGGGCTGGGCCGGCGGCATCGCCTGGGCGTTCAGTGAGATCCCGTCGGTGCTGGTGCTGATCGCCCTGGTCTTCCAGTGGTACCGCTCCGACCAGCGGATCGCCAAGCGCGCGGACCGGGCCGCCGACCGTGACGGCGACCAGGAGCTGGCGGCGTACAACGCCTATCTGGCCTCTTTGCAGGCCCGCGGACAGTAGCGCCGGGCACGCCGGTGGGGTGACCATGGGCTCAACGGCCGCGTGGCCGATGAGGAGCGTGCGCTCATGTCCGGATCGACGAAGACCATGGGAGTCATGACCGTCGGGGCGCTGGTCGCGGTGACCGCGTACACCGTGGCGCTGGGGAGCAACGGCTGGCTCTGGTTCGGCTGGGTGGTGCTGGGTCTGGCCACGCTCGGGGTGCTCGCCACCCAGGACACCTGACCCGGCTCCACGCCGCAGGGCGTTCCGGGCGGCGCGGCGGCCCGGCCCCTCCCCCGGGGCCGGGCCGCCGCGCCGCGGCGTTTCATGTCCGGAGGGGAAGCGTGCCCCGCGGAAGTACGGGCAGGGGTGAGAGGTGACCGGGCCGTGACCGGTCGGGACGGTCACACCGCGCCACCGGGGACCCTAGACTGACGGTCCTCCGCACCACGATGACCTGGTACAACGCAGCCCTGACCCAGCCCTGACGCCGACCCCGGCAGAGCGAGGTGCACTCTCCGTGTTCTATTACGTCCTGAAATATGTCGTACTGGGACCCGTTCTGCGGCTGCTCTTCCGCCCCCGGATCGAGGGGCTGGAACACATTCCGGCGGACGGCGCGGCCATCGTCGCCGGCAATCACCTGTCGTTCTCCGACCACTTCCTGATGCCCGCGATCATCAAGCGGCGCATCACCTTTCTGGCGAAGGCCGAGTACTTCACGGGACCGGGCCTGAAGGGCAGGCTGACCGCCGCGTTCTTCCGCAGCGCGGGGCAGATTCCGGTGGACCGGTCCGGCAAGGACGCCGGACAGGCGGCGATCCGCGAGGGTCTGGGGGTGCTGGGCAAGGGCGAGCTCCTGGGGATCTACCCGGAGGGCACCCGCTCGCACGACGGCCGCCTGTACAAGGGCAAGGTCGGGGTCGCGGTGATGGCGATCACGGCGCAGGTTCCGGTGGTTCCGTGCGCGATGGTCGGGACGTTCGAGATCCAGCCGCCCGGTCAGGTCGTCCCGCGGATCAAGCGGGTCACCATCCGGTTCGGTGAGCCGCTGGACTTCTCCCGCTACGCGGGCCTGGCGGACCAGAAGGCCGCGATCCGGGCCGTCACCGACGAGATCATGTACGCGATCCTCAACCTCTCGGGCCAGGAGTACGTCGACGAGTACGCGGTCAAGGTGAAGGCCGAGCAGCCGGCTCAGCCGAAGAGGTTCCCGAAACTGCGACGCTGACGGCGAATTCGCGATCGGCGAAGAACCCTGCCCGGCCGGCCGGGCACGCCTAGCGTTCCTCGCATGATCAAGGGAAACGCGTGGGTACTCGGAGCGACGGGACAGATCGGGCGGGCCGCGGTGCGGGCCCTCGTCGAGGACGGCTGGGAGGTGACCGCGGCCTCGCTCGGCGGCGGACGTGACGAGCGGTGGGCCGACGGCGTACGCACGGTGCGCCTCGACCGGAACGACGAGGGTGCGCTCGCGTGGGCGCTCGGCGCGGGCTGTGACGTCCTGGTCGACATGGTCGCCTTCGACGCGTCCCACGCCCGGCAGTTGACCGGTCTCGCCGGCCGGATCGGTTCGGCGGTCGTCATCTCCAGCGGCGCGGTGTACGAGGACGACGAGGGGCGCGGCTTCGACACCCAGCAGCAGCCCGGCGGTGCTCCGGTGTATCCGGTGCCGATCGCGGAGACGCAGCGCACGGTGGCGCCCGGGGACACGACGTACGGGACCCGGAAGATCGAGCTGGAGCGGCTGCTGCTGGCGGCGGGCGAGGAGCTGCCGGTGACCCTGCTGCGGGCGGGCGCGATCCATGGACCGTACTGCCGCACCCCCCGCGAGCTGTATTTCGTGAAGCGGGCACTGGACGGGCGCAGGCGCCGGGTGCTGGCGTACGGCGGGAGGAGCGTCTTCCATCCGGTCCACGCCTCGAATGTGGCCGAGCTGATCCGGCTGGCCGCGCTGCGTCCCGCCTCTCGGGTGCTGAACGCCGGGGACCCGCAGACGCCGACGGCCGCGGAGATCGGTGCGGCGGTCGATGAGGTGCTGGGCAGGGAGACGGAGACCGTGCTGGTGGCGGGGGCGCCGGGCGCGGACGGGGTCGGGGACACGCCGTGGGGTAGCGAGCATCCGGTGGTGTACGACATGTCGGCGGCCGAGCGGGAGCTGGGGTACCGGCCGGTGACCGGCTACACCGAGTCGCTGCCGGAGACCGTCGAGTGGCTGTCCGCGCAGCTCGCCGGGCGGGAGTGGACGGAGGCGTTTCCCAAGATGCTCAAGAGCTACGGTCCGGGGCTCTTCGACTACGCGGCGGAGGACGCCTGGCTGGCGCGGTACGACGGGAGGGCGTGAGGGGCCGGGAGCTCGGTGCGTGAGGGGCCCGGCAGCTCGGGGCCTACGGGGGGCTGAAACGCCCGGCCCGTCGCAGGCCCGGACGGTCGCTGCCCCCTACCGGTCCCTGCGGACGAACGGGGCGGGCGGACGGAGAGGACTCCGCCCACCCGCCCCTGCCGTGCCGGGTACTTACGGCTTGGGCGTGGCGTGCGGAGCGCACGTCACGTCGCGCCGGTCGGTCGTCCCGCTGAGCAGGTAGGCGTCCACCCGCTCGTTGACGCAGGGGTTGACCAGTCCGGTGACGCCGTGCGATCCGGCGCCCTTCTCGGTGATGAGACGCGAACCCTTGAACCGCTTGTGCAGCTCGACGGCGCCCTGGTACGGAGTGGCGGCGTCACGCGTGGACTGCACGATCAGGACCGGCGGCAGACCCTTGCCGGTCTTGACGTTGAGCGGGGACTGCTGCTTGGACGACCAAGTCGCACAGGGCAGGTTCATCCAGGCGTTCGCCCAGGTCATGAACGGGTAGTCCCTGTGCAGCCGGGTGTTGTCGCGGTCCCACTTGCGCCAGCTGGTGGGCCACTTGGCGTCCGCGCACTCGACGGCCGTGTAGACGGCGTTGCCGTTCTCCGAGGAGATGTTGCCCGCGATGTCCGACATATCGGGGCCGGCGGCGTCGACCAGCGCCTGGGTGTCGCCACCCAGGTAGTCGCTCCAGGTCTGGGCGACGAGCGCCCAGGTGGAGTCGTAGTACGGCGCGTTCTGGAAGAAGCCGATGAGCTCGGCGGGTCCGACGACGCCACCGATCGGGCTCTTCTTGGCGGCCGCGCGCAGCTTCAGCCACGCCTTCTCGACCTTCGCGGGCGTGTTGCCGATGTGGTAGGCGGCGTCGTTCTCGGCGACCCATGCCTTCCAGTCGTCCCAGCGGGACTGGAAGGCGATGTCCTGGTTCAGGTTGGCCTGGTACCAGATGTTGTCCCTCGACGGATCGACCACGCTGTCGACGACCATGCGGCGCACATGGCCCGGGAACAGGGTGCCGTAGACCGCGCCCAGGTAGGTGCCGTAGGAGACACCCAGGAAGTTGAGCTTCTTCTCACCGAGCGCGGCGCGGATGACATCCAGGTCGCGTGCGGTGTTGGGCGTGGTCATGTGCGGCAGCATGTCGCCGCTGCGCTCGGCGCACCCGTCCGCGTACTCGGCGGCGAGCTTGCGCTGGGCGCGCTTGTCGGCCTCGCTGTCGGGGACCGGGTCGGCCTTCGGAGCCTTGACGTACTCCTGCGGGTCAATGCAGGAGATCGGCGCCGAGTGGCCGACACCGCGCGGGTCGAAGCCGACGAAGTCGTACGCGTTCGCGACCTTCGTCCACAGCGGGTTCTTGTTGACGATCCGCTTCGGGAACGCCATGCCGGAGCCGCCCGGACCACCAGGGTTGTAGATGAGCGCGCCCTGGCGCTCCGCCTTCGTGCCGGTGCTGACGTGGCGGTCGACGGCAAGCTTGATCTTCTTGCCGTTCGGCTTGGCGTAGTCGAGCGGAACGGTCACCCAGCCGCACTGGATGGGCTTGGCGATCGCCCAGTCGGCCGGACAGTCCGTCCAGTCGATCCCGGCCCTCGCCGCTCGCTCGGCGGCGAGCTGGACGCCTCGTGCCTCGGAGCCACCGTTGTGGTGGCGTCCGTCGGCAGTGGCCGCCGGTGCGGCTATCGCGCCCGCTATGAGCGTGCCCGCGATCAGAGTGCCGGCCGAACCGAGCACTGCGGTGCGTCTCAAGTGGAACCTCCCCCATCTATCCGATGCGCCGCCGGTGGCGGCGCAGTTCATCGGGACTTCCCCGGGATCCTTTCGTCTGTGGGGTTCCTGAGAACAGTGCGTACACATGTTTCTTTACCGAACCAATAACCGGTGCCCGCTGTCCCGCTGAGCGGACTCACTCACCGCGACCGGACCGCAACCCGTCCAGTACGTCGTCCAACGCCGCGTCCAGGACGCCTCGCAGCAGGCGCGCGTCGGCGGCCACGGCGGTCACCAGCACGGCGGGCCCGGCCAGCGGGGTCAGCGCGGCGGTGTCGCCGATGAGCCCCGGCCGGGCCGGGGCACCCTCGAAGCCCGGGTCGACGACAAGGAGTTGACCGATCGCGCGGTGGCCTCCGAGGACGGCCGCACCGTTCCAGCCGCCGGGCGCGCGGGGCCCATAGGCGAGCTGCTGGTCGAGCAGCGGGCGGCCCGCCCGTCGCACGGTGAGCCGGGTGGTCAGGTCTCCCGTGCTCTCGCCGTGACGGCCGAGGATCTGCTCCTCGCGCAGCACCAGCCGTGCGGTGGCGGCGAGTTCGACCCTGGTGGCCATCCGGAGCTCGCTGCCGTACGCCGAGATGAGCTGTTCCGGCAGCCAGCGCAGTTCCGCGCCCTCCCCCACGGACAACTCCACCTCGTACGAGGCCGGTTCGGGATCGGGCCCGGATCCCGGCAGCGCCACGGTGGCCGCAGCCGAGTCGACGGTCAGCCGGGCGCCGTCCTCGACGCGCGCCTCGATGGTGAGCCGGTCACCGCCCAGCGGGGCGCTCATCGCGCCGACGACCGTGACCCTGGCGCAGGAGTCGACGACGGACCGGGTGCGGCGCAGGGCGAGCGGCCCTTCGCTCTTCAGCAGGGGAAGCGCGGTGGAACCCCGGCCGTCGGGTGCGGCGACGATCCGGGCGGTCGCCCGCACGCTCACGCGGTCCAGGCGGCGAGCTGCGCCCGTACCCAGTCCGCGACCGGTCCGACGCCCTCGGCGGAGGTCAAGGAGGTGAAGACGACGGGGAGTTCGCCGCGCTGCTCGGCGGCGTCATGGGCCATCCGGTCCAGGTCGGAGCCGACGTACGGGGCGAGGTCGGTCTTGTTGACGACCAGGAGGTCGGCGGTGGTGACGCCGGGGCCGCCCTTGCGCGGGATGTCGTCGCCGCCCGCCACGTCGATGACGAAGATCTGGGCGTCGACCAGCCCCTTGGAGAAGGTGGCGGTGAGGTTGTCGCCGCCGGACTCGACGAGTATCAGGTCGAGCGGGCCCACGGCGTCCTCCAGGTCCTCGACCGCTTCGAGGTTGGCGGATATGTCGTCCCGGATTGCTGTGTGCGGGCAGGCACCGGTCTCCACGGCCTGGATGCGTTCGGGCGGCAGGACGGCGTTGCGGAGGAGGAAGGCGGCGTCCTCGCGGGTGTAGATGTCGTTGGTGACGACGGCGATGGACACCCCGTCGCGCAGGGTGCGGCACAGCGCGGCGACGGTCGCGGTCTTGCCCGAGCCGACCGGCCCACCGAGTCCGATCCGAAGGGCCCGGCGGGTGCCGTCGGGGCGTGCGGCGTCCGCGGCGACGGCGGCGGGCCCGTCGTGGAAGTGGTCGAGGTGCATGGGATACGGCTCCTGGTTCTTGCGGAGTTACGAGGCGAACAGCCGGACCGGCCAGGCCGCGTGCGCTTCGGCGGTGATGTCGAGCAGCGGGGCCGAGGCGGCGGGCAGGGCGTCGATGCCCTGGCGGGCGGCAGCGGCGGCCAGCGCGGCCACGCGGTCGAGTTCGGGGGCGAGGCGGGCGAGGACGGCGGTGGCCTCGAAGGGGTCGAGGGAGAGCAGCCGGACCACCGCGGTGGCCGGTCCGCTGACCGTTTCGTATGCGACGCAGTGCGCCGCGTCCTGTGGTCCGAGCCCCGCCGCGCGTGCGGTGAGCCCGAGGACGACGGGCTGGTGGGCACCGCGCGGCCGGGCGGCGGCTAGCGCGGCGAGTTCGGGGCTCGGCCAGGTGGCACGGGCGGCCCGCATCAGCTGCCGGCCCAGTTTGCGCGCGGTCGCCCGCAGGGCGGGTGACGGGGTGCGGGCATCGGCGGCCTCGTCCAGCGCGAGCGGGTCGAGGCCGTGGGCGGCCGCCGCGGCGAGTGCCGCGGCGGTGAGTCCGCTGGTGTGCAGGCGGCCCCGGCAGAAGTCCGCGAGGTCGTCGGCGTCGCGGATGCGTCCCGCCTTGACGGCCGGTTCGGCGCCGCCGGAGTGGGCGTGCCCTCCGGCGGGGAACCGGCCGTCGGCCAGGACGAGAAGAGCTGCGCGTGACATGGTCGGATCCGCCGGTCAGAAGAGGAAGTAGCGCTGGGCCATGGGGAGTTCCTCGGCAGGTGCGGGTTCGACCGGGTCGCCGTCGATGGTGACGGCGAAGCTGTCGGGGTCGACGTGGACGTGCGGCAGGGCGTCGTTCTGCCGCATGTCCGCCTTGGTGACACCTCGGGTGCTGGTGATCGGGACGAACCGCTTGCCCAGGGCGAGCCGTTCGGGCAGACCGTCCTCGACCGCGGTGGCCGAGACGAAGTTGAAGGAGTTGGCGGCGGGCGCCCTGCCGTGTGCGCCGAACATCGGGCGCGGCAGCACCGGCTGCGGGGTGGGGATGGAGGCGTTCGCGTCGCCCATCTGCGCGTACGCGATCTGGCCCCCCTTGATGACGGTCTGCGGCTTGACGCCGAAGAAGGCCGGGTCCCACAGCACGAGATCGGCGAGCTTGCCGGTCTCGACCGAGCCGATCTCCCGGTCCAGGCCCTGCGCCACCGCCGGGTTGATCGTGTATTTGGCGACATAGCGACGGACCCGGTGGTTGTCGGCCGTCCCGTCCCCGGGCAGTGCGCCGCGCCGCCGCTTCATCACATGGGCGGTCTGCCAGGTCCGCAGGACGACCTCACCGACGCGGCCCATCGCCTGGGCGTCGGAGGAGATGATCGAGATCGCGCCGAGGTCGTGCAGGATGTCCTCGGCGGCGATGGTGGAGGGCCGGATGCGGGACTCGGCGAACGCGAGGTCCTCGGGTACCGCGGGGTTGAGATGGTGGCAGACCATCAGCATGTCGAGGTGTTCCTCAAGGGTGTTGACGGTGTGCGGCCGGGTCGGATTGGTGGAGCTCGGCAGGACGTAGGGCTCCGAGACCACGGTGATGATGTCGGGGGCGTGCCCGCCGCCCGCACCTTCGGTGTGGTACGCGTGGATGGAGCGCCGGGCGATCGCGGCGAGGGTGTCGGCGACGAATCCGGCCTCGTTGAGCGTGTCCGTGTGGATGGCGAGCTGGGCCCCGGTCTCCTCGCAGACGTTCAGGCACGCGTCGATGACGGCGGGGGTGGCACCCCAGTCCTCGTGGATCTTGAATCCCAGCGCGCCGCCGCGCAGTTGTGAGTACATCGCGTCGCGGGACATCGTGTTGCCCTTGCCGAGCAGCCCGATGTTGACCGGGTACGCCTCCAGCGCCTCGAACATCCGGGCGAGATGCCAGGGGCCGGGCGTGACGGTGGTGGCCTTGGTGCCCTCGGCGGGACCGGTGCCGCCGCCGACCAGTGTGGTCACCCCGCTGGAGAGCGCCTGGTCGATGACGGTCGGTGAGATGAAGTGGACGTGCGCGTCGACGGCGCCCGCGGTGAGGAACTTGCCGTTGCCCGCGATGATCTCGGTCTCGGGCCCGATGATCAGGTCGGGGTGGATCCCGTCCATGGTTTCCGGGTTCCCGGCCTTGCCGATGCCGGTGATCCGGCCGTCCCGGATGCCTATGTCGGCCTTGACGATGCCCCAGTGGTCGATGATGACGGCGCCCGTGATGACGGTGTCGGGGGCGCCTTCGGCGCGGGTGGTGCGCGCCTGGCCCATCGATTCGCGGATCACCTTGCCGCCGCCGAACACGGCCTCGTCACCGGCGAGTCCGGGGCCGCCGCAGCGGTCCTCCTCGATCTCCACGAGCAGGTCGGTGTCGGCGAGCCGGATGCGGTCGCCGGTGGTGGGCCCGAAGAGATCGGCGTACACGGCACGGTGGAGCTCAGGCATCGAGGGGACCTCCGGTCGCACCGCGCAGGCCGGGGACGACCCGGCGGCCGGCGAGCGGGACGAGTTCGACGTCGACGGGAATGCCTGGTTCGAAGCGGACGGCCGTACCGGCGGCGATATGGAGCCGCAGCCCGTGCGCGGCGGCGCGGTCGAAGCGGAGCCCGGGGTTGGCCTCGGCGAAGTGATAGTGCGAGCCGACCTGGACCGGACGGTCGGCGGCGTTGAGGACGGTGAGGCGGGTGACAGCACGGCCCTCGTTGATGGGCACGGCCCCGTCCGCGTACAGGATCTCTCCGGGAATCATCGGCGGCGCTCCTCGTCAGACGATCGGGTCATGGACGGTGACGAGCTTGGTGCCGTCCGGAAAGGTGGCCTCGACCTGTACGTCGTGGAGCATCTCGGGTATGCCGTCCATGACGTCGGCCCGGGTGAGCAGCGTGCGTCCGGACGCCATCAGTTCGGCCACCGTGCGGCCGTCCCGGGCGCCTTCCAGCAGATGGGAGGTGATCAGGGCGACGGCCTCGGGGTGATTGAGCCGCAGCCCGCGTGCCCGGCGCTTGTCGGCCACGTCGGCGGCCACATGGATGAGCAGGCGCTCCTGCTCGTGCGGGGTCAGTTGCACGCTTCCACCTCATCGTCTTCCGCCCAGTACCGGCCCTGGGCGCAGCGGGACCCTATCCGCCATCAACAGTCTGTTGAACGATGAATGAGGGTCTCGCGGCGAGGTATTGCACGTTAGGGCGGAAGTTTTTCCACCGCGTTAACTGATCTTTGGTGAAGCCATGGACATCGGGCCGCACAACCCGTTCTCCGGCTCTTCGGGCTGCACGTGCCCGAAGAGCGCCTCCTGGGCGACGAAACCCGGGGCCGTGGCGATCACCGTGCGCGCCATGCCGTCGGCGGGTACGCCGGAGCGCCCGTACCGCCCTCGCGGCCGTGTCGTATACGGCGCGGCCCTCGCCACCCCGAAGGGCCCGGGGAGAGTCCTGGGGCCTGCGGGGCGCCTGGGACCCCGGGCCTTCAGTCGTTCCGGTCGTGATGCCCGCGGTGCTCGGCGGCGATGCCGAAGCGGCGCCGTTCGTTCGGAGTGGAAGTCACCGACCCGATCGAGGACACCGAGCTGATCACCTGCTCCTCCGCGGCGACTTCCTCGCCTTCGAGCCGCTCCAGGTCAGCGGCGGAGACCAGCGCGACGAGCGGCTTGCCGTGCCGCGTCACGACGACGCGCTCACCGCCGTAGACGACACGGTTGATCAGTTCGGCGAGCTCTGCCCGGGCTTGCGTCACCGGAATCTCGTAGGCCATAGTCCCCATCATAACCTTCTGTACGTCCTGTACATTTTTTACAGGCATGCAGCAGCTGAAGCGCGCATGTGGACCGAGGCCTGCGCAGATCCCAGGAGAGGCACCGCGATGATCCGACCTGCCGCCCGTTATGTCCTGCCCGAGTTCACCGAACGCACCGCGACGGGGACCCGGACTCTCGACCCGTACTCCAAGCTGCTCTCCGAGCGGATCGTCTTCCTCGGCACCCCGGTGGACGACACCGCGGCCACCGACCTGATCGCCCAGTTCATGTACCTGGAATACGCCGAACCGGACCGGCCCGTCTCGCTGTACATCAACTCCCCCGGCGGATCGTTCAGCGCCATGGCCGCGGTCTACGACACGATGCAGTACCTGGCCTGCGACGTGGAGACCTTCTGCCTCGGCCAGGCCGGCTCCAGTGCTGCCGTGCTGCTGGCGGCCGGGGCACCGGGCCGCCGACATGCCCTGCCCGGCGCCCGGGTAGTCATCCGTCAGCCCGTGCTGAACGAACCGGTTCAGGGCCAGCCGTCCGATCTTGAAATCGAAGCGCGCGAGTTGATGCGGGTACGCGAGATGCTCGCGGCCATGCTGGTCCGTCACACGGGCCGGTCCACCGAGCAGATCACCGCCGACATCGAGCGCGACACCATCCTCGACGCACGGGCCGCCAAGGCGTACGGGCTGGTCGACCACGTCGTGGAGAACCGCAACCCGCCCCGGCCGCCGCACCCCGCGAGGTGAACCGACGATGCTGCCACCCGAGTTCCCACCGCTCCCCGCCCTGACCCGCGCCGAAGGGGAGTTCATCGACCGCTACCTGGAAGTCCTCGACCAGCTGGGCCGGATCAACCCGGCCCGTGGCAGCGACACCTACGGCGCCCTCCGGGCCGCCCAGGCGCTGGCCTCCCGGGCCGCGGCACTGCGCGACGCCCTGGCGCTGATGCACGAGCGGGGCGAAACGCAGATCCACGCGACCACCCTGGCGCGGGCGCTGCGCCTGCTCGACGGGGAGCGGCGCGCGGGCCGGGTCACGGTACCCCCGCCACCGACGGGTTGACCGCACCCTCCGCCTTGACCCCGGCCCCACCCCCGACCCCGGCCCCACCCGCTCCCCGCGGCTGGGGCCGGGGTCGGCGCGTGAGGGGAGCCGGGGCTGCGGTCGGGGGGTGAAGGAGCCGGAGTCAGGCGTGAGGGGAGCCGGGGCTGCCGAGGCCGGAGGGTAAGAAAGCCCGAGTCCGGCGTGAGGAAGCCGGCCCCGGGGCGCTGTCGAGCCGACGCGACACGCCCGGTCGATTGATCAATTTTCCTCGCTCGTTCGGCGTAGGCAGTCCCCCTCATGAGGGACAACCCAACTTGCGCTCTGCGCGTGGACGGTACTCGGAATATGCCGTTCCGCCGCTGGTACGAGACTGGTCGGACAGCACGGCCGAGGGCTCGAATCCGACCCGTCCACCCGAACGGATCAGTCGTGATGAGCCTCACAAATCACTGTTTCGCCTCGGAAATCCGGCACTTCGTGAGTCAAGATCCCTGGGACGACAAGCCCCCGCCACCGCGGCGGGGCGGTCCGGGCGGACGCCGAGTCCTGCCGCTGCCCGGATGACTGGTCGACAGAAGTGGATCGGCAGGAGTGGAGGACCCGAGCACAACGGGTCGACCGGGCAACCGGTCGCCCCTCGGGGTGAAGCCGCCAAGTGCGGCCGGGCAACTTCGCCAGCCCGAACCCGACAGGTCATCCTTCACAGGCGGCTGACGAAGGGTTGCGCATGACTGCGCAGGTACATGTCCCGTCTCTGCTTGCCCGGGTCGGTACGGCCTCGGTTCTCACTCTCGCCGTCGGCAGCACCATGCTGGCGCCGGGTCTGGTGACCGATGCCGAGGCCGCCACTCACTCGACGAAGGCGCTCAAGATCGCCGCCTCGAAGAAGGGATCGCCCTACAAGTACGGAGCATCCGGCCCCCGCCGGTTCGACTGCTCGGGGCTGACTCTCTACTCGTTCAAGAAGGCGGGCAAGAAGCTCCCCCGCACGGCCCAGCAGCAGTACAACAAGACCCGCCACATCTCCTCCTCGAAGCGGAAGAAGGGCGACCTGGTCTTCTTCCACTCCGGCCGCAGCGTGTACCACGTGGGCATCTACGCGGGTAAGGGGAAGATCTGGCACTCCCCCAAGACCGGGTCCCTGGTCCGGCTGGAGAAGATCTGGTCGCACAGCGTCTGGTACGGACGGGTCCGCTGATCCCCTGATGCCCGGCCGGAACCGCTTCAGCGCAGCAGCGGTCCGGTCACCAGCGCGAGCCCCAGTGCGGTGAGCGCCGCGCCGCTGCCGCCCTCGATCGCACGGGCGGTACGCGGCCGGCGCAGCCACCGGCCCAACCGGTCCACCAGCAGGGCCACGGCCGGGAACCAGATGAGCGCCAGCACCACGACGACGGCCGCGAGCAGCAGGGTCCTGGGCAACGGCGGCTGCCCGTCGGGGACGAACTGGGGCAGCAGGCTGAGGAAGAGCACCGGCGCCTTGGGGTTCAGCGCGTTGGTCAGGAAGCCCTGGCGCAGTGAGCGGCCGAGCCCCTTCGGCGCGGGGCCGGGCGCCTGTGCCGGTGCCCCGTCGGTCGCCGCGGACCGTCGCCGTACCGCGTACAGGGCGCTCAGACCGAGATAGAGCACATACGCCCCGCCGAGCAGTTGGACGGTGCGGAACAGCACGGGCATCGTCACCAGCACCGCGGCCAGCCCCGCCACGGCCAGCGCGGTGTGCACCAGCAGTCCCCCGGCGACTCCCAGTGCTGTGGCCACCCCGGAACGGCGCGAGGCCAGCGCGTTGCGTACGACGACGGTGAAGTCGGCGCCGGGCAGCGCCACCATGCCTGCGGCGACTCCCGTGAAGGCGAGCAGTTGTGCATCCATGCGTACAGCCTGGCCTGAAGTAGCCTTTAGCGTGTACTTGCAATCTTCTGGGTCTGCCAAAAGGAACGCTTAATGTACGACCCGACACGGCTCGCGGCGCTGGTGGCGGTCGCCGAGGCCGGATCGATCACTCGGGCCGCGGCCCGGCTGGGCTACACCGCGCCCGCCCTCTCCCAGCAGCTGGCCAAGCTGGAGCGCGAGGCCGGTGCGGCACTCCTGGTACGCCACCACCGCGGCGCCAGGCTCACGGCCGCCGGTGAGCTGCTCGCGGGCCGGGCCAGACGGGTCCTGGACGAGCTGGACCAGGCGCGGCACGAGCTCGCCCAGCTCGCTGGGCTCTCCGGGGGGCGGCTGCGGGTCGGCACCTTCACCACGGCCGGAATTCATCTGCTGCCGCCGGTCCTGAGCGCGTTCCGGCGCGCCCATCCCGATGTCGAGCTGGCGGTGACCGACTACGAGCCGCCGGGCACGGTCACCGCGGTGGCCGCCGGGGAGGTCGATCTCGCCCTGACCCACACGTACGAACCGGCGGCCGCCGATCCGCCTCCGGCGGGCGTCACCATCGAACCTCTGCTGGTCGAGGAACTGGTCCTGATCACCGCGGTCGGCCACATGCTGTCCGAGGGCACGGGCCGGCTGCCCGTGGCCGAGCTGGCGGGTCGGCCGCTGATCAGCAGCGCGCCCACGCATCCGCCCCGGCGCGGGGTGGAGCGAGCCCTGGCGGAGGCCGGGGCCACCCCTGCGGTGGTGTGCGAGTCGCCCGGCTACGCCCTGGTGTGCGCGTTGGTCAGCGCGGGGCTAGGGGTGGCCGTGGTGCCGGAGATGGTCGCCGCGATGTCCCCGACCCCGCTGTCGGTGCGACGGCTGGAGCCCGCGGCCTTCCGGCGGACGATCTCCGTCGCGCACCGGGGCGACCGGGCGAGCGCCGCGGCGTCGACGCTGATGGCCCTGATGCGCAGCGGTTTCGGCCGTGGTGCCGCGACGCGCCAGGTGCATTGACCACGAGCGTTGTTGACAGGACCGCGGTCAGCCCTGGACCGGGACCGTCCAGGGCAGGGCGATCCAGACGGTCTTGCCGCCCTCCGCGGTGGGAGTGACGGTGAGCCGTCCTCCGAACTCCTTGGCCAGTGCCCGGATGATGACCATGCCGCGTCCGTTGTCCTGCTGCACGGCGGCCGGCAGCCGTTGGGGCCAGCGGGGGTGACTGTCCGTCACCCCCAGGTGCAGTTCCTCCTCACGGTCCAGCCGGAGATCCACCGTGAAGGTGGGCGACTGCCCGAACGTGTGCTGCACGGCGTTGGTGGCGAGCTCCGAGACGATCAGCCGGATGGCGTCGGCGATCTCGGTGTCGTCGGACATGCCCCACTCGGCCAGCGTCCGGGCGACGTACCTGCGGGCCGAGGAGACCGATACCGGATCGCTCGGCAGAGTGACGGTTGCTTCCTGATGGTCTGCCATGGCGACGCCGTCCCTTTCCCGCCCCGGCCGACCCGCGATCGGCCAGGATTGTGCTTCGCGCCAGATTGCCACTGATGCTGCCCTCTGTAACGACGATCGACCAAGATATGCATATATCTGTCGCTCGAAGCGGTGAACTCTGCTCCGGTGGGGCTCGAACACGCGGCACACTGACCTCTTTGCGGGCCGGACCCCGGTGCGGGCCGGCTCTCCCTGTACGAGCGGAAGGAGGCCGGCATGCAGCACGGCCCCGTGGTACGCCGACGCAAGCTGGGCGAGGAGTTGCGCGGTCTGCGCCACTCGTCCGGGCTGACCAGCCGGGACGCGGCGCGGCTGCTCGGCTGGCACCAGTCGAAGGTGAGCCGTATCGAGACCGGAGCGAGCGGGGTGAGTCCCGCCGATGTGACCCGGCTGCTGGACGCCTACGGCGTACGCGACACACAGCTGCGCGCTCTCCTCGAAGTGCTCGCCGGTTCGGCGGGTGGCGGCGGCACGGGGTGGTGGCACGCGTACCGGGGCCTGATCCCGCCCCAGTACCGCGACTTCATCAGCCTGGAGTCCCAGGCGAGGACCGCGCGGACGCTGGAGACGTCGGTGGTGCCCGGACTGCTCCAGACCGCCGAGTACGCCCGTGCCGTGACCCGGGCGTCGCTGGACGGACTGCCTGCGGGACAGCTGGATTCGCTGGTGGAGGTGCGGCTGACCCGTCAGCGGGTTCTGTGGGAGAAGCCGCCGCTGCACTTCACCGCGGTGCTCGACGAGGCGGTACTGCGGCGCGAGGTGGGCGGCCCCGAGGTGATGAAGGACCAGCTGTCCCATCTGACGCGTGTGGCCCAATTACCGCACGTACAACTCCAGTTACTGCCGTTCAAGGTCGGCGGCTACGTCGGGCTCACCGGCCCTTTCGTTATTTTCTCCTTTCCGAACATTTCTGATCTGGATGTGGTCGTTCTTGACCATTTGACGAGTAGCCTCTACCTGGAGCGGAAAGAAGACCTTGAGGCGTACAGCTCGGCCTTCCGCACCTTGCAGACTCACGCGCTGTCGCCGGAGCGTTCGTTGGACCTCATCGCCGCGGTCAACCGCGGCGACTAGGGGGAGATCGGGCCGGACCCGCCGGACTCCCCCTTGGACCTTCCGACTGCCCGAGGGGTGCTTCATGTCCGACCGCCTTGCACAGCCCGCGTTACGGTGGCGCCGCAGCAGCCGCAGTACCGGAATGAACAACTGCGTGGAGACCGCGCCGCTCGACGGTGAGCACCTGGCCGTGAGGGACTCCAAGGACGTGGACCGGCCGGCGCTGCGCTTCTCCGCGCCGGCCTGGACGTCGTTCGTGACAGGACTGGGCGACCGCCCGGTCAGCTGACCGGGACCGGGACGGCCTCCGCCCGGGGAGCGGTGCGTACGACCGTGTCCACCGCGGTCGTGATCTGCTCCTGGGTGAGGTCGGCCCGCGCGGTCAGCCGAAGACGGGAGATGCCGTCCGGCACCGACGGCGGGCGGAAACATCCCACCAGCACCCCGGCCGCGCGGCAGTCGGCCGCCCAGCGCACCGCCGCGTCCGCGGAGGGCGCGCGCACGGAGACCACCGCGGCGTCGGGTCGCACAGCGGTCAGCCCCGCGTCGGTCAGCCGTTCGTACAGGGCGGCGGCGACCGCTCGGGCCCGGTCCGCGCGTTCCGGTTCCCGGCCCAGCAGTCCCAGCGCGCCGAGGGCTCCGCCCGCCGCCGCCGGAGCGAGTCCGGTGTCGAAGATGAACGTACGCGCCGTGTTGACCAGGTGGTCGATGACCCGGGCCGGACCGAGCACCGCTCCGCCCTGGCTGCCCAGCGACTTGGAGAGGGTGAGCGTGGCGACGATGTCCTCGCCGCCCGCGAGCCCGGCGGCGGCGACCGCACCGCGTCCGCCGTCCCCGAGCACCCCCAGACCGTGCGCGTCGTCGACGACCAGCGCGGCGCCCCCGGCCCGGCAGGCGTCGGCGAGCGCGGACAGCGGGGCGGCGTCGCCGTCGACCGAGAAGACGGAGTCGGTCACGGCGAGCGCCCGTCCGCCGTGCGTGTGCAGCGCCCTGCGCACCGCCTCGGGGTCCGCGTGCGGAACGATGGCGGTCTCCGCCCGGGAGAGGCGGCAACCGTCCACGATCGAGGCGTGGTTGCCCGCGTCGGAGACGATCAGCGAGCCACGGGCGGACAGCGCCGTGAGGGCCGCGAGGTTGGCCGCGTATCCGGAGGAGAGCACCAGGGCCGCTTCGAAGCCGCAGAAATCGGCCAGTTCGCGTTCGAGTTCGGCATGCAGCGCGGTGGATCCGGTGACCAGCCGCGATCCGGTGGCACCCGCGCCCCAGCGGTGCGCCGCTCCGGCGGCGGCGGCGGTGACCTCGGGGTGCCGGGTGAGGCCGAGATAGTCATTGCTCGCGAGGTCGAGGACGTCCGGTTCGGCGGGCCGCGGGCGGAGCGTGCGGACGAGTCCGGCGGCGGCCCGGCGGCGGGCCTCGTCGTTGATCCAGTCGAACGGGGCGAAGGACATGAGACGGTCCCTTTTGTAGGCAGCTCACAGACCCTAGCCGGGTGCGCAGCAGGTCAGGGTGTGGCAATACACACACGCTCACCCGGCTCTCCTGTCTGGTTCCTCCTTGGCTGGAGACCCCGCCGTAGGCCAGGATCGACGCCATGGACCTGCTGAACACGCTGGTGGACAAGGGGCTGCGGCGCGAACTGCCGACCCGCGAAGAAGCGCTCGCCGTGCTGGCGACCTCCGACGACGAACTGCTCGATGTGGTGGCCGCCGCAGGGAAGGTGCGCCGCCAGTGGTTCGGGCGGCGCGTGAAGCTCAACTATCTGGTCAACCTCAAGTCCGGGCTCTGCCCCGAGGACTGCTCCTACTGCTCGCAGCGGCTGGGGTCGAAGGCGGAGATCCTCAAGTACACGTGGCTCAAGCCCGATGAGGCGTCCAGGGCCGCGGCCGCCGGGGTGGCCGGCGGGGCGAAGCGGGTCTGTCTGGTGGCGAGCGGACGCGGGCCGACGGACCGCGATGTCGACCGGGTGTCGCAGACGATCGAAGCGATCAAGGAGCAGAACGAGGGCGTCGAGGTCTGCGCCTGTCTCGGTCTGCTCTCCGACGGGCAGGCCGACCGGCTGCGGTCGGCGGGCGCGGACGCGTACAACCACAACCTCAATACGTCCGAGGGGACGTACGGGGACATCACGACCACGCACACCTACGCGGACCGGGTGGAGACCGTCCAGCAGGCGCAGGCCGCTGGGCTCTCGGCCTGTTCCGGGCTGATCGCCGGTATGGGTGAGAGCGATGCGGACCTGGTGGACGTGGTCTTCTCGCTGCGGGAGCTGGACCCGGACTCCGTTCCGGTGAACTTCCTGATCCCGTTCGAGGGAACCCCGCTCGCGAAGGAGTGGAACCTCACCCCACAGCGCTGCCTGCGCATTCTGGCCATGGTCCGCTTCGTCTGCCCCGATGTCGAGGTCCGGCTCGCGGGCGGGCGCGAGGTGCATCTGCGCTCGATGCAGCCGCTCGCCCTGAACCTGGTGAACTCGATCTTCCTGGGCGACTATCTGACCAGCGAGGGCCAGGCGGGCCAGACGGACCTGGACATGATCGCCGATGCCGGTTTCGAGGTGGAGGGCGCGGGAACCACGACGCTGCCCGAGCACCGGGTGCCGTCCGCCGGCGGCTGCGGTTCGCACGAGGGCGGCTGCGCACCCTGCGGTGACACGGCCGCTGAGGGCGAGGTGCCCGTCTCCGCCGAGGTCCCGGCGGCGCGCACGGATCTGGTGGCGGTCCGCCGCCGGGGCGCCGGTACGGATCTCGCGCCCAATGCCTGAGACCTACGCCCCCGAGTCGTCCGTGGCGCCCTCGCTGCCGCGCACGCCCGCGCTCGCCCCCGCCGAACTGCGCGCCCTGGACCGGGCGCACGTCTGGCACCCGTACGGTCCGATGCCGGGCCGGCAGGAACCGCTGGTCGTGGAGTCCGCGTCCGGGGTACGGCTCCGGCTCGCCGAACCCGCATACGGGCAGAGCGAGTTGGTGGACGGCATGTCGTCCTGGTGGTCGGCGGTGCACGGCTACAACCACCCGGTGCTCAACGACGCGGCGCGCGGTCAGCTGGACCGGATGAGCCATGTGATGTTCGGCGGGCTCACCCATGAACCCGCCGTGCGCCTGGCGACACGGCTGGTGGAGATCACCCCGGAGCCGCTGCGGCACGTCTTTCTCGCCGATTCGGGCTCCGTCTCCGTCGAGGTCGCGGTGAAGATGTGCCTCCAGTACTGGCGTTCGGCGGGTCGGCCGGCCAAGCACCGGCTGCTGACCTGGCGCGGCGGCTACCACGGGGACACCTGGCAGCCGATGTCCGTGTGCGATCCCGAGGGCGGGATGCACGAGCTGTGGTCGGGGGCGCTCCCCCGGCAGGTGTTCGCCGACGCGCCACCGGACGGTTTCGACGCGGAGCCGGACCCCGGCTACATACGCCACCTGCGGGAACTGATCGCGTTCCACGCGGATGAACTCGCCGCGGTCATCGTGGAGCCCGTGGTGCAGGGTGCGGGCGGGATGCGGTTCCACTCGCCCGCGTATCTGCGGGTTCTGCGCGAGGCGTGCGACGAGAACGACGTCCTGCTGGTGTTCGACGAGATCGCGAGCGGCTTCGGCCGCACCGGAAAGCTGTTCGCCGCCGAGCACGCCGGGATCTCCCCCGATGTCATGTGTGTCGGCAAGGCCCTGACCGGCGGCTATCTGACCATGGCGGCGACGCTGTGCAGCTCCCGGGTGGCGGAGGGCATCTCCCGCGGCGAGGTACCGGTGCTGGCCCACGGCCCGACGTTCATGGGCAATCCGCTGGCCGCCGCGGTGGCGTGCGCGTCCGTGGATCTGCTGGTCGGCCAGGACTGGGAGCGGGAGGTCGAGCGGATCGGCGCCGGGCTGCGGCACGGCCTGGCCGCCGCGGCCGGTCTGCCCGGTGTCGTCGATGTACGGGTGCTGGGTGCCATCGGTGTCGTACAGCTCGATCACGAGGTGGACATGGAGGCCGCGACCCGGGCGGCCGTACGCACGGGTGTCTGGCTCCGGCCGTTCCGCGATCTCGTGTACACGATGCCGCCCTATGTGACCGGTGATGACGATGTGGCGCTGATCTGCCGGGCCGTGTGCGCGGCGGCCGAGGAGGGCTGAGATGACGATTCTGGTGGTGTCCGGTACGGGTACCGAGATCGGCAAGACGGTGGTGACCGCCGCCGTGGCCGCAGCCGCCCGGGGCCGCCGGGTCGCGGTGCTCAAGCCCGCCCAGACCGGTCTCCGGCCCGGGGAGCCGGGGGACGCCGCCGAGGTGGTGCGCCTGGCGGGCGGCCATGTGACAGCGGTCGAACTGGCACGCTTCCCCGAGCCGTTGGCCCCCGCGACAGCGGCGCGACGGGCGGGTCTCGCGCCGGTGCGCCCGTACGAGGTCGCCGAGGCGGCCGGGAAGCTGGCCACCGAGCACGATCTGGTGCTGGTGGAGGGCGCGGGCGGGCTGCTCGTGCGGTTCGACGACGAGGGCGCCACGCTCGCGGACGCGGCCCGGCTGCTGGCGGCGCCGGTGCTGGTGGTGGCGCAGGCGGGTCTCGGCACGCTCAATGTCACCGCGCTGACCGCGGAGGCCCTGCGGGCCCGGGGCCTGACGTGCCTCGGTGTAGTGGTGGGCAGCATGCCGGCCGAGCCGGATCTGGCCGCACGGTGCAACGTGGACGACCTGCCGGTGGCGGCCGGCGCACCGCTGCTGGGCGCCGTCCCGGCCGGGGCGGCGGCGCTGACGCCCGCCGACTTCAGAGCGCGGGCGGCCAGTTGGCTGGCTCCGGAGCTCGGCGGGGTCCGTACGTGGACGACGAGGGGCTGAGCGGGCCGGTACGGGGGAGAATCGAAGGCAGCCGCTGCTTTCCCGCCACGGAGGCCCGTCATGCATCTGCGCAGTACGAAGATCCCCCGGGACGCCGTGCACCACCCGGTCTTCGCCCGGTTCTATGCCCGGATGAGCGTGAGCGCCGATCAGCGGGGCGGCATCGCCGCGTACCGCCGGGAGCTGCTGGCCGGGGTGTCCGGCCGGGTGATCGAGATCGGCGCGGGCAACGGGCTGAACTTCGCGCACTACCCGGGCGCCGTCTCCGAGGTGGTGGCGATCGAACCGGAGCGCACCCTGCGGCAGCTGGCGGCCCGTGCCGCACTGCGGTCCGAGGTGCCGGTGGATGTGGTGCCCGGCGCGGCGGAGGCACTGCCGGTCAAGAGCGAGGCGTTCGACGTGGCCGTGGCCTCACTGGTCCTGTGCACGGTACGGGACCTGCCCCGGGCGCTCGCCGAGCTCAAGCGCGTCCTGCGGCCGGGCGGTGAACTGCGCTTCTTCGAACACGGGCTGGCCCCGGGCCGGGCCCTGGCCGCGGCACAGCGTGCCGCGGACCGGACCGTCTGGCCGTTGCTCTTCGGGGGCTGTCACACCGCGCGCGACACCCTCGCGGCGATCGAGGCCGCGGGCTTCGAGATGGGGACGTACCGCAGGCTGCGGATTCCGGAGAAGGGCGTGCAGGTCCCCTCCTCCCCCTGCGTCCTGGGCGTGGCCCGTCGGCCCTTCACGGTGGACGGCCCGGTCGCGACGGACTGACCGTCACGTCCTGCTCCGGGGCGGGTGGCCGACCGCTCGCGCAAGGCGGCTGTCCGGTCTCACGTCGACCGGACGGTCGTGCGGCGGCCGACACCGGCCGGGCGGGAGGACCCTCACACGCTCCACTGCCGGAGCTCGTCCGCGATGGCCCGCACGTCGGCCTTGCCCTCCTTGACCAGCCGGGCCAGATCCCTCACCTGCTCGGGCGAGGTGATCACCTTCAGCCCGGAGGCGACGAGGTAGCCGTACGCCACGGCCGAGGCGAACATGGCGTTGGAGCGTTCGAGCGCGGGAACGTGGAGCAGCAGTTGCAGCAGGGCTGCGGCACGGGAATGCGGGTCGCTGTAGACGGGGCTGCCGAAGATCTCCGCCTCGTGGCGGCTCACCGCGGCGACGAGCGCGCCCCAGTCGACGACCTGCGGATCACCGGGCGTCTTGTGCTCGGCGACCATGAGCAGCCAGGAGAGGTCGATCCGTAGGTTCAACGGGTGCCTTCGCGCTCCGGGCCGAACTCATCGGCGAACACCGATTCGTACTGCTTCATGAAGTCGGCCGCCGCTTCGACGAAGGTGTGTCCCACTTCGCCCGCGTCCTGTTTGACGAGCTCTTCTATGTAGCGGTTCACGCTCATCCCCCTCTGCAGCGCGCGCTGCCGCGCGGCCTCGGCGGTGGCCTCGTCCACTCGAACGTTCAGCTGAGTCTTGGGCACAGCCTCACGCTAGCGCGACTCCGCTAGCAGCGGCAAGAGGAAGCCGGAGCTGCCCCGTACACCGTTCTCGCGCATGGATCGCGGGATTCCCCGGTTCGGCGGACGCCCTGCCGTGCGCTTGGCATGGTGGGTGGCGAAGCCAGCGATCGGACCGTCCACCGGTCCACCGCCGTTGTGCGCCCCGGCGCACCGGCGTTCCGTACCGCCGGAGTTCTCGGGGCACCGGCGGAGTGAGGAGACGGTATGACCAGGCCCTTCCGCTTCGGCGTGAACATGTTGACACCGACCGGCGGCGCGGAGTGGCGCGATCGCTGCCGCCGGGCGGAGCAGCTCGGGTTCGACGTGATCCTGGTCCCGGACCATCTGGGCATGCCCGCCCCCTTTCCCGCCCTGGTCGCCGCCGCCGCGGCCACGGAGCGCCCCCAGGTGGGCACGTTCGTACTGAATGCCGGTTTCTGGAATCCGACGCTGCTGGCCCGCGAGGCGGCGGGGACGGACGCGCTCACCGAGGGCCGCCTGGAGCTGGGAATCGGCACCGGATACGTACGCGAGGAGCACGAACAGGCAGGCATCCCGTTCCTCTCCCCCGGCGGCCGGGTGGACCACCTGCGGCGTACGGTCGAGGAAGTGGACCGGCTCCTGCGGGACGAGGCACACCTGCCCGCCCCCGTGCGGCGGCCCCGGCCCCCGCTGATGATCGGCGGGAACGGGGACCGGGTCCTGCGACTCGCGGCCGAGTACGCCGACATCGTGGCGTTCACCGGAGCCGCGGCGGGGAAGGACGGCTCACTCTCCATGATCAGCGCCGAACAGCTCGACGAGCGGGTCGCCACCTACCACGGGTTCGCGAGGGACCGTACGACCCCGGCAGAGCTGAATCTGCTCCTCCAGAAGGTCGAGGTGACCGAGAACCGGCGTGCGGCCGTGAGCGGCCTGCTGCCGCCCTTCGCGGACCTCGACGACGAAACGTTGCTGGAGCTGCCGCTGTTCGCGGTCGGCACCGCGCGACAGATCGCCGACCAGCTGCGCGAGCAACGGGAACGGTTCGGCTTCTCTTATCTGAGCGTGCTGGAGCCGTCGATGGAGGCGTTCGGACTGGTGATCGAGGAGCTGGCAGGCAGCTGACCGCACGGGCCCGGCGCGGAGTTCCCCGTACCGGAACCCGTCGGAACATCACGGAACCCGTCGGAGCGCGTCGGAAACCCGCCGGAGCACGTCGGCGCGTGTCGGCGCGTGTCGGCGCGTGTCGGCGCGTGTCGGAATCAGCCGGAATGCGACTGATCGTGACGGAATGCGGCCCACCGGGTACGGGGTATCGCATTCCGAAAAACTGTCGACGCCCCGGTCGCCCGGTGTTGGGATTACCGCATGGATGATCTGTCGATACGCGTCGCGACGCCCGCCGACCTGGACGAGATTCTCGCCTTCTGGAAGGTGGCGGCCGAGGGCACCAGCATCAGTGACGACCGGGACGGCGTCGCACGCCTGGTGGAACGCGACCCCGAGTCCCTGATCCTCGCCGAGCGGGACGGCGCCCTCGCCGGAACCGTGATCGCGGGTTTCGACGGCTGGCGCTGCCATCTGTATCGGCTCGCGGTCCACCCTGACCAGCGACGCCGGGGTGTCGGTGGTGCACTGCTCGCGGCAGCGGAGGAACGATTCGTCCGGCTGGGCGGGCGACGGGGCGACGCCATGGTGCTCGACCGCAACGATCTCGCGCAGCACTCCTGGCGAGCGGCGGGATACGTCCCGGAAGCGCAGTGGAGCCGGTGGGTGAAGCATCTGACCGGATGACCCCCGCGGAGGGACCGACTACCCTCGATCGACCACCCACATGCGATATCGACCGCCCGCATGCAACTTTGCCGATCCTTTACTATGGGATCTCATTTCGACCGCCCCCTCTTCGAAAGGTGTGAGCGTCCGCCCATGGGCGAGCCTCCCAGTAGCCGACATCGCCGACATCGCGCGATCCTCCTGACCCTGCCCGATCATGGGACGGAGGTGAACCGATGACCGAAGTGCTTCTGCTGCTCGTCGCGGTACTGCTCTCCCTGGCCTGTGGCGCCTTCGTCGCCGCGGAGTTCTCCCTGACCACGGTGGAGCGCGGCGAGCTCGAACGGGCCGTGGAGCGGGGCGACCGGGGCGCGTCGAGTGCCCTGAAGGCCGTTCGCAGCCTCACCTTCCAGCTCTCCGGTGCGCAGCTCGGCATCACGGTCACCAACCTGGTGGTCGGCATGCTCTCCGAACCGTCCGTCTCCAAGCTGATCCGCGGACCGGTGGAGGCGATCGGCCTCTCACCCGGTGTGTCGTCCTCCATCGCCCTCGTGATCGGCACGGCCCTGTCCACCGTGGTCCTGATGGTGGTCGGCGAGCTCGTCCCGAAGAACTGGGCGATCTCCTCCCCGTTGGCCGTGGCCAAGGCGGTCGCCACACCGCAGCGTGCGTTCACCGCGGTGTTCCGCCCCTTCATCAGCCACCTCAACAACACCGCCAACCGGATCGTCCGCCGCTTCGGTCTCGAACCGGCGGAGGAACTGGCCTCGGCCCGCAGCCCCCAGGAGCTGGTGGCACTGGCCCGGCACTCCGCCAAGGCGGGCGCGCTGGAGGCGGACACCGCCGAGCTCTTCGTCCGCACCCTCAATCTGGCGGAACTGACCGCGGAGAACGTGATGACGCCGCGGGTCCAGGTCACCGCCCTCGACATACAGGCGACGGCCGAGGATGTGGCCAACGCCACCCGGGCGACCGGACTGTCCCGCTTCCCCGTCTACCGGGGCAGCCTCGACACGGTCGTCGGCGTGGCCCACATCAAGGACGTGCTGGCGATCCCGGCGGAGCAGAGGTCGCGCAGACGAGTCTCGGAGATGCTGCGCGAACCCCTTCTGGTACCGGAGACGCTCACCGTGGACCGGCTGCTGGACCGGCTGTCCGGCAAACTCGCGATGGCCGTCGTGATCGACGAGTACGGCGGCACGGCCGGCGTGGTGACGCTGGAGGACATCGTCGAGGAGGTCGTCGGCGAGGTGCGCGACGAGCACGACCCGCACGAGACACCGGACCTCGCCCCCGCCGGTGAGGACGCCGACGGACGCACCCTGTGGTCGGCCGACGGCGCGGCCCGTACCGATCAGCTCCGCACCATCGGGCTGCGGGTGCCGGACGGACCGTACGAGACGCTGGCCGGGCTGATCGCCACCGAGGTCGGCCGCATCCCGGCGGTGGGTGACACCGTCGAACTGGCCGACTGGCGGATCGATGTGGTGGACGCCTCCGGGCGCCGCGCCGCGCGTGCCCTTCTGCACGCCCCGCTGCCCGGCTCCGAGGAAGACATGGAGGACGCGCGATGATCGCCCTCCAGCTCTTCATCGGCCTCTTGACCCTCGTGGTCAACGCCTTCTTCGTCGGCGCGGAGTTCGCGCTGATCTCCGTACGCCGCAGCCAGATCGAGCCGGAGGCGGAGGCCGGGAACCGGCGGGCCCGCAGCGTCATCTGGGGTCTGGAGCATGTATCGGCGCTCCTCGCGGCGGCCCAGCTCGGCATCACGCTCTGCACACTGGTGCTGGGCATCGTCGCGGAGCCGGCCATCGCTCACCTCCTGGAGCCCGTTTTCGACGCGGTGGGTGTACCGCACGGACTGGTCCATCCGATCTCGTTCGTGATCGCCCTGTCCGTGGCCACATATCTGCACATGCTGCTGGGCGAAATGGTCCCGAAGAACATCGCCCTGGCCGAACCGGCCCGCAGCGCGCTGCTGCTCGGCCCGCCCCTGGTGGCCCTCGCCCGCACCCTGCGTCCGGTGATCTTCACGATCAACGCCTTCGCCAACGCGCTCCTCAAGCTTCTGCGGGTGGAGACGAAGGACGAGGTGTCCGCGACCTTCTCGGACGACGAACTGGCGCGGCTGGTGAAGGACGCCGGGGATGCCGGGCTGGTCGACGACCGCTCGGCGGAGCGGCTGCGGCACGCCCTGGAACTGGGCCGTCGCCCGGTGCGGGACGTGCTCATGCCGGTCGACCGGGTGGTGTACGCCCGGATCGGCACCACACCCGAGGAGCTGGAACGCCTCTCCTCCGTGTCCGGCTTCTCGCGCTTCCCCGTGATGGACACCGAGGAGCGCATCCTGGGCTACCTCCATGTGAAGGACGCGCTGGATGCGACTCCGCGCGATGTCCCCTTCCCGGTGACCGCGATGCGGCCGATCGCGCGGGTGCGCGCGGCGACCCCGCTCGACGACGTGCTCACCGCGCTGCGGCGCAGCCGCACCCACCTGGCGGCCGTCCTCGACGAGGACGACCGGCTGGCGGGCATGGTCACGATGGAGGACGTACTGCGCGAGCTCGTGGGCAGACCGCAGGCGCGCTGAGTCACCAGGAGGGGCGGGACAGCTGCCGTACGCGGCTGCCCCGCCCCTCTCTCATGTCCCGCGCCTGTCCCTCCCCGGCCCCGGAGGCCCGGACCCCGGCGCGGCTGCCACGGTACGATCGCGGGGCCATGGAATTGAATGCCTCCTACACCAGTCTTGTCGCGGTCGGCGACTCGTTCACCGAGGGCATGTCGGACCTGCTGGCCGACGGTACGTACCGGGGGTGGGCCGATGTCCTCGCCTCCCGGCTCGCGGCCCGGTCCCCCGGATTCCGGTACGCCAACCTCGCCGTACGCGGAAAACTGATCGGCCAGATCGTCGACGAGCAGGTGGCCCCCGCGGCGGCCATGCAGGCGGATGTCGTCACCCTCGTGGGCGGTCTCAACGACACACTGCGGCCCAAGTGCGACATGGGCATGGTGCGCGCCCGTCTCGAAGAGGCGGTGGAGCGGCTTGCTCCGTCCTGCAAGCAGTTGGTGCTCATGCGCAGCCCCGGTCGCAACGGCCCGGTGATGGAACGTTTCCGTCCGCGCATGGAGGAGCTGTTCTCGCTGGTCGACGACTTGGCCGACCGGCATGGCGCACTGGTGGTGGACCTGTACGGTGCGGCTTCGCTCGGCGATCCCCGGATGTGGGACGTCGACCGGCTGCATCTCACCGCCGAGGGGCACCGCAGGGTGGCCGAGGCGGTCTGGCAGACCCTGGGCCTCCCCTCCGAGCACGACTGGCGGACGCCGGTGGGGGCTACGCCGCCTCCGCGCTGGCCGACGCGGCGGGTCGACGACCTCCGCTTCGCCCGGCAGCATCTGGCGCCCTGGATCGGGCGTCGGCTCACCGGCCGGTCGTCGGGGGACGGGCGGTCGGGGGCGCAGTTCAGCGCCGAGACGGGCCGGGCTTTCTGGATCACGCCCGCCGACTCCGCCGCTCCGGGCCCGGTGACGAGCTGGCACCGGGTGGAAGGCTCCGCACACTGACGGCGCCTCGGGGCCGGTGCACGGCATCCGACGCTCTCGGGCATCCGGGACGCCTGGGATCCCGGGTATCCGACGCCTCCGGGTGCACGCGGTGGAATCCACCGTCCGACGGCAGGGACTGACCCCGGCCCCACTCGCCGCTGCCGCCCCCTGCGCGCGTTCGTAGCAAGCCACAAACCGGCCTGCGGCGCTGGCCTGCACAAACCGCCAGTAGAATCTGTTTACGTGACTGCTGTGTCTGCGAAGCCTCGCATCCCCAATGTCCTGGCCGGCCGCTATGCCTCCACGGAGCTGGCCGTCCTCTGGTCCCCCGAGCAGAAGGTGAAGCTGGAGCGTCAGCTGTGGCTGGCGGTGCTGCGCGCTCAGAAGGACCTCGGGATCGAGGTCCCCGACGCGGCTCTCGCCGACTACGAGCGCGTCCTCGACCAGGTGGACCTGGCCTCGATCGCCGAGCGCGAAAAGATCACCCGGCACGACGTGAAGGCCCGGATCGAGGAGTTCAACGCTCTCGCGGGCCACGAGCAGGTCCACAAGGGCATGACCTCCCGGGACCTGACCGAGAACGTCGAGCAGCTGCAGATCCGGCTCTCGCTGGAGCTGATGCGCGACCGTACGGTGGCGGTCCTGGCCCGTCTCGGCAAGCTGGCGGCCGAGTACCGCGAGCTGGTCATCGCGGGACGTTCGCACAATGTCGCCGCTCAGGCGACGACCCTCGGCAAGCGCTTCGCCACCGCGGCGGACGAACTGCTCGTGGCGTACGGTCGGCTGGAGGACCTCCTCGGCCGCTACCCGCTGCGCGGTATCAAGGGCCCTGTCGGTACGGCGCAGGACATGCTCGACCTGCTGGGCGGAGACGCCGGGAAGCTCGCCGACCTGGAGCAGCGCATCGCCGGGCACCTCGGCTTCGCCCAGGCCTTCACCTCGGTCGGCCAGGTCTATCCCCGCTCGCTCGACTACGACGTGGTGACCGCGCTGGTCCAGCTGGCGGCGGCCCCCTCGTCGGTGGCGAAGACCATCCGGCTGATGGCCGGCCACGAACTGGTCACCGAGGGCTTCAAGCCCGGCCAGGTCGGCTCGTCCGCGATGCCGCACAAGATGAACACCCGCTCCTGCGAGCGTGTGAACGGTCTGATGGTGATCCTGCGCGGCTACGCCTCGATGACGGGTGAGCTGGCCGGTGACCAGTGGAACGAGGGCGACGTGTCCTGCTCCGTGGTCCGCCGGGTGGCCCTGCCGGACGCCTTCTTCGCGTTCGACGGCCTGCTGGAGACCTTCCTGACGGTTCTGGACGAGTTCGGCGCGTTCCCGGCTGTCGTGGCGCGGGAGCTGGACCGCTACCTGCCGTTCCTGGCCACCACCAAGGTCCTCATGGGCGCCGTACGGGCCGGGGTGGGCCGCGAGGTCGCCCACGAGGCCATCAAGGAGAACGCGGTCGCCTCCGCGCTGGCGATGCGCGAGCAGGGCGCGGAACGCAACGAGCTGCTGGACAAGCTGGCCGCCGACGAGCGGATCCCGCTGGACCGCGCACAGCTGGACGCCCTGATGGCCGACAAGCTGTCCTTCACCGGTGCGGCGGGTGACCAGGTCACCGCCCTGGTGTCCCGGATCGAGGACATCACGAAGCAGCACCCGGAGGCCGCGGCCTACACCCCCGGCTCCATCCTCTGACGGTCACCACAGTCACCCGATGACACCCGAAGAGCTCCAGGCCGCCCGTGATCGCGTCGTTCCCGATGTGGTCGCGGGCGGCCTGCGTGTGCTGTTCTGCGGAATCAATCCGAGCCTGATGACCGCCGTCACGGGCCACCACTTCGCCCACCCCGGCAACCGCTTCTGGCCGGTGCTCCACCTCTCGGGCTTCACGCCCCGTCGGCTGAAGCCCTCGGAGCAGGGCGAACTACTGGCCCACGGACTCGGCATCACCAACGTGGTGGCCCGTGCGACGGCTCGGGCGGACGAGCTCGGCGCCGACGAATTCCGGGAAGGCGGCCGGATTCTGGCGGAGAAGACGGAACGGCTCGCGCCGCTGTGGCTCGCCGTGGTCGGTGTCACGGCGTATCGCACGGCCTTCGGTGAACGCCGTGCGCGGATCGGCCCGCAGGACCGGACGATCGGCGGCGCCCGCGTGTGGGCCTTGCCCAACCCCAGCGGCCTCAACGCCCACTGGACCACCCACACCATGGCCGACGAGTACGCCCGCCTCCGTGAAGCCGTCGAGTCGCCCCCTTCGGCCTGTCCCTGAACGCTGCGGAAACCGGGCGCTTACCCAGGTACCTCTGCACCCACGAGCCCTCACCGTCCCGTCGGCCCCGGTCCGGAGAGCCGGCTCCGTACATTCCTTGCGGCGTACCCGATCAGGGCGGATCGATCACGGTCACCAGGACAGTCAGCTCGCAGCCCGGTCCGCCCTCCTCCAGGAAGAGCCCCACCGCGAGCCACCGGTCCTCGATCCGCCAGAGCTGAAGGTACTCGCAGCCGGCGACCGGATCGGCCCAGGGTTCCGGTATCACCTCGCCCGCCATCATCCGCTCCTGCGCGCTCCACAGGCTCACCAACTGCGGCTCGCCCCAGCGCGAGGTGAGCAGTGTCAGCAGCGCGTCGTGCTCCGCGAGACACTGGGCCCGGTGCTCAGGGCCACCTGGCTCGTCGTCGTCCCAGTGCTCCTCATCCGTGTGCAGGGAGGCAGTGTGATAGCCGGGTCCGCTGACTCCTGAGCCCCATGGGATGCGCTCCGCGGGAAACTCTCTGGTGCGCATCCCGTCGATGAGGCGGAGGTGATGTGCGGTCGTCATGCCATCAGTAAACCGTCTGGCACTGACAAGTGGCGTCCTGGCCCTTGCCGTGAAGCGCACCGGGGGCTGGAGCGGCTTCGTCTCCTTCGTCTCCCGGGTTGCCTGCCCCTCCCTCACATATCGGGGCTTCACGCGTCCCGGTTCCGTATCACCCACCAGCCTGCGAGCAGCGCGGCCGCAGCCCAGGCCGCTGCCACCGCCAGTCCCGTCCACGGCCCGAGGCTGCCGTCCGGATTCTGGTGCAGCACCAACTGGCCCGCCCGGTCCGGAAGATATTGAGACACACCGCCCGCGATGTCCCCGATCACGAAGGAGACGATCAGGATGAAGGGTATGAGCAGGCTGAGCACTGCCACAGCACTGCGGGACAGCGCTGCCAGCCCTGCCGCGAACAGTGCCATCAGCGCAAGGTAGACACCGCCTCCGAAGGCCGCCCGCAGCGCGCCCGGATGTCCGAGGCCGATCGCGAAGTCCCCCATGAAGAGCTGTCCCACCAGAAACGCGGTGAAACTGGTGAGCAGCCCCACGCCAAGGGCCAGGCCCCCCACGACTGTCATCTTGGACAGGTAGAAGAGACCGCGGCGCGGAACGGCGCACAGCGATATCCGTAGAGCGCCGTTGAGGAACTCCGAAGAGAGTGCGGTCGCACCGAAACTGATGGCCGCGATCTGTCCGAAACTCAGGGCATAGAAGGCGTCGAAGACCGGCTCGGCATCCGCGTTGCCCGCCTCCGCCCGGCCGATCGTGGCGAATGTGAGAACAGTGACGGCAAGTGTCGCGACGAAGACCGCTGCCAGCGAGCCGGAGATGGACCGCATCGATCTGATCTTGATCCACTCGGAGTGGAGCACTGCGGTCGGGGGCATGGTCACGCCTCCTGGCGATTGGTGGGCGACGCCGTGGCGGCGGCGAATTCCGTCTCGTCCGTCGTGAGATCCAGGTATGCCTGTTCCAAGCTCATCTGCTCGTCGATGAGTTCAAGGAGAGGGATGCCTTCGGAAGCGGCCAGGACGCCGATCTCCTCGGCCGTGGCGCCGTCGACCGTCCAACTCCCGTCGTCGCTTTGTACGGGTGCATGGCCTTTCCGGGTCAGCACGTCTCGGAGCCTGCTGGACTGCGTCGTGCGCAGTCGCACCCGGGGCCGGCTGCGGGAGTCGAGGAACTTCCGCATCGGCATGTCGACGAGGAGTCTGCCCCTGCCGAGCACCACCAAGTGGTCGGCGAAGGACGATGTCTCGTTCATGAGATGGCTGGAGATCAGAACCGTGCGGCCTTCGCGGGCCAGCCTTTTCATCAGTTCGCGGATCCAGACGATGCCTTCGGGGTCCAGTCCGTTGGACGGCTCGTCCAGCATCACCACCTCCGGGTCGCCGAGCAGCGCCGCCGCGATTCCGAGGCGTTGTCGCATACCGAGGGAGAAGGTCTTGATCCGCTTTCTCGCCACCGGTCCGAGTCCGGCCTCCTCCAGCACGGCGTCCACCCGGGTGGGCGCTATGCCGTTGCTCGCGGCATGGGCGAGCAGGTGGTTGCGCGCGGTGCGCGAGCCGTGAGCTGCCTGGGCATCGAGCAGCGCACCGACCCGATTCAGCGGATTGTGCAGCGCGGCGTAGCTTTTCCCGCCCACGGTCGCCGTGCCACCGGTCGGCCGGTCGAGACCGAGGACGAGCCGCATGGTGGTGGACTTGCCCGCACCGTTCGGACCGAGGAATCCAGTGACCCGGCCGGGCAGCACGCTGAACGTGAGGCGGTCCACGGCGCGGGTGGGGCCGTATTCCTTGGTGAGTTCGTGGACGTCGATGCTGGTCATGTCCTCAGCCTGGCGGCCGTGCCCACCGCCCTGCCTCCCCCGGCCGTGGGGTTCATCTCCCTCGCTCGGGGGAGCCGTCGTGTGCTGCGCGGCTGACACGATGACGGCATGCGCCGCTTCCTCATCCCGCTGGCCAGGCCGGTCACCTACACCCGCTGGCTGCATCTGCTCGTTCCGGCCGCCGTCGTCAGTGTGTGGCTGTTCATCTCGATGGACACACCGTGGATGCCGGTGCTCCTCGCGGTGCCGGTGGGACTCGTCCCCGCGACGCGCCTCGCGGAAGGGGTCCAGGCGCAGTTGCTCCTCACCCCTGACGAGCGCGGTAGTCCGGATGCCTCGATCTCCGCGGCTGTCGCGGTTACATGGGCGGACCGGTGGCGGACCGTTCTGTGGCTGGAGGTGCGGTTGCTGCTGGCCCTCGCCGCGGGGCTGGCGACGATCTGGCTGCCCGCCACCACGGTCGACCTCGTCCTGATCGGCCTGGGCAGAGTCCCGAGTGACGACGGACTGCTCGCGTACGGCGATCCGCCCGGTTGGTGCGCGCTGCTGCTCGCACCTCTGCCCATGGTGCTGCTGTTCCCCGTGGTCGTTCTCGCGGGCACGCTCGCCACAGCGGCCGCCCGTCAGTTGCTCGGGCCTTCACCGGCGGAGCGAATGACCGCTCTTGAGGAGCTCACCGAGCAGTTGCTGGAGCGCAATCGCATCGCTCGCGAGCTGCACGACTCCATCGGGCACGCGCTCACGGTCGCCGTGGTGCAGGCGGGTGCGGCGCGGACCGCGAACGATCCGGAGTTCACCGAGCGAGCACTCGCCGCCATCGAGGAAACGGGTCGTGATGCGCTGGACGATCTGGAGCGGGTGCTGACGGTGCTGAGGGAGTCCGGTACGCCGGTGAGCCGGCGGCCGACGCTCGGCGAGGCCGGCCGGCTCCTCGACTCGGCCCGCGGCTCCGGGGCCACGGTGGACGCGGAGGTGTCCGGAACCCTGGACCAGGTACCGGGCCCGGTGTCCCGCGAGGGGTATCGCATTCTTCAGGAGTGCCTCACCAATGTGCTGCGTCACGCCGGGTCGGTCCCCGTCCGGGTGAGGATTGCCGTGATGAGCGGGTGCCTGGAGCTGGAGGTGGCCAATCCGCTGACGGGATCTTCCGGGCTGTCGGGGGGCGGAAGTGGGCTGCGCGGCATACGTGAGCGGGCGGCGCTCCTGGGCGGAAAGGCCAGAACAGGGCCCTACGACGGCGAGTGGAGAGTCCAGGTGAGCCTCCCTCTGGACCGCATACGCTGACTGGATGCCGGTTACCGTTCTTCTGGTCGACGACGAACCTCTCGTACGCGCGGGCCTGCGTGCCGTGCTTGGGGCTCAGCCCGATATCGAGGTGGTGGGCGAGGCGGCCGACGGCGCCGCGGTGATCCCTCTGGTGCGTCAGCTGCGACCCGATGTGGTGGCGATGGATGTGCGGATGCCCCTGATGGACGGCATCGAGGCGACCCGGGTAGTGCTGCGGACGGTGCCGGATCCGCCGAAGATCCTTGTGGTGACGACGTTCGAGAACGACGAGTACGTCTATGAGGCGTTGCGGGCGGGGGCCGACGGCTTTCTGCTCAAGCGCGCCCGGCCCGCCGAGATCGTGCACGCGGTGCGCCTGGTGGCCGAGGGCGAGTCGCTGTTGTTCCCCGCGGCGGTCCGGCAGCTCGCGGCCGAGTACGGCACGAGCAAGGCCAGGGCGGCCATGGACCGGGCGGCGCTCACGGAGCGCGAGGGCGAGGTGCTGAGGCTGATGGCGCGGGGGCTGTCCAACGCGGAGATCGCGGGCAAGCTGGTGGTCGGCGTCGAGACGGTGAAGACGCATGTCAGCGCCGTGCTCGGCAAGTTGGGCGCGCGGGACCGGACGCAGGCGGTCATCGCCGCGTACGAGTCCGGTTTCGTCGCTCCGCGATGACGTAGGTTGCGGCTCGGTACCGGCTGCGGCTGAGGGTCGCCGAGCCCCTGGCCAGCGAGTACGATCCGGCAGACATGCGCGCACGAGGTGGGAGGACACACGGTGGGCCGGCTGACCGGTGGAGACCCTTCGCTGTTGCGGCGGATCAATTCGGCGGTGGTGCTGCACGCCCTGAGAGGGGCCGGCACTCCGACCTTGACTGATCTGACCCGGATCACGGGTCTGTCCCGGCCGACGGTCGAGGGCGTGATCGAGGGGCTGTTCGAAGCGGGTCTGGTCGTCGAGGCCGTGCCCGACGAGAGTGAGGCCCGGCGTCAGGGGCGGCCGGCGCGACGGTTCCGGTTCCGTGCCGAGGCGGGGCATCTGCTGGGTATCGAGATCGGTCCGCACCGGGTCTCCTCGATGCTGTCGGGGCTGGACGGCCGGATCATCGGTGCCGGGTCGCGTGCGGTGTCCGAGACCGCGGGCGCGGACGACCGGCTCGACCAGGTCAGGGCCGTGATCGCGGATGTCCTGCGGCGCACGGGGGTGGCCAGGAGCAGTCTGCGTGCGGTGGGTGTGGGCAGTCCCGGCATCGTGGAGGCGGACGGGACCGTGCGGCTGGGAACCGCCCTGCCGGACTGGACCGGCCTGCCTCTCGGGGAGCGGCTGCGGCGTTCGTTCCGTTGCCCGGTGCTCGTGGAGAACGACGCCAACGCCGCGGCGGTGGCCGAGCACTGGAAGGGTGCGGCGACCGAGTCCGACGACATCGTCTTCGTACTGGCGGGACTGAGCCCCGGTGCCGGGTCGCTGATCGGCGGACGTCTGCACCGCGGTTTCGGAGGCGCGGCCGGTGAGATCGGCGCCCTGCATCTGCTGGGCAGGGATGTGACCCCGGAGCATCTGCTGTCGACGACGGACACACCGCTGGTGCCTCTGGACGAGCACGCCGTGACCGCTGTGTTCGCCAAGGCCCGGCACGGCGATGCCGGAGCGCAGGCGGCCGTGGAGCGGTTCATTCAGCGGCTGGTGCACGATGTGGCGGCTCTGGTGCTGGCACTCGACCCGGAGTTGGTGGTGATCGGGGGCTGGGCGGCCGGTCTGGACGGTGTCCTGGACCCGCTCCGCAACGAGCTGGCGCGCTACTGTCTGCGCCCTCCGAGAGTGACGCTGTCGCTCCTGGGCGAGGCGGCTGTCGCCACCGGTGCCCTGCGACTGGCACTCGACCATGTCGAGGAGCAGTTGTTCGCGGTGGACGGCACGGTAACGGCCCGCCGCTGAGTGCGACGGGCCGTGCGCTGCGATGCGTAGCCGGTGGGGCGGGTGGACTCGATCACCCGGGAACCGTGCGTACGGGACCCGGGTGGCTCGGGCGCCCCAACGCGGAGCCGGGCCGCGTCAGGATGCCTGGCGCTCCTGCTCGTCGTGGGTGATCTCCAGCGCGCCCGAGTCCCCGAAAGTGAGCCGGCAGGTGTCGGCCCGGTACGTGGCGACGGAGACGGCCGCAGTGCCGCCCGCGGCGAAGTAGCGCGTGGTGACGACGAGGACGGGCGCGCCGGGGAGCCTGTCGAGCTCCTTCGCGTCGTCCGCGCGGGCCGACCCGAGCTCGACGGAACGGTCCTGGCCTTCCAGGCCCAGCCGGTGCAGCTCACGCAGCACGCTCCGGGCGCGGGCGGGACCGGACGGTGAGTCGATCGCGGAGAGGTCCGGCACGGACGACGCCGGGACGTACAGCAGCTCCGCGGCGACCGACTGGCCATGGGTGACCCGGATCCGGCGCACCACGTGCACCTGCTCCTCCGCGCTCGTGTCGAGCATGGCGGTCACCGCGGCCGGGGCCGTGGCGGTGGTGCAGTCGATGGGCTGCCACGCCTCGCCGGCGACTCCGCCGGTCCAGTCGTGCTGCGCGGTGGAGACCGCGACGCCTACGCGCGGCGGGGCGACGGTCGTCCCCACACCACGGCGGCGATGCAGCCTGCCTTCGAGTTCGAGCTGCTCCAGCGCCTGGCGGAGCGTGGCTCGTGCGACACCGAACCGTGCCGCGAGGTCGCGCTCGTTGGGCAGGACCGCTCCCACCGCAAAGTCCGAGTCGAGTGCCTCGCTGAGCACGGTCTTGAGGTGCCAGTACTTCGGCTCCTGAACCGATTCCAGCTGCGTGGTCCCCACCCTGTCCTCCGCAATCGCCCAGCGTCTATTCCGCGACGTTATTTATTAAAGGTTCCTGTCTTAAGGTGACCTTAGGGTGACGCACCCCCTTGGTCAAGACCAATCCTTATTCGGTAACGGAGCGAAACGGGGCTTTGGCGCAGAGCGTTCACAGGACGTTCTTGACACGGTGAGCCGCGCGCAGCACAAAGCCCCACGAGCGGGGCGGCCCGTGGGGCTCTGACCAGGGACGTTGGGAACCTGTGAGGCGGGAGAAGTCAGCCCTTACCGCTGGGACGGGCGACTATTCGATGGACAGACCGGCAAGCTTGTCCGGATTTCGAATAATATAGGCGCATTGAATGGCTCCGTCACGAACATCCACCTGGAAGAAGCTGTCGGGCTTTCCTCCGGAGAACAGCACCACGCCCGGACCGCCGTTGAACTCCGCGAACCGGACCTCCACACCGGGCTCCATGCCGTGCGCCACCGCGAAGAGGAACCTGCCGACCTTGTCGGCGGTCTCGATGATCCGCCTCGGCGCCTTCGACTTGCCCCCGCTGTCGCTGACGAGCCGGACATCGGGGGCCAGCAGTGCGAGGAGCTGCTCGATGTCACCGCCGGACGCGGCCGCCAGGAACCGTTCGGTGAGGTCGCGCCGCTCCGCCGGATCCACGTCGTAGCGCGGCCTGCGCTCCTCCACATGGCGCTTGGCGCGCCCGGCGAGCTGGCGTACGGCGGCGTCGGTGCGGTCCAGGGCGAGCGCGATCTCGGCGTACGGGAACCCGAAGGCCTCACGCAGGACGAAGACGGCACGCTCCAGCGGCGAGAGCGATTCGAGGACGACCAGCACGGCGAGGGACACGGAATCGGCGAGGACGGCCCGTTCCGCGGTGTCGGGCACGGACGGCCCGAAGTCGGTGACGACCGGTTCGGGCAGCCAGGGCCCGACGTACGCCTCGCGGCGCGAGCGGAGCTGCCGGAGCCGGTCGATGGCGAGGCGGGTGGTGATCCGCACGAGGAACGCCCTCGGTTCCCGTACCTCCTCGTGCGCCGTGGACGACCACCGCAGCCACGCCTCCTGCACCACATCCTCGGCGTCCGCGACGCGGCCCAGCATGCGGTAGGCGACCCCGGTGAGCACGGGGCGGTGTTCCTCGAAGAGGTCGGTCGCGTTGTCGACTGTCACTCCCCCATCCCAGCCGACACGCCGGACACTGTCCAGCGGGAATCGCCGGGCCCCTTGAACTACAAGCTACCGAACGGTAATTGTTGTTGACGCGACGTCTACCCACCTCAGGGAGCAGCGACATGGCCACCACGGTCTCGTTCACCATCGAATCGGCCCACGGCCCACGCCCGGTCTCCGTGACGTACGAACGGATGGGTTCCGGCGAACCGTTGCTGCTGCTCCACGGCATCGGACACCACCATCAGGCGTGGGACCCGGTGCTGCGGATCCTGGCCACCGAGCGCGATGTCATCGCCGTGGACCTGCCGGGATTCGGGGCTTCCCCGGCGCTGCCGGACGGTGTCCCGTACACCTTGGAGTCGGTGACCCCCGTGCTCGGCGCCTTCTGTGCGGAGCTCGGCCTCGACCGTCCGCATGTGGCGGGCAACTCGCTCGGCGGGCTGCTCGCCCTGGAGATGGGCCGCAGGGGGCTCGCCCGTTCGGTGACCGCGCTGTCCCCGGCCGGATTCTGGACGGAACACGAGCGGCGCTACGCCTTCGCGACCCTGCGCGCGATGCGCAGGGGAGCACTGTCGCTGCCGTTGACGATGATCGAGCGGATGTCGCGGAGCGCGGCCGGGCGGGCGGCTCTGACCAGCACCATCTACGCGAGGCCCGGAAAGCGTTCACCCGAGGCCGTGGTCGCCGAGACCCTCGCTCTGCGCGAGGCGACGGGATTCCACCAGACGCTGGCCGTCGGCCGGAACGGCGGCTTCACCGATGATGTGCCGGGGCTTCCCGTCACCGTCGCCTGGGGCAGCCGCGACCGGTTGCTGCTGCGCCGCCAGGGGATCCGGGCCAAGCACCGGATCCCCAGCGCCCGGCTCGTGCGGCTGCCCGGTTGCGGCCACGTCCCGATGAACGACGACCCGGCACTGGTGGCGCGCGTCGTCCTCGACACGAGCCGCTGACCCGGCGGCACGCCCCGCCGCGGTCGTGAAGGGTGTGCGGCGTCCCAGGACACCGGAGCCGAGCGCCACCCCGGCGCCGACCAGCAGGCTGCCCACCCCCTGGGCGATGCCGTACGCACCCGCTCCGACGAGCGGCGCGGTGAGAGCGGCCGAGACCGGGATCAGACCGGAGAAGAGCGTGGCGCGTTCGGCACCGATGCGCTGGATCCCGCTGTACCAGCAGACGAAACCGATGACCGTGACAACGGCGGCCTGCCAGAGCAGTGCCGTCGTCTCGCCGGGCGTCGGCATCCGCAGGAACCCGCCGCCGTCCAGCAGGACACCGAGCAGTGCGGCCTCCAGTGCGGCGATGCCGCAGACGGTCGCCGACAGCAGTTTCGGTCCGAGCGGGCGCAGCACCGGCACGGCGAGCACGGCGAACCCGACCTCCCCCGCGAGCGCGCCCACCGAGAACAGGATTCCCGCGAGGTCCGTACGTCCCCAGCCCTGGACGGTGAAGGCCCCGGCCGCCACGAGCCCGGCCGCGTACAGGACGGCGCGGGAGGGACGGCGCCCCTCCAGCACCGGCACGAGGACGCCCACGACGATGGGCGCGCAGCCGACGAGAACGCCTGGAACCGCTGGTTCCGCCGATCGTTCGGCGGCCAGCACGGCCAGGTTGAACCCGACCATGCCGACTGCCGCGAGAAGAGTCAGCCTGCCCCATTGGCGTCGGGTGAGGGTACGGAGCGGAGCGAGGCCGGAGCGTCCGTTTCGACGCAGCAGCGGTACGAGCAGCAGTGCGGCCAGGCCGTAGCGCAGTGCCTGGCCTCCGGCGTACGGATAGTCGCCCAGCACGCTGTTCGCCGTGAAGGAGGCTCCCACGAGGACACAGGCAAGGGCTGCGAGGAGTACCCCGCGTAGAGAGGGTGCGTTCATGCGGCCGACGCTAGATTCCGAACCGGCCCGGCTTAAGGTCCACTTCCATGACGTCTTCGGGGACCAATTCGCCGGTCGACAGTGTGGGAAACAGTGGCCGGGCAGCCGTCGGCCAACCGCTGGACTCCGCCTCCGCGGCGTGGGAGCTGCTGCTCCCCGCAGCTGCCGCACCGGCGCGGCAACGCGGTCGTGCGCTCCAGTCGGCGCTGCGCGAGGCGGTGCGCTCGGGCCGTCTCGCGGCGGGGACCCGGCTCCCGTCCAGCCGTGAGCTCGCCGCCGATCTCGGGGTGTCGCGCGGCCTGGTCACCGAGGCGTACGAGCAACTCGTCGCGGAGAGCTACCTGCGCAGCGGGCGGGGCGCGGGTACCTGGGTGAGCGGCGGGGTCCGGGCAGCGGCACGCGGGGCGCGGGACCTGGCACCGCGTGCGCCCGGCGCACGGGTGGACTTCCGGCCGGGCACCCCTGATCTCTCGCTCTTCCCGCGCGCCGCCTGGGCCGCCACGCAGCGCGCGGTCCTCGACCGGCTGCCGCACAGCGTCCTGGGGTACCCGGATCCGCGTGGGCTGCCGGAGTTGCGTGAAGCCGTGGCCGCCCTGCTGACCCGGCGGCGAGGGGTCGTGGCCGATCCCGAACGGCTGGTGGTCTGCTCGGGCGTGGCACAGGCCACCACCCTGCTCGGCTTCGTCCTGCGCGACCAGGGACTGTCGGCCGTAGGTGTCGAGGATCCGGGCAGCCCGGAGCACGCTTCGCTGTTCGCGTCGACCGGTCTCGGCGTCGTCCGGCTGCCGCTCGACGACGAGGGGCTGGCGGTGGAACCGCTGCTGCGTTCGGGCGTGCGCGCGGTCGTCACCACGCCCGCCCATCAGTTCCCCACCGGAATCGGCTACTCCGCGAAGCGCCGCAGCCGACTGCTCGACTGGGCGCGCGGCAATGACGGAGTGATCATGGAGGACGACTACGACGGGGATTTCCGCTACGACAGGGCGCCCGTCGGCGCACTTCAGGGACTGGATCCCGAACATGTCGCGTACACCGGTTCGGTGAGCAAGTCGCTGGCCCCCGGGCTACGGCTGGGCTGGCTGATCGCGCCCGCGTCGTTGACCGAGGGAATCGTCGCGCGCAAACGGACGATGGACCTGGGCAACCCCGCCATCGACCAGGCGGTGCTGGCCGACTTCATCGCGCGTGGCGGCTATGACCGGCAGCTGCGCCGCTGCCAGCGCGCCTACCGGGAGCGTCGCGACGCCATGGTCGGCGCGCTCGTCGAACACTTTCCCGGTACCGAAGTCAGTGGCATCGCGGCGGGGCTGCACATCATCGCGCGGCTTCCCGAACGCTACGGTCCGGAAACCCGGTTCCTGGACCGGGCGGCCGGGGCGGGGATCGCACTGCGGCCGCTGCGCGACTGCGGGACGACGGGGGCAGACGCGCTCGGCCGGGGTGCGACCGGGACAGCTGCGGCCGGTTCCGGGACGGCGGGAACGGGTACAGCCGGTTCCGGGACGGCGGGAACGGGTACAGCCGGTTCCGGGACGGCGGGAACGGGTACGGCCGGTTCCGCGGCGGCCGGGACCGAGGACAGCGCCGTGCGCCTCGTGCTCGGCTATGCCCATCTGCCCCCGGCCGAAATCCGCCGGGGTGTGGGGCTGTTGGCCGACTCGCAGCGGGCTGCCCAGGCGGGAGTGCGGGACCGGTCCGGTTGTCCTGCGTAGGCGGGAGTACGGGACCGGTCCGGTTGTTCACCTGGGGTTGGTGTGGCGGCAGCCGCCGGGCACTAGGCATGACTCGGCGGTCAGCCGTTCCATGATCGCCCCGCAGACCGCCACCGCTGTACCACCGCCCTGCCCCACCCTCTGACTCCTCGCCCTGGAGGCGCAACGATGCCGAACCGCCCGCGTATTCACTCCCCCGGCCGCCGAACCGTCCTGCGCGGCTCGCTCCTCGCCTCGGCGGCTGTCACGCTGCCCGCCGCCGTCGCGGCGGCGCCCGCCTTCGCGCTCTCGGGGCGGCCCGAGGCCGCCTGGGGTGTGCAGGTGGGCGATGTGACGTCGTCGTCCGCACTCGTGTGGGTGCGGTCGGACCGGCCGGCGCGGATGCTGGTGGAGACCTCGGCCACCGAGTCCTTCCGCCGGGCCGGGCGATGGCACGGGCCGCTGGTCGGTTCGGGCACCGACTTCACGGGCACCACTCCCCTGTACGGCCTGCCCCCGGGTGAGCAGGTGCACTACCGCGTCACGCTCTCGGACCCGCACGACCCACGCCGTACGGGCAGGCCGGTGTACGGAACGTTCCGCACCGCTCCCGCCCGGCGCCGGGACGGCGTGCGCTTCCTGTGGTCCGGTGACATCGCCGGACAGGGCTGGGGCATCAACCCGGACATCGGCGGCTACCGGGTGTACGAGGAAATGCGCCGCCTCGACCCGGACTTCTTTCTGTGCAGCGGCGACAACATCTACGCGGACGGCGTGATCGAGCCCAGTGTGACGCTGCCCGACGGGCGGATCTGGCGCAACATCACCACCGAGGAGAAGGCGAAGGTCGCCGAGAGCCTCGACGAGTACCGGGGCAATTTCCGCTACAACCTCCTGGACGAGAATCTCCGGAGGTTCAACGCGCAGGTTCCCTCGGTCGTCCAGTGGGACGACCACGAGGTACGCAACAACTGGTACCCCGGCCAGATCCTGGACGACGCCCGCTACACCGAGAAGAACGTGGACATACTGGCCGCGCGTTCGATGCGCGCCTTCCGTGAGTACTTCCCGGTCTCCACGCTCCACGGTTCATCGCGCGAGGGCCGCGTGCACCGCGTCGTACGGCACGGTCCGCTGCTCGATGTGTTCGTCCTCGACATGCGCTCCTTCCGCAACGCCAACTCCCCCGGCCGGCAGCCCGATGACACGACGGGCATCCTCGGTGCCGATCAGCTGCGCTGGCTCAAGCGGGAACTGTCACGTTCCCGGGCGGTGTGGAAGGTGATCGCGGCGGACATGCCGCTCGGGCTCGTCGTCACCGACGGCGCGACGGACTTCGAGGCGGTGGCACAGGGCGACCCCCGCGCTCCGCTCGGCCGGGAGCTGAAGATCGCCGAGCTGCTGCGGTTCATCAAGCACCGACGGATCACCGGCACGCTCTGGCTGACGGCGGATGTGCACTACACCTCGGCTCAGCATTACGCCCCCGAGCGTGCGGCCTTCAAGGACTTCGCGCCGTTCTGGGAATTCGTCTCGGGGCCGCTGGCCGCCGGTGGATTCCCCGCCAACGCGCTCGACGGCACCTTCGGTCCCGAGCGGGTCTTCGTACGCGCCCCGGACCGGGCGAACGTGTCCCCGATGGAGTCACCGCAGTTCTTCGGCGAGGTCGACATCGACGGCGACAGTGGAGAACTGACCGTACGGCTGCGCGCGGAGGGCGGCTCCGTGCTGTTCAGCAAGGTCCTCCGGCCGGGGCTGACAGGGCAGTGAGTCCGCGCGTTCCGGCCCATGCTTCCGCGGGTGTGAGGGGTCGCTGACAGGGCTGTGAGCGCGTGCCGTTGGGCGGGCCCGGACCGTCTGCCGAGGCCGATTGTCAGTGGTGGGCTCTACGGTTTTTTCCATGACCCGATCCGTTCAGGCCTTGGCCTACTCACGCCCGTCCGCTCTGGAGTCCTCGCAGACCGGAGCCCTGCTCGGGCTGGAGACCGCAGGTGGTCTCACCCCGCGCGGGGCCGAGGCCCATCCCCGGTTCTTCAACGGCTTTCTCACCTCGCCGCGCATCGCTGCCCGCGGTCTGCTGGCGGTGGCCGACGTCGCTTCCACGCGCTACTACCAGCGGGCACTGGCCGCGTCCCTCGATCCGGTGGTGACGGGGAACGGCGACCGGCTGCGCTTCGAGTCGTTCTCCGGCTGCTGCGGGGTGTACGCGCGTCTCGATGTGCTGCAGGAAGGGCTGGACGGGGCACGGACGGGGCACGGCACGACGAATGTCGACGTCAACAACCCCTTGCGAGAGGCGCTTTCGCGGATAACGGCTGATGATCCGCTGCATCTGCGGGTCGGACCCGAGGAGATGGCGGTCACCACACTGGACGGCCCGGTGGTGGAGAAGAAGGTTCCGCTGCCGGACCGGTGGCTGCGCGGATTCGCCGAGGCGCAGGTGGCCTCGGCCGGTTTCGACCTGCGGGCCGAGCTGTCTGCGGCGGAGGCTGTCAGGTTCCTCCGGTCCCTGCCGCGTTCCTCGGGAAATGCCTCGCGCGGCGCCCAGTGGGTGGTTGCCGCGGGGACGGGTCTGCGGCCGACGACCCGCCCGGTTCCGGGGGCGGTGTGTCTGCCGGGGCCCGAGCGGCTGGTGGCTCTTCAGCGGGTGCTGCGTCACGCCTCGGCCCTCCGGGTGTACGGGCCGGTGGCCGACGGCGTGGCGACGGCGAGCGCCTGGGAGGTGGTGCTGCCGGGGATGCGGCTCACCCTGACGCTGTCGCCCGATGCCTCGCGCGGGTTCTCCGGTGAGGGCGGCGTCCTTGAGGCACTGGCCACCGACGATGCCGCCGCGGACGCGGAGTTGGTGTCCGTGCTGCTCGCCTGGGAGCCCCGGATCGAGCCGGCCGATCTGGCCGAGCAGTCGGGGCTGACGGTCGAGCGGGTACGGGCCGCGCTGACCCGGCTCGGCACGGCCGGCCGGGTGGGCTACGACCTGGCGGACGCCGCCTACTTCCACCGGGAGCTGCCCTATGACGCGGACCGGGCCGAGCGCCACAATCCCCGGCTCGTGGCCGCCCGGCAGCTCGCCGGTTCGGGCGCGGTGACCCTGGACGGAGAGCTGGCCTCGGTGGCCTCCGGGGAGCGCGGGTACCGGGTCCGGGAGAAGGACGGCGTGCTGAGCTGTACCTGCCAGTGGTGGGCGGACTACCGGGGACGGCGGGGGCCGTGCAAGCACGCGCTGGCCGTCCGGATGGTCCGCCGCGGTGCGACAGTTGCCGGAGGTGTGCGATGAGCGAGCTGCTCACGGCGGTACGGGAAGGCCGCAAGGAAGACATCCCGCCGCTGGTGCTCCGGCTGGACCCGGCCGGTCGCAGGGCAGCGCTGGTGGAACTGAAGGAGCTGCGCAAGGAGTCGCGGACCTGGGAGTGGCGGAAGCGCGAAAAGATCCGGAAGGCTCTCCTGGTGGCCGGTGCGGGCTGCCATTCGGGCGCGGCCGGCTGCGCCACCTGGATCGGCTCCCGCGAGATGCGTGACTGGGTGAGGTCGCCGTATCCCTTCGTCCTGGAGGCGCTGGCCGACCGCGATCCGGCCTGGCTCGGCGACCTGGCACACCGGCTGGCCGAGCGGTCGGCCACCTCGGAGTCCGAATACTGGTTCGTCTGCGAGCTGGTACGGATCGCCCAGTGCCCGATTCCCGCCACGGACGGCCTGGTCCAGGGCTGGACCGAGCGGTGCGGCCTCGCGCGATGGCAGAGTCCGTCCGCCACATCGCTGCTGGATGTGCTGCGCGCCGACCCGCATCTGGCCGTTCTCGCGCCCCGGATCTTCGAACTGCCCGAGCTGCCGCCGCAACTCAGCTGGTACGAGGACCCCGACTCGCTCAGGCACTGGCCGGCGTCGCTCATCGCGCTGGCCGGGGAAGGGCTGCTGGACCGTGGCGTACTGGTCGACGGCTGCGTGACCCGGCTGTTGCGCGGCGGGAAGCCCGGCGAGCAGCGCTTCTTCCTGGTGCTGCTGCGTCAGCTCGCTCTGACCGAGCAGGAGGAGACGGCGCGGCTCGCCGACTGGATGGGCATGGCGGCGGACGGCATCTCGACCGTGGCGGGCCACGCACAGACCGTCCTCACCCGGCTGGACGGCCTCGGCAGGCTGACCACACGGGATCTCGCGGATGTCTCGGGATCGGTGCTCTTCCGCCGGGAGAAGAAGCTCGTCCGCAGCCAACTGGTTTTTCTGGGAAAGGTGTTGCGCCGGGACGCGTCGACGGCGAACGAACTGCTGCCCGTCGTCGCGGAAGCCTTCGGTCACGAGGACACGGACATCCAGGAGCGGGCACTGAAGCTGGTGGCCCGGCATCTCCCCACTGTTGACGACGCGCTCCGCGAGGAGCTCGCCCTCGCCGCCGGCCAGGTCGGGCAGATGCACCGGGCCGCGGCTACCGAGCTGTTCGGTGATCTCCCGGAGGAGACCGCCGACAGCGGTCCCTACGAGGAGCTGCTGCCACCGGCGCCCGCCCTGCGTCGACTCGAACCGGCACCGGAGAGTGTCGCCGAGCTCGTCGAGGAGGTGGCGGCCCTGGTGAAGTCCGGCTCGCGGGAGACCACGGTCTTCGAGCGGGCGCTGGACGGGCTGATCCGGCACGCCCGGACGGACCGGCCGGCGCTGGAGTCCGCGCTGCGCGAGGCGCTGGCCGGGCACTGGTTCCTCGGCGGGGTTCCGCAGGACGAGGTGGACCGGAGATTCACCAGGGATCCGGGCGGGTTGGACGTGGTCGTGGCCTCCCTTCTCGGCCTGGTGTCGCCCAGCGCCGTACGCGACGGAGGTGCCCGCTGGACCGGAACGGGCACCTGCGCCCATGCCGCGCTGAACGGCGTGCTGTTCGCCCGGATGTGGGAGGCAGCCGCTGCTGTACGGACCGCACAGATTCCGTTGCTGCTGGCGACGCCGACCTGGCACACCGGTTCGCTGGACCCGGCCGAGCTGGTCGAGCGGCTGCGGACGTACCAGCGGCTCGGCGCCGGTCCCGGTCCCGTCGACTTCGCCCAGGCGCTGCTGCGCGTACGCCGGAGCGGGGAGCAGGAGGCGGCAGCGGCCGCCGCCCAGCTCGGCACCGCGGAGGGCGACCGGCTGGCCGCCTGGATACGTGCGGACCAACCGCTCGCGCCGGTGCTGCGGCACCGCCCGCCCAGCGGCCCGCCCTCGTCCGGCAACTGGTGGCAGCGCTCGGCCACCGGTACCCGGCGGGTACTGCTCGCCACCAAGGAGCGTCTGGTGATCCAGCAGGAGTTCCCGCGTTCCTTCCATTGGCTGGGCCGTCCGCATCTCCCCGACGCTCGCCAGTGCTACCACTGGATGGACGGGCGTGCCGAGAACTGGATCGCCGCGCTGCCCGAGGACGGGGAGACCTTGGCCGCCTGGCTGATGCCCAACCTGATGCACTGTGCGGACGAGGGCACGCAGGGGGCGGCCTGGACACTCCCCGTCCTCGCCGAGGCCGGCGGCCCGGCCGGCGGCGCGATACATCTGGCGCTGGCCTACGGACTGGGGGCCCGACACCCCCAGGACCGGCTGTCGGCGGTGGACGCCCTGCTGGTGCTGGCAGCCCAGGGCCGCCTGGACGCGCCCCTGCTCGGCCGGGAACTGGCGATCCTCATCGATCACGACCTGGTGAAACCCAGTCGGATCGCCGACTCGACGCGGACGGCTGCCGCCACCGGCGCGTACCGGACGGTGCTTTCCGTGCTGGTGGCACTGCTGCCCTCGCTCCTGACATATCCGAAGCCTCCGCACGGCCTCGGGGAGGTGCTGGCCGTGACCGCCGACTGCGCGGAACGCAGCGGTGCCCAGGATCTCGCGCCGATCGAGGGGCTCGCGGCCGTGGCGGGGCGCAAGGGTTCCTCGCAGCTGGTGCGCCAGGCCGGCCGACTGCTCGCCGCCTGTGGCCCCGGTGCCGGGGCCGGACCCACCACCGGGGCCGGCGCTGGGACCGACTCGCAGAGCTCCAGCACCAGCACCAGCACCAGCACCAGCACCACGAACGACGAGGGCATCAGCGGGGCCGATGCGGGAAGCAGGCGGAATCAGGCCGTGGAATCTGACCAAAAAGCGACGATAGGCTACCAGATCCACACTTAACCCATCAGTCACAAGGCGTTCGTGATCAGGCAACACCGCTCAGTCACAGTGAGGTCATGACTGATGTGACATCCGCGAAGACCGCCCGGCGTCCGCACCACTGGCGCCGGGACCTGATCGAACTGGCCGCACTGTTCACAGCGGTCGCCGTTGCCGACGCGATCGCCAACCTGATCGGTCACCAGCCGGACGGGCCCTATCTTCTGATCGCGTCGGCCGTGGCGCTGGTTGCCACGGCCACGTTCCACACCTGGTGGGCCCGGCGGCACAGCCACGCCCCACCGCCGGGCCCCGGCGACGCGGGCGCCGCCAGGGATCGCGGCGCGGTCGCGGCGTCCACCGAGGAGGAACCGTCTCTGTCCGCCGAGGACACGGTGCTGTGGCGGATGCGGACGACCGTCCGGGACAACCCGGGCAGCCTGGCCGCGCTGTGCACCACGCTCGCCCGGCTCCGGATCGACATCCTCACCCTCCAGACGCACCCGCTGGCGCGCGGCACCGTCGACGAGTTCCTGCTCCGCGCGCCCGCGACGCTCCAGGCCCAGGAGCTGACCCGGGAGATCTCCGCGGCGGGCGGCAGCTCCACCTGGATCGAGCGGGCGGACGCCCACGATCTCGTGGACACCCCGACCCGCGTCCTCGGGCTGGCCACCCGTACCGCCCTGGACGCGGCGGAACTCCCACTGGCCCTGCGCCAGTTGCTCGGCCGATGCACCATCCACTCACTGCCCGCGGTCTCGATCACCGGCCGCCCGACCGGTGAGAGCGCACCGGTGGAAGGCGTGCTGGAGGAGACCGTGATGCGGCTGCGCGACCCGTCCGGTGGGGTCATCACCGTCGAACGCCCCTATCTGCCCTTCACACCGACCGAGTTCGCCCGTGCCCGTGCCCTGGTCGAGCTCGACGCCCGGCTCGGCCCCCGCGTCCCGCGCAGTGAGGACGTGCTCACCCTTCCCGAGGGCAACGAGATCACCGTGCGCCGCGCGGACGGCGACGACCTCGCCGCCGCCCGCGCGATGCACGACCGCTGCTCCCCGCGCACGCTGGGGCTGCGGTACCACGGCCCGGTCGGCGACGCGGACCGGTACCTGGACCACCTGCTGAGCCCGCGTTTCGGCCGCACCCTCGCCGTGCAGACGGCCTCCGGCCGGCTGGTGGCGCTCGGCCACCTCCTCTGGGACGGGGACGAGACCGAGGTGGCGCTCCTCGTCGAGGACGACTGGCAGCGCCGGGGCATCGGATCCGAACTGCTCGGCCGTCTGGTGGCACTCGCCGTGGAGGCGGGCTGCGAGAGCGTCTACGCCGTGACGCAGTCCCACAACACCGGCATGGTCGCGGCCATGCGCGCGCTCGAACTGCCCCTCGACTACCAGATCGAGGAAGGCACCCTGGTCATCACCGCCCGGCTGAGGACGGCTCCGACGACATCGACCGCTCCGACCACTCCGTCGCAGCAGGCCGAACAGCGGGCTCGGGCTCAGCAGAGCGAACACGCCGCACAGGCTGAGCGGGCCCGTCGCTGAGCGCCTGGCACAGATCTGCCCACAGGTCCTCGACGTCCTCCAGGCCGACCGACATCCGCAGCAGCCGGTCCCCGACACCGGACGCCTGGCGGTCTCCCTCATCCACAATGCGGTGGCTGATGGAGGCCGGATGCTGGATCAGCGAGTCCACACTGCCGAGGCTGACGGCAGGAGTGATGAGCCGCACCCCGGCGATCACCCGGTGCGGATCCCCGTACACCTCGAAGGAGACCATCGCCCCGCCCAGCTTCGGGTAGTGCACCCGCGAGATCCGGGGGTCGGCGGTGAGCCGACGGGAGAGTTCGGCGGCGCTCGCCGACGCCGCGCGTACCCGCACCGGGAGCGTGGAGAGCCCGCGCAGCAGCAGGTAGCCGGCCAGCGGATGCAGTACGCCGCCGGTGGCGAAGCGCACCTGGCGCAGCCGGGCCGCGAACTCCTCGTCGCAGGCCACGACGCCGCCCATGACATCGCCGTGCCCGCCCAGGTACTTGGTCGCGCTGTGCAGGACGATCCGGGCCCCGTGCTCGGCGGGCCGCTGGAGCACGGGCGTCGCGAAGGTGTTGTCGACCAGCAGTGGAACCGTGCCGCAGGAGTGGGCGACCGCCCGGATGTCGATTTCCGCCAGGGTGGGGTTGGCGGGCGTCTCGACCATCACCAGGCCGGTGTCCGGCCGGATCGCGTCGCTGATGCCCGCCGGGTCGGTCCAGGTCACCTCGGTGCCCAGCAGTCCCGCTCCCAGCAGGTGGTCGCTGCACCCGTAGAGGGGGCGGACGGCCACCACATGGCGCAGCCCCATGCTCGCGCGGGCCAGCAGGACCGCCGTGAGCGCCGCCATTCCGCTGGCGAACGCGACGGCGCTGTCGGTTCCTTCCAGCCGGGCCAGTGCCGTCTCGAAACGGGCGGTGGTCGGATTGTCCAGCCGGGCGTAGACCGGCGGCCCGTCGAGCCGGGCGCCCGTGGTGGCGAACGTGTCGATCCGCTCGGCCTCACCCCGGGAGTCGTACGAGGGGTAGGTGGTGGACAGGTCGAGCGGCGGGGCGTGCAGGCCGAGTGAGGCGAGATCGTCGCGTCCGGCGTGCACGGCCTCGGTGGCCAGTGCCCTGGACCGGGATGGGGCCGAGGGGGTGATCGAGACTTCGTTGTCCATGGATTCACTCTGAACAGCTACCGGAAGGTAGGGCGAAAACCCCGTGCTACGTTCGGCCGATGGCTGATTCTGTCGTCCTGGATCCGGTGGATCTGCACATTCTGCGACTGCTGCAGAACGATGCGCGGACCACGTACCGGGAGCTCGCCGCCGAAGTGGGCGTGGCGCCCTCCACCTGTCTGGACCGGGTGACCCGGCTGCGCCGCTCCGGTGTCATTCTCGGCCATCAGCTGCGCCTGGACCCCGCCAAGCTCGGCCGCGGTCTGGAAGCCCTGCTTCTGGTGCAGGTCCGGCCGCACCGACGGGAGCTCATCGGCCCGTTCGTCGAGCGGATCAGGGCCCTGCCGGAGTCCCGTGCGCTGTTCCACCTCACCGGCCCGGACGACTATCTCGTCCATGTCGCGGTGGCCGGCACCGCCGATCTGCAGCGGCTGGTGCTGGACGAGTTCACCTCGCGCCGCGAGGTGGCCCGGGTGGAGACCCGGCTGATCTTCCAGGAGTGGGAGTGCGGCCCCCTGCTGCCACCCGGCGGGATGCCGGCCGACAGGACCCGGACCGGTTCCCCGGTGCCCGGCAAAGATGCGGATCCGGACGCCTGACACCGAATGATGGTGACGCGGAGGGCCGCGCCGTACGAGGATGTCCGCATGTCAGACACATCGAGCCGCGCGCTGCCCCGTCAGGTCGCCGACGCCTACGTCGACGCGATCATCGAACTCGACCCGATCACGGGCACCTATCTGGGCGTGGCGGAGAGCTCGCGCCGCCTGCCCGATTTCTCACCGGCCGGTCAGGCCGCCGTCGCCGCTCTCGCCCGCGCCACGCTGGCCGAGCTCGATGCTGCGGAGCTGCTGCCCGGCGCGGACAGCGACGCGGAACGCCGGTGCGGGCGGCTGCTGCGCGAGCGCCTGACCGCGGAACTGGCCGTCCACGAAGCCGACGAGGGGCTGCGGGCCGTTTCCAACATGCACTCGCCCCCGCACAGCATCCGTGAGGTGTTCACGGTCACCCCGACCGAGACCGACGAGGACTGGTCAGCGGTGGTGGACCGCCTGCGCGCGGTTCCCGCGGCGCTGGAGGGGTACCGGACCTCGCTCGCCCTCGGTCTGGAGCGCAAGCTGTACGGCGGGCCGCGCCCGACCGCCACGTTCATCGAGCAGCTGACGGAGTGGATCGGGAACAACGGCCCGTCGTTCTTCGAAGACTTCGCCGCCCCCGGTCCGGCCGCGCTCCGCGAGGACCTGGACGACGCCGCGCGTCAGGCCACGGCCGCGCTCGTGGCGCTGCGGGACTGGATGAGCGAGGTCTACGCCCCTGCGGTCGAGGGTGCGCCCGACACGGTGGGCCGTGAGCGCTATGCCCGCTGGTCGCGCCAGTTCAACGGCACCGACCTGGATCTCGACGAGGCGTACACGTACGGCTGGTCCGAATACCACCGGCTGCTCGCCGAGATGAAGACCGAGGCCGCGAAGATCCTGCCCGGCGCGGGTCCCTGGGAGGCGCTCGCCCACCTCGATGTGCACGGCAAGCACATCGAGGGCGTCGACGAGGTCCGTGACTGGCTGCAGAACCTGATGGACGAGGCCATCGAGGCACTCGACGGCACCCACTTCGAACTCGCCGAGCGGGTACGGAAGGTCGAGTCCCGGATCGCCCCGTCCGGTGGCGCCGCCGCCCCGTACTACACCGGCCCGTCCGAGGACTTCTCGCGCCCCGGCCGCACCTGGCTGCCGACCATGGGCGAGACCCGTTTCCCGGTGTACGACCTGGTCTCCACCTGGTATCACGAGGGCGTCCCCGGCCATCACCTGCAGATCGCCCAGTGGACGCACGTCGCCGACAGCCTGTCCCGCTACCAGGCGTCGGTGGGACAGGTCAGCGCGAATGCCGAAGGGTGGGCGCTGTACGCGGAGCGTCTGATGGACGAACTGGGCTTCCTGCCCGACGCCGAACGTCGACTCGGCTATCTGGACGCCCAGATGATGCGGGCCTGCCGGGTGATCGTGGACATCGGCATGCACCTGGAACTGGAGATCCCGGCGGATTCACCGTTCCACCCGGGTGAGCGCTGGACCCCGGATCTGGCCCAGGAGTTCTTCGGCAACCACAGCGGCCGGCCGGCCGACTTCGTGGAGAGCGAACTGACCCGCTATCTGTCGATGCCGGGGCAGGCCATCGGCTACAAGCTGGGCGAGCGCGCGTGGCTGCTCGGCCGGGAGAACGCCCGCAAGGCGCACGGCGACGCGTTCGACCTCAAGGCGTGGCACATGGCGGCGCTCTCGCAGGGATCGCTGGGTCTGGACGACCTGGTGGACGAGCTGTCGAAGCTCTGATCCCGCGCGCATGGCTCCCGTGCGGCCGGGTTCGGTTCCGTTCTGTTCAGTCCAGGGCCATGAGCCCGGCCGCCGTCGGCCGGAAGCCGCAACCGGCGTAGAAACCGCCCAGCGCGGGTTCGTAGTCGACGTGCAGCCATCGGGCACCACGCGCGCGGGCCTGCTCGGCCGCCGTCGTGACCAGTCGGCGGCCGAGCCCGCGGCGCTGCTCGTCCGGATGGACGGTGGTGTCGAGCACGAACGCGTGCACACCGCCGTCACCGACGACATTGACGTACCCCACAAGCCGTCCGCCGCCCGGCCCTTCGCCGCGTTCGTCTCCCTCCCCCTCGCCGCTTCCGTGGCCGGGTCCTTCGCCGTTTCCGTAGCCCGGTCCTTCACCGTTTCCGTAGCCGGGTCCTTCACCGCTTCCGTCGCCCTGCCCCGCGACCGGCCCGTCGCCCCGCTCCTCGCTCGGCCCGTCCCGCCGGGCTGCGAGCCACAGCAGGCTGCGGGCCAGGACGGGCCCGAACTCCGTCGGCCGGTGACCGGGCCAGGCGGCGGCGAAGAGGGCGTTGAGTTCCGGGTCGGTCAGCGGCGGGCTGATCTCGATCTTCATCACCACGTTCTACCAGTCGCCCCCCCTCGACCGAGGACGGGTGTTCACCGAAGCGAGGTCGCACGCCATGTCCACGACGACCGGATTCCTGTTCTGCGCCGACCCGTTGCGCCCCGGCCGGCCCGACCCCGAGTTCGCCGGGGAGGCCGCCGTCGTGCGGGCGTCCGGCGGCCGGGTAGCCCTGCTCGACCATGACGCACTGCTCGCCGGTGACGCCGCCGGGGCGACGGCCCGGATCGAGCGGGGCTCCGGGCCGTACTGGTACCGGGGCTGGATGGTCCCCACCGCCCGGTACGGGGAGCTGGAACAGGCGCTTCGCGCACGGGGCTGTTCGCTGTACACGGACGCGGTCGCCTACCGAGGAGCGCATGAACTCCCGGGCTGGTACGAGACGTTCGCCGGGCTGACACCGCTCAGCGTCTGGCGAGCCATGGCTCCGGGGAGCCCGGCCCCCGACGCTTCGTCCCTGTCCTCGCTCGCCGCACCGCTCGGTCCGGGTCCCGGCATCGTGAAGGACTACGTGAAGTCCCGCAAGCACGAGTGGCACGAGGCGTGCTACATACCGGAGTTGACCGACCCGGACCGGCTCGCCGCTGTCGTCGGCCGGTTCGTCGAGCTGCAGGGTGACTATCTCGCCGGGGGCCTGGTGCTGCGCGCGTTCGAGGCGTTCGTGCCGGGTGGCGAGGCGCGGGTGTGGTGGGTCGCCGGTGAACCTGTGCTGGTCACCGCGCACCCCGACACTCCGCATCACCTGCCCGCACCGGACCTGACCGCCGTGCGCGAAGCGGTGCGGCGGCTCGGGCGACGGTGGGTGACCACCGATCTGGCGTTGCGGGAGGACGGCGTCTGGCGCGTGGTGGAGGTCGGTGACGGACAGGTCAGCGGGCTGCCCACCGGGGCCGACGCCGCTGCCCTGGTCGCCGCCCTGACGGACGCGGGGCGCCGCACGCCGGTCAGCAGCCGCAGTCCTCGGCGTCCACCGGAGCGGTGAGCGCGTCGGCCGGGCGCTGTCCGACGCCTTCCCAGGTCTCGTACGCGAAGCCCTCCCGCGCCCAGTACTCGAACCCGCCGAGCATCTCCTTGACCTGGTAGCCGAGTTCGGCGAGGGCCAGGGCCGCGCGGGTCGCGCCGTTGCAGCCGGGGCCCCAGCAGTAGGTGACCACCGGCACGGCAGGGTCGAGGAGAGCGGCCGCCCGCTCCGGGACGAGGGCGGTCGGCAGGTGGACCGCGCCGGGAATGTGCCCCTGGTCCCAGGAGGCGGTGGACCGGGAATCCAGGACGACGAACCCGGGCGCGTCCTCGGAGGCGAGTGCCGCGGCGACGTCGGAGACATCGGCGTGGAAGGCGAGCGAGGCACCGAAGTGGGCGGCGGCCACGGCCGGGGAGGCGGGCGGAACACGCAGGACGGGGTTACCGGCAGTGGCGGTGTGCTGTGAGGTCATGACCAGAAATCTATGGTCGGCGACCCCCGGCCGGAAGCGGAGATCCCCGGCGCTCGCCTTGATCCGCCGGGGTTTTCCCTGCTACTTCTGGTGCATGACCGACTATTCCCCGGACGCCACCGACTGGCGCATCCTCGATGTACTCCAGCGCGACGGCCGGGCGACGTTCGCCGAACTGGCCCGCGCCGTGGCGATGTCCCCGAGTGCGGTGACCGAGCGCGTGCGCCGTCTCGAAGAGGTGGGGATCATCAGCGGATACGCCGCGGTGGTGGACCCCGACCGGCTCGGGCTGCCGATCCTCGCGCTGGTGCGGCTGCGCTATCCGAACGGCAACTACAAGCCGTTCCACGATCTGCTCGACACCACGCCGGAGATCGTGGAGGCCCACCATGTGACCGGCGACGACTGCTTCGTCCTGAAGGTCACCACGCGGTCGATGAGCCACCTGGAGGAGGTCGCGGGACGGATCGGCGCCCTCGGCTCCGTCACCACCAGCGTCGTGTACTCCTCACCGCTCCCCCGGCGCGCGATCAACCGCTGAGTCCTCAGGTCACACGGTGGCGCACCGCGGATCCGTGCCGCTCCTTCACCACTTCGAGCTGGGCGGGGATACGACGGCGCAGATCGGCGACATGGCTGACGATGCCCACGCTGCGGTCCCGCTCGCGCAGTGAGTCCAGCACGTCGAGCACCTCGTCGAGGGTCTGGTCGTCCAGGCTGCCGAAGCCCTCGTCGATGAAGAGCGTGTCCAGCCCGGCGCCGCCCGCCTCGTCGGTGACGACGTCGGCGAGGCCGAGCGCCAGGGCCAGCGAGGCGAAGAAGGTCTCGCCGCCGGAGAGCGTAGCCGTGTCGCGCTCGCTGCCCGTCCACGCGTCGACCACGTGCAGGCCGAGGCCGGCCCGGCGGCCACCGGTACGGGCATCGGAGTGGACCAGGGTGTAGCGGCCCGAGGACATCCGCTGCAAGCGGGCGGTGGCGGCGGCGGCCACCTGTTCGAGCCGGGCGGCGAGTACGTACGCCTCCAGCCGCATCTTGCGTTCGTTGTCGGCCGCCGTTCCCGCGGTCAGTCCGGCGAGCCGGGCGACGCGCTCGTACTCCTGACGCACCGGGCCGAGCCTGCGGACCTCCTCGGCGGCGCGCCGCGAGAGGCGGCCGAGTTCGGCGCAGCGTTCCCGCGCGGCGGCGAGTGCCGCGGCGGCGTCGCGCAGCTGCCGCTCGGCCCGGTCGTACGCGGCCCGAGCGAGGTCCGGGGTCGCTCGCGGGCGCTCGGCGGCGGCGCGCGCGTCCTGCTCGGCGCACCGGTCGGCGACTGCGGCGGCCTCCGCCTGCCAGGTGTCGATCCGCTGTTGGAGATCCCGCTGGCCGACGGCTTCGAGCAGGGTCGCCGCGGCCTCCTGCGGGGTGTCGAACCCCGCTCGGAAGGCGGCGTCGGAGAGCCGGTCGTCGGCCTCCTTGCGCCGTTGCGCCGCGTCCTGTTCGGTGCGTACGGCCTCGGCCGCCTCGGCGAGGAGGGCGACCCGGCGCGCGAGCCGGTCCGCGTGTGCGGCGACCGAGTCCGACTCGCCCCTCGCGGTCGCCAACTCCGCTTCCAACGTGGTCTGTTCGCGGTCGAGGGCTTCCCGCTGCGAGGTCCGGGCGGCGGCCCTCCGCTCGGCCTGCTGTTGCTGGTCGAGGCGGCCCAGGTGCTCCCGCTCGGCTGCGGCGAGGGCTTCGCGCGCGGCATGGGTCCCGGCCGCGAGGCGGTGTGCCTCGGCGTGCTCCCGGGTCAACCGGTCCACGAGCGCCCGCAGTTCCACGACGGAGGGGTCGACGGCCGAGGGGTCGACGGCCGAGGGGTCGACGGCCGAGGGGTCGACGGCCGAGTCGCGGGCGGCACCGCCGGTCACCCCTTCGGCGGCGTTCCCGGCCCCCGGTGCCCCCGGTGCCTCCGTCTCAGCCGCCTCCCCGCGCGCCGCGGCATGCCTTTCGCGTACGACTCCCAGGGTGTGTTCCGCCCGCGCGCGGGTCTCCTCCGCGCGCCGGTGGGTGGCGAGTGCCGCCTCCTCCGTCGCCCGGTCGACATGGCCGTCGCCCGTGCTGGCGGGTGCCGGGTGCTCGGCCGAGCCGCACACCGTGCAGGCCGCGCCGTCGACGAGTTCGGCCGCCAGCTCGGCCGCGATGTCGCGCAGCCGCCGCTCGCGGAGTCCGAGCCAGGTCTCGTGGGCGCCGAGGGCGTGCTCGCGGGCCTCGTCCAGCCGGTCCCGGGCGTCGGCCGCCTCGACGGCGAGCGCGTCGCGTCGACGCGCCGCGTCGAGCCGCCTGCGGGCCGGGGCCAGGCGCCCGGCCACCTGTTCGGCGCGGGTCGCGGACTCCTGCGCCGTTTCGATCCGTTCCCGCAGCTCCTGATGGGTGGCGTCCCAGCCCGTCAGCCAGTCGGCCGCTTCCCGGATCAGCTCGTCGTCGGCCCGCGACTGCCGTTCCAGCCGGACGCGCTCGCTGTCGATCGCCGCGCTGCGCCGCTCGGCTCGACGGGCGGCGTCGAGGCCGCCGAGCTCCTGGCGGAATCGGCGCTCCAGCTCGGCGAGTTGCTCGGCGCCCGCGTCGACGAGGCTCGCGGGCAGTCGGGCGCGCGACCGTTCGCGGGCCTCGCTCGCCGTGCGGTACGCCCGCTCGGCCTCGTCCCGGAGCTCCAGCGCCGGAGCGACCCGGTCCGCCTTGCGGGCGCGCTCCAGCCGTGCGTGGCAGCGGTCCCGTTCGGGGCGTCGCTCCTCCAGTGCGGCGGCGCGGCGCCGGGTCTCCTCGTACCGCTGCTGGAGCCTGGACAGTTCCTGCGCGTCGTCCAGCGCCCGGCGGGCCGCGGCCTGCCCGTCCTCCACCTCGGACAGGACGGAGCGGGCGATGTCGAGCCGTTCGTGTGCCGCGCTGCGGGCGATCGCGGCCCACTCCAGGACCCCCTCGGCGAGTCCCGGTTCGCCGGGCTGGGCGGCGGGCAGTGCCGCCTCGCCGGCCGCCGGTCCGGCGGCCTGGGCGATCCGCTGGGCGACCGCGAGGATCTGTTCGTCGCCCGACTTCACCCTGGCCTCGGCCCCCCGGCGCAGTTCGGCCAGACGCTCCTCCACGGCGGCGAACCGGCGGGTGTCGAAGAGCCGGCCGAGGAGTTTGCCGCGGGCTTCGGCATCGGCGCGCAGGAACCGGGCGAAGTCTCCCTGGGGCAGCAGCACGACCTGGCAGAACTGGTCCCGGCTCATGCCGATGAGCTGGGTGATCTCCTCGCCGATCTCCTGGTGCGAGCGGCTGAGCGCCCGCCAGCCGTTCTCGGAGTCGTACTCGCGCAGCCAGCTCTGGGCCTTCTCCGTGGTGAAGCCGTCGCCCTTCTTCTTCGGGCGGGGCTGGGCGGGCCTGCGGGTGATTTCGAGGCGTCGGCCGCCGACGGTCAGCTCCAGCAGGACTTCGGTCGGCAGCCCCGCGGGGGCGTGGTCGCTGCGCAGTGAGGTGCCGGGGCTCTGCCGGGCGCCGGGTACCGCTCCGTACAGGGCGTAGCAGACGGCGTCGAGGACCGAGGTCTTCCCGGCGCCGGTCGGTCCGTGCAGCAGGAAGAGTCCGGCCGAGGAGAGTGCGTCGAAGTCGACTTCCTGGGTGGCACCGAACGGGCCGAAGGCGGTGAGGGTCAGGCGGTGCAGTCTCAACGGGACACCTCGTGCACGCTGTCGTCCACCCGTACGTCGTCGAAGGCCGCGCGCAGCACGGTGCGTTCGCGCTCGTCGGGCCCGCTGCCGCCCCGGACATGGGCCACGAAGTCCTCCGCGATCTGCTGGTCGTCGCGCCCCTTGAGCCGCTGGGCGTACGAGGCGAGGGGGTCCTCGGGGGCCCGCTCGGGATCGAGGACGAGGCTGAGGACATGCGGAAAACGCCGGGCGAGACGGGCCATCGGTTCGGCGGGGCGTACTGGGTCGGTGAGCGTGGCCTCGACCCAGGAGTCCTCGTGACGGTCCAGGGCCGGGTCCTCCAGCAGGGTGTCGAGCCGACCGCGGAGCCGGGCGAGCGGGCGCCGGACCGGGCAGTCGACCCGTTCGGCGGTGAGGTCGCCGGAGCCGTCGAGGTCGATCAGCCACATGGTCTTGCGGTGGTCGGACTCGGAGAAGGAGTAGGCGAGCGGGGAGCCGGAGTAGCGGACGCGCTCGGTGACCGTCTGGCAGCCGTGGAGGTGCCCGAGTGCCACGTAGTCGACGCCGTCGAAGACTCCGGCCGGTACGGCGGCGACCCCGCCGACGGTGATGTCTCGCTCACTGTCGCTGGGCCGCCCGCCCGCGACGAAGGCGTGCGCGAGGACCACGGACCGGGTGGCGCCGCTCCTGGGAACGGGCCCGGTCCGACCCGGGGTGTTCTCCGTGGCCGCAGATCGTCCCAAGCTTCTTTCCGTGGCCGCGGATCGTCCGGCGAGGTCGGCGCGGACCTTGTCCATCGCGGCGGTGAGGACGGCCTCGTGCCCAGCCTTCGTGGCCCCCAGCGCGTCCTTGACCAGGGCGGGCTCCAGGTAGGGCAGGCCGTAGAACGCCACGTCGCCGTGGCCGTCGGACAGGACGACCGGCGTGGCGCAGCCCTCGGGGTCGGTACGCAGATGGATGCCGGCCCGCCCGAAGAGACCCGCGCCGACACCCAGCCTGCGAGCCGAGTCGTGGTTGCCGGAGATCATCACGGTCGGGACCCCGGCGTCGGCGAGCCGGTGCAGCGCGGTGTCGAAGAGCTCGACGGCCGCGAGCGGCGGTACGGCGCGGTCGTAGACATCGCCCGAGACCAGGACCACATCGACGTCCCGCTCCCGCACGGTCGCCACCAGGTGGTCGAGGTAGGCGGCCTGGGCGTCGAGCATCGGGACGCGGTGGAAGGACCGTCCCAGGTGCCAGTCCGAGGTGTGCAGGATCCTCAAGACATCACTCCGCCGACTCCGACCTGCATGTTCCTCGTCCTCCACCCCATGGGCCGGGTCGGCCCCGCACCGGATCCGCGCCCTTCGGCCCGTGATCACGCTGTCAGCACCGACCACGCTAACGCCGGTGCGCCCCCGAACCCTCATCGATCACGGTTTTCCCACGGTGCGAGGCCGGTGTCAGGCGTCGCCGTATGCCTCGCCGCCCAGTTCGAGCGTCGCCGAGCCGGCGGTCGCGTCGGCCAGCCAGGCCGTGAACGCCGGGACGTCGGAGTCCGGGAGTCCGATCCCGATGGTGACGGCCTCCGCGTACCGCACCTCGCGCACATCGCGGCCGGTGGCCCGCAGATCGTTCTCCAGCTTGCCCGCCCGCTGGTGGTCGACGGTGATCGTGGCGAGCCGGAACCGCTGCCGGGTGAGGGTGCCGAGCGCGTCGAGTGCTTCGCCGACCACTCCCCCGTACGCCCGGATCAGGCCGCCAGCCCCCAGTTTGACGCCGCCGTAGTAGCGGGTGACGACCGCGACGACGTACCGCACCTCGCGGCGCAGCAGCATCTGGAGCATGGGGACGCCCGCGGTGCCGCCGGGCTCACCGTCGTCACTGGCCTTCTGTACGGAGGCGTCGGCGCCGATCACGTACGCGAAGCAGTTGTGCGAGGCGGTGGGGTGTTCCTTGCGGACGCGTGCGACGAACTCCTGCGCCTCCTGCTCGGTGGCGGCGGGGGCGAGCGCGCAGAGGAAGCGCGATCGGTTGATCTCGGTCTCGTGCACGCCCGCGCGGGCGACTGTCCGGTACTGCTCCTGCATTCGGCCACCCTATGCGCCGGTCCCCGCCCGCGTTCGGGCGGGAATGGTGCGCGGGGGCTGTCCGTTGTCCGGGCATGTACGCAGACGAAGAGACGATCCAGCGGATTCTTCAGGACTCGGGCGACACCTGGGCGGTCGTGGGTCTGTCCAACAACCGTTCCCGGGCGGCCTACGGCGTCGCCGAGGTCCTCCAGCGCTTCGGCAAGCGCGTGGTGCCCGTGCATCCCAAGGCGGAGGCGGTCCACGGCGAGCGGGGGTATCCCTCGCTCGCGGAGATTCCGTTCCCCGTCGATGTGGTGGACGTGTTCGTCAACAGCGAGCTGGCGGGCGCCGTCGCGGACGAGGCGGTCGCGGTGGGCGCGAAGGCGGTCTGGTTCCAGCTGGGGGTGACGGACGAGCGGGCGTACGAGCGCACCCGCGCGGCGGGGCTCGACATGGTCATGGACAGGTGCCCCGCGATCGAGATCCCGGCGCTGCCTCCGCGGGCCTGAGAGCGCCGCCTCCCCGGGCCCGAGGGCGTCGGCTCCGCGGGCCCGGGCGCGCGTCGCCCGAGGCATGGGCTCCGTGGGCAGGAGGCGGGCTGCCGCTGGTGTGGCACCCGTACCGGGACGGGAAGAATGCCCACCGTGAGCGTTCCTCTCGACGGTGACCTGGCCGCCGCCCAGCTGACCGCACTGGGTGTACGCCCCGGCGGGGTCCTGATCGTGCATTCCTCGCTGCGGGCGGTGGGACCCGTCGACGGGGGCGCCCGGACGGTTCTGGACGCCCTGCGCCGGGTTCTGGGACCGGCGGGGACCGTGGTGGTTCCCACGTTCACCACGGAGAACTCCGACACCTCGCCGCACTACCGCGGCCTGGCACGCGGACTGGACGCCGATGCCCGGGAGGCGTTGCGCGCCTCGATGCCGCCGTTCGACCGGGCCACCTCGGCGGCACCGTCGATGGGCCGCCTCGCCGAGACCGTGCGGACCGCGCCGGGGGCCGGGCGCAGTGGCCATCCGCAGACCTCGTTCGCCGCGATCGGCCCGGCCGCGGGGACGCTGCTCGCGGGGCACCGCCCGGACTGCCACCTCGGGGAGGACTCGCCGCTGGCCCGGCTGTACGAGGCCGATGCCCGCATCCTGATGCTGGGAACGGGCTTCGGCACCTGCACGGCCTTCCACCTCGGCGAGTACCGGGTCCCCGATCCGCCCCGCCGCCGCTACCGCTGTGTGGTGACGCGCGACGGGCTGCGGCAGTGGTGGGAGTACGAGGACATCGCACTGGACGACGGCGACTTCGGGGCGCTGGGGGCCGCCTTCGCGGACGCGGCCGACGACGGGGCCGTACGCACCGGCCGGGTGGGGTCGGCGCCGTGTCGGCTCGTCCGCCTCACCGCGGCCGTGGACTTCGCCGCCGGCTGGTTCCCGGTCCACCGGCCCGCCCTCGGCTGAGGACCGGGGGGCGGCGCGGGCCGCTCCGGTCAGACGCCGAGGCCCTCGACGAGCACCGCGCCCGGCAGCGCGGCGAGTGCCTTGCCGGGGACGATCAGCTTGCCGCGTCGCCTGCCGCTGCCGAGCAGGACCCATTCCTCGTCCACGACGGCGGGGTCGAGCAGCAGGGGCCAGGAGCCGGGCAGGCCGATCGGGGTGATGCCGCCGTACTCCATGCCGCTCTCGCCGACCGCCACCTCCATCGGGGCGAAGGACGCCTTGCGGGCGCCGAGGTGTCTGCGTACGGCACCGTTCACATCGACCCGGGTGCGGGAGAGCACGACACAGGCGGCCAGAGTGACCTCGCCGCCGCGCTTGCCCGCCACGACGACGCAGTTGGCGGACGTGTCGAGCAGGTCGGCTCCGTGGTGCTCGGCGAAGACGGCGGTGTCGGCGATCGCCGGGTCCGTGTCGACGTGGATGATCTGCGCGGCGCTGATGCCGCCCCATCCGGCGGTCAGCGCCTCGGCGACCGGTCCGGGGAGCAGATCGAGCCGTTCCGCAGCGGGAGAGGCGTCGTCGAAGGTGCCGAGGGGAGCGCGCATGGGCTCACGCTAACAGCGGACTTTCCCCCTCCGGTCGGGCGTCTCAGCGTACGGGCGGGATCGACACCGCCATGGTGAACTCGGCCGGCTCGGTGCCGTCGTTGCGGTAGGCGTGCGGCACGTGGGCCTCGAACGTCGCCGACGTACCGGCAGGTACGGCGTGTGCCTCGCCGTCGACGACGAGCGTCAGTTCGCCCGCGGTGACATGCAGCAGTTCGACCGTTCCCTCGGGGTGCGGGTCCGATGCGCTGCTGTCGCCGGGCATCAGGCGCCAGCCCCACAGTTCGAGCGGCCCCCCGGCCTCCGTACCGACCAGGAGGGTGGTCGAGCTGCCCGCCGGTGTGGACCACATGCGTACGGCCTGGCTCTCGGGCACCAGCCGGACCTGGGGGCCCTGCTCGTAGTCGAGGAGCGTGGTGATGCTGATCCCGAGGGCGTCGGCGAGCTTGACCGTGGTGCCGACGCTCGGGTTGGTGCGCGCCTGCTCGATCTGGATGATCATGCCGCGGCTGACTCCCGCGCGGGCGGCGAGGGCGTCCAGCGTGAAGCCGCGTTCACCCCGCCAGCGTTTGAGGTTGCGGGCCAGTGACTGGGTGAGCTGATCGAGGTCAGACACATTCCGTCCAATATTCTGAATGACACAGTCGAAAATACTGCACTACGGTGTGGTGCACCCATCCGTTCATCGCACTGTACTGCGAGGCCCGCCATGACAGCACTGTTCGCCCTGGCCACCAGCCTGTTGTGGGGGCTGGCCGACTTCGGCGGCGGGCTGCTCACCCGGCGCACGCCCGCGCTGACCGTGGTGGTCGTCTCGCAGACCGTCGCCGCGGTGGTGCTGGGCGTCATGGTGATCGTCACGGGCGCCTGGAGCGAGGCGGGCGGTCAGCTGTGGTTCGCGGTCGCGGCGGGCGCCGTCGGGCCGGTCGCGATGCTCAGCTTCTACAAGGCGCTGGCCCTCGGCCCGATGGGCGTGGTCTCCCCGCTGGGATCGCTGGGGGTCGCCGTACCGGTGAGTGCCGGACTGATCGTCGGTGAGCGGCCGGGGCTCCTCCAGTTCGCCGGGGTCGGCGTGGCGCTGGTGGGGATCGTGCTGGCGGGCGGCCCGGAGCTGCGCGGGGCACCGGTGCGGCGGCAGGCGGTCCTGCTGACCCTGCTGGCCGCGTTCGGCTTCGGCACGGTGATGGCCCTGATCGCGGAGGCGTCCACCACCGTCACCGGGCTGTTCCTCGCCCTGTTCGTCCAGCGCCTCACCAACATCGCGGTCGGCGGCACCGCGCTGTACGTCTCGGTGCGCCGCGGCGGCCGTGCCCTGCCCGAGGCGGGCGGTATGCCGGTCGTGGTGGCCGCACTCCCCGCGCTGGCCTTCGTCGGACTGGCCGATGTCGCCGCCAACGGCACCTACTCGATCGCCGCCCAGCACGGCCCGGTGACCGTCGCCGCCGTCCTCGCCTCGCTGTATCCGGTGGTGACCGCGCTGGCCGCGCGGGGCGTGCTCGGCGAACGGCTGCGCGGGGTCCAGGCGGCGGGGGCCGGACTGGCCCTGGTGGGAACGGTCCTGCTCGCGACGGGGTAGCGCTACTCGGCCCCCGGGGACTCTTCCGACCGGGCCAGGGCCACCAACTGCTCGGACGTCATGCCCGCGGGGATCGGTACGGGCGCCGGCGTACGCAGGGGCGGCTGCCACCCCGTGTCCGGGTCCCAGCGTCGTACGACGCGCGCCGGAGCGCCCGCCACCACCGCGTGGTCGGGGACGTCGCCCCGGACGACCGCCCCGGCCGCGACCACCACATTGCGTCCGAGCCTGGCGCCCGGCAGGACCACTGCCCCCGTACCGATCCAGCAGCCGGGGCCGATCTCGACCGGCTCCATCCGCGGCCACTGCTTGCCGACGGGCTCGTGCGGGTCGTCGTAGCTGTGGTTCGTCGAGGTGATGTAGACGTACGGGCCGCAGTACGTGTCCGAGCCGATCCGTACCGTCGTATCGGCGATGACATGACTGCCCCGGCCGAGCACCACACCGTCCCCGAGGGTCAGGATCGGATCGGGCCCCAGATCCAGGCCGGGCATCATTCCAGCGGTGAGTGTCACCTGTTCCGCGATGACGCAGTGCTCGCCGAGCACGATCCACGGCTCGCCGAACACCGTGCCCTGCGGGAACGCGAGCCGGGTCCCCGCGCCGATGCCGCCGAAGCGCAGACGTCCGGGGTACTGGGCGGTGACCGCACCGGAATCCCGCACCCACGCCCAGCCGCGATGGACCGCGCGGGAGACGGCGCGGCGCCGCCAGTGGGCGAGGGAGGAGAACACGTTCCGGTTGTTCGGCACGCGCTCACGGTAGTCCGCGGCACATCGGGCCATCCGCGCGGTGACCTGTGATGTTCACCCCACCGCGTTTCGTCCGCGAAGCACCGTCGCTTACGGTTTCCGTGGCGCGAGCGCAGCACACCCGAGCACGGAGGAGCAGGCCATGGCGGAGCAGGCGTTGATCACGGGCATGGGCGGCAAGGAGCCGGACATCGATGCGGATGCCTTTGTCGCACCGACCTCCGTGGTGATCGGCGAGGTCTCCCTGGCCGCGGGCTCCAGCGTCTGGTACCAGGCCGTCCTGCGCGCCGACTGCGGCCCGATCACGCTGGGCCCGGACAGCAACATCCAGGACAACTGCAGCGTGCACACCGATCCCGGGTTCCCGCTCACGGTGGGCGCCCGGGTCTCGGTCGGCCACAACGCCGTGCTGCACGGCTGCACGATCGAGGACGACGTCCTGGTCGGCATGGGTGCCACGGTGCTCAACGGTGCGCACATCGGCGCCGGCTCACTGGTCGCGGCACAGGCGCTGGTCCCGCAGGGGATGCGGGTGCCGCCGGGTTCGCTCGTGGCGGGGGTGCCGGCCAAGGTGAAGCGCGCGCTGACCGAGGAGGAGCTCGAAGGCATCAAGTTCAACGCGGTCGGCTATGTGGAGCTGGCCAAGGCACACCGCGCGGCGCACGAGAGCTGAGGACGGCCCCGCCGCTCCGTCTCCGCCCGCCGCTCCGTCTCCGGCCCAGCTCCGTCTCCGGCCCCACTCCCTCTCCGGCCCGGCTCCCTCGCGCGGTCAGTCCGTGGCCGGTGCCACCGCGGGTTCGGCCGCCGGGTGACCGCCGGACTGTGCCGCCGCCTTCTTCGCCCGGTTCTTCAGCACGAGCATCGATGCCAGCCCGAACAGCACCGCGACCACGAGGCCCAGCCACGAGAAGCGCTTCAGCCAGGCCTCGGCGACGACTCCCACCGAGTAGATGACGGCCGTGGTGCCGCCCGCCCAGATGATGCCGCCGAGCACATTGGCGGTCAGGAACTTCCAGTACGGCATCCGCAGGACTCCGGCCAGCGGCCCCGCGAAGATCCGCAGCAGCGCGACGAAGCGGCCGAAGAACACCGCCCACATGCCCCACTTTTCGAACGACCGCTCCGCCATGGCGATCTGGGCCCCGCCGAAGTGCTTCGGGAACTTCCGGCCGAGCCTGGCGAGCAGCGGCCGGCCGCCCTTGCGGCCGATCGCGTAGCCGATCGAGTCACCGATGATCGCCCCGGCGGTCGCACAGGCACCGAGCACCACCGGGTCGATCTCACCGTGCTGCGAGGCCAGGAGCGCCGAGCTGACGAGGATGATCTCGCCCGGCAGCGGAATGCCCAGGCTCTCCAGTCCGATGACGACCCCCACAAGGAGGTAGACACTGATCGCGGGGACCGTCTCCAGCCACTCCTGAACGTGCAACGCCGGTGCCTCCCGTGCAGGTTGTGCGGCCGCATGTGCCGCGGCGCAGGCGGGAAGCCTACCTGCCCCCGGCAGCGCGAAGGGCCGCCGCGCTCCCGGACAGGGGATGCGCGACGGCCCCGCTCGCCGTCCTCGCCGGTCAGCTGTTGGGGCGCAGCGTCCAGACCACCGTCATCTCGCCCGTCACCGCGCCGTCACCGCGCCGGATCTCGACGGCCACGGGGAACTCCGGCCGCTTGCCCTCGTCCAGTTCGGCGACCACCTCGGCGATGGGACGGCCGAGGGTCGCGGTCGCGGTGACCTCGCCCATGGCCAGTTTCCGGTAGCCGATCTCCGCCCGGACGGCGAGCGGCACGGCGCGCGTCATCTGGTCGCCGAAGGCGGCTATGACGATCGCGCCGCTGGCCGACTCGGCGAGCGTGAACATCGCTCCGGCGTGCGGTCCGCCGACGTGGTTGTGGTACTCCGCCTGGTCCGGCAGCCGCACGACCGCACGCTCGGCGGTCGTTTCCAGGAAATCGAGGTTGAGGGTCCGGGCCATCGGAACCGTCGCGACGAGCATCTCGCCGACGGACATCTGTTCAGCGCTCATACGTCCGCATGTTACTCACCGGTAGAACCGTTTGGCCATCCCCTCCCGGGGGCGGGCGTAGCAGGGGACGTGCCGTCCCTCTATGGTTACTGGCCATGTGGCCAGGACAGCAGCCGCCCGGGGGCGAGCAAAACCCGCAGGACCAGAATCAGAACCCGTATCAGCAGCCGGGATACCAGCAGCCGAACCCCTATCAGCAGCCGGGGTACCAGCAGCAGGGACAGCCCGGCCAGCAACCGGGATATCCGCAGGGACAGCCCGGCCAGCAACCGGGGTACCCGCAGCCCAACCCGTATCAGCAGCCGACCATGCCGCAGCACGCCGTTCCGGGTCCGCCCGGAGGGCCGCAGCCCGACAGCAAGAAGAAGACGACCGTCGTCGCGATCGTCGCGGCGACCGCGGTCGTCGCGGCTGCCGTCGTGACCGGCGTGGTCGTGATGAACAAGAACGACGACAAGGGCGACGGCTCGACGGTCGCCGACGACAAGAAGTCGTCGTCGCCGACCGCGAAGCCGTCCGATTCCGCCACCGCGCCGGCGAATCCGCGGGGTACCGACGGGGACCCCAAGCCCGTGATCCCGGGCTGGAAGGTCGTCACCAACCCCAAGTGGGGCACCCAGTTCGACGTGCCCGGTGACTGGGAGGTCTCGGGCTCGGGGGTGTTCGCCGGATTCGAGGACGCCAAGAAGCCCGAGGGCCCGCCCGTCGTCGGCTTCTCCGCACCGGCCTACTACAAGAGCAAGTGGTGCATCGACGACTCCGACAAGGACGGCACCAAGGAGGACACCGGTCTGGCCGGCGTCGGCACCAAGGGCGCCCAGGGTGCCAAGAGCACCGACGAGGCCGCGAGGAACGAGGCGGGCAACTGGGTGTGGGCCGCCTACGCCCAGACCGAGCCCAAGGGCACCGTCAAGGTCGGCAAGGCCAAGCCGTTCACGACGAAGTCGGGCCTGACCGGGAGCGTCGTGACGGCCACCGCGTCGGGAGTGTCCAAGAAGGAGAAGTGCGACACCGACGGCAAGTCGATCGCCTTCAGCTTCAAGAACGCCAAGACCGAGTACTCGACGTGGGTGCTCTACGCCAACGCGGCGGTCAAGGACGAGCTCCCCGACACCACCATCCAGCAGATCCTGAGCACGGTGCGGCTCGCGGAGACCTCGGCCGGATAGGACGGCCGACCTCCCGCGCTGTCCGGGCCGCACCTGAAGACAGTGGCACGCCGCCGACGATCCATGCGAGTTACGGACTTCCGGAGCTCGCTGATCGCGGCGGCGTTCGCCGTTCTCAGGCGTGGGCGTGGGCGCTGCGCGGGCGCGGGCGCGGGCATCCATGGGGCCGAGCGGTTGCCGCGCGACTGCCCGGCGCCTCAGCCGATACTGAACGCCCCGTCGGGCGGCACGGGCGAGCCGACCGCGTCGGCGTCCCCGACCGGCTTCGCCCCGCCGATGAGCCGTGCGAGCGCTTCGTCGTACTCGACCCGCGCCGGGAAGGCGTCGGCGGCGCAGCGGCGGGTGAGCGCGGCCGTGTCGACCGCGGTGTGCGAGGCGAGGAGAACGACGTTGCCGAAGCGGCGCCCGCGCAGCACGGCCGGTTCGGCGATCAGCGCGATCTCCCCGAAGACCGCGGCGAAATTGGCCAGCTGGGAGCGCAGGAAGCCGAAGGGCGCGCTGTCGGCCAGGTTCGCGGCGTAGATCCCGTCCCCGCGCAGGACCCGCCCGGCGGCCCGCGCGTACTCGACGGAGGTGAGGTGGGCCGGTACCCGCGAGCCGCCGAAGACATCCGCGACCAGGACATCGGCCGAGCCCGGCGCCGCCTGCTCCAGCCACGCGCGGGCATCCGTGCCGTGCACCGTGATGCCGCTGTCCTCGGGCACCGGCAGGTGTTCGCCGACCAGGTCCAGCAGCCCCCTGTCCGCCTCCACCACGTGCTGCCGCGATCCGGGCCGGGTCGCCGCGACATAGCGGGGCAGGGTGAGGGCGCCGCCGCCGAGGTGCAGGACGTCGAGCGGGGCGCCCGGACCGGCGGAGCAGTCCACGACATGGGCGAGCCTGCGGACGTACTCGAATTCGAGGTACGTGGGGTCGTCGAGGTCGACGTAGGACTGGGGCGCCTCGTCCACCGTCAGCAGCCAGGCCCGGTCGCGGTCCACATCGGGCAGCAGGCGGGCGGTGCCGCGGTCGACGTCGCGGATGACGGGTATCGGCTCGTTCACTCCCCCATTGTGAGGCGTGGGGCGGGCTGCTCCGCACCGCGCGGACCCGCCGCGGCCCCCGTGCCACCCGCCTCCCCGAGGTTGGCGGGAGGCGGGTCGCACAAGGCGGTCCGGGTGCGTCAGAGCAGGCCGGTGACCGTGCCGGCGCCGACCGTGCGGCCGCCCTCACGGATCGCGAAGCCGAGACCGGACTCCAGCGGAACGTCACGGCCGAGCTCGACGGTCATGGTGACCGTGTCGCCGGGGCGAGCGACCGCCACCTCGCCGAGGTCCACGTCTCCGACGACGTCCGCCGTACGGATGTAGAACTGCGGCCGGTAGCCGGTGGTGACCGGGGTGGTCCGGCCGCCTTCCCGCGCCGACAGGACGTACACCTGCGCGGTGAAGCGGCGGCTGGGAGTCACGCTTCCCGGCGCCGCCACCACATGGCCTCGACGGACCCGGTCGCGCTCCACACCGCGCAGCAGCAACGCCACGTTGTCGCCCGCCTCCGCGGACTCCATCGGCCTGCCGAACGTCTCCAGGCCGGTGACGACCGTGTCGATGTCCGCGCCGAGCACCGCCACCCGGTCACCGACGCGGACGGTGCCGCGCTCCACGGCGCCGGTGACGACCGTGCCCCGTCCGGTGATGGTCAGGACGTTCTCCACCGGGAGGAGGAACGGCGCGTCGGTGTAGCGCACCGGCATCGGTACGTAGGTGTCGACGGCGTCCAGCAGTCCCTCGATCGCCGCCGTCCACCGCGGCTCGCCCTCCAGCGCCTTGAGTCCGGAGACCCGCACGACGGGGACGGTGTCACCGCCGTAGCCGTGCGAGGTGAGCAGTTCGCGAACCTCCAGCTCGACCAGGTCGGTCAGCTCGGGGTCGCCCGCGTCGGCCTTGTTGAGGGCGACGACGATGTGGTCGACGCCGACCTGACGGGCGAGCAGGACGTGCTCGGCGGTCTGCGGCATGATCCCGTCGAGCGCGGAGACGACGAGGATCGCCCCGTCGAGCTGCGCCGCGCCGGTCACCATGTTCTTGATGTAGTCGGCGTGACCGGGCATGTCGACGTGCGCGTAGTGCCGGGTGTCGGTCTCGTACTCGACGTGCGCGATGTTGATCGTGATGCCGCGCCGGGCCTCCTCGGGCGCCCGGTCGATCCGGTCGAACGACACATAGGAGGTACTGCTGCCGCCGCGCTCGCTGAGGACCTTGGTGATGGCGGCGGTGAGCGTGGTCTTGCCGTGGTCGACGTGGCCCATGGTGCCGATGTTGAGGTGCGGCTTGGTACGCACGTATGCCGTCTTGGGCATGGCTCGTTCCTTGGTGTTCGAAGCTGAGAGCAAGAGACCCCAGTGCCCTGCCGACCCTCCCCCTACGGGGTCCGCCGGACTGTCGGGGGAGGGTCAGCTTCGGGCGCCGCCGAGGGGCGCCGCGGCGGCGGGAGCCGCTGCGAGAAGTGCCGTTGCCGCGGGGACCGCGACAGCGCTCACGGCAGCCTTCGGCGCGGCCGCGACTGCGGACCGTGCTGCGAGGAAGGCGTACCGGAACATGCCTCGATCATGGCCCGGCGGGAGGGGGGCGTCGAGTGGTTTTCCGCACCGCGCGACGAAAGCACCTCACATGGGCGTTACGACGATCACACACTCATTTCGGTTACTCTCCCCGAATGTTCGACCCCGTTCCCGCCGCCCGGCCCACCGGTGGTCTCGCCGTGCGTTGTTCGAGGGTGCTGCTCTCGCCCTGGTCCCGGTTCTCGCTGCTCGTGGTGATGCTGCTGGCCGCCGCGTCGACGATGCTGCTGTTCGAACCACAGCGGCTGCTGGCCGCCGGGTGGCCGCCCCAGCTGACCGGCGGGGCCGCGGCCATGCTGTTCGGGCTCGCGTACGGGGTCTGCACGGTGGCGTTCGTACCGCGCCCCCTGCTCAACATCGCCGCGGGTGCCCTGTTCGGCGCGCAGGCGGGTCTGGCCGCCGCCCTGGCGGGCACGGTGCTCGGCGCGGGTGTCTCGTTCATGCTGGGCCGGGTACTGGGCCAGGACGCACTGCGCACACTGCTGCGCGGGCGCTGGCTCAAGGCCGCGGACGGGCTGCTGAGCCGGCACGGCTTCCGGTCCATGCTGGCGCTGCGGCTCTTTCCCGGAGTGCCGTTCGCCGCGGCCAACTACTGCGCGGCCACCTCCCGCATGGGGTACCCGCCGTTCCTGCTGGCCACGGGGCTCGGCTCGATCCCGAACACGGCGGCGTACGTCATCGCGGGCAGCGAGGCGGCCTCCCCGACCTCGCCCGCGTTCCTGGCCGCGATGGGGTTCATCGTGCTGACGGGCATCGGCGGGGCGCTCGTCGCCTGGCGCAAGCGCCACCGGCTGGGCGCCGGATGATCCGGGCGACGCGGGACATGAGCGGCGGGCGGCCGGGGGCAGCGGAAGGAACGTTCACCTGTAGGCGATACGCTGCCCGCGACCCACAAAGGGACTCCGGGGCCGATACCCCGAGGCGTCCCTTCTCTCTTTGACCGCAATCCGCACGCTGCCGACGGCCTTCGAATCCCTCGGCCGATGCACGATCACCTCCGGGATGGCCAAAGCCCCATGAGCTGGTTCGAATCATTCGTCCTGGGCCTCGTTCAGGGACTGACCGAGTTCCTGCCGATCTCCTCCAGCGCCCATCTGCGGCTCACCGCGGCGTTCGCCGGCTGGCACGACCCGGGCGCGGCGTTCACCGCCATCACCCAGATCGGCACGGAAGCGGCGGTGCTCATCTACTTCCGCAAGGACATCGCGCGGATCCTGTCGGCCTGGTTCCGCTCGCTGACCAACGCCTCGATGCGCAGCGATCACGACGCGCAGATGGGCTGGCTCGTCATCGTCGGCTCGATCCCCATCGGTGTGCTCGGCGTGACGTTCAAGGACCAGATCGAGGGCCCGTTCCGGGATCTGCGGCTGATCGCGACGACACTGATCGTGATGGGCATCGTCCTCGGTATCGCGGACCGGCTCGCCGCCCGCGACGAGGTCGGCGGCAAGCACCGTGCGGTGAAGGAGCGCAAGTCCCTCAAGGAGCTGGGGATCAAGGACGGTCTGATCTTCGGTTTCTGCCAGGCGATGGCGCTGATCCCCGGAGTCTCCCGCTCGGGCGCCACGATCAGCGGTGGTCTGCTGATGGGCTACACCCGCGAGGCGGCGGCCCGGTACTCGTTCCTGCTCGCGATCCCCGCGGTGCTGGCCTCCGGCGTCTTCGAGCTGAAGGACGCGGGCGAAGGCCATGTGTCCTGGGGCCCGACGATCTTCGCCACGGTGATCGCGTTCGTCGTCGGTTACGCCGTCATCTCGTGGTTCATGAAGTTCATCACGACCAAGAGCTTCATGCCGTTCGTCATCTACCGGGTGCTCCTCGGCATCCTCCTGTTCGCCCTGGTGACGGCCGGTGTGCTGAGCCCGCACGCGGGCGAGTCCGCGGGCTGAGGGCGCTCCCCCGGCCCCCCGCGAGGACGCGCGGCGAGAGCTGCGGGACCTCGGACATCTCCTCCTGGAAGCGACCGGGTCCGGTCGCTTCCAGGCTTGCGTCCCTGTGCCCTTCGCGGCCCCCGGAGCCGGCACCACGAAGGGGAACGGCCCGCTCCTGACCGGCCGACGGCACAACCGGCATCCCGCTCGGCGGGACCGTGCCGTACGGGTGGCGGACGGTCCTGCGGAGTCCTCGGGAACTCCACGTGCCACCGCGCCGACTACTGGGGAGGACGATCACCGGCACGCGCGGAATCAGGGCCCCGGGGCCCGGGAGGAGGCCGAGAGGCATGCACTGGTACGAGGACGACGCGCTCTGGTCCGATTTCGCATCCACGATGTTCCCGCCCGCCCGAGCCGAGGCCGCCGCGGATCTGGTGCACTCCTCCCCCCTGCTGGACTTCCCACCGGGCTCACGGGTGCTCGACCTGTGCTGCGGGCCGGGGCTCTTCGTGGTGCCGCTCGCTCTGCGCGGCTACGACGTCACGGGCGTCGACCTCTCGCCCTCGATGCTGGAGCGGGCCCGCGGCGCCTGCGAGCAGGCGGGTGCCGAAGCACGCCTGGAGCGCGCGGACATGCTCACGTACACGATTCCCGGCGCATTCGATGTCGTACTCAACGTGTTCACGTCGTTCGGGTACTTCGACGACGCCGAGGACAACCTCCAGGTGCTCCGCAACGCCCACCGGAGCCTCGCCCCGGGCGGGCAGCTCCTGGTGGACGTGATGGGCAAGGAGGTCCTGGCCGGCTGGATCGGGCGCCCGCAGGCCGTCGATCTGCCGGACGGCTCGTACGTGGTCCAGCGGGACGTCGTCCTCGACAGCTGGCGCAGACTGCGCACCGACTGGACGCTGGTGCGGGGCACATCGGCACGCAGCGCGTCGCTGACGTCCTGGCTCTACAGCGCCGCCGAACTGCACGCCCTGTTCGAGGAGGCCGGATTCACCGATGTGGAGTGCTTCGGCGGCTTCGACGGATCCGGCTACGACCACCGGTCCGCGCGGCTGATCGTCCGCGGGCGGCGCAAGTGAGGCCCCGCGCGGAGCGCGGCCCGCGTGCCGCCCGCGCCGTCGTCCACGAACACATCACCGACGCGGTGAAAGCACCGGACCTGATCCGGCTGGACGGCGATGTCGTGCTCGCCCGCTTCGAGACGATGAAGGTGTACGCGGCACTCGGCGCCGTCCGCTCGCTCCTGCGCCGTGGGCGCGTCGTGCCAGGACAGACGCTGATCGACAGTTCGAGCGGCATCTACGCCCTGGCCCTGGCGATGGCCTGCCACCGCTACGGGCTGCGGTGCCACATCGTGGCGTCCACGACGGTCGACTCGGTGATGCGCGCCCAGTTGGAGATCCTGGGCGCGACCGTCGATCAGATGCCGCCGTCGCAGAGCCTGCGCCTCGACCAGGAACGCCGCGTACGCCATGTGCGCCGGCTCCTCGACGAACGCCCCGACTTCCACTGGATGCGGCAGTACCACGACGCCGTCCACTACGAGGGGTACCGGGAGTTCGCCGATCTCATCGCCGGGTCCCTGCCCGAGGGGCCGGTGACCGTCGTGGGAGCGGTGGGCACCGGGGCGTCCACCGGCGGGCTCGTCCAGGCCCTGCGGGAGTCGGGGCGCCCGGTGCGTCTGGTGGGCATCCAGCCGTTCGGCAGCGTCACCTTCGGCAGCGAGGGGTTCAGCGACCCGGAGGCGATCATCGCGGGTATCGGCAGCTCCATCCCGTTCGAGAACGTCCGCCACGAGCTGTACGACACCGTGCACTGGCTGGACTTCCGGCACGCGATGGCCGGTGCCGTCGCTCTGCTGCGCAAGCACGCGGTCTTCGCGGGGCTTTCCACCGGTGCGGCGCACCTCGTCGCCTCCTGGGAGGCGGCCCGTGCTCCGGGGCGGACGCATCTGGTCCTGGGTGCCGATACCGGCCACCGCTACGCGGAGCGGGTCTTCGCCCGCCACCGTGAGGCGCTGGACATGGCCGCGCTGCGGCCCCGGCGCATCGATGCGCTCGACGCCCTGCGACCGCCGTGGTCGGTACTGGAGTGGGCGGGACGCCCCGCGCCGGGGACCGCTCACCGGGCCGGCCACGACGACAACGCCCCCACCCCCGTACCGAGCGTGGAGCTGCTGCCATGACCCTCGTCGCACTGGAGTCCCTGTCCTTCGGGCTCGGCCGGATGGTCTCCGCCGCCGCGGAGACCGGGCACCGGCTGTGCCTGCTCACCGGGGACCGGTCGGTGTACCGGCACGAACTCGCCACGCTGCCGCCGGACGCGCTGACCGTCGTCGACGTCGACACCGGCGACCCGGAGGCGACCCGTCGCGCGCTGGCCGCCGTACCCGCTCCGGCGGGGCTGATCAACACCACCGACACCTGGGGCGTGCCCGCCGCCGAACTCGCCGCCGACTTCGGGCTGCCGGGCCCCGACCCGGAAGCTGTCCGGCTGCTGCGCGACAAGTCCCGGGTGCGCGCCCTGCTGCACGAGCGGGGACTGAGCACCAGCACCGCCGTACGCGTCGGTCCGGACCGGGCGTCAGCCGGGGAAGTGCTGAGCCGGGTGGGTCTGCCCGCGGTGCTCAAGGACTCCGCGGGCACCTCGTCGCGCAATGTCTGGATCGTCCACGACGAGGAGTCGCTGCACCGGGCGCTCGACGAGGCCGGGCGACGGCCGTTCATGGGAACACTGTTCGCCGAGGCGTTCCTGGCCGGGCCGCTGTACAGCGCGGAGACCCTGAGCTGGGACGGCACCACCCGGCTGCTCGGGGTGCTCAGCCGTCAGACGTCCCGGGAACCGGCGGTACGGGAGGAGGCGGCCGCCTTTCCGGTCGCGCTGCCCGACGACGGGCCGGACGACGGACGGGCGGACGGGCAGGCGGACAGCCGGGGCGGCATCGAGCGCTGGGTCGGCCGCGTCCTGGACGCGGCGGGGCACCGCCGGGGCTTCGCCCATGTGGAGTTCATCCTCACCGCGGACGGCCCGGAGCTGGTCGAGATCAACCGCAGGATCGGCGGGGCGCTGGTGGGCGAGGTGCTGTGCCGTTCGCTGGGGACCAATGTGTACACGGCCATGATGGAGGAGGCCCTCGGCAGGCGGCCGCGTCTGATGGACGATCCGCTGGACCGGAAGGGGCCCGCGTACGGCTTCGTCCTCGTGCACGCGGACCGGCCCGGGGTGCTCAAGGGCTGGCACGGTCTCGGCGAACTGGCCGCGTTCCCCGGCTCCGTGTGCTGGTATCCCACCCGGGAGCCCGGGGAGTCCCTGGCCCATGTCGGCGACCAGCGCGGCTGTACCGGCATCGTGCTGGCCGAGGGGGCCACGGCGGAGCTGGCACAGCACCGGGCGTGGAGTGCGGCGACCCGGGTGCGCCCGATCGTCGTCGGCGAGGCCTGAGCGTACGCCGGGCGGGAACAGTGAGCGGACGTGAGCTTACGCCGGGGCGGGAACAGTGAGCGGGCATGAGCGTACGCCAAGCGGGAGGCGCGGGTGAGCGCTGAACGGGCGGCCGGTGGACGGCGGTTCACGGGCCCGCAGGTGTTCCTGCTGGCCGGTTCGTTCCTGATCACGCTGGGCAGTTTCGCCGTGCTGCCCTACATGTCGGTGCTGCTGCACCAGCGGCTCGGGCTGGGGCTGGGCACGGTCGGGTTCGTCCTGGCCGTCGCCTCGCTGCTGCAGTTCTCCGGGGGCGTGGTCGCGGGCCCGGTGGCCGGGCGGATCGGGCTGCGGCGCGCCATGTGGGTGGCGCTGGCGCTGCGTACGACCGGATTCGCGGCGTTCGTACCGGGGCTGACCAGTCCGTTCCTCGCGGTCGGCGCCCTGTTTCTGGTGTCGGCCGGGGCAGCGCTCTATCTGCCCGCCAACAAGGCGTACCTCGTGGACGGCGCCGCCGAGGCCGAGCGGCCCCGGCTGCTGTCGGTGAGCGGCTCGGCGTTCAACGCGGGGATGGCGCTCGGGCCGCCGCTCGCGGCGCCGTTCGTGCTGGGCTCGCCCGCGGTGGTCTTCTCCTGCGTCACCGGGCTGTTCGCACTGGTCGGGGCCGGCCACGCGCTGCTGCCGCCGGGGAACGGCACCACGACGGCGGGCCCGACCGGCGGGGGCGGGAAGGAGGGGCCCGGTGGGCGGAGTGCCGACTGCCACGAGGACCGGCGCCGGGAACGACGGGCCGGGCCCTCCCCCTTCGCGGTGACCGTTCTGAGCGTGTACGTCTTCATGTTCTTCCAGCACTACGTGGCGCTGTACGCGGTCCCGCGCACCTCGGCGGCCTTCTACGGCGGCGTGCTGATGGGGTACGCCGGTCTCCTCGTGGTCGCCCAGCCGCTGCTGGCCCACCGGATCGCGGCGCTGACGTACCGGGGTGCGATGCGGGTGGGATTCGGCGCCATGGCGGCGGGGGCGGCGAGCATCGCCTGCGGCGGATATGCGGGCATCGGCGCGGGCAGCGCCCTGATGTGCCTGGGCGAGATCGTCCTCTTCCTGAAGAACGACCTGGAGGCCCTGGCCCGCTCCTCCGCCCCCGCGGCCTCGGTCTTCGGGCGCCAGCGGCTGGCGGCGGGGATCGGCGCGTTCGGGAGCGGCGTCGTCGGCGGCCAGGTGTACGGGGCGGCGGAGGCGGCCGACGCGGTACCGGGATTCTGGGTGGCGGTGTGTGTGCAGGGGCTGTTGCTGCCCCTGTTCCTCCTCGGCCGGCGGACCGGCCCGGACGCCGGTGCCGGGCACCCGTCAGCCACGGAGAACCCGTCGGGCACGGACCGGCCATCGAGCCCAGCAGGCCCGTCGGACGCGGAACGGCCATCCGGCCCAGCAGGCCCGTCGGGCACGGACCGGCCATCGCGCCCAGCACGCGCACCGGACACGGAAGGGCCGCCGGGTGGTCCCGGCGGCCCGTTCCGCTCACCGCGCTAGGAACATCCCTGCCGCTCCCGCGCCGCCGTCCGGCCGCCCGGCTCCGCGCCCCACAGCAGCGCGAGATCCCGTCTGGCCCGCGCGACCCGGGAACGTACCGTTCCGATGGGGCATCCGGCGGCGGCGGCCGCCTCCTCGTAGGAGAGACCCAGCAGTTGGGTCAGCGCGAAGGCCTGGCGCCGCGCGGGCTCCAGGCTCCGCAGCGCGTCGAACACCGCGACGGACTCGTCGAATCCGGGCAGTTGCCACGGCTGGGCACGCTCCACCACCGCCTGCCAGTCGGCGGTGTCCGCGATCCGCGGCCGGGCGGCGGCCGTGCGGTGGCGGTCGATGACGACGCGCCGCGCGATGGACAGCAGCCAGGTTCGGGCACAGGACCGGCCCGCGAACCTCGCCAGGCCGCTCATGGCCCGCAGATAGGTCTCCTGGGCCAGGTCGTCGGCGCCGGGGGCATCGGCGCTGAGGTGGGCGACGAACCTCCTGACGTCGTCGTAGGTGGCGCGGACGAAGTGCTCGGCGGCCTCCCGGTCGCCGCCACCGGCGGCCAGCGCCCAGTCGGTGATCTGTGCGTCGTTCTGCCGGGCGGCGAACACCCGGGGCCGGGACGGCCGTGCGGGCGGCACCGGAGCGGCGGGTATCCGCACCGCGGGCACGCGGGCGGCGGGTAACGGGGTGACGGGCACCCGCGCGGCGGACGTGGGGCGCCCGGGAAGGAGGGGGGCGGGGTGCAATCGCGCAGGGGGCATCGGGGCAGGGGGTGTCACTACGGTTCCTTAGCGTCCTCGCGGAGCCGCCGCGATACCGCGCGGCTCCTCGTGACCGGCCTCCGGGCGCTATCGGCGTCCCGGGGAGTCGGCATGCCTGTCACAGGTGTTCACCCGTGTCATGGGCGCGCACCTGGGCCGCCCCGGCCCGGATCGGGCCCAGGGGCGGGCGGAGGTCAGTGCGTGCGGACGCGAAGGGGCGGTCCCCGACGGGAGAGTCCGTGCAGCGCGAGGAGATCCTGAAGGCGGCGCCCCGGCCTGCGGCGGGTCCGCCACCGTGTCACCGGGGTGCGGTCGGCTCCTCCGGCGCGCCAGAGCCGCCAGGCGGCCCGCAGCGGGGCGCACACGAACAGGGCCAGGGAGCGGCCGAGTTGGACGAGCGCCGCCTCGCCTCCCCACAGCCACCAGCCGCAGAGCAGTCCGGCGATCACATGGGCCGCGACCATGCCCGTGCTGACCGCCGTGACGTCGAAGGCTGCCAGGGTCATGGCGTCGGCGGGTGTTCCGGCCATCGCGTCATGGGCCGAGTGCGTCATGACGCCGGACGGGTGACCGGAGCCCCCGTGGCCGTCCGGGCCCACGAGGCCCGGCAGACAGGGCTGCACGGAGGTGAAGAGGGTGTGCAACGACAGCTGGCCGACGGCGCTCGCCGCCGCGGTCACCGGGGCGCTCCGCTCGCGGCCCGCCAGCCACCAGCCGCCTCCGCACACCAGCAGAAAGGCGGAGGCCAGGCTGGGCAGCGGAAGGGACCCACCGGACATGAGCGCATGGCCGAGTCCGGACACCGCGACGCACACGGCCGCGAACACCACGGTCCGTACTGCGCGGGGGGCGGTTCCGCCTCTCATGGCGGCCATCGTGCCAGCGTCACCCGCCCCCGCGAGAAGACCAACAGGTCAGTAAATGGGACGGGTTCATCGGATATCGGATGACACCCGCGATCAGTGATCCATGTCACAGCCACGTGCGGGGAACTTTTGTCCTCCTGCCCCCGACTGCTCCAACAACGCGTGTGCGCGGACCTCGTGGCCGAGGACACGCATCCGCCCGCCAGCCGACGCCCCCGAAGAGGCCGCATGACGAACCCGCCCCCCGCACCAGAGCCGGCCGACACCGCCGCACCCGAACCGGTTGGCACCGAGGCACCCGTACCCGAACCGCCCGGCACCGAGGCACCCGCACCCGTCGAGGGCCCCACCTCTCCCGTCACCCGGCAGCCACGCCCCACGCTCCGCTCCGACCTGCGCGCCTCCCTGCCCGACGGCCTGGTCGCCCTCGCGGTGACCGCGGCCGTCTTCGCCGTGCTCTACGTCCGGATCCGCGACAAGTCCTCCTCGACGGTCTCCGTCATGCCGTTCATGGCCGACGTGGGCGGCTTCTGGATGTACTTCCTCAGCCAGGCGTTCGGCTGGTCCGCACTGCTCTGGGCATGGGGGACGGTCATCCTCGGGCTGCTGCTGTCGGGCCCGCGCCCGGGGCGCCTGCCGCTGTCGGGCCCCCGGCTGGAGCGCCTGCACCGCACGACGAGCCTCAACACGATCGCACTCATCGCGGCCCACGCGCTGCTGTTCGCCGCGGAGCTGATACGGCACGACACGGCGGGCTGGAACTCGGCGCTCGCCACCGCCCTCACGGAAGCCTTCGTACCGGGCGGCTACGACTCGGGCACCGGACGGATCGCCATCCCCGTGGGGCAGGCGGCCCTGTACCTCGCGGTTCCGCTGGGCCTGCTCTTCTACGTGCGGCATCGCATCGGCCCCAGAACCTGGCGCATCCTGCACCGCTGCGTGATCGTCGTCTACGTCCTGAGCGTCTGGCACACCCTGCTGTACGGGACGAACGTCTGGTACGACGGCTGGTTCCGCACCTCCGTGTGGCTCCTCCAGCTGCCGATCGCGGCGCTGCTGCTCCTCCGGCTGCTGCGGCCCGCCCGCCGCTCGGAGAAGCTGTCCGCGCGGCCCGGCGACTCCTCGGGTTCCCGGACGGGCTGGGCCCTGCGCCTGGGCGGCCGGCTCGCCGTGGCCGGGATCCTCGTGGCCCTCGTCGCCGTCGTGGTCAGCGGGAATGACGGCGGCCGGACCGTGCCGCCGGACGACACGTCCTCCCGTCACCACCACGACTGACACGCCTGCCCCCTCACCACCGGCACACCTCACCAGGGCGCCGGGCGCCGACCGGCCGTAGCGTACGGAAAAGGCGCTTTCACGGGACATATGGGCGCCCGGCCGGGACGCGCGGCACGCACTGAGGGCTTCCGACCCGCTGTCAGGGCCGAAAGTCCCTCCCGTTCCGTGCCGGGAAGGACAAGGCTGGGACGTGCAGGACCCGGACCCTGGAGGGATTCATGACCACCACCGAGCTTCCCGTCATCGCCGCTGTGGACGGTTCGTCGCACAGTTGGGACGCACTCGACTGGGCCACTCACGAGGCCGTGCGGCGAGGGCTGCCGCTGACGATCGTGCACGTCCGGCCACTCACCCGGCGGATCAGTCAGGAGACCCAGCTGCGCGAGGCCGAGGAACTGCTCACCGAGTCCGTACGCCGGACCACGCTGATCGCTCCTGAGCTGCATCCCGCCACCCTCGCCCCGCTGGACTTCCCGTCGGCCGCGCTGGTCGCGCTCGGCCGGGACGCCTCGATGGTGGTGGTGGGTTCACGCGGGCTGGGCGGATTCCGGTCGCTGATGATCGGCTCCAACAGCCTGGCGACCGCGTCGATGGCTCCGTGTCCCGTCGTGGTCGTCCACAGTGGCCGCGCGGAGGAGGACGAGGCGGAGGCCGCCGAGAGCGCCTTCCCCGACATCGTGGCGGGGGTGGCCGCCGACGAGAGCAGCGAGGCGGTGCTGGACTTCGCCTTCGAGACCGCCGCCTCCCGTCCGGGCGCACGCCTGCGGATCGTGCACGGCTGGACGATGTTCTCCTCGATGCTCTCGGGCGGTCCGGTCTTCGACCGGGAGGCTGCGGCGGGCGCGGCGGAGCGGACTCTCGCGGAGCTCACGGCGGGCCGTCAGGAGCAGTACCCGCAGGTGGACGTCGTACGCGAGCCGGTGAGCGGTTCCGCTTCGCGCACCCTGGTGACCGCGTCGGCCACGGCGGCACTGACCGTGATCGGGCGTCGCAAGGGGGGCGAGGCGCTGGGGCTGGGCCTGTCACCGGTGGCACAGACGACGGTCACACACGCGCTGGGGCCGGTGGCCGTCGTCCCCTGCTGACGACAGGTCAGGAGGCCGGAAACGGAGCGCGCGGCGGGGCAGCGGCGCAGCGAGCGGCGGGCCGGGCACCCGGCCCGCCCGAGTGACCGACAGCGCGGAACCCTTGGCCTCACGCGCGTCTTGACAGAGACTTGGCCAATGACGCAGCGTGTGGCACTCGCGACCGTAATGGACCAGCTCGCCATCGATGCAGTGATCACTGGTTATGCGGTGGCGGTCGACGACGGCGACTGGCCCGGCTACGGCGATCTGTTCACCCCGGACGGCCGTGCCGACTACCGCGAAGCGGGCGGTGTGGAGGGCCCGGCCACCGAGGTCGCGCAGTGGCTGACGGAAACGATGCGGCTCTTCCCCGTCCGGCAGCATCTGATCGTCAACCGCCGCATCGGCCTCCAGGATCTCGGCGGCTATCCGGGCGACCGGGCCGACGTACAGGCCGATTACCTCAACCCGATGCGACTGGTGGCGGGGTCGCGTCCGGGCACGGCCGAGGGCGGGGACACCGCACCGGACTTCGTCTCCGGCGGCCGGTACACCTTCGAGTTGCTGCGTACGGAGTCGGGCTGGCGGATCCGCTCCGTCGTCGTCCACGAGAAGTGGCGACGTACGCCGGGTGGCTCCGCCCCGGTCTGAGCCCCGCGCGCCGGCCGTCCCGCCGCCCGGCTCCCGTCCGGCGCCGCCCACCCTCGCCGCGCCGTCCATTCCGCGCCGCCCGTCTCCCGTGCCGTCCGTCCAGCGCCGTCCGTCCAGCGCCGTCCGTCCAGCGCCATCCGTCCAGCGCCATCCGTCCAGCGCCATCCGTCCAGCGCCGCCCGGACGGCGACGCGCCGCGGCCGGGTGCCCTGTCGCCTCCGGTTGCCCTCCCTCACACTGGGCACGTAGACGTGGTCACTGGGCACGAAGCCGTTGTCCGGCGCAAACACACTGCTCGCCCGGGGCAGGACGAGGAGGGCACGCCATGCGGATGCGGGACGGGCGCGTTCCGACCGGTACCACCCCTGCCGCGCGGGCACCGGGCGGTCCGCGTGCGGCGGGTCGGCGGCTGCCTGCCTCCCCGTGGGGGCGCGGCGGTGCCGCCCTGCTCGCCGGGGCCCTGCCCGCCCTCGCGTTCCCCGCGCCGGGGCTCTGGTGGTTCGCCCATGTCGCGCTGGTGCCCCTGCTCCTGCTGATCCGGTCGGCGGCGACGCCGCGGCGCGCGGCGCTGGACGCGTGGATCGGCGGCACCGGTTTCATGATCGCCGTGCACCACTGGCTGATGCCGAGCCTGCATGTGTTCATCGTGGTCCTGGCGGCGTTGCTCGGCCTGCTCTGGGCCCCGTGGGGACTGCTCGTGTCCCGGCTGCTCGGCGGCGCCCCGTCCGCTCCGCGTTCGGTGGCCGCGGTCGTCCTCGTACCGTCCGGCTGGCTGATGATCGAGCTGGTCCGCTCCTGGGAGGGCCTCGGCGGCCCCTGGGGGCTTCTCGGCGCCTCCCAGTGGGAGTTCGCCCCTGCGCTCCGGGTGGCGTCGGTGGGCGGCGTGTGGCTGGTGAGCCTGCTGGTACTGGCGGTCAACACCGGCGTCGTTCTGCTGCTCGTCGCGCCCGCCGCCCGCGCCGCCGCCGTGGTCTCCCTCGTGGCGTGCTCCCTCGCCGTGGCGGCGATCTGGAGCTGGGCGCCGCGGCCGGAGCGCGTCGCGACGGCCCGGATCGCCGTCGTGCAGCCGGGTGTGGTGGAGGGTCCCCACAGTGTTGAGCGCCGCCTCGCGCGCAGTGAGGAGCTGACGCGTTCGCTGGCGGGCCGGAATCTCGATCTCGTGGTGTGGGGCGAGAGCAGTGTCGGCGTGGATCCGCTGAGGAGTCCGAAGACCGCGTCGCGCCTCGCGGCGCTCTCGCGGCTGGTGGGTGCCGAGGTGCTGGTGAACGTGGACGCCCGGCAGACGGACGCGTCGGGCCGGACCGGGATCTTCAAGTCCGCGGTGCTGATCGGTCCGGACGGGCCCACCGGGGACCGCTACGACAAGATGCGGCTGGTGCCGTTCGGCGAGTACGTCCCGGCGCGTGCGGCGCTCGGCTGGGCGACCTCGGTCGGCAAGGCGGCGGGCGAGGACCGGCTGCGCGGCACCCGGCCGGTGGTGATGACCCCGTCGGGCGAGCGGGGGCTGCGGTTCGGCCCGCTGGTGTGCTTCGAGTCGGCGTTCCCCGACATGAGCAGGCAGCTGACCCGGGACGGCGCGGGACTGCTGATCGCCCAGTCGTCGACGTCCTCGTTCCAGCACAGCTGGGCGCCCGGCCAGCACGCCTCGCTCGGGGCGCTGCGGGCCGCCGAGAGCGGCCGTCCGATGGTGCACGCGACGCTCACCGGCACCAGTGCGGTGTACGGGCCGCGAGGAGAGCGGGTGGGCGGGCGGCTCGGTACGGGTTCGAGCGCGGCCGCCGTCTTCGACGTACCGCTGGCCCGCGGCACCACGCTCTACGTCCGTTTCGGCGACTGGCCCGTGTACGGCGCGCTGGCGGCACTAGCGGCCCTGCTCGCCGCCGAGGGGCTGCGGTCCCTCAGGAAGCCTGCTCCAGCGACTCCCGCACCACTCGCTCACACAGCTCATGGGTCGCCAGGGCGTCCCGGGCGCTGAGCGTCTCCCCGGCCCGTACGGCGTCCAGGAACGTCAGCACGCTCTGCTCGATGCCGCGCTGCCGGGCGACCGGCACCCAGTCGCCCCGCCGGCGCACGGTGGGCTGGCCCCTGTGGTCGATGATCTCCGCGAGGTTCACCACCTGGCGCTTGGTGTCCTGGCCGGAGACTTCGAGGATCTCCTCGGTCGATCCGCTGAGCCGGTTCATCAGGCCGATGGCGGTGAACCCGTCGCCGGACAGCTGGAGCACGACATGGTGCATCAGACCGTCGACGATCCGGGCCCGTACGGACGTGTGGTCGACAGGGCCGGGGGCCAGGAAGCGCAGCGTGTCGACGACATGGATGAAGTCGTCCAGCACCATGGCCCGCGGGTCCTCGGGCAGACCGACGCGGTTCTTCTGCATCAGGATCAGTTCGCGCGGGTGCTCCAGGCACTGCGCGTAGCCGGGGGCGAGCCTGCGGTTGAAGCCGACGGCGAGACTGGTACCGCGCTCCTCGGCGAGGCTCACCAGCCGCTCGGAACCGGCGAGTTCATAGGCGAGCGGCTTGTCGACGTACGTGGGTACACCGGCTTCCAGGAGCCGGCCGACGATCTCCGGGTGCACGGCGGTCGGGGCGTGCACGAAGGCGGCGTCGAGTCCCTGGGCGAGCAGGGAGTCGAGGGAGGTGTGGCACTGGCCTGCCGGAATCCGGTGCGTCTCGGCGACCGCGGCGAGCGTGGCGGGGGTGCGGGTCTGCAGATGCAGCTCGATTCCCGGCAGCGTGGTCAGCACGGGCAGATATGCCTTGCGCGCAATGTCGCCGAGCCCGATGCAACCGACCTTCACAAGGGTCCCCTATCGCTGTGTCATATGCCTGACGTGGTTCCGGCAGCATACGTGCGCCGCGACGGCGGCCGGCCGGCGATGCCGACCGGGGCCGAACCCGTACCCGTTTCGCCGGGCCACCGCGCGGCCTGTGCGGGGCGTGGCAACGATATTGCCTGGCCGGAGCCATGATCGATGAGCGAGGATGACCGCCATGACCGCTCCTGAACGCTCCGAACCCGCCGTCGACGCCGCCGAACGTCCGATGCTGGAGGGCTGGCTGGACTTCCACCGCGAGACGCTGGCGACGAAGTGCGCCGGGCTCACCGACGCCCAGCTGCGGGAGGCGTCCGTGCCGCCGTCGGAGTTCACACTGCTCGGGCTCGTCCGGCACATGGCCGAGGTGGAGCGCGGCTGGTTCCGTATCGTGCTGGCCGGCGAGGACGCGGCGCCGATCTACGGCACCGACGAGGACCCGGACGCCGAGTTCCATCTCACCGAGGCGGACACCTGGGCGGAGGCGGAGGCCACCTGGCGTGCGGAGATCGCGCAGGCACGGGAGAACGCGGCGAAGGTCGGCCTCGACGAGATGTCCGCGGGGCTGAGCCGCAGGGGCGAGACGTACAACCTCCGGTGGATCTACACGCACATGATCGAGGAGTACGCCCGGCACAACGGCCACGCCGACCTCGTCCGCGAACGGGTCGACGGCGCCACCGGCGTCTGACGCCCACGGCGCCGCGGGTACCCCGGACACACCCGCACCAGGTCCCGGTGCGGTGCGGTGTGATCCGCCTGCCGGGGGTCGGGGGCGGGCTCGGTGAGTTCGACTTCGTCCAGCATGTATCGGTAGGGGTTGCGGCGCACGGCTGCCTGTACGCGCTGGGTTTCGGCCGGGTCACTCGTGTGGGCCAATCCTGCCGCGCCGGCCCCCCGGACAGCCTTTGCGCAGAGCAGAGTTGCCCGGGTGCATCGAACGAGAATCACCGCGAAGATCCTGGTCGGAGTGGCTGTCACGGCCGTCTCCGGCTGCGTGTCGGTGGAGCCGTCGGCGGAATTCCCGCCGCGGCCCGGCGTCGGCAGACCGGTCCAGGACGTGGCACCGCAGATCGTGCAGCCACCCGCCCGCGAGGCCCTGGAAGCTCTCCCGGACCCGACACCCTCCCCTTCCTCCGCCGCTCCCTCGTCCGCCGCCTCCACCGGGGCGCCGTCCGGCACCCCGCGCGTCGTACCGCGCAGTCCGCGGCAGCGGGAGGCCGCGGACCCGTCCCGGCAGCGCACCCCACTCCGGTTGCCGCGCATCCCGCTTCCCGAACCGCGTGCGGTACCGCGTGCCCCCGCCGGCGGCACGGGTGTCTGCGCGCTCGGCCGGGGGTACGGGGGCTGGCCCGCGGGCAGCCCCCAGTCCACCATCTGTGACCAGACGTACGGCGGCTGAGCCCCCGCACCCGCGCCCGGCCCACGCACCCACGTGCGCCCCGGCCCACCGGCCGGAAGCCGGTGGGCCACGGCGAGCTCACGCCTGCCGCATCCGCAGCTCCAGCCGCTCGATGGCCGTGCGGACCCCTGTGCCGTACCCGCTGTCCGGGAGCACTTCGGCCGCCGCCCTGGCCCGGTGCAGATGGGTCCGGGCCGCGTCGGGCCGCCGGAGCTTCAGATAGTCCGCCGCGAGGTTGAGATGCAGGGAGGGGTAGAAGGCCCGCACCGCCAGGGAATCCTGGTGCTCCGCGACCCGCTCGTCACTCAGCCCCTCCGCGGCCGTCAACGCCCTTAGATCCCAGGCCAGTTCATCCGCCGGGTCGTCCTGCGTATCGGCCATGTAGTGCGCGAGGGTGCAGCGGTGGAGGGCGTCGCCGTCCTCACCGATCTCCGACCAGATGATGGCGAAGCGGTTGCGCGCCTCTTCCCGGTCGCCGCCGTGGAGCAGCATGATCGCCTGGCCGATCCTGGTCATGACGGCGTCCGGGGACGCCTCCTGCTGCTCCATCACTGCGCTCTCCCTCGTGCCCGTACAGCCGGTTGCGGTCGTGCCGACGCCAAAGGGATGCCCCACGAGCCCCGGTGGGCGCACGGCGACAGCTACGGCGACTCGCGGCGTTGTCGGAACGCCCCAATACATCCAGTATGCGGACGTTTCTCCACCTTCTGACGCACCGTATCCGCCGCCGCGCGCCGATCCACCGGGGCCGTTCATCCCCGACCGGGTCCCGATCCGTCGGGGGTGAACCGGCCCGTGGTCCGTCGGGATGGCGGGACATCCCTCGGCTCTACGGCCGTCGCCATTCCCGCACACTCAGCCCAGGTCGGGGATGCGCCAGTCGATGGCCTCGTGCCCCTGGGCGGCGACGGCCTCGTTGATCTGGGTGAAGGGGCGGGAGCCGAAGAACTTCTTGGCGGAGAGCGGCGAGGGATGGGCGCCCTTCACCACCACATGGCGCTCCTCGTCGATCAGCGGAAGCTTCTTCTGCGCGTAGTTGCCCCAGAGCACGAAGACCGCCGGGTCCGGCCGCGAGGCCACCGCGCGGATCACCGCGTCGGTGATCTTCTCCCAGCCCTTGCCCTTGTGCGAGTTGGCCTCTCCGGCCCGTACCGTCAGCACGGCGTTGAGCAGGAGGACTCCCTGCTCGGCCCAGGGCATCAGATACCCGTTGTCCGGGACGGGCAGGCCGAGCTCCTCCTTCATCTCCTTGTAGATGTTGCGCAGCGAGGGCGGCGTCTTCACGCCCGGCCGCACGGAGAAGCACAGTCCGTGCCCCTGGCCCTCGCCGTGATACGGGTCCTGGCCGAGGATGAGGACCTTCACCCGGTCGTACGGGGTGGCGTCCAGCGCGGCGAAGACCTGCTCGCGCGGCGGATACACCGGCCCCTTGGCCCGCTCTTCCTCAACAAAGTCCGCGAGCTCCTTGACGTACGGCTTCTGCAGCTCTTCGCCGAGGACGCCGCGCCAGGACTCGGGCAGCAGGTCGGTGTCGGTCACGTCCACAACCTCCGGTAAGCAATCGGTTCTTGACCACAGAACCTACCGGGGACCACTGACAACGGCCCCCGCGAGCCCTACCAGCTGGTCTTGCGGTACAGCTCCCACAGCTGCATGACGGTCTGCGGGTCCAGTGCGCGCTCGCCGCCGCCGATGTCCTCGCCGGACGCGACGTACAGCTTGCCCTGCCACAGGGGCAGCAGCCGGACGTCCTCCACCAGGATCTCCTGGGCCCGTTCGAACTGCTGGCTGACGGCCCCCCGGTCGCTCTCCTGCCGGGTGGCGGGGATCAGCTGCTGGGTGATCTCCTTGTTCAGGTACGGGGTCCCGGTGACGCTCTCCTTGCCCACGAAGGGCGCGATGAAGTTGTCGGGGTCCGGGAAGTCAGGGAACCAGCCTCGGCCGAAGACGGGGTACTCCCCCTTGGTGAAGCCCTCCTGGAAGGTCGTCCACGGCTCGCCCTTCAGCGTGATCTCGAAGAGGCCGGAATCCTCCAGCTGACGCTTGAGCTCCTCGAATTCGGGCTTTGTGGAGGAGCCGTAGCGGTCGGTGGTGTACCAGAAGGTCATCTTGACGGGCTTGGTGATACCCGCGTCGGTCAGGATGCCCTTCGCCTTGGTCACGCTCGGGTCGCCGAAGGTGTCGAAGAAGCTCGTGGTGTGTCCGGCGATGCCCTTGGGCACCATGGAGTACAGCGGCTCCGCGGTGCCCTGGTAGACCTTGGCGACCAGGGCGTCCCGGTTCACGAGGTGGGCGATGGCCTGGCGGACGGCGGGCTTTCCGGCGGCCGGGTCCTTCGGGTTGAAGACGAGGAAGCGGATGTCCGCGCCGACCGTCTCGACGATCTGCAGGCCGTCGTTGTCCGCCTTGTTGTCCTCCAGGCTGACGACTTCGTCGGCGGTGAGACCCCGGTAGATGGCGTCGATCTTCTTCTTCTTGAGGGCGGTCACCATCCGGGTGGATTCCTTGAAGTACCGCACGGTGACCGCGTTGTTCTTACGGTTGGCGAAGCCCCGGTAATCGGGGTTCTTCGTCATCTCCGACGCGACCGCGGGCTTGTAGGAGTCCAGGAGGTACGGACCGGATCCGGTGACCTTGCCGTCGTCGCGGATCTTGTCCTTCGGGTAGTCACCGGGCGCGACGATCGACATCGCGGGGGTGGCCAGGATGAAGGGGAAGGTGGCGTCGGAGGTGTTCAGGTGGAAGATGACGGTGTCGTCGCCCTTGGTCTCCACCCGGTCGAGGGAGCCGAGCATGCCGGCCGGGCCGCCCTTGACCTTGATCTTCACGATCCGGTCGATGCTGTACTTCACGGCCTCGGCGTCGAGCTTCTCGCCGTTGGAGAATTTGAGGTTCTTACGCAGCGTGCACCGGTAGGCCATGCTCGTGGAGTCGGTGAACTTGCAGTTGTCGGCAGCGTCGGGCTCGGGACTCGTGGTGCCGGTGGGGAAACTCACCAGCGTCTGGAACACGTTCCGCATCAGTTCCCACGAGCTGTCCCAGGCAGCCGCCGGATCCAGGGTCGAGGGCGAGCTCGTCGAACCGACGACTATCTTCTGGTCCGTGTCCGACTCGCTGCCGGACAGCAGACCGCAGCCGGCCAGCAAAGACAGGGAAGCAAGGGCTGCAGCAGCCTGCAGACTGGCCCGGTAGAACACGCGCACGCTCCTCGATCAGCCATGGGTCGGCAGACCATACCGCAGCGCCCCACCGGGTCAATCCGCTGACCCGGTGGGGCACTTGAGTCAATCGGGGCCAAACCGGCTCAGGCCGCTCTCAGCCCACACCCGCGTTCAGGAAGATCCCGCCGTCGACCACGAGGGTCTGTCCGGTGATCCAGTCGGACTGCTCGGAGGTGAGGAAGGCCGCCGCGCCGCCGATGTCCTGCGGGACCCCGAGCCGGCCGAGCGGATAGGCCGCCGCCGCCTCGGCCTCACGGCCCTCGTAGAGGGCCTGGGCGAACTTGGTCTTGACCACGGCCGGAGCGATCGCGTTGACCCGGACGACCGGCGCGAACTCGTGGGCCAGCTGAAGGGTCAGATTGACCATGGCCGCCTTGCTCATGCCGTAGGCGCCGATGAAGGGCGAGGCGGAGATCGCGGCGACGGAGGCGATGTTGACGATCGCCCCGCCGTTCTCCTTCTGCCACGCCTTCCAGGTCTGCTGGGCGAAGCCGAGCGCCGAGATCACATTGGTCTCGTACACCTTGCGGGCGACATTGAGGTCGAGCTCGGCGATCGGGCCGAAGACCGGGTTCGTACCGGCGTTGTTGACGAGGAAGTCGACCCGGCCGAACGCCTCCATGGCACGCTCGACGGCCGCCGCCTGGTGGGCCTCGTCGTGGGCCTTGCCCGCGATGCCGATCGCCCGGTCGGAACCGAGCCGCTCGACGGCCTCCTTGAGGGCGTCCTCACCGCGGCCCGTGATGCACACCCGGTCGCCGCGGGCGACCAGCGCCTCGGCGATGCCGTAGCCGATGCCCCGGCTGGCGCCCGTGATGAGGGCGACCTTGCCACTGTCCTGCACAGTCATGATGTCCGTTGCCCTTCGGGTCAGTTGAGGGGTCCACCGGCGACGTACATGACCTGTCCGGAGACGAACCCGGCGTCCTCGCCCGTGAAGAAGGCGATCGCGTTGGCGATGTCCTCGGGGCGGCCGACGCGCTGCACCGGGATCTGGGTGGCCGCGGCGGCCTGGAACTCCTCGAAGCCCATGCCGACCCGGGCCGCGGTCTGCGCCGTCATCTCGGTGACGATGAATCCAGGGGCGACGGCGTTGGCGGTGACGCCGAACTTGCCGAGCTCCTTGGCGAGGGTCTTGGTGAAGCCCTGGAGACCCGCCTTGACGGCGGAGTAGTTCGCCTGCCCGCGGTTGCCGAGGGCCGAGGAGGAGGACAGGGACACGATGCGGCCGAACTTGGCCTCCACCATGTGCGACTGGACGGCCTTCGCCATCAGGAACGCGCCCTTGAGGTGCACGTTCATCACGAGGTCCCAGTCCAGCTCACTCATCTTGAAGAGCAGGTTGTCGCGGAGCACGCCCGCGTTGTTGACGAGAATCGTCGGCGCGCCGAGCTCGGCGGCCACCCGCGCGACGGCGGCCTCCACCTGGGCGCTGTCCGACACGTCGCAGCCGACGGCGAGAGCGGTCCCCCCAGCGGCGGTGATCTTCTCGACCGTGTCCTTGCAGGCCGCCTCGTCGAGGTCGAGTACGGCGACGGCGCGGCCCTCGGCCGCCAGGCGTACCGCGGTCGCGGCGCCAATGCCCCGCGCCGCTCCTGTCACGATGGCGACGCGCTGCTCGGTGGTGGACATGCTTGGTTCTCCTCGCCCTTGGATCGGGGGCTCAGCGGACGTCGGGACACTCCTGGGACATTCCCTGACAGAAGAATCCCGATGACTGAGCAACCGCTTAGTACCTTCAGCAGACGTGACGCTAGAAGCCCTGGCACCCGGTGTCAACGGCCCACGGGCGCAGAGGCCGCATGTCACACCCGGCGGCGCGGCACCGGGCACCGCCCGGACGCCGCCACCGGGGTCGGATCAGCGCACCAGCAGGTCGAGCAGCCGGTCGACCTCGCCCGCCGGATCCAGGGTGAGACCACTGTGCACGGCGCCCGGCTGGACGACCGTGGAGCGTGGCGCGATCAGCCAGCGGAAGCGCCGCCCGGCATCGTCGCCCGCCGCCTGCCCGGCATCGTCGCCGCCTCCGCAGACCCCCTCGACCGCCCGCAGGGCCGCCCGCACCCCGACCACGTCGGCGTTGGGGTCCAGCGCCTTCAGCTTGCCCTCGTCGAGGTACGTACGGGCCGCGACGAAGGACCGGGCCCGGCAGTACACCAGCACACCGGCGTTGAAGCACTCGCCACGCTCGACCCTCGGGACGACCCGCAGCAGCGCGTACTCGAAGACATCGCGCTTGCTCATCAGCCGTTCTCCTTGCCGCTGCGCGCGGCGCCGTCCGGACCGGCGACGCCCTGTGCGGCGCCGTCGTTCTTCGTGGGGTGCGGCCTGGGGGTGAGGCGTTCGGCGAGCCACCCCGGGGCCCGGGAGGGGGTGGTCCTGGTGGGGGCGTCCAGCGAGATCCGCTCATGGATCGTGGCGGCGCGCGCCAGCAGCGGCCGCACATAGGCCCGGCGCAGTTCGTCGGTCGAGCCGAAGCCGGGCTCGTCGGTCAGCCACGCGTCGGGCACGTCGGCGGCCACCTCGGTGAGCAGTTCCTCGGTGACGAGCGGAGCCAGCTCGCGGTGGGCGGCCGCGATGTCCGGCCCGAAGGACGCGAGGACATGGTCGGAGGCGTTGTACGGCTTGGCCGCCGACGCCTCGGCGCCCGGCCAGTTGTGGTGCCAGATCATGGTCGCGCCGTGGTCGATGAGCCAGGCATCGGCGTGCCAGACCAGCATGTTGGGGTTCCGCCACGACCGGTCGACGTTGTTGATCAGCGCGTCGAACCAGACGATCCGGCCGGCCTCCGCCGGATCGACCTCGTAGGCGAGCGGGTCGAACCCGAGCGAGCCGGGCAGATAGTCCATCCCGAGATTCAGTCCGCCGCTCGCCTTGAGCAGCTCCTGCACCTCCTGGTCCGGCTCGGCGAGCCCGATCACGGGGTCGAGCTGCATGGTCACGAGCTCGGGGACGCGCAGCCCCAGCCGCCGGCCGAGCTCCCCGCAGATGACCTCCGCGACCAGCGTCTTGCGGCCCTGCCCCGCGCCGGTGAACTTCATGACATACGTACCGAGATCGTCGGCCTCGACGATGCCCGGGAGCGAGCCGCCCTCACGCAGAGGCGTGACATAGCGGGTCGCCGTGACTTCTGTCAGCATTTACCCAGGCTATATGGCCTGACTCCCTGCGAATCCGCAGACGGAGTCGCACCGTACCGCCGGGCGGGTCTCGCCCCCGTCAGCCCTGGGGAGAATCTGGGGAGTTTCCACCGGCACGTCACTCCCTCCGACTCCCCAGGAATCCGTCGATGACGGTCCGCCCCTTCGCCCCGGCCTCCGGCATGAAGTGAGCGTAGTAGCTCAGCGTGACAGTCGGCGAGGAGTGTCCGAGCCATCGCGCCAGGGTCACCACGGACTCCCCCGCCTCCAGCATGATCGAGGCGTAGGTGTGCCGGAGTACATGGAAGCCATCCCGTGGCGCCGCCTCCCACTGCCACGCTTGCGCCCCTTCGGGATGCGGCGCGATGACACCGGCCTTGGCCAGCGCCGGCTTCCACGTGTAGGTGTTCCATGTGTTTACGGCTGCTGATGGGAGTTGAGGCCCGCGTCCTGGGCCACGGCGGGATCCGCGCCGTCGCGCGGGCCGCCGGCGTCAGCGAGACCACGGTCCGCAAGGGCGTGGACGAGCTGGAGGCGGGAGCAGAGCCGCTGGGCCGAGTCCGTCGGGCCCAGCGGCGGACGGAAGAAGGCCGCTGACCTGGACTCGGGACTGCGGCCTGCGCTGCTTGCCCTGGTGGATCCGGACATGCGCGGGGATCCGATGTCGCCGCTGCGCTGGACGACGAAGTCGACCAGGAATCTCGCCGGCGAGCTGACCCGTCAGGGCCACAAGGTCAGCGCCGACACGGTCGGTGACCTGCTGCGGGAGGAGGGCTTCAGCCTGCAGGCCAACGTCAGAACCATCGAAGGCGCCCAGCACCCAGACTGGGATGCCCAGTTCCGTTATCTCAACGAGCAGGCCCAGGACCACATCGACGTCGGAGACCCGGTCGTCCGCGTGGACACCAAGAAGAAGGAACTGGTCGGCGACAAACACTGGGCGCGCGTGGCACCCGGTCGGTCAGCCCGTGCAGGTCAAGACGCATGACTTCCTGGACCGGCAAGGTCCTGGCAAGGCGATTCCGTACGGGATCTACGACATCGCAGCCGACACCGGCTGGGTCAACGTCGGCACCGACCACGACACCGCCGCCTTCGCGGTCGCCTCGATCCGCCGCTGGTGGAACTCACGCGGACAGGGCGATTAGCCGCACGCCCAACGACTGCTGGTCACTGCGGACCCGGGCGGTTCCAACGGCTACCGCACCCCCGCCTGGAAAGCGGAACTGGCCGTCCTGGCCGCCGAGACCGGCCTGCAGATCACCGTGCGCCACCTGCCGCCGGTGCCGCCAGACGTGGAGGGTGTGTGGCGAAAGGCCGAGGTATTCGGCCGCGTCTTTGACATTCAGGAAAACTGCTCCGACAGCGCCGAGTACGGCGGAGGGAACAGGAAGTGGGCGTGCGGGCATGAAAAGTCCTGTGTGAGTGAAGCATGGGGCTGCGGGCGGGCAACCGGAGAAAGCCTCCCGCCCACAGCCGTTGCTGAAAACATGTCGTCGAATCCACGCGCTTCCAGGACGGCTTTCCGCGCCCGATGCCATGCCCTGCGGTAGACGGCACCGGGCAGCGGCCGACCGTCATCGCGGGTGAACATCAGTTCTTCAGGACCAAGGCAACGCCGGGTGACATCCGCCCTCAGAATCACCACGAGCTCCGGGCTTGCCGGGACGAGCCGCACCACACCCGCACCCTCCACCGCCTCGTCCCCCTTCCCGGGACAGCGAGGACGAATCACCAGCTCGCCCGGGCCTTCGTCGGGCAGATGCACGTCACGCAGCTGCAGGGCCACGGCTTCCTGCGGTCTCAGTGCCGCCAGGGCGATGGACGACAGGAAGGCACGAAGTGCGTGGCCGTTTCGCAGACATTGGCCGAGCCAATCCGGCAGGTCGTCTCGCTGCCGATCCGAGGGCAGGAACCTTTCATCAACAACGGCAGTCAGAGGGAAGACTCCTCTTGCTGGGATGTGCTTACAGCGGAACAAGGCGTCCTTCAGCATCTCCACCGAAGGACATCTGCAAGGCTCCGAAATATCCCCGGTTTCACGAGCCGGGGATTACGTGGTACAAGTCGAGGCCAGGGTCGGCATACCGTTTGCAAGCGGGCCACGGAGACAGACCCGGGGGCCGCAAGAGATCGAGGAGTTTCGGTAGGCCGGAGGCCATAGAAGCCAGCGGACGAAAATAGTCAGCGAGGCTTCCCGTGACACATCAACAGGCTCTCGTACCGACGAGATCAAGGCCGACATGCCCCTGGCAAGAAAATCCAGTCCAATCAGCCCCGAATTGCTCTGCCGTCAGCTAACTACCTTAAAGGAAGACACATTCTCAGATTGCCGCCAACACCAATGGGCTGCTTGAAGAAGGTTCGGCCGGGGTCGCGACCGGCCGAATCAGATTCGGAGCCTTCACAGCTCCCCAGCAAAGCGCGACAGCAGAACTTCCACGGTGTTGCCAGCGCGTGCGGCGACCTCGGTCGGGTCCACTCCAGCGTTCAGCCACATGGACAGCGCCGAGTGGCGTAGGTCATAAGGCCGATCCGCAGCGGGCTCTTGACAAGTTCCAGTGGGAGTCCGAGTTCGCGCGCTTCGCTCCAAACCCGTGAGTAGGTGGAGGCACCGACCAGGCCCCCGCGTTCGTTGAAGAACGGCCTGCCGTCGTCGGCCGTCCCGAACGTTTCGATGCTGCCACGCCAGATGGCCACGAGCTGGGGGACAGAGGGGTTGGCCGGCCTTCTGCCGGGTCGCGGTTCTTCGGGCCGCGGTCGTCATGGACCTCGCCGGTCTTGGTCCACTTCTTGCCGGCCGCCGGTCCGGTCCGGTGCAGGTTCGCCATCCCCCAGCCCTCCTTGGGGAGATCGCAGTCCTGAAGCGTCACGGCGACGGCCCCCGGCGGGCGCAGTCCGCCGTAGTACATTCCGGCAAACATGCCGACCAACCGCCTGCCACGCGCCCTGCGATAGCTGCCGACATATGAGACGGCTCCCAGGAGGTTCGCGTCCTGCCTCGGGTTGGCGACGACCCGAAGTTCCACCTCGGCCACCTTCGGCGGCATCGTCCAGGGCACACCCCTTTGATGGGGTTCTCCTCAAACTCGCCCGGCCCCGGAAGGACAAAAGCCCAGTCCCTTATAGCGGCTAACACAATGAGGTGACTGGGCCTTGGTGGCTATGCGAAGGGCGGGCGGACCACGGGGACGGGTGCGTCCGAGCCGTGGTCCGCCCACCGAGCGCCCGTGAGACTCGACGCCCAGGAGGTGTGCAGGAGACCCGCCTTCCTGCCTGCCCGATGGAAGATCGCCCGGCCAGACGTTCGCGGTCGGTCTCGCGATCATCATGGTCGAGCAGCGGCTTCTTGACTGCGGTGGGCTGTCAGGGACTTGAAGCCTGAGCCTGCGGTTCGGGGGCCATCAGGGCTGGGGTTTGGCCGGTGTCAGGAGATGGAGAAGACCGACGCCCACTTCTGGCTGGCCGAGCCGGCGGAGGCGGTGTTGGCGGTGACAGCTTGGCCCGCGGTCGCGTTGCCGTCGAGGACGAAGCCGGTGGCCGGGTTGGTCAGGGTGTAGGTGCCGGCGGAGTTCTGTGTCACCTGCCAGCGCTGGTTGGCGGCACCGAGGTTGACGGCCTGGAGTGCGATCTGGCCGCCGGCGGTGGTCGGTGCGGTCAGGTAGAGCGGGATCGGGCAGCTGTCGTAGATCCGCACGGTGCCGTCGCCGTTGGAGGTGAACTTCCAGCGCTGGGAGGCCCGGGAGGTGTCCAGGGCGGCGAATTGGGCCACCGTGGAGATGGTGACGCTGCAGGTCCCGCCGCGCTGGAGGGCGACGCCGCCGCCGTTGCTGAGCGCGTGGTAGGCGTTGTCACCGACGACCGTGGGGCCGTAGTTGATGGCGTACGTCTCCAGCGCGGTCAGCGCCGAGCCCGTGGTGGACAGCGGCGGCACGGCCGTCGGACGGACGTTCTTGAACCAGTCGGCGAAGGTCCCGGGCGTGTGCGAGGCCAGAGTGGTGATGGTGCGGTCCCAGCTGCCGTCCACCTGGTTCCACAGCTGGAGCAGCGCGCCGTCCACGTTGCCCTGCACCTGGTCGCCGGTCTGCCAGCCCGCGGCAGGGGTGAACGGGTAGGACGAGCCGTCCGGGAACACGTAGCGCTGGTCGCCCAGCAGGTAGGCGGCCACCGAGTCGGCGAAGCCCTCGGTCCAGGCACAGGTGGCGGACGACACTGCCCAGATGTAGTGCGGGTTGCAGTTGGTGACGGCAGGGAAGGTCCCGTTGTAGAGCCGGTGCTGGAAGAAGTGGCCCGCTTCGTGCAGCACGGTGTGCTCGGAGTCCGGGTCCGCGTCGGCCAGGTGGACGGTGTTCGACAGGTCGTAGTACGGGCCGTCGCTGGAACCGGTCTGCCAGCGCAACGTCAGTGTGGTGCAGGTCGCGGCGTTGGTCTCGGCGGTCGTCCAGCACGGGGTGGTCGAGTTGGCCCGGCGCGACCACAGCGAGTTGACGGTGTCGAAAGCGTGCCAGGCGCGGGTCGCGGTGGTCGGTTTGACGGTGCCGAGAGCGACGTTCGCCGATACGTTCGACAGTGTCGGCGTGTCGTGGGCGTAGACCGTGCCGGTGGAGTTGGCGACCCGCCACACCTGGTTGTTGCGGGTGGCGAACCGCACGAACAGGTGATCCATGGCGGTGGTGTTGACCGGGGTGTAGCAGAGGTTGAACGAGCCGTTGGCCGCACCGGTCAGCTGGGTGTCGGTGTTCAGCTTGTGGTCGGTGTCGGTTGCCTGCTCCCGGCCCCAGAGCTCGACCGAGGCGTTGCGGGCGGCCCGGGTCAGAGTCGGCTTCGCGGTGCCAGCCTCGGCGGACTGGTAGTCGAACTGTAGGGCGCCGCTCACGCAGATCGGCTGCGCGGCGGCGGCGACGCCTGCCGAGAGCGGCACGATGAAGCCGCCGGCGAGCACCGCCGGCACCAGCAGGCGGAGCAGTGCTGTGGGTCTGTGTAACATGGACGTCCTTTCGGAGAGCGCCCGGGTCCGCCGACCGGCGGACCCGGCGCGGGGGAAGGCCGGATGTTCCCCGGCCCGGCCCTTGAGACGCCGCCAGGTACGGGCGGTCTGAACCGTGAGCCATCGTCGGTTCAGCGCCGCGCCGCCCACCAGGGGCGCACAGAATCACAGCCAGCAGTTGTGAAACTTACGTGTACGCCTGGCAGAGATTTTACGTGTACGCCCGGCGCCTGCTCAGGTCGGCCGCGCGCCCCTCTGCCGCCGCAACGCCCTCGTCCAGCTTCGCCGCTGCACCGCCAGTGCCCGGCGGCCTTGGGAAGATGAACTCAACCTGCTGAAAAGGCTGTTGAGTGCACGGAAGCCCGGCCCTGCCCTGCTGTGCGCCCCGCGCCTAGCCTGTGCGCCCTCGTGCTGCCTCGCCACACCGAATGGGCTGGAAGCCTTCCCGGCCGCCCCAACTTCGCACCGCCACCTTTGGCAGATGCGGCCGACGGGAGGGCTCCCCCAGACGACGGGGACGGACGGCATCGCGACCGGAGAGCGCGCAGAGGAGGCCCGGCGCAACCGGGCATCTGATCTATGTTCATGCTGGTGTGACACTCATGTCCGTTTCGATTCGCCAGGTTGGCGCAGATTCTCCCGTCAGCTCGCGGCTCATTTTGTTAGCCATGGCCAAATGGATCATTGTCCGGGATCTCTGTGGCAGGGCTTCGTAGTCCCGTACCAGACGGCGATGCCGCATCAGCCAGTCGGTTGGGTCGGCCGCGAACTGGCGCGACGCGTAACCACCACGCGAGGCATTGTCACGAAATCGTCCGCCTGTGCCGCAATACGCTGAATCGTTGGTCCACCACATCAACGCACGCATGCAGATGCGGCGTTGGCAGAGCGGCATGCTCACGCATCAGGGCAATGGCTTGCACGTTCCACCCGGCCGAAACGAGGCCGTCCACCTCCCGGCGCACTTCCACCGACAGTCGGTCCCACAGAGCGTTCTCCATACCTGCATTGAACCCCGCGGGCCGCCTACGCAAGCGGTCGCGACCTGCTTGAACCCCTGCCTTACCAAACACCCCTGGCGGAACAAAACGCTCTTTTAGGGCCCGTAAAGAATCAAGGTGTGGGTTTTGCCTGTGGTGTGAGGGTGGCGCCGCGTGCGCTGGCGTAGACGCGGAGGCCGGTGAGGGTGCTCAGGTGTGCCGCCGCGGTGCCGGGGGTGTGTCCGTACTGTTCCATCAGCTGTCTGATCTCGCCGGTGGCATCGCGGATGGTGCCCTTGCTGACGGTGAACAGGCGGGCGAGCACGGCGGGCGGCAGGGCGAGGTGCTGGTGCAGCACGGTGGCCAGGACGCGGTCGGCCAGGTCGAGTTTGGCTTTGCGGCCGCCGCCCGGGGCCCGGCGCCGGGTGCCGCCGTCGCGTCGGGTGGTGCGGTCTGTGCTGCAGTGTCTGCCAGGGAGTGGTGAGGGCCACGGTCAGTTCGGCCAGTTCAGTGCTGGTCATTCCGGTCAGGTCGGGGTGCTCCAGGGCCTGACGGTCGATGCCGACGGCCGGTGCACCGGGGTTCGCCGGCTCGGTGGGCTGGGGGTGCACTGTGTAGTTCCACTCCCCGTGGAAGGCGTGGCCGGTCAGGGGCACCGCGTTCATCTCGGCGTCGCTGACCTTCACGCCGGTGGGGTAGCGGCCGGGGTCCAGTTCGGCATGGACGGTGAACCCGGTGCGTGTGGTGGTCGCGGCGATGCTCTCCACGATGACCTCGTAGTTGCTCAGCGGGCGGCCTCGCCAGTTCATCGTGATCGCGGAGAACAGCCGGTGCTCGATCCGGTTCCATTTCGATGTGCCCGGAGGCATGTGACAGACGGTGACGGTTAGGCCGGTCTCGGCGGCGTAGGCGGCCAGTTGAGTCTTCCAGAACCGGGTGCGGTAGCCGTTGGAGCCGCCCGCGTCGGCGGTGATCAGCAGCCGGGTGGCGCCGGGGTAGTCGAGGCGTCCCTGCCCGTTCCACCAGCGGCGGATCGACTCGACCGCGAAGGCTGCAGTGGCATGGTCGCATCCGACGCTGACCCAGCCGGTGTTCGCGGTGACGTCGTAGATCCCGTAGGGGGCGGCCCGGTCGAGCTCCTGATCGGGGAAATCATGGGTGCTGACCTGCCCCGGCCGGCCTTTGGGCCGCCATTCGAGGCCCGCGTTCTTGAACTGGCCGACGACCTCCTTCTTTTTCGTGTCCACGCTGACCACCGGCTCGCCCGCCCGTCCGATGGTCCTTGGCCTGGTCGTTGATGTACCGGAACTGCGCGTCTCGGTCGGGGTGCTGGGTGCCCTCACGGGTCTTCGCGTTGGCCTGCAGACTGAAACCGTTCTCCCGCGGCAGCCGGCCCACGGTCGGCGCCGCAAGCGGCATGGCCCTTCCGCGTCAGCTCCCCGGCCAGACGCCGCAGCGACTTGGTCGTCCACCACAGCGGCGACATCGGATCGCCCCGCTGATCCGGCGCCAGCAACGCCAGCAACGCCGGAACGAGTAGCTGGTCCATCTCCTCGGCGCTCTTGCGGCCGCCGCCGTCCCGGCGGACCCGGCCGTCGTGCAGTGGGTTCTCACCGCCCTACAGCTCGAAGCCCCCCCCTTCCGCACCGTCGTCTCGCTCACCCCTGCGGCACACGCGACGGCCCGGACCCCGCCTTGCCCCAGCAGCCAGGCCTCGGTGGCCGGCGCCAGCCGCTGCTGCCGCTCATTCAGATGAGGGAGCAACACCCCGAATCTCAGAGCAAGTTGGCCACGAGCCTCGCTCGGTATGCGCATACCACACCAACGACAGGGAGGCCGTGAAGCAACGTGTTGATTCTTTACGGGCCCTAACTACCCGGCCTTCGGTCAAGGCCCGTGTCCAGCCCGCTCCGCCGTTCGCACCGACAGCGAAGGGCCTCGTGGAGCACATCTTCGGGTCGATCAACGGCCTGTTCTGCCAGCACCTGCCCGGCTACACCGGCTCCGATGTCACCCACCGCAGCAAAGACGCCGAACACGAAGCCTCCTGCAGCGTCGGCCAGCTCCAGGATCTCCTCTACGAATGACTCGTGCACTGGCACCCCCGCCTCCCCGAAGGACTGCGGCATCCTGTGGTGCCGAGGGTCGCGCTGACCCCGAACCGGATGTGGGCCGCGCACGTCGCGGTCGCCGGATACGTGCCGATACCGATGACCGCCAGCGCCTGCCTCAACCCACCGACAACAGTGGGCACCCGACGAAACCGAGCCCGCCACCCCAATGGTGCCACCATGGCAGCGCCACCACGTCGCCGATGGGCCTTCCTCCACTAAAACGGTATGTCATCACACGATATCCAGCAGGACATTGCAGGCCAGAGCGTTGATCAACAACGAAATGCCAACTTGGCTCGCCATGGCGTCGATCGTGTGCCACGATGACGCCATGAACCTCACATCCCGTGTCGGCATCCTCCGACGCCAGTTGGCCGTCGCGGCGGACGTCGGCGTTGACGAAGCCCGCACCCTGCCTGTGCGACTCACCGCCCCTCCGAAGTCCGCCACCCTGCTCAACGCGCTGTCCGCCGCCATGGGCGAGGACACACGGAAGCCGGCACCGATCTCCGTCGAGGTACGGCTGCGCGGCTCGCTCCCTCGTTCGTGGTGACGCCGCCCGCACCCGCACCGTTCCGGAAGAAGCGGGTGTCGGTCACGGCCTCCGCCATACCACCCACACCCGCACCGCCCCCGCCGCTCGCGGACGCCGACGACAGCGCCCTGTCGCAGATCGGCTTCCGCCCCCCACTCGCCTCAAGGCCCGCGCCGAGAACGCCGCGGCGGAGCGCCTGTTGGTCAATACCCGGCTGTGCGGACCGTGTCCACCCCCCTTGGCGGCGCGGAGCGCCGCCGTCGGCAGCGTCATCGTGCCGACGGAGTCCATGCCCACCGACCTCCGCTCCTTCGCCGAGTACCCGCTCTTCACTCCGCTCATCGAGACCCTGCTCGGACCGTGGCTCGGCACCGAGATCGGCTCCGGCGCCGCCAGCGACCTCGCCTGGCGCGAGGCGCTCTCCCGGTCGGTCACGTAAGGGCGTACCGCACCTTCAGTACCGGACCGAAGCGGTAACCACCGCTTGCCTCGAACCACTTCACCGATTCGCACCAGCCACACCCCGCCCCACGATCACAGGAGGACCCCATGTCGCACGACCCGACGTCCGCCGGCGCCACCACCGATGACATCAACGTCGATGATCCGCCCACCCTGCCCACCGACCGGCACACCGGCTGCCCCTTCGACCCGCCGGAGGAACTCACCGCCCTGAGCGACGAGCCGATGCGCCGCATGCGCTACGCCGACGGACACGTGGGGCGGCTGGTCACCGGCCACGCCACGGCCCGCGCGATCCTGGCCGACCCCCTCTTCAGCTCACGCTACGAACTCCTGCATCTGCCGATGCCGATGGAGGGCGTGTCAGGGGATTTACCACCGGCACCGGTCGGCGACATCATCGGCCTCGACGCCCCCGAGCACACCCGCTACCGGCGCCTGCTCACCGGCAAGTTCACCGTCCGCAGGATGCGGCAACTCACGGAACGCGTGGAGCAGTTCACCGGGGAATGCCTGGATGCCATGGAACAGGCCGGACCCACGGCCGACCTGGTGGAGGCGTTCGCGCAACCCGTGCCCGCGCTCATGATCTGCGAGCTGCTCGGCGTTCCGTACACCGACCGGAAGCGATTCCAGCGCCACGTGGCGACCCTCTTCGACCAGACGGCGGATGCGGAGGCGACGGGCGAGGCTTATATGGCGCTGGTCCAGTACCTGGGCGAACTCGTCCTCGCCAAGCGCGCCGAGCCCACCGACGATCTGCTCAGTGATCTGACCACTTCCGACCTCACCGACGAGGAACTGGCCGGAGTCGGCGGGCTGCTGCTCGCCGCCGGACTCGACACCACCGCGAACATGCTCGGCCTCGGCACCTTCGCCCTGCTCAGCAACCCCGACCAACTGGACGCCCTGCGCGCCGACCCGGGCCTTGCCGAGCAGGCCGTCGAGGAGCTGCTGCGCTACCTCAGCGTGGCCGACCCTCTGCTTCGGTCGGCGCTCGAGGATGTCGAGGTGGAGGGCACGCTCATCAGGGCGGGCGAGACGGTGACCATTTCCGTCCAGGCCGTCAACCGGGACCCACGCCGGTTCCCCGACCCCGACCGGCTCGACATCCACCGCAAGGCCACCGGGCACCTGGCCTTCGGCCACGGCGCCCACCAGTGCCTGGGCCAGCAGCTCGCCCGCGTCGAGATGGCCGTTGCGTTCCCGGCGCTACTCGCCCGTTTCCCCACCCTGCGCCTCGCGGTGCCACCGCAGGAGGTGCCGCTGCGTGAGCGCTCCAACATCTACGGCGTGGTCAGCCTGCCCGTCACCTGGGACAAGGAATAACGCCGTGAGCGACCCGCAAGCGCCGCTGCGTCTCGGCGTCGACCGTGAGCGCTGCGCGGGTGCCGGCATGTGCGCCCTGACGGCTCCCGCAGTCTTCGACCAGGACGAGGAGGAAGGCCTGGTGATACTCCTTCAGCCCGCACCGGCACCCGAGCACCGCGCCGCCGCCCGGATGGCCGTCGGCCTCTGCCCCGCCGGCGCCATCGCCCTCACCTCCCCGGACTCGTAGCGACCGTGGCATTTCCCGGACCGAGAGCCCCACACCGGACACCGTGAATACCGTGGTCCGGTGGGGGGCTCTCACGTGCACGGACCCGTCCGCCACGCTTCCACGCGGCCTCGGACGCCGGAACCCCACGGCCGTCGAATGCCGCAACCCCCCGGGGATCAGCCGCGCGCGGCGCCGGCGGAAGGTCACGATCTCGTCCATGCGGCGGCGCGCATGATCCTGGTGCGTGCATGCTTCCGGGCTCTCGTCCGTACCGACCGACCGCGCCTGCTCCCGTCGGCTCCGCAGCCGACTGTTCACGTGGCGAAGGGTTCGTTCCTCGGCTCCGATGCCAGGCTCAAGGCGGTACCAAGTCTGCGCGGACATCTCGATGACGCTGTGCGCCACCGTGAAGGGTGCGTACACGCTGGCCTGCCCGGTCAGCAGTACGGCAACCGCAAGAAGATGGTCCAGCGCTCCGGAAGAAGATCCGTGACCGATGTGAAGGTCGGTTTTGGACCACACGCTTCCGCATACGGCTCGCTTGCACACTCAAGGGCCGCCGGTGACCCAGAGGCGTACATAGGGGTTTGGTGCAGCATCATGCCGTACTGCCTGTAGTGCGCGTCGTGCAGTCTGACCAGGGACTCAGAGGGGGTTTTCCACGGATCTGTTGACGTCGATCGGACTTACGCGGCGCAATCCCGTACGTCGCCCGGCTTCCGGTACCAGGGGAGCGGGGGCAGCGAATGCAGGATCCCGTGCCTTCCCGGGATCACCACGGGCTCAGGCGTCCGACCGGCGGGTTTCATTGCGGGGGCCTCGCCAGTCCAGGCACAGGACGGTGGCGTCGTCCTTGGGCGGTCGGCCACCATAGGCGTCGGCTACCGCAGCGACCAATGTGCGGACGACCTCGCGCGGGTGCTCTGCGGCGGTCTGGAGCAGGAGACCGGGCAGGTCGACCCTCTGCGCTTCGCGCTCCTGCATGCCGTCGGTGTACAGCACGAGCCGATCACCGGGGCGCAGGTCGATGTCCTGTACCTGGTAGGAACCCTGCCGGGTGAAGCCGAAGGGCATGTCGACGGCCAGGACCAGTTCCTCGACCATGCCGTCGCGCAGCCGGAGCGGTCCGGGGTGGCCGGCGTTGACGAGCTGGGCGCGGCTTCCGTCGAGGGCGATGCGTAGCAGCTGGCCGGTGGCGAAGGTGTGGTGCCCGTGCTTGAGGAGGGCCTGGTGCATTTGGCGGGCTTGTTCGGCGAGATCCGTTCCGGCGCGGCGGGCGCCGCGGGAGGCGTTGACGACGAGGGTGGCGATGAGGGAGGCGTTGACGTCGTGGCCCATGGCATCGGTGACGGACAGGTGCAGGGCGTTGTTGTCGAGGCTGTAGTCGTAGGTGTCTCCGGCGATGTCGGAGGCCGGGACCAGGGCTCCGGCGAGGGCGAACTCGGCTGCATCGCAGGAGGGGGCGGAGGGAAGGAGCTGGCGCTGGATCTCCGCCGCCAGGCTGACGGGCGTGGTGCGGTTGCCCCAGTGGTAAAGGTCGGTGAAGCGGCGGTCGGTGACGATGATGTACGCCAGCGCGTGCGCAGCTTCCTCGACCTGCTCCAGTACGCTCTCGGTCACGACGTCGAGGAACAGCTCGAGCACACCGATGGTGTCACCGCGGTTGGTGACTGGCGCGAGCAGCCGCTGCCCCTGCCCGTCCTCCTCCACCTGCACCAGCTTCTGAGCGCGCAGAACCTTGTCGTAGGTGCCGCTGCCGGCAAGGGGGACTCTCTCAGCCCGGTGCTCCTGCGAGATGCCAGCGGTGTCGTTGACCCGTAGCAGACGCCTGCCGACCACATCGACGAACAGGAACGACACGTACCGCGCGCCGAACCGGGTACGCAGATTGCGCGCCACGACATCGAGCGAGTCCACCGGCGCGGCATCCTCCGCCGCCGCCAGCACCTCAGCCAGTCCAATCCGATCACACGCCACCACAGCCTCCAAAAGTTAAGATTGCTTCTGCCCGTTGACACGTCCCTCAGCGCCTCTGAGGAGGAATTCGGTGGCTGCGTTCGCACAACCGTGCCGCCAGAGGTCAGCCGCAGGAAGTGATCGGCCGCCAGGGAGGAGTCGGCGGCGTTCAGGACTCCGAGACCCGACGGTGGTGCGCGGGCCCGTACTGCGGGGTCGTCGCAAGGGTTCGTCCTTCCCGGCCAGGGCTCGCAGTGGTCCGACATGGCAGCGGACGGCCAGAGTCCAGTCGTTCACAGGAGTTTTTCGGTGGGCGGCGGTCCCTCTGTTTCTGAGCCCTTCTGGCGAGCGGTGCCGGCTGTGGCCAAACCGGAGCATCACCGGATGACCGGCAGCTGCCGCACGCAGCATGTGTTCGTCAGCGGATGCGCGTGACAGTCAGGATGCCGTGGCGGCCCGCCCCTGCGAGGGCCTCGACCACGAGACCGGTCTCCAGGCCGGTGTGGGTCCCCCCTCGACCACACCCCCATCGTCCTCCCCCGGCGCCCCGAGCCAATCCGACGGTGGCCTGTCGGGTGCCGCCAACAGCCGTTCCGGCTCCTGCGTCGCCACCGCCGCGAACAGAGGCCGCGCGGCGAAGCCTGAGGCCGGGTCGGCCCGGAGGTGTTCCCCGGGCAAGGGGCCTGCGCCGTGCCTGCGCCCCCGGCGGCACGGCACCTGGACTCGGATCTCGGCGGGGGCGAGTCACCTGCACCGTCCTACGGCGGCGCGCGTCTGCCGGCCGGCTCGCGGTGCACAGCGGCCCTGCCGCGTACGACAGCCGCAGCAGGCGCCGAGCGGACCCGCGGCGGCATTTCGCTCGGCCGCATGCGAACCCGTACCCGCAGTGGGGTAGCTTGCCTTTCCGTGCTCGCCAGAAGTCGTTTCACCGGGTGCGTACCTGGACGGGTACTGAAACGGGCTCGAAGACAGGAAGGGCGCTCCCATGCGGGACAGCGGAACGGACGGGCTGGGTGAGGCGCTGGCCGCGGCGGAGGCCGCGCCGCCGGTGGAGTCCGTCGACGTGATAGCCGCGACCTTGCGAAGACAGCTCGGGGCTCGGTCCGTGTCGTTCCTGATCACCGACTTCACCGGCGCCTCCGTCGTCCGCCTGAGTACCGCGGACGACATCGACCTGGAGCGTCCCGCAGACCCGATCGCCGTCTCCGGCACCGTCTACGAGGAAGTCATCCGGACACAGCGACCGCACGTGGAGCCCCCAGGGGGCGGTGCCTGGACACGGGTCATCGCACCGGTCACCAACCGCGGGGACGCGCTCGGGCTGCTGGAGCTGTGTCTGCCCCGCCGTCCCGGCCCGGACACGCTGCTGAAAATCAGCCGGAGCGCCCACGCCCTGTCCTACATCATCATCGCGAACCGGCCCTTCACCGACCTGTACCAGTGGGGCCGCCGCACCACCCCGCTGAGCCTGGCTGCCGAGATCCAGCACCGGCTGCTGCCCACCTCGCTGGCCTGCGAGGCCGCCCAGTTCGCGGTCGCCGGGGCTTTGGAGCCGGCCGAGTTCGTCGGCGGCGACACCTTCGACTACGTCGTAGACCGCGACCACGTCCAGCTGTCCGTCACCGATGCCATGGGGCACGACGTCGACGCCGCCCTCCTGGCCACCCTCCTCGTCGGCGCACTGCGCCGCGCCCGCAGGCAGGGAGCCGACCTCGCCGAGCAAGCGCGGACCGCCGACCAGGCCGTGGCCGAGCACAGCGGCGGCCGCTACGTCACCGGACAACTGCTGCGGATCAGCCTGCACGACGGTCGAACCGAGTTCATCAACGCCGGCCACCCCTGGCCGCTGCGCCTGCGCGGGGGGAAAGTCGAGGAGATCGCGCCGGCCATCGACATGCCCTTCGGTTTCCTGGCCCCGCACACCTACACGGTCCAGCACCTGGACCTGCGGGCAGGAGACCGGCTGATCATGCTCACCGACGGAATGCAGGAGCGCAGCGCCGCGGACCTCGATCTGCCCGCCCTCATCGGGAGCACTGAGGACCTGCACCCCCGGGAGGCCGCCCGTGTCCTGATCGAGCACGTCGTCCGTGCCCATGACGGGCATCTGCAGGACGACGCCACCGTGATGTGCCTGGACTGGTACGGCACCGACTCCACCCGGCGGGACGCCAACCACGGTGCCGACCTCGCCGAAGCCTCCCCCACGGCCGGACAGCGAACCGAGCCGCCGGAGCCTGTAGATCACTGAAGTTGGGTTCCAACTGGCCATACCCGGGAAGACCGTGGTCTTCGGCGGTGCTGTCATCAGGGTCGGCTGGCTCCCCAGACCGTCTGGAGGCAACGGGGGGTATCGGAGGTCCTGGGGGACTCGGTCCGCCTGAGCGACTCTTCCGCCGTGTTCACCAGTGCGGCGCGTGAGGAAGAACCGCCTGCACATCTGCATTTCCACGTGGCTCGGACCCCAGTCAGGGCCGAGATCGGCCACCAACACCGGTTCGAAATCCGCGAACGGAGAAGGCTCCACACGATCGTGGAGCTTCTGCAACTCCTCGACCATGACCTCGGACACCATGTCCGGCCTGGTCGACAGCATCTGCCCCACCTTGAAGTAGCGCGGCCCCAAATCCTTCAGCGCATGCCGCGCGGTCCCTGTACCGGCGGACCGTACGGCCCCGCCTCCCGGACCAGGAGACCGCCCAGGACCCCGATGATCTTTCTGGCGCGGCGGCCGTCACCCATGGGCAGCTCCCCAAGCTCGCCCTCAGCGCCCACGCCATGGAGAAGGAACACCGCATGGGCATGAGCTGTGTATGACAGGCGCACACACCCGCCGCAACATCTCCCTTGTCCGCAGCGGCCACCCCTTCCCGACGTGGCGCACAGAATCACGCAGGGCGTGTTCGAAGAGCGCGGGCACAGGAAACGTCCGCTGACAGAGCGAAGCCTTTCGGAATCGCGGATGAGGGCATGTACAGGCCCGGCCGCGCCAACTGCACACCCCGCCTCAATGCCCGGGACAGTGGGCTGGGCTGGCGATGTCCCGTGACCCGGCCGGGACCTCCGCAGACCGACGAGGTGGCGCCGCTCTCCCTACTCCGCGCGTCACTGCCCCGACCTCGCGCCGGGGACCAGGAGAATGGGCGGGCTACGTCCGGGTCCCAGTCCCTGTTCGGCGTCAGCACCCGATCGTCGAACGGGAGGCCCTGACGCCTTCCTCAGGTCGCCCCTGCGCGACACGACGCGGCTCGAACAGGGCTTCCCGCCCGCAGGCGGTCTGCTGGGCACGATGCGCATACCTGGGATAGCGCCTGAGCAGCACGCCCGGAGCATGCCGGTGGGGCGGGGCCGCGGCTCTCGGGCCGCAGTCGGCGGCTACGGCTTCGCCTCCGGTGTGCCGCGGTGGTATTCGGCGTTGATGCGCTGGGCTTCTTCGAGCTGGTCTTCGAGGATGACGATGCGGCAGGCGGATTCGATGGCGGTGCCCTGGTCGACGAGCTCCCGGGCGCGGGCGGCGATGCGCAGCTGGTAGCGGGAGTAGCGGCGGTGGCCGCCCGCGGAGCGGAGTGGGGTGATGAGGCGGGCTTCGCCGATGGCGCGGAGGAAGCCCTGGGTGGTGCCGAGCATTTCGGCGGCCCGGCCCATGGTGTAGGCGGGGTAGTCGTCGTCGTCGAGTCGGCCGAACGAGTCGTCTGCTGTCATGTCACCTCTCTGTGGAACGCGCTGGAGGGGCCCGGGTGCCATGTGGCACCCGGGCCCCGAAGGAACTGCTACACCATCAGCCGGCCTTGATCGGCTACGCCGGCTCTGTGTTTCCGCATGCCCGCCGGGAAGAGGTCCGGGGGTTGCGGGGATCGCGGTTGCTTGACCGGAGACCACCTCACTATCGATGTCCTGCGGTACCCGGGCTCAAGACTTCCGCCCGGGCGATCCTGATGGCGCCTGGCTCCTCCGTTCTTCCCTCTGGGATCAATCACTTACCAACTGCTGGTACTGCTCTGTTGCGTACTGCTCCGTGGCCTGTGACAGCGCCACTCTTCGGCAGCCAGCCCCGTCGCCCGTCCTGCGTCTGCTCTGGCTTAGAACCCCACTGCCGAACCTCCCGGTGCGTACGCCCGCAGCCGACGCCTTCACCGAGGAACCGCTCCTGGTCGTGCTGCTGCGTGATGCCACTTCGTGAACTGCTCACGGCGGCCCCTGATCACTGCGGGCCACCCGGTCCGGTCGTCAGCCCCGTCGCCATCCTGCAACTTCTCCGGCTCCGAAACTCCACCACCGAACCGAACTGCTGGTGACCTGTGACAGCGCCACTCTTCGGCAGCCAGCCCCGTTGCCCGTCCTGCGTCTGCTCTGGCTTGGAACCCCACTGCCGAACCTCCCGGTGCGTACGCCCGCAGCCGACGCCTTCACCGAGGAACCGCTCACTTCACTGCTGGATACCGCGACCCGCACGTGCGGGTACTGCACTGACTGAACTGCGGTACTGCTCGCGGCGGCCCCTGACTACTGCGGGCCACCCGGTCCGGTCGTCAGTCCCGTCGCCGTCCTGCAACAACCCTGGCTTCGGAACTCCACCACCGCACCGCACTGCGAACTACAACTACGGGTACTGCTGCCTGGCAGTTCGTTTCTGCCGGGCCCTGCTCGATCTCGGCTACGAGAGAAACCATAACCACACCACCACCCGATGTCTACTCCGGCCACCGCAGATTTTGGCGTGCTTGGCGGGGAGGTAATCGACCTCGAACGGTGAGGGAAGGCGGGAGCGGGCCGGGTTAGCGGGCCGCAGGCCGGGCATAGGCCCTACATAGGCAGGACCGGGCAATGACGATCCAGAGACCGGGTGACCTGATGGACACGATGAGCATCACCGCGGTAACCGTCCGCTCCGCGACATCCGTCGCCGACGCACGCGAGGAGACCCGGGACTTCCTCGAAGATCTCGCACAGCCGATCGGAGCCGAGGCCGCCGACACCGTGGTCCTGGTCGTCTCGGAACTCGTCACCAACGCCCTGCGCCACGGCGGCGGCACCTGCACCCTGAGCCTGACCGCGCACCCCGACAGCATCGAAGTGGCCGTGCACGACCCCAGCCCGCAGGCCCCGCGCATGCGCACCCCCGACCGGACCGGCGGCACCGGAGGATTCGGCTGGCCCATGGTCAACCACCTCGCCCGGACCACCGCCGTCACCCGCCGGGCGGCCGGCGGCAAGACCGTCAGCGCCTTCCTCCCCCGGTAGCACCGGAGCACCCGCACCTCGGGAGGGGTGCCAGCCGCATCCCACAGACGGGTACACGCGGCCAGACCCGTCACCACCGTCCGGCACCCCACCCGACCCGCCCGGGCGCGGACCGCGAGGACAGAAGCGCCTGACGGGCACCCTGCGGCGACCGCCCGAAGACCACAGAGGATCCGAAGATCAACGCAGGTACTGCTCGGTGACGTGGTCCGGGTGCTGTCGGCTCATGTGAGGGTGGCCAGGTGGTCGGCTTTGCCTCCTCGCCATTCGATGAGGAAGATGGTCGAGTCGTCGCTGGTCACGCCGCCCCGTTCCCGTTTCAAGGTGTGGGAGAGCCTTCTGGCCACGGCTCGCACCGCGGTGTGGTCCTGCAGGATTTGGTTGGTCCATTCGATGAGTTGTTCCTCGCCGAACTCTTCTCCGCCGGGCTGGTGTTCCTCGATCAGGCCGTCGGTGAAGCACAGAATGCGGTCTCCGCGTTGCAGAGTCCGTTCGCTGACGTGGGGCTGGTCACCGCCGAAGCCGATCGGCAGGGTGGTGGGGCTTTCCAGCCGGCCGATCACGGTGCGGTCGCGGATCAGCAGCGGCGCGGGGTGGCCGGCGTTGACCCATTGCAGTTGGCCGGTGGTGATGTTCAGGCACATCATCTGCGCGGTGACGAAGTGGTCGGGACCGAACTGTTCGTTGACGGCCTGGTCCATGAAGGCATAGATCTCGGACAGTTCGGTATCCGCGCGGCGAGCGTGGCGGTAGGCGCCGATGGTGACGGTCGCCACGGTCGCGGCGTCCAGGCCGTGGCCCATGGCGTCGATCATGGCCACATGCAGGACGTCGTCGTTGAGCGCGTAGTCGAAGCTGTCGCCGGCCACGTAGTAGGCGGGCTCGAGAATCCCGGCGACTTCGACCTGGGGGACGGTCATCGACAGCGGGGGCAGCAGTGACCACTGGATCTCGGCGGCGACATCCATGGGGGCGCGGCGGCGGGCCTTGAAGAACTGGTCGGTGTAGGCGTCCTTGGTGACGATCATGTCGGCGACCAGGCCGGCGAGGCGGCGCAGCAGTCGCCGGTCGTCGTCATCGACGTCATCGAGAGTGACGGTCAGGACGCCGATCTGGTCACTGCCGTCCAGGAGCGGCAGATATATGCGGACAGCGCCGTCCTGGGGAACCTCCACGGTCCTGCGATACAGGAACGCATCGCCGGCTGGGGAGTCTTCGACCGGTTGGGGATCGCCGACGACCAGCCGCTGGCCGGGCAGGGGCACGAGGAGCAGTTGTTCATAGTCCTGCAGGAGGATGGAGACGTCGCGTCCTCCGATGCTGGCCACCTCTTCCGCGATCAGTGGAGCGATCAGATGCGCGGGCATCTCGTGGGCGCGGTCCAGCAGCACACCCAGCAGGCGCTCCCCGAAGCCTTCCGACCGGTCCTCTTCGACCCGGTGCGGCTTCTTTCGCCCGTCTCCTGCCATCGGTCCGGCCTCCCCTTGCTTCCTGTTCCCGCAGGCCGTACGGGGGGCGGGCGTTCACCGGGCGGTCCGGTGTTCGGTTTGGGTGGCCTGACACGACCGTGATCAGTCCGCACAGCCTGACGGGACCAACCGGCCCAAGGTGCTCATTACGCCACAGGTGGCATGTTGCACGACGGGCTGCTTGTCGGCTGGTTCGCCGCCTTGTTGACGGCACCCCGAGCAGGCACCGCCCCTCCCCGCCTGTCCGCAGATCAACCCGGCGTCACTTGCACCTCGCCGCTGCAGCGGTCCACCTGCACCGCACAACCGGCCTTCGTGAGGATCTCCAAGAAACTCCGCTACCGGATCCTGGAGGTAGTTGCCCGTCTAAACTGTGGCGGCTGTCGCCTCTACCTGCGGATCGCAGCAACCTGGCCCTGGTGACATCAGCTCGCCGCCGCCTTCCACCGTCTGGTCGCATTGCCCCGCCCCGTCAGCTGATGGGCCGTCCCGGCCACCTACGACACGTAAGACCTTGGAGGACCCGTCCGACGCACCGGGTCACGGGGCAGTTGCCGTGACCTTCGGCCGAGCGGCGGCCTTGACAGCCTGCAGCGGCAGTGCGAGGGCGCCCGCTAGTTCAGACAGTTCCTCCTCGGTCGGGCGGATGGGTCCCTCCGCGCCGTCCTCGGCGAAGGCCCGGATGCGCGGGGTGCGGATGCCGGTCTTGTCGGCGACGGCTTGCGGCGTCAGGTGGCGGCGGCGCATCGTCTGTTGCAGCAGCTGCGATAGGTCGTCCATTGGTCTCTCCTGCCCGGCCCGGGCTCCGTCATGCCGAGGGCAATCCTCCGTGCGCCCTGTCCCGTTGGCGGGTCAGGATGCCTGCGGTGCGCGCTGCGCGGCATCCACCGTGCGGCGGGGGTGCGGGCACTACCGGGGCAGGACTGCTCGAATGGTCTTGCCGCTGGGCCTCGTCGTCACGGTGACCGCCTTGGCCAGGTTGTGCACCATGGGCCAGCCAAAGCCGCCGGTGCCGCCGGTGAGGTCGGGTGGCCGCTCTTTCGGCAGTCGGGGGTCTGCGTCGGTGACAACGACCGCGATACCGTCCGGCTGTGCCTGCAGGCGCAAGGAGCACGATGCCCCTCGTGCGTGCCGTACGGCGTTGGTGACGAGTTCGGATACCACGAGTTCGACGCTTGCGGCGGCCGGGGGGTCGACAGCCGGGCGGAGCGCGCTCATCCATGCGCGAGCGACTTCTCGCGTCTGCGCGACGACTTCCGGCCGTTTGGCGAAAGCCACTCGGTCCGGCGGTCGGGCGTCCAGCCATGTGGGGTTGGTCCGCATAAGCCCCTCCTCATATGGGGTGGCCTCTGTCCGGGATGCACACTTGCCCACGAAGTGCACCCTGTAACAGCCCGGCCAGCTTTGAGTTGCCCCCTGTCGAGGCTTGACGTCGCTGTCGTGCGGCCACGTGGTGGGCATCACGAACCTTGATCCACCGCGCGGGTATGAAGCACGCGCTCGGGGGTACGTGACGTGGACCGGCCTGTCGGGGGACGACAGAGGGCCGGCGGACAGGGAGGGAAAGCATGAAGACGGCTACTGGGACATCCAGGGACACCGGCATCGCGGAACTGCCGACAGTCATTTCCCCGCAGACGGTCGCACCGAAGGACGCCCGTGACCTGTCGAAGCTGTTCTTCAGCCAGCTCGCCGCACTGGAAGAGGGCACACCCGAGTACCAGTACGCACGCAACACCCTCGTCGAGTTGAACATGTCGCTGGTCCGCTACGCCGCCGGACGGTTCCGCCACCGCGGCGACGACATGGAGGACATCGTCCAGGTCGGCATGATCGGCCTGATCAAGGCCATCGACCGCTTCGAACTCTCCCGCGAAGTCCAGTTCGCCACGTTCGCCGTGCCCTACATCGTCGGTGAGATCAAGCGGTTCTTCCGCGACACATCCTGGGCCGTCCACGTTCCGCGCCGCCTCCAGGAGGCCCGCGTCGAGCTCGCCAAGGCCACCGAGGAGCTCAGCACTCGCCTCGGCCGCGCCCCCAGGGTCAGCGAGCTGTCCGCGCTGATGAACCTCACCGAGGAAGAGGTCGTCGAAGCCCGGATGGCCTCCAACGGCTACAACTCCACCTCCCTCGACGCCGCCGTCCACGGCGACCACGATGACGGCGAAGCGGCCCTGGCCCACTTCATCGGCGGGGAAGACCCCGCAATGGAGCTGGTGGAGGACTTCCACGCACTCGCTCCGCTCATCGCCGAACTCAACGAGCGGGACCGGCGCATCCTCCATCTGAGGTTCGTCGAGGAACTCACCCAGTCGCAGATCGGTGAGCGCCTCGGTGTCACCCAGATGCACGTCTCCCGCCTTCTGTCCCGCACGCTGGCGCGCCTGCGCGAAGGAATGCTCTCCGCTAGCTGACGCCGAAACGGCCGGATCGCAGTTGGTCATCGTCTTCTGCGTGCCAACGCGTGGTGCTGTCCTGCGGCTGGTGCGATACGGCTGTGGATGCGAAACCGGACGGTTTCCTCGTCAGGTGCGGGACGCAGGGCGACGGCCACACGGCCGGCGAAGGTGTAGCCCTGTTCGGCAGCGTACCGATGGACCTCGTTCACGAGGCAGGGCTCCACCGGCAGCGCATGAGCCGTGAGCTGCCGGTGGATCTCGGGCAGCACTTCGATGACGAAGGCGTTGGGAACGACGACGCGCTGTCTGCCCAGGATGAGGGCGCCGTCGTCAACCCGCCGGTGCAGTATCGCCAGGACCTCTCCGTGTCGCTGCCTCGGGGGGCGCATCAGGTCCCACAGGGGTGTTGTGCATCGCTCCATGAGACGTTCGGCGGTTCCAAGGAAGTGCATCGTGTGCGCCTGCCCGGGTTTCTCCCCAGCACGCTCATCCATGAGGGTGGCGCTGTGGTCCGGCCGGCCGACCGGACCGCCCGGCGCTCTGTGAGGAGCCGGACCACGTCACGTCGCTGCCCGAGCATGGTTCGGCCGGTGGGGCTGCAGCCGGCGCAACGAGAGCGGGAGTCGGCGCCGGGCAGGGGCGCTAGCATCAGTGCGCCCGCTGATGAGGTTCGATCGAGAAGGCGATTCCGCGCGATGGCCGATGACGCTTACCTGTTCCTTCTTCCTGACCGCCACCCCCGGCTGGGGGCGGCCCTGGCTGCTGTCGGTGCCCTGGAGTGCGCACAAACACCAGCCGTACTGGGGTGGCTGCAGGCTCATGGAGTCTCGGCCTCTTCGGAGCAGGTCAGAATTCTCCCGGCCGCGGCACAGGCGTTCATCCCCGAGAACGCGGAGTGTCTGCCTGTGCCGCTGAGCGAGGAGGAGTCGCTGCGGGTACAGCAGGAGTCCGCACCCCAATCCGTCACGGACATGGAAAGCGAGCTGCTGGAATTCCGGCAGACGACCCAGGACTGGGAGGGCCTTGTGCACAGGGCCCTGACGGCGGGCATTCCCGCTCCGCGCATCATCCAGCTGACCGGTCTCGACCCCCAGGACATCGGCCGCCTGACGGTGTGAGCTGTCGGCGGCACCGCCCGAGCACCACAACACGCTGTAGATATAGGGACTTGCAGGGCTTTTTGCCGAGGGGCCGAGGGCAGAGTGTGATGAGTGGGGCGGGGCGCTCGGTGCCCGATCGGGTGGCCGCCCGTTCGCTGCCAGGAGCGGAACCCGACCTGCCACGGCGGAATATGAGCGTCGGCCACGGGCTGCTGTGGTGCGGCATCGCCGCCGGTATGTGGGCCCTGGGCGAGGTACGCAGCAGGCGCGCCGCAGTGCGCGGGGCTGCTTCGCTGGCGCTGACCTCCGGTGCCGTCAACACGCTGGGGTCGAGGGGCCTGGCACGGACCTGGACGTGGCCGCGCTATGGGCAGGGCTGGAGGAAGTCGCGCCGCGCACCGCCGTGATGACCGCTTGTTGCCGCGCGTGACCCGGCCGCTGGGCGCTGGGCGGTTTCGGTTGTAACTTCCCTTCAGGTACTGAAAACTGACGCCAGCCGTGAGGGTCTGCTCCGGCCCCCCGGATGCCGTGACCGCAGCCGCAAGGAAGTGCACATGTCGTTACCCCGAGCACGGACGAGACGCCCGAGCCGCGTACGGAACGGTCCGACCCGCCGGTGCCAGCTTCCCGCGACGCCCAACGGTCGCTCGTACGCCGGGTGCTCACCCACTTCCTGCCCGGCACGGAAGGACTCGGCGGACAGCGCACCCTGTGGCTTGCTCTTAGCGCATGGTTACGCTTTACAGAGAAGTCCACCGAAGCGGGCAGTTGTTGAATTTCGACAAGTGAGTCAGCCCTGGGGACTGGCTGAGCGTCCACGGCGTCGGTGTGCCAGCGGGTGGTCACTACGTGCTGATCGGCCAGGTGCGCCGGTGGACAGCCGGTGGACAGACGCCTTTGGACGGCGCAGCGCGGGGCGGCACGGCTTAACCGGGTGCACCTGTTCTGATCAGCGGAAACGTCACGAGGCGGCACTATGCGGCACTGGGCAACATGATCGCTCACGGTCTTGTAATGCGTAGGTCGTCGGTTCGAATCCGACAGGGGGCTCCGCGAAACCCCAGGTCACATAGCCCGTGACCTGGGGTTTTCTGGTGCGCGGGGCAGGGTGAGGTGAGGGATGTGGCCGGGTTGGCGTGGGCCCAGCCTGGCGGTGGCCTCGGCCGCACTTCTCCCGACGTCGGGGGAGACGCTCCGGTAGATGCCCCGGGTGATACGGGTGCCGCTGTGCCCGCGGGTGTCGTAGACGATCTTCACGTCGATGCGGGCAGCACGCATGAGCGTCGGGGCTTTGTGGCAGGCCGTGCAGCCGGATCGGCGGCAGACCGGAGGCGGCGACGACTCGTTCGAAGAGGTCGGTGACCTTGCCGGGGGCGCAGTCAGAAGCCGTCTTCCTGGGTGAGGGCGAGCCTGGTTTCGACCAGGCAGAGTTCCACAGGGCGGTCGGCTTCCTGCTGCTTGCGGTGCCGTTGCGCGACGCGGACGGTGTCGTCGTCCAGACCATGACGCGGAAGCCGCAGTCCGCCCACAACCCAGCCCGCCCATTGACTTCGCGCATCCGCGGCCTCGGCGAGCGCCACGCCCCAGCCCTCGGACCGAAGCAGCCAGGGCGCGCAGCACCGCACAGCGCCCTGCTCCCCGATCCGCCCGGCGCCAGTTGCTCATCTGCCGCTGAGGCCACCAGCGCGGCGGCGCTGATCAGAAGGAGCGGACGCTTTCAGAGCGGGCACTCCAGCGCTCTCTTCCGGGGGAAACGGTCCAAAGATCTCCACGTCCGCGCTCGTGCCGACGACTCGGCCTCCGAGAGGGCCTGCTCCGCGCCGGGACTGCTCCTGGTCGTCGCCTCTGCTGGCAAGTTCTGGCAAGTGCCTGGCCTGGGAAAGGAGTTGAGGGAAGGCTCTGGCGCATCGATCGTTACCTTCAACGGAGGTGGACATCATGGCCCTGATCAAGCTCGGTAAAGACCCGGAGAGTCCCAGTGGAGGCTCCCCCACGATCTATCTGGATGACGAGACGAACAAGTACCTCGTCCAGGGCGTCACCGTTCTCGACAAGGAGCGCCTCGAACAGATGGACATCCCAGGTCACGAGTCGGTGGTGGAGATTCCTCGGCACATGGTGCAGTTCTTCCTGGAGGTGAAGGGTGAAGAAGATCCCGACGTTTGAGGACCTGTTTCGAGACTGCCGGCGGACAGCCGTGCACCTGGAGATGCGTGACGCCTATATGAAGTCGGATCCGGCCTTCATCGACTGGGCCGCCGGCAAGCCCCTAGACCCTGCGGAACGCTGGGCCGACTGGCACTCGCTGGTCACAGAGGCGACTTCACGAGGGGTCGAGGTCCGACGTGCACGCATCGTGTCCACCCCCATCAGTGAATACATCCGCTTCGAGCACGAGGTGACTGACGCGCTGAATGTCGCTGCCGGTGAGCATGTGCGGTGGCTGACCCGGCGGGAAGCCACTGCCATTGCTCTGCCTGGGAACGACTTCTGGCTGTTTGACTCCCGGCTCGTCCTGGTCAACCATTTCGACGGTGAGGGCGAGAACTTGGAGCTGGAGCTCAGCGAAGCACCGGACCTGGCGAAGCTCTGTGGAGCCGCCTTCGAGGCCGTGTGGCAACGCGCGACGCCGCACGCCCAGTTCCGGCTCTGACGCAGCGCTCAGCGCCGTCTCAGCGACATGACCTCGCCATCTTCGAGCGTCCAGGAGGCGCGCAAGGCTCTCGGCCAACGCCTAGGCGAGATCCGGAACGAAGCCGGACTCACAAAGCGGGCGTTGGCCGCACTCCTGGGCTGGCATGAGTCGAAATGCTCTCGCTTCGAGAGTGGTACACGCGCGCCCTCCGAGCCCGACCTCCATTCCTGGGCGTCGGCCTGCGGGGCAGCCGGTGTGGCGGAGGATCTCGTCTCGACTGCCCGCGGAATCGACGGCATGTACGTCGACTGGCGCCGTATGGAACGCTCCGGCCTCAAGCGGGCTCAGGAGTCCGTGCTGCCCCTGTGGGAGCGAACGCAGCGCTTCCGTATCTACTCACACGCCCTGATCCCAGGCCCCGTACAGACATCCTCGTACATCAACGCCCTGCTGACCTCTATCCAGAACCGGCGCGGTCTCATCAACGATGTGCCGGAGGCGGTGAAGATCCGGGTCGACAAGCAGGAGATCGTGTACGGCAACCACCGCTTCGCGATCCTTCTGGAAGAGTCCGCGCTTCGAAAGCGCATCGGCGGAACCGACGTACTGGCGGGCCAGCTCGGCTACCTTCTGAGTGCCGCAGCGCTGCCCTCGGTCAGTATCGACATCATCCCCGAGAAAGCAGACCGCTCGGGCCTGTGGCTGTTGAGAACTTCTTCTTGTTCGACGACCACACCGTCAACGTGGAACTCGTCTCAGCGCATCTCACTATTACGCAGCGGCATGAAACTGCCCTGTACGCGCAGGCATTCAGCGAGTTGGCCGACCTGGCCGTCTACGGTGTATCGGCACGCGAGCTGATCACGTCAGCCATCGACTCGCTCGGGTGATTTCTGGCAAGTTCGGGCACACTCGTAGAGCTCTTGCCATCGCCTTTCCTAGCGTTACGGCACAGCTGGCGTGCGTGTACCGGTGAGGTGAAACGGTGATGACAGTGGCAAGTATGGGAAAGCGCCCAAGGGTAACCGGAAAGCATTTCCGGGGCGAGAGCGTGCGGGAGCTGCTTCGCAGGAGGTTCGGGCTCCTCGACTACAAGAGCCGGCCGACCGCGGACGTACCGGCCCATCGAGCTCGCCTGATCTCGCCGGCCCTCTCCACCCACTGCATATAAGCCGCCACCTCATCCGACCGAGGAGCTTTGCCATGCACTTTCGCAAGATTCACGGAGCCGGCAACGACTTCGTCTTCCTCTCCGACCCAACGCCGGACGGCGGCGAAAACTGGGCGAGAGAAGCCGAACAGCTCTGCGCCAGACGGACAGGAGTGGGCGCCGACGGCCTGGTCATCAGCAGGCTGATCAGCACGGACCCGGCCCTATTCGACGTCGCGTGCTTCAACGCGGACGGTTCGACCGCGACCATGTGCGGGAACGCCCTGCGATGCACTGCCTGGGCGGCGAGCAAAGACCACGGCCTCAAGAGGATGGGGCTTGTCATGGCCGGGGTGACGCACGAAGCCGTCGTGAGCGATGACGCCGTGTGGGTCACAGTCGAAGTCGGCGCCGTCCACGCTCGCCGTGTCCAGGCAGTCATCAACGGCAAACCGACCTGGTTCGACAGCGTGCACACCGGCACTGAACACGTCGTCGCCTTCGTGGACGAGGTTGAGGCCATCGACACCGTCACGGTCGGCCGCCTCATCCGCCACCACGCCGACCTTGCTCCGCTCGGCACCAACGTCAACTTCGTCCAGGCCGCGCTTGGTCAGGAGCTGCAGATCCGCACCTACGAGCGCGGCGTGGAGGCCGAAACGCTGTCCTGTGGCAGCGGGGCGGTGGCGGCCGTCGTCATCGCGACCATGCGCGGGCTGGTTGCCCGGCGGCCCGTCGTTGTCCACAACCGGTCCGGACAGCCACTGACGGTACGTCCGCACCTGGACCGGCCGGCACGTGCCCAGTGGGTCGGCGGCCCCGTCACCCACACCTTCGAAGGAGTACTCGCATGACCCTCTTCCTTGATGCCGCCTCCGGCGAGGCCGTGCAGCAAACCACCCAAGCCCTTCGCGGCTGGCAGCAGGGCCGACAGGGGCTCGGCGTGGCGCTGATCTACGGACCGGTCAGCTTTGAGGATCGCCTGTACCACTCGAAGTGCCCCGTGGAGAAGCGCTCCGTGACGGCCCTGGCCGGGGCGCTGGAGGAGATCGGCGCCCGCTGGAAGGTGCTGGACCCTTGCGAGCCGACGTTCATTCCTGAACTGGCCGGGTACGACGTGGCCCTCTCGAACCTTCACGGCCCGTTCGGTGAGGACGGGCGCCTGCAAGGGCTCCTGGACTACATCCGCATGCCGTACTGCGGAAGCGGCGTCGCCGGGTCGGCGATGGCTGCCGACAAGATTCTCTGCAAGCGGGTGATGGAGAGCTTAGGCGTCCCCACACCCAGCTGGTGGGTGTGGGCGGGTGGCTCTGCGGACTGGACCGGGACACCGGTGATGGTCAAGCCGCCCTTCGGCGGCTCCAGCGTGGGCATGAGCCTGGTCCGAGACCAGGGCGCCCTTCCGATGGCACTCGCGGACGCTGCCCGGGATGAGGGAGATCCCGTCCTGGTCGAGGACTACATCCCCGGCATGCCTCTCACCGTGGGCCTGCTGGAGATGCCCGGAGGCGCGGTACTCGTCTTCCCGCCGCTGGCTACCGAGGTCACCGATGCCGACTTCTATGACGCGGACACGAAGCTCGATGCGGACTCCAGGGGCACGGTGACGGTCGGAGCCGCCGACCTGACACCGGCGCTGCTGGCCGAGATCAACGGCTACTCCAAGTCCCTTTGGGAGGGGATGGGCCTGCGCGGGTCGGCCCGGGTGGACTTCATGCTCACTGAGAGCGGCCGGGTGAACGCCCTGGAGGTCAACACGACGCCAGGCATGTCCTGGGGCAGCAACTTTGCCGTCGGCGCGGCCATGGTCGGGCTCGGACATACGGATATCGTCCTGGCGATGCTTCACGAGGCCCTGACCCGCCCGCCATACGATGTTCCCCTGCCCACTCCCGCGTTCGCTCCCTCCACACCGATTCGGGAGGCTGTCGTCTCACCGTAGGAGCAAGCCGCTGTGCCCCGCGTCCACGATGTCCCCATGTGCCGACAGCTCATCGCCCCCGCCGAATGGGATCTCCATGGAGGGTGGGCACTGGGAGACCGGATTGAGTGGTCCAACCGGGCGTGCGGCCTGGCCTCGCTGAGAATGATCCTGCTCGCCTACGGCAGTGAAGCCCCATCCGTCACCGAACTGCTGAAGCTCGCGGTCAAGCAAGAGGTTCTGACCCCACATGGAGCGCTGCATGCCGGCGTCGCCAACCTGGCGACTGAGCTCGGCGTTCCCTCCCGCGCCGAGCCGGTCACGGCCGAGTGCCTGGTCGCCCGCCTCGAAGTGGCCCCACTGATCATGTCGGTGACAGAGCAGTTCCCCGATGACGGACGCAAGGGCGGACACCTGGTCATCGCCCGGGGCTACGAGGCCGGCCCGGACCCCGACGTCCTCATTCGCGATCCGTCCGCCTGGGGACAGACACACGACCGCGTACCGCTGAGTCGTCTGACCGCCTCGTACTCCGGCCGCGCCATCACCTTCGCTCCACTCAACCAGATTGGAGAGTCACGATGACCGAGGCAGAAGATGGCCGGAGGATCGCCGTACTCGGTGAAATGCTGGAACTGGGCGACGAAGCTCTTGAGGCACACAGGGCTGTCGGGCGTATGGCAGCCGAGAACGGTGTCGATCTCGTCGTCGCCGTCGGCGGGGACCTCGCAAAGCAACTCGCGCTCGCGGCGGGTGCAGCGGGCGTGCCGGACGTGGCGATGGTCGCCGACAACGCGACCGCCGCGGCCTACGTCGGTTCTCTTCTCCGCCCCGGAGACGTCGTGCTGACGAAGGCTTCGCGCGGCGGCATGTTGTGGCAGGTCGCCCAGGCCCTCACCGGGCAGCCCGTCACCGGGCTTTGACGGGCTCGGCACGACGAGCCGGGGCCGCCCTTGAAGAGGTCCGATGGCCGAACACATGGGACGAGTCCCCGGTAGATTCACACTCTGATGGAGCGTGACGCGATCCCTGGGGCTGGTGCGGAGTCGAAGTAGCGTGAATTGCTTCAGCCTTGATCGGATCACACGTCCGGCGTCGACGCCTTGCCGATAGCCTCCCGTGCCGCGCTCGTGAACCGTTCCCGGCTGATTTCCCGCGCTTCCATGTTGCTCATGAGCACGTCCCCCATGGAGAACGCCTCGATCGCAGCGGCGGAAACTCGCTCAAAGTTCGCGGTCAGTGCTTCCTGCGCCTCTGCAGAGACCTGCCGATATCGCTCGATGCTCGCCGTCGCTGCCCGCAGTAGGGGGTGACCGTCGACAACCTGGGGCTGCTGTTCAGCGACTGCGGCGGGGATGCCGTGTGCGGGCAGCGCGGCTGTCGACGGAATCAGTCGATCGTGGCAGGGCGCTCGGGAGAGCTACCGAGTGACGGCAGGCCATCGATGATGACTGGGATGGAGGGGCGTCCGATGTGGATCAGCTCGGCGCGGGTATCCATGGACTTGCTGGCATCGCCGTCCATCTGCTGGACGAGGGCTTCGATGCGGGATGCCATGCGACGTGCATCGTGCTCAACGGCAACAACGACGCGCAGGGCGTTCTGGTCGCGCAGAACCCGACGTCGAGCGCGAAGACGATCAGTGGCCGTGTTGTATTCGAGTCGCAGCGCGGAGGGGACGCCTGGTGTGACACGTCGAACTTCGCAGCTGGCGCAACGGCGGGCCGCTGTGCACCAACGGTGCACATACCCGCGTGTCAGACGACGACCAGCGCCAAGGGAACGCTGAACATTGCCGGTTACGGCCTCGTCTACACAGTGGTGAAGGACGGCATTTCGACTCTCTGCCAGCGACGGCGGGCTGAGTGGGACAGCCGCGCTCACCGTGGATAACATTCCCTGGGCCGCTGTGAGCCGTCGAACGGCAACCGACAACGACTGCCGAGCACCTTTCACGACCACTACCCCGCAGGTCATCCGTACCCCTTCGGGCTGCGCCCGAGGTGACGGCGACACCACATCAGTTCTTATTCGAGTGACGTCGCGGATGCCTTCCGGTGATCGTGCCGAAGGGGTAGCCAGTCGCAGTCGCAGTCTCATTCGGAGCGGTGTCCGTAATCGTCCATCGCTGTCCGGGACTGTCCGTCGGGTGCCGTGAGCTGCCGACACGAGATTTCCGCGGATGCCCCGGACGGCCACCGGGGCAAGATCCGACGACTTGTCACGCGTAGGTCGTCGGTTCGCATCCGACAGGGGGCTCGCTGAAGGACCAGGTCAGACACTCTCTGACCTGGTCCTTTTCCGTTCCGCTCCCTTGAGCGCGAAGGGGGCGGGGGAGAGGTCGTCGGTCTGAGGCGGAATAGGTGTGATTCGCCACCGGGTCGGCTCCGTGGACGTGAAGCCGTTCCCTGGATCGCTCGGGAATGCGCGAACAGATCGGGTGCGGATTCCGGTGTGATGAATTCGCGTTCGCCCTTCCGGAAACAGCGTGCGATGTGCGCGTGACGCGCAATCGCGTGAACTGGCTCTTGTCCTACCGAAATTCTATTCATCCCAACGAGTGCACCGAATTCAGATGGGTGGCGGAGGGCCCATCAGAATGGTGGAGCCTCCCGTTGTTGCAGTCGTTGGAGATGCTGTTGACCAGTTATGACATGCCCGCCCACGACCACAACTCCTCATCCCCGGCCCCGGCTCCGGGCTCGTTCCGCGGTCCGGGGGACGTGGCGAGTTTCGCGCCCGCCGCGCTCGGATACGCCCTCTTCGCCACCCGCTGGCTCCAGGCCCCGCTCTATTTCGGACTGGTCGCCGCGCAGGGCGTCTATGTCTACAAGTTCTTCAACGAGCTGTGGAAATTAATCGGTCATGTCATCAACGGTTACGCGGACGAGACGTATGTCATGCTCGCCGTCCTCAAACTGGTCGACGTTGTGATGATCGCCAATCTGCTGATCATGACGATCGTCGGCGGCTACGAGACCTTCGTCTCGCGCATCAATCTCCAGGGCCATCGAGACCAGCCGGAATGGCTCTCGCACGTCAACTCGAACGTGCTCAAGGTCAAGCTCGCCACCGCCATCGTGGGCATTTCGTCCGTCCATCTGCTGCAGATGTTCGTCGATGTGCACCACACTTCCCGGCACGCGCTGCTGTGGGGGACCGTGATCCATATGGCCTTCATCCTGTCCGCCGCGATTCTGGCCTATATGTCGGGCCCCATGCTGGAGTCGCGGAAGGGTGGTCATGGGGACGGTGGGTGCGGTGGTCATGGGGACGGTCACGGGGGAGGGAATCCGCAGCTGATCCCGAAGCAGTCCGGCGGGTCGCACGGCGAGGTCACGGCGGTGGGGTGGGCGGCGCCTTCCGCCTCGGCGGCGATGTCGGCCTCGTCGCGTGGAGGTTCGGGCGCCGAGTCCTGTATCCGCGCCGCGGGCTTCCCCGCCCCCAAGACCCTGGAGGACTTCGACCACGACTACGTCAGGTCGCTCGACCGGGAGGCGGTGGCCACGCTCGGGAAGCTGGACTTCATCACCGCCGAGGAGAACGTGGTCCTCCTCGGCCCGCCCGGCACCGGCAAGACCCACCTCGCCGTCGCCCTCGGTACGCGCGCCTGCCAGGCCGGCCACCAGGTGCTGTTCGCCACCGCCGTCGAATGGGCCGCCCGGCTCGCCGACGCCAAGGCCGCGGGCCGCCTCACCAAGGAACTGGCCCTGCTGGACCGGTACCCCCTGCTGATCGTCGACGCACTGGGCTGCTTCCCCCTGGAGGCCGAAGAGGCCCAGCTCTTCTCCCGCCTCGTCGCGCACCGCTACGAGCGCGGCTCGCTGGTCGTCACCGGCGACAAGCCCCTGAGCGGCTGGGACCTCGTCCTCGGCGACGCCGCGGTGGCCTCGGCCGTGGTCGACCGTCTCGTCCACCACTGCGAGATCATCAGCGTCGAGGGGGACAACTACCGGATGCGCGACCACGGCGGCTTCGGTTTCGCGTCCGCGGCCGTCCGCTGAGGGCTGTCGTCTCCGAGCCGGGATCTGCCGTGGTCCGCCTCACCCGTTGAGGAACTCCGCGCACCGGTACGGGCCCAGCGCGGTTCCTTCGGAGGGGCGCAGCGTGACCTCGACGTCGTCGGTCCTCACCTTCGGGTCGATGACGGACTGGGCGCGCGCCAGGGTGCACACCAGTTGGCCCGTGCCCTGGTCGCGGCCCGTCGCCGTGTAGGCGCCGTCGATGCGCACCGTGACGCGGGTGCCCGTTCCGGTGGCCCGGTAGCCGCCGAGCTGGACGAGCGAGGTGAGGCCGTCGCGCTGTTCGGCGGGCGGGGGGCCCTGGGCGAGGTACTTGATCACCGTGTTGAGGTCCTCGACCTCTACGTCGATCAGGGGCACCCCGCGCAGCCCGGCGGCGGAGGCGTAGTACAGCCGGATGCCGCGCGTCAGTCCGGACGCGGGCTCGCCCGCGCCTATCACTCCGGTCGGCTGGACGCCGCAGCCCATGAGGGCGGCCCCCAGCACGGCGGCCACGAACCCCTGTCGGACCTTCACTCCGGGCACTCCGGGCTCCCCTCGGTACGTCGCAGGGGCAGCCGCAGTGTGAAGACCGCCCCGCCCTCCGGGCCGGCGGCCACGTCGATCGTGCCGCCGTGCAGCCGGGCGTTCTCCAGTGCGATCGCCGTGCCGAGACCGCTTCCCTGGCCGCTGTCGTCGGCCGCGCCACGGGTGCGGGCCGCGTCCGCCTTGTAGAAGCGGTCGAAGACCCGCTCCCGGGCCTCCGGCGGCAGCCCCGGACCGTGGTCGGCGACCTCCAGCGTCACCCACTCCCCGTCCGGCGCGAGGGCCGTCCCTAGGGTCACGGTGACCGGCGGGGCCCCGTGCCGCAGCGCGTTGCCCACCAGGTTCGCGACGATCACGTCGATGCGGCGCCGGTCGACCACCGCCCGTACGCCCTCGGGGAGGTGCGTCCGTACCCGGTCAGTCCAGCCGCGCAGCGCCAGCGACGCGCGTACGGTGCCGGCGAGGTCCGTCCCGGCCGCGTTCAGCCGTACCGCCTTGGCGTCGAAGCGGGAGATCTCCATCAGGTCCTCGACCAGCCGGGACAGCCGGGCCGTCTCCGCGCCGACGGTACGGGCCGCCCGCGCCGCGTCCGGCGGCAGCTGGTCGGCGTCCTCGTCCAGGACGGTCGCCACCATCGTCATCGCCGCGAGGGGCGTGCGCAGTTCGTGCGACACGTCCGCGACGAAGCGGCGGGCCTTCGCCTCCTGCTCGCGCAGTTCCGCGTCGGAGTGCTGGAGCGCGTCGGCGGTCTCGTTGAACGTCCTCGCCAGTTCGGCCAGTTCGTCGTGGCCGGAGACGGCGACCCGGCTGCCGAGGTCTCCGGAGGCGAGTTCACGGGTCGCGCGGCCCAGCTTCCGTACCGGACGCAGGACCGTTCTCGCGGCCAGCAGCGCCAGGACGGCGGCCAGCAGCACCACCGGCACGATGCCGTCCCGTACGGAGTCGAGCAGGGCGGCGGTGTCGTCGCGCTCGGCCCGCAGATCGGCGATCGCGAAGACCTCCAGGCCGGAGGCGCTGCGGTCACCGTCGGCGAACGTGACGGGCGTGCCGACGACCAGGTAGGGCTCGCCCCGCCACACCACCCGCTGGAACTCGGCGTCGTCGCCGGTCATGACGGCGGTGCGCAGTTCGGCGGTGATCCGGCCCTCCGTCTCGGCGAGCGAGTCGGAGACCGCGACGAGGTCCTGGTAGTGGGCGACCACGATCTTCCCGCCGATGCCCTCCGACACCTGTGCCGTGAACCGGGACAGCGACCGCTGGTCGGGCGGTACGTCGAAGTCGGCGGCCACCGTGCCGACCCGCTCCCGGACGTCGTTCACGGTCGCGTTCTGGGCGCGCTGGAGAACGGCGGTGCGGGCTTCCCGGTAGGCGAGGGCGGTCGCGGTCACCGCGCTGATCAGGGCGACGACGACGAACGCGACGACGAGCCGGCTGCGCAGCCCGACGAGGAGCCGCAGGGAGCGCCGTGTCGAAGCGGCGCCGTACGTGCCTCCCTTGTCCCTCCGGGTCACAGCGGCCCGAAGCGGTAGCCGAAGCCCCGCACCGTCTGTACGTAGCGCGGCTTCGCCGGCAGGTCCTCCAGCTTGGCCCGCAGCCGCCCGACCGCCGCGTCCACCAGCCGGGAGTCGCCCAGGAAGCTGTGGTCCCAGACGGATGCGAGGAGCTGTTCGCGGCTGAGGACCCGGCCGGGGCAGGCCGACAGCTCCAGCAGCAGCCGCAGTTCGGTGGGCGGCAGCGGGACCGGTGTGCCGTTCTTGGTGACGGTCAGGCCGGCGCGGTCGATGCGCAGGCCCCCGAGGTCGGGCGGGCCGCCCGCCTGCCCGGGGGAGGACCCGGCGGGCGACGGTTCCGCGCGTCGCAGCGCGGCCCGGATGCGGGCCTCCAGCACGGGCGCGGTGACCGGCTTGACGACGTAGTCGTCGGCGCCCGCCTCCAGGCCCGTCACGATGTCGGAGTCGTCGCCGCGCGCGGTCAGCATGATGACCGGCAGGGTCGCGGAGCGGGCGCGGATGCGGCGGCACACCTCGAAGCCGTCCATGCCGGGCAGCATCAGGTCCAGTACGGCCAGTTCGACCCGCGCGCCCCGCTCCCCGGCGAGCAGGGCGAGGGCCTGTTCGCCGGTGGCGGCGGTGTCCACGCCGTACCCGTGCCGGCGCAGCACGAGCTCCATTCCGTCCCGTACGGACGCGTCGTCCTCGATGAGCAGCACATGCGGCATGGGGCCGATTATGGGCATGCCGGGACCGGGACCGCCTGCTTCGTACGGGATGGACCCGCAGGTCGGGGGCATTGTTACGTTCCCATCATGTGGCCATGGACCCGTCATCATCCGCGACGGCGAACGTGAAGCGCATGAGCTTCCTCAGGACCGATTCCCGTGCCACCGCCCGGCTCCGCGCCACCGCCCGGCTCCGTGTGGTCACCCTCGTGGCCGTGCCCGTACTCGCCTTCTCCGTCGCCTGCGGCGGCGGCGGAGACAGCGCCGACGGAGCGAAGAAGGACGACGCGATCGCCGACGTACCGGACGCCCCGGCCGAGAGCACCGCGAAGAGCGGGAGCACGCCGAGCACCGGGCCCGCGGCCAAGAGCGCCTTCTACGACGCCCAGATGACGTACGTCCAGTGCATGCGCGCCAAGGGTGGCTACAAGGACTTCCCCGACCCCAAGCTCAGCGGGTATCTCGACTGGGCGAAGATCAACGAGATCGGCTCCCGCCCCGGCAACAACGAGGGCATCAAGGGTGGCAAGAACCGCGCCTGCGTCCCCGAGCTGCTGGCCGCGTCGGACGCCACGCCCAAGGTCGACCAGCAAAAGGCCTACGAGTCGATGCTCGCGCACGCCCAGTGCATGCGGGACAACGAGGTCTCCAAGTTCACCAACCCGACGATGTCCGGCGGCCAGGCGATCCCCGGCGGCGACCCGACCCCGGGGTCCCCGTCCATCGACCAGGAGTCGCCGTCGTACAAGCAGGCCCGCAAGGCGTGCGAGTCGAAGCTGCTCGACGGTCTGGACGGCATGCAGTGAAGCGCCGCGCCGCCTTCCTCGCGCTGGGCGCGGTGACCGTCGCCGCCGCCGTCACCGGGGGAGTCCTGTTCCTCGGCGGCGGTGACGACGCGGGCGCCTCCGGCAGGGGCGGCGACCTGCCGCCCGCCACCACGGCCGTCGTGCGCACCGACCTCGTGCAGTCCAGGACGGTCGACGGCAAGCTCGACTTCGCGCAGCGCCGCGTCGTCAAGTCCGCCGTCGAGGGCACCGTCACGGTGGCCGCTTCCGAAGGGCGGACGCTGACCAGGGGACAGGCGCTGTACGAACTGAACGACAAGCCCGTCACCCTCCTCTACGGGCCGGTCCCGATGTTCCGCGAGATGAAGGTGGGCGACCGGGGCAGCGACGTACTCCAACTGGAGCGCAACCTACGTGACTTGGGGTACGGGGCCGGGGTGTACGTCGACGTCCGGTACGACGAGGGCACCGCGACCGCCGTCGAGCGGTGGCAGAAGTCCCTGAACCGTGACGGCACCGGCCGGGTCGGCAAGGGCGATATCGTCTTCCAGCCCGGTCAGGTCAAGGTGGCCGCCGCCGACGCCGCGCTCGCCGACTCGGTCGGCCCCGGTGACGCGGTCCTGACGATCGCCTCCACCAGACCCGTCGTCAGGGCGGAGCTGGAGCAGACCGACGGCGCGCTCACATCGAGCGGCACCAAGGTCGACGTCACCCTGCCGAGCGGGAGGACCGCGCCCGGCCGGGTCGCCGGGACGGTGCGCCCGGAGGAGCCGGCCGCCGGGGGCGGTGCGACCGCCCAGGAGGGCATCACCGTCGAGGTCGTCCTGAACGGCGGGGCGGACGCGGTGTCCGGCGAGGACGCCAAGGCACCGTTGAGCGTGAAGTTCGTCAGCGAGGCGCGCAGGGGAGTCCTCGCGGTCCCCGTCGAGGCGGTCGTCGCCCTGCGCGGCGAGAGGGGCGGCTACGGCCTCCAGGTCGTCCGGGGTACCACGTCGACGATGGTCCGGGTGGAGACGGGGATGACCGCCGACGGGCTGATCGAGGTCAGCGGCCCGGAGCTGCGTGAGGGCATGAAGGTCGGGGTGGCGAAATCATGACAGTACCGGCGGACCCGGTGATCGAACTGCGGGATGTCACCAAGTCCTACCCCGGTGGCGTCCATGCCCTGCGCGGGGTGGACCTCACCGTCGGAGCGGGCGAACTGGTCGCCGTCGTCGGCCCGTCCGGCTCCGGCAAGTCCACGATGCTCCACGTCATGGGCACCCTGGACAGACCCACCACGGGAACCGTCCGGATCGCCGGGTACGACGTCTCCGAACTCTCCGACTCCCGGCTCTCCGCGCTGCGCGCCCGCCACATCGGCTTCGTGTTCCAGCACTTCCACCTGGCGGCGGGGCGCGACGCGGTGGACAACGTCGCCGACGGGCTGCTCTACGCGGGCGTCCCGCTCAAGGAACGGCGGGCGCGTGCGCGGGACGCGCTGGCCAAGGTGCGACTGGACCACCGCTGCTCGCACACGCCGAGCGAGCTGTCCGGCGGCGAGAAGCAGCGCGTGGCCATCGCCCGCGCCCTGGTGGGCAACCCCCGGCTGCTGCTGGCGGACGAACCGACCGGGGCGCTGGACACCGCGTCCGGCGAGATCGTCATGGAGCTGCTGCGCGAGCTGAACGCGTCCGGCACCACCATCTGCGTGATCACCCACGACAGCGGGATCGCGGACTCGCTGCCGCGCCGGGTCCGGTTCAAGGACGGCGAGATCGTCGCGGACGCCCGTACCGGGACGCGTCCCGGCGAGGCTTCCGGCGTGCGTCCCGTTCCGGATTCAGGCGAGCCTTCCGGCGTGCGTCCCGTCCCGGATTCCGGCGCGCGCGCCGTCTCCCGTACGGAAGAGGTCGGTTCATGAGGAACGCTCTCAAGCCCTCCCGTCTCTCCCTCCGCGACATCGTCCGGGTCGGCGCGGTCGGCCTCCGTGCGCGCCGGGCGCGCGTGGTGCTCTCGGCGCTCGGGATCGCCATCGGTATCGCGACCATGGTCGCGGTCGTCGGCCTGTCCGAGTCGAGCCGCGCGGACCTGATGGCCCAGCTCGACCGGCTCGGCACCAACCTCCTCACCGCGGAGGCGGGTGAGGACGAGACGGGGAAGCCGGTCAAGCTCCCCAAGAACGCGGTCGCGATGGTCGAGCGGGTCGGCCCGGTGCGGCACGCCACGGCCACCGCCGACGTCGACGCCCGTATCCGCCGCAGCGATGTGGTCCCCGAGGAGCGCACCGCCGGTGTCATCACCCAGGCCGTCCGCACCGACCTGCTGTCCACGCTCGGCGGCGAGGTCGGCAGGGGCGTCTGGCTGAACCCGGTCGGCGAACGCCTCCCGACGACGGTCCTCGGCGCGGTGGCGGCGGAACGCCTCGGCATCACCCGCCCCGGCGGGACGATCATGATGAACGACACGCGCGTGGTCGTCGTCGGCATCCTCGAACCGATCGAACTGGTCCCCACCCTGGACCGGGTGGCCATGGTCGGATTCCCCGCAGCCGAGCGCTACTTCGGCTTCGACGGCCACCCCACCACCATCTTCGAGCGCTCCACGGATGCTTCGGTGGAGGAGGTCTGGGCGATCCTGGCCCGCACCATCAGCCCCGGCCACGAGTCGGGCGTCAAGGTCTCCCGCCCCTCGGACGCGCTGGCCGCCAAGGCCGCCACCGACAAGGGTCTGACGACCCTGATGCTCGGTCTGGGCGCGGTGGCCCTCCTGGTCGGCGGCGTGGGCGTCGCCAACACCATGGTCATCTCCGTCCTGGAACGCCGCCGGGAGATCGGCCTGCGCCGCTCGCTGGGCGCGACCCGCAACGCGATCCGGCTCCAGTTCCTCACCGAGTCGCTGCTGCTGTCGGCGCTGGGCGGGGCGACGGGCGCACTGCTCGGCGCGGCGGCGACGTACGGCTTCGCGCAGGCCCAGGGGTGGACGGCGGTGGTCCCGCCCTGGTCCCTGGCGGGCGGCCTGGCCGCCACCCTGCTGATCGGCGTGGTCGCGGGCCTCTACCCGGCGATCCGCGCCTCCCGTCTCCACCCGACGGTGGCTCTGAACGCGACATGAGGCAGGGGTGTACGGGACGTACAGGGCGTGCGGGACGTACGGGGCGTGCGGGGCGTGCGGGACGTACGGGGCGTGCAGCGGTGTTCGTGAGGCGGTGGCGTACTCGTGAGGTAGGGGCGTGTTCATGAGGCGGTGGCGTACGAGCGGGATGGGCATCCGCTCGTGCCGCCGACCCGGGCGTCTCCTTGTGCCGGTCACACCTCCGCGGGTTTCGTGCGCGGGCCGGGGGCCGATGCCAGGCGTCGCACGTCGTGTTCCGGCCGGATCGCGGCGACCGCGAACGCCCCGGCGACGACCATGACGACGGCGGTGACGAGGAACGCGGTCCGGTAACCCGCCGCCTGCGTGGCCGCCGTGTCGATGAGGTGGCCGGTGAGCGACGGCGCGATGAGGCCGGGGAGGGTGCCGGTCGCGGCGACGATGCCGAACACCGCTCCACGCTGGGCGGTGGGGACCACCTCGGCCGTGGTCATGTAGTGCAGGGGGATCGCGACGGCGGTGCAGCCGAAGGCCACGCCGATCAGCAGGAGGCGGGGGCCCGACGCGTCGACGAAGGGGAAGGAGGCCATCGCCGTCCCCGCGACACATACGGCGGTGCCCTGCAGGGCACCGCTCGACCAGCGGCTCGTCAGGCCGCGCGCCTTGAGCGCGTCGATGAGCCGGGAGACGGTCAGCAGCAGGACCAGGCTGAAGCCGGAGACCGCACTGATGGTGGTCGCGGCGGACTCGGCCGTCATGTCGAGCTGGGTACGCAGGTAGGCCGGCAGCCACGCGTGGCTGAGGGACAGTGCCCAGGAGGCGCCGAAGGCGCTGGACACGCTCCCCAGCACCGTGCCGGTGAGCAGAAGCCTGCGGTACGGCAGCCGGACGGCGGTCGGCGGTGCGGCGGTGTCCGGGAGGGGCCGGCGGGTGTCGTCGTACGGGCCGTCGTGCCCGACCCGCCACCAGATCACGCTCCAGACCACACTGGTCACGGCGAGCGCGGCGAACGCCGAACGCCAGCCGAAACCGGTGATGAGCCAGGTGAGCACCGGTGCGGCGATGAGTGTGCCCAGTGCCGCGCCGCCGATCTGCAGCGCCGACGGCAGCCCGCGCCGCTCGGGCGGGAACCACTTGTACAGGGCGTGCATGGACATGGAGGCGGCCGGGCCCTCGGCGGCCCCCAGCAGGAGACGGCCGGCGATGAGGGTCGGGACCGTGGCCACGACCAGGACCGGGAGTTGGGCCACCGCCCACAGCATCGCCATGGCGAACAGGAGCGTCCGGCTGGTGATGCGCGAGGAGAAGAAGCCGACGATCAGGCCGGAGAGGCTGAAGAGGAGGAAGAAGGAACTGGAGATCAGCCCGTAGGTGCTGTTGCTGATGTGCAGTTCGTCCATGATCGGGACGGCGGCGAGGCCCAGGACGGACTTGTCGGCGAAGTTGACGACCATGAAGGCCACGATCATGGCCGTGACCAGCCAGGCGCGGCGACGGTCGGGGGCGGGGGGCACCGCTGCCGTGCGGACGTCGGCGGGCGCGGGGGGCCGGTGCGGGGATTGAGGCTGGGGTGCCAAGGGTGACTCCTGCGGATTCGGGGAAGAGCCGGGGGTCGGGTCGGGGGCGGCGATCGTGGCGGGGTGGGCGATGCCGCGGGGGCGGGCGGTACGAGCGCTGCGGCCGGGGCCTGCGATATGGCCGGGGTAGGAAATGCCGCCGGGGTGGGCGAGACGGCCGGGGTCTGCGTCTCGCCCGCCCCGTGTGCCTCGGTGTGCCTCGGTCGGGCAGTGGGGCCGGTCGTACGGGCTTCCGGTCAGACGAGGGACTTGGCGATCGCGTTCTTGTGGATCTCGCTGGTGCCGGTGACCACGCGGAACATGCGCAGCGTGCGGAAGATCTGTTCGACCTCGTGGCCGCGGGTGAGTCCCGCCTTGCCGTGGATCTGTACCGCCTGGTCGGCGACGCGGAAGCAGGATTCGGCGGTGAGCAGCTTGCACATGTTGGCCTCGACGCCGATGTTCGCGCCCTGGTCGGCGCGGGCGGCCGTGGCCATGACCGTGGAGCGGGCCGCGTAGATGTCGGTGGCCATGTCGGCGAGCTTGTGCTGGATGGCCTGGAGGGCGAGCAGCGGCTGACCGAAGGCGATGCGGCTCTTGGAGTACGCGACGGACAGGTCCCAGGCGCGCCGGGCCGCTCCGATGAGCGAGGGGCAGTGGAGGAGCCGGTTGAGGGTGATGCGGCCGATACCGATGCGCAGGCCCTGGCCCACCTCGCCCAGAAGGTTCGCGGCGGGGACGCGGCAGCCGTCGAAGTCGAGGTCGCCCTCCATCTGCTGCCCGGACATGGGCACTTCGCCGTCCAGGACCCGGCAGCCGGGGCTGTCGAGGTCGACGAGGAACGCGCTGTACGTCTCTGTGTCATCGGCCGACGCCATGCGGGCGACGACGATGGCGAAGTCGGCGAACGGCGCGGCCGAGCTGAACACCTTGCGGCCGGTGAGGATGTACGAGTCGCCGTCCGGGGTGGCGGTGGTGGTCATGCGGCGTACGTCCGAGCCCGCGTCCTCCTCCGTGATGGAGAAGCAGCAGGCGCGTTCGCCCCGGATGACGGGCAGCAGATAGCGCTCCAGCTGGTACTCGGTCGCGTACTGCACGACGGAGCCCGCGCGCAGCGGTCCGCCCATGTCGCCGAGGACCGAGTGCGACAGTGCGGCGCCCGAGGCGGTCAACTCCTCCTTGAGCGCGCAGAGTTCCCACAGGCTCAGGCCCTGTCCGCCCAGCTCCGGCGGCAGGCTGATGCCGTAGAAGCCGAGTTCGCGGCTGCGCTTCCAGACGTGTTCGAGGGTCGGCCGGTCCAGCTTGCTCTCGGCGGTGAGCCCGCGCTCGCGCTCGTACGGGATGAGTTCCTCGTGGAGGTAGCGGCGCAGGTCCACGACCAGGCCCTGGAGGCGCGGGTGGTCGTCGTAGGAGGGTTCGAGGGTGAAGGGCACGGTGCGGGTTCCTGTTCGGCGGGTTCGGGAGGGCGGCGTGGCGCTCCGAAGGGCGAAAAGCGAAGGCGAAAAGCGGAGGCGGAGGTCGCAGGTGGGCCTCAGTGGACGCGGCGCTCGGCGCCCGCCCAGTAGGGGTCGCGGAGGGCGCGGCGGTCGATCTTGCCGTTGGGGTTGTGCGGGAGCGCGGCGACGAGGTCGACCGAGCGCGGCTTCTTCATCCGGGCCAGGTGCCGGGCGCAGAACTCGATGAGCTCGGACGCGTCGAGCGCGGCGCCCGCGCGCGGGACGACGACGGCCTTGACCGCCTCGCCCCACCGCTCGTCCGGGACTCCGATGACGGCCGCCTCGTACACGTCCGGGTGCTGGTGCAGTACGGACTCGACCTCGACGGCGTAGATGTTGAAACCGCCGGAGATGATCATGTCCTTCTTGCGGTCGACGATGAAGACATAGCCGTCCGCGCGGCGGCGGGCGAGGTCTCCGGTGAGGAACCAGCCGTCGCGGAAGGTCTCGGCGGTGAGGGCCGGCTCGTTGAAGTAGCCGGGTACGACGTCCGGGCCGCGTACGGCGATCTCGCCGATCTCCCCGTCGGGCACCGGCGCCCCGTTGGCGTCGACGACCGCGACCTCGGCCTCGGCCCGCGGTCTGCCGCAGGACAGCAGCAGCTCCTCGTCGAGCCCCTCGATGGCGCGCCGATGGTCCTCGGTCGACAGGAACAGCACGCCCGAGGTGGTCTCCCCGCAGCCGTACCCCTGGGACAGCACCGGCCCGAACAGCTCCCATGCCTCGCGGATGCGCCGAGGTGACATGGGCGCCGCACCGTAGATCAGCTGACGCAGGCTGGATACGTCGTGGGCGCGGGCGTCCGGGAGCGCCAGGATCGTGTTGATCATGGTCGGCACGACGAACGCGTGTGTTGCGCACTCCCGTTGGACGGTGGCGAGGAAGTCCTCGGCATCCCAGCGGGGCAGCACGATCGCGCATCCGCCGGCGAAGAGGATCCCCAGCAGGGGCATGCCCGAGGCGTGGGTCACGGGCCCGGCCAGGATCTGCTTGTCGCCCGGCCCGACGCGGGTGTCCGGGCCCATCACCATCTTGCGCATCACCGCGGCGCGGTTGCCGTACGTCTGGATCGCGGCCTTGAGCCTGCCCGTCGAGCCGGAGGTGAAGTGCAGGACGGCCGGGTCCTCGTCCGCGCAGTCGACGTCGACGGGTTCGGGGGCGGTGGCGGCGAGGACATCGGCGTAGCCGGGACCGGGGTCGCCCGGACCGTCGTAGCCGATCACCGTCGTCACCTCGCTGCCGGGCACCGCGCGCTGTGCCGCTGCCAGGTGGGCGGCGTCGGCGAGGAGGACGCGTGCCCCCGACTCGCGCAGCAGATGGGCCACTTCCCGCTCGCCGAGCCGGGCGTTGACCGGGGCGCGGACCATCCCCGCCTTGTAGAGGGCCACTTCCGTGACGACGAGTTCCGCGCGGTTGGCCGCCAGGGTCGCCACACAGTCGCCCTTGCGCAGCCCCAGGCCGCGCAGTGCGGTGGCGAGCCGGTCGCTGTCCTCGTCGAGGGCCGCGTAGGTGAGCCGGGTCGGTCCGCAGACCACGGCTTCGGCGTCGGGTTGATGGCTGCTTGTCCTGCGTACGTATCGTCCGAGGTTCATCGCGACTCCAGGCACAGTTACTGAACACTCTGTTCAGAAACAATCTCTACGTCCGGGAACGTAAGTGCAGCGTTAGTCTCAGGTCAACGGTTCGAACGAAGAGGAAATAATCCGGACATGAAGCCAGCAGCCCCGAAGCCCGCCGAAGACCGCCGTGTCCGCCGCACCCGCCAGGCGCTGCGCTCGGCCCTCGTCGACCTCGTCCTGGACAAGGGGTTCCACGCGATCACGGTGGAGGAGATCGCCGAGCGCGCCGATGTCGCCCGTGCGACCTTCTACGCGCACTACCGCGACAAGGAGGACCTGCTCGTCGGTGTCGTCCGGGAGCTCGCCGAGGACAGGGATCGGCTGCTGCCCGCCATCGAGCAGGCTCAGGCCCAGGGTTTCACCGGCCTTCCGGTGCTCTACATCTTCCAGCACGCGGAGCAGGAGAAGCCTGTCTACCAGGTGATTCTCCGGGGTGAGGGCGACGGCCGGGCCCTGCGCGAGTTCATCGAGATCATCTGCGGCCGGGTCGAGCGCCTCTTCCGCGAGCGGGCCGCGCAGCTCGGCGTCACGCCGCGCGTCCCGTTCGACGTCATCGCGAGGGCGTGGACGGGTGAGCTGATCGGCGTGCTGACGTGGTGGGTGGAGAGCGACACGGGCTACAGCGCGGCCGAGGTCACGGGATATCTGCGGGACCTGTCGGTGTACGGGCGGGTGTGGGCCTCGGGGCTGGCGCCCTCGGACGCCCCGGGGGCACTGGACATCGCGCCCTGAGGGCTGTGCCGCATTCGCCTCACGTCCCGCATTCGCCTCACGTCCCGCGTTCCCATCGAGTTCCGGGTGCGTCTCAGGGGTTCCAAGTTACTGGACACTCTGTATGGTAACTGTCGGTACTCTGAACCGACAGGAGCGAGCGCATGGCGCAGACGGCGGAAATGTCCTCCCTGGCAGACCTCACCTGGGCACGGGGGTTCACCGATCCGGCGTGGGTGCGCCGGTTCACCACGGCGGGCCGTGAGACGGTGCCCAGCCGCAGTGTCTGGCGAGGCCGGAACCGGCCCCAGGAGCTTTTGACGGCTCCGCCCCGGGAGCTGCCGACGGCGGACGGCGGGCACGGCCTCGACAGCCTCCCGATCACCGCCCCGGACGGCCGCGTCCTCACCCTCCGCGAACTGTTCGACGCGGCGCAGACCGACGCCTTCCTCGTCCTGCACCGGGGGAACGTCGCCCACGAGACCTATCTGCACGGCTACGAGTCCCACATCCCGCACTTCAACGCCTCGGCGGCGAAGTCCTACATCGGCCTGCTGGCGGCGCTGTTGGAGCACCAGGGGCTGCTCGACCGGACGACGCGCGTCTCCACGTACGTCCCCGAGCTGTCCGGCACCGCCTTCGGTGAGGCCGACGTCGACCATCTGCTCCATATGGGCACGTGGATGAGCTACGCGGGCCGCCCGTACGACAAGGCACTGGAGGCCCAGCGGTACGCCGCCATCGTGGCCCCCCGGCTCCGCCCGTACGGCTACACGGGCCCGGCGAGTATCCGCGAACACCTCGCCACCGCACGGGCGACCGCCGCCCCCGGCACCGGATTCCGCTACGAGAACGGCAATGTCGAGGCGCTTGCCGAGGTCCTGCGCCGGATCACCGGAACCACCACGTCCGCGCTCCTGTCCGAACTCCTGTGGTCCCGCATCGGGGCGGAGGAGGACGCGTACTACGTCCTCGACTCCGAAGGCGCCGAGTCGGCCTGCGGCGGTTTCAGCGCGACCGCACGCGATGTGGCCCGGCTCGGCGAGATGCTCCGCTGCGGCGGTGCTGTCGGGGATCTCCAGGTGGTGCCGGAATCCGTCGCCGCCGCCATCGCCACCGGGGTCCCCGACGGCTACCCCCGGCGCGTCCGCTTTCCCGGCGCCCCCGGGACGACGCCGGCCACCCTCTCGTACCACGACCTGTGGTGGATCCCGAACGACCCGTACGGCTCCTTCATGGCGAGCGGGATCCATGGTCAGCGGCTGTTCGTCTCGCCCGGACTCGACCTGGTCGTCACGCACTTCGCCTCGCAGGTCATGTCACCGGCGGTGCCCCCGGCCCCGCTGGTCCAGGCGTTCCTCCAGATCGGCGCACACCTCAACGGCTGACGTGCGCCCGGCGGAGCTCGAAGGGCGGCCGGGAACGCCCGTGTCTCAGTGCCGCCCGGCGATGCGGTCCGCCACCCTGGCGATCGGGTCGGTGCCCGTGCGCGGGGAGGTGGCTTCCCGTCGGTCGGCGGCGCGGTAGGCGGCGTACATGCCGTGGACGCCGAGCCAGCGCAGCGGTTCGGGTTCCCAGCGGCGGACCTTGTGGTTGACCCAGGGCAGGGCGGTCAGGTCGGTGGGGCCCGCCTGGCCGGAGTCCTGCTGGATCAGGTCGCGCAGGGTGCGGGCGGCGAGGTTGGCGGTGGCGACGCCGGAGCCGACGTAGCCGCCCGCCCAGCCGAGACCGGTGGAGCGGTCCAGGGAGACGGTGGCGCACCAGTCGCGGGGCACGCCGAGGACGCCGGACCAGGTGTGGTCGATGCGGGCGCCGGCCGTGGTGGGGAAGAGCCGGACCATGAGGTCGCGGAGGGCCTCGACGGTGGCGGGCCGGGTGCGGCCGTCGCCGGACCGCGCGGCGGCCGAGCCGTAGCGGTAGGGGACGCCGCGGCCGCCCAGGGCGATGCGGTCGTCGGCGGTGCGCTGGGCGTAGACGTAGGCGTGCGCCAGGTCGCCCAGCGTTTCGCGGCCGTCCCAGCCGAGGGTGTCCCAGACGGACCGGGGGAGCGGTTCGGTCGCGATCATCGAGGAGTTCATCGGGAGCCAGGTGCGCTTGTGGCCCTTGAGGTTCGCGGTGAAGCCCTCGGTGCAGCGCAGGATGTATGGGGCGCGGACCGTGCCGTATGGGGTGACGGCGTGTTTGGGTCTGATCTCGGTGACGGGGGTGGACTCGTGGAGGGTGACGCCGAGGGCTTCCACGGTGTCGGCGAGGCCCTTGACCAGTTTGACCGGGTGCAGCCGTGCGCCGTGCGGGGTCCAGGTGGAGCCGATGGCTCCGGTGACGTTGACGCGTTCGGCGGTCTCGCGGGCGCCGCGCAGGACGCGGTCGGTCTCGCCGAACGCGATCTCGACGGAGTGGAAGTCCTTGAGGCGGGCGAGCTGGGCCGGGGTGTGGGCCACTTCCAGGACGCCGCCCCGGTGGATGTCGGCGTCGATGTTCTCCTCGGCGGCGACGGTGATGACCTCGTCGACGGTGCTGTTCATCGCCTTCTGGAGCCGGACCGCCGCGTCGTGGCCGTGGAGTTTCGCGTACCGGTCGCGGCCCGCGATGCCGTTGTAGAGCCAGCCGCCGTTGCGCCCGGAGGCGCCGTATCCGCAGAACTTGGCTTCCAGCACGGTGATGTTGAGGAAGGGGACGGCCTTCTTGAGGTAGTACGCCGTCCAGAGTCCGGTGTAACCGCCGCCGACGATGCAGACGTCGGCGGTCGCGTCGCCCGGCAGGGGTTCGCGGGGAGTGGGGGTGCCCTCCCGCGCGTACCAGAACGATATGCCGCCGTTGACGGTACTGACGGTGTTCATGATGCCCCTGCTGTCCGATGTGCGCCGAGAGTACGTGTGGCGGGACGTTACTGCGCCGCGGGGCGTTTCGTCTCGTGCGGAGCTCAGGAGCTGCGCGGGCCCCGGGGGCGGGGGTGACGGGTCAGCGGGTAGCAGGCGAGTCCGATCAGTACGGCGGTGAAGTGGCCCAGGTCGGTGAAGGAGCGGCCGGTGATGAGCGGGATGCCGTAGAAGACGAGGACGGCGAAGGCGTACACGTGCCGCCAGGGGCGGGGGATGCGGTAGACGAGGACGGCGACCACCCCCGCGAGCGCGTAACTGACCCCGATGTCCAGGGTGTTGGCGGAGGACTGCGGTGCGTGGCCGTGCCGGATCGCCCAGGCCAGGACGCCCTCGCTGACGAGGGTGGCGAGGACGTGGGCGGCGGCGGCGACGGTGAGCCAGCGCAGGGTGCCGAGCCAGTGTTCGGCGGTGGCGTGGAAGACGGTGAACAGGACGGCGTACGGGAGCCATCGGCCGCCGTCGATCCACAGGGCGCTGGAGACGAGGACCCGGACCGGGTTCTGCGAGAGCTCGTGGATGTTGGTCGAGCGCTGTCGCAGGAAGTCCTCCTCGAAGTCCGGCGACATCCGGTGCATGACGACGGTGGTGGCGAAGAGGATCGCCAGCCAGACGTACGTGCCGGGGGCGGTGGTGATCCAGCGGCGGAGGGCGGTGCGGGCAGCGCGAGCGGTGGTGGCCCCGCTGTTGGCCGGACGGGCTTCCGGCCCGCTCTCCGGCCCGCTCTCCTGGTGGCTCGCCGTGACGTGCGCAGGGACGTGGGCCGGGATGTGCTCCGGCTTGTCCTCCGGCTGGTTCTGGGGCATAACCGATTGACGCACGGGCCTACGATCGGAGGCGTGATCGACATTCCGGATGCCCTGATCGAGACCCAGTCCAAGTACAACGGGGAGGCCGGGCGGGCGTTCATCGCCACACTGCCGGCGCTGGCCGCCCGATTCCTGGAGGAGTGGGGGCTGCGGCGGGACGGGGCCGCGATGTACGGCGTGAGCGCGCTGGTGCTGCCGGTGGTGCGGGAGTCGGACGGGTGCCCGGCGGCCCTCAAACTCCAGCTGCTGGACGAGGAGTCGGTGGGCGAGCCGGTCGCCCTGCGGGTCTGGGGTGCGACGGGGTCCGGGGCGGTGGGGCTGCTGGACCACGATCCGCTGACCGGCACGATGCTGCTGGAGCGGCTGGACGAACGCCGCCCGCTGTCGGCCGTGGCCGACGCGCGGGAGGCGGTGGGCGTCCTCGCGCAGGTGCTGGCCCGGCTGGTGGCCGTACCGGCTCCGGAAGGACTGCGCGGGCTCGGGGACATCGCGGCGCGGATGCTGGACGCGGTGCCGGGCGCACGAGTGGCTGGCGCTGGACCCGAAGCCGCTGGCCGGGGACCCGGGCTTCGACCTGTTCCCGGCCCTGGGCAACCGGTTCGACGCGGCGGAAGTGCGGTGGCGGTTCGACGCGTTGACGGAGGCGCTGGGGATGGACCGGGACCGGGGGCGGGCGCGGGCCTGGACGCTTGGCCGGGTGCTCCAGGACGGGCTGTGGGACATCGAGGACGGCGAGGTACGGCTGCCGGAGGGGCATGTGGAGATCGGCCGGCAGTTGCTGGGGCGGGGATAGGGCAGGGCTGTACGGGCGGGGGCTCGGGGCAGGGACTGTACGGGCGGGGCTCGGGGCAGGGGCTGTACGGGCAGGGGCAGTCGTGGGGCGCGGGGGAGACGTGTTTACGCTGCCCCCATGATTCGTACCGCTACTCCCGACGATGTCCCGGTCATCCACGCCATGGTGCGTGACCTGGCCGAGTACGAGAAGGCCCTGCACGAGGCGAACGCCACCGAGGAGCAGTTGCACGAGGCGCTGTTCGGCGAGCGGCCCGCCGTGTACGCGCATGTCGCGGTGTCGGACGGGGACGGCGAGGTCGTCGGGTTCGCGCTGTGGTTCCTCAACTTCTCGACCTGGCGCGGGGTCCACGGCATCTACCTGGAGGACCTGTACGTGCGTCCGCAGCGGCGCGGCGGCGGCCACGGGAAGGCGCTGCTGACGGAGTTGGCGCGGATCTGCGCCGAGCGCGGGTACGAGCGCCTGGAGTGGTCGGTGCTGAACTGGAACGCCCCGTCCATCGCCTTCTACGAGTCGCTGGGCGCGCGGCCGCAGGACGAGTGGACGGTGTACCGGCTGACGGACGGGGCGCTGGCGGAGCTCGGCGTGAGCTGAACGGGGCCCGGGACGCCGGGTTCTCGGGGTTGTGGGGTCGGGGGCCCAGCTTTCCCGGGCCTTCGTGCCCTCATGTCCTCGCGCCTTCGCGGCCCCGCCTTCTCGTCCGGGCGCGGACCGGGTCCCGGTCCGCGCCGCACTGCTCGTTGCGCCGTTACGGTTCCAGGACGACTTTGCCCATCGTGCCGCGGGTTTCCAGGGCGCGATGGGCCGCCGCCGCTTCGGCGAGCGGGTAGCGCTGGATGGTGGGCCGCAGTCGGCCGGCCGCGGCCTCGGCGAGGGCCAGGGTCTCCAGGGCGCGCAGCCCGCCGCCCTTGCGGATCATGGCGGGGCCGAGCACGTTCTCGGACGTGATGCCGCGCGCGGCGAGTTCCCCGGGGGTGAAGGAGAGCGGCTTTCCTTCGTGGAGGTCCTCGCCGGACCAGCCGAAGACGATGTGCGCTCCGCCCTCGCCGAGGAGGTCGACGGCGGCGCGGGCGGTGACTCCGCCCACGGAGTCGTAGACGACGGTGGCGCGCCGGCCGAGCGACTCCAGGTGGCCGCGGACCGTGCGGGGCCAGTCGGGGAGCGTGTAGTCGACGGCGAGGTCGGCGCCGTTGTCCTTGACCGCGGCGACCTTCGCGGGGCCGCCCGCGAGGCCGATGACGGTGGCTCCGGCGTTCTTGGCGTACTGCACCAGCAGCGTGCCGATGCCACCCGCGGCGGCGGGGACGATGACGACGGAGTCGGGGCCCAGTTCGGTGAACCGGAGGATGCCCAGGGTCGTGCGGCCGGTGCCGATCATCGCGACGGCCTCGGCCTCGTCGAGCCCGGCCGGGATCTCGTGGAGCCGGTCGGCGTCGGCGACGGTGAGTTCGGCGTAACCGCCGGGGGCCATGCCGAGGTGCACGACGACGCGCTTGCCGAGCCAGCCGGGGTCGGTGCCCTCGCCGAGCGATTCGACGGTTCCGGCGACTTCCCGGCCGGGGATGGTGGGCAGTTCGGCCGGGGCCGGGTACGGGCCGGTCATGCCTTCGCGCAGGGCGGTGTCGAGGAGGTGCACGCCGGCCGCGGCCACGGCGATCCGGACCTGGCCGGGGCCGGGCACGGGGTCCTCGGCCGACTCGTGGGTGAGGTTTTCGGCGGGGCCGAAGGCGTGGAGGCGGACGGCGTGCATGGTGGTCTCCCCGGGGTGGTCGCTGTCGGTTGTCCCCAGCCTGTGACCTCAAGCGGCCTTGAGGTCAACCCGGTCCATCGGACGGTTCGCGGCTCCTCCCCGCGTCATGGCGTCATGGGCGTCGTGGGCGCGGTGGGCGTCGTCCGCGTCATCGGTGTCATGCGTGTCGCGGGTGTCATGCGCGTCACGGGTGTCGCGGGTGTCACGGTGTGTCAGGCGCTCCTGAGGTCCGCTCCGGTGTCCGTGCGCCGTTCGGTGGCCTTCAGCGCGAGCGTCGCCGCTTCGATGCCGCTGTTGAACGACACCTCGCTGAGGAGCCCCGGGGCCGCCACCTGGTCGCCCGCGAGGAAGATGCCGTCGCCCCGGATGAGGGACGGGCGGTCCCGCCAGGTGGTGCCGGGCCGGTCGACCGCACCCGTACGCCCGGTGGCGAGGGCCTCGCGGCGCCAGGTGACGCGGTCGCGCCAGCCGGGGAAGCCGAGGTCGAGGAGTTGTTCGGCGCGGGCGACACCGTCCGCTTTCGGGGCGCCGGGAGCGATCGGGACATGGCCCTGCACGAGCTGTTCGCCGGCCGGGGCGAGGGTGCGGTCCTGGGCGCTGAACCGCTCGATCCAGCCCGGAGCGTCCAGGTCGGACACCACGAACGCGTCGCCCCGCCGGGTCCGTACCGCCAGGTCGATCAGCGCCGTACGGCCGCTGTCCCAGGTCAGTGCGGGATCGTCGAGCAGGGTACGGGCGGCGTCCAGGGAGGTCGCGACGATGACGGGGCCGGTCCGTGCCAGGGCGGCGAGGGCGGGGGCGTCGACCCGGGCGTTGGTCTCGACGCGTACGCCGAGGTCCCGGGCGCGGGCGGCCATCCGGTCGACCACCTGGGCCCAGCCGCCGACCGGGTAGCGCGCCTCGGGCGGGAGCGCGGCGGCGCGGCGGAAGCGTTCCTGGACGAAGACGGCGGAGAGCGAACCGGGGTCGTGGTGGAAGAGCGCCACGCCCATGTAGTGCGCCGCCGCGCGGGCCCCTTCCTCGCCGACCTGGCCGGTGGCCCAGCCGAGGTAGTCCGCGTCGACGGGGGCGTGCCGGGCGCTGCGGCGGGCGAGGCGCAGCATGGCGAGGGGCGGGGTCCTGCGGGAGACGCCGTCGCGGCGGAAGCGGAAGCGGGTGCCTTCGAGGAGCGGTACGGCGGCGACGGGCCCGAGGAGACCGCGTCGGGCGAGCCAGGTCCAGTGGGGCCCGCCGTTGTACAGGGCGTGCGGCCCCTCGTTGGTGCGGTACGGGCCTTCGGCGGTCCTGGCCCGGCCGCCGAGGGTGTGGTGGGCCTCGTGGAGGGTGACCTGTGCGCCGGATTCGGCGGCGGTGACCGCGGCGGTGAGCCCGGCGAAGCCGCCGCCGATGACGTGGATGCGCTGCATGGCTGGGTTTCTCCCTTGGCTGTGGGGCGCTTCTGCGTACGTGACGGTCGGGCGGTGGTGGTGTGTGACATCGGGGCGGGGCGTTGTCAGTGTCGTGCGTCACGATGGGGGGCATGGCAGGAAGCGCGGGCAGGACCAGAGGCAAGAAGGACACCGTGGCGGCGGCCCGGCGTCCGGAGGTGCGGCTGCCGCCGCTCGTTCCGTACGAGGGGGCGGAGCTGGAGCCGGACGGGGACTACGACGGTGTGCGGTTCGACGCGGTGGACCTCGCGGACCAGTCGGGTCCGGGCGCCCGCTTCATGGACTGCGCGCTGGAGGGCTGTGCCCTGGACCGTACGGAGCTGGTCAGGGCCCGCTTCATCGATTCGGTGCTCACGGGGGTACGGGGGGTGGGCACCGATCTCGCCGGGGCGTCGCTGCGTGACGTGGAGATCGTGGACGCGCGGCTGGGCGGGGTGCAGCTGCACGGAGCGGTGCTGGAGCGGGTGGTGGTGCGCGGCGGGAAGATCGACTACCTGAATCTGCGGAAGGCCCGGCTGAAGGACGTCGTGTTCGAGGGCTGTGTGCTGTCCGAGCCGGACTTCGGGGACGCGCAGCTGGTGCGGGTGGAGTTCCGGGACTGTGTGCTGAAGCGGGTCGACTTCAGCGCGGCGCGGATGGAGTCGGTGGATCTGCGGGCGGTCGCCGAGCTGGACATCGCCTGGGGGGTGGAGCGGCTGGCGGGTGCGGTGATCAGCCCGGTCCAGCTGATGGAGCTGGCACCGGCGTTCGCGGCGCAGATCGGAGTGCGGGTGGAGGCGTGACGGGCGCGGGGCGTGACGGGCGCGGGGCGCCGGGGCGCGTGATTCCGCCGCGCGCGGCGCGCCGCCTGCCGCCGGGGCGCTCGGGTGGCCGGTTCCGGGGGCTCGGGGCCCGGGGCCGGTCACATACGGGGGAAGCGGGCCTGGAGGTCCCAGATCACGGGGTTCTCGGTGAGTCCGTCGTGCATGTCGGCCAGATCGGCGATCAGGTCGTGCAGGAAGTCGCGGGCTTCACGGCGCAGGAGGGAGTGGCTGAAGGTCAGCGGGGGCTCGTCGCCGGGCATCCAGTCGGCCTCGACGTCGACCCAGCCGAAGCGCCGCTCGAACATCATCCGGTCCGTGGACTCGGTGAAGTCCAGCTCGGCGTACTGCTGCCGGTGCGAGCGGTTGCCCCGGGGGTCCTGGTCGATCTGCTCGACGATGTCGCACAGCGCCCACGCGAAGTCGAGCACCGGAACCCATCCCCAGGCTGTGGATACTTCGCGGTCCGCCTTGGTGTCCGCGAGATAGACGTCCCCGGAGAACAGGTCGTGCCGCAGGGCATGGACGTCCGCACGGCGGTAGTCGGTCTGCGGGGGATCAGGGAAGCGCCGGGAGAGGGAGTAGCCGATGTCGAGCACGGGTCGATGGTGTCATGCCCGGTGACGGGAGGCCGACACGATCGGGTGAGCGGTGGGCGCCCCGCCTGACGCGGCCGGGCGGTGGACGCCCTGCCTGCGTGGCCGCCGCCGGTGCGCACTGCCGTCGGCGCGTACCGGCGGCGGCGCGTACTGCCTACGCCTACGCCGTCGCCTGTGCCCGCGGCCCTTGCCTGTTCTTCTGCCTGCCGTCCTGCCTGCCTTCCTTGCCTAGGCCAGCAGGCGCTGTTCCTTCGCGACGGCGACGGCGCCCGCCCGTGTGTCGACGCCGAGCTTGTCGTAGATCCGGCCCAGGTGGGTCTTGACCGTGGCCTCGCTGATGAACAGGGCGCGGGCGATGTCCCGGTTGCCGAGCCCCCGCGACAGCTGACCCAGGATGTCGAGTTCGCGTTCGGTGAGGGTGGGCACCGGCTTGCGCATCCGGGCCATGACCCGGCTGGCCACCGGAGCGGAGAGCGTCGTGCGGCCCTGGGCCGCCGAGTGGATCGCGGCGAACAGTTCTTCCGGGCGTTCGGCCTTCAGCAGGTAGCCGGTGGCTCCCGCCTCGATCGCGCGGGTGATGTCCGCGTCCGTGTCGTACGTCGTGAGCACCAGCACATGAACGGTTCCGCTTCCGGCCGCGGTGATCCGGCGGGTGGCCTCGACACCGTCGATGCCCTCGCCCAGTTGGAGGTCCATCAGCACGACGTCCGGAGCGAGCCGGGCGGCCAGGGCCACCGCCTCCTCGCCGCTGCCCGCCTCGCCGACGACCTCGATGTCCGGTTCGCTGCCGAGCAGGGCGAGCAGCCCGGCGCGTACGACGGCGTGGTCGTCGCAGAGCAGGATGCGGACGGTCGCGGTCGCGGTCATGCGGATTCCTCCGGGGGGTTCTGCGGGCCGTTGCGCGGAACGGGGGGCGGTACGGGGGTGAGGGGGACGACCGCCGAGAGCACCGTTCCCTCGCCCGGTGCGGACTCGATCGTCAGTGTTCCGCCGAGCTGGCGCACCCGGGCCCGCATCGCGGGCAGCCCGTGGCCGCGTACGCCGCCCGCCGGGCGCGGCTCCGGTGCCGAGGGGGTGAAGCCCCGGCCGTTGTCGGCGATGTCGAGGACCACCCGGTCGTCCAGGTGCGTCAGGGTCAGTCCGGCGGCCGTCGCGCCCGCGTGCTCGCGTACGTTCGCCAGGGCCCCCTGGGCGATCCGCAGCAGCGCCGACTGCACCCGGTCGGGCAGCGCGGTGTGCGCGGTCCCCTCCACATGGCAGCGGACGGCGACCGCGCCCTGGGTCTGGGCCGTCTCACGGGCCGCGAGTGCGTGCAGCGCCGCCTCCAGACCGCCGCCCTCCGCCAGATCGGCCGGGGCCAGATCGTGGACGAAGCGGCGGGCCTCGGCGAGGTTGCGCTCCGCGATACCGGTCGCCGTACGGACATGGCGGCGGGCGGCGGCCGGGTCGTTCTCCCAGGTGCGGTCGGCGGCCTGGAGCAGCATCTGCTGGCTGGAGAGGCCCTGCGCGAGGGAGTCGTGGATCTCCATGGAGAGCCGCTGGCGTTCGGCGAGGGTGCCTTCGCGGCGTTCGGTGGCGGCCAGTTCGCGCCGGGTGCGCAGCAGGTCGTCGATCAGCTCGCGCTGCCGTGCGGCCAGTTCCCGTTGGCGTACCGCCTGACGCTGCATATGGACGAAGACGGCGGTCGCCACGGCCGCGACGGCGGGCGGGGCGAGCACCAGATTCGGGTCGAACCCCGTCGCCAGCCGTAGCTGTGCGGCGACGACGAACGCGGTCAGCAGCGCGACGAGGGCGAGTGCGGCGCGTGGTGGGAGTATCCGCAGCCCCGTGTAGAACAGCGGCACCGCACACCACGCGAAGCTCGGCGCGAGGACGACCAGCACCATCCACACGACGACGAGAATCCCGAGCCAGGTCAGCCTGCGGGGCGTCGGGCGGGAACCGAGCACCGGCCCCACCAGGTAGAGCGCGGCGAGGACGACCGACAGCGCGATGATCCACGGGGTGCGGTCCTCGCCGGGGTGCCGCATCAGGAACCGGGTGAGCGAGGCGCCGAGCAGCAGGAAGAACGCGGCGTGCATGAGGAGCGCCAGCCATCGGGCGTCGGGGTCGGCGGCGGTCGGGCCGGGATCTGCGCCCGGGGGACGGCCGGGATCTGCGTTCGGGGGACGGATGGGGTCGGCGCCCGAACGCCATCCATCCCCCGAACGGATGGGGTCGGCGCCCGAGAGAGGGCCGGGGTGCGTGCCCGGGGCACGGTCGGGGTGCGACGGCTCGCTGCGGTGCTGCACCTCGTACCTCGCACTCCCCGTCGACGATCCGGTGGACGACCCGCTGCCGCCTGCCAACTGCCGTCTGCTGCCGCCCGCCGCTGAGTACTGCTGACCGCTGCTGACCTGCGCAGACCTCTCCATGGTGGCCCGAACCGACCACCCCCGCATCAACCGATCGGCCGATGGGGCCGTCGGCCGACCTGCGCGGCTCCTCCAGCCGGTACGCCGACCGTACGGGGCCGGATGCGGCCGGAGGATCGATAGCAGAGCGAAACAGCGAAACCCCAGTCACCAGAGCACAAGCCACAAGGAGCCCACCATGAAGAAGATGTCGCTGCGCACCCGCGTCCTGACCGGTGCCGTTGCCGCCGCCGCCCTCGGTGCCGGAACCTTCGGCGCGATGTCCGCGAACGCCTCCACCCGGGCCGCCGCCCCCGCCGCCGCCGTCACGGCGGACGCCGCCGACCGGAACCTCCAGCAGAGCACCCACCTGACCGTGGCCGCCGCGACCAAGGCCGCGCAGGCCACCCTGGACGCCGCGAAGAAGGACAACCAGCGCGTCTCCGTCGCCGTCGTCGACCGCAACGGCAACACCATCGTGACCCTGCGCGGCGACGGCGCGGGCCCGCAGTCCCCCGAGTCGGCCGTGAAGAAGGCGTACACCGCCGTCTCCTGGAACGCGCCCACCTCCGAGCTGGTCAAGCGCCTGGAGCAGGCCCCGAACCTGAAGGACATCCCCGGCACCCTGTTCCTCGCGGGCGGCGCCCCGGTGCAGGTCAAGGGCGCCCCGGTGGCGGGCATCGGCGTGGCCGGCGCCCCCAGCGGCGACCTCGACGAGAAGTTCGCCGCGGCGGGCGTCGCCGCCCTCGCCCGGTAACCGCCCGCTACGGTGACCGCCCGCCGCCGCGACCGCCCCGTCGCGGCGGCAACCCCACCGACCCACGTACGGAGAAGCGCATGAACGCCCTCGATCACGACCTGCTCACCGCCGCGCGCACCGGCGACACCGCCGGAGCGCGGACCGCGATCGAGGGCGGCGCCCGCGTCGACGCCCGCGACGAGGAACTGCGCACCCCACTGCTCCTCGCCGTCCACGGCGACCATGTCGAGGCGGCCCGGCTGCTGGTGACGGCGGGCGCCGATCCGGATGCCCAGGACCGGCGCGAGGACAGCCCCTGGCTCGCCACCGGCGTGACCGGAAGCGTCGCGATGCTGCACGTCCTGCTTCCGGCCGGTCCGGATCTGACGCTCCGCAACCGGTTCGGCGGCATCTCGCTCATCCCCGCCGCCGAGCGCGGCCATGTCGCGTACGTACGGGAGGTGCTCCGGGTCACGGACATCGACGTCGACCACGTCAACCGGCTCGGCTGGACCGCCCTGCTGGAAGCCGTGATCCTCGGCGACGGCGGCCGGGCGCACCAGGAGATCGTGGAGGTGCTCCTCGCGGCCGGGGCGACGCCCGGTCTGCCGGACGGCGACGGGGTCACGGCCCTGGCCCACGCCGAACGGCGCGGCTTCGCGGAGATCGTGGCACTGCTCCGGGACGACCGATGACGACGACCGGGCGCCGGGCCGGCGCACGCCGGGCGGTACTGGGGGCCACTACCGCACGCCGGGTGGTCCTGGCCCTCGCCGCGGCTGCCGTACTCGCCGGATGCGCGACGGACAGCACGACGGACGCTGCTGGTCCGACGGCGGACGGCACCGCCCCGGGCGCCCCGGAGGAGCCCCGTGCCGCCCGCAGCGGCCCGGCGGACCAGAGGCCCGCCGTCACCACCCCCCGGGGCACCCTTCTCGTCGCCGACTTCGGCAGCGACACCGTGACCTTTGTCGACCCGAGGCCCGGCAAGGGCCGCGGTCCCATCGCCACGGTGAAGGCGGGCACCGCCCCCTACGGGCTCGTCGTCGGCAAGGACGGGCGGGCCTGGGTGGCGACCGCGGAAGGGGTCGCCGTCATCGACACCGCGACCCGGACCCGGCAGGCACTCGTCCCGTACGAGACGGAGAGCGGCCCGGTCACGACCGGCGAGTACCGGGGCGGCGGGATGGGCATCGCCCTCGCCCCCGACGGCAGGCACGTCTACGTCGGCGTCAACGTCCCCGGCGGCAACGGGACGCTGGAGGTCATCGACACAGCGACCCGTGAGGTGACCGACACCGTTCCGGTCGGCCGCCGCCCCTTCGACGTGGACGTCTCGCCCGACGGCGGCGAGGTGTACGCCACCGGCCACGACTCCTTCGACGTGACGGTGGTGGACACGACGACGCTGGAACCGCGGCGCAGGGAAGTCGCCCCGTACGGCACCGAGGGCGGTCTCGGCTCCTGGCTGAAGCCGCACTACGCCGTCGTACGCCCGGCGGACGGAAAGCTGCTCCTGCCGTTCGAGGGCGAACGGCTCGCGGTCCTGGACCCGCGCACCGGCAAGGTGACGATCGAGAGGATGACCGCCGACACGCACCAGCACGGAGCGGCCCTCGCCCCTGACGGCACCCTCCTCGTCGTCGGAACCGGCCCGATCGCCGCGGACGACGAGGACCCCTCCCTCACCGTCCGCAGCCCGGACGGCAAGGAGCGCGTCGTCCCCCTGGAGGGCCCGCACGAGGAGGTGGCGGTGTCCGAGGACGGCCGTACCGCGTACGTCACGGGGGGCTTCACCCGCGACGGCTACTGGAACGGCATCACGGTGGTCGACCTCCACGACGACGACGGGGACGGGGACGGGGACGGGTACAGCGCACCGGTGCGGATCGACGCGGGCGAACGTCCCCTGGGTATCGCCGTCCTCTGATCACCCCGCTCACCCCGCCGCCGCCGACGACCACCCGCCGACTCCGACGACCACCTGCCGACTCCGACATTCCGCACATAGGATCATCGGTGTGGATCAACGAACCCCGATACGGCGAGCCCCGACGGGGCACACTCCGATACGGCGCACGACGCCTGCGGCCGCCCTGCTGCTCGCGCTCGCCGTTCTCGGCTCCGTCTCCGCCTGCACGGGCGGGGTGACGGGCACACCCGGTGCGGCCGGGCTGCGCGACCCGTACTTCCCCAAGCTGGGCAACGGCGGCTACGACGTCACGCACTACGGTCTGACCCTCGATGTCGACCCCACCGCACACCGGCTGCGGGGCACGGCGGAGATCACCGCCCGCGCCACCCAGGACCTCAGCGCCTTCCACCTGGACCTCGCCGGGCTCGACGTCGAGAGCGCCACCGTCGAGGGCCGCCCGGCCGCCGTCAACCGGGCGGGCAAGGAACTGACCCTGCGCCCGGACGCGGACGTCGAGGACCGGCTGCGCAAGGGCAGGACGTTCCGTACGGTCGTCCGCTACTCCGGCTCCCCGCAGACCATCACCGACGCCGACGAGTCGGAGGAGGGCTGGCTGCGGACCGCGGACGGCTCGCTGGCCCTCGGCGAACCGACCGGCTCCATGGCCTGGTTCCCCGGCAACCACCACCCGAGCGACAAGGCCACGTACGACATCGAGGTCACCGTGCCGAAGGGGCTGACGGCCGTCTCCAACGGAGAGCCGGCCGCCCGCCGTACGGAGGGGGACCGCACCACGTTCAGCTGGCACACGCCGGAACCCATGGCGAGCTACCTCGCCACCGTCGCCATCGGGAAGTTCGAGACGAAGGAGTCGGTCACCCCGGACGGCATCGAGGTGTTCACGGCCGTGGACCCGGAGGTGGCGGAGGAGAGTGCCCCGGCGCTCGGCCGGCTCCCGGAGGTCATGGAGTGGGCGGCGGAGAACTTCGGCCCGTACCCGTTCACCTCCACCGGCGTGATCATCGACCGCGAGGACGATGCCGGGTACGCCCTGGAGACCCAGAACCGGCCGTTCTTCCCTGGCCCGCCCGACACCGGGCTCCTCGTCCACGAGCTGGCCCACCAGTGGTTCGGGAACTCTGTCACGCCCGCCACCTGGCAGGACATGTGGCTGAACGAGGGTTTCGCGACGTACGCGGAGTGGATCTGGAGCGAGGACTTCGAGGACACCCCGGCCCAGGACAGCTTCGACGAGGCGTTCGACGACGACGAGAACTGGGCCTTCCCGCCCGCGAAACCGCCGTCGGCCGCCGACATCTCCGAGCCGCCGGTGTACGGGCGCGGGGCGATGGTCATCCATGAGATCCGGCTGGCCATGGACGACGACGAGGCGTTCTTCGACCTGATCGCCGGATGGCCGAAGGCCCACCGGCACGGCAACGCGTCGACCGAGGACTTCATCGCGTACGTGGAGGAGGAGAGCGGGCAGGACCTGACGGAGCTGTGGGACACCTGGCTGTACGGCGAGAGCCGGCCGCCCGAGGGCTGACCGGCTCCCACCACACGTCACCGCACTCACCAGCCGCGGAACAGCTGGTGACTACGTCACCGCACTACTTCACCACTGCACTGCATCATGCACGGGTTCACTTCACGTTGACGCCGGTCCAGGCGTCGCCCACGGCCTTGAGCTCGGGGCTGTCCGCGCCGAACAGGTCGGTCGCCGCCTTCTCGGTCGCGACGCGCGCGCCCGCGTAGTCGGTGGAGGACGTCATGTAGACGGAGAGGGCCTTGTACCAGATCTGGTAGGCCTTCTCGCGTCCGATGCCGGTGACCGTCGAGCCGTCGGAGGTCGGGGAGTCGTAGTCGACCCCGTTGATGGTCTTGGCGCCGCTGCCCTCGGACAGCAGGTAGAAGAAGTGGTTCGCGACGCCGGACGAGTAGTGCACGTCCAGGTCGCCGACGCTGGAGTCCCAGGAGTCCGCCGAGCCGCCGTCCTTGCTGGGCTTGTCCATGTAGCGCAGCGGGGTGCCGTCGCCGTTGATGTCGATCGCCTCGCCGATGAGGTAGTCCCCGACGTCCGTGGCGTTGTCGGCGAAGAACTCCACCGAGGTGCCGAGGATGTCGCTGGTCGCCTCGTTGAGACCGCCGGACTCGCCGACGTAGTCGAGGTTGGCGGTGGCCGCGGTCAGACCGTGGCTCATCTCGTGACCGGCGACGTCGAGGGCGGTGAGGGCGCTCTTGTTGTCGGCCCCGTCGCCGTACGTCATGCAGAAGCAGCTGTCGTCCCAGAACGCGTTGACGTACGCGTCGCCGTAGTGGACGCGGGAGTACGCGGCCTTGCCGTCGCCCGCGATGCCGTCCCGGCCGAGCGCGGACTTGTAGAAGTCCCAGGTCTTCGCGGCGCCGTAGTGGGCGTCGACCGCAGCGGTCTGGCGGTCGTTGCCGGTGCCGTCGCCCCAGGTGTCGTCGTCGTCCGTGACGAGGTCGCCGGTGCCGCTCTCGCCCTGGTTGAGGTCGTACGTCTTGTGGCCGCCGCGCTCGCCGTCGGTCAGCTCGAAGCCCGAGCCGCCCTGCGTCGTGGACACCTCGACCTCGCCGCTGTACTGGCTGTTGCCGGTGCCGGTCTCGATGGCCTCGAAGGAATGCAGCTTCTTGCCGGTGACGGCGTCCGTGATGATGTGCAGCTTGCTGGGCGTGCCGTCCTTCTGCACCCCGGTCTTCACGGTCTCGAACGCGAGGACGGGCTTGCCGCTGCCCGCGAAGATCACCTTGCGCGCGGCGGCGGCGCTCTTCACCTTCGGCGTGGTCGACGGCACCGATATCGGGGCCTTGGTCGCCTTGTCGACGCTCTTGAGCTTGCCGTTGCCCGCGATGTGGGTGACGAGGTCGCCGCCGAGGACCGGCAGTCCGGCGTAGGTGCGCTCGTAGCGGGTGTGCACCGTGCCACTGGCGTCCTTGATCACATCACGGACGATCAGTTTCTCCTGGCTGCCGAGCCCGAGGGAGTCGGCCGCCGAAGCCGCGTCCGCCTGGGCGGACTTGATGGCCGTGCCGCGCTGCGACGCGGTGTTCACACCGAGCGCGGAGGCGGAGGCGGTGCGGGACGAGGAGTCTCCGTTGTCCGCGGCCTTGGGGGCGGCGCCGGCCGAACCGGCCTGCACGCCCGCGACCACCATGGCGGCCACTGCTGCCAGGGTCGCGGCACGACGGGTGTTCATGTGGAGGGTCATCTGAGTTCTCCGTAGGTCGTCCTGTGGGGGGACTACGAGCGGAGAGCGTGCCACCGAATGACCGTCTTTGACGGTGTGCCGACAATTGCCTCACAAGTTTTTGACCAGTTCTTGTCCGACTGGAGTCCATGTGTGTCCGTTATTCGGCGGACTTGAGGGGGTGCAGTGAGGTGCGCAGCACCGCGCAGGGGCGGCCCAGTTGACGGTCCGGCCGATGGCCGATGACTTCGTAACCGAGTGAGGTCCAGAAGGCGAGCGCGCGAGGGTTGTTCTCCAGGACCGCGATCCGTAGGCCGTCCCGTCCCGCCGCCCGGAACCGCTCGGCGACGAACCCGGCCAACTGCCGCCCGTACCCGGAGCGCTGCCGCCCGGCGTCGACCATCAGGAGGCCGATCCAGGGGTCGGGATCGGCCGGGTCCGGATGTTGGGCGAGCGTCACGGCGACGCCGACGAGCGCGCCGTGCGAACGGGCGAGCAGCACCTCGGCGTCCGGGTGGGCCAGATCGTCGGCGAGTGCGGCGGCGACCTGCTCGGGGCGGACGTCGTCCGGGTCCGGGAAGTCGCCGCTGAGCTGATGGAACGCCTGGTTGGAGGCGTAGAGCGCGGCGAGTTCGGTGAGCAGCGGACCGGGGATGTCGTGGGTCACCGTGTCGAGGCCCAGCGGTTCGATGATCATGCGGCGCACCCTACGCGGGGGCGTACCGGGCCCCTTGAGGTATGCACCCATGCCGCCGCCGTCCGCGACGTACGGGAACTTCGGGACGTACGGGAGTTCCACGACGCGCGGGAGTTCCACGACGCGCGGGAACTCCGGGAGGCGCGGGAACTTCGGGAGGCGCGGCGTTCCCGGCCCGCGACGCACGGGCGTACCGGAAGCGCGGCACGAACCGCCCGCGACGCACGGGAGCCCCCGGCCGGGTACGGCCGGGGGCTCCCGTGGAACAGTCAGGAGCGCGTCAGAGGTTGACGCCGAAGTCCTTGGCGATACCGGCCAGCCCGCTCGCGTAGCCCTGGCCGACCGCGCGGAACTTCCACTCGGCACCGTTGCGGTAGAGCTCGCCGAAGACCATGGCGGTCTCGGTGGCGGCGTCCTCGCTCAGGTCGTAGCGGGCGAGCTCGGTGCCGCCGGCCTGGTTGATGATGCGAATGAACGCGTTGCGGACCTGGCCGAAGTTCTGGTTGCGGTTCTCGGCGTCGTAGATGGAGACCGGGAAGACGATCTTGTCCACGTCGGCCGGCAGACCCGCCAGGTTGACGTTGATCTGCTCGTCGTCGCCCTCGCCCTGGCCCGTGACGTTGTCACCGGTGTGGACGATGGTCTGGTCCGGCGTCGACTTGTTGTTGAAGAAGACGAAGTGGCCGTCGGAGACGACCTTCCCCGCCGGGTTGACCGCGATCGCCGAGGCGTCGAGGTCGAAGTCGGTGCCGGTGGTGGTGCGGACGTCCCAGCCGAGGCCGACCGTAACGGCGGTCAGGCCCGGTGCCTCCTTGGTGAGCGAGACGTTGCCGCCCTTGGACAGGCTTACAGCCATGGGAAGTCCCTTTCCTTCGTCGTGTACGGGCTTCGTGTCATCACGAAAGCTACCGTCACCCGTCATAACGCAGGCAATGGACCACGAGGTTCCTGGTCGCTTTACTTTCTTTGCCGAACTTCTGGCCCGATGTGCCGGACGGGTGTGGCAAAAGAAGGTGACGGACGGCCCGTGGGGCAGGGAACATGGGTGTCATGTCCGGGCCCTATGTCATCCGCGGTTCGGTCTCCCTGCCGGAGGCCGAGCTCATGTGGCGTTTCTCGCGGTCCTCCGGACCTGGGGGACAGCACGTCAACACCAGCGACTCCCAGGTGGAGCTGCGCTTCGACGTGGCGGCGACCGAGTCGCTCCCCGAGGTGTGGAAGGCGCGGGCGCTGGAGCGGCTGGCGGGCCGGCTGGTCAACGGCGTGGTGGCGGTACGGGCCTCCGAGCACCGTTCCCAGTGGCGCAACCGCGAGACGGCCGCCGTCCGGCTCGCCTCGCTGCTGGCCGAGGCCACGGCGCCACCGCCCAAGGCGCGCCGCAAGAGCCGGATCCCGCGCGGGATCAACGAGCGCAGGCTGCGGGAGAAGAAGCAGCGCGGCGACACGAAGCGCGGCCGGTCGGGCCGCGACTGGTAGCGGGGCCCGGTGGCGGGGCCTCCGACGCGCTGCCCTGCGCGCCGGTCCCGGTGGGCGTCAGTCCAGCTGGCGGTAGCGCCCCTTGAAGTACGCCAGCGGGTCGCCGTCCACGCTCGGCAGGGCCGCCGTCAGTACCCGCCCGATCACCAGCGTGTGGTCACCGGCCGGGACGCGCTGTTCCGTACGGCATTCCAGTGTCGCGAGCGCTCCGCCGACCAGCGGCGCGTTCGTCACCTCTCCCCTGATGTAGGGGATGTCCTCGAAGAGCAGCCGGTCGCTGATCCGGCCCTTCATGGCGAACCGGCCCGCGATGTGCCGCTGGCTCCCCGCCAGTACGGAGACCGCCCACAGCGGCTGCTCCGACAGCAGGTCGTCCATCCGGGAGTCGTTGCGCAGGCTCACCAGCACCAGGGGCGGGTCCAGGGACACGGACATGAAGGCGGTCGCCGTCATTCCGACGTCCTCGCCCCGGCCGTGCTCGTCGAGCGGTGGCTCCTGCGCGGTGACCAGCACCACTCCTGCGGCCAGCCGCGCGAGGGCGGCACGGAACTCGTCGTTGCTCACCCCCTCAGCATGGGGGACGGGCTCGGGGCTCGGGGCGGGGGGCTTTGTCTGCAACACACGGGGCACGCTAGCCGCGAGCGCCGGGCGACCGCATCGGGCCAGGGGACCAGCCAGGTCCTAGGACTCCGGAACCACGGGGGGCTCCACGGCGTGGCGGGGGCCGCTGCAACGTAAGGATTTGCGTTCAGGAAAACGATGGGCGACTTCGAAGAGTCACTGGCAACCCTTCACCGCCTGTTGTGACTTGAGTCACAGAGCGCAGTATTTGTTGACCCTGTGTACCGGGTGCACAGCTCACTGTGATTCAGTGAGCGTGACACTGCAAGAAGTACGTCGATATGAAACCTGGAGTTGCTGTCGAGGTCTCGGGGAGTGCGAGCAATGGAGGCCGAGTCGGAACCGTACGTTCGTCTTGCGACCATGCGGCAGCTGCACCAGGCCGTCGCTGATCTCAATACGGCGCGGAGTCTGGCGGACACGCTGCAGACAGTGGCCGACGGCATCGTCGCCGGTCTCGGCTACGAACTGGGCTGTGTGAACCTCGTCCGGCCCGATGGTGACCTCGTCATCGCCGCCTTCGCGGGCAATTCCGCGGCCGAAGCCCTGATCACCGGACGTGTCGGCTCCCGTTCCTCGTGGGAGCGCAGGCTGACCATGGGCGAAGCCTGGGACGAGCTCCGGTTCATACCGCACACCGAGGGCTGGGTCCTCCTCGACGACGACGTACCGCAGTGGCACACCGAGGGGCCCGAACCCCGGTTCGAGGACGAGTGGCATCCCCTGGACCGGCTCTACGCCCCGATGTACGCGTCCGGCGGTGGGCAGGATCTTCTGGGCGTTCTCTCCGTCGACCGCCCCCGCAACGGTCGCCGCCCCGGCGCGTGGGGGCGCGAAGCCCTCCAGATGTACGCATCACAGGCGGCGATTGCGATCAGTAACGCTCGCCTCAGAGCAAATATGCAGCGCGCACTGGTCAGGCTCGAACGGGAACAGCAGGCGCTGCGGGCCAGCGAGGAGTCCTTCCGCCAGGCGTTCGAATACGCCCCCAGCGGGATGGCCATCGCCGAGATGGGCGGGGACCAGCACGGCCGGCTGCTGCGCACCAACGACGCCCTGTGCCGGCTGCTGGGCCGCCCCGCCTCCGTACTGCGCCGCTACTCCTTCGCCGACCTGGTCCACCCCGAGGACATCGGCACCCTGCTGCGTACGTCGGCCGAGGGTGGCCGGGCCGAGCTGCGGCTGGGGCGCCGGGACGGCACGTACCTCTGGGTCTCGCTGCGTAACTCCGTCGTGGCCGACACCGCGGACGGCCCGCGCTTCCTGCTCACCCATGTCGAGGACATAGAGGAGCGCAAGCGCCACGAGCTGAACCTCGCGCACCGCGCCTCGCACGACGCCCTGACCGGGCTGCCCAACAGCGCCGAGCTCAAGTCCCGGCTCAGCGCCCGGATCTGCGAGCGCCCGCACTCCACCGCCACCACGGCGATCGAGGCGCTGGACGCGGCGTACGGCGATGTCGAGACCTCCCGTACGCACGGCTTCCAGCCCGACGGCTACGAGACGGACCCGGTGCCGGGCGGCGGCCCGTACGACCACCATGTGCACACGGCGGCACCGGACGCGGACAAGGACGACGGGGTGAAGGGGCTCGCTGTCCTCTTCTGTGACCTGGACGGCTTCAAGTCCATCAATGACCGTTTCGGGCATCACACAGGGGACGCCGTACTGATCGAGGTCGCCCGGCGGCTCACCACCTGTGTGCGTGACGGGGACACCGTCGCGCGGCTCGGGGGTGACGAATTCGTCGTGCTCGCGGACGGGCTGGGTGCCGCGGACGCCGCTGACCTGGCCGTACGTCTACGAAATGCCATCATTCCGCCCATTCGGGTGGATGGCAGGGCGGTCCGGGTCGGGGCGAGCTTCGGCATCGGATGGGCCGAGTGCGGCATGACGGCGGAAGAGGTCCTGCGCTCCGCCGACCAGCGGATGTACGTGGAAAAGCGGTCCCGGTCGAAGGTTCACCGCAGGGCAGGCTGACGTTCACGGCACGGTCCCTCCCGTGCCCCGTACCGGTCCGCGGGACCGCACGGGTGGGGTGACGGCAAATTCGGCGAGTGCTCCGTTCGAGGTAGGCTCGGCCGGTCGGCGACGGCTGGCGACATGGTGAGGAGTGACCCAGGGATGACGGCCGGAAACAACGGCGCGAGCAAGCCCGAGGACGACGATCCGTTCGGCTACCTGTACGCGGACGGACAAGCGGCGGGAGCCCAGCCGCCCGGTCAGGGCGGCTACGGCTACCCCGGCCCGGCCGCGCAGCCCGGCGTGCCCAGAACCTCGTACAACCAGGTGCGGACCGTCGGCGAGCGCCAGTACGGGCAGCAGGTTCCGCATCAGCAGCAGGCGTACGGCCAGCAGGCCCCGCCGCAGTACGGCCAGCCGAACGCGCAGTACGCGGCCCCCGAGACCTACCCCGGTGGCGCGCCCACCTCCCAGGTCCCGCGCCAGGGCGGCAGGGACGGCGGTCCGGGCCGCGGCGGCCCCAACACCAAGGCCCTGCTGATCGTGGCGGTCGCCGTGGTCGCGGTCGTGCTCATCGGTATCGGCGTCGCCCTGACGACGGGCGACAACGGTGACAAGAAGAAGAGCGAGGCCGGATCGTCGGCCGGTCCCGCCGGTGAGGTCAAGGAATCTCCGAAGACCGAGAATTCCAAGGATCCGGAGGAGTCGGCCGAACTGCCGAAGCAGGACGCGGCGACGCTGACGCTCGGCGGTTCGGCCGTGACCGAGAAGACGGTCAAGGGCGCACAGGGCGCCGGGGGCACGTACATCACGGGCTTCAACCAGGTCGGCGCCTCGGCGACCTGGAAGGCGAACATGCCGGATTCCGGTGAGTACGCCCTGACCGTGCGCTACGCGATTCCGGCGGTGGACGCCTTCGCGACCCTCACGGTCAACGGCAAGGCGAACTCCCAGCCGATCGGGCTGAAGAACTTCGTCAAGTCCTCCGACCCGGACTGGGAGAAGAACTGGCAGACCACCTGGGCGCCGGTCAGCCTCCAGAAGGGCGAGAACGAGATCAAGATCTCGTGCGAGGACGGCAACCAGTGCAACGTGATCCTCGACTGGGTCGAGGTCACCCCGCCCAAGGGCTGAACCCTGAGCGTTCGGCGGCGCCGCCCTCGGCGCCTGTGTCACAGCGGGTCGTCCCCGCTGTGACACAGGCGCCGAGGGCGGCGCCGTTGCGTGTGCGCCCAGCCCGTCTTCCGCCTGCGGCAGCGGTCCGGGGGCGTCAGCCCGTCAGGCGCAGGAAGCCCGTCACCGTCTTGGCCATCGCCTCGCGGGCCGGGGCGAGGCAGGGGCCCGCCGGTGAGGTCGAGGAGTCCCCGAAGGCCGAGAAGTCCAAGGAGCCGGAGGCGCCCGCTGAACTGCCGAAGCAGGACGCGGCAACTCTGACGCCGGGCTGCTCGGCTTCTCCGGACAGCACGGTCAAGGGTGCCAAGGGTGCGAACGGAACCACATCAACCTCAATGAGGTCGGCCGGTCGGCGACCTGGACGGTCGATGTGCCGACGTCCGGCCCGTACACCCTGTTCGGTGACGTACGGGGTCCCTCAAGGACGCCAGGATGACTCTTACCGTCAGTACCGAGGCACCGCGCTCCCTCACCAGATGAAGAACTTCGCGAACGCTGCGGAGGGCGATCCGGAGAAGGGCTGGACGAACGCGTACGCCTACGTCCAGTTCCACAAGGGGTCCGACACTCTGAAGCTGTCTGTCCTGCGAGACGGGCGATCAGCGTGATGCCAACCTGGACCAGCTCTCGCCGGCTTCGGGGCACAAGGGCTGACGCGGAGCACACAGAAAATGGTCCGCCGCCACCGCATCGAGCTGCGGTGGCGGCGGACCGATGTGTGATTTCGCGGCCTCTCAACCCGCGAGGGGAGTCCAGGCAGTGCAGAGGTCGATTTGGTCGTCACCCTCGAATACGCCGGCCTGCGCTCCCACGGCGGCAATCCCCGCACTGTCTTCGGCCGTGGTGTTCCAAATGGAGACGCTGCCATTACCGTCGTAATTTTTCCGCCAGGTCCAGTACTTCGTTGCCCCGGCGCTGGTCTTCGAGATGAATCGGACTCTCACGTGATGTCCATCAGCCCGGGTGTCGCTGACCTGGAGTCTGATTTTTATCTCGGATTGAGGGCCGTTCCAGTCCGTGATGGTCGCACCGCCGATTGCGCCGCCTGTTTTGCAGCCGCGCGCGACTGCTGAAGCAGCCGCGCCGGCCGGGCTGGAAACCGTACCCACCAGTAGCAGGGCAGCTGCCGTTGTGCCCACTGCTGCGATCTTCTTCTTCACCGAGGTCAACTGCCTTCTCGATCGAATCGAACGTATGCTCTAAATGTTATATGCGGCGTGGTTGCCCCGCACCCATGTTTTCAGTTGATGATCGACATGAAACCCGCCACCGTTCCGGCCATCGCCTCGCGTGCCGGGACGAGGTATTTGCGCGGGTCCACGCCCGTCGGATGTTCGGCCAGGTGCGCCCGTACCGCGCCGGTGAACGCGGTGTTCAGGGCCGTGCCCACGTTGATCTTGACCATGCCCGAGGTCACCGCCTGCCGGATCTCCGCGTCGGGGACGCCGCTGGAGCCGTGCAGCACCAGGGGGACCGGGACCGCGTCGCGCAGCCGGGTGATCAGGGTGTGGTCCAGGGCGGCGGTGCGCTCGGTCATCGCGTGCGAGGAGCCGACCGCGACGGCCAGGGCGTCCACCCCGGTGCCGGAGACATACGCGGCGGCCTCGGCCGGGTCGGTGCGGACGCCGGGGGCGTGGGCGTCCAGCGGCGCCTCACCCTCCTTGCCGCCGACCTTGCCCAGCTCCGCCTCGATCCACAGACCGCGCTCGTGGCCCCAGCGGACGGCCTCCGCGGTGGTCTTCACGTTCTCGTCGTACGGGAGCTTGGAGGCGTCGAACATCACCGAACCGAAGCCCTCCCCGTGCGCCCGGTGCAGCAGCTCGACGGACTCGACGTGATCGAGGTGGAGGGCGAGCGGTGCGGTCGAGGCGCGGGCGACGGCGGCGGTCGCGGCGGCGACGGCGGAGAGCAGCCCGCCGTGGAACTTGACGGCGTTCTCGGAGATCTGGAGGATCGCGGGCGCTCCGGCGCGCTCCGCCCCCATCGCGATGGCCTCGGCGTGCTCCAGCGTGATGACGTTGAAGGCGGCGATCCCGCGGCCCTCGGCCTGTGCGGCCGAGACGAGTTCACCGGTGCTGACGAGCGGCATGATGCCCCCTGCTTGCTGTTGTGCTGAGTGGTGCTGGACTCCCGCGTCGCGTCCGCGGCGTCGTCCGGGCCCGCGGCTCAGGCCGCGGGCGCGAGGCGTTCGACGCCGACGCGCGGCAACAGCCCGGCGTAGGCCGGGCCGTCGAACTCCCCGGCCGCCGGGGCCAGCACGGTCGCCGTCGACAGTGCCACCGCCCTGGTCAGCCGGTCCGGCCAGCTCAGGCCCTCGGCGAGGCCGGACAGCAGTCCGGCCACCGCCGAATCGCCCGCGCCGGTCGGGTTGCCCTGTACGGCGGCCGGCGGGGAGGCCCGCCAGACGCCGTCCGGGGTGACGGCGAGCATGCCGTCCGCCCCGAGTGAGGCGATCACGCTGTGGGCGCCGCGGCGACGGGCGTCCCGGGCGGCGCGCAGCGGTTCGCGGGCGCCGGTGAGCTGGGCCAGCTCGTCGGCGTTCGGTTTGACGAGGTCGGGGCGGGCCGCGATGCCGCGGCGCAGCGGTTCGCCGCTGGTGTCCAGCAGCACGGGGACCTCGGCGGTGCGGGCGAGGCGGATCAGTTCCGCGTACGCGCCGACATGGACACCGGGTGGCAGGCTGCCGCAGAGGGCGACCGCGTCGGCTCCGGTGAGCAGGTCCTCGTACGTCCGGAGGAAGGCGGCCCACTCACCGGCGCTCACCTGCGGTCCCGGCTCGTTGAACTGGGTGGTGTCGCCGGTCGAGCGGTCGACGACGGCGAGTGTGCGACGGGTGTTCCCGGCGACGGTGACCAGGGCGTCGCGCGGGGGCGGGGCCATGGCTGCGGTTCCGGCCTCGGTTGCGGCTCCGGCTTCGGCGTAAGGCCCGGCTCCGATGGAAGGACCGGTTGCGGTTACGGCGGAAGGCCCGGCTCCGGCTTCGGCGGAAGGCCCGGCCAGGAGCTCGCGCAGCACGGCCCCGGTGGGGCCGCCCACGAACCCGGTGACCACCGTCTCGTGGCCGAGCGCGGAGAGCACCCGGGCCACGTTCAGCCCCTTGCCGCCGGGGCGTTCGGATATCTCGCCCACCCGGTGGCTGCTGTGCGGGACGAGTGCCGGAACGGCGTACGTCACATCGAGTGCGGTGTTCAGTGTGACGGTCAGGATCATCTGCGCCGACCCCCCATCCTTTGGTGCCTCGGCCCTTTGCTGCCTTGATAGAACGCGCTTACCCGCGATGCGGCGGAAGCCCTGACGATCATGCCAAAGAGACGGCGGTCGGCCCAGTCCCCGGGGCCAACCGCCGTCTCTTCGTTACGTGCTCGGCCCGCCGTCGGCGGCGGGCGACAGGTGCCGTTCTACGGCTCGATGATCCATTCGCCCTTGCGCATGACGCCCTTCAGCGCGAAGTCCGCGTCCAGGACCACCAGGTCCGCGTCCTTGCCCGGGTCCAGCGAGCCGACCCTGTCGTCCACGCCGAGCAGCCGCGCCGGGTTGGCGGAGATGGACCGTACGACGTCGTCCACCGGAATCCGGTCGACGGTCACGGCCCGCCGGAACGCGGTGTCCAGGGTGAGGGTGGAGCCCGCGATCGAGTTGCCCTCCACCAGCCGGGCGACGCCGTCCTTGACCTCGACCGCGAGCGGGCCCAGTTGGTACTGGCCGTCGCCGAAGCCGGCCGCGTCCATCGCGTCGGTGATCAGCGCGACGCGGTCGGCGCCCGCGTGGTGGTAGGCCAGCTGCAGGGCGGCCGGGTGCAGATGCGTACCGTCGTTGATCAGCTCGACGGTGATCCGCTCGTCCTCCAGGAGGGCGGCGATCGGACCGGGGGTGCGGTGACCGAGGGGCGGCATCGCGTTGTAGAGGTGTGTGGCGACGGTGGCGCCCGCGTCGATGGCCTCGACGGTCTGCTCGTACGTCGCGTCGGTGTGACCGATCGCGGCGATGACCCCGTGCTCGGCGAGCAGGCGCACCGAGTCGATGCCGCCGGGCAGCTCGGTGGCGAGGGTGAACATCTTCGCCGTGCCGCGCGCCGCGTCCATCAGCTTGCGGACCTCGGCCGGGTCCGGCTCGCGCAGCAGCTTCTCGCTGTGCGCGCCCTTGCGGCACGGGGAGATGAACGGGCCCTCGAAGTGGATCCCGGCCAGGTCGCCCTGCTCGACCAGTTCGGAGAGGATTCCGGCCCGTTGGGCGAGGAAGTCCATCTCGCCGGTGACGGTGGAGGCGACCAGGGTGGTGGTGCCGTGCTCGCGGTGCGTGCGGATGCCCGTGAGGACCTCGTCCACGGTGCCGGAGGTGAACGAGGCACCGCCGCCGCCGTGGTTGTGCATGTCGACGAAGCCCGGGACCACCCAGTGGTCCGTGAGGTCGACGGTCCGGGCGCCCTCCGGCGAGCTGCCGGAGATCCGGGTGCCTTCGACGATCACCCGGCCGTTCTCGACGGTCCCGGTGGGAAGTACCACCCGGGCCCCTGCGAGAACGGTGCTGTCTGCGCGTCCGGCCATCAGGCGGATACCTCCGTGGAGAGTAGATCCCAGGCGAGCAGCCCTGCGCCCAGGCATCCGGCGGTGTCCCCGAGGGCCGCCGGGACGATGCGGGGCAGTTTCTGGAACGTGACGCGTTCCTCGACGGCCGCACGCAGTGGTGTGAACAAGGTTTCCCCGGCCTCGGCCAGACCGCCACCGATGATGAGCATGCGGGGGTCCAGCAGGGTCAGCGCGGTGACCAGTCCGGCGGCGAGCGCGTCGACCGCGTCCGTCCAGACCCGGATCGCCGCGGGGTCGCCCGCCTCGACGGCCTTCGCGCAGTCCGCCGCGTCCGCCTCGGGGTTCGATGAGGCGGCGGCCCAGGCCCGGGTCACCGCGGACGCGGACGCCAGGGTCTCCATGCAGCCGCGCTGGCCGCAGCCGCACTCCGGGCCGTCCGGCCGGACCACGAGGTGGCCGATCTCGCCCGCGTAACCGTGGGCGCCCGCCTCGATGGAGCCCTCGATCCCGATGGCCCCGGCTATCCCGGTGCCCAGCGGTACGAACAGGAAGCGGTCCGCGCCCTGCCCGGCCCCGATCCGCCCCTCGGCGAGACCGCCGGTCCTGACGTCGTGGCCGAGCGCGACGGGTACACCGCCGAGCCGCTTGCCGAGCAGGTCGCGCAGCGGTACGTCGCTCCAGCCCAGGTTCGAGGCGTAGACCAGGATCCCGTTCTCGACGTCGATGATGCCGGGCACGGCGACCCCGGCGGCGACGGCGCTCTCGCCGAAGTGCTCCTCGCCGTACGCGCGCAGATCCGCGGCGAACGTGAGGATGGTTTCGACGACGGCCTCGGGACCGCGCTCGCGCCCGGTGGCCCGTCGCGCCTTGTGGAGGAGCGTGCCGTCGGTCCCGACCAGCGCGGCCTTCATTCCTGTGCCGCCCACATCGAGGGCGATGACATGTCTCACGGGAGACAGTTTCGCCCGCCGACCCCTAAAAGGTCTAGTCCACTAGGGCTGTTTGTTGCGCATCCATACAAAATGATCGGACCCGGCGGCCCGGGTTGCCCCTTTGCGTACGTTGCCGAAGTGATACGCCGGTGGTGTAGACCTCTGGGACGCGGATGGGGGAAAATCGCAGTTCTTCCGGACGACGTCCGCGCGAGTGCCGGAGCGCGGCCACCGCGGGGCGCGAAGGCGGCGGAACTCCGTCGGTCCGTGAGCGATGCGTGCAAGAGCGATGCGACCGACGAGGATGGGCGGGGCTGTGCAGCGGCGCTTTATGGGTTGGACCGCGGTAGTGGCCGCACTCGGTATGACAGCGGCGTTGTCGGCCTGCGGTGGTGACAGCGGCTCACAGGATGTCACCCTCAAGCTGGTCGCCGCCGACTACGGCACCAGTGCGGCCAACAACTCCGAGAAGTACTGGAACCGTGTCGCCGAGGGCTTCGAGAAGGCCCACCCCGGCATCGAGGTCGATGTCCGCGTCTACCCGTGGACGGACGTCGACCGCGAGGTCGCCGAGATGGTGAAGGCCGGGAAGGCCCCTGACATCGCCCAGATCGGGGCGTACGCCGACTACGCCAAGGCCGGCAAGATCTACACCGCCGACCAGATGCTCGCCATCCGCACCCAGGCCAACTTCCTCCCGGTGCTGAGCGACGCGGGCAAGATCCAGGGCCGGCAGTACGGGCTGCCGTTCGTCGCGAGCACCCGGCTGCTCTTCTACAACAAGAAGCTCTTCCGGCAGGCCGGTCTCGACGCCCCGCAGACCTGGGCCGACATCCAGCACCACGCCTCCGCGCTCAAGCAGCGTGGTGTCGGCTACCCGTTCGCGCTGCCGCTCGGCCAGGAGGAATCCCAGGCCGAGACCATGATGTGGCTGCTCAGCGGAGGTGGCGGCTACACGGACGACGTCGGCTCGTACGACATCGACTCCGACAAGAACGTCGCCACGCTCCAGTGGCTGAAGGACAACCTGGTCGGCAAGGGGCTCACCGGCCCCGTCGAGCCCGGCAAGCTCGACCGGGCGAAGGCGTTCGCCGCGTTCACCAAGGGCGAGGTCGGCATGCTCAACGGGCACCCCACGCTGATGCGGAAGGCCGAGGCGAAGGGCATCGACGTCGGCATGGTGCCACTGCCCGGCATCGACGGTCCGACGCAGGGCACGATGGGCGTCGCCGACTGGATGATGGGCTTCAAGCAGAACGATCACCGCAGGGAGATCGGTACGTTCTTCGACTACGCGTACGCGGACGCGAACGTGCTGGCCTTCGCCGACGAGTACGACATGCTGCCGGTGACCGGCAGCGCGTCCGCCGTGATGGAGGGCGACGCCGAGCACAAGCCGCTGCGGGGCTTCCTGGCGGCGCTGCCGAACTCGCAGTTCTACCCGTACGCCAAGACGTCCTGGGCCGGTGTCAGCGAGGGCCTCAAGAAGAACATCGGCGACGCGGTCGCTCCGGACGGCAACCCCCGGAGCGTCCTCTCCGCGATCGCCGGCGCGGCGGGCCGGGCGGAGAGCGCCGAGTAGCGGCCCGGTGGCGGTGTCCGGGGCGGGAGCTAGGTTGGTCGATATGACCGCCCCCGAGAACGGACCCGACAACGCGCTGTCCGACCGGGACCGCGCGCTGCTGGCCCTGGAGCGGCGCTCCTGGGCGGGCCCCGGGGCGAAGGAGCGGGCGATCCGCGAGGAGCTGGGGATCTCGCCGGTGCGCTACTACCAGCTGCTGAACGCGCTGATCGAGGACCGTCGGGCGCTGGCGGAGGACCCCATCACGGTGAATCGGCTGCGCCGGATACGGGACGCGAGGCGGGACCGCCGCTGAGACCCGGCCCGCACCGCCGGACGGGCACGTCCCCGCACCCGGCCCCCGCACCCCGGCCCCTGCTCCCCGGCCTCTTGCTCCCCGTACCCGGCACCCCGCACCTTGCCCCTTCCCCGTGCCGCCGGACGCGGGCGGGGGGCCGACGCGGGGCCGGCGCTGGGTCGGCGTACAGGCCGGGCATACAGGCCGGGCGTACACGGCGGAGGGGCTTTTCCCGCCCCCGGGGGCTTCGGGCGCTATAGGGTCGAAGCATGGGCAGACACCCCGAACTCCTGCCGACCCCGAGCACCCCCGCCGGTCGTGAGGGCCTTGCCGCACTCCTCGCCCGGCCCGACCGCGCGGTCGTCGCTCTCGACTTCGACGGCACGCTCGCCGACATCGTCCCGGACCCCGAGCAGGCCCGCGCCCACCCCGACGCCGTTCCCGCGCTCGCCGCACTCGCTCCGAAGGTCGCCTCGGTCGCCGTGATCACCGGGCGCCCGGCCGGTGTCGCGGTCCGCCACGGCGGCTTCGCCGGAGTGCCGGGCCTCGATCATCTCGTCGTCCTCGGCCACTACGGCGCCGAGCGCTGGGACGCCGTCACCGGCACCGTCCACGCCCCCGCCCCGCACCCCGGCGTCGCCGCGGTCCGGGCCGAACTACCCGGCGTACTCCACGAGTTCGGTGCCTGGCACGGAACCTGGGTGGAGGAGAAGGGGCAGGCCCTCGCCGTCCACACCCGCCGTGCCGAGGACCCGCAGGCCGCCTTCGAGTCGCTGCGCGGGCCCCTCGGAGAGCTCGCGGCCCGGCACGGCCTGATCGTGGAACCGGGGCGTCTGGTACTGGAGTTGCGCCCGCCCGGCATGGACAAGGGCGTCGCGCTGGCGGAGTACGTACGGGAAATGGACGCCGAGTCCGTCCTGTACGCGGGTGACGACCTCGGCGACCTCGCGGCGTTCGCCACCGTGGAGCAGCTGCGCACCGAGGGGCCGGACGGCATCCCCGGTCTGCTGGTGTGCAGCGGCAGTGCCGAGGTTCCCGAACTGGCCGAGCGGGCCGACCTGTCGGTGCCGGGCCCGGCCGCCGTGGTCGCGTTCCTGGCGGCGTTGGCCGAACGGCTGTAGGCGGCGGGGCGCCGGCCGGGCGTCCCCGGCCGGCGTCAGGCTTTCGCGGTCACGAGCAGCGTGCCGAGAGCAGCCCGGTCCGGGTTCGGCAGCACCTCCGTGTGGACGGTCGTGAAGCCATGCTGTTTGAGGATGTCCGCCCACTGCTCGGGATCGTACTGCCAGCGCAGAACTGTCAGGTCGGTCTCGCGGCCCTCCAGCCACTTGCCGCCCATCTGCTGGGCCCCGTACTGCCCGGTGATCGGCTCGCGGTGCGAGAAGCCGAAGACGCCGCCCGCCGCGAGACGCGCGGCGACGCGCGGGAACAGTTCCTCGGGGTCGGTGAACCAGACCGCGCCCCACGTCGAGTAGATGGCCTCGTACTCCCGCGGATCGTCGTCCAGGAAGGCGCACGCGTCGGCGTGGACGAATGTCAGGATCGCTTCGTCGGCCCAGAAGGCGCGGGGCCCGGTCGACCTGTACGGCCGAGAAGTCGACAGCTGTCACCTCGACCCCGGCGCGGGCGAGGAAGGCGGCGTTCTCGCCTTCCGCCGGCCCCAGGTCCAGGGCGCTCTTCGGGCTGCCCAGGAGTTCGGCACCCGGCCCGTCGTGGTCGAGGCCGGTCCAGTTGAACCGATCGGCCGCAGGGCGGGGCTGGGGGCCCTCGCCTCGGTGTGGCTTGTACGTGTCCCAGTATTCGGCGGGGGTGTTGGGGGCGGCGCTGAGCATTATTTCTTCGGAGTGACGCGATGACGGTTCCTGGCGAAGGCCGCCAAGCTACTCGCGTCGTTCCTGTGTCGTGAGCGAATGACCTGACTTGCGCGGCGACCTCCGGACTCGACCCGGCCGCCGTGTTGATGACGTCCGGCCAGCCGGACGCGGTAAGGGACTGCGGGGCCTCGGCCTCGGCGGGGGCCGGAACGTCGGGGACCGGCCGGATGCGTGCGGGTTCACTCATACGCTTGTGGTGGCGCGGCCGGTGCCGGTCTGTTCGTTCCGGTGTCCGTGTCGCGGATCAACCAGCTGTGGATGCGCTCGGTCGGTATGACGGAACCTTCACAGAAAGACGGGTGGCCCCGCACAGCACGACGGAGCCGGCCCCGGAGAACGGGACGAGGTGCCGTGGTGCGGGCGGTCAGGTCTGCTCGCCGTCCGTCCCATACGTGCGATACACGGGATTCGGTTCGACTGCTCCGCGAATGAGACCTTCCAGCTCCGCATCGATCCATGGCCTGTCACGGTCGAGGTTCCGACACCGACCGGCCGCGATGTCCTCGTACAGCTCCGCGTGTGCGCCGGCGGGGTCTCCTCGGTAGTCGGTGATCCGGGTTCCGGTCCATGCCCAGTAGAGGGAGGCGCCGAGTGCGTACAGCTCCGCTTGGGGAGTGAGGGCGACGTGCTCGCTCTCGTTGGTGGCGAGAAGCCGGGCGGCGATTTCGGGTGCGATGACGTGAACGAGGCCGCCCCGGTATGGCTGCATGGTGCGGGGAAGGTCGGGGTGGTGGGCGCGGTCGTAGTCGATGAAGCTGACGCCGCGCCGAACGGTGATGATCACGTTCTCGCTTTGCATGTCGCCGTGAATCCATCCGGTGGCGTGGAATTCCCGGAGGGCTGAGAGTGCGGCCCGGGAAGCCTCCCGCATCTGGGTGCGCTGCGGTTCGGTGGCGCTCCCCTCGCGGGCCGGGGCGAAGAGGTCCCACAGCGGTGCGCCTTCGACCCAGGGGAGCGCGAGCCAGCGGCCCAGCTCACTGTGTCCGTGGCGGACGCCGGGATGGCGCCCTTGGCGGCGGAGGAGATCGTAGGCGGCGGCTTCGTGCGCGAGGTCGCCGCGGGCTCCGGGGAGCGCCGTCTTGATGGCCCAGTCGCCATACCGCCAGGCGTCGGCTCCCTTGCGGCCGGTCAGATGTTTGGGCGGACCGTCGAGTTCGAGCGTGTCAAGGACGGTGCGGACGAGGGCGAGGGCGGGGGCGGTGGGTTCCATGGCGAGAGCCTTCGGGGAGTGGCGTGGGGTGTGGGGCATGTCGGTGAGGCCGTCGAGCGTATCGAGTCCGGTAGCCCTCTGGTACGCCGTCAGAGCTGCCCGCAGGGCGCCCGTGGTCCAGGTGATGCCGTGCTGGTCGGCAGCGTCCCGGTAGAGGGCCAGGACGTCCGCGCCGGGCAGCGGTCGACCTGCCTGCCGCAGGAAGGCGCCCAGCGTGACGAGGTCGATCAAAGGGGTGATGTCCGGGCGCAGGGTCTCAAGATCGACGAGCACCAGGGCGCCACCCTCGCGGCGCCGGGCGTGCTCGGACTTGAGGTCGAGGTGCCCGACCGGGATGGCGTCGCCGCCGTGCGCGTCGCGGACGTATCCAATAACGTCCGCCCGAGGCGCCGGTTCCGGAAGCCACACGGGCGCCGACGAGGCGGCGAGACGGTCAAGGCGGAAAGCGTCGAAGGCGCCCTTGAGTTCGGGAGCGAGCGAGGTGGGTGCTGCGTGGACGGCCGCGACTGCACCGACCAGTTCGGCGACTGCGGCCGGGGCGGTGAAGTCGACCGGGTGAGGAATGTAGTCGATGAGCAGGGAGCGGGAAGCGTCCGCCGAGCCCAGCAGCCCCGGAAGTGCCGGGCAGTGGCCGACCAGCGCATACGCGACGAGTTCGCCGTTGTAAGACGCTTCGTGAGCGTGAACCTTGAGGACCCGCAACGGGGCGCCCGACGCTTGGCGGAAGCCGTGGTGGGCCAGGGCCGTATGCAGACGGTCTGCGGCGGCGGCCGAACTGGTCGGAAGCGGGTCGGTGAGCCATCCGTGCGGGCGTACGCGAATCAGTCCACGCAGTGCCTCGGCCGCCGTCGCAGGCCGCATCAGACGATCCGCTGCGCGGTCAGGCGCTCCAGCGCGTAAGCGTAGGACCGGGCGGCGAGTTCAGGCCGCTGGTGTTCTCCGTAGATGGCGAACAGGGCGTACACGATGCTGTCGAGGGGGCGCCCGATGTTCCTATTAAGACGGAGCGACCCCGGCGCGTCCCTGACCTGCACGAATGGCCACCGTTTGTTGCAGTCATGTGAACTAGCTATACGAAAATGAATGGAGAAACCATGATTACTTGATGCGCGATGCGAAAATGCATAAAATGATGCGAATCCTGTGACGGCTATGCGGTGCTGGGTGGGTCTACCCAGCCCTGGAGGTAATCTGTGCGTGCGGCCCGACGAGTGACGAAGATCGAGACGATCAACCGCACGACGGGAGAGGTGCAGGACCTCACCGTCCACTCGTCGGTCGGTGCCGCGTCCGGACTCTGGTTCAGAGGAGGTGGCTACACCACGATGGGATACGAGGCACACGACGCCCTTGCGGAGGCGGACCTCAGCGGGGCGTCCTACAAGCTGTTCCACAAGATGTGCGCCCTCCAGAACCGCAAGGACCACGGCCTCGTCCGCGTAGAGACTCAGGCGAAGTTCGCCGAGCAGGTCGGGATGAAGCAGCCGACCGTCTCACGTGCTCTGAAGCAGCTTGCCGAGGCCGGGTTCATCTACCCCGACGGCCGTGACTGGCGTCTGCGTGCCGACTTCGTGTTCAACGGCAACGGGACCGCACAGGGCCAGGCCATCCAGAGCATCCCGGATGGCGCACCCGACCCGTACGCCGGGAAGAAGCAGTCCGCCGACCTCACCGTCCTCCCCGGCGGTGCTCAAGGAAGCGACCCCGACAGCCAGTTGTAACCGCCGAGGTTCCCACCGGCGGGGGCGGCCCCGGCGCGCGCGGCCCCCGCCCCGCCCTGCGAGCCCTCACCCCTGCCTCAGTGCCTCCAACTGGTCCAGGAACCACTGCTGGGGCGGCAGCGCGGTCGCCGCCTCGGCCAGCCGCTTCGTGCGGCCGGACCGCTCGTCCCCGCTCATCGACAGCGCCTCGTGCAGGGCGGCGGCCGTCGCGGTCACGTCGTACGGGTTCACCACGATCGCGTCCTCGCCCAGCTCCTCGTACGCCCCCGCTTCCCGCGACAGCACCAGCGCGCAGCCGTGGTCGGAGACGACCGGGATCTCCTTGGCGACCAGGTTCATCCCGTCGCGGATCGGGTTGATCAGGGCCACGTCCGCCAGCCGGTACGCGGCCAGGGAGCGCGCGAAGTCGTCCTTGACGTGGAGGACGACCGGCGTCCAACTCTCCGTGCCGTACGCCCCGTTGATCTCCGTGGCCAGGGTCTGCACCGCCGCCGTGTAGTCCCGGTAGACGGCGAGGTCCTGCCGGGAGGGGTAGGCGAAGGCGATGTGCACGACGCGCTCGCGCCACTCGGGGTGGGCGTCCAGCAGGGCCCGGTACGCGTGCAGGCCGCGCACGATGTTCTTGGACAGCTCGGTGCGGTCCACCCGGACGATGGTCTTCCGGCCCTCGCCCACCTGCTCGCGCAGGGCCGCCATCCGCTCGTCCACGTCCGCCTCGTGCGAGCGCCGGCGCAGGAAGTCCGCGTCGGCCCCGAGGCCGTGCACCCCGATCCTGGTCCGCCCCGTGCCGCCCAGGATCTCCGTGCAGCAGCCGATGAAGGCGTCCGCCCAGCGCCGGGTCAGGAACGCCGCCCGGTCCGCGCCCAGGATGCCGCGCAGCAGCTGTTCACCGATGTCGTCGGGCAGCAGGCGGAAGTAGTCCACGGGCGCCCACGGGGTGTGCGAGAAGTGGCCGATGCGCAGGTCGGGGCGGAGTTCCCGGAGCAGACCGGGGACCAGCGCGAGGTGGTAGTCCTGCACCAGGACGGCCGCACCCGGCCCCGCCTCCTCGGCGAGCGCCTCGGCGAAGGCCCGGTTGTACGTCTCGTAGGAGGCCCACTGGCGCCGGAACTCCGCGTCGAAGACCGGCTCGACGGGTGTCTGGTAGAGCAGGTGGTGGACGAACCACAGGACGGAGTTCGCGATCCCGTTGTACGCGTCGGCGTGCACGTCGGCGTCGATGTCGAGCATCCGTACGCCCGGCTCACCGACCCCGCGCCGGACCGCCTCGCGGTCGCCGTCGCCCAGGGCCGCGCACACCCACAGCTTGTCGTCGACGGCGCTCAGGCCCGAGACGAGGCCGCCCCCGCCCCGTTTCGACGCGAGCGAGCCGTCCTCGCTCAGCGAGTACGACACCGGGCCGCGGTTGGACGCGACGAGAACCTGGGCAGCGTGCTCGGAGACCATGTAGCGGAACCTAGCCCGTTCGGGAAGCCGTCAAACGCGATTGGTTACGCCACACCGAACACGGCCGGTACCGGACCGTCCCCGCCTCACGCCGCCGGGCCGGTACCGGACCGTCCCCGCCTCACGCCGCCCGGTGCCGCACGCCAGCCGTCTCACGCCCCCCGGTGCCTCATGCCGCCCGGTGCCTCACGCGGCCCGGCGCTCGGTGTACTCCGCGATCTCCCGCATCGGCGGCCGCTCCTCGGTGTCCACCGCATGGGTGCGCGGTACGAAGCCGTTCTCGCCCCGCTCGAACTGGGTGAGCGCGGGCCGCACCAGATGTCCCCGGGAGAGCCGCAGCTGGGCGGTGCGGTAGATCGCCGCCGCCATCCGGCCCAGCGCCTGACCGTCCTGGTGGCGGTGTTTGCGTACGCCGACATCGACCTGCGCCAGCGCGTCCAGGCCCACGGTGTGCAGGGCGTCGACGAGCAGCCCCAGCTCCACTCCGTAGCCGACCGGGAAGGGCAGCCGCTCCAGCAGGGAGCGCCGCACCGCGTATTCGCCGCCCAGCGGCTGGACGAACCCGGCCAGCTGCGGCCAGTGCAGATTGAGCAGGGGGCGCGCCACCAGCTCCGTGACCCGGCCGCCCTGACCTGCGGTTTCGCCCAGGGGGCGGTCGTACATCGCTTTGACGAACTGCACGGACGGGTCGGTGAGCAGCGGTCCGACGATGCCGGAGACGAAGTCGGCGGAGAAGTCCTTGAGGTCGGCGTCGATGAAGCAGACGATCTCACCGCTCGTCACGAGGAGTGACCGCCACAGCACCTCGCCCTTGCCGGGCAGGGCCGGTATCCGCGGGAGTATCGCGTCCCGGTGCACCACCCGGGCGCCCGCGCGGCGGGCGGCCTCGGCGGTGGCGTCGGTGGAGCCGGAGTCGATCACCACCAGCTCATCGACGAGCCGGACCTGCTCCATCAGCTCGCGCCGGATCGTCGACACGATCGCGCCGACCGTCGCCTCCTCGTTCAGCGCGGGCAGGACGACACTCACGCTCGCCCGGCGTGGATCCCTGGCCCGCGCGGCGACGAGCCGGTCCAGCGGGCGGTCGGCGGCTGACCAGGAACGCCTGGTCAGCCAGCGTTCCACCTCTTCCAGCACGGTCGATACTCCCTGTATGTGATCCATCTCGCGGTTCGGACGACTATCTCAACGGTCCGATGCTTCGGTTACAGTCTTGAACAACGCGGATGACCGTCGCATGTCGGGGTCCGTCCGCCAATAAACGCCTGGATCGAAGATCCAGTGCCACAGCGCTCATCCAGAGGGACTGAGGGAACGGCCCGTTGAAGTCCCGGCAACCCTCCCGCCGACCGTTGAGGTCACGGTGGGGAAGGTGCCAATTCCGTCTTGTGGCGAAATGCGTCGCAAGGAAGATGAGGAGAAAGGGACCTCCGCCATCATGGCTGTTCAGACTGTTGCCGCATCCACCGATTCTGCTGATTCCGCTGTTTCCGCTGTGGATCTCGGCCCCGCCGCCGCGCTTTCCTGCCGCGAGTGCGGTGAGCGCTTCGAGCTCGGCCCCCTCTTCGCCTGCGCGTCCTGTTTCGGGCCGCTCGAAGTGGCGTACGACCTGCCGAGCGGCACCCCGGCCGAGCTGAAGAAGCGCATCGAGGCCGGACCGAACAACATCTGGCGCTACGCGCCGCTGCTGCCGGTCCCCGCCGATGTCGCGGACAAGCCCAACATCAACCCCGGCTTCACCAAGCTGGTCAAGGCCGACAACCTCGCCCGTGAACTGGGCGTCACCGGTGGCCTGTACGTCAAGGACGACTCCGGCAACCCGACGCACTCCTTCAAGGACCGCGTCGTGGCCATCGCCGTCGAGGCCGCCCGCGCCTTCGGGTTCACCACCCTGTCCTGCTCCTCCACCGGCAACCTCGCCGGTGCGGTGGGCGCCGCCGCCGCCCGCGCCGGCTTCCGGTCCTGTGTGTTCATCCCGCACGACCTGGAGCAGGGCAAGGTCGTCATGGCCGCGGTGTACGGCGGTGAGCTGGTCGGCATCGAGGGCAACTACGACGACGTCAACCGCTTCTGCTCGGAGCTCATCGGCGACCCGCTCGGCGAGGGCTGGGGCTTCGTCAACGTCAACCTGCGGCCGTACTACGGCGAGGGCTCCAAGACGCTGGCGTACGAGATCTGCGAGCAGCTCGGCTGGCAGCTGCCCGACCAGATCGTCATCCCGATCGCGTCCGGCTCGCAGCTCACGAAGATCGACAAGGGTCTCCAGGAGCTGATCAAGCTCGGTCTGGTCGAGGACAAGCCGTACAAGATCTTCGGTGCCCAGGCCGAGGGCTGCTCCCCGGTCTCCACCGCCTTCAAGGCCGGTCACGACGTCGTGCGGCCCCAGAAGCCGAACACGATCGCCAAGTCCCTGGCGATCGGCAACCCGGCCGACGGCCCGTACGTCCTGGACATCGCCCGCCGCACCGGCGGTGCCGTCGAGGACGTCAACGACGAGCAGGTCGTCGACGCGATCAAGCTGCTGGCCCGTACCGAGGGCATCTTCGCCGAGACGGCGGGCGGGGTGACCGTCGGCGTGACGAAGAAGCTGATCGAGGCCGGTCTGCTCGACCCGTCGCTGACCACCGTCGTCCTGAACACCGGTGACGGCCTCAAGACGCTCGACGCGGTGGCCGCGACCTCGCAGGCGACCGCGACCATCCGGCCGAGCCTGGACGCGTTCCGCGAAGCCGGCCTCGCCGCCCTCTGATCACCCCGAGACCGAAGGAAGGCACCCCACCATGAGCGTCAAGGTCCGCATCCCCACCATCCTCCGCACCTACACGGACGGCCAGGCCGAGGTCGCCGCGGAGGGCACGAACCTCTCCGAGGTCATCGAGTCCCTGGAGAAGAACCACCCGGGCATCGCCGCCCGTGTCCTGGACGACCAGGGCAAGCTGCGCCGCTTCGTCAACGTGTACGTCAACGATGACGACGTGCGCTTCGAGGGCGGCCTGAAGACGGCCACTCCGGACGGCGCGGGCATTTCGATCATTCCGGCTGTGGCCGGAGGCTGCTGACTTCACCGCGTGACCCCGATTGCCCCCTCCGCGAGAGAAGCGGAGGGGGCAATTCTGCATGGTTGAGCGGGGTAGAGTTGGGGAAGCGCCCTCCGCTGCCCGTGCCGCCCGCATATGAGAATGCGCCCGGTCACGATAAGAAGCAGCCAATGTGGTTGAGCACCTTGCGACGTAAGTTCCCTTTGTCGGGCCCGACTTGCCCAGGATCCTCACGTATTCCTCATATTCGGGTGTTCAGCCATGCCCAGATTTCTCGTCCGATTGACCTGTTGCAGAGGGCAGTTGGGCAGATACATTCGGCCGCGGTCGACGCGCTACGGCGCACGCACCCTCTCCTTTCGGAGGGTGAGTTCTGACCCGGGCCCGCGAAGTGCGGTCCTGTGCAAGGGCCAGTTATAGGGGAGTTAGGCATGGCTCAGGGCACCGTCAAGTGGTTCAACGCGGAGAAGGGGTACGGCTTCATCGCGGTCGACGGTGGTGCGGATGTTTTCGTCCACTACAGCGCGATCCAGATGGACGGGTACCGCACCCTCGAAGAGGGTCAGCGAGTTGAATTCGAGATCTCGCAGGGCCAGAAGGGGCCGCAGGCGGACATGGTCAAGCTCGCCGTCGGCTGAGCTCGGCGCGGTCGGCCAACGACACTACTCACGCACGGAGGGCCCGTACCCGATGGGGTACGGGCCCTCCGTGCGTGCCGGGTGGTGTGTGCCGGTGCTGTGCGCCACGGCATCCGCCACCGCATGCGCCACGGCATCCGCCACCGCATGCGCCACGACATCCGCCGTGCCACGACATTCGACGCGGTGTGGTGCCGTGGCGTGGTGCCGCGATGTGCGCCGCCCGCGCGCCGGGTGACTGCTCCGGCCGCCCCCGGTGGGTGGTCCCGCCGCTGGCCCGCCACTGTCCCGCCGCTGTCCCGTGACCGGCGCGTGGCGGTCCCGCGGTGGTCCTGCGACTGTCCACAAACCATGACACCTGCTTGCACTCGCAGGGGTCGAGTGCTAATCATTGGCGTTAGCACTCTCCAGGTGAGAGTGACAGAAACTTGGACCGGGCCGGTGAGGCCCGCAGGCGCGGTGGGGCAAGGAACCACCGGGCACGCAGGCCGTCCGTCGCGGGCGCCACTCGGTCCGGAGAAATCCACCCCTGTCCGGGAGGACCACTTCACATGGCCAAGATCATCGCGTTCGACGAGGAGGCACGGCGCGGTCTCGAGCGCGGGATGAACCAGCTCGCCGACGCCGTCAAGGTCACCCTCGGCCCCAAGGGCCGTAACGTCGTCCTCGAGAAGAAGTGGGGCGCGCCCACGATCACCAACGATGGTGTTTCCATCGCCAAGGAGATCGAGCTCGAGGACCCGTACGAGAAGATCGGTGCGGAGCTGGTCAAGGAGGTCGCCAAGAAGACGGACGACGTCGCCGGCGACGGTACGACCACCGCTACCGTTCTCGCTCAGGCGCTCGTCCGTGAGGGCCTGCGCAACGTTGCCGCCGGTGCCAACCCGATGGCGCTCAAGCGGGGCATCGAGAAGGCCGTCGAGGCCGTCTCCGCCGCTCTGCTGGAGCAGGCCAAGGACGTGGAGACCAAGGAGCAGATCGCTTCGACGGCCTCCATCTCCGCCGCCGACACCGAGATCGGCGCCAAGATCGCCGAGGCGATGGACAAGGTCGGCAAGGAAGGCGTCATCACCGTCGAGGAGTCCCAGACCTTCGGGCTGGAGCTTGAGCTCACCGAGGGTATGCGCTTCGACAAGGGCTACATCTCGGCGTACTTCGCCACCGACATGGAGCGTATGGAGGCGTCGCTCGACGACCCGTACATCCTGATCGTCAACTCGAAGATCGCCAGCGTCAAGGACCTGATCCCGCTGCTGGAGAAGGTCATGCAGTCGGGCAAGCCGCTGCTGATCATCGCTGAGGACGTCGAGGGCGAGGCCCTGTCGACCCTGGTCGTCAACAAGATCAAGGGCACGTTCAAGTCCGTCGCCGTCAAGGCTCCGGGCTTCGGCGACCGCCGCAAGGCCATGCTCGCGGACATCGCCATCCTCACCGGTGGCACCGTGATCTCCGAGGAGGTCGGTCTCAAGCTGGAGAACGCCGGCCTGGACCTGCTCGGCCGTGCCCGCAAGGTCGTCATCACCAAGGACGAGACCACGATCGTCGACGGCGCCGGTGACAGCGACCAGGTTCAGGGTCGCGTCAACCAGATCCGTGTCGAGATCGAGAACTCCGACTCGGACTACGACCGCGAGAAGCTCCAGGAGCGCCTCGCGAAGCTGGCCGGCGGCGTGGCCGTCATCAAGGCCGGTGCCGCGACCGAGGTCGAGCTCAAGGAGCGCAAGCACCGCATCGAGGACGCGGTGCGCAACGCCAAGGCCGCTGTCGAGGAGGGCATCGTCGCCGGTGGTGGCGTGGCTCTGCTCCAGGCCTCGGCCGTCTTCGAGAAGCTCGACCTGACCGGCGACGAGGCCACGGGCGCCAACGCCGTGAAGCTCGCGCTGGAGGCCCCGCTCAAGCAGATCGCCGTCAACGGTGGTCTTGAGGGTGGCGTCGTCGTGGAGAAGGTGCGCAACCTGCCGATCGGTCACGGCCTCAACGCCGCGACCGGCGAGTACGTCGACATGATCGCCGAGGGCATTCTCGACCCGGCGAAGGTCACGCGCTCCGCTCTGCAGAACGCCGCGTCCATCGCCGCGCTCTTCCTCACCACCGAGGCCGTCATCGCCGACAAGCCGGAGAAGGCCTCTGCGGCCGCTCCGGGCGGCATGCCGGGCGGTGACATGGACTTCTGATCCTTCCGGGAGACCGGTGGATCGGAGCTGTCCGACATACCGAGGGCGGCACCCCCTGCAAGGGGGGTGCCGCCCTCGGGCGTTCGCGGCCCGCTTCGGGCCGGGCGCGGTGCTCTCCGGCGCGGTGAGCCTCGACCGGGTGCGGACCGTACCGCTGTTCTCGCCGCATGCTTGGGTACAGGGGGGCGGGTCGGACGGTGGGCGGGCGTGCTGAGACGGCCGGCTTCCGCCCGCTGATGGTGGTTTCGGTGCGCGAGGGGGGATTCGGATGAGTACGACGACAGAGGCGGCGGACGAGCAGACGCCCGAGGCGAAAGGCGGGGCGACTGCCGCGAAAGGCGGGGCGACTGCCGCGAAGGGCGGTGCGGCGGACGGACGAGCGGGCGGTGCGGCGGACGGAAGAGGGAGCGGCACTGCGGACGTCGAAGCGGAAGGCGTGGCGGACGTAGAAGCGGACGGCGCGGTGGACGGCCCCTCCGCACCCAAGGGTGTGGGTGCGGACGGCCCCTCCGCGCCCACCCCCCTGCGCCTCCTCCTGGGACGGGTCCGGCCGCACTGGCGGATGCTCCTGTGGGCCGGTCTGCTGTCGCTCGCCGGTTCCGGGGCGGGGCTCGTCATGCCGCTGATGGCGAAGTACGCCGTCGACGCCTTCGCCGAGGGCGGCTCACCCGCCGCCCCGCTCATCACCCTCACCGCCGTTGTCCTCGCCGGGGCCTGTCTGTCGGCGACCGGCCGCTACCTCATGGCCCGCACCGGCGAGGGCGTCGTCCTGCGGGCCCGTAACCAATTGGTGGGCCGCATACTCCGGTTGAAGGTCCCCGCCGTGGACCGTCTGACCCCCGGCGACCTCCAGTCCCGCGTCACCAGCGACACCACCCTGCTGCGCACCGTGCTGTCCAGCAGCGTGGTCGAGTCGGTCAACAGCGTGCTGATGCTGCTGGGCACCCTCGCGTTCATGGCGTACATGGATGCGGTGCTCCTCGGCGTCACCCTGCTCGTCATCGTCGTCATCGGCGCCATGACCGCGCTCCTGATGCCCCGTATCCAGCGTGCCCAGCTCCGGGCCCAGGAGGCCGTCGGCGCGATGGGCGCCTCGCTCGACCGGGTGCTCCAGGCCTTCCGTACGGTCAAGGCGAGCGGCGCCGAGGAACGCGAGAGCGCCCTCGTCGCCGACGCCGCGCGCCGCGCCCACGACCGGGGTGTGTCGGTGGCCCGTTGGTCCTCGGTCTCCGAGGTCACGATGATGATGGCGATCCAGCTGGCCTTCCTGGCGGTGCTGGGTGTCGGAGGGGCCCGCGTCGCGTCGGGATCGCTGGAGATCTCCTCGCTGATCGCCTTCCTGCTCTACCTCTTCTATCTGATGGGCCCGATCGGCGGCCTCGTGGAGGGCTGGACCGGCCTCCAGAGCGGCCTCGCCGCCGTACGCCGTATCGACGAGATCGAATCCCTGCCCGGCGAACCGGCGCCGTCCGCCACCACGCCGGACATCCTGCCTCCCACCCCCCTCGGCGTCACCTTCCGGGACGTCGTCTTCGGTTACGGCGACGAGCGCGCCCCGGCCCACAACGGCGTCAGCTTCGATGTCCCCACCGGCGGGCTCGTCGCGCTGGTCGGCCCTTCCGGAGCGGGCAAGTCCACCGTGTTCGGCCTGCTGGAACGCTTCTACGACCACGACGAGGGCACGATCACCGTCGGCGGCCGGGACATCCGGGACTGGCCGCTGGCCGAGCTGCGCGCCTCCCTCGCGTACGTGGAACAGGACTCCCCGGTCCTCGCCGGGACCCTCAAGGACAACCTCCTGTTCGCCGCCCCCCGTGCCACGGAGGACGAACTGCGCGCGGCGGTCGAACGCACCCGGCTGGACGACCTCGTCGGCAGGCTGCCGGACGGGCTGGACACGGCGGTCGGCCACCGGGGCGTCACCCTGTCCGGTGGTGAACGCCAGCGGATCGCCATCGCCCGCGCCCTGCTGCGCAAGCCGCGGCTGCTCCTGCTGGACGAGGTGACCTCGCAGCTGGACGCGGTCAACGAGCACCGGTTGCGCGACGTCATCCTCGAACTCGCCCAGCAGACCACGGTCCTCGTCATCGCCCACCGGCTGTCCACCGTGGTGCACGCGGACCGCATCGTGGTCCTTCAGGACGGACGTGTCCGTACGGCGGGGACCCACGAGGAACTGGTGGAATCCGACGACCTGTACCGCGAACTGGCCACGACCCAGCTCACGGCGGACGCACGCTGACGGAGCACGGGCCGGGGGCGGAGCCCGGGCCGGAGGCTGTCACTCGACAACAGCGCGACGGCCCAACGGCCAACAGCTCGACGGCCCAACGTCCCTAAGGCAGTGCCGTGCTGATGGCGTCGACCGCCATCATCCACATCGGCTGGCCGCCCGTGCCGAACGCGGCGGCCAGCGCGTAGCCGATCGCCGCGTCGAGCGGCTCGATCGAGGCCGCCGCGTCCGCCCGCCACTCGGCGACGACCCGCCTGTCGCCGTCCGACGAGAAGTCACCGATGTGCTTCCCGTCGCGGGTCAGCCGACTGCTGGGGATGGAGTCGGGCACCAGCCGGTAGGACGTACCCGCGTACGTGACGTCGACCCGGTAGGAGCGGCGGCTGAGCCTGCCCTTGGCGGGCCTGATCGTCGCGTCGCGGCCGTCCACCGTGAGCGTGAGGTGATCGGGGGTGCGGGTGCCGATGACGATGTGGTCGTCGATCCCGGCTCCGGGTGCGCGGGTGAGGGTGACGCGGGGGATGTTCTCGCCGCTCACGACGAGCACCTCGCCGTGCTCGCCCGTGAGTTCGACGGATATCTCCCCGTAGTGGTCGTCCTCGGTCGCGGCGGGTGCGGGTGCGGGTGCGGGTGCGGGGGCGGGTACGGGGGCGGCGGGTGCGCTGGCGGTGTCGGCGGTGTCGGTCATCGGGTCCTTTGATCCGTCGGCGGTGCGGTGCCGCCCCGGTGGGCGGGTTCAGCGGGCGTAGTCCTTGAGCTCTTCGGTGTCCAGGGTGACATCGACGGGTGCGGGGAGGTTGACGGTGTCGCCGTACCCGTACGTGGTCTGCTGCCGGTAACGGCCCTTCTCCGGCTCGCTGTGGACGACGAGGGTGTCGTTGTCCCGGTCGATGAGGAGATAGACGGGGATGTCGGCTGCCGCGTATCCGTCGCGCTTCTCGGTGCGGTCGCGGCGGTCGGTGTCGTAGTCGTACGAGGTGACCTCGACGGTCATCAGGACACCATCGGAACTTGACCACTCACCGTCGCCCGCGAAGCGCCGGGCACGCGCCAAGGTCCCGTCGGGGCGAGCCCGGCCGTTGCGGTACGCCTCCACCCGGAGTCCACGTTCCCGGTACAGCCGCAGGTCCGGCCGGTGCCGCATGCACTGCACGGCCACCCACATGATGATCTCGTCGTGGTCACCGTCGGGCACGGGCTTGACCTCCAGCCTTCCATTGATGAATTCGAGCGTCACGGTTTCCGGGGCTGTGCGGGCGAGCTGCTCGAACTCCTCGACGGACATCTGGGCGTGATCGGCTGTGCTGGGGGTCATGGCGTCGCCTCCTCCCTGCCATCGTGCCCCGCTTCTGCCGCGGATGAGCTGCACGGTCATCGGTATGTCCTTTCCGATCGGGGGACCACCGCCGCGCGCACCTCGCTCATGCGGTCGCGGACACCTGGTGCCTGTACGGCCCCGGGCGGGCCGAAGTCGTTGTCGGGTGCGGCGCCGCGACAGGGTTTGCAGCGGCCGCCGAGAAGGGTTTCGGGGGTGCCGGGACGGCGGCACTCGCCGCATTCGAGGCTCCGCAGGACCGTGCGGTGGACCGGGGTGATCCGCTCGGGCGGCATCTTGTCGGTGAGGCGGCGGCGGACCAGGGACGCGGCGTGGTGGACGGGGCTGGGGAGGCCGGAGGTGAGGGCGTGCAGCAGTTCCGCCTCGGTGGCGCCCCGCTCGAACCACTCGCTGACCTGCGGTTCCAGGTTCACGCAGTCGGCGGCGGACAGGGACAGCGCGGGTACCGTGCGCCCCAGCGCCGCCAGCAGGATGAACGCCCGTGAGCGGGTGGGCCGTTGCTGCTCCTGCGGTACGTCGCCACGCGTGAACGCCGCCCACCAGACGTCGTCGCGTGCGGTACGGGAGAAGAACGACCGCGTCACCCACAGCAGGACGTCCTCGGTGGCGACGCACTCACTGCCCCGGCGCAGGTGCCCCGCGTCCTGGAGCCGGTTGAGCGAGGTGCGCATGGCGCACTGTCCGTACGGGAGCGTCTTGGCCAGCGTCTTCACGGAGATGTCGGAGCCGTCCGGCAGCCGGTCGATGTAGGCGGCGATGGCGGCGTCACGGGGGAGGAGGTGTGCGAAGTCCCGTTCGGTACGCGGCCGTTGGTACGGAGCCGAGCGCTTGCCATAGCCCGGATTCGCCATCGGGTGGGGCGCGGCGGGCGGTGCGGCGGGCGGCACTACGTGCGGGGAAGCAGGGGCAGCACTAAGCTGTTCAGCAACCATGGATCGACTCTCTTTCGATCTAGTGGGCCAGACCCTCGTTCGGTGTTCGTTGCACCGGCGGGGGTCGTCCATTTTCCGTTGTCTGTGACGCACGCTAGAGCGTGACAACCGTCCGTGGCAAACCGGTCACAAATGGTCAACTTCGCAGGCAGGGTGGGTGGGTGGGACAACTGACCCATCCACCCCATCACTGTGAAGAGCGCTCGGATCTCGCTGCTTGAGCTTCGGGAGGCCGCGTCATGTCAGCGGATCCCCCGGCGAGACGAGTCCTGTCTCGTAGGCGAGGACGACGGCCTGGGCCCGGTCACGCAGGGCGAGTTTGGCGAAGATCCGGGCGACGTGGGTCTTCACCGTCGCCTCACTCAGCGTCAGTTCCCGCGCCAGTTCCGTATGGGAGAGGCCCCGGCCCATGAGCGTCAGTACCTCGCGCTCGCGTGGCGTCAGTGCCGCCAGGTCCCGGTGGACGGCCGGAGCCGCGGGGCCCGGACCGGTTCCGCGGGCGCCGGGGGCGAAGCGCTCCACCAGACGGCGGGTGATCGAGGGCGCGAGCAGGGCGTCACCACCACCGTCGTCACCTTCTCGACGGTGTTCACGGTGCTGCTGACTCTCGTCGCGTCGCTCGGTGTCCTCAACACCGTCCTGCTGAACACCCGCGAGCGGCGCCGGGACCTGGGCATGCTCAAGTCGATCGGGATGACTCCCCGGCAGGTGGTGATGATGACGGTGACCTCGGTCGCCGGGCGCGGCGGGGTCGGCGGGCTGCTCGGCATCCCGCTCGGGATCGTGGCGCACCGCCTGGTCGTGGACCACGTCGGGGTGGTCGGATTCCCCGCGTCCATGAAGGACGTGTGGCACGCGCCGCAGCCGGCCGCGATGCTCCTGGCGGGTGTGGCGATCGCCGTGCTCGGCGCCCTGGTCCCGGCCCGGTCGGCGGCCCGGACGACCGTCGCCTCGGTGCTGCACACCGAGTAGATCACCCGGGGCCGGCCGTCAGGTGTGCTTGAGGCCGCCGAGGAAGGGCTCCCAGGCACCGGCCCGGAACAGGATCGCCGGGCCGTCGGCCCTCTTGGAGTCGCGTACGGGGACGAGGCGGGGGAGGGCGTCTGGGCCGTCGACGTCGCCCGCGTTCTCGCCGTGGCTCGCGTTCTGGCCCTCGCCGGCGTTCTCGCCGTCGCCGCGCGGGGACGGCAGCCAGACGCCGACTTCGAGGCAGTTCCCACCGCTTGCCCCGCAGTACGAGGACTTGTGCCAGGTCGCCGTGGACAGATCGTGGTCGGAGCTGCTGGGTTTCATCGTCGTCATCCTTTGCCGCCGGCGCGATCAGGGCCAGGACGCGGCCGCCGGGATGGTGTCGGCCACCTTTGGATCGTAGGCCAGTTCGTACGGCATTCCCCGGGTGATGGCTCGGCCTCATGGCAACTGGCTGTGACACATGCGCGTTTGCCGGAACTGCGCCTCTTCCGGGGCAGCTGCGCGTTGGACACGCTGGGTAGGCATTTCCCTCACTCAGCGTGGAAGGTGTGCAGCATGGAAGCGACAGAGCGGCGCAAAGCGGCGGCGGAGAGAGTGCGGATGGCGGAGGACGTGGTGGCGCGGCTGAAGGACGGTCTCGGCGGGGTCGGTGTCAGGCTGCCGTCGCTGCGGATCGATCCCGTGTCGTGCGCCGGGAACGAACCGGCGCCACTGGTCGACCTGGGCCGGTGCAACCTCGACACCGCGCTGCGGCTGTGCCAGGTGCTGGCGGACAAGGAGAGCGGTCATGACGGGTGAGGGGCTTGACGCGTGTATGCCCGAGCCGGGGTCGTACGCGGTGGACGTCCGGGACGGGCGGGTCGGCCGGGTGATGGGCCGGGTCGGGCCGTACGTACAACTGCGGCCGCCGGGCGGCGGACCGGAGTGGGACTGTCCGCCGGAGGCCGTCGAACCGGCCCCGCCGGGCGCGGTCCTGCGGGCCCGGGTGACCGAGATCAACCGGGAGGGGCAGCTGCCGCGTTGAGGACGGATCGACGGTGGCGCGGTGGTCGTTAGGCTGCTGAGGTGATGACCGGTGCGGGACAGCGGGCGGGTGCGCGGGCAGCGCGCCGCCTGGCGGAGATCGGCGACTGCGTGATGCGGCCGGGGCTGAGCGAAGGGGAGTTCGGCCGCATCGAGGCGGAGTACGGAATCGAGTTCGCCGACGACCACCGCGCCTTCCTCGCCGCCGGTCTGCCCGTCGGGTCCGTGTCCCCTCCGGAGGAGGGCGCGTCCCGGCGTCAGCCCTGGGTGGACTGGCGGGACGGTGATCCTGCGGAAATTCGAGGGCGGCTGTCCTGGCCGGTCGAGGGGCTGCTGTTCTCGGTCGAGCACGGGTGGTGGCCCGGGGAGGCGTGGGGGCCCCGGCCGTCGGACACGGATCTGGCCGTGATCGTCGCGCGGGACGAACTGGCCTCGGTCCCGCAGCTGATTCCGGTGTACTCGCACCGGTACCTTCCGCCGGGCCGGGGGACGTTCGGGCACCCCGTCCTGTCGGTGCACGGCGCGGACACCATTTGCTACGGGCGTGACCTGCGGGACTACGTGGAACGCGAGTTCGTGGGGTGGGAGGCGGCGGAGGGCGACGCCTCGGACGTTCCGCCGAGCGTGCCCTTCTGGTCGGACCTGGTCAGCTGACGGGGCGGTCGGCGAGGGCGGTCGGCGAGGGCGGGCGGCGGGCGCGGGCGGGGTCGACGTGCGGGGAGCCGACATGCCGGACGGCGACGCGCCGGGGAGGCCGACATGCCGGACGGCGGGGCCGGCCCTTCTTCAGGGTCGGGCCCGCCGCCTCCTGGTGGCGCGAGGGATCACATGATGCGGAAGGCGCCGTAGTAGCCGCCGACCTGCGCGTGATAGCCGGGGTCACCCATGTGCTTGTGCCGGTCGAACTCCGGTGAGTCCTTGACCTGGTCCTTGGTCAGCTCCACGAAGACCTTCCGGTCCTCCGTGTCTATGTGCGTGACCGTGCCCGCGGGCAGCAGGACTTCCTTGCCGAAGATCCATATCCCGGTGTCGACCACGAGACAGGCCGAGCCGACATCGTCCGAGTGCTTGTCGACCTTGCCGATGCTGCCGTCGGTCGCCTCGACCGTATATCCGGTCAGATCCGCTCCGGCGGTGTGACCGCTCGAAGGCCGGTAACCCCACAGGTTGTCGCTCATGAAAAGGCTCCTTTCCAGACGGTCCAATTCGGCGTGAGGGCCCCCACCGAAATGGTGGTGAGCGGCTCTCGGTTTATCGGGTGCCCGGGTCTGCGGACCTCATGCGTGATTTCTTCGGTTTCTATGTCCGGGGGAACGCGGAACGCGAGTGGGCCCGGACGGAGATCCGTCCGGGCCCACTCGTCATCTGCGCTGAGGTCTGCGCCGAGACTGTCCGTGCTGGTCAGGCGCGGCTACCAGCGGTACCACCGGCCGCGCCCGCCGCCGCTCGCGGTCGGACGGACGAAGAAACCTATCAGCCATATCGCCAGCACGATGATGGCGATCCACCACAGTGCCTTGAGTGCGAAACCGGCACCGAAAAGGATCAGGGCGAGCAGAAGAACGAGTAGCAGGGGAACCATATGTATCAACCTCCGATGCATCTGGTGCCCGTGAATGAAATCCCTACACACCATGGGCGAAATAAGTTTCCGGGGCACCGTCGCGATTACCGCGCGAGGGGATGCGGGCGGTGACGCGTGAACCTTGCGGGACGGCACCTCTCGCCGGTCGCCACCCGTTCGTGGGACGCTGGTGGGAACGACGGACTGCCGTGAAATCTTCGATCTACTCTCCCCCCGTAAGGCCACGGAAGAAGGGACCCGCGATGACCGCAGCGTTGGTCGAGAACGACCAGGCATCCGAAGGGCGCGCGTGGGACTACCTGTTGCAGACATGGCGTGAACTGGACGTGCCCGAGGGATGGCGCGCCGAGATCGACGAGGGGCAGATCGTCTTGGTACCACCGCCACATGCACACCACAACGGCATTGCCGAGGCGGTGCAGCGTTGTCTGTACCGGGGGATTCCGGAGGAACTGGGCATCTACCAGACTCTCGGCGTCCACGTCGCCCCGCTCGACAAGTTGTATGTGCCGGATCTCGTGGTCATGCCGACCGAGCTGATCGCGGCGGCAGACCCGGAGACCAGCGACCCGCTCGACGCCTCGGAAGCCCTGCTCATCGTGGAGATCACCTCCAAGGGGAACGCGCGGGAGGACCGGACGAAGAAGTACCGCGCCTACGCGCGCGCCGGTGTTCCGGCGTACCTGCTGATCGACAGGTTCGACATGCGGGGCCCGATGGCCACGCTGTTCACCGAGCCGAACGAGGACGGTACGTACAAGCGGTCCGACCCGGTGCCGTTCGGAAAGACTCTCGTGCTCCCCGCGCCCTTCGCTGTGTCGCTGCCGACCTCGGAGTTCCCGGGCCCCGTCACTCCGTAACCGCACGGCGCCACCGACGGCTACGGCACCGGGTCATGTGCAGTGCTGCCCATGACCCGGTGCCGTAGCCGTTGCCGTACGAAGGGCGGTCAGACCCCCGCAGGTTCCTTCGCGGGGGAGCCGGGGCCGGTTTCGGGGCCGGAACCGGGGGCCGATCCCGGTGCTGCCGCAGGGTGGCCGCCCGTGGCGGTGACCGCGGAGGGGGCGGGCTCCTGGGAGACGTTGAACTCCGTCAGCAGGTCCTTGCTGAAGCCGAAGAAGTACGTGGCGAGGAACCCGGCGACATAGCCGACGAGCAGGCCGCCCGCGTAGATGGCGATCGTCGAGCCCAGGCCGTGGTTGCCGTCGAGCAGCGGGAACAGGGCCCAGCCGGACGGGCCGATGGCCGTGGAGCCGACCGTGTCGCCGAGTTGGTTGAACAGACCCACGAAGCCCGCGCCGAACGCGCCGCCGACGCACGCCGTGATGAAGGGGCGGCCCAGCGGCAGCGAGACACCGTAGATCAGGGGTTCGCCGACGCCCAGCAGACCTGCGGGGAGGGCGGACTTGATGGTGCGGCGGATCGACTCGTTGCGCGGGAGGCGGAAGTAGACGGCCGCCGCCGCGCCGACCTGGCCCGCGCCGGCCATCGCGAGGATCGGGAGCAGGACCGTGTAGCCCTGCTGCTCGATCAGCGTGGTGTGGATCGGGATCAGGGCCTGGTGCAGACCCAGCATCACCAGTGGGAGGAAGAGCCCGCCGAGGACGAAGCCCGCGCCCGCACCGCCGTTGGACAGCAGCCAGTCGGCGAACGTACCGATGGCGGAGGAGACCTCACCGGCCACGTACATCAGGCCGAAGATGGTCACCAGGCCGGAGATCAGGACCGTCAGGGTCGGGGTGACCAGGACGTCCAGGGCCTCGGGCACCCAGCGGCGGCACCACTTCTCCACGTACACCGCGAGCACCGCCGCGCCCAGCGCGCCGAGCACACCGCCCTGTCCGGGGGAGAGGGTCTGGCCGAACGCGTCGATGTTCGCGACGCCCGGGAAGACGATGATCGCCGCGACCGCGCCGCCGAGGATCGGCGTACCGCCGAACTCCTTCGCCGTGTTGTAGCCGACGAACACCGCGATCAGCGCCATGAAGCCGGAGGCCATCGCGGCGAGTGCGGGGGTGACGGAGGGCAGCCACTCCAGGTTGACCAGCAGGCCGTTGAGGCCCGCGATGATGCCGCAGCCGATGAGGGCCGGGATCAGCGGGACGAAGATGTTCGCGATCTTCCGCAGGAACAGCTTGAACGGGGTGGCGTTCTTCGCCTTCTGCTGCGCCTTGATCGCGGCGCCCTGCGCGGCCAGTTCGTCGGCGGAGACGGGGCCGGTCGCGGGGGCGGGCTCCGGAGCGGCGGCCCGGCCCTCCTCGACCAGCTTCTCGAACTCCGGCGTGACGCGGGCGACCGTACCGGGGCCGAGGACGATCTGGTACGTGTCGTCATCGACCACGCCCATGACGGCGGGGACGGCCTTCAGGGCCTCGTCGTCGACGAGGGAACGGTCGTGCAGACCGAGGCGGAGCCGGGTCATGCAGTGGGCGATGGAGCTGACGTTCGCGGCGCCACCGACGAGCGGCAGGATCGCGGCGGCAGTGGCGCGGTTCTTGTCTTCTGTGGCCATGTGCGTGGTGCCTTGCTGTGCGGGGGTGCGGGAGTGGTGCCGGTGGGTCAGGTGGTGCGTACGGCCGCGAGGGCGGCGCGGAGGTGTCCGTCGGAGTCGGTCAGGAGCGTGGCGGCGGTGGGTCCGTCGACCCGGCCGAGGATGGTGAGGATCGCGTTCTTCACCTCGCCGTCGGTGGCGGCGAGCGCGGCCTCGATCTCGGCGTCGGAGGCCCCGGTGGCCAGCGAGACGATGCGGCGGGAGCGGGCCCGCAGCTTCTCGTTGGAGGCGCGGACGTCGACCATCAGATTCCCGTACGTCTTGCCGAGCCGGATCATCGTGATCGTCGAGATCATGTTGAGGACGAGCTTCTGCGCCGTACCGGCCTTGAGGCGGGTGGAGCCGGTGAGCAGTTCGGGGCCGACGACGACCTCCAGGCCGTGCTCGGCGGCGGCGGCGAGCGCCGAGTCCGCGTTGCAGGAGAGGCCGATGGTCAGGGCGCCCAGGGCGCGGGCGTGCTCGACGGCGCCGATGGCGTACGGGGTGCGGCCGGAGGCGGAGATGCCGACCACCGTGTCGTCGGCGGTCAGCTTCAGCGCGTCCAGGTCGGCGGCGGCCAGCTCCTTGCTGTCCTCGGCACCTTCGACGGCCTTGACCATGGCGGACGGGCCGCCCGCGATCAGGCCGATGACCTCGGACGGGTCGGTGTTGAAGGTGGGCGGGCACTCGCTGGCGTCCAGGACCCCGAGGCGGCCGGCGGTGCCCGCGCCCGCGTAGATCAGCCGGCCGCCGCGTGCCATGCGCTCGGCGGTGGCGTCGATCGCGGCCGAGATCTCCGGCAGCCGCGCGGCGACGGCGGCGGGGACGCTGTTGTCCTCGCCGTTCATGATGCGCGCCAGTTCCTGCGTGGGGAGCTGGTCGATCTCGGCGAGCTCGGGTCGGAATGCCTCGGTGGTGAGAGTGGCCAGCTGGGCGCGCAGCTCACCGTAGCCGCCGGTGTTGGCGTCGGTGTTGGCGTCGGTGGTGGAGGTCATGGAGAGCGGCTCTGCTTTCTCGGTCTCGTACGGTTCAGCGGGTGCGGGGGTTGTGGCGGTGGGCGAGCGCCTCGTAGGACGCGGCGAGTGCCGGGGCGGCCGTCTCGTACGTCCGCTGGGCCACCCCTATGAACAGGCAGTCCACGACGAGGAGCTGGCTCGTACGGCTCGACATGGCGGCCGGCCGCAGCTCGCTCTCGCGGGCGGTGGACGTGGTCAGCACATGGTCCGCGTACTGCGTGACGGCGCCGTCCGGCCGGCCGGTGATCGCGACGGTCGTCGCCCCGTGGTCGAAGGCGACCCGGAGCGGTTCGATGACGTCACTGGTCGACCCGGAGTGCGTGATGGCGATGGCCACGTCACCGGAACGGAGCTGCACGGCGTTGGTCACCGCGAGGTGCGGGTCCATGTGGGCGTGCGCGATCAGCCCGATCCGGAGCAGCTTCTGCGCCAGGTCCTGGCCGACGAGGGAGGAGGCCCCGGCGCCGTAGATGTCGATGCGGCGGGCGGTCGACGCGGCGGTGACGGCGGCCCCGAGCTGCACGGTGTCCAGCCCGGCGGCGGTGTCGGCGAGGGTCTGCTGCTCGTCGTAGGCGAGCTTGGCGACCACGTCCGCGATCGGGTCGTCGACGGCGATGTCAGCGGTGACGGCGGGCGCCCGGCCGGACTCCTGATGCGCGGCGAGCCCGGCGAGCGCCAGGCGCAGGTCCCGGTAGCCGGGATAGCCCAGGAGCCGGGCGGTGCGGACCACGGTGGCCTCGCTTGTGCCGGTGAGCTCGGCGAGACCGGTGACGGTGAGGGCGGCGCATCCGGCCGGGTCCCCCGCGACGGCTTCGGCGACGCGCTGCATGGAGCGGGTCATGGAGGGCGCAAGGGTCCGGACCTTGGCGGCGAGGGCCGCGGGAGCGGGCGGGGAGTCGCCGCTGAAAATTTCCTTCACGTCATTGGTCACTCTTGAAAGATATTTTCAGCCCTGCGGTCCGTCAAGCCCCCTTTGGTCCCTACCTCTGGAGGGTCCTTGGTCACGGGGGTGGGCGGGTAGCTCCGTCGGCTCCATCGGCCCCATCGGCCCCGTCGGGCGGCTGGGGCGGGCGCGTGGGTGGCGCGATTTCCGATGAATCCGGGCCGATTCTTTTCGGTGGCGGGCGGTGCCGGGAATATACGTGGCGAAATGTGCGGGACCTGGCGGGATGCGCCCGGGTATGAGTTGTTAATTTGGTCGCACGGCCCGTGGCGAATGGGCCTTAATGGGCTGACGGATGGGGGAATCCGGTGGACGGGCAGAGCCTCCGGGTGGTCGATCACCGATTGACCGACCTGGCCGACGATCTCGACGAAATGCAGGAATACCTGACCAAACAGGTAAAACGCATGGACGAGATCGTCGATGTGATCGAGGCGGGCTGGCGTGGCCCCGCAGCCAAGGCGTACAGGGCGCTCCATAGGGGCGCCGCGGAAGACGCTGTGCGGATCAGGGGTGTCATGAAGATCCTGGAACAGGCCGTGCGCCTGAGCCGGGACGGCTTCACGGAACAGGAGCTGGAGATCATGGGCCAATTCCGGCGGATGCAGAACGCCGTCGACGTGGCCGCAGAGGCGAACGCGCTCTCCACACCGAACCAGAACGGCGGGGTGCAAACAGGAGCGACGCCGCGCAGCCGTATCAGCGACCTGTGACATCGGGGGACACATGCCATCGGACGACGATTCCATAGCCGTCGATTTTGCGACTTTGCGAAACCTCTCGGCTGATCTTGAGGACATACTCAAGAAACTCAACGAGAAGCTGGACCTGCTCTACCCCCGGGTGGAGCAGGTGGTCCTGACGTGGGAGGGCGAGGCCCGCCAGGCGTTTGTCGATGAACTCGACAAGTGGGATCACTCGGCGCAGGACCTGGAGGCGGCCCAGGCCTGGCTTCAAGAGGTGGTGGTCGCCGGCCATATCAACTACGCGGCAGCTCACCAGGCCGTACTGCGCGGCTGGGGGGCCGCCTGATGGCAGGTCCGCCGCCGCCACCGCCCTCGCAGGGTGGAGGCTTCGACATCCAGCCCCCACACGTCTACCACGCTTCGGAGCTGGTGCGGGACGGACAGGATGCCCACGATCAGCGCGGTGTGAAGTTGGTCGACGCCCTGAACAAGTACAGCCAGTCGGCAGGGGCCGGGTCGGGTGCCGAAGCCTTTGCCGCCGAGTACATGGCGGTGGTGGGAAAGTTCCTAGAGGTCTGGGGGAGGGGTGTGGTGAGCATCGGAGGTGCGGCGGTAGGCCTGACCATCACCGCGAACAACTACGCCCAGGCCGACTGGGAGGCTCGGGGGCGGAAGGGCGCTCCACCGGTGAAGCGGCCCGAGCCCGTGGTCATCAACAAGACCCCGCCCTACGGTCCGGTCAACGAAATCAAGTGGACGGGTACGGGCGAGGACGCCGATTCCTGGCAGATATCGGGGATTCTCGGCGAGATCCCGGACTTCCTCGCGGACGTCATCCGGCCGGCGATCGAGCATGGGCTCCGCCTCGGTAAGGTCCATGAGATCACCCCGGGTGCCAGGGACGATGAACTCCGAGGAATGGCGGTCGCGTGGCGGGAGATCGCCAAGGATGCGGCGAAGTCCGCCGAGGAGCTGACCGACGCCATCGCGTACCTGACCGACCCCCAGGGGAACAGCGAGTGGCAGGGGGCGATGAGAGCGTTCTGTCAGTCGATCTGGGGAACCACCGAATGGGGACGCACCCGCAACGAAGAAGGGCAGCGGGCGTCGCAGGGGCGTAGTTGGAAGACCAGCCGCGGAACGGCACCCGCCGGGCGTCGCCCCATCATTGACGTGCTGCGAAAGACGGCGGATGCCGTTCAGGGAATCCTGGACCCGCTGGCCGATCTCGCCGAAAAGAACCGTGGCTTGAAGGTGAAGTATGCCAAGGAGGCGGCTGACGCGACGGTAAAGGATCTGACGGTCGGCCTCGACCTGATGGAGTTGACCCGACTTGCGGCGACGATGGCATTTGCTGAAATCGTCATCACTTTTCGGTCCCACATGGACAAGACCGGCATGAATGCAGCGGTCGAGGATCATCACCGTCAGTTCCACGCAGCTGCTGGCGAGCTGAAAAAACTCAAGCCGGAATTGGATTTTGCGCTGCGCAGTGCACCCACGTTCCAGGCGGAGCAGGCGCGTGCTCAAGGCTACGGTGCCAGGTCGCTCAACGAGTTCAAGAAGGAACACAGTTGGCAGCGGCCCGAGAGCCAGGTTCCTTATGTGTATTCGCTGGATCTGGCGACGAACGAAGAGCTCGTTGGCGGGCACACGATCGACAAGCATGTGGGAAAGACCGACAGTCAACTGCTCCTGCGTCTGGAGGACCAGGCCAATGGGGCGGGCAAGCCTCAAATTCCCGCCGCTTCGAGTTTCCCTGATATGAATTCGGCCCAGAAATATACCCAATACTGTATCCGCTCGAACACGTCGGAGATTCAGGACTGGCTCAGTGATCCGCCACCAGATCCGCCGTCAAAAGTTTTCAAGGTCGCATCGGTGCCGAGCGAAGGTCCATCCGCAGGCCATGCGGTGACTGGTCGAAGTTCGTTGGTTTCGGACGGTCAGGCAATGCCGGTGGCGGACGCGTACGGAGTGGCGACGCGACTCAAGTGGGATCCGAGTCTCAATCCGCCCTTCGTCGTTGTGACGTCGATGCCTAAATAATGGAGTAGATGATGACAGAAGCAGATGTCGATGCGGCGGCGTGGGCGGACGCGCTCAAGCTGTTCTACCGCTATACATTCGTGGCCGTTGCGCGGCGTGAGCATGAAGAGTGGTGGTACGACGTCGCGTCCATCATGCGGGGCAACGCGCAAGACCCTCGGGGATGGGCGTCGCTCGACCCGGACGCCGATGAAGAGGAGCGTCAAGAGGACCCGACGTTCCCTTTTGCGCCGCCTCCGGCGACGGCGGAGGACGTCAAGCTATGGCGTTCGCGTGTGAAGGAACTCCCGCGAACTTCTATCGAAAGGCTACTGGTCACGCTTGCGACGAATTGGCTGGATGTCTCGCGGGAGTGGGAATTCGATCGCCGTAGGCCGGAAATGGAATCCAGGGCTCGCGTCGTCCTTTCTCGCTTCTCCTTGGAGACCCGGTTCTATGCAAATACCGGATGGGGGAGCGAAAACCCGGACTTTTATCTTTCTCCGATCACAGGAGTCAATCCATGTAGTCGGTACGACTGGGACGCCGGTCTGATCGCCGTCTCCGACGACGAGGTCGGCCTCTTCTGGTCCTTCGACGCCACCTGAACCACCCACCGAACCGAGGACACCGTGCTCACCCGTTCCGCGACCTACCCTGACAGGGAAACCGCCCACTGGGCCACCCAGCAGGTCGTCACCACCAATGAACAGGCCATCCACCGCTGGCTGGCTCAGGGCACCCGGCCCCGTCTTGCCATCGAGGCCGCCTGGCCGTCGCGGGCCGAGCCGGTCGGCCGGGTGCTGTTGCAGGCCATGGTGCTCGCCGGACGCGAGCCCATCGATGTGCGGGCCGCGCGGGTGGTGCTCAGACGTGAGCCGACGAGCCCGCACGGCTTCGTTGTGCTCGCCACCTTTCCGATCTACGTGTAGAGGCTGACCGCGTGTCCATGAAGCCACTCGAATTCGACCGCCGTTACGGCGAGTTGGACCAGGTTGCCGGCGCGTACCTCGGTGAGAACGCCGATGATGCCCCGGAGATGCCGAGTCGCGCCCTCCAGGCGTATCTGCGGCATACCTGGCATGCCCGGCCCTGGGCCCTGTCCGTCGCTGAGCAGCAGATCCGGGAGTACGCGCGCAATCCCCCCGGCCGGCTGCGGCTGCGCCTCGGCGAGTTCTATTCGGTGCCGGATGTGGGCCTGCCCGAGTCCGAGATCCAGGGCTGGCTCTTCCTGCTCGCCGACCACATCAAGCACAGCGTCGAGGAAGGCGAAGTCCCGCCTCCGTCGGCCGTACCGGAGACGCACTGGGAATGGCACGCGCGCTTTCCCGAACTCGCCCAGTTCCTCGGAGGCTGGTTCTCGCAGGACATGCCCGACGAGTTCGCCGACCACGATGCGGCCATCGACGACTACGGCAGCAGGGTGGACCGTACGCTCGTGGCCCGACTCGTCGGCGAACTGCACGAACTGCTTGCCCTCCGCCTTGATGAGGCCGACTACGCCCTCGCCGTGGCCGAGCTGGGGATGGAGGTCGATCCGCAGGCTCCGTACACACCCGGCGCCTGGCTCGCGCTGGTGGCGGACCGGCTCGGGGGCTTCCGGGCGGAGTACGGGCACCCCGGTTCTGATGGGTGAGATGGGGTAACGACGCCACCTGCACCGGGCTCCCCGGCCCGCCGCCCCGTCCCCACCCGCCGGAGGCACGGGCGTACCGCGTCGTGGGGGGACAATGGCTGTATGGAGCTGAACCCCCTGGAGCAGGCACTGCACACCGCCCGCGCGCTCGTCATGGCCGATCTCGCCGCCGGAGACGTGGCCGAGGCCGAGATCGTCTCGCTCGTCGAGGACGCGGTGACGCACCGGCGCTGGTGGGTCGAGCAGTGGCCCGAGGGGGCGGGGTTCGTCGTCGGGCTGATCGCTCAGGATGTGCAGGACGCCCTGCTGGAGCGGTACGGGCGGTGGCCGCTGTGCCCCGTGTGTGTCGACGAGGGCGGGCCGCATGCCCTGGACGTCGAGCCGGAGCTGGGGCCCGATCCGCACTGGGTGTGCACCAAGGCGACCGTGCGGGTGGCGCCGGTGGGGGCGCTGAGCGGGGTGCTGCGGCGGTGACGGTCTACATCGACCCGCCGGACTGGCCGGGGCACGGCCGGCTCTGGTCGCACCTGGTCAGCGATGTGTCCTTCGAGGAACTGCACGTCTTCGCCGCCGCGATCGGCTGCCCCCCGCGCGCCTTCGAGCGGGACCACTACGACATACCGGAAGACCGGTACGGGGACGCGGTGCGGGCCGGGGCGCGGGAGATCGGCTCCAAGGAGCTGGTCCGGCGTCTCACTGCCGCGGGGCTGCGCAGACCGAAGGGGCGGCCGGCTCCCGGGTAGCGGGGACCACGCTCCTCGCCACCTCGCGGGACGGGGAACCGCCGCCGCGCTGGAGCCGCAGCGAGACGACCACCGCCGCCAGGGCCAGCACCGTCATCGCCGCGCCCGCCCAGGCCGTGGCCGCGTAGCCGAAGTCCGCGTCGATCACCGTGCCGCCCAGCCACGGGCCGCTCGTGTTGCCCAGGTTGAACGCGGCGGTCGTCGTCGCACCGGCCAGCGTCGGGGCCGCGCCCGCCACGTTGAACATCCGGGCATTGAGCGCGGGCGCCGTGAAGAACGCCGACAGGCCCAGGAGGAAGGCCAGCGCGATCACCGCGATCTGGCTGGAGGCGAACAGGGCCAGCGCCGTCAGGAACACCGTCGACGCCGTCACACCGCCCAGCAGCACCCCGAACAGGTGCGCGTCCGCGACCCGGCCGCCGATCATCGTACCGACCAGCGCACCGATCCCGAACAGGCCGAGGATCCACGGCACCCAGCCCGAGTCCAGGCCCGCCACATCCGTCAGCAGCGGCGCGAGATAGCTGAACGCGCAGAAAACCCCGCCCGCCGCGAGCGCCGTGATCACGATGGACAGCCAGACCTGCCGGTCCCGGTAGATCGACAGCTCCTGCCGCAGCTCCGGCTTCCGGTCCGGCAGCGGGATGTGCGGGATGCGCGTCGCGACCCCGACCAGCGCCACGGCGGACGCCGCACCCACCGCCCAGAACGCCGACCGCCAGCCCAGGTGCTCACCGAGGAACGCCCCCAGCGGCACACCCAGCACGTTCGCGATCGACAGCCCGCCGATCATCACCGCCATCGCCCGCGCCCGCGCGTTCACCGGCACCATCGCGATGGCCACCGACGCCCCGACCGCCCAGAAGCCCGCGCACGCGAACGCGCTGACCACCCGGGAGACGAAGAGCACCTCGTACGTCGGAGCCAGCGCACCCGCGATCTGACCGACGCCGAAGACCGAGATCAGGGTGATCAGCGTCGTCCTGCGCGGCAGCCGGAGCGTGGTCACGGCGAGCAGCGGGGCGCCGACCACCATGCCGATCGCGAAGGCGGATATGAGGAGTCCGGCGCGCGGAATGGACACGTTCATGTCGTCGGCGATGGGCGGCAGCAGCCCGGACAGCATGAACTCACTGGTGCCGAGAGCGAAGACCGAGAGGCCGAGGATGTATACGGCCAGTGGCATACGGGTGCGGCGAGAGGCAGAGTCGGGCATGACAGGCCCCAACACGGATCATGCCCGTTACATTCCCGGCCGTCCCACTCCTCGGACACGGGCCGTCGCCTCCCGGTTTGTCCCGGTCCTCGGGCCCGAGCTGCCGCCTCCCCGCCGTCCTACTCCTCCGACGCGCGTGCCGACGACAGCAGGTCCAGCTCCGTCGTCAGGTTCTGCCGCGCCCTCGGCTCCCACTCCGCCACCCCGTGCGGCGTACGGAACAGGCGCGGCAGCTCCAGCAGCTGCCGCAGCACCGCCGCCCGGCCCTCCCGGAACGCCTCGTCCGGCACGAATCCGTACTCCTCGCGCACCTGTGCCGCGTACGCCCCGTACTCCTGCGGGCCGCCCGCCAGGATCGCCAGGTCCGCGTCGCACAGCACCTCGCCGTTGCGGTCGCCGTCCGCCGGGTCGTGGGTGACCGTCAGCCGGACCAGCCGGGCGACCTCCGCCGTGACGGGCGCCGGGACGCCCGCCTCGGGCAGCGCGCGCTCGGCGAGTGCGGCGCTGCGCTCCTCGTTCTCCGTGCGGTCCGGGCGGTACACCGCGTCGTGGAACCAGGCGGCGAGCCGTACCGCCGCCGGGTCCTCCGCATGGGCGGCCAGCGTGTCGACGCGGTCCAGGACCGCCGCCAGGTGGGCGGCCGTGTGGTACCGGCGCTGCGGTTCCGCCCAGCGGGCCAGGAGATTGTCGGCGTACGGCAGCGGATCGGGGCCCGGCGCCCCGGACCGGGCGGCTACGAGGGCCTCCCGCCAGCGGTCGCGGAGTGCGGCGGTGCGGGCGCCGTCGTCGTCGGGTCCGGGGGGCGTGGTGTCGGTCATGGGCCGACCCTAGAGCCCCCGTCCGCGCGGATCGGCCGCGCGGTCCGGGTGGAGCGCCGGCCGGACCGTCAGTGGCCCGGCGCGGTGTCCAGGGCCAGCGCGGCGAACGTGGCCAGCCAGTGGTCCGACGTGAAGTCGCCCGACGACACCGTGGGGAGGCCCGCCGTCAGGTGCGCCTCGGCGGACTCGGTCAGTGCCGTGCGCTCCGGGCCCTCGGGCAGCGCCGCGGCGATCGTCCGGAGAGCCGCCGCCCGGCTCAGGGTGAGGCCCAGCAGATGGCAGATGTAGGGGTCCGCGTGGTCGGAGACCACGGGCGGGGTGAGCAGCGAGGAGGTGGCCAGATCCGGCAGGAACGCGGCCAGCCAGCCGCGGAACTCCTCGGCGGGCAGCACCCTGCGCACCGCGTCCGCCTCGGTCAGGGCCGGGGAGAGGAAGTCCTGGCCGGAGGGCTCCCAGTGGGTGGGCGCGTCGTGGTCGGCGCTGAACCAGTCGCGGATCCGGTCCGCCACCGCGTCGAGGACCGGTGAGGCCAGTCCGGCACGCGCGCCCGCGTCCAGGATCAGGCCCAGCCCGAACGCGCTGTTGCCGTGGACCCCGTGCCGGATCGGGTACGTCGCCCGGGGCAGCCAGCCGGTGAGCAGGTCGCCGACCGTGTCCACGGCGGGGGCCAGGGCGTCGGCCCAGCGGTCGCCGTCGGGGGTGCCGAGCACACGGCACTCCGCGGCCAGCGCCACGAGCCACGCCCAGCCGTAGGGGCGCTCGAAGTGGGGCCGGCCGCGCAGGTAGTCCGCTTCCACGGCGAGGTTCTGCGGGGTGAGGTGGGTGTCCAGGACTTCGTGGATACGGGTGGTGAGCGTGGCCGGAAGCTCGCCGCCGGCCGGGAAGCGGCGCAGGAGGCGGACGAGCAGCCAGTGCATGTGCACCGTGGAGTGCCAGTCGAAACCCCCGTAGAACGCGGGATGCAGGGTGCGCGGCGCGACCAGTTCCTCGGGGCCCGCGTACAGGTGGGCCGGGGCGTTGGGGTATTCCCGTACGACGTTGGCGAGGGCGAGTTCGGCGAACGGGACGGCGTACGGGGCGGGGAACGGGGCGGGGACCGGGCTGGGGGACGCGGAGGGCATCGAGATCACTCCAGAGGGGGTGCGGGCGGGTGAGGGTACGGGTGTGCGGGGGTGGGCCGGGGGTGTGTCGGGGCGGCTGTTCGGCGGCTCGGGTCAGGACGCGAACAGGCACCGACCTCAGTGGTTCAGTGGCACAGCGGTTCGGCGGTTCGGCGGTTCAGAAGGCGAACAGCGCCATGATCGCGATGTTGCAGACCAGCAGCGCGGCGGCCGTGGGGAGCTGTGCCTTGATCGGGCCGTACTGGTCCTTGAGTTCGAGGAGGGCCGCGGGGACCAGGTTGAAGTTGGCGGCCATGGGGGTGACGAGGGTGCCGCAGAAGCCGCAGAGCATGCCGATCGCGAGGACGGCGGGCGCGTTGCCGTTCATCTGCTCGATCAGGACCGGCCAGCCGATGGCCGCCGTCATCACCGGGAAGGCCGCGAACGCGTTGCCCATGACGATGGTGAACAGGGCCATGCCGCCGCAGTAGACCACCACGGCCACCAGTTGCTGGCCCTCGGGCAGCACCGCCTCGCTGATCCTGCGGACCTGCTCGCCGACGCCCGCGGACTGGAAGATCGAGCCGAGGACGGCGAGGAGCTGCGGCAGGAGCAGTGCCCAGCCCATCGATTCGAGCATGTTGCGGCCGGAGTGCAGGGGTACGGCGATGCTGCGCTCGCGGAGCACCACCATGCCGACGACCAGGGCGGCGATGGCGCCGACGCCCAGGCCGAGGATGGTCTCGTACCCCGGTTCCAGGACCGGTTCGCCGCCGATCTTCCAGTCCTTCACGAGCGTCGCGCAGATCATCGCGACGACGGGGATGGTGAGGGCCGGGAGGAACAGCTTGTTGCCGAAGCGGGCGGCCGTCGCGGCGCGCTTCTCGCGCGAGGGGGTGCGCGACTCGCCCTTGCCGGTGAGGCCGAAGCCGCCCAGCACGATCAGGACCAGGACGGCGACGCCGAGGGGTTCGGCGGGCAGGGAGTCCTCGACGACTCCGGTGGAGTAGAAGAACGCGGCACCCAGCAGGCCCCAGAATCCGGCCGAGCCGAAGCGTTTGGGGTTGGTGCGGTCCATGGCCATCTGCCCGGCCATGACGAGGAACACTGCGCCGACGAGCCAGAAGAAGTACTCGGACTTGATCACTTGGAGTCCTCCGTCCGGCGGGCGGCGTGCGCCGACGATTCGTTCTCGGCGGCGGCGACGGCCAGTTCGCGCTCCAGCTGACGGTCCAGGTTGAGCAGCCGTCCGCCATGGATCAGGAAGGCGCATATCGCGGACGGGATGGCCCACAGCGCCAGGTGCAGGGGTTCGAGGTGCTGGTTGTAGGTCGAGTTGACGAACCCGGTGATCAGCAGGATCGAGCCGATGGCGATGAAGCAGTCCTCGCCGAAGAAGACGCCGATGGTGTCCGCCCCGGAGGCGTGCGAGCGGACCTTCTCGCGCAGCTTCTCCGGCAGTGGGCCGCCCGCCTTCGCCTCGGCGGCGGCCTCGGCCATCGGGGCGATCAGCGGGCGCACGCTCTGGGCGGGCCCACCGATGCTGGTGAGGCCGACGGAGGCGGTGAGCTGGCGGATCAGCAGGTACAGGGCCAGGAAGCGGCCGGTGGTCAGCTTGCCGAGCCTGCCGATCAGCGTGCGGGCCTGTTCCTGGAGTCCGTAGCGCTCCAGCAGCCCGATCACGGGGAGGGTGATGACGAAGACGGTCACCGAGCGCGCGGAGGCGAAGCTCTCGCCGAAGGTGGCCAGCACCTCCTGCGGGGAGAGCTTGCCGAGCAGGCCCGTGACGATGCCGGCGACACCCACCACGAGGAGGGGATTGCGGCGGGTGGCGAATCCGAGGATCACCACGAGCACGCCGAGGAGAACGATCACGCGTCGGCCTTCTTCCGCGTATGGACCTGCGGGCACGGGGGCTCGCAGGGTCCTGATCAGACGAGGTATCGCGGAGACGTTAGGCGATTGTTGAACAAGCCCACAAGAGTGCGGGGTGCATGGATCGGAAAGCGGGGGGTGCGCTCAAGATCCGCCCGGGTGGGTGGTACGTGCGGGCGGAGTGAGGGGGGTCTGGCCGTTTTCCGCCGCCCGCCGCCCGCCGCCCGCCGCCCGCCGCCCGCCGTGTGCCGCGTCGGGTCCGTGTGCCGCGTCGGGGCCGTCGCGCGGCTCCTCGGGCTAGCTGTACTGGCCCGTGAGCCGTTCCGCGTACGCCTCCGCGAGCTGGCGGCGGGAGTCCTCCAGATAGAAGGCCAGCAGCCGTTCGGCGCCCGCCGCGTCGCCCGCGGCGAGCTTGTCCGTGATCTCCCTGTTGCGGGTCAGGTAGGGCTCGTGGAAGCGGCGCGGGTCGGCCATCACATGGAACGCCAGTCGCAGCTCGGCCAGGACGTTGCGCATCAGTTCGTCGGTGCGCGCGCTGCCGGCCAGCCCGGCCAGGGCCTGGTGGAAACGGATGTTCGCGGTCGAGCAGGCGGCCCAGTCGTCCGCCAGCGCGGCCTTTTCGCCGGTGGCCACGGCGGTTTCGACCTCCGTCACGTCGTACGGCGGTTCGCCCAGCGCCCGCAGGGCCGCGCACTCGACCAGCAGGCGTACGCGGTAGATGTCCACCAGATCGTCGACGGCCAGGATGCGGACGAAGACACCCTTGTTCAGGCGGTGTTCCAGGAGGCGCTCGTGGGAAAGGAGCCGGAACGCCTCGCGCAGGGTGTTCCTGGACACGGCGAGCGCACCGGCGATGGACTCCTCGGAGAGCCGGCTGCCGGGCGGGAAGTAGCCTTGCGAGATCCGGTCACGCAGGATGGCGGCGACGCGTTCGGCGGTGCCGGAGCGGGCCAGGGAGGCGCTGTCGGCCGCCAGTTCGGAGAGATCGGGAGTTCCGGTCCGCCCCGCCGCCCCTGCTCCCGCCCCGGTCCCTGACGTCGCGCCTGCCATGCCCCGCCCCTGCTCGTCGCCGTGTCCGCTGTGCCGTGTGTGGTGCGTGTGCGTGCTGTGCACGCCCAGTGAACCGTACGGGCGTCCCGTTCCCCGGACCGGGCCTTGTCAGATTGTTGAACAATCGCTAGCGTGCGCCCGTGATGATGGATCTCAACGCGGACCTCGGTGAAGGCTTCGGGCACTGGACCCTCACCGACGACGACGCGCTCCTCGCCTGTGTCACCAGCGCCAATGTGGCCTGCGGCTTCCACGCGGGCGACGCCTCCGTGATGCGGCGGGTCTGCGACGCGGCGGCGGCCGGCGGCGTACGTATCGGGGCCCAGGTCTCGTACCGGGATCTGGCCGGTTTCGGACGACGCTCGATGGACGTGCCCGCCGCCGAGCTGACCGCCGAGATCGCGTACCAGATCGGTGCTCTGCGGGTCTTCGCGGAGGCGGCCGGTGCCACGGTCTCGTACGTCAAACCGCACGGCGCGCTCTACAACCGCGCCGTGTGGGACGACGACCAGGCTGCCGCCGTCATCGAGGGCGTCCGGCTCGCGGGCGGCGGCCTCGGCGTCCTCGGTCTGCCCGGCTCCCGGCTGCTCGCCCACGCCGGGGCCGCGGGCCTGCCCGCCGTTCAGGAAGCCTTCGCCGACCGGGCGTACACCGCGCGGGGCACCCTGGTCCCGCGCGGTGAGCCGGGCGCGGTGGTGCACGACGCGGACGAGGTCGTACGCCGCAGCGTCGGGATGGCCGTCGAGCGGACGGTGACCGCCGCCGACGGCAGCCGGATACCGGTCGCGGCGCGCTCGCTGTGCGTCCACGGCGACACCCCGGGCGCCGCGGCACTCGCGCGCCGGGTACGGGTGGCGCTGGAAGAGGCGGGCGTCTCGGTGCGGGCGTTCATGTGAGCGGGGCGCGTGGGGTGCCCGGGGTGCCCGGTGAAGCCGGGGGCGGCGAGGGCGGGGTGCAGGTGCTCCCCGCCGGGCGGCAGGCACTCCTGGTCGAACTGTCCCGCGGCGAACACGCCGAGGCATTCCACGCCGAACTGCTCCGCCGCCGCGCCCGCGGTGAACTCCCCGCCGTCCGCGAGATCGTTCCCGGCGCCCGTACGGTCCTCCTCGACGGCATCGCGGACCACACCCCCGACGCCATGGCCCGGTTCGCCCGCGCGCTCGCCTCCTGGCGGATACCGCCACTGCGCCGCGACACGGGTGCGGCCGTGGAGATCCCAGTCGTCTACGACGGCCCGGATCTCGCCGAGGTCGCCGCGGTCTGGGGCGTCGCCGCCGGCGAGGTCGCCCGCATCCACTCCCGTACCGAATTCCGGTTGGCCTTCTGCGGCTTCGCGCCCGGCTTCGGGTATCTCACCGGGCTGCCCGAGCGGTTGCACGTGCCCCGGCGTACGACCCCGCGCACCAAGGTTCCGGCCGGGGCGTTGGCCCTCGCCGGGCCCTACACCGGGGTCTATCCGCGTCCCTCGCCCGGCGGCTGGCAGCTCATCGGCCGGATGCCGGACCCGGACACCTTGTGGGACCCGGCCCGCGAACCGGCGGCGCTCCTGGGACCGGGCACGCGGGTGAGGTTCGTCGCGGCGGCGGCGGGGACGGGTACGGGGACGAGGACGGGGGACGCGACGGTGGAGCGGATGACCGAGCGGGACGTGGACGTTGCGGTGGAGGCGCGTCGATGACCCATGTACTCGATGTGATCCGGGCCGGTGCCCTGACCACCGTGCAGGACGAGGGGCGGACCGGCTGGGCGCATCTCGGGGTGGGCCGGGCCGGGGCCCTGGACGCACCCGCCGCCCGCCTGGTCAACCGGCTGGCCGGCAACCCGCCCGGCGCCGCCGTCCTGGAGACCACGGTCACCGGCTGCGCGGTCCGTCCGAACCGGGACGTGGTGGCCGTCGTCGGTGGTGCGGTGTGCCGGGTGACGGTGGACGGGCGGCCGGTTGCCTGGGGCGCCCCCGTACGCGTACCGGCGGGTGCGGTCCTCGACGTCGGACCCGCCGCGTCCGGCCTGCGCGGCTATCTGGCGTTCGCCGGTGGCCTCGTGCCGGAACCGGTGCTGGGCAGCCGCTCGGCCGACCTGCTCTCGGGGCTCGGGCCCCCGCCCCTGCGCGACGGCGACGTACTCCCGCTCGGCGTCCCGGCGGCGTACGGCCCACCGCTCCCCGACGCCGTGCCCTGGCCCGCCGCGCCCACCGAGCTGGTGCTCCCCGTGAGCCTCGGCCCCCGCCACACGTGGTTCACCGACGCCGCGCTGCGTACGTTCACCACCGCCGTGTACCGGGTCTCGCCGCACAGCAACCGCATCGGCCTGCGCACCGAGGGCCCGGCTCTGGAGCGGGCCCGCGAGGAGGAGCTGCCCAGCGAGGGCGTGGTGCTCGGGGCGGTTCAGGTGCCGCCGGACGGGCGGCCGGTGGTGTTCCTCAACGACCATCCGACGACCGGGGGTTACCCGGTTGTCGGGGTCGTGCCGGAACCCGCGCTCCCGGCGGCGGCGCAGGCCGTGCCGGGAACGCGGGTCCGGTTCGTCGTGGGCGGGTAGGGGCCTTCGTGTCGCAGCGCCCCGCTTCTTACGACCCCGCTTCTTACGACCCCGCTTCTTACGACCCCGCTTCTTACGACTCCGCTTTTTATGATCTGCTTTCTACGACCCCGCCTTGAACCCGCGCAGTCGCAGCGAGTTGCCGACCACGAAGACCGAGGAGAAGGCCATCGCGGCCCCCGCGATCATCGGGTTGAGCAGTCCGGCCGCGGCCAGCGGCAGCGCGCCGACGTTGTAGGCGAAGGCCCAGAACAGGTTCGTCCGGATGGTGCCGAGCGTCTTGCGCGACAGCCGGATGGCATCGGCGGCGGCCCTCAGGTCGCCCCGTACCAGCGTCAGGTCACCGGCCTCGATCGCGGCGTCCGTCCCGGTCCCCATCGCCAGGCCCAGATCGGCCTGGGCGAGGGCGGCCGCGTCGTTGACGCCGTCGCCGACCATCGCGACCGAACGGCCCTCGGCCTGGAGGCGCTTGACGACGTCGACCTTGTCCTCCGGCATGACCTCCGCGTAGACCTCGTCGATGCCGACCTCGGCCGCGACCGACTCCGCCACCGCCCGGTTGTCACCGGTGAGCAGGATCGGGGTGAGCCCGAGGGCCCTCAGCCGGACGATGGCTTCCGCGCTGGTGTCCTTGACCGCGTCCGCCACCTCCAGGACCGCCCGCGCCTCGCCGTCCCAGGCGACCGCGATCGCTGTACGGCCCGCGGCCTCCGCCTGCAGCTTCAGGCGCTCCAGCTCCACCGTGAGGTGGATCTCCCACTGCGCCAGGAGCTTCTCGCGGCCCACCAGCACCGCGTGGCCCTCGACGATGCCCTGGACTCCGAGACCGGGGACGTTGGCGAAGTCCTCGGGGGTGGGGAGTTCGCCGACTTCGGCGGTGGCTCCGGCGGCGACGGCTTGGGCGATGGGGTGTTCGGAGGAGTGTTCCAGGGCTCCGGCGAGGCGCAGGACGTCGGTTTGGGTGGTGCCTTCGGCGGTGTGGACGGCGAGGAGTGTCATCTTGCCGGTGGTGACGGTGCCCGTCTTGTCGAGCACGATGGTGTCGACACGGCGGGTGGTTTCGAGGACTTCGGGCCCCTTGATGAGGATGCCGAGCTGGGCGCCGCGTCCGGTGCCGACCATGAGGGCGGTCGGGGTGGCGAGTCCGAGGGCGCAGGGGCAGGCGATGATCAGGACGGCGACGGCGGCGGTGAACGCGGCGGTGAGTCCCGCCCCGTTGCCGAGCCAGAAGCCGAGGGTGCCGAGCGCCAGGGCGATCACGATGGGGACGAAGACGGCGGAGATCCGGTCGGCGAGGCGCTGGGCAGCGGCCTTGCCGTTCTGGGCGTCCTCGACCAGCTTCGCCATCCGGGCGAGCTGGGTGTCGGAGCCGACCCGGGTCGCCTCCACGACGAGCCGGCCGCCCGCGTTGAGCGTGGCTCCGGTGACGGAGTCGCCGACGCCGACCTCCACGGGGACGGACTCGCCGGTGAGCATGGAGGCGTCGACGGCCGAGGCGCCCTCGATCACGATGCCGTCGGTGGCGATCTTCTCGCCGGGACGGACCAGGAAGCGGTCACCGGCCTGGAGGTCGGCGGTCGGCACGGTCACCTCGCGGCCGTCGCGCAGAACGGTGACCTCCTTGGCGCCCAGTTCCAGGAGCGCCTTGAGCGCGGCGCCCGCCTTCCGCTTGGAGCGGGCCTCGAAGTAGCGCCCTGCCAGGATGAAGGCCGTGACCCCGGCGGCGGCTTCGAGATAGATGTTCCCGGCGCCGTCGCTGCGGCCGATGGTCAGCTCGAACGGGTGGGTCATGCCGACCATGCCCGCCGTGCCGAAGAACAGGGCCCACAGCGACCACAGGAACGCGGCCGACGTACCGACCGAGATCAGGGTGTCCATGGTGGCCGCGCCGTGCTTGGCGTTGGTCCAGGCGGCGCGGTGGAACGGCCAGGCGGCGTACGTGACGACGGGCGCGGTGAGGGTCAGCGAGAGCCACTGCCAGTAGTCGAACTGGAGGGCCGGGATCATCGCCATCGCGATGACCGGCACGGCGAGCGCCACGGCGGTGAGGAGCCGCTGCCGCAGGGGCCGCAGCGCGTCGTCCTCGGCACTCTCGCCGGGACTGTCGTCCCCGGCGCGTGAGACCGGGGCGGGCTCCTGCGCGGTGTACCCGGTGGCTTCGACGGTGGCGATCAGATCCTCTACGGAGATGTCCGCGCCCCGGTAGCTGACCTTGGCCTTCTCCGTGGCGTAGTTGACGGTGGCCTCGACGCCGTCCATCCGGTTCAGCTTCTTTTCGATGCGGGCCGCGCAGGAGGCGCAGGTCATGCCACCGATGGCGAGCTCGACCTCTGCTGCGGCGCCGGCGGTACGGGCCGCGTTGCTGGCTGCGGGTGCGGCGGGGTGCGCGGACACGGGTTCCTCCCTGGCGTGGTCCTGGATACCCCTAGGGGGTATCTGTTACTGCCTCATGTATACCCCTGAGGGGTGTAAAAGGCAAGTGGTTCCGGGGAGGGTTCCGGGGTGGTGCCTTCACTCGTCTGCGGCGTGCGCTCGCGTATCTTCGCGATCACGCGTTCACATGGAGAGCTGCGCCTTCAGGTGGCTGACCCGTAGGCTGACTATTGGACTAGACCTATAGCCGTTATCTGGAGGAATGGGGATCCATGAGCAACCGTGCAGTCCTGGAGGTGATCGCCCTCGACGCTGAGGACGCGGTCGCCGCACAGACGGGTGGTGCAGACCGCCTCGAACTGGTCACCGATATGGCGGCCGACGGCCTGACCCCGTCCCGGGAGACCTTCGCGGCGATCCGGTCCGCCGTGGACATCCCCCTGCGCGTGATGCTCAGGGTGGTCGACGGATTCGCCGCCGGTGACATCGACCTCCTGCTGGAGAAGGTGCGGGAGATGCGGGCGGAGGGCGCCGACGAGTTCGTCTTCGGCTTCCTGGACGAGGAGGGTTACCCCGACCTCGTGACCGTCGAGCGGATTCTCGCGGAGCTGGACGGCTGCCGGTGGACCTTCCACCGTGCCATCGACCGGGCCACGGACCGCGACGCCCTGCGCAAGCAGCTCGCGGACCTGCCCGGCCTCGACACGTACCTCACCGCGGGCTCGGCCGCCGGGGTCGACGAGGGCATCCCGACACTCCTCGCCGAGGCGGCCCGCACGCGCGAGCCGGGCTACGAGCCGCAGATCCTGGTCGGCGGCGGCCTCCACCTCCACCACCTGCCGCGCCTGCTCGCGGCGGGCGTCGACGCGGTCCACATCGGCGGCGCCGCCCGTCCGCGGGGCTGGTCGCACCCGGTGGCCTCGGCAGCGGTACGCGAGTGGCGCGAGGCCCTCGACGGCTGACGCACCGGTTCCGCTCCTCAAGTGCCGGAGGGGCTTGAGGAGCGGGGGCGACTTCGGCCACCTCAAGCCCGTCCGGCCACCTCAAGCCCGTCCGGCCACCTCAAGCCCGTCCGGCGATTGAGGACAAAAAGGGGGCCCGGGGGCGAGGCCCCCGGTTTCGGGAAGGGGCGGGTAGGGGATAGCCCCGCCGCAGGCGCCCCCGCCCCACCTACCGCAGGCGCCCCCGCCCCCCTACCGCAGCGCCCCCGGCAACCCCCCCGCATGCAGCACCGTCAGCCCCGACACAGCCCGGGTGAGCGCCACATACAGCCGCCGCAGCCCCGTCCGCTCGTCCGGCTCACCGTCGACCACCGCCGCCGGTTCGTCGAGCACCACGTAGTCGTACTCCAGGCCCTTCGCCAGCGACGCGGGCACCAGCGTCAGCCGTGACGCGGCGGTCGTCTCCTCGCCGGGGGACAGATACGCGTGCCCCGCCGCCGTCAGCGCCTCGGCCAGTGCCGGAATCCGGGCGTCGGCCGCGATCAGCCCGATCGACCCCTCATGACCCAGCGACTCCTCGCACGCCGCGACGACCGCCGCGTCCAGGACGTCCGCGCCCGCCACCTCCCGTACGACGAGCGAGCCCGGCGACTCACGTACCGACTCGACCGCCGCCAGGCCCGGTGAGATCTCCGGCAGCAGCCGAGAGGCGTACGCGATCACCTCGCGCGGCACACGGAAGCCCGCGGTCAGCTCCTCGACCACCGCGTCCGCCTTGCCGAGGTGGAACAGCGCCTGCGCCCAGCTCTCCGTCGACCATGGCGTCGTCCCCTGCGCGAGGTCGCCGAGCACGGTCGCCGAACCGGTCGAACAGCGGCGCCCCACCGCCCGGTACTGCATCGGGGACAGGTCCTGCGCCTCGTCGAGGACGACATGGCCGAGCGAGTGCGTACGGGCCACCAGGTCACCGGCCTCGTCGATCAGCACCGCGTCCGCCGCCGACCACTTCACGGACTTCACGCTCCGGGCGGGCTTCGCCCAGAGGATCCGCTTCTGCTCGTCCTCGCTGAGCAGCCCCTCCGCGTGAGCGGCCAGGAACTCCGCGTCCGACAGCAGCCGCAGCACCAGCTTCGCCGGGTCCACCGCGGGCCAGATCGCCTTCACGGCCGCCTTCACCGAGGGATTGCGGGCCACCGCGTTCTGCACCCGGTCGTCGGGAGCCTCGCCGGCCTCCTCCATCCGTACGAGGACGGAGTGCGCGATCCGTTGCGGCAGCGCCTCGTGGGCGGCGCCGTACCGCATGTCGCGGGCGAGCAGTTCGTCGACCATCTCCGCCAGCTCGTACGCGGGCACCCGCCAGCGGCGCGACCCGCGCACCACCACGACCGGTTCCGTCGGCGGCGTCACATGCGAACGGATCGCCCGCCGCAGCAGCTGTGCCATCCGGGCGTCGCCCTTGATGACGGCGGTGGCCGCCTCGTCCGTGCCCCGGACCTCGACGTGCGCCGTCACCAGGTCGTCGACGGTGGCCTGCTTCACCTCCAGCTCGCCCAGGGCGGGGAGGACCTGTTCGATGTAGTGCAGGAAGGACCGGTTCGGCCCGATGACGAGCGTGCCGGTGCGCGCGAGCCGGTCGCGGTGCGCGTAGAGCAGGTACGCGACACGGTGCAGGCCGACGGCGGTCTTGCCGGTGCCGGGACCTCCCTGGACGCAGACCGTGCCGCCCAGGTCACTGCGGACGATCTCGTCCTGCTCGGGCTGGATCGTGGCCACGATGTCGCGCATCGGCCCGACGCGAGGCCGCTCGATCTCCGTCTGGAGGAGCCTGCTGGTCCGCGCGGCCTCCGTCGGGTCGGTGAGGTGCTCGTCCTCGTACGCGGTCAGCTCGCCGGCGGTGTAACCGAACCGGCGGCGCAGACCGACGTCCTGGGGATTCTTCGGGGACGCCTGGTAGTACGGCTGGGAGACCGGCGCACGCCAGTCGATGACCATCGGGTCTCCGACGGCGTCGTGCACATGACGCCGCCCGATGTAGAACTGCTCGCCCTCCGCGCCCTCGGCGAGTTCGCCGCCGACCGGGTGCAGATAGTCGAGGCGGCCGAAGAACAGCGGGGTGTGGGAGAGGTCGGCGAGCGCTTTGATGCGGTCGTCGATCTGGGCCTGGAGCACGACAGCGTTGACCCAGTTCGCGGTGACATCGCGGATGTCGAGGGCCTGGACGTCCTCGCGCATGGCGCGCAGGGCGGCGCGGGACGCGGCGAGATGGGCGCGTTCGTGTGCCAGGGGGTCGGTGGTGGAATCGCTTTCTGCTACGTGCGCGGGCACGGTGTTGCCTCCGGCTCTTCAACGCAGGGCGGCGGACCGTGCCGCTCCGGTGACGACGGAGTCGGGCGGTCCGCTCTCAAGGGGCGTTCGCATGGGGTACGCGCGGGGACGCGCGTACGGGCTGTCGGCCGGTTTCCGTCCGGCCGACGGCGCTCCCCCGGCTGCCGGCATGAGGCCGGTACCACGGTGCGGGAGGCGGGCAGACCGGCGATTGTATCGATCACCGCCCGTCCCGTCGAAACGGTATCCGCGAACGGTGTCCGCACGTTCGTGGCCCGGACGGTATCGGCCGGTGGGCGTACGGCGGGTCGGTAACCCGTAGGGGACGGCGTGCGACCGGAGGTCTACCCGTGGGGGCGGCCGGTTCCGCCCGCAGACCGACGCGTTCACGGGGGTGGCCGGAGCACCATGGATACATGAGCACAGTCACCCTGAACCCACGCAGGACCGGCCCCGCGCACGGCGCGACCGCGGCCACCGGTCACCACCGGCCCCACCGTGTCGGCGACGCGCTGCGCGCCGTCAAGGTCTTCGCGCAATCGGCCTTCGGCGTCGTCGTCCTGGGGGAGTACGCGGAGGAGGCGGGAGTCCGCCGCACACGATGAGTACGTAGATCCTTCTTGCGCGTGTACGCAGATCCCTCCCGCGTGCGTACGTAGATCGCTCCGGCGTGAGTGCGAGGCCGCAGGCGCCGCGCAGCCGCCCCCGTCCCCGCCCTCGGCACCCCCGCCACCCGGCCCGGCCGCGCCGCTCGGCCGCTCCGTGCGGCCACCCCCGAGCCGCGGCCCTCGCCCCCTTCGCCCGGCCGCGCCGCTCAGTTGTCGGTCAGCAGCTCGTCCGCGTCGACGATCCGGTACGCGTACCCCTGCTCGGCCAGGAACCGCTGGCGGTGTGCGGCGAAGTCCTGGTCGATCGTGTCGCGGGCGACCACCGAGTAGAACCGCGCCTCGTGCCCGTCGGCCTTCGGCCGCAGCACCCGGCCCAGCCGCTGGGCCTCCTCCTGACGTGACCCGAACGTGCCCGACACCTGAATGGCGACGGTGGCCTCCGGCAGGTCGATGGAGAAGTTGGCGACCTTCGACACGACGAGGACGCTGATCTCGCCCTGCCGGAACGCGTCGAAGAGCTTCTCGCGCTGCGCGTTGCTGGTCTCGCCCTTGATGACGGGCGCGTCCAGGTGTTCGCCGAGCTCGTCGAGCTGATCGATGTACTGCCCGATGACGAGGGTCTGCTCGCCCTGATGCTTGCGCACCAGCGCCTCCGTCACCTTCCGCTTGGTCGCGGTGGTGGCGCAGAACCGGTACTTCTCCTCCGCCTCGGCCGTCGCGTACGCGAGCCGCTCCGCGTCCGTGAGATTGACCCGGACCTCGACGCAGTCGGCGGGCGCGATGTAGCCCTGCGCCTCGATCTCCTTCCACGGGGCGTCGAACCGCTTGGGCCCGATGAGCGAGAAGACGTCCGACTCGCGGCCGTCCTCACGCACCAGCGTCGCGGTGAGCCCGAGCCGCCGCCGGGCCTGGAGGTCGGCGGTGAACTTGAAGACGGGGGCGGGCAGCAGATGCACCTCGTCGTAGATGACGAGGCCCCAGTCGCGCGAGTCGAAGAGCTCCAGATGCGGGTAGATGCCCTTGCGCCGCGTCGTGAGCACTTGGTACGTGGCGATGGTGACCGGCCGGATCTCCTTGCGCGTACCGCTGTACTCGCCGATCTCCTCCTCGGTCAGTGAGGTCCGCTTCACCAGCTCGTGCTTCCACTGCCGGGCCGAGACGGTGTTGGTGACCAGGATCAGTGTGGTCGCCTTGGCCTCGGCCATCGCCCCGGCGCCGACCAGTGTCTTCCCCGCACCACAGGGCAGCACGACGACTCCGGACCCGCCGTGCCAGAACCCTTCGACGGCCTGCCTCTGGTAGGGCCGCAGCGCCCAGCCGTCCTGGTCCAGCTCGATGGGGTGCGCCTCGCCGTCCACGTAACCGGCGAGGTCCTCGGCCGGCCAGCCCAGCTTCAGCAGCGTCTGCTTGATCTGCCCGCGCTCGGAGGGGTGCACGGCCACGGTGTCCGGGTCGATCCGGGCGCCGACCAGCGGCGCGACCTTCTTCGACCGGAGGATCTCCTCCAGCACGGGCCGGTCGGTGCTGGTCAGCACCAGACCGTGCACCGGGTGCTTGGACAGGGTGAGGCGCCCGTACCGCGCCATCGTCTCGGCGATGTCGACGAGCAGCGCGTGCGGCACGGGGTAGCGGGAGTACTCCACCAGCGCGTCGACGACCTGCTCGGCGTCGTGCCCGGCGGCGCGGGCGTTCCACAGCCCGAGCGGGGTCAACCGGTACGTATGGATGTGCTCGGGCGCACGCTCCAGCTCCGCGAAGGGCGCGATCACCCGGCGGCAGGCGTCCGCCTGCTCGTGATCGACTTCGAGGAGCAGCGTCTTGTCGCTCTGGACGATGAGGGGTCCGGTCACGCGCTTCGGCCCTTTCTGCGGGGGGCGGCCACCGATGTGGCCAAACGTCCAGTGTGCCGCATGCGGGCCGGATGGTGCGTGGCTCGGGCCACAGAGCCCCGCCGACCGCGGGTACGGCGGGGCGGTGAGGCCGTGGGCCGGATCAACGCCGTCTCCTGTGTCAGAAGGACGGGAGCGGCGACTTCTCGGAGGTCACGCGCCTGTGCGAGCAGGCGGGAAGCGGGTCGCGAGCAAGGACCGGGGCGGCCATCCGGACCGGAGCGGCGACACTCTGACCGGCAAGTGGAACAGAGGCGCCACGGGCTCGGATACGTACGGGCGCTTCCGCGGCATGGACCCCGCCTGAGCCATACCGGCAGGTGCTACGGCTTCGCGTCGTCGGCCAGTTCCGCCACGCCCGTGATGCGGTGCAGCGGATAGGTGCGGACCTCGTCGGCCGTGTGGTCGTACGCCGTGACGAAGCCGCCCTCCACCCGGACCGGCGCGATCACCCGCTGGCTGGCCGCGCCCTCGGCGTTGACGTAGCCGATCCAGACCGCCGAGCCCGTCATGGCGGCGGCCTGGACCGTGGCCAGGGTCTCCGCCGACGTCGTACGGGGCAGGGAGCCCGCGGCCGTCGGGGCGGCGGGGCCCTCCCCGGTGTCCTTGCGGACGACCGTCGCGGCCGTGTCCCCGGCCCGGATCGCCCGCACCGCCGCGCCCAGCAGTGTCCCGTCGGGTACGGGCGGGCCCTCGGGCACGGGCACGGGGGCCGTACGGGGAGGGGTGCGGCGGGCGCCCGCCCGGGTGATCAGGACGTCGCCCTCGGCGGACTCGGCGGCCGGGGCGTAGCCCATCTCGCGCAGCCCTTCGAGCAGGGACGCCGGGTCGCTCTGGGCGGCCAGCACGGTCGGCGCGAGCCGGCGCAGCCGCAGGGTGGCCGAGCGCTTGTCGGCGAGGATCTCGTTCAGTACGGCCTCGTCGTCGCAGCGCACGTACGCGGAGGCGGCGCCGATCCGCAGATGGCCGTGGCGCCGGGCCACGTCGTCGATGAGGTAGCTGAGCGGCTGGGGCACCGGCGTACGGCTGTGCGCGGCCAGGAACGCGTGCAGGTCGGAGGCGGCCTGCCCGGCGTCCAGCGCGCGGCGCACGGAACCGGGCGTGAAGCGGTACACCGTCGCGCCGCCCTTGGACTCGACGTCCGCGAGGACCGACAGCGTCTCCGCCAGCGGGCGTTCCAGCGGTCCGGGGGCGACGGCCGTCAGGTCGGCCTGGAGCAGGACATGGCTGAGCGGTTCGGGGATCAGCGGGGCGAGCCGGGCGGCGGCCGCGGCGGGTCCGTCGGTCAGCAGCGCGCGGGCCTGCGAGGAGAGGGCGCCCCGGCCCGTGATGCCCAGCAGTTCCGCCTCGTTGACCGTCCACAGGGCGAGCCGGGACCGCAGGTCGGAGGTGTCCCCCGGCGAGGAGGGCGAGGCTTCGGCGGTACGGGGGACCCCGGGCGCACCAGGGGTTCGCGCGCCTCCGCGCAGGGGGCGTTCCCAGCGCAGCCGGGCCAGCAGCGTCACCGGGTCGGGCGCGGTGCCCGGCGGCAGCGCGGCGAACAGGGCCAGCACCCGGTGGCGTACCTCCGGCGCGGCCGAGCGGTCCAGTTCGGGTCCCAGGGCGGACAGCGCCCGGCCCTTGGCGTCCTGGCCGCCGACCAGACCGGCGGTGCGGGTGGCGGAGAGCCAGGCGGCGGCGAGCTGTGCCCAGCGGTCCTGGGCGGGGAGTTCCAGCCAGTCGTCGTAGGCCGGTGTCGCCGCGTACCGCTCGTCGCTCTCCCCGTCGGCGGCCAGCAGCCCGGCCGCGTAGGCGAGTTCCACCCAGAACGCGGCGATCGGCTCCGACACGTCCATCGCGTTGGCGGCCCGCTTCAGTTCGCGCACGCTCAGCCCGCCCGCGCGCAGGATCGCGGGGCCGCCGCCGTTCCAGAGCTTCAGCAGGTCCTCGATCGTGGACAGGGCCATGAACGCCTGACCGGCCGCCGCGCTGTCCACAGCCTGGGGATCACGTTCGGCGGCCGCCGCGACGACCGGTGGCACCGGCTCCGGTACGCGGTGGGCGCGCCCGGCCCGCAGATGCAGCGCCGCCTCGCGCGGCAGCACGACGGTGCGCGTCGACACCGGCAGCAGCAGCCCCCGATCGCGCAGCCACCGCACGGGCGGCGCGGGGTTCGGTGTGATCTCCCCGTACGGCGGCCCCCACACCAGCCGGTCCAGCACGGACAGCGCCTCGACCGGGGCGGTGTCCAGCAGCGCCGCCATCCTGGTCCGGTCCGTGAACAGCCCGGCCAGCGCGGTGACGGCCGAGACCGGGTCGTGGGTGGCGGGCAGCCCGACCGCGGTCAGGATCTCCTGGAGCCGGCCGGGCGACATGCCGGCCGTCGCCTCGGCGACGGTCGGGCCGAGACCGGTGGGGGAGGGGTGCTGCGGGGACGGGGCGAGCAGTTCCCGGGCCGTGCGGACCAGGCGCAGCCGGTCGTCCTCACCCCAGACGAGGGCCTGTTCGCGCAGGGTCGCCAGGGCGGCGGGCAGCGCGGCGGTGATCGCGGTGCCCGCGTCGTCGCGGTGGTCGCCGTCGTCCTGGCCGTCACCGGTGAGCAGCGAGAGCAGCGTGTCGTACGGCGCCGGGTCGGGCGCCACGGCCAGCGCCTCCGCGGTCTGGAGCGTGAACCGGTCGAGGTGTTCCAGTGCGCGGACGACGGAGGCACGCGTGCCCGCTCTCGTCGCGAGCTGGGTGATGTCGTTCGGTACGGGGCTGAGGAGATCGGGGCGGGCACGCAGCAGCCCGGCCAGCGATTCGTCGCCCCGGGCGCGCAGAGCTTCGGCGAGCGTGCGCGGTGGTGTGGTCGTCCCCATCCGTCCCACGGTAGCCCCTGGAACGCTACCGTCGGGGCAGGGCCGGTAGAGGGGAACCATCGAGTGGGGATCGAGAGCGACCAGCTCGTCTACGACTATCTGAGCCGGGTCGGGGACCTGGCCCAGCAACAGCAGCTGCCGTCGGGCACCAGAATGCGGCTCGTCTCGACGCTGCGGGGCGAGATCGACCGGCAGCGCGACAAGGACGGTACGGACACCCCGGCGTCGGTGCGGCGCATCATCGGCAGGCTCGGTACACCGGACGAACTGGTGGCCGCGGCGGTCGAGTCGGGCGACGGATCGGTGCCGCTGCCGTCGGCGCGGGCCGCGGCCGATCAGCCGCGCGGCGCGGGCGGCAGTGCCGGTGGCGGGCAGCGGCGGGGCGTTCCCCGGCCCCGGAGCGGGTTGCTCCGCAAGGCGCCGAAAGACGGTTCCGGGCGGGGCGCGTCGGACGGGCCCGGCCGCTCGCGGGAGAGCGGCGAAACCCGGGAGAACGGGGAAACCCGGGAGAGCGGGGAAACCCGGGAGAGCAGAAAGAATCGCGAGAGCGGGAAGAACCGCGAGAGCAGAAAGAACCGCGAGCGTCCGGAGAGCGCGGATGCGGCCGAGGAGGCCGTCGCCGCCCCGGCGTACGACTGGCCGGACCCCTCCGCGCCGCATGTGCTCGGCAGCGACCAGCAGGGTCCGTCCGGCGGTGAGCCCGACTGGTGGCGCATCGAACCGGGGCCGTTCGGCGACGGCGAGCGCGTGCCGGGGTTCGTCGGCGGTGTGGAGATCCCCGAGATCCTGAGGCCGCCGAGGCGCCGTGACCCGGTCGCGGACGAGGAGGCCGACGGCTTCGAGGACGAGTACGGCGACGGCGGCGAGGACGGCGGGGACGCCGCGGGTGAGGCCGTGGAGGGCGACGGGCAGCCCGCGAAGCGCGCCCGCGTACGCCGCCGACTGCCGAGGCTGCGCCGCCGCAGGCCCGCCGCCGCCGCTGAGCAGTCCGCCGCGGCACCGACGGGCCGCTCCTCGCATCCGCTGCTGCTGCTGGCCGCGGCCCTGCTGGCCGGCGGCGCGCTGACCGGTTCCTGGCTGGCCCTGGCGGGCGGCTGGCTGCTCGCGTACAGCTCGCGCACCCTCTCCCGGGCCGAGGCGAAGTGGGCCGCGATGGGCCTGCCGGGCGTCGTGGTGGCCGCCGCGGTGGTGTGGGTGTGGGGCCGGATGGAGGGGCGCTGGGGGGAGCCCATCCTTGAGGGCCAGATGCGGGACGCGCTGGTGGGGGCGTGGCCGGTGGTGGTCAGGACGGCGGCGGTGGCCTCGGCGCTGTACCTGGTGTGGCGAGGCCGGAGGCGCACGACCTGAGCCCTCGCCCGAGGTGTCCGGACGGGCCGCGCCCCCTGCCGGGCGCGGCCCGTCCGCAGGGCGTTACTTCGTCAGGTCGGCCTGGAACTCGTCCAGGATCTTGCCCGCGGCGGTGTAGCCGATGCCCGCGATCCACAGCCGGTCGTCGACCTTGAAGACCTTGCCGTTCTTCGACGCCTTCAGGCCCTTCCACAGGCCGCTGTTCATCGTCTTCGTGGTCCCCGCCTTGCCCGGGTCGCCGTACGTGGACGTGAAGATGACGTCCGCGTCCGCCAGGTCGATCTTCTCGGGGGACACGTCGTACGAGAACCCGTCCTTCGCCTTGTCCGTGATCGCGGGGCGGCCCGTGCCGAGGTCGGCGAGGAGCGAACCGATGTAGTTCTGCTTGCCGTAGATACGGATCTCCGCGCCCTCGACGAAGCGGACGAAGTTGACCTCCGTGGCCGCCGCCTTCTCCTTGCCGCCGATCGCCTCCGTCACCTTCGCCACCTGGGCGTCGTACGCCGCGATGACCTTCTTGGCCTCGGCCTTCTTGCCGAGCGCGTCCGCGTGCAGCTGGAAGTTCTCCTTCCAGGCACTGCCGGTCGCCTCCGTCATCACGGTCGGGGCGATCTTGCTGAGCTGCTCGTAACGGTCCCCGTCACGGACCTTGCTGGTGAGGATCAGGTCGGGCTTGAGGGCGGCGACGGCCTCCATGTTCGGGTTGGCGATCTCACCGACCTGCTTGATGTCCTTCGTCTCGCTCGCGGGCAGGTAGGAGGGGAAACTGTCCTCCGTCGCCGAGTGCGTCGCGCCGACCGGCCGGACGCCGAGGCTGAGGGCGGAGTCCAGCTCGCCGCTGTCGAGGACGACGACCCGCTTCGGCGCCACGGGGACCTCGACGTTCCCGTTCACGGTGCTGACCGTGTGCGTCCCGCTCCCGGCCGCCTTGGAACCGGAATCCCTGTCCCCGTCCGAGGAGCCGCACGCGGAGAGGGCGAGCGCGGCGGTCACGGCGAGCGAGCCGGCGACCAGGCCGCGGCGGTTGCGGAGTGAGGCGGTCATGTCTGGGGAGCCTTTCGGAGAGGGGAGGGGGACGGCGTCCAGGGGGCGCCGGGCACGACGAGCGGCGAACCCGTCACCGGGTCCGGGACGATCACCGCGTCCAGGCCGAAGACCTCGCGTACGAGTTCGGCGGTCACGACATCGCCGGGGTGGCCCTCGGCGACGATCCGGCCCGCCTTCATGGCGACCAGGTGGTCGGCGTACCGGGCGGCCTGGTTGAGGTCGTGGAGCACGGTCACCACGGTCCGGCCCCGGGTGCCGTCCGCCGCCGGGGCGGAGAGCTGGCGCACCAGGTCGAGGACCTCCACCTGGTGCGCGATGTCGAGATACGTCGTCGGTTCGTCGAGCAGCAGCAGATCGGTGTCCTGGGCGAGCGCCATCGCGATCCACACCCGCTGGCGCTGGCCGCCGGAGAGCTCGTCCACCGAACGGTCGGCGAGCGCCGAGACGTCGGTGCGCTCCATGGCGTCCGTGACCGCCCGCTCGTCCTCCTGCGACCACTGCTGCCACCAGTGCTGGTGCGGCTGGCGACCGCGGGCGACCAGGTCGGAGACGGTGATCGCCTCGGGGGCGACCGGGGTCTGCGGGAGCAGCCCGATCGACTGGGCGATCCTCTTCGTGGGGATCTTCGCGAGTTCGGTGCCGTCCAGGAGGACGGCCCCGCCGCGCGGCTTGAGGAGCCGGCCGAGCGCCCGCAGGGTGGTCGACTTGCCGCAGGCGTTCGGGCCGACGATGACGGTGACCCGGCCGTCGGGCACGGCGAGGTCCAGCTCGTGGACGACGGTGCGGTCCTCGTAGGCGAGGGTCAGTCCGCGGGCCGCGAGCCTGCTCGTCGCCTCCGCGACCTCGGTCGGACGGGTCGTCGTGCTCATGCCTTGCCTCCACTGCGGCCACCGTGGCCGCGGATGATCAGCCAGATCAGATACGGGGCGCCGACCGCCGCCGTCAGAACACCCACCGGAAGCTCGGTGGGGGAGAAGAGCCTGCGGGCGAGCAGATCGGCGAAGACGACGATCACCGCGCCGAGCAGGGCCGAGCAGAACAGCGGGATCTGCGCCGTGCGCGTCATCCGGCGGGCGATCTGCGGGGCCAGCAGTGCCACGAAGTCCACCGGTCCGGCCGTCCCCGTCGCCACGGACGCCAGGATCACGCCGAGTGCGACGAGCCCCAGCCGTACCCGCCCCAGGCGGACCCCGAGCGCGGTCGCGGTGTCGTCGTCCATCGTGACGGTGCGCTGCGCGCGGGAGGCCCACAGCACGGCGGGCAGCAGGATCAGCAGCGTCCAGCCGATCGGCGCCGCCTCCTCCCAGCCGCGGCCGTTGAGCGAGCCGGTCATCCAGATCTGGGCCTGCTGGGCGACCAGGTAGTCGCCCTTCGTCAGGAACAGGGTGGTGACCGACCGCAGCGCGATGGCGAAGCCGATGCCGATGAGGACGAAGCGGGTGGCGTGCAGCCCGCCGCGCCAGGCGAAGGCGTACACGAGGGCCGCCGCGGCGACACCGCCGATCACCGACAGATACGGCAGGACGGTGTACGAGGTCAGGCCGAACGTCATCGCGCCGACCGTCAGCGCGCTCGCGCCCTGGCTGATGCCGATGATGTCCGGGCTGGCGAGCGGATTGCGGGCCACGGTCTGGATCAGCGCCCCGGCGATCCCGAAGGCGGCGCCGACGAGGAGCCCGACGACCATGCGCGGCAGCCGCAGCGTGCCCACGACCAGTTCGTCCGGCGACGGCTGCCCGAGGACCACCCTGACCGCCTCGGCGGGGGCGACGAAGCTCTCGCCGACACAGAGGTACGCGACACAGATCAGGGCGAGGAGGACGGCGAGGGAGGCCGCGACGACGGCGGCGCGGCGGTGCAGCAGGAACCGCCCGCGCGCCCCGATCCGGACGACCGAGTAACCGGCGGGCCGCACCGGGGGACGTACCGGAGCCGTGGTCCCGTTCATGGTCCTTTTCGTGGTCCCGTTCGTGGTCCCGGTCATGCGGGCACCGCCTTCCGGCGCACCAGCGCCACCAGGAACGGCACCCCGATCAGGGCCGTCATCACACCCGCCGGTACCTCGCTGGGCGGGAAGAGAACGCGGCCGATGACGTCGGAGACGAGCAGCATCACGGGGCCGATCAGGGCCGCCATCGGCAGCACCCAGCGGTGGTCGTTGCCGACGATCGCGCGGGCGATGTGCGGGACGGCGAGGCCGATGAAGGCGATCGGCCCGGCGGCGGCGACCCCGGCGCCGGTCAGCACGGTCGCCCCGATGCCGCCGACGATCCGTACCGTCGCCACCTTCTGCCCCAGGCCCTTCGCCATGTCCTCGCCCAGCGCGAGCGCGTCGAGCCCGCGCGCCACGGAGAGCACGAGGACGGTACCGAGGAGGAGGAACGGCCAGATCTGCTGGGCCACCTCCGCCTCGCGTCCGGCGATGGAACCGACCTGCCAGAAGCGGAACTCGTCCAGCGCGGACGCCTTCGTCGTGAGCACCGCCATGGTCACCGACACCAGCAGCGCGTTGATCGCGGCGCCGCCCAGCGCGAGTTTCACCGGCGTCGCGCCGCCGCGTCCGCTGGACGCGATGGCGTACACCGCCACGGAGGCGACCGCGGCGCCCGCGAACGCGAACCAGACGTAGCCGGTGAGCGTGTGGACCCCGGCGTACGCGATGGCCAGCACCACGCCGACGGACGCCCCCTGGCTGATGCCGAGGATGCCGGGGTCGGCGATCGGGTTACGGGTGATGCCCTGGAGCACCGTGCCCGCGAGGGCCAGCGACGCACCGACCATCAGCCCGATGAGGGTGCGCGGCACCCGCATGTTCCGGATGACTTCGGCGGCGTCGGAGTGCCCGCCGTGCAGCAGTACGTCGAACACCTCGGCCGGGGCGATGGAGCGCGCCCCCACGGCGAGGCTGAGCAGAACGGCCAGCAACAGCGCCACGACGGCCGACGCCGTCGCGAAAGCGCGTCTGGAGAGGCGTGGTGCGGCGGCTGACATCTGACCCAATCGACAACGGACACGGGCGCGCGCGGGACGGGGCACATGACGTGTGGTGGTGTGGCACGTCGGCCGCGGGCACGGGTGCGGGACAAGTAAGGCTTAGCTAAGTCATCAGTCTAAGCGGCGCGATTTCGTGGGCCCCGGGGGCCGGTCGGCACAATGGCCACCATGGCTTCGCACACGTCTTCGCATCCCCTGACGGTCGGCTTCGACCTCGACATGACGCTCATCGACTCCCGGCCCGGCATCAGGGCCAACTACCGGGCGCTGTCCGCCGAGACGGGCGTGCCGATCGATGCCGACCTGGTCGTCAGCAGGCTCGGCCCGCCGGTGGAGGACGAGCTGGCGAACTGGTACCCGGCCCACGCGGTGGCCGCGACCGCCGACCGCTACCGGGAGATCTATCCCACACACGCGATCACCCCGACCCCGGCCCTGCCCGGCGCGCGGGAGGCCATCGGGGCGGTGCGGGCGCTGGGCGGCCGGACGCTCGTCGTCACCGCCAAGTACGAGCCGAGCGCGCGACTGCACCTCTCCCACCTCGGGATCGAGCCGGACGCGCTGATCGGACGGCTCTGGGCGGAGGCCAAGGCGCGGGCGCTGCTCGAACACGGCGCGCAGGTGTACGTCGGCGACCACACCGGGGACGTGCGGGGAGCCCGCGCGGCCGGTGCGCTGTCGGTCGGCGTCACGACGGGCCCGTGCGACGCGGCCGAACTGCGGGAGGCGGGCGCGGACGTGATCCTCTCGGACCTCACGGAGTTCCCGGCCTGGCTGCGTACGTTCGCGGAGAGCCGCGGCTGACGCGGGCCGCACCGCGACCGGGCTGCACCGGGACCGGGCCGCACCGCGACCGGGCCGCACCGCGACCGGGACGGGCCGGTCCCGGTGCGCGGCCGACGGGACGGCGCGTCAGGGGCGCTGCGGGGCGCCCCCCGTACCGCGTTACGAGCGGCTCGCGGCCCGCTTCGGGGAGCTGGTCCATGCCGACCGCACGACCCCCGCCGCCGCGATCAGGAACCCCACACCCATCAGCATACAGACCGCGTAGGCGAGCGACGGGAACGGATCCGTACCCAGGAAAAGTGGGGCCACTGTGACCAGTGTGGCCAGTGCGCCGACGAAGAAAACGATCGCGCCGACCTGAACCAGCCGGTCACCTGCGCCAGAAGGAGTAGTACTCACCCCGCCAGGGTAGTTCCCAGCCCGGAGGAACCGTCCGGCGACGTCTTGTCACCGGCCCCAGGGCCATTAGCCTGGGACCCGGCGGGTCACGGGGACCCGCTGTACTGCTATCCGGAGCCGTTTTTCCCGGCTCTCCCGCGCACCGACGAGTACGAGGACGAGGACAGACGTGCCCACCGGCAAGGTCAAGTGGTTCAACAGCGAGAAGGGCTTCGGCTTTCTCTCCCGCGACGATGGCGGCGACGTCTTCGTCCACTCGTCGGTACTCCCTGCCGACGTCGATGTGCTCAAGCCGGGCCAGCGGGTGGAATTCGGCGTTGTCGCAGGTCAACGCGGTGACCAGGCGCTGTCCGTGGCAATCCTCGACCCCACCCCGTCCGTCGCGGCCGCGCAGCGCCGCAAGCCGGACGAGCTGGCGTCGATCGTCCAGGACCTGACCACGCTCCTGGAGAACATCACGCCGACGCTGGAGCGGGGCCGCTACCCCGACAAGGTCGCGGGCGGGAAGATCGCCGGTCTGCTGCGGGCGGTCGCCGACCAGCTCGACGTGTAGTCCGGCGCACGGCCCGGCACCGCGGGCCGCGTCGGGGGAACGACGGAGCGCCGTCAGGGAAGTGCCGGAGCGCCGTCAGGGAAATGCCAGAGCGTCCGGGCCGAGGGGCGGAACGAGCCCCTCGGCCGCGGCGCGGGTCAGCAGGCCGCGGATCGCCGCGTAGCCGTCCTCGCCGAGGCCGGCCGTGAACTCGTTGACGTAGAGCCCGATGTGCTGGTCGGCCACGGCCGGGTCCATCTCCTGGGCGTGCTCCAGGACGTAGGGCCGTGAGACCTCCGGCGCGTCCCAGGCCATCCGTACGGATGTGCGCACCGATTCGGCCAGCCGTCCCAGCGTTTCGGCGCCCAGCGAGCGCTTGGCGATGATCGCGCCGAGCGGGATCGGCAGACCGGTCGTCTCCTCCCAGTGCCGTCCCATGTCCGCCAGGTTGTGCAGGCCGTAGTTCTGATACGTGAAGCGCGCCTCGTGGATGACCAGTCCGGCGTCCACCTTGCCGTCCCGCACCGCGGGCATGATCTCGTCGAACGGCATGACGACGACCTCGCCGACCCCGCCCGGTACGACCTCCGCCGCCCAGAGCCGGAAGAGCAGATAGGCGGTCGAGCGCTCGCTCGGTACGGCGACGGTCCGGCCGGTCAGATCCGTACCCGGCTCCTTCGTCAGCACGAGCGGCCCGCAGCCCCGCCCCAGCGCGCCGCCGCACGGCAGCAGCGCGTACTCCTCCAGGACCCAGGGCAGCACGGCGTACGAGACCTTCAGTACGTCGAGTTCACCGCGCTCGGCCATGCCGTTGGTGATGTCGATGTCGGCGAAGGTGACGTCGAGGGCGGGCGCGCCGGGGACCCGTCCGTGCGCCCAGGCGTCGAAGACGAAGGTGTCGTTGGGGCAGCGCGAGAACGCGATGCGCAACGCCGCGTCAGCTGAGTGAGTCGTTTCGGTCATGCCGGGTCCAACCTTCCAGTACGGCTGCTGTCTTCCCGAACGCCCCGGTGAGTGCGGCCAGCGCGTCGCCGATGCGCCAGGCGTCCCGGTCGCGGGGGCCGACGGCGTTCGAGACGGCCCGCAGTTCCAGTACCGGGACGCGGGCCCGATCGGCGGCCTCGGCCACCCCGAAGCCCTCCATCGCCTCGGCGAGCGCACCCGGGTGCGCGGCGAGCAGGCCCGCGGCGCGGGCGGCGCCGCCGGTCACGGTGGAGACGGTGAGCACCGGTCCGGCCGCCGCTCCGGTGGCGGCCGCCACCTCCCGTACCAGCGCGGGCGGCGGCAGGAAGCGGTCCCGGCCGAAGCCGAGTCCGGTGACGGGCACGAAACCGTCCGGGGTCTCGGCGCCCAGGTCGGCGGCGACGAGCTCGGTCGCCACGACGAGCGAGCCGATGGGGGCGGCGGGGGCGAAACCGCCGCCGATCCCGGCCGAGACGACCAGACCGTACGGTTCTCCGGGCGGCGCCGAGGCCAGCGCGAAGGCGGCCGATGCCGCCGCGGCGGCCGGTCCCACACCGCCCGCCAGGACGTCGAAGGCACCGGTGCGGTGCAGTTCGCCGCCCGGTACGTCAGCCACCTCCGCGGTGGCCCCGAACGCACGCGTGACCGCGTCCCGTTCCACCGGGACAGCGGTCACGACAAGCACACGCACGGAAGGGAGCCTCCGGGATCGGGCGGGATCAGGAGGGGGTCAGGACGTCTTCTTGAGCTCGAAGTGCCAGATGCCCGTGAGCTTCTTGCCCTTGGTCTCCACGAGGGAGATCTGGGTCTTGTTCGAGGTCTCGCCGGTCTGGCTGGCGAAGAAGGCGCTGCCGGGGATCGACCGGTAGGTCTTCTTGTACGGCTCCTGCTCGGCCTGCTGGCCGTTGATGAAGAGGGTCCAGCCGTTGTCGGCGATCTCGGGGTCGACGCCGAAGCGGACCTTGTCGTCCATCGCGACCTTGACGGACTTCTCGGCCTTCTTGTTGAGGCAGCCCTGGATGTCGGACTCCTTGAGGGCCTCGCCGTCGTTGTAGCAGGTCGCCTCGGTGTTCACCGAGTTGTCGCCGACCGTCACGGTGGCGAGCGGCGTCGGCTTGTCGCAGGCGGACAGGACAAGGAGTCCCGCGGACACGGCACCAAGAGCGACGCCGATTCGACGGCCCTTACCGGAGAAGAACGCAACGGTCATGGGCCGAAGGCTATCGGTCGCCCCCGCTCATGCCACGCGGGGGTGCGGCGTGCCGCGCCGTGCGGCGCCCAGCAGCCCCCGTACGGAGGTGGCGGCACCCAGGGCGAGGATCGCCGAGGCGACCGACATGCCGAGTACTCCGTTGAGGGGCAGGGCGATACCGATGCCGCCGCCGACCACCCAGGCCATCTGGAGCAATGTCTCGGACCGGGCGAAAGCGGACGTACGGACCTCTTCCGGGACATCCCGCTGGATCATGGCGTCCAGCGACAGCTTCGACAGGGCCTGGGTGAAACCCGCCACCGCGGCGAGCGCGGCGACCATCACCGTGGAGAAGAACAGCGTGGCGAGCATGGCGACGCCCAGGGCGAGCCCGAGGACGGTCGCGATGATCACCTCGGGGCCGCGGGCCCGGAGCCAGGCGCCCACCGCCGTACCGCAGGCGTTGCCGGCCCCGGCCGCGACACCGACGATGCCGAGCGAGATGGCGGCGCTCTGGCCCGCGAGCGGGTGCTCGCGCAGCAGGAAGGCCAGGAAGAAGATCAGGAAGCCGGAGAGGGCCCGGTGCGAGGCGTTCGCCTGGAGCCCGTGCAGGACGGAACCGCCGACGGAGCGCAGCCCGGGGGGCTTGTCCCGGACCGGTTTGTCACCGTTCTTCCTGCCGATGCGCCGGCCACCGCGCCCCGTGCGGGCCTTCGTGGCGGGGGGCTCGCCGTCCGCGCCGTGCGGGAGGATCAGGCGCGCCTTGCGCTCGCCCTTCGCGGAGTCGACCTTGTGCGGCAGCGTGAAGGCCAGGAACGTCCCCCCGAGGAAGATCGCGCACGCACCGTAGAGCGGCCAGCCCGATCCGATGGTCTGGAGCCCCGCCCCGATCGGGGCGGCCACACCCGTCGCGAGGAGTCCGGCCAGGGTGACCCGCGAATTGGCCTTCACCAGGGAGAAGCGGGGTGGCAGCAGACGCGGCACGACAGCGCTGCGGACGACCCCGTACGCCTTGGAGGCGACCAGGACGCCCAGCGCCGCCGGGTACAGCTCCAGCCCGCCGGTGGCGACCGCGCCCGACATGGTGATCGCCAGCACCGCCCGCGCGAACATCGCACCCGCCATCGCGGCGCGGCGGCCGTGCGGCAGCCGGTCCAGCAGCGGGCCGATCACCGGGGCGAGCAGGGTGAAGGGGGCCATCGTGATGGCCAGGTAGAGCGCGACCCGGCCGCGCGCCTCGTCCGTCGGGACGGAGAAGAACACCGTGGAGGCGAGCGCGACCGTGATCATCACGTCGCCCGCGCCGTTCACCGCGTGCAGTTCGATCAGTTTGCCGAGGCCGGATTCCCCGGCCCCATGGGCGTGTGTCGCCTTTCGGATGCCTTTCGCGGTGCCCGTGAACGGGGAGCGCAGGGCATGACCCATCGACCGGCCTGCCCTGCGGAGCGGGCCGGAACCGTCGTGCGACCTGGCGGCAGCCACCTCGTCATAGTGCCCCAACCCTCGCCCCGGTGAACCGTGATCGGGCACCGACGCGGCGCGAGGCGCCCCGTCGGACCAGTGACCGGACCGGCGATCGGACCGGTGATCGGCAGAATGGATACGGCACGTTTGGGACGGCAGGTGGGCGCGGAGCGGCGGAGAGGGTAGCGTGCGTAACGCGCCACCGGCGGTTGTTCTTGGCCGCGCGCCTCTCCGCGATCCCGCAGAATGGATGGCAGAAGGTGCGCCCGAGGCAGGCACAACGGGTGTGGACGTCGACGCGGCCCCCAGGTCCGCTCCGCCCACAGCTGTCATGGCCGAAAACAGCAATCGCACAGCAGCTGGCGCGCTCGTGAGACTGGCGTATGGAGAGAAGCGAGACCTGTGAGTGCTGCGACGACGCGAAGCCGTACGGCCCGTACCCCCGTTCCCGACCGCCTGTGCGCCGAGGCCGTAGACCTCGCCCGCGCGGCGGCCGAGGAAGCCGCCGCGCCAGGAGTGGTCGGTGAGCATGTGGGGGTCGTCTCCGAGGGAGACCGGGTCGTCACCCACTACTTCGAGTGCAAGGACCCCGGCTACCGGGGCTGGCGCTGGGCGGTGACGGTCGCCAGGGCCTCCCGCGCCAAGAACGTCACCCTGGACGAGACGGTGCTCCTGCCGGGCTCGGACGCGCTCCTGGCCCCCGAGTGGGTGCCGTGGAGCGAGCGCCTGCGCCCCGGCGACATGGGCCCCGGCGACCTGCTGCCCACCGAGGCGGAGGACCTTCGCCTGGAGCCCGGCTACACGGGCGAGGACGAGCCCCCGCCGAACTCCGCGGTCTCCGCGGACCTCGCGGACCTCGTCGAGTCGGAGGACGCGGAGCTGACGGCCCGGCCGGGCGCGACGCGCCGCGGTTCGATCGCCGCGGTCGCGGACGAGCTCGGCACGCGGCGGGCGCGGGTGCTGTCCCGGTACGGGCTGTACGCGGCCGCGGACCGCTGGGACGAGGAGTTCGGGGCGAAGACCCCCATGGCGCAGGCGGCCCCGGCCACCTGTGTGACCTGTGCGTTCCTGGTGCCCATGACGGGCTCGCTCAAGCAGGCGTTCGGCGTGTGCGCGAACGAGTTCGGCCCGGCCGACGGGCATGTGGTGTCGCTGGCGTACGGCTGCGGAGGTCACTCCGAGGCGGCGGTGATGCCGAAGCCGGCGAAGCCCGCGCCGCACGCCCTGGACACCCTCCAGGTGGACGAGTACGCGCTGCGCCCGGCGCGTGACAGCGGGTCCGTACCGGACGAGGCGGACGTGCCCACGGAGGATCTCGGCCACTCCTGACGGGCTCGACACGCGAAGAACCCGGCCCGCCCGGCGATGGAGGACATCGCCGGGCGGGCTTGGTTCTGTGCCTGCCCGCCGTCGCGGTACCTTCGGGCGCACACTGGGCGGCATGGGCACACGCGCCACACGGCAGTACACCGCACGCGTCACGCGTCGTGCCCGCCGCGCACAGGTCACGGGTCACCGGAACAGAGCGGAGTCGAGAGCGTGAGCATGAATGCGACCGAGGGGGCCGATCCGTTCGGGACGGCACGGCTGCGGCGCGGCGTGCTCGACGCCTGGGGGGCCGGCCCGGCCCGCTTCCGGGAGGACGCCAACGCCGAGGAGGACCTCGCGCTCGGCGGCTACCGTGACCGCCTCGTCGTCGAGCTGGCCCAGAACGCCGCCGACGCCGCCGCCCGCGCCCGTGTCCCGGGACGGCTGCGGCTCACCCTGCACCCGGCGGCCCCCGGCGATCCGGACGCCCGCGCCGTCCTCGCCGCCGCGAACACCGGCGCCCCGCTGGACGCGACCGGCGTCGAGTCCCTGAGCACCCTGCGCGCCTCCGCCAAGCGGGAGGGGCACGAGTCCGCCGTCGGCCGGTTCGGCGTCGGGTTCGCCGCCGTCCTCGCCGTCAGCGACGAGCCCGCGGTCGTCGGCCGGCACGGCGGCGTCCGCTGGTCCCTGGCCGAGGCCCGCGACCTGGCCCGGCAGGCGGCCATCGGCAGCCCCGGTCTCGGCGACGAGCTGCGCCGCCGCGACGGCCACGTACCGCTGCTGCGGCTCCCGCTGCCCGCCGAGGGCACCGCACCGGACGGGTACGACACCGTCGTGGTGCTGCCGCTGCGCGACGGCACGGCCGAGGACCTCGTCGGCCGGCTGCTCGCCGCGGTGGACGACGCACTCCTGCTCACCCTCTCCGGACTCGACGAGATCGTCATCGAAACCCCGGACGGTGTACGGACGTTGCGGCGCACCCAGCAGGGCCCGTACATCCACATCGACGACTCCGCGCACGGGACGCACCGCTGGCGCACCGTCCTTGCCCACGGCCCGGTCGAGCCCGCCCTGCTCGCCGACCGGCCCGTGGAGGAGCGGCTGCGTCCGCACTGGTCGGTCACCTGGGCCGTGCCCGTGGACGAACAGGGCGCCCCGCAGCACCCCCGTACCGCCCCCGTCGTCCACGCGCCCACCCCCACCGACGAACCCCTCGGCATCCCCGCGCTCCTCATCGCCTCGCTGCCGCTGGACACCAGCCGCCGCCACCCCGCGCCCGGCCCCCTCACCGACTTCCTGGTGGAGCGCGCGGCCGACGCGTACGCCGGACTGCTCGCCGAGTGGCAGCCGGTGTCCACGGGCACCGTCGACCTGGTCCCCGGGCCGCTGGGCAAGGGCGAGCTGGACGGCGCCCTGCGCGGCGCGATCCTCTCCCGGCTGCCCCGGATCGCGTTCCTGGAGGCCGCCGCGCCCCGGGACCCGGCGACCGAGCCCGACCGGTGGGACGACTGGGACAAGGACGACGCCCCGTCCGCACCGCGCGGGGCCACCACCGCCCTGCGGCCTGTCGAGGCCGAGATCGTCGAGGGCGTCGGCGCCGCGACCGTGCAGGTGCTCGCCGAGGTGCTGCCGTGCCTCCTGCCCGCCGGGCTGGAACGCCGCACCGAGCTGCGCACCCTCGGCGTCGCCCGCGTCCCGCTCACCGAGGCCGTCGACCGCCTCGCCGGACTGGAGCGCGACCCGTCCTGGTGGCGTCGGCTCTACGACAGCCTGACGGGCATCGACCCGGACCGGCTCTCCGGCCTCCCGGTCCCGCTCGCCGGGGCCCCCGACGCCCCCGCGGACCAGGCGCCCCGCACCACCATCGGCCCCCGCCAGGTCCTGATGCCGCTCCCGGACGCCCTCACCGGCCCCGTACTCGCCCGGCTGGCCCGGCTGGGCCTGAAGGTCGCCCACCCGGACGCCGCCCATCCGCTCCTGGAGAAGCTGGGCGCCCTGCCCGCCACCCCGCGCGCCGTGCTGAGGACCCCGCAGGTGCGGGCCGCCGTCGCCGGTTCGCTGGACGCGGGGGAGATCTGGGACGAGGACGCGCTGGACGGCGACGAGCTCGCGGAGACCGTCCTCACCCTCGTACGGGACGCGGACCTCGCCCCCGGCGACGAGCCCTGGCTCGGCGCGCTGGCCCTGCCGGACGAGGACGGCGAGCCCGCGCCCGCCGGTGAACTCGTCCTGCCGGGAAGCCCGTTCGCCCAGGTCATGCGCGAGGGGGAACTGGCCCTGTGCGACGAGGAGCTGGCCGCCCGCTGGGGCGAGCAGCCGCTCACCGCGTGCGGGGTGCTGGCCACCTTCGCGCTGGTGCGGGCCACCGATGTGGTGCTCGACCCCGATGAACTGGAGCCCCGCGACGGGGACTTCGCCGAACCGGACGACGCCGGGCTGCTCGACGCCGTCGACGTGTGGTGCGAGGACATCCTCGACCAGCTGCCCGACACCCCCGTGCCGCCCGTCGCCACCGAACTCGTCGCCGTCCGCGACCTGGACCTCGTCGACGACGACGCCTGGCCGCAGGCGCTCGCGATGCTCGCCCGGCCGCCGTTGCGCGACGCCCTGACCCATCCGGTCCGGGTGCTGCTCCCGGACGGCACGACGCAGTCCGTGCGCCCGTACACCGCCTGGTGGCTGCGCGACCACCCGGTGCTGGACGGCCGCCGTCCGGCGGGCCTGCGCGCGGCGGGCGGCGACCCGCGCCTCAACGGGCTCTACGACGCCGTCGACGCGTCCGGGTTCGACGATGCCCAGGTGCTGCGCGCGCTGGGCGTACGGACCTCGGTGGCCGCGCTCCTGGACGAGCCGGGCGGCGCCGCGGAACTGCTGGGGCGGCTCGCGGAGGAGGACCGCCCGGTCGGCCCCGTACAGCTGCACGCGCTCTACACGGCCCTGGCCGAACTGGACCCGCAGCAGGTCACGTTGCCCGACGAGCTGCGCGCGGTCGTGGACGGCGAGGTAACGGTGGTGGACGCGGCGGATGCCGTGATCGCCGACGCCCCCGATGTCCTGCCGCTGACCGAGGGCGTGGCCCTGCTGCCGGTCGCCCCGGCGCGCGCCGCCGAACTGGCCGACCTCTTCCAGGTGCGGCGGCTCGGCGAGACGATCGATGCCGAGGTGACGAGCGAGGGCGAGGAGCACCGCGTACCGGAATCGGTCCGGGTCCTGCTCGGTGCCGGGACCCCGGACGTGTACATCGAGCACGCCGAGCTGCGGGCGGGCGGCGTCGAGCTGGACTGGCGCCGCACCCCGGACGGCGCCGTGCACGCCGCCACGCTGGAGGGTGTCGCCGCGGGCCTGGCCTGGGCGGCCGGGCAGTGGCCGCGCCGCTTCGAGGTGGCGGCGCTGCTGGAGGATCCCTCGCGTACGGAGGAGCTGGCGCGGGACCGCTGGTTCGACTGAGCCGGGCGGGGGCGGGGGCGGGCCGGGAGCGACGGGTCCGGCATGACAGGTCCGGTGTGACTTTCACAGAAAAGTCATGGGTTCGTACAACCGTTCACACGCCTGAGAGGTCTGGTCTGTCGAGTCAGCAGACTCGCAGACCAGACGGGTCCCACCGGGTGAACGCGAAACCGTGGGCCCCCTGCTCCACACTTGGGGAACGCATGCGCATTCGTGCCACTGTTGCCGTAGCTACCGGCGCCCTGGCCCTGTCCGCTCTCACCCTTCCGGCCGCGCAGGCCGCGCAGGCCGACGACGGTCGTTCGTGGTCCCACGACTACAAGTTCCCGGCGCCGAAGGGCTCCGACTCGGCGAAGGCGCCCCTCGGGGCCCGCGCCGCCGCGGCCGACACCTTCAAGGTGACCAAGATCGTCACCAACGGTGGCAAGCCCATCGTGGTCGGCACCACGGCGAAGAAGAAGATCTCCGTCTCGGTGACCGCCACCGACACCGCCGGTGTCGGCGGCGTCGCCGCGTTCATCTGGGTCGGCAAGAACATCGACGACGAGGACAGCTTCGGGTTCGGACCCGAGGATGGCGGCGTCACGTGCAAGGCGGTCAACGCCACCACCACCACGTGCACGACGGCCCTCACGGTCGACCCGGGCTGGCTGATGAACTCCGACGCGCGCAACTGGCACGTCGGCGTCTCCGGCGTGGACGACAACGGCGAGGAGTACGACCACGACTCGCTCGCCTGGGTCAAGATGCAGCGGCTCTCCAAGCTGACGGTCAACGCCTCGCCGGAGCCCGTGAAGAAGGGCAAGACCATCACGGTCACCGGCAAGCTGACCCGTGCGAACTGGGACACCAGCACGTACAAGGGCTACAGCAAGCAGTCCGTGAAGCTCCAGTTCCGCAAGAAGAGCGGCAAGACCTACACGACGATCAAGACCATCAAGTCGAGCTCCACGGGCGCGCTGAAGACCACGGTCAAGGCCTCGGTCGACGGCTACTGGCGCTACAGCTTCGGCGGCACCTCCACCACCCCGGCCGTCTCGGCCGGCGCCGACTACCTCGACGTGAAGTAGTCACGCACCGGGCGTCTCCCAGGAGTCGCCCGAGGTGTCCGTCCGGGCACCACCCGAGTCACCTTCCGAGGCGCCCCGCACCGTCCAGGTGCGGGGTGCCTCGCGGCTTTCCTACGCTCCGAAGCGGCGGCCGACCCAGCGCCAGACGAACTCCAGGGCCACCGCTGCCGCTGCCGCGATTCCCACGGCCGCCCACGGCATGGTCGTCCCCACCAGCTTCAGGGCGAAGAAGTTCTGGAGCCACGGCACGACCAGCACGATCAGGAACCCCAGCCCCATCGCCGCGACCAGGCAGACGCGCCACCAGGTGTACGGGCGGGCGATGATCGCCAGCACCCACATCGAGACCAGGAACAGCGTGAGCGTCGCCGCGCTCGTCTCGGCGTCCAGCGCGCCCGCGCCCGCGTAGTGGTGCCGGGCCAGCAGATACGTCACGAAGGTGGCCGCCGCCGCGATCGTCCCGGACGGGATCGCGTACCGCATGACGCGGCGGACGAAGTGCGGCTGGGCCCGCTCCTTGTTCGGCGCGAGGGCGAGGAAGAACGCCGGTACGCCGATCGTCAGCGTGGACAGCAGCGTCAGATGCCGCGGCAGGAACGGGTACTCCACCTGGAAGCAGACCACCAGGACCGCCAGCAGCACCGAGTACACGGTCTTCGTCAGGAACAGCGTGGCGACCCGGGTGATGTTGCCGATGACCCGGCGGCCCTCGGCGACGACGGACGGCAGCGTCGCGAAGCTGTTGTTCAGCAGCACGATCTGCGCCACGGCACGCGTCGCCTCGGAGCCCGAACCCATCGAGACCCCGATGTCGGCGTCCTTCAGCGCGAGGACGTCGTTGACCCCGTCACCGGTCATCGCGACCGTGTGGCCGCGCGACTGGAGGGCCGCGACCATGTCCCGCTTCTGCTGCGGGGTGACCCGGCCGAAGACCGCGTTCTCCTCCATGGCCGTGGCCATCGCGTCGGGGTCGGTGGGCATCCGGCGCGCGTCCATCGTGTTCTCGGCGCCCGCGAGACCGAGCTTCCCGGCGACCGCGCCGACCGAGACCGCGTTGTCACCGGAGATCACCTTCGTGGCGACCCGCTGGTCGGCGAAGTAGGCCAGGGTTTCCGCGGCGTCCGGCCGCAGCCGCTGCTCCAGGACGACCAGAGCGGTGGGTACGGCCCCGTCGCCGATGCCGGGCCCGTCGAGAGCGCCGGAGGCGCGGGCCAGCAGCAGCACCCGCAGACCCTGCTCGTTCAGCTGCTCGATCTCGGTGAGCGTCGGGTCCTCGTCGGGCAGCAGCACATCGGGGGCGCCGAGCAGCCAGGCCGACCGCCGGCTGCCGCTCCCACCGTTCCCGCCGTCCGCGCCGCTCCCGTCGCTCCCGCCGTCCACGCCGTCCGCGCCACCGGCGTCGCTGCCGTCGCCCTCGTGGAACGCCGCCCCGCTGTACTTGCGCGCCGAGGAGAACGGCAGCGTGTCCGTGACGGCCCACCCCGCGCCGTCCGGGTAGGCGTCGGCGATGGCCTTGAGGCTGGCGTTGGGCCGGGGGTCGGAGGCGCCGAGGGCGCCCAGGACCCGGGAGACGTACGCGTCGTCCGAACCGTTCAGCGGGCGCACCTCGGTGACGTCCATGCCGCCCTCGGTGAGGGTGCCGGTCTTGTCCAGGCAGACGACGTCGACCCGGGCCAGCCCCTCGATGGCGGGCAGCTCCTGCACCAGGCACTGCTTGCGGCCGAGCCGCACGACACCGATGGCGAAGGCGACCGAGGTGAGCAGGACCAGGCCCTCGGGGATCATCGGGACGATGCCGCCGACGGTCCGCGCGACGGACTCCTTGAAGTTGTTGTCCTTGACGACGAGCTGGCTGATGATCAGGCCGATCGCGGTCGGCACCATCATCCACGTCACGTACTTCAGGATGGTGCTGATGCCGCTGCGCAGCTCGGAGTGGACGAGCGTGAAGCGGGACGCCTCCTCGGCGAGCTGCGCGGCGTACGCCTCGCGGCCGACCTTGGTGGCGGTGAACGCGCCGCCGCCCGCGACGACGAAGCTGCCGGACATCACCGGGTCGCCGTACCGCTTGATCACCGGGTCCGCCTCGCCGGTGAGCAGCGACTCGTCGATCTCCAGGCTGTCCGCCTCGGCGACCGTGCCGTCCACGACGACCTTGTCGCCGGGGCCCAGTTCGATCAGATCGCCCAGGACGATCTCGGAGGTGGAGATCTCGGCGGCGACCCCGTCGCGCCACACGGTCGGCTTCGCCTCACCGATGACCGCGAGGCTGTCCAGGGTCTTCTTGGCACGCCACTCCTGGACGATGCCGATACCGGTGTTGGCGACGATCACGAAGCCGAAGAGGCTGTCCTGGATCGGCGCGACGAACAGCATGATCACCCAGAGCACGCCGATGATCAGGTTGAACCGGGTGAAGACGTTCGCACGGACGATCTCGGTGAGGGAGCGCGAGGAGCGTACGGGTACGTCGTTGACCTCGCCGCGGGCGACCCGTTCGGCGACCTCGGCGGTCGTGAGCCCGCCGGTGTGCCGGGCCGAGGGTGGTGGCCGCATCGGGTGTACGGGGTCGAGTTCGGCTCCGGCGTCGATCATGGCCGGCCGGGGAGGTCCGGGGGTCTGCTCCCCGGAGGAGTCGAGTGCCCGCTGTGTCATGGTTCCGACGGTACGGGTGGGTGCGCCGGATTACCCGCCGGGGGTCGGAAGATCAGACCAGCGGAGGATCAAGTCGGTCCTGTGGTTGTACGGAACGCGCTCAGGAGGCGGGGGGCGCTCAGGTGGTGGGAGAGGCGGGAGAGGCACCCGGGGCCCCGCCCGGGGTCCCGCCCGGGGTCCCGCCCGGGGTCCCGCCGTGGGTCCCGCCGTGGGCGGAGGCGGCGGCCTCGGCCGCGTGCCGCTTGAGCGCCGCGTCCCGGCCCCGCACGTACCAGATGCCGATCAGCCCGAGCCCGGCACCGGCCAGCGGGGTCCACACCCACCAGGTGTGTCCGTGGTCGGCGAACCAGCCGTAGAAGGGGAGCTGCGCGAGGAAGAGGACGAACCAGAGGATCGTGCCGCCCGTGATGGTGGCGACGACGGGACCCTCCAGGGGCTCGGGCGCCTCGTGCTTCGGTGTCCACTTCTCCATGAGCTCAGTGTATGGGCCGATCGGGAACAGCCGGAGGACGCCCGCCGGACGCCCCTGAGGCCGCGTACACAAGTGCCGCCGGGCCGGTCGGCCCAAGGGTCTACGCGCGGAGATAGCGATCTTCGCCTTATGTATTCATACTGAATCTGCTTTGGCTGGCTCGAATTATTCGTCTGAAAGTCCAAAGTTGATCGCTTTTCGTTCCTTGAACCCCCCTACGTACGACTGAGGTCACCATGTCCCCCGCGGCTACCGCCCAGGTCGACCCCGAGCAGCCTCCGGCCCCGCAGCCGCACGGCAGCCTGGACCGGTTTTTCAAGATCTCCGAGCGGGGGTCGTCGGTCGCCCGTGAGATCCGGGGCGGATTCGCCACGTTCTTCGCGATGGCCTACATCATCGTGCTCAACCCGATCATTCTCGGCAGCGCGAAGGACATGTACGGGCATCAGCTCGACAGCGGCCAGCTGGTGACCGCCACGGTGCTGACGGCGGCCTTCTCCACGCTGCTGATGGGCGTCATCGGCAATGTGCCGATCGCGCTGGCCGCCGGTCTCGGCGTCAACACCGTCGTCGCCCTCCAGCTCGCTCCCCGGATGAGCTGGCCGGACGCGATGGGCATGGTCGTCCTCGCGGGCCTCGTCGTGATGCTCCTCGTCGCGACCGGGCTGCGCGAACGCGTGATGAACGCCGTACCGAAGTCGCTCCGCAAGGGAATCGCGATCGGCATCGGTCTCTTCATCCTGCTGATCGGCCTGGTCGACTCGGGCTTCGTCTCCCGTATCCCGGACGCCGCGCACACCACCGTGCCGCTCCAGCTCGGCGGCGACGGTCACCTCAACGGCTGGCCGGTCCTGGTCTTCGTCCTCGGCGCGCTGCTCACCCTCGCGCTGATCGTCCGCAAGGTGCCGGGCGCGATCCTGATCTCCATCGTCTCCATGACGGTCGTCGCGCTGATCATCGACGCGATCGCCGATCTGCCGGGCCAGGCGTGGGGGCTGACCGTTCCCGCGTGGCCGGGCAACCCGGTCGCCTCGCCCGACTTCGGGCTGATCGGTGAGGTCAGTCTGTTCGGCGGCTTCGAGAAGGTCGGCGTCCTGACGGGCGTCCTGTTCGTCTTCACCGTGCTGCTGTCCTGCTTCTTCGACGCGATGGGCACCATCCTCGGTGTCGGCGACGAGGCGAAGCTGACGGACAAGGACGGCAACTTCCCCGGCATCAACAAGGTGCTGTTCGTCGACGGCATCGCGGTGGCCGCGGGCGGTGCGAGCTCCTCCTCCGCCTCGACCTGCTTCGTGGAGTCCACGGCCGGTGTCGGTGAAGGTGCCCGCACCGGGTTCGCGAGTGTGGTGACCGGTCTGCTCTTCACGGTGGCGCTGTTCCTGACGCCGCTGGCGACCATGGTCCCGTCGCAGGCGGCCACCCCCGCCCTGCTGGCGGTCGGCTTCCTGATCATCGCGGGATCGGTGCGGGACATCGACTGGAGCGACTACACGCTCGCGATCCCGGCCTTCCTCGCCATGGTGATGATGCCGTTCACGTACTCGATCACCAACGGCATCGGCATCGGCTTCATCGCCTTCAGTGTGCTGCGGCTGGCGGCCGGCCGGGGCCGTGAGGTCCCGGTGGCGATGTACGTGGTGTCGGCGGTGTTCGTCTTCTACTACGCGATGCCGGCTCTCGGCCTCACGTGATCGGTGGCGGCACCCTGCCCGGGGCGGCTCAGGTGAACCGGTTCGCCGGGTCCACCCGGGTCTCGGCCCCGTAGAACTTCTCCGTTTCGTCGACGGCCGCGTGGAAGCGCTCGTCGAAGTCGTCGCGCATGAGCGTCCGGACCACATAGTCCTGGACGCTCATTCCGCGTTTTGCGGCGTGCTGCCGGAGCCGGTCGAGCAGCTCACCGTCTATCCGCAGGCTGAGCACTGTCGATCCCATGACAAGCAGGGTCGCCGCCCTGGCGCACGCTCGGTGTCACTTTCCGCTTCCGAATCACTCGTTCGGGTGAGCAGATTCTCGCGCGTGTACCACCGAGTGGTATTTAGGGTAGGTAATGAGTTACGCTAACAAACATGCCTGACCTGATCCACGACGGCGACAGTGCCGCCGCCGTGAGCTCCCTTCGCTCCGCCGTGATGCTGCTGAGCCGACGTCTGAAGCACCAGCGTGTCGACGAGTCGCTGAGCCCGACAGAGATGTCCGTGCTCGGCACCCTTGCCCGTTGCGGTTCCGCCACCCCCGGTGAGCTGGCCCGCAAGGAGCACGTGCAGCCGCCGTCGATGACCCGCATCGTCGCCCTGCTCGAAGCCAAGGGACTGGTCCGGCTCGAACCGCACCCCGATGACCGTCGGCAGAAGATGGTCAGCCAGACCGAGCAGGCCGAGGCCATGCTCCTGGAGAGCCGCACCAAGCGGAACGCCTGGCTGACCACCCTCGCCGAGGGCCTGGACGAGGACGAGTGGGACACGCTGCGGGCCGCGGCGCCCGTGCTGGAGAAGCTTGCCCACCTGTGACCCCACGGGCGCCCCGGACCACAGCCGGAGCGCCCGCTGTCACGTCCCCGTCGGACAGCACGCCGTATACGCCCGAGGAGGCGAACCCTTTTGAGTACGGGATCCGGAGCAGACTCCGCCCCCGCACCGACGTCCACCCACGAGAGCAAGACCGGCGGGACCTTCTCGTCGCTGAAGATCCGCAACTACCGCCTGTTCGCCACGGGCGCCGTGATCTCCAACACCGGTACCTGGATGTCCCGCATCACGCAGGACTGGCTCGTCCTGAGCCTCACCGGTTCCGCCACCGCCGTCGGTATCACGACGGCGTTGCAGTTCCTCCCCATGCTTCTCTTCGGTCTGTACGGCGGAGTGATAGCCGACCGCCTCCCGAAGAAACAGATCCTGCTCGTCAGCCAGGCCATGCTCGGTCTCTGCGGCATCGCACTCGCCGTCCTGACCCTCTCCGGCGCCATCGAGGTCTGGCACGTCTATCTGATCGCGTTCCTGCTCGGCATGGTGACGGTCGTGGACAACCCGGCCCGCCAGTCGTTCGTCTCCGAGATGGTCGGCCCCGCGCAGCTGCGCAACGCCGTCAGCCTCAACTCGGCGAACTTCCAGTCCGCCCGGCTCATCGGCCCCGCCGTCGCGGGTGTCCTGATCACCACGGTCGGCAGCGGCTGGGCCTTCATGTTCAACGGCCTGTCGTTCCTCGCGCCGCTCATCGGCCTGCTGATGATGCGCACGGACGAGATGCACGCCTCGGTGACCGTCCCCCGCGCCAAGGGCCAGCTGCGCGAAGGACTGCGTTACGTCTCCGGGCGCCCGGACCTGATCTGGCCGATCGTCCTGGTCGGCTTCGTCGGCACGTTCGGCTTCAACTTCCCGATCTGGCTCACCGCCTTCGCGGACGAGATCTTCCACGGCGGGGCCGGGATGTACTCGTTCTTCAACATCCTGATGGCGGCCGGCTCCCTGGCCGGCGCCCTGCTCGCCGCCCGCCGCCGCTCCACCAGGCTGCGGATGCTGGTGGCCGCGGGCACGGCCTTCGGACTGCTGGAGATCGCCGCGGCCCTGTCGCCCTCGGTCTGGCTCTTCGCGATCCTGCTG
>NZ_LWLE01000001.1:586879-1048100 GCF_001905125.1 Streptomyces sp. TSRI0281 | reverse complement strand
CTGCTGGTCCCGATCGGCATGATCGGCCTGACGACCAACATCACCGCGAACACCAGCGTCCAGATGGCCGCCGACCCCGAGATGCGGGGCCGGGTGATGAGCCTCTACATGATGGTCTTCGCCGGGGGTACGCCGGTGGGCGCCCCGATCGTCGGCTGGATCAGCGACACGTACGGCGCCCGCACCGGTTTCGCGGCGGGCGGCGCGATCTCGATGGTCGCCGCCCTGGCGGTCGGCTTCATGCTGGCCCGCGTCGGCGGCCTGCGCCTCAAGGTCGACCTCCGTCCGGGCCGCCCGCACGTACGGTTCGTCCCGCGCGAGCAACTGGCGACGGCTGCGTGAGCACACCGGAACCGCCCTCCTCCCACACGGGGAGGAGGGCGGTTCCGCGCATACGGGCGTGCGGGCAGTCGCGCAGGACAACGATACGTACGGAGCCCGGGACAACGCCGGGAGCTGCCAGACTCGCGCGCATGAGCAGTCAGAGACTCTTCGCGGCCGTTCTGCCGCCCGCCCCGGCCGTCGCGGAGCTGCGGCGGGCCGTCGCCCCGCTCCACGGGCTGCCCGGTGCGCGGGACCTGCGCTGGACGGCCCCCGAGGGCTGGCACTACACGCTCGCGTTCCTCGGCGAGGTGGACGAGGACGTGCTGCCCGAGCTGTACCGGCGGATGGAGCGCGCCGCGCACCGCACCGAGCCGTTCCCCCTCCGCGCGCACGGCGGCGGACGGTTCGACGGGCGGGCGCTGTGGGCCGGGGCGGCGGGCGGGCTCGACACGCTCAGGCTGCTCGCCGAGCGCGCCGACGCCGCCGCCCGCCGGGCCGGGCTGCCGATGGAGGAGCACCGCCGCTACACCCCGCACCTCACCCTGGCCCGCAGCCGGACCCCGGCCGACCTGACCGCGTTCACGGCCGCGCTCGACGGCTTCGAGGGGCAGCACTGGGAGGCGGCCGAGCTGAGTCTCGTACGGAGCGACCTGCCCGTGGCGGGAGTGCCCGGGGAGCAGCCGCGGTACGAGGTGACGCGAGCCTGGCCGCTGGGCCGGTGAGCGGTGCGGTTAGGCTCGAAGGGTGGATCCGAAGACCAGAAACCGCATCATGGCCGCCGTGCTCGTGCTGATGTTCGCCGTTGTCGCCGTGGCGGCCGCCCTCGGGGGATGACGACGGCCGCCTGACGTCACCGGCACCCGGCTACCAGGCGAAGTTCTCCGGCGACGGGCCCGGACCGGGGAAGATCTCCTCCAGCGAGGCCAGCACCTCGTCCGAAAGCTCCAGCTCGACCGCGCGCAGAGCCGAGTCGAGCTGCTCACGCGTGCGCGGGCCCGAGATCGGACCGGTGATGCCCGGCCGGGTCAGCAGCCAGGCCAGCCCCACCTCGCCGGGCTCCAGACCGTGCTTCGCGAGCAGGTCCTCGTACGCCTGGATCTGCGCCCGTACCTTCGGGTCGGCGAGCGCGTCGGCAGACCGGCCCGTGGTGGACCGGGCGCCACCGCCCTCGCGCTCCTTGCGGATCGCGCCGCCGAGCAGCCCGCCCTGCAGCGGCGACCACGGGATGACGCCGAGGCCGTACTCCTGGGCGGCCGGGATGACCTCCATCTCGGCCTCGCGCTGCATCAGGTTGTAGATGCACTGCTCGCTGACCAGGCCGTAGCTGCCCCGCTGCCGGGCCCGCTCATTGGCCTGGGCGATCTTGTAGCCCGCGAAGTTGGACGAGCCCGCGTAGAGGATCTTGCCCTGCTGGATCAGTACGTCGATGGCCTGCCAGATCTCCTCGATCGGGGTGGACCGGTCGACGTGGTGGAACTGGTACAGGTCGATGTGGTCCGTCTGGAGCCGCTTGAGGCTGGCGTCGACGGCCCGCCGGATGTTGACCGCGGAGAGCTTGTCGTGATTGGGCCACACGTCGCCGTCCGCGCCCATGTTGCCGTAGACCTTGGTGGCGAGGACGACCTTGTCGCGACGGTCGCCGCCCTCGGCGAACCAGGTGCCGAGGATCTCCTCGGTGCGCCCCTTGTTCTCGCCCCACCCGTAGACATTGGCCGTATCGAAGAAGTTGACGCCTGCCTCCAGGGCGGCGTCCATGAGCGAGTGGCTGTCGGTCTCGTTGGTCTGGGGGCCGAAGTTCATCGTCCCGAGGACGAGTCGGCTGACCTTGAGTCCGGTGCGTCCGAGCTGCGTGTACTCCATGACCCCCAAGCCAACGCCTTCGAGCGCGCTCGAAGCAAGGGGAGATCCGCGCCCCGGACGGGACAGCCCTCAGCCGCGCCGGGCGAAGCGGTCCAGGGCCGCGAGCACCCTCCGGCTGGTCGCGGCCCCGCCGAGGTGCCCCGCGTCCTCGATCACCGTCAGCTCGGCGTCCGGCCACGCCTTGGTCAGCTCCCAGGCGGTGGTCAGCGGGCCGCCCAGGTCGAACCGGCCGTGCACCAGCACCCCGTCGATCCCCGCCAGCCGGCCCGCGTCGCGGATCAGCTGCCCCTCCTCCAGCCAGGCGCCGTGGGAGAAGTAGTGCGAGCAGATCCGGACGAGCGCCTGCCGCGCGACGGCGGGCCTGCCGCTGTACGGGGGCGGGCCCTGGTACGCCTCCTGGGACAGCACCGCGTCCTCCCACGCGCACCAGTCGGCCGTCGCCCGCTCCCGTACCGCCGCGTCCGGGCTCTCCATCCGCCGGGCGTACGCGGCGACCAGATCACCGGGGCCCGCCGCCTCCGGGACGCCCGCCCGGAACAGGTCCCAGGCTTCCGGGAAGATCTGCCCCGCGCCCCGGTACAGCCAGTCGATCTCGCTGCGCCGGGTCGTCGTGACCGCCGGGATCACGATCTCCGAGACCCGTTCCGGGTACTGCTCGGCGTACGCGAGGATCAGCGTGGAGCCCCAGGAACCGCCGTACAGCAGCCAGGTGTCGATCGACAGATGGGTCCGCAGCCGCTCCATGTCGGCGATCAGGTGGTGCGTGGTGTTGTGCCGCATGTCGGCGGACGGGTCGCTCGCGTGCGGGGTGGAGCGGCCGCAGTTGCGCTGGTCGAAGAGCACGACGCGGTAGCGCTCCGGGTCGAAGTACTGCCGGGGCCGCTCGGTGCACCCCGAGCCCGGCCCGCCGTGGACGACGAGCGCGGGCTTGCCGTCCGGGTTGCCGCAGACCTCCCAGTACACGAGGTTCCCGTCGCCCACGTCGAGCATCCCGTGCTCGTACGGTTCGACCGGCGGGTACTTCTCGTCCGGCTCGCGGTCCACGGCGGCGTTCTCCTCGGGCTGTCGGGCGATCGGGGCTGTCGGGCGGTCAGGCGATCGGGCTGTCGATCGGTCAGGAGGTCGGAAGGCCAGACGGCCAGACGGTCGGGCTGTCGGTCTGTCAGGTCGAAGGGGCCTACGTTACGCGGGTGGCGCCGGGCGGCTGCCACGGTCGGCGCGGGCCAGCAGACGGCCCAGCGCGAGGGCGGTCAGGCCCCAGACCGCGCAGGCGATCGGCAGCGCCCCCATCCCGTGCAGCGGGGTGCGGTAGGTCAGCAGGGCCCAGACGACGAGGCCGTTGGTCCAGCCGCTCATCGAGAGGAGCAGGGCCGCGCGGGCCGGAATCCGGAACAGGGCCATCAGCCCGTCGGCGAGGAGCACCCCCAGCGTCATCGCGGCGGCGGAGGCGCAGAGGGAGAGCGGGAGGAAGACCAGGGACGTGTGGCCCTCGGCCGCCTGCTGGATCGCCGTGCCGCCGATACCGAGCGGGAACATCAGCGCCACCGTGGAACTGAGCCGCTTCCCGAAGGGCTGTCCCACGGGGTTGAAGATGTCGGCGAAGACCTGCGCGCTCCCCATGCCCGCCAGGCAGGAACCCACGGCGATGAGGGCCACCGCGCCCAGGTCGAGCGGGGTCAGGGCGAAGACCAGCACCCCGGTGATCAGTGCCGTGCCCGCCCCGGCCAGCCAGGTGGCGGCGACGGAGCGCGTGGAGGCGGTGCCGCCGTTCCGCACGGCCCGCTGAGTGATGCGGAGCCGCTGCCGCCGGGCGGGGGCGGGAGCGGGGGCGGGAGCCGGGGCGGTGGCGAAAGGAGGCGGGAAGGGCGCGGCCGGTGGAGTGGTGGGTGCCGCCGGTGGGGGAGTGGCCGGTGGCGGGGTGGCCGCGGCGACCGGGGCCGTCGGGGCCTCGGGAAGCCGGGCGTACGGGACCGACCCGGTGACCGTGACGGCGGCGGGGTCCGGCGCGGCGGGCGCGGGGGCGGGCGTGGACACGGCCGTGGGCGTCGGCGTGGGCGTCGGCGGGGACATGGGGGCCGGTGGCTCAGGGACGGAGCCGGAGGAGGCGTCCGGGGAGGCGTCCGGAGAGGGCGCTGCCGCAGCCGCTCCCACACCCGCACTCGACCCCGCGGCGCCTCTTCGGCCGCTCCCGGACGCGGAGTCCCCCACGCCGCTCTCCAGGAGCAGCCGGGCCACGTCCGCCGCGTGCGCCGGACGGTCGTCGGGGTCCTTCGCCAGCAACCCCCCGATCAGCGGTTCGAGTTCCGCCAGTCCCGCAACGCCGGGGCGGTGCGTGCTCAGTGGCTCCGGGACGTCGCTGAGGTGCCGCGCCAGCACCGTCGTACCGGCGCCGGTGAACGGCGGGCGGCCGGTGAGCAGCGTATGGAGGAGGCAGCCGAGCGAGTACAGGTCGCTGCGGCTGTCGAGGACCTCGGGCGCCCGGATCTGCTCGGGCGACATGTAGAGCGGGGTGCCGATCATGAAGCCGGTACCGGTCAGATCCGCCGCGGCCGACGAGGTGACCGACAGCAGCCGGGCGATCCCGAAGTCGAGGATCTTCACGGTCCCCGACTCGGTGAGCAGCACATTGGCCGGTTTGATGTCCCGGTGCACGATGCCCGCGCCGTGCGCCGTCTCCAGGCCCGCGCAGATCTCGACGGCCCAGCCCACGACTTCGGCGGGGGAGGGGAGTTCCGGGCGCCGGCTCTCCAGGACGGCACCGAGGTCACGGCCCTTGAGGTGCTCCATGACCAGGTAGAGCACCCGCTCCCCGGCGACCTGCGCCTCCCCGAAGTCGTGCAGGGTGACGATGTGCGGGCTCGACAGGCGGCCCACCACCCGCGCCTCGCGGGCGAACCGGCTCGCGGAGGTGTCCTCGTCGATCCGCGAGAGGACCTTCACCGCGACCTCGCGGCCGATGCGTTCGTCCTCGGCGCGCCACACCTGCCCCATGCCGCCCGAACCGATCGGCTCCGTCAGCCGGTATCTGCCGTCGAGTGTCTCGCCACGCATCGATCGAGCCCCCGCCCCATTCGTATGACCTGCACGGGACATGATGGCTCAGCAGGGGGTTCGGGGGGTGTGCGCGGCGGGACGGTTACCTGATCGCGGCAATGCGGCCCCGGGGGAGGGGCGGCGGGGGAGGAGCACCGGATCTCCGCACGGCCCGCCGCGTAGCCTTGTCGCCGTGGACGCGACCCCGCAGGTGTTGACCGTGCTGAACGAACTGCTCGCCGCCGCAGCCCCGGACGAGCGGGGCGCCCTATGGCAACTGGCCGAAGCCGGACGCGAGTTGGACGCCAACCTGGTGCGGCTGCCACCGGACGCCGAGGTCGGGGAGCACCAGGAGGACGTCCTGGACGTGCTTCTGGTCGTCGTCGCGGGAAGCGGCCGTCTGCGCACCGGCACGGCTGTGCTGTCCCTCGGCCCGAGCGCGGTCATCTGGTTGCCCCGCACCTCCCGCCGCGCTCTCGCGGCGGGCCCGGACGGGCTCACGTACCTCACCGTCCACCGCCGCCGTCCCGGCCTGACGATCAAGCCCCCGCCGGTCGCGTACGAGGGCGGCGAGGCCCCCTGCCTGCTGGACCGGGTCTGCCCGGCGTGCGGGCGGCTCTCGGCGGAGTCCGCGCCGGTGTTCTGCGGCGCGTGCGGGGAGCGTTTCCCGGAGAGCTGACAGGGGCGGGGGCGGTGACGGGGACATGGGCGGGGGCGGTGTCCGGGGCCGCGGCGGTGCGGTACCCCGGACGGTGGAGGGCGCGCGTCAGGGGCCGGGGCACTCGTCCAGGTCCGGCCGGCCGGGCGGGTTTCCGCCGCCCATCAGGGGCGACAGGTTGTGCATGTACAGGTCGTCCCAGACCGTGCTGTCCAGGATGCCCTTCAGGGCGGTGCACACCTCGCCCTTCAGGAGCGGGGTCTTGGGCCGCATGGCGACGCCGTAGCCCTCCGCGCCCTCGATGGGCTCCAGCCGCCGCACCTTGCCCGGGTTGTCCCGCACGTATCCGGCGAGGATGACGTCGTCCGAGGCCACCGCGTAGACGTCCGACTTCTTGTCCAGGAGCCTGTCCAGGCAGTCCTGGTACGTATTGGGCTGCGTCTTCGCCATGGTGAAGCCCTTCTTGGGGAGCTCCTTCTCGTACGTCGAGTCCCGGGCGGTGCACACCTCGACCTTGAGTCTCCGCAGGTCGCTGGTGTCGCGGATGTCGTACTTGGCCGACTTCTCGCGTACCAGGAACTCCCGGCTCGCCTCGTAGTACGGGCCGGCGAACTCGACGCTGTATCCACCCGGCGCCGCGGTCTTGCGCTCGGGCGTGATGCTGTACGAGGCGATGACGAGGTCGACCTTCTTGGTCTTCAGGGCGGTGCTGCGGTAGTCGGTGGCGACCGTGGTGAAGTCGACCTCCTCCCGCGTGTAGCCCATGCGCTTGGCGAGCTCGTAGGCCAGGTCGATGTCGTAACCCGTGTATGTGCCGGTCTTCTTGTCGCGCTTGCTCAGTCCGGGCTGGTCGTCCTTGACGCCGACCTTCAGCGTGGGGTGCGTGGACTTCCACGTCTCCTGCTTGCCGCCCCGGCCCTGACCGGAGCCGACGACTCCACCGGTCTTGTCGTCCGTCTTCGATCCGTAGTTGTCCGCGACGAGCCAGCCGGCGGTGGCCAGCAGCGTGACGCACACGGCCGCCGTCGTCACCTTCAGCCAGGTCCGGCGCTTCTTCCCGCCTGCCGCCCCAGGGGCGGGCGACGCGGGTACGGAGGGGGGCGGGGGTGTGGCCGACGGGCCCGGGGACGAGGCGGGTGCGGGCGGTACGGGACCGGCAGCGGAACCCGAGGAGGGCGTGGGACCGAACGAGGGCGGCGGGCCGAACGAGGCCGCCGGACCGGATACGGGCGCGGGGCCGAACGAGGCCGCGGGACCCGGGACGGACGCGGGACCCGATACGGGCGGCGGGCCGGACGAGGCCGCGGCTGTCGGCGGGTGGGGGGCTTCGGCGGCCGGGCCGCCCGTCGGCGACGGGGTGTGCGGCGCGGCGGGCGCCCCCAGGACGCCCCGGAGCAGCTCTTCCGCACCTGCGGCGTCCAGCCGGCGTTGCGGGTCCGTGGCCAGCAGCCCCTGGATGACCGGCGCCAGGGGGCCGGCGTAACGGACCACGGGCGTCGGGGAGTTCCTGATCTGCTCCTGGACTTCCCAGACTTCGTTGCCGGCGAAGGGTACGTGTCCCTCGACCATCAGGAACAGCGTGATCCCCAGTGCCCACAGGTCCGACGCGGGAGTGGGCGCCGGAGCCCCGGGCGCGAAGAGTTCGGGCGCCAGGTACGGGGGTGTGCCGAGGACGCCGCCGTGCTGGGTCACCTGCGCACCGCCGTCGAACTTGGCGATGCCGAAGTCCACCAGAATCACGAGCCCGTCGTCGCGGACGAGCACGTTGCCCGGCTTCACGTCGCGGTGGACGACCGACGCGCCGTGCACCGCCCGCAGCCCCTGGAGGATCTGCAGACCGATGTCCGCCGCCCTCGGTACGGCGAGCACCTTCTCGCTGCTCAGCACATCGGCCAGGGACCTGGCTTCGAGCAGCTTCATCACGATCCAGACCTGGTTGTCGGTCTCGACCTGGTCGTGGACCGTCACCACGTTCTGGTGCTCGATCTTCGCGATGGCCTCGGCCTCGCGACGCGCCCGCTGCATCGCCTCGGCCTGCGTGGTGGGGGTCATGGAGTGGCGGTCGAGCAGCCCCTTCACGGCGACGAAGCGGCGGAGGCGCCGGTCGTGCGCCTTCCAGACCTCGCCCATGCCGCCGCTGCCGATCGGTGACAGCAGCTCGTAGCGGCCGTCGATCACCGTGTTGCCGGCAGGGGGCTCCGCCCGGGGCGGCGTCTGCGGCCATTCCTGCGGCGCTTGTGCGTCGGCGCGCTGGAGGTCGTCGGCCACCCAGCGGTCGTCGGGACCGCCGGCCGCCCCGTCGTCCGCTCTGCCGTCAGCCGTACCTTCGTTGCGCATGCGACCCCCTGTGCACTACTGGACCAGGCCACCGTAGACGTTCGGCCGAAGGCGCACATGCCAAGGCGTCCTGCGGTATCGGAGACAGTCTAGGAAGCGGATCCGCCATTGCTCTTCAGCAGTTGGCCGTTGACCCATTGTCCCTGGGGCGAGCAGAGGAAGTCCACCAGGTGCGCGGTGTCCTGCGGGGTGCCGAGACGGCCGAGCGGTGTCGCCCCCAGGCAGGCGTCCCGTACGTCGTCGGTCATCCAGCCGGTGTCCACCGGGCCGGGGTTGATGGCGTTGGCCGTGACGCCCAGCTGGGCCAGCTCGTGGGCGGCGGCCAGCGTGATGCGGTCCAGGGCGCCCTTGCTCGCGCCGTAGGGGAGGTTGCCGACGGTGTGGTCACTGGTCAGGGCGACGATCCGGCCGGTCCCCGGGGCGGAGCGGAAGCGCAGCCCGTACTCGCGGATCAGCAGCCAGGTGGCCCGCGCGTTGACGGCGAAATGCCGGTCGAAGCTCTCGACGGTGGTGTCCAGCAGGCCCGAGTCGACGGACTCGGCATGGCTCATCACGAGTGCGGTGACCGGGCCGAGGCGCCGCTCCGCGTCGTCGAAGATCCTCGTGGGGGCGTCGGGGTCGGAGAGGTCGGCCTCGATCGCGGCCGACCGCGCCCCGGTCGGGCACAGGCTCTCGGTGATGGCGTCCGTGGCCCCCTGCTCGACCCCCCAGCTCATGCGCTTGTCGTAAGGCGTCCAGTAGGTGAAGGCGATGTCCCAGCCCGAGGCGGCCAGCCGCCGCGCGATGCCCGCACCGATCCCCACGGTGCGGCCGACCCCGGTGATCAGGGCGACGGGGCGCGGCGACGCGGACGCGGGGGAGTGCGGTTCGGTGGTAGTCATATGAGGCGATGCTCTGTTACGGGCACGGCGCGGGTCAACGGCATTTGAGGCGGCCTGCGTTGTGGCGCGTGACGGGTGGCAGCGGACCTCCCGCCGGTCTCCCGCCGGCGTCCCGGCGGCGTCACGATCACCTCGCGGGCGCGCCGGGTGAACTTCTCCCGGTTCATCTCCACGGCGTCGACGGATGGTCGCGAAGGCACTCCAGGAGTACGGCGCGTTCAACGTCAAGAACGCCGGTGAGTTCAGCTTCACGTCCGAGTACGGATCGAGGCCGCTGGGCAGCGGCGACGAAGGCTGTGCGCCCTTCGGCCACATCCCCACACCTCATAGCGTCATCGTCATCGGGAGACCGAAGGCCGGGAACAGATGAGGTTCGAAGGTGGTGATCTCCGCGATCCGGTCCTCGCCCGCCTCGATGCGCAGGACGTCGATGATGTGCGCCCGGTAGACGCTGGTGCCGGGCCGCTGAAGGTAACCGGCGACCGCGGTGCGACCGTTGGCGCGCACCGGCACGGTCCGCCAGTGCCCCGCGAACTCCGGTGACGCGGGATCGAGGTTCGGGCGCAGGAACCTGAAGAGCGCCTCGCGCCCCGTGAACCAGAGCGGGCTCGGCGGCATCGTCAGCACCGCGTCCTCCCGCACCAGCTCAACCATCGCGTCGATGTCGCAGTGCGCCACGGCATCCATGAAACGCCGGACCAACGCCGGTTCCCCGGCGCTGGGTTCGCGCACCGACCAGTCCTCCCGGCGCCCCGGCAGCGCCTGCCGCAGGGCGGCCCTGCCGCGCTGGACAGCACTGTTCGCCGATGCCGTACCGGAGCCGAGCAGATCGGCCGTCTCCTGGGCGGTCCACCCGGCGACATCCCGCAGGATCACGGCGGCCCGCTGCCGGGCGGGGAGCTTCTGCACGACGGTCAGGAAGGCCAGTTCCAGCGTCTCGCTCGCCACGGCCGCCGCGTCCGGCTCGTGCGCCGGAGCGGTCCTGTCGGGCAATTGATCGTCGGGGAAGGGCTGGAGCCAGGTCACCCGTACGGGTGGCGGTCCGACGCCGGAGTCCACGCCGGGGACGGGCGCGTACGTCGTGGGGCGCCGGTCGTGCTCGCGCAGGAAGTCCAGACACAGCCGGGTGGCGATCTTGTACAGCCAGGCCCGGGGGTGGGCGACGCCGCTGAGCGCGTCCCGCGCCCGCCAGGCCCGGAGGAACGTTTCCTGTGTCAGGTCCTCGGCCTCGTCGTACGAACCGAGGAGCCGGTAGCAGTGCACCCGCAGCTCACGCCCGTACTGCTCGGAGAGTGCGGCGAAGACGGCGTCGGTGGAGGGGGAGGCCGTCGGATTCGTCACGGGTTCAGATGTGACGGTTTCTTCCCGGCGCTCGTCCGCACGTGCCTGCCGGGCGATGCGCCGCAGCTGCGTGAACGGGCCGGACAGCGCCTCGACGTCGGTATGGAACGTGTCCCTGGGCACCGGCCGCAGCTTCCGCAGCCGGTCCCCGAGATCGGCGATCAGTTCCTGCACGGGTAGGGCGGAGGGCTGTTCTCGCTCCCGGTACAGGCGCTGTCGACACGCCTGGGTGCAGTACGCGGGCGCTCGGCCCGGCCCGGCGGCTTTCTCGATTTCCCGTCCGCAGCCGGGGCATTCCCCCGTTGTCGCAGTCACGGCTCAGACAGCTGATCCGGCCGCGTAACCGAGGAAGGAGGACCATGCCCCGGGGGAGAGGGAGAGCGCGGGGACGGCGAGGTCCTTGGAGTCCCGGACGTGGACGGTATGGGGACAGGCGGCGACCTCTACGCAGTTGCCGCCTTCGCTGCCGCTGTACGTCGACTTGGACCACGTCACGGCCACCTCGACGCAGTCGCCCCCCTGGTCGCCGCTGTAGCTGGACTTGAACCAGTGGAGGTCGGTACTCATAGTTCCTCTGCCATCTTCTCGATCATTTCCAGAGACCTTTCGGGAGTGTATGCCTGGGCTCGCAGTACCCCATACTTCCCGAACAGGTTTCCCAATTCAGGCTGTTCGGTGATGAAGAAGCTGCCGCCCTGCCCCTCGATGTACGCCAATTGCTTCCGTTCGGCGTTCTCCAGCAGGACGAAGGGGCCGTTAAGTCCGGCGTGGTCCTGGCGATTGGGGGCCATCAGCTGGATGCGTACGTGTCGCAGCTGAGCTACCTCGGCGAGGTGATGCAACTGAGCCTTGAGGACCCGGTGGCCACCCACGGGGCGCGTGAGCGGGATCATCTCCATGACGAAGCTGATGTCGGGCAGTGGCTTGCGGGACAGCAGGCTCTGACGTGCCAAGCGTGCGCATACCTTCGCTTCGATCTCGTCGTCGTCGTAGGTTGGATGGGCGCTGGCGAAGACTGCCCGTGCGTATGCCTCCGTCTGAAGAAGACCCGGCATTACATGGGTTTCGTACGCGTGCCGAGCGGATGCCTGCGCTTCCTCCTCCGCGAACCCGGCGAACCACCCGGGCAACGGGCCGTTGCGCGGGTTCGGCGCCACAGCGATCAGTGCACCCTGTGCACCCAGCACCTCGTCCGCTCTCTGCACGAAGATGCCCTTGGGGGGCCGGGCGCCCCGTTCGACCATGGCCACTTGGGACTTGGAGTATCCGATCCGCCTGCCCAGGGCCTCCTGGGACAGTCCGGCCCGTTCCCGGAAGTGCTTCAGGAGCAGCCCGAACGTCGTGGCGTTGCTGTCCCGTGGATCACTGGAGTTCACCGGCTCACCTCTTAGGTACACGGCCGATCACGGCCTGCGTGTGACGCTGGTCACTCTAGGTGTTCTGCCGCAACGCTGAGCGCATGGAGAAGCGAAGTTCACTTGATCCGGTCCCCTGCTGGGTGCCCGCGACCGGGCACGCCCTGCGGCATGTGGGAATCCACTTCGACGCGGTGCGGGCCATCGGCATGCTCGGCGAGGAAATCGCGTACGAGATCATGCAGTTCACCGATTTTCACGCCGGGCCGATCGTCCGCTCACGCATCGGGGAGCGCGGCATGTACTTCCTGCTGCCGCCGCAGACCGCCACCGCGTACCGCTGGCCGCGCGGGGTGGAGGCGTTGCACCGGATCGAGCGGGGGGCGGCCTTCATCGGGGTGCCCGCGCTGGACGGGGCGACCTGGCCGCTGGACTGGCGGTCGCGGCCGACGACGGAGGCGCCGTTCGTGGACGCGGGGCTGCTGCACGAACTGTCGGTGAAGGTGGCCGGGGCGTAGGTGGGCCCGCAAGTCCGGGGCGGCCAGGGGCGGGGCGCCCCGGACTTGTGGACTGCTGTCTGCTGCAGTCCGCGCTGCGGCTCGGCAACGGAACCGGCTTCACCCCGTGACCGGCGTGCTGTGCGAGTACTTTCTCTGCGAGTACTTGGCGGGCGAGGCCATCAACAGCGACACCGCCGAGAACATCGACGTCATGTGGGTCCCCAGGAAGTCGGTGCCCCGCTTCATCGCCGTCGATACGCTCTTCCCGCCCATCCTGGCAGTCCTGGAGGAACAGACATGACGCAGCAGCAGGCGGAGGAGAGAGCGGGCATCGCCGCAGCCATCATCGCCCACGAGGGGCGCGTGCTGATGGTGCGCCGACGCGTCAGCGAGGGGCAGCTCTCCTGGCAGTTCCCGGCCGGCGAGGTTGAGCCGGGCGAGGCCCGCGAAGACGCGGCCGTGCGGGAGACCCAGGAGGAGACCGGCCTGGACGTGGCCGCCGTGAGGCTGCTCGGTGAGCGGATTCACCCGAAGACGGGCCGGCTGATGTCGTACACGGCCTGCGAGGTAGTAGGCGGTGTCGGTGTCGCTCACGTCGCGGACACCGAGGAGCTGGCCGAGCTCGTATGGGTTGCCCATGGAGAGATCCCGCAGTATGTGCCGTACGGGCTGTTCGAGCCGGTGCAGGAGTACCTGGACGCTGTCCTGCTCTCCTGATGTGCCCCTGGTGGCCACGGGGCATGGAGGTATCGCTGTCCTGGGACACGGCAAGAAGGCCACGGGTTCAGGTGGCGGGCGCGTAGCCCGATCGTGCGGGCTCCAAGGCGAGCAAGCTTCCGGAGCGGGGGCGGTGTTGTCGGGGCGACTCCGTGGCCGGGGCCACCCCGTGACCGGGAGGCGTCAGAAGTCGACGGTGAGCTGGGACCGGACGTGGGCGCGCAGGACGCCCGCCATGTCCGTCTCGCCGTCGCTGAGGAGCCACTGGACCTGGAGGCCGTCCATGAGGGCGATCAGTTGCCGGCCGGCGGCCGACGGGTCGATGTCGGCGCGCAGGGCGCCTTCGTCGCGGGCCTCGCGGTAGGCGCGTTCCGTGTTCGTGACGGAGGTCCGGTAGCGGCGGACGAAGTACGCGTGGGCGGGATGGTCGGCGGCGGTCGCCTCGGCGGCGACCACCGAGAACAGCTCGACGATCCCGCGCCGCGTGGCGTTCAGGGCGGCCAGGTCGGCGAGCCGGCGCAGATGGTCGACGCCCGTGGCGACGCCGAGCGCCAGCCACTCGCCGTCCACGTCGTCGCGGTGTTCGAGGACCGCGAGGAGCAGGGACTCCTTGGTCGGGAAGTGGTGCAGGAGGCCGGGGTGCGAGATGCCGCAGCGGGTCGCGATGACGCGCAGCGAGGCACCCCGGTACCCGGCCTCGCCGAACATGGCCATGGCCTGGTCGAGGATCTCGCGGCGCTTCGCCCGGCCCTTGGCGTAGCCACGCCCCGCTTCTGCGGTCACTCGTACGCTCCCGACTTCTTCCCGGTACCCCGGACGGCTGTGCCGCCAGGCTGTCACAGCCAGATACTTACCACCCGGTCGGTATTGAGCGTACGGTGATGCGGTGATGTGTGGAGTGACGTCCTGAAAGGAACTCCTGTGGGTCTCTTCCCGCCCTACCTCGACCCTGCGCTGCCCGTGGCGGAGCGGGTCAGTGACCTTCTCGGCCGGATGACGCTGCCGGAGAAGACCGGCCAGATGCTTCAGCTGAACGCCAAGGACGGGGTGCGGCACCTCGTCGAGGACCTGCACGTGGGATCGATCCTCCACGCCTCGCCCGAACGCGTCCTGGAGGCCGCCGAGCTCACCGGGCGCACCCGGCTGCGGATTCCGCTGCTCGTCGCGGAGGACTGCATTCATGGGCACTCCTTCTGGGAGGGCGCCACGATCTACCCGACGCAGCTCGGCATGGCCGCGACCTGGGACGCGGAGCTGGTGGAGCGGATCGCCAGGGCGACTGCCGTCGAGGTCGCGGCGACCGGTGTGCACTGGACGTTCTCGCCGGTGCTGTGCATCACACGGGACCTGCGCTGGGGGCGGGTGAGCGAGACGTTCGGCGAGGACCCGTTCCTCATCGGCGAGCTGGCCTCGGCCATGGTGCGCGGCTATCAGGGCGACGGTCTGGCCGACCCGACGGCGATCCTGGCGTGTGCCAAGCACTTCGCGGGCTACTCCGAGACGCAGGGCGGCCGTGACGCGAGCGAGGCGGACATTTCGCGGCGCAAGCTGCGGTCGTGGTTCCTCCCGCCGTTCGAGCGGGTCGCGCGCGAGGGCTGCCGGACGTTCATGCTCGGCTACCAGTCGATGGACGGCGTGCCGATCACGGTGAACAACTGGCTGCTGAACGAGGTGCTGCGCGGCGAGTGGGGGTACACCGGGACGCTGGTGACCGACTGGGACAACGTCGGCCGCATGGTGTGGGAGCAGAAGGTGTACGCCGATGCCGCGCAGGCGTCGGCGGCGGCGGTGCGCGCGGGCAACGACATGGTGATGACGACGCCCGCCTTCTTCGAGGGGGCGCAGGAGGCGGTGGCGGCCGGCACGCTCGACGAGGTGGAGATCGACGCCGCCGTACGCCGCATCCTGACGCTCAAGTTCGAGCTGGGCCTCTTCGAGGACCCGCGCCGCCCGGACGCGGCCCGGCAGGCGGAGTTCATCGGGAGCGCCGAGCACGCCGCGCTGAACCTGGAGGCGGCCCGGCGCTCGCTGGTGCTGCTGGCCAACGACGGGACGCTGCCGCTGTCCGGCGGGTTCGAGACGGGTGACGACGGGCGGGCGGTGGCCGCGCCCGGGTCGTCCTCCGCGCCGGGGGCCTTGGGTCCCGTACCGCGCACGGTCGCCGTCGTCGGCCCCAACGCCGACGACCCGCAGACTCAGCTCGGGGACTGGGCGGGGTCATCGGGCCAGGCCGACTGGCTGCCGGACGGGCAGCCGCGCCGCATGATCCGTACGGTGCTGGACGGGTTCCGCGACCATGTGCCCGCCGGGTGGAACGTCTCGTACGCACGCGGTGCCGACATTCTCACCGTGGGGCCCGACCCGGAGGGCGCGTTCTTCCCGGACGGGCAGCCCCGGCCGGAGGTCGTCGTGCCCGCCGGGGCCGACGCGGCGCTGATCGAGGAGGCGGTCGCGGCGGCGCGGGCAGCCGACTACGTGGTCGCGGTCGTCGGCGACCGTATCGAACTGGTCGGTGAGGGGAAGTCCACCGCGACGCTGGAACTGGTCGGCGGTCAGGTGGCGTTGCTGGACGCGCTGGCCGCGACGGGCAAGCCGCTCGTCGTCGTGGTCATCAGCTCCAAGCCGCTGGTGCTGCCGCCGTCCGCTCGCGGTGCGGCGGCGATCGTGCACGCGTTCAACCCGGGCATGCTCGGTGGCCGGGCCGTGGCCGAACTCGTCCTCGGGCTGGTCGAGCCCACCGGTCGCCTGCCGCTGTCCTTCGCCCGGCACGCCGGTCAGCAGCCGACGTACTACAACCAGGTGCGCGGCCAGCACGGCACGCGGTACGCGGATCTCACGCAGAGCCCGGCGTTCGTGTTCGGCGAGGGCCTGAGCTACACGACGGTGGAGTACGCGGACCTGGAGGTGCTGACCTCCGTCGTGGGGGCGGGCGACACGGTGCGGGCGCGTGTCACGCTCACCAACACGGGTGCGCGGCCCGCGCTGGAGACGGTGCAGGTGTACGTCAGCGACACGGTCACGTCGGTCACCTGGGCCGAGAAGGAGCTGAAGGCGTACCGGCAGGTGGCGCTGGCTCCGGGGGAGTCGCGGGAGGTTCCGGTCGAGCTGCCGGTCGCGGACTGCACCCTCGTGGATGCCGAGGGCCACCGCATCGTGGAACCCGGCCGCTTCGAACTGCTCGTCGGCCCGTCGTCGCGTGACGAGGCGCTGCTGCGGGCGGACTTCACGGTGAAGGGCTGAGGGCAGGGCGTCACGCCCCCCCCCGACGCCCGCTTCCGGCGCCCGCTCCCGGCGCCCCCGACGTCCCCGGCACCCCTTCCCGGCCTCCTGTGCCCGACCCGACCGCTTCGGGCACAGGATGTCGGGTGCGGCGCGCGGGCTCTCTCCTAGCCTGAGGGAGCGAACGGGAAGGGGGCCGGGATGCTGGAGCAGCTGAACCAGGCCATGGAGCACGTGGAGTCGCACCTCGATCAGCCGATCGACGTGGCGGATCTCGCGCGCATCGCGGTGACGTCGGAGTACCACTTCCGCCGGATGTTCTCGGCGCTGGCGGGCATGCCGCTGTCGGAGTACATCCGGCGCAGACGGCTGACCGTGGCGGGCGCCGAGGTGCTCGCCGGTGAGCGGACGCTGCTGGACGTCGGTATGCGCTACGGCTACCGCTCGGGCGAGGCGTTCGCCCGTGCGTTCCGCGCCGTGCACGGTGTGGGTCCGGGCGAGGCCCGGCGGACCGGTGCGGCTCTGCGGTCCCAGCCACGGATGTCCTTCCGCCTCGTCATCGAAGGAAGCAGCAGTATGCGCTACCGGATCGTGGACAAGGAGGCGTTCCGCGTGGTGGGCGGGAAGGCCCGCGTACCGCTCGTCCATGAAGGGGTCAACCCGGCGATCGCCGCGTTCATCCGGGGCATGGACCCGGAGAAGCACCGGCGTATCGCGGAACTGTCGGACCAGGAGCCGAAGGGGGTGGTCGGTGTGAGCGACCACATCGATCCGAGCCGGGCCGAGGGGACCGAACTCGACTACTACCACGGCGTGGTGACGTGTGCCGAGGCTCCGGCGGACATGGAGGCCCTGGACGTTCCGGCGGGGGCGTGGGCCGTCTTCGGGAACTCGGGCGCCTTCCCGCAGGCACTCCAGTACCTGTGGCGGGACGTGTTCACGCAGTGGTTCCCGTCGAATCCGTACCGGAGCAGGCCGGGCCCCGAGATCCTGCGCGTGCGCGTCTTCGACGACGGGGCGCGGGCGGACGCGGAGCTGTGGATTCCCGTGGAGCGGCAGGCCGCCTGAGCGGTACGGACGGGCGGCCTACCGGCTCACTGTCCGGGCCGCCCCTCGTCCTGGCCCCTTCGCTCTCCGCCCCCTCGTCCTGCCCCCTCGTCCTGCCCTTCTCTCTCCGCCCCTTCTTCCTGCCCCTTTCGCTCTGCCCCGCTCCTTCTCCGCCCTTCGCGCTGTCGTTCGCGCCGTGGGGTTGTCGGACCGGCGTGCGAGGCTGACCGCAATCGGCCCGGCATGTCGCAGAGGGGACAGCTCATGGAGGCTTCGTACTACCGCGCGCAGAGCGAGGACGGCGACTTCATCGACGACCCGTCCGAGGACGCGCTGTTCATGCTGTTCAGCGACCTCAACGACGCGCACAACACCTTCGTCGTCATCCGGCCCTACACGGATGATCCGCCCTGGTACGCGTCGGTCACCGTCCGCGACGGGGGCTACGAGGTTGTCCGCCGCGATACGGCCCGGCGCGAGCACGAGGTCGCCACCGAAACCAGCATCCACCGGATCGCCAACGACCTCACGATCTGGCTGGCCGCCCGGGACCGCGACGGCTGACCCTGTGGCGGGTCGACCGCGCTGCGGCGCGGTCAGGTTGAGGGGCTCTTTCTGAGTACGTTCTCCCCGGCCTCTGAGTACGGTGCACAGCTCCCCGGCAGCGCTGGAGCGTGCGACAGTACATGCCGATGGAGCCGGGGGGCTCCGGGTGCGGGAGAGAGGGGGCGGCCGTGGACTTGTTCGACGGGGAGCTGGGTGGCGGGCGCGACAGTCACGGGGTGGAGCCCGCGGGTTCCGGCTGTTCCTGGGTCACAGTGGTGATCGTCGGGATTCTTGTGCTGCTGGCGGTGCTGGTACACCAGTTCGTCGGGCTGCTGTGGGGGATCTTCTAGGCCGTCGCGTGCGGAGCGCCGGCCGTTCGCGGGCCTGATGGCGGGCCGGATCGCCGGGCTGTTCGTCGGGCCGGTTCGCCGGGGTCCGGTCTACGCGGCGGGGTCCCGGTCGTTGCGTACCTTCCAGAGCCAGCCCGCGCCGCCGAAGGCAATGACCGCCATCACCGCGGCGGTCACCCAGCCCACGGCGGCCGGCGGATCGCTGGGGGCGAGGCCGAAGTTGAAGGCCAAGGCCATCGCCGTGGGCAGGGCCGCGGTGATCGCCACGCCGGCCCATTTCTGGTCCCGCGTCCAGTACGGGGACCTGCACAGCACGATGATCCCGGCGATCCTGAACGCGAAGCCCAGCGGCCCCCAGAACTGGCCGGGCACCATGGCGAGTACCGGAAGCGCCACCGCGACCCACGCGGGCGAACGGCGCCCGGCGGTCTTCCCGTTACCCGTCTTCACCGCTGCCCCGCCAGAGCCCCCGGCTCCGGCCCCGGCGTCGGCCCCGGCCCCCGCCTCCTGGAGCGCGGTGGTGGCGATGGTGCGGGGGTCGCCCAGTTCGCGCAGGATGTCCCGGCTGCTGCCGGGCCGTTCGGCGAGCGCTATCTCGATGTGCTCGGCGAGATCGGAGACCAGCTCCTGACGGCGGTCCGCGGGGAGCGCCGAGGTCTCACGCTCGACGGCCGCCAGGTACTGCTGGACCAACGCGCTGTCCGTCTGCCCCGTGTGCTGGGTGTTCATCGTTCTGTCTCTCCAGGTGCCTGGGTGCGCGTCTTCGGTGCGAGAAGGTGGTCGACGGCGTTGCGGAAGGCGGGCCAGGTGCCGGTGAACTCGGCGAGGGCGGCGTGTCCGGCCTCGGTCAGTTCGTAGTAGCGCCGCGGCGGACCCGAGACCGACTCGCGCCAGGTGGTGACGACGAGCTCGTCCCGTCGCAGCCGGGACAGCAGGGGGTAGACCGTGCCCTGGCTGGTCGCCAGCGCCCCCGTCTCCTCCAGCTCCCGCAGCAGCTCGACCCCGTACCGCGCACCGTCGCGCATCAGTGCGAGCACGCAGTACTCCAGCACGCCCTTACGAAGCTGGCTGACGGCCTTGCTTCCGGGGCGGCTGCTCGCTTCGACCGGTTCCATGCAATGCACAGTACCTTGTTTGAGAGAGGAGTGGAACGCCGCCCGTGCGGCCGTGACGTCCAGCGCCCGGCCCCGCTCCCCCGGTCGGTCCGATCCCTGCGGAAGGTCCTGGCTTTCCTGGAGGTCCATCAAGCCAATTTCCTTTCCGTGGACGGTAGTTGGTTTCTGCCGCTCGATGGCGTCCGAGCTGTCCGTACCGCGCGGAGGGCATCCGTCCGCACCGATCGGTTTGAGCCGGTCCGGTCTCCGGCAGTGCACCGGGATGGGCCACGCTGCCGCCACGTACGGACACTCGGGGCCGCTCGATGAGGGCACCAGGGCGGACCGGGCTCCCGTCCGTACCGTCCGCGGCGGCGCCCCCATGGGGCGCGGGGCAGCGGGACCACACGCTCCGGGGCACGCCCGGGGGCCACGGGGGAGGAGACCACGCATGGCGTGGGACGAGTGGGAACAGCTGAAGCAGGAAGCCGCCCAGCGGCACGGGACGCAGATGCAGCTCAACCAGTACCTGCCCGGTGACGGGCCGGCCGCACCGTCGACGAGCGCCGTCACCGCGGGCCTGCAGTCCAACAAGCAGGCGTGGAACAAGGCGGGCGAGGGCGTCGGAGGGCTGCGGGAAGGGCTGGGCAAGGCCCTGACCCAGTTGGCGGACGGGCAGCAGGGGGCCGACGCCGCGGGGTGCCTGACCGCGGGGGCCCAGAAGGACGTGTACGGCTCCTGGTCCCGGTACGTCAGAAGCGTCGACGAGCGCTGCGGCAGCGTCAAGGAGGCCCTGGAGAGAGCCGGGCACGACCTCCTCCGGACCGACGACGCCGTCAGGGGCGCGTTCACCGCCATCGACAGCCGGTACGCCGACACGCACGCTGTCGGTGGCCAGGCACCGGGGCGGTGACGGGCCGCCATGGATCTCGCCACGCTCAACGCACTGAAGCCGTCCGAGTTCACCCAGGCGGCCGACGGCTACCGCGCGACCAGCAACATGGCCGCCGCGTCCAAGGACCACCTCGACAACGTCGTCGCGGCCGGAATGCGCGCTTCCCTCAGCGGGGAAGCCATGGACGCCGCACTCGCGGAGCTGAAGAAGCTGGCGGCCAACTTCCACTACACGCAGATCGAGTGCGGGCTGGCGAGCACCGCGCTCAACGGGTTCGCCCACGACATGGACGTGGCCCGCGGGAAGCTCGTGTCGGCGCTCGGTGACGCGGAGGCGCTCAAGTTCGCGGTCGGCGCGGACGGCAGCGTCACCTACCCGGCCGGACAGTCGCGCAACAGCGTCGAGCTGCCGCCCCCCGGCGGCACGGTCGCCGCCGGCGCGGCGCCCCAGGCCCCCGGGCCCCTGGCGCCCGGCGGCCAGTCCGCGCTCGCCCGTCTGAGCCTCAACCCCGACCCCAACCCCCACCGCGCCGAGGCGATCGCCCTCGCGGACCGTATCGCCGCCGCCCTCAGGGAGGCGACGGAGGCGGACGCCAAGTGGGAGCCGAAGATACGGGCGCTGAAGGCGGACGACGACCTCACCGTCTCCGCGCACGACCTCGCCGACGCCCAGTCGGACGCGGCGGGTGTACGGGAAGCGGGCCGGGGCTACCTGGACTCGATCGGCGGGCCGCCGAAGGACGCCACCCCCGTGCGGAACGCCGACTGGTGGAAGGGGCTCTCCCCCCAGGAACAGGAGGCGTACCTCTCCCTCCACCCCGATCTCGTGGGCAAACTGGACGGTCTGCCCGCCGAGGTCAGGGACGAGGCCAACCGGATCGTGCTCGACGAGAAACAGGCCGAGTACCGGATCAGGCTGGACGCGATCCCGAAGCCGCCCGCCAAGGAGTGGACCATCCTGATGACCCTCGCCGGGGGCTCCAAGATCCATACCGACGAATGGATGGACTGGGACCGGAAGTACGGCGACGACTACCGCCACCTCACCGACTCCCTCAAGGGCATGGACGCCATCGAAAAGCGTTTCGACGCCACCGGCACCGAAGGGCTGCCGGAGGCGTATCTGCTCGGCTTCAGCCCCGAGGGGCACGGCCGCGCCATCGTCGCCACCGGAAACCCGGACACGGCGCAGCACCAGGCGGTGTACGTGCCGGGCACGGGGTCCGACCTGGACGGCGTCGGGGGCAACATCAACCGGATGACCGATCTCTGGCGCCAGACCAACCAGGCGTCCCCGGGGGCCTCGGTGTCGACCATCACCTGGCTGGGCTACGACGCTCCGCAGGACCCCGTCAAGGACGCCCCCTTCGAGCACTACGCCTATGACGGCGCCCCGGCCTACCGCCAGTTCATGGACGGCCTCGACGCCTCCCACAGCGGCCCCGGGGAGCCGCACCGGACGGCCATCGGCCACTCGTACGGCACGACCCTCATCGGGGCGGCGGCAGAGAAGGGCGATCTCAACGCCGACGACGTGATCTTCGCCGGAAGCCCGGGGGTCAAGGTCGGTTCGGCGGAGCAGATGGACGTGCCGAAGGGGCATGTGTGGAACGAGGAGGCCGACGGTGACAAGGTGCCCGACATCGGCCGTTACGGTCACGGCGGCAGCCAGTGGAAAATCGGCGGCGGAACCTTCATCATCCCCAGCGACGACCTCTTCGGCGCGAACCAGATGAACACCCACGGCGAGGGCGGTGGGCCCAACGATCCCAAGAAATCGGAAGGTCACAGCCAGTACTGGTCCCCGGGCTCGACCGCGCTGAAGAACCAGGCGCTGGTCGTGGTCGGCCGCTACGGAGACGTCACCGCTCCCCAGTAGCGCGGCGCTCCCGGACGGTGCCGCCGTGCGGCGGCACCGTCACCGACCCACCGAGGAACACCGAGGAACTTCATGCTCCGTGCACCACTCCCCGTCCCGCGTCGGTACCGGCCGGGCGGCACCTGCCTGGCCCTCGCACTGACCGGACTCCTCCTCACCGGATGTGGCATGACTGACAACGACACCGGCAAGTCCTCGTCCGGCACGACGGCACGGGAGATCCCGTCCGCGGGCACCGCGGGCACCACGGAGGCGGTCGCCGCCGTGAAGGAGGTCTCCAGCCAGCTCTACGACTTCGTGGGGGTGCCCGGCGAGGCATCCGCACCGGGGCCCGGCGTCCGGGAGTGCGAGGGCAAGGACCCGGACACCTACTTCCGGGTCCACCACCCCTGGAACTTCCTCCCGACGTCCGGTGCCGACAACGACACCGCCATGGCCAACCTCAAGAAGAAGCTGAGCACGGACGGCTGGGTGGTCAAGGACTCCTTCCGCGACAACAGCCCCAACAAGAACCTCAACCTCGTCGCGGACAACGACGCCAGGAAGGTGAGCGTCTGGGTCGTCGCGTACAGCAAGCGCGACACCCCGAGCATCGGCATCGACGTCACGTCCGGCTGCTACCGGGTACCGGAGGGGCAGACGATCGTCCACTCCTGAGCCGGAGCCACCACGGGCGCCCGCAGCCCGGACGCGGCGGCGCACGCGCTCCGCGTCCGGGAAATCACCGGCACAGGGCCGTTTCCACGACGCTGTCGACACGCTTCCTGGACGCCTCGTCGTTCAGCTGGACGGTGACCGCGACATGGGCGGCGCGGCCGTCGTCGGTGGCGCCGCCCCGGGTCTCGTATCCCGGGAAGCTGCCGCCGTGGCCCCAGTAGATTCCGCCGTCGCACGGCAGCGGCCTGCTCACGAGCCCCAGTCCGTAGCGGGCGCCGGGGCCGAAGGTCTTGTCCGCGGGGCGGGTGGCGCCGCGCATCTCGGCGAGCTGGGCCGGGCGGAGGAGGTGGCCGCGCAGGAGCGCGCCGAAGAAGCGGTTGAGATCGGAGTCGGTGGAGATCAACTGCCCTGCCGCCCACCCCCAGGAGGGATCGATCTCCGTGATGTCGGTCAGCGGAGCGCCCACCGCATCCTGGTAGTAGCCCTTGGGATGGGGCCCTCGGACGGTCGCGTCACCGGGGGCCGGGAAGTAGGTGTGGCGCAGCCCGACGCGCTTGATGATGCGCCGGTCCATCTCCTTGGCGAGGGAATTTCTCGTGACCTTCTCGACGATCAGGCCCGCCAGTACGTAGTTCGTGTTGCTGTACTCCCACTTCTTCCCCGGCTCGAAGCCGGCCTTGTGCTGGAGCGCGATGTCGACAAGCTCGCGGGGAGCGAAGTAACGGACCTCCTCGCCCAGGTAGTTGCTGTAGTTGGGGAGCCCGCTGGTCTGCTGGAGGAGGTGACGGACGGTGATGCGGCTTCCGTCGATCCCCTCCCCGCGTACGAGGCCCGGCAGATAGGTGTCGACCGGGGCGTCGAGGCGGATCTTCCCCTCACCGACCAGTTGCAGCACGACGACCGCGGTGAACGTCTTGGTGTTGCTGCCGATCCGTATCCGGCCGTCCGTGGGCACCTTCGCACCGGTGGCCAGGTCGCCGATCCCCGCGGTGTAGTGACGGATGCGGCCGTCGCGGTCCGTGACGCTCGCCAGCGCGCCGGGCGGCCCGTCGGGGTGCACCAGCGTGTTCAGGCCCCGCTGGACGGTGTCGGTCCGCCCGGAGGCGGCGAACGCCGCGGGTGGCGCCAGGGCACCCATCGTCATGACGCCGACGACCACCGCGGCGGCTGCGGCGGCCGCACGCCGACTGCCGCGCCGCCCGCTCTGCCGCCCGGGAGAACGGAACCTCTGCCATGCCTGCTCGCGCACGCGCCAACTCCTCTGGAACTGTTCGGGAAACCGGCGATATCCGCCGGGCCCAGCATCTCCGGAGGCGGCCTCACGGGGCGATCCTGCTACCCGCCCGGTGCGGGGTGGGGCTAACCCCCGAGCTGCTCAGCCCCGTGCCACGTCCTCCGCGATCATCTCCAGCCAGGCGCGATGGCTGTACGGAGCCGGAGGGTCCACCTCCAGGCCCAGGACCGCCAGGCCCAGGGAGAGGTCCGCCTCGTCCAGGCTCAGCGCGAGCAGCTCGTGCACCTCACCGAGCATCCGGGCCGTGAGGCCGCGGTCCGATGTGTCCAGGTAGTCGCGCAGCGCCTCCTCGTGCTCCTCGAACTCCGCCCCGAAGTCCTGCGAGAACCAGCCGCCCAGGAACTGCCCCAGCTCAGGGAACCGGGCCTGCCACTCCCACGGTGTACGAGGCGCCCCGGGCGCCGGCACGTCACCCTCCGCCAGGCTGCGCCGCAGATGGCCGGCGATAATCAGCAGCCAGGACCGCACCGCCGCGTTGTCCAGCCCGGTGTCGGGCAGCGGATAGACCTCGCCGAGCCGCAGCCGCAGCGGCCCGGGGGGATTGCGGGCGTACTCGCGCAGCTGCGTCTCGGCGGCGCCGATCGCCCAGGGCCGGGTGTGCCAGGTGTGCCGCAGATAGGCGGTGAGGGCTTCGCCGGGCTTCTCCTCGGTGTCGTCGGCGGGCAGCCCGGCGTACGCCCGGAGCACCTGGTCCATCTCGCCGTACTGGCGGTCGTGCTGGAGCGGGGTCAACGCCATGGCGGGCCCTTCCTCTCAGAGGTGGATCGGGAAGGTGGCGTGCACGGCGAAGCCGAGCGGACTGTCCGGGGCGGTCTTCAGCACCACCCGCGCGGCCCGCGCGTCCACCGGTCCGAGTCCGGCCAGCATCATCGCCTGGAGCAGCACCTGCCCGACCGGCTCGGGCCGGGACGGCCAGGACGCCTCGATGGTGAGCCGCTGCCGGGTCGACAGGGCCAGCCATCGGTGCACCGACTGCTCGTTCTGGCTGACCACCGCCTGGGTGGCCCACTGGGCGGTCTCCCGGTCGGTATAGGTGGCGGAACGCGTCAGCACGGCGTCGGCTCCTCTCGGCCGCCGGTCCAGGCGATCGGCCCGTGCTCCCGGCGCAGATGGTCGGTCAGGGTGTCGGGGATCAGGGTCAGCCAGGTGGTCCAGGACTCCTGGGACCCGGAGCCGAGGCCGAGTTCGACGGCGAAGAACCGGCTCAGGGCGCCTTCGTCGGGGAAGAGCGCGAGGGCCTCCGCGCATTCGGCGACGAGGGGCGGCAGCCGCCACTGGCACAGCCCGCCCCCGTGGCATTCGGCGACGAACAGCCCGATCCCCTCGACGTCGGTCAGGTCCGGGTCCTCCAGCGCGATGCCGTCCTGCCCGAAGTACAGCGACAGCATCTGGGTCAGCTGCGGGAACCGCAGGCCCAGTTCCCACACGGTCGGGACCGTGCTGCCGAGCCTGGCGTACAGACCGGCCGGCCACTCGTCGGCGTACGAGGCGATGTCGAGGAACACCGACGGCTCGCCCCCGGCTCCGGACCTCTCCGCCAGCTCCCGCAGATCCTTGGGTACCCCTTCCACCGCCGAACCGCCCGCCGCCAGGGCCTCCCCGATGGCCCGCACCTCGGCGGCGGCCTCGTGGACCGTCACTCCGCCCCGCTCCCACCGGTCCCACAACGCGCGCAACGGAGCCTGCAGCGCCTCGGCCCTCACCTCGGGGTCGGCGGGAATGCCGGGGGAGGTGAAGGGCAGGAAGGGGCTGAGCAGCGTGCGGGCGGCCGAGTAGCGGAAGTGGTTCTCGTGCACGGGGCGGTTCCTGACCTGGCTAGGGGGACTCAGGGAAGGCGGTGACCACGATGAACGGCGGCACTCTGCCGTCGTTGACACCTTGGATGCGGACGATCACATTGTGCGTGTCGGTCGGGAGCCCGGTGGCACTGGTCACGGTTGATCCGGTGACTTCCGGGCCGAAGTCGGTCTTGTCCAGCAGGAACTGCCCGGTGGGGTTGGCCGTCAGCTTTTGCGTGATGTCCGCTTCGTTCCGGTCGATCGCCGCCTGGACGAACCGCTGGGCGCTGGTGAGGTCCGTGAACGAGGACGCGGCCGGAGGGTGCTGGTCCCGCATGCGCTGCTGCAATTGTTCGGGGGTCAGAGCCACGTGCCGGTCGATGGGGTGCGTGGTCTGCGTACCGACCTTCGTGTCCTCCTGGTTGGCGAGGTCGATGGGGTACGTGTGGTTCGCGGCGCTGTCCCCGGGCACCGTCCAGTTGTGCTGCGGCTCGTACCCCTCGATGCTCCGTGCACCGATCGCCTGGGCGCGGGCCTCCTCGGCGAGGAAGGTCGGCACGCTCTTCCTCGCCTCGTCCAGCGCGTCGGTCAGCCCCTTCATCTGCTGTGCCAGGATTTGGGTGTCGGCGTTGTAGCGGTTCACCCCGCTGTCGAGCGTCGGAGTGTCGATGTTCTCGATGAACTGCTCGGCCAGGCCCACCACGTTGCCGATGACGAGACGGAAGATGTCCTCGGCCGCACCCTTGAAATTGTCCAGTTCCATGCAGTCCTTGGCGGCCTGGATGTACACCCGCTCGATCACCTTGCGGACCGCCCTCACCGCGTCGGCGAACCGGTCCAGGAGATCGGCGATCTTGCGCGCGGTATCGATCAGGATCTGGAGAACGGGCTGCTGGCCGGACATGTGCTTCCAGCGGTACCCCTTGGCCACGGGGCTGGGCGCGTTCTTCCCCCAGGGCCTCGTACCCCACAGGCTTCCGGTGAACTGGCCCATGGCCGCCTGCCATTCGCCGCTGACCGGCGAGGGACCGGGATCTCGCAGGTAGCCGATTGCCGCGTCGAGGTCCCGGCCGGATTTCTCGGCGTCATCGGCGACCTTGCGCCAGAGCGCGGCCACCTTCGGCAGATCGTCGTCGTTGCCGCCGGGGGTGATGTCGGCGACCTTGCCGTGCCGGAGAGCCCGTCTCAGGGCCTGCTCCAGGAGCCAGTGCAAGGCCCGGCCCACCTCGCCCATCACGTTGTCGATGATCCGGTCGCCCCAGGCGCCGCCGCCGTCCCCGCCTCCCCAGCCGAGGTCCGCCACCTTTCCGTACGGCGGCGGGGTCCGGATCACCTCCGGTACGGCCTTCAGGGTGGTCGGGGCGCCCCAGCTGGGATGGGAGGCGTACTCCGCGCTGACGTAGTTGTTCGCGGTGATGGTCAGGCCGGTGGAGACACCGCCCACCGCGACCACGGCCTTGGCCCACACCTCCAGATAGAGGGCGGTGACGGCGTTGTACTGCTGCACGAACTCCGAAGGTCCCGAGCCGATGCCGCAGACGTGCTTGTGGCCTTCCAGGGCGTCCAGCAGATACTTCGGGGCCTTGTGGAAGTCCGACTGATGGTTCCGGATCAGGTACGAGGTGTACCAGACGTGACCCGGGTCGACGTCGAAGCCACTGACGAAGCCCCCGGGGTCCACCGACGGCTTGAGTGACTGGACCTCCTTCACCGGGTCGGGCTTGGGCTGAGCCTGGGAGATGTCGTTGCCCTGCGGGTCGTAGAGCTTCCCCGGGGCGGGCGACGGAACCGCGGGCGTGGTCGGCGGACCGCCGCTGTTCCCGCCGGAGCCCGGCGGTGGCGGCGGGGGAGTGGCCATCAGGCAGCCCCCCAGCCGCGCAGTACCGCTTGATGAGCGGCGCTGTAGTTGGTGTGGGCGCCGGTCACGACCTCGTGCAGCCAGGTCTGGCGGGCTTTGAGATCGGCCATTTCGGCGCTCCACCGGTCCAGGGTGAGGACGAAGGAATCACGCGCGTCGCCCTGCCACCCGAGCACCACCTTCTCCGTGCGCTCGTACAGCAGCCCCAGTTCCTCGTTGAGCTTCCGGAGGATCTCCTCCAACTCGCCCGCCAGCGCCTGTAAGGCGATGATGTCGACACCTATGTGATCGTCGCTCGTCACGTCCCGGCCCCCCCCCGCTATAGGTCGTTGATCCGGCTGCGGGGAGCGGGTGGCACCGGCGCGGCGGGCGGGGCCTGAAGAGCGGCGGCCTCCCGAGCGATGTCGGCGTCGGCCTGTACCCGCCGCATCTGTGCCAGGACGTCCAGCTCCTGCTCGGTGAAGCCGTCCCGGGCGAGCCGGGCCGCTTCCTCCAGCAGCCGCAGATCCTCACGAATCCGTACGGCGTCCTCCGCCGCGCCCTTCTGCAGGGTGCGGTAGGCCTCACCGGTCGCCCCCCGCCAGCGCGACTGGATCCGGTCCACGATGCCGTCCATCTGCCTTACCTGGCTGTCCAGATGCCGCTGCATGGCGTGGAGATCGTTGGCGAGCTTCGTCAGCCCGTCGTCTTCCGGGACTTCGAGATCAGGGTTGTGCACTGCCATGCCGGACTCCGCCCGCCCCTCGGCCGCGCGCGAAGCCTCCTTCGCGCGCCACAACTTATAAGTGACCACGTTCAAAAGGAAGATGAGGAAGAGTCACGTTATGTACAAGAGGATGTTGGGGTCCGGGTGACGTTGCTGGTCGCAGTCCGGGTGCGGTTGCACGGGCGCGGTTCGCGAACGCTCGACCGATGAGTTCTGCCCCGCCGCGCCGTCTGCGTAGGGGAACGTCCCATGGGGAACGTCCCCCTTCAGCCTTCCGCGCCCGCGGGAGAACCGGGATGAGACGACAAGGAGCGGTGAACACCGTGGACCAGGAGAATGTGAGCGCCACCCTGACTGTTGCCGCGCCCGCCGAGAAGGTGTTCGCGGTGCTGGCGGACCCGACGACCCATGCCGCGATCGACGGCACCGGCTGGATACAGGAAGTGGGCGACCGGGCGCCGCTGACCGAGGTGGGGCAGATCTTCCGGATGGACATGCATCACTCCCACCACCCGAAGGTTGACTACCAGGTGGCCAACAAGGTCCACGTGCTCGAACAGCCGCGCGCCATCGGCTGGTTGACGGGGCAGGAGAAGGACGACGGGCAGGTGGAGTACGGCGGCTGGACCTGGCGCTACGACCTCGCGTCGATCGGCCCGTCCGAGACCGGGGTCACGCTCACCTACGACTGGTCGGCGGTGCCGCCCTCCATCCGGGAGAACTTCCCGTTCCCGCCGTTCGGCCCCGAGCATCTCGGCAACTCGCTGAACCACCTGGCCGAGATCGTCGCGGGCAGGTGAGGGTGCCGGACCCGCGGCGGCGTCCGGCCCGGGGGCGCCGGTCGTCCCTCGCGGGTGTGGGCGGCGGTCCGGCCAGGGTTCCGGTCCCCGACGCGCCCTGCTCGTCAACTTCCTGTCCGCCCAGCGCACCACCCTTGAGATGAAGTGTGCGCGGCCGGGTGACGAGCCGGCGCAGTGGTCCGTGGAGCCGTTCCCGCTCGCGCTGCCCCGCCTCGTCCGCCGTCCCGCCGACACGGAACGCCATTGGTTCCGGCAGGACATGGCCGGACAGGACGCGCCGCCGTTCCTCTCCCCGGAAGCCGATCCGGACGGGGATCTCGGCGGCGCGTGCGCCCATACCGCTGTCATATCCGGTGCTTGGAGGGCATGGCGGGCGGAAGTGGCGTGCGCCGAGCGGTAGGTCGCCGATGCCCCCGGTCCCGATGTCGAGGGCCACAATGCCCGGCGGGGCCCGGTCTCGCCGCGTCGGGTGGATCGTGCACCTGATCGAGGAGTACGCCCGCCACCACGGGCACGCCGATCTGCTGAGGGAGCGCATCGACGGCGCGACAGGGGTGTGAAGGCGGGCGCCGCGCTACCGATGGAGGTGTGGCGCAGTCGGAACCGGGGTGCGGGGGCGAGCACAATGGTGCGGGCGGTCTGTGCAGAGGTGCCTGAGGCCCTCTCCCGCACCTCTTCCGCTGAAGGAGGACCGGTGATGGACAACTGGCCGGCTCAGCGCACCGGGCCCGGTGACATGCTCCGTAACCAGGCGCGCGAGCGACTCCTCGACGCGGCGCGGGAACTGTTCGGCGCCGGCGGCTACGCGGAGACCACCGAGATGGCGCTCTGCGAGGCTGCCGGGGTACCGGCCGACGTGCTGCGCCAGGAGTTCGGCTCCCGGGAAGGGCTGCTCATCGCCCTGCACAACCGGGTGACGACGAGTGGCCTGCGGGCGGCGGAGAGAGCCCTGCACGCGGACGACATAAGCAAGTGCGGGACGGCGGAACGGGTCCAGCGCCTCTTCGACGCCTACGTGGAGGCCGTCACCCGCGATCCGCGTGAGGCACGGGTGACCTTCGTCGAGGTGCTGGGTGTGAGCGCCACCGTGGATGAGCACTGCAAGCTGTGGCGGGCCCTGTGGACGGAGTTCCTGACGGGGGAGGCCGAGCGGGCGGTGGACCGGGGCGAGGCGGAGGACCGGGATCACCGGGTCGACGTGATGGTGATGGTCGGTACGGTCCATGAGCTCATGGCGCACCACAGCAGGCGGCCCCGGCGGGCGCGGCCGGGCGAGGTGTCCGGTGAGCTGACCCAGCTCGCGCTGACGATGCTGGGGTCGCAGCAGGGGGAGTGACCCGGAAGTGCCCCCGGGCGGGCGGGGGCGGGACACCGGCTCAGTACCGTCCTCGTCATGGACAGTACGAAGCGTGGCGGTGCGGCGGGGTGGGCCGGGTGGGCCGGTCCGTTCGCGGCAGCCGCCCCGGCCACCGGTGCGGCCGTCTGTGTCGGCCTGAGCATGGTCGGCTCCTGGTGGACCGTGCCCGCCGCCCTCGCCGCGTTCCTCGACGGGCGACGGTCCGGGCGGGCCCGCTCCACGGTGCTCGCCCTGGTCGCGGTCGTCGCCGCCGGGGTGGTGGCGGTGGCCCTGGTGCCGTCCTGGCTGCCGCTGGGGAGCCGGTTCGTGGGCGTGGTGGTCGTCGTGGTGATGCTGCCGTGGTTCGCCGGGCGGTTCTGGCGCCAGTACCGGGAGCTCGTCCGGGCCGGGTGGGAGCGGGCCGAGCGGTTGGAGCGCGAACAGCGGCTGGTCGCCGAGCAGGCCCGGTTGCGCGAACGGGCCCGGATCGCCCAGGACATGCACGACGTCCTCGGCCATGACCTCAGCCTGATCGCCCTGTCGGCGGGCGCCCTGAGCCTCGCCCCCGACCTGGACGACCGGCACCGGCGGGCGGCCGGGGACCTCAGGGTCAGGGCGGCGGCCGCGGTGGAGCGGCTGGGGGAGGTCATCAGCGTCCTGCGGGAGGAGACGGACGAGGCACCGATGCGCCCGGCGGCGCGGACGGACGGCGATCCGGAAGCCGGTGCCGGAGCGGAAGCCGGTGCCGGTGCCGGTGCTGAAGCGGGTGCCGGTACGGAAGCCGGTGCCGGTGCTGAACCGGGTGCCGGTGAGGGGAGTTCCGCGTCCGGCATCGAGCGGCTGACCGGCGAGGCCTCCGCGTCCGGGCTCGCGGTCGACCTGCGGATCGAGGGCCCTGCGGGCGCCGTCCCTCCGGTTGTCGCGCGGGCCGCCCACCGCGTCGTGCAGGAGGCGCTCACCAACGTCGCCAAGCACGCCCCGCACGCCACGGCGCACGTCCGCGTCACGTACGCGGACACCGGGACCGAGGTGGTGGTCGAGAACGGGCCACCGTCGGACGGCTCCTCGGCCGCGCCGCCCCGCCGGGGAGAGCGTGGAGAGCAAGGACGGCACGGACGGCACGGGCGGCACGGGCGGCACGGCGGACATGGCGGGCGCGGGCTCATCGGGCTTCATGAGCGGGTGCGGCTGGCCGGGGGCACGTTCGAGCACGGTCCCCGCGACGGAGGCTTCGCGGTGGTCGCGCGGATGCCGCACGCCCCCGACACCTCGGCACGCGCCGCATCCGCCGCGCCCGCCGCGCCCCTCACTTCCCGCACATCCGTCGCGCTGCCGCAGGAGCACCGCCACGCCGGCCGCCGGATACGCCGGACCCTCGCCGCCGCCGTCATGGTGCCCCTGGTGGCGGGGGCGCTGCTGAGCACGGTGCTCATGGGGTGGGAGATGTGGTCGGCGTCCCGCTCCGTCCTGGAACCGGGCGACTTCGCCCGGCTGCGGGTGGGCATGGAGCGCTCCGAGGCCGAGTCCCTGCTGCCCGAACGCCGTACCGACCACCGGCCGGTCGCCGCCGAGCCGGGCGAACCCGGCACGACGTGCGCCTACTACGCGATGACGGCCGACCGGTTCGACGACCGGTCGGGCGACGCCTACCGGGTCTGCTTCCGGGACGGCACGCTGGTGTCCGCGGACGCCCTCACCCCGTGACGGGGCCGAGAGCGGAACCAGCGGAACCTATCCGTTGAACGTGTTGTTCTGGGTGCCGCTGCCCTGCACCGGGCCGCTGAACGTGCTGTCGCGGAAGTCGTTGTGCACCGACCCCGGCACCGCGGCCTCCGGGTCGATCGCCCGGACGGCCGCCTCCAGGTCCGCCGCCGCGTCCGGGTCCGCGGTCAGCGAAGCCTGGAACATCGCCTCCCACACCCGTACCGCGCGGGCGAACGCCTGGTCCGCCTCGACCCGCGTACGCAGCGCCCGTTCGAGCTCCCCGGCGCACTCGTGGTCCCCGGGCTGCCCCTCCAGCGCGGTCAGCGCGGTCTCGGCGGTGTCGGGTTCCGGGGCCGCACCGTCGGGCGTCCCCGGCGCGGGGTCCCGGCGGCGGCGCACCAGGCCCGTCAGCCCGGACCACGCCTGACGGCCGATCTCCCCGCCCGCGCCGCCTGCCAGCGCCGCCAGCACACCCAGCGAAATCGGGTCCATGGACCCCACCCCCGTAACAGCTCGTCACTTCACCGATCAGGCACCACCGTACGGTGGCCGGTCCGGCGGGCGCAGCGGTTTCAGCCGTGGGCGGTGTACGGGCCGCCCAGCCCCCACGCCTGGTGCATCGCGTCGGCGAAGGCGGCCGCGAGCTTGTGCTCGCCGCTGGGGCCGGGGTGCGTGCCGTCGTAGGTGTCGGTGTGGATGTCGTACGAGGCCGGGCGTGAGGCCAGCAGCAGCGGGGACGCCGGTCCGTCGAGGTCGGCGACGGCCTTGGCGAGGAGTTCGTTGAAGCGCTCGCACTCGGCGGCGAAGGGGGCGTCCGACTCGGCCCTGATGTTCGGTATGACGGGCAGGAGCACGATCCTGATGTGCGGGTTGGCGGTGCGGGCCGCCGCGATGAACGCGCGGGCGTTCCCGGCGGTCTGCGCGCTGTCGGTGTAGAACCCGAGGTCGATCAGCCCGAGCGAGACGAGCAGGACGTCGGCGCGGGCCTCGCTCACCGCGTCCGCGATCACCGGGGCCATGTGCAGCCAGCCCTCGCCCCAGCCGGCGAGGTGGCGGCGGGCGTCGGCGGGGAAGGACGGGGCGCCGTACGCGTGGGAGAGCGGGGCCCGCGCCTCGGTGTCGTACAGCGCGGTGCGCGGGCCGACGATCGTGTACCGGCCGGGGAGCGTCGCTTCGAGGTGCTGCCACATCCGGAAGCGCCAGGTGAAACCCCCGGCGCTGCCCACGGTCATGGAGTCGCCGACGAAGAGGAAACGCATGGCGACATCATGGCCGATCACCCCTTCGGCCTGCGACGTGACGATGGACACTGGGGTCATGCGTTCGTATCTGACAGCCTCCGGTGCCGCCCTCCTGCTCGTGCTGACGGGGGCGGCCACGGCCGTGGCCGACGACGGCGGGGCCGACCGGACCTTCACGATCGAGGACCCCCGGATCACCGAGTCCAGCGGCCTCGCCGCCAGCCCGACCCATCCGGGCGTCTACTGGACGCACAACGACAGCGACGACGGCCCGTACATCTACGCCGTCGACTCCCGCACCGGGAAGACCGTCGCGACGATCACCATGCGCGGGGTCGGCGAGCCCCGCGATGTCGAGGCCATCTCGATCGGGCCCGACGGCAATGTGTACGTCGGTGACATCGGCGACAACCTGGACGGGACGTGGGACCACGTCTGGATCTACCGCTTCCCCGAGCCGAAGCAGCTGCGGGACGCCACGGTGACGGCGACCCAGTTCGACGTGAAGTACGCGGACGGGGCGCGCAACGCCGAGGCGCTGATGGTTCACCCGAAGACCGGCCGGGTGTACATCGCCTCGAAGAACGAGGACGGCGGCGGGCTGTACGAGGGGCCCGCGAAGCTCACCACCGGTGGGACCAATGTGTTCCGGCGGGTGGGGGAGGTGCCGTGGGTGACGGACGGGGCGTTCTCGCCGGACGGGCGCGAACTGCTGCTGCGGTCCTATTTCAGCGCCCGCGCGTACGCCTTCGAGGGCGGCAGGCTGGGCGAGGACCACGCGGTGAGCGCCCCGTTCCAGCGGCAGGCCGAGTCCGTGACGTACACGGCGGACGGCTCGGCGCTGATGTTCGGCTCGGAGGGCGAGGGGAGCGATGTCGAGCGGGTCGACGTGAAGGGCGGGGGCGGGAGCGGGGACGGTGGCAAGGACGCGGGACGGGGCTCCGGGAGTGCCGGGAGCGGGTCCGGCGGGGACGGCGCGGACGGCGACGGGGAGAAGGGGAGCATGACCCTGGGCGCGGTCGTCCTCGCCGGGGTGGCCGTGGCCTGGTTCGCCCTGCGCAGGCGGCGCGGCGGGCGGGGCTGAGGCGATGGTGCGGCGGTGAGGCAGGGGCGCCGGGCGGCACGGGCGGGGGTGAGCCGGGGCTGAGGCGGGAGGGCCGGAGCGGCGGCGCGTGGGGCCGTGATCCCGTGGGGCCGTGATCTGCGGCCCGGTGGGCCCGCACCGCCCCGCACCGCCCCGCACCGTGCACGGGCCGATCCCCGCCTCCGGGTGGTTCCGTATCCCCATCGGCACACGGACCGGGCCCCATCGGCACACGGACCGGCCCGATCGGCACACGGGTCGGGCCCCATCGGCACATGGACCGACCGGGCCCGCCGTCATCCTCCCGCGCGCTCCCCGACCAGCACTTCGAACCCGTCGATCAGCCGCCGGAGCCCGAACTCGAAGTGGTCGAAGTCGGCGCTGAAGGTGTCCTCCGCCATGCCCGCCATCATCGGGTACTCGCCGCTGAGCATGGCCCGCTCCAGGTAGGGGCGCTGGTCCTCCCAGAAGTCGGCGTCGCTCAGTCCGGTCTGCCGCACGGCCTCCACGGCATGGCTCTGGGTGCGGGCGAGGCCCTCGACGAAGCTGTTGACGGTGATGATCACGGCGATCAGCTCGGGGTCCTTGAGGCCCATGCCCCGCAGGCCGGTGAGAGCAAGTTCGAGGCCGCGCAGGGCGCTGGGGCCGAGCACCGTGCGGGCCTGGTTGATCTTGAGCAGCCAGGGGTGGGTCCGCAGGTTGTCCAGGTAGGTGCGGGCCATCGAGTCGATGGCGGTGCGCCAGTCGTCGGGGACGTCGGCGGTGCCCGCGGTGAGCGGTTCGCCGAGAACCCGGTCGAGCATCAGGTCCAGGAGTTCGGCCTTGCCGGGGACGTACCGGTAGAGCGTCATCGTGCCCGCGCCCAGTTCCGTGGAGAGCCGGCGCATCGAGACGGCGCCCAGTCCCTCCGCGTCGGCGACGGCGACGGCGGTGGTGACGATCCGGTCCAGGGTGAGGCCCGGTTTGGGGCCGCGGCTCGGGCGGTCGCCGGTCTTCCACAGGAGCTCCAGGCTGCGTGCGATATCGCCGCTGCCGGTGGCTGTGCCGTCCGCTTCCGCTGCCGAACCGTTTCTCGTCATGGGCACCAGAGTAATGCTCCGGACAGGAATTGGGTACGGTGTACTCTCATTCGGGTACGGCGTACTCAGTTCTGATGTTGCGGAGGGGGTTGCCATGTCTGCGTCCGGATACGCGGTGCTGGCCGAAGGGGTCGTGAAGCGATACCGGGAGAAGGGCCGGGGCAGGGGCGGGGGCGGGGAGAAACGGGCGCTCGACGGGTTCGACCTCGCCGTCCGCCCCGGCACCGTGCATGGTCTGCTCGGGCCGAACGGTGCGGGCAAGACCACCGCCGTGCGGGTCCTGGCGACCCTGCTGCGCTTCGACGGCGGCCGGGTGGAGGTGGCGGGGCTCGACGTGCGGCGCGAACCCCGGCTCGTACGGAGCAGGATCGGGCTCACCGGCCAGTACGCCGCCGTCGACGAGGTCCTCACCGGCCGGCAGAACCTGGAGATGTTCGGCCGCCTCTTCCACCTCGGCGCCGGCCGGGCCCGGAGGCGGGCCGGGGAGCTGTTGGAACAGTTCGACCTGGTGGAGGCCGCGGACAAGGGCGTCATGGAGTACAGCGGCGGTATGCGGCGGCGGCTCGACCTCGCCGCGTCCATGATCCTCGCGCCCGCCGTGCTCTTCCTGGACGAGCCCACGACCGGGCTCGACCCGCGCGGCCGGGGTGAGGTCTGGGACGCGGTACGGGCAATGGTGGCGGGCGGCGCGACGGTCCTGCTCAGCACGCAGTACCTGGACGAGGCGGACCGGCTCGCCTCGCACATCACCGTGATCGACCGGGGCCGCGCCATCGCCGACGACAGCCCGGACGGGCTGAAGAACCGGATCGGCGGGGACCGGATCGAGGTCGTCGCCGCCGAAGCGGGCGATCTCCCGGCGGTGGTGAGGGCGGTGGACCGGGTGGCCGGGGGCGGTCTCGTCGTCACCGACGACACGGTCCACCGCGTGCACGCGCAGGTCTCCGACCGGGTGGCCGCGCTGACGGAGGTGGCGCGGACGCTCCGGGACGAGGGGATCGCGGTCGAGGACATCGGGCTGCGCAGGCCCAGCCTGGACGACGTGTTCCTGCGGTTGACGGGGCGCGGCGCGGACGAGGGGACGGCGCCGGACACGAAGGCCGCGAAGGCCGCGAACGGGAAGGCCGCGAACGGGAAGGCGGGGGTGGCGGCATGACCGTGCTCGAACTGGACGAGGGCCCGGTCCCCGCGGGTCCGCGGCACGGCCGGGCCTACTGGGCGCTCGCCGACAGCTGGAACGTCACCCGGCGCAGCCTCACCCACTATCAGCGCCAACCCATAGCCATCGTCTGGCAGTTGGGATTCCCGATCCTGTCCGTGCTGCTGTACGGCTATGTCTTCGGCAGCGCGATGAAGGTGCCGGGCGGGGGCGACTACCGGGAGTTCCTGATGCCCGGCATGTTCGTCACGACCATGACGATGGGCTTCATGAACACCGCGATGGCCGTGGTCACCGACACGGGCAAGGGCGTCATCGACCGGTTCCGCTCCATGCCGATGGCCCCGTCGGCGGTCGCCTCGGGGCGCGGGGTGGCGGACCTGGTGGTGGCCGCCGCCGAGCTGGCCATCCTGGCGGCCACCGCCCTGGCGATCGGCTGGCGGGCGGGCGGCAGCCCGATGGAGGCGGTCGGCGCCTTCGGACTGCTCCTGCTGCTGCGGTTCAGCCTGATCTGGGTGGGCGTCTGGCTGGGGCTGCTGGTCCCGAACGCGGAGGCGGCGGGCGGTCTGTACGCCATCGCCTTCCCGGTCACGATGATCTCCAGCGCCCTGGTCGCGCCCTCCCTGATGCCGGGCCGGCTCGGCACCGTCGCCGCGTGGAACCCGATCTCCTCGACGGCCACCGCGACCCGCGAACTGTTCGGCAACCCGGTGGCCGGCGGCGGCACCTGGGTCGAGGAGCACGCGCTGCTGATGGCTCTGGTCTGGCCGCTGGTGATAACCGTGGTGTTCCTGCCGCTGGCGGTGCGCAGGTTCCAGCGGCTGAGCCGCTGAGCCGCTGAGCCGGGCGGCCGAGCCGCGTGGGGGTGGGCGGCCGAGCACGATCCGGGCGGCAGGGAAATGGTGATGCCGCAGGTGGGAGGCCCGGCATAGGGTCGGGCCTCATGCACAGAAACGGGCCCCTGCCCTTCACCACCGAACGTCTCGACGCGCTGCCCCTGGAGGCCGCGTACGCGGATGAGATGGCCGCCGTCCTCGACGACCCGGCCCTGCACACGTACACCGGCGGCGCCCCGGAGGACGTGGCCGCGCTGCGCGCCCGCTACGAGCGCCAGAGCGCCGGGTCGCCGGACCCCGAAGAGATGTGGGGCAACTGGGTCCTCCGGGTGCGCGAGGACGGCCGCCTGGCGGGTTACGTCCAGGCGACGGTACGGGGGTCGCAGGCGGAGATCGCCTGGGTGGTGGGGACCCGGTGGCAGGGGCACGGCTACGCGAAGGAGGCGGCGGTGGGCCTCGTCGCGCACCTGCGGGCGGACTGTTCCGTCCGTACGGTCATCGCGCACATCCACCCCGACCACGCCGCGTCCGCCGCCGTGGCCGAGGCGGCGGGGCTCGCCCCGACCGAGGAGTGGGAGGACGGCGAAGTCCGGTGGCGCGATGACGTGCCCGGAGCCGTGGGCACCGCCTAGGGTCCTCGCCATGACCGAACCCGCCTTCCTCCATTCCACCCGCGACTCCTACGACACCCTCGCCGTCGATTACGCCGCCCGCAGCCGCGGTGAGCTGGCCGCCAAGCCGATCGAACGGGCCGTGCTCGACGCCTTCGCCGAACTGGTGGGCAAGGGGGGCGGCGACGGTCTCCCGGTGGCCGATGTCGGCTGCGGGACGGGCCGGATCACGCAGTATCTGCACGGTCTCGGCGTCGACGTGTTCGGGATCGACCTGTCCCCGGGGATGCTGGCCGTGGCCCGCGAGAACTGCCCCGGGCTGCGCTTCGAGGAGGGGTCCATGCTCGGCCTCGACCTCCCGGACGCGTCGCTGGGCGGACTGCTGGCCTGGTACTCGACCATTCACGTACCGGACGGGGAACTCCCGCGGGTCTTCGCCGAGTTCCACCGCGTGCTGGCGCCGGGTGCCCACGTACAACTGGGCTTCCAGGTGGGTGACGAACCCCTGCCGATGAACGACGGCTGGGGCCATGAGATCTCGCTCGTCTTCCACCGGCGTCAGGTGGAGGGGATCGCCGAACTGCTGCGCCGGGCGGGCCTGGAGGTACGGGCGCGCCTGTGGCGGGAGCGGGACACCGACGGCGCGTTCCCCGAACGGGCGCCGCAGGGTTTCGTCCTGGCCCGTAGGCCGATTGTCAGTGGTGGGCGTCAGGATGGGGACACCAACTGAGAAAGGGACCCTCATGGGCGCCTGGGACATCGGCCATTTCGACAACGACACCGCGGCGGACTTCGGGGGCCGGGTGGACGACGCGCCGCCCGAGAAGCGCGCGGATGTCCTCAGGGGCGCGCTGACAGCGGTGGTGGGGATGTCGCCGCAGGACTATGTGGACGACGGCGAGGTGGCGGTGGCCGCCGCGGCGCTGATAGCCGCCCAGTGCCCCGGCGGTGAGCCCGTCACCACCGCGTACGGCCCGAAGAAGCCCCTGCCGCCGCTCCCCGCGGACCTGCGCCCGCTCGCGGTCCGGGCCCTGGACCGGGTCACCGCCGAGAATTCGGAGACGCTGGAACTGTGGACGGACGGCGGTGCGGGCGAGGAGTGGCTGGCCGGGGTGGCCGCCCTGCGCGCCGTACTGGCGGCGGCACCGGGGGAGTGACGGCTCAGCGGTGACATGAGGGCGGCGGGGCCGGGTCAGCGGCTCGGGTGGGAGCCCGTCGCGCCGTCGATCAGTTCCCGGACGATGTCCATGTGTCCGGCGTGGCGGACGACATCCTCCAGCATGTGGATGAGCACCCACCGCATGGACACCGTCCGCCCGTTCCAGGAGGTCCCCGTCGTATCGAGGTCCGTCTCCCGGATCGCGAGGTCGGCGGCGGCCCGTGCCCGCCCGTAGAACGCCAGGATGTCGGCCGTCGTCTCGTCCGGGGCGACGGCCATGTCCTCGGTCACCGTGTCGAACCAGAACTCCTCGGTCTCCCGGGCGAACGTGGCGCAGAACCAGCCGTATTCGACGGTCGCCAGATGCTTCACCATGCCGAGCAGATTCGTCCCGCTCGGTGTCATGGGCCGGCGCAGCTGCTCGTCGTCCAGCCCCTCCAGCTTCCAGAGCACGACATCGCGATGCCGGTCGAGACTGATGTGGAGGCTTTCCTTCTCGCCCCCGGTGTACGGAACATGGGCCACGGGTGAACTCATGTACGAATCCTAGTGGCGGGGTCCCGCCCCGGACCTCAGCGTTTCGGGCTGCCCGCCTGCACCAGCTCGGCGACATCGAGGGAGACCTCGGCGCCGATGGAGGCGGGGAGGGGGGCCTTCTGGCCGGGGGCGTACACCTCGTGCCGGTCGTATCCTCCGGCCAGTGGCTCGGTCAGGACATGGATGCGGCTGTGCTTGCGGTCGAGGATGACGTAGACGGGGATCTTGGCCTGGGCGTACGCGGCGACCTTGATACGGAGGTCGTTCTGGTAGTTCCCGGAGGTGACCTCCGCGACCAGACGGAAGACGCTGGGGTCGTAGCAGCTGTTCTCGGCGCGGTGGTCGTCGAAGTCTGCATCTACCAGGGCCAGGTCAGGAATGGCGTAGTCGTGCGGGCCACTGGGCAGCCACACGCCGATACTTTGGATGATGGCGGATTCGCCGTCGTCGAGACCTGCGGCAATGAACGGACGCATCAGTTTGGTCAGTGCGTGGCCATGTCGGCCGTCCGGCGATGGAGCCACGGTGATGACGCCTCCGATAATCTCGACGCGGCGCCCCGGGAGCTGCTCGGAGAGTTCGTTGGCACTCTCCAGCAGCGAGATCTCCGGTTCACCGTCACAGGGGTGCTCGACTGCTGCTGCAGACATTGCGGGCCTCCTGGAATGGCTGGTGTCGAGAACATCATCGTAGGACGGAGTCGCTCCGGGTGTCCCGCAGGCGATCCGCCACCCGGTCGAGTGAAGCAGAAACGGCCCGGCACACGTGGTGTGCCGGGCCGTCTCCGTACGTCCGGTTACAGCTTCTCGATCACGTAGTCGATGCAGGCCGTCAGGGCCTGGACGTCCGACGGGTCGATCGCCGGGAACATCGCCACGCGCAGCTGGTTGCGGCCCAGCTTGCGGTACGGCTCGGTGTCCACGATGCCGTTGGCGCGCAGCACCTTGGCGACGGCGGCGGCGTCGATCTCGTCCGCGAAGTCGATCGTGCCGATGACCTGCGAGCGCTTCGCCGGGTCGGTGACGAACGGGGTCGCGTACGTGGACTCCTCGGCCCAGCCGTACAGGTGCTGCGAGGAGGCGGCCGTGCGGCCGGTGGTGAAGTCCAGGCCGCCCTGGGTGTTCATCCACTTCAGCTGCTCGTTCAGCAGGAAGAGGGTGGCCAGCGCCGGGGTGTTGTACGTCTGGTTCTTCAGGGAGTTGTCGATCGCCGTCGGGAGCGAGAAGAACTCCGGGATGTGGCGGCCCGACGCGTGGATGCGCGCGGCGCGGTCCAGGGCGGCCGGGGAGAACGCCGCGATCCACAGGCCGCCGTCGGAGGCGAAGGACTTCTGCGGGGCGAAGTAGTAGACGTCCGACTCGGTGATGTCGACCGGCAGGCCGCCCGCGCCGGAGGTGGCGTCCACCAGGACCAGGGAGCCCTCGTCGGCGCCCGCGACACGCTTGACCGGCGCGGCGACACCCGTAGAGGTCTCGTTGTGGGTGAAGGCGTAGACGTCGGCGCCCGCCTCGGCCCGCGGGTCCGGGTGGGTGCCCGGGTCGGAGGCGATGACCGTCGGGTCGGCCAGCCACGGCGCGAGCTTCGCGGCCTTGGCGAACTTCGACGAGAACTCGCCGAAGTTCAGGTGCTGGGACTTCGACTCGATCAGACCGTGCGTCGCGACGTCCCAGAAGGCGGTGGAGCCGCCGTTGCCCAGGATCACCTCGTATCCCTCGGGGAGGGAGAAGAGGCTGCGTACACCGTCACGTACCTCGCCGACCAGGTTCTTGACCGGGGCCTGGCGGTGGGACGTACCGAGAAGAGAGGTACCGGTGGCGGCCAGCGCGTCGAGCGCCTCCGTCCGCACCTTGGAGGGTCCGGCGCCGAAACGTCCGTCGGCGGGCTTGATGTCAGCGGGAATCTGGATATCGGCCACGAGTCGGAGCGTAGTCCCTCGGCGGCACGGCGTAAGTCCGTGTCCGTCGGATGAGACAGGGGCTCCGACCCGTGGGCGGGGCGTCGCGCGGGCGGCGGCGCGGGGTGCGGCCCGTGGGGCGGCGCGGGCGGCGGCGCGGGGTCAGCCGAGGTCGACGGGGAGCTCGTACAGGTCGTTCTGCGTCACGATCGGCTTGTTGCGCAGTTCGGCGGCGGGCACCGCGAGATCGAGCTTCGGGAAGCGCTCGTACAGCGCGGGCAGCGCGATCCCCGCCTCCAGGCGGGACAGGGCCGCACCCGGGCAGACGTGCGGGCCGTGGCCGAAGGCGATGTGGCGGTTGGGCGTGCGGGCGGCGTCGAACTCGCCCGCCGTCGGGCCGTACTGCGCCTCGTCGCGGCCCAGCGCGCCGAAGGAGACGATCAGCGCCTCACCCTTCGGCAGCACCTTGTCGCCGACCTCCACGTCCTCGGCGGCGAACCGGATCAGGACGTGCGAGGTCGGGGTGTTCCAGCGCAGTGTCTCCTCGATCACGCTCTCCCACGCGATCTCCCCGTCGAGCACCCGCTCGCGCTGCTCGGGGTGGGTCTGGAGCGCCTCGACGACGTTGACGATCAGGCTGATCGTGGTCTCGTGACCGGCCGCGATGATCAGCTGGAGCGTGTTGACGATCTCCTCGTCGGTGAGGCTGTCACCGTCCTCGGACGCCGCGATCAGGGCGCTGGTCAGATCGTCGCCCGGGTTCGTCCGCTTGCCGTCGACGATCTTCGTGAACAGGGCGCCGAGGTCCGCCATCATCCGCGGGACCTCCTCGGGCGGCGTCTGCGTCGAGAAGAACTTCTCGAACAGCTCCTTGAGGCGGGGGTGGTCGGCGGCGTCCACGCCCATCAGCTCACTGATGACGTTCATCGGCAGCGGGTAGGCGAACTCCGCCTTCAGGTCGACGCTGTGCCCCTCGGGCAGCGCCGCCAGCCGGTCCAGGCTCGCGTTCGTCAGCGCCTCGATCCCCGCCCGCAGCCGCTCCACCCGCTTCACGGTCAGGGCCTGCGCGACTAGGGTGCGCAGCCTGCGGTGCTCGGTGCCGTCGACCGTCAGCATGGAGCGGCCCGGGTTGGCGAGGCCGATCAGGGGCCAGTCCATCGGTATCTCGCCGCGCTGCCAGGCGCCCCAGACGTTGATGTCCTTCACGATCCGGCTGTCCGTGAGCAGCGCCTTCGCCTCGGCGTGGTGCGTGACGGCGTAGCAGTGCACCCCGCCCGGCAGCTCCACCTCGGCCAGTGGTCCGGCCGCCCGCAGTACGGCGCCCTCGCCGTCGAGGTCCGCGACGAAGGGGTCCAGGGCGATCCGGGTCATGGTCTTCCTCCGAGGGCGGGAGTGGGAGTGAAACGCACCGGCAGGTCGGTCAGACCGCGCAGCCAGGGCGACGGGCGGCGGGTCAGCGCCTCGGCGGGGACGGCGAGGTCCACGTCGGGCAGCCGGTCCAGGAGGACTTCGATGCCCGTACGGGCGATGACCTCGGCGGTCTCCTGGGCGGGGAACGGGCAGCGGTGCTCGCCGTGGCCGAAGGAGAGGAAGGCGTTGTTGCCGCCGGTGAGGGCCGAGGCGTGGGTCCGTATCTGCGGGTCGCCGTTGGCGGCGGCGATCCCGAGGATGAGCAGGTCCCCGGCGCGGATGTGCCGGCCGCCGAGGTGGGTGTCGCGGGAGGCCCACCGTCCGGCGATGTTCTGGCTGGGGGTGTCCTCCCAGAGCACCTCGTTCATCGCCTCGGCGACGCTGTGCCGGCCGCCGGAGAGGGAGGCGGCGAACCGGTCGTCGGTGAGCATGAGGCGCAGGGAGTTGCCCATCCAGTCGGCGGTCGGCTGGTGGCCCGCGGCCATCATGACCATCAGGTCCTGGGCGATCTCCTCGTCGGTGAAGCCCCCGTCGTCGGCGAGCATCCGGCTGGCGACGTCGTCGCCCGGCGCGGTGTGCTTGTCGACCAGCAGCTGGACCATGGACGAGGCGAGGTGCTGCTGTCCGGCGAGCGCCCGCTCCCGGCCGTCTATCATGTCGTTGATCGAGCCGACGAGCGCGGCACCGGTCTCGTCGGAGAAGCCGTAGAGCTTCGCCAGGACGCGTACGGGGAGCAGCATCGCGTACGCGGCGATGATGTCCGTACCGCCGGTGGAGCAGAACCGGTCGATGAGACCGTCGGCGAACTCCTCCGCGTACCGCTTCAGCGAGAACGGGTCGACGCCCTCCAGGGCGTCGCTGATCATCATGGCGCGCCGGCTGTGCCGTTCGCCGACCGTGTAGAGGATCGAGGGCTGCTTGCGCCCGATCATCGGCAGCAGCGGCCAGTCGTCCGGGATGCGGTCCCACTGGTTCCAGAGGTCCGAGTCCCGGCTGAAGAGCACCGGATCGCCGGTGACCTGGTGCAGTTCGCGGTAGCCGAGGATCAGCCAGGCGGGCACGTCGCCGTCGAGGACGACCGGGGCCACGGCGCCGTGGTCGCGCCGCATGTCCCGGTACAGCTGCACGGGGTCGGTCTGGAAGCGGGGTCCGGACAGCGGTACGGACCCGTGGGTGACGGGGCAGCCCGTCACGGGGAGAGCGGTCACGGGGTGGGCTCCGGGGTCTTGGCTGCCGGGGACGCCGAGGTCGCCGGCAGGGGCGCCTGCGGGGTCCGGGCACGCGCCAGCGTCTGCAGGTGTTCGACGAGCGTGATCAGCACGTACTTGCTGGAGGACCGGTCCCGGGCGTCGCACTCGACGAGCGGGATGTCCTCGGAGAGGTCCAGGGCCTCCCTTATCTGCTGCTCGGTGTGGAGCGGGCCGCCGAAGTCGTTGCACGCGACGATGAAGGGCGTGCCGTGGTGTTCCAGCCGGTCGATGGCGTACCAGGAGTCGGCGAGCCGCCGGGTGTCGACGAGGACGACGGCGCCCAGCGTCCCGGAGAACAGCCGGTCCCACAGGAACCAGAAGCGTTCCTGTCCGGGCGCGCCGAAGAGGTAGAGCACCGAGCGTGCGTCGAGCGTGATGCGGCCGAAGTCGAACGCGACCGTGGTGGACGTCTTCGCGTGCACGCCGTCGAGGTGGTCGACGGCCTCGCCCGCGCGGGTCATGGTCTCTTCCGTGTTGAGCGGGCGGATCTCGCTGACGGAACGGACCATGGTGGTCTTGCCGGCGCCGAAGCCGCCGACGACCACGATCTTCAGTCCGTTGTCGGCCGTCGCCCGCAGGGCGGCACGGTCAGAGGTTGCGGAGTCCAACGAGCACCTGTTCCAGGATGTCGGGGTCGGGGAGCCGGTCCGCGACACGGGCTGTACGGGGGTGACGGGCACTGATCCGGCTGGTGTCGAGCAGGTCGCAGAGCATGATGCGGACGATGCTGACGGGCAGGCTCAGGCTCGCGGCGATCTCGACGACCGCCGTGGGGCGCTCGCACATCCGCAGGATCGCGACGTGTTCCGACTGCATGCCGGGAGACGGATCGCATTCCGAGACGACGAGGGTCACCAGGTCGAAGGCGGCCGAGTCGGAACGGCTGCGGCCACCGGTGAGGGTGTAGAGCCGGTCCGGATCGTCGTCGCGACCGGGTCGGGGCCGGGGCGCCGTCGTCATACGGCCGTGGTTTCGGCCGCGGCCTGGCCCTCGGCGGGATAGCGCGGCGGGGCGACGAGGTGCTCGCCGAGCTGCTCGACGAGTTCGCTCATGTTGTGGCCGACGAGGCCGACGTCGGAGTCCTCCGCGGCGACGACCGCCAGGTGGGCGCCCGCGCCCGCCTCGACGATGAACAGCACACCGCCGTAGAACTCGGTCATCGCGGACCGTACGCCGCCGGTGCCGTCACCGAACTCGATGGACGCGCCGTGCGACAGGCTCTGGATTCCGGCGGAGATCGCGGCCAGCTGGTCCGCCTGGTCGACGGAGAGCTCGGGGGTGCGGCACAGCTTGAGGCCGTCCCGGGACAGGACGAGGGCATGCCGGGTGCCGGGCGTGCGTTCGAGCAGCCCCTCCAGCAGCCAGTTGAGCTTCTCGTCGGTGGTCGCGGTCATCGGGTGTTGCCTTCCGGGTGCGGGGAGTTGGCTCGTACCGCCTTGCTGAAGGTACTGAAGCGGGCTGCCTGGACCTTCGGGTCGGTGGTACGGGGCCGGGGGCTTTCGGCTTCGCCGGGGGCGGCAGTGCCGGTACGGGACTCGGCGGCGGCCAGCGTGCGGCCGCGGCGGCGCTTGGGCAGGCCGCTCTCGCCGAACTGGGGAACGGCGCCGGTCGTTTCGGACTCCGGACCCTGGGGGCCGGTGTCCTGGTCGGGGTCCTGCGCGCCGGGGGCCGGGTCCGGCGCGGGCCGGGCGGCGGGGACGGACGCGGGGGTGGCGTCCGGGTACAGGGCCCCCGCGTGCGCGGGCTCCGGCTCGGCGGACCCGAGGGGGCCGGTCACCGGCGCGGGCGCCGCGAGCGGGGCGGACGCCGGGGCGGGCGCGGCGGCGGGTGCGAGCTGGGCGGGCGTGGGCGACGGGGTGCGGGAGATGAGGTCCTGAGGCAGCATCATCAGCGCGCCGGTGCCGCCGCGCGCGGACGGCCGGAAAGAGACGGTGAGTCCGTGTTTACGGGCCAGCCGGCCGACGACGGCGAGGCCGAGCCGGGTGCCGGACAGGCCGGTGAGGTCCTGGTTCTCGGCGGACACCGCACGCTCGGCGCGGCGCAGCTGCACATCGCTCATGACCAGGCCGCTGTCCTCGACGGTGATGACGATGCCCGCCGGGACCTCCTCGACGTACACATGCACTTCGGCGGTGGGCGGCGAGAAGTTGGCGGCGTTGTCGAGCAGCTCGGCCAGGGCGTGCATGACGCCCTCGGCCGCGTGCCCGGCGATGGCGACGTCGCTCGTCGAGTGCAGGCGCACCCGCTGGTAGCTGCCGATCCGGCCCATCGCGCCACGCAGGATCGACTCCATGACGATCGGCTTCGCCCAGCGGCGACCGGAACGCGCACCGGTCAGCACGGCGATGGAGTCGGCGAGCCGGCCCGCCTGGGCGGTGCGGTGGTCCAGGTGCAGCAGATCCCCGAGTACGTCCTCCGAGGTGTGCCGGTGCTCCATGTCCCGCAGGTCGGCCAGCATGCTGGTGGCCAGGGCCTGCATACGACCGGCGGCGTTGGCGCAGGCGGCGACGGCGGCGGACCGTTCGGTCTCGGCGCGGGTGGCACGCGCGGTGAGGTGCTGGGACTCCGCGGTCAGCCGGGCCCGCTCAGCGGCGGTCGCGGTGGTGATCCGGGACATCTCGGCCCGCGCCTCGGCCGTGACCCGGGCGGTCTCGGCGGAGGCGGTCGCCTTGATCCGGGCGGTCTCGGCGGTGAAGCGCTGCGCGTCGGCCGCCGAGGCGGAGACCAGACGCGAGGTCTCGGCGGTGAACCGCTGGGCCTCGGCGGCCCGCTGGGCACGCAGCGCGCGGGCGGTGCCCAGGGTGCGGACGATGACGGCCACGGCGATGCTCAGCAGTACGGAGGCGGCGCCCGCCCCCCAGGCCAGCGGGGTCCTCACCGAATCGGGGGCGACGGCGACGGCCCACAGGGTCAGTGAGCCGGTGACGATTGCCGAGATCAGCAAGGCGAGTGCGGTCGGCCGGAATGAGGGGCGCAATCGGAGTCCTTGGGAGCGGACGGTGCGGGACAGGTCAGATCGGGACAGTTCATCACGAGTATGGATGATCATGACAACTGGAGCTGATAATTCCTGCTCAAGTCTTGGTCACTATAAGAGAATTGACGATTGGTTTGGGAAGTTCTTGTGGGCTTTTATATTCCGAATGCACCTTTGCGCCCGGTCCTGTCCCAAGAGTTCACCCCGTCGAAGGCATCCTGAGGGCATGGCCGAACAGCGCGAGGGGATTTCCGGACAGACGGGCGACCTGAGGCACGACCTCGGTGCCGCCGTGCGCGGAGAGGTCGATTTCGGCGCCTCCGCGCGGGCGCTCATGACGATGGACGCCTCCAACTACCGCCGGGTGCCGCTCGGCGTCGTCGCCCCGCGCGACGCCGACGACATCGCCGCCGCACTCGCCGTCTGCCGTGAACACGCGGTTCCGGTCGTGCCGCGCGGCGGCGGGACCTCCATCGCCGGGCAGGCCACCGGTACCGGCATCGTCCTGGACCTCACCCGCCACCTGCGGTCGATCGTGGAGCTGGACGCCACCTCCCGTACCGCCGTGGTCCAGCCGGGTGTGGTCCTGGACGACCTGCGGGCCGCCGCGGCACCGCACGGGCTGACCTTCGGCCCGGACCCGTCCACGCACAGCCGCTGCACGCTCGGCGGCATGATCGGCAACAACTCCTGCGGCGCGCACTCGGTGGCCTGGGGCACCACCGCGGACAACGTGCACGCGCTGACGGTCGTCCGCCACGGCGGCGAGACACTGCGGCTGGACCGGGACGCGGACCGGGGCGGGGGCCGGGGCGGGGCCGGCAGGGACCGGGACCGGAACCGCGATCAGGACCGGCGCCTCGCCGACACCCCGCCGGGCCTGCGCGCACTCGTCGACGCCCACCTCGCCCTGCTCCGCACCGGCTACCCCGACCTCCCGCGCCGCATCTCCGGCTACGCGCTCGACGCCCTGCTCCCCGAACATCCGGGCGGCCCCGACCCGGCCCGCGCCTTCTGCGGCAGCGAGGGCACCCTGGCCGTCGTCGCGGAAGCGACCGTCCGCCTGGTCGAGGTCCCGCGCTCCCGTGCGCTCGCCGTCCTCGGGTACGCCGACGAGTCCGAGGCCGCCGAAGCCGCCGCCGGTCTCCTGCCGTACGGCCCGCTCACCGTCGAGGGCATGGCCGCCGACCTCGTACGCGAACCGGCCGGACTCCCGCGCGGCGGGGCCTGGCTGTTCGTCGAGACGGGCGGGGCGACCCCGGCCGAGGCCCGCGCCCACGCCGAACGCGTCCTGCGGGCGGCCGACGCGCTCGACGGTTCGGTCGTCACCGACCCGGCCGTACAGCGCGCCCTGTGGCGCATCCGCGAGGACGCCGCCGGAACGGCGACCCGGATGCCCGACGGCAGCGAGGCATGGCCGGGCTGGGAGGACTGCGCGGTTCCGCCCGCCCGGCTCGGCCCGTACCTCCGTGACTTCCGCGCCCTGCTCACCGACCACGGGCTGCGCGGCACGCCCTACGGCCACTTCGGCGACGGCTGCATCCACGTCCGGATCGACTTCGACCTGCTGAGCGCCGAAGGCGTGGCCCGCTTCCGCCGGTTCTCCGAGGAGCAGGCGGACCTCGTCGTCGCGCACGGCGGCTCCCTCAGCGGGGAGCACGGCGACGGCCAGGCGCGCGCCGAACTGCTGCCCCGGATGTACGGGGACGAACTCGTCGGCCTCTTCCACCGCTTCAAGGACCTGTGGGACCCGGACGGCGGCCTGAACCCGGGCGTGCTCGCCCGCCCGGACCGTCTCGACGCCAACCTCCGCTTCGCCGTGCTGCCGAAACGCCCCGTGGACGTCGCCTTCGGCTACCCGCAGGACGGCGGCGACTTCCCGGCGGCCGTCCGCCGCTGCGTGGGCGTCGCGAAATGCCGTACGGCCACGGCGGGCACGGGCACGGGCACGGACGTGATGTGCCCGTCCTTCCGGGCCACCGGGCAGGAGGCCCACTCGACGCGGGGCCGGGCCCGGCTGCTGCACGAGATGCTGGCGGGCGAGGTGATCACGGACGGCTGGCGGTCGAGCGAGGTACGCGACGCGCTCGACCTCTGCCTGTCCTGCAAGGGCTGCCGCAGCGACTGTCCGGTGGGCGTGGACATGGCCACGTACAAGGCGGAGTTCCTGCACCACCACTACCAGGGGCGGCTGCGCCCCGCGTCCCACTACGCGATGGGCCGGCTGCCCCGGTGGCTGCGGCTCGCCGCCCCGTTCGCCCGCCCGCTGAACGCCCTGGCCCGGATGCGCCCGCTCGCCGCGCTCGCCAAACGACTGGCGGGCATCGCGCCGGAACGGACGATTCCGGTACTGGCGACGGAGACGTTCGCCCGGTGGATGCGGGCGCGGGCGGGCAGGGGGACCCGGATCGTCCCGGCCGACCAGGAGGTTGCCCTCTGGCCGGACACCTTCACCGACCACCTCTCCCCGGAGGTGGGGCGGGCGGCGGTACGGGTTCTGGAGGCGACCGGCCGCACGGCATACCTCCCGGCCCGGGGCGTGTGCTGCGGCCTCACCTACGTATCGACCGGCCAGCTCGACGCGGCCCGCCGGGTGATGCGCCGCACCCTGGACCGGGTGGACCTCTTCCCCGGTCAACCGCTCGTCGTCCTCGAACCGAGCTGCGCCGCCACCCTCCGCACCGACCTCCCCGAACTGCTCCCCGACGACCCGCGAGCCGCCGAACTCGCCGCGTCCGTCCGCACCTTGGCTCAGTACCTTGAGGAGTACGCCCCCGACTGGACCCCGCCCCGCACCGGGCGCCCCGTCGTGGGCCAGACGCACTGCCACCAGCACGCGGTGCTGGGCGACGGCGCCGAGCGGCGGCTCCGGGAGCGGATGGGGCTCACCGGCGAACTGAGCGGCGGCTGCTGCGGGCTCGCCGGGAACTTCGGCTTCGAGAAGGGCCACTGGGAGGTGTCGGTGGCCTGCGCGGAGGAACAACTCCTGCCGTCCGTACGGGCGGCGGAGCCCGGCACGGAGATCCTGGCGGACGGATTCTCCTGCCGGACCCAGCTGGAACAACTGGCCGGACGCCGGGCCAGACATCTCGCGGAGCTGCTGGCGGAGGGGCTGGACATCGCACAGAACGATCCCGCGGCGGGGACGGGGGCCTCGTGACCGGGGTCGGGCAGGAGGAGCACCGGATCTCGGACGGCCTGTCGATCATGCAGGCGCTTGGGCGCACGCTCGGCCACAGGTATTCCGAGAGGACTCCGCAGTGGGCAGCTCTCGGCTTCCCCGTGATCGACCGGGGCCCGTACGCGATCTTCCCGCTCGCGGTGGCCCGTGTGCGGGGGGACGGCGATTCCGGACCGGCCGAGCGCCTGTCGGACATGAGGCACAGCCTGCGGCGCAGCTGCGTCCACTTCTTCGGGGGCGACGATTTCCATGCGGAGATGGAGCTCGATGCCGAGGACGGGTACGGCCGGAAGCTCGCTGACGCCGGAGCCGTCGTCACCGGACCGCCCTGGGAGTGCTTGTGGTGCATCCAGCGCTTCGCCGTGGTGCTCGTGCACTTGGTCGACCGGCAACGTGCGTGGGAAACCCTGGCCCTCCACATCGTCCCGATCGACTGGGTCCGGTACCGCCCGCTCAACTCGGGAACGAAACGCGAAGCATCCCGGCAGCGGCGGATCATCAGGGAACGGGACGCCGCCGATGTGGTCTGGTCGTGGCCGCTTCCGGTTCCGGGCGAATGAGGAGTCAGGAACGCGGCTCGGCGGCCCGTCGTCCGATGCGGCAGCCCTCAGGGCCGGGCGTCGTGGTCCCGCCCCACGATCTCGCGGGCCAGTGCGGCGAGTTTCGGCAGCGCGGGATGGCCGGGGGCGTCGCGGCGGGCGAGCAGCACGGGCAGCGGCGGGGCGTCGTGGAGCGGGCGGTAGGCCACCCCGGCGTGCGGATGCATGACGGCGGTGGAGGCGCCTGACACCCCGCTGCCGCGCCCGGCCGCGATGGCGGTGAGCCAGTCGTCGGTGTTGGCGACGGTGAGGGTGGCGGCGGGCCGGGCGTGCGGCGGCCACAGGTCGAGGGCGGTGGTGCCGGAGACGGTGTTCAGGACGACGGTGCGGCCCGCACCCGCGAGGTCGGCGAGGGAGAGGGAGACGCGCGCCGCAAGGGGTCCGTCGGCGGCCACGGCGGCCACCCGTTCCTCGGTGAACAGCACCTCGGTGACGAGCCCCGGCGCGTCCACCGGTCCGCGCAGCAGGGCCGCGTCGACCTCGCCCCGGGTGAGCCCGGCGGTGCGGTCGTCGATCCGCAGCAGTTCGAGCGGGGTGTCCGGGTAGCGCTCCTGCCAGGTCCGCAGCAGCGGTGTGGTGTACGGGCCGAAGGCGGACCAGGCGTGCCCCACGCGCAGGGGCCAGTGGCGCAGCCGTCCGGAGTCGAGCGCCTCGTCGAAGGCGGCGACCGCGGCGGCGGCCTTGTCGCGGAAGGCGACGCCCTCGGGGGTGAGGGCGAGGTGGTGGGTGGAGCGGTCGACGAGCCGGACGCCGAGGTGTTTCTCCAGGGCGGCGAGCGTACGGGAGACGGCGGGCTGGGTGAGCCGGAGGCGGGCGGCGGCGCGGGTGACGTTGCCCTCGTCCGCGACGGCGAGGAAGGCCCGCAGATGCCGGAGCTCCATGGGGCGGCCGGAGGTAGGTTCCATGCTCATGCGCGGGGAGCATAACGGGAGCCCAACAGGCATTTCACGGGACGCGCCGGGGTCCCTACGGTGGAGAGGCGCAGCGATGCGGTCAGTCCAGTATCGTCAATTGCCGGGTGCATTTCATTGCACCGGATTCCCGCCCTCCGGAAGGCCACCCGTGAACGACCGGCGCACCGCCGCAGAATCGGCCGCAGCGGCCGTCGCCGTACCCGAGGCGGTGTCGGCGCTCGACGGGACCGGCGGCGGTGCGGGACGCCCGGGTGGCCGACGGGCCGCACTGGCCCCGGTCGTGCTGGTGGTCGCGGGCGGCCTCTCGGTCCAGTTCGGCTCGGCGGTCGCGGCGCTGCTGATGCCGAAGGCCGGTGCGCTCGGCGTGGTCACCCTGCGCCTGGCCGTCGCCGCGCTGGTCCTGCTGATCGTCTGCCGCCCCGGGCTGCGCGGCCACTCGCGGGCGGACTGGGGCACGGTGCTGGCCTTCGGCGTCGCGATGGCCGGGATGAACACGCTCTTCTACCAGGCGCTGGACCGCATCCCGCTCGGTATCGCCGTGACGCTGGAGGTGCTGGGCCCGCTCGCCCTCTCCGTCATCGTCTCCCGCCGCCTGATCAACGTCCTGTGGGCGGGCCTCGCGGTGGGCGGGGTCGTCCTGCTCGGTGGCGGGGGCTTCGACCGCCTGGACCCGGTCGGCGCCGCCTACGCCCTGGGCGCGGGCGCGATGTGGGCGGTGTACATCATCTTCAGCGCCCGCACCGGCCGCCGCTTCCCGCAGGCGGACGGCCTGGCCCTGGCGATGGTGGTCGCGGCGGTCCTCTCGCTGCCGCTGGGCATCGTCGAGTCGGGCAGCAAGCTGGTGGTCCCCTCCACGCTGGCGCTCGGCGCGGCGGTGGCGATGCTGAGCTCGGTCCTCCCGTACACCCTGGAACTGATGGCCCTGCGACGGCTCCCCGCCCCCACGTTCGCGGTGATGATGAGCCTGGAACCGGCGATCGCGGCGGCGGCGGGCTTCCTGATCCTGGACCAGGCCCTGTCCACCACCGACGCCCTCGCCATCGCCCTGGTCATCGGCGCGAGCGTGGGCGCGGTACGCAGCCAGGTGGGCGGCGGCAAGAAGGGCTGAGCCGGGGCGGGCCCGCGCGGCCGGGGCTCAGCCGTCGGCGGGCAGGACGCGGAAGGCGTCCAGCCCCGGTGTCAGGGGCGTCATGGCCCGGAAGTCGCGCTGGTCCAGTGTGAAGATGCGGTTCGTCCGGTAGCGGTCCGCGAGGACCACCCCCACCGCGTCCGCGAGGTCCAGCCGCAGTCCTTCGTACTTCTGCCGGACCTCCTGGGCGGCCCGGAGGTCAGGGAGCTTCAGCTCGGCAAGCCGGTACTGGCCGTCGGCCATGCGTGCGTTCAAGGCGTCGATCACCTGCATCGCTGCCGGGAAGCCCAGGTCGCGATGGACCAGATGATCCAGTTCGGTGACGACCAGGGGAGAGACGGCAAGCCGCTCGTTCCTCAGGATCTCGGCCGCCGCGGAGTGCTCCTTCTGGGCGGCATCGAACGCGGCGTACAGGGCGGATGTATCGGCGACGATGATCAACGGCGGGCCGCTCGTTCCTTGATGTGCTCGTAGAGCGTGTCGTCCATGGCCTCGGCGGTGAGCGGGCGGCCGCTGTTGAACACGGGCATCTCATGGCCCCGCTTCGGACGCTCCGCGTTGTCGAGGAGCAGGGCGACACCGCGCCTGATGAGCTCGGCCTTGCTGACGCCGGTGGCGGACGACTCGGCGTCCAGTCGTACTTCCAGCTCCTCCGGGAGGTACACGGTCGTCTTTATCATGCTTCCACGCTACCCCCTGCCATACGTATGGCACTCCGACGAACTCCTGCGGGAAACACCTCGCCGAACAGCGCCCCGAGGGCAGCGGTAGTGCCGCCCCCGGCGCTCGATCGGGTATCAGCGGCGGGCTTCGATCTTCAGATCGCCGCGGGTCACCGCGCGCATCCTGTCGCCGGCGAGCATGTCGTGCGGGAAGCCGGGTTCGATCGCGCTGACCTCGGCGAGGCGGGCCAGCTGGGAGGCCGTGAAGTCGACCTCCAGGGCGCCCAGATTGTCCTCCAGCTGCGCGGGGGTGCGGGCGCCGATGAGCGATGCCGTCACATCCGGGTTCCGCAGGGTCCAGGCCAGCCCGACCTGGGCGGTTGTGCGGCCCAGCTCCGTGGCGACCTCCTTCACGACATCGGCGATGTCGAGGTTACGTTCGGTGAGTCCGCCGTTGGCGAGGGTGAAGTTCTTCCGGGTGCCGTCCTCGACCGCGGCGTCCGTCGCGGTCAGGTCGTCGCGGCTGTACTTGCCGGTGAGCACCCCGCCGGCCAGGGGCGAGTACGGCACCACGCCCAGCCCCATCTCTCGTGCCATGGGGATCAGGTCGCGCTCCCCGGTGCGCTCGATCAGGCTGTACTCGATCTGCAGCGCTACCAGCGGCGACCAGCCGCGCAGGTCGGCGATCGCCTGCATGCGCGACACCTGCCAGGCCGGGACGTTGGACATCGCCACGTACAGGACCTTGCCCTGCCGGACCAGATCGTCCAGGCCGCGCAGGATCTCCTCGACCGGTGTCGTGAAATCCCACACGTGCAGGTAGAGCAGATCGATGTAGTCCGTATTCAGCCGGCGCAGACTGGCTTCCACCGACGAGAACAGGCTCTTTCGGTGAGGACCCCCGGAATTCGGATCGCCGGGCCGGCGCAGCGTCGTGTACTTCGTCGCCAGCACCAGGCTTTCGCGGTTGCCGCGGGCGAATGCGCCCAGCAGCCGCTCGGAGCTGCCATCGGTGTAGGTGTTGGCGGTGTCGATGAAGTTGCCGCCGCGCCCGACGTAGAGGTCGAACAGCTTGCGCGCCTCGTCCTGCTCGGCGCCCCAGCCCCATTCGGTGCCGAAGGTCGCCGTGCCCAGCGCCAGCGGTGAGACCCGCAACCCGGAGCGGCCCAGAAGCCGGTAGGTGTCCAAGGTGAGCGACATGGTGTCCTCCTGCGCGTGTGATCCGTTGCCGAGAACGAAGTCTGTGCCCGCCGCGCACGGGGGATAAGGGAAGGCAGTTCCTGGGAACGCCGGTCCTACCCTCGCTGTTGGACCGAACATGACGACCCGCACCGTGGACACGACACAGGAGCTGGCCGCGTTCCTGCGGACCCGGCGCGAACGGCTGGACCCGCAGGATTTCGGCCTGCCGTCGCGTCGCCAGGCCCGGCGGACCCCCGGACTGCGCCGCGAAGAGGTCGCCGAACTGGCCGGGGTCAGCACCGACTACGTCGTGCGGCTGGAACAGGCCCGCGGACTGCGGCCCTCGGCGGACGTGGTGGAGGCGCTGGCCCGTGCGCTGCGCCTGCCTCCCGCCGAACGCGCCTACCTCTTCGATCTGGCCCAGCAGCGCCCCCGTAACACCGGCAAGCCCGCCGATGCCGCGGCGCCGCCGCTGGCCCGGCTGGTCGACGACCTGTCGCCGCTGCCGGCCATGGTGATGAACCACCGCTACGACATTCTGGCGTGGAACAGCGAAATGGCGAGGCTGCTCCTGGACTTCGACACCCTGCCGCCGTCGCAGCGCAATGCGATGTGGCTGTGCCTGCTGCATCCGGAGATCCGTGACCTCTATGTCGACCGCGAACGCGTGGTGCGGGAGGGGATCGCCCACCTGCGCGCCGCGTGGGCCGCGCATCCGGAGGACCGGGCGTTGACCGACCTGATCACCGAATGCACCACCCACAACGAGGAGTTCGCGCGACTGTGGGCCGAGCAGGACATCAAGGTCAACGGCCGCGGGCGCAAGGTGCTGCGGCACCCCGACGCCGGAGTGATCGCCGTGCATTTCGAAGTCCTCACGCCACTCGAAGATCCTGACCAGCGGCTGGTGATCTACCGCGCCGCGGACGAGGGGAGCCGGGCGGCCCTGGCCCGGTTGTACGCACAGTGACGTCGAACCGGCGTTCCGGCGGCATCTCGCCGGACCCGCACCGTCCGTCGACCAGGGGTCAGGGAAGCTCGGCGATGGTCACTCCGCGTAGTTCGCGGATGGCGAGGAAGGCGAGCATGCCGGGGTAGCGGGGTTTGCTGTAGGGGGAGAGCTGTCCGTTCTCGGTGGAGACCCAGCCGGTGGTGGTGAGGCGGTAGAGCGTGCCGGACACCCCGTAGAGGTGGGGTTTCCTGACCCGCAGGAGGACGTGTTCGCCGCGGCGGAGGAAGGGGCATTGCCGTACGGAGATGCGGGCGTGTTCGGTGCAGAGCGGGGGCATGGTGGTGAGCGATTTCTCGGGCCAGGTGGGGGGTGAGTCCTCGCGCCGCCAGTCGATGAACAGCCAGCCCTCTTTGTTCCGGTCGGCGGGCCGGGCGCAGATCTGGCAGAGCAGGTTTTCCATGCAGGTGCGCTGGCGGGTGGAGTGCAGGGAGTCGTACTGGACATGGCCGGGGTCGTCGGACTCCTCGATGCGGACCCACAGGTTGCCGTGCTTGTCGCGGTCCTCCGGGCGTGTGTCCCGGTAGGCGAGTCGGGGCCCGTTCGCGGTGAACTCGACGTCGAGGGTGGATTCCGGCATGCCTCTGTCGGTGCTCCGTGAGGCGACATACGGGGTCAGGAGAGGCATGGGTTCCTCCTTGTGGGGGTGGGGGCCGCCCGGCTGCCGCCGTCCCCATGACAGGGGGCAGCCGGGCGGGGTTTGGGGGTTACTGGGCCGCCGGGTGTGTGCCGGGGGTGCGGGGTGCCGTGGTGGGCGGGGCGGCTTTCGCGTAGGGGCGGCCGGGTTTGGTGCCGGTGCAGAGGTTGCAGTGGGGGCAGTCCTGGATCCGGGTCTCAGGGGGCGGTTTCCATGGGGTGTGTTCGGTGCCTTGTTGGGTGGTGCCCGTCCTGGTCGCCCGTGGGGGAGCCACTGCGAACGCGACCAGGACGGGGGTGTGTGGGGTGCTGGAGGCCGGTGGTCCCGTGCGGGCGTGCGGGTCGGGCGGGTCGGCCGGTGAGGGTCAGGTGCAGGCCGACGGCCGGGTCGGCCACGGTGAGCAGGGTGCCGGTGCCGGTTTCCAGGTGGTGCAGTGCGTCGGTCTGGCGCTGGTCGTCGGCGGCCCAGGCGCGGAGGCTTTCGGGGGCGTCGGAGCTGTGAAAGGTGACCGGCCGGACGTCGTTCCCCGCCCGTGCCCAGGGGGTGGTATCGGGGGGTTGGAGGTGTCCGTGCCCGTCCGCGAGCCGTAGTGCCTGCCTGCGGAGCCAGCGCAGGGCGAGACGGCGGTTGGGCGCGGTGACCCGGCCGAGCGAGACGGGGCGTCTGGTTCCGGTGGTCACGGTGGTCACGGTGACCTCGGCGACGTAGCTGGGGCGGACCAGGCGCTGGAGCAGGTCGGCCGCCGCTTCGACCGCGTGCAGCTCGGCCGTGCGTTCCGCTTCGCGCCGGACGATCGCGGCGTCCAGCCCGGCGAGGAACAGGGCCCGGTACGCGAGGTCGGTCTCGATACGTTGCAGCTCGGCGAACAACGGCTGCGGCCGGCGCGGTTGAGGGGCGAGCACCCGCATGATCCGGGGGAAGCGCTGCCGCAGGCCAATAGTGGCGGCCCCGAGGGTGAGAGCGAGCAGGACCGGTAAGAATCTCAACCTCATGACCGCTCACCGTGTCCACCGTGTTCGGCGGTCTTGTGCCGCTCGCGTGATGTCCGGCAGTCGGACTGCTTGCCGGTGTCGTGCTCGGCGTTGGCGACGGCCTCGGCGTGATCGATCTCCTGGCAGCCCCGGCACGGCTCGGGCGCAGATGGGTCGTTCGGAGTGACCAGTCGTACGCGTTCGGGATCGGCCTCCCACTCCGGCCCACCGCCAACCGGCCGCAGAGACCAGTACGGGCCGGCCAGCCCACGGAACTCCCCGACACGGTTGGCGCGACTGGTGTCGAGCATGAGGGTGCCGAGGGTTGGGGCCGGAACGTGGGGGGCCTGTCCGTTCGAGGAACCGTTTTCTGTACACACAGCCGTGCCTCTCCGTAGTCATTCCACTACCAAGGCGGCCCAGCGTGACCTACTCTCAGGGGACCTTCAACCTCCGACAAGTTGAACGAAAGTTGGGTGAAAAGTGGCTAACCGCAAACAACTTGATCCTGATGACGGGCCGCGTGCGGCCTTCGGGGAGCGTTTACGCAGGCTGCGAGAGGAGCGAGGCTGGACACAGGAGGATTTGGCATACCGCACCGGCTACTCCCCGTCGCATATTTCCGGGGTCGAAACTGGGGCCCGAAATCCAACCGCCAAGTTCACCGCAAGTGCGGACAAGGCACTCGGCACAGGGGAAGCACTCGCCCGGCAGGGGGCGGCGGCCCGGGACAGCGCCATACTCGAAGGATTTCCCGAGTACCTGGCCTTGGAGATGACCGCGGCGAAGGTGCGCGCATTTGAACTGGGGATCGTGCCCGGACTCCTCCAGACCCCCGAGTACGCCCAGGCGATCACCAGCGGCGCAGTTCGCCGGGGTGCTATCACGGAAGTGCAGGCAGAAGAGCGCCTGTCTCTGCTTGCGCGGCGCCAGGCGGCCATGGAGCGCGAGCAGCCGCCGTTGCTGTACTTCGTCCTGGACGAAAGCTGCCTGCGCCGCCCCGTGGGCGGGTCCGGGGTCACGCGGGAGCAGTTGGCACACCTGGCACAGTTCGCATCCCGCCCGAACGTCGTCCTCCAGATCGCGCCGTACAGCCTCGCAGAGATGCGGGCCTATGACCTACCGGTCAACTTGGTGACATTGAGTGACGGCACTCGCGTCGCGTACGCAGAGTCGGCACATCAGGGACGCATGGAGCGGGAATCCCGTTTCGTCGGGCCGTTGTTCACGGCCTACCATCACCTACAGGTTGAGTCACTGTCCCAGGCAGATTCCATGGCCATGATCAATCAAGCAGGAAAGGACATCCCGTGATGACCGAATCGCTCAACTGGTTCAAGTCCTCCCACAGCTCCAACGGCGGTAGCTGTGTTGAGGTCGCCGCCGATCTGATCGCCTCGCGCGGCGTGGTTCCCGTCCGTGACTCCAAGAATCTGACAGGTCCCGTTCTGGACTTGCCCGCTGCTGCGTTCTCCGCGTTCGTGGGCGGCGTCAAGGCCGGAGAGTTTGGCAACGTCTGAACACCCCGAACTCTTGGCGAGCCGAGCAGCCCCATCGTGCGCCGCATGGTGGGGCTCCGTGCTGTTCGGGTCGCGACACGGTTTGCAGTCGGCGTCGAGCACCGGGATTGACGGGAGTTGCCAGTCGTCGCCCCCGCCCTCCTTCACACAGCGCCGTGCCGGGGTTCACAGCTGTCCTCGCGTACGCGGACGGGCATCCGGTCGACTATGCGTTACGGCAACACCAGCGAGCAACGCGGAGTGCAGGCCGGGCTGCCAGGGCCACGCGGGTGTACCTGGGGCGGACCTGCCGGAACGCCATCGTCCGCCCGGTCGCGCAGCGCAGAATCGCCTGGTTGATCCAGAACGATCAGAAGGACATCACCATGACGTCGAACGGCTCCGACCTCCCGCAGTCCGTGGAGCGCGAGGATCTGCTGGCGCTGGTCACCGACCAGCGCACCAACTTTCTGTACACCGTCGCGGACCTCACCGAGGAGCAGGCCCGCTCCCGTACGACGGTGAGCGAGCTGACACTCGGCGGGCTGGTCAAGCACCTCGCGCAGGTGCAGCGCGGCTGGCTCGAAGTGGTCGACGGCACGGCGCCGGTGAAGGTCGAGTGGTCCGACCTCGACCCCGACGGCAACCGGCTGACCGAGTCCGAGACGCTGGCGGGCGCGATCGACGCCTTTCACTCCGCCGCCGGGGAGTTCGACCGCACGGTCCGGGAAGAGACCGATCTCAACCGTACGGTGACGCTGCCCCAGTACCCGTGGTCACCGCCGGAGCCGGTCACCTGGACCGTCCGGCACGTTCTGCTGCACATCTTCCGGGAGATCGCCCACCACAGCGGCCACGCGGACATCGTGCGCGAAGCCCTGGACGGCGCCAGCACCACCGCGCGGATGGCGAAGGCCGCCTCGGAGTGATTCCCCGATCATGACCCGGATGCGACTGCGGGGGACGGCGCGGGCCAACGGCCGCGGCTGCGCTCCGTGGCCGTCCCGGTCAGGGCCGGGTCATCGGGGTTGCGTCCAACCTCTGACTACAGCGACGCCCGCACGGCTGCCCCGGCGAAGACGACATCGAGGTCGATCACGACCTCCTCGCCCTCCCGGCGGCCGCGCTCCGAGATCACCAGGCCGATCAGTGCCAGATCACCGGCCTGGTCCCGCAGGTCGTACTGCTCGGAGGTCTCCTCGCCGAGGTCGCCCGACTCGTCACGCTCCCAGGCGTCCACCGCGGCCTCGGCGACCGCCCTGGGCAGTCGCACGGTGACCCGGCCGACCTGCGCGTCGACATGCTTGCCGATCGCTGCCAGCACCTTCGAGTCCGCCCGATAGCGGGCGTACTCCGCTTCATCCACCACAGGGCGAGGCTACTCGGGCCGCTGGGCCTGTCCCGACCGGGCCGACCCGGTGAACCTCTGCGGTCGGCGCACTGGCCAGGCATCCGGCCAAGGGCTTCGGGTCAGGTCCGCTTGCGGCTCGCGATCTCGTCAGAGAGCTGCTGCACGTGGGCGGGGTCCGCGTCCCGGGCAAGGGCGACGTAGTGGTCCATGACGGCCGGCCGGTAGCGCACGGGCATCGTCTGTCCTGGGGCGAGTCGGGTGAGCGCGGTGATCGTGAGGTCTTCGTCCGCGATACCGCGGAACGAGATGCCGCCGGCGGTCTCCACGTCGAACATCAGGACCACGCGCGGACTGCCGTCGCTGCTGACCTCCCGCCAGTCGACGAGAACGCCGAGCGCGAGCACCCCCGTACGCAGTTCCGCATTGCGCTTCCGTGCATCACTGCTCAGGAGCGGGTTCGGGGCGACGCCCGGGAAGGCGGGCCCGACGCCGAGCGATTCCCGACTCAGGTCGGGCCTGAGCTGCGCCATCAGATCGTTGAGATTCAGATTGTTGAGCTTCTTCTTCGAACCGAACATCCTGACCCCTCCCTCACACCGGTGCCGGAATCTCGGCCCGGCGCTTCGCCTTCACTGCGGTTGTACGTCGCGGCCATTCCCGATTTCCGTCGCATCGCCCCGTCCCGATGGGGTCGCCGTCTGCGGTCGCGGACGGGCTCGGTCGGTGCACCTGTCTGTCGGACGAGCCACGTCCGCACGCCGACAGGAGGACCAAGCCGCGATCGATATCGGCCCCAAACAGTAGCGGGCTTCCGGGGATCGCGCAGTTGCGCGACATCGTGGGCGCGGTGATGACCGTCGGCCTGTTCCTGAGCGTGCTCGCGCTCATCGTCTCGGCGATCGTCCGGGGCTTCGGAGCCAACAGCAGCAACCCTCATCCCGCGTCCCGTGGCAAGACCGGGGTGCTGGTCCCGTGCGGTGCCGCGATCCTGTGCGGAGCGGCGGTCACGCCGATCAACTTCTTCTGGACCGTCGGCCAGGCCGTGAATTAGTGCTGTGACCGCATAGGTTCGCCGGGTTTGGTCCGCAGCCTGACCAACCGCGAACTTACACAGCCACAGCGCATCATCGGTCCGCTCGTGGCCAAGCGCGGACGACTGAAGCGTTGTGAAGATGATCTCGGCTGGGCAGACCCGGAGCCCCGAACGGGGCCGGTTCAGGAGAAGGACGGCGCCAGAGGGGGAATGACTCAGGAGGCGGACGGCTCGATCTCCCCCGCGAAGACGATGACCTGATCGATGAGGCTCTGCCGCAGATGGACGACGTCTGTTCCCGCCAGGCGGGGGCCTCCATCCGGCGTCGTGAAGACCCACTGGTACCGGGCCCACTCGTTCGGCATGTCCACCGCCGAACAGCGCACCATCGTGCCGGTCCCCGCGGGGTGGCGCCGGATGTCCAGCACGAACCGCTCGACCGCCTCGATCCCCTCACTGCGGCCCAACGGTCCCCAGAAGACCACGTCCGAGGTTAGGGCCTGGGAGAGCAGCGCAGTCACATAGCTGTCGTCCAAGGCGTTGAACGCGGAGATGAACGTGTCGATCGCGGACCGCGCGGTCTCTTCCTGCATGCACCAGTAATACCACTCGCCTCGCGGACCGCGCTCGTTCCGTGAGCCGTCTCCCGACCACGGTGAACCATCCCGGTCACAGCACTAGCCGTTGTGAGAGGCGGCCTTCGGTTCCACCTGTGTGTGCGTCTCCGGCGGCACCGGGAAGCGCCTCAGCAACTCCTCCATCCAGGCTGCCGGATGGGTGGCCGTCGCGGCGCCGCCCGGGAGGGCGCGTGCGCCGCGGATGCCCTCGATCGGTGCTGCGGTCGCGGCCTCGGCGGTGTAGCGGTCGGCCACCCACCGGCGGCCCGCCTGCCGCACCTCCTCCTGGTCGGGCAGGTCAGGAAGTTGACGTAGTGCCCTGCGAGTAGATGACCTTGTGTCCGCCGGGTGCCGGGTCGTGGTCCGGGACCATGCTGACCTCGTGCAGTACGAGTACGTCCTCGGGCCCGAGATCCAGGGTCATACCGGACAGCGTCGGCACATCGTCGTCGAACCACGTGTAGCGGAACCCCGGCGTGGGGGTCCAGCGGTAGGCCTCGACCCCGATGGACCGCAGCAACGAGATCTGTTGGTTCAGTACGCGAATGCCGCCCACCGGGAACTGGAACTCGAACGACGCGTAGATCACTCGACCGGTCACGGTACCTCCACGGGAGACAGCGTCCGGTGAGACCGACCAGGGGGAGTCCCTGCGCATTCCTCCAGCGCACGCGGCGAGTTGGCTGTGTCGATATCAGCAGACCGGAGCCGCCCCGCAGTTGACGTACGAGGGCAGCGGTCGACGGGCGGTGGGAGAACGGCCCGATACGTCCGGCCCGCCACATAAAGGCTGGCTCACACAGCGCGCCGGTGGTCTAATCAGCGGCGCTCCGACGGGTCGAACGTATGCCCTATCGATGGCCGGGGGTGCGGTCTCTTCGCGGCGGAGCGATGCGCGCCCGTAGCTCACGGGCGCATTCTCCCGTCCAGTGACAAGGGGCATGAACAGCCGGATGAAGAAACCTTTTGGCATAATAAGCGCCGCAGTTGTGTGCGCTCTGCTCGGTCTGCACGCCGGTACCGGCAGTGCGGGCGCCGTGGTGAAACAGGGCCCGCAGGTGGGCATCGAGTCCACCGTGGGCGCCGGCGGCACCGACGCGGACCGTGTGTGCGCCGACAACTGCCCGGCCGGTGTGGAGCCCGGTGCCGCCTCGCCGCGCGGCGGTGAAGCCGTCGACGGGACGCGGATCGCGGCCGGAACCACGCTCACCCCCGGAGAGAGCGTGCGCTCCGAGAGCGTACGGATGACGATGCGGACCGACGGCAATCTCGCCATCGTCTCGGGCACGGGGGCGACGGTGTGGTCCACCGGCACCGCGGGCAACCCCGGTGCCACCGCCCGGTTCGACGACAGCGGCAATCTCCGCGTCCTCGACGACGACGCCTCCACCGTCCTGTGGGAGTCGGGTACTTCCGCTCCCGATGGCGAGGCCGTCCTCCAGGACCGCGGCAACCTCGTCATCTACGACGCGGACGACGCGTCGCAGTGGACCAGCGGTACCTCCGCCCGCCACGACTACAACAGCGACGGCCGCAGCGACCTGGTGGCCTGGTACGACTATGCCGAGGCAGCCGGGCAGACGGACGGCAAAGACTCCCTGCACGTCTTCCCCGCCGGTGCGGACGGTGCCCTGCTCACGCCCGGTGAGGGGTGGTCGGCGGTCCCTGGCCACTACTGGGCCGAGCACATGAAGCGCCTCACCGGTGACTTCAACGGTGACGGGACGGGCGACGTCGCCGCGTTCTACGGCTACGACGACGGGAAGGTCACCCTCTGGACCTGGCTCGGCAAGGGCGACGGCACCTTCGCCGCCCCCTTCTCCTCCTGGTCCGTGGCTCCCAAGATGTGGTGGTTCGACGCCATGACCGCCGAGGCCGGTGACTTCAACGGTGACGGCCGTGACGACCTCGCCGTCTGGTACGACTACAGCAACGGCGACGACAAGCTCTTCACCTTCCTCGCCAACGCCAACGGCGGGTTCGCCGCCCCCTTCTCGTCCTTCGAGCGGACCGCCGCCGACGGATGGGACGTCGAGCGCATGAAGTTCGCCACCGGCGACTACAACGGTGACGGCCGCGACGACCTCGGTGCCCTGTACGGCTACGCCTCCGGCACCGTGACGCTGATGTCCTTCACGACCAGGCCCGACGGCGGGTTCAACGAGGTCGTCCGCGGCTGGGAGGCCACCAGCGGCTGGACGTTCAGCCGGGCGACCATGCACTCCGGTGACTTCGACGGCGACGGGCGCGACGACCTCGCCGCCTGGTACGACTACAGCGACGGTCACGATGCCCTGATCGCCTTCACCCTCGGCGCCGACGGCACGTTCGGCAACCGCCGCGAGATCCTGAACAGACCGGCGGGCTGGTACGAGCGGTCTCGCATGAAGATCGTCACCGGTGACTACAACGGTGACGGCCGCGACGACCTCGCCGCTCTCTACGGATACAGCGACCTGCGGGTGAAGACGGTGAAGACCATCACCTTCACCGCCGGGGCCGACGGCATTCTTGGGGGCGACCTGCACGGCTGGGAAGACCTCACCGGCTGGAACTTCGACAGGGCGCACCTGATCGAGCGCCACTCGGAGGGGCTGCCCGTCTGCCCGACGATCTTCGGACACGGCGGCTACCCCACCGGGGCGGACGCCGGGAAGCGCGACCAGATCCGTCAGCCGAACCATCCCAAGGGCCTCGCACAGCAGAAGAGCTGGGGAGCGGGGGGTGTGGAGGCCGACCTCCAGCTCACCAGGGACGGCACCAAGGGCGTGATGTGGCACAACGCCACGACCAGGGGACTGACGGGCACCAGTGCGAAGATCACGGACCTGTGGTGGGCCACCGGTGCCGACCAGCTCAAGGGCCGCACGATCAACCAAGGCCCGTACGCGGGGGAGACCGTCTACACCTTCCGTGAGTGGCTCGAAAGCGCCAAGGCCCAGAAGATGGCCGCCTATGTGGAGCTCAAGGGCGAGACCGAGCCGTCACTGCTCAACACCGACGCGTCGATCCGCGAGGCCGCGTGGAAGGAAGTCATCGATCCCATCAAGGAACGCATCTCCGAGCAGAAGATCATGATCTACACGAGTGACGGGTACCCCAAGCTGGATGAAGAGCTCAAGAAGCGCATCGCGGCGGCCGGTCTCGGCGCCGCGCTCAACAGCCGCCCCTACTGGGTCGACGGCATCGTCTGGGATGAGCCCGCTCCGGCGGCCTCCGGCAACCATGCCTCCTGGCTGGACAGGCTGACCCGGAACGGGCTCCCGACCACCTCGGTGCCGATGGCCACCACCTGGACCAAGGAGTTCGCGTCCTGGCTGGACGGACGGTGCATCTGACGCTCTGAGCGCGTGCGGGGGGGCGGTGGTGGGCGTGCGGAGGGCGGCGCCGCCGCCCCCGCATGTCCTCGCCGGGACGGCGTGCCGCCTTCCCCCGCACGTCCTCGCCGACGCCGCCCCGGCGTCGGAGCCGCGTCGGACGGCCATCGCGGGCACCCGGGCGGGGAATCAGGTAATCATGCAAGCGTGCTTGATTGTTTCCTGGCCCGCTGCCATGCTCCTGGGCACCACACCCGGTCCCGAGGGGGCGCACGTGTTCGACGCCGTAGCCGTGATCGACGATCTGCGCGAGGAGAGCGGCGAACTCGACCGGCTGGTCGGCGGGTTGAGCGCCGAGCGGTGGGCCGTTCCGACGCCCGCCGAGGGGTGGACCGTCGCCCATCAGATCGCCCACCTCAGCTGGACCGACGATGTCGCGCTGGTGGCAGCGACCGAGCCGGACCGGTTCGCCGACGAGGTGGCGAAGGCGCTGGAGCGCCCGGACTCCTTCGTCGACGAGGCGGCCGGGGAGCTGGTGGCCGCCCATGGCCCGGACGCGCTGCTCGCGCGGTGGCGGGCGGGAAGGCAGCGGCTCCAGGGGGTGTTGCGCGCCGCCCCCGCCGGGAGCCGTTTCCCCTGGTACGGGCCGCCCATGGGCGTTGCGTCGATGGCCACCGCCCGGATCATGGAGACCTGGGCGCACGGGCAGGACATCGCCGACGCCCTCGGCGTCACCCGCACGCCGACCGCCCGGCTCCGGCATGTGGCGCGGATCGGGGTCCGGGCCCGTGACTACGCCTACGCGGTACGGGGGATCAAGCCGCCGGAGAGCGAGTTCCGGGTGGAACTGACGTCACCTGAGGGCGAATTGATTGCGTACGGGCCCGAGGGTGCCCCGCAGTGCATCGCCGGGCCGCTCCTGGACTTCTGCCTCCTGGTCACCCAGCGCGCCCACCGCGACGACCTCGCCGTCACCGCCACCGGGCACGACGCCGACCAGTGGCTGAACATCGCCCAGGCGTTCGCGGGGCCCGCGGGAACCGGGCGCTCACCCCGCAAGGGCCACTGATGCAGCCCCCACCGATACCCCCAGCGCGGTCCGGACCCCTGCGGATCGGCAACGCCTCCGGGTTCTACGGCGACCGCTTCGACGCCGTACGCGACATGCTCACCGGCGGCCCCCTCGACGTCCTCACCGGCGACTATCTCGCCGAGCTGACCATGCTGATCCTCGGACGCAGCCGCCTGAAGGACCCGCAGCGCGGATACGCCACCACCTTCCTGCGCCAGCTCGAAGAAGGGCTCGGGCTCGCCCACGAACGCGGAGTAAAGATCGTCGCCAACGCCGGGGGGCTCAACCCCGCCGGATTGGCCGCCACCGTACGGGAGTTGGCCGACAAGGTGGGCGTGCCGGTGCGCGTCGCCCATGTCGAGGGCGACAGCCTGCCCGTGCCCGACGGGTTCCTCACCGCCAACGCCTACCTCGGCGGCGCGGGCATCGCCGCCTGTCTGCGCGCCGGGGCCGATGTCGTCGTCACCGGGCGGGTCACCGACGCCGCCCTCGTCACCGGACCCGCCTCCGCCCACTTCGGCTGGGGGCCGGACGACCTCGACGCACTCGCCGGAGCCGTCGTCGCCGGGCACGTCCTGGAGTGCGGCACCCAGGCCACCGGCGGCAACTACGCCTTCTTCGGCGAGCACGACGTGCGCCGCCCCGGCTTCCCGCTCGCCGAGATCCACGCCGACGGATCGTCCGTCATCACCAAGCACGACGGGACGGGCGGCGTCGTCGACATCGGCACGGTGACCGCGCAACTCCTGTACGAGACCGGGGGCGCCCGGTACGCCGGGCCCGACGTCACCGCCCGGCTCGACACCGTACGGCTCACCCAGGAAGGGCCGGACCGGGTCCGTGTCCACGGGGTACGGGGCGAGGCCCCGCCGCCCACGCTCAAGGCCGGGCTCAACCGGCTCGGCGGCTGGCGCAACGAGGTCGTCTTCGTGCTCACCGGCCTCGACATCGAGGCCAAGGCGCGGCTCGTGCGGGAGCAGTTCGAGGACGCCCTGGACCGGGGCGGACGCCGGCCGGCCGAGGTGCGCTGGGAGCTGGCCCGTACCGACCGGCCGGACGCGCCCACCCAGGAGACCGCCAGCGCACTGCTCCGGCTCGTCGTGCGCGACCAGGACGCCGCCACCGTCGGGCGGGCCGTCTCCGGCGCCGCCGTGGAGCTGGCGCTCGGCAGCTACCCCGGCTTCCATGTCACCGCCCCGCCCGGAAAGGGCGCGCCCTACGGGGTGTTCGAGGCCCTGTACGTACCGGCCGGGGACGTCCCGCACATCGCCGTCCTGCCGGACGGGGCGCGGGAAGCCGTGCCGCCCGCCCCCGTCACCCGGGTACTGGACGATCTCGCGGACGCCCCGGAGCTTCCCGAGCCCCTGGAGCCGGGCCCCACCCGCAGCGCCCCACTTGGCCGGGTCGCGGGCGCCCGCAGCGGGGACAAGGGCGGCGACGCCAATGTCGGCGTCTGGGTGCGCACCGACGACGCGTGGCGCTGGCTCGCCCATGAGCTGACCGTCGAACGGTTCCGGGAGCTGCTCCCGGAGACCGCCCGACTCACCGTCGTACGCCATGTCCTGCCGCACCTGCGCGCCCTGAACTTCACCGTCCGGGGGCTGCTGGGCGAGGGCGTGGCCGCGCAGGCCCGCTTCGATCCGCAGGCCAAGGCGGTGGGGGAGTGGCTGCGGTCCCGGTGCCTGCCGATCCCCGAAGCCCTTCTTCGTGCCCACGAGTCCGCAGCCGAGCCCGAGCCCGAGCCCGCCCCCGAAGCCGCAGCCGCAGCCGCAAACGAGCCCGTGCCCGAGCACGCCCCCGCCCCGGAGGTGACCGCATGACCGTCCTGCCCACCGTGCTCGACACCGCCGGCCCCGAATACGCCGCCAACCGCGAGGCCATGCTCGCCAAGCTCGCCGAGCTGGAGACCGAGCACGCCAAGGCCCTCGCGGGCGGCGGCGAGAAGTACCTCGCACGGCACCGCAAACGCGGCAAGCTGCTGGCCCGGGAACGGATCGAGCTGCTCCTCGACCCGGACACCCCGTTCCTGGAGCTGTCGCCGCTCGCCGCCTGGGGCAGTGACTTCGCGGTGGGCGCCTCGCTGGTCACCGGGATCGGGGTGGTGTCGGGCGTCGAGTGCCTGATCACCGCGAACGACCCGACCGTACGCGGCGGCGCGTCGAACCCCTGGACGCTGAAGAAGGCCCTGCGCGCCAACGAGATCGCCTTCGCCAACCGGCTGCCCTGCATCAGTCTGGTGGAGTCGGGGGGCGCGGACCTGCCGTCCCAGAAGGAGATCTTCATCCCCGGCGGGGCGCTGTTCCGCGACATCACCCGGCTCTCCGCCGCCGGAATCCCCACCGTCGCCGTCGTCTTCGGGAACTCGACCGCCGGAGGCGCGTACGTCCCCGGCATGTCCGACCACACCGTCATGATCAAGGAGCAGTCCAAGGTCTTCCTCGGCGGACCGCCGCTGGTGAAGATGGCCACCGGCGAGGAGAGCGACGACGAATCGCTCGGCGGCGCCGAGATGCACGCCCGTACGTCCGGGCTCGCCGATCACTACGCCGTGGACGAGCACGACGCGCTGCGGCAGGCCCGCCGCATCGTCGCCCGGCTCAACTGGCGCAAGGCGCACCCCGATCCGGGTCCCGCCGAGCCGCCCGCGTACGACGAGGACGAGCTGATCGGGATCGTGCCGGGGGACCTGAAGGTGCCGTTCGACCCGCGCGAGGTCATCGCCCGGATCGTGGACGGCTCGGACTTCGACGCGTTCAAGCCGCTGTACGGGACCAGCCTGGTCACCGGGTGGGCCACGCTGCACGGCTATCCCGTCGGCATCCTCGCCAACGCGCAGGGCGTGCTGTTCAGCGAGGAGTCGCAGAAGGCCGCCCAGTTCATCCAGCTCGCCAACCAGCGCGACATCCCGCTCCTCTTCCTGCACAACACCACCGGCTACATGGTCGGCAAGGAGTACGAGCAGGGCGGCATCATCAAGCACGGGGCGATGATGATCAACGCGGTGGCGAACTCGAAGGTCCCGCATCTGTCCGTGCTGATGGGCGCCTCCTACGGGGCCGGGCACTACGGCATGTGCGGCCGGGCCTACGACCCGCGCTTCCTCTTCGCCTGGCCCGGCAGCAAGTCCGCCGTCATGGGGCCCCAGCAGCTGGCGGGCGTCCTGTCGATCGTCGCCCGCGCCTCCGCCGCCGCGAAGGGGCTGCCGTACGACGACGAGGCCGACGCCGGGCTGCGCGCCATGGTGGAGCAGCAGATCGAGTCGGAGTCGCTGCCGATGTTCCTCTCCGGGCGGCTGTACGACGACGGGGTCATCGACCCGCGCGACACCAGGACCGTCCTCGGGATGTGCCTGTCCGCGATCCATACCGCACCGGTCGAGGGCGTCCGTGGCGGCTTCGGCATATTCCGGATGTGAGGCCCCAGATGATCACCACTCTGCTCGTCGCCAACCGGGGCGAGATCGCCTGCCGGATCTTCCGCACCTGCCGCGCCCTGGGCATCACCGGCGTCGCCGTGTACTCGGACGCCGACGCGGACGCCCTGCACGTCCGCGAGGCCGACCTCGCCGTGCGGCTGCCGGGGGCGGCCCCGTCGGACACGTATCTGCGCGGCGACCTGGTGGTGGCCGCCGCGCTGGCGGCGGGCGCCGACGCGGTGCATCCCGGGTACGGCTTCCTCTCCGAGAACGCCGCCTTCGCCGCCGCCGTCCAGGACGCCGGGCTGCGCTGGGTCGGGCCGCCGGTCGAGGCCATCGAGCTGATGGCGTCCAAGACCCGCGCCAAGGAGCTGATGGGGGCCGCCGGGGTCCCGCTGCTGGCACCCCTGGACACCGGGAGCGTGACCGCCGCCGATCTGCCGCTGCTGCTGAAGGCCGCGTCGGGCGGGGGCGGGCGCGGTATGCGGGTCGTACGGGAACTGGGCGCACTGGAGGCCGAGTTGACGGCCGCGTCCGCCGAGGCGACGGCGGCCTTCGGGGACGGGGAGGTGTTCGCCGAGCCGTACGTGGAGCGCGGCCGGCATGTCGAGGTCCAGGTCATGGCGGACGGGCACGGCACCGTCTGGGCGCTCGGGACCCGGGACTGCTCGCTCCAGCGCCGCCACCAGAAGGTCATCGAGGAGGCCCCCGCGCCCGGTCTGGACGACGCGGTGCGGGCCCGGCTGCACGAGTCGGCCGTCGCCGCCGCGCGGGCGGTCGGATACACGGGGGCGGGCACCGTCGAGTTCCTGCTCTCGGCCGGGGGTCACCCGTACTTCCTGGAGATGAACACCCGGCTCCAGGTCGAGCACCCGGTGACGGAAGCGGTGTTCGGGCTCGATCTCGTCGCGCTGCAACTGCGGATCGCGGAGGGGGAGCCGCTGCCCGCCGCCGGGCCGCCGCAGCCGGAGGGGCACGCCGTCGAGGCCCGGCTCTATGCCGAGGACCCCGCGCGTGACTGGCAGCCACAGACCGGAGCACTGCTCACGCTCGCGGTGCCGGACGAGCCCGGACTGCGCCTGGACACCGGGTACACCGGCGGCGACACCATCGGCGTGCACTACGACCCGATGCTCGCCAAGGTCATCGCCCACGCGCCCACCCGTACCGAAGCCGTGCGCCTGCTCGCCCGCGCCCTGGAGCGCGCCAGCATCCACGGCCCGGTCACCAACCGCGATCTGCTCGTACGGTCCCTGCGCCACCCGGACTTCGTCGCGGCCCGCGTGGACACCGGCTTCTACGACCGGCACCTGGCGGACCTCACCGCCCCGGCCGGCGGCGACCGGGCCCGTACCGCCGCCCTCGCCGCCGCCCTCGCGGACGCCGTACGCCACCGCCCCGCGCGGGAGAAGGCCCCCGGCCCCGCCCGCTTCGGCGCCTGGCGCAACGTCACCTCGCAGCCGCAGACCAAGCGCTACCGGGGCGAACCCGACGGCACCGAACACGAGATCGCCTACCGCACCACACGGAGCGGCCCGGTCCCGCACGACGCCCCCGGCATCCGGGTCCTCGCCGCCCGCCCCGACCGCGTCACCCTCGAAACCGACGGCGTCACCCGCCACTTCGACATCGCCGTCCACCGCGACCGGGTGTACGTGGACGGAGCCACCGGCTCGTACACCTTCACCGCCCTGCCCCGCTTCACCGACCCGAGCGCGCAGAGCGAACCCGGCTCGCTGCTCGCCCCGATGCCCGGCACCGTCGTGCGCCTCGCGGACGGACTGGCCCGGGGCGCCGCCGTCGAGGCCGGGCAGCCGCTGATCTGGCTGGAGGCGATGAAGATGGAGCACCGCATCCTCGCCCCCGCCACCGGCACCCTCACCGCACTGCACGCCGCCCCCGGCCTCCAGGTCGAGGTCGGAGCCCTGCTCGCCGTCGTCACCGAACCCGCCGCACCGGAGGAGAACGTATGAGCACCGTCCTCGAAACCGAAGAGCACCGGGCGCTGCGCGCAGCCGTCGCCGCCCTCGGCAAGCGCTACGGGCGCGACTACATGACCTCCGTGATACGCGAGGGCGCCCACCCCCGCGAGCTGTGGGCCGAGGCAGCCAAGCTCGGCTACCTCGGGGTGAACCTGCCCGAGGAGTACGGCGGCGGTGGCGGCGGGATGGCCGAACTCTCCATAGTCCTTGAAGAGTTGGGCGCCATGGGCTCCCCGCTCCTGATGATGGTCGTCTCGCCCGCGATCTGCGGCACCGTCATCGCCCGCTTCGGCACCGAGGCACAGAAGCGGCAGTGGCTCCCCGGTCTCGCCGACGGCACGCTCACCATGGCCTTCGGCATCACCGAGCCGGACGCCGGTTCCAACTCGCACCGGATCACCACCACCGCCCGCCGCGACGGCACGGGTCCCGACGCCGACTGGCTGCTCACCGGCCGCAAGGTCTTCGTCTCCGGCGTCGACATCGCCGACGCCACCCTGATCGTCGGCCGCACCGAGGACGCCAGGTCCGGCACGCTCAAGCCCTGCCTCTTCATCGTGCCGCGCGAGGCTCCCGGCTTCGGGCGCTCGCAGATCGACATGGAACTCCAGGCGCCGGAGAAGCAGTTCGAGCTGGTCCTGGACGACGTACGGCTGCCCGCCGACGCGCTGGTCGGGGACGAGGACGCCGGACTGCTCCAGCTGTTCGCCGGGCTGAACCCCGAACGCGTCATGACCGCCGCGTTCGCCATCGGCATGGGGCGCTACGCGCTCGGCAGGGCCGTCGAGTACGCCAGGACCCGCCAGGTGTGGAAGGCCCCCATCGGCTCCCACCAGGCCATCGCGCACCCGCTCGCCATCGCCCACATCGAGCTGGAACTGGCCCGGCTGATGATGCAGAAGGCCGCCGGGCTCTGCGACGCGGGCGACGACGTCGGCGCGGGCGAGGCCGCCAACATGGCCAAGTACGCGGCCGGTGAGGCGTGCGTGAAGGCCGTCGACCAGGCCGTCCACACCCTCGGCGGCAACGGCCTCACCCGTGAGTACGGGCTCGCCTCGCTGATCACCGCATCCCGGGTGGCCCGGATCGCCCCGGTCAGCCGCGAGATGATCCTGAACTACGTCTCCCACCAGTCCCTGGGACTGCCCAAGTCGTACTGACGGGCCCCCACCGGCGAAGGTGTTCGGTCCAAGGTCTCCCCAACCCCTGCCGGCAGGGGCGATTCTGACTCCCGACCCACCCGACCCACCACATCCGCACGGCGCCCCTCGCCCTCGCCACCGGCCGGGGCGCCGGTCCGGCCACACCGCGACAACAGGGGACTGCCATGGTGTTCCGCAGCGAGTACGCAGATGTCCAGGCCCTCGACACACCCATCCACGAAGCGGTCCTCGGGAGGGCCGCGGAGTTCGGTGACACCGTCGCCCTCATCGACGGGACGAACGGCGCCACCCTCACGTACGCCCAGCTCGACGGCTTCCACCGGCGGATCGCCGCCGCCCTCGCCGAGGCCGGACTCGTCAAGGGCGACGTGCTGGCCCTGCACAGCCCCAACACGATCGCCTACCCCGCCGTCTTCTACGGGGCCACGCGCGCCGGAGCCTCGGTCACCACGGTCCACCCGCTGGCCACGGCCGAGGAGTTCGCCAAGCAGCTCGGCGACTCCGGGGCCCGCTGGATCGTCACCGTGTCCCCGCTCCTCGAATCCGCCCGCCGCGCCGCCGAACTCGTCGGCGGCATCCAGGAGATCTTCGTCTGCGACCGGGCCGAGGGCCACCGCTCCGTACAGGACATGGCCGCCTCCACCGCCCCCGAACCGCAGATCACGTTCGACCCCGCCGAGGACGTGGCCGCCCTCCCGTACTCCTCGGGCACCACCGGCACCCCCAAGGGCGTCATGCTCACGCACCGCTCCATCGCGACCAACCTGGAGCAGCTGAAGCCCTTCGTTCCCACCGGCCCCGGAGACCGCATCCTGGCCGTGCTCCCCTTCTTCCACATATATGGCCTCACCGCCCTGATGAACGCCCCGCTGCGCGGCGGCTCCACCGTCGTCGTGCTGCCCCGCTTCGACCTCGCGCAGTTCCTCTCCGTGATCGAGAAGCACCGGATCACCGGACTGTTCGTGGCCCCGCCGATCGTCCTGGCACTGGCCAAACACCCCGCTGTGGACCAGCACGACCTGTCGTCGCTCGAATACCTCATCAGCGCCGCCGCCCCGCTGGACGCCACGCTCGCCTCCGCCTGCGCCGACCGCCTGGGACTGCCCGTCCGTCAGGCGTACGGGATGACGGAACTGTCGCCCGGCACCCATGTCGTGCCGCTCTCCGCCGAGCACCCGCCGCCCGGCGCGGTCGGGAAACTGCTGCCCAGCACCGAGATGCGGATCGTGTCGCTGGAGGACCCCGGCAAGGACGCGGACACCGGCACGGACGGCGAGATCCTCATCCGGGGCCCGCAGGTGATGAAGGGCTACCTCGGCCGCCCCGAAGCCACCGCCGAGATGATCGACGCGGACGGCTGGGTGCACACCGGCGACATCGGCCGCGTCGACGCCGACGGCTGGCTGTTCGTGGTCGACCGGGTCAAGGAACTCATCAAGTACAAGGGCTACCAGGTCGCCCCCGCCGAACTGGAGGCCCTGCTGCTGGGCCACGAACACCTCGCGGACGCGGCCGTCATCGGGGTGTACGACGAGGAGGGCAACGAGATCCCCAAGGCGTACCTGGTGCGCGGGGCGTCCGCCGCCTCGGAGGCCCTGACCGCCGAGGACGTCATGGCGTACGTCGCCGAGCGCGTCGCCCCGTACAAGAAGGTCAGGCGGGCCGAGTTCATCGCCGCCGTACCGCGCGCGACCTCGGGGAAGATCCTCAGGCGCGAACTGCGCGACCGCGAGAAGGGAACGTCCGCATGACCCTCAGGGCCCTCTCCGAGCCCACCCACGACCGGGGCGTCACCACCCTCGCCCTGGACTCACCGGCGAACCGCAACGCGCTCTCCGCGCGGCTCGTCTCCGAGCTCTCCACGGCGCTCGACGCCTGCGCGGCCGACGACTCCGTACGCGCGGTCGTCCTCACCCACACCGGCAACACCTTCTGCGCGGGCGCCGACCTCACCTCCCCGCCCGACCCCGCGGCGTTCGTCGCCCTGATGCGGCGGGTCCTCGCGCTGCCCAAACCCGTCGTCGCCAGGGTCACCGGACACGTCCGGGCCGGCGGCCTCGGCCTGCTGGCCGCCTGCGACATCTCGGTGGCCGGTCCCGCCGCGAGCTTCGCGCTCACCGAGTCCCGGCTCGGCCTCGCCCCCGCCGTCATCTCCCTCACCCTGCGGCCCCGCCTGGACCCGGCCGCCGCGAGCCGCTACTACCTCACCGGAGAACGCTTCGACGCACCCGAAGCCGCCCGGACCGGGCTCGTCACCCTGGCGGCCGAGGACGTGGACAAGGCGCTCGTACCGGTACTGGACGGACTGCGCAGGGCCTCACCACAGGGGCTGATGGCATCGAAGGAGCTGCTCACGGCTACGGTTCTGAAGAGCTTCGACCAGCACGCCGAAGACCTCATCGCCCGCTCGGCGGCGCTCTTCGCCTCCGCCGAGGCACGGGAGGGGATGACGGCCTTCCTCGAACGACGGGACCCCGCATGGGTGTGGTGACACCCCCCAAGACCCCCAACGCCCCCAAACAGGACCGCAGTCGGGCCACCCGGCAGCGGCTCCTGGAAGCGGCGGTCGCCTGCCTCGCCGAACACGGCTGGGCGGGCTCCACCGTCTCCGTCGTCGCCGAACGGGCCGGAGTCTCGCGCGGTGCGGCCCAGCACCACTTCCCGACCCGCGAGGACCTGTTCACCGGAGCCGTCGAATACGTCGCCGAGGAACGCTCCGCCGCCCTGCGCGCCCTGCCCGTCCAGGGCCGCGGCGAGGTCGTCGCGGCCCTGGTCGACCTGTACACCGGCCCGCTCTTCCGGGCCGCGCTGCACCTCTGGGTCGCCGCCTCCAACGAGGAGCAACTGCGCCCCCGCGTCACCGAACTCGAAGCCCGTGTGGGCCGTGAGACCCACCGCATCGCCGTCGAACTCCTGGACGCCGACGAGACCCGCCCCGGCGTCCGCGAAACGGTCCAGGGCCTCCTCGACATGGCCCGCGGCCTGGGCCTCGCCAACCTCCTCACCGACGACACGACCCGCCGCGACCGCGTGGTGACCCAGTGGGCGTCGGTCCTGGACGAGGCGCTGGGCTGAGGGGGCTGTCCCGCGCGGGCGTACGTTGATCACGCGTGCGCTACGCCGGGCCGCCGATGTCGAGGGCCAGCCGCCACATGCCGGTGGAAGGGTTGGCCTCCGGCTCCTTGCCCTCCGGGGCCAGTCCTCTCGCGCGGCGGGCGGCCTCGCGCCAGGTGCTTTCGTAGAGCCGGAAGTCGAGGCCCGTCTTGCTGTACCCGCCTGGTGTGTGTTTGTTCAGGTACGGCACGAGATGGGCGTACGACGGGGCGTGACTGCGGTGGTCGGCGAAATGCAGTAACAGCCACAGCTCGAAGCACGGATTGGACAGGGCGACGGCTACGCCTTGGCGGCCCGCTTCGGACACGGCCTGGTCGATGTCCGTGAACTCGTCGACATCGAAGACGCACCATGCCCGGTCGTACTCGTCGGCGGCCGACTTGAGTAATTTCACGGTGTACGAGACGACTTGGGAGGGTGCCTTGGGGCGCTCGATGATCTTGACCGAAACCGCCGGATTCCTCGCGGAGGTCTTGAGCCCCTGCACATAGTCCCGTTCCGTCACCTCGGTGCCGCAAACGACCAGTAATCGCTGCCGCGCCTCGCGACGCCCGGTTCTCCTGTCGAGCCGGGACTCAAAGGAGGGACGATTCCGTCCGCTCGGCTTCGGTGTCCTCGGCATCCTGCTCCCCCCGGCCCGCCAGAGCCCTGGCGAAACTGTCGTCGATGAAGGGCACGCCGCCGTAGCTGCCGCCCAGATAGCGGCGCTCGTGGTTCTCCCCGATGCGTGGCTTGAACTCCGACAGGGCGAACAACTCCGTCTCCCCGTACTGATTCTTCTCCAGGAACCACACCTGGTCCCGCTTGAGGATGTCCTCGCCGCCCATGCGGCCGAGCAGGCTGGCATCGTGGGTGGTGAAGACCAGTTGCGCTCCGCGCGGGTTGGTGGCCGGGGCCTGGAAGAGGCCGATGAGCTGCGCGGTGAGCAGCGGGTGGAGACTGGAGTCGATCTCGTCGACAACGAAGGTGCCGCCCCGCCGCAGGACCGACATGAACCGTGGAGCCTGGGCCAGAAGTGCCCGGGTGCCGGCGGACTGCTCGTGCAGGTCCATCCGCACCACACCGGTACGCCCGCGATGTCCGAGCCACGGACGTACGTGTTCCTGCGGGCCCTCTTCTTCCAGCCGGGCGAGCAGATGCGGCGGAACGCGTCCGCCGTACCGCTGTCGCAGTGCGTCCTCGTCCAGGAGCACGCGCTCCGTGCCGCACTCCTCGATGCCCAGGTCGGCCGCGCGCAGGAGGGCCATCAGCTCGGGATGACGTTCCGGTGTCTCCAGCATCCGGCCCACCTCGGGGCCGACGAAGCGTCCCGGTCCCTGCCGGCCGAACCTCAAGTCTGTCAGGAACCAGTCATAGACCGGGCGGAAGTCCATCTGCCGGGAACGTGCCGCCATGGTCAGGAACAGCACATTGGGTTCGGTGATGTTCTCGACCAGTTCCAGTTCGCGCTTGGCCTGCGAGTCGCCGGGCTGTACCTCGCCGTCGGGCCGCTCGAAGATCTTGCGCTTCTTCCCGTGCGGATAGCTGTAGAGCCATTCGTCCAGGACCCGCTCGTCGTCGACGCTGAATCCGTAGGTGTGGCGGACACCGCCGAGCAACAGGTCCACCACGTACCAGGAAGGCTGGTCGGGTGCGGAGGCGTCCAGACGGAAGGAACTGCGGGTGACGCCGCCGCCGGGCTCCGCGTCGCGATGGGAGTTCACCACCATGCGGGCCATGTATTCCAACGCGCCGAGCAGATTCGACTTGCCGGCCGCGTTGGCGCCGAAGAGACCCGCCACGGGGACGGCCTGCCAGTCCGTGCCGGTGGGCCGGTCCGCGTCGTAGGCGGGGTGAAGCTGAAGTTCCTGCTCTTCCCGGATCGAGCGATGATTCGACACCCTGAAGTTCAGCAGCACGTGTGCCCTCCCCCCGGCGTTTTAGTGGGACTGTGTGCAAGTGAATCGTGCGTACCGGTAGCTGGCAACCTCTCACAAGGAATATCAGGTACCTGGGACGGTAATTCCACCTGAACGAAGGCCGAGGCCGGAGGAAAGCCGTTCTCCTCGGCCTCGGTAAGGGGGCTTGACGAAGGGTTCAGTTCCCCAGGTTCGCCAGCTGGTCGAAACCGGCGATCTCCGCCGGGTTGCGGGTGCCGGGGCCGATGTACGTCGCCGAGGGGCGCACCAGGCGGCCCGTCCGCTTCTGCTCCAGGATGTGCGCCGACCAGCCCGCGGTACGGGCGCAGGTGAACATCGACGTGAACATGTGCGCAGGGACCTCCGCGAAGTCCAGCACGATGGCCGCCCAGAACTCCACGTTCGTCGCCAGTACCCGGTCGGGGCGCCGCGCGTGCAGCTCCTCCAGCGCGGCCTTCTCCAGGGCCTCCGCCACCTCGAAGCGCGGTGCGGCCAGTTCCCTGGCCGTGCGGCGCAGGACGCGGGCGCGGGGGTCCTCGGCCCGGTACACGCGGTGTCCGAAGCCCATCAGACGCTCGCCGCGGTCCAGGGCCTGCTTCACGTACGCGGACGCGTCACCGGTGCGCTCGATCTCCTCGATCATGCCGAGGACGCGGGAGGGCGCGCCGCCGTGCAGCGGGCCCGACATGGCGCCGACCGCACCGGACAGCGCGGCGGCCACATCGGCGCCGGTGGAGGCGATGACCCGGGCGGTGAACGTGGAGGCGTTCATGCCGTGCTCGGCGGCCGAGGTCCAGTACGCGTCGACGGCCTTGACGTGCTGGGGGTCCGGCTCGCCGCGCCAGCGGATCATGAACCGTTCCACCACGGAGCCCGCCTTGTCGATCTCGCTCTGCGGCACCATCGGCCGTCCCTGGCCGCGTGCCGACTGGGCGACGTAGGACAGGGCCATCACGGCGGCCCGCGCCAGATCGTCGCGGGCGGTCGCCTCGTCGATGTCCAGGAGCGGTTTCAGGCCCCACACGGGGGCGAGCATCGCCAGCGCGGACTGCACGTCGACCCGGATGTCACCGGAGTGGACGGGGATCGGGAACGGCTCGGCGGGCGGCAGACCGGGGTTGAACGCCCCGTCCACCAGCAGACCCCAGACGTTGCCGAAGGACACATGGCCGACGAGGTCCTCGATGTCGACCCCGCGGTATCGGAGCGAGCCACCTTCCTTGTCCGGTTCGGCGATCTCCGTCTCGAAGGCGACGACTCCCTCTAGTCCCGGTACGAAGTCGGACATCAGGCGGCTCCCTCAGTTCGGCGGCGGGCGGTGGCTGTACGAAGGCCACAGGGGCCTGCCACAAGATATTGGCGGGTTCCCACGATGCGGGGAAGCGTGACATCCGGCACAGGACCTCATTTCGGCGGCCGGCGGTTACCACCCCTCCCCGCCGGGCACACTCGGCCGCTGCGGCAGGATGACCCCGTGCCCACACCAGACGACAAGGCCCCTTCCGCTGCTTCCTCCGCTCCCACCTCCGTTCGCGCCCCCGGTTTCGATTGCACCACCGATCCGGCGGCCATGCGCGAGCAGTACCGCTCGGAGCGGTTCGCCGAGCAGGACCTCAGCCCCGATCCGATGGACCAGTTCGCCCGCTGGTTCCGCCAGGTCGCGGCGGGTGGCTTGCTGCACGAGCCGAACGCCATGGTGGTCTCCACGGCCACCCCGGAGGGCCGCCCGTCCTCCCGCACGGTCCTGCTGAAGCGGTACGACAGCCGGGGCTTCGTCTTCTTCACGAACTACGGGTCCCGCAAGGGCCGCGAGCTGACCGCGAACCCGTATGTCTCGCTGCTCTTCCCCTGGCACCCGCTGGCCCGCCAGGTCATCGTCACCGGCACCGCGGCCCGGGTCTCGCGCGAGGAGACCGTCGCCTACTTCCGCACCCGCCCGCACGGCTCCCAGCTGGGCGCCTGGGCGAGCGCCCAGTCCACGGTCATCGGTTCGCGCGAGGAGCTGGTCACCCGGTACGAGGAGCTGGCCGCGCGCTACCCCGAGGGCGAGAAGGTCCCGGCCCCGCCGCACTGGGGCGGCTTCCGCGTCGTCCCGGAGACCATCGAGTTCTGGCAGGGCCACGAGAACCGGCTGCACGACCGGCTGCGGTACGTCCGCGAGGACGCGGCGGGGCAGGGGGCGGACGTCGGCGGCACGGGGTGGCGGGTGGAGCGGCTCTGCCCGTAGGTGCCGTAGGTCCCGTGGGCCGGTGGCCGGGGCCGTACGGCGCGTGGAGCCCCACGGCCCCGGACACGCAGAAACCCGCAGGCTCTGGTCCCTCCTTGCGGAGGGGCCGGCCGGACTTACCGGCGAGCCTGCGGGTCGGTGACTGCTTGGGATTGGCCGGCGACCGGCCTGCACTGCAAGAGCGCGACGACGGGCGTCAGCCCGCAGTCACCTCACGAGTCCGAAGATAAATCACTTCCGGAACACCTCCTCTCTTGTGTGCCATCAGCTTAGGAAACCCCGTCGGGGCCCTCAACCGATTTAATGCGTGCCGCCGTCAGTCCTCGATGGCGTCGATGACCTCGCCCAGGTCGACGAACTTGAAGCCGGTGGCTTCGCGGTCGCCGTCCCCGGGGGTGGCGTGGCCGTCCTGGACGACGAGCAGACCGTTCGGATACCTGCTGCCCAGGGGCGCGTTCAGGACAGCGGCGCCGTCGCACTCCTCGGAGCCGTCCAGGGTGGCCGAGGCGGCCGTGACTCGGAAGCCGCCCTCGTACTCGTTGTGGTCGGCGAGCTCGCGGTCGTACGCCGCGAAGGTGTTGTCGCCCTGGCTGGAGGCCAGGAGGTAGCCGTCGCCGTCCGGCTCGGTGAGCAGGGTCAGCCCCTCGACGTCCGCCGCGACACGGGTGCCGCCGAAGCCCGGGTCGGTGCCGGGGGCGCACTCCTCGGTCTCCTCGTCGTACGTACCGGGAACGCCGTACTCGCGCACCTTGTCGACGAGCACCGGGGTGCCGGTGAGGTCGGCGCGCAGGCGCCAGATGCCGACGTCCTCCTGCCCGGCGTAGAGCATGCCGTTGGCCGGGTCGACCACCATGCCCTCGACCTGGGGCAGCTCGCCGGGCTCCCCGCAGGGGCTCCAGGAGGTGCCGTCGGGCAGCCGGAAGGCGGCGGGCAGGTCGAGCGTGCGGACCTTGCGGTAGGTGACCGTACCGGCGGGGGTGGCGGTCAGCTCCAGCAGTGCGACGGCGGTCCGGCTGCGGCGGCTGGCCAGGGCGTACGAGCGGCCGGTGGCCCGGTCGGTCCAGGTGGCCAGGCCGTAGGCGGTCGCCTGGTCGTTGACCTCGTCCTGACCGGCGGAGAACACGCGCGGCGCGGCCGGGTCGGTGACATCGGTGAGCGGGCCGCCCGGACGGTTCGGGTCGATGCGGTAGACACGCAGCCGGTCGTGGCCCCGGTCGGTCGTGACGGCCAGGTCCGTACGGCCGGACCCCAGTCGCAGCCCGTGCACCAGGTCGACGTTGTTGAAGCGGCCGGGGGCGTCCTCGGGGCCGGGGGCGGCGGGGGCCGGGACGGACTGCACCGGGCGGGCGTCCAGACCGTAGACGCGCAGCCCGCCCTCCTTCGCGGTGGCGATCACCAGGCTGCGGCCGGGGTCGGCGGCGTTGCGCCAGATCGCGGGGTCGTCGGCGTTGGCGTTGCCGCCCGCCTCGTCGTCGTACAGCGCGGGGGTCTCGGCCCGCGGGGTGACCGCGGGGAGGGAGCCGGTGGCGCCGCTGTGCGCCTGGGCGGGCAGGGCGGCGGTCAGCGTCGCCAGCGCGGTGCAGACGGCCAGCGCCGCCGCTGCCGCCGGACGTGCGGGACGGAAGGTCGTCACGAGAACGGCTCCTTGGTGTCACGGACATGACGAATGCGCCCCAAGGCTGGGCGCGCGCGGTGGACACGGAGTGACGGGCCGCGCACACTCCGCCGTGCCCACGGTGAACTCCTGTCGCAGGGTGAACGCCCGCCCCTGGGTGAACTCCCGCCGCACGGCGGGCGGAACCTGGGGTGCCGCCGGATTTCGGTGAAGTGGATGTGCGCCGGGTCACGTTCCAGTTGAATGGTGTGACGTGCAGCGATGCGTGCGGAAATACGTACGGCAAGGGCCGACACGTCCTGCGGGGGGTACGGAATGAGTGCTTCCAGGAGCAGTGGGACCACCGACGCTCTCGGGCCGGACGAGGGCCCCGGCAGAGCAGCCGCGGGGTCCCCGGAGGCCGGGGCGATCCCCGGGTCCGAACTGCTCGCGGCACTGCTCGACGGGATGGACGCAGCCCTGTGCGCGTTCGACGCGGGCGGCACGATCACCCACTGGAACCGCGAGGCCGAGCGGATTCTCGGCTGGTCCGCCGAGGAGGCCGTCGGGCGGATGGGCTTTGCGGGCTGGGCCGTGCGCAGGGCCGACGCGGACGAGGTGCAGGGGCGGCTGATGTCCGCCATGGCCTCTCCGGGGCGCCAGGTCCACGAGTTCGCGCTGCTGCGCAAGGACGGCGGCCGGGTTCTCGTACGGACCCAGTCGGCCGGGGTGCGGGGCGCGGACGGAAAGCCGGCCGGGGTCTACTGCGCGTTCAGCGAGGTGCACGCGCAGATCGACCTGGAGCGGTCGATCGCGCTCAGTGAGGCACTGTTCGAGGACGCGTCGTGGGGTGTGGTGCTGGTCGACGTCGATCTGCGGCCCACGGTCGTCAACTCCCACGCGGCACGGGCGCTGGGCGGCGGCCGTACGACGCTGCTGGGGCGCCCCCTGGGCGAACTCGTCGTGCAGGGCGTCGAGGACCTGGAGGGCGCGTTGCAGCATGTGCTCGCCGAGGGGGCGCCGACCGCCCCCACCGAGATCTGGGTGACCCTGCGGACGGCGGAGGGCGACCGGCGGCGCTGCTGGCGCAGCGGATTCCTGCGGCTGGCCTCACCGCTGGCCGAGGAGCCCGTGCCCCTGGGGGTGGGCTGGCTGTTCCAGGACGTGACGCGGGCGAAGCTGGCCGAGCAGGACGCGGACCGGGTGCGCTTCCGGGCCAACCAGCTGCACCGGGCCGCGCGGGCGGCGTCCGAGTGCGAGGACCCGATGGAGGCGGCGACGTCGTCGCTGGACTTCGCGCTGGCCGGGTTCGCCGACCATGCGCTGGTCGACCTGGTGGCGGGGGAGCGGCTGGTGCGGGCCGCGGCGACGCCGTCCGACGCGCCGGGCCCGTGCCTTCCGGTGTCGGGCGGTGCCGTCCCGGCGCGCTACGGCCCCGGCCACCCGGCCCTCCAGGCGGTGGAGCGCACCGGCTCGGTACGGGTGAGCGCGGGTGCGGCGGGTGCGGTGGACGGGGCGTGGGCGCTGGAGCGGCAGTGGCCCCGGGACGCGGCGCACGCCCTGTGCACGGTGCTCCGGAGCCGGGGCAGGACGCTGGGCGTGGTGACGTTCCTGCGGGCGGCGAACCGGGTCGCGTTCGAACGCCCGGACGCGATGTACGCGGAGAGTGTGGCGGTCCGGGTCGCGTCCGCGGTGGATCTGCACCGGCTGCTGCGCGCCGGCGGACCGGGCGCGGGCAGCGGCACCGGGGGCCCGTCCGGGGGGTGAGGGCCGGGCCCCGTGAGGCCCGGCCGCCCCGGCCCTCACAGGGCGGCGGAGGTGGCGGGGGCGGGGCGGAGGCGGCGGGGCTGCTCGGGCGGCAGGGGTGGCGGAAGATCCGGACCCCTTGGTTCAGTGGCGGTAGAAGACCCGGTCCGCGTACTCCGTCATGACCCGGCCGTTCCACTCGTGTCCGCCGTCGACGTTGCCCGACCGCAGCAGCGGCGGCTCGATCCCCCTGGCCACCAGCTCCTCGGCGGCGGCGGCCATCATGGCCTGCATCACCGCACTGGTGACCACCGTCGACGCGGGCGCGAACGGCGCCTCGATGCCGTCCGTCGTCAGTTCGGCGTCGCCGATCGCGATCTTGCTGTCGAGCACGATGTCGCAGTGGTCCCGCAGGAAGCCGCCCGAGACATGCCGGGACCGGGTGCCCTCCGTGTACGCGACCGAGGTGACGCCGATGACCTTCAGCCCGAGCGCACGGGCGTTCAGCGCCATCTCGATGGGCAGCGCGTTGCGCCCGGACAGCGAGATGATCACGAGTACGTCGCCGGACGTGGCGGGGCTGGTGTCCAGTACCGCCGACGCGAGCCCGTCCACCCGCTCCAGCGCGGAGCCGAGCGTGGCGGGCATGACGTCGACGCCCATGGTGCCCGGCACCGTGAGCAGGTTCATCAGGGCGAGCCCGCCCGCCCGGTAGACGACGTCCTGCGCGGCGAGGGAGGAGTGCCCGGCGCCGAAGGCGAAGAGCCGGCCGCCCGCCTCGACGGTGTCGGCGATGGCGGCACCAGCGGCCGCGATGTTGCCGGATTCCTCGTCCCGCACGCGCGTCAGCAGGCCGATCGCTGCGTCGAAGAACTGACCGGCCAGCTTGCTTTCGCTCATCGGGGAGAGCCCTTTCGGCGGGGTGGGATGTCCGTGCCGCCGATCACGTTGCGGTCTGGACCAGTGGCCTGTCAATAGCGCCTGGGCCGCTCCGCCGCATGGTCTTCGGTCCGTGCGGCACGGTTGTCGGCGGTATGCGTCAGAATTGGTGCAGGGCCATCGCACGACGTTTTTCTTGTCACAGCATCGAGGGGCACGTATGTCCGGACTGATCGACACCACGGAGATGTATCTCCGCACCATCCTCGAACTCGAAGAGGAAGGCGTGGTCCCCATGCGCGCCCGGATTGCTGAACGGCTGGACCAGAGCGGTCCGACGGTCAGCCAGACGGTGGCGCGCATGGAGCGCGACGGACTCGTCCAGGTCGCGGGCGACCGCCATCTGGAGCTGACGGACGAGGGCCGCAGGCTCGCGACGCGCGTGATGCGCAAGCACCGGCTGGCCGAGTGCCTGCTCGTCGACGTGATCGGCCTGGAGTGGGAGCAGGTCCACGCCGAGGCGTGCCGCTGGGAGCACGTCATGAGCGAGGCCGTGGAGCGCCGGGTGCTGGAGCTGCTGCGGCACCCCACGGAGTCTCCGTACGGGAATCCCATCCCGGGCCTGGAGGAGCTGGGCGAGAAGGCCGAGGCCGATCCGTTCCTGGACGAGGGCATGGTCAGCCTGGCCGAGCTCGACCCGGGCGCGGAGGGCAAGACGGTGGTGGTGCGGCGGATCGGCGAGCCGATCCAGACCGACGCCCAGCTGATGTACACACTGCGGCGCGCGGGCGTGCAGCCCGGCTCCGTGGTCAGCGTGACGGAGTCGCCCGGCGGTGTGCTGGTCGGCTCCAGCGGGGAGGCGGCCGAGCTGGACACCGAGGTCGCCTCGCACGTGTTCGTCGCGAAGCGCTGACACGGCGCGAAGCATCAGCACTAAGCACCGGCACGAAGCAGTGACGCACCGGCACGAAGCACCAGCACTGAGCACCGGCACGAAGCAGTGACGCGCAGGTCCGGCCGGGAGGGCCGACGCGCAGGCCCGACGCGGGGCGCACGCCCGGCGTAGGAAAACGGCGCGCGGACGGCGCGTACGGAACGGGAAGCGCGGCGCTACGGAAACCGAACCGTAACGCCCGCTTTCTGATTTCCGTCCGGAATTGCAGCGCCCGCGCGCCTCGCGTGCCAGGCTGAGGCCAGGCATATGACCTGAGGGTGCCGGCCGGGTTCGGCCGCGCGGTCGGGGAGGGAGCAGGGAATGCGCCCGTCGTACTGGCATGTGCGCCGAAGGGCGGCTGCCACGAGCCCGGAATCCCATGCCGTTCGCCGTTCGGCGACCGGCTGCTGTCCCCCTGCCCAGGCCCCTGTCCGTTCCCGTGCCCATGGCTGCCCCCGTACGCATGGCTGTTCCCGCACCGATGTCCGTGCCCGTGCCCGTACACATGCTCCGGTGCGCTTCCGCCCGCTCGTTGCCATCGTTGTCGTACGAGGCCGGCGGGGCGCTCCCGGCACCTGGGGAACAGGGGGCGGCCCCGGCGCCCGAGGGCGCCGGGGCCGGTCCTCCCCTTCGCTGACCTGGAGCCCCGAGCTCTCAAGGTCAATCCCCACGAACCGTCATCCCCGAGCGGCCCGCCTCCCGCTGAAGATCTCCCCCCGGCGGCGGCCGTCAATCCTTGGGCGCGGTCACTCGAAGGTGGGGTGTTATGTGGCGGAACCCGGTTTTCGAATAAACGTTCGATAGTCTGGCGTGATGCGACCACACGGTGATCGAGAACCCAGAAGGGGGTGCCAGAACCTATGGTGCAGCGCATCGATGTGACCGGATCCGGCGGTGCACGCCTCGCGGCGTGGGAGTTCGCGGATCCACCCAAAGCGCGCGCGGAGGCGGAGCGCGTGCCCGGGATCTTATTGCTCCACGGGCTGATGGGCCGGGCCTCGCACTGGGCCGCCACCGCCCGCTGGCTCGCCGAGCGGCACCGGGCGGTCGGCCTCGACCAGCGGGGCCACGGCCGCAGCGAGAAGCCCACCGACGGCCCGTACACCCGCGACGCCTACGTCGCCGACGCCGAGGCCGCCATCGAACAGCTGGACCTCGGCCCCGTCACCGTCATCGGTCACGCGATGGGCGCCCTCACCGGCTGGCAGCTCGCCGCGAAGCGCCCCGATCTCGTCCGGGCGCTCGTCATCTCCGACATGCGGGCCTCCGCACTCGGCGCCGCCTCCCAGCGGGAGTGGAAGGACTGGTTCGACTCCTGGCCCGTCCCCTTCGCGACCCTCGCCGACGTACGGAAGTGGTTCGGCGAGGACGACCCCTGGGTGGAGCGGCCGAGCCCCTCCCGCGGCGAGTTCTACGCCGAGGTGATGGCGGAGCGGGCCGACGGCTGGCGCCCCGTGTTCTCGCGCCGCCAGATGCTCACGTCCCGGGCGACCTGGGTCTTCGACGCGCACTGGGAGGAGCTGACACAGGTCCGGTGTCCGGCCCTGGTCCTGCGCGGGCTGGACGGGGAGCTGGGCCGGGCCGAGGCCCAGGAGATGGTGCGGGTCCTGCCGCGCGGCCAGTACGCGGAGGTGGCGGACGCCGGCCACCTCGTCCACTACGACCAGCCGGAGGGCTGGCGGGCGGCGGTGGAGCCGTTCCTGGAGCAATTGGCGGAGGACTCCCACGAGGACCGGGAGCCGGTCACCCCGTAAAGCCCGCGGCCACCCGCCCCGGCCCCGGGCCCCCCGCCCCCGCACCGGGCCACCCGCCCCGCCGCCGCCAGCTCCGAGCCATCCGCCCGCCGCTGCCTGTCGGTCAGCCCTTGCTGACCGCGGTCAGGATCTCCGGCAGCCGGTTCGCCGTGCGCGGAGCCGCCACCCGCAGCCCCGTCCAGCCGATGAACGCCCCGTATACGGCCCCCACCGGCACCAGCAGCCACAACGTGTCCTGCTGGTCCGACACATGCAGCCAGATCGTCAGCGCGATCACGGGCGCCGCCAGCAGCGCCGAGGCGACCATCCCGCCCAGGATCGAGATCCAGGCGAGCCCGCCCTGCCCCGGCACCACGTTCTTGAACGCGCCGTCCTGCGGGATCGAGTACGGGAACGCGGCGGAGGCCACCGCGCCGGTCGCCAGCATCGCGCCCAGCAGCGCGAACGACAGCCCCATCGCCCCCGGCATCGCCCTCCAGTCGCCGATGACCGCGGCCGTCACCAAGGTCACCAGAATCGTGTACGGCAAGGTGACGATCAGCAACGCCAGTGCCCGCGCCCGCAGTTCGAGGTACGCGTCCCGGGTCGAGGAGATCGTCAGCGCCACCATCCAGAAGGCGGAGGTGTCCTGGCCGAACTGGTTGTACATCTGCATCCCGAGCATCCCGGCGGCGAAGCACGCGAAGTAGACCGAGCCGGCGCCCTGCACCGCGTTGAGCACCGGCACGATCAGCCCGATCGCCAGCGCCGTCACCCAGGCCGCCTTGGTCTTCGGGTCCCGTGCCACGTACCGCAGGCTGCGCTGCATCACCGTGGCCGTACGGCCCTCCGGCAGCAGCGCGGCGAGCCCCGAGCGGCCCGGGGCGGACTCCTTGCGGGCGGGCGCGGACGCGGCCAGCGTCGAACCGTCCGGCGAGGTCATCAGCTTCACCAGGCTCCGCTGCCACAGCCACAGCAGCGCCACCAGCGCCGCGACCGAGATCAGCAGCTGCACGAGGGCCCGCCCGTACGAACCGTCCGAGGCGGCGTCCACCGCCCCTATGGCCGAGGCCCCCGGCAGCCAGCGCACCACGTCCGCCACCGGCTCCAGCGCGCCGAGCCCGCCCGCCCGGCCGAGCCGCTGCGCGCCGAAGTTGACGAACTGGATGCCGACCGCGATCACCAGACCGCTCAGTACCGCCAGATCGCGGCCCTTGCGCGAGGTCAGCAGCCGGATGTTGGCGGTGGCGACGGAGCGGGCCAGCGCCACACAGATCAGCAGCGTCAGCGGGACCGCGATCACCCCGAACACCACGCCCGCGGCCCCGTGCGCCAGGGCCAGCACCGAACCCAGGGCGAGGCAGAGCGTGAACAGCGGGCCGATGCCCACCAGGGAGGCCACCAGCAGCGCCCGGACCAGCGGGCGGGGACGCAGTGGCAGCATCACCAGCCGGCTCGGATCGAGGGTCTCGTCGCCGCTGGGGAAGAACAGCGGCAGCACGGCCCAGCCGGCCGCCACCACCGCCGTGAGCAGCACGACGAGGGTGCCCGCGTCGGCGTGCCCGCGCATCAGGATCAGCCCGAGCACCTGACCGGCGGCGATCAGCAGCGTGAACACCAGGGACGTGATGAACACGGCCCGCCGCCCGGAGGACTGCCGCAGCCCGTTGCGCAGGAGCGTCAGCTTGAGCCGTACGAAGACGGAGACGATGCCCTCGCTCCGGGCGGCCGGGGCCGTGGTCCCCTCGGGGACGTCGAGCACGCTCATCGGGTGCCGCCCAGCCAGTCCAGGGAGTCCCCGGTGTCCCGGCCGCCCGCGCCGACCAGCTCCAGGAAGGCGCTCTGCAACGAGGGGGCATCGCCGCGCACTTCCGCGAGCGTGCCCTGCGCCTTGATCCGGCCCGCGGCCATGACGGCCACCCAGTCGCACAGCGACTCGACCAGCTCCATCACATGGCTGGAGAAGACGACGGTCGCCCCGGACCGGGTGTACCGCTCCAGAACCCCGCGAATGGTCTGCGCCGACACCGGGTCGACGCCCTCGAAGGGCTCGTCGAGGAAGAGCACCTCGGGGTTGTGCAGCAGGGCCGCGGCCAGACCGATCTTCTTCCTCATACCGGTCGAGTAGTCCACGACCAGCTTGTGCTGCGAGCCCGCGAGATCGAGTACGTCCAGCAGCTGGGTGGCCCGCTTGTCGACCTCGTCCCCCGGCAGCCCGCGCAACCGGCCGGTGTACGCGAGGAGTTCACGCCCCGACAGCCGTTCGAAGAGCCGCAGCCCCTCCGGCAGCACCCCGATCCGGGACTTCACCTGGACCGGGTCCGTCCACACGTCGTGCCCGGCGACCTCGACCTTTCCCATGTCGGGCCGGAGCAGCCCCGTCACCATCGACAGCGTGGTGGTCTTCCCCGCCCCGTTGGGCCCCACCAGGCCGATGAACTTGCCTGCGGGCAGCTCCAGATCGATCCCGGCCACCGCGATCTGATCCCCGAACCGCTTCCACAGGCCGTCCACACGAACGGCGGGCGGCGCGATCACTGCCCCGCCCGCCCGGTCCTCCTGCGCGCCCCGGGTGCTCCCCGCACCCTGTGCGTTCTGCGTATCCGCTACGTCTCGTGCATCTGCCCGGTCCGGCATGGCACAGCCTTTCGATATCCCCATCTGTGGGGACCACCCTACGAAAGGCGTGCCCGAGCGTCCGCCGCCTCGCGCGCGCAGGCGTAGGCGAGCGGGCTGATCAGCTCCTCGGCATCCGGCAGCCACCGGTTGGCGTGGGTGGGGCGGCGCGCCCACTGCACGGCGCCGCGTCCCCCGACCCGGGTCGGCGGCCCCGCCACGTAGTGGCCGTCGCCGTGGCCCACCAGGTCGATCGCCCCGGCGTTCCAGCCCAGGGTCCGTACCAGCTCGGCGACCTTGACCGCGGCGCCGGGCAGGACGAAGAACAGCATCCGGCGGTCGGGGGTGCAGGTGACCGGGCCGAGCGTCAGACCCATCCGCTCCATCCGGGCCAGCGCCAGGAAGCCCGCGGACTCGGGAACGTCGATCGCGTCGAAGGTCCGTCCGGTCGGCAGCAGGACCGAGGCCCTGGGGTGCTTGGACCACATCCGGCGGGCGGCGGCGGCGCTGCCGGTCGCCTGGCCCGCCCAGTCGGGCCGGGGAGCGTGCGCTCCGGGGGCGGCACAGCCGTCGTCCTCGCAGGAGCAGCGCTCCCGGCCGCCCACCGCCTCCAGCCAGGTGCCGGGGAACACGTCCCAGTGGCGCTCTTCCGTGTACCGCACGGCGGCGTCGAGCAGTTGCTCGCCTCGCTGTTGGGGGACGTGCGCCTGCTTCGTGACTCCGATGGTCTCTTCCACGCAGAGCACAACTCCCGCCGCCACCTGGGGTTACGGGCGTGGCGTACGCGTCACGGCGCATCGGTCCCCCGTACGGGGCGCATGGATGCATGGGCGGGGGCGCGCGTGCGGCGGTGCGTCAGTGTGTGGGTAGCCCCATGCAGAACTGAGCAACTCGCCGTGCTCGTACCGAATGCCGTTGGAATATGCGCATTTCTTGTGTATCCGCCGGGCAGTGATCCGTTCATCGATCACCGCGTATCCATCCATCTCTGTCTCCGCGCATCACGCGAATCCATCTCTGTCCATCAAGGGGGAAACATGGCAGCCAGGCCACTCGTAGCCCGCCAGCCGAACGAACGGCTTCAGACACTCATTCAGGAAGCGGCTTGCTCCAACGCGGGTCTCGCACGACGCGTCAACATGGTCGGCGCCGAACGCGGACTCGATCTCCGTTACGACAAGACGTCCGTGGCCCGGTGGCTGCGCGGTCAGCAACCACGCGGCAGGGCACCGGGAATCATCGCCGAGGCGCTCGGACGCAAGCTCGGCCGTACGGTCACGATCGACGAGATCGGCATGGCCAACGGCAAGAATCTGGCCTCCGGCGTCGGCCTCCAGTTCGCGCCGACGGTGATGGGCGCGATCGAGCAGGTCTGCGAGCTGTGGCGCAGCGATGTGGGCCGCCGCGATCTGCTGACCGGTTCGACGGTGGCCGCCTCCGCCCTCGTGGAACCCAGCAGGGACTGGCTGATCACGGGCGCCGACCCGCAGGTCGCCCGGACGGCCGGGGCGCGCGTCGGCATGTCGGACGTGGAGGCGGTACGGGCGATGACGGCCGCGCTCGTCGACCTCGACCACCGTTTCGGCAGCGGACATGTGCGTCCGGTGCTGGTCCACTACCTCAACAGCGTGGTCTCCGGGCTGCTTTCGGGGGCGTATCGCGAGGCGGTCGGCCGGGAGCTGTTCGGCGCGGTCGCACGGCTCACCGAGCTCGGCGGCTACATGGCGATCGACACCGGCCAGCCGGGCCTCGCCCAGCGGTACTACATCCAGGCGCTGCGCCTGGCCCAGGCCGCGGGGGACCGGGCGTACGGCGGCTATGTGCTGGCCGCGTCGATGAGCCACCTCGCCGCGCAGCTCGGCAACCCCAGGGAGATCGCCCAGTTGGCACGGGCCGCGCAGGAGGGGGCGCGCGGACGGGTGACGCCGAGGGCGGAAGCGATGTTCCACGCGGCGGAGGCCCGCGGACACGCGCTGCTGGGCGACGCCCGCACCTGCCAGGCGGTGGCGGGCCGGGCGTTGGCGGCCATGGAGCACGCCGACCCGGACACCGGTGACGACCCGGACTGGATCGCCCACTTCGACGCGGGGTATCTCGCGGACGAGCTGGCGCACTGCCACCGCGACCTGGGGCAGGCGGAACCCGCCGCGCGCCGGGCGAAGGAGGCCCTGGCCGCCCTGCCGGAGTCCCGGACGCGGCGTCGCGGCATCGGGCTGGTGCTCCTGGCCACGGCTCAGGTGCAGCAGCGCGAGGTGGAGCGGGCCTGCCACACGGGGATGCGGGCGATGGAGCTGCTGGGAACGGTGCGCTCCAGCCGGGGTGCGGAATATCTCGATGACCTCCAGCAGCGGCTCCTGCCGTACGGGGACGAGGCGGCGGTACGGGAGTTCGGCGCGCGACTGGAGCTTCAGGCGGCCTGAGAAGAGGTCACGGGGGCGGCCCGAACCGCGGCCCGAACCGCGGCGGCACCGCAGTCCGAACCGCGGCCGATCCGCGGCGGCACCGCGGTCCGAACCGCGGAATCGGGAAGTCGCCCCTTAACAGCGTCTTAAGAGCGCTCGGTGTTACCCGGCGTGTGAAGGGGTGGTGAGTGGCATCACGCGCTTGGCGGAGGCGGGCGACCACCCGATAGCGTGAGCCGACGATTCCGTAGGTTTACACGTAGGAGTCCCGGTGACGCAGAGCGGACAGGGTGACGAGCGGCAGCTCCCTGCTGTACGGCCCGCGCACGAAGGGGTCGTGCTGCCCGCAGACGGTGGTGCCCCGTGGATCCCTGGGGGCGACGCGGGCGGCCCGGCCGAGCAGGCCGTGCCGGCGGGCGGGCAGCCATGGGGGCAGCCCTGGGGGCCGCAGACTGCTCAGCCACCGCACCCGGACGCCCAGGCACCGGGGCAGCAGGGGCCGGGCGGGCAGGGATATCCGCAGGCGCAGCAGTTGCCGCCCGCGCAGCCGGGGCCGTACCAGCAGCCTCAGCAGCCGGGTGCGTACCAGCAGCCCCAGCAGCCCGACCCGTATCAGCAGCCGCAGCAGCCCGGGTCGTATCAGCAACCGCAGCAGCCGGGTGCGTACCAGCAGCCCCAGCAGCCCGGTGCGTACCAGCAGGCGCCGCAGCAGCAGCCGGGCGCGTATCAGCAGCCTCCGCAGCAGGGGCGGCCCCAGCCGTACGCGCAGCCGCTGCCGCCCGAGGCGGGACCGGGCGCCGTTGCCGGCGCGCCCGGCGGGGACGCGGACGCCACGCAGTTCATCGCGCCCGTTCCCGGTGGGCCCGGACCGGTTCCGGGTGGGCCCGGTGCCGGTGGGCTGCCGCCCGAGCGGTCCGCCGAGTCCACGGCGTACATGGGGCAGGTGCCGCAGTCCGGCCCCGCCCCGCAGGCGGCGGACGCGGACGCGACGCAGTACATACCGCCGGTGCCCGGGGGTGCCCCGTACGGGATCAGGCCGGGGGCGCCGGGGGACCGGCAGCCGCCCGCGGAGTTCGACAACCTGTTCCGCAACGAGGCGCCCGCGGGTGCCACGCAGCAGATGCCGCACTTCGACCCCGCGCAGCAGCAGGGGCAGCAGCCGGATCCGCAGCAGCAGTACCAGGCGCAGCAGCAGGGGCCGCCGAGCGGGCAGTTGCCGCCGCAGGCCCCGCAGGCGTACCGGCCGGGACCTCAGGCCTTCCCGGGGGCGGGCGGGCCGCAGGAGCCGCCGCAGCAGCATCAGGACGGCGGCCCCGCGCCGCGCAAGCGGCGCCCGCACGTCGCGCTGATCGCCGCGGTCGTCGCCGGCTGCGCCGTCATCGGGCTCGGCGCGGGCGCGCTGATGAGCGGTGGCGACGACGACAAGAAGGACGACAAGCAGCCGGTGTCCGCGCAGAGTCCCTCGGCCGAGAAGACCGGCACCCAGGCGGCCGACCCCGCCGAGCCGCAGGCCCAGGCGCTCGACAAGCTGCTGGCCGACAGCAACAACAGCCGTTCCGCGGTGATCGGCGCCGTGGAGAAGATCAAGTCCTGCCAGGCGCTGGACCAGGCGGCCACCGATCTGAAGGGCGCGGCCCAGCAGCGACGTGATCTGGTGACCAGGCTCCAGGGGCTCACGGTGGACAAGCTGCCCGACCATGCCGCGCTGACCGCCTCGCTGACCAAGGCGTGGGAGGCGTCCGCGTCGGCCGACGACCATTACGCCGCGTGGGCCGGGCAGGCCAAGAACAACAAGAAGGTGTGCAAGGGCGGCAAGGCCAGGTCGACCAACGAGACGGTGCAGGCCACCATGCGCAGCGGTGACGCGAGCAAGGCCAAGGCCAAGGCGTCGCCGCTGTGGAACGCCATCGCCGAGAAGTACGGCCTGACCAAGCACGCCCCGACCCAGCTCTGAGCTGCGGCGGCTCTCCTGCGGGCCTTCGGCTCTCCGGCAGCCGGAGAGCCGACCGGCTGTCGGGGAGCCGAAGGCCCGCAGGAGGCACGAAGAGCCGCTGAAGGTCCGCCGGAGAGCCGACCGGCGGCTCAGCCCACGGTGTTCGGGGCGTCGGACAGGGTCTCCGTGACATCCACGAAGCCCTTCCTGTCGGCGACGAGACGGCCTTCACGGACCACCTGGAACGTCACCTTCCCGTTGACGATGCGCGGATACGCGGATGAGCCGACCATGTCCTTGTAGCGCCAGCGCAGGACCGGGGTCAGTCCGCCGGTGTCGACCCGCACACCGTGGTTGAGGGCGGCGGTGACCCGGCCGGAGGTGACCGTGGAGTCGCCGAGCGACTCGACGACGGCCTTCAGCGCCGTGTACGCGATCCAGGTGGTCTGCACGCCCGTGTCCTCCGGGTCGACGCGGTTGTCGCCGAACGCGTGCTTCCGGATCACCTCGCGCATCCCGTCCCAGCGCGCGTCGCCCGAATCCGGGTACCAGCCGGTGACGTAGGCCCCTTCGAACGGGCTGTTCCGGCCGCCCGTGCGGTCGATGAGCGGCTGGCCGACGCTGCCGAGCACGGAGGAGATCCGCACTCCGCCGCCTTCCGGTTCGAGCCGGCGGAAGGAGTCGAAGAAGGTCTCCGTGCGTTCGCCGAGCACCGCCGTCACACAGCCGTCGCCCGCCTGCTCCAGCGCCTTCGTCGCCTGGTCGGCGTACGACGTGGCGGTTTCCGGGGCCAGGATGTCGACGGCCTCGGGCCGGTCGGCCGCCAGGAGGCTGGTGTTGAGGAGCGAGGGCATACCGTCGCCGGCGATCGAGTCGGGCCGCACCAGCGACACCTGGTCGCAACCGGCCGCCAGCTGCTTGCCGTTGCCCGCCAGGAGCGCCGACTGGCCGCCGTTGACCGGGTAGGAGACATAGCTGGTGAACTCCTCGTCGGAGGCCCCGTACCCACCGATGTACGGAATTCCGGCGGCCTCCAGCGGGGCCATGAAGGACCGTCCGTGCCGGCTGTAGGACCCGACGACCGCGGTCACCTTCCGCCGGACCGCGTCCCGGGCGCACTTCTCCGCGCCGACGGAGGTGTCGCCCTCGTTGCAGACGATCACGCGCAGCTCGTGCCCGCCCATGCCGCCCCGCTCGTTGACCCAGCGGGCGTACGTCTTCGCCATCGCCGGCATCCCCGACATGTTCACCGCGTCGGCGTCCTCCGAACGGTCGGGCGCCCACGTCATCACGGTGACGGGCCCCCTGGAGCCCCCCGAGGCCCCAGGGAGCACACCGCAGCCGGATATCAGGACTGCCCCGGCCGCCGCCGTACATGTGAGGAACCTGTAGGGGCGGGGGGAGGTGGGGCGTCGCCGTCCGGTCATAGGTCTGTACATTTCCGCCCCTCGGGTAACGCCGCAGAGTGCTCCGTTCAACGCTCGGTGACATCGAGGTGAATTGCGGGGGCCCGTACGCACACGGGAAAAGGGAACGTACGATCGACAACCGTGCAGCAAGGTTCGGAGAACACTTCCCGTCGCGGCCGTCGCTCCTCCACCATGGGCGGCATGCCGCTCAATGACATGCCGTGGTGGCGCTGGCGCACCAACGTGCGCTCGGCGCTGCACATGCTCTCCGACCCCACCTTCCACCACGAGTGCTGGCTGGCCGGCCGGGAAGGGTACGGGGACGTCACCGACGCCGTGTACCGCCTGGTCGAGGACACCTGGCTCGACAACTGGTCCGCCGAGAAATACGTCGGGACGATCTTCCGGGACTCCGGTGAGGCCGCCGCCGTCGATGTCGCCGCGCTGCGGGTGCTGCGCATCATGCACCAGGTCGGCGCGGACGCCCCCGTATCCGCCTATCTGGAACATCACGGATGGCCGGAGGCCGTCCGGGCGGCCCGCGAGGCGCATGTGATGCTCGCCACGAACGACGCCGAGGATCCGGACATCCCGCCCCGTTCCCTGGACGTCATCCGCATCATGACCAGGGCCGCCTGAGACCGGGCGGGTGTGGCACCCTACGGGGATGACCGCGCCGCAGCCCGCCTCTCCCGCCGCCTCGGACGCCGTATCCGAGCAGTACGTCCTCACCCTTTCGTGCCCCGACAAACAGGGCATCGTGCACGCCGTGTCGAGCTATCTCTTCATGACCGGGTGCAACATCGAGGACAGTCAGCAGTTCGGCGACCACGACACGGGTCTGTTCTTCATGCGCGTCCACTTCTCGGCGGACTCCCCGGTGACGGTGGACAAGCTGCGGGCCAGCTTCGCGGCCATCGGGGACTCCTTCCGGATGGACTGGCAGATCCACCGGTCCTCGGACCGGATGCGGATCGTGCTGATGGTCAGCAGGTTCGGGCACTGCCTGAACGACCTGCTGTTCCGCTCCCGGATCGGCGCGCTGCCGGTCGAGATCGCGGCCGTCGTCTCCAATCACACGGAGTTCGCCGAGCTCGTCGCCTCGTACGGCATCCCCTTCCGGCACCTTCCGGTGACCAAGGAGAACAAGGCGGACGCCGAGGCGCGGCTGCTGGAGCTGGTGCGCGAGGAGGACGTCGAACTGGTCGTCCTGGCCCGGTACATGCAGGTCCTCTCGGACGACCTCTGCAAGCGGCTGAGCGGCCGGATCATCAACATCCACCACTCGTTCCTGCCGAGCTTCAAGGGCGCGAAGCCGTACCACCAGGCCCATGCGCGCGGTGTGAAGCTGATCGGCGCGACCGCGCACTATGTGACCGCTGACCTCGACGAGGGCCCGATCATCGAGCAGGAGGTCGAGCGGGTCGGCCACGACGTGACGCCGGACCAGCTCGTGGCGATCGGCCGCGACGTGGAGTGCCAGGCGCTCGCGCGCGCGGTGAAGTGGCACGCGGAGCGGCGGATTCTGCTCAACGGCCGCCGTACGGTGATCTTCGCGTAGCGGGACCGCGACCGGCTCGAACAGCTCGACCGGTCGGGCCGGTCGCACCTGCCGGCCGGTCGCACCTGCCGGTCGGGCGCCAAGGGCTGTCTACAGGCGGCTGAGCGAGGCCGCCGCGAACAGCACGTCGCGGATCGCCTCGCGGTCGCCCTCCTGGCCCGCCGCCGCGTCCACCGGCGAGATGTGGCCCGCGACCAGCCGGCAGAACTCCACCCCGTCGAGCGCGACCTGTGCCACCGCGTGATCGGGGGAGCCGACGGCGGCCGGGGAGTCCAGCGCGATGTACCAGTTGCCGCCGCCGTGCCCCTCGACCTCCAGATGGAGCGAGCGGCCCGGTGAACCGGCCATGACCAGTTCCTTGGCCGGTGCGGCCAGACCCGTACGACGGCGACCGGCGAGGGCGGCCGGGAGCAGCCGGGCCGCCAGGTCGATTATCCGGTGGAGATGCGGGGCGGACGGTGCCCCGTACGGGTAGTCCACGGCGTCGGCGATGTCCCCGCCGTGCATCCAGCACTCGAACGCCCGGTCCAGCAGCGAGTCCCGGAGCGGGAGGGCGAAGTCCCCGTAGGAGACGGAGTGGTCCGCGATGTCGCGGCCGGCGAAGGACACCGTGCGGATCAGCTCGTGGGTCTGGTCGCGCCAGGGTTCACGGACGGTCCGGGTGGGTGGCAGGCGCGCGGCCGACCAGTACGTTTCGGTGCGCTCGGTGGGGGAGAGCGGCACATCGCCGGTCCCGACCGGGTCGTCGAGGCCGAGGGCCGCGGAGACCAGCCCGTCGACTGCCGTGAGATGGCCGATCACCCCGGCGACCGTCGTTCTGCGGTGGACCGCGCGCTCGCTCTCGAACCACTTCAGCCGCACCGGGGCGTGCCATTCCGCGTCGCCGATGTCCCGGAGCAGGGCATCGAGCCGCGCGGTCTCGGCGTCGTACGGTGCGGCCCAGCCGGGTACGGGGATCTCGGCCGGACGACGCCCCAGGCAGCCGTCGATCACCCGGGAACGCAGCGTCGGGTCGAGGTCCAGGGAGCGGTCGGTGTGCAGCAGCCCCACCGCGTCGCGCAGCCGCAGGGCCTCGTCCGCGCAGATGGCGCACTCGGTGAGGTGATCCTCTACGGCCGCGGTCTCCCCGGCCGAGCAGGCCGAGAGGGCCCAGGCACCGAGGAGGGATTTGAGGACCTGGTGGGAGAGGACCGGCGCGGCCGACATCACCTCGGGCTCCGGTTCCGTAGGGGCGGCGGGCGCTTCGGCCGAGGGCGCCTCGGGTGGGTGCTCGTCCGGCGCGGGGGAGACCGGCGCCGATGCCGCGGCCGGGGGCGCCTCGGGCGCGCGTTCGACGGCTGGGGGCGCCTGCGGCGTGGGCGCCTCGGGCGCGGGTTCCTCCGCCGGGGGCTCGCGCCGTACGTCCTGGAGGGAGGCCCTGCGCATGACGGCGGCGAGGTCCAGGTCGTCGAGGTCGTCCGCGGCGCCACGGGGTGCCGGTATGCGCGGCGCGCCCCGTACCTCGTCGTCGCGCCCCCGGCTCTCGCGGCCGTCGTCGTCCTCGCCGGTCACCGTGTCCGACCGTAACCGGGTGGCGAGGACCCTTCCAGTGGCCGGGCGTTCGCGGTGGACAGCAGTTGGAGTCCCAGCCGGAGCCGTCGCCTGGCCTCGTCCTCGGTCACTCCGAGGTCGGCCGCGGTCTGCCGGTAGTCCCGGCGCTGGATGTACGCGAGTTCCAGCGCGGCGCGCAGGGGTGCGGGCATGGAGGCGACGATGTAGTCGGCGCGGGCCGCGGCGGTGGCCCTGCGCACGCGCCGCTCCAGCTTCTCCGGGTCGAGGACGGCGCCGTGCCCGTGCTCCTCCTCGTAGGAGGAGGCTGCCGTCGTGCGCAGCCGCTTCACGGACTGGCGGTGGGTGAGCCGGGCCACCCAGGACCGCATCGAGCCCTGCTGGGGGTCGTACGCGTCGGGGTTCTCCCAGACCTGGCCGAAGACCTCGCGGGTCACCAGGTCGGCGGCGTCCTCGTCGTCGAGCATCCGGTTCGCCTGGCTGTGGACCAGCGCGGCGAACCGGTCGTAGAGCTCGCCGAGCGCCGCCGCCTCGCCGCGTGCCAGCCGTTGCTGCATCCTGCGGTCCCAGCGGGGAGGTGCGTCCTTCGCCATGAAACCCCCAGCCCCAGCCCTGTGCCCTGCTCCGTGCCCTGCTCTGTCCCGATCTGCCCTGTCCTGTGCCGCTCGTCACTCCGAATGTAGTCGGCGGCACCGCTCAATCACGCACGTTTCCCTCAACTCCGCACGGTGAAGGGCCAGGGATGGTAGGGAATGTGTCACCCGCCCGTGCTCTCGGCAGGAGAAACAGACCCGAAGTGATCATTTCCGCAGGAAACCCTCTGTTCCTTTTTGAGTGGGTCGGTGTTTCATGGATGAGCGGTGGGGCAGCCGCGAGGAGGAACGGAAACTTCCGCATCGTCGGGAGCCCCCCGGAACGAGAGGTCCAGTCGCGTGACACTGAAGGTGGACGAGACCGAACAGGGCGCGTGGACCGTGCTGAGGATCCGGGGTGAACTGGATTTGGTGACCTCACCCGTCGTCCGTCAGTCCGTGCACGACGCGGTCGCCGAGGGCCGCCACGACGTGGTGCTCGACCTGTCGGACGTCTTCTTCTGCGATTCCAGCGGTGTCGGCGTGCTGATCGCCTCGCGCCGTCTGATGAAGTCCTGCGGCGGCCGGCTGCGGCTGATTCTCCCGGCCCGGGGGGCCGAGGACGGCTCCCACGTCAACCGGGTGCTCGCCGCGCTCGGGGTGCGCCGGCTCTTCGCGGTTTTCTCCGACGCGGCGGCGGCCGTCGACGAGGAAGCCCAGCCGCTCTCCGCCTGAAGCCCTGGTTAATACCAGGTTGTCACATGGGTGGCGTGCGTTAGTGACACGTGAGGGCTCCGGGCGTCGTACGCTCCCCGCATGGACAGCGCAGAGTACGAGCGCAAGATCGCGCACCGGTTCGCCGCCTTCGACCAGGACGGCAACGGATACATCGATCGCGCCGATTTCAACGCAGCCGCGGCCCGTCTGCTCGCCGAGTTCGGTACGACGGCCCGCTGCGACAAGGGCCAGGCGCTCTACACCGGGGCCGAGGCGTTCTGGCAGGGCATGGCGGGGATCGCCGATGTGGACGGGGACCAGCGGGTCACCCGTGAGGAGTTCGTGGGCGGAGCCGTGAAACGGCTGCGCGACAACCCCGAGCGCTTCGCGGAGATCGCCCGCCCCTTCCTGCGGGCGGCCATCGCCGTCGCGGACGGCGAGAACGGCGGGGCAGCCTCGGTGGCGGCCGTGGAGCGGGCGCTGAGAGTCCTCGGCGCCAGTGGCGAGATCGCGAGCGTCGCCGCCCAGAGCCTGGACGCCGACCGGGACGGCCGGGTCGCCGAGAGCGACGCGGTGGCCGCGTTCGCCAGCTACTTCACGGTGATCGAGCCGGACGCGTAAACCCTTCCCCTTCCCCTCTCCTTCCTGGTTTCCCGGCTTTCCGGTTTCCCGGCCGGGGGCGGGGTGCGGACGTGCCGAGCCGCCGTCCGTGCCCCGCCTCCGTGCGCCCGGACCCGGGGCGTTGTCAGTGCCCCGTTCTACGCTCCACCCATGAGCGTCTCCCTCTACTACTCGGCCCGCCGCGACACGCCCCTGAGCCCGGCCGAGACCGCTGCCGTCCAGCGGGTCGTGACCGTGCGCGAAGCCACGTATCCCTACGACGACGAGGAAGGACTCCACCTGTACGACACGTGCGGGGACGAGCCCGAGGAGGTCCTGGCCGGATCCACCAAGCTCTCCTTCGAACCCGCCCGCACCTTCCCGCAGCTCCGCCATCTGCTGGGCTCCATGACCGAGCTGCGCCGGGCCGTGCCCGACGCCGAGTGGCATGTGGCGATCGACGACGGCGCGGTCGCGTGGCAGGAGCCGGTGGGCTACACCCTGCCGGGCCTGGACGACCCGGTCCTCCAGGCCGAACTGGAAGCCCTGTAGCGGGCGTTCGCCCGCGGGCGGCCCGTGCGGTCCCGCACGGATCAGGCGAACCGCTCCCGCAGCTTGTACTTGAGCACCTTGCGCAGCGTCTCGTTGCGCGGCAGGGCGTCCACCACTTCCAACTGTTCCGGCACCTTGTGCACCGAGAGGCCCTCGGTGCGCAGGTGTCCGGCGATCTCCGCCAGGGTCAGGACCGGTGCCCCGGTGGGCTGTTCGACCACCGCGCAGACCCGCTCCCCGCGCTCCGGGTCCGGCAGACCTATCACCGCCGCGTCGGCCACGCCGGGGTGGCGGTGGAGCAGGTCCTCGATCTCCTTGGCGGAGATGTTCTCGCCCTTGCGGATGATGATGTCCTTGAGGCGGCCGGTCAGGGTGAGGTGGCCGCTCTCCTGGAGCCGGCCGACGTCTCCGGTGATCAGGAAGTTCTCGTCGTCGAAGACCGGGGCCGAGGCGTCCGGGTTCAGATAGCCCTGGCAGACCGCTTCGCCGCGCAGCCGTACCTCGCCCTCCGCGCCGTACGGGAGCGGCGTTCCCCGCTCGTCGGTGATCCGGATCTCCATGCCCGCCGGGGGGCGGCCCTCCGTCAGAGCGAGGTGCTCCGCCGTGTCGTCCGGGGCGCCCATGGTGATCATCGGGACCTCGGTCATCCCGTAGCCGTGGGTCAGCACGACGCCCATCTCGTGGACGACCGCACGGTGGATCTCCGGGGGTTTCGGTGCCCCGCCGCCCGCGAGCAGCCGCAGGGTGGGGATCAGCTTCCGGTCCGGGTCCTTGCGCTGTTCGGCCAGGAACATCGAGTAGAACGCGGTCGATCCGCCCGCCACCGTCACCCCGTGGTGCCGGTACTCCGCCAGCGCGTCCGGCAGCGCGAAGTGCTCGAACATCACCGCGGGGAAGCCGTACAGCAGCAGCATCACGGTGTAGTCGGGCCCGGCGACATGGGCGAACGGGAACGCCATCGAGCCCACGTCGTCCGCCGACAGGCGCAGGGCGTGGGCCAGACAGGAGCCGGCCGCGATCAGGCTGCGGTCGGTGTGCAGCACGCCCTTCGGGTCGGACGTGGTGCCCGAGGTCCAGTAGATCCAGCGCACCGCGGTCCCGTCGGCGGGCCCGGGAGGGGGCGGCAGCAGCGCCGGATCGGCGTCCGGGAGCGTCTCGTACGCCTCGAAGACCAGCGGCGGGCGCTTCAGTTCCCCGGCGAGGCGGTGCGCCATCGCCGTGTGGTCGAAGCCGCGCCACACGCCCGGTACGGCGAGGAAGCCGGCCTGTGACTCGCGCAGCGCGAACCCCACCTCGCGGTCCCGGTAGAACGGGATGACCGGCGTCTGCACCGCCCCGAGCCGGGTCAGCGCGAAGGACAGCAGGGCGGTCTCCAGCCGGGTCGGCAGCTGCCAGGCGACCACACTGCCGGAGCGCACCCCCAGTTCGTACAATCCGGCGGCGACCCGTTCGGCGCGGTTCCGCAGCTCGCCGAAGGTGAGGCCGCGGTCGCCCTGGAGGAGTACGGGACGGTCCGGGGTCAGGGCGGCCCGGCGTTCGATCAGCTCCCAGAAGGTGCGGGAGGCGCCCAGGCCGTGCGCGATGTCCGTCACGGACGCGTCCCCCGCCGGTGCGTTTCCGGTGTTCCCGTCGTTCACGGCTCCCACGGTGATCCCCTCTGAACTGACGGATAGTCAGATAGTGCGGAGAGCGTAGAGCGCTGCGCCTTGTCGGTCCAGGGGTGCGGGGCTAGCCTGGGTGCCGAAGTAAATCTGACGGGTCATCAGATATTGGCCGAGCGCGCCGAAGGGGACACCATGACGGAACTGCCTCGGATCGTCAGCGTCGACGACCATGTGATCGAGCCACCGCACCTCTTCTCCACCTGGCTGCCCGCCAAGTACCGCGAGCGCGGCCCGCAGCCGCTCACGGCGGGCATCGGCGAGCTGGCGTACACGGGAGGCAAGTACGTCATCACGATGGACCCCGACGGACCGCCCACCGACTGGTGGATCTACGAGGACCTGAAGTTCCCGTACAAGCGCAACATCGCCGCCGTCGGCTTCGACCGCGACGACATGACCCTGGAGGGCATCACCCGCTCGGAGATGCGGCCCGGCTGCTGGGACCCGGCCGAACGCCTCAAGGACATGGACCTCAACCACGTCGAGGCGTCCCTCTGCTTCCCCACCTTCCCGCGCTTCTGCGGCCAGACCTTCGCCGAGGCCCACGACAAGGAGGTCGCCCTCGCCTGTGTGCGCGCCTACAACGACTGGATGGTCGAGGAGTGGTGCGGCGACAGCGGCGGCCGGCTGATCCCCCTCTGCATCATCCCGCTCTGGGACATCGACCTGGCCGTCGCGGAGATCAGGCGCAACGCCGCCAGGGGGGTGCGGGCGGTGACCTTCTCCGAGATCCCCACCCACCTCGGTCTGCCGTCGATCCACACCGGGTACTGGGACCCGTTCTTCGCGGTCTGCCAGGAGACCGGAACGGTCGTGAACATGCACATCGGGTCCAGCTCGCAGATGCCCGCGGCCTCCCCCGACGCCCCGCCCGCCGTCCAGGCGTCGCTCTCCTTCAACAACGCCATGGCCTCGATGATGGACTTCCTGTTCAGCGGGGTCCTGGTGAAGCACCCGCGCCTCAAGCTGGCCTACAGCGAGGGCCAGATGGGCTGGATCCCGTACGCGCTGGAGCGCGCCGACGACGTGTGGCAGGAGCACCGCGCCTGGGGCGGGGTGCGCGACCTGATCCCCGAGCCGCCGTCCACGTACTACTACCGGCAGATCTTCTGCTGCTTCTTCCGCGACAAGCACGGGATCGCGTCCCTCGACGTCGTCGGCCGCGACAACGCCACCTTCGAGACCGACTACCCGCACGTCGACTCGACCTTCCCCCACACCAAGGAGGTCGCCCTCGACCACGTCAAGGGACTGGACGAGGAGACCGTCTACAAACTGATGCGCGGAAACGCGATCCGGATGCTCGGTCTGGATCTCGACCGGGACCGGGTCGCGTAGGCGGCCGCGCCGTGGATCTCACGTACACGGAGGAAGAGGAGGAGTTCCGGGCGCGGCTGCGGAAGTGGCTCGCCTCGGTGCTCCCCGGGCTGCCCGCGAAGCCCCCGCCCGACGACTGGCCCGCCCGCCGCGCGTACGACACCGCCTGGCAGCGGATGCTCCACGACGCCGGGTACGCCGGTCTGCACTGGCCGCTCGACGCGGGCGGCCGGGGCGCCACCCCCACCCAGCACCTGATCTACCTGGAGGAGACCGAGCGGGCCGGTGCCCCGTACGTCGGCGCCAACTTCGTCGGGCTGCTGCACGCCGGGCCCACCATCGCCGCCGAGGGCACGGCCGGTCAGCGGGCCCGCTGGCTGCCGCCCGTCCTGCGCGGCGACGAGATCTGGTGCCAGGGGTTCAGCGAACCGGACGCGGGCTCCGACCTGGCCGCGCTGCGCACCCGGGCCGTACGGGACGGCGACCACTACGTGGTGAGCGGACAGAAGATCTGGACCTCGCACGCCGAGGTCGCCGACTGGTGCGAACTGCTCGTGCGTACGGACCCGGAGGCGCCGAAACACCGCGGCATCAGCTGGCTCGCCCTGCCGATGGACGCACCCGGGGTCACCGTCCGCCCGCTGCGCACCCTCGCCGGATCCACGGAGTTCGCCGAGATGTTCCTCGACGAGGTCCGGGTGCCGGTCTCCCACCGCGTCGGCGCGGAGAACGACGGCTGGCGGGTCACCATGGTCACCCTCTCCTTCGAACGCGGTACGGCCTTCGTCGGCGAGGTCGTCGCCTGCCGTCGCACCCTCGGTGAACTGGCGGCGGCCGCACGGGCGAACGGCCGCTGGGACGACCCGGTGCTGCGCCGCCGGCTCGGCAGGCTGAACGCGGAATTCCGGGCGCTGTGGCGGCTCACCCAGTGGAACGTCAGCGAGGCCCAGCGCAGCGGCGGCGTCCCCGGCACCGGCGGGTCGGTCTTCAAGCTGCGCTACTCGCAGGCCCGCCAGGAGCTGTACGCGGCGGCGGCCGAGGTGCTCGGCGCGGACAGCCTCGATCTGGACCGGGAGTGGGTCCTGGACCGGCTGTCCTCCCTCTCGTACACGATCGCCGCGGGCACCTCGCAGATCCAGCGGAACATCGTCGCCGAGCGGATGCTCGGCCTGCCGAAGGGGCGCTGAGCGGACTGTGGACTTCCAGCTCTCGGAGGATCAGCGGGCGCTGCGGGCAGGGGTGCGCGACCTGCTCGCAGGGCGCTTCGGCAGGGACCGGATGCGGGCCGCCCTGGACCGGGGCGAGGGCCCCGGCCGGGGCCTGTGGGGGGAGCTCGGCGCGGCCGGGTTCTTCGCGCTGCGGCTGCCGGAGGACAGCGGCGGGGTGGGCCTCGGGCTGCCCGAGGCCGTGCTGCTCTTCGAGGAAGCGGGGCGGGTGCTGCTGCCCGGACCGCTGGTGGCCACCCACCTCGCCGCCGGTGCGGTGGAGGGGGCCGCGGAGGGGCGGACCGCGGTGACCGCGGCGGACGGCGACGGTCCGGTGGCGGACCTGGCGGACGCCGACGCGGTGCTCGTCCTGGGGGAGGGCGTGCGGGTGCTGACCGGGGAGCCGTTGCGCGCCGTGGTGCGCGGGGCCCGCCCCGTACGTTCGCTCGATCCGTTCACCCCGCTCCACCGGTTGACGGACCTGGCCGGACAGGGGGAGCCGCTGCCCGGCGACGCGGCGCGGCTGCGTGGCGAGGGAGCGGTGCTGACCGCCGCCGAACAGCTCGGAAGTGCCGCCCGCACCCTGGAAATGGCCGTCCAACACGCCCGTGGGCGTGAGCAGTTCGGTACCCCGATCGGGTCGTTCCAGGCGGTCAAACATCTTTGCGCCGAGATGGTGGCCCGGCTCGAACCGGCGCGTTGCGCCGTGTACGCGGCGGCTGTGACGGGCGACCCCGCGGAGATCGCGGGCGCCAAACTGCTCGCCGACGAGGCCGCCGTCGGCAATGCGCGGGACTGTCTCCAGATACACGGCGGTATGGGCTTCACCTGGGAAGCAGATGTTCACCTCCACCTGAAACGGGCCTGGGTGCGTTCGGCACGGTGGCTCACGGCGGCGGCCTCGGAGGAGATTCTGGCGGCCGATCTGGGCGGCGGCGGGCAGCGGGACCGGGACCCGGCGATACATGTGTAGAGGGCAGCCGAGCTTGTGGGTGGGGTGTGACTCAGCGCAGCCGGACCGTGCCGAGACCGGGTTGTGTCCGTTGCGTGATTCGTCACCGGCCGGAGTCGGCGCCGGGCTCGGGTACTCTCCGTGGGATGCGAGTGGTTCTGGAACCGGGCGATCCGGGTGCGGCCTGTGCGGCTGCTCCGGACCGGGAGAGATGCCCCGCGCATACCTCAAGGAGATCGGCGGGGCCTGTCCGGGAAGCGATTCCCGAGGCGTCGGCGCGCTCCTGTTCGACTCCCCGCAACGTGCGTCGCACAGTATGCACCACGCGTACTCCTTCGCGCTGGAATATGCCCGAAGCGCTTGTTGCGGTGACTGTACGTCAACCATGCTGTATCCCGAGGGAATCACGTTCCGTGACCCTGAGGAGGCGCGAGGCGATGTGTCCGCCGGTTCGGATGGTGTGAGCGGTGCAGGTGCTTCAGGTTCAGCTGGAGGTCGGGCCGGATCCCGCGGAGGTGGGGCGGGCCCGCAGATGGGCGCGTTCGCGCCTGGTCGGGTCCGGGATGGGGGACGACGAGCCGCTTGCCGAGACGCTCATCCTGCTCATCTCGGAGCTGGTCACCAACGCGGTCGTCCACACCGGCTGTCCGGCCGTGCTGAGGGTGCTCTTCGGCTCGACCGGGGGCACCTGCGCCGCCGGGACCGTACGCGTCGAGGTCGCCGACGCCAGCGCCCGCCCGCCCCTCCAGCGTCATGCCGAGGGTGACGACACCAACGGCCGCGGTCTGGAGCTGGTGGACGGCCTCGCGGACCGCTGGGGCTGGCAGCCCGAGGGCGCGGGGAAGCGGATCTGGTGCGAGGTCGACCGGGGCGGCCCGGTGCTGGTCCCGGTGCTCCAGGATCTGTCCGGGCCGGGGGCCGTCGCGGATTCCGGGGCCGGGGTCACCTCCGGGGGCATCGGGGCGCAGGGCGTCGGCACGCAGGGTGTCGGAGCGAAGGGTGTCGGAGCGAAGGGTGTCGGCGCACAGAGCGTGGGCGCCCAGGGTGCCGGGGCGCGCGAACCGTCCCGCAGGGTCTTCACCCCCTTCCTGTAAAACGGGCGTCGGCGGCACGGGCGGCACCGGCGGTACCGAAAGGCGCCACCGCGAGGCATCGGGCGCCACGGGCTCCGGCCGTCACGGGGGATCCGGCCGCTACCGGGGCTCCGGCCGTCACAGGATGGCGACCGGGGCGACCGGGGTGCCGGTGGCCCCGACGAAGGGCTCCGGCATCGCCGAGAGCAGGAAGGCGTGGCGCCGCTCCTCCGCACAGGCGGTGGAGAGACCTTCGAGGTTCCAGTTCTGGCCCTGGAGCATGCCCATCTCGACCAGATGGAGCGCGTGCACCGGCAGCCACAGGTCCTCGATCTCCGGCGGGAAGATCTCGAACGTGAGGGTGTCGTTGGCGACCGCGGCCACGTCGCGTGCGTGGAACCACTCGGGTGTCCGCACCGAGAGGCCGGGTGACGGATAGCCGTAGCCGTGCTTGTCGCCCGCCAGACAGATCTGCACCTGCCCGGTCCGTACGAGCACGATGTCTCCGGCCCGGACCCGCAGGCCCGCGAAATCCTCCGCCGCGTCCAGGTCCTCCGGGGTGACGGCGTGGTCGCCCGGCAGCCGGTCGACGCCCCGGGCGCGGGCCACGTCCAGCAGGACCCCGCGCGAGACGAGGTGCGGCACGGCGGCGATCGAGCTGAACTCCGCGCCGCCGTGGGCGGTGACGGTGGCGGCGGGGCGGCCGTTGTAGATCTTCCCGCTGTGCGAGGCATGGGTGAGCGCGTCCCAGTGGGTGGCCGCCTGGAGTCCCATCGTGACGGCGTCGTCGCTGGTGGCGACCGTGCCGGGGCCGAAGAGTTCCTGGTTGATCTGGACCATGGTGTGGAGGGGATTGACCCGTCCCGGGATCAGCCCGCTCTGTACGCCGTCCTGCTGGAGCGGCAGCGCGAGCGGTATCCGGCGGCCGGTGCGGACGGTGGCGGCGGCCTCCCGTACGACCGTGTCGGTGATCAGGTTGAGCGTGCCGGTTTCGTCGTCCGCGCCCCAGCGGCCCCAGTTGTTGACGCGCTTGGCGATCTCGTGGAACTCGGCCGGCAGGGACATGGGGGCCTCCTGGGTCTTGTGCCGGAGCATCCGACTACCCATAAAATCTAACGGTCCGTCAGAAACCGCGGGAAGGGGCCGGGCATGGGGAACTTCTTGGCAGGCAAGGTGGTCGCCGTCACGGGGGCCGGCCGGGGCATCGGGCGGGCGGTCGCACGCGCCGCCGCCGCCGAGGGGGCGCGGGTCGTCGTCAACGACTACGGCGTCTCCATCGAGGGCGGCGAGCCGAGCAGCGACGTCGCGCGGTCCGTCGTCAAGGAGATCGAGGCGGCGGGCGGGGAGGCGGTCGCGGTCGCCGACGACATCTCCACGATGGCGGGCGGGCAGCGGATCGTGGACACGGCGCTCGACCGGTTCGGGCGGATCGACGGAGTCGTGTGCGTCGCCGGGATCCTGCGCGAGCGGATGCTGTTCAACATGTCCGAGGAGGAGTGGGACCCGGTTCTCGCCACCCATCTCAAGGGCACCTTCACGGTGTTCCGCGCCGCGTCCGCGGTGATGCGCAAGCAGGAGGGCGGCGGCACGCTGATCGGCTTCACCAGCGGCAACCACCAGGGCAGCGTGGCCCAGGCCAACTACAGCGCCGCCAAGGGCGGGATCATCTCGCTCGTCCGCAGCGCGGCGCTCGGCCTGCACAAGTACGGCGTCACGGCGAACGCCGTCGCCCCGGTGGCCCGAACCCGGATGTCCGCCAACGTGCCGATGGAACTGGCGGAGATCGGGGAGCCGGAGGACGTGGCGGCGCTCGTCGTGTACCTGCTGAGCGAACGGGCCCGCGCCGAACGGATCACCGGTCAGGTGTACACGATCGCGGGCCCGAAGATCGCGGTCTGGGCCCAGCCGAGGGAGCTGCGCGCGGGGTACGCGGACGGGGCCTGGACCCCCGAGAAGATCGCCGACTTCCTGCCGGGGACGGTGGGGGTGGACCCGATGCCGATGCTGGCGCGGCTGGAGGAGATGGCGGCGGCGGCCAGGGCGGGCACCCGGCCCAACGCCTGACCGCACCAGGGGCCGCACCCGGTCCGACGCCCGACCCGCCCGTGGGGCCGTACCCGGCCCGACGCCTGACCGCTCCAGGGGCCGCACCCGGCCCGACGCCCGATCCGCCCGTGGGGCGGAGCCCCAGGAGAGAAGCAGGAGGCACGCATGGACTTCCGTTTCGGGCCCGAGGACGAGGCGTTCCGCGCACAGGCCCGCGGCTGGCTGGAGGCCAACCTCCCCACCGCCACCACCCCCCGCGCCTGGGAACGCACCCTCGGCCGCGACGGCTGGATCGGCCTCGGCTGGGAGACCCCGGCCCCCGGCTACGGCAACCGGAGCGCGAGCCCGGCCCAGCAGGTGCTCTGGGCCGAGGAGTACGCCGCGTCCGCCGCCCCCGCCCGCGTCGGCCATATCGGCGAGAACCTCCTCGCCCCGACCCTGATCGCGTACGGCACCGAGGAGCAGCGGCGGCGCTTCCTGCCCGGCGTCGCACGCGGCGAGACGCTGTGGTGCCAGGGGTACAGCGAACCGGGCGCCGGTTCCGACCTCGCCTCGGTGCGCACGGCCGCCGTACGGGAGGGGGCGGGCGGCTATGCCGTGACCGGGCAGAAGATCTGGACGTCACTCGCGCGGGACGCCGACTGGTGCTTCGTGCTGGCCCGCACCGAGCCCGGATCGTCCCGCCACCACGGGCTGTCGTTCCTGCTGGTCGAGATGGATCAGCCGGGCCGCGTCGAGGTGCGGCCGATCCGCCAGATGTCGGGGACCAGCGAGTTCAACGAGGTCTTCTTCGACGGGGCGCGCGCCGAGGAGGTGGTGGGCGGCGAGGGCAACGGCTGGACCGTCGCCATGGGGCTGCTGGCCCTGGAGCGCGGGGTGTCCACGCTCGTCCAGCAGATCGGGTTCGCCGCCGAACTGGAGCGGGTGGTGCGCGCCGCCGTCGACAGCGGCGCCGTCACCGACCCGGTCGTGCGGGAGCGGCTGGTGCGGCAGTGGGCGGAGCTGCGGACCATGCGCTGGAACGCGCTGCGCACCCTCGGTACGACGGGCGACCCCGGCGCCCCCAGCGTGGCCAAGCTCCTGTGGGGCGGCTGGCACCAGCGGCTCGGCGAGCTGGCCGTACGGATCAAGGGTCCGGCGGGGGCCGTCGGGCCGGCCGCATGGTCCGAGCGGAGCCCGTACGAACTCGACGAGGCACAGCGCCTGTTCCTCTTCACCAGGTCCGACACCATCTACGGCGGCTCGGACGAGATCCAGCGGAACATCATCGCCGAGCGGGTGCTCGGCCTACCGAGGGAGCCGAGATGAGAGGCGTCGTCTTCGACGGCAAGCGGACCGAGGTCATCGACGACCTGGAGATACGCGATCCGGCGCCCGGTGAGGTGCTGGTCGCGGTGGCCGCGGCGGGCCTGTGCCACAGCGATCTGTCGGTGATCGACGGCACGATCCCCTTCCCCGCGCCGGTGGTTCTCGGCCACGAGGGTGCCGGGGTGGTGGAGGCCGTCGGCGCGGGTGTCACGCATGTGGCGCCGGGGGACCATGTGGCGCTGTCGACGCTGGCGAACTGCGGGGCCTGCGCCCAGTGCGACCGGGGCCGGCCCACGATGTGCCGCAAGGCGATCGGCAGGCCGGGGCGGCCCTTCACGCGGCGCGGGAAGCCGCTGTTCCAGTTCGCCTCCAACTCCGCGTTCGCCGAACGCACCCTGGTCAAGGCCGTACAGGCGGTGAAGATCCCCGCCGAGATCCCGCTGACCTCGGCGGCGCTGATCGGCTGCGGGGTCCTCACGGGAGTCGGCGCCGTACTCAACCGGGCGCGGGTCGACCGCGGCGAGACGGTCGTCGTCATCGGCACCGGAGGCATCGGTCTCAACGTGATCCAGGGGGCGCGGATCGCGGGCGCCCTGACCATCGTGGCCGTCGACGCGAACCCGGCGAAGGAGGCGGTGGCCCGGCAGTTCGGCGCCACGCACTTCCTGACCTCGGCCGAGGGCGTGCGTGAGATCCTGCCGACCGGCGCCGACCACGCCTTCGAGTGCGTGGGCCGCACGGAACTGATCCGGCAGGCGATCGACCTGCTGGACCGGCACGGCCAGGCGATCCTGCTCGGGGTTCCGGCGGCGACGGCCGAGGCGTCGTTCCTGGTCTCGTCGATGTATCTGGACAAGTCGATCCTGGGCTGCCGGTACGGATCGTCGCGCCCGCAGCGCGACATCGCGCTCTACGCCGACCTGTACCGCGAGGGGCGGCTGCTCCTGGACGAGCTGGTGACCAGGACCTACCCGGTGGAGGACTTCGACAAGGCGGCGGACGACGCGCACCACGGGCGGGTGGCGCGGGGGGTGCTGGTGTTCTGAGGCCACGCGGTGCGACGCGCCCGCGGTCGCGTCCGTGGTGCGCCCGCGTCGCTTCCGTGGCGCGTCCGTGGCGCCGGGGGAGCGCGTCCAGCGGGCGCCGGGGTGAGCGGCGCCGGGCTGGGCGGCGCCGGGCTGGGCGGCGCCGGGGTGAGCTTGCGCCGGAGTGAGCGGCGCCCGCGCCGTTGTGGGTCAGTGGCCCTGGTCCGCCGTCGTGCGGAAGGTGCGGCGGTACACGGTCGGTGGCACGCCCAACGCCGCCTGGAGGTGCTGGCGCAGCGAGGTGGCCGTGCCGAAACCCGCGTCCCGCGCCACCTGGTCGATCGACAGGTCCGTGGACTCCAGCAACTGCCGGGCCCGCTCCACCCGCTGCTGGGCCAGCCACTGGCCGGGGCTGACGCCGACCTCCTCGCGGAAGCGGCGGGTGAACGTCCGTACGCTCATCGCCTCCTGCCGCGCCATGTCGCGCAGCAGGATCGGCCGGTCCAGACGCCCCAGCGCCCAGGCGCGGGCGCCGGTGGTGGTCGCGAACTGCGGTTCGGGGACGGGCCGGTGGATGTACTGGGCCTGCCCCCCGTCCCGGTGCGGGGGTACGACGGTGCGGCGGGCGATCTCGTTGGCGACGGCGGCACCGTGGTCGCGGCGCACGATGTGCAGGCAGAGGTCGATCCCCGCGGCGACCCCGGCGGAGGTGAGGACGTCGCCGTCGTCGATGAACAGGACGTCCGGGTCGACGCGGACGTTCGGGAAGAGCCGCTGGAAGTGTTCGGCGGAGGACCAGTGCGTGGTCGCGGGCCGCCCGTCCAGATACCCGGCGGCGGCGAGGACGTAACTGCCGGTGCAGATGGAGACCATCCGGGTGCCCGGCCGGACGAGCGCGAACGCGGCGGCCAGCTCCTCGGTGAGCCTGCCCTCGGTGTGGACGGGGCCCAGCTCGTAGGAGGCGGGGACGACGACGGTGTCGGCGGTGGCGAGCGCCTCCGGCCCGTGCTCGACGGTGATCGTGAAGTCCGCGTCGGTGTGGACCGGGCCCGGCGGGCGGACGGAGCAGGTCACGACCTCGTACAGCTTTTTGCCCTTGTTGCGGGGCTCCGCGCCGAGCGACCGGCCGAAGATCCTCTGGGCGATGCCCAGTTCGAAGGGGAGCAGCCCATCGAGGGCCAGGACGACGACACGGTGCGGCATGACGGACCTCCTACAACTCACTAGCTGGTATAGACCAAAAGCTGATACATGTCACTGCTGTGATGGAGAAGCCCACAGAAACCGCGCCCATTCCCGAGGCACCGGACGACATGGTTCCGCCCCCGCCCACGCCGTTCCCGCTACGGGGAGTGACGGCCGGCGCGGGTCCCGGCGCGGGTCCCTGCGCGGGTTCCGGCGTGGGTCCCTCCGGGCTTGGCTCCGGGCTCGGCGCTGGGCTCGGCTCGGGTCCCGGCGAGCTCTGGAACCGTAACTTCCGGTACTTCTTCGTCGCCCGTACCGTCGCGCTCTTCGGGGACGGGATGATCCCCGTGGCACTCACCGCGGGTCTGCTCGGCGCGGGCCGCCCCACGTCGTCCGTCGGGTTCGCGCTGGCCGCCTGGATGGGGCCGCTGGCGTTCTTCGTGCTGTTCGGCGGGGTGCTGGCGGACCGCTTCACCCCGCGCCGCATGATGATCATCGCCGATGCGCTCCGGCTGACCGGTGCGGCGGTGCTCGCGGTGGCCTTCGCGACGGGCAACCCGCCGCTGTGGTCGGTCTACGTACTGAGTTCCGTCGCCGGGGTCGGCGCCGCGCTGTTCCAGCCGGGCGTCGCCTCGACCGTGCCCCGGGTCTCCTCCGACGTCCAGCGGGCCAACGCGGTCCTCCGGGTCTCCGAGGCGCTGATGACCATGGCGGGTCCGGCCTTCGCGGGCGTACTCGTCGGGCTGGCCAGCGCCGGGGCCGTGTACCTGGCGAACGCGGCGACCTTCGCCGTCTCCGGGATCTGCCTCTTCCTGATGCGGCTCGCGCCCGCCCCGGCCGACGACGCGGTGCGCGGCACGTTCGTCGCGGAACTCGTCGACGGCTGGCGGGAGTTCCGGGCCCGCTCCTGGCTGTGGGGCGTGATCGCGATCTGGACGGTGTACGGCTTCATGGTGCTCGGCCCGATGCTCCCGCTCACCGCCGTCCTGGTCACCGAGGAGCACGGCTCGGGGACGTACGGCGCGATGATGGCGGTGAACGGCGCGGGCAGTGTGGCCGGTGGGCTGCTCGCCCTGCGGCTGCGCCCGCGCAGACCGCTCGCGGCGGGGACCCTCGCGCTGTCCGCCGTGGTGGTGAACCTGGTGGTGCTGGGGCTGGGGACGCCGGTGTTCGCGCTGGGGGCCGGACAGTTCGTGGCGGGCGCGGCGTTCGCGTTCTGGCTGGTGATGTGGTCGACGACGGTTCAGACCCACGTCCCGCCGGAGGCCCTGAACCGTCTGCACGCCTACGACGTGGCGGGCTCGCTCCTGATGGTGGCGGCGGGCCGCGCGCTGGCCGGACCGGTGGCGGAGGCGGTGGGCGCGCCGGAAGTGCTGCTGGCCGGTGCGGTGATCAACATGCTGGTGGTGGGCGTGCTGCTGATGGCGCGGCCGATCCGGCGGCTGGAGCGGATCGGATGACGGCGCGGGTGGCCGGGCGGGCGTCGGCCGCACGTACGAGGGCGCTGGCGGCGGCCGGCGCGGTGCTGACCGTGGCCGCCGGGCTCGGCATCCGGTCGGCGGCGGGCGGGGACATCGCCAAGTACGCCGGGGACGCGCTGTACACGGTGCTGATCCACGTCCTGGTGGTGATCGTCGCCCCGAGGGCGCGTCCGCTGCCGGTGGCGGGGGTGGCGCTGGCCTTCAGCTGGGCGGTGGAGTTCGCCCAGCTGACCGGCGTACCGGCGGAGCTGTCGGCGCGCAGCGGGGTGGCCCGGCTGGTGCTCGGCTCGACGTTCAACGCCCCGGACCTGTTCTGGTACGCGGTGGGGGCGGGGGCGGCCTGCGGTGCGCACGCGTGGGCGGTGCGGCGTGGCAGGTCCGGCCGGGCCTTCGAGCGGGCGGCCGAATAGGTCCGGGAGGTCCGGGAGGGGCGGTCGAATAGGTCCGGACAGGTACGGGTGCCCCGACCCGTGGCCCGATCCCTGCGAACCGTGTCCGTCCGGCCACTCGTACGCCCGAGATCCGGGCCGGATGCTGAATGACGTGACCCAGACAACCGAAGGCGCCGCCAGGGACGACGACCGACGGCCCGGCGCCGCCGCGAGGCCGGACCGCGAGGCCGCGACGTCCGACCGCCGTTCCCGGACGTACGATCGCCGCGCCGGCAAGCCCGGCCCCCGTTCCGGGACGTACGACCGCCGCTCCAGGACTCCTTCCCGGCCGGCCGGGAACCCCGGGCGCCGCCGCCCGGAGCCGCGCGTCCACCGGGCCTGGATCATCGCCGCCGTCACTTTCGTGACGATCATCGGCGGCGCGGCGTTCACCTCGCTTCCCGGCCTGCTCATCGACCCGCTCCACACGGAGTTCGGCTGGTCGCGCGGGGAGATCGGGCTGGCCGTCTCGATCGACATGGCGCTGTACGGGCTGACGGCACCGTTCGCCGCGGCGCTGATGGACCGGTTCGGCATCCGGCGGGTCGTCGTCGTCGCGCTGAGCATGGTGGCCGTGGGGGCACTGGCCAGTGTCTGGATGACGGCGGCGTGGCAGTTGATGATCTATTGGGGCCTGCTCGTCGGCCTGGGCACCGGCTCCATGGCGATGGCGTTCTCCGCCACCGTGACCAACCGCTGGTTCGTCGCCCGGCGCGGCCTGGTCACCGGCGTCCTCACCGCGGCCGGTGCCTCCGGCCAGCTGGTGTTCCTCCCGCTCTGCGCCTGGATCGTCGACGCCCACGGCTGGCGCCCGGCCTCGGTGACCGTGGCTCTGGCGGCCCTGGTCGTCGTCCCGTTCGTCTGGCTCCTGATGCGCGACCACCCGGCCGACGTGGGCCTGGCCCCGTACGGCGGCGAGTACGTGGCGAAGCCCGCACCCGAGAAGGGCGCCGCGGGGCGTGCGGTGCGCATTCTGTTCGACGCGGCGCGGACGGGCCCGTTCTGGCTGCTCGCGGGGACGTTCGCGATCTGCGGGGCCTCGACCAACGGCCTGATCCGCACCCACTTCGTCCCGTCGGCCCACGACCACGGCATGCCGATCACGGCCGCCGCCTCGCTGCTCGCCGTCATCGGGGTCTTCGACGTGATCGGCACGATCTTCTCCGGCTGGCTCACCGACCGCTACGACGCCCGCCGCCTGCTCGCCGTCTACTACGCGCTGCGCGGCGTCTCGCTGCTCTTCCTGCCGATGCTGATGGCGCCGACGGTCCACCCGCCGATGGTCTTCTTCATCGTGTTCTACGGCCTGGACTGGGTCGCGACGGTCCCGCCGACCATGGCGCTGTGCCGTGAGCAGTACGGCGAGGACAGCGCGATCGTCTTCGGCTGGGTCCTGGCCTCGCACCAGGTCGGCGCGGCGGCGGTGGCGTTCCTCGGCGGTGTGGCACGGGACGTGTTCGGTTCGTACGACATGGTCTGGTACGCGTCGGGGGCGCTGTGCGCGACGGCGGCACTGATGGCGCTGGTGATCCGGCGGAAGACACCGGCGCCTGTGTGAGGCCCCTCGGCCGGTTCAGCCGCTGAACCGGCCGAACGCCCCCCGGTGGAACAGCAGCGGATCCGCGTCCGCGCCGTCCGCCGTCGCCCCCAGTGCCTCCACCCGGCCGACCACGATCAGATGGTCCCCGCCCGTGTGGACGGCCTGGATGCGGCAGTCGACCCAGGCCGGTACGGAGCGCAGGAGCGGTGACCCGGTCGCGGGGCTGTTCCCGTACGCCACTCCCGCGAACTTGTCGGCCCCGCTCACCGCGAACCCCCGGCACAGCGCGCCCTGGTCCGCGCCCAGGATGTTGACGCAGAAGACTCCGGCGCGCGCGATGCGCGGCCAGGTCGTCGATGTGCGGGCGACCATGAAGGTGACCAGCGGCGGATCGAGGGAGAGCGAGGCGAACGACTGGCAGGCGAACCCGGTCGGACCGTCCGCGTCCTGGGCCGTCACGACGGTGACGCCCGTCGCGAAGTGCCCCAGCACGCGCCGGAATTCGCCCGGGTCGACGGACAGTCGCTCGTCGTCGCGGACGGCTCGGAGATCGGGCCGCGGCAACGGGTCCAGCGGCGCCGGGGCGGTGGTTCCGGCACCGACGGACCTGAGGTACCGGACGGCGGTTGCGGCCATACCTGCGTGTCCCATCACACCTCCATTAGAGCTGACGAATCATCAGACCGGAAGGGCTGGACCCTTACCGCCCCTGGTACTTCGGTGAGCGCCGCTCCACGAAGCTCGCGACCCCCTCGTTCGCGTCCCGCGTCGTCATGTTGACCTCCTGGGCCATCGCCTCGGCGGCGAACGCGGTCGCCCGGTCGCTGTCCAGCGAGACGTTCACCAGCTGCTTGGCCAGCGCGATCGCCCGGGTGGGCCCGTCGGCCAGCCGCCGCGCCCATTCCCCGGCGGTCTTCGCCAGCTCCGCGTCCGGCACCGTGCGGTTGACCAGCCCCAGCCGCTCCGCGTCCGCGGCGGGGAGCGCGTCGCCGAAGAACATCAGCTCCTTGGCGCGCTGCGGTCCGATCAGCCGGGGCAGCAGATACGCGCCCCCGCCGTCCGGGACGAGACCGCGCCGTACGAACACCTCGATGAACTTCGCCGAGTCGGCGGCCAGGACCAGATCGCAGGCGAACGCGAGGTGCGCGCCGAGGCCGGCCGCGGTGCCGTTGACGGCGGCGATCACGGGTTTCTCGCAGTCCAGGACGGCGGCGATCAGACGCTGGGCGCCGAGCCGGATCGTCCGGGCGACATCTCCGGGAACGCGTTCACCACCGGACGCCGGGGCGCCGCGAAGGTCCGCGCCCGCGCAGAAGCCGCTACCGGTCGCGGTGAGGACGACGGCCCGTACGGCGGGGTCGGCGGAGGCTTCGGCGAGCAGGGCGATGACGCGTTCACGCTGGTCCCAGGTGACGGCGTTCATGGCGCCGGGCCGGTTGAGGGTGATCCACGAGACGCCGTTGTCAGTGGTGTGGAGTACCAATGACTCAACGGGTTCTACGGATTCGATGGGTTCTACGGGTTCTACGGGTCCGACGGGGGTGTCGGGCCTGGCGGTGTCTTCGGGGGAGGACGGCATGAGGCAGCTCCATGGCGGGCGACGGCGGGGTGCGGGCGGCACGTGGTGGGACAAGGGCAGGAGCAGAGGCGGCCGGAGCGGAGGCAGGGACCGGAGCGGCGGTGGCGGGTGGTGGCGCCGGGGCCGGTGTGGGGGATCAGCTGCAGATGGCCAGCGCGTCCAGGGCTACCGCGCCCTGCCCCCTCCCCAGTACCACCAGCGGATTGATGTCCAGCTCGGTGAGGTCGTCGCCCAGCTCCAGGGCCATGCGCTGCACCCGGAGGACGACCTCGACGAGCGCGTCCACATCGACCGGCGGCCCGCCGCGTACTCCCTCCAGGAGCGCACGCCCGCGCAGCTCGCCGAGCATGTCCCGCGCTTGGTCCTCGCCGAACGGCGGCACGCGGACCGCCGTGTCGTGCAGGACCTCGACCAGTACGCCGCCGAGACCGACGGTCACGGTCGGCCCGAAGAGGGCGTCCTGGGTGACGCCGACCATCATCTCGACGCCCCGCTCGATCATCTGGCAGACGAGGACCCCGTCCAGGTCGATGGACTCGAAGCGCGCGATGTCGGTGAGCTCGCGGTACGCGTCGCGGACCTGGCTGGCGGAGGTGAGCTGCACCTTCACCAGCCCCAGCTCGGTCTTGTGGGCGAGCTGGGCGCCGGACGCCTTCATGACGACGGGGTAGCCGACCAGCCCCGCCGCCCGGACGGCCGCCGCCGCGCTGGTCACCAGCTGCTCGCGCGGCACGCGAATGCCGTACGCGCGCAGCAGTTGCTTCGCCGCGTGCTCGCTCAGCCGGCGTCCCGGGCGGATCAGTGCCTGCGCCTTGCGGAACGAGGGCGACGGGGTGCGCGGCGCCTCGTCGAACGGCGAACGGTAGCCGGAGGCGAAGCGGTGGTGGTCCAGATAGGCCCGTACGGCGGTGATGCAGTTGCCGAACGTACGGAAGGTGGCGACCCGGGACGAACCGAGCAGCGTCGTGCGGTAGGCGTCCTCGGTGCCGACGGGCGACCCCCAGATCACGCACACCAGCTTGTCCGTGGTCTCCGCCGCGTCCACCAGGTCCTGGGCGAGCCGGTCGCTCATCGGAGGGAAGGGGCCGGTGATCGGGCAGATCAGCACCCCGACGGACGGGTCCGCGAGGATCGCGTCGATGATCTTCCGGCCGCGCCAGTCGCCGACGGGGTGGCCGCCGTTGTCGATCGGGTTGGCGACGTTGAGATAGCCGGGTATCCAGGAGTGCAGTTCGCGCTGTTTCTCCTCGGACAGGGTGGGCAGCTGGAGCCCCGCCCCGGTGGCCAGGTCGGAGAAGTGCGCGCCCGTGCCGCCGGAGATCGAATACACCGCGACCCCGTCGGCCTGCGGCGGCCTGGCGCGGGCCAGTAACGCGGCGGTGTCCTGGAGTTCGTCGAGGCCGTCCACCCGGATCACCCCGAACTGCCGCATCGCCGCGTCCACCACCTGGTCGGCGCCGGTCAGCTTGCCGGTGTGCGACGCGGCCATCCGGGCCCCCGTCTCCGTACGCCCCACCTTGACCGCCACGACGGGGACCCCGGCACGGGCCGCCCGGTCCGCGGCGAGGAGGAACGCGCGGCCGTCCTTGAGGCCCTCGACGTAACAGGCGATGGCCCCGACCTCGGGGCGCTCGGCGAAGTACGAGATGAAGTCGGAGGTCTCCAGATCGGCCTCGTTGCCCGTGGGCGCCCAGTGCGAGAGCCGGATGCCCAGCTCCTGGAGGGTGTAGACGGGCCGGCCCTGGTGCCCGGACTGCGTGATGAGAGCGATCGCGGGCCCGTCCAGATCCTCCCGGAACTCCTCGAAGGCGTTGAGGTTGGTGTTCGGCCCGAGCAGCCGCAGCCCGGACCGTTCCACCGCGGCCGCCAGTCTGGCCTGCGCCGCCGCGCCCGCCTCGCCGGTCTCGGCGAACCCGGAGGCGAAGGCCACGGCGAACTTCACCTTGGCCTCGGCGAGTTCCTCGATGACCGGAAGGGGGTCGCCGATCAGCAGTACGGCCAGATCGACCTGTTCCGGCAGGTCGGCCACGGAAGGAGAGCAGGCCCGCCCGAACACGGAGTCCCGCGTGGGATGCACCGGGTGCAGCCGCGCCCCGACCCGCTCGGACCAGGCGATGAGCTGCCGGGTGATCCCGGTGTTCGGCCGCCCCTCGGTGTCGGAGGCCCCGATGACGGCCACGGACCGTGGCCGGAAGAACCGGTCCAGGTCGGGCACGGCCGCGTGCAGCGGGCGCCCGCTGACGTCGAGACCGCCCTCCACCGCGGCGGTCGTCATGCTGACGACGGCGGCGTGCGGCTCCTCGCCGCAGGCCACCACTCTGGCGCGGAAGTCGGTGGTGAGGGTGCCGTGAGTCGATCCAAGCATCGTTCCGCCCACTTCTGCTCGATGGTGTCCGTCCGGGCCCCGCGGAGTCGTCCGGGCCCCCGTTCCATAGCTGACGCCTTGTCAGTTTACTGAACTGACGCCCCGTCAGGAATGGCTGGGACGGAATGGGTGGGACGGGATGCGTGCGGCACCGCCGGTCGGGAGCATCGCCCGGTGGCCGTGGCCGTGGCCGGCGAGGGGCCCGGACGTCCGGACATTCATCCCGGATTCTGGAACATGGCCGCGGGGGCGCCGCCGGGACAGGCTTCAGGCATGACAAAGGAAACTGTTCTGGTAATCGGCGGCACCGGCAAGACCGGCCGCCGGGTGGTGGCCCGGCTCCAGGAGCAGGGCGTGGAGACGCGCGTCGCCTCCCGTTCCTCGGAGATCCCGTTCGACTGGGCGGACCCGGGCACCTGGGAAGGGGCCCTCGACGGGGTCACCGCGGCCTACATCGTTCCGTACGACATCTCGCCCTCGCCGACGCCCGCCCTGGTGGAGCGGGCCGTGGCGAGCGGGGTGCGGCGGCTGGTGCTGCTCTCGGCCCGGGGCGTGGACGTGCCCGGATACTTCGGTGCCGCGTACGACGGTGACGGGCCCCATGTGCAGGGGGAGACCGCCGTACGGGCCTCCGGGGTGGAGTGGACGATCCTGCGGCCGGGCTGGTTCGCCCAGAACTTCAGCGAGGGCATCTTCCACGACGGAGTGACGGGCGGCGAGCTCGCCCTGCCCACCGGGGACGGCACCGCCGCGTTCGTCGACGCCGAGGACATCGCGGCGGTGGCCGTCGCCGCGCTCACCGAGGACGGTCATCAGGGCCAGGTGTACGAACTGTCCGGCACCCGGGCGCTGGGGATCGCCGATGTACTCGCGGAGATCGCCGGAGTGACGGGGCTGCGGGCCCGCTATGTCCCCGTGGCGGAGGACGAATTCCGGGCCGGGCTGGTCGCCCAGGGATTCCCGGCCGAGGAGGCGGAGGTCTGGACCGACGCGCTGAAGCCGATCCGGACGAGCATGGAGGCCCCGGTCGTCGACGGGGTACGGCGCGCGCTCGGCCGGGCACCGCGCGACTTCACCGATTTCGTGCGGGACGCGGCTGCGGGGGGCGCCTGGCAGGTGTGAGGGCGGGGGAGGCGCGGGAGCAGGGGGCGAACGGCCCTGTGCCCCCGCGCTCCGTCCCGTACCAACCGTTCCCACATCCCCGGAGCGCCCATCACCCAGCGCCCGTCACCCAGCGTCCAGCACCCATCACCCCGCACCCAGCGCCAACCGATTCCGCATCCCCGCGCTCCGCACCGACCGTCTCGGCACCCTGGAGCTGGAAGGCACCCACTCACCCGGCGGGGGCCTTCAGCTCCGGGGGTACGAGGGAAGCGGCCTCCCGGCGGTATGTGCTCGGGCTCTCGCCCCGGAGCCGCTTGAACGCCGCGCTGAAGCCGAAGGCGTCCGCGTACCCCACCCGCCGGGCCACGGCCGCCACCGTCAGCTCGGGGCGGGTCAGAAGGTCGGAGGCCAGGGTCATGCGCCACTCGGTCAGATACGCCACCGGCCCCTCCCCGACCAGTTCCGTGAACCGCTTCGCCAGGGTCGTCCGCGACACCCCGGCCCGGGTCGCCAGTTCTGCCGTCGTCCACGGATGGGCCGGGTCCTCGTGCATCGCGCGCAGCGCGGGGCCCGCGACCTCGTCGCCCAGCGCGCGGTACCACTTGGGCGGATCCGCCTCGGGGCGGTCGAACCAGTCCCGCAGCGTGCAGACCAGCAGCCAGTCCAGCAGCCGGTCGAGCACGATCTGCCGGCCCGGCCGTGCCCCGGTGATCTGGGCCTCCAGATAGTCGCGCATCGCCGTGCAGTCGTGGTCGTCCGGCACGACGAGCACCGGGGGCAGGACCCGCAGCAGCCGCTGCGGAACCTCCGCGTGCACGTCGTAGGCGGCGGCCAGCAGGACGGTGGGGCCGGTGAGTTCGTCGTCGGGGGCCGACGCGTCGTCCGGCCGGTCCTCACGCCAGCGCACCTCCCGCACCGAGGCCCCCGGCCCCGCACTCGTGGCCGGGTCGTCGGTGAAGACGAACGGCGCCGGGCCCCGTACGATCGCGGTCTCGCCGAGCCCCACCCGCTGCGGCGCACCGCTCTCCGGCACGATCCACCCGGCACCCCGCAGGGGCACGCACAGGGTCAGATACGCCCCGTCCGTGAACCGCAGCGACCATGGCGGCCACAACACCGAACGGCCGAACACCGCACCTTTGCCCCGTACACCCCGCAACAGCTCATCGAACACGTCCATGCTCCCCACCGTACGCAGCCCCGGCACCGGTCCGGACGATCGCCTATGTGCCACGGACGGGCGGCCATGGTCGCGGCACCGTCGCCGCGATGGACTTGCCCCATGACCACGCAGACGAGCACCCGCGCCGCCTTGGCTTCCTCCTCCGCCCCCGCCGACATCCTCGTCCTGGGTGCCACCGGCAAGACCGGCCGCCGGGTCGTCCAGCGCCTGCGCGACGCCGGGACGGCCGGGGTCCGGGCGGCCTCCCGCTCCGGTGAAGTGAGGTTCGACTGGACCCTCCCGGACACCTGGGAGCCCGCACTGTCCGGGGCGTCGGCCGTCTATCTCGTCGCACCCGACGACCCGTCCCCGGTGCAAGAGTTCGTCACCCGGGCGACGGCCGCGGGCGTACGCCGCTTCGTCGCCCTGTCCGGCCACGGCATTGACGGGGCCGGGGGCGGCTTCGACGCGGCCGGTGGCGGCTTCGACGAGGCCGTGGGCGGCTTCGGCCGGGGCATGGCGGCAGGCGAGACGGCGGTACGCGAGTCCGGGGCCGAGTGGACGATCCTCAGGCCCAGCAACTTCTTCCAGAACTTCGACGAGGACCTCTGGCTGGCCCCGCTGCGGGCCGGCCGGCTCGGACTGCCGATCGGCGCGATGCCCGAACCGTTCGTCGACGTGGACGACGTGGCGGAGGTGGCGGTGGCCGTCCTCACCCAGGACGGCCACGCCGGGCGTATCCATGAACTGACCGGCCCCCGGGCGCTCACCTTCGCCGAGGCCACGCAGACGATCGCCCGCGCCGCCGGACGGACCATCCGCTACGAGGAGTTGACCCCCGACGCCTACCGCGCGGAACTGCTCGCCGAGGGCTGGCCCGAGGCCGCCGCCGACGCGCTGGGCGCCATGTTCGCCCTGCACCGCGCAGGCCGCTCGGCGGAGGTCACCGACGGCGTACGGGAGGTACTCGGCCGCGCACCGTCGGACCTGGAAACCTGGGCCCGCCGCATCGCGGCCAAGGGCACCTGGGCGTAGCCGGTCCGGGACGGGCAAGCCGCCGCTCAGTGCGCTCGGGCCACCTTTTTGGCGATCTTCTCCGCGTCCAGGGCCATTTCGCGGAGCATGCCGCTGATCGGGTTGGTGAATCCGGTGAAGTACAGGCCGGGCGCCTGCTTCGGGGCGCGGCCTCCGTGGGTCACCGGGCGTCCGCGTGCGTCGAGCACGTCCAGGTGGCCGACCAGGTCCTCCAGGGCCTGCCGGTAGCCGGTTGCCGCGATCACCGCGTCCGGGGTGATCCGGGTGCCGTCGGTCAGGATCACCGTGTCCTGGTCGAAGGACTCCACCGTCGCCACCGGGGCCACCCGGCCCTTCTTCACCGCGTTGATCAGCCCCACGTCCTGGACCGGGATCGCCCCTTCCCTGACCCGCGAGTACAGGCCGGTGTCCGGGCGCGGCAGCCCCTGGGCGGTGAGGTCGGGGACGGCGATCCGGGACATCAGGCGGCCTGCCCGGTCGACGAGCCGGACCGGCAGGCGGCGTACGAGGATGCCGGTCGACTGCGCGGGCCAGCCCGCGGTGGAGCGGCGCACGATGTGCGGAACGGTGCGTACCGCGATCCGTACCCGGGAAGCGCCCCCCTCCACCAGGTCCACGGCGATCTCCGCCCCCGTGTTGCCGATGCCGACGACCAGGACGTCCTTGCCCGCGTACGGGGCCGGGTTGCGGTACTCCGAGGCGTGCGCCAACTCCCCGGTGAACGTGTCGCGGCCCGGCCAGTCGGGGGTGCGCGGGGTGTGGTTGTAGCCGGTGGCGACGACGACCGCCCGGCCGGTCAGCACCCGGCCGCCGGTGGCGGTGAGCTGCCAGCCGGTGCCGTCGGCGGTCCGGTCGATCCGGGACACCTCGACGCCCGTCACCACCTCCAGTTCGTGGTGTTCGACGTACTTCTCCAGGTACCGCACCACGTCGTCCCGGGACACCCACCGTCCGAACCGGCGCGGCATGGCCAGCCCCGGCAGGGCGGACCGGCGGCGGGTGGTGTGCAGATGCAGCCGGTCGTAGTGGCGGCGCCAGGACGCGCCGACGTTCTCCGACTTCTCCAGCACCACCGTCCGCACTCCCCGGGCGCGCAGGGCGGCAGCGGCGGCGAGGCCGCCGGGGCCGCCGCCGATGACGTAGACGGGCCTGGTGGAGGGGCCGGAGAGGAGAGCGCGGTCGGACATGCTTCGGAGCGTAATGGCGCGATTTGTTGTTGGGTCTCGGTCAAGACCGAAATCGATTGCGAATTGATCACGGGGACCCGTGCACGCCTCTTGCGTACCGCCGTCGCCATCAGGTGAACTGACGTACCGTCAGATTCGGCGACCGGGAGGGACCCCGATGCAGACCATCTGGCTCGGCGGCGCGGAATGGCTCGCCGTTCTCCGTATAGGGCTCGGCCTGTGGTGGCTGGAGAGCTGGCGGCACAAGGACAAGAAGGGCTGGTTCGAGCGCGGTACGGGCATCGCCTGGGCGGCCGACGTGGCGGGCAAGCACCGGTGGCCCGTGGTGCGCGCCGGCTTCCGGCGGATCGTCGAGCCCCGGCCCAAGGCGATGGCGTACCTCGTCGTGTACGCCGAACTCGCCCTGGGACTCGGGCTGATCACCGGGTTCCTCACCCCGGTCGCCCTCGTCGCCGGGCTCCTGCTCAACCTGCTCTACCTCGTCCTGATGATCCACGACTGGGCCGAGCAGGGGCAGAACGCCATGATGGCGCTCATCTCGCTCGTCGCCCTGTTCGCCATGTCCTGGCAGGCGTGGTCGCTCGACGCCGCGATCGGACTCTTCCTGTGACGGCCGCGCCCCGCTACGACCTGCCGGAACCCGACGCCTTCACCCGCCCCTACTGGGACGCCGCCGCCGAGGGGTGGCTGCTTCTGCGCCGCTGCGGCGCCTGCGGGCGCGCCCACCACTACCCGCGCGAGTTCTGCCCGCACTGCTGGAGCGAGGACGTGGCCTGGGAGCGGGCGAGCGGCCGGGCCACGCTCTACACCTGGTCCGTCGTCCACCGCAACGACCTGCCGCCCTTCGGCACCCGCGTCCCGTATGTCGCGGCCGTCGTCGACCTGGCCGAGGGGCCCCGGATGATGACGGAGATCGTGACCTGCGAGGAGGCGGATCTGGCCATCGGGATGGAGCTACGGGTCACCTTCCGGCAGGAGGAGGGCGAGGAGGCCGTACCGGTGTTCCGGGCCCGGCGCTGACGCGGGGCCGCCCTCGGTGCCACTCGATCGGAGGATGGCGAGCAGCCGACTTTCGAAGTAATTTGAAAGTCATGAGCGCTGAAAACGCGGCTGTGAATTTCTCCGAGCTGGTGAACAAGAACAAGCAGACGCTTGCCCGGCTGAAGGAGTCCCCCCGCCTTCTGCTGCATCGAAGGGATGGGGAGGACCTGGTCCTGACCACTGCGGCGAGGGCCGAGCAGGACCAGACGGTGGTATCCGCGGCCACGCGCATGCTGGTGGCGATGGCGCGGCGCGACCCCGGCACCATGGAGCTGCTTCTGGACGTACTGCCGGACGCGTTCCCGTGGATCCGATTCCTGCCGGAGCCGGATGTCCACGCCTTCGCCGTCGAACTGGTCGACACCATGCGTGCTGCCGACTCCCTCTCCAACAGTGCGTCCGTCGCCCAGATGCTTGCCGCGTGGCAGCACACGGCGGAGGTCCATTCCGATCCGGAGCTGCTGACGGCGCTGACGACCGATCACGGCGTGGACTACGGCCCCGTGCCAGACCCCCGGTCCATCGCGTGACCGCCGGTCGAGGCGATCGCGCCGCCCCTCCGGCGCCGGAGGGCCAATGGGAGGTCCGGTTCGCCGATGCCGCGTCGGCCAAAGGCTGGGAGTCGCTGGGCCGCCAGGCGCGCGAAAACACCTATCGGGCTTGGCTCGCCATCCGCTCGGACCCGCGGCCGGCCGTCCAGACAGCCCGGCACCACACGCTGAAAGGGAGCCTGGCGCACGGTACCCACCGCGGACGCACCTGCGAGCAATGGCAGATCGAGGTAACCGGAAGCGGTCGCATCTGGTACCTGGTGGACACCGCTCGTTACACCTGCTGGATCACCTATGCCGGCACGGCGCATCCGCGAGCCACGGACCGCTGAGGTCTCGCTCACAGCCCCGGCGCGCCCCAGACAGGGAACCAGCGGGCGAGGTCCTTCTCCACCCGCAGGTCGTCGCCGAGTACGGCCCTGGCCTGCAACTCCAGCTGGCTGTCCCGCTTTTCCGCGCCTCCTGGGACCGGGGCGAACGGATAGAACGTGCCGCGCTTGTACAGGTACACCAGCGCCAGTGAACGCCCCTCCGCGTCCCGGAAGCCGATCAGCGAGCAGAGCAGCTGCGGGCCGAAGCCGCCGTCCTGGAGCAGGGTGTTGACCGCGTGCAGATCGTTGACGAGGCCGGCGGTGTCCTCGGGAGCGTGGCGGGCCAGCAGCCAGGTGTAGCCGTACGAGTCCCGGCTGAACTCCACCGGGACCCCGCCCCGGTCCGTGTCCGCGTCCAGCAGTTCCCGTACGTCCTCCTGGATACGGGCGAAGCCGCCGCCCTCCACCCCCGCGAAGCACACCGAACCGAGGCCGGTCGGCGTGAAACCCGCGCCCGCCTGGAGGGTGAGCGCGGCCGAGGGGACGGCGAAGAGCTGGTCGAGATCGGGGCGGACCGGTTTGCTCCGGCCCAGGATCGCGTCGAGCAGGCCCACGGAGTCTCCTTCGGGAGTTACGGGCGGGGGTCCTTACGGGGACGGATCAGTACGGGCAGCGGGCGGGGGGCCTCACGGGGGCGGGGATCCGTACGGGTGGCGATCCGTACGGGTACGGGCGGGGGCCCCTACGGGCGGGGGCCCCTACGGGCGGGACAGGTCCGCCGAGATGCGGGCCAGCTGGTCCAGGCGCTGTTCGAGGGTGGGGTGCGAGGAGAGCAGCCGGCTCAGGCTCTCCTTGGAGGCGAAGGCCGGGACGAAGTAGAAGGCGTTGTACGGCTCCGCCTTCCGCAGGTCCTCGGTGGGGATGCGGGCCATCTGGCCGCTGACCTTCGTCAGGGCCGACGCGAGGGACGACGGGCGTCCGGTGAGCAGCGCGGCCGTGCGGTCGGCGGACAGCTCGCGGTAGCGGGAGAGCAGCCGGGTGAGCAGGAAGCTGAGGGCGTACACGACGGCGCTGACCAGCGGGATCAGCATGATCGCGATGCCCACCGGGTCGTTGCCCCGGCTGTTGCGGGCGAAGCCGCCCCACAGGGCCACTCGGGTGACGATGCCCGCCAGCACGCCGAGGAACGACGCGATCGTCATGACGGCGACATCGCGGTGCGCGACGTGCGACATCTCGTGCGCGAGGACCCCTTCCAGCTCCTCGGGCTCCAGTCTGCGCAGCAGTCCCGTGGTCGCGCAGACCAGGGCAGTCTTCTCGCTGCGCCCGGTGGCGAAGGCGTTCGGTACGTCGCTCTGCGCGATCGCCACCCGCGGCTTCCGCATGTCCGCCAGGGCGCATATCCGGTCGATCGCACCGTGCAGCTCGGGGGCCTCCTCGGGCGTGACCTCGCGGGCTCCCATGCCGTACGCCGCGATGCGGTCGCTGAACCAGAACTGGGCGATGAAGAGGCCGCCCGTGATGATCAGGATGATCGGCCAGGCCCCGCGCGCCACCGCGAGCAGCACGCCGACGAGGACGACGTACAGCAGACCGATGAAGAACATGGTGCTGACCATGCGGGCGGTCAGACCGCGGTCCGGCGCGTAGCGGGAACGAGTTCGTGGCATCGATGCCTCCCAACAGCTCACCTGTCTCCCATAGTGCCCCTTTCTTGTTGAAATCGAATAAATCCGGCCTGCTGTACGGACGGAGACGCGCCGCCGTGTCTCCTACGGCCAGAGCAGTTCCCGCACCCAGGTGTCCGCCTCCCGGCGATAGCGGAGCCGGATGTGCCGTCGCCCCGCGTCGCCCTGGAAGAACTCGACCTCCTCCGGCTCGACCACATAGCGCGTCCAGGTCTCCACCTCGGCGTCCGGCTCCGCCCGCGCCCGCTCCCACGCCGCGTCGGCGGCCCGGGTCAGCTCCTCCCCTGAGCCGAGGACCGCGCTCTGCGACCCGGTCAGCGCCGAGGCCAGGGCCCCGGTGGACCGGGCGTGCAGATCGGCGCGGCTCTCGGCGGGTGTGCAGGCCGTGACCGGGCCCCGTACCCGCACCTGCCGGCCCTGGGTGGGCCAGTAGAAACCGAGTGCGGCGTAGGGGCGGGCGGCGAGCTGGCGGCCCTTCGCGCTGGTGGAGTGCGTGGCGAAGTGCCAGCCCCGGCCGTCCGCGTCGTGCAGCATCAGCGTCCGTACGTCGGGGCGGTCCGCGCTGTCGACGGTGGCCAGCGTCATCGTGTGCGGCTCGGGCTGCCCGGCGGTCACCGCCTCGGCGAACCAGGCGTGGAAGAGGGGTACGGGGGCGTCCGGCGCGGTGGCCGGGTCGAAGCCGGGGAGGTCGACGTCCCAGACGTGCTGGGCGTGCAGAAGGTCCCGGAAGGCGCGCTGGGCATCAGGAGTCGCGTCGGTCATGCGGCCACATCATTCATGTAGCACAGTGAGACACGTGGAGCTACGCTTGCTTCATGAAGACCATCACTCAGCGAGAGTTCAGGAACAACTCCGCCGCGGTCATGGACGCGGTGGAGGGAGGCGAGATCTTCCACATCACCCGCAACGGGATAGAGGTTGCGGAGCTCCGGCCACTCGCCCGGAAACGGCAGCTCAGCGCGGAGGAGCTGGTGGCCCGGCATCGGCGGCTGCCGCGGATGGACGCCGCGTCGATGCGTCGTGAGGCCGACGAGTTCTTCGGTACCGAGGACCGGGTGGGCGACGACGACCCCTGGGAGCGTCCCCGTGGCTGAACGGCATCACACGGGTGTGCTCGACACCTGTACGTATATCGACCTCAACGTGCTGAACCCGGAGGTCCTGCCGACGCTGCCCCTTCTCACGGCGGTGACTCTGGCTGAGCTTCAGCAGGGTGTGAGCATGGCCAAGGACCCGGTGGTCAGGGCTGTGAGGATGGAGCATCTGGGAGCTGCGGTGGCGGACTTCGATCCGCTGCCCTTCGACGGGGAGGCCGCAGCCCGCTACGGAAGCCTGGTTGCCCTTGCCGTCGCCGCCGGACGTGATCCCCGTCCCCGGCGTATGGACCTGATGATCGCGTCGGTGGCCTCGATCAGAGGGCTGCCGCTCTTCACCCGCAATGCCGATGACTTCAAGGGGCTGGAGGGGGCTCTCACGGTCGTGGCTGTGTGAGCGAGTCGCCCGTCCCCGTCCCCGTCCCCGCCCCCTCGGCCGGGGCCCCTCGGCCCTGCCGGGCCCGCGCCTCCCTCAGCCCCGGCCCAGCACCACCGTGCCCGATGAGCAGAACCAGCCGCCCGTTCCCGAGGCCACCGCCAGTTCCGGGAGCCGTCCGCCCGCGCGCCGTACCTGACGTGCGCCCGCCTCGCCGCGCAGCTGCCGTACCGCCTCCACCAGCAGGAACAGCCCCCGCATTCCGGGGTGGCAGGCGGAGAGGCCACCGCCGTCCGTGTTCACCGGCAGCTCGCCCGTCAGGCCGGTCCGGCCCTTCTCGACGAACGCGCCGCCCTCGCCCTTCGCGCAGAACCCCAGGTCCTCCAGCGTCACCAGCGTCATATAGGTGAACGCGTCGTAGATCTCGGCGATGTCGATGTCGGCGGGCCGCACCCCGGCCCGTTCGAAGGCCAGCCGGCCGGAGACGGCGGCGGGGGAGACCGTGAAGTCCTCCCACTCGGACATGGCGGAGTGCGAGACGTGCTCGCCGGTGCCGAGGATCCACACCGGGGCCTTCGCCGTGTCCGGTACGTACTCCTCCGCCGCCAGCAGCACCGCGCAGCCGCCGTCACTGCGGATACAGCAGTGAAGCTTGGTGAACGGGTCCGCGATCATCGGGCCCGACAGCACGTCGTCCACCGTGATCGGGTCCCGGAACATCGCCTCCGGGTTGACCGCCGCGTTCGCCCGCGCCTGTACCGCCACCTCGGCGAGCTGCTCCAGTGTCGTGCCGTACTCGTGCATGTGGCGGCGGGCGGCCATCGCGTACTTGGCGATCAGCGAGTGCCCGTACGGCACCTCGAACTGGAGGGGGCCGCGCGCCCCGAACGACAGGTTCGACGTGCGGCGGCCCGCCTTGATGTCGGCGCGGGCCGTCGATCCGTACACCAGGAGCACGGCGTTGGCCCGGCCCGCGGCGATGGCGTCCGCCGCGTGCGCCGCCATCACCTCCCAGGTCGCGCCGCCGACCGCCGTGGAGTCCACCCAGGTGGGTTTGAGGCCCAGATACTCGGCGACCTCGACCGGGGCCAGCGTGCCGAGGCCCGCCGAGGCGAAGCCGTCGACGAGCGAACGGTCCAGGCCCGAGTCGGCGAGTGCCCGGCGGGCCGCCTGGGCATGCAGGGCGTACGGGGTGGGCCCGTCGACGCGTCCGCAGTCCGCGAGGGATATGCCGACGACAGCGACCTTGCGCGGGGAGGAGGAGGGTGAGGAAGGCATGAATCTGACGGTACATCAGATGTGAGTGGACGTGACCGGGGCGGAGGCCGGTTCTCCGGTGTCCGGAAAGGGAGTCGGGGTGGCTCCCCGGGCGGTGGAGGTGTGCCGGAGTCTGGGTTTCTCGCCACTTCCCGCCTAACATGACGCATCGTCAGATCGGGGGCACCCGCTCCCGAGGGGAAGGAGCCCGAGGATGGACGCCGCCTTCACCGCGGAGCAGCACGAGATCCGCCGCACCCTGCGCGAACTGCTGGCCGAGCGCTGCGGACCCGCCGAGGTCCGTGCCGCCGTGGACACCGCCCTCGGCTACGACGAGGCCCTGTGGAACCGGCTCGCGGGGGAGCTCGGGCTGCCCGGGATCGCGCTGCCCGAGGCGTACGGAGGTGTCGGCTGCGGGACCGCCGAACTGGCCCTCGCCTGCGAGGAGACCGGCCGCGCCCTGCTGCCCTCACCCCTGCTGGCCACCTCCGTGCTCGCCGCACCCCTGCTCGCCGCACTCGGCACCGAGGCCCAGCGCACGGCCCTGCTGCCCCGCATCGCCGCGGGCGGGCTGACCGCCACCCTCGCCGTCCCCGGCGGCTCCCTGTCCACCGCGCTCGGCCTCACCGGCGACAACGCCCGCGGCGAATGGGCGGGCGGCGGCCGTGCCGGTGGCGTCCAGGCCAGACGGGCCGACGGGGCCGTGGGCGGGGACGGAGGCGGAGGCGACGACGGGGACGGAGGTGACGGGGGCGGAGGCTGGCGGCTGTACGGGGAGGCCGCCCAGGTCCTCGACGGCCACAGCGCCGGGCTGCTCGTGGTCGCCGCCCACACCGGAGGCTTCCCGCGCAGCCGTACGCTCCTGTTCCTCGTCCGCGCCGACACGGCGGCCGGACTCGTCCGCACCCGGCAGACCTCGATGGACGCGACCAGGCCGCTCGCCCGTGTCGAACTGCGCGACACCGGCGCCGAACTCCTCGGCGCCGACGACACCGTGGACGCGGCCGGTGCGCTGGCCGTGACCGGACGCGCGGTCGCCGCGGTACTGGCGGCCGAGGCGGTCGGGGCCGCGTCGAGCGCGCTGGACCGGACCGTCGCCTACGTCAAGGAACGCGAACAGTTCGGCCGGCCCATCGGTTCGTTCCAGGCGGTGAAACACCGGCTCGCCGATCTGTACGTACGGGTGCAGGCGGCCCGCTCCGCGGCGTACTACGCGGCCTGGGACCCGGCGGCGGGCGGGCTCGCGCTCGCCCAGGCGCTGGAGGCGCTGCGCGTCACCACGGCGGAGGCCGTCCAGCTGCACGGCGGCATCGGCTTCACCTGGGAACACGAGGCGCACCTCTACTTCAAGCGGGCGGCGGCCGACGAACTGCTCTTCGGCCCCGTCCACCGGCTGCGCGACCACGCGGCGGGCCAGGCGGGACTGTTCGCACCCCGGACCGCGGGACAGCGGGTGGCGGTCTGATGGCCCGCGGTGTCCGGCTGATGCAGAAGGTCTCCTCGACCCGCACCTTCGCGCGGATCGCCCCGCACGTCGTCCCCGCCATGGACCGCGCCGTGCACCGGCTCACCCGGGGCAAGGTGCTCCTGAGCGCCCGGATGCTGCCGGGGCTGATCCTCACGGTGCCGGGGGCGCGGAGCGGGCAGCCCAGAACCACCCCGCTGGCCTGTATGCCGGAGGGCGGGGCGGACGGCAGCTGGATTCTGGTCGGCAGCAACTTCGGCCGTACGGGGCATCCGGCCTGGACCGCGAATCTGCTGGCCCGTCCGGACGCGGCCGTCGTCAACTGGAAGGGGCGGGACATCCCGGTGCGCGCCACGCTGCTCCAGGGCGAGGAGCGGGCGAAGGTGTGGCAGGTCGCGCTGGCGTTCTGGCCGCCCTACGCGACGTATCAGGCGCGGGTGGAACGGGAGATCCGGCTCTTCCGGGTGGAGTTGCGGGAGGGGTCGTGAGGCCGGGTGTGCGGTGAGGCCGGGGCTTCGGTGAGGCCGGGTGTGCGGTGACGCCGGGGCTTCGGTGAGACCGGGCGTGCGCTGACGCCGGGAGTTCGGTGAGGCCGGGCGCCGTGAATCGCGCGGAGGGCGGCGTTCCGGAGCCGGGGCGCCGTGAGGCCGTGGAAGTCGCAGTTCCGGGCCGCGCCCGCGCCCACGTCCGCGCCCACGTCCGGGGCCGGGGACGCCGACGGCGGATCACCTGCGTGATCCGCCGTCGGTGAGACAGGACCTGGGGGCGCCCGGGGCCGCCGTACGTGCCCGGCGTGTGCCGGGGCGTCCGGAGCCCGTGCCGGTGCTTACTTCGTCGGCTTCTTGCCGGTGATGCCCAGGTGGACCAACAGGGCGAGGTTCGGCTTGAGTTCGGCCTGCTTCACGCCCCAGGTGGTGAAGCCCTTCTGGTGCGAGGCGACCGCGGCCAGCATCGCGACCAGGGCGCCCGCCATCGCCGCGGGGCTGACGTCCTTGTCGACCTTGCCCTTGGCCTGGAGCTCCTTGACCGCTTCGGTAAGGGAGTTGGTGACCGAGTTCAGGATCTTCATGCGGATCTTGTAGAACCGCTTGTCGCCCTCGGCCGCGCCGAGGTCGACCACGCGGAGGATCGCGTCGTGGTGACGCCAGAAGTCGAGGAAGCCCTCGACCAGTTCCTCGGAGGTCTGCCAGCCGGCCTTGCCGACCCAGGAGCGGCCCGCGACCAGTGCGGTCAGCCCGGCGCCCTCCTTGGCCATTTCCTCGGCGATTTCGAGGACAGCGCCCTCGACGTCGGGGAAGTACTGGTAGAAAGTCGCGGGTGAAGTCCCGGCCTTCCGGGCGACGTCGATGACTTTGACGTCCCGGTACGGCGAGGAACTGAGCATCTCGCTGAGGCAGTCGAGCAGCTTCTGCCGCGTCGCCTGGCCGCGTCGTCCGGCCACGCGGCCGTCGACGGTGCGTACTTGTCCTGTCATGCCGTCAGCTTACCGACGGGTGATCGGAGCGCGATTCGGCCGACTGCAAATGGGGAACGCCGCAGGACCGGAGGGGTGTACGGAGGCATCCGGGCCCGTTCCGGGAGGCTCGCTTCCGTTCCGGGAGGCCGCTCGGCATTAGTGTTATCAACAGCCTGTGGACAACTTCGGTGGACAACTTTTGTCCACGGGGGTGCTGGATCTTCACGATTCGGGCGAACGTTCTATATGGATGGGCCGGGGGTGCGCCGGGGCGCGGAGTGCGGGGCCCGAGGCTACGTTGAGTGTGACGGGCGTCACTGCAACGGAAGGACCCGGGCCCATGGCCGTATTCGCGCACTCCGCGCCGTGCTGGGTGGATGTGCAGCTCTCCGACCTCGAAGCGGGCAAGCGCTTCTACGGCGGGCTCTTCGGCTGGACCTTCCGCGCGGGTGACGGCATGCCCTTCGCCGACGCCTTCAGTGACGGCAGGCTCGTCGCCGCACTCGCCGCGAAGCGGGACGGCCGGATGCCGACCGCCTGGGGTGTCTACTTCTCCACCGACGACATCAGGGCCACGGTGGCCGCGATCCGTGAGGAGGGCGGCCAGGTGATCACCGAGCCGGTGCACGCCGGACGGGCCGGGTTCGTGGCACAGGCCGCCGACCCCGGCGGCGCGGTCTTCGGGCTCTGGCAGGCGGGTGACCGCGCCGGCTTCGAGAAGCAGAACGAGCCCGGCGCCTTCTGCTGGACCGAGGTCTACACCCGGCAGCCGGAGCGTGTCGATCCGTTCTACGAGAAGGTCTTCGGCTTCCGGGGCACCGACCTGGGAGAGTCCGGGAGCGACGCCTCCGGAACCGCCGAGTCCCTCGTCGCCTTCCGGATGTGGTCCCCGGCGGGCACCGAACCGGGCCCCGACACCGCGATCGGCGGGCGCAGCGTGATCACGGACGCCTTCCCCGCCGAGCTGCCCAGCCACTTCCTCACCTACTTCGCCGTCGTCGACTGCGACCGGGCTGTCGAGAGCGCCGTGCGTCTGGGCGGCCGGGTCTCCGCGCCGCCGTTCGACATCCCGCACGGGCGGATGGCCGTTCTCCACGACGATCAGGGCGCCGCTTTCGCCGTACTCCAGCCGATCGGACTGCTTCCGTAATCGTTCCGGGCGGCCGGTGTGGGCGGATAGCGGGCGAAGTGACATGAGACACCCTGATCCGCCCCCGGGTTCGCAACCGGCGCCCGAGCCAGGAACAATCGGGGTGCGCACCGCCAGGTGGTGCCCAGTGGTGAGACGCTGCACAGGGCGGGAATTCGCGGGCTTCTGTTCCTGAGGTCCGTACGGGGAGGTGGCAGGCAAGTGGTGGAACAGCTGACGCAGCACGACCCGAGGCGGATCGGCCCGTTCGAGGTGCTGGGACGGCTCGGCGCCGGCGGCATGGGGCTGGTCTATCTCGCGCGCTCGGCGTCCGGCCGGCGGGTGGCGATCAAGACGGTCCGTACGGAGCTCGCCGAGGACCAGCTGTTCCGGGTCCGCTTCACGCGTGAGGTGGAGGCCGCCCGCGCCGTCAGCGGTTTCTACACGGCCGCCGTGGTCGACGCCGACCCGCGGGCCGCGGTGCCCTGGCTGGCCACCGCCTATGTGCCCGCGCCCTCCCTCGAAGAAATAGTGAACGAGTGCGGGCCCATGCCGACCCAGGCGGTGCGCTGGCTGGCAGCCGGGATCGCCGAGGCCCTCCAGTCCATCCACGGTGCCGGACTCGTCCACCGCGACCTGAAGCCGTCCAACGTCCTGGTCGTCGAGGACGGCCCCCGGGTGATCGACTTCGGCATCGCGTCCGGGGTCTCCAACACCCGGCTGACCATGACGAACGTCGCGGTGGGCACGCCCGCGTACATGTCGCCCGAGCAGGCGCGGGACTCGCGCAGCGTGACGGGCGCCAGCGACATCTTCTCGCTCGGCTCGACGCTGGTCTTCGCCGCCACCGGCCATGCGCCCTTCCACGGGGCGAACCCGGTCGAGACGGTGTTCATGCTGCTGCGGGAGGGCCCGGACACCGAGGGCCTGCCCGACGACCTGCGCCCGCTGATCGAGTCCTGCATGCAGCTGGACGCCGGGCTGCGGCCCAGCCCCGCCGATCTCCAGGCCCAGCTCGCCCCGCATCTCTTCGCCTCCGGGAGCGACGACAGCGGTACGGCGTCGGCCTGGCTGCCCATCAGCGCCACGGCGATGATCGAGCGGCGCCGGGGCGGCGGGCGCACCGTCGCGCCTGCCGCGCCCGCCCCGGTCGCCGCACCGCCGCCGCCCCCGCGCCCGCCGCGCTCCCCGGACACCGGCTGGCGCAGCGGCGCCGACCTGCGCTCACCGTCCCCGCTCTCCTCGCCCGCCCCCGTCTCGTCCCCGCTGCCCGACGGCGGCCCGGTGCGGCTGGCCGGGGCGAAGGTGCCGATCGGCCCCGGGCCGCGTGCGGGGGAGGGCCGCGGCGCCGCCGCCGCGCATCCGGCCGCCGCCACCGGCTGGGTCCGGCCGCCCGCCGGGCTGAACGGCGCGACGGCGGCGGCTGCCCCGGTGCCGTCCCCGGCACCCGCCCCGGACGCGGCGCCCGCGGCGCCGGACCGCTGGCGGCCCTGGCGTTTTCGCATGTCGAACGATGTGTGGGGGACGCCCATCGTCTCCGGGGACCTGCTGTACGTGACGTCCTTCGAGGTGCACGCGCTGGACGTGGGCAATGGCCGCCGCCAGTTCAAGACCCGTGACGTGGCCTGGGCGATGGCCGTCGACGGGGGCAGGATCCATGCCTCGGACGGCCCGTCCCTCTACGCCCTGGACGCGACGAGCGGCGCCGAACGCTGGCGGCTCCAGACCGATGCCTGGGTGTACTCCCTGAAGGCCGACCGGGGGACCGTCCTGACGGGGACCCGAGGCGGCGGCGTACAGGCGTGGGAGGCGTCCAGCGGCGAGAAGCTGTGGGAGTCCTCGGGCCTCCAGACGGACTTCGAGACGTCGGAGGCCGGGCCCGCGATACACGACGGCACGGTCTACCTCTGGCAGGACGCCCGGCTGCGGGCCGTGGACGCCCGTACCGGCCGGGAGCGGTGGTCGTACCCGATCGGCGATGCCGCCTCCTGCGGCGGTGTCCCGGTCCGGGTGACCCCGGCGCCCGACGGTTACGTCTATGTCGCGGCGGGAACCCGGGTGCTGGCCGTCGACGCGGCCTCGGGCCGGGTGAGCTGGCACTTCGAGTCCCCCGCGGTCTTCCTCTCGCCGCCCGCCTTCGCGCCGGGCCCCGCGGTCACCGGGGGCGGGGTGTACCTCGCCGACTACCTGGGCACGGTGTACGCGCTCGACGCGTCGACCGGCAAGGACCGCTGGCGGATCGCCACGGAGGCCCGGCAGTCGATCGAGCCCGTGCTGGTCGCGGCGGGGAACGTGCACGTCGGCAGCGGCAGTGCGCTGTACACCCTGGACGCGGTCACCGGCACCCCGAAGTGGCGGTTCGCCGCGGGCGGCGACGTGGTGGGCTCCCCGGTCGTCGCCGACGGCCGGGTGCACTTCGGCTCCGCCGACCACGTGCTGTACACCCTGGACGCGGCGGGCGGTCAGCTGCGCTGGAAGCTCGCCACGGGCGGCGAGATCACGGGCTCACCGGTGGCGCAGGCGGGCGTCGTCTACGCCTGCAGCAAGGACCGGTGCGTGTACGCGCTGGACGCGCTGAAGGGCACGGGCACGGGGAACAAGGCCCGCGCGTAGGGGCGGAACAGGGCCCCGTGCGCAGGAAGAACAGGGGCCGCGCGCAGGGACGGAATCAGGCCGCGCGCAAGAAGAACAAGGCTCGTGCGCCGGGACGGAACAAGGCCGTGCGCAGGGACGGAACCAGGCCCGTGCACAGGGAAGCGGCGGCGGTCTCAGTTCTGCGGCGGGCGGCCGGGGTCGTGCCCCTCGTCATGCCCCTCGTCGTGCTCCGGATACACCGGATGCGGCGCCGTGTCCTGGTCCTGGTCGTCGTACGGAGCCGCGCCCCGGGAGCGCGGGTCGTGCGGGGCGCCGGGGTCCGGGCCCGTGTACGGGTCCGCCTCCGGTTCCGGCCATGGCGTCGTCTGCGCGGACATCCCCGGCTCCTGCGTGGGCGGCCAGGTGTCCGGGTGGTCCTCCCCGGGCGCGCGATAGGGGGCCGCATGCCGCCCGGCCGGCTTCTTCACCCGCCCCGACATCAGCAGCGCCCCCAGCAGAATCAGCGCCCCGCCCGCCGCAGCGCTCGCCACCCCCATCCGGAGGCCCGACTCGTCCCCGGACACGGTCAGGCCGCCCGCCGCCTGCCCCTGCCGGACCATCCACAGCACGGTGAAGCCGAGCACCACCACGCCCGCGAACGCCACCAGCAGCCGTGACCGCAGGATCACCCCGACGATCACCACCAGCGCGGCGAACAGGAACGGCAGCAGGATCGAGACCATGACCCCGGACGACGTGGTGGTGATGCCGCCGAAGAGGTCCTGGACGCGGTAGTCGCGCCCGAGCCGGCTGTTGTACCACTCGCTGAAAGGACTCTGGACGGCGCCCGCCGCTCCGATGAGGGCGACGACGGAGCCGAGGACGTTGCGAATCATCATCAGCCTCCTGCGGCACATGCCGCGTGTGCGGTGCGTGCGGCGCGTGCCGACGGCATCCGCGCCCCACCCCCGGCCGACGCTACGCCCGGCCGGTCACCCCCGCCACACAGACCATGACGGGACCGTGACAGGGTCATGACTTGGTCATGGGTCTTCGGCCGCCATGCTGTGGGCGGTACGGAGACGGCCGGCAAGCAGACGGTGACAACTCAAGGGGGGCTGCATCGATGATGCGGCAGCGTATGAAGTTCGCGGCGGTGCTGGTCGTGGTGGTGCTCGCGCTCACCGGATTCTCGACCTCCCATAGTGGGGGCAAGGGCGGCAAGAGCCGCAGTGGCAAGAGCAGCAGCTCGGGTGGCGGCGGCGGATGCTCCAGCTCCAAGAAGAGCAACCACGACTACGACGACTACGACAGCTCGTCGAGCAGCTCCTCCGGCGGAACCGACTACGGCACGCCCACCCCCGGCACCACGGCGTCCGACGCCCCGGACGTCCGGGTCATCCGCTGCGCCCAGCCCCGCAAGGGCAAGCGCAAGGCCGTCACCTCGTCCGTCGTGGAGATCAGGTCCAAGGTCGCCGGCACGGATCGGACGTACGAGATCGATGTGACCTTTCTGGACGCCGTCGGCCGGAAGGTCGACTCCGCGCAGACCACCGCGACACTCGGCTACGGCGACGTCAAGAGCCTGACCGTGCGCATGGACAGCCCCCGCAAGGTGTCCAGGGTGAAGCGCTGCCAGGTCACGGCGGTGGCGCGCCCCTGACGACGGGCGGGCGGCTCACCGCGACCGCGGAACGCCACCGGCTCACCGCAACCGGGGAGCCCCGCCCCCGTCCCCGCCCCTGCTCCGTCCCTCGAACAGCTCGGCCTGCCGCTCCGGCGCCAGATTGCCGAGCGCGATGAGATGCGGGGCATGCGCCATGGCCTGGGCGCGGGCCGCCTCCTTCGCGGACCACACAGCCCGTACGGTGCCCTGGACGGCGGCCGTCGGGTACGAGGCGATCGTGGTGGCCGCACGTACCGCGGCCGCCAGCGCGCCGCCGGGCGCGGTGACCTCGCTGACCAGGCCGGTCTCGTACGCCCGGCGGGCCGTCACCCGTTCGGCCGTGCCCATCAGGGACATCCGGGCCACCTCCCCGAACGGCATCCGCTGGGCCATGGAGATCGCCTCGTACGCGCTGACCATGCCGTACGTCGTGTGCGGGTCGAAGAACGTCGCGTCCTCGGACGCGATGACGAACTCGGCCTCGCCCAGCAGATAGAACGCCCCGCCGCAGGCCATCCCCTCGACGGCCGCGATCACCGGCTTCCACAGGTCGTTCGCCTTGGGCCCGATCGCCAGCAGCGGATCGTCGATCGTGTACGGGGACGGGGGCTGCGGGACCTCGGCCCCCCGGTCGATCCCGGTGCAGAAGGCGCGCCCGCCCGCTCCGGTCACGACGACGGCACGCACCTCCTCGTCGAAGCGGAACGCCCTCCAGGTGGCGGCCAGTTCACCGGCGGTGGCCAGGTCGATGGCGTTGAGCCTCGTGGGCCGGTCCAGGGTGACGACGGCGACTTTGCTCCCCTTGTCCGTCTCGGTGCGCAGCGCCATCGCTCAGCGCTCCAGCAGCCAGCGGACCATGGTCACGTCCGGCGTGACCGGGCAGAAGACCGCCCGGACCGCCGCCCCGATCCGCAGCCGCCCCGGATCGACCGAGTCCAGTCGCGCGTCGGGCCCGGCGACCACGTTTCCGACCAGCCGGATGTGCGGGGCGTCGGAAAGCTCCACGACGACCGCGTTGTACGGGGCCTGTTCGGCGTACGCGGGCAGCAGGGGCGGATGCGGCAGCACGAACGACCAGATGCGGCCGCGCCCGCTCATCGCCCGCCACTCGCTGTCGAAGGACTGGCAGTGCGGGCAGCAGGGCCGGGGCGGGAAGCGGAGTTCGCCGCAGCCGGGGGCGGCGCAGGACTGGACGCGGAGTTCACCGGCGGCGGCGTACTCCCAGAACGGTGCCCCGTCCTCGTCGACGACGGGCAGCAGAAGGGGGGAATCCGGTGTCGGCATCTCAACTCCTCAGCAGAACCGCGGAGGTGGGCACGCCCTCACCCGCGGTGACCAGGCAGGTGGCGGCGTCCGGCACCTGGGCGGTGGAGGTCCCGCGCAGCTGTTTGACGCCCTCGGTGATGAGGTTGAAGCCGTGGACGTACGCCTCGCTGAGCCCGCCGCCCCCGGTGTTGACGGGCAGCCGGCCGCCGCTCTCCAGCGCCCCGCCCTCGGTGAACGCGGCGCCCTCGCCGCGCCCGCAGAAGCCGTAGCCCTCCAGGGAGAGCGGGATGAGGGGGGTGAACGCGTCGTAGATCTGGGCGACATCGACGTCGTCCGGACCGAAGTCGGCCTGCTTCCACAGCTGTCGCGCCGCCGTCCAGGCGGGGCCGGTGAGCGGGTCGTCGTTCCAGTAGTTGACCATGCCGTGGTGCTGGGCGGGCAGGCCCTGGGCGACGGAGTGGATGAGGACGGGCTTCTGCCGGCAGTCGCGGGCGCGTTCGGCGGAGACGATGACACAGGCGAGCGCCCCGTCGGTCTCCAGGCAGTTGTCGAAGAGGCAGAGAGGGTCGCTGATCCAGCGGGAGGTCATATACATCTCGCGGGTCAGCGGGCGTTCGTACATCATCGCGTCCGGGTTCTGGTTGGCCCGGTTGCGGCAGGCGAGCGCGACGTTGAAGAGATGGTCGCGGGTGGCCCCGTACTCGTGCATGTACCGCCGGGCGAGCATGCCGATCTCGTCGGCGGGCCGCAGCAGCCCGTACGGCCGGGTCCACTGGGCGGGGGTGGGCAGCTGCACGGCGGTGTTCTTCCAGGGCCTCGGTCCCGAGCCCCGCTTCCGGGACCGCCAGGCCACCCCGACGCTCGCCTGCCCGGTGGCGACGGCGGCGGCGAGATGCGCGACGGTCGCGCAGGACCCCCCGCCCCCGTAGCCCACCTTGGAGAAGAAGGTGACATCGCCGGCCCCGACGGCCTTGGCGACCTCGACCTCGTCGGTCTCCTCCATCGTGTACGAGGCGAAGGCGTCCACCTCCGAGGCGTCGATGCCCGCGTCGTCGAGGGCCGCGACGATGGCCCGGCAGGCCAAGGTCTTCTCGGACTCGGGGAGTTGTTTCGCGAAGGCCGTCTGTCCGATGCCGGCTATCGCTGTCACGTCTTTGAGCGTCGCCACCCGTACACCTCCCGGAACGTCCTGACTGCTGACAGCGCCCGAGGCTACAGCTAATCTGACGGATAGTCAGCTACTGCGGTTCGGTTCGGCGGGAGGGCGTGCGATGCGCGGCGACGAGGAGTGGGGAAGCATCCCGAAGCTGGTACGGGCGGCGGCGGAACGGTACGGCGATCTGGAGGCGGTGGTCGAGGGCCGCACCCGTCTCTCGTACACCGGACTCGGCGAGCGGGTCGAGCGGGCCGCCGCCGCGTGCATGGCCTCGGGCGTGGAGCCGGGGGACCGGGTCGCGATCTGGGCCCCGAACACCCTGGACTGGATCGTCTCCGCGCTGGGGGCGGTGACGGCGGGAGCGGTGCTGGTCCCGCTGAACACCCGGTTCAAGGGCACGGAGGCGGCGTACATCCTGCGGCGGAGCCGCGCGAAACTGCTCTTCGTCACGGGCACGTTCCTCGGTACGTCCTACGTGGCCTCGCTGCGCCGCTCGGACGTCGAACTCCCGCACCTGGAGACGGTGGTGGTGCTCGCGGACAGCGCCCCGCGCGACTACGTCACATGGAAGGACTTCCTGGCGGCGGGGGAGGGGGTGTCCGGTGCGGAGGTGCGGTCCCGCGCCGACGCGATCTCCCCCTCCGCCCCCTCCGACATCGTCTACACCTCGGGCACCACGGGCAGCCCCAAGGGGGCGGTGATCACACACGCCCAGACCCTGCGGTGCTACGCGATCTGGAGCGACCTGGCGGGGCTGCGCGAGGGCGACCGCTATCTGATCGTGAACCCGTTCTTCCACACCTTCGGCTACAAGGCGGGGATCATCGCCTGTCTGATGCGGGGCGCGACCATGGTCCCGCAGCCGGTGTTCCACGTGGACACGGTGCTGGCCAACATCGCCGCCGAACGCATCTCGGTCCTGCCGGGCCCGCCCACCCTGCACCAGTCCCTGCTGGACCACCCGTCCCGCGCGGCGCACGACCTCTCCGCCCTGCGCCTGGTGGTGACCGGTGCGGCCGTCGTCCCCCTCCAGCTGGTGGAACGCTTGCGCACCGAACTGCACATCTCCACGGTCCTCACGGCGTACGGCCTCTCCGAGGCGAGCGGCATCGTCACGATGTGCCGCCGGGGCGACCCGGCGGACGTCATCGCCACCACCTCGGGCCGCGCGATCCCCGGTACGGAGATCCGCGTGCTGGCCGGCCCCGGCGAGCCGGGCGAGGTCCTGGTGCGCGGCTTCCATGTGATGCACGGCTACTTCGAGGACCCGGACACCACGGCCGCCGCGCTCACCCCGGACGGCTGGCTGCGCACCGGCGACGTGGGCGTGCTCGACGAGGCGGGCAACCTCCGGATCACGGACCGGATCAAGGACATGTTCATCGTCGGCGGCTTCAACGCCTACCCGGCCGAGATAGAACAGCTCCTGGGCCTCCACCCGGACGTGGCCGATGTGGCGGTGATCGGCGTCCCGGACCCGAGGCTGGGCGAGGTCGGCAAGGCGTACGCGGTACGGCGGCCGGGGGCGACGGTGACCGCGGACGACCTGATCGCCTGGTCACGGCGCGAGATGGCGAACTTCAAGGTGCCCAGGTCGGTGGAGTTCGTGACCGAGCTGCCGCGCAACGCGGGCGGCAAAGTGGTGAAGGGAGAGCTGCGGGGGAGGGGCGAGTAGGGCTCGCGGTCCGCGCCGCTGTCTGTGCGGTGAGACGGCCCGGCGGCCGTTCCGTCACCCGGATGAATCGGGTGACGCGGCCACCGGCCGGACGGCATGGTCGATGGTATGGCAACCAAGAAGTACACGGTTACTCTCCCGGAGGAGCTCGCGGAGGAGATTCGTGGCGAGGTGGGCCCCGGCGCGTTCAGCGCCTATGTCACTCGCGCCGTGGAGCGCCAGCGTGAGCACGACCGCCTGGGGGAGCTCGTGGAGCGGATGGAAGGCGAGTACGGGCCCGTGGCGGACGTCGATCTGGCCGAGGCCGAGGCCGAGCGCCGCGAGATCGAACGGTTGTTCGATGAGCGGGAGGGCGGTGCGGAGCCGCACCGGAACGAGGCCGCCTGATGCCGGATCTCTCCTACGTACTGGACTGTGAGGCCCTTTCCCTGACGGCGCTCGGAAACCCCGCGATGAAGGCCCGTCTCAAGGACGCCCACAGCAGGGGCATCCGGGTGCTCACCAGCTCGATGACGTTGATCGAGGCGCATCACAGCAAGATCCGGCGACCCGTCCAGGAGTGGGCGATGTCCGGCGTCGTCGTCGAACCGGTCACCAAGGATGTCGCGGACGAGGCGATCGGGCTGCTGCGGGAGGCCGGTCTGCACGGCCGCGAGTACGCCGTCGACGCGGCGCTCGCCGTGATCGCGGGGCGTCAGCCCGGACGGACCGTGGTGTTCACCTCGGACGAGGACGACATGGGGAAGCTGTGCGGGGGGCGGTTCCTGGTCCGGGGGCTGTAGCACGCACGGAACGGGTCCGAGCCACGGAACGGGTGCTCGGGCCCCGACACCGCCCGTACGCGGACATGCAGTGGCCGCGACGGCTCCCCCTCCGCGCCGCCGCGGCCACTCCCCCGTCCCCGTGGGCAGAAAGTTCTACTTGGCCGGCTTGAACGGCTCCGACGTGGCGTGCTGGTCCAGCGTGGTGATCTCTTCGCCCGTCGCGTGCTGGTCCTGCGTCGTGATCGGCGTCTTGGGCTCACCGGTGGCGTGCTGGTCCGCAGGCTTGAAGATCGGGTCCTGCTTCTTGGCGTCGGCCATGATGGTCAACTCCTTCTCTCCGCGCTGTGCGCTATGGGTTGGTGAGGCCCGTCCGGCTGTTCCCCCGTGGACTGCCGGACGGGCCTCATCGGGCCGCTCACCTTAGTGGGTGGCCACTGTCGCCCCGTCTGCCCCCCGACGCGACGGATCGACAGGTACGAGAATGCCGGGCGGCGATAAACGAACGATGAACGCCCGCGTTTGTCAGGACGCGGAGGCCGGCGCCAGCAGCGACCGGACCTCGTCGGCCTCCGGCGAACCGAGCTCCTCGTAGATGGTGAGCGCCTCGTGCCAGCAGACCTGGGCGCGGCCGGTCTGCCCGATTCCGGACAGTGCGCGCCCGAGGACGGTCAGGACGTTTCCCCGCCGCCATTCGCCACCGATGCCCCGCAGGACGGTCAGCGCGAGTTCGGAGTACTGGGCGGCCTGTGCGGGGCGGCCGGACGCGATGTCCACCTCCGCCAGCCGGAACATCGCCATGCCCTCCCACAGCCGCTGACGGCTGTCGCGGAAGATCTCCAGTGCCTCCGTCAGCTGGGCGGTCGCCGCGGCGAACTGTCCGCTCTGGGTCAGCGCCATCCCCAGGGCGTAGCGGCCGTTCGCCCCGCGCAGCGCGTGGCCGAGGGAGTCGTAGATCTCTATGCCCGACCGGGCCAGCGTGATGGCGCTCTTCGTCCGGCCGGTGGCCAGATGTATCCGGGACAGGTTGCACAGGGCACTGGCCTCGCCCGGACGGTTCCCGTCGCTGCGGAACGCCGCGATGGCCTGGCTCAGGAACTCCTCGCCGTCCGCGTGCCGGTTCTGGTAGAGCGCGATGATCCCCCGGGCGTTGGCCGCCCAGCTGGCGGGCAGCAGGTCCTGGACCGCGTCCGCGAGCCGCATCGCCTCCTGGGCCTCGCGGTCCGCGTGGTCGAACCGCCCGGCCAGCTGGTGCGCGTTGGCCAGGGACATCACGGCGCGGCCCTCCGCCCGCGGATCGCCGCACTCGCGGGCCGCCTCGCGAACGGTCAGCGCTGCCGCCTCGTACTGCTTCGCGTTCGCGCCGGACTCGCCCAGGTCGAGGGCGGCGTAGAGGAGATCGACGGCGCGGCGGAGTGTCGCGGGGCGGGACGCCTGGCACACACAGGCGAGCAGATTGGTCGCCTCCGCGTAGAGCCAGTCGAGCGCCGAGTGGCGGCCGGCGAAGGTGAGTCCCGCGTGAACCGTCGGCTCCAGATGGTCGACCAGCCGGTCCTCGGGCCGCTCCAGCGCGTACACCCCGGCCGCCGTGGCGAGGTAGAAGTCCAGCAGCCGTGACAGCGCCCTCTCCCTCTCCTGCGGCGGCTGTTCGTCGCGCTCCGCGCAGGCACGCGCGTAGAGGCGTACGAGGTCGTGGAAGCGGTAGCGTCCCGGCGCCGCCGACTCCAGCAGGCTCGTGTCGACCAGCGCCTCCAGCAGGTCCTCCGCCGCGTGCGGCTCCAGGTTCAGCAGGGCGGCGGCGGCGGCCAGCGAGATGTCCGGGCCGTCGGCGAGGCCGAGGAGGCGGAAGGCGTGGGCCTGGGCGGGCTCCAGCTGGCCGTAGCCGAGCTCGAAAGTGGCCTTGACCGCGAGGTCGCCCGCCTGGAGTTCGTCCAGGCGGCGGCGTTCGTCGGCGAGCTTGGCGGCGAGCACGGAGACGGTCCAGGTGCGGCGGGCGGCCAGCCGGGAGGCGGCGATGCGGATGGCCAGGGGCAGGAAGCCGCAGGCGGCCACCACGTCCAGGGCTGCCTCGCGCTCCGCGCCGACCCGCTCCTCGCCGACGATCCGGGTGAAGAGCTGGAGGGCTTCCTCGGGGGACATCACATCGAGGTCCACCAGGTGCGCACCGGCCAGGTCGACCATCCGGACCCGGCTGGTGACCAGCGCCGCGCAGCCCGCCGTGCCGGGGAGCAGAGGGCGGATCTGCGCCGCGTCATGGGCGTTGTCCAGGAGGACCAGGATGCGCCGGCCGTCCAGGGCCGAGCGGTACAGGGCGGCCCGTTCGGCCAGCGTGTCCGGGATGGCGGAGTCGGCGGTGCCGAGCGCGCGCAGGAACGAGCCGAGCACCGTCTCGGGTTCCGCCGCGCGGGATCCGGCGCCCTGGAGGTCGACGTACAGCTGGCCGTCCGGGAAGTGCGGACGGGCCTGGTGGGCGACGTGGACGGCGAGGGTCGTCTTGCCGACGCCCCCGATACCGGCCAGCGCGGACACCGCCATGACCGAGCCCTCGGCGGTCGCGAGCCGGGCCCCCAGCTCCGCGACGAAGGAGGTGCGGCCGGTGAAGTCGGGGACGGTGGCCGGGAGCTGGGCGGGGCGGAGCGTGGCGGACACCGGGGCCGGTTCGTCGGCCGGGCGGGCCAGTTCCTCGTCGGCCTGGAGGATGCGCCGCTGGAGCTGGGCCAGTTCGGGGCGTGGATCGACACCCAGTTCGTCGGCGAGCAGCCGGCGGGTGTCCGTGTACACCGCGAGGGCCTCGGCCTGGCGGCCGCTGCGGTACAGGGCGATCATCAGCAGTCCGCGCAGCCGCTCGCGCAGCGGGTGCGTGGCGGTGAGCGCGGTCAGTTCGGAGACGGCCTCCGCGTGGCAGCCGACCTCCAGGTCCAGGTCGAGCCGGGTCTCGGTGAGCTGGAGGCGCCATTCCTCCAGCCGGGTGCGCTGGTTCTCCGCGTACGGACCGGGCACGGAGGCGAGCGCCTCGCCGTCCCAGAGGCTCAGCGCCTTGTTGATCAGGGTGCGGGCCTGGCAGCGGTCGCCGCCCGCGCGGACCTTCTCCGCCTCGGTGGCCAGTTCCTGCGCGAGGCTGACGTCCAGCGCCTCCCGCCGGGTCCGGATCGCATAGCCGCCGGACTCGCTGACCAGCGTGTCCTGGCCGAGCGCCTTGCGCAGCCGGGAGGCGTACGTCCGTACCGCCGCCAGCGCCTGCTGGGGCGGCTCCTCGCCCCAGATCGCGTCGATGAGTTCGGCCGCGGTGGCCGTCCGCCCGTCGCGCAGGAGCAGCGCGGTCAGCAGGGCCCGCTGCTGCGGTGAACCGGAGGGCAGCAGCTCGCCACCGCGCCAGGCGCGTACGGGCCCGAGCACGGCGAACCGCAGCGCGGCACCGGCCGCCGGTTCATCCGGAGCGCGCTGCTCCGGCACGCGCACGCGTGGCCCGTGGTGACGGTCCATTGATGCCCCCAGTCCTGCTCGCCTGCCGGTCCTGCTCTGGTGCCTGTGTCGGAATGCCTGCCTGTGTGCCGATGTATGACGGGCATCCGGATTGCTCCGTACCGCTGGTATCGCGCTCAACAGTCTGCCTTGTTTTAGGCCGACTCGTCAGCAGTGGGTGACGCTCTGCACAAGCCCTCGACAACGATTCGGGAACCGAGCCGGGTGCCGATCGCGAACAGATAGCTGACGGTTCGTCAGATCAACGCTACCGTGGTACGCATGGAGACCTTCCCGAAGATCATCTCGGTGGACGACCACACGGTGGAGCCCGCTCATGTCTGGCGGGACCGGCTCCCGTCCAAGTACGCGGACACCGGTCCGCGGATCGTCCGGGCGCCGCTCAAGGAAATGACCTTCATGGGCGGCAGGTTCGCGCCCGTGATGGGGGCGAAGGGTGACGAAGGGCCGGTCGGCGACTGGTGGGTGTACGAGGACCTGCACCGGCCGCTCACCCGGCTGGACACCGCCGTCGGCTACGACAGGGACGAGATCAGGCTGGAGGTCATCACCTACGAGCAGATGCGTCCGGGTTCGTACTCGGTGCCCGACCGGCTCGCCGACATGGACGTCAACCACGTCCAGTCCGCGCTGTGCTTCCCGACCTTCCCGCGGTTCTGCGGGCAGACGTTCACCGAAGCGAAGGACCGCGAGCTGGGCCTGCTCGGAGTCCGGGCGTACAACGACTGGATGGTGGAGGAGTGGTGCGGTCCCGAGGCGCGGGGACGGCTCATCCCGCTCACCCTCGTCCCGCTCTGGGACGCGGAGCTGGCGGCACAGGAGGTCCGGCGCAACGCGGCGCGGGGCGTGCGCGCGGTGGCATTCTCCGAGATACCTCCGCATCTCGGGCTCCCGTCCATACATACGGATGAATGGGATCCGTTCCTGCGGGCCTGCGACGAGACGGGGACGGTGATCGCCATGCACATCGGCTCCTCCTCGAAGATGCCGTCCACCTCGGCCGACGCCCCGCCCGCCGTCGGCTCCACCATCACCTTCGCCAACTGCTGCTTCTCGATGGTCGACTGGCTGATGAGCGGAAAGTTCGAGCGCTTCCCGAATCTGCGGATCATGTACGCGGAGGGTCAGATCGGCTGGATTCCGTACATCCTCGAACGCGCCGATGTGGTCTGGGAGGAGAACCGCGGCTGGGGCGGCGTCGCCGACAAGGTCCACCGGCCGCCGTCCGAGCTGTTCACGGAGCATGTGTACGGCTGCTTCTTCGACGACGCCTTCGGGCTGAAGAACCTCGACGCGATCGGCGTCGGAAACGTCCTGTACGAGACCGACTACCCGCACTCCGACTCCACCTGGCCCCGCTCCCGCGAGGTCGGCGAGGAGCAGATGGGGCACCTGGACGCGGAGGTCGTGGACCGGATCGTGCGCCGGAACGCGATCGACCTGCTGGGGCTGACGGACGAGGGGCTGTGGGCGGGGCAGTGAACCGGGCGGACCGGGGGTGAGGGGCACGCGGCCCCTCACTCCCGGTCCGTGTGTCAGGCCCCGGTGACCGGCTCCTGGAGTTCCGTCACCCACTTCTCCCGGTCGTCCGGGCACTCCAGGTTGACCTCCCGGGCGTACCCCGCCGACCGGTAGCCACCGGCGTCGATCCACCGGGCCAGCGTCTGTTCCGTCGGCAGGACGGTGTCCATCGGGCCCCGGTGCACGATCGTCGCCGCCTCGAACGCGGGCAGCTCCACCACCGTGATCCCGGTGGCCCCGACCGGGCCCACAGGGGCGGAGACCGTCACCCCGGCGTGCACGGCGATCGCGCCGCCGCCGGACGGGGCGTCCTCGTAGTACGCGATGCCCGGACCGGACGGGGAGAGCCCCGCCGTGTCCAGCAGGCCGAACAGCCGGTCGTACAGCGGAACGATCACCTCGGTGATGTCCTCGGGCCCGTAACTCGCCGCGGTCCCGGTCAGCTCCGCCACCCGTACCGCGGGAACGGTCTTCAGTACGACATCGTCCGTGGGCATGTGCCCCTCGCTCTCGATCGACCGGAGCCGCGCCTCGACCTGTGCCAGCCTCGCCTGGGCCGCCGACCTGGCCGCCTCCAGTTCCGCCCGCCGCAGCCGCAGCATCCCGCGCAACTCCTCGGGCCCCACCCGCTCGTCGAGCACGGCCCCCACCTGCTGGAGCGTGAAGCCGAGATCCTTGAGTGCGATGACGCGGTTGAGGCGGGCGAGCTGGGCGGCGCCGTAGAAGCGGTATCCGGTGGCGGGGTCGGTGCGGTCGGGGCGCAGCAGGCCGATGGCGTCGTAGTGACGCAACATGCGGGCCGACACCCGCCCGTACCGGGCGAAGTCTCCGATGGTGAACATGATGGCTCCCACTGCACAGCTTCACACGGTGTCAAGGTCAAGCGCCGCCGCGCCGCGCTGCGAGGGCGTTCAGGCGCGCCGCGGGGGCGAGCGCCGCCGCATCGCGAAGGCGTTCAGGCGTCCGCGAAGGCGTTCAGTCGCGCCGCTTCCGGTCCAGCAACTGCTCCCGCAGCGCCGTCAGCTGGTGCGAGGACTCCACCGCCCGGGTCTCGTCCAGGGTGGCCAGCGCCAGCAGCAGCGCGTCGGCGACCAGCAGCCCCGTCAGCGACTCCGCCGTGATCCCGGTCGGGGTGTGCGGCGCGGTCAGGACGGCCTCGACGCGGTCCGCGTACGCCTCGCCCAGCTCGTCCGTCACCAGGACGACCTTGGCGCCGACCGCGCGGGCGCGGTCCATCATGACGGCCAGCTCCACCAGCCGGCGGCCCGGCTGGAAGATCACCACGGCGTCGCCCTGGCCGAGCGCCAGCAGCTGGTCCGCGAGGGCGAAGCCCGTCTCGGAGACGAAGCGGGCCCGGCGGCCGATCCGGCCCAGCGCCAGCGCCAGGTGACGGGCGCCCGGTTCGGAGGCGGCGATCCCGTAGCAGAACACCTCGTGCGCCTCGGCGAGCGCGGCCACCGAACGCCTCAGGGCCTCCGGTTCGGTGAGGCGCCGGGCGTGGTCGATGCGCTCATGGGCCTCGTCGAAGACATCGGCCCAGATGGAGTCCAGGTCCTGGCCCACGTACGCGATGCGCTGCTTGAGGCGCACCTCGGGCGCGACGGCCGAGGTGAAGTCGTTGGCCAGCTCCCGCTTGAGCGCGGGCAGACCGGCGTAACCGAGGCGCTGGAGCGCGCGGACGACGGTGGCGTTGCTGGTGGAGCTGGCGGCGCCGAGCTCCTGGGCGCTGGCGAAGAGCAGTTGCTCCACCGGTGCGCTGACCAGATACTGCGCCACCGCCCGCTCGGAAGCGGACAGTTCCTCCCATTGGTCGCGAATCGCGGCACGGAGACGCGTCACTCCGGTCTCGTTCTCTGGAATTTCCATTACAAGCATTGACTTCCGTGTGACCGGCGTTACTGTCCTGGGCAGTACGTTCCAAAGGGAACGCTTTCTGAAATCGACGTTACAGGATCGTGGTGATCCTGCGGTGCCGGTCGCGGAAGCGTTCCGTCGCGAGGAGAACAATGGCACCCCGTCCCACGGAACCCGCCCCCGCCCGGGTCCTCCCGGTCATCGAGATCTCCGGCAGCCCGCTCGACCGGGGCCGCCAGTACGGCGAAGCCGTACGGCCCCAACTGCGCGCGGCCCTCGGCTACTACGAAGAGGCGTTCGGCCAGTCCGCCGGGCTGACCTGGTCCCGGGTCGCCGCCCGCGCCGCCCGCTGGCTGGACCCCGTACGCGACTTCGCACCCCACCTCGTCGAGGAGATGCGGGGCATCGCGGACGGCGCGGGCGTCGGCCTGCTGGACGTCCTCGCCCTGAACGCCCGTGGCGAGGTCATCTACGACAAGTCCTTCGCGCGGATGCGGGCGGACGGGCAGGCGTCCGACGAGGAGCCCGCCGGCCTGCCCGACGAGGAACCCGCCGAGGGCTGCACCTCCTTCGCCGCCTACGGCGAGGCCAGCGGCGACGGACACGTCTACGCCGGACAGAACTGGGACTGGCGGGCCGGAGTCGCCGACACCGTCGTCATGATCCGTATCGTCCAGCCGCCGCGGCCGACCCTGATCATGCAGGTCGAGGCCGGACAGATCGGCCGCCAGGGCGCCAACTCCGCCGGGATCGCCTTCAACGCCAATGGTCTCGGCGGCCGCTTCGACGACACGATCGGGCTGCCCCAGACCGTCGTACGCCGCAGCGTCCTGGACCAGAGCAACATCACCGACGCCCTCGACGTGCTGTGCCGCACCCGCGCCCACATCGCCAGCAACGCCCTGCTCACCTGCCGCGAAGGCTTCGCCATCGACCTGGAGACCACCCCCGCCGGGCACGGCTGGATGTATCCCACCGACGGTCTGCTCGTGCACGGCAACCACTACCAGGCCGGCATCCCCGCCCCGCTGGCCGCCGCCGGATACCGCCCCATGTCGTCCGACTCCCTGGTCCGCGTCCCGCGCGCCGAGCAGGGCCTCAAGGCGCTGCGCGGCTCCACCGGGCCCGACGAGTCGCGGCGGATCATCCGCCGCGCGATGTCGGACCACCTCGGTCACCCCGAGTCCCTGTGCACCCACCCGGACCCCCGGCAGCCCGTCGTCAAGCACTGGACGACCCTCGTCTCCTCGCTGGCCGACCTGACCACCGGCGACTACCACGTCACCGCCGGTACCCCCTGCGACCGCGAGTACCAGCACCTCCCCTGGAACCTCTACGACGGCCCGTACGGCCAGAACTGACAGGAACGCAGTGATGACCCACATCCCTTCACGAAGGACGGCACTCGCCGCGGGCCTCGTCGTCGCGACGATGGTCGCGGCCGCGGGCTGTAGCGGCGCCACCCAGAACACCTCGGGCAGCGGCACCGCCACCGACGCCGCCAAGCTGACGCTCACCCCGGTCACCGCCCCCGCCAAGGGCGAACTCGCCGGCGCCGACTGGCTGCTGGAGGACGAACCGGACTCGCTCGACCTGGACACCCAGGGCTCCAGCGCGGGCCGCGTCGTCCTGACCAACGTCTGCGAGCGGCTCTACCAGCTCCAGCCGGACATGTCGACGAAGCCCTTCCTCGCGGAGAAGGCCGAGACGCCCGACGACCGGACCCTCGTCCTCACCCTGCGCTCCGGAGTCACCTTCCACGACGGCACCCCGATGACCGCCGACGACGTGCTGTGGAGCCTTCAGCGGCACGCCGACCCCGACATGGAGCAGGGCGACGAGTTCGGCAACATCGCCGCGATGAAGAAGACCGGCGACCGGCAGATCACGATCACCTTCAAGGCCCCGGACGCCCTGTTCTCCAAGGCGCTCGCCGGTGACGCGGGCATCGTCTGGAACAAGGAGCAGGTCGAGAAGGCGGGCAAGGACTTCGGCACCCCGGGACAGCCCGACGCCTGCACCGGGCCGTACGCGCTCGGCGGCTGGAAGTCCGGCGACTCGATCACCATCGAGCGCTACGACGGGTACTGGGGCGAGAAGCCGCTGACCAAGAAGGTCACCTTCCGCTGGGCCACCGACAGCGCCCTCGTCAACGCGCTGACGACCGGCGCCGCCGACGGCGCGTACGCCGAGTCGCCGAACACCGCCTCCGCGCTCAACGGCAAGAAGGGCATCGAGCAGCACTACGGCCCCTCCACCGCCTCCCTCGTCCTCATCCCGACCGAACGCGGCGGGCTGAAGGACCCCCGGGTCCGCCGGGCGCTCTCGCTCGCGCTGGACCGCAAGGGCATCGCCGCCTCCGGCTACGGCGGCATGGTCCAGCCGTGGGGCACCCCGGTCGGCTCCGGCGCGTGGGGTTACGAGAAGCCCGTCTTCGAAGCCGCCCAGAAGAACATCGCGTACGCCCCCGCGGCCCCCACCACCGACGATCTCGCCGCCGCCAAGGAGCTGGTGAAGGACGCCGGAGCCGACGCGGCCACCCCGATCGTGATCGGCACGGACGCCAGCCAGGGCCGCACCGTCGTCGCCAACGCCGTGCGCGCCGCACTCCAGCGCATCGGCCTCAAGGGGCAGATCAAGACGGTGCCGACCGCGCAGTTCGAGCAGTTCTACAGCGACCCGGAGATCCGCGGCGAGATCGATGTCCTGGTCGGCGACTGGTACATCTCCAAGGCCGACCCGATGGGCTTCTACGACAACGCGCTCTCCGACTCCTCCAACAACTGGGTCGGATTCACGGACAAGGCGTACGACGCCAAGGTGAAGCAGGCGCTCGGCACCCTCGACGACGCCGCCCGCGCGAAACTCACGGTCGACGTCCAGAAGACCTTCACCGACGCCGCCGTCTGGATCTCGGTCGCCCAGGTCCCGTCCGTCCTCGTCCTGAACGAGAAGCTGACCGGACCCCCCGCCTCCATGGCCTACCTCTACTATCCGTGGGCCGCCGAACTCGGCGCGAAGAAGGGCTGATTCCGCGATGCTCGCCCGGATATCCCGGCGGCTGGCCGGACTGCTGGCCACTCTCCTCGCCGCCTCGTTCGTCATCTTCGCCGCGGTCTACGCGGCACCCGGCGACCCCGCCGTCTTCCTGGCCGGCGGCCGCGACAAACTCACCCCGGAAAAGCTGGAACTGGTCCGGGCGCAGTACCACCTCGACGAGCCCCTCGTCGTGCAGTACGGGCGCTGGCTGGGCGACTGCCTCCAGTTCGACCTCGGCCGCTCCTTCAAATACAGCGACCAGGTCGCCGATCTGCTCACCGCCCGCTTCCCGACGACGCTCGCGCTGGTGGCGTACGCGACCGTGCTCTTCGTCGTCCTCGGCGTCGGCGCGGGCATCCTGGCCGCCGTCCGCCGCGGCACCTGGATCGACTCGGCCGTGGTCGGCGGGACGACCCTGGCCGCCTCCGTCCCCTCGTTCGTCTCGGCCATCGCGCTCGTCGCGCTGTTCGGCGTCCAGCTGGGGTGGTTCCCGGTGACCGGCGGCGGCGAGGGGTTCGCCGGAACCCTGCACCATCTGACGCTGCCCGCCCTGGCGCTGGCGCTCGGCGCACTCGCGCTGATCAGCCGGGTGACCCGGCAGGCCATGGCCGACGCGGGCGCCGCCGACCATGTGGAGGTCGCCCGCGCATCCGGCGTACCGGAGCGCGAGATCGTGCTCCGCCACGTCCTGCGCAACGCGCTGGGCCCGATCGTCACCATGTGCGGCCTGGTCATGGCGGGCATGCTGGCCGGCACCGTCGTCGTGGAGACCGCGTTCGGGATCAGCGGCATCGGCTCGCTGCTCGTCGGCGCGATCAACACGCACGACTTCCCGGTCGCGCAGGCCGTCCTCCTGCTGATGGTCACCGGCTACATCGTCGTCACCACCCTCGTCGACCTGGTGCACCCGCTGCTCGACCCACGGGTGAAGGAGGCCGCCGCATGAGCACGACCCTCTCCACCCCTCTCCTCCCGAAGCGGACCGGGGACCGGTGGCCGGCCGGCGTCGTCGTCGCGGGCGCGGCGCTCGCCCTCGTGGTCCTCGCCGCGGTCCTCGCCCCGCTGCTCGCCCCGTACGCCCCCGACGCCATCGACCTCTCCGCGTCACTCAACGGCACCACCGGCGCCCACCTCCTCGGCACCGACTCCTCCGGACAGGACCTGCTCTCGCGGGTGCTGTACGGGGCCCGCACCAGCCTGATCGCGCCGGTGCTCCTGCTCGCCATCGCCGCCGTCCTGGGAGTCGCCCTGGGCACCCTCGCGGCCTGGCGCGGCGGCTGGGCGGACACCGTGGTCTCCCGGCTCACCGACGTCATGTACGCCTTTCCCGGGCTGCTGTTCACCGTGCTGATCATCGCGGTCTTCGGCGCCGGAATGACGACCTCCGTGCTCGCGCTCGGACTCGCCTACACCCCGACCGTCGCCAAATACACCCGCTCCGTGGCGCTCGCCGAACGCCGCAAGCCCTACATCGACGCCTACCGCGTCCAGGGCATGGGCGGCGCCCGGATCTGCGCCCGCCATCTCGTCCCCAACCTCGGCCGGTCGATCACCGGCTATCTGGTGGTGCTGTTCGGCGAGGCCCTGATGTCCCTGGCCACACTCTCCTACCTGGGCTTCGGCGCCCAGCCGCCCAGCTCCGACTGGGGCCTGATGGTGCAGGAGGGGCAGGCGGCCGTCGTCCAGGGCGCGCTGCTGCCGGCCATGGTCCCCGGCGTCGCCATCGCCCTGGTCGTGGTGTCCTTCAACGTCGTCGGGGTCTGGGCCGCCGACCGACTCGACAGCGGGAGGTAGCCGCATGCTCCTCGACATCGACAACCTCACCCTCGAACTCCCCGGCGCCGCCCGGCCCCTCCTGACCCGGGTGTCCCTGCGGGTGGCGAGCGGCGAAGTGGTCGGCCTGGTCGGCGAGTCCGGCTCCGGCAAGTCCACGACCGCCAGGGCGGCACTGCGCGCGCTCCCCGCTGAGACGGCCGTCTCCGGTTCGGTACGCGTCGACGGCACCGACGTCCTCGCGCTGAGCGGTGAGGCGCTGCGCGAACACCGTGCCCGTACGGTCGCGATGGTCCACCAGGACCCCCGCTCGGCCCTCAACCCGGTCCGCCGCGTCGGCGACTTCCTGACCGAACGGCTCGCCGGGACCGGCCTCGACAAGCGGGCCGCCCGCGCACGGGCGGTGGAACTGCTCGACACCGTGGGCCTCTCCGATCCCGAACGCCGGGTCCGCCAGCGTCCGCACGAACTGTCCGGCGGCATGCTCCAGCGGGTCGTCATCGCCGGTGCCCTGGCCGCCGAGCCCAGACTGCTGCTCGCCGACGAGGCGACCAGCGCCCTGGACGTCACCACCCAGGCCGAGATCCTGGCCCTGCTGCGCACCCTGCGGGCCGAACGGAGCCTGGGCCTGCTGTTCATCACGCACGACCTGCACCTGGCCGCCGCGTACTGCGACCGCGTGTACGTGATGTACGCGGGCCGGGTCGTCGAGGAGCAGCCCGCCGGGGCCCTCTTCGACCGGCCCCGGCACCCCTACACCCGGGGGCTGCTCGCCTGCTCGCCCACCCTGGGGGAGGGCGAGCGGGAGATCCGGCCGATCCCGGGGCGCCCGCCGTCGCTGGCGGACGCGTTCGGCGGCTGCGAGTTCGCGGACCGCTGCCCGGAGGCCGAACCGGAGTGCGTGACCTGGCGGCCCGAGCCGGTGCCGCTGGACGGCGGCGGCACCGCGTCCTGCCGCCGCCTGCCCGCGCTCGCGGGTACGGGTACGGGTGCGGGTACGGCCACGGAGAAGAGGAGTGAGCGATGACCGCCGGTACGAGCAGGGCTTCCGTGAGCGGGACCGCCGCGAAGGAGGCCACCGACACCGACACCAGCCCCGCCACCGGCACAGGCACCAGCACCGACCCCGACCCCGCCACCGGCACAGGCACCGACCCCGCCACCGGAGCCGCGCCGCTGCTCGCCGTGGCCGGGCTGCGCAAGACGTACGCGCTGCCCGGCAAGGGGCACCTCACCGCCGCCGACGACATCACCTTCACCGTCCCGGCGGGCGGTTCGCTGGGGATCGTCGGGGAGTCCGGTTCCGGGAAGACGACCGTGGCCCGGATGCTGGTGGGCCTCGTACGCCCCGACGCGGGAACCGTCACCGTGGCCGGGCGGCCCCGTGACCGCCGGACGCCGCGCGGGCGGGCGGCCCGGCTGGCGCGCGCCCGGGAGATCCAGATGGTGTTCCAGGACCCGTACATCTCGCTGGACCCCCGGCTCACCGCCCGGCAGTGCCTGACCACGGCCGTGCGGCTGCACGGCCGGGAGGAGGCCCTGGTCGACGGGCTGCTCGATCAGGTGGGGCTCGGCGCGCGGGAGGCGGGCGCCCGGCCGCACGGTCTCTCCGGCGGCCAGCGCCAGCGCCTGGCCATCGCCCGTGCACTGGCCGTCGGCCCGAAGGTACTGGTCCTGGACGAGGCGGTGGCCGCGCTCGACGTCTCGATCCAGGCGCAGATCCTCCAGCTGCTCGGCGAGATCCGCCGGGACACCGGGGTCGCCCTCGTCTTCGTCAGCCACGATCTGGCGGTCGTCCAGCACATCACCGACGAGGTCGTGGTGATGCGCCGGGGCACGACGGTCGAACAGGGCCCGACGGCCGCGGTGCTGGCCGACCCGGCCGACCCGTACACCAGGCTGCTGCTGGCCTCGGTGCCCCGGGCGGGCTGGGACCCGGCGGACGCGGTCAGGGCACGGGCCGCCACGGTGTGAGCAGACGCTTCCCGGGGTTCAGGGAAGAAAAGGGCAGGAGCCCCGCTCCTCCGCCGAAACGGAGGAGCGGGGCTCCTTGGGTACTGCAAAACGGCCGCGATCGGCCGACCCGGGCAACTAGGCCGGGGTGACGTTCTCAGCCTGCGGACCCTTGGGTCCCTGAGTGACGTCGAAGTTCACGACCTGGTTCTCCTCAAGGGAGCGGAACCCGGCCGCGTTGATCGCGGAGTAGTGGACGAAGACATCCGGGCCGCCGCCGTCCTGGGCGATGAAGCCGAAGCCCTTTTCAGCGTTGAACCACTTGACGGTTCCGGTAGCCATAAGCCCTCCTTGGGCCAAAGGGTTGCCCTGCTCCAGAACCTGCAAACAAGTCTGAAAACTACAAAAGCCTGCGGGTTACATGCTCCGCAGGCTCTGTACTGCAAGGGAAACCAAACTGCAACTTGCGTCGAGCCTAGCACGCAGTCTCTGGAGAGCGGTAGAGGGAAAGATCACTTCACTCGAATGTTTGATTGCCCCGCCGATGACGTGACGCGGAAGCGACTCGGGAGGGTGTCGCGTCGCCCCGGTGACGTCCTCGGAGGGCTGCGGGTCTAGCCTCGGGATGTGGACAATTCAACCGTCTCTCCCCTCGAAGGCGACCACCGTCGCAGCCGGCCGCGCGTCGGCCACATCCAGTTCCTCAACTGCCTCCCCCTGTACTGGGGCCTGGCACGGACGGGAACCCTGCTCGACCTGGAGCTCTCGAAGGACACCCCGGAGAGACTCAGCGAGCAACTGATCAGGGGCGACCTGGACATCGGCCCCATCACGCTGGTCGAGTTCCTGCGCAACGCCGACGACCTCGTCGCCTTCCCCGATATCGCGGTCGGCTGCGACGGGTCCGTCATGTCGTGCGTCATCGTCTCCCAGGTGCCGCTGGAGCAGCTCGACCGGGCCCGGGTGGCGCTCGGTTCGACCTCGCGGACCTCGGTGCGGCTCGCGCAGTTGCTGCTCGCCGAGCGCTACGGCGTCAGCCCCGACTACTACACCTGCCCGCCCGACCTCGGGCAGATGATGCAGGAGGCGGACGCCGCCGTGCTGATCGGTGACGCCGCGCTGCGCGCCAACCTGCACGACGCGCCCCGGCTCGGGCTCCAGGTCCATGACCTGGGCCGGATGTGGAAGGACTGGACGGGTCTGCCGTTCGTCTTCGCCGTCTGGGCGGCCCGCAAGGACTATCTGGCCGCGCAGCCCGAGCAGGCGGCCAAGGTGCACGAGGCGTTCCTGGCCTCGCGGGACGTCTCCCTGGAGGAGGTCACCAAGGTGGCCGAGCAGGCCGCGCGCTGGGAATCCTTCGACGCGGAGGTGCTGGAGCGGTACTTCACGACCCTGGACTTCCGCTTCGGTCCGGAGCAGCTCGCGGGCGTACGGGAGTTCGCGCGCCGGACCGGCGCGGACACCGGGTACCCGGCGGACGTCCAGATGGAACTGCTCGGCGGCTGAGAGCAGCAGGGAGCGGCCCGGAGGTGTCCCGGGAAGAGATAGCGGGAATGGATGAATCCCGTACCGTCCAGCCGTTTATCGGCGCGACGGTGAATGGAGCGAATGGAACGAATGGGCGGACATACGTCCGGTGCCCGGATGTCGAATAATGGACGGCGTCCGGGGTGAGTCTCGTTTGCGTCCCGGTATCGATCGGATGAACGACACATTCGCGCCTTTTACCGTGGCGAAAACCTCCCTTCGTGCCCTTAGGGGGGAAATCGGTAACACGTTTCCCTGTGACCTCATGACCCCCGCCCCATAGGCTTCGGTCGGAGGTCCGGACGGTCCACAGGGGGAGTCCTTATGCAGCCGCTGGAAGCCGGCGAACCGCACACCATCGGCGCCTACCGGCTGCTCGGCCGGCTCGGTGCGGGCGGTATGGGCCGGGTCTATCTGGGGCGCAGCGCGGGAGGACGTACCGTCGCGGTCAAGGTCGTCCATCCCCACTTCGCCCTGGACGAGCAGTTCCGGGCCCGGTTCCGGCGCGAGGTCGAGGCCGCCCGGCGCATCGGCGCCCAGTGGACGGCCCCGGTCCTGGACGCCGATCCGGACGCGCCCGTGCCGTGGGTCGCGACCGGGTATGTGGCCGGACCGCCGCTGTCGGAGGCGGTCACCGACCACGGCCCGCTGCCCGAACACGCGGTACGCACCCTGGGCGCGAGCCTCGCCGAGGCGCTCGCCGTCGTCCACGGGCAGGGCATCGTGCACCGCGATGTGAAGCCGTCCAATGTGCTGCTCGCCCTCGACGGCCCCCGGCTGATCGACTTCGGCATCGCGCGGGCCCTCGGGGCGACCGTCTCGCTCACCTCGACCGGCGTCTCCGTCGGCTCGCCCGGTTATATGGCCCCCGAGCAGATCCGGGGCCACGACGTCTCGGGCGCGGCCGACGTCTTCTCGCTGGGCGCGGTCCTCGCGTACGCGGCCACCGGCACCGCCCCCTTCGTCGGTGACTCGTCCGCCGTACTCCTCTACAAGGTGGTGCACGAGGAGCCGGAGCTGGGCGACCTGGAGGGCGGGCTGCGCGAGGTGGTCGCCGGGTGTCTGGCCAAGGACCCGGCGGACCGGCCCGCCCCGGCCTCCCTCGCCCGCGCGCTCGCACCCGGCGGGGCCGCCGCGATGGTGGCGGGCGGCTGGCTGCCGGGCCCGCTGGTGCGTGAGGTCAGCCGGGCCGCGGTGGCCCTGCTGGACCTGGAGCCGCAGGACGTACCGATGCAGACGGGGCCGGTGCCGTTCAGCAACGCGTCGCTGGAGATCCAGGACCGGGGCGAGGGAGTCGGCGGCCCGGGGGAGGGGGGCGACGGGTCCGGCACGGGCGGCCCCTCGGCCCTGGGGCGGCGGCTCGGTCCGGTATCGCCCACGCCGCCGTTCAGCGGGCAGCCCGCCACCGGCTGGGCCCCCGGGCCCTCCGGCTCCGGGCCCCCGCCCTTCTCCTCGGGGCCCCCGTCCTTCTCCCCCGGGCCCCCGTCCTTCTCTTCCGGGCCCCCGCTCTTCTCCTCCGCCGGGGAGACCGGTGCGGACGGAATGCCCGGGCAGCGGACCCACGACCCCCGGTTCTCCGTCACCGTGAACGCCGAATCGCAGCCGGTAGGTGAGCGCCGCGGGCGCCGGGTCAGCTGCACGGTCGCCCTGGCCGTGGCGAGCGCCTGCGCCGTGGTGATGGTGAGCACCGGCATACTCACCGACGTGCTGCCCGGCAGCGGCGGGGAACGGAAGAGCAGCGACAGCGCGGGCACGGCGCCGTCGGTCTCCAAGTCCCCGTCCGAGGAGGGGAATCCGACCCCCGCCGGCTCCGCGCCGACCGGTTCCGGCGGCGCTCAGGTCGACGCGCTGCCGAAGGAGTTCGTCGGCACCTGGAAGGGTCCGCTCACGGAGCGGACGACCGGACAGCCGCACGGCACCCTCACCGCGGTGTTCACCGAGGGGAAGCGGGGCACCGACGTGGTCCGGATGCGTACGACCATCTCCAGCCTCGGCATCAGCGTCAGCTGCCACAGCGTCGGCACGCTCTCCTCCGGCACCACCGACGAGCTGACCTTCAAGGAGCGCACCGACCCCGACCGCCCCAGCACGGCGGGCCTGTGCACCACGACCACCGCCGAAGTCGTCTTCGCCAGGAGCGCGGACGGCCGGCTCCAGTTCCGGTCCGAGGAGAGCGGCGCGGGTCTTCCGTACGGCACGCTGACCCGGTCCGGCGGCTGACGGCGCCAGGGGCTGGCGTACGCTGGATCGGTCCGTGGATCCGTAGAAAAACCGCCGAAAGGTGACAGTCCGGTGACCGAGAAGGCCGACCTTCAGCCCGTCCTCGACCGAGCCGCCGAAGGCGGTCGGATCACCCCGCAGGAAGCGCTCGACCTCTACCGGTCGGCCCCCCTGCACGCACTGGGAGCAGCGGCCGACGCCGCACGCCGTCGCCGTTACGCCGGTACGGAGCACATCGCGACGTACATCATCGAGCGCAACATCAACTACACCAACGTGTGTGTCACGGCCTGCAAGTTCTGCGCCTTCTACGCCGCGCCCAAGGACACCGCCAAGGGCTGGTCCCGCGACCTCGACGACATCCTGCGCCGCTGCGCGGAGACCGTGGAGCTCGGCGGTACGCAGATCATGTTCCAGGGCGGCCACCACCCGGACTACGGCGTCGAGTACTACGAGGAGCACTTCTCCGCGATCAAGAAGGCGTTCCCGCAGCTGGTCATCCACTCGCTGGGCGCCTCCGAGATCGAGCACATGGCCCGGATCTCCAAGGTGTCGGCGAAGGAGGCCATCGAGCGGATCCACGCCGCCGGTCTCGACTCCTTCGCGGGTGCGGGCGCCGAACTGCTGCCCGCCCGGCCGCGTACCGCGATCGCCCCGCTCAAGGAGTCCGGCGAGCGCTGGCTGGAGATCATGGAGATCGCCCACGGCCTGGGCGTCGAGTCCACCTCCACCATGCTGATGGGCACCGGCGAGACCAATGCCGAGCGCATCGAGCACCTGAGCATGATCCGCGACGTACAGGACCGCACGGGCGGCTTCCGCGCGTTCATCCCGTACACCTACCAGCCCGAGAACAACAAGCTGAAGGGCCAGACGCAGGCCACGCTCTTCGAGTACCTGCGGATGATCGCCATCGCCCGGCTGTTCCTGGACAACGTCGCGCACATCCAGGGCTCCTGGCTGACCACCGGCAAGGAGGTCGGCCAGCTGTCGCTGCACTACGGCGCCGACGACCTCGGCTCGATCATGCTGGAGGAGAACGTCGTCTCCTCGGCCGGTGCCAAGCACCGCTCCAACCGGCTGGAGATCATCGACCTGATCCGCAAGGCGGACCGTGTCCCCGCCCAGCGCGCCACGACGTACGAGCACCTCGTCGTGCACGACGACCCGGCGAACGACCCGGTCGACGAGCGCGTGGTCTCGCACATCTCGTCCACCGCGATCGAGGGCGGCACGGCCCACCCGGAGCTGAAGCTCCTCAGCACCAACTAGGCCCCCTCCTTGCTGACGATCCACACCGCGGACCTGCTGCTGCCGGGCCACGGGCGCGAGCCCGTGCCCGGCGGTGCCGTCCTCGTGGAGGGGCGGGTGCTCACCGCCACCGGTCGGTACGAGGAGCTGGCGACCGCCCACCCGGCCGCCAGGGTCCGCCGCTGGCCGGGCGTGCTGACGCCCGGTCTGCTCCATCCGTACGGCCCCGAACTGCTGGAGCGGACCTACCACCCCGACCCGCGCGAGGCCGACGCCCTGGGCACCGAGCCGCTCACCGGGGCCGCGCTCGACGCCCTCGGTATGACGGACACCCGCTGGGGCGCGAGCGCCCGGCGCGGGGTGCAGCGGATGCTGGCCCACGGCACGGTCGCCGTCACGGGCCCGCTGACCCGGGACGCGGTGGCGGACGCCGTGCACCGGGTGGGCCTGGGCGTACGGGAACGTTCCGCCGGGGGCGAAGCCCCGGAGCGCCCGTCCCTGGACCCCCTGGCGGGGCGGCCGTTGAGCGAGGCGCTGCTGCCGCCGCCGCTGGACTTCGCGGGCCGTGACGCCGACTTCGCGGTGTTCGACGTGCCGGATGTCGCGGGCCTCACCACGGCGGGAGCCGCGTCCTGCGTGGTCACGGTGCTCGCCGGACGGATGGTGTACCGGCGCCGCTGACGGTGTGCCGTGCGGCGGGGGTGATCGGCGAGGGCGTCCGGTGGGGGTGACCGGCGAGGCGGTCCGGTGGGGGTGTCCGGCGGGTGCGTCCGGCTCGGCTTTCCGGTGAGGGGCTTTCCGGTGAGGGGGCGTCCGGTGAAGGGGTGTCCGGCCCGGTTCACCGCACCGACGGGCCGCGCAGATACGTTCCGTCCGCGTCGTACGGCCAGCCGTTGGCGACACAGCCCTTCAGCCCGTCGATCTGCTGCATCATCGCGGGGGCCCGGCGTCCCGCTCCCGGGCAGGTCTCGTGGCCGTGGCCGAGCCAGTGCCCGACCTCGTGGTTGATGATCAGCGCGCGGTAGTCGTGGATCGGCCCGTCGAACCGGGGCGAGCCCTTGATCCACCGCTTGAGGTTCACCACGACCGTCGTGCCGATCCGGCAGTTGACCTCGCCGCGGGTCCGCAGCCCGTACGCGCCGCAGAGCTTGTCGACGGTGTCGGGCGTGGCGATACGGATCACCAGCCCGGCCGGTCCCGAGGAGGTCTGCCGGAAGGCGTCGTCGCCCGGACCGGTCCAGCCGCGCGGATCGCCGAAGATCTTGCTGATCTCGGCCGCCGCGGGCCCGGCGGTGAGCCCGCTGCCCTTCTCCACCTCGACCCGGTAGTGGTGGACCTCTCCCTTGCCCTGGGTGCCGCCGACGGGCCGCGCCACGGTGAACCGGCCGGAGGCGGAACGCGGTACGGAGCCGGCGGGCGGCTCGGCGGTGTCGTCCGCGTCGGCCGTGGGCGAGACGGCGGGGGGCGGCTTCGGGGTGGTGGCGGGCTTCGCGGAGCCGGCCGTCGGGGAAGCCCCCGCCGAGTCGGCCGAGTCCGCAGGGCCGGAGCCGGCCGGGGCACCTGCGGCGGCCGGGGACTCCGCCGGGGACTTCGCCTCCCCGCCCCACGGACCGGTCAGCAGCGCCAGGGCCACCAGCACCGCCGGGACCGCGGTCGCCCCCAGCACCCGTATCCGCGTCCGGACCCGCCGGGCCTCACGCCGCGCCCCACGCCCACGTCCACGCCCACGTCCCGCGCCCCGCCCCTGCCCCGCTGCACGGCGCGTACGCCGTCCGCCCTGCTCAGCCACCACGGACAGAGGTCTCCTTCGCGTTCAGGTGTTCCGCTCTCACCGTTACTGAGTGCCTCCGGAGCCAAAAGGTTGTGGGTGACTTGGAAGGCCCCTGATGTGCCGGCCGCTCTTACGCCGCCGTGAGGGCGATCCGGCCGGACTGCTTGAATGGGAGGGTGACCCGAGCCTCCCTGGAAAAGCAGCCGCACGAAGTCGCCTCGATGTTCGACGACGTGGCCAGACGCTATGACCTGACCAACGATGTGATCTCACTCGGACAGGCCAGGCTCTGGCGCAAGGAGGTCGCGAAGGCGGTGGACGCCCGCCCGGCCCAGAAGATCCTGGACCTGGCCGCCGGCACCGCCACCTCTTCGCAGCCCTTCGCGCGGGCGGGCGCCTATGTGGTGCCCTGCGACTTCTCGCTCGGCATGCTCAAGGTCGGCAAGGAACGCCACCCGTGGATGCCGTTCACCGCCGGGGACGGCACGAAACTCCCGTTCAAGGACGAGACGTTCGACGCCGTCACGATCTCCTTCGGGCTGCGCAACATCCAGGACACCGACGCCGCGCTGCGTGAGCTGTACCGCGTGACGAAGCCCGGCGGCCGCGTGGTCATCTGCGAGTTCTCCCAGCCGACCTGGACGCCGTTCCGCACGGTCTACATCGAGTACCTGATGCGGGCGCTGCCGTCCGCCGCCCGCACGGTGTCGTCCAACCCCGACGCGTACGTCTATCTCGCCGAGTCGATCCGCGCCTGGCCCGACCAGGCGGGCCTCGCCACACGGCTCCAGGACGCCGGCTGGTCGAACGTGGCCTGGCGCAATCTCACCGGCGGAGTGGTGGCCCTGCACCGGGGCGTACGCGCCTGACGGCCCTCCCGGTCACAGCTCCAGCCGGAAGCACCACGCGACCTGCCCCGCCCTGGGGGTCGTGAAGGTCTCGGCCCGGCGCATCCCGAGCCGCTCGGCCACCGCGACCGACCGGGCGTTACGGGAGTCGATCATCGCGACCACCTCCGGCACCCCGGCCGCCCGCACCCGCTCCACCGCGGTGCGCGCGGCGGCGGAGGCGTACCCCCGGCCCCAGGCCGCCCGGCCCAGCCGCCAGCCGATCTCTATCTCGCCGACCGGGCCGTACGTGGTGTGCGGCCAGGGCTGCGCGCCGGTGAAGCCGAGGACGCGGTCCTCCTCGTCGGTCATGGTCCACAGGCAGTAGCCCAGCTCCGCGTCGTGCCGCCGCTGCCGGGCGGTCAGCTCCTCGTACACGGAGAATTCGGCCGACCGGCCGCCGAAGAACTCCATCACCTCGGGGTCGTCGAACACCCGGTGCCAGGTCAGGGCGTCCTCGTCGGTCGGGACTCGCAGACGTACGGCAGGGTGGGAAACAGGCGCGGTCGACATCGGGGAGCCCTTCGGGAGGTTGATCAGCAGGCCCCCCTAGACTGCACGGGACATGTGCCGCGCGGCACGCGAATTCGAGTCTTCGGGAGATCCGACCGTGACCGAGCCCCTCTCCGAGCACAGCGCGGACGTGATCGTCGTCGGAGCGGGCCCAGCCGGCTCCACGACCGCGTACTACCTCGCCAAGGCCGGACTGAACGTCCTGCTCCTGGAGAAGACGGCCTTCCCCCGGGAGAAGGTCTGCGGCGACGGCCTCACGCCGCGCGCCACCAAGCAGCTCGTCTCCATGGGCATCGACATCTCCGAAGAGGCGGGCTGGCTGCGCAACAAGGGGCTGCGCATCATCGGCGGCGGCGTCCGTCTCCAGCTGGACTGGCCGGACCTCGCCTCGTACCCGGACTACGGCCTCGTCCGCAAGCGCGACGGCTTCGACGAGCAGCTGGCCCGGCAGGCGCAGAAGGCGGGCGCCCGGCTGTACGAGCGCTGCAATGTCGGCGCCCCCATCATCGACGAGCGCACCGGCCGCATCACCGGCGTGAACGCGAAGCTCGGCGAGGACAAGACCCCGGTCACCTTCCACGCCCCGCTCGTCGTCGCCGCCGACGGCAACTCCACCCGGCTCTCCCTCGCGATGGGCCTGCACCGCCGCGAGGACCGCCCGATGGGCGTCGCGGTCCGTACGTACTTCACCTCGCCCCGCCACGACGACGACTACCTGGAGTCCTGGCTGGAACTGTGGGACCGGCGCGGCGCCGAGGACCGGCTGCTGCCCGGCTACGGCTGGATCTTCGGCATGGGCGACGGCACGTCCAACGTCGGCCTCGGCATCCTCAACTCCTCCGCCGCCTTCAAGGAGCTGGACTGGCGCGAGGTCCTCAAGGCGTGGTGCGCGTCCATGCCGGAGGACTGGGGCTACACCCCGGAGAACATGACGACGCCGATCCGGGGCGCCGCGCTCCCGATGGCCTTCAACCGCCAGCCGCACTACACCAAGGGCCTGCTGCTCGTCGGTGACGCGGGCGGCATGGTCAACCCGTTCAACGGCGAGGGCATCGCGTACGCCATGGAGTCGGGCCGGCTCGCCGCCGACGTCATCGTCCAGGCCCACGCCCGCGCCACCCCGGCCCAGCGCGAACTGGCCCTGCACAACTACCCGAAGGTGCTCAAGGACACCTACGGCGGTTACTACACGCTGGGCCGCGCCTTCGTGAAGATGATCGGCAACCCGAAGGTCATGAAGATCGCGACGCAGCGCGGTCTCACGCACCCGATCCTGATGAAGTTCACCCTGAAGATGCTCGCCAACCTGACCGACCCGACGGGCGGCGACGCGATGGACCGCATCATCAACGGCCTGTCGAAGGTGGCCCCGAAGGCCTGACGTTCCCCCCCCGGTGCCTGCCCTTGTTATCCACTGGCACCGGGACCGCCCGGCCGGATACCGTGGCGCCCATGTCCAGCCCCGAGTCCGACAGACCGAGGCCACCGGTGCTCCGGTGGCCGAGTTCCTGCTGACCGACGCCGGGTGACCCACAGGGTCACGGGCATCTCTTCGCACGGCTCCGCCCCCGCCGGATCACCGCGGGTACGGGCCGTTCCCTCCTCGGTCACGCGCGCCCCAGCGCGGCTCACCGAGTCATGCCCCCGCGATCAGCGGGGCATTCTTCCGCGCCGCCAGGTCGCTGCCCGCCGGATCCGCTCCGGCGCGCACGACGGGGCGTGGGCCCGTATCCCCGCACATCGGTCTGTCTCGCCCATCGACGGTTCCGTCCAAGGGGTCCTGTTCCCATGCCATTCGCTGTCTACGTCCTCGGGCTCGCGGTCTTCGCCCAGGGCACCTCCGAGTTCATGCTGTCCGGGCTGGTCTCGGGCATGTCCGCCGACCTGAACGTCTCCCTGTCCGCGGCAGGTCTGCTGACCTCGTCCTTCGCCGTCGGGATGGTGATCGGCGCGCCCCTGATGGCGCTCTTCAGCCGCGGCTGGCCCCGCCGCCGCGCACTGCTGCTGTTCCTCGCGGTGTTCGTCGCCGTCCATGTCGTGGGGGCGCTCACCCCGAGTTACGGAGTGCTCCTCGCGACCCGTTTCGTCGGGGCCCTCGCCAACGCGGGCTTCTGGGCGGTGGCCCTGATGACGGCCGTCTCCCTGGTGCCCGCGCACCTGAAGGCGCGGGCCACCGCCGTGGTGGTCGGCGGGGTCACGGTCGCCTGTGTGGTCGGGGTGCCGGCCGGTGCGGTGCTGGGGGAGCGGTGGGGGTGGCGGTCGGCGTTCTGGGCGGTCGCCCTCGTCTCCGTACCGGCGGTCCTGGCGATCGTCCGCAGCATCCCGGGCGGACGGCCCGACGCCGAACCCGTACCGGTCCGCACCGAGTTGCGCGTCCTGACCCGCTCACGGCTCCGGCTCACCCTGCTCACGATGGCCCTGGTCCAGGGGGCGACCTTCTGTACGTTCTCCTACCTGGAACCGCTGCTGACCAGGGAGACCGGTCTGGGCGCGGGGTGGGTCCCGGCCGCCCTCGCGCTCTTCGGCGTGGGCTCGTTCCTCGGCGTCACCGTCGCGGGCCGCTTCGCCGACGTCCGCCCCACCGCGCTCATCGCCTCGGGAATGGTCGCCCTCACTCTCGGCTGGAGCGCGCTGGCCCTGACGGCGGGCAGTCCGGTGGTGGCCCTGGCCCTGATCCTGGTCCAGGGGATGCTCGCCTTCGGTACGGGCACGGCCCTGATCACCCGCGTCCTCGACCAGGCCCCGGACGCCCCGACCCTCGCGGGCGCCTTCTGCACGACCGCCTTCAACCTCGGCGCCACGGTGGGCCCTTGGGCGGGCGGCCTGGCCCTGGACGCCGGATTCGGCTACCGGGCGCCGGTCTGGGTGAGCGGTGCGCTGATGGCCCTCGCCCTGGTCACGGCCGGGGCACGGCGCGTACGGGTACGGGCGATGGCGTGAGGGCCGGGTAGCGCGGGGGCGCGGGCCGCCGGGCACCTGCTCGGCGCCCCGCGCTGACGCGTGGATCAGTCCCCGGCGGACAACCCCCGTGCCGCGTAGTAGGCGCGCAGCGCGGCCTCACTGCCGGAGCCCATGGCGGTCATGATCCGCTGGAAGCGCGCGGAGCGCAGGTCACCGGCCACGATGAGGCGGGGGTGCTGGCCGGTCGGCGGGCAGTAGCCGTCCGCGCCGCGGACGAGGTCACCGGGCGGGGCGGTGGGCACGCTTCCGATGCTCAGGTACGCGGCGTCCGCCGTGACCGTGTGCCGTATGCCGTCCCGGCCCACCGCTTCCGCTGTGACCGCGGTCCCTTCGGAGAAGGCCAGGGTCAGGTGCGCGACGGGCAGGAGCGTGACGCGGGGGTCGTCGCGGATCTCTTCGGTCTTGTACGCGTCGGCCTCCGGGTACGCCACGAGCAGGCGGGTACCGGTGGCCGGGTGGGCGCGGAGGAAGGTGCCGATCGGGCGGTCGCCGCCGAGGACGAGGAGGGTACGGCCCTCGGCGTCGTCCGCCTCCGCCTGCCAGAGCGGGGGCAGTGTGAGGCCGCCGGGGGCGGTGATCCAGGCGGCGTCACGGGGTTGGAGCGGACCGACGCCGGTCGCGACGACGGCGTACGGAGCGGTGAGGCGAGCACCTGTGTCCAGGGTGGCGGTGACGTGGTCGTCGTCGGCGCGGAGTTCGACGGCACGGCGGCCGAGTTCCAGGCGGCACAGCTCCGTGCTCTTCAGCTCCGTGGTGATGGCGTCGGCGAGCGCGGGGCCGCTGGTGTGGCCGCCGAGGACGTTGTTCAGGGCCGGGATGCGGTAGAGGTTGCGGCACAGGGTCTCCGGCTCGACCAGGACCGAGCGCATCCCGACACCGGCGGCCGTCCGGGCGGCGGCGCAACCGGCCGGTCCACCCCCGACGATGATCAGGTCGGTGGCGGTGGCGGTGGCGGTGGCGGCGGCGGCGGCGGCGGGCGAAGGGGGGTGGGGCGGTGTGTCGTCCATGGGGCTATTCGAGCACCGGCGCCTCTGTGTACGCGGTGAGTCGGGCCACTACGTCCTCTGCGGCCCCAGCGGGCCGGCCTCAGTCCGAGCAGCTGTTCGCGGAACCGTCGGCCGTGGAGGTGACGGCTACGCGGTAGCCCGCTCCGGAGCTGAACTCGGGCCCGGTCTTCCGCTCTTCCGCGTCGAGGATCTCCTCTGTCAGGAAGTAGACGTCCAGGACCGTCGCATCGTCCCCCTTGCCGAGGGTGAAGCACAGGCTCGCGGTTTGCTCTTCCTTCGGGGACTGCCTGGAGTCCGGCGACAGCTTCCAGCCGTCGCGCTGCGCCGCGACCCGGTAGTGCCGGGTCACTTCGGTCCGGTCACCAGGGAAGACATAGGTCCGCTCGGCGTACACCCATGCCTCGCCGCTGTCCTCCCAGCAGCCGGCGTCGAGCTCCTCGAAGCCCTTGGGCACCACGGTCCCCTGGGGCCGGGAGCCGAGAACGCCGTACGACTTCAGTTCCTCGACCCGGCTCTCCGTACCCTCGCAGCCCTTCGCGGTCGCGGCATCCGCGACGGTCTGGCACCCGGTGAGAGATCCGGTCGCCACCGCGGCCGTCAGGAGGAGAGCGGCACAACGGCCGGTTCCCGTACGAGATGCCAAAGCGACTCCTCCGCTGGGTCGGTCACGGTGTTGGTGGCGGTCAAGGTTCGGTGGGTTACGGGTCTGTCCCGGCGGGTGGTGGCCGGGAGCGGGTGTGGGGTGGGGGTGGGAGCCGGTGGTGGGGCTGGGCGGGGGGTGTGTCGTGCGGTGTTGTGCCTGGCTGCGCGTGTAACAGGGGTGTATTAGAGGGTGGTTGGGCGGAACGGCGGGCAGGGCAGGACGGGTCTGGGTGATCAGAAGTGCTCGCTCGTACTGATCGGTACCGAGCGGCCGGGACTGCCGACAACCGGCACTGCCGTCAACCGACGCTGAGGAAGACATGATGCGCGTTCACAAGCTCACCTTCGCCGCTCTGGCCGTTGCCGCGAGTCTCTCGCTGACGGCCTGCCAGGGTGAGGAGGACGGCACGGGTCAGGCCGCCCCGTCGTCCGCGTCCTCGTCGGGTGGTGGTTCGGGGTCGGGCGGTGCGGACCAGGGCGGTGCGGACGGCTCCGAGGGGAAGGGTTCCGACGGGAACGGTGCGGCGGGCGGGAGCGGTTCCGATGTGAGTGGCAAGGCCGGGAAGTGCCGTACGGACGAGCTGGAGATCACGGCGTCGGACCAGAGCATCAGCGACGAGCCCGACGGCACCGTCGTGGTGGAGCTGAAGAACGGCGGCGGCCGGGACTGCTCGATTTCCGGGTATGCGGGTGTGGACCTGAAGACGAGTGAGGGGCCGCTGTCGGCGAAGCGGGCGGGCCGGGAGACCGGTCCGGCTGTCCTCAAGGACGGGAAGTCCACCTTCTTCGGTATCACCTACCCGCTCAACGAGTCGGGCGGCTCCGGCGTGCGAATCACGGGTCTCGTGGTGACCCCGCCGGACGAGACGAAGTCCGTCACCCTGGACTGGCCGGGCGCCGCCACGCTGCCCGTCACCGACGGCTCGGGCACCCCCGTGACGATCGGCCCGATGGGAAGCGCCGGACAGGGCGGCTGACCCACCCACCCCCTGGTCCGAACACCGGAGTCCGGAGCAGGTGGTCAGCTCGGGACACCCGGCGGCACGGGCTCGATCGTGCGGCGCTTGACGAGCAGCACGATGATCAGGGCGACCTGAAGAACGATGATGAGGGCCATGCCCAGGGAGGCCTGGGGCTTATCGCCCACGAGATTGGAGAACAGACTGGTGTCCCAGAGACCGTGGGCGAGCATCGGCAGCAGGATGATGCCGCCGACGCGGAGGCACAGATAGAAGGAAGTAGCCCGAGGTGGCTACGACGAGCGCCTGAATGATGGCCTGCGCCCCCGCGCCGACGGCATTGCTGACATGTACGAGTCCGAAGACGAGCGAGGAGTAGAGGGCGACCTTGCCCTCGGTGAATCCCGCCCGACGGAAGACATGGACACCGATGCCCCGGAACATGAGTTCCTCACCGACGCCGACGAACACCCCGAGCAGCAGCAGCAGGCAGGCCACCAGGGAGATGCTCTGGTCGGAGAGGTGGCCGTAGTTCAGGCCGACCAGAGCGACCGCGATCATCGAGATCGGGACCCAGCGCACCCAGCGCCGCACGGGGGCCCGGTAGCGAAGGACCTCGCCCCACCAGCCGAGCCAGGTGACGACGGCCGCCGCGAAGACGATCGACGCCCCGATGGGTATCAGCGCGTTGCGCACCAGGGACTCGGTGGTGGGGAACGCACTGTCCGAGTAGCTGGTGTCCACGCCGACCAGGAGTCCCAGACCCTGGATGATGCCCGCGTACACGACGACCACCACCAGGAACCACGGCCAGGACAGCCTGCGCCCCGGTTGGCCGTCGCGTATCGAGTCCGTCGCGTCCCGCACCGAGTCTCCCTTTCGCCTGGCGGCGAGGAAGGCACCCCGCCCCGCCGGGCGCGGCCGTATGCCGACCCAGCTCCCCGCGAAGAATCTCATACGGAATAGAACAAACATCTCGGACCGCCCTTTAACCGGCAGGGCGGGTGTCCGGTCGTCCCGGCAGGCCCGGTGGAGGGCCGCACCGTCTCGCTCGGGGTCGGCCGAGTACGCGGGCCCGCACGTCCCGAAGGCGGCATTGGTGCTCCCCTTCGTTGCGGGTACGACTGTGGGAATGACTCCGCCCGCCGGCCATGGGGGCACCGACGGGCGGAGGGGGTCGGGTGGAGCCTATGACCAACCGTGCTCGGCGAGTGTCTCGGCGCCCTTGAGGTAGCCGTACAGGCCGGCGGCGGGATACTCGATGATGTCCTCGGGCAGGGCATCGATCGGGAACCACGTCAGGGCGAGGCACTTCTCGGGCTCGCGGTTGACCGGCTCGCCCGTCCAGTTGGTTGCGAGGAAGAACATGCCGATGCGCTCGATCTGCTCGCTCTGCTTGTGGTGGACGGTGTGCACGAGTTGCAGGTGATCGGGGTCGACCTCGATCCCGGTTTCCTCGCGCAGCTCGCGGGCGGCGCCGGCCCTGAGCGGCTCGCCGTGGTCCAGCTTGCCGGAGGGAGCGTGCCACCGTCCGTGGCCGTACGGTCCTCCGCGCTGCGACAGCAGGATCATGTCGCCGTTGCGCAGGATCACGTGCGTGTCGATTACGGGGACTGCGAGTGTGGGGCTCATGGGTTCACCGTGTGGTCGTCGGGTCTGCTGGGATTGCTGTGGACGCTACTCCCGCCCGTCGGCAGTGCGTCGGCGATTCGGCGCGCTACGTCCGTTGGTGCGGTCGTGGTGGAGTCGATGACGAGTACCTGTATGCCCAGGGTCATGAGGGTCTCTGCTGCCTCGGCGTACAGCTCGACCTCGCGGCGGGGGGCATCCGGGTCGTGGTGGAAGCGGTGGCGTACTCCGCGGTCGGCGAGTCGGGCGGCGATCACGCTCGGCTCGGCGGTGAGGATCACGGCGAGGGTGGGCAGCATGATCCTGCGGTTCAGGTCGAGCACGAACTGCTCGGCGACGCCGTCGAGGCGCTGGAGCACGAGCGACGAGGCGAGGTAGCGGTCGCTTATGACGGTGAACCCGGCGTCGCGCATGGGACGCAGCTCGTTCTCGATGTGCTCGTACCGGTTCGCGGCGACGAGGCAGGCAAGGGCGTGTCCGTCGAGGAACGCGGCGCTCGCGCGGGTGAACTGGCCGAGGGCGCTGTGGGTCGGCTCGCACGTCCGGTAGACGAGTCGGCCCTCCTGGCGCAGCAGGCGGTCGAGCTCTTCGAGGGTGGTGGACTTCCCAACGGCGCCGGGGCCGTCGAGGGTGACGAACGTGCCGGGCGTGGTCATGCGGCGGTCCCCATGTGGTTTCGGGCGTGCTGCTCGCGGGTGAGCATGGCGAGGGTGGCGCGCAGCTTGGGAAGGGGCACGGTTCCGAACGTGATGCCGACGGAGAAATTGAACTCGTCGCGGGTGCGCATGGACTCGTCGGCTCCCTCCGCGGTGAGGTCTACGTCGGAGTAGGCGAGCAGCGCGTCGGGGTGGTGTCCGGCCTTGATGAGTGTGTCCCATACGGGGGTACCGGGGTAAGGACGGAACTCGAAGACGCTCGCCCGGAACTTTCCGGGGTGCCGGTCGGCGAGTGCCCACAGGTTGTGGATGTGGCGCACGGTCGCGTCGAGGTCCTCCTGCCTTTCCCCGGGGTAGCCAAGGATGAAATAGCCCTTGACGTTGATGCCGTGCGAGAGCAGCCGGTCGGTCACGTTCTCGGTCATCTCGGCTGTGATCCGCTTGTCCATGCCGACGAGAACACGGTCGCTTCCGGACTCGATGCCGAGCGCCACCTCGCGCAGCCCGTTCGCCCTGAGGATCGTGTGCATGGCGTTGTCGAGGTGGGAAAACACGTTGATCCGGCCCGTGGCATCCCACACGTAACGGTCGCCGATTCCGTGGCGGGTGAAGGCTTCCATCTGCGGCACGATCACCCGTTTGGCGCCGAGAAAGAGATCGTCGACGAACCGGTACGCGGTCGTTCCGTAGGCGGCGTGCAGGTGGTCGAGCTCGGCAACGATCCCCTCGGGCGACCGGGCCCTGATCTTGACATCAGGGTTCGCCGAGACCGCGGCGCCACAGAACCCGCAGTCGTACGGGCACCCACGTGAACCGACGATGTTCGCCTCGGTGCGGCCGTCCTCGGCGATGTAAGGGTCTTGCGGCAGGAACGCGCGGTTCACGAGGGGAAGCGCGTCGATGTCCGGGCCGAGCCACTGTGCGGTATTGCCGTGCGCGATGCCGGCGCCATGGGTGCCAAGCAGCCGGTCGCGCCACATGACTCCGGGGAGTTCCGCACGGCGGCGCTCGTCGGCGAGGAGCGAGGCGACGCGGGTCTCGCCCTCCCCGATAATGAGGGCTCGCAGGTTGCGCATACGGGGGTCGTCGAGGATGCGGGCGGGCATGGCGCGGGCGTGGTGCCCGCCCACCATGACGGCGATGCCGGGGTCGAGGGCGGCGGCGATCCGGGCTGACATCTCGTAGGTGGGGGCGAGCAGGTTCATGCCGACCCATCGGGGGCGGACGCTGTTGACGATGCGGGCGGTTTCCTCGACGCCGAGACCGTGTGCTTCGGCGTCCAGTACGCCAACGTTGAATCCGCCGACTTCCTGTGCGTAGGTGGCGATGTAGGCCATGCCGAGGACGGGCAGAGTGTAGTCGTTCGTCCGGGGTCGCAGGCCGTAGTCGCGCAACGGAGCGTTGACGAACAGGGCGTCGAGGGCGCGGTTCGGGTCGGCGCCGGCGATCCGATCAGGGGTGGTGCGGTGTTCCTCCTGTGCCGGTAATACGGGCATGGCTCCCCCAAGTGAGAGTGAACAGGGTCAAGGCGTGAAGGTTGGTGCGGGCGGGCGCCCAACGGCGCCACAAGGCCTCGAACTCGCGCTCGGCGCTCGGCAGGGCGAGGCCGGGGGCGGCTCGGCCGGCCCATGTCCGCACGGCGAGGTCGCCGTGCGGGTAGACCGAGTGGTCGCCGGTGAAGTCTGCGGCTGCTGCCGCGGCGGTCCATGGACCGATGTACGGGACCTCGACGAGTTCTTTGACGAGACTCTCGGGGTCGAGGGTGGACCAGTGGTCGCCGCGATTGAGGTAGGCGGTCGCGGCGGCCCGCAGGCCCTTGGCGTTGAACTTGGCGCCGACCGCGGCGAATCCCTCGTCGGAGAGGTCGAGCACGATCTCGGCGGTGGGGGCCAGGGGGAGCGGGCCGGCCGGGGTGTCGAACGTTCGGCCGTAAGCGGCGTAGAAGGCACGGTGACGCTTCCGTGCCTGCGCGGCGGTCACCACCTGCCGGAGCAGGGCGGTCGTGATCGCGTCCCAGAGTGAAGGGTTTTTAAGCCGCGCCACCGTGCCGAGAGACATCAACTCGTTGAGGAGCGGCGTCCCCTCGGAGGGCGTGGGCAGGTCGACCGCGGACGTGTAGGCGACGGGGGGCTGCTCCCCGGTCCCGGTGCCGAGGCGAAGCAGCCGCAGGTGCCCGGGGTCGCTCTCCCCGTGGGCGAGCCATGCGGCGCCTTGGTGCTCGACGACGCGTACGGGCTCGCCGGCCGAGGTCTCGTGCCAGCCGGGGTGCTCCGTGATGATCGTGGGGCTCATGCGCACAATTCCCGTCGCTGTTGCTGTGGTTGGACTTCACAGTCTGCGCAATGCGCGGGGGTTTTCGAGGGCAATCGGACGAGCCGAACCCGCCACTCGGCACACGTCACGTACCGGAGCACTTCGAACCGGAAGCCGTGTTCGACGCGGGCCTCGACGGGCGGGGTGTGTGGTGGCGTACGCATGGTCGACCGTCCGATCGCAGCGTGTGGGGTTGGTGCGGTGCGGTACCGGAGAGCCCCCGCCCCGGGGTTGTGTGACGAACAGCGGGGCGGGGGCGGCTTTGGGTGTGCCCGCAACTCAATGCAACTGCGGGCAAGGGGAAGTTACGTCGCTGCGCGAGTGCGGCCGGGCTGTGCGCCTGGTCGCTGCGGCGACGTACGGTGACCGTAGCGTCACCTGATCGTCAGGCGCAACAGTGGGACGTCCCTAAGTTGTGCCGCAACATGCGGAAAGCCCTCCACCTGTCAGTTCGGGTGGAGGGCTTTCGCGGTAGTTGGTCAGATCAGGTGGTCGAACTCGCCGGCCTTGACGCCCAGGACGAAGGCGCGGAGCTTGGTGACGCTCGTCGTGACGATCACGTCGGGGTCATCGCTCTCGCGCATCTTGATCGCGCCGTCGACGGGGGCCAACTCGATACAGCTCTGGTTGTCGTCCGGTCCCGAGAAGGAGGATTTCTGCCAGTTGATTGCCTCTGTCATGCCCGTTAGCTCACATTTCCTGTGCGATGCGTTGGATGAATTGGTCCGATTCCTCCGTGCCGAGTGAGATCGACTCGACAGAATCGAGTAGTGCGCGGTACCTGGCCAGTTGAGCTTCGGCGTCCAGGAACCCCGAGTTGAAGGAGCTGTCGATCTGAACTGTGTCGAGTGCGGGAATGCTGGCTCCGGCGTACAGCATCGAGTGCACCGAGCTGGTGATCTGGGCTTCGAACGGAATGATGCGGATGGTCACGGAAGGCCAGACGGATACTTTGCGCAGGAAGTCGAGCTGTTCCCGCATCGTGCTGGCATCGCAGTACCGCATACGCAGGGCGGCCTCGTGGATGAACGCCTCGAACGGAGTGGGAACGGGCCGGTCGAAGATGTCGCGACGCCTCGTGCGGTGTTCGACGCGGGCGTTCAGTTCGACGGTCGGGAGGTCGGAAACCCCGCCTCGAATGAGGTCTCGTGCGTACGCTTCCGTCTGAAATACGCCTGGCACATACAGCATTTCGATTGCGCGAATGTACGTTGCGCGGTGCTCCAGTTCGGCCAGGTCCAGAAATCCCGGTGAGAGTATCCCGCGATAGTCGTCCCACCACCCCTTGGTGCGTTCCTCGGCCATGCTCGCCAGCGCGTCGACCAAGTGCTTGTCGCCGGCTGAGTAGTGCGCGGCGAGCCGACGGACCCGCTGATCACTCACGCCGTAGCGACCGGATTCGATGTGGCTGATCTGGGCGCGTTCGCCGCCCAGAAATGCGGCAGCCTCGCTTCCGGACATGCCGGCGCGCTCGCGCAACTTGCGAAGCTCCGCGCCCAACCGCTTCTGCCTGGCGGTCGGATAGCTCCTTGGCGGCATCGGCCTCCCCTTCGTGCGGTACGAGTGTGCCGCCCAACTGTGTCACTGGTCCACCCGTATGGGTGCTACGACCGTCCCACTGTTGCGCCGTCCCAAGGTTGTGCCCTGGCGTCCAGTCCTGTCGCGCAACTCGCACCGTGCGCAGAAGTGCAGCCACCCGCACGCGAGTTGACGCCATCTCGGAGACCCGCTCACGTAGGGAGACCTCGTCATGACCTCCGTAACCGCTCCACCTCCCCCCACCCCGTACCTCCCCCAACGCGGCGAGCGTTATCGGCTCATCGCACCGAACACCCCCACCGCACCCCGGATCGCGCGGGACTTCGTGGGCGCCGTGCTGCGTACCACCGCGCATCGCGGGCTCGCGGACGACGCCCGGTTGTGTGTGAGCGAGGTGGTGTCCAACGCGCACTGCCACACGCGGTCGGTGCAGATCCGGGTGGATGTGACGGTGAACCGGCGGCAGGTCATGGTCTACGTGACCGACGACGAGCCATGCCCGCTGCCGAGGCCGGGTACCGATCCGCACGCGGAGCGCGGCCGGGGGCTTCTCATCGTGGACAGCCTGGCCGGGCGGTGGGGGACCACGACCCACGGCGGGAGCGCGGCGCACGCCAAGACGGTCTGGTTCGTCCTGGTCGGGCCGGGGGCGTGACGGATTCGAACAGGGGGTGGGCCGAGGAATGGCGTGATCGCGATGCTCCCGGAGGTAGCGCCGGAACGGCCCCGGACCCTCTCGCCGGGCCCTGTCCGTGCGGGCGGCCGATCGGGGCCGTTTCCCGACCGAAAGAGACGCGCCAAGCCCACATTCCGGCGAGATAAACACACCGTGCCGGATTCCTACCTGGAGGGGTGACGTGGCGCGGCGATCGCGCATCCGGGCGCCGTACGTATGGCCATGATGTGCCGGTCTTCGCACCCCTCCGCGGTCACCGGGCCCGAGTCCTTCGGGTCGCTGCGGCATGGGCGCAGACGAAGGAGCGACACTTTGTCCGGACAGCAGGGCGAGACGGCGGAGCAGAGCATCGGCGAGTTCACTCTTGCCGGTTCACCGGGCGCCGCGCGCACGACCGAGGTGCAGGTTCCGCGGCCGGACGAGGAGTGGGACCTGCCCCATGGCTTCGCCCACGTCTACTACGGCGAGGGCAACAGGGGCATCCAGCGGCCGGTGCTCATGGCCGACGGGTTCAACCTGGGCAAGAGCGACCTCGACGCGCTCTACCAGGGCCTGGACGGGGACTTCCCCTTCCTCACCGAACTGCGGCGGCGGGGCAGGGACGTCATCCTGCTCGGCTATGACGATCGCGGTGCCTCGATCCTGGACAACGCCCAGGCGGTCATCGCGGCCGTTCTCCGAACAAGTGCTGAGCAGCTGGGCGACGCCCGCCTCGTAGTCGGCGGCTTCAGCATGGGCGGCATCGTCACCCGCTATGCGCTCGCCAGGATGGAATACGAGCGCATCGACCACCGCGCGGGGCTCTACTTCTCCTACGACAGTCCTCACCGCGGTGCCGTCATCCCGATCGGGCTCCAGGCGTTCGCGCACTTCATCCCGGTCGCCAACAACTTCGCCCGGCAGATGAACAGTTCGGCCGCGCGGCAGATGCTGTGGCGGCACTACGACAATGAGAGCGGCACGGTCCGGACCGACCCGGAGCGCGAGAAGTTCCTGGGCGCGCTGCGGGAGGTCGGCGGGTGGCCGATGATTCCGCTCAAGCTCGGCGTGGCCAACGGCCGGGGCGACGGCACGGGCCTCGATGTCCCGCCCGGCCAGGTGGCCCTGGCGAGCACCGGGAAGCTGGTCTACCCGGGCACCACGTTCTTCACCCAGGCCGAGGGCCACGAGGTGATCGTCGCCGAGTTGAAGCGCCTCTTCCCGAAGGGCGAGAAGACGATCAGGACCAGCGGCTTCCCGGCGCTCGACGGAGCACCGGGCGGCTCACTGGCCTCGTACAGGATCCTCGGCGACATGCTGAAGAAGTTCGGCGCGACCGTGGACCTGCGCCACCCCGACGTCTGCTTCGTCCCGTCCGTCAGCGCGGTCGCCGTCCGTGACCTCGACCAGCCGGAGGACCTGTACGCGAGCATCGACCGGATGTCTCCGGAGGAGAGCGAACTCGACGAGTTCCTGTGCTCCTCGGAGACCACCGGACACACCGCCATCACCGAGGAGCTGTGCACCTGGCTGATGGACCGGCTGCCGGAGTGACCGCCGGGGCTGTCAGCCGGACGACCGGCCGGCAGCCCCCGCCTCCTCCAGTCCGCCGAGCGCCTCGGGCAGATCGACGGTGTGCAGTACCCCGAGGCGCTGGGTGGCGCGGGTCAGCGCGACGTACAGATCACTCACTTGGTACGCGGCCGGTTCCACCACCAGCACCGTGTCGAACTCCAGCCCCTTCGCCTGCCGCGCGTCCAGCAGCACCACGTCCCGGGTGAGGTCGGGCGCGGGCCCGTGACCCGCGTCCGGCAGCTCCGCGAGGAGCGACGCGTGCAGCGCAGGCGGGGCGACGACCGCGACCCGTCCGCCGTCCCGTGCCGCCGCGGCCTCCCGTGCCACCGCGTTGGCCAGGCCGTCCGCGGTGGCCCGCAGTGCCCAGGGCCGCACTCCGGTCGACCGCACCGAGCCGGGCGGCTCGAACGACGGGTCGTGCGCCCGCAGGAATCCGGCCGCCACCTCCATGATCTCGGCGGGCGTCCGGTAGTTGACCCCCAGCCGTACGTGCTCCCAGCGGTCGCCCACGTACGGTTCCAGGATGCGTTCCCAGGAGCCGAGGCCCGCCGCGTCGGCGGTCTGTGCCGGGTCCCCGACGAGCGTCATCGAGCGCGTCGGAATGCGCCGCATCAGCAGCCGCCAGGCCATCGCGGACAGTTCCTGCGCCTCGTCCACGACGATGTGGCCGAACGCCCAGGTCCGGTCGGCCGCCGCCCGCTCGGCCGCGCTGCGCAGGTCGGCCTCCTCATGGCGCTCGGCCATCCGTTCGGCGTCGATGATGTTGTGCGCCGCGAGGATCTCCGACTCCTCGTCCTCGAACTCGTACGTCTCCGAGCCCGCGGACAGCTCCAGCACGCCCTGGGCGTAGGCGATCCGCTCCTGGCGCTCGGCCTCGGCAGCGGCACGGGCCGCACTGTCGTCCTCGCCCAGCAGCTCGGCGGCCTCGTCCAGAAGCGGTACGTCGGCCTCGGTCCACTCCCCGCGCTGCCGCCGGATCAGCCCGGCAGGCCCGTCGTCGAGGTGGACCGGGTCGGCCAGGAACTCCGCGACGAGCTCCTGCGGGGTGAGCTGCGGCCACAGCTCGTCGACGGCCGCGTGGACCTCCCGGCTCATCGCGATCTCCTTGCCCATCTGGGCGAGGTCGTCGGGCCCCAGGAGATTGGGCCCGCCGAACGGGTCGGCACCGATCCGTTCGGTCAGCTGCGCCGTGAGCGCGTCGATGATGTGGAACGCGAAGACGGGTCTGGCCAGGTTGTGCGGCAGCCCGCTCTCGCGCGCCCGCCACCGGGCGTCCTCGGCCATGGCCCGGTCCAGCTGGAGCGTCCCGTAACCGTCGTGGTCGATCTCCGTCGCCCGCTCGGGCACGGTCTGCCTCTCCCGCAGCGCCTTCGCCAGCACATCGGCCATCGCGGCGCGCCCCTTGACCTCGGCGGCGGCCGGACTGTCGGTGCCGGTGGCGCGCACACCGGGGAAGAGCTCGCCGAGGGTGGCCAGCAGCACACCGGTCTCGCCCAGGGACGGCAGTACGTCGCCGATGTAGCTCAGGAAGGCCGGGTTCGGGCCGACGATCAGCACGGCGCGACGGGCCAGCAGTTCCCGGTGCTCGTACAGCAGGAACGCCGCCCGGTGCAGCGCGACGACGGTCTTGCCGGTGCCGGGGCCGCCCTCGACGACCATGACGCCCTGGTGGGGCGCCCGGATGATGCGGTCCTGCTCGGCCTGGATGGTCCGGACGATGTCGTGCATCCGCCCCGTGCGGGCCGCGTCCAGTGCGGCCAGCAGGACCTCATCGGCGTCCGTGCCCTCGTGGCCGGTGCGGGTGGGGTCTCCGAGGTCCATCAGCTCGTCGTGGAGCGCGGTGACGGTGCGCCCCTCGGTGGTGATGTGCCGCCTGCGCCGCAGGCCCATCGGGGAATGACCGGTCGCCAGATAGAAGGGACGTGCCACGTCCGCCCGCCAGTCGATCACCAGGGGCGTACGGGAGGGATCGTCCTGCCGAATTCCGATACGCCCGATGTGGTGCGCCCGGCCGTCCCGGAAGTCGATGCGCCCGAAACAGAGACCGTTCTCTCCCGAGTGGAGCGCACTGAGCAGCCCGGACTGCTCCGCCACCAGCACATCCCGCTCCAGCCGGGCCTGGAAACCGGTCCCGACCTGCACGAGCGCGTCGCGCACCGACTCCTCGGCCAGCTCCCTGAGCTGATCGAGCCGGGCATAGAGGTCGGTGATGAATTGCTGTTCCTGTCGCATTTCCTCGGTTGACAATTCGACTCCTGACGCGATATGTTTCTGGAAGAAGAGTTCTTCTTCATGTCCTTTCCCGCAAAGACATGAAGGATTGAATATACGCAGGATCAAGCCTCGGACGCCAATTCGTCCGGGGCTTTTTTGTGTGGGGTGCGTACGGGTCAGCCGGAGGACAGGTTCCGGCGGGCCTCCCGGTCCGACGAGCCGAGCAGGACCGCGCCCGCCGGGGTGAGGGTGTGCAGGACCGTGGCCCGGGACAGCGCTACCGGTGCTCCGTGGCTCGGGTGCCGCCGGCTCAGGCGGCGTACGAACCGGTGGCGGCGGTGCTCTCGAAGTAGAAGACGAACTCCTGGTTGTCCTGGATGTCGGTCGCGATGACCTTCCACGCGTTGGCCGTCGCGGACTTGTAGGAGGACTGGCAGTCGAACGAGCCGCTGCTCAGCTTGAAGCACACCTTGACGGAACGGGTGGTGTTGGTCTTGATGTCGATGTCCGCGCACCGGGTCGACGTCTTGAAGACGGCGGTCGTGTGCCGGCCGGCCGCCTTGCTGTAGGACTTCGCCCCGCCGTAGCACGTCACCTGCACGCTCACATCGCCCTGCGGCGCGGCGGTGGCGACGCCGGTGAATCCGCCGAACGCCAGCGCGGCGCTGCTGGTCGCGACGGCGAGTGCCTTCAACTTCTTCTGCACGGTCTCTCCCCTGTTGCCCGCCTGTGCCCGCGCCGGATGTCCCGGTGCGGGCGGGCGCCCCCCTCGGGCTGCGGCGCCGGGACAGATATGGCACGGACGTGGGGCGGGGTACAACGGATGCGGGGAGCCCTGGAACAGCGGAATGTCCCACCCCCGCTGACCTGCGAGGACATGGGGTGCGTCGGTACGCGGGTGAGTCGGTACGGGGGTGAGACAGCCGGCGTGGGGGTGACGGGTCCCGCCTCGTACGATCGGGGGCCGACGATCAAGGGGAGCCGATGAACGGACAGCAGACGGTCGACCGGGCGCGGGCCCACTGGCTCAACCCGCCGCAGGCGTCCGTCGACCGGGGCGCGGACCTGTTCGTGACCACCCGGGACCGCGGCGATTTCTGGCGCACCACCAGTTATGGCTTCGTGCACGACGACGGGCACGCCCTTCTCACGGACCTGCCCGACGGATCGGCCGTCGAGGTGACGTTCGTGGCGGACTTCGACACCCTGTACGACCAGGCGGGGGTCATGGTCCGGGTGGACGAACGGAACTGGATCAAGGCCGGGATCGAACTGACCGACGGGGTCCCGCATCTGGGGGCCGTGGTCACCCGCGAGGTCTCGGACTGGTCGATGGCGCCCGTCCCCGACTGGACCGGGCGGCGGGTGACCGTACGGGCCAGCCGTGCCGGTGACGCGCTCACCGTGCGGGCGCGGTGCGAGGACGGGCCCTGGCGGATGGTCAGGCTTGCCCCGCTGGACCCCGGGGCGGCGGCGCTGGCCGGCCCGTTCTGCTGCTCGCCGCAGCGCGCGGGCCTTGAGGTCCGCTTCACCGGCTTCACCACGGGGCCGGCGGACAGGTCGCTGCACGAGGCATGAGCACCGGGGGCGGCGGGCCCGTCCCGGACACGGCGAAGGGCCGTCGCTCCCGAGCGGGGGAGCGACGGCCCTTCAGCGTGTCCGGCGGCGTCGGGTGATGCCCGTGCCGGAACGCCCGTGCATCGGAGAACGCCCGAGGAGCGGCGAACGCTTGTGAATCAGAGAACGCCGAGGAGTGGCGAACGCTTGTGAATCAGAGAACGCGGACCGCGCCGGTCGGCATGTCGTAGTCCATGGAGCGCTGCACCGTACCGGTGTTGGAGTTCTGCGCGCCGACGAACTGGCCGCCGCCGATGTAGATCGCGACGTGGTACGCGCTGCCCGCGCTGCCCCAGTACAGGATGTCGCCCGGCTGGAGGTTGCTCAGCGAGACCTGGGTGCCGGCCGTCGACTGGCTCTGCGAGACGCGCGGCAGGTCGATGTTGACCGACCGGAACGCGGCCTGGACGAGGCCCGAGCAGTCCCACGAGTTGGGGCCGGTGCCGCCGGGCACGTACGCGTCGCCGACCTGGGCCTTGGCGAAGGCGACCACGGCGGCTGCGGAGCCGGTGGCGCTCGACGAGGAGTACGAGGGCGAGGAGGAGGAGGACGCGGAGGAGCCAGTGGAGGCGCTGAGCGTCGTGCGCTCGGCGGTACGGGAAGCGCGCTCGGCGGCCTCCGCCTTGGCCTTGGCGGCTGCCTCGGCCTTCTTCTTCTTGGCCTCTGCCTTGCGTACGGCCTCGGCCTTGGCCTTCTTGGCCTTCTTCGCGGCGCTCTCGGCCGCGGCGTCCTCGTTGGCCTGCGTCTCCAGGTCGAGGGCGACCTGCTGCGTGGCCTGTGCGGAAGCGGCGACGGTCGTGGAGAGCCCGGAGGTGATGGTGGGCATCTCGATGGTCTGGGTCACCGGCTCGGCCTGGGCCGGGCCCGCGGCGCCTGCGACCGCGATGGTGCTGAGGACGCCACCGGCAACTCCGGCCCGCAGCGCCGTCTTCGAGGCACTCTGGCGGGGCTTCCGGTGGCTGGGTATGTGAGCGGTGAGGGACATGAGTACTAGCGCTATCAGGGCTGTAGGGGTCCCATCAAGAAACGTGTGTTGCGACACAGTTACGTTCGGAATCTGTGAATCCGCTTTCTGGGCGCCCTTATTGACGCCGTAACGGGCAAAACGGGCATGCGCAATCAGGGCTGTGATCATTGACTTTCGGCAATACGCCCGAATTGCCCGGCGCTTACCATCCGTTCACACCGATGGCCAAGCCCGCTGTATGGGGAGCGGGCCCACTGTGGCGCAGGTCACAGCATGACTCGGACTCGATGGGCAACCACGCGGACGCGCCACGAGTGCCGAAGTGGCTGGATCGGACCCCTGGGGTGAGATGGCCTATTGGTGCGTCATGTCCGCTTGGTTCGGGGGTGGTCGTCGCCCGGCGGCGCCCCTCACCGGTGGATGGCGAGTGGGTGCCCGGTCGGCGTGGGACGGCCGCCCGGAAGATCGTGAATGCGTGCACATGTCCATATGACTCCCCGTGATCCCCCCTTCCGGGTGAGCGCCGGGCGGGGCCGGTGCCTATATCACCCAGATCCGTCCATCGCCAATTTGCTTGTAGGGGCTGTCCATTGATAGCGCGGCACTGCTTTGACCAGCGGTAACACCATCGAATGTCACGTCTCGTGATCACTCGGCCGCTTCGCGTACGAAGATCACCGCTCATCCGACTTCATGATCCTTCGTCAGGTGGTGGAGATCACAAAGGCGTTGTTGTACCCCGTGTCGCAGATCACAGGATGGCAGGCATAGGATGCGGGGCAGTCGGGCTTGTGAACTGCCTCACATGTGCACGATCTTGGTGAGGTGGCGAGCCGGTTCGCCCGATGCGGTCCAACGGTCAAGGACGACTGGAAGGAGCGAGGAGCGTGAATGCCTACGCGCCCATCCTCGTGCTCGGCGCCCTCGGGGCGGGGTTTGCGATCTTCTCCGTGGTCATGGCCACGCTTATCGGCCCCAAGCGGTACAACCGAGCACGGCTCGAAGCGTACGAATGCGGTATCGAACCCACCCCGACTCCGGCCGGTGGCGGCCGCTTCCCGATCAAGTACTACCTGACGGCGATGCTTTTCATCGTCTTCGACATCGAGATCGTCTTCCTCTATCCCTGGGCGGTCACCTTCGACGCCCTGGGGATCTTCGGGCTCGTGGAGATGCTGCTCTTCGTGCTCACCGTCTTCGTCGCCTACGCGTATGTGTGGCGCCGGGGCGGCCTGGAATGGGACTGAGGGGCTGAGGGGCACACATGGGACTCGAAGAGAAGCTGCCTAGCGGCTTTGTGCTGACCACTGTCGAGCAGGCCGCCGGCTGGGTGCGGAAGTCCTCCGTCTTCCCGGCCACCTTCGGCCTCGCCTGCTGCGCCATCGAGATGATGACGACCGGCGCGGGGCGCTACGACCTGGCCCGTTTCGGGATGGAGGTCTTCCGCGGATCGCCGCGGCAGGCCGATCTGATGATTGTCGCGGGACGGGTCAGCCAGAAGATGGCGCCCGTCCTGCGGCAGGTCTATGACCAGATGCCGAACCCGAAGTGGGTGATCTCCATGGGGGTTTGCGCATCATCGGGCGGGATGTTCAACAATTACGCCATTGTGCAGGGTGTTGATCACATTGTCCCGGTTGATATCTATTTGCCGGGGTGCCCGCCGCGCCCCGAGATGCTGATCGACGCCATTCTCAAGCTCCACCAGAAGATCCAGGGCTCCAAGCTCGGGGTCAACGCCGAGGAGGCCGCCCGCGAGGCGGAGGAGGCGGCCCTCAAGGCGCTCCCCCTGATCGAGATGAAGGGGCTGCTGCGGTGACCGACAACGCGAACGGCGACGAGCGGACCGGCAACGGAGTCCCCGCACCGCGCGAGCAGGCCGAGGTCATCCGCGTACGCAAGGGCATGTTCGGCGCCGACAACGGTGGCGACACCACCGGCTACGGCGGTCTCGTACGCACGGTGACCCTGCCGGGCGCCACCTCCCGCCCGTACGGCGGCTGGTTCGACGAAGTGGCCGACGAACTCGAAGGGGCCCTGGAGGAACAGGACCTGCTTCCCGAGAACGCCATCGAGAAGACCGTCGTCGACCGCGGCGAACTCACCTTCCACATCGCCCGCGAGCATCTGCTCCAGGTCGCCCGCACCCTGCGCGACGACCCGGCGCTGCGCTTCGAGCTCTGTACGGGAGTCAGCGGCGTCCACTTCCTGGGCGACAAGGGCCGCGAACTGCACGCCGTCTACCACCTGCGGTCCCTCACCCACGGCCGGCTCATCCGGCTGGAGGTGTCCGCCCCGGACAGCGACCCGCACGTCCCGTCCCTCGTCGAGGTCTATCCGACCAACGACTGGCACGAGCGCGAGACCTACGACTTCTTCGGCCTCATCTTCGACGGGCACCCCGCCCTCACCCGGATCATGATGCCGGACGACTGGCAGGGCTTCCCGCAGCGCAAGGACTATCCGCTCGGCGGCATCGCCGTCGAGTACAAGGGCGCCCAGATCCCGGCTCCGGACCAGCGGAGGTCGTACTCCTGATGACTACTCCCCACGCGACACCCAGGGCCACGACCGAGGGGACTGTATATACAGTCACCGGCGGCGACTGGGACGAAGTCGTCGAGTCGGCCCTCAAGTCCGACGACGAGCGCATCATCGTCAACATGGGTCCCCAGCACCCGTCCACGCACGGCGTGCTGCGGCTGATCCTGGAGATCGACGGCGAGACCGTCACCGAGGCCCGCTGCGGTATCGGCTACCTCCACACCGGCATCGAGAAGAACCTCGAATTCCGGAACTGGACCCAGGGCACCACGTTCGTCACGCGCATGGACTATCTGACGCCGTTCTTCAACGAGACGGCGTACTGCCTGGGCGTCGAGAAGCTCCTCGGCATCGAGGACCAGATCCCCAACCGGGCCACGGTCCTGCGCGTCCTGCTCATGGAGCTCAACCGGATCTCCTCGCACCTGGTCTGCATCGCCACCGGCGGTATGGAGCTCGGCGCGACCACGATCATGATCTACGGCTTCCGCGATCGTGAACTGGTTCTCGACCTCTTCGAGCTGATCACCGGCCTCCGGATGAACCACGCGTTCGTCCGTCCCGGCGGCCTCGCCCAGGACCTGCCCCCGGGCGCGGTCGACCAGCTGCGCGAGTTCATCAAGACCATGAAGAAGAACCTGCCGGAGTACGACAAGCTCGCCACCGGCAACCCCATCTTCAAGGCCCGTATGCAGGACGTCGGTTACCTCGACCTCACCGGCTGCATGGCGCTCGGCGCCACCGGACCGGTCCTGCGCTCCGCAGGGCTCCCGCACGACCTGCGCAAGACCGACCCGTACTGCGGCTACGAGAACTACGAGTTCGACGTGCCCACCGCGGACACCTGCGACTCCTACGGCCGCTTCCTCATCCGTCTGGAGGAGATGCGGCAGTCGCTCAGGATCGTCGAACAGTGCCTGGAGCGGCTGGAGCCGGGCCCGGTCATGGTCGCCGACAAGAAGATCGCCTGGCCCGCGCAGCTCGCGCTCGGACCGGACGGACTCGGCAACTCGCTCGACCACATCAAGAAGATCATGGGCACCTCCATGGAGGCCCTGATCCACCACTTCAAGCTGGTGACCGAGGGCTTCCGGGTCCCGGCCGGGCAGGCGTACACCGCGGTCGAGTCGCCCAAGGGCGAACTCGGCGTGCATGTCGTCTCGGACGGCGGCACCCGCCCCTACCGGGTCCACTTCCGCGACCCGTCCTTCACCAATCTGCAAGCCATGGCGGCGATGTGCGAGGGCGGCCAGGTCGCCGATGTGATCGTCGCCGTCGCGTCCATCGACCCCGTGATGGGAGGCGTCGACCGGTGACCGCAAACCAAGAGGTCAGTCTGGGGATGCCGCAGCTCCCCGCCCCCGCCTACCCGGCCGACGTACGCGCCCGGCTCGAAGCGGACGCGAAGGAGGTGATCGCCCGCTACCCCGACAGCCGCTCCGCGCTGCTGCCGCTGCTCCACCTGGTGCAGTCCGAGGAAGGCTTCGTCTCCCGTACGGGCATGGCCCTCTGCGCCGAACTGCTCAGCCTCACCACCGCCGAGGTCACCGCCGTCGCGACCTTCTACACCATGTACCGGCGCAGGCCGAGCGGCGACTACCAGGTCGGTGTCTGCACCAACACGCTGTGCGCGGTCATGGGCGGTGACGCCATCTTCGACCGGCTGAAGGACCACCTCGGTGTCGGCAACGACGAGACCACCGAGGACGGCAAGGTCACCCTCGAACACATCGAGTGCAACGCGGCCTGCGACTTCGCGCCCGTGGTGATGGTCAACTGGGAGTTCTTCGACAACCAGACGCCCGAGAGCGCGACCCGACTCGTGGACGACCTGATCGCCGGGCGCACCGTCGAACCCACCCGCGGCGCCCCGCTCTGCTCGTACAAGGAGACCTCGCGCATCCTGGCCGGCTTCCCCGACGAGCGCCCCGGCGCCGTCGAGGCGAGCGGCGGCGCGGGACACGCCTCGCTGGTCGGGCTCAAGCTCGCCAAGGGCGAGGCCGTCCCGCGGGCCCGCGTGGTCTCCCCGCGCGGCGAGACCCCCCGTGACGCGGCGCCCCACGACGCGCAGCCCCACGACGCGTCACCGTCCGACCACCTCAGCTCTCATGACGCACCACAGCAGACCTCGGCCTCCGACCCGGAGCACCCGGCCGGTCCGGTAACCGAGGAGGGGGAGTGATGACCTTGGCCGCCGAGATCAACGAGAACGGGACCAGCCCGGAGAAGCTGCTCTCGCCCGTACTCTCCGCCTTCTGGGACCAGCCGGACTCCTGGACGCTGGACACCTATCTGCGCCACGACGGCTACCAGGGACTGCGCAAGGCGCTGGCCATGTCGCCCGACGACCTCATCGCGTACGTCAAGGACTCCGGTCTGCGCGGACGTGGCGGCGCGGGCTTCCCCACCGGGATGAAGTGGCAGTTCATCCCGCAGGGCGACGGCAAGCCGCACTACCTCGTCGTCAACGCCGACGAATCGGAGCCCGGGACCTGCAAGGACATCCCGCTCCTCTTCGCCAACCCGCACAGCCTCATCGAGGGCATGGTGATCGCCTGTTACGCGATCCGTTCCTCGCACGCCTTCATCTACCTGCGCGGTGAAGTGGTCCCCGTACTGCGGCGCCTGCACGAGGCCGTACGCGAGGCTTATGAGGCGGGTTATCTGGGGGCGAACATCCTGGGTTCGGGGCTCGACCTGGAACTCACGGTGCACGCGGGTGCCGGTGCGTACATCTGTGGTGAGGAAACCGCGCTGCTCGACTCGCTGGAAGGACGGCGTGGCCAGCCCCGGCTGCGTCCCCCCTTCCCCGCGGTCGCCGGTCTGTACGCCTGCCCCACTGTGGTGAACAACGTCGAGTCCATCGCCTCGGTTCCCGCGATCCTGAACAAGGGCAAGGACTGGTTCAAGTCGATGGGCAGCGAGAAGTCCCCGGGCTTCACGCTGTACTCGCTCAGCGGCCACGTCACCAGCCCCGGCCAGTACGAGGCCCCGCTCGGCATCACGCTGCGCCAGCTGCTCGACATGAGCGGCGGCATCCGGGCCGGTCACCGCCTGAAGTTCTGGACCCCGGGCGGCTCCTCCACCCCGATGTTCACCGACGAACACCTCGACGTCCCCCTCGACTACGAGGGCGTCGGCGCCGCCGGATCGATGCTCGGCACCAAGGCGCTCCAGTGCTTCGACGAGACGACCTGCGTGGTCCGGGCCGTCACCCGGTGGACCGAGTTCTACGCCCACGAGTCCTGCGGCAAGTGCACACCCTGCCGCGAGGGCACGTACTGGCTCGTCCAGTTGCTCCGCGACATCGAGGCGGGCAAGGGCCGGATGTCCGACCTCGACAAGCTCAACGACATCGCCGACAACATCAACGGCAAGTCCTTCTGCGCCCTCGGCGACGGTGCCGCCTCGCCGATCTTCTCCTCGCTCACGTACTTCCGCGAGGAGTACGAGCAGCACATCACGGGCAAGGGCTGCCCCTTCGATCCCGCCAAGTCGACCGTCTGGGCCGACGACAAGAACACTCACCGGGGGGTGAACGCATGACAGTCACCACGAGTGCGCCCTCCGGGGGCGGCGAGGCGGCTCTCCCGCCCGAGGACCTTGTCACGCTGACCATCGACGGCATCGAGATCAGCGTCCCCAAGGGCACCCTGGTCATCAGGGCCGCCGAACTCCTCGGCATCGAGATCCCGCGCTTCTGCGACCATCCGCTCCTCGACCCGGCCGGCGCCTGCCGGCAGTGCATCGTCGAGGTCGAGGGCCAGCGCAAGCCGATGGCGTCCTGCACCATCACCTGCACCGACGGCATGGTCGTCAAGTCGCAGATCACCTCGCCCGTCGCCGAGAAGGCGCAGAAGGGCGTGATGGAACTGCTGCTGATCAACCATCCGCTGGACTGCCCCGTCTGCGACAAGGGCGGCGAGTGCCCCCTGCAGAACCAGGCGATGTCGCACGGCGACAGCGACTCCCGCTTCGACGGCAAGAAGCGCACCTTCGAAAAGCCCGTCCCGATCTCCACCCAGGTGCTGCTGGACCGTGAGCGGTGCGTGCTCTGCGCGCGCTGCACCCGGTTCTCCAACCAGGTGGCGGGCGACCCGATGATCGAGCTGATCGAGCGCGGCGCGCTCCAGCAGGTCGGCATCGGCCAGGGCGACCCCTTCGAGTCGTACTTCTCCGGCAACACCATCCAGATCTGCCCGGTCGGCGCGCTGACCTCGGCGGCGTACCGGTTCCGCTCCCGTCCCTTCGACCTGGTGTCGACGCCTTCGGTGTGCGAGCACTGCGCGGGCGGCTGCGCGACCCGTACCGACCACCGGCGCGGAAAGGTCATGCGGCGTCTCGCGGCCAACGAGCCCGAGGTCAACGAGGAATGGCTCTGCGACAAGGGGCGGTTCGGCTTCCGGTACGCGCAGCAGCGCGACCGGCTCACCACTCCGCTCGTACGCAACGCGGACGGTGTGCTGGAACCGGCGAGCTGGCCCGAGGCGCTGGCCGCCGCGGCGGCCGGGCTCGGTGCCGCGCGGGGCAGGACCGGAGTCCTGACCGGCGGCCGGCTGACCGTCGAGGACGCCTACGCGTACAGCAAGTTCGCCCGGGTCGCCCTCGACACCAATGACATCGACTTCCGGGCCCGGGTCCACAGCGGCGAGGAGGCCGACTTCCTGGCCGCCCGGGTCGCCGGACGCGGACGCGACCTGGACGGCGACGGGGTCACGTACACCTCCCTGGAGAAGGCCCCGGCGGTGCTGCTGGTCGGCTTCGAGTCCGAGGAGGAGGCCCCCGGCGTCTTCCTGCGGCTGCGCAAGGCGAACCGCAAGCACGGGCAGCGCACCTTCGCCCTCGCCTCGCACGCCTCGCGCGGCCTGGTGAAGGCGGGCGGCACGCTGCTTCCCGCGGCCCCCGGCACCGAGACCGAATGGCTGGACGCGCTCGCGGGCGGCGTCGGGCTGGACGGCGGCGGCGCCACGGCGGCCGAGGCGCTGCGCGGCGAAGGCTCCGTGATCGTGGTGGGCGAGCGGCTGGCCGGGGTACCCGGTGCGCTGAGCGCCGCCGTACGGACCGCTGCCGCGACCGGCGCCGCGCTGGTGTGGATTCCGCGCCGGGCCGGCGAGCGCGGCGCGGTGGAGGCGGGCGCGCTCCCGACCCTGCTGCCCGGCGGCCGTCCGGCCACCGACCCGCGGGCCAGGGACGAGGTGGCGGCCCTCTGGCGCGTCGCCGAACTCCCCGCCCGCCACGGCCGCGACACCGGCCAGATCGTGGCGGCCGCGGCCTCCGGCGAACTGGCCGCGCTGCTCGTCGCCGGGGTCGAGGTCGCGGACCTGCCCGACCCGGCCCGTGCCCTCGCGGCCCTGGACGAGGTCGGATTCCTGGTCTCGCTGGAGCTGCGGCCCAGCGAGGTCACCGAGCGGGCGGACGTGGTCCTCCCGGTCGCCGCGGTCGCCGAGAAGCCCGGCACCTTCCTCAACTGGGAGGGCAGGGCGCGGTTGTTCGAGGCGGCGCTGAAGCCCGAGCAGATGCCCCGGACGCTCTGCCCGAGCGACGCCAGGGTCCTGCACATGCTGGCCGACGCGCTCGATGTGCACTTCGCGCTGCCGGACCTGAAGTCGGTCCGGCGCGAGCTGGACCGGCTCGGCGGATGGCAGGGCGTCCACGCCGAGGACCCGCGGGAGTCGGCGCTGCCGCTTCCCCGGCCCGGCGACGGCGAGGCGGTCCTCGCGGGCCACCGGATGCTGCTGGACCTGGGCCGGCTCCAGGAGGGCGACACGGCGCTGGCGGGCACCCGGCACGCGGCCGTCGCCCGGCTCTCGGCGGTCACCGCTGCCGAGTCCGGGGTGAAGGACGGCGACCTGCTCGCCGTCACCGGCCCCACCGGCACCGTCGAACTCCCGCTGAAGGTCACCGACATGCCGGACCGGGTGGTCTGGGTGCCGCTGAACTCCGTCGGGCGAGGCATCCCCGGTGACACCGGCGCACGCCCCGGCGGCCTGGTGCGGATCGGCCCCGCCGCCGCACCGGGTGCTCCCGTCGTCCCATCGGAGGTACGCGCGTGACTGGCCTCGCTCCCTTCGCGACGGCACCGGGCGGTGCCGTTCTCGCCGCCGAGGATCTCTCGATGTTCGGCACCGACCCCTGGTGGCTCGTCGTCATCAAGGCGGTCTTCTGCTTCGCGTTCCTGATGGTGACCGTGCTCTTCTCCATCGTGTGGGAGCGCAAGGTCGTCGCCTGGATGCAGCTGCGCATCGGGCCGAACCGGCACGGGCCCTGGGGGATGCTCCAGTCGCTCGCCGACGGCGTCAAGCTGATGCTGAAGGAAGACGTCATCGTCAAGCGGGCGGACAAGGTCGTCTATGTCCTCGCGCCGATCATCGCGGCCATCCCGGCGTTCATGGCGATCGCCGTGATCCCGTTCGGCCCGTCCGGCAACGAGGTCTCGATCTTCGGCCAGCGCACGACGATGCAGCTGACCGACCTGCCGATCGCGATGCTCTACATCCTCGCGGTCGCCTCCGTCGGCATCTACGGCATCGTGCTGGCGGGCTGGTCCTCCGGATCGACGTACCCGCTCCTCGGCGGGCTCCGTTCCTGCGCGCAGATGATCAGCTACGAGATCGCGATGGGCGCCGCGTTCGCCTCGGTCTTCCTCTACTCCGGGTCGATGTCGACCTCGAAGATCGTGGAGGCGCAGGAGGACCGCTGGTTCATCATCCTGCTGCCGGTCTCCTTCATCATCTACATCATCACGATGGTGGGCGAGACGAACCGCGCCCCGTTCGACATGCCGGAGTCCGAGGGTGACCTCGTCGGCGGCTTCAACACCGAGTACTCGTCCATCAAGTTCGCGATGTTCATGCTCGCCGAGTACGTCAACATGGTCACCGTCTCCGCGGTCTCCGTGACCCTGTTCCTCGGCGGCTGGCGGGCTCCGTACCCGGTCAGCACGTTCTGGGAGGGCGCGAACCACGGCTGGTGGCCGATGCTCTGGTTCGTCATCAAGGTCCAGCTGCTGCTGTTCTTCTTCATCTGGCTGCGCGGCACGCTGCCCCGTGTCCGCTACGACCAGCTGATGAAGCTCGGCTGGAAGGTCCTGATCCCGGTCTCCGTGGTCTGGCTGATGCTCGTCGCCACGGTCCGCGCGCTGCGCAACGAGGGCTACGACTTCTCCCGGATCGTGCTGTACGTCGCCGGGGCCGTGATCGCGATCCTGCTGATCTCCTTCGTCGTCGACATGTTCCGGGACCGCCAGGCCAAGGCCGAGGAGGCGGCGGCCGGACCGGAGCCCGCGTTCGACCCGATGGCGGGCGGATTCCCGGTGCCTCCGCTGCCCGGACAGACCCTGCCGACCGTGCCGCGCCGCCGTCCACGACGGGAGCGGGAGCTCGTTGTCAGTGGTGGGCCGGATACTCAGAGTGACGGAAATTCGAGTGACGGAAAGGAGGCTGACGGTGTCTGAGTCATCAGAGCCCAGGGGATCGAGCGAGTCCTCGGGACCCACGGGATCCACGGGGTCCTCAGGGTCCTCGGGGGACAAGTTCCAGAATCCTGTGGCCGGTTTCGGCGTGACCTTCAAGGCCATGTTCAAGAAACGGCTGACCGAGCAGTATCCGGAAACGCAGAAGGTCACGGCGCCCCGCTTCCACGGCCGCCACCAGCTCAACCGTCATCCGGACGGCCTGGAGAAGTGCATCGGCTGCGAGCTGTGCGCCTGGGCGTGTCCGGCCGACGCCATCTACGTGGAGGGCGCGGACAACAAGGAGGAGGAGCGCTACTCCCCCGGGGAGCGCTACGGCCGCGTCTACCAGATCAACTACGCGCGCTGCATCCTCTGCGGACTCTGCATCGAGGCCTGCCCGACCAGGGCGCTGACGATGACGAACGAGTTCGAGCTCGCCAACACCACCCGCGAGAGCCTCATCTACACCAAGGACGAGCTGCTCGCGGGGCTGGAGGAAGGCATGGTCGACAGCCCGCACGCGATCTTCCCGGGCATGGACGAACAGGACTACTACCGGGGCCTGGTGACCGAGGCCGCCCCCGGTACGGAGCGTCAGACCGCCGTCTCCAAGGGCGAGGGCGAGAAGGACGGGGCCGAGGGCGACAAGGCCCGGCAGGACAAGGAGGTGGACGCATGAGTGGCCTGGCCGCAGTGGCCTCCACCACCTCGACCGGCGAGGCCTTCCAGTTCTGGGTACTGGGCACCGTCGCCGTGATCGGCGCGCTGTCCACCGTCCTGATGAAGAGGGCCGTCCACAGCGCCCTGTCGCTCGCCGCGACCATGATCGTCCTGGCGGTCTTCTACCTCGCCAACGGCGCGTACTTCCTGGGCGTCGTCCAGATCGTCGTCTACACCGGCGCGATCATGATGCTGTTCCTCTTCGTGGTCATGCTCGTCGGCGTCACGGCCGCGGACTCGCTGAAGGAAACCCTCAAGGGGCAGCGCTGGCTGGCCGCGGGCTGCGGACTCGGCTTCGGCGTCCTGCTCATCGCGGGCATCGGCAACGCCTCCTTGAACAGCTTCACCGGGCTCGGCACCGCCAACGCCGAGCACGGCGGAAACGTCGAGGGGCTCGCCAACCTGATCTTCACCAAGTACGTCTTCGCGTTCGAGATCACCGGCGCCCTGCTGATCACCGCGACCGTCGGTGCGATGGTGCTCACCCACCGCGAGCGCACCGAACGGGCCAAGACCCAGCGGGAGATGTCTGAGGAGCGCGTGCGCGGCAGCCAGCTTCCGCCACTGCCCGCCCCCGGCGTCTACGCCCGGCACAACGGGGTGGACATCGCCGGCCTGCTGCCGGACGGCACCCCGTCCGAGCTCACCGTCATGGGGACGCTGCGCGAGCGCGGCCAGATCCGTGATGTGTCGCACGAGGCGCTCGCCGACCTCAAGGCGCTGGAACAGCGCTCGGAGGAACGGCTCGGCCGTGACAACGAAGAAGAGGAGGTCGCCAAGTGAATCCGGTCAACTACCTCTATCTAGCGGCCCTGTTGTTCACCATCGGCGCGTCCGGGGTGCTGATCAGGCGGAACGCGATCGTGGTGTTCATGTGTGTGGAGCTGATGCTCAACGCGTGCAACCTCGCGTTCGTCACGTTCTCCCGGATGCACGGCAACCTCGACGGGCAGATCGTCGCGTTCTTCACGATGGTCGTCGCCGCCGCGGAAGTCGTCGTCGGGCTCGCGATCATCGTGTCGCTGTTCCGCTCCCGCCACTCGGCCTCGGTCGACGACGCCAGCCTGATGAAGCTGTAAGGGGTCGGAAATCGTGGAGAACCTGATTGCGCTGCTCGTCGCGGCGCCTCTGCTCGGAGCGGCGGTCCTGCTGTGCGGCGGCCGTCGGCTGGACCGGGCCGGACACTGGCTCGGCACCGCCCTCGCCGCCGCCTCCTTCGTCGTGGGAGTCGTCCTCTTCCTCGACATGCTGGGCAAGGGGGCCGAGGACCGGGCCCTGCACCAGCACCTGTTCAGCTGGATTCCCGTCGAGGGCTTCCAGGCGGACATCGCCTTCCAGCTCGACCAGCTGTCGATGACCTTCGTGCTGCTGATCACCGGTGTGGGCACGCTGATCCACATCTACTCCATCGGCTACATGGAGCACGACGAGCGCCGGCGCCGCTTCTTCGGCTATCTGAACCTGTTCCTCGCGGCGATGCTCGTGCTGGTCATCGCCGACAACTACCTGCTGCTGTACGTCGGGTGGGAGGGCGTCGGTCTGGCGTCGTACCTGCTCATCGGCTTCTGGCAGCACAAGCCCAGCGCGGCCACCGCCGCGAAGAAGGCCTTCCTGGTCAACCGGGTCGGCGACATGGGCCTGTCGATCGCCATCATGCTGATGTTCACCACCTTCGGCACCTTCGCCTTCGGGCCGGTGCTGGAGGCGACCGGCGGGACGAGCGAGGGCAAGCTGACGGCGATCGGCCTGATGCTGCTGCTCGCCGCCTGCGGCAAGTCGGCCCAGGTGCCGCTGCAGTCCTGGCTCGGTGACGCGATGGAGGGCCCGACCCCGGTCTCCGCCCTCATCCACGCCGCCACCATGGTGACCGCGGGCGTCTATCTCATCGTCAGGTCCGGTGCGATCTTCAACGCCGCCCCGGACGCCCAGATGGTCGTCGTCATCGTCGGCGCGGTCACGCTCCTGTTCGGTGCGATCGTCGGTTGCGCGAAGGACGACATCAAGAAGGCCCTCGCCGGGTCGACGATGTCCCAGATCGGCTACATGATCCTGGCCGCGGGCCTCGGCCCCATCGGCTACGTCTTCGCGATCATGCACCTGGTGACGCACGGCTTCTTCAAGGCCGGGCTCTTCCTCGGCGCCGGTTCGGTCATGCACGGCATGAACGACGAGGTCGACATGCGCAAGTACGGCGGCCTGCGGAAGCACATGCCGGTCACCTTCATCACCTTCGGCCTCGGCTATCTCGCGATCATCGGCTTCCCCGGTCTGTCCGGCTTCTTCTCCAAGGACAAGATCATCGAGGCGGCCTTCGCCAAGGGCGGCACCGAGGGCTGGATCCTCGGCTCCGTCGCCCTGCTGGGCGCCGCGATCACCGCGTTCTACATGACGCGGGTGATGCTGATGACGTTCTTCGGCGAGAAGCGCTGGCAGCCCGACGCCGAGGGGCACGAGCCGCACCCGCACGAGTCCCCGAAGTCGATGACGATCCCCATGATCGTGCTGGCCTTCGGTTCGGTCTTCGCGGGTGGCTTCTTCTCCATCGGCGACCGGTTCATGCACTGGCTGGAGCCCGTCACCGGACACGACCACGGCGATGCCCCGGTCAGCGCGACCACCGTCACCGCCGCCACCATGGTGGTGCTCGTCATCGGTGTCGCCATCGCCTGGCTGAAGTACGGGCGCAAGCCCGTCCCCGTCGTCGCCCCGCGCGGCTCGCTGCTCACCCGGGCCGCCCGCCGCGACCTCCTCCAGGACGACTTCAACCATGTGGTCCTGGTCCGCGGCGGTGAGCACCTCACCCGCTCCCTGGTCTACGTCGATCACACCCTGGTCGACGGCGTCGTCAACGGCACGGCCGCCTCGGTCGGCGGGCTCTCCGGCCGACTGCGCAAGCTGCAGAACGGCTATGCCCGCTCCTACGCGGTCTCGATGTTCGGCGGTACGGCCGTGGTCATCGCCGCAACCCTGCTGATGAGGGCGGTCTGATCACCATGTCCTTTCCTCTCCTGACAGCGACGGCCGCACTCCCGGCGATCGGCGCGATCGTCACCGCCGCCGTCCCGGCCGCGCGGCGCACCGCGGCCAAATGGCTCGCGCTGCTCTTCTCGCTCGGCACACTCGTGCTGGCGGGCATCGTCTTCGCCCGCTTCGAGCCCGGCGGCGACCGCTACCAGCTCACCGAATCGCACTCCTGGATCGCCGACTTCGGGGTGCGCTACGAGCTGGGCGTGGACGGCATCGGGGTGGCGCTCCTCGCGCTCACCGCCCTGCTGATCCCGTTCGTCATCGTGGCGGGCTGGCACGACGCCGACCCCCTGGAGACGAAGTCCTCGCGCTGGCGGCCCACCCAGGGCTTCTTCGCCCTGATCCTGATGGTCGAAGCGATGGTGATCCTCTCCTTCGAGGCCACCGACGTCTTCCTCTTCTACATCCTGTTCGAAGCCATGCTCATCCCGATGTACTTCCTCATCGGCGGCTTCGGGGACCGGGCCCACTCCGGCAGCGACGAGAACGCGGCGGCGCAACGCTCGTACGCCGCCGTGAAGTTCCTCCTCTACAACCTGGCCGGCGGCCTGATCATGCTGGCCGCCGTCATCGGCCTGTATGTCGTCGCGGGGAGCTTCTCGCTCGCCGAGATCGCCGAGGCGCGGGCCAACGGGTCGCTGGAGATGGCGACCAGCACCGAGCGGTGGCTGTTCCTCGGGTTCTTCTTCGCCTTCGCGGTGAAGGCCCCGCTGTGGCCGCTGCACACCTGGCTGCCCAACGCCATGGGGGAGGCCACGGCGCCGGTCGCCGTGCTGATCACCGCGATCGTCGACAAGGTCGGCACGTTCGCGATGCTCCGCTTCTGCCTCCAGCTCTTCCCGGAGGCCAGCAAGTGGGCGACGCCCGTCGTCCTCGTCCTGGCGCTGATCTCCATCGTGTACGGGGCGCTGCTCGCGGTCGGCCAGCGCGACATCAAGCGGCTGATCGCCTACGCCTCGATCTCGCACTTCGGCTTCATCATCCTGGGCATCTTCGCGATGACCAGCCAGGGCCAGTCGGGCGCCACGCTCTACATGGTCAACCACGGCATCTCGACGGCCGCGCTGCTGCTGGTCGCCGGATTCCTGATCACCCGGCGCGGTTCGCGGCTCATCGCGGACTACGGAGGGGTGCAGAAGGTGGCACCCGTGCTGGCCGGGACCTTTCTGATCGGCGGTCTGGCCACGCTCTCGCTGCCCGGCCTCGCGCCGTTCGTCAGCGAATTCCTGGTGCTGGTCGGCACGTTCAGCGCGTACCCGGTGGCGGGCATCATCGCCACCTCCGGCATCGTGCTCGCCGCGGTCTATGTCCTCGTCCTCTACCAGCGGACGATGACCGGCCCGGTGAAGGCATCGGTCCGGGGGATGCCGGACCTCAGGGCCCGGGAGCTGGTGGTGGCCCTCCCGCTGATCGCGCTGCTGATCTTCCTGGGGGTCTTCCCGAAGCCGCTCACCGAGGTCGTCAACCCCGGGGTGCAGCACACCATGAATGACGTACAGAAGAAGGACCCCCAGCCCGAGGTGGAGGCCGCCAAGTGAGCGCAACAGCTGTCCACAGCCTGTGGACGACGGCGGGAGGGTGGGCGACGGCCGCCCCGGGCCAGAAGTTCGAGGCGCCGAACATCGAGTACGGCCAGCTCGCGCCCGTACTCATCGTGATCGGTGCCGCCGTTCTCGGCATCCTGGTGGAGGCATTCGTCCCGCGCCGGGCCCGCTACCACACGCAGGTCTTCCTGACCGTCGTGGCACTCGCCGCCTCGTTCGCGGCGGTCCTCGCCCTGGCGGCCGACGGGTACGCCTCCGATCCGCACCTCGCGGCGATGAAGGCCATCGCGATCGACGGCCCCACACTGTTCCTCCAGGGCACGATTCTGCTCGTCTCGGTGGTGGCGGTCTTCACCTTCGCCGAGCGGCGCCTGGACCCCGAGTCGCACGGCAACCGGGTCGACTCCTTCGCCGCCCAGGCCGGTTCCGTCCCGGGCAGCGACAGCGAGAAGGCCGCGGTCAGGGCCGGATTCACCACGACCGAGGTGTTCCCGCTGGTCCTCTTCTGCATCGCGGGCATGCTGGTCTTCCCGGCCGCCAACGATCTGCTGACCCTCTTCATCGCGCTCGAAGTCTTCTCGCTCCCGCTCTACCTCCTGTGCGCCCTCGCCCGCCGCAAGCGGCTGATGTCGCAGGAGGCCGCGGTGAAGTACTTCCTGCTCGGCGCGTTCTCCTCGGCGTTCTTCCTCTTCGGGATCGCCCTGCTCTACGGGTACGCGGGCTCGCTCTCGTACGCCCGGATCGCCAATGTGGTCGACGGCTCCGTCATCGAGATCGACCCGGCGCTCGCCGACACCATGGGCAATGACGCGCTGCTGCTCATCGGCGGTGCGATGGTCCTGACCGGGCTGCTCTTCAAGGTCGGCGCGGTCCCGTTCCACATGTGGACCCCGGACGTCTACCAGGGCGCGCCGACCCCGGTCACCGGCTTCATGGCCGCGGCCACCAAGGTCGCCGCGTTCGGTGCGATGCTGCGGTTGCTGTACGTGGTGCTGCCGGGGCTCACCTGGGACTGGCGCCCGGTGATGTGGGGCGTGGCCATCGTCACGATGCTGGGCGGGGCGATCGTCGCGATCACCCAGACCGACATCAAGCGGATGCTGGCCTACTCCTCCATCGCGCACGCGGGCTTCATCCTCTCGGGTGTCATCGCGACCAACCCGAACGGCATCTCCTCGGTCCTCTTCTACCTGGCCGCGTACTCCTTCGTGACGGTCGGCGCGTTCGCCGTCGTCACGCTGGTGCGCGACGCGGGCGGCGAGGCCACGCACCTGTCCAAGTGGGCCGGACTCGGCCGGCGCTCGCCGCTGGTCGCCGCGGTCTTCGCGGTGTTCCTGCTGGCCTTCGCCGGTATCCCGCTGACCTCGGGCTTCTCCGGGAAGTTCGCGGTCTTCAAGGCGGCGGCGGAGAGCGGCGCGGGCGCCCTGGTCGTGGTCGGTGTGATCTCCTCGGCCATCGCCGCGTTCTTCTACATCCGGGTCATCGTCCTGATGTTCTTCAGCGAGCCGAAGGCGGACGGCCCGACGGTCGCCGTCCCGTCCCCGCTGACGATGACGACGATCGCCGTCGGTGTCGCGGTCACCGTGGTGCTGGGCCTGGCCCCGCAGTACTTCCTCGACCTGGCGGGTCAGGCGGGAGTGTTCGCGCGGTAGCCGCACCGCATCGCGCCGCCGCACCGTGCCACGGCACGGTGGCGCCGGCACCGTCCGCCGGGCGGGCCCGATCTCCGGGCCCGTCCGGCGTTGTCATCGGTGGCGCTTATCGTGGCAGGAGACGGTGAAGCGGTGAGACGGTGCGGGACAGAGCGGGACGGACCGGGGGACAGAGCGATGAGCGGGACGGGCGTAACCATGGATGTGACCGAGAGCGATGCGCGGCAGACACTGCATCGCGTATTCGGGTACGAGTCGTTCCGCGGCGAGCAGGGTGACGTCATCGAGCATGTGGTGGCGGGCGGTGACGCGGTCGTGCTCATGCCGACCGGTGGCGGCAAGTCCCTCTGCTACCAGATCCCGGCACTGGTCAGGCCCGGCACCGGCATCGTCGTCTCGCCGCTGATCGCCCTCATGCAGGACCAGGTGGACGCCCTGCGGGCGCTCGGGGTGCGGGCCGGCTTCGTCAACTCCACGCAGGACTTCGACGAGCGGCGCTCGATGGAGGCGCAGTTCCTCGCGGGCGAGCTCGACCTGCTGTATCTGGCACCGGAGCGGCTGCGCCTGGACTCCACGCTCTCGCTGCTCGCCCGGGGCGAGATCTCGGTCTTCGCGATCGACGAGGCGCACTGCGTGGCCCAGTGGGGCCACGACTTCCGCCCGGACTACCTGGCCCTGTCCGTGCTGGGCGAGCGCTGGCCCGATGTCCCGCGGATCGCACTGACGGCCACGGCGACCGACGCCACGCACCGGGAGATCACCCAGCGCCTGGGGATGCCCGACGCGAAGCACTTCGTCGCCAGCTTCGACCGGCCCAACATCCAGTACCGGGTCGTGCCGAAGGCCGACCCGAAGAAGCAGCTGCTGACGTTCCTCAAGGAGGAGCACGACGGGGAAGCGGGCATCGTCTACTGCCTCTCGCGCAACTCGACCGAGAAGACCGCCGAGTACCTCTGCCGCAACGGCATCGAGGCCGTGGCGTACCACGCGGGACTGGATGCCGGGACGCGCGCCGTCAACCAGGCGCGCTTCCTCCGCGAGGAGGGCCTGGTCGTCGTCGCGACCATCGCCTTCGGCATGGGCATCGACAAGCCGGACGTCCGCTTCGTCGCCCACCTCGACCTGCCGAAGTCAGTCGAGGGCTATTACCAGGAGACCGGCCGCGCGGGCCGTGACGGTGCGCCCTCCACGGCGTGGATGGCCTACGGCCTCCAGGACGTCGTCCAGCAGCGCAAGCTCATCCAGGGCGGGGAGGGCGACGAGGCGTTCCGCCGCCGGGCGGCCTCCCACCTGGACTCCATGCTGGCCCTGTGCGAGACGGTGCAGTGCCGCCGGGCCCAACTGCTGACGTACTTCGGCCAGGAGCCCACGGCGGAGTCCTGCGGCAACTGCGACACCTGCCTCACCCCGCCCGAGACCTGGGACGGCACGGTGGTCGCACAGAAGCTGCTGTCCACCGTGGTGCGGCTGAAGCGGGAGCGCGGGCAGAAGTTCGGCGCGGGCCAGATCATCGACATCCTGCTGGGCCGCAAGACCGCGAAGATCATCCAGTTCGACCACGACCAGCTGTCGGTCTTCGGCATCGGCGAGGAGCTGGCCGAGGCCGAATGGCGGGGTGTGGTGCGCCAGCTGCTGGCCCAGGGGCTGCTCGCCGTCGAGGGCGAGTACGGCACGCTGGTGCTCACCGAGGAGAGCGGCACGGTGCTCGGCCGGGAGCGCGAGGTGCTGCTGCGCAAGGAGCCAAAGAAGCCCACGTCCCGGTCCATGAAGGGCGAGCGCACCTCGAAGGCGGCGGCGGCCGTCGCGGAGCTGCCCGAGTCGGCCGTCCCGGTCTTCGAGGCGCTGCGCGCCTGGCGCGGCGCGACGGCGAAGGAGCAGGGCGTCCCGGCGTACGTCATCTTCCACGACGCGACGCTGCGGGAGATCGCCGCGCTGCGGCCCGGGTCACTGGCGGAGCTGGGCGGCATCAGCGGCCTCGGCGAGAAGAAGCTGGCGACGTACGGGGAAGGGGTGCTGGCCGTGCTCGCGGAGCTGGGCCCGGCACCGGACCGGCCCGAGACCGAGTCCCCGGCCGCGGCACCAGCGGCGGTACCGGCTCCGGCTCCCGCTCCGGCTCCCGCTCAGGCTCCCGCTCAGGCTCCCGCTCCGGCTCCCGCTCCGGCACGGACCCCGGCTCCCGCACGGACCCGGGCCGCCGCGCCGGTGGCCCGCCCGTCCGCTGCCCGCCCGTCCGCCCCGGACAGTGACCCGGAGTTCGGCTGGGACGAGGAACCGCCCGAGTACGAGTGAGTACCGGGCGGTGACGGGAGGGCGGTGGGACCTAACCCAGGTCCCCCGCCCGGTGGCGGGGCGTGATGGCCGTGAGGTCCAGGTCGATGGGGAACGGCACCGACACCTTCATGCGGTCGTGGAAGATCCCCGTCGAGGTGTAGGCACCGGTGGCGGGTTCCCGCTCGAAGACATAGACCACGGCCCGGCCGTCCTGGTTCTCGACCCGCCAGTAGTGGGGGATGGTCGCGCGGGCGTATTTCACGGGCTTGGTCTCCCGGTCGCGCGACCGGGACTCGGGGGAGACGACTTCGATGGCGAGGCGCACCGACTCGGCGGGGAACCGGGTCTGCTTCGGATCTTGGACGATCTCACCGTCGATGACGATCACATCGGGTTCCGGCCGGTTGTAGCGGTCGATGTCGGTGGTGAACTCGCGCACTACTTGCAGTTCGGGTGGGGCCAGTGACCGTAGCTGCCAGTTGAAGAAGTCGACCGCCCGTGAATGGAACACGGTCTGGGGACCGACGAAGACCAGGCTCCCGTCGATCAGCTCCGTATGCGGAGGCAGATTCGGGAGTGTGTCCAGGTCATCGGCGGTCCAGCCGCCCTCGGGCGGGACCGCCCACCGCGGCTCGGGGGCCTCGGGTTCGACGCTCGTCAGTGCTCCCATGGGACGGAGTCTCGCGGGTCCGATCAGCGTATCCGCCGGGAACCGGATGCGGCTCCCCCGAACGTGTGAGCGTCTCGCGCACCGCTGACCACCGGCCCTGCGGGGCAGCCCTCAGTCGCCCCCGCCGCTCCCTCCGCCGCCCCCGCCCCCGCCGCCGCTCCGGTTCGCCCGGTCCTGGCTCACGTTGCGGTGCACGGCGTGCGCGGACCACTCCTCGCGGCGCAGCGTCCGCATGGCCGCCCGGCCGCGGCGGCCGTCCGCGGTCACCTCCGGTGCCAGCCCGGTCGCCGAGACCAGTGCGGCCAGCAGTCGGTCGCGGCGGTCGGGGAAGCCGGCCCGTTCGGCGGCCGTGAAGCGGTCCCGTACCCGCGCGGCGTCGTCCCCGGGGCCCGCCGGGTGGCGGTGGAAGGGGAGCAGACCGAGGAAGCGGCGGGTCTCCCTGCGCAGGGTGCCGCGCTCCACCAGGGAGTCCAGATACAGCCCCTCGGTCTGCCGGGCGGTCTGCCGGATCCAGCGTTTCGCGGACACACCCGAGCCGAACGTGCTCTTCCCCGGTGCGGGCAGGCTGCGCAGGAGGACGGCCAGCAGCGGATCGGCCGGGTCCAGCGGGTTCGCCACCAGTACCCGGCCGTGCTGTTCGGTGATGCGCCCCTGGAGCTCCAGCTCGGCCAGGACCGCCCCCGCCATCCCGTACTCCAGGAAGCGGCCCCGGCACAGGGGCTTGCCCCGTCGCGGGTCCAGGGCGAGCAGCAGCAGTTCCTCGGGGAGCGTCGGCCCGGGTGTGTCCCGGGTCATGGCGCGGGAACGATCCGGCCGGTCACTTCGCCGAGGCCGACGCGCGTCCCGTCCGGGCCCGGCGCCCAGGCCGTCAGCGTCACCGTGTCGCCGTCCTCCAGGAACGTCCGCTTGCCGTTGGGGAGGTCCAGCGGGTCGCGGCCGTTCCAGGTGAGTTCGAGGAGGGAGCCGCGCTGGCCCGGCTCGGCGCCGCTGACCGTGCCGGAGCCGTACAGATCGCCGGTGCGCAGGGACGCCCCGTTCACCGTCATCTGCGCCAACTGCTGGGCGGCCGTCCAGTACATGGAGGAGAACGGCGGCTCGGCCACCACCTGGCCGTTGATCGCGACGGAGATCCGCAGGTCGATGCCGCCCGGCTCCTCCTCCCGCGCGTCGTCGAGGTAGGGCAGCAGCGGGAAGTCGCGGGCGGGCGGCGCGGTGCGGGCCGCGTCCAGGGCCTCCAGCGGAGTCACCCACGGCGATACGGAGGTGGCGAAGGACTTGCCGAGGAACGGGCCCAGCGGCACGTACTCCCATGCCTGGATGTCGCGCGCCGACCAGTCGTTGAGCAGCGAGAGCCCGAAGACGTGCTCGCGGAAGTCGCCGAGCGCGACCGGGGTGCCCTGCTCGGAGGGGACGCCCACGACGAAACCGACCTCGGCCTCGATGTCCAGTTTCACCGAGGGGCCGAAGACCGGCGCCGGATCGGAGGGGGCCTTGCGCTGGCCGGAGGGCCGCACCACATCCGTACCGGAGACGACGACCGTGCCGGCCCGTCCGTGGTAACCGATCGGCAGGTGCTTCCAGTTGGGCGTCAGCGCGGCACCGTCCGGGCGGAAGATCCGGCCGACGTTGGTGGCGTGGTGCTCGCTCGCGTAGAAGTCGACGTAGTCCGCCACTTTGTAGGGCAGGTGCAGCTTCACCGCGTCGACGGGGTGCAGCAGCGGCTCGATGTCCGCGCGGTGGGCCGGGACCGTCAACCAGGCGGTGAGCGCCCGGCGGACGTCGCGCCAGGCGGTGCGTCCGGCCGAGAGCAGCGGCATCAGGCTGGGCCGGTCCAGCAGTCCGGCGTAGGGCGAGCCGAGCGCGTGGGCGGCGGCTCCGGCGTCCAGCACATGGCTGCCGATGCGGACGCCGACCCGGCGGTCGTCGGGGTGGTCGGGGGTGGAGAACACTCCGTACGGAAGGTTGTGCGGGCCGAAGGGATCGCCCTCGGCCAGATCGAGCGGGCTGCTCTGCTCGGACATGTGTTGCTGCCTCGCTTTCCAGGTCGCTTGGGGGACACGTTACGTCGGTCCCCCTGCCCCGCGGCAGTGCCCCAACTATGCGCAATGCCCGGAAAGTTCTGTGGGGCACCCGGAAACCCGGGTGCCCCACGCGTACCTCCGGGCGGCTTACCCCGCTGTGCGCGGAATGCGCTTCTCCCAGGTGCGGTGGAAGACGACCTCGCCGCCGTCCTTGCAGACCACCTCGTCGGACGTGATGAAGTCGTCCGCGTCCGCGCTGATCTCGGAGCGCGTCTCGATCAGCACGTCCCAGGCCATCTCCGGCCGGTGCAGCCGGATCGTCCAGTCGGAGCGGGTCCGGGCGGAGAGCGGGTCGTTCTCCTGGATCGTGTACGTCTCGACCGCGTCCTCGGTGAATTCGAGGCCGTCCGGGTAGACCCGCGTACCGCCGTAGCGCGGGTCGACCTCCATCCGCCATTCGCCCTTGGCGACATCGCGGACCACCAGCCGCTCGGGGCGCTGCTCGTCGAGGGTCACCGGGTAGACGACGCCCAGCGGTTCGGACTGCTCCGGTTCGCCGAAGGTGATCGCGGGGTCCTCCGTGTGGCGGCGCACCGGGAGTTCGACGAAGCTGCCGTCCGCGTCGAGGGTGAAGCCCGCCGAGCCGGCCTGCGGCCAGATCCAGGGCCAGTACGAGGAGGAGATCGCGATCCTGATCCGGTGGCCGGGCGGGAAGGTGTGCCCGATGCCGTTCAGCTCGAAGGTCACGTCCTCGCTCTCGCCGACGGGCCAGTCCTCGCGGCGGTCGCGCCCGTGGCGGGCCGAGAAGTTGAGCACGCCCCGGGTGACCAGGGTGGAGGAGCCGTCCGGGGCCACGTCGCAGAGCCGGGCGATGGCCTGGCCGCGCGGTACGTCCATCCGGACCCGGAGCTTCACCCGGGGGCGGCCCAGGATCTCGATGGGGGAGTCCTCGACGGGGAACTCGAACGACACCGACTTGGCGTCCTCGTCGCGCTGGTCGGGCGGCAGGTCGGCATCGTTGCCGAACGGGAAGAAGCGGCCCGCGTCCACCCCGGTCTGCTGCGGCGAGCGCACGATCCGCTCGCCGCCCTGGAGGGCGTACGCGACCGGCGCCACGTTCTCCGAGGGCCAGCTCGCGTCGCCGACCCAGCGGCCGGGCAGCGTCTCGTACACCGTGGCGGGCGGGTGCGAGCCGCTGATCCAGGACCGCAGCAGCGGCTCCCGCATCACTCCGGTGTCCTTGTTCTTGAGGTGCTGGTCCCACCAGCGCAGCGTCTCCTGGAGGAAGCCGATCGCCGGCCCCGGCGGCAGCCCCCGGTCCGGGTACTGGTGCGACCACGGTCCGATCAGCCCGCGCACCTGCCCGGGGTCCAGGTGCTCGACGAGCCGCAGCACGGTGTCGCGGTACGGGTCGTGCCAGCCGCCCACCGCGAGGACGTTCGCCTTGATGGCGCCGTAGTCCTCGCAGACGCTGCCGTGCCTCCAGTAGTCGTCGCGGGTCTGGTGGGCCAGCCAGGTGTGGATGAAGGGGTCGACGGCCTCCAGCCGCTTGAGCCACATGGCCTTCCAGTCGTCGCCGACCTGTGCCGGGTCCGGCGGCCGGGAGACGAAGGCCAGCATCGTGGCGGCCCAGGCGTGCATGTCGACGGCGAGGACCGAGCCGCCCATGTAGTGGACGTCGTTGTCGTAGCGGTCGTCGGCCGAGCAGACGGTGACGATCGCCTTCAGCGGCTCGGGGGCGAGTGCGGCGATCTGGAGGGAGTTGAAGCCGCCCCAGGAGATGCCGAACATGCCGACCCGGCCGGAGCACCACTCCTGCTGGGCCAGCCAGTGGATGACGGCGACCCCGTCGTTCAGTTCGGTCGCGTCGTACTCGTCGCCCGGCATGCCCTCGCTGTTGCCGTGGCCGCGGACGTCGACCCGTACGGAGGCGTAGCCGTGGCCCGCGTACCAGGGGTGGCGCTGCCAGTCGCGGGGGGCCGTCCAGTCGCTGAGCCGGTAGGGCAGGTACTCCAGCAGCGCGGGGACCGGCTCGTCCGTGAGGGGCCGCCAGATCCGGGCGTACAGCTGTGTGCCGTCCGGCAGCGGAATATGGACGTCCTCGCGGAACGTCTCGTACGGGAACTCGGTGCTGATGTGCATGGCGGTACCTCAGTGGACGGGGTGCATGGTGCGCTTGAGCCAGGGGGCGGCGGCGATCATCGCCACACCGGCCACCACCGCGATCGCACCGTTGACACCGAAGTAGGCGGGGTTGGAGACCTCGCCGTACAGCTTCACGATCTGGGCCTGGATGCCGTTGGCGAGGGCCAGCGACAGGAACCACAGCGCCATCGTCTGGCTGGCGAAGGCCTTGGGGGCGAGCTTGGTGGTGGCCGACATGCCGGAGGTCTCCAGCAGGACGTCGCCGAGCCCGAGCAGCAGATACGAGCCGACGATCCACCAGGCGGCCATCTTGAACGTGTCGTCGGAGTGCCCGGACGTGGGCAGGACCATCAGCAGGAACGAGAGCCCGCCGAGGATCACCCCGAACGCGATCTTGTTGGAGGCGTGCGGCTGGCGGGGGCCCATCCGCGCCCACACGGTGGCGACCACGGGCGCCAGCGCGACCTCGAAGGCGCCGAGCGCGGAGGCGTACCAGCTGGCCGGGAAGTGGAAGCCGAAGATCTCGGTACGGGCGTTGGTCGACGCGAGCAGCATCATCGTCGAGTACGCCTGGAAGAGGATGAAGTTGAAGACGACGGAACCCAGGAACAGCACCACGTACGGACGGAGCCTGCCGCGCTCCTCGGCGCTCACCCGGGGGCTTTTGAACATGACGACGAAGTAGACGACCGGGGCGATCACCGAGATCACGGTCAGGACGTCGACGAGCCGGTCCATCGTCAGCCAGCCGGCCAGCGCCAGCGCGGTGGCGAGGGCGGCGAACACGACGGCCCCGACGACGATCAGCCGTACGGCACGGCGCATCGGTCCGGGGGCGAGCGGGAACTCCGCGCCGTGCTTACGCCCGGCCAGGTGACGCCGGCCCGCCACGTACTGGATCAGGCCCAGCGTCATGCCGACGGCGGCGGCCGAGAAGCCCCAGTGCCAGCTCGCGTGGTCGCCGAGCCAGCCGGTGATCAGCGGACCGGCGAAGGCGCCGATGTTGATGCCCATGTAGTAGAGGGCGAATCCGGCGTCGCGCCGCTCGTCGTCGGTGCGGTAGAGCTTGCCGACCATCGAGGCGACATTGGGCTTGAGCAGGCCCGTTCCGGCGCTGATCAGGCCCAGGCCGACCCAGGTCATGGTGTCGGTCGGCACGGCCATCGAATAGTGGCCGCAGGCGATGAGGATGCCGCCGTACAGGACGGCGCGGTACGAGCCGAGGATGCGGTCGGCCAGCCAGCCACCGGCCACGGAGACCAGATACACCAGGGTGCCGTAGGCGGCGGAGACGGACGCGGCGGTGCCGGCGTCCATGCCCATTCCGCCGTTCGACACCTTGTCGGCGAAGAAAAGGACCAGGATCGCCTGCATGCCCAGGAACGAGAAGCGCTCCCAGACCTCCAGGCCGGACAGGGTCATCAGGCCCCGTGGCTGGCCGAAGAAGGCGTGGTCGTCCCCGGGCGGGGGCTGGGTCGACTCGGTGTCGTTGGCGGTGTGCGACAAAGCGGTAACTCCTGATCGTATGAGCTGATCCCGAACATACCGGCGGTGGCGGGAAGGCGCCCACGGTGATCCAAAGCGGACCGGATACGCTGAGTTGAGTGATGACAGCGACACATCGACAATCCGTGTGATCGTCAGTAGACAGGAGATCCCCTCGTGACCGTCGTCGGGCCGTTCGGACTGCGCGTGCGGGACCAGGCTCTTGAGGCCGATGTCCAGACGGGTTTGGCCGCTGTCGAGGCGGGGCTGCTCGAAGCGACCAAGAGCGAGGTCCCGTTCATCACGGAGGCCGCGCAGCACCTTGTACGTGCAGGGGGCAAGCGTTTTCGGCCGCTGCTGGTCATGCTGGCGTCCCAGTTCGGTGACCCGGACGCGCCCGGGGTCGTTCCCTCGGCCGTGGTCGTCGAGCTGACCCATCTGGCGACGCTCTACCACGACGACGTGATGGACGAGGCGGACGTACGCCGCGGGGTGGACAGCGCCAACGTCCGCTGGGGCAACTCCGTCGCCGTCCTGACCGGCGACTTCCTCTTCGCCCGCGCCTCGCACATCCTGGCCGACCTCGGCCCGGAGGCCGTACGCATCCAGGCGGAGGCGTTCGAGCGCCTGGTCACCGGCCAGATCCTGGAGACCGCGGGCCCGCGCGACGGCCGCGACCCGGTCGACCACTACCTGGACGTCCTGAGCGGCAAGACCGGCTCGCTGGTCGCGGTGTCCGGGCGGTTCGGCGCCATGATGTCCGGCGCCGACGAGCGGGTCGTCGACATCCTCACCCAGTACGGGGAACGCCTCGGCATCGCCTTCCAGCTCGCCGACGACGTCCTGGACATCGCCTCCGACTCCCACGAGTCCGGCAAGACCCCCGGCACCGACCTGCGCGAGGGCATCTCCACGCTGCCGGTCCTGCGGCTGCGGGCGCAGGCGGCGGCCTACGGCAAGCCGGAGGACCTGGAGCTCGTGGAGCTGCTGGACGGCGACCTGAGCGACGACGGCAGGCTGGCCGAGGCGCTGCGCGGGCTGCGCGCCCACCCGGCGCTGGAGCAGGCCCGGCAGGACACCGTCCGGTACGCGCAGGAGGCGCGGGCCACGCTGGCGCCGCTGCCCGAGGGCTACGCCAAGTCCGCACTGGCGGAGCTGTGCGACGCCGTGGTGCACCGGGCCGGCTGACACACCGTTCGGCCCTACCCCTACTGGACGGCCGGCCCTGAGCCGCCGGTTGTCATACCGGAGCAGTAGACGGAGTTGATCCCGCGGGCTGACGCTTCGTGCCGCCCGATTTGGTCAGATGGAGAACAACCACTCCTGACCACATCGGGTGAGAATGGCGGCAGGGAGTGGACGTGAGCAACCGGACGGACGCCGCCGACCACGGAGGTAAGGCACACATGGCACCGAACGACAGCGCAGAGACCACCGGCAAGGCCACGGGCACTGTCGTGGGCCGTCGCAAGGCCGCGCGATACATCGTCCCCGTCGCGGTGGCGGGGGTGGCGGCCGCGACGATCGGGCTCGTCCCGGCCCTCGCGGACTCCGGTGACCCCGAGCTGCCGAAGATCAGCGCACAGGAACTCATCGAGAAGATCGCCGCCTCGGACGAGCAGCAGCTGTCCGGCACGCTCAAGATCAGCACCGACCTCGGCATCCCGTCCCTCGGCGGGCTCGCGGGCTCCTTCGCCCCGGGCGGCGCCGGTACGGACGGCGGCGGTTCCGCCGCTCCGGAGGACAAGCTGATGGAGCTGGCCTCCGGTACGCACACGCTGCGGGTGGCGGCCGACGGCCCCGACAGGCAGCGGCTCTCGATCCTCGGGAACGCCGCCGAGTACAGCCTCATCCACAACAAGGGCGAGGTCTGGGCGTACGACAGCAAGTCCGGCGAGGCGTACCACGCCGCGGCGGACGCCGAGCAGCAGAAGCAGCGGAAGAAGGAGCACAAGGCGCCCGCGGGCGTACCGACCACTCCGAAGGAGTTCGCCGAGCAGGCACTCGCGGCGGCCGGGGACACCACCTCGGTCACCGTCGACGGCACGTCACGGGTGGCCGGGCGCGACGCGTACCAGCTGCTGATCAAGCCGAAGCAGTCCGGTTCGACGGTCGCGTCGGTCCGGGTCGCGGTGGACGCGGCCAACGGCGTCCCGCTGAAGTTCACCCTCTCCGCGAGCGGTGGCGGCAAGGCCGTGGTCGACGCCGGATTCACCAAGGTCGACTTCTCCAGGCCCGACGCCTCCTCGTTCTCCTTCACCCCGCCCAAGGGCGCGAAGGTGACCGAGGCGGACGACCTGAAGGACGCGGCGGAGCAGCAGGGCGGGGAGGGGAAGGCACCGGAGGGCCTCGCCGAGCTGGGAGGCATGAAGGGCCTGGAGGGCCTGGAGGGCTCCAAGGGGCTGAACGTGATCGGCGAGGGCTGGACCTCGATCGCGCAGATCAAGATCCCCGGCGGTTCGGGCCTGCCCACCGGCGGTTCGCAGGGCTCGGGCGATATGCCGGCCGAGGCCCAGGGCTTCCTGGACGCCCTGGGCGACAAGGTCACCGGGAAGTTCGGTTCGGGCACGGTCTTCAAGACCCGCCTGGTGAACGCCCTGCTGACGGACGACGGCACGGTCTACGTCGGAGCGGTGACGAAGGACGCGCTGGTGCAGGCGGCCAACGGCGCCAAGTAGGCGCAGGGATGCTTCACTGCCCGCAGTGAACGACGCCGCCCCGCCGCGCGCACCGCGCGACGGGGCGGCCCGCCGAGCCGGGCCGGGCCGAACCGAGCTTCGAGGGGTACGCATGACCGGGACAGAGGCGGCCGCGGACGGACGGGTGACAGCCGGAGGGGTGACGGCCGGAAGTGTGACGGCGGCTTCGGGCGGGACGGCGGCCGGGGATGTGACGGCGGCCGGGGACGACATGGCGGCCGGGGATGTGACGGCGGCCAGGGACGTGACGGCCGTGATCGAGACCCGGGGTCTCACCAAGCGCTACCGGGGCGGCCAGCTCGCCGTCGACGGCCTCGACCTCACGGTTCCCGGCGGCAGCGTCTTCGGCTTCCTCGGCCCCAACGGCTCCGGGAAGACCACCACGATCCGGATGCTCATGGGCCTCATCGACCCGACGTCCGGCACCGCCCGTGTCCTCGGCCGTCCGATGCCGGGCGGCGCCCGTACCGTGCTCCCGCAGGTCGGCGCGCTGATCGAGGGCCCGGCCCTCTACGGCTTCCTGTCCGGCCGGGACAACCTCGTGCGCTACGACTCCGCCGACCCGGCCGCCGACCCGCGTACCCGCCGCGCCCGCGTCGCGCACGCCCTGGACCGGGTCGGGCTCGCCGCCGCCGCGGGCAAGAAGGCCAAGGCGTACTCGCTCGGCATGAAGCAGCGCCTCGGGCTCGCCGCCGCCCTGCTCCAGCCGCGCCGCCTGCTCGTCCTGGACGAGCCCACCAACGGCCTGGACCCGCAGGGCATGCGGGAGATCCGCTCCCTGATCCGGGAACTGGCGGCCGAGGGCACCACGGTCTTCCTCTCCTCCCACCTCCTGGACGAGATCGAACAGGTCTGCACGCACGCCGCGGTGATGGCCCGCGGCCGGCTGATCGTCCAGGGGCCCGTCGGCGACCTCGCCGGCACCCGCGGCCGGCTCGCCGTCACCACCCCCGACCCGGGCGACGCCGCCCGCATCCTCAAGGAACACGGGATCACCGGCCTGAGCACCGACGGCGAGCGGCTGACCGGTGACGCCCCGCCCGGCGGCACGGAACTCGCCGACCTCAACGCCGCCCTGGTACGCGGCGGCGTCCGGGTGCGGTCCTTCGGCGTCGAACGGGCCTCGCTGGAGGACGCCTTCGTCGCACTGACCGGAGAGGGATTCGATGTCGCGGGCTGAAGCAACCGGCGTACGGGGTGAAGCGGACGGCGTGCGGGGTGAAGGCGGCGGCGTACGGGGTGGAGCCGACGGCGTACGGGGCGCGAGCGCGCCCCGCAACCCGCTGTGGACGTTCGGAATCCTCCGCTCCGAAGTCACCACCATCCTGCGCCGCTGGCGGACCCTCGCCCTGCTCGGGGTGCTCGCCGCCGTTCCCGTGCTGATCGGGATCGCGGTCCGGATCGAGACGGGCGGCGGCGGCGACGGCGCTGACGGCGGCCCCGGGGCGGCGGCGGGCCCGGCGTTCCTCACCCAGGTCACCAACAACGGGCTTTTCCTCGTCTTCGCCGCCCTCGCCGCGACGCTCCCGGTCTTCCTCCCGATGGCCGTCGGCGTCGTCGCGGGCGACTCGATCGCGGGGGAGGCGAGCGGCGGCACCCTGCGCTACCTGTTGGTCGCCCCGGCGGGCCGGACCCGGCTGCTGCTCGCCAAGTACGCCTCCGTGCTCATCTTCTGCCTGGTCGCGACGCTGGTCGTGGCGGCATCGGCGCTGGCCGTGGGGGCGCTGCTCTTCCCCCTCGGCGAGGTCACCACGATCTCCGGGACCCGGATCGGCTTCGGCGAGGGGCTGGTGCGGGCCGGACTGATCGCGGTGGTGGTCGCGGCCTCACTCATCGGCTTCGCGGCGCTGGGCCTGTTCATCTCGACGCTGACCGGCAGCGGGATCGCGGCGATGGCGGCCACGGTCGGCGTGCTGATCACGGTGCAGATCCTGGGCTCGATCCCGCAGCTGAGCGCCCTGCACCCCTATCTCTTCCCGCACTACTGGCTGTCCTTCGCGGACCTGCTGCGCGACCCCGTCTACTGGGACGACGTCGTCAAGAACCTCGGCCTGCAGGGTCTGTACGCGGCGGTGTTCGGCTCGGCGGCCTGGGCGCGCTTCACGGCCAAGGACATCACTGCCTGAGCGCGGGGCTCCAGATGCTCGATGCCGAGGCCGCGCTGGCTTGATCCGGCCGGTGCGGGCCCGTCCGTGCCGTCGGCCGGGCGAGCCGTCCCCCGATCGGCTCGTCGCGGCACGAACGGCACGAACGGTGCGGGCAAAGGGAACGACACGACACGGTACGTTCCGTTTCCGCCTGGGTATTGTTCGACTTCTGGCGACGACCTGTCAACAAGAGATGGCTTGAAGACCCCTATGCTCACCGAATGATCACATCGCCGAGTTCCGTGCGCCGCAGCGAGAGATCACGACGCGCGACCCTTCAGGCCGCGCTCGACCTGTGTGCGGAGAAGGGGTACGGCCGCGTCACGGTCGAGGCCATCGCGGCCCGCGCCGGTGTGAGCAAGAAGACGATCTACCGATGGTGGCCGTCGAAGGGCGCGGTGCTGCTGGAGGCGTTCGCCGAGGCCCTGGTCGACGCGACCCCGTTCGTCGACACCGGTGACATCGGCGCCGACCTGCGCACCCATGTCACGGGCGCGGTGAGGCTGCTCTCGACACCGCCGTACGGTCCGGCGTACGCGGGCATCCTCTCCGAGGTCCACCATGACGACGTCCTCGCGGAGGCGGTCAGGGATCAGCTGGTCGGACCGCGCGTCGAGGGTGCGGTGGGACGGCTGCGCAGTGCTCAGGAACGGGGCCAGATCCCGGCGGACGCGGACCTTCCACTGGCGGTGGAGATGCTCTACGGCCCCATCTACTACCGCCATCTGTTGCGCAAGCCGGCCCAGGACGAGGCGACGATCGCCGCGCTGGTGGCGCATGTGCTGCGCTCGCTGGGGGCGCGGGGCTACTAGCGGGCCACTGGCGGGCCACTAGCGGGCCACTGGCGGGCCACTGGCTTCGGCACGGTCTCCCGCGTCCTCCCCCGTCGACGGCCCGAGGGGTTCTCCCCGCCGCGCTGCCGCGCCGTCCGTCGTCGCACTGTCTGCTGCCCCGCTGTCCGCCGTCCCGCTCCCTCACCGGCCAGCTCCTGGTGGTCGACGGCGGTATGACCATCCAGTCCCCGGCGGTCCCGGGACGACGCGCCATGCTGCCGCCCGCCTGAGCCTGTCCGAGCCCGGAAGCGCCCCCGTCCGGGCCCGGACGTGCGCCACCCGGTTTGGGGCCACCCGGCTGCCGCCATCCGGTGGCAGGGGCGCGTGCGGCGGGTGATGCTGTTCTGGCGCGTGGGGGTTCACCCGGTGCGCCGGAGAGCCTGAGGGTGGGGTGAAGCCGTGTCGGACGCCGAGGGACCGGCAGCTGAGGGAACGGCAGCCGAGGGAACACGAGCCGCCGGGACGGCGCCGGATGCCTCTGCCTCCGATGCCTCTGCTTCCGACGGCTCCGCTTCCGACGCCTCCGCCGCTCTGGACGTGTTCACCGTTCCGGGCGCCCCTGCCGTCCTGGACACGGCCCTCCTCGACACGCTGTTCGCCCAGTCCGCGGTGGGCCTGATCGTGCTCGATCCGGACCTGCGGGTGGTGCGGGCCAACTCCCTCGTCGACGCCGCCCACGTCCAGAAGATGATCGGTGATCACTTCACCGACGTGTACCGCCTCGACAGGCCGGACAAGGCGGCCGAGGTGCTGCGCGGTGTGCTCGCCGGCGAAGGCCCCGTGCACGGCCGGCTGGTCCGCGGCCGGCTCAGGCGGCTCCCCGGACCCGACCGCGACTTCAAGGTGTCCGCGTACCGCCTCGACGGTCCCGGCGACCGGCCCCTGGGTCTGCTGGCGGCCGTCGTCGATGTCACCGAGCGGGAGCGGGCGCGCTGCCGGGAGGAATGTCTGGCGGCGGTACGCGAGGCGGTGGGCGGATCGCTCGATGTGGCGGAGACCTGCCGGGCGCTCGTCGGGGCCCTGGTACCGGAGTTCGCCGATCTGGCCGTGGTCGAGGTGGTGGACGACGTCCTGCGCGGCGCGGAGCCGCCGGTGGGCCCGCTCGGACCCGACGTCCCGCTGCGCCGGGCCGACCCGGACGGCGGTACCCGCCACCTCTCCTTCCGTACGCCGTACGCGCTGGCGGTGTCGGACCTCCGGCCCCGGCTCGTCCAGCTCACGCCGGACACCGCGTGGCTGGACGCGGACCCGGACAGTGCCCGTCTGATCAGGTCGGCCGGCGCCCACTCGATGATCGCGGTCCCCCTGACGCTGCGCGGCGCGGTCCTCGGGCTGGTGAGCCTCTACCGGTGCGGGGACACCGAGCCCTACGACGAGCAGGACGTCTCCCTCGCGCGGACGGCGGCCACCCGCACCGCGCTGAGCATCGACAACGCCCGCCGCTACGAGCGCGACCATGTGATCGCCTCGACGGTCCAGCGCCGGCTGCTCCCGCAGTACGACGGGGACCAGGCTGCCGTCGAGACGGCCCATGTCCTGCTGCCCGGACGCGACAGCGGCTGCTGGTTCGACACCATCGCGCTGTCCGGCGCCCGCACCGCCCTCGTCGTCGGGAGCGTGGCGGGGCAGGGCCTCCAGACGGCCATCGCCATGGGGCAGTTGCGTACGGTCATCCAGGCGCTGGCCGGTCTCGACCTGGAGCCCGACGAGATGCTGGCCCGGCTGAACGACACGGCGGAACGCCTCGCCGTCGAACGGGCGGCCCTGCCCCGGGCCGACGCCCTGCACAGCGAACCGCTGGCGGCGGCCTGTGTGTACGCGGTCTACGACCCGTTCACCCGTACCTGCACCCTCGCGCGGGCCGGGAACCCGGCGCCCGTCGTCGTCGGCCCCGACGGGAGTGCGCGGCCCCTCGACGTACCCGAAGGGCCCGGCCTCTTCTCCGCCGACAGCGCGCCTTTCGCGACGGCCACCCTCACCCTCGAAGAGGGCAGCCTCCTCGCGTTCTGCACCGAGGCCCTGCTGCCCGACGACGATGCCGCCGCTCGCATCCGCGAAGCGCTCGCCGAGCCCGGACGCGGCCTCCGGGAGCTGTGCGACGCCGTCGTCTACGGGCTCCCGGCCGGCTCCCGCCCCGACGGCGCCGCGCTGCTCCTCGTCCGCACCGGCACCGTTCCGGCGAACCGGGTCGCGACCTGGGACCTGCCGCACGACCGTACGACTCCCGCCACGGCCCGGGTTCTCGTACGCGACCGGCTCCAGGGCTGGAACCTGGACGAGGACACCATCGACGCGACCGAACTGATCGTCAGCGAGCTGGTCACCAACGCCGTCCGCTACGGCACCCCGCCGCTGCGGCTGCGCCTGCTGCTGGGCGCCGCCCTCACCTGCGAAGTGCACGACAGCAGCGAGGTGGCACCGCATCTGCGCCACGCCCGGACCGCCGACGAAGGCGGCCGGGGGCTGTTCATCGTCTCCCAGCTCGCCACGCACTGGGGCACCCGGCACGGTCCGCAGGGCAAGACGCTGTGGACCGAGCAGGACCTTCCCGCGCCCCCGGGCCGCGCGGGCGCCGGACGCGGCCGGCCGGCGGGGGAGTTGAACCCCCCGGCCGACCGGCGGGGGAGTTGAACCCCCCGGCCGACCGGCGGGGGAGTTGAACCCCCCGGCCGACCGGCGGGGGAGTTGAACCCCTCGGCCGACCGGCGGGGGAGTTGAACTCCCCGGCCGATCGCCGGGGGAGTGAGTCCCCAGGAACCCCGCCCTCAGCCGAAGAGCCGCTCCAGCACCACCGCGACGCCGTCGTCCAGGTTGGACAGGGTCACCTCGTCGGCCGCCGCCCTGAGCTGCGGGTGCGCACCGGCCATCGCCACCCCGTGTCCGGAGAGGCGGAACATCGGCAGGTCGTTGGGCATGTCGCCGAACGCGACCGCGCGGGCCGGATCGAGCCCCAGCACGTCGGCGGCCCGCGCGAACCCGGTGCCCTTGTCCACGCCGTACGGGGCCAGTTCGACCGTGCCGGGGCCCGCCATCGTGACGGTCGCCAGATCACCCACGGCCGCGCGGGCGGCGGCCGTCAGCGCGTCGTCGCCGAGCTCCGGGTGCCGTACCAGGACCTTGATGACCGGTTCCGCCCACAGGTCCGTACGACGCCCGACCCGTAGTGCGGGGAGTGTGGGGTGCGGCATCCGGTAGCCCGGTTCGATCAGGGTCCGGCCGTAGGGGCCGTCCTGGTCCACGGCGGCGAAGACCGCGCCGACCTCCGCCTCGATCTTGCCGAGCGCGGCATCGGCCAGGTCCCGGTCGAGGGGCACCGAGTGGAGCATGCGGTCCGGCCCGGCGTCGTACACCTGGGTTCCCTGTCCGCAGACGACCGGGCCGCGGTAGTCCAGGTCCGCGAGCAGCCGCCGTATGCCGGGTACCGGCCGCCCGGTGACGATCAGGTGCCGGGCTCCGGCCGAGGAGGCCAGGGCGAGGGCGGCGCGGGAGCGCGGGCTCACGGTGTCGTCCGGGCGCAGCAGGGTGCCGTCCAGGTCCGTGGCGACAAGGGCATATGCGGGTGGCGTGGGCATGGACCCAGCCTAGGAGGCCACCGATGGCCCCTTGCGCGACCCGAAAAGATCCGGTACGTGCACCCTTCGGCGTCGTACCGGATCATCGCAGGAGCCCAGGAGCCCAGGAGCCCCAGCAGTCATCAGTCAGGAGTCAGCAGTCAGGAGCGCGGGCCCCTGAAGGCGGCTCCGGTCAGCTGAACACCACGGAGCGGACCTTGAGGCGCTCGGAGGCGTGGCCGCCGTTCGGGCGGAGGCTGAAGTAGGGGCCCTCGCAGTCGGCATCGGCGAAGACCGTGGCCGTCGAGCCGGTGTTGTTGCGCGGCGAGTGGGCGGGCTCGGTCCACGGGTGCTCGACCTCGGGCAGGGTGATGCAGACCCCGCTCGGCGGGTCGATCAGACCGCCGATGTGCGGGGTGCCGCCCAGGTCGCTGTAGCGGTACGTGAATTCGCCGTCGGCCGCGGAGGCGGAGCCGGGAGCGGCGAGGAGCACGGCGAGGCCGCAGGCGGCGGCGGTGGCGAGGGCGCGCAGGCGCATGAAGAATCGTCCCATTCGTATGTCGGGGTTCGGTCGGGCCGCCCCAGTTTTCCCCGGAACGATCTTGAGATGGACCTCCGAACGCCGCAGAAACGATCTTGCATCACTCGTACGAGGGGCCTTTCGGGCTTCGCGGCCGTGCGGCGCACCCACAGGGCCTCGCCGGGGCCCTGTGAGTGCGTGCGGGTGCGTCCCTCGGCGAGGGCGGGCACCGGGCGGGGGCTACCGCACCACGTGGGGGCCTTGCTGGGGTACGCAGTGGGTGAGCCCTTCGCTGTCCACCAGTTGGGTACGGCTGTACGCCTCCCATTGGAGGCCGATTCCGCACGCGGCGCAGTCACCCGCGAAACGGCGGTAGCCCGGCGCGGGCTCGGAAGCGTGATCGGCAGTAGTCATCCGCCCACGTTATGGCACCGCACTGACAGCGGGCACGGTGCGGTCCTGTCGATCGCCCCGGGGCCGCCCACCCGCAGTGGCCCTTCCTACCCGGCCGCGCCCCTACTGGACGCAGAACTCATTGCCCTCCGGGTCGCTGAGTACGAGCCAACTCCCGCCCGGCTCCTCCACCGTGCGCAGCAGGCTCGCGCCCAGTTCCCGCAGTCGTGCCACCTCCGCGTCGCGCTGTCCCGGGGCGGCGTGCACGTCGATGTGGAGGCGGTTCTTCACCGTTTTCGGTTCCGGTACCCGCTGGAAGAGCAGCCGCCGCCCCTGTCCCGTACCGCTCAACTCCTCGTACGGATCGTCCGGGTGGCGTGCTGCCGCGAGATCGCGCCAGGCACGGCGGCCGTGGGCGTGGACGGTGAGGGTCTCGGGCACGGCCCCGGCCGCGAGCAACTGCTCGACCAGGGCGCTGTTGTCCTCGACGAGGTAGCCCAGGGCCTCGGCCCAGAAGCCGGCCTGGGCGTGCGGGTCGGCGCTGTCGATGACGAGTTTCCAGTGCAGGGTCATGGAAACCGTTTATAGTGGTTACATGACGGAGAGGGCAATGGGCGCGCCGGGGATGGTCCTCAGGCACCCGGACGGCAGCTCGTTCCGCTTCGATCCCGGCTCCCTGTGCCTGGAGTTGCTGCCCACCGGCGGCCCCGGCCCGTTCGCCCGCTTCGAGGTGCTGAACGAGCTGGTGGATCTGACCGGGTGGGCGGCGGAGAGCAGGCTGCCCGGCGGGCTGCGGCTCACGGTGCGCGCGGCAGAGGTGTCCGCCGCCCGTGAACTGCGTGATGCCCTGTGGCGGTTGACCGCCGACCGGGCGCACGGCCGCGAGCCGGACCCTGCCGACCTCGCCGCGGTGAACGACGCCGCCGCGCTCCCGCCCCTGACGGCCCGGCTGACCGGGGCCGGCGGCCGGGCCTGGGCCCCCGGGGCCACCGGCTCCCAACTGCTCTCGACGGTCGCCCGCGATGCCGTGGACCTGTTCACCGGACCGTACGCCCACCGGGTCCGGGAGTGCGGGGCCCATGACTGTCGCCTGCTCTTCGTCGACACCTCCCGCCCCGGCAGGCGGCGTTGGTGCTCGATGGAGCGCTGCGGGAACCGGCACAAGGTGCGGGCCCACCGCGCCCGGCTGACCGATACGGGCGAGTGAAGTGAAGCGGCTCCGTACGGTTCGGGCTCCGCGACGGATCGGGCTCCGCGCAACGGTTCGGGCTCCGCAACGGTTCGGGCTCCGCGCGACGGATCGGACTCCGTAACGGATCAGGCTCCGTAGCGGATCAGGCTCCGTACGGTTCGGGCTCCGTACGGGGGCAGGCCGCGCAGACGTGTCCGTCGATCGCGGCCAGCAGCTCGGCCGCCGCCTTCGCCCGGGACGGCTCCTGTGGTGCCGGTCCCTGTGCCGGCGCCGGTGCGGACGGCCGGCGGGGCACCGGTGCCGCGGCCAGCCGTTCGGCCGTCGCGCGCCCCGCCACAACCGCTTCGTGCGCCCCGCGCGCCCACTCGGGGTGGTGATGATGACCGGCGGAGAGGATCGTCCTCAGCAGCTCCAGCACTCCGGCCCGGTCCCTGACCGTCTCCGTGGCGGCCAGCTCCCACAGGAACGGCACCGTGGCCACGGTCGCGTCGAAGACCGCCATCGCCCCGATCCACTGCTCCAGATCGCTCAGCGCGTCCTCGGCGGTCGGGGCGTCGCCCCAGGCGATCCGCGACAGCATGCCCGGGACCTGGGACGCGGAGCCGCGGGCATGCTGGAGTTCGTGCCACTGAACGTTGCTCATGCCCTTGAGAACTGTCCCCATCCGGGCACTCAATCAGCCTTACCGCACGGCGTCCACCATGCCGACGGCACCGTCCGCCCGGTGCAGCCGGTCCAGGTACTCCCGTACGGAGCGGGGGGCGTCCTCCGGGGCGACGATCCCCACGTGGTTGTCGGGCCGGATCACGACGACCGCGCCGGAGCCGCCGACCCCGTACGCCGCCCGCGCGTACCCCTGGTGGTCGATCACCGCGTGCGCGTCGGAGCCGGGCGTCTCCCCCGCTCCGTACACCCGGCAGGCCCGTACCGCGCCGCTGTCCCCGTACGCGGCCGTCACCTCCCGCAGCGCCGTCATGCTGCCGGGGCCGAAGCCGAGCACGGTCAGGTGCGGTCCGGCGAAGGTGCGGAACAGGCTCGTCGGCGCGCCCGTCGCGGCGGCGAGGCAGGGGGCGTCCGGAGCCCGGTCGCCGGCGTGCGGGCCGTCTTCGGGGCCTTGGCCGCCCGGCGCGTTCCGGTCCTCGGCGGCCAGTGAACTCCACCGGTAGCCGGTGCCGAGCCCGGCCGTCTCCGGAGTGATCGCCGAATCCAGACCGCCGCCGGGCTTCCTGATCGCCGCCAGCGTGGCCCGCAGCCTCTCCGACGTCAGATCCAGGGTCCGGGCGGCTACCGGCAGCCGCTCCTCCTCGTAGGTGTCCAGCAGCCCCGCCTCCGCCCGTCCGGCCAGCACCTGGGCGAGCTTCCAGCCCAGGTTGAAGGCGTCCTGGATGCCGGTGTTCATGCCGAGGCCGCCCGCGATCGCGTGCACATGCGCGGAGTCCCCGGCCAGGAAGACCCGGCCCACCCGGTAGCGGTCGGCCAGGCGGACGTTGACGCGGTACGTCGACAGGAGGGTGGCGTCGGTGAGGTGGCTGCCCGGCAGTCCGGTGTGCCGGGTGAGCAGCCGCCGGAACCCGTCCTGCGACGGGGCGAGGGGGCGGCCCTCCCGGTCGCGCTCGGGCCCGGCCTGGAACCACCAGCCCGAGGGCGTACCGGGGATGGGGCAGAGCATGACCGCACCGTCCTCGTCGAACCACTGGTGCCAGCGGTCGCGGTCCAGCACGCCGTCCGTGAGGGCGACATCGCCGCAGACCATCGTCTGTTCGGCGTGCGTCTCCCCGTCGAAGTTGATCCCGAGGAGCTTGCGTACGGGGCTGTGGGCGCCGTCGCACCCGACCACGTACCGCGCCCGGACGGGGGGACCGGCGGCGAACGTCACGGTGACGTGCCCGCCCGCGCCCGTTTCCCCGCCCTTGCCCTTCTCTCCGTCCGCGCCCGTTTCCCCGCCCTTGCCCGCTTCCCCGTGCGCGCCGTCTTCTCCGTCTGCCCGCGCGATCTGCGTGATGCCCACGACCTCGGCGCCCAGTTCGACGCGGACCCCGGACGCGGCCAGCCGGTCGCGCAGGATCTCCTCCAGCCGCCACTGGGCGATCAGCCGCCCCCGGTCATACGGTGCGTCCGGTGTCGGGGCGCTGTCCGCGTACGGATCGGTGTCCATGACCGGCAGCCGGTCCCGGTACTTGCGCATCGGCAGCGGCGCCGAGCCGGCGGCCAGCACCTCGTCGATGACACCCAGGTCCGCCAGGACTTCCAGGGAGCGGGGGTTGGGCCCCTTGGCGCGCGAACTGCGCGGGTACGCGGGGGACTTGTCGACGATCCGTACGGCGATGCCACGCCGGGCGAGATCGCAGGCCAGGGTCAGTCCGGTCGGGCCCGCGCCCACGATCAGTACGTCCGTCAGTGCGTCGGCCGTGTCGGTCATGCCTGCTCCTCGGTTCGCGTTTCCGGAGCACCCAGGAAAACGTAACCAAGTAATAAAAGCAACTCGGTAACTATCGTGTGGGTGTCAGTGGTCCTCCAGAGCGGCCCGCCCGTCGTACGAAGCGCGCGCCGCCGCGATCTCGTTCTGGTGCTCCTCGGTCCAGGTGACCAGGGAGCGGATGGTGGTGTGCAGCGTGCCGCCGAGCGGGGTGAGCTCGTACTCCACACGGGGCGGGACGACCGCGTGGACCGTCCGCTCGACCAGGCCGTCCCGCTCCAGCTGGCGCAGGGTGACGGTCAGCATCCGCTGGCTGATGCCGTCGATCTCCCGGCGCAGCTGGGTGAAGCGGAGCTTGCGGCGGTCGAGCAGGGCGATGACCAGCAGCGACCACTTGTCGGCGACCCGGTCGAGGATCTGCCGTACCTCGCAGCCCTCGCGGGTGTCCCACTGGAACGGATCGGGGTCGCCGCCGGTCAGATGCCCGTCGTCGCTCACGGACGCGGCTGCGGTCGCGCTCACGCGCGCGCCCGTGTTCTCGGTCGCCGCCTCGCCCACGGTGCCTTCGGAGTGACTCGGTGACTTAAAAGTGCCTACTTCCATGGCACCTGATGGTGGCGCAGGATTCCCATGGTTACAAGAGGGAACCGACCCTCTTGTGCGTAACCGACCCGGCTGTCCGGCCGGTCCCGGAAGGGGACACCTGTGTCTGCCGACGTACCCATGCCACCCGCACCAGCCGCGCCGGCACCAGATCCCGCCTCCGGACGCGCCTCCGGACGCGCTTCCGGACGCGTCTCCGGACCCGGTACCGGTTCCGCTTCCTGTTCCGGACCCGATTCCGTTTCCGGTTCCGGTTCCGCTTCCGGGTTTTCGCTCCGCGCCCGGCTCCTGCTGCTCGTCCTGTGCGGCACGATCTTCCTGGAGGGCATCGACGTCGCCATGCTCGCCGTGGCCGTCCCCTCCATCAGGTCCGACCTCGGCCTGTCGACCGGCACCACGGCCTGGGTGATGAGCGCCTACGTCCTCGGCTACGCGGGCTTCACCCTCCTCGGCGGGCGGGCGGCCGATCTGCTCGGCAGGCGCCGCATGTTCCTCGTCTGGCTCACCGTCTTCCTGCTCTTCTCCGGGCTGGGCGGCTTCGCCACCGAGGGCTGGATGCTCGTCGTCGCCCGCTTCGTCACCGGAGTGGCCTCCGCCTTCATGACCCCTGCGGCGATGTCGCTGATCACCACCTCGTACGCGGAGGGCCCGCAGCGCAACAAGGCGCTGCTCATCTTCGCGGGCACGGCGGCCGGTGGTTTCTCGCTGGGGCTCGTCATCGGCGGGCTGCTCACCCAGCTCGGCTGGCGCTGGGTGTTCTTCGCGCCGGTGCTGCTGGCCGCGCTCCTCCTGATCGCCGCGCTGCGGACCGTCCCCGTCGAACCGCGTCCGGTCCGCACCGGCGGCTTCGACCTGCCGGGCGCCACCGCGGCGGCCGGGGCGATGCTGCTGCTCGCGTACGGAATCGTGCGGCTGGAACACGGTCTCGACGGGTGGCTGTGGACGGCCGGGGCGTTCGCCGCCGGGCTGGTCCTCATCCCGCTGTTCGTCGCGATCGAACGGCGCGCGTCCGCGCCGCTGGTCCGGCTGTCGATGCTGCGCCGGGCCGCGATGATCCGGGCCGACCTCGGAGCGCTGCTCTTCGTGGGCTCCTTCTTCGGCTTCCAGTTCGTGATGACCCTGTACCTCCAGGAGCTGCGCGGCTGGTCCTCGCTCCAGACCGCGCTGGCCCTGGTGGTGATGGGTTCCGACGCGGTCCTCGCGCCGACCCTCACCCCGCGCCTGGTCGACCGCTACGGCAACACCAAGGTCATCCTCGGCGGCTTCGTCCTCGCCATCGCCTCGTACGGGCTGTTCCTGCCGGTCGGGCTCGACTGGTCGTACGCGGCGATGCTCCCGACCCTGTTCCTCACCGGCATGGCCTTCGCCCTCGCGTACGGACCGCTGTCGATCGCCGCGACGGACGGTGTACCCGACAGTGAACAGGGCCTGGCGGGAGGGCTGTTGCACACCTCGACCCAGTTCGGCTCGGCGGTCGGCATCTCGGCGGTGACGGCGGTGTACGGGATCGCCTCGGCCGGGACGGACGGCTCCGCCGGGGCGACCCTGTCCGCCTTCCGCGCGGCTTTGGTGGTGCCGGTGGTGATGGTGGTGCTGGGCGCGCTGATCACCGCACTGGGGCTGCGCCGGCGGAAGGGGACGCGGCCGCCGGCCACCGGGTCACGTCAGGAGCTCGGTGCCCGTTCCGGGGCCGTGGCGCCGGGCGCCGTCCCCGTACCGTGAGCGACAGCGGTGGCGGCTGCCGCCGGGTCCGTCGCCGCAGGGTCCGTCGCCGCCGCGGCCAGGCGCACCGCCTCGGCCCGGTTGCGCCGCGCCGTCCGCAACGCGTCCCAGGTCAGCAGCGACAGCGCCAGCCAGACCAGCGCGAACCCGGACCACCGCTCGGGCGGCATCTCCTCGTGGAAGTACAGGATGCCGAGCACTAGCTGGAAGACCGGGGCCAGGTACTGCAACAGCCCCAGGGTGGAGAGCGGCACCCGGATCGCCGCCGCACCGAAGCAGACCAGCGGCACCGCCGTGACGATGCCCGTCGCGGCGAGCAGTACCCCGTGCCCCGCGCCACCGGACGTGAACGTCGCCTCGCCCCGGGCCCCGAGCCACAGCAGGAATCCGAGCGCGGGCAGGAAGAGCACCGCGGTCTCGGCGGCCAGTGATTCCAGGCCGCCCAGGTTGACCTTCTTCTTCGCCAGGCCGTACGTGGCGAACGAGAAGGCCAGCGCCAGCGAGATCCAGGGCGGGCGGCCGTACCCGATCGCGAGCACCAGCACGGCGAGGAGGCCGGTCGCGACCGCGGCCCACTGGACGGGGCGCAGCCGCTCGCCGAGCAGCAGGACGCCCATGGCTATGGTGACCAGCGGATTGATGAAGTAGCCGAGCGAAGCCTCCACGACCTGGCCGTTGTTGACGGCCCAGATGTACAGGCCCCAGTTGACCGTGATGACCGCCGCCGCCACGGCGATCAGGCCGAGCTTGCGGGGGGTGCGGATCAGCTCACCGATCCAGGCCCAGCGGCCCACGACGAGCAGGGCGATGCCGACGACGCCCAGGGACCAGACCATCCGGTGGGCGAGGATCTCCATCGCCCCGGACGGCTCCAGCAACGGCCAGAAGAGGGGGACGATGCCCCACATCCCGTATGCGCCGATTCCGTACAGCAGGCCAGCTCGCTGCTCTGTCTTCCCCTTCACGGGCCCTCCCGGCGTACCTGCGTCGACGGATCGGCCGACTGGACGAAGGTAGCGCCGGAAGGGCCGGGTGTCATAGCCGTCTCACGGAAACACTCGTGACACGCGTCTCTTCCCGGTCAGGCCGTGGCGAGGGCCGCGGTCACCGACTCGGCGAGCGGCGTCGTCGGACGGCCGATCAGCCGGGCAAGGTCCCCGCCCGTCCCGGCGAGCAGCCCGCGCCCGATCGCCTCGTCGACGTCGACGAGGATCGCCGCGAATCCCTCGGGCAGGCCCGCGCCGACAAGGATCTCCTGGTGGACGGCGGCGGGGACGTTGTTGTACGCGATCTCCCTGCCGGTCGCCCCGGACAGCAGCGCGGCGTACTCGGCGAACGACCAGGCGGTGTCGCCGCTCAGCTCGTAGGCGGTGTTCAGGTGGCCGTCACCGGTCACCGCGGCCACCGCCGCGGCGGCGTAGTCGGCCCGCGCGGCGGAGGCGACGCGCCCGTCGCCCGCGTTGGAGACGACCGCGCCGTGCTCCAGGACCGGGGCGAGGTTGGCCGTGTAGTTCTCGGTGTACCAGCCGTTGCGCAGGAAGGTGTACGGCAGCCCCGAGTCGAGGATCAGCTGCTCGGTGACCTTGTGCTCGGCGGCCAGCTCGAAGTCGGCGCCGGGGCCGCCGAGCACCCCGGTGTACGCGAGCTGCGCGACGCCCGCGGCCCTCGCCGCGTCGATGACGGCGGTGTGCTGCGGCACCCGGCTGCCCACCTCGCTGCCGGAGATCAGCAGCACCCGGTCACCGGCGCGGAACGCCCCGGCGAGGGTCTCGGGGTGGTTGTAGTCGGCGATACGGAGCTCGACGCCACGGGCGGCGAGACCGGCGGCCTTCTCCTTGTCGCGGACGACTGCGGCGATCCGGTCGGCGGGGACCGTGGTGAGCAGCTGCTCGACGACGAGCCGGCCGAGTGCTCCGGTGGCTCCGGTGACGACGATGCTCATGGGGGGTTTCTCCTCTTCGGGGGGTTCGGTCCGCTTCCGGGCCGTCTGAAACTCACCCTACGGCTTGCACTAACCAAGAGAAAGTACCCACTTTGAAGTAAGGTACTGATATGGGAGTTAGTGGAACGGGCCGTGACCCGGACGTCAACCAGGTGATGTGCCCCTCCCGCCTGGTGCTGGAGCACGTCACCAGCCGCTGGGGGGTCCTCGTGCTGGCCGCGCTGCTGGAGCGCTCGTACCGCTTCAGCGAGCTGCGGCGCTCGGTCGGCGGCGTCAGCGAGAAGATGCTCACCCAGACCCTCCGGACGCTGGAGCGGGACGGCTTCGTGCACCGCGATGCGAAGCCGGTGATCCCGCCGAGGGTGGACTATTCGCTCACCCCGCTCGGCCGGGAGGCGGCAGAGCAGGTGTGGGGGCTGGCGCGCTGGACCGAGCGCCGGGTGGACGCGGTGCACGCGGCGCGCGAGGCGTACGACGAGGCCGCCGCCCGGACCTGAAGGGCGTACGACGAGGCCGGCCGGACCCGAAAGGCGTACGACGAGGCCCGGACCCGATGTACCGGGTCCGGGCCTCGTCGTCGTGGGCCTCGCGGTCTTTGCGGTCCTCGCGGCCCTTGTACGGGTGCTCGTGACGCTTGTGGTGGTGCGGGTGGCGGCGCCGTGTGGCGGTGCTGGTCGCCGGGCTGTCAGCCGACGACCGTCCAGGTGTCGTTCCCCGCGAGCAGTGAGCCGAGGTCGCCCTTGCCGTCCCGTTCGACCGCGGCGTCCAACTGGTCGGACATCTGGCTGTCGTAGACCGGCCGTTCGACGCTGCGCAGCACCCCGATGGGCGTGTGGTGCAGCGTGTCCGGGTCGGCGAGCCGGGAGAGCGCGAAGGCCGTGGTCGGCGAGGCGGCGTGCGCGTCGTGGACCAGGATCTGCGAGCGGTTCTCCTCGGTGACCGCGACGACCCGGAGATCCCCGGTCGCCGGATCCCGTACGACACCCTTCGTATCCTCGGCTCCGAAGAGGATCGGCTGCCCGTGCTCCAGCCGGATCACCGCTTCCTGGGCCTTCTCCCTGTCCTTCAGGACCTCGAAGGCGCCGTCGTTGAAGATGTTGCAGTTCTGGTAGATCTCCACCAGCGCCGTGCCCGGGTGGTCGGCCGCCGCGCGCAGCACACTGGTGAGGTGCTTGCGGTCGGAGTCGACCGTACGGGCCACGAAGGACGCCTCCGCGCCGATCGCCAGCGACACCGGGTTGAAGGGCGCGTCGAGCGAACCCATCGGCGTCGACTTGGTGATCTTGCCGACCTCGGAGGTCGGGCTGTACTGCCCCTTGGTCAGCCCGTAGATCCGGTTGTTGAACAGCAGGATCTTCAGGTTCACATTGCGGCGCAGCGCGTGGATCAGGTGGTTGCCGCCGATGGACAGCGCGTCGCCGTCACCCGTGACGACCCACACCGACAGATCGCGGCGCGAGGTGGCGAGCCCGGTGGCGATGGACGGGGCGCGGCCGTGGATGGAGTGCATCCCGTAGGTGTTCATGTAGTACGGGAAGCGGGAGGAGCACCCGATGCCGGAGACGAAGGTGATGTTCTCCTTCGCCAGGCCGAGCTCGGGCATGAAGCCCTGCACCGCGGCGAGCACCGCGTAGTCGCCGCAGCCGGGGCACCAGCGCACTTCCTGGTCCGACTTGAAGTCCTTCATGGACTGTTTCGCCTCGGCCTTGGGCACCAGGTGCAGCAACTCGTTGGTGTCAGGCATCGATGGCCTCCTGAAGAGCGGTGGCGAGCTGCTCGGCCTTGAACGGCATTCCGTTGACCTGGTTGTAGCTGTGGGCGTCGACCAGATACTTCGCCCGGAGCAGCATGGCGAGCTGTCCGAGGTTCATCTCCGGAACGACCACCTTGTCGTAACGCCCCAGGACCTCGCCGAGATTTCTCGGGAAGGGGTTGAGGTGCCTCAAGTGCGCCTGCGCGATGGACTGTCCGGCGGCGCGCAGCCTGCGTACGGCCGCGGTGATCGGCCCGTACGTCGAGCCCCAGCCCAGCACCAGGGTGCGCGCGCCCGAGGGGTCGTCGACCTCCAGGTCCGGGACGGTGATGCCGTCGATCTTGGCCTGGCGGGTGCGGACCATGAAGTCGTGGTTGGCCGGGTCGTAGGAGATGTTGCCCGTGCCGTCCTGCTTCTCGATGCCGCCGATACGGTGTTCGAGGCCCGGGGTGCCGGGTACCGCCCAGGGGCGGGCCAGGGTCTGCGGGTCGCGCTTGTACGGCCAGAACACCTCGGTGCCGTCGGCCAGTTCGTGGTTGGGGCCGGTGGCGAACCGCACCCGCAGGTCGGGGAGCCGGTCGACGTCGGGGATCCGCCACGGCTCGGAGCCGTTGGCCAGATAGCCGTCGGAGAGCAGGAACACCGGAGTGCGGTACGTCAGCGCGATCCGGGCCGCGTCGAGCGCGGCGTCGAAGCAGTCGGCCGGGGTCTGCGGGGCCACGATCGGCACCGGGGCCTCGCCGTTGCGCCCGTACATCGCCTGGAGCAGGTCGGCCTGCTCGGTCTTGGTGGGCAGCCCCGTGGACGGGCCGCCGCGCTGGATGTCGATGATCAGCAGCGGCAGTTCGAGGGAGACCGCGAGCCCGATGGTCTCCGACTTCAGCGCCACACCCGGACCGGACGTGGTCGTCACCGCCAGCGAACCGCCGAAGGCGGCGCCGAGCGCGGCACCGATGCCCGCGATCTCGTCCTCCGCCTGGAAGGTCCGCACGCCGAAGCTCTTGTGCCGGCTCAGCTCGTGCAGGATGTCGGAGGCCGGGGTGATGGGGTACGAGCCCAGGTAGAGCGGCAGATCCGCCTGCCGGCTCGCGGCGATCAGCCCGTACGACAGCGCGAGGTTCCCGGAGATGTTGCGGTACGTCCCGGTGGGGAACGCCTGCGTCGCGGGCGCGACCTCGTAGCTGACCGCGAAGTCCTCGGTGGTCTCGCCGAAGTTCCACCCGGCCCGGAACGCGGCCACGTTCGCCTCGGCGATCTGCGGCTTCTTCGCGAACTTCTGCCGGAGGAACTTCTCCGTACCCTCGGTCGGCCGGTGGTACATCCACGACAGCAGCCCGAGCGCGAACATGTTCTTCGAGCGCTCGGCCTCCTTGCGGGGGAGCCCGAACTCCTTCAGTGCCTCCAGCGTGAGCGTGGTCAGCGGTACCGGATGGACGTTGTACGCCTCCAGCGACCCGTCCTCCAGGGGACTGGTCGCGTACCCCACCTTCGCCATCGGCCGCTTGGTGAACTCATCGGTGTTGACGATGACTTCGGCGCCACGCGGCACATCGGCGATGTTCGCCTTCAGAGCGGCCGGGTTCATCGCCACCAGCACATTGGGCGCGTCGCCCGGCGTGAGGATGTCGTGATCGGCGAAATGCAGCTGGAAGGAGGAGACGCCCGGCAGGGTGCCTGCGGGGGCCCGGATCTCGGCCGGGAAGTTCGGCAGCGTCGAGAGGTCGTTCCCGAAGGAAGCCGTCTCGGAGGTGAACCGGTCACCTGTGAGCTGCATGCCGTCACCGGAGTCACCCGCGAATCGGATGATGACCCGGTCCAGGCGGCGGACCTCTTTCTCGCCGGCGCCCGTGGTTCCTGACAGGGGGGCTCGCTGCTCCCCGACGACGGGTTCGCTGGCCTCATCGGCCCTTTCGGCCGGGCTACTGACCTGGCTGGTCACTGAACTGGACCTCCCTCGGGGCGGCGGTTCGGGACCGGCCGACCCGCCGGTGGTCCCTCGGCCCACCCTACTTCCGCAAGGGTCGCCCTCCAGGGACCGATCATATGGTGGACGCCCTTTTGGGTCACCCTTTTAGGCCGATTTAACATATTTCTCAAGCCCCCCAGTCGCTCGCCCGCAACGCTGTGTGCTCATTCTTTGGTGCTAGGCCCTCGGCCCCCGTCACCCATCTGACAGGGTGTCAGTTGTCTAGGATTTCAGGTAGGTGAGTACGGCCAGGACGCGCCGGTGATCCCCGACACTGGGGGAGAGGCCCAGTTTCAGGAAGATATTGCTGACGTGCTTCTCCACGGCGCCGTCGCTCACGACCAACTGCTTGGCCACCGCCGAGTTCGTCCGCCCCTCGGCCATCAGACCGAGGACCTCCCGCTCGCGCGGCGTGAGTCCGGCCAGCACGTCCTGCTTACGGCTCCGGCCCAGCAGCTGAGCCACCACCTCCGGGTCCAGCGCCGTCCCGCCCTGCGCCACCCGCACCACGGCGTCCACGAACTCGCGGACCTCGGCGACCCGGTCCTTCAGCAGATAACCGACGCCCCGGCTGCTCCCGGCCAGCAGCTCGGTGGCGTACTGCTCCTCGACGTACTGCGACAGCACCAGCACCCCGATCCCGGGGTAGTCCTTGCGCAGCCGCACCGCCGCCCGTACGCCCTCGTCGGTGTGGGTCGGCGGCATCCGTACGTCGGCCACCACCACATCGGGCAGCGCCTGCTGCGCGTCGAGATCCGCCACGGTCTTGATCAGCGCCTCGGCGTCCCCCACCCCCGCGACGACGTCGTGCCCGAGATCGGTGAGCAGCCGCGTGAGCCCTTCCCGCAGCAGTACCGAATCCTCGGCGATGACCACCCGCACCCTGTCCTCCACGACGCTGTTTCCCCCACTGTTTCTCGATCTGTGTCCGGCTTCTGTCGCCCCCAGCATCCCAGGGCCGGCGCGTGGATGGGGCGGCGCCCGGAACGGGGGGTACGACTTGGAGAGGTTTCCCCGATTCAGGGCTGGGCACTCAGCGTCACGGGAAAGTCACCGCAAGGTGTGGTGTCGCCCGCCGGGCCGGTCTTCGCGCCGGTCACGGGGCCGTCGTCGGTCGCGCCAGGAGGGCTGCCGTCGGCCTCGTGACGCGTACGCCGGATCGCCCCGCACGCGTACGCGTACGGCGGCGCAGCAACGACCCGATGGCCACCTGGAGGATCGCCCCGCTCGCGCACGCGTACGCCGGATCGCCCCGCCCCCGGAGCGGGTGTCCGGGGGCGGGGCGATGGGCGAAGAGACCGGGGGCCGGCGGCCGTGGACCCTGAGGCGCGGAAGCCGGGGCGCGCGGGACCCGGCGGTCGCGCGCGGGGAGCCCACGGACGGTGCGGGCGGTGCGGGCGGGGCTCAGCCGCGCCAGGGCAGCTCGGCCGTGACCGTGGTGGGGCCACCCGCCGGGGAGTCGACCACGAGGATGCCGTCCACCGCGTCGAGCCGTTCCGTCAGACCGGCCAGACCACTGCCCGCCGTGACATCGGCGCCGCCCCGTCCGTCGTCGGTGACCTGGAGCATCAGCCGGTCCGCCGTGTGCCACACGTCCACCGTGGCCCGGGTCGCGCCGGCGTGCTTGCTCACGTTCTGCAGGAGCTCCGAGACCGTGAAGTACGCGATGCCCTCGATGGCCTGGGCGGGCCGGGAATCCAGGTCCACCTCGACCTTCACCGGGACGGTGCAGCGGGAGGCGATGGCGGAGAGCGCGGCGTCGAGACCGCGGTCGGTGAGCACGGCGGGGTGGATGCCTCGCGCCAGGTCACGCAGTTCCTGGAGGGCGACCTTGACCTCGCCGTGGGCCTCGTCGACCATGCGGGCGGCGGCCTCGGGGTCGTCGGTCAGCTTCTCCTTCGCCAGGCCCAGATCCATCGCGAGGGCGACGAGGCGGGCCTGTGCGCCGTCGTGGAGGTCGCGTTCGATGCGGCGCAGGTCGGCCGCCGCGGTGTCCACGACCACGCCCCGGTCCGACTCCAGCTCGGAGACCCGGCTGGCCAGCCGGGACGGGCCCAGCAGGCCGGAGACCATCAGCCCGTCCACGGTCACCAGACCCCGGTTGATCCAGGGCGAGACCAGGACCAGGGCCAGTCCGATCGCGCTGGTCACGGCCAGGTCGAAGGGGGAGTCGAGGTAGACCTGATGGGTGCCGTCGCCGTACAGCTGGACGCCGTCGACCCCTGTGTACGTCGGGAAGACCCAGTGCCACAGCGGATACGTGAACGCCGTCCACCCGAGCGACCAGAACGTGATGGCCACGCAGAAGGCGAAGACCGCCCACGGGAAGTGCAGCAGCGAGTAGAGCAGGTGCCGCCAGGACACGCCGCTCTTCAGGACCGCGCCGACCCACGACATCATGCCGCCGGTCTTCCCCCGCACCGGTGCGGGGTCCGCCACGTCCAGCTTCAGCAGCCCGCGCGCCCGGCCCCGCTCCATCGCGCCGAAGCCCCGGCACATCGTCAGCCCCACCGCGAGGATCGGAATGCCGAGGAAGGTGATCAGCATGCCGACGCCCAGCGTGGTCATGGTGAGCGAGAAGGCGAACAGCACCGTGCTGATCGGCATGCTCAGCACCAGGTAGAGGAGCTCGCGCCAGGCCCGCGCCTCCAGCGGCGCACGCAGCGCGGCCGGGAGGAAGTGCTTGCCCGGGGGGCGGTCCCCAACACCGGAGCCGGACCTCTGGTGGTCCCGCGTGTCCGGTCCGTATGCCGTGGCCATGAGTTCCGTCCGTTCCATGTCTGCCGCAGCGGCTCGTTCTCCGCGGGCTGTGCTTTTACCGGCTGTGAACAAGAGTGCGCGCCCGCCGGGGCTTCGCACCATGAGGACGGTCTCCGTATCCGGCCGGGGGTTTTCCCCACCCCCCTGCGCCGGGAAGCGTGCCTGGATGTGCCCCTCGGGGCGCCCGGATCTGCTGTCCCCGGGCGGCCGTATGTGCGCCCGGCGCGCCCGGACGCGCCGCCCGGGGTGTGCGCGTATGTGTCGTCCAGCGCACCAGGACAGTGTCGCCCCGTGCGGCCGGAGAGCGTCAAGGCGCCCCTTCGCCGGCTCCGTACGGTCGCGGGCGTCAGGGCGCCTTCGCCGGCTCCGTACGGTCGCGGGCGTCAGGGCGCCTTCGCCGGCTCCGTACGGTCGGCGGGCGTCAGGGCCCCTTCGCCGGCTCCGTACGGTCGCGCCAGGGCAGCTCCGCGGTGACGGTCGTCGGCCCGCCCACCGGAGAGTCCAGGACGAACAGGCCGTCCACCGCCCCCAGCCGTTCCGCGAGACCCGCCATGCCCGTACCGCCGTCCATCCGCGCACCGCCGGACCCGTCGTCCCGCACCTGGATCAGCAGCCGGTCGCTGGAGCGCCACACATCGACGGACGCCGAACGGGCCCCGCTGTGCTTGCTGACGTTCTGCAGGAGCTCCGAGACCGTGAAGTACGCGCTGCCCTCGATGGCCTGGGCGGGCCGGGAATCCAGGTCCACCGACACCTTCACGGGCACGGTGCAGCGGGAGGCGATGGCGGAGAGCGCGGCGTCGAGTCCGCGGTCGGTGAGGATCGCGGGGTGGATGCCGCGGGCGAGGTCGCGCAGTTCCTGGAGGGCGACCTTGACCTCGCCGTGGGCCTCGTCGACCATGCGGGCGGCGGCCTCGGGGTCGTCGGTCAGCTTCTCCTTCGCCAGGCCGAGGCCCATGGCGAGGGCGACGAGGCGGGCCTGTGCGCCGTCGTGGAGGTCGCGTTCGATGCGGCGCAGGTCGGCTGCCGCGGTGTCCACGACCACGCCCCGGTCCGACTCCAGCTCCGCGATCCTGCGCTCCAGCTCGTCCGAGGGCGAGAGCAGCCCCCGCACCATCGCCCGGTCCGCGTTGGCCAGGGTCCGCACGATGAACGGGAGCACCGGCCAGAGCACGAACAGGCCCGCCAGCGTCACCGTGAACGTCACGACGCCCCACGGCAGCCGGATGAACGAGAACAGCAACGTCCGCCAGGCCACCGGATCCTTCAGCCCCGACCACAGCCAGGGCAGGAACCCCTCCTCCCGGCGGCCGCGTGCGAGCGGGCTCGGCTCGTCGATGTGCAGCCCGAGCAGCGACCGCGCCAGACCCCGCTCCGCCCGGCCGAGCAGCCGCGCGCCGTGCAGCCCGAGGACGAGCAGCGGCAGACCGATCACCGTGATGGAAAGCCCCATGCCGACACCGAGCATGAACATGGTGTAAACAAAGCCGACAATCGCCATGGGCAGGTTGGTCAGGAGATACGCGATCTCCTTCCAGGTCCACCGGTCGAAGGCGAAACGCGCGGGCGGCGGCCGGTCGGTGTCCGGCACAGGGGGGCTCATGGTCATGCCACCACCCTGCCGGGCCGGACCCGCGCACGCCATGGGGTACGTGGGTGGGACGAAGTAGGGATAACCCCACCTGTCGCCCGACGCGGCTGCTTACCACTTCTTTAACAGGGCCTAGACTCCCGTGCGTACAGATGGGGCCGGACAGGCGTGTGCGAGGGAGCGAGGGGCGGACGTGGAAACCGAATCGACCGTTCTCGCGTCGGAGTACTTCCGGAGCTATTCAGTGGTCGGACTGCTCGCCCTGATCGGCGTGCTGTTCGTCGCCGTCGCCTTCGGGGCCGGCCGACTGCTCAGGCCCGTGGTCCCGACGCCGGAGAAACTCCTCACCTACGAGTGCGGGGTGGACCCCGTCGGGGAGGGGTGGGCGCACACGCAGGTGCGCTATTACGTCTATGCCTTCCTGTACGTGATCTTCGCCGTCGACTCGATCTTTCTCTTTCCCTGGGCGACGGTATTCGCGGCACCCGGATACGGCGCGACGACGCTGGTGGAAATGTTCATTTTCCTCGGCTTCCTGGCCGTGGGACTGCTCTACGCATGGAAGAAGGGCGTCCTCGAATGGGCGTGACGAGCCGGCCGACTCCCGAACCGCAGCCCGAGCCGCAGCCCGGCCTCGCGCCCCAGCCGGTCGCGCCGCAGCCCGGCCTCGCGCCGCAACCGGTCGCGCTGCCGGAGCCGAAGCGGCTCGGTGTGCTCTCCCGGCTCGCTCCCGAACCGATGAAGGTGGTCCTCAACTGGGGCCGCCGCTACAGCCTCTGGGTCTTCAACTTCGGACTAGCCTGCTGCGCCATCGAGTTCATCGCCGCCTCCATGGCCCGCCACGACTTCATCCGGCTCGGAGTGATCCCGTTCGCGCCGGGCCCCCGGCAGGCCGACCTCATGATCGTTTCCGGCACGGTGACGGACAAGATGGCCCCGGCCGTGAAGCGCCTCTACGAACAGATGCCCGAGCCGAAGTACGTCATCTCCTTCGGCGCCTGCTCCAACTGCGGCGGCCCCTACTGGGACTCGTACTCCGTCACGAAGGGCGTCGACCAGATCATCCCGGTCGATGTGTACGTACCCGGCTGCCCGCCCCGGCCCGAAGCGCTGCTCCAGGGCATCCTGAAGCTCCAGGAGAAGATCGCCCGCGAGTCGCTCGCCGAGCGGTACGCGCCCGAGGGCGACGGCCCCGGCCGCCCGTCCACCGCCGCCCTGCGCAGCGGACTGGTCGCGGGCCCCACCGCGCCGGGAGAGGGGCAGAAGTGACCACTCCCGACGCGACTCCCGAGGGCACTCCCGAACCCGCTCCCGACTCCGGCGCGGCCCCGGCTCCCGACTCCGCCCCGGGCTCTTCCCCCGCTCCGGGCTCTTCCCCTGCCCCGGGCTCTTCCACCGCTTCGGTCCCGACCGCGGCCGAGGACGCGTACGACCGGTTGCCGGACGCCGTCACCGAGATCTTCGGCGCGGACGCCACGGCCGGGCGCGCCTACGACCTGCTGACCGTCGACGTCCCCGCCACCAACTGGATCGGCGCCCTCGAAACGGCCCGCGACCGGCTGGGCTGCGGCTACTTCGACTGGCTCAGCGCCGTCGACGAACCGGGCATCGGCTTCCGCGTCTGCGCCCACGTCGCCGCCCTGCGAGCCGGTACGGTCCGGCGCCTCCTGGTCCGTACGACCGTCCCGCACGAGGCCGCCACGCTGCCCAGCGCCATCGACGTCTACGCGGGTGCCGCCTGGCACGAGCGCGAGACCCACGAGATGTTCGGCGTCGCCTTCGAGGGCCATCCGCACCTCGTTCCGCTCCTGCTGCCCGAAGGCTTCGAGGGCCACCCGCTGCGCAAGGACTTCGTCCTGGCCGCCCGGGTCGCCAAGGCGTGGCCGGGCGCCAAGGAGCCGGGCGAGTCGGAGCACGGCGGCCCCAAGCGCCGCACCATGCTGCCGCCCGGCGTCCCCGACCCGAACGAATGGGGTCCGCTGAAGGGCACGCTCCCGGATGCCCCGGCCCGCCCGGCCCGAGGCGCCCGCGCCGCGGGCGGCGACCGCCCGGTGCGCCGCGCCCGCAGCGTGAGCGAGGGCTCGGCGGGTCAGCGCACGACGCCGGACGCGCCCGGTGCGGCCGACCCGACGGGCACGCCCGCGGAGCCCCCGACCCCGGCCGCCGCCCGGCCGAGGCGTTCGCGCAGCGTGTCCGAGGGCTCGGCGAGCCAGCAGCGCGAGACCACGCCGCCGGCACCCGCGCCGGAGCCGGAGCCGGGCCCGCCCGCACCGGCACCTGCACCGGCACCCGCGTCGGCGCCGAAGCCGGAGCCGGTACCGGACCCGGACAGCACGGCGAGCGCACCGGCGCCCGAGCCCGCCCCCGAGTCCCAGCGCTCACCGCGACCGCCCCGCAGCACGGACGCTCCCTGGCACGATGCCCGCCCCGCGTTCGACCCTGCCGCGCCCACGGACTCCACCGCCGCCCCCGAGCGGGTCACTGACGCCGAGGCCGAGTCGGCCGATACCCCCGAGCGGGCCACCGACCCCGACGCCGGCACCGACGCCGATACCCGACCCGACCGTCCTGCCGGAGGCGATACCGCGTGAACGACGTACTCGACGTCGCCCTCCGGCTCGTCATCGTCTTCGCCGTGTTCATGGTCGTCCCACTCGTCGTGGGCCAGACCGAGCACAAGGTGATGGCCCATATGCAGGGCCGCCTCGGCCCCATGTACGCGGGCGGCTTCCACGGCTGGGCCCAGCTCGTCGCGGACGGGGTGAAGTTCGCGCAGAAGGAGGACGTGGTCCCGGCGGCGGCCGACCGCCGCGTCTTCCAGCTCGCGCCCGCCGTCGCGCTCCTCCCGTACCTCCTCGTCCTCGTCGCCATCCCGATCGGCCCCGGTGAGGGCGCGGTCGGCCAGGTCGTCGACGCGGGCATCTTCTTCGTACTCGCCGTGATGGGCATCGGCGTGCTCGGCTCGCTGATGGCCGGATGGGCGTCGGCCAACAAGTACTCGCTGCTCGGCGGGTTGCGTACCGCCGCCCAGCTGCTCGCGTACGAACTGCCGATGCTCCTCGCCGCCGCCTCCGTGGCCATGGCGGCGGGCACCGTCTCGCTCCCCGGCATCCTCAACGCCTTCGAGTGGTGGTGGCTGCCCTGGCAGATCGTCGGAGCCCTGGTCTTCTTCGTGGCCGGACTCGCCGAACTCCAGCGCCCCCCGTTCGACATGCCCGTCGCCGATTCCGAGATCATCTTCGGCGCGTACACCGAGTACACCGGTCTGCGCTTCGCGCTGTTCCTCCTGGCCGAGTACGCGGGCATCGTCGTCCTGGGCGCCCTGACCACCGTCCTGTTCCTCGGCGGCTGGCACGGACCGCTCGGGGCCGACGGACTCGGCTGGGTCTGGACCCTCCTCAAGACCGGCATCCTCGCGTTCGTCGTCATCTGGCTGCGCGTCAGCTATCCCCGGCTGCGCGAGGATCAGCTGCAGAAGCTCGCCTGGACCACGCTCATTCCGCTCGCTCTCGCGCAGATCGCGCTCACCGGCATCGTGAAGGTGGCGATCAACTAGTGCCTCCGATCCCTGGCTCCGGCCTGGCCAAGGGCCTCGCCGTGACTCTGCGCACGATGACGAAGAAGACCGTCACCGCGCAGTACCCGGATGTACAGCCCGACCTGCCGCCCCGCAGCCGCGGCGTCATCGGCCTGTTCGAGGAGAACTGCACGGTCTGCATGCTCTGCGCCCGTGAGTGCCCCGACTGGTGCATCTACATCGACTCCCACAAGGAGACGGTGCCCGCCGCGGCCCCGGGAGGCCGCGAACGCAGCCGCAACGTCCTGGACCGCTTCGCGATCGACTTCTCGCTCTGTATGTACTGCGGTATTTGCATCGAGGTCTGCCCTTTCGACGCGCTGTTCTGGTCACCGGAGTTCGAGTACGCCGAGACGGACATCCACGAACTCACCCACGAGCGGGACAAGCTCCGCGAGTGGATGTGGACCGTGCCGGAGCCGCCCGCGCTCGACCCGGGGGCCGAGGAGCCGAAGGAGATCGCGGCGGCCCGCAAGACCGCGGAGAAGCTGGAGGCGCAGAGCGCCCAACGCGCCCAGGAAGCACGGGAGGCGCAGGAAGCCCGGGCGGCCCAGGAAGCGCGCGACGCTGAGCAGCCACCGACGCAGGAGGGGGACCAGTGACCCTCGCCGCCACGACCACCGCTCTCACCACCGCCGCGGGCCACCCCGGTTTCCTCTCCCCGACCGGTGTCGAGATCGCCTTCCTCCTGGTCGGCCTCGCCACCTTCGGCGCGGCGCTCATCACCGTCACGACCAAGCAGCTGGTGCATGCCGCCCTCTGGCTGGTCGTGGCGCTCGGCGGACTCGCCGTCGAATACCTCCTGCTCACCGCGGAGTTCATCGCCTGGGTCCAGGTCCTGATCTACGTGGGTTCCGTCGTCGTCCTCCTCCTCTTCGGACTGATGCTCACCAGAGCGCCCATCGGCCGTTCCCCCGACGCCGACTCCGGCAACCGGTGGATCGCGCTCGGTGTGGCCGCGGCCGCCGCGGCGGCCCTCGTCTGGGTCGTCGTGGACGCCTTCCGCACCACCTGGATCGACCTGGACGGACCGGCCCGGGGCTCCACCGAAGCGACGGGCGAGTTCCTCTTCCGGCACTGGGTGCTGCCGTTCGAAGCACTGTCGGTCCTGCTGCTCGCGGCCCTGGTCGGGGCGATCGTCCTGTCCCGCAAGAACCAGCCGCCCGCGCAGGCCGGGAAGTCCGCGCAGGCCGGAAAGTCCCCGCAGGCCGGAAAGCCCGCGCAGGCCGGAAAGCCCGCGCAGAGCGGGCCGCCCGCGAAGAACCGGCCGTCGACCAGGAGCCGAGAGGACAAGAGCTGATGCACCTCGCCTATCCCGCCGTGCTCGCCGTCCTCCTCTTCTGCACCGGGCTGTACGGAGTACTCGCCCGCCGCAACGCGATCCTCGTCCTGATGTCCGTCGAGCTGATGCTCAACGCCGTCAACCTCAACCTCGTCGCCTTCGACGTCTGGCTCCGCGACGCCCTGCACTCCGGCCAGGCCCTCACCCTCTTCACCATCGCCATCGCCGCGGCCGAGATCGGCATCGGCCTGGCGATCGTCCTCGCCGTCTACCGCAACCGCGGCAGCTCCGACGTCGACCGCCTCCGCGACACCGCCGAGACCGACGCCGCCGAATCACTCCCCGACGACGGCACCGGCACAAGCGCCGACGCGGGTACCGAAGACGCAGACCAGGCCACTGCTCCGGCAGGGAAGGCAAAGAAGGCAGAGGCCACCGCGTGACCACCACGACGCTTGCCGCCCTCGTCCCCCTCCTTCCCTTCCTTGGCGCGGTCGCCGGCCTCCTCCTCGGCCGCACCGCCCCCGGTTACGTACGCCCCCTCGCGCTCCTCCCCACCCTCACCGCGGCCGTCATCGCCGTCATCGTCGCCGCCCGCCAGGGCGGCGGCCGGGCCATCGACGCCGCGACCCAGCTGACCCCCACCGGCTCGGTCCCCATCGACCTCGCCCTGCACCTCGACGGCTTCGCCGTCCTCGTCGCCGTCCTCGTCGGCCTCGTCGCGACCTGTGTGCAGATCTACTCGACGGCCTACCTGCGCGACGACCCCCGCTACCCCTCGTACGCGGCCCTCGTCTCCCTCTTCACCGCCGCGATGCTCCTCGTCGTCTACTCCGGCGACCTGATGGTGCTCCTGGTCGGCTGGGAGATCATGGGCATCTGCTCGTACTTCCTCGTCGGCCACTACTGGGAGACACCCGAAGCACGCGCCGCTTCCCTCAAGGCGTTCCTGGTCACCAAGCTCGGCGACGTCCCCTTCCTCATCGGCCTGTTCGCCCTCGCCGCCGACACCGGCACCTTCCGGATCACCGGAATCCTCGGCGCCGTGGCGAACGGCGGTCTCGACCACCCCACCCTCATCGCCCTGCTGCTTCTCGCGGGCGTCGCGGGCAAGTCCGCACAGTTCCCCCTGCACACCTGGCTGCCCGACGCGATGGCCGGTCCCACGCCCGTCTCCGCGCTCATCCACGCCGCGACGATGGTCGCCGCCGGTATCTACTTCGTGGCCCGGCTCCTCCCCGTCTTCGCCGCCTCCGGCGCGGCCCTCGTCGTCCTCGCCGTGATGGCCGCCGTCACGATGATCGGCTCGGGCCTCGCCGCCCTCGCCCAGGACGACATCAAGCGCGTCCTCGCCTACTCGACCATCGGCCAGCTCGGCTACATGTCCGGTGCCCTCGCCGTCGGGGACCGCGGTGCCGCCGTCTTCCACCTCCTGTCGCACGGTGCGTTCAAAGCGGTCCTCTTCCTTGCCGCGGGCGTCGTCATCCACGCCGCCGGGACGAACTCACTGGCCGTCATGTCCCGCATGAGCGGCCTCCCCAAGCGCATCCCGGACGCCTACTGGACGATGACCGTCGCGCTCCTCGCCCTCGCGGCGATCCCGCCGTTCGCCGGCTTCTTCTCCAAGGAAGCCGTACTCGTCGCCGCCGAACACACCGCCTTCGGCGACCGCGACGTCGCCCCGGCCGCCGCGGGCTGGACGATCCTCGTCGCCGGACTCGTCGCCGCCGTCCTCACCGCCGCGTACGCCGTGCGCCTGTGGCTCCTCGCCTTCCGGGGCCGCGGTGCCGAGGCCCCGGAGCACGGCAGGCAGCCCGTCGCCATGACCTCGGTCCTGTGGATCCTCGCCGTCCCCACCATCGCCTTCGGACTCGCCGTCGGCACGATCGGCGACTGGTTCGACGGCCACGCCCTCACCCCCTCCCTCGCCACGGCCGTGCTCTCCACCGGCGTCGGCCTCATCGGCGGACTGGTCACCTACGGCGCCTGGCGGCACACCACGGCCCTCGCCGCCCGTACCCCGATGGGCGCCGTCGTCGCCCACCCCGACGCCGAACCCGCCCTCGTCGAAGTCGAGGCGATGACCGCGCACACCGCCGCCTACGGCCACCACGGGGACGCTCCCGACCCCGCCGACCCCGGCCGCCTGCTGCTCGGCCCGCTGCACCGCCACGCGGCCGCCGGCTTCCACCTCGACGCCCTGTACGCGGCCCTGTTCGTCCGCCCCGTACTGGGCGCCGCCCGCGTCGTCCGCTTCCTGGACCGCGAGGTCGTCGACACCTACGTACGCGGCTCCGGCACCGGCGCACGCTGGCTCGGCACCGCGGTCCGCCGCGCCCAGACCGGCAACGTGCAGACCTACCTCAGCGCACTGCTCGCCGGTTCCCTTGTCCTGGCGATCGCCGCCGTCGTTTTTGCCAACGTCAACGCCGGGTCGTGAGCCGTGATCGATATCAGCGAATCCGTGATGCAGTTCCTTCTCGCGTTCATCGTCGTCGGCCCGCTCCTCGGGGCCGCCGCGGCCCTTCTCCCCGCCCCGCCCGGACTGCGCGGCAGGAACCCCGACCAGGCCGTGCTCCGCCACGGAGTGACCGTCACCGGCGTCATCCTCATCGCCGCGATCGTCCTGGCCGTCGGCTTCGACCATGACCACCCGTCGAAGATGCAGGCCACCACCGACATCAGCTGGATCCCGGCGCTCGACGTCCGCATCCATCTCGGCATCGACGGCATCTCGCTCCCCCTTCTCGTACTCACCGCGCTCCTGACCTTCCTCTGCGCGGTGTACAGCTACTTCAAGATGCCCCCGGGCCCGTCCCCGAAGGCGTTCGTCGCCCTGATCCTCGTGCTGGAGTCCGGCACCCTCGCCACCTTCGCCGTCCTCGACCTGCTGCTGTTCTTCCTCGCCTTCGAGATGGTCCTCATCCCGATGTACTTCCTCATCGCCCGCTGGGGCGGCGACCGGAAGCAGGCCGCCGCCTGGAAGTTCATCCTCTACACACTGCTCGGCTCGGTCGTCATGCTGCTGGGCCTGCTCCTCATCGGACTGAAGAGCGGCACTTTCGACATGGTGGCACTCGCCACTGACAACGGCCGTGGCCTCACCTCGTCCGTGCAGGTCATCGCCGTGCTGGCGATCGGCATCGGCCTCGCCGTGAAGACCCCGATGTGGCCGCTGCACAGCTGGCTCCCCGACGCCCACACGGCCGCCCCGACCGTCGGCTCCGTCCTCCTCGCGGGCGTCATGCTGAAGATGGGAACGTACGGGTTCGTCCGCATCCTGCTCCCCATCACCCCCGACGGGATGCACACCTTCGCGCCCTACCTCGCCGCCTTCGCGGTCGTCGGCATCGTCTACGGGTCCCTCGCCTGCCTCGCGCTGGCCCGCCCCGGGGCCAAGGGCGACCTCAAGCGCCTGATCGCGTACTCCTCGGTCGGCCACATGGGGTTCGTCCTCCTCGGCATCGCGACCATGACCCCCACCGGTGTCAACGGCGCGCTCTTCGCCAACATCGCCCACGGCCTCATCACCGGACTGCTCTTCTTCCTGGTCGGCGCGGTCAAGGACCGTTACGGCACCGCCGACCTCGACACCCTCGCCGGTGCGACCGGAGCCGCTCTCTACGGCCGGGCCCCCCGCCTCGGGGCCCTCCTCGCCTTCGCCGCCGTCGCCTCGCTGGGCCTGCCGGGACTCGCCGGATTCTGGGGCGAAATGCTCACTCTGTTCGGCGCCTTCGATCCCGCCGACGGCCTCAGCCGCCCCGCGTTCCGCACCTTCATGGCCATCGGCGCGTTCGGCACCCTGCTCACCGCCGCGTACATGCTCATCGTCGTACGCCGCGTCTGCATGGGGGAGCACCCCCCGGCCCAGCAGCCCGGAAGCACGCGGCAGCTCGCCGACATCCAGACGTACGAATACGCCGCCTGGACCCCGCTCGCCGCCCTCACCGTCCTCGCCGGACTCTGGCCCGCCGTCCTTCTCGGCCTCACCGACCCGGCCGTGCAGAAGCTCCTCGCAGGAGGCAAGTCGTGACCGCGGACCTCGTGACCACAGCAGCCGGGACCACGCACCTCGCCGCGGGCACAGCAGCCGGAACAGGGGCGGGCGCGGGAGCCGGAAGCGGCGCCCCGGGCCTGCTCGCCACCGCGGCCGACAGCACCCCCAGCCTCGTCCAGTCCATCGACTGGCTCGCCATCGCACCCCCCGCCGTCGTGGCCGCGGTCGCCCTGATCGTCCTCGTCGCCGACCTGTTCGTCCCCGAACACCGCAAGTCGCTCCTCGGGTACGGCACCATCGCCGGGCTCGTCGCCGCACTCGCCCTGCTCATCCCGCTGCGCGCCGGGGACCGCTCCACCTTCTGCGTCACCGACGGCGCCCAGGCATGCAGCTACACCGCCGACCACTTCGCCCTCGTCATCCAGGCCCTTGTGCTCGGCGGCGCCCTGCTCACCGCCCTGCTCTCCCTCGACGACACCCGCAAGCTGCCCGCGGGCGAGTTCTGGTTCCTGCTGCTGTCCTCCGCGGCGGGCGCGGCCCTCCTGCCCGCCGCCCGCGACCTCACCACGCTCGTCGTCGCCCTCGAAGTCGCCTCCCTGCCCGCCTTCGCCCTGGTCGGCATCAAACGCGGCGACCGGCGCTCCTCCGAGGCCGCACTGAAGTTCTTCCTCTCCTCGGTCGTCGCGACCGCCGTGATGCTTCTCGGCGTCAGCTTCGTCTACGCGGCCACCGGCACCATGCACCTCACCGAGATCGCCACCCGCCTCGACGACGTGCCCGGTCAGCTGGACACCCTCGCCAAGGCGGGCGTCGCCCTCACGCTCGTCGGCTTCGCCTTCAAGACGGCCGCCGCGCCCTTCCACTTCTGGGTGCCCGACACCTACGTCGGCGCCCCCCTGCCGATCGCCGCCTACCTCTCCGTCGTCGGCAAGGCCGTCGGGTTCTCCGGCCTCATCCTCGTCACCGTGATCGCGTTCCCCGCCTACGCCGACGTCTGGGGACCGGCCCTCGCCGTCCTCGCCGCGCTCACCATGACCATCGGCAACGTCGCCGCACTGCGCCAGAACGCCACCCGCGCCCGCAGCGCCGTCCGCCTGCTCGCCTGGTCGTCCGTCGCCCAGGCCGGCTATCTCCTGGTCCCGATCGCCGCCGCCGCGTACTCCAGCGACGAACAGATCGGCTCCACCGTCGCGTACGCCCTCATGTACGCCGTCGTGAACCTCGGCGCGTTCGCCGTCGCAGCCCTCGTGGCCCGTACGAGCCCCGGCAACCGGCTCACCGACTACCGCGGCCTGTACGCCACCCGCCCGCTCGCCGCCCTCGCGATGGGCTTCTTCCTGCTCTGCCTGGCCGGTCTGCCGCCCGGCATCATCGGCCTCTTCGCGAAGGTGACCGTCTTCTCCGCCGCCGTCGACGCGGGACTCGGCTGGCTCGCCGTCGTCATGGCCGTCAACGTGGTGATCGCCCTCTACTACTACCTTCAGTGGACAGCGGCCCTCTTCCGCACTCCGGAAGCGGGCGGCGCGTCCGACACCGCCGCGCCCGCCGCCGACAGCACCGAAACGGACAGCGGCAGCGCCCCGGCGCCCGCTCCGCACCGGCTTCGCGCCCCTGCACCCCTGGTCACAGCGATCGTCCTCACCACCCTCGCGGGCGTGGCCCTCTCCGGCGCCCCGCAGTTCGTCCTCAGGTTCGCCGCGGTCAGCCTCTTCTGACCGGCCGGGAACGTCACCCCTGTCGCCCAAGATCGGTTTGCCCACGGCGGCCCCCACAGGGCAGGGTTCATGCCTGCATACGTCACGTAAAGGACGTCACGTAGCGGGCACGGAAGAGGGAAAGCAGTGCTGAACGGGTTCAAAGACTTCATCCTGCGCGGAAACGTCATCTCGATGGCGATCGGGCTCGCCGTGGGAGCAGCCTTCACCGCGGTCGTCACCGGCTTCAGTACCGCGTTCATCACCCCTCTGATCGGCCTCGCCACCGGCTCGGTCGGTGACTTCAGCGCGGCGGAGTTCGCGGTGGAGGGCGCCATCTTCCCGTACGGAAAGTTCCTCGCCGCCGCCATCGCCTTCCTCATCACCGCCGCGGTCCTCTACTTCTGCGTCGTCGTCCCCATGGCCAAGGTCCAGAACCGCTTCACGGCCAAGGCCGACGAGAAGGCCGACATCAAGGCCGCCGTGCGCGACTGCCCCCGCTGCTTCACCGAGATCCCCTCCATCGCCTCCCGCTGCGGACACTGCACCAGCGAGGTCCAGCCCGACCCCGAGGCCCTCGTGCTCGCCGGACTCCCCGCCCAGCGCTGACCCGCTCGGCACCGATCACGCTCGGCGCCGGCCCACCGGCACCGACCTCCTCGGTACCGAACCCGCTTCGGCGCCGCCCCGGCTCACCGCCGGCCCGCCCCACCGCGACACCCGTACGGCCCAGCGGCGGCCCGTACGGGTACGGAGCCCGAACCGGCCGGAACATCCGGACGGGCCCCGCCCTCCGGCCGCGCGCACAAGGGAACTAGCTCTCCTCGCCTGGCGTTGACCAGTACGGGAGGCTCCACTGGAGAGTGGAGCACCACCAAGCAAGGGTTCCCCTGCTGCACCACTTGGAGGGCGTACCGTGCACCGCCGGCACAACGGGCTGAGAACCGCCGTACTCCTCGGGGGCCTGTCCGCACTCATCATCGTCATCGGCAGCTTCTTCGGCCGTACGGGCCTGATCGTCGCGCTCGTCGTAGCGGTCGGCACCAACGCCTACGCGTACTGGAACAGCGACAAGCTGGCCCTCAGGGCCATGCGGGCCCGGCCCGTCAGCGAATTCGAAGCGCCGCAGCTCTACCGCATCGTCCGGGAACTCTCCACCGCGGCCCGGCAGCCCATGCCCCGGCTCTACATCTCCCCGACCCAGGCGCCCAACGCCTTCGCGACCGGCCGCAACCCGCGCAACGCGGCGGTCTGCTGCACCGACGGCATCCTCCAGATCCTCGACGAACGAGAGCTGCGAGGAGTCCTGGGGCACGAGCTCAGCCATGTCTACAACCGCGACATCCTGATCTCGTCCGTCGCCGGAGCCCTGGCCTCCGTCATCATGTTCCTCGTCAACTTCGCCTGGCTGATCCCCATCGGCCGGTCCAACGACGACGAGGGCCCCGGCATCCTGGGCATGATCCTGATCATGATCCTGGGCCCGCTCGCCGCATCGGTCATCCAACTGGCCGTCAGCCGCTCCCGCGAGTACGAGGCCGACGCCTCCGGTGCCCAGCTCACCGGCGACCCCCTCGCACTGGCCGGCGCCCTGCGCAAGCTCGACGCCGGTACGAAGCAGCTTCCGCTGCCCGCCGAACCGAGGATCGAGACCGCGAGCCACATGATGATCGCGAACCCGTTCCGCCCCGGCCGGGGAATGGCCAAGATGTTCTCGACGCACCCGCCGATGGCGGAGCGCATCGCCCGACTCGAGCAGATGGCAGGTCATCGCCCGTGAAGACAATCCTGAATGTCATATGGCTCGTCCTGTGCGGCTTCTGGATGTTCCTCGGCTACATCGCCGCAGGGCTGCTGCTGTGCATCACGATCATCGGCATCCCCTTCGGCCTCGCGGCCTTCCGCATCGGCGTCTACGCCCTGTGGCCCTTCGGGTACACGGTCGTGGACCGCCGGGACGCCGGCGCGCCCTCCTGCGTCGGCAACGTCCTCTGGCTGGTCCTCGCCGGATGGTGGCTCGCACTCGGCCACATCTTCACCGGCATCGCCCTGTGCGTCACCATCATCGGTATCCCGCTCGGCATCGCGAACTTCAAGCTGATCCCGGTCTCGCTCATGCCCTTCGGCAAGGAGATCGTCCGCACCGACCAGCCCTTCGCCACCCGGTAGAACACCCGGACGGGACCACAGGCAACCCTTCGCACGCCCCTGACGTCTTGGATTTCAAGACCAGGCAAGGGGTAGGTGCGGCAGCATGAGCATTATCGGTTGGATCATTCTCGGGCTGCTCGCGGGCGCCATAGCCAAAATCCTGCTGCCGGGCCGGGACCCGGGCGGCATCATCGGCACGACCCTCATCGGCATCGTGGGTGCCTTCGTCGGGGGCTGGCTGTCCAGCCGGTTCCTCGACCGCCCCATCAGCAACGACTTCTATGACACCGCGACATGGGTGGCCGCCGTCGCGGGCTCCCTCGTCCTGCTCATCGCCTACCGGCTGCTCTTCGGCAACTCACGCGAACGGCGTTGACCGCGGCGGGCCGCCCCCGGCGCCCGGCCGCTCATGGAGCCCCGTCTCGCGCAGCGTCACATTGAGCCGGCCGGCCCGCAGTCCCGCCGCCGGGCCGGCCGTCCCCGGGTACACCTTCGGCACCCCGTGGAACGCGAAACGTGATGGTCCGCCGAAGACGAACAGATCCCCGGAGGCCAACTCCACATCGGTGTACGGCCGTCCGCGATCCTGTGTGTTCCCGAACCGGAACACACAGGTGTCGCCCACGCTCAGCGACACCACCGGAGCACCGGAGCGCTCCTCCTTGTCCTGGTGCATGCCCATTTTCGCCGCATCGTCATAGAAGTTGATCAGCGCGGTGTCCGGCGCGAACGAGGCGGCGGCGTCCCCGTCCCCGTACGCCTCCGCCACCGCCGCACGCCCCAGATCGGCCAGCCATGCGGGGAACGGGGCCACGCGCGCCCCGTTCACATCGTCGGCGGTACGCCCGTAGCGGTACGGCTGCCAGTGCCACCCCAGGCACACCGTGCGTACCGACATCACCCCACCCCCCGGCAACACCGTGTGCCGCAACGGAACAGGACCCCGCGCCCACTGACGGCAGGCGGCCACCAACTCCCGTCGGCGGTCCACCGACAGCCACTCCGGCACATGGACGGCGCCCGGTGCGACGACCCGCCGCGACCGGGGGAAGAGGCCGTCGGACGACGACGGCGGATCCACCCGCGGAACCACTCGGACCACCACCTTCAGAACCTCGTACCGCCCTCGCCCCGTCCGCAGCACCGCGCACCGCGCCCCGTCCACCGCGCCCCGTCCACCACGCACCACGCACCACGCACGCGCACCGTCCCCAGGACCGGGACCGGCACAGGGCTCCCGCCACGCCACACGGCTCTCTCCGCCACGCAGGGCACTCAGCGCCCACAGCAAGGGTCTCAGAGCCCCGCCGGCTCAGCGTCGTGGCACCGAGGCACCCTCAAGCCCCAGCAGCCGCTCCTTGCGCTCCAGCCCGCCCGCATAGCCGCGCAGTGCCCCGTCCGCCCCGATCACGCGATGGCACGGGCGTACGACCAGCAGGGGATTGCGCCCGATCGCCGTCCCCACGGCCCGCACCCCCGCGCCGGAGGACCCCACGCGCGCGGCGATCTGGCCGTACGAGACCGTCTCCCCGTACGGGATGGTGTCCAGCGCCTGCCAGACCCGCCGCTGGAACTCCGTACCCACCCCGTCCGCGTACGGGATGTCGAAGCGGGTCAGCCGCCCCGCGAAGTACGCCTCCAACTGCGCGGCGATCCCGGCGAACAGCTCGGGAGCCTGCCGCCAGCCGTCCTGGACGACGGCGCCGCCCTTCTGGCCGGGCAGGGACAGCGACACCAGCGCGACACCACCCGACGGCGCCATGTCCACACCCGAGGTGTCCGAGGCACCGGACGTACCCGACGAATCCGCCGGCGTCCCGGCCTCCGCCCCTCCCGTCCTCGCCGTCCCCGCCGGCGTTTCGCCGACCAGAAGCAGCTCACCCAGCGGGCTGCCGACCTTCGCGTACACCGTCGTCATGACTCGTCATCCTCCTTGCCGGGCGAACCGCGCCCGCGGACCGAAGCCCGTGCGCGCTTCCCGTACCGCCAAGTCTGCGTCTGCCACCCTGCGGGCACTGGCGGAAATCGGACATCGCGTCCCAGGCTTCAGCGGGCCCCGTCCGCCCCCGGGAAACGCCTGCGGGGCGGCCCGCGCCGGCCGGCACGCCCGCCCCGCCCCCACGTCGCCGTGAACCGCGGCGACGGGACCGCTCCGCCCGCCTACCGGTAGTTGGCGAACTGCACCGCGAAATCGAAGTCCTGGCCCTTGAGCAGCGCCTGCACGGCCTGCAGGTCGTCCCGGCTCTTCGAGCTGACCCGCAGCTCGTCGCCCTGGACCAGTGCCTTGACGCCCTTCGGGCCCTCATCGCGAATGATCTTCGCCACCTTCTTGGCGTTCTCCTGGGAGATGCCTTCCTCGATCGTGGCGAAGATCTTGTACTCCTTGCCGGAAAGCTGCGGCTCGCCCGCGTCCAGCGACTTCAGCGAGATGCCGCGCTTGATCAGCTTGGACTGGAAGATGTCGAGGATGGCCTTGACCCGCTCCTCGCCGCTCGCCTCCATCAGGATCTTCTCGCCGGACCACGCGATCGAGGCACCCGTGCCCTTGAAGTCGTAACGCTGGGAGATCTCCTTGGCGGCCTGGTTGAGGGCGTTGTCGACCTCCTGCCGCTCGACCTTCGAGACGATGTCGAAACTGGAGTCGGCCATGACGTGTGGCTCCTTGCGTCGAATGCGTTGTGGATACAGCCCGAAGCCTAAGGGCTGCCCCGTCATCCCCGGTGGGCGCGCGACGCCGGCCACGGCACCTCGCGGCGTCGCCGGAACGCCCGGATACATCCCGTACGCGGATGCCCCCGCCCGGCGGTGCGCCGGGTCCGACGCCGCGCGCCGATCCACCAGGGACGACGGACGGCCCCCGGCCACCGCGGCCCGCCCCGGGTGCCGATCAATCAGGTGGCGGAGCACCCCTGGGCATCGGGTATCGTTTACGTCGTCGCCAAGGAGCACCCCAGTGGGGTTCCGACGCGTCGTTCGAGGCGGTGTGCCCGAGTGGCCAAAGGGAGCAGACTGTAAATCTGCCGGCTCAGCCTACCCAGGTTCGAACCCTGGCGCCGCCACGCGAACAGAGCCCCCGACCAGTACATCTGGTCGGGGGCTCAGTCGTTTCCGCCCGTCCTGTCCGAAGGCTCCCGGCGCGGCCGAGGGGGCGGGAGGGTCAGTTGCCCGCGACGTCCTTCACCGCGACCGTCACCGGCACGTTTCCCGAGATCAGCTCCAGCGTCAGGCCCGCCGTGGCCGGGGTGTCCAGCAGCTCCAGCAGGGCCGCCGCCACATCGTCCCGCGGTACCGGTCCGCGCCCGGTCGACGCGGCCAGCAGGACCTGGCCGGTGCCCGCGTCGTTCATCAGCATTCCCGGGCGCAGGATCGTCCAGTCGAGTGCCGTCCTGGAACGTACGTCCGCGTCGGCGGCACCCTTGGCCCTCAGGTAGGCGTCGAAGACCTCGTTGCCCGGGTGCTCGGGGTCGGCGCCCATCGAGGAGACGACGATGTAGCGCCGTACTCCCGCGAGTTCGGCCCCGTCCGCGAACAGCACCGCCGCGCCGCGGTCCACGGAGTCCTTGCGCTCCAGGCCGCTGTTCGGGCCCGCACCGGCTGCGAAGACCGCCGCGTCGGCGCCGCGCAGGACCTCCGCGGCCTGCTCCACGGAGGCTGATTCGAGGTCCAGTACGACCGGTTCGGCGCCCACCGCTCCGAGATCGGCGCTCTGTTCGGGATTGCGGATGATGCCGACGGCTTCATCGCCGCGTGCGGCGAGCAGACGCTCCAGCCGCAGCGCGATCTGACCATGTCCACCTGCGATGACAATGCGCATACTCACGACCGTACGCCGGAGCGCGGCGGCGCGCTCACGGCCTGCCGCCGGGCGCGGAATCGGGGCGGCCCTGGCGGGGAAGGCCGAGGGCGACGGTCGCCTCGGAGTCGCAGAACTCGCGTACGGCGCTGGTGCGGGCGACCACGCGGCCCCGGTGCACCACGATCCTGCTGTAGGCGAGCGAGAGGACCGCGGCGAGACGCTCCCCGCGCACGGCGAGGAGCTCGGCCGGGAAACCGGCCTCGACCCGGACCTCGGGAAGACCCATGGCCGCTCTGGCGGTGGCCGAGACGGTGTCGTAGGCCTGTTCGGTGCGCAGGCCGTTCTGCGAGGCCAGGAGGTAGGCGGCTTCGAGGGGGTCGCCGCGGCCGACCGGGTTGGCCGCGTCGCGCAGCGCGCCGCTGCCCGCCGCCACACGTACGCCGGCGGCGCGCAGGAGGCGTACGGGGGCGGTTCCGCGGCGTTCCGCGCCGGAGCAGCCGCCCTGGGGGAGGCAGATGACCGTGACCCCGGCGGCGGCGAGCTGGTCGGCGGCCCGGGTGGCGGCTTCGAGCGGGAGCTGGGCGAGGCCGGCGCACGGTCCGACGGAGACGCCGGGGCGGAGTCCGCCGGCCATGGCGGCGAGACGGGCGAGGCGGGCCGGGTCGTCACCGTCGGTGTGCAGGTCGACGGGGCAGCCGTGCTCGGCGGCGATCTCCAGGACGGCTTCGGTGTAGCCGGTGGGGTCGGGGTCGAGGTCGGGGCAGCCGCCGACGACCCCCGCGCCCATTTTCACGGCGTCGCGGAGCATGGCGAGGCCGTCGGCGCCCGCGATGCCGGTGAGGAGACGGGGGACGGCCACGGCGGTGAGGTCGGCGAGCCCGCGCAGTGCCCGTCGGGTCTGGAGGACGGCTTCGAGCGGCGCGAGGCCCTGGACGTCGCCGATGCGGACGTGGGAGCGCAGCGCGGTGGTGCCGTGGCCGAGCTGGAGCAGTGCGGCTTCGGTGGCGCGGCGCTGGATGTCCTCGGTGCGGTGGGAGGCGGGGCCGGGGCCGTCGGGTCCCACGCTGTCGGCGGTGAGCGCGGTGTCGCTGTGGGCGTGGGGCTCGGCGGGCGCCGGGAGCAGGAGGTACCCGCGCAGGTCGACGCGTGGGCCGCGGGTGGTGAGGCTGCCCGCGGTGCCGACGGCTTCGATGCGGCCGCCGCTGAGCCGTACGTCCACGGTGCGGCCGTCGGTGAGCCGGGCGCCGGAGAGCACGAGCGCGGGGGTCTCGGCGGTGAGGGCGTCGGGGGCGGCCGCGTCGGCGCTTTCGGGCGCGTTGTCGTCGGGCCGCCGCGGCTGGCTGTCGGGCATCGCGCTCCTGGGAAGGGGGTGCAAGATCACATGGAGTGGGTCGAGCCTAGGGGGGTGCAGGGCCCACTTCGAGGAAGAGCGCAATAGTCGTACCGGTGTGCCTCGCGGGGGCGTCACGTCTCCGTTCCCGGCCGCTCCGGAAGCCCCGGCCAGGTCGTGATGAGCCCTGATCAAGGCCCGATCAAGGCTCTGTACGGGGGTCGGGCAGGGTGTCGATCAGGTGCCGGACGTGGGCCGTCGAAACGGATTTGGGCGATCGGCGGAGGACCGTGTAATGTCTTCATCGCTCGCCCCAATAGCTCAGTCGGTAGAGCGTCTCCATGGTAAGGAGAAGGTCTGCGGTTCGATTCCGCATTGGGGCTCTGGTGATCGGGAAACCCCGCTTCGGCGGGGGGACTCATCATCAAAGCGGTGTAGCTCAGTCGGTAGAGCAAGCGGCTCATAATCGCTGTGTCACCGGTTCAAGTCCGGTCACCGCTACCAACGGTAGCCGATTGTTGGGTCGGTCCTTCGATCGGCTACTCTTTTATGCGTTCATCCGTCCATCCGTCCGTCCAAGGAGCACTCACGTGGCTGCCACCGACGTCCGCCCGAAGATCACGCTGGCCTGCGTGGAGTGCAAGGAGCGGAACTACATCACCAAGAAGAACCGGCGTAACAACCCGGACCGTCTTGAGATGAAGAAGCACTGCCCGCGCTGCAACTCGCACACCGCGCACCGCGAAACCCGCTGAATCAGGCTCGTACACGAGGCCGTCCCCTCTGGGGGCGGCCTCGTGTCGTTGTATGGGGCTGTCCCTGCCCTTATTCGTCTTTCATCAGGAGGTAGCGAGCTCATGGCGCTCGACCAGTCCTTCGTGGGGCGGACCTATCCGCCCACCCCGGCGTACGAGGTCGGCCGGGAGAAGATCCGCGAGTTCGCCGAAGCGGTGGGCGACACCAATCCGGTGTACGTCGATCCGGTGGCCGCGGAGGCGCTCGGGCATTCCGATGTGATCGCGCCTCCCACCTTTGTCTTCTCGATCACGTTCAAGGCCGCCGCGGCGGTCGTGCAGGATCCGCAGCTGGGACTGGACTACAGCCGTGTGGTGCACGGTGACCAGAAGTTCACGTACGCGCGTCCCGTACGGGCGGGGGACCGGCTCACGGTCACATCGACGATCGAGGGCATCAAGTCCCTGGCGGGCAACGACATCCTGGACATCCGGGGCGACGTGCACGACGAGTCCGGTGCGCTCGTCGTGACGGCGTTGATGAAGCTGGTGGCGCGCGCCGCCGAGGAGGCGTGATGACCGCGAAGATCAGTTACGGGTCGGTCGAGGTGGGGACGGAGCTGCCGGCGCAGTCGTTCCCGGTGACGCGGGCGACGCTGGTGCAGTACGCGGGAGCCTCGGGCGACTTCAATCCGATCCACTGGAACGAGAAGTTCGCCCGCGAGGTCGGGCTGCCGGATGTGATCGCGCACGGCATGTTCACGATGGCCGAGGCGATCCGGGTGGTCACGGACTGGGTCGGGGACCCGGCGGCGGTCGTCGAGTACGGGGTGCGGTTCACCAAGCCGGTCGTCGTGCCGAACGACGACAAGGGCGCACTGGTCGAGGTCAGCGGCAAGGTCGCCGCGAAGCTGGACGACAACCGGGTCCGGGTGGACCTGGTCGCCATGTGTGACGGCAAGAAGGTGCTGGGAATGTCCCGGGCCGTGGTCAAGCTCGCCTGACACCGCAGGGCCTCGGCCCTTCGGTGCTGTGGGCGAGGTGGCTCTGTGCGGGACGGCTCCGGGTGGGGCAGCTGTACGAGGCGACCGTGCGCGAGACGGCTCTGCGAAAGTGTCATGGGTAAGGGGCGTCCCTCTATGGAGGGGCGCCCCTTACCCATGCCGCCCGCACCGGCCGGGACGCTGAGCGGCGCCGCGTCGGGCTTGCCAAGTTAGTGATTGAGCAATAACTTACCCGCATGGCAAGAATGAGTGCGGAGGAGCGGCGCGAGAGCGTCGTTCGTGCGGCGATCACCGAGTTCGCGCGCGGTGGCTACAACGGCACGTCGACCGAGGCGATCGCGAAGCGGGTCGGTGTCTCGCAGCCGTATCTCTTCCGGCTCTATCCGAACAAGCGGGCCATCTTCCTCGCCGCCGCCGAGCGCTGCCTCGAAGACACCCATCAGGTGTTCATGACGGCCGCCGAAGGGCTGGAGGGTGAGGAGGCGCTGCATGCCATGGCCGCGGCGTACCAGCGGCTCATCGTCGACGACGCCGACAAGCTGCTGATGCAGATGCAGATCTACGCGGCCATCGCGGCGGCGGAGGCGAGCGGGGACCACGAGTTCGGCGAGACGGTGCGGGCCGGCTGGGGGCGGATGTGGGACGACCTCCACATCGTCCTCGGGGGGGATCTGGGCGAGACGACGACGTTCCTGGCATACGGGATGCTCGTCAACACGCTGGCCTCGCTCGGCTTCCCGGCCGACCATCGCACCTGGTCGGGGTTCTACGACTCCGCCAGGCCCACGGGGTGAACAGCGCGACCCGGGTTCGGCCCGGTTTTCTGTCCGTGAAAGTTAGTAATCAATAACTAACCCTCTGGGGGAGCAGTGAACCAGCACACCGCCAGTCGCGGGGGAGCCGTCTGGGCCCTCGTCATCACCAGCGTCGCCGGGTTCATGGCGGCGCTCGACAACCTCGTCGTCACCACCGCGCTGCCGTCCATCCGCGAGAGCCTCGGCGGTGAGCTGAAGGAGCTGGAATGGACGGTGAACGCGTACACCCTCACCTTCGCCGTGCTGCTGATGACCGGTGCCGCGCTCGGTGACCGGTTCGGCAGGCGGCGGCTCTTCATGGCCGGGCTGTCCGTCTTCACCGCCGCCTCGGCCGCCGCCGCCCTGTCGCCCGGCATCGACGAGCTCATCGCCTTCCGCGCGGTCCAGGGCATCGGCGCGGCGATCATGATGCCGCTGACCCTCACCCTGCTGAGCGCCGCCGTACCGGCCGCCCGGCGGGGCATGGCGCTGGGCATCTTCGGCGCGGTCACCGGCATGGCCGTCGCGAGCGGGCCGCTGATCGGCGGCACGCTCACCGAGCACATCTCCTGGCACTGGATCTTCTGGCTGAACGTCCCGATCGGCCTGGCGCTGCTGCCGCTGGCCCGGTGGCGCCTCGCCGAGTCGTACGCCCCCAAGGCCCCGCTCGACATACCCGGCACGGTCCTGATCAGCGCGGGCCTCTTCGGCATCGTCTACGCCCTGGTCAGCACCACGAGCCACGGCTGGACCAGCCCCACCGTGCTGACCGGGCTGATCGTGGGCACGGCCCTGCTCGGCGCGTTCGTGTACCACGGCTTCCACGCGAAGAACCCGATGCTTCCGATGCGGCTCTTCCGCAGCCGCGCCTTCTTCGGGATCAACATCGCGAGCCTGCTGATGTTCCTCGGGATGTTCGGGTCGATCTTCCTGCTCAGTCAGTTCCTGCAGAACGGGCTCGGCTACTCGCCCACCGAGGCCGGTCTGCGGATGCTGCCCTGGACCGGGATGCCGATGCTGGTCGCGCCGATCGCCGGCTACCTCTCCGACCGGTACGGCGGCCGCCCCGTGGTGGTGACCGGCCTGGTGCTCCAGGCCACCGGCCTCGCGCTCTTCGCGCTGATGATCTCGCCGGACATGAGCTACGTCTCCCAGCTGCCCGCCCTGATCATCGGCGGCATCGGCATGGCGATGTACTTCGCGCCCGCCGCCAGCCTGGTGCTCTCCAGCGTCCGTGAGGGAGAGCAGGGCATCGCCTCCGGTGCCAACAACGCGCTGCGGGAGGTCGGCGGAGCGCTCGGAGTCGCCGTGCTGGCCTCGGTCTTCTCGGCGCAGGGCGGATACGGATCGGCCCGCGCCCTCGCGGACGGAACCGGTCCGGCCGTCTGGATCGGCGCCGGAGTGGTGGCCCTCGCCGCGCTCGTCGCCCTCCTCATCCCTGCCCGGCGCGCTGCGCAGGTGCCGGAGCCCCGGCCGGCCGAGGAACGGGCCGCCGTCGCGGCCTGAGCCTCCTGCGGAGCGGGCGCGCGCCGCCGTCCGGGCAGAGAGGCGTCGTGCGTCGGCCCGTGCGGGCCCGGTGGTCCGGCCGGTGGGTGTCCCGTGCGGGGCCCGGTGGTCCGGCCGGTCCGCGAGGGGCGTGCGGCCCATGCGGTCCGTGGCCCCGCCGAAGAGGCGGGGCCACGGACCGTACCCTTGTCCCCGTGCAGGAACTCCACGATGCCCCCCTCGCCCCCCTGACCACCTTCCGGCTCGGCGGCCCCGCGGCCCGCCTTCTCACGGCCACGACCGACGCCGAGGTGATCGCCGCCGTGCGCGAGGCCGACGGGAGCGGCACGCCGCTCCTGGTCATCGGCGGCGGATCCAACCTGGTCATCGGCGACAAGGGCTTCGACGGCACCGCCCTGCGCATCGCGACCCAGGGCTTCGCCCTCTCCGGTACGACGCTGGAGCTGGCGGCCGGAGAGGTGTGGACCGACGCCGTCGCCCGCACGGTCGAGGCCGGACTCGCGGGCATCGAGTGCCTGGCCGGGATCCCGGGGTCCGCGGGCGCGACGCCGATCCAGAACGTCGGTGCCTACGGTCAGGAGGTGTCCTCCACGATCACGGAGGTCGTCGCCTATGACCGGTACGCACGAGAAACGGTCACGATCCCCAATGCCGAGTGCGTGTTCTCGTACCGACACAGCCGTTTCAAGGCGGAACCTGATCGCTTTGTGGTGCTTCGTGTCCGCTTCGAGCTGGAAGAGGCGGCAGGCCAGTCCGCGCCCCTCCGGTACCCCGAAACGGCTCGGGCCATGGGCGTCGAGCAGGGCGAGCGCGTCCCCGCCGCCGCGGCCCGCGAAACGGTGCTGCGCCTGCGCGCGGGCAAGGGCATGGTGCTGGACCCGGAGGACCACGACACCTGGTCGGCCGGCTCCTTCTTCACCAACCCCATCCTCGAACCGGCGCAGTACGAGGCGTTCCTGGACCGGGCCCGGCAGCGGCTCGGCGACGGTACGACGCCCCCGGCGTTCCCCACCGGGGACGGCCGTACCAAGACCTCGGCTGCCTGGCTGATCGACAAGGCGGGCTTCACCAAGGGATACGGCACCGGTCCGGCCCGTATCTCCACCAAGCACACCCTCGCCCTCACCAACCGCGGCGGCGCGACCACCGAGGACCTGCTGGCCCTGGCCCGCGAGGTCGTCGCCGGGGTCCACGAGGCATTCGGCGTCACGCTGGTCAACGAACCCGTGACCGTCGGCGTGAGCCTGTAGAGGACGGGCGGGGCGGCGGGCCCGGGAGCCGGAGCGGGCCGCGGCTCAGTAGGCGATGCCCACGCCCTGCTTCAGGGTCGCCGGATCGTCGATGAGCGCCAGCATCGCGTGCGCCACGTCGGCCCGCGCGATGACCCGGCCGCTGCGCGGGGTGCCGCCGACGACCTTCCGGTACGTCCCCGTGCGCGGCCCGTTCGTCAGCTTCGGCGGCCGTACGGACGTCCAGTCCGTCGCCGAGCGGGCCAACGCCGCCTCCATCAGCGTCAGATCGGCGTACACATCCCGCAGGACCGCCCCGACCACCTTGTGCATCAGCCGGTCCAGCAGCGGGTCGTCCGCCGGTGCGGGCCCGACCGGCGCCGCGCTCACGACCAGCAGCCGCCGCACCCCCTCGGCCTCCATCGCCGCCAGCACCTGCCCGGTCAGCCGCTCCGTGATCCCCTCGGCCTTCCGGCCGCCCGCCCCCAGCCCGGAGAGCACCGCGTCCCGGCCGGCCACCGCCCCGCGCACCGCGGCCGTGTCGTCGAACCGCACCACCTCGTGGAACGCCGCCCCGGCCAGCCCCTCCGGGAGCTTCGCCGGGTCACGGGCCACGATCGTCACCTCGTGGCCCGCCTCGATCCCCTGGCGCACGATCTCCTGGCCGATGCCGCCCGTCGAGCCGAACACTGTGAGCCTCATGGTGAGCCTTCCTCGGGTGGGTGAGTATTCACTCACCTCTAGAGTGAGTGGATACTCACCCGCACGTCAAGGTTGGTTGGAGCACGCATGGAGCAGAAACCGGCCCGTGTCCGGATAGTCGACGCCGCGTACGAACTGATGCTCGGCATCGGCCTCGCCAGGGTCACCACCAAGGAGATCGCCCGGGCGGCGGGCTGCTCGGAAGCGGCGCTGTACAAGTACTTCGCCGGCAAGGAGGAGCTGTTCGTGACGGTGCTCGACGAGCGGCTGCCCAAGCTCGGCGCCGTCCTGAGCGCCCTGGCCGCCGAGCCGGGGGAGGGCGACATCGAGCGGAACCTCACCGAGATCGCCCGCCAGGCCGCGCTGTTCTACGAGCAGAGCTTCCCGATGGCCGCCTCGCTGTACGCCGAGCCCCAGCTCAAGCGCCGTCACGAGGAGGCCATGCGCGAGCTGGGCACCGGGCCGCACAAACCCATCCAGGGACTCGACGCCTACCTCCGGGCCGAACAGCGGGCGGGCCGCGTCCGCGCGGACGCCGACACCTACGCCGCGGCCTCGCTGCTGCTGGGAGCCTGCGCCCAGCGGGCCTTCGCCTACGAGATGGCTCCCGGCCGCACGCCCCCGCAGCCGCTCGACGCGTTCGCCGCCTCGATCGCCCGCACCCTGCTCGGCGGAATCAGCTAGCCGAGGGCGGTCGCAGCCACGCGTCGATCCCGCTCAGCATCTTCTCCGCCACGTCGGCCGGTGCCGCCGACCCCCGCACGGACTGCCGGGCCAGTTCGGCCAGCTCCTCGTCGGTGAAGTCGTGATGGCGGCGTACGAGGTCGTACTGCGCGGCCAGCCGGGAACCGAACAGCAGCGGGTCGTCCGCCCCCAGCGCCAATGGCACCCCCGCGTCGAACAGGGTGCGCAGCGGTACGTCCGCGGGCTTCTCGTAGACCCCGAGCGCCACATTGGAGGACGGGCAGACCTCGCAGGTCACCCCGCGCTCCGCCAGCTTCCGCAGCAGCCGGGGGTCCTCCGCCGCGCGTACGCCGTGTCCGATCCGGGTCGCGCCGAGGTCGTCGAGGCAGTCGCGCACACTGGCCGGCCCGGCGAGCTCGCCGCCGTGCGGGGCCGCGAGGAGTCCGCCCTCGCGGGCGATGGCGAAGGCGCGGTCGAAGTCGCGGGCCATCCCGCGGCGCTCGTCGTTGGAGAGCCCGAAGCCGACGACGCCCCGGTCCGCGTACCGCACGGCGAGCCGTGCCAGGGTCCGGGCGTCCAGTGGGTGCTTCATCCGGTTCGCCGCGATCACCACCCGGATCCCGAGCCCGGTCTCCCGGGAGGCGCTGTCCGCGGCGTCCAGGATGATCTCGATCGCCGGGATCAGGCCGCCGAGCAGCGGGGCGTACGAGGTGGGGTCGACCTGGATCTCCAGCCACTGGGAGCCGTCCGCGACGTCCTCCTGGGCGCTCTCGCGCACGAGCCGCTGGATGTCCTCCGGGGACCTGAGGCAGGACCGGGCGATGTCGTAAAGCCGCTGGAAGCGGAACCAGCCCCGCTCGTCGGTCGCCCGCAGCCTGGGCGGTTCGCCACCGGTCAGCGCCTCGGGCAGGTGTACGCCGTATTTATCGGCTAGTTCGAGCAGGGTGGTGGGCCGCATCGACCCGGTGAAGTGCAGGTGCAGGTGGGCCTTGGGCAACAGACGTACATCACGCTCCATCGGTAGATCCTGCCGCACGAGCGGGCCGGAGCGGAAGCCGCTTTCCCTCTTGGGGCGCCGATCGAACAAAAAGTGCCCCCCGGCCGCGGCCGGGGGGCACTTTCCGAGGTGAGGGAGTGACGGGTCAGTCCTTGGCCTCGCCCAGCAGCTTCTGGAGGCGGGAGACGCCCTCGACGAGGTCGTCGTCGCCCAGGGCGTACGACAGCCGCAGGTAACCCGGCGTGCCGAAGGCCTCGCCCGGTACGACGGCGACCTCGGCCTCGTCCAGGATGAGCGCCGCGAGCTCCGCCGAGGTGGCGGGGCGCTTGCCGCGGATCTCCTTGCCGAGCAGCTCCTTCACCGACGGGTACGCGTAGAACGCGCCCTCGGGCTCCGGGCAGAGCACGCCGTCGATCTCGTTGAGCATCCGCACGATGAGGCCGCGCCGGCGGTCGAAGGCGGAACGCATCTCGGCGACCGCGTCCAGCGGGCCGGAGACGGCGGCCAGCGCGGCGATCTGGGCGACGTTGGAGACGTTGGAGGTGGCGTGCGACTGAAGGTTGGTGGCGGCCTTCACGACGTCCTTCGGGCCGATGATCCAGCCCACGCGCCAGCCGGTCATCGCATAGGTCTTGGCGACACCGTTGACCACGATGCACTTGTCGCGCAGCTCGGGCACGATCGCCGGGAGCGAGGTGAACTTCGCGTCGCCGTAGACGAGGTGCTCGTAGATCTCGTCGGTCAGCACCCACAGGCCGTGCTCGACGGCCCAGCGGCCGATCGCCTCGGCGTCGGGCTCGCTGTAGACGGCGCCGGTCGGGTTGGACGGCGAGACGAAGAGGACGACCTTCGTGCGCTCGGTGCGCGCGGCTTCGAGCTGCTCGACGGAGACCCGGTAGCCGGTGGTCTCGTCGGCGACGACCTCGACCGGGACACCGCCCGCGAGACGGATGGACTCGGGGTAGGTGGTCCAGTACGGGGCGGGGACGATGACCTCGTCGCCCGGGTCGAGGATCGCGGCGAACGCCTCGTAGATGGCCTGCTTGCCGCCGTTGGTCACCAGGACCTGGGAGGCGTCGACCTCGTAGCCGGAGTCGCGCAGCGTCTTCTCCGCGATGGCGGCCTTGAGCTCCGGGAGCCCGCCGGCCGGGGTGTAGCGGTGGTACTTCGGGTTGCGGCAGGCCTCGACCGCGGCGTCGACGATGTAGCCGGGGGTCGGGAAGTCGGGCTCACCGGCACCGAAGCCGATCACCGGTCGCCCGGCGGCCTTGAGGGCCTTCGCCTTGGCGTCGACGGCGAGGGTGGCGGACTCGGAAATCGCACCGATGCGGGCGGAAACCCGACGCTCGGACGGAGAAGTTGCAGCGCTCATGCCCCCATGGTCCCAGACAGGAATTGCCGTCGGCACAGGGGTTTCAGGGACCGGACAGGACCTGGACAGCATGCGGACAGGACCGGTCGGTTCCTGTCTGTTCGACGCGAGGGCCCCGAGCACGTACACTCACCTGTCGTTGGCCTTCACCAGCCGCACTGTTCCCGCACCCGAGCACCGGGGAGGATGCGGTAGGTTGGTGGAAACCACAAAGGGTCGTAGCTCAATTGGTAGAGCACTGGTCTCCAAAACCAGCGGTTGGGGGTTCAAGTCCCTCCGGCCCTGCTACACACTCCTTCGCCAGGATGTGTGCGCATGTACGTACTTCATTGCACAGCCGTGCGGCTCCACCGGGCGCGGCACGGCCACGACCCGGAATCAGGTGAGTAGCGTGACGGACGCCGTGGGCTCCATCGACATGCCTGATGCCGAGGATGAAGTCCCCGAGTCGAAGAAGGCTCGGAAGGGCGGCAAGCGCGGCAAGAAGGGCCCTCTGGGGCGCCTCGCGCTGTTCTACCGCCAGATCGTCGCAGAGTTGCGCAAGGTCGTTTGGCCGACTCGTAACCAGCTGACCACGTACACCGCAGTGGTGATTGTGTTCGTCGTTGTCATGATTGGTCTTGTTACCGTGATTGACACGGGATTCGCGCGGGTCATCAAGTACGTTTTCGGCTGATCTGCGGGAGGCGTCCGACAGGGCGCCCCTTTCGCATGTTCCACCCATTTGTATCCAGGAAGAAGCAGCCATCGTGTCTGACCCGAACCTGAACGACGCCGTCGAGCCCGAGGCTGGCGCCTTCGAGTCCGCCGAGGACGAGCTCGACATCGTTGAGGCGGCGGATTCTGTGGAGCCGGACCAGGCCGAAGCTGCTGATGAAGCTGCGGGCGAGCCCGCCGAGCAGGCTGCCGTGCACGCCGAGTCGGAGGAGTCCGACGAGGTCGAGGCTTCCTCCGACGAGGACGCCGAGAGCGATGGCGCCGAAAGCGACGACGCCGAGGCTGCCGACGACGAGAGCGCCGACGAGGAAGAGGCCGAGCCGGCCGCCCCCGTCGACCCCGTCACCGCCCTGCGCGACGAGCTTCGCGGTCTTCCCGGCGAGTGGTACGTCATCCACACGTACGCCGGTTACGAAAAGCGCGTGAAGGCCAACCTGGAGCAGCGCGCCGTCTCGCTCAACGTCGAGGACTTCATCTACCAGGCCGAAGTGCCCGAGGAAGAGATCGTCCAGATCAAGAACGGCGAGCGCAAGAACGTCCGCCAGAACAAGCTCCCGGGTTACGTCCTGGTCCGCATGGACCTGACGAACGAGTCCTGGGGTGTTGTCCGCAACACGCCCGGCGTCACCGGCTTCGTGGGCAACGCCTACGACCCGTACCCGCTGACCCTGGACGAGATCGTCAAGATGCTCGCCCCCGAGGCCGAGGAGAAGGCGGCCCGCGAGGCGGCCGAGGCCGAGGGCAAGCCGGCTCCGTCCCGCAAGGTCGAGGTCCAGGTGCTGGACTTCGAGGTCGGGGACTCGGTCACCGTCACCGACGGCCCGTTCGCGACGCTCCAGGCGACGATCAACGAGATCAACGCCGACTCGAAGAAGGTCAAGGGCCTGGTCGAGATCTTCGGTCGCGAGACCCCGGTCGAGCTCAGCTTCGACCAGATCCAGAAGAACTAGCACCTCCCGCCGGTTTCTGGACACATGCCTACCGAGCAGGTCAGACAGGCTTCGCAGCCCGTCTGACCTGCTCGGTTTTTGGTCGCGCAGCTATACCCGTTATCGTTGTGCGGTATGCCTCCATCCGGATGACCGGACTGGCGGCGAAAAACTCTCAACTGGACCCGGAGAGAGCAATGCCTCCCAAGAAGAAGAAGGTCACGGGGCTTATCAAGCTCCAGATCAACGCCGGTGCGGCCAACCCGGCGCCGCCGGTCGGCCCCGCACTGGGTCAGCACGGCGTCAACATCATGGAGTTCTGCAAGGCCTACAACGCCGCGACCGAGTCGCAGCGTGGCATGGTCGTGCCGGTGGAGATCACGGTCTACGACGACCGCTCCTTCACCTTCATCACCAAGACTCCGCCGGCCGCCAAGCTGATCCTCAAGGCCGCAGGTGTGGACAAGGGCTCCGGCGAGCCGCACAAGACCAAGGTTGCCAAGCTCACGGCTGCCCAGGTCCGCGAGATCGCCACGACGAAGCTCCCCGACCTGAACGCCAATGACCTCGACGCCGCGTCGAAGATCATCGCTGGCACCGCCCGTTCCATGGGCATCACGGTCGAAGGCTGATTCAGCCCCGTAGCCCTCAGTGGTAGGACCAAGCGCTGGTCCGCACCACGACTCCACACCCTGAAACCACAGGAGTAGAAGTGAAGCGCAGCAAGACCCTCCGCGCTGCGGACGCGAAGATCGACCGGGAGCGCAACTACGCCCCCCTCGAGGCCGTCCGTATCGCCAAGGAGACCTCCGCCACCAAGTTCGACAGCACCGTCGAGGTCGCGTTCAGCCTGGGTGTCGACCCTCGCAAGGCCGACCAGATGGTCCGTGGCACCGTGAACCTGCCGCACGGCACCGGCAAGACCGCCCGGGTCCTGGTCTTCGCGACCGGTGACCGTGCTGCGGCCGCGGAAGCCGCGGGCGCCGACATCGTCGGCTCCGACGAGCTCATCGACGAGGTGGCGAAGGGCCGTCTGGACTTCGACGCCGTCGTCGCCACTCCGGACCTCATGGGCAAGGTCGGCCGCCTCGGCCGCGTGCTCGGTCCGCGTGGTCTGATGCCGAACCCGAAGACGGGCACCGTCACCCCCGATGTCGTGAAGGCTGTCAACGACATCAAGGGCGGCAAGATCGAGTTCCGCGTCGACAAGCACTCGAACCTGCACTTCATCATCGGAAAGGTCTCCTTCGACGAGACCAAGCTGGTGGAGAACTACGCAGCGGCGCTGGACGAGATCCTCCGTCTGAAGCCGTCCGCCGCCAAGGGCCGCTACATCAAGAAGGCCACGCTGGCCACCACGATGGGCCCCGGCATCCCGCTGGACTCCAACCGCACCCGCAACCTCCTCGTCGAGGAGGACCCGGCCGCCGTCTGAGCCACCGCGCTCACCAGGCAGTCGCGTCACACGCGTGCTTTGTGACGGGCCCCGCAACCTTTCGAGGTGCGGGGCCCGTCCTCGTTTCCGAAGGATGCGTCCGGTAGTACGCGTAACTGTCGGTCCCCTGTGCCAGTGTGGGACGACAGGACGAAGCGAGGGGTGGAGCGGTAGATGACGACGACCAGGACTGTACGGCGGGTGTGCGTGGCCTTCGCGTCGGTGGCGGCGCTGACCTCGGTGGCGGCGTGCAGCGGTTCCGACGACGCCGGAGGCACCGGCAAGGACGGGACGCGCGCGGGCGGCGTGGTGAAGGGCGAGCAGGTCGCCGCGCTGCGCCAGGTGCAGGAGAAGACCGGCGGGGCCAAGTCGGCCAAGGTCGAGGGCACCACCGTGATGGGCACCAACATGTCGATGACGCAGAGCGGTGTCATCGACTGGAGCAAAGGGCTCACGGGCTCCCTGAAGATCACGTACACCGGGGGCACGATGGGCGATGCCCTGAAGAAGTCCGGTGGCGACGGCTCGATGGAGGCCCGGTACCTCAAGGACGAGTACTACGCCAACATGGGCGACGCCTTCGCCGCCAACATCGGCGGCAAGCACTGGGTCCGGTACGCCTACAAGGACCTCGCCGAGCTGTCCGGGGCCTCCGGCGGGGTGATGAAGGACCAGATGGAGAGCAGCACCCCCGAGCAGGGCGTGAAGGCGCTGCTGGCCTCCGGCGACGTGAAGAAGGTCGGCCAGGAGGACGTACGGGGGGTGCCCACGACGCACTACTCCGGCACGGTCGACGTGGCGGAGCTGACCGCGAAGAACGGCGCCCTGGACGAAGCACAGCTCGCGGCGCTCAAGAAGCAGCTCGACCAGGCCGGCATCACCACGGAGACCGTGGACATCTGGGTCGACAAGAACGACCTGCTGGTGAAGAAGACCGAGCGTGGCCAGATGAAGACCGGCGAGCTCAACACGACGGTCTACTACAGCGACTACGGCACCGCGGTCGCGGTGGAGAAGCCCCCGGCCGCCGACACGGCCGACTTCGCGGACATCCTGAAGCAGCAGCAGGGCGCCGCCGCAGGTGCGGGCGCGGGCGCGTCCTAAACCTCACGCACCCACCCGATCCGGGACGGATTTGCCCGACGCGGCTCCGGTCGCGTACTCTCCAGAAGAAGCCAAAGACCGCTGGTCGTCGCTGTGCTCTCGCAAGAGGGAGCAGTGACCGAAGGATCCGCTGAGAACGGACGACCTGCGCAGGTGACTGTGGAAAGCTCCCGGACTCTGTCCGGTCGAGCTGCGCCCTGGCACTTGTGCTGGGGCGTTTCGTCTTTTACGGCACCTTCTGAGCGGTCCTCATCACCCGGAAGGAGGCCGACGCTCATGGCAAGGCCCGACAAGGCTGCCGCGGTAGCCGAGCTGACGGACCAGTTCCGCAGCTCGAACGCCGCCGTGCTGACCGAGTACCGGGGTCTCACCGTGGCACAGCTCAAGGAGCTGCGCCGTTCGCTCGGTGAGAACGCCCAGTACGCCGTGGTGAAGAACACGCTGACCAAGATTGCGGCCAACGAGGCCGGGATCAACACGCTGGACGACCTGTTCTCGGGTCCGACGGCGGTTGCCTTCGTCACCGGTGACCCGGTGGAGTCGGCGAAGGGTCTTCGTGACTTCGCCAAGGACAACCCCAACCTCATCATCAAGGGCGGTGTCCTTGACGGTAAGGCGCTGTCCGCCGATGAGTTCAAGAAGCTCGCGGACCTTGAGTCCCGCGAGGTTCTGCTCGCCAAGGTGGCCGGTGGAATCAAGGCGTCGATGGCCAAGGCCGCGGCGACGTTCCAGGCCCCGCTGTCGGAGTTCGTCCGCACCGCGGACGCCCTTCGCGCCAAGGTCGAGCAGGGCGGTGCCGGTACGCCGGCTCCCGCCGACGCCGAGGTGGCGGAGTAACCCTCCGCTCCACGGCTCGCAGCGGGCCCGTACGCCCGCCTTCATATACACCCGGCACCTGCCGACTTAGTGGAAGGACGCCATCATGGCGAAGCTGTCCCAGGACGACCTGCTCGCGCAGTTCGAGAACCTGACCCTCATCGAGCTCGCTGACTTCGTCAAGGCCTTCGAGGAGAAGTTCGACGTCAAGGCTGCCGCCCCGGTCGCCGTCGCCGCCGCCGGTGGCGCTGCCGCCGCCGCGGACGCCCCGGAGGAGCAGGACGAGTTCGACGTCGTCCTCACCGGCGCCGGCGAGAAGAAGATCCAGGTCATCAAGGTCGTGCGTGAGCTGACCTCGCTGGGTCTCAAGGAGGCCAAGGACCTCGTCGACGGCACCCCGAAGCCGGTCCTCGAGAAGGTCGCCAAGGAGGTCGCCGAGAAGGCTGCCGAGTCCCTCAAGGCCGCCGGCGCTTCCGTCGAGGTCAAGTGACCCTGCGAGTCATCTGACTCCTCAGGACCGTCTCTGCCGCAAGGCGGGGATGTCACATCGCAAAGGGCGATCACCCATCCGGGTGGTCGCCCTTTGGCGTGCCCGTGGCGGGTGCCTTGCTCTTCCGGCGGTGGCGAGTATGGTGATCTTCGCCGTGCGCCTCTCAGGGGGCCTCCTACGGCGTCCAGGGGCGGCTGGAGAGGATCGCCGGGAGTCTGTCCCGGCTTGTAGGCCTTGACGAACCGCACGAGGCGCGCAATTCTCAGGGGCGCGTCATCACATCGATCCGAATCCGAGGCATGGATCGAGTGTGAAGAGGGCAGTAAAGAAGAGCGCACCCCGCGCAAGGACTAGGCATAGGTGTTGAGAACAGCTGTTGAGAGCAACGCGGGTCTCTGAGAACCCCGACTGGACATCAGTGTGGCGTTTGGCTACACTGACCCTTTGCGCTGCCTGTTAGCTGCCTCCTGCCCGTCACCAGGGGCATGCCCACGCTTGAGCATCGATGACTGATCCTCCCTTACCTGGGATATCTGTCTTTGTGTCCAACTTGGGACCGGTACGCGCGTAGTGAGTCCGAGCCCTCGGAAGGACCCCCTCTTGGCCGCCTCGCGCAACGCCTCGACCGCGAATACGAACAACGGTGCCAGCACCGCCCCGCTGCGCATCTCTTTTGCAAAGATCAAGGAGCCCCTCGAGGTTCCGAACCTCCTCGCGCTGCAGACCGAGAGCTTTGACTGGCTCCTCGGTAACGCCGCCTGGAAGGCTCGCGTCGAGGCTGCTCTGGACAGTGGACAAGACGTCCCCACCAAGTCCGGCCTGGAGGAGATCTTCGAGGAGATTTCGCCGATCGAGGACTTCTCCGGGTCGATGTCGCTTACGTTCCGCGACCACCGCTTCGAGCCCCCGAAGAACTCGATCGACGAGTGCAAGGAGCGCGACTTCACGTTCGCCGCACCGCTCTTCGTCACCGCCGAGTTCACCAACAACGAGACCGGCGAGATCAAGTCCCAGACGGTCTTCATGGGCGACTTCCCGCTCATGACCAACAAGGGCACCTTCGTCATCAACGGCACCGAGCGTGTCGTCGTGTCGCAGCTGGTCCGCTCGCCGGGTGTCTACTTCGACTCCTCCATCGACAAGACGTCCGACAAGGACATCTTCTCGGCCAAGATCATCCCGTCCCGGGGTGCCTGGCTGGAGATGGAGATCGACAAGCGCGACATGGTCGGTGTCCGCATCGACCGCAAGCGCAAGCAGTCCGTGACCGTTCTCCTCAAGGCTCTCGGTTGGACCACCGAGCAGATCCTCGAAGAGTTCGGCGAGTACGAGTCCATGCGCGCCACCCTGGAGAAGGACCACACCCAGGGCCAGGACGACGCGCTGCTCGACATCTACCGCAAGCTGCGTCCGGGCGAGCCGCCCACGCGCGAGGCCGCTCAGACGCTGCTCGAGAACCTCTACTTCAACCCGAAGCGCTACGACCTCGCGAAGGTCGGCCGCTACAAGGTGAACAAGAAGCTCGGCGCGGACGAGCCGCTCGACGCCGGTGTGCTCACCAGCGACGACATCATCGCGACCATCAAGTACCTGGTGAAGCTGCACGCCGGGGAGCTTGAGACCGTCGGTGAGTCCGGCCGGACGATCGTCGTCGAGACCGACGACATCGACCACTTCGGCAACCGTCGTCTGCGTAACGTCGGCGAGCTCATCCAGAACCAGGTCCGTACGGGTCTGGCCCGTATGGAGCGCGTCGTGCGTGAGCGCATGACGACCCAGGACGTCGAGGCGATCACGCCGCAGACCCTGATCAACATCCGGCCGGTCGTCGCCTCCATCAAGGAGTTCTTCGGCACCAGCCAGCTGTCGCAGTTCATGGACCAGAACAACCCGCTGTCGGGTCTCACCCACAAGCGCCGTCTGTCGGCTCTTGGCCCGGGTGGTCTGTCCCGTGAGCGGGCCGGCTTCGAGGTCCGTGACGTGCACCCGTCCCACTACGGACGCATGTGCCCGATCGAGACCCCTGAAGGCCCGAACATCGGTCTGATCGGTTCGCTCGCCTCGTACGGACGCGTCAACGCGTTCGGATTCATCGAGACGCCGTACCGCAAGGTCGTCGACGGTCAGGTCACCGACGAGGTCGACTACATCACGGCCGACGAGGAAGACCGTTACGTCATCGCCCAGGCGAACGCGACGCTCTCCGACGAGCTGCGCTTCACCGAGCCCCGCGTCCTGGTCCGCCGTCGTGGCGGAGAGGTCGACTACGTGCCCGGCACGGACGTCGACTACATGGACGTCTCGCCGCGCCAGATGGTGTCCGTCGCCACCGCGATGATTCCCTTCCTGGAGCACGACGACGCCAACCGTGCCCTCATGGGCGCGAACATGATGCGGCAGGCGGTGCCGCTCATCAAGTCGGAGGCCCCGCTCGTCGGCACCGGCATGGAGTACCGCTGCGCCACCGACGCCGGTGACGTGCTCAAGGCCGAGAAGGACGGTGTGGTCCAGGAGGTCTCCGCGGACTACATCACCGTCACGAACGACGACGGCACGTACACCACGTACCGCATCGCCAAGTTCATGCGCTCCAACCAGGGCACCTCGGTCAACCAGAAGGTTGTCGTCTCCGAGGGTGACCGGGTCATCGCCGAGCAGGTTCTCGCCGACGGTCCGGCCACCGAGAACGGCGAGATGGCCCTCGGCAAGAACCTCCTCGTGGCGTTCATGCCCTGGGAGGGTCACAACTACGAGGACGCGATCATCCTGTCGCAGCGCCTCGTGCAGGACGACGTCCTCTCCTCGATCCACATCGAGGAGCACGAGGTCGACGCCCGTGACACCAAGCTCGGCCCGGAGGAGATCACCCGGGACATCCCGAACGTCTCCGAAGAGGTCCTCGCCGACCTCGACGAGCGCGGCATCATCCGTATCGGTGCCGAGGTCGTCGCCGGTGACATCCTCGTCGGCAAGGTCACGCCCAAGGGCGAGACCGAGCTGACCCCCGAGGAGCGCCTGCTCCGCGCGATCTTCGGTGAGAAGGCGCGCGAGGTGCGCGACACCTCGCTGAAGGTCCCGCACGGCGAGATCGGCAAGGTCATCGGCGTCCGCGTCTTCGACCGCGAAGAGGGCGACGAGCTGCCGCCGGGCGTGAACCAGCTGGTCCGCGTCTACGTCGCGCAGAAGCGCAAGATCACCGATGGTGACAAGCTCGCCGGCCGTCACGGCAACAAGGGCGTCATCTCGAAGATCCTGCCGATCGAGGACATGCCGTTCCTGGAGGACGGCACCCCGGTCGACATCATCCTCAACCCGCTGGGTGTCCCGTCCCGAATGAACCCGGGACAGGTCCTCGAAATCCACCTCGGCTGGCTCGCCAGCCAGGGCTGGAAGGTCGAGGGCAGCGAGGAGTGGATGGAGCGGCTGAAGGCGATCGGCGCCGACGACGTCGCCGCCGGCACCAACGTCGCGACCCCGGTCTTCGACGGTGCCCGCGAGGACGAGATCTCCGGTCTCTTCGAGTCCACGATCCCGAACCGCGACGGCAACCGGATGGTCCAGCCCTCCGGCAAGGCCAACCTGTTCGACGGCCGCTCCGGCGAGCCGTTCCCCGAGCCGGTCTCGGTCGGCTACATGTACATCCTCAAGCTCCACCACCTGGTCGACGACAAGCTCCACGCCCGTTCGACCGGTCCGTACTCCATGATCACCCAGCAGCCGCTGGGTGGTAAGGCTCAGTTCGGTGGACAGCGCTTCGGTGAGATGGAGGTGTGGGCGCTGGAGGCTTATGGCGCCGCTTACGCCCTCCAGGAGCTGCTGACGATCAAGTCCGACGACGTGACCGGCCGCGTGAAGGTCTACGAGGCGATCGTCAAGGGCGAGAACATCCCCGAGCCGGGCATCCCTGAGTCCTTCAAGGTGCTCATCAAGGAAATGCAGTCGCTCTGCCTCAACGTGGAGGTGCTGTCCTCGGACGGTATGTCCATCGAGATGCGTGACACGGACGAGGACGTCTTCCGCGCGGCGGAGGAACTCGGTATCGACCTGTCCCGGCGCGAGCCGAGCAGCGTCGAAGAGGTCTGACGGGTTGGCCGGCCGGATCCCAGTGATCCGGCCGGCTCTCCCCGGACCCGTTCAGACCATTGCTGAAGTGCCCCATTTCTCGCTTTGACGCGAGGGGCTCGAACCCCCGAAAGAGGGATTGACGACAAGTGCTCGACGTCAACTTCTTCGACGAGCTGCGGATCGGCCTTGCCACCGCGGACGACATCCGGACCTGGTCGCACGGCGAAGTGAAGAAGCCGGAGACCATCAACTACCGCACGCTCAAGCCCGAGAAGGACGGACTCTTCTGCGAGAAGATCTTCGGTCCTACCCGGGACTGGGAGTGCTACTGCGGCAAGTACAAGCGTGTCCGCTTCAAGGGCATCATCTGTGAGCGCTGCGGCGTCGAGGTCACTCGCGCCAAGGTGCGTCGTGAGCGGATGGGCCACATCGAGCTTGCCGCTCCCGTCACCCACATCTGGTACTTCAAGGGCGTCCCGTCGCGCCTCGGCTACCTGCTGGACCTCGCGCCGAAGGACCTCGAAAAGGTCATCTACTTCGCCGCGTACATGATCACGTTCGTGGACGAGGAGCGTCGTACCCGCGACCTGCCGTCCCTGGAGGCGCACGTCTCCGTCGAGCGTCAGCAGACCGAGAACCGTCGCGACTCCGACCTGGAGGCCCGCGCCAAGAAGCTTGAGACCGACCTGGCCGAGCTTGAGGCCGAGGGCGCCAAGGCCGACGTACGCCGCAAGGTGCGCGAAGGTGCCGAGCGTGAGATGAAGCAGCTGCGTGACCGTGCGCAGCGCGAGATCGACCGTCTCGACGAGGTGTGGAACCGCTTCAAGAACCTCAAGGTCCAGGACCTGGAGGGCGACGAGCTCCTCTACCGCGAGCTGCGTGACCGCTTCGGCACGTACTTCGACGGCTGCATGGGCGCCGCCGCGCTCCAGAAGCGCCTGGAGTCCTTCGACCTGAATGAAGAGGCCGAGCGGCTTCGCGAGATCATCCGCACCGGCAAGGGCCAGAAGAAGACCCGTGCGCTCAAGCGCCTCAAGGTCGTCTCCGCGTTCCTGCAGACCAGCAACAAGCCCAAGGGCATGGTGCTCGACTGCGTGCCGGTCATCCCGCCGGACCTGCGTCCGATGGTGCAGCTGGACGGTGGCCGCTTCGCGACCTCCGACCTGAACGACCTGTACCGCCGTGTGATCAACCGCAACAACCGCCTCAAGCGTCTCCTTGACCTCGGTGCCCCCGAGATCATCGTGAACAACGAGAAGCGGATGCTGCAGGAGGCCGTCGACGCGCTGTTCGACAACGGCCGCCGCGGTCGCCCGGTCACCGGTCCCGGTAACCGTCCCCTGAAGTCCCTCAGCGACATGCTGAAGGGCAAGCAGGGCCGTTTCCGTCAGAACCTCCTCGGCAAGCGCGTGGACTACTCCGCGCGTTCCGTGATCGTCGTCGGCCCGCAGCTCAAGCTGCACCAGTGCGGTCTGCCGAAGGCCATGGCGCTGGAGCTCTTCAAGCCGTTCGTGATGAAGCGCCTGGTGGACCTCAACCACGCGCAGAACATCAAGTCGGCCAAGCGCATGGTCGAGCGTGGCCGCACCGTCGTGTACGACGTCCTCGAAGAGGTCATCGCCGAGCACCCGGTGCTGCTGAACCGTGCACCCACCCTGCACCGCCTCGGCATCCAGGCCTTCGAGCCGCAGCTGGTCGAGGGCAAGGCCATCCAGATCCACCCGCTCGTCTGCACCGCGTTCAACGCGGACTTCGACGGTGACCAGATGGCCGTGCACCTGCCGCTCTCCGCGGAGGCGCAGGCCGAGGCCCGCATCCTGATGCTGTCCTCGAACAACATCCTGAAGCCGGCCGACGGTCGTCCCGTCACCATGCCGACCCAGGACATGGTGCTGGGGCTGTTCTTCCTCACCACCGACGGTGAGCTCCGTGACACCAAGGGCGAGGGCCGCGCGTTCGGCTCCACGGCCGAGGCGATCATGGCGTTCGACGCCGGTGAGCTGGCGCTCCAGTCGACCGTCGACATCCGCTTCCCGGTGGGCACCATGCCGCCGCGTGGCTGGGTGCCGCCGGTCGCCGAGGAGGGCGAGCCGGAGTACCAGCCGGGCGACATCTTCCGGCTGCGTACGAGCCTGGGCCGCGCGCTCTTCAACGAGCTGCTGCCCGAGGACTACCCGTTCGTCGACTACTCGGTGGGCAAGAAGCAGCTCTCCGAGATCGTCAACGACCTGGCCGAGCGCTACCCCAAGGTCATCGTGGCGGCGACGCTCGACAACCTGAAGGCGGCGGGCTTCCACTGGGCGACGCGTTCCGGCGTCACCGTGGCCGTTTCGGACATCGTCGTGCCCGAGGCCAAGAAGGCCATCGTCAAGGGCTACGAGGAGCAGGACGAGAAGGTCCAGAAGCAGTACGAGCGCGGTCTGATCACCAAGGACGAGCGCACGCAGGAGCTCATCGCGATCTGGACCAAGGCGACCAACGAGGTTGCCGAGGCGATGAACGCGAACTTCCCGAAGACGAACCCCATCTTCATGATGGTTGACTCGGGTGCCCGAGGAAACATGATGCAGATGCGTCAGATCGCCGGTATGCGTGGTCTGGTGTCGAACGCGAAGAACGAGACGATCCCGCGTCCCATCAAGGCGTCGTTCCGTGAGGGCCTCACCGTTCTGGAGTACTTCATCTCCACGCACGGTGCCCGTAAGGGTCTGGCGGACACCGCCCTGCGTACCGCCGACTCGGGTTACCTGACCCGTCGTCTGGTGGATGTCTCGCAGGACGTGATCATTCGCGAGGAGGACTGCGGCACCGACCGCGGCCTCAAGCTGAAGATCGCGGTCAAGGGTGCCGACGGCGTGCTCCGCAAGACGGACGACGTCGAGACCTCGGTGTACGCCCGCATGCTCGCCGAGGACGTCGTCATCGACGGCAAGGTCATCGCGCCTGCCAACGTCGACCTCGGTGACGTCCTGATCGACGCCCTCGTGGGCGCCGGCGTCGAGGAGGTCAAGACCCGTTCGGTCCTGACCTGCGAGTCCGCGGTCGGCACCTGTGCCTTCTGCTACGGACGCTCGCTCGCCACCGGCAAGCTGGTCGACATCGGTGAGGCGGTCGGCATCATCGCCGCCCAGTCCATCGGTGAGCCCGGTACCCAGCTGACGATGCGTACCTTCCACACCGGTGGTGTGGCAGGTGACGACATCACCCAGGGTCTGCCCCGTGTCGTCGAGCTCTTCGAAGCCCGTACGCCCAAGGGTGTCGCCCCGATCTCGGAGGCGGCAGGCCGCGTCCGGATCGAGGAGACCGAGAAGACCAAGAAGCTCGTCGTCACCCCGGACGACGGCAGCGAGGAGACGGCGTTCCCGATCTCCAAGCGTGCCCGTCTGCTCGTGGGCGAGGGCGACCCGGTCGCGGTCGGCCAGAAGCTCACCGTGGGTGCCACCAACCCGCACGACGTGCTGCGCATCCTCGGCCAGCGTGCGGTCCAGGTCCACCTGGTCGGCGAAGTCCAGAAGGTCTACAACTCGCAGGGCGTGTCGATCCACGACAAGCACATCGAGATCATCATCCGGCAGATGCTGCGCCGTGTGACGATCATCGAGTCCGGCGACGCGGAGCTGCTTCCGGGCGAGCTCGTCGAGCGCTCGAAGTTCGAGGTCGAGAACCGTCGTGTGGTCACCGAGGGCGGTCACCCCGCCTCCGGCCGTCCGCAGCTGATGGGTATCACCAAGGCTTCGCTCGCCACCGAGTCGTGGCTGTCGGCGGCGTCCTTCCAGGAGACGACCAGGGTTCTGACCGACGCGGCGATCAACGCCAAGTCGGACTCCCTGATCGGTCTCAAGGAGAACGTCATCATCGGTAAGCTCATCCCGGCCGGTACGGGTCTGTCCCGCTACCGCAACATCCGGGTCGAGCCGACCGAGGAAGCCAAGGCCGCGATGTACTCGGCCGTCGGCTACGACGACATCGACTACTCGCCGTTCGGCACGGGCTCCGGCCAGGCCGTTCCGCTGGAGGACTACGACTACGGTCCGTACAACCAGTAAGCGAGTCGTTTGCGACTGACCACAGGGCGGTCACCCCGAACACGGGGTGGCCGCCCTGCGGCGTGTACGGGGTCCGGCGGGCGGGTCCGCTCAGCGCGGCGGCCGGAGGTAGGGCCGCAGATGGTGTATCCGGGTCCGGTAGTCGGGATGCGTGGCGAGCAGCCGGGCCAGGGCACCCGGTTCGGCCGGTGGCTTCCCGGTCGCGGCCGTCGCGTACTCCCGTGCCCGGGTCTCACCGGCGTGCATCGTGTGCAGGACCTCCGCGAGCATCGGCGCGAAGCCGAGCACCGCCGCGTGCCGGTCCGCCCGCAGCTCGGCGCGGCGTCCGACGGCGGCGGTCAGCCAGGGGACGACGAGCAGCACCAGCGGCAGCCCGTACAGGACGCTGAGCGTCGTGAAGGCGAGTGCGCCGATCAGGAGCACCAGCACGCCGGCGGCCAGGTACGAGAAGTAGCCGGTGAACCTGATGGCGAGAACGGTCACGGTACGCAGGACCCGCCACGCGATCCGGCCGGGCAGCAGGTACCAGTAGCCCAGCAGGGACGACCAGGCGTGACCGCCGGTGTGGTGGCCGAGTTCGTGCGCGAGTACGGCGGCGAGCTGGGCGCTCGGCAGCTGCTCCAGGGCGAACCGGGTGACGGCCACGATGTGTCCCGCCGCGGCGTACGCGTTGAGGTCCTCGCTGTCCTCGATCCACAGGTGGTACCTGCGTCCGTCCACGCCGGCGCGCGCCGTCACCTCGCGCCAGACGGGTTCGAGCCGGGCGGCCTCGTGGGGCAGCGGGCGCTGGAGCTTCAGAAGGTAGCGGGCGAGGAAGTCCTCGCTGGGGGCGTGGAAGACCAGGGCGCCGGAGGCCGACCAGAGGAGCACCGGAATCCCGTACGGCAGACCGGTGAAGGACTCCAGGAGCGAGGCGGCCAGGGCCACGACCAGCAGGCTCATCAGGATGCCGGGCAGTTGTAGCGCCAGATGCCCGAGCGCGGTGGCGTCGGCGCCGCGCTGGTGGGCGGTGAAGTGCAGTCGGTTGCCGGGGGCGTGCCGGTAGTCGAGGTCGTCCTGCGGGTCCTGCGGGTGCGGTGACTCGGGGCTTCGCCGGGACATGGCCATCCTTCGCGGTACGGGGTCGTCAGCCGATGAGCAGGGAGGCGGGGAGCAGTACGGCGCCGAGGGAGAAGGTGACCAGCCCCGCACGTATCCACTGGTGCTTGCGCGTGGCGATCCGGCTGGTCTCCGCCAGGGCCACCAGGAGCGAGGCGGCCGGTGCGCGCTCCGTCTCGGCGAGCGCTTCCGCCAGGCGCTCCTGCCGCACCGCCCGTCGTATGTCTCCGAAGTACGTGAGTGGCTCGCCCGGAGCCCACTTGCTGGTGCGGTAGCGCGGCAGCACGGCCATCAGCAGGGCGATCAGGGACGCGGCGAGCGCGGCGGTGCCCATCCACCAGCAGGCCGTGCCCGTACCGGACAGGGCGGCCGGTTCCCAGTCGCTCCCGGCCAGCAGGCCGCTGACCACGCCCGCGCTCATGCCGAGTGCGGCGACGAGCACGGCAGCCTTGCTGTCGGCCCGCGCGATCTCGGACCGCAGATCGACGAGGAGCCGTGCCGCGGCCTCGGTCCCGGTGCCCGGTGGTGGGGGCGGGGAAGGAGGCGGGGCCGGGGGTGGGCCCGGCGGGTGCGGCGGTGGTGCCGGGTCGGTGTCGGCCATCAGCCGTCGGCCTCCTTCACGCGTTCGGCGCCATGGGCGTCACCGTCGGTGGACGGCTGCGGCGGCGCGGCGGGCGGCGCGGCGGGCGGCTCGGCGGGCCGCGGTGGTACCGCGGGAGCGGGCATGACGGGGGCGCTGCCGTAGCCGGGCGGCGGCTGCCAGCCCGAGAAGGTCGCGGGCGCGGTGTCCTGGGCGGGCACCCACGCCTGCGGTGTCCCGTGCGCCGGTGCGTCCTGCGGCGGCGGTGGTGCCGGGTGCGGCCGCGACTCGTACGGATACGTTTCGTACGGCTGTGGCTCGTACGGCCGTGATTCGTGCGGACGCGACTCGAACGGCTGTGACTCGTACGGCTGTGGCTCGTGTGTGTGCGTCTCGTACGGCGGTGACCGGTAGGGCCGTGTCTCGTACGGTGGTGTGTCCTGCGGCGGTGCCGTCCCCTGCGCGGGCGGGCCGAGCCGCGGGCCCGACCAGTCCTGGGACACTCCCGGCAGCCGCTGGGTCAGGATGTCGTGCACCGCCTGCAACGCCAGCTTCTTGGGCCCCTCCAGCTCGTAGCTCTCCGCGCCGTCGCCGCCCAGCAGCTGTCGGACCAGGTCCATCTGGGCCTGGATCATGCGGAGTTGGTCCTCGCGCATGCCGTTCAGGACGGTCCGGGAGTCCTCGGGGTGCCGGGAGAGGTGCAGCGCCCAGGCGCGTACGCCGCCCTGCTCCAGCTGGGTCCGGTAGAAGTCGATCTTCTCCGCCTCGGCCCGCTGCAGCTCCACCTCATCGGCGGCGGCCAGCAGGGCCCGCTCGTGCTGCCACCGCTGCTGCTGGAGCGCCAGTTCCTGGTGCCGCTCCCCGTACTCCATGGCCCGGCCCGCCTGGAGGGCGTCCTGCGTCCTGGTGCGCCGGTCGAGTTCGGCGTCGTACTCCATGCCCCGCCGTTCGGCGTGGATCTGCTCGGTGGCGGCGTGGTCGATGGCCTGGATGCGCCGCTGATGGCCGATGTTCTCCCGGTCCCTGCGCAGCCGCGCCGTCCAGGTCGTGCCGAGGCCCGCGCCGGTGCCGAGCGGGCCCCACGCGTGCACCGCCCGCAGCATCTCCTGTTCGGCGTCCGCGCTCCGGTCGACGGGGAAGCGGCGCGTCACGGGGCGGGCCGCCTGTTCCAGCTCGCCGAGCAGCAGCCGGGGGACATCCCGGTAGCCGCTCGCCACGAACAGCGCGGGATCGTGGACCTGCCAGGACAGTTCGACGGAGAGGCCGAACTCGAAGGCGTCGTTGTCGCTGGGCAGCACCAGTTCCGCGTGGACCGGGTGGACGCCCATGTCCACCTCGTACACGGCGGTGTACCGCTTGCCCGCCGCTTCGGCGCGGGTCGGCCGGACCGGCGGCAGGAACGTGTCGTACGAGCCGTCCGGGGTCGAGAAGACCAGGGCGTGGTCGATACGGGTGAGCGACTTGCGGGCGAACCCGAACCGGGAGAGCTGCCGGACGGTGAGTACGGGGTCGGTCAGCCGGGTGTGCCGGTCGGCCGTCTGCTCCCACTCGGGCGGTCGGCGGAAGTCGGTCATGGTGTGCGTCTCCTGTGGGGTCGGTACTGCTCAGCGGTTCGGCAGGGTGGTCAGCAGACGGCCCGCGGCGGGCGGCGGGGGAGTGCTGTCCTCGCCGGGCACGGTCCGCAGCAGATGGCCGAGCCGCTGGCGCTCGGCGGTGGTGGTGACGAGGGCGGGCAACAGCGCGGCGAGCGCCCACTCCACCTCCTCGTCGTTGTCCGCGGACAACACCCACCGGCGCATCGCTTCGAGCGCGGGTTCGCTGTGGCCCCGGTCGGCCAGCGCGGCCCGCCACAGAGTGGCGATGTCCTGGGCGTCCTGAGTGCCCATGGCGGCGGACCGGGCGTACCAGGCGAGGACGGTCGGCCACCCGGGCCGGTCGTCCTGGTCCCGCAGGCAGGCGCTGACGAAGCCGCCCACCGCGAGGTCGAACACCGGGCGGTCGGTGTGCAGGGTCCGCAGCAGCTCGGCGATGACCCGGTCGCCGACCGGTGACAGCAGCAACAGCGCTACCGATGCGGCGAGTTCACCCGCCACCAGCTTGTCCGGATCCTCCTGCCGGTCCGGGTGGCGGGCCGCGGCACGCAGCGCGGCCAGGGTCTCCACCGGCCGTTCCGGGCCGATCAGCCCGTGCGTCCGGATGGCCACCCAGCGCTGCCCCGCCTCCTCGCTGCCGCACCAGGCGTCCAGGATGCGCGGCACGTTGGGAGTGCCGAGCCGATGGGTGAGGGCCAGTGCGCTGACCGCGACGAGCCGGTGGCGGAACAGGCGGGAGCCGGCCCACGGCTCGATGACCAGGGCCATCGCGGACGGCAGGTCGGTGTGGGCGAGGACGGCGACCGTCGAGGCCGCGCGGGTGCGTACCAGCGGGCGGCCGTCCCCTGCCAGCTCTCGCAGCCACCCGACCAGGGCGGGCCGCGCCGAGGGGTGGCCGGTCCACACCTCCCGGAGCAGGACGAGCGCGGCGCGGTTGTCCAGGTAGGCGGCCATCACCTGGCTCACCGGACCCCACTCGGTGTGCTCCTCCGCCTCGTACCGGCGGGCCCTGGCCAGTTGCAGCCGCTTGCCGATGTGGGTGCCGAAGACCGGGACGGCGGGCGACCGCTCGGCGTTCTCGGTCCTCTGGAGGAAGGAGTAGAAGAGGTCGCTCAGCTCGGCCGTCAGTGCGTAGGGCCCTTCGTCGAAGACGGCCAGGGCGACGAGGAAGGCCTTCTCGCGCAGGTGCAGCGAGGTCTCGTCCTGCTCGAACCACTCCTGGACCTGGTTCTCCAGAGCCATCAGCGAGTAGCTCCCGAGCGCCTGGTCATCGCTCTGCCCCGCCGCGTACCGCGCCAGGACCCGGGCGAACTCGGCGGCCTCGCGCGGCTGATGGCTCCGGCCGAGGAACTCGGTCACGGCGGGCAGGGACAGCAGCTCCCGCACCTTCCCGGCATCGGCCAGCGGCTCCAGATGCGCGGTGAGCACGTCCCTCGCGGACGGCTGCCGCCAGACCGCGACCGGTACGTCCTCCAGGGACGCGGCCGGTCCCACGGTGATCACGAGGTACGCGTCCCGCTTGGCGAGCCGGTCCCGGACGGCCAGCAGGTGCGCCTCGCGCAGGGGGCTGCCGCGCTCGGTGATCAGGTCGCACAGGACATGGCCGCGCGCCTCCTCCTGCCCGCCGCCGTCGAGTTGTCCGGCGAGGTCACCGGGGGAGGTGTCGGGGCCCATGGCACGGACCGGGGCCGCCCCGATGCGGCGCAGCAGCATGAGCGCGGCGGTCCGGCGGCCCGCGAAGTGCGGCCCGGAGAGCACCAGGACATGTTCGTCGCGCAGCCGCTCGGCCAGCGCCTCGAAGCCGCTTCCGGCGGCGAAGCTCGCCGCCAGCCGGTCCAGCGCCTCCGGCGGGATCTCGCCGGAGGAGTGGACCGCCGAGCGGGCGCCGAACCGGTAGTGGATCTCGGTCGTGCCCACGTGCACATCGCCGTGGAAGGTGCCGCCGCCGATGCCGTGGTTGACGCCGCCGAAGACTCCGCCGCCGACCCGGGTGCCGTCCAGGCTCATGGTCCGAGGGGTGTGGTTGGTCAGGTCCCGCCGGGCCGACCACACGTCCTGGGGCCGGTCGGCCTCCTCGGCTTCCCTTGCCTCCTTGGCCGCCTCCGTCTCCGCCGTCTCCTCGGCCGCCTCGGGGGCGCCTCCCGGTTGCTGCTGCGGCCCCGCGCCGGCGGCGTCACCGGAGCTCATCAGCGTTCCCTGCTGCCGCCGCCGAGGTGGATGTCGCCGTGGAAGGTGCCGCCGCCGATGCCGTGGTTCGTGCCGCCGAAGACGCCGCCGTTGACCGTGGCGCCGCCGAAGTCGAACGCCTGGCCCGGCCCGGCGGGGGGCGCCGCCGGAGTACGGGGCTCGTGCGCCGTCCGGTCCGGGGCCTGCGGGGGCGCGTCCGGGACCGGCACGTGCGGAACCGGTCCGTGCAGCCACGCGGGGAGCGGCCCGTTCTTGCTGCCCACCGTGATGGCGTGGAACTCCTCGGCCGGTACGCCGGTGGGGCTGTGCCGCACGATGCCCTGGTACACCGGCTCCGACACGCACAGCGCGAAGTCCTGCGCGCGCTCCCTCAGCGCGCCCCGCAGCAGTTCGGCGTCCAGCAGCCGGCAGGCGTGGTTGAGGTCGGACCCGACCCAGCCGTCGTGCCCGTCGAGGGCGACGTACCCCGTGGCGACCACTCCGCGCAGCCGCATCTGAGCGGAGCGGGAGGCGGTGCGGTTCAGGGTGCGCAGCTGGGCGGGCGCCTCGGTGAGCAGCGTGCGCAGCAGGGCGGTCACCGAGGCGTTGGCGTCGATCAGCTCCATCACGCAGTCGCCGCGGTCGGCGCGCCGCCGCCGGGTCTCGTCGATGCCCGCGGCCAGCAGGACGCGGTCGGCGAGATCGAAGAGCATACGGCGCAGATACGCCTGTTCGACGTCGTCGCGTTCGCTGTACTTCTCGATGTCGAGCAGCAGGATCGTGCTGCTCACGGGGTCGGACATGGTTGCCTCTCGCCGGGGGTGTTCCGTGCTGGGAAGAGCGTGACGGCGGTGGATCCCCGGTGGTGAGGACGGATGACGCACTCGAAGTGTGACCGTGTGCACACAGTGACTCGGGGGGACCGCGTGCTCACGCGGAAGAGGGCGCCTCGGGTGACGCGGAGTGCGGTGGGGCGAGCGGCGGGGCCGTCGATGCCGTGGGCCGCGCGCCGACGATCATGCGCAGCGCGTCCGGTCGTACGATCACCAGCGCCCGCCGTCCGGTCGTGACGATGCCGCGCGCCCTCAGGTCCTTGAGCAGCCGCTGGACCATTTCGCGGGAGGCGCCGACCGCACCGGCCAGCTCCTGTTTGCTGAGCGGTACGGCGAGCTCGACGCCCTCGTCCGTGCGGCGGCCGTGGGTGCGGGCGAGGTCGAGCAGCAGCACCGCGAACCGCTCCCGCACGCTCATCGAGGCGAACTCCAGCCGGCGCTGGTCGGCCGCGCGGGTCCGGTCGGCGGTCAGTCCGAGCAGCGTGAACGAGATGGCGGGGGAGCGGACGGCGTACTCCCGGAAGCGTTCGTGCTCGATGGCCACGGCGCGTACCGGCTCCAGCGCGGTCACCGTCGCCGAGCGGGGGCGTCCGGTCAGCGCGGCGGACTCGCCGATGATGTCTCCGGGGCCCCGGAGCGCGAGCAGCGCCTCGTAGCCGTTGGCGGCGGAGGCGGTCACCTTGGTCCAGCCGTGCAGGATCAGCAGGACGTGCGAGGACGGCTCGTACTGGCGCAGCAGCGGCGCGCGGGGCGCGAAGGGGAGCTCACGGCCGAGCGCGAGCAGCGCGGCGCGGTCCTCGCTCTCCAGCCGGGCGAGAAAGGGCACGCGGTCGTCGAGTCCGCCGTCGCCGGGTAAGGGTGCAGCCGCCGTCATGCCGTCCCCCGATCTTCCGGCGCGCGGTTCAATGTACTGAGGCCCCGGGCGCACCGGGTCCGGAGTGACCGGATTTCGGCCATCCGCCCGCTGCCGGGGACATCCGCGGATCGCGGAAGGGGAGATTCCCGGACCGCTGCCGGGCGGTCCACGGATCGCTGCCGGGCGGTCCACGGATCGCTGCCGGGCGGTCCACGGACCGTTGCCGGGGAGGTCCACGGACCCCGGCGCGCCGTCCCCGGGACCCCGGCGTGTCATGGTGGACAGCATTTGTTTTGACCGGAGTGCGTGAGGTAGGTACGCTCAAGCCTTGTGCCTGGGGTGTGCCTGGGCTCGGGTGCGTGTCCTCAACCGCATGGCGAGTCCGTAAGTGGCCACCGCAATCTGCGCCCCTTCTGCCCCTAGGGCAGGAGCCTGCAGTATTCGACACACCCGACCGCGTGGGTCGGCGATGTTCCAGGTTAGTTTCACGAACGGCACACAGAAACCGGAGAAGTAGTGCCTACGATCCAGCAGCTGGTCCGGAAGGGCCGGCAGGACAAGGTCGAGAAGAACAAGACGCCCGCGCTCGAGGGTTCGCCCCAGCGTCGCGGCGTCTGCACGCGTGTGTTCACGACCACCCCGAAGAAGCCGAACTCGGCCCTCCGTAAGGTCGCGCGTGTGCGTCTGACCTCCGGTATCGAGGTCACGGCCTACATCCCGGGTGAGGGACACAACCTGCAGGAGCACTCCATCGTGCTCGTGCGTGGTGGCCGTGTGAAGGACCTGCCGGGTGTTCGTTACAAGATCATCCGCGGCTCCCTTGACACCCAGGGTGTCAAGAACCGCAAGCAGGCCCGCAGCCGCTACGGCGCCAAGAAGGAGAAGTAAGAATGCCTCGTAAGGGCCCCGCCCCGAAGCGCCCGGTCATCATTGACCCGGTCTACAGCTCTCCTCTTGTCACCTCGCTGATCAACAAGATCCTGCTCGACGGCAAGCGTTCCACCGCCGAGCGGATCGTGTACGGCGCCATGGAAGGCCTCCGCGAGAAGACCGGCAACGACCCGGTCATCACGCTGAAGCGCGCGCTTGAGAACGTCAAGCCCTCGCTCGAGGTCAAGTCCCGCCGTGTCGGTGGCGCCACCTACCAGGTGCCGATCGAGGTCAAGCCCGGTCGCGCCTCCACCCTCGCTCTGCGCTGGCTCGTCGGTTACTCCCGCGCGCGCCGCGAGAAGACCATGACCGAGCGCCTCATGAACGAACTGCTCGACGCCTCCAACGGCCTCGGCGCTTCGGTCAAGAAGCGTGAGGACACCCACAAGATGGCCGAGTCGAACAAGGCCTTCGCGCACTACCGCTGGTAGTCGCTACCCACATCGAGACCGAGAGAAGATTGAGCCTTATGGCCACCACTTCGCTTGACCTGGCCAAGGTCCGCAACATCGGGATCATGGCCCACATCGACGCGGGCAAGACGACCACCACCGAGCGGATCCTCTTCTACACCGGCGTTTCGTACAAGATCGGTGAAGTCCACGACGGCGCTGCCACGATGGACTGGATGGAGCAGGAGCAGGAGCGCGGCATCACGATCACGTCCGCCGCGACGACCTGCCACTGGCCGCTCAATGATGTTGACCACACCATCAACATCATCGACACCCCGGGTCACGTCGACTTCACCGTCGAGGTGGAGCGTTCGCTCCGCGTCCTCGACGGTGCTGTCACCGTGTTCGACGGTGTCGCGGGCGTCGAGCCCCAGTCCGAGACTGTCTGGCGTCAGGCGGACCGCTACGGCGTGCCGCGTATCTGCTTCGTCAACAAGCTCGACCGCACCGGTGCGGACTTCTTCCGCTGCGTCAAGATGATCGTGGACCGCCTCGGCGCGACCCCGATCGTCATGCAGCTCCCCATTGGCGCGGAGGCGGACTTCACGGGCGTCGTCGACCTCGTGTCGATGAAGGCCTTCGTGTACCCCGAAGAGGCCGCCAAGGGCGAGATGTACAACGTCATCGAGATCCCGGACAACCTCAAGGAGTCGGCCGACGAATGGCGCGGCAAGCTCCTTGAGGCCGTGGCCGAGAACGACGACGCCATGATGGAGCTGTACCTGGAGGGCACTGAGCCCACCCAGGAGCAGCTGCACGAGGCGGTCCGTCGGATCACCCTGGCGTCGAAGGGCACTGCCGACTCGGTCACCGTCACCCCGGTGTTCTGTGGCACGGCGTTCAAGAACAAGGGCGTTCAGCCCCTGCTCGACGCCGTTGTGCGCTACCTGCCTTCCCCCCTGGACGTCGAGGCCATCGAGGGCCACGACGTCAAGGACCCGGAGAAGGTCATCCAGCGCAAGCCCTCGGACGACGAGCCGTTCTCCGGCCTGGCGTTCAAGATCGCGAGCGACCCGCACCTGGGCAAGCTCACCTTCGTCCGGATCTACTCCGGTCGCCTTGAGGCCGGCACCGCGGTGCTGAACTCGGTCAAGGGCAAGAAGGAGCGCATCGGCAAGATCTACCGTATGCACGCGAACAAGCGTGAGGAGATCGCGTCGGTGGGCGCCGGTGACATCATCGCCGTCATGGGCCTGAAGCAGACCACCACCGGTGAGACGCTGTGTGACGACAAGAACCCGGTCATCCTGGAGTCCATGGACTTCCCGGCGCCGGTCATTCAGGTCGCCATCGAGCCCAAGTCCAAGGGTGACCAGGAGAAGCTGGGTGTTGCCATCCAGCGTCTCTCGGAGGAGGACCCCTCCTTCCAGGTGCACTCCGACGAGGAGACCGGCCAGACCATCATCGGTGGTATGGGCGAGCTTCACCTCGAGGTGCTCGTCGACCGCATGAAGCGCGAATTCCGCGTCGAGGCGAACGTCGGCAAGCCCCAGGTCGCGTACCGCGAGACGATCCGCAAGGCCGTCGAGCGCATCGACTACACGCACAAGAAGCAGACTGGTGGTACCGGCCAGTTCGCGAAGGTGCAGATCGCCCTTGAGCCCATCGAGGGTGGCGACGCCTCCTACGAGTTCGTCAACAAGGTCACCGGTGGCCGTATCCCCAGGGAGTACATCCCCTCGGTGGACTCGGGTGCCCAGGAAGCCATGCAGTTCGGCATCCTGGCCGGTTACGAGATGGTCGGCGTCCGCGTCACCCTTCTCGACGGTGGTTACCACGAGGTCGACTCCTCGGAGCTCGCCTTCAAGATCGCCGGTTCGCAGGCGTTCAAGGAGGGTGCCCGCAAGGCCTCTCCCGTGCTCCTTGAGCCGATGATGGCCGTCGAGGTCACCACGCCCGAGGACTACATGGGCGATGTCATCGGCGACCTGAACTCCCGTCGTGGCCAGATCCAGGCCATGGAGGAGCGCAGCGGTGCTCGTGTCGTGAAGGGCCTCGTGCCCCTCTCGGAGATGTTCGGCTACGTCGGAGACCTCCGCAGCAAGACCTCGGGTCGCGCAAGCTACTCGATGCAGTTCGACTCCTACGCCGAGGTTCCGCGGAACGTCGCCGAGGAGATCATCGCGAAGGCCAAGGGCGAGTAGCTCACCCGAGTTCACGCTTTAGGCTTGTCACCGGAGCCCGGTGCGGCATTCGGCACGGAGCGTAAGCAATGTGTCGAATGCCCCCGGCCCCGGCATCCCAGCAAAGATCACCTGGCGCCGATGAAGCAAGGCGTACAGAACCACTCCGCAGGAGGACCCAGTGGCGAAGGCAAAGTTCGAGCGGACTAAGCCGCACGTCAACATCGGCACCATCGGTCACATTGACCACGGTAAGACGACCCTTACGGCCGCCATTACCAAGGTGCTGCACGACGCGTACCCGGACCTGAACGAGGCCTCGGCCTTCGATCAGATCGACAAGGCTCCCGAGGAGCGCCAGCGCGGTATCACGATCTCGATCGCGCACGTCGAGTACCAGACGGAGTCGCGTCACTACGCGCACGTCGACTGCCCGGGTCACGCCGACTACATCAAGAACATGATCACGGGTGCGGCGCAGATGGACGGCGCCATCCTCGTGGTCGCGGCCACCGACGGCCCGATGCCGCAGACCAAGGAGCACGTGCTCCTGGCCCGCCAGGTCGGTGTCCCGTACATCGTCGTCGCCCTGAACAAGGCCGACATGGTGGACGACGAGGAGATCATGGAGCTCGTCGAGCTCGAGGTCCGTGAGCTCCTCTCCGAGTACGAGTTCCCGGGCGACGACCTTCCGGTCGTGCGTGTCTCGGCGCTCAAGGCGCTTGAGGGCGACAAGGAGTGGGGCCAGTCGGTCCTGAACCTGATGGCCGCCGTGGACGAGTCCATCCCGCAGCCCGAGCGTGACGTCGAGAAGCCGTTCCTCATGCCCATCGAGGACGTCTTCACGATCACCGGTCGCGGTACGGTCGTCACCGGCCGTATCGAGCGTGGTGTCCTGAAGGTCAACGAGACCGTCGACATCGTCGGTATCAAGACCGAGAAGACCACCACCACGGTCACCGGCATCGAGATGTTCCGCAAGCTGCTCGACGAGGGCCAGGCCGGTGAGAACGTCGGTCTGCTCCTCCGTGGCATCAAGCGCGAGGACGTCGAGCGCGGCCAGGTCATCATCAAGCCGGGTTCGGTCACGCCGCACACCGAGTTCCAGGCGCAGTCCTACATCCTGTCGAAGGACGAGGGTGGCCGTCACACCCCGTTCTTCAACAACTACCGCCCGCAGTTCTACTTCCGTACCACGGACGTAACGGGCGTGGTGACCCTCCCCGAGGGCACCGAGATGGTCATGCCGGGTGACAACACCCTCATGGACGTCGCGCTGATCCAGCCGGTCGCCATGGAAGAGGGCCTGAAGTTCGCCATCCGTGAGGGTGGCCGGACCGTGGGCGCCGGCCAGGTCACCAAGATCATCAAGTAGTTTCTGCTTGATCGTCTGACCTGGTAGCTCGCTGAGCTGCAAAGAAGGGCCCCGTATCTCTCGCAAGAGAGGTACGGGGCCCTTCGCTTTGTGCCGGGGGACCGGTACGGCCGAAGGTCAGACGCCCGCGACCGACTGGATCCAGGAGCGGTACGCCGTGACATTCGTGTACGCGGTCGTGGTCTGCCGGTCACTGGTCGAGGCCACGCCGACCTGGACACCGCCCGCCGTCATCGGGCCGCCCGAGTCGCCGCCCGCGGTGATGCCGTTGCCGCGCCGTGCGCAGATCGCCGAGCCCCCGTACGCGTCGGTGCAGCCGCCGCTCACGGTCACATTGGCCACCTTCAGGTAGCGGGACTGGCAGTTGATCTCGGAGCCGCACTGCGAGGTGGCGCCCCAGCCGAACACCTGGACGCTCTGCCCGACGCTGACCGAGCCGGGCTGACCGAGCGGGGAGTAGGTGCCCTGCACGGAACGGTCCAGGCGCACCAGCGCCAGGTCGGCGCTGTGGGTGTAGGTCTGGACGCCGTTCGCCACCGTGCCGCCGCTGTGCTGGTCCAGGCTGCCGATACGGAACGACAGCCCGCCGCCCGCGACGCAGTGCTTCGCCGTGAGGATCCACGTCGGCGCGATGATCGTGGAGGAACAGGTCTCCTGGCCGTTGGAGAAGAGGCGCGCGGCCCAGGGGGCGTTCTGCGCGTAGCCGCCTCCGATGATCGGCTGGACGGCCTGGGCAGAGGGGGCGGGGGCGGCCGGCGAGGCCGAGGCGGTGGGTGCGAGGAGGGCGAGGACGGAGACCGCCGCGGCGGCGAGGGCGGGCACTAACCTGGCTATGCGCATGGTTCCTCTTTCGGGGGAGGCACGCCGGAGGCGTGGCCGTGGGGGTCGGTCGGCCCCCAGGGTCCCGAAGTCGGAGTGAACCGGGTACTCACGCTTGGTCACAACGCGGCGTTATACCCCGCTCGCGCGCGGTCACCGGCGGGTTCGTCGCCCGTGCCGGGGTCGGTACCCGACGTACGGGGCTGGTCGCCCATGCGCGGGCGGTGACCGTGACGGCGGACGCCCGCTACCCGGTCACGGCCGCGACGACGGACGCCCGCTACCCGGCCACGGCCGCGACGACGGACGCTCGCTACCCGGTCACGGCCGCCACGACCGACGCGATGATCGCCAGGGCGGGCTGCGCGATGTCGGCGGCACCGGCGAGCATCTCCCGCAGCCGTTCCGCCCGCAGCCGGACGCCGGGTGCGTCCGGCTCGGGTTCCGCGGTGAGCCGGGCCAGGTCGTGCACGGCGGCTGCGGCTTCGTCGCGTTCGGCGTCGGCGAGGTCGGTGCTGGAGAGGGTCAGCCGGAGCAGGCTGCGCAGCTCCTCGTGGCACGGGGCCGTTCCGTGCTGGTTCTGGAAGTCCTGGACGACGGTGTCCACGGGGCGGTTGATGAAGGTGGTGTTCTGGCCGTGGAAGTGGAAGTTCTCGGTCACGGATGCTCCTGGCGTGAGAATGACCCGGCAGTTGTCGAGGTGGTAGCCGGTGCTGGGCGCGGGGGCGGGCCGCAGCGCTTCCCTGATCGCCCGCTGGGCCGCTTCGACGGCGGCGAAGGCGGCGCGGTCGCCGTCCCGGCCGCTGTTCAGCAGCGCGCGCAGTACGGTCCGGTCGTCACTCCTTTCGCTGTCCCGCAGACTCTCGAACGACAGCGGTCCGTGGCGGCCGTCCGGCGGCGGCTCCCCCTCCGGAGGGGCACTTTCGAGGGCCTTGGCGATGCGGCCGAAGAGGGTGCGGAAATACCTCGGGGTGACGTCCTCCACCGGGAAGACGATCCTCCGCTCGCCCCAGGGCAGTCCGGGCCGGCTGTCGAAGAAGACCAGACAGGGCAGGAGTTCGGGGTCCACCTTCAGTACGGCGGCGATCTTGTAGGCGCCCTGGGGGTCGTACGGCTGCCAGTGCAGCCACCGCATGGACGAGAGCATCCGGTACAGCTCCGGCTCCAGGTGCGCGCGCCAGTACTTCCGTGCCTCGGTCCATCTGGCCTGCCGCTCGACGACGAAGACCCGGGTGTTCGGCCCGGACAGGGCGTTGAGGTCCTCGAAGTGCGTCCGGACGTACGTGGCCAGCTCCACGTCGGCCGTGGTGTAGAGGAGCACGCCCCACAGCCGCGGTCCGGCGGCGGGGGCGGTCCCGTTCATCGCGAGCTGCAACCGCTCCAGCAGGACGGCCGGATTCGCGGCAGGGCCCATGGAGTAGGCGCCCCGCGCGGTGCGTTCGACGCACAGGACGACGAGGTCGTCCTCGGTCAGACCGGCCCGCTCCAGCGTCAGCCCGTCCTCGTGGCGTTCGTCGGTGACGGGATCGGCCAGCCAGGTCCGCAGCACCCGGTCGCCCCAGAACCGGTCCGCCCCGTCCGCCGGTGGCTCCGTTTCGGGCTCGGCGACACCGCGACGGCGGGCCTCGCGCAGCGCGTGCGCCAGGCAGTCGGACACGGTCGTCGACGGCGGTACGGAGATCTCGAAGGCCTGACCGAGCGTGGCGTCGTACAGCTCGTGCCAGCGGGCCGATGTGTCGTCCGCGCCGCGGGACGAGGAGGGGCCGAAGGACTCCATACGGCCGAGTCGCCATGCGGTCCGGTTCCCGTAGCGGCCGTGGAAGGTGGCCCAGTCACCTTCGCGGACATCGATCAGCAGACGCACCGAGCCTCCCCCGAGAGCTGTGGAGGATCAGGCTAGGCCGCCGGACCGGCCCCGTCCGGGCGAACGGGGAAAGTGGGGTCAGGCCGCCGGTTCGCGGACCATGAACACGTCGATGGGGTCCTGGCGCTCCTCGACGAAGCCGTGCCGCTCGTACAGCGCCCGCGCGGCGCTGCCCTGGAGCACGTCCAGCCGCACGGTGACGCGCTCGCGGTCGGCCCGCTCCAGCAGCGAACGCAGTACGCAGGTGCCGATGCCCCGGCCCTGGAGGGTGGGGGAGAGGTAGAAGTTCTCCAGCCACCACCCGTCCGCCGCCGCGCCGCCCGGTGCGGGGTCCTGTACGGGGCGCAGGGTCACGCATCCCGCGAGTGCTCCGTCCACAAGGATCACCGAGGTGTGCTCCGGCGCGTACACATCGCGCAGCCGCTGCCGTACGCGGTGCTCGTCGTACCGGCCCAGCCGCTCCAGGTCGGGGCGCATCACCAGGGCCCGGAGCTCGGCTATGGGCTCGACGTCCTCGGGGGTGGCGGTGCGCAGGGCCCAGCCGTTCTTGGTGCTCGTGGACATGGCCGGATTCTGTCAGGTGACCTGATGCATCCGTCCGCCGGTCCGCCGGGAGAAGTCCGGCTTCGGCCCCGCCGCTGTCGGACCCTGCCGTACGTTGGCCGAACACGACGGGCACCACGGCTGATGTCCAAGGGGGAGCCGATCATGGGGGAACTGGACGGCAGGGCCGCACTGGTGACGGGCGGCTCGCGGGGGATCGGGCGGGCGGTCGCCCTGCGGCTCGCTTCCGAGGGGGCGCTGGTCGCGGTCCACTACGGCGGTAACGACGCGTCCGCCGCCGAGACCGTGGCGCGGATCGCCGAGGCGGGTGGCCGGGCGTTCGCGGTGCGGGCCCGGTTCGGCGAGAGCGGTGCGGTGGACCAGCTGTTCTCAGGGCTCACCGCCGGGCTGGCGGAGCACGGCGTGGACGGCCTGGACATCCTGGTCAACAACGCGGGCATCCACTCGGCCCGTTCGATCGGGCAGCTCACCGAGGAGGAGTTCGAGCGGCTGCTGGCAGTCAACGTGAGTACGCCGCTCTTCGTGATCCAGCGGGCGCTGCCGCTGCTGCGGGACGGCGGACGGATCGTGAACATGGGTTCGGCGGCGACCCGGATCGCGGACCCCGGCCAGATCGGCTACACCGTCACCAAGGCGGCGCTGGCGGCCCTCGGCCCGTCGCTCGCCAACGAGCTGGGCCGGCGGAGGATCACCGTGAACACGGTCGAACCCGGAGTGGTGCTGACCGACATGATCGCCCCCTACGCCGCCTTTCCCGAGGCGGTTGCCGGACTGGAGTCGATCACCGCGCTCGGACGGATCGGCGAGCCGGAGGACGTCGCGGACGTGGTGGGTTTTCTCGCGGGCCCGCAGGGCCGCTGGGTGACCGGCCAGACCATCGATGTCTCCGGCGGTACCTACCTGGGACCGATCGCGCCGGGGTGATCCGTCCGGAGCGTGTACCCACGGGTGGTGTGCACCGTCCGTTGTCGAACGGGTCAGGCCCTGGCACCATCCCATGGCTATGGCGAGAAGAGTCTCCTTTCCGGTCCCGGTACTCACTGTCGACAACCCCCAGCGGATGGACCGCCCCGTCACCAACAGCTGGGTCGTGTGGGGCGACCAACAGGTCTTCCCCGGCGAAGCGTTCTCCTCTCTGAGCGTGAACGCGGCCGGGGTCGGCGCCGACGAGGTCATCGGCGCACGTCTGACGGCCGTCCAGAACGGGGTGGACGCCGGTTCCTGGTACGTCGTGGCCTACGGGACCGCGATCTCGTACGGATAGGCCACGGCGTACGGCCCCGCAGCGGCTGTGCGGACGGGCGGCCCCCCACTCGGCTCGTCGGACAGCGCTCAGGCGGCGCTCCGCGCGTGTTCCGCTCGGCAGCCGCGGCAGTGACCAGGGACGGGGGAGCGGAAGGCGCGCTCGCAGCCGTCGCAGGTCTGGAGAGGGACGGCGGGGGCGCGGCGGACCGGGGCGAGGTCGAGGGCGCCGGGGAGAGGCGGTGGCAGCAGGGCGGTCAGGCGGTGCCTGAGAAGTTTCGCGGGCTGCCTGAGGGGCTGGGGAGGGTCGTCGGTCAGCGCATGGCGGATGGTGTCGGGGTGGGCCTCGCGTTCGAGCCAGGCCGCGACACCGGGTACCAGATGCCGCACATCACTCTCGGACAGCACGAACTGCGGTGCGTGACGGCGCAGGTCGCTCAGGAGCGCGGCGGCGGCCCGGTGCAGCTCCGAAGTGAGCTCGCGGGGCTCGGGGAGAGGCCGGGGCGGGGGCTTGGGCGCGGTGGACAGCGGTACGAAGGGCGGTGACGCCGGGGCCGGGGGCGGGGCCATGACCGGCATCGGGACGACCGGCGGGCGGGGCTCCGGGGCGGCGGAGGGCCGGTCGGCGGGTTCCGGTAAGGGGGCCGGGCCGGGTGTCTCCGGTACGGCGAGAGCTGCGGCTGCCTGCGGTGCGGCGGCCTGCGGTGCGTCTGCTTGCGGTGCGGGTGCCTGCCGCGCGTCCGCCTGCGGTGCAGGTGGCTCGGGCTTCGGAGCCGGTGCCGGGACCAGCGGCGCGGGAGGCGGTTGCGGGGCCGCCGTGCGGGGCCGCAGAAGAGCCGTCGGCTGGTTGCAGAACACCGTGCGGGTGACGATCCGGCCGCTCGGCAGGCGTACCCGGGCCCGTTGCAGATAGCCGTGGGCCTCCAGCTCGCGCAGGGCGGCGGCGATGCGGATCTCACCTTCGGGGAAGCGGGCGGCGAGCGCCTTGATCCCCACGTCGGCCCCCTGGGGCAGCGACTGGATGCGCACGGCGATGCCCACGGCGGTGGAGCTGAGGCCGGGGTGCTGGGCGAGGTGGTTGCCGACGACCGTGAAGCGGCTGGTGTGCGGGATCACGATGTGGATCACGCCGGAGGCCGGAAGGGGGCCGGGAACCTCTGTCAGGGCGCGGGTGAGCGCAGTATTCTGCTGGGCATCCATCGGGAAGCTCCGAACTTCCTCGGTGGTCAGGCCCTCGATCGGGATTGCAGTCCTGATTGGGGGCCGACGCATGTCTGGTGGTGTTGCGTGAGCATATGCCTGCCAACCGGCCCGAAATCCAGCCCAGTTGCCAAACCTCACCCGTGTGAGTGACGAGCCCTGGGGGGGTGGGTCAGGTAGAGACCGGGTGGGGTCGGGTGGGGTTATTTCTCTTGGTTCTTTACGTAGTTGATGTCGTGGGCCGCCACGTCGTGGTCGAGCACGATCCGGTCGGGAGGTACCGGGTCGTGACCACGCACGACCCGGTGGATGCCGTCAGCGCGCGAGGTCGAGTTCGGCCCACACCGTCTTGAGCGGGACGGGCCCGGGGACGACGCCCCAGTGGTCGGCCAGGGCCTCGACGATGAGCAGACCCCGCCCGCCCTCCGCGTCGTCCACAGGTGCTTCGACGGACCCCGGGCCGGACGGAACGCTGTCGCCCCGGGTGTCGGTGACCTCGATCCGCAGCAGGACCTCGTGGTGGACCGCGAGGCGCAGCCGGAAGTCGCGGCCCCGCACGCGGCCGTGCACCGAGGCGTTCGCCGCCAGCTCGGCGACGATGTGCGCCGCCGACTCCGAAGGGAGCCCCCAGGCCCCGAGATGGGCCACGGTGAGCAGCCGGGCGAGCCGGGCCCCTCGGCGGGTGGGGGAGAGCAGCACGCTGAACGTCCGGCTCGCGGCGGGGCGCTGGGTGCGGACGATTTCTGGGTTCATGTCACTCAGCGTGGCCGCTTCTGCGTACCGTGCCCAGTGACAGAGCCCTTGCGTACGGTGACTGTCCGGGGCTTGTCCGGCGCTGTCCTGGCTGTCCGGCGTGACGCACCGGGAACGGACGTGGTTGGGAAAAGATCGGCACGCACGTCGGAAGTGGGGCTCGCATGAGCGTGGTTGGCGACGGTACGGAGCACGGGAACGGCGGGGCGGACGAGCCCGGCTGGGACGTCGACCCGGACGACGAGTCGGGGGTGGCGGTGGTCGCCGCCGTAGGCCGCCAGATCAAGGCGTGGCGCGAGGCGGCGGGGATGCGGGCGTGCGAGCTCGGGGCGGCGATGGGGTACGGCGAAGACCTCATCTACAAGGTGGAGGGCGGCCGGCGCATCCCCCGCCCGGAGTTCCTGGACGGGGCGGACACGGTACTGAGGGCGGGCGGCAAGCTCGCGGCGATGAAGCCGGACGTCGCGGAGGTGCGGTACCCGAAGAAGATCCGAGAACTGGCGAAGCTGGAGGCTCGGGCGGTGGAGTTGCTGGCATACAGCAACAGCAGCGTCCACGGTCTGCTGCAGACGGCCGAGTATGCGCGTGCGTTGTTCGCGATGCGCCAACCCGCCTACTCGCAGGATGAGATCGAACGAGCAGTGGCTGCGCGTATGGCTCGCCAGGTCATCTTCGAGCGGTCACCCGCTCCGACGCTCGGATTCGTCCTGGAAGAGCTGGTGCTCCGGCGTCCGCTCGGAGGTAAAGTTGTGCTCCGCCGTCAACTGGAACATCTCTTGGTGATCAGCGAGTTGCGGAACGTAACGGTTCAGGTAATGCCGATCTGTCGCGAAGAGCACGCGGGGATCGGTGGACTGATCCAGTTGCTGAAGTTCAAGGACGGTACGGCGGTGGGGCGTTCCGACGGAGCGTTCGGTGGGCGCCCCGTCTCGGATCCGAAGCAGATCCGGATCCTCGAATTGCGGTCTGGCATGATCCGGGCCCAGGCTCTCACCCCTCGGGAGTCGATGGCCTTCATCGAGCAAGTGCTGGGAGAGACATGATCCGCAAGCCCTCTGCCGGGGACGCTTCCGAGCTGCGGTGGTTCAAGAGCAGCTACAGCGACAGCAGCGACGGCAGCGAGTGCGTCGAGGTTGCCGCTGCCTCCGGTGCCGTCCATGTCCGTGACTCCAAGGACGTCCAGGGCCCGCGTCTCGCCGTCACCTCTGCCGCGTGGGCGGGCTTCGTCTCGTACGCTGCCGGGCACTGACCCCTTCTGCGTGGGGAGAGCCATGATCCGCAAGCCGCCTGCGGGAGCCGCTTACGCGCTGGAGTGGTTCAAGAGCAGCTACAGCGACAGCAGCAACAGCAATGAATGTGTCGAGGTCGCGTCCACCCCGGAGGCCGTGCACGTCCGTGACTCCAAGGACGTCCAGGGTCCGCGTCTCGCCGTCACCTCTGCCGCGTGGGTGGGCTTCGTTTCGTACGCTGCCGGGCACTGACCGCTTCTGCGTGGGGAGAGCCATGATCCGCAAGCCGCCCGCCGGGGACGCTTCCGAGCTGCGGTGGTTCAAGAGCAGCCACAGCAGCAGTGGCGATGGCAACGACTGTGTCGAGGTCGCCCCCGCCCCCGACACCGTCCACGTCCGTGACTCCAAGGACGTCCACGGCCCCCGTCTCGCCGTCGCCCCTGCCGCCTGGGTGAGCTTCGTCCCGTACGCCGCCGGGCACTGACCCCTCTACGCACGCGCGCCCCAGCCCAAGCCCGACCCGGGCCCACGCCGGGCCGTGGGTGCGCCGAATGCGTGCCCGCGTTTGACCGCTCCCTCGCGGGGGGTAGGATCCTGGGCCCGATTGGCCAGGCCCGCTCCCCGTATGGCACACTGACCAGGTTGCTCGGTTGAGTGTCAATGCTGCGCGCCTCCCGCCGGGAGGACCGGAAGCGAGTCCCACAGTACTCGTCGGCCCTGTAGGGCCGGACGTACGGGAATCTTCCGGGAAGTAAAGCAGGGCATAAACCAGGCACCCGGTGGGTGTTCCGCCCCCGGTTCCGCGGTCCTTGGGCCCGCACCCCCTTGGTTGGGATCTCCTTCGGGAGATTTTCGTAGAGGGGATGCGACACGCCCGACCGCGTGGGTCGGAGGAGGAGTCGGTAGAACCCCCGGGTTCCAGAGCGTTTCGAGAGACAGGACTACTAGTAGCCATGGCGGGACAGAAGATCCGCATCCGGCTCAAGGCCTACGACCACGAGGTCATCGACTCCTCGGCGAAGAAGATCGTCGAGACGGTGACCCGCACTGGTGCGTCGGTCGCGGGCCCGGTGCCGCTGCCCACTGAGAAGAACGTGTACTGCGTCATCAAGTCGCCGCACAAGTACAAGGACTCGCGCGAGCACTTCGAGATGCGCACGCACAAGCGCCTCATCGACATCCTCGACCCCACGCCGAAGACGGTTGACTCGCTGATGCGTCTCGACCTGCCGGCGGGCGTCGACATCGAGATCAAGCTCTGAGGTGACGCGCGAGATGGCTAAGAACATTAAGGGCGTCCTGGGCGAGAAGCTCGGCATGACCCAGGTCTGGGACGAGAACAACCGGGTTGTCCCGGTGACCGTCGTCAAGGCCGGGCCCTGCGTCGTGACCCAGGTCCGCACCAACGACAGCGACGGCTACGAGTCGGTCCAGATCGCCTTCGGCGAGATCGACCCGCGCAAGGTGAACAAGCCCCTCAAGGGCCACTTCGCCAAGGCCGACGTGACCCCCCGCCGCCACCTGGTGGAGCTCCGCACCCCTGACGCCAGCGAGTACACGCTGGGCCAGGAGGTCACTGCCGAGGTGTTCGAGTCCGGCGTCAAGGTTGACGTCACGGGCAAGAGCAAGGGCAAGGGCTTCGCCGGTGTCATGAAGCGTCACAACTTCAAGGGCCTCGGCGCCGGTCACGGCGTGCAGCGCAAGCACCGTTCGCCTGGCTCCATCGGTGGCTGTGCCACCCCCGGCCGTGTCTTCAAGGGCATGCGCATGGCGGGTCGCATGGGCAACGAGCGGGTCACCACCCAGAACCTGACCATCCACGCGGTTGACGCGGAGAAGGGTCTGCTCCTCATCAAGGGTGCGGTCCCCGGTCCGAACGGCGGCCTCGTCCTGGTCCGTACCGCGGCCAAGGGGGCTTGAGGTAATGAGCACCATTGACATCCTTTCGCCGGCAGGCGACAAGGCCGGTACCGTCGAGCTCCCCGCGGAGATCTTCGACGCCAAGACCAGCGTTCCGCTGATCCACCAGGTCGTCGTCGCACAGCTGGCAGCTGCCCGTCAGGGCACGCACAAGACCAAGACCCGCGCCGAGGTCCGAGGCGGTGGCCGCAAGCCGTACCGCCAGAAGGGCACCGGCCGCGCGCGCCAGGGTTCGACCCGTGCGCCGCAGTTCGCCGGCGGTGGCGTCGTCCACGGCCCGCAGCCGCGTGACTACTCGCAGCGCACCCCGAAGAAGATGAAGGCCGCCGCTCTGCGCGGTGCCCTCTCGGACCGGGCGCGTCACTCCCGTATCCACGTCGTCACCGGCGTGGTCGAGGGTGCGATCTCCACGAAGGCCGCGAAGACGCTGCTCGGCAAGATCAGTGAGCGCAACAACGTGCTCCTGGTCGTCGACCGCGCCGACGAGGCCGCATGGCTGTCCGCACGCAACCTGCCCCAGGTGCACATCCTGGAGCCGGGCCAGCTGAACACGTACGACGTGATCGTCTCTGACGACGTGGTCTTCACCCAGGCCGCTTTCGAGTCCTTCGTGTCTGGCCCCCAGACCGCTGAGACCGAAGGGAGCGACGCCTGATGAGCGAGGCGACCGTTACCAGCTCGACCATCACGAGCAAGACCTACTCGGACCCGCGTGACGTTCTCGTCAAGCCGGTTGTCTCCGAGAAGAGCTACGCGCTGCTCGACGAGAACAAGTACACGTTCATCGTCGCGCCCGGCTCCAACAAGACCCAGATCAAGCAGGCCGTGGAAGCGGTCTTCTCGGTCAAGGTCACCGGGGTCAACACGATCAACCGGCAGGGTAAGCGCAAGCGCACCAAGACCGGCTTCGGCAAGCGCGCTGACACCAAGCGCGCCATCGTGACCCTCGCCGAGGGCGACCGTATCGACATCTTCGGCGGCCCGACCTCCTGACGGAGGTCGAGTCGTCCGGAATCGGACGAGGACTGAGAAATGGGTATCCGCAAGTACAAGCCGACGACCCCGGGCCGTCGTGGCTCCAGCGTCGCCGACTTTGTCGAGATCACGCGGTCCACGCCGGAGAAGTCGCTGGTCCGCCCCCTGCACAGCAAGGGCGGCCGTAACAACGCCGGTCGGATCACCGTTCGCCACCAGGGTGGCGGACACAAGCGCGCCTACCGCGTGATCGACTTCCGTCGTCACGACAAGGACGGCGTGCCGGCCAAGGTCGCGCACATCGAGTACGACCCGAACCGCACCGCGCGCATCGCGCTGCTGCACTACGCGGACGGCGAGAAGCGTTACATCGTCGCCCCGCGTGGCCTGTCGCAGGGTGACCGCGTCGAGAACGGTCCGGCCGCAGACATCAAGCCGGGCAACAACCTGGCGCTGCGCAACATCCCGGTCGGTACGACCATCCACGCCATCGAGCTGCGGCCCGGCGGCGGTGCGAAGTTCGCCCGTTCCGCGGGTACGTCCGTGCAGCTGCTGGCGAAGGAGGGCACCATGGCCCACCTTCGTATGCCGTCCGGTGAAATCCGGCTGGTCGACGCCCGCTGCCGCGCCACCATTGGCGAGGTCGGCAACGCCGAGCAGTCGAACATCAACTGGGGCAAGGCCGGCCGTATGCGCTGGAAGGGCGTACGCCCGACCGTCCGCGGTGTCGCGATGAACCCGGTTGACCACCCGCACGGTGGTGGTGAAGGCAAGACCTCCGGTGGACGTCACCCGGTCTCGCCGTGGGGTCAGAAGGAGGGTCGTACTCGCTCGCCGAAGAAGGCATCGAGCAAGTACATCGTCCGCCGCCGCAAGACGAACAAGAAGCGCTAGGAGCGGGTTTAGATGCCGCGCAGTCTCAAGAAGGGGCCCTTCGTCGACGGCCACCTCGTCAAGAAGGTGGACGTACAGAACGAAGCCGGCACCAAGAACGTCATCAAGACCTGGTCCCGTCGCTCGATGATCATCCCGGCCATGCTGGGTCACACCATCGCGGTGCACAACGGCAAGATTCACGTCCCGGTGTTCGTCACCGAGTCGATGGTCGGCCACAAGCTCGGCGAGTTCTCGCCGACTCGCACCTTCCGCGGCCACGTCAAGGACGACCGGAAGTCGAAGCGCCGCTAGCGCGGGGTGGAAACGACTATGACTTACACCGAAGGGACAACCATGGAAGCCAGGGCCCAGGCGCGGTACATCCGCGTCACGCCCATGAAGGCCCGCCGAGTGGTGGACCTCATCCGTGGCATGGATGCCACGGAGGCTCAGGCGGTCCTGCGTTTCGCCCCGCAGGCCGCGAGCGTGCCGGTTGGCAAGGTGCTGGACAGCGCCATTGCCAACGCTGCACACAACTACGACCACACCGACGCCTCTTCGCTGGTCATCAGCGAGGCGTACGTGGACGAGGGCCCGACCCTGAAGCGGTTCCGTCCGCGTGCTCAGGGCCGTGCCTACCGGATCCGTAAGCGGACCAGCCACATCACCGTGGTCGTCAGCAGCAAGGAAGGAACCCGGTAATGGGCCAGAAGGTAAACCCGCACGGGTTCCGGCTCGGCATTACCACGGACTTCAAGTCCCGTTGGTACGCCGACAAGCTGTACAAGGACTACGTCAAGGAAGACGTTGCCATTCGTCGCATGATGACGAAGGGCATGGAGCGAGCCGGCATCTCGAAGGTTGAGATCGAGCGCACCCGCGACCGCGTCCGCGTTGACATCCACACCGCCCGTCCGGGCATCGTCATCGGCCGCCGCGGCGCCGAGGCCGATCGCATCCGTGGCGAGCTGGAGAAGCTGACCGGCAAGCAGGTCCAGCTGAACATCCTCGAGGTCAAGAACCCCGAGGTGGACGCTCAGCTGGTGGCCCAGGCCGTCGCCGAGCAGCTCTCCTCCCGCGTCTCCTTCCGTCGTGCGATGCGCAAGAGCATGCAGAGCACGATGAAGGCCGGCGCCAAGGGCATCAAGATCCAGTGCGGCGGTCGCCTCGGCGGCGCCGAGATGTCCCGCTCGGAGTTCTACCGCGAGGGCCGTGTGCCCCTGCACACGCTCCGTGCGAACGTCGACTACGGCTTCTTCGAGGCCAAGACGACCTTCGGCCGCATCGGTGTGAAGGTCTGGATCTACAAGGGCGACGTCAAGAACATCGCCGAGGTCCGCGCCGAGAACGCCGCAGCCCGCGCAGGCAACCGTCCGGCTCGTGGCGGCGCTGACCGCCCGGCCGGCCGCGGTGGCCGTAGTGGCGAGCGTGGCGGTCGAGGCCGCAAGCCGCAGCAGTCGCCGGCAGCCGAGGCCCCCAAGGCCGACGCTCCCGCCGCCGCTGCTCCGGCTGCTGAGAGCACCGGAACGGAGGCCTGACCGAAATGCTGATCCCCCGTAGGGTCAAGCACCGCAAGCAGCACCACCCGAAGCGCAGCGGTATGTCCAAGGGTGGTACGCAGGTTGCGTTCGGCGAGTACGGCATCCAGGCGCTGACTCCGGCGTACGTGACGAACCGCCAGATCGAGGCAGCTCGTATCGCGATGACCCGCCACATCAAGCGTGGCGGCAAGGTCTGGATCAACATTTATCCGGACCGCCCCCTGACGAAGAAGCCTGCCGAGACCCGCATGGGTTCCGGTAAGGGTTCTCCCGAGTGGTGGATCGCGAACGTCAAGCCGGGTCGGGTGATGTTCGAGCTGTCCTACCCGAACGAGAAGATTGCTCGTGAGGCGCTTACCCGCGCTGCTCACAAGCTTCCGATGAAGTGCCGGATCGTTCGGCGCGAGGCAGGTGAGTCGTGATGTCGGCCGGTACCAAGGCGTCCGAGCTGCGCGAGCTGGGCGGCGAGGAGCTTCTCGACAAGCTCCGCGAGGCCAAGGAAGAGCTGTTCAACCTCCGCTTTCAGGCGGCGACTGGGCAGCTCGAGAACCACGGCCGGCTCAAGTCCGTCCGTAAGGACATCGCCCGGATCTACACCCTGATGCGTGAGCGCGAGCTGGGCATCGAGACGGTGGAGAGCGTCTGATGAGCGAGAAGACTGTGACTGAGACCAACACCGACCGCGGTTTCCGCAAGACCCGTGAGGGTCTGGTCGTCAGCGACAAGATGGACAAGACCGTCGTCGTCGCTGTCGAGGACCGGGTCAAGCACGCCCTGTACGGCAAGGTCATCCGCCGTACGAACAAGCTCAAGGCCCACGACGAGCAGAACGCTGCCGGCGTCGGCGACCGTGTCATCATCATGGAGACCCGGCCGCTGTCCGCCTCGAAGCGCTGGCGCATCGTCGAGATCCTCGAGAAGGCCAAGTAATTCCTGAGGGGCATTCCCCTCAGGCAAGTTCCGCCAGGCTCGGTGGGGAGCTTCGTAAGACATTTGCGAAGCTCCCCGCCGGGAACCGGCAGACGATCAGGAGATAGACGTGATCCAGCAGGAGTCGCGACTGCGCGTCGCCGACAACACGGGTGCGAAGGAAATTCTCACCATTCGTGTTCTCGGTGGCTCGGGTCGCCGCTACGCGGGTATCGGTGACGTCATCGTCGCCACCGTCAAGGACGCGATCCCCGGTGGCAACGTGAAGAAGGGTGACGTCGTCAAGGCCGTCATCGTTCGCACCGTCAAGGAGCGTCGTCGTCAGGATGGCTCGTACATCCGCTTCGACGAGAACGCCGCCGTCATTCTGAAGAACGACGGCGACCCCCGCGGCACCCGCATCTTTGGCCCGGTTGGCCGAGAGCTGCGCGAGAAGAAGTTCATGAAGATCATCTCGCTCGCGCCGGAGGTGCTGTAAGCATGAAGATCAAGAAGGGCGACCTGGTTCAGGTCATCACCGGCAAGGACAAGGGCAAGCAGGGCAAGGTCATCGTTGCCTACCCTACTCAGGACCGCGTTCTCGTCGAGGGTGTCAACCGGGTCAAGAAGCACACGAAGGCCGGTCAGACCGCTCGCGGTTCGCAGACCGGTGGCATTGTGACGACCGAGGCTCCCGTCCACATCAGCAACGTGCAGCTGGTTGTTGAGAAGGACGGCAACAAGGTCGTTACTCGCGTCGGCTACCGCTTTGACGACGAGGGCAACAAGATCCGCGTTGCCAAGCGCACCGGTGAGGACATCTGATGACTACCACCACTGCGCCGCGTCTCAAGACGCGCTACCGCGAGGAAATCGCCGGCAAGCTGCGTGAGGAGTTCTCGTACGAGAACGTCATGCAGGTTCCCGGTCTGGTCAAGATCGTGGTCAACATGGGTGTGGGCGACGCCGCCCGCGACTCCAAGCTGATCGACGGGGCCGTCAAGGACCTCACCACGATCACCGGTCAGAAGCCGGCCGTCACCAAGGCCCGCAAGTCCATCGCGCAGTTCAAGCTGCGCGAGGGCCAGCCCATCGGCTGCCACGTCACCCTCCGCGGTGACCGGATGTGGGAGTTCCTGGACCGTACGCTGTCGCTCGCGCTGCCGCGTATCCGTGACTTCCGCGGCCTGTCGCCCAAGCAGTTCGACGGCCGTGGTAACTACACCTTCGGTCTCACGGAGCAGGTCATGTTCCACGAGATCGACCAGGACAAGATCGACCGGGTCCGGGGCATGGACATCACCGTGGTCACCACGGCGACCAACGACGACGAGGGTCGTGCCCTCCTTCGTCACCTCGGCTTCCCGTTCAAGGAGAACTGACCGTGGCGAAGAAGTCTCTGATCGCTAAGGCCGCCCGCAAGCCGAAGTTCGGCGTTCGCGGGTACACCCGCTGCCAGCGCTGCGGCCGGCCCCACTCCGTCTACCGCAAGTTCGGCCTGTGCCGCGTGTGCCTTCGTGAGATGGCTCACCGTGGCGAGCTGCCGGGCGTGACCAAGAGCTCCTGGTAATTCTCCTTCGCCCCTTGGGCGTTGGGATTACCCGGAGACTCTCGGTAAGTATCTGGTCGGCAGGAGCCCCTCCTTTCATGCCGTAGGCTTGAAGGGTTGGGCGCCTGCCGCCCTAGACCGACTTACTACGCCGTAGGTCCCCGCACCGCACCCGTCCCGCCACTGAGTGGGGAGAGGGATGGCGCATACAGGAAACCCCGGCGAGAGAGGCCGAAGGCCAACTCATGACCATGACTGATCCCATCGCAGACATGCTCACGCGTCTGCGTAACGCGAACTCGGCGTATCACGACGATGTCGCGATGCCGCACAGCAAGATCAAGTCGCACATCGCGGAGATCCTCCAGCAGGAGGGCTTCATCACCGGCTGGAAGGTCGAGGACGCTGAGGTTGGAAAGAACCTCGTCCTCGAGCTGAAGTTCGGCCCGAACCGCGAGCGCTCGATCGCCGGCATCAAGCGAATCTCGAAGCCGGGTCTGCGTGTATACGCAAAGTCCACCAACCTGCCGAAGGTTCTCGGCGGCCTGGGCGTGGCGATCATCTCCACGTCCCACGGTCTCCTGACCGGCCAGCAGGCCAGCAAGAAGGGCGTAGGTGGGGAAGTCCTCGCCTACGTCTGGTAGTCGGGAACGGAGGAATAGCTCATGTCGCGAATCGGCAAGCTCCCCATCCAGGTTCCCGCCGGTGTGGACGTCACCATCGATGGCCGCACGGTCGCGGTGAAGGGCCCCAAGGGCACCCTCTCGCACACCGTCGCTGCGCCGATCGAGGTCACCAAGGGCGAGGACGGCGTGCTCAACGTCGTTCGCCCTAACGACGAGCGTCAGAACAAGGCCCTTCACGGCCTGTCCCGCACGCTGGTGGCGAACATGATCACCGGCGTGACCGCGGGATACAGCAAGGCGCTCGAGATCAGCGGTGTCGGTTACCGCGTCCAGGCGAAGGGCTCCAATCTGGAGTTCGCCCTGGGCTACAGCCACTCGATTCTCATCGAGGCCCCTGAGGGCATCACCTTCAAGGTCGAGTCGCCCACGAAGTTCAGTGTCGAGGGCATCGACAAGCAGAAGGTCGGCGAGGTCTCCGCGAAGATCCGCAAGCTGCGGAAGCCGGACCCGTACAAGGCCAAGGGCGTCAAGTACGCCGGCGAGGTTGTCCGCCGCAAGGTCGGAAAGGCGGGTAAGTAAGCCATGGCATACGGTGTAAAGATTGCCAAGGGTGACGCCTACAAGCGTGCCGCCCTCAAGCGCCGCCACATCCGCGTCCGCAAGCACATCTCCGGTTCGCCGGAGAGGCCGCGCCTGGTTGTGACGCGTTCCAACCGCCACATGGTGGCTCAGGTCATCGACGACGTCGCGGGCCACACGCTCGCTTCCGCGTCGACCCTGGACGCTTCCATCCGTGGTGGCGAGGGTGACAAGAGCGCCCTGGCCAAGCAGGTTGGGGCCCTGGTCGCCGAGCGCGCCAAGGCCGCAGGCGTCGAGGCCGTCGTGTTTGACCGCGGTGGTAACCAGTACGCCGGGCGGATTGCCGCTCTGGCTGACGCCGCCCGTGAAGCCGGGCTGAAGTTCTAAGCCCCGGTTCCTACGCACAGCGGACGTAACAGAGAGAGGTAATTCCAATGGCTGGACCCCAGCGCCGCGGAAGCGGTGCCGGTGGCGGCGAGCGGCGGGACCGGAAGGGCCGTGACGGTGGCGCCAGCGCCGCCGAGAAGACCGCGTACGTCGAGCGCGTCGTCGCGATCAACCGCGTCGCCAAGGTTGTGAAGGGTGGTCGTCGCTTCAGCTTCACCGCGCTGGTCGTGGTGGGCGATGGAGACGGCTCCGTCGGTGTCGGATACGGCAAGGCCAAGGAAGTTCCCGCGGCCATCGCCAAGGGCGTTGAAGAGGCCAAGAAGAGCTTCTTCAAGGTTCCGCGTATCCAGGGCACCATCCCTCACCCGATCCAGGGCGAGAAGGCTGCGGGCGTCGTTCTGCTCAAGCCTGCTTCCCCCGGTACCGGTGTGATCGCCGGTGGCCCCGTGCGCGCCGTTCTGGAGTGCGCGGGCGTTCACGACATCCTGTCGAAGTCGCTCGGTTCTTCGAACCCGATCAACATCGTGCACGCGACCGTGGCGGCCCTTCAGGGTCTGCAGCGTCCCGAGGAGATCGCGGCTCGCCGTGGTCTGCCCCTTGAGGACGTCGCCCCCGCGGCTCTTCTCCGTGCTCGCGCGGCAGGTGTGTGATGGCTCGCCTCAAGATCACGCAGACGAAGTCGTACATCGGCAGCAAGCAGAACCACCGCGACACCCTGCGTTCGCTCGGGCTCAAGCGCCTGAACGACTCGGTTGTCAAGGAGGACCGCCCCGAGTTCCGCGGAATGGCTAACACCGTCCGCCACCTCGTGACGGTTGAGGAGGTTGACTGACATGGCGGAGAACAGCCCGCTGAAGGCCCACAACCTCCGGCCTGCCCCGGGCGCCAAGACCGCCAAGACCCGTGTGGGTCGTGGTGAGGCGTCCAAGGGTAAGACCGCAGGCCGTGGTACCAAGGGTACGAAGGCCCGTTACCAGGTTCCGGAGCGCTTCGAGGGTGGCCAGATGCCCCTCCACATGCGTCTCCCGAAGCTCAAGGGCTTCAAGAACCCGTTCCGCACGGAGTACCAGGTCGTGAACCTGGACAAGCTCGCGACGCTCTACCCCGAGGGTGGAGAGGTCACGGTGGCCGATCTGGTCGCCAAGGGCGCTGTGCGCAACAACCACCTCGTCAAGGTCCTTGGACAGGGCGAGATCTCCGTGGCGCTGCAGGTTTCGGTTGACGCCGTCTCCGGCTCCGCCAAGGAGAAGATTGCCGCCGCCGGCGGCACTGTCACCGAGCTCGTCTGAGACAACTCGGACAACTCGATGTACTGAACATCCGACCGGGGATGCCTCTCATATGGGGCATCCCCGGTTGGTCGTTCCTAGGCGGGCATGGTCGCCGGTAAGGTGGCGTGCGTTGTTGTGCTATCTCTCCGGGCAACTGCCCGGGGATCTTTGACTCTTTCGTATTCGTCGATCCTCAAGACCGTCACCTCTACGCATTGCGCGGGGGTCGCAGGAGGCACCGTGCTCACCGCGTTCGCCCGGGCGTTCAAGACGCCCGACCTGCGCAAGAAGCTGTTCTTCACGCTCGGCATCATCGTGCTCTACCGGCTCGGGGCACACATCCCGGTACCCGGTGTGAGCTACGAGAACGTCCAGACCTGTGTTGACCAGGCAAGTAAGGGCAACAACAGCCTCTTCGGCCTGGTGAACATGTTCAGCGGTGGTGCACTGCTGCAGATCACGATCTTCGCGCTCGGCATCATGCCGTACATCACGGCCAGCATCATTCTTCAGCTGCTGACCGTCGTCATCCCCCGACTGGAAGCCCTGAAGAAGGAGGGGCAGTCCGGCACGGCCAAGATCACGCAGTACACGCGTTATCTGACCGTGGCGCTCGCCATCCTCCAGGGCACCGGCCTGGTGGCAACCGCTCGCAGCGGTGCGCTGTTCAGCAGCTGCTCCGTCGGCGACCAGATCGTTCCGAATCAGTCGATCTTCACGACGGTCGTCATGGTGCTCACCATGACCGCCGGAACCGCCGCCGTCATGTGGCTCGGTGAGCTCATCACCGACCGCGGTATCGGCAACGGCATGTCGATCCTGATGTTCATCTCGATCGCCGCGAGCTTCCCCGGTGCCCTGTGGGCCATCAAGGAGAGCGGCAAGCTGGCCGACGGCTGGATCGAGTTCGGCACAGTCATTCTCATCGGCTTCGTGATGGTCGGTCTCGTCGTCTTCGTCGAGCAGGCCCAGCGCCGCATTCCGGTGCAGTACGCGAAGCGCATGATCGGCCGCAGGTCGTACGGCGGTACGTCCACGTACATCCCGCTGAAGGTGAACCAGGCGGGTGTGATTCCCGTCATCTTCGCTTCTTCGCTGCTCTACATCCCGGCCCTGATCGTCCAGTTCTCCAACTCCCAGGCGGGCTGGGCGACGTGGATCCAGGACCACTTCGTCAAGGGTGACCACCCGTATTACATCGCGACGTACTTCCTGTTGATCGTGTTCTTCGCCTTCTTCTACGTGGCGATCTCGTTCAACCCCGAGGAAGTTGCCGACAACATGAAGAAGTATGGTGGCTTCATCCCGGGTATCCGGGCTGGTCGACCTACTGCCGAGTACCTGAGCTACGTGCTCAACAGGATCACTTGGCCGGGCTCGCTGTACCTGGGTCTGATCGCTCTGGTGCCGACGATGGCGTTGGCAGGCTTCGGCGGTGCAAACCAGAACTTCCCGTTCGGCGGGACAAGCATCCTGATCATCGTGGGTGTGGGTCTGGAAACCGTGAAGCAGATTGAGAGTCAGCTCCAGCAGCGCAATTACGAAGGGTTCCTCCGCTGATGCGAATCGTCCTCGTCGGGCCTCCTGGTGCCGGCAAGGGAACGCAGGCTGCGTACCTTGCCAAGAACCTGTCGATTCCGCACATCTCCACGGGCGACCTCTTCCGCGCCAACATCAGCCAGGGCACCGACCTTGGCAAGCAGGCCCGTTCCTTCATGGACGCGGGCCGGCTGGTGCCGGACGAGGTCACCATCGGGATGGCCAAGGACCGGATGGCCCAGTCGGACGCCGTGAACGGCTTCCTGCTCGACGGCTTCCCGCGCAACGTGGGTCAGGCCGAAGCCCTTGACGCGATGCTCAAGGACGAGGGCGTAAAGCTGGACGCGGTCCTCGACCTGGAGGTCCCCGAGGACGAGGTCGTGAAGCGGATCGCGGGTCGCCGCATCTGCCGCAGCGACAGCGCGCACGTCTTCCACGTGACGTACAACCCGCCGAAGACCGAGGGTGTCTGCGACACCTGCGGCGGCGAGCTGTACCAGCGGGACGACGACAGCGAGGAGACGGTCCGTACCCGGCTGGAGGTCTACCACACGCAGACCGAGCCGATCATCGGCTACTACCGGGCCCAGGGCCTGGTGGTGACCATCTCCGCGCTCGGCAAGGTCACCGATGTGACCGCGCGTGCCATGGAGGCGCTCCAGAAGTCCGACCAGGACTGAGCGACGCCCCGTATTACCTTCACAGTCGGCCGCGGCGCCCTTCAGGCGCCGCGGCCGACTGTTTGCGCCGTATCGTTGAGTACGCCGCAGCCGTCATCCTTCGATGCAGAGAGGCGCCGAGCAATGGTGCAGATCAAGACCCCCGAGCAGATCGCGAAGATGCGCGAGGCGGGCCTGGTGGTCGCTGCCATTCACGCCGCCACCCGTGAGGCGGCCGTTCCGGGCGCCACCACGAAGGACCTGGACGAGGTCGCACGCAAGGTGATCGCCGATCACGGAGCGAAGTCGAACTTCCTCGGGTACGGCGGGTTCCCCGCGACCATCTGCACCTCGGTCAACGAGGTCGTCGTGCATGGCATCCCCGACGAGAAGACCGTCCTCAAGGACGGCGACATCATCTCGATCGACGCCGGCGCGATCATCGACGGCTGGCACGGCGACGCCGCGTACACCGCCTTCGTCGGCACCGGTCACGCCCCGGAGCTGATCGAGCTCTCCCGGGTGACCGAGGAGTCGATGTGGGCCGGGATCGCCGCGATGAAGGTGAACAACCGCCTGGTCGACATCTCGAAGGCGATCGAGACCTACATCCGCCGCCAGCCCCGCCCGGCCACCGGCAAGTACGGGATCATCGAGGACTACGGCGGCCACGGCATCGGCACCGAGATGCACATGGACCCGCACCTGCTGAACTACGTCTCCCGCAAGCGCGGCAAGGGCATCAAGCTGGTCCCGGGCGTCTGCCTGGCCATCGAGCCCATGGTCTCGCTCGGTACGGCGCAGACCGAGGTGCTCAGCGACGACTGGACGGTCCTCACGACCGACGGCACCTGGTCCTCGCACTGGGAGCACTCGATCGCCCTGACGGAGCAGGGGCCGCTGGTCCTCACCGCCCCGGACTGCGGCCGGGCCAAGCTGGCGGAGTACGGCATCACGGCGGCTCCCGACCCCCTGGGGTGAGTCCGGACCCCCACGGGGGTCTAAGGATCACCCTGGCTGGGCAAACTTGACGGATTCGTCTTTTGGAGTCCGCTGACGTAGACTGACTCGTCGGCTCTCGTGCATCCGTGTGTCTCCATGCGGAAGTCGGAGTCGATCAAGGTAGCCGATTCGAAAGGCGAAGCGTGGCCAAGAAGCAAGGTGCCATCGAAATTGAGGGCACCGTGATCGAGTCCCTCCCGAACGCTATGTTCAGGGTGGAGCTCCAGAACGGTCACAAGGTCCTCGCGCACATCTCCGGCAAGATGCGGATGCACTACATCCGTATCCTCCCGGATGACCGGGTCGTGGTGGAGCTTTCCCCGTACGACCTGACGCGTGGCCGGATCGTCTACCGGTACAAGTAGATCTTGCCGCCATCCCGCTTCGGCGTGGTGAGGGCACTGACCCGGAGAACCTGACATCCCATGAAGGTCAAGCCGAGCGTCAAGAAGATCTGCGACAAGTGCAAGGTGATCCGCCGTCACGGCCGGGTCATGGTCATCTGCGACAACCTGCGCCACAAGCAGCGCCAGGGCTGACGCACGACCACCTGCATCTCGCAGCTCTTCGCGCGACGCACGTAAATACGTACATACGCAGAGCCCGTCCAAGCCACGGCTGACGACACCTCCGGCGGGGGCCGGGGACCCGGACGTACCACCTCTCCCAGCGAGAGGTCGGCGGCCGGGAGTGGCACTGCGGAAGACCCCCGATCTAACAACTGGAGCCATTGAATGGCACGCGTTTCAGGTGTTGACATCCCGCGCGAAAAGCGCGTGGAGGTTGCCCTCACCTACGTCTTCGGTATCGGGCGCACCCGGTCCAAGGAGATCCTCGCCACCACCGGTGTCGACCCGAACGCCCGCGTTCGTGACCTGGCCGAAGAGGACCTGGTCAAGATCCGCGAGTACGTCGACGCCAACCTCCGCACCGAGGGTGACCTTCGACGCGAGATCCAGGCCGACATCCGCCGCAAGGTCGAGATCGGCTGCTACCAGGGCATCCGTCACCGTCGCGGTCTGCCCGTCCACGGCCAGCGCACCAGCACGAACGCGCGTACCCGCAAGGGCCCGCGTCGCGCCATCGCCGGTAAGAAGAAGCCGGGCAAGAAGTAGTCCTCAGCGGACGCACTGCGTACGTCCGGAATCCCGGGCATCCGCAGCATCCAGCGGTCTTCGCTGTAGGACCGATCACCTCCCCTCTCCATCTGGAGTCAAGACATGCCCCCCAAGGGTCGTCAGGGCGCAGCCAAGAAGGTGCGTCGCAAGGAAAAGAAGAACGTCGCTCACGGCCACGCGCACATCAAGAGCACGTTCAACAACACCATCGTCTCGATCACGGACCCCGCGGGCAACGTGATCTCCTGGGCCTCCGCCGGCCACGTCGGCTTCAAGGGCTCGCGCAAGTCCACCCCCTTCGCCGCGCAGATGGCCGCCGAGTCGGCCGCCCGCCGCGCGCAGGAGCACGGCATGCGCAAGGTTGACGTCTTCGTCAAGGGTCCGGGCTCCGGCCGCGAGACCGCGATCCGCTCCCTCCAGGCCACGGGCCTTGAGGTCGGTTCGATCCAGGACGTCACCCCGACGCCGCACAACGGCTGCCGTCCGCCGAAGCGTCGTCGCGTCTGACGCACGGACGCCGGTAACGGCTGTTCGCGCGTTGTCGCAAGTGTGGGGCCGGGCGGTACATCTCTTCGGGGGTGTGCCGCCCGTACCCTTGTTTCATCTGTCGGGCATCAAATAGTGGGTGCCCACGACTGAAGGATTTTCCTCATGCTGATCGCTCAGCGTCCGTCGCTGACCGAAGAGGTCGTCGACGAGTTCCGGTCCCGGTTCGTCATCGAGCCGCTGGAGCCGGGCTTCGGCTACACCCTCGGCAACTCCCTGCGCCGCACGCTCCTCTCCTCGATCCCCGGCGCTGCTGTCACCAGCATCCGGATCGACGGTGTCCTGCACGAGTTCACCACCGTGCCGGGCGTCAAGGAGGACGTGACCGACCTCATCCTCAACATCAAGCAGCTGGTCGTCTCCTCGGAGCACGACGAGCCGGTCGTGATGTACCTGCGCAAGCAGGGCCCCGGCCTGGTCACCGCTGCTGACATCGCCCCGCCGGCCGGTGTCGAGGTCCACAACCCGGACCTGGTCCTGGCCACGCTGAACGGCAAGGGCAAGCTGGAGATGGAGCTGACCGTCGAGCGCGGTCGCGGCTACGTCTCCGCCGTCCAGAACAAGCAGGTGGGCCAGGAGATCGGCCGGATTCCGGTCGACTCCATCTACTCGCCGGTGCTCAAGGTCACGTACAAGGTCGAGGCGACCCGTGTCGAGCAGCGCACCGACTTCGACAAGCTGATCGTCGACGTCGAGACCAAGCAGGCCATGCGCCCGCGTGACGCCATGGCGTCCGCCGGTAAGACCCTGGTCGAGCTGTTCGGTCTGGCGCGCGAGCTCAACATCGACGCCGAGGGCATCGACATGGGCCCGTCGCCGACGGACGCGGCGCTGGCCGCCGATCTGGCGCTGCCGATCGAGGAGCTGGAGCTCACGGTCCGCTCGTACAACTGCCTCAAGCGCGAGGGCATCCACTCCGTGGGTGAGCTCGTGGCTCGTTCCGAGGCCGACCTGCTCGACATCCGCAACTTCGGTGCGAAGTCGATCGACGAGGTCAAGGCGAAGCTGGCCGGTATGGGCCTCGCGCTGAAGGACTCGCCTCCCGGCTTCGACCCGACGGCCGCGGCGGACGCGTTTGGTGCGGACGATGACGCGGATGCCGGTTTCGTGGAGACCGAGCAGTACTAGTACGCCTCCGGCTGGGGTGCCCGGGATTGGTGGGTGCCCCGGACCGGGCGAGGGCTTTGTCCTCAATCGCCGGACGGGCTGGTTTTGGCTCGGGCGTGAGGGGGTTGTCCTCAATCGCCGGACGGGCTGGTTTTGGCTCGGGCGTGAGGGGGTTGTCCTCAATCGCCGGACGGGCTTGATTTCGGCTCGTCCTCGAACGCCGGACGGGCTGATTTTGGCTCGGACGGGCTGGGATTCGTTCCAGTACCTGGACTTCTGTGCGGCGACCGCCGCGCGGGAACTGACACCGGTACCTGATACGGCCGGTGCAGCACACAAGGAGAAACACCATGCCGCGTCCCGCAAAGGGTGCCCGTCTGGGCGGCAGCGCCGCGCACGAGCGTCTGCTTCTCGCCAACCTGGCGAAGTCGCTGTTCGAGCACGGTCGCATCACCACGACCGAGGCCAAGGCCCGTCGCCTGCGTCCGGTCGCCGAGCGCCTGGTCACCAAGGCGAAGAAGGGCGACATCCACAACCGTCGCCTGGTGCTGCAGACGATCACGGACAAGAGCATCGTGCACACGCTCTTCACCGAGATCGCCCCGCGGTACGAGAACCGCCCCGGTGGTTACACCCGTATCACCAAGATCGGCAACCGTCGTGGCGACAACGCCCCGATGGCGGTCATCGAGCTGGTCGAGGCGCTGACCGTGGCGCAGCAGGCCACCGGTGAGGCCGAGGCCGCGACGAAGCGTGCGGTCAAGGAAGACTCCCTCAAGAAGGACGAGGCCCCGGCCGAGTCCGCCGAGGTCGTCGAGGACGCCAAGCCGGCCGAGGCCGACGCGGAGTCCAAGGACGCCTGAGCGTTCTGAGACCACGGGACGGGCCCGCATCACCCTTCGGGGCGGTGCGGGCCCGTTCTGCTGTGAAGGGTTCGAAAGGGGACGCGTGGTGAGTGACGAGGCGGAGCCCGGTTTCGTACGGGTGCGGCTGGACCTGTCGTACGACGGGAAGGACTTCTCCGGCTGGGCGAAGCAGACCAGCAGGCGCACCGTGCAGGGGGAGATCGAGGACGCGCTGCGGACCGTGACGCGGTCCTCCCGTACGTACGACCTGACGGTGGCCGGGCGCACCGATGCCGGGGTGCACGCGCGGGGGCAGGTGGCGCATGTCGACCTGCCGGCCGAGGTGTGGGCCGAGCACCAGGAGAAGCTGCTGCGGCGGATGGCCGGGCGGCTGCCGCTGGACGTCCGGATCTGGCGGGCGGCCGAGGCGCCGGCCGGGTTCAACGCGCGGTTCTCCGCGATGTGGCGGCGTTACGCCTACCGGGTGGGGGACAGGCCCGGCGGGGTCGATCCGCTGACCCGTGGTCATGTGCTGTGGCACGACCGGCCGTTGGATGTGGACGCGATGAACGAGGCGGCCGGGCTGATGGTCGGGGAGCACGATTTCGCCGCGTACTGCAAGAAGCGCGAGGGTGCCACCACCATTCGTACACTGCAGAAGCTGAGCTGGGTGCGGGACGAGGCGTCGGGGGTGCTGACCGCGACCGTGCAGGCCGACGCCTTCTGCCACAACATGGTGCGGGCGCTGATCGGTGCCGCGCTGTTCGTGGGGGACGGGCGCCGTCCGGCCGGGTGGCCCGCCGAGGTGCTGGCGGCGAAGGTGCGGGACCCGGCGGTGCACGTGGTACGGCCGCACGGGCTGACGCTGGAGGAAGTGGCGTACCCGGCCGATGAGTTGCTGGCGGCGCGGGCGGTCGAGGCCCGGAACGTCAGGACGCTGCCGGGGGCGGGCTGCTGCTGACCCCGGCGGGTGGTGTCGTGGGGGGCGTTGCCGACCGGGGCCGGTGCCGGGGGCCGGTGCGTGCCCCCGGCCGGACCTCGTGGGGCGTCAGGTGGCGGGGTTCGCCGCCTGTGATGCCTGGACCTCGCCCCGGTGCCGGATCTGACGGAACGTGAACTCCGTGAGGTCGTCGCCGACCGCGTACACCTTCTTGTGGGACGTGGTGACGCGGGTGCCGTCGGTGAAGCCGCTGACGGTGAAGTACGCGTAGCGGCCGTAGGAGTTGGCGGTGCGGCGGCAGACCGTACCGGCGCGGCAGAAGGTGGGGACGCCCTCGCCGCCGAGGGAGGCGATGCCACCGGACGACTGCTGGGCCGCCTTCTTCGCCCGTGCCTCGGTCGTGAACACCGCGACACCGACGGTGACCGCGATGCCCTCCTTGCGGTACGTGGCGCGGATGAGCTGCCGGCAGCCGTTGTTCGCGAGGACCGCGCCGAGCGCGCCCTGGGTGCCCGCGGCGCAGTTCGTGGTGCGGTTCGTCGCGCCCTTGATGTGGACGCGGTCTCCCATCGTCAGCTTCTTGCCGGGGAAGAAGCCGTCGACGGTGATCGGCGCCTTGTCCTTCTTGGCATCGGATATGTAGTCCTTCGGGTCCGGCGGGGGCGGTGGTGCCACCGAGGAGAAGGACGGTGCGGGCTCGGAGGTGTCCGAGGGCAGATCGGCCGGGGCGGGCAGATCGCTCGCGTTCTTGTCCGAGCCGGTGGGCTTGCCGTTGTTGTTGGTCGAGATGACGGCCGTGGCCACGATCGCGCCGACCGCGGCGGTGGCGAGCACGCCGCCGCCGATCGTCAGCCACCTCTTGCGGCGGCCGCGTGCGGCGGATTCATCGGCCAGTGCCGACCAGTCCGGCGTCTGCTGATCTCCCGGCCCCCAGGAGGGCCCCCCTTGCCCAAAGCTCATGCGGCGAATCTTAGACCGACCGGCCCCGATTCTCAGGGCCTCGGTAAACCGTTTGGGCCAGGGCTTCGCGGGACGTGACAATGATGTGTATGGGACATCTTGAAGCGGGCCATCTGGAGTACTACCTACCGGACGGGCGGGTACTGCTCGGCGATGCTTCGTTCCGGGTCGCGGACGGGGCCGTCGTCGCCCTTGTCGGCGCCAACGGTGCGGGCAAGACGACGCTGCTGCGGCTGCTCGCCGGAGAGCTCCAGCCGCACGGCGGCACGGTGTCGGTGAGCGGCGGGCTCGGGGTGATGGCCCAGTTCGTGGGCTCCGTACGGGACGAGCGGACCGTACGGGACCTGCTGGTGTCCGTGGCGCAGCCCCGTATCCAGGACGCGGCGAAGGCCGTGGACGTGGCCGAGGAGCTGATCCTCACCGTCGACGACGAGGCCGCGCAGATGACGTACGCGCAGGCCCTGAGCGACTGGGCGGAGGTCCGGGGGTACGAGGCCGAGACGGTGTGGGACATGTGCACCATGGCCGCGCTCGGTGTCCCGTACGAGAAGGCACAGTGGCGGGAGGTGCGGACGCTCAGCGGGGGTGAGCAGAAGCGGCTCGTGCTGGAGGCGCTGCTGCGGGGGCCGGACGAGGTGCTGCTGCTCGATGAGCCGGACAACTATCTGGACGTCCCCGGGAAGCGCTGGCTGGAGGGGAAGCTGAAGGAGACCCGTAAGACGGTGCTCTTCGTCTCCCACGACCGGGAGCTGCTGGCGCGGGCCGCCGAGAAGATCGTCAGCGTGGAGCCGAGCCCGGCGGGCAGCGATGTGTGGGTCCACGGTGCGGGCTTCGACACGTACCACCAGGCGCGCAAGGACCGGTTCGCCCGGTTCGAGGAGCTGCTGCGGCGCTGGGAGGAGGAGCACGCCCGGCTGAAGGCGCTCGTCCACCGGCTGCGGCAGCAGGCGGCGATCAGCCCCGACATGGCCTCGCGCTACCGGGCGATGCAGACCCGGTTCAAGAAGTTCGAGGACGCCGGGCCGCCGCCGGAGCCGCCGCGCGAGCAGGACATCAGGATGCGGCTGCGCGGCGGACGTACCGGGGTGCGGGCCGTGACCTGCAAGGGGCTGGAGCTCACCGGCCTCATGAAGCCGTTCGACCTGGAGATCTTCTACGGGGAACGGGTCGCCGTCCTGGGATCCAACGGGTCCGGGAAGTCGCACTTCCTGCGGCTGCTGGCGGGGGAGCCGGTGGCGCACACGGGGGAGTGGAAGCTCGGGGCGCGGGTCGTGCCGGGGCACTTCGCGCAGACGCACGCCCATCCGGAGCTGCTGGGCAAGACGCTCGTCGAGATCCTGTGGACGGAGCACGCCAAGGACCGGGGCGGGGCGATGTCGGTGCTGCGGCGCTACGAGCTGGAGCGGCAGGGGGACCAGCCCTTCGAGAAGCTGTCCGGGGGGCAGCAGGCGCGGTTCCAGATCCTGCTCCTGGAGCTGGCGGGCACGACCGCGCTGCTGCTGGACGAGCCGACGGACAACCTGGACCTGGAGTCGGCGGAGGCGCTTCAGGACGGGCTGGAGGTGTACGACGGGACGGTGATGGCCGTCACGCACGACCGGTGGTTCGCGAAGTCCTTCGACCGGTATCTGGTCTTCGGATCGGACGGGGTGGTCCGGGAGACGACGGAGCCGGTGTGGGACGAGCGGAGGGTGGAGCGGGCGCGGTAGGGGCGGCGCGTTTTGACCCGTCCGGGGCGCGACGGGTAGTGTCGGTGATTGTTATGCGTATTGGCTTCGTCGTTCTCACGCGAAGGGCCCTTACGTAGGTTCTCTGGAGCAGTTACCAGTGGTTCGCATACGGACAGTGTTTCCGGCCTTGTGAGCCCCAGCTGCATGATCGCTTCAGAGGTGCCATGTGTCTGGTCCCCATCCACTGAAGAAGCGAAGGCTACGACCGTGCGTACGTACAGCCCCAAGCCCGGAGATGTGACGCGCCAGTGGCACATCATTGACGCCCAGGACATCGTCCTGGGCCGTCTGGCCACCACGGCTGCGAACCTCCTCCGAGGCAAGCACAAGGCGATTTACGCCCCCCACATGGACATGGGCGACTTCGTCATCATCATCAACGCCGAGAAGGTTCACCTCTCCGGCAACAAGAAGACCCAGAAGATGGCGTACCGCCACTCGGGCTTCCCGGGCGGTCTCCGTTCGGTGCGTTACGACGAGCTGCTCTCGAAGAACCCCGAGAAGGCCGTCGAGAAGGCCATCAAGGGCATGATCCCCAAGAACACCCTGGGCCGTCAGATGATCTCGAAGCTCAAGGTCTACGCGGGCGACCAGCACCCGCACGCTGCTCAGCAGCCGGTCCCGTTCGAGATCACCCAGGTCGCGCAGTAGTTCCGGCCACACCCTAAGACGTTCAGAAAGATCTGAGGAGAATCGTGGCCGAGACCACTGTTGAGACAACCACCGAAGACGTGGCGGGCACCGAGGGCGAAGAGGTTTTCGCCGAGGTGACCACCTTCGAATCGGAGGTTCCCGTCGAGGGCGAGTACACCAGCGAGTCCCTCGCCGGCCGCTTCGGCGACCCGCAGCCCGCCGCCGGCCTTGGCCGTCGCAAGAACGCCATCGCCCGCGTCCGGATCGTTCCGGGCACCGGCAAGTGGAAGATCAACGGTCGCACCCTTGAGGACTACTTCCCCAACAAGGTGCACCAGCAGGAAGTCAACGAGCCCTTCAAGGTGCTTGAGCTCGACGGCCGCTACGACGTCATCGCCCGTATCTCGGGTGGCGGCGTCTCCGGTCAGGCCGGTGCCCTGCGCCTCGGCGTGGCCCGCGCGCTGAACGAGGCCGACGCGGACAACAACCGCGCCACGCTGAAGAAGGCCGGCTTCCTCTCCCGCGACGACCGTGCGGTCGAGCGCAAGAAGGCCGGTCTCAAGAAGGCCCGCAAGGCCCCGCAGTACAGCAAGCGCTAAATCGCCTGCTCGTCTGCTTTACACGTTCGCCCCGGCGGCACACCTGTGCTGCTGGGGCGTTCGTTTATCGCCCCTCGCGGGCGTATAACGGCATAAGACGCTTATTGGCATTCCCTGTCCGGTGGCGCTTCGCGTCGTCGTGGCTTGTTGCGTTTTGCCCGTTTTTTGGTTGCTGTGGTTGTGCGGTTTCGGAGCATCTCGGAGGACACCAGTGGGACGACTCTTCGGCACGGACGGCGTGCGCGGTGTCGCCAACGCGGACTTGACGGCCGAGCTCGCGCTCGGGCTCTCGGTCGCGGCGGCGCACGTACTCGCCGAGGTGGGCACCTTCGAGGGCCATCGGCCGACCGCCGTGGTGGGCCGGGACCCACGCGCGTCCGGAGAGTTCCTGGAGGCCGCCGTCGTGGCGGGCCTCGCCAGCGCGGGCGTGGACGTCCTGCGCGTCGGGGTGCTGCCCACGCCTGCCGTCGCGTACCTCACCGGCGCGCTCGGCGCCGACATCGGCGTGATGCTCTCCGCCAGCCACAACGCCATGCCGGACAACGGTGTGAAGTTCTTCGCCCGCGGCGGTCACAAGCTCGCCGACGAGCTGGAGGGCCGGATCGAGACCGTCTACGAGCAGCACCGCACCGGTGCGCCGTGGGCGCGCCCGACCGGTGCCGGCGTCGGCCGGGTCACCGACTACACCGAGGGCTTCGACCGCTACATCGCCCACCTCATCGCCGTCCTGCCGAACCGGCTCGACGGGCTGACGGTCGTCCTCGACGAGGCGCACGGTGCCGCCGCCAAGGTCTCGCCCGAGGCGTTCACCCGGGCCGGGGCCGAGGTCATCACGATCGGCGCCGACCCCGACGGCCTCAACATCAACGACGGCTGCGGCTCCACCCACCTGGAGCTGCTGCGCGCCGCCGTCGTCGAGAACGGTGCCGACCTGGGCATCGCGCACGACGGTGACGCCGACCGCTGTCTGGCCGTGGACGCGGCGGGCGAGGAGATCGACGGCGACCAGATCCTGGCCGTGCTCGCCCTCGCCATGCGGGAGGCCGGGAAGCTGCGCAAGGACACCGTGGTCGGCACGGTCATGTCGAACCTCGGCTTCAAGATCGCCATGGAGCGGGAGGGCATCCGGCTCATCCAGACGGCCGTCGGCGACCGCTACGTCCTTGAGTCGATGAAGGCCGAGGGCTTCGCGCTCGGCGGCGAGCAGTCCGGTCACGTCATCGTCCTGGACCACGCCACGACCGGCGACGGCACCCTGACCGGCCTGATGCTGGCCGCCCGGGTCGCCGCGACCGGCCGGAGCCTGGCCGAGCTGGCCGGGGTCATGCAGCGCCTGCCGCAGGTGCTCATCAATGTGCCGGACGTCGACAAGTCCCGGGTGAGCACGTCCTCCGAGCTGGCCACGGCGGTCATCGAGGCGGAGCGGGAGCTGGGTGCCACCGGACGCGTACTGCTGCGCCAGTCGGGTACGGAGCCGCTGGTACGGGTCATGGTCGAGGCGGCCGACATCGAGCAGGCGCGGGCCGTGGCCGGCCGGCTGGCCGATGTGGTGAAGTCCGCCCTCGGGTGACCGGAGGCTTTTCTCGTACGGGATGCCCTCGGGCGACCGAGGGTTCCTCGCGTGACGGGGTGCCTGCGGGCGACCGGGGGCTTTTTGCGTGACGGGGTGCCCTCGGGTGGCCGGAAGTGCTCGCGTGACGGGACGCCCTCGGGCGAGCTGACGTGCCAGGTGACGTGGTGTGACGTGGTGTGACGTGGTGTGACGTGGTGTGACGTGGTGTGACGTCAGGTGAGGTGGGGCGTGTCGTGCCCCGGCCGCTTCGGACCGGCCGGGTCGCGGCGGCGGTGGGCCGCCCAGAGGGCCTTCTGGGCCAGCAGGGTGAGCGTGCCCGCCACGATGATGCCGCCGAGGTTGGCCAGCAGTTGCTGCGCGGAGCCGACCGTCTGGGTGTAGTCCGTGTAGCTGAACGCGACCGCCGCGTTCGCCGCCGCCGGAACCGTCGTCACCGAGATCGCCACGCCGATCAGCGCCCCGGACTTCGCCGAGGTGAGCGACAGCGTCCCGGCGATGCCCGCCAGGAACGCGACCACGAACGACATCCGGTCCGGCTTCCAGATGAAGGCCGTGTTGGGCCGGTCCCCCTCGACCATCGAGCGGGTGAACAGCCCGAAGGAGTCCATCAGCCAGGCGAAGCCGGCCGTCAGCACCATCGCGATGGCGAAGCCGCCGATCAGCGCCCACAGCGAGCGCCACACCAGGCGCGGGGCGCGCTGCACCAGGGCCGTGGAGATCCCGGCCAGCGGGCCGAACTCCGGGCCCACCGCCATCGCGCCCACGATCAGGATCGCGTTGTCGAGCATCACACCGCAGGCGGCGAGCATCGTGGCGACGGTGAGGAACGCCAGATAGGTGATGCTGAACGTCGACTCCTCGTGGGTGACCTCCGTCAGCTCCTCCCACAGCACCGCGTCCGCGCCGTCGCCCGGTGCCTCCTCCTCCGCCCGGTCGGCGTGCGCGGAGAGCGTCAGGTCCATGTTCTCGACGGTGATCGAGCCGGACTTGTCGATGCCCAGGTCGCGTAGCTCGCCGATCAGTTCGTCGCCCGCCTCGCGGGCCACGTCGCACAGGATCACATCGCCCGCGGGGCTGCGCGCCGCGCCCGTCAGCACCGCCAGATGGGTGGCGCCCACGGTGGTCTCCAGGAGGTGGACCACCTTGTCCGTGGCGTCGGCGGGGACGATCAGGCGCAGATGCAGCACGGTGCTCCAGGGGTCAGAGTTTGCGCAGGGACAGACGCTGGACCTTGTGGTCCGGCCCCTTGCGGAGCACCAGGGTGGCACGGCCGCGCGTCGGCGCGACGTTCTCCAGCAGGTTGGGCTTGTTGATGGTCCGCCACATCGTGCGCGCGTAGTCCATGGCCTCCTCCTCGGAGACCTGGGTGTACTTGCGGAAGTACGAGGACGGGTTCTGGAACGCCGTCTCGCGCAGCTTGCGGAAGCGGTTGAGGTACCAGGTCTCGATGTCCTCGGCGCGCGCGTCCACGTACACGCTGAAGTCGAAGTAGTCGGCGAGCCCGACCCTGGTCCGGCCGTCCTTGCCGGGCATGGCGGGCTGGAGCACATTGAGGCCCTCGACGATGAGGATGTCGGGGCGGCGCACGGTGAGGCGTTCGTCCGGCACGATGTCGTAGATCAGGTGCGAGTAGACGGGTGCGGTCACCTCGTCCTTGCCGGCCTTGATGTCGGCGACGAAACGGGTCAGGGCGCGCCGGTCGTACGACTCCGGGAACCCCTTGCGGGACATCAGGCCGCGCGCCTGGAGCTCCTTCATCGGGAGCAGGAAGCCGTCCGTGGTGACCCGTTCGACGCGCGGGTGCTCCGGCCAGCGGGCCAGCAGCGCCTGGAGGATACGGGCGCTGGTGGACTTGCCCACGGCGACACTGCCCGCCACCCCTATGACGAACGGGGTGCCGCGCTGCTCGCCGTGGCCGTTGCCCGCGTCGCCCAGGAAGGTGTTCAGGGCGCCGCGCAGGCCGGAGGTGGCCTGGACATAGAGGTTGAGGAGCCGGGAGAGCGGCAGATAGACGTCCCGTACCTCGTCCAGGTCGATGACGTCGCCGAGCCCGCGCAGCGCCTCCACCTCCTCGGCGGTCAGCGGCAGCGGGGTCTTGTCCCGCAGAGCGCTCCACTCGGCACGCGACAGGTCGACATAGGGCGTCGGCGCGTGGTCGGTGCGACGGGAGCTGCTCCGGGACGGCGAAGTGATCACGGGTTCATTGTTGCGGGAGTTTGAACGGAGTGGAGGGTGGGCTCGGTCACGTGGGTGTCCGGCGGGTTACGGGGAGTGCGGGGGAGTGCGGAGGTGTGTGGGGGTGTGTGGGGGTGTGCGCGGGTGTGCGGGGGTGTGTCCCCGGCAGGGGACCGGTGTCCACACCCCTGTAGTGGACACCGGTCCCCTGCCGGGAAGAGCGGGGGCGGGGCTCGGCTCAGGGCTTGTCGCCCTTGGCGTCCACGACGGCCGCGGCCGTGCGGGCCTCGCTGATGGTGATGTCACCGGCGGTGAACTTCTGCCCGGGGCCCGACATGCCTTCGGGCATCTTCATCTCGTAGTCCTCCGTGACCACGAAGCGCTGGCCCGCGTAGGCGTAGTCGTACGGGGAGAGCAGGATCTCGCGGCGCTCGTGGGTGCCCTGTTCGTCCCGGGTGACGGCGATGGCCTCGCGGCCCGCGGCGTCCTTCACGAGGTGACCGGTGATCTCGACGCCCGGGAGCGTGGCCATGGCCCGGTAGATACGGGCGACGGCGGCCGGGGGGAGGGGGTAGGACTCCAGGAGCACGCTCAGTCCCCGGAAGGTCTGCTGCTCCTTGGTCTCGGAGCGGGTCTGCCCGCTCGTGTCCGCCGGGTAGAGCGTGCGGACCTCGGCCAGCAGCGCCGCGGGGTCCTCGGGCAGTCCGGCGGCGGCACGGTAGATCTCGCGGGCCGAGCGGTCGTCGTCCGACTGGTCCTTCTCCGCGGCGTCGTTCCCGTAACGGCTCCAGGAGTCGGGTTCGTACGTCATCTCGGCCGTCTGCTCGCTCCCGGCCTTCAGCTCCGGCTCGGCCATCGCACCCCTGATGTAGATCCACTGGTCGTCGCGGGGTTCCGGGGGAGCCGTCGCCCCCTCCACGAAGTCGGCGGCCCGGTTCAGGGTCTCGGCCGGGCCGGACAGGTCCAGGTTGCTCGCGATCGTGGCGGGGGCCGTGCCGCGCGGGTCGGAGGCGTCCAGCAGCTGGGTGCCGAGGAGCGCGGCCGCGGTGATCGCCGCGGCGGCGCCGAGGGACGCGATCCGCCAGTCGGCCCGCAGCCGCCGGGTACGGCCGTCCCCCGCCATGGCCTCGGTCAGGCGCTTGCGTCCGGGGGCCAGGGCTCCACGGTCGGGTACGGGGACGTCGGCACGCAGCTCGCGCAGCTTGGTCATTTCGTCCATGACGGTGTCAGCTCCAGTTCGTCCGGGGTGAACGAGGGATCGATGCGCAGCGCCTCGCGGACCTTGCGGCGGGCGCGGTTGAGCCGGGAGCGGACCGTGCCGAGGGGGATCTGGAGGGCCTCGGCCACCTCCTGGTAACCGAGGTCTGCCCAGGCGACGAGCAGCAGGACGTGCCGGTCCCCGGGCGAGAGCCCGGCGAGCGCTCCGGCCAGCGGCGCCTGGACGGCTATCCGCTCGTCGGACCGCTCGCTCCAGGACGCGGCGACCGGGTCGTGTCCGGTACGGGCCAGGGCGCGCAGGGCCCGTACCTCGGTACGCCGGTGCTTGCCGATCAGGTTGGCGGCGATGCCGTACAGCCAGGGCCTCGCGAGCCGGTGGGCGGTGTCGTAGCGCGCACGGGTCCGGAACGCGATGAGGAACGTCTCCGCGGTGATGTCGTCCGCCGCGCCCTCCCCGAGGCGGCGGGCGGCGTACCGGTGGATGTCCGGCGCGTGGCGGTCGTACAGCCCGGCGAACAGTTCCGGCTGCTCCAGGGACTGGGCGATGACCTCGGCGTCGTCGGGCCCGGCCGCGGAGGACCGGGGTTCGGGGGAGGTGGGCCCGGAGGGCGTGCCATCGGGGGACGTGGGCCCGGAGGGTGGGGGATCGGACGCCGGCTCGGAGGGGGTGTTCTCGGGGGGTACGGCGTCGGGCCCGGCCGGTCGTGGTGGTCGTCCGGGCACAGCGCCTCCAGAGGTGGTCGGTCGGTGAGTCTGGCACCCCCTGTTGCCCGCAGCGGCCGGAAAGGTTCACGGGGCCGGGAGGGCGGTGCCGTACACCGCGGAGCGCCCTGCGTCCCGGGCGTGCTGGTGGCGGGGCGGGCCGTGCTGATCGCGGAGGCGGGCCGTGCTGATCGCGGGGGCGGGCCACCATTCATCACCGTGCGATGCTGGGGTGTATGAACCTGGAGGACCTGGTAAGGCTGCGCCGGGCCCGGGACGCGATGGACCGTGATTACGCGCTGCCGCTGGACGTTCCGGCGCTGGCGAAGGTCGCCCTGATGTCGTCCGGCCACTTCTCCCGCAGCTTCCGCGCCGCCTACGGGGAGACGCCCTACCGCTATCTGATGACCCGCCGTGTCGAGCGGGCGAAGGCGCTGCTGCGCCGGGGCGACATGAGCGTGACGGAGGTCTGCTTCGCGGTGGGATGTACCTCGCTGGGGTCGTTCAGCTCACGCTTCACGGAGCTGGTCGGCGAGAGCCCCAGCGCCTACCGGGCCCGTCGTCACGAGGCCGGTGCCGCGATCCCGCCGTGCGTCGCCAAGGTCCGCACGCGACCGGTCAGGAATGGAGAAGCGGAATCCGGCGCCGCCTCGTAGCGTCGACGGCATGAACATCAAGCTCACACAGTGCTTCATCGCCGTCGACGACCACGACAAGGCGCTCCCCTTCTACCGCGACGTCCTCGGCCTGGAGGTCCGCAACGACGTCGCGTTCGAGGGGATGCGCTGGGTGACCGTCGGCTCACCCTCGCAGCCGGACGTGGAGATCGTCCTCGAACCCCCGCTCGCCGACCCCAACGCCGCGCCCGCCGACCGGCAGGCGATGGCGGAGCTGCTGGCCAAGGGCCTGCTGCGCGGCGTGATCTTCTCCACCGACGACGTCGACGCCACCTTCGAGCGCATTCGGGCCGCCGGCGGGGACGTCATTCAGGAGCCGATCGACCAGCCGTACGGCGTCCGCGACTGCGCCTTCCGCGACCCGGCGGGCAACATGCTCCGCTTCAACCAGCCCCGCAAGGGGTGAGGACCGGCGCTCAGCCAGGGCCGGCCTGCGGTGGGAACGCCTGCGGTAGGGTCCCGGCCCATGGCTGAGCGCCCCGCCCGTCAGGGAGGCAGCGGACCCTCAGCACGACCGCAGGGCGACGACGCGCAGGCCGACGACGCGCAGGCCGACGGCGCGCAGGCGGACGACGCGCGAGCCGACGTACCAGATGCCGACGAAGCGCAAGCCGACGACGCAGAAGCCGGAGAACGACCAGCATGGCCACGAAGAAGGACCCGCAGTCGCCTGCGCCGCACGCTGCCGACAGTCACGACCTGATCCGCGTGCACGGCGCGCGGGAGAACAACCTCAAGGACGTCAGCATCGAGATCCCGAAGCGCCGGCTGACGGTGTTCACGGGGGTCTCCGGTTCGGGCAAGAGCTCGTTGGTGTTCAGCACGATCGCCGCGGAGTCGCAGCGGCTGATCAACGAGACGTACAGCGCCTTCGTCCAGGGCTTCATGCCGACGCAGGCGCGGCCCGAGGTCGACGTCCTCGAAGGGCTGACGACGGCGATCATCGTCGACCAGCAGCGGATGGGCGCCGACCCGCGCTCGACGGTCGGCACAGCCACCGACGCCAACGCGATGCTGCGCATCCTCTTCAGCCGGCTCGGGAAGCCGCACATCGGCCCGCCCGGCGCGTACGCGTTCAACGTCCCCTCCGTCCGGGCCAGCGGTGCGATCACCGTCGACCGCGGTGCCAAGAAGGCCGTGAAGGCGACCTTCAACCGCACCGGCGGCATGTGCACGCGCTGCGAGGGCCGGGGCACCGTCTCCGACATCGACCTCACCCAGCTCTACGACGACTCCAAGTCGCTCGCCGAGGGCGCGTTCACCATCCCCGGCTGGAAGTCGGACAGCCAGTGGACCGTGGGGCTCTACGCCCAGTCGGGCTTCCTCGACCCGCACAAGCCGATCAGCAGGTTCACCAAGAAGGAGATGCGGGACTTCCTCTACGGCGAGCCGACCAAGATGAAGGTCAACGGCATCAACCTCACCTACGAGGGGCTGATCCCCAAGATCCAGAAGTCGTTCCTGGCCAAGGACAAGGAGGCGATGCAGCCGCACATCCGGGCGTTCGTGGAGCGGGCGGTCACCTTCACCACCTGTCCCGAGTGCGACGGCACCCGGCTCAGCGAGGGGGCCCGGTCCTCGAAGATCAAGCGGATCAGCATCGCCGACGCGTGCGCGATGCAGATCAGCGACCTGGCCGAATGGGTACGCGGCCTCCGCGAGCCGTCGGTGGCGCCGCTGCTCGACGCGCTGGGCCAGACGCTCGACTCGTTCGTGGAGATCGGTCTCGGCTATCTCTCGCTCAACCGGCCGGCCGGCACGCTGTCGGGCGGCGAGGCACAGCGCGTCAAGATGATCCGCCACCTCGGCTCCTCGCTCACCGACACCACCTACGTCTTCGACGAGCCCACCATCGGGCTGCACCCCCACGACATCCAGCGGATGAACGACCTGCTGCTGAGGCTGCGGGACAAGGGCAACACGGTGCTCGTCGTGGAGCACAAGCCGGAGACGATCGCGATCGCCGACCATGTGGTCGACCTCGGCCCCGGCGCCGGTACGGCGGGCGGCACCGTCTGCTTCGAGGGCACCGTCGAGGGGCTGCGGGCCGGCGGCACGGTCACCGGCCGCCACTTCGACGACCGGTCCTCCTTCAAGGAGACCGTGCGCAAGCCCACCGGCGCGCTGGAGATCCGCGGCGCGACGGAGAACAACCTGCGCGATGTCGACGTCGACATCCCCCTCGGGGTCCTGGCCGTCATCACGGGGGTCGCCGGTTCCGGCAAGAGCTCGCTCGTGCACGGGTCGATTCCCACCGGTGAGGGCGTGGTGTCCATCGACCAGGCGCCGATCAAGGGCTCGCGGCGGAGCAATCCGGCGACGTACACCGGACTGCTCGACCCGATCCGCAAGGCGTTCGCGAAGGCCAACGGCGTGAAGCCCGCACTGTTCAGCGCCAACTCCGAGGGCGCCTGCCCCACGTGCAACGGTGCCGGTGTCGTCTTCACCGACCTGGGGATGATGGCCGGTGTCGCCAGCACCTGCGAGGAGTGCGAGGGGAAGCGGTTCCAGGCATCGGTGCTGGAGTACCGCTTCGGAGGCCGTGACATCAGCGAGGTGCTCGCGATGTCGGTGAGCGAGGCGGAGGAGTTCTTCGGCTCCGGCGAGGCGAGTACGCCCGCCGCGCACCGCGTCCTCGTCCGGCTCGCCGATGTCGGGCTGGGCTACATCAGCCTCGGTCAGCCGCTCACCACGCTGTCCGGCGGCGAGCGGCAGCGGCTCAAGCTGGCCACCCACATGGGCGAGAAGGGCGGCGTCTACGTCCTCGACGAGCCGACCACCGGACTCCACCTCGCCGATGTGGAGCAGTTGCTCGGCCTGCTCGACCGGCTGGTCGACTCCGGGAAGTCGGTCATCGTCATCGAGCACCACCAGGCGGTCATGGCGCATGCCGACTGGATCATCGATCTCGGCCCCGGCGCCGGTCACGACGGCGGCCGGGTCGTCTTCGAAGGCACCCCCGCCGACCTCGCCGCCGACCGCTCCACCCTCACCGGCGAGCACCTGGCGGCGTACGTCGGGGTCTGAACGGGGCTGAACGGATCGGAGCGGGTCTGAACGGGCCGGAGTGGGTCTGAGCGGGTCTGAGCCGGTCCGAGCGGGGCTGGGCGGGTCCGAGCGAGTCCGAGCGGGGCTGAGCCGGTCGGGCCCCGCTCCGGCGGGAGTCTCAGTCGCTGCCGGCGGCGTGCTTGGCCGCGTACCGGCGGGCCTTGGTCCGGTTGCCGCAGACCCGCATGGAGCACCAGCGGCGGCTGCGGTTCTTGGAGACGTCCCAGAACACCCAGGCGCAGGCGTGCTCGGCACAGCGCTTGAGGCGGGCGACCTCGCCGGTGGCGAGCAGTTCGCTCCACGCGATGGCGACGGCCGCCAACGCCTGCCTGGCGGGCGGGAGTTCGGGGTCGGGAATCAGGGACGGGCCCGCTCCTCGCCGTACGGTGGCGAGGAGCGGCAGCTCGCGCAGGGCCTCCTCGGCCGCCGCCACGCGACGCGCGTCGGGGGAGTCGCCCGCGTGTACGCCCAGTTCCTCGCGGATTCCGTCGCGCAGCCGCAGCGCCAGATCGTGGTCGGCGGGAGAGATCCGGCCGTCGGGCGGCAGGAGCCCCCGCTCGGTCAGCCAGGCGGCGAGCTGCGCGGGCTCGGTCACGTCGTCGGTGCCCAGTTCGACATCGACGGTGTTGGCGAACGCTTCGACCAGCTGGGCCGAAGGCGGTGCTTCGAGCATGGCTCACCTCCTGGTCCTGGTCAGTCTACCCCTCACGTAACCGGCTAAGCGCTTGACTGGTTCGCGCCGGTGATGTCAGGCTGCGTACGGATAACCGGTCAAACGTTTAGAGGGTTAGGGGAATGCTTCATGGGTGCTCAGGCTCCATCGGCCACCGAGGACGCGGCACCGCCCACGCCGTCTGCGCCGCCCGTGGTGCCTGCGTCTCCCGCGCCGTCCGTGTCGCCCACGTCGCTTGCGCCGCCCGTGCCGCCCACGTCGCTTGGACCGCCCGTGTCGCCCGCAGCGGATGCGCACGGCACCCGCAACACCCGCGTCCTGCTCGCCCTCACCGCGTTCACCAACCTCGCGGACGGGATCATCAAGATCGCGCTGCCGGTGCTGGCCACCCGGATCACCAGCTCGCCCGGCCCGGTCGCCCTGATCGCCCTCACCCTCACGCTGCCGTGGCTGCTCGTCTCCCTCCCGGTCGGGCTGCTCGTGGACCGCGTCGACCGTCGGCGGCTGCTCTGGCTGGCCAACGGGGTGCGGCTCCTCGCGGTCGGCTGGCTGTTCCAGACCGTCACCACCGGGCAGGTCACCCTCACGTCCCTGGCCGTCACGGGCGCGGCGCTCGGCATCGCCGAAGTCGTCGCGCAGACCGCTGAGTCGGCCCTGATCCCCACCCTGGTCCCGCGTGCCGCACGCGAACGCGCCAACGCGTGGATCACCGGAGTCGAGACCGCCGCCAACGAGTTCTGCGGACCCATGGTCGGCGGCCTGCTCCTGGCCGCCGGGACGGGAATCGCGCTCGGCGCGACCTGGGCCGGGTACCTCGCGGCCGTACTGCTGCTGTTCCTGCTCGTCGGCCGGTTCCGCGCCGAGCGGCCCGCCGCCGCGCCGCAGAAGGGCGCGGGCGGGGCGGGCGGCCGGCTCACCGAAGGGCTGCGCTACCTGTGGCGGCACCGGCTGCTGCGCACCATGAGTCTGATCCTCACGGTCCTGTGTGCGAGCTGGGGCGCCTGGCTGGCCCTGATGCCGCTGATCGCCAAGGAGTTGATGGGGCTCTCCACCCAGGAATACGGCATTGTCCTCAGCGCCCTCGGCGTCGGCGGGCTGGTCGGCACCCTGGCCGTGGTCCGGGTCAACCGGCTGCTCGGCCGCCGGTGGGCGATGTTCGCGGACCTGCTCGGTACGTTGGCGATGATGGCGGTCCCCGTCCTCACGGCGAACCTCTGGGCCGTCGCCGTCGCGGCCTTCCTCGGCGGCATGGGCGGCACCCTCTGGACGGTCAACGCCCGCCTCATCTCCCAGAACCTGGTCCCGGACGCCCTGATGGGCCGCTACTCCAGCGCCTCCCGCCTGCTCACCTGGGGCGGCATGCCGGTGGGCGCGGCCCTCATCGGCGTGCTGGCCGAGTGGTTCGGAATACGGGCGGCGTTCCTCGTCTTCGCGGCCGCCATCGCCCTCACGATCCCGCCGTTCCTGCGGATCGTGACCACGGGCGAACTGCGCAGGGCGCTCTGAGCGGGAAGCCCGGACGTCCGGTGAGCCTCAAGGTCCACTGCCTCGGCGGCTCACCGGCTCACGGGTCCAGCAGCTCACTGGCTCACCGGCTCAGCAGGTCAACGGCTCAGCAGCAACGGCTCACGGGCTGATCGGTAGGCGGAGGACGACCGCCCGGTCGGCCGGTGCGCCCCCGCGGGCGTTCCACAGGGCGAAGGTCGACAGCGAGAAGAACAGCAGATTGCCGATGCTCAGCCGGCGAGCGGTATCTGTCCCGTCCCGTTCCCGCGTGCCCCCACGTCGGTAACCCCTCCATCGCGATGATCATGGCGAAGTTAGCCTAACCTCACTAAACCTGTCGCTAAAGGGTGCCCGGCGGCGGCGCCGCCCTGAGTTGAGCGGCAACACCACCCCCGCGTGTGACCCGGATCACGCCCTGGGGAAAACCTGCGGCCCCGGCAGGGCGTCTAGCAGGTGTGAAACGGCTCGGGGCGGCACCGCCGCAGGAACTGGACGAGGAGCGTCTCCTCCGACGCGTGGCCCGGGGTGACCGGGCCGCCTTCGAGGAGCTGTACCGGCGCACGTCGCCGTGGCTGGCGGTGCGGCTGCGCCGTCGCTGCGCCGACCCGCAGATCGTCGCCGAGGTCATGCAGGAGACGTATCTGGCGGTGTGGCGGGCGGCGGGCTCCTTCGCCGGGAGCCACACCGGAGGAACGGCCGTCGGCTGGCTGTGGACGATCGCGGCCCGCCGCCTCGTCGACGCGTTCCGGCGCAGGGCCCACCACGCGGAGCCACCGCCCGCCGCCGCTCCGCACCCCGTGGCGCCCGCGGCCGAGGAGGAGGCGCTGGTGGGCACCGTCGGCGGTGACGTCGGTGACGCGCTGCGGCGCCTCGCGCCGGAGCTCAGAGAAGTACTGCAGGCCATGGTGCTCGACGGACTGTCCGTCCGGGAGACCGCCGTTCTGCTCGGAGTGCCCGAGGGAACGGTCAAGACCCGCGCCCGACGGGCCCGGATCATGATGCGGGAGGCGCTGGCATGAACGTGGAACACGCGTCGGCACGGCTCATCGACGGGTACGCGCGCGGCGACACGGACCTCGTCGCGGACGAGGTATGGGCCCTGGAGGCCCATCTGGAAGGGTGCCGGGTCTGTCGTGACCGGCTGTCGGCGGCCGTCACTGTCGAGGCCCCCGCGCTGGTGGCGCTGACCGGCGCCGTCTGGTCCGATCTCGAACACCAACTGGCCGCGGCCGTCCCGGCACCGTCGCGCCGGCGCCGTACGAGGCTGTCGGCGTGGACGACGCCCGCCATGACGCCGTGGCTGGCCATGGTCCTGGCCGTGACGGCGCTCGCGCTGCTGCTGGACCTGGTGGGACCCGGCTCCGGCCAGGTGTCGCTGGTGCTGCTGCTCGCCCCTCTCCTGCCCGTGTGCGGGGTGGCCGCCTCGTGGTCGCGGGGCCTGGACCCGGCGTACGAGCTGACGGCCTCCACACCGCGAGCCGGGCTGCAACTGGTGCTGCGGCGCACCGCCTCCGTGCTCGCCGTGGTGATCCCCGCGCTGCTGGCGGGGGGATGGGCGACGGGGGTGACGGCCGCGCAGTGGCTGCTGCCCTGCCTGGCCTTCACCTCGATGACCCTCGCGCTCGGCGGCGTGATCGGCGTGACCCGCGCCGCCGTCGCCATGGTGGCCGCATGGGCCGTGGTGGTGGCGGCGCCGACCCTGGCCACCAGCCGTACGGCCGCCGCCCTTCAGGAGGGCGGACTGCCGGTGTGGGCGCTGATCCTCGCGCTCGGCGTCGCCGTCGTGATCGCCCGCAGGGGCGCGTACACCGTGCTGGGAGCGAACCGTTGAACCCCCCTCCCGGAACCCCGGGAGAACCCCAACAGAACCAACAGAGTCAGCCGAATCAGCCGAGCCAACAGAACCAACAGAACCAACAGAGTCAGCCGAACCAACAGAACCAACAGAACAGGAAGCGCACGATGCCCGCAGTGAGCAGGGCCGACATCGCGCCCACGGCCTACGCCTGGGAGATCCGGGCGACCGGACTGAAGGTGAAGGTCGGCAGGAACCGGATGGCCGTCGACGGGCTCGACCTGTCGTTGGGCACCGGAGTACACGGACTTCTCGGCCCCAACGGGGCGGGCAAGACCACCCTCATCCGGGCGCTGGCCACCGTACTGCGCCCCGCCGGGGGTGAGCTGGAGCTGCTCGGGGAGTCCGCGGGCGGGCTGGGCGAGCACCGGGCGCTGCGCCGCCGGATCGGCTACCTGCCGCAGGACTTCGGCTACTACAAGCGCTTCACCGTGCGCGAGTTCGTCGAGTACATGGCGTGGCTCAAGGAGGTGCCCAAGGCGGACATCCCCGGGGCGACGCAGCGCGCCGTGGAGCGGGTCGGTCTGGCCGACCGCGCCGACGACCGGATGAAGGCCCTGTCGGGCGGGATGGTGCGACGGGCCGGTATCGCCCAGGCCATCGTCAACGACCCGTCGATCCTGCTTCTCGACGAGCCGACGGTCGGCCTGGATCCGGCGCAGCGGCTGCGCTTCCGCGATCTGCTCCAGGAGTTGGGGACGGACGCCTGCGTGGTCGTCTCGACCCATCTGGTGGAGGACGTGGCCGCCGCCTGCACCGACGTGGTGCTCTTCGCCGAAGGACGGCTGGTCTTCCAGGGCACCCCGGACGAGCTGGCCGCGGCGGGCGGCCCGGAACACGTGGGCGACAGCCCGCTGGAGCGCGGCTACTCGGCACTGCTGGCCGACCCCGCACAGACGAAGGGCGCCTGGTGAACCTCCGTATTCTGCGCATCGAACTGCGGCGGTCCGTCGCCCCGTGGGCCGGCGCCGTCATCCTGGTGGCCGCGCTCGCGTTCCTCCTCCTCATCCCCGGACCGTGGTCGAAGGGCTCCGCCCTGTGGACCGCCCAGTGGACCTCCATGGCCCTGTGGATCCGGTACCTGCTGTTCTTCCTCTGGCCGCTCGCCATCGGGCTCGGGGCGCTCCAGGGGCTGCGCGACCACCGCTCGAAGATGCCCGAACTGCTGACCAGCACCCCACGGCCCGCACGGGACCGCGCGGCGACCCTGGCGGGCACGACGGCATTCGCGCTGTTCGCGGCCTTCGCTCTCCTCGTCGTCGTGGGCGCGGTACAGGTCCTCGCGGGCGACGCCTCGTACGCCCACGTCGGCTGGCTGCCCATCGCGCTGGTGGGGGCGCTCTCACTGGGCGCCGGGGCGGTCCTCGGCATGGGGGTCGCGCGGGCCCTGCCCTCCGTCCTCACCCCGCCCGCACTGGCCGTGGCCGCCCTGGTGTTCAACAACTTCTTCCGGCAGATGCAGACTTCGGACGCCCCGCTGCCGACCGCCGGGTTCATGTCGAACGCTCTCTCGCTGCTGTCACCGGCGACGGCCGACGTCCGCGAAACGCTCCTCACGCTCTCCGCCTCCGTGCACCTCGGGCAGACGCTCTGGCTGCTCGGCATGGCCGCGACGGGTCTGGCCCTGCTGGCCGCCGCCCGCCCGCACACCCGGCTGCTCGCCCTCACCCCCCTGGTGGCGGGCGGGGCGCTCGCCCTGCTCCTGCTGCCGACCACCGCCCGCGACACGTACGTCGTCGACCGGGCCGCGGCGAAGCAGGTGTGCGACGGCCCGGTGTGCGTGACGACACTCCGGCAGGCGAGGCTCGACGGCCTGGCGGGTCCCGGCAAGGAGGCGCTTCGGCTGATGCGCGGCGCCCTGGGCGACCGGGCCCCCGTCGCCATCCGTGAGACCGCCGTTCCGAAGGCGATCGGCGCCACGCCGGAACGCCCGCGCGACTCCGTGCTCCTCGACTTCGACGACCGGACGATCGGCGAGGCCGAGGGCGAACGGCCGGTCACCCGGGCCCTGGTCGCCCAGGGCATGGTTCCGCTGTGCAGCCCCCGCAGCGAGAACGAGAGCGGCACGCAGGAGGAGGCCGCCGCGCAGATCATCGCGACCGCGTGGGTCCTCGGGGAGGACCTCCGGCCGCTCGCCGGGACCATGTATTCCGCGAAGGACCAGAACGACCTGGCCCGCCCGGTGTGGAAGAAGTTCGTCGCGCTGCCGAAGGCGGAGCAGCAGCGGCGGATCGGCGCCATGCACGCCGCCGCGGTCTCCTGCTCGTCGGAGGACGCGCTGACCGTACTGAACGGTGGTGCGCTCCGGTGAGATGGCTGACCCTGTACGCGCGCTCGCGGCAGGTGCCCGCCTCGCTCGCGGCGGTGGTGTTCGGCGCGCTGGTGGTGTGGGCACTCGCCGGGATCGGCGGCGGCACGCTGGGAGACCCGCGGCTGATCATGCTCATCCTTACCGCGGGAGCCATGGCGTTCTCGGTCGGTCTGGGCGGCCAGGACCGCGCGTTGGACCGGACGGCCGCGATCCGCTGGATGCCCCGCAGGGCGGCGCACGTGCTGCTCTGCGGCGTGCTCATCGGCGCGGTGCTGCTGGCGGTGCAGACGTTGAGCGGCCAGTCGGTCTCCGCCGCCTTCGTCGTGCGCAACAGCGCGGGGCTGATCGGACTCGTCGCCTTCGGGGCGGCCTGGTGCGGGGTGCAGTACGCGTGGATCCCGCCGTTCGCGTGGCTGTCGGTCTCCTTCGTCGTACCGCCCGCGTCGGGTGTGGGGACGCAGGTGCTGACCTGGATGATGCTGCCGACCGGCACGCCGACCGCCACCTGGACGGCCCTCGTCCTGGCCGTCGCCGGCACGGCGGTCTACGCGGTCGGGGGCCCCAGGCGATAGTGGTGGCCGGGACCGGGTTCCAGGAGGAGAAGGCCCTGTGCCACCCGGTCGTTGTGCGCACGGAACCGTCCGCGTCGGGATTCGCGTCGACATAACTGGCCGGAGGATCGACGGGCGGCGACCCGCCCGGGGTCCGGGGAGCGTCCGCCGGTCCCGGGACGATCGGTGGGACCGGCGGACTGAACGCGAAGGTGGGAACCATGGTGCAGGCGGCACTGCTCGTCGTTTTGGCCCTCGCCGTCGGCGGGTGCGTGTGTGTGGTCTGGGCGGGGCGCGGTGGGCCCCGCTGGGTCCGCGCCGTGGCGGCCGTGACGCTGGCCGCAGGGACGGTGGTACGTGACATGAGGGGAAGGAACCGGCGCCGGAACAGGTGGTCCGTCGGCGGCGGCAGCAACAGCGGCGACGGCTGAGCGTGAACGGTGACGCCGTGAACGGTGGCGCCGAACACGCCGATACAGGCCACGCGGAAAGTGCGTGGCCTGTATCGATGAGCCGGGCAGCGGTTAATTCAACCCCGCGTTGAATTCAGGTCCGTTCGAAAAGGGGATCGAATCCGCGAAGAGCCGTGAGTCGGCGCGGCATTTCGCGGTACACCGGCCCGCTCGTCAGCTAAAGGATTTCGATGTCCTTGACCCGCGGGGGGTGGTTCGGGAAAGTGATGTCGGTCCACCGGTCGATGCGCACCGAGTCGCCGTTCGCGTCGTAGTAGATGAGATCGTTGTTGCCCGTCGAAATACGGTCGACCCACCAGCTGCCGAAGCCGGTCCGGCCCTTGTTGGCGTAGCAGTCCACGCTGGAGCTGCCGTCCAGGTGCGACCAGATCTTCAGGAAGTTCTCCCCGCCACGGCACTCGACGTGGTCGATGGCGAAGGCGTTGCCCGTGGGCATGGCCATCGTGACCCCGACGGTGGCGGCGAACGCCACGGCTGCGGAACGGGCGAACCTCTTCGTCTTTGAGATCACAAGTTCTCCTTCATTCGATATTCGAACTGGGAGGCGACGGTGCATTCGGACAAATGAAGACGCGTCGAAACATATCCGCCCGCCTTTGTTCGGACCTTCCGTCGTCTCGTCTCGGGCTTACTCTACGAAGATCCTGTAAGGCAGGTGTGTATGGCAATCATTCGCGGCTCTCTGGGCCGGAATGCACCCCTAAATGTCTAGATCGAGAGCGCCTGGGAGGGTTAACATATTTCAATCCCATGGCTGCCGTGGGCCCATCCCGGTTTCGCGGCGGCCCGGTCGGATGCGGCTTTCGAAACGGATCGGAATGCCCGTACGAGTGGGTGGAGCAGGGGCGCAGGGTCGGATGCGGCGTGGCTTTGTGCGCGACGGCGGCGCGCCCCGGGCCACGGGGGACCGGATGCGCGGGACGGCCGACGCCTACGCGAGATGCGGTGAGCGTCCGGCGCCGGGACCGGCCCCGTCCCGGCGCGGTGCGCCCGCTTCGGCGAAGTAAGGCAGAACCATCTCGACCAGCGCGTCGACGTCGGCACGGCCCATCGGCTCGCCGGTCATGCCCATCCGGTGCAGCAGGACGCCGACCACGACATCGATGAAGAACAGGACCCGGTGCTCCGGCTCGCCGAGCGCGTCCTGGAGTGCGATGCGGTACGGGTCCTGCAAACGCGAGGACAGGATCTCGCGCAGGGCCGGATCGCTGACGGCGTCACTGAACACACCGGCGAACGCGTCACCCACCCCGGGTTCACCGATCTTCGCCGCTATCCAGCGGATCGTCGAGGACATCAGCTCGCTCCGCCCGGCACCCTCCAGCGGTGCCGGGCCGAAGGCGTCCAGGAGACAGTCCACGATCAGCACGCCCTTCGACGGCCAGCGCCGGTACACCGTCGACTTCGCGACGCCGGCTGTGGCCGCGATGCGCTCGACGGTGGCGCGCGCGTAGCCGAGCTCCCGCACCGTGCTCAGCGTCGCGGCGAACACCGCAGCGTGGACGCCGGAGCGTGGGCGGCCGGGTGACCTGGCGGATGTGGGCGATGGCATAGCCATACGGTACCTCGTTTCGCTACCTTGGGTATCGATACCTGAAGTCGCGTAACTCTCTCGACGAGGAGAAGACATGAGCGAGGTCACTGCCGAGGGGCGGCCTCCGCAGCCGGACTGGTCGGCGCTCACGACAGAGGATCTGGTCGCCTACCGCGACGCGGAGAACCGCTTCCGGGCGTCCGACTCGGCGCGGGCGATCACCGGACAGCCGGACCCCGGCGCCGCGATCCACTGGCAGGAGGTGGCGCTGCCCGGCCGCGAGCTCCCGGTCCGCGTGTACCGGCCGACCGCCGGGCGCGACGACGAAGGCGCCGGCCGGACGGATCTGCCCCTGGTGGTCCACGTACACGGAGGAGGGTTCGTGGGTACGGCGGTGCAGAGCGACTGGAACAACAGCGGGCTCGCCGCCCACCTGCCCGCACTCATCGTCTCGGTCGAGCACCGCCTCATCGACCCGGAAACCCCGCTGTCGGCAGCCGTCGACGACGGCTGGGACGTGCTTCAGCACGTGGTGCGGCACGCCGAGCAGTGGGGCATCGACCCGGCGCGGACCGCCGTCCTCGGCGAGAGCTGCGGCGCGTTGATCAGCGCCCTGGCAGCGATCCGGGCCAGGGAGGCCGGCCTGCGTCTCAGGGCGCAGGTGCTCGTCAACCCCGCTGTCGATATGACCGGGGCGATGTTCGACCACGCCTCGTTCACCGAGCACGCCCTGACCCCGACCCTCAGCCTGCCGCTGCTTCACGTGTTCCGGCGGCTCGCCGTTCCACCGGGAACCGACCCCCGCGCCTTCTCACCGCTGCACGCAGACCGCCTCGACGGGCTGGCCCCGGCGCTCCTGGTGGTACCCACCCACGACCCGTTGGCCGATCACGGCCGCCGCTACGCCGAGCGACTGCGAGCGGCGGGGACGCCCGCGCAGCTCGCCGAATACCCCGGAGCGGGGCATGGGTTCCTCGCCACGCCGGGCATGGCACAGCAGGCCGAGGCCGCGCGGGCGGACATCCTCGCGTTCCTCCGGACCGCCCTCGCCGTATGACGCAGCCGGCCGCCGCGCTGTTCGATGAAGGGAAACCGGAACAAGGCGTCACTGCGGCCCATCAGGCCCTCGATGACGCCGCGCGCATCGATTCAGCCCTCGTCGCTTCCCGCCCCGACATGGACCGCGGCCGTCGACGACGTGCGGAATCGAGCGCACGAACTGGTGGCCTGAGACCATTGGGCACGCTGTCCTGCCGTTGTGCGATCCGGTCTCGCCGTGGTGCTGGGGGCTAGGGAAGGTCCACGACGGTCGCTCCGCGTAGTTCTCGGATGAGGAGGAAGGCGAGCATGCCGGGGTAGCGGGGTTTGCTGTAGGGGGAGAGTTGTCCGTTTTCGGTGGAGATCCAGCCGGTGGTGGTGAGGCGGTAGAGGGTGCCGGACACTCCGTAGAGGTGGGGTTTCCTGACGCGTAGGAGGACGTGTTCGCCGCGGCGGAGGAAGGGGCATTGCCGTACGGAGATGCGGGCGTGTTCGGTGCAGAGCGGGGGCATGGTGGTGAGTGATTTCTCGGGCCAGGTGGGGGGTGAGTCCTCGCGTCGCCAGTCCATGAACAGCCAGCCCTCTTTGTTCCGGTCGGCGGGCTGTGCGCAGACCTGGCACAACAGGTTTTCCATGCAGGTGCGTTGGCGGGTGGAGTGCAGGGAGTCGTACAGGACGGGGCCCGGCTGCGGGGACTCATCCACGCGGACCCACAGGTTCCCGTGCCTGTCCCGGTCTTCCGGACGTACGTCCCGGTACGTGAGCCGGGGCCCGTTCGCGGTGAACTCGACGTCGAGGGTGGATTCCGGCATGCCTCTGTCGGTGCTCCGTGAGGCGACGTACGGGGTCAGGAGAGGCATGGGTTCCTCCTTGTGGGGGTGGGGGCCGCCCGGCTGCCGCCGTCCCCATGACAGGGGGCAGCCGGGCGGGGTTTGGGGGTTACTGGGCCGCCGGGTGTGTGCCGGGGGTGCGGGGTGCCGTGGTGGGCGGGGTGGCTTTCGCGTAGGGGCGGCCGGGTTTGGTGCCGGTGCAGAGGTTGCAGTGGGGGCAGTCCTGGATCCGGGTCTCAGGGGGTGGTTTCCATGGGGTGTGTTCGGTGCCTTGTTGGGTGGTGCCCGTCCTGGTCGCCCGTGGGGGAGCCACTGCGAACGCGACCAGGACGGGGGTGTGTGGGGTGCTGGAGGCCGGTGGTCCCGTGCGTCCGGGCGGGTCGGCCGGTGAGGGTGACGTGGAGGCCGACGGCCGGGTCGGTCACGGTGAGCAGGGTGCCGGTGCCGGTTTCCAGGTGGTGCAGTGCGTCGGTCTGGCGCTGGTCGTCGGCGGCCCAGGCGCGGAGGCTTTCGGGGGCGTCGGAGCTGTGGAACGTGACCGGCCGGACGTCGTTCCTCGCTCGTGCCCAGGGGGTGGTGTCGGGGGGTTGGAGGTGTCCGTGCCCGTCCGCGAGCCGTAGTGCCTGCCTGCGGAGCCAGCGCAGGGCGAGACGGCGGTTGGGCACGGTGACCCGGCCGAGCAGGACCGCCCGCCTCGTTCCGGCGGTCACGGTGACTTCGGCGACGTAGTCGGTGCCACCGTGGCGGGGGCCGGGGCGGGGGCGGATCAGGCGCCGGAGCAGTTCGGCCGCCGCTTCGACCGCGTGCAGCCGGGCCGTGCGTTCCGCTTCGCGCCGGGCGATCGCTGTGTCCAGTCCGGTGAGGAACAGGGCCCGGTACGCGGGGTCGGTCTCGATGCGTTGCAGCTCGGCGAACAGCGGTGGTGGCTGGGGTGGTTGTGGGGCGAGTGCCCGCATGATCCGGGGGAGGTACCGGCGCAGGAGGATTCCGGTGGCCCCGATGGTGAGGGCGAGCCGGACCGCCAGGAACCTCGACGTCATGACGGCGCGCCGTGCTCGGCAGCCTCGTGGCGCCGGCGCGAGGGCCGGCAGGCGGCCTGCTTGGCGGTGTCGCGTTCGGCACCGGCTACGGCCTCGGCGTGGTCGATCTCCTGGCAGCCCCGGCACGGCTCCGGCGCGGGCAAGTCGTCGTGGACGAACGGCCGTACGAGGGTGCCGGGGGCCGGAACGTGGGGGGCACGTCCGTTCGGAGAACCGTTTTTCGTAGACACGATCGTTCCTCTCCGTGGTCATTTCGCTACCAGGTGGGATGAGCGTGACCTAGGGTCGGCCCTTATTCAACGTGGCAGAAACGGAGAACACATTGGTAAACATCAAGGAGTTGAACCCGGAGTCGTCACCGGAGGCGGCGTACGGCGCCCGATTACGCAGCGCACGAGAGGCGCGCGGCTGGAAGCAGGACGACCTCGGTGTACGGATCGGCTACACCGGGCGGCACGTCTCCGGGGTCGAGAACGGCCGCAAACCGCCAACCCGCAGGTTCTCGATCGGTGTTGATGCCGCACTCGGGACCGAAGGAACAGCCGATTCGTTCGAGCGCGAGTGGCGTGAGATCAGCCATGGCAGCCTGCTGGAAGGCTTCCCGGAGTACGTGGGGTACGAAGGCCGGGCGGTAGAGATCCGGCTGTATGAAATCGGCATCATTCCCGGGCTGTTGCAGACACCCGAGTACGCAAAGGTGTTGGCTGACAGTGCCGTGCGCCGGGGAGCGGTCACGCCCGAGCAGGCCGCCGAGCGAGTTTCGTTCCTGGCGGAGCGACAGGCGGCGTTGGTGCGGAGCCGCCCTCCCATGGTGTTCGTGACCATCGACGAAAGCTGCATCCGTCGGCCCGTCGGCGGGACCACCATCATGGATGCCCAGTTGGCGCGCCTGATCGAGTTCGCCGAACTGCCGAACACGATGCTTCAGGTGGCACCGTACGAGATAGGCGAGCGCCGCACGTTCGACCTGCCGGTCAATCTCCTGACGCTGTCTGATCGGTCCGTGATCTGCTATGCCGAGTCCCAAGCGCAGGGTCACCTGGACCGCGAAAGTACGTCCGTGCTGCCCATGTTGACGGCCTACCATCAGCTACAGGCCGAAGCGCTGTCCCAGGCGGCGACCGTCGCCATGATCAGCCAGTTACGAAAGGGCACCCCGTGACGACCGAATCCCCCCAATGGTTCACGTCCTCCTACAGCAACAATGGCGGCAACTGCGTCGAGGTCGCTGCCAACCTCGCCGCCTCGCGCGGCATGGTCCCCGTACGTGACTCCAAGGATCTGAGCGGTCCCACCCTGGACCTTCGCGCCGATGCGTTCGCTTCCTTCGTGGCGGGCGTCAAGGCCGGAGAGTTCGGCACCGTCTGAACACCCGGTTCCTCACCGAGCCGGACAGCCCCGTCGTGCGCCGCATGGTGGGGCTTCGTGCTGTCCCGGCCCGACACCGTCACGTGCCGCATCGCCTCGCCCCCACGCGCGTGGGGGATATAGCGTCGGATCATGAAACCGCCGACCGACACCGCCACCGATCAGGCACCGGCCGATCCTGCCGCCACGGACGACCTGCTGGCCACGCAGCCCGTCGGGTACTGGAGCGGCCTCGCTCATGGGGTCGTCACCCGGCATCTGCGTGATGCGATGGCCAGGATCGACGTGACGCAGCCGCAGTACTGGGTGTTGAACCGTCTGAACGGCGGTTCCGCGGCGCCGAGTCGTGAGGAGGTCGTCATCCAGCTGACGCCCCTCGCGGACGGGCCGCACGAGATGGGGCGGGTCGTCGACCAGTTGGTCCACCGTGGCTGGCTGCGGTTCGACGCCGGGCACCGCCTGCACCTCACCGAGGCCGGGGAGGCCGCCAGGGTGCGGCTGCGCGAGCTGGTGACCGATGTGCGCGCCGTGGTCCACGAGGGCATCAGCGACGAGGAGTACGTGGCCGCGCTCAAGGTCCTGCGCAGGATGGTGGCCAACGTCGAGGAAGCCGGAGGCTCCTGACGGGACCGTGGCGGGCCGGGTGTTCAGTCGCCGAGAGCCAGTCGGATACCGAATGCGGCGATGACGGTGCCGGTGATCCGGTCGAGCAGGCGGCGGGCCTGGGGCTTGCGGAGCCGGCCGTGCAGCACGTGGGCGAAACCGATGAGGACGGCCGACCAGATCAGGCCGATGAGGATGTGCACCGTGGTGAGCAGGAGGCTTCCGCACCCCCGGCAACCAGCCGCTTGCGCTCCCGCTGCGCGACCACCCGTCGAGCCCGTGGACACCTCGATGCCCGCTAATCTCGTTGAGCCCACACCCTGCAATCGTGTTGGCTAGTGGCACCGAACTGTCAGTACCGCAGGTGTCCGCTTGGCTGTAGCAGGGAGTTAAACGTGCAGGACATGGGTGTCGACCCCGTTGCCCACAATCGGGCAGCCTGGGACAAGTGTGTCCAAGAGGGCAACGAGTGGTCGGTGCCGGTGAGTGCTGAGGATGTCGAGCGCGCCCGCAGGGGCGACTGGTCGATTGTTCTCGTCGGGCATGAGCCGGTCGACCGCTCCTGGCTGCCGACGGACCTGACCGGCAGGGACGTGTTGTGCCTGGCCTCCGGCGGTGGCCAGCAGGGTCCGATCCTCGCCGCCGCAGGGGCGCGGGTCACCGTCTTCGACAACTCACCCCGCCAGCTCGGCCAGGACCGGATGGTGGCGGCGCGCGACGGACTGGAGCTGCGCACCGTCCTGGGCGACATGCTCGACCTCAGCGACTTCGGCGACGCAACATTCGACGTCGTATTCCATCCGGTCTCCAACCTGTTCGTACCCGACGTGGCAGCGGTGTGGCGTGAGTGCTTCCGCGTCCTGCGACCGGGCGGAACTCTGCTCGCGGGCTTCCTCAACCCTGATGCGTACTTGTTCGACCACGAGGCGCTCGACGAGCGCGGCGAGCTGATCGTCGTGCACAAGCTGCCCTACAGCGATGTCACGCACTACTCCGCCGAGGAACGCGCCACGAAGTTCGGCGCGGATGCCCCTCTTGAATACAGCCACACCCTCACCGACCAGATCGGCGGGCAACTCGCCGCAGGGTTCGTCCTCACCGGCTTCGCGGAAGCGCCGCACCACTCCAACGCATCCGCTCCCTACATGTCGCACTACTTTGCGACGCTGGCGGTCAAGCCGGGCTGACGCAGCCGTGGGGCCCGCCGAGACGGCCGTGTCTCCGAATGACCAAGTGGAGCGCTGTGCCGGCCCGACCCCCACTGACTTCGCTGAGCCAGGAAAGGGCGGGTTCGGACGAGTCTCCTGGACGGGAAAGCGCCTCACTTCCGCCCGTGTTGACGGCCTACTGTCAGAGGCGGGTCGAAGCCGCTGTCCCGGGCGTCGGCCGTTGCCATGATCAGTCGGCCAGGAAAGGGCACTCCGTGACGACCGAATCCCCCTGCTGGTTCACGTCCTCGTACAGCAACAACGGCGGCGACTGCGTCGAGGTCGCTGCCAACCTCGCCGCCTCGCGCGGCATGGTCCCCGTACGTGACTCCAAGGATCTGCGCGGTCCCACCCTGAACCTTCGCGCCGATGCGTTCGTCGGCTTCGTGGCGGGCGTCAAGGCCGGAGCGTTCGGCGCCGTCTGACCAACAGGTCAACTGGCCAACTGAGCAGCGCATACCGATCGAAGGTGGCCCCACCGTGCGCCGCATGGTGGGGCTTCGCGCTGCTCTGGGGGCGGTGCGGGCACGAGTGTTTCTGCCGTGCCGTGGTGCGTCAGGGGCTTCTGCTCCCGCCGCCAGCCGGCGCGGGGCGGGTCACGCCGCCGTCGCCTGCTCACCGCCCTCACCGCCTTCGGCGTCTTCCGCGCAGGCGACGGCCAGGCCGTCCAGTGACAGGCCCAGCGCGTGGGCCAGGGCCGCCACGGTGAAGAAGGCCGGGGTCGGGGCCCGGCCGGTCTCGATCTTGCGGAGGGTTTCCGCGGACACCCCGGCCGCCGCTGCCACGTCCACCATGCTGCGGTCACCGCGGGCCTCGCGGAGCAGGGCCCCGAACCGCTGCCCACGTCGACGCTCCTGCGGGCTCAAAGGAACTCTCACCATGACCGTGATACTAATACCGGTATAAGTATTGGGTAGCGTCGCATGGCAGGGAGTCACAGCACATGGTGGAGATCAAGACCGACACGGCACTGGAAGCGATGCGGGAAGCGGGACGCGTCGTGGCCCACGCACTGGCGGCCGGTCGCGCGGCGGCAGCCGTGGGAGTCCGCCTGCGCGAGCTCGACGAGGCGGCCCGCACCGTTCTCACCAAGGCCGGAGCGCGCTCTCCGTTCCTGGGATACCAACCGTCCTTCGCCTCCACCCCCTTCCCCGCAGTGCTCTGCGTGTCCGTGAACGATGCCGTCGCGCACGGCATCCCCGGCGACTACCGCCTGCGCGACGGCGACCTGGTCGGCCTCGACTGCGGAGCCGAACTCGACGGCTGGACCGGGGACGCCGCGATCAGCTTCATCGTCGGCACCCCTCGCCCCGCCGACCTCGAACTCATCGCCGCCACCCAACGGGCCCTGGACGCGGGCATCGCCGCCGCCGCCACCGGCCACCGGATCGGAGACATCTCCCACGCCATCGGTGCGGTCGCCCGCAAGGCCGGCTGCGGGATGCCGTCCGACTTCGGCGGCCACGGCATCGGCCGCACGATGCACGAAGATCCCCACGTCCCCAACCACGGACGACCCGGCCGCGGCTTCCCCCTGCGCCACGGCCTCACGCTCGCCATCGAGCCCATGCTCATGGCCGGAGGGCACAACGACTACTACACCGACCCCGATGGATGGACCCTGCGCACGATCGACGGCAGCCGAGCCGCCCACATCGAACACACCATCGCCATCACCGAGGACGGCCCCCGCATCCTGACCCTGCCCTGACCGCAGATCCGCTCATATGCGGCAGACGGACGCATAGGTAACTGGCGGGACCCGGTCCGATCGATCGTGCCGAACCGGATCGAAACACCACCGGACCGCAGACGGGCACGGCGCACCGCTCGCCGTGATCCTCACCGGCGGCAACCGTGAACGACGTCACCCCGCTCATACCGTTGGTCGATGCCATCCCACCGGTCAGGTGCCGGCTCGGACACCCATGGCGCAGCCGGACCCGTGACGACCGAATGCCCCGTTGGTTCACGTCCTCGTACAGCGAGAACGGCGGTGGCCTGCACCCCACCGAGGCCGGGGAGGCTGCCAGGGTGCGGCTGCGCGAGCTGGTGACCGATGTGCGCGCCGTGGTCCACGAGGGCGTCAGCGGCGAGGCGTACGTGGCCGCGCTCAAGGTCCTGCGCAGGATGGCGGCCAACATCGAGGAAACCGGAACCTCCTGACGGGGCCGGGCCACGTACGAGTGGTCCCGGTCCGGCCGTGGCATGAGAAGGGCCTTACGGGTTGGGCGAGTTGCGAAACCGCCCCGGGCTCGTACGGTCTGCTCCCGCCCTCCCCGTCCGAGGTCTCCCCACGCGCACGGCCGACCCGGCGACGGTCCGGTGTGAGCTCCCTGCGGGACTTCCGCACCTGACCACCCAGGACTGTCCCTGCCAGCAGCAGACGGGCGGGCACCCGCCACCGGGTGGTGGCGGGTGCCCGTGGATCCTTCACTCATGTGCGGGTCGTGTCACGTCGAGCGGCAGATGTTCTTCCCTTGACAGGGCTTCGGCTTGCAGTGCTTCTCATGCTTGTTGTGGCACGGCCTCGGCTTGCAGTGCTTGCCGTGGCACGGCTTCTTTTCGACAGTGATGCGGGCCTGGGCCTGGTTCGACCGGACGGTGCCGTCCTCGGCCGTCGCCACCGCGACATTGGTGACCGTGCCGCGCTCGGCGTCGGCGCGGGTGACCCGGTAGGTGCCGGTGCAGGTGGTGCTGTCGCCGGGCTGACCGGCCGGGGCCAAGGTGGTTGCCCGGCAGGCCACCGCGGTCACCCGGTTGTCGGTGACGCCGACGCCCGTGAGCTCCTGGGGTCCGGTGTTGGTGACGGTGTACGTGTACGTGACCACGTCGCCCACCTTGTAGGTGCGTGAGTCGTCCACCGTCTTCGTCAGCCGCAGCCCCGGCTCGCCTCCGGCCCGCAGGGTGACGTCGTCGGGCGGTGACACGACCGGCGTGGAGCCGGACTGCCCGTGCGCGGCGGCCACGTTCACGATCGTTCCTCGCGCGGCATCCGCTGCGGTGACGGTGTATGTGCCGGTGCAGGTGGTGGTCGCGCCCGGGGCCAGCGTGGTCGCCCCGCAGGTCACGTCGGGCACGAGATCGTCGGTGACCCCGACGCCCGTCAGGGTCGCGTTTCCGGTGTTGGTGACGGTGTAGGTGTACGTCACCACGTCACCGGCCCGGTACACGCGGCTGTCATCGGCCGACTTCTCCAGTCGCAGCCCCAGTTCGGAGCTGACGATGAGGGTGACGTCGTCGGGCGGCGACACCACCGAGGTGCCTGCGGACTGCCCCTGCGCGGTGGCGGTATTGGTGACCGACCCCTGCTCGGCGTCCGCGTCGGTGATCGTGTACGTGCCGGTGCAGGTGGTGCTGTCGCCGGGCTGACCGGTCGGGGCGAGGGTGGTTGCCTGGCAGGTCACCCCGGTCACGCGGTCGTCGGTGACGCCGACGCCCGTGAGCTCCTGGGGGCCGGTGTTGGTGACGGTGTAGGTGTACGTCACCTCGTCGCCGGCCCGGTACACGCGGGTGTCGTCGGCGGACTTCTCCAGCCGGATCCCCGGCCCCGACTGCACCGGAAGGGTCACGTCGTCGGGCGGCGAAACGACCGGGGTCCCGCCCGCATCCCCATGCGCGGTGGCAGTGTTGGTGACCGAGCCGGCTGTTCCGTCGGCTTCGGTGACGGTGTAGGTACCGGTGCAGGTCATCGTCGCGCCGACCGCGAGGCTGGTCTGCGGACAGGTGATGCCGGTGACCTTGTCGTCGGTCACGGCCACATCCGTCAGCGGGACGTTCCCGCTGTTGGTCACCACGTACTCATAGGGCACCTGTGTGCCCGGCGTCAGCGGGGTCGGCAGTGGCGGCTCCTGGGAAACCTGCTTGACCAGGTTGAGCTGGGGCAGCGCGGCTGCCGGGTGGACGCTGACGTTCCGGATGAGGTGGACATCGGTGAACAGTCCGGTCGACGCGGCGAAGCCGAACTTGTAGGACGCGGGCACAGGCTGGGGCGCCGGAGTCGACAGCACCTGCTGGGTGCCGTTGCCGTCATGGAAGTCGATCGAGACCGTGACCACCGGGTCGGGCGAGGGGGAGACCTCGACGGTCACCGTACGGCGCGACGGCTCCAGCAGCGCTTCGGCCTCCTGCGGGGTGGAGCCCGGCGGCACCGAGGTGGTCGGCCCGTGCAGCTGCCCCGGCAGCGTGGAGGGCCAGGGCCCCGTCGTCGAGAAGTTGCTCGTCGTCGCGTCGAGGAAGCAGTAGCCCTCGGTGCCGTCGCCCGGTCCACGCAGCGTCACCATGTTCGCGCCGGGCGCCGGGATACGGAAGGACGTACCGGCCGGGGAACGGGTGGCGCAGCCGTTGCCGCGGTGCTCCCAGTCACCGAAGTAGTTGCCGAGCACGTCCAGGCCGACCCCCAGGTAGCCGCGGTTGACGCCCGGCAGGAATGTCGCGTTCGGGTTGTCGTCGGGGAGCTTCTGCGCGTAGCCGAGGCTGCCGCCGAAGGCCCCGGGCGCGGTCAGTGACGCGGCGCCGTCGATGAGGAAGAACGAGATGCCGTCGGCCGGAGGGTTGGTCGTACCTCCGTACTGCCACTGGTCGAAGGTGGTGACCAGGCCCTGGTTCGCCGGGAGGGCGTGGTTGTAGAGGACCGCGGCGGACTGGTCGTTGGACGCGTCGGTCAGCCGCAGGTAGCCGTTGGGTGCGGCATTGTTCGGTGGAACCGGGCCGGTCGCACCGGCCGGGCAGCCGGTCAACGGGTGGGTACCGGGACCGGGCGCCGGAGCCTCGGGCGCACCCGTCAGACAGGCAGGCCCGAACGCCTCGAACCCCGCCATCGCATCCGCCCCGGTGAACGTCTCGTCCACCAGCGGTACGCCCACGGCCTGCGCGGCGGCCGTCTGCCCCGGCAGGCCCAGCCCCGCTGCCACCACGGCGAGAACACCGAGCCCGCCCGCAGCCCACCGCCCCAGCCGATTTTTCTGCCTGCGTCTCGTGGTCGGACCGCGGAAATGTCTCTGGCTCATGCCAGGAAAATAAGGATTCGTCCCAGCGGCCGGACGTGACACGCCCCACGCTCAGTGCCCTCCCACCCTCCGGCGTACGCATCCGGATGACGGCCGGGTGGTAAAGGCGCCGCGGCGACCGCTCGCACGATCGAACCGGAAACCCGGGCTCGTGGACGCGGTGGTCCGGCCGCTCCGGGACAGGCTCTCGAACCGCAGGTGCACGGCGGCGTCCGCGCGGGGTTCGGTGGGACCTGCCCGATAACGTCCGAGCCGTCTCCGGACTCCTGACCGGCCGGCAGACAACCCACCCGCAATTTGAATGATCTCTGGGTCGCCAGGATCTGTGCGGCGGACCTTGCAGGCCGCGCCGACGCAAGGCGGTGGTTGCCCGCTCGCCCGCGCGGCTTCGAAATCACGCGACACCGCGTCCGAGCTGTGGGAGCCTCACCCGCGATGACACAACGAACCGATACACCCCCCACGTGGGACGAACGTACGCAGCTGGCCACCTTTCTGGACTACGCCCGTGACACGGCGCGGGCCAAGTGTGAGGGCGTGTCCGAGGAAGATGCCCGCAGGGCGCCGCTCCCGAATTCACCGTTGATGACGATGTGCGGGCTGATCAGCCATCTGCGATGGGTCGAACATCACTGGATCCAGGTGATGTTCCTCGGTGAGGAGCCCGAGGGTCCGCTCACGACGGCGACCGACGACGACCCCGACCCCGAGATGCGGACAGCGGTCGACGTCCCACTGCCTCGGCTTCTCGCCGAGTACGAGGAACAGAGCGCCCGCTACCGCCGCCTGGTGGCCGACCGTGACCTGGACTCGACGGCCGAGCGTCCCATCGGCGACGGCCGCCATGTGGACCTGCGCTGGGTGGTCCTCCACCTCATCGAGGAGATTTCCCGCCACAACGGTCACCTCGATGTGGTGCGTGAACTCGTCGACGGACAGACCGGCGTCTAGGCCGTGCGCCGAAAGTGGATCTTGGGCTGTGAATGATCAAGGTTCATGGGTCGGGGAGATCTCACGGACGAGCAGTGGGCGGCGCTGGAGCCGTTGTTGCCGAAGGGTGCCAGGGCGGGGCGGCCGCCCGTCTGGCCTCGGCGGCAGTTGATCGACGGCATACGGTTCCGGGTCCGGACAGGCGTTCCGTGGCGGGACGTCCCCGTGAAGTACGGACCGTGGGGCCGGATCTACGACCTGTTCCGCCGGTGGCAGCGAAACGGCACCTGGCAGCGGATTCTCACCCGGCTCCAGTCCCTGGCCGACGCGAAGGGTGTGATCACGTGGGACTTGAGCGTCGACTCCACGCTCTGCCGCGCCCACCAGCACGCGGCCGGGGCCCGCAAGCAGGGCGACCTGCAGAAGGAACCAGCGGGCGGCATCTTCACCGAGCCTCGTGATCATGGGCTGGGAAGGTCGCGCGGCGGGTTCACCACCAAGCTCCACCTGGCCGTCGAGCAGGGTCAGAAGCCCATGTCGATCGTGATCACTGCAGGACAGCGCGGAGACTCGCCGCAGTTCGAACCCGTACTGGCAAAGGTTCGCGTGCCCCGCATCGGGCCGGGCCGGCCACGTGTCCGCCCCGATCGGGTGCGTGCTGACAAGGCGTACGCCTCCGGCAAAAACCTGGCTGTGACCGGTATGCGTGACGATTTCCGCCTTCGGACTACCCAGGGGCAGGTGAACCAGGTCCCAACCGACTTGATTTGGACGAGTGTCCAGGACTATCGTCCAAGACGAGTGGATTGACCGACCTCTACGCCCCTGGAGAACGTGATGGAACATTCCCTACTGACGACCTTGACCGGGGCATTCCTGGTCTGGGAGGCACTCCTGCTGATCCCTATGGTCCCGGGGAAGCTCGTCGACACGAGGGATTTCTCCTCGCTCCCCCGCTGGCAGTACAACGGGTTCAATGCCTACCTCACCTCCCTCGGGCTGGCGAGTTTCGTGGTGGCCGGGTTCGCGATGGCGGGCCAGGGCTGGGTGTTCGTGGCGGCGCTGGTCCTGAGCCTGGGCTACGCCGTGGTCTTCGCGGCCGACCTCGGCGCGGTGTTCCCCGTCGTGCCCGACCGGCTCCCGGTCCAACTGCTCGTTCTCGAAGCCATCGCACTGGCCTCGGCCGGCGTGGGCGCCGTGATCGCGATCCAGGGAATTCGACTGTGAACGCCGTCCCCCCCGCCGGAGCGAGCACCCGGGAGAAGATCATCGAGGCCGCAGCCTCCCTCATCCCCGAGGTGGGCTGGGGCGGTGTGACCAGCAGACGTGTCGCGGAGCGCGCAGGCGTGAACACCGGCGTGATCCACTACCACGTAGGAAGCATCAGCGAACTCCGGCGCATCGCCGCAGCAGGCAAGATCCGAATGTTCTTCCTTGACCGCATCAACGGGGCCCTGTCACAACAGGACCCGACAGTGGCCGTTGAACTGATCCTCCGCTCGCTGTGCGCCAGCGACTCACGCGACCCGGAACTGCTACTGCTGTACGAATCCCTTGTAGCGGCAAACCGGGACGCTCAACTGCGCACCGACATCGCCGCTTCCCTGTTCCAGCTCCGACAACGACTGCATGACTGGTTCGCCGAACAAGGAGTTGCCCGGCCGCTCGCCGCAGCAGTGACCCTCACCGCAGCGATGGACGGCTTCCTGCTCCAGCGCACGCTCGACCCAGACCTCGACCCCGCCCCCCTCATCGAGGGCCTCGCAACTCTGGTCAAACGTCAACCGGGTCACTTGTGAACACCCAACTTTCGATACACGGCCTAGATCGCCCGCCAATTCCCGGCCGTCTGGGGTCTGTGGTGAAAGTGCTGGCCACAGCCACTCTTTGAGGACTGTGATCAGCACGGTCGCCTCGTAGCGGACCGTGAGCCTGGTCAGGCCGCCCCGGGAGCGTCCGAGCCCGTGGTCGGCCGGCTCGACGGTGGTCCCGCCGGACGGTTCCTTCTGGAGATCCCCCTTTTCGCCGCCCCGGCCGCGTGCTGGTGGGCCCGGCAGACCGTGGAGCCGATGTTCACGTCCCAGGTGATCAGGCCCTAACGATCAGGATCAACTTTCGCCAACAGACCCTGGGCGGCCTACGCGGTTGTGGCAATGCCGCCGTCGACGGGGATCACGGTGCCTGTGAGGTATGCGCCTGCCCGGCTGGCGAGGAACACGGCGACACCCGCCATGTCGTCGTCGCGGCCGATCCGGCGTAGTGGGGCCGACGCCGCGATCGCCTCGCCGAACTCATCGAGGGTTGCGGCCATCATCGCCGACGGGAACGGTCCTGGCGCCACGGCGTTCACGGTGACGTGCTGCGGTCCCAGTTCCTTGGCGAGCACTCTGGTGAGTTGATGCAGTGCGGCCTTGCTGCTGGAGTACGAGTAGTTGGGCCGCTGGGGGATGTGGATGGCGGCGATGCTGCCGATGTTGATGATCCGCGCGGGATCGTCGGCGGTGCCCGCCCTGCGAAGTGCGGGCAGCAGCGCCTGGACCAGCCAGAACGGCGACTTCAGGTTGAGGTCGACGACCGTGTCCCAGGCCGCGTCCGGGAACGTCGCCAGCGGCTCGTCCCACATGGCGCCCGCGTTGTTGACGAGGATGTCGAGACGCTCCGAGTCGGCGGTGACGAGGTCGGACAGTCGCCGACACTCGTCGTGGCGGGACAGGTCGGCGGGGATGGCCCGCACCTCACCGAACTTGGACAGCTGTTCCTGCGCCTGAGCGCAGGCTTCCGCGTTGCGTGAGCTGATGACCAGGCGGACGCCCGCCTGGAGAAGGCCACGCGCGATCATCATTCCGATGCCTCGGGTGCCACCGGTGACGAGCGCGCGCTTTCCACGCAGATCGAAGAGTTCTGCATGCGTGGTGAATTGGTTGTCTACCACTTTCCGCCATTCCAGTTGGTCGTGCGCAATGATGCGTCGACGCATTGGGTGTTCGGTTCAGCTGTCTCAACGCTATGTCCCTGGAGTGCACTCCAAGCAAGCGGATCAGGGTCCTGACGGACCGCGTCCGCAACCGCCTCAAGCGCGGATCGCGAGGCGGACGGCCGCCCGAGTTCGACAAGGACGACTACCAGCAGCGGCACGCGGTCGGGTGCCGGATCACCGCCTCAAGTGACACCGGGCCGGGGCCACGAGGTAGGACGGGCTCGCGGTCCGCTACGGGGCGACCGTGCTGGTCGCAGTCCTCAACGAGTGGCTGTGACCAGCACTTTCACCACAGACGCTAGGCGTCGGCGGCCTCCGAGATGAGGAAGTCCAGGAAGCGGTCGGCCAGTGGTTCGCCCAGGAGGGGTTCCAGGAACAGGAACTGCCCCTGGGGGTTGACCTCCAGCCATACCGGTTCGCCGTCCGGCATCAGCTTGATGTCGATGATCCCCATGCGCAGGCTGAGCCGACGCAGGACTGATGTGACCTGCCGGGCGAGTGGTTCCGGAACCTCCCACTTCGAGATGGGGACGTTCAGGTCGGGGCGCCAGTCGAGCCGGCCCGTTTCGATGAGGGCCGCGCACATGTCCTCGCCGAAGCAGTTGAGCCTGATGTGATGCCTGCCGGGGATGTACTCCTGGTAGACGGCGGGGCACACCCGGAAGGACTCCTCGGGGATCGAGGACGGGTCGTCGAGGTACTGAGTGAACATCAGCGGTCCGCTCGCCCCCAGCACCGGCTTCACGATGACCCGGCCGGTGCGGCGGACGAAATCGATGACCTCCTGGCGCGACTGCGACACCAGGGTGCGCGGTACCCGGAAGCCTTCCTCCCGTGCGACGGCGAGCTGGTACAGCTTGTCCGCCGCACGGTCGGTCGCCTCCGGGGACGACACCCACCGGCCTGCGAAAGCGGCCGCCAACATGCCTCCGAGCGCTCCGCGGCAGTCGTTGTTGACCAGCCGCCGCTCGTGGTCGTTCGCCGCATCCGCGGAGTTCTGCTGGTTCGCCCTCATCCGCCGCCACCACAGCGCCGAGACGTCCTCCAGCGGTACCGCGATCCCCTCGGAGGTCAGAACCGTGGCGGGCGAGTCCCGGTGCGAACTCCAACTGAGGCTGGGCCGACCGCTGATCCGGTCGCATTCGACGACATGGAACGGGCCGTAGTGGCGGCGGGCCGCGGCCTCGCGGATGGCGAGTGTGTGGAGATCATCCTCGATCGATACGGTGAGGATCATTATTCGGGACAGTCCACGCAGCAGTCATCGGTGCAACCGCACGAGCAGGACTCGGACGCCGAGCCCGCCATGTAGCTGGCATCGATCCTGAGGCCGGTCGTGGCCCGAACCCCTTCTTCCCACGCCCGCAACTCCTCCGGGGTCTGCAGGTAGATATAGGACTCGGGCTGGACCCGCAGGACGACCGGGGGCGCTGCCGCCGCAGCCGCGGAAGAGAACTTCGTCAGTCCCCTTCGTTCCTGTTCAACCGGATCTCCGAGCTTGAAGGAGGCCATGATGACCATCTCCGCCGTGCGTTGGTTTGGTTCAACATTCCTCTCACCATCACACCACCGTGGGCCCGTCTCCGCACCTTGAACTAGGCGCGGTTTCAACTTCCTTGGACGTACGCACTTCCGTGGGGGAGGCAGGGGGCGAACCCGGAATCCGGTGCACCGAGCGGCACCGGATCGTGACCGGCCGCGACCCGGTGTGCCGTGTCGTGGGGCGGGGCGTCGCGGTGGAGCGGGTCCCGGTGGGTCACGACGTAAAAGCTTTTCAAGGACCGAGAAGAAAGAACCCTTCCCCACCCCTGTCCCCGGTCATCTGCGGGGCGTCACTCACACGGGTGAGGTTTGCCAACTGGACTGGATTTCGGGCTGGTTGGCTGGCATATGCTCACGCTCACCACCCCAGACATGCGACGACCCCCGACCGGGCTGCAATCCCGATCGAGGGTCTGGCCGCCGAGGAAGTAGGAGCTTCCCGATGGATACCCAGCAGATTAGCGTGCCCCCGCCTGCCCCGTCATCCGGTGTCGTGCACCTCAACGTCCGGCTCACCGAGCGCTTCACGATCATCTCCAACGCCCTTTCCCAGCACGGCGATCTGTCGCTGGTCGCGATCGGCCTCAGCACGTACATCCAGTCGCTGCCCGCCGGAACGAAGGTCGGCATCAAGGTGCTCGCCGAGCGTTTCAAGGAGGGCGAGACGTGCATCGCCGCCGCGCTGCGCGAGCTGGAGGTTCATGGCTTCCTGCGGCGGGTCCGCTTCCACCTTCGCGACGGCCGCATCGCGACGCGTACGGAGTCCTACAACCTGCCGGAGCACGACCGACGCCCGCAGGAAGCCCCGAAGAACCCGAGGAACACCAGCGGTCCGGGATCTCCGAAGGCGCCGAAGCGAGCATCGCCGCCCCGGCCCGCTGCGGCGCCCGCCCCGACGCCCGTACGGGAGCCGACTCCCGCGCCAACGTCCGTACGAGAGCCCGCCCCCGCGCCGACGCCCCGGCCTGCTGCGGCGCCCGCGCCGACGTCCGTACGAGAGTCCGCCCCCGCGCCGACGTCCGTACGGAAGCCCGCCCCCGCGTCACGCCTCGTACCGCCGCCCACCGCGCCCAAACCGCCGCCCCCGCCGCTCCCCGTACCGCAGGCCCTGACGCCCCAGTTGCACCGGGCGGCTGCCGATCTCCTCGCCGGTCTTCCGCGTACGGTGGCTCAGCTGGTCCTCTCCGAGCGCGACGTTCAGGAGCTCACGCCCGGTGCCGCCGCCTGGCTCGAACGCGGCGCCACCCCGGCCACCCTCCGCGCCGCCCTGACCGGTGACCTCCCCGTCCCGCTCAAGCACCCGGCGAAACTCCTCCGGCACCGGCTCATCGCCCTGCTGCCACCCCTGCTGCCGACGGCGCCGCCGGTCGTCCCGATGCAGAACTGCGACGACTGCGACCGGGCCTTCCGCTCACCGGTCGCGGGCCCCTGCCGCGACTGCCGGGGCTACTGGGCCGAAGCCTTACGTGAACCGGACCCGCTCAGCGCGTGAGCGGATGCTCGCTTCCTGGTGCCGCCGGAAGGGCCGTTGTTCCGGGGGAACTTGGGGCCGCGCGACACCCGCCGGGGCGGTCGACTTCCCGCGCCAACGCGTCGGAGCCGTTCAGTGGTCCTGCCCCAACGCCGCACGCACGGCCGACGGGCCCGTGTGGTCCTTGGCGAGGGCGTCCATCATGACTTCGTCGCAGACCTCGCCGAGCCAGTACCCGGCCTCGCGCAAGGTCCCCGCAGTGCGGAATCCGGCCTTCTCGTAGGCACGGATGCCCGCGGAGTTCGGGGCGAGGACCTTGAGCCAGACCATGCGCAGGTTGGTGATGTGGAAGGCGTAGTCGAGGGTGAGCCGCGTGGCCTGGGTGCCGAGCCCACGGCCGCGAGCTTCGGCGGCGAGCATGATCACGTACTCGGCGGTCCGCACGGAGTGGTCCGGCAGCAGCGTGGCGACGCCGGCCGGTGCCGGGGCGCCGGAGCTCAGGTCGTAAATGGTGAAGCGGATGTTCCCGCCGCGGAGCTGGTGGGTCATGCCCTCGGTTCGGGCTTCGAGCGACTCGGGGCTCTGACGGCCGTAGCCGACCAGGAGAGCGGGGTCCTGCTCCCAGCGCCAGTACGTTTCGACCAGGTCGGCGCGGTAGGGGCCGAGAGCACAGGTACCGGCGCTGATCCACAGGATCGGCTCAAGGCTGGTGCTGATGATGGCCTCCGATGGTGAGTGCGGGGTCAGGAGTACGTCGTCGCCGCCACCCTGAACGCGGCTGTTACGGGGGTGACGGCGTGGCATCCTGCTCGGGCGCTGATCGTCACCGGTCCGGGTATGGGTCCGGTCATGGGACGTTCCCCGACGCCGTCCTTCACCGCCCCCTCCCGGTCCCGGACGACCCATGAGGGTCGGTGCGTACGTGCGCGCGTACCCCTTGCAGGCCGAACAGGATGAGCAGCTCGACCGCGCCGCCGTCGGCGCTGCCCAGCCAGTGCGGCACGGACGTGTCGAACTCGGCTGCCTCGCCGGGCGGCAGTGTCAGGTCGCGCTCGCCGATCACGAGCCGTAGGCGTCCGCTGAGCACGTAGAGCCATTCGAAGCCTTCGTGGGTCTGCGGGGTCGGTTCGCGTGGTTCCGGCCGGGCGGGGACGATCATCTTGAACGCGTGCACACCGCCCGGTCGCCGGGACAGGGGCACGAAGGTCATCCCGAACCGGCTGACCGGCTTGAGGTACATGCGGGGATCGCCGGTGCGCGGGGCGCCGACGAGGTCGTCCAGCGGAACGTCATAGGTGCGGGCCAGCGGCAGCAGCAGTTCCAGGCTCGGCCGGCGCTGCCCGTTCTCCAGCCGGGACAGCGTGCTCTCCGAGACGCCGATGGCCGACGCGAGGTCGGCGAGGGTGATGCCGCGTTCACGGCGCAGTGCGCGCAGCCGTGGCCCCACCGCGTCGAGCACGTCGTCGTCGCTCGTGCCATCCATCGGGCCATCTTGCCATTACCGCAAGTTTCCGTGCCGGATCGCGGGGTGCCCGGCAAGACTCACGTACCAACCGACACAGGGAGTCTTGATGAGCACCACCGAAGCGGTCGCGTTCTGGGACGGCGTCTACGCGGCCCGGCCGGCGGCCGACGGCCCGCAGCCGAACGCCCGCCTCACGGAGACGGTGACGGGCCTGCCGCCCGGTGACGCGTTGGACCTCGGATGCGGTGAAGGCGGCGACGCGCTGTGGCTCGCCCGCCAGGGCTGGCACGTCACCGCCATCGACATCTCGGCCGTGGCGGTCGAACGGCTCGCTTCCCTCGCCCGCGCACACGGCCTGGACGACCGTGTCATTACCGTGCGGCACGACGTGCACACGTCGTTCCCGCCCGGCGGATTCGACCTGATCTGCGCCCACTACCTGCAGACCCCTTTCGACCTGGACCGGGCAACCGCGCTGCGCTCGGCCGCGCACGCACTGCGCCCCGGCGGGCGGCTGCTGGTCGTCGACCACGGCTCGGCCGCGCCGTGGTCGTGGAACCAGGACCCCGACACCCGCTACTCCGGCCCGCGGGAGATCGCCGCGGATATCGGCCTGGCCCCGGAGACCTGGACGGTCGAGCAGGCCGACTCACCCCGCCGGATCGCGACCGGCCCGGACGGGAGCACCGCCGAGGTCACCGACCATGTCCTCCTCCTGCGCCGCACCGCCTGACACCTGCGGTGAAGGAGGCGACCGGGCCCGGCACCACGCGCCGCGACCGATGCCGTGACGCCCCGCCGCCGTGGGCGCGGCACCGGTCAACGCGTGCCCGGCCTGCCGTTACCGAGGTGAACGGGCCTTCTTCACGGGCGGGCGACCGCCCAGGCCGCCTCGATCATCAGGAAGATCTCGTCCACCGCGGCCTCCGGATCGGCCGCCTCGCGGGCCAGCGAATGGGCGTCGATCGCGAACCTCGCGATCGTGCGGCAGGCCGTTGTGGGCTGTGGCAGGCCGAGGTCGGCGGCGATGGCCGTTGCCAGTGACTCCGCGTGGCGCAGCCGCATCGACTCCTCGTACTTCCGCAGGGCGGGCGATTCGTCGATCATCCGCCAGATCGGGGCGGCGCCGTCCGCCGTGCAATGGCGTACCAGGGCCAGGATCTCGCGGCGCAGCGCGGGGATGAGTGGCTCGTGCGGGGCCCGGTCGGTGACCGCCTGCGCGAGGCGGTGCTCGAAGTCCTCGTCCCGCTCGAACACCAGGGCCTCTTTGGAGGCGAAGTGGGAGAAGAGCGTGGTGACGGCCACATCGGCCTCGGCGGCCACATCGCGGATGCCCACGGCGTCGTACCCGCGCTCCAGGAAGAGCCGCAGGGCGGTGTCAGCGATCTTCTGGCGGGTCGCGGCCTTCTTGCGCTCGCGGCGTCCGGACTGCACGGTCATGCCCTGACGCTATCAAATGCAAAGATGGAACGGTTTCTAAAAGCTAACCGTTAGTGTTACGTTCGGCCGTATGAAGAAAGTGAGCTTCGCCGATTTCGGCGGTCCGGACGTTCTGCAACTCGTGGACGCCGAGGAGCCCCAAGCGGGCCCCGGCCAGATACGCATCGCCGTACGGGCGGCGGGTGTGAACCCCGTCGACTGGAGGGTTCGTGAGGGCCAGATCCTGGCGGCCCATCCGCTCGAACTGCCCGCCGGGGTCGGGCTGGACGCCTCAGGGGTGGTGGACGAGATCGGCGACGGCGTCGAAGGGGTCGCGGTCGGCGACCATGTGTTCGGCGAAGGGGCGAGCACCTATGCCGAGTTCGCCGTGCTGTCGGCCTGGGCCCGTATGCCCGAGGGCCTGACCTTCGAAGAGGCGGCCGGGTACCCCTCCGTGGTGGAGACCGCGCTGCGCATCATCGGCCAGGTCGGTGTGCGGTCCGGGCAGACGCTGCTGGTCAGCGGCGCGTCCGGGGGAGTCGGATCGGCGGTGCTGCAGATCGCCCGCGACCGCGGCATCACGGTGATCGGCACGGCCGGGGCCGCGAACCAGGACTATCTGCGCGGCCTGGGTGCCGTAGCCACGACGTACGGCGAGGGCTGGGTCGAGCGGGTGCGGCAACTCGGCCCCGTCGACGCGGCGCTCGATCTGGCCGGCTCGGGCGTGATCCGTGAGCTCGTGGAGCTGACCGGGAATCCGCAGAAGGTGATCTCCATCGCCGATCTCGGCGCGCCGGATCTCGGTGTCCGGTTCTCCGGCGTGGCCGGGAGCGTGCCGGAAGCGCTCGCGGTGGCCGCCGACCTCATCTCGCGGGGAAAGCTCCACATCCCGGTCGAGAAGTCGTACCCGCTCGCCGAGGCCGCGGCGGCGCACATCGACAGCCAGGCCGGTCACACGCGGGGGCGCCGGGTCATCGTCGTCTGAGTCATCTCCCGCGCACAAGGAAAAATTGTTCAGGGCGTGTCGATCGAGCCCTGTCCCGTTCGTCGTCCTCCGCGCGGACGCGGAACGGGCGGAGACGGAGCGCGCGTACGCCGCACCGGCCGGTGGTGCGCGCGTACGCCGCACCGGCCGGTGGTGCCACCGGTGAGCTGCCCGACGAACGGTTGCAGCTGTTCTTCACCTGCGCCCACCCGGCACTCGCCGCCGAGGACCGGACCGCCCTGATCCTGCGCTGCCTGGCCGGACTCACCACACCGGAGGTGGCACGGGCCTTCCTGGTGCCGACCGCCACCATGGCCCAGCGGATCGTGCGGGCGAAGAAGAAGATCCGCGTGGCCCGCATCCCGTTCCGGGTGCCCGGTGCCGACGAGCTGCCGGAGCGGCTGCCCGGGGTGCTCCAGGCCCTCTACTCGATCTTCACCGAGGGGTACGCCGCCAGCTCCGGGCCCAGCCTCCAGCGGACGGACCTGGCCGAGGAGGCGATCCGGCTGGCCCGGATCCTGCGCCGACTGCTGCCCGCCGAACGCGAGACCGCCGGGCTCCTCGCCCTGATGCTGCTCGTCCACGCCCGGCGCGATGCCCGCACCGGGCCGGGCGGCGAGCCGGTGCTGCTGGATGAGCAGGACCGGGGGCGCTGGGACCGGGACATGATCGAGGAGGGGCGCGTCCTGGTGGTCGACGCGCTGACCGGCGGTCCGGCCGGGCCGTACGGGGTGCAGGCCGCCGTCGCCGCCCTGCACGACGAGGCGGCGGACGTCGCGAGCACGGACTGGCCGCAGATCGTGGCCCTGTACGACGTGCTGCTCGCGCTCGCCCCGTCCCCGGTGATCGCTCTGAACCGGGCCGTGGCGGTGGCGATGCGGGACGGCCCGGAGGCGGGGCTCGCGCTGCTCGACGCACTCGCCGGGGAGCCGAGGCTGCGCGCGTACCCGCCGTATCCGGCCGCGCGGGGCGACCTGCTGTGCCGCCTGGAGCGCTTCGGCGAGGCCGCCGCCGCGTACCGGGAAGCGCTCGGACTGCCGGGCACCGAGCCGGAGAAGGCCGCGCTGCGCCTGCGGCTCGCGGAGGCCGAGCGGGGCGGTGGGGCGCTCGGTCGGTAGGGGGCGCGGAGCAGCTCACCGATGGGTGTGCGGGGGTGCGCGGGGGCGGCGGGGCGCTCGGCAGGGCAGGAGCGCGTCCGCCCTGCGTGCGCCGTCGTCGTGCCCTTGGCCGGAACCATCCTCTTGACCCGGTCATGTCATGACACGACCATGTGTGCGTCGCGCAGGTCCATCCCCCCACCCATCCGGACTCAGGAGACTGCCAGTATGCGACTTCTCCACGCACGGAAATCCCGGCCGACGAGAACCAGACGGAACGCCACCCTCGCCGTCCTGCTCGCCCTCGGACTCGCCGCTCCCGTCACCGCCGTCGCCAGTGCCGACACCTCGGCGCGCAGCGCGGTCGTCGCCGCGGACGAGCAGACCTCGCAGTACGAGATCACCGGGCGCACCACCGCCGCCGCCCGCACCGAGATCGCCCGCGCCGGAGTCTCGATCGACGAGGTGCACGACCACGGCATCGTGATCACCGCGGACGCCGCCCAGGCCAAGAGGCTCCGGGCGCGCGGCCATGTGCTGGCGGCGCTGCCCGCGCCCGGGGCCGAACCGGTCGCGCCGGGTGACGCCGGGATCCTCGACTTTCCGCCGTCCGACTCCGGCTACCACAACTACGCCGAGATGAACGCGGAGATCGACGCGCGCATCGCCGCGTACCCCTCGATCATGAGCAAGCGCGTGATCGGGAAGACCTACCAGGGCCGGGACATCGTCGCGATCAAGGTCAGCGACAACGTCGGCACCGACGAGGCCGAGCCCGAGGTCCTCTTCACCGCCCACCAGCACGCCCGCGAGCACCTGACCGTCGAGATGTCGCTCTACCTGCTCCGCGAGCTCGGTGAGGACTACGGCACCGACCCCCGGATCACCCAGGCGGTCAACGCCCGCGAGCTGTGGATCGTGCCGGACCTGAACCCCGACGGCGGCGAGTACGACATCGCGTCGGGCTCGTACCGCAGCTGGCGCAAGAACCGGCAGCCCAACTCCGGCTCCAGCGCCGTGGGAACGGACCTCAACCGCAACTGGGCCTACAAATGGGGCTGCTGCGGCGGCTCCTCCTCCAGCACCTCGTCGGAGACCTACCGCGGAGCCGCGGCCGAATCCGCGCCCGAGACGAAGGTCGTCGCCGACTTCGTCCGCAGCCGGGTGGTCGGCGGGAAGCAGCAGATCACGGCGGGCATCGACTTCCACACGTACAGCCAGCTGGTGCTGTGGCCGTTCGGCTACACCTACGACGACACCGCCACCGGCATGACGGCCGACGACCGCAACGCGTTCGCCGCCGTCGGCAAGAAGATGGGCGCGAGCAACGGCTACACCGCCGAGCAGTCCAGCGACCTCTACATCACCGACGGCTCGATCGACGACTGGCTGTGGGGTTCGCAGCGGATCTTCTCCTACACCTTCGAGATGTATCCGGGATCGGCCGGGGGCGGCGGCTTCTACCCGCCCGACGAGGTGATCGAGCGGGAGACCTCGCGCAACCGGGACGCGGTGCTCCAACTGATCGAGAACGCGGACTGCATGTACCGGTCGATCGGCAAGGAGGCGCAGTACTGCGCCTGAGGGCCGGACGGGCGGCAGTACCGCGCCTGACGGTCGGACGGGGCGCGTCCGGGACGTGCGGAACCGGTGCGTTCGAAGGGTGGCTGATCCGTCCCGCGTGCTCCTCCTCCCGTGAGGAGGAGCACGGCCTTAGGGTGCCGATATGTGCGGAATCGTGGGTTACGTCGGAGGACAGTCGGCGCAGGACGTCGTCGTCGCAGGTCTCAAGCGCCTCGAATACCGGGGCTACGACTCGGCGGGTGTCGCCGTTCTCGCGGATGGCGGGCTGGCCGCCGCGAAGAAGGCGGGCAAGCTCGTCAATCTGGAGAAGGAGCTGAAGGACCGGCCCCTTCCGGCCGGTCGCACCGGCATCGGGCACACCCGGTGGGCCACCCATGGGGCGCCCAACGACATCAACGCCCATCCGCATCTGGACAACGCGGGCCGGGTCGCCGTCGTGCACAACGGGATCATCGAGAACTTCGCCGCGCTCCGGCACGAGCTCATCGGGCGCGGGCACGCGCTGGGTTCGGAGACCGACACCGAGGTGGTGGCGCATCTGCTGGCCGAGGCGTTCTCCGGGTGCGGGGAGCTGGCCGAGGCGATGCGGCAGGTGTGCCGGAGGCTGGAGGGGGCCTTCACCCTCGTCGCCGTGCACGCCGATCAGCCCGATGTGGTGGTGGGCGCCCGGCGCAACTCGCCGCTCGTCGTGGGAGTGGGCGAGGGCGAGGTGTTCCTCGCCTCCGACGTCGCCGCGTTCATCGCGCACACCCGCGCCGCGATCGAGCTGGGGCAGGACCAGGTCGTCGAGCTGAGCCGGGCCGGGGTCGTCGTCACCGGGTTCGACGGGCGGGCCGCCGAGGTGCGCGAGTACCACGTGGACTGGGACGCCTCCGCCGCCGAGAAGGGCGGCTACGACTACTTCATGCTCAAGGAGATCGCCGAGCAGCCCAAGGCCGTCGCGGACACCCTCCTCGGGCGGATCGACCAGGAGGGCTCCCTGCTGCTGGACGAGGTGCGCATCGCGCCCGGTGTGCTCCGGGAGATCGACAAGGTCGTCGTCGTGGCCTGCGGGACCGCGTTCCACGCCGGGATGATCGCCAAGTACGCCATCGAGCACTGGACCCGGCTGCCCTGCGAGACCGAGCTGGCCAGCGAGTTCCGCTACCGCGACCCGATCCTCGACCACCGCACCCTCGTCATCGCCATCTCGCAGTCCGGCGAGACCATGGACACCCTCATGGCCGTGCGGCACGCCCGCGAACAGGGCGCGAAGGTCCTCGCCATCTGCAACACGAACGGGTCGACCATCCCCAGGGAGTCCGACGCCGTCCTCTACACGCACGCCGGACCCGAGGTCGCCGTCGCCTCCACCAAGGCGTTCCTCACCCAGCTCGTCGCCTGCTACCTCGTCGCCCTGTACCTCGGGCAGGTGCGCGGGACGAAGTGGGGCGACGAGATCCGGACCGTCGTACGGCAGCTCTCGGCCATCTCCGAGCAGGTCGAGCGGGTCCTCGCGACCATGGAGCCCGTACGCGCGCTGGCGCGGTCCCTCGCCGACAAGAACACCGTGCTCTTCCTCGGACGCCACGTCGGCTACCCGGTCGCCCTCGAAGGCGCGCTGAAGCTCAAGGAACTCGCGTACATGCACGCCGAGGGCTTCGCCGCGGGTGAGCTCAAGCACGGGCCGATCGCGCTCATCGAGGAGGACCTGCCGGTCGTCGTGATCGTGCCCTCGCCGCGCGGCCGCTCCCTGCTGCACGACAAGATCGTGTCGAACATCCAGGAGATCAGGGCCCGCGGCGCCCGCACCATCGTCATCGCCGAGGAGGGCGACGAGGCCGTCGCTCCGTACGCCGACCACCTCATCACCATCCCCGTTACGCCTACGCTGCTTCAGCCGCTGGTCTCCACCGTGCCGCTCCAGGTCTTCGCCTGTGAGCTCGCGACGGCCCGCGGCAACGAGGTGGACCAGCCGCGCAATCTGGCGAAGTCCGTGACCGTGGAGTGAGCGGCCGGTGAGCCGGCCGTGAGCGGGGAGTGAGCCGGGAGTGGCAACAGGCATGACAAGGGGAGTGGCGAGGGTGAGCTCGTGATCATTGGGGTCGGGATCGACGTGGCCGAGATCGAACGCTTCGGCGCGGCGCTGGAGCGTACGCCCCAGATGGCTCAGCGGCTCTTCGTGGAGAGGGAGTTGACGCTGCCGAGCGGGGAGCGGCGCGGCGTCGCCTCGCTGGCCGCCAGATTCGCCGCCAAGGAGGCCCTGGCGAAGGCGCTCGGCGCGCCGGCCGGGCTGCACTGGACCGACGCCGAGGTCTGGGTCGAGGACTCCGGGCAGCCCCGGCTGCGGGTGCGCGGCTCGGTCGCGGCGCGCGCCGCCGAGCTCGGCGTACGGAGCTGGCACGTGTCCCTCAGCCATGACGCGGGGGTGGCGTCGGCCGTGGTGATCGCGGAGGGTTGACCGTATGCGACGTGCGTACAGCGTGGAGACCGTACGGGCCGCCGAGGCGGCACTCATCTCACGGCTGCCGGAGGGCGCCCTGATGCAACGGGCCGCCGCCGGGCTCGCCGTGGCCTGCGGCGATCTGCTCCGGCGCAACGGCCGGGTGTACGGCTCCCGGGTCCTGCTCCTGGTCGGCAGCGGCGACAACGGCGGCGACGCGCTGTACGCGGGGGCCCGGCTGGCCGGGCGGGGCGCGGGCGTACGGGCCCTGCTGACCTCGCCGGACAAGGTCCACGCGGGCGGACTCGCCGCGCTGGAGGCGGCCGGCGGCCGGGTGCTCGACAGCCCGGACGGACTCGGCGCCGTCGACCTCGTCGTGGACGGCATCACCGGGATCGGCGGGCGCGGCGGGCTGCGCCCGGAGGCCGCCGCGCTGGTGCGGGCGGTGACCGGGTCACGGGCCCCGGTCCTCGCGGTGGACCTGCCCAGCGGGGTGGAGGCCGACAGCGGGGAGATCCACGGGACGGCCGTGCGGGCGGACGCGACGGTCACCTTCGGCACGTACAAACCGGGGCTGCTCATCGACCCGGCCGCCGAACGGGCGGGCGCCCTGCGGCTCGTGGACATCGGCCTGGGGCCCGACCTGCCCGAACCGCCGGACCTGGAGGCGCTGCAGTACGCGGACGTCGCGGCCCTGCTGCCGGTTCCGGGGGCCGAGAGCGACAAGTACCGGCGCGGGGTCGTCGGTGTCGTCGCCGGTTCGGAGCGCTACCCGGGCGCGGCGGTGCTCGCGGTCGCGGGTGCGCTGCGCGGCGGTGCCGGGGCGGTGCGGTATGTCGGACCGGGCGGCGACGCGGTGATCTCCCGCTTCCCGGAGGCGCTGGTGCACGCCGGGCCGCCGTCGAAGGCCGGGCGGGTGCAGGCCTGGGTGGTGGGGCCGGGGCTCGGGGACGGTACGGCGGCCGGGGCGGCGGTCGCCGACGTGCTGGCCTCGGACGTCCCGGTGCTCGTCGACGCGGACGGGCTGCGGCTGATGGAGGCCGACGCCGTCCGTACGCGCGGCGCGGCCACCGTGCTCACCCCGCACGCCGGGGAGGCCGCCGCACTGCTCGGCGTACCCCGCGAGGAGGTCGAGGCGGGCCGGCTCGCCGCCGTACGGGAGCTGGCCGCCCGCTACCGCGCCACCGTGCTGCTCAAGGGATCGACCACCCTGGTCGCCGAGGCCCGTGACACACCCGTACGGGTCAACCCGACCGGTACCTCCTGGCTCGCCACCGCGGGCAGCGGCGATGTGCTCTCCGGGCTGACCGGGTCCCTGCTCGCCGCCGGGCTCGCCCCGCGCGACGCCGCGTCGGTGGGCGCGTATCTGCACGGCCTCGCGGCCCGGCACGGCTCGGACGGGGCGCCGGTCGCCGCGCAGGACGTCGCCGACCGGATTCCGGCCGCCTGGCGAGACGTGCGGGCGGGATGAGACGTGCGGGCCGGGTGGGACGTGGTGGCCGGGCGAGACGTGTGGGCCGGGTGAGACGTGCAGGGCCGGTGTGTCGTGCGGGCCGGGTGGGAGATGCGGGTCGGGTGAGACCGCTCCAGGGTGGGGGGAGCGGGGGCGTACGGAGAGGCGGTCGGTGCGGTGAGCGGTTCGGCGGATGCGGATTCCGTACGGGTACGCAGGGTCTACGACCCGCCCGGGGACGGTGACGGCACCAGGGTCCTGGTCGACCGGCTCTGGCCGCGGGGCGTGTCCAAGGAGCGGGCCGCGATCGATCTGTGGCTGAAGGACATCACCCCGTCGGACGAGCTGCGGTCCTGGTACCACCAGGACCGGTCCGGCGCCCGGTACGACGACTTCGTCGACCGCTACCGCACCGAGCTGGGCGACCCGGCCCACACGGAGGCCGTCGACCGGCTGATCGCCCTGGTGCGCGCGGGCGGACCGGTGACGCTGGTCACTGCCGTGAAGGACGTACCCGCCAGCCATGTCCCGGTCCTGGTCGACCAGCTGGAGCACGCTCTGAAGCACCACTGACACCCTGACAGGGGCCTGCCGCGGCCCCGGCGGTGCCAGTCCCCGCCCGCCGCCGGTGCCGGGACTCGAACGGGCGACCGGGAGACGGTTGACCGGGCGGGCGGACGGGCAGTGACGGGATGCCGCCGTACGCCTCTGAGAGACTGGGCGCGATGAACGAGACAGCGCCCCTGAGAGCCCGTGCCGAGATCGACCTCGCCGCCCTGCGCGCCAACGTGCGCGTCCTGCGCGCGCGGGCGGGCGGAGCGCACCTCATGGCCGTGGTGAAATCCGACGCCTACGGGCACGGTGCGGTGCCCTGCGCGAAGGCCGCCCTGGAGGCGGGCGCGACCTGGCTGGGCACCGCGACCCCGCACGAGGCGCTGGCCCTGCGGGCCGCCGGGCTCGGCGGCCGGATCATGTGCTGGCTGTGGACACCGGGCGGCCCCTGGCGCGAGGCGATCGAGGCCGGCATCGACGTGTCGGTCAGCGGCATGTGGGCGCTGCGCGAGGTCGTCGCCGCGGCCACCGCGGCCGGCCGCCCGGCCCGTATCCAGCTCAAGGCCGACACCGGCCTCGGACGCAACGGCTGCCAGCCCGCCGACTGGCCCGAACTGGTCGCCGAAGCGCTCGCCGCCGAGACGGCGGGCCTGGTCGGGATCACCGGACTCTGGTCCCACTTCGCCTGCGCCGACGAGCCGGGCCACCCCTCGATCGCCGCCCAGCTCGGCGTGTTCCGCGACATGGTCGCGTACGCGGAGAAGGCGGGCGTCGAGCCCGAGGTGCGGCACATGGCCAACTCCCCGGCCACCCTGACCCTCCCCGAGGCACGCTTCGACCTCGTCCGGACCGGGATCGCGATGTACGGCATCTCGCCCAGCCCCGAGCTGGGCACGTCCGCCGACTTCGGACTGCGCCCCGTGATGACCCTCGCCGCGTCCGTCGCCCTGGTCAAGGAGGTCCCGGCCGGTCACGGCATCAGCTACGGGCACCTCTACACGACCTCCGCCGAGACCACCCTCGGCCTGATCCCCGTCGGCTACGCGGACGGCATCCCGCGCCACGCCTCGGGCCGCGGCCCGGTCCTCGTCGACGGCAAGGTGCGCACGATCGCGGGCCGCGTGGCCATGGACCAGTTCGTCGTCGACCTCGACGGCGACCGGCCCGGGACCGGTGCGGACGCCGTGCTGTTCGGGCCGGGGGACCGGGGCGAGCCGACCGCCGAGGACTGGGCGGTGGCCGCCGACACGATCGCGTACGAGATCGTCACCCGGATCGGGGCCCGGGTACCCCGCGTGTATGTGAACGAGCAGGACGAGCCGCACGAGATCCCGACCGACAACGACTAGGAGCGCGGCACGGTGAGCGAGAGCAGCGCGGGGGACGTGGCGGCGGCGACAGCGGCCGCGGCGGCAGGCTGGCGCCGGGCAGGTGTCGCGGGGGCCGCGATAGGAGTGCTCGCCGCGGGTGCGGCGGCCGGGGTCGCGGTCGAGCGGCTCACCGTGGGGCGCGGCATGCGCAAGAGGGCCCGGCTGGCGCTGGACGCCACCGGCCCCTACGGCTCGCTGCGCGGTATGCCGGGACGGGCCCTCGCGGACGACGGGACCGAGCTGTACTACGAGGTCGACGAGATCGAGCCGCCCACCGTGGAGGCCGGGGCGGGCGGGAGCGGCACCGGTTCGCGGCGGCGACGGCTCTTCGGACGCAAGGCACCCGGCCCGGTCACCGTCGTCTTCAGCCACGGCTACTGCCTCAGCCAGGACTCCTGGCACTTCCAGCGGGCGGCGCTGCGCGGTCTGGTGCGCACGGTCCACTGGGACCAGCGCAGCCACGGCCGCTCCGAGCGCGGCCGGGCCCAGGCCGACGGCGTACCGGTCGGCATCGACCAGCTCGGCCGCGACCTGAAGGCGGTCATCGACGCGGCGGCCCCCGAGGGGCGGCTGGTCCTGGTCGGCCACTCGATGGGCGGCATGACGATGATGGCGCTCGCCGACCAGTACCCGGCCCTGATCCGCGACCGGGTGGCCGCCGTCGGGTTCATCGGCACGTCGAGCGGGAAGCTCGGCGAGGTGAGCTTCGGGCTGCCGGTGGCGGGCGTGAACGCGGTGCGCCGGGTGCTGCCCGGGGTGCTGAAGGCGCTCGGTTCGCAGACGGAGCTGGTGGAGCGGGGGCGGCGGGCCACGGCCGACCTCTTCGCGGGGCTGATCAAGCGGTACTCGTTCGGGTCGCGGGACGTGGACCCGGCGGTGGCGCGGTTCGCCGAGCGGCTGATCGAGTCCACCCCGATCGACGTGGTCGCGGAGTTCTATCCCGCCTTCACCGAACACGACAAGAGCGGGGCGCTGCCCGCGTTCCGCGAGGTCCCGGTGCTGATCCTGGCGGGCGACAAGGACCTGGTGACGCCCAGCTCGCACAGCGAGGCCATCGCGGACGTGCTGCCGGACGCCGAGCTGGTGATCGTGCCGGACGCGGGGCACCTGGTGATGCTGGAGCACCCGGAGACCGTCACCGACCGGCTCGCGGACCTGCTGGTGCGGATCGGTGCGGTGCCCGCGGCGACTAACGTGGGCGAGCATGGAAGCACCGCACAACAGCCCGGCCGCTGAGGTCCCCGAGGGCGCCGAGTCCCGCACCGCGCACGTGGAAGCCCGTACCGCGGACGTGGAAGCCCGCACCGCGGACGTGGAGTCCCGTACCGCGGACGTGGAAGCCGTCACCGTCACCGTACGGATGACCGTCGAGTCCCCCGAAGAGATGCGGGAGCTGGGCCGCCGGCTCGCCCGCGTGCTGGCCCCCGGCGACCTGGTGATGCTCACCGGCGAACTGGGCGCCGGAAAGACGACGCTGACCCGGGGCCTCGGTGAGGGGCTCGGAGTGCGCGGCGCCGTCACGTCCCCCACCTTCGTGATCGCCCGGGTCCACCCGCCGCTGGGCGACGGCCCCGCACTGGTCCATGTCGACGCGTACCGCCTGGGCGGCGGGCTCGACGAGATGGAGGACCTCGACCTCGATGTGTCCCTGCCGGATTCGGTGGTGGTCGTGGAGTGGGGCGACGGCAAGGTCGAGGAGCTGTCGGACGACCGGCTCCAGGTGCTCATCGGCCGGGCGGTCGGCGACACGGACGACGAGCGCCGCGAGGTGACGCTGGTGGGGATCGGGGCGCGCTGGGCGGGGCTGCGGGCGGAGTTGGCGTAGGACGGCCGGTGGGCCGGTGTTCCGAGGGGACTCTTTCCGACAAGCCGTCGGTAAATTGTTGCGCGGGGGACGGTGGGCGTGGTCACATGGAGAGGAGACCTGGTTAGGTCTACCTAACCACGCCCTCCAGCGGAGCCCAGGAGGCATCCATGCCGACGCCCGAGCGTGAAGAGCGGCCGCAGTCGTCCCCGTCACCGTCGACAACGACGCCGTCCGCCCTGTCGATGAAGGATCTGCTGGCCTCGTGCGCGGCGGCGACCGCCGTGTCCACGCCGCCGTGCGCGCAGGACGAGCCGGACGAGGGTGCGCCGGACACGGCGCCGGTCCGGCGCGAAGCCGCGTAGCGCCGTAGGCGCTGCCGCTCACGCTGCCGTTACGGGACGACGAGCGCTCCCGTTACGGGACGACGACGACCTTCGCGCCGACCGTCGCGAACGTCCACAGCGCGTTGCCGTCCGCGCGCTTCATGCGTACGCCGCCGGTCTTCGTGGTCGGGTCCGGGCTCTCCATCGTGCCGTCCTGCGCCGCGCTGAAGCCCACGGACACGTCGCCGACGTTCGCGAACCGCACCACGTGCTCGATCAGCACGCCGTCCGAGCCCTGGATGCTGCCGGAGCGCGAGGTGACCCCGTAGGTCCCGGGGAGCGGGCTGACGGTGCTCGGCATCACGGTGAACGTCCGGCCGGCCTTCTCACCGGCGTCCACCAGCCACACCCGGCGGTCCTTCAGCGCGTACACGACGCGCGCCCCGGTGCCGGAGTCGGCCGGGATCACGAGCGGGTCGCTCTTCGGGGCCTTGGGCTTCGCGGAGGGGTGGACCGAGGCGGAGGAGGAAGCCTTCGGGGTGACGGCGGCCACCGAATCCGGTGCGTTCGCCGATGCCTGGTAGGCGAGGAAGCCGACCGCGACGACAGCCGCCGCAGTGAGCCCGGCCACGATTCCCGAGCTTCCCCTTGCCACCGTGAGCTCCCCTTTCGGATGCGGACTGCCGCATGTCATACAAGCGTTTACGTCGTACCCGTGTATCCCCGGTGACGGTAGCAGCCGGGGCGGGGCAGTTCGGGACGACGTACGGGCGACGTGCCTCCGTCGGCGGAGCCGTAGGCTGTTTGCGTGCTCTTGCTCGCCATGGATACCGCCACCCCCGCCGTCACCGTCGCCCTCCACGACGGGAGATCCGTCGTCGCGGAGTCCGGTCGGGTCGACGCCCGCAGGCACGGGGAGCTGCTGCTGCCCGCCGTCGACCGGGTCCTCGCCGAGGCCGGGGTGAAACTCGACGCCGTGACCGGTGTGGTCGTCGGCGTGGGCCCCGGCCCGTACACCGGGCTGCGGGTCGGCCTCGTCACCGCCGCGACCTTCGGCTCCGCCCTGTCCGTACCGGTGTACGGACTGTGCACGCTGGACGGACTCGCGTACGCCGCCGGGCTCGCCGGTCTGGAGGGTCCGTTCGCCGTGGCGACGGACGCGCGCCGCAAGGAGGTCTACTGGGCGCGGTACGAGGACGGACGTACCCGAATCGGTGAACCCGCCGTCGACCGGCCCGCCGACATCGCCGACCGGCTGGCGGGCCTTCCCGTGGTCGGGGCGGGCGCGCTGCTGTACCCGGACGCGTTCGGTGACGCCCGTGGACCCGAGCACGTGGCGGCCGGGGCGCTGGCCGCGCTCGCCGCCGAGCGGCTGGCCGCCGGGGCCGAGCTGCTGCCGCCGCAGCCGCTCTATCTCCGCAGGCCCGACGCGCAGGTCCCGAAGAACTACAAGGTGGTCACCCCGAAGTGAGGACCGCGACCGCTGTGCTGCGCGAGATGCGCTGGTGGGACATCGATCCGGTGCTGGAGCTGGAGCACGAGCTGTTCCCGGAGGACGCCTGGTCGGCCGGGATGTTCTGGTCCGAGCTGGCGCACTCCCGCGGCCCGGGGGCCACCCGCCGCTATGTCGTCGCCGAGGACCCGGGCGACGGGCGGATCGTCGGCTACGCCGGTCTCGCGGCCCTCGGTGAGCTGGCCGACGTCCAGACGATCGGAGTGACGCCCGCGTACACGGGTGCCGGTCTCGGCTCCGAACTCCTCACCGACCTGCTGAAGCACGCCACCGCCTTCGAGTGCGCCACGGTGCTCCTCGAAGTCCGCGTCGACAACACCCGGGCGCAGAAGCTGTACGAGCGCTTCGGCTTCGAGCCGATCGGCTTCCGGCGCGGTTACTACCAGCCGGGCAACGTCGACGCGCTCGTCATGCGCCTCCACGTACAGGAACACGAGCACGGACAAGCAGACGAGCCTGTGCACGTACATGAGCACGTACAAGAAACTGAGACGGACTGATGGCTGACGAACCGCTCGTACTCGGTATCGAGACCTCCTGCGACGAGACCGGCGTCGGCGTCGTGCGCGGTACGACGCTGCTCGCGGACGCCGTCGCGTCCAGCGTCGACACGCACGCCCGCTTCGGCGGGGTCGTCCCGGAGATCGCCTCCCGCGCCCATCTGGAGGCGATGGTTCCCACCATCGAGCGCGCCCTGAAGGAAGCCGGGGTCGCCCCCCGCGACCTGGACGGCATCGCGGTCACGGCCGGTCCCGGGCTCGCCGGGGCGCTGCTCGTCGGCGTCTCGGCGGCGAAGGCGTACGCGTACGCCCTGAACAAGCCGCTCTACGGGGTCAACCACCTCGCCTCGCACATCTGCGTCGACCAGCTGGAGCACGGCCCGCTGCCCGAGCCGACCATGGCGCTGCTGGTCAGCGGCGGGCACTCCTCGCTGCTGCTGGCCCCGGACATCACGAACGACGTACGGCCGCTGGGCGCGACCATCGACGACGCGGCGGGCGAGGCGTTCGACAAGATCGCCCGGGTGCTGCACCTCGGCTTCCCCGGCGGCCCGGTCATCGACCGGCTCGCGAGGGAGGGCGACCCGAAGGCGATCGCGTTCCCGCGCGGGCTGAGCGGTTCGCGCGACCCGGCGTACGACTTCTCCTTCTCCGGCCTCAAGACCTCCGTCGCGCGCTGGATCGAGGCGAAGCGGGCGGCGGGCGAGGAGGTGCCGGTACGGGATGTGGCGGCGTCCTTCCAGGAGGCCGTGGTGGATGTGCTCACCCGCAAGGCCGTCCGGGCCTGCAAGGACGAGGGCGTCGACCACCTGATGATCGGGGGCGGGGTCGCGGCCAACTCGCGGCTGCGGGCGCTGGCCGAGGAGCGGTGCGAGCGGGCCGGGATCAGGCTGCGGGTGCCGCGGCCGGGGCTCTGCACGGACAACGGGGCGATGGTCGCCGCGCTCGGCGCGGAGATGGTGGCCCGCAACCGGCCCGCCTCGGACCTGGAGCTGTCGGCGGACTCCTCGCTTCCGGTGACCGAACCGCATGTGCCGGGCCGCCACGGTCACTCTCATGGCCACGACCACGATCACGTGCACGAGATCAGCAAGGACAACCTGTACTCATGAGCGAGCCGACCGTCGCGCTGATGTGGGAGGCCCGTGCCGCCGAGGGCCGGGGCGCCGAGCTGCTGGAGTGGGCGCGGGCCAGGACGGGCGAGCTGGCCCGCGAGCCGCTGCGCAGCGAACTGCTGCGCGCCCCGCAGGGCCGGGTCCTGGTGATCACGTGGTGGGCGGGGGAGTACGGCGACGAACTGCCCGAACTCCCCGAGCCGGACGCCGCACTGATCACCCGGGCGGTGCACCGCTGGCGCTTCGAGTCCCTCGGCTGATCAGTCCGTCGATGATCGCGCCGAGTTCGTCGGCGACGTCGTAGTCGGCGGCGTACTCGCGCCACCGGTCCTTGACCGCGGTGAGCCGCGGCAGCGCGGCCGCGTCCTCGTCGGTGACCATCTCGGGGAAGTACTGGATGCGCGGCGGATGCTCCGCCCGGCGTGCCGCGGCCCTGCGGAAGACCAGGTCGCCGTAGACGTAGCTCCAGATCGTCCGGTAGGCGCGTACCGACCGGGCGGGGGAGAGCCCGCAGGCGAGGGCGGAGTCGAGGATCTCCTCCACCATCCACAGCGCGTTCTTGTCGGTGAGCTCGCCCAGCGCCAGGATGTCCAGCACCCACGGGAGCCGGCCGAGGATGTCGTGCAGGTGCACGGACACGGCGAGCAGCCGCTCACGCGGATCCTCGGGCAGTTCGGGCCGCGGGAAGGAGTCCGCGGTGCCGGACAGGGCGAGCATCAGCAGCTCGTCCTTGTCCTGCACGTAGTGGTAGAGCGCCATCGGCGTACTGCCCAGTTCCTTCGCCACCCGCCGCATGCTCAGGGCCGCCACGCCCTCTTCCTCGACGATGCGGCGCGCGGTGGCGACCATCACCTCGGGGTCCAGCTTGCGCGGCCGGCCCACGGATCGTTTCGCCGCCGCCGGTTTCTTCTCTGTGCCTGCCACCGGGGCATTGTCCCCCGCGCCCTTCGCCACTTCCGCGCCTCCCCGGCCATGTCCGCCGTTCCGCAGCACCGGCGTACGCCGTTCCGTCGTACCCCGCGCCTGTCGGTCCGCCGCACCGTGATTAATTTCTATACGCGTATAGTAATGATTCGAAGGGTGACCGCGAGGGAAGGGTAAATCGTGAACAATCAGGCGAAGCAGGTGCGTTGGCTGCTGGTGGTGGCACTCACCGTGCAGTTCATGGTGTCGTTGGACATGTCCGTGGTGAACGTGGCGCTGCCCGATATCCGCAGCGATCTCGGCTTCGGCCGGGACGGACTCCTGTGGGTGGTGAACGCCTACGCCCTCGCCTTCGGCGGGCTCCTCATGCTCGGCGGCCGTCTCGCCGACCTGATAGGCAGCCGCCGCGTCCTGACGGCGGGGCTGGTGCTCTTCGGCGCGGCGAGTCTGGCGGGTGGTCTCGCGCAGTCGCCGGGTGCGCTGGTCGCGGCGCGGGCGGTGCAGGGGGTCGGCGCGGCGGCGCTCGCCCCGGTGGCCTTCGCCCTGATCACCCTCGCCTTCCCGGCCGGTCCCGCCCGTTCGCGGGCCCTGGGGCTGTGGGGCATGGCGGGCGCGGCGGGCGGTGCCGTCGGGGTGCTGGCGGGCGGGTTGCTCACGGACGCGACGAGCTGGCGCTCCGTGATGCTGGTGAACGTGCCGATCGTCGTCTTCGCGCTCGCCGCGTCGGTGCGTACGGGACTCGCCGCCCGGCCCGTGCGGTCCGGGGCCCGGCTCGATGTGGCGGGGGCGCTGCTGGCCACCGCCGGTACGACGCTGCTGGTCCTCGGGCTCGTACGGACCTCGGACCACCCCTGGGGCTCCGCCACCACTCTGGGCACGCTCGGCGCCGCGGTGCTGCTGCTGGTGACCTTCGTCGCCGTCGAGCTGCGGACCGCGTCGCCCCTGCTGCGTCCCGGTCTGCTGAAGGAGCGGCCGGTGCTGACGGCGAACCTGTTCTGCCTGCTGCTGGCCTCGGGGCAGTTCGCCGCGTTCTACTTCGTCTCGCTCTATCTCCAGCTGGTGCTCGGGTACGGGCCGACGGCGGCCGGTGCCGCGTTCCTGCCGTTCTGTGTGGGCGTCGTCGCGGGCTCGGTGACCGCCGCCCGCACGGTCGCGGCGATCGGCACCCGGCGGCTGCTGGCCACGGGCGCGGCGGTGGCCGCGCTCGGGATGGCCGGGTTCGCCGCGACGGCGACGGCGGACGGCGGCTTCCTCTACTCGATACTCGGCCCGTCCCTGGTGACGAGCGTCGGCGTCGGCCTCTGCTTCGTACCGCTCGGCACGGCCGCCACGACCGGTGTCGTGCCCGGCGAGACGGGCATGGCGTCCGGGCTGCTCAACAGCGCCCGCCAGGTCGGCGGCTCGCTGGGGCTCGCGTTCCTGGTCACCGTCGCCGCCCAGGTGACCGGCGGCGGCTCCGGCCGCACCGAACTGGCCTCGGGGTACTCGTCGGCGTTCTGGGTCTGCGCGGGGCTGCTCGCACTGGCCGCGGTGACGGCGCTGGTGCTGCTCCCGGCGGGTGAGCGGGCGGTGGCTCCGGCCGAGCCGGACGGGGTGACGGGCGTGTCCCGATGAGTCCGGGGGCCGCCACGGGGCTACCTTCCACAGCGTCCGGCGCCTGAGCGCCCGGTGCCCCGATGCGCGGCGCCTCGGCGTCCGGCGCCCCTCCGGACGGCTCTACGAGGAGAAGACCATGCAGAAGATCACGACCTTCCTGTGGTTCGACGACCAGGCCGAACAGGCGGCGAACCACTACGTCTCCGTCTTCGGCGGTGACTCCCGGATCCTGGACGTCACCCACTACACGGCGGCGTCCCCCGGCGAGACCGGATCGGTGATGACCGTGCGGTTCCGGCTCGCCGGCCAGGAGTACGTCGCTCTCAACGGCGGCCCGCAGTTCCCGTTCACCGAGGCGGTCTCGCTCTCGGTCGACTGCGAGGACCAGGCGGAGGTGGACCGCCTGTGGGCCGCGCTCACCGAGGGGGGCGAGGAGAGCATGTGCGGCTGGCTGAAGGACAAGTACGGCCTGTCCTGGCAGATCGTCCCCCGGGCGCTGGCCGAGGTGCTGCGCGACCCGGACCCGGCCAAGGCGGACCGGGCGATGAAGGCCATGCTCGGGATGCGGAAGCTGGACATCCAGGCGCTCCGGGACGCCTGACCGCTGCCCGGCCTCGCTCCCCGGCCGCTGCCTGGCCTCGCTGCCCGGCCTCCCTCCCCGGCCGGGTCCGGCGGTCAGGGGGAGGCCAGCAGGGCCAGCAGCCGGGCGGGCGCGTCCTCCTGGACCGTGTGGCCCGCGCCGTCCACCCAGATCAGCTCGGACCCCGGAATCCGGGCGTGCAGCCGCTCGGCGAACTCGCCGACGAGGAGCCGGTCCTCGCGCCCCCAGATGATCCGGGTCGGCACCGACACCTCGCCGAGGAGCGGCTCGAACGCGTCGGACTGCGCCTGCTCCAGATCCCGGTACTGCCGGTAGAACGCCGCCTGGCCGACCGGCCCGCGCCAGGGGGCGAGATAGGCGTCGAGGACGCCGGGCCGGTATCCCGTATGGGTGGCGTAGCGCAGATGACTCGTGACCAGTGCCTCGTGGGCGTAGTCGGGGAGCCGCTCGAAGACGCTCGCGTTCTCGCGGATGAGCTTGAAGAAGCCGGTGCCCCAGTCGCCGCCGCCCACGGCGTCGACGAGCGTGAGGTGCCGGTAGCGGGCGCCCTCCAGCAGCAGCGCCCGCAGCGCGACGGCGCCGCCGATGTCATGGGCCACCACGTCCGGGGCGGACAGCCCCCAGTGGCCGAGGAGGGCGGCGAACCGACGCCCCTGGGCGGCCAGCCCGACATCCTGGCCCGCCCGCTGCTCCGACTGTCCGTAGCCCAGCAGATCGAAGACGAAGACCTGACGGGTGCGGGCGAGGGCCGGGGCGATATCGCGCCAGATGTACGAGGAGAACGGGGAGCCGTGCAGCAGCACGACGGGATCACCCCGCCCGAACGAGTCCCACCGGATGGCTCCGTCGGGCGTCTCGAAGGTCTTGCCGAGAGTCCAGGTCATGGGGTGCCTCCTGCTTCGGGGATGCTCGACCGCTTCAGCGAAGTTACCAGAAGAAGCGTTTAACAGGTAACGATCGGAGGGGGTGGGAGTGGCCCGCCGGTAGTGTCTGGGTCATGTCACGCCGTTCACCGCTGCCGCCATCCCCGCCGCCCGTGGAGATCCGCTCCTGGCCCGACCGTGAAGCGCTGCTCGCCGACCGGGACGTGGTCCTGGGTGAGCTGGTCAGGATGCATGTGGGGCCGGGGCGGCTCGGGTTGCTGTGGATGTGGGCGGCGCTCGCCGCGCTCGGCTGGTCCCTCGTGGGGACCGGGCTCATCATGTTCGAGCAGACGTACGACGTGATCAGCGCCATCGGCGCCCTGGTCAGCCTCGTCATCGGCGTCGCACTCCTGGTGCCGTCCGCCGTCTTCGTCCCGCTGGGCCTGTCCCGGGACCGGAAGGTCCGTCAACTGCTCCTGGAATGGGGCATGCTGGACCGCGACCCGGCCCGCGACCTGCGGCTGCGCAGGCCCGGGGCCGGCCTCGCCTGGCTGCTGACGTCCTTCGCGCTGTGCGCGGTCGGCCTGTTCGCGTGTACGGCCGGACCGGCGGACGCCACGGCCGGTGACCCGTACGGCCTGGTGGTCCTCCTCATGGGCGTCGGCCTCATCGCCTGGGTGACCGGTCTGATCGGCATCACCAAGGCGGTCTCCCACCGCCGTTGGGTGATGCGGGTCCTGATCGGAGCCGTATCCCGGCCGCAGGTGCCGGCGGGCGACGGGCCGCTCCGCTGACACCTCACCGGCTCATCGGCCCACGGGGTGGCCGATCAGCATCGTCGGGGCACCGGCCACCCGGGTCAGGAACACGGTGGCCGAGTGCGGCCCCCGAAGCTTCATGCGGCGGCGCAGTTCCTCCGGTTCGACCGCCGAGCCGCGCTTCTTGACGGTCAGTACGCCGACCTCCCGCTCCCGCAGCAGGGCCTTCAGCTTCTTCATGCCGAACGGGAGCCGGTCGGTGATCTCGTACGCGGTCGTGTAGGGCGACTCGTACGGTGTCTCGCTCGTGACGTACGCGATCGTCTCGTCGATCAGCCATCCACCGCACCGCTCCACGATGTCGGCGACCAGATGGGCGCGGATGACGGCGCCGTCCGGCTCGTACAGATAGCGGGCGACGGGGCCGACGGGCGGGGCGGGGAGCGGGGCGGGGGCGACCAGCGTCGCCGCCGAGGGCAGGAGCGTCGCCCGGAACGAGCCGGGCGCGAAGCCCTCGCCGAACCAGAGCACCGCCTCCTTGACGTCGCCGCCGTCCGAGATCCACTCCGCCTCCGCCCGCGGTCCGATCGCCTCGTGCGGGACGCCGGGGGCGATCTTCAGCGCCGCCCTGGGGGCCTTCAGCGCGGCGGCGGTCGCCCAGGACAGCGGCGGTGAGTACGCCTCCGGATCGAAGATCCGGCCCCGCCCGCCGCGCCGCGCCGGGTCGACGAAGACCGCGTCGTACGGGGAGGTGTCGATCTCCGTGACATCGGCGCACCGCACCTCGATCAGGTCCGTCAGACCGAGCGCCGCGGCGTTGGCGCGGGCGACCTCGGCGGTCAGCGGGTCGCGGTCCACGGCGAGCACGCGGATTCCGGCGCGGGCCAGGGCGATCGCGTCGCCGCCGATCCCGCAGCACAGGTCCGCGACGCTCCGTACGCCGCCGAGCCGCGCGAACCGTTCGGCGCGGTACGTGGCGACCGACGTACGGGTGGCCTGCTCCACGCCGTTCGGTGTGAAGAACATCCGGTGCGCGTCCTCGGCGCCGAACTTCGCCACCGCCCGCTGCCGCAGCCGCGCCTGCCCCAGCGCCGCCGACACCAGATCCGCCGGGTGCGAACGGCGCAGCCGGGTCGCGGTGGCCAGCTCCCGCGCGGGGTCGTGGTCCCGCAGCCCGGCCAGCAGCTCGGCGCCCTCGGGCGTGCGCAGGGCGGCGAAGGCGGCGAGCGGGTCCGTGGGGCCGGCGGGACCGGTGGGGGTAGTTGCGTTCACCCGGCCCATTGTGAGCCAGGCCGGCTGTGAGCCAGCCGGGGGACCGGGCGAGTCCGGTGGCGGTGTCGGGGCGGGGGCCCGGTGACGGGCTGGCAGGATGCGGCGCCATGCAGCCAGTACGACAAAAAGAAAAATTGACCATGAAGAGGCGCAGACCGGGTCACATGGTTCTGGCGGCCCTGCTGGTCGCCGCCGTCGGCTCCGGATGCGCCGCCGGATCGGACGGCGGTGGCGCGGGCACCCCCGGCGGGTCGGCCGAGCCCACCGCCGGACAGCGGGGCGGGCCGGCCGCCGGACAGCCGGGCGGCCCGGCCCGGCAGGCCGGACCCGCCCGCGCCCTGGACACGTACGCCCAGGAGCTCAAGCGCAAACAGGCGGCCCGGGTCGTCGCCGCGAAGAAGTGGGGGCTGGCCGCAGTGCCGCTGCCCGCCCCCGCGCCCCCCGCCGTGAAACCGCGCATCACCTCCCGCGAGGGCTTCGAGGTCGCGGACGGGGACGCGCTGCCGCCCGTCTTCACCACCGTGCCCACCAAGGAGCGGATCGTCTTCCTCACCATGGACGACGGGGCGGAGAAGGACCCCGAGCTGCTGCGGATGATGACCGAACTCGACATCCCCTACAGCGCCTTCCTCAGCGACTACGTGATCAACGACGACTACGACTACTTCGCGAAGATGCAGAAGCTCGGAGTCACCCTCAACAACCACACGCTCAACCACCGCTATCTGCCCGGACTCTCCCGCGAGGAACAGCGGACGGAGATCTGCGACCAGCAGGCGAAGATCCAGAAGCGCTACGGGAAGCGGCCCACCCTCTTCAGGCCGCCGTACGGCAACTACAACCGCGACACCCTGGTCGTCGCGAAGTCCTGCGGGGTCACCGCCGTACCCCTGTGGTCCGCCGAGGCATTCCCCGACCACATGGAGTGGCGCGAGTGGGACCGGGACCTGCACCCCGGCGACATCGTCCTGACCCACTTCCGGGGACGCGAGGACTGGAAGGGCTCCATGGCGGACATGATCCGCCGGGTCATGAAGACGATCACCGACAAGGGGTACGCGGTGGCCAGGCTGGAGGACTACGTATGAGCCGCGCGCACCGGCTGCTGGCCGCACTGCTGACGGCCGGTGCGCTGTTCACCGTCACCGCGGGCTGCGCGCAGTCGGTGGACCCCATCGAACGGCTGGGGCGCAAGGCGGCCCAGAAGGTCGGTCCGCGGTCGCCGTCGCCCAAGGCCACCGTGCTCAAGGGCAGTCGTGGCGCGTGCGGCAGGCGCCCCCTTTCGCTCCGGCTCGCCGCACGGCGCGAGGGTGGTGAATTGGCACTCCGCTTGACCGAGTGCTAATCGCGGTCATAGTCTCGGGTCTGGCACTCCCCCCTGGAGAGTGCCAGCACCACTGTGCGACAGGGCAGGTCCGGCACCCGCGACGACGGATCCACCTGGTCGCCGACCAAAGACTGTTAAACCCCGTGAGATCTCCGAAGGGGGAGACCGGATCGTGTCGACCACCAGCTCCAAGGTTGCGATCAAGCCGCTTGAGGACCGCATTGTGGTCCAGCCGCTCGACGCCGAGCAGACCACGGCTTCCGGCCTGGTCATTCCGGACACTGCCAAGGAGAAGCCCCAGGAGGGCGTCGTCCTGGCCGTGGGCCCGGGCCGCTTCGAGAACGGCGAGCGTCTTCCGCTCGACGTCAAGACCGGCGATGTCGTTCTGTACAGCAAGTACGGCGGCACCGAGGTGAAGTACAACGGCGAGGAGTACCTCGTCCTCTCGGCGCGCGACGTCCTCGCGATCGTCGAGAAGTAATTCACCCACGTTTGCTTCTGTTCTGCGCCCCTGGTCCCCTGCGAAATAACTAGCCGGGCGGCGAGGGGCGCAGTTCGTTCGAGAGGGAAAGATTCAGCCCATGGCGAAGATTCTGAAGTTCGACGAGGACGCCCGTCGCGCCCTTGAGCGCGGCGTCAACAAGCTTGCCGACACGGTCAAGGTGACGATCGGCCCCAAGGGCCGCAACGTCGTCATCGACAAGAAGTTCGGCGCTCCCACCATCACCAACGACGGTGTCACCATCGCGCGCGAGGTCGAGCTCGACGACCCGTACGAGAACCTCGGTGCCCAGCTCGTGAAGGAGGTGGCGACCAAGACCAACGACGTAGCGGGTGACGGCACCACCACCGCCACCGTGCTGGCCCAGGCGCTCGTCCGCGAGGGCCTGCGCAACGTCGCCGCGGGCGCGTCCCCGGCCTCCCTGAAGAAGGGCATCGACGCCGCGGTCAAGGCCGTGTCCGAGGAGCTCCTCGCGACCGCCCGCCCGATCGACGACAAGTCCGACATCGCCGCCGTGGCCGCGCTCTCCGCGCAGGACACCCAGGTCGGCGAGCTCATCGCGGACGCGATGGACAAGGTCGGCAAGGACGGTGTCATCACCGTCGAGGAGTCCAACACCTTCGGTCTGGACCTTGAGTTCACCGAGGGCATGGCCTTCGACAAGGGCTACCTGTCCCCGTACATGGTGACCGACCAGGAGCGTATGGAGGCCGTCCTCGACGACCCGTACATCCTGATCCACCAGGGCAAGATCGGCTCCATCCAGGAGCTGCTCCCGCTGCTGGAGAAGGTCATCCAGGCCGGCGCCTCCAAGCCGCTCCTGATCATCGCCGAGGACGTCGAGGGCGAGGCGCTCTCCACCCTCGTCGTCAACAAGATCCGTGGCACCTTCAACGCCGTCGCGGTGAAGGCCCCGGGCTTCGGTGACCGCCGCAAGGCCATGCTCGGCGACATCGCCACCCTCACCGGTGCGACCGTCATCGCCGAAGAGGTCGGCCTCAAGCTCGACGGCGCCGGTCTCGACGTGCTGGGCACCGCCCGCCGCGTCACCGTCTCCAAGGACGACACGACCATCGTCGACGGCGGCGGCAACTCCGACGACGTCAAGGGCCGCGTCAACCAGATCAAGGCCGAGATCGAGTCCACGGACTCCGACTGGGACCGCGAGAAGCTCCAGGAGCGCCTCGCGAAGCTGGCCGGCGGCGTGTGCGTGATCCGTGTCGGTGCCGCCACCGAGGTGGAGCTCAAGGAGAAGAAGCACCGTCTGGAGGACGCCATCTCCGCGACCCGCGCCGCGGTCGAGGAGGGCATCGTCTCCGGTGGTGGCTCCGCTCTGGTCCACGCCGTCAAGGTCCTTGAGGGCAACCTCGGCAAGACCGGCGACGAGGCCACCGGTGTCGCGGTCGTGCGCCGCGCCGCCGTCGAGCCGCTGCGCTGGATCGCCGAGAACGCGGGCCTTGAGGGTTACGTCATCACCTCGAAGGTCGCCGAGCTCGACAAGGGCCAGGGCTTCAACGCCGCCACCGGCGAGTACGGCGACCTGGTGAAGGCCGGCGTCATCGACCCGGTCAAGGTCACCCGCTCCGCGCTGGAGAACGCCGCGTCGATCGCGTCGCTGCTGCTCACGACCGAGACCCTGGTCGTCGAGAAGCCGGCCGAGGACGAGTCCGACGCCGGTCACGGCCACGGTCACTCGCACTAGTACGCACCCGGCACGACACCGAGGCCCGGTACCCCCGTCGCGGGGGCACCGGGCCTCGGTGCGTTCCACCCAACCGGGGGGCGCTGCCCCCGGACCCCCGCTCCTCAATCGCCGGAGGGGCTGGGTTTTCGGGGGCGCTGCCTCCGGACCCGCGCTCCTCAATCGCCGGAGGGGCTGGGTTTTCGGGGGCGCTGCCTCCGGACCCGCGCTCCTCAATCGCCGGAGGGGCTGGGTTTTCGGGGGCGCTGCCTCCGGACCCGCGCTCCTCAATCGCCGGAGGGGCTGGGTTTATTGAGGCCGCCCGGAGGGGCTGGGTTCTCGGGGGGCTTGGTTTATTGAGCCCGCCCGGCGATTGAGGGCATCTTTCAGCCTGTCCGGCGTTTGAGGACCGGGGTCCGGGGCGGAGCCCCGAGAGGTCACGCCGAACGGCGAAGCGCCCCCGGCGTCACCGGATCCGCGAACGGCAGCCCCCGGGCAAAGCGTTCCAGCTCGTCCAGCGACTGGTCGGCCATCCGATGCAGCTCATTGCCCAGCGACCCCGCGACGTGCGGAGTCAGCAGAACGTTCGGCAGGTCGTACAACGGGGACCGCGCCGCCGGAAGTTCGGGCTCCGTGACATCCAGCACCGCGTGCAGCCGCCCGCTCACCAGCTCCGGCAGCAGCGCGTCCTCGTCCACCAGCGAACCCCGCGCCGTATTGATCAGCGTCGCCCCGTCCGGCAGCAGCGCCAACTGCTCCGCGCCGATGAGGTGGTGCGTGGCCGGGAGCTGCGGCGCGTGGACGGAGAGGACCGAGCTGTCCGCGCACACCTGCGCCAGCGACGCGGACCGGACCCCCAGCGAGGCCGCCTCCTCGGCACCGACGTACGGGTCGTAGAGAGCCACGTCCAGGTCGAACGGCCGCAGCAGTTCGATCACCCGGCGGCCGATGCGGGACGCTCCGACGATGCCGACGGTACGGCGGTAGTTGCCGGTGCCGTCCAGCTCGTGGAGCCAGTCGTGGTCGGTGCGCAGCTCGCGGTAGCGCCGGGCCGAGTACAGGACGCGCTTGTTGGCGAAGAGCACCGCGGCCACCGTGTACTCGGCGACCGGCAGCGCGTTCGCTCCCGCCGCCGAGGTGACGGCGATCCCGCGTTCCCAGCAGGCGTCGGTGATGTGGTGCTTCACCGACCCCGCGGCGTGCACGACGGCGCGCAGCCGCGGGGCGGCGGCCAGCACCTCGGCGGTGAGCGGGGTCGCCCCCCAGCAGGTGAACAGCACCTCGGCCTCGGCGAGCGCGGCGGCCACCTCGGGCGTCGGAGCGGCCAGGTCGTGGCCGACGAGCCGGGGGTCCGTCCGGGTGAGGGCGGCCAGCCGGGTGCGGTGGTGTGCGGCGAGGAGGCGTTCGGCGATGCCGGGAGCCATCGCCAGCAGGGCCTTCGGCCGGTTGTCAGTGGCGTGGGGCATGGTGGGACTCGTACTCCTCAGGGCTCGCGCGGGCGGTCCGACGGTCACTTGACGCTTCCGGCGGTCAGGCCCGCCTTCCAGTGCCGTTGCAGCGAGACGAAGGCGACGATCAGGGGGATGACGGCGAGGAGGGAGCCGGTGACGACGAGCGGGTAGAAGCTCGGCTCGCCGTGGGTGTTGGTGTTCCAGGAGTACAGACCGAGGCTCAACGGGAAGAGCTTGCGGTCCGACAGCATCACCAGGGGGAGGAAGAAGTTGTTCCAGATCGCGGTGAACTGGAAGAGGAAGACCGTCACGAAGCCCGGCATGACCATGGGCAGACCGATCGACCAGAACGCGCGCAGCTCTCCCGCCCCGTCGATCCGGGCGGCCTCCAGTGCCTCGTTCGGGATGTAGCCGGTGCAGAACACCCGCGCGAGATACACACCGAACGGGTTGACCAGCACCGGGATCAGCACCGACCAGTAGGTGTTGACCAGCCCGATCTCGGACGCCAGGAGATACATCGGCAGGGCCAGCGCGGTGGTGGGCACCAGCACGCCCATCAGGACCAGGCCGAACAGCTTCTCCTTGCCCCGGAATTCGTACTTGTCGAAGGCGTAGCCCGCGGCGACACAGATCAGCGAGCAGACGATCGCGCCGCCACCGGCGTACAGGAGGCTGTTGAGGTACCAGCGGAAGTAGATGCCGTCGCCGTAGGAGGCGAGGTTCGACAGGTTCTCGCCGAGGTTGAAGCCGTCGAAGGAGAAGGCGTTGCCCGCGAGCAGGCCGCCGGTGTCCTTCGTGGCGGCGGTGACCAGCCAGACGAGGGGGAAGAGCATGTAGACGACCGCGAGGAGCAGGAAGCCGTTGACCGCCGTCTTGGACATCCAACGGCTGGGGCGAGTCGATGAGTTCATGCCTTCTTGCCCTTCCGGCCGGTGAAGCGGGTGACGACGAAGGAGAGCAGCGCGGCGGTGAGGGCCAGCAGGATGGAGGCGGCCGCGGCGAGCCCGTAGTCGTTGCGCTCGAAGGCCGCGGTGTACGCGTACATGTTCGGCGTCCAGGTGGAGGAGACGGCGGAGCCCGTTCCCTTGTTGAGGATCAGCGGTTCGGTGAACAGCTGGAGCGAGCCGATGATCGTGAACAGCGCGACCATCGCCACGGAGGCGCGGATCAGCGGGACCTTGATGGACAGGGCGATCCGCCAGGCACCCGCACCGTCGACCGTGGCCGCTTCGAGTACGGACCGGTCGATGGCCTGGAGCGCGGCGTAGAAGATCACCATGTTGTAGCCGAGCCATTCCCACAGCGCGATGTTCACGATGGAGGGGAGAGCGCCTTCGGGGGAGAAGAAGTCGAAGCCGATCCCCCCGGACTCCATGGCGCTGACGACCGGGCTGAGCTGGGGTGTGTAGAGGTAGACCCAGATCAGCGCGGCGATGATGCCGGGCACGGCGTGCGGCAGGAAGAGCGCGAGCTGGAAGAACCGGCGGGCGCGGGCCAGTGTGGAGTCCAGCAGCAGGGCGAGGGCGAGGGCCCCGATGAGCAGCAGCGGAATGTAGAACAGGCAGTATCCGAGCAGGACGCCGAAGCCCTCGCGGAAGGCCCGGTCGCCCAGCGCCGCCGTGTAGTTGTCGAGGCCGCTGAAGACGGTCTCGGTGCCGCCGAAGCCCAGTCCGGACTGCTTCTCGGTGAACAGGCTGAGCCAGACCGCGTATCCGATCGGCACGAGCATGGCCAAGGTGAACAGTACGAAGAAGGGCCCCAGCAGGACGGCGGCGGCTCTGGTTGTCCGGGCGCGCTTCATCAGCCGGCGTCCTCGACCTTCAGGCCGCGCTTCTTGAGCTCGGCGACGGTGGCGTCATGGCCCGCCCGCACGGCTTCGGCGATCGTCGAACCGCCGCTGGCGACCTTGCCGAACTGGTCCTTGATCACGGTGTTGGACGTGCCGGTCGTCGGGCCCCAGGCCCAGTTCTGGCCGATGGACGTCGCGGCGCCCTCGAACACCTGGTAGATGTCCGTGCCGCCGTAGAAGCTCGCGTCGAACGACTTCTTCGCGACGGGCCGCAGCCCGGCCGCGGCCGGGAAGGCGCTCGACGTGCCGGATTCGATACGGGCCTTGATGCCGTCCTCGGTGGTGGACATCCAGGTCGCGAACTCGACGGCGGCCTTCGCCTTCTTGCTGTTCTTGGACACCGCGAAGGTGGAGCCGCCGAGCATGCCGCTGGCCGGCTTGCCGTCCCAGCTGGGCATCGGGGCGACCGCCCACTTGCCGCTCTGCTCGGGCAGCGTGCCCTTCAGGACGCCCGCGCCCCAGGCGGCGCCGAGGTAGCCGACGGTGCCGCCGTTCTTGAGGGAGTTGGTCCACTCCGGGCTGAAGGAGGCGTTGGCCCGGATCAGGTCGTCGTCGAGCAGTCCCTGCCAGTAGTCGGCGACCTTGGTGGTGGCCGCGTCCTTGGTGGAGACCTTCCAGGTGTCGCCCTCGGCCTTGTACCACTGGGCCCCGGCCTGCCAGGCCATCGCCTGGAAGGTGGTCGGGTCGTCCGGGAAGAAGGTGCCGATGCGGGCCTTCTTGTCGGCCTTCTTGACCTTCTCGGCCGCCTTGCGGAAGTCGTCCCACGTGGTGGGGACCTCGACGCCGTACTTCTTGAACAGGTCCTGGCGGTAGTAGAACGCCTGCGGCGAGGCGTCGAACGGAACGGCCCAGTTCTTGCCGCCCAGCGTGGTCAGCTCCACCGCCTGCGGCAGCAGCTTCTTCTTGACGTCGTCGGTGACGTACGAGCTGATGTCCTGGAGCGCGCCCTGGCTGACGAACTCGGGCAGCTGCGGGTACTCGATGCTGACCAGGTCGGGGGCGTTGCCCGCCTTCACCGCGTTGGAGATCTTGGCGTAGCCGCCCGCGTTGCCGGAGGGGATCTCCTCGTAGACGACCTTGATGTTCTTGTGCGAGGCGTTGAACGCGTCAACGACCTCCTTGGATCCCTTGGTCCAGCCCCAGAAGGTGACGCTGACGGGCTTTCCGTCGCTTCCGGGGGCTGCGGAGTCGTCACCGCTGCCGCCGCAGGCCGTGAGAACGGCGAGGGCGGTGGCGGCGCCGACTATGACATGGGACGTTCTGCTCCGACTGCGGCTCACAGCGTGGCTCCTGAACAGGCGACGACATTGGCGTTGGCCGTGATCCTTGAACCAGCCGTGACCGAAGTCAAGAGCGAAAGATTGATTGATCGAAAAAAGATCAAATAAGTTACGAACGGAAGTGGTCGCGGAGGGTCCCGGCGGCCTACCTCAGCGGGTGCCCGCAGGAGGACCTGACCCGCAGTTCGGGGAGCAGCGTCAGATGCCGGCGCGGTGCGGCACCACCCGCGCCGCGGGCCCGCGTCAGCCGCTCCACCAGCAGCTCCGTGGCGTGCCTTCCCACCTCGCGCTTGGGCGGGGCGACCGCCGTGAGCGGGGTGTCGGCGAGCGCCGCCACCTCGTCGTCGTACGCGATCAGCGCCAGGTCGTCCGGCACCCGTACGCCCAGCTCGGCCAGTCGCTGCACCACCTGGATCGCGTCCACGTCGTTGTGGATCAGCGCCGCCGTGGCCACCCCCGAACGGACCGCGTCGCGCAGTGCCAGTACCGCGTCCTCGAAGCCCTCCGGCGCCAGCTCCGCCGGTACGGAATCGATCACGTCCTGCGGGGCGCGCAGTCCCAGGATGCGCAGCGCCTCCTCGTACCCGGACCGCACGGCCACCGCCGTCGGGGAGTCGGCGCGGGCCATCAGCAGCGGCGCCCCGTGGCCCAGGTCCACCAGGTGGCGCACGGCCAGCAGCACCCCGTGGCCATGGTCCGAGCAGACCCGGTCCAGGGCGTCGAGCGGGGAGCCGGCCGCGGGCTGCCGTTCCAGGAGCACGGTGGGCACGGGCAGCGAGGTGATCCAGTCGCCGAACGCCGCCGGGTCGCCGGGCCGCCGCCAGCCGGGCGCGACCAGCATCCCCTCGGCGCCCGCCGCGAGCAGGCCCTCGGTGCGGGCGTGGTCCTCCTCGGGCCGGTAGTCGGAGATCCGCAGGATCAGCCGGGCCCCGGCCCGCGCGGCCGCCTCGTGCGCCCCGCGGATCACCTCGGCGAAGTAGTACGTCGCGGAGGGCGCGAGCATGCCGAGGACCAGGCCGCTGCCCGCGCCCGCGCTGCCGGGACCGGTGGCGCCCGGACCGGTGGCGGCGCCGGGCGGCGCTACGGCGTCCCGCGGCCAGGACACGGAACCGTGCACCCGGTCGAGCAGGCCCCGGACCGCCAGATCCTCGACGTCCCGGCGGATCGTGACGGGGGAGACCCCCAGCTGGGAGGCGAGGTCCGAGACCCGGGCCGAGCCCCGTTCGCGTACCAGCTCCAGCAGTCGGTCATGGCGTTCAGCAGCACTTTCGCGCACGGCAGCAGTCCCCTCGCAATGTGTGACCCGGTCTCCGGTCCGGCCGCTCCCGGAGCCCTGTCCCGACCCTAGTCCAGCGTGATCGAACGATGGCAGTTTCGATCATTCAAACGCAATCCATTGACGTTCGATCAATCGGCGTCCAGGATTCCGGCGATGCCGACCGATCGAGCGATCCGGGCCATCCGGCCGATCCCACCGACCGGCCGATCCGACCGGCTGATCCGAGCCGACCGGTTGATCCGAACCGCCCCTGACTGTTCGTACGGAGGAATTGTGAGACACCGCGTCACCGCAGCCGCGCTCGCTGCCCTGACCGCCGCCGCCGGGCTGACCGCCGCGGGAACGGGCACCGCGCAGGCCGCGCCCACCGGCCGTACCCACCACGTCGACTGCTCCGCCACCCCCGGTACGACAGCGGCCGACGGCAGCAGGGCGCGGCCCTGGACCGGTCTCGACGAGGCGAACGCCCAGACCTACGGCCCCGGCGACCGGCTGCTCTTCCGGCGCGGTGCCTCCTGCACCGGCACCCTCGCCCCGCAGGGCGGCGGCTCCGCCCGTGCCCCGTTCACCATCGCCGACTACGGCCACGGGTCCGCCCGCGCCAAGCTCGACGGCGCGGGCGCCCACGATGTCGTCCTGCTCTCCAACACGCAGTACGTCCATCTCAAGGCCCTGGAGATCACCAACGCCGACAACCCCGGCAGCGAGCGCAACGGTGTACGCCTGCGTCTCACCGACTACGGCACCGCCCGCGGCTTCAGCGTCTCGGGTCTCTACATCCATGACGTGCGCGGCGGCGACTTCAAGACGCTCACCGGCTCCAGCGCCATCCACATCGCCGTCGAGGGCAAGACGAAGGCCAGCCGGTACGACGGTCTCGACATCGGCTACAACCGGATCGAGAACGTCGACCGCGAGGGCATCTACTTCAAGTCCACCTTCTCCAAGCGCGATCTGGTCGGCCAGCAGCAGGACCCGAACGTCTACCCGGGGGAGTGGACGCCCAGCACCGGCGTCCGTATCCACCACAACACGCTGAAGTCCCTGGCGGGCGACGGCATGAAGCTGGACACCACCAGCGGCGCCCGCGTCGACCACAACAGGATCGACGGCTTCCAGCTCCGCTCGCCCTCCGCCAACGCGGGCATCTGGACCTTCAACACCGACGACACGACCATTGAGTACAACGAGGTCTCGGGCGGCGGAAACACCCACGACGGCATGTCCTTCGACGCCGACGGCGCCTCGCGGAACACCGTCTTCCAGTACAACTACAGCCACGACAACAAGGGCGGCTTCCTGCTGGTCTGCCCCTACAGCGGAGCCAAGACCATGGGCACGGTCGCCCGCTACAACGTCAGCCGCAACGACGGCGCGCGCCTCATCCAGAACTGCTGGGGCCCGATCCTCGACACCCGGATCTACAACAACACCTTCGTCAACAGCGCGGAGACGGTGCCCGGTCACCTCGTCCAGGACGACGCCGGAAGCCCCGCCACCACGCAGCACGAACTGTCCATCCGCAACAACGTCTTCGTGAGCGAGGGCACCGGCGGCTACGCCTTCAAGAACCCGACCGCCGGTCTCTCCTTCGACCACAACGCGTTCTACGGCATCGACATGACCCGCCCCAACCCCGGTGGCATCACCGCCGACCCGAAGCTGCGCCCCGACTTCCGGCTGGGCAAGGGCTCGCCCGCCCTCGCCGCCGGAACCGTGATCGAGAACAACGGCGGCAAGGACTACTTCGGCAACAGGCTGAAGCCCGGCGCCCCCAACATCGGCGCCTACGCGGGCCGCGGCATCAGGTAACGGGCCCCGCGCCCCAGCCCGCACCGCGGGCACCACACGTAACAGGGGTAACACCCGGAGAACCCCTGGCACCCATAACCGTCCACTCACTGCGGTCCGTACTTGCGGCCTGTCCTGGAGGAGACCCCTCCGAGCAGGCCGCGAGGCGTGACCTTGACCAGCCCCATCAGCGCCTTGTAGCGCGGGTCCGGAATCGACACCGACCTGCCGCGCGCCAGATCCGCGAGCGCCGACGCCACCACCTTGTCGGCGTCCAGCCACATCCAGCCCGGGATGTTGCCCGTCCCCATCCCGGCCCGCTCATGGAACTCCGTCCGCACGAAACCGGGACACAGCGCCATCAGCCGTACGCCGGACTCGGCCAGGTCCTTCGACGCGCCCTGGGTGAACTGCACGACCCACGCCTTCGACGCCCCGTACGTCCCGCGCGGCAGGAACGCCGCGACGGAGGCCACATTGATCACCCCGCCCCGGCCCCGCTCCCGCATCCCGGCCGCGGCGGCCGACGTCAGCCGCAGCACGGCCTCGCAGTGCACCTTCAGCATCGTCAGCTCATCGGACATGGGCGCATCCAGATAGCGCCCCTTGCTGCCGAACCCGGCGTTGTTGACCAGCAGATCGACCGGGTGCCGGTGATCCTCCAGCCGCGCCTCGACGGCCGCGATTCCGGTGTCCTCGGACAGATCGGCGCTCAGCACCTCGGCCTCGATGCCGTGCCGGTCGTGCAGTTCGGTGGCCTGGACCCGCAGTCGCTCGGTGTCGCGGGCCACCAGCACCAGGTTGTGCCCGTCGCCCGCGAGCCGCCGCGCGAAGGCGGCCCCGATCCCCGCCGTCGCGCCCGTAATCAGTGCAGTCGTCATACGCGGCACGTTAGTGCCCTTCACGCACCCCCGGATCACCCGCCCGGCGGCCCCTGCCGCCGCCCGGCGCAACCTGGCAGGCCGCCGCCCGGCACGACCTAGCCGGTCGTGGCCCGTCCGGTGTTCCCGTCGGCCTCGGCCTTCGGGGCGTACTCCCGCGCCTTGCGCAGCGCCTCGGGGTGCAGCGCGTCACCGGCGGCCAACAGGTGCGGCAGCAGATCCCGTTCGGTCGTCACCGCCCTGAACTGCAGAGCCACCGTGACCTCGTGGTCCGGGCGGTGCACGATCTCGACCGGATCACCCGCCCGGATGGTGCCCGGTTCGATCACCCGCAGGTACGCGCCCGGGGCAGCAGCCTCGGTGAACCGCTTGACCCACCCCTTCTCACCGAGGTGACCCGCGAACGTCCGGCACGGGATGCGGCCCGAGGTCACCTCCAGCAGCAGGCCGGAGCCGATCCGCCAGCGCTCCCCGATCTTCGCGCCGCTCACGTCGACGCCCAGGGTCGTCAGGTTCTCGCCGAACGCCCCGTTGGCCAGCGTCCGGCCGCCCAGCGCCCGCTCCCAGGCATCCAGTTCCTCGCGGGCGAAGGCGTACACCGCCTGGTCGCTGCCGCCGTGGTGCCGCAGATCGCACACCGCGTCCCCGGCGACCCCGCTGCCGCCGATGTGCTTGGGGCCGGGATCGGTGACCCGTATCGGCCCCTCGACAGGCCGTTTGTCGATCCCGGTGACGCCTTCGGAGTGCGCGGAGGCCCGGGGACGGCCCACATTTACGGTCAGCAGCTTCATGCCGTACACGCTAAGGGCTGTCCCGTGACAGCCCTTGGCCAACCACTCCCCAAAGCAACCAATCATTAATTCGCCGCTGCTACAAGATTCGCTTATGGTGGGGGAGTGATCGAAGCCCGCCATCTCCGTGTCCTGCGCGCCGTGGCCACCACCGGCTCGTTCTCCGCCGCCGCCCGCGAGCTGGGCTGCACACAGCCCGCCGTCAGCCAGCAGATGAAGGCCCTGGAGTCCTCCGCCGGCACCCCGCTGCTGATCCGTACGGGCCGCGAGATGCGCCTCACCCAGGCGGGTGAGGCACTGGTGCGGCACGCCTCCGGAATCCTGGCCGGGCTGACCGCGGCCGAGGAGGAGGTCGCCGCGATCGCCGGGCTGCGGGCGGGCCGGGTACGGCTCGTCTCGTTCCCCAGCGGCAGCTCCACCCTGGTCCCCGGCGCCCTCGCCGCGCTGCGCGCCGAGCACCCCGGCACCCGGGTCTCCCTGGTCGAGGCCGAACCGCCCCGTTCGGTGGAGATGCTGCGCGACGGCGACTGCGACATCGCCCTCGCCTTCCGGTACGGGACCTCCGGCGGCGAGTGGGACGACCTGGTCGTGCGCCCCCTGCTCACCGACCGGCTGATCGGCCTGGTTCCGGACGGGCACCGGCTGGCCGGCGCGGAGAGCGTGGGCATCGGCGAACTGGCCGAGGAGCCGTGGATCGCCGGCTGCCCGCGCTGCCGCCGTCAGCTGGTGGAGGTCTGCGAGGAGTCCGGCTTCACCCCGCGGATCGACTTCGCCACCGACGACTACCCGGCGGTGATCGGCCTGGTGGGCGCGGGTCTGGGCGTGGCGGTCCTGCCGGAGCTGGCGATCGAGTCGGTACGCCCCAAGGGGGCCCGCACCATCACGGTGGAACCGGCCATCGAGCGCGAGATCGTGGCACTGACCCTGCCGGACCTGGCGCGGGTGCCGGCGGTGGCGGCCACCCTGGACCAGCTGTCCCTGGCGGCCGCGCGCTGAACCGCCGTACGCGGAGCAGCGCGCGCCGAACCGCCGGGCGCCGAGCGACCGCTCCGGGCGGGCGGCGTCCGGAGAAACGTTTCTGCTTCAGTGGGGCGGGCTCGGGTGTCAGGCGTGTCCCGGTCCGGAGGCGACGCCCGACGGGGTCGCCGCGATCAGCCGGTTGCGTGCCCGGCCCATCAGCTCTTCGCGCTCGTCCTCGGTCAGGCCGCCCCACACTCCGTAGGGCTCCCGTACCGCCAGCGCGTGTGCCGCGCACTCGGCCCGTACCGGGCAGCGCATGCACACCTCTTTCGCCGAGGTCTCGCGAGCGCTCCGAGCCGCCCCGCGCTCACCTTCCGGGTGGAAGAACAGTGAGCTGTCGACCCCCCGGCACGCGGCCAGCAGCTGCCAGTCCCACAGGTCTGCGTTGGGTCCGGGAAGGCGGGAGAAATCTGCCATTGCTTGTCCCCTCGAAACCGTGCTGTGTCGGAAACGGCATCCTCGACCGTCCGGATCTTCGGTGGCCGGAGTTCCGACCGTACATCTACGGTCTTAGTAGATGTAAATATGACTGATTGCGAATCTAGCCACAGACACCAGCAAAAGGGAAGAAAACCCGCCAAATAGGGCACGCCTTCAGGTGAAGATGAGGTTGACGGCTGGATCAATCGCGCCGCTCTCCTCCGTGTCCGGCCCTTCACGTAGAGTGCCGAACCCGAGGGTCCGACCCGTAACTCTTTCGAGTGACCATCGTTGAGAGTGCGGAGGCGGTTGACGGAGATCGAGCTCGGGCACATGTCCGAGGGGGTCAACCGCACAGGTGACGACTTGTATCAGCCTGGAGGCTCAAGGTGACGCGCATCAGCTGCGGAGGACGGTCATGACATCCGTCCTCGTCTGCGACGACTCCCCGCTTGCCCGAGAAGCGCTCCGTCGCGCGGTGGCCACTGTGCCCGGCGTCGAGCGCGTGACGACGGCGGCCAACGGCGAGGAAGTCCTCCGCCGCTGGGGAGCCGATCGTTCGGATCTGATTCTGATGGACGTACGCATGCCCGGTCTGGGGGGTGTGGAGACGGTCCGGCGGCTGCTCTCCGCGGATCCCGGGGCCCGGATCATCATGCTGACCGTCGCCGAGGACCTGGACGGGGTCGCGCTCGCGGTCGCCGCCGGTGCCCGCGGCTATCTGCACAAGGACGCCTCGCGCGCGGAGCTGCGGGCCACCGTGACCCAGGCGCTGGCCGATCCGACGTGGCGGCTCGCCCCGCGTCGGCTGCGGTCCGCCGAGATGGGTGCGGCCCCGACGCTCACCGCGCGGGAGATCCAGGTGCTCGAAGGCATGAGCCACGGCCGCTCCAACGCGGAGATCGGGCGCGAGCTCTTCCTCTCCGAGGACACGGTGAAGACGCACGCCAGGCGGCTGTTCAAGAAGCTCGGCGCCTCGGACCGTGCCCATGCCGTGGCGCTCGGCTTCCGTTGGGGTCTGGTCCGCTGAGGGCGGGCCGTCCCCGGTGGCCGAGGCCGTCCCCGTCCGCACACCGGCGGACGGGGTGACGGGACCGGCGAGGGCCATGAGCCCGTCGCCGGACCCTCCGTACCAGCGCTGTGTGACGCTTCCCGGCCGATGACGCATCCTTGAGTCGTGGAGTTCCTCAGGAACGATTCGGACGAGCGGAAGGGGAGGGCGCAGGACATGACATCCGGCGCACCCGCTCATAACGCTTCGGTGCACAACTCAGGACGCGGTGGAGCGGACCAGGCGGCACCAAGGCACCATGGTCCGATGCGCGACGACGAGACAACGGTGATCGGTGCTCTGGTGCACCGTGCCGTCGACGGCGACGCGCAGGCCACCCACGATCTGCTGGCCCATGTCCACCCCCTCGCCCTGCGCTATTGCAGGTCCCGGCTGAACCGGCTGCCCGGTGATGCTCGCCACTTCGTGGAGGACCTCGCGCAGGAGGTCTGCGTCGCGGTGCTGATGGCGCTGCCGCGCTACAAGGACACCGGCAGACCCTTCGAAGCCTTCGTCTTCGCCATCGCGGGGCACAAGGTCGCCGACCTCCAGCGCGCCGCCATGCGGCACCCGGGATTGACGGCCGTCCCCTCCGACGAGATGCCGGAGCGGCCCGACGATTCGCTCGGCCCCGAGGAGCGTGCGCTGCTCAGCAGCGATGCCGCCTGGGCGAAGAAGCTCCTCGCCAACCTCCCGGAGAATCAGCGCGAACTGCTGGTCCTGCGGGTCGCGGTCGGGCTGACCGCCGAGGAGACCGGACAGATGCTCGGGATGTCGCCGGGCGCGGTCCGGGTCGCCCAGCACCGCGCGCTGAGCAGACTGCGGGCTCTCGCCGAGCAGTAGGGCCACAGGGACCGCGACCGAGATCAGGAGCAGGATCGCGACCGGGATCGGGATCAGGATCGGTGGACGTGTCACGGTGCCGGAAAGCGTGTCGCGACGCCGGAGAATGTGTCGTAGGAACTGACAAAAGTTCTTACTGATCTTGATCGTGGAATGAGACGCCCGTGGAGCCCGTTAGCATGGACATCCGCACCGATCAAGGCCATTTGGGGAAGGTGTCATGACTGCAAACGTCGACGGAGTGCCCGAGAAATTCGCGACGCTCGGGCTGACATACGACGACGTGCTGCTGCTGCCCGGCGCGTCCGACATGGCGCCCGATCAGATCGATACCTCCTCGTACATCTCGAAGAACGTGCGGGTGAACATCCCGCTGCTCTCCGCAGCGATGGACAAGGTCACCGAAGCACGCATGGCGATCGCCATGGCCCGGCAGGGTGGTGCGGGCGTACTGCACCGCAACCTCTCCATCGCCGACCAGGCCAACCAGGTCGACCTGGTCAAGCGCTCCGAGTCCGGCATGGTCACCGACCCGATCACGGTGCACCCCGATGCCACGCTCAGCGAGGCCAACGACCTGTGCGCCAAGTTCCGCATCAGCGGTGTCCCGGTCACCGACCCGGCGGGCAAGCTCCTCGGCATCGTCACCAACCGTGACATGGCCTTCGAGCCCGACCGCACGCGCCAGGTGCGCGAGGTCATGACGCCGATGCCGCTGGTCACGGGCAAGGTCGGCATCTCCGGCGTGGACGCCATGGAGCTGCTGCGCCGCCACAAGATCGAGAAGCTGCCGCTGGTCGACGAGTCGGGTGTCCTCAAGGGCCTCATCACCGTCAAGGACTTCGTCAAGGCCGAGAAGTACCCGAACGCGGCCAAGGACAAGGGAGGCCGGCTGCTCGTCGGCGCGGCCGTCGGTGTGGCGGGCGACGCCTACGAGCGCGCCCAGGCACTCATCGAGGCGGGCGTCGACTTCCTCGTCGTCGACACCGCCCACGGCCACTCCCGGCTGGTCGGCGACATGGTCGCCAAGATCAAGTCGAACGGGACGGTCGATGTCATCGGCGGCAACATCGCCACCCGTGACGGCGCCCAGGCGCTGATCGACGCCGGTGTGGACGGCATCAAGGTCGGCGTCGGCCCCGGCTCCATCTGCACCACCCGCGTGGTCGCCGGTATCGGCGTCCCGCAGGTCACCGCGATCTACGAGGCGTCCCTCGCCGCCAAGGCGGCCGGTGTCCCGGTGATCGGCGACGGCGGCCTCCAGTATTCCGGTGACATCGCCAAGGCCCTGGTGGCCGGAGCGGACACCGTGATGCTCGGCTCGCTGCTCGCGGGCTGCGAGGAGTCCCCGGGCGAGCTGCTGTTCATCAACGGCAAGCAGTTCAAGTCGTACCGCGGCATGGGTTCGCTGGCCGCGATGCAGACCCGTGGCGACCGGAAGTCCTTCTCCAAGGACCGGTACTTCCAGGAGGGTGTCGCCTCCGACGAGAAGCTGGTCCCCGAAGGCATCGAGGGTCAGGTGCCCTACCGGGGTCCGCTCTCCGCGGTCGTCCACCAGCTCACCGGCGGTCTGCGCCAGTCGATGTTCTACGTCGGCGGCCGCACCGTCCCGGAGCTCCAGGCCAACGGCCGGTTCGTACGGATCACCTCGGCGGGTCTCAAGGAGAGCCACCCGCACGACATCCAGATGACGGTCGAAGCGCCGAACTACAGCAGGAAGTAACGCATCACCGCAGGTGAGGGGCGGACCGGTGTTCCCGGGACCGCCCCTCACGTGTGTGTCGGGGATACTGGTCAGCGCAGACGTAGAGGGAAAGGCCACATCATCGTGACTGAGATCGAGATCGGGCGCGGCAAGCGCGGCCGCCGGGCGTACGCATTCGACGACATCGCCGTCGTACCGAGCCGCCGCACGCGCGACCCGAAGGAGGTCTCGATCGCCTGGCAGATCGACGCCTACCGCTTCGAGCTGCCGTTCCTGGCCGCACCCATGGACTCCGTGGTCTCTCCGCAGCACGCCATCCGGATCGGCGAGCTCGGCGGCCTGGGCGTTCTCAACCTGGAAGGGCTGTGGACCCGGCACGCCGACCCGCAGCCGCTGCTCGACGAGATCGCCGAGATGCCCGTCGAGTCCGCGACCCGCAGGCTCCAGGAGATCTACGCCGCTCCCATCCAGGAGGAGCTGATCGGGCAGCGCATCAAGGAGGTGCGCGACTCCGGGGTCGTCACCGCCGCCGCGCTCTCGCCGCAGCGCACCGCGCAGTTCTCCAAGGCCGTCGTCGACGCGGGTGTGGACATCTTCGTGATCCGCGGTACGACGGTCTCCGCCGAGCATGTCTCGGGCGCGGCCGAGCCGCTCAACCTGAAGCAGTTCATCTACGAGCTGGACGTCCCGGTGATCGTCGGCGGCTGCGCCACGTACACCGCTGCCCTGCACCTGATGCGTACCGGCGCGGCCGGTGTCCTCGTCGGCTTCGGTGGCGGCGCCGCGCACACCACGCGCAACGTCTTCGGCATCCAGGTCCCGATGGCGACCGCGGTCGCCGATGTGGCCGGGGCCCGCCGTGACTACATGGACGAGTCCGGTGGCCGGTACGTGCACGTCATCGCGGACGGCGGCGTCGGCTGGTCCGGCGACCTGCCGAAGGCCATCGCCTGCGGTGCGGACGCCGTGATGATGGGCTCCCCGCTGGCCCGTGCGACGGACGCCCCGGGGCGTGGCCGGCACTGGGGCATGGAGGCGGTCCACGAGGACGTGCCGCGCGGCAAGCTGGTGGACCTGGGCTCGGTCGGGACGACGGAGGAGGTCCTCACCGGGCCTTCGCACACCCCCGACGGCTCGATGAACATCTTCGGCGCACTGCGCCGTGCAATGGCCACCACGGGCTACAGCGACCTCAAGGAGTTCCAGCGCGTCGAGGTGACGGTGGCGGACTCGCAGCACCGCCGCTGACGTCGGACACGCCTTCAGGCGTACGCGAGGAAGGGCCCGGACCACCGTGAGGTGGTCCGGGCCCTTCCGTATGCCGCATGCCGTGTGACGTCGTCCGGGGCGCGGTGCCGCGCCGCCGGTCCGTCCGGGTGAGCGGCGGGTGTCAGCCGGCCTTCTTGGCGCCACCGATCGCGGCGATCGGGCCGAGCGCGAGGAAGAGGTAGGTCATGAAGTCGGACTCTTCCTTCCAGAGCTTCGTCACCACGTCGAAGTGGTCGAAGAAGACCTCGGAGAACGACATGCCCGCCACGTCCGCCATGATCATCGACATGCCGACGAGCTGGCCGAGGTAGACGCCGCCGAGGGAGAAGAGGGCCGCCGCGCCGATGACGGCCGGGTTGCTCCCGCCGACCTTGCTCGCCGCGAAGCCGACGAGGAAGCCGACGCCGACCGCGGCGTAACCGACCTCGCGCTCGATGGAGCCCGCGATCACGCCGTACAGGATGCCCGCGAGGATCGCGGCGCCCAGCGCGGCGAGCACACCGAGCCCGATGTTGTTGCGCGCCGGGGGTGCCGGGGCGAAGGGGGCGCCGCCGCCGAACTGGGCGGGCTGCTGGCCCGCGAAGGGGTTGCCGGTGGGGGCGGCCGGCTGCTGGCCGTACGGGTTGCCGGTCGGGGCGCCGGGCTGGCCGGGCTGCGGCTGGCTCGCGTACGGGTTCCCGTCGGCGGGCTGGCCGCCGTAAGGCTGCTGGGGCTGGTTGGGCGGCGGCACGGGCTGGCTCACGGTGGTTCTCCCCCTGGGGACGTATCCGCACGACTGTGCGAGATGTGACGCCGCAGGCTAGCAGCAGGTTCCGACAACGCCCACCGAAATCGTTGGGGCGGCTGGCCTGGAAGGGGTTCGGTGTCCGTCGGGGGACCGTTTCAGAGCCGGTGCGCGGCTCCGGCCGGAGTGGCGCCCCGGGTGTCCAGGAGGAGTTGGGCCTTCACCGCGAGGCCCTGGAGGTCGTACGTGCGGTGCTGCTGGAGCAGCAGGGTCAGGTCGGCGCTGGCGGCGGCCTCGTACAGCGAGTCGGCGCGCGGGACGGGGAGTTCACGTACCCGCCAGTCCAGGACGTGCGGGTCGTGGTAGCCGATCTGCGCACCCATGTCCATCAGCCGGGTCGCGATCTCGCGGGCGGGGGACGCCTCCTGGTCGGCGCTGTCCGGCTTGTAGGTGACGCCGAGGAGCAGCACCCGGGCGCCGCGTACGGACTTGCCGTGTTCGTTCAGCAGGGTCGCGCAGCGCTGGATCACATAGCTCGGCATCCGGTCGTTGATCTCCTGGGCCAGCGAGACCATGCGCAACGGGTGGCCGGGGGTGCGCGTGCTGTACGGGAGGTAGCCGGGATCGACCGGGGAGCCGTGGCCGCCGACGCCGGGGCCGGGGCGGAAGGGCTGGAAGCCGAAGGGCTTGGTCTCGGCGCACCGGATGACGTCCCACAGATCGACGCCGAGGTCGTGGCAGAGCACCGCCATCTCGTTGACGAGGGCGATGTTGACGTGCCGGAAGTTGGTCTCCAGGACCTTCGTCATCTCGGCCTCGCGCGGGCCGCGGGCCCGGACGACCTTGTCGGTGAGCCGGCCGTAGAAGGCGGCGGCCGACTCGGTGCACGCGGGGGTGAGCCCGCCGATGACCTTGGGGGTGTTGGCGTAGACGTGGGTGCGGTTGCCGGGGTCGAGCCGGCTGGGGGAGCAGGCGAGGTGGAAGTCGCGTCCGGCGCGCAGGCCCGAGCCCTCTTCGAGGAGCGGGAGCAGGAAGTTCTCGGTGGTGCCCGGGGGGACGGCCGATTCCAGCAGGACGGTGGTGTGCGGGCGCAGCCGGGCGGCCAGTGCGCGGGCCGCGTCGCCGAGGGCGGTGAGGTCGAGGGTGCGGTCGGCGCCGAGCGGGGTCGGGGAGCAGATCACGGCGGTACGGACCCGGCCCAGTTCGGCCGCGCTGGTGGTGGGGCGGAAGCCCCCGGAGAGCATCCGGCGGATGTCGGAGGCGGTGAGGGAGCCCTCGACGGGGGTGCGGCCCGCGGCGAGTTCCGTGCAGGGGCGTGGGTCGGTGTCGTAACCGACGGTGTCGATGCCGGCGGCGACGGCGGCCTGGGCGAGGGGCAGGCCGAGGTGACCGAGTCCGATGACGGCGAGGTCTGCGGGCATGTCGAGGCCGTCCTTCCCTAAGACCAAGAAGACAGAAAGCGCAACCGCTGGGGACAGCGCAATGTCAGACTAGGCGTAAATATGACCTATATGTCGCATTGTGTGGCTCCAGTCGCGGGGGTGTTGTCCACAGGCGGTGGCTGAAGTCGCCGACCGCGGACAGAATCGAGAGGTGGGCGCGGACGCCCCGGCCTCCCCGGCCGGGCGGCACCTCCGCGCCCGACCACCCCGATCTACCGGGAGGCAGCAGTGAGGACAGCGACACTGGGACCCGCGGAGCGCGCCACGGCGCTCGCCGCGATGGCCGAGCGCGAACTGGACGTGCTGGTCGTGGGGGCGGGCGTGGTCGGCGCCGGGACGGCGCTGGACGCCGTGACCAGAGGGCTCTCGACGGGGCTGGTCGAGGCCCGTGACTGGGCATCCGGCACATCGAGCCGGTCGAGCAAACTGATCCACGGCGGGCTGCGCTATCTGGAGATGCTCGACTTCGCGCTCGTGCGCGAGGCACTGAAGGAGCGCGGACTGCTTCTGGAGCGGCTCGCCCCGCACCTGGTGAAGCCGGTGCCCTTCCTCTACCCGTTGCAGCACAAGGGCTGGGAGCGGCTCTACGCGGGCTCCGGCGTCGCGCTGTACGACGCGATGTCCATCTCGTCGGGCCATGGCCGCGGGCTGCCGGTGCACCGCCACCTCTCCCGCCGGCACGCCCTGCGGGTCGCGCCCGCGCTGAAGCGGGACGCCCTGGTCGGAGCCCTGCAGTACTACGACGCGCAGATGGACGACGCCCGCTATGTGGCGGCCCTGGTGCGCACCGCCGCCGGATACGGCGCCCATGTGGCGAACCGGGCCCGGGTGATCGGCTTCCTGCGGGAGGGCGAGCGGGTCGTCGGGGCTCGGGTGCAGGATGTCGAAGGGGGCGGGGAGTACGAGGTCCGGGCCAAACAGGTGGTCAACGCGACCGGGGTGTGGACGGACGACACCCAGGCGCTGATCGGCGAGCGCGGGCAGTTCCACGTCCGGGCGTCGAAGGGCATCCACCTGGTCGTCCCCAAGGACCGCATCCACTCCTCGACCGGGCTGATCCTGCGCACCGAGAAGTCCGTGCTGTTCGTGATCCCGTGGGGCCGCCACTGGATCATCGGGACGACGGACACCGACTGGGACCTCGACAAGGCCCACCCGGCGGCGTCCAGCGCCGACATCGACTATCTGCTCGAACACGTCAACTCGGTGCTCTCCACCCCGCTGACCAGGGACGACGTCCAGGGTGTCTACGCCGGGCTGCGGCCGTTGCTGGCCGGTGAGTCCGACGCGACCAGCAAGCTCTCGCGCGAGCACACGGTGGCGCACCCGGTCCCCGGACTCGTGGTCGTCGCGGGCGGCAAGTACACGACGTACCGGGTGATGGCGAAGGACGCCGTGGACGAGGCGGTGCACGGCCTCGACCAGCGGGTCGCGGCCTGTGTCACCGAGGACATCCCGCTGCTGGGCGCCGAGGGCTACCGGGCCCTGTGGAACGCCCGCGCCAGGATCGCGGCCCGGACCGGCATCCATGTCGCCCGGGTGGAGCATCTGCTGAACCGGTACGGCTCAATGGTCGAGGAGCTTCTGGAGCTGATCGCGGCAGACCCCTCACTGGGTGAACCGCTGGCCGCCGCGGACGACTATCTGCGGGCCGAGATCGTCTACGCCGCCTCGCACGAGGGGGCCGGACATCTCGACGACGTACTGACCCGGCGCACCCGGATCTCCATCGAGACCTTCGACCGGGGCACCCGCTCCGCGCGGGAGTGCGCGGAGCTGATGGCGCCGGTGCTGGGCTGGGACGAGGGGCGGATCGAGCGGGAGGTCGAGCACTACGAGAAGCGGGTGGAGGCGGAGCGGGAGTCGCAGCGGCAGCCGGACGACCTGACGGCGGACGCGGCACGGCTCGGCGCTCCGGACATCGTGCCGATCGAGTGACCTGAATCAGCGAGGGGCGGCGCGGCCTCCGCCGGGGAAGGGCCGGTGCGGGGAGCGGGGTCGGCCGCGGCGGAACTCCGCTTCCAGCAGGGCCGGTTCCGGAGCTCGCCGGTGTGGGTGAGCAGGGAGCGGGTGATGCGACGCCCGTCGTTGCCGTGGCCGCGTATCGGACCGGGCGGATACCGGTCGACCGGGACCGGCGGCTTCAGCCCGCCCTCCCGGACGAGTTGGAGGACCACCGGCGCGACGAACGTCCTGGTGATGCTGCCCGCCCGGAACCGGGCGTCGGGTCGGGCGTCGGGTCGGGCGTCGGGTCGGACTCCGGGTCGACTCCGGGTCGGGCGTCGGGCCCGACTCCGGGTCGGGCGTCGGGCCCGACTCCGGGTCGGACGCCCGGGTCCGGCCGAGGAGTGCACGGGGTGCGGGGAGGAGGAATTCCGGGCCGGCAGGGGCGCCGCCGGGGCCCCGTCCTGGACGACGAGGCGGGGCGGGTAGGAGGCTGCGGGCGTGAGGTGTGGTTCGCTGGGCAGGCTCGCCGTTCCCAGGACGAGCGGAGAAAACACCGGCAGGGCGGCGGACAATGCCCTGCGTATCGGCATGACGGGGGATCCCTTTCCTCCGGCCACATCATGGCGGACCACGGACCCGGCACCAGGACCGGTCCCGGGGTGAGGGACAATGAACGCTCTGCCAGGGCGGGTTGATCGCAGAGGGGACGCATGTCGGAGGCGGAGCAGGCACGGGAGCCCCAAGGGGACAAGGAAGGTCGTCTTCTCGCGGGGCGTTACCGGCTCGGGGAGGTGCTCGGCCGGGGCGGCATGGGCACGGTCCACCGCGCTGCCGACGAGACGCTGGGCCGCACGGTCGCGGTCAAGGAACTGCGCTTCCCGTCGGCCATCGACGACGAGGAGAAGCGCCGTCTGATCACGCGCACCCTGCGTGAGGCGAAGGCGATCGCACGGATCCGCAACAACGGCGCGGTGACCGTCTACGACGTGGTCGACGAGGACGACCGGCCGTGGATCGTCATGGAACTGATCGAGGGCAAGTCGCTCGCCGAGGCGATCCGCGAGGACGGGACGCTGACACCCAGGCGCGCCGCGGAGGTCGGGCTCGCCATCCTCGACGTGCTGCGCTCGGCGCACCGCGAGGGCATCCTGCACCGCGATGTGAAGCCGTCCAACGTGCTGATCTCCGAGGACGGCCGCGTCGTACTCACCGACTTCGGCATCGCCCAGGTCGAGGGGGACCCGTCGGTCACCTCGACCGGCATGCTCGTCGGCGCCCCCTCGTACATCTCGCCGGAGCGGGCCCGCGGCCACAAGCCGGGGCCGCCCGCCGACCTGTGGTCGCTCGGCGGACTGCTGTACGCGAGCGTCGAGGGCTGCCCGCCGTACGACAAGGGATCGGCGATCGCGACCCTCACGGCGGTGATGACCGAACCGGTCGACCCGCCCAAGAATGCGGGCCCGCTGCTGGAGAAGGTCATCTACGGCCTGCTTGCCAGGGACCCCGACCAGCGGCTGGACGACGCCGGGGCACGGGCCCTGCTCAACGCCGTGATCAACGCTCCGGACCTCCCGGTGCCCCCGCCGGCCGACTCCACCCAGGTCATGGCGCTGCCGGTGGACGTCGACGCCGGGAGCGCCACCAGGAAGCCGCCGAAGGTGCCCAAGCCGGCCGCCAGGTCCGGTGAGTCCGGCGAGGGCGCCCGCGACCGGCTGCGCGGAGCCCTGCGCTCCGTGCGGAACGCGAAGCCGACGCCGGGCCTCGCGGCGGGAGCGGGAGCCGCTGCCGCCACCGCCTCGGCGTCCGGGCCGGCCGGTGCGGCCACCCCGGCCGAACCGTCGACGAAGCCCGGGACCCGCCCCCGGAGCCCCGCGACGGCTTCCGCGGCATCGCCCGCCGCGGCCCCCACGCCCGCCCCCGCGGCCCCCGCGAAGCCCCCGAAGGCGCCGGTCACCGCGGCAGCGGTACCGCCGCAGCGCCCCCCGGCCCCGTCGGCCGCCCCCGCCGTCCGCGCGTCCCTCACGGACGTGGTGCCCCGCCGTACGCTCGTGATCATCGCGGCCGTCGTGGCGCTCGCCATCCTCGGCACGGTGCTCGCGATCGCCCTCTCCGGGGGCGACGACAAGGACAGCCGGAACGGCGGTTCGGGCAAGGGCGACACGTCCGTCTCGGCGGGCGGTTCCGGTGAGGGCAAGGGGGACGGCCAGAAGGAGGGCCAGGGCCAGAGCGACGGCAAGCCTTCCGAGCAGCCGTCCGGGGACCCGGCGGCCAAGGACCCGAAGACGGACGCGCCGCCCCCGGCCGACGCGCTGCCCGCCGGGTACGAGAAGGTCACCGACAAGCGGTTCCACTTCGACATGGCGATGCCCGAGGACTTCGAGCGCGATGCCATAGCGGGGCAGAATTCCGGCGGGATCTACAACGCCGACGGCGGTTTCCCGCGCGTCCAGGTCGACTTCAACGGATCGCCGAGGGACGACGCGGCCGCGGCATGGGCGGGGGCCGTGGCGGGTACCAAAGCCCTCAGCAACGGCTACAAGCACCTCGGCATCAAGAAGGTCGACTTCAACGGCTACCCGACCGTGGCCGACTGGAGTTTCGAGCGCGACCAGAAGGGCATCCGGGTCCGGGTGCTGAACCGCGGCTTCAAGGTCGACGCCAAGCGCGGCTACTCGATCATGGTCAGCTGCAAGGCGAGCGAGTGGGACGGCACGGAGTGCCGGACGCTGCGCGAGACGGCGTTCGCCACGTTCAAGCCCACGGACTGACCGTCGGACGGCCGGGTTGCCGCGACCCGGCCGCGTGGCCCCGGCTTGCCACGTATCGTAAGAGACAAGGGACCGTACTCAGCCGGAATGATGGGTCAATTGTGCGGCAACTGACCGTAATTGACTGACTCATGCGGCCCTGATGACCGGGGGCAGCGCGCTCTGGGGAGGCGTCGTGGACGACTACGCGGGTCGGGTGCTTGCCGACCGCTACCGCCTTCCCCTGCCTCCGTTCGACGGTTACGAACTGGTCGAGACCCGGGCGTTCGACACATACAGCGGGCAGGAAGTCCTGATACGTCAGGTCCCGTTGCCCGAGATCGTGGAAGCCGAGGTCCTCGACGCCGACGGCCTGCCCGCAGCCGTCGGACGTGTTCACGGACGCACTACGGGGCGTGCGATACGCCGTTCCACGGACCCTGCGGTCCGGCGTGCGATCGAGGCCGCCCAGGCGGCTGCCCAGGTGCCCGACCACCCACGGCTCGACCAGGTCTTCGATGTGTTCGCCGAGGCGGGATCGCTTTGGATAGTGAGTGAACTGGTCGCGGCGCGCCCGCTGGCCGCCCTGCTCGCCGAGCGTCCCCTCAACCCGTACCGGGCCGCCGAGATCGGCTCCGATGTGCTGGCGGCGCTGCGGGTGCTGCACGCGCACGACTGGACCCACCGGAACATCACCGTCCGTACGGTCCTGATCTGTGACGACGGCCGCGTGGTGCTGACCGGACTGGCGGCCGGGGCCGCCGAGGAAGCGCTGTGCGGATACGTCACGGCACCGCTGCCCGACGACGATGACGACAATGCCGCCGCGCACGATGACGACGCCGCGCACGGCGGCGCGGACGGGTACGACGGGCACGGCGACGACGGGCACGGCGACGACGGGCACGGCGACGACGGGCACGGGGACGACGGATACGAGGACGGGGCCGGGGGCGAGGACGACGGGCGCGGCTCGGAAAGCCCGTACGGCACCTACGGAACGGCCGACCCCTACAGCACGCAAGGCACGTCGGACACGGAAGGCACGTCCGAGGCGGAAGGCACGTACACCACGTACGGCACGTACGGCACGGACGTGGTGCCCGCCGTGGCTCCCGACGCGTACGCGGACCCGTCACCCGCGCCCTCGGACAGCCAGGAGCTCGTCCCGCGACCTGCCGCACCCACCGTTCCGTACGCCGGTGCGCGACCCACCGCCGAGCCGGGCGCCGTGCACCCCGATGCCGCGAGCGCCGCACAGTTGCGCGCCGCGCGCGCCGGGGCGATCGCCGCCTACCGCGCGGGCGCACGCGCCGCCGCCCGGGGCAACGTCGAGGACCAGCACCCCACCGGGCACGACACCGACGGCGCTCCCAGCGGCGCCCGCGACATCGAGGACACGGCTCTCCTCCCGGTCCAGCGCCCGGCCCCCGGCGGCGATTCCCTGCTCCCCGGCGCCTGGAGCGACGAGGCGGACGACGCGTATGCCGAAGACGACCCGTACGCCGCGGACGACCCCTACGCCAAGCGCGACCCGTACACCGGGGACGACCCCTACGCCAAGGGCGACCCGTACACCGGGGACGACGAGCACGACGACGAGGACGGACGCGGCGAGGACGACGGCGGCGACCGGCCGCCCGGCCGTCGGGTCCATCTGGCCGGCAGCTGGGGCGACGGGCCGGGATCCGGCCGCCCCGTCCCCGCGGGCGGCTCGGGCGAGGACGCGCTGCGCGCCGACTCCCGCCGCCCCGGCAACACCCCCGTACCGGCCGGGCGGACCGCGCGGCCCGCCGCCGCGAGCGCGTCGGGCGGCTGGGACGAGGTCGTCGCGGGCGGCCGGGGGACCCCCGCCTACCGCGGCCCCGCCACCCCGCTCGCCGCCGAACGTGCCCGGCAGGCCCGGATCGCCGTCGTCGGCGCGGTCACCGAACGCTGGGCACCCGAGCAGGCCGGACCGGTCCACGAGAACTGGCAGCTCGCACCGCCCATCGGCCCCGCCACCGACCTGTGGGCGCTCGGCGCCCTGCTCTACCGCGCGGTCCAGGGCCACGCCCCCTACCCCGAGGAGAACGCCGCCGAACTGGTCCAGATGGTCTGCGGCGAGCCGCCCGCCTTCGCGGAGGAGTGCGGCGCCCTGCGCCCCGTGGTCGAGTCGCTGCTGCGCCAGGACCCCACGGAGCGCCCCGATGTCGAGGAGCTGAGCGGCTGGCTGCGCTCACTGGTGCGGTCCGCCCCGGAGCCGGAAGCGGGCACGGACGTCGTCCCGCTGCCCTCGGCCGATGAGACCCGGCTGCCCATCGTGCGCCGCAAGGGCGAGCTCGTCCGCAGGCGCCGGGGCCGGCTGGGCGGCGGCTCGGCACACGGCCGGCACCGCCAGGGCAAGCAGAAGCAGCGCGTGGAGAAGCCGCGGCGGGAGCCCGCCCGGCTGCCCGAGGAGCCGCGCGAGAGCGCCGAGTCCTGGGAGACCCCGCCCTCCCGCCCGCCGCGCGCGCCGCGTGAGCCCAAGGGCCCCAAGGTGCTGCGGGAACCCGCGCGGCAGCGCGAGGGGAAGGCGCCGCGCAGCCTGGGCCGGATGCTGCTGGTCCTCATCCTGCTGGGCATGGCCGCAGCGGTGGCGTACGCCCTGATCTTCATGGCCGAGGACGATCCCGGCACCGGAGCGGCGCCGTCCGGTTCGGTGACCCCCACGGGGCCCGGCGTGCCCCAGCCCTCCGGCGGCGCCTCCGGTACCCCCGGTTCCCAGCAGCCGCAGACCAGCCGTTCCGCCGTCGCGCTCGCCCCGGGCTATGCGCTGCGCAAGGACGCGGAGGGCTTCGAGGTCGGCGTACTCAAGGGCTGGCAGCGCAGCCCCGCCAACGCGGACCGTCAGATCCGTTACGGCAGCGACGGGTTCAGCCTGCTGATCGTGCCCGGACGCGACACCGTCAAGGCCAACGGCGCCGACCCGCTCGCGTATCAGCGGGACAAGGAGCCGGAGCTCCAGCCGTTCCGGGACTCCAGCTGGTCCTCCTCGGTCGGTCTGCGCCGGGTCGATGTCGGCCGACAGGCCATGGCGGAGGGACAGTTCACCTGGCAGGACAGCAACGGCCGCGAGGTGTACGTGCGCAATCTGGTGATGATCGTGGACGGCAAGTACCACATCATTCAGGTGCTCGGCCCGCAGGACGACCAGGACAAGGTCACCGCCATCTACGAACAGGCCATCGCCTCCTACCGCGTCAACCCCTGACCCGCAGTCACCACCGCGCCGTCCCCTGACCCCATGTCACTGCCGGGGCGGGTCGGGTGACGTGGGCCCGCGAACCCGCGGCGCTTCGGAGCGACAAGCATCACAGTGCGGTCTCGTGGGGCGATCCGAGGTTCCATGCTCGTACGTCCCCTCCGTAATCTGGCAGCCGAGGAACGGGGCGGGACTACACGTGGATCAATCACAGGGCACGGGCAGGGGCGCGGGCACGGGCGCGGGACTGGTGCTGGCCGGGCGGTACCGGCTGGGCGAGGTCCTCGGCCGCGGCGGTATGGGCAAGGTCTGGCGCGCCCACGACGAGGTGCTGCACCGCACCGTCGCCGTCAAGGAGTTGACCGCAGGGCTGTACGTCGCCGAGGCCGACCGGCTCGTCCTGCACGCGCGCACCCAGAAGGAGGCGCGCGCGGCGGCCCGCATCACGCACCCCGGAGTCGTCACCGTCCATGACGTCATCGAGTACGACAACCGCCCCTGGATCGTGATGCAGTACGTCGACGGGCCCTCGCTCGCCGACGCCGCCAAGGAGAACGGCGAGATGGCACCGCGCGAGGCGGCCAGGATCGGTCTCCATGTGCTCAGCGCCCTGCGTGCCGCGCACAGTGCCGGAGTGCTCCACCGGGACGTCAAACCCGGCAACGTCCTGCTGGCCCGCGACGGGCAGGTGCTCCTGACCGACTTCGGGATCGCCGCGATCGAGGGCGACTCCACCATCACCAGGACCGGTGAACTGGTCGGCTCCATCGACTACCTGGCGCCCGAACGGGTACGTGGCGGCGACCCGGGCCCGTCCTCCGACCTCTGGTCGCTCGGCGCCACGCTGTACACCGCGGTGGAGGGACGCTCCCCGTTCCGCCGTACGTCACCGATCTCCACCATGCAGGCGGTGGTCACCGATGAGCCGCCCACGCCCGCCAACGCCGGTCCACTGACCCCCGTGATCACCGCGCTGCTCCGCAAGGACCCCGAGGACCGGCCGTCGGCCGCCGAGACCGAGCGGATGCTGCTGGACGCGATGGAGGGCCGGAAGCCCCGGGCCGCCCAGGCGTTCGTACCGACCCAACGGGTCACCGAAGAGGCCCTGAACGGATTCACGGCCCCGGACGATGCCACGGACCGGCTGACCGGCGGCACGTCGGCCGGCACCTCGCACACCCCGGCCGCCCCGGTCCCCGTCCTTGTACCTGCTCCCGCCGCCTCCACGCCGGTGACGCGGCGCGCCGGAGCCCGGTGGCGCACGCGGCTCGTGGTCATCGCCGTGGCCGCGGTGCTCGGCGGCGCGGCGGGTCTGGCCGCGATGAAGTACGCGGACGGCGGTGACGGGGGGAGGTCACCGGAGGCGCCCGCCACCGCGGCGCCCGCGCCGTCCGTCTCCTCGGGGGGACGGGACACGGGGTCGGAAGCGGGCCAGGACCCGAAGCCGCCCGCCAAGGAGATACCCGACGGCTGGCAGAGGGTCGAGGACCCGAAGGGCTTCAGCCTGGTCGTACCGGACGGGTGGGAGCGCCGGACGGAGGGCAACCAGATCGACTACACACCGGACAACGGCGCCCACCGCCTCCGGATCAGCATCGATCCGGAACCGGACTTCGAGAGTTCGTACACGCACATGCTGAATCTGGAGAAGGACCTCGCCAAGCGGCTGCCCGGCTACGAGCGCGTCAGCCTCCAGTCGAACATCTACCGCGACCGGCCGGGCTCCCTCTGGGAGTTCACCTGGGTCGAGTCCAAGGAGCATCCTGGCCCGCGTCGTGGCATCGACCAGATGTACTACGGCGAGGCGGGCGGGCCCGAGTACGCGCTGTACCTGACGGCGCCGGACGAGGACTGGGCGACCAGCCGGGAGCAGTTCGACACCATGCTGCGCAGCTGGAAGGCCCCGGAGGCGGCGAACTGAGGATGCCCGCCCCGTCCGGATGCCGACGGGTCGGCTTCAGGGACGGCCTCAGGGACAACCTCAGGGACGTCTGCCGGGACACCGACGGGATCCCTGTCCGGATGCCGGTCCGGATCCCCGTCCGGATCCCTGTCCGGATCCCTGTACAGATGTCCGGCCGGATGCCTGTTCGGATGTCGGCGGGCTGCCGCCGGGGAGATAGCCACTGATCAGCGGTTATGTGGCCAGCGATCACTGGCGAGTTCGTGGGGTGGGTTGTGGGGAGAGTGAAAACCTATTACCGACGGGTACCCAAAGTCTGCGGGTGGACATACTCTCGCCCTCATGACGGACTCGCAGGCCCCTGTTGCCCCCCTCGGTACGAACCCCGTCGCGGCCGCCCCCGCAGGCGTGCGCACGGCCGCCGATGTGGTCACCCCCGAGGTGATCGCCCAGCTGACCCGCGGCGTCGTCGGCTCCGGCCGTACGGCGAACCACACCCCCTTCACCGGGGAGAAGCTGGCGGACCTGCCCGAGTCCACCCCCGAGGACGTGGCGACCGCCTTCGAGCGGGCCCGCGCCGCCCAGCCCGCCTGGGCCGCGACCCCCGTACGGTCCAGGGCGGCGATCCTGCTCCGCTTCCACGACCTCGTGCTCAGCCGCCAGTCCGAGGTCCTCGACCTCATCCAGCTGGAGACCGGCAAGGCCCGGCTGCACGCCCACGAAGAGGTGCAGGCCGTCGCCGTCGCCGCCCGGCACTACGGCCGCAAGGCGTCCTCGTACCTGCGGGCGAGGCGGCACACCGGTGTCGTACCGACCCTCACCAAGGTCACCGAGCTGCGCCAGCCGCGCGGGGTCGTCGGCCAGATCGCTCCGTGGAACTACCCGCTCGAACTGTCCGTGGGCGACGCCCTGCCCGCGTTCGTCTCCGGCAACGCCGTGGTGATGAAGCCCGACACGGAGACCGCGCTGACCGCGCTCTGGGCCCGTGACCTGCTCATCGAGGCCGGACTGCCCGCCGAGGTGTTCCAGGTCGTCCTCGGCGAGGGCCCCGTCGTCGGCCCCGAGGTCGTCAGCCACGCCGACTACGTCTCCTTCACCGGCTCCACCCGCACCGGCCGCGAGGTCGCCCAGGGCGCCGCCGCCCGCCTCGTCGGCGTCTCCCTGGAGCTCGGCGGCAAGAACGCCATGCTGGTCCTCGCGGACGCCGATGTGGAGAAGGCCGCCGCGGGCGCCGTGCGTGCCTGCTTCTCGTCCGCCGGACAGCTCTGCATCTCCATCGAGCGGCTGTACGTCCACGAGTCGATCGCCGACGACTTCGTCGCCCGGTTCGCCGCCCGTACGAAGGCGATGCGGCTCGGCAGCTCCCTCGCGTACGGCGCCGACATGGGCTCCCTCGTCGGGGAGCGCCAGCTGGAGACCGTCACCCAGCACGTCGCCGAAGCCGTCGAGAAGGGCGCCACGCTCGTCGCGGGCGGCGTCGCCCGGCCCGACATCGGCCCGCTGTTCTACGAGCCGACCATCCTGGACGGCGTCGAGGCGCCGATGGCCGTCTGCACCCAGGAGACCTTCGGACCGGTCGTCTCCATCTACCGCTTCAGCGACGAGGACGCGGTCATCGACCTCGCCAACGCCACCCCGTACGGCCTGAATTCGAGCGTCTGGACCAAGGACGGCAAGCGCGGCCACCGGGTCGCCGCCCGGCTGCGGACCGGCACGGTCAACATCAACGAGGGGTACGCCCCCGCGTACGGCAGCGTGCAGTCTCCGATGGGCGGCATGAAGGAGTCCGGTCTCGGCCGGCGGCACGGCTCCGAGGGCATCCTCAAGTACACCGAGGCCCAGACCGTCGCCCAGCAGCGGCTGATTCCGCTCGCCCCGTCCTTCGGGATGGACGACGAGAAGTACGCGGCGTTCATGAGCCGCAGCCTGAAGGCGATGAAGGCGTTCCGCCTGCGCTGACCCGGCCACGGCGTACGCGGTTCCGCAGCACTTCTGCCCTTTTCGTACCGAGGAGAGCCATGCCCCAGGACAGCCCTGCCCAGAATCGGCCCGAGAACCCCGTACCGGCCGAGGACGACGCCGCGTACGACTACGACGTCATCGTCGTGGGCTCGGGCTTCGGCGGAGCGGTGTCGGCGCTGCGGCTGACCGAGAAGGGCTACCGCGTCGGGGTCCTGGAGGCGGGCCGCCGCTTCACCCCCGGCACGCTCCCCAAGACCTCCTGGGACATCCGGAACTACCTCTGGGCCCCCGCCCTCGGTCTCTTCGGCATCCAGCGCGTGCATCTGCTCGGCAACGTCATGGTGCTGGCCGGGGCGGGCGTCGGCGGCGGCTCGCTCAACTACGCCAACACGCTGTACGTGCCGCCCGCGCCGTTCTTCGAGGACCGTCAGTGGGCCGGGATCACCGACTGGCAGGACGAGCTGAAGCCGTACTACGACCAGGCCAAGCGGATGCTGGGGGTCCGGCTCAACCCGACCATGACCCCCTCCGACGTCCACCTCAAGGCCGCCGCGCAGGCGATGGGCGTCGGAGACACCTTCCACCTCGCCCCCGTCGGGGTCTTCTTCGGCGACGGCAAGGACGCCGACGGCACGGCGAGGGCGAAGCCCGGCGGTACGGTCCCCGACCCGTACTTCGGGGGCGCGGGCCCCGCCCGCAAGGCGTGCACCGAGTGCGGCGAATGCATGACGGGCTGCCGCCACGGCGCGAAGAACACCCTCAACGAGAACTACCTCCACCTCGCGGAGAAGGCCGGAGCGGTCATCCGTCCGATGACGTCCGTCGTCGCGATCACGGACGACCCGGAGGGCGGCTACCACGTCACGACCGTCCCGACCGACCGCCGCAGGAAGGGCGGGCCCACCCTGCTGCGCGCCCGCGAGGTGGTCGTCGCGGCGGGCACGTACGGCACCCAGACCCTGCTGCACACCATGAAGGACCAGGGGCTGCTGCCCCGGCTCTCGGCGCGGCTCGGCGAACTGACCCGGACCAACTCCGAGGCGCTCGTCGGCTCGCAGACCAGCGACCGCCGCTACCGCAGGAAGCACGGCACCCCGAAGGCCGACTTCACGCAGGGCGTCGCCATCACGTCCTCGATCCACCCGGACGCCAACACGCACATCGAGCCCGTCCGGTACGGCAAGGGCTCCAACGCCATGGGCGCCATGTCCATCCTCCAGGTGCCCTACGGGGGCCGCCGGGTGCTGGGCTGGCTGGGCAATATGGCCAGACACCCCACGCTCGCGGTGCGTTCGCTCTCCAACCACCACTGGTCCGAGCGGACCATCATCGGCCTGGTCATGCAGTCCCTGGACAACTCCCTGACGACGTACCGCAAGCCGGGCGGTCTCGGGAAGGGCCTCCTCACCGCCCGGCAGGGGCACGGCGCGCCCAACCCGACGCAGATCGCCGAGGCGACCCGCAGCGCCTCGCTGCTCGCCGACGAGATCAACGGCTTCGCCGGTTCCAACGTCGGGGAACTGATGGGGACACCGCTCACCGCCCACTTCCTCGGCGGCTGCCCGATCGGGGCGAGCGCCGAGGACGGGGTCATCGACCCGTACCACCGGCTGTACGGCCACCCGGGAATCTCCGTCGTCGACGGCTCGGCCGTCTCCGCGAACCTCGGCGTCAACCCGTCGCTGACGATCACCGCGCAGGCGGAGCGGGCCATGTCCTTCTGGCCCAACAAGGGCGCGCGGGACCCGCGTCCGGAGCCGGGCGCGGCCTACGAGCGGCTGGCCGCGGTGGAGCCGCACGCGCCGACGGTGCCGAAGGAGGCGTTCGGCGCGCTGCGGCTGCCGTTCCTGGGCATGCCCGCGCTCCCGCCCAAGGGCGACGGCGAGGTCCGGGCGGAAGGCGACGCCGTACCCAATCCGTGATCTTGCTCAGGGCAACTCTTCGGACAGCTGCGTGGTCGAACCGGTACTGCCTCACAGCAGTCACACAGCTCCTGTCGAGTCCCAGAGGTCCGCGATGACACGCCTTTCCCCGAGAACCGCGCTGCGCCGTACGGCAGGCGGTCTCGCCGCCGCAGGTCTGCTGGCCGCCGGTTCGCTCGCCGCAGGCTCCTTCGCCTCGGCCGCACCCGTATCGGCGGCCGACCCCGTATTCACGCTGGGCGGTCCGGCCGGGACGGGTCTGTACCCGTACCCCGCGAGCGGCTCGCCGAAGAAGTCCACCGCCGGGATCACCGTCGCCAACCCGGCCGAGGACGAGGAGAGCGGCGGATTCCAGGGCAGGGTCACCTACACCTTCGACCTGTCCGGCGTCGCGGGCGTCGCCGACATCGGCTTCGACGGCGAGGCGGGCGGGGACTGCAAGGTCACCGGAGCCACCGCCGTCTGCCACGACTCCGGAGTGTGGCCCGGTCTCAACGGCGTCGCCGACCTGGAGATCAGCGCGGCCAAGGGCAGCAAGGACGGCGACTCCGGCACCATCAAGGTGACCGGTGCGGCCGAGGGCGCGACCTTCAAGCCGTTCACCACGAAGGTCACCGTCGGCGGGCCCGACCTCGTGATGAAGCAGCTCCCGTTCGAGCAGGAGCCCGCGCCGGGCGAGAAGCAGAAGGCCCCGATCACCTTCACCAACAACGGCACACGGGCCGCCGACGGGGTTCTGCTCACCCTGATGTACTCGCGCGGCCTGGACCTTCCCCAGCGCTACTCCAACTGCGAATACCTGGAGAACAGCGTCCCGGAGATGGGCGACTTCGCCTGGTCCACCGCCCTCTGCTCCATCGACGGCTCCTTCGAGGCGGGCGGGACGTACACGCTGGAGACGCCGCTCACCGTCGAGTCCACCGAGCGCGCGTACTACGACACCTTCATCTACCGCATCCACGAGGGCGGCGCCGCCCAGCGCACCGCCCAGCGCGCGGGCGCCCGCTTCGACCAGGGGAAGGGCCCCGCCCTCACCCTGAAGAAGGTGGCGTCCACCCGCGGTGTGGACCTCGACCCCCACGACAACCAGCAGGAAGTCGACTTCCGTACGAAGAACACCGCCGACTTCGTGGCATACGGGGACAAGGCGTCCGGTGCCGAGGGCGACACCGTGAAGGCCGACATCGGGTTCCGCAACGAGGGACCCGCCTGGATCGGCTACCTCCGTTCCGGGGAGGACGTCGCCACACTCGACTTCACCGTCCCCCAGGGCGCGACCGTCACCGCCAAGCCCGCCTCCTGCCGGGGCGTGTCGGCCGGGGGCAACCACCGCGACGAGCAGCTCGGTGCCCCGCGCTACTTCTGCGACACCTCGATGACCGTGCGCGAGGACGCGGAGGTCCCGCTGCCCTTCGAGCTGAAGATCGACGAGAAGCTGATCGGCTCCTCCGGCAAGGTCAGCGTCCGCAACACCTCGCTCTCGGACCCGGCACTGCCCTTCGACCCGAAGCCGGGCAACAACACCGCGCAGTTCATGCTGAACGGCGACGACTCCGGTGCCGAGGACTCCGGCGGTACGTCGGAGGGGCCGGCCGGCTCCACGACGGGAAGCACCGAGGGCGCGACCTCCGGCACGGCGGGTACGTCCGGCTCCTCCGGTGACTCGGCTTCCGGCACGTCGGGCGCCACCGGCACCTCGGGTTCCACGACCGGGACCACCGGCTCGTCCCAGGGCGGCAGTCTCGCCTCCACCGGCTCCGTCGCCCTGGCGGCCTCCGGCGCCGCAGCCGTCGCCCTGGCCGCGGGCGGCGTGCTGTACGCGACGACCCGTCGCCGCGTCCGGCAGCACTGACCCCCGCGTCCGGTGAGCACCGAGGGCCCCGCGGACCAGGAACGGTCCACGGGGCCCTCGGCTGTCGGCACCGACGTCCGGGGCAGCGCGTCGGTGCCGGTGAGCGGCGCCGGGGGGTGCGCCGCGGGAGGAAGATCTGTCGGTCGGCTCCCCGGCGTATCAAGGGGGCGCGAGATCGCCGTCGGCCCAGGTGAAGGCCGGTGGCGGAAGAGTGCGGGACCGGGACAACCGGGGACGGGCCGGGACGAACGGTGGCTGCCCTTCGCATCGTGCTGGACGGACCGCTCCCGCACAACCGTTTCGACCGGATGCGGCCGGCTCGGGCGTCCCCGAGACCGACCGCACATGGGGTGACCGGGCTGCTGTCCCCTGCCGTCCGGTCACAGGCGCCGGGACGCGGTCCCACGACGTACCTGCAGTACGTCACACGTCCCGGCGGAGCCACGCGTGGTCTCCTACCGATGCCGCCCCTGGTTGGCACGGACACCCGGACCAACGAAGCCGCGGCGGCCCCGGTCACGCGCCGTACGGGTGAGACCGGGACCGAACGGAGATACGGCCGTACAGCCCCGCAGGGACGCACCCCTCACACCCGGCCGCGGCACAGCTCCAGCAGCGTCATCGCGAGCGAGGTGCCCGGCTTGCCCAGCGCGTCCCTGTAGTGGCCGAGCACGTCCATCTCGCGGGAGAGGTTCACCCGGCGGCCCCCCGAGGTGATCCTGGCCTCCTGGATGACCGCCGAGACGGCCATCCGTTCCTGGACGAGGCCGATGATCCGGTCGTCGAGGGCGTCGATGCGCGCACGGGCGTCGCCGATCAGCGAGGCGGCCTCGTCGGTGTGCGCGCCGGTCCGCTCGGCGGCGGTCTTCCTGGTGGCGGTGCTGTTGCTCATGAGATGACTCCCGGTGGGGTACGGCCCCCGGAGCGACAGGCCCCGCAACGCAGAGCGCCCCGGGCCTGTCGGCCCGGGGCGCCTGGAACGTTGCTCGTCAGTAGCTCAAGCAGCACGACCATGGCAGCCGGCGGGCCGGGTGCCATAGGTAAAGACGAAGGTCGTGTGCTGACGCATGGGGGACAGTATGGCCCCCGCCCCGCGGTCCCACCAACGCCGGGCCCGGATGCTGAGACGCGGGTGGCGATCTCACCGGGCGGGGGACGGTTCCGCACGGCCGGTAGAATCGACAGAACAGCCCCTTATCACCGCCGGAAGGCCGCCCCCGTGCCAGCAGCACCCCCCGCCGCCCCCGACACCACGGCCGACGTGGTCCTCGTTGTCGACTTCGGCGCGCAGTACGCCCAGCTCATCGCCCGCCGCGTCCGTGAGGCCCGGGTCTACAGCGAGATCGTGCCGTCCACGATGCCGGTGGCCGAGATGCTGGCCAAGAACCCGCGCGCGATCATCCTGTCCGGCGGCCCGTCCTCGGTGTACGCGCCGGGCGCGCCCACCCTCGACCGTGCGCTGTTCGAGGCCGGGGTCCCGGTGTTCGGCATGTGCTACGGCTTCCAGCTGATGGCCACCACGCTCGGCGGCACCGTCGACGACAACGGCGCCCGTGAGTACGGCCGTACCGCGCTCACCGTCTCCAAGACCGGGTCCACGCTCTTCGAGGGCACCCCCGCCGAGCAGCCGGTGTGGATGTCGCACGGGGACGCCTGCTCCGCCGCCCCCGAGGGCTTCACCGTCACCGCGTCCACCGGCGTCGTACCGGTCGCCGCCTTCGAGAACGACGAGAAGAAGCTCTACGGCGTCCAGTACCACCCGGAGGTCCTGCACTCCACCCACGGCCAGCAGGTCCTGGAGCACTTCCTCTACCGCGGCGCGGGCATCGAGCCGAACTGGACGACGACCAATGTCGTCGAGGAGCAGATCGCACTGATCCGCGAGCAGGTCGGCACCAAGCGCGCCATCTGCGGTCTCTCCGGCGGCGTGGACTCCGCGGTCGCCGCGGCCCTCGTGCAGAAGGCCATCGGCTCCCAGCTGACCTGCGTGTACGTCGATCACGGGCTGATGCGCAAGGGCGAGACCGAGCAGGTCGAGAAGGACTTCGTGGCCGCCACGGGCGTCAAGCTCAAGGTCGTCGACGCCGAGAAGCGCTTCCTCGACGCACTCGCCGGGGTCTCCGACCCCGAGCAGAAGCGGAAGATCATCGGCCGCGAGTTCATCCGTGTCTTCGAGCAGGCCCAGGCCGAGCTCGTCGCCGAGGCGGGCGCGGAGGGCGAGGACGTCGCCTTCCTGGTCCAGGGCACGCTCTACCCGGACGTGGTCGAGTCCGGCGGCGGCACCGGAACCGCCAACATCAAGTCCCACCACAACGTGGGCGGTCTGCCCGACGACATCGAGTTCCAGCTCGTCGAGCCGCTGCGCCAGCTGTTCAAGGACGAGGTCCGGATGGTCGGCCAGGAACTCGGCCTGCCCGAGGAGATCGTCCAGCGCCAGCCGTTCCCCGGCCCGGGACTCGGCATCCGTATCGTCGGCGAGGTCACCAAGGAACGGCTCGACCTGCTGCGCGAGGCCGACGCCATCGCCCGCGAGGAGCTGACCGCGGCCGGCCTGGACCGCGACATCTGGCAGTGCCCGGTGGTCCTCCTGGCCGACGTCCGCTCGGTCGGCGTCCAGGGCGACGGCCGTACCTACGGCCACCCGATCGTGCTGCGCCCGGTCTCCTCCGAGGACGCCATGACGGCCGACTGGTCGCGCCTGCCGTACGAGACGCTGGCGAAGATCTCCACCCGCATCACCAACGAGGTCGCCGACGTCAACCGTGTCGTCCTCGACGTCACGAGCAAGCCGCCGGGCACCATCGAGTGGGAGTGACCCCGTAGCGGGTGCTCCCCGCCGTCGGGACCCTGCCCATGCCGCCGCCCACGCGTTCCGGGCGGCGGCATCGGCGTACCCGGGGCGGGCGGCTTCGGCGTGCCCGCCGGTGGCTTTGTCGTACCGCGGCCGGCGGCTTCGGCGTTCCGCGGCCGACGGCCGTTATTCGGTGGCGGGTCCCGCCCGTCCGTGCGAAGCTCCGCGACCATGTCCGCCGAAGAGATCCGCCCGCTCATCTCCGCACCGCACAACCACCGTCTGACCTGGAACACCCCGCTCTCCGAGGAACACGCGGCCCTGCTGATCGCCGCCTGCGGGACGGCGCCCGAGGCACGGATCGCCGACTTCGGCTCCGGCTGGGGCGAGTTGCTGATGCGCCTGGTCGAGTCGGCGCCCGGATCCACCGGGGACGGGGTCGAGACCGACCCGGACGCCGTGGCGCGCGGTCGCGAGCTGGCCGCCGGGCGGGGGCTCGCGGAACGGGTGCGGTTCCACGAGGTGCCCGCGGCCGAGTGGACCGGTGACGGCTACGACCTGGCCGTCTCCATCGGTTCCTCCCACGCGTGGCCCGGCTCGACGGCGGAGGCGCTGCGGGCCCTGCGGGCCGCGGTGAAGCCCGGCGGGCGGGTGCTGTTCGGTGACGGGATCTGGCTGCGGGAGCCGACCCCGGCGGCGCTCGACGGGATCGGGGCCGAGCCGGGCGACTTCGGCTCGCTGCTCGAACTGATCCGGCTGGCGGAGTCCGTCGGACTGCGCGCCCTCCACGTCAGCGTCGCCGACGAGCGCGAATGGGATGTCTTCGAGTCCAACGGGCCGATCGGGCGCGGCCAGCGCTGGGCGCTGGAGAACCCCGGCCACCCGCTGCACGACGAAGTGATCGCCGAGGTCGACGCCCGCCGCACCGGCTACTACGGCGGCTACCGCTCCCTGTTCAGCCTCGCCTACCTCGTACTCAGCGCCTGATTACGTCCGCGATGGCACTGGCCACCTGGGGCAACCGGCGGTAACTTCCGATCCCGTACGCCGCCCGGGAGTCCGAGGAGCCGCCATGTCCGAGCCCACCGCCGTGCCGCCCGCCCCCGCGCCGATACCCGTCGAGCAACTGCGGTTCGCGATGCCGCCCGTGCACGCGACGCCCGGCGAGGAACGCGCCCACCGCCGGGAGCGGCTGGCGGGGGCGTTGCGGCTCTTCGGGCAGTACGGGTACGAGGAGGGCGTCTCCGGGCACATCACCGTGCGGGACCCGGAGCTCGCCGACTGCTTCTGGGTCAATCCGTTCGGGGCGCCCTTCGAGGACATCGCGCCGCAGGACCTGATCCTGGTCAACGGCGAAGGACAGGTGGTCCAGGGGCGGTTCCACGTCAACCAGGCGGCGTTCGCCGTACACGCCCAGGTGCACCGGGCCCGCCCGGACGCCGTGGCCGTGGCGCACACGCACTCCCTGCACGGGCGGGCCCTGTCCGCGCTCGGCGAGCTGATCGAACCGATCACCCAGGAATCCTGCGCCTTCTACGAGGATCATGCCCTCTATGACGCCTACACCGGGGTCGTCGTGGACGAGGACGAGGGGCGCCGCATCGCCGCCGCGCTCGGCCCCCGCAAGGCGATCATCCTGCGCAACCACGGGCTGCTGACCGTCGGGGACTCGGTGGACGCGGCGGCCTGGTGGTTCCTCACGATGGAGCGCTCCTGCCAGGTGCAGCTGATGGCGCGGGCCGCCGGGAAGCCCGTCCTGATCCAGCACCGGGACGCCGTGACCACCCGTGAGCAGCTCGGCAGCGACCTGGTGGCGTGGATCAACTACCAGCCCCTGTGGCAGCGGATCAGTCGCACATTCTGACGACACACGCCCCCGGTCCGCCCCGATGCGGCCCGCTGCCCTCCCGTACGGCACAATTCGCAGAAATCACAGGTGAGTTGGTTGTACCGGGGCGGGAAAGGGCGGAAATCTCCGTGGCGTTGGACGAGGCGAGGACGAGCAGCACGCACGGCGGAGGCTGTACGTGCGGCGACTGCCCGCACGGAGCACGCGAAGGGCACCGGCGCGCGGTGGCCGCCTTCCTCGCCAAACGCGACGAACTGGCGGCGGGCAAGGGCCTGCCCGCGGGCGTCGCCCAGTCCGCCTCCGCGTCCCGGCAGTGGGTCTCCGACGAGCTGACCGAGTCGGCCCGCGCCGTCGCCGAACGCAGCCGCGACGCGGGGGACGCCTGGCTCCACCAGGTCTGGCAGCGCACCCTGCTCATCGTCTGGGGAGGCATCGCCGTGCTGGTCGTCGGCGAGAGCGTCACCGCGATCGGTGCGGGCTGGTCCACCGCCCGCACCGCGGGCCTGGTCGCCGGACTGGCCACCGCGGCCCTGCTGACCGGCGCCGCCCGCCTCCACCGGGCCCGCGGCGGCCTGCTCGCCCCGCTCATCGGGGAGGACAACCGGCTCTCCACGTCACGGACGGTCGCCGCCGCCTGGGTGCTGCTCGCCGTGTTCTCCGTGCTCGTCCTCGCCCTCCAGCTGGCGGGCGCCTCCGACCACGGGGACCGGGACGCCCTGATCGAGGGTCTGGACCTGGTGCGGTCCGCCGGAGTGCTCACGGTGCTCGCGCTGGTCTGCGCCGTGGCCGTGGTCGTCCGCCAGGTCGTGACCGTACGGGTGCTGGGGCAGCGGCTGCAGAAGCTGCGGGCCGACCGGCCGCGCGCCGCCGATCTGCTGACCGACGACTCGGGGCGCGGCAGCTTCACCGATGTGCAGTACGTGCTGGTCAGCGCCGTCGCCGTACTGTTCTCCGGAGTCCGCCTGGCACGCCGCCCCGAGCAGCTTCCCGACCTGCCGTGGGGCCTGGCGCTCCTGGTCGCGGTGTCCGCGGCGACCTACTTCGCCGGGAAGTACGCGGAAGGCGGCCGTCCGGTCGTCCTGTCCGTCGTCCGGACCCGGGAGGCCGGGGATCTGGACGCCCCGATCCGTACCGGGGACGACATCGAGATCCGCGGCGCGGGCTTCGTACCGCCCGGTGCGGGCAGCCCGGACCGGCTGGCCCGGATGGTCGTCAGGATCGGCCGCGTCCATGTCCATGTCCCGCTGATCCCGGTCGCCGGGGGCTTCGACAATCCGACCGACACGGTGCTCACCGTGCCGGTGCCGGTGGAGGTCGAGCCGGGGGTGGTGGACGTGCAGGTCGTCACCGCCGCCGGGGTGGAGACCAACCGCTTCCCGATCGACGTCACGGACTGACCTCAAAGATCACGTCACGGATCACGTTTCGGATCACGTTTCGCACTGACCTCACGGATCACGTCACGGATCACGTCACGCACTGACCTCACGGATCACGTCTTGGGCTGACACTCCGGCCCGGCGGCCCGGACCTGTGCCTCCGGCCCGGTGCTCCGACTTTCGGGTGCGTCCGGTTGAACCGCCTCCCTGGTGAGCATCGCGTTTCCGGCGTACGTATGGTCTGGTGACGGGCAATCGGAGAGTGGGGCAGTGATGCATGGCTACGGCGGCAATACGTACGGTCTGAGCGAGCCGAGGACCCTTCGCGAGCGGGCACGGGAGTACGCCCTGCTGCCGCTGCGGGTCTTCCTCGGTGTCACCTTCATCTACGCGGGGCTCGACAAACTGACCGACAGCGCGTTCATGTCCGCGAGCGGCGCCGGATCCATCGGCGAGACGATGAACGCGGTGCGCGACTCCGCCGCCGTTCCGGGCCTCGTCGATCTGGCGCTGAAGAGCCCCGAGGGCTTCGGCTACGCCATCGCGATCGGTGAACTGGTCGTCGGCCTCGGCACCCTCGTCGGGCTCTGGGCGCGGCTGGCCGCGCTCGGCGGCGCGCTGATCTCGCTGAGCCTCTGGCTGACCGTGAGCTGGCAGACCACCCCGTACTACTACGGCAACGACCTGGTCTACCTCATGGCCTGGCTGCCATTGGTGCTCGCGGGCGCCGCCGTGTTCTCCGCGGACAGCTTCCGCGCGTCCCTGCGCCGCCGGAACCTGTAGGCCACCCACGTCACGGTGGCGGCCAGCCACAGGCCACCGAAGAACAACGGGAAGAAGAAGGTCCAGGGGACGTTCCAGGCTCCCGTCGCGTCGGCCGCGTAACCGCCGGCCAGGCCGAGCATCGCCAGGCCCGCCACCGCGCGGCCGGGCCGGAACTCATGAATCAGCACGGGTTACCTCCACCTGTCCGATGCCCATCTCCAGTTTCAGCTCGACCGTGCCGGCCGGCTCGGCGCCCTTGGGCGGGGCGAAGGTGCGCTCGGTCTTCAGGTCCGACTCGATGCGCACGCCCTCGCGCGGCCGGGCCGACATCAGCCGGATGTCCCCGAGGCCCGTCTCGGCGTGCACCTTCACCGTCACGCCCTTGGGTACGACGACGGCGGCCCGGCCCGCCCCGACCTCCAGCCGGGTGCTCAGGGTGTCGCCCCGGGCGACCGTGACCCCGGACAGATCGAGCCGGGCGTCACCCGTGCCCAGCTCGTAGCGCGGCTGGACCGCGGCGACGGAGGCGGGGGTCCACTCCTTGCGGATCCAGTCCGTGCCGATGTCCTTCGGCACCGCCGAGGCGCCCGCCAGCAGCCCGGCGGTGATCATCGCCATCAGGATCGTGCCGAAACCGGTCCGGCCGAGGAACGAAGCGACCACCAGGCCGAGACCGAACACCGCGAGCGCGGCGGCGAGCCCGATCTCCAGGGCCGTCCCCAGTGGCTGCGAATCCCAGCTCAGCCCCGTACCCAGGCCCCCGGCGATCAGGGCCAGGAGGAGGACGAGACCGCCGATCGAGCGCGGGCCGCGGTTACCGGGAGCCTGCCCCGGCGGCCGGAACGGCGCATCCGCCGTCGCCCGGCGCGGTCGCGCGGCCCGCGAGTCGAGGGCCGTGTCCGCAGGACCCCACAGATAGCCGGCCCCCACCGGCCCCGAGGTGCCGTCCTTGACGATCGGGTCCCGCCACCAGGACGGGCTGCCCGGCGTCGGCGGCGCCTTCACCTCGGGCGGCGCCGTACCGAGGCCACCGGCGTGCGGGGCACCGGCGGCCGGACTCTGGGCACCCGCCGCGTCCAGCGGGTCCTCCGGCGCCGCGGTCCTGCGGTGCTGCGTCCACACCGAGAAGCCGACGACGGCCAGCGACAGCATCGAGGCGAACGCCAGCACTCCGCCGTTGCCCAGCATCGACAGGAACAGCCCGCAGCCGATCAGCGCCAGCAGCAGCGCGACCAGCGACGCGCCCTCGACCCGGCCCGACAGAAGTCTGCGCGCCTCGTTCTCCTCCTCGCCCTCCACGGGAAGCAGCAGCCAGGCGAAGCCGTAGAAGATCAGGCCGATACCGCCGGTCACCGCGAGCACACCGAGCACGATCCGGAAGATCACCGGGTCCACGTCGCAGTACCGCCCGAGGCCGCCGCACACCCCGGCCACCACTTTCTGCCGCGGGCTGCGGCGCAGCTGCGGTTTCGGTTCGCCTGGGGGTGCGACGCCGGGGGCGGCGTCCTGAGGAGCGGTCATGGCTCCATGGTGACGGCCCGGATGCCCCGGCGGCACCCGCGCCGACCCTGGCCGATCCCTGATTTTGGCCCGCGCGGCCCCTGAGGGGCGGGTCCGCAGGCGCCCGGGGACGGCCGGGTGGTGTCCGGGGCGGAAGGGCGGCCTCAGGGTCGATTGGGGGGCGACCCTGATGCCCCGCGCGGTGCGTACGTGTGACGATCGACCCATGCCAGCCGCCACCACCCGAGCCGCCAGCTCCCTCGCCTCCGACCCGGAGGAGCCGCCGCCGCGCAAGCTCTACCGCAGCGCCGACGGAAGGCTGCTCGGCGGTGTGGCGCGCGGGCTCGCCGGGCATCTCGGGCTGCCCGTCGCCTGGGTGCGGTTCGTCTTCCTCGGACTGTTCTTCGCGGACGGCCTCGGCGCCCTGCTGTACGCCGTGTTCTGGATCGTCGTCCCGCTCGGTGTCGGCGGAGTCGACGCACCGCGCTCGGTCTTCGAGACGGCGCCGGACGGCCGGCGCAGACTCCGCAAGCCCGACAAGGGCCAGGTGTTCGCCCTGGTCGCCCTGCTCTTCGGTGCCCTGATCTTCGTCGGCAACGTCGACATGGGCAGCAAGGCCGACCGCTACATCTGGCCCACGCTGCTGATCGGCGCGGGCTCCGTCCTGGTGTGGCGGCAGGCCGACAACGCCCGGCGCGCCCGCTGGATGGAGGTCGGCCGCAGCCGCCGCGTGCTGCAACTGGCCCGCGGCCTCGCCGGTGTCGCCCTCGTCGGCCTCGGCCTTGCCGTCTTCATCGTGGTCCGCGGCTCGGCCGCCCAGCTCGGCAACGTCCTGACCGCCGCCATCGCCGTACTGACCGGAATCGCCCTCCTCGCGGGCCCCTACCTGGTCCGGATGACGCAGGACCTCTCCGAGGAACGGCTGATGCGCATCCGGGCCCAGGAGCGCGCCGAGGTCGCCGCGCACGTCCACGACTCCGTCCTGCACACCCTCACCCTGATCCAGCGCAACGCGGACGACGGCAACGAGGTCCGCAGGCTGGCCCGCGCCCAGGAACGCGAGCTGCGCAACTGGCTGTACAACCCCGAGGGCACCGGCAAGGACGAGGACGACGAGCCGTCGAGCCTCGCCGAAGCGGTCAAGCGGGCCGCCGCCGAGGTCGAGGACAAGCACGGCGTACCGCTGGAGGTCGTCGTCGTCGGCGACTGCCCCCTCGACGACCGGCTCGCCGCCCAGATGCAGGCCGCACGCGAGGCGATGGTCAACGCCGCCAAGTACGGTGGCGAGGGGGGCGCCGTCCAGGTCTACGCGGAGGTCGAGGGCCGCACGGTCTTCGTCTCCGTACGGGACCGGGGTCCGGGATTCGACCTGGACTCCGTACCGGGCGACAGAATGGGCGTACGAGAATCAATCATCGGCCGGATGCAGCGCAACGGCGGTACGGCCCGGCTGCGTTCGGTGCCCGGTGGGGGCACGGAAGTCGAGCTGGAGATGGAAAGGGCGAGCGAATGACCGAGAACACCGAAGCCACCGGGGGCCCGGAGCGACGGGTACGGGTCGTGCTCGTCGACGACCACCGGATGTTCCGCACAGGAGTCCAGGCGGAGATCGGCCGCACCGAGGAGACCGGCGTCGAGGTCATCGGCGAGGCCGCCGACGTCGACCAGGCGGTCACCGTCATCACGGCGACCCGCCCCGAGGTCGTCCTTCTCGACGTCCATCTGCCGGGCGGCGGCGGAGTCGAGGTGCTGCGCCGGTGCGCCTCGATGATGGGGACCGCCGAGAATCCGGTGCGCTTCCTCGCGCTGTCGGTCTCCGACGCCGCGGAGGACGTCATCGGGGTCATCCGCGGCGGTGCCCGGGGCTACGTCACCAAGACGATCACCGGCACCGACCTGATCGACTCGATCTTCCGGGTCCAGGACGGCGACGCGGTGTTCTCCCCGCGACTGGCCGGCTTCGTGCTCGACGCCTTCGCCTCGACGGACGCGCCGCCGGTCGACGAGGACCTGGACCGGCTGACCCAGCGGGAGCGCGAGGTCCTGCGGCTGATTGCCCGCGGCTACGCGTACAAGGAGATCGCCAAGCAGCTCTTCATCTCGGTGAAGACGGTCGAGTCGCATGTCTCGGCGGTGCTGAGGAAGCTCCAGCTCTCCAACCGGCACGAGCTGACCCGGTGGGCGACGGCGCGACGGCTGGTCTGAGCCGGGCCCCCGGGGGTGTCTGTCACGCGTCCCGGGGTCGGCCGTCCGTCGGGTCAGCCGGCCGCAGGGGTGAGCGAGATGTTCAGCTTCTCGCCGATCCGGCGGTAGCCGACGCCCGCGTAGATCCGCTCCACGTCGTCGTCTCCCGGCTCCAGCCAGACGGCGCGGCAGCCCCGGTCGAAGGCCGTCGCCGTCAGCCAGGCGGAGAGCGCCGCGCCGATGCCGCGGCGCCGGAAGCCGGCCGCGACGGCCAGACCGGTCAGTTCGCTGAGACCGTCGACCACGAGGGAGCAGCCGCCCGCCCCGGCGGGGTCCGGGCCGAGCGTGGCCAGGGCCACGACGCCGCCGTCCGACGCCGACGTCCGCAGCCAGCCGGCCATCCCCTCCTCGGGTTCGCCCTCGCCGCCGAAGCCCTGGTGCTGGACGCGGGCGGCGTCGGTGAACTCCGCCTCGGTGACCGGTACCGCGATCCGGAGCCCGTCCACCGGCTTGGGCGCAAGCAGCGCACCGGGGGCGCAGGCCAGGATCGGGGCCCGGTTCTCCACGGTGAAACCGGCGGCCAGCAGAGCGGGTTCGACCGCCGGTGCCCAGTCCGGCAGGAATTCGAGCCGGGGCAGCCGCTCCCGCTCGCGGAACGCGCCGATCAGGGCCGTCACCTCCGCCGCGGTCGGCTCGGCACCCCGGTCGGGGATGGCGTAGTTGGCGTACTTCAGCTCCCAGAGCGGGTTGTGCCGGACCGTGAAAGGACCCACCCGGTAGTGGTCGGGGGAGCGCAGGGCGAGCGTGCGGGCGTAGTCCTGGACGTCGGTGTCCATCGGCGTACGGGAGTCCATCGGCATACGGGTGTCCTTCGGCGGTTCCGGTGTCGGCGCCGGGGACTATGCCACCCGGGTGGCTCCGGCGAAAGGCATTTGATCGATGGGCGCGATGCGGACCGGGGCGCCGGGGCGCGGGGCGTGGATCATCCGGCCGCCGCCGACGTAGAGCCCGACATGGCTGATCCCGGAGTAGAAGAACACCAGGTCACCGGGGGCCAGTTCGGAGCGGGAGACCCGCTGTCCGGCGTTGATCTGGGTGTAGGTGGTGCGGGGCAGCGAGACACCGGCCGAGCGCCAGGCGGCCTGGGTGAGGCCGGAGCAGTCGAACGAGGAGGGGCCGGTGGCGCCCCAGACGTACGGCCTGCCGATCGCCCCGTACGCGAAGGCGACGGCCTGCGCGGCACGGGCGTTGGGGGCGGTGGCCGAGCCGCGCGGGATGCCGCGGTCGGCGGGGGCGGTGCCGCCGTGGCGGGCGTCGGCCGAGCGCTCGTAGTCGGCGCGCTGGGCGTCGGCCAGGGTGTCCAGGAGACGCCGGGCGTCGGCCAGTCTGGCGCGGATCGACGCCTTGTGCTTCTTCAGCTCCGCCTGGCGGGCGGCGAGGCTGCCGAGCTCTTTCTCGGCCCTCGCCCGGACGTGGGCGACCGCGGTGATCTGCCGTCGGATCCCGTTGATCGCTCCGGCCTGCCGGTCACCGGCCCGGTCCAGGAAGGCGGCGCGTTGCAGGTACTGGTCGGGGTCGGAGGACAGGGCCAGCTGGACGGCGGGGGAGAGGCCGCCGCTGCGGTACTGCGCGGTGGCCAGCGCACCGAGGGCGTGGCGCGAGGTGTTGAGGCGTGCGGTCCGGCGGGCGGCCTCGTCGCGCAGGGCGTCGACGGACTTCGCGCTCGCGGTCGCCCGCTCCTTCGCTCCGTTGTACTTCTCGGTGGCGACCTCCGCGTCGTGGTACAGCCGGTCCACCTTGGCGTTGACCTGGGCGGGAGTGGCCAGGGGCTCGGCGTGAGCGGCGCCGGTCGCGGTGGTGGCGGTCGCCGCCCCGGCGAGTGCCAGGGTGGCTGCGGTGCGGGCAGCAGGGCCGCTGAACGGGCGCTGCTTGGGTTTCCGGTGAGCTGATTTCCGGTGCGCGGCCACGAGGGCTGCATCCTTCCTGTCGGCTGCCCGCCGGGGGCTACCGGCGGGCCCGTGAGGTCCTGCGGCGGAACACCACAGGGAAGTGGCCCGCCGCCGGATCCCGCGGCGCGGTGACCGGATGCCGCCCCGGACGCGAAGCGGCGCTGGAGTGCCGGTCACCTGGAAGGGACGCTAAGCCCGGGGCACGGAAAAGGTTCGCCATGACAGTTATTGCCCACATATGGCGTTTCATTATGGCTAAGCGACCGGAAATACAGCCGCAGAGGCAGGCATTTCGTACCGGTTCGGGCGAAGTTCGCAAGGAAGCGGCAAGGATGCCGCACCTGGCTGTGAGGTGGTGCTAAGGCCGGGGCTAGGCTGCGGAGCCATGGACGTACTCATCAATGCCTTCGTCGCCCTGCACATCATCGGTATCGCCTCGCTGCTGGGCGGCTTCCTGACCCAGATGAAGGCGATGGGCGCGGGCACGGCCCGCTTCGTGCCGGCCATGCTGCACGGCGCGCTGACGATGCTGGTCACCGGTATAGCCCTGGTCGGGCTCAATCAGGCCGACGACCAGACGGTGAACAACATCAAGATCGGCGTGAAGATGCTGATCCTGGTCGTCATCCTCGCGCTCGTCTACATCAAGCGGGACGAGGAGAAGGTCGACAAGGGGGCGTTCGCCGCGGTGGGCGGGCTGACGGTGGCCAACATCTTCATCGCCACGCTCTGGACCTGAGCGGCGTGCCCTGACCGCTACGGCCTGAGTGACCTGAGTGACCTGAGTGACGTGGCCCGACCGGCCTGAGCGGCCCGACCGACGCGACCGACGCGACCCGGCCCGACCGGCCCACCCCGGCGGCCTCGTCGGGTCTCGCCTGGCTTCGTCGGGCCGGTCAGGGTGTGATCAGACGGGGCGCACGCTGCCGTAGATCGGCATGTAGTAGATCGACTCCTCGCGCACGTTCGCGCCCGGTTTCGGCGCGTGGATCATCATGCCGTCGCCCTTGTAGATGCCGACATGGCTGATGTCGTCGTAGAAGAAGACCAGGTCCCCCGGCCGCAGATCCGCGGTGGCCACCCGGGTGCCGACCTCGACCTGGTCCCAGGTGGTCCGGGGAAGGTCGACCCCCGCCGCCTTCCACGCCGCCTGGGTCAGCCCGGAGCAGTCGTACGAGGACGGGCCCGTCGCGCCCCAGACGTACGGCCTCCCGATCTGGGCGCGCGCGAACGCGAGGACCTTCTCCGCCTTGGCGGCATAGCCGCTGTCCGACCCCGAACCGGTTCCCGTGCCGCCGCCGGCCTTGCCGCCGTTCTCCTTCGCGGCCTCTTCCCCGGCCTTCCGTTCGGCCTCCGCCTCGGCGGCCTGCTGGCGGGCCAGCTTCTCCGCCTTGATCCTGGCCTCGGCCTTCTTCTTGCGTTCCAGCTCCGCCAGCCGGGCCTTCTCCTCGGCGGTCAGCTTCGACAGCAGGGAGCGCGCCTCGGTCAGCTTGGTCTGCACGTTCTGCTTGCTGGACCGCAGGGTGGCCTGCGACTCGGTGAGCGTCTCCAGGCTCTTCACGGCCTCGGTGCGCTTCGTCGCGGCCTCGGACTGCTGCGTACGGAAGTCGGCGACGGCCTGCTGCTGCTGGCCCGTCATCCGGTCCATCAGCTGGTCCTGGTCGAAGTACGCCTGCGGGTCGTCCGCGAGGAAGAAGGTCGCGGTCGGGGCGATTCCGCCGGTGCGGTACTGCGCTGCCGCGTAGTTCCCGAGGGCGCGGCGGGCCTCGTTGAGCTTGTCGGTGCGCCTGGCCGCGTCCTCCAGGAGGGCGTCGACCTTGGCACGCTGGGTCACGGAGGCGGCCTTCGCCCGGTTGTACTGCTGGGTCGCGGTCCCCGCCTGCCGGTAGAGGTCGTCGACCTTCGTCCGGACCTCCTCGATCCCGGGCCGGGGCTCCGCGGGCGCGGCCGTCGCGCTCTGCGTGGAGAGCAGGGTGACCGAGGCCAGCGCCACCGTCGTCAGCCCGACGGCAGGGGTGGTGGTGCGCACCTTCGTGCGCGGTTTGCGATGCGAGGCCAAGGCCGGCATCTCCTTCCGTGGACCGCCTACCGGGTTAGCTGTCGGGTTCGGGCGGAACGGAAGGCTGCCCTACGGTCCCGTGGGGAAGGACCGATTCACCCCGGTGCTGCTGGTGGGTCCCCGGTTCCGGACACCCGTGAGGGCGGTACGGATTCGGCGGGGGCGTCCGCTCGGCGTGGTTCGCCTCAAGGGGGTACGGGGCGCCCGACGGAGCACGCTAGCCAACCCGTGGTGCCGCTGTGAAGGTTGATGTTCGATATGCCCGATACATTTTCGTGACCTCGATGGATCGGGTCCGCCGACAGCGGGCGCCGCCCCGTTTCCCTCACACGGTGTGGCCGCGCGGTTGCCTTACGTGCCCGCCCGGGAGGTCTCGTACCCGAAGCGGCTTCGGGCTGTCAGTGGGGCGGCCTAGACTCGTCAAGCGATGAGCAGCCTCTTTGACGACAGCTTCCTGACCGGCCTCCAGAACTCGGAGGAAGGGCCCCCGCCGCCTCCCGAGGACCACGCACCCGAAGCGGTGCCGGAGGGTCTCTTCGAGGGCGTCTTCGACGCGCCCCCGCCGCCCCGCGACGGCTACTACCGCGACGGTGCCCCGCGGCCGGTCATCGACGCCGCGGCGCTGCTCGACGGGCTGAACACCGAGCAGCGCGCCGCCGTGGTGCACGCCGGATCGCCGCTGCTCATCGTCGCCGGTGCCGGCTCCGGCAAGACCCGGGTGCTGACCCACCGGATCGCCCATCTGCTCGCCGAGCGGGGTGTGCACCCCGGCCAGATCCTCGCGATCACCTTCACCAACAAGGCCGCGGGCGAGATGAAGGAGCGCGTCGAGCAGCTCGTCGGACCGCGCGCCAACGCCATGTGGGTCATGACCTTCCACAGCGCGTGCGTACGCATCCTGCGCCGCGAGTCGAAGAAGCTCGGCTTCACCTCGTCGTTCTCGATCTACGACGCCGCCGACTCCAAGCGGCTGATGGCCCTGGTCTGCCGCGATCTGGACCTCGATCCGAAGCGCTACCCGCCGAAGTCGTTCACGGCCAAGGTCTCCAACCTGAAGAACGAGCTGATCGACGAGGAGACCTTCGCCGGTCAGGCCGCCGACGGCTTCGAGAAGACACTGGCCCAGGCGTACGCGCTGTACCAGGCGCGGCTGCGCGAGGCCAACGCCCTGGACTTCGACGACATCATCATGACGACGGTCCACCTGCTCCAGGCGTTCCCGGACGTCGCCGAGCACTACCGCCGCCGCTTCCGGCACGTCCTGGTCGACGAGTACCAGGACACCAACCACGCGCAGTACACGCTCGTACGCGAACTGGTGGGCCCGTCCGGGGAGGTCGACGCACCCGCCGAGCTGTGCGTCGTCGGTGACGCGGACCAGTCGATCTACGCCTTCCGCGGCGCGACCATCCGCAACATCCTCCAGTTCGAGGAGGACTACCCGAACGCGACCACGATCCTGCTGGAGCAGAACTACCGCTCCACGCAGACGATCCTCTCGGCAGCCAACGCGGTGATCGAGAGGAACGAGAGCCGCCGCCCCAAGAACCTCTGGACGAACGCCGGCACGGGCGCCCGGATCACCGGCTATGTCGCCGACACCGAGCACGACGAGGCGCAGTTCATCGCCGACGAGATCGACCGGCTGACGGACGCGGGCGACGCGAAGGCGGGTGACGTCGCCGTCTTCTACCGGACGAACGCCCAGTCCCGTGTCTTCGAGGAGATCTTCATCCGGGTCGGCCTGCCCTACAAGGTCGTCGGCGGGGTGCGCTTCTACGAGCGCAAGGAGGTCCGGGACGTCCTGGCCTACCTCCGGGTCCTCGCCAACCCCGAGGACACCGTCCCCCTGCGCCGCATCCTGAACGTGCCCAAGCGCGGCATCGGCGACCGCGCCGAAGCCATGATCGACGCGCTGTCGCTGCGCGAGAAGATCTCCTTCCCGCAGGCGCTGCGCCGTGTCGACGAGGCGTACGGCATGGCGGCCCGCTCGGCGAACGCCGTGAAGCGGTTCAACACGCTCATGGAGGAGCTGCGCACGATCGTCGAGTCCGGCGCCGGGCCCGCGGTCGTCCTGGAGGCGGTCATGGAGCGCACCGGCTATCTCGCCGAGCTCCAGGCGTCCACGGATCCCCAGGACGAGACCCGCATCGAGAACCTCCAGGAACTGGCCGCCGTCGCGCTCGAATTCGAGCAGGAGCGCGGCGACGAGGAGGGTGCGGGCACCCTCGCCGAGTTCCTGGAGAAGGTCGCGCTGGTCGCCGACTCGGACCAGATCCCGGACGAGGACGAGGACGGCTCCGGCGTCATCACGCTGATGACCCTGCACACGGCCAAGGGCCTCGAATTCCCCGTGGTGTTCCTGACCGGCATGGAGGACGGCGTCTTCCCCCACATGCGTGCGCTCGGCCAGGCGAAGGAGCTGGAGGAGGAGCGGCGGCTCGCCTATGTCGGCATCACCCGCGCCCGTGAGCGGCTCTATCTGACCCGGGCCGCGATGCGCAGCGCCTGGGGCCAGCCCTCGTACAACCCGCCGTCGCGGTTCCTGGAGGAGATCCCGGACCAGCACCTGGAATGGAAGCGGAAGGGGCCGATGGCGGCTCCGGCCGGGCCGACCTCCGGGATCACGTCCTCGCTGTCCTCGTCCCGCGCGCGCTCCGGCCCGTCGGGCTTCGCCACCCGCCGCACTACGGACAAGCCGGTGGTCACGCTGGTGGTGGGCGACCGGGTCACGCACGACCAGTTCGGGCTGGGCACGGTGACGGCGGTCGAGGGGTTCGGCGACCAGGCGAAGGCGACGGTGGACTTCGGCGACGAGCGGCCCAAGAAGCTGCTCCTGCGGTACGCGCCGGTCGAGAAGCTCTAGGGGCTCGTGGGTGGTGACAGGCCCGCGGGCCTGTCACCACGTCACCATCAGGTCGGGTTGACGCCGTGGCTGCGGAGCCATGCCAACGGGTCGATCGACGAGCCCCCGGCCGGCCGGACCTCGAAGTGCAGGTGCGCGCCGGTGGAGTTGCCGGAATCCCCGGCGTACCCGATGACGTCACCGGCCTTCACCGGGCCCGAGCGGATCCTGGTGCTGCTGAGGTGGCAGTACCAGGTCTCCGTGCCGTCGGCCATGGTCACGATCGCCATGTTGCCGTAGGCGCTGTTCCACTGGGTGCGCACGGTGCCGTCGGTCGCGGCCATCACCGGAGTGCCGTACGAGACGGGGAAGTCGATGCCCGTGTGGACGGACATCCAGTTGACGCCCGCCTGGCCGTAGTAGGCGCTGAGACCGTGCTGCTTGACCGGCAGGACGAACTTGGGGCGTGCCGCCTCACGGCGTGCCGCCTCCTCCGCGCGCTTCTTCTTGTCGGCGGCCTGACGCTCCTTCAGGTCGATGCGCTCCTGGGTGCGGCTGGCGCGGTCCCGGAAGTCGTCGGCATCGGCGCTGAGCCGGGCGAGCTGGGTGTCCAGCTTGTTGTTGGAGGCGACGGGCTTGACGGTGCTGGGGTCGGCGGCCGCCATCGAGACGGTGTCGTCCTGCTTCTCCTCGCCGCCGCCGAGTCCGCCGACGGAGGCGGCCGCGATGCCCGCGACGCTCATGACGCAGGCCGAGGGGACGGCGACGGTGAGCAGCGCGGAACGCTTGGCGGGTGTACGGCGCCGGGCCCGGCCGCGGTTCGCGGAACGGCCCACGGGCCGGGGGGAGTCGACGGCGTACGCGGCGGTGACGGGGTCGGGCTCGTCGGCGCCGCTCCCGCTCGTGCCGCTCTCCGGCGCCTCGGGCTCCAGGACCGCGAACTCGGCGGTCTCGGGTGCCTCGGGAAGAACGTCCGGTGCCTCGGTCATGTCGGGCGTGTCGGACGTCCCGGGCGATTCGATGGAGGCCGCGCCCTGTTCGTACGGCGAGTACGACGTCTGTTCGGGGTCGTACGGCGCGTTCTCGGGCGTGGCGCCGGAGTTCCAGGCGGTGGCGTCGTAGGCACCGGTGTCGAAGGCGGCGTCCCCGTACGTGCTCGTCGTACCGGAGCCGTAGGCGGTGGTGGCGAAGCTGCCGGTGCCGTACGCCGTCGTGCTGTCGTAGGAGCCGGTCGCGTAGCTGCCGGTGTCGTACGTGCCGGTCGTGTACGTGCCGGTGTCGTACGGGGCGGTGCTGAAGGTGGTGGTGGGGAACGCGCCCGTGTCGGTCGCCGCCCACTGGCCGGTCTGCTGCTCACCGGTCTGCTGCCACGTGGTGGTGTCCCACTGGCCGGAGGTGTCCGGAGCGCCCGCCCGGCCCGGGATGCCGGGCTCGGAAGCCCAGGTGGCCGCGGTGTCGTACGGCTGCTGGACCTGCGCCTGGGCGGTGTAGGTGTCGTACGGGGCGGTCGGGTGTGCGCCCGTGTCCCACTGGGAGGAGTCGTACTGACCGCTGTGGCCGGGCTGCCCGGTGGCGTACGTGGTGTCGTAGCCGCCGTAGGAGCCGCTGTACCCGGGGGCGTAGCCCGCGTCGTCACCGCTGTCCTGGTCGCCCGGAAGAGCACCGAAGAGCGGATCGGCGTCGAAGCTGCCGGTGGACTGACTGTCGTATCCGACGTGTCCGGCGTGGGGGTGCTGGTCGTTCACCAACTTCTCTCTCGCCTCGGCGGCAGGACCTGCTCTGGGCTCCGGTGGAGGGATCCCAGGGGGGAAGCAGTGGCCGCGACTGTACCCGGCAGTACGTGACGACGACAATCTTCGGCAGGTTTTGGGCCCTCAGGAAACGGGCAATCGGCCGCCTTTCGGTGGAGTGCTGACGCAGCCTTGGCGATTTGTTCGAAACGCGTTCTATTTGTGGGCGGGGCATTGCCCCGTCAAGCCACTCGGGCCGCTCAGGCCACCGACGCCGTTCCGGAGGAGGGGGCCGGGGGTGCCTGCGCATCGAGGGCGGCACGGATGGCGGCGGCGACCGCGGGATGCACGGTCAGGGCGAGGTGGCCGATGCCGCTGACGCGCACGTTCTGCGCGTCGAGGTCGGGATGGTCGATACGGGCCGTCCCGACCGGGACCATCATCCGGTCCAGCTCGCTCCAGAAACTCACGAACCGCGTCCGGCAACCGGGGGCCGGTCTGCGCAGCTCCTCGATCACGGAGGAGCCGCCGCGCATCTGGCGCACGATGGGGTGGGCGCTCGCCGCCGGGGCGACGGCGGTGCCGCCGTGCGGTGTGCCGAGCGTGATCAGCGTGCGCACCCGGTGGTCACCGCCCAGCCGCTGCACGTAATACCGGGCGATCAGTCCGCCGAGGCTGTGCCCGACGATGTCGACCTCACGGTGCCCGGTGCGGGCGCAGATCTCCTCGATGTGGCGTCCGAGCAGTTCGGCCGCCGTGCGGATGTCGCGGGTCAGCGGCGAATAGTTGAGGGACTCCAGGTGGCGCCGGCCGTGCCGGGAGAGGGAGCGGCGCAGCAGGACGAAGACGGAGCGGTTGTCGATGAGCCCGTGCAGCAGGACGACGGGTGGCCGGGCCGGACCGGCGGGCAGGGCGGTGGTGCCGGTCGGCGGGGCATCCGGGTCGATCCCTTGCGGTGGGGCGGTGCCGGGTGTCGGAACAGGGCTGTGGCGCTCCTGGGTGAGGCCGAGCGGGTAGATGAGCAGATGCCCGGCGAGGATCGCGAGCTCCAGTGCGGTGGCGCCGAGCAGCGCGGACGACAGCCGGGGGCGGTGGGGGACCGGGCGGCGCGCCGGCGGGAGGGAAAGGCGCGACAGCGGGAGGGAAAGAGGGAGGACCTTCATCGCCGACCTCCTGTACCGGCACGCGGGGAGGCGGCTGCGACTCTCCGTATGCCCTCATGGGGTGTCGGAGGCACCAGTGTCCGACGGAGCGGATACCGGTGAGCCGTACCACCGTGCCGTGCGGCTGGCGGCACGGTGGTGCGGCGACCTCGTAGCAGCTCCCCTGGCGTCCGTCCTCGCGCGGCGGGTGTGCCGAGTGGTGCGGGGAACGACGCCCGGCGAACATGTCCCACATGTGATTTCCCCCTCCCCGTCCACCGCGAAACGGCGGCTTGCGGGATGCTGTGGATAACGTTCGTTCACATCCCCGGCCCTTCAGGCACGGGAGACCATGTGGAGGCAGTGATGGGTGTGACCGGTCCGATTCGTGTGGTGGTCGCCAAGCCGGGGCTCGACGGCCACGACCGTGGAGCCAAGGTGATCGCGCGGGCGCTGCGGGACGCCGGTATGGAGGTCATCTATACCGGGCTCCACCAGACGCCCGAGCAGATCGTGGACACGGCGATCCAGGAGGACGCCGACGCCATCGGTCTCTCGATCCTCTCCGGGGCGCACAACACGCTCTTCGCGAAGGTGATCGAACTGCTGAAGGAGCGCGAGGCGGAGGACATCAAGGTGTTCGGCGGCGGCATCATTCCCGAGGCGGACATCGCACCGCTCAAGGAGAAGGGCGTCGCGGAGATCTTCACCCCCGGAGCGACGACGGCCTCGATCGTCACCTGGGTGAACGCCAACGTCCGTCAGCCCGCGGAAGCCTGAACCGGTCGGCCGGGCTGGCCCCTCAAGCCAGTTCGGCGTCCATCGCCGCGCGCAGCCGCAGGGTGGAGACCAGCCGCTGGAACGCCTCCGACCAGTAGCCGCCCGCTCCCGGTGACGCCCCTTCCGGCTCGTCCTGAGTGGTCGTCAGGACCTCCAGGTGATCCGCCTCCACCGGGTCCAGGCAGCGTTCGGCGAGGCCCATCACCCCGCTGAAGCTCCATGGGTAACTCCCCGCGTCCCGGGCGATGTCGAGCGCGTCGACCACCGAGCGGCCGAGCGGCCCGGCCCACGGCACCCCGCACACGCCGAGCAGCTGGAACGCCTCGGACAGTCCGTGCGCCGCTATGAAGTCCGCCACCCAGCCCGCGCGTTCGTCGCCGGGCAGGGTGGCCAGGAGCTTGGACCGTTCGGCGAGGGAAGCCGTACCGGGACCGTTGGACGGGGGCGTCGCGGGGGAGCCGAGCAGCGCGCGGGCCCACTTCGGGTCCCGCTGCCGCACCGCTGCCCTGCACCACGCGGCGTGCAGCTCCCCGGCCCAGTCGTCGGCGACGGGCAGGGCCACGATCTCCTGTGCCGTACGTCCCCCGAACTGCTTGAGCCAGATGGTGAGCGGGGCGGCCTCCACCAGTTGGCCGAGCCACCAGGACCGTTCCCCGCGCCCGGCCGGGGGGACCGGCACCACACCGTCGCGCTGCATTCCGGTGTCGCACTCGTGCGGTGCCTCCACGGCTATGCGGGCACCGCCGCCCGTACGGTCGGGATTCACGCAGGACGCCGCGCGGGCCGCCATCCGCCCGGCCAGCGCCGAGCCGGGCAGTGCGGACAGCAGCCCGGCCGCGGTCGACCGGACATTGCGGCTCCGGTCGGACAGCGCCTGCTCCAGGAACGGCTCGTCCGCCCCGGACAGGCCGGTCCGCAGCGAGTCGAGGAACATCAGCCGGTCCTCGGCCCGCTCGGTGGACCAGGTGGTGGCCAACAGGGCGAGCGCGGCACTCGGATCCCGCGTCCGTACGGCGTCCAGCAGCGCGACCCGCTCCGCGAACAGACCCTCCTCCCACAGTCGGCGCACCGCGTCCGGGTCCGAGGCGTCGGGCCGGACCGAGCCGCCGGAGGAACCGCGCAGGGCGAACTTCCACTCGGGATTCAGGGCGGCCAGCCACCGGCCGAGCGGTCCGGCGAAGGTGAGCGCCTGCGGGCGCAGATCCGTACGCGCCCGTGCCGCGTCCAGCAGCGGCGGGAGCAGTGCGGCCGGGGCCCGGAAGCCCCGCAGATTGGCGGTGGCCAGCCACTGGGGGATGAGTTCGGTGAGGTCGGGTGCGGTACCGCGCCGCCCGCCGCCGGACGGTGCGGCACGGTCGGCGAGCAGCTGGGCGAGCCTGCGCCGGGCGGCCTCGGGAAGCGGCGGGCGCGGATCGTCGGGGGCGGACTCCGGCCGGGCGCCCGGCCGTGCGGGCAGCAGACCGGCCCGCCGCCGCACGGTGTGCAGCGCGGCGGCGTCCAGCAGCGCCACCGGAGCGTTCGCCGGAGAGGGGCCCGCCGTCCCGGCAGCCGGGGGGCGTCGGTCGGTCCCCAGCAGCGCCGATGTGACGAGCTCCTCCCACGCCGGGGCCGCGGGCGCGGCACCGGGCGAGGGCGGCGCCTCGGCACCGGGCGCGGACGGCATCACGGATGCGGTGTCGGGCGGCGTCGTGGAAGCGGTCGTGGACGAGGTCGTATTCGTACGGGGCATCGGTCCCCCTCCAGGATCGGGAGTCGCAGCGGTCAAGCAGGGTCGGGAGCCGCAGGGCCGAGAACGCGCGCCGGGGCGTGCGGCCATGGGGTCAGACGAGCGGCACGGTCTCGCCGGACCCCGCCCCCTCGCCGCCGGGGCCCGCGCTCCAGGCCGCGAACGGGTCGAAGCCGCGATGGCCGATCTCGCCGAAGACGCTGACGGGGCCGCCGCCGGAGAGCGCGACGAGCTTCCACAGGCCCGGCCGGGAGAGCGCCGCCGGGGCCACCGGCACGGCGGACTCGGTGTGGGCGTCGGCCAGTTGCCACCCGTCTCCGGAGGGCACGGGTATGACCTCGCACAGGGTGACCGGCCGGGCGTCGAGCCACGGATCGTCCCGAAGGGCGTCCCCGTACGCGGCGAGCGCGGCGGCCGTACCGGCCCCCGGCGGAGGCATCCCCCCGGGTGCGGGCGTACCGAACTGCCGGCCCAGCTCGGCCCTCTGCTGCCCGGCACCCGGATACGGCGTGAGCTCCGCGTCCAGCGTGACGCCCACCGGCAGTGCCTGACCGGGCGAGCGCCCCGCGGCTCCGAAGGAGAGCACCAGCGCGGTGCGGCCCGACTCCCTTCCGTACAGCCAGATCCGGCGGGTGACGATCTTGCCGTCCGGGGTGTCGTACTGGGCGAGGACCAGCCAGTGGTCGCGGACCGGGGGCCCTTCGGCGGGCGAGGTCAGTCCCACTCTCGTCCGCACGGTCGCGGCCAGGGGCTCCGGCAGCCGGTCCAGGCCCAGCCAGGCCGTGTCCAGCAGATGGAGCAGCGCGCACTCCTCCAGCAGCCGCACCGGCCAGCCCGGACCGGAGGCGGGTATCGCCCCCAATTCCCGCACCCGGGCCGCCAGTCCCGGCGCCTGGGCGTCGACCATGCGGGCCGCGGTCTCCTCCCACAGCCCGTACCCCGCCTGATCGGCCGCCGCGAGCCCGCCCCGCAGCAGGTCGGTGAGGCGCTGCTCCAGCTCCTGGGCGCCCCCGGTGATCCGCTCGGCCCGCCGCTCCGCGCGCTTCCTGGCGGCCTCCCGGTCGGCCGGGCCCGCCGCCCCCGTCGCCTCCGTCGACGACTCCTGCCCGGCGGCACGCCCGCGACGGCCTTCCAGCCATTCACCGGCCCAGCCCGCGACTTCGCCGCTCCGGAGCGGCGGGGTGCCGCCCGCCCAGAGCAGAAGCAGCCCCAGCGCGTGCTTGCACGGGAACTTCCGGCTCGGACAACTGCACGTGTACGCCGGTCCTGTGGTGTCCACCACCGTCCGGTACGGCGTGCTTCCGCTTCCCCTGCACAGCCCCCACACCGCGCCCGAGCCGTCGAGTCCCGCGTCGGACCACCGGTCCGCCGAACCGAGCCTGCTCCCGGCCTTTCGTGACGCGTCGTCAGGAGCCAGGGCCAGTACCTGCTCCACCGTCCAGCGCGCCGCCGGACCGGCGGCGCGCGAGGGTTCTCCCCCGTGAGATAGCAGCATGGGAACGACGGTAGGACGCCCCACTGACAATCGGCTGTGACCTGCGATCCAGCCGGTACGGCCAGGATTTGACTTTGCCTTTCCTTTGCGTTTCTCTGCGAGCTCCGGCATTCGGAGTTCGATCCAGGGGGGATCCCAGATGAACCGCACCACCCGCACCACCCGCACGTCCCGTTCCGTCCGTACGGCGTTCTGCGCCGTCGCGGTGACCGGTCTCGTGTTCGGCCTCGGCGCCTGCTCCTCCGAGTCGGTCGACAAGGCCGTCGACAAGGCTGTCGACAAGACGGTGAACGAGAAGTACGAGGTCACGTACGAGGTCACCGGCACGGGCGTCGACGAGATCCAGTTCCACGGCGGCTCCGGCGACGCCATGGACCCGAAGCTCGAAACGGTCAAGTCGCCCACGCTGCCGTGGAAGAAGACCGTGACGCTGACCGGCATCATGCCGCCCGCCGTCATGCCGATGGCGCTGGACGCGGGCGGCGCCGACATCGCCTGCACCATCACGTACGAGGGCAAGGTCATCAAGGAGAGCAAGGGCGAGGGCATGGTCGCGGCCGGCGGGTGCGTCGCCGTCTCGCCGATCGTCGGCTGACCCTTCCCCAACTGCCGCCACATCGGCCCTGACCAGCGGTCGGGGCCGATTGTCAGTGGCATGGTGCACGGTGGAACCACATCAGGTCGAACGATCTGGAGGGGGATCCATGACCGTGCCCGAAACCACCGCGGCCACCGCGACCGCCGGAGCCGGAACAGCCGCTGCCGCCGCCGTCGAGGCGGCCGGGACAGGGGCCCGCCCCGAGGTCCTGCGGCCGCACGCCGAGGACGCCTTCGCCGGTGAACTCAAGGCGCTCGCCGCCGCCGACGACCGGCCGAGACCTGTCCGCTGGCGCCTCTCGCCATGGGCCGTCGCCACCTATCTGCTGGGCGGGACGCTCCCCGACGGGACGGTGATCACACCCAAGTACGTCGGCCCGCGCCGCCTCGTCGAAGTCGCCGTGACCACACTCGCCACCGACCGGGCCCTGTTGCTCCTCGGTGTCCCCGGCACCGCCAAGACCTGGGTGTCCGAACACCTCGCCGCCGCCGTCAGCGGCGACTCGACCCTGCTCGTCCAGGGCACCGCCGGGACCCCGGAGGAAGCCGTCCGCTACGGGTGGAACTACGCGCGGCTGCTCGCCCACGGACCCAGCCGGGAAGCACTGGTCCCCAGCCCGCTCATGCGCGCCATGTCCGAAGGCATGACCGCCAGGGTCGAGGAACTGACCCGCATTCCGGCCGATGTGCAGGACGCGCTCATCACGATCCTGTCGGAGAAGACCCTCCCCGTGCCCGAGCTGGGCCAGGAGGTCCAGGCCGTCCGCGGGTTCAACCTCATCGCCACGGCGAACGACCGGGACCGCGGAGTCAACGAACTCTCCAGCGCGCTGCGCCGCCGGTTCAACACCGTGGTCCTGCCGCTGCCCGGGACACCCGAGGCCGAGGTGGACATCGTGTCCCGGCGTGTCGACCAGATCGGCCGTTCGCTCGACCTGCCCGCCGCCCCCGAGGGCATGGCCGAGATCCGGCGGGTGGTGACCGTCTTCCGGGAGCTGCGCGACGGCGTCACCACCGACGGGCGCACCAAGGTCAAGTCCCCGTCCGGGACGCTCTCCACGGCCGAGGCGATCTCCGTCGTCACCAACGGACTCGCCCTCGCCGCCCACTTCGGCGACGGCATCCTGCGGCCCGCCGACGTCGCGGCCGGAATCCTCGGTGCCGTGGTCCGGGACCCGGCGGCGGACCGGGTGGTCTGGCAGGAGTATCTGGAGACCGTGGTCCGCGAGCGGGACGGCTGGAAGGACTTCTACCGCGCCTGCCGCGAGGTCTCCGGATGACCGGGCGCACCGCGGCCACCGGGCCGCTGCTGCTGGGGGTGCGTCACCACGGCCCCGGATCGGCCCGTGCGGTCCTCGCCGCCCTGGAGGCCGTCCGGCCGGGTGCGGTGCTCGTCGAGGGGCCGCCGGAGGGGGACGCCCTGCTCCCGCTCGCCGCCGATCCGCAGATGCGGCCGCCCGTCGCGCTGCTGGCGCACGCCGTGGACGACCCGGGCCGAGCGGCTTTCTGGCCGCTGGCGGAGTTCTCGCCCGAGTGGGTGGCGATCCGCTGGGCGCTGGCCAACGACGTCCCGGTGCGCTTCGTCGACCTGCCCGCGGCGCACTCACTGGCGCTGAAGGAGACCCCGGACGGCCCTCGCGACCCCGCTGCGGGGGGAGACCCGGAAGACCGGGACGGAGAGGGCGCCGGGGAACGGGACGGCGAGGGCGCCGGGGAAGGCGACGGTGCGGCGGACAACCGGAACGGCGAGGACACCGAGGACACCGGGGACGGCAACCGCGCGGCGTACAGCCGGATGCCGTTCCCGCCCGCCGTCGACCCGATCGGCGTCCTCGCCGGGACCGCCGGTTACGAGGACCCCGAGCGCTGGTGGGAGGACGTCGTCGAGCACCGTGCTCCCGACGGCACGGCGGGCGACCCGCGCGCCCCGTTCGCCGCACTCGCCGAGGCCATGACCGCGCTGCGCGAGGTGTACGGGGACGGCGGGCATCCCCGCGATGCCGTCCGGGAGGCGTACATGAGGATCCGGCTGCGCACCGCGCGCAAGGAGTTCGGGGACGACATCGCCGTCGTCTGCGGCGCCTGGCACGTCCCCGCACTCGCCGCCAGGACCACCCTCGCCGCTGACAAGGCCCTGCTCAAGGGGCTCCCGAAGGTCAGGACCGAACTGACCTGGGTGCCATGGACCCACCGCAGGCTCGCCCGGCACAGCGGATACGGTGCCGGGATCGACTCACCCGGCTGGTACGGCCACCTCTTCGGCGCCACCGACCGGCCGATCGAGCGGTGGATGACCAAGGTCGCCGGGCTGCTCCGCGACGAGGACAGGTTCGTCTCGACCGCCCATGTCATCGAGGCCGTCCGGCTCGCCGAGACGCTCGCCGCCATGCGGGGCCGGCCGCTCGCCGGGCTCGGCGAGACCACCGACGCCGTACGGGCCGTGATGTGCGAGGGCTCCGACGTGCCGCTCGCCCTCGTGCGGGACCGGCTCGTCGTCGGCGAGACCCTCGGCGAGGTCCCGGACAGCGCCCCCGCCGTCCCGCTGCAACGCGACCTGGCCCGGCAGCAGCGCACGCTGCGGCTCAAACCGGAGGCGCCGGAGCGGGAGTTGGAGCTCGACCTCCGCAAGGACACGGACGCCGCACGCAGCAGACTGCTGCACCGGCTCCGGCTCCTCGCCGTCGGATGGGGGGAGCCCGCCACCGGCCGGGGGAGCACGGGCACGTTCCGGGAGAGCTGGCGGCTGAGCTGGGAGCCCGAGCTGCATGTACGGATCGCCGAAGCCGGAGTGTGGGGCACCACCGTGCTCTCCGCGGCCACGGCGAAGGCCGAGTCGGAAGCCGTGTCGGCCACCGCGCTGTCCGAGGTGACCGCCCTCGCCGAGCACTGCCTGCTGGCCGAGCTGACCGAGGCGCTGCCCGTCGTGATGAAGGCGCTCGCCGACCGTGCCGCACTCGACGCGGACGTCGGCCACCTCGCCGAGGCGCTGCCCGCTCTGGCCCGTTCCCTGCGGTACGGGGACGTACGTTCCACGGACACGGCCGCGCTCGGCGAGGTCGCCGCCGGGCTCGCCGAGCGGATCTGCGTCGGTCTGCCCTCCGCCTGTACCGGACTCGACGCGGACGGCGCCGACGCGCTGCGCCGCCAGGTGGACGGTGTGCACACCGCGATCGGCCTGCTCGCCGGAGCCGTACCCGCCGAGGGCCTGCGGGAGCGCTGGGCCGCCGTCCTGCGCAAGCTGGCCGACAGGGACACCGTCGCCGGGGTCATCCGCGGCCGTGCCGCCCGCCTGCTGCTCGACGAGGGGCGGCTGGCCGAGGACGACGCGGCGCGGCTCATGGGCCTCGTGCTCTCGCCCGGCACCCCGCCGCCCGACGCCGCGGCCTGGATCGAGGGCTTCGTCGGCGGAGCGTCGGGCGGCGGCATGCTGCTCGTCCACGACGAGCGGCTGCTCGGCCTGGTCGACACATGGCTCACCGGTGTCCCCGCGGACACCTTCACCGATGTGCTGCCGCTGCTGCGCCGTACGTTCTCCGCGTACGAACCGGGTGTACGGCGCACCCTGGGCGAGCTGGTCCGCCGCGGACCGGCCCCCGAAGGACCGCACCACAGCGCCACGGACCCGGCCGCGCCCGGCTTCGGCCCCGGCCTCGACGGAGCCAGGGCGGACGCCGTGGCTCCGGTGCTGCGCCTGCTGCTCGGCCTCACCCCCGGGCCGACCGCACGGAACGGCACGCAGGAGGCGGACGGTTACCTCCCGCTCCAGGAGCGGGAGGTAACCGGATGACGACACACACGGCGAGGGACACCAGCGAGAGGGAGCGGGAGCCGGTGGCGGGAACGACGGGGGTGGGTACGACTGGGGTGGGGCCGACCGCCGTCGGGACGACCGGGGCAGCGGCCGACGACGAACGGCTGCGGCGCTGGCGGATGGTGCTGGGCGCGGACAGCGCCGAGAGCACCGGACGCACGCTCACCGGCCGTGACGTCGCGATGGACGGCGCGCTGAACGCGCTCTACGGCGGCGGCGGGAAGAAGCCCGGCGGACGGGGCGGAAGCGAGCGCTCGGCGGGGCTCGGAGCCTCCGCGCCCTCCGTCGCCCGCTGGCTCGGTGACATCCGTACGTATTTCCCCAGCTCCGTCGTCCAGATCATGCAGCGCGACGCGATCGACCGCCTCGGCCTGTCGGCGCTGCTGCTGGAGCCGGAGATGCTGGAGGCCGTCGAGGCCGACGTCCATCTGGTCGGCACCCTGCTCTCGCTCAACAAGGCCATGCCGGAGACGACGAAGGAGACCGCGCGGGCCGTCGTCCGCAAAGTCGTCGAGGACCTGGAGAAACGCCTCGCGGGCCGCACCCGGGCCACCCTCACCGGAGCGCTGGACCGTTCGGCGAGGATCGGCCGGCCCCGCCACCGGGACATCGACTGGGACCGCACCATCCGGGCCAACCTCAAGAACTATCTGCCCCTTCCCGGGGAGGACGGGGCAGGAACGGTCGTACCCGAACGTCTCATCGGGTACGGGCGGGCGGCCCGGTCCGTGAAGAAGGACGTCATCCTCTGCATCGACCAGTCGGGCTCGATGGCCGCGTCCGTCGTCCACGCCGCCGTCTTCGGCGCGGTCCTCGCCTCCATGCGCACCCTGGCGACCCGGCTCGTCGTCTTCGACACGGCGGTGGTCGACCTCACCGATCAGCTCGACGACCCGGTCGACGTCCTCTTCGGCGTCCAGCTCGGCGGCGGCACGGACATCAACCGGGCGCTCGCCTACTGCCAGTCCCGCATCACCCGCCCCGCCGACACCGTCGTCGTCCTCATCAGCGACCTCTACGAGGGCGGCATACGCGACGAGATGCTCAAGCGGGTCGCCGCGATGAAGGCGTCCGGGGTGCAGTTCGTGACCCTGCTCGCCCTCTCCGACGAGGGCGCGCCCGCGTACGACCGTGAGCACGCGGCGGCGCTCGGTGCGCTCGGCACGCCCGCGTTCGCCTGCACGCCGGATCTCTTCCCCGACATCATGGCCGCGGCTATCGAGAGGAGGCCGCTGCCCGTACCGGACACGGAGCCCGCTCGGTGAGTTCGGCGACACCGCGTTTGCCCACCGCGCTCGACGGGCCCGCCCCAGTGGGTCCCCGCACCCGCGCCGACGTGGCGTTATGTCCCTCGCGGCTCGGCCACCGGCGCGATCTGTGACGGTAATCACCGCTCAGCTGTGATCTGCGATTTAGGGTCCTGTCGAGCGCGGGGATAACCTGCCGGATGGACATGCCGCGTACTCGGACACCGTGTACGCCTCCCTAGTGACAGCGCAGTCACGTTGCCCTTCGCGGCACGCCCACGCAGAAAACCAACCGCGAGACCACTAAAAGGGACGGACGCGCGTGGACCTGTTCGAGTACCAGGCGAGGGACCTCTTCGCCAAGCACGGTGTACCGGTGCTGGCCGGTGAAGTCATTGACACGCCTGAGGCAGCCCGCGAGGCGACCGAGCGGCTGGGCGGCAAGTCTGTCGTCAAGGCCCAGGTGAAGGTCGGCGGCCGAGGCAAGGCGGGCGGCGTCAAGCTCGCCGCCACCCCGGACGAGGCGGTCGCCCGTGCGACCGACATTCTCGGCATGGACATCAAGGGCCACACGGTCCACAACGTGATGATCGCCGAGACCGCACCGGAGATCCTGGAGGAGTACTACGTCTCGTACCTCCTCGACCGCACCAACCGCACCTTCCTGGCCATGGCCTCGGTGCAGGGCGGCATGGACATCGAGGAGGTCGCGGAGAAGACCCCCGAGGCCCTCGCGAAGGTCCCGGTCGACTCCAACTCCGGCGTCACCATCGAGAAGGCCCGCGAGATCGTGGCCCTGGCGAAGTTCCCGGCCGAGGTGGCCGAGAAGGTCGCCGAGGTCCTGGTGACGCTGTGGGACACCTTCGTCGCCGAGGACGCGCTCCTCGTCGAGGTGAACCCGCTGGCCAAGGTGGCCTCCGGCGACATCATCGCGCTGGACGGCAAGGTCTCGCTCGACGAGAACGCCGACTTCCGCCAGCCCGGCCACGAGGCTCTTGAGGACAAGGCCGCAGCCAACCCGCTTGAGGCTGCCGCCAAGGCCAAGAACCTCAACTACGTCAAGCTCGACGGCGAGGTCGGCATCATCGGTAACGGTGCCGGTCTGGTCATGTCGACCCTGGACGTCGTCGCGTACGCCGGTGAGAACCACGGCAACGTGAAGCCCGCCAACTTCCTCGACATCGGTGGCGGCGCCTCCGCAGAGGTCATGGCGAACGGCCTGGAGATCATCCTCGGCGACCCGGACGTCAAGTCCGTCTTCGTCAACGTCTTCGGTGGCATCACCGCTTGTGACGAGGTCGCCAACGGCATCGTCCAGGCTCTGGCGCTGCTTGAGTCCAAGGGCGAGAAGGTCGAGAAGCCGCTGGTCGTGCGCCTCGACGGCAACAACGCGGAGCTGGGTCGCAAGATCCTTTCCGACGCCAACCACCCGCTGGTGCAGCGTGTGGACACCATGGACGGCGCGGCCGACAAGGCCGCCGAGCTCGCCGCGGCTGCGAAGTAAGGGACGAGGGACTCCAACACCATGGCTATCTTCCTCACCAAGGACAGCAAGGTCATCGTCCAGGGGATGACCGGCGCCACGGGCATGAAGCACACCAAGCTCATGCTGGCTGACGGCACCGACATCGTCGGCGGCGTGAACCCGCGCAAGGCCGGCACGACCGTCGACTTCGACGGCACCGAGGTCCCGGTCTTCGGTTCCGTCAAGGAAGCGATGGAGAAGACGGGCGCGGACGTCTCCGTCCTCTTCGTGCCGCCGGCCTTCGCCAAGGCCGCCGTCGTCGAGGCGATCGACGCCGAGATCCCGCTCGCGGTCGTCATCACCGAGGGCATCGCCGTCCACGACTCCGCCGCCTTCTGGGCCTACGCGGGCTCGAAGGGCAACAAGACCCGGATCATCGGCCCGAACTGCCCGGGTCTCATCACCCCCGGCCAGTCCAACGCCGGCATCATCCCGGGCGACATCACCAAGCCCGGCCGCATCGGTCTCGTGTCCAAGTCCGGCACGCTGACCTACCAGATGATGTACGAGCTCCGCGACATCGGCTTCTCGTCCGCCGTCGGCATCGGTGGCGACCCGGTCATCGGTACGACGCACATCGACGCCCTCGCGGCGTTCGAGGCCGACCCCGAGACCGACCTCATCGTGATGATCGGCGAGATCGGCGGCGACGCCGAGGAGCGTGCCGCCGACTTCATCGCGAAGAACGTCACGAAGCCGGTCGTCGGTTACGTCGCGGGCTTCACCGCCCCCGAGGGCAAGACCATGGGCCACGCGGGCGCCATCGTCTCCGGCTCCTCCGGCACCGCCCAGGCGAAGAAGGAGGCCCTTGAGGCCGCCGGCGTGAAGGTCGGCAAGACGCCGACCGAGACCGCCAAGCTGGCGCGCGAGATCCTCGGCGCCTGATCGCCGCGCCGAGGCCGTTCCACCGCCTCGGCACAGCGTCACCGCACGGACGGCGCGGGCCCGTACCCCGGACAGGGGTACGGGCCCGCGCCGTCTCGCGCTCTCCCGTCTCGCGCTCTCCCGTCTCGCGCTCTCCCGTTCCGGGATTCTCCGCCGTCAGGGGATCCGTGGCACCAGCCGTTCCGGGCCGTTCGCGAACTCCTCGCGCAGTACCCGCTGGAGCCTCAGATCCTGGGAGGTGAGCTTCTGCGGGCCACCGCGCGGCGGCACACCGCCGACCCGCTCGGCGGGCGCGAGCGGCTGCTCGTACCGGGTGGGGGCCGTGTGCAGGGTGAACCCCGTCACGCCGATCAGCAGCGCGGCCAGGGCGATCGCCGCCCGGGTCCAGAGCTGGGCCTTGCGCTCACTGCCGCTGCGCACCGCACGGGGCGGCGGCAGCGCGGGTACCTTTCCGGCGAGGGCGAGCGCGCCCAGCCTCTCGCGCAGCAGCGCCGACTGATCGGCCGGTGAGGCGGGGCCCGTCAGTTCGGGCAGCCGTTCGGCGACGGCGGCCCGTGCGTTCATCAGCCGGCCCGCCGCCGCCGGGGTGCTCGCCTCCGTCTCGGCCGCCGTCTCCGGCAGATCCAGGCCCACACCGTCGTAGAGCAGCAGCGTGCGCCGGTACGAGGGGGGCAGGTCGAGCAGCGCGTCGCGCAGCGCCCGCCGGCCGGGCTCGGCGGGCGGCGCGTCGGGGTGCCGGTGGGCGCGGCGCAGCCGGTGCCAGGGCGACATCGCGTACTCGTACGCGGCGGCCCGTACCCAGCCCGCCGGGTCACGGTCCACGGCGACCTCCGGCCAGCGCTGCCACGCCAGCTGGAACGCGCGCTCGACGGACTCGCGGGAGAGGCTCCGGCGCCCGGTCAGCAGATACGTCTGGTGGACGAGGCCCTGCCCGTGATGGCTGTACAGGGCGTCGAACGCCTCATGGGGAGAGAGCGCCGCGACGCCCCCCGCCTCGTCGCCGGGGTCGGCACCGGGTGCGGCGCCCGGCGGCGGGCTCGCCGCGGATCTCGCCGCGTGGCCGGGCTCGGGGCCGGACCCGATGCCGGACCCGATGCCGGACCCGATGCCGGACCCGATGCCGGACCCGATGCCGGACCCGATGCCGGGCTCGATCCCGGGCTCGGTCGGGGACATGGCGGTGCTCCCGGTGGCTGCGACGGAGGGCGCGGGGGACACCGAGGGCGCGGGAGGCGCCTTCGGTGCGGGTGCGGGTGCGGTAGCGGGGGTGGTTGCGGGGGTGGGCCGCCTGTCCGGTTCGGACAGCTTCGGGACCGCCGAGGGCGTCGGCGGCCGTGCCGCCCCTTTCGCGGCGGGCCTCGGCCGGGTGGTCGAGTGGTTCGGTGCGGCGCGAGCGGTCGGAGCGGGTTGCGGGTCGTCCTCGGCGCAGGCGCCGATGAGCCTGGCGTACGCCGCCCGCTTGCGCCCGCGGGGGCTCGTGCGCCCCGTCTCCCAGGAGCGCACGGTGGCGCGCGTGACGCCGATGGCCGCCGCGACCTGCTCCTCGGTCAGTGACTTCGCCTCACGCAGTCTGCGGCACTCCTTGGGGGAGGGCAGCGGGGTGGCGGCGGCCGTATCGGTCGTGCTCCGCGTCATGAGTGGCCCCCGGAAGCGCTGCACTGGGTGAAAAAGTACATAAACGTATATTGAGCGACACAGCGGCCGTTCGCCCGTTACACGGAATAAGCGCGTGTCGTTGGCAGCATGGCGGCGTGACCCAAGTGACCGAGCGCAGCCCGATGTTGTCGGCCGAGCGGGGCAGGTCCACCGCTCTGGCCTCCGCCTTTCTGCGGGGAGTGATCGCGGCGGGGCTCGGGCTCGGCTCGCTCGCCGTGCTGGTCATGGTGCTGTGGATCAGCTCTCCGTACCCGGACAGCGGGCCCGGTGGAGCCCTGCACGTCGCGGCCGGGATCTGGCTGCTCGCGCACGGCGCCGAACTCGTCAGAACCGACACCCTCAGCGGTGTCCCGGCTCCCGTGGCGACCGTCCCGCTGCTGCTCGTACTGCTGCCGGTATGGCTGGCGCACCGGGCCGCCCGTGATGCGGCGGATCCCGACGAGGGGCGTGCCCGGCCCTCGCCGGCCGGTGCGTTCTGCGCGGTCACGGCCGGATATCTGCTGGTCGCGGCGGGTGCCGCGGCCTATGCGCGGGGCGGGTCGCTGAGCGCGGACCCGGACACGCTGCTGTTCCCGGCGGCCTTCGTGGTGGCGGGTTCGGCGGCGGCCGGGGTGTGGACGGCGGCCGGGCGCCCGCTGGGGTCCGTGCCGTCCTGGGCGCCGCTGTGGCTCCAGGAGGCCGTCGCGCGCACCCTCTTCCGGACCCGGGTCGAGACGCTGTGCCGGTCCGCCGCGGCCGGGGTGATGGTGCTGCTCGGCGGCGGTGCGCTGGTGGTGGCGGCGGGGCTGGTGTGGCACGCGCAGGAGACCCAGCAGTCCTTCCTGTCGCTCTCCGGGGACTGGGCGGGGCGGTTCGCCGTGCTGCTGCTGGCCCTGGCGCTGGTGCCGAACGCCGCGCTGTGGGGTGCCGCGTACGGCCTCGGCCCCGGATTCGTGCTCGGTACGGGGGCCACGGTCACCCCGGCCGCCGTCCACGGGCAGCCGGCTCTGCCCCACTTCCCGCTGTTGGCGGCGGTACCGGACCAGGGGCCAGGGTCGCTCGCGAACTGGGCGGCCGCGGCGGTCCCGGTCGCGGCCGGTCTGGCGGTCGCCTGGTTCACCGTACGGAGGGCCGTTCCGGTCCCCGCGGTACGCGAGGGGTCCTGGAGCCCGCGGGAGACCGCGCTGGTGACGCTGCTGGCCGCGGTGGGCTGCGGGGCCGGTACGGCGGCGCTCACGGCGATGTCCGGGGGGCCGCTCGGGACGGGGGCGCTGGCGGACTTCGGGCCCGTGTGGTGGCTGACGGGACCGGCCGCACTCGCGTGGACGGCGGTCATCGGCGTGCCGCTGGCGCTGCTGCTACGGGTGTGGCGGATGCGGGAGCCCGGATGGGCGTGGCGGCGGGCCGCGACGGAGGAGCCCCGGGAGCCCCGGGTGGAGACGCGCCCCGGGAGCGACGCGAGCGACGGCAGCGACGGCAGTGACGAGTCCGCGCAGGAGACCGCGCAGGAGTCCGCGCAGGAGAGCACCGGGCGGCGGCGCTGGTGGAAGGGGAAGGGGGAAGGGAAAGGGAAGCGGAAGGGCGAGGCCGGGGAGGGAGCGGGCGAGGCCGCCGTGCCCGGCTCCGGCTCCGGCTCCTTGCCCGGCTCCGTGTCCGGCCTACCCGCGTCGGCGTCCGCTTCACGTCCGGGGGGCACGTCCCATGGGGCGGACGCGGCGACAGGGACGAACGCGGCGGACACGGGCTTCGAGCCCTACGACTTCCTGCCGGCCGACCCCTGGCACGACACGGAGGCCAGGGAGGCCCGGTGGGCCTCGCTCAAGGAGGGTTCCGGCGGGCTCATGGCCGACTTTCCGCCGGATGTCCCGTCCGACCGGGCTCCGGAGCCCTCGCGGCCCCCCGAGCCCGGCCAGGAGGCTACTCCTTGACGCCGAAGAAGGGTTCCAGCGGCTTCGGCAGCAGATCGTTGCAGGCCAGCGCTCCGGACTTGGTCAGGGCGTCGTTCACGCAGGTGTAGTAGTCGCGGTAGACCAGCTGGACCGTGAACGTCGTCGCGACGATCGACAGCGCGAGCAGGGCGGTCACCAGCCCGCTGACCGCCGCCGTGGTCTGCGGCCGGGTGCTGCCGCCCTGCGCGGTGGCGGGAGGGGTTCCCGGCGCGGGCGGCGTCGCGCGGCCCTCCGCCCCCTCCGTACCGGTCACCGCGGTGGCGCCCGTACCGGCGCCCGCCCCCGCGGCTCCTGCCGCCCCGTCCTTCGCGGACGGGCTGCCGGGCTTGGCGCGCAGGGAGCTCAGCGCCCAGTAGACGGAGAGCGCACCCAGGAGCAGGGCGACCTCCGGGAAGTCGAAGAGTGCGAAGAAGAACGCCCACATGCCGCCGAGCACCGCGTACCGGGCGCGCCGCTGGGCGGGGTCGGTCGGGTCCCAGCGCAGTCCGCCCGGTTTGCGTTCCGGTCCGCCCTGCCCGCCGTTGCCGTTGCCGCCGGGGCGGCTGCCGAACCCGCCGTTGCCCCGGCCGGGCTGCTGGTCGCTCCACTGGCTGCCCCACACCGGGCGGTCGCCGGAGGAACCGCTGCCCGAGCCGTCGCCCTTGCCGTTCTTGTCACCGTCCGGGGACGAGGAAGAAGAGGAGGACGGGTGGCGCGGCTGCCACGGCTGGTCGGGCCGGTCCACGGGCGGCGCCGCGAACGGATTGTCGTCGGAGGAACCGGAGGAACCAGAGGGATCGGAAGGACCAGAGGAACCAGAGGGATCGGAAGGACCGGAAGGGCCAGCAGAATCTGAGGGGCCAGAGGAACCAGGTGCACCAGAGGAACCAGGGGCACCAGAGGAACGAGCAAGGCGGAAGGCGGTGCGGCGGCGTCGGTCCGGCATGTGGTGAACGTCTTCCCCATCTCGTCATGTCCGTCCCGAGGACGGTTCGTCCGCCCGGTGGACGGCTCGCTGTCCCCTGACGCTACCTCCCGGTCACGCCCCCGTCCCGTGGGGGCCGCTGGGTGTGCCGGTATCGTTGCTGACGGTCGGCCCGTTCGTAGAGTTCCCCGTATCGAGGGGCGAGATTCTTTCGTACGACCGTACAAAGAGCACCGCAAGCACATCGCACCTGAGTTACCACGCGAGAAAGGGCCCAGCTGTGGCCTCCCCGCCCCCCTCCGCCGCTCCGGCCCGCCTGGTCGTGCTGGTCTCCGGATCCGGTACGAATCTCCAGGCCCTGCTCGACGCCATCGGTGACGACCCCCTGGGGTACGGCGCCGAGGTCGTCGCGGTCGGCGCGGACCGCGACGGCATCGTCGGTCTGGAGCGTGCCGAGCGTGCCGGGTTGCCCACTTTCGTGTGCAAGGTCAAGGACCATGCCACCCGCGAGGAGTGGGATGAGGCGCTCGCGGCCGCCACGGCCGCGCACCGCCCGGACCTCGTCGTCTCCGCGGGATTCATGAAGATCGTGGGCAGCGCGTTCCTCGCCGCGTTCGGCGGCCGGTTCATCAACACCCACCCCGCCCTGCTCCCCAGCTTTCCCGGTGCCCATGGGGTGCGTGACGCGCTCGCGTACGGCGTCAAGGTCACCGGCTGCACCGTCCACTTCGTCGACGACGGCGTCGACACCGGTCCGATCATCGCGCAGGGCGTGGTCGAGGTGACCGAAGAGGACACGCCGGAGGGCGAAGCCGCTCTCCATGAACGCATCAAGGAAGTCGAGCGCAAGCTGCTCGTCGAGGCCGTGGGGCGACTCGCCCGTGACGGCCATCGCATTGAGGGACGAAAGGTTCATCTCGGTCATGTCGGTGAATAAGCCCATCCGCCGCGCCCTGGTCAGTGTCTACGACAAGACGGGGCTCGAAGACCTCGCCCGCGGTCTGCACGGGGCGGGCGTCGAGCTCGTCTCCACCGGCTCCACCGCCGCGAGGATCGCCGCCGCCGGAGTGCCGGTCACCAAGGTCGAGGAGCTCACCGGTTTCCCCGAGTGCCTCGACGGCCGCGTGAAGACGCTGCACCCCCGCGTGCACGCCGGAATCCTCGCCGACCTGCGCCTGGACGCCCACCGCGAGCAGCTCGCCGAACTCGGTGTGGAGCCCTTCGACCTCGTCGTCGTCAACCTGTACCCGTTCAAGGAGACCGTCGCCTCCGGCGCCTCCGACGACGCGTGCGTGGAGCAGATCGACATCGGCGGCCCTTCGATGGTCCGCGCCGCCGCCAAGAACCACCCGTCCGTGGCCGTCGTGACGAGCCCCGAGCGGTACGCCGACGTCCTCGCCGCCGTCGAGGCGGGCGGCTTCGACCTGGGCGCCCGCAAGCGCCTGGCCGCCGAGGCCTTCCAGCACACCGCCGCGTACGACGTGGCCGTGGCCTCCTGGTTCGCCGCCGATTACGCCGCCGCCGACGACTCGGGCTTCCCCGACTTCTTCGGTACGACGTACGAGCGCGGCAATGTCCTGCGCTACGGCGAGAACCCGCACCAGCCCGCCGCCCTCTACACCTCGGGCGCCGGTGGCCTGGCCGAGGCGGAGCAGTTGCACGGCAAGGAGATGTCGTACAACAACTACACGGACACCGATGCCGCGCGCCGGGCCGCGTACGACCACGCCGAGCCCTGTGTCGCGATCATCAAGCACGCCAACCCGTGCGGCATCGCGATCGCCGACGACGTCGCCGAGGCGCACCGCAACGCACACGCCTGTGACCCGATGTCCGCGTTCGGCGGTGTCATCGCCGTCAACCGTCCGGTGACCGTCGCCATGGCCGAGCAGGTCGCGGAGATCTTCACCGAGGTCATCGTCGCCCCGGCGTACGAGGACGGCGCCGTCGAGGTGCTGGCCCGCAAGAAGAACATCCGCGTGCTGCGCTGCCCCGAGGCCCCGGTCGCCGAGGTCGAGGTCAAGCCGATCGACGGCGGTGCGCTGCTCCAGGTCACCGACCGGCTCCAGGCCGACGGCGACAACCCGGCGAACTGGACCCTCGCCACCGGTGAGGCCCTCTCCGAGGACGAGCTCAAGGAGCTCGCCTTCGCGTGGAAGGCGTGTCGCGCGGTCAAGTCCAACGCGATCCTGCTCGCCAAGGACGGCGCCTCGGTCGGTGTCGGCATGGGCCAGGTCAACCGTGTCGACTCCGCCAAGCTCGCCGTCGAGCGGGCGGGCGAGGAGCGGGCGCGCGGGGCGTACGCCGCCTCCGACGCGTTCTTCCCGTTCCCCGACGGCCTGGAGATCCTCACCGCGGCCGGTATCCGGGCCGTGGCCCAGCCCGGTGGATCGGTCCGTGACGAGCTGGTCGTCGAGGCCGCGCAGAAGGCGGGCGTGACCATGTACTTCACGGGCACGCGCCACTTCTTCCACTGAGCCGGCCCGTTCCGGCGCGGCGTAGTCGTTCCGTTCCGGCGCGGCGCGGGCCGCACCCTCTCCGGGGGTGCGGCCCGCGCCGCGTCCGGGGGGTCCCGGAGCATCCGGGAATTCAGGACTTCGTCGCCCCTCTGTTCTAATAAACGGCCGTGGGGAATCCGTAGCGGGGGCGTCGTGCTTGATCTGAACAAAGGGAAATCGGGCCGGTCCGGCGCGGAGGGCGACGGTCCGCCTTCCCGTGTGCCGGCCCCCGGCGGACCGGTGCTCGACACGACCGCGGACACCGCGGGCAGGGCGGACACCGCAGACGTTGCGGGGGGCGTCGACGCCGCGGGGGACGCGGACGTCAGCCGTGTTCCGCTGCGCCCGTACGTGATCGCCGCGGCCGTCCTGTGCGCGCTCTACTTCCTCTACTCCCACCTCCAGTACAGCCGGTTCGGCTCACCCTCCTGGGACCTGGGGATATTCGAGCAGGAAGTACGGGCGTACGCCGGCCTGCACGCCCCCGTCGTCGACATCAAGGGCCCCGGCTATCTGATCCTCGGCGATCACTTCAGCCCCGTTGTGGCGCTGCTCGTCCCGCTCTACTGGATCTGGCCCTCCGCCGAAGCCCTGCTGTTCGCGCAGGCGGCCCTGTTCGCCGTCTCCGCCGCGGTCGTCGGGCGCACCACCCAGCAGATCCTGGGCGGCCGCTCGGGCCTGTGCGTCACCGTCGCGTACGGGCTCTCCTGGGGCCTCCAGGAGGCGGTGAAGTCCGACTTCCACGAAATCGCCTTCGCCGTACCGCTGCTCGCCCTCGTCTGCCGCGCCCTGCTCACCCGCCGATGGACCGCCGCCGCCCTCTGGGCCCTGCCGCTGGTCCTGGTCAAGGAGGACCTGGGCGCCACCGTCGCCGTCGTCGGCCTCCTGCTCTTCCTGTACGGCCGCCGGCTCCAGGGCGCCCTGCTGGCAGCCTTCGGCCTACTGGCCTTCGTCGTCACCGTCTTCGTCCTCATACCGGCGGCCAGCAGCGCGGGGACGTACGACTACTGGACGAAGATCGACAAGAACGGCGAGCAGGACGTCTCCCTCTTCGACTCCGTCCTCGGCGTCCTCAACTCCTCGGTCAAGATCGAGATGCTGGTCTTCCTGGTCGGCATCACCGCCTTCATGGCGCTGCGCTCGCCCCTGATCCTGCTGATCCTGCCCACGCTCGGCTGGCGCCTGCTGTCCCAGGACTCCCACCACTGGGGCATGATCTGGCACTACAGCGCCATCCTGATGCCGGTGCTCTTCCTGGCCATGGCCGACGGCATCCGCCGCGGCCGCGCCTCCGCGCGCCCCTGGCTCGCCTCGTACGCGAAGGTCGCCGTCCCCGTCGCCACCGCGATCGCCGTGGCCCTCACCCAGCATCTGCCGCTGCGCGACCTGCTGCGCCCCGAGACCTACCGCACCGACGCGCGCACCCACGCGGCCCGGCAGGCGCTGGAGGCCATCCCCGCGGGGGCGCGCGTCGAGACGGACATCACGCTGATGGCGCACCTCACGGGCGACCGCACCGTCTACTGGGTCGGCGGAGCCCCCGGTACCGCCCCCGACATCGTCGCCATCAACCTGGACTTCGGCTGGGCGCAGCCGATCACCGACCCGGTGGCGTACGCCCAGCAGCTCCACCCCGAGGCGCGCTATCGGCTCAAGCACCGGTCCGGGAGCTTCGTGGTCATGGAGCGCACCACCCCGGCCCCGGCGGAGATCCCGGGGCGCTGACAGTCGGTACGGGGCCGGGCCGGGGCGGTGCGGACGCCGGTACGGGGGTCCGGGGGCGGGGCGTACGCCCGTACGGGGCCGGGAAAACGCGCGGAGGCCGCCCCGGGTGAACGGGTGCGGCCTCCGGTGCGAGCGGGGCGGTTCAGCCGGCCTTGACGACCACCGACGAGCAGACCTTGTCCGCGAACGTCTGCTTCTTCGAGTCCCACAGCGGCCACAGCCAGCCGATGTAGCAGGCGACGCTGTCCAGGAAGTGGGCCAGGCGGCGCACGAAGGCCATGCCGAAGCCGAGCGGACGGCCGTCGGCCTCGCGCAGCAGCCGGATGCCCACGGCCTTCTTGCCGATCGTCTGGCCCGTGGTGCCTTCCTGGTAGCACTGCCAGAGGGCGACGGCGATCATCGCGACGAAACCGATGACGGCGAGCACAGCACCCACGGCGTCCCCGACGCCACCGCCGATGACGGCCACCATGTACGGAACCATGAGGATCAGGCCGTCGATGATGAACCCGCCGAGGCGCAGACCCCAGTGGGCCAGCTCGGGCATGCCGCTGCCGTAGCCGGGCTGCTGCGGGTAGCCGCCGCCGTAGGGCTGGCCGGGCTGCTGCTGGGGGTAGCCGTAACCCTGCTGCGGGACACCCTGCGGAGCCTGCTGCGGGTAGCCGTAACCGGGCTGCTGGCCCTGGGGCGGCTGGCCGGGCTGCTGCCCGTACGGATTGTTCGGGTCGCCGAAGCTCATGGGTGTTCCTTACAGCAGACGTGCGGGGACGGATACGGCCGCACGGAGGAAGGAACAGGTCAGCGGTCCGCCCCCCGTACTACCGCGGCACTGCGACCATCATCGTTATAAGTCGTACGTAAGTTTGTCCAGTCCGGGTCACCAGGTGTTGTGCAAGTGCAACCTTGTGTCCACGCGGTGACCCGCAATTGGTATGCGGGCGGGGTCATCCGCGAGGATGGGAACATGACTGCCCAGATTCTCGATGGCAAGGCCACCGCTGCCGCGATCAAATCCGATCTGACCGTCCGTGTGGCGGCCCTCAAGGCCCAGGGCATCGTCCCCGGCCTGGGAACCCTGCTCGTCGGGGACGACCCGGGCAGCCGCTGGTACGTGAACGGCAAGCACCGTGACTGCGCGCAGGTCGGCATCGCCTCCATCCAGCGCGAACTGCCCGACACCGCGACCCAGGAGGAGATCGAGGAGGTCGTGCGCGAGCTCAACGGCAACCCCGAGTGCACGGGTTACATCGTTCAGCTCCCCCTCCCCAAGGGCATCGACACCAACCGGGTCCTGGAACTGATGGAGCCGGCCAAGGACGCCGACGGCCTGCACCCGATGAGCCTCGGCCGGCTGGTCCTCAACGAGACCGGCCCGCTGCCCTGCACCCCCCAGGGCGTCGTCCAGCTGCTCCGCGCCCACGGTGTGGAGATCAACGGGGCGCATGTCGTGGTCGTCGGACGCGGAGTCACCATCGGCCGCTCGATCCCGCTGCTGCTGACCCGTAAGACCGAGAACGCCACCGTCACCCAGTGCCACACCGGTACGCGTGACCTCTCCTCGCACCTCAGGCAGGCCGACATCATCGTGGCCGCCGCCGGTGTGCCACACCTGATCAAGCCCGAGGACGTGAAGCCGGGCGCCGCCGTGCTCGACGTCGGCGTCAGCCGCGACGAGAACGGCAAGATCGTCGGAGATGTGCACCCCGGCGTCGCCGAGGTGGCCGCCTGGGTCGCCCCGAACCCCGGCGGTGTCGGCCCGATGACCCGTGCCCAGCTGCTGGTCAACGTGGTCGAGGCCGCCGAGCGGATGGCCGCCGAGGCCGCCGACGCCGCCGCGACCGCGGGCTGACCCGGACCGGAAGGAACCCCATGGGTGCTGGTACGAGTCAGGCCGAACCCACTCCCGCCCGCCGGGAGTCGGGTGCGTCGGGGGAGCAGGGGAAACCGGGGGAGCCGGGCGTGGCGACGGACGACGGAGCGGGCGACGCGGTGGGCGACGGAGCTGACGCGGTGAAGAGCGAGAGCTCCGGCGGTTCGGGACCCGGTTCGGGTGCCGAAGCCGGTGCGGACGCCGGTGCCGACGCGGCTTCGGACGCTGCTTCGGATGCCGGTCCCGAAGCCGCTTCGGGTGCCGGTGCTGCTTCGGATGCCGGTCCCGAAGCCGAGGCCGAAGCCGTTTCCGGTAGTTCCGAAGCCGATTCCATCTCCGCTTCCGACTCCGGGGGCGCCGCTCCCCGTAAGTCGCGCCGCTTCCCGTCGCTGACCCGCGACACGGCCCGTCCCGAGGGCGGCGGCAGGGCGGCTCCGGGCGACGCGCCCGCCCCGGCGCGGCAGTGGCCGCTGCTCACCGTGCTCTGCACGGCCGGCGCGGGGCTGCTGATCGTCGCCACGGACCCGTTCGACCAGGCGTTCCGGATCGGCACGATGCTGATCGGGTTCGCGCTCGTCGCCGGGGCCGTGCTGCGCTGGGTGGTCCCCTCGGTCGGCATGCTCGCCGTGCGGTCCCGGTTCACCGACCTGGTCACGTACGGGCTGATGGGGACCCTGATCGTGATGCTCGCGCTGATGGCCCAGCCCAAGCCGTGGCTGGACATTCCGGTGCTGGAGGACGCGGTCCACTTCACCATCCGCTGAGCCTGTTCCGACGGAGTGTCCGTCCCCTCCCCCGAGGAGGACGGACACCCGCGGCCGGGGCTCGACCGAAGCGGGAAGCTCCGGTGTGCGGTGACGTGCGTGGCCTTGCCGCGTCCCGCATTCAGAGTCATGGACATGAAGAGCCGGTACAAGTGATCGCCGGGGCCTGTGGCACGGAAGTGACCATTCCGGCACGGTGTGATCGTCGCGCAACGGTGGCAGACTGGCACGGCGCACGGTACGGAGCGCGGCGCACGACAAGGCGCGCCGCAGTCCGAGTGCTTCTGTGCGCTCCCTCGTCAGGAACTGACACCCTGGCTTCGCACATCCTCTTGGGCAGACCCGGAAACGGAAGACCGCCGAACCGGGCGTCGGGGCACGGAGCCGGTCGGCAGCGGGGCACAGCAGACACGTCCGGGGGAATACAGAGGGGGGAGAGGGGCCATGCCTCGCTGGAAGGCGCTACCGGAGGAACTCGACCCGCAGATACGGGAGTTCGCCAGCCAGTTGCGCAGGCTCGTCGACCGCGGCGGCCTGAGCATCGCCGCGGTGGCCGACCGTACGGGTTACAGCAAGACGTCATGGGAGCGGTATCTCAACGGGCGGCTGCTCGCGCCCAAGCGTGCCGTTCTCGCCCTCGCCGAGGTGACGGGCACCGATCAGAACCACCTGAGCGTCATGTGGGAGCTGGCCGAACGCGCCTGGAGCCGCTCCGAGATGCGCCACGACAGAACGATGGAGACCATCCGGATCACGGAAGCGCGCGCGGCGCTCGGTGAGTTCGGTACGGTCCCTGCGGCGGGCGCGGGCGGCCGGAGCGGCCGCTCGGGAGGCGGCAGGCACGGTTCCGGGCGGTCCGGTATCGCCGACGGGGGAGCCTCCGCCGCGGCGGGCGCGGGACCCGGCGCGTACGCGTACGACGCGGCGCGCCCGCCGTCCGTACCCGTCCAGCGCGGTACGGTGCCGCACCTTCCGCACCAGCCGCAGTCGCCGCACCACTCGCCACCGCAGCCCGGCCCCCGGCCGCCGAACCGCAGCGGCCGTCGGGGCAGGCCCGCGGGCCGCCGCAAGCCGGCCGTGGTCGTCGCGGGCGTCGTCGGCGTAGTACTGGTCGTGACCGCGGCGGTGCTCCTCACCGGACTGGGCGGCGACGACGGCGAGAAGAAGACCGCCACGCCCCCGTCGGCCGCACCGACAACAGGGGCGGCGAAGCTGCCGGACGGCGTCGAGTGCAGTGGCGCCGACTGCACGGGACAGGACCCCGAGGCCATGGGCTGCGGTGGCCAGTACGCCCGTACGGTGTCCAGCGCCGTGGTCGGCGGCAGCCGGATCGAGGTGCGCTACAGCGAGCCCTGTTCGGCGGCCTGGGCCCGGATCACCGAGGCCGCCACGGGCGACACCGTGCGGATCAGCGCGGGGAAGGCAGAGCAGGACGGCACGGTGGACGCGGACAAGGACGCGTACACCCCGATGGTCTCCGTGAAGAAGGCCGACGACGCCAAGGCGTGCGCGACGCTCGCCTCCGGCACGAAGGGGTGCACCGTCCCCCAGGCGTGAGGGCGCGCGACGCGTGCGGCGTGTGCGGCGAATTCGACGGGGGCGTGCGCGGCGCAGTGCGCCGCGCGGGTGCGTCACCCGGAGCCGGGCGGTCTGCCGGTGGGCGGGGTGCGTGCCTCGCGGGCCGTGCGTGGGACCCTGTGTGCGGGCCGTGCGTGCGGTGCGTGACCGGTTGTGTGCCGTGCCACAGGGGGGCGGGCGGCCGGGCGCGCGCGGGTCGGATAGCCTGACCGCTGGATATCTCTTCACATCAAGATTCAGAGGTGTCCAGCACCAGGGGACCGGCACGAGGGGTCGGGACCCCCACCGCCAGCTGTCTAACGGAGATCGCCATGACCCGCACTCCCGTGAATGTCACCGTGACCGGCGCAGCCGGCCA
>NZ_LWLE01000001.1:399417-586851 GCF_001905125.1 Streptomyces sp. TSRI0281 | reverse complement strand
ATCGCCTCCGGCCACCTGCTCGGCCCGGACGTGCCGGTCAACCTGCGTCTCCTGGAGATCCCGCAGGGCCTCAAGGCCGCCGAGGGCACCGCGATGGAGCTCGACGACTGCGCCTTCCCGCTGCTGCGCAACATCGAGATCACGGACGACCCCAACGTCGGCTTCGCCGGTGCGAACGTCGCCCTGCTGGTCGGCGCACGCCCGCGCACCAAGGGCATGGAGCGCGGTGACCTGCTCTCCGCCAACGGTGGCATCTTCAAGCCGCAGGGCAAGGCCATCAACGACAACGCCGCGGACGACATCAAGGTCCTCGTCGTCGGCAACCCGGCCAACACCAACGCGCTCATCGCGCAGGCCGCCGCCCCGGACGTACCGGCCGAGCGCTTCACCGCGATGACCCGGCTGGACCACAACCGCGCGATCTCGCAGCTGGCCGCCAAGACCGGTGCCGCCGTCTCCGACATCAAGAAGCTGACGATCTGGGGCAACCACTCGGCCACCCAGTACCCGGACATCTTCCACGCGGAGGTGGCCGGCAAGAACGCCGCCGAGCTCGTCGCCGACGAGGCGTGGCTGGCCGACACCTTCATCCCGACCGTGGCCAAGCGCGGCGCCGCGATCATCGAGGCCCGTGGCGCGTCCTCGGCCGCCTCGGCCGCCAACGCCGCCATCGACCACGTGCACACCTGGGTCAACGGCACCGCCGCGGGCGACTGGACCTCGATGGGTATCCCGTCGGACGGCTCCTACGGCGTGCCCGAGGGCATCATCTCGTCGTTCCCGGTCACCACGAAGAACGGCACGTACGAGATCGTCCAGGGCCTGGACATCAACGAGTTCTCCCGCGCGCGCATCGACGCGTCGGTGAAGGAGCTCACCGAGGAGCGCGACGCGGTGCGCGAGCTCGGCCTGATCTGATCGGATTCCGGCCCCGGTCGGATCCGCCCGCTGTACGTCGAAGCGCCCCCGCAGCCTCCGCTGCCGGGGCGCTTCGTCGTTCCGTCCCGGTCAGCACCCGGTTGACGCATACCTGAACGATCCGTCGCACGTGTCGGCGCGACGGTCGGTAAATCGCCTCCAACGGGCGGCGCGATCCAGGTATGTTGTCCCCTTTCCATCACCGACTCGCTTCGCTGCCGGGCGGGTTGGGGTCAGCAAGGGGGAACCGGTGACCCGGAGTGCCGTGCCGCGGCCGTCGCAGGGCCAGGATGATCTGCTCGGGAAAACGCCCGTGCCTCCGGCCGCGAGCGAGGCGTGCAGACTGCTCTGCGCCGGGGTCTATCTGCACGACGGCTACCGCGATGCCGTGATCGACCAGCTCTATGTGCAGGAAGAACGGATCGCCGCGCCGTCGACGGGCTTCGACGCGGCACGGGTGCTGGCCCACGCCCTGCGGGCGCGCCGCGCCGAACTCTGGTGGGCCGCGGGCATCCTGTGCGCCTGGCTGCTGGGTGTCGTGCTCACCAGGGGTGCCCTTGCAGCCCTGGTGATGCCGAGCGTCCTCCTCGCCGTCGCCCCCCTGATCCGGGGGACGGCGCGCAACCCACCGGTCTACCGGCGTATCCCGGCGTTCCTGATGCGCTGGTACGGGCGGCTCCTGATGCTCGCCCTCGTGCTCCTGATGGCCGGCGCTGCCCTCTCCGGTCTCTTCGGCGACGACGATTCCGAGGGCTACGGCTCCTCCGGCGGGTACGGCTCCGACGGCTTCTCCGACTCCGTGCCGGACGGGTCGGATCTCGACTTCTCCGTACTGACCGGCGGTTTCACCTCCGATGGGTCCGGCTCGGGCACCGCCTGGGGAGCGCTGGCCTTCTTCGCCCTGATCGCCGCGCTGGTGGGGCTCCGGCGCGGCCAGTTCGCCCGGGTCATGACCGGTGAGCTGGCCAGGAAGAACTTCGCCGACCTCGCCGCCGACCCGGCCGAACGGGCCGTGGGCGGGCGCTTCCAACGGCTCCAGCAGCGGATCAGGCTGGAGCAGCACGCTCCGTTGATCATGTACAGCGCCAACGACCCGTTCTGCGGCGCCGGGGTTCCGTACCACCCGTGGAATCTGGCCGTCGAGCTCCGGCCGAGCGAGGACGGCCCGACCGAGCCGATCGACAACGCGCGGATCCTCCGCCGGATCGTGCCGCTGCTGGAGGCGCTGCGGGTGCCGTCCCCGCATGGTTCGCCGGAGGCCGCCGCCGCCGTACGCGACCGGCTCCGCGAGCTGCGGATCGACGAGTGCGTATTCCTGCCGGTCGTGGGCATGCCGCGGCGCGAGGACGCCCCGTACGGTCCCCAGGGCTTCGAAACCCACCGGCTGGGCGCCGTGGAGGAGGGCGGGGAGAGCCGCAGGCACTTCCTGCGCATCCGGGTCGGCGGGTGGAACGAGGAGGTCGTCGTCACCGTCTTCGTCCGGGTCCACACCCAGGGCGGGATGCTGATGCTGGAACTCGCGCCGCACGTCCTGATGCCGGTGCACCCGCTGTTCCAGGAGGCCGACCGGATCGCACACCGGCACCGCAACAACAACTGGCTGGGGAAGGCCGCCTGGGCGGTGGCACGCACCCCCGGCTCGCTGGTGCGCTCGGTCATCACTCTGGGGCGCGGCGGGGTCAGCGGCTGGACGCTGCTCACGGCGGGGAACAGCGGTGCGCTGCCGGACGGGCCCGCGTTGTCGATCCGGCAGCTGGGCGCGGACGACGAGGCGTCGCTGTTCCAGGACATGGACATCAACCGGTATCTGAAAAGCATTCAGGACCGGGTGACCGGTGGTGTACGACTGGCCCTGCGGGAGGCGGGCTGGCAGACCGACGAGTTCGAGCAGAAGGTCGTGAACATCGGTGCGGGCGGGGTCTTCATCGAGTCCGCGAAGGACAGCGCGATCGGCATCGGGGACCACAACACCATCACGCACACCGACAGGCGGACCGCGGCGGACCCGAACACGGCCGCCGGGGCGAAGCCGGGCACGAAGCAGGGTCCGGGCACACCGAAGCCGGGCACGAAGCCGGGGCCGGGCGCGCCGAAATCCCCGCCGAAGGCATCCGGCCCCGGTGCCGGCCCCGGCCCCGGACCCGGGCCGCGCAGCGACCAGCACCCGAACACCGGAGGTAAGTGATCATGGAGACGCCCGACGGGCAGGAGCGGGACCGGCGGACCGTCCACGTGGGGGCGGTGACCGGCAGCGCGTTCGCCATCGGTGATCACAACACCGTCACGCAGCACCAGCACGCGGCCCCGGCCGACGAGACCCAGGCCGAACTGCTGCGCGCCGTGCGGCTGCTCCGCGCCGACCTCGAACGGTTCGTCCCCTCGGACACCACGCAGATCCTCGACGCCGAACTGGTCTCGGTCGAGGAGGAGATCGGGACCGGTGGCGCCGCCGCACCCGGCCGGCTCGCCCGGCTCCAGGAAGCGCTGACGGCGGCCGGTGCCCTCACCGGGACGCTGGCGTCCGGCGTCGCCGTGGGACAGGCGCTCGCCGCCCTGCTGGGAGGCTGAACGATGACCGGGGGCGGCGGACCGCGCTGGAACGACGAGACACAGAGCTGGGAGACCGAGGAGCGGCGCGGCTACACCCCGCCGCCCCCGCCGCTGCCCTCCGTACCGCCCGTGGTGCCCGGGGTACCGGCGGTGCCCGTGGCCCCCGGTCCGCCCACGCCTCCCGGTCCGCCCACGCCGCCCGGTCCATCGGGTCCGCCCACGCCGCCCGGTCCTCCGGGTGCGTACAACAACATCACCGGGACCTTCGTCGCGGGCGGCGCGAAGTCCTTCCGGGAGCGGGTCACCCCGCTGACCGCCGGTCTCGCCGTGGCCGTGCTCGCGGTGGGGGCGGCGACGCTGTGGTTCACGCTCGGGGGCGGGGACGGGGACGGCCGCGAAGGTGCGCAGGGGGCCGGCGCCACGTCCACCGAGGCTGCGACCACCGGTGGCGGGGGTACCGGCGGGCAGGAGACCACCCGAACGGACAGCCCGCCACCCCCCGACGCCTCGGCGTCGGATTCCGTGTCGCCGTCCGGCGCCCTGGAGGCGGGCTATACGGAGGCCGACGACGAGAAGGGCTTCACGATCGCGGTTCCGGAGGAGTGGGACGTCCGCACCGAGGAAGGCGACGGGGTGTTCTACAAGCCGGCCGGCGGGGCCGAGCTGCTCCAGATCTTCCGGGTCTCCGAGCCGTCCATGACCGCGCTGAAAGCGGTACGCGCGGCCTCCGACGAGCGCAGCGTCAACCCGGGTTTCGAGGAGGTCCGGATCGGCGCGGTGGAGAACACCGGGGGCGGTGAGGCGGCCGAGCTGGTCTACGCCTACGACAGCGAGGAGGCCGGTGGCCGGCGCCAGGTCGTCGAGCGCGTGTTCACCGCCTCGGACGGACGGCTGTACGCGGTGCTGGTCGCCGCACCCGACACGGCCTGGCCACGTCAGGAGGAGATCCTGGACGTGGCCGTGAGGCACTTCGATCCGTACGGCAGCCCCTTCTGACGGGGGCCGGGCGCACCCGCGCCTCGCTCAGTGCTTGATGTCGCCGGGGGTGTAGTGGCCGGGGACCTGGCGGGTGGCCACCCCGAAGCGGTTCCAGGCGTTGATCACCGTGATCGCGGCGAGCAGCTGCGCCAGCTCCGCCTCCTCGAAGTGCTCGGCGGCCTTCGCGTACACCTCGTCGGGGACGAAGCCGTCGGTCAGGACCGTGACGGCCTCGGTCAGCTCGATCGCCGCCAGCTCCTTCTCCGTGTAGAAGTGCTTCGACTCCTCCCAGGCGCTGAGCTGGATGATCCGCTCGACGGACTCGCCCGCGGCGAGCGCGTCCTTGGAGTGCATGTCCAGGCAGAAGGCGCAGCGGTTGAGCTGGGAGGCCCGGACCTTCACCAGCTCGACCAGGAGCGGGTCCAGCCCCTTCCGGGAGGCGATGTCCAGCCGGACCATCGCCTTGTAGACATCGGGGGCGAGCTCGTGCCAGGCCAGGCGGGCCGGGTGTTCGGGGGCGTACGCGGAGTGGGTGTGGCCGGGGGCGGTGCGGTCGTGCGCGGGTGTCGTCATACCTGCGACATTACGGGCATGGTGGCGCAGCTGTATGGTCCATTTCCATGAGGGATTCCTGGGCCACTTTCGGCGCCGACCTGCACCTCGACCGGGTCGGCGGGGGCCTGCGCAGCGGGCTGATGGAGGCGTTGCGGAAGGCCGTACGCACCGGGCGGCTGGTGCCCGGTACCCGCCTGCCGTCCTCCCGCTCGCTCGCCGCGGACCTGGGCATCGCCCGCAACACCGTCGCCGACGCGTACGCCGAACTGGTCGCCGAGGGCTGGCTCACCGCCCGGCAGGGCTCGGGGACCCGGGTCGCCCGGCGGTCCGCGCCGCGCGAGGCGGACCGGGCCGCGCCCCTGTCCCGTCCGGTGCGGTCCGGGCCCGCCCACAGCCTGAAACCCGGGTCGCCGGACCTCTCCGCCTTTCCGCGCGCCGAGTGGCTCAAGGCCGCCCGCCGCGCGCTGACCGACGCCCCCAACGAGGCGTTCGGGTACGGCGATCCGCGCGGACGCGTCGAGCTGCGCACCGTACTGGCCGACTATCTGGCGCGGGCCCGGGGCGTGTACGCGGCTCCGGAGCGGATCGTGATCTGTTCCGGGTTCGTCCATGGGCTGGCGCTGCTGGGCCGGGTGCTCGGGCAGCGCCGGGTGCGGGAGGTCGCCGTCGAGTCGTACGGGCTCGATGTGCACTGGAGCCTTCTGACGGAGGCCGGGCTGCGCACCCCGTGCCTGCCGATGGACGCCCTCGGCTCCAGGACCGGGGAGCTGGCCGGGATGCACGGTGCCGGGGCGGTCCTGCTGACGCCCGCGCACCAGTTCCCGACGGGCGTCCCGCTGCACCCGGACCGGCGGGCCGCCGCGGTGGACTGGGCCCGGTCCACCGCGGGGCTGATCCTGGAGGACGACTACGACGGGGAGTTCCGCTACGAGCGGCAGGCGGTGGGGGCGCTCCAGGGACTGGATCCGGAGCGGGTCGTCTACTTCGGGACCGCGAGCAAGTCCCTCGCGCCCGGCCTCAGGCTGGGCTGGATGGTGCTGCCCCAGGGGATGGTGGCGGAGGTGGCCCACGCCAAGGGGGAATCCGACTGGATGACGAGTGCGCCGGACCAGCTGACGCTCGCGGAGTTCATCGCCTCGGGGGCGTACGACCGGCAGGTGCGGTCCATGCGGCTGCGCTACCGGCGCCGCCGCGACCAGCTCGTCGCGGCGCTCGCCGAACGCGCGCCGGACATCCGGGTCGGCGGCATCGCGGCCGGGCTGCACGCGGTCCTCGAACTCCCCGAGGGCAGCGAGCGCGCGGTGATCCAGGCGGCGGCCCGGCAGGGGCTGGCCCTGGAGGGCCTCGCCCGCTTCCGGCACCGCGACGCCCCGGCGGGCCGCGACGCGCTGGTGATCGGTTACGGCTCCCCGCCCGAGAGCGCCTGGGCGGGCACGCTGGACGCCCTGTGCCGGGTGCTGCCGTAGAACCGCCCGCCGCGCCCGCGCTCAGGTGCGCCGACGGAGCGCCACGCCCGTAGACCTGCGGCCCGCCTGCCGCGCCCGCGCCCCTGTGCACGCCCGCGCTCGCGAGGTGACACGTCGGCGTGGAGCACCGCACCCTGCCGCGAGCCGGTCACACCGGCCCGCGCACCGAACGCGCCGCCTACGCGCGCCGCCTACGCGCGCCGCCTACGCGCGCCGCCTACGCCGGGTCCGCCGCCTGGTCCACCGGCGCCTCGCCGAACCGGGCCAGGGCGAGCGCCCCCGCGACGGCCACCGCGAAGCCGGTGACGGCCAGCCAGCCCAGGCCGTCCCGGGTCTCGTCGCCGAGCCAGACGACGCCCACGAGCGCCGGTCCGATCGTCTCGCCGAGCACCATCCCGGCCGTCGCGGTGGTCACCGAACCGCGCTGCAGGGCCGACGTGAGCAGCAGGAACGCCGAGCCGCCGCCCAGCAGCAGGGCGTACGTCGCGGGGTTGGCCAGCAACGCGCCCGGAGCCACGTCGTCGATCAGCCGGACCGCGACCTCGACCACCCCGAAACCGCACCCCGCCCCGAGCCCCAGCGCGAGCGCCCGGGGCCGCTCGGGGAGCTTTCCGGCCGCCGCGCCGACGAGCAGCACGCCGCACGCGATTCCCAGCATCGACCAGCGCAGCGCGTCCGAACCCGTCAGATGCCCCTCCGAGCCGGAGGCGAGCCCCAGCATGCCCAGCCCGGCGACGACCACACCGACCGCGCCCCATTCGGTGCCGGTCAGCCGTACGTCGAGGAGACGGGCGGCGACCACGGCGGTGACGGCGAGGCTCGCGGCGAGTGCCGCACCCACGGCGTAGATCGGCAGCGAGCGCAACGCGATGATCTGGAAGACGAAACCGAGCCCGTCCAGGCCGAGTCCGGCGACGTAACGCCACTGCCGCAGCGCCCGCAGCAGCAGCGCCGGATCGATCCCCGCGTCGGAGCCTGGCCGTGCCGCGGCGCGGGCCGCGACGGCCTGCAGGACGGAGGCCGTACCGAAGCAGACCGCGGAACCGAGCGCGCAGATCATTCCCAAGAGCACATGGGGACTCTACTGGCGCGTGGTTGACGCACCGGGTTCCGGTCGAGTGGAGCGGCCATCTAATCTGACGAGCGGTCTGATGGTGGGCCGAACAGGACAGGGCAGGGCAACGGGGGAGCGGAATATGGCCAAGCGCAGGCTGAGGTCGAGCACCGTGGTGCTCGGCGGCATGGGAGTGCTCGCGGCGACGATCACCTCCTGCGGTTCGGACCCGGACCGGCGGTGCGTCGACCCGCTGACCCAGGACACGCTGCCCAGCTACGAGTGCCGGGGCAGCGGAAGCGGCGGGGGGAGCGGCAGCGGCTCGTACTACTACGGCGGCCGCACCGAGAACGGCAAGGTGACCGGCGGCAGCTTCGACAAGTCGGCGGTCGACCGGGGCGGCTTCGGCTCCTCCGGGACGGGCGGCGGCTGAACGCCATGCAGCGCCGCACCATCGAGCCGCGCCCCGGCTGGCAGGAGACCGTCGAGGGACAGGGCCTGGTCTACCCGCTCACCCGTTACCCGGACGGATCGCTGCGCCCCTACTGGGACGAGAGCGCCTACTACGCCTTCTCGCTCCCCGAGGTCGAGGCGCTCGAAGAGGTCGTCGAGGAACTGCACACGATGTGCCTGGCCGCGGCCGCGCACATCGTGGAGCGGGACCGGTTCGCCGATCTCGGCATCACCGACCGCCGGCTGACCGCGCTGATCGCCGAGTCCTGGCAGCGCCGCGCCGAACTGCCGTCCCTGTACGGCCGGTTCGACCTGTGCTACGACGGTACGGGCCCGGCGAAGATGCTGGAGTACAACGCCGACACCCCGACCTCGCTGGTGGAGGCGGCCAGCCCGCAGTGGTTCTGGATGGAGGACCGCTTCCCCGGCGCGGACCAGTGGAACTCCCTCCACGAACGCCTGGTCGACGCCTGGAAGCGGCAGGCTCCGCTGCTGCCCCCGGGACCGCTGTACTTCGCGCACTCGGACGGCGACGAGCTCGGCGAGGACCTGATGACGGTCGCGTATCTGCGCGAGACCGCCCAGCAGGCCGGGATCGACACCGAGGCGCTCTCCGTCGAACAGATCGGCTGGGACCGGCTGGCCGGGCGTTTCGTCGACGCGCGGCTTGGCTTCATCCGGAGCTGCTTCAAGCTCTACCCATGGGAGTGGCTGGCGACGGACCGCTTCGGACCGCATGTGCTGGACACCCTCGACAACGGCGGCGGCACCGGCACCACCTGCTGGATCGAGCCCGCCTGGAAGATGCTTCTCTCCAACAAGGCGCTGCTGGCCGTCCTGTGGGAGCTGTACCCGGGGCACCCCAACCTCCTGCCGTCCTACCTCGACGGCCCCCGCGAGCTGGCCGGGCCCGGCGGGGCGGGATACGTCTCCAAGCCCCTGCTCGGCCGCGAGGGTGCCGGGGTCGCCGTCCACGAGCCGGGAAGCGCGGCGGCGGTACGGGACGAGCCCTGCTGCTACCAGGAGCTCGCCCCGCTGCCCGACTTCGACGGCAACCGGGTCGTGCTGGGTGCCTGGGTCGTCGAGGACGAGGCAGCCGGGCTCGGCATCCGGGAATCGGCGGGGCCGGTCACGGACGAGTACGCCCGCTTCCTGCCCCACGTCATCCTCTGAGGACTGTCCCGTAGTCCCCGGCGGGCGCGCGACGACAGCGCCGGGCACCCCGCCCCTCACGGCCCCCGCCCCTCACGCACCCCGCCCCCGACGGATCGCGGCCGGGGACACTCACGCCCGGGCGCTCACACCGAGTCGCTCACGCGCTCAGGACCGCCCGGAGCTGTTCCAGGCCCCAGTCCAGGTCCTCCTTGCTGATCACCAGCGGCGGTGCGATCCGGATCGTCGAGCCATGGGTGTCCTTGACCAGCACCCCGCGCTCCATCAGCCGCTCGGAGATCTCCCGGCCGGTGCCCAGGGCAGGGGCGATGTCGATGCCGGCCCACAGGCCGCGCCCCCGGACGGCCTCCACCGCGCCGCCGCCCACCAGCAGCCCCAGCTCCCGGTGGAGGTGGTCGCCCAGCTCCGCCGCCCGATGCTGGAACTCGCCCGTCCGCAGCATCGCGATCACCTCCAGCGCGACCGCGCACGCCAGCGGATTCCCGCCGAACGTCGAGCCGTGCTCACCGGGCCGGAACACACCCAGCACCGCCTCCGACGAGACCACCGCCGACACCGGCACGACCCCGCCGCCCAATGCCTTGCCGAGCAGATACATGTCGGGCACCACGCCCTCGTGCTCACAGGCGAACGTCTTCCCGGTCCGGCCCAGGCCCGACTGGATCTCATCCGCGATGAACAGCACATTCCGCTCGCGCGTCAGCTCCCGCACCCCGGGGAGGTAGCCGGGCGGCGGCACCAGGACCCCGGCCTCGCCCTGGATGGGCTCCAGCAGCACCGCCACCGTGTTCTCCGTCATCGCGGCACGGAGCGCGGTCAGGTCCCCGTACGGCACGATCTCGAACCCCGGGGTGTACGGGCCGTAGTCGTCCCGTGCCTCGTGGTCCGTGGAGAAGCTGACGATCGTGGTCGTCCTGCCGTGGAAGTTCTCCGCGGCGACGATGATCTTCGCCATGCCGTCCGGGACGCCCTTGACCCGGTAGCCCCACTTGCGGGCCGTCTTCACCGCGGTCTCCACCGCCTCGGCGCCCGTGTTCATCGGCAGGACCATCTCCATGCCGCACAACTCGGCGAGCCCCGTACAGAAGTCGGCGAACCGGTCGTGGTGGAACGCCCTGGAGGTGAGGGTCACCCGCTCCAGCTGTGTCTTGGCCGCCTCGATCAGCCGGCGGTTGCCGTGGCCGAAGTTCAGCGCCGAGTATCCGGCGAGCATGTCGAGATAGCGGCGCCCCTCGACATCGGTCATCCAGGCACCGTCCGCCGAGGCGACGACGATCGGCAACGGGTGGTAGTTGTGCGCGCTGTGCGCCTCGGCGGAGGCGATGGCAGTTTCCGTGATCGACACGGGATCTCCGTTCGTCGTGGGGCGTGGGCGGGGGTGGTGCCCACTTTGTATCGTCGGTTCGATCCGGCGCGAGGAAACCTCCACCGCGCGGCGCGCCCCGGCGCAGACCGTGCCGTCCCCCACGTACAGCGTGCGCGGGGCACGCCGAATTGCGCCGTACACCGGCTGCCGGAGAACGGTTGTGTACCTGAGACAATGGATTCCATGGCCTCTGATCTTCCTCGCGTGCTCTCCGGAATCCAGCCCACCGCAGGCTCGTTCCACCTCGGCAACTACCTCGGTGCCGTTCGCCAGTGGGTGGCGCTGCAGGAGTCCCACGACGCCTTTTACATGATCGTCGACCTGCACGCGATCACCGTTCCGCAGGACCCCGCGGAGCTGCGCGCGAACACCCGGCTCGCGGCCGCCCAACTGCTGGCGGCCGGTCTGGACCCCGAGCGGTGCACGCTCTTCGTGCAGAGCCACGTCCCCGAGCACGCCCAGCTCGCCTGGATCATGAACTGCCTCACCGGCTTCGGCGAGGCGTCGCGGATGACGCAGTTCAAGGACAAGTCCGCCAGGCAGGGTGCCGACCGGGCGACCGTGGGCCTTTTCACCTACCCGGTTCTCCAGGTCGCGGACATCCTGCTCTACCAGGCCGACCAGGTCCCGGTCGGTGAGGACCAGCGCCAGCACATCGAGCTCACCCGGGACCTCGCCGAGCGGTTCAACGGCCGGTTCGGGCAGACGTTCACCATTCCGGCCCCGTACATCCTCAAGGAGACGGGGAAGATCTACGACTTCCAGGACCCATCGGTCAAGATGAGCAAGTCGGCATCCACGCCGAAGGGCCTGATCAACCTCCTGGACGATCCGAAGATCACGATGAAGAAGGTCAAGAGCGCCGTCACCGACACCGACACGGTCATCCGTTTCGACGCGGAGAACAAGCCGGGCGTCAGCAACCTCCTGAGCGTCTACTCCACCCTCACCGGAACCGGAATCGCGGATCTGGAGCAGAAGTACGAGGGCAAGGGCTACGGTGCGCTCAAGACCGACCTCGCCGAGGTCATGGTGGAGTTCGTCACCCCGTTCCGGAGCCGTACGCAGGAATATCTGGACGACCCGGAGACGCTGGACTCCGTCCTGGCCAAGGGCGCGGAGAAGGCCAGGACCGTCGCCGCGGAGACCCTGGCGCAGGCGTACGACCGCATGGGCCTTCTGCCCGCCAAGCACTGAGGCCAACGGCCCTGGCGAGACCGGGGCCGCAGACGGCACACTTGCGGCGGCAGATCCGGAAAACGACCATCGACGATTGAGGAGAACGACGTGGGGACCGTAACGCTCGGCGTTTCGATCGCGGTCCCGGAGCCCTACGGCAGCCTGCTCCAGGAGCGGCGCGCGAGCTTCGGGGACCCTGCCGCGTACGGCATTCCCACCCATGTCACCCTGCTCCCGCCGACCGAGGCGCAGGCGGCCGACCTCCCGGCGGTCGAGGCACATCTCGCCCGGATCGCCACGGCCGGCCGCCCCTTCCCGATGAGGCTGTACGGCACCGGGACCTTCCGGCCGCTCTCGCCGGTCGTCTTCGTCCAGGTGGTCGAGGGCGCCTCGGCCTGCTCCTGGCTGCAGAAGCGGGTCCGGGACGCCTCGGGGCCGCTGGTGCGCGAGCTCCAGTTCCCGTACCACCCGCACGTCACCGTCGCGCACGGCATCTCCGAGGAGGCGATGGACCGGGCGTACGCGGAGCTCTCCTCGTACGAGGCGGCCTGGACCTGCGGTTCCTTCGCGCTCTACGAACAGGGCGCGGACGCGGTCTGGCGCAAGATCAACGAGTTCCCGTTCGGGGGCGGGGGCGGCGCGCCCGCCGTCCCCGCACAGGGCGGCTCCTCCGTCGACGAGCCGTCGCTGCGCTCCTGACCCGGGCCCCGCGCTCCCTGCCCGCTGTCCGGGCCCCGCGCTACACCGGCAGACGTCGGAACAGCGGGCGCGGCACATGGCGCAGCGCCGACATCACCACCCGTAGCGACCCCGGTACCCACACCGTCTCCGTACGCCGCCGCAGCCCGGTCACGATCGCGTCCGCGACGGCTTCCGGCGTCGTCGTGAACGCCTGTTCCGCCGTCTGCGCCGTCTGCGCCGTCCGGCTGTCGCCGGCGGCTCCGGCGCGGTCCGCCGAGGGGCGGACGACTGCGGGGCGGACCACTCCGGGGCGTACGACCATCACCTGCACCCCGGTGCCGTGCAGCGCGTCGCCCAGCCCCTGGGCGAACGCGTCCAGGCCCGCCTTGCTCGACCCGTAGATGAAGTCCGCCCGCCGGGCGCGCTCACCGGACACGGAGGAGAGCACGACCAGCGATCCATGCCCCTGCGCCTGGAGTGCGCCCGCGCACACCAGCCCGGCGGAGACCGCCCCCGTGTAGTTGGTCTGGGCGACCCGGACCGCGGAGAGCGGCTCCTCCTCGTCGCGCGCCTGGTCACCGGGGATGCCGAACGCCATCAGCACCACGTCGATGTCACCCTCCGCGAAGACCTTGCCGAGCACCGCCTCGTGGGACGCGGGGTCGAGGGCGTCGAAGGTGACGGTACGGACCTCGGCGCCCCGTTCGCGCAGCCCGGCGGCGGCTTCCTCCAGGGCGGGGGAGGGGCGGCCGGCCAGCCACACCGTGCGGGTGCGCAGCGCGATCAGCCTGCGGGCGGTGGCCAGGGCGATCTCCGAGGTGCCGCCGAGGACGAGCAGGGACTGCGGGGCACCGAAGGCGTCCTTCACGAAAACACTCCTAGCGGGGAACGGGCGGGGAACGGGCGGGGACAGGGATGCCGGGCGAGGGTCAGGGGGTCCTGGCGAGGGTCAGGGGTGCCGGACGGACGGGGTTCAGAGCGAGAGCCGGCGGGACAGGTCGGACCGGAACGCTCCGCCCGGGTCCAGCTCCGCCCGCAGCGCCCGGAACCCGGCCAGCCGCGGATACATCGCGGCCAGCGCCCCGGGCCGCATCCGGGAGTCCTTCGCCAGACAGACCCGGCCGCCGGCCGCCGCCACCTCCTCGTCGAGCCCGTCCAGGAACCGCCCCTGACCGGGCGGACCGGCCGGCAGGTCGAACGCGAGGGACCAGCCGGGCACCGGGAACGACAGCCAGCCCGGGTCGGCGTCGCCGAACCGTTTGAGCACGGCGAGGAACGAGGGGCGGCGGCGCCGCGAGATCCGCTCCACCACCCGGCGCAGCACCTCCTCCTGCCCGTACCCGACGACGAACTGGTAGCGCACGAAGCCGCCGCGCCCATGCAGCCGGTTCCCGTGCGGTACGGCGTCCAGGGCGTGGAAGAAGGTGGAGATCCGCTGGAGCTCACCGGTGCGGGACCTGGGGGCGCCGCGGTGGCGCAGCTCGTTCAACAGGGCGGCGGAGGTCCGGCCGAGCAGCCTTTCCGGGACGAACGCGGGGATGGCAGGCAGCCGCCCCGGACGGTACGCGAGCGGTGTGTGCCGGGCGTGCGCCGGGAGCGCATGAAGGGGCGCGTGCGACCCCTGGGTGAGTACGCCGCGTCCCGTCGCCCTGCCCCGCGCCAGCAGATCGATCCAGGCGGACGCGTAGCGGTGCCGGTCACCGGTCGCCGTGAACCGGGCCAGCAGGTCGTCCAGATCCCCCGCCCGTTGCGTGTCGACCGACATCAGCGACGTGGCGACCGGCTGGAACCGGAGCGTGGCGGCGAGGATGACACCGGTCAGCCCCAGGCCGCCGGTGGTCGCGTCGAAGAGATCGGTGCCGGGCAGCACCGTACGCACCTCGCCGTCCGCGGTGAGCAGTTCCAGCGCGCTCACATGCCGGGAGAAGGAACCGGAGAGGCGGTGGTCGCGGCCGTGGACGTCGGCGCCGATCGCGCCGCCGACGGTGATCCGGCCGGTGGAGGGGGCGACCGGCACGAACCGGCCGAGCGGCAGCAGCACCTCCATCAGCCGGCGCAGGCTCACCCCCGCGTCGCAGACCACGGTGCCGGTACGGGTGTCGATGCTGTGGATCCGGTTCAGCGCGGTCATGTCGAGGACGGAGCCGCCCGCGTTCTGGGCCGCGTCGCCGTGGGAGCGGCCGAGCCCGCGGGCGAGGGCACCACGGGGGCCGCGGCCGCGTACGACGGCGGCCGCTTCCTCGTGGCTGCGAGGGCGGAACCGCAGCGCGGTCGTCGGGGCGGTGCGGCCCCAGCCGGTCAAGGACACCGTGTCGACGGACATGATCGTGACCGTATAGCCAGAGAAAACCCCTTTTGGGTATTTGTTACGGTACTCACCGGAATGGGTGATTGATTGGGTGTCAGGGGGCAGCGGACACCGGTTCTTCGGGGCCTGGAGGGTACGCGTACGTCATGGACTGGCTGAAAAAACTCCCCGTCATCGGGCCGCTCGTCTCCCGGTTGATGGAGACACACGCCTGGCGCTCCTACGAGACGCTGGAGCGGGTCCACTGGGCCAGGCTCGCCGCCGCCATCACCTTCATCAGCTTTCTCGCGCTCTTCCCGCTGATCGCGGTCGGTGCGGCGATCGGTGCCGCGCTGCTCTCCGACAAGCAGCTGGACAAGATCGAGAACAAGATCACCGAGCAGGTGCCGGGCATCTCCGACCAGCTGGGCATCGACAATCTGGTGGCCCACGCGGGCACGGTCGGCGTGGTGGCCGGTGCGCTGCTGCTCTTCACCGGCATCGGCTGGGTCGGCTCCCTGCGGGACTGCCTGCGCGCGGTCTGGGAGGTGGACGACGCGGAGGAGGGCAACCCGGTCGTCCGCAAGCTCAAGGACGCGGGGCTGCTGCTGGGGCTCGGCGGCGCGGCACTCGCGACGCTGGCGGCCTCCGCGGTCGGTTCGACGGCCGTCGGCTGGACCGCCGATCAGCTGGGCATCCCCGACCACGGCGCGGGCGGCGTGCTGTTGCAGGTGGCCGCCCTGGTGGTGGCGGTGGTCGCCGACTTCCTGCTGCTGCTCTATCTGCTGACGCTGCTGCCCGGTGTGGAGCCGCCGAGGCGCCGGCTGATGGTCGCCGGACTGCTCGGCGCGATCGGCTTCGAACTGCTCAAGCTGCTGCTCGGCAGCTATATGAAGGGCGTGGCCTCGAAGAGCATGTACGGGGCGTTCGGCGTGCCCGTCGCCCTGCTCCTGTGGATCAACTTCACCGCGAAACTGCTGCTGTTCTGCGCGGCCTGGACGGCGACGCGGAGCAGGAGCGAGCAGACAGAAGAAGCCGGAGAAGCGGGAGAAGCCGGAGGAACCGGAGAAGCCGCAGAAGCCGTCAGCGACGGGGGAAGCGACGGACCAGGTCGGGCAGCGGCCAGCGCCGGTTGACCAGGAACACCCCGGCCGCCAGCACCACCAGCAGCCCGCCGACGATCGCCAGGGCGATCCCGACTCCGCTGGAACTCTCGGTGGCGGCGGCGGCCTTCGCGGACTTCGCGTCCTTCGCCCCGTCCTGCCCCGACTTGTGCGCCCCGGCGGCCGGCTGCGCGCCCTTCCCGCTCCCGGTCTCCGCGGACTTCGGCGGTACCAGCTCGCCGACCGGCGTCACCTTGCCGCTCGCGGCGAAGCCCCAGTCGAGCAGGCTCGCGGCCTCCTTGTAGACGGCGTGGCTCTCGTCCGACGACGGGTTCATGACGGTGACCAGCAGCACCCTGCCGTCACGCTCGGCGACCCCGGTGAAGGTGTTGCCCGCGTGGGTCGTGTAGCCGTTCTTGACGCCCGCGATGCCCTTGTACGGGTCCACGCCGATGTCCCCGGTGATCAGCCGGTTGGTGTTCTGGATCTCGAAGCTCTCGCGCTTCTTGCCCTTCTCCTCGCCGGGGAAGTCGGCGGTGGCCGTCGCGCAGTACTCGCGGAAGTCCTTCTTCTGCAGCCCGCTGCGGGCGAACAGCGTGAGGTCGTACGCGCTGGAGACCTGGTTCGGCGCGTCGTACCCGTCCGGCGAGACCACCGTGGTGTCGAGCGCCTGCAACTCCTCGGCGTGGCTCTGCATCGCCGCGACGGTCTTGGGGACACCGCCGAACATCGAGGCCAGCACATGCACCGCGTCGTTGCCCGAGCGCAGGAACACCCCCAGCCACAGGTCATGGACCGTGTACGTCTGGTCCTCCTTGACGCCCACCAGGCTGCTGCCCGCGCCGACACCGGCCAGCTCCTCCTCCGTCACCGTGTGGCTGAGGGACTTCGGCTGGAGCGCGGGAAGGACCGTGTCCGCGAAGAGCATCTTCAGGGTGGAGGCGGGCGGCAGCCGCCAGTGGGAGTTGTGCGCCGCCAGCACCTGGCCGTTCTCCGCGTCCGCGACGATCCACGACCGGCCTGTGAGGTCCTTGGGCAGCACCGGGGCGCCCGTCCCGAGATTGACCTGGGTACCGACCTTGGCGAGCTGCTCCCCGCCGACGCTCGACATCGGGTGCGTCGGCTTCGGCTGTTTGTCGTCGGTCTTGTCCTTGTCCGCCGCCGACGCGGGACTAAGGACAAAACCGGACAGCAATGCGGCGGAGATGACCGTCAACACGGTCTTTTTCAGAGCAGGCACGGTCGGAAACGTACAGGGCGAAGATGTGGATGGGGACCCGGACCGCCGGACCCGCCGCAGGTTCCGCCGGTACAGCCCACCTCGGTTCCCACCCCGGGCGACCCGGCCGGAGGGCGGCGGCGATACTGAATCCATGAAGCTCAGCCGCCCCGTTTCCTGGTTCCTGCTCGCGTTCGGGGTGTGGAGCTGGTTCATCTGGATCACTTTCGTCAAGAACCTGTGGAAGGACGGCAGCGGGCTCGCGTTCGACGACGCGGGCGACCCGACCACGTACTTCTGGGTGCACCTGCTGCTCGCCATCACGTCCTTTCTTCTGGGGACGGCGGTTGGGGTGATCGGGTTCCGTGGTGTCAGGGCTTTGCGCCGAGAGCGCGCCTGATCATCCGTACGCGGACCGGCGCACGGGCCGGTCCGAGGAGAGGTCTGTGGGGGAACACACGTGGCAGTGGTCTTCGTCCTGGTGGCGCTCGCGGTGCTGGCGCTGCTCGTCTCGGTGCACCGCTATGTGTGGCGACGCTTCGTCGGTGACACGACGGCGCGGGGCAGCGCGATGCGCAGGGCGGGCACGGTCGCCGCGTTCGTCCTGCCGCTGCTGAGCGTCGGCGCACTGGTCTCCGGCCGCGCGGGCGCCCCTTTCTGGCTCCAGCAGGTGCTGGCCTGGCCGGGCTATCTGTGGCTGGCCGCCCTGCTGTATCTGACGCTGGCTCTGCTCGTCGGCGAGGCCGTACGCCCGGTCCTGCGCCGGGTGCTCGCCCGCCGGGACCGCGGGGCGGGCGTGGAGGAGAGCGCGGCGAGGAGTGCGGAGGAGAGCGCGGAGAAGAGTGCCCGCCCGCGTACCGGGACCCTGGCCCTGGCCGGAGCGCCGGCCGACTCGCCCGCGCCCCCGGCCGGCGAGGGGGCCGGGCACGAGCCCCCGCAAGCCGCCGAGCCCTCCGCAGCCGCAGCCGCAGCCGCCCCGCCCGCCACCGGCCCCTCGCGGCGGCTGTTCGTCGCCAGGGCCGTCGGGGGCGCGGCCGCCGTCGCCGGGCTCGGCACCGTCGGATACGGCACGTACGGTGTGCTGCGCGGCCCCCGCACCCAGCGGATCACCGTGCCGCTCGCCAAGCTGCCCCGCTCGGCGCACGGCTACCGGATCGCCGTCGTCAGCGACGTCCACCTCGGCCCGATCCTCGGCCGCGCCCACACGATGCGCATCGTCGACGCGGTCAACGCGACCCGGCCCGATCTGATCGCCGTCGTCGGTGACCTGGTCGACGGGTCCGTGGCGGACCTGGGCACCGCCGCGGAGCCGCTGGCCCGGCTCGAAGCGCGGCACGGCAGCTACTTCGTCACCGGCAACCACGAGTACTTCTCCGGTGCCGCCCAGTGGGTCGACCATGTGCGCGAGCTGGGTCTGCACCCGCTGGAGAACGCCCGGGTCGAGTTCGACGGCTTCGACCTCGCCGGGGTCAACGACATCGCCGGGGAGAGCGAGGGCCAGGGCCCCGACTTCGTACGGGCGCTCGGTGACCGGGACCGGGCCCGTGCCGCCGTCCTCCTCGCGCACCAGCCGGTCGTCATCCATGACGCCGTCGAGCACGGCGTCGACCTCCAGCTCTCCGGCCACACCCACGGTGGTCAGCTCTGGCCCGGCAGCCTCATCGCCGGGCTGGCCAACCCCACCGTCGCCGGGCTCGAACGCTACGGCGACACCCAGCTCTACGTCTCACGCGGCGCCGGGGCCTGGGGGCCGCCCGTGCGGGTCGGGGCGGCCTCCGACATCACCGTCGTGGAACTCGCCTCCCGACAGGCCTGAGGGCTGTCGTCGCGTGCCCGCCAGGGACTTCGGGACAGCCCATGGCGGCTGCTCCATGATCGGGACAGCCTCTAGCACGATCGATGACGGCCGTTCGGGGTTCTCTTGAAATCCGCACCGAAGCGTCACGGTCTGCTACGAAAAACTGCAGGTGGGAGGCCGTAAGCTGTCTTTTCGGGCACCCCGTGTTCCAAGCGGCGAACAAATCCCTGTGAGTGCCCCATTTACTCTTCCAGTTGTGAAAATCGTGTGATTGGGTAAGTGCGAGCATGCGGCAATGTGCGTGTCTGAGCGCAATGCCGTGGTGGGGCTGGTAAGGGAGAGCACGGCAATGCGGTCGATCCGGATACGGATTCTCGCGATTTTCGCGGTACTGGTCATCGCAGGCGTCGGCGCCTGGCAACTTCTTCCCTCGGGCGAGGAGAAGAACGATCCCGTCACGGTGGGCACGACGGACGCGGTGACCTCGCTCGACCCGGCCGGTGCGTACGACGCGGGCTCGTGGGCGATCTACAGCAATCTCTACCAGTCGCTGATGACGTTCAAGTCCGGCGCGATCGTGCCGGAACCGGACGCCGCCGAGAGCTGCGGCTTCGTCGGGCAGAAGCTCCAGACGTACCAGTGCAAACTGCGGGACGATCTGACCTTCTCCAACGGCCGGAAGATCACGGCCGCCGATGTCGAGTACTCCTTCGAGCGGATGCTCAGGATCAAGACCGACGTCGGGCCCTCGGCGCTGTTCCCCAGCCTCAAGAACGTCGTGACCGAAGGCCGCACCATCACCTTCAACCTCTCCTCGCGCGACGCGACCTTCCCGCAGAAGCTCGCCACCGGAGCCGGGTCGATCGTCGATCCCTCCCAGTACCCGGATAACAAGCTCCGCAGCGGGAAGCAGGTCGACGGGTCGGGGCCGTACGTCCTCAAGTCCTACGAGCCGGGCGTACGGGCCGAGCTGGTGCCCAACATCAAGTACAAGGGCGCTCTCAAGAAGACCGGCGAACCGGTCGACATCCGGTACTACAAGACCTCCGACGAGCTGATGGCCGGCTGGAAGAGCGGCGACCTCGACGTCACGCACCGTCAGCTGCCGCCCGCCCGGCTCGCCGAGCTGAACCCCGGCGACCCGGACCTGCGCGTCACCGAGGCGGACAGCGCGGAGATCCGCAACCTCGTCTTCAACGTCCGTGAGGGCTCCCCGCTCGCGAACAAGAAGGTCCGCCAGGCCATCGCGTCGATCATCGACCGCGGTCCGCTGGTGGGCGATGTCTACAAGAGCACCGTCGAACCGCTCTACTCGCTGATCCCGCAGGGGTACATCGGCCACAGCACCCCGTTCTTCGACAAGTACCCGTCGCCCGACCCCGCGCGCGCCAAGAAGCTGATGGCGGAGGCCGGTGTGCAGACTCCGCTGCACATCAACTTCGCCTACAAGGCCGACGAGGCGTACACACAGGAGACCGCCGAGCTGCGGCGCCAGCTGGAGAAGGACGGGCTGTTCAAGGTCTCGGTGAAGGCCGTGAAGTGGACGGACTTCCAGAAGGGTTACGCGGACGGCGCCTACGACGCGTACACCATCGGCTGGCTTCCCGACTACCCGGACCCCGACACCTTCAGCCAGCCGCTCGTCGGCCGTGACAACAGCCTCCACAACGGCTACGCCAGCAAGCAGATGGACGAACTGATCACGGCCACGCTCCAGTACAGCGACCGCGGCAGGACCTCGGCCGACTTCAAGGAGCTCCAGCAGCTGGTCGGCGAGGACGTCCCGCTGGTCCCGCTGTGGCAGAAGAAGGACTACGTCGTCGCCAAGACGGACGTCTCCGGGTCGCAGTACCTCTCCGACGGCACCGGCATCTGGCGGCTGTGGGAACTGGGCTGGATCTGACGGCAGCCGCCGTCAGGTCCTCCCGGGTCCTCCCGGGTCATGACGGCGACCGGGGCAGCCCTCAGGAGCGCTTGCGGGCGGTGGCCGTCTCGGCCATCCCCGGCAGGAAGTCCGTGAACAGCTCGTGCACTTCGTGGACGAGCGGCCGCAGCACCCGGAACCGGGCGAGCGCGACACCCCGGGTGGTCAGCCGCGCACCGCGCCCCGCGAGCCGGCGGCTGCGCTCGCGCTCCGGTGAGCGGTCGAACACCCAGTACAGGACGAGTCCCATCTGGGAGAGCCACATCAGCTCGGGGAGGACGTCCGCGAGTTCGGCGGGGATCTTGGCCTTGGAGCCCGCCAGTACCTCGCGGTGGATGGCGATGGACACCTCGCGGGCCGGCTCGGACTCGACGGAGAAGGGGCTGAGCGGGCTCTCCGGGTCGGCGGCGTTCTTGAAGAACTGGGCCGCGAACTCGTGGTACGGCGCCGCGACGTCCACCCAGCACGTCAGCACTCCGGCGAGCCGGGTCTCCAGATCCGTCTCGTTGTCCAGGACCTCCCGGACCGCCGCCGCGTGTTCGGCGCCGATCCGGTCGTAGAAGCCCTGGACGAGGTGCTCCTTGCTGGCGAAGTAGTAATAGGCGTTGCCGACGGAGACCCCGGCCTCCTGGGCGATGGCCCGCATGGTCGTCTTGTCGAAACCCCGCTCCTGGAAGAGCCGGAGCGCGGTTTCGAGGATGAGCGTGCGGGTCTGCTCGCTCTTGAGGACCTTGGCGGGCTTGCCGTCCTTCGCGCCCGGATCGCTCTTCACGCCTTGCTCGTCCTTCTTCTCGCTCGCCACGGTCCCCAGGCTATCCGCCCGTTTCGGCGCCCATGACCGGGACTTCGCAGGCCCCGCCGCCGTCGCCGCACGAGGGGGCGGTCACCGAGCGGTACTTCGCCGCGGCGAGCACGGTCGCACGGGCGAACGGCCGGCCCGCCGCGGTGGTCAGCCAGTGGGCCTTGGGCCGGTGCTCGGCGAGCGCCCAGAGGCAGACGATCCAGGCGGCGGTCCCGCGGTAGATCTGTCCCCGGTCGCCGATGACCGTGATCTCGTCGAGCGTCCCCGCGTGGTCGAGGCCGGGGAAGCGCCGGCGCGCCTCCTCGGAGGCGGCCGGCACGAGGTCCAGCGGTATGAGCTGACGCTGCTTCAGCAGCCAGTGGCGTACATGGACGCAGAGCCCGCACTGCGCGTCGTAGAGCACGGTGAGGCGTGCGACCGGGGTACGGGCTCCGGCTGCGGCCATCCGGCTCACCGTCCGGTGGCGGGGGCGGCCCACGGGCCCTGCGGGGTGGGACCGGTCCAGCCCTGCGGCGGCACCGGCGGGGTCTGCTCGCGCTCCATCATGCCGCGGCGGCGGATCCTGTTCAGTACGTAGACGTTGGCGAGGTGCATTCCGCCGAGCACGAGCAGCACGACGCCGACCTTCGTGGAGAGGGCGTCGAAGAGTCCGCGGGCGTCGGCCACACTGTCGGCGTTCTTCAGATAGAGGGTCACGAAGCCCAGGTTGACGAGGTAGAAGCCGACCACCAGCAGGTGGTTGACGGCGTCGGCGAGCTTCTCGTTCCCGTGCAGCACATCCGCGAGGAACACCTTGCCGTTGCGGCTGAGGGTGCGGGCGACCCAGATGGTGAGAGCGACGCTGATCAGCAGATAGATGACGTACGCGACAACGGTGAGGTCCATGCCCCGGCTCCCTTGAACGTGTTCAAAAGCTGTTGTCATGGACTGTAGACCTGACTTTGAACATGTTCAAGACGGGGTCCCTGTGCGCTCCGCCACCGAACTCCCCGAAGCCTCCGACCCCTTGGCCCCCTCCGAACCCTCCGACCCCTTGGCCCCCTCCGAACCCTCCGACCCCTTGGCCCCCTCCGAACCCTCCGACCCCTTGGCTCCCTTCGATCCCTCCGAACTCTCCGGCCCTTCCGCCGCCTTCGGCTCCGGGGCCGGTGGCCCGAACTTCCGTACGCCCGGCACCGCTGCCGTCGCCAGGCACGCGGCCCCGACCGCGACCGCGGCGACGAGGAGCGGGGTCTCCGGGCCCCAGGCGGACGCGGCGAGCGGTGCCAGTACGTAGCCCAGCGGCATCGCGCCCAGCGAGAGCAGCCAGTCGTACGAGGTCACCCGGGCCAGCGCGTGGGCGGGTATCGCGGACTGCACTGCGGTGTCCCACACGGGACCGAGGAAGCCCAGGCCCGCCAGCGCGACGCCGTACGACGCGATGGTCAGCCAGCGGGGGGCGTCGGCGGCGAGCAGGACGAGCGGGAAGGCGTACGTGGCGAGGGCCAGATTGGCGACCAGGACCGGTCGGCGCGGCCGGACCCGGCCCGCGAGCAGGGAGCCGAGCAGCAGCCCGGCCGACCCGGCCTGGAGCAGGGCGATCCAGGTGCCGCTGCCGCCCTGCCCGCCGACGACGAGGGCCGGTCCGAGCGTCGCCAGGACGGCCGCCGCGCCGTTCCAGGCGGCGTGGGCGACGAGGCTGGTCCAGTACCAGTCGCGGGAGCGGACCTCGCCCCAGCCCTCCTTGAGGTCCGCCGTGAAGGACCTCCGGGGAATCGACACCTTCTCGATGTCGATCGCGCCGAGCAGCGCGGCGCTGACGGCGAAGGTCGCACCGTCCAGCAGGAACGCCCAGCCGGGCCCCACGGTGAGGACCAGCGTCCCGGCCAGTGCGGGGCCGCCGAACCGGGTCGCGCTGACGGCCACCGCCATCAGGGAGTTGGCGCGCAGCAGCCCCGAGGGGGCGACGGTGGAGCGGATCAGCGGCGACACGGTCGGCATGGCGAAGGCCCCCGCCGCGCCGCCGAACACCTCGGCCACCGCGATCTGCCACAGCTCCGGTGATCCGCCGAGCAGTTCGACGCCGACGAAGATCTGGGTCGCGCACCGGACGAGGTCGGTGAGCAGGGCGACCGTACGGGCGTTGAAGCGGTCGCCGATGACGCCGCCGAGCGGCAGCAGGAGCAGCTTGGGGACCATCGCGCAGGCCAGGACGAGGGCGAGTGCCCCGGTCGATCCGGTGGCCTCGTAGACGGCGAGCGTGAGGGCGGCGGGGATCGCGGCGTCGCCGAGGAGGGAGAGGGTGCGTCCGACGAACAGGAGGCGGAAGGCGCGCGTGCGCAGGGGGTGGGGCATGAGCGACAATGTATTTCGGAAACGAATAATTCGTCAACGAAATACCTGAGGGCGGGCGGGTGTCGGACGCCGGGGACCGGACAGGGGGGCGGGCGTACGATTTCGGTATGGAGCAACGCGACTGGACCGACGGGCATGTGGAGCGGTGGAAGCCGGTCCTGCCCGGTCTCGATCCCGAGGTCGAGGGCGCGGTCACCCGGATGAAGAAGATCTCCGTGCACCTGCGCCGGGCGCGCGAGCAGTCGCTCGTCGACCTCGACCTGGACCGTCAGGAGTTCGACACGCTCCACAAGCTCGCCGGACGCGGCGGCGTGGCGGCGCCCTCCGAACTCTCCGCCGACCTCGACCTCGCCCCGGCCTCCGTCACCGGCCGCCTCGACGCGCTGGAGAAGCGCGGGTTCGTCCGCCGCACGCAGTCCACCACGGACCGGCGGCGGGTCGTCGTCGAGCTCACCGAGGCGGGCCGCTCGACCTGGCGGGGCGCGATGGACTTCCTCGGCGACGAGGAGCACCGGCTGCTCGGCGTGCTCGACCCCGGCGAACGCACCCGGCTCAACGACATGCTGCGGCGCATCATGGTCGCCGCGGAGGACCGGGACGGCGTCGGCCGGGAGTGAGCCCGGAGTGAGCCGGACGCCGGTGCTACCGGCGTCCCGGCAGACTCAGGCGCTCATCGAACGGGCGGTGTTGAGCTGCGCCATGACCATGGGGAACGTCTCGGGACCCATCGCCGGGATCATCGTCGAGTGGTGCCGGCCCCCGCTGGTGACCGTGACCTGGATGAAGCCGGTGGTCTTCTTCTCCTTCATCAGAAGGAAGAGCAGGCCGATCAGGCACAGCAGGGCGAAGACGATCGCCAGCACGATCGCGACCGGCGGGATCTTCTCCTCCGTGCGCGACATGTCGGTCGCCGTCCACACGGCGCCCTTGAGGGGCATCGTCCCGGACGGCGTCACGATCGAGTCGTTCATGACGGTGATGTCGCCGAAGGACAGCATCGGCACCCCGCCGCCGGGCATGCCCTGCTGCACCGGGAGGTGGTGGCCGGGGGCCGGCTGGCCGGGACCCGGATAGCCGTACCCCGGACCCGGCTGGGTCGCGGAGTCGGGCAGGGGCTGCGGATACCCGTACGCGGGAGCCGCGCCCGGTGCCGGATACCCGTAACCCTGCCCGTCCGCCACGGTGGGCGGGTGGCCCGGCTGCTGGGGCGGGCCCCACTTGTATGAGTCGTCCGCGTACGGATTGGGCTCGGTCACGAGATCCCCGTTCTCTTCGGTCTTCAGCTCCGCATGACCGTACCGTCCACACCCGGACAGCGCAGCAAGAGGCCCCGCTTCCCGTGGCAACACTGCGGGAAACGGGGCCTCTTGGGGTACGGCCGGTGGACCGGGAAGGTCAGAAGCGACGCGTGATCAGCGCACGCTTCACTTCCTGGATCGCCTTGGTGACCTCGATGCCACGCGGGCAGGCGTCCGTGCAGTTGAACGTCGTGCGGCAACGCCACACACCGTCACGGTCGTTGAGGATCTCCAGGCGCTGCTCGCCGCCCTCGTCGCGCGAGTCGAAGATGAAGCGGTGCGCGTTGACGATCGCGGCCGGGCCGAAGTACTGCCCGTCGTTCCAGAACACGGGGCAGGACGACGTGCACGCGGCGCACAGGATGCACTTGGTGGTGTCGTCGAAGCGCTCGCGGTCCTCGGCGGACTGCAGACGCTCGCGGGTCGGCTCGTTCCCCTTGGTGATGAGGAAGGGCATGACGTCGCGGAACGCCTGGAAGAACGGCTCCATGTCGACCACGAGGTCCTTGAGGACCGTGAGGCCCTTGATGGCCTCGACCGTGATCGGCTTCTCCGGGTTGATGTCCTTGATCAGCGTCTTGCAGGCGAGCCTGTTCTTGCCGTTGATCCGCATCGCGTCGGAGCCGCAGATGCCGTGCGCGCAGGAGCGCCGGAAGGTCAGCGTGCCGTCGACATCCCACTTGATCTTGTGAAGGGCGTCGAGAACACGCTCCTTCGGGTCGATCTCGATCTGGAAGTCCTGCCACTGCGCCTCGTCCGACACCTCGGGGTTGAAGCGGCGGATCCGGAACGTGGCCGTGATGTACGGGGAGTCGGCGAAGCCCGCCTCGGGCTTGTCGGCGGGGCCGGCCTTGTCCAGTGTCGGGGTAGCCATCAGTACTTACGCTCCATCGGCTGATAGCGGGTCGTCACGACGGGCTTGTAGTCGAGCCGGATCGACTCGGTGCCGTCGTCCGCGACCTCGCGGTACGCCATGGTGTGGCGCATGAAGTTGACGTCGTCGCGGTTCGGGTAGTCCTCGCGGTAGTGGCCGCCGCGGGACTCCTTGCGGGCCAGCGCGGAGGTCGCCATGACCTCGGCCAGGTCGAGCAGGTTGCCCAGCTCGATGGCCTCCAGCAGGTCGGTGTTGAACCGCTTGCCCTTGTCCTGGATGGACACGTTCAGGTAGCGCTCGCGCAGCTCGGCGATCTTGTCGACCGCCGTCTTGATCGTCTGCTCGGTGCGGAAGACCATCACGTTGGCGTCCATGCACTCCTGCAGCTCCAGACGGAGCACGGCCACCCGCTCGGTGCCGTTGGAGTCGCGCAGCCGCCCGACCTGGTCGATGACCTGCTGGGCCGGGTTCTCGGGAAGCTCGACGAAGTCGTTCTTCGCGGAGTACTCGGCGGCGGCGATGCCCGACCGGCGCCCGAAGACGTTGATGTCGAGCAGCGAGTTGGTGCCCAGACGGTTGGCGCCGTGCACGGAGACACAGGCGACCTCGCCGGCGGCGTACAGGCCCGGGACGACGGTGGTGTTGTCGGCCAGCACCTCGCCCTCGACGTTGGTCGGGATGCCGCCCATGGCGTAGTGCGCGGTCGGCTGGATCGGGATCGGGTCCGTGTAGGGCTCGATGCCGAGGTACGTACGCGCGAACTCGGTGATGTCCGGGAGCTTCGCGTCCAGCTGCTCCGGCGGCAGGTGGGTGAGGTCCAGGTAGACGTGGTCGCCCTCCGGACCGCAGCCGCGGCCTTCACGGATCTCCGTGTAGATGGAGCGGGAGACGACGTCACGGGACGCTAGGTCCTTCATGACGGGCGCGTACTTCTCCATGAAGCGCTCGCCGTCCTTGTTGCGGAGGATGCCGCCCTCACCGCGGGCGCCCTCCGTCAGCAGGATGCCCATGCGCCAGATGCCCGTCGGGTGGAACTGGAAGAACTCCATGTCCTCCAGCGGCAGACCGCGGCGGTACGCGGCGGCCTGGCCGTCACCGGTCAGGGTGTGGGCGTTCGACGTCACCTTGAAGAACTTGCCGGTGCCGCCGGAGGCGAAGATGACCGACTTCGCCTGGAAGACGTGGATCTCGCCGGTGGCCAGCTCGTAGGCGACGACGCCCGCGGACTTCTTGACCCCGTCGACGTCCTGGAGCAGGAGGTCCAGGACGTAGAACTCGTTGAAGAACTCCACGCCCTCCTTGACGCAGTTCTGGTACAGCGTCTGGAGGATCATGTGGCCGGTGCGGTCCGAGGCGTAGCAGGACCGGCGGACCGGGGCCTCGCCGTGGTTACGGCTGTGGCCGCCGAAGCGGCGCTGGTCGATCTTGCCCTCGGGCGTGCGGTTGAACGGCAGGCCCATCTTCTCCAGGTCGAGTACCGAGTCGATGGCCTCCTTCGCCAGGATCTCGGCGGCGTCCTGGTCGACCAGGTAGTCGCCGCCCTTGATCGTGTCGAAGGTGTGCCACTCCCAGTTGTCCTCTTCCACGTTGGCGAGCGCGGCGGCCATGCCACCCTGCGCGGCGCCCGTGTGGGAGCGGGTCGGGTACAGCTTCGTCAGCACGGCGGTACGGCTGCGCTTGGTCGACTCGATGGCCGCGCGCATGCCGGCGCCGCCGGCGCCGACGATGACGGTGTCGTACTTGTGGATCTGCATGGTTTTCCTCTGGTCCCTCTGTCCCGGCGCCTAGCGGATGTTCGGGTCGAAGGTGAAGATCACCAGCGTGCCCAGCAGGACGGTGAACACCGTGGCGGTGTACAGCAGCATCTTCAGCCAGAAGCGGGTGTTGTCCCGTTCGGCGTAGTCGTTGATGACCGTACGGAGGCCGTTGGCGCCGTGAAGCATGGCGAGCCACAGCATCGTGAGGTCCCAGACCTGCCAGAACGGCGAGGCCCAGCGGCCCGCCACGAAGGCGAAGCCGATCTTGGAGACACCGCCGTCGAGCACCAGCTGGATCAGCAGGTGGCCGATGACCAGGACGACCAGGACGATGCCCGACAGGCGCATGAAGAGCCAGGCGTACATCTCGAAATTGGTGCGCGAACCCTTGGGGGTCTTGCCCGTCCGCTTGCGCGGGGGCTCGATCACGGGGGCCGGGTGGTCGACGTCGTACAGGCTCACGCCTTCGACGTCACCGATCGCGGAAGAGGTCTCGGTGGACATGGGCCTCAGCTCCCGAAGAGTTCGCGTACGGCGTGGCCGAGAACGGGGTACAGGGCCCCGACCATCAGCACGGTCCAGATGCCCAGCACGGTCCAGAGCATCTGCTTCTGGAAGCGCGGGCCCTTGGCCCAGAAGTCCACGGCGACGATGCGGAGACCGTTCAGCGCATGAAAGAGAATCGCGGCCACGAGGCCGTATTCGAGGAGCGCGACAGGCCATGTCTTGTACGTGGCCACGACTTCGTCGTAGGCCTCGGGGGAGACACGGACAAGAGCGGTGTCCAGGACGTGTACGAACAGGAAGAAGAAAATGAGGACACCGGTGACTCGATGAGCCACCCAGGACCACATGCCTTCCCGGCCGCGGTACAGCGTTCCAGCCGGCACGGAAGAACCCTCCGGGAGCGGGGATTGGGGTCGGCCGGCTTGACTGTCGGTCTGACCCGGCCGGGTACGGTCCACCGGCCCCGGCCATCGTAGCGACGCTTTGTCGGTTCGTTCGCGCCGGGGCCTCTGGTGTGATCAAAGTGGCAATCAAACAGGCACGGACGGGCTAGAGCGGACGAAAAGGAACGTACCCGGCTCGGGCCGTCGCGGCGGCTCGGACCGCCGTCGCACCACGGCCCGGCCCGGTGGCTAGAACGGGCCGTCGTCCCGGCCCGCGGCCGTCACCAGCTCGATGATGCGGCCCCGGGCGAGTCGTCGCATCTCGTCCGCCGTCACGGCCCGCTCCTCGTCCGGGTCGTGCGCCAGCCGGGTCCGGATGCCGGCCAGCATCTGGTCCACCTGCCGCGAGGGGCGGGACGCGTCCAGGCCGATCACGAAGACATGGCCGAAGCGGCTCTCGTACGCCGCGTGCGCGGCCCGCAGCGCCAGATGGGCGGCGCGCGGCGCGTCATGGCGCAGACAGGGGGCGCGCTCCCCGGCGAGTGCCTCGGCGATGTCCGTGGGGCACAGGTCGTAGCCCGCCTCGTCGGAGGCGGCGAGCAGGGCGTCGAGATCCGGGAACGGGCGATGCGCGGCCATCCGCTGGGCCCAGCGGCGGCTGCCGCAGCACTCCAGCAGGGCGGCTTCGGCGGAGGCGCGCGGTGCGGCGTTGAGACGGCCGAGACCGGTCGCGTGGTCGCCGGGCGGCGCCGGGACCGGTGCGGGCGAGGGTGCCTGGCCGCGGCACTGGACGGGTATGGCCGTCCGCCCGGCCGGCTGCGGTGATCGCTTCGGCAGGCCGGCGTGGGGCTCGCTGGACCTGGACAGCGTGGACTCCTCGAATCAACGACATCTGTGACCCTGGAGAGGGGCTTGAGGGCAACGAGGTTGCACGTGGGGTCAGAGTGAAGGGAGGGACGAATGTGTTCCAACGCTAGCGAGAGCGGGCGACGGCCGTCCGCAGGACGCGGGGAAAATCACCCGGATGGGAGAGTTTCGGAACGCGTGATGGACACCTGACGGCGCGGACGCCAACGCCCGGTGTCGTGCGGTGAGCGCCCGCCGGTGAGGGGGCGGCGTGCGACGTCGGGAGTCCGGGACCGTCCGTCGCTCGGCCGACATGCGACGGCCGATGGGTGAATGATGAGCGTAAATGCCCCAATAAGTCCTTCCGTCCCCCTCTCCACGCCTTCTCTCGCTTCTTCCCCCACCGCCCCCGATCCGGAGGATTCTGACCGATGTCGCCCCCACGTGGTGCCCTCGTGGCCGGTGCGGCCGTCACGGCCGCAGCCGCCGTCGCCCTCGCCGTTGTCGTCGTCTGGCCGGACAGCTCCGACTCCGGCCCCGGGGCGTCCACCGGCGACGCGGCGTCGTCGCGGACCTCCTCCTCGCCCTCGGCCTCACCGTCCCCCACCCGCAGCTACCCGCTGTCCGAGGCGCCCCGCACCATCCCCGCCGTACGCGAGCACACCGCCGCCCGGGGTCCCGGCTGGAAGCCGGGACCCGACAGCACGGTCGTCGTCGCCGACGGCAGCGAAGTGCTGGCGGACGAGGCGCGGCTGCTCGCCGGGGAGCTGAAGATCCGCTACCGGGGCGCCGTCGCCGCCCGCGCCGGTGATGTCGAACTGGCCCTCGGTACGCCGGGCAAGGGCGCCCCGGAGTCGTACACCCTCACCACCCGCGACCGGCGGGTCAGGATCAGCGGGCCCGACCAGGCAGGCGTCTTCTACGGCACGCGCACCCTCAAGCAGTCGCTGCGCGCCGACGGCACCATGCCGGAGGGCGTCGTGAGCGACGCTCCCGACCGGCCGCAGCGCGGCCTCAACCTCGACATCGCGCGCAAGTACTACAGCGCGGGCTGGATCGAGGCCCGGTTGCGTGACATGGCCGACCTCAAGCTCAACCAGCTCGGCCTGCACTTCTCCGACGACCAGGCGTTCCGGATCGCGTCCGAGTCGCACCCCGAGATCGTCTCGCCCGAGCACCTCACCCTGGCCGAGGTCCGCCGCATCGTCGGCCTCGCCACGAGCCTGCACATCGACGTCGTCCCGGAGATCGACTCACCGGGCCACCTCGGTGCCGTACTGCGCGCCTACCCCGACCTCCAGCTGCGCAACGCGCAGGGGGTGGTGTCCACCGGGTCCATCGACATCTCGAAGCCGGCTTCGGCGGAACTCATCGACGAACTCCTCGACGAGTACACCGAACTGTTCGGCGGCGCGTACTGGCAGCTGGGCGCGGACGAGTACCGCGCGCTGACGGTGCGGGACCCCGCCGCCTCGTATCCGCAGCTGCTCACCGCCGCCCGGCAGAAGTACGGCGCGCAGGCCACGATCAAGGACCTGGCCACCGGCTGGCTCAACGACCGCGCGGCGGTGGTCCGGGCCAAGGGCCGCACGGCCAAGGCGTGGAACGACGGCTTCTTCCGCGGCGGCACCGTCCACGCGGACAAGGACATCGAGGTCGAGTACTGGACGGGCAAGGAGATCGGCGCCCGGCCGCCGGAGGAGTACCTGGGCGAGGGGCGCCCGGTGGTGAACCTCAACGACGAATTCCTCTACTACGTACTCGGCCAGCCCAACACCTTCGTCTATCCGACCGGCAAGCGGATCTACGAGCAGTGGACCCCCCTCGTCCTGCGCGGTACCCGGCCCGTGCCCACCCGTTACTCGAAGCAGATCCTCGGCGGCAGGTTCGCGGTCTGGGGCGATCTGCCGCGGGCGCAGACCGCGCAGCAGGTGGCCCAGGGCATCCGGATGCCGCTGCGGGCGACGGCCCAGAAGCTCTGGGATCCGCGGAAGCCCGCGCTGAGCTGGGCACAGTTCCAGAAGCTGGCCGAAAAGATCGACGCGCCGGGCTGAGCGTTCCGGGCACCGGTGCCGACGGGGAACGCCGTGGACAGCCCGGAGCACCGGAGATACGTTCCGCTTGCCGCGCGCCCTGGGGAGGGGAGCGAGGTCCACGCATCCTCGTTCGTGCCCTGGGGGGTTCCGCATCATGCTCTGCACCAGTTGCCGCATCAGAACGGCCGTCACCGCCGACGGCCGCTGCACCTTCTGCTCCGGCACCCGTCCGGCGCCGCCGGACGGACTGATGGCGGCGGACGCCGTGCCGCCGGGCGAGTCCGGCGGGCGGCTGGGATCACCCCTCGGCCTCTCGAAAGCCGTCGTCGTGCTGCTCTGCGCCGTCATCGCGACCGACCTGCTCGCCGTGGCCGCCGGACTGAACATGCGCTTCCTGCTCGCCGGGGGCCTCGACGACGGCTTCCTGGCCGTCCGCCTGGACGAGGCCGACCGGGCGGACCGGCTGTACTACTTCGCCGGCAGCGCGCAGGTGCTGACCCTGCTGGCCACCGCCGTCGTGTTCATCATCTGGTTCCGCCGGGTGCGGCTGAACGCCGAGATCTTCGACGCGAGCGCGCACACGATGCGGCCGGGCTGGGCCGTGGGCGGCTGGTTCGTGCCGTTCGGCAACCTCTGGTTGCCGTACCGGGTCGCCGCCGGCGTCTGGACCGCCAGCGCCCGGACCCGTACCGACGGCGGCGGGCGCACCGTCTCCCGCGCCCCGCTCCACCTGTGGTGGGCGGCCTGGGTCTGCTGGATGCTCTTCGGCCGGTACGCCTCCAGGCGCTACTCGACGGCCACGCTGCCGCAGGAGACCGTGGACGCGGCCACGCTGGTCGTGGCGTCCGACGTGGTGGGCATCGTGGCCGCGGTGCTCGCCCTGCTCTTCGTCCGCCGGCTGACCCGGATGCAGGGCGAGCGGGCCGCGCTCGGCTCGATGCCGATGTCCGCGCAGGTGGCACGGGGTGGCAGACACCTGGCCTGAAGTCACCCGTACGTCACCCGTACTCTGTCGCCGCAACTGACGATTTTCAGCCACCCGGCGCAGTACGCGGTACGACCGAGGGAGACGTCGAATGAGTCTGCTGGAACTGATCGCGCAGGCCGACGAGCGGGCGCTCGCCGCCGCAGGGCTCGCCTGCCTGGACCGTTGCCTGCCACCGCTCGACCCGGCGGCGGGACCGGAACCGCTGCGCCCGCTCTGGGCGAGCTGCCAGGACGGGCGGGAATGGGCCACCCGGCTCACGGCCGCCCGCACCGCGACAGCGGCCGACGGCAACGCGGACGCCACCGGCGCACGGGTACGCGCCCTGCTCGACGCGGCCCCCTCGGACTTCACCGCCGTACCGCTGCGGGAGTGGGCCGACGCCTGCTCGCTCGTCGCCCTGGAGATCCATCTGCGGTGCGACTCCCCGGCGGAGGAGCCCGCGCGGTACGACGCGTACGAGGACGAGCAGTTGCTGAAGCGCTGCCGTGCCGGGGAGGAGGACGGCGCGGGCCCGCTCGTGGCGGGGGAGCTGCGTCGGCAGATACAGATCCTGGAGATCCTCGCGGAGACCGCCGGTACGCCGGGCAGCGGCGCCGGACTGCACCGGGCGCAGGTCCTGTCGACCGAGGGCCGACGGGTGCTGCGTGCGGTGATGTCACGCCGGGCCAGGGGGCAGGGCTGACGGTCCGTCGCCGGGCCGGGGTGGAGGCCGAGGGACGACGACCGGGGCCGCCACCCCCCACAGGAGAGGCCCCGGTCGTCTTCCACGGGGTCGCAGCACGACCCCGTACTCATCTCAGCGCCGCCACCGCGATTTCTGTCACACCGCGCTGTGTCAGTGAACTGTTGCGGGTTGTACAAGCCATGGACGTGACACCCGCCGAGCACGTAGCGTGCTGAGTCGCGCAGAGTGGCGCAGCAGTGGTGACCAGCTGCGATTCAGGACAGCAGGGCGGGTTGAGGGAGTGCTGGGGGACGACGCGGAGCTGACGGCCGCGGTGCTCGCGGCGCAGGACGGGGACGAGGACGCCTTCCGTGCTGTGTACCGCGCGGTGCAGCCACGGTTGTTGGGCTACATACGGACACTGGTCGGGGAGCCGGACGCCGAGGACGTGGCGTCCGAGGCGTGGCTGCAGATAGCCCGTGACCTCGACCGGTTCAGCGGCGACGCCGACCGGTTCCGCGGGTGGGCGGCCCGGATCGCGCGCAACCGCTCCCTGGACCATCTGCGGATGCGCAGCAGGCGCCCCGCCATAGGCGGCGACGAGTCCGAACTGGCCGCCAGGCCCGCCGATTCGGACACCGCGGGCGACGCCATCGAGGCGCTGGCCACCGACCGCGCCATGTCGCTCATCGCCCAGCTGCCGCAGGACCAGGCCGAGGCCGTCGTGCTGCGGGTGGTCGTCGGCCTGGACGCGAAGAGCGCGGCGCGGACCCTGGGCAAGCGTCCCGGCGCCGTACGCACCGCCGCGCACCGTGGCCTGAAGCGGTTGTCGGAGCTGCTCGGCGCCGACCATCCGGGAGCGGTGGCCGACCCGGGCCCGGCCCCGGACGACGGTGCAGGTCAGGGCGGAGCCGGGGGAGTGGAGCTCGGCGCCCTGCCCGCGCAGCGCCCCGGCCGTAATGGTTCGGTGGCGCCCGCCGGTGTTACTCCCGGTGTGACGCATTCGCGTCCGTGGACGCAGAAGGACATGTGATGGCCGACGAGCACTACGAGTGGCTTGACCAGGACGCGGCGGAGAGACTGCTCCGCGGCGAACCGGTCGTACCCGTCGACGATCACGACCGTACCGAAGCCCTGCGGCTCAGCCGGGCGTTGGGCGACGCCCGGACCGCCGCCCGTTCGCACGGCGGTGAACTGCCCGGCGAGGACACGGTGCTGGCCGCCTTCCGGCAGGCCGCCCACGGCACCGCGGCGAACGGCCGCGCCGCGAAGAGACCCAGTACGGCGGCGGCCCATGGACAGCCCGGACTGCTGGAGCCGGTACGGATCGGCGCCGTGTCCGCCGCGACGGCCCGCCGCCCGCGCTGGAGCCGTCCCGTGCGCTTCGGCCTGGCCGTCTCGCTCGCGGGCTGCGCCCTCGGCGGGGTGGCCGTCGCGGCCGGGACCGGAGTGATTTCCGGGACCTTCGGCGGCCTGGGCTCCCCGGCACCGGCGGCCTCCGTCTCCTCGGCCGCGTCGCCGAGGGAGCTGGGGTCCGGGCTGCCGGACGGCGACGCCACCTCCGGCAGCACCTCCTCCCCGTCCGCCCCGGGCACCGCTCCGACCCCCTCCGACTCACCCGAGGGCAGGGACGCCGGAGAGGACGACACCGACCGGCGGCGCACGGATGACGGTGCGGGCACCGGGGACAGCACCGCCGCGGGCGACGGGGACCAGCACCGCGAGGACGACGCCCGGCCCACGGACGGCACGCAGGAGGACGCCGACGCCGAGGACCTGCCCGACGGTTCCGGCGACGCCACCTCCGGCAAGTGGTACGAGAAGTCCGTCAAGGCATGCCGGGCCTACCGCGACGGGAAGCTCAACGACAGCAGCAGGCGTCGACTCATCGAGCTGGCCAAGGGCGAGAAGAACCTGAAGCGGTTCTGCGACCGGCTGCTGGACGAGGAGGACGGGAACGGCCACGGCGACGGCGACGGTGCCGGCCCGGGGAAGGGTGACGGAGAGGGCGGCGGCGGTTCGCTCCCGTCGATCTCGTTCCGCACCCAGGCGCCGAAGGCCGCCACGGGTCCCGGCATCGGCACGGGCGCGGGTTCGGACGGCGTGTCGGCAGGTGGGGCGGCCGGTGGGGCAGCCGGTGCCGGCGACGGCACGGCCAACGCGTCCCTGGCTCCGTAGACCCCGTAGACCCCGTAGCGCCCGTAGCGCCTTGTTCCGGAACGTACCTTCGCCCCGCTGACCTGCGGTTTTCCCCTCGCTCGCGAAGGCCCCACCGATAAGGTGTGACGTTTTTCGGCGGCGGGACGCAGTACGGAGTGAGCCGACTGGTCATCGGCAGCGCTTGAGCCGGGGTTCCCCCCGTACCTTCGGCTCGGCGCAATGGCGCGGGCGGGACACGTTCCCCCGGTCCCGTCCGCGCCTCTTTTCCTCCGGCAGCGGCCGGCCGTGGCCGCTACCAGTAGATGACGACCTTGTCGCCGTTCTTCACCTCGCCGAACAGGGCCGCGATCTTCCCCTCGTCCCGGACGTTCACGCAGCCGTGCGAGGCGCCGCTGTATCCGCGGGCCGCGAAGTCCGAGGAGTAGTGCACCGCCTGGCCGCCGCTGAAGAACATCGCGTACGGCATCGGGGAGTCGTAGAGCGTCGAGACATGGTGCCGGGACTTCCAGTACACCTTGAACGTCCCCTCGCGGGTGGGGGTGTACTCCGAGCCGAAGCGCACATCCATCGAGGAGACGACCCGGCCGTCGATCATCCACGACAGGGTCCGGCTGTTCTTGCTGATGCACAGGACCCGGCCCGTCATACAGCGCTCGTCCGGCTTGGTCACGGGCCGTTCGGTCGGCGGGTCCAGTTCCTCGGCCGTCGGCTTCCGGGTCATTCCCAGCAGCTTCTGCCAGGTGACGGCGTCGGTGCTGCCGGTGCGGTCGAGGCCCCGCTTGCCCTGGAAGGACTCGACGGCCGTGACGGTGACGGTGCCGTAGTAGCCGGTGGGGGTGCGGTTGAAGTGGCCGATCTGGCGGAGCCGGGCCTGGAGTTCCCGTACCTGCCCTCCCTGTGACCCGGTCTTCATCAGGGCCGCGGGCCGCGGCGTCGGCGCGGCGGTGCTCGGCTCCTGCTCGGGCGAGGTGTCGGCCGAGGGCGTTCCGGTGGCGGCGTCGCCCGGCTTCGCGTCGTCGGAGGGAGTGGCGAACGGGCGCGGGGAGACGCTCGCCGTCGGGCTGCCGGAGGGCGCGGCGGGCGGTGACGTCGGCTCCGTACCCTGGGCGGTCTGGGCCCGGCAGCCTGCCGCCAGCGCGGTGACGGCGAGCATCCCGACCGCGGCGGTGGCGGCGGCGCGCGTTCCCCGGTGACGTCGACCGCGCGGGCCGGACGAGGCGCCGCCGCGCCCGCCGCTTCCACCCCGGCCGTCCTGCGCCCGCCGCCGGTCCTGCCCGCCCCGTCCGTCCCTTTCGTCCATTCCGGTTGTTCCGCCGCTGTCCGTCATCCTCGGCCCCCTGCCTCGCCCGGTGGTTCCGGTGTCTCCTTGGACGGATTCCCGCCCTGCCCGGTTGCCGAATCCTGCGCATGATGGGAACGGCGCGTCCAGACCGGACCGGGTCCTGTGAGCAAGGTCCCAGCCGATGGCTCTCCACCGGTCGCGAGGCCGCCGCTACAGTCCGTCGCGAGGTTTGTTACCAGTAGGTAGCTTGAAGGGGAGGTACAGCAGATGACGCGTGAGTCCGAGTCGGGGCTGCCCATCGAGCCGGTGTACGGGCCGGACGCACTCGACGGCTGGCGGGCGGCGGAGAAGCTCGGCGAGCCGGGCGCGTACCCCTTCACCCGCGGTGTCTATCCGACGATGTACACCGGGCGGCCGTGGACGATGCGGCAGTACGCCGGTTTCGGCACCGCCACCGAGTCGAACGCCCGCTACCAGCAGCTGATCGCCAACGGCACCATGGGTCTGTCGGTCGCCTTCGACCTGCCCACCCAGATGGGCCACGACTCCGACGCCGCGATCGCCTCGGGCGAGGTCGGCAAGGTCGGGGTCGCGATCGACTCGCTGGACGACATGCGCGTCCTGTTCGGCGGGATCCCGCTGGACAAGGTCTCCACGTCCATGACCATCAACGCGCCCGCCGCGCTTCTTCTCCTGCTCTACCAACTGGTCGGCGAGGAGCAGGGAGTACCGGCGGACCGGCTCACCGGCACCATCCAGAACGATGTGCTCAAGGAGTACATCGCCCGCGGCACGTACATCTTCCCCCCGGCGCCTTCGCTGCGGCTGATCGCGGACATCTTCAAGTACTGCCAGGCCGAGATCCCGAAGTGGAACACCATCTCGATCTCCGGCTACCACATGGCCGAGGCCGGGGCCTCGCCCGCGCAGGAGATCGCCTTCACCCTCGCGGACGGCATCGAGTACGTCCGTACCGCGGTGGCGGCGGGCATGGACGTCGACGACTTCGCCCCGCGCCTCTCGTTCTTCTTCGTCGCCCGTACGACGATCCTCGAAGAGGTCGCCAAATTCCGGGCCGCCCGCCGGATCTGGGCCCGGGTGATGAAGGAGGAGTTCGGCGCGGAGAACCCCAAGTCGCTGATGCTGCGCTTCCACACCCAGACCGCGGGCGTCCAGCTCACCGCCCAGCAGCCCGAGGTCAACCTGGTCCGGGTCGCGGTGCAGGGGCTGGGAGCGGTCCTCGGCGGCACGCAGTCGCTGCACACCAACTCCTTCGACGAGGCCATCGCCCTGCCCACCGACAAGTCCGCCCGCCTCGCGCTGCGCACCCAGCAGGTCCTCGCGTACGAGACGGACGTCACGGCCACCGTCGACCCGTTCGCCGGGTCGTACGTCGTCGAGAGCATGACGGACGACGTCGAGGCGGCCGCCCTCGATCTGATGCGCAGGGTCGAGGACATGGGCGGCGCGGTCAGCGCGATCGAGCACGGCTTCCAGAAGGGCGAGATCGAGCGCAGCGCGTACCGCATCGCGCAGGAGACGGACAGCGGCGAGCGCGTCGTCGTCGGCGTCAACCGCTTCCGGCTCGACGAGGAGGAGCCGTACGAGCCGCTCCGCGTGGACCCGGAGATCGAGGCCCAGCAGGCCCGGCGGCTGGCCACGCTCCGCGCGGAACGGGACCAGGGCGCGGTCGACGCGGCCCTGGTACGGCTGAAGGAGGCGGCACGGGGCACGGACAACGTGCTCTACCCGATGAAGGACGCGCTCAGGGCACGGGCGACCGTGGGCGAGGTCTGCGACGCGCTGCGGCAGGTCTGGGGGACGTACGTACCCACCGACGCCTTCTGACGTCTCCCGTACTGAACCTGACGTCTCCCGTGCTGGAACGCCTGGACGGGGTGTCGTACCTCCGTGCGACACTCCGTTCATGCTGGGTGTCACCGATCTTCCGACCTATCTCGCCGGCCTGGTGCTGATCGTCCTTCTGCCGGGGCCGAACTCGCTGTACGTGCTCTCCGTCGCCGCCCGGCGCGGGGTACGGACCGGGTATGTGGCCGCCGCCGGTGTCTGGACCGGGGACACGGTCCTGATGACGCTGTCCGCGCTGGGGGCCGCCTCGCTGCTCCAGACGACGCCGCTGCTGTTCGCGGTGGTCAAGTACGCGGGCGCGGGCTATCTGACGTGGCTGGCGATCGGGATGCTGCGGGCGGCCGTGTCCACGTGGCGTGAGCGGCACCGGCGGGTGGCCGAGCTGACGGACGACGCCGGGGCGCCGGCGGCGGCCGTCGCGATGGAGCGGCCCTACCGGCGGGCGCTGGTGGTCAGCCTGTTCAACCCGAAGGCGATCCTGTTCATGATCTCCTTCTTCGTGCAGTTCGTCGATCCCGGCTACGCCTACCCGGGCCTGTCCTTCCTCCTGCTCGGCACGCTGCTCCAGTTCGCCAGCTTCCTGTACCTCTCGATGCTCATATTCGGGGGCACCCGCCTGGCCTCCGCCTTCCGCCGCCGCAAGCGGCTTTCGGCGGGGGCCACTTCGGCGGCGGGCGTGCTGTTCCTGGGATTCGCGGCGAAGCTCTCGCTCAGCAGCGTCTGACCGGCCGGGCCCGGCTCAGCGGTTTCCGGGCCCGGCAGGTCGCCGCCGGCGCCCGGCTCAGTGGTGCCAGGCCTTGCCGCCGACGTTGTGGATCATGCGCTGGAGGACCTTGAGCGCCGCGACGTACTCCTCGGTGGGGATGTCGGTGTGGATCTCCGCACTGGCCCGCGTCACGCGGACGACGGCCCGTTCGCGCACCGCGCGCCCCTCGGCGGTCAGCCGCAGCCGGGTGTCCGGGGCCTGGGTGACCAGACCGTGTTCGATCAGGGTGTCGACCTCGGGTTCCATCCCGTCCCCGACATCGAGATAGCCCTTGAGCATCGTCACCACCTCCTCGCGGACCCGGCCCGTTTCGTCCGCGTCGGCGAGCTGGTTGAGCACCCACCACCGGGGCTGGGTCAGTCCCTGTTCCGAGAGCGCCGCCCGGATGTGGGTCACGGTCGCCTTGTGCGCGGCCCAACTCCAGTACCCGATCGGCTGCTTGGCGAGTCCCGCGTCATCGTGTGAGTAGTCCATGGCCCCGACGGTAGGAACTCAACCGCGCTTGAGGTCAAGGGCCGTTCGTGAGAGGGCGTCCCGCAGCAGCGGAGTGAACCGCCGCTCCACGAAGCGGTGCAGGAGCCAGGCCAGGCCCAGCATCGCCGCCACCGTCAGGACGAACGTCGCCCACGCCGGAATTCCCAGCCCCCGGTGCAGCGCCCCCACCACCACCCATCCGAGGTGTTCGTGCACCAGGTAGAAGGGGTACGTCAGCGCCCCCGCGACCGTGAGCCACTGCCAGTCGACGCGGTTCAGGGCCCCCAGCGCGATGGCCGCCACCGCCGCGAAGCCCGCCGTCACGACCAGGACGATCACCGTGGCCGAGCGGTAGGAGAAGGCGTCCTGGCTGTCCGGGTGCCACAGGTCCGCCACCGCGTAGTGCTGGCCCAGCAGCCAGCTCACCCCGACGATGCCCCAGGCCAGGGCGTCCCGGCGGTCCCGGTGGACGAGGTAGAGACCGATGCCGCCGATGAAGTACGGGGCGTACTCCGGCATCAGGAGCACATCGAGGAACCCTTCGCCCGACGCCTTCGCCAGCGCCGCCGCCAGCGTCCACACGGCGCAGAACAGCACCACCCGCCGCCGGTTCGCCCCGGGCAGCACGACACACAGCGCGAACAGGGCGTAGAACCGCACCTCCGCCCAGAGCGTCCAGCACACCCCCAGCACCCGGTCCACTCCCAACGGCTGCTGGAGCAGCGTCATGTTGACCAGCGCGTCACTGGGCGACACCGCCTCGTACGCCACCCAGGGCAGCGCGAAGACCAGGGTCACCAGGGCGACGGCCACCCAGTACGCGGGCATCAGCCGGGAGACGCGCGAGGCGAAGAACGCGCTCAGCGAGCGCCCCCAGCCGCTCATGCAGATCACGAAACCGCTGATCACGAAGAAGATCTGCACCCCGAGGCACCCATAGGCGAGCCAGGTGTGGGCGGACGGGAACTGCACGGCCGCGGAACTGCCCCATGCCTCGGTGATGTCACCGCCCCGGCCGCCGTAGTGGTAGCCCGCGACCATCAGCGCGGCGAGCAGCCGCAGCCCGTCCAGGGCACGCATCCGGACCCTCGGCCGCGCGGGCGGGGACTCCCGCGGCAGGGCCCCGGACGTTGCCTCCGGGGTGTCCCGCGGGGTGCCCGGGGGAGCGGGGAGGGGGAGCGTGGCGGCGCGGGGCGCCGTGCCCGCGTCCTGCGGTGTGATGGTCAAGGCCACTCCATTTCAGCCGGTGCGCCGCGTCAGCGTAGGACCGGAAGAGGGGCCGAAACGCCCGGGAGGCACGCAGTTTTCCGGGTCGACAGGGCGAGTTCATCCAAGCGCCGTCCAGGTTTCCTACGGTGGCGCGAAACCACAACCCGCTCTGCGGACTCCCGCCGCTCCGTTCCGCCGGAGACGGACACGGGGAGGTCCCGGACACCGCTACGCACGCCCCGCCCCCTCCCCCCCACGGGCATCAGACGCTTGGAGCGCCATGACGAAAGCCCGCACCCGCTGGCCACGGCAACGTGACGCGGAGGTCCAGGTACCGCCCGAAGGCGGTGGCCCCGAGGCCGCCGACGTCACCCCCACCGACCTGGAGACCTGTCTGCGCGCCTGCGCCGCGCACAGCGGAAAGCTCGTCGCGGGCCTGGACCGTCGTCGTACGGCACTCGCGGAAGCGCTGCGCCAACTCCTCGCCGCCCACGCCGCGTCGGTCCCGGCGGCCCCCGCGGCGGCCGGGCTTCCGCTGCTGCGGCGGCCGGGCAAGGAGCCGGGCGCGGCCCTCGTCCTCGGCGACGACCTGCTGGATCCGCTGCTCGCCGCCGGGAACAAGGCGCTGGACTGCGACTACGAGGACGAGCGGAAGCTCGCCCTCCTTATCGCGGACACCGTGCTCACCCAGCGCAAGCGCTCCCGGGCCGGCTGGCGGCTGCGGGCCCGCATCCTGGAGGCGACGGGCCAGGAGAGCGCCGCCGTCGCCGCGTATGAGCGCTACCTCGCGTTCACCGAGGACGACGGGTTCGGTGTGGCCGCCAAGGTCGCCGGGCTGCGGGAGGGCGCCCGGCTCCGGGGCGAGCTGCTGCACCGGCTGGCCCGCAGCTGCCCCGAGGCCCAGGAGTTCGCCGCCCGGCCCGTCACCGAGTCCTGGGCCGCGGGCCTGGACCTGCGGGCGCGCGGCGACCGGTCCGGGGCCAGGGCCCGGCTGATCGGCGCGCTGCTGGCCCAGAGCCGCGACGGCACTCCGGTCACCGAGGTCCAGGAGACGGTGTCCCAGTACCTCGGCCTGGCCCGGGAGGCCGCCGGAATCCCGGGCGGCGGCAGCGGCGGTGGTACGTACGACGGAACCGGGCCCCGCGATCGCTCGCAGCACTCCGGACCCGGTGGAGCCGGTGGAGCCGGTGGACCCGGTGAGACGGCCGAGCTCACCGAACTCACCGAACTCGCCGAGCTCACTGCGCTCTACGCCGAGCAGCGCAGACTCCGTATGCGCGGCCCGGTCGACGACCCCACCTTCGGCGGTGTCCGCTGGCTGACCCTCGGCGAGTTCCGCAACCGCATCGCGGGAAAGTCGATCTGTCTGATCGCCAACTCGCAGCGTGTCGGCTCCGGTTCGCTCGGCGCCGAGATCGACGCCTACGACCTGGTCGTGCGCTTCAACTCGTACCGGATCGACCCGGTGGCGACCGGCGGGCGCACCGACATCCACGTCAGCATCCACAAGCACGGCTTCAACTGGGACCGGCGCGTGGACACCCGGCTGATCTTCGGCGGCGTCTCCGGCGACTGGAAGCACTCGCTGCGCAACCGGCTGGTGCCGGGCGCGCAGACATACCTGGGCGACGAGTCGCTGCGCTGGCCGATGCGCGACATCGGGCGCGTCGGCACGGAGGAGTGGCCCGCGATACCCACCACCGGGTTCAACATGCTGTGGCTGCTGGACTTCCTGGACGTCAGCCCGCGCATCGACCTGATCGGCTTCGACTTCTACGAGAGCGGCGCCTACCGGCTGCCCGAGGCCATGCGGATGCCCATCACGTCCGTGCACGAGTACACCAGCGAAAAGGCGTGGGTCATGGAACGCGCCCAGAGCGTCACCGATACGAGGATACGACTGCGATGACGACTCCCACCTCCGTGAGTTCCACCTCCCCGCGTTCCGGCTCCCCGCGCTCCGCGCCCGTGAGTTCCGCGCCCGTGACTTCTCCCGCCTCCGCGAACGCGCTCACCGGCAAGCGCCGCGTCGCGTTCGCGAGCTTCGTGGACGAGAACTACCTGCCCGGCTTCCTCACCCTGCTGCGCAGCCTCGCCCTCTCCAACCCGCAGGTCTGCGAGGACTTCCTCGTCCTGCACGACGGGCTGCGCCCCGACTCGGTCGCGCGAATCCGCGCCCTGCACCCACGCGTCGAATTCCGGCGCGTGGACGCCGAGCACTACGACACCTACGCCAAGGGCGACCAGGACAACTACCTGGTCCGCAAGGCGTACTTCATCCTCGATGTGTTCCGTGTGCGCGACTACGACACCGTGATCACCCTGGACACCGACATGGTGGTCCTCGGCGACCTGGGCGAACTGCTCCGGCTGCGCGACGGCCTCGCCGCCGTCCCGCAGTTCTTCTACGGGCAGCACAAGCTCAACAGCGGGCTGCTGGTCATCCAGCGCGAGTATCTGAGCGACACGTTCTGCGCCGAGCTGGACGAGGTCGGCCGGGCCGGTTCGTACGAGCTGGACAAGCACGACCAGGGCATCCTCAACGCCGTGCTGGACGGCGGCTTCGTCCACCTGGACGCCCGCTACAACTTCGTCAAGCGGCGGCTCTCGGGCGACCTCCCGGTCCCCGACGACACCGCGATCCTGCACTTCACCGGGCGCCACAAGCCCTGGCAGGGCGGTGAGGCGGGGTACGGCGCGGCCGAGGCCCGCTGGCACGAGTACGAGCTGTCCGACGCCGACTTCCACGCCGCGTACCTCGCCGCGAACGGGCCCAAGCACCACGACCTGCTGGTCCACTACGGCACCCCGCACGTCCTGCGCACCGCCGACGTGGAGAGCGCCCGCAAGGTCGCCGCGGCCCGGATCGGCGCGGGGGAGTACCAGGAGGCCGTGGACCTGCTGGGCCGGGTCCGTATCCCGGTCGACGAGGCATGGCCGCACGAGGTGCTCGGCCACGCCCTGATGAGCGTGTCCCGGTACGAGGAGGCCCGCGCCCAGCTGCTGCTGGCCACCGCGGCGCCGAACCGGGCCGCGACCGCGTTCGGCCGGCTCGCCCAGATCGCCTGGATCCACGGCGACGACACCGAGGCCGCGGCATACGCCCGGCAGGGCCTCGGCGTGGACCCGACGCACCGGGCCAACCGGCTGATGCACCTGCGCACCACCGACTCCGCCCCGCCGGCCGGGGGCCCCGCCTCCGGCCAACTGGCCCATGTCGCCTTCTACATGGAGCGCCAGGGCAACGCGGGCGACAAGCTGCTGCCCGAGAGCGTACGGCTGGCCTTCGGCCAGGACACGGGGCCCGACCGCTGGCACTCCGTCCACGCACACCGGCTCTTCGACGAGGCGGCCCTGGAGCGGGTCAACGACCGCCGCGGTCTGGTCATCGGCGGCGGCGGACTCTTCATCCCGGACACCGCGCCGAACGGCAACAGCGGCTGGCAGTGGAACGTGCCCGACGAGCTGCTGGAGCGGATCGACGTACCCGTCGTGGTGTACGCGGTCGGCTTCAACGCCTTCGACGGACAGGCGTACGGACACGGCCGCGACCGTTTCCTGTCCAGCCTGCGCAGGCTGGTGGAGCGCTCCGCGTTCTTCGGGCTGCGCAACCACGGCTCCATCGAGAAGGTCCGCGACCTCCTGCCGCCCGAGCTGCACCACAAGGTCCGCTTCCAGCCCTGCCCGACCACGGTCACCCGACAGCTGGTCGACGGCTGGCGGGACCCCGCCGCTCGCGAGGACACCATCCTGGTCAACGCCGCGTACGACCGCGCCGGGCTCCGCTTCGGCCACGACTACGGGCACTTCCTCGCCGAGATGGCCACCGCCGTCACCGCGCTGGGCGAGCTGGCCGAGGTGAAGTGCGTCGCGCACTCGCTGGACGACGAGCGGATCGCGTTCGACCTGCGGCGCGAACACGGCATCTCGCTGCCGGTCATCCCGATGTACGACTTCGAGAACGACGCGATCCGGGACACCTACGCCCGGACGAAGCTGGTCATCGGGATGCGCGGACACGCGGGCATGATCCCGTTCGGCTGCGGGACGCCGGTCATCAGCCTGATCTCGCACCCCAAGATGGCGTACTTCCTGGCCGACATCGAGCGGCCCGAGTGGGGCATCTCGGTCCACGACCGGCACCTCGGCGCCCGCCTCACCGAACGGGCGGCCGGACTGCTGGCCGACCACGCGGCGACGGTGGCCGATGTGCACGGCCGCCAGCAGGAACTGTGGAAGGTCACCGAGGCGAACGCGGCGGACCTGCGCGTGATCCTCGGGCGCTAGGGTCCCTGAGCACGAAGCCGTCGTACGAGGAACGGCACGACGGACGGTTGCGACGAGCGGCACGCCTGGCGATACGACGAACGGCACGGCGAGCGGTACGACGAACCGGTTGCGACGGGCGGCACGAGGGGCGGTTGCGACGAACGGCACGACGAACGGTGGGGCGGGCCCGGACGACCGGACCCGCCCCACCGCTCGTGGCCGTCACCGCGACCGTGCCTACCGGCGCACCGCCCGCCGCAGCGACCGCGCCCGCTTCGCCACCCTGCGTACCGTCGCGTTGCGCGGCAGGAAAGCGAACTGGGACGGCACCGCCCCCGGCAGCGCCAGCGACGTGAGACGGCGCCGCTTGAAGTACCGCCAGGTCGACGGCGTCAGCCGCGCCGCGAGATACCGCTCCGCGTCCGGCCGCAGCCCCGGATGGATCCTCGGCTGCATGGCGAACCCGACCGCGGCGACCAGGGCGGACACCTCCGTCTCGGCGCCGTCCGAAGGCCGCTGCTCCAGCACCGCCGCCCGGTCACCGAGCTCGGGCAGCAGCACGTCCACCAGGGTGACCGGCATCCGGTTGCTGTTCTCGTACGGGGAGAGCCGGTCCAGCAGCACTTCCGTACCGACCCGGGCGACCGGCAGCCCGTAGAACACGGACGCGGTGAGCAGCGCCGTGGAGAAGCAGCCGACGACCAGTGCGGGCCGCATCCGTTCGTAGAGGACCTCCGCGAGTACGGGCGCGGTGAGTATCCCGGCGTCCAGCACGGTCAGTTCGGCGCCGAGCCGCTCCGCCTCCGCCTCCATCGCCTTCGACCAGTGGGCCGGGGCCGTCGGATGCGGCTTGAACACCAGGCGGGTGTGGCCGAGCGCCACCGCGCCCCGCATCATCCGCAGATGCAGGTTCTCCTCCTCGGCGGCGGAGATCAGCCCCAGCGCGGAGAGGTACTGGCCGAGCAGCAGCGCGGGCGCCTCGACGGACGGCAGACCGGCCGGTACGACGGCCAGCTCACCCAGCACCCTGCGGAAGCCCTCGGTCCGCACGATCTGCGGCAGTACCCCGAACTCGGTGAGCAGCAACGGCTTCAGACCCGGCACCAGATCCAGGTGCAGCAGCCGCCGCACCCGCGTCCCCACCAGCGGATCTATCTTGTTGCGGGTGGGCCCGTAGCTCATCAGCCCGTCGGCGTACACATCGATCGGCACCCCGGTGAAGATCTGGGCGATCGCCATGGCGGGGTTGACCTGGATCGACTCGACCGTCAGCTCCACGGCGTCGTCGCCGAGCCCCCAGACGAGCCGCAGATGCCGTTCCCACAGGGGTACGTCGTCGGGGCGCGGGGACCAATGGCTTGGGTGGAACGGGGCGATCGTCTCGTTCCACGACACCACGTCGTCGAAACGGCCGCGCAGCAGCTCGAAGCCCGGCATCGCGTCGAGGGCCGGGGTGGTCTCCGGGATCGCGGCGTTGTTGCAGACGAGCAGGATGCGGCGGTCGGCCGGACCGAAGCAGTCGGTGTCCAGCGCGGCGGCGAGTGTGGCCGCGCCGTACAGGGTGGAGGCGGCGAAGATCTGCGTCGTGCGGCGCGTCGAGGGGAAGCTCATGCTGCCGTCGCCTCCTTCGCGGCGGCGGGCCGCCGCCGCAGCCGGCGCAGCAGGGTCGCGCGCTGGACGTCCATGGAGTCGAGCGCTTCGTCCAGCACCGGCTGCGGCATGCGCTTGAGCGCCGCCGAGCTGAGCGATTTCAGTGTGCGGGCCACGGACGGTTCGAACCTCTCGATCGAGGCCATGTGATGGGAAATGATCGCGCAGTACGTACGTACCGCTTTCGGCAGCAGCAGATTCGCGTCGCGGTCCTCGGCCGTTTCCCGGATGACCTGGTCGAATGAGCGAATGAAATCGAGCTGACGCACATCACCGATCTGGGTCAGCGAGGAAGCCACTCCGCGCCGGTAGAAAATTCCCAGCATTCCGAGCACCGCGAAGGAATCCGCGCTGCGGTGCAGCCGCCAGATCCACGGCCGGTCCTCGGCGGTGCGCAGCCCGTCCGTGAAATGCAGCAGTCCGCGGTCCAGCAGCCTGCGGTGGTAGAGCCCCGCCCAGGCGTACGGATAGTCCACCGAGGTGGACCGGCCGGCGGGCAGGATCGCCTCGCGCGGGTCCGTCACGCTGTCGCGCCTGCCGTGCGGGACGCGGTGCACCGTACGGCTCGCGCCCTCCACCTGGACATGGTCGGTGCGGACGAAGTCGCACCCCAACGCCTCGGTGCGGGCGAGCAGTTCGGCGTAGAAACCGGGGGCCAGCCAGTCGTCCCCGTCCAGGAAGGCGAGGTACTGGCCGCGCGCCGAGTCCAGCCCCGTGTTGCGGGCGGTGGCCAGCCCCCCGTTCCGTTCGTGTCTGAGCACGACCACCCCCGGGATGTCGTCCTGGGCACGGCGCAGGATGTCCGCCGTCCCGTCGGTCGAGCAGTCGTCGACAAGGATGAACTCGAAGTCCTCGCGGGCATTGGCCCGTAGGCTTCTGAGGGTGTCGGGCGCGTATGTCTGCACGTTGAAGAACGGCACGATGACGGAGAGCTTAACCACCCGCATCACGCTAGGGCGAGCCCCGGCATTTGCCTTGTCCCCACGGGGGACGGTCGGTGAACGGCGAATGTCGGAATGATGAATCAGGCCGATTCCGGGGCCGATTCGCCAATCGTCGGCGGGCTGTTAACCCTTTGTTGCCGCTCCGTTGGGCCGCCCATCGAAATGCCTTCCTAACTTCTACGACGTGCCCCCACGTACCAGCAATACGGCCGATCCGGCTGAAACCGTCGCCGCGGACCCCGCGGCGCTGCGGGTAGCCGTCCTCGCCGACTCCGACACCCGGTGGAAATGGGGCGCGCTCACCGCGCGCCGGCTGACCGCCGCATCCGCAACCGGCGGGCGCCCCGTCGAGATCAGCGGACTGCTGCTGCGCGGCCGGGCCACCCCGACGCCCCGGCAGCTCGCCGAGGTCGGCGAGGTCGGCATCGACGCCGACCGGGTGCGTGAGGTGACCGCCGTCGAGTTCCTGCGCACGGTACGGGAGGAGGCGTACGACCTCGTCGTGCTCTCCCTCGTCGGCGGCGGCGTCCAGGCCATGCTGCACGGACTCGCCGCCCTGCGGCTGGACCGCAGGCCCGTGGTCGTCACCGGCTATGTCGGGGTCGTCTACGAGAAGCTGGCCGACGGACTCCTGCTGCGGCACGGCGCCGATGTCGTCCTCGCCAACTCCCGCCACGACGCGGAGCGGTTCCGGGCCGTGTACGAGGGAGTGGGCGCCGACGCCTCGGCCGTCACGGAGGCCGCGCTGCCGTTCCTCGGCGGCGAGCCGCACCGGCCCCAGGAGGGCCGCGACACCGTGGTGTTCGCCGCCCAGCCCTCCGTACCGGCCTCCCGCGCCGACCGCACGTACCTGCTGCGCAGGCTCGTCGAGCACGCCCGGCTGCACCCGCGCCGCGAGGTGCTGCTGAAGCTGCGCTCCAAGCCGGGCGAGCACACCACGCACATCGAGGAGCTGCCCTACCAGCGCCTCGCGGAGAAGCTGCCCGGCGGCCTCCCGCCCAACTTCCGCCTGGTGTACGGGCACATGGGTGAGGTCCTGGACCGTACCGACCTGCTGGTCACCGTCTCCTCGACGGCCGCGCTGGAGTCCCTGCACCGGCGCATCCCGACCGCCGTCCTGACCGACCTGGGCGTCCGCGAAACCCTCGGTAACCACCACTTCATCGGCTCCGGACTGCTCACCTCCTGGGACCGGCTCGACGGCGGCATCCGCCCGAGGCCCGACGAGGAGTGGCTGGCCGGCCAGGGCGTCGCCGCCGACGGCACGTACGCGGGCTCCTACGACCGGGCCCGCGCCCGGGTCGACGCCCTGCTGAACCGCGGCCCGCTCCCCACCCTGTCCCCCTACTACACGCCCGCCACCGCCCCCGGCTACCTCCCCGGCATCCTCGCCCGCCACCACCTGGCCCCCGACGGTCACCCGCTGCCCGGCGCGGCGGCCCCCCAGGAGACCGGCCGGGTACGGGGCGCGGTGCGCGAGACCGTACGCAACGCGGCGCGCGGCGCCTACCGCCAGGGCGTCCAGCGGGTCGCCCCCGTGATCCGCCGGATGGGCGAGCTGTGACCACCACCCCAGGAGCATCGATGACGCCGCCCCAGACCCCCCCGACCACCCCGGCCCCCGCGCGGACGCCCGCCCGGACCCCCTCGAAGCCCACCGTGCTCGCCGTGATCCCCGCCCGCGGCGGATCCAAGGGCGTCCCCGCCAAGAACCTCGCCCCGGTCGGCGGCGTACCGCTGGTCGCCCGCGCGGTCCACGCCTGCCTCGGCGCCCCCGAGGTCACCGACGTCGTCGTCACGACCGACGACGCGGCCATCGCGGAGGCGGCCCGGACGGCGGCCGAGGCGTACGGCGCCGCCCACCGGCTGCACTGCGTCCGGCGCCCCGAGGCCATCGCCGGGGACACCGCCACCAGTGAAGCGGCCGTCCTGCACGCCCTCGACGCGTACGAGGCCCTGCGCGGCCGGAGCGTCGACGTGGTGCTGCTGGTCCAGTGCACCAGCCCGTTCGTCGCCCGCGAGGACATCGACGGCGTCGCCAGGGCGGTCGCCCACGAAGGCGCCGACACGGCCGTCACCGTCGCCCCGTTCCACGGCTTCGTGTGGCGCGACGGCTCCGCGGTGGAGGAGGGCAGCTACGGCGTCAACCACGACAAGGCCGTCCGCCCCATGCGCCAGGCCCGTCCGCAGGACCTGCTGGAGACCGGCGCCGCGTACGCCATGGACGTGGCGGGCTTCCGTACCCACCGCCACCGCTTCTTCGGCCACACCGCCCTGGTGCGCACCGACCCGGCCCGGGTGCTGGAGGTCGACGACCCGCACGACCTGGCCCGCGCCCGCGCCCTCGCCCCGCTCCTGGACCCGGCCCCGCTGCCCACCCGCGCGGACATCGACGCCGTCGTCCTCGACTTCGACGGCACCCAGACCGACGACCGGGTCATGATCGACTCCGAGGGCCGCGAGACCGTCGCCGTGCACCGGGGCGACGGCCTGGGCATCGCCGCGCTGCGCAGGTCGGGCCTGCCGCTCCTGATCCTGTCCACGGAGCGGAACCCGGTCGTCGCCGCCCGCGCACGCAAGCTCAAGGTCCCCGTCCTGCACGGCATCGACCGCAAGGACGAGGCGCTCAAGCAGTGGTGCGACGAGCAGTCCATCGCGCCCGAACGCGTCCTCTACGTCGGCAACGACGTCAACGACCTGCCCTGCTTCGACCTGGCGGGCTGGCCCGTCGCGGTCGCCAGTGCCCATGACTCGGTGCGCGCGGCGGCGCGCGCCGTCACGACCACCCCCGGCGGGTTCGGCGCCATCCGCGAGATCGCGGCGTGGCTGCTGGGCCCCACGCTCACCGGCACGGGCCTCCCTGCCACCTCGGTCCCCACCGGCGTCCCCGCCACCTCTGTCCCCACCGTCCCCACCGTCCCCACCGTCCCCACCAAGTAAGGAACGCACCACCATGAACACCTCCCGTCTGCGCACGTTCGGTACCCGCACCGCCGGCCCCGGCCGGCCCGTCTACATCACCGGCGAGATCGGCATCAACCACAACGGTGACCTCGACAACGCCCTCGCGCTGATCGACGTGGCCGCCGAAGCCGGCTGCGACGCCGTCAAGTTCCAGAAGCGCACCCCGGAGATCTGCACCCCGCGCGACCAGTGGGACATCGAGCGCGACACCCCCTGGGGCCGGATGACGTACATCGACTACCGCCACCGCGTCGAGTTCGGCGAGGACGAGTACCGCACCATCGCCGAGCACTGCGCCAAGCGCGGCATCGACTGGTTCGCCTCCCCGTGGGACACCGAGGCCGTCGCGTTCCTGGAGAAGTTCGACGTCCCCGCGCACAAGGTGGCCTCGGCCTCCCTCACCGACGACGAGCTGCTGCGCGCGCTGCGCGGCACCGGCCGCACCGTCATCCTCTCCACCGGCATGTCGACCCCGCGCCAGATCCGCCACGCGGTGGAGGTCCTCGGCTCGGACAACATCCTGCTCTGCCACGCCACGTCGACGTACCCGGCGAAGGCCGAGGAGCTCAACCTGCGGGTCATCAACACCCTCCAGCAGGAGTACCCCAACGTGCCGATCGGCTACAGCGGCCACGAGACGGGCCTCCAGACCACGCTGGCGGCCGTCGCGCTCGGCGCCACCTTCGTCGAGCGCCACATCACCCTCGACCGCGCCATGTGGGGCTCCGACCAGGCCGCCTCCGTCGAGCCGCAGGGCCTGACCCGCCTGGTCCGCGACATCCGCACCATCGAGGCATCCCTCGGCGACGGCGTGAAGAAGGTCTACGAGTCGGAGCTCGGCCCGATGAAGAAGCTCCGCCGCGTCGCGGGCGTCGTCGCCGAGAGCGACGCGGCCCCCGAGCCGGTCGCGGTCTGAGCGCCGACCGGTGAACCTCGCCTTCGTCGAGAGCCCGGTCCAGCTCCTGAACGTCCTGGAGTGGACCCACAGCATGGGGGGACAGGACCCGGCCGCCACCACGGTCGTCGTCCTCCCCCCGGTCGACCCGATGTCGCGCGGCCAGCTGCGCAGGATGGCGGAGCTGGCCCGCGACGAGGGCATCACCGTCCGCTGGCAGGAGGCGCGCGGCGAGTCCGGCGCGCCTCTGAAGGCCCTGCGCGCCCTGACCGGACTGGTCAGGCGGGCGGACCACATCGTGATCGGTGACCCGTTCTCACGGTACGTACAACTCCTGCTCACCCTGGTCCGCGCCCCCCGCCTCACGGTGGTCGACGACGGCACGGCCACCATGGAGTTCGTCGCCCAACTGGCCCGCGGCGAGCGCCTGGTGCGCTGGCACCGCCGGGGCAGGAAGGGCCCGCGCGAACTGGTCCTGGCCCCGGTCACGGCCACCGCCCGCCGCCGCTTCACCCCATCGGCGAACCGCACGGTCGAGGTGTTCACCGCGATGCCGGTCGAGGCTCCGCCGGGCATCACGGTCAGCGCCAACGACTTCTCCTGGACCCGCAGCCGCTTCGGCCCGCCCCGCATAAGCAAGGGCGCCGACCTGGTGGGCACTTCCCTGGTCGAGACGGGCGTCATCGACCCGGTCCCGTACCAGGAGGCGGTCGCCGCCCTGGCCCGCACCCACGGCGCGACCCGCTACTTCGCCCACCGCCGCGAGTCCGCGGAGAAGCTCCACGCCCTGGAAGCCGCCACCGGCCTGGAGATCGTCCGCCCGGACCTCCCCCTGGAACTCATCGCCCGCCGGGGCCCCATCGGCCGCACGGTCCTGAGCTTCCCCTCCACGGTCGTCCACACCCTCCCGCTGGCCCTGGCCGGCACGGGCGTCAAGGTCGCGGTCTGCGACATCGCCCCGGAATGGCTCCGCGACACGGCGTCCCCGCGCGCGCAGGGCTTCCTGAGCGGAGTCACGGAGACGGCCCGCGACGTACAACGCCTGGCACCGTGGCGGGCCACGGCGGTGACGGAGGCATGAGAACGGAGGACTGAGGAAGCCACCCCGTCACTTCCCGCGGCGCGGCTCGGCGACCGAAGACACCCTTTCGGGTGTCACCGGCCACCGCGCGCCACGCCCTTGCGCGGATCAGCCGATCGGCCGGCCTTCGGCGAAGCCGAAGCTCTGGTCGTCCGCGACCCGTCCGGACCACAGCGTCATGGTGCCGTCCGGCGCCCGGCCCCACAGGTCGGCCACTGCGTCGCCGTCGAAATCCCCGACGGTACCGAGGGCGGGATGAGCCGCAGTGGTGAACCCCTCGGCGATCGTGACCTGGTTCGCGGGGTCGCCCCAGGTGGCGGGGTCGAGTTTGCCGTCGGCGCCCGCGCCGCCGCGCACGCCCAGGACATTGCCGGTGGCTTTGTCGCGCAGCCACAGGTCCGCCAGGCCGTCGCCGTCGATGTCGCCGGGCGCGAGGATGGTGTAGTCGTCCCAGTCGATGCCTTCGACGAGGACGGGCACGCCCACACGTGTCGATCCCACTCTGTAGTAGACCCAGAGACGCGACCCCTCCTGGACGAGCAGGTCGTGCTTGTCGTCACCGTTGACGTCACCCGGCGCGACGATCGCATCGGCGTCGTGCCAGTGGTCGTTCCCGGAGCCGGGTCCGCCGAAGCAGCCGGAGTCCTCGTCCGGGAACGGGCACTTGACGGTCACCGGCTGCTTGCCGACATTCGCTGTGGTGCTCGCGACGCCGAGCCCGCTGTTGGAGTAGACCCACAGCTCCTTGCGCAGCTGAGTCGGACTGTACTCAAGCGTCACGAGGTCGACATAGCCGTCCTGCCCCCAGTCGCCGCGATAGGCGATCGACGCGTCCGCCAGAGTCTGCCCGCCGCTGGTGGGCGGCGAGAAGGAACCGTCCCCCCGGCCCGCGTAGGTGAGCAGGTTCCCGTCGGAGTCGAGGCTCCAGATGTCCTTGTTCCCGTCGCCGTTGAGATCCCCGGGGGCATCGGGTGCGGTGGCGCCGTTCGCGTAGAAGCGGTAGGTCATGGTGTCGGAGTGGTTGCCGGCTGCGTCAATGCTGTAGGCGTACAGACGACTGAGCCCCTTATTGAGCGGGGTGTATGTAATAGCCGCTTCGCTGCCGGCGGGCACGGAGACCTGGCGCAGTTGCGGTTCGGAATCCGTGTACCAGACGTATGTGACGACGTCATCGACGCCGTTGGCCCCCAGAGTGAAGGTCCCCGGGGTCCGCGCGTTTCCGGTGTTCTCGGGCCAGCCGTTGTCGCCGTCGGGGAATTCCTCCGAAGAAACCACGGGCGGCTTGTCCGGGCGGACGCGGTCCACGGAGAACGCGGTGGAAGGCGCGTCGCTCACCGGGGACGCCGCGGCGGGGTGGGGGGCGAGGGCGCCGGTGGCGCCCATGGCTGCAGCGACGGTGATGAGAACGGACCGGTAAAGAGTCCGGCTCCGTCTTCTCGGTTCCGGCGAGCTGTTCATGGATCTCCTTACGAAAAGTTCATCAATTCTTCGCGATCTTAGGCAGATCCCTGGTAGGGCCGGAACCGGTTATTTCTTCATGGTCGATATCAAGGTCTTTAGAGGCGAAAGGCGAAACATTCCAGCTGATAACCGACTGTCAGGCCTCATATTCCGGTATGCCGGACAGAAGTGAGGAGGATCGATGCCCTTCTCGTGGAGACCGGGTCCGGCCGGACCCCGGGCCGGTGCGGCAGGGGCGGGCCGGCCAGGCACCAGGAAGCGGCGGAGTGTACCCATGGCGTACGCACACCACACGCGCCCGCGCCAACTTTTGTTCGCCTGAGCGGCTGAAGTTTTGTTGATCTGTGGCCAGTTGAGGGTGCGGGGGCCCTACCCTTCAACAGGTGAACCAGTTGAAGTCCCGCGCGTCCCGCACCGATGCCCTTGCCGAGCTGCCCGAGGGCGCCGCTCTGCCCGGCACGTTGTCCGAGGAGCTCCGTGCCGAGCTGATCGCCTTCCGCCGTGATCTGCATATGCACCCCGAGCTCGGCAACCAGGAGTTCCGCACCACCGCGGCCATCAAGGACCGGTTGGAGAAGGCCGGGCTGAAGCCGCGGGTGCTCTCCATCGGGACCGGGCTGATCTGTGACGTGGGGGAGTGGGACGGGGTGACGCCCCTGCTGGCGTTGCGGGCCGACATCGACGCGCTGCCGATCCCGGACACCAAGGCGGGGGTTTCCTACCGGTCCACCGTGCCCGACCGGGCGCACGCCTGTGGGCATGACGTGCACACCGCCACCGTGCTGGGCGCCGGGCTCGTGCTGGCCGGGCTGGCGCGGCAGGGGCTGCTGCCGCACGCGGTGCGGCTGATCTTCCAGCCCGCCGAGGAGGTCCTGCCGGGCGGGGCCGCCGACGCGATCGAGGCCGGGGTGCTGGAGGGTGTCGGGCGGATCATCGGGGTGCACTGCGACCCGAAGGTGGACGTCGGGCGGATCGGGCTGCGGATCGGGGCCATCACCTCCGCCTGCGACCGGCTGGAGGTGTCCCTCGACGGGCCCGGCGGGCACACCGCCCGGCCACATCTGACCACCGACCTGGTCACCGCCGCCGCCCGGGTGGCCACCGACGTGCCCGCGCTGCTCGCCCGCCGGACCGACGCCCGCTCGGGGCTCGCCGTCACCTGGGGGCGGCTGGAGACCGGCCACATCTGCAATGTCATTCCGCAGCACGCGGAATTGTCCGGAACTGTTCGCTGCCTGGATCTGGCCGCCTGGCGGGGGGCGCCCGATCTGGTGCACGCGGCCATCGACGAGGTGGCGGGCATGCACGGGGCCAAGACCGTGATCAATTACGTGCGCGGGGTGCCGCCCGTGGTGAACGACGCCGAGACCATCGCACTGCTCGACGCCGCGATGACCGAGCGCCGCGGTTCCTACACGGTCGAGGACACCGAACAGAGCCTCGGCGGGGAGGACTTCTCCTGGTACCTGGAGCACGTGCCGGGGGCCATGGCCCGGCTCGGCGTACGGACCCCCGGGGACACCCGGGGGCTTGACCTGCACCGGGGGAACTTCGACGTGGACGAGGAAGCGATCACCGTGGGTGTAGAACTCTTCACCGCCGCCGCGCTGCTCGACGGCAACCGTTCGTGAGCTGTTCGGGGGCCATTCGTGGACGGGTGGGACCGCTTCTGTTCGCGACGATCCGATAACGGCTTCCGTACAGGTCCTTATCTGACATCTACGCGCGTTACGATCGCCGCGAAACCAGCGCCGGAAGAGGCGCTTCGGTCAGGTTTGAAGGAGCCTTCCCTTGCGCCGGATCACCAGGATTGCCACCGTGGGCGTTGCGTCCGCGGCGCTTGCACTCAGCGCCACCGCGTGTGGCGGAAAATCGTCGTCGGATGCGGGTTCCGACTCCAAGGACGCCAAGACCGCCATCGCGTACGACATCGGTGGCCGCGGCGACCAGTCGTTCAATGATGCCGCCTACGCCGGTCTGGCCAAGGCCGAGAAGGAACTCGGCATCAAGGGCACCGAGGCGGAGCCCTCCGACGGTGAGTCGGACGCCGACAAGGTGCAGCGCCTCACCGAGCTGGCCCGCGCCGGCAACAACCCGGTGATCGGCGTCGGCTTCGCCTACGCGCCCGCCATCAAGAAGGTCGCGCCGAAGTTCCCGAAGATCACCTTCGGGATCATCGACGACGCCTCGGTGACCGGCAAGAACATCGCCAACATCGTCTTCAACGAGGAGCAGGGCTCCTACCTCGCCGGTGTCGCCGCCGCCAAGGTCACCAAGACGAAGACGGTCGGCTTCATCGGTGGTGTCGAGACCCCGCTGATCAAGAAGTTCCAGGCCGGCTACGAGCAGGGCGTCAAGGACACCGACCCCTCGGTCAAGGTCCAGTCGCAGTACCTGACCCAGCCGCCGAACTTCGACGGCTTCTCCAAGCCCGACCTCGGCAAGGCCGCCGCCCAGGGCCAGCTCGACAAGAAGGCCGACGTGATCTACTCGGCGGCCGGTCTGGCTGGTTCCGGTGCGATCGAGGCCGTCTCCAAGGCCGGCAAGTGGAACATCGGCGTCGACTCCGACCAGTACCAGCAGAAGGGCCTCGCCGCCTACAAGGCGAGCATTCTGACCTCGGTCACCAAGGACGTCGAGGACTCGGTCTTCAACTTGATCAAGTCGGTCAAGGACGGCAAGCCGGAGACCGGTGAGATCCGCTACGGCCTGGACAAGGACGGCGTCGGCCTGTCGACGTCCAACCCGGCCTTCACCAAGATGACCGAGGTCATCGCCGCCGTGGACACGGCGAAGAAGGCCATCATCGACGGCAAGATCACCGTCAAGACCACCCCGTAACGGTTCCTGCCGTCAGGCTGGTTTCCTGTGGGCCCGGAGCGTGCGCGATGCCGCCGCTCCGGGCCTGCGGAGTACCCCACCACGAAGACCTCGAAGAAGATCCGCCTCTCGCAGTGCTCCTCCGTACCCGCCCGGAACGAAGCGTCCGGGCCGTGCTGTGCACCTGTGTTTTACGATTCGGCAGCGCTACGCGTGTAGACAGCCCTCCGGCGCGATAACTTCACCCCGCCCCTCAGCCCCTCCGCCCCCGCTCCTGTCCGGCCAAGGAGAGTGCGTCATCAACGCGTCCAGCAGCCCCCCCGCCGTAGAACTGCACGGCATCACCAAGCGTTTCCCCGGCGTCGTCGCCAATCACAACATCGACATCACCATCGGCAAGGGCACGGTTCACGCGCTCGTCGGTGAGAACGGGGCCGGCAAGTCCACCCTGATGAAGATCCTCTACGGCATGCAGAAGCCGGACGAGGGCACCATCGCGATCGACGGCGACGAGGTCACGTTCAGCAACCCCGGCGAGGCGATCGCCCGCGGCATCGGCATGGTGCACCAGCACTTCATGCTCGCCGACAACTTCACCGTCCTGGAGAACGTCGTTCTCGGCGGCGAGAAGCTGTACGGCATCGGCGCCGCCGCCCGTAAGAAGATCAAGGAGATCTCCGACGCCTACGGTCTGGGGGTCCGGCCCGACGCGCTCGTCGAGGACCTCGGAGTCGCCGACCGCCAGCGCGTGGAGATCCTCAAGGTCCTCTACCGCGGCGCCCGCATCCTCATCCTGGACGAACCGACCGCCGTGCTCGTGCCGCAGGAGGTCGACGCGCTCTTCGACAACCTCCGCGAGCTCAAGGCCGAGGGCCTGACCGTCATCTTCATCTCGCACAAGCTGGGCGAGGTCCTGTCGGTCGCCGACGACATCACGGTGATCCGCCGCGGTACGACGGTGGGCACCGCCGACCCGGCGAACACCACCACCAAGCAGCTCGCCGAGCTGATGGTCGGCAGCGAGCTCCCCTCGCCCGAGACCCGTGAGTCCACGGTGACCGACGTCCCGATGCTCCGTGTCGAGGACCTCGCGCTCAGCGTGACCGACCCCGACGGAGCCGTCCGCGACGTGCTCGCCGGCGTCGGCTTCACCATTCACAAGGGCGAGGTCCTCGGGATCGCCGGGGTCGAGGGCAACGGCCAGACCGAGCTGATCGAGACCCTGATGGGGATGCGGAACCCGGACGGCGGGGTGATCACCCTCGACACCGACGACATCTCGCACGCCCCCACGCGCAAGCGGCGGGAGAGCGGCATCGGATACATCCCCGAGGACCGCCACCGGCACGGCGTCCTGCTGGACGCGCCGCTCTGGGAGAACCGCATCCTCGGCCATGTCACCGAGAAGCCCAACAGCCGGGGCTGGCTGCTGGAGCCGAAGGCGGCCCGCGTCGACACCGAGCGCATCGTGCGCGAGTACGACGTGCGCACCCCCGGCATCGAGGTCACCGCGGGATCGCTCTCCGGCGGCAACCAGCAGAAGCTGATCGTCGGCCGCGAGATGAGCCACGCCCCGAAGCTGCTGATCGCCGCGCACCCCACCCGGGGCGTGGACGTCGGCGCCCAGGCGCAGATCTGGGACCAGATCCGCGAGGCGCGCCGCGAAGGGCTGGCCGTCCTGCTCATCTCCGCGGACCTGGACGAGCTGATCGGGCTCTCCGACACCCTGCGCGTCATGTACCGCGGCCGACTGGTCGCCGACGCCGACCCGGCCACCATCACCCCGGAGGAACTGGGCTCGGCCATGACCGGCGCCGCTACCGGTCACCTCGAAAGCCCGGAGGACGAGGCCCGATGAAGAAAATCGACAAGGACCGGCTGATTCTGGGCTTCGCGGGCCCGGTCCTCGCCCTGATCGTCGCCATCGCACTCACCACGGTGGTGCTGCTGGCCTCCGGCCGTAACCCCTTCGAGCCGTACCGGCTGATGTTCGAGTCGGCGTCGTACGTCGACGTACAGGTCCTGATCGTCAACCAGGCCGGTACGTACTACCTCGCCGCCCTCGCCGTCGCCATCGGCTTCCGGATGAACCTCTTCAACATCGGGGTCGACGGTCAGTACCGCCTCGCCGCGATGATGGCCGCGCTCGTCGGGGCCAGCGTCAGCCTGCCGGGGCCGCTCCAGATCGCGCTGATCGTCATCGTCGCGATGCTGGTCGGTGCCTTCTGGGCGGGCATCGCGGGCTTCCTGAAGACCACCCGCGGAGTCAGCGAGGTCGTCTCGACGATCATGCTCAACTCCATCGCCACCGCTCTGGTCGCCTGGCTCATCCTGCCGAAGAACTTCGGTGAGCAGCCGCCGGGCTCCAACAACCTGACCACCGGCGACCTCCCGGAGTCCGGCTGGTTCCCCGGCCTGTCCATGGGCGCCGAAGCCGGTGAGATCTACGGGTTCACCTTCGTCGCCGCGGGCTGCGGCCTCGTCTACTGGTTCGTGCTCAACCGCACCCGGTTCGGCTTCGACCTGCGGGCCACGGGCGCCAGCGAGAGCGCCGCCCAGGCATCCGGTGTGGACGCCAAGAAGATGATCCTCACCTCGATGCTGATCTCCGGGGCGGTCGCCGGTCTCGCCGGAATGCCGACCCTGCTCGGCGACACGCACACCTACAGCCTCGACTTCCCGACCGGCATCGGCTTCACCGGCATCACCATCGCGCTGCTGGGCCGGAACAACCCGCTGGGCATCGCCTTCAGCGCCCTGCTGATCGCGTTCCTGGACAAGTCGTCGGCCTCTCTCGACCAGTTCGGGTACGAGAAGGAGATCGCCACGATCATGCAGGGCCTGATCGTGATCTCGGTCGTCGTCAGCTACGAACTGGTCCGCCGGTACGGCATCAAGCGCCAGCAGCAGAAGGTCGGCGAGGAACTCGCCGCCGGGAACGCCCTCACGACCGAGAAGGAGGCGGCACTGTGAGTACCAGCAAGGTCTCCGCCGCAACCGCCGCCCCCAAGAAGGGCACCGGGCGCCGCAAGCTCTCCCTGCCCGTCGTCCTCCTGATCATCGCGGGTGCGCTCGCCCTGGTCTCCCTGGTCCGTCTGATCAGCGGCGCCGACGACGTGACCTCCGTGGGTCAGGTCGCGGGCGCGCTGGAACTGGCCGTTCCGATCGGCCTGGCCGGGCTCGGCGGCCTGTGGGCCGAACGCGCCGGCGTCGTCAACATCGGCCTCGAAGGCATGATGGTGCTGGGTACCTGGTTCGGTGCCTGGGCCGGATTCCAGTGGGGCCCCTGGGTCGGCGTGCTGTTCGGCATCCTCGGCGGCGCGCTCGGCGGGCTGCTGCACGCGGTCATCACCGTCACCTTCGGCGTGAACCACATCGTCTCCGGTGTGGCCATCAACATCCTCGCCGTCGGCCTCACCCGCTACCTCTCCAACTTCGCCTTCGACGGCGTCGAGGGCGGTTCGTCCAAGCAGTCGCCGCGCATCGATCCGATCGACAAGATCACCATTCCAGGGTTGTCCGACTGGATGCAGGATCTGCAACAACACCACTGGTTCCTGATCTCCGACATCGCGGGCATCATCGGCGGACTCGTCACCGGCCTGTCCCTGCTGACGGTCGTCGCCCTGCTGCTGATCCCCGCCACCTGGTGGATCCTGTGGCGCACGGCGTTCGGTCTGCGGCTGCGTTCCTGCGGTGAGAGCCCGGTGGCCGCCGAGACGCTCGGCGTCAACGTCTACAAGTACAAGTACATCGCCGTCACGGTCTCCGGCGGTCTGGCGGGACTCGGCGGGGCCTTCCTGGCGATCGTCGCCACCGGCATCTACCAGGAGAACCAGACCGGCGGACGCGGTTACATCGGTCTCGCCGCCATGATCTTCGGCAACTGGATGCCGGGCGGCATGGCGCTGGGCGCGGGCCTCTTCGGCTTCACCGACAGCCTCAAGCTGCGCGGCGGCGCCGAGAACGTGCACGCGATGCTGCTGTTGCTGGCGATCCTGCTGGTGATCGTGGTGTTCTGGCAGCTGTACCGCAAGAAGTACGTGGCCGCGGTGATCTCGGCGGCCATCTCCGCGCTGCTGTTCACCTGGTACGCGCTGACCGACCAGGTACCGAGCCAGTTCGTCGACGCCGCTCCGTACGTCACGACGCTGCTGGTCCTCTCGCTCTCCGCGCAACGGCTGCGCATGCCGAAGGCGGACGGCGTGACCTATCGCAAGGGCGAAGGCAAGTGACACCGCCCGCGGACGCCGCGGCGCCCGTCGAGGCGCCGCCGGTCGACTGGGCGGCCCTGCGCACCGCCGCACGGGAGGCCATGTCCCGTGCGTACGCGCCCTACTCGGGTTACCCGGTCGGCGTCGCGGCCCTGGTGGACGACGGCCGCACGATCGTCGGCTGCAACGTCGAGAACGCCTCGTACGGCCTCTCGCTGTGCGCCGAGTGCGGCCTGGTCTCCCGGCTGCACGCCACCGGCGGCGGCCGGCTGACCCACTTCACCTGCGTGGACGGGACCGGGGCGATCCTGGTCCCGTGCGGCAGGTGCAGGCAGCTGCTGTACGAGTTCGGGGGGCCGGAACTCGTCCTGGAGACCCCGGACGGCCTCCGTACGCTCGACGAGATGCTGCCGCAGGCGTTCGGGCCGCAGAACCTCGGCTGACCCCCGCCGGGCACCCCCCGCACCGGGTGCCCGGCCCCACCCTCACCCTCATGTACGAGCAACACGGCCGGAAGGACTCCAGACCATGGACGCCATCTCCGTCATCCGCACCAAGCGGGACCGAGGCGAGCTGACCCCCGAGCAGATCGACTGGGTCATCGACGCGTACACCCGCGGCGCGGTCGCCGACGAGCAGATGTCCGCGCTGGCCATGGCGATCCTGCTGAACGGCATGAACCGCACCGAGATCGCCCGCTGGACCGCCGCGATGATCGCCTCCGGCGAGCGGATGAGCTTCGCCGAACTCTCCCGCCCCACCACCGACAAGCACTCCACCGGTGGCGTCGGCGACAAGATCACGCTGCCGCTCGCCCCGCTGGTCGCCGCCTGCGGCGCCGCCGTACCGCAGCTCAGCGGTCGCGGTCTCGGCCACACCGGCGGCACCCTCGACAAGCTGGAGTCCATCCCCGGCTGGCGCGCCCACCTCTCGAACGAGGAGATGCGGCACGTCCTGGACACCACCGGCGCGGTCATCTGCGCCGCCGGTGACGGGCTCGCCCCCGCAGACAAGAAGCTGTACGCGCTGCGCGATGTCACCGGCACCGTCGAGGCCATCCCGCTGATCGCCAGCTCGATCATGTCCAAGAAGATCGCCGAGGGCACCGGCGCCCTCGTCCTGGACGTCAAGGTCGGCTCCGGCGCCTTCATGAAGACCATCGAGGACGCCCGCGAGCTGGCCTCCACCATGGTCGCGCTCGGCACCGACAGCGGCGTACGGACGGTCGCGCTGCTCACGGACATGGCCACCCCGCTCGGCCTCACCGCGGGCAACGCCCTGGAGGTCCGGGAGTCGGTGGAGGTCCTGGCCGGCGGCGGTCCGCAGGACGTCATCGACCTCACCCTGGCGCTCGCCCGCGAGATGCTGGACGCGGCCGGGCTCAAGGACGCCGACCCGGAGAAGGCCCTGGCCGACGGCTCCGCGATGGACGTGTGGCGCCGCATGATCTCCGCCCAGGGCGGCGACCCGGACGCCGCGCTCCCCGTCGCCCGCGAGCAGCATGTGGTGACCGCACGCTCCACCGGCGTACTGACCCGCCTGGACGCGTACGACATCGGCGTCGCCGCCTGGCGCCTCGGCGCTGGCCGGGCCCGCAAGGAGGACCCGGTGCAGGCGGGCGCGGGCGTGGAGCTGCACGCCAGGCCCGGCGACACCGTGACCGAGGGGCAGCCGCTGCTGACGCTGCACACGGACACCCCGGAGAAGTTCGACTACGCGCTGAAGGCCCTGCCCGACGCGTACGACATCGCCCCGGCCGGTACGGAGTTCGCCCCGCTGCCCGTGGTGCGCGAGCGCATCGCGTAACCGGGCGGGACAACACGCGCGGCCCGCCGCACGGATCTTGAGGATCCGTGCGGCGGGCCGCTGTCGTACGGGGCGTCAGCCCCTGCGGGGCCTCAGCCCCTGCGGGGCCTCAGCGCCTGCGGTCCGGGGTCACTTGCCCAGGTACGCGCTGTGGATCGTCACCGATGACTTGTTGCCCTTCTTGTCCGTGACATTGGCCTTGAAGGAGATGGCCTTCCCCTTCGCCGGGTTCTTCACGGAGATCTTGCCCTTCTTGACGGTGACCTTCTTCCAGGTCTTGCCGTCGTTGTAACTCACGTACACCGTGAGCGACTTGAGGTTCTTTCCGGCGGCCGAGCCCTGCACCTTCACCGGCACCGGGACGGCCTTGCCCGCCTTGGCCCGGCCGTCCGTGCCCAGCGCGGGGCTGAAGCGGACGGTGGACGCCGGGAGCTGGGCGCCCGGCGTCTTCTTGGAGCGGAACGACCAGCTCGCGTCGATCCGGGTGGACAGCGCACCGATCTTCGCGCTGTGCCGCACCGAGGTGGTGAGCCTGTAGTCGGCGGCGGCCGAGGGGACCTTGAAGAACTCGCCGCCCGTCAGCGGGTCCTCGTTCTGGGCGATCTTCTTGCCGTTGCGGTAGAGGACCGTCTTCACCGAGGAGAGCTCCGGCGAACCGTAGTTGCCCTTGCCGTCGGCCAGGACCGGCAGGGCGGCGGCGATGTCGTTGCCGCTGCGGAAGATGCCCGACTCCGAGGACAGCAGGGGACCGAAGACCCCGGTGTTCACGGTCTTCGTGTAGCTCTTGCCGCCCTTGTACGCGGCCTCGTCGCCGACCATGTAGTACGCCTCGGTCAGCGGGAAGTCTTCCGGGGTGTGCCCGCCGACCTGCTGGAAGTCGAAGCTCCAACGGGCCTTGTCGAGGGTGGAGACGCGGACCGTGCGGGTACCGGGCAGCTTCTGCTCGGCCGCTTTGCCGAAGAACTGCTCACTGTCGGGCAGCGAGGCCCACGCGTAGATCTGGCCGGTCTTCCTGGAGACCGCGCCGACCCCCATGGACACCTTCAGCGTAGCGAACTGACCGGCCGTGAACTTACGGCTGTAGCCCGTCGCGAGCTGCTTCACCTTTCCGCCGAGCGCGATGTTGTACTCGCTCGACGCGCCCTTGGTCCAGTTGCCCGTCCAGCTCTGGGAGAGCGAACCGTCGGTGATCTGCGGACCGACGTGGGCGGTGCCGAAGCCCTTCGTGTCGCCCAGGATCCAGCCGAAGCTCGCCTCGCTGTTCTTGGTCGAGACCGTGTACTCGGTCAACAGGCCCTGGGCCTTGGTGCCCTTCTCCGGCAGCGTGAAGGAGACCGGCTTCGCCGTGCGGGCGTCCAGCGTGACCGCGGTGGCACCGGTGACGTTCAGCTTCGGCTGAGCGAGCCAGTCGACGCCGGCCTCGGGGTTCTCGCTCGCGTAGATGTTGGCGTTCAGCGCGTACGTGCCCTTGGGCAGCCGCACCTTGGCCACTCCGTCGGTGACCACGGGGGCGACCGAGGCCCCCAGGCCGTCGAGCGCGTCCAGAGCGACCTCCGCGAAGGCGGGGGCCCCGCCGGTGCGGCCGATGGTCTTCAGCGTGACGTCGTACGCCTCGCCCTCACGCTCGACCGCGGCCGCGGTGCGGACGCTCTGCCCGCCACCGGTGCCCACGACATACGCGGAGTACGCGCCGTTCTCCGCGCCGCCGAGCCGGGTGTCGGCCGTCAGCTCCACGTCGGCGGTGCCGCCCGCGGGGACGGTGACCTTGTCGGCGCCCAGGACGAAGAAGCCGGCCGGAGCGGGCTTGCCCTTCGGCCCGGTGCCCGCCACCGTCAGATCGAGCGTGACATCGCTCGTACCGAGGTTGCGGTACGTCACCTTCTTCGTGGCCGGGGTGTCATCGGTGTGCGGCCACTCCTGCACACCGAAACTCACCGAGACCGGGTCGGCGACGATGCTCTGGCCGAGCGCCTTGTCGACGGCGATCCGACCCGAGCCCTGCTGGAACGCGTTGTACGCGCCCGGCTTCGTGGAGGCCGTCAGCGCGCCCTTCAGCTCGGTGTACGTCCACTGCGGGTGCTGCTGCTTGAGAAGCGCCGCGGCGCCCGCGACATGCGGGGTCGCCATCGACGTACCGGAAATGCTCAGGTAGCCGGGCGGGTTCTGGCCGACCTCCTGGTCGATGGCCGAACCGGGGGCGGCAGCCGCCGTGATGTCCACTCCGGGGGCGGTCACATCGGGCTTGATGGCACCGTCGCCGATGCGCGGACCGCGGCTGGAGAAGTCCGCCAGCATGTTCTTGTCGTCGACGGCACCGACGGTCAGCGCGGCGTCCGCACTGCCCGGCGAACCCACCGTGCCCGCCCCGTCGCCCTCGTTGCCCGCCGCGATGGCGAACAGGACGCCCTTCTCGGCCGACAGCTTGTTGACCGCCGCTTCGAGCGGGTCGATCTCGGGGGTGTCGCCGCCGCCGAGGCTCAGGTTGACGATGTCGGCGCCCTGCGCGACCGCCCACTCCATGCCGGCCAGGATGCCGGAGTCGTCGCCGAAGCCGTCGTCGTCGAGGACCTTGCCTTCGAGCAGCTTGGCGTCCGGGGCCACGCCCTTGAACTTTCCGCCGGACCTGGCGCCCGTACCGGCCGCGATCGAGGACACATGCGTGCCGTGCCCGACCCGGTCCTTGGTGTCGGGCGAAGCGGTGAAGTTCTTCGACGCGAGGATCTGGTTCTTGAGGTCGGGGTGCGTGGGGTCCACACCCGTGTCCAGGACCGCGATCTTCACGCCCTTGCCGGTGTACCCGGCCTGCCAGGCGGCCGGTGCGCCGATCTGGGCGACGCTCTTGTCCAGGCTCGCCCGGCGCACCCCGTCCAGCCAGACCCGGTCGACGCCCGCCGCCGTGGTGCGCTGGGGGCTGTGGGCCTGCTTGCTGGTGAGGGCCTGCCAGATGTCCTTGGCGTCCCCCTTCGGTGTGGTCACCGACTCCGCGTTCAGCGACTTCAGGCTCCGGCCGACCCGGGTGGCACCCGCGTCACGCACGTCGGCCTTCGCGGCCGCCGCCTGCGCTCCCCGGTAGCCGACGATCAGCCGCAGGCCCTTCTGCTGGGCGCGGCGGTTCTCGGGGCGGTTCAGCTCCGTGATGTCGAAGAGCCGTCGGTCCAGCTTTCCGGAGGCGATCAGCCGGTGGGCGTCGGCGGGTATGACGAGCGTGTGCCCGTCGCGTATCCGCTTCTGGACCGGTATCCCGGCACGCCCCTTCGCGGGCTCGAAGCCCACGACCCGTCCCTTGGCGTCGACCGTGACCCGGTCGCCGGTGATGAGCGTCAGATGGTGCGTCGCCCTGGCCGCGGCACCGGCTCGGGAGCCGGCGGGACCGGCCCTGTCCGGCTGTGCCGCGGCGGGCGTGGTCATCCCCGCCGCGATGGCCACGGCTGCTGCCGCGGCGATCGTCGAAACACACGCGCTCTTCACGTGTCTGCGCAACTCTCCCCCTGGAGAATGAGGCGGTTCCTGGGAACCGTTGGTCTGTGGGCACCGCTGTGCTGCCGATGCCCACAGGTTCAGGGAACAAGAGGGGAAACCGTGCGCACAGGTTCACGAAAGTGGTGCATGAGTGAGGAGTTGACGAAAAATGTGCGGGTGAGTGCGCGGAACTGCGGGCGGACGGGCGGAATCACGGTCCGGCAGCGTCGATTTCTCGACAGCCGCAGATGAGTTTCGGCGGCCGCACCGGTCTGCTTGGTGTGGATGCCATGAACCCGATCGTTCTTGTCGTCGCGGGCCGCGTCACCCGGTCCGCCGTGCCGGGGCTCTGCGCGGAACTGGAGTCGCTGCTGCGGAGCCCGCAGGCCGCCTCCCTCGACCCCGCCGAGGCGGTGGAATGCGATGTGGGCGGGGTCGTCCAGCCGGATCTGGCCCTGGTCGAGGCGGTGGCCCGGCTGGGGCTCGTCGCACGCAGGGCGGGCGGCAGACGGCTACGGCTGCGCCGGGTACCGCCGGAGGTCCGGACCCTGCTGCACCTGGTGGGGCTGGCCGATGTGGTGGCCCTGGACGACCCGGAGCAACGGGTTCCAGGGCCACACCGACCGTCCGTGCCCTGAGGAGTCTCCTGCTCAGTCCGGGGCGGTGCTCACGCATGTCACCGCGTAGGCGGTCCCGCTGTCGCCGGGCGGCGTCGGCAGCGGTGACGGCGGCGGGGTCGTCGCAGAGGTGGTCGTACCAGTGCTCCGGCTGCGGCCCCGGTTCCGCGCCCGCACCGGCGGAGGGCCGGGGGGCCGGCCCGCCCGTCGCGGCCGGCTCACCCACCCACTGGGTCAGCCCCCACCCGCCCGCCGCCAGCACGGCCCAGCCGCCCACCAGGGCGTATCGCCCTCCCCGGCCGTACCGCCGCACCCGGCCGGAGCGCCGGCTCACGCCGTAGCGGCGGGGAGGTGGTCGGGCAGCCCGAACAGCGGGAACCAGCGCGGGGTGTCCAGGAAGCAGTGCATCCCGGAGATCGCGCCGTCCGTGATGTCGATGACCTGCAACGCCCACGGCACGAAACCGGGCCCCTCGGGGTTCGGCTTGTAGTGCGCGAACGCCGGTGTCCCGTTGGCCTCGGTCGCCACCAGACGGGAGCCCGCGCAGCTCGCGCCGAAGGAGAGCATGAAGCCCGTGATGTCCTCGTGCCCCTTCAGCCAGAGATCGAACGGCGGCATCGTCATCACGGCGTCCTCGTGGAGCAGCGCGGTCAGTGCCGTCATGTCGTAGCCCTCGAACGCCGTCACGTACCGTTCGAGGAGCTTCTGCTGCTCCGCGTCGAGCGGGTTCGCGGTGTCCGCGGCCCGGTCCTCGGTCTCCGTGAGTGTGGCCCGCGCCCGCTGGAGGGCGCTGTTGACCGAGGCGACCGAGGTGTCGAGCAGTTCGGCGACCTCACTCGCCTTCCAGGCGAGGACCTCGCGCAGGATCAGCACGGCCCGCTGCTTGGGGGGCAGATGCTGAAGCGCGGCGACGAACGCGAGGCGCACCGACTCCCGGGCCACGGCGGCCTCCGCGGGATCTTCCACCGACGGCAGGATCCGGCCGTCCGGCATCGGCTCCAGCCAGGTGTTCTCGGGCAGCGGGTTGAGCGCCGCCCGGGCCAGCGGGGTGGGTCCGCTCAGATCCACCGGCCTGGCCCGCTTGTTGCCCGCGTTCAGCATGTCCAGACAGACGTTCGTCGCGATCCGGTAGAGCCAGGACCGCAGCGAGGAACGGCCCTCGAACTTGTCGAAATTGCGCCAGGCCCTCACCAGGGTGTCCTGGACCGCGTCCTCGGCCTCGAAGGCCGAGCCGAGCATCCGGTAGCAGTAGCCGGTCAGCTCGACCCGGTGCCCTTCCAGACGGCTGTCGACGCTCGCCGTGGCCGTCTTCGTCAGATCGCTCATCGCTCCACCCCTGTTGCGCTGTGACACCACTCATCCAGCACTCTGGAAGCTACCGCAGGCCACTGACAATCGGGTGGGAAGCACCAAAGCCCCTCACGTTCCGGGCTTGCGTCCGTACACGAAGACGTCGTCGCCCTTCTTCAGCAGCTTCCAGTACGACTTCGCGTCCGCGGGCCGCATGTTGACGCAGCCGCCCGAGCCCGGAGGGTTGTACATGGACTTGGTGACCGAGTGGAACGCCTGGCCGCCGTCGAAGAACTGGGAGTACGGCATCCAGACCTTGTAGATCGTCGACCAGTGCTTGATGTCGCGCCAGTACACCTTGCTCGCGCCGGTACGCGTCTCCGCTCCGTCGCGCCCGGTCCGCACCGGCACCGGACCGAACTTCAGCTTCTTGCCGTCCTGGATCCAGCTCAGCTGCCGCGTCAGGTCCACGCACGCGACGCGCCCCTTGTCGGTGGGACACTTCTTCGCCTTGTTGGGATTCTTCCCGGCGGCCTTCTGGTCGAGCATCGTGTTCATGGTGCGCCAGGTGAGCGGCCCCGCGTACCCGATGGTGGGCGTGATCCCGTGGGCCTTCTGGAACTTCTGGGTGGCCTTGCAGTCGGCCGTCGACTGCTTGCCGTCGACGGGCCGCTTCAGAAACTTCTCCACCTTCTTCTGGTACGGCCCGGTGGACTTCGTGCAGGACGCCGCCTGGGCGGCGGTGCCGGTGCCCAGGACCAGCGCGGGCGCCGCCACCAGTCCGGCGACGGACAGCGCGACCCCGCGCCGCAGCCGCACGGCAGGCATCTTCGGTGTGACTCTCATGTACGCCAACTCCCCTTCGCAGGCAGTACGTCGGTCTCGTCTGCTAGGACGCGCGAAGGGGAGTGGAGGTTGCGCGGGGTGACCTCGCGATCGCGTACCGGTTCGGGTCCGGCCGGTTCGCGCCGCCCTTGGTTCAGCGGGGTCAGCGGGTTCTGCGGGTTCGACGGGCCGCTCAGCGCGTGGCGGGGACGAGCGCGCGCCGCTCGGCCCGCGCGACCCGGGTCCCGTACAGCGTGATCGATACGACGCCGAGGACCGCGAGCAGCCCCAGCGCCACCGTCCCCGCCCAGCCCCCGGCGTGGAAGGCGACCGCACCGAGCGTGCCGCCCGCGCTGGAGCCCAGGTAGTACGCGGACTGGTAGAGCGCGGATGCCTGGGCGCGGCCCGTGGTGGCCGTACGGCTCACCGAGGACGAGGCGACCGCGTGCCCGGCGAAGAACCCGGCCGTGATCAGCACCAGGCCCAGCAGCACGGCGGGCAGTTGGCCGGCCAGCGAGAGCAGCAGACCGGCGGCCGTGGTGGAGACGGCGAGGTAGAGCGCTCCCCGGCGGCCGAGCCGGGCGACCAGTTGTCCGGCCGCGGCGGAGGAGACCGTGCCGACCAGGTAGACCAGGAAGATCGAGCCGACGATGCCCTGCGGGAGGCTGAACGGGGCCTCGACCAGCCGGTAGCCGATCACGGTGTAGACCGCGCCGAACACCGTCATGAACAGGGCGCCGATCGCGTACAGGCGGCGCAGCAGCGGATCGGCGAGGTGCCCGCCGACGGTCTTCGCCAGGGCCTTCGGGTTCAGCGAGCCGGGCGTGAAGTGCCGGGCCTTGGGGATCATGAAGTGGAAGACGACCGCGCAGGCCACGGCGAGCAGCCCCACGGAGAAGAGCGCGGCCCGCCAGCCCCACAGCTGGGCGACCCAGCCGGTGAGGATGCGGCCGCTCATGCCGCCGATGCTGTTGCCCGCCACGAACAGCCCGATCGCGGCGACCAGCGCCTTGGGCCGCACCTCCTCGGCCAGATACGCCATCGCGGAGGCCGGCAGCCCGGCGAGCGCGGCTCCCTGCACGGCCCGCAGCGCGATCAGCCAGCCGAGCGACGGGGCGAACGGGATGAGCAGACCCACCAGTACGGCGACCGTCAGCGAGGCGGTCATCATCTGCCGCCGCCCGAACCGCTCGGAGAGCGCGCTCAGCGGCAGGACGCACAGGGCCAGCGCCCCGGTCGCCGCGGAGACCGTCCAGCTCGCCTGTCCCGCCGTGGCGCCGAAGGAGGCGGAGACGGCGGGCAGCAGTGCCTGGGTGGAGTAGAGGAGGGCGAACGTCGCGATCCCGGCGGCGAAGAGCGCGAAGCTCATCCGGCGGTAGCCGGGGCGGCCGGGCTCAAGACGCGTGGTGGCGTCGGTGGTGGAGAGGGGGGACGGCGCGGCTGAGGCATCCACGGCGAGGGTGGATGCCCCGGTACTGGCAGGAGGCATACGTCGAAAGTAGGCTTCCGCGTTTCATGCGTCCAATGCACGAACTCGTCATAATCGTTCCCATGGTGCATGAACGCAGCTCACAGCCTCGGCTGTCACCGAGCAGTTACGAAGAAGACATCCGCGCGGTACTCGCGCCGAGGCTCGCGTACTTCGCGGCGGTGGCCCGTCACGAGCACGTCACCCGCGCCGCGCACGAGCTGGGAGTCCCGCAGTCGACGCTCTCGCGGGCCATGGTCAGACTCGAACAGGATCTGGGCGTCGCCCTGTTCGCCCGCAGGGGCCGTACCGTCTCGCTCACCCCGGCGGGCCGCACCTTCCTGGGCTCGGCGGAGCGGGCGCTGGCCGAGGTGGAGAAGGCCGCCGACTCCGTACGGGCGGACGCCGACCCCAGCGCGGGCAAGGTCGCCTTCGGCTTCCTGCACACCATGGGCTCCGAGACCGTGCCCGCCCTGATCCGGGCCTTCCGCGTCGACCACCCCAAGGTCCGCTTCCAGCTCGTCCAGAACTACGGCGAGGCGATGATCGAGCGCCTGCGCGCGGGCGGCCTCGACCTCTGCCTCACCTCACCCGTCCCCGACGCCCCGGACCTGGTCGCCCGCCGCCTCGACGAGCAGCGGCTGCGCCTGGTGGTCCCCGACGACCACCGCCTCGCGGGCCGCCGCCGCGTCCGCCTCGCGGAGGCCGCCGACGAATTCTTCGTCACCCTCGAACCGGGCTACGGCCTGCGGCGGATCACCGACGACCTCTGCGCGGAGGCGGGCTTCACCCCGCGGGTCGCCTTCGAGGGCGAGGAGGCCGAGACCCTGCGCGGTCTGGTCGCGGCGGGACTCGGGGTGGCTCTCCTGCCGCCCCCCGCGGTGGCCCGGCCCGGTGTCGTCGAGCTGACCGTCACCGCCCCGCGGGCGGCCCGGGAGATCGGCGTCGCCTGGCTGGACGGCCACCCGGACACCCCGCCCGTCGCCGCCTTCAAGCGCTTCCTGCTCTCCCGTCGGGGCCACCTGCTCCCGGACTGACCGGCAGGGCGGGCGCGGCCGGCTCCCGGACCGGGCGGCGCTACGGGCGCGGGCGGCTCCCGGACCGACCGGCGCTACGGGCGCAGCGAGCGGCCGAACCCGGCGGCCAGCGGCATCCGCAGCCCCAGCGGCGGCGGGGCCGCCAGCGCGTCGGCCACCGGCCGGGCGTAGGACCGGGCGAACAGCGATCCCCGGACGAAGTCGGCGGCCAGTGCCTCCACTTCGGACCGGTGCTGGCGCAGCGCGTGCCCGTCGGAGTGGACCTCGAAGCGGCAGGTGTCCCGGTTGGACTTCTTGGCCCGCTCGGCCAGCCGGTACGACAGCTCCGGGTCCGTGTGCGCGTCGTTCGTGCCGTGCACGATCAGCACCCGCCGCCCCACCAGTTGCTTCACCGGCTCCGGATCGGGCTCGTCCGGGGCGTGCTCCGGCAGCCAGGGGGCCATCGCCAGCACGGACGTCACGGCGGTGTGCCCGCCGGCCCGCAGCGCGGCCCGGCCGCCCATGCCGTGGCCGACGAGGCAGACGGGGACGTCGCCGTAGCGCCGTACGGCCTCGTCGGCCGCCCACTCGGCGTCCGCTGCCGGGGCCGCGTCACCGTTCCAGCCGCGCGCGCGGTAGCGCAGGACATGCACCGCGAGACCGTCGTCCCGGCCCGCGCGGGCCAGGGTCCGGGCGAACGGCAGCTGGACCGCGTACGACCAGGCGGAAGGACGGCGGGGCGAGTCCGCCCTGCCGTCCGGGAGCAGCAGAACGACGCCGCTGACCTCGGGTGGTGCTCCGGCCGTGAGGACGGCCCGTCCCAGCCTCGCAGCAGGCAGGGGAAGTGCGCGCTGTGCCATGACAGAACAGTCTCAGAAGGAGAGGTGTACTCCACCCGACTTCGCGGTCACTGTTACGCATCGACGAAGCGCTCTACGCGCGTAGGCGCTAGAGTGCCAAGATGACGAGCCAGACCCTGAATGTCCCTGATTCCGACCAGATCCGGCGTGCCCCCAAGGTGCTCCTCCACGACCACCTCGACGGTGGCCTGCGCCCCGGCACGATCGTGGACCTGGCGCGCGAGCAGGGCTACGACGACCTTCCCGAGACCGAGCCCGACAAGCTCGGCGTCTGGTTCCGCGAGGCGGCCGACTCCGGTTCGCTGGAGCGCTACCTGGAGACATTCGCCCACACCTGCGCCGTCATGCAGACCCGTGAGGCCCTGTTCCGGGTGGCCGCCGAGTGCGCCGAGGACCTCGCCGAGGACGGCGTCGTCTACGCCGAGGTGCGCTACGCCCCCGAGCAGCACCTGACCGGCGGACTGACCCTCGAAGAGGTCGTCGAAGCGGTCAACGAGGGCTTCCGCGAGGGCGAGCGCCGGGCCCGCGCGAACGGCCACCGCATCCGCGTCGGCGCGCTCCTCACCGCGATGCGGCACGCCGCCCGCGCCCTGGAGATCGCCGAACTCGCCAACCGCTACCGCGACCTGGGCGTCGCCGGCTTCGACATCGCGGGCGCCGAGGCGGGCTACCCGCCCACCCGGCACCTCGACGCGTTCGAGTACCTCAAGCGCGAGAACAACCACTTCACCATCCACGCGGGCGAGGCGTTCGGGCTCCCGTCGATCTGGCAGGCCCTCCAGTGGTGCGGCGCCGACCGCCTCGGTCACGGCGTCCGCATCATCGACGACATCGAGGTCGCCGATGACGGCACCGTGACGCTGGGCCGGCTCGCCTCCTACGTACGCGACAAGCGCATCCCGCTGGAGCTGTGCCCGACCTCCAACCTCCAGACCGGCGCCGCCGACTCCTACGCCGAGCACCCCATCGGGCTGCTGCGGAAGCTGCATTTCCGCGCCACGGTGAATACGGACAACCGGCTGATGAGCGGGACGAGCATGAGCGGGGAATTCGAGAGGCTGATCGAGACTTTCGGATACACGCTCGACGACATGCAGTGGTTCACAGTCAATGCGATGAAATCAGCGTTCATTCCTTTCGATGAACGTCTGGCGATGATCAACGACGTCGTCAAGCCCGGATACGCGGAACTGAAGTCCGAATGGCTGTTCCGGCAGACCGCCGCGACCAGCGGTTCTTCGTCCCCGGTGGGCTGAGAGCAGCTCAGGGGGAACGGCCGGGGTCTTCGTGTCCCGGCCGTTTTTCGTGTGTCGCCATGTTTGCGGAACAGGTAATGAGCTGGCTACGTTGCGAAGCCGCTCACATCCCCTTCCCCAAGGACGAATTCTCATGAAGAAGTCTGCTGCCAGGACTCTCGGCGTCGCCGCCCTCGGTGCCGCTTTCGCCGCTGCCGCCGCCGGCAGTGCCTCCGCCGTCACCGCGCTGCCGGTCGACGCCGTCGCCGGTGCGCTCCCCGTCTCCACCAGCGCCCTGGACACCGTCGCCAAGTCCCTGCTGGTCCAGGAGACCGCGAACAAGGTCCTCGGCGGCGAGGCCACCGACGCCGTCGCCCCCGTCACCGGCCTGCTCGGCGGCCTGCCCACCAAGGGCCTGTCGGCGAACGGGATCCCGCTCGGCGGCTGATCACCACCCCCGCGGCACACCACCGCACATGCCAGTGGGGCACCCACCCGGTCCGGGTGTGTGCCCCACTGCGCGTGCTCCCCGTGGTCCGCGCGTCACCAGGCCGTCGCGGACGTGGCGGACTTCTCCGACGGCAGTAGCGCCCACAGCGCCAGGTACAGCAGGAACTGCGGGCCGGGGAGCAGACACGAGGCGACGAAGATGATGCGCATCGTCCCTGCGGAGATGCCGAAGCGCCGTGCCAGCGCTGCGCACACTCCACCGATCATGCGTCCTTCGCGGGGGCGGGCAAGTGCGGCCATGGTGGGCTCCTTCGTGAACCGTTCCGGGGGAGCGGTGGGTGGCTCCCGATGTATCCATAGTGGCTCGGCGAAGCGGTACGGAGCATCGCTCTACGGTGCGATGCCGACCCTGGGAATCGTCGGGGTCGGGCCCCCAGGGGCCTCGTCCCTGAGGCGGGGGGCGTCTCGTACCCCCGGCTGTTCGCGGCGGCGCAGCCGGGCCCGGCACACCGGGACGACCAGCAGATGGGCCAGTCCCACCCCGGCGGTGTTCAGCAGCAGCGAGTCGATGTCCACCACCTGTCCGGGCACGGCGGTCTGCGCCAGCTCGATGGCCAGCGAGATCAGGGCACCGGCGGCGACCGTGCGCACCAGCGAGACCCACGGGGAGACGAAGAGCCGCCCCCCGGCCAACGGCAGCAGCACACCCAGTGGGGCCAGCAGGAGCAGCCCCTCACCGATACGGCGGGCCGCCTCGACCGGGCCGAGAGCCAGATCTGCCCTGATACCGGCCAACGGCTCGAAATTCGCGGCCGTCATCCAGGGCACATCCAGCGGGCGCAGAGTCAGCCACGCGACGAGCAGCAGATGCGCGAAGAGGAGAGAGACCCCCGACGCGCGGAAGCGGATGACGGTCTGGCCGCCCGAACCTTGACGCACGTCCACCAAGACGCCACGACCGGCAGGATCGGTTCCGCGCGACCGCAGGAAGGTGCGCCCGGCGCGACGGCGAGCGGTCCGCGCCCCCGATCGCCCCGACCGCGCCCGCTCGACCGCACCGGGCTCGGTCAGCTCCGACGCGTCCGCTCGGGGCGCTCGGCCGGAGGTGGCTCAGCGCAGTTCGACCGCGCCGAGCGTCGGTACGGCCTGAGGCCGCGCCTTCGTCTCCGTCGTGCACAGATAGCCCCGCGGCGCGTAGTTCCCGGGGCCGCCCAGGACGACGGTGCCCGCGGAGACGAGCACGTCGCTCTCCGCGTACGTGCAGACGAGCTGGGCCAGCGCCTCCGCCGACAGGTCCTCGGGCTGCGTACTGAGCCTCAGCGTGCCCTGCGGGTCGCTCTTGTGCCCCTCGGTGACCCGCAGGCTCGTCGGCACCGCAGTGGAGAACCCGGCCCGGCGCTCGTCGGCGGGCGGCGGGGACCGCACCTCGTCCAGGAGGGCCCGCGCGACCAGCAGACGGTCGGACGTCGTCGCGGGGACCGGCACGGTGCGGTCGACCGTCACCAGCTGCGAGGCGCACACCAGATAGACGTCGACCTCGATGCCGTCCAGCGCCTTCGTGGCGGAGTCCGGCGAGGAGAGGCGGCACGGCACCCGCGACGGTGCCGCCCCGGCGTCCACCGGCACCGACGTGGTCCGGATTCCGCAGCCGGAGAGCAGGGCCACCCCGGCCAGGGCGGCGGCCAGCACGACGGCGGGCCGCCGCGGGCCGCCCGTGCGCCCCGTGCGGGGTGCACGGGACGTGCGCTCGCTGCGCCTCACGTCGCCTCACCCTCCTCGTTCCGGCCTTGCGCGCCGTGTGTGTCGGTTCCGGTCCCGTCGGCCCCGAGGGACCGGTCGGGCCCGGCGAGCTCCTCCGCGTCGCGCGGCAGTCTGAGGACGAACACGGCGCCGTCACCGTCCGGAGAGTTCGCGGCCGTGATGTCACCACCGTGGATATGGGCATTCTCCATGGCGATGGACAGCCCGAGGCCACTGCCCTCGGAGCGCGGCCGGGAGGCGCTGGCCTTGTAGAACCGGTCGAAGACATGCGGCAGGACGTCCTGTGGGATGCCGGGGCCGTGGTCGCGCACCTCGATGACCAGTTCCTCGCCCTCGGTCCGCACCGCCACCCGCACCGGCGAACCGCCGTGCTTGAGCGCGTTGCCGATCAGATTCGCCAGGATCACATCGAGGCGACGCGGATCGAGCCGCACCATCATGCCGCGCTCCGCGTCCAGATCCACCGCGTCCAGCCAGGCACGGGCGTCGATGCACGCGGTGACCTGGTCGGCGACATCGACCGTGTCCAGGACGAGCCGGGCCGTACCCGCGTCGAACCGGGTGACCTCCATCAGATTCTCCACCAGGTCGTTCAGCCGCCGGGTCTCGCTCACCACCAGATGTACGGCGGGCGCGATCATCGGGTCGAGGCTGTCGGCCTCGTCCTCCAGCACCTCCGCCACCGCGGTGATCGCGGTCAGCGGGGTCCGCAGCTCATGGGACATGTCGGCGACGAAGCGGCGGCTCGCCTCCTCCCGCGCGGTCATGTCCGCGACCTTCTTCTCCAGCGAATGCGCGGTCCTGTTGAACGTACGGGACAGATCGGCCAGCTCGTCCGTACCGGAGACCACGAGCCGGGTGTCGAGCTTGCCCTCGCCGAGCTTGCGGGCCGCGTCACCGAGCCGCTGCACGGGCCGCAGCACGGTCGTCGCCGCCGCCTGCGCGAGCAGTGCCGAACCGACCAGCGCCAGACCGGTGGCGATCCCCAGCGACCAGGCCAGCGAGTTCAGATCCGCACGCTCCTGGTCGAGCGACTTCAGCATGTACCCCGTCGGACCGCCGCCGATGATCTTCGTACCGGCCACCAGATACGGCTTGCCCGCGATCTTCGTACGCTGCCAGAACAGGTGGTACTCAAACTTGTTGCCCGACGTCAGCTGCTGCTTCCGGCTCACCTGCTTCTGCAGCGAGTCCGGCACACTGACCCGGGTGAACGTGTCCAGATCGGAGTAGCCCACGATCGGCTTGCCGCTGTCGCGCTCGTCCACCAGCAGCACGCTGTAGCCCGGACTGCTGCTCGCCATCCGTACGGCGGCGCTCTGCAGATCGTCCTTGGTGGGCCGCACCGGCAGCGTGGCCGCCGTGCTCTGCATCTGCCGCCGGAAGTCCCCGAGCGCCGTGTCCTGGGTGCGGTTCAGCACCGCCTCGCGGTTCAGCCAGTAGGCGATCCCCGACGCGGACACCGCGGCGGTCAGCGCGACCACGGCGAACACGACGACGAGCCGCAGCCGCAGACTGGTCCACCGAAGACCCGCGCGGAGTGACCGTTTTGCGGATTCACTCACTGAGGCGAGTCCAGCCGGTAGCCCACTCCCCGCACCGTACGGATCAGGGTCGGCGAGGACGGCACGTCCTCCACCTTCGCGCGCAGCCGCTGCACACAGGCGTCCACCAGCCGGGAGTCACCGAGATAGTCGTGCTCCCAGACCAGCCGCAGCAACTGCTGCCGGGACAGCGCCTGGCCGGGCCGGCGGCTCAGCTCCAGCAGGAGCCGCAGCTCGGTCGGCGTGAGCTGAAGATCCTCACCGTCCTTGGTGACCGTCATCGCGGAACGGTCGATGACCACGGTCCCGAAGGTCGCCGAGTCGGTGGACTCGCGCTCGCCCCGGCGCAGCACCGCACGGATACGGGCGTCCAGCACCCGGCCCTGTACGGGTTTCACCACATAGTCGTCCGCGCCGGACTCCAGTCCCACCACGACGTCGATGTCGTCGCTGCGCGCGGTCAGCAGAATGATCGGCAGTTGGTCGGTGCGGCGGATACGCCGGCACACCTCGAAACCGTCGATCCCGGGCAGCATCACATCCAGCACGACCAGGTCGGGCCGCTGCTCCCGCAGCAGGTTCAGGCCGTCCTCTCCCGTCGCCGCGGTGGCCACACGGTGGCCCTGGCGTGACAGCGAGAGTTCGAGGGCCGTGCGGATGGCGTCGTCGTCCTCGATCAGCAACAGGAAAGGCACGTGGGTCATTCTGACCCATGGTGGCGCCTCAGTTCGACAGTTGGAGTCCTCCCATCGTTCCGACACGGCCCAACAGGCCCTGTGACAGCCCTGTGACAGTCGCAGGACAACGTGATGAAACTGGCCGGGCAAGCTCGTTGGCACAGGGAACGAACGGACTCCACCGATGAGGGGGCGCGAGATGAACGCACTGCACAGCACCAGCTCAAGCGCAGTTGTCACGCGTCTCCACGACGTCGGCCGGAGCCTGGAGAAGTCCGGTGCAACAGGGGGTACCTCCCTGGTCGAGCGGAGTCGAGAGCTCGGGGGAGGGCGGGGGTGCGTTCGCGGCACCGGGCGTCAGCATCCGTCGTACATAACGGTTGTTGACGCGCCCATCGGGGCCAACGGGGGAAAGCACGGGGGAACCGCGTACGGGGAGGTCACGGGGGAGCGGAAGACCGCGGCGGAGACCGAGGACGCCGAAGCGGCGTTCACGGCCTACGTCCGGGAGCGCCGCGCCTCCCTGTACGCAACCGCCTATCACCTGACCGGCGACCGGTTCGAGGCCGAGGATCTGCTGCAGAGCGCCCTCTTCTCGACGTACCGGGCGTGGGACAGGATCAGCGACAAGGCGGCGGTCGGCGGGTATCTCCGCCGCACCATGACCAATCTGCACATCAGCGCCTGGCGCAGGCGCAAGCTCAACGAGTATCCGACCGAGGAGCTGCCGGAGACGGTGGGCGACACGGACGCGATGCGCGGAACGGAACTGCGTGCGGTGCTCTGGCAGGCGCTCGCACGGCTGCCGGAACTCCAGCGCACGATGCTGGTCCTGCGGTACTACGAGGGCCGCACCGATCCGGAGATCGCGTCGATCCTCGACATCAGTGTCGGCACGGTGAAGTCGAGCATCTGGCGGTCGCTCCGCCGGCTGCGCGAGGACGAGGTCCTCAGCTTCGGCCGTGACGAGGAAGAGTCCTTCGGCGAGCTGGTGGCCTGAGGCAACGGGGGACACGGGGATACGGGGGAAACGGCCGGCGCTTCGGGGGAGGCGACGGTACGGGGATACGGGGGACACGGGGGAACAGGCCGGCGCTTCGGGGGAGGCGACGGTACGGGGAACGCAGCGGGGTCGGACGGGCCGGGGGGTCCTGTCCGGCCCCGTTCGCGTGTCCCGCCGCCGATGCGGTGCACCGGGACCGTCCCGCGCAGAGCGGCGCCTGACCAGGAGGCTGCCGCGAGTGCGGCGCGGAGGGGCCCCCGCGGACGCCCCGCGGTGCTTCACCTTCCCGCGGACGCCCTGACGCGCTTCACCTTCCCGCGGACGCTCCGCGTCGGCAGCGGCCCGCAGCCGCCGCGGCCAGCCGGCCCAGGGCCTCGTCCTTGCCGCACGGATACGCGCCCAGTGCCGCCTGCCGGGCCACGATGCGCCGCTCGGCCCGCATCAGACGCCACCCGCGCCGCACCAGGAACGGCACCGACTTGCGTCCCTCGCGCAGATCCCGCAGCAGCCGTCGCCGGAAGGTCGTCGACGGACGGCCGCGCAGGCACAGCGCGTCGGCCAGCAGCCCCAGCTCCTGGCAGCGTCCGACGATGTCCGCCGCGAAGATGCCCTCGGCCACGAACAGGGGCGAACGCTCTATGTGGAACGCCTCCTGGTCCGTGCGGGCGCTGGTGGCGATGTCGTACACCGGCACTTCCGTGCGGCCCGTGCGGCACAGCTCCGTGATGGCGGTCACCGCCGCGTCCGCGTCCCAGGACTGCGCGGAGTCCCAGTCGATGTCCGGGCTGCCCGGGACCTGGGGCAGCGAGGGGTCGTCACCCTCCTTGTAGAAGTCGTCCAGACGCAGCACCGGCAGACCGGTGCGGGCGGCGAGGGACGACTTTCCGGAGCCGGAGGGGCCCGCGAGCAGCACGACGCGGGTCGGGATCGGTTGGGAACTCACAGAACAGAAGTGTGAGGCATTGACCCGCGTAGGGGATCCCTCGGAGGTCTTGTTGGTATCGAGCATCACACCTCAACTACTCTGCGCGCACGGACGATCACACATCCGGACTCGATCAGGTGGGAAAATCATGGGACTTCATGCACGCAAGCCCGCACGTCGCGTTCTGCTGCGCGCCGGTCTGACCATCACCGCGATGGGCGCCGCACTCGGCGCCGGAGCCACGGCCGCCCAGGCGGCACCGCCGCCCTCCGCCCCCGCCAGCGAGGCCGACAGCACCTTCGGGGCGATCACCGACGCCGCCGCGCCCGCGCTGACCGGGGCGCTCGGGTACTCGCTCGCCGGGGCCGTCGCGCCCATCACGGATCTTCAGCTCGACCCGCTGGCCGGGACCGGAGTGGACCCGCTGGACAACGCCGTGGGCACCCAGATCGCCGACTTCGCGCCGGTGACCACGGCTGTCGTCACCGACCCGCTGACCAGCGGCGGCGCGCTGAACGATCTGCCCGTGGTGGGCGAGGTCACCGGGTTCATCACCGGCTGATCACGGGCCGGCCGACGGCTGATCGCGGCCGACGGCGCGGCGCAGGGCCACCCCTCGGGTGAGGGGCGGCCCTGCGGGAGTGCGTACCGGGAGTGCGGCGGGTCAGTACGAGGAGCCGGAGGCGCCCAGGGAACCCGTGGGGTGCCACACCGTCTTGGTCTCCAGGAAGGCCGTCAGCCGGTGCGTACCGGGGTCGGCCGACCAGTCGGTGGAGGCGCCGTCGCCGTCCGCGTCCACAGGCTGGGGACGCAGTACCCGCTTCAGGTTGTCCGCCGCCGCGATCTCCAGCTCCTTCGCCAGCGCCGGGTCGGCGCCCGTCAGGTCGATCGCGTTGACGTCCTGGTGGGAGGCGAGCGGGGCCGCGAGCTCCGCGGTCCGCCCGGACAGGATGTTCACCACACCGCCGGGCAGGTCGGAGGTGGCCAGCACCTCGCCCAGGGAGAGCGCGGGCAGCGGTGCGTCGGCCGAGGCGATGACCACCGCGGTGTTGCCGGTCGCGATCACCGGGGCGATCACCGAGATCAGCCCCAGGAACGACGACTTCCGCGGTGCGAGGACCGTCACCACACCCGTCGGCTCGGGGGTGGAGAGGTTGAAGAACGGGCCGGCCACCGGGTTCGCCCCGCCGACGATCTGGCCGATCTTGTCGGTCCAGCCCGCGTACCAGACCCAGCGGTCGACGGCCGCGTCCACGACGGCCGCCGCCTTGGACTTCGACAGGCCCTCCGCGTCCGCCACTTCCCGTACGAACTGGTCCCTGCGGCCCTCCAGCATCTCGGCGACGCGGTAGAGGACCTGGCCGCGGTTGTACGCGGTCGCGCCCGACCAGCCACCGAACGCCTTGCGGGCGGCCACGACCGCGTCGCGGGCGTCCTTGCGGGAGGACTGTGGGGCGTTCGCCAGCCAGTTGCCCTTGGAGTCCGTCACCTCGTACACCCGGCCGCTCTCGGAGCGGGGGAACTTGCCCCCGACGTACAGCTTGTAGGTCTTGAAGACACTCAGACGGTTATCGGACATCGAGGTATGCCTCCAGGCCGTGGCGGCCGCCCTCGCGGCCGAAGCCCGACTCCTTGTAGCCGCCGAACGGCGACGTCGGGTCGAACTTGTTGAACGTGTTGGCCCAGACGACGCCCGCCCGGAGCTTGCCCGCCACCGCGAGGATGCGGGAGCCCTTCTCCGTCCAGATGCCGGCCGAGAGGCCGTACTGACTGTTGTTGGCCTTGGCGACCGCCTCGTCCGGGGTGCGGAAGGAGAGGACGGACAGCACGGGGCCGAAGATCTCGTCGCGGGCGACGGTGTGCGCCTGGGTGACGCCGGTGAACAGCGTCGGCGCGAACCAGTAGCCGGCCGAGGGGAGCTCGCAGGGGGCGGACCAGCGCTCGGCGCCCTCCGCCTCGCCCGTCTCGACGAGCGAGGTGATCCGGGCGAGCTGCTCCTGGGAGTTGATCGCACCGATGTCGGTGTTCTTGTCCAGCGGGTCGCCCAGGCGCAGCGTGGACAGCCGGCGCTTCAGGGAGTCCAGCAGCTCGTCCTGGATCGACTCCTGCACGAGGAGCCGGGAGCCCGCGCAGCAGACCTGGCCCTGGTTGAAGAAGATCCCGGTGACGATGCCCTCGACGGCCTGGTCGATCGGGGCGTCGTCGAAGACGATGTTGGCGCCCTTGCCGCCCAGTTCCAGGGTGGCCCGCTTGTCCGTACCGGCGATCTGGCGGGCGATGGCCTTGCCGACCGCGGTCGAGCCGGTGAAGGCGACCTTGTTGACGTCCGGGTGCCCGACGAGGGCGGCGCCCGCGTCGCCGTAGCCCGTGAGGATGTTGACGACGCCCTTGGGGAGCCCCGCCTGGCGGCAGATGTCCGCGAAGAAGAGCGCGGAGAGCGGGGTCGTCTCGGCGGGCTTCAGGACCACCGTGTTGCCGGTGGCGAGCGCCGGGGCGATCTTCCACGCGAGCATCAGCAGCGGGAAGTTCCACGGGATGATCTGGCCGGCCACGCCGAGCGGGCGCGGGTTCGCGCCGTAGCCCGCGTGGTCCAGCTTGTCGGCCCAGCCCGCGTAGTAGAAGAAGTGCGCCGCGACCAGGGGGAGGTCCGCGTCGCGGGTCTCCTTGATCGGCTTGCCGTTGTCGAGGGTTTCGAGGACGGCGAGCTCGCGGCTGCGCTCCTGGATGATCCGGGCGATCCGGAACAGGTACTTGGCGCGCTCGGAGCCGGGCAGCGCGGACCACTTCTCGAACGCCCTGCGGGCCGCCTTGACGGCCCGGTCGACGTCCGCCTCGCCCGCCTGCGCGACCTCGGAGAGCACCTCCTCGCTGCTCGGCGAGACGGTCTTGAAGACCTTGCCGTCGGCGGCCTCGGTGAACTCACCGTCGATGAACAGGCCGTACGACGGAGCGATGTCGACGACGGAACGGGATTCCGGCGCCGGTGCGTACTCGAATGCAGATGCCATGGGGATCAGTCCACCGTCACGTAATCGGGGCCGGAGTAACGGCCGGTGCTGAGCTTCTGGCGCTGCATCAGCAGGTCGTTGAGCAGGCTGGAGGCGCCGAACCGGAACCAGTGGTTGTCCAGCCAGTCCTCGCCCGCGGTCTCGTTCACCAGCACCAGGAACTTGATGGCGTCCTTGGAGGTGCGGATGCCACCGGCGGGCTTCACGCCGATCTGTACGCCGGTCTGCGCCCGGAAGTCGCGCACGGCCTCCAGCATGAGGAGCGTGTTCGCCGGGGTGGCGTTGACCCCGACCTTGCCGGTCGACGTCTTGATGAAGTCCGCGCCCGCCAGCATCCCGAGCCAGGAGGCGCGGCGGATGTTGTCGTACGTGGACAGCTCGCCGGTCTCGAAGATCACCTTCAGGCGCGCGGAGCCGCACTCCGCCTTCACGGCGAGGATCTCCTCGTACACCTTCAGGAAACGGCCGGAGAGGAAGGCGCCGCGGTCGATCACCATGTCGATCTCGTCGGCCCCGGCCGCCACGGCGTCGCGGACGTCCGCGAGCTTGACGTCCAGCGCGGCGCGTCCGGCGGGGAAGGCCGTCGCGACGGACGCCACCTTCACTCCGGAACCCGCCAGCGCGGCGACGGCGGTCGCCGCCATGTCGGGGTAGACGCAGACCGCCGCGGTGCGCGGAGCCGTGCGGTCGGTGGGGTCGGGGTTGACGGCCTTGGCGGCGAGTGCCCGGACCTTGCCCGGGGTGTCCGCGCCTTCCAGCGTCGTCAGGTCGATCATCGAGATGGCGAGATCGATGGCGTACGCCTTGGCCGTCGTCTTGATCGAACGGGTTCCGAGGGACGCGGCGCGCGCTTCGAGGCCGACGGCGTCGACGCCGGGCAGCCCGAACAGGAAGCGGCGCAGCGCACTGTCGGACGCGGTCGCGTCGGAGAATGCGGGAGCAGTGGTGGGCATGGTCACCAGATGAGCATATCTACGCGCGTAGCGACCTGTACAGGGGACCCGGCCGACTGTGCGTATTCGCCGAGCGGCGTGCGCCGGGCGCACGGCCGCCCCGCCGTCGTGGGCTCCGGTCAGGCAGAATCGGCCCTATGACGAGCCCCACACCCCCCGCAGAGCCGACCTATGCCGACCGGACCTACCGGTCGGGCGCCGGGCTGGTCTGCGGTGTCCTGCTGCTTCTGCTGGTCGCCTGGCTCGCCGGTGATGCCATGTTCCAGGGGGACGGCCGGGTGCCGTGGGTGGCGCTCGCCGGGCTGCTGACCGCCGTGCCGCTGATCGTGGCGTTCACGCTGCGGCCCGCGGTGTTCGCGAACGACACGCGGATCCGGATCCGCAACCCGTTCCGGACGGTCGAGCTGCCGTGGAGCGCGGTCGCCGACGTGCGCGCCGGGTACTCCACCGAGCTGATCGCCCGGGACGGCGCCACCTTCCAGCTGTGGGCGGTGCCGGTCTCGCTGCGGGAGCGCAAGCGGGCGGCCCGCAAGGCCTCGCGGCAGTCCCTGGACGACCCGTACGGCCGGACCTCGGTCAACGCCGACGTCCGCGACAGGCAGGCGCGCGTCGCGGCGGCCGACCAGACCGTGCTGGACCTGCGGGATCTGGCCGAGCGGGCGGGCCACGGGGAGAGCGGGAAGAGCGTGGGGGCCGCGGAGAGCGGGGCGACCGGGAAGAGCGGGGCGGGCGTGGCGTCCCCGGTGCGCTGGGCGTACGAGGTGATCGCCCCGGCCGCGGTGGGCGCGGTGGCGCTCATCGTGCTGCTCGCCGTGGCGTGACGTGAGGTGACGTGAGGACGGCGTTCCGGCGGGTGACCGGCGGACGCCGGGTTGCCGGGGCGTCGGGTCCGCCGCTCCTCGGTTCGTGAGCGGTGCGTGCCTTCCCGTGGGCCCGCACCCCGGCGTCCGCCGGCCTGCGGGAAGCCACGTACCGCCGGACCGGGTGATCGTCGGGCGGCGGGCCGTTCCGGTGTATGGCGGACGCCCTACGGACTACATCGCGATGAAAACCGACCGGATGACTGGTTTGCGCCCCCGGTCGCGCCCCCCGCTCAATAAATTGCGCCTGCCGCCCGACTTCCGAAGGGGGCGGCGGGGGGTGGGGCGACATGACGCGTACGGATGGTGCTGATGGTGCCGGCAGAGCGGAAGCGGTACGGGCACGATGTCGGATCGACATCGACACGGACGGGGGATACGGCTGGCGGATGATCGCGCAGAACGGACGCGTGGTCGCGGTGTCCGCCCATGCGTTCGGCGCGTACGGCGACTGCCGTCGCGCCTTCGACGAACTGCGCGAGAGCCACCGGGAACAGACCGGTGCCGTCCAGCACACACCTTCGGGCAACGGCTGGATCTGGCTGCTGAGGGAAGCGGACGGCCGCGCCACGGCCGTCTCCGCACGGGCGTACGAACGGCACTCGACCTGCCGGGCCGCCTACGAACGGTTCCGCGCGCTCCTCGCCGAGATGGGGGACGTCACCGGAAGTTGCCTTTAGGGCACACCTCATTCACATCTCGGGGCGCACGGGTTCATCGCGTCCCGCGAGCGTCGGCCGCGTGATGACACGAACAAAGGAGCGACCCCCGCCCGCCGGGACACGCACCGGCGCATCGGACGAGCCCGGCGCCGTATCCGAAGGGCCCCGGCGGCTGTACGCGGACCCCGGGCTGCCCGACCGGGTGTTCCGCGCGGTGGCCCGGGGCGGCGGGGGCTTCGTGCTGGCCGTGATGCTCCTGGTCGGCGGATTCCTCCTCTACCGGGCCTGGCAGGCGCTCGAACGGGCCGGCTGGGCGTTCCTCACGACCCAGGCGTGGGAACCGGACGCCGGACGGTTCGGCATCGCCGCGGTGCTCATCGGCACGGTGCTCATCGCGCTGACCGCGATCACCGTGGCGGTTCCGCTCGCCATCGGCGGCGCCCTCTACATCTCCGAGTACGCGCCGCCGGGGCTGCGCCGGACCCTGATCAGCGTCGTCGACCTGATGGCCGCCGTGCCCTCCGTGGTCTACGGGCTGTGGGGGCTCTTCTTCTTCGAGGGCGCCGTCCTGCCCACCGCCCGCTGGATCGCCGCCTACTTCGGGTGGTTCCCGCTCTTCACGGTCGACGGGGCCGACCCCCGCGACCCGCTCGCCCCCGAGACCGTCTACACCTCCTCCACCCTGATCGCGGGCATCGTGGTCGCCCTGATGGTGGCGCCCATCATCTGCTCGGTGATGCGCGAGGTGTTCTCGCAGGCACCCGCCGGCGAGCGCGAGGGCGCGTACGCCCTGGGCGCCACCCGCTGGGGCATGATCCGCAGCGTCGTCCTGCCCTTCGGCAAGGGCGGCATGATCGGCGGCACGATGCTCGGGCTCGGCCGGGCGCTCGGCGAGACCATCGCCGTCTACCTGATCATCTCGCCCGTCTTCGAGATCCAGTGGCATGTCCTGCAGAACGGCACCAGCTCGGTCGCCGCACTGATCGCCCTGCGCTACGGCGAGGCCAGCCCGTTCGGCATGTCCGCGCTGATGGCCGCCGGTCTCGCGCTCTTCCTCATGACCCTCGTCGTCAACTTCGCCGCCTCGTCGATCGTCGCCCGCAGCCGCTCCGGCGCCTCCAGCGACGCCTAGAAGGGTGCCCGCCCGTCATGACACTCGCACCCGAACCGCCGCGGACCGTAGGCGAGTCCGCGCCCTCGTCGGTGTCCTCGCCGAAGGACGTCCCGGAAGCCGCCCCGGACCACGCCCCCGAGGCCGCGTCGCGCACCGTGCTGCCCGCCCGCACCGCTGAACGGCGGCGGGCGGGCGGCGAGGTCCGGCGCTCCCTGAAGCTGACCCGCCCCTCGGACACCTTCGCCCTGGCCGGTGCGGCGGCCGCGGCGCTGAGCGTGACCGCACTGCTCTTCGTCCGCCTGCTGCCGTTCAACGGCGCGGTGGGCTTCCTCTTCGTCGCGTACGTGCTCTTCCTCGGGCTGTACGCGCTGCTGGTCTCGTTCGACGAGGACGGGCCGGCGATCAGGGACCGGCTGGCCGGCATCGTCGTCCGCAGCATGGGACTGGTCATGCTCGTCGCGCTGGCCTTCGTGATCGTCTTCACGCTCTGGGAAGGCCGCAAGGCGCTGCCCCACGGCAACTTCTTCACCCAGGACATGAAGCTCGCGGGCCCGCTGGACGGCCTCGGTGTCGGCGGCATCCTGCACGCCATCGTCGGCACGCTCCAGCAGATCACCCTCGCGCTCCTGGTCACCGTGCCGACCGGGCTGGTCTGCGCGGTGTTCCTCAACGAGGTCCCGGGCCGCTTCGCCCGCTTCGTCCGCACCATCGTCGAGGCGATGACCGCGCTGCCCTCGATCGTCGCCGGTCTGTTCATCTACGCGACCGTCATCCTCGCCGTCGGCTTCGACAAGTCCGGGCTCGCCGCCTCCCTCGCCCTGGCCGTGATGATGCTGCCGATCATCATCAGGGCCTCGGACGTCGTCATCCGCCTGGTACCCGGCACGCTGCGCGAAGCCTCGTACGCGCTGGGGACCTCGCGCTGGCGCACCGTCCGGCACGTCGTGCTGCCCACCGCCCGGTCCGGACTGACCACGTCGGTCATCCTCGGCACCGCCCGCGGGGTGGGCGAGACATCGCCGGTGCTGCTCACCGCGGGCTTCACGGCCGAGCTGAACGCCGATCCGCTGTCCGGGCCGCAGGTCTCACTGCCGCTGGCCACCTTCGAGTTCGTCAAGTCGCCCGAGCCCGACATGATCGCCCGCGGGTTCGGCACCGCGGCGACGCTCATGGCGCTGGTGCTGCTCCTCTTCGTGATCGCCCGGCTCATCGGCGGCCGCGATCCGGGGCAGCTGACGAAGGCCCGGACCCATCGGCGGGTCCTCGCCTCGCGCCGCGACGCCGCCCGCTTCACGGCCCGTACCGCAGCCCGCGCCGCCGCTGGGTCCCCGGCCCATGCCGAAGCCCATGCCGAAGCCCATGCCGAAGCCCATGCCGAAGGCCCTGCCGAAGCCGGTGCCGAAGGCCGTGCCGAAGCTCGTTCCGCGGCTGGTGAGGCCACCCGTACGACACCGTCGGGCACCCCGTCCGGCGGCGCCACCACCACACCCGGGAGTACCCCGTGAGACCCGCGACCGTGTCCCGTCTGGCCATGGGGCTGGCCGCGCTGCTCTGCGCGCTGCTGGCCACCGGTCAGCCGCCCGCCCTGGCGGCCTCGTACAGCAAGATCACCGGCGCGGGCTCCACCTGGAGTTCCAACGCGCTCGACCAGTGGCGCCGCAATGTCGCCTCCAACCTCGGGATGACCGTCAACTTCGCGGCCACCGGCTCGTCCAACGGCCGGGAGCAGTTCAAGAACGGCACGGTCGACTTCGGCGTCTCGGAGATTCCGTACGGGCTCAAGGAGGGCGGCGTCACGGACGTGCCGCCGAAGCGCGGCTACGCGTACATGCCGATCGTGGCCGGTGGCACCGCGTTCATGTACAACCTCAGGATCGGTGGCAAGAAGGTCACCAACCTGCGGCTGTCCGGCGATGTCCTGGCCAAGATCTTCACCTCGCGGATCACCCGGTGGAACGCGCCCGAGATCAGGGCGGACAACCCGGGCCTGAACCTGCCGAGCCGCCAGATCGTGCCCGTCGTACGCTCCGACGGCTCCGGCACCACGGCGCAGTTCACCACCTGGCTGGCCAAGGAGCAGGGCGCGACCTGGAACGACTTCTGCCGACGGGCCGGGAAGTCCACGCCCTGCGGCATGACGTCGTACTTCCCCAGCGCCTCGGGCTCCTCCCAGATCGCCAAGTCCGGTTCGCTGGGCGTCTCCGGCTATGTGCGGCAGAACCACGCCGAGGGCGCCATCACCTACGTCGAGTACTCGTACGCCATCAAGACCGGCTTCCCGGTCGCCAAGATGCTCAACCGGGCCGGGTACTACGTGGAACCGACCGCCTCCAGCGTCGCCGTGGGGCTGATGGCGGCACGGATCAACAACGACAAGGGGTCCTCCGACTACCTGACGCAGATCCTCGACGGGGTCTACCGCTCGGGCGACCGGCGTACCTACCCGCTGTCCAGCTACAGCTACATGATCGTGCCGACCTCGCTGGACGGTGAGAAGAACCCCATGACGGAGGCGAAGGGCAAGACCCTCGGCGCCTTCGCCAACTACTTCCTCTGCGACGGCCAGCAGCAGGCGGAGGAGCTCGGCTACTCACCGCTGCCCAAGAACCTGGTGCTCGCGGGATTCGACCAGGTACGGCGGATCCCCGGCGCGCCCACCGGCAAGGTCGACATCAACGGCTGCCGCAACCCCACCTTCTCGAAGAACGGCGGCAACACCCTCGCCAAGAACGCGCCGTACCCGAAGGCGTGCGACAAGCGGGGCCCGCGGCAGTGCTCCAACGGCACCGCCGGAGCCAAGAACGAGCAGACCCCGGTGAAGCCCGCGGCGCAGGGATCCAACGGCGGTTCCGGCAACGGCGGTTCGGGCGGCAGCGGTGGCACGGGCGGTTCCGGCGGTTCCGGCGGGGCGACCGGCTCCGGCGGCACGGGAAGCGCCGGTACGACGGGCGGTGCCGACATCGACGGTGACGGCACTCCGGACGCCCAGGAGGCCGCCGCGGGCGGGGGAGGCGCGGTCGACCCCGACACCGGCGAACCGATCGACGGCGGCGGCTCCGGCTCCGGTGACGCCTCGGTCGTCGCCAACCCCGTCAATCTCGCGTCCGACGACGCGGTGGGGCTGCGCGGTGCCCTGATGGCGCTGTCCGCCCTGCTGCTCGCCGGTGTGGTCGTCGGCCCGCCGCTCGCCGCCCGCGCGCTCGCCGCGCGGTCCCGCCGCAAGGGAGACCTGTCGTGAGACACCCACGTGTCCGTGTCCGCCCCGGGAGGCGTACGGCCGCCGGTGCCGGAGCGCTCCTCGCCGCCGTACTGCTCGCCCTGGTCCCGCTGCCGAGCGGCGCCGACCAGGCGCGGGCGGCCCAGGCGGCATCCATGGCACAGAAGGCACAGACGGCCCAGGCAGCATCCCCGGCATCCACGGCACAGACTGCCCGGGCGGCATCCACGGCACAGACGGCGCGGGCGGCTTCCGCGGGCCGTGCGGCGGACGCCGGATCGGCGGTCACCAGGAGCGGTACCAAGGGACCGTACGACGACTTCTCCGGCCTCAGGGTGACCGTGCACCAGACAGAACACCTGCGGGCCCAGGGCGTGAAGGTGACCTGGACCGGGGGGAGGCCGACCCCGCTGGGCGGAAAGTTCGTCAACTACCTCCAGATCATGCAGTGCTGGGGCGACAGCTCCGGTGGCCCCGACCGGGAGAGCTGCGACTTCGGCGCGGTCAGGGCCGGGGGGAGCTACAACGGGAGCCGGGTGCTGCCCGAGGGATGGGACCCGCAGGAGTCCGAATACACCCAGGGCGAAGGCAACTTCAGCCCCTTCGTGCCGTTCCGGCCCGTCACGGGCAGGCCGACCGAGGACGCCTACGACTTCACGTACTTCGGCCCGAACGACTCGAACGCGGAACCCCTGCGCAAGACCCAGCCGGACGGCACCGGCGAGGCGGTCTTCGAGGTGCAGACCGCGCTCCAGGCCCCGCACCTGGGCTGCGGCGAAGTGAGCGGCAGCGGCGCGAACCCGCGCTCCTGCTGGCTGGTCGTGGTGCCGCGCGGCGAGCACGAGACCGAGGCGCCGGCCAACGGCAACCTGGACACCTCCCCGCTGAGCCGGTCGAACTGGGACCGCCGGATGGTCTTCCCGCTGCGGTTCGATCCGGTCGGCGAGACCTGTGACCCGGACCGGCCGGAGCGCCGCATCATCGGCTCCGAACTGCTCACCGACGCCGTCTCGTCGTGGCAGACCGTCCTGTGCGACGGCCTGGACGCCCGCTTCACCTTCAGCCAGTCGGGCGAGGACCACGCCCGCTCCCTGATCCGCAACCCCTCGGCCACCTCGCCCGGGATGGCCGTCACGGTCGACCCCGTCGAGACGGCCGAAGGCGCCCCGCCGGTCGTGCACGCCCCCCTCGCGGTGAGCGGGCTGAGCGTGGGATTCCTCTGGGAGCACGCGGGGGCGCCGAACGAGTGGGTGCGCGATCTGCGGCTCAGTCCACGGCTGCTGGCCAAGATGCTGACCCAGTCCTATGTCGCGGGCGTCAGCCTCTGGAGCGTCGACAGCCCGAAGCCGGCGCATCTGGCGGGAAATCCCGAAGCGCTGGTCAGCGATCCGGAATTCGTGGAGCTCAACCCCGCCATGGCGGGCAGAGCGGCTCGCAGCGGTCCGCTCGGAATGGTCGCACCGAGCGAGAACTCCGATACGAGCCGACTGCTGTGGCGCTATCTGCAGTCCGACCGGGACGCCCGTGCATTCCTTTCGGGAAAGCCCGATCCCTGGGGAATGAAACTCAATCCCTTCTACCGGGACATGGCGCTCGACAAAGAGGCGCCGGACTACTTCCCGAAGGCGGATCCGACGGAGACCAGGGCCTCCGCAGGACCCACGGAGTGGGCCGTCTACACCGGTGCCGAGGTCGTGCCGTACGCCGAGAACCTGCACGACGGGGCGCTGCGCGTGCGCCGCGGATACAGCGGTCAGACGACGAACTTCGAGGTCTGCGCCGAGTGCGCCACGGGCGGCAAGCTGACCGGGGAGCGCAGCCCGCAGGGCATGCGCCAGGTGGCCGGACTGGTCGACGCCCCCTCGGCCGACCGCTATCAGCTGGACATCGCGGCCCTGCCGAACGCCGACGGTGAGTTCGTCGTGCCCACCGAGAAGTCCCTGCTCGCGGCCGTCGCGCAGATGAAGGACTCGGCCGTGGCCGGGGTGAAGGCGCCCGATCCGGCACGGGCGAGGAACGGCGCGTATCCGCTGACGGCGGTCGCCTACGCCGCCGCCACCACGGACCAGCCCGCCGCCGCCCGCCGGGACTACGCGCGGATGATCCGGTACGCGGCCGGGGCGGGCCAGACCGTGGGCCTCACCCCCGGACAGCTGCCGCACGGGTACGCCCCCCTGCCCGCGGCGCTGCGCGCACAGGCGAGGGACGCGGCGGGCCTGCTGGAACGCGGCGCCGCGACCCCGCCCGGCGCCGGGGCGGCGGGCGGCGGCCGGAGCGCAGGACCGGGCGGCGAGGGCACCGCGGGCGGACCGGCATCCGGTGCGGACTCCGGTGCGGACTCCGGCGGTACGGGGGACGGCGCGGCGGCCGGTGGCGGCTCGGCGGACGGCCCGGACCCCGACGGATCGCCGGGGACCGCGGCGGGCGCCGACGACGCGACGGAGGTGGCCGCGACCGCGTCCGGCGCACCGACCCCCTCGCAGGTCCTCGGGCTGATCCGGTGGGTGCTGCTGGGGGTGCTGATCGCGGGCGGCGCGGCGGCGCTGGCGGGCCCGGTGATGGTGCGGCTGTCGGCCCGGAAGGCGGCGGCCGGCTCCGGCTGAGTCCTCGGCCGGAGCCTTCCGTTCGACGTCCTCCGGCTCGGTGCGATTCCCCGGATTCCCCGGATTCCCCGGATTCCCCGGATTCTCCGCCCCCGGCGAATCCGGGGAATCGCTCTGGTCCTCGGGAAATTCTCTTGGTGTCGCCCAGTAAATCCATACGTAACCTGATCAGCAAGTGGATTTGGTGGCCGGGGAGGCCGCTCTGCGGAATTGTTTGCGGTGGCCGGCCGACGGGTCGGCGGTAACAGAATCCGGATTGTCCTTGTGCGTCCATTCCTTGCATTCCGTATCCACGGAGGAGAACAGAAGTGAACGTCAAGACTCGTGTTCGTCTGGGTGCCGCTGTCGGCGCCGCCGCTCTCGGCCTCGGCATCATGGCCCCCGTCGCCTCCGCCGACCCGGCCACCCCGACCGACTACCGCGTCCTCGCCGGTGCCGGCTCGGACACGACGCAGGACGTGGTCAACGGTCTCGGTGAGTCCATCGACGGCGGCACGCTGATCGCCTCGTACGACGCGACCGGTTCGAGCACGGTAAAGACCCGGGCGGCCAACTGTGCCCTCACCCGCCCGAACGGTTCCTCGGCCGGAATCAACGCCCTGAACAGCAGCATCGACGGCGCCACCGGCTGTCTGGACTTCGCCCGCTCCTCGCGCGGACCGGCCGCCGCCGGCACCGACCTGACCTGGATCCCGTTCGCGCAGGACCAGGTGACCGTCGCCGTCCGCGGGGACAGCCCGCTCAACGCGAACCTGAACCTCACCACCGCCCAGCTCAAGTCCATCTACGAATGCACGCTGACCACGCTCAACGGTGTCCCGCTGACCCCGCTGCTGCCGCAGGCCGGTTCCGGGACGCTCACCTTCTTCCTCGGTGAGATCGGCAACCCCGTCGTGGGTGCCTGTGTCGGCACGATGCAGGAGCACAACGGCGTGCAGCTCGACACCGCGGGCGACATCGCCCCGTACTCCGTCTCCCAGTACAACGCCCAGGTCAGCGGCGCGGTCAACGACCGGCACGGTGCCACCGTGCTCGGCAAGGTCAACGGCGGCGCGTTCAGCCGCGACGTCTACAACGTCGTCCCGACCGCGAAGCTGAACGACGCGACCATCGACGCCACGTTCACCGGCTCCGACTCCAAGGTCTGCGCCGAGACCGACGTCATCGAGTTCTACGGCTTCACCACCATCGCCAACTGCGGCGCGACCGTCCTCAAGGGTGAGCGCTGATCATCGCCACCCCGTAACCGTGCGACAGCCGGGCACCCATGGGGGTGCCCGGCCCCACGGCGTACCCGAAGTCCACCACCACCCCCTGGGGAGAAACGCGATGAATCGCCTCGCACCACGCAGATCGCCCGCGGCGCTGCTGTTCGGATCACCCGTGGCGCTGCTCGGCGTCTGCGCGCTGCTGTGCGGTCTGGCGGCCGCCGTTCTGGCTCTGTCCACCGAGGCGCACGCCGCGTCGGCGCGGATCGGGACGTTCACCCTGGAGCCCGCCGCCGGGAGCATCAAGGATGCCCAGCTCGCCACCTCGGCCACCACGGACGCCGCCTGCCCGGCCCCCGCCGACCCGAAGGCGCCCTACGTCAGGGCCGGGCTCCGCCTGCCCAAGCCGGCCGCCGCGACCGGGGGGCTGGCCTCGTACGCCCTCACCACCTCGGCCGAGGGTGCGCCGCTCGACTCCGGGCCCTTCACCGCGACGCTCCCCGCCGGGGCCTCGCTGGAGACGGTCCTGCGCAAGTACGTCAAGACCGGTCCGCTGGACGGCACCTACGAGATACGGCTGCACTGCGACACGGCGACGAGCGTGGGCGCCTTCGACCACTTCTCGGCGAGCGTCCGGGTCACCGGCGAGAGCTGGGCCCTGGTCCGGGCACAGGCGACCACGATGGAGCTCACCGGGCCCGCCACGGCGGCCGGCGCGCCGCTGAAGCTGACGGCGGACCTCACCCCGGCAGCGGCGGCGGGCCGGGTGAGCTTCGGCGCCGGTACGTCCGCCGCCGGCCCGTTCACCGAGGTCGGAGCCGTGGACCTGACCGGGGGCAAGGCCGAACTGACCGTCACGGCACCGGCGAAGCCCGGCCTCGCCTACTACAACGCCACCTTCACCCCCACGGACCCGGAGGCGTTCAGCGGTACGTCGGACCTCCTGGCCGTGACCGTCACGGACGCGGCGCCGAGCCCCGACCCGAGCGCCACCGACCCCACCGGCAAGCCCACGGACGGCCCCACCGAGCCCGCCGACCTCGATGTCACCGACGCCGACGGGAAGCCGCTCGACGCCAACCCCGCCCTGGAAGCCGGCCAGAAGGTCCTGGTCACCGCCCGCGGCTACACCAAGGGCGCCACGGTGAAGGTCACCCTCGCCGACAGCGGGGCCACGCTCGCGGACGCGACCGCCGACGCCGAAGGCACCGTCGACGCGTACGCGTTCACCGTCCCCGCCGGGATCGAGGACGGCGACCACACGCTCACCCTCGCCGAGGACAAGGCCGACGGGCACAGCGTCGTCTTCGCCTTCGTCACCGGCGAACAGCCGAGTCCCACCCCCGACCCGAGCGACACCGCGGGCACCGACGACGGCGGTACGACCTCCGGCGGCACGGGCGGTGACGCGGGTGACGCCGCGGGCGCCGCGGGCGGCGGCGGTTCCGGCGGTCGGTCCGCCGGGCCCCTCGCCTCGACCGGCAGCGAGGCGGGCGCGATCGGCCTCGCCGCCGCCGCGCTGATCAGCCTCGGCGCGGCGATCGTGATCCACGTCCGCCGCAGGGGCCTGCTCACGTTCGGCCGCCCGGCGCACTGACCCACCGGGCCACCCGGCGCACCGACCCCCCCCCGGGGTCCGGAGGCGGGCCGTCACCCCCTCCGGACCCCGGGCACCGCCACCACCCCTCCGCAGCCAGGAGCGCAGCCACCGTGACCGTGCTGACCCCGCCACCACCCCCGCCACCGTCCATGGTGGCGGCACCCCACGCCCCGGCGCCGGCCGCGCCTCCCGAGCCCCCGGCTCCCGCCTCCCCGCCCCCCGCGCCGGCCGCCGCCCGTCCGGGCCTCGCCCTGGCCGGGGCGGCCCTGTGCGTCCTGGCCGCCGTACTCCTCGGCTTCACCGCGAACCTGACGCTCGTCGGCCACCTCCAGCACTCCCGGGACCAGCAGACCGCCTACGACGAGCTGCGCAGGCAACTCGCCCTCGGCACCGCCCCCGTGGGGCAGCGCACCTACGACGGCAGACCCCTCGCGGCGGGCGCCCCGGTGGCGCTCCTGCGCATCCCCGCGCTCGGCCTGCGGGAGGTCGTCGGCGAGGGCACCACGTCCGGGGTGCTGATGTCCGGGCCCGGCCACCGCCGCGACACCCCGCTGCCCGGCCAGGCGGGCACCTCCGTGGTCATGGGCCGCCAATGGGGGTACGGCAGCCCCTTCCACGGCCTGCACAGGCTTCCCGTCGGGGCGAGCATCGAGGTCACCACCGGCCAGACGAAGGCGGTGTACCGGGTCACCGGCGTCCGTCGCCCCGGCGACGGCCTGCCCGCCCGGCCGGGCCGGGACCAGGGCCGGCTCACCCTCATCACCGCGACCGGCGGCCCCTACACACCCGCGGGCGTCCTGCGCGTCGACGCCGCGCTCACCACCCCCGTACAGCCGCATCCGCCCCGCGAGACGCGCGGCGGCTGGATCAGCCCGGCCGAGGAGGCCCTGGCGGGCGAGAACGGTGCCTGGCTCACCGTCTTCCTCTGGTCGCAGGCGCTGCTGGCGGCCGCGCTGCTCGCCGCCTGGGCGCTGCGCGTCTGGGGCGTCTGGCAGACGTGGATCACCGCGGTCCCGGTGCTCGGCGCCCTGGGGGTCGCGCTCGCCTCGGCCGCCACCCGTCTGCTTCCCAACCTGCTCTGAGCCGCGACGAGCCGCAGCGAGCCGCTTTCGCACTGCACAGAGCCGCGACGTGCTGCTTTCGAGCCGCACAGAGCGGCTACGAGCGGCTACGAGCCGCCCCGAACCGCCGCCGAGCCGACGAACACCGATCCGCCCCGAGAGCCGAGGAGTCACCCGCCCCATGACCGACCTCATCGACACCGCCGTCCAGCCCCGCACGGTCACCGGTCCGGGCGCCGCGCCCTCCGCCCCGGTCCTTGCCGCTCCCCTCGCCGCGACGCTCGAAGCGGACGCGATCTCCGCCTGGTTCGGCGACCACAAGGTCCTCGACCGGGTCTCGCTGACCATGCCCGCACGTCAGGTGACCGCCCTCATCGGCCCCTCGGGCTGCGGCAAGTCGACCTTCCTGCGCATCCTGAACCGGATGCACGAACTGATCGGCTCGGCCTCGCTGGCGGGCCGGGTGCTCCTCGACGGCGAGGACATCTACGACCGGGGCCGTCGGATCACCCATGCCCGCCGCGAGATCGGCATGGTCTTCCAGAAGCCGAACCCGTTCCCCGCGATGTCCCTGTACGACAACGTCCTCGCGGGCCTGAAGCTGAACGGCCTCAAGGTGTCCAGGGGCGGGCGCGACGACCTCGTGGAGGAGTGCCTCACCAAGGCGGGCCTGTGGAAGGAGGTCCGGGACCGGCTGCGCCAGCCCGGCGGCGCGCTCTCCGGAGGGCAGCAGCAACGCCTGTGCATCGCCAGGTCGCTGGCGGTGCGCCCCCGGGTCCTGCTGATGGACGAACCGTGCTCGGCCCTCGACCCGACCTCGACCCGGCGGATCGAGGAGACCGTCCACGACCTCAAGGACGAGGTCACGATCGTCATCGTCACGCACAACATGCAGCAGGCGGCCCGGGTCTCCGACGGCTGCGCGTTCTTCCTCGCGGAACAGGGCACCCCCGGGCTGATCGTCGAACACGGCCCGACCGAGGACATGTTCGGCTCCCCGCAGGACCGCCGGACCGCCGACTACGTGAACGGCCGCTTCGGATGACGCACCGGCCCCCGTCCCCCGGGAAGGGGAACGGGGGCCGGTGAACGTGCGGGTGCCGGATCAGATACCGGCGGCCGCCGCCAGGTCCCGCTTGATCCCGGCGAGCAGTTCGGCGCCCCTGGCCCGCGCGGCGGGCAGCTCCCGCGCCGAGCCGACCGGCACCACGACCTCCAGGTAGCACTTGAGCTTCGGCTCGGTGCCGCTCGGGCGGACGATCACCCGGGCGCCCGTCAGGTGGTAGCGCAGCCCGTCGGTGGGCGGCAGCTGCGCGGTGCCCCGGGAGAGGTCCTCGGCCGAGGTGACGGCGAGTCCGGCCAGCGCGGCCGGCGGACGCTCGCGCAGGCGCCGCATGGCGTCCGCGATGACCGACAGGTCCTCGACCCGGACGGAGAGCTGGTCGGTGGCGTGCAGCCCGTGGGCGAGGGCGAGGTCGTCGAGGAGATCCAGGAGCGTACGCCCCTGTTCCTTGAGCACGGAGGCCAGTTCGGCGACGAGCAGGGCGGCCGTGATGCCGTCCTTGTCGCGCACGCCCTCGGGGTCGACGCAGTAGCCGAGCGCCTCCTCGTACCCGTACCGCAGCCCGTCGACGCGGGCGATCCACTTGAAGCCGGTCAGCGTCTCCTCGTAGCCGAGCCCCGCCTTCTCGGCGATCCGGCCGAGCAGCGAGGACGACACGATCGACTCGGCGAAGACACCCGTCGCGCCGCGGTCCACCAGATGGGCGGCGAGCAGCGCGCCGACCTCGTCGCCGCGCAGCATCCGCCAGCCGCCCGCGGCCGTCGGGTCGGGGACGGCGACGGCGCAGCGGTCGGCGTCGGGGTCGTTCGCGATGATCAGATCGGGGCCGGCCCGGCGTGCGGTCGCGAAGGCGAGATCCATCGCGCCGGGCTCTTCCGGGTTGGGGAAGGCGACGGTGGGGAACGCGGGGTCCGGCTCCGCCTGCTCGGCCACGAGCACCGGCTCGGGGAATCCGGCGCGGGCGAACGCGGCCGTCAGCACCGAGGTGCCGACGCCGTGCATCGCCGTGTACACGACCCGGGCGGTACGGGGGCTCCCGGCGCCGAGCACGCTGTCCGTCCGCGCGAGATAGGCGTCCAGCACCTCCTCGCCGAGCACGTCCCAGCCGGACTCCGGGCGGGGCACGCCGTCCAGCGGGCCGACCGCGTCGATCGCGGCGGCGATCTCGCCGTCGGCCGGGGGCACGATCTGCGAGCCGTCGCCGAGATAGACCTTGTAGCCGTTGTCGCGCGGCGGGTTGTGGCTGGCGGTGACCTCGACCCCGGCGACGGCGCCCAGATGCCTTATGGCGTACGCCAGGACCGGGGTCGGCAGGGGCCGGGGGAGCACGGCGGCCCGCAGTCCGGCGCCGGTCATCACGGCCGCGGTGTCCCGGGCGAAGTCGGCCGACCTGTAGCGGGCGTCGTACCCGATGACGACGAGCCCGCCCTCCTGCCCCCGCGCCTTGAGGTAGGCGGCGAGGCCCGCCGCGGCGCGGATCACGACGGACCGGTTCATCCGCATCGGCCCGGCCCCGATCTCGCCGCGCAGTCCGGCGGTGCCGAACTGGAGCGTGCCGGCGAAGCGCACGGCGAGCTCGTCGAGATCCCCGGCGTCGATGAGCCGTCCGAGCTCGTCACGGGTCTCGGGGTCCGGGTCCTCGGCCAGCCAGGTCCTGGCCTGCGCGATGAGGTCGTGCTGCACGGGGTCCGCCTCTCTGGGGGAAGGGGGTACGGGGGAAGTACGGGGGTGCGGGGGAGCGGGCCGACGACGCCTCGCCGGTGTGGCGGGCGCGGGGGCCGGGGCCGCGACCCACGGTCCCGGAAAGGGGCGGGCAAGGGAACAGACCCTCAGCGGGCGCCCGCGCCCCACCCGCCGCACACGTCGGGTCCGGTCCGGCGTCCGCTCAGGTCCGGTCCGGCGTCCGCTCAGATCCGGTCCAGCACCCGTGCCAGCAGCGCCCCCATGCGGGTCGCGGAGTCGCGCCCCGCCTGGAGGACCTCTTCGTGGTTGAGCGGCTCGCCCGACAGCCCGGCGGCGAGGTTCGTGACGAGCGAGATGCCCAGCACCTCCGCACCCGCCTCCCGCGCCGCGATGGCTTCGAGGACGGTGGACATGCCGACCAGGTCGCCGCCCATGACCCGGACCATGTTGATCTCGGCCGGGGTCTCGTAGTGCGGGCCGGGGAACTGCACGTACACGCCCTCTTCGAGGGTGTCGTCGATCTCCTTGCACAGCGCGCGCAGCCGCGGCGAGTACAGGTCGGTCAGGTCGACGAAGTTGGCGCCGATGATCGGGGACGCCGCCGTGAGGTTGATGTGGTCGCTGATCAGCACCGGCTGGCCGGGGCGCATGCCTTCGCGCAGCCCGCCGCAGCCGTTGGTGAGGATCACGGTCCTGCAGCCCGCGGCGACCGCCGTACGGACCCCGTGCGCGACGGCGGCGACACCACGGCCCTCGTAGTAGTGCGTACGTCCGAGGAAGACCAGCGCGCGCTTGTCGCCGATCCGGTACGAGCGGATCGTGCCGCCGTGGCCCTGGACGGCGGGAGCGGGGAACCCGGGCAGCTCGGTCACCGGGAACTCGGCCTCCGGAGCGCCGAGTGCGTCGCCCGCGGGAGCCCACCCGGAGCCCATGACCAGGGCGACGTCGTGGGTGTCGGCGCCGGTCAGCTCGCGCAGGCGGGCGGCGGCCCCGGCAGCGGCGGCGTGCGGGTCGCCCTGGATGTTGTCCGGAATAACTGATGCGTTCACGCGGATGAGCGTAACCGCTGATTCCCTACGCGCGTAGATGCCCATGCGCAGAGTCTGTCCGGTCATGTTCGTACTTTCGTACGAAAACGGGCTGCCGGAAGGGCGTGACGGGGTTCGACGGGGTGCGGAAGGCGGGCCGGCCGGGGCTCAGCAGGGCCGCTTGCGCAGCTCCATCACATAGTCGTGCGGGGCGCCCGCCGACTCCGCGGCATCGGCCAGTTCGCCCAGATAGCGCGCCGAGGGCAGCCCGCCCTCGTACCCGTTCAGCACATACATCCAGGCCGGCTCCTCGCCGTCCAGGGTGTGCACCCGCACGCGCATCCGCCGGTAGATGTCGAGCCCGACACCCTCCCAGCGGTCCATGGAGTCCTCGTCCATCGGCGCGAGGTCGTACAGCGCCACGAAGACCTGGGAACGCGGCGCCTCCACCACGGTGGCCAGCGCGCCCTCCCAGCCCATCTGCTCCCCGCCGAACGTCAGCCGCCAGCCGTTGAGCCAGCCGGTACCGCGCAGCGGCGAATGCGGGGCGCGGCGCGTCATCAGCCGCGCGTCGAGGTTGCCGGCGTACGCGGCGTAGAGCGACATGTGGTCGAGGGTACGGGAGGTGACCGCGGGAGTGCCGATTCCGGTGAGGGAAGCCCCCGCTCGGGGAGTTCCCGCCGTGCGGCGAAAGCCCTCTCTCCCGTATGGAGGGCCCCGGGGCGAAGCACTTTGGCGCGTGCGGGACAATGGAGTACGTACTGCATTCCCCCGGGGCGATCCCCCGGACCCCCGGCCGGGGCGGCAGACGGCCGTGGGATGACACCACGCGAGGCGGACTTTTCGTGACCCGGATCGTGATCATCGGCGGCGGCCCCGGCGGCTACGAGGCGGCACTGGTGGGCGCCCAGCTCGGCGCGGAGGTGACCGTCGTCGACTGCGACGGCCTCGGCGGAGCCTCGGTACTCACCGACTGTGTGCCCTCGAAGACCCTGATCGCGACGGCAGAGGTGATGACCACCTTCGACTCCTCGTACGAGGAGCTGGGCATCATCGTCGCCGACGACACGCCGCACCTCGAACAGGCGGCGCGCGTGGTCGGGGTCGACCTCGGCAAGGTCAACCGACGGGTCAAGCGCCTCGCGCTCGCCCAGTCCCACGACATCACCGCCTCCGTCACCCGTGCGGGTGCCCGGGTCATGCGCGGCCGGGGCCGGCTCGAAGGTCTCCAGGCCGCCGACGGCTCCCGCCAGGTCGTGGTGACCGCCGCCGACGGTACGGAGGAGCGGCTCACCGCCGACGCCGTACTGGTCGCGACCGGCGGCCACCCCCGGGAGATCCCGGACGCGCTCCCCGACGGCGAGCGCATCCTGAACTGGACCCAGGTCTACGACCTCGACGAGCTGCCCGAGGAGCTCATCGTGGTCGGCTCCGGTGTCACGGGCGCCGAGTTCGCGGGTGCCTACCAGGCCCTCGGCTCGCGCGTCACCCTCGTCTCCTCCCGCGACCGGGTGCTGCCCGGTGAGGACCCGGACGCCGCCGCCGTCCTGGAGGACGTCTTCCGGCGCCGGGGCATGAACGTCATGGCCCGCTCCCGCGCCCAGTCCGCCAAGCGGGTCGGCGACCGGGTCGAGGTCACGCTCGCCGACGGCCGTGTCATCTCCGGTTCGCACTGTCTGATGGCGGTCGGCGCGATCCCGAACACGGCGGGCATGGGCCTGGAGGAGTCCGGGGTCCGGCTCAAGGAGTCCGGCCACATCATGACCGACCGGGTCTCCCGCACCAGCGCCCCCGGCGTCTACGCGGCCGGTGACGTCACCGGGATCTTCGCGCTGGCCTCGGTGGCCGCGATGCAGGGCCGGATCGCGATGTACCACTTCCTCGGCGACGCGGTGGCCCCGCTGAACCTGAAGACGGTCTCCTCGAACGTCTTCACCGACCCCGAGATCGCCACCGTCGGCTACAGCCAGGCCGACGTCGACGCGGGCAAGATCGACGCCCGCGTGGTGAAGCTGCCGCTGCTGCGCAATCCGCGCGCCAAGATGCAGGGCATCCGGGACGGCTTCGTCAAGATCTTCTGCCGGCCCGGCACCGGCATCGTGGTCGGCGGCTGCGTCGTCGCACCGCGCGCCAGCGAGCTGATCCATCCGATCTCGCTCGCGGTCGACAACAACTTGACGGTGGAACAGATCGCAAAAGCTTTCACCGTGTACCCGTCCCTGTCCGGATCGATCGCGGAAGTGGCCCGGCAGTTGCACACCCGTAAGCTCACGGGCGAGGCGTAGAACCCGGCAATCCCCGGCAACCCCTGTCAACTCAGGCATACCGGGGGTACCCCGCGATCACTTCGCGACAACAACGAGGCCGCCTATATCACTTGGCGGCCTCGTCTGTGTACAACTTCTGCTATTCGGCGCAAACTGCTGAAAACTCACGGGCAGCCACGTTACTGTCAGTTTCGTGTTCGCTGCAGAACGTCGTCAGTTGATCCTCGAAATGGTGCGCGCCAACGGGGCGGTATCGCTCCGTGAGCTCGCCCGCGTCGTCCAGACCTCCGAAGTGACCGTACGGCGGGACGTGCGGGCGTTGGAGGCAGAAGGACTCCTCGACCGCCGGCACGGCGGTGCGGTCTTGCCGGGCGGTTTCACGCGCGAGTCCGGCTTCCCGCAGAAATCCCATCTCTCCACCGCGGAGAAGACGGCCATCGCCGATGTGGCGGCCGGTCTTGTCGGCGAGGGCGAGGCCATCGTGGTCGGCGCCGGTACGACCACGCAGGAGCTGGCCCGCCGGCTCGCGCGGGTCCCCGGTCTGACCGTGGTCACCAACTCGCTGCTGGTCGCCCAGGCGTTGGCCCATGCCAACCGGGTGGAAGTCGTGATGACCGGCGGCACCCTGCGCGGGAGCAACTACGCCCTCGTGGGCAGTGGGGCCGAGCAGTCCCTCCAGGGGCTGCGGGTCTCCCGGGCGTTCCTGTCCGGGAGCGGACTCACGGCCGAACGGGGCCTGTCCACCTCCAACATGCTCTCGGCGAGCGTCGACCGCGCCCTGGTGCAGGCCGCCGCGGAGGTGGTCGTCCTCGCGGACCACACCAAGCTGGGCTCGGACACCATGTTCCAGACGGTGCCGACGGACCTCATCACCCGGCTGGTCACGGACGAACCACCGCTCCACGACGAGCGCGCCGCCACCGAAATGCAGGCCCTGGCGGATCAGGGCGTGGAGATCACGGTGGCGGGGCCGGAAGCGGGCGCCCCCGGCGGGGACGGTGTGCCGTCGGGACGTCAGCCCCGGCGCGACATGCCGCTGCCGGGGCAACGCCGCACGCAGAACGGCGCGATGGGCTCGCCGCTGCGCAGTGCGGCGGCCATGGCGGACCAGGGCGAACGGGCCCGGGTGGCGGACCTGCGCCGCCGCTGATTCCCCGGAGCTCCGGCTGATATCCCGGACCCCGGCCGATACCCCCGACCCCTGGGGTGGCGGTCCCGGACCCCGGCCCGATACCCCCGACCCCTGGGTGGCGGTCCCCGGTCCCGGCCGATACCCCCGGCCCTCGGGGTGACAGCCCCGGCCCCGCTGCTTTCCTCCGGCCCCGGCCTCGTCAGTCGCCCGAGGGGTCGGCCCGGCCCTTCAGACCCTGAAGCGTCAGGAGCAGCAGCCGGTCCGCCAGCGCCGGGTCGTCCGGCGTCTGCTCCGCCGCCAGCGCGATCGCGTTCGTCAGCTGCAACAGATCGCCGATCGAGACGTCCGCCCGCACCGCCCCGCTCTCCTGCGCCCGCGACAGCAGCCCGGCCCCCGCCTCCCGCAGCGGCGTATGGCACTGGGCCAGCGCCGAAGTCTCGTCCCGCGAGGCCGACATGAGGGCCTGGGCAAGCCCGCGGTACTCACCCGCATGAGTGACAATCGCCCCCAGCCACTCCACCAGCGCCCGGCACGGCTGCTCCGCGCCCGCCAGCTCCCGGGAGCGCTCCAGGAGCGCGCTCAGGGCCTCCTGGAACACCGCGTTCATCAGGGCGTGCCGGTTGGGGAAGTGCCGGTACAGCGTGCCGATGCCCACCCCCGCCCGCCGCGCGATGTCCTCCAGCGAGGCATCGGTTCCGTGCTCCGCGAACGACGTACGGGCTTCGCCCAGCAGCCGGTCATGGTTCCGCCGCGCGTCCGCGCGCATCGGCCGGCCCGGCACCTGCGTCGTGCTCATCGACATCGAGATCGCCCCTGCCATCGCGCCGTCCTCCCGGAATCCCTGGGTCCAGGATGCCACCGCACGGCGAAGGGCCCGGTCCGAGTCGCTCGACCCGGACCGGGCCCTCAGGAAAGCGGCGGTGCCGTCAGTCCTTGATCTCGCAGATCAGGGCGCCGGAGGAGACCGAGCCGCCGACCTCGGCGGTGAGGCCCTTGACGGTGCCGGAGCGGTGGGCGTTGAGAGGCTGCTCCATCTTCATGGCTTCCAGGACGACGACGAGGTCGCCCTCCTTGACCTCCTGGCCCTCCTCGACCGCGACCTTCACGATCGTGCCCTGCATCGGGGAGGCGAGGTTGTCGCCCGACGCCGCGGAACCGGCCTTCTTGGCCGCCCGCCGCTTCGGCTTCGCACCCGCGGCCAGCCCGGTCCGGGCCAGGCTCATGCCCAGCGACGACGGCAGCGAGACCTCCAGCCGCTTCCCGCCGACCTCGACGACGACCGTCTCGCGGCCCGACTCGTCGTCCGTGTCCGCGTCCGCGGGAGCGGCGAACGGCTTGATCTCGTTGACGAACTCCGTCTCGATCCAGCGGGTGTGCACACGGAACGGGTCCGCGGTGAACGCCGGATCGACCACGACCGCGCGGTGGAACGGGATCGCGGTCGCCATTCCCTCGATCGTGAACTCGCCCAGCGCACGGGCGGCCCGCTGGAGCGCCTGCTCACGGGTCGCACCGGTCACGATGAGCTTCGCCAGCAGCGAGTCCCACGCCGGGCCGATCACGCTGCCCGACTCGACCCCGGCGTCCAGACGGACTCCCGGACCCGACGGCGGCGCGAAGGTGGTGACGGTTCCGGGGGCGGGGAGGAACCCGCGGCCCGGGTCCTCGCCATTGATCCGGAACTCGAAGGAGTGCCCGCGCACCGCGGGGTCCCCGTAGCCGAGCTCCTCGCCGTCGGCGATCCGGAACATCTCGCGGACCAGGTCGAGGCCCGTGACCTCCTCGGTCACCGGGTGCTCGACCTGAAGACGGGTGTTGACCTCCAGGAACGAGATCGTGCCGTCCACCCCCACGAGGAACTCGACCGTCCCGGCGCCGACGTAGCCGGCTTCCTTCAGGATCGCCTTCGACGCCGCGTACAGCTGGGCGTTCTGCGCGTCCGACAGGAACGGGGCCGGGGCCTCCTCGACCAGCTTCTGGTGGCGGCGCTGCAACGAGCAGTCACGCGTCGAGACGACCACGACATTGCCGTGGGTGTCGGCCAGGCACTGCGTCTCCACGTGCCGCGGCTTGTCGAGGTAGCGCTCGACGAAGCACTCGCCCCGGCCGAACGCCGCGACGGCCTCGCGGACCGCGGAGTCGTACAGCTCCGGGATCTCCTCCAGCGTGCGGGCCACCTTCAGCCCACGGCCGCCGCCGCCGAACGCCGCCTTGATCGCGACCGGCAGCCCGTTCTCCCGGGCGAACTCCACGACCTCGTCGGACCCGGACACCGGGTCCGGGGTCCCCGCGACCAGCGGAGCACCCGCACGCTGCGCGATGTGCCGGGCGGCGACCTTGTCCCCCAGATCGCGGATCGCCTGCGGCGGCGGACCGATCCAGGTCAGCCCCGCGTCCAGCACCGCCTGGGCGAACTCCGCGTTCTCCGACAGGAACCCGTACCCCGGATGAATCGCGTCCGCGCCCGAGTCCGCGGCGGCCCGGAGCACCTTGGCCATATCCAGATAGCTCGCACCCGGGGTGTCACCGCCCAGAGCGAACGCCTCATCGGCCGCCCGGACGTGCAAAGCATCCCGGTCCGGATCCGCGTAGACCGCGACGCTCGCGATCCCCGCATCCCGGCACGCCCGAGCAACGCGGACAGCGATTTCGCCACGGTTGGCGATGAGCACCTTGCGCACGATGACTCCCTCCTTGAAACAAGCTGAGTTTAGGGACTACCGACACGGCCGTACGACCCGTCCCCAATAGTGAGCTTGCCCACACGGAGTGTGATTCGAGGCTTGCTTGAGTCGTGAAATCCCTTGTCGCACCACGGTACGCCGCGTTCCCCAAGCGCACAGTAGCCACGAGGTGTGGTGCAGGTCTCTGTAATCAGGGCCAACGCCGCAGGGCATTTCTTTGTGGACTCCCTACGAACGGCCGGTGGATTCTTTGCCCGTCGGGCGAGGGCGTGCGACCCCTTGTCCGAAGGATTACCCATTAGTAGGGTCCGCGATATCACACGTACTACAGGTAACAGGGGGTGGCGCCGTGGTGCGCAGGCCGGTGGCGGTCGTGACCGCGCTCGTGCTGTTCGGGGAAGCCGTGGGCATCGTGCTCATCAACGCCGTACTCGCGACGCTCACGGAGAACCAGAACATGTCGCTGGCCGGCCTGGACCCGGATGCCATGTCCACCGGCACCTGGGTGATGGGCGGTGTCTCCGGGTTCCTGCTGGCGCTGTGCGGTCTGGTCGCGCTGGTGGCCGGGATACGGGACCGCTCGCCGGGCCGGGTGGGCCGTATCGCCCTCATCGGGTGCGCGGTCGTGCACGGGGTGCTGGGCGCCGTGACGGTGGGCCTGGTCGGCTGGACCGCGTTCGCGGTCATGATGGCCGTGCTGGCCCTGCTCGTGCTGACACTGCTGGCGTACGGCCCCGAGGGCCGGGGCGCGGGCGGCGGCGGGAACGGGAACGGCGGCGACGCGTCCGCCCCCGCGCCCGTCTGAGGGCCGTCCCGGATCAGACCCACAACTCCGTCACGGAGATGTCGAGTTCCCCGAGGAGCCGGCGCAGCAGCGGCAGGGAGAGCCCGATGACGTTGCCGTGGTCGCCCTCGATGGAGTCCACGAACGGAGCCGAGCGGCCGTCCAGGGTGAACGCCCCCGCGACATGGAGGGGCTCGCCCGAGGCGACGTAGGCGGCGACCTCGGCGTCGGTCGGCTCGCCGAACCGGACGACGGTGGAGGCGGTCGCGGAAGCCGTACGGCCGGACGCGGTGTCGATCACGCTGTGCCCGGTCCGCAGGACGCCCGCCCGGCCGCGCATGGACTTCCAGCGCGCGGTGGCCTCCTCGGCGTCGGCGGGCTTGCCGAGCGCCCGGCCGTCCAGTTCGAGCACCGAGTCGCAGCCGATGACCAGGGCGCCCCCGGCCTCGGGGCGGGCGGCGACGGCCGCGGCCTTGGCCTCGGCCAGCACGAGCGCCAGTTCGGCCGGGGTCGGGGCGGTCAGGGCGTCCTCGTCCACGCCGCTGACGATCACCTCGGGCGCGAAACCGGCCTGGCGCAGGAGGCCGAGGCGGGCGGGCGAGGCGGAGGCGAGCACGAGGCGGCGCTGATCAGTCATACCGGCCATCGTAGAAGGACCGGCGGCGGCCCCGTGCCCCCGCCGGGGAGAGCTCGGCCCCCGGGGGCAGAAGTCGGCCGCCGGGGAAGCTCAGCGGATGCCCAGGGCGAACATCGCGACCACCATGGCGAGCGCGAGCACCAGGCCCGCGCGACGCATCATGTCCTGGGCGTCGCGCAGTTCTTTCGGCGGCTTGTTCTCGGGGTCGGACCACAGCATGTTCCGATCCTGCTGCGGAGTCCGCCTCTACGCCTGAGTACGGATACTCAGCCACCCCCGTACGTACGGACTAATTAATTCCGGCCGTACCTGGGGTGGCGTCCGTACGTACGCGGTGCGGCTCAGGCGGGCCAGTACGTCCGCGCCCAGGACCGCGGACCCGGCTGCGGGCGCCCGCGGCGGGCGATGCGGCCCGGGTCGGACCACTGCTCGGGCGGTACCGGCGCGCCCGAGGAGACGGCCGCCGTCGCCGCCGCGCGTGCCTGGACCACCGCGAGGGCGGCGGCCAGCTCCTCCGGGGTCGGGTTGCCCCGTACGACCTTGATCATGACCAGGGCCCTTTCTAGAGGGGGATGTTGCCGTGCTTCTTCGGGGGCAGCGACTCCCGCTTCGTCCGCAGCTGCCGCAGTCCCTTGACGATGTGGGCCCGGGTGTCGGACGGCATGATCACCGCGTCGACGTATCCGCGCTCGGCCGCCACGTACGGGTTCAGCAGGGCGTCCTCGTAGTCGGCGATGAGTCCGGCGCGGGTGGCTTCCGCCTCGTCGGGGTCCGTGACGGCCGCGATGGTGCGGCGGTGCAGGATGTTCACCGCGCCCTGGGCGCCCATCACCGCGATCTGCGCGGTCGGCCAGGCGACATTGATGTCGGCGCCCAGGTGCTTGGAGCCCATGACGTCGTAGGCCCCGCCGAACGCCTTGCGGGTGATCACCGTGATCAGCGGGACGGTGGCCTCCGCGTACGCGTAGATCAGCTTGGCGCCGCGGCGGATGATGCCGCCGTACTCCTGGTCCACGCCCGGCAGGAAGCCCGGCACGTCGACGAAGGTCAGCACCGGCACGTTGAACGCGTCGCAGGTACGGACGAAGCGGGCCGCCTTCTCGCTCGCGTTGATGTCCAGGCAGCCGGCGAACTGCATCGGCTGGTTGGCGACGATGCCGACCGGGTAGCCCTCGACGCGGCCGAAGCCGGTGATGATGTTCGGCGCGAACAGGGCCTGGGTCTCCAGGAACTCGCCGTCGTCCAGCACATGCTCGATGGCGGTGTGCATGTCGTACGGCTGGTTCGCCGAGTCCGGGATGAGGGTGTCCAGCTCGCGGTCCTCGTCCGTGGTGGCGAGATCGGCCTCCTCCGGGAAGGCGGGCGCCTCGGAGAGGTTGTTCGAAGGGAGGTACGAGAGCAGGGACTTGACGTACTCGATCGCGTCCTTCTCGTCACCCGCCATGTGGTGCGCCACACCGGACGTGGTGTTGTGCGTACGGGCGCCGCCCAGCTCCTCGAAGCCGACGTCCTCACCGGTGACCGTCTTGATGACGTCGGGTCCGGTGATGAACATGTGGGAGGTCTGGTCGACCATCACCGTGAAGTCGGTGATCGCGGGGGAGTAGACGGCGCCGCCCGCGCACGGACCGACGATCAGCGAGATCTGCGGGATCACACCCGAGGCGTGCACATTGCGGCGGAAGATCTCGGCGAACAGGCCGAGGGCGGCCACCCCCTCCTGGATGCGGGCGCCACCGCCGTCGTTGATGCCGATGACCGGACAGCCGGTCTTCAGGGCGAAGTCCATGACCTTGACGATCTTCTCGCCGTAGACCTCACCGAGCGAGCCGCCGAAGATCGTGAAATCCTGCGAATACACGCAGACGGGGCGGCCGTCGACCGTGCCGTAGCCGGTGACGACACCGTCTCCGTACGGGCGGTTCTTCTCGATGCCGAAATTGGTGGAGCGGTGCCGGGCGAACTCGTCGAGCTCCACGAAGGAACCCTCGTCGAGCAGGAGATCGACCCGCTCGCGGGCGGTCAACTTGCCCTTGGCGTGCTGCTTCTCGACCGCGCGGGCGGAGCCGGCGTGCGTCGCTTCGTCAATGCGGCGCTGCAGGTCCGCGATCTTGCCCGCGGTGGTGTGGATGTCGCTCTGCGGCTCGGACATCGGGTGGCGGCTCCCTGCCTGGTCACGGGGACGACTAGTACCGGTCACGGGGAACGGGCCAGTACTCCGTACAGCTAACGGGCCAGCACTCCGTATAGCTACTGACTCGTCATAGCTACTGACTCGTAGCGTATCGGCGCCGATACGGTTCGGCAGTGCGTCGTTTGCCACACCTAGGCTGGCTTGCATGACATCACCGGATGCGCCACACAACCGCTGGTCGGACCTGGACCGGCCGCCCCTGAACGTCGCCGCGCTGCGCCGCGGACTGCTGCGGCCCGGCGGGCTGTGGAGCTCACTGGACGTGGTGGAGTCGACCGGCTCGACCAACTCCGACCTCGCCGGGCGCGCCGATGACCTGGCCGAGGGCACGGTCCTGGTCGCCGAGGAGCAGACCGCGGGGCGCGGGCGTCTGGACCGGGCCTGGACGGCGCCGTCGCGCTCGGGGCTGTTCTTCTCCGTCTTCCTGACGCCGCGTGAGGTACCCGTGGAGCGCTGGGGCTGGCTGCCGCTGCTGGCCGGGGTCGCCGCCGCGACCGGGCTCGCCAGGTCCGCGGGCGTCGACCTGGCACTGAAATGGCCCAACGACCTCCTGGTCACCGTCCCCGGGGACTCCGGCCACCCCCGGCCGGGGGTGGCACCGGCGGGGGCGGAACGCAAGGCGGGCGGCATCCTCGCCGAGCGCGCCGGGGCCGGTGTCGTCATCGGCATGGGGATCAACGTCTCGCTCCGCGCGGCGGAACTGCCCGCCCCGACCGCGGGCTCGCTGGCGCTGGCCGGCGCGGTCTCCACCGACCGGGAGACCCTGCTGCGGGCCGTCCTGCGGTCGCTGGAGGAGTGGTACGGGACATGGCGCGCGGCGGGCGGGGACGCCGCCGCGAGCGGACTCCAGGAGGCGTACGCGGCGGGCTGCGCGACCCTGGACCGGACCGTACGGGCCCAGCTGCCCGGCGACCGGTCGATCGTCGGCGAGGCCGTGGCGATCGACGGCGACGGCCGCCTCGTGCTGTCCACCGGCGGGGGGCTCATGGAACCGGTGTCCGCGGGCGACATCGTGCACCTGCGCGGCGCGGAGGGCGGTCTGACCTGAGAACGGGTGAAATCGGTGCGGTGCGGGCCGCGGCGGAATACTGCAAATACGGGAGATGTCACGTGCGACGCACCCGTACCGGGCAACCGGGGACGTGAGCTAGGGCACATCTGCCGTATCGTTGAGGCGATCCAGCGACAGATCGGCAGGGCAGTGCGCAGGGAACGGGCAGGAGGCGGCTGGTGACCGTCGACGACACGACCTCCGGCGAGGGCGCGGAGCCCCCTTCGGAACCCTCGGTCCACGCCACACCGCATCACGAGGTCGATCACACGGTCGAACCGACCGACGACCCCCTCGCGATCCGGCTCGAACAGCTGATCCTGGGGGCCGACCGCCGCTACACCCCCTTCCAGGCGGCCCGCACCGCCGGAGTCTCCATGGACCTGGCGTCCCGGTTCTGGCGGGCCATGGGCTTCGCCGACATCGGGCAGGCCAGGGCGCTCACCGAGGCCGATGTGCTGGCGCTGCGCCGGCTCGCCGGTCTGGTGGAGGCGGGGCTGCTGAGCGAGCCGATGGCGATCCAGGTGGCCCGGTCGACCGGGCAGACCACCGCCCGGCTGGCGGAGTGGCAGATCGATTCGTTCCTGGCGGGGCTGACCGAGCCGCCCGAGCCGGGGATGACCCGTACCGAGGTCACGTATCCGCTGATCGAGCTGCTGCTGCCGGAGCTGGAGGAGTTCCTCGTCTATGTGTGGCGGCGTCAGCTCGCCGCGGCCACCGGCCGGGTCGTGCAGGCGGCCGACGACGACGAGATGGTCGACCGGCGGCTCGCCGTCGGCTTCGCCGACCTGGTGGGCTTCACCCGGCTGACCCGGCGGCTGGAGGAGGAGGAGCTCGGCGAACTCGTCGAGGCGTTCGAGACCACCTCCGCCGACCTGGTCGCGGCCCACGGCGGGCGGCTCATCAAGACCCTGGGCGACGAGGTGCTGTTCGCCGCCGACGACGCGGGCACGGCGGCCGAGATAGCGCTGCGGCTGATCGAGGCCATGTCGCAGGACGAGACGATGCCGGCGCTGCGGGTCGGCATCGCGTTCGGCACGGTCACCACCCGGATGGGCGATGTCTTCGGTACGACGGTGAACCTGGCCAGCCGGCTCACCTCGATAGCCCCGAAGGACGCCGTGCTGGTCGACGGGGCGTTCGCCAAGGAGCTGACCCGCACCGGTGACGCGCCCGCGTCCGAGGCGCAGGCCGCCGAGGAGGTCGCGGCCCACGCCGAGCGGGCCCGGCTGGCCGAGAAGGAGGGCCGGGTGGCCGAGGACGCCCCGCCCCTGCCCACGTACCGCTTCGGACTCCAGCCGATGTGGCAGCGTCCGGTGCGCGGACTCGGGGTCGTGGAGCCGTGGCTGCTGGCCCGGCGGGGCAAGAGCGGGAGCTGACGCGCTCCGCGCCGGGCGGTGTCCCGACGCCGCCCCGTGCGCTGCCCGGCGCCGCGGGCATTCTTACGGTGTCGGCCGGTCCTGTCTAGGATCCCTCCGGTAACGCTCGTTAACCGGAGGGGTGCAGTCATGACCGTCACGTCGGAGCAGCGGTTCGGGGAGTTCGTCGTCGTACGGCGGCACGAGGGCCAGGAGCACGTCGCCGAGCTGGTGCTCGACCGGCCCAAGGCCATGAACGCGGTGTCCACGGAGATGGCCCGCTCCCTCGGGGCCGCCTGCGAGGCGCTGGGCGCCGACCGGGACGTACGCGTCACCGTCCTCACCTCCAGCCATGACCGGGCCTTCTGCGTGGGCGCGGACCTCAAGGAGCGGAACTCCTTCACCGATGCCGAGCTGATGCGGCAGCGCCCCACCGCGCGGGCCGCGTACACCGGGGTGCTCGAACTGCCGATGCCGACGATCGCCGCCGTGCACGGCTTCGCGCTCGGTGGCGGCTTCGAACTCGCCCTGGCCTGCGACCTGATCGTGGCCGACAGCACCGCCGTGGTGGGCCTGCCCGAGGTGTCGGTCGGAGTGATCCCGGGCGGCGGCGGTACGCAGCTGCTGCCCCGCCGGGTCGGAGCGGCACGCGCCGCGGAGCTGGTCTTCACCGCGCGCCGGGTGGAGGCGGCCGAGGCCCGCGAGCTGGGGCTGGTCGACGAACTGGTCGACGCGGGCCGGGACCGGGCGGAGGCGCTGGCGCTCGGCGGCCGGATCGCGGCCAACTCCCCGGTCGGGCTGCGCGCGGCCAAGCGGGCGCTGCGGCTGGGGCACGGGCTGGATCTGCGGACGGGGCTGGAGGTGGAGGACGCGGCCTGGCGGTCGGTGGCCTTCTCCGGGGACCGGGTGGAGGGTGTGGCCGCCTTCAACGAGAAGCGCCGGCCGAACTGGCCCGGGGAGTGACGACATGACGTTCCGTGATCGGCGGTGACGTCAGGTGGGGCGCGCTGAAGATTGTTAAGCCCTCAAGATGATCAAAATGGAACAAATCTACATAAGCTGTTCAAATGGGTGGTGACGATGCGCGCCTGAGGGCCGTGGTTTTGCTGGCGCAGACGATGGCGGCTGCCTACACCCCGCGCGAATCGTGGCGGGCTGCGGCGTTGGGGGCCTGTGAGGCGCTGGGCGGCAGCTTCGCCGCGCTCTCCGTGTGGGAGCGCGACCGGGGCAGGCTGAGGGTGCTGGTGAACGCGGGGCGGCGTGACGAGGCGGAGGAGGAGTTCCCCGAGGGCGAGGTGTACCCGGTGCACCAGTTCCCGGAGATCACCGAGTTCCTGCACGAGCGGTGGGCGGGCGGCGGTGAGCCCGACGCGTGGGTGGAGACCGCCGACGGTCTGCCGGGTGCGGGCGGCCCGGCCCGCGGCGCCCGCCCGTACTGCCGTCAGCGGGTCGCGGCCCTGCGGCGGCGCGGGCGCGGCTGCTGTGTGGTCGCGCCGATCGTGCTGCACGGGCGGGCCTGGGGCGAGCTGTATGTGGCGCGCCAGATGGGGGAGCCGGTGTTCGACCGGGACGACGCGAACTTCGCGACCGTGCTGGCCGCCGTCGTCGCGGCCGGGATCGCCCAGACGGAGCGTCTGGAGGAGGTCCGCAAACTCGCCTTCAGTGACCCGCTGACCGGGCTCGCCAACCGTCGCGCCGTCGACATCCGGCTCGACGAGGCGGTGGAGCGCCACCGCACGGAAGGCGCCGTCGTCAGCCTGGTGGTCTGCGATCTCAACGGCCTCAAAGCGGTCAACGACACGCATGGCCATGCCGTCGGCGATCGTCTGCTGGAACGTTTCGGCTCGGTGCTGTCCCTGTGCGGGGCCATGCTGCCGGACGCCCTCGCGGCCCGGCTCGGCGGCGATGAGTTCTGCCTGCTCGCCGTGGGGCCCGGCGCGGACGACGTGGTCCGGGTCGCCACGGAGCTGTGCGAGCGCGCGGAGGTGCTCGAACTCGGCGACGGGGTGGCCTGCGGGGTCGCGTCGACCGGCGACCCGATCGGCCCGGTGCGCTCGGCCCGCCGCCTGTTCCGGCTGGCGGACGCGGCGCAGTACCGGGCCAAGGCGGCGCGCTCGGTGGGGCCGGTGGTGGCCGGGCGCGACGGCGAGGTGATCCGGCTGGCCGACTCGCCGCCGAAGTCCGCCCACGACCGGCGCAGGCTGCGCGGTCAGCGCCCCTGACCGGCGCCGGGCCGCGACGGCCGGTAAGGGGTCAACCCGGCGACCACTAGTGACAGGTGGGCTTTCAGTCCGTACGCTTCTGAATATGGATATGCATACAGTCGTGGTGGGGACGTCCGGTACCACCGCCGAGGACGTCATCGCCGTGGCCCGCGGGGGCGCCCGGGTCGAGCTCTCCGCAGCCGCCGTGGAAGCCCTGGCCGCCGCCCGCCGGATCGTGGACGCGCTCGCCGCGAAGCCCGAGCCGGTCTACGGCGTCTCCACCGGCTTCGGCGCCCTCGCCAGCCGCCACATCAGCCCCGAACTGCGCGCCCAGCTCCAGCGCAACATCGTCCGCTCGCACGCCGCGGGCATGGGCCCCCGCGTCGAGCGCGAGGTCGTCCGCGCCCTGATGTTCCTCCGGCTGAAGACGGTCGCCTCCGGCCACACCGGCGTACGCCCCGAGGTCGCGCAGGCCATGGCCGACGTGCTCAACGCGGGCATCACACCCGTCGTGCACGAATACGGCTCGCTCGGCTGCTCCGGCGACCTGGCCCCGCTCTCGCACTGCGCCCTGACGCTGATGGGCGAGGGCGACGCGGAAGGCCCCGACGGCACCATGCGCCCCGCGGGCGAACTGCTGGCCGCCCACGGCATCGCACCGGTCGAACTGCGCGAGAAGGAGGGCCTCGCCCTCCTCAACGGCACCGACGGCATGCTCGGCATGCTCGTCATGGCCCTCGCCGACCTGAAGAACCTCTACACCTCGGCCGACATCACCGCCGCCCTCTCGCTGGAGGCGCTGCTCGGCACCGACAAGGTCCTCGCCCCGGAACTGCACGCCATCCGCCCGCACCCGGGCCAGGGCGCCAGCGCCGACAACATGCTGCGGGTGCTGGCGGGTTCGGGCCTCACCGGTCACCATCAGGATGACGCGCCCCGCGTCCAGGACGCCTACTCCGTGCGCTGCGCCCCGCAGGTCAACGGCGCGGGCCGGGACACCCTCGCGTACGCGGCCGTGGTCGCCGGCCGTGAACTGGCCTCCGCCGTCGACAACCCGGTGGTGCTCCCCGACGGCCGGGTGGAGTCCAACGGCAACTTCCACGGCGCCCCCGTCGCGTACGTCCTCGACTTCCTCGCCATCGTCGCCGCCGACCTCGGCTCGATCGCCGAGCGCCGCACCGACCGGCTCCTGGACAAGAACCGCTCGCACGGGCTGCCGCCGTTCCTCGCCGACGACCCCGGGGTGGACTCGGGCCTGATGATCGCCCAGTACACCCAGGCGGCCCTGGTCAGCGAGATGAAGCGGCTCGCGGTCCCCGCGTCCGCCGACTCGATCCCGTCCTCCGCGATGCAGGAGGACCACGTCTCCATGGGCTGGTCGGCGGCGCGCAAGCTCCGTACGGCCGTCGACAACCTCGCCCGGATCGTCGCCGTCGAGCTGTACGCGGCGACCCGCGCCGTCGAGCTGCGCGCCGCCGGGGGTCTCACCCCGGCCCCCGCCTCGCGGGCGGCCATCGCCGCGCTGCGCGCCGCCGGGGTCCAGGGGCCCGGCCCGGACCGCTACCTCTCCCCGGACCTGGCCGCCGCCGACACCTTCGTACGCGAGGGGAAGCTGGTGGAGGCCGTGGAACCGGTCACCGGGCCGCTGGCCTGAGCCGACGCGCGTACGGCCACCGTCACCCGCCGTCGCACACGTCCCCGTACCCATGAAGGGAGGGCTGCCGCACCGTCCGGTGCGGCAGCCCTCCCTTCGTGCGGGTGCCGGGTCAGAGCGCCGGGCGTACCACGCCGCGGCGCACCGAGTATGTGACGAAACCCGCGCCGATCCCCAGCAGTGCCGTACCACCGATCAGGTACGGCGTGGTGTCGACCCCCGTGCCGGTGTCGGCGAGGGTCTCGCCGGAGCCGTCGTCCCCCGCGGTCGCGGGCTGTGGCGCCAGGTGTGCGGATCCGTTCGCCCCGGTCTGCCGCGCCGTCCCGTCGACGGTCGCGTTGGCCGAGGGGACGAACCAGAGAGCGCCGAGCAGGGTCCCTGCGGCGGTGGTGGTCAGCAGTGTGCGACGAGCGACGGACACAGAATCGATCCCCTTGCGACAACCATGAGTTAGCCCCGTGGGCCGATGCTAAGCAAAGCAGCGGGTCGGAGGAAAGTCGCGGACGGAAGGAGCCTTACGCTCCGGCTTATGAGCACTTCAGAGACATCCAGATTTGTTCGTCTTCGTGTGGAGATGGTGCTGGAGATCACCGACCCCGACGCCCTGACCGGCACCGCCCTCGAAAGCATCGCCGCCGAGTACGGGGAGCCCGTCGCCGGGATCGCCGAGGGGGACACCGCCGAGGAACGCCTCCGTGCCGAGGCCACCGTCCGGACCGACCCGGCGGAGGCCCTCGCCTCGCTGGTGGACCCGTTCGACCTGGTCAGCGAGGTACCGGGGATCGAACTCGCCCAGGCGTCCTGGAGCAGCGAGACCGTCGACTACGACCCCGACGCGGAGGGCTGGGACGACGACGAGGACGAGGACTACCTCGGCGAGGACATCCTCTACGAGCACGAGCCGGAGGAGGACGGCGACGACGCCGCGGGCGAGGTCGCGCACAATGGGAAGGAAGAAGACGAGAACAGCGGCGCGGTACGGCAGGGCTGACGTGTGAGGACACCGGCCCCGGCCCGCTCACCCGCGGACCGGGGCCGCACTGTGTCCCGGCCGTACAAGCACAGGCGGGCCGGGAACCACCGCTGCCACCGCCGCGTCGATGAGTGGTGTTCCCCACATCTGTCACGGATGAGGAACCGAGCACCCGTTCCGGGTGTTCTTGGAACATTGACGGGTAATCGCCGTCCGGCGGACCCGTTCGGGGATTTTGGGGAATCGGCAACGATGGAGAAGCGTGTGATGACGGACAGCAAGCGGCGCAGGGGCCTCGCGGCCGCGTCCGTACTGCTCGGCGGCGTGCTGGTGCTTTCGGCCTGTAGCGACGGTGACAAGGGCGCGAGCGCCGACAGCTCGAAGACGTCGCAGGCGCAGGAGGTGGACAAGGCGGCCGCCGAGGACGCCTCCGAGGCGCAGATAACGATCAAGCCGAAGAACGCCGCCACCAACGCCGGCATCAACAACGACGCCAAGGTCACCGTCACCAAGGGCAAGCTGACCGAGGTCACCATGACCACCGCGGCCGGCGACGCCGTCAAGGGCACCCTGGCGGCCGATGGCATGAGCTGGCGGCCCGCCGGTCAGCTGGAGCGCTCCACCTCGTACAAGATCAACGCGACGGCGAAGGACTCGAAGGGCCGCGAGGCGCACGAGAACAGCTCCTTCACCACCGTGTCGCCCGCCAACAGCTTCATCGGGAACTTCACCCCCGAGGACGGTTCCACCGTCGGCGTCGGCATGCCGGTCTCGATCAACTTCAACAAGGCGATCACGGACAAGAAGGCTGTCCAGGACGGCATCACCGTGACATCGAGCAGCGGCCAGCAGGTCGCCGGTCACTGGTTCAACTCGCAGCGCCTGGACCTGCGCCCCGAGGACTACTGGCAGGGCGGCTCCACCGTCACGCTGAAGCTGGCGCTGGACGGTGTCGAGGGCGCGGACGGTGTCTTCGGCGTCCAGCAGAAGACCGTCACCTTCAAGATCGGCCGCAACCAGGTCTCGACCGTCGACGCCCAGACCAAGACCATGACGGTCACCCAGGACGGCAAGACGATCAAGACCATCCCGATCTCCGCCGGTTCGCCCGACAACCCGACGTACAACGGTCGGATGGTGATCTCCGAGAAGTACAAGGAGACCCGGATGAACGGTGCGACCGTCGGCTTCACCGACGACGACGGCAAGGGCGAGTACGACATCAAGGACGTCCCGCACGCCATGCGGCTGTCGACCTCGGGGACCTTCATCCACGGCAACTACTGGGGCAAGGGCATCTTCGGCACGGCCAACACCAGCCACGGCTGCGTGGGCCTCGCCGATGTGAAGGGCGCGGGCGACGCCGGCCAGCCCGCCGCCTGGTTCTACAACAACTCGCTCATCGGTGACGTGGTCGTCGTCAAGAACTCCCCGGACAAGACGATCACCCCGGACAACGGCCTCAACGGCTGGAACATGAGCTGGGCCGAGTGGACGGCGGGCTCCGCCGCCTGACGCGCTCCCGCTCCATCCCGATCCCCGTACGAAGGCGGCGGCACCCGGATCCCCACGGATCCCCGGTGCCGCCGCCTTCGGCGTATCCGGTCGTACGCCGCCTTCGGCGTCCCCGGGCGTGCCCCGGCCTGCTGCGGGCGGAGCCGCGCAACCCCGGTGTGCCCGTGCGTACCCCGGCGTACGTAGGGCGTAGCACCGCGTGCCCCGGCGGAGCGCGGGCGGATGCGTGCGCACCCCGGCGTTCTCATCCCGCTCTCATGGCGGCCTTATCTCCCCATCACGCCCGCTCCATAGCTTCACGCCATGTTCTTCACCTACCTCCGGCGCGAGCTGCGCTGCCGCAGAAAGGCGGCGCTCGTCGTCGCCTCCGGGCTCGCCCTGGGCATTGCGCTGGTCATCGTCGTCAGCTCGGTCTCCTCCGGCATGACCAAGGCACAGGACAAGGTCCTGCAGTCGCTGTACGGGCTCGGCACGGACATGACCGTGACCAAGGCCGCCGCCGCTCCGGGCTCGGCCTCCGAGCGCCCCCGGTTCGAGTTCGACGCCAAGGACAGCGACGACGACACTACCCAGAGCACCGACCGGGTGATGGTGCAGGGCCTCCAGACGCTCGCCGCCACCACGGTCGGCGAGGTCGGCGAGCAGGACGGTGTCGCGGACTCCGTCGGCGGGCTGAGCCTGGTCGTGATGAAGGTCGACGGACAGTTCAGGCGCGGTGAGTTCAAGCAGTCCGACGGAGCGGGAGAGGCCCAGGGCGGCCGGACCGGCCCCGGCGGCGGCCAGGGCGGCGGCGGGATGCCGCAGGGCGAGGTCAGGGGAGGCGGCGCCTCCTTCGACGTCAACTCCTTCACCGTGTACGGCACCGATGTCACCCGGCGGGATCTCGGCCCGCTGACCTCCTCCACCATCACCGCGGGCCGTACCTTCAAGGCCACCGAGACCGACGCCGACGTGGCGGTCGTCGACGCCTCGTACGCCAAGGAGAAGAAGCTCGCGGTCGACAGGACCGTGAAGATATCCGGCACCACGTACAGGATTGTCGGTATCTCCACGGCCGACAGCGGTGACGCGGCGGCCAACGTCTACCTCCCGCTGAAGCAGGCGCAGACCCTCGCGGACTCCAAGAACGAGATCACCACGGTCTATGTCAAGGCCACCGGCTCGCAGGCGATCGACAGCGTCAAGTCCACCATCCAGAAGAACATCCCGGGCACCACCGTCACCACCTCCGCAGACCTCGCCGACACCGTCTCCGGCTCCCTGTCCACCGCCTCCGACCTGGCCTCCAACGTCGGCAAGTGGCTCTCCATCGCCGTACTCGTCGCCGCCTTCCTGGTGGCCGGACTGCTCACCTCCGCCGCCGTCAACCGTCGCGTACGGGAGTTCGGCACGCTCAAGGCGCTCGGCTGGAAGAGCGGCCGGGTCACCCGCCAGGTCGTCGGCGAGGCCCTCGTCAACGGGCTCATGGGCGGCGTCCTCGGCATAGCCGTCGGGCTCGGCGGCGCCTACCTGGTGACCGCCATAAGCCCCACCCTCACCGCACAGCTCGGCGCCACCGGCGGCGGGGGCGGCGGCCGGATGGGCGGCGCGCTCGTCGGAGGACCCGGCGGCCAGGGCGCGGCCAGGACCCTCGACATCGCACTGACCGCACCCGTCTCCCTCACCACCATCGTCACCGCCGTCGGGCTGGCCGTCGCGGGCGGACTGATCGCGGGCGCCTTCGGCGGCTGGCGCGCCTCGCGGCTGCGCCCGGCCGACGCCCTGCGCAGCGTCGAGTAGCGGCGCAGCGTCGAGCGGTCCGCCGATACGGACAGCGCCCCCGCGCCGGACGCGCCCCCGCCCCGCGGTCGGTCGGTGCGAACAGCGCCGCCCGCCCGGCGGTCCGCCGATACGCACAGCGCCGCCCGTCCAGCAGTGCCGCTCCCGACCTCACCCTCCGTACGTACAGCAGGAGTCCACACGTGTACCAGCTCAGCGGCGTCACCAAGCGCTACCGGCGCGGCAAGACCACCGTCGACGCGCTCGCCGGTGTCGACCTGACCATCGAGGACGGTGGCAGGCTCGTCATCCAGGGGCCCACAGGCGGCGGGAAGTCCACCCTCCTCCAGATGCTCGGCGGTCTGGACCGGCCGACCGAGGGCTCCGTCGAACTCGACGGGGTCGACCTGGCGAAGCTCCCCGAGGCCAGGCTCACCAAGGTCCGGGCGGAGTCCATCGGCTTCGTCTTCCAGAGCTTCAACCTGATCCCCACCCTCACCGCCCAGGAGAACGTCGAGACCGCTCTCGTCCCCCTGGGCCTGGGGGCGAAGGCCCGCCGCGAACGGGCCTTCGAGGCCCTGGAGTCCGTGGGGCTCGGCGACCGGCCCGCCCATCTGCCGGGGGAGATGTCCGGCGGTCAGCAGCAGCGCGTCGCGATCGCGCGGGCGCTGGTGAAGCGGCCCAAGGTACTGCTCGCCGACGAACCCACCGGCAACCTCGACGAGTCCATGCGCGACGAGATCATGGAACTGCTCGACGGACTGTGGAAGGAGCACGGGCTGACCTTCGTGATGGTCACCCATGACAGTTCGATCGCCCGCAGAGCGCCCCGGCTCGCCACCATCCGCCAGGGCCGCGTCACCGTGACGGAGAACGCCTCGGCCTGAGACGGGTGCCGTCGGGGTGGGCCGGCCCGGCGATGTGGTGCGGCCCATCGGTGTGGAGCGCTCCGGCCGGGTGGTGCGGTCCGACAGGGCGGTGCGGCTTCATCCCGTCCGTGCGGCCACGGCGGCCCGGTAGCACAGCAGATCCCTGCGCCGGATCTGGCGAATCCCCGCCAGGTCCTCGTGGGGGCTGCCGTCCGTCAGGGTGCACAGCGCACCGGCTCCGGCGCCCGCACGCGCGCCCGGGTTCGCTCCCGCGCCGGTACCCGTGCGTGCGCCCTCGGGCCGGTCGGGGGCCCGACCGGTGACACGGGCGCGCAGCCCGTGCCAGGGCTGGAACGGCAGCCAGAGGAGCCCGTACAGCCAGCGCAGCACCAGCAGGCGGAAACCCGGCCGCCCCGCGTCGGGCAGCCGGATCACCCGGACGCCCATGATCAGCTTTCCGGCGCTCGCTCGGACGGCCATCGTCAGCAGCACCTGGTTGACGAACGACAGGGCCAGTGCCAGACCGACGAGCAGTACGGCCGTCCGGCCCGCGCCGGGCGCGTTCAGATAGGCACGGACCAGCAACCCGACCGCCAGCAGACAGAGGTAGGAGTCGAGCCCGATCGCCAGATACCGCCGCATGTCCCCGGTCGCCGAGGGCAGGCGGGGCGGTTGGACCGGCGCTCCGGGCGGGTACGGATGCGGATGACTCAGCGCTTCGGGCGCATAGGGATACGGATGCGGATACGAGGGGAGCTGGTGCGGGCGCGCCTGGTGCGGCGCGGCTGCGTGTGCGTACAACGGCGTTGTTCCCCAAGGGCGTTGACCGCTCCGTGACCCCCATGGCGTTGTCATGACGGCATCATGGCTGACCGTCAGGTGCCGTGTCGCGCTTCCCGCAGGGTAAGAACTCGCTCATCGGATCACCCTCGCACAACCCGGCCCGGCACACCGACCTCCGTGCCTCCGGGGCAAGAAGGGCAAGGAGGGGCAAGGCGGTGCAACGGGGTCAGGAGGGCAACGGGAACCACCGCCGCCGTACGGTGCGCTCCACCGGGCTCCGCTCCGTGCCGGGCCCCGGTTTCGTATCGGGCCGGGCTCCGGCCCCGGATCACCCACAGCCGTCGCCGGTCCACGGCAGCCGGTAGCGCGCGTCCAGCCGGTACTCACCGCCCCGGTCCACCGTGAGCCGCGTCCACTCGCCGTCCCGGCGCACGCACCCACCGCCGTCCGCCCGCAGCCACGGCGAGTACGCGATCCGGATCCGTACCGAACCGGCCGCAGGCATCCGCAGCACCAGCGAAGCCGCGTCCCCGCGGACCACGGCACCCGGCGCGGACACCAGCGGCACGGCGTCGCGGACCCGGTAGATCCGCCACCCCTCGTCCTGCCACACCGGCTCCAGCCAGTCGGTACCGCGCCGTACGATCTCGGCCTCCGCCGCGGCCGGGCTGTCCGGTTTCCCGCTGTGCAGGACCACCAGCCCGACGCCCCAGCGGTCGAGCCAGCCGCGGTAGGCCGCCGGGGTCAGGGTGCCGTCGTAGAACAGCCGCCCGCGCTCCACGTCCAGTTGGCGGTTCCAGCCGCGCGCCATGGAGGCGTACGGGGCGAGCGCGGCGGCCTCCCGGTGGTTGCGGGCCGGGACGACCTCGATCCGGGTGCGGCCGGCGCCGAAGCGGTGCAGGGCGGCGACGACCCCGTCGGTGTGCGCGGCCCAGGCGGGCACGTCGTTGGAGACCTTCAGGTCGTCGTTGGTCTTGTCCACCACCCAGCCGGTGTTGACGGCCAGCACCGCCGCCAGCACCACCACCGGAACCGCGCCGCGCACCGGAACCGTGCCCCTCGCCCGCCGGACGGCGCGTGCCGGCAGGGCGCCGCGTGCCGCCAGGGCGGCCAGCAGCACGGGCGGACCGGCGACCCCCACCAGCCGCTCCACGTTCGTCCCGATGGGCGAGGAGACCAGAAAGGTCAGGACGACGCCGACCGCGTACACGGCGCCCGCGAACCGCACCACCCGCCAGCCGCCCTCGCGCGGCGCCGCCAGCCACACGGCCGCGCAGGTGGCGAGCGGCATCCACAGCTTCCCGGAGGGCATCGGCTGCTCCCCCGTGAACGGGAAGAGCACCGTGGTCACCGCCACCACCGCGAAGGGCAGCAGCACCAGCGCCAGGGCCCGGTGCCACTGGCGGTCGAGCCCGTAGGCCGCACCCGCCACCACCAGGAACAGCCCCGCCACCGGGCTCGCGGCCGCCGTCAGTACCCCGCACACCGCCGCGAGCGCCGGACGGCTCCGTACGTACAGCAGCGCGACCAGGCCGAACGCCACGCCCAGCGCGAACGTCGTCCGCCCGGACGCGACATTGCACCAGAGCACCAACGACCCCAGCACCGCGGGCGCCAGTGGCCACCGCGTCCCGCCGCGCACGCACAGCCGGGCCAGCGCCCACGACCCCAGGAGCCCGGCGCCCACGGACACCGCCCGCACACCCACCAGCCCCATCAACGGCGGTGCCAGCACGCTGTAGTTGGCGGGGTGCGTCCCGCCGTACCAGGAGAGGTTGTACGCGGACGAAGGGTGCCGCGAGACGAAGTCGGCCCAGGCGACCTGCGCCGCCAGATCCCCGCCGCCGGTGGCCAGGACCGTCGCCCACACCACGTACAACGGCACCACCGCCAGCGTCGCGACGAGCGGCACCTGCCACAGGGCGCGGCTTCCGTCGCCGCTCACCGTGGCGACCGGTCCGGGCGTGTGCGTACGGACGCTCTCGGTGATCCCCATGCGCACCGACCCTAACGGGGCGGGGCCACCCTTTACGGTGAGGGGAACGTATGCGCGAACGGGCACGAAGGGCGGCCGGGTACGGCTATGGAGAACGACGACGCCATCTGGCGGCTGAGGCTGCGACTGCCCTCACGGCGGGGCGAGGACCTGGTCGGCGCCATCGCCGTCGACGAGCACGACTTCCCCTGGCTGCACGGCCGGTTCCTGGCCGGCCCCGCCCATGAGGAGGTACGCGACCTCTTCGCGCGTGAACTGGTCCTCCTCGACCGGATGGACGAGGACGGGAGCGACGAGAGCGCCGAAGCCTGGGAGACGGTCCACGACCAGGTGAACCGGACGATGACCCTGACCCGGCCGACGGGCGGGACGGTCGCCGAGTTCCTGCTGCACATCCAGGACGGCCGTGCCTGGTTCCGGTGGAGCGACACCCCCGTCCCGAAGGGCGAGGTGTAGGTGGGTACACCCCGGACCAGGGTGAGGGCTCCCTCGTGACGGCCGGCTCCGGCCGGGAGACTCGACGTATCACCCCAAACGGAGGACACCATGAAGGCCCTGCTCCGACTCGTACTGTCCGTCTCGCTCGTCGCGAACGTGTTCATCAACTTCGCGGTGGAGGAAAGCGGTCTGCAGATCGCGATGAGCGTCGTCGCGGGGGTCCTGGTGATCGGCTCCGGGGCCGGACTCTGGATGCTGCGCGAGCCGCGCGAATCCTGAGGGCGGCCGGGGGAGGCTCCGGGGCGGCTGCTCCGGGGCCGCTCCGGTCCGGGAAGGCGGGGGCGTCATCCGGGCGCCGGCCGAACCGGTTGATCAAGGTCGATATGTCGACCGGGGCCGGTATGCGGCCAGTATGTGGATGCCTTCGTAGATCATCAGACCGCTCTGGGACAATTGCGCCGTACAACGGTCCGTGCGTCAGCCCTCGGGACGGGGGCGTCGACGTGCATGTCGCCGACCCATGGAAGGTCTTGATCAGATGCCGGCCAGCCCCGCCCCCTCACGCCCGCACGATGCCGACCACCGTGTCATCGAGCCGCTCTACGCCGAGATCCTGCGGCGCAACCAGGGCGAGCACGAGTTCCACCAGGCGGTACGCGAGGTCCTCGAAACACTCGGTCCGGTGCTGGCGCGTCGGCCAGAGTTCGTCGACGCCCGCATCATCGAGCGGATATGCGAGCCCGAGCGCCAGCTGATCTTCCGGGTGCCGTGGGCGGACGACTCCGGCGACATCCATGTGAACCGGGGCTTCCGGGTCGAGTTCTCCAGCTCGCTCGGCCCGTACAAGGGCGGACTGCGTTTCCACCCCTCGGTCAACCTCGGCATCGTGAAGTTCCTCGGCTTCGAGCAGATCTTCAAGAACGCCCTCACCGGCATGCCCATCGGCGGCGGCAAGGGCGGCGCGGACTTCGACCCCAAGGGCCGTTCCGACGCCGAGATCATGCGGTTCTGCCAGTCCTTCATGACCGAACTCCACCGCCACCTGGGCGAGTACACCGACGTCCCCGCCGGTGACATCGGTGTGGGTGGCCGGGAGATCGGCTACCTCTTCGGCCAGTACAAGCGGATCACCAACCGCTACGAGTCCGGTGTCCTCACCGGAAAGGGCCTCGGCTGGGGCGGCGCCCAGGCACGCACCGAGGCGACCGGCTACGGCTGCGTCATGTTCACCGCCGAAATGCTGCGCAGCCGGGGCGACTCCCTCGACGGTCAGCGCATCGCCGTGTCGGGCTCGGGCAACGTGGCGATCTACGCCATCGAGAAGGCCCAGCAGCTCGGCGCGACCGTGGTGACCTGTTCCGACTCCGACGGCTATGTCGTCGACGAGAAGGGCATCGACCTCGCCCTGCTCAAGGAGATCAAGGAAGCGGGCCGCGGCCGGGTCTCCGAGTACGCCGAACGCCGCGGTGAGCACGCGCGGTTCGTGCCCGGCACGGGCCTGTGGTCCGTGCCCGTCGATGTGGCCCTGCCCTGCGCCACCCAGAACGAACTCCACGAGGCCGACGCCATCGCCCTCGTACGCAACGGGGTGAAGGCCGTCGCGGAGGGCGCCAACATGCCCACCACCCCGGAGGCGGTCCGGGTCCTCCAGGAGGCGGGTGTCGCGTTCGCCCCCGGCAAGGCGGCCAACGCGGGCGGTGTGGCCACCAGCGCGCTGGAGATGCAGCAGAACGCGTCCCGCGACTCCTGGTCCTTCTCCCACACGGAGGAGCGGCTCGCGGAGATCATGCGCCACATCCACGACTCCTGCTACACGACCGCCGAGCGCTACGGCAGCCCCGGCAACTACGTGGTGGGCGCCAACATCGCGGGCTTCGAGCTGGTCGCGGAGGCCATGCTCGCGCAGGGCCTGATCTGACCGTGGACGCCGCGGGCACCGGTGCGGTCGGCCTCCGACCGGACCGGTGCCCGTTCGTCACGACGGCGCCCGCGTCCGTGTCCGCCCGCCCTTCCCGCAGGACGGCCTTCCCCTTCCCGCAGGACGGCCGCGCGTCACGGGACTTCGCCGACAGCAGATCCGCCCCGGGCGCAACGCCCGCACCTCGCCCGCCGGGCGCGACGCTCCTAGTCTGGAGCGGTGAGCACCCATGCGACGAACCAAGCCCGCGTCATCCCCCTGCGCCCGTTCCCCGCGACGCGGCCGGACGCCGCCGCGCCCGCCGCCCCCGCGCCCAGAGAGCCGCTCTGGCGGGACATCGTCGGTGACGTCCTGCGCCGCGAGCGACTGGACCAGGAGCGCACGCTCAAGGACGTGGCCGACGCGGCGCGGATCTCGATGGCCTATCTCTCCGAGGTGGAGCGCGGCCGCAAGGAGGCGTCGTCGGAAGTCCTCGCGGCCGCCGCGCACGCGCTCGGTCTCAGCCTCGCGGATGTCCTCGGTCTGGCCCGGGCCGATCTGGTCCGTCTGACCGGTGCGCGCCCCCTGACCTCCCGCCTCGGCCGCGCCGCCGCCCCGTCCAGGGCCACGAGGGGAGAGGTGCGCCTGGCGGCCTGAAGCCGGGGAGCCCCCCGCGCCCCCCGCCTCCGGCCCCGCGCCCCCCGCCTCCGGCCGCCCGCCCCGCCGTCAGACGCGCGCCGGGACTCTCCGGCTGAGCACCTCGTCGGCGAGCCCGTACGCCACCGCCTCGTGCGGGGTGAAGATCTTGTCCCGGTCCATGTCCGCGCGGAGCGTCGCGAGGTCGTGGTCCGTGTGCCGGGACAGGACCTCCTCGACCTCGGAACGGATCCGGAGCATCTCCTCGGCGTGCACGCGCAGATCCGATACCGTCCCCTGCTGCCCACCGCTCGCGGGCTGCCCCAGCAGCACGCGGGAGTGTTCGAGCACGAACCGCCGTCCCGGATTCCCCCCGGCCAGCAGCACCGCCGCCGTCGAGGCGGCCTGCCCCACGCAGAACGTCGAGATCGGCGAGGCGACGAAGCTCATGGTGTCGTAGATGGCCATCAGTGAAGTGAACGAGCCGCCGGGGGAGTTGATGTAGATCGCGATCTCCGTGTCCGGGCTCGACGACTCCAGGTGGAGCAGCTGGGCGATGACGACGTTGGCGACCCCGTCGTCGATCTCCGTACCGAGGAAGATGATCCGCTCCGACAGCAGCCGGCTGAAGACGTCGTAGGACCGCTCGCCCTGCGGGGTGCGCTCGACGACGTTCGGAATCGTGTACTGGCCCATGATCAGAGTCCGATCCGTCGTCGTGAACCCGCCGGCCGTACGTCGTCGAGCGCGTCGACGACGCGGTCGACCATGCCGTACGCCTTTGCCTGCTCGGCCGTGAACCACCGGTCGCGGTCACCGTCGCGGGAGATCGTCTCCGCGCTCTGCCCCGTGTGCTCGGCGGTGATCCGCTCGACGGCCCGCTTGGTGAACTCCAGGTTCTCCGCCTGGATCGCGATGTCGGCCGCGGTCCCGCCGATCCCGGCGGACGGCTGATGCATCATGATCCGCGCGTTGGGGAGCGCGAAGCGCTTCCCGGGCGTCCCGACGGTGAGCAGGAACTGCCCCATGCTCGCCGCGAACCCCATGGCGAGGGTGGAGACGTCGTTGGGGATCAGCCGCATCGTGTCGTAGATCGCGAGCCCGGCGGTCACGGAGCCGCCGGGGCTGTTGATGTAGAGGCTGATGTCGGTGCGCGGGTCCTCCGCCGACAGCAGGAGCAGCTGCGCGCAGACCCGGTTCGCGGAGACCTCGTCCACCTGCGTGCCGAGGAAGACGATCCGCTGGGTGAGGAGCTGCGCGGCCAGATGGTCGTCGAACCGGGTCGAGGGCGTGTCCTCGTCGGTGGCGCGCGGGTACGGGGCGAGGTGTGGTGACATGCGGTCCTCCCGGTGGGTGGCGCGGCTGCTGCCGCCGCGTTGCCTCCACCCTTGCCCCGCCCGCACCGGCCGCGGGGTTTTCTCGGCCCACGGCAGATTCGCCGACGGCAGAGCGGCCCCTGAGCACGAAAGCGGCGGCGGGCCCGAAGGCCCGCCGCCGCAGTCCGGTTCGCGAGCGGTCACTCCGACCGGTGGTCACTCCGACCGAGGTGACCTCGACCGGTGGTCACCCCGGCCGACGGTCACCTCGGCCGGTGGTCACCCCGGCTCCCGGTCACTCGCCCGTCGACGCCGGAGCCACCCCGATCGGGCAGGAGACGCCCGTTCCGCCGATCCCGCAGTAACCCGCCGGATTTTTGTCCAAGTACTGCTGGTGATATGCCTCGGCAGGCCAGAACGGCCGGCCCTCCGCCGGGAGGATCTCGGTGGTGATCGTGCCGAAGCCGGAGCCGGTCAGGACCTGCTGGTACGCCTCGCGGGACGCGGTCACCGCCGCCGCCTGCTCGGGGGAGTGGGTGTAGATCGCCGAGCGGTACTGGGTGCCCACGTCGTTGCCCTGGCGGAAGCCCTGGGTCGGGTTGTGGGACTCCCAGAAGAGCTTCAGCAGCTCCGCGTACGTGACCACCTTCGGGTCGAAGACCACACGGACGGCCTCGGTGTGGCCGGTCAGACCCGAGCAGGCCTCCTCGTACGTGGGGTTCTCGGTGTATCCGCCCTGGTAGCCGACGAGGGTCGTCCAGACGCCCTCCGTCTGCCAGAACTTTCGCTCGGCGCCCCAGAAACAGCCCAGCGCGAAGTCCGCGGTCTCCAGGCCCTCCGGGTACGGACCCAGCAGCGGATTGCCCAGGACCGTGTGGCGGGAGGGGACCGTGAATTCGGGGGTGGACCGGCCGCGCAGGGCCTGCTCGGGGGTGGGGAGCTCGGGGGTACGGCTGTTCAGGAACATGCGGGGGCTCCTCCGGGGGCCGGGTGCGGGGTCGCTTCGTACAACAAAGGGGCGGCGGTCAGGATTCCGGGCCGCCCGCCGAGGGGCCGCCCGCCGACGGGTCCCTGCCCTCGCGCCGTGCGCCGGCGTCGGCGGCGGACTCGTGCGCCGCCATGTACGCGGCCGTCTTCCGCCTCGCCCGGAGCCACAGCCAGACGGCGAGCGCGATCATGACGAGCGGGATCAGTCGTGCCATGCGGGGTACCGGTCCAATCCGAAAGGAGGAGTCCGAGAGGGAGGTGCGGGGGAGCTCCGGGAAGGTGCGGGTCAGTGCGGCAGGGTGGCCGGGCTGCCGCCGTTCGCCTCGTACCCGGCGACCGCGAGCGCCCGGTAGACCGTGTACTCGGCGGCCGGATCGGGGTCCTGCGTCCACGGCAGCGCGCCCACGTGCCCGTCGATGTGGACCAGCTGGTTCATCGCCTCCGACCAGCGCTCCATCCGGACCAGGAACAGCACCAGGAGATGGCGGACATGGGCCAGCATCGGGTCGTCCGCACGGGCCGCGTGCACCGCGAACATCGCACCCTCGACCGCCTTCCCCACCACGACGCCCCGGTAGAAGCCCTGGACCAGATTGACCTCGGGCAGGTGCTCGTACACCGCGAACAGCGGCAGCGCGGCGAGCAGTGAGCCCTGCGGGGCGCGGGCGGCGGCCGTGGTGGCGAACCGCTCGGCCTCCTCACGCGAACCGTGCCACTTCTCGCACCAGAAGTGCAGCGCGGCGATATGCGCCCCCATGTGCGCCGGACCCCGGTCGATGATCTTCGCCCAGAGCTGGTCGAACTGCTCGTGGGAGTAGCCCAGTCCACGGGCCACGGCCAGTTCGACGAGGTACGGCACCGGGTCGCCGGGCGCCAGCAGGGCCGCCTCGCCACAGACCGTACGGGCCTCCTCCAGGATGATCCGGAAGTCGTCCGACCCCGTGGTGGACGACCGCCACGCCTGCTGCACCAGGAACTCCGCGTGCACCGCCGCCCCGCCCGCGTCCTTCGGGGACTCCGCACGCCAGGAGCGCAGCCACGCCCCGCCCACGCCCGGCTGCCGCGCCAGCTCCAGCGAGGCCGCGCCCGCGAACGCCTGCACCCGCTGCCAGCGCACCTCGCCCTCCTTGGGCGTACCGGCCAGCAGCTGGGCCGCGGCCCGCCAGTCCTGGGTGCGCTGCACGACGTCGAGGACATCGAGCAGGTCCTGGTCGGGACCCGGCATCCGGACGTCCAGATCCTCCTGGCGGACAAAGCCGTACGTGTCCGGGTCGGCCGCGTCCGGTGAACCGGGGGCGACCTGGCGGATGCCGCCGCGACGGCGCAGCATGATCGGGCCGATCACGGCGGCGAGCATGCACAGCGCGAGCAGGAACCACAGAATCTCCATGGCTCCATTGTCCCCGGACGGCGCAGTGACCCGTGCGTGCCCTCGTGACGAACTACGCTCGGGCCTCATGAGCGACCAGCACAGCTTCGAGACCCTCGCGATTCACGCGGGGAACACCGCCGATCCCCTCACCGGCGCCGTAGTTCCGCCCATTTACCAGGTGTCCACGTACAAGCAGGACGGCGTGGGCGGGCTGCGGGGCGGCTACGAGTACAGCCGCAGCGCCAACCCGACCCGTACCGCCCTGGAGGAGAACCTCGCGGCCCTGGAGGGCGGCCGGCGCGGTCTGGCCTTCGCCTCCGGCCTCGCCGCCGAGGACTGCCTGCTCCGTACGCTGCTGACCCCCGGCGACCATGTCGTCATCCCGAACGACGCGTACGGCGGCACGTTCCGGCTGTTCGCCAAGGTCGCCACCCGCTGGGGCGTGGAGTTCTCGGTCGCCGACACCTCGGACGTGGCGGCGGTACGGGCCGCGATCACCCCGCGCACCAAGGCGGTCTGGGTCGAGACCCCGTCCAACCCGCTGCTCGGCATCACCGACATCGCGGCCGTCGCGGGCGTGGCCCGGCAGGCGGGGGCGCGCCTCGTCGTCGACAACACCTTCGCCAGCCCCTACCTCCAGCAGCCGCTGGCACTCGGCGCGGACGTCGTGGTGCACTCCACCACCAAGTACATGGGCGGTCACTCGGACGTCGTCGGTGGCGCGCTGATCGTCAACGACCCCGAGCTGGCCGAGCAGTTGGCGTACCACCAGAACGCGATGGGGGCCGTCGCCGGTCCCTTCGACGCCTGGCTCGTGCTGCGCGGCATCAAGACCCTCGCGGTCCGTATGGACCGGCACACCGAGAACGCCACCAAGGTCACCGAGCTGCTGACCCGGCACCCCAAGGTGACCCAGGTCCTCTACCCGGGGCTGCCGGAGCACCCCGGGCACGAGGTCGCCGCCAAGCAGATGAAGGCGTTCGGCGGCATGGTGTCGTTCCGGGTCACGGGCGGCGAGGAAGCGGCCGTCGAGGTCTGCAACCGGGCGAAGCTCTTCACGCTCGGTGAGTCCCTCGGCGGCGTCGAGTCCCTCCTGGAGCACCCGGGCCGGATGACGCACGCCTCCGCCGCGGGCTCCCCGCTGGAGGTACCGGCCGACCTGGTCCGCCTCTCGGTGGGCATCGAGAACGGTGACGACCTGCTGGCCGACCTGACCCAGGCGCTCGGCTGACCCTGCCGCGGGGCTCCGCGTGCGACGGGTGCCCGTCCGTGACCGGGCGGGCACCCACACGGGTGGTCAGACGGTGGCCTTCTCGTCCTCCAGCATGGCCCGGACCTGCTCGCGCAGTTCGGGGCCGTCGGTGTGTTCGTGGACCGAGACGGCGTGCTCGGTGGCGGCCCGTACGACTTCGTCCTCCTCACCGGAAATGGTGAGCGAGCAGTTCGAGTCGCTCGGATACTTGCGGCAGTCGGCGATCTTCCTGGTCATGACAGCCTCCTCGGCCGATGTGACGGCCCGCTTCTTCCAGGGTAGATCCATTCACCAGCCCCGCAGGGGTGGTGACGTCCCGGCGGGCGGTGCGATCCACGGCTGTTCCGCCCCGGCCCATACGGCGAACACGAGTACGGCCACGCCCAGCAGGCACATCCCCAGCCGGCGCGCCGCGCGGTGGCGCCGCAGCAGCCGGGCGCCCTTCTCCGCCGCACGCGGTACGAGGCCGGACGGCACGTGCGGATGCGGGCCCGCCAGCAACCGGCGGACCTCGTCCACCTTGCGGTACGGACGTTTTCCCCGGCTCATGGCGGTACCCGGCTCATGGTGAGGTCCGCTCATGGTGTGGTCCGCGAGGCCCGTGACGGCGGTGACACCCGCGCGGCGGACCGGGCCATCGCGGCTGCGATGGCCTCCCGGTCCGACCACAGTGCCGTGACCGCCCGGGTGCAGATCGCCCGCACCCGGTCCGCCGGAAGCCCGAGCAGCGCCGCGGTCCGCTCCTCCGCCACGCCTTCGTACAGGCGCAGGACGAGGACGAGGCGTTCCTGCGGGGTCAGCCGTTCCAGGAGGCCGCCGCGCGGGCGGTGGTGGTGCCGGGCCCGGCGGGCGAACCGGATGGCCAGGTCCTGCCGGGTGCGGTCGTAGGGGTCCTCGCCGCGCAGCCGGTCCCAGCCGGCGTACGTACGGGCCAGGGCCGCGAACAGCAGCCGCTCGGCCCGTACGTTGACGCCGGGCGGATGGGCGGGTTCGGCGGTGAGCAGCGTGGCCGTGTGCAGCAGACGTCCGGCCGCGCCCGCCGCGAAGTCCTCGAACTCCTGGGCGCGGCGGCGTTCCCGGTCCGCCCGCCGCTCTCGCATGCTCCATCGGAGACCCCGTACGGCCCCCCGGTCAAGGGCCGTGCGCGAACCGGCGGCCGGTCAGTTGTCCTGCGGGCTCAGATGGGCGGCCTGGCGTGCGGCCAGCGCCGCGTTGAACCGGGTGAGCAGCGCGCAGAAGGTGTCGCGCTCCTCGGTGCTCCAGTCGTCGGTCACCTGGGACATCAGCTCCCGTCGGGAGGCCCGGACCTCGTTCAGCCGGGCCTGGCCGCGCGGCGACAGCTGGAGCACGACCGCCCGGCCGTCCTCCGGGTGCGAGGTGCGCTTGACCAGGCCGGTGTCGACGAGCGGCGCGACCTGGCGGGTCACGGTCGAGGAGTCGATCCCCATCCCCGCGGCCAGTGCCTTGACGCCCATCGGGCCTTCCCGGTCCAGCCGGTTCAGCAGCAGATACGCCGCCCGGTCCATGGAATTGCGGACCTGGCCGACACCGCCGAGGCGGGTCTGCTCGGCACGGCGGGCGAAGACGGCCACCTGGTGCTGGAGGGCATCGAGGAGGTGGTCGGGACCCGGGTGTTCGGGGGCGGCGCCCCCGGAAGGAGACGCAGCAGTCGTCATGTCCTGAGGGGGCATGGCCGGGGGCTCTCTTCGTGCGGTGTCGGATGGGTGGGGGACAGAGTACGCGGCCACGGGGCAACGCGTACCAGCGCTGCACAAACCTGTGGACATCACCGCAGGCCGCCGTGAGACGGCTCGGCCGCGATCGGCCGGAACTGCAAGACTTGCTGTCATGACCTTCCGTACGCCGAGCCCCTTTCCACCGCTGATCCTCGATGACATCCGCGGGGCGCGGAAGATGCTGTCCGGTGTGGCCAGGGTGACGGCCATGGAGGGCAGCCGCCATCTGACCGGCCTGGTGGGCGCGCCGGTCCACCTCAAGTGCGAGAACCTTCAGCGCACCGGTTCGTTCAAGCTGCGCGGCGCGTACGTGCGGATCTCGGGCCTCAGTCCCGTCGAGCGGGCGGCCGGTGTGGTCGCGGCCAGTGCCGGGAACCACGCGCAGGGTGTCGCACTGGCCTCCTCCCTCCTGGGTGTGCGCTCGACGGTCTTCATGCCTGTCGGCGCTCCGCTGCCGAAGGTCGCCGCGACCCGGGAGTACGGGGCCGAGGTCCGGCTGCACGGCCATGTCGTCGACGAGACGCTCGCCGCCGCCCAGGAGTACGCGCAGGAGACGGGCGCGGTCTTCATCCACCCCTTCGACCACCCGGACATCATCGCGGGACAGGGCACCGTGGGCCTGGAGATCCTGGAGCAGTGCCCGGAGGTCCGCACGATCGTCGTCGGCGTCGGCGGCGGCGGGCTCGTCGCGGGCATCGCCGTCGCGGTGAAGGCCGTGCGCCCGGACGTGCGGATCGTCGGGGTGCAGGCGGCGGGTGCGGCCAGTTTCCCGCCGTCGCTGGCCGCCGGCCACCCGGTCTCCCTCGAATCGCCGCAGACGATGGCCGACGGCATCAGGGTCGGCCGCCCCGGCGACGTACCGTTCGGGATCATCGAGGAGCTGGTCGACGAGGTCCGTACGGTCACCGAGGACGAGCTCTCCAGCGCCCTGCTGCTCTGCCTGGAGCGGGCGAAGCTGGTCGTCGAGCCGGCCGGGGCGAGTCCGGTGGCGGCGCTGCTGAGCGACCCGGAGGCGTTCCGGGGGCCGGTCGTCGCGGTGCTGTCGGGCGGCAATGTGGACCCGTTGCTGATGCAGCGCATCCTGCGGCACGGGATGGCCGCCGCGGGGCGCTATCTGAGCCTGCGGCTGCGGCTCACGGACCGGCCCGGCGCGCTCGCCACCCTGCTGGCCGCGCTGTCCCTGGCCGACGCCAACGTCCTGGACGTGAGCCATGTGCGGACCGATCCCCGGCTGGGGCTCACCGAGGCCGAGGTGGAACTGCACCTGGAGACCAAGGGCCCGGAGCACTGCGAGGAGGTCGCGGCGACGCTGCGCGGGGCCGGGTACCTCGTGATGAGCTGACCGGGTCCGGGACCGGGGCGGCGGCCGGGTCCGGGCCGAGGCGGACGCCAGGGGCGTGGCCGGAGCCGGGCGCAGGCGTTCACCGGGCGGGCCGCGGGCGGCGTACCTAGGATCTGTGCTCAGGAAGTCACCCGAATAAGCAACTGGGGGAATCCCTATGCCGGGCGCTATCTACGCCGAAGACCTGGTGAAGACCTTCGGTGACGTACGAGCACTGGACGGCGTCGGCTTCGACGTGCCGGAAGGCACCGTCCTCGGCCTGCTCGGGCCGAACGGCGCGGGCAAGACGACCGCGGTACGGGTTCTGACCACACTGCTCCGGCCGGACAGCGGCCGGGCCCTGGTGGCGGGCATCGACGTACTGCGCAAACCCAACGAGGTACGCCGCTCGATCGGGCTCTCCGGCCAGTTCGCCGCGGTTGACGAATATCTGACCGGCCGCGAGAACCTTCAGATGGTCGGGCAGCTCTACCAGATGAGCGCACGGGACGCGAAGGTCCGGGCGGGCCGGCTCCTGGAGCGGTTCCACCTCGCCGACGCGGCGGACCGCACCACCAAGACGTACTCCGGCGGTATGCGCCGCCGGCTCGACCTCGCGGCGGCGCTCGTCGTGTCCCCGCCCGTGATGTTCATGGACGAGCCGACGACCGGCCTGGACCCGCGCAACCGCCAGCAGTTGTGGGAGGTCATCCAGGAACTGGTGGCGGGCGGCACGACACTGCTGCTGACCACGCAGTACCTGGAGGAGGCCGACCACCTCGCCCATGACATCTGTGTCATCGACCACGGCAAGGTCATCGCCCGCGGCACGTCCGACCAGCTCAAGGCCCGTATCGGCGGCGAGCGGGTCGAGGTCGTCGTGCACCGGCCGCAGGAGATCGAACCGGCCCGCGCCGTGCTGACCGCGCTGGGCAAGGGCGAGGTCACCGTCGCCGAGCTGTCCCGGCGGCTGACCGTCCCGGTGACGGGCGGGGCCAAGCTCCTCGCCGAGGTCATCCGCGACCTCGACGCCCAGGGAGTCGAGATCGACGACATCGGTCTGCGCCGCCCCACCCTCGACGACGTCTTCATCTCGCTGACCGGGCATGCCGCGGAGCTGGAGCAGAACGACAACGGGAAGGAGTCCGGCTCATGAACGCCCTCAGCGAGGCCGCTCCCCGCCCGGCCGGACACCACCGGCCGGAGGGCGGGATCGGCCAGTCCGTCCGGGACTCGCTCGTCATCGCCCGGCGCAATCTGATCCGCATGGCGCGCATCCCCGAGATGATCATTTTCGGGCTGATCCAGCCCATCATGTTCGTCGTGCTGTTCAGCTACGTCTTCGGCGGTTCGATGGTGATCGGCGGCTCCACCAACGCCACCGAATACCGCAACTTCCTGATGGCGGGCATCTTCGCGCAGACCGTCACCTTCGCGACCGCGGGCGCCGGAGCGGGCATCGCCGACGACATGCACAAGGGCCTCATCGACCGCTTCCGCTCGCTGCCCATGGCCCGCGGCGCGGTCCTCACCGGCCGTACCCTCGCCGATCTGGTCCAGACGACTCTCACCCTGGTGGTCCTCGCGATCGTCGCCCTGCTGGTCGGCTGGCGCACCCACGAGAACATTGGCAAGGTGCTGGGAGCCTTCGGGCTGCTCCTGCTGCTGGGGTACGCCTTCTCCTGGATCGGGGCGCTGATCGGGCTCACCGTCCGCACCCCCGAGGCCGCCACGTCGGGCGGGCTGATCTGGCTCTTTCCCGTGACATTCATCTCGAACGCGTTCGTGCCCACGGAGAACATGGCGGGCTGGCTCCAGCCGATCGCCGAGTGGAACCCGTTCAGCGCCACCGTCCAGGCCTGCCGGGTGCTCTTCGGCAACCCGGGCGTGTCACCGTCCGACGCCTGGCCGATGGTGCATCCGGTCTGGGCCTCGCTGCTGTGGTCGCTGCTGATCCTGGTGGTCTTCCGGACCCTGTCCGTACGCAAGTACCGCTCAGTGGCCATCTGAATCCGTCGCCGCGAAACGTCCGGTGCCCGCCCGCCACTCACCGTGGCCCGGCGGGCGCGGGTGTCTCCAGCCCGACCGGGGTGCACCGGTCAAGCCGCACGATGAGTTGCGTGGCGCGGGTCCACGGGATGCGCCAGTCGCCGAAGAGGACTCCGCCATGGGTGTCCGGCGCGGGGAAAGGGGGCCCCGACCGGTAGATCACCCCTTGGACGCCGATGGGTGTGCAGCCCTGGGCGCGTACAGCCGTGTACCGCGTACGCAGGTACGGGCAGCTCCTCGCCGACTGTGCGGCGCAGGGCATGCACAGGGGCGGATGCGTGGTGGTGAGGTCGTCCGCGTCCTCACCGAGCAGCCACAGCACGCCGCTTTCGTCGCGGTCGGCGGGTCGGCCGCAGACCTGGCACAGCAGCTTCCGCATGGCCCGCCGCTGCCGAAGGGAGTGGACCCGGCCGAATTCGGGTCTGCCCCTGCCGGGGCTGGAAGAGATGCGGCTCCACAGGATCCGGTCCGCGTCGCGGTCGTACGGGGTCTCGTCCGTGTAGCCGATCCCCGCGCCGCGAGTGACGACGCGCGGGTGGATCGCGTGTTCGGAATCCCAGGCCGTGATGTACGGCACGGGGCCCTTGCCGGGGTGAGCTGTGCGGTTGAAGGACGGCATGACCATCCCCCCTTTCCCCGAGGATGCCTGAATCCTCTCTAGAGATCCCCTCAGTCAACCCAAGGTCTCTAGAGATGTCAATCGGTGCTTAGGGATGTGTACATGGACAGGTAGCGGTCGAATGTCAGCTGAATGTCAGCCGAATAGGATCTCTGGACAGGAGCAGGAAGGAGGGTGCGTCATGGGTACGCGTGGTAGCGGTCGTCGCCCCAAGTACCAGCTCATCGCTGATGGGCTGCGGGAGGAGATCCAGTCAGGCGCCTACGGCCCGGGTGATCGGCTGCCTGGTGAGAACGATCTGATGGCCACGCACGAAGTGGCCCGGATGACCGCGCGACAGGCGCTCGGTGTGCTCCAGAACGAAGGCTTGACGGAGTCCCGCAAGGGGGCGGGAGTCTTTGTCCGCGAGTTCCGGCCGCTTCGGCGGCGGGGGATCACCCGGGTCGCCCGGGAGGAATGGGGTTCCGGCCGCTCGGTCTGGGCCGGTGACATCGGTGAGCGCGATCTCGTCGTGGACCAGATCCGGGTTACCGAGCAGAGAGCCCCGAAGCGCATCGCCGGTGTGCTGGACATCGCGCCCGATGCTGCCGTCCTGGCGCGGAGCCGGCGGTTCGTGCTGGACGGGAAGCCTGTCCTGCTCGCCGTCTCGTATCTGCCCGCCGACCTCGTCGCCCGTTCCGCGATCACCCGGGAGGACACCGGCCCCGGCGGGATCTATGCCCGCCTCGCCGAGCTGGGGCACGGACCCGTCCACTTCCGCGAGGAGGTCAGGGCCCGGATGCCCTCGCAGGAGGAGGCCGCCCGGCTCGGGCTGGGGACCGGGTCGCCCGTCGTGCTGATCTGCCGCACGGCGTTCACAGGGGCGGGGCGTGCCGTCGAGGTGAACGAGATGACCCTCGACTCGGCCGCGTACATCCTGGAGTACGACTTCGACGCGTGAGCGGTCAGGCCAGGACGATGGGGCGGGTCCCGGGGAAGATCTTCCCCGGGACCCGCCCCATCGTCCTGCGGCGGCTCAGCCGGTGTACGGCTTCGCGCTGAGGATCTTCACCGTCGCGGTCTTGCCGTTCGGCAGCTCGTACTGCGCGTCGTCGCCCATCCGCTTGCCGTTCACGCCGGTGCCGAGCGGGGACTGCGGGGAGTACGTCTCGATGTCCGAGCTGGCGTACTCGCGCGAGGCGAGCAGGAAGGTCATCGTGTCGTCCGGGTCGCCGTCGAAGGCGATCGTCACGACCATGCCGGGCTCGACCACGCCGTCGTCGGCGGGGGCCTCGCCGACCTTCGCGTGCTCCAGGAGCTGGGTGAGCTGGCGCACCCGCAGCTCCATCTTGCCCTGCTCCTCCTTGGCCGCGTGGTACCCGCCGTTCTCCCGGAGGTCACCCTCCTCACGGGCCGCCGCGATCTTTACGGAGATCTCCGTGCGCGCGGGACCAGACAGGTACTCCAGCTCGGCCTTGAGCTGGTTGTACGCCTCCTGCGTGAGCCAGGTGACGTTTTCGCTGGTCTGGGTCACAGGTGCTCCTCGTCGGTACTGGGAATACAAAGCAACGCCCTACCCAGAAGCATGTGCTTCCACGGGTGGGCGAAACCACGAGCCTAACAATTCCGCAGGAAAAGGGGGAGAAGGTAAATCGTCCATCGCGCGTCCACGCAGGTCAGCGTCGGACGGTGCAGGTCGCAGCGGGTCGCGGACGGCCGGTGACCGTCAGTGCGACGAGTCGCCACCCGCCGTGCAGCCCATCAGCTCGACCGCGGTCGCCCTGGACGTCGTGCGCAGCGCGACGACGTCGTCGATCCGGTCGGAGGGCTGGTCGAAGCGGAAGTCCTTGCGGGCGACCTCCCGGCCGTCCTCGCTCAGCGCGCGCAGCGTGCAGTAGCCGCCGCTGTCGCGGTCCTTGCGCACTTCGAGATGGGCCTCGGCCCGGGTGTCCGAGACGACCTTGGACTTGATCAACTCGGCGCTGATGTCCTTGCCGCCGACGTAGGAGAAGCCGATCCAGGCGATCACGCCGAGCAGGACGACGCCCAGCGCCGCCCCGACGATCTTCAGCTTGCGGTCCGCACGCTGATCCTCGGTCCGGCCGTAGCGCCCCTCGGGCGTGGCCTCACGAACCGCCGTCATGATCGTTCCTCCTGCTCCCGGGAATCGAGGAATTTTCCAGCCCCCGGTTCGGTCACTATAGAAGCCGCACATGGCGACCAATCACTGAGGATCGAAGCTTTGACTGAGCAGCTGCGTCTGATGGCCGTTCACGCCCACCCCGACGACGAGTCGAGCAAGGGCGCGGCAACGATGGCCAAGTATGTGTCCGAGGGGGTGGACGTGCTGGTCGTGACCTGCACGGGGGGCGAGCGCGGCTCCATCCTCAATCCGAAGCTCCAGGGGGACGCGTACATCGAGGAGAACATCCACGAAGTGCGCCGGAAGGAGATGGACGAGGCCCGGGAGATCCTGGGCGTCGAGCAGGAGTGGCTCGGCTTCGTCGACTCCGGGCTGCCCGAGGGCGACCCGCTGCCGCCGCTGCCCGAGGGCTGCTTCGCGCTGGAGGACGACGAGACGGCGGCGGGGCGTCTCGTGTCGAAGATCCGCGCGTTCCGGCCGCAGGTCATCACCACGTACGACGAGAACGGCGGCTACCCGCACCCCGACCACATCATGACCCACAAGATCACGATGATCGCGTTCGACGGTGCCGCCGATACGGAGAAGTTCCCCGAGGCCGAGTTCGGCCCGGCCTGGCAGCCGCAGAAGCTCTACTACAACCAGGGCTTCAACCGGCCGCGCACCGTCGCCCTCCACGAGGCGCTTCTCGCCCGCGGGCTGGAGTCCCCGTACGGCGAGTGGCTGGAGCGCTGGAAGGAGTTCGAGCGCGACGAACGCACGCTGACCACGCATGTTCCGTGCGACGAGTTCTTCGAGATCCGGGACAAGGCGCTGATCGCGCACGCGACGCAGATCGATCCGGACGGCGGCTGGTTCCGGGTCCCGATGGACATCCAGCGGGAGGTCTGGCCGACCGAGGAGTACGAGCTGGCGAAGTCTCTCGTCGATACCTCCCTCCCCGAGAGCGACCTCTTCGCGGGCATCCGCGACAATGCCTGATATGTACGCGACTCAGGCACTGACGCACCTCGTCCCGCTCGCCGCCGATGAGCTCGACAAGAACAAGGTGACTCCCGGCGTTCTCGGCTTTCTCGTCTTCGCGGCGCTCGCCGTCGGCGTGTGGCTGCTGATGAAGTCGATGAACCGCCACATGGGCAAGGTCGACTTCGTCGAGGCACCGGATCCGGACGCCGTTCCGGACGAGGCGGGGGAGAAGGCCGCAGCGGGGGAGAAGGCCGCGGCGGGGCCGCGGAAGTAGCCCGCCCACACGGACCGCGCGCAAGCGCTCCTGGAGCCGGTCACCGGCCGGACCCAGCGGCCCGGATTGTCGGCCGGACCCGGCGGCCCGGATCATCGGCGCCGGTCGTCGGCCGGGCCCGCCGGCCGTACCCGCCCGGAAGCCGGTGTCCCGGCATCCGGGCGGCCCCGACCACCGGAACGGCCGGTGACCGGCGCACCCGCCGGTTCCGGGCCGCCCGGCCGCCGTGGCGCCCGTCCTACGGCTCCGCCGTCACCCGGACCCCCATGACCTCCCGCGCGTCGCGGTTCGGCGTCAGGCCCAGGCGCCACGCCTGCCAGCCGTCGTCCAGGTCGACGCCCCGGTCCAGCACGCCCGCGTACGCCCGCGCGCAATCCGCCAGCTTGCTGTCACGTGCGGGGTGCCCGGCGGCGATCAGGTCCGCCAGTTCCTGCTGGGCCACCGCCGTACCCACCTCGCTGCCGCCCGGCGAGGCGTACGGCAGCAGCGTGCAGCGCAGGAAGCGGGCCCAGTCGCCGCCGCGTTCGTCCCCGTACGAGGCGAACAGCCCGACCGCCTCGCCGCACAGCTCCAGCGCCTGGGCCGCCCGGCCGTTGCCCGCGTCCACCAGAGTCAGCTCCAGGCAGGTCCACGCCTCCCCGTGCGCCACCCCGATGCGCCGGAAGTCCGCCCGCGCGTCCATCAGGAGCTGACGGGCGAAGCCGGAGTTGCGCAGGTTCCCGGTCCGGGCCGCCCCCTGGTCCCGGGTGACCCGGCCCGAGTGGTGCCGGGCGCACGCCAGCCCGTACACGTCCCGCATCCGGGAGAACATCGTGCGCGCCCGCTCCAGCTCCCGTACCGCCTGATCGGTGTCGCCGCCCTCCTCCAGCGCCTGGCCCAGGTAGTACCGCGTCCAGGCCTCACCGCGCGCGTCCTCGTTGTCCCGGTGGCGGGCCAGCGCGCCGCGCAGCTCCTCCACCGCGCGGGCCGGGTCGCCGTCCAGCAGCCGGGCACGGGCCAGCTGGGTCAGGGCCCAGGCCTCTCCCCGCTCGTCCCTGGTGCGCCGGTACAGCTCCAGCGCGGTGCTCAGGGCCTCCTCGGCCGCGCTCACCTCGCCGGTCCGCAGCCGGACCTGGCCCAGCTGGAACCGCGTCCACGCCTCGCCGTGCAGGGACTCGCCCTCCCGGTGCAGGGCCAGCGCGGTGTCCAGCAGGGTCAGCGCCTCGGACAGGTTGGCCCGGTCGCGTTCGACGGCGGCCAGGGCGTGCAGGGTCCAGGCACGGTCCTCTGCCTGCTGGTCGGAGGACTGGAGGGCGAGCGCCTCGCGCAGCCGTACGGAGGCTTCCGTGAGGTTGCCCTGATGGTGCAGCGTGATCCCGAGCGAGCACAGGGCCAGCGCCGCCCCGGCGTCGTGGTGCGCCTCGCGGTAGAGGCCGACGACCGAGGAGAGCGTGGTGCGGGCCTTGTCCAGCTCGCCGAGCTGCCGGGCCGCGATGCCGGTGCGCCACTGGACGGACCGCTCCAGCAGGCCCTTGTCGACGGCCCGGGTGAGCTCGCTGATCTCGCCCAGCCGGTAGAGGTCACCGCGCAGCAGGCAGTAGTCGCACAGCGCGCCCAGCAGATGGAGCACGGCCCCCTGGTCCACCCCCTCCGCGTGCCGCAGCGCCGAGGTGATGAAGCTCGACTCCTCGTCCAGCCAGCGCAGGGCCGCGTCCAGGGACGTGAAGCCGTGCGGGCCGAACTGTCCGGCGCGGGTGGACATCTTGCCGTCGACCATCCGGATCACGGCGTCGGCGAGCTCCGCGTAGTTCGTCAGGAGCCGTTCCTGCGCGGCGGTGCGCTCGGCCGGCTCCTCCTCGTCCAGCAGCCGGGCCAGGGCGAAGGCCCGGACGAGATCGTGCAGCCGGTAGCGCGAACCGCGTACATGGGTCAGCAGCCCGGCCCGCGTCAGTGCGGTCAGCAGCCGCCCCGCCTCCCGCTCGTCGGCGGCGAGCAGCGCCGCCGCCGCTGCCGCGCCGAGGCTCGCGCGCCCCGCCAGCGCGAGCCGCCGCAGCAGCCGCCTGGCCTGCTCGGACTGATCGGCGTAGCGCAGCCGCAGGGCCCGCTCCACCGGCCCCGCCGGACCCCGCGCGCCCGGGTCGGCGCCCAGGTCGGCGGCGAGCGCGGCGCGGGTGCGGGCGCCGAGGGCGGAGCCCGCGACCCGCAGCGCCAGCGGCAGCCCGCCGCACAGCTCGACGACGGCGTCGGTGGACGGGTAGTCGTACGGCCCGGCCTCCTCGTCCTGGGCGCTCTCGCGCAGCAGCTCCTCGGCGCCCGCCGCGTCGAGCCCGCCGACCGGCAGCTGGTGCACCCAGGCGGGGGTGTCCGCGGGCAGGTCGAGGGGTTCGCGGGCGGTGACGAGCACCAGGCTGTCGGAGCGCTCGGGGATCAGCGTGCGGACCTGACCGGCATCGGTCGCGTCGTCCAGGATGATCGTCACGGGCATCCCGGTGAGGTGCTGGTGGTACAGCTCGCCGAGCCGCCGCATCTGCTGGTCGGTCGCGCCGCTCTTCCCGCCGCCGCTCTCCCCGGCTCCCGGTTTCCCGGCGCCCTGCTCCCCGGCTCCCTGCTCCGCCCGGCCGGCGGAGGACCCGTTCCGGAACAGCAGCTGCTCGCGGGGCGCGCCCAGCCGGTTGAGCAGGTGCAGCAGCGCGTCGCGGGTGGGCAGCGGGCTCTCCCCGGCGACATCGCCGCGCAGGTCGACGACGCAGGCACCCCGGAACTGGTCCTTGAGCGCGTGCGCGGCGCGTACCGCGAGGGTCGTGCGCCCGGCGCCCGGCTCGCCGTGCAGGACGACGACGGTCGGCCTGGTCTCCGCCGACGCGCGCGCCGCGTGCACCCACTGGGCGATCCGGGCCAGCTCGGCGCGGCGCCCGGCGAACGGGCCCTCGGCGGCGGGCAGGTGGCCGAAGGACTGCTCCAGGAGCGCACGCTCACGGGCGGCCGCGCTGCGGTCCCGGCCGCGCAGCCCCCGTCCGGACGAGGCGGTGCCGCCTCCGTCCGGGCGGCGGCCGGAAACGTGCGGGGCGCGGGCGGTGGCGGTGGCGGCGTGCATCCACCGCTGCTGGTCGAGGTACGGGCGGATGCCCCGTATCTCCAGCGCCGCCAGCCAGTCGAGCCGCAGTTGTTCGGGGCCGCCGGGCTGGTCCGGCGCACCGGCCCCGGGGTGGGCGGCGGGCCGGTGGGACGCGGTCACCCTGGCCACGGTCGCGGCGGTCCCGGCCACCGCGACGACGGCGCCCGCGCCGAGGGCGAGTCCGGCCGCCGTGCCCAGCGCCAGGTCCGCACCGAACGCCGCCGCGGCGGCGACTCCCGTCACCAGCAGGGGTGTTCCGAGTGTCGCCCGGCTGAAACGCTGCGACAGCGGCTGTCGTTCCGCTTCCGCCGCTTCGAGCGCCCGCGTGTACGCGGCGTACTCCTCGCCCGCGCTCGCCGCCATGGTGTCGAGCGCGGTGCGCGCCCGCGCCATCAGCGCACCGGAGTCCGCCCGCCCGCCGGCGCGCCGGGCCTCCTCCTCCACGGCGCGCACCAACAGCCTTTCGGCTTCCACCCGATGGCTGTCCCGCATGTGTGTCCCCCTCCGAGAGCTCCGGCCTGTCGCGCCAAGTGTCCTGCGCGGGCTCGGCGAGGTCCATCGGTTCGCGTCCGGCCCGTGGCGCGCGGGCACCGTCCGGCCACGTACGCAAGGATTGGGCGCATGGCCAACCGACTTGCGCAGACCACCTCCCCGTACCTCCTCCAGCACGCCGACAACCCCGTCGACTGGTGGCCCTGGTCGCCCGAAGCGTTCGAGGAGGCACGCAGGCGGAACGTGCCGGTGCTTCTCAGCGTCGGCTACGCGAGCTGTCACTGGTGCCATGTGATGGCGCACGAGTCGTTCGAGGACGAGACCGTGGCGGCCTATCTGAATGAGCACTTCGTGCCGGTGAAGGTCGACCGGGAGGAACGGCCCGACGTCGACGCCGTCTATATGGAGGCGGTGCAGGCGGCGACCGGGCAGGGCGGCTGGCCGATGACCGTCTTCCTCACCGGGGACGCCGAACCCTTCTACTTCGGTACGTACTTCCCGCCCGAGCCCCGCCATGGCTCGCCCTCCTTCCGGCAGGTGCTCGAAGGGGTCAGCGCCGCGTGGACCGACCGGCGCGAGGAGGTCGCCGAGGTGGCCGCGCGCATCGTCCGGGACCTGGCCGGGCGCTCCCTGGCCCATGGCGGCGAGGGCGTGCCGGACGAGTCGGACACGGCGCAGGCGCTGCTCGGGCTGACCCGGGAGTACGACGAGAAGCACGGCGGGTTCGGCGGCGCGCCCAAGTTCCCGCCGTCCATGGCGATCGAGTTCCTGCTGCGGCACCATGCCCGCACCGGGGCCGAGGGCGCGCTCCAGATGGCCGCCGACACCTGCGAGGCGATGGCCCGGGGCGGGATCTACGACCAGCTCGGCGGCGGTTTCTCCCGCTACTCCGTGGACCGGGAATGGGTGGTCCCGCACTTCGAGAAGATGCTGTACGACAACGCGCTGCTGTGCCGCGTGTACGCCCATCTGTGGCGCGCCACCGGGTCGGATCTGGCCCGCCGGATCGCCCTGGAGACCGCCGACTTCATGGTGAGCGAGCTGCGGACGGCCGAGGGCGGCTTCGCCTCCGCGCTGGACGCCGACAGCGTGGACGCGAGCGGCAGGCATGTCGAGGGCGCGTTCTACGTGTGGACGCCCGAGCAACTGCGCGAGGTGCTCGGGGAGAGTGATGCCGCCTTCGCCGCCGCGCACTTCGGCGTGACCGAGGAGGGGACCTTCGAGGAGGGTTCCTCCGTCCTCCGGCTGCCGAGGGCCGGGGACGGGGCGGACCCCGCGCGGGTCGCCGAGGTACGGGCCAGGCTGCTGTCGGCGCGCGAGGAGCGGGTGCGGCCGGGGCGGGACGACAAGGTGGTCGCCGCCTGGAACGGGCTCGCCGTCGCGGCGCTCGCGGAGACCGGGGCGTACTTCGGGCGGCCCGATCTGATCGAGCGGGCCACCGAGGCCGCCGACCTGCTCGTACGGGTCCATCTGGGCGAGGTCGCCCGGCTGTCGCGGACCTCCAGGGACGGGCGTACGGGTACCAACGCCGGGGTGCTGGAGGACTACGGCGATGTGGCGGAGGGCTTCCTCGCGCTGGCCGCCGTCACCGGTGAGGGGGCCTGGCTGGAGTTCGCGGGCTTCCTGCTGGACATCGTGCTGGAGCAGTTCACCGGCGAGGGCGGCCAGCTGTACGACACCGCGCACGACGCCGAGCAGCTGATCCGCCGCCCGCAGGACCCCACCGACAGCGCCACTCCGGCCGGCTGGACGGCGGCGGCGGGCGCCCTGCTCTCCTACGCGGCGTACACCGGCTCGGAGGCCCACCGCACCGCCGCCGAGGGTGCCCTGGGGGTGGTGAAGGCGCTCGCGCCGCGCGCCCCCCGGTTCATCGGCTGGGGGCTCGCGGTCACCGAGGCGCTGCTGGACGGGCCGCGCGAGGTGGCCGTCGCCGGTCCGGTCGGCGGTGAGCTGCACCGTACGGCGCTGCTGGGCCGGGCGCCGGGTGCGGTCGTCGCGGCGGGCGAGGGGCCGGACGCCGGTGCGGAGTTCCCGCTGCTGGTGGACCGGCCGCAGGTGGGCGGGGCGCCGACCGCGTATGTCTGCCGGCATTTCGTCTGTGACGCGCCGACGACGGACGCGGCCGAGCTGGAGCGGAAGCTGGGCGGCTGAGACCGGGTACGGGGGAGGGGCCGTCGAGGCCCGACACGGGCGTGGGCCGCTGAGGCCCGGCGCGGAAAAGGGGCCGAACTCCACCGGAGTTCGGCCCCTTTCCTCGCTTGTCCGCCCGCGGGGTGGACCGCTCAGCCGTGCTGGTAGGCGACCAGCGAGATGCCGACGTAGTGCACGACGAACGCCGCCAGGGTCAGCGAGTGGAAGACCTCGTGGAAGCCGAACCAGCGCGGTGACGGGTTGGGGCGCTTGATGCCGTAGATCACGCCGCCCGCGCTGTAGAGCAGCCCGCCGACGACGACGAGGACCAGCACCGCGATTCCACCGGTGCGCAGGAAGTCGGGCAGGAAGAAGACCGCCGCCCACCCCATCGCGATGTAGCAGGGGGTGTAGAGCCAGCGCGGGGCGCCGACCCAGAACACCCGGAAGGCGATTCCCGCCACCGCTGCCGCCCAGACCGCCCAAAGGAGCGGCCGACCGGTGGACTCCGGGAGGAGGAGCAGGGTCAGCGGGGTATAGGTGCCCGCGATGATCAGAAAGATGTTGGCGTGGTCGAGCCTGCGGAGCACCGCCTCGCCGCGCGGCCCCCAGGTGCCGCGGTGGTAGATCGCGCTCACACCGAACAGCAGACAGGCGCTCACGATGTACACCGTGCACGCGATCCGGCCGCGGGTGCTGTCGGTGAGGGCGATCAGGGTGACCCCGGCGATCAGGACCGCGGGGAACATCCCCGCGTGCAGCCAGCCGCGCATCCGCGGTTTCACCGGTACGGGGTCGAGTGCGACGGGTTCGGGCGCAGCGGCAGCGGCGGCAGAAGTCATATCCGCATGCTACCTACGCCACCGTAGGTATCGGATATGAGTGGCGATGCTCACGTGTGCGGCCCCCTGGACATATGGGCGAATCGGTCGGATGATCAAATGAGTGCGGTCGGCACCGGATGAGCGCCATGGGAAATCGAAAGGTTCGAAGCATCCGGGTCGCGGCCCCCACGGGGCAACTGACAACAGACACCCTCAACAAGGAGCGATCGTGGCGCGCGACATCGCGGCTCCCCTCACTGTCCCCACCAACCACCCGGAGCTCGTCTCCTGGGTCGACGAGATCGCAGCCCTCACCGAGCCGGACCGGGTGGTCTGGTGCGACGGCTCCGAGGCCGAGTACGAGCGCCTGTGCGGGGAGCTCGTCGCCAAGGGCACGTTCACGAAACTCGACGAGGCCAAGCGCCCGAACTCGTACTACGCCGCGTCCGACCCGAGCGACGTCGCCCGTGTCGAGGACCGCACCTTCATCTGCTCCGCACTGGAGAAGGACGCGGGCCCCACCAACCACTGGAAGGCCCCCGCCGAGATGCGGGAGATCTTCACCGGTGAACAGGGCGTCTTCCGCGGCTCCATGCGCGGGCGCACCATGTACGTCGTGCCGTTCTGCATGGGCCCCGTCGGCTCGCCGCTCTCCGCGATCGGCGTCGAGATCACCGACTCCGCGTACGTCGCCGTCTCCATGCGCACCATGACCCGCATGGGACAGGCCGTCCTGGACGAGCTCGGCACCGACGGCTTCTTCGTCAAGGCCGTCCACACGCTGGGCGCACCCCTGGAGGAGGGCCAGGAGGACGTTCCGTGGCCGTGCAACTCCACCAAGTACATCTCGCACTTCCCCGAGGACCGCGAGATCTGGTCCTACGGCTCCGGCTACGGCGGCAACGCCCTGCTCGGCAAGAAGTGCTACGCCCTGCGCATCGCGTCCGTGATGGCCCGCGACGAGGGCTGGCTCGCCGAGCACATGCTGATCCTCAAGCTCACGCCGCCGAAGGGTGAGTCCCAGGGCCCCACGTACGTCGCCGCCGCCTTCCCGAGCGCCTGCGGCAAGACCAACCTCGCCATGCTGGAGCCGACGATCCCCGGCTGGACCGTCGAGACCATCGGCGACGACATCGCCTGGATGCGGTTCGGTGAGGACGGCCGGCTCTACGCGATCAACCCCGAGGCCGGGTTCTTCGGTGTCGCGCCCGGCACCGGCGAGCACACCAACGCCAACGCGATGAAGACCATGTGGGGCAACTCCGTCTTCACCAACGTCGCGCTCACCGACGACGGCGACGTGTGGTGGGAGGGCATGACCGAGGAGGCGCCCGCGCACCTCACGGACTGGAAGGGCAACGACTGGACCCCCGAGTCCGGCACGCCCGCCGCGCACCCCAACGCCCGCTTCACCGTCCCCGCCGGCCAGTGCCCGATCATCGCGCCCGAGTGGGAGGACCCCAAGGGCGTGCCGATCTCGGCCATCCTCTTCGGTGGCCGCCGCGCCTCGGCCGTGCCGCTGGTCACCGAGTCCTTCGACTGGCAGCACGGCGTCTTCCTCGGGGCCAACGTCGCCTCCGAGAAGACCGCCGCCGCCGAGGGCAAGGTCGGCGAGCTGCGCCGCGACCCGTTCGCCATGCTGCCGTTCTGCGGCTACAACATGGGCGACTACATGAACCACTGGGTCAAGGTCGGCGCCGGCAAGGACCAGGCCAAGCTGCCGAAGATCTACTACGTGAACTGGTTCCGCAAGAACGAGGCGGGCACGTTCGTGTGGCCCGGCTTCGGCGAGAACAGCCGCGTCCTCAAGTGGATCGTCGAGCGGCTGGAGGGCCGGGCCGAGGGCGTCGAGTCCCCGATCGGCATCCTGCCCGCCAAGGGCTCCCTGGACACCGAGGGCCTGGACCTCTCCGAGTCCGACCTGGACTACCTGCTCACCGTGGACAAGAAGGTCTGGCGCGAGGAGGCCGCGTTGGTCCCCGATCACCTCAACACCTTCGGTGACCACACGCCCAAGGAACTGTGGGACGAGTACCACGCGCTGGTCGAGCGCCTGGGCTGACGCCGTCCCGGGGCGGCGCCCGCGCGGCGCCGCCCACCGGGCGCACCACCGAGGTGCGCCCGCGCCCGGACCCCCGCGGCCGGGTCTTCCGACATCCGCCCTGACCTGTGGGGTCCAACAGCCCGCCGCGGTACGGCCCCCGGAGCCCCCCTCATGGCTCCGGGGGTCGCCCCTTTTCGCCGGGAACGTCCAGGCATCGCCATATCCTTGCGCACGGGATCTTCACTTCTGTTGACTCATTCTTCACAAGGCGTCCCGCTCGTCAGGTGGGGGCCTACCGAGCCTGTGGGGGAACGAAGTTGAAGCAGTCCCGGCATCGCATACGTACCGCGGCGACCCTGACCGCGCTGACCCTCGGCACCGCGGGCCTGACCGCGCTGGCCGCACCCGCCGCTCAGGCGGCCGAGGACCGGGTGGCGAAGCTCCCGGTCTCCTCGTACTCGGCGATGGTCGTCGACTCCGTCCATGAGCGCGTCTACCTCACCGACGACACCCGCTCCCGCAACGTCGGCCAGGTCCAGGTGTACAACTTCGCGGGGGAGAAGGTCGGCACGCTCGCCACCGACACCTCGCCCTCCGGAATGGCGCTCAGCACGGACAGCGCCACGCTCTACGTCTCCCAGTCGACCGGAATCCTCTCCTTCGACACACAGACCCGGACCCGCACCGGCCAGGCGTACGCCAACTACCACGTGGAGTGCCCGCGTGACGTGGCGTTCGCCGGCGGCAGGCAGTGGTACACCGAGGCCGCGGCCACCAGCGACTGCGACAACCGCAACAGCCGGCTCTGGATGGCCGAGGGCAGCGGTGCCGTCAGCACCGGCTGGAACGACCTGGGCCGACTGCGCCTGTGGAGCGGCCCGCAGGAACCCGGCCGCCTCGTCATGGGGCAGCCGCGCACCACGGGCGTCACCAACCCCTTCCTCACCACGTTCGACGCGAGCGGCAGCACGCTCGTGCGCGGGCCCGAGCGCCGGTTCGCCGACAGCGGGGGCAAGGGCGCGCTGGACCTGAAGGACGTCGCGCAGTCCGCCGACGGGCAGCGGATCGCGGTCGCCGACGCCGCCGCGGGCACCCGGCTCCTGGACGCCGCCGACCTGTCCGACGCGCCGGTCCCGTACCAGCCGCTGCCCGAGGGCGCCACGGCATCGGCCGTCGCCTTCAGCGGCGACGGCACGTACCTCGCGCGGGGGGCCTCCGCCGCCGGGAGCACGGCCGATCTGCTGGTGCAGGCGGCCGACCCGGCGGACCGTACGACGCCGCTGGAGTTCGCCTTCGACGGCGCGCTGGAGGGGGACCGGATCGCCCCGCGCGGCCTCGGCTGGTCGCAGGACGGCGCGCGCCTCTTCGCGGTCACCACCAATCTCTACGGCAACGAGTACTGGCTGCATGTGATCCAGCCCCCGGCCGCCCAGCACGACTCCCGCTTCACCGGGGCGCTCAGTACGACCCCGGGGCAGGCCGTCGTCGGTGAACCCCTCGGTATCCGGGGGCGGTTGGAGCTGGACGGCCCCGCCTCCGCCGAGCCGGTGAAGGTGTCGGCGGTGCGCCGAGACGCGAACGGTGACCGCAAGCTCGCCGCCGTGGAGGTCGACGCGGACGGCTCGTTCACCGTCCTGGACGTGCCCTCGCTCGTCGGCGACGCCACATACACCGTCTCCTTCACCGGTGACCTCACCCACCGCCCGGCGGAGGACGTCACCCTCGCGGTGGCCGTGGCCAAGGCGCCGACCACGCTCGCGCTGACCGCTCCGGCGGAGGGCGTGAAGGGTGAGGCCCTGGAGATCACCGGCAAGCTGACCGGGCAGGGCCGCGCCCTTCCGGCCGGGATCACCCTGTCCGTGGAGCGCACCGACAAGAAGGGCACCGGCATCCTGACGTCGGCGGCGGTCGCGGCCGACGGCACGTTCCGGATCAATGACCTGCCGCGGGCGAACGGCCAGGTGACGTACGCGGTCGGCTACGCGGGCGACGCGCTGCACAGCGGCTCGACGGCGTCGGCGACCGTGCGGGTGCGCAAGGCCGACTGACCGGCACTCCCGCCGGTGGGTGGCACCCGGTCCACGCGCCTCGACGGCCCGTGGACCGGGGCCGTCAGTGGGCCCCGACCAGCCGCGAGGCGGCGGGGACGGTGTCGGACGAAGTGGCGTCGGACGGTACGCCGGGGGCGGACGCGGAGTCGGGTGCGGACGCGGAGTCGGGCGCCGCTCCGGACCGGGCGGAGGCCGCCGCCGTGTGGGCGTCCATGCGCTCCGCGGAGAGGATCGCCGCCGCCGTGTCGGCGCGGGCGGCGGCCACCACCAGCGCGCGGCCCGCGAGGGCGTGGGCGCGGCGGTGCAGTGCGGCCGGGGGCGCTTTGGTCAGGCCGGCGTGCCGGGCGGGCGGCGCACCGCGCAGCCGGGCCACCTGCTCGGCGATGCGGTCGCCCGCCGCACCGAGCCCCAGCTCGTCGGTGACCGCGAGCAGTGCGCCCAGATGCCCGGCGAGCTGGATGTCCAGCTCCTCCTCGCGGGTGCGGTGCGGGAAGTCGGCGTCGTCGGCCGGTGTGTGGACCGATTTGGTGCGGATCGGCTCGTACATGGATGGCCTCCTGCGTATTGCTGTGAAGCCATCCTAGCTTGGATTCAGTCTAAAGTTGTGTGCGATCCGACAGTAGTTGCCCTACGGCTGACCGTAGCCGTCCAGGAAGCTGCCGATTCTGGTCACCGCGTCGGTCAGGTCCTCGACCGACGGCAGGGTGACGACCCGGAAGTGATCGGGCTCCGGCCAGTTGAACCCCGTACCCTGCACGACCATGATCTTCTCGGCCCGCAGCAGATCGAGCACCATCTGCCGGTCGTCCTTGATCTTGTAGACCTTGGGGTCGAGCCGGGGGAAGAGATACAGCGCCCCCTTCGGCTTCACACAGGTCACCCCGGGGATCGACGTCAGCAGGTCGTACGCCACGTCGCGCTGTTCCAGGATGCGCCCGCCGGGCAGCACCAGGTCGTTGATCGACTGCCGCCCGCCGAGCGCGGTGGCCACCGCGTGCTGCGAGGGCATGTTGGCGCACAGCCGCATATTGGCGAGGATCGTCAGCCCCTCGATGTACGAGGTGGCGTGCGCCTTCGGCCCGCAGACGGCCATCCAGCCGGAGCGGTAACCGGCCACCCGGTAGTTCTTGGAGAGACCGTTGAAGGTCAGCACCATCAGATCGGGGGCGATCGCCGCGGTCGGCGTGTGGGTGGCGCCGTCGTACAGGATCCGGTCGTAGATCTCGTCGGAGCAGACGATCAGATGGTGCCGCCGGGCGATCTCCGTCAGCGCGCGCAGCATCTCGTCGTCGTACACCGCGCCGGTCGGGTTGTTCGGGTTGATGATCACCATGGCCTTGGTGCGGTCGGTGATCTTCCGCTCGATGTCGGCCAGGTCGGGCATCCAGTCGGACTGCTCGTCGCAGCGGTAGTGCACGGCCGTCCCGCCCGCCAGCGAGACCGAGGCGGTCCACAGCGGATAGTCCGGAGCGGGTACGAGCACCTCGTCGCCGTCGTCGAGCAGCGCCTGCATCGACATCTGGATCAGCTCGGAGACACCGTTGCCGAGGTAGATGTCCTCGACGTCGAGGTCGATCCCCTTGGTCTGGTAGTGCTGCATCACCGCACGGCGCGCGGACAGCAGGCCCTTCGCGTCGCCGTAGCCGTGCGCCCCGGAGAGGTTGCGCAGGATGTCTTCGAGGATCTCGGGCGGGCACTCGAACCCGAACGCGGCAGGGTTGCCGGTGTTGAGCTTGAGGATGCGCTGACCGGCCGCTTCCAGCCGCATCGCCTCCTCCAGCACGGGGCCCCGGATTTCGTAACAGACGTTGGCGAGCTTCGTGGACTGGATGACCTGCATGTCTGCGAGCTTACGACCGTGTTTCACGCGGTGCGCGGAGATTGCCCGCCCGCTGCTCCTGACGGGGGAGCCGCCGGAGCGGCCCGGCTTCCAACGGAATGTGTCCCCCCGCCCGGACCGTGGGAACCCTGGCCGGGACGGCGCACGGGCTTGGAATGCGGGCGCGGCGGGCGGGGGCGGGTGAGATGGGCCACGTGATCGCCGCGGGAGCCGCCGCGGGACCGAGTCCGGACCCGGCCCGTCACTCCGGGAGCCGGGTCCCCTCCGGGACGCGGATGCCGAAGTCGTCCCGCAGGACGCGGAGCGCCTCGGCCGAATCCGGCAGCTGCCGCTCCGTGACCGTGCCGTCGTCGGCCGTCTCGACCAGATCGAGACCCGACAGGGCCAGATGGGAGCCCGGCCGCGTGAGCTGGGCGTACACCGCCTGCTGGAACGGCGAGCGGGGGTTGGTCGCGATGTGCCAGTTGATCACGTCGAAGTCCGGCGCCTCGAACGGCTCCAGCGTGAAGGCGTACTGCGGCTCCCAGGCGCCGCCCTTCTCCGTCTGCAGCTCCCACAGCTCCAGCGGCCCGTCGTGCGGGGTGTGCACGAGCCGGTGGTGGCGCGGGCCGTCGAACAGCTCCGCGTCCGCCACCAGCGGGATCGGCTCCAGCAGTGCGCTCACGGCTCCGAAGCCGACGTCGGCCAGCCAGGGAGTGTCCCCGCCCGGCACGTCCACCCGCATCAGCATGTGCGTCCGGGGCCGGATGTCACCGGGGGCGGCCCCCAGCAGCACCCGGGCGGCGAGCAGCGTCACCGTGAAGCCGAGCCTCTTCAACACGGCCGAGAGCAGGGTGTTGTGCTCGTAGCAGTACCCGCCGCGCCCGCCGAGGACGAGCTTGGCCTCCAGATCGGCGAGCGCCAGGGAGGGCGCGGAGCCGAGGACCGGTTCCAGGTTCTCGAACGGGATGCCCAGCATGTGGGCGCGGTGCACGGAGCGCAGCACCTCCACGGTGGGGCGGGGTTCCCCTTTCCAGCCGATGCGGGCGAAGTACGCGTCGAGGTCGAGTGTCATACGACGACGGTACGCAGCCGGGGCGGTGCCGGGCCATTTCCGGCCGCTCCGCAACCCGGCTGCGGGGCGGGTCCCTCGGGCGGCCGGGCTCCGTGCGCCGGTTCAGCCGGCCGCGCCCTCTCCCGGGGCGGCCATGAACGCGGTCAGCGGACCGGTGCCGACGCCCTGCTCCACGGCGGTGCGCAGCAGCGTGGCATGGCCCGCGGCCACCACCGCGGGACTGGTCGTGTCCTGGTCCGCGGGGTCGCCGCCGTCCGGACCGGCGGCGAACGAACGGGCGTGCGGGGCCATGGCGATGAGCCAGTCCGCCAGCAGCGAGCCGAACTCCCCGGCCTCGATCTCCTCCTCACGCACCAGCGCGAAGGCGTGCGAGATCCCGGCGAACATCCCGTACATCGCACTCAGCAGCGCCACGTCGTACAGGGCGGCGAATCCGGCGTCCGCCCCCACGTACTTCGTACCGGCGGGCACGGCCAGTACGTCCTTGCGGTCCTCGAACAGCTCGCGGGACCCGCTGTAGAGGACATAGCCGCCGGAGCCCGGCGCGCCGATCATCGACGGGACCGCCATGATCCCGCCGTCCAGGAAGCGGGCGCCGCGCCCGGCCGCCCACTGCGCGCGTTCCCGCGCCTCGGCCGGGGTGGTGGTGGTGAGGTCGACGAGGTCCTTGCCGGTGAGATCGGCGTCGGCCAGTGCGTCGCCGACCGAGGCGTCGTCCAGCAGGCAGAGCACGACGAGACCGTTCTCGGCCACGGCCTCGGCGGCTGTCGCGGCCACCCGCGCTCCGTCGGCGGCGAGTGCGGCGGACCGGCCCGGGCTGCGGTTTCAGAGGGTCAGGGGGTGCCCGGCGGCGAGCCAGGTACGGGCGAGCGCGGTGCCCATGGCACCGAGCCCGAGAAGGCTGATCCGGGTCTTTTCAGAGGTGTTGTCGGGCATGAAGACTAGGCTGATCGAAAGCTTCGGGAGGCTCAAGTACCCACTTCGGAGTGGGTGGTTACCTCGCGGTCAGTGACCTGGTGGGAGGGGGACGATGGGATTCGTACGACGGCCCGGGCCGTTCGTCTGCGGGATCGACGCGGCCATGGATGTGATCGGCGGCAAGTGGAAAGTGCTGATCCTCTGGGCGCTCAACGAGGGCACCTGCCGTTTCGGTGAGCTGCGCAGGCAGGTGCCCGGGGTGACGGAGAAGGTGCTCAGCTCCCATCTGAAGGAGCTGGTGGACGACGGCATCGTGCACCGCGAGGTGCACGCCGAAGTGCCGCCCCGCGTCGAGTATTCGCTGACTCCGCTCGGCTTCACGCTGAACGAGGCGCTGGGCCCGCTCGGTTCCTGGGGGCGGGACCACATCCGCCGGGGCGGCGAGGAGCCCGAGCCGGCCGACCGGTCCGAGGTCGGGGACGACCGCGCGAACGGGCCGGGGTACGGGGGCGATTCGGCGGCCGGGCCGGGCCCGGTACGCGGTGCGCGGTCGGCGGCCCGCCGTAGTGCCGTACGGACGGCTTGAATTCGCCCCTTGTGGCGTCCCCGCATGTACGCCAACATGCGCATGTCAAAAACCGGAAGATTTCCGGTCACTGACATCACTGGAGGGGACCCCCCATGAAGAAGCCTCTCGTCGGTGCATTCCTCGCTGTCCTGCTCCTGGGAGCGGGGGTCGCGCCCGCTGTCGCGGCGTCCCCGGCGCCGCCCGGAGTCAAGGCCGAAGCGAAGGTTTCGGGCGACGCGCATGCCACGGCCAAGCCCAAGGCGGTCAACTTCGCCGGGACCGTGGCGTTGAGCAACTGTTCCGGCTCCGTGGTCCGCGCACCCGGCTCGCAGCCCACCGACCCCGCCCTCGTGCTCTCCAACGGGCACTGCATGGAGTCCGGCTTCCCGGGCCCCGGCCAGGTCGTGCTCAACCAGCCGTCCACCCGCTCGTTCACCCTGCTCAACGCCGCGGGCAGCGGCGTCGGCACCCTGCGGGCCAGCAAGATCGCCTACGGCACGATGACCGACACGGACATCTCGCTGTACCAGCTCACCAGGACCTACGCCCAGATCGAGAGCAGCTACGGCATCAAGGCGCTGGAGCTGGAGACCGCCCACCCGACGGCGGGCGCCGCGATCACCGTCGTCTCCGGGTACTGGAAGCGCACGTACGGCTGCAACGTCGACGGCTTCGCCTACCGCCTGAAGGAGGGCCAGTGGACCTGGAAGGACTCGGTCCGCTACACCTCCGCCTGCCAGACCATCGGCGGTACGTCCGGCTCCCCGGTGATCAACAACGCGACCGGCAAGGTGGTCGCCGTCAACAACACGGGCAATGAGGACGGTCAGCAGTGCACGGACAACAACCCGTGCGAGGTCGACGAGAGCGGCAACGTGACCGTCCGCGAAGGCATCAACTACGCCCAGCAGACGTACAACATGGTCCCGTGCATAGGCGCGGGTAGCAAGATCGACCTGAACCGGGCCGGCTGCGCCCTGCCCAAGCCGTAACCCTGTCACTCCCGTAATCGCACGTTAGACACCGCGGACGCCGCACGGGCCGTGACTCAGGCCCGTGCGGCGTTCGCGTTGTCGGCTTCGTGTGCTTCGTGTGCGGTGACGCGTGCGCCGATGCCGTCCAGCAGCACCTCCAGGCCCACCCGGAACGTCTCGCGCGCCTCCCGCTCCGGATACGGCACCGGGTCGTCGGCCGACGGCGCGTCCGGCGTGCCCTCGCGCTCCAGCCGGCTCACGGCGGGGAAGCGGTGCGCGAAGTCCGGGGCGATCTCGCCGAGCACCGCCGCGCGGGCCGCCCACCACTCCTCGTCCGAACTGCCGGTCACCGCCGCCGCCTGCCGGGAATCGGCCACCGTCCCCGCCGCGCCGCGCACGAAGTGGAACAGCGTCCCCACCAGCCGCCGCAGGACCCGGGCATCGAGCCCGGTCCCCTGGAGCAGCCGGACGAGCGTGTCCAGGCCCGCGTACTCGTGCGGGCCCAGCACCGGACGGGCCCGGGAGACCTGGAGCACCCAGGGGTGGCGGACGCAGAACTCCAGCAGGTCCCGCGCCCAGGCGGTGAGCGAGGCCCGCCAGTCGGCCGACTCCGGGTAGTGCGCGGGGAGTTCGGCGTGTACCGCGTCGTACATGAGGTCCAGCAGTTCGCTCTTGCCCGGGACGTAGGTGTAGAGCGCCATCGCCGTCCGGCCGAGCCGGTCGCCCACCGCGCGCATCGAGAGTGCGGCCATGCCCTCCGTGTCGGCGACCGTGACGGCGGCGGCGACGATCGCGTCCACGCTCAGCCGGGGCTTGGGTCCCGGCCCGCCGTGCGGCTGTGCCGGAGCGTCCCCGCGCCACAGCAGGGAGAGGGAACGGCGGGCGTCACCCTGCCCGGCAAAGACCACCACTTGCGACTCCTTACGCCATAAAGTAACTTCGGCCGGGTAATTCTTTACCTCGTAAGGTATCAGTGGGAGAGGGGCCCGGCCCGATGAGTCAGGCGCTGTCGGTCACATATGTACAGGTCACGGACGTCCGTCGGGTCACCCCCAGGACGGCGCGCGTCACCTTCACCGGGGAGGACCTGCCGGTCCTCATGGAGGACCGCCCCGACCAGCAGATGAAGCTCTGCCTCCCGCGCGAGGGGCAGCGGGTGCCCCGGCTGCCCCGGCAGGACGCCGACGACACCTACGGGATGCGCTGGTACGAGGCGTACCTGGCGATCCCCGAGAGCGAACGCCCCTGGATGCGCGGCTTCACCGTCCGCTCCTACGACCGCGGACGCAACGCGATGACCGTCGACTTCGTGCTCCACGGCGACACCGGCCCCGCCACCCGCTGGGTCTCGGCCGCCCGCCCCGGCGATGTGCTCGGCATGGTCGGGCCCTCCTCGATGTACGCCCGCCCGCTGCCCGCGTCCGACTGGCTGCTGCTCGCCGGTGACGAGACCGCGCTCCCGGCGATCGGCACGCTGCTCGAAGCGCTGCCGGCCGGGGCGCGGGCCCTGGCGTACATCGAGGTCGCGGACGCGGCCGAGGAGCAGGAGCTGCCGTCCGCCGCCGGGGTGGGCGTGCACTGGGTGCACCGCGACCGGGGCGGTTCGCTGCTCGGGGCGGTCCGCGCGGCACGGCTCCCCGGCGACGGGGCGGGCGCCGCGTGGATCGCGGGGGAGGCGGGGGAGGTCCGGGCGCTGCGCCGCCATCTGGTCGAGGAGCGGCGGCTGCCCAAGGAGTCGGTGGAGTTCAGCGGCTACTGGCGGCGCAGGCTCACCCAGGACGACGCCCCGACCGAGGAGGACCTGGCCTGGGCCCGCGAGCGGGCGGCCGGAACCTGACCCGCCCGGTTCCTCAGCCCCGTACGCTCCCGTTCGCCCCGTTCCTCAGCGCCGTACGCTCCCCGCGCCCCGTATCGACCGTCCCGCCAGGACCGAGGTCCGCCGGCCGTCCTCGATGACGAAGCGGCCGTCGATCAGTACGTGCGGGATGCCCACCGGCAAGGTGCGCGGCTCCTCGAACGTCGATCCCGCCGCCACGGTCGCCGGGTCGAACAGGACCAGGTCGGCGCGGTAGCCCTCGCGGACGAGGCCGCGGTCCGCCAGCCGCAGCCGGGCGGCCGGGCGGGACGTCAGATGGGCGACGCACTCCTCCAGCGACAGGATGCCCAGCTCGCGGACGTAGCGGCCGAGATACTGCGGGAACGTGCCGTACGCGCGCGGGTGCGGCTTCTCCCCCTGGAGGATGCCGTCGCTGCCCCCGGTGTGCACCCGGTGGCGCATGATCTGCTGGACGTTCTCCTCGTGTCCGACATGCTGGAGGATCGTCGTGCCGAGCCGGTCCTCCGTCAGCAGCCGCCGCGCGGTCAGCCAGGGGGCCTCGCCGCGCAGCCGGGCCGACTCCGCCACCGTACGGCCGACATAATCGGCCAGCCCCGGTGCGCCGACGCCCGAGATCTCGATGGTGTCCCACTCGATCGGCACCCCGTGGCAGCCGTCCGAGCCCAGCACCTCCAGGTGGTGCCGTATCTTCTCCGCCGTCGCCCCGTCCGCGAGACGCGTGAGGACCGACTCCGGGCCGCCCTCGCTCGCCCAGCTCGGCAGCAACGCGACGAGCGTCGTGCAGCCGGGAGTGTACGGGTAGGTGTCCAGGGAGATGTCGGCGCCCGCGGCCAGGGCGCCGTCGAGCAGGGTCAGCAGATCCGGCGCCTTCCCCTTGTTCACGCCGAAGTTCATGGTGGCGTGGGCGAGATGGAGGGCGCAGCCCGCGTTACGGGTGAGCTGCACCATCTCCTCGTACGCCGCCAGCGCGCCCGCGCCGTACGAGCGGTGGTGCGGGCAGTAGTAGCCGTCGTACCGGGCCACCACCCGGCACAGCTCGGTGAGTTCGGCGTCGTCCGCGTACATCCCGGGGGTGTACGTCAGCCCCGAGGACATGCCGACCGCGCCCTCGGCCATGCCCTGGGCGACCAGCTCCCTCATCCGGTTCAGCTCGGCCTCGGTGGCGGGCCGGTCGTCCCACCCCACGGCGTACATCCGGACCGTGCCCTGCGGGACGAGGTAGGCGGCGTTGACCGCGATGCCCTGGCCGCCGAAGTTGTTGTCGAGCCGGTCCAGATAGCCGCCGACCGTGCGCCAGTCGAAGTCGACGCCCGTGTCCTCGGGGGCCCCGCCGTTCCACCCACTGATGGAGCGACGTACCTCGGCGAGCGTGCGGTCGTCGACGGGGGCGTACGACAGGCCGTCCTGGCCCAGCACTTCGAGGGTGACGCCCTGCGCCGCCTTCGCGCTGTGGTCCGGGTCCCGCAGCAGTGCCAGGTCGCTGTGGGCGTGCATGTCGATGAAGCCGGGGGAGAGGGCGAGACCGTCGGCGTCGAGGGTGCGGGTGGCGGTGGGGCGCGGGCCGGGGGCGCCCTCGGCGTGGATCTCGGTGATCCGGCCGCCGTCGACGGCTACGTCGGCGCGGTGGGCGGGGGCGGCGGTGCCGTCGACGACCAGCGCGTCGCGGATGACCAGGTCCATGGGGGTGTCACCTTTCGGGGACGGGCGGGACGGGCGGGACGGGCAGGACGGGCGGGACGGGCAGGCGGGCCCGGCGGGCTGGGCCCGCCTGGGGGCGGGGGCCTTGTCCGAGGGGGCGCCCCCCCGTAGGGAGAGCGCCCCGGGTGGGCTCAGAAGAACGTGCGGATGTAGTCCGTGACCGTGCCGTCCGCCGTGACCAGCGGAATCAGCTGCCACTTGTCGAAGCTGGTGCACGGGTGCGACAGGCCCATCCCGACCCAGTCGCCCACCTCCAGCTCCGCCCCCGGCTCCGTACGTACCCAGGTGTGCTGGTCGGAGAGGCCGGTGACGGTGATGCCCGTCGCGGGCCGTACCGAGCCGTCCCGGCCGGAGCGGACGACCTGCGCTTCGGGCAGGTCGAGGTCGTACGCCGCGTCGCGCTTGCCCGCGTTGAGGAACGCCTGTTCGCCGGTCGGGCGGGACACGACCTGTGCCCAGATCCGGAAGGCGGGCTGTAGCGCGCCCTCCCCGGGGACCCGGTTGAAGGGGGTGAGGCGCTTGTAGTGGCCGTCGTCGTGCGAGACATAGGCGCCCGAGCGGAGCAACTTCAGTACGGGCACGCTCAGTTCGGGGATCTCGGCGAAGACGTCCGCCACCGCGTCGAACCAGGCGCTGCCCCCCGCGCTGATCATGATCTCGTCGCAGCCGGTGAAACGGCCCGCCCGGTCGAAGTCGCCCGCCAGCGCGACGAGCCGCCGCAGCCACTCCCGTACGCGCTCAGGTGACGCCTCGGGCACCTCGCCCTCGTACCCGGCGACGCCCACCAGGCGCAGGGTCCCGGTGGCGGCCACCGCGTCGGCGACCGCCGCGCAGTCCGCCCCGGTCCGGGCGCCGGTGCGCGCGCCCTCGCCCGCGCCCAGCTCCACGACGACATCGACCGGGCGCACGGCGCCCGCGGCGCTCAGGGCCTCGTCCATCAGCTCGACGCCGCGCACCGAGTCGACGTAACAGACGAAGCGGAACTCCGGGTCGGCCGCCAGCTCACCGGCCAGCCAGTGCAGCGCCACCGCGTCGACGACCTCGTTGGCCAGGAAGATCCGCTGGATTCCGTACGCCCGGTAGACCCGCGCCTGGTGCGGGACGGCCGCGGTGATGCCCCACGCGCCGCGCTCCAGCTGGTCGGCGAAGAGCTGCGGCGACATGGACGTCTTGCCGTGCGGGGCGAACAGGAGGCCGTGGCGCTCGGCGTACGTCTCCAGGAGGGCGAGGTTGTGCTCGACCGACTCGGCGGACAGGGCGAGCACCGGGGTGGTGAAGCCACCGGTGAAGAGGTTGCGGCGCTCGGCGGCCAGGGCGCCGACGGTCAGGCCCTCCGCGTCGGGCGGCAGCGACTTGAAGCGGTGATCGACGCGTTCCCCGGCAAGATCGGACACGGTGTGACGGGTGGGGCGGTCGGCTGCCAAGGGAGACTCCTCGAAGTGTTCGTTGCACCATATGCAACACCCATTGCGCATATCGCTCAATGCTGTCTAACATCCGAGCCGATGCCGGGTCAATGGTGAGAACCGGCGCCGCACGCCCGATCAGCGAGGAGCCCAGAGTGCCCGGACCCGCAGCAGGGACGCCCAGCGCCGCCACGACCACCGAGGTCGTGTGTCTGGGCGAGTCCATGGTGACGTTCCTGCCCTCCCGGCCCGGCCGCCTCGCCGATGTCCCCTCCTTCGGCCGCGGGATCGGCGGCGCCGAGTCCAACGTCGCCTGCGCGCTCGCCGCCGCCGGACACCGGGCGGCCTGGGTCGGCCGGGTCGGCGCCGACGGCTTCGGCGACCATCTCGTCGGCGCCATCGCCGCGTACGGGGTCGACACCTCCGCCGTCCGCCGCGACCCGGACCGCCCCACCGGCATCTACTTCCGCACGGCCACGGACCGGGCCACCGACACCCACGAAGTGGCGTACTACCGGGCCGGTTCCGCCGCCTCCGCGATGTCCCCGCACAACGTCCCGTACGAGAAGCTGTTCGCGGGCCGCGTCCTGCATCTGTCCGGCATCACGGCGGCGCTCTCGGCGGACTGCCTGGCCCTGCTCCACGATCTGACCGCACCCCGGCCCGACCGCCCGCTGATCTCCTTCGACGTGAACCACCGACCGGGTCTGTGGCGGGGCAGCGAGGCCGGGCCGGGCGTCCTGCTCGACCTCGCCCGGCGCTCCGACCTGGTCTTCGTCGGGGAGGACGAGGCGGAGGAGGCCTGGGGGCTGAAGGGCGCCGAGGCCATCCGCGCGGCCCTGCCGGAACCGGCGGTACTGGTGATCAAGCGCGGCGCGGACGGGGCGACGGTCTTCTCGGGACCCTTCTCCGGACCCGGCACCCCGGCCGACACAGCCGACGCGGCCGACACGGTCAGGGCGGCCAACGCCGGAGAGCGGACGGACACCGTCACCGACGTCCCCGCCCTCCGCGTCGATGTCGTCGCCCCCGTCGGGGCCGGTGACGCCTTCGCCGCCGGATTCCTCTCCGCGACCCTGCGCGACCTGCCCGTGCGCGACCGCGTCCGGCACGGCCACCTGATGGCCGCCGCCGTCCTCACCGTCCCCGGGGACCTCACCGACCCGCCGCCCCGCGACCGCGCCGACCGCCTCGCCGCCCTCGACGACGACGCCTGGGGGAGACTTCGTCTCGGCCCCGGGTGGACGGGGGACGATCAGGAGGTACGTACGACATGAGCCAGACCGTCGACCGGGCGCTGAGCATCCTGCCGCTGCTCGCCCAGGGCCCCGCCGACCTCGGCCAGGTCGCCGAGCGGCTCGGCGTCCACAAGTCCACGGCGCTGCGCCTGCTCCGTACGCTCCACGAGCACGGGCTCGTCTACCGCCAGCAGGACCAGCGCTACCGCCTCGGCGCCCGGCTCTTCGCGCTCGCCCAGGAAGCCGTCGAGAACCTCGACGTACGGGAGATCGCCCACCCCCACCTCGTCGACCTCAACGACCGGTGCGGGCACACCGTCCATCTCGCGGTGTACGAGGAACACGAGGTCCTCTACATCGACAAGGTCGAGAGCCGCTACCCGGTCCGGATGTACTCACGGATCGGCAAGCCCGTCGCGATCACCGTCGCGGCCGTCGCCAAGCTGCTGCTCGCCGACCTGACCGAGCCCGAGCGGCGCGCGATCGCCGAGACGCTCGACTACCCCATGTACACGTCCCGTTCCGTCCCCCACGCCGGTGCGTTCCTCAAGGAGCTCGCCGTCGTCCGCGAACAGGGCTGGGCCACCGACCTCGGTGGCCACGAGGAGTCCATCAACTGCATCGGCGCTCCGATCCGCGGCGCGGACGGCCGGGTCGTCGCGGCGATGTCCGTGTCGGCGCCCAATGTGGTCGTCACGGCCGAGGAACTCCTCACCCTGCTCCCGCTGGTGCGCCGCACCGCCGACGCCATCAGCCGGGAGTACTCCGGCACCACCCCACACAAGAAAGCCTGATCAGTCATGACCGAGAAGATCTCCCTCACGCCCAGCACCCACGCCGCCCCGCCCGCGAAGTTCTCGCACGGCGTGAAGAAGGGCAACATCCTCCAGGTCGCCGGCCAGGTCGGCTTCCTGCCCGCCGAGGAGGGCAAGCCCGCCACGGTGGTCGGTCCGACGCTGCGCGAGCAGACCCTCCAGACCTTCGCCAACGTCAAGGCCATCCTCGAAGAGGGCGGCGCCACCTGGGACGACGTGATGATGACGCGCGTGTACCTCACGGACGTCGCCCACTTCGCCGAGATGAACGAGATCTACAACGCGTACTTCGAGGAGCAGGGCCTCAAGGCGCCCGCCTCGGCCCGTACGACGGTCTACGTCGGCCTCCCCAAGGGCCTGCTCATCGAGATCGACGCCCTCGCGGTCCTCGGCTGATCGACTTGCCCCACCCGCAGTACCGCTCCAGCACGCCGCCCGGCACGGCGCCCCGCACCGCGGTGGCGCCGTGCCGCGCTCCCCCCTGCCCCGAACCCCCCCTCGCTCCCACGGAGTCGCCATGCTGCTCGCCGCCACCCCACCGCCGGTCGAGACACCACCCCACACCGGTGGACTGCTCCTCCTGATCGACGGCACCGCCGGTCTGCTGACCGTCGCCGCCCTCGGCATCGCCCTCCTCCTCTTCCTGATCATCAAGGCCCGGCTCCAGCCGTTCGTCGCGCTGCTCGCCGTCTCCATAGCCGTCGGCCTGGGTGCCGGTCTCTCCGTCACCGAACTCTTCGGCACCGTCCAGAAATCCGCCGCCGTCTCGGTCATCGAATCGGGCATGGGCGGCATCCTCGGCCATGTCGCGATCATCATCGGACTCGGTACGATGCTCGGCGCGATCCTCGAAGTCTCCGGCGGGGCAGAGGTGCTGAGCACCCGCCTGCTGAACCTCTTCGGCGAGAAGCGGGCCCCGCTCGCCATGGGCCTCACCGGCCTCATCTTCGGTATCCCGGTCTTCTTCGACGTCGGCATCTTCGTGCTGGCGCCGATCGTGTACGCCGCCGCCAAGCGCTCCGGCAAATCGATCCTGCTGTACGCGATGCCGCTGCTCGCCGGACTGTCGATGACCCACGCGTTCCTGCCGCCGCACCCCGGCCCGGTGGCCGCCGCCGGTCTCTTCAACGTCTCCCTGGGCTGGGTCATCCTGATGGGCGCCGTCGTCGGCATCCCGTCCGTGCTCGCCGCGTGGGGCTACGCCGCCTGGATCGGCAAGCGGATCTTCGTCGCGGTCCCGCAGGACATGGTCGAGGCCGCCGAGGAGGCCAAGGCGGCCGTCGCCGCCGAGCAGCGGGCCGCCGGGGCCACCCCGCGCGAGCAGCCCGTCGCGCTCGGCACGGTCCTCGCGATCATCGGTACCCCGCTGATCCTGATCCTCGCCGCGACGTTCTCCTCCATCGCCCTGGACCCCTCCACGCTCCGCTCGGTCATCGAGTTCTTCGGCAACCCCTTCGTCGCCCTGACGATCGCGCTGCTCCTGGCGTACTACCTGCTGGGCATCCGGCGCGGCTGGTCCCGCAAGTCCCTGGAATCGGTCTCCACGTCCTCGCTCAAGCCGGTCGGCAACATCCTGCTCGTCGTCGGTGCGGGCGGCATCTTCGGCGCCGTCCTCAAGGGCAGCGGCATCGCGGACGCCCTCGCCGACACCTTCAACGACGTCGGCCTGCCGGTCATCCTGCTCGCCTGGCTGATCTCCGTGGCGCTGCGCGTCGCCCAGGGTTCGGCGACGGTCGCGATCGTCACCACGGCGGGCATCGTCGTCCCGCTGGTCGAGGGCCAGGACATGTCCCAGGCCCACCTCGCGCTCATCATCATGGCGATCTCCGCCGGCTCGATCTTCGCCTCGCACGTCAACGACGGCGGCTTCTGGATGGTCGCCAAGTACTTCGGCATCTCCGAGCGCGACACCCTGAAGTCCTGGACGGTCCTGGAGACGGTCCTGTCGGTGGCGGGCTTCGCGGTCGCGGCGCTGCTCAGCCTGGTGATCTAGGGCCTCTCGTCCGGACCGGGCCGGGCCGGGCCGGAACGGGCTCGTGTTCGGACCGGCCGGACGTCCGGCCCGGAAACGCTCGGCCCGGGATCGCTCGGCCCGGAAGCGGCCGGTCCCACCCGGAAACGCTCGGCCCGCCCCCGGAACGCCCGGCCCGGAACATGCAGCAGCGCCGCCGGGGGAGCGGCGGCGCTGCTGGTCAGGGATGACCTCGGGGAGTCGGGACGACCTCGCGGAGTCCGGGGGTTACGGCAGGCCGTGGACGTGCGGGCCGACCGCGTTGGACCAGGCGTTGCCCGCCGTGGCGTCCCAGTTCGTGGACCAGGTCATCGCGCCGCGCAGTGCCGGGTAGGTCTTGGCCGGCTTGAAGGAGCCGCAGCCGGTGCCCTTGGTCAGGCAGTCCAGGGCCGCGTTCACGACGGACGGGGCGACGTAGCCGCTGCCCGCGCCCCGGGTGGAGGCGGGGACACCGAGGCCGACCTGCGAGGCGTCGAGGCCGCCCTCCAGCTGGATGCAGGCGAGCGCGGTGAGGAAGTCCACCGAGCCCTGCGAGTAGACCTTGCCGTCGCAGCCCAGCATCGAACCGCTGTTGTAGTACTGCATGTTGACGACGGTCAGGATGTCCTTGATGTTGAGCGCCGTCTTGAAGTACTCACCGGACGTCGACTGCATGTCGATGGTCTGCGGCGCCATCGTGATGACGAGGCCGGAGCCCGCCTTCGAGGACAGCGAGCGCAGCGCCTTCGTCATGTACGTGGAGTTGAGGCCGTTCTCCAGGTCGATGTCGACCCCGTTGAAGCCGTACTCCTGGATGAGCGCGTAGACCGAGTTCGCGAAGGCCGTGGCGGAGGCGTCGCTGTTGACCGCGACGGAGCCCTTCTCGCCGCCGACCGAGATGATGACGTTCTTCCCGGCGGCCTGCTTGGCCTTGATGTCGGCCTTGAACTGGGCGACCGTGTAGCCGTTCAGTCCGGCGGAGTCCAGGTTGAAGGTGACAGCGCCCGGCGTCGTCGTGGCATCCGCGAAGGAGACCGCGATGATGTCGTAGTTGGCGGGGACGTCGCTGAGCTTCTGGACGGTGGCGCCGTTGTTGAAGTTCTGCCAGTAGCCGGTCACCGCGTGCTTGGGCACCGAGGTCACCGGGCCGGGCCCCGTGTTCTCCTTCGCCGTACGGGCGCTGATCGCGGCGGACTTGACCGACTCACCGGCGGCGTTGGTGGCGCTCACCGAGAACTGGTACGCCGTGTCGGCGGCCAGGCCGGTGAGGGTCGCCGAGGCCCCGGTGGACGTGGTGGCCTTCGCGCCGTCCTTGTACACGGTGTACCCGGTGGCGCCGGAGACGGCGTTCCAGGAGAGGGCCACCGAGGAGGACGTCGCCGTGCCCGCGGCGAGACCGGCGGGCGAGGCGGGGATCGACGGGCCGGGGTCGGTGCCGCCGCCCCCGTCGGGGCCGGTCACCGAGATGTCGTCGACGAGGTAGGAAGCCTGCCCGTACCAGCCGTGGGTGTAGACGGTCACCGAGGTGGTGGAGGCGCCGGTCTTGAAGCTGGTGGAGAGCTGGGTCCAGCCGGTGGAGCCTGGCGACCAGGTGGAGACGTCCGTCGTGCCGGTGCCGCCGGCGCCGAGGTAGGCGTATCCGCCCTGGACCCAGGAGCTGAGCGTGTACGTGGAGTTGGGCTTGACGGCCACCGTCTGGGAGCACTTGGCGTTGTCCTGGCCGGCCGGGGTGGCCTTGAGCGCGGACGTACCGCCGTGCACGGGGGAGGAGACGGTGGTGCCGGTTCCTCCGCTACAGGTCCAGTTGGCGAGCCCGGACTCGAATCCTGCGTTCTTGGCGACGTTGACGTCGGCCGCCTGGGCGCTGCTGACGAGTCCGGTGACGGTCAGGGCCCCGGCCGCGACGACGGCCATGGCGCCGCCGAGTACGGGCCGGGTGTGACGCCTTCTGCGCCTGCTGCCTACGGAGCGTTCCACTGCTGCCTCCGGGGGGAGTCGGGGATATGCGGGGGGTGCCGGTGGGGGCCGGCGGGTGCCGTGCGGGGGTGCGGGACGTACAGGGGGTGTACGGGGAATGTGGAGCCGAGGAACGGTGGCCACCGCTGGCCGATAAACTGGTCCAGACCAATCAAGTTGTCAAGACCTCTGGCAGTGATGGGTACCTCCGACGGGTGTTCGACAACCCCTTCGAGGGGTCCTTCGTGCGGCCCCCGGACCGCCATTTCTTTACGCGAAGATGTCGCTGTGGCCACCCTGTTGTCCCCTCGCGGGTGACTTCGCGCGAGATCTTCGGACCGTGACGAACCTGCGCAGTCGAAATGAACCGGAACGACCCCCGGGGCCGTCCTGACGTGCGCCGATGAAGTGACGGGCCGTCGACTGCAGGCCGCTGCCGTAACCCTCCGCAGTGGTACAGGAGTTAACCAGTCTCGATTTCGTCCTATTTAGTACCTGGGCGTCGGTCGGGCGGTGTTCGTATGTTGTCGTATCGGTCCCCGATAAGTGTTCTCTGCCTGGTAAGACGTGGCTAAAGTGCTGGAGCAGGAGCACCGGGCAGGAGCGATTGCGGCCGACGACACCACGACGGCCGGAGCTGAACGGGGAAGAGCGTGCCGACCGCAATAGCAGTGACAAGCGCAGATCTGGTGCTGCCGCCCACCGATCAGCAGACACCGACCGCGGCGCTGCTCCAGGCCCCCGAGGCCCAGACCATGGAGCTCGCGATCGGTGACACGCATCTGCTGCTCGAACAGCACGGGTATGTGATCGTGTTGTATCCGTCCAGCATCCAACCCGCCCATGAACGACGGCTGCACGGCATCCGTTCGATCCTGGAGAGCGACCGGATCGCGCTGGTCAAGGTGGACCTGCCGCCGCTCGGAGTCGCCGTACTGGTACGCCAGTTGCGCCAGCTGTCCGTGAGCGACCTCAGTCCCGGGGTGGTCGCCTCCGCCGCCCGGCTGCTGTCGCACTACATCTACGCGGGTGCGCTGCTGCACTCGGTGGCCAAGCTGGACCGGTTCCCCGTCAGCCTGAAGAGCCACGCGAAGTCCTGGGTGCCCGGCTCGCAGTTCGCCGCGCTCGCAGGGCCCGAGTCCCAGCTCATCAAGGTCGGGCCGCAGGCGGAACCTCTGGCCGGACCGGAATTCGGTACGCATCTTTTGGTGGCCAAGGGGCAGTCGCAGTCGGACTGGGTCCAGGAGACCCTGGCACCCGCCTGGAAGGTCCAGGCCATTCATGACGCGAGCCTTCCCAGCGAATCCTCCCGCTGGTGGGGTACGGGAAAGCTGGTGGAGTTCGCGGCTTACCTCCCGGACATCTCCGTCCTGTATCAACTGATCTCCTCCGTACGGAGGGAAAAGTGTCACTGGTGCGAAATGGAACTCATCGGCGATCGTTGCGGCTTCTGTTCCTCCCCGCTCGCCGCCTCGGAGAACCGCACACACTCCACCGGTGTCCTGCCCCACGAGGTGAAGGTGCCGGCCGTGTCATAGCGCCGCCCGTCACCCCGCACCACTGAGCTTCACCCGCACCACCTGAACCACGCGTAGTACCCGCACCACCAAGTACGACCCGTACGACCGAGCACCACCCGCACCACCGAGCACCGCCCCGTACCGCCCCGTACCGCCGAGCCTCCTCCGGCTCACCGAGCACCACCCCGTACCACCGAGCCTCCTCCGGCTCACCGAGCACCACCCCGTACCACCGAGCCTCCTCCGGCTCACCCGCTTCACCGAGTCTCCTCCGGCTCACCCAGCTCCACCCGCACCAGTGAGCACTGACCGGCTCGCACCGCTCCACTTCCCGCTCCCGCACCCGCCCGTCCCCCCGGCTCACCGTCATCTCCGCGAACCTCGCACTTCGTACGCCGAATCACCGCACTACGCGCGTTGTGCTCCTGCAACACCGCACTTCGCGTCCGCACTCGTCCTTCCGCTTTCCGCGCATCCCTCTCTGTCCGCTGCCCCACGCATCCGATTCGAACGAGGTTGTCCGGCCCATGAACTCCCGCCAGCGCCGCGGCGTGATACTCCTGCTCCTGTCGGTCCTGTGTGCCTTCGGTGCTTTCGCCGGCGTGCTCTCGGTGATCAGCGACGTCAACTCGAAGGTCGGCCCCGAGGTGACCGCCTATCAGCTGAAATCCGACGTGGCCCCCTATACGGCCCTGAACGACGGTCAGTTCGAGAAGATCAAGATGCCCAAGCGCTGGCTCTCGGAGAACGCCGTGACCAACCTGCGGGAAGTCGAATCGAAGATCGCCGTCACCCAGCTCCGCAAGGGCTCGCTGCTCCAGTCGGACATGATGGCCCGCAAGCCCGAACTCCGTGCCGGTGAGCAGGAGATCGCCATCATGATCGACGCGGCGACCGGTGTCGCGGGCAAGATCACGCCCGGTGCCACCGTCAACATCTACGCCACGTTCGCCGGTGAGGACCAGGACGACGTCTCCCAGTCCAAGGTCATCGTCTCCAACGCCAAGGTGCTGGACGTGGGCAAGCTGACCGCTCTGGAGCCCCGCGGGGACCAGCGGAGCACCCAGAGCACCGAGGCCGTGCCGATCACCTTCGCCCTGAACACGCTGGACACCCAGCGTGTGGCCTACGCCGAGTCCTTCGCGGAGCACGTGCGGCTCGCCCTCGTCGCGCCCGGCAGCGACGGCACCATCCGCCCGGGGGACCGCACCTACACGCTCGACAAGGACAAGTGAGGATGGGATGACCACCAGAATCCTCCCGGCCGTCGGTGACCTCGACGCGGCCAGATCGGTCACCACACTGCTCAGCCAGCTGCCCGACGCGGAACCGGCCGCGCCGGTCGGCGACTCGACCCAGCTGATCGACACCCTGGCCAGGCTCGCGGGCGAGTCCCTCGACGAGCTGCCCGAGGTCGTGCTGGTCCATGAGCGGATCGGCCCGGTACCGGCCCTGGAGCTCATCCGGGAAGTGTCGATGCGGTTCCCGTCCGTCGGGGTCGTCCTGATCACCGCGGATGCCAACCCCGGCCTGTTCGCCGACGCCATGGACTCCGGAGCCCGCGGGCTCGTCACGCTGCCGCTGAGCTACGAGGAACTGGCCAACCGGGTCCAGGCCGCGTCCCAGTGGTCGGCCGGCGTCCGGCGCCACCTCACGGCGAGCAATGACGTGTTCACCGGTCCCGGGGGCATGGTCCTGACCGTGACCGGCGCCAAGGGCGGGGTGGGCGCCACCGTCACGGCGATCCAACTCGCCCTGGCGGCCCAGGCGTCCGGCAACACGGTGGCCCTGGTCGACATGGACCTCCAGACCGGTGATGTCGCCTCGTACCTCGATGTGCAGTTCCGGCGTTCGCTCGTCGACCTGGCGCTGATCACGGAGATCTCGCCGCGGGTCCTGGCCGACGCGGTGTTCTCCCACTCGACGGGCCTGGCCCTGCTGCTGGCACCCGGCGAGGGGGAACGGGGCGAGGAGGTCAGCGACCGGTCCGCCCGCCAGATCGTCAGCGCGCTGCGCACCCGCTACGAGATCGTGGTCATCGACTGCGGCGGCCAGATGAACGGGGCCAACGCGGCGGCCATCGAGATGGCGGACGTGGCCCTGCTGGTGACGACCCCGGACGTCATCGCGGTGCGCGGCGCCAAGCGCATCGTACGGATGTGGGAACGGCTCCAGATCCGCAAGGCGGAGGAGACCATCACCCTCGTCAACCGCTTCACCCGCAACACCGAGATCCAGCCACCCCTGATCCAGAAGATCACCGGAACCCAGGTGGCGAACGCGGCGGTGCCCGCGAACTTCAAGGAACTCCAGGCATCGGTGGACGCCGGTCGCCTGCACGAACTGGATGCCAAGAGCACCGTCAAGCAAGCACTCTGGGGACTCGCCGGAGAACTGGGCATCGTCAAGGTCAGCGCGAGCAAGAAGAAGAGCGGCGTCGCATTCAAAAACGACCGTGGCTCGATCGGACGGCCGCGCCGACGGCGCGACGGGGACGACCAGGGCCACGGGAAGACCGAGGGGACACGTTGACCGATGACTACCAACCGGGCACCGGACACCGAGATACGGGGGAGGCGTGACGCCCACAGCTCCCGGGACGGGCTCACGCGCTCCCCGGACGGGCTCACGCGCTCACGGAGCGGCCTGAGGCGCACGGCCGCCCACCGCTTCCGCGTACGCGGCCGTTTCGTACACGGCCGTTTCGTGCGAGGCCGTGACCGCGACCGCGGGCAGACCGCGATCGAGTTCCTGGGGATGACCCCGTTCATCATCCTGATCATGCTCGTGCTCTGGGAGTGCGCGCTGATCGGTTACACCTGGAGCCTCGCGGGGAACGCGGCGGACGTGGGCGCACGCAAGGGCAGCGGTGCGGAGTACGCACAGAGCCGGGCGTGCAAGAAGGGGGCGAAGGCGCACCTGCCGGATGCCTGGAAGGACAGCGTCAAGATCACGTGCAGGTCCAGCCGTGAGCTGTACAAGGCCGACGTCAAACTCAAGGTCCCTGTCCTGGTTCCGGGCCTGTTCGACCTGGACGTGAAGATCACGGGCCACGCCGGCTCGGCGCTGGAGGGCTGAGCGATGACCGTAACCACACGTGTGAAGCACTCCGGTGGCAGGAACACCGACAGCCGTCGGCCCTGCCCCCGCCGTGCCGACCGGGGCCAGGTCGCCATCGAGTACCTGGGCTTCCTCCCACTCCTCCTCCTCGTCGCCCTCCTCGCCATCCAGGCCGGCCTCGCCGCGTACACGACCGCTCAGGCCGGTACGGCGGCCCGTGCGGCGGCCAGGACGGCGTCCAAGGACTTCCCCACGGGCAACGCCCGTACGGCCGCCAGGGACGCGATGAGCGACTGGCTCGCGGAGGACGGTTTCACGTACGACGAGAGCGAAGGCGCCGGCGATGTGACGGTCACCATCAAGATCGAGGTCCCCAACGTGGTTCCAGGGATGAAGGGCAAGTGGGGCAAGGCCGAACGGAGTTCCACCATGCCCCGCGGCTAGCGTCCGCGAGCCGGGCCCCCCGCCCGCTCGCCCCCGAGGGAACGACCGCCTGCGGGACCGACCACCCGCAGGTTCGACCGGACAGTGAGACCGAGGAGTTACGCACATGAGCCTGCGGGCACGCATGACCGCCCCGGAGGAGCAAGGCGGGGCACGGGAGGACGGCCACATGGTGGCCACCTACCGGGCCAAGCTGCTGGAGGAGATCGACCTCGCGGAGATGTCCTCGCTGGCCGCCGCCGAGCGGCGGGCCCGCCTGGAGCGCGTCCTCGGGCACATCATCAGCCGCGAGGGTCCGGTCCTCTCGACCATGGAGCGCTCGCAGCTGATCCGCCGCGTGGTCGACGAGGCCCTCGGACTCGGCATCCTGGAACCGCTCCTCGAAGACGCCTCCATCACCGAGATCATGGTGAACGGGCCGGACCAGATCTTCGTGGAGCGCAGCGGCAAGGTCGAACAGCTTCCGATGCGCTTCGGCTCGCACGAGCAGCTGATGCAGACCATCGAGCGCATCGTGTCGACCGTCAACCGCCGGGTGGACGAGTCGAACCCCATGGTCGACGCGCGACTGCCCAGCGGTGAGCGTGTCAACGTGATCATCCCGCCGCTGTCCCTGACCGGCGCGACGCTCACCATCCGGCGGTTCCCGAGGTCCTTCACCCTCCAGGAGATGATCGGCTTCGGCTCGCTGGACGAGCAGATGCTGATCCTGCTCGCCGGTCTCGTACAGGCCAAGCTCAACATCATCGTCTCCGGCGCCACCGGCACCGGAAAGACGACGCTGCTCAACGCGCTGTCCGGGCTGATCCCGAACAGCGAGCGCATCGTGACGATCGAGGACTCCGCCGAACTCCAGCTCCAGCAGAGCCATGTGATCCGGCTGGAGTCCCGACCGGCGAACGTGGAGGGCAAGGGCCAGATCACCATCCGCGACCTGGTGCGCAACTCCCTGCGTATGCGCCCCGACCGCATCGTCGTCGGTGAGGTCCGAGGCGGCGAATCGCTTGACATGCTCCAGGCGATGTCCACCGGTCACGACGGATCGCTCGCCACCGTCCACGCCAACAACGCCGAGGACGCGCTGATGCGTCTGCAGACCCTGGCCTCCATGTCGGAGATCAAGATCCCTTTCGAGGCGCTGCACGACCAGATCAACAGCGCCGTCGACGTCATCGTCCAGCTGACCCGGCACGCCGACGGAACGCGAAAGGTCACCGAGATCGCGGCCCTGGACTCGCACGGCCGGGACCCGTACCGCATCGTCACCGTGGCCAAGTTCAACGCCCGGCCGATGGATGCCGAAGGGCGGATCCTCGGGGACTTCCAGTACCTCCCCCTGCCCCGCCGGATCGCCGACCGCCTCTACATGGCCAGCCAGCCCATCCCCCAGGCGTTCGGTGTCGCCGCATCCGCCGAACAGCTCGCCACCCGAGAGGCCAATTAGGTACCGAGCCATGGACAATGTGAATCTCCCCCTGATCACGATCGGCGTCACCCTGCTGTGCGGCGTGCTCGGCGTCATGGGCCTGCACGCCTACTCCGGCGGCAAGGCCGACCGCGACGAACTGGTCGACCGGCTCTCCCACGTCGGTCACCTTCCCGAGACGGGCCGTCGTCGCCGGTTCCGCACGCTCGACCGCAAGCTGCGCAAAACCGCTCTGGGCCGGAAGCTGGAACTGAAGCTCGGCGCGACCGGCATGGAGCTCACACCGGGCGAGTTCTTCGTGTACGCGCTCCTGGCGATGGCCGGGCTGTGGATGATCGCCTCCTCGATGCTTGCCGCGTTCTTCGGCCCGGTGGCCGCCCTGATCGGCCTGTGGGGCACCAACGCCTTCCTGAACTGGCAGCGGGTCAAGCGCACCGAACGCTTCATCAACCAGCTCCCCGAGCTGTCCCGCATCCTCGCCAACGCCACCCAGGCGGGCCTGGCCCTGCGGACCGCGCTGTCCATGGCCGCCGACGAACTGGAGAACCCGGCCGGGGAGGAGCTGGCCCGCGTCGCCCGCCGCCTCGCCGTCGGTGAACCCCTGGAGGACGCGCTCAGCGAGGTGACCGACCGGCTGCCCTCACGCGAACTCGTCGTCCTGGTGACCACACTGGTCCTCTCCAACCGGGCCGGCGGTACGGTCGTCAGCTCCCTGCGCAACCTCACCGAGACCCTGGAGGAACGCAAGGAGACCCGGCGCGAGGTCAAGACCCAGCTGTCCCAGGTCACCGTCACCGCGTACGCCGTACCCGGCTTCGGGATCGGCGCCATGCTGCTGATGAACGCCGTGATGCCCGGCGCCCTCGACCGGATGACCGGAGCCCTCATCGGCCAGATCGCCGTCGTCATCTCCATCGTCCTGTACGCGATCGGATTCATCGTGATCCGGCGCCTGTCCCGTATCGACGTCTGACGGCCTGAGAGAAGAACCAGACATGGACTTGTTGCTCCCGCTCGTCGTCGGACTCGCGGTGTACGGAGCCATCCACGGCATCCGGATGTACCGGGCCGATGCCAAACTGCCCGGCGACCTCGCCATCGCCCTGGAATCCGGCGCCACCCGCACCAGCGCGGTGGGCTCCGGCGTCGACCGGCTCGGCATCCGCTGGGCCCCCATGGTGCTGCGGATGATGGGACCCAAGGCGGTCACCAAGAAGCGCCGTCAGATCGACCTGGCCGGTAACCCCGGCGGTCTCACCATCGACCGGTACGCCGCCCGGCGCGCCGTCTACGGGGCGCTCGGCGTCCTCGGTGCGTTCTCGATGCTCCTGCGGGGGCAGCTCTTCCTCGCCATCTTCATGATCGCCTTCGGTCTCTTCTGGGTGGAGGCGGGCATCTGGTCCGCCATCCGGGTCCGCCGCGAACACATCGAGCGCACCCTTCCCGACTTCCTCGACGTCCTGGCCGTCGTCGTCTCGGCGGGTCTCGGCTTCCGCCAGGCGCTCGCCCGCGTCGCCGAGAAGTACGAAGGCCCCTGGGCCGACGAACTCCGCATCACCCTGCGTCAGATGGACATGGGTGTCAGCCGTCGCCAGGCATTCGACGAACTGCGCAGGCGCAACGACTCGGAACAGGTCGCGATGTTCGTCACCACGCTCCAGCAGGGCGAGGAGCTCGGTGCCCCGATCGTCGAGACGCTGATCCAGATCGCCAACGACATGCGCCGCACCGACGCCCAGAACGCCCGCCGCAAGGCGGCGAAAGCGGTGCCGAAGGCGACCTTCGCCGTCACCTCCTTTCTTCTGCCCGGCACGCTCCTCCTGCTGACCGTGGGCTTCGTCTACGGCGCCAACGTCGACTTCGGCGCGCTGACGGGCGGCTGACGATGACCGACGACGGCGATCACGGGGACAGACGGGAGGTGGCAGGCCCATGACGTTTCAGCTCAGCGGTATCCAGCACGGACTCACCGCGGACATGACCATGGCCGCCACCGACCCGCAGGCGCGCCCCGCGCTCGCCATCCAGGTCAACGCCCTGCAGGCGATGTGCCGTCAGGTCTTCGGCTTCCGGCTGGCGATGATCGCCATAGCCACCCCGTTCGCCATCAGCCACACCGCGCGCGGCCTCGCCACCTGGTTCATCGGGGCGGCGATCCTCATCACGTTCATGGGCAGCTACCTCCTGTTCCGCGACTGGGAACGCTTCGGCCCGCGCCTCCTGCGCCACCCCTGGCTGCTCGGGATCGACGTGTTCTTCGGCGCACTGCTGCTGATCACCGCCACCCCCGAGTCCACGCTCGCCTACGTCACCGTCTGCACCCCGCTCCTCGCCGGCCTCGTCTACGGCTGGCGGGGAGCCGCGGTCTTCGCCGCCGTCCAGGTCGTCATCGTCTTCGGCGTCTACAACACCGTCCCGAAGCTCGAAGGCGGCGACGCGACCAACCTCCTGCTTCCCGGCTTCTGCGTGATCGCCGGGGCCGTCGGCGTCACCCTGCGCAATCTGCTGCTGCGCTTCGGCACAGCCAGCCAGGCCCTGACCGAGACCCGCGCCCGCCTCGCTGTGAACGAGGCCGTCGAAGGGGAGCGCACCCGCCTCGCCCGCGAGATGCACGACTCCGTCGCCAAGACCCTGCACGGTCTCGCCCTGGCCGCCGACGGCCTCGCCGGATCCGCCGACCGGATGGACCCGCCCACCGTCAGGCGACAGGCCGAACTCGTCGCCCGTGCCGCCCGCCGGGCCGCGGCCGAGTCCCGCGAACTGCTCACCGACCTCCGCCGCGAGTCCGGCCTGGACGGCGGCGTGGACGTCGTCGACGAACTCCGCGCCCGCGCGGCCGACTTCAGCGACCGCCACGGCCTCGCCGCGACCTTCCGCCGGATCCAGGAGCACATCCCCGTACCGCCCGTCCCGCAGGCGGTCGCCCGGCAGCTGCTCACGGTCGCCTCCGAAGCCATGGAGAACGCCCACCGCCACGCGGGCCCCACCTACCTGATCGTTCTCGCGGGCGTGAAGGGCGACGTCCTGCGCGTCAGCGTCTACGACGACGGACGCGGCCTGCCCGCGGGCACCACCCTCGACTCCCTCCGCCGGGCCGGACACTTCGGCCTCGTCGGCATGGTCGAACGCGCCGCTTCCATCGGCGCCCGCATCCGGATCGGCAGGGGAGAGGCTTCCCAGGGCACCGAGGTGCGCCTGGAAATACCCCTCGCCGCTCTTGGCACCACCCCTACCGTCCCTCCATCCACCCCCCACCCGTAGCTCCTGAGAGGAGGTCGCAGAATGCCGGACGACGTCCCCCGCGCGTCGAGTCAGAACTGGGTGGCACAGAACCATGCCTCCCCGCACACCTCGCCGCACATCGCACCGCGCACCACGGAACACAGCTCCTCAGGGTTCCCCGTTCCTCAGCAGACCGCGGCACCCGAGGTCCTGCCCGTCCCCTTCCCGACGACACCCGGTCCCCAGGCCCCCGCCCAGCTCAGGGTGGTGGTGGCGGACGACAACCCCGTGGTCCGGGCCGGCCTGGGCGTACTGCTCTCCGGCCGCGCCGACATCGAGGTCGTCGCGGAGGCGGCGGACGGCCGCCAGGCCTACGAGCTGGCCCTGCGGCACCGCCCGGACGTCGTCCTGCTGGACGTCCGGATGCCCGGGGTCGACGGCATCTCGGCCCTGCCGCACCTGGTGCGGATCGCGCCCGTGATGATGCTGACCTACAGCCGTGAGAGCGAGATCGTCCACGAGGCCCTGCGCCTGGGCGCGGGCGGCTATCTGGTGCACGGCGAGTTCACGGCGGACCAGCTGGTCCAGGCGGTACGCGACACGAAGCACGGCCGGGCCAACTTCACGGCCACCGCCGCGAACGCCCTGCTCGCCCATATGCGCAACGGCGTGGACCCCGGGCGCGGAACGCTCCCGGAGGGCCTGGGCACCGCCCTGACCGTCGGCGTGCCGTACCCGCCCCCCGGCTACGAGGCGCAGCCCGGCTTCACAGCATCGCCACCACTCACGGTGGCGCCACGACAGGTCCGAGAACCGGAAGGTCTTTCGCAACTGCAACCTGTTGTGGGACAGTCTTCCATGACCAGGGGGCCCGGCGCGGCTCTCAACAGGCAACACCACGGGCTGAGTTCGAGGGAGGTGGAGGTCATGGAGCTGATTGCGTCCGGAATGAGCAACCAGCAGATCGCCGCCACCTGCTTCATCAGCGAGAAGACCGTGAAGAACCACATCAACCGCATCTTCACGAAACTTCACAGCGGCAGCCGCAGCGAGGCGATCGCCCGCTGGCTGGGCACGGCACCTGCGACGGGCAGCGGCTCGCGAGGGGCGGGCGGCCATGGCTGAGCGGGACGGCAACGCGGGGGCCCAGAGCGCGCTTTGGGCCCGGGAATGGGCCCTGGGACCCTCTGGTGAGCAGGGAGCTCCCCTCTATGTTTCTCATGTCGCAAGCGGCACCGGCCAGGAGGAAGCCGGAGTCGGGCGCGACATGCCAGGAACGTGCGAGTCGGCCGGCAATCGGTCGGCCGAATCAGGAGGGGAACACCATGTCGGACATCACCCTGAAGACCGCCATCCGCGTCAACGGCTGGGCCAACACCGCCGTCAGCAGCATCCAGAAGCGCTACGCGGCGAAGGACCGGGGTCAGACGGCGTTCGAGTACCTGGGCATCATCCTGGTGGTCGTGGCGATCATCGGGGCGATCGCGGCCTCGGGCATCGGCGGGAAGATCTCGACTCGGATCGACGGACTGGTCACCTCCATCACGTCGAAGTGACCGGACACCACCGGTCGGACCGAGGGCAGGCCTTCCCCATCTACATCGTGATGGTGGCGGGCCTGCTCTTCCTCGTGTTCGCCTTCTTCGCTGTCGGCAAGGCATCGGCCTTGCGCAATGGATCCCAGGGCGCGGCGGACTCCGCCGCGCTCGCCGCGGCTCAAGCCGCCCGCGCGGATTTCTACGGGGGGTTCATGGCCTCGCTCCCCGAGAAAATGCTCGACACATTTTTGGCGGCTCCCTTCCCCGTGCCGTGCGGCGCGGCCCAGAGCTTCGCATCGGACAATGACGCGGATGTCGTGGCATGCGAACCGCCCGAAATCGTCCCCAGGTTCGGCAGAATCACCGTCGAGGTCAAGGGTCGCAAAGCGGTGGACTCGTCGGTCATCCCGGGTACGAAGCGCACCTTCGCCAAGGCCAAGGCCACGGCCGTCATCGAGTTCCGCTGTGACTGGCAGTCCTTCGACTTCAACGACGACGGTACCCAGGATCTGTACGTCTTCTCGTGCGGCAAAGCCGGGGTGGTCAAGATCGAGCCGTTTGGTGTCAATCGGCCCTGGTCCGAGATCAGCAAGATTCTCTTTGACGTGCGGTTGGTCGACAAGTGACAGCGAACGACGAGTAGAGGAATCGGACCATGAGTATTCGGCGTACCACGACGGCCAGAAGGATGATGGCCGCCGTCGCGATGACGGCGACCATCGCCCTTGCTCTCACCGGTTGCGGTGAGGACAGCGGTGGAGAGGCGCAGGGCGGAGGCTCTTCGCCCTCCACCCCGGCCACGCCCTCTGCGGAGGGCAAGGGAAAGCAGCAGGAAGACACCGCTGCCGGGGAAAACGTGGACCCGAATGCCAAGCTGGCCGAGGCGCGAGGGGAAGGCGGGCTCAAACTCGTCGTCCAGCAGGTCACGCGCGATGCGGGCGGTTTCGTCACCGTGCAGGCGGAGATCACGAACGGCGGCGACGGGACCCGTAACAGCGCAAGCTGGGGAGGGCAGGAGAGTTCGGTCGTCGCGAAGAATCCGAACTCGGTGGCCGGTGCCACCTTGGTCGACAAGGTCGGCAAGAAGCGCTACTACGTTCTCAGGGACACGGACGCGCGGTGCCTGTGCACCACGGCGATCGCCCCGTTGTCACCGGGGGAGTCGGCTCCGATCTTCATGCAGTTCCCGGCACCCCCGGAGACGACGACCGAGGTGGACTTCTCCCTGCCCACCTTCGCCACCACGTCGCTGAAGATCTCTGGGTGAGCGCCGATATGACGACCATGCGACGGTCCGCGTCAGGGCGTCACGCCGGGCGCGTCCTGGTGGTGGGCCTGCTCCTGGCCGGAACCACGGTGTTCGGCGCGTCCACCGCGTTCAGTGACGACGGTCCCAGTGTGCCGCCGGGGACGGAGGCGACGTCCCAGCCCCCGGTGCAGCTCGACGCCAACGACCCCGACCTCAAGATGCCGGAGGGCGGGACGCTGGCGCCCGGCAAGGTTCTCGACATCGTGCAGGTGGTCGAGGACATGGGCGGCGAGGAGCGCCGTGAGGACAGCAACGCCAACATCAAGTTCGCGCTCCAGGCCGAAGTGCTCTTCGGCAAGGACAGCGCGAAGCTGAGTCCGGCGGCCAACTCGCGTATCGCCGCCATCGCGGCGGAGATCAAGAAGCAGAACGCGACCAAGGTCCGTGTCTTCGGCTTCACCGACGACCTCGGCTCCTCGGCCCACGGCGACGTGCTCTCCAAGCAGCGCGCCGACGCCGTACACGGGGTCCTGTCGAAGGAGCTCGGGGCCACGATCTCGTTCGAGATCCGCGGATACGGCGAGCAGTACCCGATCGCCAGCAACAGCGACGAAGAGGGCAGGAAGAAGAACCGGCGCGTGGAGGTCTCCTTCCCGCGCGGCAGCGCTTCCTGACCCCCACCGCAACGCGCGACGTGCGCGGGGCCCGGCACCGCGACCACTGGAACCCCAGGGTCGCGGTGCCGGGCCCTCGCCGTTTCGGCCGCCCCTTCGGCTCCGTCGCCGCACACGTACCGCGCCCCCGTGGCCGTACAGGTACCGAGGCGCCGTGGCGTACACGTACCGGCCGACTCCGCCCCGTACCCGAGGTGCCGGTGCCGTCAGGTCCATCCACCCGTCGCCGCGAACCCCAGCAGCAGGCCCGCCGCGAACAGGGTGAGTACGAGGGTGAACAGGGCCGGCTTCAGCAGAGGCCACCAGGTTCCCGGGCCCGCTACCGTGGCGCGGCGCGCCGGGTCCGACGGGTCGTAGCGGACCCGGACCGGCGCCCCGGGGCCGATTCCGGACAGGGTGGGGGAGGCGTCGGTGAACTCGACCTCGTGGCCCTGCGGGGTTCGGAAGGCGAACACGTACTCCGTCGCGTAGCCGCGCTCCGTGTCCGGGCCGCGGTCGGCCGTGCGACGTTGCGCGCAGCGGCCCCCGGCGAGGAGGCCGTGCCGGATCAGGCGGAGCACCTGGGCCGTCCGCAGGGCCGAGCGGGCCGCGAACGCGGCCAGGAACAGGCCGAACAGGAGCAGGAAGGTGGCGGTGCCGCCGGGCAGGAAGTCCATGGGAGGCGTGCCCGGCGGCGCTACTTGACGGTGATGGACTTGACGAATGCGTCCAGGTCTCCGGTGCTCAACTGGTCCTTCACCGCGTTGATCCGGACGGCGAACGGCACTCCCTTGGAGTCGACGCCCGCGACCACGACGCCCGTCATCGGGGTTCCGACCGTCGGGGTGTCCTCCTTGCCGTCCGCGGTGAACTCGTAGTCGATCCTGCGGGCCTCACGGGCGCTCTCCGCGCCGACGAGCCGGATGTCCTCGGTCGCCTTGCGGGTGGAGCCGAGGCCCAGGCCGGCGCCCGCCGCGGCCGCCGCCTCGCCCGCGGTGCTGACGCCGGTGGCGAAGTTCAGCTGGACCGAGACCATGCCGGTGCGCACCCCGGACTCCTGCTTGAGCGCCACGGCGGCGTTGCTCTTGCTGCGCCGGTCCGCGGGCTGCTCGGCGTACCCCTTGTTCTTGGGGTAACCGACGGAGAGCGCCTTGGTGTCCAGCGTGCCCCAGCCGTCCGGGACCGACGCGGCGTCGTCGCTGCCGCAGCCGGTGAGCAGGGTGGTCAGGGCGATGACGGCCGCGGCGGCCGCTGTCGCCGCGCCGAACGGCCGGGACTTCTTCAACGGGGACGTGTTCGTGGCCGTCATCGGTGGTCTCATCGCCTCTTCGTCGTGCGGTCGGTCCGCCGTGCTCACTTCGCGCAGTAGCTGTACGGAAGATACGTGCGATTGTCGCCCTGCGGGGCTCCGAGGAACCGCGCGTCCGTCAGCGTCTCCTTCTTGTGCTCGTCGGAGAGGGAGAAGCCGAGGCTCATCCCGAGGGAGACCTCGAAGCCGAACTCCTGGGCGTCCGTCTCGCCGAGGTAGCGCATCGTGCTGGACAGGCCGTCCTCGAACATCATCTGCTCGAAGGGGTCGCTTCCCTCGGGCCGCTTGTCCATGGCGCGGTCGCCGAACATGTACTCGAACGGGGCGGTGTTGTTGCCCGAGCCGTCCAGCCACTGCTCGGCGATGGCCCGCTTGTCCTCGGTGGCCTTGTCGGTGTCCTTGCCGAAGATGATCGAGTTCGTCTGGACGTCGATGCCGGAGTCGCCCGAGGAGTCGCCGACGCTGCCCTTGCCGCCGCGCTTGTCCTTGCCCTTCTCGCCGTTGTCGCCGCCGACCTCGACCTTGCCGGACGTGGAGCCCTTGTCCACGGTCTGGGTCATGTCGATCCGGACGATCTTCCCGGTCTTCTGGTCGCGGGTGACGGTGATGGCGCCGGTGTGGTTCTCCTTGCCGCCCAGCGTGCCCTTCAGCGGCCCCGCGTTTCCGCTGACCTTGCCTTCGAGTTCGAGCTTGGCGGTGTACGTGGACGACTCGTTCCCGTTCACGTCGTCCTTGGTGATGGTGACCTCGGGGGAGAACTTGGCCTTGCCGCCCAGCTTGGCACCGAGCTCCGTCTCGTCGCCCGACTTGATGGAGAGGCCGCCGTCCGCGTACGCGTTGAGTCCGACGGTCGAGTAGGAGATCTTCTTGTCGCCGATCTTCTTCTCGATGTCTTCCTTCTTCTCGGCCCACTTCATACCGGAGTACCAGCCGCCGCCGTACCCGCCGCTGTGCTTGGTGGCGGTCTCCCACATCTTCATTTCCTCGATGTCGTCCCGCATCTTCTGAGCCTCTTCCTCGCTCTTGAAGATCCAGGTGTCACCGTTGGTGATCTTGATGCCGCCGCCGATGTCGATGTCCGCCTTGCCGAGGCTGCCGAGCTTCACGCCCGGGGTGCTGGCGGTGGCGCCCGCCGAGGCAGCGTCGGTGAACGTCATGGTGACCTGCTTGTCGTTCTCGTCGACCTTGCCGTCACCGTTCACATCGGAGTTGGCGCGGGAGACCTTCTGCTGGAAGCCGTACTCCTCGCCCCACTCGAACCAGCCGATCTTGACCTTGCCGCCGGCCGTGTCCGAGATGCTGGAGACCTGGCACATCTTGGGCTCGTAGTCGGCGTCGGTCTTCGGCTTCGCCTCGGGCTCCCCGCCGCCCGTGGAGCAGGAGCCGCCACCACCGGCGAGCGAGCTGATCGCGCACCGGATGCGTTCGCCGATCCTCCCGCCGACCCCGGCCATCGCCATCGCGCCGATCAGCGTGACGACGAGGACGACCACCCCGAGGTACTCCATGGCGGTGGCCCCGCCGTCCCGCCAGTTGTACGAGTACTGCGGCGGGGGAGGGGGCTGGGTGGCGCGCTCCTCCAGCAGCCGGTCGACGGCGACACCCGCCGCCGCGCCCGTGGCCAGGGAGACGACCGGCATCAGGACACCCTCGATGTCCACGACGTTCCACGAGACGGCGAAGCCGTACACGAGGCCGGCCAGCGGGACCGCCAGGGCACCGAGGAGATAGACGATCCGGTTCTCGCGGTGCTCGTCGGGGAGGATGCGGGCCGCGGCCAGAACCGTCAGCAGGGTGACGACGAGGCTCGGTACGTGCATGAGGGCGAGGCGCCAGCCGAACGACTCCAGGCGTGCTTCGCTGCCCAGCAGCTCGACCAGCACCCGGTTGGTCATGAACCCGGCGGCGATATAGACCAGCGCACCCGTGGCCCAGCTCCGCGTCAACGCGAAGAACCAGCCGCTCTGTTCCCGCTGATACAGGGTGCCGGACCCGTCCGGACCGCGGTGTCCCGCCGATATGTGGCCCGCGCTCCTGTCCCCCCAGCCGCCGCCACCACTCACGGTTCAACCTCTCTCCGGCCACACGTGTGTTGCCTGTTGACCGTGAGCGTACGGCCGGAAATCGGCGGTGGCGCGGGCCCCCGGTCCCAAAGCCGGGCCCAACTCCCGTGCCCTGAACGGGGGCGTACCGGGCGGAGGGGCGCGCCGGTTCGGCATGACGGGGGCGAAGGTTCCGATGGGGGCCGCTCTTGGGCCCGTGGGCCCACGCCGGAACCGCCGCGGCTCAATACGCTCGTACCTGCCGGTGGTCGCCGACCACGACACCGCCGCTGTCCAGCTCTGTGTCCGGATGTCCGCACGACCACCTCCGGGCCATACCCATAGGCAAATCGATCTCCGGTGGTACTTGTCCGACCGGGCATCGACCCCTACTGTCGAATTTGCGCACGCGAATATTCATGTTCACGCTGTGATGGGGTGAGGCGTCGATGAGTGCCGGCTTCTTCTACTCGTACCACCTGGGCTGGACCCGGCTGGACGCTCAGACACTCCTGGGCGACCTCGAAGCGGAAGGGCTGCGCCTGGCCCATCCGGCAACCGGGCGCACCGTCCTGGTCAGCCAGGACTCGGTGTCGGCCGGGGCCCGTTCCCCCGTCACCCGGGAGCAGTTGCTGTCCATTGCCGGACTGCAAAGGCTCGCCGAGATCGGGTTCCGGCTCTGGGTCGGCGGCTCCATGGACGTTCTCGTACGCATCCGCCGCGCCAGGAGCGGGGCGGTGGCCGTCGAGTTCGGCCTGGGCGAACTGCCGCCGGTCGAGCAGGACAGGGTCGTGAGCGCCATACGGCGGACCATCGGGCGGGCATCCGTCCTGTGCATCGGCTTCGTCGTCGACCGGCGGGGCACGACGGCCGCCACCGACTGGGACGGCGTCGTCATCGACGGCGCGGCGTATCTCGACGAGTGGCCCGACGTCGTCGCCGTACGCGAGGAAATCGCCGCCGGGCACCCGCAGTTGGCGGTCCTGGACTCGGTGGGGCACTCCCCGTGGCGGGTGTTCGGGAACGCGGTGCTCAGCGTCTGACCCGGCGCGCCGCCCCGCTCACGGAGCCCGCCGGCCAGTGGGTCCTGGGGCCCAAGACGCCCGCGACCTGGGCGGTTAGCGTCACCTTGGTAACGGATCAGGGTCCGGCCCGGCGCTCCCCCATGGTGCCGGGCCGGACAGCTACCAGAAGGTGACGGCAACACGTGCAGACGGCGGAGCAGCTCACGCTGACCGAGGAGGAGTCCCAGCTTCTCCAGCAGGGCCTGCTCGAATGGACCGGTCCGGCCCGCTGCACGGAGGAATTCGCCGTCGCCATGGGCTTCGCCGGCACCGAGGACCTGTACCACCGGGGCATCCGGATCCGCGGTGCGCTGGCCGCGCGGCAGGCCCTGGAGCCGATGGACTGGGCGCGTGCGCTGCTGGCCACCGAACTCGCCTTCGCCAGTGAGGTGGTCGGCTCCGGATACGGGTGGGCCACGACGACCGGCTGGCCCGACGACCTCACCGTGCGGGTCCTGCGCTCCACCCAGCTGAAGCTGATCCGCACCGTCGGCCCGCTGGTCGGCCGCGGGCTCGGCACCCGCCACGCGCGTTTGTGACCCGCTCCCGCCCGTAGGCGCGCGGGCACGCGTCACGCCAGACCTGATGGGCCACATACACCCGCTCCCGCCCGTGGACGCGCGGGTGACGGGCCGGGCGCCGCGATGAGCGAAGCCCGCGCGGAGTTCCCCGACCTCGCCCGCGGTACCGGGGCGTCGTGCCGCTGACGGCGGCGGCCCCGTCGCGCGGCGACCGCCGCCCCTCGTCACACCGTGCCCCGCGGCTGCCGCGATGCGGGGGAGGCGGCTACGCGTCACTCCCGGCCGTCACGTGGACCTCGACCCGTGCGCCCGGCCGCAGCCCCCAGCGCTCCATCGCCCCGGCCTCCGACTCCATCACATGCCGGGCACGCAGCCGCGGCAGCCCGAGCCGGCCGGGCTTCATCGTGCGGACCGCCAGCACGTTGAACTTCCGGTCCAGGTACGCCACATCGATGGTGAACCGCATCCGGAAGGTGTGCACACTCCCGCAGGGCGTGAGCATCAGCGCCCCGTCGATCCCGTCCCGCCCGAGCAGCCCCCGGGTACGGGCCCGGTAGGAGGCCGCTATCCGCAGCGGAACCTCACGCTCCCCGGTGTCCGCGCCGACCGTGAGCATTGCGTCGCCATCGCGCCATTTCCTCATGGGCACCGACCGTAGCCCCCGGCGCCGGATCGTGGGTCCCGAACGGCCGCCAGTGGGCCCCAGGGCCCAAGCCCCTTGTCGTGCCGCCCGATTAAGGTCCTGGTGTGGACGCAACGCTGATCGCCGTCGCCGCCCTGTGGGGCGCCGCCACCGGGCTGCTGATCCCGCGTGCCGCGTACCGGTTCTCCGTCGAGCCGGAGGAGCCCTGGCACGACACCTGCCCCTCGGGGCACCCGCTCACCGGGCCCGCCCGCGGCTGGCTCGGTTCGACGCGGTGCACGGCCTGCGCCGTGGCGGTCGTCCCGCTCTCCCGGCCGGTGGCACCGGGCGATCACGACGGCGAGCGTGACGGGGGCCACGACGGCGAGGGCGGCCGTGAGGGCGACGGGGGCCGTGGCGCGGCTGCGGAGGCGACCGGCTCCCCGGTTCCGGACACCGGCCGCTACGCCCCCGGCATCCTCGCCCCTGTCGTCACCGCACTCGCCTGCGCCGCGCTGGCGGCCGGCGCCGGGCTCAGGCCCGAACTCGCGGTCTGGCTGCTGCTCGCCCCGGTCGCCGTGCTCCTCGCCGTCGTCGACCGCCGCGTCCACCGGCTGCCCGACCCGCTGACCCTGCCCCTGGCCGCCGCGGCGGCGCTGCTCCTGGGAACCGTTTCCCTGCTCCCCGAACACGCCGGATCCTGGACCTCCGCACTGCTCGGCGGCCTCGCCCTCGGCGGCTTCT
>NZ_LWLE01000001.1:294825-399349 GCF_001905125.1 Streptomyces sp. TSRI0281 | reverse complement strand
AACCCCAACGGCATGGGCTTCGGCGACGTGAAACTCGCCCTCGCCCTCGGCGTCGCCCTGGGCTGGTACGGCTGGGCGGTGCTGTTCGTCGGGGGCTTCGCCGGGTTCCTGTTCGGGGCGGCGTACGGGCTCGGGCTCGTGATCCTGCGCCGCGCCGGACGCAGGACCGGCATCCCGTTCGGCCCGTTCATGATCGCGGGCGCACTCGTCGGTCTGCTGCTGGGCGCCCTGGCCGCCTGAGCGCCTGCCCGGACCCCGTACGTCGCGAAGCCGGCACCCGTCCGGCCCGCCACCCGCCACCCGCCGCGCCCGGCACGGAATGCGGTCGCGTACCCCCGTACCCACCTGCCACGATGCGCATATGCCCGAGCGATCCACCCCCTCCTCCGCAGCCTCCGACGCGCGGTTCGATGCCCTCGTCGCCGAGGCCCACGCCGTCTCCGTGGACGGCTGGGACTTCTCGTGGCTCGACGGCCGGGCCACCGAGCAGCGCCCCTCCTGGGGATACGCCCGTGCCATGGCGGACCGGCTGGCCCGCGCGGAGGCCGCACTCGACGTCCAGACCGGCGGCGGCGAGGTCCTGGCCGCCGCGCCGAAGCTCCCGCGGCTGACGGTGGCCACCGAGTCCTGGCCCCCCAACGTCGCCAAGGCCACCGCCCTGCTGCACCCGCGCGGTGCCGTTGTCGTCGTGGACGAGGACGAGCCGCCGCTGCCGTTCGGGGACGCGGCCTTCGACCTGGTGGTCAGCCGGCACCCGGTGACCACCTGGTGGGAGGAGATCGCCAGGGTCCTGACGCCGGGCGGCACGTACTTCTCGCAGCAGGTCGGACCGGCGAGCGTCTTCGAGCTGGTCGAGTACTTCCTCGGCCCGCAGCCGCCCGAGGTGCGCGGGGCCCGCGACCCGGAGCAGGCGCGTGCCGCCGCCGAAGCGGCCGGTCTCGACGTGGTCGATCTGCGGCCGGAACGGCTGCGCACCGAGTTCTTCGACATCGGCGCCGTCGTCTACTTCCTGCGCAAGGTGATCTGGATGGTGCCGGGCTTCACGGTCGAGCGGTACCGCCCGCGGCTGGCCGCCCTGCACCGGCAGATCGAGGCCGAGGGCCCGTTCGTCGCCCACACCACCCGCTTCCTGATCGAGGCCCGCAAGCCGCTCTAACCCCGAACCCCGGGCCCGCACGGCCCGCCCGGCGGCCGCGCCGGTGTCAACCCGCTCACCGCGTACGTCAGTTCATGACCGCACCGCAGGCAACGGGAAGCGCTCCACGGCCGTCCTACCCAAGGGCGGTGCGACCCTGGTGGCGGAGCGCGCAGTGGAGGGGTGGGCAGGTCATGACGGTGGAGAGGGAAGAGCCCGGCGGGCCGGCGGGCCGTCCGCGGCACGGCAGGCCCGAGTGGCTCCGGGGCGCCCGCATCACCGAGGTCCAGGGCGTCTTCTACCGGCCGGAGGGCCGCGCGGGCGAGCCGGAGGCCGTCGAGTTCGTGATCCCGGACGGTCAGTCGGTGCTGCTGACCTGCGCTTCCGACGGGACGCTGCGGGTCACCCCCGGCGCCTGGCCGGAGCTGCCCGAATGGTGCGTACCGGCGAATCAGTGGCAGCACGCCGCCGTGACGAATCTGCCCCCGGTGCCGTACGGGGGAGCGTGGACGGTCATCGGTACGCGGGAGCGCCGGGACGAGAAGGGCGAGGTGCGCGAGGCCGTCATCCGGTGCGAGGACGGGGACTTCGTGGTCGTCGGAGGGGACACGATGGCGGTCCGCTTCGACCGTCACTGAGACACGGGGCACGGGGCACGGAGGCATGGGGCACGGAGGCCCGGAGGTCCGGGGGCACGGAGGCCCGCGGGCACGGAGGTACTGAGCTGCTGAGGCCCGGAGCCGCCGCCACTCCGCCCCCACCTCCGGCCCTGCTCGCACCTCTCACCCCACTGGTGTCGCCCCCGTCTCCCCACCGTCCTACGCGTGCGCCCCCACCGTCACCTTCCCCACCGTCAGCTCCGCCTCCCCCTCCAGTACCGCTGCCACCCGCTCCACCTGCTCCTCCAGCGCCCGCAGCTGTGCGGGCCTCAGCGGGGTCAGGGGCTCCACCGTCACCGCGATCCGGCGCCCCGAGCGACGCTGGTGCCAGACCCCGGCGACCTCACCGTCCACCAGCAGCACCGGGTAGTTCCCCGCCTGGCCGCCCCCCAGGGCCCGCTGGTACGCGGCGCCCGGGAACAGCCGCTCGCGGGGCTGGGAGGCGATGGTGAACGCGTCGAAGTAGGGGAGCAGCCGCACCCCGCGTACCGGGCCGTCCGGGAACGCCGTGTCGCCCGCCACCACCCAGGCCACTCCGGCGTCCTCGAACATCACCTCCTCGATGGCCCCGGCCGAGGCCAGGGAGGCGAACAGCTCGTCGGCCCAGCGCTTCGGCGCGGCGAGCCACTTCGCGAAGTGCGCGGGCGTGGCGGGCCCGTACGCGTGCAGATAGCGCTCCACCAGGGCGGCCACAGCCTGCGGGCCGGGCAAGGGAGTGCTGCCCGGGTTGGTGTACGTGGCCTTGCGGCCGCGGTTCGGGGCGTAGCACAGGGCGCCCCGGTGACCCGCCAGGTGCAGCACCTGGCGCCAGCGCGGCCACATCGTCTGGAACGCCGGCATCACCGGGTCCCCGGCCCACGGCCCGGTCCGGGCGACGACCTCGTCGGAGAGCTCGTCGATCGTCAGCTCCCGGCCGGTCAGGGCGTCGGCGACGGCGGTGACGACCGCCTCCACCTGGTCCGGTGTCATCCGGGCGTCCTTGGCGAACGGGCCGGTCCCGGTGGGTACGGCTGACAGGGCGCCGGTCCAGAGCGGGAGGTCACCGGTGGGGAGCAGATGGACGGTGCCGCGCGGCCCGAACGTCTTGACCAGGGTGCGGTCGGTCCACAGTGCCGTACGCACGCCGGTCCGGGTCACCCCGTCGGCGCGCAGCCCCACGGAGAGCTCGGCGGCGGACAGCACCTGGGCGTGTGCTCCGAGCATCGCGCCCACGGCCCCGGGCGCCGAGCCCCCGGCCTCCGATGAGGCGTCGGGGTACACGTGCTGGCGGGACAGCCGCCGCGCGTTCGCCCCGGGCCAGGTCACGGTCACGGTGGCGGTTCGTGTCGTCATGCGCCCGAATCTAGGGACCCAATAGGACGGAATCCGTCCTCTTGGTGCGAGGTGGTCGGGCCTGTGCGTCAAGCCGACGCCCGCAGCCGTTCGTAGGTCCCGGACAAGGCGTCCCGGACAAGGCGTCGAGGGCCCGCGGCACCCCGTCCTCCGCCCGGAACGCAGTCCGCCGAATCCGGAGAGTAGTTGTCGAGTGGCGTGGCACGCAGCATCACTTACGAAGGGTTATGGTGGAAACCCCCCCTCGGGCCGGTCCGTATCCCCCCCACGGACCGGCCCGTTTTTTGTGGGCCGGTGCGGCGACGGCCCGGTGTCAGCTCCGTCCGGCCCAGATGTTGGTCCCCGCGGTGTCCACGGCGAAGGTGTCGATCTCCTTCAATTCCTCGGCGGACAGCGGCGGTCCGGCCAGCGCGGCCACATTCTCCTCCAGCTGTCCCACGCTCGACGCGCCGATCAGGGCGGACGTCATCCGGCTGTCGCGCAGCACCCAGCCGATGGCCAGCTGGGCGAGCGACTGCCCCCGGCGCCGGGCGATGTCGTCGAGTCCGTTGAGGCGGCGGAGCACATCGTCCGAGAGCAGGTCCGGGTCGAGGGACTTGCCCTGTGTGGCGCGCGAGCCGGCCGGGATGCCCGTCAGGTACTTGTTCGTGAGCAGGCCCTGTGCGAGCGGTACGAAGGAGATGCAGCCCATGCCCACCGTCTCCAGGGTGCCCAGCAGCCCGTCGTCCTCGATCCAGCGGTTGATCATCGAGTACGAGGGCTGGTGGATCAGGGCCGGGACGCCCATCTCCTTGAGCAGCCGGGCCGCCTCGGCGGTCTGCTCCGCGGTGTACGAGGACACCCCCACGTACAGCGCCTTGCCCCGGTGCACGGCGGACGCCAGCGCGCCCATCGTCTCCTCAAGAGGGGTGTCCGGGTCGAAGCGGTGCGAGTAGAAGATGTCGACGTGGTCGAGCCGCATCCGCTTGAGCGAGGCGTCGAGCGAGGACAGCAGGTACTTGCGGGAGCCCCACTCGCCGTACGGGCCGGGGTGCATCTCGTATCCGGCCTTGGTGGAGATGATCAGCTCGTCGCGGTACGGGGCGAAGTCCTGCCGGAACAGCTTGCCGAAGTTGAGCTCGGCGGAGCCGGGCGGCGGGCCGTAGTTATTGGCCAGATCGAAGTGGGTCACGCCGAGGTCGAAGGCGCGGCGGAGGATCGCCCGCTGGGAATCCAGCGCGCGGTCGTCGCCGAAGTTGTGCCAGAGGCCGAGCGAGAGTGCGGGCAGTTGGAGACCGCTGCGGCCGGTGCGGCGGTACTCCATGGAGTCGTAGCGCGAGTCGGCGGCGCGGTAGGGAAGAGAATCAGTCACGTTTGTCTCTTTATCACGGTGTTGTGACAGACCGGGTTGGGCCCCCGTGACCCGCTCGCAGTAATGTGGCGGCTTCGGGGAATGCCGATGTGCGGCGCGGTGAATACCTGTGGACCGTGCGGACCTTGTGGCGATCCCCCCACGGGGGACGGGCCCCGTACCCCCGGCGACGGGGCGGACGGGCCTGCGGCCCGTACGGAACCGAGAGGGTGAACTCAGTGAACTTGCGTGACCTGGTGTACGGGCTCTACGCGCGCCGGGTGGAAGGCCGCCTGGATCACGCCCAGGTGCCGAAGCACATCGGGGTCATCCTCGACGGCAACCGGCGATGGGCGAAGGCGTCCGGCGGTTCGGCCGTGCAGGGGCACCAGGCAGGTGCGGACAAGATCTCCGATCTGCTCGGCTGGTGCAGTGAGACCGATGTCGAGGTCGTCACCCTCTGGCTGCTTTCCACGGACAACTTCGACCGGCCCGAGGCCGAGCTGATCCCCCTCCTGGGCATCATCGAGAACACCGTGCGCAACCTCGCGGCGGACGGGCGGTGGCGGGTCCATCACGTCGGCACGCTCGACCTCCTGCCGGCCCGTACGCAGACCGTCCTCAAGGAGGCGCAGGAGGCGACATCCGATATCGACGGAATAATCGTCAATGTCGCAGTCGGCTACGGCGGCCGCCAGGAGATCGCGGACGCGGTCAGGTCGCTCCTGCTGGAGCACTCGGAGAAGGGCACGACGTTCGAGGAGCTGGCGGAGGTCGTCTCCACCGACCTGATCTCCGAGCACCTCTACACCCGGGGGCAGCCGGACCCGGACCTGGTGATCCGTACCAGCGGGGAACAGCGGCTGTCGGGCTTCATGCTCTGGCAGAGCGCGCATTCGGAGTACTACTTCTGCGAAGTCTTCTGGCCGGCCTTCCGCAAGGTCGACTTCCTCCGCGCGCTGCGTGACTACGCGGCACGCGGCAGGCGCTACGGCGCCTGAGCGCACCCCCGCGCGCACCCGTCCCGCACGCCCTCTGCGCCCCCGCGTACCCACTCCTCTGTACAGGGGTCCCGCGGGGGTTTCGCAGCGCTGCGCGAAGGCGGCGGAACCGGGCCGTCACCCTACGTCCACCAGGACTGTTCCGCACCGTGTCATATGCGGGGGCATGGCTTCGCGTGTTCGAGGGAATACCCCTGACAGGTCGACGTCCGGTCAGTAACCAGGCGGATGTCGTATCCAAGTGAGCGGCACCCAGCCCGCTCGCCCGGGAGGCCCTTTGCACACGAAGGACCGTACGTATCGTGCGGCCGACGCGGAGGGCCGGCGTTCGGCCCTCGCGCAGGGTCCAGAACCCGGTCCGTCCTCTCCCTTTGGGAAGCTCCGCGACGTCCGTCGCACTCCCCGACCTCGTCCGAGGGGGTACGTCCTTCCGTGGTGACCAGCACTAAGCGCCGCATGCCCGACAGGCGCACCTATGTTCTCGACACCAGCGTCCTGCTGGCCGACCCCAACGCCATGGCCCGCTTCGACGAGCACGAAGTCGTGCTGCCGATCGTGGTGGTCACGGAGTTGGAGGCCAAACGGCACCATCCCGAGCTCGGGTACTTCGCCCGGCAGGCGCTCCGCCTGCTGGACGACTTCCGGGTCCGGTACGGCCGACTGGATGCCCCGATCCCGCTCGGGGATCTGGGCGGGACGCTCCGTGTCGAACTCAACCACTCCGATCCCGGCGTACTGCCCGCCGGCTACCGGTTGGGGGACAACGACTCACGGATTCTCGCGGTCGCGCGCAACCTCCAGGCCGAGGGGTACGACGTCACCGTCGTCTCCAAGGACCTCCCGTTGCGGATCAAGGCGTCCTCGGTCGGCCTCCTCGCCGAGGAGTACCGCGCCGAACTCGCCATCACCGACTCCGGCTGGACCGGCATGTCCGAACTGTCTCTCTCCGGGGAGCAGGTGGACCTGCTGTTCGGTGAGGAGACGCTGTACATCCCCGAGGCGGCCGAGCTGCCCGTGCACACCGGGCTGGTCCTCCAGTCGGAGCGCGGCAAGGCGCTCGGCCGGGTCACCCCCGAGGGCAATGTGCGGCTGGTGCGGGGCGACCGGGAGGCTTTCGGGATCCACGGTCGCAGCGCCGAGCAGCGGATCGCCCTGGATCTGCTCCTCGACCAGGACGTCGGCATCGTGTCGCTGGGCGGCCGGGCGGGCACCGGCAAGTCGGCCCTGGCGCTCTGCGCGGGCCTGGAAGCGGTGCTGGAGCGTCAGCAGCACAAAAAGGTGATGGTCTTCCGGCCGCTCTACGCGGTCGGCGGACAGGAGCTCGGCTATCTCCCCGGCAGCGAGGCCGAGAAGATGAGCCCCTGGGCGCAGGCCGTCTTCGACACGCTCTCGGCGGTCGCCGGGCGCGAGGTGATCGAGGAGGTGCTGGGGCGCGGGATGCTGGAGGTCCTGCCGCTCACCCACATCCGGGGCCGTTCGCTCCACGACGCGTTCGTGATCGTGGACGAGGCGCAGTCGCTCGAACGGAATGTCCTGCTGACCGTGTTGTCACGGATCGGGGCGAATTCCCGTGTGGTGCTCACGCATGACGTGGCACAGCGGGACAACCTCAGGGTCGGCCGGTACGACGGAGTCGTCGCCGTCGTCGAGAAGCTGAAGGGTCATCCGCTCTTCGCCCATGTCACGCTGACACGCTCCGAGCGTTCGCAGATCGCCGCACTGGTGACCGAAATGCTGGAGGAAGGCCAGATCTGACACGGGATGACCCATTGATGCCGCCCGGCGAGCCAAGGAGCTTAGCCGGGCGGCTTCGTGTTGTGCCGTCATTTCCACGAAACGGAGCACCCAAACGGGGTGTGACCTTTCCCACGCAACACAGAATTGCCTCACGCGTTCCCGTCGGGCAGAGTCTTGCTTCCGTCAGGCCCCGCATACGGCACACAGGCACCTCCAGAGGTGCCGCACACCACACAACTCAACAATCGCCGTCCGTATGCCGCCCGCGAGCACCACGCGGCACTCCTCGCAAGGGAGTTGCCCACCGGGCCCGTGCCTCCCGTGACCCAAGCAGTAGGGAGGCCAGTGTCAAGGGCACGATTGCGCCCGCGAGGTCACCTAAGCGGGCGATGCTGGAAGGACACCGTGTGAGCCGGATCTCGGTCCGGGGGTTCGCCGTGGCATCTGCCACCGCGGTCACCACCGTAGGCGCCGTCGTAGGCGTTGCTTCGGGCAGCACTCCCGCTGTCGACGACAACAACTTCGAGACGGCCGCAGCCGACACCACGCTGCTCGCAGACATCCCCGCGGGCCAGCAGGCCCAGGTGCAGACCGCTTCGCTGACGCAGCAGGCCGATGCCCAGGCATCCGCCGCGGACGCCGCCGCGAAGAAGTCCGCCGAGGAGACGGCCCGCATCCAGGCCGCCAAGGACGCCAAGTCGAAGAAGCAGGCGGCCGAGGACAAGCTGGAGGCCGAGCGTCAGAAGAAGAAGGACGACGCGGAGCGTGCGAGCCGTTCGTCCACCCGCGACGCCTCCTCCTTCTCCGCGAAGGGCTCGTACAGCGTGGCCGAAGTCCAGGCGATGGCCCGCCAGATGATCCCCGCGGACCAGTTCCAGTGCTTCAGCAACATCGTGAACCACGAGTCGACCTGGAACTACCGCGCGAGCAACCCGTCCTCCGGGGCGTACGGGCTCGTCCAGGCGCTTCCGGGCTCCAAGATGTCGTCCGCCGGCGCCGACTGGCAGACCAACCCGGCCACCCAGATCAAGTGGGGCCTCAGCTACATGGACGGCCGTTACGGCAGCCCGTGCGGCGCCTGGTCCTTCTGGCAGGCCAACCACTGGTACTAGGACGAGTGGCGGAGCTGCAGGTTCCGCCCTCAACCCCGTGAAGCCCCCCGCCGTCCTACGGTGGGGGGCTTCACGCGTGTACGGTCACCATCGGACGTCCCGTGGGAGTGACGGGACGATCGTGGGGGAAGGGACCAGAATGTCGAAATTGCCGAGGTGGCTCGGCCGGGTCGGTGCCGAACTGACCGAGCTGGGCACGCGCCTGGACGAGCGGCGGGCGCAGGCCGAGTCCGACGACGACGACGAACGCGTGTCGCGCGGTCGGAACGAGGCGGCCGGCACCGAGCCGGAGGCCGGGGCCTCCGGCTCGGTGCCCGCACCGCCCTCGTACGCCCCCTCCGTCGCCGCCAGGCCCGATCCGGTCGCGGCGATTCCGTGGGGGATGCGGGTCGCGGCCGAGGCCGGCTGGCGGCTGCTGGTCCTGGCGGGCACGCTCTGGGTGATGATGCGGGTCATCAGCGCCGTGCAGCTCGTCGTGCTGGCCTTCGTCGCGGCTCTGCTCGTCACCGCGATGCTCCAGCCGACCGTGGTCCGGCTGCGGCGGCTCGGGCTGCCGCGCGGGCTCGCCACCGCCGTCACCGCGGTGCTGGGCTTCGTCATCATGGGGCTGGTCGGTTGGTTCGTGGTGTGGCAGGTGATGGACAACCTCGACACGCTGTCCGACAAGGTCCGCGCCGGTATCGACGAGTTGAAGCAGTGGCTGCTCGACAGCCCCTTCCATGTCACCGAGTCGCAGATCAACGACATCGCGAAGAACCTCAGCGACACCATCGGCACCAACACCGAGGAGATCACCTCCGCCGGGCTCCAGGGCGTCACCGTGATGGTGGAGTTCCTCACCGGGATGCTGCTGGCGATGTTCTCGACGCTCTTCCTCCTGTACGACGGGAAGCGCATCTGGCACTGGGTGCTCAAGCTCGTGCCCGCCCAGGCGCGGCCGGGCGTCGCGGGGGCCGGGCCGCGGGCCTGGCGCACGCTGACCGCCTATGTGCGGGGCACGGTGATAGTGGCGCTGATCGACGCGATCTTCATCGGGCTCGGGATCTACTTCCTCGATGTGCCGATGGCGGTGCCGCTGGCCGTCTTCATCTTCCTGTTCGCCTTCATCCCGCTGGTCGGCGCCGTGGTCTCCGGCGCGCTCGCCGTGGTCGTCGCGCTGGTCACCGAGGGCGTGTTCACCGCGCTGATGGTGCTGGCCGTGGTCCTGGCGGTGCAGCAGATCGAGGGCCACATCCTCCAGCCGTTCATCCTCGGCCGCGCGGTCCGGGTCCATCCGCTGGCCGTGGTGCTCTCGGTCGCCGCGGGCGGCATGATCGCGGGCATCGGCGGTGCGGTGGTCGCCGTACCGCTGGTCGCCGTGACCAATACGGTGGTCGGCTATCTGCGGGCGTACGGGCGGGAGGAGGCCCGGCGCCAGGCGGCACCGCCGCACGGGGCCTCGGCGCTCGCGGTGGCCGCGACCCCGGCGCCGGGGTCGCCCCCGAAGGATTCGGACGCGCTTCCCACGGACGAGGACGAGGGCGGCGACGGCGCACCGCAGAAGTGAAAGAAGGGCCCCGAAGACGGTCGGTCGTCCTCGGGGCCCTTCTCGTATCAGGGGTACTGCGGTGTTACTCGGCGAGCACGGCCTCGGCATCGAGGGTCACGCCGACCGCCTGGATCACCGAAGCAATCTTGACGGCCTCCTGAATGGTCTCACGGTCCACGCCGGCCTTGCGCAGCACCTGCTCGTGGGAGTCGAGGCACTGGCCGCAGCCGTTGATCGCGGAGACGGCGAGCGACCACAGCTCGAAGTCGACCTTCTCCACACCCGGATTGCCGATGACGTTCATCCGCAGGCCCGCACGGAGCGTGCCGTACTCCGGGTCCGACAGCAGGTGCCGGGTCCGGTAGAAGACGTTGTTCATCGCCATGACGGCGGCGGCCGACTTCGCCGCGGTGTACGCCTCGGCGGAGAGATTGGCCTTGGCCTCCGGCTCCAGCTCGCGCAGCACCTTCGGCGAGCGCGAGGCGATCGCGCAGGCGAGGACGGTGCCCCAGAGCTGCTGCTGGGGGAGATCGCTGTTGCCGATGACCGAACCGAGGTTCAGCTTCAGGTCCTTGGCGAAGTCCGGAACGGCGGCCTTCAGTTCGTCGAGTGCCATGTCGGTGTCAGCTCACTCGCCCGAGAGGAGCGCGACCGGGTCCAGGGTGTTCTCGCCCTTGGTCCAGTTGCAGGGGCACAGCTCGTCGGTCTGCAGGGCGTCGAGGACCCGCAGGACCTCCTTGGGGTTACGGCCCACGGAACCGGCGGTCACCATCGTGAACTGGATCTCGTTGTTCTGGTCGACGATGAAGACGGCGCGCTGCGCGAAGCCGTCCTCGCCCTCGATGCCGAGGTCACGCATGAGCTCGTGCTTCGAGTCGGCCAGCATCGGGAAGGGCAGGTCGGTCAGGTCCGGGTGGTCCTTGCGCCAGGCGTGGTGCACGAACTCGGAGTCACCGGAGAAGCCGAGGATCTGCGCGTCGCGGTCGGCGAACTCCTCGTTCAGCTTGCCGAAGGCGGCGATCTCGGTGGGGCACACGAAGGTGAAGTCCTTCGGCCACGCGAAGACGATCTTCCACTTGCCCTCGTAGGTCTTGTGGTCGATCTGCTCGAACTCCTTGCCGCTCTCCAGCGAAACACAAGCAGTCAGGTCGAACTCGGGGAACTTGTCACCGACAGTGAGCACGCGCTCTCCTTGCAGCGTAGGAATTCCCTTTTTGGGGGAGTTCCTGAGGGTTGGACGAGTCCCACCTTGGCACAGAGTGCATTGATCACGGAAATAGCTACACTCGGTCGTGATGATCGGAGGTGCCTATCAGTGGCCCAGGGTAATCAGGGCAACCGGCCCAAACAGCCCAGTCTCTCGCAGCTGCGCGCCTTCACGGCCGTGGCGGAACATCTGCACTTCAGGGACGCGGCGGCAGCAATCGGGATGAGTCAGCCGGCACTCTCCGGAGCCGTATCGACACTGGAGGAGGCACTGGGTGTCCAGCTCATCGAGCGTACGACGCGCAAGGTACTGCTCTCGCCCGCCGGGGAGCGGCTCGCGGTGCGGGCCAGGGCGGTGCTGGAGGCCGTCGGCGAGCTGATGGAGGAGGCGGAGGCGGTCCGGGCACCCTTCACCGGAGTGCTCCGGCTCGGCGTGATCCCGACCGTCGCCCCGTATCTCCTGCCGACCGTGCTCCGGCTGGTCCATGAGCGCTACCCGGACCTCGACCTCCAGGTCCACGAGGAGCAGACGTCCTCGCTGCTGGAGGGCCTGGCCGCCGGACGGCTGGACCTGCTGCTGCTCGCCGTGCCGCTGGGGGTGCCCGGAGTGACCGAACTTCCGCTGTTCGACGAGGACTTCGTGCTCGTCATGGAGCAGCGGCACTGGCTTGGAGGCCGCGCCGACATTCCCCGCGAGGCCCTGCGCGAGCTGCCGCTGCTCCTTCTCGACGAGGGGCACTGCCTGCGGGACCAGGCCCTGGACATCTGCCGCGAGGCGGGGCGTACGGAGGGGGCGCCGGTGACCACGACCGCCGCCGGGCTCTCCACCCTGGTGCAGCTGGTCGCGGGCGGGCTCGGGGTCACGCTGCTGCCACGCACCGCGGTGACCGTGGAGACCGCGCGCAACGAGGCGCTGGCGACCGGGTACTTCGCGGACCCGGCGCCCTCGCGGCGGGTGGCGCTGGCGATGCGGAGCGGGACGGCGCGGCGCGAGGAGTTCGAGGAGCTCGCCGCCGCACTGCGGGGGGCGATGGCGGCGCTGCCGGTACGGGTGTCGGCCGCCGGACGCGGCTGAGGGGCGGACCCGTCCGGCGGCCGGACACGGCCGAGGGGCGGCCCGCCCCGTACGCGGTCCGCCCCTCGTTCCCGTCCGGTGACCGGGCGGGCTACTCCGTACGCAGCCCGTCCGGACGCATCAGGCGCCACAGCGAGGGCAGCGACAGCAGCGTCACCAGCAGGATCAGCCCCGCACCCGCGCCCACCATCGGCAGGAACACGAACCAGTCGGAGACCGTCTTCCCGATCATCCAGGTCAGCGTCGCCCCGAGCGCCAGACCGCCCAGGACCGCCACCGCGAGGCCGATCACCACCGGCACCGCGGTCTGCCACAGCACCGACCAGCCGAGCGTCGTACGCCGGGTGCCGAAGGCCACCAGGACCGACAGCAGCCGCCTGCGCTCCCGCAACTGCTCCAGCTGGGAGACCAGCATGGAGGCGGCGATCAGCAGCAGCACCACGCTCGCCCCCACCTGGAGGCCGCTCTGGACGCTGGCGTACTGCCGGTCGCGCTCCACCGAGTCGAGCGTGACGAAGCGCATGCCGGGATCGATCCTGGCCGCGGTGTTGCGTACGTACTCGGCGACGTCCGGCACGCTCTTGTCGACCCGGATCTGGGCGGTGATCGTCGCGCCGGGCAGCGTGCCCGCGTCGATCGCGCCGGTGGTGGCCATGATCCCCCAGTGGGGGGTACCCATCGGGTCGTTGCGCCCCTTCACGGTCGGGGAGCCGGCGGGCAGCGTCCACCGCAGCGGCTTGCCGCTCCCGGAGCCGATCTCGACCACCTTGCCCTTGCGGGCGGTCTGGTCGATCCAGTCGGACATGTCCTTGTCACCCGGCGGGTGGGCGACGAACGTGTCGCCGTCCTTGCAGGCGCCGATCCGGGCCAGCTCGCGCAGGGTGGCGCAGTCGCCGATGGTCAGCGAGGTGGTGGGCTCGATCTCGTCCTCGGCGTAGACACCGGGCTTGGACGCGTACGCCTCCACCGAGCCGATGACCACCTTCACGCCCTTGGTGGCGCGGAACTGCTCGATGGTCGAGGTCGCCGCCGCACCCGTGACGTTCTCGGAGAAGGTGGCGAACTGGGCCCGCAAGGGGTCCTGGCCGGTCATCCGGTTGAAGTCGGCGTTCATCGCGGCGAACATCATCTGCAGGGCGATCGCTCCCGCCACCGCCACCGTGACCCCGCTGACCGCGCGGGACGCGGCCCCGCTGCTCAACTGGAGCCTGCGGGTGGCGAGCTGCCAGGGCACCGGGCCGCCGCGCAGCCGGTTCACGCCCGCCTCGACCAGCCAGGGCAGCAGCAGGGCGAGCCCGACCAGCACCAGCACGGCACCGCCCGCGATCGGGAACGGGTTCACGGGCGCGTACTCGTCGATCCGGCCCGTGAATGCGAGCACCGCCAGACCGGCCAGCGGCAGCAGCAGGCGCCACCAGAGCCGTCGTCCCCGCTCACGCCCCCGGCGTACGACACCGAGCGGCTCGATCACCACGGACCGCATCGCCGCCAGGGTGACGAGCACGGCGGTCAGCGGCACCGCCACCACGATCAGCACGGCCAGCAGGGGATCGGGCACCAGGTCGGCCGGGAACGCGCTGACGTCCCAGATCTCCACCGCACCGACCAACTGCCGTCCCACCAGGAAGAATCCCAGGCCGATCAGCAGTCCGAGCAGCGCGCCGAACAGCGCCTCCCCGGCGGCGATGCGCCGGGTCGTCCGGATGTCCGCGCCGACCAGGCGCAGCGCGGCCAGCCGTCGGTCGCGGCGGTCGCCGCCGAAGCGCACGGCCGTGGCGATGAAGATCGCGACCGGCGCCAGCAGTACGACGCAGACCATGATGACGAGCACGATCAGCAGCGGCGGCAGGGGGGCGCCCTCGCCCTTGTGGCCGTACGCGCCGATCCGGTGGCCGCCGGTGGCCGCCGTCAGGGTGTCGCTGCCCGCGTAGTAGAAGAGTTCACCGGGGGAGCGCAGCCCGGCATCGCCGATCGTGCCGGTGATCCTGTACGGCAGCCGCTCCCGCAGCAGTTCGCTGCCGGGGTCGGCGAGCAGTTCCTTCAGGGCGGGGGAGGCGATCATCTCGTCCGGCCCGGGGAAACGCTCGACCCCCGGCGGGCGGACGGGCGTCGAGCCGTCCGCGCGCATGAGATATCCCTCGACGGTCCGGTCGTGGAAGTCGGTGCTGATGTTGATCCGCAGCACCGAGCTGTCCGATTTCGGGGCGTGCGCGTCGGGCGAGCCGGAGATCCGCGCCTCGCTGCGGGCCTGATCCCGCGCGGAGCGTTCGTCGAGCAGATGCGGTACGGAGGAGGCGAGCAGCAGCAGCGCGACCCCGAGGCCGACGCCGACGGCGGTCAGCAGCGTACGGGCCCAGCCCTCGCGGCCCCCGGCGGCGGCGAACCGGATGCCGAGACCGAGGTCGCGGAGTATCGCCGCGCCCCGCGAGGGCGGCGCGGGGCGGGCGGCGGGCTGCGGCCGTCCGCCGGACGGGGCCTTCTTCTCGTCGAGCACGGTCATGCGGAGTGCTCCAGGTCGCGGGCCCGGCCGTCGCGCACGGTGACGTCACGGTCGGAGTAGGCGGCGACCCTGGCCTCGTGCGTCACCAGGACCACGGCGACGTTGGCGGACCGGGCGGCCTCGGTGAGCAGTTCCATGACCCGCTCGCCGTTCAGGGAGTCCAGTGCGCCGGTCGGTTCGTCCGCGAAGATCACCTTCGGGGAGGCGGCCAGCGCGCGGGCCACGGCGACGCGCTGGCCCTGACCGCCGGAGACCTCGCCGGGACGTTTGCCGCCGAGGTCGTCGACCTCCAGGCGCTCCATCCATTCGAGGGCGGTGCGCTCGGCCGCCTTGCGCTTGACGCCGTCGAGCCGGAGCGGCAGGGCGACGTTCTCCACGCAGGTCAGCTCCGGGACGAGCTGGCCGAACTGGAACACGAATCCGAAATCGCTGCGGCGCAGGGCGCTGCGCTCGGCGTCGGACATCGCCGACAGTTCGCGGCCCGCGTAGGTGATGGTGCCCGAGTCGGGGGTGATGATGCCGGCGAGGCAGTGCAGCAGGGTGGACTTGCCGGAGCCGGAGGGGCCCATCACGGCGACGACCTCGCCGGGGTGGATGGAGAACGAGGCGCCGTCCAGGGCGGGCGTCGAACCGTAGGTCTTGCGCAGGTCGTGGGCGGCGAGCAGGGAGCCGTCGGGGGTCACTTGGCCACCACCTCGGCGAGCCGGTCGAGCCGTGCGGCGGTCAGTTCCAGCCAGCGCAGGTCGGCCTCCAGGTGGAACAGCGCGTGGTCGCAGATCAACTGGTCGGCGAGGTCGCCCTGGCGCTTGCGGTCGGTGAGGATGCGCATCAGACGCAGGTGCTCCATACGTTGGGTGTCCAGCAGATCGGCGGCGCTGCGGCCGGTCAGGAGCGCCAGGACGACCTTGGTGTACAGGGTCGACTGAAGATAAGGCTCCGGTTTCTCCGGCTGGGCGAGCCAGGCGGAGACATCCGTGATCCCGGCGTCGGTGATCGCGTACCGCTTGCGCTCGGGACCGCCGTCGCTCTCGACCCCGTCGACCACGACGAGCCCGTTCTTCAGCAGCCGGGACATGGTCGAGTAGACCTGCCCGTAGTGCAGGGGGCGGTCGTGGCCGAACTTCTCGTCGAACGTGCGCTTGAGGTCGTAGCCGTGGCGCGGGCCGGACTCCAGGAGTCCGAGGAGGGTGTGACCGATTGACATGCCGGGCACTCTACATGGCATGTATACCTTCGGTGTATACCGGGGCGGCGAGGGTGCCCGCCGTCCCGGAAGCGGGCGGCGGTGATGCCGTGGTGGAGCTCCGGTGAGGCCCTCAGTCGCCGGACGGGCCCGGCTTCGGCGGGCGGCCCCGCCGGGCGATCGGCGCCGCCGAGCCCGGCAGGCGGCCCGCCTCCGCCAGGGCCCGCCGCAGCAGGAACTCGATCTGCGCGTTCGCGCTGCGCAGCTCGTCGGAGGCCCAGCGGGCCAGCGCGTCATGCACCGCGGGGTCCAGCCGCAGCAGCATCTGCTTGCGCTGCTGCGGCCGGGAAGCGGGCGTGCGCCGGGGAGGCGTCTCGTCGGTCACTGGTAGAGCGTGCCCGTATTGAGGACCGGCTGCACCGCACGGTCACCGCACAGCACCACCATGAGGTTGCTGACCATGGCCGCCTTGCGCTCCGGGTCGAGCTCGACGATGTCCTGCTCGGCGATCCGGGTCAGTGCCATCTCGACCATGCCGACCGCTCCTTCCACGATCTGCTGACGGGCCGCGACGACCGCGCCCGCCTGCTGGCGCTGGAGCATCGCGGACGCGATCTCGGGGGCGTACGCGAGATGGCTGAAGCGCGACTCGATGATCAGGACGCCCGCGGCCTGCACCCGGGCGGTGAGTTCCACGGCCAGCTTCTCGGTGATCTCCTCCGCGTTGCCGCGCAGGGAGAGGGCGGCCTCGTCGTGGGCGTCGTAGGGGTACTCGATCGCGATGTGCCGGACGGCCGCCTCGGTCTGGGTGGCGACGAACTCCAGGAAGTCGTCGACCTCGAAGAGCGCCTGCGCGGTGTCCTCGACCTTCCACACGACGATCGCCGCGAGCTCGATCGGGTTGCCGTAGGCGTCGTTGACCTTGAGGACGGCGGTCTCGTGGTTGCGGACCCGGGTGGAGATCTTCCGGCTGGAGGTCAGCGGGTTGATCCAGCGCAGCCCGTCGGAGCGGATCGTGCCGACGTACCGGCCGAAGAGCTGGATCACCCGCGCCTCGCCCGGAGCGACCATCTTCACACCGCTCATGCAGAAGAAGGAGGCGATGACGAGGAGCAGTCCGAGGATGAAGAGCGGGACTCCGGCACCGTTGTGGCCGTTCGCGCCGAGCACGCCGCCGAGGATCGCGACGCCGACGCCGAGGAACACCCCCAACACCGTCAGCAGCAGGCCGAGGCCGCCCGGGATGGAGTGCGCGGTCACCTCTCTGACCTGCGGGGCGGGCATGTCCGGGGCGTCCGGCGTGAGGCCGGAAGGAGTGGCGGCCGGGGTGGCCGGGCCGGAGTGGTCGTGCTGTTCGGTCATGAGGTCCCCCGTCTCGTGCGGCCGGTGGCCGCGCTATCAATGTGATTACACATTAATGGATTTCGCAACCCTGCGCACCTCTCGTGAGTCGGTTCCTAAGGAAACAGGTGCTGATTGTCACGTCCGGAAAAGACCGGATCGCTTGCTTTTTGTCCACGCCGACGGTGTTAGCTGGCTGGGCTGAGCGGAGCTGGTCGAGCAGAGAAACAGGAGCGAAACGGCAATGGGTCGAGCGGATGCGCGACGAGCCCGGGCGCGAGGATCGCGCCGGGCTGCGAAGAGCGGCGGCATACGCAGACTCTTCACCTGGAAGAAGCTGCTCGGCACCTTCCTCGGGCTGTGCCTGCTGGTCATGGGCGCCTTCGTGGCGCTCTATGTGTACGTGGACGTGCCCGAGGCCAACGCCATGGCGGAGCGGCAGAGCAACGTCTACAAGTACAGCGACGGCACGCTCCTCGCCCGGGACGGCAAGGGCGTCAACCGCCAGATCGTGGACCTCGCCGTCGTGCCCAAGGAGGTGCAGCACACCTTCGTCGCCGCCGAGAACAAGTCCTTCTACGACGACCAGGGCGTCGACCTGAAGGGCACCACCCGCGGTCTGCTCAACACCCTCAGCGGCAAGGGCAAGCAGGGTGGCTCGACCATCACCCAGCAGTACGTGAAGAACTACTACCTGACGCAGGACGCGACCGTGAGCCGCAAGCTCAAGGAGCTCGTGATCTCCCTCAAGGTCGACCAGAAGAAGGGCAAGAGCTTCATTCTCGCCGGGTACATCAACACCGCGTACTACGGCCGGGGAGCCAGCGGCATCCAGGCCGCCGCGCAGGCGTACTACGGCGTCGACGCCAAGGACCTCGACGTCTCCCAGGGCGCCTATCTCGCCTCGCTGCTCCAGGCCCCCAGCCAGTACGACTGGGCCGTCGCCAGCAAGACCGGGAAGCGGCTGGTCTCCGAACGCTGGGCGTACACCCTCGACAACATGGTCGAGATGGGGTGGCTCGACTCCGCCGAGCGCGCCAAGCAGAAGTTCCCCGTTCCGCAGAAGCCCAAGCCCGCCCCCGGCATGGAGGGCCAGACCGGCTATCTGGTGGAGGCGGCGAACTCGGAGCTGAGGAAGCAGGGCCTCACCGACGAGGCCCGTGAGGCCGGTGGCTGGACCTTCACGCTGAACATCGACAAGAAGCGCCAGAAGCAGCTGGAGAAGTCGGTCGACGACCAGCTGGAGTCCAAGCTCGACCGCGAGGGGAACAAGGTCGACGCCACCGTCCAGGCCGGCGCCACCTCCGTGAACCCGAAGAACGGTGCCGTGGTCGCGCTGTACGGCGGCGTCGGGGCCACCCAGCACTGGATATCCAACGCCACCCGCCAGGACTACCAGCCCGCCTCCACCTTCAAGCCGCTGGTGTTCGCCTCCGCCCTGGAGAACGAGGCGAAGACCCAGGACGGCGATCTGATCGGGCTGAACACGGTCTACGACGGCACCAGCAAGCGCCCCGTCGTCGGCAGCGACACCCCGTTCAAGCCGCAGAACGAGGACGACCGGTCCTACGGCCCCATCAGCGTCCAGACGGCGCTGAACAAGTCGGTCAACTCGGTCTTCGCGCAGATGGTCGTCGACGTCGCCCCCGCCGCGGTGAAGCGGACCGCGCTCGGCCTCGGCGTACCGGACAAGAACTTCCCCGAGCGCCCCGCGATCACGCTGGGCACGATGAACGCCTCGACCTGGGACATGGCCGGCGCGTACGCCACCCTGGACAACCACGGCAAGCAGGTCACCCCGCACATCGTGAAGTCCGCCGAGCACCGCAGCCTCACGGCGAAGACGGTCGACGGCATCGGCAAGCAGGTGATCAGCCGCAAGTCGGCCGACACCGTGACCTCCGGGCTGACCGGGGTCGTCGACGCCGGTTCCGGCCGGGCGGCCAACACCTCCGCGTACGACGCGGCGGGCAAGACGGGTACCTCGGAGAACAACAAGTCGGCCTGGTTCGCCGGCTACACCCCGGAGCTCACCACGGTCGTGGCGCTCTTCGGCGAGTCCGCCAAGGACGGCGGCGGTCAGGTCAGCCTGACGGGTACGGCCAACTCCGGCCGGGCCAACGGCGGCGGCTTCCCGGCGGAGATCTGGGCGGACTACACGCTCGGCGCGCTGGGCGGCGGCTCGAACGCGCAGTTCGATCTGGAGGACGTCGAGCGCGGTGAGGTCACGCCGAGCGAGAGCCCCTCCTCGACGCCCTCCAAGTCCACGAAGCCCAGCGAGTCCCCGTCCACCCCGTCGGGGACGCCGTCCGGGACGCCCAGCGGCCCGCCCACGGGCGAGAGCTCACCGCCCGTCACGCCGTCCGAGAGCTCGTCGGCCACTCCCAGCGAGTCGCCCGACCTGCCGCCGGACCCGGGGGACGGAGAGGGCCAGCCGGGCGAGCGGCCGGGCAACAGCAACAGCCACGATCTGTTCGGCCGGTGAGGGCGGGCCGGTCAGGGGATGACCTGCCCAGCGCGTGACCGGCGGCCCAGCGCGTGACGAGGCCCAGCGCGTGACGAGGCCGGCGCCGGGCGCGTGACGCGGCCCAGGACATGACGAGGGGGCGGTGCCGACCGGCACCGCCCCCTCGTCCGCGGGCCTCAGACCCCGTTGACCTTCTTCGCGACCCGGTCGCCCAGGTCCTTGTCCACATTGCGCCAGTACTGGAGCGAACGGTCCAGGACCGGGCGGCTGACGCCGTCCAGCAGATGGCCGGAGATGTTGGAGACCAGCCGTTCGCGCGCCGCGTCGTCCATGACCTGGCGCACCAGCGTGCCCGCCTGGCCCCAGTCGTCGTCCTCGCTGTGCAGCTTGTACGCCTCGTGGACCATCTCGCCCGCCGTGGCCCAGCCCGCCGGGTCGCCGTAGCGCTCGGTGTCCGCTGCCGGACCGCCGTACGAGTTCGGCGCGTAGACCGCACCCGTCCGGGACGGCTCGTACCGCATCGGACCGTCCTTCGCGTACGAGTTCCGCCCGAAGCGCGGCCGGTTGGGCGGCAGCTGGGCGTAGTTCGGGCCGATTCGGTACCGGTGGGTGTCCGGGTACGAGAAGAGCCGGCCGAGCAGCATCTTGTCGGGCGACGGACCGATGCCGGGCACCAGGTTCGACGGCTCGAAGGACGCCTGCTCGATATGGACGAAGAAGTCCTCGGGATTCTCGTTCAGCGTCATCCGGCCGACCTCGATCAGCGGATAGTCGCCCTGCGGCCACACCTTGGTGAGATCGAAGGGGTTGAAGCGGTAGTCCGGTGCCGCGTCGAACGGCATGATCTGGACCTTCAGCGTCCAGCTCGGATGGTCACCGCGCTCGATCGACTCGAACAGGTCGCGGCGGTGGACGTCGCCGTCGACGCCCGCCATCTCGTCGGCCTCGTCCTGCGTGTAGAACTCGATGCCCTGGTCGGTCTTGAAGTGGTACTTCACCCAGAACCGCTCGCCGCCCGCGTTCACCCACATATAGGTGTGCGAGCTGTAGCCGTTCATGTTGCGGTACGTCTTCGGGATGCCCCGGTCGCCCATCAGCCAGGTGACCTGGTGCGCGCTCTCGGGCGACAGCGACCAGAAGTCCCACTGCATGTCGTGGTCGCGCACCGCGCTGTCGGGGCGGCGCTTCTGCGAGCGGATGAAGTCCTGGAACTTCATCGGGTCCCGTACGAAGAAGACCGGCGTGTTGTTGCCGACCATGTCGTAGTTGCCGTGCTCGGTGTAGAACTTCAGTGCGAACCCACGGGGGTCGCGCCAGGTGTCGGGGGAGCCCTGCTCACCGGCCACCGTGGAGAAGCGGGCCAGCATGTCGGTCTGCTTGCCCGGCTGGAAAAGGTCCGCCTTGGTGAACTGGCTGACGTCGTTCGTCACCTTGAACGTGCCGTACGCGCCGGAGCCCTTGGCGTGCACCACCCGTTCGGGGACCCGTTCACGGTTGAACTGGGCCATCTTCTCGATGAGGTAGTGATCCTGGAGCAGGATCGGGCCGTCGGATCCGACGGTGAGCGAGTGTTCGTCGCTCTCCACCGGGATCCCGGCGTTGTTCGTGGTGTACGGAAGCTGCGGGGTTTCCTCGGTCACGAGCGTCCTCCCGTCGGTGGGGGGTATTGGTCAGGCCGCTTCGTTCACGAATGCAGTCAACTCCGGCGTTTCGGGGTCGGCAACATTTCGGTCCGGTGCGGTGAACCGGCCACCGCACCGGACCCATGGGCTCCCTACTGCCCCCGCGTCGCCATCTCGAACCAGACCACCTTGCCCGTCGAGAGCCGGGTCGCTCCCCACCGCCTGGCCAGCCTGTTCACCAGGAACAGCCCGCGGCCGCCCTCGTCCGTCTCCCGGGCGCGGCGCTGTCTCGGCAGCTGCGGGGAGTCGTCGCCGACCTCGCAGCGCAGGATGTCGGTCCGCAGCAGCCGCAGCGTCACCGGCCGCTCCGCGTACCGCACCGCGTTGGTGACGACCTCGCTGACGAGCAGCTCCACCTCGTCCGAGAGGTCGTCCAGACCCCATCGGCTGAGCGCCCGGCGGGCCAGCCTGCGGGCGCGCCCCGGAGCGGCGTCCTCCGGCTCCAGGAACCAGTACGCCACATCGCTCGGCGCGATCCCGTCGAAGCGGGCGGCCAGCAGCGCGATGTCGTCGTCCCGGTCCCCGGGGCCGAGCATGTCGAGCACGTCGTCGCAGAGCGCCTCCAGCGGCGGCGAGTGGTCCGGGCCGGTCAGCTGAGCGGTGGCCGCGAGGCGCTCCCGCAACTGCTCGATGCCCGTCCAGACGTCCCGCAGCCGGGACTCCACCAGACCGTCGGTGTACAGCAGCAGCGTGGCGCCGGCGGGCGCGTCCAGCTCGACGGCCTCGAAGTCGACGCCGCCCACCCCGATCGGCGCTCCCGGCGGGACCCGCAGCACCTCGGCGCGCCCGCCCAGATGCAGCAGGACGGGCGGCGGGTGCCCGGCGTTGGCGATGGTGATCCGGTGCGCGACGGGGTCGTACACCGCGTACAGGCAGGTCGCCATGCGGTCGCTGCCGAGCCGCTGCGCCTGTTCGTCCAGATGGTGCAGCACCTCCTGCGGCGGCAGGTCGAGACCGGCGAGGGTCTGCGCGGTGGTACGGAGCTGGCCCATGATCGCCGCGGAGGTCATGGAGTGACCCATCACATCGCCGACGACCAGGGCGACCCGGCTGCCGGGCAGCGGGATCGCGTCGTACCAGTCGCCGCCGACCCGGGCCGTCTCGGCGGCCGGGAGGTAGCGGGAGGCGAGGCGGACACCGGTCGGCTGCGGCAGCGAGTCGGGCAGCATGGTGCGCTGGAGCTCGTCGGCGATGTAGGCCTCGCGCCCGTACAGCACGGCCTTGTCGATGCCGAGCGCGGTGTGGGTCGCGAGCTGGGCCGCGACCAGCAGGTCGTTGGCCTCGAACGGCGGCCGTTCGGTCCCGCGCAGGAAGACGGCGGCGCCGATCACGCGTCGCCGGCCGCGCAGCGGGGCGAGGATCGCGCGGTGCCCGGTGGGCACGTTGTGACCGGCCCCGAGCAGTTCGGGCAGGGCGGCGCGGGCGGCGGCGGAGTCCCCGAAGACGGGCCGTACGCCCCGCAGCACCTCGGCCAGTGCCCCGCCGGGGCGGACCTCGCACAGCTCGGCCGCGGGCATCAGACCGGCGTGCGGGTCGGTGACCGGCAGCCGCAGGCGCTCGGTGTCGGAGCCGCTCTCGGTCTCCTCCTCGGTCAGCCGCAGCCGGTCGCTGCGGCGCAGCCGCAGGACGAACGGGGTGACGGGCCGCTCGTCCCCGACCGGGAGCGGGTCGCGCAGGTAGACCAGGATCGCGTCGGAGAACGTCGGCACACTGGCCCGGCACAGGCCCAGCACGATCTCGTCCAGGTCTATGCCGCGGGCGATGCGCCGGGTGGCCGCGCCGACGAAGCGCAGCCGGTCGCCCTCGCGCCGGGCGGCCGCCTGGTGGTCGGGCGCGACGGGGCTGGGGCTCGTGTTCGCCGCGGTCCGTGGACCCGGGCCGGGAGCGGCGGCGGGGCCGGGGATCGCGGCGGTGGCAGGCGCGGCCGCCGCCGCGGCGTCCTGCTGCCGCGGCCGGGTGCGTTCCTGCGACCGGGCCGCGAGGGGCTGCCGGCCTTCGTGGGAGGTGGGATGCTCCGTCACGCGTGGGATTCCGTCCGTCCGGGCCGGTTGTATGAGGCAGTCACCTCGTGGGGCGCTACTGTGCCCCGGCAAGAGCGGTAAGAACAACGGCTGTCACCGGATGCCCGCATTCGCCGGGCCGAAACCGAGTGTCTGCACGGTGGCCGGTTGACATCGTTTCCGGGGACGGGGCAGCGGCCGGTGAGCACGGCTCCACCCCCTCGTAGTGGTTCATGCGGCCGTGCGTACCGTCCGGGTCCGTGCCCCGTGCGGTTCGAGCGGCCGGTGCGATGACTTGTGGTCAGGTCCTGTGCCATGCCCGCCGGTTGTGGTGGCGAGCCCCTGAGGGGGGACGATCCTACGGTCGGGCTCCCCAGGCTGCTCCAAGGGTCTCACGACGGCATATGGGCGGGGGTGCGGTCCCAGTCATCCGGCAGCGTCGGCACCTGCCACCGCGGATCGGGCCGCCAGTGCTCCCAGCCGTCGCGGAACGGTGTGCCCCACTCCCGGATCACCTCCACGGCCGCGCGGCCCGCCTCGCGGACCCGCCCGGCGGTTCCCACGTCCATCAGGCCGACCCGCTGCGCCTGGGCGAACTCGTCCTCGTCGAGCCACTTCCAGCTCCGGTCGGGGTGCACGGAGATGTCGAGAAAGTGATCCTCGGAGTCGACCCCGCCGGACCAGCGCGTACGCGGCTCCTCAAGGTTCACGTACCAGTTGCGGAAGAGCCAGCCCCGGTCCCAGAACAGCCAGACCGACCACGGTTCGCCGGGCCTGGCGAGCTTCAGCACCCCCGAGCCGAACCAGGTCGAGCGGGCCGTGGTGCGCGGGGCGGTGTAGCGGGTGGCCAGGGGCTCGGCGTGCACCGGGGTGCCGTCGGCGAGAACCGGCCGTACGCATTCGGTCCCGGGAGCCATCCACACGGCGAGCAGTTCGGCGGAGTCCTCGACGACGGTGACCGGGCGACAGATGTGCACGGGGCGGGCGGTGGACGCCCCGTGGGCCCGGCCGTTGTCGCGGTAGCGCCAGAGGATCTGGTCCCCCGGCACCCAGCGTGCGCTCTCTCCCGTGTCTGTCATGGAGGGATCTTACGGACGCCGGGGCCGGGACGCTGCGATACGCGTCACTGGGCGGTCATACGTGACACGTATCGGACACGCCGCCCGCGACGCGTCGCGGCGGGGGGCGTGCGCGGCACAAGAGAGGCACGTCGTGCGCCCGACGCCATGCATGGGGCGCACGCGGCACATGGGGGGCACGCGGCAGCTCGGGGGTGCGTCAGGCGTCGCGCGTCAGGCGGCCAGGCGGTCAGGCGTCGCGCGTCGTACGTCAGGGACGGGTCGTGCCCGTACCTGACGTACGGGGCGTGCGCCTACCTCACGGACGGGTCATGCGCAGCACGTCCAGTGCTTCGTCCAGCTGCTCCAGGGTGAGGTCGCCGCGCTCGACATAGCCCGAGGCCAGCACCGTCTCGCGGATCGTGGTGCCGTCCTTGAGGGACTTCTTCGCGACCTTCGCCGCCTCCTCGTAGCCGATGTACTTGTTCAGCGGGGTCACCACGGACGGCGAGGACTCCGCGTACGCGCGGGCCCGCTCCACATGGGCGGTGATGCCGTCCACCGTGCGGTCGGCGAGCAGCCGGGAGGCGGCCGCGAGGAGCCGTACCGATTCCAGCAGGTTCTTCGCAATCACCGGCAGCATCACGTTCAGCTCGAAGTTGCCCGCGGCGCCCGCGACGGCGACCGTCGTGTCGTTCCCCGTCACCTGGGCGGCCACCATCAGTACGGCCTCCGGGATGACCGGATTCACCTTGCCCGGCATGATCGACGAGCCCGGCTGGAGGTCGGGCAGGCTGATTTCGGCCAGTCCGGTGCGGGGGCCCGAGGCCATCCAGCGCAGATCGTTGGAGATCTTGGTCAGTGAGACGGCGATCGTCCGGAGCTGGCCGGAGGTCTCGACGAGCCCGTCCCGGGCGCCCTGCGCCTCGAAGTGGTCGCGGGCCTCGGTGAGCGGCAGCCCGGTGGTCCCGGCGACCTCGGCGATCACGGCGGCGGAGAAACCGGGCGGGGTGTTGATCCCGGTGCCCACCGCCGTACCGCCCAGCGGCAGCTCGGCGAGGCGGGGGAGCGAGGCGCGCAACCGCTCGACGCCGTACCGGATCTGGGCCGCGTAGCCGCCGAACTCCTGGCCCAGGGTCACGGGGGTGGCGTCCATCAGATGCGTACGGCCCGACTTCACGACCTCCGAGAATTCGGCCGATTTCCGCTCCAGGGCAGCCGCCAGATGGTCCAGCGCCGGGATCAGGTCCCCGGTGACGGCCGCGGTCGCGGCGATGTGGATGGAGGACGGGAACACGTCGTTGGACGACTGCGAGGCGTTGACGTGGTCGTTGGGGTGGACCTCACGGCCGAGGCGCTCGGTGGCGAGAGTGGCGAGGACCTCGTTGGTGTTCATGTTGGACGAGGTGCCGGACCCGGTCTGGAACACATCGACGGGGAACTGCTCGTCCCACCGGCCCTCGGCGACCTCCGCCGCCGCGTCCCCGATCGCGGCGGCGATGTCCGGATCGAGCACCCCCAGCTCCGCGTTGACCTTCGCGGCGGCGGCCTTGATCCGGGCCAGTGCCTCGATGTGGGCGCGCTCCAGACGCTGCCCGGAGAGGGGGAAGTTCTCCACGGCCCGCTGGGTCTGGGCCCGCCACTTGGCGTGCGCGGGGACCCTCACCTCACCCATCGAATCGTGCTCGATGCGGTACTCCGTGGCGCCCGACGAATCGTCCATGGTGTTTAAACCTCCTGAAAAAGTTGAGCACTTGTCTTGTTCTACGTATTCCCTTGGCGCCTACCGACCAGTAAATACCGTGGGTAACAACTCACCAGGAGGCGCAATGAGGCGCACCAGGCTCAGACTTCGCGGGCTTCGCTGTACGGTCGCGGCCGTCGCGGCCCTCGCGGCGGCCGTCGGCGGCATGGCTGCCGCCGGACCGGCAGGCGCGACCGAGTCCCGTACCACCACTACCGCATCCACCCCGCTCCCGCCCGAACTGGAAGCCGTCCGGGCAGCCGAGGCCACCCAGTTGTACGGCAGCCCCGCCGAGCGGCCGCTCGGCGACCGCAAGACCGGGCTGATCTCGCTGGGCGACAGCGAGATCTCCGGGGAGGGCGTCGGCACGTACGAGTCCGGCACCAACGGCCCGGACAACTGGTGCCACCGCTCGCCCGATGCCGCCATCCACCGTACGGGCATCGCGGCGGACGTCACGTACAACGTCTCGTGCTCCGGTGCCTACACCGGCAACATCAAGATCGGCGGATCCAAGCAGTACGCCGACGAGCTGGTCCAGAGCGACAGCCTCGCCGTGAAGGCGCGCAACACCCGTATCAAGATGATCGTGCTGGTGGCCGGAGCCAACGACGACCTCCAGTTCGGTCCGGTCATGACCGACTGCGTCGTGCGCTACATCAGCCTCCAGGGCCCCTGCGAGCCCAAGTACGCCGGTGGCTGGCAGGCCCGGGTCGACGCGCTCGTCCCCAAGGTCGAGCAGACGGTCCGTGACCTGCGCACCGTCATGACGGGCGCGGGCTACACCAACAGCGACTACAAGCTGGTCGTCATGGGCTACCCGAGCCCGATCGGCCCGGACTTCCGCGACAACCCGGACTTCCCCGGGAAGCTCGTCTGCGGCGGACTCGGCTACGACTCCGACACCGTCTGGGGCCGCAACACCGCCGTCCCCGCCTTCGAGGTCGGTATGCGCAAGGCCGCCGCCTCGACGGGAGCCGTCTTCCTCGACAACTCCCGGCTCTTCCACGGCCATGAGGTCTGCACCCAGCAGACCTGGGCGCGCGGACTCTACATCGACCTCTCCAAGCCGGGCCTGCCGGACGCCAACTCGGTGCGGCAGTCGTTCCACCCCAACGCGGCGGGCCACCGCGCCTTCGCCTCCTGCCTCACCCAGATCTACAACTCCTCGCTGCGCGAGGCGGGCTGCGCCGACCCGGGCAGCACGGGCAGTCCGGTGCTCCAGGCAGCCGCCTGGGACGACGTCTTCAAGCCCCTGAAGAGCGAGGCCACCGGCAGCTGCGTGGACGTCCCCGCGTCGGAGACCCGTAACGGCACCGCCATCGGCGGCTGGGACTGCCACGACGGCCGGAACCAGGGCTGGTGGTACGACTCCACCGCGAAGACGGTCCGCACGGAACTCAGCCACGACCGGTGCCTGGACGTGCCGGGCGCGAAGTACGACGCCGGTGCCACGCTCGTCCTGTGGGACTGCTCGGGCGCGGCCAACCAGAAGTTCGTGCAGCAGGCGGGCACCGTCCGCCCCGCCGCCGCGACCGGGCTCTGCCTGACGCTGGCGGGGGCCAAGGACCCGCTGAAGCTCCAGGCGTGCGACGGCAGCGCGAAGCAGCGGTTCGTGTAGGGGAGACCCGCAGGGCCGAAGCACGGGGGAACGGGGGAGGGGGCGGCCGTCGGCAACGCGGCCACCCCCTCCCCCTTCGCCCTCACCGGAGCACCGCTCCTGGTACGCCGCTCCCGGTCGGCGTCCCCGGTCAGCGTTCCCGGCCGACGCCTTCGGCCACCAGCTCCAGCAGCGCTTCCGGCCGCTCGGCCAGATACATATGGCCGCCGTCCAGCTCGGCCACGGTCAGCTTCCCCGTGGTCGCCCGGCTCCACTGCGCCGCTTCGGCAGCCCCGACCAGGGTGTCCGTCCGGCCCCTGACCGAGGTGACGGGCACCGACAGCGGACGGTCCGACGAGGGCACGTACGTCTCGTGGAGCCGGACGTCGGCCCGGAGCGACGGCAGCAGAAGCTCCCGCATCTCCGGGTCCTCCAGCGCCGGATGGGCATACCCGGCGAAGGTCCGCACGCGCGCCACGAACTCCTCGTCCGGCAGCCCGCCCGCCCGGTCGGTCCTGACCGTCCACGGTCCGGGCGAACCGCTGACGACGAGGGCGTCGAGCCGGAGCCCCGCCGTGCCGGGAGCCCGCTCGATCCGGTGCGCCAGTTCGTACGCCAGCACCGCGCCCATGCTGTGCCCGAACAGCACCACCCGGCTCCCGCCCGTCCCGAGCGCGGCGGTGACCTGCGCGTACGCGTCCTCCACGGCGGGGGCGGCCGAGGTGTACGCGGGCTCGACGAACCGTTTCTCACGGCCCGGCAGCTGCACCGGCAGCACCCGCAGACCCGCCGGGGCCAGTGCCTGCCACGGAGTGAAGAACGAGGGACCGGCCCCGGCGAAGGGCAGGCAGATCAGGACGGTCTCTTCCACGGTCGTGCGGTCCTTCTTCCGGTTCGGAGATATGAGCGGGGCGAGCGGTGGTGCGGCGCGGTGTGGTGGTGCGGGGCGGTGTGGTGGTGCGGGGCGGCCGGGCGAAGGGGCCGTCCGACGCCGGGAGGCGTTCGGCCGGCCCCTCCTGGGTCAGTCCTCAGCCGGCCATGACGGCGCCCAGGATGGCCGCCAGATACGCCGGGTCGTCCGCACCGCACAGTTCGCGCGCCGAATGCATGGACAGCCCCGGCACCCCCACGTCGACCGTCGTGACACCCAGCCGGGCCGCGGTGAGCGGACCGATCGAGGTGCCGCACGGCATCGCGTTGTTGGAGACGAACGGCTGCCACGGGGCGCCCGCCCGCTCGCACGCCGCCGTGAACACCGCGATGCCGGTGCTGTCGGTGGCGTACCGCTGGTTGACGTTGACCTTGACCGTCGGGCCGCCGTTGGGCAGCGGCCGGTGGTCCGGGTCGTGCCGTTCCGCGTAGTTGGGGTGCACCGCGTGCGCCATGTCGGCGGAGACGCAGAACGCGCCGGACAGGGCCCGAGACCAGTCCTCGCCGCTGCCGCCCCGAGCGGAGACGGAACGCGACAGGACCCGTTCCAGCAGCGGGCTCTGCGCCCCGGTCTCCGAGCCGCTGCCGACCTCCTCGTGGTCGAAGGCGGCCAGCACCGGGATGTACCGGGGCTCCTCGACCCCGGTCGCCGCCTCGACCAGCGCCGTGACCCCCGCGTGCACCGAGATCTGGTTGTCCAGCCGGGACGAAACCACGAACTCCCGGTCGACCCCCAGGTATCCGGGCGGCTGGATGTCGTGCAGCATCAGGTCCCAGCCCAGCACATCGGCCGGGTCCTCCTCGGCCGCCGCCGCCACCCGGCGCAGCAGCGCGCCCTCCTGCGGATCGCCCAGGGCCCAGATCGGGGCGATGTGCCGCTGCCGGTCGAGTGCCACGCCCTCGTTGACCGTGCGGTCCAGGTGAATGGCCAACTGGGGGACCCGCAGCAGGGGTTCGTCGATCTGGACGAGCCGGTTGCGGGGGCTGCCGTCCGGGCCGCGCAGGGCGAGCCGGCCGGAGATGCCCAGGTCGCGGTCGAGCCAGGTGTTGAGCGGGACCCCGCCGTAGATCTCCACGCCGATCTGGCGCCAGCCCGCCGTCCCGGTGTCGGGCGACGGCTTGATCCGCAGGTTCGGCGAGTCGGTGTGGGTGCCGACGATCCGGAAGGGGGTGTGGGTGGGGGCGCCCTCGGGGACGTACCAGGCGATCAGCGCACCGGCACGGGTGACGAAACAGCCGCCGGTCGCCCCGGTCCAGTCGTCCGTACCGCGCAGCTCGCGGAATCCGGCCTTCTCCAGGCGCTGGGCGGCGCTCGCCACCACGTGGTAGGGCGAAGGGCTGGCCGCGATGAAGGAGAGCAGGTCGTCGGTGTGGCTGCGGTGGGGGGCCGGCGTCATACGGCGTCCGCCTTTCCGGTGTTCGGCTGTGACTGCGAGGGTGAGAACACTGATGGCACTTCGGTCGTTTCCAGGAGTTCGCGGACCGGCCGGTCGGGCCGGGCACAGAACTCGGCGAGCAGTTCGGTGTACGAGGACAGGAGGTTCTCGGCGGTTTCCCGGTTCCAGAGGTCCGAGGAGAACTCCAGGAACGTCCGATAACCCATCGCAGGGTCCCGTCGCGGCGCAAGCCCGAAGCACAGCTCGCTGCGGGAAAGCGGCGGTGCCAGATCGGCCACCTCGACCCGGAGACCGGGTATCTCGATGTCCGTGTCGACGGAATTCTGGAACGCCAGGACGTGCGGCACCCGGTCGGGGACACTGTCGGCGCCCGCATCCCGCATCGCCTGCATGATCCGCGCGGTCGGCAGGACATGCGCCATGGCGCCCATCGCTCCCACCCCGGTGCGCACCGCGAACTCCGCGCAGCTCTCCGCGAGATTGGCTGAATCCTGTCGTACGCGCACCATCACCGCGGTCGACGTCATCGCGACGAGCGACTCGGACTCGGTGCCCTCACGGTTGGCGTACGGAACGCTCAGCAGGATGTCCGGCTCCCCGGAGAGCCGGGTCAGGAACACCCCGAGGGCCGCCGCCGCGACCGCGAACGGGGTGGTGTGCCGGGCGCCCGCGAACTCCTCCACCGCCGCCCGCACCTCGCCCGAGGCGACGGAGCGGATCGTGTCCCCGCGCCCGCTCAGCCGCTCCGGGCGCGGACGGTCGGTGGGTACGGGGACGGCGGACGGCACCCCGTCCAGGTACGCGGCGCAGTAGGCGGCCCTGGCCGCCTCGGTCGCCGGGTCGTGGTGCGCGCGCTGCCGGCGGGCGTACTCCGGGGACTGCAGGGCCGGGGCCGGGAGCGTGTGCGTCACGCCCGCTGCCGCCGCGGTGTACAGCTCGGCGATTTCCGCGAGAAGCAGCGACAGGGACCAGCCGTCGACGGTGATGTGGTGCAGCACGAACATCAGTGCCCAGCGGTCCTCCTCGACGCGCAGGAGCCGCAGCTTGGGCAGGGCGGGCCGGCCCAGATCGAAGCCGCTCGCGGCCGTCTCCCGGCACAACTCCTCCGCGCGCGCCGCCCGTTCGCCGGGCGGCAGTGCGGTGAGGTCCTCGACGGGCAGGACGAGCGGAGCGGGGGCCACGACCTCCTGCCACCAGTCACCGCCGCCCGCCGCACCTTCCGGCTGCTGCGGTACGGAACCTTCGGGTACGGACTGCTCGGGTACGGGCCCCTCGGGCAGGGGCTCCTCCGGTACGGAATCCTCGGGTTGGGGCTCCTCCGGTACGGAATCCTCGGGTTGGGGCTCCTCCGGTACGGACCCCTCCCCGCCGGAGTCCTGTACGAAGCGGGTCCGCAGCGAGTCGTGGCGGGCGATCACCTCGGCGACGGCGGACCGCAGCGCCTCGGGGTCCAGGGGCCCGGTGAACGTGATCCGGGTCGGCACGTTCCACACCTCGGCCTGCGGGACGGCGTGGTGACCGGCGATCATCCGCGCCTGCTGGGCGCTGACGGGGGCACGGTCGAGGACGGTCTCCGCTACGTTCTCCGGTGCCCCTTCCGGTACGCCCTCCCGGACCTCTTCCGGTACGCACTCCCGGACCTCTTCCGGTACGCACTCCCGGACCTCTTCCGGTACGCCCTCCGGGACCTCGTCCGTGATCCCGTCCGTGAGCTGCTCCGTCATCGCCCGCAACGTGGCCTCGGCGAAGAAGTCCGCCAGCGGGTAGTCGACGCCGAGCGTGTCGCGGACCCGGTTCACCAGCCGGATCGCGGCGATGGAGTTGCCGCCGAGGTCGAAGAAATTGGCTTCGGCGGGGAAGCCGCGCACATCGAGGACGGCCTCCCACACCTCCCGCAGTACGGCCGCCGTCCTGTCACCGGCCGATCCGCCCCGGTCCTCGCCCCCGGTCCCTTCCTCCCGTTCCTCGCCGTCCTCGGTCATCGACCGCAGGGTGTGGTCCAGTTCGGTGAGGTACCCGAGCGCCGTCCCGGCGTCGAACAGATCCGCGTCGTAGCGCAGCCGCAGCCGCAGTCCGCCCGCCGCCGTGCGGGTGGCCATCAGGGCCAGCTCCAGCGGGGCCGACTCCGTCCCCGCCGCCACCTCCTCCGCCCGCAGACCCGGTAGTTCGATTCCGGCCAGCGGCGCGCCGTCCAGGTCGATCGACACGGTGATCAACGGCCGCGGACGGCCCGGAGCCGGGTGGACCGCGGCGAGCAGGGCGTCGAGGTCCACCCGGCTGTGCTCCTCCGCGTCGAACAGGGCGCGCCCCGTGGCCCGTACGGCCTCCGGAACCGGCGTCGCATCGGTCGCCCTCAGCCGCAACGGCAGCAGCGCCACATGGAACCCGACCGTGTCCAGGGTCTCCGGCAGACGCCGCCCGAAGGTCGTGCCGAGCAGGAAATCGTCCTGCCCCGAGCGCCGCCGCAGCACCAGCTGCCAGGCCGTGCAGAGCGTGGCGAACAGGGTGACGCCCCGCTCTCCGCTCCACTCCCGGAGCAGATCCGTCCGCTCCCGGTCCAGCGTGCGGGCCTCCGCACCGCCGCGCCCCGCCACCCGGCGCCCGCGCGGCCGGTCCGTGGGCAGCTCCAGGACGGGTGGCTTCTCCCCGAGACACTCGCGCCACCAGGTGAGGTCGGCCTCGGTGCGGGGTGGCTCGGCGGCCCCGACGGTCGTCCCCGCGGGCCGTTCGAACACGGGCGGGCGACCGGCGGCCGCCGCCCGGTACAGCTCCTGGAGGTCGGCCGCGATCAGTCCGGCCGAGTGGGCGTCCGTGATGAGGTGATGCAGGCCGAGCACCAACGCGTGGTCGTCCTCGGCCAGTCGGACCAGCCGGGGAGCGAAGAGCGGCCCCACCGCCAGGTCGTAGACACGGGTGCTCTCCTCCGAGAGCACTGCTCCGATCGCCGTGTCGGGCCGCTGTCCGTGGGCATCGGTGACCCGCAGCGGAACGCGCTGCCCGGACCGGACGACCTGCATCACGGTCTCGTCGCCCCGCCCGTCCCCCCGCCCGGCCCGGAACACGGTCCGCAGTCCGGCATGGCGCTCCACCAGCCCGTCCACGGCGGTACGGAGCGCGGCCTCGTCCAGCGGCCCGCGCAGCCGTACCGCCTGGGTCTCGTTGTACGCGGCGGAGTCGCCGAGCAGCCGGGAAGCCAGCCACAGCCGACGCTGCGCGGAGGTGGCGGGCGCGACCGTCTCGCGCACCCGCTCCCGGGTGCGCCGGCGCAGCACGTCCAGCTGAGCGAGCCCCGAGCGCAGCTGCTCCCGCCCCACCCCGAAGTCGACGAGCGCGGCGATCTCGTCCACGCCCGCCCGGTGCAGCGCGTCGACGAACGGCGCGACGCTCTCCGGCGTACCGATCAGAGCCCGCTGGTCGCAGTACCGGTCGTAGGCCCGCCGGAACAGATAGTCGAGGTCCTCCTCGCTCGCCTCCGCGACGTCCTGCGGGCTCCGGCCGAGCGCGGTGGCGGCCGACCGCAGCAGCAGCGAGGACCGCAGATAGCGGCTCATCGGCTCCAGCGCCTCGGCCCGCGCGGTGTCGTGGTCCGTACCGAGGTAGGTGTGCACCAGGACGGTCACCCGGCCGGTCTCCGGGTCCAGCCCGCAGTCCGCGCGGACCTGCCGGTAGTGCGCGATGTTCGCGGTCAGCTCGGCCACGGTCTGGCTCATCAGATTGGTGACGACGCCGAGCCCGCGCCGGGCCGCCTCCCCGTACGAGGCGCGCTGCCCGGATGTGGCGAGGAACAGCGGCGGCTCCTCCTGGACCGGCCGCGGATGGATGCGCACCTCGGTCTCGGCACCCTCGCCCGTGAGCCGCCGGACGGCCTCGCCGCGCCACAGCCTGCGGACCTCGTCCAGGTGCGCGAACGCGATCTCGCGCCGGCCGGCGAACCGGTCGGGGTGCAGCGCGAAGTCCTGGGCGTGCCAGCCGGTGGCGCATCCGATGCCGACCCGGCCGCCGGAGAGGTTGTCGACGACCGACCATTCCTCCGCGACCCGCACCGGATCGTGCAGCGGCAGGACGACGGAGCCCGCGTTGATCCGGATACGGCCGGTCTCGCGGGCCAGCGCGGAGGCCAGGACGGAGGGGTTCGGGAAGAGGCCGCCGAAGGAGTGGAAGTGCCGCTCGGGCAGCCAGAGGGAGGAGAAACCGTGCTCGTCGGCGAAGCGCGCCGTCTCGAAGACCGCGTCGTACGCCTCGGCGGTGCTCGTGGCGTACGCGGCGGTGTCGCCGCTCTCCGGGGACGCGCCGCTCTCCGGGGACGTGCCGCGCTCCGGATGGTCGCCGAAGAAGTACACCCCGAAGTCGGGGGCGGGGCGCACCGGTCGCACCGGCCGCTTCGCGCGCCTCGGCGCCGGTTCCGTACGGGGGAAGAAACCGCCGTCGCGCAGTTCGCGCAGTGACCCCGTCACCGCGTCCGCCACCGCCGCCACGTCCTCGTCGGTGTGCGCGGTGGAGAGGTAGAAGCTGCGCCACTCCCACACGTACACGCCGCGCAGCTGGAGGTGGTGGTAGAGCAGCTCCATGTCGGCGCGGTGGGTGAAGCGGAACATCGAGCCGAAGTGAGCCAGCTCCAGGGGGAATTCCTCGTCCCGGAAGAAGTCGTTGAGCTGTCCGGCGAGTGCTCCGGTGCGGGCGTTCAGCCGCTCCTGGAGCCCCGGCCCCTGTTCCTTGAGATGGGTGAGCACCGCCTTCGCCGCCGCCATGGAGAGCGGGTGCTGCATATACGTGCCGCCGATGAACGTGGTCTCCCTCGGTGGGCGGCTGTTGTCCCCGTAGCTCCAGAAGCCACCGTCGACCCCGTCGAGCAGATCGGCCCGCCCCGCCACGGCCCCGACCGGGAAGCCGCTGCCGAGCGCCTTGCCGTACGTGGCGAGGTCGGGTACGACCCCGAAGTGGTCCTGGGCGCCGCGCGGGTGCGGGCGCAGCCCGGTCAGCATCTCGTCGAAGAGCAGCACGATGCCCCGGCGCGCGGTCAGTTCGCGCAGGGAGCGCAGGAATTCCACCGGGCGCAGGGCGGGATTGCGGCACTGGACCGGCTCGACCAGGACGGCGGCGATGCGGTCGCCCAGCGCGTCGATGGTGTCGAGGGCTTCCTGGCCGCCGTACTCCAGCACGATCAGTTCGGCGACGGCGCTCGCCGGGATGCCGCGCGAGACGGGGACGGCGTGGTGGTCCGGACCACCCGGGCGGCCGAGCACGGAGTCGATGTGCCCGTGGTACGAGCCGCGGAACATGACCACCTTGTCGCGGCCCGTGGCGGCGCGGGCCAGCCGTACGGCCGCCGAGTTCGCCTCCGTACCGGAAGCGGCGAAGGCCACCCGGTCCAGCCCCGTCAGCTCGGCGAGCAGCGCCGCGGCCTCGCCGGTGTCGGGGGAGCGGGGGCCGAGGCGGAGGCCCCGGGAGAGGTGGCGCCGGACGGCCTCGGTGACGAACTCCGGTTCGTGGCCGAAGAGCAGGGAGCCGAAGCCCATGGTGATGTCGGTGTAGTCGTTGCCGTCGACGTCGGTGAGCCGGGAGCCCTGCGCCGAACGGGCGGCGATCGGGTAGAGCATCTCCTTGGTGGCGTCGCGGAACCCGACGACGGCCCGGCTGTCGGCGAGCACCGGGCGGTGCTGCTGGGCGAGCCGCTTGGAGGTGCGGGTCCGCTCGGTGAACCGGTCGACGAGGGACGCGGTGTGGGCGCGCTGCGCGGCGTCGGCCCGCGCCCCGGCCATGCCGCCCGACGCCTCCACGACGAGGCGGGGGCCGTGGGAGGCGGCCGGGGGAGCGCCCGGCGCCGGGTCCGGCGGCGCGGTGGGCTGCGGCGGCCGAGGTGCCGTTCGCCGCGTGCGGTCCCGTTCGGCGGCGGCGAGCTGCTGAGTCAGTTGCCGGGAGAGCGCCGCCGCCCTGGCCACCGCCTCGGCCGTGGCGTTCCGGTCCTCGCCGTACGCCGTGCTCATCGGTCCGCCGCCTCGGTACGGTCGGTCAGCAGGGCCACCGCGGCGGAGAGCTGGGTCAGCATCGCGGCCTGGGTCTGCGCCAACGTGCCTATCTGGCGGGACAGTTCCTCGACCTCGGCGCGAGTGGCGTACACGGGTCCGTCGGGCGCTCCGCGCGGTCGCTCCGGCTCCGGTTGCGGCGCCTGTCGCTGCGCAGGCACCTGCTCGGGCGCCCGCTCGTGCCCCTGGTCCTGCCCCTGGTCCTGCGCACCGTCCTGCGCACGGCCCGGCTCCTGTGCCGTCCGGCCCGCGATGAGCCGGGCCGTCAGTCTCGGGGTCCCCGCCTCCTCCAGGATCTCCCGCATGGCGAGCTCCGTACCGAACTCCGCCTCCAACTGCCGGACCATGCCGATCAGTTGAAGCGAGTCCGCGCCCATCCCCACGAACGACCGGTCCGCGCCGACCTCTGCGGGCCGGTGGCCCAGATGGCGGGCGGCCAGTTCCAGCACCCGGTCCAGTACGGACTGTTCGGTCATGCCATCCTCCGTCGAGCGTGTGGATATGTGCGGGATCGCGGCAGCCCGTACCGGGGCCGGACCGGACCAGTACGACTGATGCCGGAACGGGTACGTCGGCAGCGGCACCCGCCGCCCGCCGTACCCGGCGAGCAGCGCGGACCAGTCGACACGTGTCCCCGCGCAGTGCAGCCGGGCCACCGCCCGCTCCCACTGCCGGGTCGGTACGCAGACGGCGTCCGGCAGGGCCCGGCGGGCCATCCCGCTCAGCACGGCGGACGGTCCGAGCTCCAGCAGGACGGGGGCATCGCCGAGGGTGTCCAGTACCGCGGCGAAGTCGGCTCTGCGGCGGGCCTGCCGGACCAGGTGGTCGGCGTCGGGCAGCCAGCCGACGGGCCGCACGGCGCCGTCCAGCCCGCTGACGAACTCCGTGCGCAGCGGCCGGAGTTCCGTCTTCTCGGCGAGGATCCGGAGATCGTCGAGAATCGGGTCGAGCAGCGCGGTGTGGAAGGCCCGGTCCAGGTCCAGCGGCTCGTACGCCTCGCCCCGGACCGCCAGCAGGGACCGTGTCGCGGCGACCGCCGCCGGGGGGCCGGCGAGGACATGCACGGCCGTGCCGTTGACCGCGGCGAGCTCCAGCCCGTCGACCGCGGCCAGCAGTTCCCGTACCCGCTCGCGCGGCACGAAGGCGGCGATCATGGCGCCGGGCGCCACGTTGTGCTGCATCAGCTGCCCGCGCCGGCAGACCAGGCGCATCGCGTCCTCGACGTCCATCGCCCCGGCCACGCACAGCGCCGCGTACTCGCCGACGCTGTGTCCGGCGACCCGCCCTGGCGTGACCCCCAGCTCCTCCCACAGCCGGGCCTGGGCGATCTGGAGGGCGAACAGTGCGGGCTGGGCGAACGCCGTGTCCCACCGTTCCGGCCCCCGCCCGTCCACCACCCGGGCCAGGAAGTCGCGGTGGCCGGTCTCCTCCTCGTACAGCCGGGCACAGAGGGCGAGTGTCGCGGCCACCACCGGGAAGCGGGCCGACAGTTCGGCGCCCATGCCGGGGCGCGGGCCGCCCTGCCCGCTGAACAGGAAGACCGGCTCGATCGCACCCTCCCCGTCCACCACCCCCGTCACGTACTCCTCCCCGGACGCACGGCCCGCCGCCGCGTCCGAGGCCCCGTCCGAGGCCCTGTCCGCCGCCCCGCCCGCCGCCCTGTCCCGGAGGAAGGCGTCGAGCCCGGCGACCGGGTCGGCGGACGTGACGACCAGCCGGTGGGGGAGCAGGCGCCGTCCCAGCGCGGTGGTGACCAGCAGATCGGCGCGGGCCGTCCCGGGTCGGCGTACGAGATGGTCACGTACCGAGCGGGCGTACGCCACCAGCGCGTCCCCGCTCGCGGCGGACAGCGGAAGCAGCGCCGGGACCGGCGCACCGCCCGCGCCGGGCACGTCCTCCGCACGCGGGGGCGCGCCGGCCGTCCGCTCCGCACGCGGGGGCGCCTGTTCCATGATCACGTGCGCATTGGTACCGCCCATGCCGATGGAGTGCACACCGGCGCGCCGTACGCCGCTCACCGGCCAGTCCCGCTCCTGGGCCGGCAGGACGAAGGGGCTGTCGTCGACCGCGAGCGCCGGGTTGGGCCGGGAGAAGTTGACCAGCGGAGGGACGATCCCGTGCCGCAGCACCTCGATCGCCTTGATCAGCCCGGCCAGCCCGGCCGCGCTGTCCAGATGGCCGATGGCGGGCTTCGTGGAGCCCAGGGCGCAGAATCCGGTCCGGCCGGTGTGCCGGCGGAACGCCTCCGTCAGGGCGGCGAACTCGATCGGATCGCCCTTGAGCGTGCCCGTACCGTGCGCCTCCAGATAGCCGATCGACTCCGCGGGGACCCCGGCCGCGCGCAGCGCCCCGAGCACCGCGTCGCGCTGCCCGGCGACCCCCGGTGCGGCGAACCCCGCCTTGTCCGACCCGTCGTTGGTGACGGCCGAGCCCAGGATCACGGCGCGCACGGTGTCCCCGTCGGCGACCGCCCGGTCCAGCGGCTTCAGCAGGACGGCGGCGACCCCGTTGCCCCCGACGGTGCCGTCCGCGTCCGCGTCGAACGCCCGGACCGTGCCGGTGGGGGAGAGCGTGGAGCCCTTCACCGGCCGGTGCCCGGTGATCTGCGGCAGATGCAGGGCGGAGGAGGCCACCAGCATCAGCTCCGCGTCCCCGGCCCGCAGCGCCTGGCACGCCAGATGTACGGAGACCAGCGCGCTCGAACAGGCCGTCGCCACGTTCACCGCGGGACCGGTCAGGCCGAGCCGGTAGGCGGCCCGGTTGGCCGTGAAGTCCGGGTAGGTGCCGACCTGTACCTGCTTGGCCGTCATCCAGTCGCCGGACCGGGACTCCGCGGCGAGGTTCTCCGCGAGATAGCTGTGCAGCGAGTACAGGCGGTAGCCGGAGCTCCCGTACACCCCGATCCGTACCGCTCCGTCCGGCCGTGCGTATCCGCCGTCCTCCAGCGCGTGGAAGCAGCACTCCAGGAACAGCCGCTGCTGCGGATCGGTGAGCGCCGCCTCCCGCCCGCTCATCCCGAAGAACGCGGCATCGAAACCGTCCACGGAATCCAGCAGCGCGCTCGCCCCGACGTACCCCGGGGCGCGGTACTCCGACTCCGGCACCCCGGCCGCCGCGAACTCGGCCTCGGTGAAGCGGCGTACATGACTGACACCGGCGCGGATGTCGCGCCAGTACTCCTCGGTGCTGTCAGCTCCGGGAAACCTCAGCGCCGTCCCGATCACCGCGATGGGACGGTCCTTCACCGCTGTGCGACGGTCCTTCACCGCGATGCGGTTGTCCTTCAACTGCCTCTCCCCTCCGCAGCCCCGCCACCCGCAGCAGGAACGCCAGCGCGACCACGATGGCAGCCCCATGGGACCACGCGACCACGGTGAAGGAGGTGTACCGGTCGAGAGCGGCGGCCACGAGGATCATGCCGACCCCGAAGCCGAGGTTCTCGAACGTCGCGGAGAGCCCGAAGGCATGGCCGCGCAGGCCGGCCGGGAGTGTCTGGAGATGCGAGGTGTACGACACCTCGGTGAGGCCGTCCGCGGCGCCCGCGACCAGCGCGATCACCGCTGTCACGGGCAGCGGGAAACCGGCGAAGGCCAGGATGAAGGCCGCCGACATCACGACGGTCCCGTAACCGAAGCCCAGCGCGCCCACCGACCGCCCGGTGCGCTTCGCGTACCGCTGGATCACCTGTTGCGCGCCGATGTTGCCCAGCGCCCACACACACCAGAAGGCGGACACGAACACCGCGGGGTTCGACGCGTCCAACTCGGTGGAGTAGATCGGCAGCGCCGCGTTGTGGGAGGACGAACCGAACGCGTCCACCCCGCGCAGCGCCACCATCAGGCCCATGCCGGGCGCGGCGGCCAGCGCCAGGAACGCGACGGGCCTCCGTCGCCGCCCTGCGAGGAAGGCGAGAGCCCCGCGCCGCCCGGTCCCCTTCGCCGCCGCGCCCTCGGCCGACTCCGGTGTCGGCCCTTCCCCCGCGCGCCCGCCGGAATCCCCCTCCGGATCCGGCGCGGCGCCCGCACCCCTGCCGCCCCCGGTGATCGGCAGCAGGGCCACCGTCACCGCGCAGGCCGCGAAGGTCGCCATGTCGACGGCGAAGGCCGCGGTGTACCCGACCAGGGACACCACCACACCCGCCGAGGCGAAGCCCGCCACCATCGCCAGCGAACGTCCCGTGATCGACAGGGAGTTCGCCCAGGCCCGGCGGTCCTCGCCGACCATCTCCGGGATCGAACTGCGCAACGACACCATGAACAGCGTTCCGCACGCCCCGATGACCAGCGAGACGGACATCAGCGCGGCCGTGCGCAGGCCGTCCGGCGCCAGAATGAGCAGCAGCATCACCGCCGCCTGCGCGACATTCACCCACAGCATGATGCTTTTCGCCGTGAAGCGGGCGAGCAGCCCGCCCGCCATCAGTCCGGCGACAAATCCGGAAGCCAGCCGCACGGCCATGAACAGGCCCATGGCGAGTGCTCTGCCCGTCGTCTCATAGACGAACAGATTGAGCGCCACCATATTCAGGAACGTGCCGTACGAAGAGACGGCGTATCCCGCGACGAGGAATCGATAACGCCGCTCGGAACGCGCCGTGTTGACAGAGCTCACCGCCGCGTTCTCCGTTTCTCCACCTGTTTCGCTGTCCGCTTCGTTCGCTGTTGGGCTGTTCGATTCGCTGTCGCTGCCGTTGATACCGGGTGTCACCCGCACATACTCGTGCAGGCGGAGCACTCACCGATGTAGTCCCGTTTGCACAAAGGTAATCTGCATACTTGTGCAGGACGATCAATCCCTCCCACCGGTATGTGATTGCCGCGAATCGACGCCGGACCGCCCGATGCCGGAGCGGCCCTGCGAGACGGCACTCACGACCTACCGGCGCGCGCTCCTGGAGGGAAGCCTTCCGCGGGGCGAGGTGGCCGGCTGTCTGCGCGCCCTGCATCTGATGGTGACCGACCGGGAATCACCGGGCTTCATGATGCCCGTGCCGCCGGAGACCGCGTCGTTCGCCGCGCTCGCCCCCATCGAGGAGGCGATCCTCGAACAGCGCCGCACCCTGCGCTCGGCGCGCGCCGCCCTCGCCGCCTTCGAGGGCCTGTACGCCGATGTGCACCGGCTCCAACAGCCCGCCCTCACCCGGCTCTCGGGGCACGCCGTCATCAGCAAGGCCCTCGAAGCGGGAGTCGGCGGCTGCCGCGAGGAGGTGCGCACCGCGCACCCGGGCGGCGGCCGTCCCGCGCACATCCTCCAGGAGTCGCTGCCCCGGGACCTGAACAACCTACGGCGCGGCATCCGGCAGCGCACGATCTACCAGCACACCGTCCGCTCGGACCGCACGACGCTCGCGTACATCGAGCAGGTGACCGAGGCGGGCGCCGAGGTCAGGACGCTCACCGAGGTCGCCGACCGGATCATCGTGTTCGACCGGGACCTCGCGTTCATCCCGTTCTCCGACGAACCGCACAACGCGCTGCGCATCCAGCACCCGCCCCTGGTCCGCTTCCTGGTCCGGCACTTCGACGAGGCATGGGCCCGCTCGGTCCCCGTCCGCCCCGAACGCGCCCCGCTGCGCACCCCCGTCATCACCTCCGACCTCCAGCGCGCGATCCTCCAGGCGGTCGTCAACGGCGAGACGGACGCGGCGATCGCCCGGCGCATCGGCATGAGCAGGCGCAGCGTCGCCGAGCACATGCGCAAGGTCTCCGAGCAACTGGGCAGCAACAGCCGCGCCCAGCTCGGCTATCTGGTCGCGACATCGGGCCTGCTGGACGGCTGACCGGCGTACGGCGACGGCCGCCGGGAACGCGGTGGGGCAGTGGCAGGGGGGCGTGCCGGCGCGGTGGCCGGAAACGCACGGTGGGGGCGCTCCGCCCGGAACGCCCCACCCACTGCTCACCTGTACGTCGGTCAGTCGGCCGGTCCGTGCGCCGGCCGGCCTGTACGTCGGTCAGTCGGCCGGTCCGTCGGCCGGTCCGTGCGCCGGCCGGCCTGTACGTCGGTCAGCCGAGGCCGGGGCCCCGTACCGGAATGCTGGTGAAGGTCGGCGCGGGGGCGGGCTCGGTGAAGAAGTCGTTGCCCTTGTCGTCGACCACGATGAACGCGGGGAAGTCCTCGACCTCGATCTTCCAGACCGCCTCCATGCCGAGTTCCTCGTACTCGATGACCTCGACCTTCTTGATGCAGTCCTGCGCGAGGCGGGCGGCCGGGCCGCCGATGGAGCCGAGGTAGAAGCCGCCGTGCGCGTCGCACGCGTCGGTGACCTGCCGGGACCGGTTGCCCTTGGCCAGCATCACCTTGGAGCCGCCCGCAGCCTGGAACTGCGCGACATAGCTGTCCATGCGGCCGGCCGTCGTCGGGCCGAAGGAACCGGAGGCGTACCCCTCGGGCGTCTTCGCCGGCCCCGCGTAGTACACCGGGTGGTCCTTCAGGTACTGCGGCATCTCCTCGCCCGCGTCCAGCCGCTCCTTGATCTTGGCGTGCGCGATGTCGCGCGCCACGACCAGCGGGCCGGTCAGCGAGAGCCGGGTCTTGACCGGGTACTTGGTCAGCTCGGCGAGGATGTCGTCCATCGGCCGGTTCAGATCGATCCGCACGACATCCGCGGCCTCGTCCAGGTGGTCGTCGGTGGTGTCCGGCAGGAAGCGCGCCGGGTCCCTCTCCAACTGCTCCAGGAAGACGCCCTCGGCGGTGATCTTCGCGGTGGCCTGGCGGTCCGCCGAGCAGGACACGGCGATGGCGACGGGCAGCGAGGCGCCGTGCCGGGGAAGCCGGACGACGCGTACGTCGTGGCAGAAGTACTTGCCGCCGAACTGCGCGCCGATCCCGATCTTCTGCGTCAGCTCGAAGACCTTCTCCTCCAGGTCCTTGTCCCGGAAGCCGTGCCCGGTGGGGGAGCCCTCGGCGGGCAGCTCGTCCAGGTAGTGCGCGGAGGCGTACTTCGCGGTCTTCAGCGCGAACTCGGCCGACGTACCGCCGACGACGATCGCCAGGTGGTACGGCGGGCAGGCCGCGGTGCCCAGCGAACGGATCTTCTCCTCCAGGAACTTCATCATGGAGGTCTCGTTGAGGACCGCCTTGGTCTCCTGGTAGAGGAACGACTTGTTGGCGGAGCCGCCGCCCTTCGCCATGAAGAGGAACTTGTACGCGCCGCCGTCGGTGGCGTACAGCTCGACCTGCGCCGGGAGGTTCGAGCCGGTGTTCTTCTCGTCCCACATGGTCAGCGGGGCCATCTGCGAGTAGCGCAGGTTGAGCTTGGTGTACGCGTCGAAGATGCCGTGCGACAGGGCCTCCTCGTCACCGCCCGACGTCAGCACGTTCTGGCCGCGCTTGCCCATGACGATCGCGGTGCCGGTGTCCTGGCACATCGGCAGGACGCCCGCGGCGGCGATGTTCGCGTTCTTCAGGAGGTCGAGCGCGACGAACTTGTCGTTGGACGAGGCATCGGGGTCGTCCACGATCCGGCGCAGCTGCGCGAGGTGCGCCGGGCGCAGGAAGTGCGAGATGTCGTGCATGGCCTCGGCGGCGAGCGTGCGCAGGGCCTCGGGCTCGACCTTGAGGAACGTACGGCCATCGGCCTCGAAGGTGGAGACACCCTCGGCGGTCACCAGACGATAGGGCGTGGTGTCCTCTCCCAGGGGGAGCAGATCGGAGTACGCAAACTCTGGCATTACGGCCATTCCTCACTCGGCGACAGCGGCTGACCTCCTTTGGGCAGCGCATCCACCAGCGTAGAACGCCGCGGGGCTGCTGATCCTGTGAGGTAAGGCTCACCTGGAGCGGACCCGGAACGGGCCTGGAGCGCACCCGGAGCAAACCTGGAGCGGACCCGGAGCGGACCCGGATCCGGGGAGGAGTCACTCCCGGATTCAAGGCCCCGCCGGGCGGGACGAACCGGACGGTGATCGCCCAGGATTGGCCGGATCGCCCGGACTGCCCCTAGTCGCGATCTATCGCGTTTGGGTACGCTGGATCGGTGGACCTCGAAAAGCAGCCCCAGCAGCCCGTCGCCCCGGCTGAACCCGCACCGGCCGGTATCCGAGCCTCCGACGCCGACCGCGACCGGATCGCGGACATCCTGCGGGACGCCATGGCCGAGGGCCGGCTGACCGCCGAGGAGCACGCCGAGCGGATCGACCTGGTGTACCGCGCCAAGACCCTCGGCGAACTCGAACCGCTGGTCCGCGACCTGCCCGCGCCCGGCGCCACCGCCCCGCAGCCCGGTGCGCGGCCCTACGCCTACGGCCCCGAGGGCCCGGCCGGGCCGGCGGACAACCTCGTGGCGATCTTCTCCAGCTCGACCAGGAAAGGGCGTTGGCGGGTCGGTGGCCGTACGAACGCCTTCGCGCTGTTCGGCACCGTGGAGATCGATCTGACGGAGGCTCTTTTCGGCCAACGGCTCACCGTCATCAACGCGACGTCCATCTTCGGCAGTGTCGAGATCAAGGTGCCGCAGAACATCTCGCTGCGCGGCAGCGGGACGGGTGTTTTCGGTAATTTCGAAGTGACGACACTGGAATCCGCAGATCCGGAAGCACCGGTCGTCGTGGTGAACGGCTATTCCGTCTTCGGGAACGTGGAAGCAAAGCCCAAGCGGGGCAAGTTCATTGCCGACCTCCACGACCAACTGCGCAAACACCTCGGCCGCTGAGCGGGCGGTGGTGGACGGGCTTCGGGATCCGGCCAAAGTGCGCCGCGGGTGCAATTGCGCGCCCCGGAAGCCTGTGCCACGCAGCGCTTAGGCACGCGCACAGCGGGTAGGGAATGCTGCATCGTCTCTCGCTCGCGAAGCCGTCGTCAGGAGTAGACCGTGCCGCAACCGCCGCATCAGACTCTGCAGGTCGTCGCCGTTCCTCCCCAGCGCACTCCCGCTCGGGAAGACCAGGCGGGACCCTGGCATTCGGAGGCGGTGTGCCGCCGGGACGAAGCCGGGTTGTTCTTCGCCCCGTCGAAGGAGCCGACTGCTGCCCGACTGTCCCGCGAGGAGGCCGCCAAACGCGTATGCGCCCGCTGTCCGGTGATGGTGGCGTGCCAGGAGCACGCCTTGATGCAACCCGAGCCGTACGGGGTGTGGGGCGGCCTGACCGCCGCGGAACGCCGCGTGGTGCTCGCCCGGCGCCGTAGGCGCGAGATAGAGCTCACGTCGGCGGCGCCGACGGAACAGATAGCCGCGGCGGGCTGAGGAACATGGGTGAGGGGGCTGCCGGCCGGCAGCCCCCTCACCCATGTTCCCGTCGCGCTGTTCTCCGCGCGGGCGGACCTACTTGGCGCGGTCGAAGTCGATCGCGCTGTAGGCGCGCAGCTTCGACAGCCGGTGGGTCGAGTCGATCTTCCGGATCGTGCCCGACTTCGAACGCATGACGATCGACTCGGTGGTCGCCGTCTCCGCGCGGTACCGCACACCGCGCATCAGTTCACCATCGGTGATACCGGTCGCGACGAAGAACACGTTGTCGCCGCTGACCAGGTCGTCGGTCGACAGCACCCGGTCCAGGTCGTGTCCGGCGTCCAGCGCGCGCTGACGCTCGGCCTCGTCCTTGGGCCACAGCTTGCCCTGGATGACACCGCCGAGGCACTTTATGGCGCAGGCCGAGATGATGCCCTCGGGTGTGCCGCCGATGCCCATCAGCAGGTCGACGCCGGTGCCCTCGCGGGCCGCCATGATCGAGCCCGCGACATCGCCGTCGGAGATGAACTTGATCCGGGCGCCCGTCTCCCGGATCTCCTTGACGATGCCCTCGTGGCGGGGGCGGTCGAGGATGACGACGGTGACGTCCTCGGGCATCGAGTTCTTCGCCCTCGCGACACGCCGGATGTTCACCGACACGGGTGCGTTGATGTCCACGAAGTCCGCGGCCTCGGGGCCCGTGACCAGCTTGTCCATGTAGAAGACGGCGGACGGGTCGAACATGGCGCCGCGGTCGGCGGCGGCCAGGACGGCGATCGCGTTCGGCATGCCCTTGGCGTTGAGCGTGGTGCCGTCGATCGGGTCGACGGCGATGTCGACCTCGGGGCCGGTGCCGTCGCCGACGCGCTCGCCGTTGAACAGCATGGGCGCTTCGTCCTTCTCGCCCTCACCGATGACGACGACGCCGTTCATCGAGACGGTGGAGACGAGGGTCCGCATGGCCTTCACTGCGGCGCCGTCGGCGCCGATCTTGTCGCCGCGGCCGACCCAGCGCCCGGCTGCCATGGCGGCGGCCTCGGTGACCCGGACCAGCTCCAGGGCCAGGTTGCGGTCGGGGGCCTCCGGGGAGACCTCTAGCTGGGACGGCAGATGATGCTCGGACATCGGAGCGCACCTTTCTGTACGGCGACGACCGGAAAAGAGGGTGCTGCGACTCTATCGGTAGGTTGATAAAATGAGCAGGGCGGGTCACGTATGAGCAGCCTCCCCGTGGCCGGTCGTGAAGAGCCCCATGCCACCATTGACCCCGTGGCGAGCAAGCGAGGCAAGCAGACGGTCCGGGACATGTTCCTGTCGATGATGGTGATCACCGCCGTCGCGGGCGGCATCTACGTGTTCATCCCGCACGACGACAAGGCCGATCCGATCAAGGCCGTCGACTTCAGGGTGGAACTCGCCACGGCGAGGCGGGCGGCGCCGTATCCGGTGGCCGCGCCGGACGGCCTGGCGAAGGACTGGAAGTCGACCTCCGTCTCGTACGAGCGCAAGGCGGGGGACAGCTGGCACCTCGGCTTCCTCGACCCGGACGGCAGGTACGTCGCGGTCGAGCAGTCCACGACCCCGGCCAAGAAGTACGTCCCCGAGGTCAGCCAGGACGCCAGGAACACCGGGCGCACCGAGGGTGTCGGGGGCCGCGCGTGGGAGCACTGGGAAGGGCCGAAGTACGACGCCCTCGTCCTGCGGGAGAAGGGCTCGACCACGGTGGTCACGGGCTCGGCACCCAAGGGACGGCTCGTGGAGATGGCCGCCGCCCTGAAGACCACCCCCTGACCTGACGCCCCCCGGCCCGGTCCACGGCCGGGCAGGCGGTCCATCGCCGCGCACCTGCGCAACGACCGGGCCGTCGTGGCGCTCGTCGGCGGCGAGGTCGTCGGCGTGGCGGGGCTGCGGGGAGCCCGCGCCTCTTCGGTCTGTACGCCGACAGCATCCCCCGCGAGACGGCCGCGACCGGCTGACGGCACACGCGCAGCGCCCGGCCGCACACGCGCAGCGCCCGGCCGGGAAACCCTGGCCGGGCGCATGTACAAGCGGCTTTCCACGGGCGATCGCCGTATGCGCGGAAGTCGCGGAAGTTGCGGAAGTCGCGGAATCAGACGGTCGTGACGACCTCGTCGTACGACAGGCGCGGCGAACGCGGGAACCAGGCGTCCTCGCCCGGCTTGCCGATGTTGACGACCATCAGCGGGATGTGGTCGTCGTCCAGGAACTCCTTCTGGATGCCCGCGGCGTCGTAACCGGTCATCGGGCCGGCGGCCAGACCGGCGGCGCGGACACCGATGATGAAGTACGCGGACTGCAGCGCGGCGTTGAGGAGGGCGGCCGACTCGCGGACCGGGCGCTCGGAGAAGAACGCGTCCTTGGCCTGCGGGAAGTGCGGCAGCAGGGCCGGCAGCTCCTCGTGGAACTCGTTGTCGGCGACGAGGATCGCGACGAGCGGGGCGGTGGCGGTCTTCGGCCGGTTGCCCTCGGCCATGTGCTGGACGAGGCGCTCGCGACCCTCGGCGGAGCGGACCAGGACGACGCGCAGCGGCGACTGGTTGAAGGCCGTGGGGCCGTACTTGACCAGGTCGTAGATCGCCTGGACCTGCTCATCGGTCACCGGCTCGTCGGTGAACGTGTTGGCGGTGCGGGCCTCACGGAAGAGGAGGTCCTGGGCGGCGGGGTCAAGAGCGAGGGACATCTTGCGAATTACCTTCCGGACGAACAGGGGGGATCAAGCGATGAGATCACCGTAACGGAGAGGTAGGTTAACTTTCAACTAAAACGGGGCGGGAGTGAGCCACCCCACAGCAGGGCCACCCAGCGGAGCCCCCGCGGCACAGGAGCCGAGCGGCCGGCCGATGGGCCCTGTCGTCCGCGTACGGCACCCGGTGGACGCCTCAGTCGTCGGCGCCCGGGTCCCGCGCGGGCTCCTCCGGGCGGGCCAGGGCCGCGTCCAGCCGGGCGCGGGCACCCTCCAGCCAGTGCCGGCACACCTTCGCCAGCTCCTCGCCCCGCTCCCACAGGGCCAACGACTCCTCCAGCGTCGTGCCGCCCGCCTCCAGGCGGCGCACGACCTCGATCAGCTCGTCCCGCGCCTGCTCGTACCCGAGCGTGCCTGTCGCGGCAGCCGTCGCCGTCCCGTCGTCCGTCATGTGATCCACCCTATTCGTGAGCTGAGAAAACACCGTGAGCGGACCCCACGGAACCCGTACCCGCGGAACCTGTACCCGCGGGGCCGGGATCCGCGTGACCCGTACCCGCGGGGCCGGGACCCGCATGACCCGTACGTGCCCGGCCGGGCGTCGCAGGTCCCGTACCGGTCACCCCTCCACCCGTACGGTGAACTCGCCCTCCGACACCCGCGCCCGCAGCGGCTCGCCGGGCGCACCGGCGTCGGCGGGGGAGCGCACCACATGGCCGTCGGGCCGCTGGAGCACCGCGTAACCCCGCTCCAGCGTGGCGGCGGGTGACAGCGAGACCACCCGGGCCCGGGTGTGCGCGAGCTCCGAATCGGCCCGGTCCAGCAGATGCCCGAGCACCCGGCGGCTCCGCCCGGCCAGCGCGTCCACCTCGGCGGCCCGCTCGTCCACCAGCCGCTGGGGGTGCTCCATCGACGGGCGGCCCAGCGCGTGCGCCAGCCCCCGCTCCTCCCGGTCGAGCATGCCCCGTACGGTGCGCAGCGCCCGGTCCCGCAACTGCTGCACCCGGTCCAGCTCCTCGCCCACGTCCGGTACGACCTTCTTCGCCGCGTCCGTCGGCGTCGACGCCCGCAGGTCCGCCACCAGGTCGAGCAGCGGGGAGTCCGGCTCGTGCCCGATCGCGGAGACCACCGGCGTACGGCACGCGGCCACCGCCCGGATCAACTGCTCGTCGGAGAACGGCAGCAGGTCCTCCACACTGCCGCCGCCCCGGGCGACCACGATCACATCGACCTCGTCCAGGGCATCGAGCTCCTCGACGGCCTTGACCACCTGATTCACCGCGTGCACGCCCTGCACCGCGGTGTTGCGCACCTCGAACCGCACCGCGGGCCAGCGGCGCCGGGCGTTCTCCAGGACATCGCGCTCGGCCGCCGAGGCCCGCCCGCAGACCAGCCCGATCAGCTGCGGCAGGAACGGCAACGGCTTCTTGCGGTCCAGCGCGAAGAGCCCCTCCGAGGCGAGCGACTTCTTCAACTGCTCCAGCCGGACCAGCAGCTCCCCGATGCCCACCGGCCGTATCTCCGTCGCCCGCAGGGACAGCTGCCCCCGGGGCGCGTACCACTCGGGCTTGGCGAGGACGACGACCCGCGCACCCTCCGTCACGACATCCGCGATGCGGTCGAAGACCTGCCGGTAGCAGGTGACGCTCACGGAGATGTCGTGGGACGGATCGCGCAGGGTCAGAAAGACGACTCCGGCACCGGGCCGCCGCGACAGCTGGGTGATCTGCCCCTCGACCCAGATCGCCCCGAGCCGGTCGATCCACCCCCCGATGAGCCGTGACACCTCACCGACGGGCAGCGGCGCTTCCGCGGATGTGTTGAGAGCCATGCGGACGAGCGTATCGGCAGGCGCCGACAGGAGGGGCGGGCAGCACGACGGGAAGCCCCCGGTTCCCGGACTCGGTCACCCGTGCCGTGCCCCGCCGCAAGGCGCTCCGCCCCCTCCGCGGGGCCACCCCCACGCCTCCCCGCTCGACCGGCGGCGCCCACTCACCTCACCCCACTCACCCCGCTCACCCGGCTCCCGGGCCGCCCGACTCCCTCTCCATCGGATCCGCCCCACCGGCCCCCGGACGCCGCCGCCCCCACTGCACCGCGAGCACCACGAGCCCCACCGCCAGCCAGCACAGCCCGACCACCTGCGCGCTCGTCGTCGCCTCCACGATCACCGCGATCAGCACCGCCGCACCCACCACCGGGATCAGGACATGGCGCCACCAGCTGGGTTCGCCCTCCATCCGGCGTACGGCGAACCAGCCGACCACCGACGCGTGCAGCAGCACGAACGCCGTCAGCGCGCCCACGTCCACGACCGACACCAGATGGTCCAGGCCGTCGTCGCGCCGGGCCGCCCACACCGCGGCCACCAGCGTCACGATCGCCGCACCCAGGATCGCGACCCGCGGCACCCCGGACTTCGCGTCGACCCTCGACAGGAACGGCGGCAGCCGCCGCTCCCGCGCCATCGCGAACACCAGCCGCCCCGCGGCCGCCTGCCCCGCCAGCGCGGCGAACGCGGCGCCGATCGCCTTGCTGACCGCCACCAGATCGTGCAGCCAGCTCCCGACGGAGGCATCCACCGCGTCGTAGAACGCGGACCCCTGCTTCGCCGGATCGGCCGCCAGCTCCGCCGAGCTGACCGGCTCCAGCAGCGCGGCCAGATAGGACTGCGCGATGAACAGCACGCCCGCGAGGACCAGGCAGAACAACAGCGCACGCGCCACCTTCGCCGAGCCGCCGGTCACCTCCTCGGCGAACGAGGCGATGGCGTCGAAGCCCAGATAGGAGAGCACGGCCACGGACACGGCCCCCATCACCGCCGTCATCGAGAACCCGGAATCGCCGGTGAACGGCGACAGCCAGCCGCGCTGCGCGCCGTCGCGGGCGAGCACCACCACCGCCGACACCAGGAACACCAGCAGCACCACGATCTCCATGGCCAGCACGGCGAAGCCGACCCGGGCGGCGGCCCGAACGCCCCACAGGTTGAGGAGCGTGGTCACCACGACCGCGATCGTCGTCCACACCCACCGCGACACCTCCGGGACCAGCGCGTTCATCGCGATCCCGGAGAAGAGGTAGGCGACCGCCGGAATCAGCAGATAGTCGAGCATCGCCATCCACCCGGCGATGAACCCGGGCCCTTCCCCGAGCCCCTTGCGGGCATACGCGAAGACCGAACCCGCCAGTGGAGCGACCCGCACCATCTGGGCGTAGCTGTAGGCAGTGAACGCCATGACGACGGTCGCCACCACATAGACCAGGGCGACCGCGCCGTCCGACTTCGCGTCGAGTGTCCCGAACACGCCGACCGGGGCCATGGGGGCGATGAACAGCAGGCCGTAGACCACCAGGTCCCGGAAGCCGAGCGTGCGCCGCAAGGTGGGCCGATCCGTGCTGCTGCTCCCCGACATCCGACCTCCATCGCCGACCGTGCACATCCACGTCGCCAACAGTCTCCCGACCAAGCCGTACCGGCGCCTGTTCGGTACGGCCTTACGATGGGACGCATGACTGCAACTCCTGCCCGCCGTGTCCTGCTCGCCGCTCCCCGTGGCTACTGCGCGGGCGTGGACCGTGCCGTGATCGCCGTCGAGAAGGCTCTGGAGCAGTACGGGGCCCCGATCTACGTGCGCCACGAGATCGTGCACAACAAGTACGTCGTGCAGACCCTGGAGAAGAAGGGTGCGATCTTCGTCGACGTCACCGCGGAGGTCCCCGAGGGCTCCATCGTGATGTTCTCCGCGCACGGCGTCGCGCCGACCGTCCACGCCGAGGCCGCCGAGCGCAGGCTCGCCACGATCGACGCCACGTGCCCCCTGGTCACCAAGGTCCACAAGGAAGCCGTCCGGTATGCCAAGGAGGACTACGACATCCTCCTGATCGGCCACGAGGGCCACGAGGAAGTCATCGGCACGAGCGGCGAGGCGCCGGACCACATCACGCTGGTCGACGGCCCCGAAGACGTGGCGAACGTGCAGGTCCGCGACGAGTCGAAGGTCGTCTGGCTCTCGCAGACCACTCTCTCGGTCGACGAGACGATGGAGACGGTCAGTGCCATCAAGGAGAAGTTCCCCAACCTCCTCTCGCCGCCCAGCGACGACATCTGCTACGCCACGCAGAACCGCCAGATCGCGGTGAAGAAGCTGGCCGAGGACGCCGAGCTGGTCATCGTCGTCGGCTCCAAGAACTCCTCGAACTCGATCCGCATGGTGGAGGTCGCCCTCGACGCGGGCGTCCCCGCCGCGCATCTGGTGGACTTCGCCGACGAGATCGACGAGGCCTGGCTGGAGGGCGTCACCACGGTCGGCCTCACCTCGGGCGCCTCGGTCCCCGACGTGCTGGTCGACGGGGTACTGGAATGGCTCGGCGAGCGGGGTTACGGCGACGTCGAGACGGTGAAGACGGCGGACGAGTCGATCACGTTCTCGCTGCCCAAGGAGCTCCGCCGCGATCTGCGGGCCGAGGCGGCCGCCCTTTCCGCCGAGTAGCCGGGCGAGGCGCCCGAGCTGCCCGTACGGTGGTTGCCATGCAGATCTTCGGCGTGGACATCGGCGGATCCGGGATCAAGGGCGCTCCCGTGGACCTGGACCGCGGAGAACTGGCGCAGGAGCGCCACAAAGTACTGACACCGCACCCGGCCACGCCCAAGGGCGTGGCCGACTGCGTGGCCGAGGTCGTCGGCCACTTCGACTGGTCGGGACCGGTCGGCATCACCTTCCCGGGCGTCGTCACCGACGGCATCACCCGCACTGCGGCCAATGTCGACAAGGGCTGGATCGACACGGACGCGGGCACGCTGCTCGGCGAGCGGATCGGGCAGCCCGTCACGATCCTCAACGACGCCGACGCGGCGGGCATCGCCGAGATGTCGTTCGGCGCGGGCCGGGGCCGCAAGGGCACGGTCATCATGCTCACCTTCGGTACGGGCATCGGCAGCGCGGTCTTCACGGACGGCCGGCTCGTTCCCAACACCGAACTCGGCCACCTGGAGCTGCACGGCCACGACGCGGAGAAGCACGCCTCCACGAAGGCCAAGGAGGACGAGGACCTCAGCTGGCACCACTGGGCGCACCGGGTGCAGAAGTACCTGGCCCATGTGGAGATGCTGTTCTCGCCCGAGCTGTTCATCATCGGCGGCGGGGTCAGCCGTAAGGCGGACAAGTTCCTGCCGCTGATCGAACACGTACGGGCCGAGATGGTCCCGGCGGAGCTGCAGAACAACGCGGGGATCGTGGGCGCGGCGATGGCGGCGGCGGGCAGGTAGCCGGCCCGCCGAGGCTCCGGACCTACGGGCGCCGGGGGCGGCGCGCTCCGCCCGCGGCGGCCTTCGCGCCACGGGCGGCCACGGCCTGCGCGTTCGGGGCCGACGGGGCGGCCTGCGCCGGATGAAGCCGTCGCGCCCGCATGTGCCGGACCTTGCGGACGCTCGCGATGCTCCCGGCGATGAGGGTGCCGCCGTACAGCCAGCCCGCATGGACGGCGAGCGCGGTGATGACGGCCATCGTCTGCCCGCCCAGACCGCCGCTGCCCCCGGAGATGGGGATGACGCCGACGGCGAAGGCGATCGGCACGCTGATCGGCGCGGTGACGAGGTCCGCGGGCCGCACCCAGAGCGCGGTCAGGGCGCTGACCGGCAGGAACAGCAGCCCGTACACGACTTCCGAGCTGTCCAGGAGCAGCCGGTCGACGCAGGCCAGCACGAACATGGTGAGGGCGGCGAAGAGACCCGCCCCGATGCCCGTCAGCCGGGGATTGGGGAACCTGCGCAGGGCGAGCACCACGGGCGGCAGGGTGCGCGCCCGGACTCCGGGCGCACCCACCACCCGGTGGACGGCGGCACTCTCGCCGGGGGCGCCCTGCGGGGACGGGGCCGGCGGAGCCTGCTGGGGCTGCCTGCGCTGCGGGGTACGTGTCCTGTGCTGCTCCACGTGCACAACGTAGGGCGGAAGGCGGGAAGAAGCAGGCGTTGGACACGCGCTTTGGCCGACCTTGGGGTTGAGTTCGATGTCACACGGCTGAATTCCGCCCTGTTCGACCCGTCCCGGCCGCCGACCCGGGAGGACCCGGGAACGTACCCACGACGTACCCACGACCGAGCCGGGGCAGGGCCGCGACGGACCCGTGACGGGCCGCCCGCCGCCGCCCGTAAACTGGAGAATCGGTCCGCTCCGAGGCCCGGCCCGAACAGCACGACCCCTCCTCACCTCCTCACTCCAGGAAGTCGCCAAAGTGTCGCTCACGATCGGAATCGTCGGTCTGCCGAATGTCGGCAAGTCGACCCTGTTCAACGCCCTGACCAAGAACGACGTGCTGGCGGCCAACTACCCGTTCGCCACGATCGAGCCGAACGTCGGTGTGGTCGGCGTCCCGGACCCGCGCCTGAACAAGCTCGCGGAGATCTTCAACTCGCAGAAGCTCCTCCCGGCCACCGTCGACTTCGTGGACATCGCGGGCATCGTGCGCGGCGCGAGCGAGGGCGAGGGCCTGGGCAACAAGTTCCTCGCGAACATCCGCGAGTCCGACGCGATCTGCCAGGTCATCCGCGCGTTCAAGGACGAGAACGTCGTCCACGTCGACGGCAAGGTCTCGCCCAAGGACGACATCGAGACGATCAACACCGAGCTGATCCTGGCCGACCTCCAGTCCGTCGAGAAGGCCGTCCCGCGCCTGACGAAGGAGTCCCGCCTCCAGAAGGAGAAGGTGGCGGTACTCGCCGCCGTCGAGGAGGCCCAGAAGATCCTGGAGTCCGGCGAGACCCTCTTCTCCGCGGGCATCACGGCGGGCACCGAGAAGGGCCGGCTCCTCCACGAGCTGCACCTCCTCACCACCAAGCCCTTCCTGTACGTCTTCAACGTCGACGAGGACGAACTGGTCGACGAGGACTTCAAGAACGAGCAGCGCGCCCTGGTCGCCCCCGCCGAGGCGATCTTCCTGAACGCCAAGATCGAGTCCGAGCTGATCGAGCTGGACGACGACGAGGCCCTGGAGCTCCTCCAGTCCATGGGCCAGGAAGAGCCCGGCCTGGCCACCCTCGGCCGCGTCGGCTTCGACACCCTGGGCCTCCAGACCTACCTCACGGCAGGCCCGAAGGAAGCCCGCGCCTGGACGATCAAGAAGGGCGCCACGGCCCCCGAGGCGGCCGGTGTGATCCACACCGACTTCCAGAAGGGCTTCATCAAGGCCGAGATCATCTCCTTCGACGACCTGATCGAGACAGGCTCGGTCGCCGAGGCCCGCGCCAAGGGCAAGGCCCGCATGGAGGGCAAGGAGTACGTCATGCAGGACGGCGATGTGGTGGAGTTCCGCTTCAACGTGTAGTCGTGTCAATGCTTTACGTTAGGTAATTCGTCAAGCGTGCAGGTCGAAAGGGGTCCGCCTCCTCGGAGGCGGACCCCTTCGTTTTCCCGTGCTGGATGGGTGCTGGATATTCTGATTGCCCGTCAGGATGATTCAGGTGTCGTAGATCGTGGAGCGGTGTCCGACGCGGATGACCCACACGATCAGTTCGCCGTTGTCGACGGTGTAGATGACGCGGTAGTCGCCGACTCTGAGGCGGCGGCGCTCGGGCTGGGAAACGAGCGCGGTGGTGTTGAAGCCGAACGGGTTGGTTTCCAGTTCCGTCAGCTTGGTCAGGATGCGGAGCGCGGCGTCGCGCGGAACCTTGCGGAGTTCGGCTCGGGCTTCCGGGTGGAAGACGGTGCGGTACTCACTCACTTCGCGCCAGCGTCTCCTTCATGACGTCCTCGATCGGAATGCCGACCGGCCGGGTCGCCAGGCGCTCGTCGATGAGGCGGTTGATCTCGCGCTCTTCCCATTCCTGGTACTTGCGGAGCACCTCGATCGATACGACGGCGGCGACTTCTTTGCCTCGTCGCGTGATGACTGTGGGAGTGTCGTCGCGATCGGCGCGTTCGACGACCTCGGCCAAGTGCGCGCGGACGTCGCGGATGGACTCTATAGGCATCTGCGTCATACGCTCAAAGGTACCGAATGTCTCATGTGTACACAATGGCTGATGGCCTCGGATGGATCTCAGGTTGTACTGGATGACTTTTCACTGTGCTGGATGCGTGCTGGATGGAATCTTCGGAGTCGGCGTTTCCGCAGGTAAGAGCCCTGTACTGAATGTTCCGCTTCAACGTGTGAGCGGGTGGCTCGGCGCCTCGCCGGTGTCCGGGTAGATGTGCGGTTCAGTTGGGGTCCGTCTCTTCGGAGTCGGACCCCTGGCTGTTTCCCGCGCTGGGGCGCCTGCCCCTTCATGAGCTCTTCGGTCTCGTTGCAGGTATCGAAGTGGTACGTTATTAGGTACCACTTGATGGAAGGGGTCAGGTCATGTCCATAACCGCGAGCGAAGCCCGCAAGGCTCTCTTTCCGCTGATCAAGAAGGTCAATGACGATCACGAGGCCATCGAGATCGTCTCCAAGCACGGCAATGCCGTGCTCGTCTCGGCTGAGGACTATGCGTCGCTGCGCGAGGGCTCGTACCTGCTGCGCTCGCCTGCGAACGCCCGCAGACTGCTCAAGGCATACGAGAACGCTCTGGGCAACATCAACGTGTCTGAGCGCGAGCTGATTGATCCGGATGTGGCGGGTCCTGCTGCGGGGGCCGCGTGAGGCTGGTCTTCGAGGATCAGGGCTGGGAGGACTACACGTCCTGGCTCAGGAACGACCGCAAGATGCTTGCTCGGATCAACAAACTCATCGAGGACGTCAAGCGGGACCCCTTTGTGGGGATCGGTAAGCCTGAGCCGTTGAAGTACCACTTGCCCGGTGCTTGGTCGCGGCGGATCGATGACGAGCATCGTCTCGTCTATCTGGTCACGGACAAGGAGATCGTCATCCTCGCGGCTCGTTATTACTACTGACCTCCAGGCTGCCTTCAGGGGAGTGTGAGCGGTCAGTCGAGCAGGCCGAGGCGGGGGCCGCCCCCGTCGTGCAGGCGTCTGAAGAAGCCGAGGACTCCGGCGGAGCCGCCGGCCCAGGTGGCGCTCGGGCCGGTCAGGCCGGTGTCCGGGAATACGGGGTGGGGCCGGGTGCCGCCGCTGCGGCTCAGGATGATCATCGCGACGGTTTCGGCGGTGTCCCGGAACTCCTCGGACGCGGATGAGGACGCTTTCGCCATGTCCAGCAGGAAGTCGCCGACTCCCGCCAGCCCGCAGCACTGCGTGACCAGCGGCATGCGCGGTGCCAGTGCGGCGCAGGTGCGGGCGGCCTGTTCCGCGAGGGCGAGGTGGTCGGGTTCGTCGAGGCGGGCGGCGGACCGGACGAGTACGGCTCCGATTCCGGCGAGGCCGCGGCACCATGAGCCGTAGCGGCGAGTCGCCCGTGGTTCGGTCGCCGCCGTGATGATGCCGGGTGTGACCGAGGCGAGGCGTGCGCAGGCCTCCCTGGATCCGGCGATGGCGGCCGGGTCGCCCGTCGCGCTGCCGTATTCGAGCAGGAAATAGGCGACGCCCGCCTCCCCGTGTGCGAAGCCTTCGCGGAGTGCGGCGTCGCCCGGTGTGCCGGAGCCGGCGGGCGTCAGCCGGGCTTCGCCTGACGTCCACATCCGCGCGCATTCGGTGGCGATGGCGAGGTGCCGGTCGGCGGCATGGCGGTCGCCTGCCGCGAGGGCGTGCCGGGCGAGCCGGAGCCGGCCGAGGCCGATTCCGGCGGTGCCCTCGATCAGGTCCGCTTCCGGCGGTCCGCCGCCCGGCGTCCGGGCGGGCAGGGCGGGGTGGGTGGAGTGGGTGGAGTCGTGCACGTACGGCGCTGTCGTATCCGTCGCCGTATGTGCCTCCGCGAGGAATACGTCGACGCCGGTGCGGCCCGAGTAGAAGCCCGGTGACATGGTCCGGGACTGTTCCGCCGTCCACCGCGCCAGTGCGTCGACCGTCTCGCGCACCCGGGGGCGGTGGAGATGCTGGAGCAGTTCCAGTCCCAGTCCCGAGCTGCCGCCGTAGACATCGATCGGCGTCGGGATGTGCGAGCGGGCGGCCAGTACCGGGTCCGCGATCCTGCGTGCCTCGTCGGCGCAGAACGCGGTCGTGTGCTCGATGATCTCCTGGAGCAGGCCGTCGTCGAGCCGGGGCGGCCGGGGCCGCCGGGATGGTCCGGACGCACGGGCCGCCCCGGTGCGGAGCCGGGCGGCGCCCGTGGTGCGTACGGCCGCGTCCAAGCTCATCAGCCCGGCGATCGATGCCCGCATCTCCCGGTGACCGTGGCCGGGCAGCGCCCATGCCAGGCCGTCGAGGGTCCGCTCCCGGTTCACCGCGGAGTCGGGGTCCACGATCACCGGGTCCAGGCCGGTGGCGGCGAAGAACAGGGTCGCGCCCAGCGCGTAGTAGTCGTCGGCGGGTTCGGCCGGTCCCGCTTTACGCAGAACCGGTGCGCTGTAGCCGGGGGTCGCGCCGCTCGGGCCGACGCCGGCCAGCTCGCTGATCCCGAAGTCGATCACGTGGCAGCGCCCCGCGTCGTCGAGGACCACGTTGTTGGGCTTGAGATCGCGGACGACCACGCCCCGGCCGTGGATGTCGTCCACTATGCGCAGCAGCCCGGTGGCGAGACCGGAAAGCGTGCGCGATGCGTGAGCGTCGTCGTCCCGGTAGGGGCCGTTGTCCTGGACATCCCGGCGCAGGTCCCGTTCGCCGCAGCTGCTCATCACCAGGTACTCGTCCGTACGGTGCCGGAAATAGTCCAGCCCGCGGGGTACACCCGCGACGGAGTCCAGTGCCTCAAGGACCGTACGTTCATTGCGCAGCCGGTCACGGGTGTCCGTACCGGACTCGTCCTCGGCCACGAAGGCCCTCGCCTGCTTGACCACCACCGGCCGCCCGGAAAGCCGGTCGACAGCGCGGTAGACGTTCCCCTGCGGCTTGCGCACGATGCCGACGGTCACCGCGTAGCGTCCGCCGCCTAATCCGCGTGAGGGCCGTTTGCCGCCGCGTCCGGATTCGCTCGCGAAGGGGTCCTCGGCCCAGGGCGGGCATCGGTACGAGCCGTCGGCCAGTCCGTCGAAGACCTGCCCGTCCGGTCCGGCCATGACCGACTCCAGCCGCCCGCTCCGGCCGGTCCGGTAGTCGCCCGTGAAGGGCCCGTAGCGGTAGTAGACGGGGGCCTGCGGATCAACACGCCGGTCGCTGACGACCTGTGGACCCTCCCGGCCGCGCAGTACGGCGACGAGTTCCCCGGCGATCTCGACAATGGCGCCGGGCGGCGGGTAGACCGTGATCGCCTTGCCGACGACGCCCGCGCTCGACACCCCGGAATTGATGGCCCGCAGCGTCTCCGCATCCCTGGCGAACTTCGCGTGACAGACATGCCGCCGCAGCACCGGCAGTACGAGAGCGGTCACGTCCTCCAGATCGCCGGGACGGGCCGAGATGTGCAGCTTCCAGCCGTGGTCCACCGCCGGCATCCGCGGATCGTTCAGGTACGACCAGGTGTCGTCCGACGGTCCGCCGGGGCCGGCGATGGACTCGGCCACCGCTAGGAGTTCTTGTCGCAGCTGAAGCGGGTGGTGGCGGTGACCCACGGGTCGGAGAGACACGCCGTGTGCTCGCGGTCGCTTCGGTCGTCGTCCTCGAACACGATTGCCTCGTCATCGAGTTCCAGCGGTCCCGCGTCGCGGAATTGGTCGACCTTCGGGAGTTCCAGCATGGCTATGGGCATGTGACGCCTCCGTGTCTCGTCGAGCATGTGCTGATGGTGCGGGACGTGACCGGCCGGGGCCGGTGAGCCCGCTGAGTCAAGGTGCTGATCCAGAAGGTAGGCAGAAACGATCTGGGTGACAAGAGGTCAGATACGGCTGGTTCTGTACGTCGGCCACGGGGGCCGGGGGTCGGGGGCCGGACCTCCGCGGCGGGGGGCGCGAGGCGCCGCCCATCGTTCTTCGGTCGGTGGCAAGTTACTTCGGGGCGTACCCGGCCAACATCTGACGGATCAGTAACTACCCTGACATGATGCGTACTTGATGGACCTGTGGCGCGACCGGGGGAGGCGTCCGAGGGCATGCGTGGATATCGGGGGGCAGGTGGCCGCGACGATCGCAACGGCCGCTACGACTGTGCGATGGCGACCGGACTGGCCCGCCGTGCGGTGGAGTTGACGGCTCCGCACGAGCTGGCGCAATTCCCGTTGACGGCCGATGCCTTTCACCGTGCCCCGGCTCAGGCCAGGCAGTGGCCCGTCAACCGCCGGGAGCCGCTCGCGATCGGCCTTGAGGCGGTGGCCATGGTCATCAGCACGGCGGCTCTCGCGGCAGCGGTTCAGGTCCTGGACCACCTCGCGCAGCAGGCCTCCGCGCACGTGGTGGACACCACCCGGAACCGGCTTGTGCCGCGGCTGCTGCGCCGTCGTACCCGGCGGGACGCGGAGCCATCGGAGGGCCCCGCGCGGGTGGAGCGGCTGACCGCCGAGCAGCTGGCCCAGCTGCGCGAAGTGGCCGCGCGGGCAGCGATCCGGTGGCGGGTCCCCGAGCAGGAGGCGCTGGCCATCGCGGACGGGATCGTCGCGGAACTCGCCACGCTGTCCCAGGAAGAGCCGGGTGGTGGTGCCCCGGGCCGTAGCGGCCGGAGCGGCAGTGATCCCGGTGATGGCGACCCGGTCGACGGTGACCCACGCGGTATCGGCCCGGGTGGCTGCGACCCGGCCGACGGTGACCCGCGCGGTAACGGCCCGGGTGGCTGCGATCCGGTCGACGGTGACCCGCGCGGTAACGGCCCGCGCGGTAACGGCCCGCGCGGTAACGGCCCGCGCGGTATCGGCCCGGGTGGCTGCGATCCGGCCGACGGTGACCCGCGCGGTAACGGCCCGCGCGGCAGCGCCCCGGGTGGCTGCGATCCAGCCGACAGCGACCCGGCCGACAGGGACCCGGCCGGCAGCGCCCCGGGCGGCAGTGATCCCGGCGGAGACGGGTCGGCCGAGGCCGCTCGGTGACGCGTACGGCGTCGGTTCCCGCGCGTGGTCTTCCCGGCCCGTTCGCCCTTCCCTCCGGCACCTCGGTGCGCTTCGGGCTACTGATCGCCGCCATGGCCGCCATGTCGGCGCTGTTGGTGAACGGTGCCTCGTCCGTCCTCCTGTCCGCGGTGCGGTGGGAAGAGGTGCAGGACTACCAGACCTGCCAGGCCCTGGCGACGGAGGAAGCAGCCCGCGAGCGCGGCTCGGACCCAGGCGTCCGCATCCCCGCCGAGGCCCAGTTCTCGGACTGCGAGGACCCACGCGCCGGGGCGAGCCTGCTGGTCACCGCGGCCATCTCGGCCGGCCTGCTGCTGGCACTCCTCGCCGTCCATGCCGTGCTCCCGGGCTGGCGGACCCGGCGGCGCGGCTACCGCCCGCTCACCGGGATGCCGGAACTGTCGGTGTATCTGGCGGGCCTGCTCGAAGAGTCGGGTGTGCGTGCCCGGGTCTCCTTCCTCACCGAGCCACTGAACCCGGCGGTGCATGCCCTGGCCTTCGGGCGGGTGGGGCAGCGCCGCGTGCTGCTGAGCGGAGGACTCCTCACCCTGTACACCCGCGACCGGGCGGCGTTCCGGAGCATCGTCTTCCATGAACTCGCCCATATCCGCAACCGGGACCTGGACATCGCCTTCCTCACCCTGATCCTGTGGCGGGCGAGCATGCCGACGCTCCTCGTCCTCACCGCCATCGGGGCCCCGGCCTCCCTCTACCTGGGATCCGCCGCACTCGCGGCCCCCGTCCTGGCCTTCGGCGTACAACTGCCGCTGCTCGCCGTGCTGGTGACTCTGCTGAAGAACGCGGTGCTGCGCAGCCGTGAGCTGTACGCCGATGCGAGGGTCACGGAATGGGAGGGCTCCGCGGACGGCCTGTCCAGGCTCTTCGGCGGCCGGCCCGAGGATCCGAGCCGGCCGGGCAGAACCGGCGCCACGGCCACGGGACCGGTGCCGGGGCCGGGACCGGGGCCGGGTCTGCGGGAGCTGCTGAGCGTCCATCCGTCCGCCGCCCGGCGGCTCACGGCGCTGGCCGACCACCGCAGCCTGTGCCGGATCGGTTTCTGGGACATGTGGGCGGTCGGGGCAGCCGCGGCCTTCCTGCACGGGACGGTGCGGCTGGGGCCGATCGGCGGCGGCAGCCGCACCGGGTGGGTGACGGAGCTCGTGGCAACGGTCCTGTCCGGGGGCCTGCTGGTGGGCGCGGCGGGGACGGTGGTGTGGCAGGTGGTGGCGTACACACCGGGTGCCCTCACCCCGGCGCGGACCCGGCAGGCCGGCCTGGGCCTCGGCCTCGGCTTCGGCGTCTTTCTGCTGGTGTCCCCGGCGTGGGCCTTCAACCTGGTGTCGGTGGGCGGGCAAGGGATGTCACTGGCGATCCCGTACCTGGCGCTGACGGCCGGGTGCGGCTGGGCCCTCCTGCGGTGGCTGGTGCTGGTCGCCGGGGCATGGGGACCGGTCCTGGCCCGCGGGCGCCGGCCGCGCCGGGTGCTGTGGGCGGTGCTGGGCCTGTGCGCGGCCGGGCTGCTGCCGGTGTTCGGCTTCCTGGTGACGCTTCCGACGATGACGCTGTACGCGGCGGTGTTCATCGCGCCCACGCTGCCGGGCGCGGTGGTCTTCATCGGCGGTACCGGCTACCTGGCGCTCGCCGAAGGGCTGTCCGTGGTGATGCCGGTGGTCCTGACGGCCGCGGTGGCGCCGCTGGTCGGCCAGTACGTGTCATGGCGTCGCGGCGCCCGGCACACCTTCACGGGGTTCGGCCCACCGGGACCGCCGCCGGGCTTTCTCGTCCGCTTCGGAATCCCGGTCGCGCCGGCCGCCGCCGTGCTGGGAGTGCTGCCCCTGCTGATCGGCATCCCCGGCTCCGAGCTGAGCGTGCTCGGGGTGCTGGTCGCCGGGCAGTCGGCGGCGGCGCTGTGGGCCGGCCGGGGCTACGCTCCGCTCCCGCTGGCCAGGGGTGCCGTGGCCGCGTACAGCGCGGGGCTGCTCGGCATGCTGGTCTGGGTGGTGCTGGTGGAGGTCGTGTCGGGCTGCCTCGTCCCGGGCGGTACCCCGTGCACCCCGGTCCCCGACCTCGGCCAGTTCCGTCTGGCTCTGATGACGGCCACCGTGGGCACCGTTGTGGCCTGGATCCCCCATGCCGTCGTGGTCCGCCTCCGCCGCTGACCGAGCGGGTGAGGAAACGGCGGGCAGCGCGGAAACAGGCCGGGCAGATCTCGTACGAGCCGGGTATGTCGTCGAGCACGCGGTGCCCGCAGCAGGGGCAGGGGCAGAGGCAGCGGTCGGTCACCCGTGCAGTCCTGTTCACGGGCCGGCCGGTGTGCCAGGGGTTTCCGCGCCCCCGGCACACCCGCCGCACATCGAGGAACCGGTCGGGAAGGCGCGCCCGCGCCTGCCGCGTCCGTGGTCAGCGCGTCGTGCCGATCCGGAGTTCGGTGATTCCCGCAGGCTTGTCCGCGTCGTCCGAGGTGACCGTCACCCGTACCTTCCGGGCATTGTCCCCGGCCAGGTACGGCCGCCAGAACCGGCCGTCGAGCGAGGTCTCCAGGCGGTGCGAGACGGGCGGTACGTCACTCCAGTCCGGTACGACGGAGGTGACCCGGTGCTCCCGCCCCAGGTCCACCGTCAGGGAGCCCGTCGCCCCGGCGGGCGACCAGAACGTCGCCGGGCTGCCGTCCACCGCCGCCTCCGCGTACAGGCCGGGGCTTTCGGAGGTGGCCGTCGCCGGGCGGCAGCGTGCCGCGTCGGCCGTCGGGGTCAGGTCGGGGCGGCGGGTCGGCAGGGTGAGGGTGGTGGACAGCCGTTGCGGGCCCGTCGGGGTGTGGACGGTGAACGGGGTCCCCGAGGTCAGCCGCACCGTGCTCGTCCGGGCGCCGATGGCCACGTCGTACGTACGGCCCTGATAGTGCAGGCCCGTCAGCGTGACGCCCTCGTGAAGCTGCGGCGGCAGCATCGGGTCGAGCCGCACCCCGTCCTCCCGCAGCCGTAGCCCGGTCAGGCCGTGCGTGAACACCTGGAGGAAGCCGCCCTTGCCGGTGAGGAAATCCTCGGCGGGGAAACCCGAAAGAGGGTCCTGCGCACCGGACTTCTCGCCGCGCGCCTCGGAGAACAGGGCGTACGGCCCGCGGACGAAGGGGCGCACGGCGCGCTGGAGATAGGTGTACGTCGCACAGCCCGCGGCCCCGATCGTGGCGGCGTCGATCGCGTGCACCGAGTCGGTCATCGCAGGGCCGTCCGGATCGGTCCGGGCGGCGTAGTAGTCGAGCGTGGCGGCGGCCGCGCCCGGCTCCATCGGCCACTCCAGCGGATAGATCAGCAGCACCGTGTCCGCCTGCTTGATGGTCGAGCCGCGGTAACCCGCGTACTGGAGGAAGATCTTCCGCTCCGCGTCGTACGGGATACGGAGACCGTCCGCGACCCGCGCCCAGGCGGCGGGCGCCGGGTGACCGAGGAGTTCGGCGGCGCGGGTCGCGTGGCGCAGGGCGGTGACGGCGACCGCGTTGGTGAAGACCCCGTCGGTGACCCCGTTGCTGTACTCGTCCGGGCCCGCCACGTTCCGCACGGAGTAGCTGCCGTCGCTGTTCTCGGTGGCACGCGACCGCCAGAAGTCGGCGATGCCCTTGAGCAGCGGCCAGCCGCGCGTCGCGAGCCAGTCGCGGTCGCCGGTGGCCAGGTAGTACTGCCAGACGGCCAGCGCGATATCGCCCTGGAGGTGGTTCTGGGTCAGGCAGTGCGGCGGGTCCCAGCTCTGGCACTCGGAGTCGAGCAGGCCCTTGCTCGCGCTGGTCCAGGGGTAGAACAGGCCCTCGTAACCGAGCTTCTTCGCGTTCGCGCGGGCGGCGTCGCGCGTGCGGTAGCGGTACTCGACGACCGAACGGGCGAGTTCGGGACGGGTGGCCAGCAGTCCGGGGTACATCCAGGTCTCGGCGTCCCAGAACACCATGCCCGCGTAGTTGTCGCTGGTCAGACCGGCCGGGGCGATGCTGTCCGAGGAGCCGGTACGGCTGCTCGCGAGCAGTCCGTACTGTGCGGAGCGCAGCCATCCCTGGAGTTCGGGGCGGCCCGGCACGCTCACGTCGGAGGCCCAGGCCCGCCGCCACGCCGCGGCGTTCTCCGCGAGGACACCCGCCCAGCCGCGCCGGGCCGCGCGGTGCGCGGCGTCGCGGGCGGACGTCAGCGGGGTGCGGGAGGTGAGCGTGGTGTCGACGCCGACGTACTTCTCGAAGGTGTACGTGGCACCGTCACGTACCGGAGTGGGCCGCGGGAGCTTCCCGGACTCCGGCCGCAGCGTCTCCACGACGCCCGCGCCGCGCCGCATGGTCTGCGCGATGGCCCCCTCCGTCCCGGTGCCCAGGGTGCGGAACGTGCCGTCCGCGGCGACCGTGACCCGGCGTGCGCCCCGCTCGTCCAGCCGTCCGGTGACGGTCGCCGTGCCGCTCCAGTGCGGGGTCATGCGCAGGCGTACGGCGCCGGTGTGCACATCGGAGCGGTTGGCCAGCACCTCGTACGTCAGGTCGGTCGCCCGGCCGTCGGCGGTGGTCCAGCGCAGCGACGTACGGACCAGTCCGCAGGCCAGGAACACGGTCTGGCGGTAGTCCGAGATCCGGCCGGCCGGTGTGCCGGTGCCGTAGGTCTCCTCGCCGACGCGCACGTCGAGGGTCGTCCAGCTCGGCAGCGCGGCGATGACCTCGCGGCCCTCGGCGGTGCCCTTCTCCCTGGCGTACAGCCCGGAGACGAAGGCGCCGTCGTAGCGGGGGGTGTACAGGGGCCAGCCGGTCTTCTCGCCCCGGGCGTCGTATCCGGCGCCGGTCGCGGGTACCCGGTGTCCGAGATAACCGTTGCCGACATAGGGGTCGTAGCTCTCGGCCTCACCGAAGCGGGTGGACGTCGGCGCCCAGGAGGCGTCCTGATCACCCGTCCGGCCGCAGGCCGGGGGCGGGGCGGCGCCGTGCGGGAGTTCCGCCGCGTACGAGAGGGGCGGCAGCGGCGCGATCAGGGCGGCCGCGGCCAAGGAGGCGAGGAGAGGGATGCGCGAGAGGCTCACCGTACGAAGGTAGGGAAGACGGTGGCGCGGGCGGGTGCGCGGCGCGCGCGATCGGCCCACGGCCGCACGACGAAGCGCCGGATGGAGCAGAGGAGCGGAGGAGCGGAGCAGTGGAGGGGGCTTCATCGGGCGCTACGCGTACGGCGCTACGCGTACGGGACTACGCGTACGGCGCTACGCGTACGGGACGCACGCGGGGGCGCGTCCTTGCGGGATGTGTACCGGACCGACCGGCCGGCGCCCCGCTCGCTCCCGGCGCCCCACTCGCTCCGTCACTCGCGCGGTGCTGCCAGCCCCGTCTTGAGGCCCGCGCCGCACAGCGGTACGACGACGCTGCGGTCCGTCCAGCCGCCCACCGCCGCCCAACAGGCAACCCCGGTCGTCTCCACGTAGAACCCCCGTGCCGCCAGGTCCAGTTGGGCGTCCCGGATCCGGTCCTCCGACACGGTGAGGAAGGTGCCGCCCGACGCGCGGACGGCCGCGAGGATCTGGCGGGCGCGCGGCGGGCGGGGGATGGCGATGCCCTCCGCGAGGGTGGGGGCCATGTCGGTGGTGGCGGCGGGCAGCTCCCGCGCGCCCGCGTGGAACGCCGAGGCCAGCGGGGAGACCGCCTCCGCCTGGACGGCGATCAGAGCCGGGCGCCGCTCGATGAGGCCCAGGGCGTGGAGTTCGGCGGTGGCGAGGGCCGCGCCGAGGAGCAGGGTGCCGTTGCCGACGGGGACGGCGATCGCGTCCGGCAGCCGGCCGCCGAGGTCCTCCCACAGTTCGTACACGTACGTCTTCGTGCCGTGCAGGAAGTACGGGTTGAAGACGTGCGAGGCGTAGAAGGTGCCGGGTTCGTCGGCGGCGGCGCGGGCCGCCAGCGCCGTGGCCTCCCGGTCGCCGGGGACGGTCTCCAGCCGGGCGCCGTGGGCCCGGATCTGTTCGGTCTTCTTCGCGGAGGTCCCTTCGGGGACGTACACCGTGCAGGGCAGGGAGGCCCGTGCGCAGTAGGCGGCTACGGCCGTGCCCGCGTTGCCGCTGCTGTCCGCGACGACGCGGGCGGGGTTCAGCCGACGGGCGAGTTCCGCGAGCATCACCGCGCCGCGGTCCTTGAACGAGAGCGTCGGCATCAGGAAGTCGAGTTTGGCCGAGACGGTGTCCGTGAGCGGGACGAGAGGGGTGCGGCCCTCGCCGAGGGAGACCGCGGGGGAGGAGAGGGGCAGTACCTCTTCGTAACGCCACAGTGAATTAACACGCCCGGCAAGGGAGTTGAGCGAGAGCCCGGCCGGCGCCCGCAGCGGGTCGAAGTCGAGGTCCCAGGGGCCCTGGCAGACCGGGCAGCACCAGGTCAGATCGGTGTCGGCGGTGCGGGTCCCGTCCTGCGGGCAGAGATACATGGTCATGCCCGCCAGCATGTCAGGCGGATGGCAGATGAATGTCGAATGCATGGCGCGCCCCAAGGCACCCTTGTGGGTTTGCCATGGATCGGTCAAAGTTTCGCCTGGCAGCACGGCAGGCCGTTCACGGGTGGCGCGGAGAACGTGGCGCCCCGTTGTCTGGTTTGTCATGTCCCTGACTGGATCCGTTGTCCGGCTCCAGTGCCCCCACCAGCACCCGCCCATGAGGAGGACCCCTCACATGTCAGCCACGCGTCACACCCCGCACGCCCGTCGAAGACTCGCCGCGGCGAGCGTGATAGCCGGTGCCGCCCTCGCTCTCTCCACCGCGGCGGCCTTCCCGGCCACCGCGACCGAGCGCGCGGCGGAAGGCGTGATCGAGAACGCGGGCGCCCCGGGCGCGATCAGCGGCAGCTACATCGTCACTCTCGACGAGTCGGCTCCCGACGCGGGCTCCGCACGCGGCAAGGCACTGGCCGAGGAGTACGGCGCCGAGATCAAGAGGACCTACCGTTCGGCCCTCAACGGCTACGCGGTCGAGCTCTCGGCCGCCGAGGCGAGGAAGTTCGCCGCCGACCCGGCCGTCGCGTCCGTCGTGCAGAACCGGACCTTCAGGATCTCCGGCACCCAGCCCTCGCCGCCCTCCTGGGGCCTGGACCGGATCGACCAGAAGACCCTGCCGCTGAACCAGAGTTACACCTACCCCGACAAGGCGGGCGAGGGCGTCACCGCGTACATCATCGACACCGGTGTACGGATCAGCCACGGCGACTTCGGCGGCCGGGCCTCGAACGGCTACGACGCGATCGACAACGACAACACCGCGCAGGACGGGCACGGCCACGGCACGCACGTGGCGGGCACCGTCGCCGGGTCGTCGTACGGCGTCGCCAAGAAGGCGAAGATCGTCGGCGTCCGCGTCCTCGACAACAGCGGCTCCGGCACCACCGACCAGGTCGTCGCGGGCATCGACTGGGTGACGGCCAACGCCGTCAAGCCGGCCGTCGCCAACATGAGCCTCGGCGGCGGAGCGGACTCCGTGCTCGACGCCGCCGTGCGCAAATCCATCGCGTCCGGCATCACCTACGCCGTCGCGGCGGGCAACGAGTCGACCGACGCCTCCACCAAGTCCCCGGCGCGCGTCGGCGAGGCCATCACGGTCGGCTCCACCACCAGCACCGACGCCCGCTCCAGCTTCTCCAACTACGGCACCGTGGTGGACATCTTCGCGCCGGGCTCCTCGATCACCTCGTCGTGGAACACCAGCGACTCCGCCACCAACACCATCTCCGGTACGTCGATGGCGAGCCCGCACGTGGCCGGTGCGGCAGCCCTCTACCTCGCCGACCACCCGGGCGAGACCCCGGCGCAGGTCTCCGCCGGTCTGGTCGCGGCGGCGAGCACCGGAGTGGTGACGAACCCGGGCACCGGCTCCCCCAACCGGCTGCTGAACGTCGGCACCGGCACCACCACGCCGCCCGGCAAGAAGTTCGAGAACACCACCGGCTACGCGATCGCCGACAACGCCACGGTCGAGGCGCCGGTCACCGTCACGGGCATCAGCGGCAACGCTCCCGCCGCGTTGAGCGTGCCGGTCAACATCACGCACACCTACTCCGGCGACCTGAAGATCGACCTGGTCGCGCCCGACGGTTCGGTCTACAACCTGAAGGCGTACGGGACGGGCGGCAGCACCGACAACGTGAACACCACCTACTCGGTGAACGCGTCCTCCGAGGTGGCCAACGGCATCTGGAAGCTGCGGGTCAGCGACAACGCGTCCGCGGACACCGGGCGGATCAACACCTGGGCGCTGCAGTTCTGACACGTGTCCGGCCGCCGCGGTGGAAGCGGAGACGGCAAGTAAGTGCATGAGTGAGTGAAGAAATGACGAGTGCGGGGCGGTCGCATCACGCGACCGCCCCGCACCCCTGTCCGTCTCTGTCCGGATCGGTCCGGACAGGGCCCGACTGTCCGGCCGGGCTAGCGGCGGTTGAGGCCGCGGTCGACGGCGGTGATCAGCTCGCCGTTCTCCGTGTCCCCGTCCAGCGACCAGAACATCGCGCCGCCGAGCCCGCGGTTCCGTACGTACGCGGCCTTGGTGCGCAGCACCTGGGGGTCGTCGTACGTCCACAGGGTGGTGCCGTCGAACAGCCAAGCGTGGCCGTTACGGGTGTCCCGATGGAGCGTGTACGTTCCGGAGCCGGCCAGCTTCTTGAGGGCCTTGTAGTCCTCGTAACCGGCGGCGTACGTGGCGGGCGCCGGTGCCGCGGCCGGCCGGCCGAGGCCGTCGCCGCCGCCCGTCACCCCGGTCCAGCCCTGCCCGTAGAACGGCATGCCCACGACGAGCTTGCGGGCCGGGGCACCGCGCCTGATCCAGTCGCGCACGGTCTGGTCGACGCTGTGGTCGCCCTTCGCGTACAGCGCGGACTGCTGGGCGGTGGTCTTCTCCCCGGAGACGTGGAAGTCGTAACCCTGAAGGTTCACGAAGTCGAAGTCCCGCATGATGCGCGGGACGTCGAAGCCCGCGTCGATCTTGGCGGGGGAGGTGGGGACGAAGGCCGACAGCTCGTAGTGCCGGGGCCGGGGCGTGTGGCCGTGCCCCTTGCCCTTGCCCTCGGTGGCCCTCGTGGCCTTGGCGGAAGTCCTGGCGTAGGCGTCGAGCTGCTTGCGGAACTCGTGCACCAGCGCGGTGAAGTTCTTCTTGTCCTCGGGGCGGAAGACCGTGCCGGTGTTGCCCTCGGAGCCGGGCCACTCCCAGTCGATGTCGATGCCGTCGAAGAGACCGGCCGCGGCCCCGTCGCCGCCGCGGGCCCCGTCCACCGGCAGATTGCCCTTGATGTACAGGTCGACGCAGGACGAGACGAGTGCCTTGCGGGAGGCCGCGGTGCGGGCCGCGTCGGAGAAGTGGGTGGACCAGCTCCAGCCGCCCAGCGAGACCATCGCCTTGAGGCCGGGGTGCTTGGCCTTGAGCTCGCGCAGCTGGTTGAAGTTGCCCGCCAGGGGCTGGGTGTCGGTGTCGGCGACGCCGTCCACCGATCCCGCCGCGTCCAGCGGACGGGCGTAGTCCGCCCAGGCGTCGGACTGACCCGGCACATTGCCGGTGAAGCACTTTCCGTCGGCGCTGACGTTGCCGAAGGCGTAGTTGACGTGGGTGAGCTTGGCCGCGGTGCCGCTCGTGTCCAGGTCCTTGACCTGGAAGTCGCGCCCGTAGACGCCCCACTGGGTGAAGTAGCCGACGCTCCTGTACGCGGGGCGGTGGTGCCCCTGGGCGCGGTCGGCGTCGCCCGCCGTGCCGCTGTCGGAGGGGCGGTCGCCGGAGCGGTCGGCGCCGGCCGTGGCCGCGGGCGCGATGCCTGCCAGCAGCGTGAGGGCGCAGGCGGCAACGGTCATTCTGGACAGGGTTCTTCGACGCATGAGGCTCGTTCCTGTGCGTGAACTGGAGCTGGGGATGCGGCTGGAGAGTGCGAGAGCCGTGCTGTGCCGTGCTGTGCCGTGCACAGGAAGTTATTGGTCTGGACCAAAAGCGGTCAAGGGTTTGGTGATGACCGATCGTCCGGATCGTGTCGCAGGGGGAAATCGGGGGCAGAGGAAGGCCGAGACCCCTGTGGCGCTCATGTTCGAAATATGCAATGGGCGCCGCCAAATCATCACTTCGAGTGAAACTTTGGCCATTGCTTGCGGTCCACAACCCACGGTTGCCAGTCTGTTGCAGACTGTCAACCTGTTGGGAGTGGCCTGTGACTTTCGGTGAGCAGCCCGCCTATCTGCGCGTGGCGAGCGATCTCAGAGAGAAGATCGTCAACGGCGCGCTGCCGCCCCATACGCGCCTGCCGTCGCAGGCCCGTATCCGCGAGGAGTACGGGGTATCGGACACCGTCGCCCTGGAGGCGCGGAAGGTGCTCATGGCCGAGGGGCTGGTCGAGGGGCGCTCCGGTTCCGGCACGTATGTGCGCGAGCGTCCCGTGCCGCGTCCGATCGCCCGCTCCGGCTACCGGCCGGGCGCCGGGGCCAGCCCGTTCCGCCAGGAACAGACGGCGGACGGGGTGCGCGGGACCTGGGAGTCGCGCAGCGAGCAGGAGGAGGCGAGCGCGGAGATCGCCGAACGGCTCGGCATCGAGCAGGGCGACCGGGTGATGCGTACGCACTACGTCTTCCGCGAGGCGGGTGAGCCGATGATGCTCTCCACCTCCTGGGAGCCGCTCGCCGTCACCGGGCGTACGCCGGTGATGCTGCCGGAGGAGGGCCCGTTGGGCGGCTGCGGGGTCGTCGACCGGATGGCGGCGATCGACGTCGTCGTGGACAACGTGGCCGAAGAGGTCGGCGCACGCCCGGGGCTGGCGGAGGAGCTCCTGGCGCTCGGCGGCGTACCGGGCCATGTGGTCATGGTGATCGGGCGGACGTACTACGCGTCGGGACGAGCCGTCGAGACGGCGGACGTCGTGATTCCGGCCGACCGCTACCGAGTTGCGTACCATCTGCCGGTCAAATGACTCCCCGGCACCCGCGCCGGGCGACGCCGCAGTGGTGCGGAAGTGCCGCCTGAACGGCGCTTGTGTCGGGTGACCGATATCAGGACGGCCCGTCCGCCACGCGTGATGCCGAGTTAACGCCCCCTCGGAACCCGTAACCCCCGGGCAACGACCGGCATCAGTGACTTGTCATGTCCGGCTCCTGACTTCCCGTTCGTTCCCCACACACCGGACTGACGAACGGGAAGTCACCGATGACGGACACCGCCACCCCCACGACGGCCGACGTGCCGGAAGCGGGGCCCCAGGTCGGCCCCGGCGCACCCGCGCGCAGTTACGCGAGGCTCGCGGCGGACGAGAGCCGCGAGGGCTACTCGCCCCGCTACGCCCCGCACTCCTTCCGGCGCTGGTCGCCCGTCACGGTCGTGGGCACCGCGCTCGGCGGGATCGCGTATCTCGCCGACTTCGCGATCGGCGCCTCGATCGTCTTCACCTACGGATTCACCAGTGGATCATCGGCATGGTGCTGCCGTTCGTGGTGCTCGCCTTCGAAGCCCCGGACGCCTGGGGCGCCTTCGGCTCCTTCGGCGGCACGGAAGGGGCCGGTCCGGGCTTCTCCTGGGTCGCCTTCGGGCTCGGTACGGGCGTCGCGCTCTCACTCATCGCCCAGATCGGCGAGCAGGCCGACTATCTGCGCTTCCTGCCGGCCAGAACGGAGGCCAACAAGCGGCGGTGGAACCTCGCCGTGCTCGCGGCCGGGCCCGGCTGGGTGATCATCGGCGCCGCCAAACAGCTCGGCGGGGCCCTGCTCGCCTTCATCGCGGCCGGACCGTCGCTGGTCCTGTGCCCGCTGATCGCCTGGGCGACGAAGGGGAAGTACTGCCTGGCCCGCCCGAACCCGGTGAATGGACCCGACGTCGAGGTCCCCGACATCACCGCCACCCACACCTGCGCGGTCTGTGAGACCGCCTACGAGCTGCCGGACATCGCCGACTGCCCGGTGCGGTCGGGACCGATCTGCTCCCTGTGCTGCTCGCTGGACGACGGATGCGGTGACGTCTGCCGCAAGGAACCGGCGTCCGGTCCGGTCCTGATGCCGATGCCGACCGTGCGCGGAACGGCCGGCTGACCGGGCCGGACCTCGCGAGGGGGCGCATCCGAGAGGATGCGCCCCCTCGCGAGGTCCGGGTGTGTATCTCTTTGTGTAAAGACGCCTCCGCAGCGTGAAGGTCAGGCGTAGGCTCGGGCATATGCGTACTGCGGTTTCCTGGGGATCCTTAGAGACGTGCACGCCGGTGGGGAGAGGGGCGAAATGCGGGGGAGCGACACGATGAGCGACAGCGGTGCCGTGCTGGCGTGGCTGGTGATACGGCAGGACGACAACGGCAATCGCTACCGCGTCGGCAGGTACGCCACGCAGGACGAGGCCCAGAGGATAGCGGACGGCCTCGACACCCGAGGACACAAGCAGCTGTACTGGGTGGAGCGTATGGACCGGCGCGCGCGGCCGTAGCGGCCCCGGCCCGGATCGGTCCGCACCGGGGTGGGGACGGCGGGCGGCTACGCTCCGCCGTATGAACGATTCTGTGGTGGTGGCCGGAGCCGTCTGTGACCAGGGGCGGCTGCTGGCCGCCCGCCGCAGCGCACCGCCCGAGCTGGCCGGCCGCTGGGAACTGCCGGGCGGCAAGGTGGAACCGGGCGAGACCGACGAGCAGGCGCTCGTACGGGAGCTCCGCGAGGAGCTCGGTGTGGAGACGGAGGCGCTGGAGCGCATTCCGGGCGCCTGGCCGCTGAAGGCCGGATGCGTACTCCATGTCTGGACCGTGCGCCTGCTGTCCGGAGTTCCCCGGCCGCTTGAGGACCACGACGAACTGCGCTGGCTCGCGCCCGACGAGGTGGACCAGGTCGACTGGCTGGACCAGGACCGGCCCGCCGTCGCGGAGGCCGTCCGCCGGATTCCCGCACGCCGGTGACGCCGCGCCGGATTCCCGTACGCCGGTGACGCCGCGCCGGATGCGCGCGCGCCCATGACGACGGCCGTCTGCCTGCGGTGATGCACCCGTACGACCCATACATCATGATGCGGGATAGTCCAGCCCGTATATCGGGTATGGGCCGGTTAGTAATCTTCTGTGCGGGGGTGCGCCCTCGTTGCTGGTCTTGGGAAGTGATCGGCGTGATCGATACCGAAGGCGACTGCGCCGAGTGGGCCTTTCCGGCGGCGCCGGGGTCCGTGCGCAGCGCCCGGCATGCGGTCCGCGACGCGTTGCGCGGCTGGGGGCTCGACGAGGTCTTCGGCGATGTGACCGTGCTGCTCGTCAGCGAGCTGGTGACCAATTCCCTGCGGTACGCCTCCGGTCCCATCGGCGTACGCCTGGTGCGGCCGAGCCCCGACGGGGCGTACGCCGGGTCGGGGCTCGGCGGAATCGGCGGTTCCGGTAGCTCCGGCGGGTCCGGCCGGAGCGCCCTCGAAGACGTCGGCGGGAACGGTTCCGAGAGCGTCACCGGTTCCCCGTCCGCCCACCACGGACTCCTCGTGGAAGTCTCTGATCCGCTTCCGGATCCACCCACCGAACGCAGTGCGGGACCCGACGACGAAGGGGGCCGAGGGCTGCAGCTCGTGGCTTGTTCCGCACGTCGCTGGGGGACCCGGCGCGGAAAGAACGGCAAGACGGTGTGGTTCGAGCTGGCTCTCCCCGGTTAGGAGTGGGGAGACGCGCAGCGATCACCGGAGGTCGGGCAGAACCCTGGCTGAAAGGGACCGAGACCTTGCTGTGATCGTGAACGCCGTGTCGGTCGGGGCCGTAGTACTGAATACTGCGTGCAGGACCGGTCCGGTGTGTGAGCTGGAGGGGACGGTCGCGTGAGCGAAATACCTGGGACAGCGGGCGACATCGTGTGGCAGAGCAGCCCGCCTGGCTCGATCTACGACTACATCAGGGTCGCCTCGTTCTCGATCGGGCCCGACGGGTTGATCGAGCAGTGGAGCCGGCGGGCCGCCGGTCTGTTCGGCATGGCCTCGCACGAGGCGGTCGGCCGGGATCCGGTCGATGCGTTCATGCCCGCCGAGCTGCGCCCGGAGGGGCATCGGCGGGTCGGCGAAATCCTCGACGGCAAGGAGTGGACGGGACTCGTCCCGTTCCGGATGCCGGGTGAGGGCGGTGCGCACGGGCTGGCGGAGATCTATGTCATGCCGAGTCTGACGGCAGCGGGTGAACGGGCCGCGCTCTGTATCGTCGTGGACGTCCGGGCGCTGCGCCGCATCGAGACGGACCTCGCCGCCTCGCAGGCGATATTCGGTCAATCTCCTTTCGGCTTCGTACTGTTCGGCACGGACTTCACCGTCGTCCGGGCCAACCAGCGCTTCGCGACGGTCTTCGGCGGAGCCGCCGACGACCACCGGGGCCGTACGGTCGACGACTATCTCGCCCGGCCCGAGGCCGAGCGGCTCTCCGCCACCCTGAAGCGGGTCCTGGAGACCGGCGAATCCGTGACCGACCTCCAGCTGATCGGCACCGCACCGGGCGACACCGACCGCCGCCACTGGTCCATGAACCTGTACCGGGTGCACAGCGGGTCGGGCCGGCCCGTCGGTATCGCCGGGCTGGCCACCGATGTCACCCGCCGCCAGACGGCCGCCCGCGAGGCGGCCAGCGCCCGACGCAATCTCGCCCTCCTGAACGAGGCGGGCGCCCGTATCGGCACCTCCCTCGACCTGGAGACCACCGCTCGCGAGCTGCTCGACGTCGCCGTCCCAGGCTTCTGCGACCTCGCCTCCGTCGACCTGTACCAGGGACTGCTCTCCGGTGACGAGGCCCCGCCCGGCAGCGGGGGCGCACCGCACGGCGAGTCCGGCGGCGGCTCCGCCGAACTGCGCAGGGTGGCCCATGCCAGCGCCGTCGTCGACGCGATGCCGGCCGCCGTGTCCGGCATCACCGCCCCCGGGACGGCCGACAAGTCTCCCGCACTCGGCTCGGTGCACCGCTTCCCCTACGGTTCCCCGTGTGCCGTCGCCCTGCGCACCGGCCACGTCGAGGACGTTCCCGGCGACGGCCTCGGCTTCGTGCAGTCCACGCTCGCCGTGCCGATGGTCGCCCACGACACCGTCGTCGGCCTCGTCCAGTTCTCCCGCACGAAGGGCAGCGAACCCTTCGGGGAGCGCGACCGGGCGCTGGCCACCGAACTCGCCGCCCGCGCCGCCGTCTGCATCGACAACGCCCGTCTCTACCGCCGCGAACACGAGCGTGCGCTGATACTCCAGCGCAGCCTCCTCCCGCCCGGCGACCCCGAGGCCGCGGGCCTGGACATCGCCTGTCGCTATCTGCCCGGCAACACCGCCACCGAGGTCGGCGGCGACTGGTTCGACGTGATCGAACTGCCCGGACACCGCACGGCCCTGGTCGTCGGTGACGTCATGGGCCGCGGGCTGCGGGCCGCCGTCGCCATGGGCGAACTGCGCACCGCGGTACGGACCCTGGCCCTCCTCGACCTGGAACCCGCCGAGGTGCTCTCCGCCCTCGACGAGGTCGCCCGGGGGCTCGGCACCCCCGGCGGCGGGGGCTTCGGCGGGGGCGGCGGAGCCCAGTGGCCCTCCCGCTTCGCGCACAAGTCCCGCGAGGCGGACCTGTCCGAGGTCTATCTGGCGACCTGTATCTACGCCGTCTACGACCCGGTCACCCGGCGCTGCACCTTCGCCAACGCCGGTCACCTCCCTCCGCTCGTGGCCGAGCCGGGCCGGCCGGCCCAACTTCTCGACGTACCGCCGGGGATGCCGCTCGGTGTCGGCGGCGAGCCCTTCGAGGAGGTCGAGGTGGAGCTGAAGGAGGGCGCCCTCCTCGCCCTCTACACGGACGGCCTCGTCGAGTCCCGCGACCATCCGCTCGAAGAGGGGCTCCAGGCGTTCCGCGCGGCCCTGACCGCACCCGAGCAGCCCCTGGAGAACGTCTGCGACCACGTCCTGAGCACCCTGGACACCGGGCACGGGGAGGACGACATCGCCCTGCTGATGGCACGTGTCCAGGGGCTGGCGGTGGAGGCGGTCGGCGACTGGCGGCTGCCGCCCGAGCCCCGCTCCGTGGGCCGCGCCCGTGAACTGGCCCGCTCCCAGCTGCTCGCCTGGGACCTGGACGACCTGGTGGACACCACCGAACTCCTCGTCAGCGAACTGGTCACCAACGCCCTGCGGTACGGCGAGGGCGAGATCCGGCTCCGGCTGCTCCGTGACCGTACGCTCGTGTGCGAGGTCTGGGACGCGGGGCTCGTCCAGCCCCGGCGGCGCCGGGCCCGCGACACCGACGAGGGCGGGCGCGGGCTGCAACTGGTCGGACTGCTGAGCGCGGCCTGGGGGTCCAGGCGGACACCGCGCGGCAAGACCGTCTGGTTCGAACTGCCCCTGCCCGACGGCGCCCCGGCCGGTGAGCTCTCGGTGGAGCAGCTGCTGAGCATGTACTGAGCCGGGGGAGCGGGCGGGAGGGGAAGCCGGACCGCGGTCGGGTGCCGCGGTCTGTGGCCTCGCGTTACGAGCCCGCCTTCAGGGCCGCCAGCCGCGCTGCCACCTCCGCGCTCTCGCCCAGGCTGTCCAGCTGCTCGAACTGGGCGTCCAGCGACGACGCGGCAAGCTCCTGCTTTCCCAGTGCCCTGGCCTCCTCGCGCCGGACCTTGTCCTCGAAGCGGCTCAGCTCGCTCGTCGGGTCGAGCACGTCGATGTTCTTGACGGCGTCCATCATCCGGTTCTGCGCCTGGGCCGACTTGGCGCGTGCGACCAGCTCGTCGCGCTTGGACGTCAGCTCCGTCAGCTTGCCCTTCATCTGGTCCAGGCCCGACTTGAGCTTGTCCACCACCTCCGTCTGCGAGGCGATGGTCGGCTCCGCCGTCCTCGCCTCCTGCTCCGACCGGAGCTGACGGCCCAGGGCGACCTTGGCCAGGTTGTCGAACGTGTCCGCCTCGGCCGCCGAGCCCGCCGCGCGCAGCTCGTCGGCCTTCCGGCTGGCCGCGAGCGCCTTCCCGCCCCACTCGGCCGCCGCGTCGACGTCCTCCCGGTGGTCCTGCTCCATCAGCCGGAGGTTGCCGATGGTGGCGGCCACCGCCTGCTCGGCCTCCGCGATGTTGTTCGTGTAGTCCCGGATCAGCTGATCCAGCATCTTCTGCGGGTCCTCCGCCTGGTCGATCAGGGCGTTGATGTTGGCCTTCGCCAGCTGAGTGACGCGGCCGAGAATGGTCTGCTTGGTCATGGCGCTGCTCCTTCGACGACGAACAGAGGACGAACAGAGGGCGGGAAGAGGTGAGAAGCGAGAGGCGAGAGGCGAGAGGTACGAGAACGGGGGAGGGGAGCGGAAGGGGTCAGAAGCGGCCTCCGCCGCCCCGCCGGCCACGGGTGCCCCCGCCGCCGAAACTGCCCGGCCCGCCGAGGGACCCGCCCCCGAAGCCCCCGCCCATGCCGCCGCCCATGCCCCCGCCCCGACCGCCCCCGCCGAGCAGTCCGCCGAGGATGATGCCGCCGAGCACCGCCCCGCCCATGCCGCCGCTCCCTCCGCCCATGCCGCCACCCGGACCCTGCTGGTTACCGAAGCCGCGTACGTCCTGTTCGGCCAGGCTCCGCGCCTGCCCGGCCAGCGCGTCCGCCTGCTGCGCCTCGGCCAGCGCGCCCTGCGCGTCGTTTGTCCCCGCCAGTTCCCCGGCCCGCTCCCAGCGCCGCTGGGCCTCCGCGAGACGGGTGCGGGCCTGGCTGCCGACCGCGCCCCGGTTCGTGGTGATGTAGTCGGCCGCCGCCGCGATCGCGGAACGGGCGGTGAGCATCGCCTGATCGAGGAGCGACCGCGCCCGCCGGTGGCCCTGCTCCTGCTCGCGGGCCCCGGCCAGCGCCTCGTCCAGCGCGGTGTCCGCCTCCTCCACCCTGCGCAGCGCGTCGATGGGGTCGTGACGACCGGCCGCCACCTCACCGCGCACATCGGTGAGCACCGACTCGGCGCGGGCGATCCGGCCGCGCAGATCCGCGGTCGGGACCCCCTCCGCGGTGCCTTCCAGCAGACCGCCCGCGTCGGCCAGGTCCGTCTCCGTCTCGGTGAGCGCCGCCGGGAGCCTGTCCGCCGCCTCGCCGAGTTCCGCGGCCCGCCGGTCCACGGCGTCGGCCAGGGTGGCCGCCTGCCCGACCGCCCCCTCGGAGGCCCGGACGTACACCGCGGCCTTGGCGTTGTCGCCGTCGTCCACCGCCTGGCGGGCCTGGTTGAGGCTCGCCGTGGCGAAGACGAGCCGGTCCTTGGCCTGCTCGATGCCGTCCGCCACGGGAGTCACGGCCGAGTCCGCGTACCGGCCGCGCAGTCCGGTCAGGGTCCCCTCGGCGGCCGTGATCCGCCCGGTGAGCTCGCGGAACGTGGTCTCGACGGTGGCCAGGGCCTGCGGAGCGGTACGTTCCAGGGCGCGCAGCCGGTCGAAGTCCTCGGACACCGTGTCGAGCCGTTCATTGGCGTCCGCGCAGCGGCTGATGATCTCGTCGAGCATCCGGCGGCGCGTCGCGTCGTCCTCGGGGAAGGCGTCGTCGAGCTGCTGGCGCAGCCGGAAGGCGGCGGTCAGCTCGGTCTTCGCCCGGGTGACGGCCTCGGTGAAGGGCGCGGCGGCCTCCTCGCCGAACTGGGCGGTGGCGAAGCCGAGTTCCTCCTCGCTGGTGCGCACCGCGTCATCGGTGTCCACCAGCACTCCCTTCGCCTGTGCGTCGAGTTCGGGCAGGGGCGTCGGCGGCTCCGGCGCACTGCCCCCGCCGCCCCACCCGCTCGCGGCGGGGGTCGTGCGGCCCGTCATACGCCGTTTGCGCCGGGTGTACGCATAGACGGCGACCGCGCCCGCACCGACGACAAGGGCCACCGGCAGGACCAGATCCCCGGCGCTCGTGGAGTTGGAGGAGCCCGTTCCGGGGTCGGCGGGGCCCGGTGTGAGGGCGGGGGTCGGTATCGGCTGCCCGGCCAGCACGGCGGAGTAGCCGTCGGCCGCTCCGATCGCGGCACCGGCCCAGTCGTTCTCCCGGAGGGCGGGTTCGATCGCGGTGGCCGCCACGTCATGGAGCTGGGAGTCGGTGAGCCGGGAACCCGCGTCGACGGAGTAGGCGTACTGCCGGTCGTGGGTGGCGACGGAGAGCAGCACGTCGTCCTGGCCCAGACCGTTGCGGTTCGCGGTCTCATCGGCCCAGGTCTGCGCGGACCGGCCGGAGAAATCACGTACGTACACCACGAAGAGCTGGACGCGGCGGTCCGCGTAGAGCCGGTCGAGGGCCGCCGCGACCGGCGCCCGACGATCGCCGAGCGCCCCCACCTTGTCGGTGATCTGCCCGTCGCGGGACAGCGTGGCAGGGCCGTCGGCCCGTGCGGTCACAGCGGCGGGCAGTGCGAGCCAGCACACCGCCAGCAAGGCGGTGAGCAGGGCCCTGCCGGGTATCGGACTCCGGATACGCATCACAGGCGGCATCACCTTTGTGAGGCTATGTCCACCCTCGGTGACCCGCTACCCGGAGGCCCCGCTGCCCCCGGAGCCGGCCGACCGACCGGCCGACCGACCGGCCGGCCGGGAAACGAGGCCCCGGCCGGCCGACCCGCACCCTCAGATGGAGAAACGCTCCTTGGCGAGCAGCGGGCGCACCCGGGAGCGGAAACCGCCGGTCCGGAACGGCGCCTGCAGCAGACCGGGGCGGATCGCCTGGGCCAGCGCCGCCGCGATCATGCCCTGGTCGAGGGCGAGCATGAAGTCGCTGACCCGGCCGGTGCCGACGTTCACGGAGTCCCGGAAGCCGTAACCGTCGTGGTACGCGCCGAAGTCCCGGTCCAGCGCCCGCAGGTTGGCGACCGCCTCCTGGGGGGCGTACGGAAGGGCGAGGAACGAGGCGTGCGGGGTGACCACGCCATTGGTGAACGCGGACGCGGGCGGCAGCGGCTCGCCGTCGGTGGTGTACGTCCGGTCGGTGTTGGAGGCGTAACCGTCCACCTGCATGCCGAGCGCGTCGACGCCGTACTCCTGGTAGCCGCCCTCGGGGATGTTCGAGGGGGAGAAGCCCCAGTACCCGTACTCCGCCTCCCGCATACCGTGCTCGATCTGGCTCCGGACGTAGCGCTGGTGGTTACGGCCCCAGGACCGCGGCGACCACTCCGGCTCCGGCACGAACAGCGGCACCATCAGCGCCTCGAACATCGAGCCGCCCCAGGTGGGGACGATCTTCCGGCCGCGGTGGGTGTAGTGCCCCTGCCAGACGCGTACGCCGTCCATGGCGACGTAACCGCCCTGCGGATACTGCTCCTGCCCGTGCTCGGGAAGCATCGTGCGCAGCAGGTGCCAGTAGTGGTCACCGGGCAGCGAGCCGTCCGCGATGCCCAGGTAACTGGCCATCCGGGGCTCGGTGTTGAGCGCCCCGTAGTGGTGGCCCGTGGGCTCCTCGGTGTCGGTCCAGAACCCGCCGCGCAACTGGCCGGGGCCCGCGACCGGGTCGGCCGGGTCGAAGGGCGTGTAGTAGTACGACCAGTCGGCGTCCGCGAGGATGCGCGCGATGCGCGGGCGCAGCGACGGCGCGGCGTCGGCGGCGATCCGCAGTCCGGTGACCAGCCAGGCGTTGTCGACCGAGGAGAGGAACGGGCGGACGGGGTCGCCGGTGCCGGGCCACTGGGTCAGCACCGAACCGTCGTGCGCGTCGTACCAGTTGAGCCAGAAGCCGTGGTGGCGCTCCAGCTTCTCGACGGCCGCGACGGTGCGCTCCAGCTTGCGGAGCATCGCGCCCTCGCCGATCACCCCGAGCCCGGCGGCGGCGACGGTCGACCACAGACCGCAGCCGATGTTGGTGGGCGAGGTCTGGCGGGACCGCACGGGAGCGCCGGAGCCGCTGACGTCGATCTTGTCGGTGGCGAGACCGAAGTCGGTCGTCATCGCCTCGATCGAGCGGTAGGTGTCGCGGAACCAGCGCAGCAGCTGCCCGCTGTCGACGGAGTGCAGGGAATGGGCGCCGCGGCCCGCTCCGGCCGCGGACCCGGCGGTGCGGGCGGGCGACGGTGCGGCGGTGGCGGGCGTGGCTACGGGCCCGAGGGAGAGGGCCGCGGCCCCTGTCCCTGTGGCGGCGAGAAACGTGCGACGGTCCATGAAGGTCCAGCTCCCTGTGGCAGAAGGGGGAAGGGGGAATTCGTGGCGTGCTCGGCGACGGCCGCGCGACGGCGGCGGCCGTAGGTGTGACAGGGCGGGGCATGACGCGGGGGTGGTGCGGGGGCGTGCGGGGGTGTGACGCAGTGCGGCCCGGCGGGCGGCGGAGCCCCGGATGTGCGCGGGCGGCCGGAGCTGTGGGGCTCCGGCCGCACCGGACGGCGGACGGCGGACGGCGGTATCGGCGACAAGCGCCGACGACGCCGGGGAGGTACGGGAGCCGGCGGCCGTCAGGTGCGCCGGCTCCCGTACCGGAGGGAGCCGTCAGGTGGCTCCCGGTCAGGGGTGGTCGGTCAGCCGGTGATGTGCGGCAGCGTGCGGCTGCGGCCCATCTCGCCCAGCCAGACGGCGGACGGCTTCGGCAGCCGCTCGAACGTCTCCGGGTTCCAGCCGATCAGACCGAAGGTGGGCTTGTAGGAGCCCCACTCGTAGTTGTCCAGGGCGCTCCATGCCAGGTAGCCCTGGATGTTGAGGCCATCCTCCAGCGCGGAGGCGACCTCGCTCAGCGCACCGGTGTAGTAGTCGACGCGGCGCGTGTCGACATCGGTGGCGATGCCGTTCTCCGTGACGATCAGCGGGACCCCGTTGCCGAGGATCCCGGCGGTGTGGCGCAGGGCGTGGCCCACGGCGGAGGGGTAGTACTCCCACTGCGTCAGGGTGCGCTCGGCGTCGTCCGCGGTCGGGATCGGGCCCTCGGCGCCGATCATGGTGCGGGTGTAGGACTGGACGCCGATCCAGTCGTCGCCGCGGGACGCCTCGATGAAGATGTCCTCACGCGGGTGGCGGTAGGCGGCGGTCACGTCCTCGGCCCCCGGGAGCGCCTGGTAGACCTGGTTGGCGATGGTCCAGCCGACCTGGATGCCCGCGTCGATCGCCCGGACCTCCTTGACGGCCGCGTGGTGGGCGGCGATGACGGCCTGGGTCGTCTCGTCGTCCGGGGTCGGCAGACCGGCGGGCGGGAAGCCGATGTCACCGCGCTTGGCCTGGCCGGCCATCACGGCGATCATGTTCGGCTCGTTGATGGTGCAGACGTGGCTGACGCCCTCGGAGATCACCGGTGCGCAGGCCGCGACGTAGCGGGCGAAGAGCTCGACGGCGCCGTCGGCGGTCCAGCCGCCGCGCGCCTCGAACCACTGCGGCACGGTGAAGTGGTGCAGGGTGATCATCGGGCGCAGGCCGCGCTCGATGGCACCGTCGACCATGCGCCGGTAGTGGGCGAGCTCGGCCCGGGAGAACTGGCCCTCGGCGGGCTCGATCCGCGCCCACTCGATGGAGAACCGGTAGTCCGTGAAGCCGAGACCGGCCAGGACGTCCATGTCCTCGTTCCAGCGGTGGTAGCTGTCACAGGCGTCCAGGCTGGGCTCCTGGATGTGCGTGCCGGTGGAGTGTTCCTTGACCCACCAGTCGCTGTTGGTGTTGTTGCCCTCGATCTGGTGGGCGGCCGTGGAGGCACCCCACAGGAAGCCTTCGGGGAACGGGACCGTGGTGTGAGTCATCACGAAATGTCTTTCTGCTGCGTGAAGGGGTGTGGCCGCCGCCGGGGTGTGGGGCGGGGCCTCGTACATGTCCGGGGTGTTCCGGAGGGGGCGTTCGGGTCGGGCGGGCTACTTCATGCCCGCCGTGGCGATGCCCTGGGTGAAGTGCCGCTGCAGTGCGATGAAGAGGATCAGCACCGGCAGCACGACCAGGAACGCTCCGGCCATCAGCATCCCGTTGGAGCCACCGGCCTTGTTGGGGTCCGTGGCGAACGTCGCGAGAGCGACCGGGAGCGTGTACTTGTCGGGATCGTTGGTCGCGATCAGCGGCCAGACGAAGTTGTTCCAGGAGCCGAGGAAGGTGAAGATCGAGAGCGTCGCGAGAGCGGGCTTCACCAGCGGCATCACGATCCGCCAGAAGATGTACCACTCACCGGCGCCGTCCATCCGCGCCGCTTCCAGCAGCTCGTCCGGGATCGACTGCATGAACTGCCGCATCAGGAAGACCCCGAAGGCTCCGGCGGCGAACGGCAGCACCAGACCCGCGTACGAGTCGATCAGCTGGAGCTTGCTCATCAGCACGAAGAGCGGCAGCAGCATCAGGTTGCCGGGGACCATCAGAGCGCCGAGAACCAGACCGAAGATCTTGTTCTTGCCGACGAAGTTCAGCTTGGCCAGCGCGTAGCCGAGCATCGAGCAGAACACCAGGTTCGAGACGGTGACCAGCACCGCGACGATCACGGAGTTCATGAAGTACAGCGGCAGATCCAGCTTGTCGAGCAGCTGCCGGAAGTTCTCCAGGGTCCACTCGGTGGGAATCCACACCGGCGGGCTGGCCGACAGTTCGCTGGTCGTCTTGAAGGCGGAGAGCCCCATCCAGAGGAAGGGCGCCGACATGATCAGCAGGCCGAACGAGAGCAGGACGTAGACGAGCGGACGCCGCAGATTCCGCTTCTTCCTCGGTACGGACGACTGCTCGGGCTTCTTCGACGGCGCCGTCCGCACGGCACCGGGTGCATTGCTGGCGCTCATTTGGTGTTGTCCTTCAGCAGTCGGAGCTGGAGCACCGTGATGCCCATGATCACTACGAAGAGGACATACGCCATGGCGCTCGCATAGCCCATGTGGAAGAAGTTGAAGCCTTCGCGGTACATGTTCAGCGAGACGGTGAGGGTGGAGTCGGAGGGACCGCCCTGGGTCATCACGAACGGCTCCTCGAACACATTGAGGTAGCCGATGGTGGTGATCACCGTGGCGTACAGGAGCGTGGGCCGCAGCAGCGGCACCGTGATGCCCCTGAACTCCTGCCAGAGCCCGGCGCCGTCGAGCTTGGCGGCTTCCCGGACCTCGGTGGGAATGGCCTGCAGACCCGCGATGAAGAGCACCATGACCGTGCCGACGTTGCGCCAGACCGCCATCGCGATCATCGAGGGCATCGCGAGCGTCTCGGACCCGAGGAAGTCCGGCGAGGTGAGGCCGACCTCGGCGAAGAGGCCGGAGATCAGCCCGTCGCTCGGGTCGAGCACGAACCGCCAGACCACGGCGACCGCGACGATGGTGGTGACCACCGGGGCGTAGAAACCGACGCGGAAGAAGGTCCGCGCGCGGTCGATGCCGTTGTTCAGCAGTACCGCGACGACGAGCCCGATACCGATGGTCAGCGGGACCCCGATGACGACGAAGTACGCCGTGTTGAACAGCGACTTGAGGAACTTCTCGTCGCCGAACAGCTTGACGTAGTTCTCGAAGCCGATGAAGTTCGCTTCCCACGGGCGCGTGACATTGCGCAGCCCGAAGTCCGTGAAGCTCATCACCAGCGTGGCGAGGATCGGGAACGCCATGAAGACGGTGAAGAGGACGATGAAGGGGGTGGAGAACAGCCAGCCGGCCGCGTTCTGCACACCCATCGTCGACTTCTTACGACCCCGGCGATCCTTCGGCCCGGCGGCCGGGGACTGTACGGTCCCCGGCCCGGCCGACACCTTGGCCGGCTGCGCGGCCTTTCCGGTCGTGGTGCTCATGGCTCCTACTTCACGAGGCCTTCGATCTCGGACTGCGCGGTCTTCAGCGCGTCCTCGGCGGAAGCCTTGCCCTGGGTCACCTTCGCGATGGCCTGGTCGACCTTGTCGGTGATCTCGGTCCACTTGGCCATGGACGGCGAGGACTTGGCGGTGTCCATCTGCTTCTTGAAGATCTGGAGGTTGGTGTCGTCGGCGAGCGTGCCGGAGGTCCAGGCCGAGGTGTTGGCCGGGAGGTCCTTGGTGCGCTTGTACCAGTCGGCCTGGCCCTTGGTGTCGGTCAGGTACTTGATGAACTCCTTGGCGGCGGCCTTGTGCTCGCTGTCCTTGGAGATCGCCAGGGAGGAGCCGCCCGCCATGGAGACGGAGGACTTGTCCGTCGGGACGTTGGCCACGGCCCACTTGCCCTTGATCTGGGGCTGGCCCTCGTCGAGGAGGGTCACGTGCCAGGGGCCGCCGAAGAACATCGGGACGCGGCCGTTGCCGAAGTCCTTCACGACGTCGTAGCCGGGCTGGATGGACTTGTTGGAGAGGCCCTTGTCGAAGTACGAGCCGTACTCCTTCAGCGCCTTGACCGCCGCGGGGCTGTCGATGACGGCTTCGCCCTTGTCATTGACGATCTCGCCGCCGGCCGAGTACAGGAAGGAGTAGAAGTTCTGCACCGTGTCCAGGCCGCTGGGCTGGATGGACAGGCCCCACTTGGTACCGGCCTTCTTCTGGTACGCGGTCGCGAGGTCCTGCATCTCCTTCCAGTTGGTCGGAGCCTTGTCGATGCCCGCCTTCTCGGCGAGGTCGGTGCGGTAGTAGAGGACGCGGGTGTCGACGTACCACGGCACGCCGTAGGCGGTGCCGTCCACCTCGCCCTGGTTCCAGCCCGACTCGAAGAAGTCCTTCTTGTCGAAGGTCTTGGTGTCGACCGGCTCCAGCACACCGAGCTCGGAGAACTCGCCCATGTAGCTGCCGCCCATCTGCGCCACGTCCGGCATGGTGCCGGCGGCGGCGGCGGAGACCAGCTTCTGGTGGGCGACGTCCCAGCCCACCGGGGTCACCTTGACGGTGATGTTCGGGTTGGCCTTCTCGTAGACCTTGGCCACATCCGCGAGCTTCTCGCCCTCGGCCCCCATGGCCCAGACGGTGAGCGTCTGCTTCTTGTCCGCGGCGACGTCGTCGCCTCCGGAGCTGCCGCAAGCGGTGATGCCGAAGGCGAGCGCGACTGCGATGCCGATGGAGGCGTTTCTGGCGGTGCGGGACATGGAGGGCTCCTCCTTGAGCAATCCGGATGTATGCGCTGCCTGTAAGCGCATACATCACTCTGCGGCAGACGATCGGGAATCCGCAAGAGGGTGCTAGGTCACACTCGCGCAACGTGCTCGACATCTCGATGTCCCGCAGTTGAACGGTAAACGCACGGTTTGCGGAAAAACAGCAGATGTGACCGATTTCGCTCCCTTATGGGGGGTGCTGGAGTGCTTATGGGAGGTGCCGGAACGCCGGACTATTGTCGTGATCATGGCCTCGCACGCACATGGCGTCCCTTCGTACGCACATGACTTCCCGTTCGACCCGGCTTACGGGTACACGCTCGACGACCTGCTGGGCGTCCCCGCACCGCCCGCCCCCGACGACTTCGAGGACTTCTGGAGGGCCCGCCACGCGGCGGCCCGCGAGGTCGCCACGGAGCCGGAGCTCGGCCCGGTCGAGGAGGAGCGCGACGGTGTGCGGATCCACGGTGTGACCTACACCTCCGTGGGAGGAGTGCGGCTGGGCGGCTGGCTCGCCCTGCCCGCCGAGGGGCCCGCCGGACACGGCTTCGTGATCGGACACGGCTACGGCGGGCGCCAGGCACCCGGCCCCGATGTGCCGCTGCCGCTGCCGGGGTCCGCCGCGATCCTGCCGTCCGTACGGGGGATGGGCCGCCGCGGACTGTGCGCCGGAATCCCGGACGAGGCCGCCGCGCACGTCCTGCACGGCATCGCGTCCCGCGACACGTACGTCATCGGCGACTGCGTGGCCGACCTCTGGTGTGCGGCCTCGGCGCTGCGGGAACTCGTACCGGAGCTCGCGGAGGAGGGCGCACCGCGCCTCGGCCTTCTGGGGGAGAGCTTCGGGGGCGGGCTCGGGGCCCTCGCGCTGCCGTGGGACGACCGTTTCGGTGCGGCGCAGCTCACCGTGCCGACGTTCGGCAACCACCCGCTGCGGCTCACGCTGCCGTGCGCGGGCAGCGGGGAATCGGTACGGGCGTACCACCGCGAGCACCCCGAAGTCACCGGCGTACTGCGGTACTTCGACGCGGCGACGGCAGCGGCGCGGGTGGAGCTGCCGACGCTCGTGGCGGCTGCCCGCTTCGACCCTTCGGTGCCGCCGCCGGGACAGTTCGCCGTGTACAACGCGCTGGGCGGGGTGCGGGAGCTCCAGGTGCTGAGCGCGGGGCACTTCACGTACGACGGTCTGGCGGAGGAGAAGGAGGAGCTGTGTGCGCACCGGACGCGGTTCTTCGGCGAGCATCTGGGGCGGTAGGCGCCCCGGGGGTGCGTGGCCGCTCTCGGGACGCGGAGCGGTGGAGGGACGGAGAGATCGAGGCGCGGGGCGTGGGCGGGCGGTGCGATCCGGCCCGGCGCCCTCCCCCGCCGCTCTCAGCCGCAGCCGCAGCTGGCCCGGCGGACCATGGAGACCGGGAGTTCCAGCGACACCGGAGGGCGGTCCCGGTCGGCGAGGCGCTGCACGAGCAGCTCCACCGCCTGTTCGCCGAGCTGCCGTATGGGCTGCCGCACGGTCGTCAGCGGCGGGCGGACGATCCGGCTGAGCGGAATCCCGTCGAAGCCGGTCACGGCGATGTCGTGCGGCACCCGCACCCCGCGCCGTTCCAGCGCCTGGAGCGCGCCCACCGCCATCTGGTCGTTGGCGAACAGCATCGCCTCCGGGCGGGGCAGGCCGGCCGCGTCCGCCCGGTCCAGCAGGGCCTGCGCGGTCCGGGCGCCCTCCGCCTGCGTCATCATCTCGGCCCGCAGCTCCGGCTGTTCCGGCACCGCGAGTCCGGCCTCCCGGCACGCCTCCCGGAACCCGTGGAACCGTGCTCCGGCGTCCGGCGACTTCACCTCGCCGCCGATGAACGCGAGCCTGCGCAGCCCGTGGTCCTCGATCAGGTGGCGGGCCAGCTCGCGTTCCCCGTCGGCGTTGGCGACCACGATGTGATCCAGGTGGTCGATCTCGCGCGGCCCGGCCAGCATCACCACGGGCAGCCGGCGCGATATCACTTCCAGGTCCTCGGTCGGCACCGTCTGCGCCAGTACGGCGAAGCCGTCGACCCGCCCCGCGACCTTCGCGACCAGGCTCTCGGGCCCGCCGTCCAGCGAAGCGGCGATCAGCAGCGCGTAGCCGTGCCGGCGGGACGCCCGCTCCATGCCCCGGATGATCTGGTCGGAGTAGAGCATGACGGCCTGGTCGTCGTCGGCGTCGCTCATCGCCGCGGCGGTCTCGGTGTCCGGGTCGGCGTAGTCGGGAAAGCACAGACCCAGCACACCGGTGGTGCGGCTGGCCAGGCCCCGGGCGCTGCCGCTCGGTACGTAACCGAGCTCACGGGCCGCCTCCAGGACCCGCTCACGGGTCTGGATACGTACGGAATCCGGGTTGCGGTAGACCCGCGAAACCGTGGCAATGGAGACGCCCGATCGCTCGGCGACGTCGTACACCGTGGGGGCGCTCACTCGACCGACCGTCCGCTTCTTCATTCGTAGCGACGCGCCTGATGCGTGTGCTGTTGCGTGTGCTGACTCGTGCTGACTTGTCCTGATTGATGCAGTTCATTCTGGCGTTTTGAAAGCGCATTCACCCTAGATCGTGGGCTGTCGCGCGGGCAAGGCCACTCGGTACGGCGTGCACCGGATCACGCCACCGGTGGATATCGACAGGCAACCTTGCAAGAGGCCCTGTGCATCTTTTACACCCGAGGACGGCGACACCGTCGTCACCAAGCAGCAGTGGGGCGCCTTCTACGGCACCGGCCTCGACCTTCACCTGTGCCGCCGGGGCATCACCCAGGTCGTGGTGGCGGGAATCGCGACCAGCATCGGTGTCGAGTCCACCGCCCGCGCCGCCCACGAGCACGGCTACCACGTCACGGTCGTCACCGACGCGGTGACGGACCTCCACGCCGACGCCCACCGCAACAGCGTCGAGAACATCTTCCCGAGGCTCGGCGAGACCGACACCACCCAGGCCGTCATCGCGCTGCCGGCCTGAGAGACGCGCCTCAGGGCCTGTGCCGCAGGGCCGCCTGTGCGGCAGGGCCTGTGCCGCAGGGACCGGGGACCCGCTCACCCGGCCGCCCCACGCCCCCCCCACGCACCGCCCCTACGGCACCCGTGCGATGCCGCCGTCGACCCGGAGGTCGATCCCGTTGATGTAGCCCGCCAGCGGGCTGGCCAGGAACGCCACGGCGGCCGCGATATCGGCGCCGGTGCCCAGGCGGCCACTGGGATTCGGGGCGTACTCGGCCGCCACCCGGGGCTCCAGCTCCGGCCAGGACTCGGTGCTGCCCGCTGCGGCGGCCCGGTCCTCGAACATCTGCCGCAGGCCCGCCGTGGCGATCACTCCCGGGCTGACCGTGTTCGCCGTCACCCCGGTCCCGGCCAGGTGCTGCGCCAGGCTCGTGGTCATGTTGACCACGGCCGCCTTCGCCGCCGAGTACTCGACCATGTGGGGCAGCGGAGTCGTCGCCGCGCGGCTGCCCACATGGATGACCCGGCCCCAGCCGCGCTCGCGCATCGACGGCACGAGGGCCTGGACGAGCCGCGCTGCGGAGACCACGTTGCCGTTCATCGCCTCCGTCCACGCGGCCGGGGTCACGGTGTCCCAGTCGTGCTCGGCGTACGGACCGGCGTTGTTGACCAGCACCTCCGTCCCCCACGCGCGCGCCCGGTCGGCCACCTCGTCGGCCGCCGCCCCGTCCGTGAGGTCGCCGAGCACCACCTGTGCCGTCCCGCCCGCGGCCCGCAGCTCTTCCGCGACCCGGTTCGCGCGCTCCGCGTCGCGGCCGTGCACCAGCACCGCGCATCCCTCGGCGGCCAGCCGTCCGGCGACCGCCGCTCCGATACCCCCACTGCTCGCCGATACGAACGCGCGTCGTCCCGCCAGTTCGAGATCCATGCGTTCGAGGCTAAGGGCTGTCAGCCGGGATCAGCCGCCCTCCCGGCGGCGGCCGATCTTGTTGCCCAGCCACACCAGCGGGTCGTACCTGCGGTCCACCACGCGTTCCTTCAGCGGGATCAGCGCGTTGTCGGTGATCCTGATGTGCTCGGGGCACACCTCCGTACAGCACTTGGTGATGTTGCAGTAGCCGAGGCCGTGCTCCTCCTGGGCGCTCGCCTTCCGGTCCAGGCCCGCCTCGGCGGCGGCGTCCAGGGGGTGCATGTCCAGCTCCGCGACCCGCATCAGGAAGCGCGGCCCGGCGAAGGCCGCCTTGTTCTCCTCGTGGTCGCGCACCACATGGCAGGTGTCCTGACACAGGAAGCACTCGATGCACTTGCGGAACTCCTGCGACCGGTCAACATCGACCTGCTGCATCCGGTAGTCGCCCGCCTTCACCCCCTCGGGCGGCACGAAGGCGGGCACCTCGCGCGCCTTCGTGTAGTTGAAGGTCACGTCCGTCACCAGGTCACGGACGACGGGGAAGGCCCGCAGCGGGGTGACCGTGATCGTCTCCTGCCGGCTGAACACCGACATCCGGGTCATGCACAGCAGCCGCGGCCGTCCGTTGATCTCCGCGCTGCACGAACCGCATTTGCCCGCCTTGCAGTTCCAGCGCACCGCGAGATCGCCCGCCTGGGTGGCCTGGATCCGGTGGATGATGTCGAGGACGACCTCGCCGTCGTTCACCTCGACCGTGTAGTCCGCCAGATCGCCGCCCTCGGTGTCGCCGCGCCACACCCTGAACCGGGCCTCGTAGCCGCTCATTCGTACAGCTCCTCTTCGGCGAGGTACTTGACCAGCTCCTCCTTCTCGAACAGGGAGAGCAGGTCCGGACGGATGGGTTCGGTCGTTCTCCGTACGAGCTCGATGCGGCCGGCCGGCGATGCGGCGCGGCCGACCGGGGAGACGGCGTGGCCGGCCGGCGGTGCGGCGGTCTCGTCGGCGATCCGGCACAGCAGATTGACCGGGCGCCAGGAGCTCTCCATCACCGGGTGGTCCTCGCGGGTGTGACCGCCGCGGCTCTCGGTGCGCTCCAGCGCGGCCCGTGCGACGCACTCGCTGACCAGCAGCATGTTGCGCAGGTCCAGGGCGAGGTGCCAGCCCGGGTTGAACTGCCGGTGGCCCTCGACCCCGGCGCGTCCCGCCCGTACGCGCAGTGCGGCCAGTCTCTTCAAGGCCTCGGCCATCTCGGGCTCGCGGCGGATGATGCCGACCAGGTCGTTCATCGTCTGCTGGAGTTCCTGGTGCAGGGTGTACGGATTCTCCGCGGGCTCCCCGGCCGCCGCGGGGTCCTCCGCGCTGAACGGGCGCAGCGCCTCCGCCGCCGCCGCGTCGATCTGCTCCTCCTCCACCGCGGGGAGGGCGGTGAGCCCCGCCGCGTACTCCGCGGCGTGTAGGCCCGCCCGCCGGCCGAAGACCAGCAGGTCGGAGAGAGAGTTGCCGCCGAGCCGGTTGGAGCCGTGCATGCCGCCCGCGACCTCGCCCGCCGCGTACAGACCGGGCACGGCGAGGGCGGCGGCGGTGTCGGATTCCACGGCGATGCCGCCCATCACGTAGTGACAGGTCGGGCCCACCTCCATCGCCTCCGCCGTGATGTCGACATCGGCCAGCTCCTTGAACTGGTGGTACATCGACGGCAGCCTCCGCCGGATCGTCTCCGCGGGCATCCGGGTCGACACATCCAGGAACACCCCGCCGTGCGGTGAGCCGCGGCCCGCCTTGACCTCGGAGTTGATGGCGCGGGCGACCTCGTCGCGCGGCAGCAGCTCGGGCGGGCGGCGGTTGTGGTCCGGGTCCTCGTACCAGCGGTCGCCCTCGGCCTCCGACTGCGCGTACTTCTCCTTGAACACCTCGGGGACGTAGTCGAACATGAACCGCTTGCCCTCGGAGTTGCGCAGCACCCCGCCGTCGCCCCGCACCGATTCGGTGACCAGGATGCCCTTCACCGAGGGCGGCCAGACCATGCCCGTCGGATGGAACTGCACGAACTCCATGTTCAGCAGGGGCGCGCCCGCCAGCAGGGCCAGCGCATGGCCGTCGCCGGTGTACTCCCAGGAGTTCGACGTCACCTTGAAGGACTTGCCGATACCGCCGGTCGCGAGGACCACGGCAGGGGCTTCGAGGACGAAGAAGCGGCCGGACTCACGCGTGTAGCAGAAGGTGCCGGAGACCCGCTCGCCGTCCTTGAGGATCCGGGTGACCGTGCACTCCTGGAACACCTTCAGCCGGGCTTCGTAGTCGCCCGTCTCCCGGAAGTCCTCCTGCTGGAGCGCCACGATCCGCTGCTGGAGCGTGCGGATCAGTTCGAGGCCGGTACGGTCCCCGACGTGCGCGAGCCGGGGGTACTCGTGGCCGCCGAAGTTGCGCTGGGAGATCTTCCCGTCGGGCGTACGGTCGAAGAGCGCACCCCAGGTCTCCAGCTCCCAGACCCGGTCGGGCGCCTCCTTGGCGTGCAGCTCGGCCATCCGCCACTGGTTGAGGAACTTGCCGCCGCGCATGGTGTCGCGGAAGTGCACCTGCCAGTTGTCCCCGGCGTTCACATTGCCCATGGAGGCGGCGATTCCGCCCTCCGCCATGACGGTGTGGGCCTTGCCGAAGAGCGACTTGCAGATGACCGCCGTACGGGCGCCGCGTTCCCGGGCCTCGATCGCGGCGCGCAGCCCGGCGCCGCCGGCACCGACCACGACGACGTCCCACTGCTGCCGTTCGAGCTGAGTCACAGGAAGAACCTCACGGTCACGGGAAACACCTCACGGTCGGGGGACGGGGCGCACGGTCGGGGGCCGGAGCGCGCGGTCGCTAGAAGAACCTCGGGTCGTCGAAGGCCCCGGAGGCGACCAGATACACGTAGAAGTCGGCCACCGCCACGCTGATCAGGGAGGCCCAGGCGAGCTGCATGTGCCGGGCGTTCAGCTTCCCGGCCCACCCCCACAGCCGGTAGCGCACGGGGTGCCGGGAGAAGTGCCGCAGCCGGCCGCCGATGATGTGCCGGCACGAGTGGCACGAGACGGTGTACGCCCAGATCAGCGCGATGTTGACCAGGAAGATCAGCGAGCCGAGCCCCATGTGGCCCCAGGCGTAGTGCTCGTCGCGGAAGGACAGCACGGTGTCGTACGTGAGGATTCCGGCGACCGGAACCGCGGCGTAGAAGAAGTACCGGTGCATGTTCTGCATGACGAGCGGGAAGCGGGTCTCGCCGCTGTACGCGGTGTGCGGCTCGGCGACCGCGCAGGCCGGGGGCGACGCCCAGAAGCCCCGGTAGTAGGCCTTGCGGTAGTAGTAGCAGGTCAGCCGGAAGCCCAGGGGGAAGATCAGGATCAGCAGGGCGGGGGAGAGGCCCCACCAGCTGCCGAATATTTCCCAGTTCGGTCCCGACCGCATGGGCGCGCAGTTCTCCGCCAGACACGGCGAGTAGAACGGCGACACATAGGGGGCGGCGTAGTAGTCGGCGTTGGCGAAGGCCCGCCAGGTCGAGTAGACGATGAAGGCCAGGAGGCCCGCGGCGGTCACGGCGGGCGCCGACCACCAGCGGTCGGTCCGCAGATGGCGGGCGGGGATGGCGGCGCGGGAGTCGTGCCGGACGCCTCCCGCGAGGCGTCCGGCCGGGTCGGTCCGGGCGGTCGCGACCGCCGGTCCCGCGCCTCGTTCCGTACCCGGGCCCGGTCCCGTACCCGGTCCCGTACCCGGTCCCGTGCCTGGTCCTGTGCCTGGTTCCGTTCCTGAATCCGTACCGGTGGCCAAGGAACTCTCCTAGGGGGCGTGCCGGCCGCGGACGCCCAGACCCTCGTCGTCCGAGTCCGTCCACAGCGTGGCGTCGTACGGCGCTTCGGTGATGGTGACCATGCCGGCGCGGTGGTCCGGCGCCGGTGAGCGGTCCGCGGCATCGGCCTCGCGCAGCTGCGCGAGGCTCTGTTCCAGTCGTCCGACGGTGCGGGCCAGATCGTCGAGGCAGCGCTGAACTGCCGTCAATTCCTCGTGCAGGGACATGACTTGCCCTCACTTCCGCGGGGGGCGGGTGGCAATGCTCATGCGCATGCGAGTGTCGCGCGTCACATCCCCTTTGTGAAGGGAGTGGGGGCGTGCTGTCTTGCTGAAACGTTCCTCCGCTCGGGTGAGGTTGCGGGTCCCGTCCGCCGTGTCTGCGCCGCCTCCCGCGCGGGGGCGCCTTCAGTGGACGGACGGAACCAGTGTGATCAACTGCAAATGCCACCAATAACGCAGAATCCGGTCCATTCCGGTACGGGGTGGTCCGGGCCGGCCCCGGAGGTATCAGCCATGTCCCACGTCGGCGTCCCGCGCGGGACGGTCCGCAAGCGCCGCTCACTCGCGCTCCTCACGACGGGTGTGCTCACGATCCCGGTGCTGGCCGGCTGCAGCTCGGGCGCCGACGACAGCGCGCGGCCCTTCCCGCAGGACATCGCCCGCGCCGCCCGCGACCGGGTCGCCGACGGCTCCTCGGTGAACTGGGCGATCGACACGGTGCCCGCCACCTTCAACGCCTTCCAGGCGGATGCCGACAGCTCCACGGCACGCGTCACCGGAGCCGTGCTGCCGACCCTCTTCCCCCTGGACGCGACCGGGAAGCCGCGGCTCAACCCGGACTTCCTGGAGTCCGCGAAGGTCATCGGGCGCGAACCCAAGCAGGTCGTGCTCTACAAGCTCAACCAGCGGGCCGTGTGGAGCAACGGACGGGAGATCGGAGCTCCCGACTTCGTCGCCCAGTGGCGGGCGCTGAGCGGCAAGGACTCGGCGTTCTGGACCGCCCGCAACGCGGGCTACGAGCGGATCGAGAAGATCGAGCGCGGCTCCGACGACCTCCAGGTCCGGGTCACCTTCTCCAAGCCGTACGCGGACTGGCGCGCGCTCTTCTCGCCGCTGTACCCGAAGGAGATCACCGGCTCCCCGGACGCCTTCAACGACGGCGCGCGCACCACGCTCAAGACCTCGGCGGGACCGTTTCGGCTGCGCAGCGTGAGCAAGGACGAGGGCACCGTCACCCTGGTGCGCGACCCCCGCTGGTGGGGCGACGAGGCCAAGCTCGAAACGCTCGTCTTCCACGCGGTCAAGCCCCAGGACCGCACCGAGGCCCTCGCCGCGGGCACCGTCGACATCGCGGACGTCGACGCCTCCGCGGCGAACCGTATCGCCCTGGCCGCGCGTGACAGGGGCGCGGCCGGACAGCCGCCCGCCCACGGCCCGGGATCCGACATCACGCCCGCCGCCGCCCTGCGCTCCTGGGCGCTGGCCCACGGCTCGGACGAGGACGAGGCGGAGAGCGCCCAGGCGGCCCGCGACAGGAACACGGCGGCCGTCGCGGCGTACAGCGCCGAGCAGAAGGCCCTGCGCGGCTACGTCGTACGCAAGTCCCTGGAGCCCGCCTACACCCAGCTCGCGCTGAACGGGGAGTCCGGGCCGCTCGCGGACGACCGGGTACGCCGGGCCGTGGCCCGCGCCCTGGACCGTCAGGAGCTCGCCGACACCGTACTCGGGCCGCTGGGGCTTCCCGCGACTCCGCTCGGCAGCCACCTGAGCCTCGCCGGGCAGCCGGGATACAAGGACGGCAGCGGCGCACTCGGCGACCAGAACACCAAGGAGGCCCAGGCGCTGCTGGCCGACGCGGGCTGGACGAGGGGCGGCGCGGCCCAGAAGCCCAAGGACACCAAGGCCGGCAGCGAGGCGGAGAAGGCGGCGGCGGAGAAGAAGGCCGCGGCGGGGGACAGCTCGGCCGCCGAGGAGGATGCCGACGCGGGGAAGGCGGAGGAGAGGACGGCGGAGCAGGAGAAGGCCGCCGCGGCGGAGAAGGACGATGCCGCGAAGAAGGACGAGAAGAAGGACGAGAAGAAGGCCGACGACGGCACGTACATCGTCGGCGAGGACAACAAGCCGGGTCAGGGACCCGGCCGTGCCCCCGCCCTGAACGACGGCCCCCTCCTCACCGACGGCACCACCGCCGTCCACGTCCTCGCCCCGGCAGCCGCCGCCCAGAGCGCCGCCCTGCTGCGCCAGGCCGGCGCCCTCGCGGACGCGAGGCCCGTGACCGGCACGGAGGCCAAGGCCGACAGCGCCACCGACGAGACGCCCGCCAAGGTCAGCGCACAGGACAAGCAGCCCGGCGGCGCCGCGGGCGCGTACGCCCCCGCGGGCACCGCCGCACCGGCCCCCGCCTCGGTGCGCGGACCGCTCGGCAAGGAGGGCAAGCCGCTGACCCTGCGCTTCGTCCTCCCTTCCGGACCCGGCTCCCAGTCGCTGCGCACCGTCGGCGACAAGATCGCGGCGATGCTGGAGTCCATCGGCATCGGCACGGAGATCACGAAGGTCGCCGACGACAGCTACTTCAAGGACCACATCGCCTCGGGGGACTACGACCTGGCGCTGTACTCCTGGCCCGCCACCGCCTACCCGGCGACCGACGGACGCCCGATCTACGCGAAGCCGGAGCCGGCCACCGACGGATCGCTGCTCGTCGAGCAGAACTACACCCGGGTCGGCACCGACCACATCGACCAGCTCTTCGACCAGGCGGCCTCCGAGCTGGACGAGGGCGCCGCCCGGGACCTGATGAAGCAGGCCGACGCCCGGATCTGGGCGGCCGCCGGATCCATTCCCCTCTATCAGCGCCCACAGCTCGTGGCGGTCGACAGGAAGCTCGCGAACGTCGGCGCCTTCGGCTTCGCCGCTCCCCGCTACCAGGACATCGGATTCAAGAAGCCGCAAGCGGCAGGTTCCCCCGCGAATCGTAAGAAGTAGCAGGTCAAGCCCTGCCAAAGCTCAGAAGCAGCTCAATTCCCTTGCCCGCCGGATGCCCGGCGGGCAAGGTGGTTTCCGCCCCGACCCGGGCTGTTCGATTCTCCCCACACCCCCGGATTTCCCGCTGTCACCCGGCTGCCGAGCAGCTGTTCGGTGACGTAATACGGGCTGAATATCGGCTGAATGCCAGCGGAAGAACGGTCTCGCGGATCGGGCCGGGAAGCCCGGGACGCGCCGGGCCCGTACCATTGGACGAGCCGTGGCGTGTCCGCCCGGCGGGCGTACGAGGACTCGAGACCGACTGAGACGCCTGATCCCACGATCCGAGAGAAGCGCAAGCCACCCATGCCCACGCGCCACGACATCCGTAACGTAGCCATTGTCGCCCACGTCGACCACGGCAAGACCACGCTGGTCGACGCCATGCTCAAGCAGGCCGGCGCGTTCGCCGCGCACGCCGCCGAGCACCTCGACGATCGCATGATGGACTCGAACGACCTGGAGCGTGAGAAGGGCATCACGATCCTCGCCAAGAACACGGCGGTGAAGTATCACCCCAAGTCCGGCGGGGACCCGATCACGATCAACATCATCGACACCCCCGGCCACGCCGACTTCGGCGGCGAGGTCGAGCGCGGTCTGTCGATGGTCGACGCGGTCGTGCTGCTCGTCGATGCCTCCGAGGGACCGCTCCCGCAGACCCGGTTCGTGCTGCGCAAGGCGCTGACCGCCAAGCTGCCGGTCATCCTCTGCATCAACAAGACCGACCGTCCGGACTCCCGGATCGCCGAGGTCATCGATGAGACGTACGACCTCTTCCTGGACCTGGACGCCGACGAGGACCAGATCGAGTTCCCGATCGTCTACGCCTGCGCCCGTGACGGCGTCGCCTCGCTGACCAAGCCGGAGGACGGCACCGTCCCGCCGGACAGCGAGAACCTGGAGCCGTTCTTCAACACGATCCTCTCCACGGTCCCGGCCCCGGAGTACGACGCGGACGCCCCGCTGCAGGCTCACGTCACCAACCTGGACGCCGACAACTTCCTCGGCCGTATCGCGCTCTGCCGCGTCGAGCAGGGCGAGCTGCGCAAGGGCCAGACGGTCACCTGGATCAAGCGCGACGGCACGATGTCCAACGTCCGCATCACCGAGCTGCTGATGACCGAGGCGCTCACCCGCAAGCCGGCCGAGATGGCCGGTCCGGGCGACATCTGCGCCATCGCCGGTATCCCGGACATCATGATCGGCGAGACCCTGGCCGACCCCGAGAACCCGATCGCGCTGCCGCTGATCACGGTCGACGAGCCGGCCATCTCGATGACCATCGGTGCGAACACCTCGCCGCTGGTCGGCAAGGGCGGCAAGGGCCACAAGGTCACCGCCCGCCAGATCAAGGACCGCCTGGACCGCGAGCTGGTCGGTAACGTCTCGCTGCGCGTCCTGGACACCGAGCGCCCTGACGCCTGGGAGGTCCAGGGCCGCGGTGAGCTCGCGCTGGCGATCCTCGTCGAGCAGATGCGCCGCGAGGGCTTCGAGCTGACCGTCGGCAAGCCCGAGGTCGTCACCAAGCAGATCGACGGCAAGACCCACGAGCCGATCGAGCGCATGACGATCGACTCGCCCGAGGAGCACCTCGGCGCCATCACGCAGCTGATGGCGAGCCGCAAGGGCCGCATGGAGACCATGACGAACCACGGTTCGGGCTGGGTCCGCATGGAGTGGATCGTCCCGTCCCGCGGCCTCATCGGCTTCCGTACGGAGTTCCTGACCCAGACCCGCGGTACCGGCATCGCGCACTCCATCTTCGAGGGCCACGAGCCGTGGTTCGGGGAGCTGCGCACCCGTCACAACGGCTCGCTGGTCGCGGACCGTTCGGGCACGGTGACGCCGTTCGCGATGGTCAACCTCCAGGAGCGCGGTGTCATCTTCACCGAGGCCGGCACCGAGGTCTACGAGGGCATGATCATCGGCGAGAACTCCCGCGCCGACGACATGGACGTGAACATCACCAAGGAGAAGAAGCTCACCAACATGCGTGCGGCTTCCGCCGACACCACGGAGAACGTGGTGCCGGCCCGCAAGCTCTCGCTGGAGCAGTCCCTGGAGTTCTGCCGCGACGACGAGTGCATCGAGGTGACCCCGGAGACCGTGCGCATCCGCAAGGTCGTCCTGGACGCCAAGCAGCGTGGCCGTACGGCTTCGCGCGCCAAGAACGGCTGAGCCGAGCACTCCGGCGGACGATCCGTCAGCAGGAGTCCGATCCGAGGCCGAATATGAGGCCCGGTCCCCGCAGAGATTGTGGGAGGCCGGGCCTTTCGTCAATGAGTTTTTCTGCCCCGGGTGTCCGGATATCGGACGTCGCTCTCCGGAACATGTGTTAACGGTCCGTTTCGGGCGTGTCTGTCTGGGATCACTTTGTCCGGATTTCGGGCACACGGCCCCTACTGATGTTGTCAAACCGAGACCCTTTAAGTGTGGTTTACAGCCCGGGCGTACTTAATAGTTGGCTCCATTGAGCTCGGGTCAATGGGTCACGCACTGTGGGGAGTGCCGACTCACGAGCACACTCGGGGCACGGAAACGATCGCCGTCAGGGGTGTCGGTAGATCTCTCCAGTGCCCCTCTTGTAGTCAAAAGTGGACTCATGAGGAGGAAACCCATGCGCGGTGCCAAGAGCGCCAAGTGGGTCGCGGGAGCGGCAATCATCGCCCTGGCCGCGACCGCCTGTGGCGGCGGCGACGACAGCAAGGACGGCGGCAAGAGCGCGAAGGGCGCTGTTGACGCCAACGGCATCTTTTCCGTCGAGGTCGGTGAGCCGCAGAACCCGCTGCAGCCGGCGAACACGATGGAGTCGAACGGCAGCATCGTCACCGACGCCGTCTTCTCGCAGCTCGTCGACTACGACCCCGACGGCAAGCTTGAGATGATCAACGCCGAGTCGGTGGAGACCACCGACTCGAAGCTGTGGACGGTCAAGCTCAAGAAGGACTGGAAGTTCCACGACGGGACCCCGGTCACGGCCAATTCCTACGTCAAGGCGTGGAACTGGGCCGCGAACATCAACAACGCGCAGACCAACGCGTCGTGGTTCGGCGACATCAAGGGCTACGCCGACGTCCACCCCGAGGGCAAGAAGGCCAAGCCGAAGTCCGACGCCATGTCGGGCCTGAAGGTCGTCGACGACTACACCTTCACCATCGAGCTGAACGGCGCGCTGCCGTACTTCTCGTACAAGCTCGGCTACACGGTCTTCTCCCCGCTGCCCGAGTCCTTCTACGCGGACCCGAAGGCCGCCGGCGAGAAGCCGGTCGGCAACGGCGCGTACAAGTTCGTCAGCTGGGACCACAAGAAGCAGATCAAGGTCGTCCGCAACGACGACTACAAGGGTCTCGACAAGGCGAAGAACGGTGGTGTGACCTTCAAGAACTACACCACCCTCGAAACCGCCTACGAGGACCTCAAGTCCGGCAACGTCGACGTGCTGCGCCAGATCGGCCCGAAGGACCTTCCGGTCTACCGTGCCGACCTCGGTGACCGCGCGGTGGACAAGGCGTACTCCGCCATCCAGACGATCGCCGTCGCGTACTACACGGACCAGTTCAAGGGCATCAACCCCAAGGTTGTCCAGGGTCTGTCGATGGCGATCGACCGCGACACCATCACCAAGACGGTGCTGCAGGGCACGCGTGAGCCGGCCACGGGCTGGGTCGCCAAGGGTGTTCTCGGCTTCCAGCCGAACGCCACCGGTGACGTCACCAAGTACGACCCGGCGAAGGCCAAGAAGCTGATCGCGGAGGGTGGTGGCGTCCCCAAGAACGCCATCTCCATCCAGTTCAACGCCGATGGCGGTCACAAGGAATGGGTCGAGGCTGTCTGCAACAGCATCACCCAGGCGACCGGCGTCAAGTGCACCGGCGACTCGAAGGCCGACTTCCAGGCCGACACGAACGCCCGTGACGCCAAGCAGGTCAAGTCCCTGTACCGCTCCGGCTGGGTGCTCGACTACCCGGTGAACGCCAACTTCATCAGCGACCTGTTCCGTACCGGTGCTGCCGGTAACCAGGGCGACTTCTCGAACAAGGCGCTCGACGCCGAGATCAAGAAGGCTGACTCGGCCGCTTCGCTCGACGATTCGGTGAAGGCCTACCAGACCATCGAGAAGGAGCTGGTGAACTACATGCCCTCCATCCCGCTCTGGTACTACAAGGTCAACGCCGGCTACTCGGAGAAGGTCCAGAACGTCCAGTACGCCCAGGACGGCGACCCGATCCTGACCGAAGTCCAGGTCAAGAAGTAACCACCGACGTAGTCCGCGGGCCGGTGCCGGACCGAAACTGACATCGGTCCCGCACCCGCCTGCACGCCGTGGCCGGGGGGCCCTTCCGCGCCGCAGACCACCCACTGGGTGCCTGCGGCGGGGGAGGGCCCGTCGGCTGCCGCTTGCCTATTTACATGGAGGCACGATGGGGCGCTATGTCGCACGACGACTGCTCCAGATGATCCCGGTGTTCATCGGGACAACTCTGCTGATCTTCCTGATGGTCTACACACTGCCCGGTGATCCCGTGCGGGGACTCTTCGGGGACAAGGGGGCCGACCCGGCGACCCTCGAAGCGATGCGGCACAAGCTCGGGCTCGACCAGCCGATCCTGGTGCAGTACTGGGAGTACATGAAGGGCATCGTCCTTCACTTCGACTTCGGTACCCAGATCGCCAGTGGACGCCCCGTCACCGACGTGCTCGGCGACGCGTTCCCGGTCACCCTGCGGCTCGCCGCCATGGCGTTCGTGATCGAGATCGTCCTCGGTCTCGGCCTCGGCATGGCCGCCGGTCTGCGCGCCGGACGGCTGACCGACAACGTCGTGCTGGTCCTGACGCTGCTGATCATCTCGATCCCGGTCTTCGTTCTCGGCTTCATCGTCAAGTCGGTGTTCGCCTTCCAGCTCGACTGGATCTCACCGAACGTCTCGAACGACGCCACCTGGGGCGAGCTGATCGCCCCCGCTGTCGTTCTCGGGTCACTGTCACTGGCGTACGTCGCCCGGCTGACCCGTACGACCATGGCGGAGAACCTGCGCTCGGACTACATGCGTACGGCCGTGGCCAAGGGACTTCCCAAGCGCCGCATCGTGGGTGTGCACCTGATGCGCAACTCGCTGATCCCGGTCATCACCTTCCTCGGCACCGACCTCGGCGCTCTGATGGGTGGAGCGGTCGTCACCGAGGGCCTGTTCAACGTGAAGGGCATCGGCGGCACCATCTTCGAGTCGATCGTCCGCCGCGAGGGCACGACCCTGGTCGGACTGGTCACCATCCTGGTGCTCGTCTACCTCTTCATGAGCCTTATCGTCGACCTGCTGTACGCGGTCCTGGACCCGAGGATCCGGTATGCCTGACCTGACCAAGACCGCTCCCGCGCCCGACGACGCCAAGGCTCCCCTCGCCGACCCGTCGGCCGTCGTCAAGGCCGAGAAGGCGCGCAGCCTCTGGGGCGACGCCTGGCAGGACCTGCGCCGCAACTGGTACTTCATCATCTCGGCCGTCCTGATCCTGCTGCTGCTCGTGATCACGATCTTCCCGAGCCTGTTCACCAGCGCCTCGCCCACCACGGGTGACCTGGTGCACCACTTCCTGGGCAAGCCCGAGCTGAGCAAGATCGGTTCGCCCGAGTGGTTCGGCTTCGACGGCCAGGGCCGCAGTGTCTACGCGCGTGTCATCTACGGCACCCGCGCCTCGGTCATCGTCGGTGTCTCGGTGACGCTCGTCGTGACCCTGTTCGGCGGTCTGGTCGGCATGCTGGCCGGTTACTTCGGCGGCTGGGTCGACGCGCTCCTCTCCGGCTTCACCAACATCTTCCTGGGCCTGCCCTTCCTGCTCGGCGCGATGGTCGTCCTCCAGGCGTTCACCGAGCGGACGATCTGGGTGGTCGTCTTCGCCCTGGCGTTCCTCGGCTGGACCCAGATCGCGCGTGTCATGCGCGGTGCGGTGATCACGATCAAGCAGGCGGACTTCGTCCAGGCGGCCAGAGCGCTGGGAGCCGGTACGACCCGGATCCTGTTCCGGCACATCCTGCCGAACGTCCTGGCCCCGGTGATCGTCGTGGCGACCATCTCGCTCGGTGTGTACATCTCGGCCGAGGCGACCCTGTCCTACCTGGGTCTCGGTCTGGCTCCGCCGACCGTCTCGTGGGGTATGGACATCTCCGGCGGTTCGAGCCAGATCCGGGTGGCCCAGCACATCCTGATCTACCCGTCGATCATGCTCAGCCTCACTGTTCTGGCGTTCATCATGCTCGGCGAAGCCGTCCGCAACGCCCTCGACCCGAAGACGCGATAAGGAGGGCGCACGTGACCACCGTCAGCAAGACCGCAGAGATCCCGTCCGCGCGCTCGGGTGACGACCATGTCGGCCCGCTGCTCGAAGTCCGCGACCTGCACGTGGAGTTCCACACCCGTGACGGCGTGGCCAAGGCCGTCAACGGCGTCAACTACAGCGTGGACGCCGGCGAGACGCTCGCCGTCCTCGGTGAGTCGGGTTCCGGCAAGTCCGTGACGGCGCAGGCCATCATGGGCATCCTCGACATGCCGCCCGGCAGGATCCCGCAGGGCGAGATCTTCTTCCGCGGCCAGGACATGCTGAAGATGTCCTACGAGGAGCGCCGCAAGATCCGTGGCCAGAAGATCGCGATGATCTTCCAGGACGCGCTGTCCTCGCTGAACCCGGTCCTCACCGTCGGCTACCAGCTCGGCGAGATGTTCCGGGTCCACCAGGGCCTGTCCAAGAAGGCGGCCAAGGCCAAGGCCATCGAGCTGATGGACCAGGTCAAGATCCCGGCCGCCGCGGCCCGTGTCTCGGACTACCCGCACCAGTTCTCCGGCGGGATGCGCCAGCGCATCATGATCGCCATGGCGCTGGCCCTGGAGCCGGACCTGATCATCGCCGACGAGCCGACCACCGCGCTCGACGTGACGGTGCAGGCCCAGGTGATGGACCTGCTCGCGGAGCTTCAGCGCGAGTACAACATGGGCCTGATCCTGATCACCCACGACCTCGGTGTGGTCGCGGACGTCGCCGACAAGATCGCCGTGATGTACGCGGGCCGGATCGTCGAGACCGCCCCGGTCCACGAGATCTACAAGCGCCCGGCGCACCCGTACACCAAGGGTCTGCTGGAGTCGATCCCGCGCCTGGACCAG
>NZ_LWLE01000001.1:0-294770 GCF_001905125.1 Streptomyces sp. TSRI0281 | reverse complement strand
TCAAGGGCCTGCCGCCCAACCTGCTCAAGGTGCCCACGGGTTGTGCGTTCAACCCGCGCTGCACGATGGCGCAGGACATCTGCCGTACGGACATCCCGGCCCTGCGCCCGGTGACCGAGCAGGACGGCACCGAGCTGGTCGGCCGCGGCAGCGCCTGCCACTTCTGGAAGGAGACGATCCATGGCTGACATCAAGAAGGAGCCCGTGGACGCCACCCCGAGCGTCACCGAAGTGGAGACGGTCGACGCGGCGACGGAGGCGGAGGCCGTCGCAGCCATCGACGCGCCGATCTCGCAGGGCGAGCCGATTCTCCAGGTGCGCAACCTGGTCAAGCACTTCCCGCTGACCCAGGGCATTCTGTTCAAGAAGCAGGTCGGCGCGGTCAAGGCCGTGGACGGGATCTCCTTCGATCTCTACGCGGGCGAGACCCTCGGCATCGTGGGCGAGTCCGGCTGTGGCAAGTCCACGGTCGCCAAGCTCCTGATGACGCTGGAGCGCGCCACCGCCGGTGAGGTCTTCTACAAGGGCCAGGACATCACCAAGCTGTCCGGCCGGGCGCTGAAGGCCGTGCGCCGCAACATCCAGATGGTGTTCCAGGACCCGTACACCTCGCTGAACCCGCGGATGACGGTCGGCGACATCATCGGGGAGACCTTCGAGATCCACCCCGAGGTGGCCCCGAAGGGCGAACGGCGCCGCAAGGTGCAGGACCTGCTGGACGTCGTGGGGCTCAACCCGGAGTACATCAACCGGTACCCGCACCAGTTCTCCGGAGGCCAGCGCCAGCGCATCGGCATCGCCCGCGGCCTCGCGCTCAACCCGGAGATCATCATCTGCGACGAGCCGGTCTCCGCGCTCGACGTGTCGGTGCAGGCGCAGGTCATCAACCTGATGGCGAAGCTGCAGGACGAGTTCAACCTCTCGTACCTCTTCATCGCGCACGACCTGTCGATCGTCCGGCACATCTCCGACCGGGTCGGCGTCATGTACCTCGGCAAGATGGCCGAGATCGGTACGGACGAGCAGATCTACGAGCACCCGACGCACCCCTACACCCAGGCGCTGCTGTCGGCGGTTCCGGTCCCGGACCCGGAGGCCCGTGAGGGCCGTGAGCGGATCATTCTCACCGGTGACGTTCCGTCGCCGGCGAACCCGCCGTCGGGCTGCCGCTTCCGTACCCGTTGCTGGAAGGCCCAGGACAAGTGCGCCACGGAGATGCCGCTGCTGGCGATCCCCGAGCGCTTCCGGTCCGAGGACACTCCGGCCGCGCACGAGTCGGCGTGCCACTTCGCCGAGGAGAAGGACGTCGTGCACGCGGCGTGACCTCCCCGCGCAAGTGATCCACGAGGTGCCCGGTCCCCCTGGGGGGCCGGGCACCTTCGCGTGTGCCCGTACGGGGTAAGCGAACATGCGATAGTCCGTCAAATGGGGTGATATAGGGCATTGAGCTAATCAATGGACTCTAGGAGGCACTTCATGCGCGGAGCCACACAGGCCAGGTGGGCCGCATGTGCGGTGGCTGTCGCCCTGGCAGCGACGGCCTGCGGCGGCGGGGACAGCGGCGGCGGTGGTGGCGCCAATGGGATCGTGAGCTCCTCCTGGGGTGACCCGCAGAATCCGCTGGAGCCCGCGAACACCAACGAGGTGCAGGGCGGCAAGGTCCTCGACATGGTCTTCCGCGGCCTCAAGCGGTACGACCCGAAGACCGGGGCCGCCACCGACATGCTGGCCGAGAAGATCGCGACCACCGACTCGCAGAACTTCACCATCACGGTCAAGGACGGCTGGACGTTCTCCAACGGCGAGAAGATCACCGCCAAGTCCTTCGTCGACGCCTGGAACTACGGCGCCGCGCTGAAGAACAACCAGAAGAACGCCTACTTCTTCCAGTACATCGACGGCTACGACAAGGCCCATCCGGCGAGCGGCAAGGCCGGCACGGACACCCTGGCCGGGCTCAGGATCGTCAACGAGATGACCTTCACCGCCAAGCTCAGCCAGAAGTTCTCGCTGTGGCCGGACACCCTCGGCTACCCGGCCTTCGCCCCGCTGCCCAAGCAGTTCTTCACGGACCACGCGGGCTGGCTCTCCAAGCCCGTGGGCAACGGCCCGTACACCATCGACAAATACGCCAAGGGCTCGTCGATGAACCTGCGCAAGTGGGACAAGTACCCCGGCGACGACAAGGCGCAGAACGGCGGCATCGACCTCAAGGTCTACACCGACAACAACACCGCCTACACCGACCTGACGGCCGGCAACCTCGACCTCGTCGACGACGTGCCCGCCTCCCAGCTCAAGAACGTCAAGGCGGACCTCGGGGGCCGCTACATCAACACCCCGGCCGGGATCATCCAGACCATCGCCTTCCCCTTCTACGAGAAGGCGTGGAACACCCCGGACGGTGCCAAGGTCCGCCAGGGCCTGTCGATGGCGATCAACCGGGAGCAGATCACCAACCAGATCTTCCAGAAGACCCGCACCCCCGCCTCCGACTGGACCTCCCCGGTCCTCGGCGCCGACGGCGGCTTCAAGAAGGGGCTGTGCGGCAAGGAGTGCACGTACGACAAGGCCGCGGCCAAGAAGCTGATCCAGGACGGCGGCGGCATCCCCGGCGGTCAGCTCAAGATCTCGTACAACGCGGACACCGGCTCCCACAAGGAATGGGTCGACGCCGTCTGCAACAGCATCAACAACGTCATGGGCAACAACAAGGCCTGCGTCGGCGGCCCGGTCGGCACCTTCGCCGACTTCCGCAGCCAGGTCTCCCAGCAGAAGCTGTCCGGTGCCTGGCGCGCGGGCTGGCAGATGGACTACCCGCTGATCCAGAACTTCCTCCAGCCGGTGTACTACACCAACGCCCCTTCCAACGACGGCAAGTGGAGCGACAAGAAGTTCGACAACCTGGTCGATCAGGCGAACGCCGAGACGGACAAGGCCAAGGCCGTCTCCACCTTCCAGGACGCGGAGCGGATCCTCGTCCAGCAGATGCCCGTCATCCCGCTCTGGTACCAGAACGGCAGCGCCGGCTACTCCGACCGGGTGTCGAACGTCGCGCTGAACTCGTTCAGCGTCCCGGTCTACGAAGAGATCACGGTCAAGTGACCCACTGACACCGGGTGACGGGGGCGTCCCGAGCGTCCCCGTCGCCCGGCCCAGGGCTTGCCACGGTCCACCTTCTCCGCCCCTTCGCCCCGACCCCCGGAGCCCCTCATGGGACGTTATGTGATCCGGCGGCTGTTGCAGATGATCCCCGTCTTCTTCGGCACCACGCTGTTGATCTTCCTCATGGTGAACGTGATGGGCGACCCCATCGCGGGTCTCTGCGGCGACCGCCAGTGCGACCCCGCCACCGCCGCCCAGCTGCGGTCGGAATTCGGTCTCGACAAGCCGGTCTGGCAGCAATACCTGACGTACATGGGCAATGTCTTCACCGGCGACTTCGGCACCGCGTTCAACGGGCAGCCGGTCACCGAGCTGATGGCCACCGCCTTCCCCATCACCATCCGGCTCACCATCATCGCGATCGCCTTCGAGGTCGTCATCGGCATCAGCCTCGGCGTCGTCACCGGACTGCGCCGCGGCCGGCCCATCGACACCACCGTGCTGATCCTCACCCTGGTCGTCATCTCCATCCCGACCTTCGTCACCGGCCTGCTGCTCCAGCTGCTCCTCGGCGTCGAGTGGGGCATCATCAAGCCGTCCGTGTCACCCGAGGCCCCCGTCAACGAGCTGCTGATCCCCGGACTCGTCCTCGCCTCGGTCTCGCTGGCCTACGTCACCCGGCTCACCCGTACCTCGATCGCCGAGAACGCCCGCGCCGACTACGTACGCACCGCCGTCGCCAAGGGCCTGCCGAGGCGCCGCGTGGTCGTCCGGCATCTGCTGCGCAACTCCCTCATCCCCGTCGTCACCTTCATCGGTACGGACGTGGGCGCCCTGATGGGCGGGGCGATCGTCACCGAGCGGATCTTCAACATCCACGGCGTCGGCTACCAGCTCTACCAGGGCATCCTGCGCCAGAACTCCCAGACCGTCGTCGGGTTCGTCACCGTCCTGGTCCTCGTCTTCCTGGCGGCCAACCTGATCGTCGACCTCCTGTACGCCGTACTCGACCCGAGGATCCGCTATGCCTGAGCCGCAGTCATCGGACGGTGCGATCTCCCCGGCGGGAGCCGGTGGCGCGATGGACCTCGCCCTGGAGGAGGGCACGACCCTGGAGAAGACGCCGGGCGGCCCCGAAGGAACGGGACCGTCCGGCAAACCGCACAGCCTCTGGTCCGACGCGTGGCGCGACCTGCGCCGCAACCCCGTCTTCATCATCTCCGCCCTGGTCATCCTCTTCCTGGTGATCATCTCGATCTGGCCCTCCCTGATCGCCGACGGCGACCCGCTCCAGGCCAACCTCGACGACGCCCAGAAGGGCTCCGAACCCGGCCACCCCTTCGGCTTCGACCCACAGGGCCGCGATGTCTACACCCGGGTCGTCTACGGCACCCGGACCTCCGTCACCGTCGGCGTCTGCGCCACCCTCGGCGTCGCGATCCTGGGCAGTGTGCTCGGCGGCCTGGCCGGCTTCTTCGGGGGCTTCTGGGACGCGATCCTCTCCCGCATCACCGACGTCTTCTTCGGCATCCCGGTGGTCCTCGGCGGGCTCGTCTTCCTCTCCGTCGTCACCAGCTCCACCGTCTGGCCCGTCGTCGGCTTCATCGTCCTGCTGGGCTGGCCGCAGATCGCCCGTATCGCCCGCGGCTCGGTGATCACCGCCAAACAGAACGACTACGTCCAGGCGGCCCGCGCGCTCGGCGCCTCCAACACACGGATGATGCTGCGCCACATCACCCCCAACGCCATCGCCCCGGTCATCGTCGTCGCGACGATCGCCCTGGGGACGTACATCTCGCTGGAGGCGACCCTGTCGTACCTCGGCGTCGGCCTGAAGGACCCCGCGGTGTCCTGGGGCATCGACATCTCCGCCGCGTCCAACTACATCCGCAACGCCCCGCACATGCTGCTCTGGCCCGCCGGAGCGCTGGCGGTCACCGTGCTCGCGTTCATCATGCTCGGCGACGCGGTGCGCGACGCCCTCGACCCCAAGCTGCGCTGAGGAGCCCGTTGCCATGTTGCTCGAAGTGCGCGATCTGCACGTGGAGTTCCACACCCGCGACGGGGTGGCCAAGGCGGTCAATGGGGTCAACTACTCGGTGTCCGAGGGCGAGACGCTCGCCGTGCTGGGCGAGTCGGGCTCCGGCAAGTCGGTCACCGCGCAGGCGATCATGGGCATCCTCGACATGCCGCCCGGGAAGATCAGCGGCGGCGAGATCCTCTTCAAGGACCGCGACCTGCTGAAGCTCAAGCCGGAGGAGCGGCGCAAGATCCGCGGCCAGGAGATGGCCATGATCTTCCAGGACGCGCTGTCCTCGCTGAACCCGGTCCTCACGGTGGGACAGCAGCTCGGCGAGATGTTCGTCGTGCACCGGGGGATGTCCCGCAAGGACGCCAGGGTCCGGTCCATCGAGCTGATGGACCGGGTCCGCATCCCGGCCGCCAAGGAGCGGGTGGGGAACTATCCGCACCAGTTCTCCGGCGGGATGCGCCAGCGCATCATGATCGCCATGGCGATGGCCCTGGAGCCCTCCCTGATCATCGCCGATGAGCCGACCACCGCCCTCGACGTGACCGTGCAGGCCCAGGTGATGGACCTGCTCGCGGAACTCCAGCGCGAGCTGAACATGGGGCTCATCCTGATCACCCACGACCTCGGTGTGGTCGCGGACGTCGCCGACAAGATCGCCGTGATGTACGCGGGCCGGATCGTCGAGACCGCCCCGGTCCACGAGATCTACCGGGCCCCCGCCCACCCGTACACCAAGGGCCTGCTCCGCTCCATCCCGCGCCTGGACCAGAAGGGCCAGGAGCTGTACGCGATCAAGGGACTGCCGCCCAACCTGCTGCACATCCCGCCCGGCTGTGCCTTCAACCCCCGCTGCCCGATGGCCCAGGCCGTGTGCCGCACCGACGAGCCGCCGCTGTACGACGTGGCCGAGCACCGCCAGAGCGCCTGCCACTTCTGGAAGGAGACGCTCGATGCACGCTGACCACTCCGGCGGACGCAAGGAAGCGCGCGAAGAGGGCGAGGTGGCCGCCACCCTGCTGTCCAAGGCGCGGGAGCGGACGGCGTACGCGAACGGCGACCCGATCCTGGAGGTCCGCGACCTCGTCAAGTACTACCCGCTGACCCAGGGCATTCTGTTCAAGAAGCAGGTCGGCGCGGTCAAGGCCGTCGACGGGGTCTCCTTCGACCTGTCGGCGGGCGAGACCCTCGGCATCGTGGGGGAGTCCGGCTGCGGCAAGTCGACCGTCGCCCGGATGCTGGTCCACCTGGAACGGCCGACGGCGGGCGTGATCCGCTACAAGGGCGAGGACATCACCAAGCTGTCCGGCCGGGCGCTGAAGGCCGTGCGCCGCAACATCCAGATGGTGTTCCAGGACCCGTACACCTCGCTGAACCCGCGGATGACGGTCGGCGACATCATCGGGGAGCCGTACGAGATCCACCCCGAGGTCGCGCCCAAGGGCAGCCGGCGCGGCAAGGTGCAGGACCTGCTGGACGTCGTCGGGCTCAACCCGGAGTACATCAACCGCTATCCGCACCAGTTCTCCGGAGGCCAGCGCCAGCGCATCGGCATCGCCCGCGGCCTCGCGCTCAACCCGGAGATCATCGTCGCCGACGAGCCGGTCTCCGCGCTCGACGTGTCGGTGCAGGCGCAGGTGGTCAACCTGCTGGACCGGCTCCAGGCGGAGTTCGACCTCAGCTTCCTGTTCATCGCGCACGACCTGTCGATCGTCCGGCACATCTCCGACCGGGTCGGGGTGATGTACCTGGGGCGGATCATCGAGATCGGCACCGACGAGCAGATCTACGAACACCCCACGCACCCCTACACCCAGGCACTGCTGTCGGCGGTCCCGGTGCCGGACCCGATGGCCCGCGAGTACCGCGAGCGGATCATCCTGCACGGCGATGTGCCCTCACCGGCGCACCCGCCGTCGGGCTGCCGCTTCCGCACCCGCTGCTGGAAGGCGCAGGAGCGGTGCGAGCTGGAGGTGCCGCTGCTGGCGGTCCCGGCGGTGTTCCGGCTGGTGGACACCCCGGCGAAGCACGACTCGGCGTGCCACTTCGCGGAGGAGAAGCGGGTGGTGCCGCCGGGCGGCGGGCCGGACGCCCCGGGGCAGACCCGGGGCCCCGACGTGGAGGCTCCCGGCACAGCGCTCAGGAAGGGCCCGCCGCCGGAGAATTCCGATGAGGAAACCGGCAGGGCAAACCCGTCCGGCGATTGAGGAACAGCGGCCGTGCGCACATCCGACGGACGGTCTTCGACCCGGTCCCGAACCGAATTCCCCGTCAATTCCCCACGGAACAGCGCTTGACCGGGGCAAGGGCGGGCCAGGGCGGACCGGACGGACGCGGAACAGGCGCGGAACAGTCGCGGAACGGGGCTCCGGCCGCTCGGCGCGGCCGGGGAGCCGGGCGACATGAAGCGATAAATGCGCACCAAATTCGTTAACACGGAAGCAACTCGGCTGTCGCGGCCCGGATATACGCACGCCTCAGGATGAACGACGTACGGCCGTGCGGGTGCCGTGAACCGGCCGGGGTGTCGTCATGTCGCCCCGGTCGGTTACCCGTTACCCGCCTTTCCTCCGGATCCGCTTGTTCATCGCCGCGAGGCAGTGGAGTATCGCCGGTGTGACATTCACACGGGGAGCAAGAATCACCGGCGCGGTTCTCTGCGCCGTACTCGCGCTGATCACGGCGGGCTGGATCGTACGGGACCTCAGAGTGACCGGCGGACCGGCCGAACTGTGGGAGTACTGGGCCGGTTACATGGACGCGCGGGCGAAGGGCGTGCCCGCCACCTCGCAGGGCAGCGGAGTGCTGCTCGTGGTCTATGTGCTGGCCGCCGTCGCCGCGCTGCGTTCCTCGATCGCCGCCTCGGTACTGGTCACCACCGGAGTGGCCACCCTGGCCGTGCGCCTCCCCGGGGTCTGGATCACCGGTTCCTCGTGGATGGACGGCAGTTACGCGGACGAGCTGCGCACCCGCGCGATGCTCGGCACCTTCGTGGCGCTGGCCGCCGCGCTCGCGCTCGTCGTCACCGGGGCGGCGGGACGCAGGCCGGCGGACGACGGCGGCGGAGCCCGGCACGTCCGGCCCGGCCGGGGCGCCGGGGTCCTCACCTTCCTGGCGCTGGGCGCCACGGGGGTGTTCTATCTCGCCTGGGAGGTCCGGCAGGCGTTCGTCCTGCCCGACTACCTCTACCCCGCCTGGTACACCGGCGGGGAGCAGATCCGGGTCGTGCTCACCGACGCGCCGCCCGGCTGGAACAGCGTGGCGGTCGCCCTGCTCTGCCTGGTCGCGGCCTTCAGCGCCGTCGTCCGCGCGGTCCACTCCCGGCCGCTCGGCATGATCGCCGCCGGGTTCGTGCTGACCTCCGGGGTCCTGGGCGTCGCCCGCACGGTCCACCACGACCTGCTGGACCGCTTCGCCGACCTGGGGACCGAGTACCAGCTGAACCTGCTGACCCTGTTCTTCTCGGTCCTCGCCGGGGCGGTCACCCTCGTCGCGCTGGGACGCGGGGGCGTCGAGGAGGTCCCCGGCACCGGCGGTCAGGGCTACGGCCCCGGCGGCTGGAGCCAGGGGTGGGGCCCCGCCGCCGGACAGGGCTACGGACAGGGCCCGGGGCAGGGTCAGGGCCCCGGCTACGGCTACCCGCCCGTCCCCGGCCAGGCTCCCGGCTACGGCCCCCCGCAGGGCGGACCCCAGAGCTCCGCACCGGGTGCCCCGCCCGCCGCCCCGCCGGGCGGGGCACCCGGCTTCGGGCCCCCGCCGCCCTCGTCCCCGCCGCCCGGCTGGTGACGGGGCCTCACCGACGGCGGCTCGGCCACCGGGCCTTCGGGGGCCGGGGCGCACGGGGCCGCACCGCCGCGGTCTCAGGCGCCCGTCAGTCCCAGTGACCGCTTGAGGAAGTCCACCTGGAGCAGGAGCAGGTTCTCCGCGACCTGCTCCTGCGGCGTCATGTGTGTCACCCCGCTCAGCGGCAGCACCTCGTGCGGCCGCCCCGCCGCGAGCAGCGCCGAGGACAGCCGCAGCGCATGGGCGACCACCACGTTGTCGTCCGCCAGCCCGTGGACGATCATCATCGGGCGTGCCTGCCCGGCGGGCTCGGACAGCCCGTCGTCCGTCATCAGGGCGTTGTGCGCGTACACCTCGGGCTGCTCGGCGGGGTCGCCGAGATAGCGCTCGGTGTAGTGGGTGTCGTACAGCCGCCAGTCGGTCACCGGGGCGCCCACGACCGCCGCGTGGAAGACGTCGGGGCGCCGCAGCACCGCGAGCGCGGAGAGATACCCGCCGTACGACCAGCCACGGATCGCCACCCTGGACAGGTCCAGCGGGAAGCGCCCGGCGAGCGCGTGCAGCGCCTCGATCTGGTCGTCGAGGCTGAGGACGAAATTGTCCCGGACGGCCTTCTCCCAGCCCGGTGACCGGCCCGGTGCGCCCCGGCCGTCCGCGACGACCACCGCGAAGCCCTGATCGGCGAACCACTGGGACGTCAGATGCGCGTTGTGCGCGGCGACCACCCGGCGGCCGTGTGGCCCGCCGTACGGATCCATGAGAACCGGAAGCGGACCGTCCGACTCCTTATAGCTCGTGGGAAGCAGCACGGCGCACGGAATTCGCCGTGCGCCCCCCTCCGTGAGCGTCACCCGGGCGGACAGCACCGGTTCCTGGGCAAAGTTCGCGACCTGGGCGATCCGCTTGCCGTCCCGCAGGACCCGCACGGTCGTCCCGGGCCGGTCCGGCGATGCCGACAGCAGCACCGTCAGGGCGCCGGACCGGACCGCGGAGTGCATCCCCACCCCCTCGGAAAGCCGCTCGATGCCCAGCTCGTTGACCCGGTACACATGGCTCTGCCCGGTCTCCGGATCGGCGGCCTCCTCGCCCGCCGTCGCCGACACGAGGACATCCGACTCCCCGATGTCCAGCACCGCCTGGATGTGCAACTGGGCCCCCGTCAACGGCCGGTCGCCGACCGCGAGCACCCGCGCGCCGCCCTCGTCGGTGATCCGTACGAGCCGCCCGTCCGGCGCCCACGCGGGCACCCCGGGGAAAAGATCAAGCCACACCGGGTCCTCGTCGGCATGTACGGTCCGCGTCGCACCGGTCTCGGTGTCCACCGCCAGATACCGCTGGCCGCGCTGGTCGCGGGCCTGCACCAGCAGCAGCGGCGCGCCCGCCGCCGACCAGTGCACCTGGGCGAGATACGGGTAGCGCGCCCGGTCCCAGACCACCTCGGTGCGGGTCCCGTCCAGGTCCGTCAGGAAGAGCCGCACCTCGGCGTTGGGCGTCCCCGCGGCCGGGTAGGCGACCTCGGCGGGCCTGCGGTCCGGATGCGCCGGATCGGCGATCCACCAACGCTGTACGGCGCTGTCGTCGGCGCGGGCCACCAGTAGCCGGTCCGATTCCGGCGACCACCAGAAGCCCCGGAAGCGCTGCATCTCCTCGGCCGCGATGAACTCCGCGAGGCCGTAGGTGATGTGCGGGGCCTCCGGTTCGGCGAGCGCCCGGTCGTCCTCGCCCGCCGCGCTCACGACCCGCAGCGCACCCCGTGCGACGTAGGCGATGTGCCGGCCGTCGGGGGAGGGCCGCGGGTCGATCACCGGACCGGGCACCGGCAGCGCCCGCGCCGTCCCGGCCCGCAATTCGGCCACGTACACCTTCCCGGAGAGCGCGAACGCCGCCAACTCGGCCGCAGCGTCCACCGCGTAGCCGACGATGCCCGCCGACCCCTCACGGGTCCGCTCGCGCCGCGCCCGCTCCTGGGGCGACAGGCGTTCCGCCGAACCGCCCAGCAGCGCCTCGGGGTCGGCGGCCATACGCTCCTCGCCGGTCGCCGGGTCCAGCACCCAGAGCCGGTTGGTGCGATCGGTGCCACCGGACGAGCGCAGGAAGATCACCCGTGTCTCATCCGGTGAGACGGTGAACGCGCGTGGTGCGCCGAGAGTGAACCGCTGGGTCCGTGCGTGCTGGCGGGGAAAGGACAGCTTCTGCGAGGTCATGGCTCTGAACATAGACGGAGCCGCCGGTCCGTGCGCCCCTCGTGCTGCTGTGCCCCGATCAATGCGTTGGCACGGATAGTTATGATCCGTAGCGCTCGGTGGGTATGAACCTGCTGGCTCCACGTGTGCTGCCCGTCCCGACCGTACTGATGGAGGTGAACCGCCGTGGCGCTCTCGATTTCGGCGGTAGTGCTGCTGGCGATCATCGTCTTCCTGCTGATCCGGAAATCCGGACTGAAGGGCGGACACGCGGTGGTCTGCATGCTGCTCGGGTTCTACATCGCGAGTTCGTCCATCGCGCCGACCATCTCCGATCTGACGACCAACGTGGCGGGGATGATCGGCAGCATCAAGTTCTGACCGTGCGCACCCGTCTTCTGACCGTGTGCGCTCGGCTTCTGCCCGCGCACCGGTCGATGCCGGGTATCTGAGCCCCCCGGCCCCGGATGCCGCTCCCCGGAGCCGGGCCGGGCTCGTAGGGTGGTCCTCATGAAGGACCTTCCCGCGCGCCGTCTGCTCCTGGTGCACGCGCACCCGGACGACGAGTCGATCAACAACGGCGCCACCATGGCCAGGTATGCCGCCGAGGGCGCCCACGTCACACTGGTGACCTGCACGCTCGGCGAGGAGGGCGAGGTCATCCCGCCCTCGCTCGCCCATCTCACCGCCGACCGGGACGACACGCTGGGCGCCCATCGCGTCGGTGAACTCGCCGCCGCGATGCGGGAGCTCCACGTCGGCGATCACCGCTTCCTCGGCGGGCCCGGCCGGTTCCGCGACTCCGGCATGATGGGCGCCGAGCAGAACCACCGCCCCGGCGCCTTCTGGGACACCGCCGTGGACGACGCGGCGGCCCCGCTCGTCGAAGTGATCCGGGAGGTCCGGCCCCAGGTCCTCGTCACCTACGACCCCGACGGCGGCTACGGGCACCCCGACCACATCCAGGCGCACCGGGTCGCGATGCGCGCCGCCGACCTGGCCGCGGACCCGGCGTACGGTCCCGGCACCGCCGCCCCGCACACGATCGCGAAGATCTACTGGAACCGGGTGCCCCGCCCGGTGGCCGAGGCGGCCTTCGCCCGGCTGCGGGACACGGCCCCGGACGCCTTCGGGGGGATCGCCGCCGTCGACGACGTACCCGGCGTGACCGGGGACGCGGAGATCACCACGGAGATCGACGGCTCGGCGTACGCGGACGCGAAGACGGCCGCCATGCGCGCCCATGTCACACAGATCGCGCTGCACGGCCCGTACTTCGCTCTTTCGAACGACCTCGGGCAGCCCGTCCTCACCACCGAGTACTACCAACTGGTGCGCGGAGCCACGGGCGCGACCGGGGACACCCGGGAGCACGACCTGTTCGCGGGCCTGCCGGAAGCGTCCCCCACGCCGGACGCACCGCATGTACGGGATGAACCACCCGTACGGGACGCGGCGCATGTGCGGGGAGCGCAGGCATGAGCCAGGGCAAGGACAAGGCGCGGGCCCAGGCGAGGACCCGGGCGCAGGCGCCGCGCACCAACGCGCCGCCCAGGAGCGCCGCACGGCCCACCGGCCTCGCCGCTCCGCCGAACCCCGCCCGGATCGCCGCCTACTTCGGCCTCGCGGTGCTCGGGGCCCTGGTCGCGCTGACGGGCTCGCTCGTCCAAGCCGCCTGGTTCCCCGGCGGTTTGCTGATCGCGCTGGCCGCCACGGCGGGCCTCTTCTACGGCGGCCGTGTCCTGTTCGGGACCCAGCTCGGCGCGCTGGCCCAGGCCGCGGGCTGGCTCGTCGCGGTGATCGTCCTGCTGAGCGGCCGGCCCGAGGGCGACTACGTCTTCGGCGACGAACTCGGCCTGACGCTCTTCCTGCTCGGCGGGATGGCCGTCGCTGTGATGTGTGCCACCACCTCCAGGCTGCCGCAATCAGCCACCCACACCCGCCGGTCCGGTACCTGATGTGCCCTGTCCGGGCCCTTGAGGGTCCCCACAGGTGTGATGCGCAGGTGGAGGTTTCGCCCGCTCGCGGAGTCTCCGTCGGCGGCGGCAAGTATGGTGGTGCGCGCGCCGAGCCGTCCCCTGGCCTGCGGCATGGGGGAAGTACGGGCGGCGGAGCCAATCGGGAGAACCTGCTTTGAGTCGTGAAACTGACAGTTCGTCCTCCGGACCCCAGGGGCGCGGCGGGGCCGCGTACCCGTCGGGTACGCCGCCGTACGGATCCCGCCAGTATCCGTCGCAGGACGGCCCGGACGAGACGCCGGAACCTGCCGACCCGCCCCGGCCCGGAGAACCGAGAACCGAGACGACGCTGACGACGCGCATCCGGATCAACATCCCCGGTTCGCGTCCCATCCCGCCGGTCGTGATGCGTACGCCGATGGGCGACGGCGACACGTCCGGGGGCCGTTCCGCATCCGAGCGCACGGGCGGCACCCCGCGACCCGGCATGCCCGGTCCCGGGTCCTCGCCCACCGCGGGCGGGACACCCGGCGGACCGGCCGCGGAGGCGCGGGACGGCGGTCCGTCCGCCGAGCCGTCCGCCGACAGGCCGGCCAAGGAGAAGAGCGGCAGCGACTGGTTCGCGCCGCGCAAGACCCCGACGACCACCTCCGTGGTCGGCAGCACGGGCGGCACCGGCGCCACCGGGTCCTCCGACGGTGGCACCGCGGCGCCCGGTCCGGGCGGCGGCGCGGGCACCGGAGCCGGTGCGGGGGCCACCCCGCCCCGGGCCGAGCTGCCGTACTTCTCGGACGGCCCGCAGCCCGGCGGCAGCGCGCTGGACGACTTCGGTGCCGGGGTTCCCGGCGGCGGTCCGCGGGCGACCCCCAACCTGGGTGTGCGTACGCCCGGCCCGTCCGGTCCCACCACGGGACCGGCCACCGGCAGTTCGTCCCTGACGCCCGACCTCGGCGCGCTCCACGGCCTGGGCGGCCCGGCGGGCCCCGGCCCGATGGTGCCCGGCGGTCCGGGTCCGATGGTGCCCGGCGGCCCCGGTGGCGTACCGCCGCGGATGTCGGACGACACCGCGATCCTGACCCCGCAGCCCCCGGCACCCGAGCCCGGTTCCGGCGGTCATGTCTCCGGTGACACGCTCACCAGCGGCATCCCCGTCGTGCCGAGCGAGCCCCGCTCGACGTTCCCGAGCAGGCCGGCCGGCCTCGACGGGGCGGGACCGGGCCCGATGGGCAGCGGACCCGCCGGTGCGGCCGTTCCGGCGCCCGGACCCTCGGCCCGTCCGGCTCCGAAGGCCGCGCCCGCCAAGAAGGGCCGCTCCAAGCTGGTCCTGCTCGGCGTGGGCGTCTTCGTGCTGTTCGGTGTCGCGTACGGCGCCGGGCTCGTGCTGAACCACTCCGAGGTCCCCAAGGGCACCACCGTGCTCGGCGTCGACATCGGCGGCGGCACGAAGGAGCAGGCGGTCGGCAAGCTCGAAGCCGCCCTCGGTGAGCGGGCCCAGGCTCCCCTCCAACTGTCCGTGGACGGCAAGAAGCAGAAGCTGGACCCGGAGAAGGCCGGACTCACCCTGGACAGCCAGGAGACCGTGCGCGAGGCGGCGGGCAGCGACTACAACCCGGTCTCGGTGATCGGCTCCCTGTTCGGCGGCGTACGTCCCGCCGACCCGGTGATCCCGGTCGACGAGGAGAAGCTCGGGGTCGCGCTGACCGATCTGGCGGGCGTCTCCGGCTCCGCCAACGACGGCACGATCACGTTCGAGCCGAACAAGGCCGTCGCCGTACCGGGCAAGGCGGGCAAGGCACTGGACGTCAACCAGTCGCTGATCTCCGTACGGGACGCCTACCGCGCCCAGGTACAGACCGGAAAGGCGGGCGTGGTCGAACTGCCCGTCGCGAGCCACGAACCGACCATCACCCAGGCCGAACTGGACCGGGCGATGAAGGAGTTCGCCAAGCCCGCCATGTCCGGCCTGATCACCATCAAGGCCGGTCCCAAGGAGATCCAGTTCGGCCCGGCGAAGTCCCTGCCGCAGATCCTGTCCATGAGGGCGATCGACGGCCGGCTGGTCGACTACTACGACAAGAAGGCCATCGACACCCTCTGCGACGGTGTCTTCGACGGCATCATGGCGGTCAAGGGCGACGGCAAGAAGCACCAGGTCAGCGCGGACGACGTGGCCCAGGCCATGAAGACCGCGCTGGCGGGGAGGACCCAGGCCGAGCGCACCGTCACGATCGACCTGACGGGCAAGGGCTGACGGGTCTCCGCACCCCGCGCGCATGACGCCGCCCCCGGCCGGAACGCTCCGGCCGGGGGCGGCGTCATGCGCGCGGCATGACATCTGTCATCCCCCTTCCACGACAGCCGCCCCTGCCGCCCGGACCCCCCTGACGGCCAGGCTGGACGCATGACCACCACAGCCGCACACACGGCCGGACGAACGCCCGCGGGGGCCGTCACGGGAACCGCCGCCGTGCGTTTCGAGAACGTCAGCAAGGCGTACGGGGACGTGAGCGCCGTCGACGGGCTCACCCTGGAGCTGCACCCCGGCGAGACCGTGGCGCTGCTGGGCCCCAACGGCGCCGGGAAGTCCTCCACCCTCGACCTGCTCCTGGGCCTGCGCACCCCCGACTCCGGTTCGGTCCGGCTCTTCGGCACCGGCCCGCAGGAGGCGATCGCGGCGGGCCGGGTCGGCGCGATGCTCCAGAGCGGCGGACTGATGGAGGACGTCACCGTCGAGGAACTGGTCCGCCTCGTCTGCTCGCTGCACCCGAAGCCGTACCCGGTGGACGAGGTACTGGCCAGGGCCGGAGTCGCACAGATCGCCGGCCGGATGGTCAACAAGCTCTCCGGCGGCCAGGAACAGCGGGTGCGGTTCGCGCTCGCCACCGCCGGGAACAGCGACCTGATCGTCCTCGACGAGCCGACCACCGGCATGGACGTCACCGCCCGCCAGGCGTTCTGGGCGACCATGCGCGAGCAGGCCGAGCAGGGCCGTACCGTCCTGTTCGCCACCCACTACCTCGAAGAGGCCGACGCGATCGCCGACCGCGTCCTCGTCCTGCACAAGGGCCGCCTCCTCGCCGACGGCACCGCCGCCGAGATCAAGGCCAGGGCCGGGGCCCGCCGGATCTCCTTCGAACTGCCGGGCGCGGCGGACACCGCCGCCCTGCGCACGCTCCCGTTCCTCGCCGCGCTGGACATCAGCGGCGACAGGGTCCGGATCCAGTCGCACAACGCCGACGCGACCGTGCACGCGCTCTACGGTCTCGGACTGTTCCCCCGCGAACTCGAAGTCGGCGGGCTCGGCCTGGAGCAGGCATTCGTCGCCATCACCGAGGCCGAGGAGGCCAGGACCTCATGACCAGTCCCCTTTCCGGTGCCCTCATCGGGCTCGAAGTGACCCGCACCCTGCGGAACAAGAAGTTCATGTTCTTCTCGGTCATCTACCCGTCGGTGATCTACCTGCTGATCTCCGGCACCCGGAACACCACCGACACGGTGCCCGGCACCGATCTGACCATGCAGGCGTTCTTCATGGTCTCGATGGCCTCCTTCGGCGCCCTGACCGCCGTGCTCATGGGCAACAGCGAGCGCATCGCCAAAGAGCGCGAGAAGGGCTGGGTGCGCCAGCTGCGCCTGACGTCCCTGCCCGGCAGCGGCTACGTCCTGGCCAAGATCGCCAGTGCCGCGATCGTCACGCTGCCGTGCGTCGTGGTGGTGTTCGTCGTCGCCGCGTCCGCCAAGCACGTCACCTTCGACGCCTGGCAGTGGGCGGCCCTGACCGGCATCATCTGGGCCGGGTCGCTGGTCTTCGCCGCGCTGGGCGTCGCCATCGGCTACCTCGCCACCGGTGACGCGGTCCGCCCGATCACGATGATCATCTACTTCGGGCTCTCGATCCTCGGCGGACTGTGGATGCCGACCACCACCTTCCCCCAGTGGCTCCAGAACATCTCCGAATGGCTGCCCACCCACGCGTACGCTGCTGTCGGCCAGTCCATCGGGATGGGCGGCGCGCCGGAGGCCAAGGACATCGCGCTCCTCTGCGGCTACTTCCTGCTGTTCGCGGGCTGCGCGGCCCGGCTCTACCGGAAAGACACCCTGAAGGCGTGAGTGGCGTGGCAGAGGGCGGTTCGCACGAGACGTACGTGGGTCTGGGGCGCCCGCCCCAGGACCGCAGGCAGTTCTTCGTCAAGCTGCTGTGGATCGGCATCTGGCTCGCCTTCATGAGCGCGCCCGTCACCGACGTGGCGCACGGCGACCACACCCCGTGGGCCCGCGCGCTCGGCGCCCTCGGGCTGGTGGTGTTCGTGGCCGCCTACCTCGTCCTGGTCTTCCGCCACACCTCCAGGGCGCTCGCCCGCACCAGGGTCCTGGCGACGATCGGCTTTCTCGCCGCCCTCGCGGTGACCCTCTCGCTGACGCTCGGCACCCCCTGGCTGGTGCTGTTCGTGTACGTCGCGGTCTCCGCGGGCGCCACGCTGCCGATGCGGCTCGCCTGCTGGCTGATCCCGCTGACCAGCGGCGTACTGGTGCTCATCGGCCTCACCGGCGACCACCCGCGCGAGATCATCACGGCGCTCGTCTTCCCCGCGCTGCTCGGCGGGTTCGCCATGACCGGCGTACGCGAGATGATCCGTACGACGATCGAGCTGCACGAGGCCCGTGCGACGGTCGCGCAGCTCGCCGCCAACGAGGAACGGCTGCGCCTCGCCCGCGATCTGCACGATCTGCTGGGCCACTCGCTCTCCCTCATCACGCTCAAGAGCGAGCTGGCGGGCCGGATGCTCCCCGGTAACCCGGAACTCGCGGCCGCCCAGGTCGCCGACATTGAACAGGTCGGCAGACAGGCCCTGGTGGACGTGCGCAACGCGGTGTCCGGCTACCGCCGTCCCACCCTCCCCGGCGAACTGGCCGCGGCCCGTACGGCGCTGGCCGCCGCCGGAATCACCGCAGGGATCCCGTCCGAGGCACCCGGCAACCTCCCCGAGGAACCCGAGGAGGTGCTCGCCTGGGGGCTGCGGGAGGCCGTCACCAACGTCGTACGGCACAGCGGCGCCCGCCACTGCACGGTGACCCTCACCCCGCGCCAGACCCTCGCCGGGCCGGTCCTCCAACTGCGGGTCGCCGACGACGGCCGGGGCCCGGCGGGCACGAAGGCGGGCAACGGCCTCACCGGGATCGCCGAACGCCTCGCCGCGGTCGACGGCACGCTCTCCACGGAGCCGGCGCCCACGGGCGGAGGTTTTGCCCTGACCCTCCGCGTCCCCACCGGATCGGGCCTAGGATCCGGGGAATGAGCATGATCAGACTTCTCCTCGCCGAGGACCAGTCCATGGTCCGCGAGGCTCTCGCGGCCCTCCTCGGCCTGGAACCCGACATCGAGGTGGCCGCCCAGGTCGCCCGCGGCGACGAGGTCCTGGCCGCCGCCCGTGCACACCGCGTCGATGTCGCCCTGCTGGACATCGAGATGCCCGGGATGACCGGGATCGAGGCCGCCGCCGAACTGCACCGCGAACTGCCCGGCGTGAAGATCGTGGTCGTCACCACGTTCGGCCGCCCCGGCTATCTGCGCCGCGCGATGGAGGCGGGCGCCGACGCCTTCCTGGTCAAGGACGCCCCGGCGTCCCAACTCGCGGAAGCCGTACGCAAGGTGCTCGCCGGGGAGCGGGTCATCGACCCGACCCTCGCGGCCGCCGCCCTCGCCGACGGGGCGAGCCCGCTGACCGACCGCGAGCGCGACGTGCTGCGCGCGGCGGCCGACGGCTCGACCAACGCGGAGATCGCGGGCGCGCTCCACCTCTCGCAGGGGACCGTGCGCAACTACCTCTCCACGGCCATCCAGAAGATGGTGGCCCGCAACCGGGCGGAGGCGGTCCGCATCGCCCGTGAGAAGGGCTGGCTGTAGGCCCGTGCGCGGCCCGAGGTCCCGCGGGCAGCGCCTCGGGGGCCGGGTGCGCGCGGCTCGCAGGGCTCACCGCGTGCCGGTCGACACCAGCCCCGCCTCGTACGCGATGATCACCAGCTGCACCCGGTCCCGGGCGTGCAGCTTGGCGAGCAGCCGGGTCAGATACGTCTTCGAGGTGGCGACGCTGATGCAGAGCCGCTCGGCGATCTCCGTGTTGGACAGCCCGCCGCCGACCAGGGTCAGCACCTCGCGCTCCCGGTCGGTGATCGCGGTGAGCGGCCGTCCGGCCGGGGCCGGCGCCGGGCGCCCGGCGAACTCCTTGATCAGACGGCGGGTCACGCTCGGGGCGATCAGGGCGTCCCCGGCGGCGACCACCCGGACCGCGGCGAGGATGTCGTCCAGCGCCATGTCCTTGACCAGGAATCCGGCCGCACCCGCGCGCAGGGCGCCGTAGACGTACTCCTCGTCGTCGAACGTCGTCAGCACGACGACATGCGCCGACGTGGCGCCCGCGGTGATCAGCGCGGTGGCCTCGATGCCGTCCATGCCGGGCATCCGGATGTCCATCACCACGACATCGGGGCGCAGTTCCCCGGTCAGCCGGACCGCCTCGGCGCCCGTACCGGCCTCGCCGACGACCTCGATGTCCGGGGTCTCGGCGATGACCATGCTCAGGGCGGCCCGCACCAGGGGCTGGTCGTCGGCGAGGACGACGCGGACGGTCATCGCGTCGCCCCCACCGGAACCGGAAGCCGGGCGGCCACCCGGAAGCCGCCCGCGGGGTCCGGCGCGGCGCTGAAGTCGCCGTTCAGCAGGGCCACCCGCTCCCGCATGCCGGTCAGGCCGAACCCGGTGTCCGTGGAACCGCCGCCGCCCCGGCCGCCGTCGGTGACCTCGATGGCCAGCTCCTCGTCGCCGTACTCGACGGACACCCGGCACGAGCCGGTGGCGGCGTGCCGGACCACGTTGGTGACCGACTCCTGGATGATGCGGAACGCCGACAGGTCGATGTCCGGTGGCAGTGGCCGCCGTTCGCCCCTCCACCGCACGTCCACCCGGACCCCGGCACCGGTCGTCGCCGCGGCCAGCCGCTCGACGTCCGCGAGCCCCTCGGCGGGACGCAGGGGCGCCGGCCCGCCCGGCCGCCCACCGGAATCCGGCGCCGGTCGGTGCTCCGGCCCGTCCGGTCCGTGCTCCCACCCCTGTGCCGGTTCGGGCCGGCGCAGGGCGACGAGCATCCGGCGCAGGCCCGACAGGGTCTCCCGCCCGGCCGTCTCCACCGCGATCATCGCGTGGCGCGCCGCCTCCGGCCGGGTGTCGATGACGCGGGCCGCCGCACCGGCCTGGAGGGCGATGATGCCGATGCTGTGCGCGACCGTGTCATGCATCTCGCGGGCGATCCGGAGCCGTTCGGCGGTGACCGCCTGCGCCGCCGCGCGGGCCGTCAGCTCCTGGGCGTACTCACGCGTCCGGCGCACCGACATCCCGGCCAGGCAGGCGATCACGGCCAGCAGGGAGGCGGCCTCCCAGTAGGTCCAGCTGGTGTAGGCGCCGTGCGGGAGCCGCAGGGGAAGGCCCAGCAGTGAGCGCAGCAGCACATAACCGGGCAGCACCGCGACGGTCACGGCGAACGCGGGGCCCCAGCTGCGGCGGGAGCGGGTCGCCACGAGGAAGCCGAGAGCGATGTCGAGGGCCAGATGATGAAGGAACGCGACCCCCACCGAGCCCACCGCCAACGCCGCCCCGAGCGAGCCGACGGCCAGCAGGACGAGTGCGGGCAACGGCCGGACGGACAGCAGCCGACTGCCCGTCAGCGCCGCGACAGTGGCCGCGACCAGGAGCAGCCAGTCCTCGGCCGCCAGGAGGGGAAGACCCGTGGGCATCCCCGGAATGCCGAACTGCGCGCGTATCGAGGAGAGCGTCGCGGCACTCCACACGACGGCCGCCCAGACGCCCGGTGGCACACGCTTGAGCAGGGGGAGGGTCGGCATCGGCATGGCCCGATCGTAGCCACGCGCACCGGCGGCGGCATCGGCCCAGGGGTGTACACCCACGGTCGACAGGCACGCCCCGCGAGTGTCAGCGCAGGGCCGATGACGTACGGGGGTGGCCGGCGGCACCGTGGGCACCGTGATCGAAGTCAACGAACTCACCAAGCGATACGGTCCGACCGCCGCCGTCAGCAACCTCACCTTCACCGTGCGCCCCGGCCAGGTCACCGGCTTCCTCGGCCCCAACGGCGCGGGAAAGACCACCACCCTGAGAATGCTGCTCGGCCTGATCGAGCCCACAGCCGGGACCGCCACCCTCCAGGGGCGGCCGTTCCGCCACCACGCCCGCGGACTGCGGCACGTCGGCGCGCTCCTCGACGCGGGTGACGCCCACGGCGGCCGTACCGCCCGCGCCCACCTGCGCGCCCTGGCCCGCAGCAACGGCATCCCGCGCACCCGGGTCGACGAGGTGCTCCAGGAGGCGGGCCTGGCCGGCGCGGCCCGCCGCCGCATCGGCGGCTTCTCCCTCGGCATGCGCCAGCGCCTCGGCATCGCCACCGCACTGCTCGGGGACCCTCCGGTGCTGCTGTTCGACGAGCCGCTCAACGGGCTCGACCCGGAAGGCGTGCTGTGGGTGCGCGGCCTGTTCCGGCGGCTCGCCGCCGAGGGCCGCACCGTGTTCGTCTCCAGCCATCTGATGACCGAGATGGAGAACACCGCCGACCAGCTCGTCGTCATCGGCCGGGGTGAACTGATCGCCGCGGAGAGCCTGACAGGGTTCGCGGCCCGGGGGACCCGGCAGAGCGTGAGCGTACGCACCCCGGACACGGCCCGGCTCGTGCCGCTGCTCACGTCGGAGGGCGCCTCGGTGCACCGCGAGCCCGCGGACGGCCTGCTCACGGTGACCGGTCTGGACGCGGCCCGGATCGGCGAACTCGCCCTGCGCCACCGCCTCCCGCTGCACGAACTCACCACCCGCAGCTCCTCCTTGGAGGAGGCGTTCATGGAACTGACCGCCGACAGCGTCGAATACCCCGCAGGAGACCCCCGATGACCACGGTGAGCACCGCCCCCGTCGCCGGCACGGCCGGAACCGGCCCCCGTGCCCGGTTCACCGACCTGTGTGCGGCCGAGTGGATCAAGACGTGGTCGCTGCGCTCGACCCCGTGGACGTACCTGATCACCGCACTGGTGGTCATCGCGTTCAACGTGGGCACGGCGTACGACCACTACACGTACTGGTACGAGTACGACGAGGGGGGCCGGACCGACTTCGTCGCCCATGGCATGCCCCTGCTGGACGCCTTCACCACGAACGCGGGCATGCTCCTGGCGCTGGCCGCCGGTGCGATCGGGGCCGTGTCGGTCACCGGTGAGTACGGTTCCGGCCTGATCCGCACGACGTTCACCGCCGTGCCGGCCCGCCGCTCGGTGATGGCGGCCAAGGCGATCGTGCTCACGGCGGTCATGACCGTGTTCGGCGCGGTCGTGGCGGGGGGTTCCTTCTGGCTGACCCAGGCGATCCTGTCCGGGCGGGACGCCGGAGTCTCCCTCGGCCACCCGGGCGCCCTGCGCGTCGTCGTGGCCTCGGCGCTGCTCGCACCGGTGTGCGCACTGGTCGGCCTGGCGCTGGGCACCCTGGTCCGGCACGGCGCGGGCTCGGTGGTCAGCTCGGTCGGGGTGCTGCTCCTGCTGCCGATGGTGATGAGCGACCGCCGGTATGCGACGGCGGTCGCCGACCACGCCCTGCCGCTCAGCGCGTGGATGCAGCTGACCGACGTGCGGGGCCTGCCCGTTCCGTTCCCGTGGACGAACGCGGGGGCCTGGACCGTGTACGCGGTGTGGGCGCTGGCGGCGGCGACGGTCGCGGTGACGGCGGTACAGCGCCGGGACCAGTAGACGGGACCGGCGGCCACGACGCGGGCGACGAGGCCGAGCGCGAGTTCCCGGCCCAGCCGGTCGCCGTCGGGCACTCCCAGGCTCCAGGCGGAGAGTGAGCGCGAACGCGGCGAGGCCGAGTACGCGGGAGCGGCGGTATCCGCCTGCCGGTGTGGGGGGAACATGCATGAAGGTACGTCTCCTGGGGTCGTGGTACGGGTGCACGACGGACGGCCGGGAGAGCCCATGGGGGACGGGCCGGGGAAGGCCCGCGGCGGGCTCGACGGGAACCGGTGAGAGCGCTCTCACGTGTGAGTGACGCTTCCCGTGTTGCCCTGAACACGTCAAGAGATGTGCAACAGGAGACCCGCCCGAATGCGTGGGGCGCAACAATTAACCGCAACCGAACGGCAAATGCCCCGCAATCGCCCCGGTCGGCGGGCTCGTTGACTTCACAAGATGATCTCGCGAGGGGTCGGTACGCCTTCCAGTTCGCGCACCAGGACCGAGAACCGCGGACCGTCCGGAAAGGGCTGCTGATCGCCGATGTGCCGATAGCCCCAGGACGCGTAGAGGGCCAGGACCCGGGGGTGCTCCGGGTCGCACAACAGCGTGACGCGCTCCTCCGGCCGCGGGCGCAGCAGATCCTCGTGGATGCGGTGCGCCGCACCCGTGCCCTGCCACGGGGCGCGCACCATCAGCTCGAAGAGGGCGAGCGTGCGGGACCCGTCCTCCTCCGCGAAGCCCTTGGGCAGCGGGGTCGTCATGTGCGACCACCAGCGCGCGCCCCGGCGCAGCGGCGCGCCGTACGCGTACCCCACGGGCTGGTCGCCGTCGTAGCCGATCACCGCTTCCCACCCCGCGCCGCCGGCGTGGTTGGTCAGCCGCTGGTCGAAGCGCGCCAGGCTGGTGAAGGGGACGTGCAAGGTGTCGGCGTACACCTCCGCGTAGACGTCCAGGAGGACGGGACGTATCTCCGGCAGGTCGTTCGCGGTGTAGCGGCGCAACTGGACGGTCATGGTGACGGTGTCTCCTTCGCTGTTCGCTGGAGCCAATCCTGGGCGTGCGGTGCGGGGTGCGCCGCCAACCGGCTGCGGAAGTCGTCGAGAAGGCTCCCGATGCGCCGGCTGCCGGGCGCGGTACCGGCTGTGGCGAGCGCCCGGTCGGCGGTCGCGCAGGCCGCCTCGACGTCGTGCTGACCGAGCTGGGCCAGGGCGAGCTGGGCGGTGTAGTAGACGCGGTTACGGGTGAATCCCGGACTCAGCAGCGCGAGCGCCTGGTGGATCCGCGCCTCGGCCGGCTCGGCCTGCCCCAGGCGATGGTGGACGATGCCCGCCAGCCCGTGCAGTTCGGCGTGGTCGTAGAAGGCCAGCCAGGTGGGCCGATGGCTCAGGTCCGCGCGGGCCAGCGCGTCCTCGGCGTGCCCCAGTGCCCGCAGCGCCGACCGCTTGTCGCGGAGGCGGGAGTGGGACAGCGCGATGCGCACGTGTGCCTGTGAGGCGTACAGCGGATCACGCCGCGCCATTCCGGCGTCCCGCACCGCCTGCGAGGCGTGCAGCGACTCGATGAGACCGCCCCGCTGCCCGGCGAGCATGGCGACGTTGTTCCACACCCGGTGCATGGCATCCGCGTCCCCGGACAGGCCCGCGAGCGTCACCGCACGGTCGAGGTGGTGCGCCGCGCGCTGTTGGTTGCGGGAGTCGAACGCGGCCCAGCCGGCGGTGCTGGCCGCGTTCGCGGCCGCCGCGTAGAGCATGGACCGTACGCGGGCCGAGGCGCGGCCCGAGTCCAGGAGCGACAGGGCGTGCCGCATCCAGGTCAGGAGCTGGGCCTCGATCCGCGCCGTACCGCCGACCCTGCACTCCTGCCGGTAGAGGGAGGCGAGCGCCTGCCCGACACGTCTGACGTCGGAGATGCCGACGGTGGTGCGGCCCGGAGGCAGGACGACCGTCGCGGCCATCACGGCGGCCCGCTGGGTGAAGTCCCGCCGCTCCACCGGATTCCCCGGCGTCATCGCCCGAATGTTCTCCGGGGGCCCGGTCCGCTGCCGGGGGACGAACCCGAGTTCCTCGGCGGAACACCCGAATTCCCTTTCCAGGGCGATCCGTTGGCGCGCGTGCGGCCAACGCGTGGTGCCCGTCAGGTAATTCCGGATATGCCGGTCCTGAAGAGACCCCGGTCGCCCGGTCAGGCTCTCGATGTGCTCGTTGAGCCGACTCGCGAGCTCGTGCTGCTTCAGCCCGGCGGCGCTCATACGGGCGGCCAGCAGAACGTTGCCGGTCTTCCTCGTCATGAAACTCACGGTAGCGGTATCCGCACCGGCGATGACCGGTGAGCGGGTCGAAATTGCCGGTTTCCGGCGACTGAAAGGAACCGTGAATTTCCTTGGCCCCAGGCCCGTTCACCGCTCTCCTTGATACATCACCGCCAGAAGAACTGACGGTGGTGGCCACCACCGGCCACCGGTGAGGAGGACATGTGACCGAAGCCGACGCCACTTGGCCGCGCGCGACCCTCGGCATCGAGGCGATCACGACGGCCGTCGACCACGCGCTGGCCCTGCGAGCGGCCCTTCCGCCGCGCAGTGTGATCAACGCGGGCACGGATGAACTGATCTGCCATTTGCGGTCGTTGATGGCCGTGGACGACTATGGCCATGACGAGCCGGGGCGGGGTGCGGTCCGGGTGCTGTTCCGGGTGGCGTACCGGAACCTCGACCTGGCGGTGCGGCCTGATGGCACGACGTCGGACGACGACGCGTACACGTACTGGCGGACGATCGCGAGCCTGACGGCCGCGTTCCGGGACCTGTACGTGAATCAGTCGGCGGAGGCGGCGGGGTGAGCGGGCGGTGACGACGGCCGTGGTCGAGGGCCGAGCCTTGGCGGTCAGCAGCGGCGAGCACGGTACGGGTGTGGGACCTGGTCGCGGGCCGACAGATCGGACCGGAGCTGTCCTTCCCCTGCCGGTCGGCGCCGTGGCCGTGGCGCCGACCGGCAGGTTGGTGGGCTGCGACGGGAAGGTCGCGGTGCCGGCCCGCCTCTGACCGGGCGTCGGCGGTGCGGTCCCGGCTCACCGGATGAGGCTGCGGACGGCGTGGGCGGACGTGCCCCGCGTACCTCACCGACAGCGCCGCTCAGGGGCCGATCGAGGCCGGAGGCAGCGTGCGGGTGGTCCGCTCGGGGCCGGATACATCAGATCTGGCGTACGGGCCTCGCCATGGAGGCGAAGACCGGTGAATCGGAGAAAGGCTGCTGATCGCCGATCTTCCTGTAGCCCCATGCTTCATAGATGGCCAGCACGGCACCGTCACCGGCTGCGGGATTGACGAGCAGCGTGACCCGTTCCTCGTTGCGCTGCGAAAGCCAGGATTCGTGAATCTGCCAGGCGACTCCTCGTCCACGCCATGGCTTTCGGACCACGATCTCGTTCAACGAGACCGTGCGCTTCCCGTCTTCGGTGGTATATCCGTCAGGCAGCGGTGTGGTCATCGCCGACCACCATCGGGTGTCGGAGCTGAGCGGAACTCCGAATGCGAACCCGACGGGCTCGTCTTCCTCGTAGCCGACCGCTGCTGCCCAGCCAGGTCTGGAGGCATAGCTTCTGAGACGTTCGTCGAACCTTTCGACAGCGTAGAACGGCCCGGTCAACCCGAAGTCCCGATGCCGTACCTCGGCGTGGATGTCGAGGAGGGACTGCCGGATCGAGGAGAGCTGGTCGGCGGCGTAGTGCCGGATCTCGACAGTCACAGGTGGCCCTTTCTGCCGGCGTACTGGTCTTGCCAGGTTGTGGTTGTCCGAGCGCCGGGGGCAACGCTGGACATCTCGCGGTTGAAGGTGGCCAGCAGCTTTCCGGTGCGCCCGATCAGTGAATCACCACCATCCACGGGCAGTACAGAGGAGGCTGTGTCGCAGGCCAGTTCCACGTCCCCTTGCCGGAGTTGGGCGAGAGCCAGGTTGGCGCGGTAATACGCTCGGTTCCTGGCGTATCCGGGTCGCAGTTGACTCAGGGTGCGATGCAAGTGCGCCTCGGACTTGTCATGTTGTCCCAGTCGAGCCATGACGAGCGCGGACAGTCCGTTGAGCTCTGCTTGGTCATAGAAGCCGATCCAGGCTGGACGAGGAAGGCTCTTCTCCGCTCGGTCGAATGCGTCGACAGCACTGTCCAGGCTGCGCAGTGCTGCGGCGCCGTCGCCGACTCCGGCTTGGATGCCGGCAAGTCTCGCGGAGGCGAGCGAGCGGTAGAGCGGATCCCTGCGGCAGGCCGAGGAAGCCCTGCCTGCCTGGGCTGCCGCAACAGCGTCGTGGTCTTGCCTCATTTGGGAGGAGAGCAGCGCGGCGTGGCCCCACAGGCGCAGCTGAATGTCGGCGTTCCCGGACATTCCTGCCAGGTGCATGGCCCGTTCGAGGTGCCTCAGCGCTTGTTCGGGTTTATGTGAGTCGAGGGCTGCCCATAGAGCGGTTCCGGTGAATGCCGCAGCCAGGTAGTAGAGGCGCTGGCGGACACGTTGTGTGGCAGAACCCACGGCTTGCAGCTCCGTGGCGTGGTGGGCGAACGCCAAGGCTCGTGTCTCAAGGCTGACGGTGCCGCCGTGAGTGTTGTCGGCGGCTACGAGCTGTGTGAACGCGGTGTCGAGCCGGTCCGCATCAGACATGCCGATTCGAGGGCCTTTGGCAGAGGGGAGAGCGGCTGCGGCGGTGAGAGCCGCCGCTGTGCCGGCGAAAGTACGTCGCAGCACAGTTTCCTCCGGCTTTGGGGTGTTGGGCTGGTCAAACCCTAGATCCGTGATGGGGCATTCGAATACCCGCTCCAGAGCAGCACGTGTTCTCCCGATGGGTCGGCGGGTGCGGCCATGTAGCAGGTTCCACACCGTTCGCGCTGACACGTTGCCGGTGCGCCCTGTGATCGTGTGAAGCGCCACGTTCAACTCGGCTGCTAACTGCTCTTGTGTGTAACCGAGTTCAGCCATCCGACCCGCAAGCGCAACGTTGAGCGTCATGTTGCTGAACGTAGCCGCCTTACCGCTTGGTCATTTCCTCTTCGAGGATCCGGAAGGTAAAGATTTCTGGTTGGTCGCGCGAAGAAGGGCGCTGCTCCTTCGTGGTCCGCAGTTCGTCGGAGCCGTTCACTGATCACGTACCCCACTTCTCGCCGCCGAGCCGGCCGCACCAGGAAGGGCAGACATGCGCCTCGCTACTCGATGGCTGTGTGCACAGCCGTCCACCGCCGTAGGAGCTGGAGAACGATGATTCTGCCGATGGTGCAACCGGCTTTCGTCGGTACGAAGTGCGGCCCGACCATGGGCGCAGAATCCGAGTCGGGATTCTCCTCGGAAGACCTCGGGACCCGCTGGATGCGGCGATATGCGGCCGACATGACCAGGGAGCCCCTTCAGGTCGGGGATCAGCGGTGGGCGGTCGACGCGGTGCTGCGCCGGTGGGGTGTTGACGGTGACTCTGTGTACTCGGTCGTACTGGTCATGAGCGAGTTGCTGTCGAACGCGGTTCTGTACGGGAGAGATGACGTTGTCGGCCTGCACGTAGCCATCGACGGTGTGCTCAGTACGGTGCTCGTTGAGGTGAATGACCACACGCCCGGCCCGCGCGCCGCTCCCCGCCTGCCGGGGGACGACCAGGAGAGCGGCCGTGGCCTGATTCTCGTCGGCGCTCTCGCGGAGACCTGGGGCGTGAGCAGTGACGGGGCCGTCACCTGGTGCAAGGTGAGGGTCGCCGCCGGGGGCGTCCGGTGATGCCGGCCCCGTCCGTTGCGCGCTGCGATGCCAGGACCCGGATCTTCGCCGCCGAACGCGGGAAGCGCTCCTCGGTCTTGTCGCCGCCGTGTGGCGCCCGGCGCCCCCTCGGCGTCGCGGGTCCGGCTGCGCCGGACGGCCCTGGCTGAGTCGGCTCTCTTCGAAGAGCTGGAGCCCGAGCCCATTCCCTGATCTCCGGGCCCGTCCCGTTGCCCACCCCGTCCGCGGGACGGGCCCGGTCCCAACCCTGTCCCTGTGCCGTCCCGGTGCCGTCCCTGTCGGAATGGTCGTACGCGGACGCCACCATGTGAACGGAGCCTCATGAGGCCGCATCCCCTCAGCCTGATCACGCCGCCCCCATGCCGTATCGGCGGGCTGGCCTGGATTCCCAACGAGCGCGGAGAGGTACTGACCGTCCGCGCGAACTACGGTGCCAAGAAGGGTTTTCACCAGCTTCCGGGTGGTCACGCCGGAGAACATCAGTCGAACCTGGCGGCCATGGTCACGCACGTGCGGCGGGAGACCGGGATCGATCCCGGCCCGGTCCGTCTGCTGGGAACGGACTGGGTCCCGCACAACGCCGACGTACCCGCGGCCATGGGGCAGAACTTCATCTACCTGTGTGACGACATCCCGGCCAACACGAACATCGTGCTCCCGTCGGCGGCGGACGACGAGGAACCGCAGTTGTCCGGCCACCTGTGGCAGACGCCCGAAACAGCCCGCGGCACCATGCGGGCGTACCAGCTCCGACGCTTCCTCGGGCTCTGGAACGCCTGGCAGGACAACACGACCGCTACTCTGCACAGCGGGCATCCCGTTCTTCCCACCTCGGCAGGGGACGCGTCGTGACGCGTCCCGAGGTTCTCGGCGCCGCACGCGACAACGACGTGGCGCCACCGTCCGAGCTCCTCGATACCGAGGCGATCGCGACGGTCGTCGACCACGCGCTGGCCCTCCGTACGACCCTCCCGCCGCGCAGTGTGATCGACGCGGGCACGGATGAACTGATTTGCCATTTACGGCTGTTGATGGCCGTGGACGACTACGGTCATGACGAGCCGGGGCGGGGTGCGGTACGGGTGCTGTTCCGGGTGGCGTACCGGAATCTCGACCTGGCGGTCCGTCCCGATGACACGACGTCGGACGACGTCGCGTACACGTACTGGCGGACGATCGCGAGCCTGACGGCCGCGTTCCGGGACCTGTACGTGAGTGAAGGAGCCTCCGAATGAACGCCACGGGCCGAGAGGCTGCCCGTTCGCCCTCCGAGCGGGGAGGGCCCGGCGCGGGCGTACCGGCGAAACCCGTTTCGGCCGTCGCCGCGGCGCCTCTACGGTGGGCCCGTGATGACACAGATGATCGTTCTCAACGGTGGTTCCAGTTCGGGGAAGTCCGGGATCGTCCGCTGTCTCCAGTCGGTGCTGCCGGACCCGTGGCTGGCCTTCGGGGTCGACACCCTGGTCGACGCGATGCCCGCCTCCCTGCTGACCTCGGACACGGGCATCGAGTTCGCTCCGGACGGTGAGGTGGTCGTCGGCCCCGAGTTCCGTACGTGGGAGACGGCGTGGATCGAAGGGCTCGTCGCGATGGCCGGTGCGGGTGCCCGGATCGTCGTCGATGAGGTCTTCCTCGGCGGAGCGGAGTCCCAGCAGCGGTGGCAACGGGCCCTCGGCGGGCTGCGGGTGCTGTGGGTGGGCGTCAGGTGCGACGGGACGGTCGCCGCGGGCCGCGAGACCGCGCGGGGTGACCGGGTCGCCGGGATGGCGGTGTCGCAGGCGGACATGGTCCACCGGGGCGTGTCCTACGACCTGGAGGTGGACACGACACACACCGAGGCGATGGAGTGTGCGCGGATCATCGCCGCCCGGGTCGAGTGAATCGGCCGCCCCGCGCGTGAGCACCGCTGCGTGAGCCCCGCCCCGACCGTGGCGTGGGGACGGGGCGGCCGGTCCTCCGGCAAACCGTCCGGCACGGCGGGAGCACTGCTCCTGTCCAGGTCACCTGCTGTCCAGGTCACCGCACCGGCGATGTACCGATCCGCGAGCACGGCATACGCTACCGGCGCCCCCGCCCCAACCGCCGCTCATGGAAAGGCCGTGCGATGCCGGTCGCCCTGGTGCTTCTGCTCTCGGGGACCTGGCTGTTGTCCGGCGCCCTGGTCACCGGGACCGATCCGCTGATCGTCGCCGTCGGCCGTACCGCCGTCTGCTGCGCCGCGCTCACCGCCGTCGCCGCCTCCACGGGGGCCGGCCGGGCCGATCTGCGCCGTGCGGCCGCCCGGCCCGGCACCGTATGGCTGCTGGGACTGCTCGGCTTCGCCGGATACGCCGCGGGCACCCTCCTCGCCATCCCGCGCATCGGCACCTCGCTCACCAACCTCGTCGTCGCGCTGATGCCGTGCGTGTCGGTGGTGGTGGGGGCCCTGTTCTTCGGTGAACGCTCGGCCCCGCGCAAGGCCGCCGGGGCGGCGCTCGCCTGCGCGGCGGCGGCCGGATACGCGGCCCTGGGCGCCGACGCGGGCGATATGGACGGCACAGGGCTGCTGCTCGTGGCGGGCGCGACGGCGGCCTTCGCCGTGTACGGGTTCCTGTACCGGCAACGCCTGTCCGGGCTGCCGCCGTCGGCCGTCCTGCCCGTGCTGCTCGCGGCGGCCACCTGCCTGCTGCTGCCGATGGCCCTGCCCGCGCTGATCGAACGTCCGCCGACGCTCGCCGCGACCGGCGGGATCGTGGTGCTCGGCGCGGTCGTCTACGCGCCCGCCTACCTCGTACAGCACCGGCTGATCCTGCTGCGCGGGCCGGTTTTCACGGCCGCCGTCCAGCTCGCCGTTCCGTTCACCGTGCGCCTCGGTGACTGGGCACTGGGCACCGCGCCCGCGCCCATGCCCGCCGAACTGCTGCTCCTCGCCCTGTGCTGCGGGGGGATCGCGCTGGTCACGGTCCAGCCGCAGGCGCGGCTGCCGGTGAAGGGGTGATCCCCCTTCCGGCCGACCGAGGCGGAGACGCGAGTGGAGTCCGTAGGGCGGCCGTCGTGGCGGCGGGCGCGGCTTGACCGGGTATGTAGTTAGGTGCCATATTAATTTTTATGAGTGACGAGGACGCGAACTCCGGCGCTGTGCCCACGCTTGATCAGGCGCGGAGTCAGATCGCGCGGTACGGGCTCGATGCCGACCCGCAGGCGGTGCTTGTGGCGGTGCGTCTGATGACCGCCGGGGCGCGGCTGGACCGTGCGTCCGAAGTGCACTTCTCCCGTTTCGGGCTGTCGATCGGGCGCTACCGCCTCCTGGCGGACCTTGAGGACGGCGGCGGGGAGAAGTCGCCTTCGCTGCTCGCGAAGAGTCTCGGTGTCTCGCGTGCCACGGTGACCGGCCTGGTGGATGGGCTTGAGCGCGAGGGTCTCGTGACCCGCCACGCGTCCATGGAGGACGGGCGGGGTGCGGTGGTCGTGCTCACGGCGCGCGGTGCCCAGCGGCTGCGCGGTATGGCCGCGGATCACTTCGCGCGCCTCCAGGCGCTGGTCGGTGGGCTGACCGTCGATGAACGCGGGTTGTTCCTGGATCTGCTGGAACGGATCACATGGGGGATCGGCGCGCTGACCGCCGAGTAGCGTCCCGCACCGCACGGGAACCGGCCGCATCGACCGGGCGACCGCCCCTTCATGCCCACATGGTTAGGCCCCTAATAACTTTTCGAGGAGTGTACGTGAGCCCTGCCCGCAACAAGGCCGTCCAGCGCGGTTCCGCCGCCCGCCCGTTCACGCTCTGGAAGGAGGTCGCCGTCGCCTACCTGGCCCCCGCGCTCTCGGCCGGGATCGGTGGAGTCCTCGGCGGGCAGCCCGAACTGACGACGGCCGCCTTCACCTCCATCGGGATCACGTCGGCCGTGGTGGCCTTCGTCGTCGGCGGATGGCTGCACCGCCGGGGCCGGCCGCGCCGGTGGACGACATCGGTGCCCCGCCCGGTGATCACCATCGGACTCGGTGCGGTCGCTACCGGAATCGCGGGCCTGGCCGGGTGGTTCGCGTCCGGCTGGTTGCCGGCGCACACAGCGGTACCCGATGCCGGGTGGTTGGACCGGCTGCGGATCGACCTGCCGCTGTCGGCCGCCCTGGCGACCACGATCGTCACCTGGCGATGGAGCGGCACGGCAACCCGGCGGCGGACGTGACCCGGCCGGTCTCCCCCCGATTCCCTGGACCCACCCGCACCACGAAAGGCACATCGTGATCACCATCATGGGCGCGACCGGCGCCACCGGCGGCGCGCTGCTCCGGCGCCTGATCGAGCTGGACATCCCCTGCCGTGCGGTCAGCCGCACTCCGGACGGACTGCGCGCCGCGATCGGTGCGCAAGCGCCGGTCGAGGTGGTCGGTGCGGACGCCGCGGACCCCCGCGCGCTCCGCGCCGCGTTCGACGGCTCCACGCAACTGTTCCTCGCCATGGCCAACAGCCCGCGGCAAGTCGCGCTGGAGATCAACGCGATAGACGCCGCGGCCGCGTGCGGCGTACGGCACGTCGTCAAACTCTCCGCCCCGGCCGCCGAGCCCGACTCGCCGGTTGCCGTCTCGCGCGGGCACTGGCGGGTCGAGACACACCTCGCGGCGACCGGCATGGTGGCCACGCTGCTCCGGCCCTACGCGTTCATGCAGAAGCTGCTCCTGAACGCTCCGGCGGTCGCCGAGGGCGTGCTTGTCGCGGCGATGCGCGACGTGCCCTGCAACTACATCGACGTCCGGGACATCGCCGATGTCGCCGCGGAGGTCCTCCTGCGCCCCGGCCTCGACGGGGTCACGTACGCGCTGACCGGCCCGCGGGCCTTCAGCTGTCCGGAGCTCGCGCATCTTCTCGGTGAGCTGACGGGTCGGACCGTCCGTCACATCGACCTGCCTCCGGACGATTTCCGCGGCCATCTCGTCCGCACCGCGCACCTGCCGGACTGGCTCGCGAGCCATGTCGTGGAGATCCAGCAACTGGCCCTCGCGCGTCCGGAGTCCCCGAACGGGACGGTGGAGGCCGTCCTCGGCCGCCCCGCCCGGACGCTCGACGCCTTCCTCCGCGAGCACCGCGCCGTGTTCGCGCAGGCCATCTGACCGGCATCCGCCGGCGGCCGGGCATTTCCGGCAACTGGCAGGAAAGCCGTTCGCCTCCTCGGGTCGGACCGTCGGTCCGCTGCACGAAGGCCGCTCCCGGCGCGGGAGGAGCCTCTTCGGGTCATGCCACCGCCTGGCCCGGCAGCGATTCCGGGCGGGTCGTCCGCCCGCCGGGCCCCTCGCTGTCACCGCCCGGTCCGCGCTCGGGCCGCAGCCCGGGGGCGAGGGCCAGCGTCACCGCGAGCGAGAGCGCCGCCAGTACGACGATGCCCGTCGCCGGGGAGGTGAGCTGGGCGACGCCTCCCGCGAGCGCGGCGCCCACTCCCTGCATGGTCAGCATCCCGGAGGTGTGCAGGCCGAGCGCGTGCCCGCTCAGCTCATCCGGAGTCAGCACCATCAGGCGCTCCTGGAGCAGCAGGCTCGCCGAGAACCCGATGGTGGCGAGCACCACCGCCACCACCGCCACGGGCAGCGACGGGTGCAGCGCGAAGACCAGGTACGGCGCGGCGAGGAGCAGCCGCAGCGGGTTGCCCAGCCGGTCCCGCCACCGCCGGGGGACGAACCGGCCGAGCACCGTGTCCCCGGCCAGCATGCCGAGGGCGCCGCAGGCGAAGAGGAGCCCCGCGTGCCGGGGATCGTAGGAGAGGTACAGGGACTCGCAGCCCACCACCAGCCCGTTGGGCACCCACAGGGCCAGGTAGACATAGCGGCGCGGCACCGACGACCAGAGCAGTGCGTTGGTCCGCCAGGTCTCCTTCACCGACGGCCGTCCGGCGGCCCGCGGCGGCCGGGCGGTGAGCCCGCAGCGCGCGACGGCCGCGGCCACCAGATACAGGGCCGCGCCGACGAGCAGGGTGCCGCGTGCCGACAGCGTGGTCACGAGCACCCCGCCGATCGCGAACCCGCCGATCTGCATGGTGCCGACCGACATGTTGATCACCGACCGGCCGAGCAGGAAACCCTCCTTCGGAAGGATCTCGTTGAGCAGCCCGTACCGCACTCCGCCGCCCAGGGACGAGGCCAGCCCCAGGAGCAGGAGGACTCCGAAGAGGGCCCACAACGGCAGGCCGGGGAGGGCCTGTACGGCGGAGCCCAGGCCGAACAGCAGCGCGAGACCGGTCAGCGCCCCGCGCGGCGGCAGCCGGTCCGCCGCCGACAGGAGCGTGGCCGCGCCCAGCATCTGGGCCAGGGAGGTGCCGAACATGGCCAGCGAGGACAGCAGCGGTGAGCCGGTGCGGGAGTAGACCAGAGTGCCGAGGGCGAGGCCGGTCGCGGTCTGGGCCGCCACCTGTACGGAGACGGTCGCGAAGAGCGGGGTGAACTCCGGAGTCCGGAGGAGTTCGCGGTAGGTGCGCATGGCCGGAGTCTCGGGGCGCGGTCGCCGGGGTGGTTAGTGTTTCGCCGGGAGGCGAAAGCAATGGGCTGGTGGCAGATCAGCGCGGACACGCTCGCGAACAGCCGGTTCGTCGTCTCGCCGTTGGCCGAGACCATCGCGAGCATGAAGCTCCTGGAGCGGGGGACGGCCGCCCATCCGGGGGAGCGCGTCTGGCTCGACGCCCATCTGCCCGCCTACCGGCGGCGGCAGACCGAGGACCCGGTCTCCGCGATGATCATCCGGGCCGCCCTGGCGCCCCGGTGGAACGCCAACTTCCTCACCCCCACCCCCATGGTCACCCCCGTGGGGGAGGCGCCGCCGGACTTCGCCCAGGAGCTGTCGCGGATGCGCGCCACCCCGCCGGAGGACGCCCGCGCCGACCTGGTGGAGACGCTTCGCGGACCGTTGCCCGCCCGGCTGGACCGCGACGACCTGGCGCCGCGCACCGCCGATGTCCTGGAGTGGGTGTGGACGCACACGGTGCTGCCCCTCTGGCCGAGGCGGCGCCGGATCCTGGAGGCCGATGTGGTCGCCCGCGCCGCGGAGTTGAGCCGGGGCGGCTGGGCCGCGGCGCTGAACGGTATGCGTCCGGGCATGCGCTGGCTGGGGGAGAGCCGGCTCCAGATCAACACGCAGGACAACCCGCCGCGCGAACTGGCCGGGTCCCAGCTGCTGTTCGTGCCCGTCACCTCGAACCAGTCCTGGGTCTCCTGGGACGCCCCGCACCGGTACGGCGTGGTGTACGCGTGCTCGGGCGCGCTCGCCGAGGCGGACCGTACGCCGGTGCCCAGGGCCCTGGGTGCGCTGATCGGGCCCGCACGGGCCGCTGTCCTCGTGCTGCTGTCGACCCCGCTGAGCACGACGCAGCTGGTGGCGCTCACGGGGCAGGGCCTGGGCTCGGTGGGCCGTCACCTCAAGGTCCTGCTCGACGCCGGGCTGGTCGGGCGTCGCCGGGCGGGACGCTCCGTGCTCTACCGCCGCACGGACGCCGGAGAGGCCCTGGTCCGCACGGCACGGTGACCCGGCGGCCGGGCGTCACCGGCTGCCCGCCACCGACCTGGCGGCCGGGCAGCACCGGCGGCCCGCCACCGGTCAGTTCAGCAGCGCCCGTGCCGCCCGCGCCCGTCGCCGGACCGCGTCGGCCGTCGCCGGATCGATTCCGGCGACGATCTCCGCGTACTCCTCCATCTCCGCCGCCCCCTGCGGGAACTCCCCGCGCTGGACCAGGAGCTGGGCCCGTTCGTAGCGCAGCCTGGCCGGGTGCGAGGGCAGCAGCAGCGACAGGTCGACCGCCCACAGCGCCACATCCGTGTGCTCGGGGCGTGCCGCGGCCCAGGCCCTGATGTTGTTCAGGATGCGCAGCACGATCTCCAGGGGCCGCGCGGGCACCAGCATCGACTCGGTCAGCGGCGCCCCGGTCGCCCCGGCCACCATCAGCTCGGCTTCCTGCCCGCTCAGCGGCGCGCCACCGGCGAACGGATCGGCCAGCACCCGTTCCGCCGGATCGCCGAAACCGACGACGAAGTGACCGGGCAGCGCCACCCCGTACACCGGTGCGCCCGCCCGCCGCGCGACCTCGATCCAGATCACCGACAGCAGGATCGGCAGCCCGCGACGGCGGCGCAGCACCTGCTGGAGCAGCGACGAGTCCAGCCGCTGGTAGTCGGCCGAGGACCCGGTGAATCCGCACCGTTCACCGAGCAGCTCGGCCAGGACGGAGGCCCAGGCACGGGCGGAGCGCACTCCGTACGGCAGCAGTCCGGCCAGCCGGTCGAGCTCGATCTGCGAGGCGTCGATGCCGTACGGATCGGGGGAGGCCCCCTCACCGTGCGCGTCCGGCATGTCCGCCCCGTCCCCGCCCGGTACCGCCCCGTCCTGCCCGGACAGCGGCGCGTCCGGCCCCGGCGCCGACGACGGCCGCCCCCTCAGTGGCCCCGCCTCCGCGCCCAGCAGCAGGCAGAGCAGCGCGAGGTCCGGCCGTTCGGAGCGGGCCTCCTCGGCGAACTGCCGCCGCCGTTCGGCCGCGCCGGAATCCTGCGGGCCCGGGGAGCCGGGAGGGCCATGGGAGCCGGGAGAGCTGGGGGGACTCATATGCGACACGTATCCCTGCTGGTCCTCACGGTGCGGACCGGAAGTGGTGATAGCTGTGGTGGAGCGCGAAGCCCATGCCGTCGTACAGCGCCCGCGCCCCGTCGTTGTCCGTCTCCACCTGGAGCCACGCGGCCGACGCGCCCTCCTCCAGCGCGCGTCGCGCCAGCGCGGTCATCACCGAGGTCGCCAGCCCGCTCCGCCGGTGCTCGGGTCCCACCTCGACCGCCATGAACCCGGCCCACCGCCCGTCCACGACGCACCGCCCGATCGCCGCGGGCGTCGCGCCCTCCGGGTCGCCGGGCACGGTCGCGAACCACACCGAGGGCCCGGAGCCGAGGACATGGAGCACAGGGGCGCCCGGGGTGTCGAAGCGCTGGTAGCGGGAGAGCCACGCGGCGTCCGGCTCACGGCTCAGCCGGACCGCCGGGACATCCGCGTCCAGATCCCCGACCGGCGCCAGCGCCCCGATCCGTACCTCGGCCGACACCTCGCGCAGCCAGCCGTGCCGCTCCAGCTCCGCGCACAGTGCCTCCTGCGTGCCCTCGGCGCCGGTCGCGGTCTGGATGTACGCGGGCAGATCCCGTTCCCCGTACCAGCGCTGTACGCGCCCCAGCGCCTCGCCGACCGGCAGTCCCGGATCGCCGAGCGGCAGCACGGAGTTGGCCCGCCGGGTGAAGCCGTCGGCGGCGCGCAGCCGCCAGTCGCCCAGCGGCTCGCTCTCCACCGGCTGCCAGGCCCGCGCGCAGACCCGGGCGAGCTCGTCGAAGGAGGCCGCGGGCCCCCGCCGCCGGGCCGGTGCGGCGGGCACGACCTTGCCCGCCACCAGCGCGGATTCCGCGATGTGGACGGATTCACCACTCTTCGATGTGATCGACAGCACATGGTTGTCCCACGATGTGAGAACCCCGACGGTGTCCGTGAACATGGCGCCTTCCCCGGCCCCCTGGGGGCGACGCCTGACCGACACGCGTTTGCCCACGTCAGCCGGTGTGATGCGGACCTCCAGCCGTCCGCCGATGGTGAATTCCACAGCTCTCTCCGCCCCTCCTGTTCGGTTCGTGCCCGGGAACGGAGATACTAGGTGCGGGCATCGACGACGCCGCGCTCCCGCGCGAGAGCCAACGCCCTACCGAGGAGGAACGACAGCGTGACCTACGTCATCGCGCAGCCTTGTGTCGACGTGAAGGACAAGGCCTGCATCGAAGAGTGCCCCGTCGACTGCATCTACGAGGGCCAGCGGTCCTTGTACATCCACCCGGACGAGTGTGTCGACTGTGGAGCCTGTGAGCCGGTCTGCCCGGTCGAGGCCATCTTCTACGAGGACGACACCCCGGAGGAGTGGAAGGACTACTACAAGGCGAACGTCGAGTTCTTCGACGACCTCGGCTCGCCGGGCGGTGCCTCCAAGCTGGGTTTGATCGAGCGCGACCACGCGTTCATCGCCGCGCTGCCGCCGCAGAACCAGTAAGCAGCGGCCGCACGTGCGCCGCCCGGTCCCGTACGGCTCGTCACCGTGCGGGACCGCGGTGTTTTCCGGCGCGCCACCGCCGCCCGGCGCCCCTCCTCAGCAGCCGGAGCCGTCAGTGCAGCCGGAGAGCCGCCAGGTGCCCCCGGGACCGCGCGGCCCCGGCGGCTCCGTGACCCCTTGTGGTTCGCCGCCCGTACGAGAAAGCAGAGTTCCGTGTCCGCAGCAGTCTCCTCCCGCCTTCCGGTCTTCCCCTGGGACAGGCTCGCGCCGTACAAGGCGACGGCCGCCGCCCACCCGGACGGCATCGTCGACCTGTCCGTCGGCACGCCCGTCGACCCGGTGCCCGAGCTGATCCAACAGGCGCTCGTGGCCGCCGCGGACAGTCCCGGCTATCCGACGGTGTGGGGCACAGCGGCCCTGCGCGACGCCCTCACCGGCTGGGTGGAGCGGCGTCTCGGAGCGGTCGGGACGGCCCACGAGAACGTGCTGCCGGTCGTCGGCTCCAAGGAGCTGGTGGCCTGGCTGCCGACCCAACTCGGCCTCGGCGCGGGCGACAAGGTCGCCTACCCGCGGCTGGCGTACCCGACGTACGAGGTCGGCGCCCGGCTCTGTGGCGCGGAGCCCGTCGCCTACGACGACCCCACGGAGCTGGACCCGGCGGGCCTCAAGCTGCTCTGGCTGAATTCGCCGTCCAACCCGACGGGCCGCGTCCTGTCCAAGGACGAGCTGATCCGGATCGTCGCCTGGGCGCGTGAGCACGACGTCCTGGTCTTCAGCGACGAGTGCTACCTGGAACTGGGCTGGGAGGCCGAACCGGTCTCCGTGCTCCACCCGGACGTCTGCGGTGGCCGGTACGAGGGCATCGTCGCCGTCCACTCGCTCTCCAAGCGCTCCAACCTCGCCGGATACCGCGCCGCCTTCATCGCGGGCGACGCGGACGTCCTGGCCGAGCTGCTGCTGATCCGCAAGCACGGCGGGATGATGGCGCCCGCCCCGGTCCAGGCGGCCACCGTCGCGGCGCTCGGCGACGACACCCATGTCGCGGAGCAGCGCGCCCGGTACGCGAACCGGCGCACCGCCCTGCGTGCCGCGCTGGAGGCCCACGGCTTCCGCATCGAGCACAGCGAGGCGAGCCTCTACCTCTGGGCGACGCGTGACGAGCCGTGCTGGGAGACGGTGGCCCACCTCGCGGAACTCGGCATCCTGGTGGCGCCCGGCGACTTCTACGGACCCGCGGGCGACCGCTTCGTACGCGTGGCGCTCACGGCGACCGACGAGCGGGTGGCGGCGGCGGTCGAGCGGCTGTCCTGATCCACGGACACCACGCGCCGAGGGGCCTCGGGAGTGCGCACTCCCGAGGCCCCTCGGCGCGTCCTGTGTGTTCCGGCGTGGGGATCAGCCGAGCGGCAGACCCTTCAGGGGCAGGCCGCCGGCGAGGCCGCCGCCCAGACTGTCGGTCGGGAGAGCGCCACCGATGCTGTCGGTGGGCAGGCCGCCCGCGGTCGCGGCGGTGGCCGTGCTGCCGACGAGCTCGCCCGCCTGGCCCGCGGTCTCCCCGACGGTCTTCTGGGCGGTCGGGAGGGCGACGGCGCCCGCCTGGCCGACGGTCTTGCCCACGGCCGGGATGGCCGTGCCGACGAGCCGGCCGCCGGTCTCGCCCACGGCCTTGGTGCCCTGCTGCGAGGCACTGTCCACGGTGTCGCCGAGACCGGCACCGTCGAGCGCGGTCAGGCCGCCCAGGTCGGGGGCCGGCGGGAGCTCCGCGGCACCCGCGGCGCCGGCCGCACCGACCACGGGGGCCGCGCCCGCGGCGATCAGCAGCGCGGCACGGGCGATCCGACGGGTCAGGGGGAGGGACATGATGCTCCTTCGACGGGAATTCAACAGACTCGGGAATCTGTCTGTCCGGTGATCGGACGCACTGACAACCGGTCCGGGGGCGGGGAAGGTTGCGGTGCGGCAAGGTAAAGAGTGAGTAATGCGTCCGATAATCCGCAGCGGAGGAACCCGGGCAAACAATGCGTGCGGCGACTGCTGGGCGAACCGTCACTTCCCTGCGGCGGCAAGGGAATCGGCCCATGCGGACCGTGCTGGCGAAAGAGCCGTCGACCGGGCTGCCGGAGACCGGCCGGATGCTTCGTACGGGTGGTCGGCCGTACTACTGCGCGAGCCCGATCCTGACCTCGTCCGTGCCCGATTCCGTACGCTCTGAGCGTTCCGTCCGCCAGCCGTCGTCGGCCGTCCACACCCGGTCCGCGAAAGCGACCCGGTCGATCCGCAGGGCCTCGGCCCGCGCGACGGCCCAGTGCGCCAGCTCCCAGCCGCGCCGCGGCGCCGTGCCGCCCCCGGTCTTCGCCGCGGTGGCGGGCACGGGCACCGAGACCGACGTCGCGGCGGACGCCCCGGCGGCCCTGGCCGACGGCAGTACGTCCTTGCCGAAGGCGCTCACCAGCTCGGAACGGACCTTCGCCGCGTCGCCCGGACCGGTCGCGGTCGCCGTGGACGGGGAACAGTTCAGCGCGGTGGGCGCGCGCCCGGTCAGCGCGGCGGCCAGCAGCGCGGCGTCCGGCTCGTGCTTCGCGTACGCCTGGGGGAAACCGCTGAGCTGCACACGCTGCGCGGCGACCGTCAGCGGGAGTCTGGAATAGCCCGGGACCTCGGCGAGACGGTCGTAGAACATCCCGGCCGAATAGACCGGATCCATGATCTGCCGCGCGGTCCCCCAGCCCTGCGAGGGGCGCTGCTGGAAGAGCCCGAGCGAATCCCGGTCACCGTGATCGAGATTGCGCAGCGCGGACTCCTGCAGGGCCGTCGCCAGCGCGATGGTCACCGCACGCTCCGGCATGCCGCGGGTGGTGCCGACCGCCGAGATGGTCGCGGCGTTGGCGGCCTGATCGGGAGTCATCTCGTACGTACGGTCCTCGCCCCGTGTGCCGTCCGCGGAGCGCACGGTGCAGTGGGGCGCCCCCTTGTTGCCGGAGACGTACTGCACGGCCAGATATCCCCCCAGGGCCACGAGCACGGCGAAGGCGGCCGAGACTCGGAAGAGGCGGCTGCGGCGGGCGGGCGTGGGGGTCCGGGGCACGGGGCCCACGGTACTGGAGGGTACGACCGGGGTGGATACCGAAGTCCCTTAGGGTCGTGGCCATGGCCGAAAGCACGCTTGACCTCACCCTGGACGGACCGGCGCTCACCGCCCGGCTCGTGGACTTCCCCTCCGTCAGCGGGGAGGAGACCGAGCTGGCCGACGCGATCGAGACGGCACTGCGCGGCCTTCCCCATCTGACCGTCGACCGGTACGGGAACAACGTCGTGGCCAGGACGCGGCTGGGGCGCGCCGAGCGTGTCGTGCTCGCCGGCCACATCGACACCGTGCCGATCGCCGACAACGTCCCGTCCCGGCTCGACGACAACGGCGTGCTGTGGGGGTGCGGAACCTCCGACATGAAGTCGGGCGTCGCCGTACAGCTGCGCATCGCCGCGACCGTCCCCGAGCCCAACCGCGACCTCACCTTCATCTTCTACGACAACGAAGAGGTCGCCGCCCACCTCAACGGCCTCGGGCACGTCGCCGAGGCCCACCCCGACTGGCTCGACGGAGACTTCGCCGTCCTCCTGGAACCGTCCGACGGCCAGGTCGAGGGCGGCTGCCAGGGCACGCTGCGGGTCCACCTGCACACGGCGGGGGAGCGGGCCCACTCCGCGCGCAGTTGGATGGGCGCCAACGCCATCCACGCCGCGGCACCGATCCTGGACAGGCTCGCCGCGTACGAACCGCGCCGCCCGGTCATCGACGGGCTCGAATACCGCGAGGGCCTCAACGCCGTACGGATCGAGGGCGGCGTCGCCAACAACGTCATCCCGGACGCCTGCGTCGTGGTGGTCAACTACCGGTACGCCCCCGACCGCGGCGCCGAGGAAGCCCTCGCCCATGTCCATGAGGTCTTCGCGGAGTGCGGAGTCACCGAGTTCACGGTCGACGACCACTCCGGTGCCGCCATGCCCGGCCTCGGCCATCCGGCGGCCCGGGCGTTCATGGCGGCCGTCGGCGGCACGGCCCAGCCCAAGTTCGGCTGGACGGACGTCTCCCGCTTCGGCGCGCTCGGCGTGCCCGCGGTGAACTACGGACCCGGCGACCCGCTCCTCGCCCACAAGCGCGACGAACACGTCGTGACCGAGCGGATCACCCACTGCGAGGAACGCCTCCGCTCCTGGCTCACCAGCTGACTCATGGGCTTCCCCCGGTCTTCACCTCCGTCGATCTACGCTGGCCCGACAAGCACATCGCAGGTCGGCGGAGGGAGCAGGTCATGGGCAACCCCGAGGATGCACGCAACGCACAGGGCGCGGAGGTTCCCGAGGGCGCGGTCAGGCCCGAGGAACAGCGCATGGGCCCGGTACTGCGTCGCAGGGACCAGGTGCAGCCCGGCACGACCGATCAGCGGCTGCTGGACTCCGAGGGCGATTCCGAGTGGGTGCACACCGACCCCTGGCGGGTGATGCGCATCCAGTCGGAGTTCGTCGAGGGGTTCGGCGCCCTGGCCGAGCTGCCGAGCGCCATCAGCGTCTTCGGCTCGGCCCGCACACCGGTCGGTACGCCGGACTACGAGGCGGGCGTACGGATCGGCCGGGCACTCGTCGAAGCGGGCTTCGCGGTGATCACGGGCGGCGGCCCCGGGGCGATGGAGGCGGCGAACAAGGGGGCACGGGAGGCCAAGGGCGTCTCGGTCGGCCTCGGCATCGAGCTGCCGTTCGAGTCCGGCCTCAACCCGCACGTCGACATCGGCGTCAACTTCCGCTACTTCTTCGTCCGCAAGACGATGTTCGTGAAGTACGCCCAGGGCTTCGTGGTCCTGCCCGGCGGCCTCGGCACGCTGGACGAACTCTTCGAGGCGCTGACCCTGGTCCAGACGGGCAAGGTGACCCGCTTCCCGATCGTGCTCTTCGGCTCGGCGTACTGGAGCGGCCTCGTCGACTGGCTGCGGGACACCGTGGTGGCGCAGGGCAAGGCGTCCGAGAAGGACCTGCTGCTCTTCCACGTCACGGACGACGTGGAGGAGGCGGTCAGGCTGGTGACCAAGGAGGTCGGCAGGTAGGGCCTCCGCCCGAACCGGCCCGGACTGATCCGGCCCGGACTGATCCGGCTCGAACCGGCCCGGCTCGAACCGGCCCGGACTGACCCGAACCGGTGCGGATCCGGGAGTGGGGCCGGGGCGGCGTCCCCGTCCCGGCCCCACTCCACCCCCTGTGCGCCGCGCCGGCCCCCCGCCACGCGCACTCCTACGCCAGCCCCCTGCGCGCCACCGCCGGGGCCCGCAGCCCCGCGATCGACGCCACCATGTCCAGCACCTGCCGGGTCTCCGCCACCTCGTGCACCCGGTACACCCGCGCGCCCAGCCACGCCGACACGGCCGTCGTCGCCAGGGTGCCGATCACGCGTTCCTTGACCGGGCGGTCGAGGGTCTCCCCCACGAAGTCCTTGTTGGACAGCGAGACGAGCACCGGCCACCCGGTCTCCGCCATCTCGCCGAGCCGCCGTGTCGCCTCCAGCGAGTGCCGGGTGTTCTTCCCGAAGTCATGGCCGGGGTCGATCATGATCCCGTCCGTCCGCACCCCCAGCTCCACGGCCCGCTCGGCCAGTCCCACCGTCACCCGCAGGATGTCCGCCATCACGTCCTCGTACGCGATGCGGTGCGGGCGGGTCCGCGGCTCGGCGCCGCCCGCGTGCGTGCACACCAGGCCCGCCCCGTACCGCGCGGCGACCTCCGCCAGTTTCGGGTCGACCCCGCCCCACGCGTCGTTCAGCACATCCGCGCCCGCCTCGCAGACCGCCTCGCCCACCTCGTGGCGCCAGGTGTCCACGCTGATCACCACGTCCGGGTGGCGGCGGCGGACCTCGGCCACGAACCCGACCGTACGGCGGGCCTCCTCCCCGGCCGTCACCTCCGCGCCGGGGCCGGCCTTCACCCCGCCGATGTCGATGATCGCGGCGCCCTCGGCGACCGCCTGCTCGACCCGGGCGAGCGCGGGCTCGTCCCGGAACGTCGCGCCCCGGTCGTAGAAGGAGTCCGGAGTCCGGTTCACGATCGCCATGATCACCGGCTCGTGCGGCCCGAATTCCCGCCGTCCGAGCCTCAGTGCACCGCTTCGCATCCCGTGTTTCCTCCTCAGTAGGTCGCCTGCGACCCTAACCGTCGGTGCCGCATGGCACGATCGGACCCGGACAGGATTCCGCCCCGGGGAGATGCTCGTGTTCTGGTTCTTGCTGCTCACGATGGTCGTGGTGGTCGCCGCGGTCACCCTCGCGGTGGTCGGCGGCGGTGGAAGCCCGGTGCTCCAGGACCTGCCGCCCGAGCGGCTCACCGACCCGCTGCCCGCGACGCGCCCGGTCGGCCGGGCGGATGTCGAGGCGCTGCGCCTGCCGATGGCCCCCCGCGGCTACCGGATGGCGGATGTCGACGAGGCGCTCGACCGGCTCGGCGCCGAGCTGGCCGAGCGGGACTCCCGGATCGCGGAGCTGGAGTCGGCCCTGGCCGGTGCCCGGTCCGCCGCGACGGGCGGTCCCGATCTGTTCAAGAGGCCCGGCGAGCCGCTGAGCCAGGACCCGGGACCCTACCGGGGCGAGGAGGACGAACGATGAGCGGTGGAGCCGAAGCGGCCCCGGACGGCGGCCTGCGCTGCCCCTGGGGGCTGTCCACGGAGGACTACCTGACCTACCACGACACCGAGTGGGGCCGCCCGGTCCACGGCGACGACGCGCTCTTCGAGCGGCTCTGCCTGGAGGCGTTCCAGTCCGGTCTGTCGTGGCTGACGATCCTGCGCCGCCGCGAGGGCTTCCGCGCCGCCTTCGCCGGGTTCAGCATTCCCGCGGTCGCCGCGTTCACCGACACCGACCGGGAACGGCTCCTCGCCGACGCCGGCATCATCCGCAACCGCGCCAAGGTCGACGCGACCCTCGCCAACGCGAAGGTGCTGGCCGACTGGCCGGCCGGGGAGCTGGACGCGCTGATCTGGTCGTACGCCCCCGATCCGGCCGGCCGGCCCGTGCCGCGCGTGCTGGGGGATGTCGAGGCGGTCACCCCGGAGTCCACGGCGCTCGCCAAGGAGCTGAAGAAGCGCTCCATCCGCTTCGTGGGCCCCACGACCGCGTACGCCCTGATGCAGGCGTGCGGCCTGGTCGACGACCACCTCGCCGACTGTGTGGCCCGCGGGGCCCGTCCGTAGGCCCTCGGGGGCCGCAAGCGCCCCCCGAGGGGTCCGTCCCCGCCTACTTGCCGAGGTACTTCGGCTTCCGCTTGGCCAGGAACGCCTCCACCGCGATGGTGTGGTCCTGCGACGCGCCCGCCCTCGTCTGGAGTTCGTCCTCCTTCTCCAGCGTCTCGGCGAGCGTGTGCCCCGCGCCGTACGCCATGGACGCCTTCAGCGCCGCGTACGCCACGGTCGGGCCCTCGGCCAGGGCGCGGGCCACGGCCGCGGCCTCATCGGCGAGCTCGGCGGCGGGCACCACCCGGTTCGCGATACCCAGCTCGTACGCGTCCTGCGCCGAGATCGACCGCGGGAAGAACAGCAGGTCGGCGGCGCGGCTCCGACCGATCAGCCGGGGCAGCGTCCAGGACACGCCCGAGTCGGCGGTCAGTGCGACGCCCGCGAAGGACGTGTTGAACGACGCGCTGTCGGCGACCACCCGGTAGTCGGCCGCCAGCGCGAATCCGAACCCCGCTCCTGCCGCGACGCCGTTGACCCCGGCGACCACGGGCTTCTCCATCTCCGTGATCGCCCGCACCACCGGGTTGTAGTGCTCCCGCACGGTGCTCAGCGCATTGCCGCCGCCCGCCTCGCGGGTGGCAGTCAGCGTCGCGACGTGCTCCTTGAGGTCCTGGCCCACGCAGAAGGCGCGCCCGGTCGCGGTGAGCAGAACCGCGCGCACGGCCGTGTCGGCAGCCGCGTCCCGCAGCGCGTCCCGCAGAGCGACCTTGGCCTCGGTGTTCATGGCGTTCATCGCGTCGGGACGGTTGATCGTGATCGTTGCGAGACCTTCGTCCACTGCGTAGAGCACGGTGTTCGCCATGTCGTCGGCCATTCCGGTATCCCCTTACGGCTCGGCATCGTTGCCACTGCAGGCAAGCATGGCCGACTCGGGGTGGGTCGGGTATGTGACCTGCGTCTAACAATTGCCCCTCACCTGGGGGCGCAAGGCGGCGCAGTATCGCAGCCGGATCGCCGAATTGAGTGGTTTTGCGAGAGCGCGTTGCGCAAGCGATGCCGACCGATGTTGGTCATCAGGGTCTGTGATGCGGGATAATGGTGGGGAAGCAATGTGTTCGATGCCGGTGAGGCAGCGCCTGTCATGGGGCCGCCGGTTGCGATGAGCTGGTTTCAGGAAGGGGAACGAGCATGGCGGCCATGAAGCCGCGGACGGGCGACGGCCCGCTCGAGGTGACAAAGGAGGGGCGGGGCATCGTCATGCGCGTTCCGCTCGAAGGCGGCGGTCGGCTTGTTGTCGAGCTGACTCCGGACGAGGCCGATGCCCTCGGCGATGCCCTGAAGAAGGTCGTCGGCTGACGCGGAACGCCCACACGCGACCACTGCCCCGGCACGGATACCGTGCCGGGGCAGTGGCGCGTTCAGGGGGATGACCGGCGGATACGTGAACGCGCCGGGCGAAGGGCGTGGAACGGGCGCGCCGGGTGGCGCGCGACGGATGCGGCGGGCGGAACGGGCGGAACGGCCGTCAGCCGCGACGGACCGCACAGAGCAGCCCGTCACCGACCGGCAGCAGCGTCGACATCAGCTCCTGGCTCTCCCGAACGGCACGCAGCAGCTCGCGCAGGCGCAGCACCTCGGCGGGCTGGGCGGCGGAGTCGACCGTGCGGCCGTCCGCGAAAACGCCCTCGAAACAGACCAGTCCGCCCGGTCGCAGCAGGCGCAACGATTCAGCGAGGCAGTCCAGGCTCTCCAGCCTGTCGCCGTCGCAGAAGACGAGGTCGTACCCGCCGTCCGCGAGCCTGGGCAGGACGTCCAGCGCGCGCCCGGGGATGAACCGGGCCCGGTTCGCGGCGAAGCCCGCCGCGCGAAAGGCCTCGCGGGCGAACTGCTGGCGTTCCGGTTCCGGATCGACCGTGGTCAGTACGCCGTCCGGGCGCATTCCGTGCAGCAGATGGATGCCGGACACGCCTGTTCCGGTCCCGATCTCCGCCACCGCTTTGGCGTCCACGGCGGCAGCGAGCAGGCGCAGCGCGGAACCGGTGCCTGGGGACACCGAGCGCAGCCCTGCCTCGCGGGCCCGCTCCCGGGCCCAGCGCAGTGCTTCGTCCTCGGCGACAAAGGCGTCGGCGAACGCCCAGCTCGTCTGCCGGTTGGCGGTAATGACCCTCTCCTGACCCCGTAGTTGGCGCAACGGTGACTGTATCCGCTGGACCCGGGAACCCGCAGATGGGACCGGGCGTTGTGTAAGGACAGGGGAAAGCGCAGCGAACGGGCCCGCGGATCGGGCCCGCGACCGTGCGCCGGCAGTTCCCGGGCGACGCCCGGCCCCAGCAGGAAAAAAGGCTTATCCGGAGCTAACGGGCGAGGTGGCTATGGTAGGGGCTCCACTGGACACCACCAGAGCCGATAGGGGAGGTGCGGCTGCGCCTGTGGATCGGAGAGGGGTGCTGCGGCGCCTTCTCGGGTCGGCGGGTGAGCCGAAATCCGTGACCAACATTGCTGACCGTTCTTCCAACGACTCCGCAACGACCGCGACCTTCGCCTCAGATGCGGACTCTCAGGCGTGGACCCCGCCCTCATGGGAAGAGATCGTCAGCACGCACAGCGGACGTGTGTACCGCCTTGCCTACCGGCTGACGGGCAACCAGCACGATGCCGAGGACCTCACCCAGGAAGTTTTCGTCCGGGTGTTCCGTTCCCTGTCGACCTACACCCCCGGCACGTTCGAGGGCTGGCTGCACCGCATCACCACCAATCTCTTCCTGGACATGGTCCGCCGTAAGCAGCGGATCCGTTTCGACTCCCTGGGCGACGACGCCGCCGAGCGGCTCCCGAGCCGCGAGCCGTCCCCGCAGCAGGTCTTCAACGACACCCATTTCGACGCCGACGTGCAGCAGGCCCTGGACACCCTCGCGCCCGAATTCCGCGCGGCCGTGGTGCTCTGCGACATCGAGGGGCTCAGCTACGAGGAGATCGCCGCGACCCTCGGCGTGAAGCTCGGCACCGTGCGCAGCCGTATCCACCGCGGCCGCTCGCACCTGCGCAAGGCGCTCAAGCACCGTTCGCCCGAGGCCCGCGCCGAGCAGCGCTCCCTGGCGGACGCGGTCATGGCAGGGGAGGTCGGATCGGCGTGAGTGGTACAGGACCGACCCCCGCGGAGCAGCATCTGGGGGACCGGCTCGCCGCGCTTGTCGACGGTGAGCTGAAACATGATGCCCGTGAACGGGTCCTGGCCCATCTGGCCACCTGTCCCAAGTGCAAGGCCGAGGCCGACGCCCAGCGGCGCCTGAAGAGTGCCTTCGCCCTGTCCAGCTCACCCTCGCCCTCCGAGGGGTTCCTGGCCCGTCTGCAGGGCCTTCCCGGGGGTCCCAGTGGCGGCGACAGCGGCCCGGGCGGACCGTTCGGCGGCAGCGGACGCTTCGCCGACGAGTTCTTCCCCACCATGCGGCCCTCCGGCGGCAGCCGTACGGACCCGGCTCCGGGCTCCTCGCCGCTCGACAGCTTCGGTTACCTCCCCGCCGGGCACGGCTCCACCGCGGTCCTGCCGGGCGGCGGCTCCCACGGCGTCTTCCGCATACACGACGTGGCCCGTGACGCCGACCGTTCGCCCTGGCGCGGCCGGAGAATCGCCTTCGCCGCGGCCAGCGCCGTATCGCTGGCCGCCATCGCCCTCGGTGGCACCCTCCCCCTGGACTCCACTCCCGACACCGCGCTCCGGGCCGAGGGCGCGGGCAGCAACGTGACCCCGCTCGACGCCGACGCGCGGGCCGAGAGCGGCAGCGCGGCCAGCCGCAGGGCCGGTGGCGCGCTCGCCGTGGACGGCGACCGTCCGGCGATCGGCTCCACCGCGGTTCCCTCGGCCTCGCCGACCGTCCGGGCCCCCATGGCCCCGCAGATGCTCGCGGCAGTGCCCTCGTCGCTCAGTGCCGCGCCGCTCACCGGGCACCCGTTCGTCCTCCCCGTCCTGAATGTCTCCGTGCCCCCGCTGATACGGCCGACCGGCACCACGTCGCTGCTCGCCGCGGCGCTCGGCGGTGCCCCGGCGCCGAAGTCGGCCGCCCCGTCCGCACCCGCCTCCGCGCTGCTGCCCAACGATCACGCACTCCCGCTCTTCCCCCGGCGCTGACGGGGCCCTGCGCGGGGATTCGCAAACCTGGTTGAATTCCGGGAGGGACGCCCCTGTGGGGGCGTACAGAGGCCAGTTGCGGGGAGATCATGGACGACGCGAAGCCCACCGGGCCCAAGGCGAAGTGGTGGAGCCGTCCCACGACGGGACGCAGCGGTCGCACGGAACCGGAAGGCGTATCTCCCGCCGAGGACTCCGCAGGAGCCGCGGATACGGCAGACGCGACGGGTGTGATGGACGCGCCCGGGACGGGTGTGAAGGACGCGGCCGGGACGGGGAGCACGGCGGTATCGGAACAACCGGTCCCCGGTGTGCCGACGCCCGCACTCCCGGCCGACGAGCCGCTCCGGCCCGCCCCCGCGATGCGGCCGCTGCACGAGCCCGACGAGTACAGCACTCCGCCCTACGGCGGCCCCGGCCCGTGGGCGCCCGCGCCCCCCGTGCAGCGACCCGTGCCGACCCCGGCGCACGGGACCCCCGTACCCCCGCAGTACGCCGCGACGAACGGGGCTCCCGTCGCCGTCGATCAGGTTCCGCCGCCCGGACCGGTGCCCGGCGGCATACCGCCCCAGGCCCCGCCGCAGCACCTGCCGCCCCACCCGCAGGCGCAGCAGGTCCCGCAGCAGTCCGGTCAGCAGCCGCCCTCCCAGTGGCTCCAGTACGACCCCTGGGGGGCGCCGCGGCAGCCCCTGACCCAGCCGGGCCCCCCGCTCGGCACCGAACCCGTCGGGCGCGGGAAGAGCCGCCGGGGCACCGTCCTCATCGGGGCCGTCCTGCTCGCCGTGGTCGCGGGCGGCATAGGCGGCGGAATCGGCGCCTACGTCGAGCGCAACGGTGGCCTGACCAGCGTCGAGCTTCCCCAGACGGGCCGGGACAGCGGTGGCCGGGCACCCGACAGCGTCGCCGGGATCGCCGCCAGCGCCCTGCCCAGCGTCGTCACCCTGCATGTCAGCGGTGCGTCGGAGTCCGGCACCGGCACCGGCTTCGTCCTCGACAACAAGGGCCACATCCTCACCAACAACCATGTCGTCTCCCCGGCCGGCTCCAGTGGCGACATCACCGTGACGTTCAGCGGCGGCGAGACCGCGGCCGCCGAGATCGTCGGCAAGGACAGCGGCTACGACCTGGCCGTCGTCAAGGTCACCGGAGTCTCCGGACTCAAGCCGCTGCCCCTCGGCAACTCCGACAATGTGCAGGTGGGCGACCCGGTGGTGGCCATCGGTGCCCCCTTCGACCTGTCGAACACGGTCACCTCCGGCATCATCAGCGCCAAGCAGCGGCCGATCACCGCCGGTGGCGAGAAGGGCGACGGCACCGACGTCAGTTATGTCGACGCACTCCAGACCGACGCTCCGATCAACCCCGGGAACTCCGGCGGCCCGCTCGTCGACGCCCAGGCGCATGTCATCGGGATCAACAGCGCCATACGCGCGGCGGACAGCGGCGCCGGATCCGAGGGCGCCCAGTCCGGTTCCATCGGCCTCGGCTTCGCCATACCCATCAACCAGGGCAAGCGCGTCGCCGAGGAGCTGATCAACACCGGCCGGGCGACCCACCCGGTGATCGGCGTCACCCTGGACATGAAGTACACCGGTGACGGGGCCAAGGTCGGTGCGAAGGGCGCCGACGGCGGGCCCGCGGTCACCACCGGCGGCCCCGGGGCGAAGGCCGGGATCAGGCCGGGCGACGTCATCACCGAGGTGCAGGGCCAGCGGGTGCACAGCGGCGAGGAGCTGATCGTGAAGATCCGTGCCCACCGCCCCGGCGATCGGCTCGCCCTCCGACTGACCCGCGGTGGTAAAGAGCTGTCCATGACTTTGACGCTCGGCTCGGCGAGCGGCACGTAACGGCCACCGGAAGGTACCGCCCGGACAGCTTCGACAGGTACCGTTGAGCGGTCCGGGCCGTCATCCGGCCTGGTGGGGAAGACCCGGAGAACACGCGGAGAACACGAGGAGCAGCTAGGTGTTCAATGACATAGGCGCACTGGAGCTGCTGACGCTCGTGGTTCTCGCCGTACTGGTCTTCGGCCCCGAGAAGCTGCCGAAGGTCATTCAGGACGTCACGCGCACCATTCGCAAGATCCGCGAGTTCTCGGACAGCGCCAAGGAAGACATCCGCTCGGAGCTCGGTCCGCAGTTCAAGGACTTCGAGTTCGAGGACCTCAACCCCAAGACGTTCGTCCGCAAGCAGCTGATGGACGGCAACGACGACCTGGGGCTGAAGGAGATCCGCGAGAGCTTCGACCTCCGCAAGGAGATGGCCGAGGTCACCGACGCGGTGAACGGGCGCGGGAGCGTGTCCTCCGCTTCCGCCGACAGTGCGGCGAACGGCTCGGCGAAGGAGTCGTCCGGCGGTGCGTCCGACGGCACGGTGAATGGCTCCTCCACCACCCCTGACCTGCTCAAGAAGCCCGCGCCGCCGGCCAAGGACGAGCGCCCGCCGTTCGACGCAGACGCCACCTGAGACCGGTCAATCCCGACTCGTCCGTACGGTATGGCTATTCTCCATCTGTCCGGTTGCGAGGACGCCCGAGCCCGCGGGGGGCGGGCCGCTCCGGATCGGAACAGATCGAGGAGGCGGCCGGGCAGATGGAGACGACGAGTCGGGTAGGGGCGGAAGGTGCGCCCAGCACAGTCACCGCAGAGGGGGTGCCGGCGACCCGGCGTACGGTCGACGGATATCTGCGGGCGCCGTTCCCGTGGTACGGGCTGGACGAGGCATTCACCGGGCCACGCTGGCCGATGCAGGTCGGCACCGCGGCGGACGGCACGGTGCAGCACGGTTCCACCGGACACGGTGACGAGCCCTTGGTGCGGTCCGACGCGCGCCCGGAGAAGGAGCGCTTCGCGGTCGTCGTGACCGTGGCCAGCAGCCCGGTGCGGCGCAGCGGTGACGGTACGGGGGTGCTGGACGCCACCACCGTCTCCTCGGCGGCCTGGCTGGCGGGCTCCGGCCTCCTGGCATACACCTGGCCGCCGCAGCTGGACCACGTGCTGCGGGACGACTGGCTGGACCAGCAGACCGAGACGGCGTTCGAACTCGCCGACGACCTCGGCACCCCGCCCTGGTCGAAGCTCTCACTTCCGGTGGACGGCGCTCCGGTGGAGTTCCACTACCGCGAGTCCGAGTTCGGCTGGGTGCTGGCCGGTTCGGCGCACGGTGGTGTGCACATCGGGGCGTACGGGCGGGGGATGAGCGCGTACGGGCTGGGGTTCGCGGTGATCGGCGACATCACCACGTACGCCTAGGCGAACCCGGAGACTGTCGGGCGGGCGGAAGCGTCCGCCCGGCGACCGGGATCAGCGGTGCCGGGACCGGGATCAGCGGTGCCGGGACCGAGGACAGCGCGGTACCGGGGGCCGGGACCGCGCTGTCGGGCCGGTGGGTGTCAGAACTTGTTGCGGGGGGTGATGCCCAGCGACATGCCGGACAGGCCGCGCTGACGGCCGCTCAGCTTCTCCGCGATGGACCGCAGCGCGCTGCCGGCCGGGGAGTCGGGGTCGGACAGGACCACCGGCTTGCCCTCGTCGCCGCCCTCGCGCAGCCGCAGGTCGATCGGGATGGAACCGAGCACCGGAACCTCGGCGCCGACCGTCCGCGTCAGGCCCTCCGCGACCCGCGCGCCGCCGCCCGATCCGAACACATCGACCATCTCGTCGCAGTGCGGGCACGGCATGCCCGACATGTTCTCGACGACGCCGACGATCTTCTGGTGGGTCTGTACGGCGATGGAGCCGGCCCGCTCGGCGACCTCGGCCGCGGCCTGCTGCGGGGTCGTGACGACCAGGATCTCCGCGTTCGGCACGAGCTGTGCGACGGAGATCGCGATGTCACCGGTGCCCGGCGGCAGGTCGAGCAGCAGCACGTCCAGGTCGCCCCAGTACACATCGGCGAGGAACTGCTGAAGCGCGCGGTGCAGCATGGGCCCGCGCCACACCACCGGGGCGTTGCCCGGGGTGAACATGCCGATGGAGATGACCTTCACGCCGTGTGCGGACGGCGGCATGATCATGTTCTCGACCTGGGTCGGCTTGCCGTCCGCGCCGAGCATCCGGGGCACGCTGTGCCCGTAGATGTCCGCGTCCACGACGCCCACCTTCAGCCCGTCGGCCGCCATGGCCGCCGCGAGGTTCACCGTCACCGAGGACTTGCCGACGCCGCCCTTGCCGGAGGCGACCGCGTACACCCGGGTCAGCGAGCCGGGCTGGGCGAAGGGGACCTCGCGCTCGGCCGTGCCGCCGCGCAGCGCGGACGCGAGTTCCTTGCGCTGTTCGTCGCTCATCACATCGAGCGTGACGTCGACGCGCGAGACGCCTTCGACCCGCGCGACCGCGTCGGTCACATTCTTGGTGATCGTCTCGCGCATCGGGCAGCCGGAGACCGTGAGATACACCGTGACAGCGACTACACCGTCAGCATCGATCTCGACCGATTTCACCATGCCCAGCTCGGTGATCGGGCGGTGGATCTCCGGGTCGTTCACTGTCGACAGTGCTTCACGCACCGCGTCTTCCGTAGCCATAGGACGATGGTACGGCGCAGGGCGGTACGCGCGGGTAACCCTTCAGCGGTCGCCTTCGTCACTCTCCGGCCGGGCGAGAACCTGCCGGTCGTCCATGTCCCTCACCATGTCCTGGAGTTCCGACCTGATCCAGTCCCGGGTGGCGACCTCGCCGAGGCCCATCCGCAGCGTGGCGATCTCCCGGGTGAGGTACTCGGTGTCGGCGATGGAGCGCTCGTTCTGCTTGCGGTCCTGCTCGTGGGTGACCCGGTCCCGGTCGTCCTGGCGGTTCTGCGCGAGCAGGATCAGCGGAGCGGCGTACGAGGCCTGGAGCGACAGCATCAGCGTCAGGAAGATGAACGGATACCCGTCGAACCGCAGGTCACGCGGCGCGAAGATGTTCCACAGCACCCAGAGGATGATGATCAGCGTCATCCAGACAATGAACCGTCCGGTGCCCAGGAACCGGGCGATCCGCTCGGAGAACCGGCCGAACGCCTCCGGGTCGTACTCCGGCAGCAGCTTGCGCCGGGGGTCCTTCGGCTGGTCGATCCGGTTCCGCGGCGGGCGCACGATGCCGGAGGAGCCCGTCGACGCCGCCTTCGCACGCTCCTCACCCGCCATGGGCGATCCCCTCCTCACCGTGGAAGTCGGTCTCACGCCAGTCGTCGGGCAGCAGGTGGTCCAGGACGTCGTCCACCGTCACCGCGCCGAGCAGCGAGCCGCTCTCGTCGACGACGGGCACCGAGACCATGTTGTACGCGGCCAGATAGCTGGTCACGACCGGCAGCGGGGTGTCCGGGGACAGCGGCACCAGATCGCTGTCGACGATCGAGCTGACCAGGGTGAACGGCGGGTCGCGCAGCAGCCGCTGGAAGTGCACCGTGCCCAGGTACTTGCCTGTCGGGGTCTCGTCCGGCGGCCGGCAGACGTACACCTGCGCCGCCAGCGCCGGTGACAGGTCCGACTGCCTGACCCGGGCGAGCGCGTCGGCGACCGTGGCGTCCGGCCGCAGCACGATCGGCTCGGTCGTCATCAGACCGCCCGCGGTCCGCTCCTCGTACGACATCAGGCGGCGCACATCGGCGGCGTCGTCCGGCCGCATCAGCGCCAGCAGCCGCTCCTTGTCCTCCTCGGGCAGCTCGGAGAGCAGGTCGGCCGCGTCGTCCGGGTCCATCGCCTCCAGGACATCGGCGGCCCGCTCCTCCTGGAGCTTGCCGATGATCTCCACCTGGTCGTCCTCGGGCAGCTCCTCCAGGACGTCGGCGAGCCGGTCGTCGTCCAGCGCGGCGGCGACCTCGGCCCGGCGCTTGGGCGACAGATGGTGCAGTGCGTTGGCCACATCGGTGGGCCGCAGCCGCTCGAACGTGGCGACCAGGCTCTCGGCGCCCTGTCCGTGCTCGTCCAGCGAGAACCCGCTGACCGCCGACCACTCCACCGTCAGCGTCTCGCCCTTGCGGCGCAGCGCCCCGCCGCGCCCCTTGCGGACGAAGTACTTGTCGATCTCCCAGTCGCGGCGGGCCGGCAGCTGCTGGATCGCCACATCGAGGACGGTGACCTCCTCGCCGGTCTCCACCAGCCGGACCCGCCGGTCCAGGAACTCCCCGAGGATCAGACGTTCGGTGGGCCGCTGCTCGAAGCGCCGCATGTTGACCACACCCGTGGTGATGACCTGGCCCGACTCGACGCCCGTCACCCGGGTCATCGGCAGGAAGATCCGCCGCCGGCTGAGCACCTCGACGACCATGCCGAGCAGCCTCGGCGGGCGGCCGCCGACCCGCAGCATCGCCACCAGGTCACGGACCTTGCCGACCTGATCACCATTGGGGTCGAAGACCGGCACACCGGAGAGATGTGACACGAAGACCCTGGGGGCGCCTGCCGCCATCCGATGCGCCTCCTTCGCCCGACGGTGCCGTCCGCGGTGTGTGCCGCACGGACCGCACCACGCCATATCGATCAGTCGATTTCGCCGTTATGCCGGGATCAGGCTAGCCCGTACCACGCCACTCCGCCCCGGCGGACGTCTCGGTACGCCTCGCTGCGGGCGGGCGCGGACGGACCGGTACGCTGCCGTCTGCCACCCCGTACACGCAGTTGAGAGGCAGTGCGCCCGTGACCTCTTTTGCCCCGGCCGTCCGGAACCACCGCCGGGCCGCTCTCGCCGTAGTGCTCTGTGCAGGGCTCACCGCAGCCCTCACGGCCTGTGCGGGCGAGGACCTGGACAAGGGGACGAACGGCGTCGGCAGACTCTCGGCCGCGGAGATCGACAAGAGGACGAGAGACGCGGCGGACGCGGCGGACGCGGTGCGTCTCGCGGGCAAGCTCGTCAGCAAGGGCGGCACGTACACCCTGAACATGCGGCTCAACGCGGAGGGCGGCACCGGGTCCGTCACCTCGAAGCAGAGCACGTTCGTCCTGCTGCGGATCGGCGACGAACTCTTCCTCAAGGCCGACTCCTCCTTCTGGAACCACGAGGAGAGCGACAAGGGCCGGCAGGCCGACCAGGCGGCGGCCGACAAGCTCAACGGCAAGTATGTGAAGGTCCCCGAGGGCGACCCCACGTACAAGCAGCTGCGCGGCTTCACGGACAAGGAGATCCTGCTGGACGGCCTGCTCTCGCTGCACGGCGAGGTCAGCAAGGGCGACCGCGACAAGATCTCCGGAGTCCGCACCATCCAGATCCGGGGCGGAAAGGGCGAGGGCGGCGCGCTCGACGTCTCCCTTGAGGGCAAGCCGTATCCCGTGCGGGTGGCACGCGGCGGCGGCGGGGGCAGCGTCACCCTCGCCGACTGGGGCAAGTCCTTCGCACTGGAGGCGCCGGACGAGGCCGACACCGTCGACTACGGGGGCCAGCTCCCGAAGTCCTCGGGCTGAGGCCCTCGCGTCCTGGAGGGCCTTCGTGCCCTCGGCCCGCGGATCGGCGTCCTCGGGCCGGGGCGGGCGGCCCGGGGCCCGCGCCGGTGCCACGGAGCCGAGGCGCCGGGTCAGCCCGTGCGGCGACGGCGCTTCAGCAGCAGCCGGGGGAGCGCGGCGGGCACCGGCCGGCGCGTGGTCGCCGGGGTCGGCAGCGGCGGGGCCGCCAGTGAGGTGTCCGGCAGTCCGGTGCGGGTCCCGCCGGGCGTCAGCCGGACGACCACGCACTCCCGCGCCCAGCGCTCGGCCATCTGTTCGGCGTCCGGTGCGTTCAGCCGCTTGCCCTTGAGTTCGGCGACCGCGGCCTCCCACTCCTCGGAGCGCGGTGCCAGTACGGAGACCGCGGCGCTCCAGACGACGAGGCGGCCACCCTTGTCCTTGCTGCGGACGGTCACCTCGGCACCGGCCCCGTCGGTGATTCCGGCCGGGAACGGCTGTTCGCCGGGGCCGTCGCCGACGAGATGGGCCGCGTCCTCGTGCCAGACGTGCCACAGCGCGCGGGCGGGCCCCGTGCCCCGCACCCAGATCAGACCGGACTTCTTGGTGGCTTCCTCGACGAGGGCCCGGTCCATCAGCGCGTCAGCGGCAGCAGTCATGGCCGCACTCTATGGGACCGGGCCGCCCCGCTCAGAGCCAGCCGTTGCGCTTGAGCATGCGGTGGATGGAGAAGCAGACCGCGCCGATGAAGCCCAGCACCATCGGATAGCCGTACGTCCATTTCAGTTCCGGCATGTGGTCGAAGTTCATGCCGTAGACGCCGCAGATCATCGTCGGTACGGCGATGATGGCCGCCCAGGACGTGATCTTGCGCATGTCCTCGTTCTGGGTGACGGTGGCCTGCGCCAGGTTGGCCTGGAGGATGGAGTTCAGCAGCTCGTCGAAGCCGATGACCTCCTCGTGCACCCGGGAGAGGTGGTCGGCGACGTCCCGGAAGTACTTCTGGATGTCGGGGTCGATCAGCCGCATCGGGCGCTCGCTCAGCAACTGCATCGGCCGCAGCAGTGGGGAGACGGCCCGCTTGAACTCCAGCACCTCGCGCTTGAGCTGGTAGATCCGGCCCGCGTCCGAGCCGCGCGGGGTGCCCTTCGCCGGGGTGGAGAAGACATCGATCTCCACCTCGTCGATGTCGTCCTGCACCGCTTCGGCCACCGCGATGTAGCCGTCCACGACATGGTCGGCGATCGAGTGCAGTACGGCCGAGGGGCCCTTGGCGAGCAGCTCCGGGTCGTCCTGGAGCCGGTGACGCAGGGCGCGCAGCGAGCCGTGACCGCCGTGCCGGACGGTGATGACGAAGTCCCGGCCGGTGAAGCACATCACCTCACCGGTCTCGACGACCTCACTGGTCGCGGTCAGCTCGGCGTGCTCGACGTAGTGGATGGTCTTGAAGACGGTGAACAGCGTGTCGTCGTAACGCTCCAGCTTCGGCCGCTGATGCGCGTGGACGGCGTCCTCCACGGCGAGCGGGTGGAGGCCGAACTCCCGGGCGATACCGGCGAATTCCTCCTCCGTCGGCTCGTGCAGGCCGATCCAGGCGAAGCCGCCGTCCTCCCGTACCCGGAGCATCGCCTCGTGCGGGGTCGGACAGGCCGAGGCTTCGAGACGCCGCCCGTCGCGGTAGACCGCGCAGTCGACGACGGCGCTGGAGGCGGACGGGTCGCGGGTGGCGTCGTAGCCACCGCTGAACGGGGCGCTGTTCTTACGGAGGGAAGGACGCAGGGACGGGCGCACGGCGGCGCGCAGGTCGCGGATCATCGACATGGGCTGACTCCTTCACGGAGGGCCGTCGGCGGGGCGTGGAACAGCCCGGAATGGGGACGTGTGCTCACGTCCGCAAAGCGGGCGGCACCGCGCAGGCGCGATGACGGCGTTCGCTACAGACAGGCAAAAACGAAAGGCTCTTCCGTGGTGCGAACTGCCGTGGGCCTGGACCGGGAAAGGGTCAGATCACCGAAGGAAGGCGTCGTGCGGAAGAGCGGCTGGTACTGCACGGTCGACTTGGATCCATGGCAGTCCCCACCTCCTCCGGTCGGTCCCCCGTGAGGGACGACGTGTCGTCGGGACTGAGAGAGCGACGCTTCTGCGCGCTGTCCCGACCGGCGGCCAGGCTATCAGCCACCTAGGGCCCAATCCCTTACTTTGCCCCTTCGATACGCGTTCTATGCTCGCGACATGGGAGAAATTCTTGCTCTGGTCGAGGCACGGCTGCGGACGGCCCTGGGGGAACCGGACGCCCGCGCCGATGTGACGTTCCTCGGCACGGACCGCATCGAGGTGCTCCGCTTCATCGACGGGGACGTGGTGCGCTACGCGACGCTGGGCATGTCCGCGCAGCCGATGGCCGACCCCACCTCGCCGCTCGCCGATCCGGTGAAGGGGCCCCGCGCCGAACTGGTCCTGTCGGTACGGGCCGGGCTCGCCGACACCGACCAGGTGCTGCGCCCGCTCGCCGTGCTGGCCGCCTCTCCGCAGGTCGAGGGGCTGATCGTGGCCCCGGGCGCCTCGCTGGACCTCGGGCAGCCGCTCTGGACGGGGGCGCCGTTCAGCTCGGTGCTGGTGGCCGAGCCGGGCGGGCTGGTCGAGGATCTGGAGCTGGACGAGCCGCGTGAGCCGGTGCGTTTCCTGCCGCTGCTGCCGATGACGCACAACGAGGCCGCCTGGAAGCGGGTCCGGGGGGCGCAGGAGCTCCAGGAGCGGTGGCTGTCGCACGGGACGGACCTGCGTGATCCGCTGCGCGCCTCCGTCACGCTGGACTGAAGCCCCCCGCCGGGCCGGACGGGTGTGGGCGGGGTCAGTCGGCGAAGACCGTGACGCCGTCCTCGGTGGCGTGCTTCGGCTCCAGTTCCTCGGCCTCGTGGGTCAGGGCCGTACGCCGGACCCGGATGACGACGGCGCCCGCCAGCGCGGCGATCGCGGCGACGACGAACGGGATGTGGATGCTGCTCCACTCCTCGATCTTCGGGGCGAGGAAGGGGGCGGCCGCCGCGGCGAACCAGCGGACGAAGTTGTATCCGGCGCTCGCCACCGGTCGCGGCGCGTCCGACACACCGAGCGCCAGCTCCGTGTACACGGTGTTGTTCATGCCGATGAAGGCGCCGGAGACGATCGTGCAGACGATGGCCGTCGTGTGGTTGCCGTAGCCGAGGATCAGCAGGTCGACGGCGAGCAGCACCAGCGAGGCACCGACCACCTTCAGCGAGCCGAAGCGCTTTTGCAGCCGCGGGGCGACGAGCACCGAGAAGACCGCGAGCAGCAGACCCCAGGCGAAGAACACCGCGCCCGACTTGTACGGGGTCATGTTCAGCACGAACGGGGTGAAGGCCAGGATCGTGAAGAACGCGTAGTTGTAGAAGAACGCCGAGGTCGCGACCGAGGCGAGACCGCCGTGGCCGAGCGCCTTGAGCGGGTCGAGCAGTGAGGTCTTCCGCGCGGGCCTGGGCTGTTCCTTGAGGAACGCGGTGATGCACAGGAAGCCGATCGCCATCAGTACGGCGGTACCGAAGAAGGGGTAGCGCCAGCTGGCGTCCCCCAGCAGCGCGCCGAGCAGCGGCCCGCACGCCATGCCGAGGCCGAGCGCCGATTCGTACAGCAGGATCGCCGCGGCGCTGCCGCCGGCCGCCGCGCCGACGATCACGGCGAGTGCGGTGGAGACGAAGAGCGCGTTGCCCAGACCCCAGCCGGCCCGGAAGCCGACCAGTTCTCCGACGGACGAGGAGGTGCCGGACAGGGCGGCGAAGACGATGACGAGCGCGAGACCGGCCAGGAGCGTCTTGCGGCCGCCGATGCGGCTGGAGACGAAGCCGGTGACGAGCATCGCGACGGCGGTGATCAGGAAGTACGAGGTGAAGAGCAGGGACACCTGGCTGGGTGTCGCCTGAAGCCCCTTGGCGATGGACGGCAGAATCGGGTCCACCAGGCCGATTCCCATGAAGGCGACGACAGACGCGCCCGCCGTGGCCCAGACGGCCTTCGGCTGACGCAGGATGCTTGACGCCCCTTCGTCGAACGGATCCTCTCCCGGCATGGGTTCTCTCGCTCTCCACTAGATCGTTGCGTTATGCACAGAATAAGTTAGGCACTCTAATAAATGCAAGCTACATCTATTTCCCCCCGGTGCGAGCCACGCTGCGGACGGGTGATCGTCCTTGACGCGGCGACCGCCGCGGAGGACCGTTGGCGGTTATGAGGGGCGAACCCAGTTGCCCGAAGTGCGGTGGCCGGGTCAGGGCGCCCGGTCTCTTTGCCGACGCCTGGCAGTGCTCCGCGCACGGCCAGGTCCATCCGTTGCAGCCCGTGATCCCGCCCAGCGTCGAGGCGCTCGGCGTGGTCGTGCACCGCGCCCGGGTACCGGTGTGGATGCCCTGGCCGCTCCCGGTGGGCTGGCTGTTCACCGGAGTGGCTTCCGCGGGCGACGACCGCAGCGGCGGCCGTGCCACCGTCGTCGCCTGCTCCGGCCCGGGACCGCTCGGCGGCATGGGTGAGCTGCTGCTCGTCGCCGAGGAGCTGGGGGTCGGACTCGGCGCCCGGTACGCGGGCATCGAGGGGCCCGACCCCGGCCCCTACTTCCAGGTCGACGGGGTGCCCGACGCCAAGGTCCTCGCCGCCGGACGCCCCACCCCCCTCTGGCACGTCAAGGGCGCCCCGGAGGACCGGGCGGTCTTCGCGGGAGAGGCGCGCGGCCTGTGGCTCTGGGCGATCGTCTGGCCCGAGCAGTCGGGGCTGCTGATGTATGACGAACTGGTGCTGACCGATCTGCGCGACGCCGGGGGAGAGTCGGACCTCGTCCCCTGCGGCGCGCTCACCCCGCGGCTGCTCAGTACTCCGGACGACCCGCCCCGGCAGGGGTCCGCCGGGATATAGGGGGGTTCGCGGCGGTTATCCTTGAGCGACCGCCGTCCTGCCCCGTCTGTCACTTTCCTCCGCCCATCCCCCGCGAGCCCTGGAGTACGCGTCGTGCGCATCGATCTGCACACCCACTCCGCCGCGTCGGACGGTACGGACACCCCCGCCGAACTGGTGGCGGGCGCCGCGGCCGCGGGACTCGATGTCGTCGCACTCACCGACCACGACACCGTCGGCGGATACCGGCAGGCCATCGACGCCCTGCCCGAGGGCCTCACCCTCGTCACCGGCGCCGAACTCTCCTGCAAGCTCGACGGCGTGGGCCTGCACATGCTGGCGTACCTCTTCGACCCCGAGGAGCCCGAGCTGGCCCGCGAGCGCGAGCTGGTACGGGACGACCGGGTGCCGCGCGCCCAGGAGATGGTCCGCAAACTCCAGGCGCTGGGCGTCCCGGTCACCTGGGAGCAGGTCGCGCGCATCGCCGGGGACGGTTCGGTCGGCCGGCCGCACGTGGCCACCGCGCTCGTCGAACTCGGCGTCGTCGAGACGGTGTCCGACGCCTTCACCCCCGAGTGGCTGGCGGACGGCGGACGCGCGTTCGCGGAGAAGCACGAACTCGACCCGTTCGAGGCGATCCGGCTGGTCCGGGCGGCGGGCGGCGTCACGGTGTTCGCCCACCCGGCAGCCGTGAAGCGCGGTGCCGTGGTGCCCGAGTCCGCGATCGCCCGGCTCGCCGCCGCGGGGCTCGACGGCATCGAGGTCGACCACACGGACCACGACGAGCCCACCAGGGCCCGGCTGCGCGGGCTCGCCCGTGAGCTGGGACTGCTGACGACCGGATCCAGCGACTACCACGGCACCCGCAAGACGGTGGGGCTCGGCGAGTACACGACCGACCCCGAGATCTACGGCGAGATCACCCGGCGCGCCACGGGAGCCTTCCCGGTGCCGGGCGCCGGCGGAAACGCCCGCCCGTAGGACACCGCGCGCACCCGCGCGAGCCCCTCACCGCACCACGCAACCACCTCACGCACCACTCCCCGCGCGTCCGGACGCTGTCATACGGCCTCCGTGCGACCGCCCCCGGCCTGCCGCTGACGCTGCCCCGGGCCGATCCGCGCGCACCTCCCCGTACCGCCCGTTCTCTCCTCGCAAGGCTCACTGTGTTCGACGTCGCTGTTTTCGGATCCCTGTTTCTCACGCTTTTTGTGATTATGGACCCGCCCGGGATCACCCCGATCTTCCTGGCCCTCACCGCGGGCCGCCCCGCCAAGGTGCAGCGCAAGATGGCGCTGCAGGCGGTCGCGGTCGCCTTCGGGGTGATCGCCGTCTTCGGTCTGCTCGGCCAGCAGATCCTGGACTATCTGCATGTCTCCGTGCCCGCGCTGATGATCGCGGGAGGTCTGCTCCTGCTGCTGATCGCGCTGGACCTGCTGACCGGCAAGACCGATGAGCCGACCCAGACCAAGGACGTCAATGTGGCGCTCGTGCCGCTGGGCATGCCGCTGCTGGCGGGGCCCGGAGCGATCGTGTCGGTCATCCTGGCGGTGCAGCACGCCGACGGGGTGGGCGGCCAGATCTCGGTCTGGTCGGCGATCGTCGCCATGCATGTGGTGCTCTGGCTGACCATGCGCTACTCGCTGCTGATCATCCGGGTGATCAAGGACGGCGGTGTGGTGCTGGTGACCAGGCTCGCCGGAATGATGCTCTCGGCCATCGCCGTGCAGCAGATCATCAACGGTGTCACCCAGGTCATCCAGAACGCCTGACCGCCCGCCGGCGGCACCGGACACCACAGCGCCCCCGCACGGATCTTCCGTGCGGGGGCGCTTCGTCTTTAGCGGCGCAATGCGTCATCAAGGCCGAACGGCGTGTGCCGGACGGTCCAAGGCGTTACGAAGCCGAGCTTTCGGCCGGCCGGATGTAGATGCGCTGGCCTATTGCCGCGGCCTGCTGCACGATCCGGTTGACGGAGGCGGCGTCCACGACAGTGCTGTCCACGGCGGTACCGTCGACATCGTCGAGTCGCATGATCTCGAAGCGCATATGGCTTCCCTTCGTCTGATCCTCCTGCTGGAGAACTACTGGGAGGACGGGGCGACCCCGTCCGCAAGGATGAAGAGCGCAAGGCGGCTACGTCTCGCGCTCCACAGGGGGTACAACGGCTTGCCCTCTGCAAACATTCCCTACGCTAAGGAAATTTTTTGGATGTCTAAGTACCCTCCAGTAGCTGCGTGTGCGCAGACGACGAGGTCCGCATGAACGAAGCGGACGCACAGCCATTCGGCGAGACCGACATCGATGAGCGCCTGGACCGCACCAACGAGCTGCTCCAGCGCGTGCTCGCCGAGGTGTCGAAGACCCCGTCGACCCACGCGATCTTCGTGGACGCGGGATATGTGTACGCGGCGGCGGGACTGCTCGTCACCGGCACGGAGGACCGCCGCTCCTTCGACCTCGACGCGGAGGGGCTGATCGAGGCCTTCATCGACAAGGCCCGCACGATCTTCGCGGACAGCAGACTGCTGCGCGTCTACTGGTACGACGGGGCCAGGCGCCGCATCCACACCGTCGAGCAGCAGTCCATCGCCGAACTCCCCGACGTCAAGGTGCGGCTCGGCAACCTCAACGCCAACAACCAGCAGAAGGGCGTCGACTCCCTCATCCGTACCGACCTCGAATCACTCGCCAGGCACCGCGCCATCAGCGACGCGGCCCTCGTCGGCGGCGACGAGGACCTGGTGTCGGCGGTCGAGGCGGCCCAGGGCTACGGCGCCCGGGTCCACCTCTGGGGGATCGAGGCCGGCGAAGGGCGCAACCAGGCCGAGCCGCTGCTCTGGGAGGTCGACAGCCAGCGCACCTTCGACCTCGACTTCTGCCGCCCCTACGTCACCCGGCGCCCCGTCACCACGTACGAGGACGACACCCCGGCCCCCTCGCGCGAGGACGTCCGCTTCGTCGGTGCGCAGATCGCCGCCACCTGGCTCTCCGCCCGTGGCCGCGAATCCCTCGCCGACCTGCTGCCCGGACATCCCTACCTTCCGGGCTCCGTCGACCAGGACCTGCTCGTCGAGGCGGAACGGCTGCTCCAGCACTCGTTGCGCGGCCACGCGCATCTGCGGCGGGCGCTGCGGGACGGATTCTGGCAGCACCTCCAGGCGCAGTACTGATGCACCGGAGCCGTTGAGGCCCTGATCGACCGGATCCGCCGAGCCGCTGATCCAGCCGTCAGAGGCTGTCCCAGAACGAGATCAGGGCCGCGGCCGTCTCCTCGGGGCGGGCTGTGTTGGGGGAGTGCTCGGCACCCCCGACCGAGGTGCGGCGGGCCCCCAGCCGCCGCGCCATCGCATCGAACCGCTCGACCGGCCAGACGTCGTCGCGCTCGCCGGAGATCACATGGACGGGCAGCGCGAGGGCGGCCAGTTCGTCCACCCGGTCCGGTTCGGCGGCCAGTTGCGCGCCGGTGGCGATCAGCTGTGCCGGGTGGTGGAGCAGCCAGCGGCGGCGCAGCTCCTCGCCGCCACCGGTGTCCGCGTCCTGCGGCGGGTCGAGGGCCTGCATCGCGTCCCACACCTCGGTCATGCTCAGCACCGACAACGCGTCGCTGAGCATCTTCACCTTGTCCCGCTGGGCGGCGACGACCTCGGCGGGACCCGAGGACATGAGGGTCAGCGAGCGGAACGGTGCGACGTCGAGCAGGATGGCGGCGCGGGCGATCTGACCGCCGAGCGAATGACCGAGCAGATGTACGCGGCCCAGGGCGTCGTCCGGCCCTGCGGGGGCACCGAGCGCCGCCGCCTGGGCCAGCACGTCACGGGCCAACTCCTCCTGGGAGTAAGCCTCCTGACGGTCCGTTCCCTCGGTCTCGTACTGTCCCCGGCCGTCGACGGAGACGACTCGGTACCCGGCGTCGGTGAGCGGTTCGAGCAGCGCGATGAAGTCCTCCTTGCTGCCGGTGTATCCGGGCAGCAGCAGGGCGGTGGAGTGCGCCTCGGTACGCGGTGCGGCGTCCAGTACGGCGAAGTCCCCGCGCGCGGTACGCAGCACACGGGCACGGGCACAGGGGGGCGGGGTGAAGGTGGGCGGCCGACTCATACCACCGAGGCTATCCCCGGCCGCCCACCTCGCGCCGTGCAGCCCTACGGCCCCGGTCCCGCAGTTGCGGGACCGGGGCCGTAGGGGCCGTGTGGTGCGGGTGCGGCGGTCAGCCCTCGGTCGTGGCCGACTCGGCCTTGGCCGTCGCGCGGGTGGCCCGGCGGCGGCGCGGCTTGGCCGGGGCCTCCGCGTCGGACGCGGCCTGGCTCACCACGGCCTCGGCCTCGGAGACCACGGCGGCCTCCGTACCGGCGGTGGCGGCGCGGGTCGCACGGCGGCGGCGCGGCTTGGCCTCGGCCTCGTCGGCCGGAGCCTGCGTCACCGTCTCCGTCGCGGCCTTCGTCGTGGTCTTCGTCGTGGTCTTCGCCTTGGCGTCCGCCTTCGGCTTCGACTCCGTCTTCGGCTTCGTGGCGGCGCGGGGCCTGCTGCGGCGCGGCTTGGTCTCCGGCTCGGGCTCGGACACCGGGGCGATCTGGAAGTCGACCTCGTCGACGGCCGGCTTCACGACCCGGGTGCGGCGGCGCGGCTTGGTCTCCGCCACCGGCTCGGCGAAGCCGACCGCGACGGCCACCGTCTGGAACTCGGCCTCGGCCTTGACGGCCGGAGCCTGCGTCACGGTCTCGGTCACCGGCTTCACGGCGGCGCTCCGGGCGCGGCGGCGGCGCGGCTTGGTCTCCGCCGCGGGCTCCGCCTCGGTCACGGCTTCGACGACCGGGGCCGCCGGGGCCTCCGCCACGGCCACCGCTGCCTCGGCAGCGGCCTCCGGGGCGCCTACGCGGGTACGGCGACGGCGGCGCGGGGTGCGCGGCTCGGCCGGGGCGTCAGCGGCGTCGGGCGCCGCCGGGGTGATCTCGCCGGCCGGTGCGGGCACCGTGGCGACGCCCTCCTCCAGCGCGGCTCCGTTCCTGGTGCGACGACGCTGACGCGGCGTACGCGGCTCGCGCTCCTCGCGGGCGGGGGCCGGTGCGCTCGCCGCGGACTTGCGGCCGCGGCCGCCCGTCTCGCCGAGGTCCTCGACCTCTTCCGCGCGCAGACCCGCACGGGTCCGGTCGGCACGGGGCAGTACGCCCTTGGTGCCCGCGGGGATGCTGAGCTCCTCGAAGAGGTGCGGGGACGTGGAGTACGTCTCGGGCGGGTCGGGGAACTTCAGGTCCAGCGCCTTGTTGATCAGCTGCCAGCGCGGGATGTCGTCCCAGTCGACCAGCGTGACCGCGATGCCCTTGGCGCCCGCGCGGCCGGTGCGGCCGATGCGGTGGAGGTAGGTCTTCTCGTCCTCGGGGGACTGGTAGTTGATGACGTGGGTCACACCCTCGACATCGATACCGCGCGCGGCGACGTCGGTGCAGACGAGGACGTCCACCTTGCCGTTGCGGAACGCGCGCAGCGCCTGCTCACGGGCGCCCTGGCCGAGGTCGCCGTGGACCGCGCCGGAGGCGAAACCGCGCTTCTCCAGCTGCTCGGCGATGTCGGCGGCCGTCCGCTTCGTGCGGCAGAAGATCATCGCGAGCCCGCGGCCGTCGGCCTGGAGGATGCGCGAGACCATCTCGGGCTTGTCCATCGAGTGGGCGCGGTAGACGAACTGCGCCGTGTTCTTGACGGTCGAGCCCTCGTCGTCGGGCGACGTGGCGTTGATGTGGGTGGGCTGCGACATGTAGCGACGCGCCAGGCTGATGACGGCGCCGGGCATCGTCGCCGAGAACAGCATGGTCTGGCGCTTCGGCGGCAGCATCGTGATGATGCGCTCGACGTCGGGCAGGAAGCCCAGGTCCAGCATCTCGTCGGCCTCGTCGAGGACGAGCGCGCGGATGTGGGACAGGTCGAGCTTGCGCTGGCCCGCCAGGTCGAGCAGTCGGCCCGGGGTGCCGACGATCACGTCGACGCCCTTCTTGAGGGCCTCGACCTGGGGCTCGTACGCACGGCCGCCGTAGATCGCGAGAACGCGGACGTTACGGACCTTGCCGGCGGTCAGCAGGTCGTTGGTGACCTGCTGGCACAGCTCGCGGGTCGGGACGACGACCAGGGCCTGCGGGGCGTCGGTCAGCTTCTCGGGCGCGGCGCGCCCGGCCTCGACATCGGCGGGGACGGTGACACGCTCCAGGAGCGGCAGTCCGAAGCCGAGCGTCTTGCCGGTGCCGGTCTTGGCCTGGCCGATGACGTCACTGCCGGAGAGCGCTACGGGGAGCGTCATCTCCTGGATGGGGAACGGGGACATGATGCCGACTGCCTCAAGGGCTTCGGCCGTCTCGGAAAGGATCCCGAGGTCGCGGAACGTAGTCAGGGTGCTGCCTCTTCTGTGAAACGCGGACCGAGGCGAACGCTGGGGGTCGTACCGTGCCGGGGTTGGTCATCCGGCCGTGGATGGGCCGGGTGGCGCGGGACCACTGCCGTCGCTCGAGCGCTCGTGCCGCTGAGGGGGCCCCTCATCTGCGGTCGTACGTGTCGTACGCCCCGCGTGGAGGGCTGTCGGGTCGGAGCCGATCGGGCCACCGACCGGGCATCCTCATTCAAGGTCGCGCCCCTGGCACTGGAAAATGCTCAGTAGACGCAATACCACTGTACCCCGGATTCGCGCATGTGTGTTGGGCGAATTCATCGGAACGGTGTGATGTCTGTGGCTGGGCGGGCCCTTCGACGGTTCGGCGAGCGGGCTATTGTGCGCTCCATGGAGACGCCTGACAACGCCGCTGAACCCGCCAACGAAGCTCCCGAAACCCCCGCACCCACCGGAATCGCCGCCCAGGACTGGGCCACCGCATCCGCCGAGCCGCAGTACCGCGCAGCGGTCGTGGATCTGCTGGGTGCGCTCGCCTATGGCGAGCTGGCGGCCTTCGAGCGACTGGCGGAGGACGCCAAACTCGCGCCGACACTCGGCGACAAGGCGGAACTGGCGAAGATGGCCTCCGCCGAATTCCATCATTTCGAGCAGCTGACGGACCGGCTCACCGCGATCGAGACGGACCCGACCGCCGCGATGGAGCCGTTCGCCAAGGCGCTCGACGACTTCCACCGGCAGACCGCGCCGTCGGACTGGCTGGAGGGGCTGGTCAAGGCGTACGTCGGTGACTCGATCGCCAGCGACTTCTACCGCGAGGTCGCGGCCCGGCTCGACACGGACACCCGCTCGCTCGTCCTCGCCGTGCTGGACGACACCGGCCACGGGAACTTCGCGGTCGAGAAGGTGCGCGCCGCGATCGAGGCCGAACCGAGGGTCGGCGGCCGGCTCGCGCTGTGGGCCCGCCGGCTGATGGGAGAGGCGCTCTCCCAGGCCCAGCGGGTGGTCGCCGACCGGGACGCCCTGTCGACGATGCTCGTGGGCGGTGTGGCGGACGGCTTCGACCTGGCCGAGGTGGGACGGATGTTCTCCCGGATCACCGAGGCGCACACCAAGCGGATGGCCGCGCTGGGCCTGGCCGCGTAGCCGGTCCGGCCGCCGTCGGCCGCCCCGGCGGGCCGCCCGGACTACTGGGCCGCCGCCGATCGGCCGAGGCGGCGGCCGCGTGGGCGGATCAGCAGCGACAGCGTCACCGACCCGACGAGCACCGCGCCGGTCAGCGTCGCCAGGACATGGCCGGTGCCGAGGGCCGAATGCGTCAGATACGCGCCGAACAGGGCGCCCAGGGTGCCGGTGAGGAACACGGGACGGCCGGACGGCAGACGGCCGGGCAGTGAACGGAGCGCCGCCCAGGAAAGGGCGAGTCCGAGCATCGCGGAGCCGAAGGTTTCCCAGATCACAGAGGATCACCTCGCGGGGGTGTGCGGGGCGGTCAAATCGGTCGTAGGCGCTACTACCCGCGGGTCACCGCACGCAACCCTCCCGCGAGCTGCGGAAACCGTTCGAGCACACCCGGACACGAGGGCCCGTCCGGGCCGACGGGGCACATGATCGGCGGAACCGGTCCGGGGGAGGCGTGGCCCGCCCCCCGAGCGGCGGTCCGGGTGCGGTGAGGGACCGGGTACGAAGAAGCGGTCCGGCGGGGGATTCCCTGCCGGACTGCTTCCTCGTTCACTGCGTCGCGTGAGTTACAGCGCGCCGAACCCCACACGCCGGGTGCTGGGCTCGCCGATCTCCACGTACGCGATCCGGTCGGCCGGCACCAGGACCTTGCGGCCCTTGTCGTCCGTGAGGCTGAGCAGCTGCGCCTTGCCGTTGAGCGCTTCGGCGACCGCGCTCTCGACGTCCTCGGCGGAAAGCCCGCTCTCCAGAACGATCTCCCGGGGCGTGTGCTGCACCCCGATCTTGACCTCCACGGCTATGTCCCTCCGACGGTCAGTCCCTGCGCGGTGAACCGCGCCGTACGCAGCCACACTAGCCGGGTGGAACCCGAGGTCATGGCCCGGCCGGCAACGCCCGCAGCGAACACGGCCGACGGCCCGTCGGTCAGTGCTGGTCGATGCCGTGCAGCGGGAACCCCGCGATGCCCCGCCAGGCCAGCGAGGTCAGGAGCTGGACCGCGGTGTCGCGCGGAATGCTGGAGCCGCTGGAGAGCCAGTATCGGGCCACCACCTGGGACACCCCGCCCAGACCGACGGCGAGCAGCATGGACTCGTCCTTGGACAGCCCCGTGTCACCGGCGATGACGTCGGAGATGGCCTCCGCGCACTGGAGCGAGACCCGGTCGACCCGTTCGCGTACCGCGGGCTCGTTGGTCAGGTCGGACTCGAAGACCAGCCGGAAGGCGCCGCCCTCGTCCTCGACGTACGCGAAGTAGGCGTCCATCGTGGCCTCGACGCGCAGCTTGTTGTCCGTCGTGGAGGCCAGCGCCGTGCGCACGGCCGCCAGGAGCGCCTCGCAGTGCTGGTCGAGCAGGGCCAGATAGAGCTCCAGCTTCCCCGGGAAGTGCTGGTAGAGCACCGGCTTGCTGACCCCGGCGCGCTCGGCGATGTCATCCATGGCCGCGGAGTGGTAGCCCTGCGCGACAAAGACCTCCTGCGCGGCCCCCAGCAGCTGATTGCGTCGGGCGCGGCGGGGCAGGCGAGTGCCCCGCGGGCGCGCTGCCTCTGTCTGCTCGATGGCTGTCACGCCGCCTCCCAAAATTGTGATCAAGCACAGCCGTTCGTTTACACGCTGCGCCGTACAGCCATCGTACTTTTGAGTAACCCGGGTGCGCGCGGCGCGGACGCAGAATTTCACGGACCGGACGACTGCGGTAGCCACAGATTCAACGAGTCAGGGAACAAAGCGGGGCGTATTACCGGTAATCGTCTTCATCCTGTGCGACAACCCGGCTCTGTTCCGCGGCGTCCGCCTCATTGGCGGTGTCCCGGTCGATGTCCGTCAGCGGTTCGTCGGTCCGCTGCTGGAGGTCGAGCTTTTGTTCGGCGGCGTCGGCTTCGGGGGTCTCCGGGTCCAGCTCGTCCGGCTCGACGTCCTCGAAGGTCTCCGGGTCGCTCGGGTCGACCGTCATGGTGGCTCCCTTCCTTCCCTTGAAGCGTAGGAGCAACCCTTCCGCGCCGCGATGCGGCCTGTGACGGCGAACACATGAATCGGCATGTGATCGTCTCGTAACATTGCCGCATGTCTTCGACCGAGCTGCCGGGTACCCGTGCCGCCGCCGCCGCGATGGCCCCCACGGTCAGTGCCGTCAGAGTCGCGGAGGGTGAGCGGTTGCGCTCCGTCTCGCTGCCGGGACTCAGCCTGACCGTCCGCGCCCGGCCGGGGGACCGGACCGGGCTGCCCCCCGCGCTCTATGTGCACGGGCTGGGCGGTTCCTCCCAGAACTGGTCGGCGATGATGCCGCTGCTGGCGGACGTGGTCGACGGCGAGGCCGTCGATCTGCCCGGATTCGGGGACTCGCCGCCGCCGGACGACGGCAATTACTCGGTCACCGGGCACGCGCGCGCGGTGATCCGGCTGCTGGACGCGGGGGAGCGCGGGCCCGTCCATCTGTTCGGCAACTCCCTGGGCGGCGCGGTCGCCACCCGGGTCGCCGCCGTCCGCCCCGACCTGGTGCGCACCCTCACCCTCGTCTCGCCCGCGCTGCCCGAGATCCGGGTGCAGCGGCCCGCCGTTCCGACCGGGCTGCTGGCGGTCCCCGGAGTCGCATCCCTGTTCTCCCGGCTCACGAAGGAGTGGACGGCGGAGCAGCGCACGCGCGGGGTCATGGCACTCTGTTACGGCGATCCGGCGCGTATCTCCGAAGAAGGCTTCCGCCATGCGGTGGCCGAAATGGAGAGACGACTGGAACTGCCGTACTTCTGGGACGCCATGACGCGCTCCGCCCGTGGCATCGTCGATGCCTACACGCTGGGCGGACAGCACGGGCTGTGGCGCCAGGCCGAGCGGGTGCTCGCACCGACCCAACTGGTGTACGGCGGACGGGACCGGCTGGTCTCGTACCGGATGGCGCGCAGAGCGTCCGCGGCCTTCCGCGATTCGCGACTGCTGTCACTGCCCGACGCGGGGCACGTGGCGATGATGGAGTACCCGGAGGCGGTCGCCCAGGCGTTCCGGGATCTGCTCGACGAATGTGGCGGGAGCTGATCCGGGGCGTGGGACGACACAGTCGAAAGGGCCCCGAGGCCAAAAGCCCTCAGGCCCCGGCCGCGCCGGAGCCGGGCGGTGAGCGCGGAGCACCCCGGTCCGCGCCGGGCAACGGGCGACGCCGCAGGGCCGCCCCCGGACCGCCGGGCGGCGAGGCGAACACCTCGTCCGGCGAGCGGAACACTCCGTTCCATGACGCCCCGCAGGTCCGCGGCGGCCATCCCGAACAGCGCGAACCGGGTGGCGGCTGGGGGAGCGGGCCGCAGGGGTACGGGGATGGGCGGTCGCCGGGTCGTCCGGGGGTGCCCGGACCGTCAACGGCACCGGGCGGGCCGGTCGTTCCGGGGCAGGCCGGACAGCAGGGCGGGTACGCCCCGGCTCCCGGGGCCTCGCCCCGCCAGGAAGCCGTGGCGCGTCAGGTCTCGGCACAGCAGGCGGCGCAGCGCGCCGCCGACGGGCGCGTGGCGGCGCGGCCCGCACCCGGCGGAGGTCCGTTGATACCGGGCCCGCGCAGAGAGTTCGTCGACGCCTTCGACGCCGCACCGCAGTCCGCCGCTTCACCGTCCGACGCTTCACCGTCCACCACAGCGCAGTTCGCCGCGGTGCGGTCCGTCGCGGCGCCGGTGACGACGCCTCCGTCGTCCGTGTTTCCCGCCGGCCCGCAGGCCCCGGTCGCCGACGGGGACGACGGCCCCGCGGGCCCGGCCGGTGACGGGGGCGGGCCGGGTGCCGAGGACGGCAGGGGCGGCGGCAGGGGCGGCAGGGGCCGGACGTTCACCGGTATCGCCGCCGCCGCGGTGACCACCGTGCTCGCGGTGATCGTGGCCGGACAGGTGGCGCAGGACGCCGAGGACCGGGACGGCGCGCCGCGGCCCGCGGGCGTGGAACGGGACGGCAGTTCCGACACCTCGCGCTCCGATGCCCGTCCCTCCCCCGCGAAGGCGCCCGAGGTCAAGCCCCTTTCGTACGCGGACAAAATGGCCAAGCCCTATCCGCTCGATCCGGAACTGAAGGCGAGCGGGAAATTCGACGCCGTTCCGGGTCTGGCGAAGGCGCCGGGCAAGGGGCAGAAGTACCGCTATCGCATCGATGTCGAAAAGGGCCTCGCTCTCGATGCCGGTCTTTTCGCCGAGGCCGTACAGAAAACGCTGAATGACGACCGGAGTTGGGCGCACGGCGGGGCGATGACATTCGAGCGTATTTCCTCGGGTGAACCGGATTTCGTGATTACGCTGGCCAGTCCGGGAACCACCGGTGACTGGTGCCGGAAATCCGGTCTGGATACGACCATCGACAATGTCTCCTGCGATTCCGCCGCGACCGACCGGGTCATGATCAATGCCTATCGCTGGGCGCAGGGCTCGTCCACCTACGGCCCGGACAAGTTGTTGATCTACCGCCAGATGCTGATCAACCACGAGGTCGGCCATCGTCTCGGGCACGACCACGCGAGCTGTGACACACCCGGCGCACTGGCTCCGGTGATGCAGCAGCAGACGAAGTCGCTGAACCTCAAGGGGATCAAGTGCAAGGCCAACCCGTGGGTCCATCCCGGTAGTTGATCGCCGTAGTCCACATTCCGAGATGACCGTCTCATTCCGCGTTGACATCGCCGAGGCGGTCGTCCATATTTCTCGGCATGTCACGCATCCCGGTCACCCCTGAGCGCGCCGCCATCGAGCTGGCGCTCATCGGCGTGGCCGGACATTGCGTAGCCGACGTTCTCTGTTGCTGACGCCCGCCCGAGCGCGCGTCGGCCCTCCTTCTCCATGAGCCCGTTCAGGGCTCAGTGAGCCCTTTTCGGGGGCTCCGTGGGTCACCCATGACTGCCGCGCCCGGCGTATTCCGTCCGTAGGCGCGGCTTTTCGGTGTTTATCGCCACTTCGGTGCTCCGATGCCTCCTTCCGCTGTCGCCTGCACGGGTCTTTTTCTTCTGCTTTCCCTGCATTCCTCCTGTTTGCAGCACTCCGAGAGGTCATCTTCCGATGCGTCAACCGTCCGTCATATCGCGCCGCGTGGCAGCGGCAGCCGTGGGTCTCGTACTGGCCGCAGGTGCCGCGGCCTGCGGGCCCGAGGACAGCAAGGGCAGCGACGCCAGCTCCGGCGCCGAGGGCAAGCCGCAGAAGGGCGGCACCCTCACCGTCCTCAACAGCAACCCGCAGGAGGACTTCGACCCCGCGCGGCTCTACACCTCCGGCGGCGGCAACGTCCCCTCGCTCGTCTTCCGTACGCTCACCACCCGCAACCGCGAGGACGGCGCGGCGGGCGCGAAGGTCGTCCCCGACCTGGCCACCGACCTGGGCACGCCCAGCAAGGACGCCACCGTCTGGACGTACACCCTCAAGGACGGCCTGAAGTACGAGGACGGCACCGCGATCACCTCCGCGGACATCAAGTACGGCATCGAGCGCTCCTTCGCCGCCGAACTCTCCGGCGGCGCTCCGTACCTGCGCGACTGGCTCATCGGCGGGGCCGACTACCAGGGCCCGTACAAGGACAAGAAGGGCCTCGCCTCCATCGAGGTGCCCGACGCGAAGACGATCGTCTTCCACCTCAACAAGCCCGAGGGCGAATTCCCCTACCTCGCCACGCAGACCCAGACGACCCCGGTGCCCCGGGCCAAGGACACCGGCACCAAGTACGAGGAGCACCCCGTCTCCTCCGGGCCGTACAAGGTCGTCATCAACGAGAACGACGGCGAGCGGCTCGTCCTGGAGCGCAACCCGCACTGGTCGGCCACCACCGACGAGGAGCGCAAGGCGTACCCGGACCGGATCGACGTACGCTCCGGGCTCGACTCCGCCGTCATCAACCAGCGGCTCTCCGCCTCCCAGGGCGCCGACGCCGCGGCCGTCACCACCGACACCAACCTCGGCCCGGCCGAACTCGCCAAGGTCACCGGCGACAAGAAGCTCGCCACCCGCGTCGGCACCGGCCACTTCGGCTACACCAACTACATCGCCTTCAACCCGAAGGTGAAGCCGTTCGACGACCCGAAGGTGCGCCAGGCGATCTCGTACGCCGTGGACCGCTCCTCCGTGATCAACGCGGCCGGCGGCTCCTCGCTCGCCGAGGCCGCCACCACCTATCTGCCGAACCAGAAGTCCTTCGGCTACACGCCCTACGACCTCTTCCCGGCCGGGAAGACGGGCAACGCCGAGGAGGCCAGGAAGCTGCTGAAGGAGGCCGGTCACGCCAAGGGCCTGACCGTCACCCTGACCCACTCCAACGACAAGGACTTCGAGACCAGCCCGGAGATCGCCACCGCCCTCCAGGCCGCGCTCAAGAAGGCCGGGATCACGGTCAAGCTCCAGGGCCTGGAGAGCAACGACTACTCCGACACCACCCAGAGCGCCACCAAGGAGCCCGGCTTCTTCCTCGCCCACTGGGGTGCCGACTGGCCCTCCGGCGGCCCGTTCCTCGCCCCGATCTTCGACGGCCGGCAGATCGTCAAGGACGGCGCCAACTTCAACTCCGGCTTCCTGAACGACCCGGCGGTCAACAAGGAGATCGACGAGATCAACAAGCTCACCGATCTGAGCGCCGCCGCCACCCGCTGGGGCGCGCTCGACAAGAAGATCGGTGAGCAGGCACTGACCGTGCCGCTCTTCCACCCGGTCTACAAGCGGCTCGTCGGCCAGGACATCAAGAACGTCGTCATCAGCGACTGGACCGGTGTACTCGACATCTCCCAGGTCTCGGTCAAGTAACCATGTCGGAAGCACTTCTGGTCCAGGAGGCGGGAGCGGCGAACACCGCCGCCCCCGCCTCGGGGGCCCGGCTGTTCCGGCGGCGGCTGCGCGCCCAGCGCGCGGCCACCGCCGCGGCGGTCGTGGTCCTCCTGCTCGTCCTGGTCGCACTCGCCGCGCCGCTGCTCAGCGCACTGGCGGGCCAGGACCCCAACACCTACCACCCCGACCTCGTCGACTCGGCGGCCGGCGGTGTGCCCATCGGCTCGTTCGGCGGCATCAGCGCGGATCACTGGCTCGGTGTCGAACCGCAGACCGGCCGCGACCTGTTCGCCCGTATCGTCCACGGTGCCCGGGTCTCGCTCGGCGTCGCCGTCGTCGCCACGGTCCTCCAGATCGCGATCGGGCTGGCCATCGGTCTCGCCGCCGCCCTCGGCAGCCGCTGGGTCGACCAGGTCCTCAGCCGCATCACCGACATCAACGTCGCCCTGCCGATCATGGTCATCGCCCTGGCGCTCCTGGCGATCGTCCCGGACACCTTCCCCCGGCCCGTGCTGATCGCCCTGGTCATCGGCGGGATCAACTGGGCCGGTACGTCGAAGATCGTGCGGGCCCAGGCCCTCACCCTGAAATCCCTCGACTTCGTCTCGGCGGCCCGGCTCAGTGGCCGCGGCAAGTGGAGCATCGCCCGGCGCGAACTCCTGCCCGCGCTCGCCGCACCCGTCATCACCTACGCCGCGCTGATGTTTCCCACCAACATCGTCGTCGAGGCGGCCCTGTCCTTCCTCGGCGTCGGCATCAAACCGCCCACCCCGTCCTGGGGACAGATGCTCACCGAGGCCGACACCTGGTACCAGGCGGCCCCCACCTATCTGCTGCTCCCCGCCGGACTGCTCTTCGTCACCGTGCTCGCGCTGACCGTCCTCGGCGAGGGCATCCGCACGGCACTCGACCCGCGCGCCGCGTCCCGGCTGCGGATCGGCACCGGAAGCAAGGAAGCCAAGAGCTCCGGTGCGGACAAGGAAGCCAAGAGCTCCGGTGCGGACAAGGAAGCCAAGAAGTCCGGTGCGGTCAAGGCGGCCAAGAAGTCCGAGGAGGACCGGGCATGACCGGGTTTCTGCTGCGACGGCTCGGGGGCGCCGTCTTCGTCCTGCTCGCGCTGACCGTGATCCTGTACGCGATCTTCTACGTCGCCCCCGGCGACGTCGCCCAGATCGCCTGCGGCCCGCGCTGCTCACCCGCCCAGGTCGCCCAGGTCACCCAGCAGCTACGGCTGGACGACCCGGTGTACGTGCAGTACTGGCACTTCCTCCAGGGCATCGTCGCCGGACGCGACTTCTCCACCGGTACCGGGGTCGAGCACTGCTCCGCACCCTGCCTCGGGGTCTCGTACCAGAGCGATCAGCAGGTCACCCAGCTGATCCTGGCCAAGCTGCCGGTCACCGCCTCGCTCGTGATCGGCGCCTTCGTGGGCTGGGTCCTGCTCGGCGTCGGCACGGGAGTGCTGTCCGCCTGGCGGCGGGGCCGGATCACCGAGCGGGTGCTGACCTGGCTGACCCTGGCCGGAACCGCCACGCCCGTCTTCGTCATCGGGCTGCTGCTCATCATCGTCTTCTGCTCCACACTCCAGTGGCTGCCGTCCCCGACGTACGTACCGTTCACGGAGAACCCCGAACAGTGGGCCTGGGGGCTGCTCCTGCCCTGGGTGTCGCTGGCCCTCATCGAGTCCGCCAAATACGCCCGGCTGACCAGGAGTTCCATGCTGGAGACGCTCGCCGAGGACCATGTGCGCACCTTTCGCGCCTACGGAGTCAGCGAGCGCGCCATCATCGGGCGGCACGCCCTGCGCGGTGCCGTCGCGCCCGTGATCGCGCTCAGCGCGCTGGACTTCGGCTCGATGTTCGGCGGCGCGGTCCTGACCGAATCACTCTTCGGCATCCCCGGCATCGGCCGCGAACTGGTGCACGCCGTGAAGGTCGTCGACCTGCCCGTCGTCGTCGGCATGGTGCTGGTGACCGGTTTCTTCGTGGTGCTCGCCAATACCGTCGCGGACGTCCTGTACGCGCTGGCCGACCGACGGGTGGTCCTGTCATGACAACTCCCTCCCCGTTGGTCGAGGTCAAGGACCTCACCATCGACTTCGGCTCCGTCCGGGCCGTGGACGGGCTCTCGTTCACCCTGGAGGCGGGCGGCGCGCTCGGCGTCGTCGGTGAATCCGGCTCCGGCAAGAGCGCGTCCGCGTACGCCCTGCTCGGACTGCACCGCGGTACGGGCGCCCGGGTCACCGGTTCGATCCGGGTCGCAGGTACGGACGTGGGCGCCGCGGACGACGCCGCGCTGCGGGCGCTGCGCGGCGCGAAGGCCGCCATGGTCTTCCAGGACCCGCTGTCCTCGCTCGACCCGTACTACACGGTCGGCGACCAGATCGCCGAGGTGTACCGGGTGCACAACTCCGTGTCCCGGCGGGCCGCCCGCGCCCGTGCCGTCGAGGTGCTGGACCGGGTCGGCATCCCGGACGCGGCGCGCCGGGCCGGCTCCCGGCCGCACGAGTTCTCCGGTGGCATGCGGCAGCGGGCGCTCATCGCGATGGCCCTGGCCTGTGAACCGCGGCTGCTGATCGCCGACGAGCCGACCACCGCCCTGGACGTCACGGTGCAGGCCCAGATCCTGGACCTGCTGCACGGGCTGCGGCGCGAGAGCGGCATGGGGCTGCTGCTGGTCACCCATGACGTGGGGGTGGCGGCGGAGAGCGTGGATGAGGTGCTCGTCATGCGGGCGGGCCGCGAGGTCGAACGCGGACCGGTCGCCGAGGTGCTGGGCCGGCCCCGCGAGGCGTACACCAGGGAACTGCTCTCCGCGGTGCCGAGGGTGGACGTGAAGCGGGTGGTGCCGGACGCGGTGTCCGTTCCGGTGCCTCGCGCGCCGGCCGTCGCGGTGCCCCGCGCCCCGGGACCCGACGACACCTCCGCCGCGCCGCGCCGCTCTGCCGCGCCGCACGCCTCTGCCGTCGCCGCGCCGCGTGCCTCTGTCGTCGCCGCCGGGGCCGACGCGCCGCCGCTGCTCGAAGCGGTGGATCTGCGGCGCGAGTTCGGCCGCGGGCGCGGCCGGGTCGCCGCCGTGGACGGGGTCTCGCTCAGCGTGCACGCCGGCCGGACGCTCGGCATCGTCGGCGAGAGCGGCAGCGGCAAGACGACGCTCGGGCGGATGCTGGTGCGGCTGCTCGATCCGACGTCGGGCCGGCTCCGTTACGGGGGTACGGAGATCGGCTCACTCTCCGAGAGGGGGCTGCGGCCGGTCCGGCGCGAGCTCCAGATGGTCTTCCAGGACCCCGTCGCCTCGCTCAACCCGCGCCGGTCGATCGGAGAATCCGTCGCCGACCCGCTCCGGGCGGCGGGGGAGAGGGACGAGAGCCGTATCCGCGACCGGGTGGGCGAGCTGCTGGAACGGGTGGGCCTGGACCCCGGCCGGTACGAACGCTATCCGCACGAGTTCAGCGGCGGACAGCGTCAGCGCGTCGGGATCGCCCGCGCGCTGGCCGCCGAACCCAGGCTGATCGTCTGCGACGAGCCGGTCTCCGCGCTGGACGTCACCACCCAGGCGCAGGTCATCGGTCTCCTCGCCGAACTCCAGCGCGAGCTGGGCATCGGGCTGGTCTTCATCGCGCACGACCTCGCCGTCGTCCGGCAGGTCAGCGACCGGGTCGCGGTGATGCGCAACGGGGTCGTCGTCGAGCAGGGCGATGCCGACGACGTGTACGGGTCGCCCCAGGACCCGTACACGAAGCAGCTGCTGGCAGCCGTGCCCGCCCTCGACCCGGGGCTCGCTGCGGTGCGCCGCGCGGCCCGCAAGGAGCTGGCCGCTGCCTGACCCTGCGTAACCCCACGACCCCATACCGCGATGGAACGCCGCCGGGGTGGGAAAGTTACGACGGTTCACCCCTTTCGGTGGCGCGACGGACAACCGTCCGTCGCGCCACCGGCGTATCCGCTTACGGTCGTCCCGCTGCGAGTCGCCGTTCCAACGGCGGCCGCTGACAAGGGAGATCGGGGGTGTACTCGTGCGCATCGGACTGCTCACCGACGGTGGCTACCCGTATGCGGCCGGTGAGTCCGGGCTCTGGTGCGGCCGACTGGTGCGCGGTCTTCCCCAGCACGAGTTCGACCTCTTCGCGCTGAGCCGCTCCGCCCACCAGGAGGACCAGGGCTGGGTCCGGCTCCCGCACCACGTGAGCCGGGTGCGCACCGCGCCGCTGTGGACCCCTGAGGACGGCACCCTGCGCGGCAGCGGCGGGCGCGGGCTCCTGGCCCGGCTCGTGACGGGGGGCCGGGGCTCGTACGGGAGGCGCGAACGACGGCGCTTCAGGGCGCACATGACGGCGCTCGCCACCGCGGTCTGCGCGACGGGCGGCACCGGTACGGACACGGGGCCCGGTGCCGGTACGTGTCACGAGGCGGGGTCCGGGTGTGATGCGCGCCGTGCGACGGGGTCCGGCTCCGGTGAGTGCGGTGGTGCGGCGGCGGCAGGTACGCCCGGTACGCCCGGTGTGCTCTTCGCCCAGGGCCTCTACGGGCTGGCCGAGCTGGCCGCGGAGCGCGGCGGTCTGCACACCGCCCTGCGCTCCGAGACCACCGTGCGCATCCTGGAATCGGCCTGCCGTGCCCGCGGCACCGGCCGGACCGTCCAGAGCGCCACCGTGCCCGACCACCTCGCCTTCGCCGCCGAACTGGAGCGCATCCTGCGCCCGCTCTCCCTCGACTGGTACGGCAGGGAGAGCCTCGGGGCGGTCGACCTCTGCCACGCGGCATCGGGTGGCGCCGCCGCGCTGCCGGGGCTGCTGGCCAAACGCTTCTTCGGGGTGCCGCTGCTGGTCACGGAGCACGGTGTGCCCCTGCGGGCGCACTATCTGGCCGCGCCCGACGCGCCGTTCAGCGCGCCGGTACACGCCCTGCTCGCGAACTTCCACGGACTGCTGGCCGCCGAGGTCTACCGCCAGGCCGAGCTCATCACCCCCGGCAACACCCAGGTACGCCGCTGGCAGGAGCGGAGCGGCGCCGACCGCGCCAAGCTGCGCACGGTCCACCCCGGCGTGGCGGCGGACCGCTTCACGGGCGTGGGGGAGGGCGACGACAGCGGCGGCCCGGACACACTGGTCCGGGTCGGCCGGATCGAGCCCGCCAAGGACCTGATCTCCCTGCTCCACGCGTTCACCGAGGTCCGCCGCGCCGAACCGGCCGCCCGGCTGCGGATCCTCGCCGCCCCGGCCGGGGGGGCCGAGGACACCACGTACCTCACGCACTGCCGGGCGCTGGCCGACCGGCTCTTCCCCGACGAGGCCACCGGAGCCCACACCAAGGGCGGCAACCCGGTCTCCTTCGAGGAGATCGGCGGCCCCGAGGTCCCCGACCTCGCCGAGGCGTACGCGGCGGCCGGTGTCGTCGTGCTCTCCAGCGTGGTCGAGGGCTTCCCGACCGGTCTGGTCGAGGCGATGTTCTGCGGCCGGGCCACCGTCTCCACGGACGTGGGGGCGGTCGTCGAGGTGATCGGCGGTACGGGGCTCGTCGTGCCCCCGCGCAATCCGCGGGCGCTCGCCGACGCCTGCGTCACGCTGCTGCGCGACCCCGAACGCCGTGCACGCCTGGGCGCGGCGGCGCGGGCGCGGGCGCTCGAACTGTTCACCGTCGAACAGAACCTTGCGGCATTTCGCGGCATTTACCTGGAGCTGATCTCGCGCTCCCCGGTGTGCCGGGAGGCCGACGCGGTGGACGCCGACGGCGATCCCCGTCCGTTCGCCACCCCGCCGGAGGCCCGGGTGTCCGGCCACTGGACGCGGCCCGCCGCCCGGTTGCCCGGACGGGCCGCCGAACCCGCGGGCGTGTGCGCGGGCGCGGCAGGCTCCGCGGGCGGCGCGGGAACCGGGGGCGGCGATGCGTGACCACCTGACGGGCCACGACCAGGGAGGATTCCCGATGCGCCGACCGACCGAAGGGCGCGAAGTCTCCGGCGCCCATGACACCCCGGCCGCCCCGCGCGCCGGCGGCGCCCGGGACCCACGCTCCGAAGCGCTGGTCTCGGCGACCCCGGCGACTTCAGCGACCCCGGCCACCTCGGCGACTTCAGCGACCTCGGCCACCCCGGTCATCGCGTTCGCGGAGATCTCCGAGCCCCCGTGGGGCCTCCCGTCCAGCGCCGACCGGCAGAGCGGTGCCCCCGTAGAGGGCCCGGTGGTGAAGGGCCGCGCGGCGGAGGATCCCGTGTCCGAAGGCCCCGTTTTCGAAGGCCCCGTGTCCGCAGGTGCCGTGTCCAAGGGCCCCGGGCCCCGCATCGCCCGCCGCGGCCCCGCCGACCCCGTGAAATCGCTCATGCACAGCCATCGCGAACTCTGCGAACGCGCCGTGGACGCCCTGGAGATCGCCGCCGGTCTTGAGGCCCACGGACTCACCGACCGCACCGCCGCCCGCTACCGCCACCGGGACGTCTTCTCGCTCGCCGAGGAGCTGTACGCCCGGGTTCCGGGCAGCGCGGGGGAGCCCGGAATCCGCCGGGCTCCCGGACCGGTGCCCGACACCGGGGCACGGGCCGGCTGGACGCTGCTCGCGCTGCTGCCGGGCGCCGCCTGCCTCGCGACCGCGGGCGTGCTGCGCGCCACGGAAGGCGTCCTCGGTGGGGGAGCGCGATGCGCCGTGACCGCGCTCGGGGCACTCCTTGTGCTTCTGGCCCTGCGGTCGTGCCTACGGCGCGGACCGCTGCACGCCCCCGAAGGCACCGGCCGGAGCGCGCTGTACGGCTGCTGGCTCCTCGCCTACGCGGTGTACGGCGAGGAGTTGCTGGCCCAGGTCATCAGCGGCGGACCCGACGGGCCCTGGACCGGTACGCCCGCCCCGCTGCTCGGGCTCGCGCTCGCCGTGGCCCCCGCCGCGTGGTGCGTGCACCTCTTCTCCGTACACGCCCACCGCAAACTCACCGGCTGCCGCGCACTGGAGGAGTTCGGCGCCGCTGTGCGCCCCCTGCTCCTCGGTGCCGTCGCGCTCTTCCTGTGCGCGCTCGTGCCGTTGGTGCTCCTCGCCGACCTGGGACACGGAGGAGGCGGCACGCCCGTCGCCGTCACGGCCCTCGGTGTCCTGTTCCTCCTGGCCCGACTGCTCTGCGCGCACGGCTTCCCGGAGGCCGCCACCACCGGGCTCGCCGCCGCCTGCGCCGTCGAAGCGGCGGCCCCCGCCCTGATCCTCGCCGGGAGGCTGCCCGGCCTCGACCTCCTCGCCCGGCCGGTGAACGCCCTCGTCACCTGGGGCGGCACCGGAGCCGTACCCGCCCTCGCCTGTGGAGCGGCCGCCCTCGGGCTGCTCATCCACGCCGCCGTCGCCCTCTCCCGGGCATCCGCCCACGCCAGGGCCTGACCCCTCATCGAGGCACCACCGCACCGACGCGCTGCTGCCCGCCCCGCACCACCGCCCATCCGCCCCACCCCGTACCACCGCCCCACCCCGCGGAGCCGACGCCGTGGGCCCGCCTCGCACGTAACTGCCCCAAGGAGACACCGGACATGACGCCCCAATCCCCCGCACCGGCAAGCCGCCGTCGGCACCGAAGGGGTGCACGATGAGGGTGCTGCTGCTCGGAGCCAACGGATTCCTCGGCCGCTTCGTCGCCGACCGCCTGCTCGCCGATCCCGCCGTGCACCTCACGGCACTCGGCCGCGGCGACGACGCCGACGTACGGTTCGACCTCGCGGGCGGCAGCCCCGGAGCGCTCACCCGCTTCCTGGACGCCGTCCACCCCGGAGTCGTCGTCAACTGCGCGGGCGCCACCCGCGGCGGCGCCCGGGACCTGACCAGGCACAACACCGTCGCCGTCGCCACCGTCTGCGAGGCCCTGCGCCGCAGCGGCTGCGGGGCCAGGCTCGTCCAGGTCGGCTGCGCCTCCGAGTACGGGCCCTCGCAGCCCGGCTCCTCGACCGCCGAGGACGCCATCCCGCGCCCCGGCGGCCCGTACGGGGTCAGCAAGCTCGCCGCCACCGAACTCGTCCTCGGCTCGGACCTGGACGCCGTCGTGCTCAGAGTGTTCTCACCGGTCGGCCCCGGCACCCCGGCGGGCTCGCCGCTCGGCAGGCTCGCCGAGGCCATGCGCCGGGCCATGCAGTCCGGCGACGGCGAGCTCAAGCTCAGCGGTCTCGGGGTGCAGCGTGACTTCGTCGACGTACGGGACGTGGCGCGCGCCGTGCACGCCGCCTCGCTCTCCGCCGCCCAGGGCGTCGTCAACATCGGCACCGGCCGGGCCGTACGGCTGCGCGACGCGGCCGCCGTCCTCGCCAGGGTCGCCGGGTACGCGGGCGCACTCCACGAGCTGGACACGCCCCCCGCCCGGATTCCGATCGGCGCCCCCCGCGCCTCCACCGAATCCGTCGTCGAGCACCTCTCGGCCACCCCGTCCCCGTACCCGGACGGCTGCGGTGGCTGGCAGCAGGCCGACGTCCGCACCGCCCGGGACCGGCTGGGCTGGCGGCCCCGGATCAATCTGGAGGAGTCCCTCGCCGATATCTGGATGGAGGCGGCGTGCCGTATCTGACCACCACCGGTGCCGCGCGGCGGACCTGTGGCGGCGAACAACTCGGCTTCGGCGTCCCCGGATACGCCCATCCGCTGCTCGCGCCCACCGAGTGGGCCGAGCTGGTGCGGCCGGGCACCCCGCTGCACTGGGCGGTCCTCAACATCGCCGACGGGCCCGGCGCCCGGCCGGACCCGCACTGTCTGGAGGCCGCGGGCCGGCTCCGCAACGCCCGGGAGCGGGCCCTGCACGGCGAGGCCCCGGACGACTCCGTCCGGGCCGCGGGCGGCAGGCTGCTGGGCCACCTGGACCTGGCCTTCGGTGACCGCCCCTTCGGCGAGCTGATCGCCGACGCGCGGTCCTTCCTCGACTGGTACCGGGTCGGCGGCTTCTATCTCGGCCGCTGCCCGGCCGAGCGCGCCGACCTCCCGGCGGTCCGGCGGCTCACCAGCACCCTGCACACCCTGCTGGAGGGGAGCGACAGCGGCGACGAGGGCGGGCGCCTCGTGCTGGGGCACGGCACCCACCCGTATCCGGGATACGCCGAGACCGCCGACCAACTGGTCACCTTCCGCGGCCCGTGGACCGACTACCGCTGGTCACAGGTGGCCCAGTGGACGGCCGACTACCCGCCGGAGCGCTTCGCGCACTTCGTCCACGGCGTTCCGCGCACCCATCTCGAAGAGGCCATGCGCATCGCCCGCTGGCAGGGAGCGGGGACGATCTTCTTCACCGACCGGGACGACCATCACGGACAAAACGATCCATTCGCGGCGCTGCCCAGTTACTGGGACGAAATCGTCTCGCGGATCGGACCTGGTATCTCGGAATGAGAGGGGGCGTGGCAGTGTTACGGCAAGAACAACCGTACGTAGATGAAGTACGTAGAATCCGACCACCTGCATTGTTGAGGTTCCTGTGTCGCTGCCACCCCTGGTCGAGCCAGCTGCTGAGCTCACCGTCGACGAGGTCCGCAGGTACTCCCGTCACCTGATCATCCCGGATGTCGGGATGGACGGACAGAAGCGCCTGAAGAACGCGAAGGTGCTCTGTGTGGGCGCCGGCGGGCTCGGCTCTCCGGCCCTGATGTACCTGGCCGCGGCGGGCGTCGGGACGCTCGGCATCGTGGAGTTCGACGAGGTCGACGAGTCGAACCTGCAGCGCCAGATCATCCACAGCCAGGCCGACATCGGCCGCTCCAAGGCGCAGTCCGCCAAGGACTCCGTGCTGGGCATCAACCCGTACGTGAACGTCGTCCTCCACGAAGAGCGGCTCGAAGCCGAGAACGTGATGGAGATCTTCGCGCAGTACGACCTGATCGTGGACGGCACGGACAACTTCGCCACCCGCTATCTCGTCAACGACGCCGCGGTCCTGCTGAACAAGCCGTACGTGTGGGGCTCGATCTACCGCTTCGACGGCCAGGCATCCGTGTTCTGGTCCGAGCACGGCCCCTGCTACCGCTGCCTCTACCCGGAGCCCCCGCCCCCCGGCATGGTCCCCTCCTGCGCCGAGGGCGGCGTGCTGGGCGTGCTCTGCGCGTCCATCGGCTCTATCCAGGTCAACGAGGCCATCAAGCTGCTCGCCGGCATCGGTGACCCGCTGGTCGGCCGTCTGATGATCTACGACGCCCTGGAGATGCAGTACCGCCAGGTCAAGGTCCGCAAGGACCCCGACTGCGCGGTCTGCGGCGAGAACCCGACCGTCACCGAGCTCATCGACTACGAGGCCTTCTGCGGCGTCGTGTCCGAGGAGGCACAGGAGGCGGCCCTCGGCTCCACGATCACTCCCCAGCAGCTCAAGGAGTGGATCGACGCCGACGAGAAGATCGAGATCATCGACGTCCGCGAGCCGAACGAGTACGAGATCGTCTCGATCCCGGGCGCCAAGCTGATCCCGAAGAACGAGTTCCTGATGGGCAACGCACTCACGGACCTGCCGCAGGACAAGCGCATCGTCCTGCACTGCAAGACCGGTGTCCGCAGCGCCGAGGTCCTCGCGGTCCTCAAGTCGGCGGGCTTCGCCGACGCGGTGCACGTGGGCGGCGGCGTGATCGGCTGGGTGCACCAGATCGAGCCCGAGAAGCCGGTCTACTAGAGCCTGAACCGAACAAGGGGCCGGTCCGCGGAATGCGGACCGGCCCCTTCGCGTGTGCGGGCGGTGCCCTTCGGGTTGTGCGGGCGGGGCGGTGCGGACCGGCCCCTTCGCGCACGGGGCGCGAGCGGGACGGCAGGAACGTTACGAGCAGGTCTTCCCGTCCGCCGGAACCTTCCCGTCCAGGAAGTAGCCGTCGACGATCGAGGTCACGCACCCGCTCTCGCCGTACGCGCCGTGGCCCTCGCCCTTGTTGGTGACCATGATCCCGACGCCCTTGCCCAGCTCGTCGGCCATCTTCCGCGCGCCCTCGTACGGGGTCGCCGGGTCACCGGTCGTGCCGATCACCAGGACCGGACCGGCGCCGGGAGCGCTCGCCTCCGGGGTGTCGTGCTCACCTGCGACCGGCCACTGGGCGCACCAGCCCGCGGTGTCCCAGGCGAGGAACGGGCCGAAGACCGGGGACAGCTGCCTGAACTCGGGCAGCAGCGCCCTGGCCTCGTCCGCCGTGGGGCGGGCCTTGGAGTCGGCGCACGAGATGGCCCGCTGCGAGTGGTTCTGGGTGTCGTAGTGCCCGTTCTCGTCCCGGCCGTTGTAGGAGTCGGCCAGCTGGAGCAGCCCATTGCCCGTCCCGCTGTTCTCGGCCTCGTCGAGCGCCTCGGTCAGAGTCGGCCAGCTGCTCTTGGAATAGAGCGGGGTCACGATGCCGGTGATGGCCAGCGACTCGCTGAGCTTGCGCCCGGTGCTGGTCGGCAGCGGGTTCTTGTCGATCCGCTCCAGCAGCCGCGCGATCCGCTGGGTGCCCGCCTTCGGGTCCTGGTCCCGGTCCTTCAGGTAGTTCTCCAGCGCCCGTTGGAAGCCGGTCGCCTGATTGCGGGCATGTCCGACCCCGTCGGCCGTCGGGTCGACGACCGCGTCCAGCACGGTGCGCCCCACGTTCGTGGGGAAGAGGTGCGCGTACGTGCCGCCGAGCTCCGTACCGTAGGACATGCCGAAGTAGGAGAGCTTCTTGTCGCCGAGCACCTGCCGGATCAGGTCCAGGTCACGGGCGGCGTTCGTCGTCCCCACGTGCGGCAGGACCTCGCCCGAGCGGCGCTCGCAGCCCGCGCCGAAGTCCGCGCCGTCCTTGACGAACGCCTCCTCCTCCGCCGCCGTGTCCGGGGTCATGTCGATGCTCCGGTAGGACTGCTCCTGCTCCTCGTCGGTGCGGCAGTTCACCCCGGCGCTGGCCGCGACCCCGCGCGGATCGAAACTCACCAGGTCGTAGCGGGAGTTGAGCTTCCCGTACGAACCGGCGGCGCGCGGCAGTATGTCGACGCCCGAACCGCCGGGCCCGCCGAAGTTGAAGAGCATCGAGCCGAGCCGGCCGCCCCTGTCCCGGGCCTGCTTGCGGATCAGCGCGATTTCGATCGTCTCGCCGGACGGCTTCGCGTAGTCCAGCGGTACGTCGACGGTCGCGCAGCGCCAGCCGGAGCCGGGGGCGGTTCCGCCCGCGGGGGCCTTGCAGCGCTTCCAGTCCGGCCGCTGGGAGGTGAGCGACGCGGGCAGCACGGGGGACTTGGGGTCGTCCGCGGGGGACGCGGTGGGGGTGGGGGTGCTCGGTGCGGCGGACCGCCCGGCCGCCGGTTCCGCCCCGGTCGGCTCCGGCTCCGAGCTGCAGCCCGCGAGGGCTCCGGCAGCCAGCAGGGCCGCCCCGGTCAGGGCCACCGCCCGACGGGTCCGTCCATGTACACGCATGTGCTGGAATCCCTCCCGATGCCCGAAGTCGCGCGACGCGCCGGGCCGTACAGATGTGCGGCCATGCTAAGGGGTGTCCGGCGATCCCCGGCCGCCGAAGCTCATACGGTGATCCGCACGGCGGTCGCGGTGATCCGGGCGGGCGTTGCGGTGGTCCGCACGGCGGTCGCGGTGATCCGGGCGGGCGTTGCGGTGGTCCGCACGGGCGTTGCGGTGATCCGGGCGGGGGTTGCCGTGATGCGCGCTGCCGTCGTCGGTACGCCGGTCCGGATTCAGCCGCAGACCGTGCCGGCCGCCGGGACCCTGCCGTTCAGCAAGTAGCCGTCGACCGCCTTCTGTACGCAGGCGTCGCCGCTGTTGTACGCGCCGTGTCCCTCGCCCTTGTATGTCAGCTCGATCCCGACGCCATTGCCCAGCTCCTCGGCCATCGCCCGTGCTCCCTTGTACGGGGTCGCCGGGTCACCGGTGTTGCCGATGACCAGGACGGGGTTCGCTCCCGGGGCGCTGACGTCCGGGGTGTCCCAGGCGCCCGCGACCGGCCAGCCGGTGCAGCTCAGCAGCCCCCAGCCCAGATAGTCGCCGAAGACCGGTGACGCCTTGCGGTACTCGGGGAGCGCGGCCCTCGTCTGCTCCAGGGTGAACCGCTGCTTGGAGTCCGCGCAGCTGATGGCGATGTTGGCGGCCGTGGAGTTGTCGTAATGGCCTTCCTTGGAACGGCCGTTGTACGAGTCGGCGAGGGCCAGGAGCAGCGCGCCGTCGCCGCCGTCCGCCTCGTCGAGGCCCTGTTCGAGCAGGGTCCAGCTCTCCTGGGAGTAGAGGGCGGAGGCGATGGCCGTGGTCGCCTGGGACTGGGTCAGCTGCCGGTCGCCGAGGCCGTCGACCGGCTGCTTCTCCAACTGGTCGAGGAGATCGGCGATCCACTGCTCGACCTCCTTGCCGGTGGACCCGGGGAGCTTGCAGTCGTCGCGCCCCGCGCAGTCGGCAGTGAAGCTGTCGAAGGCGAGCTGGAAGCCCTTGGCCTGGCCGAGGGAGGACTGCCCCGCGTTCTGGGTGGGGTCGACCACCGCGTCCAGGACCGCCCGGCCGACGCGCTCGGGGAACAGATGGGCGTAGACGCCGCCCAGTTCGGTGCCGTACGAGATGCCGAAGTAGGAGAGCTTGTCGTCGCCGAGTACCTGCCGCATCAGATCCAGGTCACGGGCGGCGTTCGTCGTTCCCACGAACGGCAGTTCGGCACCCGAGTTCTTCTCGCAGTCCGCGATGTACGACTTCTGGTCCGCGACGAGCGCCTTCTCCTCGGCGGCGTCGTCGGGGGTGGAGTCCTCCTGGTTGCGGGCGTCCATCGACGCGTTGTCCGCGCACTCGACGCCCTCGCTGCGGCCGACCCCGCGCGGGTCGAAGCTCACCAGGTCGTAGCGGGTACGGAGCTTCTCGTACTCCGTGCCGAAGGCGGGCAGCGTGGCGACGCCGGAGGCGCCGGGGCCACCGAAATTGAACAGGAGGGAGCCGATCCGCCGGTCCTGGTTCCTGGCCCTTCCCCGGACCAGCGCCAGCTCGATCGTCCTGCCGTCCGGCTTCCCGTAATCGAGCGGGGCGTCCATGAAGGAGCACTCCCAGACGGTGCCGCCGGGCAGCGGGGAGGGCGATGCGCCGCCGCCCTGGGCCTCGTTCGGAGCCGGGCAGGGCTGCCAGTCAAGTTTCTGGGACGACAGTTTCCGCGCCGTCGAGGACGGTGAGGCGGTCGATGCCTCGGAGGGCGTGGACCGGTCCGCACCACCGCTGTCGTCGCTGTCCGAGCAGGCGGCCAGGGGCAGCAGCACGGTGGCGGTGGCAGCGAGGGCAGCGGCACGCAGGGCGGGGGAAGTCCTCATGAGCCCATCGTGCGGCGGGGCACGGGGGAGCGCGCGGGGCGCGGTCCATGCGGGTGGCGCGGGGCCCGGCCCGGTGCGGCGGGGTGGCGATGGGCTGCCGTGCGGCCCTGGTACGGCGGGTGCGCTTTTTTCCCGTACGCCGGTCGGCGCGGGGCTAGAGCTCGCCCTTGCGGGTCATCTGGCTGAAGCAGATCCAGCCGGGCAGCACCGGCAGCCACAGCGTCATCACGCGGTACAGCACCACCGCGGGCGCCGCGACCTCCTTCGGCAGGCCGACCGCGATCAGGCCCAGCGTCAGCGCGCCCTCGACCGCGCCCACGCCGCCCGGGGTGGGCGCCGCCGACCCCAGCGCGTTCCCGGCGAGGAAGACCACCGCGATGCTCGCGTAGCTGAGCTGGGGGACGTCGGGGCCGCTGAACGCCCGGATCGACGCGTCCAGGCAGAGGACGAACAGGCCGGTCAGCAGCAGCATGCCGCCGATGCCGGTGAGCAGCTTCTGCGGGCGCTGCACGACATCGAGCATGCGCGGGACGACTCCGGCGAACAGCGACCGCACCCGCGTGACCACGAACTTCCGGAGGAACGGAATCGCGGTCACCACCAGCATCAGCACCGCGACCGTGAGCAGCCCCGCGATGACCGTGCGGGACGGGGTGAGCGAGTCCGGGGTCCTCTCGGTACCGGTCAGATAGCCGAACAGCGCCAGCAGCAGGATGTGGCAGCCGAGCCCGAACAGCTGGGAGGCGCCGACACTCGCGACGGCCAGTCCGGGGCGCACCCCGGACCGCTGCAGGAAGCGGGTGTTCAGCGCCACGCCGCCGACCGCCGCCGGAGCGACGATCTTCACGAACGAGCCGGCCACCTGCGCCAGCACGGTCTTGCCGAAGGGCACCCGTTCCGGCACGAAGCCCAGCAGGCTCATCGCCGCCGCGACGTAGCTCAGGGCCGAGAAGCCCAGCGCCGCCGCCACCCAGCCCCACTCCGCCTCCTCGACGACCGTGCCGAAGTCGGCCTGGGTGATCTGGGAGATCAGGAAGTACGCGGCGATGGAACCGGCGATGAAGCTGAGGAGGGTGCGCGGCTTGATGCGTTCGAGGCGGACCGGCTCGACCGGTGCCTGCGGCCGGATCAGCAGCACCTCGCGGCGGATCTGGGTGAGCAGATCCTCCTCGCGGGCCTCGTCCAGCGCATCGTCGATGGCCCGCTTCTCGGCCTGCTTCTCGGTGCGCAGGGACTTCCGGCCCGCCTTGCGGTCACCTGACCCGCCCGCCGCTTCGCCCGCCCCGGTGGTCCCGGAGCCGTCCGTACGCAGATGCTTGGCCGCCTGGGACGCCTCCAGCACCGCCTCGCGCTCGCGCTGCGCACGCTCGCGGGCGATCCTGCGCAGCGCCGCCCGGGTGGAGCGGCTCAGCGCGATCGGCTGGAGCAGCGGCAGGGAGTCGGCGACGGCGTCGGGCCCGAGCACGGCGAGCGCCCCGGCGACGGACCGCTCGGCTCCCACCCGCAGCCCGAGGGTGGTGAGGAGCTGGGCGACATCCATCCGCAGGACCAGATCCCCGGCCGCGATCTCCCCGCCCCGCAGATCCGTGACGAACGCCTTGCCGGAACGATCCACCAGGATCGCGTCACCGGTGAGCCTGCGGTGCGCGATGCGCCGGGACTGGAGCGCCTTCACCTGACGCCAGGCGCTGCGCACCAGGTCGTCGGTGATCTCCTCGTCCTCCATCGCGTCCAGGGAACGGCCGCCGATGTGCTCGTACACGAGCATCACCGCGTCGGGCCCCAGCTCGGACGTGGCGATCAGCTTGGGCGCGTTGGCCCCGGCGGCGATCGCCGCGTACGCGAGCAGCGCCTCCTGTTCCAGGGCCTGGCGCAGCGACTGGATGGACCGGCGCTGGGTGATGCCGCGCAGCGTGAGCCTGCGCCACACCCGGTAGAAGAAGCCCTGGGCCTGCTGTTCACGGTCGACGACCGTCACATCGAGCGGGGGCCCGTCCTCCAATGTGACCAGATAGCGCCGCCCGCGGTCGTTCTGGTCGGCGTTGTCGGGGGCGTCCTCGGCGCGCATCGCGGCGACCGGGTGGAACCCGACGTGGCGCAGACCTGCCATCAGGTGCTGGCCGGTCGGCCGGACGTTGGGCGAGCCGACCGCGTACAGGGTGCCGTACGCGACGGTCCAGCCGATCAGCACGGTGAGGATGATCGAGAACGGGGTGGTGTAGCCGCCGACCAGCATCGCGAACGCGTCGAGGAGCAGGACCACCCACAGCACGACCCGCCAGCGCGGCCGTCTCGCCATGCCGACCGCCGTCATATAGGCGATGACGGGGGCGAGGTAGCCGTGCACGGGATCGGTGAGCCCGGCTCCGGGCTGCGGCTGGGTCAGTGCGTCCTGGATGGTGGCGGGGGCCGAGCCGGAGACCCAGAGGTCGGTGGCGAGCGTGACGCCGTGGGCGAGCACGGCGGCGAGCACGCCGTCCGCGATGCGCAGCCCGTCCCGTTTGACCAGGCGCTCGATGGCGAAGGCGACGGGGACGAGCAGCACGGCGATGCTGGACACCAGTCCGGCGATCTTGATCAGCAGGTCGGGAGCCTGCGCCGTGCCCTTGGAGATGTCGTCCTCAAGGCCGGTGGTGGTGTTCTGGGCGAAGACGGCGATGGTGAACAGGACGACGATCGCGAGGATGCCGATGAGGAGCCGCAGGAGGTCGGAAGGGCGGTGGACCCGCGCGGGAAGGAGCGGCTCGTCGCCGGAGACCCGGTCGGTCAGCTCGTTCTCGACGGTCGCGAGGGTCGAGCCGGAGAGGTGATCCCGCTCGCGCGCAGGTCCGTCCGGTGCGCCGGGTGCGGCCGGTCCGCCAGGTCCGTGAGGTGCGTCCGGTCCGTCGGGTGCGGCGGCCGGTGCGGCAGGTCGGGCCGCTTGTTCCGATGCGGAACCGGCGGTGTCCCCCGCGGCGTTCCCGGTGGTGTCCGACGCGTGCGGGCGCGGTTCGGCATCGGGGGCGTCCGCCCCTTTCGGTGGCTGCACGCCCTGCTCCTTCGTCGCCTCTGAATCGTCTTCATGGTCTCGTATCACCGGTCACCGCCCGCATGATGGTGGCACGGGCCGCAGACAGAGGGGGGCATCAGGGTGCGTCGCACAGGTGCGAGATGCGCAAGATACGCTCCTTTGTGCCCACACGCACGCTCTGTGCGCGGCCGGACACGGATTCGGCGGAACTGTCGGTGGCGTACGGCAGGATGGACCGGATGAGCGAAGACCGGGAGACCCAGGACCGGGCGAGCGGGGGCGGTGGCGAATCGGCACCGCCCGGCGCCGAGCTGCCGGAGTACGCGGAGCGGGTCCTGGATGTCGCCGACCTGATCCCGCCCGGTCGCGTCATGACATACGGCGATGTCGCCGAATGGCTGGGCGACGGCGGCCCCCGGCAGGTCGGCAGGGTCATGGCGCTGTACGGCTCCGCGGTGCCGTGGTGGCGCGTGGTGCGGGCCGACGGGGCGTTGCTCCCCGGCCATGAACTGCGGGCGCTGGACCATTACCGCGAGGAAGGCACCCCGCTGCGCGAGGCGTCCCGCGCCGCCGCCGGACATGTGCCGCGCCTCGACATGGGACAGGCGCGGTGGGACGGGGTGACCGGCGGGGCGGGCGGGACCGGTGCCATCGGTGGGGGCGGCGGGACCCGTGGTCCGGACGGGGGCAAGGAAGCTCACATCTGACAGCTTCGGCCATCCGGCCCTCCCAGAGGCGCCGCCGGGCGCGTACGGGAAACGCGTCGGGGTCCCGGACCGGTCCGGTCGACCGCCCGAGGCGCCCCGGACCGGCCTGTCGCCCCCGACCGGTCCGCACGACCCCCTCCGGCCGTCGGACCCGATCGTTCCGCCGAACCCGACCGTCCCGGCAGACCTGATCGTTCCGGCCGACCGTACGACCCCGGCAGACCGGATACGTGACGAGGGACGCAACGGACTCGCTGCCTCCCGCGCCACCGCTGGCGTAGCGTCGTCAACGCGCGGCACGCTCCGCCCCTCTCCTCACCAGTACACCCACCAGGACCGGCGACCCACGTGAGCTCCTCCTCTTTCACCCGGCACAGTCCGCACCGTGAGACACGGCAGCGGACCCCGGGCGCGTACCGACTGGTGCGTACCCCGCCGGGTTCCGTGGTTCCCCCCCTCCTGGACGCGAGTCAACGCGCGGTGGTTGATCACCGGGGCGGTCCGCTGCTCGTCCTCGCCGGACCCGGTACGGGCAAGACCACCACGCTCGTCGAGGCCGTCGCGGCCCGGGTGACCGCAGGCGCCGACCCGGCCCGCATCCTGGTCCTCACCTTCAGCCGCAAGGCCGCGGTCGAGCTGCGCGACCGGATGGCGGCCCGGCTCGGCGCCGCCCGGGGCCCGCAGGCCACCACGTTCCACTCCTACTGCTACGCCCTGGTCCGCGCCCATCAGGACGCCGATCTGTTCGCCGATCCGCTGCGTCTGTTGTCCGGCCCGGAACAGGACGTCACCGTCCGCGAGCTGCTGGCCGGGCAGCTCGACCTGGAGAAGGCCGGCCTCGCCCACGTCCGCTGGCCGGACGAACTGCGGGCCTGCCTGACCACGCGCGGGTTCGCCGACGAGGTACGTGCGGTGCTGGCGCGCAGCCGCGAGCTGGGCCTCGGCCCGGACGCGCTGGCCGCCTTCGCCCGCCGTACGGGCCGCCCGGACTGGAGCGCGGCGGCCCAGTTCCTCGCGGAGTACCTGGACGTGCTCGACGCGCAAGGGGTTCTGGACTACGCGGAGCTGGTGCACCGCGCCGTGCTGCTCGCCGAGCGCCCCGAGGTGTCCGAGCTGCTGGCCGGGCGGTACGACGCGGTGTTCGTCGACGAGTACCAGGACACGGACCCGGCGCAGGTACGGCTGCTGCACGCGCTGGCCGGGAACCGCGGGCGCGGTCCCGGCATGGGCGGCGGCCGGACGCTGGTCGCCTTCGGCGACCCGGACCAGTCGATCTACACCTTCCGGGGCGCCGACGTGAACGGCATCCTCGACTTCCCGGACACCTTCCGGCGCGCGGACGGGGAGGCCGCTCCCGTCGGTGTCCTCACCACGTCGCGCCGCTCGGGTGCCGGGCTGCTCGCCGCGACCCGGCTGCTCACCCGCCGGATGCCGCTGACCCGCCTCCCGGCGGCCAAGGTGCGCGCCCACCGCGAGCTCACCGCCGTCCGCGAGGGCGGCCGCGTCGAGACGTACACCTATCCGACCGCGTCCACGGAGCTCGACAACATCGCGGACCTGCTGCGTCGCGCACACCTGGAGGACGGGGTTCCGTGGCATGAGATGGCCGTGCTGGTACGGGCCGGCGGCCGCTCGATCCCCGCGGTCCGCCGCGCTCTCACCTCGGCCGGAGTGCCCCTGGAGGTGGACGGCGACGATCTCGCGCTGCGCCACGAACCGGCCATCGCCCCGCTCCTGACCGCGCTGCGCACGGTGGCCACGGCCGCCCTCCAGCGCCCGGCCCCGGAGCCGCGTACGGAGAACGAGTCGGAGGAAGCCACCGCAGCCGCGGCGCCCGACGATGCCGAAGCTGTCGCGGATGCCGAGGCTGTCGCGGATGCCGAAGCCGAAGCCGAAGCCGCCGATGCCGAAGAAGACGGCGACGCCGAGCCCGGCCCCCACGCGGAGGTCGACGCGGAGGTTGACGACGAGGCCGACGCCGAGCCCGTTACAGCACCCGTCACAGCACCCGCCACAGCGCCCGGCACCGTCCCCGGGCCGGCGTCCTGGCTGGACACCGAGACCGCCCTCGCCCTCCTCACCTCCCCCCTCGGCTCCATGGACGCCGCCGATCTGCGCCGTCTCGGCCGGGCCCTGCGCGACGAGGAGCGGGCCGCCGGGAACCGCGTTCCCGCGCCCTCCGGCGAGCTGCTGGCCCGCGCACTCGCCGAACCCGAGCGCCTCGTGACGCACGATCCGGCGTACGCCCGCGGAGCCCAGCGCCTCGGGATCCTCCTGCGCAAGGCCAGGGAACTCCTCGAAGGCGGCGGCACCGCGGAGGAGGCCCTGTGGACCCTGTGGAACGGCACCCCGTGGCCGACCAGGCTGGAGCGGGCCGCGCTGCGCGGCGGCGCCGGAGGCCGTAACGCCGACCGTGACCTCGACGCCGTCTGCGGCCTCTTCGAGACCGCCGCGCGCGCCGAGGAGCGCACCGGCGGACGCGGGGCGCTCAACTTCCTGGAGGAGGTCGACGCGCAGGACATCGCCGCGGACACCCTCTCCGGGCGGACCGTGCGCCCCGAGGCCGTACGCCTGATGACCGCCCACCGCTCCAAGGGCCTGGAGTGGCGCCTGGTCGTCGTCGCCGGGGTGCAGGAGGGGCTCTGGCCCGACCTGCGCCGCCGCGGCTCCCTCCTGGAGGCGGACCGGATCGGCCGCGACGGCCTCGCCGAACCCCTCACCCCCGGCGCCCTCCTCGCCGAGGAGCGCCGCCTGTTCTACGTCGCCGCGACGCGCGCCCGCGAACGCCTCGTCGTCACCGCGGTCAAGGCCCCCGCCGACGACGGCGACCAGCCGTCCCGCTTCCTCACCGAACTGGGCGTCGAGCCCCGCGACATCACCGGCCGGCCCCGCCGCCCCCTCGCCGTCGCCGCGCTCGTCGCCGAACTCCGCGCCACGACGGTCGACCCCGCCGCCTCCAACGTCCTGCGCGACGCCGCCGCCCAGCGGCTCGCCCGGCTCGCCGCGCTCACCGACGACGAGGGCCAGCCGCTCGTCCCCGCGGCTCATCCGTACCGCTGGTGGGGCCTGTACGAGCCGACCCGCTCCGCCGTGCCGCTGCGCGACCGGGACCAGCCCGTCGCGCTCTCCGGCAGCGCGCTCGACCAGCTCGCCAACACCTGCGCCCTCCAGTGGTTCCTGGGCCGCGAGGTGAAGGCCGACGCCCCGGCGACGGCCGCGCAGGGATTCGGCAACGTCGTCCACGTACTGGCCGACGAAGTGGCCTCCGGCCGCACCCCCGCCGACCTGGCCGTCCTCATGGAGCGCCTCGACTCCGTCTGGAACGGCCTGGTCTTCGACGCGCCCTGGAAGTCCGAGCAGGAGAAGGACCACGCCCGCGCCGCCCTCGAACGCTTCCTGCGCTGGCACGTCATGGACCGGGCCGGCCGCACGCCCGCCGCCAGCGAGCACGACTTCGACGTGACGCTCGAAGCGGGCGAGTACGCGGTCCGCATCCGCGGGTCGATGGACCGGGTCGAGCAGGACGCCGAGGGCCGGGCGTACGTCGTCGACTTCAAGACCGGCAAACAGTCGCCCACGAAGGACGAGGTGGCCGCCCACCCCCAGCTCGCCGTGTACCAGCTGGCCGTCCGCGAAGGCGCCCTCGACGAGGTGTTCGACGGGCAGCGGCCGGACTCCGGCGGCGCCGAACTGGTCCAGTTGCGGCAGCCCGCCCCGAAGAAGGAGGGCGGCGACGCCCATCCCAAGGTCCAGGCCCAGGAACCGCTGTCCGGCGCGTGGGTCTCCGACCTGCTGGCGACGGCCGCGGGGCGGGTCCTGGACGAACGGTTCACGCCCACGACCGGTCAGCACTGCACCCACTGCACCTTCCGGGCCTCGTGCAGCGCGCAGCCGGAGGGCCGCCAGGTCGTGGAGTAGCCGACGAGCGCCACGGGACGCGGCAGGTTGTCGGTGCGTCCGGTTACGGTTCTTGGGTGTCCTCACGTCTCACCGATCCCGAGCAGCTCAAGGAGCTCCTCGGGATCCCCTTCACCCCGGAGCAGACGGCCTGCATCACCGCGCCGCCCGCCCCGCAGGTGATCGTGGCCGGAGCCGGGTCGGGGAAGACCACGGTGATGGCCGCCCGCGTGGTCTGGCTGGTCGGGACCGGGCAGGTCGCCCCCGAGCAGGTCCTCGGCCTGACCTTCACCAACAAGGCGGCGGGGGAACTGGCCGAGCGGGTCCGCAGGGCGCTGGTCGCCGCCGGGGTCACCGACCCGGACACCATCGACCCGGACAACCCGCCGGGCGAGCCCAGCATCTCCACGTATCACGCCTTCGCCGGCCGGCTCCTCACCGATCACGGCCTGCGCATAGGGCTCGAACCCACCACCCGGCTCCTCGCCGACGCCACCCGCTACCAGCTCGCCGCCCGCGTGCTGCGCGAGGCGCCCGGCCCCTATCCGGCCCTGACCAGGTCGTTCCCCACGCTGGTCAGCGATCTGCTGGCGCTCGACGCCGAGCTCGCCGAACACCTCGTACGCCCCGAACAGCTCGCGCGCCACGACACCGACCTGCTCCATGCGCTGGAGACGGCCAGGCTCACCAACGCGGAGCTGCGCAAGATCCCCGAGACCGCCGGGGCCCGACGCGAACTCCTCGGTCTGACCGAGCGGTACCGCGCCGCCAAGCGCGGCCGGGACCTCCTCGACTTCGGCGACCAGATCGCCCTCTCCGCCGAGCTGGCCCTCACCAGGCCCGAGACCGGCACCATCCTCCGCGAGGAGTTCCGGGTCGTCCTGCTCGACGAGTACCAGGACACCTCCGTCGCCCAGCGCCTGCTGCTCTCCGCCCTCTTCGGCAACGGCCCCGAGGGGGCGACCGGCCACGCGGTGACCGCCGTGGGCGACCCCTGCCAGGCGATCTACGGATGGCGCGGCGCCTCCGTCGCCAACCTCGACGACTTCCCGCTCCACTTCCCGCACCCCGACGGCACCCCCGCCACCCGCTACAGCCTCAGCGAGAACCGGCGCAGCGGCGGCCGCCTCCTGCACCTCGCCAACGGCCTCGCCGACCCGCTGCGCGCCATGCACGAAGGCGTCGAGGCCCTGCGCCCCGCGCCCGGCGCCGAGCGCGACGGGACCGTTCGCTGCGCCCTGCTCCGTACGCACACCGAAGAGATCGACTGGCTCGCCGACTCGCTCGCCCACCTCGTCACGACAGGCACCCCGCCCGGTGAGATCGCCGTGCTGTGCCGCACCGCCGGGGACTTCCCGCAGATCCAGGCGGCGCTCGTCGCCCGCGACATCCCGGTCGAGGTCGTCGGCCTGTCCGGACTGCTGCACCTGCCGGAGGTCGCCGACCTCGTCGCCGTCTGCGAAGTCCTCCAGGACCCGGGGGCCAACGCCTCCCTGGTCCGGCTGCTCACCGGACCGCGCTGGCGGATCGGCCCCCGTGACCTCGCTCTGCTCGGCCGCCGCGCCCGCCTCCTCGTCCACCACGCCTCGCATGCGGACGACGAGGACGTCGACCCCGACCGCCGCCTCGCGGAAGCCGTCGAAGGCATCGACCCGGCCGAGGTGATCTCCCTCGCCGACGCCCTGGACACCTTCCTGGTCGCGGGCGACGCCCAGGACGACGGGCTGCCGTTCTCCGCGGAGGCCCGGGTCCGCTTCGCCCGTCTCGCCGGTGAACTGCGGGATCTGCGACGCTCGCTGGCCGACCCCCTCATGGACGTGCTGCACCGGGTCCTCGCCACCACCGGTCTCGAAGTCGAGCTCTCCGCCTCCCCGCACGCCCTCGCCGCACGCCGCCGTGAGACCCTCGCCAACTTCCTCGATACGGCGGCGGGCTTCGCGGCCCTCGACGGCGAGGCCACCCTGCTGGCCTTCCTCGGCTTCCTGCGCACCGCCGCGCAGTACGAGAAGGGCCTGGACAACGCCCTGCCCGGCGGCGAGAACACCGTCAAGGTCCTCACCGCGCACAAGTCCAAGGGCCTGGAGTGGGACGTCGTCGCCGTGCCCGGACTGGTCACCGGACAGTTCCCCAGCACCCAGTCACGGGACGCCTGGACCTCGCAGTCCAAGGTCCTGCCGCACACCCTGCGCGGCGACGCGGCCACCCTCCCGGTCATCGACTCCTTCGACGCCAAGGGGCTCAAGGCGTTCAAGGAGGAGATGAAGGAGCACCAGCACACCGAGGAGCTCCGCCTCGGCTATGTCACCTTCACCCGCCCCCGCTCGCTGCTCCTCGGCTCCGGCCACTGGTGGGGACCGTCCCAGAAGAGGACGCGCGGTCCGTCCGCCTTCCTCCACGCGCTGTACGAGCACTGCGCCGCCGGATACGGCGAGATCGAGTCCTGGGCCGACGAACCGGCCGAGGACGAGGAGAACCCGGCGCTGGCGGAGCGGGACACCGATCAGGCCTGGCCGCTCCCACTGGACGACACCGCGCTGGCCCGCCGCCGCGCCGCCCGGGACACGGTGCTGGCCCACCTGGAGTCCCTGGCCGCCGCCGGTCCCGTCCCGGCGGACGCCGACGGCCGCCCCGGCCCCCCCCACGACGAGCCGTTCGGCGACTCCTTCGGCGACTCCCTCGGCGACCCGTTCGACGAGCCGTTCGACGACCTGTTCGCGGGGGAGGAGCTGGACTGGGACGATCTGCCGACCGAACGCCCCGGGGAAGCCCCGCACGTACCCGCAGCGCGCCGAGGGGACGACGGGGGCAGCTGGGGCGAAGGGGACGGTGGGGGCAGCGGGGACCTCGCAGGCCACGGGGTCCTCGCGGACCACGGGGTCCTCGCGGACCACGAGGGCTCCGCAGACCACACAGGCCACGAGGACCTCGCCCGTCCCCCCTCGCTCACCCCGGAGGAAGCGCGCACCCTCGCCTCCTGGGACCGCGATCTGGACGCCCTCGCCGGGGAGCTGCGTCGCTCCCGCGCCACCGTGCGCGACGTCCTCGTACCCGCCTCGCTCTCCGCCACCCAGTTGCTGCGTCTGGCCGAGGACCCCGACGCGTTCGCCCGGGAGCTGGCCCGGCCCATGCCGCGTCCGCCCCAGCCCGCCGCCCGCCGGGGCACCCGCTTCCACGCCTGGGTGGAGTCCCGGTTCGAGGAGGTGCCGCTGCCCATGCTCGGCCCCGACGAACTGCCCGGCGGCGACGAGAGCGACGCGGAGATCGCCGACGAGCGCGACCTCGCCGCGCTCAAAGAGGCTTTCGAGCGCACGGAGTACGCCCGCCGCACCCCGTACCGCGTCGAGACGCCGTTCCAGATCACGCTGGCGGGCCGGGTGATCCGGGGCCGGATCGACGCGGTGTACCGCACGGGTGACACGTACGAGATCGTGGACTGGAAGACCGGCCGCCACCGCTCGGCCGATCCCCTCCAGCTCGCCGTCTACCGGCTGGCCTGGGCCGAGCTGCACGACCTGCCGCTCGACTCGGTCACCGCTACGTTCCTCTATGTACGCAGCGGGGAGACCGTTCACCCCGCCGGGCTGCCGGGCCGGGCCGAGCTGGAGCGGCTCCTGCTGGACGAGCCACCTCCGCCGGGCCGATAGGCTCAACAGCATGAGCGACACCCCGGACAGCGCCGTCCGTACGTACACCGAACAGCACCGCACAGCCTTCCTCGACGACCTCGCCGAGTGGCTGCGCATCCCGTCCGTATCCGCGCAGCCGGAGCACGAAGGGGACGTACGGCGCAGTGCCGAGTGGCTGACCGCGAAGCTCAAGGAGACCGGCTTCCCGGTCGCCGAGATCTGGGAGACCCCCGGTGCCCCGGCGGTGTTCGCCGAATGGCCCTCCGACGACCCGGACGCACCGACCGTCCTCGTCTACGGCCACCACGACGTGCAGCCCGCGGCCCGCGAGGACGGCTGGGACACCGACCCGTTCGAGCCGGTGATCCGCGACGGCCGGATGTACGGGCGCGGCGCGGCCGACGACAAGGGCCAGGTGTTCTTCCACACGCTCGGCGTCCGGGCGCACCTCGCCGTCACCGGCCGCACCACCCCCGCCGTGCACCTCAAGCTGCTGATCGAGGGCGAGGAGGAGTCGGGCTCCCCGCACTTCCGCGCCCTGGCCGAACAGCGGGCGGCCCGCCTCGCCGCCGATGCGGTGATCGTCTCCGACACCGGCATGTGGGACGAGACGACGCCGACCGTCTGCACCGGAATGCGTGGCCTGGCCGAGTGCGAGATCGAGCTGTACGGCCCCGAGCAGGACATTCACTCCGGATCGTTCGGCGGTGCGGTGCCCAACCCCGCGACCGCCGTCGCCCGCCTCGTCGCGGCCCTCCACGACGACCGGGGCCGGATCGCGGTCCCCGGTTTCTACGACGGTGTGGCAGAGCTCACCGACACCGAGCGCGCGCTCTTCGCCGAGCTGCCCTTCGACGAGGCCACCTGGCTGCGTACCGCCGGATCGCACGCCGCGTCCGGCGAGGCGGGGTACTCCACCCTGGAGCGTGTCTGGGCCCGCCCCACCGCCGAGGTCAACGGCATCGGCGGCGGCTACCAGGGCGCGGGCAGCAAGACGATCATCCCCGCCTCGGCCATGGTGAAGATCAGCTTCCGGCTGGTCGCCGGCCAGGAACCCGAACGCGTCCAGCAGGCCGTGCTGGCCTGGGCCGAGACACAGATCCCGGCCGGTGTCCGCCACCGGATCACCTTCTCGCCCGCCACCCGCCCGTGCCTGACCCCGCTGGACCACCCCGCCCTCCAGGCGGTGGCCCGCGCGATGGGCAGGGCCTTCGGCAAAAAGATCCTCTTCACCCGCGAAGGGGGCTCGGGCCCCGCCGCGGACCTTCAGGACGTCCTCGGCGCCCCCGTTCTCTTCCTGGGCATCTCCGTACCGTCCGACGGCTGGCACGCCCCCAACGAGAAGGTCGAACTGGACCTTCTGCTCAAGGGAGCGGAGACAACCGCCCACCTGTGGGACGAGCTGAGGGTCTCGCTGCCCGCGGCACTCCGCTGAATCCTCTGAACACCCGATCCATCCCGGGGGAGTAGGAAGCACCTGTGAGCACCTTCGACAAGGCCACCGCAGACCGCCCGATCGGTCTCACCGCGCCCAGCGGCATCGACCGCGCCGCACATCACCGCCTCGACGAGGCGTGGCTGTCCGTCGCCTGGAGCCACCCGACGACCAGGGTCTTCGTCGTCTCGGGCGGGCAGGTGCTGATCGACGACACGGCCGACGGCGGCTCCGAGATCGTCATGACCCCGGCCTTCGAGGCGCCGGTCACCGAGACCCACCGCTACTTCCTCGGCACCGATGAGAACGGCGTCAGCTACTTCGCGCTCCAGAAGGACTCCCTGCCCGGCCGCATGGACCAGTCGGCGCGTCCGGCGGGTCTGCGCGAGGCCGGACTGCTCCTCGGCGCCCGCGACGCGGGCCTGATGGTGCACGCGGTGGCCCTGGAGAACTGGCAGCGCCTGCACCGCTTCTGCTCCCGCTGCGGTGAGCGCACCGTCATCGCGGCGGCCGGACACATCCGCCGCTGCCAGGCGTGCGGCGCCGAGCACTACCCGCGTACCGACCCGGCCGTGATCATGCTGGTCACGGACGACCAGGACCGCGCCCTGCTGGGCCGCCAGGTGCACTGGCCGGAGGGCCGCTTCTCGACGCTCGCCGGTTTTGTGGAGCCGGGGGAGTCGATCGAACAGTCCGTGGCGCGCGAGGTGTACGAGGAGGCGGGCATCACGGTCGGCGAGGTCGAGTACATCGCCAGCCAGCCCTGGCCGTTCCCGTCGAGCCTGATGCTCGGCTTCATGGCGCGGGCGACCACGTCGGAGATCGAGGTGGACGGCGAGGAGATCGAGGAGGCCCGCTGGTTCTCCCGCGAGGACCTCACGGCCGCCTTCGAATCGGGTGAGATCCTGCCCCCGTTCGGCATCTCGATCGCGGCCCGTCTGATCGAGCTCTGGTACGGGAAGCCGCTGCCGAAGCCCGGCAGCGCGACCCGGACGAACTGACCGCGCACCGCGGCGGCGCCACGCACACGACTGCCCCCTTCCGGCCAGTGCCGGAAGGGGGCAGTCGATGCGGGCGGAGCGGTGCGTCAGGCGGCCAGCGCCTGCTTCACCTGGGCCAGCGAGGGATTCGTCATGACCGACTCGGTGCCGGAGGGCGCGACGACGAGAAGCGTCGGCACCGTCTGGTTTCCGCCATTCGCCTTCTCGACGAACGCCGCCGAATCCGGGTCGTGCTCGATGTTGACCTCGGTGTACGGGATGCCTTCGCGGTCCATCTGGCCCTTGAGCCGGCGGCAGTAGCCGCACCACGTGGTGCTGTACATCGTCACAGTGCCCGGCATGTCGCTCGCGCTCCTCTGTCTCGTCCGTCTCGCTGCAAAGCTGGAAGCTGAAATGCGCGTTCCCGCACGGAGAGGAACGTACGGGACCCGGCCACCATTCCCGCAACGGGGCGGATACACGGCGCGAGCGACGGGGACCGGCCGTGGCCGTACGACACCGTCCGTGGCCGACGCCACATCGGCCGTCGTGGGGACGGCATCGGCTGTCGTGGGGACGGCATCGTCCGTGGCCGGCGTGACATCGGCCGTGATGGGTGGCTGTGGTGTGTACGACACCGTCCGCGGTTTGTACGACAGATGCGGCACCCCTGTGGACAACCTCCGCACCAGCCCCTCGCGACCTGGCAGCATGGCGGGGTGACAGCAGCAACGCATTCCACCCTCTTCCCACAGGTCCCCGAGTCCCCGGATGCCGTGCTCGACGGGCTCGACCCCGAGCAGCGCGAGGTGGCCCTGGCGCTGCACGGACCTGTGTGCGTGCTGGCCGGAGCCGGTACGGGCAAGACGAGAGCGATCACGCATCGCATCGCGTACGGGGTGCGGGCGGGGATCATCCAGCCGACGACCGTGCTCGCTGTCACGTTCACCAACCGGGCCGCGGGTGAGATGCGCGGCCGGCTCCGCCAGCTCGGTGCCACGGGGGTGCAGGCCCGGACCTTCCACTCCGCGGCGCTGCGGCAGCTCCAGTACTTCTGGCCGAAAGCAGTCGGTGGCGAGCTGCCCCGCCTGCTGGAACGCAAGGTACAGCTGGTCGCCGAGGCGGCGGCCCGCTGCCAGCTCCGGCTCGACCGCAATGAGCTGCGGGACGTCACGAGCGAGATCGAGTGGGCCAAGGTCACCCAGACCGTGCCCGCCGACTATCCGGCCGCGGTCGCCAAGACCCAGCGGGACGCGCCGCGCGATCCGGCGGTGCTCTCCCAGATCTACGCGATGTACGAGCAGCTGAAGCGCGACCGTTCGGTGATCGACTTCGAGGACGTGCTCCTTCTCACCGTCGGCATCCTCCAGGACCGGCACGACATCGCCGACCACGTGCGCGGCCAGTACCAGCACTTCGTCGTCGACGAGTACCAGGACGTCAGCCCGCTCCAGCAGCGGCTGCTCGACCTCTGGGTGGGCGACCGGGACAATCTGTGCGTCGTCGGCGACGCCAGCCAGACCATCTACTCCTTCACCGGGGCCACCCCCGACCACCTGCTGAACTTCCGCACCCGCCATCCGAACGCGACCGTGGTCAAGCTGGTGCGGGACTACCGCTCCACACCCCAGGTCGTCCACCTGGCCAACGGACTGCTGAGCCAGGCCCACGGCAAGGCGGCCGAGCACCGGCTCGAACTGGTCTCGCAGCGCGACAAGGGCCCCGAACCGTCCTACACGGAGTACCCGGACGAACCCGCCGAGGCCGAAGGCACCGCCCGCCGCATCCGCGACCTGATCGCCGCGGGGGTCCCGGCCGGTGAGATCGCCGTGCTCTACCGGGTCAACTCCCAGTCCGAGGTCTATGAGCAGGCGCTGGCGGACGCCGGTGTGCCGTACCAGCTGCGCGGCGCCGAGCGGTTCTTCGAGCGCGCGGAGGTACGGGAAGCCGGTGTGGCGCTGCGCGGTGCGGCCCGCGCCGGGGGCAACGACTCGCTGCTCGACGAGGCGGAGGGCCTGCCCTCGCAGGTGCGGGCGGTGCTCTCCACGAAGGGCTGGACCAGCAGGCCGCCCGCCGGCTCCGGCGCGGTGCGGGACAAATGGGAGTCCCTGGCAGCGCTGGTGCGGCTCGCCGAGGACTTCGAAACGGCCAAGCCGGGGGCGACCCTCTCCGACCTGGTCATGGAGCTGGACGAACGGGCCGCCGCCCAGCACGCCCCCACGGTCCAGGGCGTCACCCTGGCCTCGCTCCACTCGGCGAAGGGCCTGGAGTGGGACGCCGTGTTCCTGGTCGGCCTCACCGAGGGCATGATGCCGATCGCGTACGCCAAGACCGATGAACAGGTCGAGGAGGAGCGGCGCCTGCTGTACGTCGGGATCACCCGGGCCCGCTTCCACCTCTCGCTGTCCTGGGCGGTGTCCCGCTCACCCGGCGGCCGTGCGAGCCGCCGTCCGACCCGCTTCCTGAACGGGCTGCGGCCGGGCTCGGCGGCGCTCGGCGCCCGGGGCGGCACCGGCGGCACGGGCGGCATCGACCGGGGCTCCGGTACGGCGGGCGGCGGGGACCGGGCACCGGTGATCAAGCGGAAGCACCGGGCGCCGGTGCTCTGCCGGGTCTGCGGCAAGACCCTCACCCAGGCCGGTGAGATGAAGCTGATGCGCTGCGAGGACTGCCCGTCCGACATGGACGAGGCACTGTACGAGCGGCTGCACGACTGGCGCGCGGGCCAGGCGGAGGGGCTGCGGCAGCCCGCCTACTGCGTGTTCACGGACAAGACGCTGATGGCGATCGCCGAGGCGGTGCCGGGCAGCGAGGGCGAGCTGGTCGTCATCGCCGGGGTCGGGAACCGCAAGTTGACCCGCTTCGGTGCCGATGTACTGGCCATCTGCGCAGGTGAGGCCCTGGATGAGGAGCGCGCGGAGGGTGCCGACGAGGAGTGAGAAAAACTCGTCGGGAAAATAGTTTGCGCCTGCCCCAGTCATCACCATAGGTTCTTAACCACGGGAACAGCGTCTTCTCTGAAGCCCTGATTCCGTGCTGTACTTATCCGAATACGCAGGACCGGTCCCGGCCGGTCCCCCGAGACGCCGAGAGGAGGCGATTTCTGTGATCAGCATCATCAAGACCGTCAAAATGACCGATCGCTCGGTCGTCTCCGCCTGCTCGCTCGGCCTCGCCTGCTCTTCGGAATCCGTGCTTCGTGGCACCGGTCTGTCCGGCATCTCTGCCGCCGGTCCGCTGTCTCCGGCCGGCCTCCCCGTGACGCGGGAGCGCAATGAGCGACCGATCCAGGCACCGGCGGCAGCAGTAGTGAAGGCGACACAGGCTCGGGCCTATGCCTTTGCGGCAGCCGGTGCAGGAGCCAAGAAGCAGTCGACGCAGCACCACACGATGTGGGCCTTCCGTGGGCCTGAACCCTGGAGCGATCCAGCCTGATCCAGAATCAGGCCGGCGCCTTCAGGGCCGCGGAACCCCACTCGGGATCCGCGGCCCTTTTGTTTTGTCCGAACGGACGAGACGTGACGAAGGAGCCTCGGGACAAGCAGTACCTGGTACCAGCCGCCAACCGGCCAACAGGCCGGCACGACCAGACGAGGACACCACCCACCGTGCAACTCGAAGCGCACGCCCCGTCCGTACCGCTTTCCGACACGATCTCCCCGCCCGGCCTCACGGAGGACTCCACCTTGATCCCGCTCACCGCGCTCACCGCGCTCGACGACGCCATCGAGAACCTCGGCGTGCCCGTCCCCTGCCGTTCGTACGACCCGGAGGTCTTCTTCGCCGAGTCCCCGGCCGATGTCGAGTACGCCAAGTCCCTCTGCCGGACCTGCCCGCTCGTCGAGGCGTGCCTCGCCGGTGCCAAGGAGCGGCGCGAGCCGTGGGGCGTCTGGGGTGGCGAACTCTTCGTGCAGGGCGTCGTCGTTGCCCGCAAGCGGCCGCGTGGCCGTCCGCGCAAGAACCCGGTCGCAGCGTGACCGCCGGCCTGGGGGTCAAGGCCCCCACACGAATGAAGCGCCTCGGAACCATCGACCGTCCCCAGACCCATGACCCTCGGAATCAGGCACCAATGATCACCCCCACGAAGGAGCCCGTCGGCTCCGCCACCCCGGACGTCACCATCATCGGCGCGAACGACTCGCGTCAGAACAGGACCCGTGAGATGCAACTCATCCCAGAAGCCCTGGCTCGTGCGCATATGCACGACCGCCTGCGGGAAGCCGAGGCCGACCGCCAGGTTGTGCGCCTGGTGGCCGCTCGGCGGATGCAGCGCCGTGCGGAGCGCGCCTCGATGCGCGCCCGCCGTGCGCTGGCCATGGCGGTCATGCACTAGTACCAACAGGCAAAGAGGGCCACGCCCCGCCGCAGTACGGCCGAGAACGCGGTACAGCGATCACGCGGTACAGCGAGAACGCGGTACAGGCGAGAACGCCGTACACGGCGAGAACGCCGTACACGGCGAGAACGGGGCGCGGCCCGGAACCACCCGGCTGCTCGGGCAACCGCTCTGCCCGGTGAGCAGCCACCACCCCCACCGCGGGGCCGTCCGAACGGGACGGCCCCGCAGTGCGTTGTGCTGTCCCGCTTCGTGCCCCGGAGTTATCGTCACGGGATGGACGAGGAAACGCACCCCCCTGAACAGCCGGGCGCCGCACGTGTGGTGTGCGCCCGCTGCGGCACCGCCGCCGACGGTGAGACGGCCCCGCCGACCTGGATCTGCTCGGTGGAGAACGGACGCCGCCACTACCTCTGCGACGACTGCGCCCGCACCCACATCAGGTCCATCGAAAGCCGCCTCGACTCCGCGTGGTGGTGAGCCGCCCCTCGGGCGGCTCCGCTGGCCCAGCCCCGCCCCGCCCCGCCCGGCCCAGCCCTCCGGCCGCTCCGCTCATCCCGCCCCACGCAGACACTCCGCCCGCACTGGCACCTACACCTCGACGGCCGCGTCCTCCTGCTCGCTCTCCGCTCCGGTCCCCTGCTCGTCGGCCACCTCGCCGGTCTCCTCGTCGTACTCCGCGAGGAATCCCGGCAGCCAGGATTCGAGTTCGTCCCGCAGCCGGACCGTCGCCCCCAGCTGGCACAGCACCCCGATCGTGCTCAGTGTCACCCGGTGTATCAGCAGATAGGACGGCGGAAGGTTCAGTTGCTTGCCCAGCTGATGGGCGGGGGAGCGTGGATCCGCGATCCGGGCCGCCTGCGTCCGCAGCCAGCCGCGGGTGAACGTGAACTCCTCCACCTGCGCGGGTTCGATGATCGGCAGCAGATAGTCGAGCACCGCGGCCGGTACGAGGTCGATCGAGTCCTTGACGAACCCCTCTTCCCTAAGCAGCCCGTACACCGCCTCGGCGTCGCCCTCCAGCGTCAGCCGCAGCGAGTCACCGATGTTCTGCGGCAGCCCGCCCGGCAGCCGGTCCACCGTTCCGAAGTCCAGCACCCCGAGCCGCCACTGTCCGCCGTCGCCGTCGTCACCGTCCTCGGCCACCGCGGGCAGCAGCCGGAAGTTGCCCGGATGGGGGTCGGCGTGCAGCAGGCCGGTGCGTGCCGGACCCGAGAAGAGGAAGCGCGCCAGCAACTGCCCCGCGCGGTCCCGCTGCTCCGTCGTGCCCTCCGCGATCACTTCGGACAGCGGAATTCCGTCGATCCACTCGGTCACCAGCACCTGATCGGACTGGTGCACCACCCCGGGGATCACCACATCGGGATCGTCCTCGAACTCCGTGGCGTGCTCCTGCTGGGCCCGCGCCTCCAGTTCGTAGTCCAGCTCCTCGGACACCCGGTCGCGCAGCTCCTTGATCAGGGGCTTGATGTCCATCCCGGGGATCAGCGGGCCGAGCAGCCTGGCGAAGCGGCTGAGCTGCGTGAGATCCGAGAGCAGCGCCTCGCCCGCGCCCGGATACTGCACCTTCACGGCGACCTCGCGGCCGTCGTGCCACACGGCCCGGTGCACCTGCCCGATCGACGCGGCAGCCGACGGCTTGTCCTGGAACTCGTCGAACAACTCCCGCCAGTCCTCACCGAGCCGTTCCGCGAGCACCCCGTGGACGGTGCGGGTCGGCATGGGCGGCGCCGCTTCCTGCAGTTTGGTCAGTGCCGCCCGGTAGGGACCCGCGACCTCCTCGGGCAGGGCCGACTCGAAGACGGAGAGCGCCTGGCCGAGCTTCATGGCCCCGCCCTTCAACTCACCCAAGGTCTTGAACAGCTGGTCCGCCGTGCGCTGCTGCACCTCGCGCGCGACGAGCTCCGCGGACTTGCCACCGATCCGCTTGCCCAGGCCCCAGGTGGCACGGCCGGCGAAGCCGAGCGGGAGCGCGGCCAGTTTGGCGGTACGGGTGACCGCCTTCCGGGGTAGATCAGACATGTGCCCCTCCAGTTCCCAGAGTGCCGTGCCGCTTGAGCCTCCGGTATCGCTGCGTCGGCGGTCACCCGGCCATTGTGTCGTGAGCCGGTCCGGCCTCGGAGGTGAGTTCCCCCTCAGTCTGCCCAGCCGCACCACAGGAACAGTCGAGATGCGGTCCGATCCGTTCCGAGCGCCAGTCCAACAGCGGCAGCGCGGCCTCCCACCGGGCACCCGTGCTCCCCGGCAGCTCACCGTCCAGGAAGGACAGAGCGTGCGCCGCCGCCAGACCGGCCACCGCCGTGGCCAGCCCCAGGTCACAGGCAGGTACCGCGCCGCGACGCCCGGACCGCCACTGCGTCAGCATCCTCGGCCACTGCTCGTCCTGGTCCGCGCGCCGCAGCGCCAGACAACCGGCGCATCCCGTTCCCCCGGGCAGCACGAGCGGGCCGACCACTCCGGTGGCCTCGATCACCCCCGCGTAGAGATGAGGAGTGCCCGACGCGATCCAGGGCCCGGCCACCGCCGGGTCGGGTGCGTACACCGCGAGCCCGTCCCGAGGGGCGACGACGATCAGGGACAGTCCGGGCTCGCCGCTCTCCGAGCGACGGTCCGTCTCCGCCGCGCGAGGGGACCCGCCGACCGCCGACCGGCGGACCAGCTGGCGGGCGGCGCTGTCCCGCCGCTCCCCGACGGCCGCCGCCGGAAGCCCCCCGGGCGCGATGTCCCACGGTTCGGTGTGCCCGCCGTCCAGAACGTCGACCCGGCCCACCCCCGAGCCGGACAGCACCGCGGCGATGGCGGCACCGACCCGGCCGGCACCCCTCACCTGGACCCGCATGGCCCGCCGGGCCGCAAGCCGCCGAAGGCCGCTGCCCGGCTCCGGATGGACCACGGAGAGTGAGGCCACGTCCGGGCGCTGCCGCTCCATGGCTTCGGCACGGTGACGCAGCGCGTCCGCCCCCGGGCCACCCGCCCGCGGATCGTCGAGCAGCCCCGCCGCGGCCAACCTCTTCACCAGCGTGTCCACGTGACGGTCCGACAGGTCCAGCGCGCGAGCCTCTTCGCGAAGCAGCGGCAGTCCGCGCGTGCCGTCGAGCAGTTCCAGAAAACTGGCGGTGGCGATATCCAGCGGACCCAGCGTCACCGCATGCGCGGGAGTCACACCGAATTGCACGGTGTTCCGTCCACGCCATGCCCGGCGCAGCGCGGGCTTCAACATCGGATGCATGACTTCTCCCCCGGTCGGTTTCACGAACTCCGCGCACGGGCGGCGCCCGGCCGCCTCGCAAGATCAACAGATGCACGGATCCACGGATCCACGGTGCGGTGATCCGTTGTTCCGCGGTTCCGTGGATCCGTTCTCAGAATGCAGGCCGACGGCGAAGCGCGCGGAAAGTTGTCCACAGGCATGGGGTATTAGTCGTTCAAATGGTGCATGCCACGGAGCGGATCAGCGCCGAACCGACCCGGAGGCGGGACTTCCCCCACTGACAGCGGGTAACGTCGGGGCGTGCCCGCCGACCCGTCACCCGGTTTTGCCGGGGAGACCCCCGCGCGCAGCGCCGGAACCCCTCAGCGCAGCGCGGCCGCCCCCCAGCCCCGCGCCTCGGCGACGAGCGCGGTCGAGGTCCGCAGGAGCACCCGGCGCAGAAGAACGGTCTCCGCGTACCGGGAGGGCGGCCGCACGATCGTGCTCATCCCCGCCCGGATGTCGGAGGCGGAGGAGCAGCGCTGGGTCGGCCTGATGCTCGACAAGCTCGCGGCCCAGGAGAGCAAGCGCGTCTTCGGGGACAGCGAGCTGGCGGCGCGCGCCGAGCGGCTGTCCGCCCAGTATTTCGACGGTCGGGCCAGGCCCGTGTCGGTGCGCTGGGTGACCAACCAGAACACCCGGTGGGGGTCCTGTACCCCGGCCGAGGGCAGTATCCGGCTCTCGCACCGGCTGCAGGGGATGCCGGAGTACGTGGTCGACTACGTACTCGTCCACGAGCTGGCCCACCTGCTGGTTCCCGGGCACGGCCCGCGGTTCTGGCGCCTTCTGGAAACGTATCCGCGTACCGAACGGGCCCGTGGCTATCTCGAAGGAGTGGTGGCGGCCGATCAGCTGCCGCACCTGCCCGCCGCACGCGAGGAGTGACGCCCGCCGTAGGCGAGAAGTGAGGGTCGGCGTACGCGGGGAGCGGACGTCGGCGTGCGCGAAGAGTGACGGCCGACGTTACGTGACAGGTGACGTTCGGTGATTCTGTACCGGGTGTGTACCGACTTGGCTCATTGTCGTGGTTTGCGGTTAGCCTGACGCGACGTATTCACCTCGGGATGGGGGACGGTCGTTACGCATGGCCAGGGAATTCCAACGCGGCCACAAGGCCAAGATCAGTGATCTCACACCAGGGACGGATCTGTACGTAGGTGTGCAGATCGCTGCCCCCGGACTGACCTTCGACATCAGCTGCTTCGGCCTCGACGCCAATGAACAGCTCTCGGACGACCGGTATTTCATCTTCTTCAATCAGCCGAAATCGCCCGAGGAGTCCATTCAGCTGCTCGGTGCCCAGGCCGGTGACACCGAGTCGTTCCGCGTCACTCTCGACCGCATTCCGGCGAACATCCACAAGCTCTCCTTCACCGCGACTCTCGACGGTGCCGGACAGATGTCGCAGGTCGCCCCCGGATATATCCGGATCGTCGCGGGCGGCGAGGAAGTCGTCAGATACGCCTTCACCGGCTCGGAGTTCACCACCGAGCGCGCGGTCATGCTGGGCGACTTCTATCTCAAGGACGTCTGGCGGTTCGCCGCCGTCGGCCAGGGCTTCGACGGCGGTCTCGACGCGCTGCTGAAGAACTTCGGCGGCGAGGTCGCCGAGGAGGAACCGGCCGCTCCGCAACCGCAGGCCGCGGCCCCCTCGTTCGCCCCGCCCGCCCAGGCCACCGCACCACCGGCCTTCGGAGCTCCGCCCGCCCCGCAGGTACCGCAGCCCGCACCGTCCTTCGGCGCCCCGCCCGCGCCGCAGCAGCCGATGCACACCGCGCCGACCATGGCGGCGCCGCTGGCACCACAGGCGCCGTCCCCGTACGGGCAGCCGGGGCAGCCGCCCCCGCCGCCGCAGTTCGGGCAGGTTCCGGGCCAGGGCGCACCGCCCGCGGCTCCTTATGGACAGCAGGCGCCCGCACCGTACGGACAGCCGGCTCAGGCACCGTACGGTCAGCAGGTGCCCGCCCCCTTCGGGCAGCCGGGCCAGGCGCCCTTCGGGCAGCAGCCTCCCGGCGGAATGCCGCCCGGAGTACCGCAGGGAGTCCCGCAGGGTGGTGCCGGTCTGCAGGCGGCTCTCCAGCCCTACAAGGAGACGGCCACCGGGCAGCGCTGGACCCCGCAGAACCAGCAGCTGATGCGGGTCGACCTGACCATGGGCGGCGCCGGTGTGCTCGCCCGGCAGGGCAGCATGGTGATGTACCAGGGCAAGGTCGACTTCGGCTACAAGAGCGCGGGTTTCGCGGGCCGTGTGGTCGGTAACGCCACGGGCCAGGAGATGCAGCTGATGCGCTGTACGGGCAAGGGCCAGGTCTTCCTCGCCGAGGAGGGTGCGCACCTGCACCCCATCGAGCTGCAGGGCGACGGCATCTGCGTCTCCGCGGAGAGCGTCCTCGCCTTCGACGAGTCGCTGCAGTACGAGGTCCGCCGGATCGAGGGCCACGGCATTCCCGGTGGCGCCCTGTTCACCATGCAGTTCCAGGGCTCCGGCACCGTGATCGTCAAGACGCACGGAACACCGGTCGTCCTGCCGGTCACCCCGACCACCTTCGCCGACTGCAACGCCGTCGTGGCCTGGTCGTCCGCGTCCCAGGTGATCATCTCCAGTCAGGTCCGGCTGCGCCGCAACGCGTACCCGGGACACAGCGGAGAGACCGTGAACCTCCAGTTCCGGGGAGCCCCCGGCAACTTCATCGTCGTCCAGCCCTACGAGGTCTGAGGGAGCCCGTCATGAATCAGCAACTCGCGGGCTACGCCCCGACCCCCGTCACGGCCCGCATGGAGAACCACGGCAAGACCATGCTCAAGGTCGCCATGGCCTCCGGGCAGGACCTCTACGCGCGTACCGGCTCGATGGTGGCCTACGAGGGCTTCATCCAGTACGAGCCCAACCCGCCGGCCGTCCGGCAGGCCGCCTCCCAGTGGGTCACCGGCGAGGGCACACCCGTCATGAAGTGCTCCGGCGACGGACTGCTCTACCTTGCCGACTACGGCGCCGATGTGGTCGTCATCAACCTCGACAACGACTCCCTCTCGGTCAACGGCACCAACCTCCTTGCCTTCGACGCCCACCTCACCTGGGGAGTGGAGAAGGTCAAGGGACTCGCCAAATTCGCAGGTCAGGGGCTGTGGAACGTCGTCATCCAGGGAACCGGATGGGTCGCCATCACCTCTCGGGGCACCCCGATCGTCGTCGACTGCGGACGCGGCGAGGACGAGACGTACGTCGACCCGGACGCGCTCGTCGCCTGGTCCCCGAACCTGAAGGTGAAGGGCAAGCGCAGCTTCAAGGCCGGCTCGCTGATCGGGCGCGGCAGCGGAGAGGCGTACCAGATGGCCTTCTCGGGACAGGGCATCGTCGTCGTCCAGCCGAGCGAGGACAGTACCGACCGGCTGCGGATCCAGAACTGAGCGGGAGGGAGAACACATCATGCAGAGTCCGCTTTTCAGCCACACCGAGCAGCAGACCCAGGACCGGTACGCGATCCAGAACCCGCAGCTCCTGCGGGTCGCGCTGACCGGCCACGACGACGTCCTCGCCCGCAAGGGCGCCATGGTCGCCTACCAGGGGCTGATGGATTTCGACGGCGAGTACCAGTCGCAGGGACAGCGCCGCGCCCGCGCGAACACCGGTGAGGGCCTCGACCTGATGCGCTGCTCCGGCCAGGGCACCGTCTACCTCGCCAACCTCGCCCAGTACATCCACGTCGTGGATGTCGACCGCGAGGGCATGACCGTGGACAGCGCCTATGTCCTCGCGCTCGACTCCTCGCTGCACACCGAGGTCATCGCGGTGGACAGCCAGTACGGAATCTCCGGCTCCGGCAAGTACCAGCTCAATATCTCCGGCTCCGGCAAGGTCGCCCTCATGACCTCCGGCCAGCCGCTGATGATGCAGGTCACCCCGGAGAAGTACGTCAACGTCGACGCCGATGCGATCGTCGCCTGGTCCAGCTCGCTGCGCGTGCAGATGCAGGCCCAGACGCACTCCACGGGTGTCTTCCGGCGGCGGGGCAACACGGGGGAGGGCTGGGAGCTCAGCTTCCTCGGCCAGGGGTTCGCCCTGGTCCAGCCGAGTGAGGTCATGCCCCCGCAGAACGCCCAGATCGGCCAGGGCGCGCGCGCCCAGTTCGGTGTGGGTCAGCAGGGCGCCCACAGCCAGAACCAGAACAACGCCTGGAACTGACCGGCACTGTCCGCGACAGCCGGGCAGCGGTAAGGGGCGGCCTCTCAAAAGGGGGCCGCCCCTTACGCGTGTCCACTCCGGGCGGCCGTACGGCTCGGCCGGTCCGGGCGGGGCGTACCGCCGGACAGCTCGCCCCAGCGGCCGGTGCGCACGCCGGGACAGCTACCGGTTCTGTCCCAGCGCGACGCGTGTCCGCTCCAGCAGCCGCACGACCGACTCGTCGGCCACGGCCGCCACCTCGTCGTACGCGAACCAGCGCAGGTCCAGCGATTCCTCGCTGATCTGCTCCGTCGCGCCGGCCGGAGCCAGCGCGGCGTACTGCACATCGAGATGCCAGTGGCACGGCGACGGGATCGGGTGCCGGTCCAGGCGCACCGGCCCGCCCGGGAGCAGGGTGAGCCCGGTGATGCCGGACTCCTCCGTCGCCTCACGGAGCGCCGCGGCGCTCAGCGTGGCGTCCTGCGGTTCGCAGTGGCCGCCCATCTGGAGCCACATCCGCAGCTTCTTGTGCAGCGTCAGCAGGACGCGGCCACGCTCCGGATCGATCACCAGGGCGCTGGCCGTCACATGACCGGCACCGCACGCCTTCCACATGCCGTCCGGATGCCACGCCAGATGGTCCAGATAGGTCTGACGCAGCCCTGCCTGGCCCCCGTCCTCGTCCCCGTCGAAGCTTTTCAGTACGAGAACGGCGTCGTCGTGCAGGCTCACTGGTCGCTGTCGTCCTTGCTGTCCTTGCCGCCGTCGGCCTTCGGCTCGTCCTTGCCGCCGTCCGCCTTCGGCTCGCTCTTGCCGTCGGTGTCCTCGCTCTTCCGCGCGTCCGCCGGATCGGCGGCCGGCCTGTGCGACCCCTTCGCGGCCTCGCCGAGCATCTTGTCCAGCTCGGAGAAGTCCAGCTGCTCGTGGTGCACGAAGCCGTCCGGGTCGTCCAGGTCATGGGCGGTCGGCAGCATGTCGGGGTGCTCCCACAGGCCGTCGCGGCCCTCCAGGCCCCGGGCGTCCGTGAGCGAGGCCCACAGCCGCGAGGCGTCCCGCAGTCGGCGCGGACGCAGCTGGAGGCCGATGAGGGTGGCGAAGGTCTGCTCGGCGGGGCCACCGGAGGCGCGGCGCCTGCGCAGGGTCTCGCGCAACGCGTCCGCCGAGGTCAGCCGGGACTTGGCGGCCTCGTGGACCACGGCGTCCACCCAGCCCTCGACCAGGGCCAGGGCCGTTTCCAGGCGGGCCAGCGACGCCTTCTGCTCGGGCGTGTCCTCCGGCTGGAACATGCCCTGCTGAAGGGCGTCCTGAAGCTGCTCCGGCTGCGAGGGGTCGAACTGGCCGACGACGTCCTCCAGCTTGCTGGTGTCGACCTTGATGCCCCGGGCGTATGCCTCGACCGCACCGAACAGGTGCGAGCGCAGCCACGGCACATGGGCGAAGAGCCGCTGGTGGGCGGCCTCGCGCAGTGCCAGATACAGCCGCACCTCGTCCTGCGGGACGCTCAGGTCCTTGCCGAACTGTTCCACGTTCAGCGGGAGGAGCGCGGCCTTGCCGGCCGGGCCGAGCGGCAGCCCGATGTCCGTGGAACCGACCACCTCACCTGCGAGAACGCCCACGGCCTGCCCGATCTGCTGGCCGAACATGGCGCCGCCCATCGACCGCATCATGCCGATCAGCGGGCCCGCCATGGCCTGCATCTCCTCGGGCAGCACATCACCCATGGCCAGGCCGACACGCTCGGCCACCGGGTCGACCAGCTGCTTCCACGCGGGGAGGGACGCCTCGACCCACTCCGCGCGGCTCCACGCCACGGTCGAGACCGAACCCGAGGGCAGCGAGGTCACGCCGTCCAGCCAGAGGTCGGCCAGCCGCAGGGCCTCGTCGACAGCGGTGCGCTCCGAAGGCCCGACGCTCGCGTCCTTGGTGCCGTCCGGGGTCCCCTGGGAGACCGTCTGGCGGGCGATCTGCTTGGCCATGTCCCAGTTGACGGGACCGCCCTCGTAGCTCAGCATCTGGCCCAGCTGCTGGAAGGCGGCGCCCAGGTCGTTCGGGTTCATCGTGCCGAACATCGCCGCGAACGGGTTGTCCCCGCCCGCGCCCGGCCCGAAGCCGAACGGGCTCCCTGGCCCGCCCGCGCCCTGCCCACCTTCGGTGGGGTCCTTCTTCTTGCCCTCGTCGCCGTTCTCAGGCTCCTCCGGCGGAAGGCCGAATCCGAATGGGGTGTCACTCACGGGTTTCCTCGGCTCGTAGGGCCGCCGGCTCGAACCGACGGCGACTGCCCGACATCACCATCCAGCGTAGACACCAAGCCCGCTCGGGGCCTCAGTGCTCCGCCTGCTCCCGGCCTGCGGCAGGATGGACGCCACCTGGTACGTACGCGTCATTCGTGTACGTACTGAAGACAACCGCTGGAGACGCCCGGTGAGTTCCCCAGATCCACAGGTTCGCGGAGCGCGAAACCTGACCGACCCCTCGCCCGAAAGCAAGCCCGGAAAAAATCGTTCCAAGAGCCGGGGCCCCGTCGTCGCGGTCACCGGCGCCGCGACCGGTATCGGTGAACTGCTCACCGCGCACCTCGCCGCATCCGACGAGATCAAGCAGGTCATCGCCATCGACGAACGGCGTGGGGAGGTCTCCGGGGCGACCTGGCACATCCTGGACGTCCGGGACCCCGCCATTGCCGAGAAACTGCGCGGCGCGGACGTCGTGGTCCATCTGGCGCTCGATCTCGACCTGGAGACCGACCCCGCCGCCCGTACGGCGTACAACGTGCGCGGCACCCAGACCGTGCTGACGGCCGCCGCGGCCGTCGGTGTCCACCGGGTCGTGCTGTGCACCTCGGCGATGGTCTACGGGGCACTGCCCGACAACGACATCCCGCTCGCCGAGGACGCCGAGCTGCGCGCCACGGCGGAGGCCACCGGCGTCGGTGACCTGCTGGAGATCGAACGGCTCGGCCGCCGTGCGCCCCGGGCCCACCCCGGGCTCAACGTCACCGTCGTGCGCCCCACCGTCCTGGTCGGCGGCACGGACACGGCGCTGACCCGCTACTTCGAGTCACCCCGGCTGCTGGTCGTCGCCGGATCGCGTCCCACCTGGCAGTTCTGTCATGTCGAGGACCTGGTCAGCGCCCTGGAGTACGCCGCGCTGGAGAAGATCGACGGCGAGTTCGCGGTCGGCTGCGACGGATGGCTGGAGCAGGAGGAGGTCGAGGAGCTCAGCGGCGTACGCCGGATGGAACTGCCGTCCGCCGTCGCACTCGGGGCCGCCGCCCGGCTGCACAGGATCGGCCTCACCCCCTCCCCGGCCGGTGACCTGGCGTACACCATGCACCCCTGGGTGGTCAGCGTGAGCCGGCTGCACGATGCCGGGTGGCGCCCGAAGTGGACCAACGAAGAGGTCCTGGGAGCCCTCCTCGCAGAGGTGGAAGGGCGCCACACGCTCGCCGGCCGCCGACTGGGCCGCAAGGACGCCACCGCCGCGGGTGCCGCCGGTGCGACGGTCGCCCTGCTCGGTACGGCAGCCCTGGTCCGCCGCGCACGCAAGGCCCGCCGCCGCATCTGATCGTCGTCCCCTTCGGGGACGATCCACGGCGCCTGTAGGAGGCTCCAAGGCGACCGGCCGCCCACCGGTCGAACACGCAATTCCGCGAGGTCGGTGCCGTGCGGCACCATGGGGCCATGGCACGCACCCACGACCACCCCGGCGAGCAGGCCGCCCACGACCCCATCCGGCTGCTGGCGATCCGGGACACCCCGCTCTCCGTCGACGAGGTATTCCGCGCCGTCGGGGACGACGCCGCGGGCGGCATCGCGCTCTTCGTCGGCACGGTGCGTAATCACGACAGCGGTCAGGACGTCGGCGCGCTCGGCTACTCCTGCCATCCATCGGCCCAGGACGAGCTGCGCCGGGTGGCGGAGAAGGTCGTCGCCGACTTCCCGGTGCGCGCGCTGGCCGCGGTCCACCGGGTGGGTGAACTGGTGGTGGGCGATCTGGCGGTGGTCGTCGCCGTCTCCTGCCCGCACCGCGCGGAAGCCTTCGAGGCCTGCCGCAAGCTGATCGACGACCTCAAGCACGAGGTTCCGATCTGGAAACACCAGCGGTTCTCGGACGGTACGGAGGAGTGGGTGGGCGCCTGCTGAGCGCAAACCGGACCGGGTGGGATCAGCCCCGATTTGCGTAACCGCACCCCTGCCGTAAGCGTTGGACTTCCGGATCGTTAATCTGCTGATCGGTTACTTGCGGTCGCTCATGGGGTAGGGAGGTCGTCATGGCGGCACTCGCTTGGCTGCTGATTCCGCTTTTCGCTGCTGTCGGCGCTGCGATATGGGGAAGCTGGGCCGCGCGTAACCGTACGACCGGCGACGTCTCCGAACTCGCCGGGTACGCCAAATTCCGTGACGCGATGGAGAAATCGCACTCCGGTTCCGACGTCCTCTGAGGCCGCTCGCCGCGTGACACCTTCCGCCGCCGCGCCCCCGGCCCCGTACGGACCGGCCCACGCGGTGCACTGACAAGCCCTTCCCGTACTGTCGTTCCATGCCACGCCGCACCGCGACGATGCTCGCCTCCACCCTCATCCTCATCGCGCTGCTCTGCGCAGGCGTGCTGATCAAAGTGCCGTACTCGGAGATGTCCCCCGGGCCGACCGTGAACACGCTCGGTGACGCGCGTGGCGAGCCCGTACTGCACATCGCCGGCCGCAAGACGTACCCGACGTCGGGCCACCTCAACATGACGACGGTGCGGGTCACGGGCGCGGACTACAACATGAACATCGTCGAGGCCGTCTACGGCTGGCTGGCCCACGACAGTGTGGTCGTGCCGCACGACACCCTGTACCCCGACGGCAAGACCGAAGAGCAGTCGACCCAGGAGAACGCCGAGGAGTTCAGCCAGTCCCAGGAGAGCGCGAAGGTCGCGGCCCTGGAGGAGCTGGGCATTCCGGTGTCCTCGCGGGTGGTCGTCTCCACCGTGGTCAAGGGCAGCCCGGCCCAGGGCAGGCTGCACGCGGGCGATGTGATCAAGGCTGTCGACAGCACCGTGGTCAAGGAGCCCGACGACGTCGCCAAGCTCGTCACCAAGCACAAGCCCGGCCAGGACGTCACGTTCACCGTCATCCCGGCCAAGGAGGCGGCCGCCGCCGAGAAGGCGGGCCGCGCCCCCGAGGGCAGCGAGAAGGTCACCGTCACGACGGAGAAGGCGCCCCCCACACCGGAGGCTCCGAAGGAGAACCGCGCGATCGTCGGCATCAGGGCGGGAACGGACCACACGTTCCCGTTCGAGATCGACATCAAGCTCGCCGACGTGGGCGGGCCGAGCGCCGGCCTCATGTTCTCGCTGGGCATCATCGACAAGCTGACCCCGGACAAGCTGACGGGCGGCAAGTTCATCGCCGGTACCGGAACCATCGACGACAAGGGCACGGTCGGCCCGATCGGCGGCATCAACATGAAGCTGGTCGGTGCGCGCGACGCGGGTGCGCGCTACTTCCTGACCCCGGACGACAACTGCGCCGCCGCGGCGTCCGACACCCCGAGCGGGCTCACACTGGTCCGGGTGAAGACCCTCGACGACGCCAAGAAGTCGCTGGAGAAGATCCGGGCGGGGAAGACGGACGCGCTGCCGAGCTGCTCGGCGGGCTGACGGCCGCCCCACCCCTGGAACGGAGCCGGTCCGGGACCCGTGGGCCCCGGACCGGAAGGGAGGGACCCGTGGCCCCCGGATCCGGGGGTCAGGACTCGAAGGTCGCCGCCAGCGCCTCGGCCAGCCCGGGGACCAGCCCCGCGCCGGTCAGGACCTCGGTGGGGGAGTCCTTCTCGCGCAGCCGTACGGCCGACTCCCGCGCCCCGTCCCGCAGTACGGCCACGGTCATCCGCACCTCCTGCCGGTCCGGGTGCTTGGCGACCCACTTGGTCAACTGCTTGTCACTGAGTCCTTCCGGCACGGACGCCTCGGCGGACGGCGGAAGCATCAGCCGCTCCACCGTCATGGCGCACCCGACCACGGAGTCGGGCCAGGCGATCGTGCCGAGGAAGTCGTCCAGCGCCGTGCCGGCGGGCAGCTCCTCCTGCTCGATGGGGGTGAGGGAAGCGGTCGTCGAACCGGTGTCGTCAAGGCCGAGCTGGGCGGCGAGACCGGGCTCCTGGACCCGCAGCCGGGCGGTGTCGACCAGGGCGAACAGCCGGGCCGGCTGGTCCCAGCCGAGGGTGGAGGCATAGGTGTCGATTTCGAGGACGGCGACGGTGAGGGGGCTCGCGGCCATCGGAGGGCCTGAGGGGGAAACGTTGGGCATGGTGAATATCCTGCCTCCTTCCGCCCCGGGAACGGGAACTAGGTAAAGCCTCAGTAAGTTGCTTAGGTGGGCTCTACGATCGCGGGGCCCGCTTCACACGACCGATAACTTCGAGGTGCGCACGTTGGCTTTCCAGATGCCGGACCGCGGCGGAGGCCCGACCGGGCCACGGATCAGAGTGGGCCGCCCGTCCCGGCGCGTCCGTACCCTGCTCATGACACTGGGCGTTCTGGCGGTTCTCGCCATGGCGTTCGTCATGTTCGCCGGGTTCTGGACGGACTGGCTCTGGTACCGGTCGGTGGCGTATTCATCCGTCTTCACCACCACCCTGTGGACCAAGATCGGGCTGTTCCTCGTGTTCGGACTGCTGATGGCCCTCGCCATCGGCGTGAACATCTGGCTCGCGCACCGGCTCCGGCCGCCACTGAGCGCGATGTCGCTGGAGCAGCAGAGCCTGGACCGCTATCGCATGAGCGTCGCCCCCTACAAGAAGTGGGTGCTGCTCGCGATCACCGCGCTCGTCGGACTGATCGCCGGAGCCTCCGCTTCCGGTCAGTGGCGTACGTGGCTGATGTATGTCAACGGCGTGTCGTTCGGGCAGAAGGACCCCCAGTTCAAGCTGGACGTGTCCTTCTACGCCTTCGACCTGCCGTGGTACCGCTTCCTGCTGGGCTTCGGCTTCGCGGCGACGGTGCTCTCGCTGATCGCCGCCGCCCTGACCCACTACCTGTACGGCGGGCTGCGGATCACCAGCCCCGGCGCGCGGGCGACGGGTGCGGCCACCGGTCATCTCTCGGTGCTGCTCGGTATCTTCGTCTCCCTGAAGGCCGTGGCCTACTGGCTCGACCGGTACGGCCTGGCAGTGAAGTCCAGTGACTTCAAGGCCACGGACAACTGGACGGGCCTGCGGTACGTCGACGCGAACGCCTACCTGCCGGCGAAGACCATCCTGTTCTGCATCGCCGCGATCTGCGCCGTGCTGTTCTTCGCGACGCTGTGGCGGCGCACCTGGCAGCTGCCGGTGATCGGCTTCGGCCTGATGGTGCTCTCGGCGATCCTGATCGGCGGGCTCTACCCGGCGATCGTGCAGAAGTTCCAGGTCCAGCCGAACGAGCAGGCCAAGGAAGCACCGTTCATCCGCAAGAACATCGAGGCGACCCGCGACGCGTACGACATCGACGATGCCCAGGTCGACGATTACGCGGGCAAGGCCACCACGACCGATGACACCAAGCTGCGTGCCGGCGCGGACGCGGCGGCCAGTTACCGGGTGATGGACCCCAACGTCGTCTCCCCGGCCTTCCAGCAGCTCCAGCAGAAGAGGAACTACTACCAGTTCCCCAAGACCCTGGACGTCGACCGCTACAAGGGCAAGGACGGCAAGGAGCAGGACACCGTCATCGGCCTGCGCGAGCTCAACCTCCAGGGCCTGCCCAAGCGGAACTGGATCAACGACCACTTCACGTACACCCACGGCTACGGCGCCATCGCGGCCCGGGGCACCACCACGGGTACGAACCCGGCGGGCTCCCCGGACTTCACCGAGTCGGGTCTGCCCGCCACCGGCGAGCTGGGCAAGTACGAGCAGCGGATCTACTACGGCGAGAAAACCGAGCAGTACTCCATCGTCGGCGGGCCCCAGAAGGAGCTCGACTACGAGGAGGACGGCGAGAAGACCACCAGCTACAAGGGCAACAGCGGGGTCAGTCTCTCCAGCGCGTTCAACCGCGCCGCCTACGCGGTCTCCTTCAGCGAGCCGCAGATCCTGTACTCGGGAGCGATCGGCGAGGGCTCGCGGATTCTGTACAACCGCACGCCCAAGGAGCGGGTCGAGGCGGTCGCCCCATGGCTGACCATCGACGGTGACGCCTATCCGGCGGTCGTCGACGGACGCATTCAGTGGGTCGTCGACGCGTACACCACGACGAACGGCTACCCCTACGCCTCGCGTACGACGCTCGGTGACACCACGGCCGACTCGCTGACCACCAACCAGCGCGCGGTCGTCGCCCAGCAGAACCAGGTCAACTACATCCGCAACTCGGTGAAGGCGACCGTCGACGCGTACGACGGCAAGGTCAAGCTCTACGAGTGGGACACCAAGGACCCGGTGCTCAAGACCTGGCGCAAGGCGTTCCCCGGGACCGTGAAGTCCCGGGCGGACATCCCCCAGCAACTGATGGACCACCTGCGGTACCCGCAGGACCTGTTCAAGGTCCAGCGCGAGCTGCTCACCCGCTACCACGTCGAGAACCCCGCCCAGTTCTACAGCGGCAGTGACGCGTGGCAGGTGCCGGACGACCCGACCAACAAGGAGCCGGGAGCCGTTCCGCCGTACTACCTGAGCATGAAGATGCCGGGGCAGGACTCGCAGAAGTTCTCGCTGACCACCACGTTCACTCCGAAGGGACGTCCCGACCTGGGAGCGTTCATGGCGGTGGACGCGGACGCGGCCAGCAAGGACTACGGCACCATCAGACTGCTGCGGGTCACCACCACGGTGAAGGGCCCGGGTCAGGTACAGAGTGAGCTCAACGGTAACGACGACGTCGCCGAGTTCGTGAGAAACCTCAAGGGCACCGACTCCGACATCGAGTACGGCAATCTGCTCACCGTGCCGCTCGAAGGGGGCTTCCTCTACATCGAGCCGGTCTACACGCGCGGTGGCACGCAGAACTACCCGCTGCTGCGCAAGGTCGCCGCCTCGTACGGATCGAAGATCGTCTTCGAGAACAGTCTCGGGGAGGCGCTCAACGCGGTCTTCGGGGTCGAGGGCGATACGACGACTCCGCCGACCGAGCCCACCGAGCCACCGGGTGACACCACCAAGCCCCCGGTCACCGGGAGCGCCGCTCTGAAGCAGGCCATCGCGGATGCCCAGAAGGCGTACACCGAGGGCGAGACGGCCCTGAAGGAACAGGACTGGACCGCCTACGGCAAGGCTCAGGCGGCCCTGGAGGAAGCCCTCCAGCGGGCGGCGGCGGCCCAGCCCAAGGCCGGCAGTCAGGCCGACAAGCCCGCGGCCGGTTCCGACAAGCCGGGCAGTGACGCCGACAAGGCGGGCGACAAGGCCGACAAGGCCGATGAGAAGGGCAGCGACCAGGTCAGCGACCAGGGCAGCTGAGAAAGACCCACCCCGCGTCGTGGTACTGTTTGAACACAACGACGCGGGGTGGAGCAGCTCGGTAGCTCGCTGGGCTCATAACCCAGAGGTCGCAGGTTCAAATCCTGTCCCCGCTACTGAAAAACGAAGGCCCGGATCCATGGGATCCGGGCCTTCGTCATGTCATCAGATCCCGCATCAGGACTTTCTCGTGTGATGGGCGTGAAGTGCGGTTCGCTGGGCACGAGTTGGACTTGGACGTGTTTGACTTGTCTCCCTGTGGGCATGTCGACAAAACGCTGAAGTGACCTAACTGGCCGCGATATTCCAGGTGTACGCGGGTTGTAGGTGGTGCGACGATGGTATTTATGGGGGACAGGGCAACTCTGTTGGAGACAGGGCGGTTTGTGCAGCGTCGCGGCCATGAGACCGAAAAAGCGGAAGATGCGGCATTTGCTGCCGCCGTGAACGGTCCGGCCGCACATGTGAGCAGGACGAACACCGGCAGCGCCGCCGGTACCGCGGGCACCTTCGAAGCCGTCGGCGACGACGTGGACAACGCCGGCACCACGGACGCGATGGACGCGGCGGACAGCGCCGAGAGCGAGGCGCGTCACCGCCGTGCCGCCGACGCCGGGGAGACGGCGTCGATGAGCGTGCTGGGCGCACTGCTGCTGCGCCGCGGAGAGCTGGACAGCGCCGAGACCTATCTGCGTGCGGCCACCGCCGAGGGCGACCGGGCCGCCGCCAACAATCTGGGTGTCCTCCTCCACCAGCGCGGCTACCCCGACGAGGCCGCCGGATGGTGGCGCATCGCCGCCGTCGCCGGCTCCGCGGCCGCCGCGCACGCGCTCGGCCGCCACTTCCGCGAGCGCGGCGACGAGCCCGGCGCCGAGTACTGGCTGCGCCAGTCCGCCGAACAGGGCCACGCGCTGGGCGCCTATGCCCTGGCCGACCTCCTGGAGCACCGCAGCGACGTCGGCGCGGAGCGCTGGCTGCGCGCCGCCGCCGAGCAGGGGCACCGGGAGGCCGCGTACCGGCTCGCCCGCACCCTGGAGCGGAACGCCGTCGAGGACCCGCACGACGCCTTCGGCCTCGGCCGGGCAGCGGGACCCGGCGCGGCGCGACGTGCTCTCGCGGCCTCCGGCTCCGACACGCTCGCGGGCCGCGTTCCCACGTCGTCCCGTGCTCCGGGCCGGGTGGGCGACGGCCCCGTGGCGGGTCCGGCCGCCGGACGCGTGGGCGAGGCCGAGCAGTGGTACCGGCAGGCCGCCGCACGCGGTCACCGGCGCGCGGCCCTGCACCTCGGCGCGATCCTGGAACAGCGCGGCGAGCTCAAGGAGGCCGGTCGCTGGTACCTCACCTCCGCCAAGGACGGCGAGCCGCGCGCCGCCTGCGCCCTCGGCTTCCTGCTGCGCGACGCGGGCGACGAGGAGAGCGCGGCCGTGTGGTGGCTCCGCGCCGCCCAGGACGGCGACGGCAACGCCGCCAACGCCCTGGGGGCCCTGCATGCCGCCCGTGGTGAGCAGCAGACCGCCGAGCGGTGGTACCGGGCCGCGATGGACGCGGGTGACGTCAACGGCGCGTACAACCTCGGGCTGCTCTGCGCGGCCCAGGACCGCACACCGCAGGCCGAGCAGTGGTACCGCCGTGCCGCCTACGCCGGACACCGTGAGGCCGCCAACGCCCTGGCCGTGCTGCTGCTCCAGGCCGGGGACCACACCGGGGCCGAGCCCTGGTTCTCCAAGGCGGCCGAGTCGGGCAGCGTGGACGCCGCCTTCAACCTCGGCATCCTGCACGCCGGACGGGACGAGGACCGCACGGCGCTGGGCTGGTACCAGCGGGCCGCCGCCGCCGGGCACATCGACGCCGCGCTCCAGGTCGGCATGGCTCTGCTGCGCGAGGGCGAGGAGCAGGAGGCCGAGCGCCACCTGCGCTGCGCGGCGGGCGGTGGCAGTGCCGAGGCCGCCTTCCGGCTGGCCGGGGTCCTGGACTCGCGGCAGCCGCCGCCCGGCCCCCCGGCGCTCGGCGAGCCGATGCCGGAGAAGACCGAGTGCGAGGAGTGGTACGAGCGGGCCGCCCAGCAGGGTCACCGCCGCGCCCAGGTCCGGGTCGGGATGCTCGCCGCAGCGCGCGGTGATGTGGACAGCGCCGCGCACTGGTACCGGGAGGCCGCCGAGGCGGGCAGCCGCAACGGCGCGTTCAACCTCGGGCTGCTGCTCGCCCGTGAGGGCAGCGAGCGCGAGGCCGCCCTGTGGTGGAGCCGCGCCGCGAACGCCGGTCATGGCAGGGCCGCACTGCGCCTGGCCCTGCTCGCCGCCCGCCGGGGCGAGCTCGCCGAGGGGCAGCGCTGGTGCGCCCGTGCCGTCGAGCTGGGTCCGGCGGAGGTCGCCGAGCGGGCGGCCCGGCTGCGCGAGGCGCTGCACCAGGAGCTCACCGCGTAGCACCGCCCTGCCCGTTCCCGCCATGTCCCCGGCCAAGGGCCGTCGTCGCGCGCCCGCCGGGGATTTCGGGGCGGCCCTTGGGGCGGTCGAGTGAATTTGCGCTGGTCGGCGGGGTGACGTAGTGTTGCATTCATCGACGCGGGGTGGAGCAGCTCGGTAGCTCGCTGGGCTCATAACCCAGAGGTCGCAGGTTCAAATCCTGTCCCCGCTACTGAAGACAGAGGCCCGGATCCTTTCAAGGATCCGGGCCTCTGTCATGTGCGGGAGCGGGTAACGGCACCGGGCCCGCTCAGTCCCGGTGGCCGACGGCCTCCCCGTACAGCGCACGGTCCACGGCCTTCTCCTCCGGCACCGGATCGCCGTCCAGCACCCCCGCGTCCCGGTACGCCTGCTGCAGCCGGTCCGTCGTGCCCTCGCGGATCTCCCAGTCCATCCGCATCGAGGGCGTCGACCGCAGCACCGGCTCGCCGGTCCGCATCAGCTTCGCGAGGGTGGAGACGAAGGCGGGGTCGGCCTTGTAGTCCCCGGCGAAGTAGGTGTTCACGGTCCTGATGTAGGCGCGCAGGAACGCGACGCCCGCGTCCGGGTCCTTGTTCAGCAGCGCCGGCCCGAAGAGCAGGCCGCCCAGTGGTTCACCGAGCGGCTGTCCGCCCAGGAACGCGTACTTTTTGTCGCCGTCGACCTTGCGCCAGACCGGGTCGAGCAGCCAGGCGGAATCCACTCCGCCGTTGCGCAGGGCGGTCAGCACATCGGCGGATCCGAGCTGCTGGAAGGCGATCCTGTCCAGACCGCCGCCGTGCTTCTTCAGGGAGGTGGCCATCGGGTACATGATCACCGACCCCTTGCCGATCATGGTGCCGAGCCGCCGCCCCGCCATGTCGACCCGGTCGGCGCTCTCGCCGTCCTTGAGCCGTACCCACAGACCGCTGCGGGAGGTGGCGGCGGGGGAGAAGTTCCCGGCCACCCACTTGATGGCGAAGCCGCCGTTGATGCCGTTCATCACGGCTGCCTCGGGAGCCGCCCATTGGGCGTCCACATCGCCGCGGGCCAGCAACGGCAGGGCGTCCGGGGTCGGCAGCACCTTCAGCCGGACGTCCAGGCCCTCCTTGGCGAACTCGCCCTCGGCGACCGCGACCTGGAGCGGCGCGACGTACTCCGCGCTCAGTGTCCCGGTCGCCACGGTGATCGTCCGCTTCTTCTTCAGCGGCTGCGGGGCGGGCGCGCCCTTGTCGCAGCGCGCCGGTTCACGGTCGGGCGCGCGGTCGGCCGGGTCGCTCCGGGCGGCCGGGCCGCAGCCCGCGACGGGCTTGACGGTGCGGGGCGCCCTGGGGGCGTCGTCGCTCGCGGTGCCGCTCTGGGCGCAGGCGGTCGCCGTGAGCAGGGACGCCGCCAGGAGGACGGCGGTGCAGGTGGACGGGATACGCACAGTGCCTCCGTACGAGAGGGGGAGAGGGCCGCGGTTCACGACTGGCCGCGGCCGCGGTCGCGTGGCGCCCAGGGGGTGAGCAGCCGCCCGGCGATCCGTACCAGCTCGGAGAACACGACCCCGAGCACGGCCACGCAGACGATCCCGACGAACATCACGTCGTTCTGGAAGAGCGCCCGGGAGTCGAAGATCAGATGGCCGAGCCCGTCGGCCGCCGCGATCTGCTCGGACGCGACGATGACCAGCACCGCGACGCCCGCCGCGATCCGTGCGCCGACCAGGACGGCGGGCAGTGAGGCGGGCAGCAGCACATGCCGGAACATCTGCCAGGGCGAGGCGCCGAAGACCCGCCCGGCGTCACGGTGCCCGGCCGGGACGGCGAGGACGGCCGCCATGGTGGAGATCCAGACGAAGAAGAAGACGGTGGCGGCGACCAGCGCGATCTGCGGACCTTCACCGAGGCCGAACATATTGAGGAAGACCGGCAGGAGCGCCAGCTTCGGTACGACGTAGAGCGCGTCCAGCAAGGGTTCCAGCGCCGCCCGTACGAGAGCGAGCGAGCCCATCAGCAGCCCGAGCGCGTATCCGGCGGCCGTGCCGATCGCGTAGCCGCCGAGGACCCGCTTGAGGGTGGCCCACACGTCGGGCCACAGCTCCCCGTCGGCAGCCCGGTCCCAGCCGTCGGCGGCGATGGTGGAGGGCGCCGGATACACCCGCGCGTCGATCCAGGAGCGCTCGGCGGCCAGCTGCCACAGCAGGACGAGCGCCAGCGGTACGGCGACGGCGAGCGCCACCTCCAGGGTGCGGCGCCTGCGGTGGGTGCGGCCGGGGCGCAGCTCGCGCGGTCCGGGCCGGCGGACGAGGACGTCGTCGCGGGTGCGCGGCGGGGTCTTCACGGAGGCGCTCATGCCGGGACCGCCTCCCTTCGTACCTCGCCGCGCAGTACGTCCCACAACTCGGCCTTCAGCGCGGTGAACGCGGTGGTCGCCCGGATGTCCGCGGTGCGTGGACGGTCGAAGGGCGGGCGGTGCTCGGCGATGATCCGGCCGGGCCGGGCGGACATCACCAGCACCCGGTCGCCGAGCAGGATGGCCTCTTCGAGGCTGTGGGTGATGAAGAGCACGGTGGTACGGGTGGTCTGGGTGAGGTCCAGCAGCTCGTCCTGGAGGATCGTGCGCAACTGGGCGTCGAGCGCGGCGAAGGGCTCGTCCATCAGCAGCATCTCGGGTTCCACGGCGAGTGCCCGCGCGATCGCCACCCGCTGCCGCATCCCGCCCGAGAGCGCCGCCGGGTAGGCGTCGGCGAACTCGGACAGGCCCATTCTGGCCAGCCAGTCCCGGGCCCTGGCGTCGGCCTCCTTGCGGGGGACGCGCTGGATGTCGAGGCCGAAGCGGACGTTGGCGAGGACGTTCTTCCAGTCGTAGATCCCGTAGTCCTGAAAGATCATCGCGGCCGGCCGGGGCGATGCCGTGCGGATCTCCAGCTCGCCCGCGCTGGGCCGCAGCAGTCCGGCGGCTATCCGCAGCAGTGTGGATTTGCCGCAGCCGGACGGGCCGACGAGGCAGGTGAACTCGCCCGGCGCGATCTCGATGTCCACCGGGCCGAGGGCGGGCAGCGCGTGGGCGCCGCGCCCGAAGGAGCGGGCCAGTCCACGGGCACGGAGCTTGGGCGGTACAAGGGCGGGGGCGGGGGCGGGTGTTCCGGGCGGAGGTGGGGTCGGGTGCGCAGCTCCCACGGGTCTCTCCTCGTGTCCGTCGAGGTGCGGATCCACCGCGTGTGACGCAGATGACGTGAGCGGCAGGGGAGTCACGGGTGCCGTGGGGCGTCACAGGTGTCATGGGCGGCGGCGATCACCGCCGACGATATGACGACCCGTCAGATTCGGGAAGGGGGTACGCGAAAGCCCCGGCACGCGTCGCGCCGGGGCTTCGTCGGTGGGTCCGTGCGGCCGGGGGGTCAGGCCGTACTGGCGCAGTTCGGGCAGATACCGCGGTACGTCACCTCGACGCCCGAGACCGTGAAGCCGAACCGCTCGTCGGGCGACAGGTCCGCGAGCGGGTTGCCCGACGGGTGGACGTCGCGGATGGTGCCGCACCGCGCGCAGACCAGGTGGTGGTGGGGGTGGTGGGCGTTCGGGTCGTAGCGCTTGGCCCGGCGGTCGGTGGAGACCTCCAGGACCTCGCCCAGGGACACCATCTCGCCCAGGGTGTTGTACACGGTGGCCCGGGAGATCTCGGGAAGCCGGTCGACGGCCCTCGCGTGCACCTCGTCCGCCGTCAGGTGGACATGGTCCCCGTCGAGGACCTCGGCCACGACACGCCGCTGCGCCGTCATGCGCCAGCCGCGTCCTCGGAGTCGTTCCAGCAGGTCACTCATGGGATTCAGCCTAACAGTGAGGGGACCGTGTTCCGAATAGATGTGACTTTGGATGTTCGCTTGACTTAGACAAAGTCCATCGTAGGATCGAGATCGGCATACGCCAAGGGACAGGCTGTGCGGCATCGACAGATGACGAATGTGCAGGACATGACGCAGGAGGCGCACGTGACGCAGGGACCGCTCACCACGGAGGCCGGCGCGCCGGTCGCCGACAATCAGAACAGCGAGACCGCTGGCGTCGGCGGACCGGTTCTCGTCCAGGACCAGGCGCTGCTGGAGAAGCTCGCCCACTTCAACCGGGAGCGCATCCCGGAGCGCATCGTGCACGCCCGCGGTGCCGGTGCCTACGGCACGTTCACGCTGACCCGGGACGTCTCGCAGTGGACGCGGGCGAAGTTCCTCTCCGAGGTCGGCAAGCAGACCGAGACGTTCCTGCGCTTCTCGACCGTCGCGGGCAACCTCGGATCGGCCGACGCCGTGCGCGACCCGCGCGGGTTCGCACTGAAGTTCTACACCGAAGAGGGCAACTACGACCTCGTCGGCAACAACACCCCGGTGTTCTTCATCAAGGACGCCATCAAGTTCCCCGACTTCATCCACACCCAGAAGCGCGACCCGTACACCGGCTCGCAGGAGGCCGACAACGTCTGGGACTTCTGGGGTCTGTCGCCCGAGTCGACGCACCAGGTGACCTGGCTCTTCGGCGACCGCGGCATCCCGGCCACGCTGCGTCACATGAACGGGTACGGCTCGCACACGTACCAGTGGAACAACGAGGCCGGTGAGGTCTTCTGGGTCAAGTACCACTTCAAGACCGACCAGGGCATCAAGAACCTCACCCAGGACGAGGCCAACAAGCTCGCCGGTGAGGACCCGGACAGCCACCAGCGCGATCTCCGAGAGTCGATCGAGCGCGGCGAGTTCCCGTCCTGGACCGTGCAGATCCAGGTCATGCCCGCCTCCGAGGCGGCCACGTACCGCTTCAACCCGTTCGACCTGACCAAGGTGTGGCCGCACGAGGACTACCCGCCGATCGAGATCGGGAAGCTGGAGCTCAACCGCAACCCGGAGAACGTCTTCGCGGAGACCGAGCAGTCGATCTTCAGCCCCGCGCACTTCGTGCCGGGCATCGGGCCGTCCCCGGACAAGATGCTCCAGGGCCGTCTCTTCGCGTACGGCGACGCCCACCGCTACCGCGTCGGCATCAACGCCGACCACCTGCCGGTGAACCGCCCGCACGCCACCGAGGCGCGTACCAACAGCCGTGACGGTCACCTGTACGACGGCCGTCACAAGGGCGCGAAGAACTACGAGCCGAACAGCTTCGGCGGGCCGAACCAGACCGACCGGCCGCTGTGGCAGCCCGTCCCGGTCACCGGTCCCACCGGCAACCACGAGGCGGTGAGCCACGCCGAGGACAACGACTTCGTGCAGGCCGGAAACCTCTACCGGCTCTACTCCGAGGACGAGAAGGCCCGGCTGATCGACAACCTCGCCGGGTTCATCGCCAAGGTCTCGCGCGACGACATAGCCGAGCGTGCGGTCAACAACTTCCGTCAGGCGGACGGAGACTTCGGCAAGCGGCTGGAAACCGCGGTCCAGGCCCTGCGCGGCCAGTAGGACGCTTGTCGTGGACGGTGGGCCGGATTCCCTTCGGGGGTCCGGCCCACCGGCCGTTCCCGTCGCGGACCGGCCTCAGCCCACCAGGCCGACCGTGCGGCGCCTGGCCGGTGCCCAGCAGCGGATGATGTCGCGCACCGAGACGATGCCCACCGGGCCGGCGTCGTCCAGCACGATCAGATGGCGGAAACCGCCGTGCGTCATGGCTTCCGCGGCCTCCTCCAGCGTCCAGGTGGGGGCGGCGAACACCACGTTGTCGGTGGTGTGGGCGGACGCGGTCTCCAGATCGGGGCTCTGCCCCGAGGCGACCGCGTTGAGGATGTCGCGCTCGGTGATGATGCCGAGCCCACAGGTGTCCGGGTCGTGGACGACGGCTGCCCCGACGCGGCGGGCCGACATCAGCCGGGCGACCTGGCGGAGCGTATGGGTGGGGCCGATGGTCAGGACCATCGTGCTCATGGCGTCGCGGACGAGCATGACGGGAGCCACCTCCTTCGTGAGCCGGCCTGTGAGCCGATTCACAAGTTCACAAGTGGGGGGACTCTCAGAGTTGCACCCTTGGGGTGAGTCAACAAGGGCTGGATGAAGAACGACTGTGGGGCGGGTAAAAACCCGCCCCACGCGCCCCCCTCGCCCCGGCGGTGACCGGCGGCGGGGGGTGAGTCCCTAGTAGCGCTGGTTGAGGTAGCCCAGCAGTTCGTGGTGGAGCAGCCCGTTGGAGGCGGCCGCGTTCCCGCCGCCCGGACCGGAGACCCCGTCCAGGCTCGTGAAGAGCCCGCCCGCCTCCTGCACGATGATCGCGTTCGCCGCCATGTCCCACAGGGAGAGCTCGGGCTCGGCGGCGATGTCCACGGAACCCTCGGCGACCATCATGTACGGCCAGAAGTCCCCGTACCCACGGGTCCGCCAGCAGGCCCGGGTCAGGTCCATGAACCCGTCCAGCCGGCCCTGCTCCTCCCAGCCGCTCAGCGAGGCGTACGCGAACGAGGCGTCCGCGATCCGCTCCACCTGCGACACCTTCAGACGGGTCGCGGAGGTGAGGCTGCGGCCGGAGAACGCCCCCGCGCCCTTCGCCGCCCACCAGCGACGGCTCAGCGCGGGCGCCGAGACCACCCCGACCACCGGCTGGAAGCCGTCCTCGCCCGCCTCCATCAACGAGATCAGCGTCGCCCAGACGGGTACACCGCGTACGTAGTTCTTGGTGCCGTCGATCGGGTCGATCACCCAGCGCCGGGGTCCGGTGCCCTCCAGCCCGTACTCCTCGCCCAGGATCGCGTCGCGTGGGCGGGCCCGGTGGAGGTGGCCGCGGATCAGCTCCTCGGCGGCCTTGTCCGCCTCGCTCACCGGCGTCATGTCCGGCTTGGTCTCCACCTTCAGGTCGAGAGCCTTGAACCGGTCCATCGTCGCCGCGTCGGCGGCGTCCGCCAGTACATGGGCGAGGCGCAGATCATCGTGGTAATCGGGCATGTCGTCACAGTATCGACCGGCGGCCCGGCGGGGCTACAGCACCCCTGGCGGGTGGCCCCGGCGGGGGCCGCGTGAGGGGGGCGGGGTCAGTGTGAGGAGCCGGACAGCTGGAGTCCGATCACGCCGACGATCACCAGCGAGATCGAGACCAGTTTCAGCGTCGAGACCACGTCGTCGAGGAAGATCATTCCGTAGATCGCCGTACCGGCCGCGCCGATTCCGGTCCACACCGCGTACGCCGGACCGACATCGAGTTTCTTCAGCGCCAGCGTCAGCAGCCCGAAGCTGCCGAGCGCGAACGCACAGAACGCGATCGTCGGCCAGAGCCGGGTGAATCCATGGCTGAGCTTCAGACACACGGCGAAGCCGGTCTCCAGCAGTCCTGCGACCACGACCAGCAGCCACGCCATCGTCAGTTGCCTCCCACGTAGGTGACGCCCTCGTCCCGCTCGGTGCGAGTATGCCTTTACCAGTCCTTGGTGACTCGCAAACGTGCGCGAGCCGCGCGGCGCGGAACCGGCCCGTTCCGGCCCGCTCCGGGCAAGGGCCTCAGTCGCCCTCGCGCCGCTCCCGTGTGGCGAGCAGCCGCCGCAGCGAGTACAGCCGCGCCGGATCGGCGTGCCCCTCGGCGACCCAGGCGTCCAGCGCGCATTCCGGTTGGTTCTCGTCGTGGGTGCAGCCGCGCGGGCAGTTCTCGGTGCCGGGCTCCAGGTCGGGGAACGCGTTGATGACGCGTGACGGGTCGACGTGGTGCAGCCCGAAGGAGCGCACGCCGGGGGTGTCCACCACCCAGCCCCGGCCGCCGGGGAGTGGCAGCGCGAGCGCTGATGTGGTGGTGTGCCGGCCGCGCCCGGTGACCGCGTTGACGACACCGGTCGTCCGCCGCCGGTCCTTCGGGACGAGGGCGTTGACCAGGGTGGTCTTCCCCACGCCGGAGTGCCCGACGAACGCGGTGATCCGGTCGTTCAGCTGCTCGCGCACCAGGTCGGCCGCGTCGCCGCTCTCCAGTTCCTCGCGGCTGGTGACGATGTACGGGACACCGAGCGGTGTGTAGGTCTCCAGCAGCTTGTCCGGCGAGGCCAGGTCGGACTTGGTGAGCACCAGGAGCGGGGTGAGCCCGCCGTCGTACGCCGCTACCAGACAGCGGTCGATCATGCGCGGGCGGGGTTCCGGATCGGCGAGCGCCGTGACGATCGCCAACTGGTCGGCGTTGGCGACGACCACCCGCTCGTACGGGTCGTCGTCGTCCGCGGTCCGCCGCAGCACCGAGCGGCGCTCACCGATGCGGACGATGCGGGCGAGGGTGTCCTTGTCGCCGGACAGGTCGCCGACGATGGAGACGGTGTCGCCCACCACGGCGGCCTTGCGGCCCAGCTCGCGGGCCTTCATCGCCATCACCGTACGGCCGTCGACGAGGCAGGTGAGTCTGCCCCGGTCGACGGTGAGGACCATGCCGTCCTGGGCGTCCTCGTGCTTGGGGCGGGTGTGCGTACGGGGCCGGTTGCCCTTGCGGTTGGGGCGGACGCGGATGTCGTCCTCGTCGGGGTTCTTGCCGTAGCGGCGCATGTCCTCAGGCCCCGAGCATTCCGGTCCACATGTCCGGGAAGTCCGGCAGGGTCTTGGCGGTCGTGCCCACGTTCTCGATCTCCACTCCTGGGACGGCGAGGCCGATGATCGATCCGGCCGTGGCCATCCGGTGGTCGTCATACGTGTGGAAGACGCCTCCGTGCAGCGGTCGCGGCCGGATGTGGAGACCGTCGGCGGTCTCCGTGACATCGCCGCCGAGCTCGTTGATCTCCTTGGTCAGCGCGGCCAGCCGGTCCGTCTCGTGCAGCCGCAGATGCGCGACGCCGCTGAGCGTGGAGGGGGAGTCGGCCAGCGCCGCGACGGCCGCGATGCCCGGGGTCAGCTCGCCCACCTCGCTCAGGTCCACGTCGATGCCGTGGATGCGGCCGGAGCCGGTGAAGGTGAGCCCGCGCTCGGTGAGCTCGCAGCTGCCGCCCATCGCGGTGAAGATCTCGCGCAGCGCGTCACCGGGCTGCGTGGTGCGCTCCGGCCAGTCGGGGACGGTGACCCGGCCCCCGGTGACCAGCGCGGCGGCCAGGAACGGCTGCGCGTTGGACAGGTCCGGCTCGATCGTCAGGTCGCGGCCCAGCAGCGCGGACGGGGAGACCCGCCAGACGTTCGGCTCGCCGCCCGTCTCCGGCTCGTCCACCTGGGCGCCGACGGCCCGCAGCATGTCGACCGTCATCCGGATGTGCGGCATCGAGGGGAGGGCGGAACCCGTGTGCCGCACCTCCACGCCCTGGTTGAACCGGGGCCCGGACAGCAGCAGCGCCGAGACGAACTGGGAGGACGAGGAGGCGTCGATCGACACCGGGCCGCCGTCCAGCGCACCCCCGCCGTGCACGGTCAGCGGCAGCGCGCCGCGCCCGTCGTCGTCGATCCGGGCGCCCAGCACCCGCAGGGCGTCGATCACGCCGTTCAGCGGGCGCTCGTACGAGCGGGGGTCTCCGTCGAAGCGGACCGGCCCGTCCGCGAGGGTGGCGACCGGCGGCAGGAAGCGCATGACCGTCCCGGCGTTGCCGACATCGATCGTGGCCGGGCCGTGCAGTCCCGCCGGGATGATCCGCCATGCCTCGCCGGAGCTGTCCGGGCCGCTCGTGCCGATGGAGCTGGAGGACACCGTCTCCTCGATGCCGACGCCCATCGCGCGCAGCGCCTGGGCCATCAGCAGGGTGTCGCGGGAGCGCAGCGGGCGGCGCAGCCAGCCCGGTTCGGCGGAGAGGGAGGCGAGGACGAGTGCCCGGTTGGTGACCGATTTCGATCCGGGCACGGTGACGGTCGCGTCGACGGCTCCGCTCGCGTGGGGGGCGGGCCAGAGGGCGGGGTGCACGGAACTTTCGGTCATGGCCCTCACTTTAGTGGCTCAGCGCAAACCCGGATCCTGAACAAACAGGCGAAAACCGGGGCGTAATACCGACGTGGTACCTACCGCGGGGCGTCCTCCGCCCCGACGGACCCGGTGGCCGCGGAAAAGCTGTGCGGCCACCCGGCGGCCCCGGCGGCCACCCGGCGGCCACCGGCCCCGGGCGACCGAGCCGGTGGCCGTCACAGACCCAGCAGCCAGCGCCCCCCGCCGATCAGTGAGCAGAGCGACACCGCGTGGAAGAAGAAGAGCCACAGCGCCGCCGGGACGTCGGTGAGCCGCGCCAGTTGGTCCGCGTCGGAGTCCGGCGCACCGCCGTGCCGCCGCTTGGACTGCAGCTCGAACGGTGGGCGCACGCCGCCGAGCAGCAGGAACCACACCACCGCGTACGCGAACGCCGACTGCACGGCGGCCGAGGTCAGCCAGGACACCAGCAGGAAGACCGTGCCCGTGAGGATCACGGTCAGGGCCCCGTACACATTGCGGATCATCACCAGCATCGCGGCGAGCAGCGCGGTGGCCACCCACAGGAGCAGCGTGATCCTGCCGTCGGCCAGCAGCCACGCGCCGCCCAGGCCCAGCAGCGACGGCGCGGTGTAGCCGGCCGCCGCGGTGAGGATCATGCCGATCCCGGTCGGCCGGCCGCGGCTCACGGTCAGCCCGCTGGTGTCCGAGTGCAGCCGGATACCGGAGAGCCGGCGGCCGGTGAGCAGGGCCATCAGTCCGTGGCCGCCCTCGTGCGCGATGGTGATCGCGTTGCGCGAGAGCCGCCATATGAGGTTCGGCACGACCGCGACGAGGGCGGCGGTGGCCGTCACGACCACCAGCCACTGCTCGGGCGCGGGCTGGGTGCCGAAGACGCGATCCCACAGATCGCCCAGTTCGGTGGCGTTCATTGGCCGGGCGGCTCCTTGCGGTCGGGGCGGGAGGTCGTGGCAGTCTGGCACTTATGTGTGGACGGTTTGCAGCGAGTCGGCGGCCCGAGGATCTGACCGGGCTCTTCGAGGTCGAGAAGTGGGAACCCACCGAGACCCTTGAGCCCGACTGGAACGTGGCACCGACCAAAGAGGTCTACGCGGTACTGGAACGTCCTGTGAAGGACGCAGACGATCAACGTCCGGTTCGCCAGCTGCGTGCCCTGAAGTGGGGACTCGTGCCCTCCTGGGCGAAGTCCCCCGAGGGCGGCGCCCGCATGATCAACGCCCGTGCGGAGACCGTGCACGAGAAGCCGTCCTTCCGCCGCCCCTTCGTCCAGCGGCGCTGCATCCTGCCCGCCGACGGCTACTACGAGTGGGTCACGGGCTCCGAGGAGCGGCAGCTGGAGGAGACCGGCAAGAAGAAGCGGCCGCGCAAGCAGCCGTACTTCGTGAGGCCCGCCGACGGTTCGGTCTTCGCGATGGCGGGCCTGTACGAGTTCTGGCGCGACCGGACCCTGCCCGACGACCATCCGCTGGCCTGGTGGGTGACCTGCTCCGTGATCACCACCGAGGCGGAGACCACGCCGCTGGCCGTCGCCCCCGCCGAGGGCCCGGCCACCCTCGCCGAGATCCACCCCCGGATGCCGCTGATGCTGACCCCGGACCGCTGGGACGCCTGGCTGGACCCGTCGCGCACCGATGTCGAGGAGCTGCGGGGGCTGCTCTCCCCGCCGCCCGGCGGGCTGATGCGGGCCTACCCGGTGGCCACCGCGGTGAGCAACGTGCGCAACAACGGCCCCGAGCTGCTGGAGGAGCTGGCGGCGCCGGAGGTCGCCACGCTGTTCTGACAGCGGCGTTCCGGTCGCGGCCGGACGGCGGGGCAGGATGGGCCGCGTGAGCCGTACAGAGAGCGTGCAGAAAGTCGTCACCGGGGCGGGCGACGCCAGGATCACCTGGCATCCCGCGAAAGACGCCCGTCTGGTGCTGGCCGTCAGTCATGGCGCGGGCGGTGGCATCGAGGCCCGTGACCTCAAGGCGCTGGCCGCCGCGCTGCCGTCCCACGGGGTGACCGTCGCCCTGGTGGAGCAGCCCTGGCGGGTGGCCGGCAAGAAGCTGGCCCCCGCGCCGAAGACCCTGGACACCGGGTGGCGCGGAGTGTGGCCCGCGCTCACCGGGCCCGGACTGCCGGTCGTGGCCGGAGGGCGCAGCGCCGGGGCCCGGGTGGCGTGCCGGACGGCGACGGAGCTCGGCGCCCACGCCGTCCTCGCGCTCAGCTTCCCGCTGCACCCGCCGGGCAGGCCGGAGAAGTCCCGGGCGGACGAGCTGCTGGGGGCGGGCGTACCCACCCTGGTGGTGCAGGGCGGCAACGATCCGTTCGGGCGGCCCGCCGAGTTCCCTCAGGGCCCCTACGAGCTGGCCGAGGTGCCGTACGGGGACCATGGCTTCGCCGTACCGAAGCGGTCCGGCCTGACCGAGGATCAGGCGATGGGCATCCTGACGAAGGCCGTGACCGGGTGGCTGTCCTCACTCGTGTGACGCACGCCCCGTGTGACGTACGTCGCGGGAATGCGTGGTGCGGGACCACTGTTGTTCGGGACGTCGGTACAAGTACGTCGTACGTGGAGAGGGAGTCTGTCGCATGGGTTCGACCATCTGCCCGCGCCGCTCGAACGCCGCTGATCTGGAGTGGACGGTGCTGCACGCGGCCAGGACCACTCCCGAGCGGGCGCTGAGCGGATCGGATCGACAGCCCGTCTCCAGGCAAGGTCGACTATTCTCCGAGGCGAGCGGGTCCGGTTTCGGCTCCGCCACATCGTTGGAGGAGGTGGGTCCGGTCACTGGGACCGACACAGGGACCGACGACGGCCGCGCGGAGGAGACGACCGCCGAGCGCAACGCGCGTTTCGAGCGGGACGCCCTCGGTTTTCTCGACCAGATGTACTCGGCGGCACTGCGCATGACGCGCAACCCCGCCGACGCCGAGGACCTGGTCCAGGAGACGTATGCCAAGGCGTACGGGTCCTTCCACCAGTTCCGTGAGGGTACGAACCTCAAGGCGTGGATGTACCGCATTCTCACCAACACCTTCATCAACTCGTACCGCAAGAAGCAGCGCGAGCCCCAGCGCAGTGCCGCCGAGGAGATCGAGGACTGGCAGCTGGCGCGTGCCGAGTCGCACATGTCGACCGGTCTGCGTTCGGCGGAGTCCCAGGCCCTGGACCACCTGCCGGACTCCGATGTGAAGTCCGCGCTCCAGGCGATCCCCGAAGAGTTCCGCATCGCCGTGTATCTCGCCGACGTAGAGGGCTTTGCGTACAAGGAGATCGCGGACATCATGGGGACTCCTATCGGTACGGTGATGTCCCGACTGCACCGCGGCCGCCGTCAACTGCGCGGCATGCTGGAGGACTACGCCCGCGAGCGCGGGCTCGTCCCGGCCGGTGCCGCTGCCGGTGAGTCGGACGATCGGAAAGGCTCGGCCTCATGAGCTGCGGAGAGCCGCACGAGACGGATTGCTCAGAGGTTCTCGACCATCTCTACGAGTTCCTCGACCGTGAGATGCCCGAGGGCGACTGCACCAAGTTCGAGGTGCACTTCGAGGAGTGCTCCCCGTGCCTGGAGAAGTACGGCCTGGAGCAGGCCGTGAAGAAGCTGGTCAAGCGCTGCTGCGGTCAGGACGACGTCCCGACCGACCTGCGGTCCAAGGTCATGGGCCGGATCGATCTGATCCGTGCCGGACAGGCCGTGCCCGACCAGGATGTGACGATCGGCGGATCCGACCGCTCGACGGCCGCCACGGAGTGACAGCGAGCGACAGCGGCGGCAGCCGGCCGCTGTACGGGTGAGGGCGTGCCGCGACATTCGCGGCGCGCCCTCCTTCGCGTCACCCGAACGTCGTGTCACCCGAATGCGCTAATCGGACCCGTTGGGGCTCGACGGGCCTCCCAACTCGCTAGCCTGGCGCCTTCATTGACCAGGCTGGGGGGCGGGTGCGGACGTGAGGGGCACACCGGGCGCGGCGCGCGCGCTGATTCTGGCCACGGTGCTCTGCGCCGCCCTCTGCGCCCTGCCGGCGACGGCGCCCGGGACTGCCGTTCCCTGGCAGACGTCGGCTCTCCTCACCGCGCTCTGTCTCGTCTGTGAACTTCCCGGCCGCTGCCCCTTCTTCGGCAGCTCCGCGCCGGTCGGTGCCGGATCGTTCTTTCCGTTGCTGCTCGCCGCCGCGTTCCTGCTGCCGCCGGCCGTCGCCGCCCTGGTCGCGGTGCCCGGCTCGCTGGCCGGACGGGTGGAGAAGCCGCCGATGGCCGTCCGGCGGATCTGGCGGGCCGCCCAGCTCGCCGTCACCGTCTGGGCCACCTCGTCCGTCCACGCCGCTCTCGGCGGCCCGGCCACGCTCGGGGGCGGCGAGGGTCCGGAGGCGGTGCCCGGATTCCCGTACGCGCTGCTGCCCGCCTGCGCCGCCGCTCTCGTCTTCAGCCTCGTCCTGACCACCCTGGACGGCGCCATCCTGGTGGCCGCGGAGCGGCTGCCGCTCCGCCGCGCTTGGCGCGGGCTGCTGTGCCGTTCGCTGGGACCGCACCTGGTGCACGCGCTGGCCGGGCTGATGATGGCGGTCCTGTGGCGCAGCTCGTACGGGCCGCCGGCCGCGCTCGTCGTGCTGCTGCCGATGTACCTCTCCTGCTGGGTCTTCGCCCAGTACCACCGAGAACACGCCGCGCACCGCGCCACCATCCGGGCGCTCGTGCAGGCCGTCGACATCAAGGACAAGTACACCCGCGGACACAGCGAACGGGTCGGCCTGGCCTCCGTCATGATCGCCCGCGAGCTCGGTATGGAGGCGAGCCGGATCGAAGCGCTCCGGTTCGCCGGGATCCTGCACGACGTCGGCAAGCTGGGCGTCCCGACCCGGGTACTGCGCAAGGACGGGCCGCTCACCCCCGAGGAGCGCCGGGTCATCGAGCTCCATCCCGAGTACGGACACGAGATCGTCCGGGGCATCGGCTTCCTGGACGAGGCGCGCGCCGCGATCCTGCACCACCACGAACGGCTCGACGGCAGCGGCTACCCCTACGGGCTCAGCGGCGCTCGTATCCCCGAGTCCGCCCGGGTCGTCGCGGTCGCCGACGCCTTCGACGCGATGACCTCGACCCGCTCCTACCGGCGCGGGCGGCCCGTCCCGGCCGCGGTGGCGGAGCTGCGGCGGTGCGCGGGCAGCCAGTTCGACCCGCGGATGGTGGGGGCGCTGGCGCGGGCCCTGGACCGGCACGGCTGGTCCGGCGCGGCGACGACCGTCACCGCCGACGAGCAGACGGTGCCGGCTCCGGTGCCGCGCCAGGGGGCGAGGGCGGGGCGCGACGGTCCGCGGGCCGGGCCCGGCAGGACGGCAGCCGGGCTCGACGCGTCGCCGGACCGGTCCGGATGAGCCGCTTCCCCGGGTCGCGGCAGCCCCCGGCCGTCCTCGCCGTCCGCGGTGCCGCCCTCGCGCTCGCCCTCGCCGGGTTCGGCCACACCCTGGGGGCGGGCGTGGCCGAACCGGGCCACGCCCTCGCCTTCTGCCTCCTCATCACCGTCGGCGAGCCGGCCCGCTGGGGCTCGCTCCCGGGCGAACGGGAGCCCGCGCCCCTGGGGGCCGCCGGGGCGCTCGGGTACGCCCTCCTCGGACGCAGCGGCGGGGAACCCACCACGCACGGGATCCTCCAGGTGATCGTCGTCGTGGTCGTGGCACAGCTCGTCGCCGCGGTGCCCCGCCCGGCCCGTGGCCGCGGGCTCGATCTCGACCGGCCGGCCCGGCGGGTCCTGTCCGTCCTCTTCGCCGCGGTCTGTTTCCAGCCGCTCCACAACTCGGGCGAGGTGGTGCGCCGGTTCGGCGAGGGCCCGTACTTCGCCCTCTTCCTGCTCCTGCTGCTCGTGCTGACCGCCCTGTGCGACGCCGTGCTCGCCGCCCTCCTGGCCCGCTCCCGCACGCGCCATCCATACGGTCCGCTGCTCCGCGACGAGCTGCGCGGCCTGCCCGGCATAGGCTCGGCGGTCTGCGCGACCGGTGCGGTGCTGGCGCTCGGGGTCGCCGCCGCCGGGCTGTGGGCGCTGCCCGTCGTCTGCGTACCGCTGCTGCTGACGCAGGTCTCCTTCCGGCGGTACGCGGCCGTCCGCACGACCTACGGGCAGACCATCGCCTCGCTCGCCCGCTCCACCGAGGTCGCCGGATACACCCCGCACGGGCATGCCCGCAGGGTCGCCGGGCTGGCCACCGCCGTCGGGCGGGAGCTGGGTCTGTCGGGGGCGCAGCTGACCGTGCTGGAGTACGCGGCGCTGATGCACGACATCGGGCAGCTCTCCCTCGTCGACCCGGTGGCCGACGGGGCGACCGCCACCCTTCCCACCGTCGAGCAACGCCGGATCGCGCTGCTCGGCGGGGCCGTGGTCCGGCAGACCGGGGTGGACCCGAAGGTCGCCGCGGTGGTGGAGCGGCAGGCGGATCCGTACCGTGAGCAGCCGTTGAGCGCCCGGATCGTCAGAACGGCCAACGCATACGACGACCTGTGCGGGGAAGGCGTCAGCGGGCCGCTCGGCGCGCTGGAGCGGCTGCGGCTCGGCACCGGCCACGACCACCAGCCGCAGGTGGTGGAAGCGCTGGCGAGAGTCCTGGCCCGCGATGGTCTGACGCCGGTCCGGGGTGGGTAACCCATGGGTAATGAGCGGGCGTCCGGCCGGGCATGGTTGGATGCGAAAGCAGAGCAGAAAAAGAGGGTGTCCAGTCGGGACAGGCGGGAATCGTGAGGATCTTCGGGAAGGTACGGCATCGGCCATCCGCGTCTTGGCGGCAGGCCACGGACCGCGCGTTCACGCTGATCGGCGACGGCCGGTACGAGGACGCGGGGGCGCTGCTGACGCGCGCGGCGGACCTGGAGCCCTGGCTCTCCGAGTCCTGGTTCAATCTCGCGCTGCTGCACAAGTTCCGGCACGACTGGGAGCAGGCGAGAGCGGCCGGCCTGCGGGCCGTCGCCCTGCTCGACCGGGAGTCCGGAGCCCCTGACTGGTGGAATGTCGGGATCGCGGCCACCGCGCTCCAGGACTGGCCACTGGCGCGCCGGGCCTGGCAGGCGTACGGCCTCAAGGTGCCGGGCAGCGGTCAGCACAACGCGGCGTCGAACACCGAGCCGACCGGCATGGAGCTGGGCAGCGCGGCGGTACGGCTGTCGCCGGAGGGCGAGGCCGAGGTCGTCTGGGGCCGCAGACTCGATCCGGCCCGGATGGAAGTGCTGTCGATCCCGCTGCCGTCCTCCGGGCGGCGCTGGGGCGAGGTCGTCCTGCACGACGGGGTGCCGCACGGTGAGCGGGTCACCGCCGCCGGGCCCTCGTACCCGGTCTTCGACGAGATCGAGCTGTGGGCGCCGTCGCCCGTGCCCACCTGGGTGGTGCTGCTGGAGGCGGCCACCGAGGAGGACCGGGACGCGCTGGAGCAGCTGGCCTCGGACGCCGGGTTCGCCGCCGAGGACTGGTCGTCCTCCGTACGGCTGCTGTGCCGGGCCTGCTCGGAGAGCCGGATGGAGAGTGACGAGGGCGACGGCGAGCATCTGGACCCGCACGACCACAGTGAGCCGGGCCACCCCGGGCCGCTGGGCCATCGCACCGCCGGTGACCTGTGGGTCCCGGAGCGCGAGTGCGGTCTCGCGGCACCCGCCGGGCTGGTGCGCGGGCTGCTGGACGGCTGGGTCGCGGACAGTCCGGACAGCCGGGAATGGCGGGATCTCGAAGAAGTCTGCTGAGCGGTGCCCGTAGGCTGTACGGGCACCGATCGCGGTGCTGATTCTCCCGAGTCTCCCGAGTTTCCCGGGGTTCCGGGTTTCCCGAGTATCAGGTTTTGCAGGAAGGCGTACGGCGGACATGTCGCAGCAGGAGACGGACGAGCAGATCAGCGTGGACGACGAAGGGTTCGTCGTGGACACCGAGGACTGCGAGGCGCGCGAGGCGGCGTACCGCGAGCGGGGCACCTCTCGTCCGATCACGGTCGTGGGCAACCCGGTGCTCCACAAGGAGTGCCGGGACGTCACCGAGTTCGGCGACGAGCTGGCGCAGCTGATCGACGACATGTTCGCCAGCCAGCGGACGGCGGAGGGCGTGGGCCTGGCCGCCAACCAGATCGGCGTCGACCTCAAGGTCTTCGTCTACGACTGCCCGGACGACGACGGTGTGCGGCACGTGGGCGCCATCTGCAACCCGGTGCTGGACGAGCTGCCGCCCGAGGCGCGGGTGCTGGACGACTCCAACGAGGGCTGCCTCTCGGTTCCGACGGCGTACGCGTCGCTGGCCCGCCCGGACTACGCGGTGGTGCGCGGCCAGGACGCCAAGGGCAACCCGGTCAAGGTGCGGGGCGACGGGTACTTCGCGCGCTGCCTCCAGCACGAGACGGACCACCTGTACGGCTATCTGTACATCGACCGGCTCTCCAAGCGTGACCGCAAGGACGCGCTGCGGCAGATGGAAGAGGGCACCCCGCGCTACGAGGTCGTCGCGAACGGCTGACGTCGTGAGGCAGTGGGGCGGGGGTCCGTGGCCGGCGACGGCGGCGGACCCCCGTCGCTTTCCTGACCGCAGGACCGCAGGACCGCAGGGCGGCGGGGCGGCGGGACCGCAAGACCGCAAGACCGCAGGGCGGCGGGAGCGGCGGGAGCGGTGCGGAGACTGCCGGGCCGGGGGGCGCGCAGTCGCGCGGCCCGGCATCCGGGATGACTTCGTGGCAGGTAACTGTCGCTTTTCCAGAGGGAGTTGACGCGCGTCGACTCCTGGGCCAGGCTCGCCTGAACATCATCCGGTGATAGGGAGTCCCCCCATGCTCAGACGCACCGCGCGCGTCCTGCTCGGCCTTGTCATGACCATTGCATTCACCCTGGGCGGGGTGTTCCTGACCGCCGGTACCGCGCAGGCCGACGGCTGTTACACCTGGTCCCGCACGCTCTCGCCCGGCGCCACCGGCAACGACGTCGTCCAGCTCCAGATCCGGGTCGCCGGCTACCCCGGGTACAACTCCGTGCTCGCCCTCGACGGTTCGTACGGCCCGGCCACCACCGCCGCGGTGAAGCGCTTCCAGGCCGCCTACGGTCTGGCCGCCGACGGTGTCGCGGGCCCGGCCACCCAGGCCAAGCTCTACGAGCTCCAGGACAACGACTGCACGCCGGTCCACTTCACGTACGGCGAGCACAACACCTGCAACAGCACCTGGGCCGGTGGGGCGGTCGCCGCGGGTACGGCCAAGGCCAACGCCCTGAGCACCATGTGGAAGCTGGAGGCCCTGCGGCACGCCCTCGGTGACCAGTCCATCCGCGTCACCAGCGGATTCCGCTCCGCCCCCTGCAACGCGGCCGTCGGCGGAGCCGCCAACAGCCGTCATATGTACGGTGACGCGGCCGACCTCGGCGCCGGGCCGCACTCCCTGTGCACCCTCGCCAAGCAGGCCCGCAATCACGGCTTCAACGGGATCCTCGGCCCCGGGTACCCCGGCCACGGCGACCACGTGCACGTCAACCAGGGTCCGAGCCACTTCTGGTCGGCGTCCGGCTGCGGCATCTGACAGGGCGGTGAGCGAGGGGCCCCGTGCGAGCGGGGCCCCTTCGTGCGCGCGGCAGCCGTGTGCGGGCCGGTGCGCGGCCCCGTATGCGGCTGCCGCGATGGATCAGACGGCCTCGGAGAGCGCGGCCGGACCGCGGAAGGTGCGGCGGTAGGCGTTCGGGGTCGTCCCGAGGGCCCGTACGAACTGATGGCGCAGCGCCGCCGCGTTGCCGAAGCCGGTCCGTCCGGCGATCGTGTCCATGGTCTCGTCCGAGGTCTCCAGCAAGTGCTGGGCCAGCAGCACCCGCTGCCGCAGCAGCCAGCGGTACGGGGTGGTCCCCGTCTCCTGCTGGAAGCGGCGCGCGAACGTGCGCGGGGACATGTGGGACAGGCCGGCCAGTTGCTCGACGGTCATCTCCCGGTCGAGGTGGCGCTCCATCCAGGCGAGGGTGTCGCCGACCGTGTCGCACCTGGTGCGGGGCAGCGGGCGCTGGATGTACTGCGCCTGGCCGCCGTCGCGGTGCGGTGGCACCACCATGCGGCGGGCGATGGCGTTGGCGACATCGGGGCCGTGCGCCTGGCGGACCAGATGCAGACAGGCGTCGATCCCGGCGGCGGTGCCCGCCGAGGTGATGATCGGCCCCTCGTCCACGTACAGCACGTCCGGCTCCACGACGGCCTCGGGGAAGCGTCGGGCCAGCTCGTCGGCGTGCCGCCAGTGGGTGGTGCAGCGGCGGCCGTCCAGCAGTCCGGCCGCGCCGAGGACATACGCGCCGGAGCAGACGCTCAGCACCCGTGCGCCGCGTTCCACGGCCCGGCGCAGCGCGTCCAGGACCTCCTGCGGATACTCCCGCTCCATGAAATGACTGCCCGCCGGTACGGCGATGAGGTCGGCCTCCTCCAGGCGGTCCAGGCCGTGGGGCGTGCTGATGGTGAACCCGGCGTGCGTCCGCAGCTCGGGGCCCTCCGCCGAGACCACCGCGAAATCGTGCACCGGCAGGCCCTCGTCGCTGCGGTCGAGTCCGAAGATCTCGCACAGCACGCCGAGTTCGAAGGGGTGGACCTCGTCGAGCAGCAGGACGGCGACATTTTTCAGCATGACGGCAGTGTGGCAGTAATTCGATGCTGTATGACAGTCCTGCCACTGCCGCGATCCGTCCGCACGGACGAGAGTAGGGGCATGAACACATTCCTGAACTACCTGGGCATTACGGTCGTTTTCGCCCTCTTCCTGCTGCCGACGTTCGTCGGGCTCGCCCGTGAACGCCGCATCGACCGTGAGCTGAGAGAGGCGGAACGGGCACGCGAGACCGAACCCCCGCGAACGGCAGGCGCCGCGCAGCCGGTCACGGCCACGCGGCGCCCCCACCTCAGAAGCTGGGCCAGGATCTGACCCGGCCCGGCGGACCGCTCAGAAGTCGTCGTCGAAGCCGACCGAGCCCTCCACCGCCACCTGGTAGGCGGACGGGCGGCGCTCGAAGAAGTTCGTCAGCTCCTGGACGCCCTGGAGCTCCATGAACGAGAACGGGTTCTCCGAGCCGTACAGCGGGGGGAAGCCGAGGCGGGTGAGCCGCTGGTCGGCCACGCACTCCAGGTACTGGCGCATCGACTCCGTGTTCATGCCGGGCAGGCCCTCGCCGCACAGGTCGCGGCCGAACTGCAGCTCCGCCTCGACGGCCTCCTTCAGCATGTCGGTGACCTGCTGCTGGAGCGCGTCGTCGAAGAGTTCCGGCTCCTCCTTGCGGACGGTGTCCACGACCTCGAACGCGAAGTTCATGTGCATGGTCTCGTCACGGAACACCCAGTTGGTGCCCGTGGCGAGGCCGTGCAGCAGGCCGCGCGAGCGGAACCAGTAGACGTACGCGAAGGCGCCGTAGAAGAACAGCCCCTCGATGCACGCCGCGAAGCAGATCAGGTTCAGCAGGAAGCGGCGGCGGTCCGCCTTCGTCTCCAGCCGGTCGATCTTCTCGACCGAATCCATCCACCTGAAGCAGAACTGCGCCTTCTCGCGGATGGAGGGGATCTCCTCGACCGCGTCGAACGCCGCCGCCCGGTCGTCCGGGTCGGGCAGATACGTGTCGAGCAGCGTCAGATAGAACTGGACGTGCACGGCCTCCTCGAAGAGCTGCCGCGACAGATACAGCCGCGCCTCGGGGGAGTTGATGTGCTTGTACAGCGTCAGCACGAGGTTGTTGGAGACGATCGAGTCACCGGTCGCGAAGAACGCCACCAGCCGGCCGATCATGTGCTGCTCGCCGGGGGAGAGCTTGGCGAGGTCGGCGACGTCGGAGTGGAGGTCGACCTCCTCCACCGTCCAGGTGTTCTTGATCGCGTCCCGGTAGCGCTCGTAGAAGTCCGGGTAGCGCATCGGCCGCAGGGTCAGTTCGAAGCCCGGGTCGAGCAGGTTCTTGGTGTCGTTGGAGCTCATTACTGGCAGGCCTCGCAGGACTCGGGGTTTTCCAGGGAGCAGGCGATGGCGTCCGCGTCGGGAGCCTGGGCCTGCTGTACGGGAATGGGGGCGGCGGCGGACGCGGAACCGGACGCGGCACGGGCGATCCGGGTCGCCGGGCGCGAGCGCAGGTAGTACGTCGTCTTCAGCCCCTGCTTCCAGGCGTACGCGTACATCGAGGAGAGCTTGCCGATCGTCGGCGTCTCCAGGAACAGGTTCAGCGACTGGCTCTGGTCGAGGAACGGCGTACGCGCCGCCGCCATGTCGATCAGTCCGCGCTGCGGGATCTCCCACGCGGTGCGGTACAGCGCCCGCACCTCCTCGGGGATCCAGGCGAAGCCCTGCACCGAACCGCTCGCCTCGCGCAGCGCCTCACGGGTCCGGGCGTCCCAGACGCCGAGCTGCTTCAGCTCGTCCACCAGATAGGCGTTGACCTGGAGGAACTCACCGCTGAGCGTCTCGCGCTTGAACAGGTTGGAGACCTGCGGCTCGATGCACTCGTACACCCCGGCGATCGAGGCGATCGTGGCGGTCGGCGCGATGGCCAGGAGCAGCGAGTTGCGCATCCCGCTCTTCGCGACACGGGCGCGCAGGGCCTCCCAGCGCTCCGGCCAGTTCAGCGCGGTGTCGTAGTGGTCGGGGTGCAGCACCCCGCGCGCGGTGCGGGTCTCGGCCCAGGCCGGGAGCGGGCCGGAGCGCTCGGCGAGGTCGCAGGACGCCTCGTACGCGGCGAGCATGATGCGCTCGGAGATCCGCGTCGACAGGGCCCGTGCCTCGGGGGAGTCGAAGGGCAGCCGGAGCTGGAAGAAGACGTCCTGGAGGCCCATCGCGCCCAGGCCCACCGGGCGCCAGCGGGCGTTGGAGCGCCCGGCCTGCTCGGTCGGGTAGAAGTTGATGTCGACGACCCGGTCCAGGAAGGTCACGGCGGTGCGCACGGTGGCGTCCAGCCGCTCCCAGTCGATGGACCCGTCCACGACGAACGACCCCAGGTTGACCGAGCCGAGGTTGCAGACGGCCGTCTCGCCGTCGTCGGTGACTTCGAGGATCTCGGTGCACAGGTTCGACGAGTGGACCACGCGGCCCGGCTCGGCGGTCTGGTTGGCCGTCCGGTTGGAGGCGTCCTTGAACGTCATCCAGCCCTGGCCGGTCTGCGCGAGCGTACGCATCATCCGGCCGTACAGGTCACGCGCGGGCATCGTCTTGCGGGCCAGCCCCGACGCCTCCGCCGCACGGTAGGCCGCGTCGAACTCGTCGCCCCACAGGTCCACCAGCTCGGGCACATCGGCGGGCGAGAACAGCGACCACTGCCCGTCCGTGTCGACCCGGCGCATGAACTCGTCCGGGATCCAGTGCGCCAGGTTGAGGTTGTGCGTACGCCGCTGGTCCTCGCCCGTGTTGTCGCGCAGCTCCAGGAACTCCTCGATGTCCGCGTGCCAGGTCTCCAGATAGACGGCGGCGGCGCCCTTGCGGCGGCCCCCCTGGTTGACCGCGGCGACCGAGGCGTCGAGCGTCTTCAGGAACGGCACGATGCCGTTGGAGTGCCCGTTGGTGCCCCGGATCAGCGAACCGCGGGCGCGGATACGGGAGTACGAGAGGCCGATGCCGCCCGCGTGCTTGGAGAGCCGCGCCACCTGGTGGTAGCGGTCGTAGATCGAGTCCAGCTCGTCCTTGGGCGAGTCCAGCAGATAGCAGGAGGACATCTGCGGGTGCCGGGTGCCGGAGTTGAAGAGCGTGGGGGAGGAGGGCAGGTAGTCCAGCCGGCTCATCAGGCCGTACAGCGCCGCGACCTCGTCCAGCGCGCGCACGCTCTCGTCCTCGGCCAGACCGGCCGCGACCCGCAGCATGAAGTGCTGCGGCGTCTCGATGACCTGGCGGGTGTGCGGGTGGCGCAGCAGATAGCGGCTGTGCAGCGTCCGCAGCCCGAAGTAGCCGAAGCGGTCGTCCGCGCCGTCGGCCAGCGACCGCTCGACCAGCGCGTCGAGCGCGGCGGAGTGCAGCGCCACGAACGCGGCCGTACGGTCGGCGATCAGGCCCTCGCGGTGTCCCACGGCGACCGAGGCGGAGAACGACAACGCGCCCTGTCCGGCGGCCTCGTCGGCGATGGAACGGGTCAGCAGCCGGGCGGCGAGCCGGGAGTACGCGGGGTCCTCGGAGATCAGGCCCGCGGCCGCCTCGGTGGCCAGCGAACGCAGCTCGGCCTCGTCCGACCGGGCGTTGCGGCCGCGCAGCGCGGCGGCGGCGACCCGTCCGGGATCGGTGTCGGGCAGATCGACGGTGAGGTCGGTCAGGGTCCGCAGGAGTGCGGTCCCCGGCGCGTCGGTCGTGGCTTCCGTCGCCTCGATGGCTACGGCGGAGGCTGAAACCGGATCGGCTGGCGCGATGGTCACTGGGCTTTCCCTCGCTCGGCTGGGGGCCGGCGGAGAGCGGGGGCAGCCGGGCAGCGCGAAGCCCGGAGCGGGACAGCACTGCGTACGGCGTCCACCGGCCCATCCGCGAGGCCCGGACGTCTTGGCGTCCGGTTCGGTCGAGCCGGACGCGCTGTCGACAGGTCGTCGGACTTCGGGTGTGCAAAAGCACACTGAATACACCGTTGCGGGACAGTTCCGGATTCGCACCGGATTCCCCTGCGACGACAGCGAGCACGAGCATACATGTGGGGGCCGCCCGATGAGGCAGCCCCCACATGTTGTGTCGCGAGGCGTGTTGAGCCCTGACGGAGCGTCGGCCGGAGGGCCGGCAGGGGCAGGCCGGGAAGGGGCTTCCCGTCGCGCTGGGAGGGCCGTACGGGGCCGTTCCGGCCGCTCCCGCGTCGTTGTCCGGGGGACCGGAAAGCGTGCGGGCCGCCGCGCCTCCAGGGGAGACGTGACGGCCCGCACGTTTCCCGGCTGCGGGGGTCAGTGACCGCCCGGCGCACCCACCGTCGCGGGCGGCAGCTTCGCCTGGACGCCCGCGTCGCCGACGTCCGCCGTGTAGTCGGCGGGGGAGGTCTCGTCGACCCCCGCCGGGGCCTTCAGCGCGTTCAGGACGAGGGTCAGGACGATCACGACGACGACGTTCAGCACGAACGCCGTCAGCCCGATGTAGCCGATCTCACCGATGCCCGGGATCTCCTTCGAGGACCCGCCGAAGTGCTTCTGCGTGGGGCTGGCCACGCCGTACGCGGCGACCGTCCCGTACACCATGCCGACCGCCCAGCCCGCGATCAGCGCCCAGCGGTGGAACCACCGGGTGAACAGACCGCCGACCAGGGCCGGCATCGTCTGGAGGATCCAGATGCCGCCCAGCAGCTGGAAATTGATCGCGACCGTCTTGTCCATGGTCAGCACGAAGACCAGCGCCCCGACCTTGACCAGCAGCGAGACCAGCTTGGAGACCTTCGTCTCCTGCGCGGGTGTCGCGTCCGGCCTCAGGAAGTCCTTGTAGATGTTGCGGGTGAAGAGGTTGGCCGCGGCGATGGACATGATCGCCGCGGGCACCAGCGCGCCGATGCCGATGGCGGCGAAGGCCACGCCAGCGAACCAGTCCGGGAACATGTTCTCGAACAGCTGCGGGATGGCGAGCTGACCGTTGTCCACCTTGACCCCGGCGGCGATCGCCATGAATCCGAGCAGCGCCAGCAGGCCCAGCATCAGCGAGTACAGCGGCAGGATCGTGGTGTTGCGCCGGATCACCTCACGGCTGCGGCTGGAGAGCGTCGCCGTGATCGAGTGCGGGTACATGAAGAGCGCCAGCGCCGAGCCCAGGGCCAGGGTGGCGTATCCCCACTGGCCCATCTCGCCGGGGACCAGGGCGCCGCGCGGCCGGCCGGTCGCCGGGTTCTTCTGCGCGAACGCCTCGCCCGCCTTGGCGAAGATGTCGTCGAACCCGCCCAGCTTGATCGGGATGTAGATGATCGCCACCACGATGACCAGGTAGATCAGGCCGTCCTTGACGAACGCGATCAGCGCGGGCGCGCGCAGCCCGGACGAGTAGGTGTACGCGGCGAGCACCGCGAACGCGATGAGCAGCGGCAGGTCCTTGATGAACCAGTGCGTGGTCTCCCCGCCGCCCACGCCCATGACGTCCAATACCGCCTGGATGCCGACGAGTTGGAGCGCGATGTACGGCATCGTGGCGAGGATGCCGGTGACGGCGACCGCCAGCGAGAGCCCCTTCGAGCCGAAACGGCCGCGGACGAAGTCCGAGGTGGTGACGTAGCCGTGCTTGTGCGACACCGACCACAGACGCGGCAGGAAGGTGAAGATCAGCGGGTAGACGAGGATCGTGTACGGAACCGCGAAGAAGCCCGCCGCGCCCGCCGCGTAGATCGCCGCAGGGACGGCGACGAAGGTGTAGGCCGTGTAGAGGTCGCCGCCCAGCAGGAACCAGGTGACCCAGGTGCCGAAGGACCGGCCGCCCAGACCCCATTCGTCCAGGCTCGCCTCGTTCTCGGCCCTGCGCCAGCGGGCGGCCAGGAAACCGATGACCGTGACGGCCAGGAAGAAGAAGATGAAGACGCCGAGCGCGACGCCGTTCACGCCGTCCTTCATGCGGAAACACCCCCCTTGCGGGCGCGCTGGTCACGCTGCCACAGCTTGTACGCGACCATCGTCAGCGCGGTCGAGATGAGCACCCAGAGCATTTGGTACCAGTAGAAGAACGGGATGCCGATGAACGTCGGCTCGACCTTCGCGTACGAACCCACCCAGAGCATCGCCACGAACGGCGCGACGAGGCAGAGCGCGATCACCACTCTCATGGGGGTGACCGTGGGTGGTTTCGCCTCGGTGACTTCTGGCATGTGGTGACTCCGTCCCCTCGCTGACCGCCGGTGGCCATGGGCAGGGAATCCGGGCGAGCCGGCCGGCCGGCGTCCCCCTGTCCGCATTGCCGTCCGGCAACGGTGATGTATCGGAGGGAGTCACGTACGCGGGCGCGGTCCGGTTCATCCGGCGCGCGGTCCGATTCATCCGGGAGGGTGATCCGGTTCCTGCGCGTCGGCCCGGCTCTGCGTGGAGGGTCCGGTTCACGCGTGGTGGGGTCCGGTCCATCCGTGGGCCGGCTCATCCGTGGTGGGGTCCGGTCCATCTGCGGAGGGTCCGGCTCGTCCGTGGTGGGTCCGGCTCAGACCCAGCCTCGGCGTACGGCCTCCGCGCCGGCCTGGAAGCGGCTGCGCGCCTCCAGCCGGGCCGTCAGTTCCGCGTTCATCCGGCGTACGGTGCGCAGGGAGACGCCCAGGCGCCGGGCCGCGGTGGCGTCGGTGTGCCCCTTCGCCAGCAGGGACAGCAGTTCGTCCTCCTGCGGGGTGAGGCCGTGGGGGCCGCGCGGAGGGGTCCGGCCGAGCGGGGTGGCGGCGGCCCAGTACTCCTCGAACAGCAGATGGGCCACGGCGACGGCACCACGGCTGCGCAGTTCGAGGGCGCCCGCGCGGGGGTCGTCCGGATCCAGGGGGACGAGGGCCACCTCGCGGTCGACCACGACCATGATGAGAGGCAGCGCCGGAAGGGTACGGCTCTCGGCGCCGAGTTCACCGAGCCAGTTCACATAGCGCAGCGTGCCCGGGTCGTTGCGGAAGCTGTCCTGGTAGATGCTGCGCACCCGGACCCCGCGCTCCAGCGCCTGCCGGTCGAGCGGTTTGCTGGCCGCCAGGGTGTCCGGGGACTGGGCGCCGCCGGGCAGCAGCGACAGGCATTCGATCCTCGCCAACTCGGCCAGCTCCGTGAGGCGTTCACGCACCTCGTCCAGCCCCTCCAGCCGCTTGATGACGTCATAGCCGCGGGCGGCGGGCCGGTCCTGGTGCGTGGCGAGGGCGGACACGGCATCGCGCACCAGCTCCAGGCTCCGCTGCTGGCGGGCGAGTTCGGCCTCCCGGCGGGAGAGCAGGAACGGCAGGCTGGCCGCCGGGTCGAGGGCGCGGAAGACGGGCGGTTCCTCGTCCGGGCCCTGCACGCCGTCCCGGTCCAGCAGGCAGAGCTCGGCGAGACGGTCGAGGGCGTCGCGCACTTCGGTCTCCGGCCAGCCCAGGCGCAGGACGATCTCATCGAGCGTCAGTTCCGGTCTCTCCAGGACGAGGCGGTAGACGAATTCCGTCCGCGCGTCCATCCCCAGTACCTGAAACATCACGTACTCCCCCCACAGGCGTGGCTCTCGCGACCCCCCGCGGACGTCGGCGCCGACGCCGGACGTCCCGCGGATACCGGGCGTGAGCTTAGATCCACAGCCTGTGCAGGTATAGACCAAGTCCAGAGGTTGGATGTGGGCGCGGCGGCGGATCCGCGCGTCGGCGGCGCCCCGCGCGGGCCGTCCCGGGCGCGGCGGGCGTCGTTCCGCCGCTGGCCTGAAGGTGCCTGGCCGCTCCCTGCCAGCGCGGCATCGCCGCAGGTGTGTGTCGGTGCCCCGGCGTACGCCCGCTGGCAGCGGGCTGCCCCGCAACTCCCTGCCAGGCCGAAAACATGGCCCTCGCGGCGGCCGGGGCGACATGCTCGGCGCCGTCCCCGACATTCACGTGCTGTTATCGAGAAGGAGCCCCCTCATGCGTGCGTTCCGCGCCATGACGCTTCGCCTGTCCGTCGCCTGCGCCGCGGTGACCGTGTCCGCGATCGTGCTCACCTCCGGGCGACTGAACGGCTTCTCCTGGGGGTGACGCCCGGAACCCGCCTCCTCCATGTACCTCGTGACCGCCCTGCTGGTCCGCGCCGGGCCCGAGGGACCTGATCGCCGGGCGGCCGTCGAGCTGGCCGACCGGCTGCGGTCGTACCGCTCCGGGGCATCGCCGCGGGACGGCGGCCCGGCCCACCTCTACGCCACCGCGCGGTCCCTCCGGGCAGTGGCCGCCACGCTCTTCATGGAGTGCCCCGACGCGCTCCACGCCGAACTGGCGGCGCTGGACTTCCTCCTGGGCGTCCTGACCGCCGGGCCGGGGACGGGGGGCTGGCACCTGGTCGCCCTCGGCCGCCCGGACCCGCGCCGATTCCCCGACCGGAAAGGACAAGGACCGACATGTCACGGGACCACCCCACCGTGTCCGTGATCATCCCCAACTACAACTACGAGAAGACCCTGCGCGCCTGCCTGGAATCGGTCTACGCCCAGACCCTGAGCCCGCTCGACGTGGTGGTCGTGGACGACGCCAGCACCGACAACTCACGGGACATCGCCCGGGAGTTCCCCTGCGTCCTGGTGGCCAGCCCGCACAACGGCGGGGTCTCCGCGGCCCGGAACCTGGGTGTCGCCGCGAGCCGCGGGGAGATCCTCTTCTTCCTCGACTCCGACATCGCGCTCGCCCCCGACGCGATCGAGAACGCCGTCACGCTGCTGACCGGCGACCCCGGGACCGGCTGTGTGCACGGCATCCTGGACGCCGAACCGCTCTTCGACGACGGCCCGGTGGAGACCTACCACGTCCTGCACGCGCACTTCTGGCGCCGGCGCAGCGTCGGCGTCGTGGGCACCGCGTTCTTCGCGCTGGCCGCGATCGAGCGCCGGGTCTTCGAACTGACCGGCCCCTTCGACGAGAATCTGCGCGACTCCGAGGACGTGGAGTACAGCGACCGGCTCGCCGCCACCCACCGCATCCGGCTCACGGAGACCGTCGTCGGCCGCCACGACGACGTGGACCGGCTGCTGCCCCTGCTCGCCGAGCAGTACCGCCGCTCCCAACTGCTCATCCCGGTGGCCGCGGTGGAGCGCCGGCGCGGCGGCGGGCTGCGGGCCAACCGCACCGCGGGAGTGCTGGCCGCCGCGCTCGTACCGGCCACGCTCCCGCTGGCCCTGTTCACTCCCTGGCTGCTGCTGGCGCCCCTCGTCTGTGCCGTCGGCTTCGCCGTCGCCGACCCGGGGCTCTCCCGCTTCGTGGCCCGGCGCAAGGGACCGGCGTTCCTCCTCTGGTTCACCGCCGTCCACTTCACCGTGCATCTGGCGCTGGTGCTCGGTGCCGTGCACGGCGGCGTCCGCTGGCTGGTGGACCCCCGCTTCGGGCCCTCCGTACGGCGACGGCGGCGTGAGCGCTCCGAGGCGGCGGTCGCCCCGTGACGGCCTCCCGGCGCACCCGCCTCCTGCGCCTCACCGGTGCCGTCGCCCTCATCGCCGCCGCCTCCTTCGCCGTCGGCGGCTCGCTGCGCGGGGCGGGTGCGGAGGTGGCGGAGGCGTCCGGCAGGCCCGGCGGTGTGTTCCTGCTCCTCGCCGCCCTGCTGGCCAACGCGGCGGGCCTGGTGCTGTCGATGCTGTCGTGGAAGGTGCTCGTCGTGGACGGCGGCCCGGCCGTGCGGACGACGGACGCCGCCCGGATCTTCTTCATCGGCGTCATCAGCAAATTCGTACCGGGACGGATCTGGGGCGTCCTCGCCCACATCCAGCTCGGCAAGGGCATCGGTATCGCGCCCGACCGGATGATCGCCGCCTTCGGGCTCGGCCTCGTGGTCGGGATGACCACCGGCGCCACGGCCGGACTGCTCGTGGCCCCGGCCGCGCTCGGCGTCCGGGCATGGATCTTCGCCCCCCTCGTCCTGCTGGCGGCGGCGGCCGTCGCCCGGCCGGGCTGGGTCAACCGGTCGGTGGCCCTGGTCATGCGGATCGCCCGGCGCCCGGCCGGTGCCGCCGAGGGCTCGCCCCGGGCGATCCGCCGCTCCATCGGCTGGGCCTTCGCCTCCTGGGCGGTCTCCGGCCTGCACCTGTGGGCGCTCGCCGTGCTCTTCGGCGCCCCCGTCCTGAGCTCCCTGGCGGTCTGCGTCGGCGGCTTCGCCCTCGCCACGGTCGCCGGAAGCCTCGCCTTCGTCCTGCCGGACGGCTGGGGAGCCCGCGAACTCGTCCTGCTCGCACCACTGGCCGCGGTCATGCCACCGGCCGCCGCCACGGCCACGGTCATCGCCAGCCGGCTCGTCTGCGTGCTCAGCGAGGTGGCCGCCACCGGCGCGGCCCTGCTCCTGGCCCGCCTCGCGGGCCCGGCCCCGGCCGCACCGGCCCCGACGCCCGTGACTTCCACCGGCCCGGCTTCGACGGCCGCGGCTTCCACCGGCCCGGCCTCCACCACCGTGGCCCCGGCCGCACCGGCCCCGACCGCCCCGGCTCCGACGCCCGCGGCTTTCACCGCTCCCGCTCCCGCCCCCACCGCCTCGCCCCGACCCGCGCTCCAGAAAGGAGCACCGTGACCTCCGACGCACAGCCCCTGCTCACCGTCGACGACTGCGACGACATGCCGCTGCGCCAGGTGCACGACCTGTACCGCTCCCATGTCAACAAGAGCCAGGTGTCCCTGATGACCTCCTTCGGCTTCGGCCGGGAACTCGTCAGCCACGCCGAGGGCTCCTGGATCCACACCCGTGACGGCCGCCGCATCCTCGACTTCACCGGCGGCGTCGGAGTGCTCAACCACGGGCACAACCACCCGCGCATCCTGGCCGTACGCCAACGCTTCCAGGAACAGCGCCGGATGGAGGTCCACAAGACCTACTTCTCGCCGTACGTCGCCGCGCTCGGCCACAACCTCGCCCAACTCCTCCCCGGCGACCTGAACATGTCGTTCTTCCCCAACTCCGGCGCCGAGGCCGTCGAGGGCGCGGTGAAACTCGCGTACAAGTACCACGGCGGGCGCAGAGCGCAGATCCTGCACGCGGACATCAGCTTCCACGGCAAGCTGCTCGGGTCGGGAAGCCTCACCGGCAGCGCACAGAGCACCTTCACCTTTCCCGGCATACCCGGCGTCTCCACCTTCGGCTACGGCGACCTGGACTCCGTGCGCGAGGCGGTCGCCGCCGCCCGTGACGCCAAGGGCCGCTGCGATGTGTACGCGATCCTGATCGAGCCCTTCTCCGCCTCCACCATGACCTGGTGCTCGGAGGAATTCCTGCGCGGGCTGCGGGAGTTGTGCACCGCCGAGAACATCGTCCTGATCTTCGACGAGATCTACACCGGCTGGGGCAAGACCGGCAGCCTCTTCCACTTCATGCGCTATCCCGGACTGCTCCCGGACGTCGTGACGACCTCGAAGTCCTTCGGCGGCGGCAAGTCCTCCATCTCCGCCTTCGTGGCCAGGGAACCCGTCTTCAGAAAGGCGTACGACCATCTCGGCGACGCCATGCTCCAGTCGACCAGCACCACCTACTACGGCTTCGGCGAGGAGACCGCCACCGCCGTCGAGGCGGTCAACATCGCCGTCGAGGACGATTACCCCGCCCGCGCCCGCGCCATCGAGCGGGTCCTCGCCCCCGGTCTCGAACGGCTGCACAAGCAGTACCCGGACATCATCGCGGACGTGCGCGGAGCCGGCGCGCTGTACGGAGTCTTCCTCGACGGCGGCCCGAAGGTCCTCGACCTGGCGGCCAAACTGGCCCCGGGCGGCCTCGCCCGCGACCCGCTGCTCCGCACCAAGGTCATCACCTGCGCCGTGATCAACGCGATGTACCACGACCACGACGTGTACCTGTACTACACGCTCAACGGCAGGAGCCCGCTGGTGGTCGCCCCCTGCCTGGTCGCGGGCCCCGACGAGGTGGAGCTCTTCCTCGACGCCTTCGACAGGACCCTCGCCAAGGGCATGAACCGGCTGCTCGCCGCCTTCTTCAAGGACAAGGCGGTGTCCCGATGGGCCTGAACGTCCTGGTGACCGGCGCGGCCGGCATGCTCGGCTCCCACCTCGTCGCCCGGCTGGCCGCCGACGGGCACCGGGCCACCGGCCTCGACGTCCGGGACGACCCGGCCCCGCCGCCCGGCTCCCGCCACGTGGTGGCCGACATCCGCGACGGCGCGGCGATCGGGCGCGCCCTGGACGGCGCGGACGCCCTCGTGCACTGCGCGGCGGCGCTGCCCAGCTACCCCGCCGACCAGATCCGCTCGGTGACGGTCGAGGGCACCCGTACCGTCCTCGGCGCCGCCCACCGGGCCGGTGTGGAGCGCGTCGTGCACATCTCCTCCACCGCCGTCTACGGGCTGCCCAAACAGGTGCCCACCCCCGAGGAACACCCGCGCGAGCCCGTCGACCCGTACAGCAGGGCGAAGGCCGAAGCGGAGGAGATCTGCGAGGAGTTCCGGGGCCGGGGCATGTGCGTGTCGGTGCTGCGGCCCAAGACGTTCCTCGGACCCGGCCGGATGGGCCTGTTCTCCATGCTCTTCGAATGGGCCGAGGAACGCCGCAACTTCCCCGTCCTGGGCCGCGGCGACGTACGCATCCAGATGTTCGGCATGGACGACCTCGTCGACGCGGTGATGCTCGCGCTCCACGCCGACCCGGAGACCGCCAACGACGTCTACAACCTGGGCGCGGCACGCTTCGGCACCCTGCGGGAGGACTTCCAGGCGGTGCTCGACGCCGCGGGACACGGCAAACGGGTCGTCCCGCTGCCGGCCGCCCCCGCGCTCGCGGCCCTGCGGACGCTGGAACGCGCACGGCTCTCCCCGGTGTACGGACGCCTGCTGTTCAAGCTCCTCGACGACTCGTACGTCGACATCAGCCGTGCGCGGGAACGCCTCGGCTTCAGCCCCGCGCAGTCGAACCAGGACGCCATCCTGCGGACGTACGAGTGGTGGCGCACCCAGCGGCGGGGCAGCGGACCGGCCCCCGGTGCCGGCCGGACCAGCCGCGACCCGTGGCGCCAGGGCGCGCTCGGTCTCGCCAAGGTCTTCTTCTGAAACCCCTGGAGCCTTGCCGTGGACATCACCCAGTCCTCACCCGCGCCCGCGCGGGTGACGGCAGCCCCACCCGGACCACCGGACCTCTCCACTACCCCGACCACCTCACCCGTCCCCACGATTCCCCTCGCCCCGACCACCTCCGCAGCCCCGACAACTTCACCCGCCCCGCGCCGTCGGCCCGCCCGCGATCTGCTCACCCTGCTGCGCCCCGGCCAGTGGGTGAAGAACCTCGTCGTGGTGCCGCTGGCGCTGCTGGACACCCGCCCCCTGAACCCCGCCGGATTCGCGCACATCGCGTGGGCCGTGCTCGGGTTCACGCTCGCCTCCGGCCTCGTCTATGTCGTCAACGACCTCGCCGACCGGGCACGCGACCGGCTGCACCCGGTCAAGCGGCACCGCCCGCTCGCCTCCGGACGGGTCGGCACCGGCGCCGCCGTCACCCTGATCTGCCTCCTCGTCCTGTCGCTCCTCGGCTGGGCGGCGGCGGGCGCCCCGTGGCAGTGGTGGCCCACCGCCCTCTACCTGCTGGTCAGCCTCGCCTACAGCCAGGGCCTCAAGCACGTGCCGCTGGTGGACGCGTTCATCGTGGCGACGGGCTTCGTCCTGCGGCTCGCCCAGGGCTCCCTGGCCGTGGGGCAGCCGGTCTCCGAGTGGCTCGCGCTGTGCGTGTTCTCGCTCTGTCTGATGCTGGCGCTCGGCAAACGACGGCACGAGATGACAGCGGCGGGCCGCGCCCACCGCCCCGCCCTGCGCGGCTACACGCTCGCCTTCCTCGACCACCTCGTCGTGCTCGTCGCCGTACTGACCGCCGTCTCGTACGTGCTCTATGTGCGCGACGACGCGGTCTTCGCCACCGGGGCCCAACTGGTCACTCTGCTCTCGGCGCCCTTCGCGGTCTTCGGACTCGCCCGCTATCTCCAGGTGCTCCTGGTCGAGGACGGCGGCGGCAATCCGGTCCACGCGCTGTTCCGCGACCGGACCATGCTCGTCAACTCCGGCCTGTGGGCGCTGCTCGTCGCCGTCGCGCTGTTCCTCTCCCACCGTTCCGCCTGACCCCTCCGACCGCCCGAAGGTGCGGCCCCATGACCCAGAAGCCACCGTTCGTCTCCGTCGTCATTCCCAACTACAACTACGGCCGGGCCCTGGAACTGTGCCTGCGCGCCGCGCTCGCCCAGACCTACGAGCCCATGGAGGTGCTGCTGATCGACGACTGCAGCACCGACGACTCCGTCGCGGTCGCCGAGGCGTGCGGAGTGCGGGTGATCAGCACCGGCGTCAACAGCGGGGTGGCCACCACCCGCAACACGGGCGCGGCACACGCCCGCGGCGAGATCATCGTCTTCGTCGACTCCGACGTGGCCATGGAACCGGACGCCGTTGCCCAGGCCGTCGCCCTGCTCGGCTCCGACGCCCGCATCGGCGCGGTCTGCGGTACGTACGACGCCGAACCGCTGATCAGGGACAGCCTGATCGAGGAGTACCGCTGCCTCCACCAGTTCTACTGGCTGGCCGAGACGGAAGGGCGCATCGGCACCCTGCACACCGCGATCTGCGCCATGCCGGCCAAGGTCTTCGCCGAGATCGGCCCGTTCAACCCCCGTCTGCGGCACACCGAGGACGGCGACTACGCCGCCCGGATCTGCCGGAGCTACGAGGTCCACAGCTCCACCGCGGTCCGCGGCCGGCACGACCACGACGACACCTGGCGCGTCGTGATGCGCAAGGTCTTCCACCGCACCCGGCTGCACATCCCGCTGTACGTGCGCCGGGGCGACCTCCCCGGCGGCATCGCCACCGGGCCGCGCGCCGGAGCCAGCGTCGCCGCGCTGCTGGCCCTGCTCACCCTGCCCCTGGGCCCGCTCTCCCCGCTCTGGCTCCTGGCGTCCGCCGCCCTGCTCGTGTTCTGCCTGCTGGCGGACAGCGCGCTCTACCGCTTCGTACTGCGGCGGCGCGGGCCCCTGTTCACCGCCTACTTCGCGCTGGCGCACTTCCTGGTCAACGCGGTCATCGCGGCGGGCGCGGGCGTGGGAGTCCTCCAATGGCTCGCCTCCCGGCGCTTCCGCCGGCTCTACGAGCCCGACGAGAGCCCGGGCGCGCTGCGGGCGGCGGCATGACCCGGTCACCCGCGGTCGACTCCCCGAGCGAGGAGGGGGAGAAGCGAGCGGAACGGGAGGGGACGGCAGGCCCCCGGGCCACCGCCACCGACACCGCCCCGGCCACCGACGCTGCCTCCGCCCCGGGCACGGCCACGGACACCGCCCCGCGCACGGCCACGGACCCGGCCACCGGCATCGCCCCCGCACGGCGGGGCCGGCGCCGGGCCGTGCTCCTGCTCGCCGTCGTCGTCGCCTGGACACTGTTCATCGCCGCCCGTACGGCGTTCAGCGGCCGGTGGTGGCTGTGGAACGGGCTCGGACTCGCCCCGCCCCTGGCCCACCTGCTGATCCCGCTCGTCCTGCTGATCCCGGCCGCGCTGGTCGCCCGCCGCCGACGCGTCACCCTCGGCCTCGTCCTGGTCTCCCTGCTCCTCGGGTCGTGGCAGTCCGGCCTCCACCCGGGGGCGCTGCTGCACGGCAGGGACGAGGTGCCCGCCGACGCCCTGCGGGTGGTCAGCTGGAACACCTTCTTCTGGGACCAGGACAGCGACCCGGACGACTTCTACTCCTATCTCAAGTCCCGCCCCGCCGACGTGTATCTCCTCCAGGAGTACCAGAACGCCCGCGACGGGGAACCCGTCCCCATCGACCGGCTCGCCAGGGTCGAGGCCGAGTTCCCCGGCTATCACGTGGCCACCGCGGGGGAGTTCCTGACCCTCTCGCGCTACCCGCTGACCGCCGTGACCGCGCTGCGGCCCGACGGCCTCGCGGCGCCCGACACGGCGTGGGCCGACTACTGGAACATCAGGGCGCTGCGCACGGACCTCACGGTCGGCGGCCGGACCGTCTCCCTCTACAACACGCATCTGCCCGATCTGCTGAACGTGGACCGCAACCCGTTGACCCCCTCGTACCACCGGTCCGTACGGCAGCTGTCCGAGCGGCGGGAGCGGCACTTCGGCGAACTGCGCGCGGACCTGGACGCCAACGAGAACCCGGTGGTGCTCGCGGGTGACATCAACGTGCTGCCCGGTACCGGGGACCTGCGCTGGTTCCGGGGGCTGCGGGACGCGGCGGACGACGGGGACTCGCTGTACCCGGCGACGTTCCCGGTACGCGGTCCGGCGCTGTGGCGGCTCGACTGGGCCTTCGTCTCGCCGGGGATCGACGTACACCGCCATGTCCTGGACGACCCTCCCGCGGACCTCTCCACCCACCGGCTGATCGACCTCCGCCTCTCCCTGCCCGACACCGCCCCCGACTCCGCCCCCGACTCCGACAAGGACCGGTCATGACCAGGCGCGCCGTACGGTCGCCCCGCTTCGACCTGACGATCGTCCTCACCTACTACCTGCCCTACACCAGCGGGCTCACCGAAGTGGCCCGCACCGTCGCCGAGGGACTGGCCGCCCGGGGCCGCCGGGTCGCCGTCGTGGCGGCCCGGCACGACACGGAGCACCCGACGCGCGAGACGGTCCGGGGCGTCGAGGTGTTCCGCGCCCCGGTGGCCGCCCGGATCGGCCGGGGTGTGCTCAGCCCCGGTTTCGCCCCGCTCGCCGGGCGGATCGCCCGCGCCTCCCGGGTGGTCAACATCCATCTGCCCATGCTGGAAGCGGGGTTGGTGGCCCGGCTCGCGGGCGGCACCCCGGTGGTGAGCACCCACCACGACGACGTATGGCTGCCGCCGGGCCGTCTCGCCGCGCTCCAGGTCCCCGTGGTGGACGCCTCGGTGGGGGCCGCGCTGCGCCGCTCCGCCGCCGTCGTCGTCAACAACGTGGACCACGCGGAACACTCGCGCCACTGGCCGCTGATGCGTGGCCGCCGGCTCCTGGCCATCGCCCCGCCCTGCCGGGAGCGCGCGGCGGCGCCCGCCACCTTCCGCGAGAGCACCGGACCGCACTTCGGCTTCCTCGGAAGGATCGCCCCGGAGAAGGGCCTGCACCACCTGGTGGACGCGTTCCGCACCATCACCGACCCCGAGGCACGGCTCCTGATCGCCGGCGACTACTCCAAGGTGGCGGGCGGCAGCGTCGTCGGCGCACTGCGCGCACGGGCCGGGGACGACACCCGTATCCGGTTCACCGGCTTCCTCGCCGACTCGCGGGTCTCGGAGTTCTACGCCTCCCTCGACGCCTTCGCACTGCCCTCCGTGGCCGAGGAGTCGTTCGGCATCTCCCAGGCCGAGGCGATGATGCTCGGTGTCCCCTCGGTCGCCTGCGACGCCCCCGGAATGCGGGTCCCGGTCTCCGAGACGGGCTTCGGACGCCTCTTCCCGCCGAAGGACCCGCACGCCCTGGCGGAGGCACTCCTCGACGTGGCGGCGTACTCGCCCGAGCGCCGGGCGGAGGGCGGGCGCGCCACCCGCGCCCGGTACGGCACGGACAGCTGCCTCGACGCGTACGACGCGCTGTTCCAGGAGGTCGGCGCGGAGCGGAGGGCCACCGTATGACCGCGGACACGGTGCTGTGGGCCGCCGGGGCGTGGGCCGTGTTCCTCGGCGCGCACCTGGTGTTCAACGGCCGGTGGTGGCTGTGGCTGCTGCCCTCGCTGATCCCGCCGCCCGTGTTCGTGGCCGTGCCCGCCGTGCTGCTGCTCCTCACGGCGGGAGTGGCGGGTACGGAGGGAACAGCGGGCCCGGCGGTCACGGCGGCGGCGGTGCTCGCGGCGGGCGCCCTGCTCCTCGGCGCCGGTCAGTCCGGGCTGCTGCCCCGGGCGCTGCTGCCCCGGGCGGTGCCACCCGCCCGGCGGGCGGTACCGCCGGTGCCACCGGCGAACGGCACCGTACGGGTCGTGTCCTGGAACACCCAGCACTGGTGCCAGTCCACCGACCCGGAACCGTTCTACGCCTTCCTGCGCGGCCTGGAGGCCGATGTCTATCTGCTCCAGGAGTACCACCACGACGTGTTCGACGGCAGCTACCGGCTGATCGACGACGAGGCACGGCTGCGGGCGGACTTCCCGGAGCACGGGATCGTCATCGCCAGGGGCCTGGTCACCATGTCGCGGCTGCCGGTCGCCGCGACGGTGGAGACCGCCGCCCGCCGGACCCTCCGGGTCGACCTCACGATGCCCGGCGGCGGTGCGCGGGACCGGCTGCTCTCCACCTTCAACGTGCACATCCCCGTCCAGCTGCGGCTCATCAGTCCGCTGCGCGCGGAGTTCTACCGCGCGGTCCGCGAGCGGGCCGCGGACCGGGCACGGGAATTCGGGGGGCTCGCCCGCGATGTCGCGGGCTGCCCCCATCCGGCGCTGATCGCGGGGGACTTCAACACCACCCCGGCGGTCGGGGACGCCCGGCGTATCGCACGCCTGGGAGCCGACGCCGTACAGCTGGCCGGAAGGTTCTGCCCCACCTCGTGGCAGGTCCGCCCCGGCATGCGCTGGTGGCGGCTGGACTGGGTGCTCACCACGCCCGGCGCCCGGGTGCACCACTACCGCTTCCGCGACCCGCGCGGTCTGTCCGACCACAGCGTTCAAGAGGTGTCCGTCTCCCTCGACGACCTCCGTCACCGGACACCGGACGACATCCGACACCACCACGAAGGAACCGACGATGCGCTACCGCTATCTGGGAAGCACCGGCCTGCGGGTCAGTGAACTGTGCCTGGGCGCCATGACGTTCGGCAGAGAGGCCGACGAGACCACCTCGCACGCGATGCTGGACCGCTTCACCGAGGCGGGCGGTACCTTCGTGGACACCGCCGACATCTACTCGGCCGGTGCCTCGGAGGAGATCCTCGGGCGCTGGCTCAAGCACCGGCGCCGCGAGGACATCGTGGTCGCCACCAAGGTGCGCTACGGCACCGGGGAGGGCCCCAACGACCGGGGGCTGGGACGCAATCACCTCATCGCCGGGGTGGAGGCCAGCCTGCGGCGGCTGGGGACCGACCACATCGACCTGTACCAGGTGCACGCCTGGGACCCCGGAACCCCGCTGGAGGAGACCCTCGCCACGCTGGACTCCCTGGTCACCTCCGGCAAGGTGCGCTACATCGGGGCGAGCAACTTCTCCGGCTGGCAGCTCCAGAAGGCCATCGACCTCTCCCGGCTGCACGGCTGGGAACCCTTCACCAGCCTCCAGCCGCTCTACAACCTGCTGGACCGGTCCGCCGAATGGGAGCTGATCGAGGTCAGCCGCAACGAGGGGCTCGGGGTCATTCCCTGGAGCCCGCTGCGCGGCGGCTGGCTGAGCGGCGCCATCCGGCGCGGTGCGACGGCGCCGCCGAGCGGCACCCGGGTGGAGACCGCCGAGCGGCTGGGCTGGGGCGAGTCATGGAGCGCCTACAAGGACGAACGCACCTGGCGGGTGCTGGACGCGCTGCACGAGGTGGCGGGACGCACCGGTCTGGCGGCGGCTCAGGTGGCCATCGCCTGGCTGCTCGGCAGGCCGGGGGTGACGGCGCCGATCGTCGGGGCGCGCACGCTGGAGCAGTTGGAGAGCAACCTGGGGGCCGCCGGTCTCGACCTGGAGGCGGCCGACGCGGCGCGGCTGACCGAGGCGAGTGAGCAGGCGCTGCCGTATCCGTACAGCGTGATCGAGACGGACCCGGAACGGCGCTGACGCGGTCCCGTACGCCTACCCGTACGCACACGGTCCCGCATGCACGCGGTCCCGTAGGCGTACCCGCACGGGCCCGTACGCGTACCCGCGCACACACGGTCCCGTACGCGTAGAAGTACGCATATCGTCCCGTACGCGCAGAAGTACGCACGCGGGCCCGAACACAGGAAAATGCGGCGGTCGGGGGAGTGCCCCGACCGCCGCACCTGTCCGTCGTCCGACCCCCACCGGGGGCGGACTGCCTCAGTCCGTGGGCCGCTTCAGCCTGGCGACGAACTTGTACCGGTCGCCGCGGTACACCGAGCGCACCCACTCCACCGGTTCGCCCTGCCCGTCGATCGAGTGACGGGACAGCATCAGCATCGGAAGACCCACGTCCGTACCGAGCAGACCCGCCTCGCGCGGTGTGGCCAGCGAGGTCTCGATGGTCTCCTCGGCCTCGGCCAGCCGGACGTCGTACACCTCGGCGAGCGCGGTGTAGAGCGAGGTGTACTTCACCAGCGAACGGCGCAGCGCCGGGAAGCGTTTGGCCGAAAGGTGTGTGGTCTCGATCGCCATCGGCTCGCCGCTGGCCAGCCGCAGACGCTCGATCCGCAGCACCCGTCCGCCCGCCGTGATGTCCAGCAGACCGGCGAGCGTGTCGTCGGCCGTGACATAGCCGATGTCCAGCAACTGAGACGTCGGCTCCAGTCCCTGGGCACGCATGTCCTCGGTGTACGAGGTCAGTTGGAGCGCCTGGGAGACCTTCGGCTTGGCGACGAAGGTGCCTTTGCCCTGAATGCGCTCCAGCCGGCCCTCGACCACCAGCTCCTGGAGAGCCTGGCGCACGGTGGTGCGCGAGGTGTCGAATTCGGCGGCCAGGGTGCGTTCGGGCGGCACTGGTGTACCCGGTGGCAGGGTGTCGGTCATGTCGAGGAGATGCCGCTTGAGCCGGTAGTACTTCGGTACGCGCGCTGTGCGTGTTCCTGCACCGGTCTCGTTCCCCGAACTGCCCCCGTCGGCGCCCATGGCCCGCCTTCCCGACTGCTGCGTTGCTGCCGTCACCGGCTCCTCCGTCTGTCGCGGCTCACATGGTGGCACGGTCCCGTCACGGGTCCTCGCCCTCCCTTAGGTGTCGGTCCTATAACGGACGCGAGTGCACTTCTTATACACCCTTGACACCCCTAAAGGTCTAGGCCAAGCTCCCGGTACTGGTCTAAACCATTAAAGACCAGGTCCAGCCCCAGCAGTACTCGTCGAATGTCTTCGCGGTGGGCGGGGTTGCAGCATCCCTGAGGAGGGTTTGGCGTGAAGCGCAAGCTCATCGCGGCGATCGGCGTCGCGGGCATGTTGGTTTCGATTGCGGCATGCGGATCCGACGACAAAGCATCGTCGCAGGACCCGAAGGACCGCAAGGAGAACCTGACGGTCTGGCTGATGGGCGACGCCCAGTCGACCTGGCCGGAACTCGTCAAGGACGTCAACGCCCAGTTCAAGAAGAAGTACCCCGGCGTCACCGTCAAGATTCAGTATCAGCAGTGGGCCGACAAGGTCAAGAAGCTTGACACCTCCCTCGGTGGCGACAAGTTCCCGGACGTTGTCGAGCTCGGCAACACCGAGACCATGCAGTACATCCTCAACGGTGCGCTCGCGGAGATCGACCCCAAGAAGTACGAGAACTCGGACACCTGGATCAAGGGTCTGAAGGACACGTGTGCCTTCGAGGGCAAGAGCTACTGCGTCCCCTACTACGCCAGTGCCCGTCTGGCCGTCTACAACAAGGACATGCTGAAGGCCGGCACCGGCAGCGACGTCCTCCCGCAGACGGAGGACGAGTTCCTCAAGGCCATGGACAAGGTCTCGGCCGAGCTGGCCAAGAAGGACAAGCGCGCCTCGTCCCTCTACTACCCGGGCCGTTACTGGTACGCCGCCATGTCCTACGTCGCGGCCACCGGTGGGCAGATAGCCAAGTACGACGAGGGCGCCAAGGAGTGGAAGGCCACTCTCTCCACGCCCGAGGCGCAGCGCGGCATCACCCACTACATCGACCTGATCAAGAAGTACAACAAGGCCGACCAGACGAAGGACGAGCAGGACCACGCCAACGTCATGGCCAACGAGAAGGCCGCGGTCATCTATGGCCAGGCATGGGAGGCCGGCAGCGTCACCACGGGCGAGAACGGCAACCCGAAGCTCGAAGGCAAGATCGCCACGGCCGGTATGCCCGGCCCGGACGGCAAGGCGCTCCCGTCCTTCATCGGCGGCTCGGACCTGGCGGTCATCTCCAAGTCCAAGGTCCAGGACCTCGGCGAGGAGTGGATCTCCCTCTTCACCAACGCGAAGTCCATGGACGTCCTCGCGTCGAAGAACATCCTCCCCAACAACGAGAAGCAGCTTGAGCCGCTGAAGGCCAAGCCGGAGACGGCCGCCATCGCCAACGCGGTGCCGGACGCCTGGTTCACGCCGATCGCCCCGGGCTGGGCCTCGGTCGAGAAGGAGGAGATCCTGGAGAACCTGCTCCTGGAGATCCTCAAGGGCAAGTCCGTCGCCGACGCCACCAAGAAGGCCGACGGCGAGATCAACGCTCTGATCAACAAGAAGGCCTGAGCCTTCTGATCGCCGGACGGGGGCCCGGCACTGCGCCGGGCCCCCGCTCCTTCAGCTCAAGAACGCCGTGATTTCCGGGGGTTGCCTCGGACCGCGATGGAAGGTCGCCACGTGACTGCCGCCGACACCAAGGCCGCCGGGCCACCGGTCTCCCCAACACGTGATCCCCAAGTGACCGGGCCCCGGCTGTCCGACGAGGACGGCACCGGGCCCCGTGAACAGAAGAGGAAGCGGAAGAAGGGTGCACTCCTCCCCTACTTCCTGATCCTCCCGGCGATCGTGGCGATCGCCGCCGTCTACCTCTACCCGCTCGGCAAGACCGTCATCATGTCCTTCCAGGACATGGGCCGTCGGGAACTGTGGTCCGGCGAACCCGCTCCGTGGGTCGGCCTGGAACAGTTCACCAACATCCTCGGCGACTCCGAGTTCTGGTGGGTCACCTTCCGCACCGTGGTCTTCATGGCCGTCTGTGTGACGCTGACGATGGCCATCGGCCTCCTGGTGTCCCTCCTGATGCGCCGGCTGTCGACCTGGGTCAGGCTCGTGCTGACCTTCTGCCTGATCGCGGCCTGGTCCATGCCGCTGATGGTCGCGGCCTCGATCTTCCGCTTCATGGCCGACTCCGACTACGGCCTGATCAACACCATGATCGCCAAGGTCGTCGGCGAGGACTTCCTCGGCCACAACTGGTACCTGAACCCGCTTCAGGGCTTCACGATCATCGCCATCCTGGTCGTGTGGGGCGCCATTCCGTTCGTCGTCGTCACCCTGTACGCCGCCCTCACCCAGGTCCCCCAGGAACTGGAAGAGGCCGCCTCGCTCGACGGCGCCAGCGGCTACGGCGTCTACAAGTACGTCACCTGGCCGGTCATCAAGCCGGTCTTCACCATGGTGGCCACGCTCTCCGTGATCTGGGACTTCAACGTCTTCGGCCAGATCTGGCTGCTGCGCGGAAACAAGCCCGAGCCGGAGTACGAGACCCTCGGCCTCTACTCCTACTCCAAGGCGTTCGAGTCCACTTCCTTCAGTCAGGGCACCGCGATCGCCCTGATCACGGTGCTGCTGCTGTCCGGCGTGGCCGTGTACTACCTGCGCCAGCTCATGAAGACGGGAGAGGTCGAATGAGCTCCACGACCGACACACAGACACTTCGCCCGGACCGCAAGAAGAGCCGGCTCGGCTTCGACGTCCTCGGCCTCGGCATTTCCCTGGTCATGGTCTTCCCGGTCTACTGGCTGGTCGTCAGCGCCCTGCGGCCCAACCGCGAGATCCGCTCCTACGACCAGACGCTGTGGCCCTCGTCGATCACCTTCGACAACTTCGTACGGGCCACCGAGCAGCCGAACTTCGGCACCGCGATCCAGTCGAGCCTCATCGTCTCGATCACCGCCGTGGTCGGCGGCATGATCATCGCGACCCTGGCGGCGCTGGCCATCGGCCGCTTCCGCTTCTTCGGCCGCAAGGCCCTGGTCCTGATCATGATCCTGGTCCAGATGCTGCCGCCGACCGCGATGCTCATCCCGATCTACGCCCAGCTCAACGCCATGGGCGGCATCGACGAGTACTGGGGCCTGATCGTCGTCTACCTGGTCTCCACGCTGCCCTTCGCGACCATCATGATCCGCGGCTTCGTCGTGAACATCCCGGTGGAGCTGGAGGAGTCCGCGATGGTGGACGGCTGCACCCGCTTCGGTGCCTTCCGCCGCGTGATCTTCCCGCTGCTCGCGCCCGGCCTCGCCGCCGCGTCGATCTTCGCCCTGGTCAACGCGTGGAACGAGTACCTCTTCGCGTACATCCTGATCAACGACAACTCCAAGTACACGCTGAACGTCTGGCTGATGACGTTCACGACCGAGCGCGGGACGGACTACGGCGCGCTGATGGCGGCCTCGACCATGATCGCCCTGCCGGTCGTCGTGTTCTTCATGTTCATCCAGCGGAAGATGGCCGCTGGCCTCACTTCCGGCGCCGTGAAGGGATAGTGCGGGCCTCATGACCACCCTCGTTTCCACTACGGACACCCTGACGCGGGACGCGCTCGCCGTCCTGCAGCCCGGGTTCACCGGCACCACCGCCCCGGACTGGGTCCTGCGCCGGGTCGGCGAAGGGCTCGCCGCCGTCGCCCTGTTCGGCCGCAACATCCAGACGCCCGAGCAGGTCGCCGCGCTCACCGCCCAGCTGCGGGCCGAGCGCGAGGACGTCCTCGTCGCGATCGACGAGGAGGGCGGTGACGTCACCCGGCTGGAGGTCCGGCAGGGTTCCTCGTTCCCCGGCAACCTCGCCCTCGGCGCGGTCGACGATGTGCACCTGACCCGCGCCGTCGCCCAGGAGCTGGGCCGCCGGCTCGCCGAGTGCGGCGTCAACCTCAACTGGGCGCCGTCCGCCGACGCCAACTCCGACCCGGGCAACCCGGTCATCGGCGTCCGTTCCTTCGGGGCCGACCCCCGCCTCGTCGCCCGGCACACGGCCGCGTACATCGAGGGCCTCCAGGCCGCCGGTGTCGCCGCCTGCACCAAGCACTTCCCGGGGCACGGCGACACCGCGGTCGACTCGCACCACGCGATGCCCCGCATCGACGTGGACCTGGAGACCCTGCACGCCCGTGAGCTGGTGCCCTTCCGGGCGGCCATCGCGGCGGGGTCCAAGTCCGTGATGACCGCGCACATCCTGCTCGCCGCACTCGACGCCGAGCGTCCCGCGACGGTGAGCCCGCAGATCCTCACCGGTCTGCTGCGCGAGGAGCTGGGATACGACGGCCTGATCGTCACCGACGCCGTGGAGATGCAGGCCATCGCCTCGACGTACGGCATCGCCCGAGGCTCCGTCCTCGCGATCGCCGCGGGCGCCGACGCCCTGTGCGTCGGCGGCGGGCTGGAGGACGAGCCCACGGTCCTGCTGCTGCGCGACGCGCTGGTCGACGCGGTACGCAGCGGCGAACTGGCCGAGGAGCGGCTCGCCGACGCGGCCGCACGGGTACGTGCCCTCGCGTCCTGGACGCAGCGTGCGCGGGGGGCTGTCACGGAGCAGGGCGCGGCAACGCAGGAGGGGATCGCGCCCGGCACCGGAGTCAGCTCCGACATCGGTCTGGTGGCGGCCCGCCGCGCCGTCCAGGTGACCGGCACGGGCGAGCGGCTGACCGGGCCGGCCTATGTGGCCGAGTTCAACCCGGCGCCCAACATCGCGGTCGGCAACGAGACCCCGTGGGGCCTCGCCACCGACCTGCGCAGGCTGCTGCCCGGTACCGAGAGCGGCACCTACGGCAGCGACAGCGTGACGGCGGCGGCCGATGTGCTGAGCGCCGCGGGGGAGCGGCGCATCGTGGCCGTCGTCCGCGACGCCCACCGGCACGACTGGATGGCCGCGGCGCTCGACGCGCTGGTGGCGGCTCGTCCCGACACGATCGTGGTCGAGATGGGCCTCCCGCAGTCGGAGCCGCGGGGATCGCTGTACGTGGCCACCCACGGTGCGTCCCGGGTCTGCGGCCAGGCGGCGGCGGAGGCCGTCACGGCCTGACCGGACGTCGGGCCCGGGTGCAGGCGCGGACGGGCCCGCACCGCCGGCCCGTCCGGCGATCGAGGGCAACGCCTCTCGCCGGACGGGTGTACGTACGACGGAGGGCCGGGACACCCCAGGGTGTCCCGGCCCTCCGTCGTGCTGCGGGGATCGGCTAGATGCCCTGCCACGCGGGCTTCGCCGCGAACGTGGCGCGGAAGTAGTCCGCGAGCTTCAGCTTCGACGCGGCCGCCTCGTCGACGACCACGGTCGCGTGCGGATGCAGCTGCAGCGCGGAGGCGGGCACGATCGAGGCGACCGGTCCCTCCACCGTCTGGGCCACGGCCTCGGCCTTGCCCTCACCGGTGGCCAGCAGGATGGGGTGCCGGGATTCCAGGATGGTGCCGATGCCCTGGGTGATCACGTGGTGCGGCACCTGCGCGATGTCGTTGTCGAAGAAGCGCGCGTTGTCGACCCGGGTCTGCTCGGTCAGCGTCTTGATCCGGGTACGGGAGGCCAGCGAGGAGCACGGCTCGTTGAAGCCGATGTGCCCGTCGGTGCCGATGCCGAGGAGCTGGAGGTCGACCCCGCCGGCCGCGGCGAGCGCCTTGTCGTACGCCTCGCAGGCGGCCTGGACGTCCTCGGCGGAGCCGTCGGGGCCCATGAAGGACGCCTCGGACAGACCGAGCGGCTCGACGACCTCGCGCAGCACCACGGAGCGGTACGACTCGGGGTGGCCCGAGGGCAGCCCGACGTATTCGTCCAGCTGGCAGATGCGGGCGCGCGAGGCGTCCACCGCACCGGAGCGGACCTTGGCCGCGAGCGCCTGGTAGATGGGCAGCGGGGTGGAGCCGGTGGCGACGCCGAGCAGGGCGTCGGGCTTGCGGCTCAGCAGGGCGCCGATGGCCTCCGCGATGAGTTCGCCGCCTGCCTTGGCATCCGGGACGATGACAACTTCCACGCTGTGCCTGCCGATCTGAAGAGTGGTGGAGTCATGTGGTATAGACCAATCAAAATACCAATCTAGCAGAACGCGGCATCCGTGAGGTGAACCGTTCAGTCCCTGGTCCTCCCGTGCGGCCCGGTGGCGGGTGCCCGTGCCACCGTGGTCGACTTGTCCCCAGCGACGACACCGCAGGGAGGCACCCATATGTCCGCCACCTTTTCGGCCGTGCGGGACGGCGGGGGCGAACGGCCCGGCCGGATCATGTCCGGCGAGATGGCCGAGCAGCCCGCGATGCTGCGGCGCATCCTCGACCGCGGTGCCCCCGGGATCCGCGAGGTGGCCGCCGAGATCGCCGCCAGGAAGCCCCGCTTCGTCCTGCTCACCGCCCGCGGTACGTCGGACAACGCGGCGCTCTACGCGAAGTATCTGCTGGAGATCCGGCTCGGTCTGCCCTGCGGTCTGGCGTCGATGTCCACCACGACGGCGTACGGGGCCAAGCCCGACCTCACGGACGTCCTGGTCATCACCGTCAGCCAGTCGGGCGGCTCGCCGGATCTGGTGGCCTCCACGACGGCGGCCCGGGAGGCGGGAGCGGTCACCCTCGCCGTCACCAACAACCCGGACTCCGCGCTGGCCGCGGTCTCCGAGTACCACATCGACATCCTCGCCGGCCCGGAGAAGGCCCTGCCGGCGACCAAGACGTACACCGCGTCCCTGCTGTCCCTCTACCTCTTCGTGGAGGGCCTGGGCGGTCGCGACGGCGCGTCGGCCGCCGCCGTCCTGCCCGAGCTGGCCGAGGCGGTCCTGGGGCGCCGGGACGAGGTCAAGGCGCTGGCCTCGCGCTACCGCTTCGCCGAACGCATGGTCATCACCTCGCGCGGCTACGGCTACCCGACGGCCAAGGAGGCGGCCCTGAAGCTGATGGAGACCAGCTACATCCCCGCGCTCTCCTACTCCGGCGCCGACCTGCTGCACGGTCCGCTCGCGATGGTCGACAACATCTCCCCGGTGATCGCGGTGGTCACCGACGGCCGGGGCGGAGTCGCCCTGCAGCCGGTCCTGGACCGGCTGCGCGGACGCGGCGCCGACCTGTTCGTGGTCGGCCCGAAGGCCCAGGTGGACGCGGCCTCGGCGGGCTTCGTGCTGCCGACGGCGGGGGTGGCGGAGGAGCTCCAGCCGATCCTGGAGATCCTGCCGCTGCAGATGCTGGCGTACGAGGTGACGATCGCCCGCGGTCAGGACCCGGACGCGCCGCGCGCCCTCGCCAAGGTCACCGAGACCCACTGAACTCCGGGCCCGCCAGGGAGCCCGGCCCCGAAAACACCCGCGGGCCGCGGCGCCGCGACGGGACCCTCAGCCCGTCCGGCACCGCAGCCCGGAGCTACCTGGCCGGCGGTGTGCGGTGCCTCCGGCCGATGGAGGCACCGGCGCAGTCAGGGCAGAGAGCGCCGGGTGCCTCGTTCCGCTCTCCTGTGCGGGGAGAGCGGAGGTTCTTGTCCTGAGCATTGTGGACTAGACCAATTGCCCGTGTCTATCCATGGGACAGACATTTTCCGTCGCACTTCCCGGCCACACTTCTTGGCCGTACTTCCCCTCCACCACCGCACGGGGCGGCGGCCGATCGGTTCGGAACCTCTCGGTATCCACGGGTACGCTCGCACACGTGCCCTCCATGAACGACCTCGTCCGCCAGCACACAGCCCTGAGTGACACCGACCTCGAGTGGCTCCATCTGCTGGTCTCGGAGTGGCAACTGCTCTCCGACCTGTCCTTCGCCGACCTCGTCCTGTGGGTTCCGACCCGCGACGGGACCCGCTATGTGTCCGTGGCGCAGATGCGGCCCAACACCGGCCCCACCTCCTACCAGGACGACATGGTCGGTCATCTGGTGCCGCGCGGACGCCGTCCGCTGCTGGACGCCGCCCTGGACGAGGGCCGGATCGTGCGCGAGGGCGATCCGGAGTGGCGCGAGGAGGTGCCGGTACGGGTCGAGTCCATCCCCGTACGCCGTGAGGGCCGGGTCCTCGGCGTCATCGCCCGCAACACCAACCTCCTCACCGTCCGTACGCCCTCCCGGCTGGAGCTCACCTATCTCCAGTCCGCCTCCGACCTGGCCCAGATGATCGCCGCCGGGTCCTTCCCCTTCCCCGGCCAGCAGGTCGACATGGACGCATCCCCGCGCGTCGGCGACGGCCTGATCAGGCTCGATGCCGACGGGGTCGTCCAGTACGCGAGCCCCAACGGCCTCTCCGCGTACCACCGCCTCGGTCTCGCCTCCGACCTCGTCGGCCACCACCTCGGCACGACCACCGCCGAGCTCGCCCCGTCCCGGGGCCCGGTGGACGAGGCGCTGGTCAAGGTGGCCAGCGGTTACGCGCCCCGCGAGTTCGAGGTCGAGTGCGCCGGCGGTGTCATCCAGCTCCGGGCCATTCCGCTCAAACCCAAGGGGGTGCGCATCGGTTCGCTGGTCCTGCTGCGGGACGTCACCGAACTGCGCCGCCGCGAGCGGGAGTTGATCACCAAGGACGCCACCATCCGGGAGATCCACCACCGGGTGAAGAACAACCTCCAGACGGTGGCCGCCCTGTTGCGGCTCCAGGCGCGCCGGATGGACTCGGAGCAGGGCCGCGAGGCGCTCAACGAGGCGGTACGGCGCGTCGGTTCGATCGCGATCGTCCATGAGACGCTGTCCCAGAATCTGGACGAGCGGGTCGAGTTCGACGAGATCGCCGACCGGGTCATCGCGATGGTCGCCGAGATCTCCCCGGGCAAGGTCACCTGCCGCCGTACGGGACGCTTCGGCATACTCGATGCGGAAGTTGCCACTCCGCTCTCGATGGTCCTCACGGAGGTCCTGCAGAACGCCCTGGAGCACGCGTTCACCGTGGCCGAACACGGCACGGTGGAAGTCTCGGCGGTACGGGGCGGATCGCCCACCGAGGGCCGGCTGCTGATCACCGTCTCCGACGACGGGCGCGGTCTGCCCGAGGGGTTCGACCCGCAGCGGGCCGGAAATCTGGGGCTCCAGATCGTGCGGACGCTGGTGGAGGGTGAGTTGGGCGGCACCTTCGGCATGGTTCCGGGACCGGAGCGCGGCACCCAGGTGGTGCTGGACCTTCCGGTGCGGGGCGACAAGTAGCCGACGCGCACGGTCCGGCACCGCGGCGGGCGCCGCGCGCCGACCGCGCAGCACAGTGGGCCCGGACCGTGGTGACGGTCCGGGCCCACTGTGTACTGCTTACGTTGCGATGCGCTTCGGGGGTACTGCGCGCTGCGACTCGAAGGCGGGGCTGTGCGTACGCTCTGTACGCGCCGCCGGGCTGAGGCTCGTCGCGGGGGGTCGGTCAGGCGCTGGCGTTACGCGCCCGATTGCGAGCGGCACGGCGCTTCATCGCGCGGCGCTCGTCCTCGCTGAGGCCACCCCAGACGCCGGAGTCCTGGCCGGACTCGAGCGCCCACTGCAGGCACTGCTCCATGACGGGGCAGCGACGGCAGACGGCCTTGGCTTCCTCGATCTGCAGCAGCGCAGGACCGGTGTTGCCGATGGGGAAGAACAGCTCCGGGTCTTCCTCACGACAAACGGCGTTGTGACGCCAGTCCATGGCTGCTACCTCTCCTTGGTATTACATGCTTGTTGCTTGTGAATGTGAACGCTTTCACGAATCCCCCCGCAGATGACGGGCCGACTCCCAGGAGAACTGGATGTGGTCTGTGAGGTGAGGAGGGGTTCTGGCTCTCAGTGGAGGCCGGTGTTGCGGGCCGTCCCGATCGCCATGTAGAGATTCGCAAACCTCGGCGACGGATACAACCCCTTCTGGAAAGTTTTTTTTGATTCCTCGGTGTCGGCTAGGTCACAGCCGTACTTCTAAGGGGTGGGGGACAGCCCAAACGTTCGAGTTAAAGGACTTTAGGCCCTTCCACTCACACAATCACACGCAGTGCACGGCGTACGCCTGTGAACGTCACGCTCGTACGCAGTCCCAGGTGGTCGCCGTCCATCTGGAAGGGCAGTGGAGCCTTTGAATGCAAGGTGAAGTCCGTGAGGTCATGAAGTGAAATTGCGTGCTTCCCGTGTGGGCCCTTCTCGGGGCTCGAAGTGAGCAGCTGAGTGGCGTAGCGGGTCACCGCGGGAGTGGAAAGGCGCTTCAGGCCGAGGACGTCCAGGGCGGTGTCGAAGGACGCCTTCGGGGACGCGTATATCGGGCGATTGCCCAGGTAGGTCCAGGGGGCGGTGTTGCAGATTATGGACAGCGCGAGGTCGGTGACCGGCTCCTGGCCGGGAATGTCCAGCGTGATCATCCCGTGCCGCCGGTGCGGCTCCTCAAGGAACTGCCGCACCACCTGGCGTACGTACAGGGCATGGGTGGACCGTCTGCCCCGCTCGCGCTGCTGTTCGACCCGGCCGATGACTCCCGCGTCGAAACCGAGCCCGGCACAGAAAGTGAACCAGCGTTCCGGAACGGCTTCGTCCGCCGTGCCCGGGGTGCCGGCCGCCAGCCCCAGGCCGACCGTGCGCTCGCTCCGCTGCTCCAGTGCGTCCAGAATCGCGCCGGTCGCCTCCACGGCGTCATTGGGCAGTCCCAGGGCGCGCGCGAAGACATTGGTGGAGCCGCCGGGAACCACCGCGAGCTTCGGCAGGCTGTCCACATCGGGGCCCTTGTGCAGCAGCCCGTTCACGACCTCGTTGACCGTCCCGTCGCCGCCCAGGGCGACCACCAGATCGATGTCGTCGCTGTCCGCGGCCCGGCGCCCGAGGTCCTGGGCGTGCCCGCGGTACTCGGTGGTCACCGCTTCCAGCTTCATCTCGCTCGCCAGTGCGTGAATGAGCACGTCACGGGTCCGCGCACTGGTGGTGGTGGCAGCTGGGTTGACCACGAGGAGTGCGCGCATGCCCGCCAGAGTACCTACCGGGTGGTACCGCCCTGTAGTCCGGATCCGTTGCGTTCGCCTTCGTCACGCTCTGTGAACGGTCCGGGTCTCGGCCCCCGGACCCGCCGCCCCGTACCCCGGCTTCGCTTTCACCGCCCGGGGATGCCAACCTGAGAGGCGTGAGTACTCAGCAGAACACGCCCTCTTCGCCCCCTCCGGCCACCGGGGAGAAGCCGGGCAGGATCGCCGTCCTCGCCGGACTCAACGCCCTCGAAGGGGCGGCACTCGTCATCGGCGGGATCTACATGCTGGTCATGGGGGTGCTCGGCCGGCCCGAGAGCCCCCAGCAGGCGGAGACCGGCGGGGTCACCCTCATCGCGCTCGGCCTGATTCCGCTGTTCGCCGCCCGCGGGCTGCTGCTGCGGCGCGCCTGGAGCCGGGGGCCCGCGCTCGTCACACAGCTCATGGCGCTGCCGGTGGCCTGGACGCTGCTGCGGGCCCAGGGTGCGCTGATCCCCACCGGGATCGTCCTGGCCGCGGTCGCCGTGACCGGTCTCGTGCTCGTGCTGAACCCGGCGACCAGCCGGGAGCTGGGCATCCGCCGGGGGCCGCGTACGACCCCCGACGCCTGACCCACCACGACCGACAGGCCGCGTTCGCCACCGCTCCGGCGGCCCGTTCCGGGCGGTCTTCGCTGTCGGCCCTACTCCTCCACGAGCAGGCGCTCGCGCAACTGGGCGAGCGTGCGGGCCAGCAGCCGCGAGACATGCATCTGCGAGATGCCGACCTCCTGCGCGATCTGCGACTGGGTCATGTTCCCGAAGAAGCGCAGCAGCAGAATGCGCTTCTCGCGCGGCGGCAGGTCCTCCAGCAGCGGCTTCAGCGACTCCCGGTACTCGACGCCCTCCAGCGCCTCGTCCTCGGAGCCCAGGGTGTCCGCGACCGCGGGCGACTCGTCGTCCGTGTCCGGGACGTCCAGCGACAGGGTGCTGTAGGCGTTGGCCGATTCCAGACCCTCCAGCACCTCTTCCTCGGAGATGCCCAGGCGCTCCGCCAGCTCGTGCACGGTCGGTGAGCGGCCGTGCTGCTGGGAGAGCTCCGCGGTCGCCGTGGTCAGCGAGAGCCGCAGCTCCTGGAGGCGGCGCGGCACCCGCACCGCCCAGCCCTTGTCGCGGAAGTGGCGCTTGATCTCGCCGACGACGGTGGGAGTCGCGTACGTCGAGAACTCCACGCCACGGTCCGGGTCGAACCGGTCCACCGACTTGATGAGCCCGATCGTGGCGACCTGGGTCAGGTCGTCCAGCGGCTCGCCCCGGTTGCGGAAGCGGCGGGCCAGATGCTCCACGAGCGGCAGATGCATCCGGACCAGCCGATTGCGCAGCTCCGCCTTCTCGGCCGAGCCGTCGGGCAGCTCCCGCAGCTCGATGAACAGGGCCCGCGCCCCGCTGCGGTCGTGTGGATCGTGGTGCCCGTGCTCGCTCATCTGGACCGCCCGCTCTGCCTGCGACTGCTCCACCGCGACCGTACGGCTCTCGGACCCGTCCGCTCCGTCCACCGGATGCGGCCGGGCCTGTTGCTCCGGGATGCCTGCTGGGCGCACCACCCCGGGTCGGATCGTCTCGTCCCGCACAGGACCGTCCCCGTTCCCGTCGCTCACGCCGGCCCGGGGCCCGCGCCGCGTTGCTTGTAGAGGCTGATGCTGACCGTACGGTCTTCGGCGACCGTGGAGTCGACCTTTCCGGCCAGTGCGGAGAGCACCGTCCAGGCGAAGGTGTCACGCTCGGGCGCGCGGCCGTCCGTCGTGGGGGCCGACACCGTCACCTCAAGAGAGTCGTCGACGAGACGGAACACACAGCTGAGGACGGAACCCGGCACGGCCTGCTGAAGCAGGATCGCGCAGGCCTCGTCGACCGCGATGCGAAGATCCTCGATCTCGTCGAGAGTGAAGTCCAAACGCGCTGCGAGACCGGCCGTGGCCGTTCGCAGCACCGACAGGTAGGCACCCGCAGCGGGCAGCCGGACCTCTACGAAGTCCTGATTCCCGGGCTCGCCTGCGATCTGGGACACCCTCACCTCCAAGGTGGCACAAACTCTTTCGAGGTTCCGGGAGAAGTGGCCCGGAGCCATGCGGTCCGTCGTCGGTTCTTGGCTCGGCGACGCTATCGCGAACCATGATGCCGTGTCGCCAGGACCCCATCCTCTACTCGTCACTCATGGTAAGCCCATGAGTACACACAGTGGCTAGAGGTCTGCAGCGGCCAATTGCGAAGAACCGGCGCCGGATTGACGTACCCAGACGTCAGACGATCGAACCGTCCTGGAAGCACCAGCGCCAGCTCTCGCCCTGCTCGAAGCTCCGCATCACCGGGTGACCGGACTCCTCGAAGTGCGCGGAGGCGTGCTTCAGTGGCGACGAGTCGCAGCAGCCGACATGCCCGCAGGCCAGGCACAGGCGCAGCTGTACGGGGTGGCTGCCCGCGGCCAGGCATTCGAGGCAGGTGCCGCTGAGCGGGGCCGGCTCGGGGCGCGGCAGTTCGAGAACATGCGGGCACTCACTCATGATTGCCAGGTTACGACGGATGTGAGGACCGTGAGATGGACGCATTGCCGCTGGTTGCCCTGGTCGCGGCCAGTGCGGCGGTCGCGGGGGCGGCGCGCCGGACGCCCGTGCCCGCCCCGCTGCTGCTGGTCACCGCAGGGCTGGTGGCCGGGTATCTGCCGGGGGTGCCGTCGTACACCCTGGACGCGCACATCGTGCTCCCGCTGCTGCTGCCGCCGCTGCTCTACACGGCGGCGGTCGACAGCTCGTACCTCGATCTGCGGGCCAACGCGAGGCCGGTCGCCCTGCTCTCCGTGGGGTACGTGCTCTTCGCGACGTTCGCGGTGGGCTGGCTGGCCTATCTGATGGTGCCCGACCTGCCGCTGACGGCGGCGCTGGTCCTCGGGGCGGTGATCGCCCCGCCGGACGCCGTGACGGCCGCCGCCATCGCCCGCCGGGTGGGGCTGCCCGCCCGGGTCACCACGATCCTCCAGGGCGAGTCCCTGGTGAACGACGCCACCGCCATCACCGCCTACAAGGTGGCGCTGGCCGCGGCGGTCGGTGAGGGGATGAGCTGGGGCGCCGGGATCGGTGAGTTCCTGCTGGCGGCGTTCGGCGGGGTGGGCGTGGGTCTGGTGCTGATGGTGCCGCTGCACTGGCTGCGCACCCACCTCAAGGAGGCACTCCTCCAGAACACGCTGTCCCTCCTGATCCCCTTCGTGGCGTACGCGGCGGCCGAACGGGTGCATGCCTCCGGCGTCCTCGCGGTGGTCGTCGTCGCGCTCTACCTGGGGCACCGCTCGTGGCAGGTCGACTTCGCGACCCGGCTCCAGGAGGCGGCGGTCTGGAAGATGGTCGCCTTCGTCCTGGAGTCCGCCGTGTTCGCCCTCATCGGGCTCCAGCTGCCCTTCGTACTGAAGGGGCTCGGCGCGTACGGGGTCGGGGAGGCGCTCGGCTACGCGGTGGCGGTGTTCCTCGCGGTCGTCGTGGTGCGCTTCGTCTGGGTCTATCCGGCCACCTATCTGCCCCGGTGGCTCTCCCGGCGCATCCGGGAACGTGAACCCGGGACCGACTGGACCGCGCCGCTGATCGTCGGATGGGCCGGGATGCGCGGGGTCGTCTCGCTCGCCATCGCGTTCTCCATCCCGATGGTCATGCATGACGGGGAGGACTTCCCGGCCCGGAACCTGGTGCTGTTCCTGACCTTCACCACGGTCATCGGCACGCTGGTGATCCAGGGCCTCACCCTGCCGCTCCTGGTACGGGTGCTGAAGCTCCCGGGGCGTGATCTCCAGGCGGAGACGCTGGCCGAGGCGCAGGCGCAGAGCGAGGCGTCCACGGCCGCGGAACAGCGCCTGGAGGAACTGCTGGACGACGGGCGCAACAGCCTGCCGCCGCCCCTCGCCGAGCGGCTGCGCACCGTTCTGGAACGGCGCCGCAACGCCGTGTGGGAGCGGCTCGGCGCGGCCAACCCGGTCACCGGGGAATCGGCGGACGACACCTATCGGCGCCTCGCCCGGGAAATGATCGAGGCCGAGCGGGAGGTCTTCGTGCGGCTGCGGGACGAGCGGCGGATCGACGACGAGATGCTGCGGACCCTGCTGCGGCGCCTCGACCTGGAGGAGGCGGCGGCCTACCGGGAGACGGACGACTCGTAGGGGGTGCCCGTCACCACGGCGGTCACCGTCGTTCCCGGAGCGAAGGCGCCCGCCCCGGTCAGCGCCGTCAGCGCGTACAGCAGCTTGGCGACGTACATCCGCTCGACGGGCAGCCCGTGCCGGTCCTCGAAGTCCTCGGCGAAGGCGTGCAGCTCCGGGGGCGTACGGGCGTAGCCGCCGAAGTGGAAGCGCTCGTCCAGGGACCACTGTCCGGCCGGGCCGCCGAACGCCTCGCGCTGCAGCCGGGCCACCGCCTCGCCCAGGAAGCCGCCGCGCAGGACCGGGATGCCCAGGGCGCGCTGGCCGGGGGCCAGGCCCGCGGCGAGGCCGGCCAGGGTGCCGCCGGTACCGCAGGCCACGGCCGCCACATCGGTGTGCCCGCGCAACTCGCGCCCGAGCTCTGTGCAGCCCTGTGCGGCCAGCGCGTTGCTGCCGCCCTCCGGGAGGACGTCCACGTCCCCGAAGAGCCTCAGCAGCCCGTCCAGGACGTCAGGATCGGTCTTCGCGCGGTACGTCGAGCGGTCCACGAAGTGCAGACGCATGCCGTCGGCCGCGCACCGGGCGAGCGACGGGTTGAGCGGGCGGTGCGCCAGCTCGTCGCCGCGGACGACACCGACCGTGGGGAAACCGAGGAGCCGCCCGGCGGCGGCGGTGGCCCGCAGATGGTTGGAGTAGGCGCCGCCGAAGGTCAGCACGGTCCGGCCGGCGGCGGCCGCCAGGTTGAGGGAGAGCTTGCGCCATTTGTTGCCCGGCAGGTCCGGGTGGATCAGGTCGTCGCGCTTGAGCAGCAGGCTCACGCCGTGCCGCCGGAAGCGCTCGTCCTCGGCGGGGCGCAGCGGCGAGGGGAGGGCGGGCCGCGGCCCGGCGGCGCCGTGCGCTTCGTGGTGCATACGTCCATTGTCACGGGGCGGCCGACGAGGGCTGCCCCGTGACCCCGGGCGTGCGTGCGTCCCCGGCGGGTGGGCGTTTCCGGCGGGCGGGCGGGGGCCGTCACTTCAGACAGTCGTGGATCCGCTCGCGCAGGGAGTCCATGGTGAAGCCCGCCGGGTCGACCTTGCCCGGCTGCCACTCCCGGTGACCGATGACCGAGGGCGCTCCCCAGCGGTGGTGGCGGCAGATCGCCGCGGCAGCCTTCTCGATCGCTTCGAGCTGCACGGCGGGCCAGGGGTCTTCCCCGTCGCCGCGGTTCTCGCACTCGAAGCCGTAGAAGTGCCGGTTTCCGTCGGTGTTGGCCTCGTTGTCCGAGGGGAGCCGCTTCTCGGCGATGACGGCGCGCAGGACGTCGTCGTCGCCGAGCCCGGCGTGGTTGGCGCGGCCGTGGCCGACGAGATGGACGCGGCCGTCCTTGGCGGTGACGCCGTGGCACAGGGGGCCGGGAAGGCCCGCGTGGCCGTCACGGCAGATCTGGACGGTGTGGTCGGTGCCCCTGGTCGCGGTGTGGTGGATCATCACGCCGTGCACCGGCCCCCAGGGCCCCTTGTCGTCGCGGTTGTGCGTACGCCAGTCGCCGACCTGGACGACGGTGAGACCTTCGTCCTTGAGGGCCTTGAGGAAGCTGCTCGCGGACATGGGTGAGGACATGGCCGACTCCTTTGGTGCGTGGGGGAGTGTGTCCGTACACCGCTTGTACCGGAACGCAGCCTTCTGGGCTATTTGTTCGTACGGTGTGCGAGCCGATCCGGACACGCCCGTGAGCAGCTTCAGGGGGCGCCGTGTCAGCCGGCGGCGAGCCAGAGGTCCGGCCCGAAGACCTCGTAGTGGATGTCTGCCGCCCGGACCCCCTTGGCCAGCAACTGGCCGCGGACGGCGCGCATGAAGGGGAGCGGTCCGCAGAGGTAGGCGTGCGTTCCGGACGGGACGACGAGGCCGGTCAGATCGACCCGGCCGGTGCGGTCGGCCCGGTGGCCGGGCTCCGGGTCCTCGTACCAGAAGTGCGCTTCGGCGTCCGGGAGTTTGCCGGTGAACAGCGCGTGGTCGGTGCGCAGGGCGTGCGCGGCGGGCGAGCGGTCGGCGTGCACGACGGTGACCGGGGAGCGGTGGCCGGTGTCCACCAGGTGCTCCAGCATCGACAGCATCGGGGTGCAGCCGATGCCCGCGGAGGCGAGCAGCAGCGGGGCGTCCGTGTGGTCGAGCACCAGGTCCCCGTAGGGGACGGAGACGCGCAGCCGGTCGCCGGTCCGGGTGCGGGCGTGCAGGTGACGGGAGACCTCGCCGTCCGGGGACCCCTCGCCCCGCACCCGCTTGACGGTGATCGAGCGCAGCGCCGACCCCGGCGCGCGGGAAAGGCTGTACTGGCGTATCTGCCGGGCCCCGTCGGGCAGTTCCACCTGTACGGAGACGTACTGGCCGGGCCGGAAGGCGGGGGCGGGTGCCCCGTCCGCCGGGCGCAGCCGGAAGGTCGCGACGTCCGCGGTCTCCTCGATGCGGCCGGCCACCTCCCACTCGCTCCAGACATCTCCGGCGACGACGCCCCGCTGCGCGTACAGGCGTTCCTCGACGGCGATCAGCGCGCCCGCCATCAGCCAGTAGACCTCGTCCCAGGCGGCGGCGACCTCCGGGGTGACGGCGTCGCCCAGTACGTCGGCGATGGCGGCGAACAGGTGGGTGTGCACCACCTCGTACTGCTCGGCGGTCACCCCGAGCGAGGCGTGCTTGTGGGCGATGCGGCTCAGCATCACGTCGGGGCGGGTGTCCGGGTGCTCGACGAGCCCGGTCGCGAAGGCGGCGAGGGAACCGGCGAGGGCCTGGCGCTGGGCGCCGGACGCCTGGTTGCCGCGGTTGAAGAGATCGCGGAGCAGTTCGGGGTGGGCCGCGAAGAGCTTGCGGTAGAAGAGGTCCGCGATGTCCCCGATGGCGGCGCCGACGGCGGGGAGGGTGGCGCGGACGGTGGCTGTCGAGGTCTCGGAGAGCATGGGTGGACTCCTCGGGGTGAGGTGGAGGACGGCGTAATTAATTGGTATCGAGAATGCGCATTTTCGGCCGGGGTGAGCCGGGGTGGGGCGGTCGGCGGGGCGGAACGCGGGGTGGAGCACTGGTCGCGGCGCGGCGCGGCTCGGGGTGCCGGTGCTCGCGGTACCGGTCGCCCCGGTGGGTCAGTCCGGTGCGGGGCCCGTGCTGATGCCGATCAGCAGCGGTCCGGTGGGGGAGGAGACGAGTTCGGTGACGGTGATCGGGTCGAGCGTGGCGTAGAACGCTTCCTGCGCCCGGCGCAGCGCACCGCGCAGCCGACAGCCGGAGCGCAGTGGGCACGGGGTGTCGCCCTCGCACTCGACCACCTCGTCCGCACCCTCCAGTTCCCGTACGAGCGCGCCGACCGAGGCGCGGTGACCGGCCGAGGTGAGGGTGAGTCCGCCGCCGCGCCCGCGGCGCGCGTCGACCAGGCCGAGATGCTGGAGGCGGGCGACGACCTTGGCGGTGTGGGTGTACGGCACGCGCATGGTGGCCGCCACCTCCCGGGTGGTCGGCGGATCCCCGTCCCGCGCGACCGCCAGTCGCATGAGCACGCGCAGTGCCACATCGGTGAATCTCGTCAGCCGCATGACGCTCAGGCTAGATAAGTGGCATGGATGATGCAAATTAAGGAGTGCGCCGGGCGACGTGAGCAACGTGCCCCGTCCGGAGCCCGGTTAATCACACTCGTTTGTGTAATGGCGAAGCAACTCACCGTGCTGAAAGGCTTCTGCACGCAGGTCAGCCCATGATCGAAAGGACGTCAGATGTCCGTTGGTGAAGAGGTTCGCGACACGCAGGCTCCGCCGCAGCAGAGTCTGGGCACGGCGGCTGCGCGGAACCTCGCGACGACCACCAAGTCCGCGCCGCAGATGCAGGAGATCACCTCCCGGTGGCTGCTGCGCATGCTGCCGTGGGTGCAGGTACAGGGCGGTACGTACCGGGTGAACCGTCGGCTCAGCTATGCGGTCGGCGACGGCCGGGTGACCTTCGTGCAGACCGGCGACCAGGTCTCCGTCATCCCCGCCGAGCTCGGGGAGCTGCCGCCCTTGCGGGAGTTCGGCGACGAGGAGGTCCTCGCCGAACTCTCCCGCAGGTGCGAACAGCGGGACGTGGCCGCCGGGGAGGTGCTCGCCGCCTCGGGGGAGGCGGCGGACCGGGTCTTCCTGCTGGCGCACGGCAAGGTGGAGAAAGTCGGCTCCGGGCCGTACGGGGACGAGACGGTGCTCGGTGTCCTCGCCGACGGCGCGTACTTCGGCGACCGGAGCCTGGTCGACGGTGAAGCCACCTGGGAGTACACCGCCCGCGCCGTCACCCCCTGCACGCTCCTGACGCTGCTCCGTTCGGACGTGCACAACCTCGCGGCCCGGTCCGACTCGCTCCGGGCCCATCTCGCCGGCCGGCTCTCCGTCCCGCAACAGCGGACCAACGCCCACGGCGAGGCGGCGATCGACCTCTCCGCCGGCCATGTGGGCGAACCGGTCGTCCCGCACACCTTCGTCGACTACGACGCGGCGCCGCGCGAGTACGAACTGAGCGTGGCCCAGACCGTGCTGAAGGTGCACAGCCGGGTCGCCGATCTCTACAGCCAGCCGATGAACCAGACCGAGCAGCAGTTGCGGCTCACGGTCGAGGCGCTGCGCGAGCGCCAGGAGCACGAGCTGATCAACAACCGCGAGTTCGGACTGCTCAACAACTGCGACTACGGGCAGCGGATCCAGCCGCACGACGGGGTGCCCAGCCCCGACGACATGGACGAACTGCTGTCGCGCAGGCGGGGATCGAAGCTCTTCCTCGCCCACCCGAAGGCCATCGCCGCCTTCGGCCGCGAGTGCAACAGGCGCGGTCTGCTGCCGGAGAGCGTGGACATCGGCGGCCACCAGGTGCCGGCCTGGCGCGGGGTGCCGATCTTCCCGTCCAACAAGATCCCGGTCACCGACGCCCGCACCACGTCGATCATCTGCATGAGGACCGGCGAGGCCGACCAGGGCGTCATCGGGCTCCAGCAGAGCGGCATCCCGGACGAGATCGAGCCGAGCCTGTCGGTCCGCTTCATGGGCATCGACGAGCAGGCGATCATCTCCTACCTCGTGACCGCCTACTACTCCGCCGCCGTTCTGGTCCCGGACGCCCTCGGTGTACTGGAGAACGTCGAGGTGAGCCGCTGGCACTGACCCCTTTCCCCCGGTGGGCCCGGCCGGCCAGCGCCGTCCGGGCCCACCGCCCCGCCCGTACCCACCGCACCACCCAGGGGAGAGACCCGTGACCATGACGAGTACGGACGCAGCGACGGAGGGGCACGAGGCCGCCGCGCTGCTGGAGCGCACGCGCGGCATCGTCGATCCGCAACTGCGCGCGGCCGTGGAGTCGCTGCCCGGCGGAATCCGCCGCGTCGCGATGTACCACTTCGGCTGGGCGAACGCGGACGGCAGTCCGGCCGCGGGCCAGGCGGGCAAGGCCATCAGGCCCGCGCTGGTGCTGGCCGCCGCGCGAGCCCTGGGCGGTGACCCGGAGCGGGCCGTCCGCGCCGCCGTCGCCGTGGAGCTGGCGCACAACTTCACGCTGCTCCACGACGACGTCATCGACGAGGACACCACCCGCCGGCACCGGCCGACGGCCTGGGCGGTCTTCGGCATCCCGGACGCCGTGATCGCGGGCGACGCCCTGCTCGCCCTCGCCCAGCGGCTGCTGGCCGAGGACCCGCACCCGGCCTCCGCCCGCGCCTCCGCGCGGCTCTCGGCCTGCGTGATCGAGCTGTGCGCGGGGCAGCAGGCCGACTGCGCCTTCGAGGAGCGCGGCCCCGAAGAGGTCTCGCTGGACGAGTGCCTCGCGATGGCGACCGCCAAGACCGGTGCCCTGCTCGGCTGCGCGTGCGCGCTCGGCGCCCTGTACGCCGGGGCCGGAGGCCGGGCCGTCGGCGCGATGGACGGCTTCGGACGTGAGGCGGGACTCTCGTTCCAGCTCATCGACGATCTGATCGGCATCTGGGGGGACCCGGCACACACGGGCAAGCCGGCCGGGGCGGATCTGGCCGCCCACAAGAAGTCCCTGCCGGTGGTGGCCGCGCTCACCTCGGGCACCCCTGCCGCCGCCGACCTGGCGGTGCTCTACCGGGGCGCCATGAACACGCCCGGGGAGGTGAGGCGGGCCGCCGACGCCGTCGAACGGGCCGGTGGCCGGGACTGGGCACAGGTCTGCGCGGCGGACCGGATGGCCCGCGCGGTGCACCATCTGTCCCGCGCGGTGCCCGAGCCGGCCGCGGCGGGGGACCTGCTGGCGCTGGCCGAATTCGTCACGCGCCGTACCCGCTGACCGACCTCCTGTGACCCGCTCCCGGCCCCAACTCTAGGATTCCACCCGTCGGTTGAGGTCGGGAGGAAGAAGGGGCGGGAGCCGGTCATGGGTGTACGGACACGGCAGGCGGACGCGCGGGACAGGGACCTGGTCGTATCGGTCCTGGAGGAGGCGTTCCACCACGACCCGGTCAGCAGCTGGGTCTTCCCCGAGGAGGAGCACCGGCGCGCGGTGCACGGGAAGTTCCTCGGCGTCTTCGTCGATGTCGCCCTCGCCGAAGGCCGTATCGACCTGCTGGCGGACGGCACCGCCGTGGCCCTGTGGCTCACGGTGCCGGCCGGGGTGCCCGAGGAGGAGGACCCCACCCCCGCGCTGATGCGGCGGACCGCGGACCCCGGCAACGAACGGTGCGAACTGGTGGGCCGGCTGACCGGTGCCGTCCATCCGCACGACCGGGCCCACGAGTATCTGCTCATGGTCGGTGTCTCCCCCGGACGCCAGGGGGAGGGCATCGGGGCGGCGCTGATCGAAAAGGTCCTGGAGCGATGCGACCGCGAGGGCGTCCCGGCCTATCTGGAGGCGAGCAGTGCCCGCAGCCGCGGCCTCTACGAGCGGCTCGGCTTCACCTTCCTGGGCCGCGCCGTCGAGCTCCCCGACGGACCGTCCCTGTGGCCCATGTGGCGCGAACCGGCAAAGGGCTGATGCGCAGGTGGAGGGCGCCACGGGGACCGCGCCGGGCACGGGCTACAGTCCCTGCTCATGACAGATGAGTCGTGGGCAGGCTGGTACCGGGACCGCGAGGGTTCCGATGCCGTCGTTCTCACCACGGACGGACAGCAACTCCGGATCCGGATCAGGGGAGTCGACTTCGAGGGCGAGAGCTTCGACGACCTCGTTCCGGTGGGCGGGATACCGCCCGAAAGCGGCATGTTCGCCCTGGCGGACGGCGCGCTCACCGACTGCGTACTGGAGTGGGACCTCCCGCTTCCGGTCCGCTCCGCGGGCACGGTCCGCCAGGCCACGCTCAGTTGCCTGCTGTCGCTGCGGCGCAGCGATCCGGACCTCTACCTCGCCCTGCACCTGGACGGCGCGGTCTATGAATCCGCCCGCGCCGAACGCGACTTCGCCGCCGCGATGGCCACGATCCAGCGCATCCTGCCGTCCGGCACACAGGTGCAGACGTGTATCGCCTGCGCCTTCTCCGACTACTTCCCGGCCCCGGGCCGGGGCCTCTCCGGCGCTCTCGCCTGCTTCCGCGGTGCGAAAGACGCGTACCGGGGAGCGGCGGGCGAGGACGACGTCCTGGACCTGTGGGACCGGCGGAGCGGGTTCGTGCAGGAGATCTGGAGCTGCCGCGAGTTCGAGGCGCGCCCGGCCGAAGGCGCCGGGACCGGCCACCGGGGCGCGTTCCCGCTGGAACTCGCCTGACCGTCTCGCCCCGTGCCCGCCCGCCGTCACGCCCCGTACTGGAATTGCATATTCCGGTACGGGGCGCGCCTTTTGCGGCTCAGGTCCGCTTCGGTGTGTTTCGCCGCCGGGCGCCTTTATCGGCGCACCGGCGTGACGGTCGCCGTCGTCAGGGGATCAGCTGACGGTCGTCATATGCGTGACGTTCCTCGGTGCGGACATCGACGGCAGGCAGATCAGGGCGACGAGGGTGGCACCCGCAATGGCATATGCCACGGGGATAATTGCTGACTTCTTGAACATGGTGCGCTTTTCTCCAGGCGTTCAGGGAGTTTCTTCGGCAGCGTTCGTGCCGAGGGCTCATACTCTCCGTCTGCCTTCGGGTGAACAAGTCGGGCGGTAATTTCGTTGTTTTCCCGCCGGGGTCCTGTCACTCTGTTCCGGCGCCCTCGGATTCTTCTTGGAGAGCGGCGAATTCCGCCTGCGTCCGCGCCGCTTCGTCCATGGCGCCGATGTGCTGGGCCAGGGTGAGCGCCTCCGCGAGATGTCGCGCGGCCGATTGCGTGCGGCCCAGCCGCCGTTCCGCCGCGGCCATGCCCCGGAGCGCGAGCATGCGCTCATGGCCCGCGCCGATGCCGGTGGCCAGGTCAAGGGCGCGCTCATGGTGGGCGACCGCCTGGTCGTCGTTGCCGGACTCCTCGAACGCGACGCCCATCCGGTGCAGGGTGATGGACGCGTTGCGCCGGTCGCCGAGCTGCCGGAACGACAGCAGCGCCTCGCGATAGAGATCCAGCGCCGCTTCCACTTCCTCCGGCATTTCCATGGTGTTCGCCAGATTTACCTGCCCCGTGGCGCGGGCCAAAGGCGTTCCGGCCAGCCGGGGATTCGACAGGGATTTCTTGAGGAGTCGTCGCGCGGATTCACGGTCGCCGGTCTGGAAGTGAAGGTCCGAGAGATTATTCAGCACATTGAATTCTTCCCGCGCATCACCCGACCGACGGAATCCGCCCAGGGCGGAGACAAAGAATTCCATTGATGTCGTGTGGTTTCCGAGAAAGAGGTGGGTGATACCGAGGTTATTTCTTGTCCGTGCGAGCTGCCATATGTCACCCGACCTGAGCCGACGTTCCAGGGTCTGATTCTGGAAGGAAAGGGCTTCGTCGAGCTGTCCCATATGCCAGTGAATGACGCCGAGCAGATGACGCGCTTCGGCGTCCGTCGCCGGATCGTCCAGCGTGCCCGCCGCCCGCATGGCCGCATGACCGGCGGCGAGAGCGGCCTCGTAGCGGCCGGCCCGTGCCAGCGTCGTCCCCAGATCGATCAGCGCGAGGGCCTCCGGGCGGCGTTCGCCGCTCTCGTGCCAGAACTCGGCGGCGGCCGTGTGCATCGGCCGTGCCTCGCCCCAGTAGCCCTCCTCGTCCAGATGGGCCGCGAGCGCGTGGGCCAGGCGGGCGGCCTGGCGGGTGAGTCCGTTGCCGCGGGCACGGTGCTCCGCCGCGACGAGGGCGCCGTGCTCCTGCACGAGCCAGTGCCGGGCGGCCGAGGCGTCCTGCCATTCGGGCAGGGCGAACTCCGTCGCGGCCTCCTCGATATCTACTTTCAGGCGCCGCGGATAGATCAGCCGGTCGGCCTTCTCGGCGCCGTGGACATAGAAATCGATCATCCTTCGTACGGCGGGAAGTTGACCTTCGTATCGGTCCTCCGTCGCGCTCAGGCTCCGTGCGCACTCACCCACAAGATCATGGAAGCGAAAGCGTTCCGGGGCCGGTTCCTGGAGGAGATGGGCGTCCAGCAGGGAATCCAGGACGCGTTCCGTCTCCTCCAGCGGAAGCCCGGTGAGCGCGGCGGCGGAGTGGGGGGTGAAATCCGGCCCAAAATGCAGGCTCAACTGTCGAAAGATCGTTCGCTCTTCGGTCCCGAGTGTGTGGTAGGACATCTCGAACACTCCGGCGATCTTTCGATAGCCGTCCCGGATTTCATTGAGGCGTCCGTGTTCGCGCGACAGTTTTTCGATCAAGTGGGAAGTGGTCCAGGAGGGGCGTGAGCCCAGCCTGCCCGCGGCGATCTCCACGGCGAGCGGAAGGTGGCCGCACAGCCGCACGATGTCCGCCACCTCGTCGAGGTCGGAGGTCCGCTCCGGGCCCACCAGCCTGCGGAACAGCGTGCTCGCGTCGTCGGCCGGCAGGACGTCCAGGAAGAGCGAGCGGATGCCCGGCAGCCCCGTGAGCCGTCGACGGCTGGTGATGATGAGCAGGGACTCGGAGGTGCCCGGAAGGAGCGGGGCCACCTGCTCGGCGTCCGCCGCGTCGTCGAGGACGATCACCGAGCGACGGGTGCTGAGCAGGGTGCGCCAGAGGGACACCAGCCCCTCCAGGTCGTCCGGCAGATCCGTGACGGGCACCCCGAAGTCCCTCAGCAGCCGGGTGAGCGCGGACTCGGGGCTCAGCGGGTGTCCGTCCGCGGTGTGTGCGCTCAGATCGAGATGGAGCTGTCCGTCCGGGTAGTGCGGGGCGAGTGCGCGGGCGGCGTGGAGCGCCAGGAGCGTCTTGCCCACGCCTCCCATGCCGCTGATGGTCTGGAGTGCGATCACCGAGCCCGCCGGCGGACGGGCGAGGAGGGTGAGCATCTCCCGGTCCCTGCCCACGAGGTCGCCGTGGCTGGGCAGGGTGTGCGGGGCCGTGGTCACCGGTTCGGGGCCGCTCAGGAGCCCGGAGACCGGTACCCGGTTCAGGATGAGCTGGTAGAGCCTGGTCAGCGCCTCGCCCGGATCCGATCCGAACTCCTCACCGAGCCGGCGCCGGACGGTGTCGAACGTGCGCAGCGCGTCGGCCTGCCGGCCGCAGCCGTAGTTCGCGACCATGAGGTGGCCGGCCAGGGTCTCGTCCGTGGGGTGCAGCTCGAAGAGGGTGGAGAGGTCGGGCACGAGCTCCGCGTACCGTCCGGTGCGCAGTTCGATGCCGACGCGGGCCAGCGTCGCGGCGAGGCGCTTTTCGAGCAGGTTCGTCCTGACGCTCTCGGCCCAGAGGCCGGGCATCCCCGTGAGCGGATCGCCCCGCCACAGGCTGTCGGCCTCGCGCAGGAGGGCCAGGGCCCTGGGCCCGTCACCGTCGTCGGACCGGGCGAGCGCCTCGGCGGTCAGGCGCTGGAAGCGATGACTGTCCACGCTGTCGGGATCGACGACGAGGGAGTACGTGTGGGCCTGCTGGACGATACGGGTCGGCCCGCCCGCCCGTTCGCCCAGCCTGCGGCGGATTCTCGCCGCGTACACATGCAGGCTCGCCCGGGGTTTCGCGGGCGGGGCGTCGTCCCACAACCGGTGGACCAGGGAGTCCAGAGCGACCGGGCGGCCGGCGTCGACGGCGAGCGCGGCGATCATCGCTCTCTCCTTGGCCGTGCCGAGTGGATCCCTCCGCCCGTCCACGCGTAGCTCGATCGACCCCAGGATGCGGATCTCGAATTCCACCAGCGCCCCCATCGCCGGTCCGCGCTCGGCCCGGCTGTTCCGCTCGTGCCGCCGTGCGCCGGTCTGCGGCCACGGCAGTCCGTCGTCGCCACGACCCACCGCTGACGTCCGTGTCGAGGCGCATACCCAAGCAAGAAAGGATGACACGATGCCAACTTTGATCAAAAGATGGCATCGAATGATCGATTATCTTGGCTCAAATGTTCAACGTGTAAGGGCTTTTGGTCTGTGCGGACGAAGAAAGGGGTAAACCACGGGCCGACCGGAGAGACCGCGGGCACGTACATGGTGGCGCATACGGGGGAAGGCGGCAGATATGGAACCAGTACCGGGGTCCGGCCACACGGCGGATGGAGGCCGGGGCGGTGTTCGCGGTCCGAATATTCAGGACAACACCGTCAGCGGCGACGCCACCCTCAGCGGTCCCGTCGTCCAGGCCCACGGCATCCACGGCGGAGTCCACTTCCACTCCGCGCCCGAGCCGGCCGTCGCGACGGCACGTCAACTGCTGCCCGCGCCGCCGTACTTCCTCGGCCGCGAGAGCGAACTCGGTTCGCTGCGCGAGATGGCGGGCCGATTACCGTCCGCGCCCGTGCTCGCGGTGATCAGCGGACCCGCCGGGGTGGGGAAGACCGCGCTCGCGTCCAGCTGGCTGCGCGGCATGGGCGAACAGTTCCCCGACGGGCAGTTCTACGCGGACCTGCGCGGCCACTCCGCGACGGGCAGCCCCGCCCCGCCCGCGGAGATACTCGCGCAGTTCCTGCGGGCCCTGGGCCTCACGCAGGTACCGCAGGGGCTCGGCGAACTGGCCGCCCTGTGGCGTACCCGTACCGCGGGCCGCCGGATCGCCGTGATGCTGGACAACGCGGTGAGCGCGGGCCAGGTGCGTCCCCTGCTGCCGGGCACCGAGGGCAGCCTCGTCGCCGTCACCAGCAGGTTCCGGCTCGCCGGACTGGCGGTGGACGGCGCGGTCTTCCAGCAGCTGGGGGTGCTGGACACCGAGGACACCGTGGAACTGTTGAGCCGCAGAATCGGTTCCGACCGGGTCGGCCGTGAACCCGAGGCGGCCCGTGAGGTGGCGGCACTGTGCGCGGGTCTTCCGCTGGCGGTGTGCATCGCGGCGGCCCGGATGGCCGTACGCCCCCGGCAGCCGCTCGCCGCGATGGCGCTCGCCCTGGGCGGGGACGGCGGCCTGGACACCCTCAAGGTCGAGGGGGAGCCCGCGGTGCGGGCCGCGCTGGACGCCTCGTACCGGCTTCTGAAGCCCGATCTCGCCCTGGGGTACCGGCGGTTGGGAATCCTGCCGGTGTCCGTGTTCAGCGTCCGGGTCGCCGCCGCGGCGTGCGGGGCCGACCCGCTGGAGGCGGACCGGATCGTCGACGCGCTGGCCGAGGTGAATCTGCTGGAGGACCTCGGCCCGGACCCCGTCACGGGATTGGACCGCTTCCGGTTCCACGACCTCGTCCGCGCGCACGCCGGGGCACTCGCCGAGGCGGACGAGAGCCCCGAGGACCGGCGGCGGACGGTACGCCGCGTCGTGGACCTGTATCTGCGCACCGCCACGGCCGCCGAGGCCCTGCTGTCGCCCAGCCACCGCACCCTGCGCAGGGACTACGCCTGTGACCGGGAGCAGCCGACGCCCTTCGACGACGCGACCGGTGCGCTGGAGTGGCTGGACGCGGAACGGACCCATCTGATGGCGGTGTTACGGAGAGCTGCCGACCTCGGATGGGACGCCGCGGTGTGGCAGCTCGCCGACGCCATGTGGCCGCTCTTCCTCCGGCTGCGCCCGTACGACCTCTGGATCGAGGCGCACGAAGCGGGTCTGGCGGCCGCCCGACGGGCCGGTGATCCGCAGGGGGAGAGCCGGATGCTCACCTCCGGCGGGACCGGGCTGCGCAACGTGGGCCGTCACGACGAAGCCGTCGCCTGGTTCACGCGGGCCGCCGAGGCCGCCCTGCGTGATCAGGACTCCGTCGCCGAGGCCCAGGCCCTGCACGGTGCGGGCCAGTCCCACCGGCTCGCCGGGCGGCTCACCGAAGCCCGGTCCTTCTTCGTCCGGGCCCTCGCACTGCGCGAGGCGGCCGGCTACCGGCGGGGCGTCGCCCTGACCGAACTGTGCCTCGGTGACGTGGAGTTGGCGGAGGGCCGCCCCGAGCGGGCGCTCGGCCACCTGTCGCGCGCCCGCGCCGTACTCCTCGATGTGCGGGACGCGTACGACGCCGCCCGCGCACTCGCCCACCTGGCCCGCGCCCACGCGGGGGTGGGCGACTTCGCGCTCGCCGCCGGGGAACTGGCCATGGCGCTGGGCGAGTTCGAGGCGACGGGCTCCGTGCACTGGCAGGGCCGGGTGCTGGAGATGCTCGGGGAGACGGCGGCCGAGCGCGGGGAGGGCGCGGAGGCCAGGGGCTGGTACGAGCAGTCCCTGGCCCGTTACGCATCCGTCAGCGCGGATGATGTCCGGCGTCTTCAGGACCGCCTGGGAGGAGCGGCCCGCTGACACGGTCACCGGAACACGCCGGGGCCGTACGGAAGCCCTGCCCCGGAGCGACCGCCGGGTCCGGGCGCGGCGCGGCCTCGTCGATCAGCTTCGCGTACAGCTCGGCGACGAGCCGGGTGGTGCCCCGTCCCGGACGTACGCGGCCGGGCGCGTACACCCGCACGCTCGGCCGGCCGTCGAGCCAGGAGGCCGTCGTGCAGCCGCCGTCGGTGCGGCTCACGACGGTCAGCAGACAGCCGGGGTAGCGCACCAGCGCCTGCCGGGCGACCCGTGCGGCCTCACGGGCCGGACGGGGCCGGCCGCCGTGCAGGACGTCGGCGCACTGCCGCCAGCTCTCGCCGGCCGGACCGTCGAGGTCGACGCACAGGGGCCTGCCGTCCTCGCCGCCGTTCGCGGTGGTGTCGCCGTTCATGCGGAGATCTCCGTTCCGTCGGCTCCCCAGGGGTCCGCCGAAGGGGCGGGATCCAGCGGTGCGGGGAGCGGCAGCGGCCGGGTGGCCGGGGCGAAGGCGGGCTGGCCGAGGCCGAGCATGCGGTACAGCACCCCGCGCATCCGCTGATTGAACTGTCCGGGCTCGGACGAGATCCGGGCGGCGATCCGTGCGTACTCCGCGGCCGGGTACTCGGCGTCCGCGTAGGCGAGTTGCTCGGTGATCGGATGCGCGGGGGAGAGCGCCGGGGCGGTCCTGGCCAGTTCCGCCCCCGGCGACAGCGGGTTGACGTCCGCCTCGGGGAACCGGGCCAGCAGGATGCGCGCCCGGGTCATGGTGGCGTACAGCGTCACGGAGCCGTGGTCGCCGATGAGCCAGTCGGAGGCGATCAGCGCGGCACGCCAGTCCGCTTCCGGCGGCACGATCGCGATCCCGCGCCGCCGGAACGCCTCCAGCCACGCGTGCACCTGCCAACGGCCGTGCCCGGACCAGACGTTGGGGTGGACGAGCAGCGCGATCCGGTACGCGTCGCGCGGCAGTTCGGCCAGCAGCCGGGGCAGCAGGGCGTCCAGCCGGTTGAACGAGGAGCCGGTCCCCCAGGTGGAGGAGACCAGCAGGAGCCGCTGTCCCGGCTTCAGCCCCATCGCCCTGCGGTAGTGCTCCCGCAGCGGCAGACTGGCCGCCAAGCGGTCGTGGCTGGCGTCCCCGACCACCTCCGCCGCCGGCAGCGCCTCCGGGCACCACCTCCCCAGCTCCGCGAGATCCTCGCGGTGCGCCAGGACGATGGACCTCGGGACCACCCTGCCGTCCCGCATCAGGTACTTCCTGCCCAGGCCGCCGACGGTCCGGGGCGCCCCTTCCGGGCCGTCGGCCGCCCGCGACAGCTTCATGTGGCCGATGCCGTGGGGCATCCGGATCAGCGGGGCGCGCACCTGCTCCATGCCCTGTGAGCCTGCGGCGAGCGCGAGATCGAACTCGGTCCGGACCGCCTCCTCCCAGGGGATCACGGTGGTCCCCTCGGCCGGCAGCGAACGGACGGCGCCCCCGTTGAACGCGTGCGGCGCGATGGTGAAAGCCACCTGGATCCGCAGGTCGGATTCCACGAGCGGCAGCAGATCCCGCAGCCGCTGCCCGTACACCTCGGTGTGGACGACCATCAGCACCTTCCGGCAGCCGGTGAGCGTCACCCACTGGCCGGGATCGCGGTGTTCGCGCGGCGTAGGCCGCAGCGGTTGCACGGGCGGGCAGGAACGGGCGGGTACGAGGCCGACGGGCCTCTCCACAGCAGACATCGATTTCCCCCGTCTTGGAGTCGAACGTAGCCGTGACCGGTGGGTGCCCCGCCCGGTGCGCCGAAGGCTTGCCCGGCGCTTGACGAAACCTTGCTGCGCGCGCATTGTTCTACTAACATGCGAACAACGGAGGTTTTCATGACACGCAAGAACCTTGGCCGCATCACCCTTGCCGCCCTTCCCTTTCTGCTCGCGCTGATCGTCGACCTGATCCTGTTCGCCGTCCTCGCCGACCGGCTGCCCGACCGACTGGCGGCCCACTTCGACGCCACCGGCGATGCCGACGGCCATGTCGGCCAAACCTGGTTCGTCGTCAACGCCGTGCTGGTGCTCGGCGTGCTCGGCGTCCTGTGGACCTGGACGGTGGCCAAGGGCACGTTCTACGACCGGGCCCATGACTGGGCCGTCGCCGGCGGGTACGCCATCGCCGCGTTCCTCGGCTATCTGCTGGCCGCAGTGCTGTTCGTCAACGTGGATGTCGCCGACGGAGCCCCGACCGACGGGTTTCCGTGGTGGCAGCTGGCCGCGGCCCTCGGGGCCGGGGCCCTCGGCGGTGGGCTCGGGCTGCTGATCGCCCGGCTGGCCCCCGCGCCGCGGGACCCGCGAACGGGCCGGGACCCGCTGACCGGTGAGCGGATCGCGCTCGCCGACGGGGAGGTCGCGGGCTGGGCGCGCAGCACCGGCTCCTGGTGGCTGCCGCTGTCCACCCTCGCGCTGTTCGCCGCGGCGGTCGTCCTCCTGTTCGCCGCCGGATGGCTCGCCGCGCTCCCGCTGCTGGTCCTCGGCCTGCTGGTGCTGACCTTCTCCCGGCCCTGCGTCACCGTGGACCGGCGCGGCCTCACCGTCTCCGGGCTGCTGCCCTGGCCACGCGTCCGGGTGCCGCTGGAGCGGATCGAGTCGGCCGGCAGTCAGGAGATCAACGCCGTTGCCGAGTACGGCGGATGGGGCTACCGCATCCGTCCCGGCCGGAGCGGGGTCATCATCCGCTCGGGCGAGGCCATCGTGGCCAGGCTGGCGAGCGGCCGCGACTTCGCCGTCACCGTCGAGGACTCGGCGACCGGGGCGGCACTCCTGAACACCCTCGCCGACCGGCACCGGGCGGGGCGCTGACCATGCTCTTCCGGGTCGACCCCACCTCCACCGTGCCGCTCGGCGACCAGATCGCCGCATCGGTCAGGCGCGCGGTCGCCGACGGCGCGGTGACCCCGGGCGAGCGCCTGCCCGCCGCCCGGGTGCTCGCCGAATCGCTCGGCGTCAACGTCCATACGGTGCTCCGCGGCTACCAGCGGCTGCGGGAGGAAGGGCTGATCGAACTGCGCCGGGGCCGTGGCGCCGTGGTCACCGGGGGAGCCTCGCCGCACCGGGCCCGGCTGCTGGAGCGCGTACGCGAAGTGGTCGCGGACGCACGCGAGCTGGGGATGACGGAGGAGGAACTGCTGACACTCGTCCGTGGCGAACTGGGCGGGCCGGCGAAGCCCTGATCCGCGAAGTCCTGATCCGGGGAACACCCGATGCGCGAAAGCCCTGCTCCGGGGCCTTCGGCTCCGGCGCGACCCGATCGGTGTATCCCGGTCCGGTACGTCCCGATCGGTGTATCCCGGTCCGGGTACGTCCTGGAGGCCCACCCGGTCGTGCCCGTACCACCCCACAAGGGGCCGCTCCTACGAAGGAGCGGCCCCTTGTGGCATGGGGGAACCGGCGGCCGGACCCCGGGATGAGGTCCGGCCGGCGGTTGGTGCGGTGTGGGGTCAGGAGGTGGCGCGGGCCAGCGCGGCCGCGAACCCGTTCTGCCACAGGTAGTTCACCCGCGACTTCTCGTTCGCGTTCGGGTAGGGGTTGGTGCAGGACGTGCCGGGGCCGCCCCCGGACATCAGCTCGCTGCACGGCCCGGAGTAGTGGTCCGGAAGGCCGAGCACGTGCCCGGTCTCGTGTGCCGTGACCCGGGTCGAGTTGTACTGCTGGTTCTGCGCGTAGTCGAGGAAGATGTACCCGTTGCCGTGGCCATCGGTGCTCGCGTACGAGCCGCGCGAGTCATTGCCCTCGTAGTACGTGAAGTCCGCGTTGGAACCCTGCTGGAGCTTGACGTTGGAGACGGAGCTGTTCCAGATCTGCGCACTGCTGGCTATCTGGCTGCTGAAGCTCGGGGCGTTGGCGGCGTTGTAGATGACCGTGACCGCCCGGGTGCCCGGGTTGGCGGCGCGCTTCTCGGCGACGGACTTCACGACCGCGTCGAAGAACGCCCGGTTCGCGGCGGCGTTCTCACTCGACCCGGTGTACGCGGCGATGCTCGACTGAGTGCCGGTGGCGGAGGGTGCGGCGGGCGCCGGGGCGGCGGCGATCGCGGGGGCGGTGCCCAGCGCGGCGACGATCCCGAAACCGATGCCGGCGACGGCCGACGCGAAGACTGTCCTGGGGTGTCTCATGGGGGGTTTCTCCTGCCTGTCCGATGAACCCGTGCCGCGGGGGTGTCCGGTGAGCGGACTCGGTACGGGTGCGGTACGGGGAGAGTGTGGGGGCGCGCGGGTCCCGGGCGGATGATGTCAACCGGCGATAGCGCCGCCCTATCGCCCACCGGCCGCCGTTCTGCCGCGCGCACGCCCCCGCCCTGTCGCGCGCCCCCACCCGCTGTGTCACGCGCACGCTCCCGCTGTGTCACGCGCCCCCACCCGCTGTGTCACGCGCACCGGAACAGAACCGCATCGGCACGTTTACCTCGCCCCAACACCCGCTGAATTGACGCCCTTTGGTGGGGTTGTGTCGTCTGGTGCCCGGAGTGCGGGCCGCCATACTCTCGGCGCTATGGAGCTTGAGGTGAGACACCTCAGGGCGCTCTGCGCCATCGCCGAGACGGGAAGCCTGCATCAAGCGGCCCGGCGCCTCGGCGTCAGCCAGCCCTCCCTGACCACCCAGCTGAAGCGGATCGAGAACACCCTCGGGGCCGAGTTGTTCCAGCGCGAACGGACCGGCTGTAGCCCCACCCTGCTGGGCCGCGCCGTCCTGAGCCGGGCCCGCCCCCTCGTCGACGGCATGAGTGCCCTGGTCAGCGACGCGCTGGCGGAGGCGGAGGCGGCCCGTCCGCGCGGCCCGCGGCTGCGCATCGGATCCACCGCGAGCCGGGTGCTCGGCGCCTGGCTGCGCAGGCTGCGGGTCCGGCTGCCCGGCACCGACATCACGCTGCGGGTCGACGTCTCGGCCCACGTGCTGCTGCGCACCGTCGAGGCGGGCCGCCTCGACGTGGCCTTCGTGCACGAGGTGGAGGGCAGTCCGCTCTCGATCCCGGACGGCCTGGCGCAGCGCGTACTCCTCGACCGCGAACCGCAGTTCATCTCGCTCTCCCGCGACCATCCGGCGGCCGGCCGCCCGGTGGTGGACCTCGGGGACCTGGCCGGCGACCGGTGGATGGTCGACCCGTCGGTGGACGGCGAGTGGGACGGCGTACGCCGGGTGCTCGGCGCCGCCGGACTCGACCCGCCCGTGCTGCACGGCGACTACCTCACCGCCGCCTCGCTGGTCGTGCTCGGCGAGGCGGTCGCTCCCTGCCAGCCCACCTCGGGGCCGCGCGAGGACATGGCGATCCGCCCGTTGCGCGACGACCCGCTCGCCGTACGGCTGCTGCTGGTCTCGCGGCCCGGGGCCGACATGGGGGCGGTGTACGGGGAGTTGGAGGCCGCCTACATGGAGGCAGCCCGGCAGGCGGCCGGTTACCACGAGTGGCTGCTGCGCCACCGCAGCCCGCTGGCGCGCACGCCCTGAGGCGTGGGCGGCCGGGCAGGCCGGGCGCCGGGTTCCCGGTTCCGCTGACAGCGTGGTGATGTTCCCGGCGGGGCGCCCGGCGGGCAGAGTCACCACCATGAGGCTTCTGATGCTGGGCGGTACGGAATTCGTCGGACGGGCCGTCACCGAGGCGGCGGGGGACCGGGGCTGGGCGGTCACCGTCTTCCACCGCGGCCACCACGCGCCACCGGCGGGCGTGACCGCGCTGACCGGCGACCGGACGCGCGGCGCGGATGGCCTGGCCGCCCTGGCCGAGGGCACCTGGGACCTGGTCGTGGACACCTGGAGCGGCGCGCCGTCGGCCGTCCGGGACGCCGCCCGGCTGCTGTCCGGGAGAGCCGGGCACTACACGTACATCTCCAGCCGCTCCGTGTACGCCTACCCGGCCCCGGCAGGTCTCGGCGAGGACGGTCCGCTGGTGTCCGGCGCCAGTCCCGACGCGGGTGACGACGTCCCGTACGCCCTGGCCAAACGCGGCGGTGAACTGGCCGCCCTCGACGCCTTCGGCGACCGCGCCCTGCTGGCCCGGGCGGGCCTGATCATCGGCCCCGGCGAGAACATCGGCCGCCTGCCCTGGTGGCTCGGACGGATCGCCCGCGGCGGACCGGTCATCGCCCCCGGCCCCCGGGACACGGCCCTCCAGTACGTCGATGCCCGCGACCTCGCGACCTGGGTCCTGGACGCCGCGGAACGCGGCCTGAACGGCGCGTACAACATCGTCAGCCGCCCCGGCCACACCACGATGGGGGAGCTGCTGGACTCCTGTGTGCGGGTCACGGGCTCCACGGCCGAGCTGCGCTGGACCGCCCCCGAAACGCTGCTCGCGGCAGGCGTCGAACCCTGGAGCGACCTGCCGGTCTGGCTGCCCTCCGGTGAGCTCTACGACACCTTGTACCGGGGCGGGCACACCAAGGCGTACGACGCCGGGCTGCGCTGCCGGCCGGTCGGGGAGACGGTCGCCGACACCTGGGCCTGGCTGTGCGAGCGGGGTGGCAGCGCTCCACAGCGCCCGGACCGGCCCCGGGTCGGCCTCGATCCGACGACCGAGGCGAAGCTGCTGGCCGGCTGAGCCACCGGCGTACCGGCGTACCGCGTACCGGCCTACCGGCGTACGGCGCAGCCATGGCCCCTATGGGCCCATGAACCCGGTACCTGCGGCGTGGCTTCCGGATGATTTGTCGGTAGAGATGCATATTGCGCGGCATGGGAGAACAGGCGCACAGGCGCGGTGAGGGAACCGGGGCGACGATGGCGGCGGCCACCGGGACCAGCGGTCCCCGGGTCAGCCCTTAACGTGGTCCGATGACCGAACTGCTGTTGCATCTCGCCGAAGAACCCCTCTGGGAGGCGGCGCGCGGGAAGGGGACGTACGAGATGTCCACCCGCGACCGCACCCTCCAGCAGGAGGGCTTCATCCACTGCTCGCTGCCCCACCAGTTGGCCGGTGTGGCACGGATGCTCTACGGGGCGGACGACCGGAGCCTGGTGGTCCTGGTCATCGACCCCGGCCGGCTCACCGTCCCCGTGCGGTACGAGGCCGTGGTGCCGGGCGGCGAGGAGTTCCCGCATCTGTACGGACCGCTTCCGGTGGACGCCGTCGTGGACGTGCGTCCCTGGCAACGAGAGGAAGACGAAATCCAGTGATCGGCCCCCTCACCGCGGTGACCGGAGCGAGCGGCGCGGTCGGCGGACGGGTCGCCCGGCGGCTCGCCCGCACCGGCGTCCCCGTCCGGCTGCTCGGCCGCGACCCGTCCCGGCTGCCGGACCTGCCCGGCGCGGTCCACGCACCCGCCGCCCCCTACGGCGACGCGGAAGCGATGCGCCGCGCCCTGGACGGGGCACACACCCTCTTCCTGGTCTCCGCGCACGAAAGCCCCGACCGGGTGCGCCAGCACACCACGGCGGTGGACGCGGCCGTCGCCGTGGGCGTCGAACGGATCGTGTACGTGTCGTTCCTCGGCGCCGCGCCGGACGCCACGTTCACCTTCGCCCGCGACCACTGGCACACCGAGGCGCACATCCGGACCAGCGGGCTGCGCCACACCTTCCTGCGCGACAGCTGGTATCTCGCCGGGCTCCCGGCGATGACCGGGGCCGACGGCGTCCTGCGCGGGCCCGGCGGCGACGGCAGGGTCGCGGCCGTCGCGCACGAGGACATCGCGGATGCCGCGACCGCCGTACTGCTCGACGAGGGCACCGTCCACGACGACCGGGTGTACGACCTCACCGGGCCCGAGGCGTTCACGCTGGCCGAAGCGGCGGAGGTGCTCGGCCGCTTCGCCGGACGGCCCGTCCGCTACGTCCCCGAGACCCGTGAGGAGGCCTACGCCTCCCGTGCCGGGTACGGGGCGGAGGACTGGGAGGTGGCCGGCTGGGTCACCTCCTACGAGGCCATCGCGACGGGCGAGATGGCGGCCGTCTCGGACGCCGTGCCCGCCCTCACCGGGCACCCCGCCCAGAGCCTCGCCACCTATCTGGAGGAGCACCCGGACAGCTACCGTCACCTGCTCGCCGGTGACTGAAGGACCGCGGGCCCGAAGAACCGGGGCGCGACGGACCGGGGTGTGACGGACCGGGGCGCGAAGGGGCCGGGCGCGAAGGATCGGGGCACGACGGGGCCGGGCGCGACGGGGCCGGAGTCCGGCGCCACGGGGTCAGCGCCACGGGATATGGCGCCAGGGACTGCCCTCGCTCTCCGTCAGAAGACGGTGGGCAAGGACGTTCTGCCCGTAGAACGGGCCGTACTCCTCCCCGTCGAAGCGCAGCACCCTGCCCAGCGCGTACGCCGCCGAGAACTCCTCCCACGAGCGGTAGGCGGACTTGCTCAGCGCCCCGGCGTACACGATCGCCTGCTCCGCCTCGGCCTGGGTGCAGTACCGGGCCGACAGCCCCCAGCGGGCGAGGTTCACGGCACGCCCGTAGTCGTACGCGACCGTGGTGCGGACCCTGCCGTCCGGGGGCAGCAGGCCGTCCGCGCGGAACCGGGCCTCGTACCGGATGATCCGCCGCACCAGCTCCTCGATGCCCCGGACGTCGTCGGGGTCCGCACCGATGTCCTGGGCATGCCCGGCGGCGGTCTCGCGCCAGAGATCGGCGGAGGGCGGCTCGCCGTACACGGCCCGCAGCTGTTCGCGGGCGCGGAGGGCGAAGTCCGGTTCCGGCGGGCTGTTCCGGGCGTCCAGCAGGGCGTTCAACTGTTCCTGCCAGCCCGCGTGATCGGTGATTCCCCAGGACTCGCGGAGCTGGGCGCGCTCCTGGGTGTACGCGCGGAAGACCGTGCCGATCTCGTTCCACGGCACTCCGTTGCCGATCGCCAGATGCACCCCGCAGGCCAGCCCGTAGGCGAGCGGCCCGTGCAGCGCGCCGTGCCGCAGGGCGAGCAGCCTGCCCCCGTCCGGGCGGTCGTGCTCCGCGTAGTAGCGCAGCCACATCGCCCGGTGCGGGGGCGTGGTGGGCAGCAGGAGCTGGGCCGGTGTACCGACGTTGACCCCCAGCAGTTCCCGCGGGTCCGGCCAGTCGAACTCGGCGATCCATCGCAGCGAAACCCCGCGGAACACCCAGTCCGGATGCCAGGGAGGCAGCATCCCGCGGGTGAGCACCGGCATGCAGACGTACCCCGCGGGGTCCCGGTGCGGGCGCCAGGTGATCGTCCTGGGGTCGGCGTCGACCGCGGCCTTCGGCGCCGGGATGTACAGCTCCGCCCCGGCCAGGACCCGTAGTTGGGCCTCCACGTCACCGCGCAGCCCGGCCTCGTGGAGCAGTTGCTCGGTCTCGGACGGCGGTGACCAGGGGGCCGGGTGCGGGGCCTGCGGGTGCGGGTTCATGACCAAGGGATGTTCCGGTAGGGGCTCATGGGGTCCTGGGTGAGGATGCGGTGCTGGGCGAGCGATTCCTGGACCGTGAGCCCCGCACCCTCGTCCCCGTCGAAGTGGATCAGCCGGGTCAGGCAGTAGCCGAGCGAGAAGTCCGCCCACGAGCCGTACGCCCGACGGGCCAGTTCGCCGATCCGCAGGACGGCCTGTTCGGCCTCGTGCGGCTCGCAGTAACGGGCCCCCAGTGCGAGGCGTACGACGTTGACCGCCCGCCCGTGGTCGAACGCGGCCAGGGTGTCGACCCGCCCGTCCGGCGCGAGGAAGCCCTCGGCCCGGAACAGGTCCTCGTACCGCTCGATGAGCCGCAGCGAACGCGCCGCCTCGGCGAGATCCTCCGGGTCCGCGCGGTGTGCGGCCGGTGGACCGGTGACGGCGTCGGACCACTCCTCGTGCGAGGGAGTCCGGCCGAGCCGGGTGACGAGAGCGGACCGGGCCCGCAGGACTCCCTCGTGGACCCTCCCGGCCAACCGGGTCCTCATCAGGGAGTCGAGTGTGTCCCGGTAGTCGGCGCGGTGGTGGACACCCCAGGGACTGCGCAGCCGGGCCTTGTCCGTCGGGTAGTCGTCGTAGACGGCGCCGAGACCGTTCCAGACGAGGCCGTTGTGTACGGCGAGATGGGCACCGAGGGCCAGCCCGTGCGCGAGTGGCCCGTGCAGCGGCCCGCCGCTGTGCGTGAGCAGGCGACCGGCCTGCGGCCCGCCCGACCGTGCGTCGGCTTTGAGCCAGGCCCGGTGGTGCCGGGTCCGGGCCTCGACGACGGCGGCGTACGGCGTGCCGTGGTTGACCGCCAGCCACCGGCGGTCCTGCGGCCAGGCGAGGGCGAGTTCGGAGAGCCGGGTCCGGCGGAACACCCACTCCGGATGCCAGGGCGGCAGCATGCCCGGGGTCAGGACCGGGACACAGGTGCGGCCGGTCGCGGGGTCGTGGAACGAGGGGAGCGGGGCGGTGAAGCCGGGGGTGTCGGCGTGCAGCCGGGGGACCAGTACATAGAGCCGGGTACGGGAGAGCACGTCCAGGACCGCGTCCGCGCTGCCGTGCGCCGTGGCCTCGTACAGCTGTCGCTCGATGTCCGTCGGCGGAGGGCCGCCGCTCCCGGCGCCCGGTTCCGCCGGCCCGACGGCGCCGCTGTACGCGTGCGGCCCTGGCCCCGCCCCTGTCTTTGCCCCGGTCCCCGTGGTCACGGGCCGATCCTACGAAACGGGTGCCGGACGGCGGCGCGGGGCACTCGGTATCCGGCGGGCGCGGCACGGTGGTCCGCTGCCGGCGTCCGGGTCAGGCGGCACAGCTCTCCCAGCCGGGGGCCGAGGCCGGGTGCGCCGCCAGGTGCGCGTCCGCCGGGTGATTCTGCGTCGGGTGATTCTCCGTGGGGTGTTTCTCCGTCGGGTGTTTCTCCGTCGGACGGGCGTCCGGATGCACTTCCGCCCAGTCGGGCAGTCCGGTGGGCACGGGCGCGGTGATGACTCCGGACGCGAGGGCCTGCGCCGCCGCGTCCAGCCGGGAGACGGCGTCCAACTTCCGCAAGGCCGCGTGCAGATGGCGCTTGACGGTGCCGGTCGTGATCCCGAGGCTGCGAGCGAACTGCTGTTGGTCATGGTGGCGGCGGCGCTCCGCACCATCTGTAACTCGCGCGGCGAGAGCGCGGCGGCCTCCCGGCCGAGGGCGGAGTCCTCCTCGGAGACGGGCGCGAGGCCGCGTTCGGCGGTGCGGGGTGCGAGCGCGCGTACGGCGGCGACCAGCGCGTCCCGGCCGGCGTCGTGCGTCAGACAGGCATGGGCTCCGGCGGCCCGGAGCGCGGCGCGGTCGACCGCGCCGTAGGGCGGCGCCGCCAGCACCGGGGCGGCGCGCAACCGTGAACTGCCGCCCGCCGCCCCGGTGTCGGACGCGCCCGGCCGGCCCTGCGAGGCGCTGGCCGACCTCGTTCCGGCAGACGGCAGCCAGTCCTACGACATCCGTACGAGGAGCACCACACCGCCGACCTCATCCTGCTCGACCTGGACCTGCCGGACGTCGACGGGCTGGAGATCCGCCGGTCGATCTCCGCGCTGTGCGACACCCCGCTCATCGCCGTCACCGCCCGTGACAGTGAGCTGGACCGGGTGCTGGGGCTCCAGGCGGGCGCGGACGACTATCTGGCCAAGCCGTACGGCGTCCGCGAGCCGCTGGCCCGGATGGCCGCCGTGATGCGCCGGTCCCGGGCCGGGCGTGCGGCGGCCCGGGGCATGGACCCGGGGCCGCTGGTCATCCATCAGGAGACCCGCGAGGTACGGCTGAACGGACGGGCCGTACCCCTCACCCGGAAGGAGTTCGACCTGCTGTGCCTGCTGTCGTCCAGACCGGGGACGGTCTTCACGAGGCGGCAGATCCTCTCGCAGATCTGGCACGACACCGACATCAGGCGCAGCCGCACGATCGACACGCATATCAGCAGCCTGCGCCGCAAGCTCGGTTCGAGCGACCGGGTCGTCACGGTGCGGGGCGTCGGGTTCAAGATGGTCCGCAGATGAGCCGCCCGGCGACAGCGGCAGGGCTCCCGGCGGGTGCGGCCTCATCGGCCCCCTCGCACGGACACCGGCCGCCGCGAGCGCCCGAGGCACTCCTCCAGGAAGGCGAGGACGCGCAGATGGTAACTGCGGGCCGTCAGACCGAGGCTGATGTTGTGTCCGGCGTCCGCCAGGTGTTCGGTACGCACCAGGGGTGAGCCGAGCCGTGCGGACATCGCCTCCAGGGTCGGCGGATCGATGTGCCACCAGCGCTCGTGCTCCGCGAACGTGAGGCGCACCGGGACCCGTACCGAGGGGGCCAGTTCGGCGTACGTCTCGGGCCAGTGCACCGCCTCCGTCGCCTCGATCGGGGGCATCGGTGCGATCAGCGGCCGGGCCAGCCGGAACGTGTCGGGCGGGTAGAGGGAGGGCGGCCCCCAGTGCAGAGCGTGCCGCTGCCGCCCGTCCGTACCGGTCACCCGCGTGGGGGCGACGGCCCACCGGTCGCTGACGCCGGAGACGTCCACCCCCAGAAGCCCGTCCGTGCCCGGGAGTCCGTCCCCGCTCCAGCCCGCCGCGGTGGCCAGTGCGACCTTCCCGCCCAGCGAGTGCCCCACCAGGAAGAAGCCCGCCCCGGTGGGGTGTTCGCGCCCGTACGCCGCCAGCGCCGCCCGCAGCCGGTCCGCCTGTCCGGCGAGTCCCACCCCGTCGGGAGCCTCGCGCGCCGAGCGTCCGTAGCCGGGCCGGTCGAGCGCGAGGGCCGCGTAGCCGCAGTCGGCGGCGAGGGAGAGCAGCGAGGTGGCCGGATCGGCCTGCCCGTGGAAGTACCCGGCACGCATCCCGCCGCCGTGCAGGGCCACCACCACCGCCCTGGGGTCCGCCGTACGAGGGAGGGCGAGCAGCCCGGAAAGGGTGAGGCCGTCCGCGTCCAGCTCGATCCCGGCGACGGTGGGTTCAGGAGCGCCGGAAGATGCGGTGGTGTCAGGAGTGCTGCAAGCGCTGGGAGATGCGGTGGTGTCAGGAGCACCGGAATCGCCGGGAGTTACGGAGGCGCCAGGAGCACTGGAATCGCCGGATGCGCCGGAAGCGGCCGGGGTGCCGGGGCCGGTCACCGGGGGCGGGGACGTGAGGGGCTGGGTCACGGGAAGCTCCGATTCGGTGAGGAGGATCCGGGTCTCCGGTCAGCGGCCGGCGGTTCCCGGTTCTCCGTTCAGCGTGCCAGCAGTTCCCGGGTCAGGGTGGCGAGTCGCTTCGCGTCGTGCGTGTCGAAGGACTTGTCCGTCAGCCCCATCCGCCGGCCTTCGACGAAGGCGCTCACCGGTTCGGCGGGCGGCGCGTCGAGGACGGTGAGGATCGGCGCGATGCCCGCCTCCACCGGCTTCGCCATCCGCTTCATCCCCTCGATGTGGGCCTTCGTCGCGGGGTCGTACTCGCCGGAGAAGCTGGTGGACACGCTGCCCGGGTTGAACAGCACGTACCGGATGGCGCCCGTCCCGTACTCCTCCGCGAACGCGACACCGAGCAGGTCGTTCGCCTTGCCGCCCTGCATCTGGGCGACCAGTCCGTTGTAGTCGCGCTTCATCTCCAGGTCGGCCCAGTGGATCTCGCCCATCGGGCTTCCCGGACCCGCCACGTTCATGATGACCGGCTGTTCGCCCTTCTCCAGCAGGGGGCGCAGACCGTGGCCGAGCAGGAACCGGCTCAGATAGAACAGGGCGAAGGTGCCCTCGATGCCTTCCGCCGTCTCACGGCGTGCCGAGAGGTAGTGCCGTGCGCACAGCACGAGGGCGTCCAGCGTGGGGAACCGCGCCGCGATGCTCTCGATGACCCGCTGGTTCTCGCTGATCAGGCTCAGATCCGCCTGGACGAACGTGGCCCGTTCCCCGGCTCCCGTGGCAGCCGCCTCGGCGAGGAAGGACGCCCCCTTCGCGGCATCGCGCCCGATGATGAGGACGGCGTCGCCACGGTGCAGCCGGGCGAGCCCCAGGGCCCGGCCCATCCCGTCCGTGCCGCCCTGAATCACGATGTTCTTCACCAGGAGTCTCCTTGCCATGGGTTGAACCAGTGAGTTCAATCTAGTGGTCTGGTGTGACTCATGCAACAGACGTGGGCGTATGGCGGGAAAGGGTGGCGCATGGCGGACGGCTCACTGCGGCGCCCCGGCCGGCACGGGCGAGCCCGGGGCGCCGTGGCCACTGCCGCCCCTCGTGCCGGTGGCGACCTCGCGCGGGGGATGCCGCCGGGCCGGCCTCGTCCGGCCGGGCAGCGCCAGCCGGGTCAGGACCGGCACGGCGAACGCCGGGCCCTCGCGGCTGTCGCGGAACTCCAGGAAGTGGGAGGCGACGAGGGATTCCACCAGCTGGCTGAACTCGCCCGGACGCGGCCCCGACAGCGCCGCCGCCTGCCAGAGGTCCCGCTCCAGGATGGGCTGCGGGACCGTGGTGACCGCGCCGGGCAGGCCCTCCAGCCGCCGGCGCGAGGTGATGACCACCGACCAGCCCGGACTGCTCGGCAGCAGCGGAATCACCTGCTCGCCGGAGGAGGCGTCATCGAGCACCACCAGCATCTGGCGTTCCGAGGTCCAGCTGCGAAAGAGCCTGGCCATGTCCTCCGCCGTGTCCGGCAGGCGCTCGGCGGCGTACCCCGAGGACAGCGGCAGCGACGCCAGCGCTTCACGGGCGGGGACAGGGGTGCCGTCCGGGCGGTGGAGCGTGGTGAAGAGCTGGCCGCCGGGGTAGTGCGAGCGGAGCCGGTGGGCGGCCTGCACCGCCGTCGCCGTCTTCCCGGTGCCCACGGCCCCTGTCACCAGGGCGACCCGTACCGCAGACGGTCCGTCCGCACCCGCGCCGACCGGCCCGACCGCGGCCACGATGCCCGACACGTCCCGCTGCCGGGCCACGCAGTCGGCCATCCCGGGCGGGAGTTCGGCCGGGGAGGCGGGCGCCGCCCAGGTACCCGTCGGCGCCGCGGCTCGGCCGCCGGGAGGCGCGGCGTCCTCCAGGACGCTCTGTTGAAGACTCCTGAGCCCGGTCGAGGGTTCCAGGCCGAGTTCGGCGAGCATCGCCGCCCGCAGCCTGCTGTAGGCGTCGAGGGCCACCTGCCGCTGACCCGACCGCGTCGCCGCGGTCATGAGCTGCCCGTAGATCACCTCGCTCAACGGGTGATCGATCGCGAGCCCCTTGAGCTCGCTCAGCAGTTCACGGTGGTGTCCGAGCGCCATGTCGGCCTCGACGCGCCGCTCCAGGGCACCCATCCGGAGGTCCTCCAGCCGGGCCTGCTGCGCCGAGAGCTGCACACCGGCCGCCGACCCGGAGAACGGCCGCCCCCGCCACAGGGCGAGCGCTTCGCGGTACGCGTCGGACGTGGCGCGGGCATCTCCCCTGCTCTGCGCGGCCTGCCCGGCCGCGCAGAGCTCCTCGAAGTGCCAGAGGTCGAGCTGCCCCTTCGCCACCCGGAGCCGGTACCCGCGCGACTCCGTCTCCATCCGCGGCGGTTCCCGGTCCTCCGCGCCGTCCGCTGCGGTGGTGCCCTCCGCCCGAGCCGTGCCGTCGGTGCCCTGCGTGCCCTCCCGCAGCGCCTTGCGTACGTGGTAGATGTACGTCTGCACCGTCTTGCGCGCGAGCCGTGGGGGCGCGTCCCCCCAGAGCTCCTCCACCAGGCTCTCCAGCGTCACGACGTGATTGGCGTGGGCGAGCAGCAGTGACAGGACTTGGCGGCTCATGGGCGAGGCGGGTTCGCACGCACCCCGGTCCCCGCGCACTTCCACCGGTCCTCTCCGATGTCCGCAGCGCTCAGGTCGCAGGTATTTCTGGTGCTTCCAGCGTCAGACAATGGGCGTAAAGAACCTCGGGGTCACCGCCGCCCGCCTGGTCGAGCAACGGCTGGATCACTTCCTCGATATGATCGGCGGCTTATTTCTCCGACACCCATTCCGACAGTACGAGAACGCTGCCGCCGTCCAGACCGATAGGGAAATTGGTGGCAATGGCGCCGGGATAGTCCTGGCGGGCGGCCTCCTCGCCGGCCATCGGGAACACCGCCGCCGGGAAGCACTCGGGTACCGGGTCCGCGTCGGTGACCCTGCCGCCCCGCACCACCCGGTACAGCCGGAACGGCACGGCCCCGGACGGCCTCGCGCCGGCCGCTTCCCACGCCGCCCCCCCCGCGCGACACGCTCGTCTCCTGCCGCAGGGAACCGTGCGGCGCCTCGTCGGACGACCACTGCGCGTAGGCCAGCACCCAGGCGCCGTCGGTGCTCGCATAGCAGCTGAGGGACACCAGCTCCGCGGGCCACGCGCCCGACCACCAGTGCGCGGATATCGCGTCCGTCGCGGCGCGCTGCCTCTCCCGGCCGTCGACAGCCACCACCTCGACCAGCGCGACGGCCACATCAGGACGGTCGATGTCTGGCACGCGGAACTGCCCCTCGGCAGGCACGGCCCCCAGCGCCGCGGCCCCCGCCGCCCCCGCCGCCCCGCGCCTCGTCCTCCCCCGTACGCACATGCCCGCAGATTTCACCCGTATGGCCGCGTCCGGCTGGCCGCACGCCCCCGGGCGGCGGAGCCTCAGGATGCGTAGACCGCACCCTGAATATCAGGGTTGGTCGACAGGATTACGGAGGTCATCCCATGAGTAACTCGGCGCAGCAGCACCGGACACCGCCGTCCACGGCGCGCTCCTGGGCCACCGGCGGCCTTGTCTTCGCGGGTGTCCTGATGCTCATCGAGGGCATCCTCGGCATCTTCCAGGGCATCGCCGCCATCGCCAAGGACGACATCTACACCCGGTTCGGCGACTACATCTTCAAGTTCAACCTGACCGGCTGGGGCTGGATCCACCTGATCCTCGGCATCGTCCTGGTCATCACCGGCTACGGGCTGCTCAAGGCGTTCACCTGGGCGCGCGGTGCCGGTATCGCCCTCGCCGCACTGAGCGTCATCGCCAACTTCATGTTCCTGCCGTACCAGCCCATCTGGGCCCTGATCACCGTCGCCATCGGGCTCTTCGTCATCTGGTCGCTGAGCACCTACCAGCCCGACGGCAAGATCTGAGGCGTTCGACCCGGACTTCCCCGCCGTCACACCTCGGCGGGGGAGTCGGCCCTCCATGACCCGCCCGGCGCCCGCGTTCGCGCTCAGGGCGGGTCATGGGGGCCAGGGCGTGTCAGGACGGTTCAGAGCGGTTCAGAGCGTGTAGGACGGTTCAGGGCCGGTCGTACCAGGCGAACGCGGAGATCCGCCAGCCCGCGGAGGTACGGACGAACTGGATGGTCTTGGTACCGCCACCCTCGAACGGTTCCCCGTCCAGGATTCCGGACTTGCGGTACTCACCGAACCGTGAGGCGATGTCGCCCGCGATATCGGTCCGTTCGGAGGTCTCCCACTCGGAGAACTCGACCAGCCGGCCGTCGGACAGCAGCCGTTGGCGAGGCTCGATGAACTCCTCCACGGTCTGGACGGTGAAGTCCGGGCCGGTCTTGACGATCACACCGCCGGGAAGCAGCAGCCGACGGATCCGGGCCACGTCGGCGCCCTGGCCGCCCCGGTTGTCGAAGGCGCCGAAGAACTCGGCGGTCACCGCGTCGATCTCGGTCTTGGACATGGCGGGACGGTAGCACCCGGCCCGCCGCGCACCGACCCCGCGGGCACAACCGGCCGACCGGTCACGCGAGACGCTTGGGGCGGCGGGCCGTGTCACGCGACCGGACCACGCCGGATGCGGAGATCTCCCTCAAGGACGAGCCTGGTGGCATGGCGATTCCCCCGATAGTCATCCACGCCCCGACGTCGGCCGGTGGCCGGCTGGTGACCGTCCACATCAACGGTCGGTCGGAAACGCTCGGGATTGCGCACAGCGACCACGACCTCGTCACCTTCCTCGAAGAGGCCGGGCTGGAGGACCCGGATCGGGCCCTGGACACCCCGGCGCTTGTCGAGTGGCGCGGCGGCGAAGCGCATCGGTACACGAACTGAGGCGGGGCGCCGCGTGCGCTGTTCGTATGAAAAGGAGAGGGGTTCCGCGCGTTCGGAGTCCGGATAGCTGTGCGGAATGACAGAAGGCCGCACAGTGGACGGGGCCGTGTCACGAAGAGACAGGCGGTCAGCCGATTCCGGGGAGCGTGGGAATGACTGCCCTTCAGCTGACGGTCGTGGTGCCGTGTTTCAACGAGGCCGAAGCGATCGAGACCTTTCACACCACACTGATCGCCGCCCTGGGGCCCTTGGGCGGCGAGCTGGAAATCTGCTATGTGGACGACGGCAGCACCGATGGGACGCGCTTACTGCTGGGCGGTCTCGCGGCCGTGGACAAGCGCGTCCGGTACACCGCGTTCAGCCGGAACTTCGGCAAGGAAGCCGCCATGCTCGCCGGGCTCCGTATGTCCCGGGGCGCCGCGGTCGTACTGATGGACGCGGACCTCCAACATCCGCCCGAACTCATTCCCCGCATGCTGGAACTGCACCGGCACGGCTACGACCAGGTGATTCCGCGACGGGACCGGACCGGCGACGGAGTGCTGCGCAACGCCCTCAGCCACACCTACTACGCGCTGGTCCGCCGCTGCATGGACGTGGAAGTCCTGGACGGCTCCGGGGATTTCCGGCTGCTGTCACGACGGGCCGTGGAGAGTGTGCTCTCGCTTCCGGAGAGCAATCGCTTCTCGAAGGGGATCTTCTCCTGGATCGGCTTCGATACGGTCAGCTTCCGGTACCGGAACCGGGAACGCGCGGCCGGTCAGTCGAAATGGGGAAGCAAGAGGCTGCTGAACTACGGCATCGACGGATTGCTGTCCTTCAACAACCGCCCCTTGCGGCTGGCCATCTACACCGGATTCTGGGTCTTCGTATCGGCACTCGCCTATGCCCTGTGGACCATCGTGAACGTCTTGCTGAACGGTGCGGACACACCCGGCTACGCCACCCTGCTCACCGCCGTCGTGGCGCTCAGCGGAATTCAGCTGGTCACGCTCGGAGTCATCGGCGAATACGTGGGACGCATTTACCACGAGGCGAAACACCGTCCCCCCTATGTCGTCAGGGAAACAAGCGAATCGTGCCCGGCGCTGCCGGGAAAACCTGAACCGGTCGCCACGGGGGAGCTGAGTGAACTCGCGTCCGGCCGGTCGCGCACCATGCGCCAGTTCGCCTCCTTCGTGCTGATCGGATGCGTGAACACGGCGGTGTACATGGCCGTCTACTACGTGCTGAACCAGCGGATTCCGTATCTGGCCGCCCATGCGGTGGGTTTCACGGTCAGCTTCATCGGCTCGTTCCTGCTCAACTCCTACATCACCGTGGGGACGAAGCCGACCTGGCGCGGGTTCGCGCGCTACCCCCTGTCGAGTGTCATCAACCTCGTGGCGTCGGGTGCCCTGCTCCATCTCGCGGTCAGCGGCCTGGACATGGACAAGAACGCCGCCGCCCTGGCCGCGGGAGTGCTCGTCACCCCCTTCTCCTTCCTGCTGGCCCGATGGGCGATCACGTCGGGCCGGGGCACGGACGCACAGCCCGACCGGCCGGACGACAGCCGGGCCGAGCCATCGGCGATCAAGTCCGACAGCCATTGACCGAAGGCGCCGATGACCGAAGGCGTCGATGAACGAGGGCGTCCTAACCACCTCGCCCTTAACCACCGCGCCCCGAACCACCACGCCCTCAACCACCGCATCGTGAACCACCCCGCCCTTGAACCACGCCAATGAAGGTCACCCGAGAACGGACGGCGACGAAAGGCACCCGCACATGGTTGGCAGCGTCCCGGGAACCGCCGTTCCGGAACAGCCGGACGAGCGGCTCCGGTCATCGCGGAGACGGAGACGGAGAGGGAGAGGGAGAGGGAGAGGGAGGTGGACGCGGAGGCGACCGTGGGCGGACTACTGGGTACCGGCCCTCGCCCTCGTACCGCTCGGCCTGCTCGCCGCCGCGTCATGGTTCGGGCGCTGGGTCCGCCCAGGTGCCGACGACTGGTGCTTTCTGCCGGTCGTACGGGACGAGGGCATCTCCGGCATCGTCGGCAAGTTCTACTTCGACGACAACGGGCGGATCGCGAACGGGCTGCTGGTCGGGGCCTACGCGAAGTTCGGTGTCGCGGGACACCAGTGGTTCGCCCTGGCCAGCGGCGTACTGATGCTCGGCATCCTGTGGGCGGTGGCCGCCGCCGCGCTGCGCAGGGCGGGACTGACGGTGCCCCGAGGCACGGCGCTTCTGACCGCCGCCATGGTCACCGCGCTCTTCCTGTTCGTGACGGACAACACCTACAAGACGTTCTACTGGCCCGCCGCGTCGGTGTCGCACACCCTGCCGCCCGTGCTCGCCTGCGCCGCGACGATTCCGCTCCTGCGCGCCCGATCCCGCCGGGGCAGGCTCCTCGCCCTGGCCGGTGCCCTGGTCATGGGTCTGGTCATCGGCACCCTGTCGGAGGAGACCGCGGTCGTCGTCGTGGTCGTACTGTTCGCCGGACTGCTGACCGGCCGCCGGGCCCTGCCGGCGCATGCCCGGACCTACGGGCTCGCGTGGTGCGCGGCGGGGATCGCCGGGACGGGCATCGGCGCCCTGATCCTGATCACCTCACCGGGCTCCCGGACCCGGCGCGAGCGGTACGGTGCCCAGAACTCCACCCTGCTGGCCCCCGATTCGCTCATCGCGTCGCTGCGCGGGTTCGGCGAGATCATCGTCACGGTGGCCACGACATGGCAGTACGTGGGTGCGGTCGCGGTGGGACTCCTGGTGAGCCTGGTCGCCCACCGCTCCGACGGCAGCCCGCCCCGCCCGCCCACGCACTGGCCCCTGCTCGCCGTCACCGGCATGCTCGCGCTGTTCGTTTCGGGATACCTCTGTACGGTCATCACCTACCCGGCCTTCGGCGAACGCGTCGCCGCCGCCAACCGGCTCTGGAACGACTACTTGTTGCTGTACATCGCACTGCTCGTGGGCGCGGGCCTGCTCCTGGGCCGGGCGCTGCGGCTGATCGACCTGCGTACCCGCCTGCGCACCGGCCCGGTCAAGGCCCTCTGCGCGGCGCTCTGTGTCCTGGTCTGCATCGGACCGGCCCTCGCGCTCACCGACCTCGGCACCAACATGCGGGCACGGGCCCAGCGCTGGGACCACCAGGACCGATGGCTGCGGGAACGGGCGGCAGCGGGCGCCGAGGTGCTCCCGTACAAGCCGGTCACGGTCGGCAAGATGCTGGAGCCGTTCGGACGGCAGGGACGTGACGCCTGGCCGGCCGGTTGCGTGGCCGACTACTACCACCTCGAACGCGTCACCTACTCGACCAAACTCCCCTCCGGGACCTGAACTCGGCTGTGATGGTGCCGTGTATGCGTTGCGGTGGCCCTCCGCGTCGTTCATCACGGGGCAATCAGTCCACGTCGACGGCGGCCGGCTGCCGCACTGAGGTCATCAACAGGCAAGGAGAAGGAGACAGAACCGCATGATCGAACGAGTCCGCGCCGTCCTCGTCACCGAGGACGACACGATGCTGGTCATCCGCCGATCGCAGGGAAGGCCGACATCATCCGCCTCCTGCACACGATGGAATCGGACGGCGAGCGCCAGTTCATCTACCTGGCCCGCAGCGTGACGTGGTCTTTCGAGGACCGCACCGGACCCGAGTTCAGCGCTCAGGGTCGGGGCGAGTACGCACTGGAGGAGGTTCCGCTGTCCGTGGAGGGGATCGACGGCATCGACCTGAAGCCCAAGGAGATGGCCCACGTCCTGCGAGGCGCTGTCCATGACGGAACCCTTGTTGGCGGAAGCGTGTTCTGACCCGTCACCAGGCGGGGTGAAGCCATGGGCGGGCGTCACACGCCCGCGGGAGGAGCCGAGTCCGTCATCTGAGTCCGTGCCGGTTCGGGTCGCGGCAGACGCCCTTCGTGGTGCCGCATCCGGCGCATCCCTGCCCGCCTTCGTCGTTCGCGGGCGGGGCCGGGGTCGGGCTGTTGTGCATGGTGGTTCCGTTCAAGTGGTGGGCCGCCGGTGGCCGGTGTCGTGATCGTCGGCCACCGGCGGGGGTTCAGGGGCGGGGAGTCGGCGTCCCCGCAGATCAGGTGGTGCGGTTCCGGGTGTGGCAGACGCACGCGCAGTCGGCGCGTCGGCAGTGGTCGTGTCCGTCGGCGAGGTGGGGTTGCTGTGCCGCGCGGCAGCGGGCGCTGTGCGTGTCGCCGCGGAGCTGCTCGGCCAGGGCCAGCATGTCATCGAGCCGGGCCCCTGAAGCTGCGGCTTCGGCCAGCTCGGCGTTCGTGATCGGTTCGCCGTGCCACAGGAGGGTGATCCCGTGTTCGGGGCACCGGGCCATGTGCGCGGTCTCGACGGGGAAGTCGTGGACGCCGTCGGCGTGGTGGCACTTCACTCGGTTCCCCTCCCCGCGCGGTCCGGGGTGGTGGCCTGGTTGTTCGGCCATTCCCTTTGGTCGCTGGGGGCGCGCCAGTCGTAGTGGGGCCCTGTGTGGCCGGGGGGCTGGGTGCATCGGGCGAAGGTGCCGGGGTTCTCGGACCAGCAGTACCCGTACCCGATGGGCGTGTTCATCGGCGTACCTTCTTCCAGGTGCGGCCGAGCCTGGCGGCGGTCGCGCACTGCGCTCCCGTACGGCAGGCGACGCACGCGAGGGTGTGCCCCAGATATGCCAGATACGCGCGCTCCGGCGGCGGGAACGCGGTCCGCTGCCGCGTCGATGCCATCACAGGGCCGCCCTCCGTCCCGAGCACGCCAGGGCGTCGACACACTCGCGGGGGAACCACGCGTACGCGGCACCGGTGGCGGGGGCGACGCGCTGCTCACCCAAATCAACACCCAGGTCGGTGCCGAGCGGTGAACGGCACCACACGCAATGCCAACCGCGCTGCTGCTGTTCCGACAGTGCGTTGACCGCGGGCAGGTGGCCCGTCCTCGCGGTCATCGACGCACCTCGGGAACGGACGGCGTGCGTGCCGGGCTGGTACGGGGTACGGCGAGCAGGTGCGCAATACGGGTCGCGCACTGGCCCTCGTGCCCGTGCTCCCCGATCTCGTACCCGAAGCCGGTGACGTACGTTGTGCCGACGGCGACGATCTCCTCAGTGAGGATTCCGTGCAGAGGGTTGGTCGCGTGGAGTCGGGGCTCGGGTTCGAGCGTGGCGACCCGCAGTCCAAGCTCTCGCAGGTGGTCCGCTAGTTTCTGCGGGTTGGTGGCGTCCATGCATCGACGGTCTCAACTGGGGCCGCGCTGCGGGATATGACAACCTATGACAGGGAGTTGATCATGCGGACAGTGGCGATTACCGGCACTCGGGCCACGGGGCACCGGCCCCTCACTGACTACGCTGATCTGTTCGAGTTGTACCTCCGCCCTTTCTCGCAGGCCCACTTCTACATTGGCGGCGCGAAGGGCATCGACTCACTTACCTTGCTGTGGCTCGCAGGCCGGACGGGCGCGGACATCACGATCGTCGCGCCGGGCACGGTCGACCAACAGCCGGCGGAAGCGCGGCAGGCCATCGCTCGAACGAGGGACCGCATCACAGCAATTGTGGAGCTTGGAGCGGCCGAGCTGCGAACTGCGGCGTACCACGCCCGCAATCGGTGGATGGTCGATCACGCGTCGATGACCATTGGGTTCCCCCACTCCACCGAGTCGTCGACCGGAACATGGCAGACGATCAACTACACCGCAGAGGTGAGGAAGCCACGGCTGGTCGTCCCGGTCTAGCCCCCACGCAGGCGTTACGTACGGCACTATGGCCGAATGGGTACCAGGGCTGCGGGGGCGTTGGCGCTGAAGCGCCTTCGCCACAGCCGCGGGTATTCCCTCGCCGACGTCGCGCGTGCGATCTCCCAGCTTGCCGAGGACCTGCACCACCGGCGTCTGCCAGCGGTGTCCAGCGTGCAGCGGTCTGTTGCCCGGTGGGAGTCCGCCGCACCAACGCTGCCCGACGAGCGGTACCAGCTGCTGCTTGCCCACCTCTACGCCCGGACCCCGGCCGGACAGATGGCTGTCGGCACCGGGTCAGATCTCGTCGAGCTCCTGGGTGCTCTGCTCGACCTCGGCGAGAGCGAAACCCGCATCGCGGCCCTGCGCACCGTGCTCGTCCGGACCGCTACGGACACCGGCGGAATGCTTGCCCTGCTGGCCCCCGGAGTGCAGGCCGGTCTGTCCGCTGCACTGGCCGACCCGGGCCGGGCGGACGAAGGGACTGCGGCTGGGCTCGCTGCGGTCGTCGCCGACGTCAACGCGCAGGTGGGCGCCGTTCCGATGGTCCGCCTGCAACTGCTGCTCGTGCCCGTGGTCGATGCGTGCCGCCAACTCCAGGCTGAACCTCTGCCTGAGCCGGTGGCCGGGCAGTTGCGGGAGGTAGCTGTCGCCGCCTGTACCCTCGCCGGGCGGCTCGCGTTCGAGACCCGCGACGACGAAGCGTCTCGCTCCCTGTACGCCGCTGCCACCGCCCAGGCCGGACAGCTGGGCGCCCCATGGCGGCGCGCGTCCGTGCACATGAGCCATGCACTCGTCACCCTCTACTCGTCGCCCGATCTCGCGGACACTCGACTCCTCGTCGACCAGGCCGTACGCGCCGCGCGTAACGGGGACAGCGCCAGGGTCCGGGCACGCGCACACGCGCTGCAAGCCGAAGTCGCCGCACGGGCAGGACTGGAGCGCCAGGCGCACGCGGCGCTCGGGCTGGCGTGGTACGACATCGAGGACCAGGGCGTCGACCCCTCGGGCAGCAGTTTCGGTGCTGGCCACCTGCGCGGGTTCGAGGGCGTGTGCGAGCTGTACGTGGGCGACCCCGAGCGGGCGCACGACCGGTTCGCGGCGTCCGCTGATGCCCTTACGGCTCCGCGCGAGCAGGTGCAGCGGGCCATTGTGACAACAGACCAGGCACTCGCCCGGATCCGCATGGGCGACCCCAGAGCAGCGGCCGATCTGCTGCACGACTGTGTTCTCGCAGCCGCCACGACCGGCGGCCGGGTGCCAGCCATCCGGCTCCGCAGAGCGCGCACGGAACTCCGCCCCTGGCGGCGAGAAGGCTTCGTCGCCGATCTGGACGACCATCTGATGGACGTACTGGGCACCTGACCCTTACACACGAAACGGCTCCCTCCGCACAAAGGCGAAGGGGGCAGCCCCGCAACGCGGGGACCAGGCGGTCTGTGACGTCCAGCGCGACGTCATCCGAGGACCATTCCCGCGCGTGCGGGGACCACTCTGGTGATGGAATCACCATCGCGCACTGTCCGGGACCATCCCCGCAGTGCGGGGACCACAGTTCCTGACCCCGGATAGTACCGGCGAAGCACCCACTTCGGCAGGCTCACAGGTACTTCCGGCGGCTGGGGTCCAGCGCCACCGTTGACGGCGATGTACTCGGCGCTGGCGGTGCACCATCACGGCGGCACACCAAAAGAGGCGTGGGAGAAGTCGCTGACCAATGAGATGGACCAGACGGCGGAGTGGCGGGAGAGGCGCTCTTCCTGACCTCGTCTCCCCAATGTCTCCCGAACGATCTACGGACGACGGAGAGGCCCGGCCGCTCGAAGCGGTCGGGCCTCTCTCATTCCTGCTCTGACCTGCCATCCAGCCGTTGGCTGAGCTGCAAGCCGATCAAGCCTTCTTGGTCTCCCAGAAGATCGTGTCGATCTGGGCGATCAGGTCCAGAGCCTTCTGGCCGGTCGCCGGGTCGTTCGAGCCCTTGGCCGCGGAGAGCGCCTTCAGGGTGTCGTTGACCAGCTGGTGCAGCTCCGGGTACTTCTCGAAGTGCGGGGGCTTGAAGTAGTCGCTCCAGAGCACCGAGACGTGGTGCTTCGCGAGCTCCGCGCGCTGTTCCTTGATCAGAACGGCGCGCGTGCGGAAGTCCGCGTCCTCGTTGGCCTGGTACTTCTCCTGGACGGCCTTGACGGACTCCGCCTCGATGCGGGCCTGGGCCGGGTCGTACACACCGCAGGGCAGGTCGCAGTGGGCGCTGACCTTCACCTTGGGGGCAAACAGGCGGGAAAGCATGGAGCTGTCCTTCCTCGTGATCGTCTTCTCAGGTGGGACATTACTCCGTGAGCGACCGGATTCAGCGGCTGCCCCATGGGCTTAGGTCAAAAGTCCAGGGTGAGGATCAGACCGGTGGCCGAATGTACGGCGCGGTTCGCGGGAGGGTGTACTTGAGGGATGGACCGGGGAGGTGCCGGAGATGCAGGAGCTGACGCAGGGGCCCGGAAACGGGCGTGCGGCGCGGGTGCCGTTTCAGGTGGTGGAGGTGTCGGGGCCGTCGATGGTGCCCACGCTCTACCACGGTGACCTGCTGCTGGTGCGGTACGGGGCGCAGGTGCGCCCGGGGGACGTGGTGATCCTGCGTCATCCGTTCCAGCAGGATCTGCTGGTGGTGAAGCGGGCCGTCGAGCGCCGGGTGGGTGGCTGGTGGGTGCGGGGCGACAACACGTTCGCCGGTGGGGACAGCACGGATTACGGGACCGTCCCCGAGGGGCTCGTCCTGGCCAGGGTGCGGGCCCGCTACCGGCCGCTGAAGAAGGATCAGCGGTCGGTGCTGGGCGTGCTCGGCTGGGCCGTCTCCGCGGTGCGGCCGGTCTCGGCGGCCCGCTCGGACTCCAGGCGCTTGCGGGCCCGGTAGGCGGCGACGTTCGCCCGGGTCGCGCAGCGGTCCGAGCAGTAGCGCCTGGACCGGTTGGTCGAGGTGTCGAGGTACGCGTTGCGGCACGGCGCGGCCTCGCACAGGCCGAGCCGGTCCACGCCGTGCGAGGTGAGGTGGAAGGCCAGGCCCATGGCCGCGATGGCGGCGTACCCGGCCGTCGCGTTCGACGGGTGGTCGGCCAGGTGCATGTGCCAGTCCGGCTTGCCGTCGTCGTCCCTGGTGTCGTGGCCGGAGATCTGCGGGCTCACCGGGAACTCCAGCAGCAGCGAGTTGAGCAGGTCGACCGCGAGCGTCTCGTCGCCGATGTCGGCCGCCTCGAAGACCGCGCGCAGCCGTGCCCGTACGGACCGGAAGCGGGTCACGTCCGCGTCGGTCGCCCGGCGGGCCGCCTGTCCGTTGGCGCCGAACAGGTCCCGGACGGCTTCGACCCTGGTGAGGACGTCCTTGTTGCGGGCCGGCTCCTCGGTGTTGACCAGGCGCACGGCATAGTCCGAGTAATAGGCCAGTTCCACTTGTAGTCCTTACAGTGTCGGTCTAAGGTCGGTGTGTCGACCAGTGTAATGGGCGGTATTGGCAATGGGGTATTACGTGGAGGCGGGTATGACGGAGACGGCGACGGGCACCGACTGGCAGTCCTGGCAGGAGAGCTGGGACCGGCAGCAGGAGTGGTACATGCCGGACCGCGAGGAGCGGTTCCGGGTGATGCTGGACATGGTCGAGGCCGTGGTGGGGCCGGAGCCGAGGGTGCTCGACCTCGCGTGCGGTACGGGAAGTATTACGGACCGGCTCTTCCGTCGGTTCCCGAACGCCACCAGCACCGGCGTGGACCTCGACCCGGCGCTGCTCGCCATCGCCCGCGGCACCTTCGACGGTGACGACCGGGTCACCTTCGTCACCGCCGACCTCAAGGACTCCGACTGGACCGAGCGGCTGCCCCACGACTCGTACGACGCCGTTCTCACCGCTACCGCCCTGCACTGGCTCCACAGTGAGCCGCTCGCCGCACTGTACGGGCAGATCGGCCAACTCGTGCGCAGTGGCGGGGTGTTCATGAACGCCGACCATATGATTGACGCCGACACCCCCCGTATCAACGCCGCCGAACGCGCCCACCGGCACACCGCCATGGACCGTGCCAAGGCCGCGGGTGCGCTCGACTGGGCCGACTGGTGGGCCCTCGCCGCCCAGGACCCGGCCCTCGCCGGTCCCACCGCCGAGCGGTACAAGATCTACGGCGAGCACGCGGACGGCGACATGCCCTCCGTCCAGTGGCACGCCCGCACACTGCGCGAGGCCGGGTTCGCGGAGGCGCGCCCCGTCTGGGCCTCGCCCTCGGACAGCCTGGTGCTCGCGGTGAAGTGACCACGACTCCGGCAGCACGCGGGGGCGGCGCGGATCAGAGTTCGTACAGCACGCAGGGGCGGTGTGGATCAGGGTCCGTACAGCACGCAGGGGCGGTACGGATCCGTGTCCGTACCGCCCCTCTCGCGCAGTCGTGCCGAGCCGTGCCGCTACCGCACCGCCCGTTACAGCACCTTCGACAGGAACGACTTCGTCCGGTCGTGCTGCGGGTTCGTCAGCACCTCGCGCGGGTGGCCGGACTCGACCACCACACCGTCGTCCATGAAGACCAGCGCGTCGCCGACCTCACGGGCGAAGCCCATCTCGTGGGTGACGACGATCATCGTCATGCCGTCCTCGGCCAGACCGCGCATGACGTCCAGGACGTCCCCGACCAGCTCCGGGTCGAGCGCCGAGGTCGGCTCGTCGAAGAGCATCAGCTTCGGCTCCATGGCCAGCGCACGGGCGATGGCCACCCGCTGCTGCTGTCCGCCGGAGAGCTGGGACGGGTAGTTCGTCGCCTTGTCGGACAGGCCGACCCGGTCCAGCAGGCGTTCGGCACGCGCGCGGGCCACGGCCCGTGTCTCGCCCCTGACCTGTACCGGAGCCTCCATGACGTTCTCGATGGCCGTCATGTGCGGGAACAGGTTGAAGCGCTGGAAGACCATGCCGATGTCCCGGCGCTTCAGTGCGACCTCGCTGTCCTTGAGCTCGTAGAGCTTGCCGCCCTTCTGGCGGTAGCCGACGAGTTCGCCGTCGACCGCGAGCCGGCCTGCGCTGATCTTCTCCAGGTGGTTGATGCACCGCAGGAAGGTCGACTTGCCGGAACCGGACGGGCCGATCAGACAGAAGACCTCGCGCGGGGCGACCTCCAGATCGATGCCCTTGAGGATGTGCGCGGAGCCGAAGGACTTGTGGACGCCCTCGGCCTTCACCATGGCGGTCATGCCATGCCTCCCTTCGGGCGGCCCAGGGACAGCGTGTTGGCCCGGATCCTCTGGAGCGGGGTACGGGTCTGGGTGCGGCTGGAGCCGCGGGCGTAGTAGCGCTCCAGGTAGTACTGGCCGACGCTCAGTACCGAGGTCATGATCAGATACCAGGCCGCCGCGAGGAAGTACATCTCCACGGGTGCGCCCGAGGTCTGCCCGATGTCCTGCGCGTACCGGAACAGCTCCGTGAACTGCACGGCCGCCACCAGCGAGGTCGTCTTGAGCATGTTGATGACTTCGTTGCCCGTGGGCGGCACGATCACCCGCATCGCCTGCGGGATCACGACGCGGCGCAGCGTCTTGCTGTGGCTCATGCCCAGCGCGTGCGACGCCTCCGTCTGCCCCTCGTCGACCGAGAGCAGACCGGCGCGGCAGATCTCCGCCATGTAGGCGGCCTCGTTGAGCCCCAGACCGAGCAGCGCGGTCAGCAGCGGCGTCATGAAGGACGACCACTCGTCCTTGTAGATCGGCCCGAGGTTGATGTACTCGAAGACCAGGCCCAGGTTGAACCAGACGAACAGCTGGACCAGGACCGGGGTGCCGCGGAAGAACCAGATGTACGACCACGCGATGGACGCGGTCACCGGGTTCTTCGACAGCCGCATCACCGCGAGCAGGACGCCGCCGACGATGCCGATGATCATCGAGAGGACGGTCAGCAGCAGGGTCTGGCCGACACCCCGGAGGATGCGGTCGTCGAAGAAGTAGTCCGGGATGGCGCCCCAGTTGATCTTGCCCTGCGAGAAGGCGTAGACGAGGGCCGTGAGCAGTCCGATGGCCACGACCGCGGACACATAGCGTCCGTAGTGCCGGACCGGGACGGCCACGATCGCCATGGGCGGGGCCGCGGGAGCGGGCGGTGTGTCGGCCGGTCCCGTCTTCTTGATGTCAGTCACAGGCGTTGCCTCTCAGCGTCGCTCGCCGTCACGAACCGCCGTTGACCTTGGCCTCGGTGACAGCTCCGGCCTCCACACCCCACTTGGCGATGATCTTCTCGTACTCGCCGCTCTTGATGATCGCGTCGAGCGCGGCCTGGACGGCCTTGGTGAGCTGGTCGTTGCCCTTGGCGACGGCGATGCCGTACGGGGCGGCCTCGACCTGCTCGCCGACCAGCTGGAAGTCCTTGCCGCCGCCCGAGGTCTTCACCGCGTACGCGGCGACCGGGAAGTCGGAGGAACCGGCGTCGGCGCCACCGCCGCGCAGGCGGGTCTGGGCCTCCAGGTCGTTGTCGAACGACTCGATGGCGATCTTGCCCTTGCTGCCGCACTTGGTGCTCTCGGCCTTGGCGAGATCGTGCGAGACGGTGCCGCGCTGGACCACGATCTTCTTGCCGCAGAGGTCCGACCAGGCTGCGATGGACCGGTCGTCGCCCTTCTTGGTGTAGATCGAGACACCCGCGGTGAAGTAGTCGACGAAGTCGACGCCCTCGCCGACCTTCTTCCCGGTCTCGGAGTCGATGCCTTCCTGGCGGTCCTTGGTGTCGGTCATCGACGACATCGCCAGGTCGTAGCGCTTCGATCGCAGGCCCGTGATCAGCGTGTCGAACGTGCCGTTCTCGAAGGTGAACTTCACTCCGAGCTGCTTGCCGAGCGCGGCGGCGATATCGGGGTCGATGCCGACGACCTTGCCGGACTTGTCCTTGAATTCGACCGGCGGGTACGCAATGTCCGAACCGACCTTGATTTCGCCCTTGTCCTTGATCGCCTTCGGCAGGAGGCCGGCGAGCGGGGCGTTCTCGGTGACGTTCGTGTCACTGCTCTTCTTGGCGCTGTCGGTCTGGTCGCCGCAGGCGGTCAGCAGCATCGTGCCGGCGACCGCGATGGCGCCGACCGCTGCAATCCGGTACTTCGCGGTCGTGCGACAGGTGGTGCTTGCGGTCATGTCGGAGTCCTCCGGCGGGTGAGGGTGGGGAACTGGCAGGTGAATGCGCACGCACCTTTGGGTGTCGCCACCTTGTGTGATTACGGCATCTTGCCATTCGGACTAGCCCATTCAGGGCGATAGTCATGTCAAAATCGGGTAACGGGTGACCCCCGAGTCTCAACAACCTGGTACATCAAGGCCGGATCATCTGTGGGAATTCCGTGCTTCGACCGGAGGATCTTCGGCGCGTCTCGACCGGTGGACGACTTTTACGCCACTGAGCGGACTTGTCCAGATATTCGACTATGAGTCACGTCACCGCGTCGATGCGGACTCGTCCGAGGCACTGTTCGTCAGGTAAAAAAGACGTTTACACCCCTCATCCGGGGCTCAGGGCGCGTGTGCGGCGCGCCCGCGCGTATGTACTTCCCCCTGCCGGAGCGGGCCAACCGTTCGGCGCAGGGCACATACGCGGTGCCCGCCCACCCCTCCTCAACCAGGAGTGGCCACCCTCAAACGATGAAGACTTAAGGGGTCAACACCATGGCAGCGGAGATCGTCAATCCTCGCAGCGACAGCACTACTGACAGTGGCATCCAGCACATGGACAGTACGGCCGACGAGCCGTTCGATCCGGCGTTCGCCCTTCACCGCGGCGGGAAGATGGCCGTGCGGTCCACCGTCCCCATCCGGGACAAGGACGACCTGTCCCTCGCGTACACACCCGGCGTCGCCAAAGTGTGCAGCGCCATCGCCGAGAATCCCGAGCTCGTGCACGACTACACCTGGAAGTCGCAGGTCGTGGCCGTCGTGACGGACGGCACCGCCGTCCTCGGCCTCGGTGACATCGGCCCCGAGGCGTCCCTCCCGGTGATGGAGGGCAAGGCGATCCTGTTCAAGCAGTTCGGCGGGGTCGACGCGGTGCCCATCGCGCTCGCCACCACCGACGCGGACGAGATCGTCGAAACCGTCGTCCGGCTCGCACCGTCCTTCGGCGGCGTGAACCTGGAGGACATCTCGGCACCCCGGTGCTTCGAGATCGAGCGCAAGCTCCAGGAGCGCCTGGACATCCCCGTCTTCCACGACGACCAGCACGGCACCGCCGTCGTGACGCTCGCGGCTCTGCGCAACGCCGCGAAGCTGTCCGGGCGGACGCTGGGCGATCTGCGCGGTGTCATCTCCGGAGCGGGCGCGGCGGGCGTGGCCATCGCCAAGTTCCTGCTGGAGGCCGGGATCGGCGATGTCGCGGTGGCCGACCGCAAGGGCATCGTCAGCCGGGACCGCGACGATCTGACCGACGTCAAGCGCGAGCTCGCTGAGATCACCAACCGGGCGGGCATCTCCGGTCCGCTGGATTCGGCGCTGGCCGGTGCCGACGTGTTCATCGGTGTCTCCGGCGGTACGGTCCCGGAGCCGGCGATCGCCTCGATGGCGCCGGGCGCGTACGTCTTCGCCATGGCCAACCCGAACCCGGAGGTCCACCCCGACATCGCGCACAAGTACGCGGCGGTGGTGGCGACCGGCCGTTCGGACTTCCCGAACCAGATCAACAACGTGCTGGCCTTCCCGGGCATCTTCGCGGGCGCGCTCCAGGTCCGGGCCTCCCGGATCACCGAGGGCATGAAGATCGCGGCGGCCAACGCGCTGGCCGACGTGGTCGGCGACGAGCTGGCGGCGGACTACGTGATTCCGTCGCCGTTCGACGAGCGGGTCGCTCCGGCGGTGACGGCTGCCGTGGCCGCGGCCGCCCGTGCGGAGGGTGTGGCGCGGCGCTGACGCGCCGGCGCGCGTGAGGGGTGGGGTGGGGCGGTCCGCCGGTCGGGGCTGTTACCGCCCCACCCCTTTCCCGCTTCCCGGCCGGGAGGTGGCGGACGGAAGGGCCCGGCACCGGGGAGGCGGCGGACGGAAGGGCCCGGCACCGCGGATGTGGCGGACGGAAGGGCCCGGCACCGGGGATGCGGCAGGCCGCAGGGGTCCACCGGCCGGTCCGCGGCGGGTTGGCGTGTGTCACACCGCCGGCCGGTTACGTCGCCGGGCTCCCCGGCCTATCGTCGAGCCATGTTCGCCGCCTACGCAGCCCGCATCGACCCCGATCAGCCCCTCAACGGCCTTGAGCTGGGCGAACGCCCGGCCCCCGAGGCGCGGCCCGGCTGGACCACCGTCACCGTCAGGGCCGCCTCCCTGAACCACCACGACCTCTGGTCCCTGCGCGGGGTGGGCCTCGCCGAGGACAAGCTGCCGATGATCCTCGGCTGCGACGCCGCGGGCGTCGACCAGGACGGCAACGAGGTCGTCCTGCACTCGGTGATCGGCCAGACCGGGCACGGGGTCGGCCCCGGCGAGACCCGGTCCATCCTCACCGAGCGCTACCAGGGCACGTTCGCCGAGCAGGTCACCGTGCCCACCTGGAACGTGCTGCCCAAGCCGAAGGAGCTGACCTTCGAACAGGCCGCCTGTCTGCCGACCGCCTGGCTCACCGCGTACCGGATGCTCTTCACCAACGCCGGGGTACGGCCCGGCGACTCCGTGCTCGTGCAGGGTGCGGGCGGCGGTGTCGCCACCGCCGCGATCGTGCTCGGCAAGGCGGCCGGGCTGCGGATGTTCGCCACCAGCAGGGACGAGGCCCGGCGCAGGCGGGCCGTCGAACTGGGTGCCGTCGAGGCGTACGAGTCCGGCGCGCGGCTGCCACATCGGGTCGACGCGGTCATCGAGACGGTCGGTGCCGCCACCTGGTCCCACTCGGTGAAGTCGCTGCGCCCCGGCGGCACGATCGTCATCTCCGGTGCCACCAGCGGAGACCGCCCCTCGCATGCCGAACTCACCCGGATCTTCTTCCTGGAACTGAAGATCGTCGGCTCCACGATGGGATCCAAGGACGAGCTGGAGGACCTGCTCTCGTTCTGCGCGGCGACCGGGGTGCGTCCCGTCATCGACGAGGTGCTGCCGCTGGACCGGGCCCGCGAGGGGTTCGAGCGGATGGAGTCGGGCGAGCAGTTCGGGAAGATCGTCCTCACCTCCGCCTAGACCTTCTCCGTCACCTCCGCCTAGACCCTCTCCGTACCGCCGGCGCCTCCCGTCGCCGTAGGCGCTCTTGATGGAGCGTCAGTTCGGCTGGTGGGATGCGCCCCATGCGCATCGGCAGAGCACTCGCGGCAGTTGTCATCTCGTCCGCACTGGCGGCAGGGGTCCTCGCCCCTGCCGCCAGTGCGCATCCCGGGCGGGACCGGCCCACCGGCATCCCGCCGCTGACCGATGACCGCGGCAGGGCCCTCACCCTGCGCGGCTGGAACGTCGAGGACAAGGCGAACCGCGGCGACGCGGCCCTGACAGCCGTGACCGAGAAGCACTTCCGCGATCTGCGGGCCAAGGGCTTCGACTTCGCCCGGCTGCTGATCTTCTGGGACGACCTGGAGCCGGTGCGGGGCCGGTACAGCGAACGGTATCTGCGCCGGATCGACCGGATCCTGGACTGGGCGCGGACGTACGGCATCCAGGTCCTGCTCGACGCTCACCAGGACGTCTTCGGCCCGGCCTTCGGCCACCGGGGCATTCCCGCCTGGGCCACCCGTACCGATGGGCTGCCGTTCACCCCGCATCCCGACGACTGGTTCGCCGAGTACTTCGAACCGGCCGTCCAGCGGGCCTTCACCCACCTCTACGAGGACGCGGACCTGCGACGCGCCCAGGCCGACATGTGGCGGGTCCTCGCCGACCGCTTCGAGCACCACCCGGCGGTCATCGGCTACGACCTGATCAACGAACCGATGGGGGAGCTGCGGGAGGGCGAGGACCTGCCGACGGCCGCCCGCCGGATCGAGGCCGAGCAGCTCACCCCGATGTACAACCGGCTGGCCCGCGCGGTCCGTTCCGTCGACCCCGGCACCTGGATCTTCGTCGAGCCCACCCCGATCGTGGGCGAGGGTGTCCCCACAGGGCTGGGGCGGATCAAGGACCACAAGGCCGTGTACGCGCCGCACTTCTACAACACGGCGATGGAGGCGGGCGCCGACTACGACCCCGCCGCGGGCTGGATCGAGTCGTACGAGGCCGCCGTCACCGCGTACCCGAAGGAGCAGCGCATCCCGGTCGTCGTCGGCGAATGGGGTCCGCTGAACAACGGGCTGCCGCTGATGAACCGTTTCTACCGCGAGGCGGTGGCCTCCTTGAACCGCTACAGCTCCGGCTGGGCGGGCTATGTGTGGTGCTACGGAGGCGGCTACTGCGCCCTCGACGAGCGGGGCGGCTTCCGTACGAACAAGGAGCTGACCGCCACCCCGTACGCCCCGGCGGTCGCGGGCACGGTCCACTCCGACACGTACGACGCGACCGCCCGCGTCTACCGCCTCACCTACACCGCGGCCCGGCGCGGCGCGACGGAGATCTCGCTGCCACCGTCGGCGCGGGGCTGGCGGGTCTCGGTGGAGGGGCGCGCCGTGGTCCGGGGGAACCCGCCGCACGGGGGCGTACTGCGGGTCGACGCGAGGGGCGGGGCACGGGTGGCGGTGACGGTGCGGGAGGGGGGCTCCCACGGCTGAACTCAGGTCGGCTGAGGGGCTGTTGTCGCGGTAGGCCGCCTCCGCGAAGGCCCGCACCGCCATCGATTGTGTCAATGTTGGTTGACATGGAGCGCTTGTCAACGTAAGTTGACAGCATGACCGAAGCAACGGATCTGGCCGCACGCGCCGGTGACCGTGACCCGCGTGTCGGGTTGCGGGCCGTCGCCGCGCTGCGGCGGCTGCTGGAACAGCTGGAAGCCGTACAAGTGAGAAGCGCCCGCGTCCAGGGCTGGTCGTGGCAGGAGATCGCGGCCGAACTGGGCGTCAGCCGACAGGCCGTGCACAAGAAGTACGGGAGGCATTGATGTTCGAGCGATTCGCCAAGGGTGCCCGCGCCACCGTGACCGGTGCCGTCACCCAAGCCGAGCGGGCCGGCGCCGACTCGGTGACCGAGGAGCATCTGCTGCTCTCCCTGCTGGAGCGGAAGGGCAGCCGGGCCTCCTTCGCCGTCGCGGCGCTCGGCCTCACCGACCGCCGCGCCTCGGTGGCGGCCTCCCTGGCCGACGCCCGTCGGCGCGGCGGACTGACCAGGGCCGATACGGACGCACTCGCCGGTATCGGGATCGACGTGGCCGAGATCGTGTCCCGGATCGAGGGCGCGCACGGCGAGGGGGCGCTCGCCGGGGATCGCGGGAGCCGCCGGTGGTGGTCCGGGCATCGCGCGTTCACGCCCGGCGCGAAGGCGGTCCTGGAGAAGTCGCTCCGGATCGCACTCGGGCGCGGCGACCGCGTCATCGGTGAGGAACACCTGCTGCTGGCGCTCACCGCCACGCCCGGAGTGGTCGCGGACGTCCTCGCCGAGCACGGGGCGACATACGCGACCGTGGAGCGTGCCCTGTACGGGGACGGGGCGGAAGGCGGGGAACTGCGGGCCGAGGCGGGCTGACCCGCCCCTCCGTGCGGAGGGGCGGGCCGGCCGTCCGCCTCAGCTCTTCCCGCCGCCGCCGCTGCCGTCGGCGTTCTCGTCGGTGGCGGTGGCGGTGCCGTTGGCGTCCTTCTTCCGCAGCAGCGACTCGACGCGCGCCGCCGCCGCTCCCAGGTGGCGGCGGGCCTCGGTCACCTGTTCCTGGGTGACGCCGTGGTCCCTGGCCGCGTCGCGGATGTCGTCGCGGAAGCGGTCCAGGAGGCGGTCCAGGTCGCGGGCCGGGTCGCCCGTGCCCACCGTGTCCCGGCCCCACTCGGGGTCGGTTCCGGCGGCCTCGGGCTTGGCGGACGGGGTCCATCCGGCCGTCCTGGCGAACCCGCTGAGCTGGCCGGTGATCTCGGCCAGCCCCTCCCGTACGCCGGAGGGCCAGTCGCCCCGGGCGAAGTGCTCCTGGACCTGGCGTGCGGCGCTCTGCATCTGCTCGCGCGCCTTCTCGTGCGCCTCCTTGGCCTGGCGGCGGGCCTGCTGGGCGTCGTCACGGGCCCGCCTGGACTCGTCCTTCGCCCGGCGGGCCTGCTCCATCCACTCCTGCTTGGCCTTGCGCAGCTCTTCCTTGGCCGTGCGCCACGCCTCGCTGTCACCGAGGTCGCCGAGGTCGGAGAAGTCGCCGAAGTCACCGAAGGGGGACCGGCGGGACTCCTTGCCGCCCGGTGTGTGCCGGGACTCGGAGGCCGCCGCCCGCATCTCGTTGCGCAGCTTGCCCGCCGCGCCACGGACATCGTCGCGGATCTCGGCGGCCAGTTCGGAGACGGAGTCGCGGATCTCCAGCTCCAGATCGGCCAGTTCGCCGCTGCGGCCCGCCAACTCGGCGCGCCCCGCGTCGGTGATGGAGTAGACCTTGCGGCCGCCCTCGGTGGCGTGGGTGACCAGGCCCTCGGCCTCCAGCTTGGCCAGGCGGGGATAGACGGTGCCCGCCGAGGGGGCGTACAGACCGTGGAAGCGCTCCTCCAGGAGCCGGATCACCTCGTAGCCGTGGCGCGGGGCCTCGTCCAGCAGCTTCAGCAGGTAGAGGCGCAGACGGCCGTGGGCGAATACGGGGGGCATGTCAGAGAACCTTTCCGGTCGGCTCGGCTTCGTGCGGTTCGTCCTCGGCGGGCGGGCGGCGCAGCAGGGCGATCGAGCCGGACGCGGTCATCGCCTTCAGCGTTCCCGTGCCCGCGCCGAGGGTTCCGGTGATCTTCTTCGCCCCCCACTGGCCGCTGACCCGCAGGTCCTCGAAGGCGTTGGAGAGGCTGCCGCTCGCGGTGTTCGCCTCGACCTTCGCGTCCGCCGGGTGCGGCAGCCGGATGGCGATCTCGCCGGAGATCGTGGTCAGCCGGATGTCCGTGGGCTTTCCGGACGGGTCCAGGTCCAGGATCATGCCGCCGCTGACGGATTCGGCGTGTACGGAGGTCCCGGCGCCGTCGACCACGGTGAGATCGCCGGAGAGGGAGTGGAAGCGCAGGTCGCCGGTGACGTCCTGGGCCTCCAGGTTGCCGGAGACGGTCTCGCCCCGGACGCTGCCGGTGAGCCCGACCACGCTGGTGTCGCCGCTGACGCCGCGTATCTCGGTACGTCCCCGGATGCCGGAGACGAAGGCCTCGGCACCGACCACGCCGACCTCCACCGCGCAGTCGGCCGGTACGACGACGGAGACGACGGCGTTGCGGTGCCAGCCCTTGCGGTCGAACCACTTGTGCAGGCCCCTCCAGTGCAGGTCCTCATAGGTGACGGTGAGTGTGCCGTCCTGCTGGGTCACCACCAGCGGCGGGCCCTGGACCCCGGATATCTCCAGCCGTGCGGACTGCTCCTCGGTGCCGACCACGTTGACGGTGCCGTTGACGATGCGTACCTGGAGCGCCGTCACCGGGTCGTCGAAGGTGAGCTTCTGCGACTCGGCGATGGCCCACGTCGACACAGGCATGGATATGACCTCCCGGAGAGCGTGGCATGACGCAACATATCGCGTCTCTTGTTCAACACGATATATCGCGGATGGATGAAGTCAAGCGCGATCGGGAGTCGATCCGGCCTCTCAAATGGCGTCAGACATGGGCAAATTGCCCTAGCGTGTGAGGCATGAACGCGACACCCGTGGGAGCGCTCCTGCTGTGCCGGGCCGCCCCCGAGACCGTAGCGCCGCCGGCCCACCTCCTGCGTGAGCCGATGCTGCTCACCCCGGCGGGCGACGGCTGGAGCGCGCTCGTCCCGGACGGAAAGCCCTGGCTGGGCGCGGGGGCCGAGGTGGCGGGCGTGCGTACCGCCGCGACCGGGGGCACCGAACCCGTCGACCGGGTGCTCGGCGGCTGGGCCACCGCGCTCGCGGTCGGCTCGGCCTGGCCGGTGCTCGCCCTGTGGTGGGACGGCGACCGGGCCGGATACACGCTGGCGGCCGGTTTCCGCCGCCCCGTCGGCTACGTCTGGCTCGCCGACGGAACCCCGGCCGGCGAGGACGAGGCCATGCGCACCTTCGCAGCCCGGCTCGGACTCGACCCCGTCCTGGATCTCCAGGCGCTGGAGGAGCTGACCCGCCCGGACCCCGACGCGGACGCCGGTGCCCGGCTGCGCGGGCTGCTCGCCGTGCTCACCCGCACCGGTCTGACCCTGCCGCCCGGACTGGGGCCCGGAGAGCCCGCCGACCGGCTGCGCTCGGTGGCCGCCGTGCTGCCCGGAACGGAACGCGTCGAGTGGGCGGGCTGGCGCGACGCCGTACGGGTGGAGCTGGACGCGGTCGAGAACAGCAGCTTCGGCCCGTGGGTGCGCGGCCCCAGGGCCCGCGCGGTGGCCGTGGCACAGATCGCGGCCGGGCTCCCGCTCCTGCTGTGGGGCGCCCGCCGCCGCAGCGGAGGCTGGGCCACGGCCGGGGCGGTGCTGCTGGTGCAGGGCGCACTGGGGATCGCGTACCACCGCATCCGGGACGCGGGCGCCGAAAACACCTGATCCGGACGGGCGGCTCCGGCGCGGGGCCCCGCCACGGAAGTACCGGCGCGGGGCCGCGGGACCGGGTCCGGGCGCGAGGCCCACGGAACGCCCGCGGAACCAGGTCCCGGCGCGAGGACCGGGAGCGAGGCCCCCGGCGCGAGGCCCGGTCCCCGGTGCGAGGCCGCCGCCGGGACGGGACGGGCCGTCGGCTACTCGTCCTCGTCGTCCTCGTCGTCCAGCCGGGCCAGCCAGGTCGCGAGGCGCTCGACGGGCACCTCGAAGTCGGGGTTGAGATCGACGAACGTACGCAGCTGCTCGGCCAGCCACTCGAAGGTGACCTCCTCCTCGCCGCGCCGCTTCTCCAGTTCCTCGATGCCACGGTCCGTGAAATACAAGGTGTGCTCCTGTTGCGTACGGGTGTTCTTCCCTCAGGGTATGGCGTCGGCGCGGGCGGCCGGATCTCGACTGCGCGGGCCCGCTCCCCCTCGCCTGCCGGGGCACCGGCCAGTAATCTTGGTGACCGGATCAAGTCAGCGCCGGGGCAAGCGCCTTGACGTGCGGATCGGGGGAGCCGTGAGTGGTCGTGTCCGTCGTATCGATCTCGGCGACGGCAAGATTGTCTACGCCCGGGTGAGTGCGGCCGAGGGGTACGGGTCGTCCGACCGGGACGTCGGAGTGGCCGAGACCGCCGCGGCCAAGCTGGAACAGCTCAACGAGCTGATCGCGCGGGTCGGCAGCACCGTCCTGGACGCCGCCGCCGCGGTGAGACCGCACGAGGCGTCGGTCACCTTCGGAGTGGAGCTGAGCACCAAGCCCGGAAAGGCGCTCGCCATCCTCGCGGACGGCGAGGCCAAGGCGTCCGTCCAGGTCTCCCTCACCTGGCGGCTGGGCGAGCAGGACCCGGAGGGGCCGGCCGGCACGGATGTCTGACGGCCTCCCCGACCTCGACGCCCTCGTCCGCGCGGCCACCGTGCGCTTCCTCCCGGAGGACCCCCGCTCGACGCAGATGTGGGGCAGCGGCTTCTTCATCGCGCCCGGCTGGATCCTGACCGCCGCGCATGTGCTGGTGCCGCATGTGCGGGAGAACCCCGGAATGCGCTTCAGGGTCGCCGGTGACGAACGGCAGCACGGCATCGCGCCGACAGCGGTCCGGCTGCGGAAGTGGCTGGTCACCGACCCGTGGAGCGATCGCATTCCGGCCCAGCGCGATCTGGCCCTGGTGCGGCTGCTCGATGACACCGTCGAGCACGAGTGCGTCTGGATGGGCGACCGGGCGGTGTCCGGCGCGGGGGAGCGGCTGGCCTTCGGATTCCGGCCGACACCGGACGAGGCCGAGGAGGACAGCGGGCCGTACGGACTCTGGCGCGGCACGGTCCGCGCGAACGTCGACGACGGCGCCGTCGCCGTCCGGTTCGAGTCCCTGGCCGAATTTCCCCCCGGGGTCTCGGGCGGACCCGTGCTCGATCCCGCCACCGGGGCCGTGCTGGAGATCGTCAAGTCCGGCCGCGAGGACCAGGACGGCGGGCGCGCCGTCTCCGCCACCGCCCTGCGCCGGTTCGGCGGGCTGTACCGGGAGGTCATGGACGCCCACGACCGCTGGCACCACGGCCGCCGGGGGGACACCGGCAGCTGGACCGCCCACCAGGCCCGGATCGGCGGCCGGAGCTCCGGCGTCGACCCCGAACAGTGGTCCCCCGAGGACCGGGTGAACGCCCTGAACCACCTCGCGGGCCTGGCCCCCGCCCCCACGGGCGTCGTGGCCGAACTGGCGCGCGACGTACGCGGCGAACGGCTGTCGCACACCGGCCCGGCGCCCATGACCTGGCGGGACGGCCACGGGCTGCTCTACGGAGGCGACGGCAGCCCCCTCCCGGCGTACGTGTTCATGCACTACCTGCGGCTCGTCGGTGAGTTCACCCGCGACTACGGGGGCGACACGAGCGGACTCGACGCATGGCTGAACGACCGGCTGCGCCGCCTTCCGCCGCAGCTGCGCCGGCTGGTGGAACAGGCCCGGCTGCCGGACAGGGAGAGCGCGGACCGCGTCGTCATCCCCTACCCGGGGCCCGCCGACCCGGCCCATGTCGTCGTCGTCGAACTCGACGAACTGCCGTACGGGACCCTGCACTGGCAGATCAGGATCGACGACGGCAGCGGTGACCACGAGATCTTCGCCTCGGAGACCGACCCCAACGGAGTGACACCGGGCCGCCTCCGCCTCAACCTGCGCGAACACCTCGCCGAGGCCTTCCACTTCGCCGACACGGCGGGCGGGGTCCCCGCACCCTGCGAAGTCGTCGTGCCCGCCGGGTACTTCGACACACCGGTGCACCGATGGCAGCTCGCCGACGAGGCGCCCCTGGGCGATCCCGCCCATCTGCCGGTGGGGGTGAGACGGCGGATCGTCCTGCGCAACGTGGACCGGCGCGGGGAACCGGACCCCCGCTGGACGGACCGCTGGAGCGCGGCGGCCGGCCCCGGACCGCTCGCGGCGGTCCGGATGCCGCCCACCGGACAGCTCCCCCGGAGCAGGCACTTCGCCGACATCCAGCCGTCCGGCATCCCGGTGCTGTGCCAGCCCGTGAGCCGGGGCATCGGACGCAAGGCCATCGAGTTCGCCTTCGACGCGGGCCACGGCATCGCCCTGTGGCGCATCGACGGCCATGACCGGGGCCCCTGCGGCAGCGACTGCGAGGACCTGCACAAAGGCGTGGCCGAACTGCTCGCGCACACCGGCTCCCTCCCCGAACTCCCCGACCGGCTGCGCCGCATCAGGGAGGAGATCCACGAGACCCGGACGACGGGGCACTGGGCCGAAGCCGTCGCCGTCATGTACGACGACCCCCGCCGCCCGGTGCCCGAGAGGCCCGTGGGACCGGTGGACTCACCATGACGACTTGGCCGGAAATCAGCTTTGGCGGGGTCTCTCGGGGGTACATTCCCGTGGGCCCATTTGCGGGCGCTGCCTGCCCCGTCGGCCAGAGCGCGGGAAGCCACCGACCGCCGACGAGGAGCGAGAAATGAGCAACTGGCTGATTTACCGGGGTGAGGGAGACCCCGACCCGGACCGGATCGGCGACCTTCCGCCACCGCCGCCCTGGCGGGCCTTCACCGGTGAGCCGATCGGGCTCCCGGTCCCCGGACCGGACTCCTCGACGAAGCGGCGCCTCGGCGGACGCCCCCTGCTCCCCGTCCAGGACGAGGACGCGATCCAGCTCATCAACGCCGCCCTGTATCTGCGGCGACCGCTCCTGGTGACCGGGGAGCCGGGATCCGGGAAGAGCACGCTCGCGCACGCCGTCGCCCAGGAACTGGGCCTGGGAAGGGTCCTGCAATGGTCCGTCGTCAGCCGTACGGAACTGAAGCAGGGGCTGTACGAGTACGACGCGATCGGCCGGCTCCAGGACGCCCAGCTCTCCCGTGAGCGCGGCGCCGGTGAGGGCGACATCGGCGAATACATCAAGCTCGGACCGCTGGGCACGGCACTCCTGCCCTCGGAGCGACCCCGGGTGCTGCTCATCGACGAGCTGGACAAGAGCGACATCGACCTGCCCAACGACCTTCTGAACGTGCTGGAGGAGGGCGAGTTCCGCATCCCCGAACTGGAGCGCACCGCCAAGCGCGAGGGACACGCACCCGTCACCGTCCTGGACGACGACGGCCGCAGCGTGCCCGTCGTCGACGGCAAGGTGCGCTGCCGGGCCTTCCCCTTCGTCGTGATGACGAGCAACGGCGAACGCGACTTCCCCCGGCCGCTGCTGCGCCGCTGCATCCGGCTGAACCTGGAACCCCCGCGCAACGAACGGCTCGCCGCCCTGGTGCACGCCCACTTCGGGGAGGGCGCGCACGAGGCCAACCGCGACCTGCTGGAGAGCTTCAGCAGGGGCGACGACGAAGGGCTGCGGCCGACGGACGAACTGCTCAACGCCATCTTCCTCACCCAGCACACCGCCCGGGAGGCGGGCAGCCGGCGGGACGGTATCGCCCGGCTGCTCATGCGTCCCCTGGAACAGCACCCGCAGCAGCGGTGAGGTGACGATGACCTCCGCCGCCCGCAGCGCATCCGGCACCGAGCACGGTGTGCTCACGGCGCTGGTCGCCCGGCTCCGGGAGGCCGACTTCAGCGCCACGGCCGAAGAGGTGGCGGACGCGCTGTGGCTCGCGCGCTGGGTCGGGCCCGCGACCTGGCCCGACGGGCATCCCGCCGCCGGGACGGTCGCCGAGCCCGCGCCCGGCGACCCGGCGGACCCGCTCACCGATGGGCCGGAGCCGGTGGCACCGCGCGTCCCCGGCCCCGCCGCACCCGCCGAGGGACACGCGGCCCTGCGCGCCCCGGCCGCCCGGGGCGAGGGCGGCGCCGGGCGCGGCGGCTCGCCCGTACGGGTCCCCACGGCGCCCACCCTGCCCGACCCGCTCGCCCTGCAACGCGCGCTGCGCCCCCTGCAGCGGTTCCGCGCGCCCTCCGTCCCGCCGCGCGGCCTCCTCGACGAGAAGGCCACCGCACACCGGGCGGCCGAGACCGGGCTGACGCTGCCGGTGCTGCGCCCCGCCCGCCGCCGGGAGGCGCGCGCCCAACTGCTCATGGACGTCTCCTCCTCGACCATGGTCTGGGAGCAGACGCTCGACGAGCTGCGGGAGGTCTTCGAACGCGCGGGTGCCTTCCGCGAAGTACGCGTCCACTACCTGCACGAGGGCACGGACGGCACCCCGGGCGCCGCCACCACACCCACAACCCCCGCCCCGGGTACGGGGCGACTGCGGCCACCGGCCCAGTTCACGGACCCCACCGGACGGCAGATCACGCTGCTGCTCAGCGACTGCGCCGGACCGATGTGGCGCAGCGGTGCCATGCAGCGGCAGCTCCACCGCTGGGCGGGCACCATGCCGGTCGCCGTCGTCCAGCCGCTGCCGCAGCGGATGTGGCGCACCACCCATCTGCCCGCCCGGCCCGGACTGCTGCGCAGGCCCGAAGGGCCCGCGGGGCGGCTGGAGTTCCTCTCCAGGGGCGAGGCACCCCGCCGCGCGGTGGCCGTTCCGGTGCTGGCGCCCCACCACCTGTCCCTGGAGACCTGGGCGCGGCTGCTGTCGGGGACCGGCGAGCTGACGCTGCGGGCGGCGGCCGCCTGGGTCGGCGCCGATCCCCGGCCCGCCCCCGCGTCGGCGCCCCGCGCCACCGACGTACCCGCCCGCGAACGGGTGCGGAACTTCCGCCGCCATGCCTCGCCCGCCGCGGTCCGGCTCGCCCAGTGGCTGACCACCACCCCGCTGGAACTGCCGGTGATGCAGCACCTCCAGCGCGCGATGCTGCCGGACAGCGGCCCCGACGTGCTCGCCGAAGTGCTGCTCGGGGGCCTGCTCACCCGTCTCGACCGGGGACTCGACAGTCCGGCCTACGCGTTCCGCGACGGCGTATGGGCCGAGCTGCACCAACGGCTGGCGCCGGGCGACCCCGATCTGGCACTGAAACACCTGTCCCGATACGTCGAAGGGCGCTGGGGGCGCACGGCCCGCAACTTCCCCGCGATGGCGGCGGCCTATCTGGCGGGCGGCGTGGAGCCCGCGGGACCGCCGGGCGGCTCCGTGGACGACCCGCTGCTGCGGGAGTTCGCCGTCGTCTCCACCCGGGTGCTGCGCGGCTCGCTGCCGCAGCCCGTCACCACGGGGGCGGAAGGCGCCGGCTCGCCCGGTGAACTCGCGGCCGAGGCACAGGCGCGGCTCGAACGGTTCCGCCGCCAGGGCACGTCGCGGGACCTGGATTCCGGCATCGCCCTGCTGACCTCGGCGGCCGGGGCCGAGCAGCGCCGCCCGGAGCGGGCCGGGCTGCACGCGGACCTGGCCGTGGCGCTCGTCGAGCGCTGGCAGGCGCGCCGGCTCGGCGAGGACCTGAGAGGCGCGCTGAGCGCCGCGGAACGGGCCGTGCCCGCCATCTCCCGGGCCTACCGGACCATGGGCGACGTACTGGTGCGGATGGCCGAGGAGGTGGCCTCGGCCGGGCCGGACACGGACGCGGTGCCCGACCGGTTCAGAGAGGCCGCCGCCGCACCGGGGGAGGCCGCGGACGCGGACTCCGTACGGTTCCTGCTGCTGGACGACGCGCAGCGGGCGCTGGCGGACGCGGTCGCCGGGGGCGGAAGCATCGGCAGGACGGCCGCGGTCGTCCGTGCCCGGGTGCTCCAGGAGCTGGCCGCCGACTTCGCCGAACAGGCCCTGAGACTGCGCAACCCGCCGCCCGAGGGGCCCCAGGAGTGGTATTCGGCCACAATGCTCCAGTCGATCGACGTACTGGACACCCTGGTCGAGGCGGACCCCGTCCCGCCGTCGTCGCTCTACCTCCGGGGCCGCTCCTACGCCCTGCTGGCCCGCCGGTTCGAGGGGCGGCTGGACGACGGTCCGTCCGCCGATCCGGAGCGGGTGCGGGAAGCGGCCCGGCGGGCCCGCGCGGACCTGACCGAGTCGCTGGCCCGGATGACACGCCTGGTCACCGCCGACGGTGACGACGGAGCGCCGCGTGTCGGTGACGACGGACCGACGCGTACGGCGACGGCCGAATGGAAGCCCGACCCCGCCGACCTGGTCGACGGCTGGATCGCTCTGGCCGAGGCCCATGAACTGGCCTGGACCGGCCTCGACATGGAGACCGGCTGGGCGCACGCCCTGCGGGCGCTCGACGAGGGCCGCGCCGTCGCCGGGGGCCTGCCGCCCGGTCCCGGACGCGACCGGCTGACGCTGCGCTGTCTGGAGGCGAAGGCGTCCATCGAGAGCCGGCGCTTCCACGAGGGCGCGGAATCCCGGCGCGAGGCGCTCGACCGGGCCGTCGGCGCCTGGGCGGAGGTCTGGGCGCTGACGCCCCCCGACAGCCCGTGGCAGCCCGGGAACCTCCAGATCTACGGCCTCACCCTGATGCGCCGGGGCCAGCTGACCGGGTCCGAGGAGGATCTGCGCGAGACGGTGCGTCTGCTGCGGCAGTCCGTCGCCGGAACCTCCGGGAAGAGCCCCGCGCTCGCCGCCCGCAGAATGAATCTCGGGCTGGCGCTGATGGTCCGCTTCCGGCTCGTGGGAGCCCTGGTCGACCTGTACGAGGCCGACTGGATACTGGGAGCGGCGGCCCGCGAGGCGGTGTCGGGAGACGTCGCGGCCTCCGCCCACGCCATCCGCGGCCAGGTCGCCGAGGCGCTAGGCCGGACGACCGGGGCCGAGGTCCGCTTCACCGAGGCGGCGACGTACTTCAAGCAGGCCGCGGACCGTGCGCTCGCCACCGGATCCGCCGTGATGGCCGCCGCCTACCTGGCGGACCGGGCCAGGATGCTGGAGCGGACCGCCGGACCGGACCGCGCGCTCACCGAGTACCACCGGGCGCTCGGCATCCTCACCGAGCACGGCGAGCAGCACGACGAGGTCGCGGACCGCATCCGGGAGAGCGTGCGCCGGCTCGAATCGGGTGACGCATGACGTCACCGCCCGACGACAGCAGCACGCCCCTGCCCGTTTTCGGCTCCCTGGCCGCCCTCGTCGACCACGGCGGCGCGACCGGGCACCCGGTGCTGGACGCCGTCCTGGCGGGTCTGCGCGACCGGTCCGCCGAGGCGGGCCCGTCCGTGGCGTACTACGAGGACGCCCCGTGACGGCGGGCACCACGGCGGGTGCGGCGGGTGCGGCGGGTGCGGCGGGTGCGGCGGGTGCGGCGGCGGTCACCACCGCCGGTTCCGCTTCCACCGCCGGTTCCGCTTCCACGGCAGGTCCCGCGTCCCGTCCCGCGCCGGACACCGTTCCGTACTGGCCGCACCGGGCGCTGGACACTGCGGCGCTGCACCCGGTACCGCTGCGGCAGTTCGTGCTCAAGGTGCACAGCCGGTGCAACCTCGCCTGCGACTACTGCTACATCTACCGCAGCCCCGACACGAGTTGGCGCGAGCGCCCGGCGCGGGTCCCGGAAGGGACGATGGCCCGCACCGCGGCCCGCATCGGCGAGCACGCCGCCGCCCACGGCCTGGAGCGCATCCGGATCGAACTGCACGGTGGAGAGCCGCTGTTGGCGGGACCCGAACCGCTGCTCGCCTACACCCGCGCGGTACGCCGGGCGGTGCCCGGGGGCTGCGTGGTCCTGCCCAGCGTGCAGACCAACGGCACGCTGCTGACCGATGGCGTCCTCGACCGGCTCGACGCCGAGGGCATCCGGGTGGGCCTGAGCCTGGACGGCGGGAGCGCCCGCCTGAACCGGCGGCGCGTGGGTCACGACGGCCGGCCCTCCTGGCCCGCCGCGTCCCGCGCCGCCGCGCTGCTGGCCCGGCGCGGTACGCAGTACGCGGGCATCCTCAGCACGATCGACCTCGACAGCGACCCGCGCGAGGTCTACACCTCGCTGCTGGCCCTGGACCCGCCCGGCCTGGACTTCCTGCTGCCCCACGCCAACTGGGGCGCGCCCCCGGCAGGGAGGGCGGCCGTGCCGCCGGGACGGCACCGGCCCGGCCCGGCGCCGTACGGACAGTGGCTGACGGAGGTCTTCGACCTGTGGTGGCAGTCGGACGGGCTGCGGACGGGAGTCCGGCTGTTCACGGAGATACTGGCCCTGCTGCTCGGCAGCCGGAGCGCCGCCGAGGCGGTCGGGCTCTCCCCGATGGCGGCGATCGTGGTCGACACGGACGGCGCCATCGAGCAGGTCGACTCGCTCAAGACCGCCTACGCGGGCGCCCCGGCGACCGGTCTGGACGTCTTCGCCCACTCCTTCGACGACGCGCTGCGCCATCCCGGCGTCGCCGCGCGCCAGCTGGGGGAACGGGGGCTCGCGCCCGAGTGCCGCACCTGCCCGGTGCTCCGGGTGTGCGGCGGCGGCAACTACGCGCACCGGTACGCTCCGCACAGCGGCTTTCTGCACCCGAGCGTCTACTGCGCCGACCTCGAACACCTCATACGGCACATCGCGCGACGGCTGTGTGACGCGGGAAACAGTGGTCACTGTTCGCCAACGGGCCCTCACTGAGCGAAATCTGACGCACAATCGAATGGCTTGCGCACAAAGTTGAACAACTTGCGTCGAGGGAGTACCGGGATGACGGAGGATTCCGACCACGTCACGGTCGTTTTCGCGGGACAGAGTGAGTCCTGGGCGAAGTGGGTGGAGGAGGAGTGCGAGACCGCGGGCATCCGCACGCACCTCGTCCGCTGGGACCCCCTGCGCAAACCGCCGGAGGGCAGAGCGCTCACCGACCTGCTCGCGGCGCCCGGCCGGGTCCTGCTCGTCCTGGACGACTGGTATCTGCGCTTCGACGCGGGGCGCTACCGGGCCTGGGCCGATGTGCTCCGCCAGGTGCTCCCCGCCCACCGTTCGCAGGTCGCGGCCATCTCCGTCACCCCGCACAGCCTGCCCGAAGCGGCCCGCGAACTGAACCCGGCCGGCCTGTTCGGGATCGGGCGGGAGGAGGCCAAACAGCGGCTGCTGACCGCGTGCGGCCTCGTGCTGGACAGGCACACCGGAGTCGACCTCGACCGGGGACTGCGCTTCCCGGACGAGCCGCCGCCCGTCTCGAACGTGGAACGCCGCAACCGCCGGTTCACCGGCAGACGGCGGACCCTGGAGCAGGTGCACCGGCTGCTGACCGACCGCACCCCGGCATCGCCCGCCACCTCCGCACTGGTGGCCGTGCACGGCGCGGGCGGGATGGGCAAGACCGAACTGGCGCGGGAGTACGCGCACCGCTACGCCGGCGAGTACGACGTCATCTGGTGGGTCAGGGCCCACACCCCGCTCATGGCGCGCGAGGACTTCGCCGCGCTCGCGAAGGAACTGCGCACGGGTGACGGCGACGAACTGCGCGGGCTCATCACCGCCGCCCAGGAGCGCCTCGCCTCGTCACGGAAGCGCTGGCTCCTCGTGTTCGACGGGGCGGACAGCCCGGACGGGCTGGCCGACCTGCTGCCGCGGGGCCCCGGCCACGTACTGATCACCACCCGCGACACCTCCTGGCCGGCCCACGGCGCGGAACTCGTCTCGCTGCCCCGCTTCGACCGGGAGGAGAGCGTCGCCTTCGCCTGCCGCCGGGCACCGCGGATCACCGAGGAGGAGGCCGACCGGCTGGCCGATGTGGTCGAGGACCTGCCGATCCTCATCGACCAGATGGCCGCCTGGCTGGAGGCGTACCCGCTCACCGAGGTCGCCCGCTATGTCGAGGACATCCGCGACGGCGACCCCAACGCCCTGGACGTCATGCCGTCGGGCGGCGAGGCGCAGCGGTTCCAGGCCGTGTGGTCCACCACGCTGAACGCCCTCGGCGAGGACGCGCCGCACGCCCATGAACTCCTCAAACTGCTCGCCCACTTCTCCGCCGACACCGTGCCCGTCAGGCTGCTGCGCTCGGCCAGGGCCTCGGACCTGCCCACCCATCTGGCCCGCCTGGTCAGCGAGCCCAGCAACTGGAACTCCGCGCTCCGTACGCTCTCCGAGACCACGTCCATGCGGCTGGAGTACGAGACGGGTCCGCAGGACGACATCCTCACCGTGGGCACCCTGCGCATGCACCGGCTCTTCCACCGCTTCGTCCGCAGCACCCTCTCGGTCCACGACCGGCGCAAGGCGTCCGAGACCGCCTGCCGGGTCCTGGTCGCCGCCGACCCCAGGGACCCCACGGCCCCCCGCCACTGGCAGCGCTACGCGGACCTGATCCCCCATCTGGAACCCTCGGGAGCACTGGCGTCGGCCGACGAGGACGTGCGCAGCCTCGTCCTCAACTGCGTCGAGTACCTCCGGATGCGCGGCGAGTACGCCGACGGCTGGATGATCACCAGGAAGGCACTCGATCACTGGCGCAACGACTCGGGCCCCACCGACCGCACCATCCTGGTCGCCACCCACCAGTACGCCAACATGCTCCGCCGGCTGGGCCGTTACGCGGACGCCGAGGGAGTCGGACGGGACATCCTCGACCGGCTCTCCGCGGACCCGGAGGCGCGGGCCATCGAGCTGATGCGGGCCATGAACGGCCTCGGCGGAACACTGGTGGCCCTCGGGCGGTACGACGAGGCGCGCACGCTCTACGAGAGCGCCGCCACCAGGGCGGTGGAGGAGCTCGGCGACAGCAAGGTGCCGCGCACCCTCGCCATCCGCAGCAACCTGGCCCAGGCCGTCGCCCTCCAGGGCCGGTACGCCGAGTCCCTGGACCAGCACCGCTCGATCCTGGAAGCCCGCGTCGGCCTGCTCGGCCCGCGCAACGCCCTCACCCTGATGTCCGCCCTGCACACCGCCTGGACGCTGCGGCTGCTGGGCCGTTACCGGGAAGCGCTGGTGATCCAGGAACGGAACACCTGGCTGCACAGCCAGGTGCTCGACCGGGACCACTCGCAGACCCTCCAGGCACAGCACAACCTCGCCCTGTGCAGGCGCAGGGAGGGCGACCTGGAGTACGCCCACGCCATGATGCGCCGGGTCCGCGAGAAGATGACCGTCCGCCGGGGCGGCCACCACCCCGAAACGCTGCTGATCTCCACCGACTACGCCATGCTGCTGCGGGAGATGGGCCGGTACGACGAGGCGCTGGGCATCGCCGAGTCCACTGCCCGGGTGTACGCCGCCCAGCTCGGCGACGACCATCCGTACGCGATCGGCAGCCGGGCCAACTGCGGGGTCGTCCTGCGCTGTCTGGGCCACCGCACGGACGCGCTGGCGATCGGCGAGGAGACGACGGCGGGCATGGCACGCGCACTCGGCGACGCGCACCCCTGGAGCATCGGCTGCGCGCTGAACACGACCGCGGCACGGGCGGCGGTGGACGACCCGCGGGGGGCGGCGGACCTCGGGCGCGCCGCCCTGGAACGGGCCCGTGCGGGCCTCGGGGACGGGCATGCCATGACGGTCGCCCTCAGGGCGGGGCTCGCCCTCGACCTGCGGGCGGCGGGCAAGGAGGACGAGGCCGGAGCGCCGGCGGACGAGGCACCGGACCGGGGTGGCGACGACGCCGGGGACGAGCACCGGCGGATGCGGTCGACGGTGGCCGGAGGACGCCCGTACTGGGACTTCGAGCCCCAGCCGGTCTGATCCACCGGTCTGATCCACCGGCCTGATGCACTGTCTGACCCACCGGCCTGATCCGCCGATCCGACGGGCCCGTACCTCGCCCGTGCGGCGCCCGTGCGGTGTCCGCACACCGCACCCACCACCTGATACGGGCCCCGGCCCCCACCGATACGTACATCGGTGGGGGCCGGGGCCCGTGACGGGTGGTGCCGCTGATCAGGCCTCGAAGACCTCGGCGACCAGCTGCGCCTGCTCGGCCTGGTGGCGCTTGGCCGAGCCGACCGCCGGGGACGAGCCGTGCGACCGCGAGATGCGGCGCAGGCGCTCACCGTGCGGGATGTCGGCGCCGACGGCCAGGTCCAGGTGGTCGATCAGGTTGAGCGCGATGAACGGCCAGGCACCCTGGTTCGCCGGCTCCTCCTGGGCCCAGAGGTACTTCTCGGCGTTCGGGTACTTGGCGATCTCGGCCTGCAGCTCCGCACCCGGCAGCGGGTACAGGCGCTCCAGCCGGATGATCGCCGTCTCCGTGTCGCCGCGCTTCTGCCGCTCGGCGTCCAGGTCGTAGTACAGCTTGCCCGCGCAGAAGACGACCTTGCGGACGTCCTCGGCCTTGACCGACGCGTCGCCGATCACCGGGCGGAAGCCGCCGGTGGTGAACTCCTCCACCTTCGACGCGGCCGCCTTGAGGCGGAGCATCGACTTCGGGGTGAAGACGATCAGCGGCTTGTGGTGCGGGTTGTGCACCTGCCACCGCAGGAGGTGGAAGTAGTTCGACGGCAGGGTCGGCATCGCGACCGTCATGTTGTCCTGCGCGCACATCTGGAGGAAGCGCTCCGGGCGGGCGGACGAGTGGTCCGGGCCCTGGCCCTCGTAGCCGTGCGGCAGCAGCAGCGTGACGCCGGAGGTCTGGCCCCACTTCTGCTCGGCCGAGGAGATGAACTCGTCCACGACGGTCTGCGCGCCGTTGACGAAGTCACCGAACTGGGCCTCCCAGATGACCAGCGATTCCGGGCGGGCCAGCGAGTAGCCGTACTCGAAGCCCATCGCCGCGTACTCGCTGAGCAGCGAGTCGTAGACGTTGTACCGGGCCTGCTCGTCGGAGAGGTAGAGCAGCGGGGTGTAGTCCTCGCCGGTCTCCTGGTCGACCAGGACCGCGTGCCGCTGGCCGAACGTGCCGCGGCGGGTGTCCTGGCCGGCGAGCCGGACCGGGGTGCCCTCCATCAGCAGCGAACCGATGGCCAGCGTCTCGCCCATGCCCCAGTCGATCGTGCCGTCCTCCACCGAGGCCGCGCGACGCAGCATCTGCGGCATCAGACGGGGGTGGACGGTGATGTTGTCGGGGATGTTGACCTGCGACTCGGCGATCCGCTTCACGACCTCCTGGGAGACCCCGGTGCTGATCGCCACCGGGAACTCGGCCTGGACGTCCGGGATGTGGGTCTGGGCCGGGTGCGAGGTGGCCTCGCGGACCTCGGCGAAGACCTTCTCCAGCTGCCCCTGGAAGTCCTGGAGCGCTTGCTCCGCCTCTTCCAGCGTGATGTCGCCGCGACCGATGAGGGACTCGGTGTAGAGCTTGCGCACCGAGCGCTTCTTGTCGACCAGGGCGTACATCTGCGGGTTGGTGAACTGCGGGTTGTCGGTCTCGTTGTGACCGCGGCGGCGGTAGCAGATGAGGTCGATCACGACGTCCTTGTTGAACGCCTGCCGGTACTCGAAGGCGAGCCGTGCGACCCGGACGACGGCCTCGGGGTCGTCACCGTTGACGTGGATGATCGGCGCCTCGATCATGCGCGCCACATCGGTGGCGTACATCGAGGAGCGCGAGGACTCCGGGGCGGCGGTGAAGCCGACCTGGTTGTTGATCACCACGTGCACGGTGCCGCCGGTGCGGTAGCCGCGCAGCTGCGACATGTTGAGCGTCTCGGCGACGACGCCCTGGCCCGCGAAGGCCGCGTCGCCGTGGAGCGCGACGGGCAGGACGGTGAAGTCCGTGCCGCCCTTGTTGATGATGTCCTGCTTGGCGCGGGCGATGCCCTCCAGGACCGGGTCGACCGCCTCCAGGTGCGAGGGGTTGGCGGCCAGCGAGACCTTGATCTGCTCGCCGTCCAGACCGGTGAAGGTGCCCTCGGCGCCCAGGTGGTACTTCACGTCGCCGGAGCCGTGCATCGACTTCGGGTCGAGGTTGCCCTCGAACTCCCGGAAGATCTGCGCGTACGACTTGCCGACGATGTTGGCCAGCACGTTCAGACGGCCGCGGTGGGCCATCCCGATGACGACCTCGTCGAGGCGGGCCTCGGCGGCGGAGTCGATGACCGCGTCGAGCAGCGGGATGACGGACTCGCCGCCCTCCAGCGAGAACCGCTTCTGGCCGACGTACTTGGTCTGCAGGAACGTCTCGAACGCCTCGGCGGCGTTGAGGCGGCGCAGGATCCGCAGCTGCTCCTCGCGCTCGGGCTTGGGACGCGGACGCTCCACCCGGTCCTGGAGCCACTTGCGCTCCCGCGGCTCCTGGATGTGCATGAACTCGATGCCCGTGGTGCGGCAGTACGACTCACGCAGCACACCGAGGATGTCGCGGAGCTTCATCATCGTCTTGCCGGCGAAACCGCCGACCGCGAAGTCCCGCTCCAGGTCCCACAGGGTGAGGCCGTGCTCGGTGATGTCCAGGTCGGGGTGCTTGCGCTGGTGGTACTCCAGCGGGTCGGTGTCGGCCATGACATGGCCGCGGACCCGGTAGGAGTGGATCAGCTCGAAGACCCGCGCGGCCTTGGTGACGTCGTCGTCGTGCGAGGCGTCGATGTCCTTGAGCCAGCGGACCGGCTCGTAGGGGATGCGCAGCGCCTTGAAGATCTCGTCGTAGAACTCGTTCTCGCCGAGCAGGAGCTGGGCGAGGACCCGCAGGAACTCGCCGGAGGCGGCACCCTGGATGACCCGGTGGTCGTAGGTCGAGGTCAGCGTCATGACCTTCGAGATGCCCAGCTTGTTCAGGGTGTCCTGGGACGTCCCCTGGAACTCCGCCGGGTAGTCCATCGCGCCGACACCCATGATGAGGCCCTGACCGGGCATCAGGCGGGGCACCGAGTGAACGGTGCCGATGCCGCCGGGGTTCGTCAGCGAGGCGGTGACCCCGGTGAAGTCGTCCATGCCGAGCTTGCCGATACGGGCCCGGCGGACGATGTCCTCGTACGCCTGCCAGAACTCGAAGAAGTTGAGCGTCTCGGCCTTCTTGATGGCCGCGACGACGAGCTGGCGGTCACCGTTCGGCTTCACCAGGTCGATGGCCAGGCCGAGGTTGATGTGCTCCGGCTTGACCAGGGTCGGCTTGCCGTCCTTCACCGTGAAGGAGTTGTTCATCGACGGCATGGCCTTGAGGGCCTGCACCATCGCGTACCCGATGAGGTGCGTGAAGGAGATCTTCCCGCCGCGGGCGCGCTTGAGGTGGTTGTTGATGACGATGCGGTTGTCGAAGAGCAGCTTCACCGGAACGGCGCGGACGGACGTGGCCGTCGGCAGCTCCAGCGAGGCGTTCATGTTCTTCGCGACGGCGGCCGACGGGCCGCGCAGCGTCACATACTCCGGGCCCTCGGGAGCCTCGGCCGACCCGGCGGCCTTGGCGGGCGCCGGAGCGGCCTTCGCGGGGGCCGCCTTCGCCGGAGCTGCCGGAGCAGCGGCGGCGGGAGCGGCCTTCGCGGGTGCCGGAGCGGCGCCCGCGGGCTGGGCCGGAGCCGCGGGCTGGGCCGGAGCGGCCGGTGCGGCGGCCGGAGCCGGTGCCGCGGGCTGCGCCGGAGGGGTGGCGACCGGGGCCGGAATCACCGCAGCCCCCGCCGCGGCCGCGGCGCCGGGAACGGGCTTGTCCGCCGTGCCGGAGGTACCCGGCTTGTAGTCGGCGAAGAAGTCCCACCAGGCGCGGTCGACCGCATTGGGATCCTGGAGGTACTGCTGATAGATCTCGTCGACGAGCCACTCATTGGGGCCGAAGGCCGCGGCCGGGTTCCCACCCGGGCTGGCTTGGTCGGTCGAGATGCTTGAGTTACTGGGGGACTGAGACGACACGGCGGCAACCGCCCTCTTCCGCTTCACAAGGTGATGGACAGCGGAAATCAAGGCTACGCCTCCTTTACCGTTCCTTGCAGACCGGACCGGTCTTCGTCGTGCAAGTCACATCAGAAGGCGGGTTTCGGCGCAGGAAATGGCGGGAAACAACCGGGGTTCCGCTGCACTTCGGGTACGCAGAGCCGTGGGTACGGCCCTGCGACCGTATCCCCTTTACGGAGGACACGGAGAACGTGCCCTTCCGGTTCGAACCCTATGTCAACCGCGAGGCTGGGACATTCCCGGAAGAGTGACCTGGATGCGGCAGCCGCGCGCTGATTCGGCCACCCCGATCCGGCCCCCGTGCAGATCCACCGCCCAGCGGGCGATGGCCAGCCCGAGACCCGTCCCGCCGTCGCTGCCCGGCCCGTGCGGGGACGGTGCCTGCCCCCGGTTGAACCGCTCGAACACCCGGTGCCGCTCGGCCTCCGGGATGCCCGGACCCTCGTCGATGACCTCCAGCTCCAGCGACTCGGGGTACGCCCCGCGCCGCGCCAGCACCGTGACCCGGCCGTGCGGCGGGCTGTGCTTGACCGCGTTGTCGATGAGGTTGGCGACCACCTGGTGCAGCCGCTCCGCGTCCGCGTGCGCCGTCAGCTCGGGCGGTGACACATCGAGGTGCAGATGGACGTCGTTGCGCGAGTGATTGCCGGAGCCCGAGGACAGCCTGCGGTGCGAGGCGGCCAGATTGGCCTCCTTCAGCACCCCCGACAGATACGGCCACACCTCGAAGCGGCGGGCCCTGAGCGTCACCACCCCGTTGTCCAGGCGGGACAGATCGAGCAGGGTCTCCACCAGCCTGCCGAGGCGTTCCGTCTGCTTCAGAGCCGTGCGCATCGTCTCGGGGTCGGCGGGAGACACCCCGTCCACGACGTTCTCCAGCACGGCTCTCAGCGCCGCGATGGGAGTGCGCAGCTCATGCGAGACGTTGGCGACCAGCTCCTTGCGGTGCCGGTACTCCGCCTCCAGGTCGTCCGCCATGCGGTTGATCGTCTGCGCCAGGTCGCCCAGCTCGTCCCGCCGCCCGGCACCGCTCACCCGGCCCGTGTAGTCGCCGTGCGAGATCGACCGGGCCACGGCCCTCATCTCGTCCAGCGGCGCGGTCAGACCGTGCGCCACGAACTGGGTGATCAGCAGCGTCGCGATCACCGAGAACACCGTGATGAACCGGAACTCGGTCCTGGTCCGCAGGGCGACGATCAGGAGCCCCGTGGTGATGAACACCGAGACGACGACGAGCGTGCCGAGCTTGGCCTTGATCGAGAAGGGCCGCAGTCCCGCCCCTGGCCGGGTCATGGTGCCGGGGTCTCCAGGGCGTAGCCGACACCGTGCACGGTACGGATCCGCTCGGCGCCGATCTTCCGGCGCAGCGCCTTGATGTGGCTGTCGACGGTACGGGTGCCCGAGGCGTCCGCCCAGTCCCAGACCTCGGCCAGCAGCTGCTCCCGGGAGAGCACCGCGCGCGGGGTGTTGGCCAGGCAGACCAGCAGATCGAATTCGGTCGGCGTGAGGTGGACGTCCTCGGTGCGCACCCGGACCCGGCGCTGGGCGTGGTCGATCTCCAGCTCGCCCAGGCGCAGGATGCCGCTGCGCGGCGTCACCGCGGCCAGGGCCGCCCGCTCCACCCGGCGCAGCAGGACATGTACCCGGGCCGCCAGCTCACGCATGGAGAACGGCTTGGTCATGTAGTCGTCGGCGCCGACCCCGAGCCCGACCAGCATGTCGGTCTCGTCGTCGCGTGCCGTCAGCATCAGCACCGGCACGGGACGCTGGGCCTGCACACGGCGGCAGACCTCCAGCCCGTCGAAGCCGGGAAGCATGATGTCGAGCACCATCAGATCGGGCTGCCATGCCTCGGCCGCGTCCACGGCCGCGGGCCCGTCCAGTGCGGTCTGCACCAGAAAGCCCTCCGCCCGCAGCCGGGCGGAAATGGCGTCGACGATCGTCGCATCGTCCTCGACCACCAGCACCCGGCGCTGAGCCCCTGGGGTGGCCGCGACGCCGTTGTGGGTGGTGTGTGTCTGTTCCATCGCCCCGCCCCTGCCCGTTCTCGCGGGAGCCATTCCCCCGCAAGGCACGGTCTTCGCTCGTGGATTTCGTGGGTGATCCCTTGTACCGGTCAGCAGCGTAAAGGCAGCGGACGGCTCCCGGCTACGCAGGGTGTTGTCACGTGTGGACGAGTTCGGCCCGTCGGAGAGGCGGATCGTCGGCCTTGTGCCGGTTGCCCCGCGCCACGACGGGGCCACGCACACCGGGCGGGGGGTTCAGATCGTCCGAAGTGCGAGATGGACCACGTCGGGCACACCTCGGGCAACGGCTACCTCTTCCGTCCTTACCCCACTGAACCCGGCATTCCGCAAAGCTTGTTCGAAGGCGGGGGACGGCTGCGCGGACCAGACGGCGAGCACTCCGCCCGGCGTCAGACGTGCCAGGCAGTCCGCCAGACCGGCGGGGGAGTAGAGGTTTCCGTTGTCGTCCGTGACGGTCCAGTCGGGTCCGTTGTCGATGTCCAGGCAGAGAGCGTCGTAACGCTCCGTGGTCGTCCGCAGGTGCGCGACGAGGTCCGTGTGCAGGATCTCGGTCCGTGCGTCGGCCAGCGCCGCGGCGGAGATCCGGTCCAGCGGCCCCTGCCGGTGCCAGTCGACGATCGCCTGCTCCCGCTCGACGACGACGATCCGCCCCCAGCGCTCCTCGGCGGCGGCCCGCGCCAGCGAGAATCCGACCCCGAGTCCGCCGATGAGGACGGCGGGACCGGGCCGCCCGTCCGGGAGGGCCGCGAGCGCCGCGTCGATCAGCAGACGCTCGGACCGCCCGTCCGAGGTGTCCATCAGGAAACAGCCGTTGGCGATGATCTCGAAGTCCGCCCCGCGCTCGCGCAGGACGACCTCGCCGTACGGTCCTTCGCGTCGGTCGAGCGTGACGGGGCCGGTGCTGGCGGACATGTGGTTGCTCTCCGGTATCCGGTGGTGGCGGTCGGTGTGCGGCCATCCTGGCGCGCGGGACGCGGCGAGGGCCAACTCTTTGACGTACCGGAAGGGCCAACTCTTCGACGTACCGGAGCGGCTGGGCGGCCGGTCCGGTACGTCAGGGCCGCTCCGGGCGTGGGCCGCGCAGGATGAAGAGGGCGACCCCGGCCACGTACGCGGACAGCGCCATCGCCCACGCGGCGGCCTGCCCTCCCGGCTGCATCGGCCAGGCCCAGAAGGCCGCGGCCCCGCCCGGGGCGCGGGGTGCCGCCAGATAGACCGCGCTGCCGTAGAGCGTCATCGGCAGCCAGCTCGTACCGGCCCCGGACAGGGCTGCCGCGGCCACCGTCACCCCGGTCGCGCCCAGCACGTTGCGCACCGTCGCGGCGGCGCCGAACTGCTCCGGAACGGCCAGGGCGAGCGCCCCGGCGGCCAGCACGGTCAGGGCCAGCAGATGCCCCAGCCGGCGCGGCCACCACCGGCGTGCGGCCGTACGGTCCAGCTCGTCGCTGTGCGAGAACAGGCTGGTACCGATGGCGGCCGAGGCGAACAACGGGGCGAACACCGTCACCGCGACGCGGGCAGCGGAGTCGAAGCCGGGCCCGTGACCCAGCCCGTGGGAGGCCCACGCGGCGAGGAGGGCGAGCCCGGCCACCGCCACGGCGGTGGCCGGGAAAGCGCGGGAGCGGAGGTAGAGGGTGGGCAGGCGCGGAAGGCGCGCGGGCAGGCCGGCCGGAGAGGTCGCGGGCGGGGTGGCGCGAGGCGCGAGCGAAGGCGCCCGGCGGCGTGCGGAACGGGGCTCGGGGGCGGTCACAGCGCCGGAACCTCCTGCGGATCGCAGCTGCCGCGCGAGGCCAGGAAGCGCCCGAGCCAGACCTTGCGTTCGCCGTCCGGCATGGCGGTGAGCCGCGCCGGATGCGGGGGATCGGGGAAGGCCTCGTCCCGGTCCGCCAGGTAGCCGGCCACGGCGTCATCGGTCTCCCACATCCGCGCGGCGCCCGCCGGGTCGTTCTGCTCCAGGGAAGCCGGGCAGTCGCGGGCGGTCAGCTGCCACACGGTCTGGGCGGCGTAGTCCACGGGGTCGGGAAACTCGTCGCGTACGACGCTCCAGCCCCGGGTCAGGGACGGCAGGGCCGATTCGTCCGCGCCGGGGCGCACGGCGGGGTCCACGTAACGCACCGGCGCTCCCGGAACGCCGTCCAGCCGGGACAGCATCCCGGACAGCGCCTCGGACGCCCGGGGCAGCAGCGGGCCGTCCAGCCCGCCCACGCAGATCTGCGGGACGGTGTCGCCGCAGATCAGCCGGGCCGCCACCGGATCGTCCCGGAACAGCCCCTCGCCGGTGCCCACGATCAGCGGCGCCACCGAGGCCGCCACGGCGAGCGGCACCAGAGCGAGGTACCGGCGCCGGGCCGCGTATCCGAGCACCGGCGCGAGCGCGAGGCCGCCCACCCAGATCACCATGACGGGTGCGAACCACCAGACGGGCACGGTCCCGTGCAGCTCGAACTGCTGGGCGGGATTCAGGAACCGGGCATCGGACGACAGAGAGGACGGGGCGCCCAGGCCGACGTACCCGACCGCCGCGAGCACCGGGGCGGTCAGCCGCCAACGGCACACCCGCCCCACCACGAAGCCCACGAAGGTCAGGGACACCAGCGCGCAGAGGTCGATGACGGCGACCGCGGCCGACGGGCCGCCCGCCCCGGTGTACGGCCAGGTCGCCACGGACACCCCGGCCAGCGCGACGAGATAGCCGACGGCCGCCCACAGCGCGACGGGCAGGGCCGCCATCACCAGCCGGGCCGGCCGGCCTCGGGGCACCGACAGCCACAGCCCGGCGGTCCGGCGCCGGTGCTCCCGGCCGCCCTGCCAGCAGCCCGCGGCCGCGGCGAGCGGCCCCGCGATCAGGGTGGCGGCCGAGTGCAGCAGCCCCTGGGTCTCACCCCAGCTCCCCTGCCACTCGTCCGCCTTGGTCACCATCGGGACCAGGACGGCCAGGGCGACGGCGGGTCCCGTCCACGGGACGGAGCCGCGCCGCAGCTCGGCGCGGAGCACGGACCGGGCGGCGTGCGGAGACGGCCGCGGCGCGGGTGAAGGAGCCGCACCGGTGGGCTCCGGCGGGCTCATGGTGTCCGTCATCGGGCCGCCACCTCCGTACGGTGTGCGCGCAGGGCGGTGGTGTAGCCACGCTCGATGGGGTTGCCGCCGAGCCCGTCCGGCTCGCCGCCCAGCTCGATGAGCTCTGCGGTCGTGCCCCGGTAGGCGATCCGGCCGGTCTCGATCAGCGTCACATCGGTGCAGGCCGCGGCGACGTCCTCGACCAGATGCGTGGACACGATCACGGTGGACGTCTCTCCCAGCTCCCGCAGCAGCGCCCGGAACTCGACGCGCTGTTCCGGGTCCAGCCCGGCGGTCGGCTCGTCGAGCAGCAGCAGCGCCGGTTCGTTGACGATGGCCTGGGCGATACCGACGCGCCGGATCATGCCCCCGGACAGCGTCTTCACCTTCGTGTCGATCCGGTCCGCCAGACCCACGCGTTCCACGGCGCGTTCCACGGCCGACGCCACCCGCGCCCCGTCCATCTCCTTGAGCCAGGCCACATAGGCGATGAACTCGCGGACCGTGAAGCCGGGGTAGTGGCCGAACTCCTGCGGCAGATATCCGAGCCTGCGCCGCACCGCCGACCGGCCGCGGTGGTCCGACGCGGCGCCGACCTCGTTGCCGAGCAGCTCCACCCGGCCTTCGGCGGGGGCCGCCACGGTCGCCAGGATCCGGATCAGCGAGGTCTTGCCCGCGCCGTTCGGACCGAGCAGGCCGTGTACGCCCGGCGCGAAGTCCAGGTCGACGGCGTCCAGCACGGCTTTCCTGCGGTGCCGGACGGTCAGTCTGGTGACCTTTACGCTCACAACGTCTCCAGATGGTCGAAGGATCTACGGCGTACGGCGATCAGCGCCGCGCATACGAGGGCACCGGCCGCCCAGCAGACCTGGATGCCCGGCCCCGCGAAGTACGGGGCGGCCCCGGCCACCAGCGCGGCGGCCCCCGGCGCCGCGCCGATGGTGGGCAGGACGACCGCTGCGGCCCATCCCGCCGCGACGACCGAGGCGCCCGCGCGGCAGCCGATGTACGAGCCGAGGGCGAGCGCCGCGAGGGTCATCGCCAGCCCCGGCAGCAGCCACGCCGCGGCACCGGGGCCGCCCGCCGAGGCGGGCAGCAGCGCACCGGCGCAGGTCAGCGCCGGAATGCTCACCCCGAGCACGGCGGCGGACCTGGTCAGCAGCAGCCCCACCCCGCCGGACGGGGTCGAGGCGGCGATCTCGTGCAGGGGGTCGGCATACCGTCCGTACGAGACGACGACCCCGGCGAGCGGGAGCACCGGCGCGGTCACGAGCAGCAGCGGACGCGCCGAGGCTCCGAGCCCCGCCCCGTACGCCAGGGCCACCGCCCCCACGGCCACCAGCACGAGCGCCAGCAACCAGGGCCCGCGCAGGGCGGGCCCCGCCGCCCAGAGGACCCGGGCGATGGCGGGAACCCGGGCGACCGTGGGGATCGGGGCGATGGCGGGGATCGGGGCGATCGGAGGGATCGGCGGCGCGGTGACCGCCTCACCGGTCCCACGCGTCTCGTGGGCCCCACCGGGCTCGGCGAGTGCCGCGGTCAGCACCGCCGCCCGGACGTCGGCCAGTACCGCCGCCGTCGCTCCCCGGGCCCGGACCGCCGACGACACACGGGCCGCGCAGGTCCCGCAGATCTCGATGTGTTCCTCCAGCGACCGGGCAGCCGTCCCGGACGCCGTGCCGTCCGCGTACCGTGCCGCCGACTCCTGACCCACGTGCCGGCCCGCGTTCGTGGCAGCTCCCGATGTCCTGCCGTGCCTCATGCCGTGCCTCCCAGTGGGGCGTCGTTCGGCGCCGGCCGGGCCAGGGCGGCGCGCAGTTCGCGTCTGGCCCGCAGCGCGCGGGTCTTGACCGTGCCTTCCGGGATGCCGAGCAGCCGCGCGGCCTCCCGGGTCGTCAGGCCGTCGACGACCGTCGCGCGCAGCACCTCACCCAGCTCGGGCGGGATCCGGTCGAGCGCGTCGCCCACGTCCCCGTACTCCAGTCCGGCCAGCACCCGTTCCTCGGTGGAGGGCACGGTGGTGCTCCACCCCGTGTCGGCGGTCCGGTCCAGTCGGGCCGCGGCCCGCTGGGCGTCGACGAGCCGACGGGCGGCGATCACCCACAGCCAGCCGCCCGCCGGCCCGCCCCGGTGCGTTCCGGCGGACCGCCACACGGCCACGAAGGTGTCCTGAAGCACCTCCCGCACGGTCTCGGCGTCCGGGCACCGGCGGCTCAGCCGGGCGTGGAGCCAGCCGGAGTGCCGGTCGTACAGCGTGCCCAGGGCCACCGCGTCCCCCCGCGCGACCGCCCGCAGCAGTGCCGCGTCCTCGTCCCTCCCGTCCGCACGGTGCCCGTCGTCCTCGTCGATCCCGTCGTCCCGGTGTCCCGGGCCCTCCCCCGCAGGGCGCAACAGCCTCACACCCTCCCTATCGACGGCCGGACCGTATCCGGTTCATGGAAGGCGGGAGGCTCCTTCATGGAAGGCGGGAGGCTCCGCGGGTGTTGCACCCGGTACGGAGGCACGGGAGGTGCTGAGGCAGGGCGGCGCGCAGGCAGCGGAAGCGGCCGATCGCTCAGAGCGAACACCGGACGGGGAACAATCGGCCGCTCAGGTGCATTGAGTCCACATAGCTCAACTTGCCTGCCGAAGGGGAGATCATGACTACGGAGTCCAAGGCGTTCACAACGATCGACCTGCCCGTGCTGCCGCTCGACGACGAAGTCGTACTGCCCGGAATGGTGGTGCCGCTGGATCTGTCGGACGCGGAGGTGCGGGCCGCCGTCGAGGCCGCTCAGGCCGCCGCGCGTCCGGGCGACGGCAAGCCCGAGGTGCTGCTGGTGCCAAGGATCGACGGGACGTACACGGGGACCGGTGTCCTCGGCACCGTCGAGCAGGTCGGCCGTCTGTCGGACGGCGACCCGGGCGCGCTCATCCGGGCCCGTGACCGGGTGCGGATCGGGGCCGGGACGAGTGGTCCCGGTGGAGCGCTGTGGGTGGAGGGGACCCGGATCGACGTGGTCGTTCCCGACCCGCTGCCCGGCTCCGCGGCGGAGCTCGTCAAGGAGTACAAGGCGCTCGCCACCAGCTGGCTGAAGAAGCGGGGAGCCTGGCAGGTCGTGGACCGGGTCCAGCAGATCGAGGACATCTCCGCACTGGCGGACAATTCCGGCTACTCACCCTTCCTGACCACTACGCAGAAGGTCCAGCTGCTGGAGACCACGGACGCGGTCGCCCGGCTGAAGCTCGCCATCCAGTGGCTCGGTGAGCACCTCGCCGAGCAGGATGTCGCCGAGTCCATCGCCAAGGACGTCCAGGAGGGCGTCGACAAGCAGCAGCGCGAATTCCTGCTGCGGCGTCAGCTCGACGCCGTGCGCAAGGAGCTCTCCGAGCTCAACGGCGACCCGGAGGACGAGTCCGACGACTACCGGGCCCGCGTCGAGGCCGCCGACCTCCCCGCGCACGTCCGCGAGGCCGCGCTCAAGGAGGTCGACAAGCTGGAGCGCTCCTCCGACCAGAGCCCGGAGGGTTCCTGGATCCGGACCTGGCTGGACACCGTTCTCGAACTTCCCTGGACCGAGCGCACCGAGGACGCCTACGACATCCGCGGCGCGCGGGAGATCCTGGACGCCGAGCACGCGGGCCTGGCGGACGTGAAGGAACGGATCACCGAGTACCTCGCGGTGCGCAAGCGGCGTGCCGACCGGGGACTCGGAGTGGTCGGCGGGCGGCGCGGCGGTGCCGTGCTCGCGCTCGTGGGCCCTCCCGGCGTCGGCAAGACCTCGCTCGGTGAGTCCGTCGCACACTCCATGGGCCGCAAGTTCGTCCGCGTCGCGCTCGGCGGTGTCCGGGACGAGGCGGAGATCCGGGGCCACCGGCGTACGTACGTGGGCGCCCTCCCCGGACGCATCGTGCGGGCCATCAAGGAGGCCGGTTCGATGAACCCGGTCGTCCTGCTCGACGAGATCGACAAGGTCGGCTCGGACTTCCGGGGCGACCCGGCCGCCGCCCTCCTCGAAGTCCTGGACCCGGCCCAGAACCACACCTTCCGCGACCACTACCTGGAGGTCGAACTCGACCTCAGCGACGTGGTGTTCCTGGCCACGGCCAATGTGCTGGAGGCCATCCCGGAGGCGCTGCTCGACCGGATGGAGCTGGTCCGGCTCGACGGCTACACCGAGGACGAGAAGGTCGTCATCGCCCGTGACCACCTGCTCCCGCGCCAGCTGGAGCGGGCCGGTCTGGAGAAGGACGAGGTCGGCCTCGACGAGTCCGCGCTGCGCAGGCTGGCGGGCGAGTACACCCGCGAAGCGGGCGTACGGAACCTGGAACGCGCCGTCGCCCGGCTGCTCCGCAAGGTCGCGGCCCAGCACGAACTGGGCGACCGGGAGCTGCCGTTCACGGTGACCGAGAAGGATCTGCGCGGTCTGATCGGGCGGCCGCACCACGTTCCCGAGTCCGCCCAGGACCCGGCCGAGCGCCGTACCGCGGTGCCGGGCGTGGCCACCGGTCTCGCGGTGACCGGAGCCGGCGGTGACGTGCTGTTCGTGGAGGCGTCGCTGGCCGACCCGGAGACCGGGGCGTCCGGGCTGACCCTCACCGGCCAGCTGGGCGATGTCATGAAGGAATCGGCGCAGATCGCGCTGAGTTTCCTGCGGTCCCACGGAGCGGAACTGGAACTGCCGGTCGCGGACCTCAAGGACCGCGGCGCGCACATCCACTTCCCGGCGGGCGCGGTTCCCAAGGACGGGCCCAGTGCCGGTATCACCATGACGACGGCGCTGGCCTCGCTGCTCTCCGGGCGGCTGGTCCGTACGGATGTGGCGATGACCGGCGAGGTGTCGCTGACCGGACGGGTGCTGCCGATCGGCGGTCTGAAGCAGAAGCTCCTGGCGGCCCACCGCGCGGGCATCACCACCGTGGTGATCCCCAAGCGGAACGAGGCCGATCTGGACGACGTCCCCGCCGAGGTCCTCGACACGCTGGAGGTCCACCCGGTGACCGATGTCCGCCAGGTGCTGGAGATCGCCCTCGCCCCGGCCTCGGCCAGGGTCGAGGAGAGGATCCCGGCAGCCGCCTAGGTGCCACGGCGTGACGGGCGTGGCACCAGGTGCGCGGCCGGTACGGACGGCCCGCCCACCCGAGTCAACGGGGGGCGGGCCGTTCCGCGTGCGGACATCGGTGCCTGGCGTCGTCGCCCGTGCCGACACCCTCGGCGGTCAGCAGCGGTCAGCAGCGGTCAGGGCTTGCTAAGGGCGGTAGATGGTGCCCGGCTCCGGGGTGGCGGGGGCCATCAGCTCGGGGACCGTCACGAAGGTGTAGCCCTTCTTCTGGAGCGCGTCGATGATGCCCGGCACGGCCGGCACGGTGCCCTTGTAGATGTCGTGGAGCAGGATGATGCCGTCCTTGCCCGCCTGGTCGAGTATCCGCTTCTTGATCAGCGCGGAGTCGTTCGTCGAGTAGTCCTTGGCGGTGGCGCTCCAGAGGATCTGCGAGAGCCCCAGGTCCTTGCTGATGTCGGAGACCGTGTCGTCGGTGCGGCCCTGCGGCGGACGCATCAGCCGGGGCTTCTTCCCGGTGATCTTCGCGATGGCGTCCTGGGTCTTCTTCAGCTCGGCGCGTATCTCGTCGGGCTTCTTGTCCGTGAGGATCTCGTGCGACCAGGTGTGGTTGGCCACCTCGTGGCCCTCGTCCTCGATGCGCTGCACCGTGTCGGGGTGCTTGAGGACGTGGTCCCTGCCGAGCAGGAAGAAGGTGGCGTGCACCTTCTTCTCCTTGAGGATGTCCAGGAGATGCGGGGTGTCCTTCGCCGGACCGGCGTCGAAGGTGAGGGCTATGCACTTGGCCTTGCGGCAGTCCACCGGGCCGAACGAGCCCTTGGCATCGGATGCGGCGTCCTGACGTGCCGAGCCCGGAGCGGTCGTCTCCATCGAGCAGCCGCTCAGCGTGAGCGTGAGCGCGGTCACAAGGACGGCAGCCAACCCGGTGCCGAACGACTTCGTCTTCCTGGGCAAGGCGGGTCACTCCTCCATGAACGTAAGATCCGCACACCCGTGCGGTACGGCCAGGACTATACACAGCACGTATACATGGTGTTCATAGTGGGGTGCGCGCAGCGCGGAGCCCCGGTGACACCTGCTGTCACCGGGGCTCGGTCGTGCGGTTCCTCGGGCCGGTCAGCCGTTGGCCAGCGCCCGTACGCGGTCGAGGGCGCCGTTGAAGCGGTTGTGGTCGCCGACCGTCGGGCCGGACGAGGTGTACTGCCACATCGTGTAGAAGCCCCAGCCGGCCGGGAGCGCTCCGACGGTCGAGTCGTAGCGGGCCACCCAGAGCGGGTTGGTCGCCCCGAAACTGGCATTGTTGCCCGTGCACGTCTGCCACCAGCTGGTCGCGGTGTAGATCACCGGGTCCCGTCCGGTGCGTGCCCTGTAGGTGTTCACGAAGTCGCGTATCCAGGCGACCATGCCCGCCTGGGACAGGCCGTAGCACTGGGCTCCGTACGGGTTCCACTCGATGTCCAGCGCGCCCGGCAGTGTCTTGCCGTCCCTGGACCAGCCGCCGCCGTTGTCCACGAAGTAGTTCGCCTGGGCCGCTCCGCCGGTCGTGTTCGGGGTGGCGAAGTGGTACGAGCCCCGGATCATCCCGACGTTGTAGGAGCCGTTGTACTGCTGGGCGAAGTCCTCGTTCCTGTAGTACGTGCCTTCGGTGGCCTTCACGTAGGCCCAGCGCACGCCGCTGTTCCAGAGCGTCGCCCAGTCGACGGCGTTCTGGTGTCCGCTGACGTCCACGCCTTCGGTCTGCACGGCGCGCGGGTCGCGCGGCAGTCCGCCCTGGCCGTCGTGTTCGATGACGCCCTGGCCCATCCGGGCGGTACCGCGGGCGGGGGTGTCGCCGGCCGCGGCCGTGCCGGGCAGGGCGAGGAGGAGGGAGAAGGCTGCGAGCAGGGTTCCCGCGGCGGCGAAGCGCGAGCGGCGGGGCGAACCGGATCTGAGCACGGGCATGGTGCGTGCCTCCGAGGACTCGGTGGGGGGAGCATGGGGGAGCTGCTGACCCGGGGGCGGTTGGGGGGCCGCTCCCGCGAGGGCATCATGGTGTGTTCATGCCACTCGTGACAGACCTGACGCTACGCACGTAGACCCGTGCGGCGGAAGGGGGCCTGCGCGCTGCCGTTGGTCTACGCCTGCGAAATACTGACCGAGCTGCGGTGATGGCCGACGGCGAAAGAAACTTTCATCGGCGGGAAAGCGTATGAGGGGTGCTGACGTGCACGGGAGCCATAGCGGGCAGGGGCCCGGTGCCAGCGCGGGAAGTGGTGTGGACCACGAATTCCTCGCGCTGGAGCGTGAGTTGGCGGTCTTTCTGCGCCGGGCGCGGGCCAACTCGGGCGAGATGGCCCGCGAGGTGCACCCCGACCTGGAGTCGGCCGCCTACGGCCTTCTCGTACGCCTGGAGTCGGCGGGGCGTCAGCGCGCCACCGAACTCGCGGGCTACTTCGGCGTCGGCAAGGCGACGATGAGCCGTCAACTGCGCGCCCTGGAAGACCTCGGACTGGTGGCACGTGAACCCGATCCGGCGGACGGCCGCGCCTGGCTGGTCCATCTCACCGACGAGGGTCTGGCCCGCTTCCGCAGCGTCCGCGACGCCCGTCGCAGCCGCTATGTGAGCAAGCTCGCGGACTGGGACCGGGCCGAGGTGGCGGAACTGGCCCGGCTGCTGCAGCACTTCAACGCCCGCGCGGAGGACTGACATGTACGCCGGAGGCTGACGCGTACGCCGGAGGCGGGTGTGCGCGCCGGAGCGGAGAACCGGGCGCCGGGCGGCCGTCACCCCTGCCGCCGGGACGCCCCGGGGAAGGAAACCGCGGGACGGCCCTCAGAGCTCCACGAACACCGCCGTGGCATCGTCATGCGTCTTGCTGCGGCGCAGATACGCGCGGTCGGTGTCGGCGTTCTCCAGCTCCCGCACCCGGTCGATCAGCCCCTGGGGCCCCACCTTGCGCAGAAGCCCCAGAGCGGCCGCCCAGTCGCCCTCGCGGAACGTCTCCGTCCAGCGCCCCGCCCCGTCCGACAGCGCGGCCAGCGAGCGGACCTCCGTCGACGGGACCTCCCCGGTCACGGAACGTGACGCCACCGAGGGGTCGGCGGCGGCCGTGAAGAAGCCGCCCTCCTTGTTGCGAGCCCGTGCGTCGGCGATCGCGTCGGAGGCCAGGGAACCGGGCGGCAGCCGGTCGAGCCGGTCGTCGAGAACGGGCCGCACCGTCCCGTCCGCCGCCTCCAGAAGGAGGACCGAGTCGGAGAGCACCAGGTACTCGACCGTGTGTTCGCCCCAGCGTGCCAGGACGACGGTTGCCTGAGGCGTGCGTACGTGAGAAAGGTCACACGTCGGGCGATGGGCGTCGGCGGTGCGCCGGATGGACTCCGAAAGGATCTCGGTAAGCGTCAGATCTCGTCGCGAACCCGACAGTTCGGCCAGTGCGCCACCCAGCCGCGCGGTGAACCAGGGAACCGGGTGCACACATCCGACGTTGCCCTGAGGTGGTGTGACGCCATCCAGCAGGACCAGCGTTCCACCCTGCCCGGACGCGGGAAGAATGGTCGAGGTCCAGTCTTCGTTGGGGCGTTCGGGACTGCCGGGTGCGGAGGCGAGTTCGATGCGCATACAGCCAGTCTGCACGCACTCTTCACGGGGCCTGCACGAGAAGGTCGTTGGCTCGTACCGGCAGGTCAGTACGGTCCCTCAAGGCGGAAGGAACGGCTCCGCCCGGCGTGCGGGCGGGCATCCTGCCAAAGCCGGGGCGGAAGTTCCACCTCGGCGGCCATGTGTGGCCGAGAGGGCGCGCGGGCAGACTTGTTCGCCAACTCAGGAGTGATGTTCACTCGTTCGAGTGGCGGAGCGGTTGATGCGCGCCCCCCTCTCAAAAGCACTGGAATGGTCGGAAGCCGTACCAGGAGCGGGGCGCCTTTTTACGTGACCGAGCGTCACCTCCGCTTCAAGGGTGGACGAGTCAAGATTGCGAGCACCGGTGCAGAAGAAGCGGCCGCGGAGCAAGGGCAGCACGCGCGACGGTTCCGGGGCGATGCCTCCGGTGGCGGGCGCCGACAAGCGGACCGTGCGGGTACGCAGTCGGCTGGTCGCGGGAGTGGCAGTCGTCGGGATCACCGTCATCGCGGCGGGTGCGCCCGCCGCTCTTGACGCCTCCTCAGAACTGAACGAGTCCCAGAGCCTGGTCACCCTCGCCGAGCTGAACCAGCAGGCGATCACCCTCGCGCACTCCCTCGCCGACGAGCGCGACACGGTCACCGCGTACATCGCCGCCGGCCGGGACGCGGGCGGAAAGGGCGACGGCAAGAACGGCAGGAACGGCAGGAACGCCGACGCCAAGAGCCGCAGCACCCGGGTGGACCAGCAGATCGACGAGATCCGCGCCGCCGCACCCGCCACGCTGCGCCGCGACCTCTCCACCGTTCCCTCCCTGCGCCGTGACGCCCTCACCGGCAAGGGATCGGCCCTGGACGCCCACCAGGCGTACTCCGAGGTCATCTCCAAGCTCCACGACCTCGCCGACGAGCTCGCCGAGAAGACCCCGCCGCGCGCCGCCGAGGCCACCCGTGCCCCGCTGGCGCTGGGCGGTGCCGTCGAGCAGGCGTCCGCCACCCGCGGGCTTCTCCTCGCCGCCCTCGCCGTCCCCGGCAAGAAGGCCACGGAGACGCAGACCGACCCCCTCACCGGGCTGCCGCTGGAGACCCAGGACGAGGGCGACACCGAGGGCGACCGCGACCGGGACGAGCTGAGCGCCGCCGCCCAGCAGGCCCGGGTGCGCGAACTGGCCTCGCTCGCCGACTTCGACCAGGCGGCGAGCCCCGTCGCCCGGGACAAGCTGGCCACCGTCGTCACCGGGTCCGAGGTCAACAGCGCGGAGAAGTACCTCTCCAGGCTCACCGACCGGCCCGAGCTCTCCGCGTCGGACCGCGAGGCGGACGCCGAGAAGGTCGGGGCGGCGCTCTCCGCCCGGATCGACCGGATGCGCAGCGTCGAGTCCGCCCTCGGCACCGCCCAGGTCCAACGGCTGGAGGGGCTGCGCGACGACGACGTCACCGCGCTCGAACTGAGCATCGCGCTGCTCGGCGGCTGCTTCCTGATCGCCGTCGGCGTCTCCACCGCGGTCGCCCGCACACTGACCCAGCCGCTCGCCGTCCTCAGGATCGGCGCCGCCCGCCTCGCGAGCGAACCGGAGAGCGCGGAACCGGTCCGCTACACCGGCCGCAACGACGAGTTCGCCCAGGTCGTCCGGTCGATGAACACGCTGCACGGCAAGCTGCACGGGCTGCATAACGAGTTCACCGGACGCTTCGAGAACCTCCAGAGCGAGCGGGGCGAACTGATCGCGGGCCGCGAGGCCCTCACCCTCCAGCGGGCCGAACTCCAGGTCCACGCGGCGGACCTCGCCGCACAGCTGGAGCGGCTGAAGAACACGGTCCACCACACCTTCGTCAACCTCTCGCTGCGCACCCTCGGTCTGGTCGAGCGTCAGCTCGGCGTCATCGAGAGCCTGGAGGAGCGCGAGCAGGACCCGGATCGCCTGGGCACGCTCTTCAAGCTGGACCACATGGCGACCGTCATGCGCCGGCACAGCGAGAACATGCTGGTCCTCGCGGGCGCCGAGCACGGCCACAGCCACCCGAGCCCGATCCCGCTGGTCGACGTCCTGCGCGCGGCCGTCAGCGAGATCGAGCGGTACGAACGGGTCACCATCCAGTCCCTGCCGCCGCACGCCCAGATCGCGGGCTTCGCCGCGGACGACCTCAGTCACCTGGTCGCCGAACTCCTGGAGAACGCGACCGCCTTCTCGCCGCCGGATTCCCATGTCGAGCTCTCCGGCTGGCTGCTGGAGACCGGTGAGGTGATGCTCTCCGTGCAGGACGAGGGCATCGGCATGTCGTCGGTCCGGATGGGCGAACTCAATGCCAGGCTGGCCGACCCGACCTCGTTCGAGGCGGGGGAGCAGAATGCCGACGGCGCCGGGCTCGGGCTTCAGGTGACCTCGCTGCTGGCCGCGCGCCACGGCGTACGGGTCCAGCTGCGCGAGCAGAAGGGGAGTGGAGTGACGGCTGTCGTCGTCCTGCCCCAGTCCCTGCTGCCGAAGGCACTTCCGGCCGCCTCGCCGCCGCCGGTGCCGAAGTCCGGGGACACGCCGTCGCTGCACCTGCCGGGCTCGGTCGCCGAGGCCAACTCCAACGCACTGCCCAGCCGTTCACTCGCGGCCCCCGCCGAACCCGCCGAACCCGTCGCACCTGTCGCCCCCGCCGAATCCGTCGCACCTGTCGAATCCGTCGAACCGGTCGAACCCAGCGATTCCGTCGACCCGCTGATCGCCGCCGCCGAGCAGGCGATCCGGGACGCCGGGGTCCAGCCGGCCGCAGAAGCGCAGGCTCCGGCCCCCGCGCCCGAGCAGGCGCCGACCGGCCCCGAGCAGACGCCGTCCGAGCCGGAGCGGGCGCCGACCGCCGCGCAGGCGCCGGACGAGCCGGAGTACACGCCGACCGCGCCGGAGCACACGCCGTCCGAGTCCGCGCACACGCCGTCCGAGTCCGAGATCACCCTCCAGGTGCGGCTCCCGGTGGTGCCGGAGGAGACCTCGGACCCGTACGCGATCGGCCCCGACCGGCACGAACGTCCCGCCGACACCGGCCCCACGCAGCCCGTCCCGGCCGCCCGGGAGCCGTACGCCGCCCCGGTGGCACCGGAGCCGCCCGCCGCACCCGCACCCGCGCCCGCCCCGGCGGTGGACACCCTTCCCGGGCCCCGGCAGCCGTCGGCCGGGCGGATCACCGACAAGGGGCTGCCCAAGCGCACCCCCAAGGTCGTCCAGCCCGCCGCGACACCCGCCACCGAGCGCAAGGGCAGCCTCGACAAGGAAGCCCTGCGCCGTCGGCTCGGCGGCTTCCACCAGGGCGCGAAGGACGGCCGGCGCGATGTCGAGGTGGAGATCGCCGAGAGCACCGGCCAGGTGGCCGTCACCGACCAGGGCGCGCGCACCGCACACACCGCACACACCGAGCGCAGTTCACCGACCGAGCACACTGAGCTGACCGGCCGCACGGATGACCGGACCGATGAGACGGGGGACACAGTCGAGGAGGCACGCAGTTGACTGCGCCCAGCACATTCGGGCTGAGTACCGAAGCCCGGAACCTTCACTGGTTGCTGAGCAATCTGGTGGAGGAGGTGCCAGGGGTCCACTCGGTCACCGTCGTCTCGTCCGACGGACTCATGCTGCTCTCCTCCGATCCCGGCCATCTGACCGCCCGCACGGAAGGCCGCCAGGACGGGCCCAGGGGGTCCAGCGCCGATCTCGCCACCATCGTCTCCGGTATCGGCTCCCTCACCGTGGGAGCCGCGAAGCTGATGGACGGCGGAGGCGTCAAGCAGACGATGGTCGCCATGGACGAGGGCAGCGTCTTCGTCATGTCGATCAGCGACGGCTCCCTGCTCGGTGTGCACGCCACCCCCGACTGCGACATGAGCGTCATCGCGTACCACATGGCCCTCTTCGTCGGCCGTGCCGGACACGTCCTCACCCCCGAACTCCGCAGTGAGCTGCGCAAATCGATGGAGAGCACCCAGTGACGTCCGCTGCTGAACCCGCCCGCAGGCTCCCCGTCCGCGGGTCCGACAAGAAGCCCGCACGGGTCCGCCCGTACTCCCTCACCGGGGGCCGCACCCGCTTCGGCCACGTCCTGCTCGTCGAGACGTTCGTCGCCGCGCTGGAGGCACCCGAGGAGCGCCGCGAGCTCACCAACGGCAACCTCGCCTCGCGTGTGATGCCGGAGCTCCAGGCCATCGTGGAACTCTGCCGCCGGATGCGTACGGTCGCGGAGATCTCGGCCCTGCTGAAGATGCCCCTCGGCGTGGTCCGGGTGCTGCTCAGCGACTTGGCCGACCAAGGAAAGATCCGCGTGTACGGAACCGGCCACGGCGCCGGCCAGCCCGACCGCGCACTGCTCGAAAGGGTGCTCAATGGACTCCGTCGTCTCTGAGTCGCCGCTCTTCGCCCCGCGTCAGCCGGGGCCCAGGGACCAGGCCGACGAATCGATCCAGAGCTGGCAGCTCGACCACACCCGTGCCCCCATCGCCACCAAGATCGTGGTCGCGGGCGGATTCGGGGTGGGCAAGACGACCTTCGTCGGCTCGGTCTCCGAGATCACTCCGCTGAAGACCGAAGCGCTGATGACCCAGGCCAGCGAGGAGACCGACGATCTCTCCGCGACGCCCGAGAAGACCACCACGACCGTCGCGATGGACTTCGGCCGGCTCACGCTCGACGACGACCTTGTCCTGTACGTCTTCGGCACACCCGGCCAGCAGCGCTTCTGGTTCATGTGGGACGACCTGGTGCGCGGCGCGATCGGCGCGGTCGTGCTCGCCGACACCCGGCGGCTCGCCGACTGCTTCCCCGCTCTGGACTACTTCGAGAGCTGCGGACTGCCGTACATCGTGGCTGTCAACCACTTCGAGGGCACGCCCGGTTACGAGGCGGAGGACGTCAGGGAGGCCCTGACCGTACCCCCGCACGTACCTGTTGTGATCATGGACGCGCGCAACAGGATCACGGTCGTCGAGTCGCTGCTGGCCCTGGTCGGCCACGCTCTCGACGCCACCCCGGCGTAGAGCCACGGCGTCAGCCGGAAACACGTAACGGAGAAACCGCGATGCGGAAGATACTCATAGTCGGAGCCGGTCAGTCCGGTCTCCAGCTCGCCCTCGGCCTTCAGTCGAGAGGGTACGAAGTCACCCTGATGTCCAACCGCACGGCCGACGAGATCCGGTCCGGCCGGGTCATGTCGACCCAGTGCATGTTCCACACCGCCCTCCAGCACGAGCGCGACTACCAGCTCAACTTCTGGGAGTCGCAGGCGCCGAAGATCCAGGGCCTGGGCGTCTCGGTCGCCGCCCCGGACTCCTCGCGGGCCGTCGACTGGGTCGGCAAGCTGGACGGGTTCGCCCAGTCCGTCGACCAGCGCGTGAAGATGGCCGGCTGGATGGAGACCTTCGCCCAGCGCGGCGGTCAGCTCGTGATCCACGGTGCGGCCGTCTCCGACCTGGACTACTTCTCCCGCACCTACGACCTGGTGATGGTCTCGGCCGGCAAGGGCGAGCTGGTCTCCATGTTCGGCCGGGACGCGTCCCGTTCGCCGTTCGACGCCCCGCAGCGTGCGCTGGCGGTCGCGTATGTGCACGGCATGGGCGTGCGCCCCGAGCACCCCGACTTCGACGCGGTCCGCTGCAACCTGGTACCGGGCGTCGGCGAGCTGTTCGTGATGCCGACCCTGACCACCTCCGGCCGTGCGGACATCCTGTTCTGGGAGGGCATCCCGGGCGGTCCGCTGGACGTCTTCCAGGGCATCAAGGACCCGTCCGAGCACCTCGCCAAGACGCTGGAGCTCATGGAGAAGTTCACCCCGTGGGAGTACGCGCGCGCCACCAAGGTCGAGCTGACCGACGCCAACGGCACCCTGGCGGGCCGTTACGCCCCGACCGTCCGCAAGCCGATCGGCCGGCTGCCCGGCGGCGGTCTGGTCCTCGGCGTGGCCGACGTGGTCGTCGCCAACGACCCGATCACCGGGCAGGGCTCCAACTCGGCTTCCAAGTGCGCGAACGCGTATCTGGACTCGATCATCGAGCACGGCGACCGCGAGTTCGACGCGGAGTGGATGCAGTCCACGTTCGACCGTTACTGGGACACCGCGCAGCACGTCACGAAGTGGACCAACGCGATGCTCGGCGTACCGCCGGAGCACGTCCTGAACCTGATCGGCGCCGCCGGTCAGCTCCAGCCGGTCGCCGACCGCTTCGCCAACGGGTTCAACGACCCGGCGGACTTCGACAACTTCTTCTTCGAGCCCGAGAAGACGAACGCGTACCTCGCCGAGGTCTCCGGGGCCTGACCCCGTACATCCGGCGGCCGGGCCGGGCCGGAGTCGATGTGTCGACCTGCCGGCCCGGCCGCCGCATGTGCCGGTCTACGCGTCCGGGGCCGTGCCCGGGCTGTACCCCTCGTCCGAGCCCTCCGACGCTCCCTCGGGCAGCTCCGGCGGTGTGTACGTGCTCAGCGGCGTGCCCTGCGGATCGGGGCGGACCGCGCCCAGCAGCGGGTTCGACGCGACCGGCGACACCTTCACCGAGGCCCCGGGGCGCGGCGCCTGCACCACCCTGCCGTTGCCGATGTACAGCGCTACATGGGTCGCCTTCGGGAAGTAGATCACCAGGTCGCCGGGGCGCAGCGACTCCATGGGCACCTTCGGCAGCTGCCGCCACTGCTCCTGCGACGTCCGCGGAATGGCGCGCCCCGCCTTCGACCAGGCTTGCGAGGTGAGCCCGGAGCAGTCGAAGGAGTCCGGGCCCTCCGCTCCCCACAGATACGGTTTGCCGATCTGTTCGACCGCGAACGCCACGGCGTCACCGCCCTGTTCGGTCGGTGGCCGGGTCGAGCTGAGCGCCCCCGAGGCGACCAGCTCGCGCTGGGCCTTCGCCGTGTTCCGCCCCTCCAGCGTCGCCAGCCCGGCGAGCTGCTCGGCGGAGAGCGTGGCCAGCAGTGCCTCGACCTTGTTCAGCTTCGACCGCACGCTGTCGCGCTGCTTCTTCTGCTTCGCGGTCAGCGTCCGCTGCTCGGCCAGCGCCTTGCGGGAGGCGGTCGCCAGCGCGGCGGCGCGCTTCTCGGCACCGGTGAGCCGGTTCACGGTCGCCGCCCGTCCGGCGGCTGCCCGCTCGATGACATGGCTCTGGTCCAGGGCGTGTACGGGGTCGCGGGCCAGCAGCAGATGCAGATACGCGGAGTACTCGGACCGGCCCTGGTACTGCTCACGGGCCAGCCGCCCCGCGTCATCCCGGCTGCCGTCGAGGGCGAGCCGGGCCTTCGCGAGATCGGAGGTCAGTTTCCTGGTCGCCGCGGTGCGCTTCTTCAGCTCCTCCGCGGTGCCGTTGTAGGTCTCGGTGGCCTCTTCGGCCTGCTGATAGAGCGTCCGTAGCTCCGTCAGCAGCTCGCCGATGCTCCTGGAGGTTCCGGGTCCGTTGCCCGCCTCGGGGGCGTCCGCGCCGAGGCCGGGGTCGGCGTCCGCGCCCGAGGCGGCGTCCGTGTCCAGGTCCAGGTTCGGATCCGCTTCTACGTCTGCTTCTACGTCTACGTCCGCTTCTACATCCGCGTCCGTGTCCTCGGCTCCGGCTTCCTCCCCGGGTTTTTCCCCCGCCGGCGTGGACTCCCCGGACGGGGCGGGGCCCGGATCGACGGGGGAGGCGGGCGAGGCGGTGGCGGGGGAGGTCGCGACGAGTGCGGCCAGTGCCGCCGTGCAGACCGCGCGCAGGATTCTGCCTGACACGACATCACCTCCGGGACGGGGGCGGAGCGCCGTGAAGGAGCCCCGTATAAGTAGGCGAATCTGATTAATCCGCTCACTCGATGTCGGGTGAGGCAAGCACCGTGCGGCGTGGCGGCCGACGGATCCCCCGAAAGGCGGTGCCGGGGGATCAGCCGGCGGGGCGTCACTCCACGGGGAAGGAGTAGAACGTCCGGTCCCGCTGGACCACGACGGTCTTCTTGGCGGTCAGGGCCCGGTACGGGGCGGTGACCGTGGCCCCCTTGGGGTCCTGCGCCCCGATGTCCTGGAACTTCCACAGCCGCCGTCCGTCGGCCGCCGAGAACACGGTGACCTGGGAGGCGTCGGCGGCGATCAGGGTCTTCTCGCTGGCGCTGAGGGTGATGGCGGGGGCGTTGCCGCCGAGCGGGACCTCCGTCGAACGCCGCCACACGAGCCGGCCGGTCTCCCGCTGGACCGCGCCGACCTCCTGGCTGCGGTTGGTGGTGTGCAGCAGGGGCCCGGCGACCACGGGCGTGCCGTACACGGAACCCGTACCACCGTTCAGGACCCACACCGGCTTGGCGGTGTCCGCCTCGAAAGCCTGGAGGTTCGTGCCCACCGCGCCGTACAGCCGACCGTCCTCGTCGCCCAGCACACCCGCGCCCGGGGCGACGGCGCCGTACTGCTTCGCCCACAGCAGCTTGCCGGTCTTCTGGTCGAAGGAGCGGATGGTGCCCTTCCCCTTGGCGGTCCTGACGTCGGCGGGTGTGAGGGTCGCCGCGTCCTGACGTACGAGAAGGTCGGCGGAGCGCTCCGCGACCAGCTGGTAGGAGGGCGTTCCCGGGGCCCGGCCCGCGGGTACGGCCGTGCGCCACAGCTCCTTGCGCCGCACGATGTCGTACGCGAAGAAGTACGCCTGGACGACCTGCTTGTCCTTGCCCGGCTTCTTGCCCTTCTTCGGCTTCGGGGCCTTCACCGTGACCGTGTGCGAGCCGGTGAACCAGATGACGGAACCGGACAGCCCGGTGATCCGTCCCACCGTCAGATTCGGCAGGCCGGTGAACTGGTCTATGTACCGCACCCGGTGCTCGACCGCGCCGTCCTCGGGCGACAGCCACAGGAACTCGGTCGGGCTCGCCAGGAAGCAGAGGTTCTCGCCCGCCGCCAGGGCCGCCTGCCCCTTCGCGGCGTCCGCGCGCTGCCAGACGCGCTTCCCGGTGCGCAGGTCGACGCCGGTCGCCTGGCTCTCGCTGGTCAGCACCAGCAGCTTGTCCTGCCACAGGGCGGTGGTGAGCGGCGTCGACTCGGAGGCCGGGTGCGCGTAGGTCCACCGAGGCTCCGGGGCCTGCCCCGGAAGGGTACGGGGGCGGTCCGGGGCGGGCTTGTCGTCGTCGGTGGACGGGCTGTCGTCCGACCCCAGTACGGCGACGGCGCCACCGCCGACGATCAGCCCGGCGGCCGCGGCGCCCGCCGTGATCAGCAGGGCCCGGCGGCTCGCGGTGGGATCGGGGGCCGGCGCCGGGGGCGGCAGGGGGAGCGACACCATCGGGGTGGCCGCCGGTGCGGCGGCCCCCGGCAGAGCGGCGGCGGCGTACGGGGCGGGGCCGCCCTGGTGGTGCTGGTAGGGCGCCGCGGGGGACGGGGCCGGAAGGGCCGGAGGGGCCTGTACGGCGGCCGGGGCTGCGGCGGTCAGCTCGCGGGGGACGGCGAGTTGGGTCGTCGGATGGTCGGTCCTCGGGGCGCCGGACACGGTTCCGAGGAAGCGGGTGGTTCCCCGGTCCTCCTGCCCGGCCACGGCTCCGGAAGGGGCTCCGGCCACGGCTCCGGACGGGGCCGCAGGCACGGACACCACGTCGGCACCCCGTGCGACGACGACGGCGTCCTCGGGTTCGGCCGCTGTCACGACCGGAGCGTCGACCGGTGCGTCCTCGGGCTCGTCCGCCTCGTCCGCCTCCTCGACCGGCGTCTCCAGCGCCCGTACCCGCGCCTCCTGGTCCGCCACCGCCGCCGACAGCCGTTCGGGGAGCCAGCCGCCCCTGGCGAGGCCCGCCGCTCCCTCCAGCGCCAGTTCCGCGGCGACCGAACCGGCGCTCGGCCGCTGATCCGGATCCTTCGCGAGGCACCCGGCGATCAGTTCCCGCAACCCTTCGGGTACGGCGCCCAGTTCGGGCTCCGCGTGCGCGATCCGGTCGGCGGCCTCCTCGGGCGGGCCGTCCGTGAACGGCGTCGTACCGGTGGCCGCGTACGCCAGCAGAAGCCCGAGCACGAAGAGGTCGGAGGGCGCGCCCGCTTCCCTGCCCTCGGCCTGTTCGGGTGTCAGGTACCCCAGCCGTACCGAGAGCTGTCCACCCCTCGCCTCGGCGGAGGCCGCCGCGCCCAGCGGGCCGAAGGCGGTGAGCCGGGGTCCGTCCTCGGCCAGCAGCACCGTGCCGGGAGCGAGCCCCTGGAGTACGGCACCGCCCGCGTGCACCCGGGAGAGGATCTCGGCGATGCCCGCGCCCAGTATCCGCACCGCGCGTTCGGGCAGCGGTCCGGCGAGGCCGATCGCCTCGGACAGGGTCAGCGCGGGGACGTAGCCGGTGGCCGTCCAGAGGCTGTCGGGCTCCTCCACCGCACTGTCGGTGTCCTCGTCACGGGTGCACCGGACGTCGAGCGGCGGCGTCACCCAGCCGCCCGCCAGGCGTGCGGCGGTGCGGGCCTCCGACCGGAAGCGGCGGCGGAAGGCCGGTACCTCGGCGAGGGCGGGCCGCGCCGCAGTGATCACGGCGCGTTCGTCCGCGCCGGTCTCCCGCGCCAGGTACTGCACGGCGGCGGCGCCCTCGCGGAAGCGGGCCAGCACGGTGTACCGGCCGAAATGGCGTGGATCGTCCTGACGCAGCGCCTCCATGGCGCACCCCCCTCGTGACCGTCCCTCGGCACCTGACCGTCGATCTTAGGGCCTGCCCCGCGCCGCTCCGCCCCACAGGCTCAGCTGCCGCTCCCGGGCTTCGTCCAGGGCCACTTGAGGGTGCGCGGCTCGCGTCCGTCGGGGGCGTACTCGTACACCCAGCCGCGCTGGATCCCGAGCCGCTTCGAGTACCCGGCCGGAACCCGCCGGTACGCGTACACGGTGGCCGGCCCGCCGTCGGCGTCCGGCACCGGGACCTCGTACCACTTGGGCGGGTGGCCGGTCGGGCCGAGGAGGACGGGCAGCACCCTGCCGTCCAGGGGGCCGCCGGTGAAGGGGGTGTTCTCGCTTTTCACCGGGTCAGTCTGACGCAGCGGAGTCGGGCAGCAGGTGCGCCGCCTCGCCGACGACCGGGAGAACCAGCGCCGCCAGCCGTCCGGCCGGCCCTCCGGCGGTCTCCAGGGCCAGCAGGTCCGCCACCGCGGACCGGGTCTCCGGGTCCGTCGCCGCGGTCGCCGCGAGCAGGGCGATCAGATGGTCGACCAGCCAGCCGCGCAGCTCGGGAGCCGGGGGCTGCTTCTCCTCGTCGAGCCAGATCAGGGACGCCGCCTCGACGGCGGCGATCCAGGTGCGCACCATCATGTGCAGCCGCCGCCCGGCGGGACGCGGGCCGGGGCCCGTGCCCCGGCCGAGGTGCAGCAGTATCTGTTCGGCCGCCGCCCGGCGTACGCCGTCGACGATCGCCGTCGTACGGGAGGTCTCGGCGACGCTGCCGCCCTGGAGCAGGGCGCTGAAACCGGCGTCGTGCTCGTCGACGAAGCCGAGGTAGCGGTCCAGGACCCGGCCGACCCGCTCGGTGGGCGGACCCACCGCGGGCTCGGTGAAGCAGAGTTTCAGCTCGTCCGCGGCGGAGCGCAGCGCCGCCTCGTACAACTGCTGCCGTCCGCCGGGGAAGTAGCGGTAGACGAGGGGCCGGGAGACACCGGCGACCACCGCCACCTCGTCGAGCGAGACCTCGTCGGGAGCCCGGTGCGCGAAGAGGCTGAGCGCCGCGTCGAGGAGCTGGGTGCGACGCTCCTCGACGCTGAGCCTGCGGTACGCACGGGGCGGCGGCGGGGCTGCGGCGGTGGAGGTCATGGCCCGAAGCCTAACGGGCCGCCCCGCGCCGGGGAGCGGGCTCAAGCCAGCAGGCCGGAGCGCTTCCACAACCGGCGGCCGACCCCGTTCAGTACGCCGATGTCGTCGAAGAAGTCCGTCAGCCGCTTCGCGCCCGACTGCATGACCTCCTTCCGGTGGCCGCTCGCCCGCACCTGGGCGACGGCCTCACGGCGGTCCAGGCCGACGTTGTCGTACACCTGCGGATTGACGAAGCAGACGGAGAAGACACGCGCGGCCTCCCCGCAGCTGACCCGGGTGAGCTCCCGCTCCCAGCGCGGCGCGGTCACCATCTGGCGGCGCAGCTCCTCGCGGGCGTACCGGACGTGCCGGGCCTCCTCGACGACATGGATGCGGGTCACGCCGCGCACCAGTGTCTGGACCCGGTCGTCCGGGAAGGTCAGCCGCTGCATCCAGTCGAGGATCTCCTCGCCGAGCAGGGTCGCGGCGAACGAACCGGGCGTGGTGGACACGGTCTTCAGAACCCGCGCCAGGTTGTGGTAGACCCGTGGGACCGGATAGGTGGGGGCGCCGCCCCAGTCGATCATGCGGCCGAACATGATGGAGTGCCGGCACTCGTCGGCGATCTCGGTGAGCGCGTACCGGACGTGGTTGCTGGTCACCGGCTTGTCGTAGACGTGCCGGACCAGCAGCTGGATGAGGATGATCTCGAACCAGATCCCGAGCGAGGCGAGCGCGGCCGACTCGTGCCGGGCCAGGTCCATCCGCTGCTCCTCGGACATCCGGTCCCACAGCGGGGTGTCGTAGAGGGAGACGAGCTCCGGCGGCCAGAACCACTTGCCCTCCTCGACGGCGGAGTCCCAGTCGAGTTCGGTCTCGGGGTCGAAGGAGTGCTTGGCCGAGGATTCGAGCAGGCGCGCGGCCACCTGCTCACGGTCGCGGAGCGGGCCGAGTGCGTCGCGGAGCGCCTGCACATCGCGATCGGTCACTGTCGTCATGGCTGGGGCACCTCACACGTGGGTTACCGGCGGTCACCCCTTATGAGACTGCCTGTCAGCAAGGTCGTCAATCCCTTGCGCACGACTTGTTGACCCAGCGTCTACCAGCGTGTGAACCTGCCAGGGAAGCAGTCGCTGGAAGTGCTCAGAAAACGATCAACGCGCGTGGGTGCCAAGGAACTTACCGAGTCATGCGAGGCGAAGGAGCCGTCCGTGTCGACACACGACCTCTACACCACCGCCCCCGAAGAACCACTGTGGCAGGTGCCCGCCTCCGGGGCCGCCCGGTTCAGCTGGGACTACGACGACGGCCGCCAACGCCTTCTCGCTCTCTACCAGAAGGGCAAGGACAAGCAGTGGGACGGCAACAAGCGCATCGACTGGTCCGTCGAGGTCGACCCGGCCGACCCGCTGGGCACCCCGGACGAGGCCCTCACGCTGTACGGCACCCCGCACTGGGCGAAGATGACCGACAAGGACCGCGGCGAGCTGCGCAAGCACTACACGTCCTGGCAGTTCAGCCAGTTCCTGCACGGTGAGCAGGGCGCCATGATCTGCGCGGCACGGATCGTCGAGTCCGTCCCCGACCTGGACGCCAAGTTCTACTCGGCGACCCAGACCATGGACGAGGCGCGGCACGCGGAGATATACGGCCGCTTCCTGCACGAGAAGATCGGGATGCTCTACCCGGTCAACGACAACCTCCAGGGGCTGCTCGGCGACACGCTGCGCGACTCCCGCTGGGACATGCCCTACCTCGGCATGCAGGTCCTCATAGAGGGCCTGGCCCTCGCCGCGTTCGGGATGATCCGCGACACCACGACCAAGGCGCTGCCCAAGCAGATCCTCGCGTACGTCATGCAGGACGAGGCCCGGCACGTGGCCTTCGGGCGGATGGCGCTGCGCGACTACTACAAGCAGCTGAGCGACGCCGAGCTGCGCGAGCGCGAAGAGTTCGTCATCGAGGGCTGCTACCTCATGCGCGACCGGCTCAGCGGCGTCGAGGTCCTGGAGAACTTCGGTATCGCCAAGCAGGAGGCCAAGGACCTCTCCGAGCACTCGGAGTACCTCCAGCTCTTCCGCAAGCTGCTGTTCAGCCGGATAGTCCCGTGCGTCAAGGACATCGGACTGTGGGGCCCCAGGCTCCAGAAGGCGTACGTCGACATGGGCGTCCTCGAACTCGGCGACTCCAGCCTGGACCTCCTGATGGCCCAGGACGAGGAGATCGCCGAGCAGTTGGACCGGGACCGCTTCGCCGTGGAGGAGCAGGCCAGGGTCGCCGAGGTCGCGGACGCGATAGCGGAGGGCGGCGTTCTGGCGGGGTGATCCGGTGACCGGCCGGGCGCGCCGGGGTGTTCGGACGGCCGAACCGGGCGCGCCGGGCTCCTCGGGCGCCCGGCCGGTTCCTCCGGTTCCTCGGGTTCCTGCGGTGTACGGCCCGCTGGCGCCGGTCCGGCCTCGGGATTCTCTCGACCTGATACCGATATGACCCTGGTCGAAATTCCGTTCGCAAACGTGACGTAACTTGAGCGCATGACCACGCCGCCTCCGCCGCCGCCGGGCCCGTACGGGCCGCCCCAGCCTCAGCAGAATCCGTACGGCCAGCCGGCCGCCCCGGGGTCCTACCCGCAACAGCAACAGCCCTACGGCTACCCGCAGACGCCCCCGCCCCCGCCCCAGCAGGGCGGATGGGGTCAGCCGGGCATACCCGGCGGCGGGCAGCCCGGGATACCCGGCTGGCCGCCGCAGGGACCACAGCCGCCGCGCAAGAAGCGCACCGGACTGGTCATCGGGATCGTGGCCGGTGCGGTGGTCGTCGCCGGCGGGATCGCCTTCGGCGTCTCCCAGCTGGTCGACAAGGGCGCCGACGCGGTGTTCCCCGAGGCCGAGTACAAGCTCGTCGTGCCCAAGAAGGTGCTGGACGAGGAATTCACCCTGGCCCAGGACATGTCGGAGACCGAGGGCAAGGAGATCGAGGACACGCCCGACCCCAGCGTCCGGGACGGGAAGGCGGTCATGGCGCAGTACACCTCGGCCAAGCAGGGCGCCCTCGTGCTCTCCGGGATGTACGGGCGGCTCGCCAGCCCGGACTTCATGCGCGGCAAGATCATGGAGGGGGCCGCGGAGGCCGAGGGCGCGACCCTCGTCGTACCCGCCAAGAAGTTCACCCCCGACGGGTACGACATCACGATCGAGTGCCAGATCGTGCAGTCGAAGGACAGCGGCGGCATCGCCAACATCCCGATGTGCGCCTGGGGTGACGGCAACACCGCGGCGATGGTCGCGGTCATCCGACCCGAGAACGTGCTGAAGGACGCCAAGTCCATCGATCTGAAGGCGTCCGCCGCGGAGGCCGCCAAGGTCCGCGAGGAGACGCGCAAGCCGCTCGGCTGATCAGGCGGCGCGGCGGCGGGGACCGGCCGTCAGGTCGCCCGCCGGTCGGTCGGCCCGTCGCCGGTCGGTCGGCCCGTCGGCCCGTCGCCGGTCCGTCGGGTCGGCGGGCTGTTAAGCCCGTGGGGCGTCGGGCCGGTGGGTCAGCCCGCTCCGCCCGCCGGTGCCGGGAAGCGCGTCCGCAGCGTGAACGCCCATGCGGTGGGGCCGTGTTCACGCAGGTGGAGCAGGCGCTTCTCGGCATCCGCGACCGTGGGGCGCCGGCCTTCCGGGACCCACCACAGCGCGGTCATCGACTCCTGGACGTGCTCGAACCACTCACGGCGGCGGGCCATCAGTTCGCGGTGCCGTCCCGCGTACATGAATCCGGTCAGTGCGTCGGCGTCCCGCCACACGGACATGTTGATGATCAGCCAGTCGTCGCCGAGCACGGCCACGTCGGTGGCGTTGCCGGTGTCGGACTGCAGGCGCCAGACGAAGCCCTCGGCCCGGTCCGCCACGGCGTTCACCGGGTCGAGGGCGTCGACGAAGTCCCCGAACTCGGCCGAGTCCAGCGGAAACCTGAGCCGGGAGATGTTCACCTGGGCCAGTTCGTGGCCGGGTATGCGTACGGGTTCATCCTGATGCGTCATGGCCGCCCAGTAGGCAGGACGTTTTCCACCGCGCGGGCCGTTCCGAGCAGCGAGACATCCTCCCCGCGCCCGGCCACCAGCTGGAGCCCCACCGGGCAGCCGTCCCGGGTGAACCCGGCGGGCAGGGTCGCCGCCGGATGGCCACTCAGATTGAACGCCCAGGTCAGCGCCGTGGAATAGGTGTCGCCCGGACCCTCGTGCCCGTGCGGCCGGTTCGGTGTGGTCGGGGTCAGCAGCAACGGCGTACGGGCGAACAGGGCATCGAGCCTGCGGTCGTTCTCGCCCCGCACGGACCGGGCGCCGTCCTGGTCCGGCCCACCGCCGCGTATCGCGATCCACGCCGCCGCCGGGTCGAGCAGGGCGCAGTCCCCGTCCAGCAGCGTGACGGCCCCGGCCGCGACCAGCCGCTCCACCGCGCCCCGCACCACAGCCTCGACCTCCGGGTCCACGTCCGCGTACCCGAGGTCCGGGCTGTACACGGCGGGCAGCGGCGGCGCGGGGGCCGCGGGCGGCGCGTAGTCGTCGAGTACATGGCGCACGTACCGCTCCGCTCCGGCCGCCGACCGGGCGATCACCCCGGCCGCCGCGAGCCCCGAACGGTCCGGTGAGGGGAGGAGTCCGTTCGTCGTCTTCAGCCCGAACACGCCGCACCAGGCCGCCGGGATGCGTATCGATCCCGCCCCGTCGCTTCCGGTCGCCAGCTCCACCAGGTCCGCCGCGACCGCGACCGCCGAACCCGCGGAGGAGCCGCCCGGGGTGCGGTCGGCCCGCCAGGGATTGACCGTACGGCCGTGCCTGCCCTGTCCCCAGGTCTGCCAGACCGTGCCGGGGCCCGGAACGGACGTCGCGCCGACCGGGACACCGCCCGCCGCGATCAGCCGGCGGGCCGCGTACGAGCGGATACCGGCCGGCCCCTTCACCGCGAACGGCAGCCCGGCCAGGGGGAGCAGCCGGGCCTCTGGTTCACGGGCGAGCGCCGCCTCGTGCCACACCTCGGTGAACGCGCACAGCCGCGGGTCCAGCCGGTCGATCCGCTCCAGCGCCCGCGCCACCGCCGATACCCGCGTCATGACGCCAGTCTCCCGGCCCGCGCCCCGAGCAGTCGAGCGGCTTTCGGATCGGCCCGCCCGCTCCCCGGCCGCCCCCCCCGATCGCCAGCCGCTCACCCGCCCGATCGCCAGCCGCCCGGCCGCTCAACCGATCGCCCGTCGCCCGTTCACTCGTCGAGCGCTGCCTCCATCACGGCCCGTGCGATCGGCGCCGCGCTGCCGCCGCCGCTGATGTCCGCCCGGTCGGCGGAGGCGTCCTCGACGACCACCGCGACGGCGACCGCGGGCCTTCCGGAGTCCGGGTTCTGCGCCCAGGAGATGAACCAGGCGTACGGCGTACCGGAGTTGTCGATGCCGTGCTGGGCGGTACCGGTCTTGCCGCCGACCTTCACCCCGTCGATCGCGGCGTTCGACCCGGTGCCGTCCTCCACCACGTCGACCATCATCCGCTGCAACCGCATCGCCGTCGACGGGCTCATGGCCTGGTGGTACGAGCGGGAACCCTGCTGCTGGACGGTGTCGCCGTCATGGGTGGTCGTACGGTCCACGAGATGCGGATATCTGAGGTCGCCGCCGTTCGCCACCGCGGCGGCGACCATCGCCATCTGGAGGGGCGTCGCGGTCGTGTCGAACTGCCCGATCGAGGACAGCGCCAGCTGGTCGTCGCTCATGTCCGTGTCGAAGTTGCTCTTCGCCACCCCGGACGGAATCCGCAGGCCGCTGTCGTTGAAGCCGAACCTGCCCACCGCCTCCACCATTCCGTCGAGCCCCACCTCGACGCCGAGGTGCGCCATGACGGTGTTGCAGGAGACCCGGATCGCCTCGGCCAGCGACGCCTTGGCGCAGCCGCTCGCCTCGTTGGGCAGCGTGGTCGTGGTGCCGGGCAGGACATAGGGCGACGGGGTGTCCGTGTCGGCGTCCGGATCGGTCACCACCCGGGCGTCCAGCGCCGCGGCGGCCGTCACGATCTTGAAGGTGGAACCCGGCGGATAGGTCTGCCGGATGGCCCGGTTGAGCATCGGCCGGCTCTTGGCCGCGTTGAGCCGGGCCCAGGCGTCGGTGACCGAGGAACCGGTGCCGGACAGCCGCTCGGGGTCGTACGAGGGGGTCGAGACCAGTGCCAGGATCCGGCCGGTCGAGGGTTCCACGGCGGCGACCGCCCCCCGGCGTCCGCTCAGCCCCTCGTACGCGGCGCGCTGCATCGCGTCCTTGACGGTGGTGACGACGTCGCCGCCCGGCTGCCGGCCGCGGGTGATGTCGTTCCACAGGGGGAAGGGGGCGAGCAGCGAGTCGGTGCCGGACAGGATGCCGTCCTCGGCGTTCTCGATGAGCGTGGTGCCGTACGTCTGCGAGGCGTAGCCGGTGACCGGTGCGTACAGGGGGCCGTGCAGATAGGTGCGTTCGTACGCGAGTTGTTCACCGGTGTCCTTGGAGCCGGTGACGGACTTGCCGCCGACCAGGATGTTGCCGCGAGGCTCGTCGTAACGGTCGATGGTGTTACGGCGGTTGGCGGGGTTGTCGTCCAGTTCGTCCGCCTCGAAGAGCTGGACGCGGGCGGCGTTCAGCAGCAGCGCCACGAGCAGCAGCAGACAGAAGGCGGCGGCCCGCCGGATGTAGCGGATCACCGTTCGTCCTCCAGGACCGGGGCGATGACGCCGGTCTCCACCTGGTCGGGATGGGGTCTGCGGGCCACATCGCTGACCCGGATCAGCAGCGCGACGATGATCCAGTTGGTGACGACGGACGAACCACCCTGGGCGAGGAACGGCATGGCCATGCCGGTCAGCGGGATCAGTCCCATCACCCCGCCCGCGATCACGAAGACCTGAAGGGCCAGGATCGAGGCGAGGCCGATGGACAGCAGCCGCCCGAACGGGTCCCGCAGCGCGAGTCCGGCCCGGTAGCCGCGGGCGACGAGCAGCGCGTACAGCAGGAACACCGCGGTCAGCCCGGACAGGCCCAGTTCCTCGCCCGCAGTCGCCAGGATGAAGTCGGACTTGGCGGCGAAGCCGATGAGGACGGAGTGGCCGAGGCCGAGTCCGGTACCGAGCATGCCGCCCGCCGCGAACGCGAACAGCGACTGGGCGAGCTGGCTCGGCCCCTGCCCTGCGTCGATCGAGGCGAACGGGTCGAGCCAGTCCTGCACCCGGCTGTGCACATGCGGTTCGAACGAGCCGACGACGAAGGCGCCGACCGCGGCGAGCAGCAGTCCGACGGCGATCCAGCCGGTGCGGCCGGTCGCCACGTACAGCATGATGACGAAGAGTCCGAAGAAGAGGAGCGAGGTGCCGAGGTCGCGCTCCAGGACCAGGACGCCGACGCTGAGCAGCCAGATCGCCACGATGGGGCCGAGCACCCGGCCGGTGGGCAGCTGGAGTTTCCAGATCCGGCGGCCGGTGTACGCCAGCGCGTTGCGGTTCGCGGCCAGGTACGCGGCGAAGAACACCGCGAGCAGGATCTTGGCGAACTCGCCCGGCTGGAAGGAGAGTCCGCCGATCCTGATCCAGATCTTGGCCCCGTTCACGGCGGGGAAGAAGATCGGCACGATCATCAGCGCCAGCGCGGTGGCGACCGCGAGATACGCGTAGCGCTGGAGCACCCGGTGGTCGCGCAGGAGGACCACGACGGCGATGAACAGCGCGACCCCGAGCGTGGACCAGACCAGTTGGGTGGGCGCGGCCTGGTCCTTCGGGGTCTCCAGGTCGAGCCGGTAGATCAGCACCAGGCCCAGGCCGTTGAGCAGGACGGCGATCGGCAGCAGCAGCGGATCGGCGTACGGGGCGCGGAAGCGGACCGCGAGATGGGCCAGGAGCGCGAGCAGACCGAGCCCCGCGCCGTAACCGGCGACATCGGGCGGCACGGCTCCGTTCCTGGCGAGGCCGACGTTCGCGTAGCCGTAGACGGAGATGAGGACGGCCCCGATGAGAAGACAGAGCTCCACCCCGCGCCGCTTGGGCAGGCGTAGCTCGGGCGGGGGAGCGTCCGCCGTCGATGGGGTCATGCCACGCAACGTAGCAAGAGGCGTGCGGTATTTCCCTTATGTCGCAGCGCGTCCGCAATGCGGCAGAGGGCCGGGAGCCACGCCCAGGGCCCGGATGGCCGGGGGCCACGCCCCCGGCCCGGACGCCCCGTCGGCTTCAGGGGGCCGGCGGGGGGCCGGGGGATTCCGGAGCCGGGTCGTCGTCGGGCGGCACGTACTCCGGCAGCGTCAGTCGCGCCACCGCCCCGCCGTCCGCCGCGTCGGCGAAGACCAGCTCCGCCCCGATCACCCGTGCCTGGCCCACGGCGATGGTCAGGCCGAGCCCGTGGCCCTTCCCGCTGCCGTCCGTACGGAACCGCTGCGGCCCGCCGTCGAGCAGGTACGCCGGGAACCCCGCCCCGTGATCGCGCACGGTCACCACGGGGCCTTCGACGCTCAGCACCACCGGCGGGCGGCCGTGCCGGTGGGCGTTGGCGACCAGGTTGCCGATCACCCGCTCCAGCCGCCGCCGGTCCGTCTCGACCCGGGCCGAGCGGGTGATCCGTACCTCGGTGTCCGTACCGGAGACCCGGACCACCCGCTCGGCGACCGGCCCCAGTTCGTGCACGGCGGGATCGATCTGTTCGGTACGGGCGTCGAGCCGGGAGATCTCCAGCAGGTCCTCGGTCAGCGCCCGCATCGCCCGGACCCGGTCCTGGACCAGTTCGGCGGGGCGGCCGGGCGGCAGCAGTTCGGCGGCGGCCGACAGCCCGGTCAGCGGGGTGCGCAGTTCGTGCGCCACATCGGCGGTGAACCGCTGCTCGGTCTGCAGCTTGTGCTGGAGCGTGGAGGCCATGGTGTCCAGGGCGCCGGCGACGATCGCCACCTCGTCCTGGGCCCGCGCCGGGCGTGCGGTACGGGGGTCGTGGACCCGGGCGTCGAGGTCGCCCGCGCTGATCCGGCGCGCCACCCGGGCGCTCTGGTGCAGCCGCCGGGTCACCCGGCTGACGGCGAACAGGCCGACCAGGAGCGTGGCGGCGATGGCCAGCAGCGAGGAGCCGACGATCGCCCGGTCGAGGCCGCTGATCGTGCGGGCGCTCTGGCTGTAGTCGATCCAGGTGGCGAGCGCGCGGCCGTCGGCCGGACCCGCCGCCCACATCGCCGGGTGGCCCGCGTCGTCGGTGACCACCGTGCCCTGCTCGCCACCCACGGCCAGGGAGCGCAGCGACGCGGGCAGGCCCGCCGGATCGACCCCCGAGCCCTGGGGGAGCGGTTCGCCGGCCTCGTACGCCCTGGTGACCTCCTCCAGCCGGTCCAGGGCCTTCTCGCGGGCGTGGCCGACCGTCTGCCGGGTCACGGCGGTGTGCACCAGGACGCCCAGCAGGGCGGCGAGCGTGCAGCACATCAGGGTGAGGAAGACCGCGGACTTCCAGGTGAGGGTCGCGGTCCAGGAGGGTGTGCGAAGCCCGCGCCTCTTCATCGCTGCCCCGGCGCGGCGTCGGAGGCGGCCGGGGAGACGGCGTCGGAGGCGGCCGGGGAGACGGAGGGGGACGGTGAGGTGGTAGGGGTGGGGGCCGGGTTCCGCTGCCGGGGCATGCGCAGGATCTCGTCCCTGGTGGGCAGCATCGCGTGCTGCTGGTCGTCCCAGGTCCAGGCCGTGCGGTACTCGTAGCCGGTGATTGCCGAAGGCGACCGCATGATCAGGTCGCGGCCCGCCAGCTGCACGCTGATCACCGCGTCCGCGGTGGACATGATCCGGATCAGCCCGCCCCGGTCGGCCATGTAGACCCGTACGGCGAGCTGGCGGTCGGGCAGCGTGATGCCCAGGACGAGTTCGTCCTTCCCGTCACCGGTCAGATCGCGGAAATACGGAGCGAGGACCGGGCAGGTGCGGGCTTGTCCGCCGCATGTGTTCAGCCGCCGGACGGTCTCCTGCGGGAGCTCGTCGGTGCCGCTGTCCCGGTCGGGGTGGGCCTTCAGTCCCGCCCGCACCACGGCCACCGGGTCCAGCGCGCGCACCTTGCCGTCCGGGACCCGGATGCCGGGGATACGGGCGGTCTCGCCCTCCCCGTAGTCGTACGGGGCGGCCGAGGCGGCGGGCAGATCCGGCCAGAGCAGGGAGGGTTCGACGGCGGACGGCGTGCGCCCGGCGCTCTCCAGCCCCCCGGCGGCGCCGCAGCCGCAGAGCAGCGCCAGCGCGGCGCCGACGGCCGCGGCGGCGCGGGCCGGCGTCGGAACGTGGTGCGGACGCACGGCGCGGCCTCCTCTTCGACGACAGGGCCTACACCCTAGACGGAAAGGGACGCGCAATGCCTATTTCATGATGTTATGCAGCGATATGGCGATAGCTGTGCGGGGTGGTCCGGGCGAACGCGGCCCTGTGGCGTCGCGGCCCCCGGTCCCACGTCAGCGCTGGTACGGGTTCTGTCCGGGCGGCGCGTAACCGGGCTGCTGCTGCGCCTGGCCGTACGGGTTGCCGTCCTGCCCGGCGTGGTGCTGGGCGAGCAGGGCGTCGGCCTGCTCCTTCGGGATCTGCTGCTCCCCGCCGCAGAAGGTGCACTGCGTCGCGAACTTCGTCGAGAACGGGAACAGCGGCACGAAGAACAGCGTGAACTTTGTGACCCGCTTGCGCAGCGTGTGCGCGGCCGGATTGCCGCACCAGCCGCACACCATCGTCAGGATGGCCAACTGGTACAGATAGCCCCGCGTACCAAAAATGATCATGCTCTGGTCCCTCTCCCCGTCTTCCCGTGAAGCGCCTGCCGGCACAGTGCCAGGAGCCTCTCGTCCTCGTACGTGTCATGGCTGCCGTATCCGCCGTCCATGGCGTTGTGGCGGCGTACGGAGACGAGCTCGGCGCGCAGCACATGCGCTGCTCCCGAGCCTGCACCAGCGGGACCCATCCGCGCCAGGCATTCCGCCACCCGGACTCGGACATGCCGGTTCTTCTCCCAGGCGGCGAGGAGCACCGGAACGGTCTCCTCGGTCCGCCCCGACACCTCCCAGAGCGCGATCGCGGCGTCCACCCGCAGCCACAGCTCTTCGTGCTCCAGGAGCGCCCGCAGCCGGGGCGCGACCACCAGCGCGTGCGGCCCGAGCCTGCCCAGCGCCGCCGCCGCCGTCCGCCGGTCGTGCACATGCTCCGTCCGGAGGCCCTCGATCAGCACGGGCAGCACGGCGTCGGCGTCCCCGGCGACCGCCCAGAGCGCGTCGGCCGCCTCCGTGGCCGCCACGGTCCCCGGCCGCCGGATCAGGGCCCGCAGCTCCGGCACGGCACAGCGCGCCGCGGGCCCGAACGAACCGAGCGCCCGCAACGCCGCCGTACGCAGCCACTCGCCCCGGTACTCGGGCGCCCCGCGCAGCACCCGCAGCACCTCGGGCGCCGCCTCGCCCGCCCGCAGCCCGGTCAGCCCGGACAGCAGCGGGCTCGCCCGGTCGTAGGCCCCCTCGTCGAGGCCGACCTCGCCGAGCCTGCGCCGCAGCGCCTGTGCGAGCGGCGCGGCGGCGGCACCGAGGTGGCCGATGGCGTACCCCACGTCGTGCGGCACCTCGGGCTGCTCCAGCGCCGCCGCCAGCGCGGGCACCGCACGGGCGTCGCCGAGCCGGGCCAGCGCCTTCACGGTGGAGCCGAGGCCGGGAGGACCGCTGGCCCACTCCTTGACCCAGCCGCCGGGGTCGGCGGCCAGCCGAGCCGCCAGGGCGTCCGCGGCGGGGGCCGCCAGGCCGAACAGCTCTTCGAGAACGTGCGAGGCGGCGTCGGCCAGCCGGGGCTCGGGGTCCGCGAGCTGCTCCCCGACCAGCCGGACGAGACCGTCGTACGAGCCGCGCCAGGCGCGGATCAGCCCGCCGCTCATCCGCACCGCGTCGATGCGCTGCCAGCGGTCGGGGCTGCGCAGCTGGTCGGTGAGCAGGGCGGTCCGGTCGTTCACCCGGTCGTCGAGCCCGACGTGCAGGGTGCGGAGCAGGTCGGCGGTCCACGGGGCGCTGCGGCCGACGTACTCCTCGGCGGACAGCGCGCGAAACTGTCCGACGAGGGTCGGCGGCGCCTGCTCCACGACGGGGGTCTTCCCGCCGGTACAGGGCTCCGCGTCCGGCTCGGCGTCCGATGCGGCCTCGGACTCCGTATCCGGCGACAGACCCGCATCCGGCGACAGGCCCGGGTCCGGCGACGGGCCCGCTCCCGGGGGCGGGCCCGTGACCACGCCCGCGCCCGTATCCGTACCGGCTTCCGCGCCCGTATGCGCCTCCGCCTCCACCCTCGCTTCCGGGGGCGTGCCGGTCGTGGAGCGCAGCTCGCCCAGGAGCCCGGAGACCACCGGCACGACATCGCCGGGCAGGACGTCCGGGGCGCAGCGCGCCAGCTGGGCCAGGGCGGCCAGGCGCAGCCCCGGCGCGTACGCCTGAGCCGCCAGGAGGCTCAGCCATTCCGCCACCCGGCCGGCCAGCGGGCGGTGCCGGAGGGCGACCCGCCCGGCCGCTTCGACGAGCGCCAGCCGTACCTCCTCGTCCGCCTCCACCGGCAGCCGCTCCCGCAGCAGCGCGAGTACCCGCACCGGGTGCCGGTGCAGGGTGGCGAGGGCCAGCGGGGCCGCGAGCCGCACCCCGGGGTCCTCGTCGGCGATCAGCTCGAAGAACACCCCCGCCCCCGCGGTGACCGCGGCCGCCGCCATGGCGTAGTTCGCGGCGCCCTCGATCTCGTCCTCATCGATCTCGTCCTCGTCGTCCTCGTCCAGATCGAACCCGCCGATGCTGGTGAGCAGCTCGACCACACTGCCCCGGTCCTGTACGCCCGGATCCACGGCCAGTTCGAACAGGAACGGGATGCACGCGAGTGTGCAGGCGTAGACATCGCCCTGGTGGTGAACCGCCCCGTACATCCCGTCGAGCGCGCTCTCGCGCACCGCCGGATCCGCGGAGGCGAGCCCCCGCAGGAGACCGGGCACATCGTCGGCCGGTCCGTAGGCATGCTCCATCGAAGCCCAGTCGACCTCGTCGATCCCCGCGAACACGCCATGCCCTCCCCACGATTACGGCAGCGCCCGGAAGTGGCGCACAGTCTTCCGGCACACCCTTCCGGCACGCTCCGAAGAAGCGTCTGGGCAGAGTGTGCACCACGGCCCGGACAATCCACCCACCACTTGCGGCCTTTCCTCGTGCCATGACCAGGTCATGACCACTTCATGGCCGGAACGCCGGGCGGCACGGGGCGCGACCGCCGCCGCACAGCGTCCCGCCTGCCCGTTCCCGCCCCGGCCGGCCCCGTGCTAATGATCCACGGGCAGCGGCCGCGCCCGGTTCGGGTTGATCAACGGGGCGAGCAGATCCCCGTACCGTTCCAGCCGCGCCGCCATGTCACCGGCCAGGAACACCAGCTCACCGGGTGCCCGGCAGCCCTCGATCTCCTCCCAGGTGACGGGTGCGGAGACGGTGGGTTCCGTTCTGGCCCGCAGAGTGTAGGGGGTGGCGGTCGTCTTCGCGGCGGCGTTCTGACTGAAGTCGACAAAGACCTTCCCCGGCCGCAGGGCCCGGGTCATCCGGTGCACGACCAGCTCCGGCAGGGCGTTCGCCGCCTCCACGGCCAGCCCCTTCGCGTACGCGGACACCTGGCCGGAAGGGGTGGGCTCCAGCGGCACGAGCAGATGCAGTCCCTTGGACCCGGACGTCTTCCCGTACGCGAGGAGTCCGTCGGCGGCCAGCCGCTCGCGCAGCCGGAGCGCCACCGCGCAGCACTCCACGACGCTCGCGGGAGCGCCGGGGTCCAGGTCGAACACCAGCCGGTCGGCCATCCCGGGCGCGTCCGCCCGCCACTGCGGAGTGTGGAATTCCACCACCAGGTTCGCCGCCCACACCAGCGAGGGCAGATCCTGGACGAGCACCTGCCGGGCATGCTCGCCCTCGTGGCGGGGCACGGCGGCCGTACGCACCCAGCCGGGCGTACCGGGCGGCGGATTCTTGGTGAAGAAACGCTGGCCGTCGGGGCCGTCCGGATAGCGCAGGAAGGACACGGGCCGGTCGTACAGATGGGCGAGCAGCGCCCCCGCCACTGTGGCCGCGTAGTAGTGCAGCACCTCACCCTTGGTGGTCCCGGTGGCCGGGTACAGCACCTTGTCGAGATTGCTGAGCGCCAGGCGCCGCCCCTCCACCTCCGTGATGGGCGTCATACGATAAGAATCACATGAAAGACGACCCAAGAGGTTATTACCGGCAAAAGGGGTGAACGGTGAGGTCCATATGGAACGGCGCGATCTCCTTCGGGCTCGTCAGCATTCCGATCAAGCTGGTGAACGCCACCGAGAACCACTCGATCTCCTTCCGGCAGATCCACCTCGCCGACGGTGGCCGGATCCGGTACCGCAAGGTGTGCGAACTGGACGAGCAGGAGGTGACCACCGCCGAGATCGGCAAGGCGTACGAGGACGCCGACGGCACGATGATCCCGATCACCGATGACGACCTGGCCTCCCTCCCGCTGCCCACGGCCAGGACGATCGAGATCGTCGCCTTCGTGCCCGCCGACGAGATCGACCCGCTCCAGATGGACGCGGCGTACTACCTCTCCGCCAACGGCGTCCCGGCCGCCAAGCCGTACACCCTGCTGCGCGAGGCGCTGAAGCGCAGCCGGAAGGTCGCCGTCGCCAAGTACGCGCTGCGCGGGCGCGAGCGGCTCGGCATGCTGCGCGTGGTCGACGACGTCATCGCGATGCACGGACTGCTGTGGCCGGACGAGATCCGCGCCCCCGAGGGCGTGGCCCCGGAGACCGACGTGACGGTCCGCGACGCCGAACTCGACCTGGCGGACGCCCTGATGGACACCCTCGGCGAGGTCGACATGGACACCCTCCACGACGACTACCGCGAGGCCGTCGAGGAGCTGATCGCCGCCAAGGCATCCGGCGAGGCGACGGAGCCGGCCGCGGCGGCGGACTCCGGCGGCGGCAAGGTCATCGACCTGATCGCGGCCCTGGAGAACAGCGTCCGCGCGGCGAAGAAGTCCCGCGGCGAGGAGGGGGACGGGGAGGAGACCGGGGGAGAGGTGGCCGAGGTCCATCCCCTCCGGAAACCGGCAAGGAAGACGGCACAGAAGAAGGCACAGAAGACGACGCAGAAGACGACGCACCGGACCCCGACCGGCAAGACGGTGACCCGCTCGGGCGGTGGCACGGCCTCCACCGCCAAGAAGTCCGCCCCCAAGGCGACCGGCGCGAAGAAGTCCACGGCAACGGCCAAGAAGACATCCGCGCAGTCGCCGACGAAGAAGACCGCGGCGAAGAAGACGGCGGCGAAGAGCACCGCTGCGAAGAAGACGGCGTCCAGCAGCCGAAGCACCACGAAGAAGACGGAGCGGTCCTCGCCCCGAAAGCGCGCTTCGGCCTGAACACCCCGCAGGGAACGCCCCGCAAGGACGCCCCATCGGAACATCCCCATGGGAACGTCCTCTGGAGATCGTCCCCATAGGACACGGGGTCGTCGTGGGCAGCTGACCCGGCCCCGGACGACCGCTGTCCCACCGCCCCCGTACGCTACGGCCCATGAGCGCAGAGGCCCCCTCGGGACGGGTGATCGACGGCCGCTTCACGCTGGTGGAGCGGCTCGGCAGCGGCGGCATGGGAATGGTCTGGCGCGCCCACGATCTGGCGCTGCACCGCGATGTCGCCCTCAAGGAGGTCCGGCCCCCGGACCCCGCCCTGGAGGAGTACGACCCGGAGGCGGCCCGCACCCTGCGCGCCCGGGTGCTGCGCGAGGCCCGCGCGCTCGCCCGCCTGGACCACCCCAACGTGGTCACCGTCCACCACATCGTCGACCCCGGCGAGGACGGCTACCCATGGATCGTCATGGAGCTGGTGCCCGGTGCCTCCCTCCACGAGCGGCTGGCCCGGGGCCCGATGGAACCGGCCGAGGCCGCCGAGCTCGGCCGGGGCATCCTCTCCGCGCTGCGCGCCGCCCACGCGGCGGGCATCCACCACCGCGACGTCAAGCCCGCCAACGTCCTGCTCCGCGCCGACGGCCGCCCGGTCCTCACCGACTTCGGCATCGCCGCGATCCGCGAGTCCACCAGCCTGACGATGACCGGTGCCCTCATCGGCTCACCCGACTACATCGCGCCCGAACGCATCCGGGGCACCGAGGGCGACCCGTCCTCGGACCTCTGGTCGCTCGGCATGATGCTGTACGTCGCCGTGGAGGGCCGTCATCCGCTGCGCAAGGCCACCACACTCGCCACGCTGGCGGCCGTGCTGGACGAGGAGGTGCCGCCGCCGGTACGGGCCGGTGCCCTCACCCCCGTCCTGAAGGCCCTGCTGACCAGGGACATCCCCGCCCGCCCCGGCGTCGAGGAACTGGACAGGATGCTGGCGGACGCGGCCGCCGGAACGATCCGCGAGCCCGCTCCCCCCACGGCCGTGCCCACCGGCCCGCCCCCAGCGGCGCACACGCTGGCGCTGAACCCGGCGCACCCCACACCCACGCACCCCACACCCACGCACCCCACACCCACGCACCCCACACCCACGCACCCCACACCCACGAACCCCACACCCACGAACCCC